>NZ_CAADFC020000001.1 GCF_900696085.1 Bradyrhizobium ivorense
ATGAACAATACGGAACAGGATCGCTGGTCGCGGGTGAAGGGACGGTTGCGGACGAGCGTTGGCGAGGACGTCTACACCAGCTGGTTCGCGCGGATGGATCTGGAGAGCGTGCACGACGAGAGCGTGCACCTCTCGGTTCCAACCCGGTTTCTGAAGAGCTGGATCCAGGCGCACTACGCCGATCGTGTGCTCACCTGCTGGCAGGCCGAGATGCCCGAAGTGCATCGCATCGACCTCACCGTGCGTTCCGCGATCCGCGCAGCAGTGCCGGTGAAGGAGGCGGCGGCACCGGTCGAGGTGCGCCGTGTCGAGCGCACCGACGGCCGCCCCGCGCCCGAACTGCGCTCGGTTGCGACCGCGCCGGTGTCGGCGAGCCATGACGCGCTCGGCGGCTCACCGCTCGATCCGCGCCTGACCTTCGCAAGCTTCGTCGTCGGGCGTTCCAACACGCTGGCGCATGCCGCCGCGCGCCAGGTCGCCGAAGGCCGCCGCGGCGATCCCGTGATGTTCAACCCGCTCTACATCCATGCCGGCGTCGGCCTCGGCAAAACCCATCTGCTGCAGGCGGTGACCTGGGCCGGCAATTCCGGCAGCGAGCGCAAGGTGCTGTATCTCACCGCGGAAAAGTTCATGTACGGCTTCGTCGCCGCGCTGAAGACGCAGACGGCGCTGGCCTTCAAAGAGGCGCTGCGCGGCATCGACGTGCTTGTCATCGACGATTTGCAGTTCCTGCAGGGCAAGTCGACCCAGGCCGAGTTCTGCCACACCCTGAACGCGCTGATCGATGCCGGCCGGCAGGTCGTAATCGCCGCCGACCGCCCGCCGTCCGACCTCGAAAGCCTCGACGACCGCGTGCGCTCGCGGCTCGCCGGCGGCCTCGTGGTCGAGATGGGATCGCTCGGCGAGGAACTGCGGCTCGGGATTTTGAAGTCGCGCGTCGCCG
Source organism: Bradyrhizobium ivorense (assembly GCF_900696085.1). Lineage (GTDB taxonomy): Bacteria > Pseudomonadota > Alphaproteobacteria > Rhizobiales > Xanthobacteraceae > Bradyrhizobium > Bradyrhizobium ivorense. The sequence goes on from NZ_CAADFC020000001.1 coordinate 944, forward strand.
CGGCCCGCGTCCACCATGCGAGCTTCGACGTGCCGGAAGAGGTGCTGGACTATCTCGCCCGCACCATCACCCATAACGGCCGCGACCTCGAAGGCGCGATCAACCGCCTGCTGGCGCACTCCAAGCTCAACAACCAGCCGGTGACGCTGGAGATGGCCGAGCGCGAGGTGCGCGACCTGATCCGCCCGCAGGAGCCGAAGCGGATCAAGATCGAGGACATCCAGCGCGTGGTGGCCCGGCAGTATAATGTCAGCCGCTCCGACCTGCTGTCGTCCCGCCGTACCGCCAACGTGGTGCGCCCGCGCCAGGTCGCGATGTATCTGGCCAAGACGCTGACCCTGCGCTCGCTGCCGGAGATCGGCCGGCGCTTCGGCGGCCGCGACCACACCACGGTGCTGCACGCCGTGCGCAAGATTGAGGCACTGGTCGCCAAGGACACGGCGCTCTCGGAAGAGGTCGAATCGCTGAAGCGCCAGCTGCAGGAATAACGCGCCGCGCCAAGCCGGTGCGTTAAGGCTGCCTCATTTTGCTCGCCCTCCCCTTCGCCGGGGGAGGGCGACACCATTTCCGGCCCAAAACGTGGGGAACGGGCGCCGTTTCGCTCGCGTCTCCCTTGCGCCGGCCCGCCATCCGCGCCACCTTGCGGTCCCCCCGTGGGTTTGATCAAATCCGACATTGATCCGGCTTTTCGGGTTTCAAATGCCGCGGTGCTGCCGTGAACGGCCGCCCGGCTTCTCCATCTGAGGGATCTGGCGGGTATTGCAATGAAGGTCACCGTCGAGCGCGCGCAACTCCTGAAATCGCTGGGTCACGTCCATCGCGTGGTCGAGCGCCGCAACACCATCCCGATCCTCGGCAACGTCTTGATCCGCGCCGAAGGCAGCCAGTTGTCCTTGAAGGCGACCGACCTCGACCTTGAGGTGACGGAAACGCTGGCCGCCGAGACCGGAACCGCCGGCTCGACCACCGTGCCGGCGCACATGTTCTACGACATCGTGCGCAAGCTACCGGACGGCTCGCAGATCGTGCTGGAGGCCGACGGCGACCGCTCGGTGCTCGCGGTCAAGGCCGGCCGCTCGCGCTTCACGCTACAGACGCTGCCGGAGAGCGACTTCCCGGATCTCGCCGCCGGCGACATGACGCATTCGTTCGCGCTGCCGGCCGCCGACATCAAGCGGCTGATCGACCGCACCCAGTTTGCGATCTCGACCGAGGAGACCCGCTACTACCTCAACGGCATCTATCTGCACTCCGCCGGCACCGCCAAGGCCGCGACCTTGCGCGGCGTCGCCACTGACGGCCACCGCCTGGCGCAGATCGATCTCGTGCTGCCCAAGGGCGCGGCCGGCATGCCCGGCGTGATCGTGCCGCGCAAGACCGTCGGCGAGGTGCAGCGGCTGATCGAGGACGGCGAAGCCGAAATCTCGATCGAGCTGTCGCAAGGCAAGATCCGCTTTTCGCTCGGCAATGTGGTGCTGACCTCAAAGCTGATCGACGGCACCTTCCCGGATTACGGCCGCGTCATCCCGCAGAACAACGACAAGGAACTGGTGGTCGACAAGAAGGACTTTGAGGCCGCCGTCGACCGCGTCTCGACCATCTCCTCCGAGCGCGGCCGTGCGGTCAAGCTCGCGCTGTCCTCCGGCAAGCTGGTGCTCTCGGTCACCAACCCGGATTCCGGCAGCGCCACCGAGGAGCTCGAGGTCGAATACGCCTCCGACGCGCTCGATATCGGCTTCAACTCGCGCTATCTGCTCGACATCGCCGCCCAGATCGAGGGTGAGGTCGCGGTGCTGAAGCTCGCCGACCCCGGCTCGCCGACGCTGGTGCAGGACAAGGACAACAAGGGCGCGCTGTACGTGCTGATGCCGATGCGGGTGTGATGGTCTCCACGCGCACCGCTGCACCCTCTCCCCTTGTGGGAGAGGGTGGCGCCGCAGGCGCCGGGTGAGGGGTTGGTGCCGCGAACGCCGAGCCATCGAGCGACTGACGAACGCATCCGCAGCTTCGCAAAGAGGATGCGCCGCGAGCCGACCGATGCGGAAGCCAAGATGTGGCGCCTGCTTCGCGACCGTCGCCTGTCGCACCTGAAATTTCGCCGGCAAGTTCCGTTTCAAGACTACATTCTTGACTTCGTCTGCTTCGAGAAACACCTCGTCATCGAAATCGATGGAGGCCAGCACGCCTCGTCACAACGCGACGCGGCACGAACAGCAGCTCTCGTGGCAGAGGGGTTTCGGGTCCTCCGCTACTGGAACAACGATGTGTTGCAAACGCCCGGGGCGGTGCTGGAGGACATCCTCGCCAAGCTTGCCGAGCTGTGAGATACCCCTCACCCGTCGCCTCACTGCGTGAGGCGCCACCCTCTCCCACAAGGGGAGAGGGGAAGGAAGATCGATGACCCCGTCCCGCATTCACCGCCTGTCGCTGACGCATTTCCGCAATTATCGGGCGGCGACGCTGCAGGTCGCGGGTGACATGGTGGTGCTGGTCGGGCCGAACGGCGCCGGCAAGACCAATTGCCTGGAGGCGATCTCGTTTCTGTCGCCCGGCCGCGGGCTGCGCCGCGCGACGCTGGAGGACATCGCCGACAACCAGGGCGACGGCTCCTGGGCGGTGTCGGCGGAGGTCGAGGGCGCGCTCGGCCTTGCCACGCTCGGCACCGGCATCGACGCGCCGACCGGCGACGGCGGAAGCACACGGCGCTGCCGCATCGACCGCGAGCCGGTCGGCTCGGCGACCGCGTTCGGCGACCATCTGCGCATCGTGTGGCTGACGCCGGCGATGGACGGCCTGTTCATGGGCGCGGCCTCTGAGCGGCGGCGCTTTTTCGACCGCCTGGTGCTGGCGATCGATTCCGAGCATTCCAGCCGCGTCTCGGCGCTGGAGCGTTCGCTGCGCTCGCGCAACCGGCTGCTCGAAGTGCGCAACTATGACGATCATTGGTGTGACGCGATCGAGCGCGAGACCGCGGAGCTTGCCGTCGCGGTGGCGGCCTCGCGCGGCCAGACCGCCGCCAAGCTTGCTGCGATGCTGCGCGCGCGTGGCGCGGCATCGGCGTTCCCGTCTGCCGAGATCGCGCTCGACGGCTGGATGGAAAATGCACTGCTGCAGGAGCCCGCAACCGCGGTCGAGGACCGCTACCGCGAGATCCTGCGCGCGAGCCGGCCGCGCGACGCCGCGGCCGGGCGCACGCTCGACGGCCCGCATCTGACCGATCTGCAGGTGGTCTACGCGCCGAAGAACATGCCGGCGCGCGATGCCTCGACCGGTGAGCAGAAGGCGCTCTTGATCGGGCTGGTGCTGGCACATGCCACGATGGTCGCGGAGATGACCGGCATTGCGCCGCTGCTGCTGCTCGACGAGGTCGTCGCGCATCTCGATCCTAGCAGGCGCAAGGCGCTGTTCGACGAGCTGGCAAAACTCGGCGCGCAGGTCTGGATGACTGGCGCCGATCCCTTGGCCTTTGTCGATATCGGCCCCAGCGGCGAGCTCTTCAACGTCGAATCCGGACGGGTCACGGGACGTCGCTGAGGAACGCAAAATCGGCCTGCAAAACGGCCGCGAATCCGCCTCCGAATCGAGCTTTTCGAGGCCTCCTGAATCGACCCTCAAAGGCCTTGAAAAAGTGCTAAAAAATCCTATGTCTTCAATAGTTTGTGGAGACAGACTTTGCGCTAGGCGCAACTCCTCTTTCATGGCACAAATAGCGTAATCAGCGCCTGATATTGCGCAGCTGATTCGGGACATCCTCGAAGGCCTCATATGACAGAACCTGCCCGGCAGACACCTGCCGAATCCGAGCATCCCATTCCGGTCGAATACGGCGCGGAATCGATCCGGGTGCTGAAGGGCCTCGACGCCGTGCGCAAGCGGCCGGGCATGTATATCGGCGATACCGACGACGGTTCCGGCCTGCACCACATGGTCTACGAGGTCGTCGACAACGCGATCGACGAGGCCTTGGCGGGCCATGCCAGCCGCGTTCTGGTCACGCTCAATGCCGACAATTCCGTCACGGTGTACGACGATGGCCGCGGCATTCCGGTCGACATCCACAAGGGCGAAGGCATCTCGGCGGCCGAGGTCATCATGACCCAGCTCCACGCCGGCGGAAAATTCGACCAGAACTCCTACAAGGTGTCCGGCGGTCTGCACGGCGTCGGCGTCTCCGTCGTCAACGCACTGTCCTCCAAGCTGCAACTGCGCATCTGGCGCGACGGCAAGGAGCACTACATCGAGTTCGCCCATGGCGATGCCGTCGCACCGCTTCGGGTGGTCGGCGAGGCGCCGGGCAAGCGCGGCACCGAGGTCACCTTCCACGCCTCGGTCGAGACCTTCAAGAACGTCGAATACGACTTCGCGACGCTGGAGCACCGGCTGCGCGAGCTCGCCTTCCTCAATTCCGGCGTCAACATCGTGCTCTCCGACATGCGCCACGCGGTCGAGAAGCGCGAGGAGATGCACTATTCCGGCGGCGTCGAGGAATTCGTCAAATATCTCGACCGCAACAAGAAGGCGATCGTGCCGGCGCCGATCATGGTGCGCTCGGAAGCCAACGGCATCGGCGTCGAAGCCGCGCTGTGGTGGAACGACAGCTACCACGAGAACGTGCTGTGCTTCACCAACAACATCCCGCAGCGTGACGGCGGCACCCATCTGGCCGGCTTCCGCGGCGCGCTGACGCGCCAGGTCAACGGCTATGCCGAGGCCAACGCCAAGAAGGAAAAGATCGCGCTGACCGGCGACGACTGCCGCGAAGGCCTCACCGCGGTGCTGTCGGTGAAGGTGCCTGATCCAAAATTCTCGTCGCAGACCAAGGACAAGCTGGTGTCCTCGGAAGTGCGCCCGGTGGTCGAGAACGTCCTCAACGAGGCGCTCGCCGCCTGGTTCGAGGAGCACCCGACCGAGGCCAAGGTGATCGTCGGCAAGGTGATCCAGGCGGCCGCGGCCCGCGAAGCCGCGCGCAAGGCGCGCGAGCTGACCCGCAAGAGCCCGCTCAGCGTCTCCTCGCTGCCCGGCAAGCTCGCCGACTGCCAGGAAAAGGATCCGGCGAAATCCGAGCTGTTCATCGTCGAGGGCGACTCGGCCGGCGGCAGCGCCAAGCAGGGCCGCAACCGCGAGTTCCAGGCGGTGCTGCCGCTGCGCGGCAAGATCCTCAATGTCGAGCGGGTCCGCCCCGACAAGATGCTGTCGAGCGAGCAGATCGGCACGCTGATCACCGCGCTCGGCACCGGCATCAGCGACGATTTCTCGGTCGACAAGCTGCGCTATCACAAGATCATCGTGATGACCGACGCCGACGTCGACGGCGCCCATATCCGCACGCTGCTGTTGACCTTCTTCTACCGCCAGATGCGGGAGATCATCGACGGCGGCTACCTCTACATTGCCCAGCCGCCGCTCTATAAGGTCTCGCGCGGCAAGTCCGAGCAGTACCTGAAGGACGAGCGCGCGCTGGAGAATTATCTGATCTCGACCGGGCTCGAGGAGTGCGTGTTCAAGCCGGCCTCCGGCGAGGACCGCTCCGGTCGCGACCTGCTGTCCTTGATTGAGGACGCCCGCGTCATTCGATCGGTGCTGCGCAATCTGCACAGCCGCTACAATCGCACTGTGATCGAGCAGGCCGCGATTGCAGGCGTGCTCAATCCCAGGATCACCGGCGATCTTGAGATCGCCAAATCGGCCGCCGGCTACATCGCCATGCGGCTGGACGCATTGGCTGAGGAAGCCGAGCGCGGCTGGATCGGCGACTTCATCGAGGGTCACGGGTTCCAGTTCGAGCGCACCGTGCGCGGCGTCAAGGAAGTGGCTGTGATCGACGACGCGCTCCTTGGCTCGGCGGATGCTCGCAAGCTCGACGAATACGCCAATACGCTGCAGGAAGTTTATGCCAAGGCGGGCAAGCTTCGCCGCAAGGACACCGAGACGGTCATCTACGGCCCGGTCGACCTGTTCGAGGCCGTGACCGAGGCCGCCCGCAAGGGTGTGACGCTGCAGCGCTACAAAGGTCTCGGCGAGATGAATCCGGAGCAGCTTTGGCAGACCACGCTGGATGCCGACGCGCGCTCGCTGCTGCAGGTGAAGGTCAAGGAGGTCGACGAGGCCGACGATATCTTCACCAAACTGATGGGTGACGTGGTAGAACCGCGCCGCGACTTCATCCAGGAACACTCGCTGAGCGCCACGATCGACATCTAAATCGACATCCAACATGGGGCCTGTTTCCGCGTGGCGCCGATCCAGTACATCGTAGAAGGTGGCCGCCGGCTCTCCGGCACCATCGAGCCGTCCGGCAACAAGAATTCGGCGCTGCCGATCATCGCCGCAGCGCTGTTGACCGAGCACCCGGTCACGCTGACCAACGTGCCGCGCATCCGCGACACCGAGACCCTGGTCGAGCTGTGCCGCTCGGTCGGCGCCTCGGCGGAATGGACCGAGCGCAACACGCTTGCGATCCACGCCAGGGAAATCCGCGCCGCCGATCTCGACCCGGACCTTTGCGCCCGCATACGCGCGTCGATCCTGCTCGCCGGCCCCCTGCTCGCCCGCTGCGGCGAGGTCGCGCTGCCGCCGCCCGGCGGCGACGTGATCGGCCGCCGCCGCCTCGACACGCATTTTCTCGCCTTCGAGCAGCTCGGCGCCACCGTCACCGCGACCCACCGGCTCGAGTTCCGCGCCTCGCGTCTGAAGGGCGCCGACGTGTTCCTCGACGAGCCCAGCGTCACCGCGACCGAGAACGCGCTGGTGGCCGCCGTCGCCGCCCGCGGCACCACTTATCTGCGCAATGCGGCCTCCGAGCCGCATGTCCAGGACCTGGCGAATTTCCTGGTCGCGCTTGGCGCGACGATCGAGGGCGTCGGCACCAACACCATCATCGTGCACGGCCCGGCGACGCTGGGCGGCGCGAGCTATGCGATCCAGCCCGACCATATCGAGGTGGGTTCGCTGATCGGGCTTGCCGCGGTGACCCGCTCGCCGCTGCGCATCGCGCGCGCCGGCGTCGAGCACCTGCGCTCGATCCGGATGGGGTTTGAACGGCTCGGCATCGTCTGCGGCGTCGAGGGCGACGATCTCGTCGTGCCGTCGAACCAGACCATGAAGATCCACGACGATTTCGGCGGCCACGTGCCGAAGCTCGAGGACCAGCCCTGGCCGGCCTTCCCGGCCGATTTGATGTCGATTGCGATCGTCACCGCGACGCAGTGCGACGGCGTCATCCTGATGCACGAGAAGATGTTCGAGTCGCGCATGTTCTTCGTCGACAAGCTGATCGCGATGGGCGGCCGCATCGTGCTGTGCGACCCGCACCGCGCGATCGTCGCCGGCCCGAGCCGGCTGCGCGGCGCGCCGATGACCTCGCCCGACATCCGCGCCGGCATGGCGATGCTGCTGGCGGCGGTCTGCGCCGAGGGCACCTCCACCATCAACAACGCCGACCAGATCGAGCGCGGTTATGAGCGGATCGAGGAACGGCTGAACGGGCTCGGCGCCAAGATCACCCGGATACCCGCACGATCCTAGAGCTATTTCCGTTCCGATCAAATCGGAACGGAGCTCTAGATTCCTGTTCTGACGCGTTTTCTTCACGCGAACCGGTATCCACTTCGCTCGAAAACGCTCTGGTCCCCTGCGGCAGCCTGGCCGTGCTTTTGGCCAAGCTTTTGACCCGGTTGCCGTGCTAAGCGTTCCCGCATGACCTGCATCGACAAGGTTGAACCGGCCGCGCCTGCGGCCGTTGCTGTGCCTCGCAATCTGCTCACGGCCGAGCTTGCGGAAACGCTGAAGCTCGCCGTGCCGCTGGCGCTGACGCAGCTCGGGCAGATCGCGATGATGACGACCGACCTCGCCTTCATCGGCCGGCTCGGCAGCGAGAGCGTCGCCGCGGCGGCGCTGGCGCACACCGTGTACTTCGTCAGCTTCACCATCGGCATGGGCATGATGTCCGCGGTCTCGCCATTGGCCGCGCAGGCGTTTGGCGCGCGCAACCCGCATATGATGCGGCGCGCGCTGCGGGTCGGGCTGTGGGCCGGCTTCTTTATGGTGCTGCCGCTGATGGCGCTGCCGTTCCATGGCGAGCGCATCCTGCTCGCGCTCGGCCAGACCCCGGCCACCGCGCATCTGGCGCAGCAATATCTGTCCGGGCTCGGCTGGGGCATCCTGCCGGCGCTGTGGTTCATCGCGCTGCGCGGCTTCATGAGCGCGGTCAACCGCCCGGAGCCGGTTCTGTGGATCACGCTGGCCGCGATCCCGGCCAATGCCCTGCTGGTCTATCTGCTGCTCTACGGCAAATGGGGCATGCCCGAGCTCCGCATGTTCGGCGCTGGCCTTGCGACGACGCTGGTCAATCTCGGCACCTTCCTCGCCGGCGTCTGGTTCGCCGCGCGCCGCCGCCCGTTCCGCAAGTACCACGTGTTCGCGCGGGTCTGGCGCATCGATTGGCCGCTGATGGGCAAGCTGGTCGCGGTCGGCGCCCCGATCTCGCTGTCGTTCCTGCTCGAATACGGCCTGTTCGGCGCCGCCGGTCTGTTGATGGGCCTGATCAGCACCACGGCGCTGGCGGCGCACCAGATCGCGCTGCAGATCGCGGCGATCCTATTCATGGTGCCGTTCGGCATCAGCATGGCCGCGACGGTGCGGGTCGGCCAGGCGGTCGGCCGCCGCGATGCGGATCAGGTGCGCCGCGCCGGCTATGTCGCGGTCGCGCTCAGCGGCATCTTCATGAGCGTGATGACGCTCGCGGTGATCCTGGCCCGGTTCGAGATCGCCGAGCTGTTCCTCGGCGAGGCCAGCGACACCACGGGGCAGCTCACCGCGGCACTGCTGATGATCGGCGCGACCTTCTTCATCGCCGACGGCGTCCAGACCACCACCGCAGGCGCGTTGCGCGGCATGAACGACACCCAGGTGCCGCTATTGTTCGCCACCATCAGCTACTGGTTGATCGGCTTTGCGTCGGCCTGCGCGCTCGCGTTCTGGATCAGGCTCGGCGCCGCCGGGGTCTGGATCGGGCTGTCGCTCGGGACCGCGGTCTACGCGACCTTGCTGATCTTGCGCTTCCGCCTACTGGCAAGCAGGATGGCCATCTGACATCTGCAGGCGGAGCACGGCCGGGTCATGACATTATCGGTCGATCTGTTCTTCTCGTTCCGCAGCCCCTACAGCTATCTGGCGCTGCCGAAGACGCTGAAGATGGTGGCGGACTACGACGTCGCGGTGAACCTGCGGCCGGTCTATCCGCTGGCGGTGCGGGTGCCCGGCTTCTTCAAGCAAACCAATCCGCAATTCGTCCGCTATGTCGTGCTCGACTCCCGCCGCGTCGCCCAGCACGACAACATCCCGTTCCGCTTTCCACGCCCCGATCCGATCGTGCAGGACATGACGACGCTCGATGTCGCGGAGCACCAGCCCTACATCCATCGCCTGACCCGGCTCGGCGCCGCCGCGCAGCGCGAGGGCCGTTCGCTAGCCTTCACCGCCGCGATCAGCCGGGTGCTGTGGGACGGCTCGGTGAAGGGCTGGAATGAAGGCGACCATCTCGCCAAGGCCGCGACCGCCGCCGGCTTCGATCTCGCCGCGATGGATGCGGCCGTTGCCGCCGACCCAGACAGCTACGAGCAGGTCATCAAGGGCAACGAGGAAGCGCACGCCGCATCCGGCCATTGGGGCGTGCCGACCTTCGTGTTCGAGAACGAACCGTTCTTCGGGCAGGACCGGATCGACCTGCTGATCTGGCGCATGGAGAGCCGAGGCCTGACGCGCCGCGAGGCATAGGGCATGATCCGGAAAAGTGTGAAGCGGATTTCCCTCGCGACAAGCGCGAAGCGTTTGCGCGGAGATCATGCTCAAACAAAGAGCTAAAGCGCGATGATGATTCAACCTAATCTCATCGCGCTTTAGCGCGCATTCATGCCGCGGTCTTCTCCGGCGTATCCTTGACGATCTTCTCCAAAACCTCGGCGTTCATGCACCAATTGCCATGGCAGCGTTTGAGATCGTTCAGATTCTGCCGCATCTGGTCCAGCGAGAAGCCGAGCGCGTAGAACCGCTCGGCCGCATCGACCGGCAGGCCGCGGATCAGGCCGTCCCTCCGGACCGCGGCGACCTCCTCGCTATAGGCGTGCAGCGCGGCGTCGACCGGCGCCATGTCGGCCGGACCGCTGCCGGCGCGAAGTGCGGTCGCGACCGCCATCATGTAGGTGACGATCGCGGTGCTGACGTCGGCCAGCGGCCGCGCTAGCCTCGCCTGAATATCGGCTGGCAGCGGCACGACGCAGGCGCGCCCGATCATCACGACGTCATGCCGCAACCGCTGGATCGTGCGCAGCAGCGGACCGGTGTCCGGCCCCGACGACAGATGCATGGAACGCTCGCGCTCGGCCTCGAGGCCCATCGCGTGCAGGTTGGTCACCGCCGTACCGATGCCGTCCTGAATCCGGTGCAGGGCGTCGTTGTCCAACCCCCGTGTCAGCCCGGCGAGCAGCTCGGCGAACGCCGCCGACAGCAGCTCCAGCAGTTTTGACGCGTTGACCCGGATCTGGCTCACCGCGCGCGACGGCAGCACCAGGAACGAGATCGCCAGCCCGGTGAGCGCGCCGACGGTGACCTCGAGCACGCGGTCGATCGCCGAGTCCAGCGGGTTGGAATGATGCATGGTCGGCAGCAACAGCACGATCACCGCCGTCACCGTCGCCGAGTTGAGGCTGGGATTGAGCGCGGCGATGAAGGCCAGGGGTACGATCGCTAGCACCAGCAGCGCCAGCAGGCTGCCCTCGCCGGAATGGGGGATCAGCACCGCGATCGCGCCGCCATAGATGGCGCCGCCGATGGTGCCGAGCATGTAGTCGCGGCTCGCCTTCAGCGAGCGGCCGACGCTCATCTGCGTCACGATCAGCGAGGTCAGCACCGCCCAGAGCGGCAGCATCAGATGCAGCGCCACGGCGATCGTGTAGGCGACGACACCCGCGGACGCGATCCGGACCGCCAGCGCCAATTGGGTCTTGCGCGTCCAAAGCTGGTCGAACATGCGTTTTGCGAAGGTGCTCATGCAGCGTGATCCGGAATCAATCGAACGGCCCATGTTAGATAGCGTGGAGCATGGCTGCTGCCCGCGGCGGCAAGGCGGCTTGAAACACCTGATCCGCCCGCCTACCCTGCGCCGCAAAATTGAGGAAACACGATGGCCCACGAAACCGCAACGCTCGCCGCCTACGTCGCCGACCTGAAATATCAGGACATCCCGCCGGAGGTGCTGGAGCGGGCCAAGGTGCTGACGCTGGATTTCCTCGGCAGCACGATCCGCGCCCGCCGCGACGCGGAATCGACGCCCTCGCTGATGAAGATGCTGGAAGCGCTGGCGCTGGACGGCAAGGGCGAGGCCACCGTGTTCGGCGACAGCAAGACCTGGACGCCGGCGGTCGCCGCGCTGCTCAACGGCGCGCTCGGCCACTCCCTCGATTTCGACGACACCCACGCTGATTCCTCGCTGCATCCCAGCGCGCCCGTGGTTCCGGCCGCGTTCGCGGTCGGCGAAATGGTCGGCGCCTCCGGCCGTGACGTCTTGACCGCGATCGTCGCCGGCTACGAGGTGTGCTGCCGGCTCGGCAACGCGCTCGACCCGACCTCGCATTACGCCCGCGGCTTCCACCCGACCGCGACCGCCGGCACCTACGGTGCGGCTGCGGCGGCGGGCAAGCTGTTCGGCCTTTCGAAGGAGCAACTCGTCTCCGCCTTCGGCGTCTCCGGCAGCCAGGCCGCGGGCTCGCTGCAATTTCTGGTCAACGGCGCCTGGAACAAGCGCTACCAGGTCGGCGCCGCCGCGATGAACGGCGTGATCGCCGCGACCCTGGCGCGTAACGATTTCGTCGGCTCGACCGAAGCGGTCGAAGGCAAACATGGCCTCTTGGTCGGCTACAGTGACGATGCGCACCCCGACAAGGCAGTGGCCGGGCTCGGCAACACCTACGAGACCATGAAGATCGGCGTAAAACCGTATCCGAGCTGCCGCTACACCCATGCCGCAATCGACGCGCTGATCGCGATGCGGCGCGAGCACAATCTGACGCCGGACCAGATCAAGAAGGTCGAGATCGGCCTGCACCGCAACGGCATCACGCTGACCGGCGACGCCGCCACCAAGCGGCACCCGACCTCGGTGGTCGGCGGCCAGTTCTCGATGTTCTTCACCGGCGCGATCGCGCTCGACCAGGGCCGCTTCGGCTGGGACGATTACGACCGTCTCGGCGACAAAGCGATCGACGCGCTCGCCGACAAGTTCGACGTGGTGCAGGACGACCGCCTCGAGGTCGGCCGCACCCACCCGTTCGGCGCCCGCGTCTCCATCACCACCGACGACGCCACCCATGAGCGCCTTTACGCTGACCCGTCGGGCGAGCCGACCTCGTTCCCCGACGCACAGGCGATGCAGCAGAAGTTCCTGACGCTCGCCCGTCCCGTGCTCGACAAGCGCGCCGACCAGCTTGCGGACGCGATCCTGACGCTGGAGCGCTTCGACCGCGTGGCCAAGGCGACGCAGCTCGGGCGGCAGTAGAGCCGCCACACATTCGGTGTCGTCCCTGCGAAGGCATTGCGAGGCAGGGACCACACGAAGCTTGTGGCCCGCTGTTCAACCCGTCATCCTGAGGCGCGAGCTCTTGCGAGCCTCGAAGGATCGACGGCCCCGTCTGTGGCCGATTCATCCTTCGAGGCTCGCAAGAGCTCGCACCTCCAGCGACAAAGGCGAAGCCTTTGCGCGGGGATGACGGGTCAGTTGTGTTTGAGCGGATAGGCCGCGGCGTACTGGATCGCCCGGTCACGCCGGGCGATGACAGTTGTGGATGAAGGTCCAGCTTCGCATTCTCATCAATTCCCGCCCGCCAGCTTCGCCGTGCCGGATGTCGCTGCAACGACGTCGCGGACCAGGTCGAACACGCCGTCGGCTGCCGGCGGCGCGTTCGGCGAGCGGCCGAGGCGGACGATGACGAGGCGCTGCGACGGCACGATGATGACGTACTGCCCGATCGTGCCCTTGGCGTAGAACGCATCGCGCGGCCAGCCGTGCCCGGTGCGATAGTTGGCGCCAAAGCTGTCGCCGAGATTGGTCCAGAAGCCGGCGCCGTAGCCGACCCAGGCGTTCGGCGTCGGCGACGCCGAATACTTCACCCAGCCCTCGGGGAGGATGCGCTTGCTACCGGCGACGCCGTCGTTGAGATAGAGCTGGCCGAACCGCGCCCAGTCGCGCGCGCTCGCCAGCATCTGGCTCGAGCCTTCCGGCGTTCCCGCGGCATCGAATTCGATCACGACGCTGTGCATGCCGAGCGGATCGAACAATTCGCGGCGCGCGAAGCGCATCACGTCGGCGGCGTGCCCGCCGGCCGCGTCGCGGATCAGATGCGACAGCACGGCGAAATTGCCGTCGTTGTAATTCCAGTTGCGGCCGGGCGCGCTCTCGAGCGCAAAGCCTTCGGCGAAGGCAGCCATATCGGGCTCCATGAACTTCATCCGGTTGACCGGCTCGAGCACTGAAGCAAGCGAGGCCTCCAGCGAGCTGCCGAGCGCGAGCCCTGCGGTGTGGCGCAGCAAATGATCGACGGTGATGGCATGGCGCGGATCGTCGGGGTTTTGCCACGCCGCGATCGGCACCGGCTGATCGACCGTGAGCTTGCCGTCGCGCACCAGAATTCCTGTTAGCGCCGAGATCACCGATTTGGTCGCGGAGAAGCCGAGCAGCGGGGTGTCGATGCCGATCCCATCGGCGTAACGCTCGGCGACGACGCGGCCGTCTTTCAGCACGACGATTGCGCGGGTGCGGCGGAACGGCGCCTGCGCCGGCTCGGCAAAGGCGCGGTCGAGCGCTAAGGCGAGTTGCGGGCTCTGCGGCGCGACGATCGATGGTCCGGCGATCTCGGGCAGCAGCGCCGGCTGCGGCGTCGCCGTCGGCAGCGGGCCATCGGCCGGCGCCGCGCCATGATCGAGCATGCAGCCGAGCCCCTCGCGATAGACGGCATGGCTGCGGCCGAGGCCGAACAGCGTCACCGTGACGTCCTTGCGCGCACGGTCGACCTGATAGTCCATCGCCCAGGTGATCAGGCCGACCCCCGGCATCGCTTCGGTCGTCTCGGAGAAAATCCGCGCCGGTTCGAGGCCGCTGACGAAGGTTTCCGAGCAGATGATGTTGGCAACAAAGCCGGTTGCGACCTTCGGCACGTCATGGGCACGAGCGACCGAGAGCGCGAGCGCCCCGGATGCGGTGGTGGCGGCAAGGATGAGAATGAGCTTTCGACGGGTCACGGGGTCCTCCGGATTGGCGCGATGGGCGCGTGGCGGGGAGGAAGACGTGGAGGGCGCGGAGATGCTCGCCGGATTTGAGAATTGGGCTGGTCGAATAGCGGCGGGAGCTCGTCGATTCTGAATTTATTTTGTAATTGCAATGAGCTACGGGCGAGACGCCCTCTTCCCTTCTCCCCTTGTGGGAGAAGGTGGCGCGAACGAAGTTCGCGACGGATGAGGGGTTCTCTCCACTTGCGAGACTGCGCCGTGGGGAGAGAACCCCTCACCCGGCTTCGCTTCGCGAAGCCACCCTCTCCCACAAGGGGAGAGGGTGCAGCGTGCCCGCGGCAAGGACCTACACCGCGCTCGCCTTCAGCCGCCGGTACTCCGTCGGGGTCACGCCGGTGGTGGCCTTGAAGGCGCGGTTGAAGGGGCCGAGCGACTGGAAGCCGGCGTCCATGGCGATGGTGATGACGGGAACTTCGGCCTGCGCGGGATCGGCGAGCGCGGCTTTGGCTTCCTCGATGCGGTGGTTGTTGAGGAAGACGTTGAAGTTGCGATAGCCGAGCCGCTGGTTGATCAGTCGCCGCAGCCGGTATTCGGGAATCTTCAGCCGGGTCGCCAGCGTACCGATGGTGATGTTGTCGTGGCGGTAGATGCGCTCGTCGGCCATCAGCCGCATCAGAGCGTCGACCAATTTCTGGTCCGCCGCCTCCTCGGCCGCAACCGGTTTGACCAGCACGACGGCCTCGGCCGGCACGGTAAACAGGTCGGCGCCGTCGACGCGCATCATCGCCCAGGTGATCGCGGCGACGATGGCGGTGAGCACGGCCACGTTCAGCAAATTGGCCCATTCCACCGTCACGCGGCTGCCGGCATAGGCAATCTGCAGCAATGCGTTCATTCCGCCGTACAGCGCAGACGCGGCGACGATGAAGACGCGGACACGGCGGCGACGCTCGACCAGATCGGCCGACCACGACGTGATGGTCTGCCCCACCGCAAGCGCGATGAAGACGAGCGTGAGCGAATTGACCATGATGATCGCGATCCGCGCGTGACCGGCGGGTGCAATCCACATGCAATTGACGTAGCTGTAGGCCACGACCGCGGCCCAGATCAGGCCATGCCACCAGCGCAGCTTGAAGGCCTCATCAAACAGCGCGCGGGTGAACAGCCAGAACACCACGATAGCCCCGGTCGATAGCGCGATCAGCGGCGCTTGCCAGGCCGGGACCGGCGCCCCAGCGCCGATCGACGCGGTCACCGCATGCGCGGCCGCACCGAGCGCGAAGGCGATCACGAGTCGCCCGGCCGGCAGCTTGCGGAAATCCGCGAACATCGAGGCCGCAAGCACCAGCAGCAGCGTCACGGCGGCGCTGCGCAGGCAAAGTTCGGTTGCAGCCAAGGTCATCGGGCCGAACAATCGTCGGTCAGCGAAAATTTTTCAAGACGGATCGCCGCGCCAGCGCTGCCGCGTCGTCACCCAGATATCGACGACATCGCCCTCGAGCTTGCCGGGACCTTCGTTTACGGCGCCGAGCCGCCGCGCCACCGCCTGCGAGGCGACGTTGGCCGGATCGATGCAATGGATGATGCGATCGACGGTGAAATTGGCGAACACGAAGTCGATCGCAGCGCGCGCCGCCTCCACCGCATAGCCCCGGCCGCGGCACTCTTTAGCAATGCCCCAGCCGACCTCGAACCCCGGCCATTCCGGCGGACAGTACGGTCCGACGCGGCCGACATAGCGGCCGGAAGATTTTTCCTCGACCGCGAACATGCCGAACCCGTGCAGCACCCAATGGCCGGAGATCACGGCAGCGTTGCGCCAGCCCTTCAGCTCCGAGGTGATCGGCTGGTGATCCGGCGTGATGAAGCGCGCGGTCTCCGGATCCGACAGCATTCTGGTGTTGTCGGCGACGTCGGAGGCGCGCCACGGCCGCAGGATCAGCCGCGCGGTCTCGATCACGGGACCATCGACCCGCAGCAGCTTTGCGCCGGGCTTGAACAGAGAAACCATGGCTCGCCCCAGTTTCCGGAATTATGCCGCTATCATCCGATGCACGCTAGTGCCGCAAGCACACCGTCGTTCCTGCTCGCGCGGAGCCTGTCATCGGGCGGCGCTTCGCGCCGACCGTTGGCTTGGCCGAGACGACAAGTAGAGAGTATGATCGCCGCAACAAGCAAGGAGACCTTCCATGAGCTGGCAACCCTCGACCGATCCCGAACTCGGCGATCCCCGCACCTGCGATGCGCTGGAGCTGATCATCGTGCCGCGCACGCGCGATCTCGGCGACGGCTTTGCGGTGCGGCGCGCGCTGCCGCATGGCAGGCGGCAGATGGTCGGTCCCTTCATCTTCTTCGACCATTTCGGGCCGGTGCAGTATCTCGCCGGCAAGGGCATGGACGTGCGGCCGCATCCGCATATCGGCCTTGCCACCGTCACCTATCTGTTCGATGGCAGCATCATGCACCGCGACAGCGAGGGCAACATTCAGGAGATCCAGCCCGGCGCGATGAATCTGATGACCGCGGGCCGCGGCATCGCCCATTCCGAGCGCACCCCCGACGTGCAGCGCCGCGACGGCCAGAAGATGCTGGGGCTGCAGAGCTGGATCGCACTGCCCGCCGGCAAGGAAGAGATCGCGCCGTCGTTCCAGCATTACGCCGCCGGCGACCTGCCGATGATTTCCGAGCGCGATTTCACCGCGCGCGTCATCGCGGGCTCGGCGTTCGGCATCACCTCGCCGGTCAGCATGGTGTCGCCGTGGTTCTACACCGAGGTCACCGCGCAGGCGGGCACGAGCCTGCCGCTGGATCCCGACCATGAGGAGCGCGCGATCTATCTCGTCGACGGCGAGGTCGAGATCGCGAACGAGCGCTACGAGGGGCCGCGGCTGCTGATCTTCCGGCCCGGCGACCGCATCACCGTGAAGACGGTGCGGCCGACCCGCATGATGTTTCTCGGCGGCGACGCGCTGGAAGGGCCGCGCCACATCTGGTGGAATTTCGTCTCGTCCTCGAAGGAGCGGATCGAGCAGGCCAAACAGGACTGGAAAACCGGGCGTTTCGCCCAGGTTCCGCACGAGCACGAGTTCATTCCGCTGCCGGAGTGAGCTATTTCGTGTGATAGTTTTGGCGCCCGCGCCTCCCGCGCGGGCGCGGCGCTTTTGAGAGACCAAGCCATGACTGCCATGCGAACCAGCGACCTGCCTTTGCCCAAGATCGGCAGCGGCAAGGTGCGCGATATCTATGCCGTCGGCGACGACCGCGTGCTGCTGCTCACCACCGACCGCATCTCGGCGTTCGACGTTGTGATGGCGGAGACCATCCCGATGAAGGGCGCGGTGCTCACGCAAATCAGCGCCTGGTGGTTCCGGCAACTCGAAGCTACCGTGCCGCATCACATGATCAGCGCCGATGCCGACGAGATCATCCGCGCCGTGCCGGCGCTGAAAGATCATCGCGCCGACATTGTGGGCCGCGCGATGCTGTGCAAGCGCACAGAAGTATTCCCGATCGAATGCGTGATCCGCGGCTACATCTCCGGCTCGGCCTGGAAGGAGTACGCGGCCGAGGGCACGCTCGCCGGCGAGAAGCTGCCCGCGGGCCTGGTCGAGAGCCAGAAGCTCGAGCCCGCGATCTTCAGCCCGGCGACCAAGGCCGAGGCCGGCCATGACGAGAACATCACGGTTGCGCGGGTGCGCGAGATCGTCGGCGCCGAGGTCGCGGCGACGCTGGAGAAGATGGCGCGCGATGTCTATGGCTATGGCGAGCAGACCAGCCGCGCCCGCGGCATCATCATCGCGGACACAAAGTTCGAGTTCGGGCGCGACAGAGACGGCCGCATCATCCTGATCGATGAGGTGATGACGCCGGACTCCTCGCGGTTCTGGGCGGTCGATGCCTACAAGCCAGGCCAGCCGCAGCCGAGTTTCGACAAGCAGCCGCTGCGCGACTATCTCGACGCCGAGCGCCGCGCCGGCCGCTGGAACGGCGACGCCCCCGCCCCGCCGCTGCCCGCCAGCGTGGTCGATGCCACCAGCAAGCGGTATCTTGAGGCATATCGCCGCGTGACCGGGACGGAGCTGAAGGTTTAGCGGCGTTATCTCGTCGCCGTCATCCTGAGGTGCGAGCCGCTTCGGCGAGCCTCGAAGGATGAATCGGCCCGGCTGGTGGCCGTGCATCCTTCGAGGCTCGCCCAGCAGCGCAATTGCGCTGCAAGGCTCGCACCTCAGGATGACGGGGCGGGATTGCCTGCGCATCGTCAGTAGTGCCACTCTCCGGGCAGAACAAAAGCCCAGGGAGCGCCCCATGTCTGAAGCCGCAGCGTCCGAAGCCGATGCCGTGCTCGTCGAGCGCGATGGCCCGATCACCATCGTCTCCATCAACCGTCCGCATTGCCGCAACGCCGTCGATGGCGCGACCGCGCGCAAACTGTATGATGCGTTTCTCGCCTTCGATGCCGACGACAGCGCATCGGTCGCGGTGTTCACCGGCACCGGCGGCTATTTCTGCGCCGGCGCCGATCTGAAGGCGGTGGCGGCCGGCGATCCCAACAAGAAGCGCGAGCTCGGCGGCCACAACACCATCGCGCCGATGGGGCCGAGCCGGCTGCGGCTGACAAAACCCGTGATCGCCGCAATCGAGGGTTTTGCGGTCGCCGGCGGCATGGAGCTTGCGCTGTGGGCCGACATGCGCGTGGTCGCCGAGGATGCGACCTTCGGCGTGTTCTGCCGCCGCTTTGGCGTGCCGCTGATCGACCTGGGCACCATCCGGCTGCCGCGGCTGATCGGCCATTCGCAGGCCATCGACCTGATCCTGACCGGGCGTCCGGTCACAGGCCCCGAAGCCCATCGCATGGGGCTTGCCAACCGCCTGGTGCCGAAGGGCGAGGCGCGCACCCACGCCATCGCGCTGGCCAAGGACATCGCGCGCTTCCCGCAAAACTGCATGCGCGCCGACCGCCTTTCCGCGCTGCGGCAATGGGACCTCGAGGAGGAGGACGCGATCCGGAACGAGATGCGCGGCGGCCTCGAGGTGATCGCCTCGGGTGAGACGCTGTCGGGCGCGACGCGGTTTGCGTCGGGCGCCGGCCGTCACGGCGCGTTCGGCAATGAGGACGGGCACGGCTGAGGCCGCTCTCAAGATTCTTGCCGCAAGATTCCTGTTGTCGTGCAGTGCCGCGGTCGTTTACGACTGGCAACAGAATTTTCAGGGCACTGATTTCGTGATCAGTCGGTCGCTTTATTTCGGCTCGCGGACGCGGCGGGCCATCAATGATGTGCTCGGCGGAAGCGCGGCGAGCGTCCTCAGCATCACGTTCGGCCTGTCCTACGCGCTGCTGGTCTTCGCCGGCCCGCTGACGCCCTATCTGTCCTACGGCGTGGCGGCGACGTTCATCAGCTCGGCGCTGCTCGCGGGTGTCATCGCGCTCGGCAGCTCGATGCCGTTTGCGATTGCCGGCCCCGACAGCTCGACGGCCGCCGTGATGGGCATCCTGGCGGCCTCGCTGGTCGAGCGCATGATCGCGGTCGACCCATCGGCGCCGCTGCTCGCGCCGGTATTGATCACGCTCGGCCTGTCGACGATGGTCACCGGCTTCGTGATGTGCGGCCTCGGGCTGACGCGGATGGGCCGCGCGATCCGTTACGTGCCCTATCCCGTGGTCGGCGGGTTCCTCGGCGCTACCGGCCTTCTGATCGTGCTGGGTGCGATCCGGGTCATCACCGGGTATCCGCTGCGGCTCGAAACGCTGCCCTCCTTCGCGAATTTCATCACCCTCTCCGAGCTGGGCGCGGCCGGCGCCATGGCGCTGGTGCTGTACCTGACCTGGCACCGCTCGCGAACCCCGTTCGGCCTGCCGATCATCCTGATCGGCGGGGTGATCGTCGCGCATCTGACGTTCTGGATCACCGGCCTCACGGCCGAGGAAACCCGGATGCTGGGCTGGACCTTCGAGCCGCCGCCGTCAGCGACCCTGACGCTGCCCTGGCACGCCGACGAGCTCGCGCGCTTTCCCTGGTTCGTGGTTCCGGATTTGCTCGGCCACCTCGTCGCCGTGGTGTTCGTCACCGCCGCTAGCACGCTGTTCAACACCACTGGCGTCGAAGTCGCGGTGCACCGCGAAGCCGACCTGGAGCGCGAGCTCAACGTCACCGGCCTGGCCAATATCCTGGCCGGCGCGATGGCCGCCTATGCCGGCTGCATCTCGATCAGCCGCACCGTGCTCAATTTCTCGACCGGCGGGCGCGGCCGCCTGTCGGGCCTGACCGCCGCCGCCGCCGCGCTGCTGATGCTGGCGATCGCGCCGCAGCTGCTCGGCTTCATCCCGAAATTCGTGCTCGGCGGCCTGCTGCTCTATCTCGGCGCCGACCAGCTGCACAAATGGATCATCGAGTCACGCCGGCGGCTGTCGGTGACGGAATATCTGTCGCTGCTCGCGATCATCGTCATCATCGTGATCTGGGGCTTCGTCCCCGGCATCCTGATCGGCGTGATCATCGGCTGCGCGACCTTCGCGCTCTCGGCGTCGCGGATCGAGGCGATCAAGTTCAGCTTCGACGGCTCCGAATATCGCAGCTCGCTCGATCGCTCGCGCGACGACCAGGACACGCTGCTGGCGCACGGCGGCAAGATCCGCGGCATGACCCTGCAGAGCTACCTGTTCTTCGGCTCGGCCAACCGGCTCTACCAGCACGTCAAGGAGTTGCTGCAGCAAAATCCCGAGTGCCGCTATTTGCTGTTCGACTTCAAGCTCGTCACCGGCGTCGATTCATCGGCGGCCTACAGTTTTGCCCAGATCAAGCGCAGCGCGCAGGAGGTCGGCGTCGAGCTGGTGCTGGTGCATCTGTCGGCGACCGCCGAGAAGGCGCTGCGCTCCAGCGACTTCATCACGGCAGGTGTCACGGTGATCGATGAACTGGATCATGCGCTGGAGTGGTGCGAGAACGGGATCATTTCGCAGCACCAGGATCTGGCACAGGAGCAGGCCGACCTGCGCAGCTGGTTCACGCGGATCCTCGAAAGCGAGCACAGCGCCGACGAACTGATCCGCCGTTGCCAGCGCATCGAGGTCGCGACCGACGAGGTCATTGTGCGCGCCGGCGACCCTGCGGATTCCATGCACTTCATCCTCGACGGCCGCGTCGGCGTCATGGTGCCGGCCGATGACGGACGCACCACGCGGGTGCGCAGCCTCGGCCGCTACACCACGATCGGCGAGATGGGCCTGGTCTCGCGCAGCCCGCGCAGCGCCACCATCCAGGCCGAGGTGGCGAGCGTGCTCTATGTGCTGAACGCCCACCAGTTCGACGCGATCAAGACCGAAGATCCCCAGCTCGGCCAGAAGCTGCTGACCTATTTCGTGTCCGTGATGGCCGAGCGCCTCGCCTTCGCCAACCGCACGATCGCGGTGCTGCGGCGATAGCGATCATACGGTGGGTGGGCCGCGGAACTGCTCTGCTCCCCCCCGAAAGAGCCGTCGCGGGGGCGCACGACCAAAATGCCGAAAAACAACCCCATGCAAAGTAGCCGGCGGCGGCCGGCGGTCGACACAGCCGCTTGACGCGTCGGGCAAGTCAGGGTATTCTTTTATTATTCCGAAACAGTGCGCCTCCAGCTGCGCAGCCCGGATGAGCGAAGCGATATCCGGGGTTCTTGCGCGCGGCGGCGGCGGTCCCCGGATTTCGCTGCGCTTCATCCAGGCGACGTGCGCCAACCTCCCCTTGAAAAGGGGAGGTCGCTTTGCTCGCCAGAGCAAAGCGGGTGGGGATCTGCTCTCTCCGGAGAGAGCGTCGCTCGTGGCTGACCCCCATCCCGACCTTCCCCCTTGCAGGGGGAAGGAGAAGACCGTAGCCCGGCTGCATCCGAGCTACGCAGATTACAGCAACCCGCGGCTTGCGGTCGCTTCCAGTTCGTCCATCAACGCCTGGTCCTGATAGCGCGCCAGCGACAGGCTGCGGGCGAAGGCCGGCGCTTCCGTGCCGACCACGGCGCGGGCGCAGAGATCGCCGGCGGCGCAGGCGCCCATCGTGCCGTAGCCGGACAGCGCGGCGGCGAGGAACACGCCCGGCGTCCTGGCCGCGCCGATCAACGGCCAGTTTTCCCTGGTCATCGGATAGTAGCCGCCGTAGTGCACGCGGTCGCGCGGCAGCGCGCCGAGATAGTGCGCCAGGGCCGGCTGCAGCCGGCTCGCCGCGCGCAGCACGACTTCGGGGAAATACGGATTGAGCTCGGGCTCGCGCACCGATTCGGTCGTCGTCTCCGTGTTGAAGGCCCAGCCGAGCTTGATCCACTCGCCGTGGTCGCCGCCGTCGGGGCGGCAATGGATGCTGCCCGGCATCGGCTCTAGCAGGCGCACGAACTCGGGCGCCGCCGCCAGTGCCTCGCGCTCGTCGTCGGTCCAGGCCAGCGTCTGGCCGTCGAGATCGATCGCGAACGGCATTTTGCGATCGACGGCGCGGTTGCGATCGGCAAACGCGATCTTCTGCTGCAGATTGTTGACGATCGGAAGCACCTCGCCGTGCAGCGCCGCGACCTGCGCGGCGAACGGCCCGGCGGCATTGACGATGATGTCGGCCGTGATGTTTTGCCGCGTGCCATCGGCCAGCACGTCCACATTGAAGCAATCGGCCTTCGAAATGCCGACGACCTTGGCCTGCTGGAACTGCGCACCAAGCGGCCGCATCGTCTCCAGCATGTATTGGCCAAGCTGCTGGCCGCTGATGTCGCCCGCGCGGCGGATGTGCAGCGCGGTGGCGACGTCGCGGTGGAAGTAGGGATAGTGCTGCTGGATCAGGTCGCGGCCCTGCAGAACGTCGACACCATCGGGCGCGGTCTGCCAATCCGCGGAATGCGGCGGCACATAGCCGCGGCTCGATCCTTCGTGCAGCCGGATCAGCTTGTCGGCCGCCGCGCCGTAGCCGGCATGCAATTGCTGCAGCAATTCCTCCGGCCTCTCGTCGCGGGTGACGAGCAGATAGCCGCGCCGCGTCATGTGGATGCGGTTGTCGCTGCGGCGCGCGATCTCCTCCATCAAATCGGTGGAGTGGTTGGTGAAGTCGGCCATGGTCGGATGCGGCCACCAGTTGCGGTAGTTCTCGCCCGACTGCGCCGAGGTCAGCGCCATCGGCTGACCCTCGTCGACGATCAAGAGGCGCGACCGCTTGTGCTTGATAGCAAGGTAATAGGCCGTGGCGATGCCGACGATGCCGGCACCGATCACCAGGATTTCGACGTCATTGGTCTTCACACGTGGTCTCCTGCGGCCTGCATTGATTCGATTCTCGCGAGCAGCGATCAGGCGACGCCTGGCGGGCCCGGCTCGCGCTCCGCCTGACGCTGCGCCGAGCGCAGCGTCTTCTGCGTCTCCTCGATGTGCTGGCGCAGCAGCCGGACTGCCTTCTTCACCTCGCCCTCGCGGCACAGTTCGAGCAGCCGGTAATGCTCGCGTTGCGGACGCTCCTTGCCGGTCGCCTGCGAGACCAGCGCCCGCGTGAAGCGGCTGACATGGCCGTAGTTCGCCTCGATCATCGCGAGCAGGCGCGGACGATTGCACGGCGCGTAGAGCGTGGCGTGGAACGTCCAGTTGAAGGCGCCCCATTTCGCCGGATCGGGCTCCGCGTCATAGGCGCGGAGGATTTTGCTGGCTTCGTCGAGATCGATCTCGCCCATCGCGGGGATCGCCAGCCGCAGCGCATGGCATTCGAGCGCGATGCGGATCTCGAGCAGCTCGATCACCTCGTCGATCGAGAGATCGGAAACGACCGCGCCGCGATTGGGCAGGATCGTGACAAAACCTTCGGCCTCGAGTTGCCGCAGCGCCTCGCGCACCGGGATACGGCTGGTCCCGAACCGCTCGGCGAGCTCGTCCTGCCGTAACTGGATACCGGGCGCGAGCTCACCCGAGCTGATTGCAGCCCGCAGAGCCTCGCGCACGGCGTCCGGTGCGGAACCGTGAGTTCCGGCTGCTCGATTGCTGGCGGCGGTTCCAGGTCCCATCCGGCTCCCCTCTCGCTGCGTGACACCGGCGAAGATATCCGAGTATGCTACGATTGTATAAAATTTATTTGCCGATTATGCAATGCTGTGTATACAATCTCACGTCTTCGTATCCAACTCCGCCGGCATCATGGAGCGCGCGATGAGGCAAGCCGCCAAACGATTGATTTACTTGGCATTCTTCGCAGCCACGATGTCCGCGCCGGCCTACGCCCAGTCGCCCGGCGGCACCCTGGCCAAGATCAGGGATAGCGGCGAGATCCGGCTCGGGCACCGCGACGTCTCGGTGCCGTTCTCCTATCTCGACGACAACCAGAAGCCGGTCGGCTTCGCGATGGACCTTTGCGGCCGGATCGTCGATGCGGTGAAGCGCGAGCTCAAGCTGCCGTCGCTGCAGACCAAATTGCAGCCGATCCAGCTCTCGACCCAGATCCCGCTGATCGAGAACGGCACGATCGACATCGTCTGCGGCCCCGCCACCAACACGCTGGAGCGGCAGAAGGTGGTGGCGTTCAGCAACACGATCTTCGTCTCGAGCATCCGCGCCGCGGTGCGCAAGGATGGGCCGATCAAGACGTTTCAGGACATGAACGGCCGGGCGGTGTCGCTGACTTCGGGCTCGACCTCGATCGCCCTGCTGACGGCGCGCGCCCAGGAGAAGAATTTTCAGACCAAGAACATGCTGACCCCGGATCACGGCGCCTCGTTCCTGGCGCTGACCACCGGACGGAGCGACGCCTTCGTGATGGACGACATCCTGCTCGCCAGCCTGATCGCGAACAGCGCCAATCCGGCCGACTGGCGCATCATCGACGACAGCCTGCGCACCGAGCCCTACGGGCTGATCATCCGCAAGGGCGATGCCGAGTTCAAGGCGCTGGTCGACAAGACGCTGGTCGCGATGATGACAAACAACGAATTCCAGGAGCTCTACGCAAAGTGGTTCACGCGGCCGATACCGCCGAAGAACGTGAACCTGAATTTCCCGATGACCGCGCCGCTCAAGGACGCGGTCGCCAACCCGAACGACAAGGGCGTGTGAGAAGCAAGACCCCCGGCTCTGACACAATCAGAACCGGCCTCGCGGAAGCTGCGTAGCCCGGATGCAGCGCAGCGAAATCCGGGGCCTGTTTCCGCGGACAGACTGCATCCGGATTGCGCTGCGCTCCATCCGGGCTTCAAAGGATCAGCGCTCACACGCCGGCCATCATCACGTATTTGATCTCGACATATTCATCCATGCCGTGGCGCGAGCCTTCGCGGCCGAGGCCGCTTTCCTTGACGCCGCCGAACGGCGCCACCTCGGTGGTGATCAGGCCGGTGTTGACGCCGACCATGCCGGATTCCAGCGCTTCGGCGACGCGCCAGACCCGGCCGATATCGCGCGAGTAGAAGTAGGAGGCGAGGCCGAACGGCGAGTTGTTGCACATCGCGACCACCTCGGCCTCGTCCTTGAAGCGGAACACCGGCGCCAAGGGCCCGAACGTCTCCTCATGCGCGACCAGCGCGTCCGGCTTCACATTGGCCAGCACGGTCGGCTCGAAGAACGAGCCGCCGAGCGCGTGGCGCTTGCCGCCGGTGATGATCTTGGCGCCGCCCTTGACGGCATTCTCGATGTGCTTCTCGACCTTGAGCACGGCATCCATGTTGATCAGCGGGCCCTGGGTCACGCCCTGCTCCGTGCCGTCGCCGACCTTCATCGCGGCGACCTTCTTCGACAGCTTTTCGACGAATTCGTCGTAGATCTTGTCCTGGGCGTAGAGGCGGTTGGCGCAGACGCAGGTCTGGCCCATGTTGCGATATTTCGAGACGATGGCGCCCTCGACCGCGGCGTCGATATCGGCGTCGTCGAACACCACGAACGGCGCGTTGCCGCCGAGCTCGAGGCCGAGCTTCTTCACGCCGACCGCGGCCTGCTCGTAGAGGATCTTGCCGACCTCGGTGGAGCCGGTGAAGCCGACGAAGCGCACCGCGGGATGCTCGCACAACACCTTGCCGATCGCCGACGAATTGCCGGTGAGGATGTTGAACACGCCCTTCGGCACGCCGGCCTTTTCCGCCAGCGCGACCAGCGCCAGCGCCGTCAGCGGGGTTTCGTTGGCCGGCTTCAGCACCACGGTGCAGCCGGCCGCCAGCGCCGGCGAGACCTTTCGGGTGATCATCGAGCACGGGAAATTCCACGGCGTGATCGCGCCGCAGACGCCGATCGGCTGCCGGATCGCGAGCAGCCGCGCATCGGCGCGCTGCGTCGGAATGGTCTCGCCATAGACGCGGCGCGCCTCCTCGGCAAAGAACTCGACATAGGCGCCGCCGATATCGATCTCGCCGAGCGCTTCAGTGAGCGGCTTGCCCTGCTCGGAGGTCAGGATCAGCGCGAGGTCCTCGCGATTGGCGGCGATCAGCTCGAACCATTTGCGCAGGATATTGGAGCGCTGCTTGGCGGTCAGCTTGGCCCAGGCCGGGAACGCGCGCTCGGCGGCTTCTACCGCCTGCGTCGTCTCCGCGGTGCTCATGACCGGCACCTTTGCCAGTTCCACGCCGTTGACCGGATTGGTCACCGGCCGCGACGGGGTTCCGACCCAGGCGCCGTCGATGAAGCAGCGGTCGCGCAGCAGCGACGGGTCCTTCAGCTTCAGGGAAGATGCGGATTGCGTGGCGCGTGCGGCGACGGGCGGGGTCATGGCGTTGCTCCTCGATTTTTTTGGAGGGGGTATTGCGGCCTATATAGGCCGAAACGCGGACAGATGCATTGCCCGCGGCGCGCGCCTGCTGGCACGCAAATGCGGCTCTATCCGCTCGTCATTCCAGCGCGATGCGGCTCACACCGCGCCGCCGCTCATATAGGTCTCGCGGCGGCCGATCATGCGTTCGGCCGCGGCCTTGGCGTCCGCCTTGGTCGAGGTTGCGCAGGTGCGGTATTCGAGATCGGCCTGCGCGGCCGGGTCGCGGCGGCTGAACCAGGATTTCGCGCCGGTCTGCAGCAGCGCGAGCGCCTGCGCCACATTTTCGACCGCCTCGAACGAGTGCAGCGCACCGGTACCGGCGTAGCGAACCTCATAAAGGCCAGGGCTGATCGGCGCCTCGATATTCTCGCCGCGGCCAGGCCGCGGATAGCGCTTCCATTCACTCCAGGTCGAAATCATTGCTGCGTCCCCGCAACCCCGAATATGACGATCGTTTTCGTCAAATCATTTGAACCTCGCCGCACCTTTTGTGCAGCGATCTGAATGCGTTAATATAAAAAATCAGGCACCAAAATCGATTTCTCCATCACGTTACCGTGGGCATCGGCGGGGGTCACGCGGCTTGCCGCGACGTCCACCGCAAAATCTCCACGCGTGGTTTACGTCTGGTGCGCGCGGGGGCGGCGCAAGGTCGGCGTAAGGGCCTCGCCATCACGCGATCGCGACACAATCGGGCCCCGCGTCCGCCTTGCGGGACCCGGAAAGCGGGACGATGATCCCGCCACTCCAGAACAATGTCCCACCGGAGGAGACCCCCAATGCAAAGCAAGGCTCAGATCGATCAGGTGCTGCGTCAGAAGAGCGAGGCAAAGGAGATTCCCGGCGTCGTCGCCATCGCGGCGACCGGCAACGAGGTGATCTATCAGGGCGCGTTCGGCAAACGCGACCTCTCCAAGAGCGATGCGATGACCCAGGACAGCGTGTTCTGGATCGCCTCGATGACCAAGGCGGTGACCTGCGCGGGCGCGATGCAGCTCGTCGAACAGGGAAAACTGTCGCTCGACGAGCCGATCGGCAAGCTGCTGCCCGAGCTCGCCGCGCCGCAGGTGCTGGACGGTTTCGACGCCAAGGGCGAACCAAAGCTGCGGCCGGCGAAGGGGCCGATCACGCTGCGCCAGCTGATGACCCACACCGCCGGCTTCTGCTACGATCTGTGGAACGCCGACATGGGCAAGTACATGGAGAAGACCGGCACGCCCGGGATCATCTCCTGCCTCAACGCCGCGCTGAAGACCCCGCTTGCGAGCGATCCCGGCACGCGCTGGGAATACGGCATCAATATCGACTTCGTCGGCAAGGCCGTGGAGGCCGCATCCGGCAAGAAGCTCGATGCCTATCTGCGCGACAACATGTTCGCGCCGCTCGGCATGGGCGAGACCGGCTTCAAGATCTCGGACGACATGCGCAAGCGGCTGGTCGGCATGCATGCGCGCGGCGAGGACGGTACGCTGGCGGCGATCCCGTTCGAGCTCGAGCAGAATCCTGAATTCCACATGGGCGGCGGCGGGCTGTATTCGACCGCGGCCGACTACATCAAGTTCTGCCAGATGATCCTCAACAAGGGCAAAGGCAACGGCAACCAGCTGCTGAAGCCGGAGACCGTCGCGGCGATGGGCCAGAACCAGATGGGCGATCTCAGCGTCACCAAGATGACGACTGCGGCGCCGCCCTACACCAACGACGTCGACCTCTATCCGGACCAGGTGAAGAAATGGGGGCTGAGCTTCCTGATCAACACCGCCAAAACGCCGGAAGGCCGCAGCCCCGGCAGCCTCGCCTGGGCCGGGCTCGCCAACACCTACTACTGGATCGATCCGTCGCGCGATGTCTGCGGCGTGGTCCTGACGCAACTGCTGCCGTTCGCCGACAAGCACAGCCTGGAAGCCTTCGCGGGCTTCGAGCGCGGCATCTATGGCGGGCTCGCCGGCAGCGGGCAGAAGGCGGCGTAGCCGCCACGACGGAACTGCGCTCCTCTCCCCGTTCTTCACGGGGTCGAGACGAGCGAAGCTCGCTCTTAGAGGGCTGGGGTGAGGGGCCTCCATCCGGCGAGCAGCTTGCCGATTGTTGGCGGTGTGCCTCGCCCCTCACCCGGATCGCATCATGCGATGCGATCCGACCTCTCCCCGCAAAAGGGCGGGGAGAGGTGAAGTGGCCCGACCCAAACAACCAAGATCGCGCATCAAGCGCGGCACCCGACCACGAGGAGGAACGATCTTGGCACCCAAGGCGGACAGCTATGTTTGCGGCATTTCCGATACGCCGCTGCTCGGCGAAACCATCGGCCGCAGCCTCGATCGCGCGCGGGTGCGCTGGGGCGATCGCGAGGCGCTGGTGTCGCCGAGCCACAATGTGCGCTGGACCTGGAACGAGTTCGCCGAACGCGTCGAGGCATTGGCGGCGGGCTTTCTGGCGCTCGGCCTGCAACGCGGCAAGCGGATCGGGATCTGGTCGCTGAACCGCCCGGAATGGACGCTGACGCAATTCGCCGCCGCCAAGGCCGGGCTGATCCTCGTCACCATCAATCCGGCCTATCGCCTGAGCGAGCTCGAATTCGCGCTCGGCAAGGTCGGCTGCGCCGCGATAGTCACCGCGACCGCGTTCAAGTCCTCGGCCTATATGGACATGATCAACACGCTGCTGCCCGAGCTGGCGCGCGCCGAACCCGGCCAGTTGCGCTCGGCCCGGCTGCCGCAACTGCGCGCGGTGATCCAGATCGGCGGGCCGGCGGCGCCGGGCACCATTCCGTTCGAGCAGGTGGCGCAGATGGGCGGGCCGCGGCATCGCGAGCAGCTTCTTGCACTCGGCGAAAGCTTGCAATTCGACGATCCCGTCAACATCCAGTTCACCAGCGGCACCACCGGCTCGCCCAAGGGCGTGACGCTGACCCATCACAACATCCTCAACAACGGCTACTTCACCGGCCGCGCGATGCGGCTGACGGAGCAGGACCGCATCTGCATCCCGGTGCCGCTCTATCACTGCTTCGGCATGGTGATGGGCAACCTCGCCTCGGTCACGCTCGGCACCACCATGGTCTATCCCGGCGAGGGTTTTGATCCGCTGGCGACGCTGACCACGGTGGCGCAGGAGAAATGCACCACGCTGTACGGCGTGCCGACCATGTTCATCGCCGAGCTCGATCATCCGGACTTCGCGCGCTTCGACCTGTCGTCGCTGCGCACCGGCATCATGGCCGGCGCGCCCTGCCCGATCGAGGTGATGAAGCGCGTCAACACCGAGATGAACATGCGCGAGGTGACGATCGCCTACGGCATGACCGAGACCAGCCCGGTGAGCTTTCAGAGCGCGACCGACGACCCCCTGGAGCGCCGCGTCTCCACCGTCGGCCGAATCCATCCGCATGTCGAGGTCAAGGTGGTCGATCTCGACGGCAAGGTGGTGCCGCGCGGCGAACGCGGCGAGCTCTGCACCCGCGGCTACAGCGTGATGCTTGGCTACTGGGACGAGAAGGAGAAGACCTCTGATGTGCTCGATGCCAATGGCTGGATGCACACCGGCGATCTCGCCGTGATCGACGACGAGGGCTATTGCAACATCGTCGGCCGCATCAAGGACATGGTCATCAGAGGCGGCGAGAATTTGTATCCGCGCGAGATCGAGGAATTCCTCTACCGCCATCCCAAAATTCAGGACGTGCAGATCTTCGGCGTCGCCGACAGCCGCTACGGCGAGGAGCTGTGCGCCTGGGTGCGCGTCCGCGCCGGCGAGACGCTGACCGAAGACGAGGTGCGCGCGTTCTGCCAGGGCCAGATCGCCCACAACAAGATCCCGCGCTATGTCGAGTTCGTCGAGGAATTCCCGATGACGGTCACCGGGAAGATCCAGAAATTCGTGATGCGCGACGCGGTGGAGCAGCGGCTCGGGCTAAAGGCGGCGAAGACGGCGTGATTCTTTCTTCTCCCTCTCCCCGTCCTTCACGGGGAGAGGGTCGGGGTGAGGGGCTCTTTCCGCGTAAACGGCGATGGCTGGACTCGCGGAGACTCCCCCTCACCCGGAACGCATCTGGCGATGCGATCCGGCCTCTCCCCGCAGGCGGGGAGAGGCGAAGGAAAACCTACACCAACAGCCCCTTCTGCTTCGCCAGCTCCTTCAGCGACACCAGCGGGCGGGCGCCGATGTGCTGGATCACTTCGGCGGCAGCCAGCGCGCCGAGGCGGCCGGCGTTCTCATAGCCGACATTGCGGACCAGGCCGACCAGGAAGCCGGCGGCGAACAGATCGCCGGCGCCGGTGGTGTCGACCAGCCTGTCGATCGGATAGGCCGGCGCTGCGACCACGCCCTCCTTCGACACCACGACGCAGCCCTTCTCGCTGCGGGTGACGACGCCGAGTTTTGTATCAACGCCGAACTGCTTCAGCGCGGTGTCGAAGTCCGCGGTCTGGTACAGCGAGTGCAGCTCGGACTCGTTGGAGAACACCAGGTCGACGATGCCCTTGCGCATCAGTTCGAGGAATTCGTCGCGGTAGCGGTCGACGCAGAATGAATCCGACAGCGTCAGCGCGACCTGGCGGCCGGCGCCATGCGCGATGGTCGCCGCCTTCACGAAGGCGTCCTTGGCGTTCTTCGGATCCCAGAGATAGCCTTCGAGATAGATGATGCTGGCGGCTTCGATCTGAGCCGGATCGATGTCGTCGGGCGTCAGATCCTGCGCGGCGCCGAGATAGGTGTTCATGGTGCGCTCGCCGTCCGGCGTCACCAGAATGTAGGAGCAGCCGGTGGCCGGCCCGGTCGCATTCGGCTTGGTGTCGAAGGTGACGCCGGCGGCGCGGATATCGTGGACATAGAGCCGGCCGATCTGGTCGTCCTTGACCTTGCCGACATAGGCCGCGCGGGCGCCGAAATTGCCGACACCGAAGATGGTGTTGGCGGCGGAGCCGCCCGACATCTCGGTCGCCGTGCCCATGTCGCTGTAGATCGCGGTGGCACGGGCCTCGTCGATCAGCTGCATCGAGCCCTTGGTCATGCCGTGACGGGCGAGGAATCCTTCGTCGGTCTGCACCAGCACGTCGAAGATCGCGTTGCCGATTCCGAGAACGTCGTATTTTGCGTCAGCCATAGACCTGCCCTGTTTTGCGGCATCGGAGCGGGTGAGGTTTCATCAACCGCCATTCCACCCGATGCTTGCGGATTGACCATGATCGAAACCCCGGCCCGCCGTTCCCGATCATGCCCGGCGAGAGGCTGCGGCCTATCACGTTAGGCATGATGGCAGCAAGCGA
The DNA here is from genome assembly GCF_900696085.1 of Bradyrhizobium ivorense. Lineage (GTDB taxonomy): Bacteria > Pseudomonadota > Alphaproteobacteria > Rhizobiales > Xanthobacteraceae > Bradyrhizobium > Bradyrhizobium ivorense. Next base: position 33,201 of record NZ_CAADFC020000001.1, read on the forward strand.
AGCCATTCGGCCGTCATCCTCGCACTCTCTGACCCGTCATCCTGAGGTGCGAGCCTCTTCGGCGAGCCTCGAAGGATGCACGGCCGACTGTGGCCGATTCATCCTTCGAGGCTCGCCCAGCGGCGCAAGCGCGCCGCAAGGCTCGCACCTCAGAGGCTGTGAATCTATGTGATTTGGCGGGTTTCTGTTTGCGTAAGCGTGAGTCGGATGATTCCCTGCTTTCAAGGTCGATGGAGGCACGGATGTCACGCGAAACACTGTTTGGTGATCTACCTGAAGCAGAGGCGGTTGCGCGGGACTGGCCGGGAAGCGCCCGGCTTCGCGAGCCTGTCCGCGATCAAGTTGAGCTGCGGGCGGTCGATCTTGAGGCGTTGCTGCCGGCTGAGCATCCGGCACGCGTGATCTGGGCCTATGTCGAGAGGCTCGATCTGAGCGCGCTTGAAGGGACCGTTCGGGCGCGTGCCCATGGTCCGGGTCAAGCGCCGGTCAGCCCACGCCTGCAACTGGCGTTGTGGTTGTTTGCCACGAGCCAGGGTGTCGGCAGTGCCCGGGCGCTGGCACGGCTGTGCGAAAGCCATGATGCGTATCGCTGGCTGTGCGGTGG
>NZ_CAADFC020000002.1 GCF_900696085.1 Bradyrhizobium ivorense
CGCTCAGCGCCGCCCGCAGCGCGTTCGCGGCCATCGTCCGCTGCCGAACCAGCAGCGCGCGGGTGCCGTGAACCGCCAGCGCCGCCTGCTGCGCGACGCTCTTCACCGCCACAAAGCGCATCGTCGGCCGGCTCACCGCCTCGCAGATCGCCTCCGCGTCCCGGCCATCGTTCTTGTTGCGCTTCACATAAGGCTTCACATAGGCCGGCGGCATCAGCTTGACTTCGTGGCCGTACTTCCCGATCACCCGTGCCCAATGATGCGCGCTGCCACAGGCCTCCATGCCCACCAGGCACGGCGGCAACTGCGCAAAAAACTTCTCCACGGCGGCCCGCCGAAGTTGCCGCCTCAGCACCACAGCTCCCGCCGCATCAACCCCGTGAACTTGAAACACGTTCTTCGCCAAGTCCAAACCAATCGTGCTAATCTTCGTCATGGACGGTCCCCTTGTCTGGTCGAATCAACATCACCAGTCTGGCACACTGATGCCGTTGGGGGCCGTCCACCCCATCTTTGCGAGCGAAGCGAAGCAATCCATGCTTCAGCGCATGCGGAACGATGGATTGCTTCGCGGAGCCTGTCATCGGGCGCGCGTTCGCGCGACCCGTTGGCTCGCAATGACGAGGCGATGGTTCCGTCCGCGACGATGATCCGTTTAGTGCCGTCTGAACCGCAAATACGCCGCCTTGCGCCCTTCGCGCTCGGCCTTGGCGCCGTAGCGCGTCATGGTGTAGTCGGGCCACGGTTGCAGCCAGTCGGTGGCGCGCTCGGCGAGCCAGGCGAAGTCGGGCGAACGCATCAGATGCGCGAGCGTCCAGGCGCAGTAGTCATCGATATCGCTGACGAAGCGGAATTCGCCACCCCGCTCGAGAATCCGCGCCATCGCGGCCACCGTCGCATCCTGAACGAAGCGCCGCTTCCAGTGCCGCCGCTTCGGCCAGGGGTCGGGATGGATCAGGTCGATGCGCGCGAGCGCGCGCGGCGGCGCCCAGGCCAGCAGCTCGGCGGCATCGCCGGCGAACAGTCTGACGTTGCCGACATTGTGCGCCTCGATCTGGGTCAGGATCTTGGCCATGCCGTTGACGTACGGCTCGCAGCCGATGAAGCCGGTGTCCGGATGTGCCTGCGCTTCCGCGATCAGATGCTCGCCGCCGCCGAAGCCGATCTCGAGCCTGACATGTTCGATGCCGTCATCGAACAAGTCAGTGAGTTTCTCGGGCGCGGGCGTCGAGATATCGACGGCCAGATGCGGCAGCAGATTGTTGATCAGGTCGGCCTGGTGGGCGCGCAGTCTGTGGCCCTTGCGCCGCCCGAAGAACGACCCGCGCGAATGCGCCAGCGCGTCGTCATCGGGAGGATCGCGATCGCTGGCGTCGCGTGGTGCGGCAATCATCGCAGCGTCTGATAGAGGCGGTACAGCAGCCGCGCCCGCGGCTCGAGCGAGGAGATGTAGAGCTGCTCGTAATGGGTATGCGCGCCCTTGCCGTCGACGCCGAGGCCATCGAGCGTTGCGGTGTGCGGCGCGGTGAAATTGCCGTCGGAGCCGCCGCCGGTGAAGACGTCGTGCAGCTCGAAGCCGAGCTCGGCGGCCACTCCTCTGGCGTGCTCGAACAGCGCGGCGCCGGCGTTGCTCTTCTCATAGGGCGGACGGTTCAACTCGCCCGTGACCTTGACGCTTACGCCCTCGGTGCGCGACGTGATCCCGAGAATCTTCGGCACCAGCTCGTCGGCGTCGGCGATGGTTGGCACGCGCAGGTCGACTTCCGCGTAGGCCTCCTCCGCGATCACGTTGGGCTTGGTGCCGCCGCGGACGACGCCGACATTGACGCTGATGCCGCGCTCGAGGTCGTTCATCGACCCCAGGGTCTGGATCACATGGCCGAGTTCCCGGATCGCGCTGCGGCCGTCCTCGGGGCGCGTGCCGGCATGGGCCGGGACACCCTTGATGAAAACATCGAAGCGCGCCACGCCCTTGCGCCCGGTCACGATCTTGCCGCCGTCGCGCGCCGGCTCCGTCACCAGCACGTACTTGGCCTTGCGCCCTTCGGCCTCGATCAGCGCCCGCGAGGTCGGGCTGCCGATCTCCTCGTCGGAGACATAGAGCTGGGTGATGCCGAGCGGCGGCCGCGCGTCATCGGCGCAAATCTGCCGGAAGGCGTGGTAGGCGAGAAAGGCGCCGCCCTTCATGTCGTAGATGCCGGGGCCGAACGCGCTGTCGCCGTCGACCCTGAACGGCAGCCGCTCGATGAAGCCCATCGGGTGCACGGTGTCGAGATGGCTCAGTACCAGCACGCCGGGCGAATCCTGGCCCCAGGACGAGCGCGCCACCAGATGATCGCCGCAGCCGTCGCGCCCCGCGACCCGCTCCAGGGTCGCCGGCAGGACGCGATAGCCTTCTGCAACGATATCAACCAGTTGGTTGACCTGATCGGGCCGCTCGGTCGGCGACTCGATCTCGACCCAGCGGCGGATGCCCTGAAGCATCGCTGCGGCGTCAAACGGATTACTGGACATGGCTGTTGTCGCCGCCTGGAATTGTCATCACGCGCGCGCTTCCCTGCGCCGGAATGACATATTCCAGATTTGACGATCCCTCAAACGGATATGGTCAAGACGAGGCCTGCTCGGATGCCTCGCGCGCGGCGATCTGCTCCACCAGTTCGACGATGCTGCGGCGGAGTTTGGCGTCGTTGATGCGGGTGAAGGCGCGCGTCAGCGCCAGACCTTCGGCGGTTGCCAGGAAATCGGAGACATAGGCCGGCGAGGCGCCCTCGGAAAAGCCGTCGGCGGTCCTGACCCCGCTCGGGCCGCCATCGAACAGGAAAGAGACCGGGACCTGAAGGATTTCGGAGATTTGCTGCAGCCGGCTGGCGCCGACGCGGTTGGTCCCCTTCTCGTATTTCTGCACCTGCTGGAAGGTCAAGCCCAGCGCCTCGCCCAGCTTCTCCTGGCTCATGCCGAGCATGATACGCCGCATGCGGACGCGGCTGCCGACATATTTGTCAACAGGATTGGGCGCTTTAGTGGACATTCCCAACTCTCCTCCTAAGGGATTGCGCGCCCGGGATGAGGCAAGTTGGAAAGGAAGTATGCCTCAGGCGCCGGTGCCGTCAAATCCTGCGAGGAGGATCGGGACGAAATGCGGACAATTTGCGCAAAGGGGCTGACTGGACTTGTGATTTCGATTGGACCCGTACAATGCGAAGTGCACGGTCAATCTGTCAACAGGTGGAATCGCGCTGAGGTAAATTTCGACGTTTTTTCGGGTTCAGCGACAACCGGCGATATGCACCGTCAGGCTTTTCGCCTGGCAAAACGCCGCCGCAACACGATTGCGAGGGCAACCATCACAATCGCGGCGGCCGGGGTGTTCCCGATACGTGCGTAGATCGTCGGCGCGATGGCCGCCGGCAGGCCGGCGTCGAGCACGCCCTCGATGCCGAGCCCGAGCTGCGCGACCATCCGGCCCACGGGATCGATCACGGCGGAGATGCCCGTATTGGCGGCACGCACCATCGGCAGCCCTTCCTCGATCGAACGCATTCGGGCCTGCTGCAGATGCTGGTAGGGACCGGTGGAGATGCCGAACCAGCCGTCATTGGTGAGGTTGATGATCCAGCCCGGGCGGTCGTCGCGTTCGACGACATTGCCGGGAAAGATCGCCTCGTAGCAGATCAGGGGCAGCGCGCGCGGCGCGTTCGGCATGTCGAGTGGTCGGCGCACCGTGCCCGGGATGAAGCCGCCCACCACCTTGGTGAGCTGCATGAAGCCGAGCTTCTCCATCCACTGCTGGAACGGCAGATACTCGCCGAACGGCACCAGATGCAGCTTGTCGTAGACCGATAGCACGCTGCCGTCATGGTCGATGACATAGATCGAATTATAGGCGCGGGTGACGCGGACGCCGGGCGGCAGGTCGGGCGCGCGCACTGAGCCTGTCAGCAACACGGTTCCACGCGGCAGCAGATCGGCGATCTGCGCCATCGCGTCGGCTTCCCGCGTCAGGAAGAATGGAAACGCACTTTCCGGCCAGATCAGGATGGTGGCGTCGCTGACGCCGGTCGATTGCGGCCCCGACGCCCGATCCGACAAAGTGAGATATTTTTGCATCACCGCCGCCTTGGCGGCGTAGTTGAACTTGGCGTCCTGCTGCAGATCGGGCTGCATGATGCGCAGCTTGACGCCGGCGACCATGTTGGTCGGCTCGAGCGACAGGCGGACTGCGCCGAAGGCGAGCATCGCCGCCAGCACCAGCACGCCCGCGAGCGGCGCAAGCCACGGCCGGCGGCCGCGCGAAAAGCCGTCGATCAGCACCGCCGGGCTCGCGAAGATCGCGACCGCGAGGAATGTCATGCCCCACAGCCCGATCAGCGATGCGGTTTGCGCCAGCGCCAGCGGCTCGCTCAGCGCATAGCCGAACGCGTTCCACGGAAAGCCGCTCAGCATGTGGCCGCGCAGCCATTCCGAAATCGTCAGACTGACCGCGAGCGCCAGCACGCGCGTGATATCGCGCGGCCAGATCAATCGCGCCAGACCGAAGCCGAAGGCGGTGAACAGCGCGAGATAGGCCGGCAGGCCGAGCACCGCGAACGGCGTCAGCCAGGCGAAAGTCTGCGCGTCGACGAAGAAGGCGTAGCCGATCCAGTACAGTCCCGGCACGAAATAGCCGAGGCCGAACCAGAAGCCGGACAGCGCCGCCGCCGGCACGCCGCGCCAGCGTCCGGCCGCGGCGCCGTCGATCAGCCAGACCGCGACCGAAAAGCTCAGGAACAGCACCGGCCAGGCGTTGAACGGCGCCATCGCCAGCGCCGACAGCGCGCCGGCGAGCAGCGCGATCAAGGCCCGCTTCCATCCCCAGGTCAGGATGACCGCCAGCCCGGCCGCGCGGAGTTTGTCGGAAAACCTCACTGCGGACCGGCTCCATCGCCGGACGGCGGCGGGGTGTTGTCATTGGCCTGCGGGGTTCCGGCATCGGGCGCCTGCTCGCGGCGCCGTTCGCGCTCCTTGCGCGGCGCCGGCCGTTCCTTGCGGGTGGTGATCCGCAGCCGCTTCACCCGCCGCGGATCGGCGTCGAGCACCTCGACCTCGAAATTGCCCGGTCCCGAAATCACCTCGCCGCGCACTGGCAGACGGCCGACGAACGACACCAGATAGCCGCCCAGCGTCTCGACCTCCTCGCCGGCATCGCCGGTGACGAAATCCTCGCCGATCACCGAGCGCACGTCGTCGAGGCTGGCGCGGGCGTCGGCGATGAAGGAGTTGTCCGGCTGGCGAACGATCGACGGCGGCTCGTCGGAATCGTGCTCGTCGTCGATCTCGCCGACGATCTGCTCGACGATGTCCTCGATCGAGACCAGCCCGTCGGTGCCGCCATATTCGTCGACCACCAGCGCGAGATGGATGCGCGAGGCCTGCATCTGCGCCAACAGATCGATCGCGCGCATCGACGGCGGGATATAGAGCAGCTTGCGGATGATGTTGGCGTCCGCCAGCGGCAGCGCGAGATCGACCGCGCGCAGATCGAGCCCGGCCGGAAACGGCTTCTTGCGCCGCGTCTTGGTGGCGTCGGTGACGCGCGCCCGCGCGGTCATGAAGGCGAGCAGGTCGCGGATGTGCACCATGCCCTCGGGATCGTCGAGGGTTTCGTTGTAGACCACGAGCCGCGAATGCGCCGCGCTCTCGAACAGGCTCATCAATTCGCCGAGCGGAATGTCGCGCTTGACCGCGACGATGTCGGCGCGGTGCACCATGACGTCGGCGATCCGCCGCTCGTTGAGCGACAGGATGTTGCGCAGCATGGTGCGCTCGATCGCCGAAAAGCCGACGTCGTCGGGCGTCGAGGCGTCGAGCACGACCTGCAGATCGTCGCGCACCGAGCCGGCCTTCCAGCCGAACAGCGTGCGGATCGCGCGCACCAGCCAGCCCTCGGCCGCGGGGCGCTGCACCTCGCCGTCATGCACCACTGCGGGGAGATTGCTCACGTTGCGCGGATTGTCGTGGGTCGGTTCGGAATCCGCCATGTCAGTCGATCCGATCCGCATAGGGGTCGGGAATGCCGAGGCGTTTGAGGATCTCGCGCTCGAGATTCTCCATGTCTTCGGCATCGGCGTCGTTCTCGTGGTCGTAGCCGATCAGATGCAGGAAACCGTGCACCGCAAGATGGCTCAAATGATGGTCGAACGGTTTCTGCTCCTCATCGGCTTCCCGCCGCGTCGTCTCGAAGGCGATCGCGATGTCGCCGAGCATGCGCGGGGCATCGTCGTCGCTGCCGTCGCCCTCGGGCTGCAGCGCCGGAAACGACAGCACGTTGGTCGGCTTGTCGATCTTGCGCCAGTTGGCGTTGAGCGTGCGGATGCCGGCATCGTCGGTCAGCATGATTGCCAGTTCGGCATCGGCGACATCGGCGTCGGCGATTTCCGCGGCCGCCTCGATGGCGCGATGGATCACCGCTTCGGCGTCGGGCTCGGTCCGCCAGATGTCGGCGGTGACGAGAACCTCGGTTGCGGGGAACACGGACACGTTCGTTCCAACGTCTGCGTTATGGCCGGAACCCGCATCGCGCGGGCTCGCGGCCGAAGCTATTGGTCTCAAGATCTGGCGTTTGCCGGCTTTTGCGGCAATCCCTCGTAGGCGGCCACGATGCGCGCCACCAATTCATGGCGAATGACGTCCTCGGCCTTGAAATGCACCTGCGCGATGCCCTCGACGCCGTCGAGCAGCTTCATGGCTTCCGCGAGCCCGGAGGCCTGGCCATGCGGCAGGTCGACCTGCGAGGGATCGCCGGTGACGATCATCCGGCTGTTCTCGCCGAGACGGGTCAAAAACATCTTCATCTGCATCGACGTGGTGTTCTGCGCCTCGTCGAGAATGATGGCTGCATTGGTCAGCGTGCGGCCGCGCATGAATGCGAGCGGCGCGATCTCGATCTCGTTGCCCTGCAGCGCGCGCTCGACGACGCGGGCATCCATCAGATCATACAGCGCATCATAGATCGGGCGCAGATACGGATCGACCTTCTCCTTGAGGTCGCCGGGCAAAAATCCGAGCCGCTCGCCGGCCTCGACCGCGGGCCGGGTCAGGATGATCTTGTCGACCTCCTTGCGCTCGAACAGTTGCGCGGCGTGCGCAACCGCAAGCCAGGTCTTGCCGGTGCCGGCGGGGCCGATGCCGAACACCAGTTCGTGCCGCTTCAGCGCGCGGATGTAGGAATCCTGCGCCGCGGTGCGCGCCCGCACCGCCCGCTTGCGCAGGTTGATGGTCTCGAAGGTCGGCTTGGCGGTCTTGTTGTCGAACTCGAACAGCGAGCCCTGCGCGATCACGGCGCGGATCGCGCCTTCGACTTCGCCCTGGTCGACATCGTGACCGGCGACGGCCTGCGTATAGAGCGTCTCGAGCACGCGCCGCGCCGCGTCGCAGCCGTCGCGCGAGCCGGCGATGGTGACTTGGTTGCCGCGCGAATCGACCACGACGCCGAGCCGCCGCTCGATCAGCGCGAGGTTCTGTCCGTAGGGGCCGACCAGCGCCGATGCGGCGCGGTTGTCGTCGAAATCGATGACGACCTGGGTCTCAGGTGGTGGAGCTTGCATGTCTGGTTTGCGGCTGGGAGCGAGCGAAGACGAATCCGATGCGCTTCTGGGCAAGGATTTCAGGCTCCAATGGTCTGCGAAACGAGGCTCGGTGCGGATGTCGCGAGTTCGCCGATCAGGCTGTAGCGCTCGAGGCTGTCGATCCGCACCGGCAATATTTTTCCAATGATGTCGGGCGAGGCCATCACGTGGGCTGGCTGCAGATAGGCGGTGCGGCCGACGATCTGGCCGGGATTGCGCGCAGCGCGCTCGAACAGCACATCGACCGTTGTGCCGATCGCGGCTCGATTGAAGGCCGATTGCTGGCTGTCGATCAGTCCCTGAAGCCGCCCCAAGCGCTCGTCCATCTCTAGAGCTGACACCGTCTCCCGCATCTCCGCCGCCGGCGTGCCTGGCCGGGGCGAATATTTGAATGAATACGACGCAGCGTAGCCGATTTGCGTGACAAGCGCGAGTGTGGCGGAAAATTCTTCCCTGGTTTCCCCGGGGAAGCCGACGATAAAATCCGATGAAAAAGCAATGTCTTGCCGGGCTGCCCGGAACCGGTCGATGACGCGCCGGTAGTCATCGGCGGTATGTTTGCGGTTCATGGCTGCAAGGATCCGGTCTGACCCCGATTGCACCGGCAGGTGCACGAACGGCATCAATTCGGGCAGGTCGCGATGCGCCGCGATCAGGGAATCATCGACATCGCGGGGATGGCTGGTCGAATAGCGCAGCCGCGCAACGCCCGGAATTTCGGCGAGCCGCTGCAGCAGCTTGCCGAGCGGCCAGGCGCGGCCGTCGGGGCCCTCGCCGTGATAGGCATTGACGTTCTGTCCGATCAGCGTGATCTCGCGCACGCCATTGTCGGCGAGCTGCATGACGTCGTCGATGATCTTGGCGACCGGACGCGAGACCTCTGCGCCGCGCGTATAGGGCACCACGCAGAAGGTGCAGAACTTGTCGCAGCCTTCCTGCACGGTGACGAACGCGGAGATGCCGCGCGCGCGGATCGCATCCGGCTTCGGCTGCGGCAGGAAGCCGAACTTGTCCTCGACCGGAAATTCCGTCTCCAGCGCGCGGCCATTGGCCCTGGCGCGCTGCAGCAGCTGCGGCAGATGATGGTAGCTCTGCGGCCCGACCACGATGTCGACGGTCGGCGCGCGATGGATGATTTCCTCGCCTTCGGCCTGCGCGACGCAGCCGGCGACCGCGATCTTCATCTCGCGGCCCGCGCGCGCGGCCTCTTCCTTAGCGACGCGTAGCCGTCCGAGCTCGGAATAGACTTTTTCCGATGCCTTCTCACGGATGTGGCAGGTATTGAGGATCACGAGATCCGCATCATCGGCGCTCGCCGTCTCGACAAAGCCCTCGCCGGCCAGCGTGTCCACCATGCGCTGCGCATCGTAGACATTCATCTGGCAGCCATAGGACTTGATGTGCAGCTTGCGCGGCGTCGTCATGGAACCCAAGGTCGTGGATTGGAGATGGCGCCATCCGGGCGCCGGGGCTCAGATATAGCCTAAAGCGGCGAAAATCCAGCGTTCCCGGGCTGTTCCTGTCACCTCCCCTCGAAAAGGGGAGGTCGCTTTGCTCGCCAGAGCAAAGCGGGTGGGGATCTGCTCCCTCCGCAGAGGGCGTCGCCGGTGGCTGACCCCGATCCCGACCTTCCCCCTTTCAGGGGGAAGGGAACATTACTCACGCAACTGGGGTTTTGGCGCCAATTTCAGCAATCAACCCCGGCAACTCGCGCATATCCGCGAACGTCACCGCCGCCCCGGCCCTGCGCAGCATGTCCTCATGCTCCGCGGTGCAGTGACTGCCGCCATAGAACCCGAGCACGGTCATCCCGGCGGCGCGGGCGCCGGTGACGCCGGGCACGCTGTCCTCGATCACGACGCAGCGCACAGGATTCGCCCCCATCTGTTCGGCGGCGAACAGGAAGAGATCGGGCGCCGGCTTGCCGCGCTTAACCTGCACGGCGGAAAAAATGTGCGGCGCGAGCTGATCGTAGAGCCCGGCGCAGTCGAGGCCGTGGCGGATCTTCTCCGGCGTGCCGCTCGAGGCCACGCATTTCGGAAGATCAAGCGACGCGATGGCGTCGCCGACATGCGCGATGGCGCTGAGATCGTCGGCATAGAAGCCGAGCGTCGCCTGCTTGACCTCGGCCTCGAACGTGTCGGGCAGCTTGCGGCCGATCTCGCTCTCCACGATCTGCCGCGCCTCGCGGTCGGAGACGCCGAGAAACCGTTTCAGCACGCCGCTGGGTGTGATCGGATAGCCGTGGCGCGTCAGCGTCGCCGCATGCGCGCGACAGGAGATCACCTCGCTGTCAACGAGCACGCCATCGCAATCGAAAATGACGAGATCGAATGACACTCGGTTCAGGATTTTTCTTCGTCGAGCGGAACGCAATACAGCTCGAGGCGGTGGTCGACCAGCTTGTAGCCGAGCCGGCGCGCGATCTCGGCCTGCAGCTTCTCGATCTCTTCCGAGGTGAATTCGATCACCTTGCCGTCGCGCAGGTTGATCAGATGGTCGTGGTGGCTTTCGGGCATCTGCTCGTAGCGGGCGCGGCCCTCGCGGAAATCGTGCCGCTCGATGATGCCGGCATCCTCGAACAGTTTTACGGTGCGGTACACCGTCGAGATCGAGATCTTGTCGTCGACCGCGACACAGCGGCGGTACAGCTCCTCGACATCGGGATGATCCACGGCTTCCGCCAGCACGCGCGCGATGACGCGGCGCTGTTCGGTCATGCGCATGCCGGTCGCGGCGCAACGCGCCTCGATGCCGGTATTCTTCTGCACAGGCGGGATTTTCACCGTGGTCATGGTCCAGAGCCTCGGGGTAGCAGAGCAGTGTTCTGCCATCGCGCGGATGTTACGACAAGTCGCGCCGCATCAGAAGCGCGTTCAAATGTTCCCCGCCGGGCTGCTTGTAATAGCGTTCGCGGCGGCCGATCACGCCGAATCCGGCCTTTTCATAGAGCCGTCGCGCCGGCTGGTTGTTTTCTTCGACTTCGAGAAAGATGGTGCGGATGCCACGGCCGGCAAGATGGCCGAGATGGGTCAACAGCAGGTCGCGCGACAGGCCGCGCCCGCGCTTGCTAGCATCGATCGCGATCGACAGGATCTCCGCTTCATCCGCGGCCATGCGCGAGACCGCGAAGCCGATGATCCTGTGTCCCTGCCGCAGGCGATGCACCAGCGTGTTGCGCTCGGTCAGCATCGTCTCGAACTCGCCTTCGCCCCAGCCGCGGTGAAACGAGGCGCCGTGCAGCTGCGCGAGCCGCGCCGCATCGCGCAGCGTCGCGGGCTCGACCGCGGGCGTGCCGCCGCCCCACCATCGTGCAAGCCAGTCTTTCATGGCGATGGCGGCGCGCTGACCTGAAGTTGATCCCGCGGCGGCTTGGCATCCGGGGCGCGCAGATAGAACGGGCGCGGCGGCGCGCTGTCCGGATCGACGGCGGCGCCGACCCAGGCCACCCAGGTGATGTCGGGCGCGGCCTGCTTGTCGACCTTGACCGGCGGCGTCGCGCCGGCGGGCCAGCGTTCGGCAAGAATGTTCGCGGCGTTGCCGACCAGATGCAGCGCGCCGAACTGCACAGCCTCGAGCGCCTCCGCAATCGGCGCCACCTTCGGCTTCAGCATCGGACTGCCGTCGCCGCCGACCAGCTGGAAATAGACGTGATCGTGCCGCGCATCGATCGCCGACAGGATCGGGTGCTCGCCGTTCTCGGCCACCACGGGTGCGGCATAGGCGGCGAGCGTCGACAGTCCGACCACCGGCTTGTCGGCGGCGAGCGCGAGGCCGCGCGCCGCCGAGAGGCCGACGCGCAGGCCGGTGAAGCTGCCGGGGCCGGTGGTGACGGCGATGCGGTCAAGCCCGGCAAAGCCGATGCCGCTCTCTTTCATCACCCGGTCGATCAGCGGCATCAGCGCCTCGGCATGGCCGCGCTGCATCAGCTGCGATTCGATGGCGATGGTATTGCCGGAGGTGGTGTCGAGCACCGCCGCGGCGCAGGCATCGAGCGCGGTATCGATGGCGAGAATCATCATGGGGCGAATGGCGAGTAAGGCGTAGCGAATAGGGAATCAGAGCGGATCGCTGTTCGCCATTCGCTATTCACCATTCGCCTCCCATTACATCGGCCGGACTTCCTGCACGTCGGGCACAAAGTGCCGGAGCAGGTTCTGGATGCCGTGCTGCAAGGTCGCGGTCGATGACGGGCAGCCGGCGCAGGAGCCCTTCATGTTGAGATAGACGATGCCGTCCTTGAAGCCGCGGAAGGTGATGTCGCCGCCGTCATTGGCGACCGCCGGACGCACCCGGGTCTCGATCAGGTCCTTGATCTGCTCGACGGTCTCGGCATCCGCCTCGTCGAAGAATTCGTCGGCTTGATCGCCGGCGTCGTCGGCCACGCTGCCGTCGGCGAGCAGCGGCGCGCCGGACATGTAGTGCTCCATGATGGCGCCGAGGATCGCGGGCTTGAGGTGCTGCCAGTCGCCGTCCGCCTTGGTCACGGTGACGAAGTCGGAGCCGTAGAACACGCCGGTGACGCCCGACACGGCAAACAGCCGTTCGGCGAGCGGCGAGCGCGCCGCGGCCTCCGGCGAGGAGAATTCCATGGTCCCGCTGTCGAGCACGGTGCGGCCCGGAATGAACTTCAGGGTGGCGGGATTGGGTGTGGCTTCGGTCTGAATGAACATTTGCTGTCTCCGGCGTCGCCGGTTCAAGGCCGGCGCGTTGGGGTTCCCCCTTCAAATGGCAACTAAAAAGCCGCCGATCAAGCCGCAAAACCGCGGTTCCGGGGGCTTACCCATCCGCGAACGCTAGGACAGGGCGTCGATCTCGGCGTCGGTCAGGCCGCCGGGCACGATGGTGACCGGAATCGGGAACGCGCCCATGGTTTTGGCCATGGTGGTGATGATCGGCCCGGGGCCCTCGGCGCCCGGATTGGCCGCCAGCACCAGCATGGCGATATCGACATCCTTCTCGATTACGTCGAGGATCTGCTCGGTCGGGTCGCCCTCGCGAATCACCCGCTCCGGGGTGATCGCGGCAATGCCGTTGGCGCGGCCGGCGGCACGGTCGAGCGCCTCGTTGGCGGTCTCCTCGGCCTCGGCGCGCATGATGTCGGCGACGCCGAGCCATTGCTGGTTCTGGTCCTCGGTCTCGATCACCCGCAGCATTACCACGCCGCCGCCGACCCGGATCGCCCACCGGCTGGCATAATAGACCGCGCGGTCCCATTCGGCGGTGTCGTCGACGATGACCAGGCATTTGGGCTGGTGGCCCGTCTCATAGCTGCGTCGCTGGGTGGTCATGCATCTCCCGGTGCTGAACCAAGCCAACCCATGCTGCCACACTCCCTCTCCGTTTGGGAGAGGGCGGGCGCAGTTCTTGCCAAACGTATCAGCGCTGGCGGATGAAGCCGACGATGTCCTTGGTCGTGCGCATCGTCTCGTCGGCGATGCCGCGGGCGCGGTTGGCGCCGTCGGCCAGCACCGCATCGACATGGCCGGGATCGGCCATCAGCTTCTTCATCTCGCTGGCGATCGGCGCCAGTTTTGCGACGCACACCTCGACCAGCGCGTTCTTGAAGCTGGAGAACTGCCCGCCGCCGAACTGCTTCAGCACCTCCTGCTTGGAGATGCCGGCGAGCGCCGCGTAAATGCCGACCAGATTGTCGGCCTCGGGGCGGGGCTCGAGGCCCTTCTCCTCCGACGGCAGCGGCTCCGGATCGGTCTTCGCCTTGCGGATCTTCTGCGCGATGGTGTCGGCGTCGTCGGTCAGGTTGATGCGCGAATTGTCCGATGCATCCGACTTCGACATCTTCTTGGTGCCGTCGCGCAGGCTCATCACCCGCGTCGCGGGCCCCGTGATCAGCGGCTCCGGCTGCGGAAAGAACAGGCCGTCGGCAAAGCCATGGCCGCGGATCGAATCCGCAAAATCGTTGTTGAACTTCTGCGCGATGTCGCGCGAGAGCTCCAGATGCTGCTTCTGATCCTCGCCGACCGGCACGTGCGTGGCGCGATACAGCAGGATGTCGGCGGCCATCAGCACCGGATAGTCGTAGAGACCGACGGAGGCATTCTCGCGGTCCTTGCCGGCCTTCTCCTTGAACTGGGTCATGCGGTTCAGCCAGCCGATCCGCGCGACGCAATTGAATATCCAGGTCAGCTCGGCATGGCCGGCGATCTGGCTCTGGTTGAACACGATGTGCTTCTTGGCATCGATGCCGGCCGCGATGAACGCCGCAGTCACCTCGCGGGTGTTGCGCGCCAGCTCGGCCGGGCCGCCCCAGACCTCGACGCCTTGCGTGATCGCGTGCATGTCGACGACGCAGTAGATGCAGTTGTGGGTCTGCTGCATCTTCACGAAGTTGACGATGGCGCCGAGATAGTTGCCGAGGTGCAGATTGCCCGTCGGCTGGACGCCTGAGAAAACCCGTTCAACGAACGCCATGGTCAAGATTCCCGGAATGCTGGCTTTGGCGGCGTCGTTTGCCACTTAAGGCCCGCGCGCGCAAGTCAGGCTGGATGCCTTTGCCTGATGGCGTTAACCGCCTCGCGCCAGCCGGTGACGCCGAAAAGCCGCAAAAGCAGCCCGTAAGCGGCGATCCCGGCAGCGATCAGCACAAGGAGGGACGCGGCTTGCACGAAGCCGTGGCTGGCCGCGGCCGGCAGGGCAGCGGTGGCAAGCCACAGCAGGACGCCCATCGCGAGCGCCGCGGCCAGGATCCGCGGCAGCCGGCGGCGGGCCTCGGCATCGATCGCGAAGCCGAAGGTCGCCGCGCCCTTGCGGATCAGCGACGCCGCATTGCTCCAGGCGCCGAGCGCAATCCCGGCGGCGATCCCGTTGGCGCCGAACAGATGGCCGAGCACGAAGGCCGCGGCGATCGCGACCACGATGGACTTCAGGGTCGCGAGCAACGGCGTCAGCGTGTCCTCGCGCGCAAAGAATGCCGGCGACAGCGCCTTCACCAGCACATGGGCCGGCAGCGCCAGTGTCAGCCAGATCAGGGCCTGCGCGGTTGCCGCGGTATCGGCGGCCGTGAATGCGCCGTGCTCGAACAGCATGCGCACGATCGGGGTGCTCAGCACCATCAGGCCGAGCGCGGCCGGCAGCGCCAGCCCGACCGCAAGCTCGAGGCCGCGCGATTCCGCATGCGCGATCGCGGTATGCTCGCCGCTGCGCACCGCGCGCGTCATCTCGGGGATCAGCACGGTGCCCATCGCGACGCCGACGATGCCGAGCGGCAGCTCGAGCAGGCGGTTGGCGAAATAGAGCCAGGACACCGCCGACGGCGAGGTCGAGGCGATCACCGCGCCCGCCACCATCAGCCATTGCGGCGCGCTGCTCGCGACCATGCCGGGCACCGCGCGGCCGAGGAAGCCGCGCATCTCCGGATCGAACGCGGCGCGCAGCGGCGAGGCGAATCTTGCGCCGCGCAGCGCCAGCATCGACAGCTGCAGCAAGCCGGCGACGCCGATGGTCGCCGCCATCACCAGCGCGGCCTGCACCGGATCATGCTGCCGCACCAGCAGCACCGCCATCACTGATATCAGCGCGATGTTGAACAGCAGCGGCGAGAACGCCGTCAGCGCAAAACGTCCCTGCGCATTGAGCAGTGCCATCATCACGGTGACGGGGCCGGCGAAGGCGAGGTAAGGCAGCATCAACCGCGCGTCATCGACGGCGAATTGCAGCGTGTCGCGGCCGACAAAGCCCGGCGCGATCGCCGCGATCACCAGCGGCATCACGAGGCCGAGCACGAGCGCGGCCACGATCACAATGGCGCTGACGGTGCCAAGCACGCGGCCGGCAAAGGCGGTCGCGGCGTCGGCGCCGTCGTGATCGCGCGCCTTCAGCCATGCCGGCACCAGCGCGGCGTTCAGCCCGCCTTCGGCCAAGAGGCGCCGCACCACATTGACGAGCTGAAACGCCGCCAGGAACGCATCCGCCACCGGCCCCGCACCAAGCAGCGCCGCGATCACGGAATCGCGCACGAAGCCGAGCAGCCGCGATGCCAGCGTTCCCGAGGACACCGTGAGGAAGGAGCGAAGCATTGCGTCTGTATAGCAGCAGAGGGACTTCCTGCCAGCGGCACCCTATCAAACCCGTCATCCTGAGAGGGTGTGAAGCTTTGTCCTCACCCACCGCTGTCATCGCCCGGCTTGACCGGGCGATCCAGTACGCCGCGGCCTCTCGGTTCATTCACCACTGCCTCTGGAATACTGGATCACCCGCATGCGCGGGTGATGACACCGAGCAAGTTGAGCTAACAAACCCGTCATCCTGAGAGCTTGTGACCCTAACAGGGGTGACCGCGCCATTTGGCCCAGTAGAGCGATGGCGATCAGGGCGCAACCCTCAAGGTCGCTGGTGTTTGGTTATGCTGCTTGGGCCAGGAGCCTGTGTCCGGCGAGGACGTTGTTGGCGAGGGCGAACCAGCGCAGCACGGTGAGCACTTTTTCGCGACCCCGAACCGTGAACTGGCGCAGGCCCCAGTTGCGGAAGCGGGCGTTGATGCATTCGCCCGGCGCCCGGCGTTTGTAGACGCTCTTGCCGTGCAGGCTTTTCATCCGTCTGCGCCAGGCGGCCATGCCGGGGCCGTCCTCGGGGCGTGGTGCATAGGGATCGCTCCCATGCTTGCTGTTGGC
>NZ_CAADFC020000003.1 GCF_900696085.1 Bradyrhizobium ivorense
GTTTACGAAGAAACTCGAGAGAGGTCGTTTTGTCTGGCCGTCGCTGGCCGATGGCGTGGTGCCGATATCGCAGGCGCAGATGAGCTATCTGTTATCCGGCATCGACTGGCGCAATCCGCAGGAGTCCTGGCGTCCCACGAGCGTGGGTTGAGACTTTGTCATTTGAGTTTGGCAGCGAATGTGATTCCATCTGGCTATGGACTCCAGCGCCGACCTGCCGCCCGATCTTGCCGCTGCGCATGCAATGATCCTGGCCGAGCGCGCGGCCAGGCTCGCGGCGGAAACGAGGCTTGCTGAAGCGGCCAACGCCCAGGCGAGGCAATCGAGCGCCGAAGCGCTGATTGCCCATCTTAAGCTCGAGATCGAGAAGCTACGACGGACTATATATGGCACGCGCTCAGAGCGGTCGGCGCGGCTGCTCGACCAGCTGGAACTTGAGCTTGAAGAGCTCGAGGCGGGCGCTACTGAAGATGAACTGGCTGCCGAGAAGGCGGCCGGGAAGACGCAGACGGTGCGTTCGTTTGAGCGCAAGCGGCCTCTGCGCCAGCCCTTTCCCGATGACATCGAGCGAGAACGCGTGGTCCTGCCGGCCCCGACGCAATGTCCCTGCTGCGGATCGGCCCGGCTGTCGAAGCTCGGCGAAAGCGTGACCTCGACGCTGGAAGAGATCCCACGCCGGTTCAAGGTGATCGACACGGTGCGGGAGAAGTTTAGTTGCCGGGACTGCGAAGCGATCACGCAGCCGCCAGCGCCGTTCCATGCCACGCCGCGGGGCTATATCGGACCCCAGCTTCTGGCGACGATCCTGTTTGACAAATTTGGCCAGCATCAGCCGTTAAACAGACAGGTCCAGCGCTTCAAATGCGAGGGGATCGACCTATCGGTCTCGACGCTGGCGGACCAGGTGGGCGCCGGAGCCTTCGCGGTCAGGCCGATCTTTGAACTAATCGAAGCCTATGTGCTCTCCGCCAATAGGCTTCATGGCGACGACACCAAGATCCCGATCCTGGCGAAAGGGAAGACGGACACCGGCCGGATTTGGACCTATGTTCGCGACGATCGGCCATTCGGCGGGCGAGATCCACCGGCGG
The DNA here is from genome assembly GCF_900696085.1 of Bradyrhizobium ivorense. Lineage (GTDB taxonomy): Bacteria > Pseudomonadota > Alphaproteobacteria > Rhizobiales > Xanthobacteraceae > Bradyrhizobium > Bradyrhizobium ivorense. The sequence continues at coordinate 1,092 of NZ_CAADFC020000003.1, forward strand.
CGCTGTTCTACGCCTCACGTGATCGGCGCGGCGAGCATCCCGCGCGGCATCTTCAGAACTTCGCTGGGATACTGCAGGCCGATGCCTATAGCGGGTTTAACGCTCTCTTCGATCCCGGACGCAAGGCGTTGCCGGCCACGGCCGCCTTCTGCTGGGCACACGGCCGCAGAGCATTCTTCGAACTGGCCGATATCGCCCAGAACGCGCGCCGCGGACGGTCGGCGACGGCGATCTCGCCCGTTGCGCTGGAAGCGGTTCGTCGGATTGACCAGCTGTTCGAGATCGAGCGCGACATCTATGGGCTGAGCGCCGAGGAGCGGCTGCAGATCCGCCGGGAAAGAAGCGCGCCACTGCTGACCGACCTTGAGGCTTGGCTCCGGGCGGAATCTGCCCGGCTGTCGCGTTCGTCCAACGTGATCAAGCCGATCAACTATCTGCTCAACCGTTGGGAGGGCTTTGCCCGCCTTGTCCACGACGGAAGGATCTGCATGACGAACAATGCAGCAGAGCGGGCGTTGCGCGGCTTTGCCCTGGGAAGAAAGGCATGGTTGTTCGCCGGTTCTGATCGCGGCGCGGAGCGAGCTGCCGTGATGGCCACGCTTATCATGACGGCGCGTCTCAACGACATCGACCCGAAAGCCTGGCTTGCCGACGTCTTCGCGCGCATCGCCGATATGCCGCAGAACCGCCTGCACGAGTTGTTGCCCTGGAACTGGACGCCTCCTGCGCTGACACCCTCCACTCAGGCCGCGTAGCCATGCACGTCAACAAGGTTTATGCCGTCTTCACCATCAGTCGCGTCGCCAAGGACCTTGGAGAAGACGAGGACTGGCTCTCGGACGTGGCCAACGGAATGGACACAGAGGATGGCGTCATCTGGGTTTACGGCATAGGTGACGACCAGGTCATGGCGTTCACCGACTTCGGCATCGAGAACCTGACCGAGCTCATCAGGATGCACAGGGAAGACCCGGAACTCCTCAACCGCTTGAACCGGTGAGCCCCTGTTCGCGGCCTAGCTCGGATGGATACGACCTTGCCGCTGCGCACGCAATGATCCTTGCGCAGCGCGAACAACTGGCGCTGGCGAAGAGCGAAGTGACCGTCGGTCGACTGGAAATCGAGCGGCTGAAGCTGATGCTGGCCAAGGCACGGCGTGAACAGTTCGGGCAATCCTCCGAACGCGGCAAGCTGCTGGTCGAACAGCTCGAGCTTGCCATCGAGGATCTCGAAGAGACGCAGGCCGAACAGGAAACCAAGGCCGAACTCGCCGCGCCAGGGGCCGCCAAGGAGAAGCGCGCGCAAAATCCACGGCCGCCGCGACGTCCGTTGCCGGACAATCTGCCGGTCGAGCGCGTCGTCGAACCCGCGCCTTGCGCATGTGGTAAGTGCGGCAGCGAGCGGCTGCATAAGCTCGGCGAGGTGGTCTCGAAGACCCTGGAATGCGAGCCGCGGCGCTGGAAGATTATCGAGCATGTCCGCGAAAAGTTCTCCTGCCGAGATTGCGAGGCGATCACAGAGGCGCCGGCACCCTCCCATCCGATCCCGCGAGGCTTTGCCGGGCCGAACCTGCTGGCGATGGTGCTGGTCAACAAGTTCCTGCTGCATCAGCCGTTGAACCGGCAGAGCAAGACCTATGCCCGCGAGGGGATCGAGATCGACGTCTCGACCTTGGCGGATCGGATTGGCGCCTGCGTGGTAGCACTCGCTCCCATTATTGAGGCCATCCGGATCCACGTCATGAGCGCGGAACGCATCCACGCCGACGATACGACGGTGCCGGTGCTGGCCAAGCTTAAGACGGTTACCGGCCGGATCTGGACTTATGTTCGCGATGACCGGCCGTTTGGCGGCACGGATCCGCCGGCGGCCCTGTTCTACTACTCACGCAACCGGGCTGGAGAACATCCGCAAAGCCATCTTGCCGGCTATGTGGGCCTCATGCAGGCCGATGCCTTCGATGGATATAACCAGCTCTACAAGGCCCAAAGGAAGCCGGTCCGATCCTGGAAGCGGCGTGTTGGAGCCACGGCCGCAGAAAGTTCTTCGACCTGGCGAAGTCTGGAGAGGCGCCGATTGCCAGCGAGGCCGTGCGACGCATCGATACCTTGTTCGAGATCGAGCGCACCATCAACGGCAAAACGCCGGAACAGCGGCTTGCGACACGTCGTGATCAGTCGAGGCCGATCGTCGCCGATCCCGAAATCTGGATGCGCCAGCAGCGAACCTTGCTCTCATCAGGCAACGATACTGCGAAGGCGATCAACTACCTGCTCAACCGCTGGGCGGCGTTCACCCGCTTCCTGGACGATGGCCGCATCTGCCTCTCTAACAACGCTGCCGAACGAGCGCTACGCGGTGTGGCTGTCGGAAGACGAAATTGGACCTTCGCCGGTTCAGATGCTGGTGGCAATCGTGCCGCCGCTGTCTATACCCTGATCGAAACCTGCAAGATGAACGACGTTGATCCGCAAGCCTGGCTCGCTGACGTGCTGGCCAGGCTTCCTGATCACCCCGTCAACAAAGTCGCCGACCTGCTCCCGTGGAATTGGAAGGCGACCCAACAGTCCAAAGCGGCTGCTGCCTGAACGCCGCGGCAGACCGGCGCGACTGCCCGGGGTGCTGGCCGGATGCGTACATCGGAGTTGCGGCGGCCGCCGCTACATCGGTCTGGCTTGCGACGGCGGCCAGATTAGCGTCCGACGACCACTCAACATACCGGACGACCGCAAAGACAAGCGTAAGCGCTCAGCCGGGGCCCTATTGAGGCTGACTTGACGGCTTGCGGAAGCGCCACGGCATGAGGTCGCCGATTCTGCTATGGGGATGGCCGTCGATGATCGCCTCGAGTGTTTCGGCGACGTAGGCAACCGGGTTGACGTCGTTGAGCTTGCAGGTGGCGACGATCGACGCGAGTAAGGCCCAGTTTTCTGCCCCGATTTCATGACCGGCGAAGAGAGCGTTTTTCCTGGTCAAGCAGACTGGCCGGATGGCGTTCTCGACCGGGTTGGTGTCGAGCTCGAGACGCCCGTCTTCGAGGAAGCGGGTCAGCCCCTGCCAATGATTGAGCGCATAGCGGATGTCCTCGGCGAGCGTCGAACCGCTGGAGATCATCGACAGCTGTTTCTCGAACCACGACCTTAGCGCGGCTACCATGGGCAGCGAGTGCGTCTTGCGCGCGGCCAACCGCATGTCCGGCGATGAGCCGCGCACCATGGCTTCGATGGCGTAAAGCTGTGCGATGTGCCGAACGGCGGCCTCGGCGATCGGCGACTTGCTGTTGCGCAGCAATTTGACGAAGCGCCGGCGCAAATGGCTCCAGCAATGCACGAGCGTCCATGGCCCTTGTGGTCGAGCAACTTCGGTCAGCCGGTCATACCCGTCATAGGCGTCGCATTGCAGGTAGCGTCCGCCAAAACCATCGAGGAACTGCTCAGCGAAGGCGCCGCTGCGACCGGGGGCATATCGGAACAGCACGACCGGCGGACTTGGACCGCTGTGGCCGCGGTCGTCTGAGGCGATCGCCCAGAAGTAGCCTTTCTTCGTTTGGCCGCGCCCCGGATCGAGTACCGGCGCCTTGGTTTCATCCATGAACAGCCGATCCGCCATGGCCAGGTGGTGGCGCATGTGGTCCGCGATGGGCTGAAGATGGAAGCAGGCGCGGCCAGACCAGTTGCCCAGTGTCGCCCGATCAAGCCGGGTCCCCTGGCGCGCATAGATCTCGGCCTGACGGTAAAATGGCGTATGGTCGCCAAACTTGGAGACGATCACGTGCGCGATGGCCGCTTCGGTCGGCAGCCCGCCGGGCACGACGTGCTCCGGTGCGTGCGCCTGCACGACGGGACCCGAGCAGCGGCGACAGATGTATTTCGGGCGGCGTGTGACCAGCACACGCCATTGCGCTGGGATCACGTCGAGGCGCTGGCTGACGTCCTCGCCGATCTTCGTCATGGCGCCGCAACCGCACGGGCAGAGCGTGCTCGCAGGCTCGATAATCCGTTCCACCCGCGGCAAATGGGCAGGCAAGCAGCCGCGATTGCGATGAGAACCATGATCTGGCGCGTTCCGTGATCGACCCTGGATCACCGCCTCGGCTCTCTCCTGCGCGGCATCCAGGATGCCTTGCGCGATCTCCACGTCTTCGAGCGGTAAATGATACTGATCTGGTCGCAGCTTCTCGGATTTCGCGCCGAACCTGTCGCGTCGCAATTCGCCGAGAATGATCTCCAGCCGGCGCCGGGCTTCTTCCGACGCCGCCAGTGCCCCCTGATGCTCGCTCAAGGCCGCCTGCGTCTGCGCCAAAAGCGCCTTAAGGCGTTCGTTTTCGTCGCGCAGCGCCGCGATGCTCATGCGCTATTTCGAGCACATCGCCGCCGCTCGTGCCACGTTCAAAATAGCTGCCGAGTCATTCTGCCGCAGTTATCCCGCCGCTTGCGGGCGCCGTGCTTCCTCCGGGCGGACCAATCTCCAATCCAGCCCCTCGAACAAGGCCGCGAACATCGCCGGCGACATCCGCATCACGCCGTTCGCGATCGTTGGCCAAACAAACTTGCAACCTTCGAGGCGCTTGTGCACCAACACCAGGCCCGTTCGATCCCAGACCAAAATCTTGATCCGATCCGCTCGTTTCGAGCGGAACACGAAGGCTGCTCCGCTGAACGGGTCGAGATGAAGCATCTCCTGCACCTTCGCCGCAAGCCCGTCGTGGCCACAGCGGAAGTCGATCGGCCGCGTGGCCACGTAAATCTTCAGATCAGCACCGGCCGCGATCATCGTGACGCTCGCACCGCACGGATCACCCGGGATAGCTGCTCGGCATCAATGGCCGTATCCGTCCGCAGCACGACATCACCGATCGCAATCTCAGGCTTGATCGCCGGAGCCTGATGCTCCTCCAACCCACCTTCCACGACCAGCGGCGCGAATGTCGGCGGGGATGCCTCGCACGGCGGCAACATACCTCGTTGTCGAAGCCGCCGTCGCCAATCGTAGACCTGCCAGCGCGTCGCTCCGTGCTTGCGCGCCACCTCGGATACCTGGGCGCCGGGTAACAGACTCTCGGCGGCGATCCGAGCTCTCTCAGCTTCCGACCGCACACGACGTCCTGACGGCCCTTCAAGGATCTCCAGCCGGCTCACCGACCCCGCCGATGAGCCGCCCAAATGGACGTCCTTTTTGCTGTCCAATCCCATCCCAAACCTCCGTACAAGCCGGAGGCTTCTTCGCATAGCTACCCAGATCCCGAAGCAAGGGTTCCGGCTAAGCGCTTACGGTGAGGCCGGTCGCGTACTGCTTTTTCCTGGGTATTTTGAAGCCGAGATCGCTCCGCCCCAACTCTCGGCAGGCCTCTAGCGGGCACATAGGGGCTGCAGGCCTCGCTGCGGTTTGTGGCAGATTACGGCCAGACGTTCACGCTCGCCGACCGTTCTGGCACCCCGAAAGGTCAACTGAGGGTGCAATTCAGCTATTTGTCAGACTCGCATTTGAGCGACGAGTTGCGAGCAGAGGCCGATACGCTGGGCAATTGGCCGAAAAGCGTGGCGTAGCTAGAGAGAGAGTTGCCGCCGCGACGCAACCCAACATTGTTTCCTTTCCAAATGATGAAGTTTTGACGCTTTCGGGTGTGACATCGCCGCCGCGGAGCCGGTGGCCAACTACCAAGCTAAGGCCCCTCGCTCCGCGCGAGCCCTCAGCTGAAAACGACAGCGACGTGGTCTTCGGCTCACCATTCAGACGCTGCGGTAAAAGCCCCAGACTATTTTCCCTGGGAAGAATCGCTTTTATTGACCGCGCTGGTCTGCTCGACGTAACCGCGAAAGATGTCGATCGCCTCACTGCTAACGTTGCTACGCTCAAGCTGAGCGCGGGTTAAGGTTTGAACCGCATCTGCCGGACTCGTTGGCTCGATTGCAAACCCGCCATGGCCGAGATCAACCACCTTCATAGGCAAGAGCCTCCTCTCAGAACGGAATCGAACATAGGACCGGGACGGAGCAACGGCAACCTGCAACTCACGGTAAATCAGGCTGCCCTAGCGCGGTTATCATTTTATGAACATGTGATTGGGCCAATCCCCGCAAAATCTTGAGCTTTTCTTCATCCTGCGGCGTCAAGCTCCGGTTGAGCAACGTCGAAATTTTGGATGCAGGGGACGACGAGCCGAATGAGATGACCCCGATAGCTCCCGAAGGCGATGGCTGGCGGTCGTCTTGCACTCCATGATGGTAAATTGGTACCGCCAAAATGGTGCGGAGCTCGACCGGCAAGGTCGGATCGGGTATGGGCTTAATGAAGATTGCCTCGTTGTCCTGTTCGGCCCAAGGCACGATGCTTCGGCGTTGAAATGCCGCGCCTGCTATCCCGTCGCCCAGGGGCACTTGAAATTTTCGCCAATCGTCATGGAGTGGATGGGAGCTGCGCCGGGCCACCGGCCGCAGTACGACTAAACGCGAGTCGTAGACGAACAATTCGACCGTTCTATATTCCCCGGTTCCAAGCCAGCCGAGCCGCTTCTCAAACTCGTCGGCCAGCAAACCAAATACGCGCTGGGCCTCATTGTCTGCGTCGGTCGCAACTTCTCGGTCTACCATATTTAGGAGAAGCTCCCGCCACTGCAAAGTCTCGCCGGGGATCGGCTGGTCAGGGGGAAGACCCGGCGTCTGCCAGCGTAACCGGTATCGGTAGCCCACAACGGGCCGGTGAATGACGAGGTGCCACATTTTGTCAGCGGGATCATAGTAAGGCGAGCGCCCCTCGCCGTCCTCCATTTCGGTATCGATGTCGAAAACTGGGTTGTCGGGAAGTTCGGCATCACCCCATTCGTTAATCTTGAAATTTGGGAAGCCGCTCAGGCGATCGCAGCGCAAATAGGGCCGCACTTCCGAGAGGCTGGCTGGCAAGCTAAGTTTAAAGTGCAACTCGTTGACAGGATGACTGACGAAACATCCAACACCTTCCTGGTCCCAATCTCCGCGCCGCTGCACACCTCCCCGTTCCTCGGCACGGGCTCGCTCGTCGGCTTCCCAGCTGGTCATGACGATGGAGTTCGAACTTGTATGGCTGACCGTATAGTTTGCCCCTCGGTCACTCTCCAGCTTTGCCGGGAGAATCACCATCCGTCGGCGGCCCGAACCGCCGGGCTCCACCGGATCTATTGAATAGCCTGCGGCGCGCGAAGCTGCGTCCAGTTGCAGACCACGCGCCAGCTGCCCAAAAGCAGGTATGCGGATGGAATGGGGACGTTTCCGGTACTCACCATTTTGACGGAGCGCTCGTAGTCCGACCGTGTGGTGATGGAGGGTGAAATCGCCAAGCTCGCTAATCTCAAAATGATAGATCCGTTCATGGCAATAGATCGGATATCGCTGGCAGGCTCGCATGAATGCACGCCGCTTAGTGCTGTCGAGACCCTCAGTATATGCCTTTACAGCCTCTCCCTTGCGTCCACCCCGGTTGGGCGCGCTGCCGGCCCCATAGTACAAGGCCTCAACGACGATCCGGCCGTTATCCTGGATCGTAATAAGGTTGAAGCTATTTCCGGTCGGGTTGTTCGGCGTCAGCAGCGCAGCGCTACCCGCGGCTGCAATCGCGATTGGATAACCTTCTGGCGAGTCGGGCAAGAGGTCGATCCGGGCGAACTGCGCACGGTGTTTGTGGCCGTGCAGGACGAGATCGAATTGATGCTTGGCAAGCAGGCCGAGAACGTCACCCGCATTGTGCAACACCATAAACGGCTCAGCACCGATGATACCTCCTGCCGTGTATGCGATCGGCAGGACGTGGTGATGGATGACTGCAATACGGGCGAAATGTGCGAGGCTGTCCGCTTCGAGCCTCGCGTTAAGCGACGTCAACTCGGCATCAAGAGCAACCAAGTGATCCCGGCTGACGGACCCTGTCGCGATCCGAATTGGCTGATCGGCGGCATTCGAATCGATCAGAGCCAAGAGCACGCCGGCTTTGTTCGGCTCGCGCAGCATCGAGGCGTAAGCTCCGTCCGGAGCTGGAGGCGGTGCTAGTGGCGACGGATTAGCATGAGGGCCAAGTCCGAGGAGGACCGAGATCCGATCCTTGATGACTTGCCACCGTCCGCCCTGGCGTGTGAATCCGACGTTCTGGGCAGCAGTCCCGGCGGCGGCCTGGCCTCCCCCAATGGCACCTACAGGTAATTCAACCCCGCCGAACGTCTCATAGTACCAGCCCGACCGGGTCCCCTCCAAGTCTACCCCAGAAAAGAAAACGTCGTGATTACCGGGAACGACATAGAGCTCCGCCTTCGCCCGAGCTGCGAGGTCCTCAAGCTCTTTCTTCGCTGCTAACAGGTGATCCCTTCTCGGATCGTCGACCAAATCGCCAGACACGATGATGAGGTCGGGGTCAAACGATTCGACTGCCTTCTCCACCGCTCGCCACGTCGCCAAATCGAACGCTCCGCCGTAGTGAAGGTCGGACAGATGGGCAATTCGCGTTGGCATGGTGAGCCTTATAGGGCTAGGTTTTGAAAAAAGGTTGCCGGCAAGAACCTATTCGAAATCAGAAATTGATCGTTGATAGTCGCTCTCCGCGAAACATCTTACGCGCGGCGCTACCACAACCTCAAGCCGTATTTTGATCGGACACTAAGCTCACAAGGTTCGCGGGCCACAAGGCCGGCCCAGAGCAAAGCCACCGGGATTGCAAACGAAAGGCGACGATCACCAGCGCTGCGCCGAGTGTTCGACTGCTCCGAATTTCGGGAGGCTGGACGGACACCGTGACTTTGAGATTGTCGACGCTTCCGTATGGCACTACCATACTCTTCGCGCGCGAGAAGCATTTCATCCCCCCTCCAGGCTCTTCCAAACACGAACCGACATGGAGGGACGCTTGGCCGCCCTAGCAGGTTGTGATGGAAATACAGCATACTCAATCGAGCGGGGGCTCTGGATATGCGTCGAGGTGGGATTGCGTGCGTGCTGCTGCTTCCAACCGTGGGAGCGCGAGTGGGGGCTGACGCTGCCGGTCTGTGCCATGGGAACAGGTGCGAAATGGCCTCCGGTGGCGGCTTCTTCGTTCCCGCTGGCTGGCGCAACCCGAAAAGATTCGGCAGCTTTAGCGAGAATAATCCGCTCGCTGATTCGGCGCACGTCGCGGGTTCACATTCTCACATTAGTTTGACAAGTTTTTCCACCTAAGGCGCGCGCCTCCTGGATCACGTCATTATCGAGTAAAAGGCTGCCCTCGTGGGCTGGCATGAACTTGGTCGGGGCGTCTCGGAAGCGGACACTCTCGCGCTCTGAGCTACGTCAGCGACGGGTCAAAAGTTGACGCTGTCCGACCTAGAGACGGCGGTCTCCAGTCGCTCGATACGCAGACATATCGCTTAGCGTCTCCAGTCCCTTTGTCGCGATCGCGCTCAGGCGCACCAGCGGGATGCGCCTCGCGCCTTATGGCAGCAAAGAACCACCCAAGCTGGATGCTCGCCCAGTGTGAAGCCCATTGTGACGGCTTATCGCTGGCCTCGTCGCATCACGAACCTGGCAAGCACGGCGACCACGACGACGACTGTGGCGAATGTCCGTGCCGTCGTCTACGGGATTTGGAAAAGCCTGACCGCGATTGCAGCCGCGACGATGATGGTGAAGATCCCGACTTCTCCCAGCGATTGGGTACGAACAAACATTTGGGATGACGCAGGCCGCGCAGAGGATATGACAAAGCGGCTGTTCAACGTGGAGTCGGCACCGCGTGAACTAAATGTGGTCGACTGCCTGTCACAGAAGCTGACGTGGGGCACAAAAGTGCGATAAGCGCTAAGTCGCGTTCTTGGCGGGCCCGATGCAATAGGGCCGCCGTCATTATGGCGCGCTTCGCGGATGCAAGCGACCGCAGCGCCCGTACGCTGGCAGATCTAGCCGTCGTCCCAGCTTCCACCCTTGGGGACGATTTTCCATACGTCCTTTCCGTCTATCACTCGGCGGAGTATGTCGTGAACGCCATCGCTAGCCGGGAATCTGTCTTCCCCGGTCTTGGCCGCCTTCTTGAAAGACACTGGAGTAATTTCGGCATCCGGCGCCTCATTGCTTGCAGGAACTACTACTGCCTTCTTGGCTTTCTTCGCTTTTTTTGCTTTTTTTGCCATTGGCGTTGCCCTCCTTTACTAGCGTCCGGCAGACGGCCTGATGCTGTTTGCAACTGATAGTCCAATGTCCCCTGACGCCTGCGCGTTCGACGCCTGTCCAGTGAGGCCAGTTGTGTTGCCCGGCCCCATTGTAATTTGCAGGTCGTGCGTCCGATCCCTCAATGCAGATGCAAGCGTAGTGCCGGCGGGGTTCACTGATACCCGAGTAAATGTCCACGCTGGCGTTACGTTTCCAGAATTGGCAATCTCGAAGCTAACTTCGTAATAGAGCACGTTCGTGGCGAGAGCACCGCCCGGATTTGTTGGCAGTTGAATTTCATGCGTGCCGACAGGTAGCATCACATTGAAAAGGTAGTCGCGAAATTTTAGGTTTTTCTGAATTAGCGGTGACGACACAGGCCCTGGCGGTTGAATACCTGTCTCACATCGATAGTGCTTGAGATCCTTGATAAGATAATAGAAGTAAATTTTGTCGGTCCTTATCGCGTCAGCGCTAGCCGACAGTCCGCCACTCAGGGAAAACAAAGCCGTAGCCGGCGATGGAGGAGACCAGACCACCGCCGGACCCAACGAACCCTTTTCTTCTGTCTTCAAAGATAAAGTTAGTTGCATCCCCCATGTTTCAAGGGCGTTAGTCATTGGACGCATCGACGGGTAATGTTTTGCTTGCTCATATAGATCAGATATTGCATTCCCAACTTCGCAGTGAATGCTCTTAATTACCGTGGCCACCAACAGCTGCTGGTCGGTCGTGGTGCCCGGAAAATCTTGCGTGTCGGGAACGTACGTTCCGCATCCTGATAAAAACAGTACACCAATGCAGGCAGCGCTTCGCTGCATCGCGGACATGACACGCCCCTCGCTGAAAAGACTATCAATGAATGTTTTTTGCTAAATGACCCCGCGCCTAATGACAGCGTAACAACTACTGGTTTGCAATACCTAAAATTGTGCAGCTACGAAAGATCGCCTCGGATGTTGCCGAGACGCAACTATACAACGGCCGGCTCAACCTGGCCGATCTGCCGGACTGGGATTGGTACGACGTCTCGGCACACCTTAAATGCACTGCTTGTGGAAAGGTCGGCTGGGTCGACACCCGGCTCGACTGGGGCCAGGTCATTAATTTGGCCAAGGGCGTCAGTTGACGGGCGGCGGCCCTCGATGCTTTCGCGTGGACGGGTGTTTGCACCGTAGAACCCCGGACTGAGCTCGAGCTTGGGCTGCGCTACAGTTAAGCATGTTCCTTGAGGGATAGCCGAGGCAATCCTAAAAGTGTCTCCCGCAGCGATTAACAATCAAATCTTGTCGGGAGCCGTGCAAGGGACAACTATTGTAGGTCAGCGTTTGGAGGTGAAGGACACGCGACTTCGAGCAAAGCCAGGATCCGATGTTGCTGCGGTTTCAGCGGTGGGCACTTGGCTGCCGGACAATGCAGCGGGTACTACAACTCTTCAGATTGATAGACAAGTTGCTGAGGACTTGATTGACCAGCTACAAGCATTTCTGGAAGCTGTTCAGAGTCTTTCGCGTCCATCTTAAATTTCGCATCACGTATCACTTCACTGACGCGGCGACTATTTTCCGACCGATCGCGACCCGCGCATCTTCAATCGAAGACTACCCGATGGCCCGCACTTCATTGCTTCCAGGCCGCCGCGCTCTTTCGCCTCCCACGCACGTTTCATCGCGCCACGGCGCTCAGCGGCGCCATCGGCCGAGCTTTGGGTTAGGCCTGAATTTTTGATCTTTCCGACCGCGGCGCCACCGGGAAGGTTGTTCGGATCAGCGAGGTTTCCAGTGTTGCGCGCCTTCCTCCAGTTCTCGCTCCCGTGCACCAATACCTCGGGTGCTTTGCCGAAGAGATCCGCGCGTCCTTGAGGCTCGCCGCCGCCCCCCCCCTTGTCGGCAAACGCGCGCCGCCCTGTCTTGAATGCAGTATCTGCCGTCACGTCGGTAAACAGCCCTCGCTGCGCTTGAGAGCGGCCTGCCGATATGAAGGTGTGAGCTCACGTTGGACATACCAGCGCTGCGATGCACGCGGCAAATTATCTCCCCCTCCTACCCGTTTCGAAGAATTCGCGCATTGCCACCCCGAGCGCTTTCGAAAGGTGCCATACCGTCACTACCGTTGGATTTCGATCCCCTTTTCGAGCCCACTGAAATAGGCCCTATCGACACCCATTCTCTCTGCCAGTTTGGCCTGCGAGATGCCCGAGGCTAGCCTAAGCCTCCGAACGTTCTCACCCAACATGCGCCGCACGTCTTCTGACATGCGGATACTGCGCCATATTGTTGTACTTTATTGCGACGTACTATAATGCAACGAGCGCGACACGGGATCGCCTATCATTGAGATGATCAGCCAATGTCCCATCTTGAACCCTTCGCCGAGAAGCTTTACGCCGCCGATAATGCTATCTCTCCCGTCAATTATCGGGTCGGCTATCGCCTTTCGGCTACTCAGGCCGTTCTAGCGCAAATCGAAATTCCGGCCCCCATAGTCGAGCACGCGGTACTGGGCAAATTATTAGTCGTACCGAGAATTACCCCCGATGGAACGGTCACCGCCGACATATCAATGCAGAATGATCTAACGATGGATCCACAGATGAAGGTGGCCATGATGCCGATTGATCAATTGGTGCTCAGAGGGACTGAGTCAGAGAGCCTTCGCCTCGAAGAGGCCCGGGCTTCTGAACTGCAAGAGCTCCTCGGCCTCCTCGAACGGTCAGTATCGGCGGTACGGACAGCCATGGCCACACTTGCTGGAAAGCCCTAAATTGCAAGCGGGATTCTCGTGGCGAATTGCCTGACCGCGCCAAATTGTCTGTGAGATTGGGCTAGGTGGTGTGGACTCTAGGGATTCCCTTTTAGGGGCAAATCAGATTCAAGATTGCTTTTGGGGAGGCAGTCTTGGGTGTGATGGATCGGCTGGTGTTGAGCGACGCGGCGTGGGAGCGGATGGCGCCGCTGATCATAGGCCGGCCTGACCAGAAGGGCTCGACCGGCCGCGACAATCGGATGTTCGTGGAGGGTGTGCTTTGGATCGTGCGTACGGGCGCTCCCTGGCGTGATCTTCCGGAGACGTTCGGAGACTGGAACAGCGTGTTCCGGCGCTTCAGTCGATGGAGCGCCAAAGGCGTCTGGTGCCGCATCTTCGAGGCGATGTCCGATGACCCCGACTTCGAATATTTGATCGTCGATTCCACCATCGTCCGAGCCCATCAGCATGCTGCCGGGGCCAAAAAAGGGGGTCTGAAGATCAGGCAATTGGCCGTTCGCGCGGCGGCCTGAGCACCAAGATACATATGGCCGTTCGCGGCTTGGGATGTCCCGTACGGTTCACGATCACCGCGGGTCAGAAGGGCGATGCACCGCAAGCTGCCGAATTGATCGAGGGGTTGCCTGCCGAGGTGGTCATGGGCGACACGGCCTATGACGCCGATCACTTGCGCCAAGCCATCGCAGCCAAAGGGGCGCTCGCCGTCATCCCCAACAACCCGTCACGAGCGCTCAAGCATCCGCTCGACAAGTATCTCTATGCCCAGCGCCACCTCGTCGAATGCTGCTTCTCAAAGCTCAAGCAATTCCGCCGCGTCGCAACCCGCTTCGAAAAGACCGCTCGAAATTATCGGGCGGTCGTCACCCTCGCAGCCATCATTCTCTGGCTGCGGTAAGTGTCCACACCACCTAGAGCTCCGTTCCGACGGAATCGGAACGGAGCTCTAGATTCTTGTTTTGACGCGTTTTCTTCACGCGAACCGGCATCCACTTCGCTAGAAAGCGCTCTCGTCAGCCGCGCGGCTGAATACCGTCGCGCACGGCGCGGAAGCGCGGGAATGCCTTTTCCCAATCGGTGCGCGGCGAGCTGCCAATGATGCGCATCGACGTCTGCCCGCCGAACCGCAGCCACTGCACAATGGTCACCGGCGTGTTGTCCTTGCCGCTGGTGGCGTCGATCCGCGTCTCGTAACCGGGCAAGCCGTCGATCCGGATCGGCTCGGACATCGTGATACGTCCGTCGCGCACGCCGGGGATCGTGGTGGCGATTTGCTGGGCGAAGCGGCCGCGGTCGTCGGGCGTGGCCGGGGCCGAGCCGACGAGGCCGAGCAGCATGAACGGCTTGCCCTCGAGGCTCTTCTCGTCGCCGTCGGCCAGCAGCAGCGCCGCGCCCGGCGCCAGCATGCGGACCGTCTTGAAGTCGCTGAGCTGCGTGACCTTGAACGGCATCATGCCGAGCTGCTCGTCGACCGGCACCTCGGTGCGGATCGCCGCGGTGGCGAACATCTGCCGCACCGCCTCGTCGGTGTAGATCTTGCCTGCGTTCTCCGGCACCTGCATCGCGACATAGCCGGAGAAGGTCGGGCCCGGCAGGATCATGGAATAGCGCCGCACATTGGTGGCGCCGTCGCGCGCGCTCTCCACGGTGTAATAGGCGAGGCCGGCGGGGGTCTCGAGGCTCTCCGGCTTGATGTTGCCGGTGCCGCCGGGATTGGCCTTGAAGGCGCCGACCACCTCGGCATAGGCGTCGGCTGGCAGATCGGCGATCAGGACCTTGACGCCCTGATCCTCGGTCTCGAAGCCGATGAACGATTTCGCACGGACCAGGCCGACCAGCGGCTTCATCCCGACATGCGCGCCCGGCGGAAACACCACGTCCGCCGCGAACGCAGCGCAGGTGGCGGCAATCAGAAAGGCAACCGCAGCGAGAACTCGAAATGGCGTCATGGGAGGGATCTACCGGGTTTGCTTGAGGCCGCTCGACGGCCCGATGCAGGGCTGGTGGGCCTCATTCAGTCGGCCCGCTTTTAGCGGTTTTGATGGCCCTGCAACAGGGTTGGACCGAGCTTCGTTCCTGCCGTACCAGGCGGATTCATCGGGTTTTCCCCCGGATAGGCCGCCGTTTCCAGTGTTTCCAGCCATTTCCGGGAAAGCGGATCACACGCCCGCCGCGCGCGCCAGCGGCCAAATATCGCGCCCGAATGCGGTGTTCGGCCGGCGAGCGCAGGCTCGTTTGTGAGCGTTCACTCAACAGCGGGGACGCCTCGCGGTGGTCGATCACACCCGCAGCATTGCCGATTTATTAACATGTTGGGAGCTTGAACCGGCGCCGCGCCCGGGCTGACACAATCTTTCAAACGTCAGTCTTTTCAGGCCTCAACGTTGCGTCCAGTCCTTGCGGGCGGGACCCTCTCTCCTATATCAGGCACACCGTCGCAATATCGCGAGTATGTGAACGTCTGGGGGTTCGGTACGGAGCGCCGTCAGGGCCCAACCAACCTGCCGTAGCAAAGAGGATATGAAAACCATGGGTAAGGTCATTGGGATCGACCTCGGCACCACGAATTCGTGCGTCGCCGTAATGGATGGCAAAAATGCCAAGGTGATCGAGAATGCCGAGGGCATGCGGACGACGCCGTCGATCGTTGCCTTCACAGACGATGGCGAGCGCCTCGTCGGCCAGCCGGCCAAGCGCCAGGCGGTGACCAATCCCGAGCGAACGTTCTTTGCGGTGAAGCGCCTGATCGGCCGCCGCTACGACGACCCGATGGTCGAGAAGGACAAGAAGCTCGTTCCCTACAAGATCGTCAAGGCATCGAACGGCGACGCCTGGGTCGAAGCCGACGGCAAGACCTATTCGCCCTCGCAGGTCTCGGCCTTCATCCTGCAGAAGATGAAGGAGACCGCTGAGGCGCATCTCGGCCAGAAGGTCGATCAGGCCGTCATCACGGTTCCCGCCTATTTCAACGACGCTCAGCGTCAGGCCACCAAGGACGCCGGCAAGATCGCCGGCCTCGAAGTGCTGCGCATCATCAACGAGCCGACCGCGGCCGCGCTCGCCTATGGTCTCGACAAGACCAAGTCCGGCACGATTGCGGTGTACGACCTCGGCGGCGGCACCTTCGATATCTCGATCCTGGAGATCGGCGATGGCGTGTTCGAGGTGAAGTCGACCAACGGCGACACCTTCCTCGGCGGTGAAGACTTCGATATGCGCCTCGTTGGTTATCTGGCCGACGAGTTCCAGAAGGAGCAGGGCATCAACCTGCGCAACGACAAGCTCGCACTGCAGCGCCTGAAGGAAGCTGCGGAGAAGGCCAAGATCGAGCTGTCGTCGACCACGCAGACCGAGATCAACCTGCCGTTCATCACGGCCGACCAGACCGGTCCGAAGCATCTGACGATGAAGCTGACCCGCGCCAAGTTCGAGGCGCTGGTGGCCGACCTCGTCGAGAAGACCATCGAGCCGTGCCGCAAGGCGCTGAAGGATGCCGGCCTCACCGCCGGCGAGATCGGCGAAGTGGTGCTGGTCGGCGGCATGACCCGCATGCCGAAGATCCAGGAAGTGGTGAAGCAGTTCTTCGGCAAGGAGCCGCATAAGGGCGTCAACCCGGACGAGGTCGTCGCGATTGGTGCTGCGATCCAGGCCGGCGTGCTGCAGGGCGACGTCAAGGACGTGCTGCTGCTCGACGTGACCCCGCTGTCGCTGGGCATCGAGACGCTGGGCGGCGTGTTCACCCGCATCATCGACCGCAACACCACGATCCCGACCAAGAAGAGCCAGGTGTTCTCGACAGCCGAGGACAACCAGAATGCGGTCACCATCCGCGTCTTCCAGGGCGAGCGTGAAATGGCGGCCGACAACAAGATGCTGGGCCAGTTCGACCTGATGGGCATTCCGCCGGCTCCGCGCGGCATGCCGCAGATCGAGGTGACCTTCGACATCGACGCCAACGGCATCGTCAACGTCTCGGCCAAGGACAAGGCGACCGGCAAGGAACAGCAGATCCGGATCCAGGCATCCGGCGGTCTGTCCGAGGCCGACATCGAGAAGATGGTCAAGGACGCCGAGGCCAATGCGGCCGAGGACAAGAAGCGCCGCGAGGCGGTGGACGCCAAGAACCATGCCGACGGCCTGGTCCATTCGACCGAGAAGGCCCTGGCCGAGCACGGTTCGAAGATCGCCGACACCGAGCGCCGCGCGATCGAAGACGCCGTCAGCGACCTCAAGGAAGCGCTGAAGGGTGACGACGCCGAGACGATCAAGGCCAAGACCAACACCTTGGCGCAGGCTTCGATGAAGCTCGGCGAGGCCATGTACAAGCAGCAGGCCGAGGCCGACGCGGCCAAGGACGCTGCCAAGGATGACGTCGTCGACGCGGAGTTCACCGAGGTCGACGACGACAAGAACAACAAGAAGTCTGCTTAACAGGCGGGCTGAGATGATGACCCTCACGCCAAAGAGCACGCCAGGCGTCTCGGAGGAGTGGGGGTCATTTTTCGTTAAGGCGATCGCTGCATTTTCCTGATTGGCGCGATCCCTATCGCAATGGCGACGAACTTCGGACGGAATTGAGGGATGTCCACCAAGCGCTGCTATTACGAGACCCTCGAGGTCGATCGAAATGCGGACGAGACCAAGCTGAAAGCGGCTTTCCGCAAGCTCGCCATGAAGTGGCACCCGGACAAGAATCCGGGCGATGCCTCGAGCGAAGTCCGGTTCAAGGAAATCAACGAGGCCTATGAGGTCCTGAAGGACGGCGACAAGCGCGCCGCCTATGACCGCTTCGGCCATGCAGCGTTCGAGCAGGGCATGGGCGGTGGCGGCCCCGGCTTCGGCGCCGGCTTTGCCTCCTCCTTCTCCGATATTTTCGAAGACCTGTTCGGCATGGCCGGGCAGCGCCGCGGCGGCGGCCGCGAGCGCGGCGCCGATCTGCGCTACAACATGGAGATCACGCTCGAGGAAGCCTTCCAGGGCAAGACCGCGCAGATCGAGATCCCGGTCTCGGTCACCTGCGAATCCTGTTCGGGCACCGGCGCCAAGGCCGGCACCAAGCCGAAGACCTGCTCGCATTGCGGCGGCGCCGGGCGGATCCGGCAGGCCCAGGGCTTCTTCACGCTGGAGCGCACCTGCCACGGCTGCCAGGGCCGCGGCCAGATGATCGAGGACGCCTGCACCTCCTGCGCCGGTTCCGGCCGCGTGACGCGCGACCGTACGCTGTCGGTCAATATTCCGCCGGGTGTCGAGGACGGCACCCGCATTCGTCTTGCCGGTGAAGGCGAGGCCGGCGTCCGCGGCGGACCGCCGGGCGACCTCTACATCTTCCTGTCGCTGACCACGCACCAGTTCTTCCAGCGCGACGGCGCCGACCTGCACTGCCGCGTGCCGATCTCGATGGTATCAGCCGCGCTCGGCGGCGAGTTCGAGGTGCCGACCATCGACAAGGGCAAGACCAAGGTGAAGGTGCCGTCCGGCACCCAATCCGGCCGGCGATTCCGCATCGCATCAAAGGGCATGCCGGTGCTGCGCTCGCGCCAGACCGGCGACATGTACGTCCAGGTCGTGGTCGAAACGCCGCAGAATCTGACCAAGAAGCAGCAAGAATTGCTGATGGAGTTCGAAAAGCTGTCGTCCGGCGCAACCCAGCCGGAGGCCGCGGGTTTCTTCTCTAAGGTCAAGGACTTCTTCGGTAACCGCACCGCCCAGTAGTTGCCGGCATACTTGACCGTGGCGGTTTCGGCCTATACGTCTTTATGACCGTTTTCTGACAACCGCTCGATTGTGCGGTCCCGCCTGGTAGCGACATGCCCTTGCAATCGTCCGTGCGTGCGTCGAAGAAGCCCCTCCGTCTCGACGATGAGGTTCGCTTTCTCCGTTCTTGGATGGAGAAGCCGCTGCACATGGGCGCGGTGATGCCGTCGGGGCGGCTGCTCGCTCGCACCATGGCGCAGTATGTCGACGCTGAAGCGGAAGGGCCGGTCATCGAACTTGGGCCGGGGACCGGGGCGATCACCAACGCCCTGATCGAGCACGGAGTCGATCAGAAGCGGCTCGTCCTGGTCGAATACAATCCCGGCTTCTGCGCGCTGCTGCGCGAGCGCTATCCGCAGGCCAAGGTGGTGCAGGGCGACGCCTATCGGCTGCGCGACACGCTGTGGGAGGTCCTGAAGTCTCCCGCCTCTGCCGTGGTCTCCGGCCTGCCGCTGGTCACCAAGCCGATGCTGACGCGCTTAAAGCTGGTCCGCGATGCCTTCCTGGCGCTCGCGCCCGGCGCACCGTTCGTGCAGTTCACCTATTCGGTGGTGCCGCCGATCCCGAAGTCGCTGCCGGGGGTGTCCACAGAAGCCTCCGAGCGGATCTGGATGAACCTTCCGCCGGCCCGGGTCTGGGTGTATCGCAAGGGCTGAAACGCGCCTTGCGTCATCGCGCTGGGCGGGTCCCAACCGCGATGTCCTGAATGTCCGCGCTGAAAATCCTTGTCATCCCCGGATCGCTCCGAACCGGCTCGTTCAATGCGAAGCTGGCGGCCGTGCTGGCCGAGGCGCTGGCGCAGCGTGGCGCCGACGTCACCCGCATCTCGCTCGCCGATTTTCCGCTGCCGATCTACGACGGCGACCTGCAGGTCAAATCCGGCGTGCCGCAGCATGCCGTCAACCTGAAGCGGATGATCGGGGCCCATCACGGCGTGCTGATCGTGACGCCGGAATACAATTCCTCGGTCCCGGCGCTGGTGAAGAACACCGTCGACTGGGTGAGCCGGGTGCAGGACCCGCACGAGAGCCGCGGCCAGGTGTTCCATGATCGCGTGTTTGCGATCGCGGCGGCATCCGGCAACCGGCTCGGCGGAACGCGCGCGCTGGCGGCGCTGCGCTTGATCCTGACCGCGTGCCACGCGACCGTGATCCCGAACCAGCTCGCACTGTCATTCGCCGATCAGGCCTATGACGATATGGATCGACTGAAACATCAGGCCGACATCGATGCGATGCAGGCGCTGGTGCGGCAGCTGATCGACCATTCCGAACGCATGATGTGAGGTGACATGCAGCCTGCCCAGATCGCTCCGAGAGACCGGTTGATTGTGGCGCTCGATCTGCCTTCCGTGGCAGCGGCCGAAGCGATGATCGATCGGCTCGGCGACAGCGTCAGCTTCTACAAGATCGGCTATCAGCTCGGCTATGCCGGCGGCCTGCCGCTGGCCAGAGAGCTGGCAGGCCGCGGCAAGAAGGTCTTCCTCGATCTCAAGCTGCATGACATCGGCAATACCGTCGCGCGCGGCGTCGAAAGCGTTGCTGCGCTCGGCGCCACCTTCCTCACCGTGCACGCCTATCCGCAGACCATGAAAGCCGCGGTCGAGGCGCGCGCAGGCGCTTCGCTGAAGATCCTCGCAGTTACCGTGCTGACCTCCTACGACGACAACGACCTCCAGGCAGCGGGCTATGGCCTCAAGGTCTCCGATCTGGTCGAAGCCCGCGCCAGGCAGGCGCAGGCGATCGGCGTCGACGGCATCGTCAGCTCGCCCGAGGAGGCCGCCGCAATCCGCAAGATCGTCGGCCACGAGATGAACCTGGTGACGCCGGGCATCCGCCCGGCGGGATCCGCCACGGGCGACCAGAAGCGCATCATGACACCGGCCCGTGCAATCGCTGCCGGCGCCGACTATCTGGTGGTCGGGCGTCCTGTGGTCGAAGCTGATGATCCGAAGGCCGCCGCCGAGGCCATTCACGCCGAGGTCGCGCAAGCGCTCGGATAGAGCATGATCCGGAAAAGTGTGAAGCGGTTTTCCGAAAAGATCATGCTCAAACAAAAGAGTCTGATTTTGACGCGTTTTCTTCGCGCGAACCGGTATCCACTTCGGTTGAAAACGCTTTGAACAAGGGAGAACAGAGATGGCGAAGGGCTACTGGATCGGACGCGTCGACGTGCACAACGAGGAAGGCTACAAGCCGTACATGGCGGCTAACCCGGCCATCTTCCAGAAATTCGGCGGCAAGTTTGTCGTGCGCGGCGGCAAGTTCACCGCGGTCGAGGGCCAGAGCCGTTCGCGCAATGTCGTGATCGAATTCCCCGACTACGAGACCGCGCTGGCCTGCTACAACTCGCCGGAATACCAGGCCAACATCAAGGTGCGGCAGCCGCATTCGATCGCCGACCTGATCATTATTGAAGGTTTCGCCGGCGCTTAGGCCCTCCGATCGGGCGCGCCTTGGTTGCCGGAACAGGCTTCGCCCGCTATAGGGCGGGGAGAGGTGAGCCGAGAGATGAGCCATGGCTGACATGCGTCTGATTGTTGCGGGAGCCGGCGGCCGGATGGGCCGCACGCTGACGCGGGTAATCTCGGAAACTCCGGGGGCGGAGCTGGTCGGCGCGCTGGAAGCGCCGGGCTCCGATCTGCTCGGCAAGGACGCCGGCGTGCTCGCCGGCCTGCCGGCCAACGGCGTCGCGCTGTCGGCCGATCTGTGGTCGATGTCGGCCAATGCCGACGGCATCCTGGATTTCACCGTGCCGGCCGCCAGCATCGCCAATGTCGCGATCGCGGCCCAGCGCGGCCTCGTTCATGTCATCGGCACCACCGGCATGTCGCCGTCGGACGACGCGGTGATCCGGAGCGTCACCGATCGCGCCATCGTGGTGAAGTCGGGCAATATGAGCCTCGGCGTCAATCTGCTCGCCGCGCTGGTCAAGCGCGTCGCGCAGTCGCTCGACCAGAGTTTTGACATCGAGATTCTCGAGATGCATCACAAGTCCAAGATCGACGCGCCGTCGGGCACCGCACTGATGCTGGGTGAAGCCGCTGCGGCGGGGCGCAATATCTCCCTGTCGCAACATTCGGCGCGCGGCCGCGACGGTCTGACCGGCGCTCGCCGGCCCGGCGACATCGGCTTTGCCTCGCTGCGCGGCGGCACTGCGGCGGGCGATCACAGCGTGATCTTCGCCGGCCCCTACGAGCGTCTGACACTGTCGCATCACGCCGAGGACCGCACTCTGTTCGCGCAGGGCGCGCTCAAGGCGGCGCTGTGGGCGCACGGCAAGAAGCCCGGCATGTACTCGATGGCCGACGTGCTCGGGCTGAGCGACTGAGCATGATCCGGAAAAGTGCGAAGCGGTTTTCCGAACAGATCATGCTCAAGCAAAGAGCTAAGCGCTCAAGCGAAATCAAATCCAGCTAAGCGAAACGGAATCCTGAAATGAGTGATCGTCTTCTTGTGCTCGTTCGTCACGGTCAGAGCGATTGGAATCTGAAGAACCTATTCACCGGGTGGAAAGACCCGGATCTGACCGAGCAGGGCATCGCCGAGGCGAAAGACGCCGGGCGCAAGCTGAAGGCGCAGGGCCTGACGTTCGACGTCGCCTTCACCTCCGTCCTCACGCGTGCCCAGCATACGCTGAAGCTGATGCTCGCCGAGATCGGCCAGACCGGATTGCCGACCACGAACAATCTCGCGCTCAACGAACGCGATTACGGCGACCTCTCCGGCCTCAACAAGGACGACGCTCGCAAGAAATGGGGCGAGGACCAGGTGCTGATCTGGCGCCGTTCCTATGACGTGCCGCCGCCCGGCGGCGAAAGCCTGAAGGACACGCTGGCGCGCACGCTGCCCTATTACGTGCAGGAAATCCTGCCCGGCGTGCTGCGCGGGCAGCGCACGCTGATCTCCGCCCACGGCAATTCGCTGCGCGCGCTGATCATGGTGCTGGAAAAGCTTTCGCCGGAGCAGATCCTCAAGCGCGAGCTCGCCACCGGCGCGCCGGTGATCTACCGCCTCAACGCCGATTCCACCGTGGCGTCGAAGGTGGATTTGGCTGCGTAAGCGCAAGCGACTCGGACTATTGACCCGTCATCCTGAGGTGCTCGCCGCTTTGGCGAGCCTCGAAGGATGAATCGGCCACCAACGGGGCCGTCGACCCTTCGAGGGCCGCTGAAGAAGCGGCCGCCTCAGGGTGACGGGATTGGTTTACCCAACTTGCTCAGTGTCATCACCCGCGCATGCGGGTGATCCAGTATTCCAGAGACGGTAGTGCTTGAGTCGATAGGCCGCGGCGTACTGGGTCGCCCGGTCGAGCCGGCCGACGACACCTGTGGATGAGAACAAAGCCTCATATCCCCTCAGGGTGACGGGGAGAGGCTTGAGCACGTCGCTCGAGTTATCTTCAATGAAACCCCACCTGGCCGGCTTCCCAGCCGAGCATGGCCTGCTTGCGGGTGACGCCCCAGTGGTAGCCGGTCAGCGCGCCGCTCTTGCCGAGCGCGCGATGGCAGGGCACCACGAACGACACCGGGTTGCGGCCGACCGCGGCGCCGACCGCGCGCGAGGCCTTCGGGTTGTCGATCTTGCAGGCGATGTCGGAATAGCTGACCGCGCGGCCCATCGGGATCTTCAGCAGCGTCTCCCACACCCGCACCTCGAAGTCGGTGCCGATCAGCACCACGCGCAGCGGCTGGTCGGCGCGCCACAGCCGGGTGTCGAAGATGCGCTGCGCCAGCCCCGCCGTACCATCGGTGTCCTCGACATAGGTTGCGTTGGGCCAGCGCCGCTTCATGTCGGCAAACGCGGTCTGCTCGTCGCCATGATCGGCGAAGGCAAGTCCCGCCAGCCCGCGGCCGCTCGCGATCACGATCGCGGTGCCGAATGGCGAGGGGTGGAAGCCGTAGCGCAGCACCATGCCGGCGCCGCCGTTCTTCCATTCGCCCGGCGACATCGCCTCGTGGGTGACGAACAGATCGTGCAGCCGTCCCGGGCCTGACAGGCCGGAGTCCAGCGCTGCATCGAGCACGCTGGCGGAGTCGCGCAGCAGGCCCTTGGCGTGATCCAGGGTCAGCGCCTGCATGAAGGCCTTTGGCGTCAGCCCGGCCCAGCGGCGGAACAGATGGTGGAGTTCATCCGGCGTGACGGCGGCGGCATCGGCCATCGCCTCGATGGTCGGCTGCGTGCGCCAATGCTCCGAGATGAACGCGATCGCGCGCCGCACCGAGTCGTAGTCGCGCAACGCGGCGTTCTGGGGGCCCGGCTTGGCCAGGCGCTGGTCGTGTATGGCGAGTGTCATCATGGTGTCTGATTTAGGAGCCATGGCGCGTCCGAACCACCCGATTTCCGACAAGCTCGCTCAAGCGACGGGATTGTAGGTCGGGCCCCGCCTGGCGGCGTTCAAGGCTGCCGTCAGGGCCTTGGAAAAGCTGGCTTTTTCGTCCGGACCCAGGAAGCTGCCGATGCTCACCCGGCGGCCCCTCGAGACCAGATAAAGCCGCTCGATGCCGAACTCCTCGTCGGCGATCTGCTCGAACCGCACCCAGAGCGGATTGAGCACCCATTCCGCCACATGGCCGCGGTGACTGATGCGGCGCACCCGTAGCTCCGACGGCGTCACGGTGATCTCCTCGCTGGCCCTGGCGGTACGGAAATTCACCTTGAACGCCCAATAGATCACCAGCGCGTCGAGACCGAAGAAGCCGAAGATCGGCCAGGCTCCCAGCCACCAGAACACCGCGCCGGCGATGAAGCTGACGACGGTGACGAACGACATCAGCACGATAAAGCCGGTGCGGTTGAGCGAGCGGTGCGGTGTCAGTAATGCCGAGAAAAGTTTTGGCTCCTCGGGGGCGCTCGCCTCAAGGTCTTGCCCGGGAAAGTCGTTGCCTGCGGTCATGACGTATCAGTATATCCCGTTCATGGCCAAAATCATCCGCTCTCAACGCGCCAGAACATCAAGCGTTCGGTCTGCGTCCAAGAAGAAACCGGCAAAAGCGGCAAGGCCGCTGCCCAAACCTGCGGCAAAGAAGGCGGTCAAGAAAGCAGTCAAGCCGAGGCCGTGGACCGCGGAGGAGATCTATGAGGTCTTCAGCCGGTTCCGCAAAGCCAATCCCGAGCCCAAGGGCGAGCTCGAGCATCTCAACCCCTACACGCTGCTGGTCGCGGTGGTGCTGTCGGCACAGGCGACCGATGCCGGCGTCAACAAGGCGACGCGCGCGCTGTTCGCGGTTGCCGATACGCCGGAGAAGATGATCGCGCTCGGCGAAGACAGCGTGCGCGAATACATCAAGACCATTGGCCTCTATCGCAACAAGGCCAAGAACGTCATCGCGCTCTCCGAGAAGCTGATCGCCGAATTCGGCGGTGAGGTGCCGCGCACCCGCGCTGAGATCGAGTCATTGCCCGGTGCCGGGCGCAAGACCGCGAATGTCGTGCTCAACATGGCGTTCGGCGAGCACACGATGGCGGTCGACACCCATGTGTTTCGCGTCGGCAACCGCACCGGACTAGCACCCGGCAAGACGCCGCTCGAGGTCGAGCTCGGACTGGAGAAGGTGATCCCCACGGAGTTCATGCTGCACGCGCATCATTGGCTGATCCTGCATGGCCGCTATACGTGCCTCGCGCGCGGTCCGCGTTGCGAGGTATGCCTGATCAATGATCTATGCCGGTGGCCGGAGAAGACGGCCTAAGGCATGATCGTCATCATATGCCAGTATGCCTCGCCGGGCGGTTCGTAGCGTGAGGAAAGATTTGTGACAGAGCAGGTTCAAAACAGTCCGCCACCAGCTGGCGCAGCGGCATCTGCTCCGTCGGCGCCGGCCGCGCCGCAAGCCGCGCCAAGCAGCATTTTTGGCCGCGTCGCCGTTCCGCTGTTTGCCGTGATCGTTGCGCTCGGCTTCGTTGCGGTGGCGACCACGCGTTGGGATGCCTGGGTCGGCAGCGCCGCCATCCAGACCACCAACGACGCCTATGTGCGGGCCGAACTGACGCAGCTCGCGAGCCGCGTGTCCGGCGAAGTGCTCAACGTCGCCGTCAGCGATTTCCAGCGCGTCAAGGCCGGCGATCTCCTGGTGCAGATCGATCCTGCCGACTATCAGGCGCAGGTCGCGCAGGCCGAGGCCGGCGTCGTCGGCGCACAGGCCGTGCTCGACAACCTCAACAACCAGGTCGAGCTGCAATATGCGACGATCGCGCAGGCTGAAGCCTCGCGGTTATCAGCCGAGGCGCAAG
The DNA here is from genome assembly GCF_900696085.1 of Bradyrhizobium ivorense. GTDB lineage: Bacteria > Pseudomonadota > Alphaproteobacteria > Rhizobiales > Xanthobacteraceae > Bradyrhizobium > Bradyrhizobium ivorense. The sequence continues at coordinate 26,980 of NZ_CAADFC020000003.1, forward strand.
AGACCCTTGCGCGCCAGGAGGACGAGCGTCAGCAATCGCTGTCGCAAACCGATGCGGGCACGCGGCAGCGGCTCGAGCAGGCGACTGCGGCCTACGCCAAAGCGCAGGCCGACGTGCGCGCGAGCCGCGCGGTGGTCGCCGCACAACGCCACCAGCTCGAGGTTTTGCAGGGCACCAAGAAGCAGCGCGCGGCCGATCTCGACGGCGCCAAGGCGCAGCTCGCGCAGGCCAAGCTCAAGCTTGGATATACCAGGATCGTTGCGCCGTTCGACGGCGTCACCGGCGAGCGGCAGGTGCAGCCGGGCGACTACGTCAACATCGGCACCAATCTGGTCAATGTCGTGCCGCTGCCGAACGTCTATGTGATCGCCAACTACAAGGAAACCCAGCTGACCAATGTCAGGCCGGGCCAGCCGGTGGAGGTGACCGTGGATACATTCTCCGGCCAGAAGCTGCGCGGCACCGTCGAGCGCATCGCGCCGGCCAGCGGCTCGCAATTCGCGCTGCTGCCGCCTGACAACGCCACCGGCAATTTCACCAAGGTGGTGCAGCGCATCCCGGTGCGCATCCAGTTCGACAAGGGCCAGCCGTTGCTCGAACGCCTGCTGCCGGGGATGTCCGTCGTCACCCGGATCAACACCGGCGAGGCGGTCGCCAATGGCGGAAAGTGACGACCGCAACAGCGGGCCGGTCTCGCAGGGCGGCGTCGCACGCTATCCGCTGTTCGCGGTCGGCGCCGTGCTGCTCGGCGCCTTCCTGGCGAATTTCGACAGCCGCCTGACCACGGTCGGCCTGCCCGACCTGCGCGGCGCGTTCTCGCTCGGCTTCGACGAGGGCGCCTGGCTCTCGACCGCCGCCATCGGCTCGCAGATCTTCGTCGCACCCGCGGTGGCCTGGCTTGCCACCGTGTTCGGACTGTGTCGCGTGCTCGGGATCCCGAGCCTGGTCTACGCCGTGGTATCGTTCGTGATCCCGTTCGTGCACGACTACACCACGCTGATCGCGCTCAGCATCGCCCACGGCATGCTGCTCGGCACCTTCGTGCCGGCGACGCTGATGATCATCCTGCGCAATCTGCCGATTCGCTGGTGGCTGCCGGCGATCTCGATCTATTCGATCCGGGTCGGCTTCGCGCTGGACTCGTCGAGCTCGCTGGTCGGCCTCTATGTCGAGCATCTCGGCTGGCCCTGGCTGTACTGGCAGGGCGCGCTGATCGCGCCGCTGATGGGCCTGATGGTCTATCTCGGCACGCCGAACGAGCCCGTGAACCGCGACCTGCTGCGCCACGCCGATTGGGGCGGCATGCTGCTGCTCGGCGCCGGCGTCTCGATGGTCTATGCCGGTCTCGACCAGGGCAATCGGTTGGACTGGCTGGCCTCGGGCACGGTGATGGCGCTGTTGATCGGCGGCGGGTTGTTGATCGCCGCCTTCATGATCAACGAGACCCTGGTGCGGCAGCCTTGGGCGCACTTCAACGTGCTGTTCTCGCGCAATATCGGGCTCTCGCTGATCGTCATCCTGCTGTACACGCTGACCAGCCTGTCGAACTCGTCGCTGGTGCCGAATTTCCTCGGCACCATCGCCGCGCTGCGGCCGGAACAATCCGGCGTGCTGCTGCTGACCTATGGCGCGCTGCCGATGTTCGCGCTGGTGCCGATCTCGATCTTTCTGCTTCGCCACCTCGATCCGCGCATCGTCGTCGTGCTCGGCTTCTCAGCTTTCGCGGCCGCCAACCTCTGGGGCACGCTGCTCACCCATGTCTGGGCGCGGGAGGACTTTGTCGGCATCGTGCTGCTGATGTCGGTCGGGCAGGCGTTCACGCTGCTGCCGATCATCATCATGGCGCTGTCCAACTCAGACCCGTCGCGCGCAACCGCGTTCGCGGCCTATATCCAGATCAGCCGGCTTGGCGGCGCCGAGATCGGCATCGCGTTGATGGGAACCTGGCTGCGGGTCCGCGAGCAGATCCATTCCAACTATCTCGGCCAGTATGTCCAGCATGGCGATTCCGACGTTCTGCGCCTGCTGCAGCGGATGGCGGAAGACTTTTCCGCGAACGGCGCCGGAGCGGCGATGGGGCGAGCGATGGGAATGCTGGCCGCGCGGGTGCAGCGCGAGGCGAACACGCTGGCCTACATCGACGGCTTCTGGCTGTGCTTCTGGTTCGCGATGCTGGCGCTTTGCCTGGTGGCGCTGATCACGCGCGCGCCGCAAGGTCCGCTGACGCCGGTGCCGCTCAACTTCGTGAAAAATCTGTTCCGGAAGCGCGGCGCGGCCGCGACCTGACGGCGCGAGCTATCGCATCGAGATTTCCTGACGCCGCGCAGGTTCCAGCAGCTCCGGCCGCGGGCCCGAGAGCCGCTTGTGCATGTGGACCATGAAGGCCATGGCGAACACCGGCGTCGCCAGATTGACGATCGGTATCGAGACGAACGCCGCGATGAACAGGCCGGCGGTGAACACCGTCGCCGCGTTGTCCTTTCGCATCGCCTTGGCGTCCGCCGGCGAGCGGAACCGCATCGCTGCCAGCTCGAAATATTCCCGGCCGAGCAGCCAGGCGGTGGCGAGGAAGAAGATGATGAAGCCGGCGCCGGCGAACAGCACGAAGGGCAGGGCGACCAGGTAGACCAGCAGCGTCAGCAGCGCTGTCTTGACGCCCTCGATCGTCGCCACCGTGACCGGCAGCGCGACGCCGGGCCGCTCGGCCGGATAGTGCTCGCGCTCGACATGGTCGGCGACGTCGTCGACGAACAGGCTCGCGATCAGCGAGGTGATCGCGGGCATCAGAAAGATGCCGCCGAGCACGACGCCGAGGCCGGCCGCGATCGAGATGATCCAGGACAGCACGTGCAGCGTGGAATGGAAGTTGGGGCCGAGCATGCCTTCGGCCCAGACTTCGCCGTAGTCGGCAAACCAGCTCAGCAGCCGCTGCAAGCCGATCGCCAGCACGGTGATCAGCACCAGCGCGAGCCCGATCGAGCGCCACAGGATCGAGCGCAGCGGCGGCGACAGGATTTGCGTCAACGCCTTGACGGCGGCGTCCAACATGATCGGGTTACCTCTGCAAAAAGTTCTCGCGAGAGGTAGACACCCAATATGGCTTCGGCAAGGGCCGCTTTCGTCGCGGCCAATCAGAGCCGAAGCGCTAGATTCTTACTTTGACGCGTTTTCTTCACGCGAACCGGCGTCCACTTCGCTCGAAAACGCTTTAGGCGTCGAGCGGTTTGCCGCGGACTGCGGGTCCCCAGATGCCGATCGCGACGATCACGATGACCATTGCCGCGGTGATCAGGCCGAACACGCCGCCGACGCCGGCTTCCTTCAGCATGAAGGCGACGATGAAGCCGGAGAAGGTCGCGCTGAGCCGGCTCATCGAATAGACGAGGCCCGCCGCGCGGGCGCGGATCGCGGTCGGGAACACCTCGGTCTGGTAGGCGTGATAGGCGTAGGACAGCGTCATGTTGGCGCCGGTCACCAGCACGCCGCTTGCGATCAGCAGCGCCGGCGCGGTGAACTGGGAGAACGCCATGCCGAACACCGCGATCGCCGCGGCCGCGCCGCAGATGATCCATTTGCGCTCGAAGCGGTCGGCGAAGGTCGAGGCCAGCAGCGGCGCGAGCGGATAGGCGAAGGCGATGATGAAGGAGTATTGCAGGCTCTTGGTGACGTTGATGCCCTTCTCGACCAAGAGCGCCGGAACCCAGTTGGCGAAGCCGTAGACGCCGAACGCCTGGCAGAGATTGAAGATCATGAACAGCACGACCAGCGAGGCATAAGGCGGCCGGAACAGCTCGGCATAGCCGGGCGATCTGGTCGCCGCCCGCGCCGGCGCTGTCGTGACTGCTGCGGCCGGTGGCGCCGCAGCCACGCCCGCCGCGTCCTCGAGCGTCCGTATGATCCGGTCGGCCTCGCGAGCGCGGCCCTGGCGGGCCAGCCAGAGCGGGCTTTCCGGCACGTAGAGCCGCAGCACCCAGATCACCATGCTGGCGGCGGCGCCGATCAGCACCACCCAGCGCCAGCCGTCGACGCCGTACGGCGACAGCGGCACCAGCCACCACGACAAGGCCGCGACGATCGGCACCGCCGACAGCATCACCGCCTGGTTGATCGCAAACGCCCGGCCGCGGATCCGGCTCGGCACCAGCTCGGTGATGTAGGTGTCGATGGTGACGACCTCGATGCCGATGCCGATCCCGGCGATGAAGCGCCACAGCAGCAGGCCTTCAGGCGTGGTCTGGCACGCCATAACCACCGATGCCGCGCTGTAGAACAGCAGCGAGTACGTGAAGATCGCCTTGCGCCCGAAACGGTCGGCGAGGAAGCCGAGGCAGAAGGTGCCGATGAACAGGCCGGCAAAGGTCGCGGCGACGAAGGCACCGATGCCGGAGAAGCCGAAGAAGGCCTGCGTCGTCGTGGTCATCAGCCCGCTGCGGGCGAGGCCCGGGGCGATGTAGCCGGTGAAGAACAGGTCGTAGATCTCGAAGCAGCCGCCGAGCGAGAGCAGGATGACGAGCCGCCAGACATAGGTTGAGGCCGGCAGCGCCTCGAGCCGCCGCGAGACCTCGTCGGGGCCGCTGGCGGTGCTGGCATGGTCGATCACTGAGCCGGCGTCGACGGCGCTCATGCTGGTCCTCCCGGAATGTTCCGCTGGCCGCCTTTCTTGTGAAGGCATGCCGTTCGCCCATGTTTGGGTGGCGGGGAGCCAGAAATCCAGACGAACATATCGAAGGAATCGTTCGAGATTTTCGATATCGGTAGTCCCAACGCAGGTCAGATCAGCAGCGTCGCCTGCCAGAAGCCGCGGCCGACCTGTTCGGCGACCAGCGAGCGGATCAGGCGGCACATCTCCTCCATCACGTAGGTCATCGGGCGGTTGCGCAGGCGGCAGAGATAGAGCGTGCGGGCCAGCGTCGGTTCGATCACCTCACGCGCCACCAAGGTCTTCGCCTTCAACTGTTCCTTCACGAACAGGTCGGTCGCGATGGTGCAGCCGAGGCCGTCGGTCAACGCGCCGATCATGCCGGTGATCGAGTTGAGGCGCATGATCGCGTTGGCCTCCAGCCGCTTCAGCAGCACCGGATCGTCCAGCAGCGCCCGCGACGACAAGCCGTAGAGCAACAGAATCAGCGGCAGCCGCGTCACCTCCTCGAAGCTGATCGGCTCCTTGCTCTTGCCGATCAGCTTCTCGGTGCCGACGCAGAACATCTGCTCTTCCAGAACGGGTTCTGCGACCAGGTCCTTTTCCGCCGGCGGATTGTAGACCAGCGCAAGATCGATCTCGGAGCGCATCAGATGCAGCAGCGTCGCGCCGGAGAGGCTTTCGGTCAGCGACAGCTTTACGTTCGGATATTTCGTCAGCACGGTGCGCATCAACGGCACGCCGATCGCCTTCATCCCGGAATTGGCCATGCCGATCGAGATGTCGCCGGCAATGACGCTGCCGCCTTCCTTGATCTCGCGCTCGGCCGCTGCCATCGCGCGCAAGATGATGCGGGCGTGCTCGTAGAGCCGCTCGCCGGCCGCGGTCGGTTCCATGCCGCGCGGCTTGCGCTCGAACAGCGGCGTTGCAAATTCGGCCTCGAGATTCGCGATATGATGGCTGAGCGCGGATTGCGCGACATTGGCCTGGTCGGCCGCCCGCGACAGGTTGCGCTGCTCGTAAACCGCGATGAAATAGCGAAGCTGGCGCGAATCCATGAAAATCCAGCGTTCTAGAACCACGAATACACTATTCGACAGATTATATTTTTCAGATAGCGTGCGGAAGCCTAGCTTCAGCCGATACCGAACAAGCGCGCAATGAGCACGGAGCAACCGATGACGGGCAGCGGACTGCCGCTGGAAGGCGTAAGGGTCATCGAGATGACCCACATGGTGATGGGGCCGACCTGCGGCATGATCCTGGCGCAACTCGGCGCCGAGGTGATCAAGGTCGAGCCGCCCGCCGGCGACAAGACCCGCTCACTCGGCGGCATGGGCGTCTCGTTCTTCCCGCTGTTCAACCGCGGCAAGCGCAGCGTCGTGCTCGACTTCGCCAAGCCTGAAGACCGCGAAACCATGCATCGGCTGCTCGCCAGCGCCGACGTTTTCCTGGAAAACTTTCGTGATGGCCAGCTCGACAAGCAAGGTCTCGGGCCCGAGGAGCTGCGCAAGAAATACCCGCAGCTGATCGTGGCAGGCCACAAGGGATTTCTGTCCGGCCCCTACGAGCATCGCCCGGCGCTGGACGAGGTCGTGCAGATGATGTCGGGACTCGCCGCGATGACGGGCACCCGCGACAAGCCGCAGCGCGTCGGCTCCTCCGCCAACGACATCATGGGCGGCATGTTCGGCGTGATCGCAATCCTCGCCGCGCTCTATCAGAAGCGTGGCGGCAACAAGAACGGCGCCGACATCCGCATCGGCCTGTTCGAGAACTGCCTGTTCCTGGTCGCCCAGCACATGGTCGAGTACGAGATGACCGGCCGCAAGCCGCGCTCGATGCCGGAGCGCGAGCACGCCTGGCCGATCTACGACATCTTCGATGCCGCCGGCGGCGATCGCATCTTCATCGGCGTCGTCACCGAGGGCCATTGGCAGAGCTTTTGCCGCGAGTTCGGCATGCATGAATTTGCCGATGATCCGGCGCTGCGCACCACCACGGATCGCATCATGGCGCGCGATCGGATCATTCCGCGCGTCGCCGAGGTGATCAAGGGCTGGAAGGTGGCGGACCTTTCGGCGAAGCTCGACGCGCTCAACATCTGCTTCTCGCCGATCAACCGTCCGGAGGATTTGCTGCACGACCCGCATGTGCTGCGCCCCGGCGGCCTCGTCAACAATGTGAACGCCGACGGCAAGCCGTTCCGCGTTCCGGCGCTGCCGCTCGAATGGAACGGCAGCCATATCGGCGAAGGCCTGAAGGTCGCGGCGCTCGGCGCGGATACCGACGACGTTCGTGCCGAGCTCGCACAACAAAAGATTTCATCAACCGGAAACGCTGCGTGAGGCCAACATGACCCGCGTCCACGATATCTATCCCAACGACAAGGTGACCCTGCGCGAAGTCGGCCTGCGCGACGGCCTGCAGCTGGTGAAGACCTTTCCCTCGACATCCGCCAAGCAGCGCTGGGTGCGCGATGAATACGCCGCCGGCGTCAGGCACTTTGAGGTCGGCTCGTTCCTGCCGGCAAAAACCTTTCCGCAATTCGTCGATGTGCGCGACGTCGTCGCGACGGTTGCGTCGCTGCCCGGCGCGCACGGTATTGCGCTGGCGCTGAACGAGCGCGGCGTCAACGAGGCGCTGGCCTCCGGCGTCGGCGAAGTTGCCACCGTGGTGTCGGCGACCGAGGAGCACAGCCAGGCCAATGCCAACCGCTCGCGCGACTCCGCGATCGAGAACGTCAGGCGGCTCTGCGAACTGCGCGACGCCAGCGCGCACAAGCCGGTCGTCAATGCGGCGATCTCGATGGCGCTGGGCTGCTCGATCGTCGGCGCGGTCGATCCGGCCGAGGTGCTGCGCCTGACCGAAAAGCTCTACGAGGCCGGCGTCGACATGGTCGCGATCGCCGACACCGTCGGCTATGCCGGGCCGAAGCAGGTCGGCGAGTTGACGCGCGGCGCGGTCAGGATCGCCGGATCGAAGCCGGTCTGCGTCCACCTGCACGACACCCGCGGCATGGGCATCGCCAATGCATCCGCTGCGCTCGACGAGGGTGCCCGCGTGCTCGACGGCTCGCTCGGCGGCCTCGGCGGCTGCCCGTTCGCGCCCGGCGCGACCGGCAATGTCGTGTTCGAGGACCTCGTGTTCCTCTGCGAGAGCAAGGGATTTCCGACCGGTATCGATCTCGACCGTCTGATCGCGGTGCGCGAGATCCTCAAATCCGAGATGCCGAATGAGGCGCTCTATGGCGGCCTCGCCCGCGCCGGCCTGCCGCGCGGCGCCAACGCGAAGGCGGCGTAGCGCGCTCGTAGCCCGGATGGAGCGAAGCGTAATCCGGGGAAGTCCCGCCGCGGATGGTCTGTCCCGGATTGCGCTTCGCTGCATCCGGGCTACGCGGCTACGGCACGCAACTACGCCTGCGTCGGATCCGCGGCCGTCATTTCCGTAGCAGCCGGAAGCGCCGTCGCTTCGTCAACCGCTTCAGGAACAAGCGGCGGCGACTTGCGCTCTGGAAACACACTGAATTCGCCCGCCACCTCCTGGAGCGGCTTTTGCTTGTCGGCCCAGTGCAGGGCCGTGTAGTCGAATCCGTGCACGATGGTGGGTTTGACGATTTCGAAATAGGGCGAGATGTCGAAGTCGCGCGGCATGTAGAGCGAGGAATCGCGGATATGCAGGATCTCGCGGCGCGCCTTGCGGCTGGCGGCGCGGGTGATCTTGGGCAGGATCGGGTAGCGCACGGCATCGAACGCCTGCGCGATCAGCGCCGAGCAGATGATCTTGGTTGGATCGCCGGAGCCGAATGCGATCATGCGGCGGCGAAAGCGCTGCGGGATCGGCAGCGGAAACAGATAGCGCGCCAGATCGACGATGTTCTTGGTGTCGTAGCCGAAGCCGATGCGGTTGATGGCGTAGCGGCACACCGTGGTGCGGTCCTCGAACGACAATCCGACCGGACGGCAGAGCCTTGTGTGGTAGGCGAAATATTTCGACAGCGGCGCCGAGGTGACGCCCTCGCCGATATTGGCCTCGATCAGCATATGCTGCTCGCCGTCGGGCTCGAACGCACCGTCGATCGGACCGACAAACAGCGCGGCATGCGACCAGGTCGATTGCGTCAGATACTTGATGATGCCGGAGATGCGGTTGTTGCCCTCGACCAGCAGCACGTCGCCCGGCTGGATGATGCCGCGCAGATGGTCCGGATCGCTCGGTGTGAACGGTTCGTAGCCGGGCACCTCCTTCTGCAGGTACCCAGCGATCCATTGGCCGACAGTGTCGAGCATTACGCCCATTAATTCCCCCCGAGCGGTTCTACGACCGCTTGTCTTCACGTAATAGTCGCCGCAAGCCGTTGCAATTTAGTTCATGCATGGTGCCGATCAATCATGATTGATTTACCCTGATGGTTGCTGCGGTCGGTGAGATGCGGCACAGTTCGCGAAGCGTTCTCATTCGCTGGAAGTCCCCGGAAACCATGCCAGAAAAAACACCATGCACATGACCCGCCGCGATTTCCTGTCGGCATCCGCAGGGCTCGCGCTGGTACCTGCGCTGGGCGGCCGGGTCGTTGCTGCGCCAGTGCCGCGCGAGGCCGACATCGTCGTGATCGGCGCCGGTGCCGCCGGCGTTGCCGCGGCGCGGCGGATCGCTGCGGCCAATCGCAAGGTGATCGTGGTGGAGGCATCCGGGCAGATCGGCGGACGCTGCCAGACCGATGCGTCGAGCTTCGGCGTGCCGTTCGATCGCGGCGCGCGCTGGATGCACAATCCCGAGACCAATCCGATGATCCGCCTCGCCCGCGCGGCCGGCCTTGAGATCGTTACCGCGCCGGCGGGCCAGAAGATCCGCATCGGCCGGCGCTACGCCCGTCCGGGCGAGACCGAGGAGTTTCTGGCGGCGCTGGTGCGCACCAACCGCGCCATCGACGACGCTTCGCGCAAGGCCGATATCGCTTGCGCCGCGGCGCTGCCGAAGGACCTCGGCGACTGGACCGGCACCGCGGAATTCCTGCTCGGCGCCGGCTTCAGCGGCAAGGATCTGAAAGATGTCTCCGCCGTCGACAAGGTGCGCGCGCAGGATCGCAACACGGCGATCGGGTGCCGCCAGGGGCTCGGCGCGCTGGTCGCAAAGCTCGGCGAGCAGCTGCCGGTTTCGCTGTCGACGGCGGCGCAGCGCATTTCGTGGAGCAACCGCGACGTGATGGTCGAGACGCCCTCGGGCAAGATCACCGCGCGCGCCGCCATCATCACCGTATCGAGCAACGTGCTCGCCAGCGGCAACATCAAGTTCGCGCCCGAGCTGCCGAAGCGTGCGCTCGATGCCGCCGCCAAGCTGAGCCTCGGCAGCTATGACCGCATCGCGCTGCAACTCCCCGGCAACCCACTCGGCCTGTCGCGCGACGACGTCATCGTGGAGCAGAGCAATTCGACGAAGACGGCGCTGCTCTACGGCAATATCGGCGGCACCTCGCTGTGCACGATCGATATCGGCGGCTCGTTCGGGCGCGATCTCTCCGCGCAGGGCGAGAAGGCGATGACGGCGTTTGCGGTGGAATGGCTGACCAAGCTCTACGGCAGCGAGGCCGGCGCGGCGGTGAAGAAGACCAGCGTCACGCGCTGGAACGCTTCGCCCTTCATCCTCGGCGCGATGTCGGCCGCCGTCCCCGGGGCGCAACAATCGCGCAAGATCCTGAGCGAGCCGATCGGCTGCGTCTATCTCGCGGGCGAGGCCACGCATGAGACACTGTGGGGCACCGTCGACGGCGCCTGGGAAAGCGGCGAACGCGCCGCCGACGCTGCGCTGCGCCGGATTGGTGCGATCAGGGACACGACCCCGGAGCCCGCGCCGGCTGCGAAGCCGCGCCGGCGCACGCCGCGCCACCCTGCCGGGCCGATGAACTGAGGTCGTGGTCGGGTGCGCCTGTCGCGCGCATGCAGGGACGACGGTGAGTTAGGTTTCGCATCGCTCGCCAAATAACCGGTGTCATCACCCGCGCATGCGGGTGATCCAGTATTCCAGAGGCAGTCATTGTTAGGCCGATAGGCCGCGGCGTACTGGATCGCCCGGTCGAGCCGGGCGATGACAGTTGTGGATGGGATACAGCCGGCCGCCGCCTCACACCGGCAGCCTGAGCTCCATCAGATCCTTTGCCACGACGATCCGGCCGGTGAAATTCTTCTTCACGTCCCGCGTCCAGTCGTCGTCGGTGACCTGCGGATCGTCGCCGGGCACGAAATGGCTCATCACCAGCATCTTGACGTTGGCGGCGGCGGCGATGCGGCCGACGTCTTCGGTCGAGGTGTGGCTATCGAGCAGATGCTTCTTCAGCGTCGCGCCGTTCTTGGTGGTCGCCACCAGGCGATCGACCGCGGGGACGTAGAGGCATTCGTGCACCAGCACGTCGGCGCCTTTTGCAAACTCGGCGAGCTTCGGGTTGTAGGCAGTGTCGCTGGAGAACACGATGACGCCGTCGGGCGTCTCGAACTTGTAGGCGAAGTTGTCGACGATCGGCGGATGCGGCGTGCGGAAGGCGGTGACGGTGACATCGGATGTCTTCAGCACCACGCCGTCATCGGCGATGTCCTTCGCGATCAAGAGCGTGCGCGGGTCGGGGCGGCCCTCGTCCTCGATCCGGGTCTCGACGTCGACCTTGTTGAGCTCCCAATACGCCCTGGTCATCGCCTCGATGCCCTTGGGGCCGAACGAATGGATCGGCGTTTTCAGGCCGGCGGCCCAGGCGTTGTAGAACAGATTGCCGTATTCGAGGTTGTGATCGGAATGGTGATGGCCGATGAAGATGTATTTCACCGACGGGATCGGCACGCCGGCGCGCACCAGCTGACGGCTGACGCCCATGCCACAGTCGATCACGAATGGGGTATCGCCAACGACGACGAGATTGGCCGGATTGGAGGCGCCGGTGCCGACCCGCGGCCCGCCCTTGGTGCCGAGAAACACGATGCGCGTGCGCGGCTTGGCGTCTTGCGCGCGCACCGCCGGCGCCGCGAGCATGGCGGCGCTGCCGAGCGCCAGTTTCAATGCGTTGCGGCGATCGATCATCGGTGGCTCCCTGGGCTTGTTCTCGGTTGAGAGCGACCCTAACCGCCGCGCAGGATGCCATCAAGCGCCGGCAATCCGACGATGACGGCAGCGGCGATCAGCGCATAGCAGATCGCGCGAAACACCCTTTCGCTCGCTTTGCCGAACAGCGCGGCGCCGAACCAGACCCCGATGCCGTAGACCGGACCAACGATCAGTGAGAATTTCACCGACTCGAGCGTGATCAGTCCGGTGAACCAGTAGCTGATCAGCGAGAAGAAGTCCGAGGCGCCGAAGAACAGCACGATATTGGCGCGCGAGACCACGGAGGAGATCGGGCGGCCGAGCCAGTAAGCGACGATCGGCGGGCCGCCGGTTTGCGCCAGGCCGCTGCAGAAGCCGGACAAGCCGCCGACGCCGACCGAGAGCGCCGGGTGCTCCTTGCCGTGATAGCGCCACCCCGACAGCAGCAGCACCAGCAGCGCCGCGACGAAGGCGGAGATGATCCAGCGCGTGGTGACGGGCTCGAGCACGGTGAGGAAATAGGTCCCGATGGGAACGCCGACCAGCGCACCGGCCACCATGACCGCGGTCGCCTTGCGGTCGGCATGCTTCCACGCATTCGGCAGCAGCGGCGTTGCCGCGACGAAGTCGATGAGGAGCAGCAGTGCCGCCACCAGCCGCGGCCCTGCGACGCTGCTCGCCAGCGGCATGAAGATCAGCGCCGAGCCGAAGCCGGAAAAGCCGCGCGCGGTGCCGGAGACAAAGGCGATGGTGCAGATCGCAAGCGCGATCTGGGTCGAGAGGTCGGAGGGGATGAGGTTGAGGGAGGTCATGCGGAGTGAAAACGTGAGGCTCGGTCTGCGGACTACGCGCTCGTACGCGCTTCAAATACGACCGCAACCTTATCAGACCCGTCATCCTGAGGCGCGCGCCCGGCGGCGCTGTTGCGCCGCTGGGCGAGCCTCGAAGGATGAATCGGCCCCAGCCGGGCCGTCGACCCTTCGAGGGCCGCTGAAGAAGCGGCCACCTCAGGGTGACGGTGATAGATTAGGTGATAGGTGTCGTCGCCCTGCCGTAGCCCCATCACCCCCGCAGCGTGCCGCCGGTCTTCTTCGTCACTTCGGCGACGATCCTAGCCGCGACGGCGTCGATTTCCTGGTCGGTCATGGTCTTGTCGCGCGGCTGCATCGTCACCGCGATCGCGATCGACTTCTTGTCGGGATCGATGCCCTTGCCTTCGTAGACGTCGAACACGGTCACGCCCGTGATCAGCTTCTTGTCGAGGTTCTGCACGGTGCGGACGATGTCGCCGGCCTTGACGGTGCGGTCGACGATGAAGGCGAAGTCGCGCGACACGGGCTGGAACGTCGAGAGGTCGATCAGCGGTTTTGCGCGGGTCGCCCTCTGCTTGGCCTCCGGAATCCGCTCCAGGATCACCTCGAACACGATCATCGGGCCGTCGACGCCGAGCGCCTCGGCGGCGCGTGGATGCAGCTCGCCGAAATAGCCGAGCACGTTCTGCGGACCGATCTGGATGGTGCCGGAGCGGCCCGGGTGCAGCCAGGCCGGCCCGCCCGGCACGATCTGCAACGCCTGCATCGGCGCGCCGGCGGCCGCCAGCACGGCGAAGGCGTCGGCCTTGGCGTCCATCGCATCCGCGGCCGCAGAGCCGGTCCAGTGCCGTCCAAGTCCCTTCGACGAGGCATCGCCGTGGCGCACGCCGGAGGCGGCCACGAGCTGGTCCTCCGGCCGGTCACCGCGGAACACCTGACCGACCTCGAATAGCGCGAGGTCAGGATAGCCGCGGTTGACGTTGGCTTGCGCCGCCGCGACGAGGCCGGGCACCAGGCTCGGGCGCATGTCGGACAGGTCGGCCGCGATCGGGTTCGCCAGCACCAGCTCCGCCTGGCCGCCGCCGAACAGTTTTGCCGCGTCATTGGTGATGAACGACCAGGTCACCGCCTCGACCAGGCCGCGCGCACCGAGCGCGCGCTTGGCGCGGCGGGTGCGCTGCTGGATCGGCGTCAGCACTGGCTTGCGCGGCTCCTCGCCGCGATCGAACGGCGTCATCGGCACCTTGTCGACGCCGACAATGCGCACGATCTCCTCGACGATGTCGGCCTTGCCCTGCACGTCGGTGCGCCAGGACGGGATCGCGATCTTCACCACCGGGCCGGCGCCCGCCAGCATGAAGCCGAGCCGGGTCAGGATCAGCTTGACCTCGACCAGCGGCACCTCGATGCCGGCGAGCCGCTTCACCTCGCTGAGCGGGAAGTCGATCACGCGGTCCTCGCCGAACTGTTTTCCCACCACGACGTTCTCGGACGGCGTGCCGCCGCACAGATCGAGCACCATCCTGGTGGCGAGCTCGAGCCCGGGCACCATGAAGGCGGGATCGACGCCGCGCTCGAAGCGGTAGCGGGCATCGGAGTTGATGCCGAGCTTGCGGCCGGTCTGGGCGATATTGATCTCGTTCCACAGCGCCGATTCGATCAGCACATCGGTGGTGTTCTCGTCGCAGCCCGAGGCCTCGCCGCCCATAATGCCGGCGAGCGATTCGACGCCGTGCTCGTCGGCGATGACGCAGATGTTGCTGTCGAGCGTGTAGGTGCGGCCGTCGAGCGCGAGCAGCGTCTCGCCATCCCTGGCGCGGCGGACCGTGAGGTTGCCCTGCACCTTCTTGGCGTCGAACACGTGCAATGGGCGGGCGCGGTCGTAGGTCATGAAGTTGGTGATGTCGACCAGCGCGTTGATCGGCCGCAACCCGATCGCGGTCAACCGCTGCTGCAGCCATTCCGGCGACGGGCCGTTCTTCACCCCGCGCACCAGGCGCAGCGCGAAGCCGGGGCAGAGCGTCGGGTCTTCCACCGTCACCTGCACCGGGCAGGGAAATTCGCCCTTGATCGGCCTGATTCCGGGATCCTTGAACTTGCCCATGTCGGCGGCGGAGAGATCGCGCGCGATGCCGTGCACGCCGGTGCAGTCCTGCCGGTTCGGCGTCAGATTGATCTCGATGACGGGGTCGCCGAGCCTCGCCCATTCGACAAAGCCCCTGCCGACCGGCGCATCCGCCGGCAGCTCCATGATGCCGTCGTGATCTTCCGAGAGCTGCAGCTCGGCCGCCGAGCACAGCATGCCGCGGCTCTCGACGCCTCTGATAGTGCCAACGCCGAGCGTGATGTTCTTGCCCGGGATGTAGGTGCCGGGCGGCGAGAACACGCTGATCAGCCCGGCGCGCGCATTCGGCGCACCGCACACCACCTGCACCGGCGCCCCGCCGTCGCCGGTGTCGACCATGCAGACGCGCAGCCGATCGGCATTCGGATGCTGCTCGGCCGAAATCACCCGCGCAATGGTGAACGGCGCCAGCGCCTTCGCCTTGTCCTCGATGTTCTCGACCTCGAGCCCGATCATGGTGAGCTTCTCGGCGAGCTTGTCGAGCGGCTCATCGGTCTCGAGATGTTCCTTCAGCCAGGAGAGGGTGAACTTCACGGCCGCATGCCTCGGTTCTTGTTGGTGGTGACTAGATGACTTGCGCCGACGGAGGGGACGGAGAGAGTCTTCGCAATGTCGCGTCCACGCGCCGGCATCACGTGCTCAATCCCCCGGCGATCGTCGGGATCTCCAGCGGCTTGAAGCCGTAGTGGTTGAGCCAGCGGACGTCGTTTTCGAACATCTGCCTGAGATCGGCGATGCCGTATTTCAGCATCGCGATGCGGTCGATGCCCATGCCCCAGGCAAAGCCCTGGTAGACGTCGGGATCGAGGTTGCAGGCGCGCAGCACGTTCGGGTGCACCATGCCGCAGCCGAGGATCTCCATCCAGTCCTCGCCCTCGCCGAAGCGGATCTCGCCCTTGTCGCGGCGGCACTGGATGTCGACCTCGAGCGACGGCTCGGTGAACGGGAAGAACGACGGCCGGAACCGCATGTTGATGTGGTCGACCTCGAAGAACGCCTTGCAGAACTCGTGCAGGATCCATTTGAGGTGGCCGAGATGCGAGCCCTTGTCGATCACGAGACCCTCGACCTGATGGAATTGCGGCGTGTGGGTCGCGTCCGAATCGATGCGGTAGGTGCGGCCCGGGCAGATTACGCGGATCGGCGGCTTCTGCGTGAGCATGGTGCGCACCTGCACCGGCGAGGTGTGGGTGCGCAACAGCATGCGCGAGCCGTCCTCCTTCGGATTGAAGAAAAAGGTGTCGTGCATCTCGCGCGCGGGATGGCCGATCGGGAAGTTCAGTTTTGTGAAGTTGTAGTCGTCGGTCTCGATGTCCGGACCCTCGGCGACCGCAAAGCCCATGTCGGCGAAGATGGTGGTGAGCTCGTCCCAGACCTGGCTCAGCGGATGGATGCGGCCGGCATCCGCCGGCGTGTCGCGCAGCGGCAGCGTAACGTCGATGGTCTCGGCGGCGAGGCGGGCATCCAGCGCGGCTGCTTTGAGCACGTCGCGCCGCGTCGCGAGCGCCTGCGTCACCGCATCCTTGGCGAGGTTGATCTTGGCGCCTTCGGTCTTGCGCTCGTCCGGCGACATTTTGCCCAGCGTCGCAAGGAGCGCGGAGATCGAGCCCTTCTTGCCGAGGGAGGCGACGCGCACCGCCTCGAGGGCGGCCTCGTCGGAGGCGGCGGCGATCTGGTCGAGGATGGATTTTTCGAGCGTTGCGAGGTCCGACACGGGTCAATTCCTGCTTTGAGCGGCGCACGATCCGATCGGAAAACCGGGAGCCATTTGTCCGGATCGTGCTGCCAAATTCGGGCTGGGTTGTCGCCGCCCGAAGGCGGTAACGTCAAGCAAAAAGCCGGTCATTTCGGGCCGGCGAGCGGGCCGGTTGAACCCCCTCGCGGCGCGATGGGACCAAAGGGGGAAGAGGAGATTTGCGATGCACTTGCGGTCCTGGCTGGCTGGCCTTGCCGTCGTCCTGTCGCTCGCCGCGTCTCCGGCACATGCGGCGGTCTGCATGAACACGTCGATGACGCTGGATGCCATCGTCGAGGCCATCAACGCCACCAAGGGATGCGCGGCGGCGCTGAAACTATTCACGGACTGCGCATTCGGCGCGAGCGGCGACGTCCAGCTCGGCGAGGCCGTCGAGAAGAAGTGCGAGGCGGACTTCCTGTCCGGCCTGAAGGGCGCGCAGAAGAAGACCTATGCGGGCGAACTCGGCCGCTGTGATCGCAAATACCGCAACGAGAGCGGCACCATGTACCGCTCGTTCACGGCATTCTGCCGGGCCGAGGTGTCACAGCGCTATTCGCAGAAGGCGCTGAAAGCGGGCCTAAAGGCCCGCTAAAGGGGCGCGAGAGATCAGGCAGCCAGCGCGGCCTTGGCCTTCTCGGCGATCGCCTGGAACGCAGCCGGCTCGGCGATGGCGAGATCCGACAGCACCTTGCGGTCGACGACGATGCCCGACTTGGACAGGCCGTTGATAAACACGCTGTAGGTCATGCCGAACGGACGGACGGCGGCGTTGATGCGCTGGATCCAGAGCGCGCGGAAGGTGCGCTTCTTGCGCTTGCGGTCGCGGAAGGCGTACTGGCCGGCCTTTTCGACCGCCTGCTTGGCGACGCGGATCGTGTTCTTGCGGCGGCCGTAATAGCCCTTGGCGGCCTTGTAGACTTTCTTGTGCTTGGCGTGAGCGGTCACACCGCGTTTGACGCGAGACATGACGGAAATCCTTGAGATCTATGAAGTGATGACGGGGGCCTCGCGCGGACGCGGGCCGGTTTCAAGCAGCTGCGATCAGGCGTTCGGCAAGAAGTACTTCTTGACGTTGTCGCCGTCGGTCTTGAACAGCACGCGGGTGCCGCGGAGCTGACGGATCTGCTTCTTGGTCCGCTTGATCATGCCGTGGCGCTTGCCGCGCTGGGCGTGCATGACTTTGCCGGTGGCCGTCACCTTGAAGCGCTTTTTAGCGCCCGATTTGGTCTTCAACTTGGGCATTTGGCTCTCCTGTCGCACAGCACGAAAATCGCCCCAAGAGGCGTTCGGCCGGCTAAAATGCTCGTTAGAGCGTTGATAGTGCTAAAGTTTTTCCCGAATTGGAAGTACCTGCACTGAACGTCGCCACGGCAGCCCTTGATCAGCCGGGCGGCGAAGGCCCGGCTTATGACAGAGGATCGGCAGTTTGGCAACGTTTGCGTAGTTGATCTACGGAACCGTAGCCCGGATGGAGCGAAAGCGTAATCCGGGGCAGTCCATCCGCGGGGGCACCGTCCCGGATTGCGCTGCGCTTCATCCGGGCTACTGCTCCCGTCTCAGAAACGAAACAGCCCGCCGATTGGCGGGCCGCTCCATTCTCGGCAATCCGACTAACGCGAACCTAGCGCGGCGCCAGCACCATCACGACCTGGCGGCCTTCGAACCTTGCGTCCTGCTCGACCTTGGCGAACTCGGCGACATCGGCCTTCACCTTGTCGAGAAGCTTGGTGCCGATCTCCTGGTGCGCCATCTCACGACCGCGGTAGCGCAAGGTGATCTTGACCTTGTCGCCTTCCTCGAAGAAGCGCTGCATAGCGCGCATCTTCACGTCATAGTCGTGATCGTCGATCATCGGGCGGAGCTTGATCTCCTTGATCTCGACGACCTTCTGCTTCTTGCGGGCTTCGGCGGCCTTCTTCTGCGCGGAATATTTGTACTTGCCGTAGTCCATGATCTTGCAGACCGGCGGACTGGTGTTCGGCGAAATCTCGACGAGATCCATGCCAGCTTCCATGGCCATCTTGATGGCCACCATTGTCTCGACGGTGCCTTTGTTGACACCATCCTGATCGATCAGCTGGATCTGCGCGTTGCGGATGTCATCATTGGTGCGCGGCCCATCTTTGGCGACTGCGGGCGGGGCTCTATTGGGACGGCGAATGGGTAACTCTCCAAAGTTGTGAAAGGGAAGGCGGATATTTTGTAGCAAGACGTTGCAACGGGCAAGCGAACTCGCTGATTACGCGGCAAAACCGTCAAATGCGAGGCATTTTGGCCACGCACGGCACATATAGCGGGTGCGCGCACTCCGCAAGGCGTCGGACGCAGCCGTTGACCGGTGCCAGCGGACGATTGAAAACCAAATCCCTGACACCCGAGTGACCGACCCAAATGACTGAGCCGACAACCCAAACTGCCGCAGCCAACCAGGAACCCGCTTTCATTGAGGTCGGCGAGGGCGATCACAAGCGGCGGATCGCGGTGCGCGCCCGCGCCGCCCGCGGCCCGGGGAGCCCCGGGCTGGTCTGGCTCGGCGGGTTCAAGTCCGACATGCAGGGCACCAAGGCGCTCGCGCTCGATGCCTGGGCCGCCGAGCACGGCCGCAGCTCGGTCCGGTTCGACTATTCCGGCCATGGCGAATCCTCCGGGGATTTTGCCGACGGCACGATCGGCCGCTGGCTCGAGGAGAGTGTCGCGGTGTTTACGCAATTCTGCCGCGGGCCGCAGGTGCTGATCGGTTCCTCGATGGGCGGCTGGATGGCGCTGCTCTTGGCACGCGAGATCGCGCGGCGCGGAGAGGGGCAGGCCTCGCTCGCCGGCCTGGTGCTGATCGCGCCGGCACCTGATTTCACCGAGGAACTGATGTGGAAGGGCTTTTCGCCCGAGATCCGCGCCGAGATCGAGACCAAGGGCCTCTGGCTGCGGCCGTCGGACTACGGCGACGGCTCGCCCTACCCGATCACCCGCGCCTTGATCGAGGAAGGCCGCAATCATCTGCTGCTCGGCAGCAAGATCGATGTCGGCTGCCCGGTGCGCATCCTGCAGGGCGCGCAGGATCCGGACGTGCCGTGGAAGCACGCGTTCGCGCTGGTGCACCGGCTGCCGGCCGAGGACGTGGTGCTGACCATGATCCAGGACGGCGACCACCGCCTGTCGCGCCCGCAGGACATCGCGCGGATCATCGCCGCGGTGGCGGAGATCTAGCCACGCCGGGCCCTTCGAGACGGCCGCTTCGCGGCCTCCTCAGGGTGACGGCTACGGATAAAGACGTCATCCTGAGGAGCGCGTAGCGCGTCTCGAAGGATGGCCGCAAGCGAGGGAGAAGCGTCAATGGAAACCACCAAGATGCTGCGCGCGTTCTGCGACGCGGTCGAGCAGCGCGACGGCAAGGCGTTTGCAAAACTGTTCAGCGAGGACGGCGTCTATCACGACGTGTTTTACGGCGCGTTCAAGGGCCACGAACGAATCGCCGAGATGATCGACGACTGGTTCTACCGGACCGCGACCGATTTCCGCTGGGACATGCACGATCCCGTCACCGACGGCACGACGCTCTACGCTCGCTACACCTTCAGCTATCGCTCGACCCTGCCGGAGGCGAAGGGCGCCCGTGCGATGTTCGAGGGCGTCGCGATCCTGCGGCTGCGGGACGGCAGGATCGCGGAATATCATGAGGTCGCCAACACCGCGCCGGCGTTCGTCGACCTGAATTTTGCGCCGGAGCGGATTGCCAAGATCGTCGGCAAGCAGGGCGCCGAGCTGCGGGCGCGGCCGGAGATGAAGCGGCATCTGGCCTAGTAATTCACCGTCATTGCGAGGAGCCGAGCGACGAAGCAATCCATCGGTCCGCATACGCGGAAGCATGGATTGCTTCGCTTCGCTCGCAATGACGGCGGGAGAACTTACGGCGGCGGCGGATTGGTCATCGGCCGGCGCTGCGCCAGCGCGGCGACCGTCGAGGTGCCGATCCGGCCCTGCTCGTCGTAGAGCCAGCACTCGCCGATCGCGACGCCATCGCTCGCGTGGTGGTTCACCACCTCGAAGCCGATCCACCGCGTCACCGGCAGGCGGTGCAGATAGATCGTGACGTCGCTGTTGATGTAGCCGAGCCCCTGGTCGCCGGCATTTGCAAACGGGCTGGCGAAATCCGCACCCGTCGCGACATGGACGAACGGCGTCATCGGAACGCCCTCGACCAACTCGCGCACCTCGCTCATCCAGAGCCGGCGCGCGCCGAGCGAGCCCATGTGGCCGATGATCGGCCGCGTCTCCCATTTGCCGTTCATGCCGAGCCGGGGATCGGCCGGCTTCGGAATGTCCGATGGTGGCGGTACCTTCCAGTTGGGCGGCGACCAGACATTGCCCGGTGCATTTTTCGTCCGGCGCAACAACTGGCAGGAGGCGCGCGCCATGCTGGTGCCGCCGGAAAAGAATTCGGCCTCGATCAGCTTGATGCGCATGCCGTCGCGCACCAGCTTCGTCGTCACCTCGATCGGCGTCGTGATGTTGGGCAGCCGGAACATGTCGACCGTCAGCCGCGCGGGCACGAAATCGTCGGAGCCGTGGCGCTCCTCGATGACGAAGGCGAGCAGGCCGATCACGACGCGGCCGTGCAGGGATTCCGGACTCCACGGTCCGTTGGCAACCGGTGTCGGCATGAAGCCATTGCCGTGCCTTAAGAAGAAGGGCTGGTTTTTCATGGTCGGTGACCATGAGGGGAACGGCGCGCTGAAATCAAGAGGCGGCCGCGCGCCACTCCTGCTGCACCGTCACGTCGGGCTCGCCGCCGGCCCGCGCCGCCAGCGCGGCAAACTCGTCGCGCGGCATCAGTTGCGACAATGCCCACACCGCGGCGCCGCGCACCAACGGACTTGCGTCATCGAGCAATCGCCGCGCTTCACCGGCGAGATCGGCATCGCCGGAGTTGCCGATCGCGATCAGCACGTTGCGGATGAAGCGGTCGCGGCCGATGCGCTTGACCGGGGACTTCGTGAACAGCGCGCGGAAGGCGGCATCATCGAGCCGCGCGAGATCGGCCAGCGCGGGCGCACGCAACGCCTCGCGCGCCGCGAGCTTCTGCTCGCGTCCCTCTTGCGCGAACTTGTTCCACGGGCAGACGGCGAGGCAATCGTCGCAGCCATAGATGCGGTTGCCGATGCTTTTACGGAATTCGTGCGGGATCGGGCCCTTGTTCTCGATCGTCAGATATGAGATGCAGCGCCGCGCATCGAGCCGGTAGGGGGCGGGAAACGCCGCGGTCGGGCAGATGTCCTGGCAGGCGCGGCAGCTGCCGCAATAGTCGGCCTCGCCTTCATCGCGCGGCAGTTCGGTCGCGGAATAGATCGCGCCGAGAAACAGCCACGAGCCGAATTCGCGCGAGACAAGGTTCGTGTGCTTGCCCTGCCAGCCGACGCCCGCGCTCTGCGCCAGCGGCTTCTCCATCACGGCGGCGGTGTCGACGAACACCTTGACGTCGTCGCCGCTGATGGCGGCGAGCCAGCGCGCCAGAATCTTCAGCCGCTTCTTGATGACGTCGTGATAGTCATCGCCCTGCGCATAGACCGAGATCGCTCCGCGGTCGCGGTGCGCGAGAATATTCAGCGGATCATCATCAGGTCCGTAATTGACGCCGAGCATGACGATCGAGCGCACGCCGCCCCACAGTGCGCGCGGATCGGTGCGGCGCTCGGGGCTGTTCGCGAGCCAGTCCATGTCGCCATGACCGCCGCTGCCGAGGAATTCGAGAAAATGCTTGCCGGCCTCTGCGATCGCATCCGGATCGGTGACGCCGATCGCATCGAAGCCGAGGGCGCGCGCCTCGCGGACCAGCGCGGCCTTGAGATCTGAGGGAGAGAGCCTGACCGCCTGGTTCAGAAGTCGAGGTCCACATAGGTGCGCGACGCCGGCACCCCCGCCAGCCATTCGCTGAGCAGCGGGCGGAACGACGGGCGGGATTTCACCCGCGCGTACCACGACTTTGCCGCGTCGTCCTCGCTCCATGGCACGTCGCCCAAATAGTCGATCGCCGAAAGATGCGCTGCGGCGGCGAGATCCGCGTAGGTCAGGCGGTCGCCGGCCAGATAGTTCCGCGTCTTCGCCAGCCAGCCGATATAGGTCAGATGATAGCGCACATTGACCTTGGCCGCGCGCATGACGTCGGGCGCCGGCGGCCCGCCGCCATTGTCCTCGCTCATGAAGCGCTTGTAGATTCGCTCGGTCACCAGCGGGTTGGAGGCTTCCTCGAAGAACTTTTCGTTGAACCAGGCCATCAGCCGGCGCACTTCGACGCGCTCGGCCATCGAGGTCGGCAGCAGCCGACGTTCGCCGGCATCGAGCCCGTGCGCCTCGTCAACATATTCCGCGATGATCGCGGCCTGCGGAATCGGCGGAAAGCCCTCCGCGATCAGCACCGGCGTGGTGGCCGCCGGATTGAGCGCCAAAAACGCCTCGCGCCGCTCCCAGACCCGCTCCTCCACAAGGCGAAGATCGAGGCCGTACTCGCCGAGCACGAGGCGGATGAATCGCGAATGCGGACAGAACGGATGGTGATACAGCGTATACATGAAGCCCTTGGTAGTTTCGCGCGCTTAAGAAACCATCAACCTGTGTGCAGCTTGAACCTGTGACTCGGCCAGTGAACTAACTTGTCACTTGGCCGGCGTGCCCGATCATCTCTATGTCGCGTCATCGCGCGAACCGGTAGCCTCCCGCATGCAGGATGCGGGTCACAAAAACGCTATAGCCCAGCAAATCGATCAGGCAACCACTTGTTTGCCGTTTTTTTGCGATTGCAGCAAATGGCTGGATAGTCCAGAACGACCGCGGTTTTCCACAAGGGGCAGGCCAGATCATGATGACGGATATGCTGCGAGCGGTGATCCTCGGCATTGTCGAGGGCGTCACCGAGTTCCTGCCGGTTTCTTCGACGGGCCACCTGCTGCTTGCGGAACGCTTCTTCAATCTCGGCGAAGGCGATTTCTGGAAAAGCTTTGCGATCCTGATTCAGCTCGGCGCGATCCTCGCGATCCTTGCGCTCTATTTCGTCAAATTGTGGCGCGTGGCGCTCGGCATGTTCACCAACCCGGACGACCGCCGCTTCGTGATCGGCGTGCTGGTGGCGTTCCTGCCGGCGGTCGTGATCGGCCTGATCGCCGGCAAATACATCAAGGAATTCTTGTTCAATCCGTGGGTGGTGTGCTTCACGCTGATCGTCGGCGGCGCCATCCTGCTGTGGGTCGATCAGCTCGACCTGAAGGTCTATGAGGACGACGCGACGCGGTTTCCGCTCTTGATGTATTTCTGGATCGGCGTCGCGCAGTGTCTGGCGATGATCCCCGGCGTGTCGCGCTCCGGCGCCAGCATCGTGGCGGCGATGCTGCTCGGCGCCGACAAGCGCTCGGCGGCGGAGTTCTCGTTCTTCCTCGCGATCCCGACCATGGTCGGCGCGTTCGCCTATGATTTCTACAAGAACCGCGGCGACTTCACGACCGACAATCTCAGCGTCATCGCGGTCGGATTCGTGGTTTCGTTCATCACCGCGATGATCGTGGTGCGGGCATTCCTCAACTTCGTCACCCGCCGCGGCTTTACGTTCTTCGCCTGGTGGCGCGTGATCGTCGGCACGCTCGGCCTGATCGCGCTGGCGATGGGACGGTAAGCGCCACGGACGCCGCTTCACCTCGCCCCGCCTGCGGGGAGAGGTCGAAACTCAAGCGCGGCTTGAGTTTCGGGTGAGGGGGACTCACCGCGAACTCTCGTGCATCCAATCTGCGGAGTCGGCCCCCCACCCATAGCCGATGCTTCGCATCGGCGTTCTTATGAAGAAGGGAGGACGGCGGCCGTAGGCCGCCTACGCCTCTCCCCGCAAGGGCGGGGCGAGGGAGCAGAGTCCCGTTGTGGCGAGCACGCTACGCGCTCTTCTTCTGGAACTGGCCCGAGGCGCGGTAGCGCCAGAGATATTGCGGGGCCACGGCTTCCATCGAATCGGGCGTGATGCCGAGCCCGGCATAGGTGAGGCCGGCCGCGGTCGCGGCCTCCGACACCACATTGTCGGCGCGCAGCATCTCGACCTGGTCCGGAGTCAGCTTGAACGCGCCGGGCGCGAATTGCAGGAAGTACGACTGGAACTTGGCGAGGCCGAACGGCAGCGGCACCAGCATGCGGTCGCGCTGGGTGATCTGCTGGATGATCTCCATCACCTCGCGCATGGTCAGCACTTCCGGTCCGCCGAGTTCATAGGTGGCGCCCGCCTTGGTCTTGCCGTCCACGGCATCGGCCACCACCCGCGCGACGTCGGCGACATAGGTGGGCTGCAGCCTGTTGACCCCGCCGCCGACCAGCGGCAGCACCGGCGAGAATCGCGCCAGCGCCGCAAAGCGGTTGGTGAACTGGTCCTCGGGCCCGAACAGCAGCGACGGCCGGATGATGGTGGCCGAGGGCAGGGCCGCATGCACGGCCGCCTCGCCGCCGGCCTTGGCGCGGTAGTAGCCGGAGGTCGAATCCTTGTCGGCGCCGATCGCCGAAACATGCACCATTTGGGCGCCCGCGGCCGCCGCCGCCTTGGCGACCGCCTCGGCGCCCTTCACCTGCACCGCCTCAAAAGTCTGCCCGCGGCCTTCGGCCAGAATGCCCACCAGATTGATGGCGACCTGCGAATCACGCATCGCCGCCTCGACCGAGGCCGGGTAGCGTACATTGGCCTGGACGGCATGGATCTGCCCGACCCGGCCGAGCGGCTGCAGATGGCCGGCCAGTTCCGGCCGCCGCACCGCGACGCGGATGCGGTAATCCCGCTTGCACAGCGCCCGGACCACATTCCGCCCCAGAAAACCCGATCCGCCGAAGACCGTGACTGTGGTGTCCAGGTTCGATGCCATAGGGTAATTCCTGCCGGATTCGAGAGTTATTAACGGGAGTTAGGCACCTGCCGATACGCCATCGGCTTTATCCTGTACAGGGTATTTGATTTTCCAATCGCGAATTTGACAAGCGCGTCACCGATCCTTACAGAGCGCCCCACGTGCCCAGGTGGCGGAATTGGTAGACGCGCTGGCTTCAGGTGCCAGTGGCTTCACGGCCGTGAAGGTTCGAGTCCTTTCCTGGGCACCACTCCTTATTTCAAGCGATTGAAATCGCTGACCATCCGTAGGGCGGGTGAGGCGAAGCCGTAACCCGCCGCGGGTTGGGCGAGCCACCGAGCTTGGCAGGGACGCGGCACGCTTCGGCCGATCACCACCTGCCGTCACCAGTGACGCCTGTGAGCTGTGAACCTCCGGTTCCCCGCACCGACCTATGTCTTGAGCCATTCCGGTCCGCCCAGAGGGTAATGCGCAGCCGGAACGAAGGCGGAGCCAGCCACGACGATTTCACCCTTCCGCGTTCGCCAAGCTTGAACAACCAGGAGGAAGCGATGAGCAGGGTCCTGATTTGCGGTGGCGGCGTGATCGGGTTGTGTGCGGCGGCCATGCTTGGTCGCGACGGCCACGACGTCACGGTCCTGGAGGCCGACCACGCAGATCGACCTGCCGCCTCGGTCGAGGGATGGGACTCTTGGGAGCGCCCAGGAGTTGCCCAATTCAGGCAACCCCACAATCTCAGTTCGCGATTCCGGATGATCAGCGATCAGGAGCTGCCGGGATTGACCGATGTCCTGCTCGGGGCCGGCTGTGTCTGGGTAAACTTTCTCGACAGCCTGCCTCCCACCATCACAGACCGGGCACCACGCCCGACCGACGAGGCGATACGTTTCGTCACCGGTCGCAGGCCGATCATTGAATGGGCCGTCGCGACGATGGCGCAAGCCGCGCCCAATGTGACCATCCGTCGGGGGACCAAGGTTCGTGAATTGATCACGGGCGCGTCGGCCGTCTCCGGGGTGCCGCACGTTTCAGGCGTACGCACGACGTCCGGCGAGGAGATTCGTGGCGATCTGGTCATCGACGCTATGGGGCGGCGAAGCCAGGCCTGCGAATGGATCGTCAATGCGGGAGGCCGCGGCCCGATCGAGGAGGCGGAGGACAGCAACTTCGTCTACTTCACGCGCTATTTTTCGGGGCGGCAGCGGCCCCGCAGGATAGGACGCGCGCTCACGCCGATGGGCCTGTTCTCGATCCTGACGCTGGATGGGGACAACGACACATGGTCGGTCACGCTGTACACCTCGTCGAAAAACAAGGCGATGCGGGCCTTGCGCGATCCGGCCACATTCCATCGCGTCGTCTCGGCATGCTCACGCCAGGCCCACTGGCTCGATGGAGAGCCGATCACGCCCGTCCTCCTGCTGGCGGGCGTTCTCGACCGTTATCGGCGGCTCATGGTCGACGGCCAGCCTGTCATCACGGGTTTTGCTGTGGTGGGTGATGCGTGGGCATGCACCAATCCGTCCGCGGGACGCGGCTTGAGCGTCGGCCTGCTGCACGCCCAGGTGCTCCGTGACGTTGCGCGCCGGCACATCAACGATCCGCTCGCCTTCGCGCAGGAATACGATGCGGAAACCGAACGCCAGGTTGCTCCATTCTATCGAAACCAGATCGCCGCCGACCGCGCGCGGGTGGCCGAGATGAACGCTCTGGAGCAGGGGCTGCCGATGCCGGCACCGAATCCGGTGATGGCCAGGTTTTTCGCGGCTGCTGCGCAAGACGCTGACGTGCTGCGTGGCGCGATCGAGATCGCAATGTGCCTTGCACTTCCACAGGAGGTCCTTGCCAGGCCGCGCGTCGCCGCAAGGCTGGCCGAACTCGACGGCCAGAGATTGCCGCCGGACCCCAACATCATCGGTCGGGATCGGATGGCCGCGCTGCTGAACGGTTGACCGATCCGAACGCTTCCGATGGCATTTTCCGCCCTCACACCATCCGCCGACCACTCCGCTTCGCCACCTGCTTCTGCACAAAGTACATCGCGGTCATCGAGATGATCGACGTCGTCACGACGACGTAGCCGATGCGGTCGAAATGCACGAGCGAGCCGTCGGCGGCTTCGGCGACGAGCGCGGCGGCGACCACCGAGCCGAGGCCGCCGGAGAGCTGCTGCACCGAGGCGGAGACCGCGTTGAACGCGCCGCGCTGGCTGGCGTCGGGGATCGCGGTCATCAGCGCCTGCGACGGGATCATGCGCGAGAAGATGCCGACGAACATCAGCACATTGACCACGATCGCGGTCAGCAGCGAGACGTGGCCGAGATTGGTGTAGATCAGCACCATGATGATCGACACCACGCTGCCGAACACGAAGGTCGGATATTTGCCGAAGGCGTCGCTGGCTCGCCCGACCAGCGGCCCGATCACGATGCTGAACAGGCCGGAGACCAGATAGATCGTCGGCAGATGCACGATGTCGATGCCGAGATTGTGCACGGTGAAGGCGCTGCCGAACGGCATCAGCATGAAGCCGCCGGTGGCGAGCAGCGTCGTCACCATGAAGGCCAGCGTGTAGCGCGGCTCGCCGACGGTCGCGATCAGGTGGCGGAACGGATTGCTGTCGTGCTGCAGCTTGAGATGCGCGTCGACCGGCTGCATCACCAGCGCGATTGCGGCGATCACGGCGAGCGAGAGCGCGACGATGGCGACGAAGCAGATGTGCCAGTTCCAGTGGTTGGCCAGAAACAGCCCGGCCGGAACGCCGAGCACCTGGCTCGCGGCGAACGCGGTCTGCACAAAGCCCATCACGCGGCCGCGCAGATGCAGCGGGAACAGGTCGGCGACGATGGCGAGCACCACCGAGCCGATTACGCCGGCGAACAGTCCGGTGACGATCCGCCCCGCCAGCAGCACATGGAAATCCTGCGCCAGCGCGCACAGCGCGGTGCCGAAGGTGAAGCCGACATAGAAAAACAGCAGCAGCCGCTTGCGGTCGAAGCGATCGGCAAAGCCGGCGGCAAGGATGCCCGAGATGCCGGCGGCGAAGGCGTAGGCGGACACCGCGACGCCGAACTGCCCGGCCGTGATGTTGAGCGCCGGCATCAGGATGGCGCCGAGCGGCGACATGATGATGAAGTCGAGGATCAGCGTGAACTGCGTCAGTGCCAGCAGCGCAATGAGGAATGATTGATAGCGCGAGAAGCCGCGTTCCTGCGGCTCCTCGATCGGCGCGGCGATGGTCTGGTCCGTCATGCGACTCATTTCGTGGTATGCGGGGTGCCGGGCTCAGATAGGGTGGACGGGAGGCGATTGCACCGCTGTCGGGGCGCAAAAATACGGGCTGTGGCCGATCGGCACCGGGTTGTGCTGATGTTCCTGCTCGCCCTGGACCGCCGTTTCGGGATATGAGCAAAACCGCGGCGAAAGCCGCGGTTCAGGCGCCCGAAGGCTGCCTATCCGCTCGCTTCCCTGACATTTGGGGGCTAGTGTCCCCCTCGAATCGACCCAACAATCGACCAAGACCCGAGGCACCTGTTACATGACTATCCGCTTGCACCATGGCGATCTGCCCGATCTGTCCCGCTATACCGAATCGGTCGCGATCGACACCGAGACCATGGGGCTCAATCCGCATCGCGACCGGCTCTGTGTGGTGCAGATGTCGAGCGGCGACGGCACCGCCGATGTGATCCAGATTCCGAAGGGCCACACCGATTCGCCGAATCTGAAGGCGCTGCTCGCCAACCCCGCGATCACCAAGATCTTCCATTTCGCGCGGTTCGATGTCGCGGTGCTCTACAACACCTTCGGCGTGATGCCGCAGCCGGTCTATTGCACCAAGATCGCCTCGCGGCTGTCCCGCACCTATACCGACCGCCACGGCCTCAAGGACCTGGTACGTGAGGTCCTGAACATCGAGCTGTCGAAGCAGCAGCAGTCGAGCGACTGGGGCGCGCCCGGTCTCAACGACGCCCAGCTCGCCTATGCCGCCTCCGACGTGCTGCATCTGCATGCGCTGCGCGACAGGCTCGACGTCATGCTGGCGCGCGAGGGGCGGACCGACCTGGCAAAAGCCTGTTTCGAATTCCTACCCACCCGCGCCCGGCTCGATCTCGACGGCTGGGAGGAAGAGGACATTTTCGCCCATTCATGATGGATGGCGATTTCCGTCACCGGCGGCCGGTTCCGCCCCGTTTCGGACAAACTGTTGACGCGAGGTCGGTTTTGAAGCCCGTCTTGGGGGCGCGACGCGAGGTCCAGCTGCATATTCGGATCGCTAAAGGTACAATGGGCAGCAATTTCGCGCCCTTAGAGCTGCGGTGAAATCGGAGCTGCGGTGAGTTCGGTTCAGAATCCAGCCTATGTCGCGGGCCTCGAGGCGCGCTTTGCCGCCGCCGCGCGGCATAGCCGCATGGTGCGGATCCTGCGCGTCGCGGTGCCTGCGGCGGTGGGGCTGGCGATGGGGACGATCATCTTCATCTCGGTCTACAACCCGTTTCACGACGTGATCCCCAAGCTGCCGCTCGAGATGGACAACCTCGTGGTGTCCGGCACCAAGATCACGATGGAATCGCCGCATCTCTCCGGCTTCTCCAACGACGGCCGGCCCTACGAGATGTGGGCCAAGGCCGCGATCCAGGACGTCACCGACCCTGACCATGTCGAGCTGAAGACGATCCGCGCCAAGGTGGCGATGGAGGATCAGACCACTGTCGTCATGGATGCGCGCACCGGCTTCTTCGACAACAAGAAGCAGCTGCTCGACCTGCGTCAGGACATCTTCCTGCAATCGTCGACCGGCTATGAGGCGAAGATGACCCAGGCCTTCGTCGACATCAACAAGGGCAACGTCTCGTCGGACGAGCATGTCGACGTCAAGCTGCTCGACGGCACGCTGACCGCGGACAAGCTCAGGATCTTCAACAGCGGCGAGCTGGTGCGGTTCGAGGGCAATGTGGTGATGAATCTGGACAAGCTCGGCGACAGTCCGCCGGCCGAGCCCGCACCGCCACCGCAGCCAGCGCCGCCGCAGCAAAAGGCGCGCAAATCCGCCAACCCGAAATGATTTCGATCATGCATTTTTTTCCGCGCGGCACAGCCACTGCCGCCTTCCTGTTCGCGCTGTTCGCCGCCGGCTCTGCCTCCGCGCAGGGCAAGATGAGCGGCGTCCCCAACGCCATGCAGGGCTTCACCCAAAACCGCGACCAGCCGATCCAGATCGAGGCCGCGACGCTCGAGATGCGTGACCAGAAGAAGGAGGCGACCTTCGCCGGCAATGTGAAGGTCGTGCAGGGCGACACCACGATGACCTCGAAGACGCTCGACGTGTTCTACGAGGACAGCAAATCCCAGGCGCCGGCCAAGCCGGCGAAGGGAGCGAAGGGCGCTGCTCCCATGCCGTCGGCGAAGCCCGGCCCCGGCGGCGCCTCCTCGATCAAGCGGCTCGAGGCGAAGGGCAACGTCGTCGTCACCCAGAAGGATCAGGTCGTCACCGGCGAGACCGCGATCTTCGACACCAAGAACAACCTGATCACCATGCTCGGCGGCGCTGGCGTCCAGGTGGTGCTGACCCAATGCCAGAACGTGCTGCGCGGCGACCGTCTGCTGGTCGACATGACGACCGGCGTCTCACGCGTCGAGGCCGATAACGGCAAGGTGCAGGGCCTGTTCATCCACACCGACAAGGATCAAGGCGGCGGTTGCGGAACGCCCGCGGCCCCGGGCGCAAGCCCGGCGCTTCCATCGCTCGTTCCGGTTCCGGGCAAGCCGAAGTAGAGGCGGCGTAACATGGCCAGAGGACCGACAATGACGGCGCTCCTGTCGCGGGTCTTCGCGATGGCGGCCATCGTTGTCGCGCCGATCGTCCTCGATGAGGCCTTTGGCCAGGGCGCGGGCTCAACGCCCAACGCCATGCAAGGCTTTGTGCAAAATCGCGACCAGCCGGTCCGGATCGAGGCCGCCATTCTCGAAATGCGCGACAAGAAGAAGGAGGCCACCTTCTCCGGCAATGTGAAGGTGGTGCAAGGCGACACCACCATGACCTCGAAGGTCCTGGTGGTGTTCTACGAGGACAAGGCCGCGCAGCCGTCCACACCCGCCGACACCAAGGGTGCCAAGGGAGACAAGAGCGCAAAGGCAGCGCCGACCCAATCGGCCACGCCCGCTCCTCCGCCCGGCCCCGGCGGCAGTTCGTCGATCAAGCGGCTGGAGGCGAAGGGCAGTGTCGTCGTCACCCAGAAGGATCAGACCGTCACCGGCGAGACCGCGATCTTCGACGCCAAGGCCAATCTGATCACCGTGCTCGGCGGCGGCGGCGTCCAGGTGGTGCTGACCCAGTGCAGCAATGTGCTGCGCGGCGACCGTCTGCGGGTCGACATGACCACCGGCGTCTCCCGCGTGGACTCCGAGACCGGCACCGGCAAGGTGACGGCGACCACGGGCGGTGGGGGACAGGATTGCGGCACGCCGGCCGGCGCGGCCCCCTCGGCGCCGTTGGCGGCCTCCGGAAAGGCAAAGTAACGCTCAATAAATCAATATGTTAGACAATAACCCGCGAGCCCGAGGTTGAAGCGCGCGGGGTGAGACTGTATCTACTGCAGCGGCCCGGGCGGACCCGAGGGGATTGTGATGTTGGCCGGGCCAGGGGCATCCACTCATTTCAAGGCGCGTCGCCGCGCTTTGCGTCATTGTTCGAGCATGATCTCTTGCGCAAACGCGCTTCATGCTTGTGTCGCGGGATCACCGTAAGAGGCTGAAGCGAAGCGGGGATGGTGGATTTACTCGGCATGTTCCGGCGGCGCCCTGCGAAACGCAGTCCCGGCTTTGCGCGCTCGCACGACGACATCACCGCGCTCGGCGATTCCTTCGGCGATATGCTGACGAGCCCGGTGCGCGATGCGCCGCCGATGGCGCGTGCCGCCCCGGTCCCCGGCGTCGAGCTGCAGCGGTCTGCGCCGGCGGCCTCGGCGCCCGCGCCGGCGCGTCCCAGAGCCGCCCAGAAGGCCGCGGCCGCCCCGCAGCTGATCAAGCGGCCGGGCTATCTGGCTGTGCATAGCGTGGAAAAGAGTTTTGGCAGCCGCCAGGTGGTGCGCGGCGTCAGCATCTATGTGCGCCGGGGCGAAGCCGTCGGCCTGCTCGGGCCGAACGGCGCCGGCAAGACCACCGTGTTCTACATGATCACCGGCCTGATCAAGGCCGACCGCGGCGCGATCGAGCTCGACGGCCATGACGTCACCAAGCTGCCGATGTATCAGCGCGCCCGCCTCGGCATCGGCTATCTGCCGCAGGAAGCCTCGATCTTCCGCGGCCTGTCCGTCGAGCAGAATATTCGCGCGGTGCTCGAGGTGGTCGAACCCTCGAAGAAGAAGCGCGAGCACGAGCTCGATTCG
Organism: Bradyrhizobium ivorense; assembly: GCF_900696085.1. Classification (GTDB taxonomy): domain Bacteria; phylum Pseudomonadota; class Alphaproteobacteria; order Rhizobiales; family Xanthobacteraceae; genus Bradyrhizobium; species Bradyrhizobium ivorense. The sequence continues at coordinate 59,608 of NZ_CAADFC020000003.1, forward strand.
CTGCTCGACGAGTTCAACATCACACGGCTGCGCAAGAGCCCGTCGATCGCGCTGTCCGGCGGCGAGCGCCGCCGCGTCGAGATCGCCCGCGCGCTCGCAACCCGCCCGAATTACATGCTGCTCGACGAGCCGTTCGCCGGCATCGACCCGATCGCAGTCGGCGACATCCAGGATCTGGTGCGCCACCTGACCAACCGCGGCATCGGCGTCTTGATCACCGACCACAACGTCCGCGAAACGCTCGGCCTGACCGACCGCGCCTACATCGTCTATGCCGGAGAGATCTTGACTGAGGGCAGTCCGGAAGAGATCGTTAGCGATCCGGATGTACGCCGGCTTTACCTTGGCGAGGAATTCCGCCTCTAGCCCAAATTTCTCATTCGTCAAGACGTGTACATCGTCTTCGGACTAAGATAAGCAAGAATCGAGCCAACTTTCCGGGATCGATCTTGCCTCCATGGCACTGACGCAAAGACTAGAGTTCCGCCAGTCGCAGTCGCTGGTCATGACGCCGCAGCTCATGCAGGCGATCAAGCTGCTGCAGCTGTCGAACCTCGATTTGTCGGCCTTTGTCGAAGAGGAGCTCGAGCGCAACCCGCTGCTGGAGCGGGGCGCCGACGGGCCCGAGCCGCCGGTGGCGGGCGAGCCGGCCCTGGAGCGGCCGGACTACGGCGATTCCGACGATTCCGGCAGCTACGGGGACGGTGACGGCCCGTCCGACCTTTCAGCCGGTTCCGGCGGCGAGGGCTTCGAGCCCAGCCAGGAGGAGTGGCTGAACCGCGACCTCGGCAGCCGCGCCGAGATCGAGCAGACGCTGGATACCCGCCTCGACAACGTCTTCACCGAGGAGCCGGCGGAAGCGGCGGCGCGCGCCGCCCAGGACGCGCCGCCCTCGGTCTATACCGAATGGGGCGGCGGCGCCTCCAGCGACGACGAATACAATCTGGAAGCCTTCGTCGCGGCCGAGCTCACCTTGGCCGACCACCTCGCCGAGCAGCTCGCGGTGGCGTTCTCGGCGCCGGCGCAGCGTATGATCGGGCAGTATCTGATCGACCTGGTTGATGACGCCGGCTATCTGCCGCCCGATCTCGGCCAGGCCGCCGAGCGGCTCGGCGCCTCGCAGGCGGCGGTCGACGAGGTCGTCGCGGTGCTGCAGAAGTTCGATCCGCCCGGCGTCTGCGCGCGTAACCTGAGCGAGTGCCTGGCGATCCAGCTGCGCGAGCTCGATCGCTACGATCCGGCGATGCAGGCCCTCGTCGAGCATCTCGATCTCCTTGCCAAGCGCGACATCGCCTCACTGCGCAAGCTCTGCGGTGTCGACGACGAAGACATCACCGACATGATCGCGGAGATCCGCAGGCTCGATCCGAAGCCGGGCCTGAAGTTCGGCACCGCGCGGACGCAGACCATGGTGCCCGACGTCTATGTGCGGCCGGGTCCGGACGGTGGCTGGCATGTCGAGCTCAACAGCGACACTCTGCCGCGCGTCCTGGTGAACCAGACCTATTACGCTGAGCTGTCGAAGACGATCCGCAAGGACGGCGACAAGTCGTATTTCAGCGACTGCCTGCAGAACGCGACCTGGCTGGTGCGCGCACTCGACCAGCGCGCGCGCACCATCCTGAAGGTCGCAACCGAGATCGTCCGCCAGCAGGACGGCTTCTTCACGCATGGCGTGGCGCACCTACGGCCGCTCAATCTGAAGGCAGTGGCGGACGCGATCCAGATGCATGAATCCACGGTGTCGCGCGTCACCGCCAACAAATACATGGCGACCAATCGCGGCAGTTTTGAATTGAAGTATTTTTTCACCGCATCGATCGCGTCCGCCGACGGCGGCGAGGCGCATTCGGCGGAAGCGGTGCGTCATCACATCAAGCAGTTGATCGACGGCGAAGCGCCGTCGGCGATCCTGTCCGACGACACCATCGTGGAACGTTTGCGCGCCTCCGGCATTGACATCGCTCGCCGCACCGTCGCGAAGTACCGCGAGGCGATGCGAATACCTTCCTCGGTGCAGCGCCGCCGTGACAAACAGAGCATGCTCGGTAATGCCCTTTCGGCCCCTGCCTCCTCGTCCGACCGGTCGCGCGATACAGCCCCCGTTTAGGTTACTTTTCGAGAATGCCGGCGCCGGACGGCCGTCCGGTTCAGGCTATCGTTGCGTTCGCCGCAAATCGGAATAGTCTCAATCTCCCCCGTTGCGACGTGATCCAGAAGAGGAGGTCACCGAGACGCCAGAAACCATCATGCTCCAGCAAGAGAGTGATCGCGGCATCCAGCAATCGAGGCATCAAATGACCCTTCGAATCTCGGGAAAGAGCATCAGCATCGGCGAGGCGCTTCGGGCGCGCGTCAGCGAGCGCACCGACGAGGTCCTGCGAAAGTATTTTGATGGCAACTATTCCGGTCACATCACGCTGAGCAAGGACGGCTTCGGCTTTCGGACCGATTGCGCGCTGCATCTGGATTCCGGCATCACGCTGGAAGCCGACTCCAACGCCACCGACGCCTATGCCAGCGCGGACGCCGCGCTGCTGATGATCGAAAAGCGGCTGCGCCGCTACAAGAGCCGGCTGAAGGACCGCTCGGCCCGCAAGGCCTACGCCGCCAGCGCCGCACTCGCCGAGCTCAACGGCGGCGGGCTCGACGCGCCGAGCTATGTCATCGAGGCGCCCGAGAACGAGGACGAGGTCACCGAATACGCACCCGTGATCATTGCCGAGGCAACCACCGCGCTGAAGCGGCTGTCAGTCAGCGAGGCGGTCATGGAGCTGGATCTGAGCGGCGCGTCCTGCCTGGTGTTCCAGCATGGCGGGAGCGGTCGGGTGAACATCATTTACCGCCGGACGGACGGCAATGTCGGCTGGGTCGACCCCCCGTCGGTGACCCCCTGAGGATATATGGCAGATGGCATTGACGCCGGAAGCAAGCCCTGCTTATGGTCCGCCGCCCCAGCAAAAGGGGGGCGGAACCGGGGTTTCGCCGGTGTTGGCACCGCCGATGCGTTGGGGTAGAAGCCCTGCCAACCGGACCCGGGCCACGCCCGCATCCCACCACATCTTCTTGACGACGCCGGCGTAAAGCCTATTTCGCAACCTGACGGTCTCATTCACCTCGGAACGTCCCAATGCCGATTACCGATTTGGTCGCACCCGAGGCGATTCTCCCCGCTTTGAAAGTCATCAGCAAGAAGCAGGCGCTGCAGGAACTTGCCGCGCGCGCGTCTGCCCTGACCGGCCAGAACGAGCGCGCCGTCTTCGAGGTGCTGCTGCAGCGCGAGAAGCTGGGCACCACCGCGGTCGGCTACGGCGTCGCGATTCCGCACGGCAAGCTGCCCAAGCTGGAAAAGCTGTTCGGCCTGTTCGCCCGGCTCGAGCGCCCGATCGATTTCGAGGCGATGGACGGCCAGCCCGTCGACCTGATCTTCCTGCTGCTGGCGCCCGAAGGCGCCGGCGCCGACCACCTCAAGGCCTTGGCGCGCATCGCCCGCCTGCTGCGCGACCAGGACGTCGCCAAGAAGCTGCGCGCCTCCCGCGACGCGCAGGCGATCTACTCGGTGCTCGCACTGCCGCCGGCCAGCGCGGCGTAGCCGTTCGCGTAGGCGAACCGTTCTTCGTACGTCTGTCGTCAAAGCGTTGCCGCGTTGTTGCGCAACGCGGGCGGCATCATTTCAGCAATTGCCGTAGCCCGGATGGAGCGCAGCGCAATCCGGGAAATCTCGCAGCGGGCGCGAATCCCGGATTTCGCTTCGCTTCATCCGGACTACGAAGCTACATGCGCTGCAAGCAGCTCAGCAAATCGTCGGCAACAACCGCCGCACTTCAGCGAGCAGGTCCGGCACGGCCGTCTCGTCATTCGCGAGGTGCCGGAGCAGCGCGCTCTGGAACAGGCCGTCGAGTAGTGCGTAAAGCGCGGCCGGAGATGACGCCGGCCGCTTGCCGCCGAGTTCGGCGTAGCGTGAGGCGATGCGCCAGATCATCGCCTCCAGGCTCTTGTCGATCTCGAGCACGTCCTTGCGAAACGCCGGCTCGAACATCGCCTGCGCGCGCAGATCGTACCAGAGCCGATGCATGCGGGCTTCGTTCTGCAGCGTTTCGGCGAGCTTGCCGAGGAAGCCTTCAGTCAGTTCGTCGCGGCTTTGCGCTGACGTCACCACCTCGTCATAACGCGTCACGCATTTCGCCTTGTAGTGGCGGACGCAGCAGCAAATCAGGTCGAGCTTGTCGCTGAAGTAGTAGTGAAACACGCCATGCGTGAACGCGGAGTTCTGCGCGATCTCGCGCAGGCTGGTGCGCGCGAAGCCGAGCTCGCCAAGCGTCTCCAGCGCGGCCTCCGCGAGCTCGATCCGCCGCGCGTTGAACTTTTCGTCGCGCGGCGCCTCGGCCGCTACCACCACGCGTCGGGCCGCTCCTGTCGCTTGCCGCGCCATTCCGTGCCTTTCCGTCTCTTCCCCTTGGCGACTTATAGCGCGCCAAGCGCGCCGCGCTCCATCCCCTCACAACCATCATCTTTGACACTTGTCAAATTTGCCTTGACAAGTGTCAAGTTCCTGGACGAGGGTTGGCCAAATAATTTTGGACAGTCGTCAAGATGGCTGACCTAATTTGCAATAGGGAAGGAGATGCCTCGCCGGAGCGCCACCACTGCGCTCCGCCGATGCCGGCCGTGACCACGATGCGCCCCCGGCGCGCGGTCCGCCCGGCCCGTGCTGCTCATCGCCAGCGCCAAGCAAACATCAGCGCAAACATCAGCAAAGGGAGGACTACGTCATGAGTGCGAAGAGCCTTGAGGGCAGGAAGGCCCTGGTCACCGGCGGCGCCCGGGGGATTGGCGCGGCGATTGCGCAGGCACTGGCGCGCTCCGGCGCGGCGGTCATGATCGGCGACATTCTCGACGGCGTCGGCAGGGACACTGCCGGTGAGATCGCCAAGGCCGGGGTGAAGACCGGCTTCGTCAAGCTCGACGTCACCGACGATGCGCAGTGGGAGCGTGCGGTTGCCGCCACTGTCGAAACGCTCGGCGGCTACGACATCCTGATCAACAACGCCGGCATCGAGATCACCTCGCTGGTCAGCGAGATCAAGGCCGAGGACGCGCGCCGGATGTGCGACGTCAACATCGTCGGCACCGTGCTCGGCATGAAGCACGCATTCCGCGCGATGCGGCCGGGCGGGCCGGCGGGCAAGGGCGGCGCCGTCGTCAACATCGCCTCGGTTGCGGCGACCATCGCATTCCCGAGCATCGCGGTCTATTCGGGCACCAAATCCGCGGTCGATCGCATGACGCGCGTTGCGGCGATGGAAGCCGGCAAGCTCGGCTTCGGTGTCCGCGTCAACTGCATCTATCCCGGCCTGATCCCGACCGACATGGGCCTGCAGCTCGCCAATGACATCGTCAGCATCGGGCTCGCGGCCGACGTCAACGCGGCGGTCGGCTCGGTGGTCGAGCAGACGCCGCTCGGCCGCCTCGCCGAGGTCAGCGATATCGCCGACGCCGCCGTGTTCCTGTGCTCGAACGATGCGCGCTTCATCACCGGCATCGGCCTGCCGGTCGACGGCGGCATGGGCATGTGAGCGGCAGACCAGACAACAAACATCTCGGAGGATCGCAATGAGCGAGAAGAAGCCCGTCATCGTCTATGGCGCTTCCGGCTACACCGGCCGGCTGGTCTGCGAATATCTACGCGAGTACAACATCCCCTTCATCGCCGCCGGCCGAAGCGCCGAGAAGCTCAACGCCGCGATGAAGTCGAACGTGGCCGGCATCGAGACCGCCGACTACGAGGTGGTGGAGGTGCCGCACACGGTCGCCGCGTTGACCGAATTGTTCAACGGCGCCTCGGTGGTGCTCAACACCGTGGGCCCGTTCGCCAAGTTCGGTGGCGAGGTGGTGCAGGCCTGTTGGGCTTCCAGATGCCACTACACCGACACCACCGGCGAGCAGGACTGGCTGATCACGCTCGATCAGGAGTGGGGCGCGAAGTTCGCCAATGCCGGCCTGCTGCTGGCGCCGGGCATCGCGCAGATGTACACCACCGGCGAGATCGCCGCGCAGCTCTGCCTGGAGACGCCCGGCCTCGACACGCTTGATATCGCCGTGTTCTGGGGCGGCAGCCCGACCATCGCCTCGACGCAGACCATCCTGGTCAACGCCGCGATGGCCAAGGCCTATTACCTGGAGCAGAACAAGTACGTCGAGCATCAGCCCGACGCCGGCCTCTACAACCTCGCCATCCCCGGCCAGCACGAGCTGGCGCTGGCACTGCCCTGGGGCGGCACCTCGCACCCGGTGTGGTTCAAGCGCGATCCGCGCGTCGCCAATGTGAAGGTGCTGGGCGGCGTCTTCAACCGCGCGCTGATGCTGGGCGTGCCGCAGATCGTCGCCGCCGCGCTGGAGGCGACCAAGGACATGAATCCCGACGACCGCTACGCCGCGTTGGCGCAGACCGCGGCCGGCGTGATGAACACCATGCCGCCGCGTGAGAACCCGCGCGTCAACAAGTCGATGGATTCGGTGTATGCCTCCGGCCCGTTGAGGCGCGCGCACTGCGTCATCTACGGCAACAGCAATTACAAGCAGACCGCCATGCTGCAGGCCTATGCCGCGGCGCACCTGCTGCAGCAGCCGCCGAAGCGCGTCGGCTTCGCCTCCGGCTGTCAGGCTTTCGGCCATCACGAGCTGCTCGGGCAATTGCGCAGCTTTGGCCTGGTTGGCAAGCCGGTCCTGACCGTGCACGACTGAGTTTGGGCTGCCAAGGACTTCGTTTGAGGCGTTTTCGTCACGCGATCCGGTTGTCTATTTCGCTCGAAAACGCTTCGCTGCGGGTGACGCGCTAGCCCCCGTCACCCGCAGTCTATTTCGGGACCGACCATGCGTTTCATCGACTATCTCGACAAGGGCGCCTCGCTCGGCGCCGATGCACCGTGCCTCACCATGGACGGCCGCGACCTCAGCTATGGCGAGGTGCAGCGGCTGAGCTACCGGATCGCGCGCGGCCTGGAGCGATCGGGCATCGCGCCCGGCGAAAAGGTCGCGATCTTGTCCGGCAACGATCCGCTCGCCTTCGCCTGCGTGTTCGGCATCTCGCGCGCGGCCGCCGTGTGGTGCCCGATCAATCCGCGCAACGAGGCCGCCGAGAACAAGTTCATCCTCGACGCGTTCGATTGCAGCCTGCTGCTGTTTCATTCCAGCTTTGCGCCGATGGTCGAGGCGGTCAGGCAGGATCTGCCCAAGCTGCGCGCGCTGGTCTGTCTCGATGCCGAGCTGCCGTTCGCACCGTCGTTCGACCGCTGGCTCGCCGGCCTCGCCGATGATCTCTATCAGCGCGAGCCGGTCGACGATCTCGCGATGATCCCGGGCACCGGCGGCACCACCGGCAAGCCGAAGGGCGTGATGCTGTCGGGCCGCAACATCGAGACGATGACCGCGTTGACCCTGATGGGCTACCCGTTCAAGGGCCGCCCGGTCTATCTGGCGCTGGCGCCGCTGACCCATGCCGCAGGCGTGCTGTGCTTTCCGATCATGACGCTGGGCGGCCGCATCGTGATCATGCACCACCCCGACATCGGCGAGTTCCTCGACCTGATCGCGCGCTATCGCGTCACCCACACCTTCCTGCCGCCGACCGTGATCTACATGCTGCTCGATCATCCAAAGCTCGACGCGGCCGAACTCAGCTCGCTGCAATGCTTCTGGTATGGGGCGGCGCCGATCTCGGCGGCCCGGCTCGCGGAAGCGCTGCGGCGGATCGGGCCGATGGCGCAGCTGTTCGGCCAGACCGAGGCGCCGATGATGATCTCGATGATGGCGCCCGCCGAGCACTACAATCCGGACGGCTCGATCGCGATGGCGCGACTCGCCTCCGCCGGGCGGATCAGCCCGCTGGTGCAGGCCGGCATTATGGATGGCGACGGCAGGCTGCTGCCCGCGGGATCGCGCGGCGAAATCGTGGTGCGCGGTTCGCTGGTGATGCAGGGCTATTACAAGAATCCGCAAGCGTCCGCCGAGGCATCGGCGCATGGCTGGCACCATACCGGCGACATCGGCTACATCGACGAGGACGGATTCCTCTACATCGTCGATCGCGCCAAGGACATGATCATCACCGGCGGCTTCAACGTCTACTCGATCGAGGTCGAGAACGCGCTGCGCGCGCACGAGGCGGTGCAGGATTGCGCGGTGATCGGGCTGCCTGACGACAAATGGGGCGAGCGCATCGTCGCCGTGGTGCAGCCGCGCGCCGGCCAGGCGATCGACGCCGCGGCCCTGGCCGCCTTCGTCAAGCAGCAGATCGGCAGCATCAAGACGCCGAAGCAGATCGAGATCTGGGATGATCTGCCACGCTCCAAGGTCGGCAAGGTGCTGAAGCCGGACATTCGCGCGCGGTTGGCCGGGTGCTAGCGATTGATGTCCGAACGCCATGAATTCAGGCTATGGCCCCTGCTTTTTCCTTCGTCGTTTGATGCTTGGCCGGAGCGCGCTCAACGGTCGGTCGGCGGATGGCGGTGCAGCCTGCGGATCGGGCGTGTAATCATTGAAATCGGCGAGGCAGATATCATCTCCGGCATCGCTTCTGTGCATCAATAGCCCGTTCAGGGTGAACACCAGCCGTCCGTCTTGATCGCGACCCGACCATTCGGAGCCTTCAACCTCTTTGGATGAGGCGTGGTGAGGTACATCGCCAAGGGTGATGGAGATCCCGGCGCCGGGATGATCGGGGTGGGCGGTCCTGCACCCTCTGATGATGGCACTGCGGTTGTCCGTGAAACGGCCGCCTCCTCCATACGTCGTCCCCTGAGGCCACAGCCCGATCGCGGTGAGCCAGGGATTGCGGCTGATTGCGGTCCAGGCATCCGTGTAGTCTGTGCGCACACGATTGGCTTGATGCACGAAATAGAGCAGCAGCTCGCCATCCGGCGACAAGTCGCATTTCTCGGGATAGATGCGCCCCTTAAACCAGGCTCCGCTATGAAAGGTGTCATCCCGGGTGTTCCAGCGAATGACGTGATACCACCTGGCCGGACCGCGCCTGAAGATCACGGCTTCATGCGCGCTCCTGGCGAATATGACGAACAGTCTGGGCGGGATCGGCGATCGGCGCATTTTGCCTATCGGCTTTTGCAGCTCACCGCTTTCCGTATTCGGTGAAGACGTAGTCGCGGTTCTGCACCACCGTGTGGCACGCGTAGCCGCACTTTGCGTCGTTGTCCTGCGGCGGGTTGTCTGTTGTATTGGCGGGCCTGAACACATCCGACGCCGCGTCATACTCGAACGCACCGTATCCCCATCCGCCGCTGTCTGCGAACCGCTTGCTGTCCTTCACCATGAAGTCGACGTCGTGCTGGGCGCCCGGGACTGTCGGCTGACCGGGATAAGCTTCCTGCTTCTTGGGGATCCAATGGATCTTCGCCATCTTGGCGCCGTCCGGGAACGGCTTGCCGTTGCCGGGTGTGCCCTCCCGATAGGCGGCGATCATCGCCGGATTCCCCAGGATCACGGCAATGACGCCTTCGTTCTCGCTGATTGCGATCACCGGCCAGTCCTCGTATCCCCTGAACTCGGAGAATGCGAGCCCGTTCGGCACGCTCAGACTGTATTTGTCTTGCGCAGAAATCGCGACACCCGTCGCCAGGACGGCGATCGACACTGAAGCAATGAGATTGATCAGGATGCTTTTCTTCATCGTCGCATCTCCTTCATTCAAATTGGCGCGGATAATTTTCTGCTTGGAAATTCCCTGTCGAATTATCGGAAGGCTCGGCACCGCCCGGACCGATGGTCGCGGCAACTGATTACAGCATGGAAATTTGACCCGCGAAACGGCGCCGTCGTCATGGCCACGGCCCAAAGCAATGGCAAAGCAGCGCCAAAATTGGGCGGGCTGATCCTTGGACTCCGAGACGGGAGCACCTATTGACAGTCGTGCTATCAAGCCAGAAGACAGGCAGGCGCGCTGCCGGCGCGTGCAACCCACGGAATAGCCGATGTCCCGTGATTTTCGCTTCGATCGCGTTCCCGTCGACGTTCTCGCCTATGAGCTCGCCGAAGAGCGCGCTACCGCGCTCGGGCGCATGGGGCGCGCATTGGAACAGGCGCTTGCCAAACTTCGCGAGTTCGACGCCGCCAACCCCCGCGCGGAGGCATCGGCGCAGCAGGCGCGACGCATGCTGGTGCGCCAAGCCGGCCATGCGCTGTGGATGTTCGTGGTGCAGCGGGAGGCGTGCGGGCTGCGCAACAACCGCTTGCTGATGCGTGATTACAACGTTCCCGGCGAGGTGCAGCAATGCATGGCGCCGCTGCTCACATCGACTAAAGCGCGATGAGATTGGGTTGAATCATCATCGCGCTTCAGCTCTTTGTTTGAGCATGATCTCCGCGCAAACGCGTTCCGCGTTTGTCGCGAGGGAAAGCCGCTTCACACTTTTCCGGATCATGCTTTAGGTCACCATAAAAACGCGCGGGCCGCCTCGGTGATCGAGGCATGCCCGCGCGCCTGAACTCGCGGATCTCAGATCAGCCGTGCGTCAGTGGACGCTGACGGCCTGCAGCTCGTTGCTCCAGGCGTTCGCGATCGCGGCCTCGCGGCTGTCGGTCAGCATGATCGGCGTGCCGTCGGCGGCGTGGAGAGCGAACAGCTTGAGGCCCGGCGAAAGCTGGGGTGCCTCGGGAAACAATCCCGGCACGTCCTCGGAACGGACCTGCTTCACATAAGCGATATGGCCCTCGCCCAGGTGCGCCAGCGCCTCCGGCGTGACGCTGTCGGATGACTCGATGGTGGTGGTACTCAGTTCAGTCATGGTCTCGACTCCTCAGTCAGATAAGCGGTCGAGTCCGCTCCAGGTTTCTATTATTCGTGCTCATTGATAGCGATTGTCTTAATGACCCGTTCAGGTTCCGGCCTGGCCAGGTCGATCGACAACAGCCCGTTCTTCAGGTCCGCGCCCAGCACCTGCATCCCCTCCGCCAGCACGAAGGTGCGCTGGAAGTGGCGCGCGGCGATGCCGCGATGGATGTATTGCCGGGCCTTGTCGTCCTGCTGGCGGCCGCGGATGACGAGCTGATTTTCCTCAATAGTCACATCGAGTTGGTCACGGGTAAAACCCGCCACCGCCAGCGTGATGCGCAGCCGCTCGGGCTGCCCATTGCTGCGGTCGAACCGCTCGATGTTGTAGGGAGGATAGCCGTCGGCACCCTTCACGACGCGGTCGAGCGCACGCTCGATTTCGTCGAATCCCAGAAGGAACGGACTGGACAACGATGGAACACGAGACATTACAAAGTCCTCTCGAAGCGACTTTGGCGCGCGCGACCAGCAAAAGTGGGAACCGGTTTTGCGTCCGGTCGCGCGCCAAATTTGAATCTGGCGCATGATCCGACCGCCGAACCGCCCACACTTCGGCGGATCATGCGTCAGGGCCCTTGCGGCACCCCATGCAACCGCCGGGCCTCTTGCCCGGCGGTCAGTCGTCAATATGGGGCTGATTTGGGGTGGGTTCAAGCATCTCAGGAATCAGGCTTAATTGTCGCATAACCGGTCTTTCCCGTTCATTTCCGGGGCATTGCACAAGCGTCGAACCCGGATTCTCGCGGCGCAACCTCCGGATTCCGGGCTCCCGCTGGCGCGGGCCCCGGAACGACCGCTCCTCGTCACCCGATTCGCTTGCGCCCGTCGGCGCTAAAAAGATGCAGTTTGTCGCGCGGCGCCACCGCCCGGATCTGCTCGCCGATGGCGGGGCCGCTGACCCCGGGAACCCGGACGATCACTTCGCCGGGAGGCAGATCGCCGGGGTTGGCGGCAACCCCGTGCTCCTCGCGCTGGCGGCTGCCATAGACGAAGGTTTCGGCGCCGACGTGCTCGATCGCCTCGATCGTCAGGCCGAGCGCCACCCCGCCGGGGGCGGTCTCGCTGGAGATGACAAAATCCTCCGGCCGGATCCCGACGATGCCGGCGCCGTCGACGCCGGCGATCTGGGACTTCAGCTCGTCCGAGCGCAGCGGCATCAGATTCATCGGCGGGGCGCCGATGAAGGAGGCGACGAAGGTGGTGGCCGGCCGCTGGTAGATGTCGAGCGGATTGCCGATCTGCTCGACTTGGCCGCCGTTCATGACGACGAGGACGTCGGCGAGCGTCATCGCCTCGAGCTGGTCGTGGGTGACGTAGATCGAGGTGGTGTTGAGCCGGCGCTGCAGCTTGCGGATCTCGACCCGCATCGCGATGCGCAGTTTTGCATCCAGGTTCGACAGCGGCTCGTCGAACAAAAACACTTTCGGCTGCCGCACGATGGCGCGGCCCATCGCGACGCGCTGGCGCTGGCCGCCGGAGAGCTGCCGCGGCTTGCGCTCCAGCATCGGCGTGAGCTCGAGGATGCGCGCGGCCTCCTCGACCCGGGTCTTGATCTCGGCCTCCGGCATGCCGCGGTTGCGCAGGCCGTAGGCCATGTTGTTGTAGACGCTCATATGCGGATAGAGCGCGTAGTTCTGGAACACCATCGCGATGTCGCGGTCGGCCGGCTCGACCTGGTTGACGACGCGGCCGCCGATATCGATCTCGCCGCCGCTGATGGTCTCGAGCCCCGCGACCATGCGCAGCAGCGTGGACTTGCCGCAGCCGGAGGGGCCGACCAGCACGCAGAACTGGCCGTCGCCGACATCGACGTCGACGCCCTTGATGGCCTCGAAGCCGCCGGGATAGGTCTTGCGGACGCTGCGCAGCGTGACGTTTGCCATGAGCTCCTACTTTTCCGTCTCGACCAGTCCACGCACGAACAATTTCTGCATCGCGACCACGACGAACACCGGTGGCAGCATCGCGAGCAGGGCGGTCGCCATCACCACCGGCCATTCGGTCAGCGCGTCGGTGGTTGTGATCATCTTGCGGATGCCGACCTGGATGGTCTGCATGTCGTCGCGCGTCGTGATCAACAGCGGCCAGAGATATTGATTCCAGCCGAGGATGAACAGGATCACGAACAGCGCCGCCATGTTGGTGCGCGACAGCGGCAGCAGCGTATCCCAGAAGAAGCGGAACGGGCCGGCGCCGTCGATCCGCGACGCCTCCAATAGCTCGTCCGGCACGGTCATGAAGAACTGCCGGAACAAGAGCGTCGCGGTGGCCGAGGCGATCAGCGGCAGCGACAGGCCGGCATAGCTGTCGAGCAGGTGCAGGTCGGCGACGATCTTGTAGGTCGGATAGATGCGCACCTCGACCGGCAGCATCAAGGTGATGAAGATGATCCAGAAGATCGCCATCCGGAACGGAAAGCGGAAATAGACGATCGCATAGGCCGAGATGATCGAGATCGCGATTTTGCCGATCGCGATCGCCAGCGCCATGACCAGCGAGTTCAGCATCATGTTCAGCACCGGCTCGCGGGTCGAGCCGCTCGTGCCGACGAACAGCGTCTGGTAGTAGGTCTCGAGGAAATGGCCGCCCGGCAACAGCGACATCTGGCCGTTGGCGATAACCGCGTTGTCCTGGGTCGAGGCGACCAGCGCGAGGTAGACCGGGAAGGCGACGATCGCGATCCCGATCCACAGGATGACGTGAGCCAGATAGCGCTGAAAGCCCTCTTCCTCGACCATCAGTAGGTCACCTTGCGTTCGACGAAGCGGAACTGGATCGCCGTCAGCATGATGACGATAACCATCAGGATCACCGACTGCGCCGCCGAGGAGCCGAGATTGCCGCCGAGCAGGCCGTCGGTATAGACCTTGTAGACCAGCGTTTCCGTCGCCTTGCCGGGGCCGCCGCGGGTCATCGTGTCGATGATGCCGAAGGTGTCGAAGAAGGCGTAGACGATGTTGACGACCAAAAGGAAGAAGATGGTCGGCGACAGCAGCGGGAAGATCACGGTCCAGAACCGCCGCATCGGACGGGCGCCGTCGATCGCGGCAGCCTCGATCACGCTCTTCGGGATGCTCTGTAGTCCGGCAAGGAAGAACAGGAAGTTGTAGGAGATCTGCTTCCAGGCCGCGGCCAGGATGATCAGCAGCGCCGCCTGGTCACCGTCGAGCAGCGGATTCCAGTCGACGCCGAGCGCGCGCAAATAGCGCGACAGCACGCCGAGCGAGGGATGCAGCATGAACACCCAGAGCACGCCGACCACCGGCGGCGCCACCGCATAAGGCCAGATCAGCAGCGTGCGGTACAGCGTCGAGCCGCGCAGCGGCTTGTCGGCCATCACGGCCAGCAGCAGCGCAAAGGACAGCGAGGAGATGGCGATCGCGAACGAGAACACGAAGGTCCTGACGATCGCGGTGAAATAGGCCGGGTCCTTGAACAGCTCGAGATAGTTCTCGAACCAGACAAAGCTCGTCGAAAGGCCGAAGGCGTCCTGCAGCAGGTAGGACTGGATCACCGCCTGCACGGCCGGCCAGTAGAAAAAGATCAGGACGATCGCGAGTTGCGGGGCAACCAGCGCGTAAGGCAACAGCTTTGATTGGAAGATCGCTTGCTTTTGCATGATCTTGGAAAACTGGCAGGCCGCGGGATGCGGCCTGCCGGGATGGTTCTAAAGCTTGAGCATGATCTTTTCGGAAAACCGCTTCGCACTGTTCCGGATCATGCTTTAACTCATCATGTCAGCGGACGGCGGCCTTTTCAAACTGCCGCAGCATCGTGTTGCCGCGCTCGACGGCCGAATCCAGCGCCTGCTTGGCGGTCTTCTTGCCGGCCAGCGCCTGCTCGATCTCCTCCGACCACATGTCGCGCAGCTGCACCATGTTGCCGAGGCGCAGGCCGCGGGAGTTCTCGGTCGGCTCCTTGTTGGTGAGCTCCAGCAGCGGGGTCTCGAGATAGGGCTGCTCCTTGTAGAAGCCCTCTTCCTTGGCCTTGGCATAGGCCGCCTTGGTGATCGGCAGATAGCCGGAGGCCTTGTGGATCCAGACCTGGCGGTCGGTGTCCGACAGGAAGGTCAGGAATTTGGCCACACCCTTGTATTCCTCGGGCGACTTGCCGCCCATGATCCAGAGCGAGGCGCCGCCGATGATCGAGTTCTGCGGTGCGCCCTTGGTGTCCGGATAATACGGCATCGGCGCCGCGGTGAAGTTGAACTTGGCCTGCGCCTTGACGTGGCCGAAGAACGCCGACGAGGTCAGGTAGATCGGGCATTCGCCGGAGGTGAAGCGGCCTTCGCCGGTGTTGGTGCGGCCGGCATAGTCGTAGGTCTTGTCCTTCTGCAGCTCGACCAGGTTCTCGAGGTGCTTGACCTGCAGCGGGCCGTTGAACTCGAGCACGGTGTCGAAGCCGTCGAGGCCGTTAGCCTTGCTGGCGAGCGGCACGTTGTGCCAGGCCGACAGCTGCTCGAGATTGACCCAGGTCACCCAGGAGCCGGAGAAACCGCAGGTGCTGTAGCCCGCCGCCTTCAGCTTCTTGGCGTCATCGAACACCTGCGGCCAGGTCTTCGGAATCTCGGTGATGTTGGCCTTCTTCAGCGCGTCGAGATTGACCCACATCACCGTCGACGACGAGTTGAAGGGGAACGACAGCATCTCGCCCTTCGAGGTCGAGTAATAGCCGGTGATCGCGGGCAGATAGTTCTTCGGATCGAACTTCTCGCCGGCGTCGGCCATCAGCTTGTAGACCGGCTTCACGGCGCCGGTGGCGGCCATCATGGTCGCGGTGCCGACCTCGAACACCTGCATGATGTGCGGCGCGTTGCCGGCGCGGAACGCGGCGATGCCGGCGTTCATGGTGTCGGCGTAGCCGCCCTTGTAGGTCGGGATCACCTTGTAGTCGGATTGTGCAGTGTTGAAATCGCTGGCCAGCTTGACGATGACGTCGTTGTTGGCGCCGGTCATCGCGTGCCACCACTGAATCTCCGTCACCGCAAAGGCCGGCGAAGCGCCGAACGCGAGCGTGACCGCAAGTGCCGCAGCCGCACCAAATTGTCGAAGTGCCATCAAGAAACCTCCCCTCGGCCGTCAAAATGTGCGCTTGCGCTAGCAGCGCCCTGTGACGTTCACATGACTTGTGTAAGCGGCCAAAACGAAAGCGGCAAGCGCAACAAAATGGAAGCCGGAAAATAGGCGAAGACCCGCAGGCGGCCGGAGCCGCCCGCGGCGCGCAGGCGTGCTCACGCCGCAGTGCGGCATTTGACGATTTTGCCGGTTAAGGCCTCAGCGCTTCCGCTCGGGGCCGCAGACCACGCCCTTGTCGACCAGGGCGTTGATCTCGTCTTTGGAATAGCCGAACTCGCCGAGCACCTCGGCGGCGTGCTGGCTGAACTTCGGAGGGGTGCGGCGCAGGCTCGGCTTGGTGCGGTCGAGCCGGATCGGCGAGGCGACGCCCTTGTACCAGTCCTTCTCGATGACGTCGCCGCGGTGGAGGGTGTGCGGGTTGGTCAGCGCCTGATCGATCTTCTGCACCGGCCCGGCCGGCAGGCCGGCGGCCAGCAGCCGGTTGCACAGCGGCTCGGCCTCGTGCTGGCTGAACACCGCGGCGAGCTCGACGCGCAGCGCGTCGCGGTTGGCGATGCGGTCCTTGTTGCGGGCAAAGCGCGGGTCGGTGCCGAGCTCGGGCTTGCCGATCTCCTTGGCGAGCTTGCGGAAGGTGCCGTCATTGCCGACGCCGATGAAGATGTTGTCGGTCTTGGTCGGGAAGATCGCGTAAGGCACGAGGTTCGGATGCTCGTTGCCGGTCAGCGACGGCGGCTTGCCGTGCATGAAATAGTTCGCGGTGTGCGGATGCATGATGGCGAGGCCGGTCTCGTACAGCGTGGTCTCGAGGAACTGGCCGAGGCCGGAGCGCTGCCGCTCCGACAGCGCCATCAGGATGCCGATCGCCGCATAGAGCCCGGTGGTGATGTCGACCAGCGGCACGCCGATCCGCATCGGGCCGCTGTCGGGCGAGCCGGTGGCGGCGATCATGCCGGTCATCGCCTGGATGATCGCGTCATAGCCGGGATTGCCGCCGCGCGGGCCGTCGGCGCCGAAGCCGGAGATGCGGCAGTGCACGAGGCGGGGAAATTTTTCGCGCAGCACGTCGTTGCCGATGCCCCATTTGTCGAGCGTGCCGGGCTTGAAATTCTCGATCAGCACGTCGGCGGTCTCGAGCATCTTCAGCAGCACGGTGCGGCCGCCCTCGGAGGCGAGGTCGAGGCCGACCGAACGCTTGTTGCGGTTGATGCCGACGAAATAGGCCGCGTCCTCCTCGTGGAACGGAGGGCCCCACTCGCGCACTTCGTCGCCGGCGGGCGGCTCGACCTTGATCACGTCGGCGCCGTGGTCGGCGAGGATCTGCGTGCAATAGGGGCCGCCGAGCACGCGCGTCAGATCGATCACGCGCAGTCCGGTCATCGCGCCCGCAGCCGCTGGGGTATTCATGGCAGCAACCTTCGCTCAGAGAGGATGAGAGGGTCCCAGAGCTAACGGTTGTCAGGCGGGGCAGCAATGCCCCCGGATGCGCAGGCCCATGCAATCGGCCGCGCGCGTTCGCCACGCGAACCCGGGCCGGAAAAGCAATGGTCCGCCACACGGGTGGCGGACCATCTGGAAGCGATGAACTGCGGGCGACGGATCAGACGACGGTCAGCTTGACGTCGACATTGCCGCGGGTCGCGTTGGAGTACGGGCACACCTGGTGGGCTTTCTCGACCAGTGCCTCAGCCTCGGCGCGAGGCAGGCCGGGCAGCGAGACCGCGAGCTCGACGGCAAGGCCGAAGCCGCCGGCCGAGCGCGGGCCGATGCCGACCGTGGAGGTGACCGAGGCGTCGGCGGGAACCTTGGGGCCGCCCTGCGAGGCCACGAATTTCATGGCGCCGATGAAGCAGGCGGCATAGCCGGCCGCGAACAGCTGCTCCGGATTGTTGCCGGCGCCGCCGCCACCACCCAGCTCCTTCGGGGTCGTCAGCTTGACGTCGAGCGCGCCGTCGAGCGTTGCCGCATGGCCGTCGCGGCCGCCGGTTGCCTTGGCGCTGGTCTTGTAGAGCACGTTCACAGACATGGTGGTCTCCCTGGGTTGAATTCGATGGCCATCATATTGCGCAAAATTAGATTGTGCGCAATATGAATTATGCGGTCTCACATTTAATTGTTCGCAATTGAATCCCGCTTGCCGTGAGCCCAGAATGAACCTTGAACATGACGAGGTCGACGGGAATCCCCATGGTCAGGAAACAGATGGCGGCCGATCAGGCGCTGCGGCTCGACAATCAGATCTGCTTTGCGGTCTATTCGACCGCGCACGCCTTCAACCGCGTCTATAAGCCGCTGCTCGACCGGCTCGGCCTGACCTATCCGCAATATCTCGTCATGCTGGCGCTGTGGGAGCGCGACGACGTGCCGGTGAAGGACCTCGGCGAGCGGCTGTTCCTGGACTCCGGGACGCTGACGCCGCTCTTGAAGCGGCTCGAGGCGGCCGACCTGATCAAGCGCACCCGCAGCACCGCGGACGAGCGTCAGGTGCTGATTGCGTTGACCGCCCAGGGCCATGCGCTGCGCGACAAAGCCAAGTCGGTGCCGCAGTCGATCCTGGCGGCATCCGACTGCTCGGTCAGGGAATTGATGGCGATGAAGAACGAGATCGTCGCGCTGCGCGACCGGCTGAATGCGGTGCTTGGGGAGTAGAGAGTGGGGGGCGGACGGGGTTACCGCGCAATCACAAATGCTTCTTCGCGAAAGCTCGACCTGAGCCGGACTTCAGATACCTTTCGAACGCGATGGCGAGTCGCTCGTCGCTGAACGCAACGTAGGTCCTCAGCTTCCAGGGCTTATACTTCGAGGTATGCGGGACTTCACCGGCATTGTGCTTTGCAAGGCGGGCGCGAAGGTCATCGGTAATCCCGACGTAGAAATGGGCGCCGTCCAAACTCTCGAGAATGTAGACGTACTTCATGGCGTATCCCCCTTCAGGCAGGATGGCCGAACGTTCCGCGTACGTCAGACATTGCGCTTGCCTCGCCCGCCGTCGCCCTTTGGGCTATGGCGGGGCAGCCTTCGTTCACTTCGCTACGAGAGACTACCCGGGCTTGCCCAGCCGAAGCTCGCGAAGCGAGCGAAGGCTGGTGGAGCCAGGCGGGATCGAACCGCCGACCTCTTGCATGCCATGCAAGCGCTCTCCCAGCTGAGCTATGGCCCCTTATCCAGATGGGACGATCCTGGGGGATCAAATCCCGTCCGCCGAGCCTAAACGACTCACGCGGCAGCACCGTTGATCATAGTTCGGCGACGATCTCAAGTCTCTTCGTCGCCGCCGACGTCACCAATGATGTCGGTCACGTCCTCATCGCCCTCTTCCTCGTCGGCAATGAAGGTCGAATCGTCGTCATCATCGTCGTCGATGGTCTCATCGACCTCGATATCGTCCTCGGATTCGGGAACCTGGGCCTTGACCTTCCCGGTGTTCTCCTCGGCATCGGCCTCCTCGAGCGAGACCAACTCTTCGGTCTCGGCAGCCTCCGGCATCTCGGCGGCGGTTGCCGGCGAGCTGACGCTTGCGCCACGGCCCCGCGGCGGGGCAACCGGCGCGATCGGCACGACCTCGCCGGTGTACGGCGAAATGACCGGATTCTTGTTGAGGTCGTAGAACTTCTTGCCCGTGGTCGGGCAAATGCGTTTGGTTCCGAGCTCGGACTTGGCCACGTGGTAATCCCAGAATTTTCCTGAAAAGCGGTGCTTCACTTGGCTAGTTGAGAAGCCGCTGTCAATAGCGGTTTGCGGGCATTTGACAGGCGCGTGACGCGCTGGTGCCTATGTGATACCTGCCGCGGCGCGAGAGGACACAATCTTGGCTCAATCTGACACCCAAACCCCGCTGGAAGCCCGCGCAAGCGGCCCTTTGGCCGGCAAAGTTCGCGTTCCCGGCGATAAATCGATTTCTCACCGCGCGCTGATCCTGGGGGCGCTTTCGGTCGGCGAAACCCGCATTTCCGGCCTGTTGGAAGGTGAGGACGTGCTCAACACCGCCAAATCGATGCGGGCGCTGGGCGCCCGGGTCGAGCGGACGGCGCCGTTCGCCTGGACGGTCAACGGCGTCGGCGTCGGCGGCTTCGCCCAGCCGGCCGCGCCGCTCGACTTCGGCAACTCCGGCACCGGTTGCCGGCTGGTGATGGGCGCGGTGGCGGGCTGCCCGGTGGCGGCCGTGTTCGACGGCGATGCCTCGCTGCGTTCCCGTCCGATGCGCCGGATCCTCGATCCGCTGGAACTGATGGGGGCGCGGACCAGCGACATCAGGGAGGGCGGCCGGCTGCCGCTCACCCTGCACGGCGCCCGCTATCCGGTGCCGATCACCTACAAGACGCCGGTCGCCTCGGCCCAGATCAAGTCCGCAGTGCTGCTGGCGGGGCTGTCGGCCCCCGGCGTCACCACGGTGATCGAGCAGGAGGCGAGCCGCGACCATACCGAGTTGATGCTGAAGCATTTTGGCGCCGACATCACCTCGGAGCCGGAGGGCAGTCGCGGCCGCAGGATCACGCTGACCGGCGAGCCCGAGCTGCGCGGCGCCAATGTCGTGGTGCCGGCCGACCCGTCCTCGGCCGCATTCCCGATCGTCGCGGCGCTGATCGTCGACGGCTCCGACGTCGTGTTCTCCGACGTGATGACCAATCCGCTGCGCACCGGCCTGTTCACGACGCTGCGCGAGATGGGCGCCTCGATCGAGGAGAGCGAGGTGCGTGGCGATGCCGGCGAGCCGATGGCGCAGCTGCGCGTGCGCGCCTCGAAGCTGAAGGGCGTCGAGGTGCCGCCGGAGCGCGCGCCGTCGATGATCGACGAATATCTGGTGCTGGCGGTGGCGGCGAGCTTCGCCGAAGGCACCACGATCATGCGCGGCCTGCAGGAGCTGCGCGTCAAGGAATCCGACCGGCTCGAAGCCACCGCGGCGATGCTGCGCGTCAACGGCGTCAAGGTCGAGGTGTCCGGCGACGACCTGATCGTCGAGGGCCGCGGCCATGTGCCCGGCGGCGGCCTGGTCGCGACCCACTTGGACCATCGCATCGCGATGTCGGCGCTGGTGATGGGCTGCGCCGCCGATCGCCCGGTCAAGGTCGACGACACCGCCTTCATCGCCACCAGTTTTCCGGATTTCATTCCGATGATGCGCTCGCTCGGAGCAGACTTCGCATGATTATCGCTATCGACGGACCCGCCGCCTCGGGCAAAGGCACGCTCGGCAAGCGGCTCGCCCACCACTATGGCTATCGCCACCTCGACACCGGGGTGATCTACCGCGCGGTCGCCTATGCCATGCTGGAAGCCGGCGCCGACCTCACCAATGAGGTGCTGGCGGTGGCAGCGGCGCTCGAGCTCGACCCCGAAAAGTTCGGCAACCCGGTGCTGAAGACGCAGCGGGTCGGCGATGCCGCCTCGGTGGTGTCGGCGATCCCGAAGGTCCGCGAGGTGCTGGTGAATTTCCAGCGCCAGTTCGCCGCCGATCCGCCCGGCGCGGTCCTCGATGGCCGCGACATCGGCACCGTGATCTGCCCGAATGCCGACGTGAAGATCTTCGTGGTAGCCGATCCCAGGGTCCGCGCACGGCGGCGCACGCTGGAGGCCCGCGGCCGCGGCGAGGAGGCCGACGAGGAGGCGGTGCTGGCCGACATCATCAAGCGCGACGAGCGCGACCAGAATCGGGCGATTGCGCCGCTGCGGCCCGCGGCGGACGCGCACACGCTGGACAATTCCAACCTCGACATCGAGGCCGGCGTCCGCGCCGCCATTGCCATCGTCGAAGCGGCGCGCGCCAAGCGCTGACGGTCCGTTCGAACAGAAAAAAGCGCGATGACGGCGTCATCGCGCTTGAGATCCGAACGGTCGGGTGGATCAGTTCTTCGACCAATAGCGGTCGAACGGCAGTTCCTGGTCGGCCATGCTCAGGATCGGCTGTGCCGCCTGAACCGATGCGCCATGTTCGGCCGAAACCGCGGCCGGCATCGCTGCAAATGCATTTCCAAGCGTCACGATGGCAATCGCCGCCAGCGCCACAAAGCTCTTCATTGAATTCGCTCCCTGTTTTTAATGCAGGGATGGTGTCCTGGACCGGCTTAAGGGCAGGTTCCCCCGCCGCGCCTCCGCGGGGCATTTCTGCCAGCGCGGTCAACAAGATGTTGCAGTAGGGCTGGCCGGGGCGCTCAGCAGCCTTAATCGCCCGTAAATCGGCCGTTTCTGCTTGCCGAAAAGGTGCCTCGGGGCTATATCAGCGCCGTCCGGACCACCATCGACCATGTCGAGGCCGTGTCTGAAGCGGGCCGGCGATGGGTTTGAGCCCTCGCCGCATCTGGAGGAACGCCCGCTCCCAGGTCTTGAAGTCGATATTCGTTTCAGGCGCCGGATCATTCAGAACGTACCGAACGTGCAGTTGACTGCCGGCCCGCTGTTGCGCCTCCCGCAACGAGCGGCCGTCGGGGTTTGCGGAACCCCGACACTGTATGCGCGGTGCGCCCATTAACCCGAACGGCCGGCGAAATTCCGCATCTGGAGAACAAATGGCTTCGAATTCTGCGTCTTCCTATAATCCGACCCGCGACGATTTCGCGGCGATGCTTGATGAGTCCTTTGCCGGCGGCAATTTGCAGGAAAGCTCGGTCATCAAGGGCAAGGTTGTTGCAATTGAGAAGGACATGGCCGTCATCGACGTCGGCCTGAAGACTGAGGGCCGCGTCGCGCTGCGCGAATTCGCCGGCCCCGGCCGTGAAAGCGATCTGAAAGTCGGCGACACCGTCGAGGTGTTCCTGGACCGTATCGAGAATGCGCTCGGCGAAGCCGTGCTGTCGCGCGACAAGGCGCGCCGCGAGGAGAGCTGGGGCAAGCTCGAGAAGGCGTTCCAGAACAACGAAAAGGTCAACGGCGTCATCTTCAACCAGGTCAAGGGCGGCTTCACCGTCGACCTCGACGGTGCCGTGGCGTTCCTGCCGCGCTCGCAGGTCGACATCCGTCCGATCCGCGACGTTGCGCCGCTGATGAACAACTCGCAGCCGTTCCAGATCCTCAAGATGGACCGCCGCCGCGGCAACATCGTGGTGTCGCGCCGCACGGTTCTCGAAGAGACCCGCGCGGAGCAGCGCCAGGAGCTGGTGCAGAACCTCGAAGAGGGTCAGGTGATCGACGGCGTGGTCAAGAACATCACCGATTACGGTGCGTTCGTTGATCTCGGCGGCATCGACGGCCTGCTGCACGTCACCGATATCGCCTGGCGCCGCGTCAACCACCCGACCGAGGTGCTGACCATCGGCCAGACGGTGAAGGTCAAGATCATCAAGATCAACCACGAGACGCACCGCATCTCGCTCGGCATGAAGCAGCTGCTGGATGATCCGTGGCAGGGCATCGAAGCCAAGTACCCGCTGGGTGCCCGCTTCACCGGCCGCGTCACCAACATCACCGACTACGGCGCGTTCGTCGAGCTCGAGCCGGGCATCGAAGGCCTGATCCACGTCTCCGAGATGTCGTGGACCAAGAAGAACATGCACCCCGGCAAGATCGTTTCGACCTCGCAGGAAGTCGAAGTGCAGGTGCTCGAAGTGGATTCGGTCAAGCGCCGCATCTCGCTCGGCCTCAAGCAGACCATGCGCAATCCCTGGGAGGTCTTCGTCGAGAAGTTCCCGGTCGGTTCGGTGGTCGAGGGCGAGGTCAAGAACAAGACCGAGTTCGGTCTGTTCCTCGGTCTTGAGGGCGACGTCGACGGCATGGTCCATCTTTCCGACCTCGACTGGAAGCTTCCGGGCGAGCAGGTCATCGACAACTTCAAGAAGGGCGACATGGTCAAGGCCGTGGTGCTCGACGTCGATGTCGAGAAGGAGCGCATCTCGCTCGGCGTCAAGCAGCTCGAAGGCGACCCCTTCGCCGAGCCGGGCGACGTCAAGAAGGGCGCGGTCGTGACCTGCGAAGTGCTCGAGGTGAAGGAGAGCGGCATCGAGGTGCGGATTTCCGGCACCGAGTTCACTACCTTCATCAAGCGGTCCGAGCTGGCCCGCGATCGCAACGACCAGCGCGCCGAACGCTTTGCCGTCGGCGAGAAGGTCGATGCCCGCGTCATCCAGTTCGACAAGAAGGCCCGCAAGGTGCAGGTCTCGATCAAGGCGCTGGAAGTCGCCGAAGAGAAGGAAGCCATCGCGCAGTACGGCTCCTCCGATTCGGGTGCGACGCTCGGCGACATCCTCGGCACCGCGCTGAAGAACCGCGGCACCGACAAGTAAGCGTTTCGTCCAACAGACGCGATCAAAGCCCCGGCGAAAGCCGGGGCTTTTTGTTTGCGTAGCTATTTAGCCCGGATGCAGCGTGGCGCAGTTGTCTTCTCCTTCCCCCTGAAAGGGGGAAGGTCGGGATGGGGGTCAGCCGCGCGCTCCGCTCCTGCTGAGAGAGCAGATCCCCACCCGCTTTGCTCTTGCGAGCAAAGCGACCTCCCCTTTTTCAAGGGGAGGGTGGATGCCTGCGCAACTTCGGAATAATGGAAGAATACCAATGATTTGCCCGACGCGTCAAGCCGCCGCGCCGGCGACAGCGAGCTACTTTGCATGGGGTTGTTTTTCGACATTTTGGCAGCCGTGTAACCTAGATGCAGCCAACGGGTCGCGCGAACGCGCGCCCGATGACAGACTCGGCGCAATCCGGGGTCCCTGCCGCCGCGGCGAGACTTTTCCGGATTGCGCTTCGCTCCATCCGGGCCATAGATAGGGGCCTTGTTTTCTTCATATTGCGCCGCAATTGATGTATTCGGCTAAGCTTATGGTGACGCTGCGGCCGCAAAACGCGCGGGACCTTTTTGGAGAAATTCGATGTCGCTGGATTCAGACGTGATCGTCGATCGCCGCCGCATCAGGCGCAAGCTGACGTTCTGGCGCGTCGCCGCCGCGGTCGTTGCGATCGTGGCCATCGTCGGCGCGGGCCTGCTCGCATCGGTCGGGGGCGGCGTGTCGGGCTCGATTGCGCGGGTCACGATCGAGGGGCTGATCCGCAGCGACCAGGCGCGCGTCGAGGCGCTGGAGCGGCTCGAGAAGTCGAACTACGAGGCCGTCATCGTCCACATCAATTCGCCCGGCGGCACCACTGCGGGCTCCGAGCAGCTCTACGATTCGCTGATGCGGCTGAAGGCCAAGAAGCCGCTGGTGATCGTCGTCGACGGTCTCGCCGCCTCGGGCGGCTACATCACGGCAATCGCGGCCGATCACATCGTCGCCCAGCAAACCTCGCTGGTCGGATCGATCGGCGTGCTGTTCCAGTTTCCGAACGTTTCGGAGCTACTGAAGACGGTCGGCGTGAAGATGGAAGAAATCAAATCCTCGCCGCTGAAGGCTGCGCCCAACGGTTTTGAGCCGACCAGCCCCGAAGCGCGCGCCGCGATCGATGGCCTGGTGAAGGATTCCTATGCATGGTTCCGTGGATTGGTGAAGCAGCGGCGCGGTATGGATGATGCCCTGCTGGAGCAAGTCGCTGATGGCCGCGTCTTCACCGGCCGGCAGGCGGTCGATCTCAAGCTGATCGATCAGCTCGGCGACGAGAGGACTGCGGTCGCCTGGCTGGTTGCGGAGAAGAAGATCAAAAGCGAGCTGCCGGTGCGCAACTACAGGCTCAACCCGCGGTTCGGCGACCTGACGTTCTTGCGCACTGCGGCATCTATCACCCTTGATGCGTTCGGTCTGGGCGCCATTGCCCAGCGAATCGAGCAGGGCGGCGTGGTGCAGGCGATCGATCGGTTCGGGCTCGACGGCATGCTGGCGCTGTGGGCCCCAGGAACCAACTGAGGAACCAACTGACTGGTTGCCCAACGCGTAGCTTTGCAGCTATTCCCGCTTTGCGGGAGTCATTGGATGCCCCAATCGGGCTATTTGTCACGCAAATTCACGGCGCTCTAAATCGATTTAGCGTCTTGACAGTGCACGGTATTTTCACGGAAATGGGTTTCCGCAAGAGCCCGGATCCCATTTTCGATGATCAAATCCGAACTTGTTCAGCGTATCGCCGAGCACAACCCGCATCTCTATCAGCGGGATGTCGAGAACATTGTGAATGCGATTCTTGATGAGATTGTCGCTGCGCTGGCGCGGGGAGACCGTGTCGAGCTGCGCGGTTTCGGCGCATTCTCGGTGAAGCATCGCCCGGCTCGCGCCGGCCGCAATCCGCGCACCGGCGAGCATGTGCCGGTCGATCAAAAGAGCGTGCCGTTCTTCAAGACCGGCAAGGAAATGCGCGAACGTCTCAATCGCGAGAGCGGCGAGACCGATGCATCCAGAGTGGATGCGCCAAAGGCCGACGCGTAACGCACGACGTCAGGCGTTGCCGTGTTGCGGGCCGCGCGCCCGCGCGTTCTCCATCGCTATGAGAGATGGTCATGCGAAAGTTCTTCACGGCAGTGGTGGTCATTCCGCTCGGATTGATTTTTATCATCTTCGCGGTCGCCAACCGTCATTGGGTGACGGTGTCGTTTGATCCCTTCAACGCCACGACGCCGACGGTTGCGGTCACGCTGCCGCTGTTCGTCGTGATCATCGTCTCCGCCATCCTTGGCGTGATCGCGGGCGGCATGACGACCTGGTTCCGGCAGGGCCGCTGGCGTCGCGCCGCGCGGCAGCACGAGGCCGACGCCCGCCAGACCCGCGCCGAGCTCGCCAACCTCAGGGCGGTCGGCTCCCGGGACGAGGCGCCGCGCCGCCCCACGGCCGCCCAGCTCGGCTTTTACGGGCCTGCCGGGCGAGACAAGCAGGGCGCGACGTTGTAATACCCGCCCCGTCGGACTGGGCTGCGCCCGGGCCCCGGCGCCCGAAAACCCGTTTGAGAGACCATGTCCCTGCTCGTCAAAATCTGCGGCCTGTCCACGCGCGAGACGCTCGACGTCGCGCTTGAGGCCGGCGCCGACATGGTCGGGTTCGTGTTCTTTCCGCCGTCGCCGCGCCATCTCAGCCTCGAGGCGGCGCGCAAGCTCGGCAGCCGCGCCGAGGGCCGCGCCGTAAAAGTCGCGCTGACCGTCGATGCCGATGACGCGACCTTGGAGAACATCGTCGAGACGCTGCGGCCGGATATCCTGCAGCTGCACGGCAAGGAGACGACGGCGCGGCTGCGCGACATCAAGCAGAAGCTCGCGCTGCCGCTGATGAAGGCACTGCCGGTCGAGACCGCCGCCGACCTCGCCGCCCTGCCGCGCTATGCCGGCGTCGCCGACCGCATCCTGTTCGATGCCCGCGCGCCCAAGGATGCCACGCGGCCGGGCGGCCTGGGGGCGCCGTTCGATTGGCACGTGCTGGAAAATCTCGATCTCGCGCTGCCCTACATGGTCTCCGGCGGGCTCAATGCCGGCAACGTCGCCGAGGCCGTCCGCGTCACCCGCGCCGGCGGCGTCGATGTCTCGTCGGGCGTCGAGCGCACGCCCGGCGTCAAGGATCCCGAGCTGATCCGCGCCTTCATCCGCGCCGCGCGCGCAACCGACCCTTCTTCACCTCTCCCCGCTTACGGGGAGAGGTCGACCGCGCAACGCGCGGGCGGGTGAGGGGCCTTGCAATGACGATCGCGCGAGTGGAGATACCCCTCACCCCAACCCTCTCCCCGCAAGAGCGGGGCGAGGGAGCAGATAGAGCGCCGCGCGCAACTCAAGAACTGACGGTTCGATGAATCAAAACCTGCCCAACTCCTTCCGCAGCGGCCCCGACGAGCGCGGGCATTTCGGCATTTTCGGCGGACGCTTCGTTGCGGAAACGCTGATGCCGCTGATCCTCGATCTGGAAAAGGCCTATGCCGAGGCCAAGGCGGATCCGTCGTTCCAGGCCGAGATGAACGGCTATCTGAAGGACTATGTCGGCCGGCCCTCGCCGCTGTATTTCGCCGAGCGGCTCACCGCGCATCTTGGCGGCGCAAAAATCTACTTGAAGCGCGAGGAGCTCAACCACACCGGCTCGCACAAGGTCAACAATGTGCTCGGCCAGATCATGGTCGCGCGCCGCATGGGCAAGCAGCGGATCATTGCCGAGACCGGCGCCGGCCAGCACGGCGTGGCGACCGCGACGCTGTGCGCCCGCTTCGGGCTCGAATGCGTGGTCTATATGGGCGCGGTCGACGTCGAGCGGCAGCAGCCGAACGTGATCCGCATGGAGATGCTGGGTGCCAAGGTGATCCCGGTGCAGTCCGGCGCGCGCACGTTGAAGGACGCGATGAACGACGCGCTGCGCGACTGGGTCACCAACGTGCACAACACGTTCTACTGCATCGGCACGGTGGCGGGTCCGCATCCCTATCCGATGATGGTGCGCGACTTCCAGTCGGTGATCGGTGAGGAGACCCGCCGGCAGATGCAGGAAGCCGAAGGCCGTCTGCCGGATTCGCTGGTCGCCTGCATCGGCGGCGGCTCCAATGCGATGGGCCTGTTCCACCCGTTCCTCGACGATCCTTCGGTCGAGATCTTTGGCGTCGAGGCGGCGGGCCACGGGCTGACCCAGCTGCACGCCGCCTCGCTTGCCGGCGGCCGCCCCGGCGTGCTGCATGGCAACCGCACCTATCTGTTGATGGACGCCGACGGCCAGATCGAGGAAGCGCATTCGATCTCGGCGGGTCTCGACTATCCCGGCATCGGTCCGGAGCATGCCTGGCTGCATGAGACCGGCCGCGTCAAATATCTCTCGGCGACCGACGAGGAGGCGCTGGCAGCCTTCCAGCTGCTGTCGCGGCTCGAGGGCATCATCCCCGCGCTGGAATCCGCGCACGCCATCGCCAAATTGTCGGAGCTCGCGCCGCAGCGGCCGAAGGATCACCTGATGGTGGTCAACCTCTCCGGCCGCGGCGACAAGGACGTGCCGCAGGTCGGCGACATCTTGAAGGGCAGGAAGAAGTGACCACCCGTATCGACGCCAAGTTCGCCGAGCTGAAGCGGCAGGGCCGCTCGGCCTTCGTCACCTTCGTGATGGCCGGCGATCCCGACGAAAAGACCTCGCTCGAGATCATCAAGGCGCTGCCGAAGGCCGGCGCCGATGTCCTCGAGATCGGCATGCCCTTCACCGATCCGATGGCCGACGGCCCGTCGATCCAGGCCGCAGGCCTGCGCGCGCTGAAAGGCGGCATGACGCTGCGCAAGACGCTGGAGATGGTGCGCGGCTTCCGCAAGGACGACGACACCACGCCGATCGTGCTGATGGGGTACTACAACCCGATCTACATCTACGGCGTCGAGACCTTCCTGGCCGATGCCAAGGCCGCCGGCGTCGACGGGCTGATCATCGTCGACCTGCCGCCGGAGGAAGACACCGAGCTCTGCATCCCCGCGATGAAGGCCGGCTTGAACTTCATCCGCCTGGCGACGCCGACCACCGACGACAAGCGGCTGCCGGCCGTGCTCGCCAACACTTCGGGCTTCGTCTACTACGTCGCCGTCACCGGCATCACCGGCAGCGCTGCGGCCGATTCGAAGGTGGTCGGTGCGGCAGTGAGCCGCATCAAGCGGCACACCGCACTGCCGGTCTGTGTCGGCTTCGGCATCCGGACGCCGGAAGTCGCGCGCGCGATCGCCGAGAGCGCCGACGGCTCGGTGGTCGGCACGGCGCTGGTCGATGCCCTGAAGGGCAGCCTCGATGCCGAGGGCCGGGCGACGGCCAGGACCGTGACGGCGGTCGCCGACCTCGCGGCTTCGCTGGCCCAGGGGGTCCGGGGCGCCAAGCAGGCGGCCGAATAAGCCACAATTTGCGGCGACAAGGCCGCGGGCGGCGGCTTGCCGGGCTTGGCCCGGCCCGCCATATACTCACTTCATGCGGAACCGACCCGCATTTCGGAGCGAACCATGAATTGGCTCACCAACGTCGTCCGGCCGAAGATCCGCAACATCCTGCGCCGCGAGACCCCGGAAAACCTCTGGATCAAGTGCCCGGATTCCGGGCAGCTGGTTTTCTACAAGGACGTCGAGGCCAACCAGTTCGTGATCCCCGGCTCGAACTACCACATGCGTATGGGCGCGGTGGCGCGGCTGAAGTCGATCTTCGACAACGAGACATGGTTCGACGTCGCGCTGCCCGAGGTCACGCCCGATCCGCTGAAATTCCGCGATGAGCGCAAATATGTCGACCGCATCAAGGATGCCCGCGCCAAGACCGGGCTGAACGATGCGATCAAGGTCGGCTACGGCAAGCTCGAAGGCGCCGCCGCCGTGGTCGCGGTGCAGGATTTCGACTTCATGGGCGGCTCGCTCGGCATGGCCGCCGGTGAAGCGATCGTGCGCGGGCTCGAGCTCGCGGTCGAGAAGAGGTCGCCCTTCATCGTGTTCGCCGCATCCGGCGGCGCGCGGATGCAGGAAGGCATTTTGTCGCTGATGCAGATGCCGCGCACCACCGTCGGCGTGCAGATGCTGCGCGAGGCGCGGCAGCCCTACATCGTGGTGCTGACCAATCCGACCACCGGCGGCGTCACCGCCTCCTACGCGATGCTCGGCGATATCCAGATCGCCGAGCCCGGCGCGCTGATCGGCTTTGCCGGCGCGCGCGTGATCGAGCAGACCATTCGTGAAAAGCTTCCGGACGGTTTCCAGCGCGCTGAATATCTGCGCGAGCACGGCATGGTCGACATGGTCGTGCACCGCCACGAGATGAAGGCGACGCTGGCGCGGCTGTGCCGCCTGCTGACCAAATCGCCGGCGCTCGAGACCGCTGCGAAGCCCGCCGCCGCCGTCACCGAGCCGGCCCAGATCGTCACGGCGCCGGAGACGGTGCCGGCCGCGCCGCACGCGTGACCGCAAGCGCCGCCCCATCACAACCCTCGCTCGAGGCGTTGCTCGCGCGGATCTCGGCGCTGCATCCCAAGCGCATCGATCTCAGCCTGGATCGCATGCGCGACCTGATGCAGCGGCTCGATCATCCCGAGCGCAAGCTGCCGCCGGTGATCCATGTCGCCGGCACCAACGGCAAGGGCTCGACCATCGCCTATCTGCGCGCGATCCTGGAGGCCGCCGGCCTCAAGGTGCACGTCTTCACCTCGCCCTATCTGGTGCGGATCAACGAATGCTACCGGCTGGGTGCGCCCGGCGGCGGCAGACTGGTCGGTGACGACGAGCTGCGCGAAACGTTGGAGCATTGCGAGCGCGTCAACGCCGGCAACCCCGTCACCGTCTTCGAGATGGAAACTGCAGTTGCCTTCTGCCTGTTCGCCAAGCATCCGGCGGATGTCGCGCTGCTCGAGGTCGGCCTCGGTGGCCGGCTGGATTCGACCAACGTGGTCGAGACGCCGCTCGCCTCGGTGATCGCACCGGTCAGCATGGACCACATGGAATTCCTCGGCGACAATCTGACCGCGATCGCCGGCGAGAAGGCCGCGATCATCAAGCGCAAGGTGCCGGTGATTTCGGCCGAGCAGGCGGCGGAAGCGATGGCCGTGGTCGAGGCGCAGGCGAGCCGGATGCGCGCACCGCTGCATGCGGCCGGCCAGCAATGGCATGTCGGCATCGAGCGCGGCCGGCTGGTCTATCAGGACGAGCGCGGCCTGCTCGATCTCGCCGCGCCAAAGCTGTTCGGCCGGCACCAGTTCGACAATGCCGGCCTTGCGATCGCGACCTTGCGCGCAATCGACGCGTTCAAGCTCACCATGTCCGCCTACGAGGCCGGCATGGTCAACGCGGAATGGCCGGCGCGGATGCAGCGGCTGACTTCAGGTGCGCTGGTCAGCCAGGGCCCGCAGGGCTGCGAGATCTGGCTCGACGGCGGGCACAACGCCGAGGGCGGCCGCGTCGCGGCGGCGGCGCTCGGCGATCTCGAGGAGCGGGTGTCGCGGCCGCTGGTCGTGATCGCCGGCATGATGGCCAACAAGGACGCCAATGCCTTCCTCGCCAACTTTGCCGGGCTGACCCGCCATATCATCGCGGTGCCGGTGCCGGGCCGCGACAACGGCATGCCGCCGGACCGGCTGGCCGATGCGGCACGCGTGTTCGGCATGCGCGTCGAGACCGCGCCCGGTGTCGACGCCGCGCTGCGGCGTCTCGCCATGCTGGCCTACGAGATCCCGCCGCGCATCCTGATCACCGGTTCGCTCTATCTCGCCGGCCCGGTGCTTGCCGCCAACGGCACGTCGCCTGCATGATGTTGCCGTAGGTGCCGTAGCCCGGATGGAGCGAAGCGCAATCCGGGACGGCACCATCCGCGGACGCAGACCCCGGATTACGCTTCGCTCCATCCGGCTATGAGGGAATGATCATGCGTTTCGCGGCCATCGCCGACATCCACGGCAATCACCTCGCGCTCGAAGCCGTGCTGTCCGACATTCGCGCCCAGGGCATTTCCGACATCGTCGATCTCGGCGACATGGTGAGCGGACCGCTCGATGCGCGGCCGACCATCGACATGTTGATGCAGCTCGACACGGTCCATCTGCTCGGCAATCACGACCGTTATCTGATCGACCGGCCGCATGAGAGGATGGGCTCCTGGGAGCGGCGCACATACACGCAGCTCGAGCCGCGGCACCTCGGCTGGCTGCGCACGCTGCCCGCGAACGCGGTCTATCGCGACCAGGTTTTCCTCTGTCATGCGACGCCGCAGGATGACGAGACCTACTGGCTCGACACCGTGCTGCCGGGTGGCGAGGTGCTGATGTCCTCGCTGGAAGCGATCGAGGCGAGGGCCGCCGGCCTGACGCAATCGCTGATTCTGTGTGCGCATACCCACACCGCCCGCGCGGTGCGGCTGCGCGACGGCCGCTTGATCGTTAATCCCGGCGCCGTGGGCTCGCCCGGCTATCACGCCGGCAAGCCGCACCCGCATGTCGTCGAAGCCGGTTCGCCCGATGCGCGCTACGCCATCCTCGAACAGGTCGATGGCAATTGGGACGTGACCTTCCGCCATATCCCGTACGATCACGCCGCGATGGCGGCACTGGCGCGGCAGAACGGCGAAGCCGAACTCGCCTCGGCGCTGGCGACGGGGTGGATCAGGTAATCAGTAGCCCGGATTGAGCGCTGTGTTCTCCTTCCCCCTGAAAGGGGGAAGGTCGGGATGGGGGTCAGCCGCAAGCACACCGCATGTGGAGAGAGCAGATCCCCACCCGCTTTGCTCTGCGAGCAAAGCGACCTCCCCTTTTCAAGGGGAGGTGGGAGCGCGCCGACCCCCAAAACAAAACGGCCAGCTCATCGCCGGCCGTTTCACAATCACCTAATTCGAAGCGGTGGATCAGACCGCAGCGGAAATCCACTGCTGCAGCTTCGCCTTCGGCGCGGCGCCGACCTGACGCGAGGCCATCTCGCCGCCCTTGAAGATCATCAAGGTCGGGATCGACATCACGCCGTATTTCGACGCGGTCACCGGGCTCTCGTCGACGTTGAGCTTCACGATTTTGACCTTGTCGCCCATCGCGCCGGAAATCTCGTCAAGCGCGGGCGCGATCATGCGGCAGGGGCCGCACCATTCGGCCCAGAAGTCGACGACCACCGGCCCGGTCGCCTTGAGCACTTCGGCTTCGAAATCGGCGTCAGAAACCTTGCCAACGGCCATTGCAGTACCTCGTTCGGTTGAGAAAGGGCGCGACCAAGAATCGCGCCCGGGAGCATGGGGGAAACCTATGAACGCCCCCTTGCCGGGTCAAGCTTTGGTCACGCCGACATGACTTATGCCAGGGCCGCGTCCAGCGCGGGGGCGGAAATCTCCATGATTTCAGCGGTTTCGGTCCAGAGCAGGGCGGCGTGGACGAGCCGCTGGGGATAAAGCTTGGTCAGGATCGCACGGTACAGCGCGAGCTGCCGGACATAGCCTTTGGGCGCCTCGGCGGCGGTCTTCGGCGGGGTGTGGTTGGTCTTGAAATCGACGATCAGGACGTCGTTCGGCGTCACCACCAGGCGGTCGATCTGGCCGGAGACCAGCACCTTGGGCTGGCCCGGCCGCTCGAGCCGCCCAACGATCGAGACCTCGGCGCGGCTGCCCGGCCCGAACACCGGCGCAAAGCGCAGGTCCACGATCAAGGCGAGCACCTGTTGGGCGAGCGCCGCGCGCTCCTCTTCGCTCCAGCCATCGGCATTGCGCGCGAGATAGGCGAGGGCGGCGTCACGGCGCCGCTCGGCGGCGACATCGGGCAGCGACTGCAGCAGGCGGTGCACCAGCGTGCCGCGCTGCAGGGCGCGGGCGCGCAGCTGAACCGAATCGCCGGTCCGCACATGGGTGCCCTCGTCGGCGCCGGGATCGGAGGGACGCAGCACGCCCGCCGCGGATGGCTCCGGCGCGGCCGGCGCACGCAGCCATGACGGCAACTCGATCGGCACCGCGGCCGTCGCCGCCGCTGCACCGGCGACGTCGGTCACGTCGTCCGGCCGTGAGTAGCGCATCACCTTGCCGGCCGGCGTCTCCAACTCCTCGAGCTTGAGCCCGGCATTGGCGA
Organism: Bradyrhizobium ivorense; assembly: GCF_900696085.1. GTDB lineage: Bacteria > Pseudomonadota > Alphaproteobacteria > Rhizobiales > Xanthobacteraceae > Bradyrhizobium > Bradyrhizobium ivorense. Next base: position 93,862 of record NZ_CAADFC020000003.1, read on the forward strand.
GCCCCTTGGTGATCAGATCGTACCAGGAGGATTTCCGCACCGTGTTCATGTTGCCGGGCATGCAGCCGCCGACGATCAGCCGGTCGGCGGCGCGCGTCATCGCGACATAGAGCAGGCGGCGATACTCGTCCTCGGTGTCGCCGAGCATCGCCTTGCGCGCGTCGGCGACGCCGGGCGGATCCTCGGCCTTCTTGCCGGCCCACACCACGACGCCGGGCGCATGCGGCGCGGCGTTGCCCTGCGGCAGATGGATCAGCCGCAGCCGCTGCGTGTCCGACGGCGAGGTCGTGGTATCGACCAGGAACACCACCGAGGCCTCAAGGCCCTTGGCGCCGTGCACGGTCATGACGCGGACCTCGTCGCGCGAAATCTCCATGTCGCGCTTCACCTCGGTGTCGGCGGCGCGCAGCCACGCGATAAAACCCTGCAGCGAGGCCGGCGCCTTGCGCTCGTAGCCCAGCGCGAGCTCGAGGAATTCGTCGAGCGCGTCGCTGGCCTCGTGGCCGAGCCGGCGCAGGATGCGCGCGCGGCCGCCGTCGCCGCCGAGCAGCCAGGCATAGAACGCGAACGGCGTTTCCTCCCTGAAGCGGCGCTCGCATTGCTCGAGCCGCTGCAGCACGGCGGCGAAGCGCTCGTCGCTCGGCGCCTGCGCGGCCAGCGCCTCGCGCAGCGAGCCGCGCCGATTGTAGCCGAGCTTGAACAGATCGTCGTCGTCGAGGCCGAACAGCGGGCTTTTCAGCGCCACCGCGAGCGCGAGATCGTCCTGCGGTAGCAAAAGCGCGTCCGCAAGGTTCATCAAATCGATGATCGCGATGTGCTCGGTCAGCTTCAGCCGGTCGGCGCCGGCCACCGGGATGCCGGCGTGCTTCAGCGCCTGGATCACCGCATCGAAGGCATTGCCGCGCCGCCGCACCAGGATCAGCATGTCGCCATAGCGCAGCGGCCGGCGTGCGCCTTCGCTGCCGGTCATGGTGCCGCTGTCGACCAGCCGCTTGATCTCGGCCTGGATGCGCCGCGCCAGCTTCACCTCGGGGCTGGTCAGCGCGACGCCGTCGAACGGCGCGCGCCAACCCTCGATGTCCTCGCGCTCGTCGGCTTTCGCGAGATCCCAGAGCTCGATCAGGCTCGGGCCGGCATCGGCCATCGCATTGTGGAGCGGGTAGCCGTTCTCGACCGCATGGATGCTGCGGTAGATGTCTTCGTCGCGGAAGACGTGGTCGACCGAGTGCAGGATCACCGGTCCGGAGCGGAACGAGTAGGTGAACGACACCGGATCGAATTTCAGCCCCGCGTCCTCGAACCGCTGCTTCAGCTCGCGCCGGCGCAGGTCGAATTCGCGCGGCGCGGCGCCCTGGAACGAGAAGATCGACTGCTTCTCGTCGCCGACCGCGAACACGGTGCGCACCAGGCCGTCGCGCGCGCCGGCGCCGGAGGTGAATTCCGAGATGATGTGCGCGACGATGTCCCATTGCCGCGGGCTGGTGTCCTGCGCCTCGTCGATCAGCACGTGATCGACGCCGCGGTCGAGCTTGTAATGCACCCAGCCGGAGGAGACGCGGTCGAGCATCGCCAGCGTCTTGTCGATCAGGTCGTCATAGTCGAGCAGCCCGCGCTCCAGCTTCTCGCGGCGGTAGTTTGCCGCCGCGGCGGTCGCGATATGGATCAATGCCTCGGTGCGGTCGCGCGTGACGACGGCGCGGCGGCGCTCGATCAGCGGCAGGACGCGGCGGATCTCGGCCTCGAACATCCGGCCGACCACCGGGTTGTTGTCGGCGAACTTCTTCGTCACCACCGACTTTCGCGGCGTGCGGTCGGCATCGGTCAGGAACACGGCGAGATACGCATCGACCTGCGCCGCGCCGGTGAACACCAGCGCTTCGCGCAGCTGCGCCGCCTGGTCCTGGTCGGACTTGCTGCCGGTATCGAGAACGGTGGCGATCTCCTCCCAGCCGGACCTCCTGAGATAGGGGCCGTCAACGATGTCGCGCTCGACGTCCTCGATACGGTCATCGGCAGACACGCCGAGCGCGGCCGACATCTGCGCGGCGGCGGCTGCCGCGCTGCCGGCGGTGTCGGTCCAGGCCATGAAGTGGTCGCGGCTGAGGCAGGCCTCGCGGACCACGTCCTTGAAGGTGACGTCGGCGGCGCTCGCCATCGCCGTCATCAGCGCGCGGCCGATCGGGCTGTCCGGATTGCGCGACGCTTCAAGGAACACCGCGAGGTTGGCGCGCTCCATCATCTCGGTCTGGTCGCGGTCGTCGAGCACGGCAAAGCGCGCCGGCACATTGGCCTCGAACGGAAACTGCTGCAGCAGCCGCGTGCACAGCGCGTGGATGGTCTGCACCTTCAACCCGCCTGGCGTCTCCAGCGCGCAGGCAAACAGTTTTCGCGCCTCTTTTCGGAGTTTGGCGTTCGGGTGCGCAATGCCGGCCTCGCGGATCGCGGCATCGAGTGCAGCGTCGTCGAGCGTCACCCAGTGCCCGAGCGTGGTGAAGACGCGCTCGGCCATGTTCGCCGCCGCAGCCTTGGTGAAGGTGATGCAGAGGATCTTTTCCGGCGGCACGCCTGATAGCAACAGACGGATCACCCGCTGCACCAGCACGTGGGTCTTGCCCGAGCCGGCATTGGCCGACACGAAGGTCGACGCCTTCGGATCGGACGCGCGGGCCTGCGCATCGCGGACTGCCGGCGGGATGGGGCGGGGAGCTTTCACCATTCCTCGATCCCCAGGCCGCCGCGGGCAGACCATTCCTTGATGCGCGCGAGATCGTCATAGGCGCCGTAGCGGTTGGCCCACATCGAGAGGTTCAGCGAGGTGTAGGCCTGCTCCTCATTGTCGAAAGCGCGGATCAGGGCTTCCAGCTTGCGCCGGGCGCTGTCGGCGGCTTCGTCCGGCGGCTGCGGCGTCTCGTTGCGGATCTTCAGCTCCAGCGAGCGCTGCTCGCCGGGCGGATTGTTGCCGCTCAGGCGGACATAGACCAGTTCGCCGACCGAGGAGTCGGCCGGAATGTCGGCAAAGCCGCCCTCGCGCAGGATCGCGGCTTCCAGCGTGAGCTGTGGCGACAGGCCCATGCGCACCTGCTTTCCGGTCGGCGGCTGGCCGGTCTTGTAGTCGAGGATCGCAAAGCTGCCGTCATGCCGCCGCTCGATCCGGTCGGCGCGCGCCGAGAGAGTGAAGGTCCTATTATCGTCAAGCTGGATCTTGAGATCGCCCTGGATCTCGGCCTTGATCCCGGCGATATTGCCGCGCCGTGCCTGCTCCCATTCGGCAAACCACGCCGCGATGCGCTGGAAGCGCGGCCACCACAGCGCGCGGGCCTCGGGCCGCTCCATCAGCGGCGCGAAGAATTTGCCGCCGATCTCGCGCAGCGTGCCTCTGACGTCGTCAGGCAGCGCGTCGGCATATTTTTGCGTGAACTCGCCGAGCGCCTCGTGGATCGCCGAGCCGCGATCGGCCGCCGACAGCGGCATGTCGACCGGATCGAGCGGATCGAGCCGCAGGATGTAGCGGGCATAGATCGTGTAGGGATCGCGCAGCCAGTCCTCGATCGCGGTCACCGACATCTTCAGCGGCCGCGCCTCGCGCGGCGGCCGTGGCTCGGGCTGCGGGATCGGCTCGACCTTGTCGGGCCGGTCGAGCTCGGCGGCGTATTGCACGTAAGTGTCGCCGGCCGCTTTCGCCGCCTTCCAGCGCGCTTCGCCCGCGACCGCCTCGAGCCGATGCAGGAAGCGCGAGGCGACCGCCGGCGCGCCGCCGACCTTGGCGGCGTGGGTCAGGATCACCTCGTCATGCCCGAGCAACTGCGCAAAGTCGTGCGCCGACAGGCCGATGCGCCGCTCCGGGAGATCGAGCTTCAATTCGTGCCGCATCGGCCGGCTCAGCCAGGGATCGATCCGCGGGGCCGGCGGCCAGACGCCTTCGACCAGGCCGCCGAGAATGATCCGATCGGATTCGGTGAGACGCGCTTCGAGCTGGCCGAAGATGTTGAGCTGCGATCGCGCCGATTCCGGCCGCCGCACCATGCGGTCGGCGAACGCGGTCTGGAACACCTCGGGATAATCGGCGAGCGGCGTCGATAGTCCACTCGGCTGCCCCTTTGCCAGCAGCTCGTCGAATGCCGAGGCCAGCGACGCGCCGGCGCGCTCCTCGAACACGGCGGCGACGCTGTGCTGATCACTCGACAGCGCAATCAGCGCCTCGCGGTGCCGAATTGCCAGCTCAGCAAAATCGTAGGGCCTCGAGGATGCCATGCCCTCGAGCGGCGCCAGCGCCGCCTGCAGCCTTGCGATCAGATCCTGGGCCCGGTCGAGATCGCTGTCGCGCAGTCGCGCGCGCTGTTCGGCCTTGTGCAGCGAGGAGGTCTCGCCGCTGTTGAGTTTTGTCAGCTCGGCGCGGAAGCGCGCGAAGTCGCGCGCCAGTCCGCCCGTTCCCGGCTGTGGCCGGGTGCCGCGCAGCAGTGCGAGCTCCAACACCTCGATCGCGCGCCTGAGCGTGCCATGCGCGCCGCCGAGCCGGAACAGCGGATGCTTCAGCAATGCGAGCAGAGTCGGCGGCTCCAGTCCTCGCGCGGCGGCCTCCGCGGCAAGGCGGGCGAACACGCCGGTCGGCGTCTCCATCAGCGCGTCGCCGCCGGAATCGTCGAACTCGAGCTGCCAGCGCGTCAGCGAGGCCATCACGCGGCGCGCCAGCGCGCGATCCGGCGTCACCAGCGCGGCCGATTTGCCGAGATGCCGCGCCTCGCGCATCGCCACCGCAATCGCCAGCGCCTCCATCTCGGGGTTGGGCGCCTCGACCACCGCGAGGTTGGTCATCCCGGCGGAAATCCGCGCGACGATTTCCGGCCGTTCCAGCCGGTCATGCCATTGCGCGGTGGCGGTCGAGGGGCGCATCGTCTCCGAGACCAGCACCTCGCGGCCGAGCGGCGCCGGCGCGGCCAGGGTTTCGACGTCGCGGCGCCTGATGCCGAAGCGGTCGAGCAGCGCATGCATCGCGAATTGCGGATGATTGGATGAGGGCGGCACGCTGAAGCGGCCATCGGCGTTGCGCTCGCCGCCGATCGTATCCCAGGACTCCTCGTCGAGGTCGGTGTCGAGCCCCGGCAGCACCACGGCGCCGTTGCGCAGCTTCGCCACCGCATGCAGGAATTTTGCGGTGGCCGGCATCGAGCCGGTCGAGCCGGCGGCGATCACCGGGCCGGCGTGATGCTTCGTCAATCGCGCCGCTTCCGCCTCGATCAGGAAATCGCGGCGCGCGGCCGGCTCGATCCTGCCGATCTCCTTGAGATAGTTCGGCCAGGCGTCGCGCGCGATGCGCAAAAATTCCAGCGAGTGCTGCCAGTATCTGTCGAGCTGGTCCGGCACTAGGCGGTCGAGCTCGCGCCAGTCGACGCCGCGCGTCACCATGTCGTCCATCAGCCGCGCGAGGTCGCCGGCGAGCTGCAAGGTCGAGGCCGGGCCGCCGACCACCAGCGGCGACGACACCGGCGTCTTCGCCCAGGCCGCGACCAGATGCGCCAGGGTCAGGCGGCGCTCGAGCTCGCCGAGCTTTGGCGGAATCTCCAGCGGCGCGGCGCCGCCGACCTCGTCCGATTGATCGGCGAAGGCCAGCTCGTCCTCATCGATGTCGCCGAGCGCGACGATGCGCGGCAGCACCGCGGCGTCGGTGTCGAGCACGTCGAGGAAGATTTCGCGCGCCAGCCGCCCGGCGCGGCGGGTCGGCAGATAGAGCGTGGCGTTGGCGAGCTTGGCGGGATCGTTGCGCGCCTCAAATCCCGCGACCAGCCGGCCATCGACCAGTGCGGCGATGACGGTGCGCAGGAACGGGACGGAGAGTGGAACGCTGAAAACGCGCATTGGCAGCCTGATTCGGATCAGGCGCCAATATAGGGAGCGATGGGCTGGAGGTCATCGGTGTGGAGAGAGCCGTCATTCCGGGGCGATGCGAAGCATCGAACCCGGAATCTCGAGATTCCGGGTCTGGTCCTTCGGACCATCCCGGAATGACGCGTACCTACTAAGCCACGCTCTCCAAAAACGCCTCTTCCGCGGCCAGGATTGCATCGGGGGTTCCGACATGCATCCAGACGCCGTCGAGGCGCAGGCCGAACAGCCGTTCCTGGTCGTTGGCGCGGTCGAACATTTTTGTCAGCGAGAACTCGCCGGCCGGGGCATCGGCGAACAGCGCCGGCGACATAATCGCGGCGCCGGCATACACAAACGGCACCACCTGATTTTCCCGCCGTTTGCGCAGCGCGCCGTCGGGCAGCATGCTGTAGTCGCCGCGGCCGCTATAGCCGATGCTGCTCGCGGTCGGCGCCATCAACAGCAGGATGTCCATCCGCGCCGGATCGAAGGTTTCCGCGAGCCGCGCCAGATTGGAGCGCACGCCGTCGATCCACATCGTGTCGGCGTTGAGATGGAAGAACGGCGCCTCGCCGAGCAGCGGCAGCGCCTTGACGACCGCGCCGCCGGTGCCGAGCACCTGGTCGCGTTCATCCGAGATGATCACGCGCGGGCGGCTGCGGGTCTTGACGTGGTCGATGATCTGGTCGGGCAGATAATGCACGTTCACCACGGCTTCGCTCACGCCGGCCCCGGCGAGCTTGTCGAGCACGTGGTCGAGCAGCGGCTGGCCGGCCACGCTCACCAGCGGCTTGGGCATCGTGTCGGTCAGCGGGCGCATGCGCACACCGAGGCCCGCAGCGAGCACCATGGCTTTGTGGGGGGTGACTGGCATCTTTCGGATATTCTCGGTCATCGTTCTCTTCGCGCCGATCATATCACGGCGATTCGACAGGCACATTAACCAACCGCCATAGTCAGCGGACATGACGGCTGTAAGACGGCGGTCAAGCCGGCGACCCTGATCCAGGTCTAGACGTCCACAGCCTGCGAGCTGCGCCGGGCCGGTTTCTTCTTCTTATCGCCTTGCTTCAAGAAATTGACGCCGATCTGGTCGCCATTGACCCATGCCAGCTCGCAGCGGCGATAGGCCAATCCTGTGGACGACAGCAGCAGAAAAAACTCCTTCAGGGCCAGCCCCTCGACCGAGCCTTCGACGGTGAGCTTGGCGCCGGTCTCCGACACGTCTTCCATCATGCAGTCGCGCCGCCAGGTGCCGTCGATGCCCATCATGTGCGCCGGAATGCCGCGCTCAAATGTGACGCGATCGCCCCTGCGTCGTTCGGTCCCCATTGTGGTCGCGCTCCAGATCCGGCCGTCCGTCCGACACAGCCCGGTTCCAGCTTAGGCGGCGGTTGGCTAACAACCGGTAAACCTACGGTAGCGGGGGAGGGACGTTGGCCTCGTACCAGAGGCGGAAGGTGGTGAGCGCCGGATGGGCCAGCGACCGATTGAGATAGGTCCAGATCCGCGGCTGGTGCTTGAGATATTGCGGCTTGCCGTCGCGGCGGTTGAGCCGGGCGAAGGTGCCGAGCAGGCGGGTGTTGCGCTGTGCCGACATGATCGCATAGAGCTCGGCAAATTGCGCCGGATCGAAACTCATGTCGGTGGTGCGCCGCGCCTTGATGTAGCGGGTCAACAGCGCCAGCTCGAGCTGCTCGGGCACGTCGATCCGCGCATCCTGCAGCAACGACACCACGTCATAGGCCGCTGGGCCAAGCACCGCGTCCTGGAAATCGATGATGCCGACGCGCAGGATGCCGGTGCGCTCGGCGAGCCAGATGATGTTCGGCGAATGGAAGTCGCGGATCGCCCAGGTCTGCGGCGCTGCGGCGGGCTTTTCCAGCAGCCCGCGCCACATCCCCAGAAATTCGCTGCGCAGCTCCTCGCTCGGCTCGACGCCACGGTCGGGCAAATACCATTCGAGCATCAGCCCGATCTCGATCAGCCAGGCGTCGATGTCGAACACCGGGATGTCGTAGGCCGTATCGGCCGTGATCGGCAGCGTCTCGGGCAGCGCCTCGCGATGCAGTGCTGCCAGCATGTCGGTGGCGGCCTCATAGCGTTCGACGATCGGCTGCGGCGGATCACCCTCGATCACGCCGGCGCTGCCGAAATCCTCGGTGATCAGAAAGCCGGACTCGAGATCGCTGTGCCGGATCGCGGGCGCGGAAAAGCCGTGCTTGCGCAGCCCGTTTCCGATCGCGACGAACGGCCTGACGTCCTCGGCAAGATGCACCGCCGCGCTGTAGGACTGGCCGTTGTAGATCGCGGGGCCGTCGGGGCGGCGCGGCGAGTTCATCAGGATGACGCTGCCGTCATCGGTGCGCAGCCGCGCATAGGAGCGGGTCGAGGCGTCGCCCGGCATCCGCTCGCGGCGGGCGTGGAGAAAGCCCGCACGCTCGAGAAATTGGCGCAGCACCTCGAGCCGCGCGACCTTCGCCGCCGATGTGCCGTAGCCGGTGATCTCGGCGGCGCGGGCCGTCGATCCCAGCGCCGGACGATGGCTGAACGCGATGTCGATGCGATCGTCGGGCATGGCATCGGGCGCGCGCTCCGGCCATTCGATCAGCGCCACGACGTCGTCGGGCAGCGGCGACAGCCCGATCTCCTCGAGCTCGCTGGCGTCGTTGATGCGGTAGAGGTCGGCGTGAATGATCGGAAACGCCGGCAGCTCGTAGCTCTGCGCCAGCGTGAAGGTCGGGCTCGGCACCTCCAGCGTCGTGTCGTCGGCGAGATAGCGGATCAGCGCGCGGGCGGCGGCGGTCTTGCCGGCGCCGAGGTCGCCGGACAGCGTGATGACGTCGCCGGCGCCGATCAACAGCGCGAGATCGGCCATCAGCTCGGCTGTCGCGGTTTCGTTCGCGATCGGCACCGAGAATGTCGAGGTCGCGATCATTCAGCAGCGTTGCGGTGCGCGGTCTGGTCGATCGGGAAGTCGCAGGTCACGGTCGTGCCCTTGCCGACGGTCGAATCGACGCGCACCCGCCCGCCATGCAGTTCGACAAACGAACGTACCAGTGACAGCCCGAGCCCGGCGCCGCGATGCCGCGAGCCGTGCGAATGGCTCTCGAACCAGTTGAACACCTTGTCCCGCATCTCCATTGGAATGCCGGGGCCGGAATCGGTGACCGAGAACACCACGCTGTGCTCGGTGCGCCGCGCGCTGATCGTGACGGTGGCGTCATGCGGCGAGAAGCCGACGGCATTGGCGAGCAGGTTATAGAGCACCTGCACCACGCGCCGCTCGTCGCCGGTAAAGCCGCCGATATTGGGCTCGATGTCGACCTTGAGCGCGATGCGGTCGGTCGCGAGCCGGTCCTGGATGCCTTCGGCCGCGGCCTCGATCGCCTGGGCGATATTGACCGGGCCGAGCTCGAGCTTCATCGCGCCGGCGTCGATGGTGGCGAGATCGAGGATGTTGTTGGTCAGCGCCAGCAGCGCGTTGGTCGATTTGGTGACGTAGTCGAGATATTCGGCCTGTTTCGGCGTCAGCGGCCCGGTCGAGGGATCGCTGAGGAAATGCGCGAAGCCGATGATGGTGGTGAGCGGCGCGCGCAGCTCGTAGGAGACGTGGTGGACGAAATCCACCTTCATCTGGTCGGCCGCCTCGAGCGCCTCGTTGCGCTCGCGCAGCGCGCGTTCGACATTTTCGGTGTCGGTGATGTCCTGGAATGCGAGCAGGGTCTTGCCGTCGGGTAGCGGGACGGTCATGCAGTTCAGCACGCTGCCGTCCTTGCGCTCCAGTTTGAGCGCGACCTGGGCGCGGTTCTCGATCGCGGTGATCGATTCGCGCAGCGCGCGCCAGGTCATCGGATCGTCGAACAGCGGCCGGCACATTGCTTCCACCGCCTCGATATGCGGCTCGCCCTGCAGCGCGTCCGCCGGCAGCTTCCACATCTTGGCAAACGGCGGGTTGAACAGCTCGGCGCGGCCGTTGCTGCCGAACACCGCGACCGCCTCGCCGAGATTGTCGAGGGTCTCGCGCTGCACCCGGGTCAGGCGGTCGAACTGGCGCGCCAGGTCGAGGCTCTCGGTGACGTTGTCGAACAGATAGGTGACGCCGCCCTCGAGGTTCGGCGTGGTGACGACGCTGATGGCGCGGCCGTCGGGCAGGAACCAGGTGTAGGTCTCGGATTCGACCGCGCGATAGGCCTCGTGCAGCTTGGCCTTCCAGGCGCGGAAGTCCGGCTGCTCCGGCAGCTTGCGGTTGGCGCGCAGCCGGTCGAGGATGCTGGAATCGTCCGGGTTGCCGTCGAGGAAGGCCTGGTCGAGGCCCCACAGCCGCCGATACGATTCGTTGTAGAAGGTCAGGCGACGGTCGGCGTCGAATACCGCGACGCCCGACGACAATTGATCGAGCGTGCGGCGGTGCGCCTCGACCATGCGCACGATCGCCGCGCGCAGCGCCGCGGCTTCGCTGGCGTCGATCGCGATCCCCGCGCTGCCGCCGCCGAGCTTGAGCGCCTGCACGTCGTAGATCCGCCGCTCGCCGCTGACCACGATCGGCAGCCGCGCGGCATAGCTCGCATTGTCGTTGAGCGCCTTGGTCAGCTCGCTGCGCTGCTCGCTTTCCAGCAGCTCGAGATTGCGCTGCAGCGCGTCGGCGACGCTCTTGCCCTCGGTGGCGCGGACATAGGCGGCGTTGGCGTAGCGCAGATTGCCCTCGAGGCTCTTGGCCCAGATCGGCCACGGCGCCGCCGCGGCGAAGTCGCGCAGCAGCTCGGTCTCTTCCTGCAGCGCTTTGTAGCGCAGGTTGGCTTCAGCGAGCTCGCGGCGCAGTCCGCCGAGCTCGCGGATCCGCACGATGGCCTGGCCGCCGATGGCGCGGCCCATCGCCTCGATGGCGCGGCCGGCCGAGGTCGAGAGGTTGAGCAAAAACGCCTCGCCCTTGTCGCGTAGCGCGTCGACAGCGTGGTCCATCTGCAGCGCCGGCTCCGGCGGCAGCCAGGTTCCGAAGGCGAGGATGCGCTGCGGGGAACCCTCCTGCGACATCACCAGCGAGATGTCGCCCGAGATCTGCGGCCGGTTGTCGCCGGCCGCCCAGGAGATCAGCACCTGCGGCTCGACGAACAGCAGCGCGCGCAGCCGGTCGGACTGCGCCTGCAGGTCCGAGATCTCGAACCGCAGCCGCTCCTCGTTGCGCGTCGCGCGCACCCGGGTGCGCATCAACAAGATTGCGGCGACGGCGGAGAAGCCGACCAGCGCCAGCGAGGTCGCGAGCACCGCGACCTCCTGGTGGTTGAGGCCGAATTGATCCGCGACCGCCTGCGCGAGCACGCCGTCGGCGGCAAACGCCGAGCGGACCGGCAGCAATGCCGTGGTGACGAGTCCGATCATGCCGTCGCGCGCCAGTGAGGTGCATGACAGCAGGCTGCGACGCATCGCTGCGACTACGCCCGACATATGTTGCCCCAGAACGCACAACTCCCAGGCAAGACCCGCAGAAGATCCGGAAAAGTGGAGACGGTCTTCCGGTGACGTGCCCAAGCAGGACCAGATAGCCCGACGAAGACCCCCCGTCGTGCTCGAATCAAGTCAGAATAGTCCCATTGCGAGTCAGCGAGTAAGAGTCCAGACCGTGAACGCAGAATCGGCTGTGAAAAAATGCGCAGCGATGGCGCGAATTTTACGCGAATTGACTCCGTACTCGCGGAAGGTCAGCGCCCGGTCGAGCCGAAGCCGCCGCTGCCGCGCTCGGTCACGGACAGCACCTCGACCGGAACCAGCTCGGCCCGGGTGACCGGCGCGATCACCAGCTGCGCGATGCGCTCGCCGCGCCGGATCTGGAACGGCGCCTGGCCGTGATTGATCAAGAGCACGTTGATCTCGCCGCGGTAGTCGGCGTCGATGGTGCCGGGCGAGTTCAGCACGGTGACGCCGTGCTTGGCGGCCAGACCGGAGCGCGGCCGCACCTGCGCCTCGTAGCCCGGCGGCAGCGCGATGGTCAGCCCGGTTGGAACCATCTCGTAGCGTCCGGGCAGCAGGATCAGCGGCGCTGACCGCGGCACCGCCGCCAGCAAATCGAGTCCGGCCGCGTCGGCAGTTTGGTAGGCCGGCAGCAGCAAATCGGCGCCATGCGGCAGCTGGCAGATCTCGACCTTGATCACGGCGCTCACGATGCAGTCCCCACGGCTCGTGCGATCCGCGACACCAGCGCGGCCGCCACCTCTTCCTTGGTCATCACCGGCCAGGAATCGACGGTCACCTCCTTGCCCTCGCGCGACAGCAGGTGAACGGTGTTGCGGTCGCCGCCCATCACGCCCGTGGTGGGCGAGACGTCGTTGGCGACGATCCAGTCGCAGCCCTTGCGCGCGAATTTGGCCTTGGCGTTCTCGATCAGATGCTCGGTCTCGGCGGCGAAGCCGATCACCAGCGGCGGCCGCTTGTCCTTCAGCTTCGAGATGGTGGCGAGGATGTCGGGATTCTCCACGAGCTGCAGCGGCGGCATGCCGGCGGCGCTCTTCTTCAGTTTCTGGCTGCCCTCGCTGGCGACCCGCCAGTCGGCGACCGCGGCGGCGAAGATCGCGACATCGACCGGCAGCGCCGCCTCGACCCGGTGCAGCATGTCGCGCGCCGATTCCACCCGCATCACCGACATGCCCTGCGGATCGTCGAGCTCGACCGGGCCGGACACCAGCACGACGTCGGCGCCGGCCGCCTGCGCCGCGGCGGCAATGGCAAAACCCTGTTTGCCGGAGGAGCGGTTGGCGATGTAGCGCACCGGATCGATCGCCTCATGGGTCGGGCCGGCCGTGACCAGCACGCGCTTGCCGGCGAGCGGATGCGGTTTGGGCGGCCGCAGCATGCGGTCGGCGGCGGCTGCAATCTCGGTCGGCTCGGCCATCCGCCCGACCCCGGCTTCGCCCGCTTCCGCCATCTCGCCGGCATTGGGCCCGACGGTGTGGACGCCGTCGCGGCGCAGCTGCAGCACGTTGCGGCGGGTGGCCGGGTTGTTCCACATCAGGGGATTCATCGCCGGCGCCAGCAGGATCGGCCGGTTGGCGGCGAGCAGGATCGCGGTGGCGAGGTCGTCGGCATGGCCCTGCGCCATCTTGGCCATCAGGTCGGCGGTGGCCGGCGCCACCACGATCAGGTCGCACTCCCTCGCAAGGCGGATATGGCCGGCGTCGAACTCGCTCTCGGCATCGAACAGGTCGGTGTAGACCCGCTCATGCGACAGCGCGCTCGCGGCGAGCGGGGTGACGAATTGCTGGGCCGCCCTGGTCAGCACGCAGCGGACCTCGATGTGCCGCTCCTTCAGCCGCCGGATCAGGTCCAGCGCCTTGTAGGCCGCGATCCCGCCGCCGATGATCAGGGTGATGCGGGGCTCGCCAGCCGCGCTGGCGGCCCGTGGCGCGCGGGCGACAGCCGCGGCCAGCCCCGCGGCGAGCGCCTCAGCGGGCTCCGCACGGCCCTCTGCAAGCTCGCGGAGGATCACCCGAACCTCCTCCTCGACGGAGCGCCCGTTCTTGGCGGAGCGCAGCCGCAGATAGGTTTTCAGCTCGTCGTCGAGTTTGCGGATGGTCAAGCTGGCCATGGCATACGCCCTCAGATGTGCTAGCGATGCTAGCACGGGATGCATGCATTGCAATCAAATTTAGAGCGTTTTCCAGCGAATTGGATTCCGGTTCGCGTGAAGAAAACGCGTCAAAAACTAGAATCTAGAGCTCCGTTCCGATTCCATCGGAACGGAAATAGCTCTAGTGGCCGCGGATCGTGAAGAAGATTCCGATCAGGGTGAGGGCAATGATCCAGAGGCCCACGGTCTGCAGCCGCGCCTTCTTTGCCTCGGCGCGGGCCATTTCGTCGATGGTATCCGACGACAGCATGTGGCCCTCGCGGGTCATGGTCTCCAGCTGTTCGAGCACGGTCATGGCGCGGGTCGCGATCGACGGCAGGCCGGCGAGGACGCGGCCGAGTTCGCCTGCGCCCGACAGCGCGCTCTGGATGCGACCGGCCGGGCCGAGATTTTGCGTGATCCATTCGCGCACCACGGGGTCGGCGATCTTCCAGATGTCGAGCTTGGGATCGAAGCCGCGCGCCACGCCCTCGACCACCACCATGGTCTTCTGCAGCAGGATCAGCTCGGGCCGCGTCTGCATGTCGAACAGGCCGGTGACCTCGAGCAGAAGCGTGAGCAGCTTCGCCATCGAGATTTCCTCGGCGGTGCGGTTGTGGATCGGCTCGCCGATGGCGCGGATCGCCTGCGCGAAATTCTCCACCGAGTGATGGCCCGGCACGTAGCCGGCCTCGAAATGCACCTCGGCGACGCGGCGATAGTCGCGGGTGATGAAGCCGAGCAGGATTTCTGCCAGGAAGCGCCGCTCATTGGCGCCGAGCCGTCCCATGATGCCGAAGTCGACGGCGACGAGGCGGCCGGCCTCGTCGAGGAACAGATTGCCGGGATGCATGTCGGCGTGGAAGAAGCCGTCGCGCAGCGCGTGGCGCAGAAAGCTCTGGATCACCTTGCGGCCGAGATCGGGCAGGTCGACCTTGGCCTCGGCGAGACGGGCGTGATCGTTCAGCGCGATGCCGTCGATCCACTCCATAGTCAGCACGTTATGGGTGGTGCGGTCCCAGTCCACCGCGGGCACGCGGAAGTCGGGATCGTCGTTTGTGTTCTCCGCCATCTCGGAGAGCGCGGCCGCCTCGAGCCGCAGATCCATCTCCATCGCGACCGAGCGCGACATCGTGTTGATGACCTCGATCAGCCGCAACCGCCGCGCCTCGGCGGAGTGCGCCTCGGCATTGCGCGCGACGAAGAAGAAATCGCTGAGATCGCGGCGGAAGCGCGCGGCGACGTTGGGCCGGAGTACCTTGACCGCGACCGGGTGCCGGACGCCATTGCGCTCGACCTCGGCGCGATGCACCTGCGCGATCGAGGCTGCCGCCACCGCCGGGCCGAGATGTGTGAACGCCTGCGACAGCGGCCGTTCCAGCGATTGCGTGATCACCGCCTCGGCCTCGCTTTGCGAGAACGGCGGCAGCCGGTCCTGCAGGGCTTCGAGGTCGCGCGCCATCGCCACGCCGACGACGTCGGGACGGGTGGCGAGGAATTGTCCGAGCTTGAGATAGGCGGGCCCGAGCCGCGTCAGCGCGCGCGACAGCCGCGCGCCGGACTTGGCGTTGCGGCGTTCGATTATCCGCGCCATTTTCAGCGCGAGCTGTCCGGGCGGCGGCACCAGCGAGGGATCGACCACGCCGAACACGCCTTCGCGCGCAAACACGAACCCGGCGCGGGCGAGGCGCGCGATGTGGGAAAACGCGGAGATCACAAACGCCAGCCCGAATGCAGCGCCACGATGCCGCCGGAGAGGCTCTGCCACTTCACACGCTTGAAGCCGGCCGTGCCGATCATCTCGGCGAAGGCGGGCGGCCGCGGGAATTTGCGGATCGACTCGACGAGGTACTGGTAGGACTCGGCGTCGCCGGTGACGGCGCGGCCGAGCGGCGGGATCACCTTGAAGGAGAACAGATCGTACAACCGGTCGAGCCCGGGCACGTCGACGGTGGAGAACTCCAGGCACAAAAAGCGGCTGCCGGGCTTCAGGACGCGATAGGCCTCGCGCAGCGCGAGGTCGATCTGCGGCACGTTGCGGATGCCGAACGCGATGGTGTAGGCGTCGAACGCGCGGTCGGCGAAGCCGAGCGTTTCCGCATTGCCCTCGACGAACGACACGCGGTCGCCGAGGTGCTGCTTGGCGGCGCGCTCGCGGCCCACCGCGAGCATGTCGCCATTGATGTCGCAGACCGTGGCATGGAATCCCGGGCCCGCCGTCTTGGCGGCACGGAACGCGATGTCGCCGGTGCCGCCGGCGACGTCGAGCAGCGCGAACGGCCGGTCGCCCTTCGGCGGATCGAGCGCCGTGATCATGATGTCCTTCCAGACCCGGTGCAGGCCTGCCGACATCAGGTCGTTCATCAGGTCGTAGCGCGACGCCACGCTGTGAAACACGTCGTTCACCAGCGTCTGCTTCTCGCCCAGGGGGACGTCCCTGAAGCCGAAATGGGTGGTTTGATCCGGCCGATCCATCAACGCTTTACTCTCACCCTTTTTTGGTCGCGTTTTCTTCACGCGAACCGGTACCCACTTCGCTCGAAAACGCTCCCGCCGGACCATAGCGCGGCGGCCGCAATGGCGCTATCACGTCACTTCCAAAAGGTGAATGCCTCCATGCCGGAATTACCCGAAGTCGAGACCGTCCGCCGCGGCCTGCAACCGGCCATGGAAGGCGCAAAAATCGTCAAGGCCGAAGCCCGCCGCAAGGATCTGCGGTTTCCCTTTCAAAAAGACTTTATCGCCCGGCTCGAGGGTCAGACCGTCACCGGGCTCGGCCGCCGCGCCAAATATCTGATGGCGGACCTCACCTCCGGCGACGTGCTGCTGATGCATCTCGGCATGTCCGGCTCGTTCCGCGTGCACAAGGAGGAGGGCGCCGCAACGCCGGGGCAATTCCATCATCCGCGCAGCGAGGACCGCGCGCACGACCACGTCGTGTTTCACATGTCGTCGGGCGCGGCCATCGTCTTCAACGATCCGCGCCGCTTCGGCTACATGAAGATCATCGCCCGCAACGCGATCGAGGATGAACCGCTGCTGAAGGGGCTCGGCCCCGAGCCGCTCGGCAACGAATTCGACGCGGCGATGCTGGCACGCGCCTGCCACAACAAGAAGACGAGCCTGAAGGCGGCGCTGCTCGACCAGCGCGTGGTGGCGGGACTTGGCAACATCTATGTTTGCGAGGCGCTGTTTCGCTCGCATTTGTCGCCGCGGCGATTGGCCGCGACGCTCGCAACCAAGAAGGGCGACCCGACCGATCACGCCGGACGGCTGGTCGATGCGATCCATGCGGTGCTCAACCAGGCGATCAAGGCCGGCGGCTCCTCGATCAGCGATCACCGGCTGACCAATGGCGAGCTCGGCTATTTCCAGCATTCGTTCCAGGTCTATGACCGCGAAGGCGAGACGTGCCGCACCGGAAAGTGCGGCGGCATCGTCAGGCGTTTCACCCAGAATGGCCGTTCGACGTTCTGGTGCCCGAAGTGCCAGAAATAGAACTGCCAATAACAACAATAAGGGGAGTACCGGCCATGAGCAGCAACTGGCGCGAACACGCGGGGACGAGTTTCAAATGCGAGAAGCAGCCGGCGAGCTCGGGCCGCGGCATGGTGGTGAGCAATCATCCGCTGGCCTCGGCCGCCGGCGCGGAAATGCTCGCGGCCGGCGGCAACGCCATCGATGCCGCGATCGCCACGCTGTTCACGCTGACCGTGGTCGAGCCGATGATGGTCGGCATCATCGGCGGCGGCATGGCGCATATTCGCCTCGCCGACGGCAGCCATCGCTTCATCGACGGGCAGAGCACGGTGCCGCAGGCGGTGCGGCCGGATACCTACACCTCGAAGCCCGGCTCGGCGCATGACGTGTTCGACACCCTCGGCAACGAGAATCTGAACGGGCCGAAGGCAGTCGCCGTGCCGGGCTCGCTGAAAGCCTGGTGCGAGACGCTGCGCCGCTTCGGCACCATGAGCCTCGCCGACGTGATGCAGCCGGCGATCAAGCACGCCGCGCGCGGCTATGCGGCGACGCCGTATCTGCACGAATGTATCACCGACGGCGCCGAGGAGATGCTGAAGGACAAGCCGATCGCGGCGATCTATTTGCCCAACGGCACACCGCTGAAACCCGGCGAGCGCGTGGTGCAGGCGGAATATGCCGAGACGCTGAAATACATCGCCGAGCATGGCGATAACGCGCTGTATGAGGGCCCGCTCGGCGACATTCTCGTCGACTACATGAAAAACAACGGCGGCTTCATCGCGCGCGAGGATCTCACGTCATACAAGACCGTCGAGCGCGCGCCGATCCGCGCCGACTATCGCGGCTGGGAAATTTTGGGGCCGCCACCACCGGCCGCCTCCGGCGTGCACATCACCCAGATGCTCAACATTCTCGAAAGTTATGACATCGCGCGCCTCGGCTTCGGCACCACCGAGACCATCCATTATCTTGCCGAGGTGCTGAAGATCGCCTTCGCCGATCGCGCGGCCGCGAGCGGCGATCCTGCCTATATCAACGTGCCGGTGCAGCGGTTGACCTCGAAGGCCTATGCCGAGGAACGCCGCGGTGCGATCGATCCCGATCGCGCGCAGGCCTGGGGCGCCGGCGTCGCGCAACTCGAGAGCGCGCACACCACGCACATGACCGCGGCGGATGCGATGGGCAATGTGGTGGCGACCACGCAGACGATCAACAATCTGTTCGGCGCGAAAATCCTGATCCCGGGCCTCGGCACGGTGCCGAACAACTACATGAACCTGTTCGATCCGCGGCCGGGGCATGCGCTGTCGCTGGCCGCAGGCAAGCGCGTCACCACCTCGATGTCGCCGATGATGGCGCTGCGCGGCGGCAAGCTCGTCTACGCGCTCGGCCTGCCCGGCGGAAAGCGCATCTTCCCGAGCGCGATGCAGGCGCTGCTCAATCTGATCGACCACGGCATGAGCCTGCAGGAGGCGGTCGAGGCGCCGCGGGTCTGGACCGAAGGCAATGCGCTCGAAGTCGAGCAGGCGGTGCCGGAAGCCGTCCGCGCCGCGCTCGCCGCGAAGGGCCACAAGGTGCAGGTGGTGGCAACGGTGGCCGGCGGCATGAACGCGATCCAGTTCCACGCCGACGGCACCATGTCCGGCGCGGCCTGCTGGCGCGCCGACGGCACGCCGGTCGGCATCGCCGGCGGCCAGGCGCGGGCGGGTGTGAGGTTCGCGTTGCGGTGAGCGGAGCTGGTCGGGCTCCCTCGCCCCGCTCTTCGCGGGGAGAGGGTTGGGGTGAGGGGCTTTCTCCACGAGTTGTGAACGCAGTGAGACCTGTACCCCCTCACCCGCCGCGCAAGGGCGCGGCGACCTCTCCCCGCAGGCGGGGAGAGGTGAACTTACTTCCTGACGCAGATCACGCGGACCACGGCGGCTTTTGCGTCGGTCGATCCACCTGATGCGTTGACGCCATGCGCTTTCAAAAACTCCCGCACGGTGTCCGCCGGCACCAGCGCGGCCTGCGCCGGCGCAGTTGCAGGGCCGGCGACGATCACCGGCTTGAGCACCGCGATCCCGGCGAACTTGCCGCCGCTGTCGAGTGCGGCCGCGCCGGAGAAGCCGACCGCCGGCGCCGGTGACAGCGCCGAATCGCTGCTGCCGCCGAGCTGTGCCACCGAGGCTTTCACACTGCTCGCCGCGGCGCCGCCGCCCTGGCTTTGCGGGTCGGAGATGCCGGTGATGTCGAGCGTGGTCTGCGTCGCACGTCCGGCGATGCTGAGCGGCTTCAGGTCCCGGGCGCCATAGACGCGCAGCAATGCGAGATCGTGCTCCTTGTCCGCGGCGATGCGGTCGGCATTGCCGTAACCCGGGATCGTCAGCGCGATACAGTCGTCGGTCGCCACGCGGTCCGTCACGATCGCGCCGTCATCACTGACCACCACGCCGGTGCCGTATTCCACCGTCTTGCGTGGCGGCGGCCCGGCCACGACGCCCGACGGGAATGGATTGAACGCGCTCGACATCGCGATCACCACCGGCTCGACGGTGTTTTGCATCGCCTGGTCGTAGAGAATGGTGAGGATGCGCACCTCGTCGCCCTTGAAGGTGCCGCGCAGATAAAACTTCTTCAGCCCCTGCATGCCCGACAGCACGAAGAAATCCGGCTTCACCACGGTGTAGTCGATGGTGCGGCCGGCCGGCTCCTTCTTTTCCTGTTCGGCGAGCTTGGCGGTGGACGGGCCCGCCTCCTTGCGCCGCGTCAACAGCACCTGGACCGTGCCGGTCGGCGAGGTCCATTTCGCGCCGGAGGCATCGCTGGTGAGCTGCGGCACCAGTTTTGTCGGAATGCCGAGCCGCGCGCCGGTAGCGGGCTCGGTGACGATGCGCCAGCCGACATTCTCCTGCCGCTTCCGCGCCGTGTCGGCGAGCACGCCGCGCTCCTGCGGGTTCAAGACGCCGGTCGGCTTGCCGCCCTGCTTCTTTTGGAATTCCTTGATCGCATTGACCATGCGCTCGCTGACGTCGCCTGATATCGCGCCGTTATAGTCGCCGACCCAGGCGAGGTCCGATTGCAGCGCCAGCCGTTCGGCCTGCGTCATGCCGCCAGCGGTATCTTCGGGCTTCTGCAGCGCCGGGCGGATCGGCACGGTGGTCACGGTCTTCGGCTTGACGCCGGGTACCGCCGGCGGGGTCTGGGCCTGTGCGGCCCCCGAATCTGCAATCAGGAGGGCCGCGAGCAGCAATGTTGCCGAAAGCACCGATCTCATGACAAATCCGCCCATTGACGTCCACGCAACTAAGCACATCTGCTTGGTCGACTCCAATCGCGCCCGGGTTCAGGGAATAGCGCGCAGGAATTCACGATGCTGAGTGCCGACGAACTCGAACGCTATGCCCGCCACATCGTGCTGCGCGAGGTGGGCGGTCCCGGCCAGAACGCGCTGAAGAACGCCGCGGTGCTGGTGATCGGCGCGGGCGGCCTCGGCGCGCCGGCGCTGATGTATCTGGCCGCCGCCGGCGTCGGCCGGCTCGGCGTGGTCGATGACGATATCGTGTCGCTCTCCAACCTGCAGCGCCAGATCATCCATGCAACGCCTGACGTCGGTAAGCGCAAGGTCGACAGCGCCGCTGCCCAGATCCACGCACTCAATCCGCATGTGGCGTTCGAGGCGCATGCCGTTCGGCTCGACGCCAACAATGCGATGGCGCTGATCGCGGGTTACGATCTCGTGCTCGACGGCTCCGACAATTTCGAGACCCGCTACCTCGTCTCCGACGCCTGCTTCCTCGCCAAGCGGCCGCTGATCACGGCGGCGCTCGGCCAGTTCGACGCGTCGCTGACCACGATCCGCGCCCATGAGAAGAATGCGCAGGGCGAATTCAACCCGACCTATCGCTGCCTGTTCCCGGAAGCGCCGCCGCCGGGCACGGTGCCGGCCTGCGCCGAGGCCGGCGTGATGGGCGCGCTCGCCGGCGTTCTGGGATCGATGATGGCGCTGGAGGCGATCCGCGAGATCGTCGGCTTCGGCGAGGGCCTGGTCGGCCGCCTGTTGATGGTGGATGCGCGCGCGATGCGCTTCGAGACGCTGCGCTACGCGCGCGATCCGCAGAACCCGCTCAACGGTGATGCGCCCGGCA
This sequence comes from Bradyrhizobium ivorense, assembly GCF_900696085.1. Classification (GTDB taxonomy): domain Bacteria; phylum Pseudomonadota; class Alphaproteobacteria; order Rhizobiales; family Xanthobacteraceae; genus Bradyrhizobium; species Bradyrhizobium ivorense. The sequence goes on from NZ_CAADFC020000003.1 coordinate 114,931, forward strand.
TCACCGACCTGAGCGGGCATTTGTAACGCCTACGAGACGGTCGCCGGCTTCTCGCTGTCCATGTGCCGGAGATGCTCCTCGGGATAGCGTCCGCCGGCGGCGGCGCCGGGCGGAAACGCCGATGCCAATGCGGCGAGGTGCGCGTCGGTGAGCTTCACATCGAGCGCACCGAGCGCTTCCGTCAGCCGCTCGCGCCGCCGCGCGCCGACCAGCGGCACGATGTCCGTGCCCTGTGCAGCGACCCAGGCGATCGCGACCTGCGCCGGTGAGGCACCGAAATCCTCCGCAATGACGCGCAGCCGGTCGGCGAGCGCGAGGTTGGCGTCGATATTGCCGGCCTGGAAGCGTGGGCTGAGCAGCCGGAAATCCTTCGCTCCCGCGCGGTCCTTCGACCAGTGCCCGCTGATCAGCCCGCGCGCCAGCACGCCATAGGCTGATATGCCGATGCCGAGCTCGCGGCAGGTCGTCAGGATGTCGTTCTCGATGCCGCGCGACAGCAGCGAATATTCGATCTGCAGATCGGCGATCGGATGCACCTTGTGGGCGCGGCGGATGGTGTCGGAGCCGACCTCGGAGAGGCCGATATGCCGGATCCAGCCGGCCTTGATCATGTCGGCGATCGCGCCGACCGTGTCCTCGATCGGCACGTTGGGATCGAGCCGCGCCGGGCGGTAGACGTCGATGTGGTCGACGCCGAGCCGCTGCAGCGAATAGGCGGCGAAATTCTTCACCGCGGCGGGGCGGCTGTCATAGCCGAGAAAGCCGTAAGCGCGGTCGCGCAGCGCGCCAAACTTGACGCTGATCTGCACGTTGCCGCGATTCTTTCCCTTGAGCGCTTCGCCGATCAGCATCTCGTTGTGGCCCATGCCGTAGAAATCGCCGGTGTCGAGCAGGGTGATGCCGGCCTCCAGCGCGGCATGGATGGTGGCGATGCTCTCGCTGCGGTCGGTGGGGCCGTAGAAGTCCGACATGCCCATGCAGCCGAGACCGAGCTGCGAGACGGCGGGGCCGGTGGAGCCGAGCTTGCGTGTGTCCATGGTGGTGCTTCCCTCGAAGGTCGCGGCGGGCAATCCGCCGCCGGATGACGCGGCTGATATGCGTCCGCCCGCCTGGGCCGATAAGCTGGACAATCGGGAACAGCTTGTTCACTATATCGAACAATGCTGGATTTCGACCTCCGCGACCTCGACGCCTTCGTGGCGGTGGCGCGCACGCGCAATTTCCGGCGCGCCGCGCTGGAGCGGCGCGTCTCGGTCTCGAGCCTCAGCCAGCGGCTGCGCGACATGGAGGAACGGCTCGGCGTCCGCCTGATGAACCGCACCACCCGCAGCGTTGCGTTGACCGAGGCCGGCGAAATGCTGCTGGCGCGCGTCGCCCCGGCGATGTCAGATGTCGGCGATGCGCTGAACCAGGTGCGCGGCCTGCGCGCCGAGCCGTCCGGCCGGTTGCGCATCAATGCACCGCCGCCGGCGGTCGACCTCGTGCTGGCACAGATGGTCGGGCCGTTCCTGGCAAAATATCCGAAGGTCGAGCTGGAGATCGTCGCCGAAACCGCCTTCGTCGACATCGTCGCCCAGGGTTTTGACGCCGGCGTGCGCTATGGCGAGCATTTGGCGCAGGACATGATCGCAATGCCGCTGGGCGCGCCGCAGCGCTACGCGGTGGTGGCCTCGCGCGACTATGTCGCTAGGCACGGCCGGCCGCTGCACCCGAAGGATCTGCTGAAGCATGCCTGTATCCGCACCCGCTTCAGCAACGGCGCGATGTTCGACTGGGAGTTCGAGAAGAACGGCCGCCTGGTCAAGGTCTCGCCGCCGGCGAAGCTGATCGCCACCTATCTCGGCCTTGCGCTGCGCGCGGTGCATGACGGCGTCGGCTACTGGGCGACCTTCGAGGGCTATGTCCGTTACGGCGTGAAATCCGGCACGCTGGTCAGCGTGCTCGACGACTGGTGCCCGCCGTTCGACGGGCCGTTCCTCTATTACCCGAGCCGCCGCCAGCCACCCCCCGCGCTCGCCGCCTTCGTGGCGTTCGTCGCCGACTGGCGCAAGCAGGCGCGGCGGAAGCCGTAACGCGACACGCTCGCCGTCGTCCCGGCCCCCGTGCGCAATTGCGCACTAGGCCGGGACGACACCTGAACGTGGGCTCCAGGCCGCCACCGGCTACTTTGCATGGGGTTGTTTTTCGGTATTTGGCAGCGCGCCCCCGCGACGGCATCCCCGTAGCCCGGATGCAGCGCAGCGCAATCCGGGGCGGTGATTCCGCGGAGAGGCTGTTCCCGGATTGCGCTGCGCTGCGTCCGGGCTTCAGATCTTTCTTCTCCTTCCCCCTGAAAGGGGGAAGGTCGGGATGGGGGTCAGCCGCGGGCTCCGCTCCGCGGAGAGAGCAGATCCCCACCCGCTTTGCTCTGGCGAGCAAAGCGACCTCCCCTTTTCAAGGGGAGGTTGGAGCTGCGTCGCTTGGATGGAGCGTAACCCGGACTATGCCATCACAGCATGCTCGGCAGCACGCGGTCCGGCGGCTTGTGGTTGTCGAGGAAGGTGCGGATGTTGATGATCACCTTCTCGCCCATCTCGACGCGGCCTTCGATGGTGGCCGAGCCCATATGCGGCAGCAGCGCCACCTTGCCGGCCCTGGCCAGCCGCACCAGCTTCGGGTTGACCGCCGGCTCGTGCTCATAGACGTCGAGCGCGGCGCCGCCGATCTCGCCGGCCTCGATCAGCTTGATCAGCGTGTCCTCGTCGATCACCTCGCCGCGCGCGGTGTTGACGACGTAGGCCTCCTTGCGGATCAGCTTGAGCCGCCGCGCCGACAGCAGATGGAAGGTGGCCGGCGTGTGCGGGCAGTTCACCGAGATGATGTCCATCCGCGCCAGCATCTGGTCGAGGCTTTCCCAATAGGTCGCCCCGAGCTCGTCGGCGATCACGGGCGCCACCGGGCGGCGGTTGTGATAGTGGATCTGCAGCCCGAAAGCGCGGGCGCGGCGCGCCACCGCCTGGCCGATCCGGCCCATGCCGATGATGCCGAGCCTTTTTCCCCCGATGCGGTGGCCGAGCATCCAGGTCGGCGACCAGCCCGCCCAGTGCTGCTTGCCTTCGGTCAGGATCGAAGCGCCCTCGATCAAGCGGCGCGGCACCGCCAGAATCAGCGCCATCGTCATGTCGGCGGTGTCCTCGGTCAGCACCTTCGGGGTGTTGGTGACCGTGATGCCGCGGGCATGCGCCGCCGCGACGTCGATATTGTCGACGCCGTTGCCGAAATTGGCGATCATCCTCAGCTTGCAGTCGGGATGGTTGATCACGTCCTCGCGGATCAGGTCGGTCACGGTCGGCACCAGAATATCGGCGCTGCGCGCCGCGTCCGCGATCTGCTCCGCGGTCATCGGCGTGTCGTCGAGATTCAATCTGGCATCGAACAGCTCGCGCATCCGGGTCTCGATCGAGTCCGGCAGCTTGCGGGTGACGACGACGAGAGGCTTTTTCTTTACCGACATGTCCTGCTCTCATGAGCTGCGCGGCCTGCCAAAGATCAAGCCGTTCAGTGCTCATTAACCCGGTTGTTCGACACTGCTGATCGCCGCTCTGTGCCGGCGTTTCCTTCGCGTTTCCTAGGGTTCCCCGAGACTTACCCGGCCTTCGGCCTGCGGGAAATTCGGGCGTTCTGGTTCTAGAAGCGTTCCGTCCTCTCTAGCAGAAGGCCGGGCCAAGACAAGAACCCCTCGGATGTCCGGTCGGGAACGAACGGCGCGGACGTGAGGGGCCGGTATTCGGGCGTGGGTCAATGGGTTGCAACTCGCCGAATGCGGGTTGGGCATCTCGGCAGGAGACGAGTTGATGGTGGGGTTCTGGCGTTTCGGTTGGTTGGCGGCGCTGGTCGGGTGCATGCTGGGCATGTCGGTGATCCCTGGACATTCCGCCAAGGATGCGAGCCCCACCACCAGCGGACTGCCGATCCCGCGCTATGTCAGCCTGAAATCCGATCATGTGAATGTCCGCGCCGGCCCGACCAAGGACAACGACGTCGCCTGGGTCTACACGCGCTCCGGGCTTCCAGTCGAAATCACCGCCGAATTCGAGAACTGGCGCCGGGTGCGCGATTCCGAGGGCGCCGAGGGCTGGGTCTATCACTCGCTGCTGTCCGGCCGCCGCACCGCGGTGGTGACGATGAAGCACAAGGACGATCTCGCCTCGCTCTACGATCGCCCCGACGCCACCAGCGCCATCGCGGCGCGGCTGCAGGCCGGCGTGGTCGCGCAGGTCAAGAAATGCGCCAACAACTGGTGCCGGGTCACCGGCGCCGGCTTCGACGGCTGGATCGAGCAGCAGCGCCTGTGGGGCGTCTACGCCGACGAGAAGGTGGATTGACGCTAAGCGTCATTCCGGGGCGATGCGCCAGCATCGAACCCGGAATCTCGAGATTCCGGGTCTGGTGCTAACGCACCATCCCGGAATGACGACGTCTCAAACAACAATGGCCGGGACGAGCCCGGCCACCAAATCCATTCGACGGTAAATCCGTTCAGCGCTTCTTGCGCAGCCGCACCACCATGTCGACGCGGGAGATCTCGTAGCCCTCGGGCACCTCGGGCATCTTCGAGAGCATCATGGTCGAGTCGTGAATGTCGACCAGCTCGTGATTGTGCTCGAGATAGAAGTGGTGGTGCGCCGAGACGTTGGTGTCGAAATAGGTCTTGGTGCCGTCGACGCTGACCTGGCGCAGCAGACCGGCATCGGTCAGCTGGTTGAGGGTGTTGTAGACAGTCGCCAGCGACACCGGAACCTTGGCCAGCGTGGCTTCCTCGTAGAGCATTTCCGCGGTCAGATGGCGGGCGCCCTTGCCGAACAGCAGCCAGCCCAGCGCCATGCGCTGGCGGGTCGGCCTAAGACCGGCAGCCTGCAACATCTCGTTGACGTCATGCCAGGGGCAGCCGGTCAAGGCCGGGTGATGCCCAGCGCCGCGGGCGGCGGGGTGCACGGCGTCATCGTTCACAGCCGGTACTTCCTCGTTCATATCCACTCTATGCACCTAACTCAGGCAATATTCCTGATAAATATAAAAAGGATGCCTACCAGATGCAAGTTTTTCGCAACTAGAACGAATCCAAGGTACAGTCAAAACCCATAGAAACCCATTGGCTAGCCGGTAATTTATCACCTGAAAGCGGCTTTGCCGCCCTGTTGAGCCTATGTTAGAGAGCGCGCGGACCACATATGCGCTTTCGGCAGAGATCAAGGCCAGGCAGCGTACCCAGGTAGCGCCCACGATACGGGATGTTCCAGTTCCCGTGGGAAGATAAGGTCCGGCTTAGAGCTTAGTAAGAGCTTAGGTAAGAGCGCTTTATCGGGACATTGAGAGGTTGGAAGAGGATGCTGGATCGGCGCGGCGGTTATGAATATGAGGATTTGCTGGCTTGCGGCCGGGGCGAGCTGTTCGGTCCCGGCAACGCCCAGTTGCCGCTGCCGCCGATGCTGATGTTTGACCGCATCAGCCAGATCTCGGAAACCGGCGGCGAGTTCGGCAAGGGGCTGGTGCGCGCCGAGCTCGAAGTGAAGCCGGACCTCTGGTTCTTTGGCTGCCACTTCAAGAACGATCCGGTGATGCCGGGCTGCCTCGGCCTCGACGCCATGTGGCAAATGGTCGGCTTTTATCTCGGCTGGATCGGCGGTGAAGGTCGCGGTCGCGCGCTCGGTCTCGGCGAACTCAAGTTCTCCGGCCAGGTGCTGCCGCATGTGCGCAAGGTTGTGTACAACGTCGATATCAAGCGCGTGATGCGGTCAAAGCTCGTGCTTGGAATCGCCGACGGGTGGCTTTCCATGGACGACGAGATTATCTATCGCGCAAAGGATTTGAAGGTCGGATTGTTCAAGCAGGGCACGGCGCCATCTTGAGCAGGATCATCATGCGACAACATAAAGGCAGGGCGAGGCGAACATGAGGCGGGTTGTCATCACGGGGATGGGCATTGTCTCGTCCATCGGAAACAACACCCAGGAAGTGCTTGCGAGTCTCTACGAGGCGAAGTCGGGCATCACACGCGCGGAGCGGCACGCCGAGCTCGGCTTCCGCTCGCAGGTGCAGGGTGCGCCGACACTCAATCCCGCCGACGTGATCGACCGTCGCGCGATGCGGTTCCTCGCCGAGGGTGCGGCCTGGAATCACGTCGCGATGGAACAGGCGATCCGCGACTCCGGCCTCGAGGACGGCGAGGTCTCCAATATCCGCACCGGCATCATCATGGGATCCGGCGGGCCGTCGACGCGGACCCTGGTGGAAGCCGCCGACATCGCGCGGAGCAAGGGTCCGAAGCGCGTCGGTCCTTTTGCCGTGCCGAAGGGCATGTCCTCGACGGCATCGGCGACGCTTGCGACCTGGTTCAAGATCAAGGGCGTGAACTACTCGATCTCGTCGGCCTGCGCGACGTCGAACCATTGCATCGGCAACGCCTATGAGACGATCCAGATCGGCAAGCAGGACATCATCTTCGCAGGCGGCTGCGAGGAGCTCGACTGGACGCTCTCGGTGCTGTTCGACGCGATGGGCGCGATGTCCTCGAAATACAACGACACGCCGGCCACCGCCTCGCGTCCCTACGACATCAGCCGCGACGGCTTTGTGATCGCCGGCGGCGCCGGTGTCGTGGTGCTGGAAGAGCTCGAGCACGCCAAGGCGCGCGGCGCCAAGATCTACGCCGAGGTGGTCGGCTACGGCGCGACCTCCGACGGCTACGACATGGTGGCGCCGTCGGGCGAGGGCGCCGAGCGCTGCATGCGCATGGCGCTGTCGACGGTCGACACGCCGATCGACTACATCAATCCGCACGCCACCTCGACGCCGGCCGGCGATCCGCCGGAGATCGAGGCGATCCGCAGGGTGTTCGGCACCGGCGAGAAGTGTCCGCCGATCTCGGCGACCAAGGCGCTGACCGGCCATTCGCTCGGCGCCACCGGCGTGCAGGAGGCGATCTATTCGCTGTTGATGCTCAACAACGGCTTCGTCTGCGAAAGCGCGCATATCACCGAGCTCGATCCTGTGTTTGCCGACATGCCGATCGTGCGCAAGCGCATCGACAACGCCAAGCTCGCGACCGTGCTGTCGAACTCGTTCGGGTTCGGCGGCACCAACGCCACGCTGGTGTTCAAGCGCCTGGATGCGTGATTTGGTTTTCACTCCCGCGCGCGAAGGAGGTCGGCAGGCCGCGAATGGGACATTGCAACGATCTGAAATGGGGTGCGCATGATCATTGAACCGCGCGTGCGAGGCTTCATCTGCACGACGGCACATCCCGTCGGTTGCGCCACCAATGTCCGCGAACAGATCGGCTACGTGCTCAAGCAGGGTCCGGTCGCCGATTGCCCGAAGCGCGTCGCCGTGCTCGGCTGCTCGACGGGTTACGGCCTTGCCAGCCGCATCGTTGCGACCTTCGCCGGCGGCGCCGACACCATCGGCGTGTCGCTGGAACGCGAGCCGACGGAAAAACGGACGGCCACCGCCGGCTGGTACAACAATCGCGCCTTCGAGATCGAAGCCAAGAAGATCGGGCGATCCCCGCTCACGCTGGAGGGCGACGCCTTCTCCGACGAGCTGAAGGCAAACTTCATCGAACGCGTGCGTGAAAAGTTCGGACAGCTCGACATGCTGGTCTACAGCATGGCCGCACCGGCGCGTACCGATCCCGTCACCGGCGAGACCTATCGCTCGGTGATCAAGCCGCTGGGCGCCCCCGTCGAGATCAAGACCCTCGATACCGAAACCGGCGAGGTGTTTCAGACCACGCTCGAGCCGGCGAGCGAGGAGCAGACCGCCGCCACGGTCGCGGTGATGGGCGGCGACGACTGGAAGCGCTGGATCGACCAGCTCGCCGACGCCGGCGTGCTGGCTCCTGGCTTCCGCACCCTCAACTACACCTATATCGGCAGCGAGCTCACCTGGCCGATCTATTGGAACGGCACGCTCGGCCGCGCCAAGGTCGATCTCGACAGCAAGGCGGAAGCGATCCGCGGCCGGCTCGGCGCGGAGGCGGCCCGCGTCGTGGCGCTGAAGGCGGTGGTCACCCAGGCAAGCTCGGCGATCCCGGTGGTGCCGCTCTACGGCACGGTGCTGTTCAAGGTGATGAAGCAGCTCAACCTGCACGAAGGCTGCATCGAGCAGATCGATCGCCTGTTCCGGACCAAGCTGGGCAAGGCCGTCGAGCTCGACGACGCGCAGCGCGTCAGGGTCGACGACTGGGAGCTCTCGCCCGAGGTTCAGGCGGAAGTGTCGCGGCGCTGGCCGCTGCTGACGACGGAAACCCTCGGCGAGCTCGCGGATCTCGGGGAATACAGGAGCCAGTTCCTGCGCCTGTTCGGCTTCGGCATCGACGGCGTCGAGTACACGCAGGACCTCGATCCCCGCGTCGTCCCGGGTTAGGTGCCCCTTCGTAGCCCGGATGGAGCGCAGCGCAATCCGGGACAGACGCTGTTGTGGAACGAGCTCCCGGATTTCGCTTCGCTGCATCCGGGCTACAAATCTTTCTCCTTCCCCCTGAAAGGGGGAAGGTCGGGATGGGGGTCAGCCGCCGGCGACGCTGCAAGTGGAGAGAGCAGATCCCCACCCGCTTTGCTCTGCGAGCAAAGCGACCTCCCCTTTTCAAGGGGAGGTTGGAACGCTAAGCGCTACGTGTGCTTCTCTTCCACCGATAGTGCTTCATCATGAAGCCGGTCACCGGATTGGGCGCTTCCGTCTCGAACACAAAACCTTCGCGCTCGTACCAGCGCCAGGCCTTCTCGTTCTCGCGGACGCATTTCAGCCAGATCTCGTCGGGCAGTTGCCGGCGCGTGAACGCGAGCAAATGGCGTCCGAGGCCGCGGCCCTGATGGGACGGCGCGACCATCAGCTGGTCGAGCAGCAGGGTCGGCAGATGCAGGGCCAGCATGGCGGCGATAGCGCCGTGATCGTCGGCGACGAACAGGCTCCAGCCGCCGGCGATCTCGCGCGGCAGGCGGGCGCGCAGATCGCTCAACAATTTTTCGCTTGGCTGCGACAGCCCGGTCGAAACCCAGCTCTCCATCCAGATGCGCGTGATCGCGTCATGCTCGTCGGCGCGAGCGGGGCGGATGGCCGGCAGCGTCATCGTTCAATTCCATGGCGTTCGCGATCAGGCGCGCGACGTAAAAAGCCCCACGATTGCGCGTGGGGCTTTCAAGTCTAGCGCAGCTCGTCGCAATCGGCGAGCGCTGGCTCAGACGCCGAGCGTGCCGGCCTTCGCGGCGGCGTAGCGTTCGGCCACGGCCTTCCAGTTCACCGTATTCCACCATGCCTTGAGATAATCGGGGCGGCGGTTCTGGTAGGTCAGGTAATAGGCGTGCTCCCAGACGTCATTGCCGAGCAAAGCGCGCTTGCCGTCCATCAGCGGAGTGTCCTGGTTCGGCCGGGTCTCGAGCGCGAGCTTGCCGTCCTTGGTCACGGTGACAAACACCCAGCCCGATCCGAACACGCGTCCGCCGGCGGCGTTGAAGTCGGTCTGCAGTTTCTCCATGCCGCCGAGGTCGCGCTCGATCGCGGCCAGCACCTCGCCCTCCGGCTTGCCGCCGTTCGGGCCCATGATCTGCCAGAACATGGTGTGGTTGGCGTGGCCGCCCATGTTGTTGCGCACGCCGGTGCGGACCGCGTCCGGCACGCTGTTGAGGCCGGCGAGCACCTCGACGATCGGCTTCTCGGCGATCGCGGGATGGTCCTTGGCAAAAGTGTTCAGGTTGCTGACGTAAGCCTGATGATGCTTGTCGTGATGGATCTCCATCGTCCTGGCATCGATGTGCGGCTCCAGCGCGCTGGTGGGATAGGGCAGCGGATCGATCTTGAACGGCCCGCTCGGGGCCGGTGCCGTTGCCTGGGCGTAAGTCATCCGCGGGGCGGACGTGGCGGCTGCGGCGATGCTGCCGGCTGCGATGATCAGGCGGCGTCGGGACATCGATGACATCGTGATTCTCCATGCTCAAGGAAAGCGTCCTGATGTTAGGCCCGAGTTGTGACCGGGTTCCAATGGCTTCCGTTCACAATGTCGGGTCAAAAGCGCACAGGCCGATCAGCGGCCGGTGATCTCGCATCGCACCCTGCACAAACTGAAAAAGGGCGGCCTTTCGGGCCGCCCTTTCGCAACACTTTGAGATGGTCTGGCCTTACTCGCCGGCGGCTTCGCGCGGCGCCGGGGCTTCGGCCTTCTGCTTGGCCTCGAGATCCTCGCCGGTCTCCTGGTCCACCGCCTTCATCGACAGCCGGGTCTTGCCGCGGTCGTCGAAGCCGAGCAGCTTGACCTTGACCTTGTCGCCTTCCTTGACGACGTCGGAGGTCTTCTGCACGCGGTTGGCCGCGAGCTGGCTGATGTGGACGAGGCCGTCCTTGGCGCCGAAGAAGTTCACGAAGGCGCCGAACTCCATCACCTTGACCACGGTGCCCTCGTAGATCTGGCCGACCTCCGGATCGGAGGCGATCGACTTGATCCACTTGATCGCGGCCTTCATCGCCTCGCCGTCGTTGGAGGCGACCTTCACGGTGCCGTCGTCCTCGATGTTGACCTTGGCGCCGGTCTTCTCGACGATCTCGCGGATCACCTTGCCGCCGGTGCCGATCACTTCGCGGATCTTGTCGGTGGCGATCTTGAAGGTCTCGATTCGCGGCGCGTATTCGCCGAGCTCGGCACGGGCCGCGGTCAGTGCCTTGGCCATCTCGCCGAGGATGTGGATGCGCCCTTCCTTGGCCTGGCCAAGCGCAACCTTCATGATCTCCTCGGTGATGCCCTCGATCTTGATGTCCATCTGCAGCGAGGTGATGCCCTGGTCGGTGCCGGCGACCTTGAAGTCCATGTCGCCGAGATGATCCTCGTCTCCGAGGATGTCCGACAGCACCGCGAAGCGCTGGCCTTCCAGGATCAGGCCCATGGCGATACCGGCGGTCGGCCGCTTCAGCGGCACGCCGGCGTCCATCAGCGACAGCGAGGCGCCGCACACAGAAGCCATCGACGAGGAGCCGTTCGACTCGGTGATCTCGGAGACCACGCGGATCGTGTACGGGAACTCGTGATGCGGCGGCAGCACCGGGTGGATCGCGCGCCAGGCGAGCTTGCCGTGGCCGATCTCGCGGCGCTTGGTGCCGCCGAGGCGGCCGGTCTCACCGACCGAGTAGGGCGGGAAGTTGTAGTGCAGCAGGAAGGTTTCCTTGTACGTCCCCGACAGCGCGTCGACATACTGCTCGTCCTCGCCGGTGCCGAGCGTGGTTACGACCATCGCCTGGGTCTCACCGCGGGTGAACAGCGCCGAGCCGTGGGCGCGCGGCAGCACGCCGGCCTCGGCGATGATGTTGCGCACCGTCTTGACGTCGCGGCCGTCGATCCGCTTGCCGGTGTCCAGGATGTTCCAGCGAACGATCTTGGCCTCGAGCTCCTTGAACACGTCGGCGACGCGCAGCTTGTCGTATTTCGGCTCCTGGCCTTCCGGGAAGAAGTGCGCCAGCACCTTCTCCTTGACGGCGCCGACCGCCGCATAGCGCTCCTGCTTGATCGGGATCGCATAGGCGGTGCGCAGCTCCTGCTCGGCGATGCCGAGCATCTCCTTCTCGATCTCGGAATTGTCGATCGGAGTGACGTCGCGCGGCTCCTTGGCGGCCTTCTCGGCGAGCTCGATGATCGCGTTGATCACCGGTTGGAAGTGGCGGTGGCCGAACATGACGGCGCCGAGCATCACCTCTTCATTGAGCTCCTTGGCTTCCGATTCCACCATCAGCACGGCGTCGGCGGTGCCGGCGACGACCAGGTCGAGCTGGGTCTCGGTCATCTCGTCGAGCGTCGGGTTGAGGATGAACTCGTCATTGGCGAAGCCGACGCGGGCGGCGCCGATCGGGCCCTTGAACGGCACGCCGGACAGGGTCAGCGCGGCGGACGCCGCAACCATCGCCAGCACGTCGGGATCGTTCTCCATGTCGTGCGACAGGGTGGTGATGATCACCTGGGTCTCGTTGCGCCAGCCGTCGACGAACAGCGGACGGATCGGGCGGTCGATCAGGCGGGAGACCAGCGTCTCCTTCTCGGTCGGACGGCCCTCGCGCTTGAAGTAGCCGCCGGGAATGCGGCCCGCGGCGTAGGCCTTCTCCTGGTAGTCGACGGTGAGCGGCAGGAAGTCGACGCCCTCGCGCGGCGCCTTGGCCGCGACGACGGTGGCGAGCACCACGGTCTCGCCATAGGTCGCCAACACGGCGCCGTCGGCCTGGCGGGCGATCTTGCCGGTTTCAAGTTTGAGGGGACGTCCACCCCAGTCGATCTCGACGGAATGCGTATTGAACATTTCGGTCTTCTTTCATGGTTTCACGAAAGCACGGCGCCCCAAAACACAAAGACCATGCGCAAGACGGCGAGACACTGATGCGCGTTCGCGACCAGCATCCGGCGATCCTGCCATGGTCCTTGGATTTCGGATGGCGTCCATCCTTTCGGTCATCTGGGCATCTTGCCCCGTCCAGCGGCCGGATTGCTGCTGGACGCTAGTAGCGCATGATCATCTTTCGACAATTCGAAAGTCCGTTTCCCGGAATATCATGCGAAAACGCGCGCGAATTGCGCGCGTACTCTCTCAAATCAACGACGGATGTTGTGCTTCTCGAGCAGCGCCTTGTAGCGCGCCTCGTCCTTGCGCTTGATGTAATCGAGCAGGGAGCGACGCGTCGACACGAGCTTCAGGAGGCCACGGCGGGAATGGTTATCCTTGTTGTGGGTCTTGAAGTGCTCGGTGAGGTTATTGATGCGTTCCGACAGGATCGCGACCTGAACCTCGGGCGAGCCGGTGTCGCCGGCTTTGGTGGCATTCGTCTTGATGACTTCCGCTTTGCGTTGCGCGGTAATCGACATCGTCAGTTACTTTCATGGTTGCGAGCCGGACTGGCAGTCAGTCCGCTCAGGTTGAACACGCGCTTGGGGATGAGTTCGCCATTGCCAATTTCGGCAAGCGCGAGAAGCCGGCCTGCCACCGTGACATAGACTGTGCCGCTACTATTGGGCGCATCCCGTCCGCGCAACAAAACGGCCTGGCCCCTGTGGAGCCTTGCCGCATCAGCCCGTGTGACGGCCAGTGCCGGGATGTCGTCCAGCGCGGTCTCAACGGGCAAAAGCGCGTCGGCGAGGCTGCCCTCGCCAGACGCGGCTCTATTGCATAAAGCCTCCAACTGTTCCAGCGGAATCATGTCCGCCTCGGTAAACGGGCCGACAATGGTCCGCCGCAGGGCGCAGATGTGGCCGAAACAGCCGAGAATCCGGCCCATATCGCGGGCCAGCGCCCGGACATAGGTTCCCTTGCCGCACTCAGCCTCGAACACGGACTGGCCGTTATCTCCGTGTTCTACAAGGGTTAATTCGTGAATCTCGACCGGGCGGGGCTGCAGCTCCACGGTCTCGCCGTCGCGCGCCAAATCATAGGCGCGCTCGCCCTGCACCTTGATCGCCGAATATTGCGGCGGAACCTGCTCGATCAGCCCGGTGAAGCGGGGCAACAGTTCCCGAATCGCGTCGGCGCTCGGCCGGCTCTCGCTGGTCCTGACCGGGCGGCCCTCGGTGTCGTCGGTGTCGCGCTCCTCGCCCCAGCACACCGTGAAGCGGTAGCGCTTGCGGCCGTCCATCACGAACGGAACCGTCTTGGTGGCTTCGCCGAGCGCGATCGGCAGGCCGCCGGAGGCGAGCGGGTCGAGCGTGCCGGCGTGTCCGGCGCGCTTGGCCTGGAACAGGCGCTTGAGCACGGCGACCGCGTGGGTCGAGGTCATGCCGATCGGCTTGTCGAGCACCACCCAGCCGTGGACGTCGCGCTTGTCGCGGCGCGGCTGCTGGTTCTGCTTGCCCTGCTTCTGGCGCGGATCGTTGTTGACGCGCCGCACCTCGTCGGCGCGCGGCTCGGGCAAGGCATCCCGCTCAGCGTCGCGCGCGTCGGCATCCTGCGCATCGATCACGCCGTTGGTCGTCATCACAGTCATCACTCGTCGTCCGAATCGGGTGCCAGGTCGCGTTGCACCGCAGGTGTTCGCAGAAGTTTTTCGATGCGCGCCGCCTCGTCGAACCGCTCATCGACGCGGAAGCGGATGTCGGGCGCAAATTTCAGGTTGACGCGATGCGCGATCTCGCCGCGGAGGAATTTCTTGTTGCGCTCGAGCGCTGCGATCACGACATCGGTGTCGCGGCCGCCGAGCGGCATCACGTAGATCGTGGCGAGCTTCAGGTCCGGCGACATACGCACCTCGGGAACGGTGATGATGTGGCCTTCCAGATCCGGATCGTGGACGTCACCGTGTGACAGAATATCGGCAACCGCGTGGCGAACGGTCTCGCCGACGCGCAACTGACGTTGCGAGCCGCCGGGGGCGGAACTTTTCTTTTGACGGGGCATGACCTACTTCCAAAACCGTCGCGCCCGCAGGCTTCGCCGCGCGGGCATCAATGTCCAAGCTTTCAATTCAGGCAATGCGGGGGTGGCCGAACAGTGTCCGGCCACGCCGCCGCGTGTTCAGTTAATTGGACCCAACGCTTAGTAGATCTGCGCTTCGTAAGATTTGGACTTACAGAGAGCGCTGGATCGTCTCGATGCGGTAGCACTCGATCACGTCGCCGACACGCATGTCGCCGTAGTTCTCGAATGCCATGCCGCACTCCTGGCCGGCGACCACTTCCTTCACTTCATCCTTGAAGCGCTTCAGCGTCGACAGCTTGCCTTCGTGCACCACGACGTTGTCGCGGATCAGGCGCACATTGGCGCCGCGTTCCACGGTGCCGTCGGTGACGCGGCAGCCTGCGACCTTGCCGACCTTGGAAATGTTGAACACTTCCAGGATCTGCGCGTTGCCCAGCATGGTTTCGCGCAGCGTCGGCGCGAGCAGGCCGGACATCGCCTTTTTGATGTCATCCACCAGATCGTAGATGATGTTGTAGTAGCGGATCTCGATGCCGTTGCGCTTGGCCGCGGCCGCCGCTTCCTTGTTGGCGCGAACCGAGAAGCCGATGATCGCGGCGTTGAAGCCTTCCGCCAGCGTGACGTCGGACTCCGAGATGCCGCCGACGCCGGCATGCAGGATGCGCGCGGCGACTTCCTCGGTGCCGAGCTTCTCCAGCGAGCCCAGGATCGCTTCCAGCGAGCCCTGCACGTCGGCCTTCACGATCAGCGGGAACTCCTTGCGGCCCGCGGTCTTCAGCTGCGACATCATCTGCTCGAGCGAGCCGCGCATGCCCGAGATCGAGGCGGCGGCGTTCTCGCGCTTCTGGTGCGCGCGGTAGCTGGTGACCTGGCGGGCGCGGGCTTCGTTCTCGACCACCGCGAGGCGGTCGCCGGCTTCCGGCGGGCCGTTGAAGCCGAGCACCTCGACCGGCACGGACGGGCCGGCCTCCTCGAGATTCTCGCCCTGGTCGGAGATCAGCGCGCGAACGCGGCCCATCTCGGCGCCGGCCACGATGATGTCGCCGATGCGCAGCGTGCCGCGCTGCACCAGCACGGTGGCGACCGGACCGCGGCCGCGATCGAGCTTGGCTTCGATCACGGTGCCTTCCGCCGGACGCTCCGAATTGGTCTTCAGGTCGAGTATTTCGGCCTGCAGCGCGATCATCTCGAGCAGCCGGTCGAGATTGGTCTTGTTCTTCGCCGAAACCTCGACGTCGACGACCTCGCCGCCGAGCGATTCGACCTGCACCTCGTGCTGCAGCAGCTCGGTGCGCACGCGCTCCGGCCGCGCATCGGGCTTGTCGATCTTGTTGATCGCCACGATCATCGGCACCTTGGCCGCCTTGGCGTGGTTGATCGCCTCGATGGTCTGCGGCATCACGCCGTCATCGGCCGCGACAACCAGCACGACGATGTCGGTGACCTTGGCGCCGCGGGCGCGCATCGCGGTGAAGGCGGCGTGGCCGGGCGTGTCGATGAAGGTGATCTTGGTGCCGCTCTCGGGCGAGAGCACCTGATAGGCGCCGATATGCTGGGTGATGCCGCCGGCTTCGCCCGACACCACGTTGGCGTGGCGCAGCGCGTCGAGCAGCGAGGTCTTGCCGTGGTCGACGTGACCCATCACCGTGACCACGGGCGAGCGCGGCTCGGTGTCGGTGGAATCGTCGACGACGTCGAACAGGCCTTCTTCCACGTCGGCGGCCGCGACGCGCTTCACGGTGTGGCCGAGCTCCTCGGCGATCAGCTGCGCGGTGTCGGCATCGATCACGTCGGTGATCTTGTGCATCGCGCCCTGCTTCATCAGCATGCGGATGACGTCGACCGCGCGCTCCGACATGCGGTTCGCGAGTTCCTGGATCGTGATCGCTTCCGGGATCGTGACTTCGCGGATCAGCTTTTCCTTCGGTTCGTTCGACGCATGGCCCTTGAGGCGCTGGGTGCGGCGGCGGAACGAGGCGATCGAACGCTCGCGCACGTCGTCGGCGTTGAGCGCGGTGGTCACCGTGAGGCGGCCGCGCTCCTTCTGCGGACCGGGCTTGTGGGTCGTCTTCGGCGCGGCCGCGGGACGGATTGCACCGCCGGGGCGGCGCACCAGACGCGGACCTTCATCCTCATCGGCCTCGGCCGCAACGGCCGGCGCCCGCGGCGCGGAAGCCGGCGTGCGTGCGGTGGTGGTCGTGGTGGTGCGGCCCGGCGCGGATGAGCCGGGGCGCGAGGGAGCCGACGTCGCGGGACGTGCCGCCGTCGCCGTCGCGGGAGCTGCCGGCTTGGCCGGTGCGGCAGCAGCGGGCGCTCCCGGCTTGGCCTCGCCTTCGCCGAACCGGCGCTTGGCTTCGACTTCGGCCTTGCGCTTGGCTTCCTCTTCGTGGCGATGGCGCTCCTCTTCCGCCTTGCGGCGGGCTTCGGCGGCCTCGCGCTCGATCTTCTCGGCGGCCTCGCGGGCGGCGCGGCGCTTGGCTTCCTCTTCGGCCTGGCGGCGCTCCTCGATATCGCGCTGGCGCGCGTCGGCGAGCGCGCTGGCACGCGCGGAACGTTCGTCCTCGGTCAGGGTCGGCAGCACGACGCCGGAGCGGGTGTTGCGCTGCGGCTGGCCCTGCGGCGAACCCGAGGGGCGGCCGAGCGGCGGCTTGGGCGCGGGCACCGCAGGCTTTGCAACCACGGGTTCCGGGGCATGGGTCTCGGGGCCATCGCCGCCAATCCGGCGCTTGCCGCGCTTTTCGACCACGACCTGCTTGGTCCGGCCGTGGCTGAAGCTCTGGCGCACGGTGCCCGTCTCGACGCGCGGCTTCAGCGACAACGTCTTGCTCGGAACACTCAGAGTCTTGTCGCCAGGGGTCTTGGTATCAACCATTCAGCAGTCCTAATCTCGTTTCGCTGTGCGTTTCCCGCACAAATCCTTCAACAGGTCGTCTATTGCTGAGCGCGATCCGGTCGGAAAGACGGCGTCCGCCTTCCCGGATCACGCTCTGGAATTTCTGGCCGCTTCGGCGGTCTTGTCGTCGTCGGCCATCCGGTATCGGACCAGCAACTGGCAGCGCGACAGGAACGTCTTGCTCGCCGGGCCCGCGAGCAGGGCAGCATGTATCACATTTGACCGCCCAAGTGCCAAATCCAATTCTTCCGACGTCAAAACATTGACGACGGCAATTACCGGCGATTCACCACGTTTCTCGCCCCTTTGCCGCAGGATCGCGTCCAATTTGCGGATTCCGTCGGCGGCGCCGTCGGAAGCGTGGATCAGGGCTGCGGTTTCGCTCCGGTTGAGTGCATCCTCGACCTTACCGAAGCCACAAACCACCTGACCGGCTTTGGCGGCCATCGCCAGCGCCTCGGTGACGCTGCGCACCAAAAGGGTCTCGGTGTCGGTGGGAAGGGTCGGCGCGACGCGAACATCACGCTTGAATCCCTTGCTAAATTGGTGACGGCGGACCGCTTCCGCAACGCTTCGCCGCGACGCGGAAAGCCATAATCCGCGGCCCGGCAGCTTGCGCTTGATATCCGGAACCACCTCGCCGGTGGGTGCGACGACGAACCGGATCAGTTCGTCGATCGGACGGACCTCGCGGCTGACCGCGCACATCCGCGTGGTCGCGGACTTGCCTGTCCGCGGCCCATCGTCGAGATCGGGGTCAGCTGATGCGAGCATCCGTGGGCCATCTCCTTACGACGCCGTTTCTTCTTCGGCAGCCTCGGCCTCCTCGGCCGGCTTGGCGAGGTCGGCCTCGGTGATCCAGCCGGCCTTGAGGCGGGCCTGCATGATCAAGGCCTCGGCCTCGTCACGTGAGATCTCGATGCCATCGAGGAACCCGGCATGCTTGGTCGGCTCGCTGCCTTCCTTGCGCTCGGTCCAGCCGACCAGATCGTCGGTAGCGCAGCCGGCGAGGTCTTCGACGGTCTTCACGTCGTTCTCGCCGAGCTTCACCAGCATCTTGCCGGTGATGCCGGGCACGTCCTTCATGTCGTCCTCGACACCGAGTTCCTTGCGCCGCGCTTCCAGCTCGGCTTCGAGCCGCTCCAGATATTCGCGGGCGCGGGTCTGCAGCTCGGTGGCGGTCTCCTCGTCGAAACCTTCGATGCCGGCGAGTTCCTTGACATCCACCAGCGCGAGTTCCTCCACCGAGGTGAAGCCTTCGGAGGCGAGCAGCTGGCCGACCACCTCGTCGACATTGAGCGCTTCCATGAACACGCGGGTCGAATTCTCGAAGTCGGCCTGGCGGCGCTCCGACTCTTCCTGCTCGGTGAGGATGTCGATGTCCCAGCCGGTGAGCTGCGAGGCGAGGCGGACGTTCTGGCCGCGGCGGCCGATCGCCAGCGACAGCTGGTTGTTGGTGTCCGGCACCACGACCTCGATGCGCTCGCGGTCTTCGTCGATCACGACCTTGGCGACTTCGGCCGGCGCCAGCGCGTTGACGACGAAGGTCGCGATGTCGGGCGACCACGGGATGATGTCGATCTTCTCGCCCTGCAGCTCATTGACCACGGCCTGCACGCGCGAGCCGCGCATGCCGACGCAGGCGCCGACCGGATCGACCGAGGAATCGCGCGAGATCACGCCGATCTTGGCGCGCGAGCCCGGATCGCGGGCCACCGCCTTGATCTCGACGATGCCGTCATAGATCTCGGGCACTTCCTGCGCGAACAGTTTTGCCATGAACTGCGGATGGGTGCGCGACAGGAAGATCTGCGGACCGCGGGTCTCGCGGCGGACGTCGAAGATGTAGGCGCGGACGCGGTCGCCGTTGCGGAACACTTCGCGCGGCAGCATCTCGTCGCGGCGCACGATCGCCTCGCCGCGGCCGAGGTCGACGATCACGCTGCCATATTCGACGCGCTTGACGATGCCGTTGACGATGTCGCCGATGCGGTCCTTGAATTCCTGATACTGCCGGTCGCGCTCGGCCTCGCGCACCTTCTGCACGATCACCTGCTTGGCGGACTGCGCGGCGATGCGGCCGTATTCCAGCGGCGGCAGCGTGTCGGCGATGGTGTCGCCGACCTGGGCGCCCGGATTGGCGCGCTGTGCATCGTGCAGCGAAATCTGGTTGGAGGCGTTCTCGACGACGTCGACCACCAGCATGTGGCGGGTCAGCCGCAGCTCGCCCTTCTTGGCGTCGATCTCGGCATGGATATCGGTTTCGCTGCCGTAGCGGGCGCGCGCCGCCTTGGCGATGGCATCCTCCATCGCCGCGATCACGATGGAGCGGTCAATCGACTTTTCGCGCGCAACTGCGTCTGCGATCTGCAGCAGTTCGAGTTTGTTGGCGCTGACTGCCATGGCTTAGTCTCCTTCGGATGAATCGATCTCACCGCGGCGCGCACGCTCGGCGGCGAGGCGGTGTTTCTTGGTGTTGGTCGGCTCCGGCTTCTTGCCGGGTTTCGGTTTCGGCTTGTTGCTTTTCGCCGGATCGCTCTTCTTGGCGTGCGCCGGCTGCGGCGGCGCGAGGCCGAGCTCGCGGCGCAATTCACGCTCGGCGGCCTTGCCGCGGCGCATCGATTCCTCGATCAGCTCGTCGGTCAGCACCAGCCGCGCATCCGAGATGTCCTCCATCACCAGCAGGACCTCGGCATCCTCGTCGGGGCGCGGGTCGTCGCGCCTGACGCGCACGGCATCGCCTTCGACGCCGGCGAGCGCGCCGCGGAACCGCTTGCGGCCCTGATGCGCCACCGCCATCTCGATCTTCACGAGGTGACCGGCGTAGCGCTCGAAGTCGGAGCGGCGCACCAGCGGCCGGTCGATGCCGGGCGAGGAGATTTCCAGCCGATAGGCCCGCTCGATCGGATCGGCGACGTCGAGCACCGGCGACAGCGCGCGCGAGATCGCCTCGCAATCCTCGAGCTGCATCGAGCCGTCGGGCCGCTCCGCCATGATCTGCACGGTGCAGCCGGCATCGCCCGAGACCTTGATCCGCACCAGGCGATACCCCATGCCCTGCAGCACCGGCACCGCCACCGCGGCGACCCGCGCCGCGACCCCCGGCTCGACGACGAGCCTCGGCTCGGCGAGCAGTTCGGCGTCCACGGACGTGGCAGTCTGATCGATCATATCCAGTGTCAAAGGCAGTCTGAGGTTTCTGAGGTCTGTCGTGTTGGCTCGGCGGCCTTAAGGGGCCGGTAACGCTACCCAAACGGGCACCCGGCCTGGCTGGGTCCGCTCGGGTAATAAAAAAGAGCGGGTCCCGGGGGGCCCACTCTCCTACGCGATCGTATGAGATACCATAAGTTGCTGCCGATATAGCCCTTTCGCGCAGGGCCGGCAAGGCCTCCGGGGGCCGCGGGGAACGATTTTGCCGCTCTCCCGGGGGCGGCTTGATCTAACCCTCCGTTTACGAACGGGACCTTAGATTGCCCGCAAACCGGCACAAGCCGCTGGTCTGGATCACCTTATGACGACAGCCCCCGCGCTGCTCCCGGAACTCGACGATATCGTTCGCCGCGGCGACCCCAAGCGCCGCGCCGAGGCCGCGCGACAGGTGGGCGAGCTGTTTCTGCAGGGTGCGCCGAATTTTCGCGCCGACCATATCGACCTGTTCGATGGCGTGCTCACGAGCCTGGTTCCGCATGCCGAGCTGGCTGCGCGCATCGAGCTTGCCGAGCGGCTCGCGCTGCTCGCCAACGCGCCGCGCCAGCTTGTCGGCCAACTCGCCCATGAGGACGACATCGCGGTCGCGGGCCCGCTGCTGCGCCGCTCGCCTGTGATCGACGAGCCGGTGCTGGTCGAGATCGCCAATGCCAAAGGGCAGGGCCATCTGCTCGCGATGGCCGAGCGGCCAAAACTTTCCGTCGGACTGACCGACGTCATCATTCGCCGCGGCGATCGCGACGTGGTGCGGTGCGCGGCCGGCAATGCCGGCGCGGCGTTCTCCGACGAGTCCTTCGCGGAGATGATCCGGCGCGCCGGCCAGGACGGCGTGCTGACGCTGAAGATCGGCCGCCGCGACGACCTGCCGCCGGAACATCTGAAGAACCTTTTGGCGGGCTCGATCGACGTGATCCGCCGGCGCCTGTTCGACGTCGCCAAGCCGGAGCGGCAATCCGAGATCAAGCTCGCGATGAGCGAGATCGAAGGCGTGATCCCGCAGGTCACGGGCCGCGATTTCGTGCCGGCCCAGCGCGCGATCCTCACGCTGCATCGCGCCGGCGAATTGAACGAGGCGGCGGTGCTCAGCTTCGCAAGGGCCTACCAATACGAGGAATGCGTGGCGGCGCTGGCCGCGATGACCGGCGTGAAGATCGTCACGCTCGACCGCCTGATCTCAGGTGACCGCTACGACCCGATCCTGATCGCCAGCAAGACGATCGGCTTCGATTGGCCGACGGTGCGGGCGCTGATCCTGATGCGGCTCGGCCGCAACCGCGTGCCGTCGCCGTCCGATATCGAAGGCGCGCGGGTGAACTTTACGCGTTTGATGCCGTCGACCGCACAGCGCGTCGTGGACTTCTGGAAGTCGCGGTAGGACGCGTCGCGCTCTCTCTCCACGTCATGTATGGACGGCCCCCTGTCGGCAAGGGCTTTCTTGATGTTTCGGCAAGCGGATCGGGGAGCGGTCATGTATACGGCCTCGAGATGCGGCCATTGACCGCGGGCCCTGATGGAGATCGCTGATCGAATTCCAATCATTGCGGCGCGCTGTGACGCGCGATGACGTGGCGGAGTGTTTCGATCCCGGTTTCCTGACCATTTGCCATCACACCTTGATTGCCCTTCCGATAGGAATGAGCGCGAGCGCGGCGGCTGTCGCCCCTCGACTAGGCAGCAGCCGGCGCGCTCGCGCGGTCGCGGTAAGGTTCTCCTTTGACCAGCATGGCCCAGATGATGCGCGCGGTCTTGGCGGCGAAGGCCACCATGGCGACCTTGTAGGGCCGCCGCGCCAGCAAATCACGCAGCCATGGATCGCTGACGCCGCGCGCCTTCTGCTGCCGCAGATGGGCGCTGGCGCCGTTGATGAAGAGCGCGCGCAGCACGCGATCGCCCTGCTTGGAGATGCGGCCTGGGCGATGCTTGCCCCCGGTGCCGTGATCTTTGCCGGTGAGCCCGATCCAGGCGGCAAAGTCCCGGCCGGAGCGGAACAGCTTCGCATC
>NZ_CAADFC020000004.1:0-1242500 GCF_900696085.1 Bradyrhizobium ivorense
CAAGATGCGACAAAGCCCGTCCCACCTGGGTTTGTTGCGTCTTCGAGACCTTCTCGCCAGCCTTCGGGGTAAGGAAATAATGGCTGCCGCGATCGGTGTAGAGCGCACAGAACAAGCCGCGCTCGCCAATCACCTCGCGTAAGGCCAGGAACGTCGAGGCCGTGCCTTCTTCCTCGACCAGCAGCATCGAGTAGACCTCGCTGGTCGCATCGTCCATCGTCACGATCAGGTCCATCGCCGGCAGATCCTCGATCCAGACGTGGCGCGACCCGTCCTGGTGCAGCAGCATCCCCGGCAGCGGCCGGCGTGGGCGCTTCTTACGGTGCGCCGAACGCTTCGGCGCCTTCCGTACCAGGCCCGCCGCCTGCAGGGCGAGCTTCGTCACCGTATAGCCCAGCACATAGTCATGCCGCTTTTGCAGCTGCTCGTGGAAGTGCTTCACCGTGAAGTCCGCGTATTTGTCGCGGAACAGTCCCAGCATCCGCTCCAGCTCTTCCTCCGGCGCCCGCCGTGGCGATCGCCGTCCCATGCGTCGGTCGACCAGCCCGTCATCGCCCTCCGCCTCGTAACGCTCCGCCCAGCGTTGGAAGGTCCGAACACTGACCCCGAGAAGCTCCGCAGCGCCCTCCTGCGTCAGTTCCCTCGCCTCCGTCCGTTCCAGCAAATCTGAAAACCGCATCCGTCGTACCCCCTCGTGAATGGATGCCGTGCCCATCGTGCCCCCTTTGTCCCGGGGCACCAAAAACACGACACTTCACGAGCTACAAACAGGCGACAGATCACGAGCTACTGACAGCGTCGACACCGCCACTTGACACGTCGGGCAAGTCAGGGGTATTCTTCCAATATTCCGAAATTGTGCCCCGTCGCCAGCACTCGGGTGCCTACTAGTAGATCTAGGATTTCCGCGTTCGGGGGCGAAGTGGATACGCAATCCAACCCCAGCAATAGCGTGTTGTGACCCGTCACGGACGTTTGGCAATCGGACATCGCTTAATTTTCTGCTGAAAAGTCATTTTCCTGGCCGAGGTGCGTCTTGGGCGAAGAGCGCGTAGAACGGCGACTGGCGGCTATTCTTGCGGCAGACATCGCGGGATACAGTCGGCTGATGGGTGCCAACGAAGAAGGTACGCTGGCCCAGTTAAAGTCGATCAGAACAGCGCTTGTCGACCCCGCCGTTGCGACGCATCGCGGTAATATCGTCAAGACGACGGGCGACGGAATGCTGATCGAGTTTGCCAGCGCCGTCGATGCGGTGCGCTGTGCAGTTGAAATCCAACGCAGCCTGGCCGAGCAAAATGCCGCCGTGCCGCAGGATCAAAGGATCGAATATCGCATCGGCATTCATGTCGGCGACATCATTTTTGATGACGACGATATTTTCGGCGACGGCGTCAATATTGCTGCCCGCCTTGAAGGCATTGCCGAACCGGGCGGGGTCTGCATGTCCGATGATGCCTATCGGCAGGTGCGAGGCAAGGTCGAGATCGCCTGTGATGATATCGGACAGCAGTCCCTCAAGAATATCGCCGAGCCGATGCAAGCGTGGCGGGTACGGCTGACCGATCAAGCCGCTTCCGCGGAAATATCAGGTCTGGATATAGGCCAATCTCAGGTCTTCCCTCCCTCCGATAGGCCGTCCATCGCCGTGCTCGCGTTTCAGAACATGAGCGGCGATCCGGAGCAGGAATACTTTGCCGACGGAATGGCCGAGGACATCATCACGGCGCTGTCGCGTTTCAACGCGCCCTTGGTCATCGCTCGAAACTCCAGTTTCACCTACAAGGCGCACGCCGTTGACGTGAAGCAGGTGGGGCGCGAACTTGGCGTGCGCTACGTGTTGGAAGGGAGCGTTCGCAAGGCGGCAAACCGAGTGCGCATTACGGGACAACTCGTCGATACCGCTACCGGAGCACATATTTGGGCCGACCGGTATGATGGCGAACTCGGCGACATCTTCGATTTGCAGGATTACGTGACTGAGAGCGTCGTCGGCGCGATCGCGCCGGCAGTGCAAAAAGCCGAGATCGAGCGCGCCAAGCGCAAGCCGACCACCAGTCTCGACGCCTATGCCCTCTATTTGCGCGGTCTGGCCCGGCTTCATCAGTTTGGTAACCGGCAAGCGAACGGCGAGGCGTTGCGCCTGTTCAACAGCGCGATCGAGTTCGACCCGGAATTTGCCTCAGCCTACGGTCGTGCAGCCTTTTGCTATCTGATTGCCAAGGTCAACGGCTGGATTCCCGACACCGCGAACGCGATTGCAGAAGTGAAGAAGCTCACCCAACGGGCAATCGAGTTGGGTAAGGATGACGCGATCGCGCTCTCCGCTAGCGGGAACGCGTTGGCGTTTGTTGTTGGGGATGTCGGGGTGGGCGCCGGCCTGGTCGATCGCGCGCTCGCGCTCAATTCCAATTTGGCCGAGGCATGGAATTTCGGCGGCTGGGTCAAGATCTGGCTCGGCGAGCCGGAAGCGGCGATCGAGCGCTTCGCGCGTGCCCTTCGCCTGAGCCCACTTGATCCGTGGCTGATGGCAATGCGGGCCGGGACCGCGTATGCGCATTTCTTTTTGGACCGCCATGACGAAGCGGCATCATGGGCGGCCATGGCGTTGCAGTGCAGTCCGGACTATGGACCTGGATTACGTATAGCCGCCGCGAGCAATGCAATGGCCGGTCGGCCGGAGCAAGCACACAAGGCAATGGCTCGGTTGCGAGAACTGAGCCCCACGCTGCGTCTTTCCAATCTCAAAGACATGCTTGGTCCTTATCGACGTGCTGAGGACGTCGCGCGATATGAAGATGGATTGCGGCAAGCAGGGCTTCCCGAATGACCGGGCGCCGGCATCATCCCCGTGGGCTTGGCGCAGGCCTACCCGGCACTGGCGCGCCTAAAGCGCGATGAAGTTAGGTTGAATCGGTTTGACCGCAGGTTCGGTCCACCTCTCCCCGACGGGGAGAGGTCGATTTGCGCCAGCAAATCGGGTGAGGGGCCGCGGCTCCAACGAGAGACCGTAACCCCTCACCCGCGCCTTCGGCGCGACCTCTCCCAAGGGAGAGGTGAACTTCCGCTGCCGCGCCAGTTCAACCTAATCTCATCGCGCCTAGCCCTTCGCGGCGGGGGCGGGCGGTACCGGCAGAATGATTTCGGAAGCCACCTTCCAGTCATTTCCGACGCGAAGCCAATTGATGATCATCAGGAACGGCTTGGCGGTTCCGTCCTGCCCCGCATATGACACGGTGATGTTCATCGGCACGTAGGACTCCGCGACGTCGCGCGTCAGGCCGACGACCTTGAGCTTCGAATAATCCGGCTCGAGCACGACCGGACCGGAGCTACCGATATCATGCAGCTTTCGGTCAATTGCCTCGTTGCCCCAATAGCCGGCCCAGTTGCCCTCGGACTGGATCGCGCTCTTCGCCACCAACAGGGTTGAGGGCGATTGCCAGAACATTCCATGAAGAGCCTTGAAATCGTGCTTGTTGGCCAATTCCATCAGCCTGCCGAACTTCGCTTTGATTTTATCAACGGTTGCATGATCGATCGGCTCTTGCCTTGCGGCGGAAGCAGCTGCTCCAGCCCCGGTTGAAAGAGCCCAGCCGGCGAGAGTGACAAGGAGTGTCTTGTACATGCGAAATTCCCTTCCAGCGTCTTGTTCGCGTCATCACAACGATGCGTGCAATATTGTTGTGGGTAGGCGTGCGCGCTCCCGGCACCGAGTGCCGGGAGCAGTCTTGTCACTTCGCAAGCGAGGCCTTTTCGATGACTGCGGCGACTTCCTTCGCATGAACGACGAGCGAAGCATGGCTGCCGGCGACATCCGTCGCCTGTGCCTTCATCCGGTCGGCGAAGAACTTCTGGGCCTCGGGCGCGATCACCTTGTCCTTGGTGCTGATCACGTAGAACGTCGGCTTGTCGCGCCAGGCGGCGGTTTCGACCGGTGCTTCGAACGCCGTGTGATTCAACGGAAGCTGATGGTTCGCCAGGCTTTCGGCGATCTGCGGGGGAAGGTCAGCCGCGACCGCTGAAGGAAACACCTTGGGATCGATGTAGAGGTCGCCTTTGTCGTCAGGATGAATCGCCGCCGCACCTTCGGTTGCCGGACCGCTCTTGGCGAGGGCCGCCAGGGATTGTCCGACGTCAGGCGCGAATGCGGAGACGTAAACGAGCGCCGAGACCTTCGGATCGTTGCCGGCCTGCGTGATGACCACGCCGCCCCAGGAATGGCCGACCAGAACGGTCTTGCCGTCCTGCTTCGCCAGCGCCTGTTTGGTGGCATCGACGTCAGCGGCAAGCGAGGTGAGCGGATTTTCGACGAGCGTGACGTTGTAGCCCTTCTTCATGAGAATCTCGGCGACGGGCTGCCAGCTCGTCTGGTCCACGAAAGCGCCGTGCACGAGCACGATGTTGTGGGCTGCTCCCTTGGGCAGTTCCTTGGGCAGTTCGGCGGAATGGGCGGAGCCGACCAATGTCGTTCCGGCCAGGAGTATGGTGGCGGCTGAGAGGAGAATATTACGCATTGATTGTTCCTGTTGGCATGTCGGACGAACACCGTCCGGCGGACTGGACAGGCGTTTCCAGCAGGGTCGCGGTTCATCCATCCGCCATTGGCGAAATGGTTGCCGTACGTGACGTCGGCCCGCCGCGACGTGACCTATTCCGAGGACCTTTCGGACGATAGGGATCAATCGTCCGGATGTTGTGTCCGATCGTCCGCTGGTCTAATTTCGGCAGCATGGACATCCTCGCCCAAGTGCTCGATCGCGTTCGTCTCGGCGGGACGCTGCTCTTTCACTTCGAGCTCGGCCATCCCTGGAATCTGGAGTTGCCGGCGCGCCCCTACGCCCTATTTCACTATCTCAGCCGGGGCTCGGCGACCCTCGCGCTCGGACAGGGACAAGAAATCCAGATGACCGAGGGCGATTTTGTCGTGATCACGCGCGGCGAGCCGCATACGCTATATTCGGACCGCCGCGCCAAGCCTTTGCAGATTATCGATATCGATCGATCGTCACCGCGCCTTGGCGTTCTTCGTCACGGCGGCCGCGCAAAGCCGCTCTCGACCATGATCTGCGGCAATTTCACCGTCTCACGGCCGCTGTTCGGTAGTGTGCTGGAGCTGCTTCCGCCCATGCTGCTGCTGAAGCCAACGGCGGACGGTGGGTGGCTGGAAGCGATCCTGCGCCGCATGGTCAGCGAGTCCGCACTCGAGCGTCCCGGCCAACGCGTCGCGCTTTCACGGCTGACGGAAGTGCTCTTTGTCGAAGCGCTCCGAAGCTGGATCGCATCTCTCAAGCCCGGAGAAGGCGGGTGGCTCGGGGCGATATCGGACCCGCATATCGGCCCCGCGCTCAAGCTGATCCACGAAAACCCGGAGCGGCCTTGGGCCCTGAGCGACCTCGGCCAACGCGTGGGGCTCGGCCGCTCGGCATTTTCGGCCCGCTTCACCAGGCTCGTCGGCCAGTCCATGCATCGCTATGTCATCGAACGCCGGATGGCGGAAGCGGCGTTCCTGCTCGAAACCAGCGACGAGCCGATCGCACGAATTGCGAGCCGGGTCGGTTACGAGACAGCGGCGGCATTTTCAAAGCTGTTTCACCGGCATCACGGCCTATCGCCTGGCCGGTACCGCGCAGCTCGACGATCCGACGGCGGCTGGAGGCAAGGGGACGTTCTGGAAGCAGAAGGTGCCGATTGACCTTCGCCAGGTTGAAGACGAGGGCTACTTGCCGACACCCCACTTCCGTCAATTTTGACCGCCATGTCAGATTTGGAAATTTTCGCCGAAGCGCGGCTACGGGAACCGCGCGATCAAGTTTTTGTTCAAGTGATTTGCAGGACGGCAATGAAAAACGCAGCACTGTTTGCCCTTGGTTTATTGGCGGCGGGAGTTTGGTCACACGACAGCGCGAGATCTCAGACGTCGCGGTCCGCGCCGCTTTCGCTTGCGCCGCCGGCTCCGTTGAATGAGGGCGCGGCGTCTCCGGCCACGACCGACAGCGTTCCGCCGCCGACGACGGCAACCAGCGCGCCGCCGCCGCGGGCGGCTGCCGTAAGTCCCGCGCCATCGGCCAAGAGCAATGTTGGTTCGTCACGGGCGACCGATGACGTTCCGCCGCCATCGGCCAAGCCGGCCGCCGATTATGATGGCTATAGCGTCGGCACCGTCGACGACGATGAGGCGTCAAGCGGTACGACGCGACCCGTCAGGTCGCGCCGGGCAAAGCCGCCCACTAGTCAAGAAGCAGATCGTATCAGGCCGCAATCGGTCGATCCCGGGGACGATGACAAGCTGAAGGGCAGGCTTACGATTTGCCGCGGCCGCAAGTAGCAGGTGCCACCTCGGGCAGGCGATGAGCAAGCGTAGCCCGCATGAGCGAAGCGACATGCGGGTTTCAGGCTGTCCCGCACATCTCTTCGCTCATGTGGGCTACTTGCTGGAGTCCCGCTACCGGTCAAAGAAGTTCGGGTCAGCTCAGGCCGAGCCAGCGCTGCAATGCCGGCGTCAGCAAGAGCCCGAGCGCGAGGAAGGGTCCGAACGGGATCGAGGTCTGACGCTGCATCTCGTGTCCCGCGAGGTGCAGCGCGCCGGCGACGCCAAGCGCCGCGAGTGCAGCAACAAGCAGCAACGTTGGAACTCCGGCAAGGCCGACCCAGATCGTGGCGGCGGCGAGAAACTTGACGTCGCCAAGTCCGAGACCCTCGACATGGCGCAACCTGAAGTAAAGACGCTGGAATAGCCAGAACAGCAAGCCGACGAGGCCGGCCATCGCCATTGCCGTGAAGGCGGCGCTTGCGTCTTCCGTGACGACGACGTTGACGAGGCCGAGCACGGCGATCGCAAGATTGAGCCAATCGGGAATAATGCCATGGCGAAGATCGATCAGTGCGACGGCAGCACAGAGCACGCATAGCGTGCCGTAGAATCCAATGAGATAAGCAGCTTCGCTGTCGATATGCATCGTGGCGGGACGAGAGAGGTGGGCGCAACGGTTGTTGCAACAACTTGCTCGTGTTGAACAGCTGATTTTTCAATCGGCCCGCGATACGCGTGACGCGCTTGCGCGAATGTGATCGTCGATGACAACGTTGAGACAGAAAAGATGCGACAAAGCAGCGCGCCTGTCACAAATCCGCATAGGACACCGACAATAGTTCGCCTCGCTGCGTGCCACGAGCCATCGTGGCGGATGAGTGGGTTGACAATGCACAAGATGCTGTTGGCGACGTGCCTTGCTTTGCTGGCAGCGTTGGCTGGCGCGCGCGCGGCGAACGCCGGCGCGCTGGAGGAGGGCGCCGAACGCTATCGGCCGTACTTGATCGAGGGAATCGGAAGCGCGCTGGCGGGCGCACGTGCGCTGCGCGAGCGTGCTGATGCCGCCGATCTTGCCGGCGCCAAGAAGGCCTGGCTTTCGGCACGTGCCGGCTGGGAGCGCTCGGAAGTGTTCACCGCAGGATTCGTCCCCGAGCTCGACGCAGAGATCGATGCCTGGCCCAACGCGGACAGCGGGTTCCACGCGATCGAGGCGAAATTGTTCGGCGCAGGAAACACCGACGTCCGCGCCGACGCCGCGGCGCTGGTCGAGCATCTGAATGATCTGCGCGGCAAGCTTGGGGATATCAAGCTCACGCCGCAGGGGCTGCTCGACGGCACGGTGCGGCTTGCCTACGAGGTCGGAGAGAGCAAGGCGGACGGCGGCGAGTCGCGCATCAGCGGCACCTCGCTCGACGACATGCGCAACAATATCGCCGGCATCGATTTCGCCTACCACACGATTTTCGCGGGCGCGCTGAACACGGTGGACGGCAAGCTCGACGAGATGGTGACTGACAGAATCGGGCAGCTCAAGGCGATTGTCGCCACATCAGATCTGCCGCATGTCAACATTGCCGATCTGCGCCAGACCAGCGAGGAGCTGGTCGTCGCACTGCAGAGCGCGTCGGCAAAGCTCGGGCTGCAGCGGCCGACCCTGGAGGCGCAGGTCAGATGAAAATGCTTCGGTTGGGGTTGGCCGCGCTGCTCTCGGGCCTGATCGCGCTTGTCGCGCTGGAGCGCGCGGTGGCGTTTCCGGTCGATGGGAACAAGACTGTGTTGCCCGCGACCACCGAGCTGAATGAAGACGCCCTGGATAAGCCGCGCGAGGTGTTTCAGTCCGAGCGCGCCGGCAGCAAGTCATATCTCGTCAATCTCGGCGATCTCGCCTTCAATTCACCGGGGCTGCTCGGTGAGGTGGCGCGGCAGGCCGGCGTCAGCTGCGGCACCTGCCACGTCAACGGCGCCAACAATCCAAAATTCTTCATGCCGAAGATGTCGAGCCGGCCCGGCACGTTCGACACGTCAGGCCCGCTGTTCAATCCGAAGGCCAACAATCTGGTGCTCGATCCGGTGCGGATTCCGAGCCTGCGCGGTGCCAAGTATCTTGCGCCCTACGGCGCCGATGGCCGGTTCGCCTCGCTGCGCGATTTCGTCCACAACGTCATCACCAACGAGTTCGCCGGGCCCGAGCCGTCGCCGGCGACGCTCGATGCGATCGTGGCCTATATTCAGGACATCGACTTCCTGCCCAATCCGAGCCTTGGTCCCGCCGGGCGGCTGGCCGGCAAGGTCAGCGAATCGGAACGCCGCGGCGAGGCGTTGTTCGCAAAGCCGTTTCCGCACGATCCTGCGCTGAGCTGCGCGGGCTGCCATGTTCCGTCATCCGGCTTCGTCGATCATCAGCAGCATGACGTCGGTAGCGGCGGCCTGTTCAAGACGCCGACCTTGCGCAGTGCCGATTTCAACGCGCCGTATTTCCACGACGGCCGCTTCGACGACTTTGGCCAGGTCGTCGATTATTTCGACCGCACCTTCCAACTCGGCCTCTCGGCGCAGGACAAGGGCGATCTGGTCGCTTACCTCACCGCCGTGGGTGACGGCATGCAGCCCTATGAGCGCGACGGCGCCGGCGCGACACTGAAGGAGATCAACGACTTCTCCACGGTGCTAGCGACGGCGATTCCGTCCGGCGACAAGGACATCGTTGCGCTGGCGGTCGATACGATCGGCCGCGAGCTGCGCGAATTGACCGAGCAATATCCCGATCGCAAGAACACCAGCGTATCCGGTGGCGAGCAGCAGCGCGTGCTTGCGCGCAACAGCCTCAAGGAACTCGTTCTCACGCTGCGGCGGATCGAGATGGCCGTCGCAGCCGGACGCACTGCCGACGCTGCGGCCGAGTTCAGGAATTACCGCTATCTGATGGCGGCCGCGGTTCCCGCGGTGCTGGCCAGCGCCGAGCCATGGTCGCTGTTCAATCAGGACGTGCATGATCGGCACTACGCCGCGCTTCGCCAGGTGATGCAGTCGAAGCACGTTTTGCATTGATTAAGCTACGTTGAAGCGCATTAGCGGTTCTTCGTTGCGACGTAGACCGCCTGAAGAATTTTCGATCACCAATTGAATCGTTGGAATCGCAGAGATGCAGTCATGCGCTGCGGATGTCCGCGCAGAAGATCTTTGAACGTTTCGAAACTTCTTTTGCGGTTTCACGGAAGTGAAATGCATGCGTCATTTTGTCGCACTAAGCAGTGTCTTGCTAACCGCAAACACCCTGAGGTCGACAATGACGTTCAATTACAAAAAGCACTGGCGGGCCACTACCGCCCTCTGCGTCGCATCAACGGTACTCATCGCAACCGCTGCCTACGCCGCTCACTATCCCGGTGGCCGCAGCGATTGGGACAAGCGTTCGCATCACAATCACAATGCTCACAACGATGGCGATCGCGCCAAGAACGAGCATCACGGCGACAACGATCACGGCGACAAGGTGAAGACCGCGTCCCCGATCAAGCACGTCATCATCCTGATCGGCGAAAACCGCGGCCTGGATCACACCTTCGGTATCTACAAGCCGAAGGGCAAGGGACAGACCATCTCCAACCTGTTGTCCAAGGGCATCGTCAACGAGGACGGAACGCCGGGTCCGAACTTCGCGCAGGCGCAGCAGTTCTCGGTCGCGGGCCAGCAGTCGTTCTACATCGGCGCGCCGGAGATCGCGAAGTCGCCCTACAATGCGACCAACAAGATGCCGCAGCCGAACACCGCGGGCACGCCGAGCGCGCAGAGCGATACCTCTCCGCCGTTCAAGACCATCGCAGAGGCCAGCGTCGAGAAGGACATGGATTCGGCCGATCTCGATATCCTCACCACCGGCTTCAGCGGCCTGGCGAGCAACGTGCTCGACACCCGCGTTCCCGGCGCCGGCAATCTGAACGGACCGTTCCCGCTGCAGGGCGACCAGATCAGCGACGACGACTACACCGGCGACTCGACGCACCGCTTCTATCAGGACTGGCAGCAGGAAGACTGCAGCGCCGCCAGCGCCACCAAGAAGAACAATTCGGGCTGCCTGAACGACCTGTTCCCGTTCGTGATGGCGACCTATTCGGCGACCAACAAGAGCATGGCCAACTCGATGGGCTTCTACAACGCCCAGCAGGGTCAGGCTCCGGTCCTGAAGATGCTGGCGGACCGCTTCACCCTGAGCGACAACTTCCACCAGTCGTTCCATGGCGGCACCGGTGCGAACCACTTCATGCTCGGCACCGGCGATGCGGCGTTCTGGAGCGACGGCAAGGGCAACGCGGTGACGCCGCCGGCCAACCTGATCGCCAACCCGAACCCGGTGGCGGGCACGGTCAACCGCTACACCGTCGACGGCAATTGGAGCGATTGCTCTGACGTGTCCCACCCCGGCGTCAAGCCGATCGTGACCTATCTCAACAATCTGCCGTACGCGGCCGAGCCGAACTGCAAGCCCAACCACTACTACATGCTCAACAACGTCAACCCGGGCTACCTGCCGAACGGCGCGCTGTCGGGCGGCAACAACGTCCCGCCGTCGTCGGTCCGCACGATCGGCGATGCGCTGATGGAGAAGAACATCTCCTGGGCGTTCTATGGCGGTGCGTTCAACGACGCCGTGGCGCTTTCGAACGCCGCGGTTGCCGCCAACGCGGCGAAGCCTGACCTCAACGCCGCGGCGTTGGCCGATCCGGCCCACGCGCTCGGTGTTGCCTACTGCCAGATCTGCAATCCGTTCCAGTATGCGACCTCGATCATGGCCAACCCGGCCGTGCGTCAGGCGCACATGAAGGACACGGCCGATCTGATCACGGCGATCCAGGGCAACACGCTGCCTGCGGTATCGTTCGGCAAGCCGGACGGCCTGCTCGACGGTCATCCGCAGAGCTCGAAGGTCGATCTGTTCGAAGCCTACGTCCTCAACGTGCTCAACGCGCTGGACAACAATCCGGAGCTGAAGGCCGAGACCGCGGTGTTCATCACCTGGGACGAGGCCGGCGGCTACTGGGACTCCGGCTACCAGCAGTCCATCGACTTTTTCGGCGACGGACCGCGGATTCCGACCCTGATCCTCTCGCCCTATTCGACGGGCGGCAAGGTCAACCACAATTACGCCGACCACGTGTCGCTGCTGAAGTTCATCGAACGCAACTGGGGTCTCGAGCCGCTGACGAACCGCAGCCGCGACAACCTGCCGAACCCGACCTACTCGAAGAACAACGAGTACGTTCCGACCAACAGCCCGGCGCTCTCTGACCTGTTCGACGCGTTCGACTTCAGCAAGCCGGTCACGCTGTCCTACACCGAGTGATCGGATCCTCGTCGAGGACCTGATCTCATCCAAGGCCGGCGCCGATCGAACCGATGGTTCGGTCGGCGCCGTCGTGTCTGCCTGTATCGATTGAGGATTTGCGATGAAACGCAACGAGAGAATATCGCCGGGCATCAGGATCGTCGCAGCATGCCTGCTTGCCGCGGTCCAGCCGGCGGCCACGGCGATATCGGCCGAGGCGCAGCAGTTTTCTGCCGATCTCGTGGCGAGGAAGGACGGAACGACGACCGCGGTGGGCACCCTGCGTGTCTCGGAGCAGAAGGCGCGGATCGAAGCGGCGGCCTTTCCGGATGGATTTTTCCTGATCGATTCGGCCAAGCCCGCGGCGCTTTTCGTCCGCCCCGCAGCGCGCGTCTTCATGGACGC
The DNA here is from genome assembly GCF_900696085.1 of Bradyrhizobium ivorense. Taxonomy (GTDB): domain Bacteria; phylum Pseudomonadota; class Alphaproteobacteria; order Rhizobiales; family Xanthobacteraceae; genus Bradyrhizobium; species Bradyrhizobium ivorense. The sequence continues at coordinate 12,042 of NZ_CAADFC020000004.1, forward strand.
GAGGCAATCGAGCCAGCTCACCCGGATGTTCGTGCCGGTCGACCCCGATCAGCCGTGCCGGCAATGGCAGGCGATGGCGCAACTCGCGGCGCCGAACGATTCGGCAATTTGGCATTGCGAGCGCGACGGGGAGGAGACCATCGCGGGGCGTCGGACCGATGTCTATCGCGTCAGCGATGCGTCCGGCTTCGGTTTCGTCGGCTGGGTCGACCGCGCGCGCGGATTTCCCCTGCAGGTCAAGACCGCGGACGGGACGGTGATCGCCGCCGATCACATCCGCGACGAGCCGCAGGCGGCGCAAGCGTTCGAACTTGCTGCGGGCCTGCGCAAATTCGATCCGCAGGCGCTGATCCGCCGGATTCAGCAGAGCGATGTTTGGGTCGCGCCGCCGGACTCGGAATGATCTGGACGGGCTGCGATGACGTCAGCGACTGCCGCTCAACTGCCGCCGATAGTGTTCGGCGTCCCAATTCAACAACGCTTGCTCATTCTCTGCCGACAGATATCTGACCGCGGCAGTCGACGGCACACGACCGGTGACAAGCGCGAGGCAACTCAACATGGCCTGCGCCCCGGGGCTGGCATCCTTGCGAATGACGGCACCGATATCAGCCACGAGGATCGCAACGGGCAGGGGAACTTGATTGGCGCGCGCGCGCGATAGCATGGCCGCGAGACCGTCGCCTCGCCCCACCAGCGGCATGGCGGGACCGAGAAACACCACATGGTCCGGATAGAGCGAGCCGCGCGTCGCGATCGCGCAACTGGCGCGGTCGGTGGCGATGCCGTGACACAGCGGATCTGCCGGCAACTGATAGTCGGTCGCTGTGCATAGTCGGTCGAGCGCCTCGTGATCCGCCGGCCGCATCTCGCGCGGCGGCAGTGCGAGGCGGCTTTCGACGTCGTGGACCAGCGCTTCCGCGGCGTCCGCGTCGGCTGCGCCGACCACGAGGCCGTGATTGCCCAGGATCAGGACATCGACCGTGTCCTGCGCGATGATCTCGCCGACCGCGCGCGCCAGCGGCAATCCGGGATGATGATAGTCGAGATAGCGCCAGGCCAGTCCGTGCAGGCGCTCGGCAAACTCATCGCGCGCGTCTGATCGCACCGCCCACGCGATGGTGTTGACCGAATGGACGTGCAACACGACGGGATGCGGCATCAAGGCGTGCAGCGAGGTCTCGATCGAGGGCCGCAATGTCGTCGTGGCGTGCGGTGCGAGCGGCACCCGCTCGTCGCCTTGCGCGAGCGCCGCGCGCGCTGCGGATAGCGCGACCGGGACAAAGATATCCTTGTCTTCGGCATCGGCCAGCCAGGTGCCCGACGCCTTCACCCACAGCACGTCGCCATGCTTGATGGACGAATTGCCGCCCGCGCCCTGCACCAGCAAAATGTTCCTGCCGACGCGTGCCGACATGCGGCGAAGTTCATCGAGGATCTTGGGCTGTTGCATTCGCGCTCACCAGGTCAAATGGTCCATGGTCCAGTGCGGCATCCGCGCCGCGGTGCCGGCTGCGGTCCTGATCGCCTGCGGCAGGTCGCGCGCATGGGCCAGCGTCGCGCGGTGGGCGCCGGAGCCGATCAGCAGGGTCAGCATGCCCGCGGCGCGTCCTCCGGCGATGTCGTGATCGAGGGAGTCGCCGACGACGAGGATCCGCTGTGCGGCTGGATGGCCCAATTGCGCGAGCGCGGCCGCAAACATCGGCGGATACGGCTTGCCGACGAAGAACACGGTGCCGCCGAGCGATTGGTAGAACGCGGCGAGGGCGCCGGGCGCCGGGATCAGGCCGGCGACGCCGAACATCACGAGATCCGGATTGGCGCACAGCATCGGCAGGCGGCGCGAAGCCGCTAACGTCAGCCGTTCGCGCCAATGTTCGGGCTCGGCGGCGTCATCGTCGAGCCCGCCGAGCAGGATGAAATCGGCGTCGCGCATGTTAGACACCACCGCGAGGTCGGTGCCGTCGACAATCGAGTGGTCGCCGTCGCGCGAGATCAGGAAGCAGGCCGTTCCGAGACCTGCGAACGGCGCCTGCCCGCGCGAATGCAGGCCGCGCCACGTGACTTCGCCCGAGGACAGCACGCCGTCATACGCCTCCGGTGCAAGGCCGAGCGCCGCGAGCCGGCGCTGATTGCTGCTCGCGCGCTTGCCGGAGTTGGAGAGGATCAGGATGCGCTTGCCGGCCTCGCGCAGCCTCGCCACGCAGTCCAGCGCGGCAGGGAACACCGCCATGCCCTCGTGCAGCGTGCCCCATTGATCGAGCAGCACGTGATCGAACCGGTCGGCGATGGCGCCAAGGCCGGAGATTGCGGAAGCATTGGCCTTCACGGTGGACCGCCGTTCAACGCGAGCAGCGCCGCGCCGTAGCTTGCCTCGGTCTGCTCGGCGACCGAGACGGGAACGCCGAGAATGCGGTGCCTGATCCGGGTCCACGCATCATTCTTCGCGCCGCCGCCGATCCCGATGACGCGGCGCAGGCGCGGCGCGCCGAGCCGCGCCAGCTGCCGGTAGGCGAGGGCTTCGACCGCGGCGATGCCCTCGAGAAGGCCCTGGAAGAAGCGGTGATCTTCCGCCGGGCGCGGCGTGATCCGCGCGGTGAGTCCCGGATCGGCAATCGGAAAGCGCTCGCCGGGTTTTGGCAGCGGATAATAGTCGAGCCCGGTCGGCTCCTCCGGCTTCACCTGCGGCGTCAGCCGCGCCATGTCGTCGGCGCTGAAATGCATCAACAGCGCGGCGCCGCCGGAATTGGATGCGCCGCCGGCCAGCCAGCGCTCGCCGAGCCGGTGCGAATAGACGCCCTGATCGGCGGCGAAGATCGGCTGCGTGGCAAGCTGCTTCACCACCAGCGTGGTGCCGAGCGAGGTGACGGCATCGCCGGGCTGGTTCGCTCGCGTCGCGATGAACGCCGCAACGCCGTCGGTGGTGCCGGCCGCGACCTGCACCGCAGGCGGCAGTCCGAGCGCCCGCGCGATCGCCGGATCGATCTCCGCGAACGGCGTTCCCGGGACCAGCACCTTCGGGAGCAGATCGGTTCGCACGCCGAGCCGATCAAGCCAGCGCGGCCATTGGCGTGCGACCGGGTCGTAGCCGAGCTTCAGCGCATTGTTCTCGTCGCTGACGCCATAATGGCCGGTGAGGCGGCCGGCGATCCAGTCCGCCTGGTGCATCGCGTGACGCGCGTCTCCGATGTAGCCGTGGGTTTGCAGATAAAGCAGCTTGGCGAGCGCGCTGCTCGCGCCGTGCGCGCCGCTTTCCAACGGCGCCACCGCGGCCACGCGTGTCGCCTCATGGCTGGCGCGCGCATCGTTGTACATCAGGCCCGGCGAGCAGGGCCGGCCGGCCGCATCGACCAGCAGCAACGTGCCGGATGTGCCGTCGACGACGGCGCGCGTGACGCCGCCGAGATCGACCGCCTCGCCGAGCTTGATGATCGCAGTGACCGTCGCCTGCCACCAGAGCTGCGGCGTCTGATCGATCGCGTTGCCGTCGACCCGCGGTGCGGGCAGCGCGGCCGACGCGAAGCCGCGGATTCCGGCCTGCGCATCGATGGCGCAGGCGCGGACGCCTCCGGTTCCAACGTCGATGCCGAGAAACAAGCCTCCCATGCGAGTCCACCGTGATTTTGTGCCGCGCCCCGGCAAAGCGTCGGTTGCGCTGCAGCACGTTTTGGGGATTGACGCCCCGTCCGGCCTCTGCAATTTTTTGCAAGGCGTGAAGAAATTTGCAAGCGGACTTTTCCGGACATGGCCGCACCTTCCGACCGGCTGCCGTTGATCGACGGCGAAGCATCGCTCGCGACGCGCGCGGCGTGGCTGTATTTCGCGGCCGGGTTGACGCAGTCGGAAGTCGCCGACCGGCTCAACATCCAGAGCACCAAGGCGCACCGCCTGATCGCGCGCGCCAGCCGCGAGGGCATGATCCGCGTGTTCGTCGAAGGCCCGGTCGCCGAATGCGTCGCGCTGGAGAACGAGCTGGCGCAGCGCTTCCGGCTGTCGTTCTGCCGCGTCGCGCCCGATCTCGGCGAGGGCGAGCTTCCGCTGAAGGCGCTGGCGCTGGAGGGCGCGAGCTTCCTGCGCCAGATCCTCGAGCGCGGCGACGACACGGTGATCGGCGTCGGCCACGGCCGCACGCTCGCCGCGGTGGTCGAGCAGCTGCCGCAGACGCCGGCGCGCGACGTGCAGTTCGTCTCGCTGCTCGGCGGGCTGACGCGGAAATTCGCCGCCAATCCGTTCGACGTGATTCACCGGCTGTCCGAGCGCACCGGCGCGGAAGCCTATCTGTTGCCGGTGCCGGTGTTCGCCAATTCGGTCGCCGACCGCGCCGTGCTGATGCAGCAATACGGCATCGCCGACGTGTTCGCGCTGGCGCGCAAGGCCTCGCTGCTGTTCGTCGGCATCGGCCAGGTCAGCCGCGACGGCTTTCTGGTGTCGAGCGGCATGATCAGGCCCGACGAGGTCGCCGAGCTGAAGCGGGTCGGCGCCTGCGCCGATCTGCTCGGGCATTTCTTCAGCGCCGACGGAACCGTGCTGGACACCGACCTCTCGGCCCGCGCGACCTCGATGAGCGCGGCAGATCTGCGCAAGCACCGCATCGTCGCCATCGCCGGCGGACCGGCCAAGGTCACCGCGCTGCGCGGCGTGCTGCGCAGCGGCATCCTGCACGGCCTGATCATCGACGAGGTGACCGCAAAGGCACTCGCCATCTCCAAGCCGGAGACCACATCCGGCAAATCAAGAAGCAAGACCCGGAAGGACACATAAAGAGCGTCAACAAGGAGAGGAAATACATGTTCGATCGCGAGAAGAATCTGTTCGACTCCTACGCCGCCAAACGCATCAGCCGCCGCGAGCTCCTCGACGGCGCCGCCAGGCTCGGCATCGCGGGCATTGCCGCGAACGCCGCCTTTGCCTCGTCGATGTCGAGGACGATGGCCGCGGATTTCAACTGGAAAGCCCAGAGCGGCAAGACGGTCAAGCTGCTCTTGAACAAGCACCCCTATGTCGACGCCATGATCGGAGACATCGAGGCGTTCAAGACGCTGACCGGCATGAACGTCAGCTACGACATCTTCCCGGAGGACGTCTATTTCGACAAGGTGACGGCGGCGCTGTCGTCGAAGTCGGACCAGTACGACGCCTTCATGACCGGCGCCTACATGACCTGGACCTACGGTCCGGCGGGCTGGATCGAGGACCTCAACACCTACATCAAGGATCCCGCCAAGACCAACCCGGCCTTTGCCTGGGACGACGTGCTGCCCGGCCTGCGCGCCTCGACGGCATGGGACGGCGTCGCCGGCTCCGAGCTCGGCTCGGGCAAGGCCAAGCAGTGGTGCATTCCCTGGGGCTACGAGCTCAACAACATCACCTACAACCGCAACGTCTTCGACAAGGTCGGCGTCAAGCCGCCGAAGAACCTCGACGAGATGCTCGAGGTCGCGGCCAAGATCACCAAGGACGCCGGCGGTCCCTACGGCGTCGGCGTGCGCGGCTCGCGCTCCTGGGCGACCATCCATCCCGGCTTCCTGTCGGCCTATTCCAACTTCGGCCAGAAGGATTTTGTGATGGAAGGCGGCAAGCTGAAGGCCGCGATGAACACCAAGGCGTCGAAGGACTTCCACGACAAGTGGGTCAAGATGATCCAGACCTCGGGCCCGAAGAATTGGTCGACCTACACCTGGTACCAGGTCGGCACCGATCTCGGCGCCGGCGCGTCCGGCATGATCTTCGACGCCGACATTCTCGGCTACTTCATGAACGGCGGCGAGAACAAGGAGCGGGGGCATCTCGGCTACGCGCCGTTCGCCGCCAACCCGGCCGCCAAGGCGCCGACGCCGAACGTCTGGATCTGGTCGCTCGCACTGTCGAGCTTCTCCAAGCAGAAGGACGCGGCGTGGCTGTTCATGCAGTGGGCGGCTTCCGTCGAGCACGATCTGTTCGGCGCGCGCAAGATGGACTTCGTCAACCCGGTGCGCGCATCGGTGTGGAAGGACAACGAGTTCCGTGACCGCATCGCAAAGTCCTATCCCGGCTATCTCGAGCAGCACGACATGTCGTCGCCCGGCGCCAAGATCTATTTCACGGCGCAGCCGCTGTTCTTCGACCTGACGACCGAGTGGGCCGCTTCGCTGCAGAAGATGGTGGCCAAGGAGGTCAGCGTCGACGAGGGGCTGGACAAGCTCGCCGACAGCATCAACCGCCAGCTCAAGCAGGCCGGCCTCGGCTGAGCCGGGCGAACTCGCGTGGTGCCCCTGATCCTCCTCCGCACCACGCTCATCCGCCGGCTCGGATTCCCTAGCCCCGGTCCGAGCCGGCGGCATTTGCCAGCCGAACGCGATCTCTTATCATCATGAGCATGGTCCAACTTCTCCAGACGAACGCGCCGGCGACCCCGGCCAAGCCAAGGCCGCGCATCCGCCTGCTGCCCTATCTGCTGAGCCTGCCGGCGCTGCTGGTTTGCGTCGCGATCCTGGTGCCGTTCGTGACCGCGGCGGTCTATTCGCTGCAGCGTTACCGGCTGAACCTGCCTTATCTGCGCGGCTTCATCGGCGCCGGCAACTACATCGACTTCCTGTCGGATCCGGCGTTCTGGAACACGTTCCGGATCTCGATCACCTATACCGCGCTGACGGTCGTGCTCGAGCTCTTGCTCGGGCTCGGCATCGCGCTGCTGCTGCGCCGGCCGACCCGCTTTCACAACGCGGTCTCGATCGCGCTGCTGCTGCCGCTGATGACGGCGCCGGCGATCGCGGCGCTGATGTGGAAGCTGATGACCAATCCGAGCTTCGGCATCCTGTCCTATCTGGTCAGCCTGTTCGGCGTCACCGACTTCAAATGGGCGTCCGATCCGTCGAGCGCGCTGTTCACGGTGGTGCTGGTCGACGTCTGGGTCTACACGCCGTTCATCATGATCCTGCTGCTCGCGGGCCTGCGCTCGCTGCCGCGCCAGCCGTTCGAGGCGGCGGCGCTCGACGGCGTGCCGGCGAGCTTCGTGTTTTTCCGCATCACGCTGCCGATGCTGGCGCCCTACATCATCACCGCCTCGCTGTTCCGCCTGCTCGATTCGATCCAGCAGTTCGACATCATCTACGCGATGACGCAGGGCGGGCCAGGCGACCGGCTGATGGTGTTCCAGGTGCAGGCCTATCTGGAGTTCTTCCAATACACCAATGTTGGCAGGTCGGCGGCGCTGTTGATGATCCTCTGGCTGATCACCAACATCCTGTCGAACATCTTCATCAAGAACTGGCTCCGCTTGCGCGCCCGCGCGCACGGCCACGCCTGACGGAGAGGACCGCGATGGAACATTCCAGCCTTGCCGGCCGCATCTTCCGGGGCGCAGCGCTCACGCTGATCCTGCTCTTCTTCATGTTTCCGATCGTCTGGATCTTCCTGATGTCGTTCCAGACCAATGAGCAGATCCTGCGGATCCCGCCGCGCATCCTGTTCGAGCCGACGCTTTCGAATTACGAGGCGCTGATCTCCGGCCAGCTGCGCACCGCGGCCGGCAATCTGCAGATCTCCTTCATGCGCAATCTGTTCAACAGCGTCGTGCTGTCGAGTGCGGCGGTGTTGCTGGCGCTGCTGCTCGGCGTGCCGGCGGCCTATGCCTTCGCCCGCTTCAAGTTCAAGCTTGGCGAAACCATCGCGTTCACGCTGCTGTCGTTCCGCTTCGCGCCGCCGCTGCTCGTGCTGCTGCCGCTGTCGCTCTACTACCAGGAGCTCGGTCTCAACGACACTTACTTCGGCATCGTCTGGGTCTATCAGTTGATCGCGCTGCCGCTGATCCTGTGGATCGTGCGCGGTTATTTCGAGGACATCAGTCCCGACATCGAGCACGCCTACCGGCTGGCCGGGCATTCCTGGCGCGAGGCCTTCACGCACATCGCGGTGCCGCTGGCCGGGCCGGGCATCGCCGCGGCGGGGCTGCTGTCGTTCATCTTCTGCTGGAACAACTTCGTGTTCGCCCTGATTCTGGCGTCGGCCGACAAGCAGCCGGTGACGGTGGGCGCGCTCGCCTTCGTCACGGCGTCCGGTATCCAGTATGGCCAGATCGCGGCGGCGATCGTGTTGTCGGTGACGCCGACCTTGCTGCTCGCGCTCTATGCGCAACGCTATCTGGTCGAGGGTCTCTCGCTCGGCGCGGTGAAGGGCTGATCCAATGGCGCGTCTCGAGATCAAATCGGTGAGCAAGACATTCGGCGCGGCGCGGCCCGCCGACGGATTGTCGCTGGCGGTCGAGCCCGGCGAGATCGTCGCCGTGTTCGGGCCGTCGGGCAGCGGCAAGACCGTGCTGCTGCGGATGATCGCGGGCATGTTCGAGCCCGACGACGGCGACATCCTGGTCGGCGGCCGTTCGGTCATCGGTGCCCCGCCGGAGCGGCGCGGCATCGGCATGGCGTTCCAGAATTTTGCCCTGTTCCCGCACATGACTGCCCGCGACAACATCGCGAGCGGCCTGCGCGCCAAGGGCGGCAGCGACGTCGCCGGCCGCGTCGCCGCGATCAGCAGGCTGCTCAAGATCGAGCACGTGCTCGGCCACGCGCCGCGCGAATTGTCGAACGGACAGAAGCAGCGCACCGCGTTGGCGCGCGCGCTGGTCGGCAATCCGGACGTGCTGCTGCTGGACGATCCGCTGCGCAATGTCGACGCCAAGCTGCGCTACGAGATGCGGCTCGAACTGCCGAACCTGCTGCGCCGCGGCGCCGCCGCCGTGCTCTATGTGACGCAGGACTATCGCGAGGCGATGGCGATCGCGGACCGCATTGCGGTGCTGATCGACGGCCGGCTCGCCCAGGTCGCGACCCCTGCGGACATCTATGCGCAGCCGGCATCGGTCGCGGTCGCGCGGCTGTTCGGCGATCCCACCATCAACCTGGCCGAGGTCACGCCGGTTGCCGAGCATGGCGCGCTCTCGGCGGTGATTGCGGGCGCCAAGATGCGGCTTGGAGCGGGCGATGGCGCGGCACCGGGTCCGTGCTGGCTCGGCGTTCGGCCGGAAGACCTCGCGATTTCGTCCGTCTCCGGCGAGGACGCCATCCCGGCGCGCATTCTCGCCATCACGCCGATGCACGAGAAGGCGGTGCTGCTGCTCCGCCTTTCCGACGGAACGGAGTGGCTGGCGGCACTGCCGCCGGATGCGCCGCTCGGCGCGGCGGACGACGCGGTGTTCGTCCGCTTCGCGCCGGAGGCCGCGATGCTGTTCGATCGCGCGACCGGCCTGCGGATCGGGCCGTCACATCGGCTCAAGGCGGCGTAGGAGCGGATGACCATGGACATGCTTGAGCTTCGAGGCATCGACAAGGTCTATCGCAGCCGCGGCAAGCCGCCGGTGCATGCGGTGCGCGCGCTCGACATGATGGTCGAGAAGGGCGAGATCGTCGCGCTGCTGGGCTCGTCCGGCTGCGGCAAGACCTCGACGCTGCGGATGATCGCGGGATTCGAGGACGTCTCGGCCGGATCGATCGCGCTGGGCGGTCGGCGCATCCACGAATTGCCGCCGGCGCGTCGCAAGGTCGCGATGGCTTTCGAGGGCTACTCGCTCTATCCGCCGCTCACGGTTCGCGAGAACATTGCGTTCGCGCTGAAATCCGCGCAGCTGCCGCGCGGCGAGGTCACGCGCCGCGTCGACGCGATCGCACGCCTGGTCGAGATCGAGGACATCCTCGACAGCTACCCGCGTGCGATCTCCGGCGGCCAGCAGCAGCGCGTGTCGCTGGCGCGGGCGCTGGTGCGCGATGCCGATCTTTATCTGCTCGATGAGCCGATGGGGCAGCTCGAGCCGCAATTGCGCGCGGTGCTGCGCGGCCGAATCAAGAGCCTGCTCGCCGAGCGCGGCATGACGGCGATCTTCGTCACCCATGACCAGACCGAGGCCAGCGCGCTGGCCGACCGCATCGCGGTGATGGAAGGCGGCGTGCTGCAGCAATTCGCCAGCGAGAAGGAGTTGAAGAGCCGACCCGCGAACCTGTTCGTCGCGAGCTTCATCGGCGAGCCGCCGATGAACCTGCTCGACGTCGAGGTGACGCGATCGGACGGCGGCTTCCGCCTGTCGGTCAGCTCCGACATGAGTTTTACGATCGGCGGCACCGGGCTCGACCGCGCGGTGGAGCAGGTGCTTAGCGCAACGCCGCAAGTGCGGATCGGGATCCGGCCGCAGAAGATCACCGTCGGGACCGGCGATGTCAGGGTCAAGGTCATCTCCAACCAGTGGCTCGGCGATCAGTCGCATATCGCCGGCGACTGCGGCGGTCGCATGCTGATCGCGGTGACGCCGGGCCGTGTCGCGGCGCGGCCGGGCGGGATCGTGCCGTTCGCGCTGGAGCCGCGTCACCTCCATATCTTCGGGCCCGACGGCGTCTGCATCCGCCATGCGGAGGTGTCCTGACCATGGCTGCCGCCCGTGACGTCATCATCGGCATCGATGCCGGCACATCGCTGATCAAGGCGGTGGCGTTCACGCTGGACGGCCGGCAGTTGGCCGACGTCTCGCTGCCGAATGCCTACACCACCTTGTCCGGCGGCCATGTCGAGCAGGATATGGCGCGGACCTGGCGCGATACCGTCGCGGTCATCCGCGGCCTCGCGAATGCTGTGCCTGAATTGTCGGCGCGCCTCGCGGCGATCGCGGTGACCGGGCAGGGCGACGGCACCTGGTTGATCGATGATGACGGCCGGCCGGTCGCGCCGGCGTTGCTGTGGCTCGATTCCCGCGCCGGTCGCCTGGTCGAGGAGGTCCGCGCCGGCGACCGCAACGCGGCGCTCTATCGCCGCACCGGCTCCGGGCTCAATGCCTGCCAGCAGGGGCCGCAGCTGGCCTGGCTGCAGGCGCACGTGCCGGACACGATCGCGCGCGCGACCACCGCCTTTCATTGCAAGGACTGGCTCTATTTCCTGCTGACCGGCGAGCGCGCCACCGACCCGTCGGAAGCGACCTTCACCAGCGGCAATTTCCGCGAGCGCAATTTCGACGCCGAGACCGCGCGGCTGATCGGTATCGCCGACCTGATGCGGTTGTTCCCGCAAGTGGTCGACGGCGCGGTGGCGACGCATCCGCTGACGGCGGCAGCGGCGCTGGAGACCGGACTGCCCGAGGGCGTGCCGGTCTGTCTCGGCTATGTCGACGTGATCTGCACCGCGCTTGGTGCCGGCCTGTACGACCCGGCACCGGACGTCGGCTGCAGCATCATCGGGTCGACCGGCATGCATATGCGGCTGGTCCGCAGCGCGGATGAGGTGACGCTCAATCCCGAGGCGACCGGCTACACGATGCCGTTCCCGGTCGCGGGCCATTACGCCCAGATGCAGTCCAACATGGCGGCGACGCTGAACATCGACTGGCTGCTCGATCTGGCGCTCGACGTGCTGGCGACCGAGGGCGTCACGCGCGCGCGAGCCGATTTGATCCGCCGGCTCGACGACCAGGTGCTGCAGGCGAGGCCGGGCGAGGTGCTGTTCCACCCGTTCATTTCCGACGCCGGCGAGCGCGGCCCGTTCGTCTCGCACGAGGCGTGCGCGCAGTTTCTCGGGCTGCGCTCGCGCCATCGCTATGGCGATCTGATGCGTGGCGTGATGGAGGGGCTCGCGTTCGCCGCGCGTGATTGCTACGCCGCGATGGGCGCGTTGCCGCGTGATGTGCGCATCACCGGCGGTGCGGCACGCAGCCGCGCGCTCGGTGCCATCCTTGGCGCAGCGCTGAATTGCGATGTCCGGCTCTGCAGCCGCGGCGAGGCGGGCGCTGCGGGAGCTGCGATGATCGCGGCGGTGGCGACCGGCGTCTATCCGGATATGACCGCATGCGCCGAGCACTGGGTCGCGCCGCATCTCAGCGCGCCGCAGCAGTCCGATGCTGCGCTGGCGGAACGCTACGAGCGCATGTTCCCGACCTATCTCGATGCAAGGCTGGCGTCGCGGCCGGTCTGGAAGCAACTCGCCGCGTTGCGTGCCGGAGGCGATCATGTCTAAGTCCATCGCCATCGTCGGCGACCGTTTCATGCTGCCGTCGGTGTTCGCCGAGCACATCACCGAGGCCTGCGGCAACGGCGTCGACATTCGAGTGCTCGAGCAACCCTGGCCGGACGAGCCGATGGAGCACGGCTACGCCGGCAGCAAGCTCGACGGCCTCAAGGAATTCATGGGACAGCCGGACGAGATCGCGGCCTTCATCGGCGATGCCGAACTGCTGGTCACCCACCTCGCGCCGATCTCGCGGTCGATGCTGGAGCGGCTGCCGAGGCTGAAATTCATCGCGGTGTCGCGCGGAGGCCCCGTCAACATCGACATGCAGGCGGCGCGCGATCATAACGTGCTGGTGGTCAACACGCCGGGCCGCAACGCCAGCGCGGTGGCGGAGTTCACCATCGGCGCCATCCTCGCCGAGACCCGCCTGATCCGCAGCGGCCACGAGGCATTGCGCGCGGGCGAGTGGCGCGGCGATCTCTATCGCGCCGACCGCACCGGCCGTGAGCTCGGTGAGATGACGGTCGGGATCGTCGGCTACGGCGCGATCGGCAGCCGCGTGGTGAAGCTGCTCAAGGCGTTCGGCTGCAAGATTCTCGTCGCCGATCCCTATGTCCAGATCAGCACCCAGGACCGCAACGACGGTGTCGAGCATGTCGCGCTCGGCGAATTGCTCGGCCGCGCCGACGTCGTCACGCTGCACGCGCGGGTCACGCCGGAGACCACCCGCTTCATCGGACGCGACGAGCTGGCGCGGATCAAGCGAGGGGCCTTCCTGATCAATACCGCGCGCGGCCCGCTGGTCGATTACGAGGCGCTGCACGATGCGCTCGTGAGCGGTCACCTCGGCGGCGCCATGCTCGATACGTTCGCGGTGGAGCCGGTGCCGCCCGACTGGCCGCTGTTGCGGCTTCCCAACGTCACGCTGACGCCGCACATCGCCGGCGCCTCCGTGCGCACCGTCACCGTCGCCGCCGAGCAGGCGGCCGAAGAGGTTCGCCGCTTCCTGGCCGGCGAGCCGCCACTCAATCCGTGCTGAAGAGGAAAGGCAGGCCGTATGACCCGAGAGGAACGACAATTGCGCGAGGCGATCATTGCCAAGTGCCGATGGATGAACGCGTCGGGTCTCAACCAGGGGACATCAGGCAACATCTCCGCCCGCTACAAGGACCGGATGCTGATCACGCCGTCTGCGACGCCCTATGACTCAATGAAGCCGGAGATGATCGCGTCGATGCCGCTGGAACGCGACTATGGCGAGTGGGACGGGCCGCTGCAGCCGTCGACCGAATGGCGCTTTCATCTCGACATCACGCGGGCCCGGCCCGATGTCGGCGCCATCGTCCACACCCATTCGACTTACGCGACTGTGCTTGCGATCGCGCGCAAGCCGATCCCGGCCTGCCACTACATGATGGCGGCGTTCGGCGGCACCGATATCCGCTGCGCCGGCTACGCGCGCTTCGGCACCAAGGAATTGTCCGACCATGCCATCGCCGCCCTCGAAGGCCGCAACGGCTGCCTGCTCGCCAATCACGGCATGATCGCGCTCGGCGCCAACCTCGACAAGGCGATGTGGCTTGCCGTCGAGCTCGAGACCATCGCACGCCAGTATTATCTCTCGCTGGCGCTCGACTCGCGCGTCATCCTGACCGACGACGAGATCGCCGAGACGGCGAAGGGGTTTTCGACCTACGGCCTGCAGACGCCGAAGCCGGCCAAGTCCCGCGCGACGGCAAAGGCGGCGCCGCGCCGCGCCGAGAAACGGCGCAGCGGCAGGCGATGACGGGTTCTGCGCCGGCCGCCGGCGGTGATCACGGGCTGGTCGATATCGCGGTCATCGGTGGCGGCATCAACGGGGCCGGCATCGCCCGCGATGCCGCCGGCCGCGGGCTGAAGGTTCTGCTGTGCGAGAAGGACGACTTTGCCGAGGGCACCTCGTCGCGCTCGGGCAAGCTTATCCATGGCGGCCTGCGCTATCTCGAGTATTACGAGTTTCGCCTGGTGCGCGAGGCGTTGATCGAGCGCGAGGTCCTGCTGGCGTCCGCGCCGCACATCATCTGGCCGATGCGCTTCGTGCTGCCGCATTCGCCGGAGCAGCGGCCGGCCTGGCTGCTCCGCACCGGGCTGCTACTCTACGACCATCTCGGCGGCCGCAAGCAACTGCCCGCAAGCCGCAGCCTCGATTTGGCGCGCGCCCCGGAAGGCGCGCCGCTGCATCCGGAATTCCGCCGTGGCTTCGAATATTCGGACTGCTGGGTCGATGATGCGAGGCTCGTGATCCTCAACCTGATCGATGCCGCACAGCGCGGCGCCAGCATCCTCCCGCGTACCCGGGCGGTGCGCGCGCGCCGCGACGGCGCCGTGTGGTTGCTCGAGTTGCAGGGTGAAGATGGCCGGACGCAGATGGTGCGGGCGCGCGCTCTGGTCAATGCCGCGGGGCCCTGGGTTCAGGATGTCGTGCAGGGCGTGGCCGGACAAAACTCCGCGCAGAGCGTACGGCTGGTCAAGGGCAGCCACATCGTAGTGCCGAAATTCTGGACCGGGCCGCAGGCCTATCTGCTGCAGAACAGCGATCGGCGCGTCATCTTCGTCAATCCCTATGAAGACGACCTCGCACTGATCGGCACCACAGACATTCCCTATGACGGACGGGCCGAGGACGTCACGATCGACGAGGACGAGACCACCTATCTGCTAGAGGTGTTGCGCCGCTATTTTCGAACGCCGCCGCAGGCGAACGAGATCATTCATGCGTTCTCGGGCGTTCGGCCGCTCTACGACGACAATGCCGATAATCCCTCTGCGGTGACCCGCGACTATGTGTTCGAGGTGCACGGCGCGCAGGACACGCCGCCGCTGCTCTCGATCTTCGGCGGCAAGATCACGACCTATCGCCGCCTGGCGGAGCAGGCGTTGCAGCGCCTCGGGCCGTGGTTTCCGGCGATGGCCTCGGCCTGGACCGCAAGGCGTCCACTGCCGGGTGGCGATGTCGGCGGCACGTTTGGTGATTTTGTCAGCGGACTGACGCGCGACTATCCCGCGCTTCCGCTCAAGCTGATCCAGCATTATGCGCGCCTCTACGGTACGCGTGCGCGCCAGCTGCTGGGGCCGCCCGGCGCCTCCGTCGATCTCGGACGTCATTTCGGCGGCGCCTTCTATGAGCGCGAGGCGATCTATCTCCGCGAGACCGAATGGGCAACGAGGCCGGCAGACTTTCTCGAGCGCCGCACCAAGCATGGCCTGCATCTGACGCCGGAGGAGCGGGCGGCGTTCGAAAACTATGTCTGAGAACAGACGGCGCCGGATGGCTGCTTGAAGAGTCATTTGCAACTCAAGCGCGCGCATTCCATGCGAGCTGTGCTCGTTTCCGCGCAATACACGCGTTAATCTAAAGACAGTCTCGGTTACTCCCGGGAAACCGCCGCAGCCATCGTCTTCCACCGCCAGCGCCTCCTCTGCCGCCGATTTCGCCATGAATGCCCATCGTTCGGTCCTTGTCTGACGGCAGGCGGCGTGCAATTCTCCGCGGCCGGCAATCCTGTCGAGAGCCAGAACAACAATAATCGCTCTCGTCCCTCCAGCTCTGTCGAGGGCTTGATCATGTCGAACCTTAACCAAACGACGTCCGCGCCATGGCGGATCGGGGTGCTGTTCTCGCGAACCGGCTTCATGTCGGTCATCGAGGAGACCCAGTATCAGGGGACGCAACTCGCGATCGAGGAGGTCAATGAAGCCGGCGGGGTCTGCGGACGTGAACTTGTTCCTGTCGCCTATGACCCGGGTTCGGATTCGTCGGCCTATGGCCATTACGCCAAGCGGCTGATGATCGAGGATCAGGTCAACACCATTTTCGGCTGCTACACCTCGTCGAGCCGCAAGGCGGTGCTGCCGGTGGTCGAACGACTGAATGGCCTGCTCTGGTATCCGACGCTCTACGAGGGCTTCGAGGCGTCGCCGAACGTGATCTACACCGGGGCCTCGCCGAACCAGAACAGTCTCGCGCTTTGCCGTTACTTGATGGATACGTTCGGGACGCGGTTCTATTTCGTCGGCTCGGATTACATCTATCCGCGCGAGTCCAACCGCGTGATGCGCGAATTGCTCAAGGCCAATGGCGGCTCGGTGGTCGGCGAGCGTTATGTCAATGTCTACGCGCGCTGGCAGGACTTTTTGCCGATCATCCAGGACATCAAGCGTGTCCGGCCCGACGTGATCTTCTCCACCGTGGTCGGGGAGGGCACCGTCTTCCTCTACCAGGCCTACGCCAATGTCGGGCTCGATCCGAAGCAGATGCCGATCGCGAGCCTGACCACGACGGAGGCCGAAATCGCGGCAATGGGATTCGACGTCGGCGAGGGGCACATCACGGCTGCCTCCTACTTCCAGGGTGTCGAGGGCAGCGCCAACCAGGCGTTCGTGCAGCGCTTCAAGAAGCGGTTCGGCGACAGCGTCTCGACCAACATGTGCGCCGAGGCCTCGTATTTTCAGCTGCGGCTGTTTGCCAAAGCGCTGGAGCAGGTCAACACGCTCGACACCGAAGTGCTGCGCTCGATGGTGTTCGGCTCGAGCTTCGAGGCGCCGCAGGGCGCGGTCACCGTCAACCCGATGTCGGGCCATACCGACTTGTGGACCCGGATCGGGCGTGCCAACCATCATGGCCAGTTCGACGTCGTCCGTCAGTCGAAGGAGCCGGTGCATGCGGATCCGTTCCTGATCGGATATGGTCGCGCAACGCAAACAGGAAGCGTCCAATGAACGAGATGTCGCGCAAGCCGTCCGCCAGCCGGGAGATGTCCGGTCGGAAGACCATGGTGCAGGAGCTTGCCGACTTGTCGGCCGTGGTGGTCGCTCCGGTGGATGATCAGATCGGCATGTTGCTGCGTGAATTGCAGCGCTTCCGGATGCGCGTCCGCCAGGTCTGGCCGATGCCGGAAAGCGTGCCGGCCGATGCCGACGTGGTGTATTGCGAATATTCGCCGGATCTCGCGCGCCGCTTGCCGTGGATTCCCGGCGATGCGCGTTCGGCGCTGGTCGTCATCCTGCCGGTGACGGAGGCCATTCACGCCGACGCGCTGTGTCATGCGACGCCGAACGCGATCCTGCCGCGGCCGTTCACGCCGAATGCGGTGCTGTCGAGCCTCGTGCTGGCGCGCAGCCAATATGGCTATGAGCGGCGGCTGCGCAGCAAGATCGAGAAGCTCGACGACAATCTGCGCTCGATGCGCACGGTGGAACGCGCCAAGGCGATCCTGATGGCGACGCGGCAGATGCCGGAAACCGAAGCCTATGGTTTCATCCGGCGGCAGGCGATGGATCGCCGCGTGTCGGCGAGCGCGGTCGCCGCGGCGATTGTTGACTCGTTCGAACTGCTTGGCTACGATCATCAACAGTAAGCCCCAATAGCGGGGCCGGCGGCGACAGCGCCGCCATCGACACAACCGGCAACAAAGCCCTCCCAATGCTCGCGTAAGCGCGCATCGGGAGGGCTTTTTGTTTTTTCAGTCCTGAAGGGAGCCAGGGATGAGCATTACGAGGCGGAGGTTACTAAGAAATACGGCGGCGTTTGGTGCGTTGGCGGGCGCGGGCTTTCCGCACATCTGGATCAAGAATGCCGATCTTGCTTACGCCGCCGGCGGCGAGATCAAGGTCGGCGTGCTGTTCTCGCTGACCGGCACCACCGCGATCATCGAGGAATCGCTCAACAAGGCGACGCTGCTGGCGATCGAGGAAATCAACGCCGCGG
The DNA here is from genome assembly GCF_900696085.1 of Bradyrhizobium ivorense. Taxonomy (GTDB): domain Bacteria; phylum Pseudomonadota; class Alphaproteobacteria; order Rhizobiales; family Xanthobacteraceae; genus Bradyrhizobium; species Bradyrhizobium ivorense. The sequence continues at coordinate 29,746 of NZ_CAADFC020000004.1, forward strand.
GCGGCATCAAAGGCAGCAAGATCGTGCCGATCGTGGAGGATCCCGCCTCCGATCCGGCCACCTTCTCCGAAAAGGCGCGCAAGCTCGTGGTCGGCGACAAATGCGTCAGCGTGTTCGGCTCCTACACTTCGGCGAGCCGCAAGGCGGTGCTGCCGGTGTTCGAGCGGCAGAACAATCTCTATTGGTATCCGACGCTCTACGAGGGCCGCGAGTGCTCGAAGAACGTGATCTACACCGGCGCGGTGCCGAACCAGCAGCAGGACGAGTTCGTGCCCTGGCTGATCAAGAAGTTCGGCAAGAAGTTCTATTTGATCGGCTCCAACTACATCTATCCGAAGGAAGAGAACAACTACTGCAAGAAGCTCCTGGAGAAGTACGGCGGAGAGGTCGTCGCCGAGGAGTACGTGCCGCTCGGCCATTCCGAATTCTCCTCGGTCATCAACAAGATGCGTTCGACGCAGCCGAACGTGATCTTCTCCACCGTGGTCGGTGACTCCGTGGTCGCGCTGCATCGGCAGTATCGCGCCGCCGGTCTCGATCCCGAGAAGATGCCGATGGCGAGCCTGACCACCTCGGAGAACGAGGTCGCGGCGATGGGCGGCGAGGCCGCCGCCGGCCACTTCACCTCGGCGCCGTATTTCATGGTTCACAAATCGCCGGAGAACCAGAAGTTCGTCGAGGCCTACAAGAAGCGCTGGGGCGCCGACAAGGTGACGCATTTCGTGTCGGAGGCCTGCTACTTCCAGACCTATCTGTTCAAGCAGGCGGTCGAGAAGCTCGCGACCAGCGACCTCACGCCGCCGAACATCCGCGACGCCGTGAAGGGACAGGAGACCATCGCGCCGCAAGGCAAGGTCCGGCTCGAGCCCGAGAATCTGCACACCTGGCTGTGGCCGAAGATCGCGCAAGCCAAGTCGAACGGCCAGTTCGAAATCCTCGTCGAGGCCAAGGAGTGGCTGAAGCCGGTACCGTACGCGGCCTATCCCGGGCAGTCCTGCACCGAGAAGGGCCTGGTCGAGAAGAGCTGACGACGGGGGCAACTACGGCCGTCGGCGTGCGGCGCCGGCGGCCGGCATCTGGCGACACTGACTGCCTTGCTCCTTGCTGCACCTGCAAGGGCGAGCACGGCGAGACTCACTCTGAAGAACGGATTCCGGCGTGGATCAATTCATCGAACAGATCATCACCGGCCTCAGCATCGGATCGATCCTGCTGCTGGTGGCGCTGGGGCTCTCGATCATCTACGGCTCGATGGGCATCATCAATCTCGCCCATGGCGAGTTCGTGATGCTCGGCGCTTACGCGGCCTGGGTGTTTCACACCTATCTCGGGCTCGGCCTGCTCGCGAGCCTGGTGCCGATCTTTCTCGTGGTGGCGGCGTTCGGCTGGGTGATCGAACGCTTCGTCCTCAGCCTGCTCAACAACCGGCCGCTCGACACGATCCTCGCGACTTGGGGCGTCGGCATCATGCTGCAACAGGCGGTGCGACTGATGGTCGGCAGCGAGCTGCGCTACGTGCAACTGCCGCCGGCGCTGTCCGGCAGCATGGAGGTGTTCGGCCTGTCGGTGTCGTCGTATCGGGTGTTCCTGTTCCTGGTGTCGATCGCGCTGTTCGGCGCGACCTGGCTGCTGATGAACCGCACCACCGTCGGCATGAAGCTGCGCGCTATCATCCAGGATCGCTCGGTCGCGGCCTCGTTCGGCGTCAACGCCAAGCGGGTCTATGCGCTGACCTTTGCGTATGGCGCCGGGCTCGCAGGTCTCGCCGGCGCGCTGGTGTCGCCGCTCAAGAGCGTGTCGCCGGACATGGGCACCGGCTATGTGGTCGACGCCTTCATGGTGGTCGTGCTCGGCGGCGTGCAGAGCCTCGCCGGCACGGTGGCGAGTGCCTTCATCCTCGGCGAGCTCTCCGGCGGCATCGCCTTCCTGCAGAACGACACGGTGGCCAAGGCGCTGGTGCTGCTCGCCATCATCGTGCTGATCCGCTTCCGCCCCGAGGGGCTCTTTACCGCGCGCGTGCGTGCCTGAGATCGCCAGTCAATGTCATTGAACGTGTCCACCTCCAACGGATTGCAGCGTCTCACGGCGCAGCTCGCACCGCTGCTCATCGTCTGCGTGCTGGTGTTTTTGCTGCCGGTGCTGCTCAATAATGATTTCCTGCTCAACAAGGTCGCGCGCTATCTGGTGCTCGGCATCCTCACCATCTCGCTCGGCCTGTCCTGGGGATTCGGCGGCATCCTCAACCTCGGCCAGGCCATGAGCTTCGGGCTCGGCTCCTACGCGATGGCGATGGCGCTGAAGCTCAAGACCATCCCGGTGCATACCGGCGCGAGCGGCCTGCCGGACTTCATGGTCTGGAACAACGTGCAGGCGCTGCCCTGGTTCTGGGTGCCGTTCCGCTCGCTGAGCTTTGCGATCGCCGCGGGCATGATCGTGCCGGCGCTGGTTGCGGCGGCGCTCGGCTGGTTCATGTTCCGCGGCCGCGTCACCGGCGTCTATGTCTCGATCATCACGCTCGCTACGATGGTGGTGATCAATCTCGTGATCATCGACCAGCAGAGCTACACCGGCGGCTTCAACGGCATCACCGATCTCGCCCAGCTCGAAATCCTCGGCGTCGCCTTCGATGCCTATGGCCGCGCCACCTATTACCTGGTGGCCGGATGTGTCGCGCTCAGCCTGCTGGTCGCCTTTGCTTTCACCAGGAGCCGGGCCGGCCTGATCGTGCAGGCGATCCGCGATCACGAGAGCCGGGTGCGCTATTTCGGCTACGACGTCGCGCTGTACCAGATCTTCGTGTTCGCGCTGTCGGCGGCGATCGCCGGGCTCGCCGGCATGCTCTACACGGTGGTGATGGAGTTCGCCTCGCCGACCTTCCTCGGCGTGCAGCTGTCGCTGTCGGTCGTGGTGTGGTGCGCGGTCGGGGGACGGCAGAGCCTGGTCGGCGCGTTCCTCGGCGCCGTGCTGGTGGCGGGCATGCAGGGCGCGCTGTCGGAGTCCGCGGCGTTCCTGGAAACCTGGACGCTGGTGATGGGCGCGCTGTTCGTGCTCGTGGTGCTGTTCCTCCCGAAGGGACTCGCCGGTCTCGCGCAGGTGGTCTGGCGCTGGATCGTGCAGCGCAGGCACGCTGCCGGCGGGGGCGTTGCGCAAGGCGTCGGCCAGACGGAGGGCAGCACATGACCGCCCACCTCGATCTGCAGGACATCTCGGTCAGCTTCAACGGCTTCAAGGCGCTCAACGGCCTCAAGATGAGCGTGCGCAAGGGCGAGCTGCGCTGCCTGATCGGCCCCAACGGCGCCGGCAAGACCACGGCGCTCGACATCATCTGCGGCAAGGTCAAGCCGAGCGCCGGCACGGTCACGTTTGCCGGCACGGCGCTGCAGGATCTCGAGGAATACGAGATCGCGCGCACCGGCGTCGGCCGCAAGTTCCAGGTGCCGAGCGTGTTTCGCGAGCTCACCGTCAACGAGAATCTCGAAGTGGCGCGGGCGCGGCGCACCAGCGTGATCGGCAATCTGCGCTGGGACGTCAGAAATTCCGGGCGCGAACATATCGAACGGCTCGCCGAGCTGGTCGGACTCACCGAGCAGCTCGACCGTCCCGCCGCCTATCTCTCGCACGGCCAGACCCAGTGGCTGGAGATCGGAATGCTGGTCGCCCAGGACGCCGAGCTGATCCTGATGGACGAGCCCACAGCCGGCATGACCGCGCAGGAAACCCGCAAGACCGCCGAGCTGTTCGCGCGGCTGAAGGGCAAGCACACGCTGATCGTGGTCGAGCACGACATGGGCTTCGTCAAGGCGATCGGCGACATCATCTCGGTGATGCATATGGGCCAGATGCTGGCCGAAGGCACCGCGGCCGAAGTCGAGGCGCATCCCGAGGTGCGCCGCGCCTATCTCGGGTCGGGAGGCATCAGCCATGCTTGAGCTCACCGACATCGACGCCTTCTATGGCAACAGCCGCGCCCTGCAGGGCATCAATCTGATGGTCGGCGGCGGCGAATTCCTCGCGGTGCTCGGCCGCAACGGCGTCGGCAAGACCACGTTGATGCGCAGCATTCTCGGCCTGATGGACCGGGTCACCGGCCGGCTGTCGCTCGACGGCGCCGACATCTCGGCCTTGCGCACCTACCAGCGCGCCAAGGCGGGCATCGCCTATGTGCCGCAGGGCCGCGGTATCCTGCCGCGCTTCACGGTGCGTGAGAATCTCACGCTCGGCACCTTCGCCGCGCGCCAGGCCAACGGCATCGAGGATTGGGTGCTGGAGCTGTTTCCGGTGCTCAAGGAGTTTCTCAACCGCTACGGCGGCAACCTGTCCGGCGGCCAGCAGCAGCAGCTTGCGATCGCGCGGGCGCTGCTCGCCCAGCCCAAGGTCATCCTGCTGGACGAGCCGACCGAAGGCATCCAGCCGAACATCGTCGAGCAGATCGAGGACGTGATCGTGAAACTCAATCGCGAGCACAAGATCACCGTGATCCTCGTCGAGCAGAATGTCGCCTTCGCGCGGCGTGCGTCGCACCGCTTCGCGCTGCTGGAGAAGGGGCGCGTCGTCGCCAAGGGCGAAATCGGTGAGCTCACCGATGATCTGATCCAGCTGCACATGGCGGTGTAGCCGGCTTTATCGTTCACGAAAGGGAGACGAAACATGTTGCATGGAGACATATCGAGCAGCAAGGACACGGTCGGCGTTGCCGTGGTCAATTACAAGATGCCGCGTCTGCACACCAAGGCCGAGGTGCTGGATAATGCGCGCAACATCGCCAAGATGATCGAGGGCATGAAGCTCGGCCTGCCGGGCATGGACCTCGTGATTTTCCCGGAATATTCGACCCACGGCATCATGTACGACTCCAAGGAGATGTACGAGACGGCGTCGTCGGTGCCGGGCGAGGAGACGCGGATCTTCGCGGACGCCTGCCGCAAGGCGCGGGTCTGGGGCGTGTTCTCGCTGACCGGCGAGCGCCACGAGGAGCACCCCAACAAGGCGCCGTACAACACGCTGATCCTGATGAACGACAAGGGCGAGATCGTGCAGAAGTATCGCAAGATCATGCCCTGGGTGCCGATCGAAGGCTGGTATCCCGGCGATTGCACCTATGTCTCGGACGGGCCGAAGGGGCTGAAGATCAGCCTGATCATCTGCGACGACGGCAACTATCCGGAGATCTGGCGCGACTGCGCGATGCGCGGCGCCGAGCTGATCATTCGCTGCCAGGGCTACATGTACCCGGCCAAGGAGCAGCAGATCCAGATCTCGAAGTCGATGGCCTGGGCCAACAACTGCTATGTCGCGGTCGCCAACGCCTCCGGCTTCGACGGCGTCTATTCCTACTTCGGCCATTCGGCGCTGATCGGCTTCGACGGCCGCACCCTCGGCGAATGCGGCACCGAGGAGAACGGCATCCAGTATGCGCAGATGTCGGTGTCGCTGATCCGCGATGCCCGCCGCACCATGCAGTCGCAGAACCATCTCTTCAAGCTGATGCACCGCGGCTATACCGGCCTGATCAACTCCGGCGACGGCGATCGCGGCCACGCGGTCTGTCCTTACACGTTCTACAAGAACTGGATCACCGATCCCGAAGGAACGCGGGAAATGGTCGAGGCCATGACGCGTCCGACCGTCGGGACGGATGAATGCCCGATCGAGGGCATCCCGAACCAGAAGGTCGCCCATCGCTAGGCGACATCGACGATCGGCGCCGGCGCGACGTTTCGCGCCGGCGTGGTTCGATGCGGCGGACACTTCCTCGCGGAGGAAACAGGGGGATTTCATGAGCGGTCAATCGAATAGCGGGCTGGTTCACCAGGCCGAGGGACAGATCGACGATCTTCTCGGCCATGAATTCGAGCACGAGCCGGTGCCGATGAGCGCCCGGCGCAGCGCCTTCTCGGTGACGATGGTGTGGCTGGGCTTTCCGATGATCATCACCGGCGCGATGACCGGATCGATCCTGGTGCTCGGCATGGGATTCAAGAATGCGCTGGTTGCGATGATCGTCGGCAATTTGATCATGTTCGCCTATGTCGGCGCGCTCGGCCTGATCGGCACGCGGCGCGGCATGAACTTCGCACTGATCGCGAGCATCGTGTTCGGAAAAAAGGGCTATGTGCTGGCGTCGGGCCTGCTGTCGACGCTGTTGCTCGGCTGGTATGCGGTGCAGACCGGCATCACGGGCGCGTTGATCTCCTCGACCTACGGCCTCAACTATGTGGCGATGACCATCGTCGCCGGCGTGCTCTATATCGGGATCACCTTCGTCGGGGTGAAGGGATTGCACTATATCGGGCTGGCGTCGGTGCCGCTGTTCGTCCTGCTCGGCGTCTGGGTCGCTGCTGATGCGGCGTCCACCACGACGGCCGCGGCGATCTTCGGCTATGCCGGCAATAATGGCGTCGCCAGCATGTCGATGGGGGTCGGTCTCACGGTGGTGCTGGCGCTGTTCATCGACGCCGGCACGGTGACCGCGGACTTCAACCGCTGGGCGCGGGGCGCGCGGGCCTCGCTGTTCGCTACGTTCAACGCGTTTCCGTTTGCCAATCTGGTGGCGATGCTGGTTGGCGGCGTGATGACGGCGGCGCTCGCCGTGCCGAACGCCAACCCGTTCGGCGTCGACAACATGTTCGGTTACATGAACGGCAAGCAGCTCACATGGCTCAGTATTCTGGCGTTCATCTTCCTCTATGCCAATCTCGGCTCGGTCTGCTCGCACTGTCTGTACAATGCGGCCACCGGCTGGTCGCGCATCCTCGGAACCAACATGCGGCTGATGGCGGTGGTGCTCGGCGCGATCGGCATCGTGGTCGCCGCGGGGAACGTCTGGGCGTTCTTCATCCAGTGGCTGTCGCTGCTCGGCATCCTCGTGCCGCCGATCGGTGCCATCATACTGGTCGATCAATATGTGTTGCGGGCCGAGGCGCGCGCGGAGGCGGACTGGCGGGCGAAGCCGTTCATCGCCTGGGGCATCGGGTCGCTGTGCGCCTTTGCCGTTGAAAACCTGATGCCGGGCTTGTCCACCGCGATCTCCGCGGCCGTGGTCGCCGGCATCGTGTACGGGGCGATCGCACGCGTGGAGTCCGCCACGGAGAAGGTAGCCCGTCCCGCATAAGCGACGATCTCGATCAGACAAGAAGGGTGCACCAATGAGTGTCGACTATCAGATCCACGAGCTCGGCAACGTCGTCTTGCAGCGCGGCGCGACCATCCGCGACTGCAAGCTCGCCTACAAGACCTTCGGGCAGCTCAATGCGGCCAAGGACAACGTGATCGTCTATCCGACCTGGTATTCCGGCCAGCACTACGACAATGAGTGGCTGATCGGCGCGGGCATGGCGCTCGATCCCGCAAAATACTTCATCATCATCCCCAACATGTTCGGCAACGGCCTGTCGTCGTCGCCGAGCAACACGCCGGAGCCCTATAACGGGCCGCGCTTTCCGCAGGTGACGGCCTACGACAATGTGCGCGCCCAGCATCGGCTGCTGACCGAGAAGTTCGCCATCAAGCAGATTCGCCTGGTGGTCGGATGGTCGATGGGGGCCTTGCAGACCTTCCACTGGGGCGCGCTCTATCCTGACATGATGGACCTGCTGGCGCCGTTCTGCGGCTCGGCCAAATGCTCGCGGCACAACTTTGTGTTCCTCGAAGGTGTCAAGGCGGCGCTGACCGCGGACGCCGCATGGAAAGAGGGCTGGTACACCGACAAGCCGGCCCGCGGTCTGCGCGCCGCCGCGCGCGTCTATGCCGGCTGGGGCTTTTCGCAGGCCTTCTATCGCGAGCAGCTCGACATCAAGACGCTCGGCTTTTCGTCGCTGGAGGATTTTCTGGTGGCGTTCTGGGAAGGCTTCTTCCTGCCGAAGGATCCGAACAACCTGCTCACCATGCTGTGGACCTGGCAGAACGGCGATATCAGCGACAACGAGATCTACAAGCGCGATTTCAAGGCCGCGCTCGGCGCCATCAAGGCCAAGACATATGTCATGCCGGGACAGACCGATCTGTATTTCCCACCGGAGGACAGCGAGTTCGAGGTCGCGAACATGCCGAACGCCAAGTTGGTGCCGGTGCCGTCGATCTGGGGGCATTTCGCCGGCGGTCCCGGCACCAATCCGGTCGACGTCGCCTTCATCGATTCCAGGCTCAAGGAGCTGCTCGCATCGTGATGTCGACCGATTGCGAATGGCCGGCTGCGCGATCACGGGAGGCGTGAGCTTTGACCAATCCCGCACTTCTGCTCGATCAGTATCGCATCCTGGACGAGCCATACTATCGGCCACTCAGGGACGAGGTCGAACTGTTCGGCGCCGCCTATGCCAGCCGCATGCCGGTGATGCTGAAGGGGCCGACCGGCTGCGGCAAGACCCGGTTCATCGAATACATGGCGTGGCGGCTCGGCCGCCCGCTCATCACGGTGGCGTGCCACGAGGACATGACGGCGGCCGATCTGGTCGGACGCTGGCTGCTCGACGCTGAGGGTACGGTGTGGAGCGACGGGCCGCTCACGACGGCGGTGCGGCTCGGCGCGATCTGCTATCTGGACGAGATCGTCGAGGCGCGCCAGGACACCACCGTCGTGATCCATCCGCTGACCGACGACCGTCGCGTCCTGCCACTGGAAAAGCGCGGCGAGCTGATCCACGCCCATTCCGACTTCCAGCTCGTGATCTCCTACAATCCCGGCTACCAGAGCGCGATCAAGGACCTCAAGGAATCCACCAAGCAGCGTTTTGCGGCGCTCGACTTCGATTATCCCGACCGCTCGGCGGAAGTGGAGGTGGTCTCGCGCGAGGCCGGCATCGAACCCGAGATCGCCGATCTCTTGGTGAAGATCGCCTCGCACAGCCGCAATTTGAAGGGCCAGGGCCTCGACGAGGGCGCGTCGACCCGCATGCTGGTCAATGCCGGCCGGCTGATCGGATACGGCATCAGCCTCGACAAGGCCTGCGAGACCACGATCGTAGTTCCCCTGACCGATGATGCGGACACCAGGAACACGTTGCGCGACGTGATCTCGGCCTGCGCCTAATACGGAGGTAGGGCGGGTGGCGGTCGCGCATGTCAGCTCACTGGAAAACTTCCGTTCCAGCCGCCGGCTGGCGGAGCTGCTGCGCGGACACGATGATATCGGCTCGGCCGCGCAGACGACGCGCGCGGCCCTGGAGCGCCGCCCCGAGTTCGCCAGCCGGATCGCGATCTGGGACGTCGCCGTGCGCGGGCTGTTCGAAGCCAATCTCGGCGAGGCCGTGGTCCTGAGCTTTCTGCGGTTGTCGGAGCACTGGCCGGCGCAGCGTTCGGCCCACGATCTGCTCGCCATCGGACGCGCCGTCACCGACATCGGCCGCAGCGCCGGAAGCCGCATCGCCCATGCGGCGCTGACCGAATTGTCAAAGGTGCTGCCTCGGCTCGCGGGCGCAAATGAGGTGACGACCGTCCTCGCCGCACTTTGCCAGCTCGCAGATATGGGGCCGGAATCCGTGGGTCTTGCGATCAACCGGCTCGAGCAGCTGTTGGGGCACGCCGGCGCTGAAGGCTTTTCAGCCTGGGTGTCGGCCGGTTTGCGGGCGAGCGGCGGCCGCGCGGCGCAGCGACGGGCCTATTTCGGGCTCGACGACGCGCTCTCGGCACGCCTGTTGGCGTTGGGCCGCACCGGTGATGATTTTGCGCGGCTGGAGAAGCGCCTCGCGGCAACGATGGTCGCGCTGTGGAACAGGAAGCCGCGCTTCCGCAAGCTTGCGATTGCGCCGACGTCGGTGCCGCGCCGGACCTCGCTCGCGGTCGGCCTGATCGGCTTGCCCGAGACGTTTCCCGGCTTCGAGGGCGCGCGGGCGGATGCAATCTACCTCGCGGCGGTTGCGCACGCCGGCGCGCATCTCGTGCATTCGACCGTCCGCTTTCCAGTCGGCCGGCTGAAGGCGCTGCAGCTCGCGCTGGTGTCGCTGATCGAGGACGCCAGGGTCGAGACGCTGGCGCTGCGCGAGATGCCCGGCCTGCGCTGGCTGTGGCTGCCATTTCACACCGCGGTGCCGTCCGGCCAGGCGACCGCGGCGGGGCTGATGACGCGGCTGGCGCGGGCACTGATCGATCCCGACTATCAGGATGGCGACGCCTGGGTGGCCAAGGGACGGACGCTGTTTGCGGCCGCCTCCGAGCGCTGGACCGATCCCGCGATCAGCCGCGAGATCGGCGGCCTGCTCGGCAACGACATCGGGCAGATGCGGCTGCAGTTCAACGCCAAGAGCTATGTCGTCGAGCCCGCCTACCGCGACGACAATCTCGCGCTGTGGGATTTCGGCGACGCGCCGGACGCGCCGGACGCGCCGACGGAGACGATCGAGCTCGCGGTCGATTCGGTGCGGATCGAGCGGCGCGAGGAGGCGGGCGGTCGCTCGACGGATGAGACCGCGAGGCCGGACGAGACACTGCGCGCGCGGGCCAGCGTAACGACATTGCTGGACGGGATACCGGTCGCGACCTATCCGGAATGGGACTATGCCGCGAACACCGAGCGGATAGACTGGACTACCATTCTGGAGGCCGATGCCGTGGCATCGGCAAAGCCGCTCGAGCTGCCGGCCGAGAGCGAGGCGCTGCGCAGCATCACGCGGCTGACCCGCGATGCGTCGATTGGCCGTCGCCTCCGTCAAAAGGGCCAGCGTGAGGGTGATGCGCTCGATATCGATGCTGCGGTCGCGCGCACGATCGAGCGGCGTGCCGGTCATGTCAGCGAGCCCAGGGTCTACCAGCGCGATGCGCCGGGGCCGCGCGACCTCGCGTTTCTGCTGCTGCTGGATCTGTCGCACTCGACCGCCGATCGCGACCGCGCGGGGCGAACCGTGCTCGATGTCGAGCGCAAGGCGGCGGCGATCATGGCGGCGGCGGTCGAGACCGCCAGGGACGCGATCGCCGTGCACGGCTTCAATTCCGACGGCCGCGAGCGCGTGCGCTATCTGCGCATCAAGGGCTTTGACGAGCCGATGGACGCCGTGGTGCGCTCGCGGCTTGCCGGGCTCGGCAGCAGCCATTCGACGCGGCTCGGCGCCGCGTTGCGCCACGCCGGCAGCTATCTCGTGCAGCGCCGTGCGTTCCGCAAGGTGCTGCTGGTGCTGACCGACGGCGAGCCGTCGGATATCGACGTGCCGGACCCGCAATATCTCACCGAGGACGCGCGGCGCGCCGCCCAGCAGCTGCGGCGCCGTGGCATGGACATCTTCGCGTTCGGCATCGGCGGCGGCCACTATCCGCAGCTCGGCCGCATCTTCGGCGAACGCTACGCGCTTCGCGTGCCGCGCATCGACGTGCTGCCGCAGCGGGTGATGCAACTCTACACGGAACTGAAGAAATAGGCCGCCCGCTGCGCGCTCGGTTACGCCTGCTCGGCGACCTTCAGCGCCTCGGTGCGAATTTCCTCGACCAGCCGCTCCTTCAGCTGCACGAATTCGGGCGTCGTCTTGATCTTGTAGGAGCGCGGATGCGGGAGATCGACGACGATCTCGGCCTTGATCCGGCCGGGACGGGCGCTCATCACGATCACCCGGCTGCCGAGGAAGATCGCCTCCTCGATGTCGTGGGTGACGAACAGCACGGTCTTCTGGTCGCGCTCCCAGATGCCGAGCAGCATCTCCTGCATCAGCGCCCGGGTCTGGTTATCGAGCGCGCCGAAGGGCTCGTCGAGCAGCAGGATCTTTGGATCATTGGCCAACGCGCGCGCAATCGCCGTGCGCTGCTGCATGCCGCCCGACAGCTGCTTGGGCCAGTGATTTTCGAAGCCCGATAGTCCGACCTGGCGAATGAGGGCGTCGGCGATGTTGTTGCGCTCGGCTTGCGCAACGCCGCGCTCACGCAGGCCGAAGGCGATGTTCTCCCGCACGGTGAGCCAGGGAAACAGCGTATAGGACTGAAACACCATGCCGCGATCGGCGCCGGGACCCTTCACCTCGCGCCCGTCGAGCGTGACGCGGCCGCTGGTCGGCCGGTCGAGCCCGGCGACGATGCGGAGCAGGGTGGATTTTCCGCAGCCGGAGGGGCCGAGAATGGTGACGAAGTCGTTGTCGCCGACATCGAGGGTCGTCGGCTCCAGTGCCCTGGTCGGCGCGTGGCCGGCGCGGGCCGGGAAGGTGCGCGATACCTGGTCGATCCTGAGCGCGGTCATGCGAGCTTCCACGGAAACAGCCAGGCGTTGAACGCCTTGAACAGGAAATCCGAGATCAGCCCGATCAGCCCGATCACGATGATGCCGAAGATGATCTGGCCGGTGTTGAGCAGCGCCTGGCTGTCGGTGATCATGTGCCCGATGCCCGACGACGAGCCGATCAGCTCGGCGACGATCACATAGGTCCAGGCCCAGCCGAGCACCAGGCGGAGGATCTCGGCAATCTCCGGGGCTGCGGAGGGCAGCAGCACGCGGCGGATGATGCCGCGGTCGCTGGCGCCGAGCGTGTAGGCCGCCTCGACCAGATCGCGCCTTGTGGCGCCGACGGTCACCGCGATCATCAGGATGATCTGGAACACCGCGCCGATGAAGATCACCAGCAGCTTCTGCATCTCGCCGATGCCCGCCCACAGGATCAGCAGCGGGATGAAGGCGGATGCCGGCAGATAGCGGGCAAAGGACACGAACGGTTCGAGAAACGCCTCGATCGGCTTGTAGGCGCCCATCAGCACGCCGAGAGGCACCGCGATCACGGCGGCCAGCGCAAAGCCGCCGACGACGCGCCAGATCGTCATCCCGATGTCGTACAGAAAGCCGTGCTTGGCGAGCAGGTCATAGCCTTCCTGCACCATGGTCAGGGGATTGGCGAGGAAGGTCTTCGAGACATGGCCGCCGAACGTCGCCCACGACCAGAGGGCGACGAACAGCACGAAGAACGCGAAGCCATAGGCTGCGCGCTGCTTCGATGTCACGGGATCAAGCGGACGCATCACAATATCTGTCCAGGCGTATTCATGCGCCGGTCCCGGCCTGCAAGGAGGCGGGACCGGCTGCAACGGAGGGCGGCGTTACTTGATGAAGCTGGCGTCGTAGATGTCGTCGATCTTCGGCGCCGCCTTGATGATGCCGACCTCGAGCAGCAGCTCCGCGGCCTCCTTGTTGAAGGTGAGGAACTCGCTGGCGAAGAATTTCTGGTTCGCGGCCTTGTCCTGCCAGCGCAGATACTTTGCCGAGTTGCCGAACTGCTCGCCGGACTGTTTTACGTCGGCGCCCATGATCTCGTAGGCCTTGGCGTGGTCCTTGGCGATCATGTCGAGCGCCTCGAAATAGCTATTGGCCAGCGCCTGGGCCGCCTTCGGATTGTCGGTCAGGAATTTTGGCGTGCAGCCGAACGTATCCATCACCATCGGATAGTCGAGCGTGGTGGCGATGATCTTGCCCTTGTCGGGCGCATTGCGCACCGTCGACAGATAAGGCTCGTAAGTCATCGCGGCATCGTTCTGGCCGGAGACGAACGCCTGCGCGGCGGCGGCCGGCTCCAGGTTCACGACGGTGACGTCCTTCACCGAAAGGCCGTTCTTCTTCAGCATCCAAGCCAGCGCGAAGTAGGGCGAGGTGCCCGGCGCCGACGCCGCCACCGTCTTGCCCTTCAAATCCTTGATCGCGGCGACGTCGTTGCGCACCGCCATGCCGTCGGCGCCAAAACTCTTGTCGAGCTGGAAGATCTGCTTGGTCGCAACGCCGTTGGCGTTCCAGGAGATCCAGGTCTCGACCGTCGTGGCGGCGCACTGGATGTCGCCCGAGGCGATCGCGAGATGGCGATCCTTTTGCGGGATCTTCTTCAGCGTCACGTCGAGGCCGTTCTTCTTGAAGATGCCGGCTTCCTTGGCGAGCGTCAGCGGCGCGAAGCCGGTCCAGCCCGAGATGCCGACGCCGACCTTGACGTCATCGGCGAACGCGGCGCTGGACGCCAGCAATGCGGCGATGACCGGAAATAGCTTGAATGAACGCATTGTCGAACCCTCTGCCAAAAGTTGGATTGAACCCTGTTGATCTCGTCACGTCAGTCGCGGCGGATTGCCGCATGAGAACATGTTTCGCGGACGATGGTCCACGCTGCATTGCATGAATTGTGCCGCACGGGACATCTTGTCAGCCTCCGGTGAAGCGCGCCACCAGGCGGTGGGTGTCGCCCGGATAATGCAGCCGCACCGCGGTCAGCGTGCGCGCGCTGCGCCAGGTGTAGCGGTCGATCACGAGGCAGGGCGCGCCGACGGCGATGTCGAGCGCCTTCGCCGTATCATCATCGGCAACGACGGCGCTGATCGTGTGTTCCGCCTCCGTCCAGGGGACGTGATGCAGCAGCCATGATCCCGGCGGTTCCTTAGCGAAATCCGCTGTAGCCGCTTCCGGCACAGTCGAGAGATCGATCAGCCGGTCCTCGACGGCGAACGGCACGTTGTCGGCGCTGTGCCGGCAGGCGATCGCGACCACCTTGCCGGCCTTGGTCACCCCGAGCCGGGCGCGGTCGGCGGCGGTGGCGGTGCGCCGCCGGCAATGCAGCAGCTGATAGCCGTAGCTGCGGCCGAGCGCGGTGATCTCGGCGCGAATGTCCGATATTTTCAGCACCGCCGACAGATGCTGCGGGCGTCGCACGAATGAGCCGGCGCGCCGCCGCCGTTCGATCAGGTCGGCTTGCGCCAACTCCGACAGCGCCTTGTTCACCGTCATGCGCGAGCAGCGATAGCGCGTCATCAATTGATGTTCGAACGGAATGCGGTGGCCCGGCGGCCATTCGCCGGTCAGAATCCGGGTCTCGATGTCGAGCCGGATTCGCTTGTAGAGCGTTGGCTTGCCGGCAGCATCAGCTTTGCCCCGTTCGGAGGTGAGGCTCATGCCACCAGCCTCCGGACGCTTGCATTGAACTGCTCGCGGGCCTTGGCGCGGAGCCTGTGCTGCCCGCCCACGACCACCTTGTCGCCGCCGGCCCAGACGCAGTCGATCGCGCTGCCGCCGGCCGCAAAGATCCAGCCGTCGATAACAGCATCGCCGCGACGCCCGGCCAACGACGGATGCGTCGTGTCGAGCGTGACGATGTCGGCGCGCGCGCCGGGCAGCAGTCCAACCGTCGCCTGCGCCAGCGCCTGCGCGCCGCCTGCGAGCGCGTGGTCGAACAGCGCGCGGCCGGTGGATGCGCCGGGTCGGCCCGAGAGCACGTTGCGCTCGCGATGCTTGAGGCGCTGGCCATATTCGAGCTGACGCAGCTCGTCGGCGACGCCGATCAAGACATTGGAGTCCGTGCCGACGCCGAACCGGCCGCCGGCGGCGAGGAACTCGCGGGCGGCAAAGATGCCGTCGCCGAGGCTTGCTTCGGTCACCGGGCAAAGGCCCGCGACTGCGCCACTGCCGGCGAGCGACGCGACCTCGCTCTCCGTCATGTGGGTCGCGTGAATCAGGCACCAGCGCTGGTCGACGGGGGCATGTGCGAGCAGCCATTCAACCGGCCGCTGCCCGGACCAGGCGAGGCAATCCTCCACCTCGCGCACCTGCTCCGCGGCGTGGACGTGGATCGGCGCTCCCCCGGCGAGCGGGATGATCGCCGCGAGCTCGTCCGGCGCCACTGCGCGCAGGCTGTGCGGCGCGATGCCGATGTTTGCGCCCGGCAAGGTTCGGATAGCGTCGCGCGAGGCCGCCATCAGCGCAGCAAATTGATCGACCGAGCAGACGAAGCGACGTTGCCCGGCATGCGGCGCTGCGCCGCCGAAGGTGCCGTGTGCATAGAAGCTCGGCAGCAGGGTGAGGGCAATGCCGGATGCCGTGGCAGCCTCGGCGATCCGCGTGGCCATCTCGGCCGGGTTGCCATAGAGCGAGCCGTCGCGATCGTGGTGCAGATAATGAAACTCGCCGACGCGGGTAAAGCCCTGCTCGAGCATCTCGACATAGAGCAGCGTAGCAACGGCGGCGACATCGTCCGGCGTCATGTTCAGCGCAAAGCGATACATCGTCTCGCGCCAGGTCCAGAACGTATCGGTGGTGTTGCCGCGCAGTTCGGCAAGCCCGGCCATGCCGCGCTGAAAGGCGTGGCTGTGCAGGCTTGCCAGTCCCGGAACCGCGAGCTGGTGGCGTTCGTCGCCGGCAGCCGGAGCCACGCCCGCGGCGACTGAAACAATCGTATCGCCGCTGAGGACAAGCTGCACGTCATTGGCCCAGCCCGAAGGCAGCAGCGCCGATGCGAAATGCAGTCGTGTCATTTTTCCATGCCGGCTGGACAGAACCGCGCCACGATTATATGTCTAGACATATAAGTCAAGCATCCCAGCCGAGGGGACGATCGCATGGCGGAACGCTTCGACCGTATCTGGCATAACGCCCGGCTCGCCACGATGCGGGCCGACCGCCCCGACCTCGGCGAGATCGAGGATGGCCTGATCGCGGCGCGCGGCGGCCGCATCGTTTATGCCGGCGCGCAGTCGGATTTTTCCGCCGATGCCGACGCCGTCGAGCGGATCGACTGCGCAGGCCGCTGGATCACGCCGGGGCTGGTCGACTGTCACACCCATCTGGTTTATGGCGGCAACCGCGCGCATGAGTTCGAGCTGCGGCTGAAGGGCGCAAGCTATGAGGAGATCGCGCGTGCCGGCGGCGGCATCGTCTCGACGGTTGCCGCAACCCGCAAGGCGAGCGAGGCCGAGCTCGTGGCCGGCGCGCTGCCGCGGTTCGATGCGCTGATCGGCGAGGGCGTCACCACGATCGAGATCAAATCCGGCTACGGCCTCGACACTGAGACCGAGATGCGGCAGCTTGCGGCCGCGCGCAGCCTGGGCGGCCAGCGGCCGGTGGCAATCCGCACCTCGTTTCTCGGCGCGCACGCGCTGCCGCCTGAAGCCGGCGGCGACAAGGATCGCTATATCGATCTCGTCTGCAAGCAGATGCTGCCCGCGGTGGCCAAGGCCGGGCTTGCCGATGCTGTCGACGCCTTCATGGAAGGCATCGCGTTTTCCGCGGAGCAGACCGCGCGCGTGTTCCAGGCGGCAACCGCGCTGGGGGTCCCCGTCAAGCTGCATGCGGATCAGCTATCGAATCTCGGCGGCGCGGCGCTTGCAGCAAAATTCTCGGCGCTGTCGGCCGATCATCTCGAGCACACCGACGAAGCCGGCGCTGTGGCGATGGCCAAAGCCGGGACCGTCGCGGTGCTGCTGCCCGGTGCGTTCTATTTTATCCGCGAGACGCAGAAGCCGCCGGTCGAGCTGTTCCGCAAGCACGGCGTGCGCATGGCGCTGGCGACCGACTGCAATCCCGGCAGCTCGCCGCTGACCTCGCTGCTGCTCGCCATGAACATGGGCGCGACGCTGTTCCGGATGACGGTCGCCGAATGCCTCACCGGGGTGACGCGCGAGGGCGCCCGCGCGCTCGGCCTGCTTGCCGAAACCGGCACGTTAGAGGCCGGCAAATGGTGCGACCTCGCGATCTGGGACATCGAGCGGCCGGCCGAGCTGGTCTACCGGATCGGCTTCAATCCGCTGCAGCGCCGGGTCTGGAGGGGCCAATGAACGATCCGGCCCCGCCGATTGTCGTGACGCCCGGCGCAGTCGGTCTCGACGATCTCGCGCGTGTGCTGGCGGGCGCTGCCATCGTGCTCGATCCGTCGTTCTGGCCGCGCGTCGAAGCGGCGGCACAGATCGTGGCAAAGGCCGCGCACGCCGCCGCGCCCGTCTACGGCATCAACACCGGCTTCGGCAAGCTGGCATCGACGCGGATCGCGCCCGATCAGACCGCGCTGCTCCAGCGCAACCTGATCCTGTCGCATTGCTGCGGGGTGGGGCCGGCAACGCCTGAGCCGATCGTGCGGCTGATGATGGCCTTGAAGATCATCTCGCTCGGGCGCGGAGCGTCCGGCGTGCGCCCCGAGGTCATCGCGCAACTACAGGACATGCTGGCGAATGGCGTATATCCGCTGGTGCCGCAGCAGGGCTCGGTCGGCGCCTCCGGCGATCTAGCGCCGCTGGCGCATATGACGGCCGTCATGATCGGCGAGGGGCAGGCGGTGCGTGACGGCACCATTGTGCCGGGCCGCGATGCGCTTACCGCCGCCGGGCTCACACCGCTGACGCTCGGGCCCAAGGAAGGGCTCGCACTGATCAACGGCACGCAATTCTCGACGGCGTACGCGATCGACGGCCTGTTGCGCGCGCAGCGTTTGGCGCGCGCCGCGCTGGTGACCGGCGCGCTGTCGGTCGATGCGGCGATGGCTTCGACCGCGCCATTTCGCCCCGAGATCCAGTCGCTGCGCGGGCATGGCGGGCAGATCGCGGCCGCGGCAACCTTGACCGCGCTGCTCGACGGCAGCGACATCAGGCAATCGCATCTCGAAGGCGATGAGCGCGTGCAGGATCCTTACTGCCTGCGCTGCCAACCGCAAGTCACAGGCGCCGCGCTCGATCTGCTCGCGCAAGCCGCGCGGACGCTGACCGTTGAGGCCAATGCGGTGACCGACAACCCGCTGGTGCTGGTCGAGACCGGCGAGATCGTCTCGGGCGGCAATTTCCACGCCGAGCCGGTGGCGTTTGCCGCCGACCAGATCGCGCTCGCGCTGTCAGAGCTTGGCGCGATCAGCGAGCGGCGGATCGCGACGCTGGTCGACCCCGCGCTGAATTTCGGCTTGCCGCCGTTCCTGACGCCCGATCCCGGCATCAATTCCGGCTTCATGATCGCCGAGGTGACGGCGGCCGCGTTGTTTGCCGAGAACAAGCAGCGCGCGCTGCCGTGCTCGATCGATTCCACGCCGACCAGCGCCAACCAGGAGGATCACGTCTCGATGGCCGCGCATGCTGCGCGCCGGCTGTCCGACATGGCGGGCAACCTCGCCGCCATCCTCGGCATCGAGCTCCTGGTTGCCGCGCAGGGCATCTCGCTGCGCGCGCCGCACACGACCAGCATGCCGCTCGCCGCGGTGATCGCCGCATTGCGCGAGCAGGTGCCGCCGCTCGCCGCGGACCGTTACATGGCCGACGATCTCGCCAGCGCGGCCGCGCTGGTGGAGGCCGACGCGCTGCCCGCCGCTGCGCTCGCGGCGCTGCCGACCGATCCGTTTCCAAAGCTAGCTTAGCCGACAGGGGCATCCATCATGAATCGCCGATTGGACAACGAACGCATCATTCGCGCCCCGCGCGGCAGCGAGATCAGCGCCAAGAGCTGGCTGACCGAGGCGCCGCTGCGCATGCTGATGAACAATCTGGATCCCGACGTCGCCGAGCGTCCGAGCGAGCTCGTGGTCTATGGCGGCATCGGCCGTGCGGCGCGCGACTGGGAGAGCTTTGACCGGATCGCGGCGTCCTTGCGCAAGCTCGAGGGCGACCAGACGCTGCTGGTGCAATCCGGCAAGCCCGTCGGCATCTTTCGCACCCATGCCGACGCGCCGCGGGTGCTGATCGCGAACTCGAACCTGGTGCCGCATTGGGCGACGCTCGATCATTTCAACGAGCTCGACCGCCGGGGCCTGATGATGTTCGGCCAGATGACGGCGGGCTCCTGGATCTACATCGGTAGCCAGGGCATCGTGCAGGGCACTTACGAGACCTTTGTCGAGGTCGGACGCCGCCACTATGGCGGCAGCCTGGCCGGCAAATGGATTCTTACCGCGGGCCTCGGCGGCATGGGCGGCGCCCAGCCGCTCGCCGCGACCATGGCCGGCGCCTCGATGCTCGCCGTCGAATGCCAGCCGAGCCGGATCGAGATGCGGCTGCGCACCGGATATCTCGACCGTCAGGCCTCAACGCTCGACGAAGCGCTCGCGATCATCGCCGAGGCGACCGGGACAAAGAAGCCTGTCTCGATCGGCTTGCTCGGCAATGCGGCCGAGATCTTTCCCGAACTGGTGCGGCGCGGCGTACGGCCGGACATCGTCACCGACCAGACCAGCGCGCACGATCCGGTCAACGGCTATCTGCCGAAGGGCTGGACGCTCGGCGAGTGGGAAGCCAAGCGCGCGGCCGATCCGAAGGCGGTCGAGCGCGCGGCCAAGACCTCGATGGTCGATCACGTCCGCGCGATGCTGGATTTTCATGCCCGGGGCATCCCGACGCTCGACTACGGCAACAACATCCGCCAGATGGCGCAGGACATGGGGCTGAAGCAGGCGTTCGATTTTCCCGGCTTTGTTCCGGCCTATATCCGGCCATTGTTTTGCCGCGGTGTCGGGCCGTTCCGCTGGGCGGCGCTGTCGGGCGATCCCGAGGACATCTTCAAGACCGACGCCAAGGTCAAGGAGCTGATGCCCAACGACAGCCATTTGCACAACTGGCTCGACATGGCCAAGGCGCGGATCAAGTTTCAGGGCCTGCCGGCGCGGATCTGCTGGGTCGGTCTCGGCGACCGCCATCGACTCGGACTTGCCTTCAACGAGATGGTGGCGCGCGGCGAGCTCAAGGCGCCGATCGTGATCGGCCGCGATCATCTCGACAGCGGCTCGGTGGCAAGCCCGAACCGCGAGACCGAGGCGATGCGCGACGGCTCGGATGCGGTGTCGGACTGGCCGCTGCTCAACGCCCTGCTCAACTGCGCAAGCGGCGCCACCTGGGTCTCGCTGCACCATGGCGGCGGCGTCGGCATCGGCTACTCGCAGCACGCCGGCATGGTGATCGTCGCCGACGGCACGCCGGAGGCGGCGCGCCGGCTCGAGCGCGTGCTGTGGAACGACCCGGCCACCGGCGTGATGCGTCACGCCGATGCGGGCTACGAGATCGCGATCGACTGCGCGCGGAGCAACGGCCTCGACCTGCCGAGCCTTAAGTAGCGGAGCGCACCAGCGCCGCTTGTTTGGTCAAGGGGCGGTGGCCGGCGCGAACACCGAGAGCGGCGCCGGATCGCGGCTCGGCGGCGGCGGCACGCGTCCGTCGATATCGGTGAAGCCGTATTCGGTCGCGAGCTCCGAGGCGAGCAGGATCTGGCCGGTCTTGGCGAGCATGTCCGGATCCGCCGCCAGCGCGGCCACCGCGCGGCCGGCGAACACCGGCGTCTCGCCGCGCTCGGCGATCAGTTTTGCGAGTGCGGGCGGCACGCGACCCGGCTGCGCCGCAAGCTTCTCGCTCTTGATATAGCCGGGCCAGATCGAAACCGCGGCGATGCCGAACGGCTTCAATTCGTGCGCCATGTCGCGCGCCATCCGGTCGACGCCCGACTTCTGCACGCCGAACGGAACGTTGAACGTATACCTGACGCCGCCGCCGGACGACGTGTTGACGATCAGGCCGCGCTTTTGCGGCAGCATCAGCGGGACGGCGAACTGGCCGGCGACGAAATGCGAGCGCAGGCCGACGCGATGCATGGTGTCCCACAGCGAGGTTGGGACCTGCCAGAACGGGACGTTGACCGGCATCACGTTGGGCGCCGCAAACACGTTGTTGACGAGAACGTCGAGGCGGCCATGGTCGCGCCGGATGCGGTCGAAGACCTCTTGCACTGAAGCATCGTCGGCGTGATCGCACAGCAGGCCGACGCCCTTGCCGCCGGCCGCGTCGATCGCAGCGATGGTCTCGTCGAGCGAGCCGGGCCATTCCGATCCGCCGCTGCTGCGTGTGCGCGCGGTGACGATCACGGTCGCGCCGGCCTCGGCGAGGCCGATCGCCACGCCCTTGCCGACGCCGCGGCTGCCTCCCGTCACCAGCGCGATGCAGTCCTTCAGGCGTTCCCCAATCATGTGCGATCTCCCATTTGGCTTCCATGGAAGATAACTTGACAATAATCTTCCTAGGAAGATAATAGGTCCAGAACGGCAGAGGCGTCAATCAGGGAGGTTTCGCGATGGTCACCAGGGAAGAGAACGAGTTGCTGTGCCGCGTCACGGGCGATGCGCCGATGGGAAAGATGCTGCGGCAGCATTATTGGTTGCCGGCGGTGCTGTCGGTGCGCGTGCGCAAGGGTGAGGCGCCGGTCCGGGTCAAGCTGTTCGGCCGCAATTTCGTGGCGTTCCGGGGCCGGGATGGCACGGTGGGATTCCTCGACGAAGCCTGCCCGCACCGCGGGGCCTCGCTGGCGCTGGCGCGGGTCGACGACTGCTCGCTGACCTGCCTGTTCCACGGCTGGAAGATCCGCACCGACGGCGCGGTGCTCGATGTCCCCAACGAGCCGAACAACCCGAAGGAATTCGCCAAGACCGTGAAGGCGAAAGCCTATCCGACGCGGGAAGGCGCAGGCCTGATCTGGGTCTGGCTCGGCGAGGGCGCGGCGCCGCCGGCGCCCGATTTCGAATGGATGGATCTGCCGCCGGAGCAGGTTTACGCGGCCGGCATCGAGCTCAACGCGAACTGGCTGCAGGGCGTCGAAGCCACCATCGATTCCTCGCACGTCGCTCTGCTGCACCAGAGCTCGACCGCGACCTCGGCGACCGATTTCGGCGCGACGCGCGTCAACACCGAGGTCGGCTATGAGTTCGAGAAGAAGCCCTATGGCTTCCGCGCCGCGGCGCTGCGCACCGCGCCGGACGGATCGTGCCTCGCGCGCGTGACAGAGTTCGTGATGCCCTATTACGGGCTGATCGCGCCGATCTATTCCGGGCCGCAGCAGGATCGCACCGCGATCATTGCGGTGCCGATCGACGACGAAAACCTGATCCAGTGGTACATCTTCTACAATCCCGAGAAACCGGTGGACTCCTGGCGCAAGGTGCAGCGCGCCAACCAGTGGCCGATGGCCGGCGGCCTGCCGGGCGATGCAGCCAACAATTGGGGACAGAACCGGCAGATCATGGATGCCGGCAACAGCACCGGCTTCCACGAAATCGTCATCGAGGATTTCGTGGTGATGGTCAGCATGGGTCCGATCGTCGACCGTTCGCAGGAATATCTCTGTTCGGCGGACCAGGCGATCGTCAGGGTGCGCCGCCAGCTGCTCGACGAAGTCCGCGGTTTCATCAACGGCAAGGCGCCGAGGAGCGGACAGAGTGAGAGCATGTCCTACAAGGACATCCGTGCGGTCGGCGGGCGGCTGGCCTCAGCGAGCGAGGATTGGCGGCAGATTCCACGCTGATCGGATCGCAAGCGCCGGGCGCGGACGTTGTGTCCGCGCCTATGTCCTCGGCTCAAGGAGAATTGCCCATGACCTGGAAGCATCTGTGCGCCGCCGCGAAGCTGGAGGAGGGGGAGCCGTTGGGCTTCAAGCTGGGCGAGCAGCGCGTCGCGCTCTACAAGGTCGGCGACGAGGTCTTTGCAACCGACGACGTCTGCTCGCACGCGTTCGCCCTGCTGTCGTCGGGGTTTCTCGAAGGCCACGTCATCGAGTGCCCGCTGCATGGAGCGATGTTCGACGTTCGCAGCGGCAAATGCCGGTCAAGCACCTATAAGGACATCACCACATTTCCGGTCGAGATCCGCGATGGCGAGGTCTATGTGCGGCTCGACGGCGGCCCCGCGCTCGAAGCAGCCGGCGGCAGCGCGGTAGATCTCAAGCCATGAGCGGCCTTGTCGTCATCGGTGCATCCTACGCCGGCATCCAGGCGGCGCTCGCGGCGCGCGATGCCGGTTATGCCGAGCCGGTGACCGTGGTCGCTGATGAGACGTCGCTGCCATATCAGCGGCCGCCGCTGTCGAAGGAATTTCTGCTTGATCAGGCCAGCGCAGAAAACCTGGTGCTGCGCGATGAGGCCTTCTTTGCGAGCAAGCGGATCGAGCTGCTGCTGGGGCACCGCGTCGTCGCAATCGATCGCCATGCAGGACGGCTGGCGCTAGCTGACGGCTCGGTGCTGGACTTCGATAGGCTGGTCATCGCCACCGGCTCGCGGGCGCGGCGGATATGTGTCAGCGGGGCAGAGCTCGACGGCGTCTGCTATCTCCGATCGATCGCAGATGCCGTCGAGCTCAAGGCGCGGCTCGGGCGAGCGAACGAGATCGTGATCATCGGCGGTGGCTTCATCGGGCTCGAGGTGGCTTCATCGGCGGTGAAGCTCGGCAAGCAGGTGACGGTGATCGAGGCCGCGCCCCGGTTGCTGGAGCGGGCGGTGTCCCCGGGGATCTCGCGCTTCCTGCTCGATGTGCACGCCCGCGCGGGCGTCACAGTTCGGCTTGGCGCAGCCATTTCCGCTATAATCGGTGACCGTGGACGCGTTGCGGCAGTCGAACTGAACAGCGGCATCCGCCTCGACGCCGATCTTGTCGTCGTCGGCATTGGCGGAATTGCAAACGATGAACTCGCGAGCGCTGCCGGGCTCACTTGCACCAATGGAATCGTGGTGGACGAGCACGGTCGAACTGCACGCGCGGACATCTATGCCGCCGGCGACTGCGCCAATCACTACAGCCGGTTTGCCGAGGGCTGGATCAGGCTGGAGTCGGTTCAGCATGCCGAGGACCAAGGCAGGGCCGCAGGCCTTGCGATCGCGGATCGCCATGAGCCTTACGACAGCGTGCGGCGGTTCTGGTCGGACCAGCATGACGTCAAGCTGCAGATCGTCGGGCACGCCGGGCGCCGTGGCCGAACGGTGATCCGTGGCTCGATCGAAGCGGGCAGGTTTTCCGTGTTCAGCTACCGGCAAGAAAGGCTGGTCGCGGTCGACAGCATCAATAATTCGGCCGATCAGATGGTGTCGCGGCGCCTGATCGCCGCGGGCATTTCGCCGACGCCGGGGCAGGTGGAAGACAGCTCGTTCGATCTCAGGTCGCTGCTGAAATCGGCCAAGGCGGTGGCGTAACGTCGCCGTTAATCTGCCGCCGCGAGCCGGCCCGACCTCTTCGCCTTTACGGTTCTGACGGCGAGCAGCTTGCGCAGGCAGCGATCGAGCATCGCGATCTCGGCCTTGGTGAGGCCGCTCGCCTCGGTGACGCCTTCAACGACCCGCGCGACCTCGGCAATGCCGCGATCGGCGGTTGCAAGACCTTTTGCCGTGAGGCGGACCAGCTCGGAGCGGCCGTCATCGCTGGCTGAGACGCGAAGCACGAAGCCACCTTCCTGCAGCCGCGCCACCCGCTTGGTCATGGCGCCCGACGTGACGAGCAGGGCGCGGAACAGGTCGGTCGGCCGCAGCTCGTATGGCTTTCCCGAGCGCCGCAGCGCCAGCAGCACATAGAGCTCGCCGGTCTGCAGGCCGACCGCCTTCGAGATCTCCTGCAGGCGCATCTCGTGAAGCTGATTGACGCGCTCCAGCCGCAGCAGGGTGCAGGCGGCGGCGAGATCGAGATCGGGACGCTGCTCCAGCCAGGCGGCCTCGATGTCGTCGTAAAGCGTACTGTCGGGCGCTGCCGGCTGCTTGATCGCAGGTTCTGCGCGGCGTGATGCGCTGCTCTTCTTCATTCCGTCCCGTCCCCTTCGCCCGGTGCCAACGGCGCCGGCATGATGCGTCGGGGCAATCTAACACTGCCGATTTCAGGTGTCGCCCCGCAAGTTTCTGGTATCTCTCCAGTTGCCGTGGCAGGCGCCGACCAAGCGGCCATTTGTCGCCCAGCGTTCGGGGTTGACAATTATCTTCCTAGGAAGAATAATCCAGGTAAGAGAACACGGGAGAGGGACGCATGCGAGGGTTTCGCGCGGTAGCTTTGTTGGCAGCTTTACTGGCTGCGTCCGGTTCGGCCATGGCGGCCGAGCCGGAACTGATCCTCGGCCAGACCATGCCCTATAGCGGCCCGGCGTCAGCGCTCAGTGCCGTCGGCAAGGTGCAGACCCGCTATTTCCAGATGATCAACGATCGCGGCGGCATCAACGGCCGCAAGATCAGGCTGATCTCGCTCGACGATGGCTATAGTCCGCCGAAGGCAGTGGAGCAGACCCGCCGGCTGATCGAGAATGACGAGGCGGTGGCGATCTTCGGCAGCATGGGGACGGCCCAGAACGCGGCGGTGCAGAAATATCTCAACAGCAAGAAGATCCCGCAACTGTTCGTCTTCGCGGCCAGCGATCGTTTTGCCGATCCGAAGACCAGCCCGTACACCATCGCGGGAATGACGCTGTTCAGCACCGAGGCCGAAATCTACGCGCGGCTGGTTGCCGAGCATACGCCCGGATCACGCGTCGCCGTGCTGTACCAGAACGACGATTACGGCCGCGAATATCTCCGCAGCTTCAAGGCCGAACTGGCGCGGCGCGACCCCAAGGCCGAGATCGTCGCCACCGCGCCCTACGAGGTGACGTCGCCGACCGTCGATTCACAGGTGGTCTCGCTGGCGAGCAGCAACGCCAACGTCTTTCTCAACGCCTCGACGGGCAAGTTCACCTCGCAGGCGATCCGCAAGGCCGGCGAGCTCGGCTGGCGTGCGCAGCAGCTGCTGCCGATCGGCAGCAATTTTGTGCCGACGATCCTGAAGCCGGCCGGGCTCGAGAACGCCAGGGGCGCGATCTCGGCGACGCCGACCAAGACGGTGGGCGACCCCGAATGGGCCAACGATCCCGCGTATCTGGAGTGGCTGGCGTTCATGAAGAAGTACTATCCGGAAGGCGACATCGAGGATCAGCTCAACTTCACCGGCTGGAACATCGCCGTGCTGATGACCAAGGTGATCGAGGCCTGCGGCGACGATGTTTCGCGGCAGAACATCATGAAGCACGCCACGGCGCTGAAGAACGTTGCGCTGCCCGGCTTGATTCCCGGCATCACGGTCAACACCAGCCCGGACGATTACCGCCTGATCACCTCGCTCCGACCGCAGCGCTTCGATGGCGAGCGCTGGGTGCCGATATCGGGGACGATGGCCGCGAGATAAAGGGCTCAGCCTCCGCGCCTGAGCTCTTCGGTGGCGCGCCGCAGCACCTCGTGCAGCCATTCATGCGACGGCTCGCCCGCGACCCGTTCGTGCCACAGCAGCCGGACCTCGACGGGTGTCGTGGTGTAGGGCAGCTCGCAGGTCGTGATCGCATGCGTCTGCTCCAGCGCGCGCGCCAGCGGCCGCGGGACGATCGCCGCCAGCTCGGACTCCACCAGCAGCGCGGGCAGGGCCAGGAAATGCGGCAGCGAGACCGCGATCCGCGGTGGCCGCTCGCTCTCGGACAGCGCCCGCTCCAGCGCCGCGCGATCATACATCTCCGAGCGCCGGGCGAGTCCACGCTCGGAGATGAAGCCCCCGATCGCGCCCTCCTGTTCGCCGCCGAACGAGACGACGACCAGCGGCAGGGTGGCGAGCTTCGCCTTATCGAGTCGGCCAAGCTTGCGCTTGCGGCCGACGATCAGCACGTCGTCATATTCGAACAGCAGCGCGGTGCGGAAGCGGCTCGGCGGCGTCGAGAACACGCCGATCGCGACATCGATGCGGCCGAGGTCGATCTGCTCGGCAAGATCGATCCGCGTCACCGGCTTGATGGTCAGGTCGATCGCCGGCGCCTCCCGGCTCAGGATCTTCAGCAGCGGCGGCGCCAGCACCATCGTCGTAAAATCGTTGGCCGCCAGCGTGAACGGCTTGGTGGAGGCCGCCGGAGAGAAGGTCGGCAATTCGACCGCCGCCTCGAGCGCGCGCAGCGCCGCTCGCACCTGCGGGGCCATGGTCAATGCGCGCGCGGTCGGCTGCATGCCGGTGGCGGTGCGGACGAACAAATCGTCGTCGAGCATCTCACGCAGCCGCGCAAGGCAGTGGCTGACCGCGGACTGGCTCAGTGCGACCTTCTGGCTCGCCCGCAGCACGCTGCGCTCCTCCATCACGGCGTCGAACACTTTCAGAAGGTTGAGGTCCAATGTCTTGAAGGAAACCGACACAATGAGAGCCCCGTCGAGGCGGATCGAACGCCCTGCAAATCGCTGCGATCACGAGCAGTTAAGGCCAGACGGACGGTGGATGCAACCGGCCGGCGAGCCGCTGCCGCCGCTCGCGATCTGAAGGCGGTTCAGGATCAGTCTGCAAGACTTTCACTTCCGTTCCGCGGCATTCCGGCGATGATTGCCGCCACCGGGTTGGGAGGAGAGAGACTATGAAAGCCTGGATGAGGTCGGCCCGAAAGGCCACCTGCAAGTCGCTTGGACTGGCGCTGACGCTGGTGGCGGCTGCGACATCGGCCGTCGCGCAGAACGGTCCCGTCAAGCTCGGGGTCCTGACCGACATGTCGTCGCTCTACGCGGACAATGGCGGCCAGGGCTCGGTCGTCGCGGCGCAGATGGCGGTGGATGATTTCAAGGGCAGGGTGCTCGGCCGCGAGATCCAAATCGTCGCGGGAGATCACCAGAACAAGGCGGACATCGGCTCCGTGATCGCGCGGCGCTGGCTGGAAAACGAGAACGTCGAGGCCATTCTCGACGTGCCGAATTCCGCGGTTGCGCTGGCGGTGCAGGGCATCACGCGCGACAAGAAGAAGCTGTTTCTCGCCACCGGGGCGGCCACCTCCCGCCTGACCGGCGACGAGTGCTCGCCGACCGGGATCCACTGGACCTACGACACCTATGCGCTGTCGCAAGGCGCGACCAAGGCGATCTCAAAGCTCGGCGCCAAGACCTGGTTTTTTCTGTCGGCCGATTATTCGCTCGGCGCCCAGCTCGAGGCCGACAGCCGCAAGGTGATCGATGCCACCGGCGGCAAGGTGGTCGGCGCGGTGAAGCATCCGATCAACACGCCGGATTTCTCGTCGTTCCTGCTGCAGGCGCAGGCCTCCAAGGCCGACGTGATCGCGCTGGCCGACGCCGGCGGCGATTTCATCAACGCGGTGAAGCAGGCCGGCGAATTCGGCGTGACGCGCGGCCAGAAGCTCGCCGGCCTGATCGTCTTCATCGCCGACATCCACAGTCTCGGGCTGCCGAGCGCGCAGGGCCTGATGCTGAGCTCGGCCTTCTACTGGGACCTCAACGACGAAACGCGCGCGTGGTCGAAGCGCTTCATCGCGAAGACCGGGAAGGTGCCCACCATGATCCATGCCGGCACCTACGGCGCGGTGATGCATTATCTGAAGGCGGTCGAGGCCGCCGGTACCCTCGATGGGCCGACCGTTGCCGACAAGATGCGCGAGCTGCCGGTCAACGATTTCATGACCCGCAACGGCAAGATCCGGCAGGACGGCCGGCTGGTGCGCGACATGTACCTGTTCCGCGTCAAGTCTCCGGAGCAGTCGAAATACCGGTTCGACTATTACGAGCTGCTGGCGACGATTCCCGGCGAGGAAGCCTTCAAGCCGATGGAGGATGGCGGATGCCCATTCTTGAAGAAGTCGTGAACGATCGCGGCGCGGAGCGCGATGTTGCACGCACGCCGATCGACGAGGTGATCGCCGGCCGCCTGTCGTGCCGTCAGTTCTCCGGCCGTCCCGTGTCGCGATCGACCATCGAGCAGATCCTGCGCGTCGCGCGGTACGCGCCGAGCGGCGCCAACATCCAGCCCTGGCACGTCTACGTGCTGGCGGGCGCGGCCAAGACCGAGGTGTCCGCTGCCCTGCTGCAGGCGTATGAGCGGGAGGCGAGCGAGCACGTTTCCGAGTATCAATACTACGCCAGCGACTTCCCCGAGCCGTATCTTGGCCGCCGCCAGGAGTTCGGGCGGTTGTTCTATGGCTCGCTCGGGATTGCGCAAAGCGACGCTGCGGCGCGGAGCAGGCAGACCGCGAAGAACTTTGCGTTCTTCGATGCGCCGCTCGGATTGATCGTCACCATCGATCGCCGGCTGGCGGTGGGAAGCTGGCTCGATCTCGGCATGTTCATCCAGACCGTGATGCTGGCGGCGGTGGGCCGCGGCTTGCAATCCTGTCCGCAGGAGACGCTCGCCAAGTATCACCGCGTCCTGCGTCCGATGCTGTCGATCCCCGCGGAGCAGATGGTGGCCTGCGGCATCTCGATGGGGCACCCCAGTGAGCCGGGGCGAGAGCGCTTGATGCCGCGCGCAGATGTGGAGGAATTCGCGTCCTTCAAGGGTTTCGAAGATCAGGCCGGATAATAGGAGAAAACCATGGGAAGCCGGGAACAGCTTATCGAGCGCAGCATTCCGTTTCTGCGCGAAGTCAAGGACATGACGCCGGGCGCGACGATGGAGCGATGGCTCAACGAGACGTACGGAGAGAATAGTGCGCTCTATCAGGATCTCGCGCGCCTCATCAAGGCCGGGGTCGAGGAAGGCTGGGCAGCGAACCAGGAGGTCGAGGGCCCGAACTATCGGCGCAGCCGTATCCTCGAGCCGACCGCGGAGACATTCCAGTTCAGCATCACCGCGGTTTACATGAACAGCGCCGATCCGCGCCGCTTCAAGGACGAGGACGATCACGACGTGCTGCGCGGGCAGTATCACGGCCATCCCTATGGCGAGCTCAATCTCGTCGTTCCCCTCGATGCGGGCGCCGAGTTGAAGGGACTGCAGGGATGGCAGGGCCCGGGCTGGACCGCGCCGGATCCCGGCAGCCGGCACTATCCCGAGGTCAGGGGCGGCGCGGTGATTGCCCTGTTCTATCTGCCGGCCGGACGCATCTCGTACGACTTCAAGGCGCCGAACTGACGCGCAAGCACAGCCCGGTGATGCGGCCGGCGTCACCGGACCGGCGGGAGAAGGCACATGACATTGATCTATCCGCTCGCTTCGACCGGCGTGCACCCCGCGCGTCTGTCTCCCGCGTACCGGAGCGCGCTAAAGCGTTCGCCCTCGAGGCCGCTGATCCCGATCCGCCACACGCTCTCCGAACTCACCGGACCGGTCTATGGTCATGAGACCGTGCGCGAGCACGACAACGACCTCACCATCCAGGCCAAGGGCGAGCCGCTCGGCGAGCGCATCATCGTGCACGGCCACGTCCTCGACGAGGACGGCCGCGGCGTGCCGAACACGCTGGTCGAGCTGTGGCAGGCCAATGCCTGCGGCCGCTACGTCCATGTCGT
Source organism: Bradyrhizobium ivorense (assembly GCF_900696085.1). GTDB lineage: Bacteria > Pseudomonadota > Alphaproteobacteria > Rhizobiales > Xanthobacteraceae > Bradyrhizobium > Bradyrhizobium ivorense. The sequence continues at coordinate 60,426 of NZ_CAADFC020000004.1, forward strand.
CGACCAGCATCCGGCGCCGCTCGATCCCAACTTTACCGGCGCCGGCCGCACCCAGAGCGATGCCAGCGGCTACTACAAGTTCATCACCATCAAGCCCGGCGCCTACCCGTGGGGCAATCACCACAACGCCTGGCGGCCCGCGCACATCCACTTCTCGGTGTTCGGCCATTCCTTCGTGTCGCGCCTGGTGACGCAGATGTATTTCCCCGGCGACCCGCTGTTTCCGTTCGACCCGATCTTCAACTCGGTGACCGACGAGAAGGCGCGGATGCGGATGGTGTCGTCGTTCGATCTCGAGAACACCAAGCCGGAATGGGCGCTGTGCTACCGCTTCGATATCGTGCTGCGCGGGCGTAGCGCCACGCCGATGGAGACCAAGTAACGTGTCGAACCAGCGTCCTGATGGAGTGACCCCATCGCAAACCGTCGGTCCCTATTTCAAATACGGCCTGACCCCGAACGGCGAATACGAGTGGAACGACGCCTTCACCAACAATTTGCTGACGCCTGACGTCTCCGGCGAGCGCATCCGCGTCGAGGGCAAGGTTTTTGACGGCGACGGCGCGGCGGTCGTGGACTGCATGCTGGAGATCTGGCAGGCCGACGCCCAGGGCCGCTTCTCCGATCCGCAGGACACGCGCGCGCTGCCGAATTCGTCGTTCAAGGGCTTTGGCCGCTGCGGCACCGACAAGACCGGCGGCTACGCGTTCGACACCATCAAGCCGGGCTCGGTGCCCGACCCCGACGGCAAGCCGCAGGCCCCGCACATCCTGCTCGCGGTGTTCGCGCGCGGCATGCTGCTGCATCTCTACACCCGGATCTATTTCGACGACGAAGCCGGCAATGCCGGCGATCCGGTGCTGGCGCAGGTGCCGGCCGATCGCCGCGCGACACTGATCGCCACGCGCCAGACGGGCAACGTCTACACCTTCGATGTCCATTTGCAGGGCGACCGCGAGACGGTGTTCTTCGACGTCTAGTCGTGCGCGCCTCAGGGCAGCGAAATGACGCGGAGGTTGTTCGTCGTTCCTGCCTGCGCAAAGGGAATGCCGGCGACGACCACCAAGAGATCGCGGCTCGACGCGAATTCTTCCTCCAGCGCGAACGCAGTCGCGCGCTCGACCATCTCCTCATAGCTGCGGACGTCGTCGGACAGCACGCTATGCGCGCCCCAGAGCAGACACAGGCGGCGGGAGACCTCCCGGCTCGGCGTGATGGCGAGGATCGGTAGGCTCGGCCGCTTGCGCGCGACGCGGGCCGCAGTCGTTCCACTTGACGTGTAGGCCACGATGGCGGCCGCGTGGATCACGGAGGCGAGATCGGCCGCGGCCGTCGCCACGGCATGCGGCGCGGTCTGCTCCTCGTTAGGCTGGGTCGCGGCAATGATCGAGCGATACATCTTGTGGTGCTCGATACTGCGGATGATGCGATCCATCATCTCGACCGCCTCGCGCGGGTAGCGGCCTGCCGCCGATTCCGCCGACAGCATCACTGCATCTGCGCCGTCATAGATCGCGGTCGCGACGTCGGAGGTTTCCGCGCGCGTCGGCGTCGGGGCGCTGATCATGGAATCGAGCATTTGCGTCGCGACGATCACCGGCTTCACGGCGAGCCGGCAGGCTCGCACCAGCTCCTTCTGGCGGCCGGGCACGTCCTCATGCGGAATTTCGACGCCAAGATCGCCGCGCGCCACCATGATCGCGTCGGACAACTGGATGATATCGTCGATCCGCTCCAGCGCCGCGGGTTTCTCGATCTTGGTCATCAGGCCGGCGCGATCGCCGATCAGGCCGCGCGCCTCGATGACGTCGGACGGCTTCTGCACAAAGGACAGCGCGACCCAGTCGACGCCGAGCCTCAACCCGAACTCCAGATCGGAGCGGTCCTTGGCGGTGAGCGGCGAAACATCGAGGACCGTCCCCGGCAGGTTGACGCCTTTGTGGTTGGAGATCACGCCGCCGACGATCACCTTGGCCTCGATGAAATCGCTGCCGAGACTACTGACCCGAACGCGGATCCTGCCGTCATCGATCAGAAGATCGTGGCCGGGCGCCACCGCCGCAAAGATCTCCGGGTGTGGGAGCGGGATCGCCGAGCGATCGCCATCCGATCCGGACAGCACGAACCGGATCGTCTCGCCGGCTTCGACGGTCAGTTTGCCATCGCGCACCGTGCCGACGCGGATCTTCGGGCCCTGCAGATCCATCAGGATGCCGATCGGACGGCCGACCTCTTGTTCGAGCGCGCGGATCGCGGCATGAACCTCGGCGTGATGGCTCTGGGTTCCGTGACTGAAGTTGAGACGGAAAGTATCGACGCCGGCCAGCAGCAGCGCTTTCAGCATCTCGGGTGAATCGCTGGCGGGGCCAACGGTTGCAACGATCTTGGCTCGTCGATGACGACGCATGGATCACCTCGTTCTTGGCTTGCCGTCTGCGATCAGCACGGCACGAATATCGTTGACATTCGTGAGCGTCGGCCCGGTGCGCACGAGGTCTCCAAGGCGATCGAAGAACGTGTAGCTGTCATGGGCCGCCAGAAATGCGCGCGCGTCGAGGCCTTCTGCGGCGGCGCGCTGCAGCGTATCCGGACCAATCAATGCACCAGCGGCATCTTCTGTTCCGTCGATGCCGTCGCTGTCGCCCGCAATGGCCCAGATATCAGGTGTGCGTGACAGGGCGACGGCGAGGGCGAGCAGGAACTCGGTGTTGCGGCCGCCGCGGCCGGCCGGTCCCCGGCCGATCGTCACCGTCGTCTCGCCGCCGGAGAGCAGGACCGCAGGGGCAGGGCCCGGCTGTGCCTGCGTCGCGACCGAGCGAGCGATCCCGGCCATCACAGTTCCGAGCTCGCGGGCTTCGCCTTCGAGCGCGTCCCCGAGGATGATCGGCGTGAGACCGGCGTCCCGGGCCGCACGGGCTGCGGCGTCAAGCGCAAGCGACGGGGCGGCGAGTAGGCGGACATCGGCATCGATCTCGCCGGGTTTTGGCGTCTCGTCGGCCTCGGTGAGGACCCGCCGCGCCGCCTCCGGCAGCTCGATCGCAAACCGCCGGACGATCTCTTGCGCATCGGCCTTTGTGCTCGGATCCGGCAGCGTCGGACCGGAGGCGATGGCCGTGGGATCATCGCCGGGAACGTCAGAAATCACCAGGGTCGCGAGCCGCGCGGGACGGGCGGCCAGCGCCAGCCGTCCGCCCTTGATCGCCGACAGGTGCTTGCGGACGACGTTCATCTCGGCGATCGTCGCGCCGCTCGCCAGCAATGCCCGGTTCACCGCCTGCTTGTCGGCAAGCGTCATCGGCGGCGCGGGAAGGGTCATCAGCGCGGAGCCGCCGCCGGAGATCAGCGCGATGACGAGATCGTCGGCCGCAAGTCCCTCAACCGCGCGCAGCATGCGAACCGCCGCGGCTTCGCTGGTCTCGTCCGGCACCGGATGCGAGGCCTCCAGCACCTCGATCCGGCCCGCCGGAACCGAATGGCCATGGCGCGTCACGATGACGCCTGACAGATCGACGTCAGGCCAGGCCGCGTCGAGACCCGCGGCCATCGCCGCCGATGCCTTGCCGGCGCCGACGACGATGCATCGGCCCTTCGGCTTCGCCGGCAAGGCGCCGGCGATCGTGAGTTTTGGATCGGCGCTGGCAATTGCGGCATCGAAGATTTGCCGCAGGGCAGTGCGCGCGCGCAGGTCAGTCCATTTTGCGTTCAATCGCCGCACTCCGGCCAGATGTTGACTATGTATGGCGTCGAAAGCGGCGGCAGTCCAGATGGTGAGGGCTATTATTCAATCTGCTGCTGGCGACCCCTATTGGCGAAACTCGTTGGTCAGCTCACCGATGCCGTCGATGGCGATGGTGACCGTGTTGACGGGCTCCTTCATCACGCCGACGCCGATCGACGTGCCGCAACAAATCAGGTCGCCAGGCAGCAGCGTCATGTCGTGCGAGATCTTGCTGACCAGCCCCTGCGCGCTGACGATCATGTCCGCGATCGGGTAATTCTGCCGCTCGACGCCGTTGAGGATGGTGCGCACCACCAGGCTTGCCGGGTCGAGGCCGGAGGCCACGACCGGTCCAAACGGACCGTAACCATCAAATCCCTTGGCCCGCGCCCATTGCGCGAAGGTCGGGTCGCGATTGAGGATATCGGCGGCCGTGATGTCGTTGGTGCAGGTATAGCCGAAGATGTAATCATCGGCGTCTTCAGGCGCGATCGCGGTGCAGGTCTTGCCGATGACGATGCCAAGCTCGCCCTCATAGGTCGTCTTGCCCTCGTAGCTCGAGGGACGGGTGACGACGGCGCCGGGCGCGGTGACGCTGGTCGGCGCTTTCAAGAGGTACAACGGCTCGGGCGGCTCCGGCGATTTCAGCTTGGCCGCCAGCGCGTGAAAATTATTCCACAGCGCGATGATCTTGGACGGCTCGGTCGGGGCGAGCAGCTCGACGTCGTCGAGCGCCAGCGTCGCGCTCGTGGGCCGCGTCTCGCCGAACATATCGCCGGTGTGCACGGCGATGCCGGATGAGGTGAGTTGTCCGAAGCCGACCTTTTCGTTGTGGCGGAAGCGGACCCAGCGTTTGATCTCGGTCATTCTGGTCACGCCACCGCCAGCGATTTCGCATCGGCGACCGCGGCCCCGTCGTAGAGGCCCGCGATCCTGCTGCGTTGCGCGACCAGCGCCAGCACCGCATCGAGCGCCGGTGTTGCGATCCCGGTCATCCGGCCCATCTCCTGGACCACGGTGATCAAGGGATCGATCTCGACCGGACGTCCGCGCTCGAGATCCTGCAGCATCGAGGTCTTGTGCGCGCCGACCTTGCGGGCGCCTTCGATGCGGCGCTCGACATCGACGCGGAATTTGACGCCGAGACTTTCCGCGATCGCCTGCGACTCCAGCATGATCGCCTTGGAGAGCGCGCGCGTGGCGGGATCGGTGCAGATCACGTCGAGGGTCGCATGGGTCAGGGCGCTGATCGGGTTGAAGCAGACATTTCCCCAGAGCTTGAGCCAGATCTCGTCGCGGATGCGCTCGAGAACCGGCGCCTTCATGCCCGCCGCCGTGAACAGCTCGGAGAGGCTGGTGACGTCGGACGTGATCTCGCCCGAGGGCTCGCCGAGCGGGAAATTGTTGCCGTAGACGTGGCGGATCACGCCGGGCGCCTCGATCTCGGTCGCCGGATAGACCACGCAGCCGATGGCGCGCTCCGGGCCAAGCTCGCGCCACTGCCGGCCGCCGCGATCGATGCTCTCGAGCGTCGAGCCTTCGAGCCGGCCGCCGTGCTTGTAGAAATACCAGTAGGGAATTCCGTTGACCGCGGTGACGATGCGGGTCCGCGGTCCCAGCAGGGGCTGCATCTGTTCGATCACGCCGGTGATCGAATGCGCCTTCAGCGAGATGATGATGAAATCCTGCTCGCCCAGCTCGCGCGGATCGTCGGTGCAGCGCGGATGCACCACGCGTTCCTCATCGCCGATCAGGAGCTTCAGCCCGTTCTGCCGCATCGCGGCGAGATGGGCGCCGCGCGCAATCAGGCTGACGTCGGCGCCAGCGCGCATGAACTCGACACCGAGATAACCGCCGATCGCGCCGGCGCCGTAGATGCAGATCCTCATGAAACCCCCACGAGCAGAGTGAAGACAGACGAGCCGCGCCGGCCCGAACGATTTGTGTGGTCGTGATCGAGACGAAACTTCCTAGGCCGCCTGCACCGCACCGGCCTGATCGCTGGCAAAGGCGATATCCCGCTTGCTGACAACGCCGACAAGCCGGCCATTGTCGATGACGGGGACGTGGCGGATTTGATGACAGATCATGAGGCGCTCGACATAGGCGAGCCGGTCCTGCGACCTGCAGGACACCAGCGGCCGCGCCGAGATGAATTGCGAAACTTTCGAGGAGAGGCCGCTCGCGCCGCGCTCCGCGATCGCGGCGACAACGTCGCGCTCCGAAAACATCCCGATCACCGCCTCCGCGGCATTCCTGACGACAAGTGCGCCGACATTGCTGGCGCGCATCAGGCCGGCCGCGACGCCGACGGTCTCGTTCCAGGCGATCGCCACCGTGCGCGGGCTCTTGCTGCGCAGGATATCTGCGACGTGCATGGCAGGTCCTCCCGATTGCTATCGTGCCGACGCAGATCGTGGTATACATTATCCCAGTTGTCAAACGGTAATTTGCGAGAGAAAACTGATGAAAATGGCACGAATACTTACCTATCCGGGACAGTAGACGGCTTGACATAGACATCAATTGGTATGCCAAATGCCAATTGAAACCGTAGCTTGCGCTCGGTACCGCGGCGTCAGAAACGCGAAACGGATAAGGCAGGTCGTCATGAAAAAAGAACTGGCCCGGCCCAAGCCCACCGATCCCGCCTGTCGCGACCAGCCGGGCCAGGACTCGCGCGATGGCGGCGTGCAATCCGTCGATCGCGCGCTGCATATCATCGAAACACTTGCCGAAGATGACGAAGGCTACCGGCTCACCGATCTTGCGATCCGCACCGGCCTGTCGCCGTCGACCGTTCACCGCCTGCTGACGACGCTGGAGAACCGCCGCTTCGTGCAGTTCGATCGCGAGGAATCGAAATGGCACATCGGCGCTCAGAGCTTCGTGGTCGGCTCGACTTTCACGCGCCGGCGCAATTGCGCCGCGCAGGCGCTGCCCTATTTGCGCAAGCTGCGCGACCTGACCCGAGAGACCGCCAACCTTGCCGTGGTCGACGATGAGTCGATCATCGTCGTCTCCCGGATCGAAAGCCGGGAGATCATGCGTTCGCTGACCAAGGTCGGCGGACGCGTCGCGATGATCGCCTCGGGCCTCGGCAAGGCGGTGCTGGCCGCTTACTCCGACGCCGATGTCAACGCGATCATCCGCCGCCGCGGCATGCCGCGCCTGACCGAAAAGTCGATCGTGCGGCCCGGCGAACTGTTCAAGGAACTGGAGACGGTGCGGCGCCAGGGCTTTGCGCTGGATGACGAGGAGGCGCGGCGCGGCCTGCGCTGCGTGGCCTCGGTCGTCTTCAACGATTGCAGCGAGCCGTTTGCCGCGATTTCGGTGTCGGGCATGGCGGACCGGCTGACCGATGAACGCCTGCCGGAAATCGGCGCCATCGTGCACCAGGTCGCCGCCGAGTTCACGGCCGAACTGCGCGGAAACCGGCACGCACTGCCGGAACAGGCGTGACGGCCGCCGCTTCCGACGCATCCGATTTTCCATCGCTTCGCCGGCGCTAATCATTTGAAGACGCGCAAAAAATCTCGAGCGTTGCCACAGGGCGGAAAATCCAATCGCCGGCGTTGAGATCGACGCGCGCGAGTTTGATGATCCTCTTCGAGCCAACTCGTAACGAAGCGGGGTCATCAAATGAAGATGCGAGCAGTCGATGCAGCGGTACGCATTCTCGAGCGCGAAGGGATCAGCTGCGCCTTCGGCGTTCCCGGCGCTGCGATCAACCCGCTTTACTCTGCGCTGAAGAAGCGCGGCTCGATCCGCCACATTCTGGCGCGGCATGTCGAGGGCGCCTCGCATATGGCGGAAGGCTATACCCGGGCGAAGGCCGGCAATATCGGCGTGTGCATCGGCACCTCGGGACCGGCCGGCACCGACATGATCACCGGGCTCTATTCGGCGATCGCCGATTCGATCCCGATCCTCTGCATCACCGGGCAGGCGCCGCGGGCGCGGCTCTACAAGGAAGACTTCCAGGCCGTCGATATCGAGTCGATCGCCAAGCCGGTGACCAAATGGGCGGTCACGGTGCGCGAGCCGGCGCTGGTGCCGCGCGTGTTCAGCCAGGCCTTTCACATCATGCGGTCGGGGCGGCCCGGACCGGTGCTGATCGATCTTCCGCTCGACGTGCAGCTCGCCGAAATCGAGTTCGATGACGAGGTCTATTCGTCGCTGCCGGTCTACAAGCCGACCGCGACCCGCAAGCAGATCGAGAAGGCGCTCGAGATGCTCAACGCCGCGGAGCGGCCGCTGATCGTCGCCGGCGGCGGCGTGATCAACGCCGATGCGTCGGACCTGCTGGTCGCCTTCGCGGAGGCGGTCAACGTTCCCGTGGTCCCGACGCTGATGGGCTGGGGCGTCATCCCCGACGATCACCCGCTGATGGCGGGCATGGCCGGCCTGCAGACCAGCCACCGCTATGCCAACGCGACGCTGCTGCAATCCGACTTCGTGCTCGGCATCGGCAACCGCTGGGCCAACCGGCACACCGGCTCGATCGAGACCTACACCAAGGGCCGCAAGTTCGTCCATGTCGACATCGAGCCGACCCAGATCGGCCGCGTGTTCAATCCCGATCTCGGCATCGCGTCGGACGCCAAGGCCGCGCTGGAATTGTTCGTCAGCGTCGCCAAGGAGTGGCGCAAGACCGGCAAGCTGCGCGACCGTCAGGCCTGGCCGGCCTCCTGCCGCGACCGCAAGCGCTCGATGCTGCGCAAGAGTCATTTCGACAACATCCCGATCAAGCCGCAGCGGGTCTACGAGGAGATGAACAAGGCGTTCGGCCGCGACACCTGCTACGTGACCGTGATCGGATTGTCGCAGATCGCCGGCGCGCAATTCCTCAGCGTCCATCGTCCGCGCAACTGGATCAACGCGGGGCAGGCCGGGCCGCTCGGCTGGACACTGCCGGCCGCGCTCGGCGTGCGCGCCGCCGATCCGGACCGCGAGATCGTCGCGCTGTCCGGCGACTATGATTTCCAGTTCCTGATCGAGGAGCTCGCGGTCGGGGCGCAGTTCAATCTGCCCTACATCCATGTCGTCGTGAACAATTCCTATCTCGGGCTGATCCGGCAGGCGCAGCGCGGTTTTGAGATGGACTACCAGGTCCAGCTGTCGTTCGAGAACATCAACGCGCCGGAGCTCGGCGCCTACGGCGTCGACCATGTCGCCGTCGCCGAGGGGTTGGGCTGCAAGGCGATCCGGGTGACCGATCCGAACGACGCCCAGGCGGCGTTCGCCACCGCGCGCGAGCTGATGGCCAAGCATCGCGTCCCCGTGGTGGTGGAGTTCATCCTCGAGCGCGTCACCAACATCGCGATGGGAACCGAGATCGACAACATCGTCGAGTTCGAGGAGGTGCTGGATCTTCCGCTGGATGACGTCCCGAGCACACGCGGCACGCTGCTGCCGGCCTAAGCCCTCCTTCAACGCTGCCTCAAGCGGAGACAACGGACCGTGCCTCAATTTGCCGCCAACCTCACCATGCTGTTCAACGAACTGCCGTTCCGCGAACGCTTTGCCGCTGCCAAGGCCGCCGGCTTCAACGCCGTCGAATATCTGTTCCCCTACGACCACGACAAGGCGATGCTGCGGGAGGAGCTGAACCGCTATCAGCTGACCCAGGTGCTGCACAATCTGCCGGCCGGCAATTGGGGCGCCGGCGAGCGCGGCATCGCCATCCTGCGCGACCGGGTCGACGAATTTCGCGATGGCGTCGCAACCGCCATCGACTATGCCGAGGCGCTGGATTGCAAGCAGCTCAACTGCCTGGTCGGCATTGCGCCGCCGGAGGCCGATCCGGCCGAGCTGAACGAGGTTCTGGTGTCCAACCTGCGCTTCGCCGCGGACGCGCTCGGCCGGCACGGCATCAAGCTCTTGATCGAGCCGATCAACACGATCGACATTCCGCGCTTCTTTTTGAACAGGACCGAGCAGGCGGCGCGGCTAATCGCCGAGGTCGGAGCGCCCAATCTGTTCATTCAATACGACATCTATCACATGCAGATCATGGAAGGCGATCTTGCGCGGACCCTGCAGACGCATCTCGATCGCATCGCGCATGTCCAGCTCGCCGACAATCCGGGCCGTCACGAGCCCGGCACCGGCGAGATCAACTACTCCTATCTGTTCAAGCATCTCGACAGCCTCGGATATAGCGGCTGGATCGGATGCGAATACAAGCCGCGGACCACCACGGTCGAGAGCCTCGGCTGGCACGCCGCCCACACCTTCGAGACCTGATTAAGCTGACAGGAGCGACGACAATGAAGAATATCGGATTCATCGGGCTGGGCACCATGGGACGCCCGATGGCCGGCCATCTCCTGGCTGCCGGCTACAGCCTGTTCCTGCACGACGTCGCGCCGCTGCCGGCGGACCTGATCGGGGCCGGCGCGGTCGCCTGCGAGTCGGGCAGGCAAGTGGCGCAGGAATCCGATGCTGTCATCATCATGGTGCCGGACACCTCGCATGTCGAAGCCGTGCTGTTCGGCAAGGGCGGCGTCGCGGAGGGCCTCTCCAAGGGAATGATCCTGGTCGACATGAGCTCGATCTCGCCGCTCGCGACCAAGGAGTTCGCGCGCAAGATCGAAGCGCTGGGGGCCGACTATCTCGACGCGCCGGTGTCCGGTGGCGAGGTCGGCGCCAAGGCGGCGAGCCTGACCATCATGGTCGGCGGCAAGGAGCGGGCGTTCAACACCATGAAGCCGCTGTTCGAGCGGATGGGCAAGAACATCACGCTGGTGGGCGGCAACGGCGATGGTCAAACCACCAAGGTTGCGAACCAGATCATCGTGGCGCTGACCATCGAGGCGGTGAGCGAAGCCCTGCTGTTCGCATCGAAGGCCGGCGCCGATCCGGCGCTGGTGCGCCAGGCGCTGATGGGCGGCTTTGCGTCGTCCCGGATTCTTGAAGTGCATGGCGAACGGATGGTGAAGCGCAATTTCGAGCCGGGCTTCCGCATCGAGTTGCATCAGAAGGATCTCAACCTCGCGCTGGAAGGGGCGCGGGCGCTTGGACTGTCGCTGCCGGGTACCGCAAACGCCCAGCAGCTGTTCAATGCCTGCAGCGCCCTTGGCGGCAAGGCGTGGGACCACTCGGCGATCCTGCGTGCGCTGGAGGTGATGGCGAGCCACGAGGTGGCGGCCGCCTGAGCTTCGACGCGACGCAATGACAGAGCCCGCCGAACTCTGCGGTCCGGCGGGCTCCACGAAAGGTGCTTTAGCAGCGGGCACTAGTAGTCCGGGCCGACGCCGAAGCTGAAGCCAGGTCCGTGCACGCCGATGCCCGGGCGACGGTAGTAGCCGCGATCGTAGTCGTCGTAGTACCGCTCCCGGTAATAGGTGTCGGCGCGTCCGTAGCGATCGCCGCGCGTGTGCCAGCATCGTCCGGCGTCATTACAGACCATCCGAGTCTGCTGGAGCAGCGGTGAACTGCTTCCGGTGTATAGCTCGCCTGCCGTCGCATAGGTGCCGGAGGCTATGAGGGCGCCGGCGCCCGCGAGCGCTGCCAATGTCAGCTTTCTCATATCCCGTCTCCTTTAGTTCAAGCCCCGGGACCGAACGTCCAAGTGGTATCGACGTTCCTCTCGTTCATGTCGGAGCAACCCCAAGCTCAAGCCAAGGTTTCGCATGATGGGAACAACAGCCTGTCATAGGTAAGTGCGGGAACCGCAGCAGATTGTCAAAGCAGAACCTCGAGAGTCTCGACTTCGACCGGTATGCGTCCCGAGTTTGCCCGAGGGGCAGTCGATGCGCCTGATCGACCGTTACTTCTTTGCTGCGACGATGACAGCTACGGTTGTCCTCTGGTTCTACGTCGCCCTGCTCGTTGTCGGCGGCTGATAGCCGGTTCGCCGCGGCTCGTGATGTCTTTGCACGTTCCCGTGAGCTCCGAGACTGGCACGGTGCCGCAAGTCCCTCGCAACATTTTGCCATGCATCATTCAGGTGAATTAGGGCAACGCGGGCGCCCAGCGCGGCCAATCGCAGGTGTGCCGGGCGGAAACCGGATCGGCGCAACTTCGTTAACATCCCATCATCCGCGAAGGTCAACTGGCAGAGGTAACTGCTATGCGAACGATCTTGATCGTGGAAGACGAGTATTTCATAGCCGACGACTGTGCGTCGTTGGTGCGGCAGGCGGGCTATCGCGTTGCCGGGCCGTTCTGCTCGATCGACGATGCGCGGCCACATCTGGCCGATGCGTGCGGTGCGCTCGTCGATGTCAACGTCAACGGGACCATCAGCTACGGTCTGATTGACGATCTCCTGAAGATGGGAACGCCGATTGCGCTCTATACCGGCTATGACAAGAGCAACCTGCCGGAGCGGTTTGCGCACATTCCCGTGGTGACCAAGCCAAGGGGATGCGCCGAAGCGCTCGAAGTTCTGTGTGAGCAGATCGGCTCGGCCGGCAAAGGCGAGGCGGGCAGGTATTAACGCTGGAGCCCGATCCGTGCATGACGTTGCGTGCATGACGTGCGTTTTCGTTCCCGCGACACGATTCGTCCGAGTTTTGTCAAATCGTTCCGCCCCTCATTTCGCAGAGGGCGCAGGGAAAGCCGGGTGCCGATCGCACCCATGGGCCCGGTGCAACAAAAAAAGCACCGGGGTAGGACCACAGGTGTAACCGGAAACAACCCGGCTTTCCCTGCGCGATGGGTTACGGCTTATACGTGCTCTCCCCGGCGAGACTGGGCTTTTTTGTCACCGTCCTCGCAAGACGCATTCCCATCCTGCGAGAAGACACCTGCCACTAGGGCGTCAGGCCTGCACGACTTCGCCGTCCGCCTCGCATGCTGTCGTCACGGACATGCGAACCGTCCACCGCATCTCACCGCGACGCTCATGACGATGCGCAGCGCCCCTCGATCGGATGAGACGGGCAGACCATACACCGAGTTGTCCTTCCGAAAAAGCGAAATATTTTTGCTGCAAGGGCTTGACCTATCCCTGGGGGCTAATCAGGGAAACGCAACGATACCTACCGACGCGGACCCAGGTCGGAAATGACAGGCTCCCTTGCGCTCCAGTATCCGACGATCAGCATCCTCGAGATCTGCCTGAGCTCTGCGAGGTCCTTGGTGGCAGCGTCAGGACTTCACTCATCTCGCGCGCCTCGTCCATCTGCCGCGCTCGTCTAAACAAGAGCTCGCGCGCCGATCCCAGAGGCATGTGGTGTGCCTTGTTGCGGAGGCGCTGCGCTTCCAGCGACAGGCGCGCCTCGAGTGACGTGGTCTGTTTGACTCGGTTGCGGCGTTTCTTTTTCATTGGAGTTGCCCGGATTGAATAATCGTAAGCAAACCAATGAAAGCGGCGACCCGCTCTAACATAGGACACGTTGGAGACCAGGAAATTTTTGATCCGGCAGGGAACTACCCTGGGTGTTTTGGCTCGGACGCTCTCGGGGGTAGACCATTCATATCGGTCTTCCCTACGGAAAGCGCTCTTGCAATCGGGCCTCGTCGAGGACATGCGTGAGGAGAATTAGGACACCCTCGCTGACTTGCATATCTAAATGCGGTTGCCGGACCAATGTGCATATTCTCTATCCATGTTCAGATTGGATCATATGAATTGCGTCGAGTACGGCTTTCTGGGCTTCGCGGGATTGTCGTTTGTTGGGCTTATGGTCAGCGTCGGCTGGCTCCTCCTGATCGGATAGCCGGAGGGGCCGAACGTTGGCGCTCAGCATGTGGCCCTGTTGAGGCCAATCCGCGCCGTTAGGGGGCCGCTGGAAATGGGACTCTCACGGCCTCAGTGCGTTCCTGCGCTGGGGCCTTTTTAAAGAGATCCGGTTGATAACGACTCGCAGCGGGGAATTTGGATATTCCAAAAGTGCAACGCCGCCCGCTTGAAATACGCGCGGACGGCGTGGCTCTAGCCCCAGGAGGGTCGTGGCAAAATCCTGACCTGTATTGGTACGCGTGAGGGGGACAAAAGGTTCACGACTTTGGCCCCGTATGACTCCGGTACCCCAAAAGGGCAAAGTAATCTGTCAGCGGGAAGTCTACGATCTCGTGACTAAGTTGCTCCGGCCTCGGCAGGCCCCCTTGCTGGGGCCGTTTCTTTGGCGCTCGCGAGGCGGACGCGGCTAGCACGAAATCAGGCTAAAGCCGGCAGTCGCCAGCGGCCGCTCAGGGCTATCCGGATCAGGCAGCGCCAGCAGCGCCAGAAGCCCCGCAGTCACCAGAAACAGCATCAGGCTGATACGCAACGTCGACGGTCTCCCCCAATCGTCGCGCGTCTCGCATAGCGCTGACCTGCAACGCCCGCGTGTCCTGGGACCGAGGGTCTCTCGGGCCATTCCGGGACGTTGATGGGGTTATCAGTCGGGAACAGCAAAGAACCCATCGGCCGGGCGGATGTTGCAACATTCTGCCGGTCCCGCCGTTGGTTTGCATCATCGGCATCGGGCAACGGCCCGCCTTTTGGGCGCCGATGGCTGAGAGACTGGTGTGCTCCCGCCTGCAGAGCCGAGGAGCGCGCGATGACGCAACCCGTTCGCCATATCCGCAAACGCACCCCCATTTCCGTTCATGATGGCGCCATCATCGATGGCGCCCGGGCCGCGATCGCACATTCGCTCAAAATTCTGAGGGATTGCCAGCCCGCGACCTTCGTCGGGCGCGCGCGCGACCCGGTGGCTGCCGGAAACACCTCGCCTGCGGGGGACGCTTCGCCAGAGTTCACTGAGGAGGCGAACTCAGGCGTGGTCCCGAAGGCGCATGGAGGGTAGGAGACAGGCAACGGGTTAGTCGGGCAGCGCTCTCGTGGCGCCACCTCAGCGGTTTGAACCGGGCCCCCGCCGGCGCAGTGCCGCTCTGACCTCCTCAAGGACTTGGTCGAGATGGCCAGAGTATTGATGGCTTTGCGCAAGCCGGCGCCAGGATTGAGCCAACAGTTCGTAGTCCCTGCGCAGCCCGTCATTGCCGGTTTCCCTGGCCAGCCGTTCGGCATCGTTCGCCGATTCCAGGCACCGTTCCATCTGCGCCGCTCTATCCTGCGGCAGTTCAGTGGGCACGTGCTTTCCTTTGCTGCTGAGCCCTGAGCCGTGCGGCGAGCAGCCGCAGTTCGTCAGCAAGGCGTGCGTTTTCGACCCTGATGTCAATCGTGGTCGACAGGTCGGCGACCAGCGCGCGCTCTGCTGCCGTTCGCTCCAGTTGCTCGATATGGTTTTCGATCTCGGTCATCATGTGTCCAGCCCCTGCCCGATATCGCGAAGGGGTATCGTGCGCCGCTCCGCCCGTGGCTGCACTAACATAGGCAAAGCCGCCGATGATCGCGGCTCCGCCGTCGAAGTCCGGGAAGGGAACAGGAAGGTCAGCAGACCGGACGTGGATGCGGGGTGCCGCAGACCGGTGGCCTGGATGGTGGTTCGGACTACGGCTTCGCGATCATGCGGACCAGTCCACGCGCCATGGCAACCGGGTCGATTGGCTTCTCCCACAGCGGCACGTGTTCGAACTCGCGATTGATCACGACCTTGTCGAAGCCGGAGGTGAACACGATCGGTACCGATCGCGCCAGCAACTCGCGCGCCACCGGATAGATCGGTTGCTCATGGATGTTCACGTCGAGCACGGCGGCATCGATGATCCCGCCATCGTTGAGAACACCGAGGGCATCGCCAATTTCGCCGACCGGGCCCGCGATGTCGGCGCCCAGCGCACGGAGCGCGGCGCTCATATCGTCGGCCAGAAAATACTCGTCCTCAACGACCAGAATGCGGCGCCCGGCGAGCGGCGCGCGATCGCGCAACCGTACAGCAGTCTCCGACATATCAACTCCGGCGCCGTCAGGCGCGAAAAACCGGCAAAATAGGAACATAGGGCGAAAGCCCACCTTGTTGCAAACGAAAGCCTAACCAAGGCGGGTTCCATGCAGAATCGCGACATCATCGTCATCGGCGGGTCGGCTGGCGCGACCGCGCCTTTGCGAGACCTCCTCGGCCGGCTGCCGGCCGATCTGCCGGCCGCGGTCTTCATCGTCCTGCACATACCGGCGCACGGCATCGGCATTCTCTCCACCGTCGCCAGCGCGGCGGGCAAGCTGCCGGTCCGGCAGGCAGCGAGCGGCATGGTCATCGAGAACGGCCACGTCTATCTCGCGGCGCCGGATCATCATCTCATGATCCATGACGGCCACATCATGCTGGGACGTGGACCGCGTGAAAATCTGGTCAGACCGGCGATCGATCCTCTGTTTCGATCTGCCGCACTGCACTATGGACCTCGGGTGATCGGCGTGGTGCTGAGCGGGCTGTTGTCCGACGGCGCGGCCGGCCTCAACGCAGTCAAGCGCTGCGGCGGGATCGCGCTGGTTCAGGATCCCGAGGATGCGATTTCGGACGAAATGCCGCTGCGGGCGCTGGAAACCACCACCGTCGACCTCTGCATCCCCGGCGCGCGGCTCGGCGATGTGCTGTCCGACCTGGTTCGGGAGCGAGCGGGCGCCATGTTGCCGATCCCGCCCGAAATCGCGCTCGAGGTGAAGATTGCGGCCGGCGACCGCATCGGCAGCGATACGCTGACGGACGTTGCCGATCCGGCGCCGCTGACCTGTCCGGCCTGCGGTGGGGTCCTTTCCGAGCTCAAGGCGAGCTATCCGCTCCGATTCCGCTGCCAGGTCGGCCACGCCTATACGGCGGATGCGCTCGCCAAGGATCAGGAGGGCAGGGTCGACGAGGCGCTGCGGGTCGCGCTGCGCATCATCGAGGAGCGTGCCGAGCTGGTGCACCGGATGGCGCTGGACGGCCGCCAGAGCGGGCGCGCCGCGGTCGCCGAAATGTATGAGCGTCGCGCCGTCGAATACCGCGAATATGCCGATATGATCCGGCGGGTCATGCTACAATCGCTCGATCCGAAGCCACCGGCGCGGAAGGAACCGTAATGGTCGCCGCCGATCGCGCGAACTGGATGCAACAGCTGAAGATCGAACAACAGCTTCTGGTGAAGGCGGAAACCGACATCGAGGAGGGCTGGACGCGACTCCGTGACCAGCAGGATCTGATGGAATGGCTGCAGAGGGCCGGTCACGATACCAAGCAGGCCGAGCGGCTGGTCAACCTGCTCAAACAGACCTTGGTCGAATGGGAGCGGCACCGCGTCCTGATCGAACAGCGGATTGCCTATCTCGAGGGACAGGTCGCGTCTTAGGACCTCACGTCCAATGGCTTCACATCCTCGGACTTGCGAATAGGATTCTCAACACGGCCGAGCAGCCTGAACTCGGCCCCAAGCTCGAACATGTGGTCGAACTGTTGCATGACACGCAGGCGCCAGCGGTCATTTTCGCCGATGAGCCGGTAGGCGTCGGCGGTGGCACGCTCAGCCCGCCTGATCAGGACCGCGAGCTCCTCGGACGGCTCGATCGCCGGTTCGGCAGCCATGCAATCACCCTTCGCGCCGCGGATCAAAATCCGCCGGCAGAACTGAGGATACACACTAATTCCGTTGGGATAAGATCAAATTCTGCTACCAAAGGGGCGGGCGAGACGCCCTCCTTTGAGAATGAGAGCCGCAGCTATCATGGATGACGTCGGCCAACCGCAAGCCGGAGATGGAGAGCGCCAGTCCAAGGCGCCGCTGATCATAGGGGTGGGCGCCTCCGCCGCCGCCCTTGACAGCATGGACCGGTTTTTCTCGCGGCTCAGGCTTAATCCTGACCAGGCCGTCGTGCTCGTGCTGCAATACCGCGATGCCGTGGAGGATGCGCGGCTGCACGACGTGCTGCGGCGCTCGGAAGGCGCCAGGCTGTTCGACATCAAGGATGGGCAGACCGCCGATGGCGGCGCGATCTATCTTTGTCCGTCCGACATGATCACAACGATCCATGACGGCCGATTTGTCGTTCGGCGTGCGGCGCAGGCGCCTGGCGAGCGCGCGACCATCGACAGCTTCCTGGTCTCGCTCGCCGAAGAGCGCGCCGAGCAATCGATCGGCGTCGTGCTGGCGGGCACGGGCGCCGACGGCACGCTTGGCGTCGCCACGCTGAAGGATCACGGCGGCCTTGCGATCGCCGAGCGGACTGAAAACGAGCAGGCCAATCCGCATAATGAAGGCAGCTCGGCGGCGGCAATCGCGGATTTCGTGCTGCCGCCCGAGGACATTCCCGAGCACATCGACGTCTACGCCCGCCATTTGCGCCGGCTCGAGGAAAAGCAGGGGTTCGACGAGGTGCTGGCGGCAGCGGCCACCTCGCTTGCGCGCATCGCGGATATCCTGCGCAACAAGACCGGAAACGATTTTCACGGCTACAAGCAGAACACCTTCCTGCGCCGCGTCCAGCGCCGCATGCAGGTGGTGCAGATCGACGACATTTCCTCCTATGTCGACTTCCTGAGAAACGACAAGGACGAGGCCCAGCATCTGTTCAACGATCTCCTGATCGGCGTGACGGAATTCTTCCGCGACAGAAAGGAGTTCGATGTTCTCGAAAGCCAGGTGATCCCGAAAATCTTCGAGGGCAAGGGCGCCGGGCACCAGGTCCGGGTCTGGGTGCTCGGATGCGCCACCGGCGAGGAGGCCTATTCGATCGGCATCCTGCTGCGCGAGCACATGGCAGGTCTCGACTCGGTGCCCCAGGTGCAGATTTTCGCCACCGACATCGACGGCCGCGCGCTCGCCGCCGCACGCGTCGGGCGCTACCGCACCAGCATTGAACAGGACATGTCGGCGGAGCGGCTGGCGCGCTGGTTCGTCCGCGAGGGCGATACCTACTGCGTGGTCAAGGAGCTGCGCGAGATGTGCATCTTCTCGCAGCACAACGTCATCAAGGACGCGCCGTTCTCCAAGCTCGACCTGATTTCCTGCCGCAACCTGCTGATCTATCTCAATGCCGAGTTGCAGAACCGCGTAATCCCGCTGTTCCACTTTGCGTTGTTGCCGGAGCGTTACCTGTTCCTCGGCAATTCCGAGAACGTCACGCGGCATCCAAAACTGTTTACGCCGGTCGACCGCCGTGCGCGCATCTTCAGGAAGCTCGAGACAGGAACGCGGCTACCGCCGGAATTTCCGATCACGACGGCGGCGGGACGGGCCGCGGTCGATATCCCGCCGATCCGGGCGGTGGGCCCCGATGTCGGCCTCGAGCGCCGCGCCCAGCGCATCGCCGAGCGCTACGCGCCGGCCTATGTGATCACCGATGACAGCTTCCACATCCTGCATTTCTCGGGCCGCACCGGCCGCTATATCGAGCCGACCGCAGGCACGGCGACGCTCGACCTGCTGCAACTGGTGCATCGCGACCTCAGGCTCGAATTGCGCACTGCGCTCGGCCTCGCGGTGGAAACCAATGAGGCGGCGCATGCCGAGCAGGTGCAGCTCGGTGTCAATGGCCATCGCGTTCTGGTCGACATCACGGTCGAACCGATCCAGGATGGCAGTGCCGGCCACCGTAATTTCGTCGTGCTGTTCAAGGACGGCCCGATCCGCCCGGTCGAGCACGCCGAGAACAATCCCAATGCGCTGGTCAGGACCGAGCACGTCGAACGGCTGGAGAGCGAACTACGCGCCATCCGCGAGCGGCTGCAGGCCACGATCGAGGAGCTCGAAAGCACCAATGAGGAGCTGAAATCCTCCAACGAGGAGTATCAGTCGCTCAATGAGGAGCTGCAATCGGCCAACGAGGAGCTGGAGACCTCGCGCGAGGAATTGCAGTCGGTCAACGAGGAGCTGACCACCGTCAATGGCGAGCTGGCGCACCGGGTGCAGGAACTGACCCGGGCTACCAGCGACCTGAAGAATTTCCTCGAAAGCACCCAGATCGCGACGGTGTTCCTCGACAACGATCTGAAGGTGATGAATTTCACCCCGGCGATCACCCAGCTGCTGCATCTGGTCGAGACCGATGTCGGCCGTCCGATCGCCCACATCAAGGCGCGGATCCCGATCGAGGAGCTCTACGACGACGTGCGGCGGGTGCTGCGCACGCTGGCCAGCGCCGAGCGGGAGCTGACCGCGCCCGACAGTGGCACCCGCTACATCGTGCGCATCCTGCCGTACCGGAGCATCGACAATTTCATCGCCGGCGTTGTGATCACCTTCATCGACGTCACCGCGATCACGCGGGCGGAGGAGCGGCAGCGGCTCTTGCTTGCGGAGTTGCAGCACCGGGTCCGCAACACGCTCGGCGTGGTCCGCTCGATCGCGCGGCGGTCGGCGCAAACCAGCTCCAGCGTTGAGGAATATGCCTCGCATCTCGACGGTCGCCTCAACGCATTTGCGCGAACGCAGTCGCTGGTGACGCGCGATCCGGAAGGTGGCGTCGATCTCGAATATCTCGTGGTCGAGGAGCTGCTGGCCTATAACGCCCATGAGGGCGAGCAGCTCAACGTCTCCGGCCCGCGGATACGCTTGCAGCCGAAGGCCGCGGAGACGTTCGCGCTCGCGATCCATGAACTCGCCACCAACGCCCTGAAATACGGCGCGTTGAGCCAGACCACGGGACGCGTCGAGATTTCGTGGCGCATCGACAATGGAGCCAGTGCGCCGCAGCTGGTGTTTGAATGGCAGGAGCGGGGAGGTCCGCAGGTGACGGCGCCCAAGCGCAAGGGATTCGGCACCGAGCTGCTGGAGCGGACGCTGGCGTTCGAGTTCAAGGGCAAGACCGTGCTTTCCTTCAACGGGTCGGGATTGCAAGGCACGATCACGATCCCGATGAACTCGCGCGTCATCCATACGCCGACCGTGGAGAGCTAGCGATGCGCCCTCCGATCCCCGAGGGGAATCTGGCGCAACCGGTGATCCTGCGGCTCAATTCGTTGCGGTCGCTGTCGAAGCTGGGGATCGCATTTTTGCAGCAGGCGATTCTCGAAGGATTGCAACGTGCCGGCCCCGACGAGGACATAGCCAGTGAAGGCGATCCGGTCGAGAGCATCAGGATCATTCTCTCGGGCTGGCTCTGTCGCTACAAGACACTGGAGGACGGCCGCCGTCAGATCGTCAATTTCGTGCTGCCCGGCGATACCTGCGATGCCTGCGTCTATCTGCTGACGATGATGGATCACTCGATCGGCGCGCTGACGCCCGTCGTTTACGCAGACATCAAGCGCGCCGCGTTCGAGAAACTGTTGGCCAGCGACCGGTCGATCGCAGAGGCGTTCTGGTGCGAAACCATGGTGAGCAGCACGATCCAGCGCGAATGGACGGTCAATATCGGGCGGCGCGTGGCGCTGGAACGGGTCGCACATTTGTTGTGCGAGCTGCATGACCGGCTGTATCCGGTCGGAATGGTCGACGACGGGTCCTGCTCGTTTCCGGTCACGCAAATGGACTTGGCCGATGCAACCGGCCTGTCGGCCGTTCATGTCAATCGAACCTTGCAGGAGCTGCGCGGCTCCGGTCTCATCACGTTGCGGGACCGGCTGCTGACGATCCACGATCTGAAAGCGCTGCAGGATACTGCGATGTTCACGCCGCATTATCTTCACACCAAGCGGCACGGCTGAGGCGCACCGCCGCGCCCGCCGAGGAACGCTCGCCGGCGGCTGACGTTCGTCGGGCATTTCGTGCCGGGCGAAATGCCCCAGGCCTTAACACCGTTGCCGAGATGCCGCAGCGCGGCTGATCCGGCGCTTGCGCATGGTCGTTCCGTTCGGTGACAACGCTTTGTCACTTTGCGAAGGGAAGGCGCTGGTCAACTTTGCTGGCTTCGATTATCGAATTAGTGCCGGAACCGGCGTCGGGGCCATTTTCTTTGGTGCGCGCGAGTGAACGGGAGTATCGCCCGCCTAGCGCCAGATGAGGCTATAGCCGGCGGTCGCCATTGGACGATCCGGGCTGTCCGGATCAGGCAGCGAGAGCAGTGCAAGAAGCCCCACCGTTACCAGAAAAAGCATCAGGCCGATACGCAACATCGACGGTCTCCCCAAAGCGTCGCGGGTCCCGTATAGCGCAGAAGAATCATGGCTTGCAACGCTCGCGGGTCCGAACCTCCGGGTTCCGCGAAAAACGTGTCCTTTTCGCCATCAGGGACATTGATGGGGTCATCAATCGGGAACCGGAACGAAGCGAAGTCGATGGCGGTTATCACATGTCCGGTGCTGTCCAGTGGCGGCGCTGGACAATCAAAATGCAAACTTGGCCTCAGCCTTGCCCCCTTGCTGGGGCCGTTTCTTTTTGGAAGAGCAATCGCCTGAAGACGGCCACAACCTCCGCACCGGGTCGGTCCCGTTGCGGAGCTCTACTGCGAAATGCTGGTCAAGCGGGTCTTCTATCACCGCGCCGCGAGCGGCATCGATCACCGCGCCAAGCGCCATCTCATGTGCCGCCTCGGCGTCGGGCAGCCGCAGCGCGTGTAGGAACCAAGTGCACCGGGCGAATTTAAATTCACATGGTTCAGGTCGACGTCTTGGAAAAACCGATCGCGCGCATCAAGCAGACCTGCGAGCTGGCCGGCATCGCGGACACGTTCGATCGCGCGCTTCCCGAACTTGAGACCTTTCTCGAGGCGGAAGTCGCGCGCGGCGAGGTGCGCGAATCCCGGCTGACCTTCGACGGGCTCCGCTATCTCAGGCAGTTGCTGCGCGCGAAGCCGTGATGCGCACGAGGCCGGTCGATTGCTCGGCGTGATCGGCGAGACCTGGAGAGATCTTGGAGATCCTGGAACGATCCTGGAGGGACCGATGGATATGGGCCTTGAAATCATCTACGGCGTCGGCGCGTTCGTGCTCCTGACTGCCTTGATCTTCGCGGTGCTTCAGTATCATTTCCGCAGCCGCCGAGCGGCGCAAACCGGCGACGATGTCACCCGCGAAAGATACGAGCGGAACGAGACATGACGCAGCGACCTCTTGTCTAAGGAGAAAGTGATGGGACTGGCTCAATATGCGGTGGTTGCCGCCGGCGAGGAATGGGGCGTCTTGCACGATGGCAATCTCAACACCGGGTACGCCACCAAGGAAGCCGCGTTCGAGTCGGCCGCCGCCGCCGCGGCGCTCGCGATCAGGATGGGCCACGAGGTCCATGTCAGCGTGCCCGGGCGCGCGGAGGGCGAGGCGGCCCTGACCAAGCAAGCGAGCTAGCGCCGGTCGCGGAGCCCGCTCTCGTCGGATTCGGCTCTAGTCGGAGCTGACATAGTGGGCCCGCCAGATCAGGGCCGCGACGATCAGCGCCACAATCCCGCCGGCAACCAAGATCCACGGCACATAGTCCGCCATTGGCGTATCCCAGGGTGCGTCCTTCGCCTCCACGTCGGCGATGTCGCCGAGCTTTCGCAGGTCGGCGACGTCACAACATCCGCGCTGCGGCCTGGTTCCTATGGGACACGTCGCTATGGACTTCGGCGCAGACCCGGCCGGCGCGAGCATCCGGCTGCGCCGCCGCTACGTCTCAGTGGTCGTAGTGCAGGATCATTTCGACGAACCCGTCATCGCCGCTTGCGCTGATACTGTCGGCGCTTTGACGGAGCAGGTAGCCGGCAAGCAACGTCTCGCCGTGCTCGCTCTCCAGGATTTCCTTTGGCGTCGGCCTGCGATCCGGAATGGTCAGCGGCACGCCGACATAGCGGATTCGGATGTCGAGGTTGAATTCATCAAAACTCGCCTCGACCTCGACGCCGCCGGGCGGATCACCGACCACCTCGAGGAGCTGGACCACGCCGAAGATGGCCCGCTGCATGATGTCCCGCCGCGCGGCCCAGCGCGCGCCTTGCTCGGTCAGAAACCGTTCCACGGCGTCGCGATTGATGCCGCCGGGCGCGAGCTTGAGGGACACCTGCTGACGCACGCCAATGCGCATCAACAGGTTCAGCACTACGGCGCAGACGGTGCCGAGCACGAGCGAATTGCCGAAGATCGGCTGCAGAACGATCGGCATTTCCATCAGCGCCTCGTGATAGAGGTCGGCCACGATCGCCATCGCAAAGGAGAAGCCGATGACCAGGGTCTTGCGGGCGTCGAGCATGCGCGCGGTGATCATCTGCAACCCGCTGGTGAACACGAAGGCGGCCGTGAAGAACAGCGCGGCGCCCATCACCGGCAGCGGCATCGCCGCCAGCGCCACCGCCACCGGCGGAACGAAGGCGAGAACGCAGAAGCCCAGTCCGATCGCATAGCCGACGCTGCGGCTGGTCACGCCGGTCGCGCCGGACAATCCGATCGACGAGCTGTAGGTGTTGATGCCGGAACTGCCGACCAGCCCGCAAAACATCACGGCGACGCCGTTGGCCATTACGCCGCCCGCCAGCGAAGCGAAGTTGGGACGGACCCAGTCGGCATCGTTGATGCGCTGCGCATTCGACACATCGCCCATCGCGCGGAGCGTGGCGGCCAGCGCCGCAACCGCGAACGGGGCGATCAGCACCGGATCGAACGACAAGCCCATGTGCTGAAGCTGCGGCACGCGTACGATGCTCAAGCCGCCTTCCGGGATGATCGCGGCCGGATCAAACATCCCGCGAGCAGCGCTGACCGCATAGCCGACCGTCATTCCGATCAACACGCAGAACATCTTGCCATAGCCCTTTGACCAGACGTTCAGCACCGTCATGGTGACGAGCGAGACGCCGGCCACGATCACATACTCCGGGTTGATCTTCTGCTGCTGCGCATCGATGCCGAGGCCATAGCGCACGCCGAGCCCCGCCAGCGTGAGACCGACCACGGCAATCACCAGACCGGCGATTTCGGACGGCAGCAGCGCGCGCAACCGGCGCAGCAGCGGGGCGATGGCGACCTGCACGAGCCCGCCGACCACCGTCATGCCGAACACCAGCGGGAGGCCGCCCTGCTGCAACGCGAACAGGGAAGGGCCGAGAAAGATCGCGGTGTAGGCGGCGCCGCAGAGATAACCGGAGCCGATCAAGCGCAATCGAAGGCAAAAGCAGATATTGGCAACGCCGAGCCCGAGCATCGACAGCGAAACGAGGTCGAGAAACTGCGTCCTGGAGAGATTGGCCTCGCGCGCGACGATGATCGGAAAGATCAGCGTGATCGCCATCAGCGCGATGTGCTGCAGTGCCGAGACCGCCAGGATCGCCAATGGCGGCTGATCGTCGACGGCGTAGATCAAACCGGGCGGCCGGGTGGTCACGCGTGCGGCCCGGCCAGCTGCTTCAGCGCTTCATCGCGCGAGTTGTGAATTGCGAAGACGTCGAGCAGTCCGCCCATTTCGAACAGCTCGCGGACGTGGCCGGCGAGGTTGCACAGCGCAAGCTTCGCCGCGCGGCGTTCGGCTTCATTGGTTGCGACCAGCAGCGCGCGGAATGCGGCGCTGGTGAGGTACAGCACCGCGCCTAGGTCGACCAGGATCGACTTTTCGCCTGAGGAGATCAGGCGCGTGAGCTCGGCCATCACGTCGCTGGCACTGGTGCTGTCAATTCGACCCGTCAACGTCACGATACAGACATTGCCGGCGCGGGTCTGGCCAATACTGAGAGCATTCATTCCTCACTCCTTTGCACGGCCGTGCCGACCTCGCATGTCTTGCTCAATGTGGTGTGGTTGCGCCCGTCGATGCGCTCGTAGGCGAAACGATCGACCAGCTGCTTGATCAGGTGAATGCCGAGCCCGCCGGGCCGGGGCCGCTGTCCCGCTGCGGGTTGGGTTGGGGGAAGTGCTGTCACCGGATCGAACTCCCTGCCGTCGTCGAAAAGCTCCAGATCTACCCTGTCGGGTTGCACGATGATCCGGACGAGGAACTCGTGCGGCCCCCCGTCGTCCCATGAATATTTGATCACGTTACTGGCGACCTCGTCGAGGGCCACCTGCAATTGGGTCAGGGCGCGCTGAGGGATGCCGAACTCGCGGGCGAGATGATCCAGGGTGTCGCGCAGGATGACGATGTCCGAGACGTCGTTGCGGATCCGGACATCGACGGCGTGGGGCATGGTGATCACGCGGCGGTGGTCAGGGCCGGCCGCCACCGCAGCGCCAGCGCCGTGAGATCGTCGGTTCTTGACGTGCCTCCCGTAAAGGCATCGACGGCGTCCTTGATGATACGAACCATTTCGACGGGCTCGGCCGCAGCGGCCTGACGCAACAGCTGTCCGACGCGCTCGACGGAGAACAGCTCGCCGTCGCCGTTGGCCGCTTCGAAAACGCCGTCGGAGCACAGGAACAGCGCATCGCCGGGATGAATTTGCAGCGTCAGTGTCGGGAACCGGGCGTCGCGCCGCACGCCGAGCGGCAGCGCCGCCTTGGCGTCGATCTGCCCGGTCTCGCCGCTGCTCGCAATCAGATGGGGCCGGGGATGGCCCGCATTGGCGAACGACAGCAGCCCGCTGTGCGTGTCGATCAGGCCGAGAAACATCGTGACGAACATGCAGTCGTCATTGTCCTGGCACAGCTCGCGGTTGACTGCGTCCAGCAGCGCCCCCGGATCGAGATCGTCGGCGCGCCATTGCCGCCAGAGATTGACGGTGATGCGTACCAGACTGCGGGCGCGCGCCATGAACATCGCCGCGGACGCCCCCTTGCCGCAGACGTCGCCGACCAGGAAGCAGAAGGTGTGCTCGCCGGCATAGAAGCAGTCGTACAGGTCGCCGCCGACTTCCTTCGCCGGCTCCATGACGGCGTGAACGGCGATCGGATGCGAGGGCGAGCAGGACGGGAACTGGCGTGGCAGCATCGCCAGCTGCAAGGCGCGCGCGGCCTCCAGTTCCTGGGCCAGCCGCTCCATGTTGCTGCGGACCTCGTCGCGCAGGCGCTTCTTTTCCAGCGATGCGCCGACGCGCGCGCGGAGCAGCGTCGGATTGAACGGCTTGTTGAGGTAGTCCTCGGCGCCGAGCTCGATGCAGCGGATCACGCTCTCGATTTCGTCGAGCGACGAGATCATGATGATAGGAATGTCGCGCAGCGCCGGCGTGGCCTTCACCTGCTCGAGCACCTCATAGCCATTCATGTCGGGCATCATGATGTCGAGCAGGACGAGATCGAACGGCTGCGCCTTCAGCTTCTCGAGCGCCTCCCGCCCGTTGGTCGCTATCGTGAGGTTCTTGTAGCCCTCACGATCGAGACGGCGCGTCAGCGTGTAGCGATTGTCCTCATTGTCGTCGACGACCAGAAGTGCAGCCTCGATCGCGGTCACGACACGCGGCCTTTCGTGACGAGGGCCTGGATCTTTTCGATCAGACGGGCGATCTCCACCGGCTTGGTGTCGAAGTCGTCGCAGCCGGCGTCCAGCGCCTGTTCGCGGTCGCCGGTCATGGCGTGAGCGGTGAGGGCGATCACGGGAATGTGCCGGGTCCCTGCGCCGGCCTTGATGCGGCGCGTGGCCTCCCAGCCGTCGAGCACCGGTAGGCTCATGTCCATCAGGATGACCTCGGGCTGCTCGGTCGCGGCCATCGCGACGCCCTGGGCTCCGTCGGAGGCGACCAGCACGGTGTAGCCTTTGCGCGTCAGCCGGCTTTTGACGACATAGACGTTGTCTTCGTTATCTTCCACATAGAGGACCTTGGTCATGGCACGGCAACGTTCTCCCCGCGGCGGCGTTCGATGCATCGGTCGAGGACGTCGCGGACTTCGCCCAGCAATTCGTGCCGATCGCGCTTCTGAAGGATGCGCTCGATTCCAACGTTCAGGCGCGTGCGGTCGTCGTCCGTCAGGTCCTTGGCGGTCAGGACCAGTGCGGGGATGTCGCGCCATGCGCCGTTGCTGCGCAGCGCGTCGAGCAGCTCGAAGCCGTCCATTTCCGGCATCAGGAGATCGACGACGATCACGTCGGGCCGCGCCTCCGCAAGGCGCGCCAGAGCGACGCGGCCGTTCTCGGCCTCCGCCACCTGCCAGCCGTTCTCGTGGAGCACGCGGCGCAGACCGGATCGCATGGTGTCGTCATCGTCGACGACCAGCACACTCCGCCCGGCCGACTGGCATATGGCGCGCAATACGCCCGCGAGCGCGCTCCAATCGACCGGTTTCACCATGTAATCGGCGGCGCCCAGCGAATAGCCGCGGTTCTTCTCGTCCACGATCGTCATCAGGACGACCGGAATGCCGGCGGTTGCGGGGTCGCCCTTGATCGCGGCCAGCACGGTCCAGCCATCGAGATCGGGCATCATGACATCCAGCGTGATTGCGGCCGGCTGCAGCTCGCGCGCGAGCCGAAGTCCCTCCCGTCCACCGTTAGCCGTCGTCACGGCAAACCCTTCGCGCCTGAGAAAATGCGTTGTCACGTCGCGCACCGAGTCCTCGTCGTCGATCACCAGAATCAGTGGAGCCCGGTCGATAGATCTGGCGCGGGGCGTAGGCTGAGGAGTTGCCGGCTGCACCGGCGCCGCTGACGATGTCCCGCCGGCCGGCAAGCGGATCGTGAAAGTCGAGCCTTTACCGGGTTCGCTTTCGACCGTGATGTCGCCGCCCATCATCTGGCAGAAGCGCCGGCTGATCGCGAGCCCGAGCCCTGTGCCGCCGTATTTGCGGGTGGTCGAGGCATCGGCCTGGACGAAGTCCTGAAACAGCCGTCCCTTCTGCTCGGCGGTCAGGCCGATGCCGGTATCGGCGACGGCGATCACGATCCACTCGCCGGTCTCTGCAACGGCGCGATCGACGCTGATGGTGATGGTGCCGTTCTCGGTGAACTTGGCCGCGTTGCTGACGAGATTGAGCAAGGCCTGGCGGATGCGGGTCTGGTCCGCACTCATGACCCCGATGTCGGCGGGGCATTCCAGCCTGAGGGCGTTGTTGTTCTTCGCGGCGAGCGTTCCGACCGTGTGCACGACGTCCTCGACGACGGAGGCGATGGCGAACGACCCGACATGCAGGTCCATCTTTCCGGCCTCGATCTTCGACAGGTCGAGGATGTCGTTGATGACAGCCAGCAGATGGCGGGCCGCGCGGACGACGCGGTCGAGCGGCTCGAACTCGTCTTCGCGGTTGGCGTCGCGCGCATCCTCCTGCAGCATCTCGGTGATGCCGATGATGGCATTCAGCGGCGTGCGCAATTCGTGCGACATGTTGGCGAGAAACTGCGATTTGTGCTGGCTCGCAAGCCTGAGCGCGTCTTCGGCGCGTCGCCGCTCGATGACGCGCCCGAGCTGACTGCCGACATGGGCCATGATCGTGAGCTTGGCATCGTCGGGTTCTGCAGGCTCGTCGGAAAAGAACTCCATGACGGCGGCGACCTCGTCCCCGACCAGCACCGGGAAGGCGAAGGCAGCGCGCAGTCCGCAGTCGAGTGCTGCCTTCGACCGAGGAAAATTGTCGTCCTTGGTCACGTCGACGATCCAGGCAGGCTTCCCGCCCTCGAGCACGCGACCCGGCAGGCCGGTCCCGGGCGCAAACGTCAGGGCCTCGCTGACGTCGCGGAAGGCCTTGTAGCGTTCCGGATGATCGAGATGCCACAGCTTGGTCGACAGCAGCGCGCCCGCCGGGTCCGTGAGATGAACGTGACCGACTGGCCACCGCGTATGGGCGCACACGCCATCGAGCGCGGTTCGCATCGCGTCGTCCACCGTTGAAGCCTCGTTGGCGGCGACGGTGATCAGCTGCAGCAGCTCGATCTCCTTCTTTTTGGTGTAGAGCTCACTGAGCGCTCTCTCGGCAATCGCCTCGCTTTCAGCGCGCGCCCGCTGCTCCCGATCGAACCGCTTCTTCAGCCGGGCAAGCTGGGCATCGGCATCACCGAGGTTGTCCATGCGTCAGGCCCCCGGTTTCCTGACGGCCACGCGCAGCACGCAGCGGTGATCGCCGCGGTTCATGCATTCCGGCTGATCGAGCGAAACCTCTTCGGCGTAGTAGCCGGCGGTTGCCTCGATGAAGCCTTCGGCGAGCGCGCAGAGCTTGCGCGGCGAGCTGTAGTGCATCACGAGAACGTCCGAGGAGGAGGTGTCGTAAGTGAACACCGGCACATCGGCGCCCGGATACAGTTTGCGTACCTCGGAGTGGATGACGTCGTTGAGGGTCAGAAGAAACGGGCGTGTCGACTTGTGGGCGGTGAAGAAATTCGGATGCTTTTGCGCCAGCAGCGGCAAGGCGTTGCGGCCGAACCAGCGAACGACGTCGTCGGCGGGCAATTTGAGCGCCGCGGACGCCGCGCCGACCAGTCGCATCATCTCGTCGTCGGGGTAGTTGCCAAGCGAGGTATAGGCACCATCGGCTTCGGCCGCCTCGAGCAGTGCTTCCCAGGTATCGTCGCCGTAGTCGCGCCTGACCACAGCTTCGAGCAGATTGAATACGACTCCCTTCATTGCCGTTTCCTTTGCGCTCAGAAGTGAACTGGTCTCCTTGTCGGCGGTCTCGTTCCTGCGGCGGGGTCTGCCGACCGGGGCAGAGCGCGCTTGAGCTCGTGTTGCTGCTCGTGGCACGGCCTTGGCTGTGCCGGAGTTAAGCCGGCGCTGCCTCGCACGCGATAAATGCGGTTGTGTCTTGCTGCAATTGCCGTGGGGCCGGGTCTCGCGTCATGAACGCCTTGCGCCGGCCGACGGCCTTCACGCTGCAGCCCGATACGTGCGAAAATGCAGGACGACCAGCCATCGCTCCCTCCCGATCTTCCCAGGCGTTTTTTGTTGATCCTAGCCGAGATCGAGGGGCCCTGACCAGCGCCCGCGGGACTCGTCAACTGCTTGAGGGGAAGGATCCGGCGATCAGGCCCGCTGGAAGCTGCCGAAGGCGCCGCGGTGAAACACCAGCGGACTGCAGGCGGCCTCGTCGCCGGAAAACACTTCGCCGAGGATGATGTCGTGGTCGCCGGCCTTGTGGACCGTGGTGACCCGGCAGCAGAGCTGCGCGGCGGTTCCCTGGATCAGCGGCAGGCCGTCCGCGCTGAACGCAATCGGCAGATCGTCAAACCGGCGCTTCAGCGTCCCCGTGAAGCGGGTGGAGAGGGCGGACTGATGCAGTCCGAGAATGTTCACCGAGAACAGGCCGCGCTTGCGGATCGCAGCTCCAGTCGCGCTGCCCTCGTTGGTGCAGAACAACAACAGGCAGGGCTCCAGCGACACCGAGGTCAGGGAATTGATCGTGACGCCGAACAGCTCGCCGTCGCACTCGGTCGCGACGATGGCGACGCCGGTCGGAAAGGCGCCCATGACGGAGCGGAAGCGGTCGGGATCGATGGTCTGCATGTTCACGTCAGACGGGTCCTCAAGGGTTGCCGGAGCGGGCGATCCGCCGCTCCGGCGTGATGTCGTTCACTTGCGCAGCATGTGATAGCTGAGCTCGCCGGGGTCGGTTAGATCGGGCACCTTCCAGCCGTCGAGGTCGTATTCGGCCATGCAGTCCTCGGCAAAGCCCTTGAAGCGGTCGGCATTGCCTGAAGCTTGCGCGCCGAACAGGCAATAGCGGCGGATCTCCTCGGTCGAGCCGCCATAGTTGATCTCGTAGAGCTCGTGACGTCCGCCGAACTCGCTGCCGAGACAATCCCACAGCAGCTTGAGAAGTTTCACGCGTTCCTCGGCCTTGTAGCCGTTGGAGCCGCGCAGATAGCGGTCGAGATAGGGACGGATCTCGCCGTTCCTGAAGTCGCTGGCATGGCTGTTGAGATAGATCAGGCCGGAGGCGACGGTCTGCTCGATCAGGTACTTCACCTTGGTGTAGGCCATGGTGGCGATGATCTGATAGGCGTTGCCGGGATCCATGTTCGGCAGCACATAATCGCCGATCCACGGTTTTGGATCGCGCACCATCGCGTCCGACAGGCTCCAGAACAGATTGCGCCATGCGATCACCTCGCCGACATTGGCCTGCACGCCGCGATAATCCTTGGTGCCGGCGGCTTCCGTCGCCTTGAGCAGCAGCCCGCTGATGAAGTCGAGCTTGACCGCAAGGCGGGTGCAGCCGTGCACGACGAAGCGCGGCAGGAAGCCGGTGCGCGGGAAGAAGTTGTTGGCCTTCTCGATGTCGCCGTAGACGAAGACGTTCTCCCAGGGCACCAGCACCTTGTCGAGAATGAACACGGCGTCGTTCTCGTCGAGCCGGCTCGAGATCGGATAGTCGAACGGGCTGCCCATCACGCTCGCGCTCATCTCATAGGAGGTGCGGCAGATGAACTTCACGCCGGGCGCGTTGGTCGGCACCATGAACACGACCGCGAACTTCTTGTCCTGCAGCGGGATCAGGCCGTGGTGCGCGACGAAGGTGTAGTTGGTCAGCACCGATCCGGTCGCCACCACCTTGGCGCCCGACACGATGATGCCGGCGTCGGTTTCCTTCTCGACATGACAGCAGACGTCGGCGACTTCGTTCGGCGGGCGGTCGCGATCGACCGGCGGGTGGATGATCGCGTGGTTGATGAAGGGCACGCGCTCCTGGCTGAACTTGTACCAGCGCTTGGCATTGTCCTGGTACGGCTCGTAGAAGTCGGCATTGGCGCCGAGGGTGGCGAGGAACGCCGCCTTGTAGTCCGGCGCGCGGCCCATCCAGCCATAGGTGATCCTGGCCCATTCGGCGATCGCGCTGCGGCCGGCGAGCAGGTCGTCCATCGTCTTCGGCGCCTTGAAGAAGGCGTGCGTCATGCTGCCATTGCCGGTGTCGGTCGGCAGCAGCAGTCTGTCCTTGCGCTTGTCGTCATGCAGCGCGTCGTAGAGGCGGGCAACCATCCGCGCGGTGTTGCGGAACGCCGGGTGCGTGGTGACGTCCTTGACCCGTTCGCCATAGATGTAGACGGCGCGATCGTCGCGCAGCGAGTCCAGATATTCCGCGCCGGTCTGTGGGCGGCTGACCTTGACGTTGCCGGTGTGCTCCGCCGCCAGCGCCGCGTTCTGACCGTTTTTTGCCATCGCGTATCTCCCCTCGTGTTCGATTATCGAACTATTGTCCGTATTCCGAACTTGCGCAACGATACGGCCGCCCCCGCGCGTTGGCAAGAGAGGCTTGGCAAGGAGCTTGGGAAGGGAAGGCGGATCAGACCGTCATGGCGGCAAGCTGCTCCGCGATGCGGTTGAGCTCGGGAAGAAAGCGCTCGCGCATTTCGTTGCGGGTCGTGCGCGTCGAGTGCGTCGACAGATTGATCGCGCCGACCGCCTGTCCGCTGCGGTCGAGCACCGGCACGGCGAGCGCGCGCAGGCCGCGCTCGAGCTCCTCGTCGACGATGGAGAAGCGCTGGGCGCGGTCGGCGCGGATGCGATCGAACAGCGCCTGGAGGTCGGTGATGGTCTGCGGCGTGTAGGCCTCGATGCGCTGCGCCCGCAGCCGCCGCCAGATCTCGGCCTCATCGAGATAGCCGAACATGATCCGCCCGAGTGCGGTGTGCAGCGCCGGCAGGCGGCTGCCGACCGACAGCGCCGCCGACATGATCCTGCGCGCCGGCACCCGCGCAACATAGACGATGTCGTTGCCTTGCAGGATCGCCGCAGAGCAGGATTCGCCGAGCCGCTCGCTGAGCTCGCGCATCAGCGGCAGCGCGCGATCGATCCAGCTTTGCGTCGACAGATAGGCGAAGCCGAGCTCGAGGATCTGCGGCGACAGCGAGAATGTGCGTCCGTCCTGCTCGACATAGCCGAGCAGAGTGAGAGTGCGCAGCACGCGCCGCGCGGTGGCCCGCGACAGGTCGGTGATCTCGGCCGCCTCCGACAAGGTCATGGTCGGTCGCTGCCGGCCGAACGCGCCGAGCACCGCGAGGCCCTTGGCGAGGGTCGTCATGAACTCCTTGTCGTCCGGATTGCTCTTGTGGGGTGGCGGAGCTTGGCTCATGCCGCGGTCTGTAACTCCCTGTGTTGACTCCCTTGGGCCTCTGACGGAGACTGGTCGACATACGAACGTATGTTCGAATATCGAACGCCGGCCCGTGTGTCAATCGATCCACGATGGCAATCCGGCGCATCCAGAGGGGAGGACGCGCAGATGACCTGCCACAAGACCAGTTCGACTCATCGTCATTCCATCGACCGCCGCACGCTCCTGAAATACTCGGCCGCGACCGGCGCCGCGCTGTCGGTCGGATTGAAGGCGCCGGCGATCGCCCAGACGCGCGCGATCAAGCTCGGCTATGTCTCGCCGCTCACCGGTCCGCTCGCCGCCTTCGCCGAAGCCGACAACTTCATCATCGCCAATTTCAAGGACGCCGCGAAAGCGGGCATCAAGATCGGCAGCGCCACCGTGCCGGTCGAGGTCGTCGTCAAGGACAGCCAGTCCAATCCGAACCGTGCCGCGGAAGTTGCGAAGGATCTGATCGTCCAGGACAAGGTCGACCTGATGCTGGTCGCCTCGACGCCGGAAACCACCAACCCGGTCTCGACCCAGTGCGAGATCGAGGAGGTGCCCTGCATCTCCACGGTCGCGCCGTGGCAGCCCTGGTTCATCGGCCGCCAGGCCAATCCCGCCGGCGGGCCGCCAGCGTGGAAGGGGTTCAACTACACCTATCACTTCTTCTGGGGGCTCGAGGACGTCATCGCCGTCTTCACCAACATGTGGGGCCAGGTCGCGACCAACAAATCCGTCGGCGGGCTGTTTCCGAACGACGGCGACGGCAATGCCTGGGGCGACAAGGTGGTCGGCTTTCCGCCGGTGCTGGAGAAGGGCGGCTACAAGCTCACCGATCCCGGCCGCTACCAGAACCTCACCGATAATTTCTCGGCGCAGATCGGCGCGTTCAAGACCGCGAATTGCGAGATCATCACCGGCGTGGTGCTGCCGCCGGATTTCACCACGTTCTGGAAGCAGGCCTTGCAGCAGGGTTTCAAGCCCAAGGTCGCCTCGATCGGCAAGGCGATCCTGTTTCCCGTCGCCGTCGAGGCGCTCGGCAAGGACGGCCACAATCTGTCCTCGGAGGTCTGGTGGTCGCCGAACCATCCGTTCGAGTCGTCGCTGACCGGCATGAGCGCCAAGGATCTCGCCGCTGCCTATCAGGCCGCGACCAAGAAGCAGTGGACGCAGCCGATCGGCTTCATCCACGCGCTGTTCGAGGTTGCGGTCGATGTGCTCAAGCGCGCGCCCGACCGCGACGGCAAGGCGATCGCGACGACGATCGCCGCCACCAATCTCGACACCGTCGTCGGCAAGGTGCAGTGGGGCGGCGCCAATCTGCCGCCGTTCGCCGCAAAGAATGTTGCGAAGACGCCGCTGGTCGGCGGGCAATGGCGGTTCAAGGACGGCAAATACGATATCGTCATCACCGACAACAAGACGGCGCCGGCGATTCCCGTCGGCGGCCAGATGGAGGCCATCGCCTGATCGCGCTGGCGCTTTGACATCGCATGCTGCTGGACGTCGCCGGCCTGAAGAAAAGTTTTGGCTCGATCATCGTTGCCGATGACCTCGATCTGTCGATCGCTCCTAGCGAGGCGGTCGGCATCATCGGGCCGAACGGCGCCGGCAAGACCACGCTGTTCAATCTGATCGGCGGCGGACTTGCGCCGGCGGCAGGCCACATCCGCTTCGAGGGCCGCGACCTCGCCGGCGTCCCGCCGCAGGGGCGCTGCCGCGCCGGGATTGCGCGCACGCATCAGATTCCGCTGCCGTTCGAAAAGCTCACCGTGTTCGAGAATCTTTTGGTCGGCGCGGTCTACGGCCGTCAAAAGTCCGAGCGCGAAGCGGCGCAGTCTTGCGGCGAGATCCTCGACCGGCTCGGCCTGCTCAAGCGAGCCAATGTGCCGGCCGGCTCCCTGACGCTGCTGGAACGCAAGCGTCTCGAGATGGCCCGCGCGCTCGCCACCGCGCCGCGGCTGCTGCTGCTGGACGAGATCGCCGGCGGCCTGACCGAAGCCGAATGCGGCGAGCTTGTCGCGACCATTCGCGATATCCGCAAGACCGGCGTCGCCATCCTGTGGATCGAGCATGTGGTTCACGCGCTGCTTGCGGTGATCGACCGCTTGGTCGTGCTCAATTTCGGGCGCAAGATCGCCGAGGGCCTGCCGCGCGAGGTGATGGCGCGGCCCGACGTGCACCAGATCTATATCGGCATCGAGGCCTGAGGCATGGCGATCCTGCAGACACGCCAGCTCACGGCCTTCTACGGCGATTTCCAGGCGCTCTACGGCATCGACACCACGCTCGATGCCGGGGAGACCGTGGCCATCATCGGCGCCAACGGGGCAGGGAAGTCGACCTTCCTCAAGGCGATCGCCGGCCTCATTCATGGTGCGGCCGACAGCGTGCTGCTCGACGGCACGCCGATCGGCGCGTGCGCCGCCGCCGACATCGTCGGGCTTGGCGTTGCGCTGGTACCGGAGGGGCGGCGGCTGTTTCCCTCGCTCACCGTGGAGGAGAACCTCCTGATCGGCCGCTACGGCCGCAAGATGGCGGGGCCGTGGACGCTCGATCGCGTCTACGGACTGTTTCCGGTGCTCAAGGCGCGCCGCCATTCGGCGACACCGACCTTGTCGGGCGGACAGCAGCAGATGGTCGCGATCGGCCGCGCCCTGATGTCCAACCCGCGCGTGCTGCTGTGCGACGAGATCAGCCTTGGCCTCGCGCCGATCATCATCGCGGACATCTATGCCGGCCTGCCGCAGATCAAGGCGGAAGGCACCAGCGTCGTCCTGGTCGAGCAGGACATCGTGCAGGCGATGAAGGTCGCCGATCGGGTCTACTGCTTCCAGGAGGGCCGGCTGTCGCTGACCGGCCGCCCGCGCGATCTGACGCGCGAGCAGATCCACCGCGCCTATTTTGGTTCGTGACATGACCGGTTGGATCGATGCGCTGATTCAAGGTGTGCTGCTCGGCGGGCTCTACGCCCTGTTCGCGGCGGGACTGTCGCTGATGTTCGGCGTGATGCGGCTGGTCAACCTCGCCCATGGCGACCTCATCGTGCTCGCCGCTTTCGCGATCCTCGTCATCGCGGGCAAGCTCGGCCTCGATCCCTTTGTCGCGGTGCTGGTGGCGATCCCGATCCTGTTCGTCATCGGATTTGCGCTGCAATACGTGCTGTTGAACCGGACGCTCGGGCGCGACCTGCTGGCGCCGCTGCTCGTCACCTTCGGCCTGTCGATCATCATCCAGAACGGGTTGCTGCAGTTGTTCTCCGCCGACAGCCAGCGCCTGCGCGCGGGCGCGATCGAGACGGCGTCGATCCCGCTTGGCGGCGGCATTGCGGTCGGCGTCGTGCCGCTGTTGACACTTGTGTCGGCGATCGCCGTGATCGTGTTCCTCAATCTGATCTTCTACCGCACCCCGATCGGCCGCGCTTTCCGGGCGACCTCGGACGATCTCGAAGTGGCGCAGCTCATGGGCATCGACATCAACCGCGTCTTTGCGACCGCCATGGCCGTCGCTTTCGTCGTCATCGCGATCGCGGCGCTGTTCCTCGGGTTGCGCGCGAATTTCGATCCGACCATCGGACCAGCGCGTCTGCTCTATGCGTTCGAGGCCGTGATCATCGGCGGTCTCGGCAGTTTTTGGGGGACGCTCGCCGGCGGCATTGTGCTCGGGCTCGCGCAGACCATCGGCGCGCGCATCGATCCGGAGTGGCAGATTCTGGCCGGGCATCTTGCCTTCCTGGTGGTTCTCGTGATCAGGCCGCGCGGCCTGTTTCCCCGCGCGCAGGACTGAAGCGATGGACGACACCGCAGCCGGTCCATCCCATAGCTTTCGCATCAAGACGGCCGGCCGCGGCTCGCACGCGGCCCTGGCCGCCGTCATCGTCGCGCTGCTGGTGCTGACGCTGCTGCCGCTGTTCGCGGGCCGCACCCTGATCCAGGATTTGATCTTCCTGTTTTACATGCTGGCGCTGGCGCAGTGCTGGAACCTGCTTGCGGGCTATGCCGGCCTGATCTCGGTCGGCCAGCAAGCCTTTGTCGGCCTCGGCGGCTATCTCTTGTTCGCGCTCACGCTGATCGGCGGTCTCAATCCGCTGCTGGCGATTCCGCTCGCCGGTGTGATCGCGGCGCTGTTCGCATTGCCGACTGCGCTGGTCGTGTTCCGCCTGCGCGGCGCCTATTTCGCGATTGGCACCTGGGTGGTGGCAGAGGTCTATCGCCTGACCTTCGCACAAATCAAGCCGCTCGGCGGCGGCACCGGAACGTCGCTCACGCCGGCCGTCACCTCGTCGGTGCCCGGCATCGAATGGGTCAAGGCGCTGCTGGACGTGCGCACCCCCGCGGCACGCGACATCGTCTCCTACTGGATTGCGCTGGCGTTGCTGGTGGCGACGCTCGCGGCCGTCTATCTGATCCTGCGCTCGCGCCGCGGCCTTGCGCTCGGTGCGATCCGCGACCACGAAGCGGCTGCGGCGAGCCTCGGCGTCGACATCTATCGGGTCAAGCTCGCCGTCTATGTCGCAACCGCCGCCATGACCGGCATGATCGGCGCGCTGATCTATCTGCAGAAGGCCCGGATCTCGCCCGATGCCGGCTTCGCGGTGCTGGACTGGACCGCCTATGTCATCTTCATCGTCGTGATCGGCGGCATCGGCACGATGGAGGGGCCGGTGATCGGCGCCATCATCTTCTATCTCATGCAGCGTTATCTCGCCGATTTCGGCGCCTGGTATCTGATTCTCCTCGGCACCCTCGGCATCCTCGTCATGCTGTTCGCGCCGAAAGGGCTCTGGGGCCTCGTCGCCGAGCGCTACGATGTGACGCTGTTTCCGACGCGGCGCCGGCTGATCGCCGAGGCCCGGCCAAAATCCTAAAGCGCGATGCGACTAGGTTGATCATCGCGCTTTAGCTTCTTGTTTGAGCATGATCTTCTTCGGAAAACCGCTGCGCACTTTTCCGGATCATGCTCTAGTCCGCCGGCGCGTAGCTGCTGGTGCGATCATCTTGCGATGCGCTGCGTTCGGGGCTCCCTGCGGCATTCAACAGCTCTTCCAGCCAGGTTTCGCCCCGGAAGCTGCGATACTGCTCGGCACGCAATCGATCGGCCAAACGCCCGGTCGGAAGCACGACGTCGTCATACGTCATCACCGCGTCCTTGGCGATATCGCGTTTCAGCCGGCACCCCTCCACGAGGCCTTCCGGCAAGTAGCGGCGGGCGCACATCTCGTCGCTGTTCACCGCCTCGCCATACGTCATGTACATGCCGTAGTCGTCGAGGATTTCGCCCGCCTTCAGGTCGCGCTTGGCGACGGCGCAGACCTCGACCACGGGACCGCCGAGCGGCGTGGTGGTCGGATCTCTGAACAGGAAAGCCCGCGCAATGGCGTTCGGGGCTTCGAAATGCACCAGATGATAGGGGATGAAGAACGAATAAAGCGGTCCTGGCCCCATCTTGTACAGTTCGAGGTAGTGCCGCTGCTTCGGATCGGGGTGCTCGGCCAGGCAATAGACCTTGGTCAGCGGCGTCCCCACCACGTAATCGATCGCGCCGCCGAGCCTGCGCAGTTCCTCGATGTCGTACAATTCACCGATCTTGAGCACGTCGCCGGTGTATTGCCGTCCGCGTGACATGCCGCGCGTGCGCACCTTGAAGCCGGTCGCGTTGGCCACGATGCTCTGCTCGAAGCTGATCTTGGTGCCGTCGGCGAAGCTCGTCACCATCGCGGGGTTCTGTCCCCAGCGTTCGGCAAAACCCTTTTGCGTGGTCGGGTCGGCGATGCCCCACCTTGGTAGCGGGCGATGCCCCATCGAAAGCCCGGAACTAGGGCGGCAGTCGCCGCCGCAGCTGCAGAGAACGCGATCATCCTCGATCTTCTGCGGGATTTGCTGCGACCTATGGCAGCGCTCCGGGCTGCCCCGCCACGCGTGCCAGTCAGCCGGCTACGGACAATGCCGCGGCTTGCGCCTGTTCGGAACTAGTTGAGGTGGTCGATAGCTCCTCAAGCCACCCACTTCTTTGATGAGTTCCGCATCAAGGGCGAGCCGCGCAGCTTTCTGCAGGCGACGAAAGGGTATGTCAGCGCGATCTGCCATTTCCAGTAGGCTGTGTTTGCCGTCAGCCAGGTTCAGAACCCACAAGAGCTCCATTTGACTGGCGCCGCCGGCCTCCTTTTGCCCTGCAATCGCCCGATATAGTCCGCGCCGCCCGAGTTGGGGCTCACCTCTTCCGTCGGTTCTTACGTAGGTGCGGTTCGCGTCTAGCAGGTCGAGCAAAGTAGCCACCACCGCATAGGATTGATCGAGTGCTTCGGGTCTCACAAAATCGGGATTGTCTGCCGATGTGTGGTACTCCGGGAAAGTCCCGTGAACGCTGCGCATCAAGCAGCCCATCGGAAGGTCAAAGGCCGGTGAACAAAATTGTCGTTCGTCATAGCCATATGGATTGAACGCCATGATTTCGTGAGGATGACCTGAATGGTGCAGAACGTGCGCCATGGCACCGTCTATCGATGCGCCGCTCCGGCTCTTTTTGTAGTGAAAGCGACCACGATCGCCGACACACGTAAGTACCAAGCCATGGCAAACTCTATCGAGACGGCTCTCGTTGTGTGCGAGCCAGGTGATTGCGCCTATCGTTGCTGGAATGAATAAAAAGCGGTAGCTCAATCGTCGCTCGCGCTGCGCCTGTCGCAGTGCCAGCGCTAGAGCTACGGCAATTCCGGAAAGATTATCGTTCGCCAAACTCGGATGGCAGATATGAGCGGTAATCAGCACCTCGTCCGACAGCTCGCCGGGAAGAAACAACTCGCCGTAGGTAAGCGACCCCGGCGAAAGATCGCTGTCGATGTCGATGCGGTAAGATTCGTCTTGCATCGCTTGCCAAAGATTGTCCGTCATGCAGAAGCCCCAATCGTCGGCAAAATATCCGGTACGATAGGGAATAAGCTCGGGCTGGTCGGGAAGCGTATGGACGTGTTGCGCAAGCTCAGCGCGGCTGACCTCCTTGTGAATCGGCTTGCTGTAACCTACGACGTGCAGGTTGTTGTCCGCAAAATTAACGAGACAGCGACCGTCGAGTGATCTAATCGTAGCGCTCCGAATATTCCATTCCAGCGGGACTTCCCAATCAAGCACCGCAGTGCCACTAGGAACTTCTCTGATCTCCAATTGACTATGTCGAGCCAAGATCGCCAGCGTTTTGCGAACGCCGGCGCCGGTAATGCTTCGATTAATCGGAAAAAGCTCCCGAACCAAACCGTGAAGATCGATTGGGGGAGCCTCCACTGAGTTGGATAGGTTTTTCCTTACCGACATGAGCTGCTCACTCCCTTGACCGGAAATTCGGCCAGCATCATAGCGGACAAACCCTCGTGCGCAGCGGGTAACTACATGGCAGCATGCCTTCCCTAGTCGAGGGGTTTGAGCATGGGCCGTAGATACAGATCGGTAATTTCTGCCGTTCTCCCAATAGTGAGCGCGAACAGCACCGCTTCAGCGACGTCCTCCGGTTGCAGCATTCGATCTGGATCATATCGTTTACCGGAGATTTCGTGAAGGTCGACTTGCCTTTGAGTTGCGGTGGTGCCGGGAAAGATCGTCGTCACCCTAACTCCGGCTTCATTGACCTCGTCCCGCAAAGCGTTCGCGATCGATCGCATCGCTTGCTGGGTGGCTGCGTAAGTACCGCGGCCGTCGGTTTTACTTGCGCGGGTTATCGATGAGTTGACAAAAACAATCTGTCCGGATGCTGCGCGCAAGGAACGCAGCAAGAGCTGGGTCAAGATGTAAGGTCCACGAACGTTTGTCACATACTGCGCGTCAAAGTCAGCCACGGGCGCAGTTTCTGTCCTCCCTAATTTTATTATTCCTGAGGAATGGATCAATGCATCGATCCGAGCAAAATCGGCTTGTATCTTCTTAGCAAGTTCCTCCAGCTGCGCATCATCAGTCATATCGCACGGATAAGCCGATGCGAGGGAGCCACACTCCATCGCGAGTTTCTCAAGAACTGACTGGCGCCGCCCGATCAGAACAACCCTTGCTTTGGAGCGAGCGAGAACTGAGGCTGTCGCACGCCCAATGCCGGAACTTGCACCTGTGACCAAGGCCGTCATGTTCTCCAGGGATCTGGACATCAAAATTCCCCTTGGACATTGCCGGGCCAAAACCTGTTCCGAGGCCAGCTGCGAACCCACCACCATCATGGAGACATCTTTCGACTGGCGCCCCGAAGCCTACCCTTGAAACGGTGCCACACTAGCTAGTTCTCGATGAATGCCTTCGGCCCCGGCACAATGAATTGGCCTCCCCATGACTTGATTGCCGACATCTGATCCTTGATCTCGTCCTTCAGATTCCAAGGTAAAATCAGAACGAAATCAGGTTTTGCCTCAAAAATCGCTTCGGGGGGAAAGATTGGAATGCGAACACCCGGCAGATACCGCCCCTGTTTTGACGGCGCACGATCCACGGTGAAGTCAAGGAAGTCGCTCCCGATTCCGCAATAATTTAGAAGCGTCACGGCTTTGGCGGGCGCGCCGTATCCTACGACCTTCTTGCCGTCACACTTC
Organism: Bradyrhizobium ivorense; assembly: GCF_900696085.1. GTDB lineage: Bacteria > Pseudomonadota > Alphaproteobacteria > Rhizobiales > Xanthobacteraceae > Bradyrhizobium > Bradyrhizobium ivorense. The sequence goes on from NZ_CAADFC020000004.1 coordinate 102,289, forward strand.
AACTCAATGAGGAGTTCGAGAAGATCGCGCTTGGTCGCTTTGACCGATTCACTCCAGGCGACGTAGGTAGCGTCGTCATCAAGACCGTAGGCCCGCTCATCCGCGAGAACCTGCGCCACGCGAGAAGTTTGCGCATGATTGGACTGCGCATGACACACAAAAAACCGAATGGATCCACCGTGGGTCTTGAGCAATTCGACATCGAAGACGCGCAAGCCGGCTGCTGCGAAGATGCGTTGTCCGGCAATCAACGACAAATAGGAAAAATGCTCATGATAGATGGTGTCAAATTCATGCAGCTGCATCAGTCTAAGGAGGTGCTGTACTTCGAACGTGGCCACGCCCTCCGGGGCGAGTAATATTCTCACACCAGACACGAAATCATTGATGTCTGGCACGTGCGCTAGAACGTTGTTTCCAGTAATCAAATCCGCGGTCCAGCCCTCGCTGACCAATTTGTGTGAATAGGCCTCGCCGAAAAATTCAATGCGCGTGTCGATGCCTTTTGCCAGGCCGGCCAGCGCAACACTTTCGCATGGTTCGATACCCAGGCACTTGATGCCTTTTGCCATCGAGTACTGCAGCAGATAGCCGTCGTTCGACGCAATCTCGACATGGCGGGAGGCGGCAGCGAGGCCGAAGCGCCTGGTAACATCCTCAACATAGGTTTGAGCGTGGTTCAGCCACGAGCTCGAATTCGAGGAGAAGTACGCATAGTCGGCGCGAAATATTTTGTCTGCCGCCAGCAGATCGAGGGTCTGGACCAGGCGGCAGTTGCGGCAGACCAACACCTTGAGCGGATAGAACGGTTCGGCCTTCGCGCAATCCGCCGGGTCGACATAGTCGTTGGCGACCGGCGAGAGGCCGAGGTCGACGAGTGTCAGCGTCAGCTTCGACCGACAATGGCGGCATTTGGGTTCGGTCCCGACGACTGTTGGCAGATTCAGATTCATAGGTGCTTCTCCGAGCAATCTGACATCGTGCGATGCCGCCCTTTGCAGGCGCTCAACTCTCTCGCAGATTCTGCGCTGTGTTCGCAGAAGTCGTCACGCGGCCGACTTTGTAGGCGACATCCTGCGCTCAATTTCGTCCTCGACCTCACGCAATGGGCGGAACGCCTGATCCCTTGATGAGATCACGGAGACAGGTAGCGGCCATCTGAGCCCCAGCCACGGATCGTCGTAGGGAAGCCCGCCTTCAGCGCCCGGCGTATAGAATTCGCCCATCTGGTAGGTCGTGTCCGTGTTGTCGAGCAGCACCTGATAACCGTGCGCGAAGCGCTCGGGCACATAGAGCGCTGTCATATTGTCCTCGTTCAACTCGATAGAGATATGCTCCAGGTAGGTCGAGCTCTCGGGTCGCAGGTCGACGATGATATCGAGAATGGCGCCACGCGTGCATCGAACCAGCTTGCTCTCTGCGGCGGGTGGATACTGAAAGTGCATACCCCGCAGGGTGCCTTTCCGTGCGTTTGAGGCAACGTTGGCCTGCGCGATCACGGCCTTCAGCCCATGGTCGCGAAACTCCTTCTGACAGAAGGCCCGCGCGAAGAAGCCCCGCTCGTCCTTCATGCGGTCGAGATCGATGATGTAGGCGCCCTTAAGCTTCGTCTCGGTGAAGATCATTGGTTGCCTCCCTCTAGCCGCTGGCAGAGACCAGCTTGCGCGCTCCGCGATCGGTTGTCCGGCGGTGCCTCAGATCCTCCGAAAGGATGCCGTCGGCGATCAGTTTCTGGATATGACCGATGCGCTGGTAGCGCGGCCCTTCGAATTCCTCGAGCGTCAGCGTCGATTGACGATAGGCATTGTAGAGTTGCTCGGCACCGCGGCGGGCATCCCATTGCGGCTTGAAGGCCGGCAGCAGTCGCGCGATCTTGTCGAAGTTGACGCGATAGGATCGCGTGTCCGGAGCTGCATCGGGAGCCGTCTCGAGCCGGCAGCCGGGGACCACGTCAGCGACGATCGCCGCAATATCGCGAATGCGGTAATTGTGCGCGGTCTGGCCGACGTTGAACGCCTGGTTGAAGACGAGGTCGGTCGGCGCTTCGAGCGCCGCGATGAAGGCGCGCGAAATATCCTCGATATGGACGATCGGGCGCCAGGGCGAGCCATCCGATTTCAAATAGATCAGGCGCTTGGTGACCGCCCAGGCGACCAGATTGTTGAGCACGATATCGAAGCGGATGCGCGGCGAGGCGCCGTAGGCGGTCGCCGGGCGCAGATAGGTCGGGCAGAAGCCGGCGTCCGCGAGCGGAGAGATGTCGCGCTCCGATCGCACCTTGGATTCGCCGTAGGCGGTGACCGGGTTGAGGTCTCCGGTTTCATCGAGCATCGCTTCGCCGGCGCGGCCGTAATTGCTGCATGAGGACGCCAGCAGAAAGCGGCCGACGCCGGCCTGCTTGGCCAGCGTGGCGAGCCGGACGCTGCCGTGATGATTGATGTCGTAGGTGAGGGCGGGGCACAGATTGCCGAGCGGGTCGTTGGACAGCGCGGCCAGATGGATGATGGCATCGAGGCCCTCGAGGTCTGCGCAGACGACGTCGCGGACGTCCTTGCGGATATGCGGCACCGAGGCGATGCGGCCGCCGGCCTCGAAGGTGCAGTTGGCATAGAGATCGCTGTCGAGGCCGACCACGTCGTGACCGGAGCGCAGCAGAAGCGGAACCATGACGGTTCCGATGTATCCCAAATGCCCGGTTACCATGACCTTCATGATTTCACCTCTTCACTGCACCACGATCTTGCGCGCATGGAAGGCTTCGGCGAATCCGTCCGGCGCCCGGCACTCCGCACCGCGGAGCCGGGCCAGCCCCATGAAGGTCTGCGCGTCGAACCAGTCCTTGGCGCGCTGCGTGCCGAAATGGTCATGCAGCAGCTTTGCCTTGCGCTCCATCAGCGCGCGGCTGGCCGGGATGAACAGATTGGGCTGGCTCAGATCACCGTCCCATTTCGGAATCTCGTATTCGAGGATGGTGTGATCGCGAAAACTGTTCCAGGTCAGCGCGGAGACCTCCCGATGATCCTGATGCGCGTCGCCCCGCGCATGGCACAGGATCACGTCGGGGGACGTGCGCGACTTCAGCTCCTCGAACCAGTTCTTGATCGCGGCGCCCTGGTACGGGAAATAGCCGTCGCGAAATTCCGACAGCTCGATTGTCGATCTTGCCGCACCGGTCAGAAACGCCTGCGCCGAGGAGCGGGCTTCTTCGGCCCGCGGACCGGCGGCGCTGAGCACGACCCAGTGCACGTCCAGGCGGACGCCGCGCTCGATCCAGCCCAAGATGGTCGCGCCGGCGCCGATTTCGATATCGTCCGAATGCGCGCCAATGCAGAGGAGGGAAAGACGCTGACCCGGCTCGGCGAGTGCGACCGGTTTCATCCGGCTTTCCTTTCGGCCTCGAACTGCGGCCGCCGCTGGGTCTGATTGAGCAGCCACGGCATCGTGCCCTTCTCGACCAGATCGTCGAGCACGTGCTTGTCCTTCAACGTATCCATCGGGCGCCAAAAGCCTTCGTGCTGGAAGGCCATCAGTTGGTCGGCTGCGATCAGCCGTCGGAACGGCGCCTCGACCAGCTCGTCGCCCTCCTCGATGTAGTCGAAGATCTCCTGGCGGAAGATGAAGAAGCCGCCGTTGATCCAGAGGTTGGCATCCTGGCTCGCGCGCATGCGCTCGACCTTGCCGTCGGGCAACATGTCGACCAGGTGCAGGCTGAACGACGGCCGCACCGCGGTGAAGCACGCGACCTTGCCGCTGGCGCGGAACACCCTGGTCATCTCGTCGAGATCGATATCGGACAGGCCGTCGCTGTAGTTGGCGAGGAACATCTCCTCGCCCGCGACATGCTGGCGGACCGCCCACAGCCGTTCGCCGATGTTGCGCCAGATCCCGGTATCGATCATGGCAATGCGCCAGTCCTGCTGCGGATCGCCGAGGATCTCGACCTGGCTGCCAAAGCCCTTGACGACGCAGTCGGCATAGGTCTGCGGCCGGAAGTTCAGGAAATATTCCTTGATGACGTTGGCCTTGTGGCCGAGGCACAGGATGAAGTCCTTGTGCCCGAACTGGCTGTAATAGTGCATCAGATGCCAGAGGATCGGCTTGTCCCCGATCGGAATCATCGGCTTGGGGATACTTTCGGAGACGTCCCGAATCCGGGCCCCCAGTCCGCCGCAGAACAGCACCGTCTTCATCTCAGCGGCCTTTCCTCGTCTCGCCTCGATCGCGGACAGACGGAACCGCGCCTGCCGAAATCCGCGACGGCGGCCGTGCTTCATCAGCTGCGATTATGAGGGGTCAGCTCACCATGCACCGGCCAAAGCCTGTCGGTGGCGGTCCACGGTGTCAACGAAACGTCAGGGGTACTCCCGTTGGAATCGCGGCCCGTTCGTCTATTCAGAAAACGGTTCGTCTCGTTGGAGGTAGTCCCTTTGCCGCGCGGAGGTCGCCCCGAAGCGCCGCCCGTGTTGCCTTGCAATCCGCTAATAAAGTCGGCGATGACCGCCCCCACAAAGCTAAATCGCGAGAAACAGCCGGATCTCCAGTTCGATCACTCGGACTATCGCATCCATTATGACGACGTGGGCGCGAGCATGCTCCGGTCGGTCATCCGGCACGGAAGGCTTATCGCGCTTTTCGTTGCCCTGGGCCTGATGTTCGCTTGCATTCTGATACCGTTGCTGCCGCGCAAATACTCGGCGGAGGCGCTGATCCACCCGGATCTGCTCTCCGGCGAGCAAGGAAAGGTCGTGGCCCTGGCTAGCGTCGATGGGGCAGCGCTCGTCACCGGCGAGGCCCGTGTCCTTCGCTCCGATGCGATCCTGCGCGAAGCCGCGAAACGGCTCGGCGAAGATAGCAATGCGGCCCGGCCGAACTCGTGGCTGACACGCATGTCCGAGAGCGTCCGAATTGCCTGGTTCCCGGAAACCCGCAACCAGACGCCGTTCGATCGCGCGGTTGCGATGTTGCGCAACAAGCTCGTCATCATGAACGACACGCGTTCGTATCTGATCTCGATCTCCTTCACGTCCTCGTCCGCGGAGGAGGCGGCGCGGGTCGTCAACGCCGTCGTCGCCGAATATCTCCGCGACAAGGTCAGGCAGCGCAGGCAAAACAAGGTCGTTGCCGCCGAAGCCGAGCTGCGGCAACGGCAGGCGCTTTTCGGCGACAAGCATCCGAAGACCTTGCAGGCCCTGGACGACCTCGACGCCCAGCGGAAAGCATTGGCAGCCGTGACCAATGCGCTTGATGGCGATCAACTCGAGGTCGCCGACGACCAGAGCGTCAGACTGGCCGTGGCCAACCATACGCCGACCAGCCCCAGGGGCACTGTCATCTTCGGGCTGTCGATGCTGTTTGCCTTGCTCGCCGGCGTCGGCCTCGCAATTTGGCGTGATCGCAGGAAATTTGCACCTGCAGCGGGCTACCTGCCGCCTGGCAAGGAAACAGAGCGCAGGCGAACGCTCGCCTACCAGGCGCTTTCGCGATAGCGGAGGTTCCCGGATTCCGTTGCACACCGGATGGGTAGAGGGCAGTTTCCATGGCCGTCAGGCTTCTCATCACGAGAGCATCATGGACGCTCATTGACCAGGGCGTGGTGAGCCTCGGAAATTTCCTGCTGAACGTGCTACTCGCTCGCGCGCTCGGTGAGGAGGATTACGGGGAATTTGCGCTCTTTCTCGGTTCGATCTTTGTCCTGCGGACGATCGATTTTTCCCTGATCTCATATCCGCTGTCGATACGCCTCAGTGTTGCCAGCGACGAGGAGCGCCCCAGGCTGCTCGGGAACACGGTCCTGCTCACGGGGGTTCTGAGTCTCGGGCTGGCGGTGGTCATGGCGCTCGCAACCGAGCTGCTGGGAGTCGACAGTATCGTGCTGCCGGCGTGCCTCTGCTTCTTGTGCTGGCAGGCGCAGGAGACAACGCGGCGATTCCTGCTGGCCGAGTTCCGCTATCGCGCGGCAGTGGCAGGAGATGGCGCCGCTTATGTCGGACAGGCCGTGATCATAGCAGTCGTGGCCTGGCTTGACACCGTCACGCTCGCGACCTCGCTCTACATGATGTCGATAACCTTTGCGGTTGGCGCCATGATGCATGCGTCGAAGCTGCGATACGCCTGGCCGGATATTGCCGAAGCGCGACAGCTGGCTCGTGAATATGTCTCAGTCGGGAAGTGGTCTCTGGTCAACTACCAGCTCGTCCTCGCTCGCGTTCAGCTCCTTTCGTGGATGCTGGCAGCTTTCGCGGGCACTGCGGCTACCGCGTCGCTTCAAGCCGGTCTGAACATCGCCAATATGATGAACCCGATCATCTTCGGGATCGGCAACGCCATACCGCAGGTCACCGCTCATGCCTACCGTACCGGTGGTATCATCGGTGCCTCGCGCGCGGCCCTTGGTTATGTCCTCTTCGGCTTGAGCCCGATCCTGCTCATTGCCGTTGCAGGCATCCTGATGCCGGGGCTGCTCCTGCAGACTGTCTATGGTCCGTCGTCCCCCTATCTGGCGGTCGCCGGCGGTTTGCAGCTCCTCCTGATCGCCGGTGCGCTCGAATACATCGCGGAAATGATCAGCAAGACGCTGCTCGGCGTCGAAGCTGGCAAGCTTGCCTCCCTGGTAAATGTCGCAGGCGTTGTCACGGTAGCCGTGCTGGCCTTTCTGCTCATTGGTCCGTATGGCGTTTCCGGCGCCTGCCTCGCTCTCGTGATCGCCAACGTGGTGCGCACGACCTGCGCGCTGATTGCAATCGCCTGGCTGATCGCTACCGAACAATCTCGCGCGCCGGGGTGGGCCGCGAGTCCCACTCGCCCCGCCCGGATCGAAAAGATCGTCGGCGCCCCGGCTGAACAGTGAGGTCAAGGCGATGCCCCACGTATCAGCCGCGCTGTCCAGCACCTCGAGAAAGGGTTCTCGGGGGGCGCTCACCTGGGGCGACAGGTATCTCACTCTGCTTGCGATCGTGTTGCTGGGCTACGCATTGATGGGCAAGGGATTTGCCTATCTCGGCGTTCCGCCGCTCTATGTCGGTGAGATCGCCTTTCTCGCCGGCATCGCAATCTTCTTTCGGATAGGTACATTTGCCGGCGTATTCGTGACTCTGCCGGCCCTCCTGCTTGTCGTGCTGATGGTCTGGGTTCTGGCGCGCACCATCCCATTTGTTGGTCTGTATGGGCTCGAGTCCCTGCGCGACAGCGTGGTCGTGATCTACGGTTGTTTCGCCTTTTTCGTGATCGGTTTGCTGTTGCAGGATGCCCGCCGCATCAACACCTTGCTTCGCTACTTTGGAATTATGCTGCTGAGCTTCCCGGCCATCCCGGTAGGCTTCTGGCTGACGAAATACTGGGGAGATTACATTCCCCGGCTATACGGTTCGGTGCCGATCGTGGAGATCGGGGCGAGCGCGGTCGGAACGCATCTGGCGGGGGCCATGGTTTTCGTCCTGATCGGCTTTCGCAGGGTCTCATTGGTCTGGCTTCTCGTCTGGTTCATCACCCTCGCTTTGGTCGGTGCGACGACCCGGGGTGCGACGCTTGCCGTCATCGTGCCGGTTACGATAGCGATGCTCGTGCTCGGGCGGTTCCGCCTCCTGCTCACGACGATGGTGACCGCGATAGGTCTATTCGCCGTCCTTCTCACACTGGAGTCGACGTTCGGAGAACACGAGGAGGCAAAGAATTCAATCGATCGTCCGGTCAGCGCGCACCAAATCATGGAGAACGCCCAGAGTCTGGTCGGACAATCTGGCCATCAAACGGAAGGGACCAAGCAGTGGCGGCTAAATTGGTGGGAGATCATCATCAATGATACCATTCGCGGCCCGAACTTCTGGACCGGCAGGGGTTTCGGAATCAATCTTGCCGTCGCCGACGGCTTCGCCGAAACGGGAAATTGGCGCAACGATCGGCCGCTCACGCGAAGTCCGCATAGCGTGCACATGACGCTGCTCGCGCGCGGCGGGGTTCCTGCCGTCGTTCTTTGGGCACTGATGCTGGTGTCATGGTTCGCGATGCTCGCAAGGTGGATCATCACCGCGCGCGCGCGCGGACATGAGGTGTGGAGCAATTTGCTTCTGTTCGTCTTCTGCTACGTGATGGCGATCCTCATCAACGCGAGTTTCGACGTTACCCTCGAAGGTCCGATGCAGGGCATCTGGTTCTGGTGCCTGTTCGGCTTCGGCATTGGATCGGTAATGGTTTATCGCGCCAAGTACCCTTACAAGACTGGGCGCGCATCGCGATGATGGCGTGGATACCATGTTCAACAGTGGTAAGGACGGGAGCTGCCGCGATAGCGATCTACGGCTTGTTGATACTGGCAGCCCTTGCTGGCGTCCGTCCTTTGTCTTGTCCACTCGGATCGATCGCGGTTGAACCCGGCAGCTCGATCCAGGCTGCGGTCGATCGATCAGGCGAGGGGGCGGTGCTCTGCCTGAAGAAAGGAGTTCACAGGGCGCAGGCCGTCCGACCGCGGGCGAGGCAACACTTTCATGGGGAAGGGGAGACTGTGCTGAATGGCAGTCTCCTGCTCGAGCGTTTCACGCGCGAGGAACGCTATTGGGTGGCGCGTAGCCAGCTTCAGCGCGTCGCCCAACACGGCGAATGTCTGCCGAGCGCGCCCGCCTGTAACCACCCACAGGCAGTGTTCATGGATGACAAGCCGATGACCAGGGTGCCGAGCAAGGATGCGCTTGCAACGGGTGAGTTTTATGTCGATTACGCAAGCGGTCGGATTTTTCTCGTCGACGATCCGACGGTCCACAAGGTCGAGGTGACGATCGCCGGATTCGCTTTTGAAAGCAGTGCGGCCGATGTGCTGATCGACAACCTTACGGTGGAGAAGTACGGCAGTCGCGCGCAAAAAGGCGCGATCCATGCCCGAGAAGGCCTGCGATGGGTCATCGAGAACTGTGTAGCGCAGCTCAACAGTGGTGCAGGAATCAGCGTCGGAACCGGCACACGTGTCCGTGGCTGCGATGTGCACCACAATGGCCAAATCGGCATCGAAGGCGAGGGCAAGGATATCCTCATCGATGGAAACCGCATCTGGTCGAATAATATCTACGGCTTCGATCCGGAGTGGGAAGCCGGTGGAGTCAAGATCGCCATCAGCAATGGCGTCACATTCCGTGGCAACCGCGTGACGGACAACAACGGCGTCGGACTTTGGTGCGATATCGAATGCCGGAACGTCCTGTTCGAGGACAATTTCGTGGAAAACAATCTTTACTCCGGCATCTTTCACGAGATTTCGTTCAATGCGGTGATCCGGCGGAACGTGGTGCGGCACAATGGCAGGGGAAGGGGCTGGTTCTGGTATGCGGATATCCTTGTGGCCGCCTCGGAAGGCGTCGAGGTGACTGGCAACACCGTCACCATCGAGCCTGGCGGATGCGGGATCATGCTGATCGATCAAGGACGCCGCAGCGAGAAAGGCGCGACTTACAAGACGCGCAACAACACAATTCATGCCAACGAAATGACATTCGAGGGCGCTCCCTGCGCAGGAGGCGCCTCGGATACCAAGCGCGGCGAAGAAAACTTTTCGATCATTTCCACTGGCAACAACCAGTTCGACGGCAATACATATCGCGTTCGCGGCACAAGCGGCCCAACTCGCTTCGTTTGGGGACGCGACGTTACCGACTGGGCCGGATTCCGACGCAGGGGCCTCGAGCGGAATGGCCGGCTGCTGTTGGATGAATCTCCCGAAGGGTTACCCCCAAAGCCGGGGACAGAATCGATGCCTTCAAGGTAGTAGCGCACAGGCGCTCGTTGAGTGAGGTCACCCCGGGCGACATACTTGATCGGTGGATCAACGCACAAGGCGGAAGCTCGATGCCTAAGCTCTCGATCGGAGTTCCCGTATTCAACGGGCAGCAGTTCTTGCCGGAACTGCTCGACAGTCTACTGGCGCAGACGTTCGGAGACTTCGAGATCGTGATCTGTGACAACGCCTCGAGCGACCAAACTTCGGGGATTTGTTGCGAATATGAGCGGCGCGATTCCCGCATACGCTATATTCGCAATAGCCGGAATCTGGGGGCCATCGCAAACTTCAATCGGGTGTTCGAGCTCTCGACGGCGCCACTATTCAAGTGGGCGGCCCATGATGATCTGCACCATACGGCTTACCTGGAAACGTGCGTCGGCTTGCTCGAACGGAATCCGGAGGTCGTTCTGGCCCACACCGCTACTGCCTTCATCGGCGAAAAGAGCGAGATATTGCAGTTCGATCAGGAGACGGGAAGCTTTTTCGATCCGGGAACAGGAAGGCGCTACTGGCCTGATATTCCGAGCATCGGCGATCATCCCGTTGCTATCAGCCGATTTTGGCAAGTGCTCACGCGTGCCCGCTGGGGGACTCATATGTTCGGGGTTGTCCGCCGCGAGATCCTGCAGCGTACGTCTCTCCTGCCAAATTTCGTCGGCAGCGACCGTGCGATGCTGGCAGAACTGGCGCTGCTCGGCCGTTTCCGATGTGCAAACGAGCGATTGTTCCTGAAGCGCTTCCATCCCAACGTCTCGGCTGCTCTTGATCTCAAGGAGCTGAGAGGTTTCCTGAGCACTGACGGTAAGCGCTATTCACGGCGACTGCGGCAAATCCAGGCGTACTTCGGTGCGCCAATCGGCAAGCCGATCGGCATCATGAGCAAGTTGGCGTGCCTCCTGTTGGTGGCCGCACATAGCGCCAAAATCACGGTCCAGTCGCTGGGCCAGGGTGACCCGCGCATGGCGGCCCATGGCTATGGGTGGCAGGGAGTGCTTACCGCGGGGGAACGGCGGAAGCCACACGATTAGATGCCGACTGTCTGCCCCGAGTGCTAGCTCGGTCCTCAGCGCGGCGACCTGGTCGGCCTTAGATGGACCCAGAGATGCCAGCCAAGGAGACGGCCGAGCGGCAGCCAAGATACGGGCAGCGGCGGGCCATGCATCCAACGCTTATAGGCGCGGATCACCTGGAATGAAGGGAAGTCCTCATGCACTTCCCGCAGGCCATAGACCTTCGAATAGGGGTTGTTGGGCCCATCGGTGTTGCGGTGGATGAAGTTGCTCATCTTCAGGTAGTTCCTCAATCCCATTCGGCGGGCGTTGGCAACATGATCTCCATAGATGCCGGCGGGATCGAGATTGAGACCACAAAGGGCCATCAGGCCGAGACGGCGGAGCAGACCGATCGCGACCAGATAGTTGAAGGACCATTTGGCGTAGACCATGATGATCAGCTCGCCATCGGGCTTGAGCACGCGAGCAATCTCGCGTTGGGCGAGCCGAATGTCGGGGATATGGTGCAGCACCCCGTGGCTGAACACCTTGTCAAAATTGTTGTCGGGATAGGGAATGGCCAGCGCGCTGCCTTGCTTCACCTCGTCATAGGGCAGCCCGCGCAGCTGCAGCCGGGTGCGCAGTCGGGTCACGGACTCAGCGGTGAGATCCAACCCGGACCAGCGCGCTCCTCGGCGAATGATCTGCTCCGAATCCGCGCCTTGGCCGAGGCCGATCTCGAGCACCTTCGCGCCGCGGAAGTCGATGCCATCGAGGCAGTCCAGGATGTGGCCCTCGTGGCTGTAGCGGAAGGCGTCGTACTGGCGAAAGAACGCGTCGTAGTCGCCACGGAAAGCCTGATCGAGGCCGCCGACCTGCTGGTCACCGCAAGGATGGGCCTGCCAGAATGCTTGGACCTGTACTTCGTTCATGGGCCCCTTTCCTCCAAGGCTCCCAACCTTTTTCCCGTCAGGTTCAACTTGCGTGACGGCCCTTTCTGCCTAGGTCCGCTCGCGCAGGACCTCCCACAGCCAATAGGCCACGAACATGGAGTGATATCGCAGGTAGCGCGGACCCAGCCGCAGCGGCTCCTTGCTCAGCCGGTACAGCCAGGTAAGGCCCATTCGTTGCATCCACGCCGGCGCGAACGAGCGGCGGCCGCTTAGTAGCGTAAACGCATCGCCCACTGCGAGGAACACGCCCCTGCGATATCGCGCCTGATTGTCGATGATCCATTGCTCCATCCGCACGCCGGGCAATGCCACCCAGACGAAATCCGGGTCGGCGCGGTTGATGGTATCGGCAAACGCGGTTTCGTCAGCTTCGGTGAAGGGGCGGAAGGGCGGGCTTAGCATGCCGACAATCTCGATGTCCGGCTGCAATTGGACCAGGACGCGTCGCAGCTCGGCGAGGCACGCCTCGGAATCGCCAAAGAAGAAATGGCGCCACGGCTTCGGCGTATTCCGCAATGCGTGCTGCATGAAATAAGGGCCATAGACGCGATCCTTGAGGCCGGCTCCGCGAAAGTTCAGCGCCCAAACCACAGGCATCCCGTCCGGCAGCACGAGATCGAACCGGGCAAGAACCCGGGCGAATTCGCGATTGTGCCGGGCTTCGCCAAGGATGTGGGTGTTGGAAGGGCAGACCGCCGTAGCCCGTGGTTCGCGGGCGAGCTTCTTGATGCGCTGCAGTGCTGTGTCGTAAGTGGCACAAGCGACGGGCGTTCCCAGCACCTGGACGGACTCCATCGACCCATCGGCTGGATATGCAATGCCGGATCGCGAGGACGAGGGAGCCGCGTCCATCGGCTTACTGCTCACAAGTGCCATGGCGTGAATACCCTCGTTCCCGTGGTCGCGGCCAATTCCCGATACTGGGGCCAGGGACAGCAAATGACTGCGAGCGCCACACCGGGGTTGGTCTTGAATTCCTCCCAGTCGGAAATCTGCTCGAATTCGTGCAGGCTCGGCGAATTGACGGGGGTGGCCGCGAAGTCGTGGACGAGAACGCGGTAGCCGCGCCGCTTGAGCTGCTGCGCCAGAAAGAGCCCGGCCGCCTCCTCGGTGATGTAGGTGTTCGGCTTGTAGGTGACGCCCAGGACCGCAACCGTGTCGCCCGGCTGGGCCATCTCGTCGACGGTCTCGACCAGCTCCTGCTTGGTTCGCTCATTCACCCGGTCCGAAGCCTCGGCCAGCGGCGCTTCAAGGCCGACCTGGCGTGCGGTGTAGGCCAGCAGACGGTTGTCGCGCGGAAAGCACGGGCCGCCATAACTCAAGCCGGCGCGCAGGTATTTCTTCCCGATCCGGCTGTCGTTGCCGAGCGCGTCGAGGATGGCATGGATATCGGCCAGCTTGTGGCGCGCTGCAATCATCCGCAGCTGATTGGTGAAACTGATCTTCATGGTGATGTAGCTGTTCAGCGAGATCTTGGTCAGCTCCGCGCTGATGATGGACATGCGCGCGATCCGCGGCGAGTTGCGGTTGAACTTCCTGTAGAGCTCTTCGAGGGCAGCGCCGCTTTCCGGATCTGATTCGCCGATCAGCACCAGATCGGGATCCAGCAAACCATTGATGACGTCGCCGAGAGCGATGAACTCGGGATTGTAGCAGACGCCAAAGTCCTCACCACAAACGCCACCGAGTTCGCGCTCCAGCATGGGAATCAAGACCGCATCCATGGCGCCGGGCGTGGTGGTCGAACTGCAGACAAAGAGATGGTTTTTCTTGCCCGCCTCTTTCACCGCGCGCGCCACCGGCTGCATGGCCTTCAACAGGAATTCGTTGGAAAAGCTTCCGTCCGGCAGGCTCGGGGAGGGAGGAATGAAGAAGGTAGCATCCGTGGCGACGGCTTCTCTGGCATCGATCGTGGCACGAAGCCGTGAACGTCCAGTTTGGATTGCCTCGGCAAGTAGTGGCTCGTCCACCGGCGCGAGACCTTCGTTGATCTTGCCCACTTTCTGCGGATCAATGTCCACTCCCACAACCTCGAAGCCTCTGGCTGCCAGTGTCGCGGCTATGCACGATCCCAGCTTTCCCAGACCGCAAACCGAGGTTGTCTTGATTGAGGTGATGTGCGGCGCGCGCCTTGGCGTGCCGTCATCATGCTGTTCTGGACGGGGGCCGGTGTCGCCGGCGCCTTGTGCAGGTGACCATTTGCCGGCCGATCCGGGCACAGTTCTGACGTGGGCATCCATAGGCGTTCTCTCACCCTGCTAGTTTTGCCGTCGTGCGCGGGGCGGCTTGGATTGCCGGAGCTGCTCGATGGGGGGTGGAGGCGCGCTCAAGCCAGATTTCGCGCCACCACAAGTTAATGCTGCGGGGGCAGAACATGCGTTGACCGCAATAGAGTGCCTTGCAGGTCACCCCTTCCAGGATGACTGCGGGCGTATTCATTCGCTGCATCTTTCCGGTCTTTTCGTTCACGAAGCGTTCGACGCGGGTGCTGACGTGAAAGGTCTTGCCGCAGAACGGCACGAGCTCGGCGTCGAACGAGAGGCCCCTGTTGGAAAGTCCAACGTCCAGCGTCGCAAGAATCTCTTCATAGGATTTGACCCGGACTAGGTCGCCCGGCCGAAGGTCGAGATCGCATCTCGGCGTGGGCTGGCCGCGTGGAATCTTTCCCTTCAGTCGGGGAAACGGCACGCCGCCCGCAATTGCCTGAATTCGATTGTACAGCCAGCGGGCGGGGCGTCCCCATCTGTCGCTGAAAGCCAGCGCTCCATAGTAGTAGAGCAGAAAGAGAAGGCCGCGGGCTATCTCGGCCAGGGTTCTGTTGCCCGATCTGTAGGAGTCGATGTACTGGCTGACATCCCACCAGGCGAGTGGCTTTGTATACTTCAAGAGCTCGGTGGCCTGACAATGATATCTGACGTCTCCGCCGGCGTCCTGCCGTCTCGTGGCGGCTTCAACGTCGCTCTCCGTGCAGCGGGCCGAAGCGGTCGTTGTACCGCCCTGCATAGGGACGCGCTCCGGCACGTATTGGATTTGCGTTGGACCGTCGACGCGCTTGAGCCAGGCGCCCTTCCAGAAAATGAGGCAGCCGGCCTGACATCCACCGTAGGCAAGTCCATCGCAACGCAGGTTCAGATGGTATCCGTCCTGCAGACGTCGGCCGACGTAGTGCCCGCTGACCGTGTCGCAGGTCTTGGATGCGGTCTTGTAAATGCGAAACCGCTGACCGCAATACTTGAACATCTGCGGCATGAAGGGGAGTTCGTCGAGGCGTCCATTCTGGTCGAGCGTTCTCAGGATCTCTTCCTTGCTCAACACCTCGACCCAGTCGCCAGCGTGAACTGCCATTCTCCGCGTCCCGTGTGGTGTTAGTGGTTTCTCTGGTAATGCCCGTGCGGGCCGAGTGTCGACGATGAGAATTCCTTGGCTGTGTCGGTCTCGGAAATAGAACTAAAAAATGGATTGGACTTCAAAATCGGTCCTTCAATATTAAGACAGCGAATGCGACCAGTCGCAGTTCCGAAGGTGGCGCAATGCCGCTCTCAGGGGGTAACTCGTCGGGTGATTGCGAAGATCTGCATCCTGCGATAGTCGCAGCATTGCGCGTCAGCAAGCGTCCTTGACCTGGTGAACGGAGTGGCCGTGCTCCAGCGCCCAGACCGCCGCTTGCGTACGGTTGGCGACCTGGATCTTGCGCAGGATCGACTTCATGTGCACCTTCACCGTCGCTTCGGTGATGTCGCAGGTGCGAGCGATGACCTTGTTGGCATGCCCTTGCACCAGGCCGTCGAGGATTTGAGCCTCGCGCTCGGACAGTTTGGGGCCGCTGAGCGGGGATCCCGCGGCCTGCACGCGGTCCTCAGGACCGTTCGATTGTGCCGGGCTGTACCCGGTGATGGTGGATTTCGCAGACAGGCTGACCACGTTGACGGGGTTGGCATGGTGTTCGGCATGGCCCGACGAAACCTCGCCGTTTGCACCTGGCGGCGGGCGCACCTTGCTGGTTGACGACGGCCATACGGTCGGGCTCCTCATGCTGGCCATCACCACGACGCGGGCGTCTTCGATCTTGACGAGATCGAGGGTCCTGATCAGCGTCTCGGGAGATGCGAACAGCGGCACACAGCCGTCGACATCCGACGTCAGAAGTCTTTGGAAATCTGCGATGGTCGCGTGCTCGAACAGTGCCACGATCTTGCTGCCGGGCCACCGCTTGCGAACGCTGACGGCTTCCGCAATCGCGTGGTCGATGGACTCGCCGCCGAGGATGACGAGCTTTGGATCGTCAGGTGCCGTCGCATTGTCGATGTCCGCGGCAGACCCGATGCTGCAGACGACCCGATAGGAGTAGTTCTTGATCAATGACTCCAGCGCCTCGCGAACCAGCAAACGAGGCTCCATGATTACTGTCACCGTTTTTTTCGCCATCACGATCCCTCGGGTGCTGCTGACAATGTTTGCTGCGGGGCGCGCCCCTGGCGGGTTTAAGAAAACGCGCGATAGCTAACTGGGTCGTTCCTCCGCTGTGGCCCAATCATCCCGGTCGGGAACGATTGGGGTAGAGTATCAGTGGTAGGCGGTTCGCATGCGCCGGGATTTGTTGATGCCTTCGACGGCCGGCCCCGATTTTCGGCACGAGCGAACAGCATAGGATTTGCCGCCGTCGGCCCGGCATTGGGATTTCGGGGATTGGCGGTCTCAGAAGGATTACCTACTAAGGGCCCGGCATACCCTGCCGGTTTTGCCTATTTTGACCGGCAAGTTATGTTGGCAACCCGACCCGGTTGGTAAGTATGACCGCATTGTTGTGCAAGTGGCGGCGGAGACAAGACAGAACATGCGCCTCGATCGCTTGTGCCTGCATGCTCCTGGTGTTCGCCCTCCACATCTCGTCGATTGATCTTGCCGCGGCTCAGCCGGCCGCGCCGAAAGCATATCGCATCAACACCGGCGACAAGATCGCGGTCAACGTGTTCGGTCAGCCCGATCTGTCGGGTGAAGCAACGGTCGACCAGAGCGGCAAAATCCGGCTTCCGCTGATTGGCGACCTGCAAGCCGCCAACCTGACGCTGACCGAGATCGAGGCAAGCATTACCAAGGCCCTGGCCCCGGATTACATTCGCAATCCGACGGTCAACGCCAGAATAGCGGAATACGCTCCGATCTACGTGCTGGGCCTTGTCCGCACGCCCGGCCTCTATCCCTATCGCGAGGGTCTGTCGGTCCTGGGCGCGATCGCGCGTGCCGGAGGAATCGGCGCGTCCGAGGCCCAGCAAGGTGCCGCGCTCGGTGCGCTGTTGCAGGCTGAGGAAAAGCTTCGCTTGCTCGAGGTGAGCCGCATCGTTCTGCTTGCCAGGCGGGCGCGGCTGACGGCCTTGCAAAACGACCAGGAGCAGATCGATTTCCGCGAGATGTCGGCGATCACGTTCGATCCGGCCCGTATCGCCCAAATTCAGGATAGTGAACAACTCGCATTCGCGGCGGAGCGCCAGGCGCTTCGCCAGGAGACCAGCGCCCTGGAGCAGCAGCTTCCGCGACTGGAAGCCGAAATCGCCTCGCTCAAGCGGCAGACCGAGCTCGAGCAGAAGCAACGCGGCCTGAACCGCGAAATGATGGCGGACTACGAGCAGCTGGCGAAGAGCGGGTTGGCGCGCAAATCGACCTACATCGAGGTCCGGCGCGAGGAAGCGCGGATCGAGGGCAACGTCGGGCGCCTCGAAACGGACACGCTCAAGGCCGAACTTCAGATCGGCGAAGTGCAGTTCAAGATCGTCGAGCTGCGCAATGTCTATCATCGCCGGGTGCAGACCGAACTGCGAGACACCGAGAAATCGCTGCTCGAACTGACCGTCAGCCTTCCGGCCGCGCATCGACTGCGCGCAGCCTATGCCCGCCAGGCGGGGATGCTGACCGCCGATCAGACCCCGCAGGCGGCCATCACGGTGATCCGCGCCAGCGGCACGACCAATGTGAAGCATGAAGCGGCACTCGACTTCCTGCTTCAGCCGGGGGACATCGTCCAGATCGGTTCGCTGTTTCCGACGACCTCGGAACTGTCGCCGGAAGGGACCGCGGAACAGGCCCCCGATGCTGCTCTCCGTTCGCGAAAGGGAAGCACGGCCGCGGGAGTGGCGTCCCAACCTGCCGCGGAGACCAATTGAGCGGTACCGCAGTTCTCGCCGGTCAAGCCATCAGGCCAGCCGCCTGACGCAGCTACGAGCCTTGGCCTTCGGCCTGCCTCTCAGTCGTCCGGTCGTCGGCCTCGGCGATCCGTTGCAACACGTCCTTCGACAGACCGTATTCCATACTGAGTGCTTCCAGCGAAGCTCCCTGAGCCCGGCGGATACCAATCGCCCTGTTGAGCTCCAACAGGATCGCTTCGCGCAGTGGGTCATATGGCAGGTACATTTGGAGAGCGCCTCTCGCTAGTTGCCACGCCTTGCCGGCAACATTCCGAAACACCCGTTTGCCCGTGATAGCAAAATCACGGTGGCAACGAAATCAAGATTGGATTCCGTTGACGGCATTAACGATTGCCAGGATATCGAGCACCCCGCTGCGAGTGGCAGCGCGCCACCCTGTTACCACAAGCTCAGCGCACAGGCCGATGTCTTTTCGGGCTACTCCTCCTTGGTGCTTGAGCGTGCAGTTCCTCGCCGTAACTTCCGTCGTAGGGATCGCTGCAAATTCGAGCGTCAACGATGGAGGGATCGAATGTCGGGAACGTTGAAGCCTTGGGCATTGGTCACGGGAGCAGGCGGCTTCATCGGTCATCATCTGGTGTCGTATCTGAAGGCGGCGGGCTACCGCGTGCGCGGCGTCGATATCAAGCAACCCGAATACGGTGGAACTGACGCCGACGAATTCATGCTGCTCGACCTTCGCGAGCGCAAGCACTGCGAGATGTGCACCGACGGAATGTCCCTGGTCTATCATCTTGCGGCCGACATGGGAGGGATCGGGTATATCACGGCGTCCCATGCCGGAATCGCTCACAACAATTCGCTGATCAATCTGTTCATGCTCGAGGCGGCGCGCGCCAGCAATGTCGAGCGCTTCCTGTTCTCGTCATCCGCCTGCGTCTATCCGCACGGCCTGCAGACCTCTCCGGACGTGGCCCCGCTCCGCGAGGACGACGCATTTCCGGCGCAGCCCGAGGAGGGCTACGGCCTCGAGAAGCTCTACGCCGAGAAGCTATGCCAGTACTATACCGAGGACTACGGCCTGCCGACGCGGATCGTGCGCTTCCACAATGTCTATGGGCCGCTGGGCACCTATGATGGCGGGCGCGAGAAGGCGCCGGCCGCGATGTGCCGCAAGATCGCGCGCGCGCCGGATCCCGGGCAGATCGAAGTGTGGGGGGATGGCAAGCAGACCCGCTCGTTCATGTATGTCGACGATTGCGTGGAAGGCATTCATCGCATCATGCAGTCCGAGTACGGGATGCCTCTCAACCTCGGAACCGACGAGTTGGTCACCGTCGATGAGCTTGCCAAGCTCGTGATCGACATCTCCGGCAAGGACGTCGCGCTGGTGCACGATCTGACCAAGCCGCAGGGCGTGCGCGGCCGCAACAGCGACAACACCCGGCTCCGGAAAGTGTTGCAGTGGGAGCCGCGCATCACCCTGCGCGAGGGCCTTGTGCCGACCTACAACTGGATCGCGGAGCAGATCGAGCTGGAGGCCGCGGCGCAGCGAATGCCTGGCGCTGCAGTCGCGGCCGAATAGGCGGCAAGGTCATCGAACAGTTAGCGGCTCATGTCAAACGCCGATGCACGCCTGGTCCGCACACTGCCACCCCACGACAAGCCGTTCGGGGGTGGCCGGGAAGCACGTCGATCCGCGACACGACGGCTTCCGCTCGGGGCCGCGCTGGTCGGGAGCGATCTCGCATCCGGCGCGCTGTCCATCCTGGTGGCCGTAGCCGGCGTCGCCGCGGCGAGCGGCAACGCCGAAACCGCCGGGCATGCCCACGCCGGACTGCTGCTCCTGCTGTTGCTCGGCATCAACGGCTCGCTTGGCCTCTATCGCTCCAATATCGCGAACCCGATCGAGCGGTTTCGCTTGCGGCTGATCGGCGCCGCGCTGTTCGTCCTAGCGGGGGTGCTGACGTGGATCCGCACCGCCTCAACGGTCGATCTGGTCATCGTGCCGATCGTCGGCCTGGTGGCGCCGGTGACCGGATTATGGATCGAACATCTGGTCCGCATGCTCCTGGCGAAGTATGGCAGCTACAGCACGCCGGTCGCTGTGCTCGGCACCGGCGCGGAGAGCCGCGCCCTTGCGCGTCTGCTGCTTCATCGCCCTGGCTGCGGACTTCGACCGACGGGATACATCGATGATGGTGCCGATGCCGAGCCGGGCCTGCCGCGCGAGGAGTTCGGCGCCGCGGCCGGCGCGTTGCCGGTGC
This sequence comes from Bradyrhizobium ivorense, assembly GCF_900696085.1. Classification (GTDB taxonomy): domain Bacteria; phylum Pseudomonadota; class Alphaproteobacteria; order Rhizobiales; family Xanthobacteraceae; genus Bradyrhizobium; species Bradyrhizobium ivorense. Next base: position 122,404 of record NZ_CAADFC020000004.1, read on the forward strand.
TCGGCGCACTCGATGGCTGGCACGCCGAGGACGGGACCGAGGTAATCGTCGTGCCGGATTACGGCCGCGTCCAGCGGAGCCTCCTTACACTGAATAGGCTAGGGGCCCGGCAGGTGCTGGTCATCACCCGGCTGGGCGACTTTCCGATGTTCAACCTTCAGCTTCGCAATGCGGACTGCTTCGTCGCCCTCGAGCTGAGCCGGAGGTCCGGCGAGTACAGCAAGGAGCTGAAGCGCGCCGTCGACCTCATCGTTGCACCTCTGCTTCTCCTTGTTGCCCTCCCGATCATCGCGTTGCTCGCGCTGGCGATCAAGCTCGTCGATCCCGGCCCCGCCTTTTACGGGCAATGGCGCGTCGGCCAGTTCGGCAAGCCGGTCCGGATATTGAAGCTGCGCACGATGTACAGGGATGCCGAGCTTCGGCTGCAGCGTGTGCTCGCGAGTGATCCCGCGCTGCGTGCGCATTGGCAGCGCCATTTCAAGCTGACCGAGGATCCACGTATCCTGCCGCGGCTGGGCAATCTGATGCGTCGAGCCAGCCTCGATGAATTGCCGCAGCTCTGGAACGTGGTTCGCGGCGACATGAGCCTGGTCGGACCGCGGCCGTTTCCCGCCTATCACATGGATGCCTTCGATCCCGAATTCCGCGCGCTCCGGGCGACCGTGCCGCCGGGATTGACCGGCCTTTGGCAGATCTCCTCGCGCAGCAACGGCGATCTCGATGCGCAGCGCGCGGAGGACAGCTTCTATATCGAGAACCGTTCGCTGCTGCTCGACCTCTACATCTTGATCGCAACCTTGCCCGCGGTGCTCGGCGCCAGCGGCGCAAGGTGACGGCGGCCGTACCCCATTTTTGGAGCAACACATCATGGACCATTCATTTGCCTCGGGTCAGAGCATTGCGCCCACCGCCGGCACCGCATCGCGCTCGGTCACGATTCAGCCGCCACGCCGGGTGCTGGTGACCGGCGGCGCAGGCTTCATTGGATCGCACCTCTGCGAACGTCTGCTGGAGGAGGGCTGCGAGGTGCTCTGTGCCGATAACTTCTTCACCGGCACTAGGCGCAACGTCGAGCACCTGCTCGACCATCCGCGGTTCGAGCTGTTGCGTCACGACGTCACGTTCCCGCTCTATGTCGAAGTCGACGAGATCTACAATCTCGCCTGTCCGGCCTCGCCGATTCACTATCAGTGGGACCCGGTGCAGACGACCAAGACCAGCGTGCTCGGCGCCATCAACATGCTGGGCCTGGCCAAACGGTTGCGCGGCAAGATCCTCCAGGCCTCGACATCCGAGATTTACGGCGATCCCGAGGTCCATCCGCAGCAGGAGGCCTATTGGGGGCACGTCAATCCGATCGGTCCGCGGTCCTGCTATGACGAGGGCAAGCGCTGCGCCGAAACGCTGTTCTTCGACTATGGCCGCCAGCACCATTTGCGCATCAAGGTGCTGCGGATCTTCAATACCTACGGGCCGCGCATGCAGCCGAACGATGGCCGCGTCGTCTCCAACTTCATCATTCAGGCCCTCAACAATCAGCCCATCACCATCTATGGCGACGGCCTGCAGACCCGCTCATTCTGTTTCGTCGACGACACGATCAGGGGAATGATGGCGCTGATGAATACGCCGGACGAGGTCACCGGACCGGTCAATTGCGGAAATCCCAACGAGTTTACCATCCGTGACTTGGCAGCCCAGGTGATCGCGATGACCGGGTCGCGTTCGCGGCTCGTCCATCGTCCGCTGCCGCAGGACGATCCAAGGCAGCGGCGTCCCGATATCAGCCAGGCCCAGGAATTGCTGAACTGGCAGCCGGTTATTCCGCTTGCGGAAGGCCTGCAGCGCACGATCGCGTATTTCGAGGAGCTGCATGCGAAGCAGCGAAAGCGCGTCTCGCGTCCGCGATCTGCCGCGAAGAAGACGCGCGAGCCGGTCCCGAGCCGGGCTACCGCTTCCTAGGAGAACGCAAGGCTAGGGTTGCTTGCCATAGCGCGCCGTGCCGGAGATCCTTCCGTCCTTGCCGTTCAGCGGCCGGATGCGGGCAGCGTCGATCAGGGCCGGCGGCCGCGGCTCGAGTTGCGTCGCGTCGGAGGCCGCCTTGGCATGATTTGCGAGTGCCCGGCCGGCGCTGGTGATTGCGAGCGGATAGTTGCCGTTCTCCAATTGCCTCCGGGGCTGATGGTTCATGCCCCAGATCGCCGCCTGCGTCCGGTTCTGAACCCGGATCTTGCGCAGGATCGCCTTGACGTGGACCTTCACGGTCGCCTCGGCGATCTCCAGCTTGCGGGCGATGAATTTGTTGGAGTCGCCCTCGATCAGGCAGTTCAGGATCAGCCGCTCGCGCGGCGAAAACAGTGGCGCAGTCGGATCGTCTGCCGCAGCAGGACATGGGTCCGCGGCTTGATCGATGCAGTGATCGTCGCTCGCGGCTTCTGCCTGGTGCAGGCCGGGATTGAGCAGGAACGACAGGAATGCCGGTGGGAAGATGGTTTCGCCCAGCATCACAAGCTCGAGCGATTTGACGAACCGGTCGCAGGTGACGACGTTGACGAAATATCCGCTGGCGCCGGCGCGAAATGCCGAGATCAAATCGCTTAGCCGGTAACGATCGACCACGACCGCGATGCGGCCGTTGGCGTGCCGGTTCTTGCAGCCCTCGATCTGCTCGAGCACCGTGTCGAAGGTTTCGCCGGTGTGGACGATCAGAACGAGCGAGGGATGATGCTTGAGGGTGGCAGGGTGCAGATCGCCGGCGGACGATGCCGACGACAGGACTCGAAAGTGCGCCGTACGCAAAATCCTGGCGAGTCCTTCCCTAAGCAGAATACTCTTTCCAATAATGACAACCGGCAATAAGCGGTGCCTTCGCATGATGATGCTCCAGCGTAAACACAAAAACACACGCAGTGGCCGCAGGAACGCGACCTCTTATGGCACTTGGCGACGTGGGACGAGCCCTGAACAATAACTTTCTTACGTGATGCAAAATCTTGTATCGAAATATACGACCGAACCGGGCTCCGTCGGGCCGCGATCCCGTCGTGTAGAAATGGTAAGCTTAGTTTCGAATTTTCAATAACCCTATATATCATTGGTTATATAGGCCGCGCGTGCGGAGCATGCCGGATGACGCCAATTGACGCAGGCAAATCGGCACTTCGATCGCGCGGCGTAATTGCGGGCGGCCGCTGCCACACACTGTAATTGCGGATCCGAGGGGCCGACCGGATAGCCCCAAGGCAGTACTAGTACTGGGTCAATTGAGACTAAAAATCCGTGGAATATGTTAATATCCGCAGGGGTTTATGTCGGCGGACAGAGGAACACCCATGCGTCGAACGCGGTTGGTAATCGCAGATCGGCATCCGATCGTTCTGCAAGGCTTGGCGTCAGTTTTCGCTGCAGTGCGTGACTTCGAGATCGTCGCGTCGTGCAGCGATGGAGCGAGTTGCGTGGAGGCGATCCGGAATTCGGGCTCCGACATTGCTCTGCTCGAAGACGCCTTCCCCGATGTGACCAGCGCCGAGATCCTCGCCATGATCGATGGTGAGAGGCTTTCCACCCGCGTGGTCTTTTTTGCCGCAGAGGCTCAACAGGGCGAACTCGCCCCGCCGCTCGCGGCCGGCGCCTGCAATGTGATTTCCAAGCACGCCAGCCCGGAGACGCTGGTGCAATCGCTCAGGGTGGTCGCGGAGGGCGGCACCGTGCTGGTGGGGCTGGCGCCGGGCCTCGTGCCCGCGGCCAAGGAGGCGGATGGCGCCGTCGTCGACAACGTGTTGGCGGTCCTGACCGACCGTGAGCGCGAAATCATGCGGCTGGTGTCCGAGGGATTGTCGAACAAGGCCATTGCGCGCCGTTTGAACCTCTCGCAGGGGACCATCAAGGTCCACCTGCATCACATCTACCAGAAGCTCGAGATCAACAACCGAACGGCGCTCGCCGCGCTCGCGATGTCGCAGCGATAGCTGCAGCGCGGAGTCTTGCGGCCAGATTCCGGCTCCGAGGTCAGACAGGACCGCGGGAGCCAGGCATAGCGACACTCCGAGCGGATTAGTCCAACCAGGTGGCGATGGCCGCCGGCGTCAAAGCACCTCTGCGAGCGAATGCCCCTGCAGCTCGATGGTCAGCCCCTGCAGGCCGAGATCGTTGATCTCGCCGCCCATCGCTTTCAGGCTTTCCTCGCGGATCAGCGACATCAATCCGCGGCGCAATGCGAGAAATTCCGAGGACATCATCATCGACTGTTGCCGCGGGCGCTCGAGCGGAATCGGGATTTCCGCCTTGATCGAGCCGGGGCGGGCGGTCATGCAATAGACGCGGTCGGACAGGAAGATCGCCTCGTCGATGTCGTGGGTGACGAACAGCACGGAGATCTTCAGCCGCTGCCACATATTGGTGAGGATCTGCTGCATGATGACGCGGGTCTGGGCGTCCAGTGCGCCGAACGGCTCGTCGAGCAGCAGTACCTTCGGGCCGGTCGCCAGCGCGCGCACGATGCCGACGCGCTGCTTCATGCCGCCGGATAGTCGCTCCGGATAATGCTTCTCGAACGCCTCGAGGCCGGCAAGGCCGAGCAGCGTGCGCGCCGCGCGCTCGCGCTGCGAACGCGGCATGCCGCGCACCTTCAGGCCGAATTCGACGTTTTCGCGCACGGTCTTCCAGGGAAACAGCGAGTATTGCTGGAACACCATGCCGCGTTCGGCGCTGGGGCCGTTGACAGGCTCGCCATCGACGGTGACCACACCGGTGGTGGGCTTGAGAAAGCCGGCAACCGCATTGAGCAGGGTCGATTTTCCGCAGCCGGACGGACCGACGATCGAGACGAATTCGCCGGGATTGACGTGGATCTGGGTGTCGGTAACGGCCTGCACCGCGCCGTCGAGGCTCTCGTAGCTGAGCGAGAAGTTTTTGACCTCGATGTGGCCCTTCGCTGCATTGGTACGAACGTCGTTCATGTCGGCCTCCATGGCATGACCAGCCGGCCGGCGCTCCGGATCAGCAGGCTGGATCCGAGCCCGAGCACGCCGATCGCGATCATGCCGAGCGCGATGTCGGCGTACTGCACCAGCGAGTAGGCCTCCCAGGTGAAATAGCCGATGCCGTACTGGCCGGAGATCATCTCGGCGGCGATCAGCGACACCCATGCCACGCCCATGCCGACGGTGAGGCCGGTGAAGATGTGCGGCAGCGAGGCCGGAAAGTAGACCTCGCGGAAGATCGAGCGCTCGCGCGCGCCGAGACACTGGGCTGCGCGCACCAGCACCGGGTCGACCAGCGACATGCCGTGCAGGGTGTTGATCAGGATCGGGAAGAAGGAGCCGAGGAACGTGATGAAGACGATGCTCTGCTCGTTGGTCGGCCACAGCATGATCGCCATCGGCACCCAGGCGATCGCCGGGATCGGCCGCAGCACTTCCGCGACCGGGAAGATCATCTCATGGACCAGCTTGAAGCGGCCCATGATGAGTCCCAGCGGCACGCCGACGATTGCGGCCAGCGAGAAGCCGAACAAGATGCGACGGCAGCTCAACAGCAGATGCATCAGGAATTTTGGATCGTGGATCGCCTTGGCAAAACTCGCATAGACCGCGAGCGGCGAGGGCACGTTGGTGAAGCGCACGAAAAAGACGATGCGATAGGTCGTGAGCAGGTGCCAGACGACCAGGAAGGCGGCGAGCGAAATCGCGCCGATCGCGATGGCACGCAGCCGGTCCCGATTGAGCCGGTACCATCGTCCCGCGCGCGCGGCGAATGACGGTGTGGAGGCCGCGGCGGGCGCCGCTTCAGTCTCGGTCACGGCCGTGGCAGCCGGCATGGCGTCCTCCTGGGGCCGCAGGATGGCCGGGCTGCTGCTCATGTCTTGCCTCCGCCGACCGCCGATTTCACCGCGTCCTCGAAGCCGAGGACTTTGCCGCCAATCTTCGCCGCATACGCCTCCGCATCCTTCTTCAGCAGGAACGGTGCCACCTCGCCGTCGCCGACGGCATAGAACGCCTGGTCCGCGAACAGCTTGATGCCTCTGATGCTGTCGAAGACGTAGGCGACGTTGATCTTCTTGCCCTTGGCCCTGAAGTCGGCGTAGGCGCCCAGCGTGCAGGAGGCGTTCGCAAACGGCAGGATGCCGGCATCGTCGATCCAGACTTCGCCGGCCTTGCGCGGATCGGCGATCGGCTTCTTGCAGAAGCCGTCGTCGCCCGAAATCTCGTAATTCTTCGTGCCGGCGAGCTGCGCGTCATAGTCGAGCTTCAGATCGGCGTAAGCCTTGCGGATGTAGGAATCGTCGACCCACTTTTTCGGATCGAATTCCTTCATGCGCCCGAGCTTCTGCAGCACCGTGACGTCGGTGGCGGCGGCCTCGATCAGCGCCGGCTTGATGGTGGGATCGGTGGTCATGTTGCCGCCGGGCCCGAGGAAGATGTAGACCACCTCCTTGTTGATGCCGGTCCACTCCTGGATCTTCTCGGCGGCGAGTTTCGGATTGTCGCGCAGCCACTGGTTGGCGGCGACGATCGCCTTGACATAGGCGACCACGATCTCGGGATATTTTTCGGCGAAGTCGGTGCGCACTACGACGCCGTGAAAGGTCGGCAGATTGGTCTCGACGCCGTCGAAGATCTTGCGGGCGAAGCCGCGGAACGGCAGCAGTTCGGCGAACGGCACGAAGTCGGCGTGGGCGTCGATCTTCTTTTCCTGGAGGTTGGTCGAGCCGACCTCCGGGCTCTGGCTCACCAGCTGGAAGAAGTCGGATGCGTAGCCGCGATCCTGCATCGCCTTCAGCACCATGCCGTGCGCGGCCGAGCCGAACGGCACGCTGACCAGCTTGCCCTTGAGATCGGCGAGATCGTAGTAGGGCGAGTCCTTGTGGACGACAATGCCGTTGCCGGAGCCGGACAGGCTGTAGGCGGCGACCGCGATCAGCCGGCTCTTGCTCTCGGGATTGTTCTCGAAAGTGAAGCCGTTCACGATCAGCGGATAGTCGCCCATCATGCCGATCTGCAGCTTGTTCGCCATCATCGCGTTGGTGACGGGCGGGCCGGAGGTGAAGTTCTGCCACTCCAGCTCGAACTTGATGTTGGCGTATTTGCCGTCGGTCGGCAGGTATTTTTCCAGGAGGTGCAACTGCCGGATGACGACGCCCGCGGTGACCGTGTTGGTGGTGGTGTCCTGCGTGCCGATGCCGATCGTCACCGTCTCCGCCGCGACCGGCTGCGCAAACAGAAGCGCCAGCGACGTCGCGAGCGAGAGCGTGGGAAGGTGGCGGACCATTCTCATCCTCCTTCGGTTGGATGTGCTATGGCTGCCATGATTGGGCGAGGGGGCAGGCTGGGCAAATCCGGAGTCATCGCCGCTGTCGATTAGTTGCCGGGAAAATGCCCGTTGCTTACTCCTTGGGCAGTTTTGCCAATGACAGCCGATTGCATGGGCATCGGCCTCTAATCGGCCGCCTGGCCCCGCATCTCTTCCAAAGTCTCGGTCTGGCAGACCACGATCTGGGAGCGCTTGGTCACGACGATCCCCTTCTCCTGCATGCGCTTCAGGCTGATCGTCACCCATTGCCTGGTGGCGCCGACCATGTGGGCGATGTCGGCATGGGTGAAGGCCGCGGCGATCACGGTGCCGTCGGAATCCTTCACGCCATAGAGTTCGACGAGGTGCAGCAACAGGTGCGCCAGACGCTGGCTGATCGACCGCGTTCCCAGCATCTGGGCGAGCGCGGAGTAGCATTTGCCCTTGAAGGTCAGTCCCTCGATCAGACCGATGGCGAGGTTCGGGATCTCCGCGGCCAGCACCCGCAGTTCCTTGCCGGGAAGGTGCACGACGCTGCAATTGCTGGAGGCAACGCCGGACCACTGATGGACGGTGCCCTCGAACACTTCGGGCCCGCCGACGAAGTTGCCGACGTGCCAGTAGGCTAGCGTGATCTCGCGCCCCAGCGGCGAGATGTAGAAAACCCGGATGCGACCGCTCTCGATCAGCCAGATGCCGTCATGCTTGCCGCCCTGGCTGAACAGCGTTTGGCCGCGATTGAGCACCTTGCGGCGCCCTTGCTTCAGCACCAGTTCCCGCTCGCGCGGCGTCAGCTTGTCCATCAACGGCGGCGGGCCGCCGATCCATTGCTGGTTCTCGGTGAGCAGCAGCGAGGAACTGCCGGCAGGCCGGATTGTTGCGGGAACGGTCCCGCGAACCGCATTGGCCGCCTGCAACAACATCGAGCCGCCTCCGGATTGTTCAAGCCGTTCTAGACATTCAAATCGTTCTAGAAAGAGCAATGTCCATGCCAGAACGGGTTGGCAAGTGGGGGACGGCTGGCCGCTGACGCCTGCATCGCTACGGGACCGCGCGCGGCGCGCCGGCCCGGAAAATCATCACCGAAAATGAGGGATTGATGGAATGGCGGTTCGCCCGCCGGGGCCTCGCATAGAAGGGGAGACCGGTTAGTGTCCTGCGAGGCTCAGCAGATAAATTTTTGGATAGATGCCGCGATTGTGCCCGTCGGAGAACGAAATATTGAGCCCGTAGCCCAAATCGCCGATCCCGGTGATCGCGATGCCGGGAAACCGCTCGGGGAAGCGGCCGTCAATCCGGGCGCGGGTGCAGTGGGCGCATTTGCAAGCGAGACGAAGCTGCTCGGCCGCGAACTTCACTTCATCATCCTGCGCGGTGCGCACCACGAGTGTCGCGAGATCGGCGCTGGCCTCGTAGTCGGTCACCGTCGGCGCCACCGATGCGGTCATGGTCATGACGATCCTCCACCCTTCCTCCTGACATCGAGGCGGCGGACGCGATAGCAATTAATTGCCGGATCCGGCGCGACGCTGCTGCAATCACCGATGCGTATCGCCCGCTCGCCGTCGATCACACGCAAAATGTGAAACTAATCGACCGAGAACGGCAGTTCGCCGTTGCGGGATCTGGCGCTCTCCGAAACCTTGCCCGGCATCGCGCAAGCAAGGAGAGACGAGCGATGAGCGCATTTCAGAAGGAAACGGTCCTCTCGGTCAGGCACTGGACCGAATCCCTGTTCAGCTTCACCGCGACGCGCGATCCAGGCTTTCGCTTCCAGAATGGCCAGTTCGCCATGATCGGGCTCGAGGTCGATGGCCGGCCGTTGATGCGGGCCTACAGCATGGCGAGCGCTAATCACGAGGAGGCGCTGGAGTTCTTCAGCATCAAGGTGCCGCACGGTCCGCTGACCTCGCGGTTGCAGAAGATCAGGGAAGGCGACATCATCCTGGTCGGCCGCAAGGCGACCGGCACGCTGATCACCGGCAATCTCATCCCGGGCAAACGCCTGGTGCTGCTGTCGACCGGCACCGGGCTGGCGCCGTTCGCGAGCCTGATCAAGGATCCGGAGGTCTACGAGAGCTACGAGACCATCGTGCTCGCCCATGGCTGCCGCCAGGTCTCGGAACTGGCCTATGGCGAGCAGCTGGTCGAGAGCCTGTGCGACCACGAATTCCTCGGTCCCCTGATCAGGGACAAGCTGGTCTATTACCCGACCGTCACGCGCGAGCCGTTCAGAAACCGCGGCCGCATCACCGACCTAATCGCCTCCAACCAGCTGTTCGACGACATCGGCCAGCCGCCGCTCGACCGCGAGACCGACCGCATCATGCTGTGCGGCAGTCCCGCGATGCTCGAAGAGCTGCACGCGATGTTCACCGCGCGCAGCTTTGCCGAGGGCAACCACAGCGAGCCCGGCCACTTCGTGATCGAGAAGGCCTTCGTCGAGCGATAGGTCTCCCAATTGTCCGCCGGTGACAACTAATTGCTATCGCCGCGGGACCGTCTGAACAAATCTCATGCCGAGGCGCCGGTTGCGCCGGCGAACCAGGAGCAAGCGATGGCACTAGATCAGATCGTCGACGGATTGTCGGAGGTTTCCTGCGACGTGCTGGTGATCGGCGGCGGCACGGCCGGCCCGATGGCGGCGCTGAAAGCGAAGCTGAAGAATCCAAAGGCCGACGTCGTGCTGCTGGAAAAGGCCAACGTCAAGCGCTCCGGCGCGATCTCGATGGGCATGGACGGGCTCAACAACGCCGTCATTCCCGGCTATGCGACGCCCGAGCAGTACACCAAGGAGATCACGATCGCCAATGACGGCATCGTCGACCAGAAGGCGGTCTATAAATACGCCCAGAACTGCTACAAGATCATCGAGGAGCTCGACAGTTTCGGCATCCGTTTCCTGAAGAACGAGAACGGCGACTTCGCCGTCAAGAAGGTGCACCATATCGGCACCTATGTTCTGCCGATGCCGAACGGCGAGACGGTCAAGAAGGCGCTGTATCGGCAGCTTCGCCGCGCCCGCATCCTGATCTCGAACCGCTACATGGCGACGCGGCTGTTGAAGTCCGCCGACGGCCGCGTCGCCGGCGCGATCAGCGTCAACACCCGCACCGCCGAGATCCTGGTGATCAAGGCGAAGGCGGTGATCCTGTGCATGGGCGCCGCCGGCCGGCTCGGGCTTCCCACCTCCGGCTACATGTTCGGCACCTACGAGAACGCCGCCAATTCCGGCGACGGCTATGCCATGGCCTATCACGCCGGCGCCGCGCTCGCGAACCTCGAATGCTACCAGATCAATCCGCTGATCAAGGATTACAACGGCCCGGCCTGCGCCTATGTCGCCGGTCCGTTCGGCGCCTATACCGCCAACAATGAGGGCTCGCGCTTCATCGAGTGCGACTACTGGTCGGGCCAGATGATGCTCGAGTTCTACAATGAGCTGCTTTCGGGCAAGGGCCCGGTCTTCCTCCAACTCAAGCACCTTCACGAGAAGACGATCGAGGAGATCGAATCCACCTTGCACAAGGTGGAGCGGCCGACGCGCGGCCTGTTCCAGCAGGGGCGGGGGGTCGACTACCGCTCGGAGTCGATCGAGATGCACATCTCCGAGATCGGCCTCTGCTCCGGCCACAGCGCCTCCGGCGTCTTCGTCGACGACAACGCGCGCACCACCGTGCCGGGCCTCTATGCCGCCGGCGACATGGCGAGCGTGCCGCACAATTACATGCTGGGTGCCTTCACCAACGGCTCGGTCGCCGGCATCGATGCGATGGAGTTCGCCGACAGCCACGATTTCGCGGCGTTCGATTCCGCCGAGGTTGCCCTCGAGCGGGAGCGTGTGCTGGCCCCGACCAGGCGCGAGGACGGCATTCCGCCGAACCAGGTCGAATACAAGACCCGCCGCCTGGTGAATGACTATCTGCAGCCGCCGAAGGTGACCCGCAAGTACGAGCTCGGCATGCGCCGTCTCGCCGAGGTCCGCGAGGACATGGAGCAGCGGATGATCGCGCGCAATGCGCACGAGCTGCTCCGCGCGCTCGAAGTGCAGTCGATCATGGATTGCGCCGACATGGCGGCGCACGCCTCGTTGTTCCGCGAAGAGAGCCGCTGGGGCCTCTACCACTGGCGCACCGATTTTCCGGACAAGGACAACGAGAACTGGTTCTGCCACACGCTGCTGTCCAAGCAGGACGGCAGGATGACGAGCACGAAGCGCGCCGTGGAGCCCTATGTCGTGCCTATCGCCGACGACGAGAAGGACCTCTACGACAAGCAGCGCATCCGCGCCAGCGCGTGATTAACAACAGGAGATTGGACGATGCCCCTCGCTTCCTACCAGACACAGGTCCCGGTGGTGGTCGACGACGCCAAATGCATCGCGGACAAGGGCTGCACGGTGTGCGTCGACGTCTGCCCGCTCGACGTGCTGCGGATCAGCGACATGACCGGCAAGGCCTACATGGCCTATGACGAGTGCTGGTACTGCATGCCGTGCGAGGCGGACTGCCCGACCGGCGCCGTCACCGTCAACATTCCGTATCTGTTGAGGTGATCATGTCGAGCCCGTTCGAATCCTACGACGACCTCGAGGACGCCGACGAGCGGCTGCAGGCCGCCGATCCCGCCGAACGCCGCGTCGCCATCATTTCGCTCGGCCATTCCGGCGATCCGGCCGCGGTCGGCCATCTCGCCAACATGGTGTCCGATCCCGATGCCGGCGTGCGCCAGCAGGTTGCGATGGCGCTCGGCGAATTCGACGGGCCGGAGGCGGCGGGCGCGCTGGCGAAATTGCTGGTCGACCCCGAGCGCATCGTGGCGTCGGCGGCGGCCGACAGCATGGCCGAGTTCAAGGATCCGGCCTGCGCTGATATCATCCTCCCGCTGGTCAAGCATGCCCATGCCTTCGTCCGCACCGGCGCGCTGCGCGCGCTGAAGGAGCTGCGCCGCAAGGATGCGATGAAGCCGGCGCTGGAGGCATTGCAGGACCCGGACGCGGCCGTGCGCGCGCAGGCGATCGGCGTGATCGGCTTCCTGAAACTCGAGGAGGCGATCCCGGCGCTGACGGCGCTGATCCAGGATCCGGACGCCCATGTGCGCCGCGCCGCGATCAGCGCGCTGGCCTTCTCGCAGATGAAGCCGGCTGCGGAAACGATCACGCGCGCGCTGAAGGACGGCGACTGGATGGTGCGCGAGATGGCGGCCGACACGCTCGGACTCAACATCAACGGCGCGCTGGCCGCGGATCAATTGATTGCGGCGCTCGCGGACGGGTTCTGGCAGGTCCGGCTCAAGGCGATCCGCAGCCTCGGCAAGATGAAGATCGAGCGCGCGGTGCGCCCGATCGGCAATTGCGTCAATCACGAGCAGGCCAATCTGCGCAAGGAGGCTGCCGCAGCGCTGGGTGAGATCGGGCATCCCGATGGCGAGGCGTTTCTGGCGATCATTGCGGATGATCTCGATCCGGATGTCAGAAAGAACGCGCGCTGGGCGCTTCAGCAGATCGTGGCGAGACGGGCGAAAGGTTAGGGCGGATCACCGGTCGCGGTGGCAGGGCCCTCGCCGGGTTGACTTGCCTTGCGAATGTTCCTATTTTGTTCTTTTGCGCGTGGACGCTCCGATCGCGGATGAACGGCTGGAATGGTCACTGCAGCCACGATCCTTCATGCCGATCTGGATGCGTTTTACGCGTCGGTCGAACAATTGTTGGACCCGTCGCTGCGCGGCAAGCCGATCGCGGTCGGTGGCGGAGTTGTGCTTGCGGCCTCCTACGAGGCCAAGGCATTCGGCGTCCGCGGCGGCATGTCGGGACGACAGGCGCGCGAGCTGTGTCCGCAGCTGATGTTCGTCGGCGGTCATTTCAAGGATTATCAGCGGCTGGGTGACGCGGCGATCGGGGTGCTCGGCGATTTTACGCCGCTCGTTGAGCGCATCTCGATCGACGAGGCCTTTGCCGACGTTGCCGGCTGCACCCATCTGTTCGGCTCGCCTGCCGACATCGCGGCGGCGATCCGCCGGCGCGTGCGCAGCGAGCTCGGCCTGCCGATCTCGGTTGGAGTCGCGCGCACCAAGCATCTGGCGAAGATCGCCTCGCAGGTTGCCAAGCCCGACGGGCTCGTCGTGGTCGATCCCGACAGCGAGCTGAAATTCCTTCACGGCTTGCCGGTCGAATTGATGTGGGGCGTCGGACCGGTCACCAAGGCGCGGCTCGCCGCGATGGGCGTCTCGACGATCGGGCAACTTGCCAAATCGCCCGAAACGTCGCTGATGCGGTCGCTGGGGCCGGCGGCCGGGGAGAAGCTGGCGGCGCTGGCCTGGAATCGCGACCCGCGCGAACTCAGGCCGCACCGTCGCGCCCACTCCGCGGGGGCGCAATCGGCGCTGGGGAAACGGCCCGCCATCGAGCGGGTCATTCGCCCGACCCTGCTGCATCTTGCCGATCGCATCGCCACCAGGCTGCGGAGAAAGTCGCGGCCGGGACGGACGGTGACGGTGCGGGTTCGCTTCGCCGACATGCGAGCGGTGACGCGCTCGATCACGCTCGATGCTCCGGTCGACGCAACCTTGATCCTCGCCCAGCGTGCGGAAAAATTGGTCCGCGCAATCCTTGCCGATCATCCGGGCGAGACAGTCATCTCGCTGCTGGCCATTTCGGTGTCGCATCTCGAGGAGCACAGGGATCTGGAGCTGGACCTGCCGCTTGGACTTGCGGATGAAGCGCTCCGTCCCGGAAGCAGGCTGGGCAGCGCCCGCTGGGCGGCCGATTGCGCCGTCGACAAGATCCGCGACCGGTTCGGATGGGATGCGATCGGGGACGGTTCGGCGGTCTTGGGCGTATCCCGTTCGGTGCCCGATGCGTTTCGCGAGCTCGCCGAGAAGGAACTGTAGCCGCCCGCGTCGGCCACTGCGACACATCCGGGTAGCAATGTCAGCAATGCTTCAAGAAGCGAGAGCAAAGCTCGCCATCATGAGACCGATGGCTGCGATCCAGCCTCCGAGTGCGCGAACCGCGATCGCTTGCCAGGATGTCGGGTCCGCCGCGGTCGGTCTGAACATGACGGTCAGCGCCATCGTCAGTGTGACGACGGTGTAGCCCGCGCAGGCCAATCCCGCCGCGAACAGCAGCCGGTCGGTGTCGGGCGCGAGGTCGCTTCCGTTCGCAGCACCGCGCAGTGCGGCCAATCCGAATGCAATTGCGCACAACAAGACTGTCGGAATGCGCGCCGCTGCCGCCAGCAGGACGCCGATCACCAGCAGCATCGAGGCGTCCGCAAGGCCGCCCGTAACAGGGCCGAACATGCGCCCGACCGCCAGGCCGGCCAGCAGTCCGAGCGGAAACACCAGGATGAGCCAGCGTCCTTTCGAGGCGCCGAGCGACCCGGCCAGCACGCCCATCGCGGTCCAGAGGATGACATCCTGAAGGTCGGTGAAGGGATGCAAAGCGCCCATATAGAAATCGCCGAGGCGCGCTGCGATGATGTGTGCGTCGGCGGCGCTCGGCAACAGGAGCAGCGCCGCGGCGATCCACCCGCGTGCATATTTCAGCGTCATGCAAATGCTCCGAGGCCCTGCGCCAGGAAGTAGCAACCGAGCCCGGCGATGCCGGCCCCGAGCCCCTGGATGACGCGTTCGCCGGCGGGCCAGCGCGTCAGGGTGCCGATCGCGATGCCGCACAGGTGCAGCAGGCCGGTCGCAGTGACGAAGCCGACCCCGTAAGCCAGCGGGTTTGCGGAGCCCGGCAGCTCGGCCCCGTGCGCATGACCGTGAAAGATCGCAAACACCGCAACCACCGCCGCCGCCGCGGGAAATGGCAAGCGCAGGCGGATGGCGACGGCGAGGCCGAGGATCAGAGCCGACATTGCGATCACCACCTCCGGCATCGGCAGCGGAATGCGCAGCACGCCCAAAACTCCGCCGACCGCCATGACCAGCGGGAACGTGATGGGCAGGACCCAGATGGCGGGCGCGCCGAGTTGCGCTCCCCAGATTCCGACGGCGACCATCGCAATCAGATGGTCGATGCCGGTGGCCGGATGCAGCAGGCCGCTGAGCAGACCGCCGGCCACGCCGACCTGGTCGTGCGCGAACGCCGGCTGGGTCAGCGCCAAAGCGACAATCGCGGTTGGCAGGGTTCGGAGGATGCGTGAACACATGGGGTGGGCGTCTCTCGGTCAGATCGGAGCGAGCACGCGCACAAGGCGGCCGAAGAACCAGAACATCGACACCGACCCGATGGCGTAGGCCGGAAGAGCCTCGCCCCAGCGCGGCAACACGGCATCAAGTCGCCGATGCGCCCAGATCAGCGCGAGCACGAGCAGCACAAAGGCAAGCTGCCCGATCTCGACGCCGATGTTGAAGAACAGCAGCGCTGCGGGAAGCAGACGGCGTTCGAGCCCGAGGCCCGCCAGCGCGCTTGCGAAGCCGATGCCGTGAACCAGGCCGAACGTAAAGGCGACGGCCCAGGGATGGCGTGCCGTGAGGCCGATCTCGCCGCGCTGCTGCTTGACGATTTCGACGCCGACGAACGCGATACTCAATGCGATGCAGGCATTGAGCGGGCGTTCCGGCACGCCGATCAGGCCGAAGGCGGCCGCCGCCAGCGAGGCGCTGTGTCCGATCGTGAAGGCGGTGATGGTTTTCACCAGACGCCAGCCGCCGCCGACGATCCAGATCAGGCCCAGCACGAACAGCAGATGATCGGCGCCCAGAAGGATGTGATCGATCCCGTAATTGACATAAGTCTTGGCCAGCTCGATCCAGGTCTGCAGCGTGGGCGCGCCGGTGCCGAGAATCGAGGCGACGGGATTGGCCGTCGAGATCGTGTAGCTGCGCGGCTCACCCGCGAGCGGAACGAGCTTGATCAGGACGACCGCCATGTTGGCGCCGAGGTTGGCGATGGTGATCGGGCCGACCAGCCCTCTCTCGCCGCAGTTCACTTCGGGCAGCCGCAGCAGGCAGTGGGATGGCACCCGCAGATCGACCCGCGCGGCGCCGATCGACGGCTCCATGGTCCAGCGGCCGATGTACACGCCGTGCCGGACCTCGTGGAATTCGAGCACACCCATCGACGCTTCATGCGCACGCAGCAATGCGGGCTGCATCAGCGCGGCGAGGACGAGCAGTGCCAATCGCAGGTATCGGATCGCGGTCACTGCTCGTACCGCACTTGATAGGAGGTCTTGAGCCGCTTGACCGCTTCCCAGGCCAGCTTGCGGGTTTCTTCGGTATGCCAAATCCGGGCGGCCTCATCCCGAACCGTCTCGAGATTGGCGAGCGTTCCCTGAATCCGGGAATCGAGACGCGCGACGTGCCAGCCATCCCTGGAGCGCAGGACCTTCCATTGCCCCGGCGGCATCGCCAGCAGCGCATCGCGGAATTCCTGGCCGAAGGAGGCCGCAAGGCTCGCGACGGTCCGGCCGAGGATCGCACGGGTCTGCTGCTGCAGCTCCTCGGATTCGTGCTGTTGCGCGATGTCCTCGAACTGGCGCTGCGCCGTGGCCTGATCGGTCGGCGGGGTGATGTAGAACGAAACGCGCTCCGGCTCGTCGAAGTTGGCGTGATTTTCCGCAAACCACGCCCGCAGCTGTTCTTCCGTCGGTCGCGGGACCTTGATCTGATCGAAGATCAGCAATTGCATCTTGAAGGCAATTCGATCGCGGATCATCTCGTCGCCGCGGTCGACGCCGAGCGCCTTGCCCTCGCGGTACAGGATTTCGCTCGCCACCCAGCTGTCGATCATCTTCTGGAGCTGGTCGTCGGACGGAGCACGTACCTTGTCCTCGTCGAAGTTCTCGATGAAGGACTGGCGCATCGTCTTGGCGACGGTGATCACCTTTTCGTCTTTGGCGGGGGGATGCAGCACGGCGTCGCCGCCGAAGATCAGCGCCCCAAGCAATGTGAAGTGCAGCAGCGGCTCACGCGACAGGCGTTTAGCAAATGCGACGAAGGACCGCGAAGGCTGCGCCGCGCCCGGTGCAGCATCGGGACTCTGCTCCGAGCGTTGCGTGTGCAACGTCGGAAAGGTTCGCACTTTAGATGGTGTCGCTGGAGTCGGTGTCGCTGGCATTGACATCTTACTGTCACAAATTCCCACAGCACGCGTGGCCGCGCGCTTTATGCGACACGACATTTCATCTGTCATCTGCAAACGCGAGTGCCGCGCAGAAAAGTTGCAAGAGACAAGATGTCGCACGGATAAATCAGAAGCTGCGAGGCGCAGCACAAATCCTTCACGAAGCTGTATTCGAACTCTGGTCATTGCAAAGACGCAGCGAGTCCGCTCACCGCGGCGGGGATCTGGGGTTTTCGATTCCTGCCGTTCTTGCCGAATTTCCCGCAGTTTATCCGAAAGAGGGGCGATAGATGTTTCCAACCAGCAAGACCATCCTGTTGACTGCAGCGTCCGCAACGTTGGCGCTGACGCAGAGCGCCGTGGCCGAGGAGTGGGGCAAGGATCGGCATAAGGGCAATCCTTATGTCGCCGGTGACATGCACAACCACAACACCTGTACGGACGGTTCGGTGGCCGCTGGCTATTCGATCGACCGCGCGGTCGGACGCGGCGTCGCGCCCGCCGGCGGCAACAATTTCGACCTGGACTGGTTCACGCTCGGCAATCACGGCGGTTCGGGCAATCGCGACTGCCGCTTCAGCGACACCAGCGCCAATCTTCCCGGGCAAACCACCACCACCTGGGATCAGACGCTTGGCAAGACCATCGACGGCATCACGATCACCAGCCTGAAGGGCACCCCGAACGGCACCGGCAGCAGCGCCAAGATGTGGCGCTGGCAGTCGATCCAGGAGATCGAGTATCCGATCATCGCCAACCGCACGCCGGTGTACAAGAAGGTGTTGATCGAAGGCCTCGAGTGGATCGCTCCCGGTCATGAGCATGTCGACGTCGCGGTGATCACCGGGCAGAACCCGCGCCACGAGGGCGGCAATGCCGACAAGATGGCGGAATTCGAATACCGCTTCGATCGCACCGACACCGATGCGATCGGCCCCGTCTTCGGCAGCGGCCAAAACCAGGTCTGGCCGGGCAAGGACAATGTCAACAACAGCGGCACGGCGGGACACCAGAAATCGCTCGCGGCCATCGCATGGTTGCAGTCGCATCATCCGCTGCAATCCTATGTCATTCCCACGCACACCGAGCGCCAGGGGCCGTTCGATCCGTCGGGCAGCAAGGGCTACAACATCGAGCACTTCCGCGATTTCAACAATGCCGGACCGACCGTCGCGTTCGGCATCGAGTCGCCCGGTCACTTCGCGGAAGGCGGCCTCAGCGGCGGCTCCGGCTCCTACGGGACCGGTGCGGTCGGCGGCGGCACCTACGGCATGAGCGGGATCTACACCGCGAAGGTCGGCGGCCTGTGGGATGGCATGCTCGGCGAAGGCCGCAACTTCTTCATCTATGTCAGCTCCGACTGGCACAGCCGCGGCGCCGGCGGCGCGCGCGACTCGTTCACGACGGCCGATTTCATTCCCGGCGAGTACACCAAGCTGTATGTTCCGAACGCCGGAAAGTTCTCGGCGCACTCGGTCATCGACGGCATGCGTTCGGGTAACTCGTACTCGGTCAACGCCGATCTGATCGGTCCCGATCTGGTGTTCCGCGCCAAGGCGCGCGGCGACGACTGGAAGACGATGGGCGAGACGCTGGTCGTGAGGCCGGGTGATCGGGTGACCGTCGAGATGGAAATGACGGTCCCGGCGAAGAACAACAGCCCGTACAGCTTCAACAATCCGCTGCTCGTGCCGATCGGGACCAAGCAGCCGCTGAACAAGCCGTCGCTCGACCATGTCGATCTGATCACCGGCAAGATCACCGGCGTGATTGCGCCGGGCGCGGCCGGCTATGCGGTGCCGAACGCCGCCGGCACTGCCGGCGCGTCGATCGTGTACAACCCCACGGCCACCATCGCGCAGCAGATTCCGGCGACCAAGATGCATCGCGAGCATCGTGACGGCGATGCCGTCCGGTTGCGCTTCACGACGACGTTCACCGCCGGCAACAGCCCGTTCTATATCCGCGCCCGCGGAACGAACATTCCGGTCGGCACCCCGAACGTCTCGGATAGCGCCGGCAATCCGCTGCTCGACGCCAACAATGCGCTGGTGAGCTGCACGGACCCGGCGTGCCCGCCGCATCTGGAGGCGATCGCCGGCGTCAAGAAGGTCACCCACGACGTTCAGGCCTATTCGAACGCCTGGTTCTACGCCAATCCGATCTTCGTGCGGCCGGAAGGCTCGCCGAAGCTGCTGGTCGAAACCAATGCGGATCTGGCGCGGCGGCTTGGGCAGCGGGCCGAGCACGACCATCACCACCACGACAACGACTAACCATTCATGAAACTATCCGGCGGGACGCTCAGCGTCCCGCCGGACTCGTTTTTGGGCGTGCGATGGACCAGTTTTGCCTGCGAGCTTCTCTCTTTGCGCTGTGCCTGCTCGTTTGCGGCAGTTGCGGTGCGGCCGCCCAAGGGACTCAAGGGGCTGCTGCGTTGCCTTCCAGCGAACCCACGTGGGAGGATTGCCAGTCGGCAGTCGGGGAGGCGCGCACCTTGACGGCACAACTGCCGCCGGACCATCTCTCCCGCTACTTCGCCGATCGTCATCTGCACCAGGCCATGGTCGAAGCCGGGAACGGCGAATTCGACGAGTGTCTGGAGATGGCCGCGCGCGCCTCTCAGGAGGTGCGCGAACGGCGCCACGAGCTGCCGCCCGGCGAAAGGCTGCGCGTGCTTCGGGCCGACGAGTAGATCACCTCGGCAGACTGCGGCACGCTGCCCGCTGTCATCGCGGTGTCATCTTTGCTCGCGCATGGTTGGCTGCGTTCCCAAAACAGGCAAAATTGACCACATGGATCAGATCGAACCGCTTTTCCCGATCCCCCTCATGCGCTCGCCCCAGCTGCTTCCTCCGTCGCTGAACGAAGCCGCCGTGACCGCGATCCGGAATGCGCGCATCGAAAGCAATCTCCGATCGGGACAGCTGTTCCACACCGAGGTCGCCGATCCGCGCGACAACGAGCTGTTTCGCCAGATCGCTGAACTGGCGGTGCCAAAGCTGGTCGATTTCGGCGTCTTGCTGTTCGGCGAACAGCTGCGCTGGACCGTCAAGGAGATGTGGACCAACATGCTCGAGACCGGCGGAAACCAGACCCTGCATTCGCACGCCAACAGTTTCGTCTCGGGCATTATCTATCTGACGCCCTCGCACGCGGCCTGCAAGACGGTTTTCGTGCGGCCGCCCGGCGGTTTCGACTTCTCCTTCCGCCATCATACGCGAGACGCCGCCATCGGGCCTTTCAACGCGGGCAAGTACGTCCTGCCGGAAGCCGAACCGGGCGATCTCGTGCTTTTTCCAAGCTATCTCTACCACGAGGTGCCGAGGAATCCGGGCGGGCAGCGGATCACGATCGCTTTCAACGCCATTCCCGATCATCTCGACTGCTGGGGCTATCGCATCAACTTTGCGCCCTGAGCGAGGCCAAGCAGGTCACTGCTTTCGTAATCCGAATTCGCGCAGCAGCAGCTCCCTGGCCTCGCCGCGCGATGGGGCCGCGTCGACAATCTGGCGCAGCAGGCCAGCGGCGGCTGTCCGGTCCGAACCGATCAGGGATTTCGCCATGCTCATCAGCGGCCCGTAGGCCGGGTCGAATTCGGGGCTCAAGCGAAGCGCCTCGAGGAGGCCCAGCGAAGCCGCTTCGATCAGCGCTGCGCCGCGCGGATCGCCCGGAAGCGCTGCGCCCGCTTCGAGAAACCGGTTACGCGCGCGCCAGTAGGCGCTGAGCCGGGCGCTCAACGCATCGCGCTCCGGCCCGACGGCCAGGAGTTCAGCCGGATCCGGTTGCACGCCTCGCGTCAATGCAAGCAGGAGCGACCAGGGCGCCGCGGTCAATGCGTGGACGTTGCGCCGCGCATCGAAGGTCACGAACGGAAAATCATCCGTGTTGCGCGGACCTTCGCCGGCGAATGCGGCGAGGGCGCGCGGGCCTGCGAGGTATTGGCCGAGCAGATCGATCGGCGCCGCGAACCCGAGCGGCCGCACGACTGGCCCGATCGCGGGATCGCGCAGCCGGTCGGCGAGCGCGTTGGTGTCGAGATCACCGCCATCCCTTGTGCCGATGAGCGCGAGCATGGGCGTGCGGACGCTGTAGTGGTTGAGCCAGGCCGCGCCGTCCGGATAGACGTCGAGAAAGCTGCGGACAATGGCGCGGAGCGAGGGCAGATCAAGCTGATAAAGCGGAAGCCATTGGCAGAAGATGCCTTGGGGCGCGAGCCTGCGCTTCACGGCGCCGAAATGCTCGACCGTGTAGAGCGTGCCGCTGCCATCCAGCGCCGGATGAAACAGGTCGGCGACGATCACGTCATGCAGGCTGGTATCCGCGGCGACGTAGCGGCGGGCATCGGCGACGGTCACCCGAAGCGCCGGAGCCGCCGCCGGGTTGATGAACCAGGGAAGCAGGTCCACGACCTCGCGCGAAAGCTCGACGCCATGCACGCTCACGCCCGGCATCTGCGATCCGCCGACCACGGTGGCGCCGGTCCCGATGCCGAGGAACAGGGCCCGGTGCGGAGCTTGATGAAGCAGCAGCGGCAGCATCGCCTGGCGGTAGTCGGATCGAACCGAACTCGTGCCGCCCATCCGGAAATGGCCGTTCACATCGAGATAGCGCGTACCTGACGCTTCATCGACAACGCTGGCGGTCGCCATCGGCCCTTCACGGACCGCGAGCAGGGCGCCGCCGGACGGCACCCTCGTCAACGAGGGCACGGGATAAAACCACAGCACCAGCGCGAGGACGGCCGGCGCGGCGGACCACGCCAGCGCCGGCCAGCCGGCCGGGAGCAGGAGCAGGTAGCCCAGCGTGACCGGAAGCAGGGCTTTCCACGTCCCGAAGGCCGGAATCAGCAATTGTGCGGCGACGAGTGGCGCGATGGAGGCGCCGAGACTGTTGACGCCAACCGCCCAGCCAACAGAGCCGCGCTGGTCGCGCACCCGCTGCGCCAGCAGGCCGAACAATGCACCCATCGCGGTCGACGGTGCCAGGAACAGGGCAATCGCCACTGCCAGCTCACCGACCACGCCGGCGGGGGAGGCGACCTCGACGAGGCGGTCGACATAGGGCGCAAGCAATGCGGTCGCAAGACACGCAAGCGCGGTGGCGGCCAGCAGGCCGCGGAGATCGCCATCCTGCGCAGCACGTCCGCTGCGCTGCCAGAGCAGGCCGCCGGCCGCCGTGCCGAGCAGGTACGCCGCCAGCAGCCCCGCGAAGGTGTAGACGGTGTCCTGCATCACCTGCGCCGCAAGGCGGACGACCAGAACCTCGAATGCGATTCCGAGCAGGCCCGTGGCGAACAAGGTGATCGTGAGGCGCAGCTCGCGAACCGGCTCGGGCCGAGCCGCCTCGGTCGCAGCTCGCGCCGTGCCGAACGCCGCTTCAACCGCGAGCGCGCCGGCGGCGCAGAGCAGGTTGACGCCGGCAAGGCAGAGCAATGTCCCGGAGAAGCCAAGCGTCGGAATCAGCAGGAATGTGGACACCAGCGTGCCGGCCAACGCCCCGGCCGTGTTCGCTCCATACACGCCGGCGGTGACGCGCGCCTCGCGGCGGGCCTCGCGTGTCATCCGCTCCAGTGCGGCAAGGGTTCCGCCCATTGCCATCGTCGCGGGAAGCAGCACCAGCGTCGGCAGCGCAAAGCTGCCGGTCCAAAGCAAGGCTGGCGACGGTTCGCTGCCAAGCAGGGGCGGCAGCGCCCGGCCGGCGGCAGGCAGAAGCCAGATGTTGACCAGACCCCAGACAGCGATGACGCCCTCAAGCATCGCATAGACGTGCCACGCCGACCGCGCACGCCTGATCAGCTCATCGAGCGCGAACGCACCAAGCGCCAGACCGCCGAAAAACCCGGCGATGGCGCCAAGCACCGCCATCATCTCGGTCCCCAGCGCAAGGCTCAGCTGTCGCGTCCACACGATCTCGTAGCCGAGGCCCGCGAAGCCGGACGCCGTCACGATCGGTATCAGCGCCCAGCCAAGGCTGGCCGTTGGCCAGGAGCGCGCCGATCCGGTCTCGAGCTGGACCGCGTTCGCGAGCCGGTCTGCCGAAGCGATCGCGGCGCTGTCCGGGTCGGATTGCATTCACTCACTCCTGTCTCGCACGCGGCGAACGGCCCGAACGCCGCGCTCTCGGCCGATCAAAGCATCGGCTCTATGTCAGTTTCTTTCAGGATTTGTGACAGCCAAAGCGGCGGCTCGATCCGATCAGAATCTTCCCGCCACCGTCAGCCGCACCGCGCGCGGCTCGGCCGGATGGACGTGACGATCGGCGACGCCGTCGATCGGCTCCCCCGGCAATCGCGACAAATAGTAATACTCGATCTGGTTGGTCTGGGCGTTGAAGAGGTTGAGCACGTCGAGCTGCACCCGCAGGCCGTTGTCGAATCTGTAGCCGGCGCGCGCGTTGAAGATCAGGGATTGTAGCGAGCGGACGCTGTCGTCTTCGATCAGGGGGCGCGGACCGAAATAGCGCGCCTTCAGCGCGCCGAACCAGCCGGTGTCGCCGCCAAGGGTGACCGCGCCGCTTGCCACCCATGACGGTGCGCCGGGGATGCGGTCACCGGCCGGGTCGAAATCCGTGAAGCGCGCCCGGGTATAGGCGACGTCGAGATCGACCGTCAGCCACGGCAACGGCTTGTACTGGTTGGTCCACTCGACACCGACGCGGCGGCTCGGCCGGCTCGGCTCGGTGGTGCCGGCGTCGCCGACGAACAACAGTTCGGAGTCGAAGTCCAGCACGAATACCGCAAGCGAGCTGGTGACGCCCTCGACAGCCTTGGTGCGGATGCCGAGCTCGGCGCCGCGCGAGCGCACCAGCAGCGGCACGCGTTCAAGCGGGGTCGTCTTGTCGTTGGGATCGACCGTGATGGTCGCGCCGCGGATATCGTTGCTGTGCAGGCCGTAACCGGCGTTGCCGTAGAACTCGGTCTTGTACCAGGGGCCGAGCACGATACCGGCCTTCGGGCTCGTCATCGCGGCCTGGGCGTTGCCCGAATTCTGCGGCGTATCGCTGAAGACGTGTCCGGCGAAGAAGTCCTCGCGGATGCCGACCGTGGTGCGCAGCCAGTTGGTCCAGCGCGTCGTCGTATCGGTCCAGAGGCCGACATTGCCCTCCTGCACGCGGTCATCGCGCACGGTCGAGAGCCATTCACGCTGCTCGGTCTTGAACAGGCCGACATGAATATCGTCGTAGCGGCTCTGCACGCCGACACGGGTCTGCGTTTCGAGGCCGGCGAAGCGCCAATCGAACGCATGCCGCGCGTCAAAGCCGCCGACGGTCCGGCGATCGAGCTGGCTGAACTGGTCGCCATTGACGGGATTGTCGAGGAAGTAGGTGAAATCGTTGAACAGCTGCAGGTCGGAGCGCAGCACATAGGCGCTGACATTGGTCTGTCCGTAGTCGCCCGATTGCGTCCAATTGCCGGAGAGGCTGAAGCGGCTCGACGTGCCGCCGTCGGTCGGATCGAGCGTGCCGAGGCGGCTGATCAGGCCCTGGTCGATCGCGCGCTGCGGAACCTGATCGGTCGAATTCCAGCCGTTGGAATAGGCCATCGCCGTCAGCGTCAGGCCGTCGGTCGCGGTGCCCTGGCTGTAGCGCATGACGCCGTTCAGCTTGCGGACGTCGTCCGGCACCTGCCACGGTCCATCATATTTTACAGCTTCGATCGCCGTCAGCAGCGTGCCGGCGCCCACGGCGGTCGATCCCGCCGCCAACGCCCGGCGATAGCCGAAGCTGCCGAAGGTCATCTCCGCGATGTTCTTCGGCAGCTTGTTGACGTAGTCGATCGCCACCGCGCCGGCAGAGGCGAAGTCGCCCTGATCCGCAAAGTACGGTCCCTTGCGGACATTGACCGACTGGATCAGCTCGGGCACCAGGAAATTGATATCGGCGTAGCCTTGCCCGTGCCCATGGGTCGGCATGTTGACGGGCATGCCGTCGACGGAGATCGCCAGATCGGTGCCGTGATCAAGATTGAAGCCACGCAGGAAATACTGGTTGGCCTTGCCCTCGCCGGAGTGCTGGGTGACGATCAGGCCCGGCACGACTTCCAGCGCCTCGCCGGGCCGCGAGAATGGCACCGCGTTGACCTCCGCGCCGCTGATGCGGATCGCACTGGCGGCGGTGGGCTGCGAGGTGGAGGGGCCATCGCGCGATGCACCGGTTGCGCCGTCGCCCGCGGCCGCGCTGCCCGAGCGAGCGGCAGTCCGGTTACGCATCCCATGGCTTTTCGGCGGTTTTTTGTGCGCGTGCCGCTCGTGAGGGTGATGGTGATCCGGCGACGCAACGGTAACCGGCGGAAGTTCGGTGTGCGCCACCCCGCGGAAGTCGCGGGCCGCGGCTGGAAGCCCGCACAGAGCAGCCGACGCGGCGGCGGATACTGCCCGCAACACGACTCCACGCACCGCCACGACGTCCCCCGCACGATCACAGCAGCAGCCTGCAAGCAACTGCAACAAATCCCGCTAACAGGCCCAGATGACGATGCAACAACAATTTCATACCTGCCGCTGCGACCGAATGGTCGTGGATCACCGTCGCGGTGCCAGCGCGACGCGAGCCTCGGATGTCACTGCCGATCGTGCGATCAAATAGGCTGTCGAGTTATCCCGTTGTACAGTTGTCACATTGGCAACCGATAAGCCTAGCTTCCCCGGCGACCTATGCTTGGCCGCGCGTCGCTTGTCTCGCGCGGGCGGGTTACCAGCTCGTCTTGGCTGAAGGGCTTGTGCGTTTAGCTCGCGTTGGGTCGGTGACGAGGGACATGCGAAGGCATAGAGCGATTCTGCGGACATCGGTGCGGCGGGCGGTTGTGCTGGCGCCATTGCTCGGCGTTTCCGCCGCAACCTCCGCGCTGTGTGCCGATATCTCCGATCTCGATGTGCCGGGCCCGGTTGGGTCGACATCAAGCCGGCTGCTTTGGGATGCTCCGGCAACTTCGGCACCGGCAGTCGACGCTGCTCCGGCTTCGCCGTCGCCCATCGGCGGGCAGGGGGCCATGAACGGCAATCCACTCTGGACGATCCCACTGGCGGTCCTGCCGGACACGCGCCAGCGTCCGATTTTTTCGCCGTCGCGCCGGCCGCCGCCACCTGCCGCCGCTTTGGCATCCGAGCCGAAGCTGCCACCGCCACCGCCGAGTCTGCCGCCGGTCGAGCTGCCGCTTTCGCTGGTCGGCACCATCAGCGGCGGCGACCTCAGCTTCGGGATATTCGTCGACAAGACCAGCAAGGCCACCCTGCGTCTGAAGATCGGCGAGGATTATCAGGGCTGGCGGCTTCGTTCAGTGCATGGCCGCGAGGCGATCATGGCGTACGGCGAGCGCAGCGAGACCTTGAATTTCCCAACCCAAGCCGAGGCCGCAGTGGCAATCAGCCGGACGGTTGCGGAAAGTGCGCCGAGACGGGGAAGCTCGCACTCGCCGGAATACGACTGACGGACCCGGTTACCTGCAAAGTTACTGTGCATGGGGTTGTTTTCGATAATCTGTTGGGTTCCAGCATGCTCCGCGGACCGGCAGGGGTTAAAAAACGTCATGTTGCATTGGGCCGGCATTGCGGTTAAGCAATTGAGATGGAATGGAAATTCTCCGTCGCCCCGATGCTCGATTGGGGCGAGAGCTCAATATTTTCAGGTGGTTAGGAGGCGGCGTGTGCACGACGTGTGCACCGGAAGATCAAGAAAAATCTCGTCACCGCCAATGTGCGCAGGCTTGTGGCGCATGTGCTGGACCTGAATTTCGGAGGGTAGGCGGCGGACCAGTGCTGACGCGGTCTCAATTGTTCGAAGTCGAATGATCACGACTCGTGCTTGACTCCCACTCTCTCCGCCATACAGCCCGAAAAGTCGTTAAATTTCATTGCCTCACG
This sequence comes from Bradyrhizobium ivorense, assembly GCF_900696085.1. Lineage (GTDB taxonomy): Bacteria > Pseudomonadota > Alphaproteobacteria > Rhizobiales > Xanthobacteraceae > Bradyrhizobium > Bradyrhizobium ivorense. The sequence continues at coordinate 149,626 of NZ_CAADFC020000004.1, forward strand.
AAAGTAGCTGTTTGGCGGCCCATACCCTGGCCCATACTTCCGATCACGTGAGCAACGAGCTTTTTTCTTACGTCTGAACGAGGCTGTGTTCTAGGGGTGCCGATCGCTAATGATCCATCTCAATCCGACGTCGCAAGCTCGAGCGCAACCTTCATCGACGGCGCCGCAATTGCGAGATCGTAGAATTCCACTGACGTCTGAAATGTCTTGAGCTTCCTTGCCATGGATGTCGGCCGCCCCGCGGCTCCGTCCTACTGTTATTCGGCGTGGGGTCCGAGTGCCGATCGGCGTCTTAAGCGATTGATTGATCTCTCAAGTGTGGGGTCAATGTTGGGCGCCGATTCACAATCAGCGTCGCCAACCGCAACAGCGGGTGACCATGTCGATGATTTGATCGAGGGCCGGAAGCAGCAGGTCTTTCTGGCGATCATCCTGCGGTTTGCTCATCGCCTTCCCCAATGCCGATGACCCGCGGTCAGGGAATCACGAATCGCTCAAAAGCAAAATCCCAAAACGCAGGAAAGCGTGGTCCAACACACCGCTTACCTGCAAAATCCAACACTATATCAACACCGCCTCTGCTTATTTATCAGGCCATTCCGCATTCTTCACGAACGACCCGATAGCTGCCGCAGTAGCTGACCTTCCATTCCGGCCCCTAGCTCGATCACGAGCGCCGTCAGTGCGCCAGCTCGTCAAGCAGCGCCTTTGCTTCTTTGAGGTCGACGGTATCGAGTCCTTCTGTGAACCTGCCGTAGATCGGCCCGAGGAGATCCGCCGCGCGGGCGCGGTCGCCGCGTCCAGCCCACAACCGGGCGAGGTCGGCGGCGGCACGCAATTCGAGCGAGCGCGCTCCCTGAGCGCGTGCCACGTCCAGCGATCGCATATAACAGGTCTCCGCCTCAGCAGAGCCGTTTCTAAACAGCCATAAATTGCCTTCGACGCGGTGGATCTCGGCTTCCACGAACCTTTCACCAGTTTCCTCGGCCAGCGTCATCGCATCTCGCAGGGCGGCAAAGCCCTCGTCACGCCGACCCGGGCAGCCAGCGCCTGCGCCAGCAGGACGAGGTGATAGGTGCCCTGGAAACGCGCGCCGGTCGCACGATAGGCAGCCAACGCATCCCGGATCTCGGTTAGAGATTCATCATTAGGCTTAAGCATTGCCTGCGCCGACGCTCGCATGATCCTTCCTACCGCGACCACCATGGCGAGCCCGTAGTGTTGTCCAGCGGCAATCGCCGCGGTTGCTCGCGCCTCGACGACTGGCCATTCGCGTCGGAAGGCATGCAGGCCACTGGCCAAATAGGGACCGCGCGAGTAACTAACGCTATGCTTGATCCGTTTGGCAATTTCGAGAGCCTCATCGGCCATCCGCAACGCCTCATCTGGATAGCCGAGCAGCCAAAAACACCAGGAACTATAGGCATAGCCAGGCGCGCCCACCTCCATGCCATACTCGTACGCGATGCTCGCGGCCTTCACCTCGTCGATGCCGCGATAGCAGTCAAGACCGTCGAGAAAGTAGGGCCGGGCGTGCGCCACGGTTCCAGCATGCAAGTGGCTGCACGCCAAACAAATGCTTGCCGCAGTGCGGGCTCCCTTGCTTGGTTTTCGCTGTGCCTGGGCGAGCACCTCCGTTGCGGTCTTCATTGCTTCAGCGTGGTACCCCCCGGCAAGCTCGAATAGCCAAACACCAAACAAAACGGGACAAACGTTTACATCGTCGCCGACAGTCACGCACAGCTCGTGCGCGCGGCTGAACGCAGCCTTTGTTTCGGGAGAGGCATAGCCTCTCATAGCGGAGCTGGCTTGGCCGAGCAGCCGATAAACCGTCAGTTCCTGCTTCGCCCGCTCGATTGTGTCGGGGAGTAGCGCCAATTGAGCAAGACCGGCCGTCAAGTGTCCGATCGCCTCCTGATTAGCCGACCCCCGGACCGCATTCTCGCCGGCTCGATACCAATAGGTGACCGCAGGCGCGGGCCGTCCGGCCTCGCTGTAGTGATGCGCCACCAGCTCTGGACTGGTCTTGGCGATTTCCGCGAACTGATTCTCGATCGCTTGGGCAATGCGGACGTGAAGGGCACGCCTCGGCTCGCGCAACAGCGTGCCATAAGCGGCGTCCTGGACGAGCGCATGCTTGAACAGATAGCTTGCATATGGCGGCACTCCCTGACGGAACAGCAGACCAGCTTCAATGAGCCGGTCGAGCGCGAACCCTAGTTCCGCCTCCGTCTTACGCGCCACGGAAGCCAGGAGGGTATACGAGAATACGCGCCCAATCGTTGCTCCGATCTGCGCGACCTCCCTGGCCACGCCAAGACGGTCGAGCCGTGCTATCAACGACGCATGTAGGCTTGCAGGGACCGCCAGCGCCGGAGACGGAACTGCCGCAAGCCTACGCTCCGCAGCGTCCTCGCTCTCCGCCTCCATGACCGCCTTCGTTATCTCCTCGGTGAAAAGGGGGATACCGTCGGAGCGCTCGATGATGTCTTGCCGAATCGTTGTCGACAGCAGGTGTTTGCCGACGACGCGGTCGATCATCACGTCGACGTCCCGCTTGGTAAGCCGATTGATGGTCAGCGCTGTCACGTGTGGCCGTCCTACCCAAGGCGGATTGAATTCCGGCCGGAAAGTAACGATCAACAATCCACGGAGATTCTGGATCCGATCTACGACGAGGCCGAACAACTCCAGGCTGGTGGGGTCGGACCAGTGCGCATCCTCAAAAATGATGAGCACCGGGCTTTGGCGTGACATTGTCTCTATTTGCGAAATGAGCGCCTGCAGCGTCCTCTGCCTGCGCTGCTGCGGAGTTAGGTCGAGCGCGGGATAGCGTCCATCATTGGAGAGCGAAAGCATCTCAGCAAAAAGCGCCGTGTCCTCAATCGACGTTGCGGTGCGCTTGAGAAGCGCGTCAAGCTTGTCGAGCCTCGCTTGTTGCGTGTCGTTGTGTGCGAGGCCGGCCGCTCGTTCGATTTGGCCGACAATTGGATAGAGCGAGCTATCCATTCGTTGCGGCGAGCAGAAGGACCGCATTCGCCTATGCGGCTCGGCCGCGAGGCGTTCCAGCAACGCTGCCGTGAGCCGCGATTTTCCGATTCCGGCCTCGCCTGAGACCAAAACCACTTGGCCCTCGCAGGCTTTTGCCTTGGACCAGCGCCGAAGCAGCAAATCGAGCTCCTCTTCGCGCCCGACGAGGGCTGTCAGACCCGTCGCGTGTAGCGCCTCGAAGCGGCTTGCCACTGAGCTCGGTCGCAGTACAGCCCAGGCTCGCGAAGGCCCGGTAATGCCCTTGAGGTCCCTCTGTCCGAGGTCATGTAGCTCGAAGAGGATCCCGAGTAGTCTTCTCGTGCTCTCGGCAACAACGACCGTGTTCGGTTCGGCGGTCCCCTGCAGCCGTGCCGCGAGGTTAGGCGTCTCGCCGACGATGCCTCGCTCCTGCGCCTCCCCCGATCCAATCAAGTCGCCGACAACTACCAATCCCGTCGCAATGCCGACACGGGTTTGCAGAGGAACGCGCATCTTGAGCCCCGCCACTGCACCGATTAGCTCGAGCCCCGCCCGCACTGCCCGCTCAGCGTCATCCTCGTGGGCCTGCGGATAGCCGAAATAGACTAGCACGCCATCGCCCATAAATTTGGCGACGAAACCGCCGAACCTGCGCACGGTCTCGGCGACACAGTTCTGATAGGACGAAATGAGCTCACGCAGGTCCTCGGGGTCCATGCGGGCGGAGAGCGCCGTCGAGCCGACCAAGTCAGAAAACATCACGGTGACTTGTCGACGCTCGGCGCCATCGCTAAGGGACTCATCGGTTGTCGAAAGAACGTCCGATGGCGCCGTACGCAGCTTCGAAATGGCGTCGAGTAGCTTGCGGCGGTGGCCGACAAGACTGACACCCAAATCCTTCAGGTCCTCAGCCGTCAAGTTGAGCAGGACTGAGTAGTCGATAGCGTTCTCACGGAATGCCGCCTCATACCGTTCGAGGCCCAAGGCGCGCAGCCATCCTCGGAGGTCCATGATGGCGTCCTAACTCGCCATAGCGCTATACTGTACGTCAAGCTGGGGCACGTTCGACGGGGTAAAGCCGGACTGTGTGCTCCTGGCTACAGCGTTGCGGGACTAGGCGCGTGGTCAATCTGATCTCGCCTGGCCGCGCAATGGTTCGTTCACATTGACTGCTCCCAATATCGAAGAAGGCTGGGAGTTGCACCGAGCTTAACGGGTGCCCCGCCAGTTAGCGTGTAAATATTAGTAAATCGTCCTCAAGAAAGAGATCTAACGTTCTTAGGTGCACCACGTAAAAACCGCTGCTGCGTACAGCCGCCGAGGTCGGTGCGATCGGATCGGCTTCTCAAGGATTTGTTCCGCTTACCAGAAGGCGGTGATCAGTCCGATCGCGAGGGCGGGGACCTGAACGTAAGATGCCTTCCCATGCGCAGCGGTTTTTTCGAGAGCAGAGTCCTCTTCGGCAGGACAGCAGCGGCACCGGGGCGGTCGGGGTTTGCACAACGGTTGGGCACCCACGGGCGGAATGGGGCCCACGCATGTCGCCGGCAGAGATACACTGCGAGCATCACCCGTGCCACGAAGGCTCCCTCTAGCGCTAGTCGCTGGCTTCGGGGACATAACCGCCGTATACTTAAGAAGAGTCTCGCACTGGAATAAGCGATGACGCGGATCCTGTTCGTTGTATCGAGTGCGCGTGAGATCGTGCTGGCGGATGGGTCCAGCCACGATGTGGGCGTTTTTTGCGCAGAGGCCTTGAAGCCATATGATCGCTTCGCGACCGCAGGGATAAAGGTTGCGGTTGCGACCGTGGACGGCCGGCCGCCACAACTTGATCCGTATAGCCTTGAGCCGATCTTCCAGCATGCTGAAGAGGACCAGGCCTTTTTAGCGTCGATTACGCGGACGTTCATGCGGCATATCAATGATATTAGGATTACCCTCCAGCATCTGACTGAATTCGATTTGGTTGCGGCCCGGCGAATTTTTGAAGCGCTGAAGCGTGCTGGTGCAAAGCCCGACGAGGCCCGCATTCCGATAGAGCGGTCAGCGCGCAAGGCGTGGTCTGAAACTGCCAATTTTGTGGATCTCCTTTCGGCCGACCCGCAGGTCACAGCGAAGATGAGCGCCGCCGAGCTTCGAGAAATCGCAGACGCGGTTCAGGCTGATGCGAAGAGACGTTCGGACGAAATACGCCAACGTCTTTCGACAATGCCGGGGTTTCAGAAGCCAATCAAATTAGGTGATCTGAGCGACGACGATATGATTGGATACGATGCGATCTTTGCGCCCGGCGGATACGGGCCGATGATCGATCTGGCGGCCAACGCTGATGTTCGCCGTCTCGTGCAAGTAATGCACAATCGATCACGCACAATTGCAGCAGTCTGCCGGGGGCCTGCAGCGCTGCTGTCCGCCGGCGAGCGACCTGACGGTTTATGGCTCTTCGACGGGTATAGGATGACGGCGTTTACCAACGATGAGGAGGACCAAACTCCCGTCGGTAAGCGTGGGATGCCTTGGTCCCTGGAGGCAGCCCTAAAGAACCGAGGTGCGGTTTTCGATCATGCGCCAGCCGCATGGACCTCGCATGTCGTCGTCGATCGCATCCTTATCACAGGCCAGAACCCTGCTTCGGCGGTTGCGGTTGCGGACGCGGTACTCAAGCGAGTGGCCGTTCGCGTGAGGGAACTGGCATGAGCACACGGGTACAAGTCACGTCGTTGGCTCACGTACCAGGTGCGCTGCCCGATGGCCACCAAGATGCTCAGGGACTGGCTCTGAGATTGTGTGAACGACTCAGTGACCGTGACTCCGAAGGCGCGAATGCTCTGATTTTGGCGGATGCCGCGATCGACTTCGCTCCTGCAGGCGTCTGCGGGAGTTTCTCTGAAGAAGGCGCTAAGTTCTTCCGGGACCTGATTTCTGCGTTTCCTGATTTGCGCCTGACTGTGCATTCGGTCGTGGCCGATTCCGAAACGGCTGTCATTGAAATTACCGTGGAAGGCACTCAGGGCGCGGACTTTCTGGGCATCCACAACCAGGAAAAGCATATTGATGTTGATCAGGCGTGGGTGATCACGGCCGCTCGTGGAAGGATAACGAGCATCCGAGCCTATTGGTGCCAGACGCAGCTCTATCGACGATTGGGGGTCAAGCGTCTCGACCAGATCTCAATCACGGGGTGACGGCCATGTCGAGGGTCAATGCAACGGAGGTCGTAAACTCCTTCTTCGATGCCTACCGTAATCACGACGTCGAACGAATGGTTGACTTGTGTGACGAGATGGCGCGCTTTCGGTCCATGCCGTTCGAGGTGTGGCGAAAGCAGCGTGTCATCAGGGGCGACGGCAAAGCAAACACGGTCGGGAAGATCCTGTGGAGGGGTCTAATCGAATCCTTTCCAGACCTCACCAACAGGGTCACGAAAATCATATCGGACAAACACGGCAATATAGCTGCGGAAGTCGTGATCAGCGGCACACAGGCAAAGCCGTGGTCCTCGGTCGGATCTCTGGGGCGAAGCTTCCAGTCGCCGCACCTCTTTGTATTTCACGTTAACGCCGACGGTAAGATCGACAACATCAGATCGTACTCGGACAACGCCGCCGTTCGTACCCAACTAGGCTGTTTGGATGTCGACTAGGATGAACCCACCCAATGGCTTTGATGAAGCGAGAAGAATGGGAAGGCCTGGTACGTGACGTCGACTGGACGCTGTCGTACGCCGATGACGATGCCGTATTTCCCGAATGGCAATCGGGAACTGGCAAGATTCCTCGCGGAGCCTGGAGCGCTTGGGAGGAAAGCTACAAGATCAGCTATCCAGAGTACGTGTCCGTTCAAGCCGAGAAGGAAGCCGCAGCCTTCGCAGTAAAGGCGGCGCTTCAGCGCTCGACCATCTTCAGCAGCTTGGATGAGGGATGGAAATCGTGCGCAAAGCTCCATTTCGGTGCGGTATCTTTGGCCGAATACACGGCTTTCATGGCGGAAGCTCGAATGGCGCGGTTTGGCCTTGCGGGTCCGTGGCGCAACATGGCCGTTTTGGGCGCGCTGGATGAGATCCGCCACTGTCAGCTAAGCCTCTTTTTCGCTCACGAGTTTGTGTCCAAGGATCCTCAGTACGATTGGGCGTTGAAAGCGTTCCACACGAACGATTGGGCGATCGTCTCGGCACGCAGTCTATTTGATGCCATGATGGTCGCTGGAAACGTCGTGGACACCGCAATCCAATTGCCGCTCGTATTCGAGACGGGCTTCACAAATCTCCAGTTCGTGGGTCTTGCTTCGGATGCGCTCGCGTCGGGAGACATCAATTTCGCCAACATGATCTCCTCCGTTCAGACGGATGAAGCGCGGCATGCTCAGCAGGGTGGGCCGACCTTGGAGCTTCTGATGAAGCATGACCCTGTGCGGGCGCAGTGGATCGTGGACAAGATGTTCTGGCTGTCAGCGCGTGTGTTCGCGGTCCTTACGGGTCCAGCAATGGATTATTACACGCCGCTCGATCACCGAAAGCAGTCGTACAAGGAATTTATGGAGGAATGGATTATCGGCCAGTTCATCAGAACGCTCCAGGACCACGGGCTCAAGAAGCCCTGGTACTGGGATGAGTTCATCGAGGGTCTGGATATCTGGCATCACTCCTTGCATCTTGGAGTGTGGTTCTGGCGGCAGACAGTGTGGTGGAAGCCTCAGGCGGGCGTCTCCAAGGCCGAACGGAATTGGCTCAATACGAAGTACCCGAAATGGGAAGATATCTACGGGCCGATCTGGGATCAGATCATTGCCAACGTGAACTGTGGCAATATGCAAGCCACACGTCCCGACACCGTGCCCTGGCTGTGCAATGCCTGCCACCTTCCGCTGTGCACCTATACCTCTTCGCCCGATGGGAAGTACCGAGTGCGGGACTTTCCGCTCACGCACAACAACTACACGTATCACTTCTGCTCGAAGGTATGTCGCCAGATCTGGTGGGAAGATCGCGATATGCTCCACGTGAGGACAATCGGAGAACGCCTTCTTGCCGGCGAAATTCAGCCTAGCGATCTTTCCGGGGTCCTCCAGTACATGGGGCTCACCCCTGAGGTCATGGGTGATGACGCCTATGGCTACAAATGGGCCACGGATTATCGCGAGCTGCTAGGCCCCGAGTCGAGCCAACCCCGACCAAATAGCGTAGGCGGCGGGGAAGGCATTCCGAGCGAAGCGCTCTCCATCCCGATCAATGCCAAATTCGGCGACGACTTTGTGATGCATGTGGTCGTCGTCAACACGAGCGACACGATGGCCGAAGTTGCGCAAAGGGTCGCTTACCATTCAGTCGGAAAGCGCGTTCGATCCCAGGATCGTGACATGGTTGTGTATTACGAAGGGCGTGCAGTCGCCGACAACGAAAGTGTGAGCCAAGTCGGCATCGGACCGTTCCAGCAGATCTTCGTCGATTACGCGTCGGACTCTCGGAAAGGGAGATGATCGTGGAAGATGCAGTTGGACCAGTCCTTAGGATGTGTGACGAGGTAGAATCTGTAGTTCGCGCGATTCAGGATGATAATCCCGCCGATCTCGAGATAGTGGATCGGGGAGCCTATGTGCGCGTGCAGCGTCGAGGCTTCTTGAGAGTCACTCGTGGGTCGCTCGAGCGTCATTTGGGCACCGGCTTTCGAATGTCACGGCTTGAGTCGATCATGTCGGCATTTGCGGGGCGGATTCGAACCTCATCTGATGAGATCGTGTGGTATCTTCAAAGCGCAAGCAGTTCGTCCAAGGAGAAGCCGCGATGAGCACCTCCTCAGGAACAATTCCGCGGCGCCGCACCTGGAGCAATTTCGGCGACGTGCGGCGGATGCCGAGTGAATACGAGATCGTCACGCACGCTACGAACTGGACGGTCCGCAAGGACCGCGTCAGCGCTCTGGAGGTCAATCCGACCTCGCCGGCGAATCTATGGTTTCTAACCTTTCGTGATCGGTCCCCGCTGCAGGTTGGGGATTGGAACCGCTTTCGTGATCCGGACGAAGTTACATACCGTCGGTACGTGACCATGCAGGATGAGCAGGAGACAGTTGTGGCAAGCCTGCTGGATGAATACGCCAACGCCGGTCACGACACGACGCACTCACCTGAGTGGCGCGCATGTCTCGCAAAGCTGTTCGCGCCGACCCGATACTCGTCGCATGCAATGCAAATGGCTTACTCCTATTTGGCACATATGGCGCCGTCGTCCTACATCTCGAACTGCGCAGCCTTCGCAGCCGCTGACATGCTGCGACGCGTTTCACTGGTAGCCTATCGTACGCGCGAACTTCAAAAGACATGGCCGATGGAGGGGTTTGGGATGGCTGAGCGCGCCATTTGGGAAAAAGATCCCGATTGGCAGGAGACGCGCAGGGCTCTTGAACTGTCTCTCGTCGCGTATGACTGGGCAGAATCCTTCTGCGCGATCAATTTGGTCCTGCGGCCCTCGATCGAGGAGGTTCTCAATCGCCAGCTTGGAGACCTTGCGCGCCGCAATGGCGATGAGCAAGCCTGGCTGCTCCTCTCAAGCCTGTCTCTCGATTCTGAGCGGTGTAGTCGCTGGAGTGCCGCACTTGCCAAATTCGCCATCGACGAACGTCCTGGTAACCGCGATGTCTTTGAGCGGTGGATAGCGAAGTGGGTTCCTCGAGCCGAATCGGCCGTCGCCGGCCTCGCCATTCTCATTGGCGGACTAGCGAGGAATGCGGTACCCCAGAGCGAGATTGTGTCGGGAGCGAGAAGCAAGCGCGAGTCGTTGCTACGGCTCGCCGGAATTCTGTAGGATCGAGAGCAAAGAGCAAAAAGAGATGAGCGGTTGGAGGGCCGTGATCGAATTGGATGAGATTTGGGAGGGAGACCTTGTAACCTGCAAGGTCGATGGCATCGATGTTCTGTTCATCAACATTAGCGGCGAGGTATACGCTTATCGGGACAAGTGTCCTCATGCGGGAACGCCACTGAGCCAGGGCCTTTTGGAAGACAGAGTGCTGACCTGTTCGAGCCATCTTTGGCAATTCGACATCGTGAACGACGGGATCGGAGTTAACCCGAAGAACTGTCGGTTGACGAGCTATCCTGTGAAGGTTGAAGACGGGAAAGTGTTGGTACAGATCAGGGCGTCCGAAGCAGAACAGACCTGAATGCAAGCTGGTCTGGTTTGTTTTGAAAGGAGTGAGGCGATAGCGCCCAGCCGCCGGCGGCCGTCAAAAAAAACGCGCTGTCGCGGGTCGAGGAGTCTTGTTCCTCGGAACGTCTCGCCCAAGGGATACCTCTAGGCGCACGCCCTGTAGATTCAACGGAGGGTGGGGCTAACTGCGGTCCTTCGCACTCGGCCGGGCAGCCAGTGAGGCACTAGAGGGCATCGCCGGTGGGCATCTGGTCAGTCTAGACAGAGGGCGCAAGCTGTAGGTAACCTCGCACGGTAAGACGAGGTCAATGGAAATGGCCGATCGGCCCGCGACCTTGGCCGAGCCCGAATTTTTGTTCGGCCCATTCCGTCTCCTTCCGGCACAGCAGATTTTGCTGGAGGGAGGAGCACCTGTGCGCATCGGCAGCCGCGCGTTAGAGATTCTGACGGCATTGGTTGAGCATGCGGGCCAACTGGTAAGCAGGGGCGACCTTATCGCTCGCGCCTGGCCCAACACCTTCGTCGAGGAGGCCAACCTCAATGTGCATATCGGGGCGCTTCGAAGAGCGCTGGGAGAAGGCCAACCTGGCAACCGATACGTTGCGACTGTTCCCGGTCGGGGCTACCGCTTCGTGGCCGCCGTCAAACTATCTGAGTCGAAAGAGCCAGTTCTCCGGGCGAATGCGGCAGTGCGCGCCCACAATCTGCCGGCCGCATCGACCCGATTGATCGGCCGTGCCGACGCAGTCGATGCGCTCCTGAGGCAGTTGCCAAAGCACCGGTTCGTCACGGTCGTGGGCCCTGGTGGCATCGGAAAGACGACAGTTGCTCTCGCCGCGGCCGAGTCCCTGTTAGGCACTTACAAGCACGGTGTGTGGTTTATCAACTTGGCGCCATTGCGTGATCCGAATTTTCTTCCGGGCGCCCTCGCTTCCGCGCTCGACCTGACGATCCATTCTGGGGATCCGACGCCCGCGCTGGTAGCCCACCTACGCGACAAACAGATGCTGATTTTGCTCGATAGTTGCGAGCACCTTGTTGAGGCGGCCGCCGCTTTCGTGGAGCAGATCATCGGCGGTGCGCCCGGCTTGCAGGTCCTGGTGACTAGTCGTGAGCCCTTATGCGTGACAGGTGAGCACGTGCACCGTCTATCGCCACTGGAAGGCCCGCCCAGCTCCTTCAAGCTGACCGTGGCGGAAGCACTAGCATTTCCCGCCGTCCAACTCTTTGTCGAGCGCGCGGCTGCAAGCCTGGAGGGCTTCGAACTTACCAACGCAGATGTCCCGATCGTCGCCAATATTTGTCGCAAATTGGAAGGCATCCCCCTTGCAATCGAACTTGCGGCTACCCGCGTGGACGCCTTCGGAATACGAAAGTTATCAGACCTTCTCAACGATCGATTTCAATTGCTGAAGCAGGGGAGGCGAAGCGCTTTGCCGCGTCATCGAACCATGGCCGCGGCACTCGATTGGAGTTATGAGCTGCTGCGTGAGGACGAGCGCGTCATTTTGCGCCGCCTTTCCGTGTTCGCCGGCGCATTCACGCTCGAGTCAGCGTGTGCCGTAGCTGCCAGCAACGCGATCGATGATCCGAAGGTCATCGATGGCGTGGCGAATTTGGTCGCGAAGTCGCTGGTCTTGGCGGACGTAGGTGGCGCCGCGGTGCAATACCGGCTGCTCGACACTACGCGCACTTATGCCTTGCAGAAGCTCGCCGAGAGTGGCGAGCTGGAAGCGCTTCTACGACGTCATGCCGAACACCACAGGGATCTGTTCAAGCAGGCGGAAGCCGAGTGGGAGGTGCGCCCTACCGCCGAGTGGCAGGCCAACTATGGGCACAAGATCGACGAGGTCCGCAGTGCTCTGAGCTGGACGTATTCCGCGAGCGGCGATGCCTCGATTGGCGTGGCGCTCACAGTTGCTGCAATTCCGTTGTGGATGCACTTATCGCTGATGGACGAATGTTGCGCATGCGTCGAACGCGCGCTCGCAAGCGGTTCCACCGAACGAGTACGTGACGATTATGACGAGATGAAGCTTTATGCCGCACTTGGGGCGGCGCTTCTGTATGCGAGAGGTCCGCTGCCCGAAACAGACGTTGCCTGGACGAAAGCGCTTCGAATTGCAGAACACCTCGCCGACAGCAAGTATCAGTTGCGGGTGCTCTGGGGTCTATCCATCTATCGCGTCTATATCGGCGATTATCGAGCAGCACTTTGGTTCGCGAAAAGGTTTCAAACCGTCGCGAACGAGAACGGCGACGCGGCCGATCGGCTGAGCTGTGATAGACTAATGGCGACCGCGCTACACTATACTGGGGATCAGACGGGCGCGCGACGGCGTCTCGAGCGGATGCTCAGTCAATACGTTTCGCCCCCTCACCGATCACATGTCGCCCGCTTCCAATTCGATCAGCGTGTGGCGGCGCGGAGTACGCTCTCGCACATCCTTTGGCTGCAGGGATTCCCGGATCAGGCGGTCCGCATGGCGCAAAGCGCTCTCGAGGCCGCCAGAGCCACTGACCATGCTCTCTCTCTGTATAATGCGCTGGGCCACGCGGCGTGTCCAATTGCTCTGTACGTTGGCGATTGGGTGGGGGCGCGACGCTTGCTCGCGATGCTCCTGGATCATTTGGAGAAGCACGGGCTAACCGTCTGGAACGCGTTGGGACTTTGTTTGCAGGGCACCCTGCTCGTCAAGCAGGGCGATATGACCGGTTTGCCGCTTCTCCGAAGTGCTCTGGACGACCTTCGCGAGATGAGGTTCGGGCTGCGATACTCGGCTTATCTCGGCACGTTCGCCCAGGGGTTGGGTGCTGCTGGGCGCATGAAGGAAGCCCGCGCCGCGATCGAGGAAGCGCTCGACTGGTCAGAACGCAGCGAAGAGCGCTGGTATTTGGCAGAATTGCTGCGCATCAATGGCGAGCTCGTTCGATTGGAGGGAACGGCTTCTGCGGCCCAGACGGCCGAGGAACAGTATCTGCAGGCACTCGAATGGGCGCGCCGGCAGCAAGCATTGTCATGGGAGCTGCGTGCCGCGACGAGCCTGGCCCAGCTCTGGCACCAACAAGGCAGGACCGCTGGAGCTGATGAACTTCTCTCTTCGGTCTACGGTCGGTTCAGCGAGGGGTTCGAGACTGTTGATTTGAAGTCTGCTCGCGCGGTGATCGAGGATCTCCGCAAAACCCCGGCGTAGACTTGATGATAGAGGCTTAACGAAGGCGCTTTCGATGCCCGACGTCTAGTCGCGGGCGGTCTCGTACAAGAACCAGACCCGGCGTTCCGTCTCATCGATCCAGTTTTCCAACAAGCCGGCAGTTGCAACATCACCATGCTCATCGCAGAGCGAATGGGTTTCGCGCATGAACTCGACAAGGCGTAGATTGTCGTCGCGCAGCTCGGCCAGCATGTCATCCGGCGTGACGTAGTCGGCATCATTGTCCATAAGGCGTTGCCGGCGGCCTATGTCGCCGATCGAATGGATGGTGCGGCCTCCGATTTTGCGTGCGCGCTCGGCGATTGCATCCGTCATCGCAAAAATCTGGTCACCCTGTTCGTCTAGCATTAAATGATAGTCTCGGAAGTGCAGGCCCCACATATGCCAGTGAAAGTTTTTGGTTTTGAGGTAGAGCGAAAAAACGTCGGCCAGCAGCATGGTGAGGGCGCCGCTGACGTCACGGACTGCGTTTGCGCCGAGATTGGACGGAGTTGCGAGCGGTGAATTGCGACGCTCCAGTGCGGTGCTCATCCCTACGTCTCCATTTTCGGTGCCGCCGTGCGACGGAACTCTGTTCGCCGCGTTGTGGAATGACTCGCCAACTCGATCGGTCGTGGGGCAGCGCGTCAAGTCTGTCCCGCAGCAGGTCGAACAGCTCACGTGAGCTCAAAGCCTGCCTAGCCTAAGCCAACGATAACCCGTTCCCTGCCGGGGCGAAGTTAAGGCTGGTAAAATTTAGCAAATGCCGCAACGCCCTGTTTGTGGAGCCCGTGCGCGGGCCAAAATTTTACATCTTTTTATTTCTCCAGAGCAGATGAACCGCGATCGGTTCTGCGGCCGGGAGCCTCGTTGCCGTACTGGCAGTGCGCCGTACTCGGAGCATCCACAGATCGAGAAAGCATCTTGCTGGGCATCGATGAGTCGTGGGACAAACGTATGGTGTTTTCGGAGAATTCGCGATCGAGCGAGCTCCGCCTTCATGGTGCGAACCGCGGTATCGGACCGAGCTGTGGCGTGGGGTGATCAAGCTCGATGAATGTCTCGTCGACATAGCACCAGCCCCAACCCTCTGGCGGGTCGTAACCCTCGATGATCGGGTGTCCGCTCGCCTGAAAATGCTTGGTGGCGTGTTTGCCGGGCGATTGGTCGCAACAACCGACGTGGCCACATGAACGGCAGATACGCAGGTGTACCCACCAACTCCCGCTCTTCAGGCATTCCTCGCACCCTAGCGCGCTCGGCGTAACGGTCCTGATTAGGTCATGATGAGAGCAGGAGTCTGACACTGGGCGCCTCCATGCCGCGAATTGGCGGCTTGTGCGTGAGAAAACCTGCGACAGTAGGCGCGGAGCCGTGACTGATCGACATGTAAGACCTCGCACTTGAGCAGCCGCCAAGCTCAGCGTCCGTTACGATGTAAGAGCTCGTAAACTGCGAACCGAAGACGGCTCGGAAGTCTTCGGGCTACTACTAGCCACCAAAAGATCCCTAAATCGTCGAGGCTGCGACCGAAGGTATTGATGCGGCGCCTGGACCTGGGCGCCTAATTCGGCCGCGGCGTGCCAAGGCCATCTAGGATCATAAAGGATCGTCCGTGCCAGCGCGATCATGTCGGCGTCTCGAGTCGCCACGATCGCCTCGGCCTGGTCAAAGCCGGTGATCAGCCCGACGGCAACGACGGGAATTCCAACGGCTATTTTGACGGCCCGAGCCAACGGCACCTGATAGCTTGGCCCCACGGGAATTCGCTGAGCGGGATGGAGACCGCCGCTTGAAATATGGAAGGCGTCGCAGCCGGCGGCTTCGAGCATCGCGGCGAAGGCGCAAGTCTGTTCGATGTCCCAGCCTCCGTCCACCCAGTCGGTGCCGGATAAGCGTACGGTGACAGGCCTGTCGGGGATCGACTGCCGCACTGCCTCGAATACCTCAAGTGGAAAACGCATGCGATTTTCCAAAGATCCGCCATACGTGTCGTCACGTTGATTGGAAAGCGGTGATAGGAATTGATGCAGAAGGTAGCCATGCGCGCAGTGGAGCTGTATCAGGTCGACGCCGATACGCCGGGCGCGCTGAGCCGATGATACGAATGCATCTCGTATGTCTCGAAGTCTATCGCGGCTGAGCGTCTGCGGCGACATCTGACCTTCGGAGTAAGGTATGGACGAAGGTGCTTCCGTCTGCCAGCCATTTGGCGCGCTTGATGCGATCTGAGCCCCTCCAACCCAGGGCACTTCAGTGGAAGCCTTGCGGCCAGCGTGGTTCAATTGAATGCCGATTGGTATGCCGGACCACCGTCGGATTCGATCCAGCGTAGAACTCATCGCCACTTCGGTCTCATCGCTCCACAGGCCCACATCAGCCCAGGTAATGCGACCATCCGGGAGCACGGCTGTCGCCTCGATCGTCAGCAGAGCCGCTCCGGAGATGGAGAGGTGACCTAGGTGGATTAGGTGCCAGTCGTTCATGCAGCCATTCTCTGCTGAATATTGGCACATTGGTGCGATAACGATCCGGTTTGACAATTCGAGCGAGCCGACCCGAATAGGTTCAAAGAGGGCAGGGCGATGCTTCATTGGAATTTTCCTCGGTGGTAAGCGTTGTTCCGACTGAACAGCCAGGCGCGGTTGCTGCTCACGGGGCCGGTACCGGCCTAAGCGCGAGGGATTTCATTCAGAGCGACGACGCCGAAGGCTTCCCTGGTCCATGGGGCGCCGACCTTTCCTCGAAACATCCAGTAGCTGAAGCTGACATAGGCCAGTATGACTGGTACGAAGCCGGTGAATGCGAAAAACGAGATTACCTGTGTCCGATGTTCGGACGCTGCGTGCCAGATGTTTGGGACGCAAGAAATGGCGTGCGACCGGACACTCGCGCCGAGCGAGGCAACCATGCGCGACGACGTCGGCAAGCGGAAATTAAAGGTTGTAAAAATGAAGACAGGGCTCTCCTCGGACTTGGTCTCGAATTCTATGATACAAACGTGATTGTCTCGGCGGTGCTTATCAATGCAAGCGAAACCGTGCGGTAAACCGCGCTCGTAGGCCAGGAATTGAGGCGGTGGCCTGGCTTATCAGGATTGGGATAAAGCGCGCTGCGAATTGCTTGCGGCCGCCTGACGTCAATTTTTTACCTCTCTTTACTTGCTCATCCACAAGGGTTGGCCAACTTTGGCGGATTGAGCGGCTCACTCAATCGAGATGGTAGGAGCGCGAGAGATGGCGGAAGCAGCGGCGCTTGCAGTAGCCACACCAAATCTCTTTCAGACGGTCAATCCCGCGACTGGCGAGAAGGGGGCGGCGTATCAAGGACATTCTGTCGATCAGGCGTTGTCGATTGCGGCCGATGTTCATCGGGCGCAGAGTGCCTGGCGTCGCACGGGCTTTAAGGAGCGCGCTCCCTTGATGAAGAACGCAGCTAAGGTCATTCGCGACAATTGCTTGCGGTACGCGAAGCTCATGACAGATGAAATGGGAAAGCCGATTACCGACGGCCTTGCCGAGCTTGAGAAATGTGCGTCGTGTTGTGAGTATTTCGCCGAGATGTCGGACGAATTTCTGAAGCCGATACCGCTCGATGTGAGCGTTGGCTATTCGGGATCCGGCGCGCCACCTAAGGCTTTTGCAGCTTTCAATCCCCTCGGCGTCATCCTCGCGGTAATGCCATGGAATTTTCCCTTCTGGCAGGTCATCCGGTTCGCAGCGCCGCATCTGATGGCGGGGAACGGCGGCGTTTTGAAGCACGCTTCCAACGTGCCGGGATGTGCATTGGCTCTGGAGGAGATCTTTAGGCTGGCGGGATTCCCTTTTGAGCTCTTCCGAACTGTGCTGCTTTCATCCAAGGATCTGAGACCGCTTATCGAAGATCCGCATATCGCCGCGGTAACGTTGACCGGCAGCGTTGCAGCCGGAAAGTCGGTCGCCGCGATCGCCGGCGCAGTAATGAAGAAGGGCGTGTACGAGCTCGGCGGCTCAGACGGTTATATCGTGCTCGAAGATGCCGATCCCGTCTCTGCCGCCAAGATCTGTGTTCGAGGGCGCATGGTGAACGGCGGCCAGAGCTGCATCGCTGCCAAGCGGTTTGTTGTGGTCGAGGGCGCAAGGCAGGCGTTCGAGCGCGCTCTGGTCGAGGAGATGCGGCGTTTCGAGATGGGTGATCCAAACGATCCGAAAACCGTTCTTGGGCCGATGGAAAGCGTGCATTCGCGAGATCAGATCGCGAATCAGGTCAGGCAAAGCATCGAAAATGGTGCTCAAGTGCTTTTGGGCGGCGAGGCACCCAAGCGCGCGGGTGCATGGTTTCCGGCAACGATTCTGACGAATGTTCTCCCAGGCCAAGCGGCGCATGATGAGGAACTGTTTGGGCCCGTTGCTGCGGTCATTTCTGCCAAAGATGAGCAGGACGCGATTCGTATCGTGAATGCGAGCGAGTTTGGACTGGGATCGGCCGTGATAACCGCCGATACGGCACGTGGCGAGCGCATCGCGAGCGAGGAGTTGGATGCAGGAGCAGCGTTCGTAAATCAAAACGTCCGGTCGGATCCCCGGCTGCCATTCGGCGGCGTCAAGAACAGTGGCTACGGACGAGAGGTGTCGGAGTTCGGCATTCGAGAGTTCTGCAACATCAAGACGGTCCTCATCGAAGAACTGTAGGGGACCGCGGTTCGGGCTGCTGCCCGCAGCGTTCGATTGATTCGTGTCGACTGTGAACTGGCAACACCAAGATCCCGACCAATGAAGGAACGTAGCTATGAAATCGTACAAAGACGTTTTGGGCCTGAGCTTCTTGACCGCGATGGTTGCGCTCGGCCAGCCAGTCCTGGCTGCGGAGCCGAAAGCCAAGACCGCAGTCCTTGTCCATGGTGCGTTCGCGGACGGGTCGAGCTGGGAGAAAGTCATTCCCTATCTCGAACAGGCCGGGCTCAAGGTCGTTGCAGTCCAGAACCCGCTCGACTCCCTCGACAACGACGTCGCCGCCACCAAGCGCGCGATCCGGAACGCGGAAGGTCCTGTCGTCCTGGTCGGCCATTCATGGGCCGGCGCCGTCATTACGGAAGCGGGAAACGACGAAAAGGTCAAATCGCTGGTGTATGTGGCGGCTTACGCGCCGGATAGGGGCGAATCGGTAAAGAGCGCCACTTCGAAATATCCGGATCCCGAAAGTCTGAAAACGTTCGTCAAGGACCCGGACGGCTATCTCACGATCAGCGAGGAGGGCATCAAGAAATATTTCGCGGCCGACCTTTCGCCCAAGGAGCAGGCCGTGGTAGCCGCGACGCAGGGACCCTTCCACATCAGGACGCTTAGCGCTCCGATAAGCCGGGCCGCGTGGCGGGAGAAGCCGACCTTCATGGTCGTTGCGACCAAGGACGCGATCATTCCGCCGCAAATGGAGATGGACCAGGTGAAGGCGGCCAAGGCTACCGCGATCGAGGTGCCATCGAGCCACGTCGCGATGTTGGCGTTCCCGAAGGAAGTCTCCGAGCTGATCATCAAGGCGGCGCAGTAATGAAACGCCGTTCTAAGAACCAGTGGGCCTTCTGCCAAAATGCACGAACGGAGCCGCGCTCGCTTGGCGCGGCTTGATGCTGTTGGAATGCGTCAAGCTGCGCGCGGCTCCGGTCAATGCCGACTCTTCAGATCGCAGATCTCAGGCTTGAGGAGATTGTTTTTCGACTGCGCTGACGCACAACGGATTTTGCCGGCGGGGTCGATGAAGGGGCGGGACTGGAGAACCACGCGTCCTGCCGATCTGCCTGATGCTCGCGGCGATGACCGTGCGCAGGTCGGCTCCTTGGCCTAGCCGAGGTTGTGTAGGAGGAAACGGCGCTTGCCCTGTACCATTTCTTGGCCTTCGAGGCGTGGCTTCGAAGAGGAACCAGGCCCGCCCCTCTGCCTGGTCAGTCCAGCCGTCGAGCAGTCCCGAAGTGTGCGCAACACCACTACGGCCGCCGACGCGCTCAACACGATCCTGGCGGATATGCTCGCCCTCTATTTCAAGACCAAGAATTTTCATTGGCACATGGCCGGGCCGCACTTCCGCGATTACCACCTATTGCTGGACGAGCAGGCGACGGAGATCTTCTCGGTTGTCGACGACATCGCCGAACGGCTTCGCAAGACGGGCAATACCACCCTACGATCGATCGGAGACTTCGCTCGCCGGCAGACTATCAAAGACAATGATGCCGAATTTGTACCCGCCGACGACATGCTCGCCGAGCTCCGTGAAGACAATTTTCGCGCTGGTTCTGCGTTCCGGGAAGCGAAAGTGCTTGTCGAAGAAGCCAGAGACAATGGCAGCCACGGCTGATAGGGAATCAGGCGTTGGTATGCGAGCTGGAATCATTGTCATCTCCTGACTTTCATGCGGCGGGCCGTAATGGAATGTAGTGAAAAAGGACGATCGGGGCGCCCCGGGGGAGGACTCGGGCGGCGCGCGCCCCGACCTGCGCATGGCGCACTGCCATCCGTATGGCATTTGGCTTTGGAAAGACGTGCGCTGATAGGACAGACTTTCTCGAAGCCAAAGTCGTCAGGCATTTCTGAACTGGCTGCGACGATATAACCGCACAGGGGGCTCGATTAACCCGGCATAAGGGCGTGTAAAATCTCGCATGGTGTCAAATTTATCCGGCGTGGATCAGTATCGTGAATCCAGACGGTCTATCTGTCGATTGGCAGCGGCGCCGCCTCGGCCACAAGCCCTCTCTTTCGCAGCTCCTGCCAAAACGCAGCGGGAATCTTGGTCTTGAGCGCCGCATGGTCTTCGAGAATGCGTGCGGGCCTGCTGGCCCCGGGAATGACCGCGGCCGAGGCCGGATGCGCCAGCGAGAAGTGCAACGCCGCCGCCTTGATGGGGATCTTGTATTCTGTGCAGAGGGCGGAGAGTTTCTCGACCTTGGCGGCGATAGCCGGCGGCACCGCCCCGTATTCGAAGTGACGTCCGCCTGCGAGCACGCCGGAGCTATAGGGGCCGCCGATCACGATATCGACTTTCTTGCGCTGTGCGGCGGGCATCAGCCGCTGCAGTGCCATCTCGTGATCGAGGAGCGTATACCGGCCGGCGAGCAAGGTGGCGTCCGGGTCTGCCTCGGAAAGCCCGAGCAGAAGCTCCACGGGTTCGACCTTGTTCACGCCGAGGCCCCAGCCCTTGATTACGCCCTGGTCGCGTAGTTTCGACAAAGCTCGGAAAGCCCCCGTTCGCGCGGTTTCGAACATCGCAAGCCAGCGATCGCCGTAGAAATCCTGGGCGATATCGTGGACCCATACGAAGTCGATATGGTCAACCTTCATGCGCTTGAGGCTGTCTTCGATCGATTTCATGGTGCCGTCGGCCGTATAATCGGGGACGATCTTGTTGGGGCGACCATGTTTGAAGATTTCGCCTTTCTCGCCATGGTCTCGCCCGCTCGGATCCTCGATCTCGTCGAGGATGAGCCGGCCGACTTTCGAACTGAGAACGTAGTCGCTGCGCGGTCGCCTGGAGAGTGCTTCGCCGAGGCGGATCTCCGCGAGCCCGGCTCCGTAGAACGGCGCAGTATCGAAAAAGCGCGTGCCCGCGTCCCAGGCTGCATCGACAGTTGCGAGCGCCTCATCCTCGGGAATATCTCGAAACATGTTGCCGAGCGGCGCCGTACCAAACCCTAGTGGACCGGCCAAGAGTGATTCCCTGATTCTCATATGAACCTCCGGTGACGATGATGTTCGCGTTGCCGCTGGTGCGCGGATTCGCGCGGCAAGAGCGCCACACCCACGATCGTATGTTGCGGAGTCGCGGCTGACTAATAGTGATTTGTAAATTGAGGAAAATCGGATTGTCGCGAACGCAACGGGAGGCCGTGACGTGGGGGTCTACAGGACACTCCCGCTGTCCGATGTTTTACATCTCTTTACGGGCTTCGGCGCGAGCTTCCGACTAGGTTTGACGGCGAGAACGGTACCCGCGTGGTCGAGCTCATTCGCAATGAAGCATCGGCTGCCGGTGCTCATTGGCACTTCGGCGCGGAGTTGTTGCGGCACTCCAGGAACGAACGGAAGGCTGATAACATGAGCAAGGCAAAGGTGCTTGTCGTCGGATCCAATGCGACCCAGATCGAAGTGCAGGGCGGCAAATGGGGGCCCACCGGAAATTATCTCAACGAAACCGTCGTCCCGGTCATGGCGTTGATCCGAGCCACTTACGACGTTCAGCTCGCCACGCCCGACGGCACGAAGCCTCATATGGACAAAGCCTCGGACTCGGCCATGCACTTTGGCGGTGACACGGCCGCCTATAGCCGCGCGAGGTCCTTCTGGACCGATGATCCCGTGATGAACCAGGTCCTGCCCCTGGGTGCGGTGATCGAGAAAGGACTGGATGACTACGCCGGAGTATTCGTGCCGGGTGGCCAGGCGCCGGTCGTCGATTTGATGCAGGACCCGCAGATGGGTGAGATCCTTCGTCACTTCCACGGTCGAGCAAAACCGACGGCGCTGCTCTGTCATGGTCCGATCGCGCTCGTTTCGGCCATGCCGCGTGCGCGCGAATTTCGCGCGGCCTTGATCGCCGGAGACGAGTCGAGCGCGAAGGAGTTAGCCGAGGGTTGGCCGTATGTCGGCTATCGGATGACCATCTTTTCCGCTTCGGAGGAGAAGTGGGTCGAAAAGGAAATCCTGCACGGAAAGATGTACTTCACCATGCCGCAGGCGCTCAGCGCAGCTGGAGGCGACGTGGCCACGGCGAAGCGCGACTTCGAACCCCATGTGATCGTCGATCGCGAGCTCATCACAGGCCAAAACCCGCGCTCCGATCATTCGGTCGGTGAAGCGTTGGTCAAGGCGCTTGATGAGACAAACTCTCAACGTCGGCCCAATGTGGCGACTCACGCCTGACTAGCTGATCCGTCGATCAAGAGGCGAAGTGCCGGATGGTCGAAGCGTTCATCGTTCGGAATTGAGAGCCCAGGGAGGAGAAGTGTTATGGCGACTCACATGAAAACGACGGCGTTACTGAAGGCCCGGCCCGGTAAGGAAGGCGAATTGATCGCTCTGTTGCGCAGCTTGGCCAGCAACAGCCGGTCTGAGCCGGGCAACCTTCGATGGGACCTTTGGCAAGATCAGCACGACGAGACAACCTTCATCATCGATGAGCTCTACAGCGATATCGATTCCGTGCAGGCCCACAGGGCAACGCCGCACTTCCGAAATTATACATCCAGGATCAACGAACTCGCTACCCGCACGGCCGTCACGTCGCGCCCTTTGGATGTGGTCTCATAGGGTCGGTCTGACGGCCTAGCCGCGCTTGGACCGGAGATTTCGGAAGTGAGGAGACAACGTCGCGAAGGGATACCGACATGATCGAGCTCACGGTCAATGGGATCAAACACCAAGTTGACGTAATCCCCGAGATGCCCTTGCTTTGGGTGTTGCGCGACGAACTCGGCATCACCAGTCCGAAGTACGGCTGCGGGGTCGCGCAATGCGGCGCCTGCACCGTCCAAATAGATGGAGCGGCTGTCCGTTCCTGCCAGGCGCATATCGGCGACCTCGCCGGCAAATCTGTCGTCACGATCGAAGGACTCGAGAATGGAGCCCAGCACCCTGTTCTGCAGGCCTGGATCGAACACCAGGTTCCGCAGTGCGGATATTGCCAGACCGGCCAGATCATGCAGGCCATTTCGCTTCTTGAGCTTCATCCCAAGCCGACAGACCAGGACATCAACGAGGTGATGTCCGGCAATCTATGCCGTTGCGGAACCTATCCACGCATTCGCACTGCAATCCACGCGGCAGCTGCAAAGATGGCGGAGAAGTGAGATGGGCGACATACACAGCATATCCCGTCGGGCCTTCGTTTTCGGCTCCGCCGCCCTAGCCGGCGGCATCGCGTTTGGCTCCTACAGCAGTGCCGAACCGGCTGTTACGTCCGGCAATGGCAATCCATTGGCCGCCGGCCTC
The DNA here is from genome assembly GCF_900696085.1 of Bradyrhizobium ivorense. Taxonomy (GTDB): domain Bacteria; phylum Pseudomonadota; class Alphaproteobacteria; order Rhizobiales; family Xanthobacteraceae; genus Bradyrhizobium; species Bradyrhizobium ivorense. The sequence goes on from NZ_CAADFC020000004.1 coordinate 172,935, forward strand.
GGGCCTAACTCCGTAAGCTTCAATCCCTGGGTCGAGATCAGCCCTGAAAAAATAACGCTCATCGCTCAACACGTCGACATCGGTCAGGGCGTCGGTTCGGTGCAGCCGATCATGATTGCCGAAGAGATGGACCTCGATCCCGGCCAATTCGAAATTCGATTCGCAGGGCCCAGTCCCGCCTACTTTAATAGCGGCTTCGCGGATGACTTTGTGCCGTTCCTTGCCGCGGACCAAAGCCCGGCCGCCGAAGCAGCACGCGCCGCCGAGCTCGAATCTCTTAGAAAGTCCGGCCTGCAGCAGACGGGCGGGTCAAGCGCGGTGCCGGACACGTACAAAAAGTTGCGCATTGCTGGCGCGGTCGCGCGCGAGACACTGAAGGTCGCGGCGGCCAAACGTTCAGGCGTCCCCGTAGCTGACATTCGTACCCAATCCGGTCATGTGATCCTGCCCGACGGAACCAAAATTCCCTATGTCGAACTCTCGGCGGAAGCCGCGAAGATTCCGCCGGTGCTCGATGTCAAGCTGCGCGATCCGTCCAAATGGCGAATGCTGGGAAAGCCCATGACGCGCCTCGATGTTCGATCGAAGGTCATGGGGGAGCTGAAGTTCGGCATCGATCTGAAGATGGACGGCATGATGTACGCCTCGGTCAAGCTGAACCCCAACAAGGGTCAGCCCCTGAAATCGTACGACGCAAGCAAGGCGCGGTCGATGCCCGGGGTCAAAAGGATCCTCGAAGTAAAAAATGGCGTTGCGGTGATCGCCACGAATAGCTGGTACGCAATGAAGGCGGTCGAAGCGATCGATTGCGAGTGGGCGCCATCGACCTATCCCGCGGAACAAGCCGACCATTGGAAGATTCTGGAAGCGTCGTTCAAGCCTGAATTCCTGGGCAAGGAGTGGCGGAAAATCGGCGATGTCGACGCCGGGTTGAAGAGTGGCAGGCTGATCGAGGCCGAGTACCGCGCGCCTTATGTGGCACATCAGCCTCTGGAGCCGCTCAACGGGATCGGCATTGTATCCGAAGCCGGGATGGAAATCTGGGTCGGCCATCAGAGCCCTCAATTCGTGCAGTCCATTGCGGCGGCGGCGATCGACCTCAAGCCGGAACAGGTGACCTTTCACAATCAATGGACCGGCGGAAGTTTCGGGCACCGTCTCGAATACGAGAACGTGCGTGTCCTGGCCGAAATCGCAAACCAAATGCGCGGGACGCCGATCAAGCTCGTGTTTTCGCGCGAGGAGGATTTTCTCCAGGATATTCCGCGACAGATTGCGATCGCCCGACATAAGGGGAGCGTCGACAAGGGGAAGATCGTCGCGGCCGACCTGCAATTGGCTTCGACGGCTCCGTTGAAGGAGCTGCTCGAGCGTTCGGGCATACCCTCGAAGGAACCCGATGCTCAATTGGCCTCCGGCCTGTGGAACGTCTACTACGACATCCCGAACTTTCGGGCCACAACCTATGAGGCGAAAGGGCTATCGCCGTGCACCACGTGGCGGTCCGTCGGAGCCTCGACTGCCGGCTTCTTCACCGAAAGCTTCATCGACGAACTGATCCATGCGGCCGGTCTCGATCCATTGAAGGCGCGCATCGAGATGTGCGCGGTTCCGACCTACCGCAAGTTGCTGGAGACGCTCGCGGAGATCTCGGACTGGAAGGGACCGCTCGGCAACGGCAAAGGACGGGGCGTCGCGTTCGTGGAGGCGTTCGGCACGCCGACGGCCGAAGTCGTCGAAGTCACGATGACGGACAAAGGCGTTAGGATCGACAAGGTCTGGGTCGCGGTCGACGTAGGTAAGGTCGTCGATCCAATCAATTTCGAGAACCAGGTACAGGGAGGTGTGGTCTGGGGGCTCGGCCACGCCATCAATTGCGAACTCACTTACGCAAAGGGCGCGGTGCAGCAGACCAACTACAACCACCACGAAGCTATGCGGATCTATCAATGTCCGGTCATCGAAGTTCGCGGACTCGAGAATGATCCCAAAGTGAGAGGCGTCGGCGAGCCGCCCGTTCCGCCCGCCGCGCCCGCGCTCGCCAACGCGATCTTCGCGGCGACTGGAATGCGGATCCGCGAAATGCCCTTCAACAAGTTCATCGATTTCGTGTGAGGGCCGATCCATGAAGAGTTCTTTGATCGCGGCGGTGATCGCGGCTTCGTCGATTGCGACCTTTGCGGGGATCGTCGCGGCCAAGGACGAGGCCGCCAAGGACGCGCTGCCGCCGGGCAGCGTCAGCCACGCCGAGGGGTTGGAGGCCTGGAAGCGGATTGAGGCCGTCGTGACGCATCCACGCTGCGCCAACTGCCACGTCGACGCCAAGGCGATCCCGATATGGACGCCGGCGGGCGAAACCAAGCCTCGGGTGCATGGCATGAACATTCATGGCGGAGAGAGTCGCATCGGGGCCGAGGCGATCCGCTGCTCGACCTGTCACATGACGTCCACACAGGCGAACGATCCGGCACCGGAACCGCCGCGCGCTGGCATCGATTGGCAGCTTGCTCCGGTCGACTTCATCTGGTTCGGCAAGAGCGGCGCCGAAATCTGCGCGCAGCTGAAGGATCCCAAACGTAACGGCGGACGCGACGCAGTCGGCCTCCTGAATCACCTACGGCACGATGCGTCGTTGAGCGGCTTCATCCCTCGGGGGTGGGAGCCCGGAGCAGGCCGCACGACGCCTCCGGGCACCTTCGAGGATCACGTCAAAGACATGGCCCTGTGGGGAGCCGCCGGGCAACCCTGTCCGAATTGATCCTTGAACGGCGCGTCGCACCTTAAGCCCAGCGTCTCGATAGAACACCGTCTGATCAAGGGCGGGATCGGACACGAAAACTGACGCAGGAAGTTCGCAAGCCTTCGCCGACCGGTCATGGACATCGGTGGACCTGATGGGCAGTCAATTGGCCCTCTACATCTGTAGCAAATCAGAAGCAAGGAGCGCACATGACCGATTCTCGCAAGGAAAGTGACAGCCTCGGCGTGGTCGAGGTGGCTGCAGACAAACTGTGGGGAGCGCAAACCCAGCGCTCTCTCGAGCATTTCAGCATCGGTACCGATCTGATACCCCGCGAAATGATCACGGGATACGCGATCCTGAAGAAGGGCGCGGCGGCGGCAAACCTTGCGAGCGGGCGGCTGGACGATACGCGATATAAACTGATCGTCCAGACCTGCGACGAAATCCTGGCCGGTCAGCACCATGACATGTTCCCGCTGCATGTGTGGATGACGGGCAGCGGTACGCAATTCAACATGAACGTCAACGAGGTGATTTCGAACCGCTGCAGCCAGTTGGCCGGCACGGCCCTCGGCAGCCATAGGCCGGTTCATCCCAACGATCACGTGAATATGGCACAATCGTCGAATGACTCGTTTCCCTCGACGATGAACATCGCGGCCGGGGTGAACGTCAAACAACGGTTGATTCCGGCGGTAAGGGAATTGCGCGATGCCATCGCCGCCAAATCGAAAGAATGGGACAACATCGTCAAGATCGGCCGCACGCATATGCAGGACGCGACCCCGCTGACGCTGGGCCAGGAATGGTCGGGCTACGCCGGCATGCTGTCGGACGACCTGGAACGGATAGAAGCGGCGCTGCAGGGCGTCTATCGGCTGGCGCTCGGCGGCACTGCGGTCGGCACCGGCATCAACTCGGCGCCGGGCTTCGCCGAAGCGGCCGCGGCCGAAATCGCCAAGCTCACCGGCCTGCCATTCGTGACCGCGCCGAACAAATTCACCGTCCAAGGCGCTCACGACGCGCTGGTGCAATTGTCGGGTACGATGCGCACGCTTGCGGTCTCGCTCTACAAGATTGCCAACGATATTCGGCTGATGTCCTGCGGGCCTCGCGCGGGCTTCGCCGAGCTGTCGATACCGGAAAATGAGCCGGGCTCCTCGATCATGCCTGGCAAGGTCAATCCCACCCAGTGCGAGGCGCTGACCATGATCTCCGTCCAGGTGATGGCCAACGATGTGGCGGTCGGATTCGGTGGGGCGGGCGGTTACCTCGAAATGAACGTCTACAAGCCGCTGATGATCTTCAACATCACGCATTCGATCACGATCCTGAGCGACGGCTGCGTCAATTTCCGCAAGTTCCTGGTGGAAGGGACCAAGCCAAACCTGAAGAGGATCAACGAGTATGTCGACCGCTCTTTGATGCTGGTAACGGCGCTGTCACCCGTGATCGGCTACGACAAGGCCTCGAAGATTGCGCACTACGCGATGGACAACGATCTCACGCTCAAGGAAGCCGCGCTCGAGCTCGGTTTCGTCAGCGAGGACGAGTTCAACCGCGTCGTGGATCCGGCCAAGATGGTTGAGCCCTATGTAGCCAGCGCCGCGACCTCCACGGCCGCGTAAACGCCTGTTCTGCTGCGAGGGCCGGGTCTCGACCTCGGCCCTCGCGGTCCCGTATGCCAGCCCTCTGGAGCTGGGGCCATGACCGAAGAGCGTTCCGAACTGAGCCTTGCCTTCGCGAGAGTTCTCTTCGTGAACGGCCAGGCAACCGATCAGATCGTCGCCGCTATCCGACGGCTCACCAGCAAGCTCGGTCTGAAAGCGGAACTGCTACCACGTTGGGGCGAACTCCAATTGAGTTCGGAGAACGACGGGGCGCCGCAGATCACCTCCGTCGAGGCGGATCCGGTCGGGGTTGATATGGATCGCGTCATTTCCACGATGCAGACGGTCGCCGACATCGAGACAGGCCGGCTTTTGCCGGAGCAAGCGAGCAAACGGATCGAGGCCGTCGCCAAGGCGCCGCCCGCGCCCGCCTGGCTTTTCGCTCTGGCCGCAGCCGCTGGCGCAGTCGCGCTCGCGATCATCTTCGGCATCCAGCACGAACTAACCGCGCTATTGATCTTCCTGAGCTCCGGTGCCGGCGCATTCCTTCGCCGAGCCATTGCCCGAGTGAGCACAAATATCCTCCTTCAGCCGTTCTGCGCCGCGCTGCTTGCTGGTCTGATCGGCGGGCTTGCAATCCGCTATCAGTTGAGCACCGCGTTGCGGCTCGTCGTAGTGTGCCCCTGCATGGTGCTGGTTCCGGGGCCGCACATTCTCAACGGCACGCTCGACCTGGTCGCCGGGCGGATTCATCTGGGGAGCGCACGCCTGATATATGCCGGCCTCATCGTGGTCGCGATCTCGACCGGATTGCTCTTGGGCCTCGTGCTGACGGGCGCATCGCTGCCCATCGATCCGCCCGGTCAAGGGGTGCCGCTCTGGCTCGACGTCATCGCGGCCGGGGTGGCGGTGGCTTGTTACAGCGTCTTCTTCTCGACACCTCCGCGCATGCTGCCATGGCCCGTCGCGGTCGGCATGCTGGCGCATGCGTCGCGCTGGGTTGCCATGACCGACCTTGGGGCCGGCGCGGCAACCGGGGCTCTGGTGGCTTGCGTCGTCGTGGGCTTGCTGCTCACGCCGGTATCGCGTCGTTACCACTTGCCGTTCGCGGCCATCGGCTTCGCTTCCGTGGTCTCGATGATACCTGGCGTCTACGTCTTCAGGATGATGAGCGGGCTGATGCAGATCGCCGACACGGCGCAAGCGACATCGGAGCTTGTCGGCGCCACAATCGCCGACGGTGTCACGGCGGTCGCGGTCATACTGGCCATGAGTCTCGGCTTGATCGTGCCGAAAATGGCGATCGACCGTTTTGGGGACTGGCGCGCTCGAAGGAGTTGAAGATGCTCATATACGCGCGAAACTCGGAGGTAGCGAGTAATTCGATCGCGCCGTCCGATGAACAGGCCGTCTTGCTCCGGATGGAGGAGCAATTGCCGCCGGTGCTCAGCGTCATCGCAGGCATGGTCGATCTGACCGGGTTCTTCATGCTGGGCAATATCTTCACGGCGCACATCACCGGCAACCTCGTGGTCGCGAGCGCGCTAGTGGTGCGCGGAGGCCATGTGAATCTGGCTCAATTGCTGGCGATCCCGGTCTTCATGATCGCCCTGGCGCTGGTTTGGCTCATTGCGGAATTCTCCAGGCGAAGGGGATCCTCCCTTGTACGGCTGCTGCTGGTCTTGCAATCCCTGCTGCTTGCGGCGGTGCTGGTATTCTGCGTCTCTGCCAAACCCTCGAGCAATCCCCACGGGATGCTTGCCCTTATCGCCGGCCTCATAGCAGTCACCGCCATGGCGTGTCAGTACGCACTGCTCCGCCTGGCGTTGCCCAAAGCAATCTCTACGGCCGTCATGACCGGCAATCTTACGAATACCGTTCTTTCGATCATGGACGCGATATCGCTCGGCCACCCGCTGATGAGTGCCGACGACGGTCGATTGAGACGATCGCTGTATCTTCTGTTTGGCTTTCTGTTGGGATGCATCATTGCCGCTATGGCGATTTCCACGATGGGCGAATGGGCTTGGTCGCTGCCAGCGGCACTCGCAGCGCTTGTGGTTGCGCGGCCGGTGATGTGGTCCGGCAGAGGCAGTTGACGCGGACGAGAGATGAAAGTGGCGACATGGACCTATGCTTTCCCGGTAACGGTGTCCCCTGAAAAACGTCTTCGTTTTCGGGCCTCGAGATGAGCGTACGGCCACTTACGGTAGCAAACCTCAACGCTTTCGATGTACCCGCCCAGACTACGAATCTGGTGTTCGTCTCGCCTGTTGCCGATGTGCACGCAACACATTTGCAACACGGCGGCCCTAGCGCCTTGATATCAATGGTTCGAAAGCGGTTTCCTAAACCGTAGGTCGCTGCTTAAGCCAACAAGATCAACGTTCGAGACAAGATCGTTTTGCTCTGCCAAGGTCGAGCGACGACGTTGGTTCGACTGACTGGTAGCCGGCACGAAATCGTCGTCCAGGCTAGATCGCTCTAGTCTCGAACGGGAGCGAGAGTGAATTTCGTAAGTAATTGATACACAATTTCGCGTTTACCGCGAATCCATCCCTCTCTACCACTTGGTCGAGGCGATCCCAGGTACACTCCAACACACCAAGCCAGTTCCTTCACCAGCTCGCGTGTCTGAACCGATGGCCGTCCATAGCTTATCAGCCGCACATCCAGATCGAAGCGCTGGACCTTCATCACAGCGCGCCTGATGGCACTGTGAATCCACACGGGCGCGTTGCCGAACGCCCCGCCGCCAAGTGAAGTGAGCAACAGAATGTTCGATGCCCCGCGCCGGCAGTTGATCACTGCCTCAAGCATCGTTGCCTCATAGGCGGCATCGAGTACCAACTGCGCGAATGCTGACCAGTGCTGCTGCGGCGCACTGCCGTACGCGACGGGCAACGCTGAGCAGAAAGCCTGGCTCACTACAGGCCTTGGTGCGCTCGGCGCATCCGTCACCTCGACGTCGCGATGAATGCCGATGCGCAGCTTGCCGGCAAGCGCATCAGCCAGTCCGGGGCCCATGGCGCGCAGATGATCCGTGATCAGGTCCAGGCCCTGGCGCGTGCAGAGAGCATAGCCATTGCGCCGCTCCCAGAGATCGGTGACGGGTCGGACCAATTGGGCGCTCAACTCGGCGCCGACATCCGCGGGGCCGTCAATTGGGCTGGCTAGGCGACGGTCCAGCCCCCACCCATCGGCCAATGCCGCTGGTCGAGCCGGTGACGACAGCTGTCCTTCCGTTGAGAATTCCCATCTCGTACATTTTCTTCTTACAAATGCGAATGCGATGGGTGCTGGCCGGAGATCGCGACGCCCAGTTGGATCTACAAGACCAGGGCTTTCTCACCAGCTCGGATCGAGCCGCGAGCCGGCCGTTGCAGATAATCGTGCAGCACTGTCCCGAGGCCGAGCGTAAGGTCGGCGCGGATGTGGACGGCAGAGACGATCTCCAGGACCGGCAGGTCGGCAACGGGGGCCAAGGCATGCGGTGTCAAGGCGAGGGCTGCGGGTCCGGTCCAGGCACCCTTCAGCACGATGTCCTCAAGATGGTATTCGACGAGCTCACAGATGCGGGGACTGCCGTCGACGTGCGGGATGATCTTGAGCAGGAAGTTGGGCTCGTTCAGAGCCGCCTTGATTTTCGACGGGTCGGCCGCGCGGTGCTTGTAGCCCATCGTCCCGGTCGCAACCCGGAGCGGGCCGTAATCCAGCGTGCCGATCAATGTGTCGATCTCGGTCCGCAATGTCGGCTGGGCGAGCTTCTTCGGAAAGCCCCATAGCTCGCGCCCGCCCGCAATGGGGCCTTCGTCGTTGAGGAACATGCAATGCGTATAGCCGCCCTTGCGTCCGCGGAAGGAGACGGGGATGACCTGTCCGCTTTCCGTGTAATCGCCAAAGCCGTTCGAGTCCGGCATGCGAATGAATTCATATTTGACCAGAGCTTCTCGCACGTCGACCTCAAGCGGCTCCGGGACCACGGCCTGGAGCTTGGCCGGATCGGTGCGATAGGTGATGATCAGGTATTCGCGATCGACGAACCGGTACGGCCCGGGCGGATAGGCCGGGTTGGTCAGCGGCATCGCAAAGGCTCGTTGTTTCACGTCAATCTCGCGCATTTGTGCTCTCCAGGCGGTTGGGGGTGGGCCTACTCGCGGCCGTCTTGTTCGAGATCAAACGTGAAGACCCCGTCGGGGCTCGAAGGCCGCGCGAGCACCTCGGGATGGCGCAGTGTGCGCAGCGCGTCGTGGTAGCCAGCCTGCCAGTGGTCCTGCATCGAAAGGCGCGAGAACTCGTAATCCTTGGAATGCCCCTCGTGATTGCGAGCGCGATAGATCAGATGGACGATGTTGTAGACGTTGCGCGACACTGCCGTGCTGAGGATTTTTACGTTCTCGTGCTGGCTGAGATCGTCAGGCAGTCGGCCAAGCAGATCCGTGAGTGCCCGCCGCAGGCGCTGCACGCGCTTGAATTGGTCGGTACTGGCGCGGGTGCGGCTGGAATACTGGATCTCCTTGTGCCGCGTGACGACCTCAGCCATGTTGCGTGGAAGTTGACCGCGTGCGCTCCAGAGGTCGACCTGGAACGCAAGCATGTCCTGCGGGGCATCTGATTCGATCACCCATTGCAGCGGCGTATTGGAGACGAGACCGCCGTCCCAATAGTGCTCCCCCTCGATTTCCACGGCCGGGAAGCCCGGCGGCAGCGCGCCGCTCGCCATGATATGCTCGGGCCGGATCGTATGGATGGTGTTGTCGAAATAGACGAAATTCCCGGTTCGCACGTTGACCGCGCCCGCGCTGAAGCGCGTCGTTCCGGCATTGAGACGATCGAAGTCGACCAGGCGCTCCAGCGTGGTCTTGAGCGCGCGCGTGTCATAAATGCTGGTTGCATCGTTGGCTCCGCCGAGCTGCAGCCAGGGCGGGATGGGACGGGCGGAGAAAAATCCGGTTGCGCCGCACGTCGCCGCCAGGCCGGCGCTCACTTGATTGATGAGGTTGCGCGTGTTGTCGCTCTTCGCCCAATCAAGGAAAGGTGTTCCGGATAAGTCCCATGGCGCCGTTGAAGTGACCTGGGTCCAGAAGTCGCGCAGGCGCTCGACACGGGACTCAGGCGGGTTGCCCGCGATGATGGCGGCGTTGATGGCTCCGATCGAAATGCCGGCGACCCAATCGGGATGAATGCTGGCTTCGGCCAAGGCTTCGTACACGCCCGCCTGATAGGCGCCGAGCGCGCCGCCGCCTTGCAACAGCAGCGCGATGCAATCAAACGGAAGCCGTCGTTGCGCGGAAAAGAGCTCGGATCGAGGCTGGAAGTTCATGGTGCGGTTGCTCTTGAGTTTTTGCGATGTGAACACATGTTTCAGCGCTGGCTTGCGCTCTGCTTTCCGACTTTGGGCGGCTCGAGCATCACTTCTTTCAAATGGTCCCCGGAGGCGACGACGACCACGAAATTCAGTTTGCCTTCTTGTCTCACGAGACCTCCGGCGAGCGCACTGCCGGCCGCAGCTCTCTCGGCGACCTGCACCGCATCCGACATTTCCTGCTTGCTCCATTTCAAGGCAGTCATCTTGGCGAGATCGTCCCGATCGAGTTCCTTCAGGGAAGACGCCAGCTCCTTGCCCGTGACGCTTCCGGTATTTGCATCGATGGCGTTCTCCCACACGTTTCCATTTCTCATGGTGCGAACGCGGTAGACGGGCGGGTTGGCGAGTTCAAAGCTGATGTCGGCAGTCTTCGAGCCGTCATGCAGGCGCTCGGCGATCTCCATTGCCCGGCTGAGCGGGACTCGTATGGTGCGGAATTCGGTGAGCACGCGCCGGATCGCAGCGTCCTCGGCTTCGCTTTGCGCCGCCGCGCTCGGCCTGTCCGCGTCCGCAGGATTTTGTGCCACGTCGGCAACGGCGCCGGTCGCCGTGAGCGCGGCGGACCATACAATCAGGGCAAACAAATGCTTCTTCGACATTGGTGAACCTCGTTTAAATTGTCGATCGCCTACCAAAGGCGAGTGAGAGCGAACGTATCGCTGCAAGAGCTGTGGGGTGCCGAGTCGCAACGGCCATGCGGTGTCGCGCGCCGCGCGGCTCGATGTCGTTTCTCAGCAGAGAGGTGAGAAAGCTTGTGGGTTATCTCCGGCGAAGCCAATGCAATAAAATTTCGGGAGATGTCCTCGACCGCCGACTGTGCAAGACTGTTGCGCACCCCTGGGGGCAACGTCACGGGAGAAACCTCGTCTTCATCGGTTGGCGCATCCGAGCCCGTGCTCGCGTCGGGTGCATGGTCCGGCCGCGACGTGGCTGCGGCGATCTCCTTGTCAGCGGATGCCGGCAGGCGCTGATTGGTATCGATCACGACGCGCTCCGGTCCCTTGAGGCCGGAGTGGATACGAATTGAAGGCCGTACAGGATCCGGTTCTGCAAAGCGGTTCGGCAGCTGCGCCGGCAGCACCCAGCCGGTCGCCATAAGCAAGTACGCCAGTACGCTGCCGACCGTGAGAAAATAGCCGCGCAAGGGAAGGCCGTGATCAGCCGAACGGCTCGCGCGCGTGAACTCGAGGGATCGTCGGTTCACGGCAAGGGTCTCCTGGCAGCGGAACGAGTCGGTCTCATTGTCAGATACTCCAAAAAGGCGCGATGCCGTTTGCAGTTTCGAGATTTCGGGGAAGTTCAGCACGCGAGGTCCCCGGACGTTGTCTCACGCCGTGTGCGGGACATAGTCGATTTCGTCGGGCGCAACGCCTCTGCGCGCCAATTCGGACTCGATCATGTCGAACATGCATTCAAGCGGCGCAAGCCAGACATTGACCCAGTAAATGATGCTGTTCCGGGCGATCAGCAGAGCCGGGGTCATGCGGATGTCCTCCGTTCCTGGCGGAGCCTGACGGTACCGAGCCGACGGGCGCCGAGGGTATGGACCCAGGCGACCATCGAGATCGTGATGCCAAGCACCAGGCTCAGGGCCACGAGACACAAAGCGAGGACAACGTTCAGCGACGCCGCGGCGAGCCCTGGTAAGGGGTTTTCGCGCATCCCTGCGAACAGAAGAGTTGACATTTTCGGCCTCATTAATAAACTATACCGTATATTTCATATAAACCATGCTTCACGGTTGATGTCAAGGCAAGGGCCTCACAAGCGCGTTACGGCAAGCGAGGCTCCGCTCCGGCGAACCAGAAGCTTCAGGCGGTGAAAGGATTCGACATGATGAGATTGACGCTGGCGCTGTTCATCGGCGCAGGGGCCGCGGCTGCGAGCGCAGCCGCGTCCGCCCAGGAGAACCGCGGCACTCCGGAGCAAAGGGCCGCCTGTGCGCCCGACGCCTTCCGTCTGTGCAGTGTCTACATTCCCGATCCGTCGGGAGTAGAAGCGTGTCTGCGGCTCAGAAAGTCGGATCTAAGCGAAGCGTGCAAAACACTGTTCGAGCAGGCGAGCACCGGATCAGACAGGGCCAAATAGAAGCAGCTTCGCATGGGCGAAATCAGATCCGCGTTGATTGCATCAAACTTTTTGGAAACAGGAGCGACATCATGAGTACCATGTACATACCGGCTTTAGCCGCCTTCGGCGGCTCTGCCTTCGGATCGGTCTCGACCATCGTGAGTGGATGGTTCAGCCGACGACGGAGATCGCGTGAGCGTCATCACGCCCGCTCGTTCTCGAAGCGTGAGCGGCTGTATCGCAGCTTCATCGAGGAGGCATCACGGCTCTACGCCGAGGCCCTGATCAATGATCAGGCAGAAATTCCGCAGCTCGTGAGTCTCTATACGCTGGTGGGACGAATGCGGATTCTCTCGAGCAACGAGGTCGTTCAGGCCGCCGAGCGCACCGGGCGTCTGATCATCGAAACCTACCTGTCGCCAAATCGCACGTTTGTCGATCTGCCAAACTTCATTGAGGAAATAGACCCATTGCGCGATTTCGGCGAGGCCTGCCGCTGCGAACTGATGAACCCTCCGACGCGGTAAGAAACATGATGCGCCAGCAGATTGACGACCGGACCAGGAATGCGGACGGGCGCCGCAGAATCGTGCAGGCAGCCAATGCTCTCTATTGTCAGATCGGTCACAACAAGACCACCGTGGCCGACATCGCGCGGAGCTTGTCGATGTCCTCAGCCAACGTCTATCGCTTCTTTCACTCAAAGCGGGCGATCGAGGAGGCCGTCGTAGGAGAAGTGCTCGACGACATCCTGAGCGCGGCAGCCGAGGCGGGGCGCAGCGGCGGGTCGGCGCTGCGGCGCCTGACCACAATCCTGAAAGCGATTGCCGAATGTAACGAAGGTCGACCTGCAAAGGACCGGAGACTGCAGGACCTTGTGGCGTTGGCCTTTCGGCAGAATTGGTCCGTCGTCCTCGTCTACCAAGACCAGATCAGAGGGCTGGTCCGACCAGTTATCGGCACCGGGCAAGACAATGGGGAATTGCGGAGCGGCAGTCCGATGGTATTAACCTGCTGCCTTCTGGAAGCCATGGACATCTACCTCAATCCCTCGCGGACCGGTGTGACGAGGCTTCGGCCAAGCTTCGAGGAAATGTTGAGTTTCTGTACGGGTGCGTTGCGCCGCACGCCGTCGGTGCAAGCGCTCGATATGGCATCGCAGCTGGAACTGACGGTAGGCCGCTGACGGATCGGCTCCGGCGCCCCGCGATCAGACGGCAAGCCTGCAACTAGTGCTACCAATCCGACTCGCACGCCGCCAGGAAGAAGCCGACCCGTTCGCGCACGAACCCGGGAAGCTCCTTCTTCAGGTCTTTCGGCGTTTCGCCGATGAGGGAGCGAAACAGCATCGGCAGCAGGATCAGGTCGAGGAAGATCTGCGCCGTGGCGCGGCTTCGTTTGGCGCTGAACGGTCCCCTTGGTGAACGGGCGAGCTTCTGCGTGGCGTTATCCAGCAACTGCGACACCGCAGCGAGGGCGCGATCGCGCGCGGCGTCGTGGACGTTGCGGCTTAGTTCGGGAAACCGCTGAGATTCGGCGATCGTCGCGCGCACCATGCCGAGCGACTCCTCGATAACCCTGTCGATAAGGGCTGTTCCAAGGCTCATCAACTTGTCCTCGATGGTGCGGCCTTCGGGCGAGAAGCCTTCAAAATCCGTCAGCCCGTCGATGCTGCGAGCCACCACGGCCGCAAACAGTGCTTCTTTGCCGGGGAAATGAGCATAGATGGTCGGCTTGCTCGCGGGAGCAAGTTCGGAAATGTCGTCGATGCTTGCGCTGCGGAAGCCTTTTTCGAGAAACAGTTGCTGGGCTGCATCGAGAATTCGCGCCGGCGCGTCGCCGGCAAGATCCTTGGGCGGTCTGCCTCGCTTCGTCTTCTTCATTCTCGAACCTCCAAAATCACGAGTCTGTGCGCGTCGCTTTCCCACTTGACACGGGCCGCGAAGAAAGGCAATAAAAAGAAAATATACGGTATAGTTTATTAAAGCGGCTTGCGGGCCTGGCAATGCTCCTGCGGCGATCAGGCTCGCAGAGTGGGGCGTTCGAGCCCAATCGTCCGAGCGAAATGAGGAGAGTGTCGTGACTGTCTTGAGCCCAGACCCGTCCGGCTTGCCGGAGCGCGTTCTGTTGCGCGAACTGCACCACAGGGTCACCAACGGGGTTGCCTTCGCCATCGATCTTGTCTCCGCCGCCGCCATACGGGTTGAGGGGAAGGAAGCCAAAAGCGCACTCAGCGATGTCGTGGAACTGCTGCACGGTTATGCCGACGTGCATCGCGCTCTGGCGATGCCTGCGGGAGATACGCTGATTCACGCCGCCACCTACATTGGCAAACTGGGACGTGGCATGCGCCGGGCGCTGCTGGACCGGATGAACATTCAACTGGCCTTAGCGACCCACTGTCTCGCGCTTCAGCCGGAGCGCTGCTGGCACCTGGGGCTGATCGTCCATGAACTCGTGATGCACGCGGCACAGCACGCCTGCTTCGATGCGCGGGCCGGGCAGATCAAGGTCAAGCTGACGCGCGTCGGCACCCTGGTGAATTGCGTCGTCCTGGACAACGGCTCGCGCCCAGCGCGCGACGTCTCTGACCGCGAATTGCGAACAGCGAGAGATCTCGCCAGGGCGCTCGGCGGCCGGATCGAGCAGGGCTTCGGCGCCGAATTCACCTCGATTGTCCTCTCGTTTCCGCTCAGCGAGCGCGAACAGGGTCCAAACCGGTCAATCGCGACGCGCCAGATGAGGATTCCGCGCCGCACGAGAACTGCCGCTCCAGACAAAGCGGCGTTCAACGCCAGCGCAGCGGCCGATCAATGCGGGCCTACCGCTGCGATTGACCCCTTTGCGGGATTGCTGTGCCAGCACGACCGCGACCTGGTCGTGCCCTGTCAGTCCGCCGATGTCCTTGGCGTGCTGCTGTCGCCTTCCCATCCTACGGACGCGTCATGACAACCCAATCTTCCAATCCGACCGATCCGCTTCGGACGCTCCCTGCGGCCAAGGCCCTCGTCGCGGCCGCCGTGCTTGCCGGCGTCGCGCTGAGCGGCTGCAACGACCGCGCGGCGCAGACGGCCACGCGCGCCACGCTGGTCCGGACCACGATCGTGCAGCCGCGCGACCGGCAAGCCTCCCTCACGCTGACCGGGGAAATCCAGGCGCGCTTCCGTGCCGATCTATCTTTCCGCGTCAACGGACGCGTGGTTGCCCGCACCGTGGACGTCGGTGCTCACGTCAACAAAGGCGACGTTCTCGCCCGTCTCGATCCGGCGGAGCAACAAGCCGACGTCGATGCCGCGACCGCGGCAGTGGCCTCGGCCGAAGCCCAGCTGCGCGTGGCGAAGGCTACGTTCGAACGTCAGAAAGCGCTCATCGCAAGCGGCTTCACCACCCGGACGGTGTACGACCAGGCCCGGGAAGGTCTGCGAACCGCGGAGGGCATGCTGGAAGCCGCCAAGGCCCAACTGGGCACCTCCAAGGATGCGCTCGGATATACCGTCCTGCGCGCTGAAGCCGACGGTGTCATTACCGCTCGAAACCTCGAGGTCGGCCAGATCGTTCCGGCTGCCCAACCTGTGTTCTCGCTTGCCCAAGATGGGGAGCGGGATGCCGTCTTTGAGGTCTATGAATCCGTATTTCTTGGCGAGGCCGACAGCCGCCGCGTCACGCTGGCGCTGGTCTCCCATCCCGGCGTGACTGCGACGGGTGAGGTGAGAGAGATCTCACCGGCGATCGACGCGAAGAGCTCCACGATCCGCGTCAAGGTGTCCATCGAAAATCCGCCGGGCGCGATGACGCTGGGCAGCTCCGTCGCCGGAACTGTCAAGACGAAAGCTCAGAAGGACATCACCTTGCCCTGGAGCGCGCTGATGGCTGCGGGCAGGAAGCCTGCCGTCTGGACCGTCGATCCGAAAACGCAGACAGCGTCGCTGAAGCCCGTCACGGTCGGCGCTTATGAAGCCGGTCAGGTGCTGATCAAGGCAGGCCTCGAGCCCGGCGAGCGCGTCGTCGTCGACGGCGGCAAGCTTCTGAGCGTCGGCCAGGCGGTCACTGAGGAGGGAGGTCAGTCATGAAGCGACAGGTCATGATGATCGCTGGCACGCTCGCGGCGGCTTCGTTGCTCACCGGCTGTCAGCAGGAGACGAACGCGCCGGAGCCGGTGCGCCCCGTGCTCTCAATGGTGGCCAAGCCGAACAGTGGTGACAGCACGGTTGCCGTCGGCGTCGTCGAGCCGCGCTACAAGACCAACCTTGGTTTTCGCGTGCTCGGACGGCTGACTTCGCGCCCGGTCTACGTTGGCGACATCGTCAGCGAAGGACAAATCATCGCGACGATTGATACCACCGCACTCGATCTCGCCGTTCGCGCGGCCAAAGCTCAGCTTGCGAAGGCCGAGGCGCAGCTTGCGACGGCCAAGGCCACGGAGGAGCGGCAACGCACGCTCATCACCAGCGATGCGACCACCAGGCAAACGCTGGACAATGCCGAGCAGGCACGCGCCGGCGCCGAGGCAAGCGTCGCGCAGGAGCAGACGAACCTGACCAAGGCGATCGAGCAACTCGGCTATGCCCAGATCAAGGCCGACTTCGGGGGCGTCGTCACCGCCGTCGGCGCGGAAGTCGGCCAGGTGGTCTCGCCCGGTCAAACCGTAGTGACGCTCGCGCGGCCGGACATTCGCGAGGCGGTCGTCGATATCGGGGAAGACCTGCCTGCGCCGCTCGAAGTCGGTCTCCCGTTCACCGTCAGCCTGCAGCTCCTTCCCGCGGTTCAGGTCGAGGGCAGCATCCGCGAAATCGCACCGCAGGCCGATGCGGTGACGCGGCTGCGACGTGTCCGGATTGCGCTCGACAACCCGCCCGAAAGCTTCCGTCTTGGCGCGACCGTCACGGCAAAGCTCGGGAAGGACCAGAGCAAGGTCTTGCGCCTGCCCGCATCCGCGGTGCTCGCCCGGGACGGCGCCGATTTCGTCTGGGTGGTCGATCAGTCCGCCGGCACCGTTTCGCTGCAGAAGATCGATGGTGTCGCCGAACAGGCGGGCATCCGTGTCACGGGCGGGCTTGCCGAAGGCACTCGGGTCGTCACCGCCGGAATTCACAGTCTCAAGCCGGGCCAGCACGTCCGCATCCAACAGGATCAAGAGCCATGAAGTCGTTCAACCTCTCCGACTGGGCGCTCGGCCACAGGTCGCTCGTCTGGTATTTCATGATCGCCTTCATGGCGGCCGGCCTGTTTGCCTATCTCCAGCTAGGACGACAGGAGGATCCTGACTTCACCATCAAGACCATGGTGATCGGGGCGCAGTGGCCGGGCGCCTCGCCCGAGGAGATGACGCGCCAGGTCACCGACCGGATCGAAAAGAAGCTGGAGGAGCTGGAATCGCTCGACTACACCAAGAGCGTGACGGTCGCGGGCCAGACCACCGTCTTCGTCTACTTGCGCGATTCGACCAAGGCGGCAGACGTCAAGCCGACCTGGGTGCGCGTCCGCAACATGATCGCAGACATCAAGGGCGATTTCCCGCAAGGGGTGATCGGCCCCGGCTTCAACGACCGCTTCGGCGACGTCTTCGGCAATGTCTATGCCTTCACCAGCGACGGCCTGAGCCAGCGGCAGCTTCGCGATCAGGTCGAGGACATCCGCGCCAAGGTGCTGACTGTGCCCGATGTCGGCAAGGTCGACATTCTCGGCGCGCAGGACGAGGTCATCTACCTCGAATTCTCCACCCGCAAGGTCGCGGCCCTCGGCCTCGACGTTCACGCCATCATGAATTCGCTGAAGGGCCAGAACGCGGTGGCGCCCTCCGGCGTGTTCCAGGAGGGGCCGGAGCGGATCAGTGTCCGCGTCAACGGCCAGTTCACCTCCGAGGCGAGCCTGAAGGCGGTTAATCTGCGCATCAACGATCGCTTCTTCCCGTTGACCGATGTCGCGACCATCACGCGCGGCTACGCGGATCCGCCATCAACCCTGTTCAGATACAACGGTCAGCCGGCAATCGCGCTCGCGATCGGCATGAAGTCCGGCGCCAACCTGCTCCAGTTCGGCGAGGCGCTGAAGAAGGAGATGACCAGGATCATCGCCGACCTGCCGATCGGCGTTGGCGTGCACCTCGTCGCCGACCAGCCCGTCGTGGTCGAACATGCGGTCTCCGGCTTCACCGAGGCGTTGTTCGAGGCCGTCATTATCGTGCTTGGCATCAGCTTCCTGAGCCTGGGCATGCGGGCGGGTCTCGTCGTCGCCATCGCCATTCCGCTCGTGCTCGCGATCACTTTCGTCGTGATGGCCTATTGCGGCATCTCGCTGCAGCGCATTTCGCTCGGGGCGTTGATCATCGCGCTTGGCCTCTTGGTCGACGACGCCATGATCGCGGTCGAAATGATGGTGGCGCGGCTCGAGCTCGGCGATCCCCTCGAGAAGGCGGCGACCCACGTCTATACGTCGACCGCATTTCCCATGCTGACGGGAACGCTGGTCACCGTGGCCGGCTTCATCCCGATCGGGCTCAACAGCAGCAATGCCGGCGAGTTCACCTTCACCCTGTTCGTGGTGATCGCGGTTTCCCTGATCGTCTCCTGGATCGTGGCCGTCTTGTTCACGCCGTTGCTCGGCGTCACCATTCTGCCCGCGAAAATGAAGGGACATCACGAGCAGAAGGGGCGTGTCGCGCAGATGTTCGCGCGCCTGCTGCTGTTCTGTATGCATCACCGCTGGAGCACTGTCGCCGTGACGGCCGGCGCGTTCCTGCTCGCCCTGTTCGGCTTGCAGTTCGTGCAGCAGCAGTTCTTTCCTTCGTCGGACCGTGCCGAGCTCGTGATCGATTGGAACCTGCCGCAGAATGCCTCGATCACCGAGACCAACACCCAGATGGCGCGCTTCGAGCGCGAGCAGTTGCGGGGCAATGACTCCGTCGAGCATTGGTCCACCTATGTCGGCACCGGCGCGCCGCGCTTCGTGCTGTCGTTCGACGTGCAGAGCGCCAACACCTGGTTCGGCCAGCACGTGATCGTGACCAAAGGCGGCATCGCCGCGCGCGACAAGCTCAAGTCGCGGTTCGAGGATTATTTGAGGAAGACGTTCCCTGGCACCGACACCTACGTCAAGCTGCTCGAGGTCGGTCCTCCCGTGGGCCGTCCGGTGCAGTACCGCCTGAGTGGTCCTGACATCGCTGAGGTCCGCGACCTCTCGCAGAAGCTTGCCGCCGTCATCCGCAGCAGTTCTGATCTCGGCAACGTGGTGTTCGACTGGATGGAGCCGGCGCGCGTCGTCAAGGTCGATGTGCTCCAGGACAAGGCGCGCCAGCTCGGCGTGACCTCGGAAGACATCGCCACCACCCTGAACTCGGTCCTCCAGGGCTCGCAGGTGACGCAGGTGCGTGACAGCATCTATCTCGTCAATGTCACGGGACGCGCGACCGCGCCGGAGCGCGCCTCGATCGACACGCTGCGCGACCTGCAACTGACAGGGCTCGGCGGCCAATCAGTACCGCTCGGCGCCGTCGCCAATCTGCGCTATGAGCTGGAGCAGCCCACGATCTGGCGCCGCGCGCGGATTCCGACCATCACTCTGAAAGCCGCCGTCGTCAGCAACGTTCAGCCGAAGACGATCGTCGACCAGCTCGCGCCGGAGGTGGCGGAGTTTGCGAAGCAGCTGCCCGCGGGATACTCGGTGAAGATCGGCGGCTCGGTGGAGGAGAGTGCCAAGAGCCAGGGGCCGATCATCGCGGTGGTGCCGCTGATGCTGTTCGTCATGGCCACCGTGCTGATGGTGCAGCTGCAGAGCTTTTCGCGCCTGTTTCTCGTGTTCGCTGTCGCCCCGCTCGCGCTGATCGGCGTTGTCATGGCCATGCTGCCAAGCGGCGCGCCGCTGGGCTTCGTGGCTATCCTCGGCGTGCTGGCCCTCATCGGCATCCTGGTCCGGAACTCCGTGATCCTGATCGTGCAGATCGAGGACCTCAAGAAAGAAGGCAGGCCCGCCTGGGCTGCGGTCGTAGAAGCAACCGAGCACCGCATGCGGCCGATCCTGCTGACCGCGGCCGCCGCGAGTCTCGCGCTCATTCCAATCGCGCGGGAAATTTTCTGGGGCCCGATGGCGTTTGCCATGATGGGCGGCATCATCGTCGGCACGCTGCTGACGCTGCTGTTTCTGCCGGCGCTGTATGTGGCGTGGTTTAGAATTCATCCTGATCGCGGCGATCAACTGAATGGGGCCGATGTTCCGGTGCACGAAATCCCCGAGCCCGGGCGAAGTTGCGCACGCGATGCGTCAGCGCCGACGCTTGAGCCGCAATTCTAGCAAAGGAAACGCTATGTCCCGAAAGAAACCGATGACGCTGGCTGCGACGTTCGCAGCGATTTCGCAGGTACCAGGCGCGGCGTTTGCGCAATTCCCACCGCCTCGGTCGATGGGGGAGCGCCTCCGATGCCAGCAGGAGGTTCTCCCGGACTCGGAGGTCCGCCTCCGTTGAGGCCCCGTGGAGGCGGCATAGCTCTGCGTCGGATTGCGTAGCTCGGTCTATGTTGGTCCTAAGTCCCCTCCGATAGTGCCGGCTTCGACCAGTATCAGCGGGGTAAGGCTGAAGGGCGGCATGAAGGTATTGCCCGCTGCTGCCGAAGACCAGCAATCCGCGAGATCGTCAGTTAATCGAATTTTCTTGTAGCGCCTGATCGAGCGCCTCGACCAGTAGATCGCCGTGCTCCATGCCGAATGTCAGGGGCGGACGAATCTTCAGCACATTGGCGCCGGGACCGGCCGCGCTGATCAGAACATGCCGTCTGCGCATTGCATTGACCAGTTTTGTCGTCTCACCCGCGGCGGGCGAGGCGCCGCGGCGAAGCTCGACACCGATGAAGAGACCGGCACCCCGAACCTCCGCCACCAGCTCATGCCTCGCGCGCAGCGCGGTGAGCCGCTCGCGCAAATAAGTGCCGGTGCGCCTGGCGTTCTCGACCAGGCGTTGCCGCTCGATGACGTCGAGCACGGCCATGCCGGCGGCGGCGGACACGGGATTGCCGCCAAAGGTGTTGAAATAGCGTGAGCGCGCGCCGAATTCCTTGAGCAGGTCCGGTCGCGCCGCCATCGCCGCGATCGGATGGCCGTTGCCCATCGGCTTGCCCATCGTGACCATGTCGGGGACCACGCCGTGGCGGGCAAAGCCCCACATGCCCTCGCCACAGCGGCCGAAACCGGGCTGCACCTCGTCGGCGATGAACAGTGCGCCGGCCGCACGCGCGGCATCCACCGCCGGCCGCAGGAAGCCCGGCGGATCGGCGAATACGCCGTCGCTGGAGAAGATCGTGTCGACCAGCAGGGCGGCCGGGCGAATGCCGCTGCGTGCCATATCCTCGAATGCTGCACGGACGTGGCTTGCAAAGATCTTGCCCGTGTCATCGTCGGCGGAGTGCGGCGCAGACACCAACCGGACATGGGGAGCGGTCGGCTCGGGCAGGCCGAGCGACGGCGACAAGTCGGCGAGCGCGCCGGTGACGCCGTGATAGGCGGTCCGGGTGACGACGACGCCGGTCCCGCCGGTGCAGGTGCGGGCGACGCGGAGCGCCAGATCGTTGGCCTCGCTGCCGGTGCAGGTGAACATCACCTGGCCGAGGTCGACCGGAAAGGTCGCGAGCAGCCGCTCGGCGTAGTCGAGGATGGTCTCGTGCAGATAGCGGGTGTGGGTGTTGAGCACCGCGGCCTGCCGCGCGATGGCCTCGATGACATGCGGATGGCAGTGGCCGACGCAGGCGACGTTGTTGTAGGCGTCGAGATATCGGTTGCCTGCGGCGTCGTACAGCCAGACATCTTCGCCACGCACCACATGCACCGGCTGCTCGTAGAACAGCCGGTAGGCGGGCCCGAGCAAACGGTTTCGGCGTGCGATCAGCTCCTGGGTCGAGGCTTCGGCCGGCATTGTATCACTCCCCCTGGCAGGCACGCTCGATCTGCTGTGCGGCCTGTGCTCGCGTCAGCGTCGCGATCCGGGCGAGCCGGGCCGACGCCTGCTTGTTGTTGCGCAGAATATACGCGCTGTTCTCCGGATAGCGAGCGGCCCGGATATTGCTGATCACGATCGTCATGACCATGCGGGTCGCGATCAGGTCGAACAGGATGCCGCGCTCGCGCGCCTCGAGCGGCGAGACCGCATGATAGGCCCCGACCAGATCGAGCGCGGACGCCAGCGGATCGTCGCTGTCGGTCACCTGATAGGCTGCTGCGATCGCCAGGTCGTTGATGCGGGCCGTCGCGGTCATGTCGCCGAAATCGATGATCCCGCAGACGCGGGCCTGCGAGGTGGTGTCGACGAGGATGTTGTGCGGATTGAGATCGTTGTGCAGAGGTTGCTTTGGAAGCTGCGCCAGCACAGGCACGGCGTCGGCTTCGAAATCATCGAGGACGCGTTCGACCAGCTCGCGCTGGGCAGACGGGACCGCGCCGAGC
This sequence comes from Bradyrhizobium ivorense, assembly GCF_900696085.1. Taxonomy (GTDB): domain Bacteria; phylum Pseudomonadota; class Alphaproteobacteria; order Rhizobiales; family Xanthobacteraceae; genus Bradyrhizobium; species Bradyrhizobium ivorense. The sequence continues at coordinate 195,151 of NZ_CAADFC020000004.1, forward strand.
AATGGCCGCAGCTCGGCGGCATGCTGGATGTCCCAGAGCAATTTGTGGTCCGCAGCGGGATGAACGAAGTCGCGCAGCGCAAGGGCGAGCCGCGCCGCGCAGCGGCCGACATCACTGCGCAACGTCGCCGACGGCGGCGCCTGATGCATGGGTGTCCCCGCAAGGAACGACAGCAGGCGCACCACCCTCATCGAGCCGTCGTCGAAGCCGATTTCGAGCTCGGCCGCGCCGTCCTGTGCGGGAATGACGCGTGGGATCGGCAGCAGCGGATCACGGTCCGCGATGTGGCGCAGCGCTTCGGTCTGCAGATTGGTGACGGCGCGATCCTCAGTGGGATTGGCGATCTTGAGGACGTATTCGCCTTCGTCCTGCGTGCGCAGCCGGAAATTCTGGTCCCGCTCGCTATCAAGCCGGCGGATCTCAGCCGCGAGGCCGTAATAGTCCCTGGCCAGCGTCTGCGCCTGCGCCTCCGCAATCGGCCCGGCGGCGCGCAGCCCGTCGAGCGGGTGAGCGGCATCGGCGCACCAACGCGAGTTCTGCATCTGACCCTCCTCCGTGTCGCAATCAATAACCGCGCGCGCGGTCGATCGCATGCGGAGGACGCCGTCCGGCGCGGATCGCGTCCGCCGTCGTGGCAAGCGTGGTCACAACGGCGCTGATGCTGACGTCGCTGGCGTCATGCGGCGTGATGGCGATCCGCGGGTGGCGCCAGAACGGATGCGCCGCGGGCAACGGTTCGGTCGCGAAGACGTCGAGCGCCGCGCCGGCCAGCTGACCGCTGTCGAGTGCCGCCAGCAGTTCCGCCTCCACCAGATGTTCACCGCGGCCAACCTGGATCAGGTAGCCGCCGCGGCGCATCCTGCCGAACAGATCACCATTGAGGATGTTGCGCGTCTCCGGCGTCAGCGGCAGCAAATTGACCAGCACCTCGGTCTCGCTAACCATCATGGCAAGACCGGCCGGCCCATGGAAGCTGCGGCTCGCCGATGAAATGGCCTTGGCGGTCCGGCTCCAGGACATCACGGGGAAACCGAGATGTGCGAGGTCGACGGCGACGCGCCGTCCGATCTCGCCATTGCCGAGGATGCCGACCGGAACATCCTTTGCGCGCCGCTGCGCGCGGCGTTGCCAGATCCGGTCGCGCTGCTGGGCGCTGAAGGCGGCAAAGCCGCGTTGATGCCCAATTGCATGCCAGGCGATGAAGCCCGACATCATCTGCCCCTGTCCGGGATCGACCACGCGCACCACGTCGACACTGGGTGGCAGGCTCGGGCAGGCCACGATGTTATCGACGCCGGCAGCGATCGAGCATACCGCCTGCAGATCGGGATAGCGTTCGAACGCGTCGTCGGGCGGATGCCAGGCCAAGGCGAGACGGACATCCGCGGCACCGCCGGCGTGATCGACCACCTCGACGCGTGGCGCAATGCGCGCCAATTCGGCACCGAAATAGTCGCGCAGATCGAGACTGCTGCTGATCAGGACGCAACGCATCGCTCAGGCCGCACGCGAAGAGGAAATCTTGCCGGGCACCGCGGCGAGCAGCTCGCGGGTGTAGGGATGTTCGGGGGCCGAGAACAGGGCGGCGGTCGGCTTCAGCTCGACGATCGCGCCGCGCTGCATCACCGCGATCCGGTCGCAGATTTGCGCCGCCACCCGCAGATCGTGGGTGATGAACAGCATCGACAGGCCAAGCCGAGCCTTGAGGTCTTCCAGCAGGTTCAGCACCTGTGCCTGCACCGAGACATCGAGCGCCGAGACAGCTTCGTCGGCGACAATGATTTCCGGCTCGAGCGCAAGCGCGCGCGCAATGCCGATGCGCTGGCGCTGGCCACCGGAGAATTCGTGCGGATAGCGTTCCATCGCGCTGGCATTGAGGCCGACCAGGCCGAGCAACTCGGTGGCACGCTGACGTGCAACCGCCGGATCGGTGCCGTGGGCGATCGGCCCGTCGGCGATGATGTTGCCGACCTTGCGGCGCGGGTTGAGCGAGGCGAACGGATCCTGAAAGATCATCTGAATGCGGCTGCGCTCCCGGCGCAGCGCCTTGCCGGCGATGCGGGTGAAGTCGGTGTCGCCGAGACGCACCGTGCCCTGGTCGGGCTCGATCAGCCGCATCACCAGCCGGGCAACAGAGGATTTGCCGGAGCCGGATTCGCCGACCAGGCCGACGGTCTCGCCTTGCAGGATGTCGAAATTGACCTGCTTCGCGGCCTGGACGCGGCGTTCCGGCTGGAACCAGCCGCCGCCGCTGACATAGGTCTTGTCGAGGCCCACGACTTCGACGGCCCTGGCGCGATCCGCAAGTGGCGCCCGCGGTGGCGGCTGCATCGAGGGCACCGCCGCGAGTAGCGCGCAGGTGTAAGGATGCTGCGGACGCCAAAACACGTCGTCGGCCGCGCCCTGTTCGACCACCTTGCCGTGCTGGAGCACGACGACGCGGTCGGCGATATCGGAGACGACGCCGAAATCGTGAGTGATGAACATGACCGCCATGTTGCGGCGGCGCTGCAAGTCGCGGATCAGCTCGAGGATCTGCGCCTGTGTGGTGACGTCGAGCGCGGTGGTCGGCTCGTCCGCCACCAGGATGGTTGGTTCGAGCGCCAGGGCCATCGCGATCATCGCGCGCTGGCGCTGGCCGCCGGACAGCTGATGCGGATAGGCGCGCACCGAACGCTCGGGCTCGGGCAGTCCAACTTCGTGCAGCAGCTGCAATGCCTTCTGCTTGCGTTGCCGCGGCGTCAACAGATTGTGCGCCTCGAACATTTCGGCGATCTGGTCGCCAATCCGCATCAAGGGGTTGAGCGCAGTCATCGGTTCCTGGAAGACGATCGCGATGTGGCGGCCGCGCAGCGCAAGCCAGCCGGTGTCGTCGAGGGTGAGCAGGTTCCTGCCGTCATACGCAATCTCGCCGGCCTCGCGGATGATGGTGTCCGGCAACAGGCCCAGCAGCGCGTGCGCGCACATCGACTTGCCGGAGCCGGACTCGCCGACCACGCAGAGGATCTTGCCGGGCACGAGATCGAACGAGATGCCGTCGACGGCGTAGGGGCGGTCGGAGCCCGACGGCAACGCGAGCTTCAGGTTCTTGATGGAGACGACGGGTGAGGCCGACATGCGTCAACGTCCTTCCTTGTGGAGGCGCGGATTGAACGCGTCGTTGAGGCCTTCGCCGATCAGGTTCAGCGCCAGCACCGAGAGCAGGATCGCGATGCCGGGGAATAGCGTGATCCACCAGGCCTGGCGGATCACGGTGCGGCCGGCGCCGACCATGTAGCCCCAGGACATCAAATTGGGATCGCCGAGGCCGAGAAAGGAGAGCGAGGATTCCAAGAGGATCGCGGTCGCGACCATCAGCGAGGCCAGCACGATGACCGGCGACAGCGCATTGGGCAGGATCTCGCGCCAGATGATCCAGCTGTGCGACTGCCCGGTGACGATCGCGGCCTGGACGTATTCGCGCGTCCGCAGCGACAGCACCTCGCCGCGCACCAGCCGGGCGACCGGCGGCCAACTCACGATCGCGATCGCCAGCACGATCGAGACGATCGAGGGCTGCAGGATCGCGACCAGCACGATGGCGAGCGCAAAGCTCGGCACAGTCTGGAAGAATTCGGTGAAGCGCATCAGGGCGTCGCCGACCTTGCCGCCGAAATAGCCGGCGAGGGCGCCGACGGGAATCCCGACCGCGAGCGCGGCCATGGTCGAGACCAGGCCAACCAGCAGCGAGACGCGGGCGCCATAGATGATGCCGGCCAGCACGTCGCGGCCGAGCGCATCGGTGCCGAGTGGCAGGCCGGGCACCGTGAACGGCGGCAGGAACGGCCGCTGCACCATGCGCCACGGCGAGGTCGGAAACAGCAACGGGCCGAAGATTGCGATCGCAATCGCAAGCACCAGGATGGTAACACCGATCACGCCGCCGGGGTTGCGCAGCATCGTGCGCCAGAACTTGCTCATGAGGCGAACTCGATGCGGGGATCGACCGCGCGGTAGATCAGGTCGGTGATCAGGTTGAAGGCGAGTACCATCGCCGAGCACACCACGAAGACGCCGAGCAGCAGATTGTAGTCGCGCTGCAGCAGCGCCTCGTACATCAGCCGGCCGATGCCGGGCCAGGCGAACACGGTCTCGGTGAGCACGGCGCCGCCAACCAGCGTACCGGCCTGCAAGCCCGCCAGCGTCACCACCGGCAGCAGCGCATTGCGCAGCACATGGCGGCGCTGGATCACGGCGTCGCGCAGGCCCTTGGCGCGCGCGGTCTTGACGAAGTCATGCCGCTTCACCTCGAGCATCGAGGCGCGGGTCATGCGGGCATAGGTCGCCATGAAGAACAGGCCCATCGTCGTTGCCGGCAAGATCAGATGGGCGCCGACGTCGAGCACATGGGCGAAGCCGGTGTAATTGGCGCCGACGGTCTCGTAGCCGAAGCTCGGTAGCCAATCCATCGAGACCGAAAACAGCAGGATCGCCATCAGCGCCACCCAGAACAGCGGTGTGGCGTAGAAGATCAGCGCCAGTATCGTGATCGCGGTGTCGGCCCAGGTGCCGGCAAAGCGCGCGGCCAGCGTGCCGAACAAAACGCCGATCAGCAACGAAATCACGAAGGCCGTGACAGTCAGCAGCAGCGTCGCCGGCAGCCGCTCGGCGATCAGCTTGGCCACCGGCATCTGCTGGCGGAACGAGAAGCCGAGATCGAGCGTCACGATGCCCTTGACGTAGCGGTAGAGCTGAACCGGCAGCGGCTGGTCGAGCCCGAACTTCTCGCGCAACTGGGTGACGAAGATCTGGTCGCTGGCACCGGCCTCGCCCGCCATCACCATCGCCGGGTCGCCCGGTGCCATGCGGATCAGCATGAAGTTGAAGACCACGATCGCGAGCAGCACGACGACGGCCTTGGCAAGTCTCTGGGCAATGAATGCGGGCATCGGTGAGGTCGTTGCGTTCGAGGAAACGGTGAAGCCGCGGCGCCGGACGGCGCCGCGGTGGGAAGCGTCGTTACTTGTCGAGCCAGGCGTCGCGGAAGCCGTCGTTGACGCCGATCGCGGTCGTGATCAGGTTCTTGACGTTGCAGCGGGTGATGGTCGGGAATTGCAGTTCAAGCAGCCAGGCCACGGGCACATCGTCGACAAGGACTTTCTGCGCTTTGTCATAAAATGGTTTGCGTGCCGAGTCGGGGAAGGCGACCGCGCCGTCGGCAAACAGCTTGTCGATTTCCGGGTTCGAATAGCCTTCGACGTTGTTGAACGGATTGCCCTTGACGATCTGGCTGGAGACATAGGTGCGGCCGACGCCAAGCGCGGGATCGCCGTACTGATAGACATAGGTGAAGGCGATATCGTAGTCCCATTCCGAGGTCTTCTGGTTCCAGCCTGCGACATCGGTCGAGACCATTTCGACGTTGATGCCGACATCCTGCAGGTTCTGCTTCACGGCCTCGGCCCAGCGCTGCCAGGTTTCGCCATAGGGCAGCGGCAGCAGGCGGACCTTCTCGCCGTTGTAGCCGGCTTCCTTGAGCAGCGCCTTGGCCTTGCCCGGGTCGTAGTCGTATTTCGCCACGTCGCTGCTGTAGTACTTGATAGACGAGCTCGACGGGCCGGTCGCGACCTTGCCGAGGCCGTTCCAGATCACGTCTTTCGCGAAATTGCGGTCGAGCGCGTACATCACCGCCTGGCGGAATTTCTTGTTCGCGGTCGGGCCGGAGCGGTTGTTGAGCCACAGCCATGACAGTGGGCTGAAGAACTCCCAGCCGGCGCCGGTGACGCAGACATTCTTCAGTTTGGACAGGCGGGGTACGTCGAAATTCTCGACCGAGCCGCCTGGCAGCACGTCAACCTTACCGGTCTCGAACGCCACCGCACGTGCGGCGGCGTCGGGGATCACGTGCCAATAGATCTCGTCGAGGTGGGGCTTGCCCTTGATGTAGTAGCTCGGATTCTTGACCAGGCGTATGAACGAGCCCTTCTGCCATTCCTTGAACATGAAGGGGCCGGTGCCAACAGGCGTATTGTTGGCGGGGTTGGTCTTGAAATCGGTGCCTTCATAGATGTGCTTCGGGATCATCGGCAGCGATCCGACTTCGAAGACGCCCAGAAACGGCCCGAACGGCTGCTTTAGGTTGAAGATCACGGTGTTGTCGTCAGGTGTCTCGATCTTGTCGACCTGCGCGAAATTGCTGCGCGCGCGCGGATGGGTCTGCTTGAGGAATTCGATCGAGAATACGACGTCGGCCGAGGTGAACGGCTTGCCGTCATGCCAGGTGACGCCCTTGCGCAGCTTGAAGGTATAGGTCTTGCCGTCCTCGCTGACGCTCCAGCTTTCGGCGAGACCGGGCAGGGGCTCGAGTTTCGGTGAATAGCGCAGCAGGCCTTCATAGATGTTACCGGCGACCATCTGGGTCGGGCCGTTCTGCACCAGGCCCATCATCAGGCCGGGCGGCTCCGGCTGGATCACCGCGTTGATCACGCCGCCGGATTTCGGCTCCTCGGCGAATGCCGCGGTGCTCAGGGCACTCGCCACCAAAAGACTCAACAGAACTCGCTTCAACATGTTCAGGCTCTCTTGTTCGAAAACGATTCAGTTCACGAAATCCGGATCGGTCCGCGCGAGCATGCGCTTGAAGGCGGCCCACTCGGTGTCGGGCACGCCGTTGGTCTCGATGCTGTCGTAGAAGGTTGCATATTGCCCGGCGGTCTTGCGCGCGACTGCATCCGACAGCGGCGCGATCTCGGCGCCGGCGGATTGGATCGCGAGCTGCGCGCGGCAGGAGCGCTCCAGATTGTGCATCAGCTTGAAGGCCTCGGCGACTGAGCGGCCGCAGGTCAGCATGCCGTGATTGCGCAGCACCATCACGAACTTGTCGCCGAGGTCCGCGACCAGGCGCTCGCGTTCATCGAGATCGAGCGCGATGCCTTCGTAATCGTGATAGGCGAGGCAGCCGGTGAATTGCATCGACCATTGATTGAGCGGCAATAGTCCCTGCTTCTGGCAGGACACCGCAACGCCGGCCACGGTGTGGGTGTGCAGCACGCAGGCGACGTCCGGCCGGGCCGCATGCACCGCGCTGTGGATGGTGAAGCCGGCCGGATTGATGCCGAGCCCGAGCGGATCGTCGATCACGACGCCGTCGAGATCGACGGTGACGAGGTTGGACGCCGTCACCTCCTCGAAGCGCATGCCGTAGGGATTGATCAGGAAGCGGTCGTGGCTGCCGGGCAGCCGCACCGAGATGTGGGTGTAGATGCTGTCATCGAGCCCGAGCCGGTGGACCAGCCGGTAGGCCGCGGCGAGGTCGATGCGGAATTGCTGGTTCTGGTCCTTCACGGCGTCGGGCCGCACATGCGTCGTCATCGTTGCTGCTTAGTCCCTGTCCGCGGGCCGTTTTTGTTGCGTCGCAATGCCCGCGCCACTAAACTGTCGACAATCTAAGAGTTGATCAAGTCTAAACTGTCGACAATCGGCGATTAAATAATGTACAAGGGTCGAAACGGACCCTTTTGATGCGCACGATTTCCCCTCCGGTCGGCTTGCCGGCCCTCAACGAGACCGACCTTGTCGGCCAAGTCGCCCGTCGCCTGACTGAAGCCATCGTCCAAGGGCGGCTGCCGCCGGGATCAAAGGTCGTCGAAGCCGGAATCGCGCGCGAACTGGGGGTGAGCCGGGCGCCGGTGCGCGAGGCCGCGCGGCTGCTCGAGCAACAGGGCTTGCTCGTCGCCAATCCGCGCCGCGGCTTCTTCGTCCGGCAGTTTGCCGCCGATGATATCGACGAGATCTACGACTTGCGTCTCTGTGTCGAGCGTCATGCCGCGGTGCTCGCCGCGCGCAACCTGACGCCGGAGACACGCGACAAGCTGCGCCGGCAGATCGACGTGCTGCACGAGACCGCCGATCTCGACGATCCGGCGCGGCAGGTCGAGGAGGACTACCGCTTCCATCGCCTGATCTGCGAGATCGCCGGTAACCGGCGGATGCTGCGGCTGTTTGACGATCTCGCCTCGGAGTTGCGCATGGTGATCGGCCTGATCGGCCGCCTCTATGACGATCCGCACGAGATCGCGCGTACACATGAGCCGGTGCTCGCTGCGATCGAAGCCGGTCATCCCGAACGCATCGTCGCGCATGTCGACTACCACATCGGTCATGCCTGGCGCGAAGTCGGACGGCTGGTGCGCGAGATTCCTCCGTGGCCGGCGGCGGCGAAATAGACGCGCGTGATCTTGCTCAGGCGCAATCGTGCGATCCATCTCACTTGTTCATCCAACAGGAGTGTCCCGTGAAGGCCGTCTACAGTGATCTGCACCGCAGCCACGATCCGCAGTTCTTCCTGGTCCGCGGCGTGGTCCAGCGCACCACCGAGCAGCCCGAGCGTGCCGATCGCCTGCTGGCAGGCCTGAAGGCCGGCAAGCACACGCTGATCGAGCCGACCAAATTCGGGCAGGGGCCGCGGGCGCGCGTGCACAGTCCGGAATATCTGAGCTTTCTCGCCGAGGCCTGGGATGCATGGACCGCGCTCGGCGATGCCGGGCCGGAGATGATCGCGAACATCCACCCGGTGCGCAACGCCGCCACCTATCCGACCCATATCGTAGGCAAGCTCGGCTGGCACACGGCGGACACCGCAGCGCCGATCGGCAAGGGCACCTGGGCCGGCGCCTGCGCGTCGAGCGACGTCGCGGTCACCGCCGCGCAGATGGTGCTGGACGGCGAGGATGCGGTTTACGCGCTGTGCCGTCCGCCCGGCCACCACGCCTATCGCGATATGGCCGGCGGCTTCTGCTTCCTCAACAACAGCGCGATCGCGGCCGAGCATCTGCGACAGAAGCACGAGCGCGTCGTCATCCTCGATGTCGACGTGCACCACGGCAACGGCACCCAGGGCATCTTCTACGAGCGGCCGGATGTGTTCACCGTCTCGATCCACGCCGATCCGTCGTTCTTCTATCCGTTCGTCTGGGGCTACGCGCATGAGCGCGGCGCCGGACCCGGCCTGGGCGCCAATCTCAACATTCCCCTGGCCAAGGGTACCGGCGACGACGACTACATGAAGGCGCTCGCGGCGGCGGAGAGGGCGATCCGCGCCTTCGCGCCGACCGCGCTGGTGGTCGCGCTCGGCCTCGACGCCTCCGAGAAGGATCCGCTCGCCGGTCTCGCCGTCACCACCGACGGCTTTCGCCGGATCAGCGAGGGGCTGGCCCGGTTTGGACTGCCGACGGTGCTGGTGCAGGAAGGCGGCTATCTTTCCGACATCCTCGGCGCCAATCTGACCGCGGTGCTCGGCGGATTCGAAGCCGCGCGCTAATGCCTTTGCGTTAAGGACGCGTCGCGCCATTCATATCGCGGGATGTTCGGTATCGTGCTTTTCATCCATCGTTGGCCCCACATATTTCGCGCCGGTCCGAGTACTGGTCGGCCAGCGTGTCGTGATTGAATCAATCCTATCAACTGGATGTTGCGCCTCGAGGACAAGGCTTGCTGCTGGGCGGCGAGAGATAGTGGACAAAGGGCGAGTTACTGCCAGGACACCGAATTCCAAGCTAGCTGTCCTTCGACAAAGAAACAGGGCTTCCGCAATTCGCGATGTGGCGGATCCGAGACTTGACGCCCCGATAGGCTGTCAGAGTATCAATGCTCCCGATCTGTGCAGCGGCTTTTTCCTGAAGATTATTCTAATTTCTGTAGTTTGGCTGGAACTGGCTCAAACTAGCCCATGGTGGATTGGAGCGAGGGTTCAAGTTTTTCAATCGGTTGGGAGGCCTGGTGTGCACGACGTGTGCACCGGGAGATCAAGAAAAATCCTGCGTCGCCCAATATGAGACCGTGAGTAGGTCAGGCGAGAACATGACCAAAGCACCAGAGATGAGCGCAGGATCTGATTGACGCGCAAATCGCGCGGTCGATTGTCGAAATCGGTGTCGGCATCTCGATTTCCGCCAACGAGAAGAGATCGGCCCCTTGCTCGACCCGGCCGGGACCTTGAGTTGATCCTCGCCGCCAAAGCCGGTTTCAAAGTCGTATCCCTTTGAGGTGCGGTATCGCTTGGTGAGCGAATTCTCAATCGGATAGGATGAGCCGGCCGCCAAGAAAACCATTCCATTCCTGATCCTCAGTAGCATGCAGGCATCAATCCAAGTCGCGGATATAGCCGATCGACTGCGGCCAGTTCGTTTCGCATCTGTGCGATGATCCAATCCCGGATCTCGGCCGCAATAGGCCGCATGGTACGGTTTCGCGGCGGCATGAACTCGCAGAGGCGGCGCGTGATGGCAAGAGTATCGGAGGCTGGCACCAGCGCGCCCGTCAGTAACCAATGCGAGGTCACCGTGAGCCAGCCGAGCGCAATGCCTTGGCCAAGCAGGGCTGCCTGCACCACGACGGCATAATCGGTGAAGCTGAGTGCCTTCGCCGCCCCACGGCGCCCAGTGAGAAGCGATGTGTAATCCACGGCCCAGTCGCCGGGCGTCTCGGCAAGGCGAATGATGGTGTTGCCTTCGGCAGGATCGGTCTCGCCGAGATAACCGGGGCTGCACATCGGCAGCATCACTTCCTTCATGATCAGCGTGCCGCCGGAAGACGGCTCGTCGCGGTCGCGAAAGCGCATGCCGAGGTCGACATTCTCCACCGGTCCGCGCAGCGCGCCGGAGATGAGCTGGAAACGCAAATCCACTTGCGGAAACTGCTTCTGCAGCTTGTCGATGCGCGGCATCAGCCAGTGCGTGGTGAAGGCGGAGGAGACTGACAGCGTCACCGTCTCGGTGCCCTTGCGGCGCCGCTCGATCTCGACGAGCCCGCTCTCGATGCTGCGGAAGCCTTCGAGCACGCGGCGATACAAGAGCTCACCTTCCTCCGTGAGCACGGCACGGCCCGCCTTGCGATCGAACAGGCGGACGCCGAGATGCTCCTCGAACTGGCCGAGCATCCGGCTCACCGCCGGCTGCGTCACGTTCAATTCCGCCGCCGCTGCGGTGAAGCTACCATTGCGCGCCGCTGCGTCGAAGACGAACAGGGCGTTGCTGGAGGGCAGCATGCGGCGGAGCTCTGGCATAACGTGATGTTATGGGCGCGGTGAGAATTTGGCAATTGCCGAGTTTTCGCAAGTCTGGTGTCATCGACATGACAGCCCAAAGACAGGGACTCCGAGCGGAGACTTGGTGCAGCGCACGCTTCAGCCGTGATTGCTCCAAACCCCTGTCTATAAAGCTGGCTTATGGCGCGCAGCGAGGCACGCCAGCTAGGGACATGGCGAGGTCGATCGTTGGATAGGCGAGCGGAAAGCGTCGAGATCAGGTCCGCCAGCAAGGCCTATGGTGCCGTTCGCGCCCTCGACGACGTTTCGCTTACTGTCGGCGCCGGTGAATTCGTCTCGCTGCTCGGCCCCTCCGGCTCCGGCAAGACCACGCTGCTCGGTATCTTGGGCGGCTTCATCCTGCCGACGTCAGGCACAATTCTCTTCGGCGGCCGCGACGTGACGTGGATGCCGCCGCACAAGCGCGAGATCGGCGTTGTCTTCCAGAACTACGCGCTGTTTCCGCATATGAGCGTCGGCGAGAACGTCGCCTTTCCGCTGCGTGCACGGCGCCTGTCGAAATCCTCCTGGCCGGACAAGGTGCGCGCGGCGCTGAGCATGGTCGGCCTCGCCGGATATGAAGAGCGCGGCATTGCCCAGCTCTCCGGCGGCCAGCGCCAGCGCGTGGCGCTGGCGCGCGCCATGATCTTCGAGCCGCGCCTGATCCTGATGGACGAGCCGCTCTCCGCGCTCGACAAGCAGCTCCGCGAATCCATGCAGATCGAGCTGCGGGCGCTGCACAAGCGCATCCAGGCCACCATCATCTACGTCACCCATGACCAGCGCGAGGCGCTGACCATGAGCGACCGCGTCGCCGTCATGAAGGATGGCCGGCTGGTCCAGATCGACGAGCCGGCGCGGCTGCACGATCATCCCGCCGATTCCTTCGTCGCGAGCTTCATCGGCGAAGCCACGATGCTGCCGGTCCGTCGGGTCGATGCCTCCAGCGTCGTGCTCGGCAATGCCTTGCTGCGCAGCGCGCGCGCCATTCCCGATGGCGATGCGCTCATGCTCGCCGTGCACAGCGAGAAGCTGCTGATCGATGACGGCGCGCAGGATGCCGCCTGCAACCGGATGACCGGGACCGTCACCGACATCGTCTACCAGGGCGAGAGCCTGCGCATTTTTCTCGCGCTCGCCGATGGCATTGCGCTTAGCCTGCGCCAGCCGAGCTACCACCAGGCCTATCACCGCATTCCGCCGCTCGGCGGCAGCCTCACCGTCACTCTCCACCCAGAGGACACCATCGTCGTGCCCCAGGTGGGGGACTGAACTCAAGCCTCATCCAACCCGAGAGAAGAAACCAAAATGTCGACCGAAGCCGCGTTCAGCAATTTCAAGGTCCTCACCTTCGACGTCGTCGGTACCCTGATCGATTTCGAGACCGGCGTGCTCTCCGCGGTGCGCAAGATTTCGGGCAAGACGCCGGCCGAGCTCAGCGACGACCAGATCTTCGAATCCTACAAGCGCGGCCGCGACAAGCACTACGAGCGTTCGAGCGAGGTCATGTTCCACGTCTACCGCTATCTCGCCAAGGAGCTCGGGCTGCCGGCTGACGATGCCTCCTGCAACGTGTTCCAGCTCGCCGTGCTGCGCTGGGGCCCGTTCCCGGATTCGGTCGAGGCGCTCAAGCGGCTGCGCACAAAGTTCCGCCTGGTCGCGATGACCAATGCCGACCGCGTCGCGCTGTCGTGCTACGCGCATGCGCTCGGCAATCCCTTCGACGACACCGTCTGCGCCGACGACACCAGTGTGGCCAAGCCGAACCCGGAATTCTTCGCCTATAACAAGGGCCGGCAGTCCGCCTTCGGCTACAAGCAGTCCGACATCTTGCACGTCGCGCAGAGCCAGTATCACGACATCGGGATCGCGCGGAAGCTCGGCTACAAGGTGTGCTGGATCGAGCGCCGCCAGGGCATCGCCGGCTTCGGCGGCACGCCCGCGGTGGAGACGCTGACCAAGCCGGACTTCCATTTCCCGACGCTGAAGGCGCTGGCCGACGCTGCGATCGGGTCGGCGGCGTAACGGAGAGCTGTGGCATGACACGGGACTGGAGCGCGCCGCCATCGGTCAATTCGCTGTGGGAAGCCACGGCGGTCCCGGCGCGCGACTTTCCCCTGCTGTCGGGCGAGCAACAGGCGGACGTGGTGATCGTCGGAGCCGGCTATACCGGTCTTTCCGCCGCGCACCACATCGCCAGGAGCGGGCTCAGCCCCGTCGTGCTCGAGGCCAACCGCCCCGGTTGGGGCGCGAGCGGGCGCAATGGCGGAGTGATCACCGCAAAATTCCGCCTCTCATTCCGCGAGATCGCCGCCATGCACGGCCGCGCCATGGCGCGGCGGATGTACGAGATCGCGCATGAATCGACCGACATGGTCGAGGAGCTCGTCTCGGAATTCGGCATCACCAGCGCAAACCTCACCCGCACCGGGCAGGTCAAGGCTGCCCATAACGAGACGACGCTGAAGGCCGCGATTGACGAAGCCAACTGGATGACGCGCGAGATGGGCTCAGCCGAGGTGCGCATCCTCGACAAGAACGGCGTGCGCGAGGAGACTGGCTGTGACAGCTTCGTCGGCGGCGTGCTCAATCCCGGCTCGGGCGGCATCCATCCGCTGAACTATCTGCGCGGCCTCGCCGACGGCGTGGCGCGCCGCGGCGTGCCTGTCTTCCAGGAATCGCCGGTCGTCAAGCTTCGCCGCGAGAAGGACGGTATCATCGCGGAGACACCGCGAGGGACGGTGCGCGCCAAGCAGGCGATCATCGCCACCAACAGCTATTCGGATCTGACCGGCGCCACTGCGCATCTGCAGCGTATGCTGATCCCGTTCCGCAGCGCCATGGTCGCAACCGAGCGACTCCCCGGCAATCTCGCGGGAAAACTAATGCCGACGGGGCGCACCTACACCGAGACCAAGCGCATGATGCGCTGGTTCCGCATGGTCGACAACCGCGTGATCTTTGGTGGCCGCGGCGCCTTCGGCAAGCAGGATTCGCAAGCCGCCTTCGATGCGCTGGGCAAGGCGATGGTCGGCATCTTTCCCGATCTCGCCGATGTCCCGCTCGAATATAAATGGTCGGGCCTCGTTGCGATGACGTTGGACTCGGTGCCGCATATCGGCCGGCTCGACGACCGCACGCTGTTCTCGGTCGGCTACAACGGTGCCGGTGTTGCGATGTCGAGCCTGATGGGCTGCTATCTCGCCGCCTTCGCGCGCGGCGAGACGCCCGACGTCGGCCTGCTCGACGCGCGGCGCATGAAGGCGATTCCGTTCTATCCGCTGCGTGAGCCCGCCGTGCGCATGGTCGCCGGCTGGTACCAGTTTCTCGATGCGATCGGTCAGTGAGCTCTATTTGGAGAGGCGAGGACGACGATGAAGCAGAGTCTGGGATTGGGTTGCGCGCTGCTGGGCGCGATCGGATTGATCAGTGCGGCTGATGCCGCCGAGCAGATCACCTTCGTCTCGCAGGGCGGCGCCTATCAGCAGGCGCAGACGGTGGCGATCCTCGATCCCTCCGCCAAGAAGCTCGGCATCACCATCAACCAGGACTCCATTCCCGACGCCTGGCCCGCGATCAAGACCCAAGTCGGCAGCGGCAAGCCGATCTGGGACGTCGTCGACACCCCGACCGGCAACTGCCTGCGTGGCGGCGAGCAGGGGCTGATCGAGAAGCTCGACTTTTCGAAGATTCCAAACGGCGCGGCGATGCCGGAGGCCTATCGCAGTCCCTATTCGGTGTCCTACGAGTTCTATTCAAGCGTGCTGTCCTACAGCCAGAAGACCTTCCCGAAGGACGCGCCGAACAGCTGGGCCGATTTCTGGGACGTCAAGAAGTTCCCCGGCCGCCGCGCGCTGCGCAACCATCCGTTCGCGACGCTCGAGGCGGCGCTGATGGCCGATGGCGTCGCGCCGGACAAGCTCTATCCGCTCGATGTCGACCGCGCCTTCAAGAAGCTGGAAGAGATCAAGCCGCACATCACGGTGTGGTGGACCTCGGGCGCGCAGTCGGCTCAGTTGCTCAACGATGGCGAGGTCGACATGGAGATGGCCTGGAACGGCCGCGTCAGCGCGGTCGCGAAGGAGGGCGCCAAGGTCGCCTTCACCTACAACCAGGGCATTTTGCAGAGCACCTCGCTGTGCATCCTCAAGGGCGCGCCGAATCTGGAAACCGCGGTGAAGTTCCTCAACGAGGCCGTCGATCCCGTGCACCAGGCCAATCTGCCGCTGCACATTGATTATGGTCCGGGCAACCCCAAAGCGTTCGAGACGGGCGTGATCAAGCCCGAGCGCGCCGCGCAATTGCCGAGCGAGCCGGCCAATGCGGCGAAGCAGGCACTGATGTCCTACACCTGGTGGTCCTCTCCGGCCGGCGAAGCCGCCGAGAAGCGCTGGGCGTCGTTCATGCAGAAGTAAGGCGAGGCAGCGTTGACGACATCCGTGCCAGATCCCGCCCAGAAGCATCAGCGCCGCGAGCACGGCCTGATGCTGGCATTGGTGTCGCCGGCGTTGCTGGTGATCCTGGCTCTGATCGTGCTGCCGGTCGGCTGGCTCGCCTGGCAGTCGATCTATCATGACGGCTTCACGCTTGAGAACTATCGCCGCGTCTTCACAGAAGACGTCTACTGGCGCAGCTTTGTGCTGACCTTCGAGATCAGCCTCGCGGTCACGGGAATCGCGTTGCTGCTCGGTTATCCCGTGGCCTATCTTGCCAATTCGGTGCCGAAAGGGTGGACCATCCTCATCCTCTCGCTCGTGGTGCTGCCGTTCTGGACCAGCGTTCTTGTCCGCGCCTATGCCTGGTTGGCGCTGCTGCAGCGCACCGGCGTGATCAACCAGTTTCTGCGCTATCTCGATGTGATCTCCGAGCCGCTTGCGCTGGTCCACAACACCTTCGGCACGGTGGTCGCGACCGTGCACATTTTGCTGCCGTTCATGGTGCTGCCGCTCTACGCCACCATGCAGAAGATTCCGAGCGATCTGATGCAGGCCGGCGCCAGCCTCGGCGCGAGCCCGTCGCTGACCTTCATGCGCGTGTTCCTGCCGCTGTCGCTGCCGGGCGTGCTTGCGGGCTGCACCATGGTGTTCGTGCTCTGCCTCGGCTTCTACATCACGCCGGAGCTGCTCGGCGGCGGCCGCACCGTCATGGTGTCCATGCTGGTGAGCCGCAATGTCGAGCTCTACAACCAGTTTGGGGCTGCGAGCGCGGTTGCCGTGGTGCTGCTCCTCTGCGTGCTCGCGATCTTCTTCGTCGTCAGCCGCTTCATCTCGCTCGATCGCGTGCTGGGGCAGAAATGATGCGCGCCTCACCCGCACGGATTGCCCTCTACGTGATCAGCGCGCTGGTGCTGGTCTTTCTGATCATCCCCGTCCTGATCATCGCGCCGATCTCGTTCTCCAGCGCGCGCTTCCTGACCTTTCCGCCGCCGTCCTTCTCGCTGCGCTGGTACCAGCAATATTTCTCGAACTCCGCCTGGATGCAGGCGACGCGGGTGACGCTCACGGTCGCGCTGCTGACCGTCGTGATCGCGACTCCGTTCGGCGCGGCCGCGGCCTACGCCATCAGCCAGTCGAAGCTGCGGATCATGCGGCTGATCCACATGGCGCTGCTGCTGCCGCTGGTGGTACCGATCATCATCACCGCGGTCGGCATCTTCTTCGTGTACGCCAAAGTCGGCCTGGTCGCGACCATGCCCGGCCTCGTACTCGCGAACGTGATGCTGGGCCTGCCCTATGTCGTCATCTCCGTGCTCGCCGGCCTGCAGAGCTTCGATCCCGCGCAGGAGATGGTGGCGCGCAGCCTGGGCATGAACCGCCTGCGCAGCTTCTTCGCGGTAACGCTGCCTCAGATCAAGTCCAGCGTGGTCGCCGGGGGCATCTTCGCGTTCATCTCGGCCATGGACGAGACTATCATCGCGCTGTTCATCTCCGGCGGCCAGTACCAGCCGTTGACCAAGCGCATGTTTACTGCGCTTCGCGACGAGATCGATCCCACGATTGCAGCGATATCGACGTTAATGACGGCGGCCTCCTTTATGCTGGTGCTGGCCGCAACTGCACGACAGAAAGGCAACGCATATGGCAAATCCCTAGCTAATGACGCGCTGTAGCGTAACCACGAGAAGAGGCGGGCTTTCGGGCCCGCCAAGCGGAGCTCGGTCAGAAGGAGCTGCACTTCGATCGAAAAATGAGTTCGGGATTGTTGCCGCTTGTTGAAGATGCTGTACCACATCGAATAACGTTCGGGACGCATGGCATCCCTCAGTCAGATCGCAGGACCGAATGTCGGTATCGGTGGTTGCGCCTCCCCGCAACGAAGAGAATGAAAAAAGCAAGCAATCAATTAACTGCTTGGGTTTCGTTTTTCAGTCTGAGCCGCGCATTAACAAATCCAATTGCTTGGCCCGGTAGGTTCAGATCAACCCGCAACCAATTGCGGACCGCGAAGCGTCACGGGCGATTGGTGCCACTGGCGTAGGTTCTGATTACCAAGGAGGGGTGATTGCTGACGCGTTGCATCATCTCTTCAATTCCGAAGGTTGGTTCGTCTGGCAATGCCGTGCGGCCCGAACTAAGTGACGAAGGCGATGAAGCGCGGCTCTGGCTGCAATGTGATCGATAAGATCAGCTCGTCGGGCGCTTTGAAACGCCCACGGACCTGTTCAACAGCTGCTTTTCAAGGTCTCTTGTACTTCCGCGCGGACACTGCGCGCATGATGGCGCCCTCCATGCGTCTTGAGCGTGCGGAAATCCACGGTCAATGCGAAGGCGGCTTGTACGCTGGATCGATCAGCGCTCTACCGAGCGCACTGACCATGGCGGCCGCTTCATGGTCTCCGCGATCATCTAGAGCAGATTCTGATCAGACGCGATCATAGCCGGCAGCGGCGAAGAAGTTCAGACACTCTTGGGCGGTGAAGGCGGCCAAGGCGAGGGCGATAGCGTTGACCAAAGCCTCGATAGATCTGGCGGCCGCCTTTCGAAGGGCGGCTTTGAGCTTGGCGAAGGCCATTTCGATCGGATTGAGGTCGGGCGAATAAGGCGGCAGATAGAGGAGCCGAGCGCCCGCTGCATCGATTGCGATGCCGACCTCGGTCCGCTTGTGTGCTGCGAGATTGTCCATCACCACGATGTCGCCGGGCCTGAGTGTCGGCACGAGGACTTGCGTCACGTAAGCCTCGAACGCCGAACCATCCATGGGGCCATCGAGGACCATCGGCGCCGTCATGCCAGTCGCCCTGAGCGCGCCGACGAAGGTCGTCGTCTTCCAATGACCATGCGGGAGCGCTGCAACACAGCGCTGGCCGTACGGCGAACGGCCATAGAGCCGCGCCATCTTGGTCGAGGCTCCGGTCTCGTCGATGAATACCAACCGGTGGATGTCGATCTCAGGCTGGGATGCCTTCCACGCCGCGCGTTCAGCGGCGACGTCCGGCCGATCCTGCTCGCTGGCGTGCGATGTTTTTTTTGAACGTGATGTTGCGGCGATCGAAGAACCGCCAGACCACGCTCGGCGCGAAACGCTCGCCGTGGACTTTGAAGAGATGATCGGCGATCTCGGCCAGCGTCATGTCAGGCGTAGCCTCGACCAGGGAGAGGATCTCTGCAGCATGCCCCTCGATCCGAGCCGAACGCCGGTCGCCACCCTGCGCTTCCGCCTCACAGGCGCCGGTGCTTCGCCACTCGCTGACCAGTTCGATCGCTGTCGACGGCGCCACGCCGAACCGGCCGGCGGCGCCCCGACAGCTCATGCCTTCATCTTCCACGGCCCGAACAATGCGAAGGCGAAGGTCCGGCGAGAGGGGTTTAGCCATGGGGGCTGGCCTCCATCACCAGCCCTCAGGGTGAATCACGATTTGCCCCGGAAGGGAATCCCTTTCGATTCCGCCAGGTCGGAAAATGCTCTAGAGCGTCGAATCGATCACCAGAGCGACGAAAGCGATGGCGGCGCAAACGGCCCGAGCAAGGTGCGAATACTCCCAGCGGTCGCGCAGAACCATCCAATCTCGCTCCGCTGCGGGAGCTCCGGCAAAAATGCTTGCACCGAGTCCGCTCAAATTTGCGCCAGTCAGCCAGAACCGGTTCACCGGCTGCGTCACGGTCCAAAATATCGCGTGCATGACGATAAGCGAGATCAGCGCGAGGACCGCCAGCCAAGGTACCGCGATCTGCGACTGCATCAGCACGACTGCCAGTACGATAAGAATGCTCAACGGTTCTGCGGCGCCGCCGACCGTGAAGCCGGGATAGTAGACGGACTGCATTGCCAGATAGCTATCGCGATCCAGGCGATATTTGCCGGGAAGCTCCAGCGCATGAGCCAACGATAGCCCCATCGGAATGGATGTGACTATCACCGCAAGGATTTTGAGAGCGTGTATCATAGGCGATAACCCGCCAATGCGAGGAGGCGTTCCCCGTGGCGCGCGGACGATTGGTGGCTCCATTGGCGGGACGACCCAACCGCGTCCGCTGCGTCCGTCATCTACCCGCGCGCAAGCTCGAGGCGTAGTGCCGGAAAGCCGGCGCTCCTTGCAGTTGACGTAGAAAATCGCGCAATGGCGGAGAGAGTGGGATTCGAACCCACGGTACGGTTTCCCGCACACACGCTTTCCAAGCGTGCGCCTTAAGCCACTCGGCCATCTCTCCGGGAGGCCCTCTCTTGAAGGGCGGAAGCGGATTTTGCAAGGGAGCGCGGGGCTTGTGTACGAAATTTCCACAATGCATTGAAATTATTATGAAATTTATGCCTGTCCGCGGTGCTGCGCGACGCCTCTCCACGCCATCCCCGGCGTCTTCGGCGGCGCGCCGCGCGGCCATCCTACGAACGAACTGATTTGCCCCTAGGGTAGGTCAAGTGCTCACGGGTATCCGAATCTATGACTCACCGGCCGCGCAACACATTCGATGTCGTCCTGGCGAAAGCCAGGACAAAGCCAAGACCCATAACCACTGCATTTGGTTGTGAACGGGACCGCGGCCCACCGTCGCGCAGCAATTGATATTTGGGTAATGGGTCCTGGCTTTCCGCCAGGACGACATCGTGTTGTTGCGCGATTCCACCCGGCTCAGTGATATCGCGCCGCGCGATCCGCGGTTCGGCGCCGCCACGGTGTTGCGGCCTCGGGCAGCGTCGCATGGCCGGGACCATGGGTGTCCTGCAGCGCCTCGATGAAGTCGGCGAACCATTGCTGGATGGTGCCGCGGTTGAGCTTGTCCATCATCGCTTCCCAGCGCATCCGCCGCTCGCTCAGCGGCATCGCAAGCGCCGCCGCCACCGCGCGCGCCATGCCGTCGATGTCATGCGGATTCACCTGCAGCGCGGCGTCGAGCTCGTTGGCGGCGCCGGCGAATTTCGACAGCACCAGCACGCCGGGATCGACCGGATTCTGCGCCGCGACGTATTCCTTGGCGACCAGGTTCATGCCGTCCTGCAGCGGCGTCACCACGCCGACCTGCGCGGTGCGGTAGAGACCCGCGAGCACACCCTGGCCAAAGCCCTTGTTGAGATAGCGGATCGGCGTCCAGTCGACCTCGCCATGCACGCCGTTGACGTCGGTGACGAGCTTTGCGACCTCGCTCGCGAGATTGCCGTAGGCCTCGATGCCGCCGCGCGAGGGGGTCGCGATCTGCAGCAGCGACACCGCGCGCTTCAGGCTCGGATGCAGCATCCACATCCGGTCGAACGCCCTGATGCGGTTGACCAGGCCCTTGGAGTAGTCGAGCCGGTCGACGCCGATCGCGAGCTTCTCGCCGTTGAGGCTGCGCCGCAGCCGCGTCACGTCCGGATGCGTCATCGCCTTGGTGGCCTGCTGCGCGAAGCGATCCGGATCGATGCCGATCGGAAACACCGCGGCGCGGGTGCGGCCGAACGGCGAGATGATAACGCCGTCCTGCACGCCGAGTCCGAGATCGCATTTCACATAGGCGAGAAAATTCTCGCAATCCTCTTCGGTCTGAAAGCCGATCAGGTCATAGGCCAGCATCGCCTCGATCAGCGCGCGATGATGCGGCACGCCCGCGATCAGCGCGCGCGCCGGCCATGGCGTGTGCAGGAAGAAGCCGATCGGCTGGGTCACGCCGAGATCGCGCATCTCGGCGCCGAGTGCGAGGAAATGGTAGTCCTGGATCCAGAACACCGAGTCGGGCTTGCGGAATCGCAGCAACGCACGCGCCATGAACGCGTTGACCTCGCGATAGCTCGCATAGTCTTCGCCGGATGCACGAATCAGATCGGCGCGCGAATGCAGCGCGGGCCACAGCGCCGAATTGGCAAAGCCCTCATAGTAGCCGCCGTAATGCGCGGCCGGCAGGTCGAGCATCGCCAGCGCACCGGCGCCGAGCGCTTCAACCTCCGCAAAGGGTTCCTTCAGGTTTCCGTCGCGAACCCGTCCGCTGGAACCAACCCAGATCGCTCCTGTCTTTTCCACCACCGGCAACAATGCCGCTGCAAGCCCCCCCGTCATGGGTTCATTGGGTTTTCCGCGCGAAACGCGGTTAGATACGACGACGAGGTTCACCAGGTCCCCTCCTGTTGGTCAATTCGCGTATTAACAACCATTCATCAAGATGGTTCCTGATCAAGGAATCTCCCAATTGAAACCAAATTCTGGCAATTGCGCACGGAACTCGCGGGAACTCGCGAAAAGAAAAATGCGCGCGAGGCACACGCCACGACGCAAAAGCACCGCATTCAGTTTGGCTGCAGGAAAAGTGGCCCGATTAGGACAGTCTCACGTCCCCTTACCGTCGATCAGATGCGCGAGAAATTCGCGCACGTCGTCCGGCGTGCCGAATTGTCCGGCCACACCAAGCGCGCGGCGGCCGACGGAGAATGCGAGCCCATTGTAGTCGGGCATGATCGCGAACACGGTTTCGTCGGTGACGTCGTCGCCGATGAAGAACGGACGCCGGCCCTTGAACGGCTCCTGCGTCATCAATTCGCGCACGCCGCTCGCCTTGGTGAAGCCGGCATGCTTGATCTCGCAGACGCTCTTGCCCGGCAGCACCTCGATCGGCGCATTGGGCAGCTCGGCGCGGATCAGCGACACCGCCTCATAGATCGCCTTCTCCGCCGCGGGCGCGAGGCGATAGTGCAGCGCCAGCGAGTAGCCCTTGTCCTCGAGCAGGATGCCCGGGCTGAGCTTTGCGATTGCGGCCAGCCGGCGCTTCAATTCCTTGTCGAGCGGCGGCGAATGGGTGGCGACCGCCTCGCTGTCCGGCTGCAGCCGCATCTCGGCGCCGTGGCCGCCGATGGCGGGAAACAGGTCCGGCGCGAAGATCAGGTCGATGTCGTTCAGGGAACGTCCGCTGACCAGCGCCAGTGCTCCATTGGAGCGCGCGTGCAACTGCTTCAGCGTCACCGCCAGCTCCGGCGGCACCCAGACCTCGCGCGGCGTCGGCGCGAAATCGAGCAGGGTGCCATCGATATCGAGCAGGATGGCGGTCTGGTCGAGCGGCGGAATCAGCGAGGCCAGTGCGGCCGCACTGTCCGGCGCGTCGTCAGGGGCGATATCGTTGTCCATTGTGCCGGGCTTCTCAGCCACATCATGTGTCATGTCATTCTACTCCAGAAATGCCAGCGGCCGCGCCACGGATTCGAGCGATTTGCGCTCGGCCGCGACGGCGTAGCGCCACGCCACCACGGCCGCTGCGATCATCAGTGCGGCTCCCAACAGGTAACCGCCGAACACGCTGTTGCGCGATCCGGTGTCGATCAGCACGCCGAACAGCGCCGGCCCGATCACGCCGCCGATGCCGGTGCCGATCGCGTAGAAGGCGGCGATCGCGAGCGCGCGGACCTCGAGCGGAAACGTCTCGCTGACGGTGAGATAGGCCGCACTCGCGGCCGGCGAGGCAAAGAAGAAGATCACCATCCAGGCGATGGTCTGGGTCTGCGCGCTGAGCACGCCGATCGAGAACAGATAGCCGGACAGCGCCAGCAGCACGCCGGACACACCATAGGTCACCGTGATCATGGTGCGGCGGCCCAGCGTATCGAACAGGCGGCCGAGCAGCAGCGGACCGAGGAAGTTGCCGGCGGCAAAGGGCAGGATGTACCAGCCGACATCGCTGGAGGGGATGCCGAAGAAATCGGTCAGGATCAGCGCGAAGGTGAAGAAGATCGCGTTGTAGAAGAAGGCCTGCGCCGCCATCAGCGTCAGCCCGACCAGCGAGCGCTGCCGATAGGTCGAAAACAGCGTCGCCGCGACCTCGCGCAGCGGCGTGTGGTCGCGCATCCGCAGCTTGACCTTGGGAAAATTTTCGCTGGATTGTTCATGGCCGAGCACCGATCGCTCGATGTCGGCGACGATCTGGTGGGCGCGGTCGGGGTAGCCGTGGATCATCAGCCAGCGCGGGCTTTCCGGGATCCACATCCGCATGAACAGCACGACGAGGCCGAGCGCGGCACCGATGAAATAGGCGATCCGCCAACCGTGATCGGGCGCCAGCACTGCGGGATCGAGCAGCACGATCGCGCCGACGGCGCCGATCGCGGCGCCGAGCCAGAAGCTGCCGTTGATGACGAGATCGGTCCAGCCGCGATAGCGCGCCGGCACCAGCTCTTGAATGGTCGAATTGATCGCGGTGTATTCGCCGCCGATGCCGGCGCCGGTGAGAAAACGAAACAGCGCATAGCTCGCGACATTCCACGACAGCGCGGTCGCGGCTGTTGCCGAGAGATAGAGCGCGAGCGTGATGAAGAACAGCTTCTTGCGCCCGATCCGGTCGGTGAGCCAGCCGAAGCCGAGCGCGCCGAGCACCGCGCCGGCGAGATAGGCGCTGCTGGCGAAGCCGACATCGGCATTGGAGAAGCCCATCGTCGGGCTGTCCTTGAGCGCGCCCGACAAGGCGCCGGCCAATGTTACTTCGAGCCCGTCGAGAATCCAGGTGATGCCGAGCGCCAAGACGACACGGGTGTGAAAACCGCTCCAGTGCAGATCATCGAGGCGAAGCGGGATCGAGGTCTCGATGATGCGTTCATCGCTAGGTGCGGCCGCAGCCGTAACGTCGTTGGTCGTCGCAGAGTTCGGCTGTGTCTGCTGCAGGCTCATCAGATCGGACCAATGGGAAAGACCCCGGAACGGATTGCTCCAAGGTTCTTGGTTCCCAGGATTGCGGCAAACGGATTGCCCGCCACCGCATGCTAACGCCGGCGCTGCGCTGCGGTTCCCGCAATGCAGGATAGGAACTGCGCCAGCTGCAGGCGGTTCGGCTCAAAAGCGATGGAGGCGATGATGGCGGCACGCAAAACGGCAGCGCGCAACAGCGCACGCAAAAAATCCACGTCGGGAACAGCGCGCCGCAAGCGCGGAGCGAAGAAAGCGGCATCGAAGCGCTGGTCGCAGCGCGTGACGAAGGAGAGCGATGCGCTCGACCTTCAGCGCGGCGTATTCAAGCTGACCAGCGCCAAGAAGATCGCGGCGTCGCTGAAGGCATCCGCCGAACACAGCACGCGACGCAAGAGCGGCGCCTATCGCTCCGCGCTGTCGATGCTGACCTTCTACATCAACCGCGCCGGCAAGACCTTGCCGAAGACCCAGCGCTCACGGCTGGAACGCGCCAAGGTCGAATTAAGGCACCAGTTCGGCCGCGATTGATTGCGCCGCACCAACCAACGGCGTCGTCCCGGCGCAGGCCGGGACCATAACCACAACTGTTCGTTGGTGGGCGCATAATTGGCCGCTTGCCCGTTTCACGAGCCGCGGCGTATCGGTCCCGGCCTGCGCCGGGACGACGAGAGTGACGTTACGCCGCGCGGATGTTGGCCATGAAACGGTCGAGCTCCTCGCGCAGCCGCGAGCTCTCGACCGACAGCGAGCGCGCCGAGTTCAGCACCTCTTCCGAGGCGGCGCCGGTCTCGGTCGCGCCGCGGTTGACCTGGGTGACGCTGGCGGCGGCTTCCTGGGTGCCGATCGCGACGTTCTGCACGCTGCGGGCGATCTCCTGCGTCGCCGCGCTCTGCTGCTCGACCGAGCTTGCGATGTTGGTCGCAATGCCGGAGATCTGGCCGATCGTGCCGCCGATCTCTTTGATCGCGGCGACCGATTCCTGGGTCGCCGCCTGCATGCCCGCGATGTGGTTGGAAATCTCGTCGGTAGCCTTGGCGGTCTGGCTCGCCAGCGACTTGACCTCGGATGCGACCACCGCAAAACCGCGGCCGGCGTCGCCGGCGCGCGCCGCCTCGATGGTGGCGTTCAGCGCCAGCAGATTGGTCTGCTCGGCGATCGCCGTGATCAGCTTTACCACGTCGCCGATCTCCTGCGCGGCGCGCGAGAGCTTGCCGATCCGCGCGTCGGTCTGCTCGGCCTGACGCACGGCGGCGTCGGCGATCTGGCTGGATTCCTTGGCGCGGCGGCCGATCTCGTCGACCGAGGCCGACAGCTCCTCGGTCGCGGAAGCCACCGACTGCATGTTGCTGGAGGCCTCTTCGGAAGCACCGGCGACCTGGCTGGAGAGGTTTTGGGTGGTCTCCGCGGTCCGCGTCAGTGTGCCGGCCGAGGATTCCAGCTGCACGGCGGAGGCCGAGACGTTGGAGACGATCGAGCCGACGGCGGATTCGAATTCGTCGGCGAACCGGATCAGCTCGGCGCGCCGCGCCGCGGCGCTCGCCTTGTTCTGCGCCTCCTGGCTCGCGGCATCGCGTTCGGCCTTGGCGATCGCCTGGAGCTTGAACTCCTCCACCGCGCCGGCCATCTCGCCGAGTTCGTCGTGGCGGCCGAGGCCGGGCAGCACGACGTCGAAATTGCCCGCCGCGAGCTCGCGCATCGCGCCGCACATCGCCGCGATCGGCCGCGAAATCCCCTTGCCGAGCAGGAATGCCCAGAAGAGCCCGAGCACGAAGCTGCCAGCGGCCAGCATCAGGATCAGCCGTTCGGTGTCGCCGATCGTGGCCTGCGATTCGGTCTCGAGCCGCTTCTGGTCGGCGAGCAGGTCGGACTTCATCGCGGCCGCGCCCTGGCTGATGGCCGCCGCGGATTCCGTCATCTCGACGGTCAGTTCGTCGATCGATTTGGCGTTCTCGATCAGCTTGGCGAGCGCCGCGCGGTACTCGTCGAGCAGCGCGCTCACGTCCTTCACGCCCTGTGTGATGCGCTCGTTGCTTGAGGTGATCGCCTTGACCAGATTGTCGGCAAATTTGAGCCGGGCGAGCGCGCTGGCGGCAACCGACTTGTCGCCATTGACGACGAAAGTGTTGACGGCGCCGGTGATCGACTGCAGCTGATCGGACACCTTCTTGGTGCCGAACTGGATCGACTGCAGCTCGGAATCATCGGCATTGCTCGGCAGATCGTCGAGCTTGTAGCGCATCGAGGTGGCGCTGCGGATCAACCGGTTCTGCGCGGTCTGCGCGCTGTCGTCCTTGATCTTGACGATCTCGGCAAAGATCTTGGTGAAGGCGCGGAATTCACGCTCCAGCTTGGTGATCTGCTCGAGCCGGGCCGGGTTGGTGGTGCCCTTCATCGAGGCCAGGATGGCCTCCTTCAGGCTGGCCTCCGCGGCCTGCGCCGCCTTGGCGTCATCCTCCTTGCCGGTCACCACGAAGTAACGTGCGAGCGAACGGTAGGAGATCAGTTCGCGGTCGATGTTGCGGGCGAGGTCGGCCTCGGCGACGCTCTGGCGGTAGGATCCGACCCCGGTCGAAACCCGCTCGAAGCCCAGATAGGCGAAGGCCATGGTGCCCGCCGACAGCGCCAGCGTCACGGCAAAGCCGAGCATGATCTTGGCGCGGAATCTGAGGGTTGGGATCCTGATCGAGAGCGATCGCTTGAGTCCCGGCATTCCAACCCCCGTCTTCATTCTGAAAACCACGCGGGGTCCGGCAGCAACCCGCCCCAGACCCCGGAGGGCAAAACTAAGGCAGAATCGATAAGGCTCGGTAAATGAGCAGCGGCCGACGGGTTCGGCACGCTACTACCTTGGTCGGTCTAGGAGGCTGGGCTTGGCGATTGACGCGCAGGTCCGGCCCGATAGTTTAGAACCGATCAAACCCGTCCCTGCCCGGGCCGGGAGAACACATCGGGAGGAGTCCCATGTCATCGCGTCGCAAGACGCCGCTCGTGCTTGCGGCGAGCATGGCCGCCGGCGGCGCAGCCGGGCCAATGACATTTCCCCTCACGATCTGGACTATGCAGGCCGAAACGCGAGCCATCGCGGCATGACCTGAACACGCTCACGACCCGCGCGGGCACCGGCCGCGCCAAGAAAACCGTACCAAGAAAAGCAAAAAAATTCTGGTCAGGGAGAACGCCTTTGGCGGAGAAGCAGGCAAGCGCCACCGACAGCATCGTCGTGGTGCAGGCAAAGACCGACGGACCGCGGCAAGCCGCGGACGAGATCGTGCGCCAATTGGCGGCGGCCGATCTCGCCATGCTCGTGGTGTTCGTCTCGCCGTTCTACGACCCCCAGACCTTCATCGCGGAGCTGTCCGGCCGGATGCCCGACGTTCCGATCTTCGGCTGCACCACGGCCGGCGAGCTGTCGCCCGGCGGCTGGGACGAAGACAGCGTCGTCGCGATGGGTTTCAGTGCCGCCGATTTTGTCATCGCGGCCCGGCCGCTGTTCGATCTGGCGACGTTTCGGGTCGACCATGGCCGCTCGATCTGCACCGAGTTGCAGCACGAATTCGCGGAGCGGACCGAGCATTGCGATCACACCGACGAATCGTTCGGGCTACTGTTCATCGACGGCTTGTGCCAGCGCGAAGAAACCATCATGTCGGCGATCTACGCATCGCTCGAAGATATCCCGGTGGTCGGCGGCTCCGCCGGCGACGGCCTGCGCTTCGAGCGGTCCTGGGTCTTCCATGGTGGCGAGGCCTACACTGACGCCGCGGTCCTGATCCTGATCCGGACACGTCTGCCGTTTCGCCTGTTCAAGTGCGACCATTTCGAGCCGACCTCGACCAAGATGGTGGTGACCGAGGCCGATATCGAGCGCCGCATCGTCAAGGAGTTGAACGCCGAACCGGCCGCGCTGGAATATTCCCGCGCCGTCGGCCTCAGCGAGAGCAAGCTCGAACTGTTTTCCTTCGCGGCTCACCCGGTCCTCGTCCGCGTCGGCGGCGCCTATTACGCGCGGTCGATCCAGCGCACCAACCCGGACGGATCGCTGCAATTCTTCTGCGCCATCGACGAGGGGATGGTGCTGACGGTGGCGCGCGAGCGCGATCCGATCGACGTGACCAGCCGCCTGCTCAAGGAACTCGCCGACGATCTCGGCGAGGTCTCGATGTTCATCGGCTTCGAATGCGTGCTGCGCCGGCTCGATGTCGAGCAGCGCCAATTGTCGCGGGAGATGTCGGAGCTCTATCGCAGCAACAAAGTGATTGGCTTTCAGACCTATGGCGAGCAGTACCGCTCCATGCATGTCAACCAGACGCTGACCGGGATCGCCATCGGCAAGCGGGGCGTCGCGCCGCAATGACTGACAGCAAGACCACGCGATTGATGGCGCTCGAACGCGAGGCCGAGAAGCTGCGCAAGATCAACGCGGCGCTGATGTCGCGCGTCGAGCGCTCGACCGACCAGCAGCTCAACGCCTTTTCCCTGTTCGAGACCGCGATTGCGCTCGACCAGCAGGTTCGCGACCGCACCCAGCAGCTCAAGCAGGCGCTGCAATCGCTTGAGAAAACCAACGGACGGCTGCTGCAGGCCAAGCAGCAGGCCGAGGCGGCCAGCTCACTGAAATCGTCGGTGCTGGTCTCGGTGACCCACGACCTGTTGCAGCCGCTGAATGCGGCGCGGCTGACGCTGTCCGCGCTGGCCGAAATGACGAGCGAGCCGAAGGGCGTCGCCCTGACCGAGCAGATCGACCGGTCGCTGGCGACGCTCGAGGACATGCTGCGGACGCTGCTCGACATCTCCAAGCTCGATGCGGGCGTGCTCAAGCCGGAATTCGGACCGGTCGCGATCGCCTCGCTGTTCGAGGCGCTGGAGCAGGAATTTTCCGCGACCGCCGCCAGGCGCAACCTCGGCTTCCGGATCATGCCGTCGTCTGCGGTGGTCCGCTCGGATCCGCTGATGCTGCGCCGGATCCTGCAAAACTTTTTGGCCAATGCACTGCGCTACACCCATCGCGGCAGCGTGCTGATGGGATGCCGGCGCCACGGCGACGATATCCGGATCGAGGTGCACGACACCGGGCCCGGCATTCCGGAAGCCCAGCGCGAAGCCATCTTCGTCGAATTCCAGCGCGGCGAGACCAGCGCCGGCGACAAGGCCGGCATCGGACTCGGGCTTTCGATCGTGCGACGGTTTGCCGACCTGCTCGAACACGACATCAGGCTGACCTCGCGGCCCGGCAAGGGCGCGGTGTTCTCGGTCACGGTGCCGCGCACGCTCGACCCGGTCGCGATCCCGATGCGCGAGCAGGCCAGCGTCGACTATCGCTACGGCGGCATGGAAGGTGCGAAGATCCTGCTGATCGAGAACGACCTGTCGAGCGCCGAGGGGCTGGCACACCTGCTGGAAAAATGGGGCTGCGACGTCGCGGTGACGATCTCCAAGAGCGAGGCGCTCGAACGCATCCACGCGCTCGACGGCATTCCCGACGCCATCATCGCCGACCTTCATCTCGACAATGGCGAGACCGGAATCCAGGCGGTCGACGTCATCCGCGGCGCGATCAACACCAAGGTTCCGGCGATCATCGTCACCGCCGACTACTCCGCCAAGGCCGCCTCCGACGTCTCGGCGTATGGCCACGAGCTGTTGAAGAAGCCGATCAAGCCGGCCGAGATGCGCTCGCTGCTGTCGTTCCTTTTGGCGGCCGAGCAGTCGGCCCGGCTATGACCCGGCGCCGCGCGGCGGCGAGGCCGTCACCGCCGCGTGGTCGTGCTTGCCGAAGTCGAGCTTCGACAGCGCGATGATGGCTTCGGTCCGGCTCCGCACGCCGAGCTTGCGCAGGATCTCCGAGACGTGGACCTTCACGGTGGTGACCGAGATATTGAGCTCGTAGGCGATGTGCTTGTTTTGCAGACCGCGGCAGATCATGTCGAGCACGCGCAGCTGCTGCGCCGTGAATTGGCCGAGGCGCTGCATCAGCTGCTGCGCGTCGGCCTGGCCTTGCCGCGCAGCGGCGCGGTCACGGAACCGGGTCGGCAGGCATACCTCGCCTTCGAGGATGCCGCGCAGCATGCGCGCCAGCTCGGCCTTCGGCGTCGATTTCGGGATGTAGCCGGAAATGCCGAGCGCGATCGCGCTGCCGACGATTCGGGGATCGTCATGCGCTGACACGATCACGAGCGCACTGCGCGGTGCGGCGGCCCGCACCCGATAGGCGCCGAGCAAGCCCTTGGTCCCCGGCATCGACAGATCGAGCAGGATGAGATCGAGAGCGTCGCGCTCGGCAATCACGTCAAGCGCGCCATCGATCGAAGTCGCTTGCAACATTTCGGCATCGGGAAACTCGGCGCCGATCACGCCGACCAGGGCGGCACGGAACAGCGGGTGATCCTCGACGATCAGCAGCCGAAGCACGGCCGCCTTGCCGGGCGGCGGCTCGTCTGCCGGGGGCATCGTCGTGGTCAATGCTGCGCCGTCCTCTTTGGGGTCACCGATGACAGCCATTGTGCGACACCGTTATCCAAAAATACAGCGGCAGCCCATGGTCAGCGCCTTCTGTGCGCGCCGCGCGGCGCCGCGCGCCTAAGGCCCCTTGTCCTGCTTCGCGCCCGCACAGGTCTCCGCGACCGGGAGCGTGATCTTGCCAAGCTCGATGATCGCCTTGTTGCGGCTGAACAGTTTTAACTTACGCAGGATCTCGGTGACGTGCGCCTTCACGGTGGATTCCGCAAGCTTGAGCTCCGCGGCGATCTCGCGGTTCTGCAGGCCGCGCACGATCAAATGCAGCACCCGGATCTGCTGCGGCGTCAGCTTCTGGATCCGCTCGCGCAGCGTTCGCGCCGTCTCGGACTGGTCCAGGGCGCCGGCCGCGACGAAATCCCGCGGTGCCGAGACCGAGCCGCTCAGCACCCGCGCGATCGCCTGCGAGAGCTCGCCGAGCGACGTCGACTTGGGCAGATAGCCGACCGCGCCCATTTCCAGCGCTTCGCGGATCGTGTGCTTGTCCTCTTCGCTCGACACGATGGCGATCGGCAGGCGCGGATAGCGATCCCTGATCTTCTGGAAGCCCGAGAAGCCGACGACATCGGGCAGCAACAGGTCGAGCAGCGCGAGGTCAATGCTCGGCTCGGCGGCGAGGATGCCGAGCGCGCCCTTGATCGAGGTGGCCTCATAGATGCGTGCATCGGGATGCGAGATGCGGATGGCGTTGCCAAGCGCCTCGCCGAACAGAGGGTGATCGTCGATGATCAGGAACCCCATCATCAGGACCCTCGCACAGCTGGTTGCCGACGGCCGCGGCTAGTTCGATCCACCCGTGTCCTGCACGGTCTGCAGATAGACATACACGTTTCGCAGCTCATCGTCGCTGAAGACGTCCTTCCAGGCCGGCATGCCCTTGGCCGGCCGGCCGTCGTGGACGGTCTTCCAATAGGTCGACTCCATGTCGTCGGCATAGCGCTTCTTCAGCAGCCTGAGGTCGATCTTGCGCTCGGCCTGCACGGCGTCCGGGCCATGGCAATGGGCGCAGGTACCGTTGAAGACCTCCCGCCCCGTCGTGGCATCCCCGGCGGTGGCCGCGGTCTGAACCGGCTTCTCGGCTGCGGCCGCCTGACCGACCGTGACGGGTTCCTTTGCTCCGACGGATGACGTCGTCGCCCGATCGGCCTCACCGAACTTCACCGGGGCGCCGTTCGGCACCCCGTATTTGGCAAACAGGGCGGAAATATCCGACTGAAGCGACGGCAGCACGGCATCGACTTCATCGCGCAACGCGCCGGACGCCTTGGCGAAGCCGATCGCCGTTGCCCAGAGCAGGCCGTCGCCTGCGGTCGACACGACCTGATACTTGTCGCCATAGGCGGTCTTGTTGAGCCAGCCGGCCACCGGCGCCCAGATGAAGGCCACGTCGACCCTGCCCTGTTCGAGCGCCGCCATGCCCTCGTCCGGGCTGAGCACGGTGACCTTCTGGATCTCATCGCGCGACGCCAGCAGGTTTTGCGGGGTCGACTGATACTGCACCGCAACGCGCAACCCCTTGAGGTCGTCGATGCCGGCGAGCTTGCGATCCCTGGCGCCGACCAGCGCATAGCCTTCATGGGCGATCGGCTTCGAGAAGATCACGGCCGGTCCCATGAAATCGTCGATCAGCGGCAGGCCGACCATGGCGTCGCACTGCTTGCTCAGCAGCGTCTCGCGGACGGTGCGCTTGCCGAAATACGACTTGTACCAATTGGTGCTCACCGTGCGGCCGAGCTTTTGCGCCACCGCCTGGCCGATCTCGAGATAAAGGCCGGGCTTGCCCGGATCGTCGCTCGAGAACGGCAGATTGGTCGGGTCGGCGCAGAGCCGCAGCGGCGGCTTTGTCTCGCCGGCGCCGGCCGCGAGGGCCGGCGCCATCAGCAGGGCGGAGAGCAGCACGGTCCGGATCGCATGTTCCAACCGCGTGTTGCGCGAGGGGGTGCGCAGTTCGTTTCGGACGATGCAGGACACGGACAATGCTGCCTCCTTTCGAGGATCGTTTACTGCAGGGCGAACACGAACAGCGAGCCGCCTTCGGGGGCCGCCGCAACCATCTTCTTGCCGATGTCGCCGAGGAAGGCCGGCAGCGCCGCGGTGCGTCCGACCACGATCGCGACATACTGCTTGCCGTCGACCGAATAGGTCACAGGACCTGCGCCGATGCCGCTGCCGAGGTTCTTGCTCCACAGCACCTTGCCGTTCTTGGCGTCGATGGCGCGGAAGTCGCCGTGCAGATTGCCAGAGAACACCAGGTTGCCGGCCGTCGTCAGCGTGCCGCCGTTGAAGGGCAGGTCTTCCTTGATGCCCCACACCTTCTTGTTGGCGACGGGATCCCAGGCCACGAGCTCGCCGAGGAAGCCGCCGGGGCCTTCCTTGGTAGGGAATTCGGCGCCGAGATAGAACACGCCGCGCTTGTAGTTCACGTCGCTGACCGACCAGTCCATGCAGACATTGTTGGTCGGGATATAAACGAGGCCGGTCTGCGGGTTGAACGACATCGGCTGCCAGTTCTTGCCGCCGATCAGGTTGGGGCAGATATCCTTGGCGGGATGACCGGGGCCCGGGCGCTTGTCGGGATCCTCTTCCGCCCGCATCGTGTTGATGTCCCACTTCTTGGCCCAGTTGGCGAACACGTACTTCTCGGCCGAGATCACCTTGCCGGTTTCGCGGTTGGCCACGAAGAAGAAGCCGTTGCGGTCCGCCTTCATCAGCACCGGCGTGTCGGCGCCCTTGATCTTCAGGTCGGCGAGCAGCAGCTCGTTGACGCCGTCATAGTCCCAGGCATCGGCCGGCGTGCCCTGGATGTGCCACTTGATGCTGCCGGTGTTGGGATCGATCGCCAGCGTCGACGCCGTGTAGAGGTTGGTCAGCTTGCCGAAATTGCCGTCGCCGGTGGAGCGCACCGCCGTATTCCAGGGTCCCGGATTGCTGGTGCCCCAATACACCGTGTCGGACTTGGCGTCGTAGGAGCCGACCAGCCAGGCGGCGCCGCCGCCGTGCAGTCCGGTGTCGCCCTTCCAGGTCTCGCTGCCGGGCTGGCCCGGCGCCGGCACCGTATAGGTCTGCCACAGCAGCTTGCCGTCCTTGACGGAAAATGCCTGCAGCGAACCGCGGACGCCGTACTCGCCGCCGCCGAAGCCGGTGATCACCTTGTCACGCACGATGAGCGGCGGCGAGGTGATGACCGAGCC
Organism: Bradyrhizobium ivorense; assembly: GCF_900696085.1. GTDB lineage: Bacteria > Pseudomonadota > Alphaproteobacteria > Rhizobiales > Xanthobacteraceae > Bradyrhizobium > Bradyrhizobium ivorense. The sequence continues at coordinate 228,989 of NZ_CAADFC020000004.1, forward strand.
CTGCTTGTAGTCGACCACCGTCGAGGTCCAGAGCTCCTTGCCGGTCTCGGCATCGAGCGCGGTCAGCTTGCCGTCGAGCCGGCCGACGAAGATCTTGCCGTCGGCAAAGGAGACGCCGCGGCTGTTGACGTCGCAGCAGGCATATTGCAGCACGTCGTCGGGAATATCCGGCTGCCAGGTCCATTTGCGCGCGCCGGTCGCGGCGTCGATCGCGTAGACATATTTCGGCCCCCAGGAGGTCGAGACGTAGAGCGTCTTGCCGATCACGACCGGGGACGACTCGTTGGACCGCAGCGAGGCCAGCGACAGCGAGTAGACGAGCTGGAGCTTGCCGGCGTTCTCGGAGGTGATCTGCTTCAGGGGGCTGAAGCGCGTATTGCCGTAGTCGTGGCCGGCGATCGCCCATCCGTTGGGATCGGACACCGCCTTGACGACGGAATCATTGGCCCTCGCGGCCCCGACACTCACCATCAGCATGGCAGCCAGCGACACGCCGGCAAAGAAAATCCCGCTCCTCAGCTTCATCTGTTTCCTCCAAACAAAATGGTTTCGTTGCCGCGATGCATGCATCGCGCGCGCGGCTCTTGACCCAATTCATGAACCAGCGATCTTCCGTCGCTGCGTCGGCGACGAAAATGACAGCAACGCTTTTGCGTCGTTATAGGCGGAAGGTAGTAGCGGCCGCGCCGGCGATTCCGGCGCGCGACAGCACGCCCGACCGAGCCGCGAGACCGCGCATGCGGACGCAATTTCGCCGCGCCGGACAGGCCTTGCGTCCGCTTGTAAATTGCCCATTCAATGGCTGCCTGCTAGGATCGCAGCCACTGCCCGGCTCGCCTTCATGACAAGGCCGCGACTACGACTTTGATCGCGATTACGTCGTAAAAGAAGCGTGCTGTACTGGGCCAATAATTGAGACTTCGGGAGGATAGACGCGTGTCTACAATCAAACTGACCGTCAACGGCAGGGCGGTCTCGGTCGACGTCGAGGACCGCACCCTGCTCGTGCATTTGCTGCGCGAAAACCTGAACCTGACCGGCACCCATATCGGCTGCGATACCAGCCAGTGCGGCGCCTGCGTCGTCCATGTCGACGGCCGCGCGGTCAAATCCTGCACCATGCTGGCCGGCCAGGCCGCCGGCTCCAATGTCACCACCATCGAAGGCCTCGCCAAGGGCGACGAGCTGCACCCAATGCAGGCCGCGTTCCGCGACAATCACGGCCTGCAGTGCGGCTATTGCACCCCCGGCATGATCATGTCCGCGGTCGATATCGTGCATCGTCATGGCGGCAAGCTCGACGAGGAGACCGTCCGCCACGAGCTCGAAGGTAACATCTGCCGCTGCACCGGCTACCACAACATCGTCAAGGCGGTGCTCGACGCCGCCAGTCGCATGAAGGTTGCGCAGGCCGCCGAATAGCCCACGCAACGCGAAACAAGCTCATGACCGCCAACTCGATGGAAGCGGCGGCAATCCGAAATCTCCGGTCGGGAGGACTAGACAATGGGTGTTGAAGGTATCGGCGCAAGCGTCGTGCGCAAGGAAGACCGACGCTTTATTACCGGACAGGGTCGTTACGTCGACGACATCAAGATGGTGGGCATGAGCTATGCTCACTTCATCCGCAGCCCGCATGCGCATGCCAAGGTCAAGGGCATCGATTCAGCCGAGGCGATGAAGATGCCCGGCGTGATCGCGGTGCTGACCGGGCAGCAGATCGTCGACGACAAGGTCGGCAACCTGATCTGCGGCTGGGCGATCACCTCGAAGGACGGCTCGCCGATGAAGATGGGCGCGTGGCCGGCGATGGCGCCGGAGACCGTGCGCTTCGTCGGACAGGCGGTCGCGGTCGTGATCGCCGAGACCAAGAACCAGGCCAAGGACGCCGCCGAGGCGGTCGTGGTCAATTATGAAGAGCTTCCCGCCGTGCCTGATATCAAGGCCGCGCTCAAGGCGGGCGCGCCGCAGCTGCATCCGGAGGCTCCCGGCAACGTCGTGTACGACTGGCATCTCGGCGACGAAGCCGCGGTGAAGGACGCCTTCAGCAAGGCCGCCAACGTCGTGACGCTGGAGCTGACCAACAACCGCCTGGTGCCGAACGCGATGGAGCCGCGTGCGGCGATCGCGCATTACGACCAGGCCGAGGAGCACTACACGCTCTACACGACCTCGCAGAACCCGCACGTCGCCCGCCTCGTGCTGTCGGCGTTCTACAACATCGCCCCCGAGCACAAGCTGCGCGTCATCGCTCCCGATGTCGGCGGCGGCTTCGGCTCCAAGATCTACATTTATCCGGAAGAGATGGTGGCGCTGTGGGCGTCGAAGAAGGTCAATCGCCCGGTGAAGTGGACCGGCGATCGTTCCGAAGCCTTCCTCACCGACGCGCATGGCCGCGACCATGTCTCGAAAGCCGAGATGGCGTTCGACAAGGACAACAAGATCGTCGGCCTCAGGGTGAAGACCCATGCCAATTTCGGCGCCTATATGTCGCTGTTCTCGTCGGCGGTGCCGACCTATCTCTACGCGACGCTGCTGTCGGGCCAGTACGTGATCCCGGCGATCTATGCCGAGGTGATGGGCGTCTACACCAACACCACGCCGGTCGACGCCTATCGCGGCGCCGGACGGCCCGAGGCGAGCTATCTGCTCGAGCGCATGATGGAGACCGCGGCGCGGCAGCTCAAGGTCGATCCGGCCGAGCTGCGCAAGAAGAACTTCATCACCACGTTCCCGTACCAAACGCCCGTGATCATGGCGTATGACATCGGCGACTTCCACGCCTCGATCGACGCCGCCATGAAGGCGATCGACTATGCCGGCTTCCCGGCCCGCAAGGCCAAAGCCAAAGGTGAAGGCAAGCTGCGCGGCATCGGCGTGTCCTGCTACATTGAGGCCTGCGGCATCGCGCCGTCGAAGGCGGTGGGTAGTCTCGGCGCCGGCGTCGGCCTGTGGGAATCCGCGGAGATCCGCGTCAACCCGGTCGGCACCATCGAGGTGCTCACCGGGTCGCACAGCCACGGCCAGGGCCACGAGACGACGTTCTGCCAGATCATTGCGGAGCGGCTCGGCGTGCCGGTCAGCCAGGTCTCGATCGTCCATGGCGACACCGACAAGGTGCAGTTCGGCATGGGCACCTACGGCTCGCGCTCGATCGCGGTCGGCGGCACGGCCATCGTGAAAGCGATGGAGAAGGTCGAGGCCAAGGCCAAGAAGATCGCGGCACACGCGCTCGAGGCCTCCGAGAGCGACATCGTGATCGAGAACGGCGAGTTCAAGGTCACCGGCACCGACAAGTCGATCGCGCTGCCGATGGTCGCGCTCGCGGCCTACACCGCGCACAACCTGCCCGACGGCATGGAGCCCGGGTTGAAGGAGACGGCGTTCTACGATCCGACCAACTTCACCTTCCCGGCCGGCGCCTATATCTGCGAGCTCGAGGTCGATCCCGGCACCGGCAAGACCTCCTTCGTCAACTTCGTCGCGGCCGACGATTTCGGCCGGCTGATCAACCCGATGATCGTCGAAGGCCAGGTCCATGGCGGCCTCGCCCAGGGCATCGGCCAGGCGCTGCTCGAAGGCGTGGTCTATGACGGCACCGGTCAGCTCGTGACCGCGTCGTTCATGGATTACACCATGCCGCGCGCCGACGATTTGCCGTCGTTCCAGCTCTCGCACACGCCGACGCTGTGTCCGGGCAATCCGCTCGGCGTCAAGGGCTGCGGCGAAGCCGGCGCGATCGGCGCTTCGGCGGCCGTGATCAACGCGATCACGGACGCGATCGGCAACAACAAACTGGAAATGCCGGCGACGCCCGATCGCGTCTGGCACGCCATTCACGGCTAAGGGGAGGATACGATGTACGAGACCACTTATCACCGCGCCTCCTCCGTCGACGATGCTGTGGCGCTGTTCGGCAAGGGCACGGAAGCCAAATTCCTCGCCGGCGGGCAGACCCTGCTGCCTGTCATGAAGCAGCGCCTCGCGGCGCCGTCCGACGTCATTGATCTCAGCAAGGTCAAGGAACTGATCGGTATAGAACCAACCGGCGACGGGATCGTGGTCAGGGCCGCGACCACCCATTACGATGTCGCCACCAGCAACGTTGTGCAAAAGGCGATCCCTGCGCTGGCCCATCTCGCCTCGCTGATCGGCGATCCGGCCGTGCGGCATCGCGGCACGATCGGCGGTTCGCTCGCCAACAACGATCCCGCAGCCGACTATCCGGCGGCAGTGTTGGCGTTGGGCGCGACCATCAAGACCAACAAGCGCACGATCGCGGCGGACGACTTCTTCAAGGGCCTGTTCGCGACGGCGCTCGAAGATGGCGAGATCATCACGGCGGTGTCGTTCCCGGTGCAGGCCAAAGCGGGCTATGCGAAATTCCCCAACCCGGCCTCGCGCTTCGCGCTCACCGGCGTGTTCGTCGCCAGGACGCCGGCGGGGGACGTCCGCGTCGCCGCGACCGGCGCCTCGCAGAGCGGCGTGATGCGGGTCGGCCCGATCGAGGCGGCGTTGAAGGCGAACTGGTCGGCGGGCGCCATCGACGGCGTGACGATTCCCTCCGCGGGATTGCTCGCCGATATCCACGGCTCGGCGGCCTATCGCGCCAACCTGATCAAGGTGATGGCGCAGCGCGCGGTGATCACCGCGGGCTGATAGCGCCTAGACACAAGTCGGAGACGGCGCGCAGCAATGCGCGCCGTTGGCATTTTACCGCCAAGGTCGGGCAAAAGCCGCTTGCCACACCGCGCATAAGGCGAGACAATTTAGCTAATCAGCTAATTAAAAATACCGTCCACGGACGGCCGGGAGAATCGATTCGCCACCGCGGCAGGCATCTCAGCCGCCTCACGCCCAACCACCAAACGGAACAACAACGTGCTCGACAAGCCCGCTTCCCAAACCGCCGTCCGCGCCTCCGGCCCGCTCACAGGCTTCCGCATCGTCGAATTCGCCGGCATCGGTCCCGGCCCGTTCGCCTGCATGCTGCTGGCCGACATGGGCGCCGAGGTGATCACGCTGGACCGCGTCGGCGCCGGCAAGAACCTCAAGGCGGTCGCCACCCGTGGCCGCAAGGTCATCGAGCTCGACCTGAAGAACAAGGCCGCGGTGTCCGAGGTGCTCGAGCTGCTTGGCCATGCCGACGCACTGATCGAGGGCTTTCGCCCCGGCGTGATGGAGCGCCTCGGCCTCGGCCCCGACGTCGTGCTCGCGCGCAATCCAAAGCTGGTCTACGGCCGCATGACCGGCTGGGGCCAGGACGGCCCGCTGGCGAACGCCGCCGGCCACGACATCAACTACATTTCGATCACCGGCGCGCTGGCCGCGATCGGCACCAAGGAGAAACCGGTGCCGCCGCTCAATCTGGTCGGCGATTTCGGCGGCGGCGCGCTCTATCTCGTGGTCGGCGTGCTCGCCGCGCTGCTGGAAGCGCAAAAGTCCGGCAAGGGCCAGGTGGTCGACACCGCGATGTGCGACGGCGCGGCCTCGCTGATGTCGATGTTCTACGACATGCGCGCGCAGGGCCGCTGGAAGGAGGGCCGCGACCAGAATTTCCTCGACGGCGGCGCGCATTTCTACGGCGTCTATGAATGCTCCTGCGGCAACTTCATCTCGATCGGCTCGATCGAGCCGCAGTTCTATGCGCTGCTGCGCCAGCACGCCGGCCTGTCCGACGCCGATTTCGACGCGCAGATGGACCGCAAGGCCTGGCCGGCGCTGAAGCAAAAGCTGGTCGAGGTGTTCAAGACCAAGTCGCGCGCCGACTGGTGCACGATTATGGAAGGCACCGACATCTGCTTCGCGCCGATCCTGACCATGGAGGAAGCGCCGAAGCACCCGCACATGGCCGCGCGCAACGTGTTCGTCGAGCGCCATGGCGTGACCCAGCCCGCCCCCGCGCCGCGCTTCTCGCGCACCCCGTCGGCGATCCGCGAGCCGGAGCTCGCGAGCATTGGCGATGTGACGGCGGCGTGGAAGACGGGAAAGTAATCCCTGCCGTCATTGCGAGGAGCGAAGCGACGAAGCAATCCATCGTCCCACAAGCGGAACTATGGATTGCTTCGCGGAGCCTGTCATCGGGCGCGCGTTCGCGCGACCCGTTGGCTCGCAATGACGCGATCAGGCCACGACCTGTTTCCTCAGATCACGCCGCGTGATCCACCTTCAGCACGCCGCGGCGGATCTGGTCTTCCTCGATCGATTCGAACAGCGCCTTGAAGTTGCCTTCGCCGAATCCGTCGTCGCCCTTGCGCTGGATGAATTCGAAGAAGATCGGCCCGATCGCGTTGGCCGAGAAGATCTGCAGCAGCACCTTGGTCTGGCCGCCGTCGACCACGCCCTCGCCGTCGATCAGGATGCCGTTGGTCTGCAGCCGCGCGACGTCCTCGCCGTGCCTGGGCAGGCGGGCATCGATCCGCTCGAAATAGGTGTCCGGCGGTGACGGCATGAAGGGCAGGCCGGCCTCGCGCAGCGTCTCCACCGTCGAATGGATGTCGCGCGCGCCGCAGGCGATGTGCTGGATGCCCTCGCCGCGGTAGGTGTTGAGATATTCCTCGATCTGCCCGGAATCACCGGCGTCCTCGTTGATCGGAATCCGGATCTTGCCGTCCGGGCTGGTCAGCGCGCGCGAGAACAGGCCCGACGCGCGGCCCTCGATGTCGAAGAAGCGGATCTGGCGGAAGTTGAACAGTTTTGCGTAGAAGCCGGTCCATACATCCATGCGGCCGCGATGGACGTTGTGGGTGAGGTGATCGATGTAATAGAGGCCGGTGCCCGCGGGGCGAGGATCCACCGCACCGAGCCATTCGAACTCGGCATCATAGGCCGAGCCCTTGGCGCCGTAGCGGTCGACGAAGTAGAGCAGGCTGCCGCCGATGCCCTTGATGGCGGGGACATCCAGCGCCTTCTGCGCGGACGACGCATCCGCCGGCTCGGCGCCGAGCGCAATCGCGCGCTCATAGGCGCGCTTGGCGTCGACCACGCGGAACGCCATCGACGGCGCACAGGGGCCGTGCGCGGCGACGAAGTCGAAGCCGTGGGTGCCCACCTCCTCGTTGACGAGATAATTGATGTCGCCCTGGCGATAGACCGTGATCGCCTTGCTCTTGTGACGGGCGACCGGCGCAAAGCCCATCAGCTTGAACAGCGTGTGCAGCTCTTGCGGGTTGGGATGGGCATATTCGACGAACTCAAAGCCGTCGGTGCCCATCGGGTTGTCGGCGCTGATCTCGGCCGGCGGCGCATCGTGCGGAAACGGACCCATGGCGGCATCTCCCTGATTTGTCTGGGGATGAGTTTCCGCCGTTTTTCGCGCAAAGTGCGTGCAAAATGACCCGTGATTAGCTATATCGATGCACGATATACGCACAGAACTGGCTGTTTCCGCATGATCGAAGTCGACGCCTTCGACCTCAAAATGCTTGCCGCCCTGCAGGACGACGGCCGGCTGACCAACCAGCAACTGGCCGACCTCGTCGGCCTGTCGGCCTCGCAGTGCTCGCGGCGGCGGATGCGGCTGGAGGAGGAAAAGGTCATCGCCGGCTACCACGCCGATCTCGCCGGCGAAGCGCTCGGCTTCGGCCTGATCGCCTTCATCCACATCACGCTGGCGACCCACTCGCCGGACAACTCGAAAAGATTTCGCGAACTGGTCAACCGCGTCGACGATATCCAGGAGGCCTATGCGCTGACCGGCGATGCCGACTACGTCCTCAAGGTGATGCTGCGCGACCTGAAAAGCCTGTCTGACATCATCAACAACGTGCTGATGCCGCACCAGAGCGTCGCCCATGTGCGCTCCTCGATCGTGCTCGACCGGCTGAAGGAGAGCTCAAAGCTGCCGCTGAAGGCGTGACGTGGCGCAAATCGAGGGAAATGCGACATTCGCTTTTGCAGCATGATTTGAGATGATCGCACGAACTGGTTCGATGCTGCGTCATCGGCGGTGGGCTCCCTCTCCCCTTGTGGGAGAGGGTTGGGGTGAGGGGTTCTCTCCGCGGGGCGCACTGCTTGGATGGACCGCTACCCCTCACCCGGATCGCATCTAGCGATGCGATCCGACCTCTCCCACAAGGGGAGAGGTGCACCGGAGTGCGCGGCATCTAAAGAAGAGAGACGACCATGGCGCTGCAGCTGCGACCGAACTGCGAATATTGCGACAAGGACCTGCCACCGAGCGCGACGGACGCGCGGATCTGCTCGTATGAATGCACGTTCTGCGCGGACTGCGCCGAGCAAAAGCTCGGCAATGTCTGCCCGAACTGCGGCGGCGGTTTCGCGCCGCGCCCGATCCGCCCCGCCAAGGCGTGGCGGCCGGGCGTCTGTACGGTGAACCAGCCGCCGTCCGACAAGCGGGTGCATCTGAAGTACAGCATTGAAGACTGCGCGGCGCATTCGGCGCGACTGCGGGATATCAGGCCGGAAGAGCGGTAAGGCCAGCACGCTCTCAGGCTCCTTCCCCCTGAAAGGGGGAAGGTGGGATGGGGGTCTCGCCACGAGCGCCGGCATTCGTTGAGAGAGCAGATCCCCACCCGGTTTGCTGCGCAAACCGCCCCCCCTTTTCAAGGGGAGGTGAAGCAAATCACTCGGCCGCGACGATCGTGCCCTCGACCTCGCCGAACCCGACGCGATAGCCGTCGCCCTGGCACCAGCCGCGCATCACCAGTGAATCGCCGTCTTCCAGGAACGAGCGCGTCACGCCGCTCGCAAGCTCCACCGGCTCGGTGCCGTTCCAGCTGATCTCGAGCAGGCTGCCGCGCTGATGTTTCTCCGGCCCGGAGATCGTGCCGGACCCGAGCAGGTCGCCGACATTCATCGCGCAGCCGCTGGAGGCGTGATGCACGAGCTGCTGCACCGACGACCAGTACATGTATTTGAAATTGGTGCTGCAGATCGTCTTCGCCTCGTTCATCGCACCGGCGCGCAGCGCGACGTCGAGCTGCATGTCGTAATTGTTCGCACCCGCCTGCTTCAGATAAGCGAGCGGCTGCGGCTGTTGCGCCGGGCCCTGCAGGCGGAACGGCTCCAGCGCCTCGCGCGTCACCACCCACGGGCTGATCGAGGTCGCAAACGCCTTGGCCTGGAACGGGCCGAGCGGCACGTATTCCCACTGCTGGATGTCGCGCGCGCTCCAGTCGTTGAGGATGACGAAGCCGAAGATCATCTCCTCGGCCTGCTTCTCGGTCAGCATCTCGCCCATCGGCGATGCCTGCCCGACCACGACACCCATTTCGAGCTCGAAATCGAGCCGCTTGCAGGCGCCGAAGCTCGGCACCTCTGCGGTCGGCGGCTTGAGCTGGCCGCGCGGCCGCCGCACTTTCGTGCCCGACACCACGACCGTCGAAGCGCGGCCGTTATAGCCGATCGGCATGTGCAGCCAGTTCGGCTGCAGCGCGTTGTCCTTGCCGCGGAACATGACGCCGACATTGGTGGCGTGCTCCTTCGACGAATAGAAATCGGTGTAGCCCGAGACCGCAAACGGCATATAGAGCTTCACATCGGCCATCGGCACCAGCGCCCGCGCCCGCAGCTCCCTGTGGTCGCGCAACTCCGGATGATCGGAGCGCAACAGCTCGCTGATCCGCGCCCGGGTTTTCGACCACACTTTCGGCCCCAGCGCCATGAAGGCGTTGAGCGACGGCATCGAGAACACGCCGAGCGGCCCGACATCGAGCCGGGAGTCCTGCTCGAGCTCCCAGAGGTCGAGCACGTAATCGCCGATCGCAACCCCGATCCGCGGCGGCAGACCGTCCTTCGAGGAGAACACGCCATAGGGCAGGTTCTGGATCGAAAAGTCCGAGGTCGGCGCGACGTCGATGAAGGAGCGGAGGGATGGGTCGTTGGGGTGGGGCATAGGATTTCCCGATCTGCAATCAGATGCGACGGCTGATGTTCTTCACCCTCCCCTGGAGGGGGAGGGTCGGTTCGCATGGAGCGAAGCGAAATGCGAAGCGGGGTGGGGTGATCTCTCCACTCGGGCACCGCCTCAAAGGAGAGACTGTCACCCCACCCCGCCGCTCATTTCATTCGCGTCGACCCTCCCCCTCCAGGGGAGGGTGAAGTCCTTACCGCTTGTTCGGATCGAACTTCTTCTCGAGTCCCTTCCAGCAGTCCGAGTAGTCGTCCTGCAGCCTCGACGAGGTCGCGGCGTGCTGGGTCACGCGCTGCGGGAAGCGGGTCTCGAACATGAAGGCCATGGTGCCGGTCAATTTCACCGGCTTCAGCTCGCTGTTGGAGGCATGCTCGAACGCCTCGCGGTCGGGGCCGTGCGGCAGCATGCAATTGTGCAAGCTGATGCCGCCGGGGACAAAGCCCTGCGGCTTGGCGTCGTAGACGCCGTAGATCAGCCCCATGAACTCGCTCATGATGTTCATGTGGTACCACGGCGGACGGAAGGTGTTGTCGGCCACCATCCAGCGCTCCGGGAAGATCACGAAGTCGATATTCGCGGTGCCCGCGGTCTCCGACGGCGAGGTCAGCACCGTGAAGATCGAGGGGTCGGGATGATCGAAAGCGATCGCGCCGACCGGCGAGAAGGTGCGCAAATCGTATTTGTAAGGCGCGTAATTGCCGTGCCAGGCGACCACATCGATCGGCGAATGGGCGAGCTGCGTCTTGAACAGCGAGCCGCCCCATTTCACGTAGAGCTCGGTCGGCGTGTCCTTGTCCTCGTAGCTGGCTACCGGCGTCAGGAAGTCGCGCGAATTGGCGAGGCAGTTGGCGCCGATCGGGCCGCGCTCCGGCAGCGTGAACGCGCCGCCGTAGTTTTCGCAGAGATAGCCGCGCGCCGGACCTGATGGAATCTCGACGCGGAATTTGACGCCGCGCGGGATCACGACGATCTCGCCCGGCTCGGCATCGATACGGCCGAACTCGGTGACAAGCCGCAGATTGCCCTGCTGCAGCACGAACATCATCTCGCCGTCGGCATTGTAGAAGTGCTGGTCCACCATCGATTTGGTGATCAGGTAGACGTGCGCTGCCATGCCGGCCTGGGTGTTGGCGTCGCCCGCCGTGGTCATGGTCTGCACGCCCTGCAGGAAGGTCATGTCTTGCTTCGGGATCGGCGCCGGATCCCAGCGCAGTTGCGCGATCGGCATGTCGTACTCATAGCACGGCGCGGTGCGCCACAGCCCGGCATCTGCCTTGGCGAAGCGGCCGGAGTGCCGCACCGACGGGCGGATGCGGTAAAGCCAGGAGCGCTCATTGGTGCCGCGCGGCGCGGTGAACGGCGAGCCGGACAATTGCTCGGCATAGAGCCCGTAGGCGCAACGCTGCGGCGAGTTGCGCCCCATCGGCAGCGCGCCGGGCAGCGCCTCGGTCTCAAAACTGTTGCCGAAGCCGGACATGTAGCCCGGCGTCACCTGCGCGGTGCTGCGCACGATCTGATCAGGCGAGGCGTTGATGTTCATGACTATCCTCCTCCTTGCAGGGCGGCCCACATTTCCTGGTCGCGCTTGTCGGTCCAGATCACGGGGTCATCGATCCCGGACGCCTCGTCATAGGCGCGCGAGACGTTGAACGGCAGGCAGTGCTCGTAGATCGCGAAGCTGGAAAATTTCGGGTCCATCACCTCGCGCGTCGCCGCCATCGATTCCTTCAAGGTGCGGCCCTTGGCGACCGAGGACTCGGCGGCGCCATACAGCGTGGTGACGAAGTCGCGGGTCATCGCGATCGCATCGCGCCCGGTGCCAAGGCCCTTCAGCGCGTCGCCGCGGCCCGGCGCAATCGCCTTCGGATTGAAGGCGCGGATCTCGTTCAAGGTCATCGGCCATTCGCGCAAATGCGCATCGCCGCAATAGCAGGCCGAGTGGTATTCAATGAGATCGCCCGAGAACATCACCTCGGCGTCCGGCACCCAGGCGACGATGTCGCCCGAGGTGTGGCCGGCCCCTAACTGCATCAGCCGCACCTCGCGCTTGCCGAGATAGATCGACATCTCGCCCTCGAAGGTCAGCGTCGGCCAGGTCAGGCCGGGAATGCTGGCGGCATCCTGGAACAGGCGCGGGAAGCGGCCGTATTCCGAATCCCAGTCCTGCTGGCCGCGCTCCTGGATCAGGCGATAGGTCTCCTGCGAGGCGACGATGCCCTGCGCCTGATAGGCGGAGGCACCGAGCACGCGGACGGCATGGTAATGCGACAGCACGACATACTTGATCGGCTTGTCGGTGACGGTCTTGACCCGCTCGATCACCTTGTTCGCCATCGCCGGCGTCGCCTGCGCGTCGAACACCAGGCAGCCGTCGTCGCCGACGATGACGGCGGTGTTGGGATCGCCCTCGGCGGTGAAGGCGTAGAGATCGGTGCCGATCTCGGAGAAGGTGACCTTCTTCTCGCCGAGATCCGTGGTCGAAGCAAAACCTTTGGCCATCAGTTCAATCCTGTTCGTTCAAGAGCGCACCCCCTCTCCCCGTTCTTACGGGGAGAGGGTTGGGGTGAGGGGCTGTCTCCGCGTAGACGGTGACAGATGTGTCTGCGGCGACTCCCCCTCACCCGGAACGCATCTGGCGATGCGTTCCGACCTCTCCCCGCAGGCGGGGCGAGGTGAAGGGAGGACTGCCGCACGATTTGATTCATCCAAGCTCGGTCCGTGACTATTGTTGTTGCTGTTGCTGCTGCTGGCTCGCGTCGGGCATCCGGCGCTTCGCCAGCGCAATCGCCTCGCGCAGCACGTCGATGTCGCCGATATGGTTGGCGAGCACCAGAACCAGCGCGGCGTCGAGATCGGCGCTTTGCGCATCCGTCAAGCCGCGATGTGCCTCGACGATGGCGCGGAACGCGTCGTCGGGCTTTGCAAAGTTCGAACTGGTCGACAGCGCCATCGCCAAACCTCAATTCAGCCCGGATGCGCGCGCCAGCGCCGCATCGATGGCCGGCCGCGCAGCATTACGGAAGCGCGCCGCGACGTAGCCGTCCGGCCGCAGCAGATAGGCGGTGCCGGGCTCGGCGTCGTAACGCTTGCCGGCAAAACCCTGCGCATCGACCAGGCCGCCCGCGCCGCCGACCCGGATGCTGCCGACGCCCTCGGGGAGATCAACAGCCGCGCCATTGGAAAACTCCAGCAGCGTGAAGCGCGTTCCCTGCCGGATGAAGGCGTCGGTCAGATAGGTGGAACCGCCGCCCTGCTCGATCATCGGCGCATCCGGCATCGAGGCGCCCGGCCGCGGGCCGCCGCGCCATTCGTCACGATCCCCGCTCGACAGGGGCGTGTCATAGACCGACGGCACCGACAGACGGCCGCCATTGACCATGCGCTTGCCGAACTCGGTGTCCTTGGCGAGCGACAGCACCGCCTCGCGCAGCCGTGCCTCCTGCCGCGTCACCGGCGCCATGAAGTCGGTCGAACGCGTCGATTCGCGGATGTTCTCATCGGCCGCGGCACTGCGCTCGATGTGGTAGCTCTCCAAAAACGCTTCCGGCGAATGTCCGCGCAGCACGCGATCGAGCTTCCACGCCAGATTCTCGGCGTCCTCGAGCCCAGAATTGGCGCCGCGCGCGCCGAACGGCGAGACCTGGTGCGCGGAATCGCCGGCGAAGATCACCCTTCCGTGGATGAACTTGGCCATCCGCCGGCACTGGAACTTGTAGAGCGAGATCCATTCGAACTCGAACTTGTCGTGGCCGAGCATGCGCTCGATCCGCGGCCGCACATTCTCCGGCCGTTTCTCGGCGACCGGATCGGCATCCGGATTGAGCTGCAGGTCGATGCGCCAGATGTCGTCCGGCTGCTTGTGCAGCAGCGCCGAGCGTCCGGCATGGAACGGCGGATCGAACCAGAACCAGCGCTCGGTCGGGAACGCGGCGGTCATCTTGACGTCGGCGATCAGGAACTGGTCCTCGAACACCTGGCCCGCGAAGTCAGCGCCGACCATCTGGCGCAGCGACGAGCGGGCGCCGTCGCAGGCGACGACGAAGCTGGCATGCACCTGGTAGGCGCCGTCGGGGGTTGCGATGGTCAGCGCGACGCCGTCATTGCGGCTCTCCAGCGCGGTCACCTTGTTGCGCCAGCGCAGGTCGATCTCGGGCAATTGCTCGACCCGATCGACCAGGTAAGCCTCCGCGTAAAACTGCTGCAGGTTGATGAAGGCAGGCCGCTTGTGGCCCTCCTCGGGCAGCAGGTTGAATTGATAGAGCTGCGAGGCGCCGTGAAAGATCTTGCCGACGCTCCACACCACGCCCTTGTCGACCATGCGGTCGCCGACGCCGAGGCGATCCCAGAACTCCAGCGAGCGCTTTGAGAAGCAGATCGCGCGCGAGCCTTCGCCGATCCGGTCGGCGTCGTCGAGCAGCACCACGCGCTGGCCGCGCTGCGCGAGATCGATCGCGAGCGACAAGCCGACCGGCCCGGCGCCGACCACCACGACTGGGTGCTCCGCCATATTGGCGCCCGTGCGGTCCTGATCGGGATGGCGGCGATAGCCGAACTGGGTTCTGGCCTGTGCCGTCCTGGCGTCTGCCATGCGCGTAACCCTGGATGTTCCCTGTGGCGCCGGCGACCGGTCTCGTGTGACAGGCTTGCGACCGGACCGCGACCTTGCTAAATTAGTCTCACTTGCAACTATCTTAAACTCCCAGTCGGGCTCGCCGTCAACTCAAATTGGAGAGATTCTTGGCAAGGACCACTGCTGGCCAGCCTCCGCTGCGGCCGCGCGCCGCGGTCGAGGCGGACCCGCGCGACGATGTCGCGACGGGGAAAAAGCGCCTCGATCTCTTTCACTTCATGCCGTTCCGGCTGAACCGGCTGGCGGCCGAGGTCTCCTCGGCGCTGTCGAGCGAGTATCAGGCGCGCTACGGCCTCGACATTCCGGAATGGCGCGTGCTCGCTACGCTCGGCTTTCGCAGCGATCCCTGCAGCGCGCAGTACATCGCGCACTGCACCCGCACCCATAAATCCACCATCAGCCGCGCCGTCTCGGCGCTGATGGAGCGCGAGATCGTCGAGCGCGTCGAGAACGAGGACGACCGCCGCGAATTCCGCCTGCGGCTGACCAAAAAGGGCCAGGCGCTGTACGAGGAACTGATCCCGCGCCTGTTGCGCAAGGAGCAGGAGATATTGTCCTGCTTGTCGGCGCAGGAACGCCGCGATCTCGCGCGCCTGCTCGGCAAGGTCGAGCAGAGCCTCGAGCTGGTGCAGACCAGCGAGGAAGCCGACGCGAAGGAGGCGTATTAGGCGCAGCCCTTCCTATGCAATCCGTCATCCTGAGGTGCGAGCTCTTGCGAGCCTCGAAGGATGAATCGGCCCCGCTGGTGGCCGTGGTGGCCGTCGACCCTTCGAGGGCCGCTGAAGAAGCGGCCACCTCAGGGTGACGGGGATGGAGTTGTGTGCGCTGCGCTGCTTCCTCCACCGTCATTGCGAGCCAACGGGTCGCGCGAACGCGCGCCCGATGACAGGCTCCGCGAAGCAATCCATGCATCCGCGGGACGATGGATTGCTTCGTCGCTTCGCTCCTCGCGATGACGGCGGAGAGAATCACGCCCTGTCGATATGCTTCGCGATCACCGGGAAGTAATTGTCCTTCGATCCCTTGTCGATCGCCTCCTGCAGCACCGTCCCGATCAGCTCGGCGCCGCGGATCTTGAGGCCGGCATCCGCGGCGAGCTCCAGCGCGTAGGACAGATCCTTCAGCGCATATTCGGTCGAGAATGCGCGCTCCGGAAATACGCCCGGCACGATCGCCTTCAGGCCGTGGTTGCGCAGCGCGAAGCTGTCGGCCGAGCCCTTCGACAGCGTCTCAAGCAGCAGCTTCGGATCGACGCCATTGTGCTTCGCCACCGCAACCGCTTCCGCCAGCGCGTTCACGGTCTCGAACAGCACCATGTTGTTGAGAATCTTCGTCACCTGCCCGGCGCCGACATCGCCGCAATGGGTGACGTCGGTGGCGAAGCAGCGGATCAGCGGCTCGATCGCGGCATAGAGCGCCGGCGCCGCGCCGACCATCACGCTGAGCGTGCCGTCCTGCGCCGCTTGCCGCGTGCGCGCGATCGGCGCGTCGGCCCAGGCCGCGCCCTTGGCCTGCAATTGCGCGGCGAAGTCGCGGGTCTGGCTGACCGAGGATGTGCCGAGATCGACCACGACCTGGCCGCTCCTGATGTTGCGCAGGACGCCGTCGGCTTCGAACACGGCGCGGACGTGCTTGGCGCTGGGCAGGCACAGGAACAAGAGATCGCTTTGCCTGACGACGTCGGCGACCGACGCCGCCACCTCGGCGCCGTCACTACGCAGGCGCTGCAGCGGTTCGGCCGCGAGGTCGAATGCGATCACGCGCCTGCTGCTCTTCTTGACGAGGTTGCGGCAGATCGGCTCGCCCATCACGCCGAGCCCGATGAAGCCGAGAGTGTTGTAGTCGGTCATATCAACTCTTCTTCTTGACGTTTCTTGACGGATCGGCGCCGCTATTTCGCAAACGAGCGCGACGGCGCCAGGTGCAGCGCGAACGCATCGACCTTGTCGCTGGCGCGCGGATAGATCTCGCTGACGATCGGATCGTGGCCGGGGATGAAGCGGTCCGGATGGCCGGCGAGCCGCTCGACGGTCTCCCAGCCCTGCGCCATGTCGCCGACATTGTAGACGATCGGAAACGGGCTGCGCTTGTGCAGGTTCGCGTAATAATGCGCGGCGTCGGAGGCCAGCACGACCGGGCCGCGCGCGGTCTCGACCCGCACCACCTGCAGGCCGTCGGAGTGGCCGCCGACCCGATGCACGGTGACGCCGGGCGCGACCTCGCCATCGCCGGAATGGAAGGTGACGCGCTCGCCGTAGACATGGCGCACCATCTGGGTGACGTGCTCGACCGAAAATGGATGGCGCAGCATGCCGTTACACATGCAGCGGCCGGTCGCGTAGCTCATCTCGCGTTCCTGCAGATGGAAGCGTGCATTCGGGAAGCGGTCGAGATTGCCGGCATGGTCATAGTGCAGGTGGGTGACGATGACGTCGCGGATCGCGTCGGCACTGACGCCGAAGCCGGCCAGCGCATCGACCGGGTTGAGCGTCAGCTTGCGGGCGCGCGCCTTGGCCTCCTCGGCGTTGAAGCCGGTGTCGACCAAAATGTCGCGGCCGTGGCCGCGGACCAGCCAGACGAAATAATCCAGGTCCTGTGCCGTGGTGTCGTGCGGATCGGGCACCAGGAAATTGAGGTGCGGCGTGCGCGGCGACATCGTCGCATAGCGCAGGGCGTAGATCTCGTAGGCGTTTCCCATTGGTTTTGCTCTTTTTTGCAGGGGCTTTTGAATGGCTTGCCGTCCTGCACACAAAGCCATCGCCGCGCCCAAAGGTCAAACCATGGGGACCTGTGACGCACGCATGACAGGGCAGGCTGTCGCATATGGCTAGCGGCCGCGCCCGATGGCTCGTCATGCCCGGGCCTTGGGCGAGAGGCGCTCGCACGGTTTCGGAATAATGGAAGAATACCGGTGAGTTGCCCGACGTGTCAAGTCGCCGTGTGAACGCCGGCAGCCGCGGGCTACTTTGCATGGGGTTGTTTTTCGGCATTTTAAAGCGGTCACATGATCGGCCTGCCGGAAGGTGCATCATGACGGGCGCCACGCGCGCAACTGTTGCACCGCTGCCTCGCGCCAGTCGTTGCAATTTGCAGTGGTGCCACAGGCCGTTGACGCGGTTTTGCGGCGGTTTGATAATGGGTTTTCGCTAGAGTAAGGTCGCCGCGGCGCAAGCTGATACCGGCGCCATTTCATTTGGAATGCCGCGATCTGGATTGCCGCGATCATGAAAATCTGCCTCGCATTGCTCGCCACGCTGATTTTTTCGATCGCGTCGCCCGCGCCCTCCTTCGCGACCGGCGAGCGTTTCGCGCTGGTGATCGGCAACGCCAAATATCCGGACGCCGATGCGCCGCTGAAGGAGCCGATCAACGACGCGCGCGATGTCGCCGACGAGCTGAAGCGCGATGGCTTCGCCGTCGAGGTCGGCGAGAACCTGACCGGCGACGGCATGCGCCGCGCCTTCGACCGGCTCTACAGCAAGATCAAGCCGGGCTCGGTCGCGCTGATCTTTTTCTCCGGCTACGGCATCCAGTCGAACCGGCAGAGCTACATGATCCCGGTCGACGCCCAGATCTGGGCCGAGGCCGATGTTCGCCGCGACGGCTTCAGCCTCGAGACCGCGCTTGGCGAGATCAACAGCCGCGGCGCCGGGGTCAAGATCGCCCTGGTCGACGCCTCCAGGCGTAACCCGTTCGAGCGCCGGTTCCGCAGCTTCTCGGCCGGCCTCGCCCCGGTCATCGCGCCGAACGGTACGCTGGTGATGTACTCGGCCGCGCTGTCGTCGGTGGTCTCGGACAATGGCAGCGATCACAGCCTGTTCGTTCGGGAACTCCTGAAGGAAATCCGCACCCCCGATTTGATGGCCGAGGAGACGCTGAACCGCACCCGGGTCGGCGTCACGCGGGCCTCGCGCCAGGAGCAGGTGCCGTGGATCTCATCGTCGCTGGCCGAGGATTTCTCCTTCATCCCCGCCGGCGCGGCAAAGCCGCCGGGCACGGCTCCCGCGCCGGCCGCATCGCCCTCGCCCGAGGTGGCGGCGGCACCGCCGGTTTCGCCTCCGCCGGCGCCGCCTCCGGCAACCACACCGCCGCCGGCGGCCGCGCCGACCCCGCCGCCGGTTGCGGCAGCGCCCGCAACGACGCCACCCGCTACGCCAGCGCCCGCCTCGCCGCCGCCGAAGCCGCCCGAGGTCGTCCTGCCGCCACCCGCGGCTCCCCCGCCGGTGGTGATCCAGCCGACACCAACGCCGGCGCCGAGCAATTCACCCGTGCTGGCCGACGATCCGACCATCAAGAGCCTGAACGAGAAACTGGACAAGAACCCTGACGATGCGGCTGCGCTGTATCGCCGCGGCCAGGTCTTTGCCAGCAAGGGCGCCTACGATCTCGCGGTCAAGGACTTCACCAATTCGCTGCGGCTGAACCCGAAGGATGTCGAGGCCTATAACAACCGCTGCTGGGTCCGCACCGTGATCGGCGACCTGCAGGCGGCGCTGAAGGACTGCAACGAGGCGCTGCGGCTGCGCCCGAACTTCGTCGACGCGCTCGACAGCCGCGGGCTGATGAACCTGAAGAGCGGGCAGAACAAGAACGCCATCGCCGATTTCGACGCCGCGCTGAAGATCAACCCGCGGCTGACGTCCTCGCTATACGGACGCGGCCTCGCCAAGAAGCGCAACGGCTCGGTCGCGGAAGGCGATCTCGACATTGCCAACGCCAAGGCGATGGACCCGAACATCGTCAAGGAGTTCGCCGATTACGGCGTCCAGTGACGGGGATTGCAGCCTGCCCGCGTCGGCCTCGAACCACGGGCGGAATCCGGCGACTAAGCAGCAGAGGGTGCTTGCCGGAGCCCATAGCCGGCCATCGATTTCAGCGTGATTTGGAACCGCGCCGACCGCGCGCAGAAGGGGCCGACATGTTCAAGCCGTCCGGAAAAGCCGCCATCCTTTCGATCGTGACCATCGGCGCCGCGCTGTCGCTTGGCATGGCGGCGGCCCGCGCCGGCGACAACGTCACCGAGGATCAGATCCTCAGGGCACTGACGCCCGAGAAGAAGCCGCCACTGACCCGCGGCCTCTCCGTCGGCCCGCAGACCTCGCCCGGACTGAACGCCGACCAGGCCAAATTCGTGCAGAGCGTCCGCGGCCGCGCCACCCGCTCGCTGTCCTCGGCCGAACGCGAGGAGATCGCGACCATCGTCAAGGACAAGCCGAAGATCGATCTCGAGATCAACTTCGACTACAACTCCGCCGATATCAGCGCGAAATCGCTGCCCTCGGTGCAGGCGCTCGGCCGCGCCCTGACCAACCCCGATTTGCAGGGCTCGACCTTCGTGGTCGCCGGCCACACCGATGCCGCCGGCGGCGAGGAATACAATCAGGGTCTTTCCGAGCGCCGCGCCGACGCCATCAAGCGCTATCTGGTCGACAAATACGGCATCAACGGCACCGATCTCGTCACCGTCGGCTATGGCAAGAGCAAGCTGAAGGACCCGGCCCAGCCGCTGGCGGAGGTCAACCGCCGCGTGCAGGTCGTGAACATGGAAAACAAGGCCACCGCCGCCAAATGATGGCAAGCGATGGGCCATGGCATGCCGCGTTTTTGAGGTTACAATGCGTCCCGCACCCCGGCGGGGCGCATTTGCTTTTGGGCCGAGCCCGGAGGCAATTCCTGGTGACCCGCCGCACATGACGACAGAGCATGATCCGGAACAATGGCACCCGGCGTCCACATGCTCAAAGCAACAAGGTGGCGAGCGGGATGAGCCTTCGACGGGCGCTCATGGCGCGCCACGGTTCGGGATTAGCGTTCTGGATTCAAGTTCTGGATTGATGTGGCGATGAATTTCTCCCAGTACCTCAAGCCCGCGCTTGGAACCGTCGTCTTTGTCGCCGTCGCGGTCGCCTATTACGCGTTCGAGCACCGCTCCCATCCGGAAGAGAAGGACACGCCGGGCCAGGCGCTGGTCGTGGTGACGAAGTCGACCAATGCCTGCTTCTCCGACATGGTCCGCGTCACCGGCTTCATCGTGCCGCGGCGCGAGGCGCAGGTGAACGTCGACCAGGAAGGCTCCAAGGTTACCGACGTGCTGGTCCGCGAGGGCGACACCGTCACCGAGAACCAGGAACTGGCGCGGCTCACGCCGCCGCCGCAGCAGGCCGCCCAGGGTAACGCCAAGCCGATTTCGCTGCGCGCGCCGGCGGCCGGCCTCGTCACCGAGGTGCGCACCGCAGCCGGCGCGCCGGCCTCCCCGCAGGCGCCCCCGATGTTCAAGATCTCGATCGGCAACGAGATCGAGCTCGACGCCGAGGTGCCGGGCTTCCAGCTTTTAAAACTCAATCCCGGCGCCACGGTGCGGATCAGCCGCGATGATGCACCCGACATGGTCGGCAAGGTACGCCAGATCTCGCCGCAGATCGACCGCACCACGCAGCTCGGCCACGTCCGCATCTCGCTGAACAACAATCCGACGCTCAAGGTCGGGATGTTCGCGCGCGCCAATATCGACGCCAAGCGCTCCTGCGGCGTCGCGGTGCCGCGCACCGCGATCGACCGCCTGACCCTGCAGGTCGTGAAGGGCAACACGGTCGAGACCCGCCGTGTCCGCGTCGGGCTGACCTCGGACACCTCGACCGAAATCCTGGAAGGCCTCGACGTCGGCGAAATCGTCGTGGCCGACGCTGGCACCTCGCTGCATGACGGCGACCAGATCAGGACCATGTTCGCCGACGAACTCGATCGCACTCGGTCACGGTAATCGGAAACACCAATGGCTTTGAACATTTCGGCATGGTCGATCCGGAACCCGCTTCCCTCGATCGTCTTCTCGATCATCCTGCTGGTGCTGGGCTGGGTCTCCTTCACCAAGCTCGCGGTGACGCGGCTGCCGAGCGCCGACATCCCGGTGATCTCGGTCGCGGTCTCGCAGTTCGGCGCCGCGCCGTCGGAACTTGAATCGCAGGTCACCAAGACCATCGAGGACGGCGTCTCCGGCGTCGAGGGCGTGCGCCATATCTCGTCCTCGATCACCGACGGCCTTTCGGTCACCACCATCCAGTTCGCGCTGGAGACCAACACCGACCGCGCTCTCAACGACGTCAAGGACGCCGTGACCCGGGTGCGCGCCAACCTGCCGCAGAACGTCACCGAGCCCTTGATCCAGCGCGTCGACGTGATCGGCCTGCCGATCGTGACCTATGCCGCGATCTCGCCCGGCAAGACGCCGGAGCAGCTGTCCTATTTCGTCGACGACGTGGTCAAGCGCGCGCTGCAGGGCGTGCGCGGCGTCGCCCAGGTCGAGCGCATCGGCGGTGTCGAGCGCGAGATCCTCGTCTCGCTCGATCCCGACAAACTGCAAGCGATGGGGCTCACCGCGGTCAATGTCAGCCAGATCCTGCGCGGCACCAATGTCGACGTCGCCGGCGGCCGCGCCGGGATCGGCAAGAACGAACAGGCGATCCGCACGCTGGCCGGCGCCAAGACGCTGAACGAGCTCGCAGGCACCATGATCCCGCTGTTCGGCGGCGGCGAGGTCCGGCTCGACGATCTCGGCACCGTCACCGACACCATCGCCGACCGCCGCACCTTCGCCCGCTTCAACGGCGAGCCGGTGGTGGCGCTCGGCATCAAGCGCTCCAAGGGCGCCAGCGACGTGGTGGTCGCAGCCGCAGTGCAGAAGCGGATCGAGGCGCTGAAGGCGGCCTATCCCGACGTCGACCTCAAGCTGATCGACACCTCGGTCGAGTTCACCAAGGGCAATTACGAGGCGGCGATCTCCACCCTGTTCGAGGGCGCGATCCTCGCCGTCATCATCGTGCTGTTGTTCCTGCGCGACATCAGGGCGACGATCATCGCTGCCGTGTCGCTGCCGCTGTCGATCTTCCCGGCGTTCTGGGCGATGGACCTGCTCGGCTTCTCGCTCAACCTGGTCTCCTTCCTCGCCATCACGCTGTCGACCGGCATCCTGGTCGACGACGCCATCGTCGAGATCGAGAACATCGTCCGCCACATGCGGATGGGCAAGACGCCCTACCGTGCCGCGCTCGAGGCTGCCGACGAGATCGGCCTCGCGGTGATCGCGATCTCGCTCACCATCATTGCGATCTTCGCGCCGGCGAGCTTCATGTCCGGTATCGCCGGCCAGTTCTTCAAGCAATTCGGCATCACCGTGTCGGTGCAGGTGTTCTTCTCGCTGCTCGCCGCGCGCTTCGTGACGCCGGTGCTCGCGGCGTATTTCCTCAAGCACCATGACCACGACGATCCGCCGCCCGGCCGCATCCTGCGCGGTTATCACAGCCTCGTCACCTGGTCAGTGAAGCACCACTACGTCACCGTGCTGATCGGCTTTGCGGTGTTCGCCGCGTCGATCTGGAGCATCACGCTGCTGCCGCAAGGCTTCCTGCCGGCGCAGGACACCGCGCGCTCGCTGCTGGCGATGGAGCTGCCGCCCGGCTCGCAGCTTGCCTATACCGAGAAGGTCACCGAGGAGATCGTGGCGCGGCTGCGCAAGCGGCCCGAGGTGAAGAGCGTGTTCGTCGACGGCGGCCGCGTGCCGCCGGGCACCCAGGAGGTCCGCCGCGCCGCGCTGATCATCAACTACACGCCGAAGGCCGACCGCAAGATCACCCAGCGCGCACTCGAGCTCTCGATCAGCAAGGAGCTCGAGAACGTTCCCGACATCCGCTACTGGTTCCTCGACGAGAACGGCCTGCGCGCGATCTCGCTGGTGGTCACCGGCACCGACAGCAACATCGTCAACAACGTCGCCAGCGAACTGGCGACGCAGATGAAGCGGATCCCGATCATCGCCAACGTGATCTCGGAAACCGCGCTCGACCGGCCCGAGCTGCGTATCCGCCCGCGCGCCGAGCTTGCCGCAAGGCTCGGCGTCTCCACCGAGAGCCTGTCGCAGACCATTCGCGTCGCCACCATCGGCGACGTCGGCCCGGCGCTGGCGAAGTTCGACGCCGGCGACCGCCAGGTGCCGATCCGGGTCCAGCTCGAGGACAGCGCGCGCAGCGACCTGCAGATGCTGGAGCAGTTGCGGGTGCCGCTCGGCCAGCGCGGCGAACGCGGCGGCGTGCCGCTCTCCGTCGTCGCCGACATCCAGCTCGACCAGGGACCGACCAGCATCAACCGCTACGACCGCGAGCGGCAGGCCACCGTCGCCGCCGACCTCGTCGGCACCGCCGCGCTCGGCGACGCCACCAAGCTGATCTACGACCTGCCGGTGATGAAGAGCCTGCCCAAGGGCGTCAAGGTCTCACCGTCCGGCGATGCCGAAAGCCTTGCCGAACTGTCGGACGGCTTTGCCACCGCGATCACCGCCGGCCTGATGATGGTCTATGCGGTGCTGGTGCTGCTGTTCGGCACCTTCCTGCAGCCGATCACCATCCTGTTCTCGCTGCCGCTATCGATCGGCGGCGCGATCGGCGCGCTGCTGCTCACCGGCAAGCAGCTCACCACGCCGGTGTGGATCGGCATCCTGATGCTGATGGGCATCGTCACCAAGAACGCCATCATGCTGGTGGAGTTCGCGATCGAGGCGATCCGCGACGGCAAGACCCGCGAGGACGCGATGATCGACGCCGGCATGAAGCGGGCGCGTCCGATCGTGATGACCACGATCGCGATGGTCGCGGGCATGATGCCGTCGGCGCTCGCGTTCGGCGCGGGCGGCGAATTCCGCTCGCCGATGGCGCTCGCGGTGATCGGCGGCCTCTTGTTCTCGACGGTGCTGTCGCTGGTGTTCGTGCCGGCAATGTTCATGGTGATGGACGACATCGGCAATCTGTTCTGGCGCTTCGGCAGGCGCCTCGTGGTCTCGCACGCCGACCACGAGCTGACGCCGAACGAACAGCATGGCCGGCCATCGGCCAAGGGCCCGCCGTCGACAATGTCACCTGCGGCGGAGTGAGCCGGACATGCACGCGATCACCCGGGCTGCGCAGAGCGGCGCAGCTCCCAGGTATTCAGCGATGAATTCGCGGGACCAAGCTCAGTACAGCCTGGTGCGATAGGCCTCTTCCATCGCCTTCTCGGCGACTTCGACCTCGATCGCGGCGGTCTGTTCGGCGATGATCCGGCCAAGCGTCGGAAAGCTGCTGCGCTCGACCTGCGAGGCAGGATTCCATAGCTTCGAGCGCATCAGCGCCTTGCCGCAATGGAAGTAGATTTCATCGACATGCACCTTGAGGCCGATGACCGGCGTGACGTTCTGCACCGTCAGCGGCGTCAGCAGATCCGCCTCCTGCGAGATTTCGGCCCGCCCGTTGACGCGCAGCGTCTCGTTGATACCGGGCACCATGAAGATCAGGCCGATTCCCGGCGAGGCCAGGATGTTGGCGAACGTATCGACCCGGTTGTTGCCGCGGCGGTCCGGGATCAGCAGCGTCTTGTCGTCGATCACGGCAACGAAACCCGGCGCGTCGCCGCGCGGGCTGGCATCGGCATGACCCTTGCCGTCGCTGGAGGCGATGACGAGGAATGGCGACAGCGCGATGAAGTCGCGGCAGAACTTGTCGAGATGGTGGAGGACCTTCTTCTCCGCCAGCGGGCTGACTTGCCCGAAATGCGTGCGCAGATCGTCCTGCGACCTGACCGGCGGCCTGCCGCCCGCGACATGTTCGTTCATAACGCGCCTCCCTGGTGTTATCGGTCTACATCTTCAGCGCGTCGCGCTGGACGCGGTCGTCGAATTCGGATGCATTGCCGGCCGCGAAGCCGGGCTGATCGAAGAACGCGCGGCCGGGGATCGCGTCGAGCAGGTCGCGAGTATAGGCCTGGCGCGGCGCGGTGAAAACCTCGGCGGTCGAGCCCTCCTCGACGATGCGTCCCTTCTGCAGGACGATGACGCGGTCGGCGATCTCGGCGGCGATGCGCAGATCGTGGGTGATGAAGATCATGGCGAGGCGCATCTCCTGGCGCAGTTCGGCCAGCAGCGCCAGCACCTGCGCCTGCACCGAGACGTCGAGCGCCGACACCGCCTCGTCGGCGATCAGGACTCGCGGCTTGAGCGCGAGCGCCCGCGCGATACAGATGCGCTGGCGCTGGCCGCCGGAGAATTCGTGCGGATAGCGATCCGCTGTGGTTTCAGACAATCCGACCCGCACCAGCAGCCGTTTCGCCAGCGCCATCGCGTCGGTGCGGGACATGCCATAGGCCATCGGTCCACGCGCGATGGCGTCGCCGACCTTCTGGCGGGGATCGAGGCTCGCGAACGGATCCTGGAACACGATCTGGAGCTGCCGCCGGGCCTGGCGCAGCGCTTCGCCGCGCAGCTGCCGGAGATCGGCGCCGCCAAAGCGGATGGCGCCGGCGTCGGGCTCGGTGAGCCGCATGATCATGCGCCCGAGCGTCGACTTGCCCGAGCCGGATTCGCCGACCACCGCAAGCGTCTCGCACTCGTGCAGCGTCAGCGAAACGCCGTCGGCGGCAACCACCTCGCGCGCCGGCTGCAGCCAGCCGCGCTTGACCCGAAAAGTCTTCTGCAACCCGACGACCTCGAGCAGCGGTTCGGGGCGGGCGATGGTGCCATGAATGTCGGCGAGACGCGCCTTCGGCACCGCATCGATCAGTTCGCGGGTGTAGGCCGCCTTGGGATGGCGGAGCACCTCGCTGGCGGGGCCCTGCTCGACCACCTTGCCGTGGCGCAGCACCACGACGCGGTGGGCGACGTCGGCGACGACGCCGAAATCATGGGTGATCAGCAGGACGCCCATGCCGCGCTCGCGCCTGAGGTCCCCGATCAGGCGCAGGATCTGGCGCTGGGTCGTGACATCGAGCGCGGTGGTCGGCTCGTCGGCAATCAGGAGCGCGGGCCGGTTGGCCATCGCCATCGCGATCATCACGCGCTGGCGCTGGCCGCCGGAAAGCTCGAACGGAAAACTTCGTTCCAGCAGTTGCGGATTCGGCAGGCCAACCTGCGTCAGCAGCGTCTGGACACGCGCCTGGACCTCGGCCGCCGACGGCACCGGCTGCTGGTGGGCGAGAATCATCTCCTCGATCTGCTTGCCGACGCGCTTGAGCGGATTGAGCGAGGACAGCGGCTCCTGGAAAATCATCGCGGCCTTGCCGCCGCGCAGCCTCCGCAGTCCACGGCCGTCGAGCTGCGCTGGATTCTCTTCCGCAACCGTCACGGCGCCGGCCACGATGCCGACGCCCCGCGGCAGCAGCGACAGCACCGCGTGGGCGATCATCGATTTGCCGGAACCGGATTCCCCGACCAGGCAGACCACCTCGTTCCGCTTGATCGCGAAGGAGACGTTCTCGACCGCGAGCTCGCGATCGCCGCCCTTGGGCAGCGCAATCGAAAGGCTCTCGACCGCAAGCACCGGTGTGTCGATCTGCGCGGCTTCACTCATGACCGGCGCCTCAAGACGCGCGGATTCAGGACATCGGACAGTCCCTCGCCAAACAGGTTGATCGCCAGCACGGTGATCAGGATGGCGAGCCCGGGAAACACGCTCATCCACCAGGCGTTGCGGATCACGGTGCGTCCCGCGCCGATCATGAATCCCCAGGACATCAGATTGGGATCGCCGAGTCCCATGAAGGACAACGCGCTTTCCAGCAGGATCGCGGTCGCGACCGTCAGTGACGTGACCACCAGGATCGGCGAGATCGCGTTCGGCAGGATGTGGCCAAGCACGATGCGCCAGGTGCGCTCGCCCTGGCACAGCGCCGCCTCGACGAATTCACGATGCCGCAGGCGGAGGAATTCGGCGCGGGTGAGCCGCGCCAGCGGCGGCCAGCTCACGGCGCCGATCGTCAGGATGATCGTCAGCAGCGACGGATTGAAGGTCGCGACCAGCAGGATCGCCAGCACGAAGGCTGGAATGGTCTGGAACAGTTCCGTCATCCGCATCAGCACCAGATCGACCTTGCCGCCGAAATAGCCCGACATCGCGCCGATGACGACGCCGATCGCCATCGCGGCGAGCGCGGACGCGATGCCGATCAGCAGCGAGACGCGGGCCCCGTGGGCGACGCCCGCCGCGACGTCGCGGCCGAGCGTATCGCCGCCGAGCCACAAGCCGTCCTCGCCGGGCGGCGTGAACGGCGCGCCGACCATCTCCCAGGGCGAGACCGGAAACAGCTTCGGCGCGATGATCGCGACGATGACGATGACGAGCAGCAGCACCAGCCCGATCATTCCGCTCGGATGGCGCAGGAAGGCGCGCACCGTGTCCATCATGCCGCCCCCGTGGTCATGCGCGGATCGATCAGGCGGTAGACCAGGTCGGTCAGGAGATTGAGCGCGATCACCACGATCGACAGGATCAGGAAGATCCCGAGCAGGACGGGATAGTCCCGCTGCAGCAGCGCCTCGAAGGTGAGGCGGCCGAGTCCGGGCCACGCAAACACCGTCTCGATGACGACGGCACCGCCGACCAGCGCACCGGCCTGCATGCCGGCGACGGTGACAACCGGTACCAGCGCATTGCGCAGCATGTGGCCGACGACGATGCGCGGGCCGGACAAACCCTTGGCGCGCGCGGTCTTGATGAAATCCTGCTGGGCGACCTCGATGATCGAGGAGCGCATCAGCCGGGCATAGATCGCCAGGTAGATCGCCGCCAGCGAGACGACCGGCATGATCATGTGCTTCATGATGTCGAGCGCATGTTGAAGCGGCGAGAGCTGGACATTGATGGTCTCGTAGCCGAACGGCGGCAGCCAGCCGAGCGTGACCGAGAACACCAGCACCAGCATCAGGCCGAGCCAGAACACCGGCGTCGCATAGAGCACGAGCGAGAGCACGGTGAAGACCGTATCGAGCACGCTGCCGGCCGCGAGCCCCGCCAATGCGCCGAGCGTCGTGCCGATCAGGAGTGCCAGACAGAACGCCGTCACTGTCAACAGCAGCGTCGCCGGGAGCCGCTCGAGGATGAGGTCGACGACGGGCCTGCGCTGGCGATAGGAGTAGCCGAGATCGAGCTTGATGACACGGCCGAGATGGCTGGCAAGCTGCACGAGATACGGCTTGTCGAGGCCATACTCCTTGCGCAGATCGTTCAGCAGCTTTGGATCGGCGGCGCCCGATTGCCCGGCCATGACCTGGGCCGGATCGCCGGGCGCGGCCCGCACCAGCACGAAATTGAACGTCGCAATGACGAGGATCACGGCGACCAGCTGGGCGATGCGGCTGATCGCCTGCAGCCCGACGGCGGCGAGGCTCCCGAGCCGGATCACGATTTGTAGACCGACCCGAAGGTTTCGTGCGAACCGATGCCGGTCGTCACGATGTTCCTGAACGCCTTGTCGTAGATGATCGGATATTCGATCTCGAGCGTCCAGGCCACCGGTACATCCTCGACAAGGATCTGCTGCACCTTGGTATAGAGCTCCTGGCGCTTGGCGTCATCGAGCGAAACTGCGGCCTCCTCGAACAGCTTGTCGACCTCGGGGTTCGAATAGCCCTGGGTATTCGAGAACAGGATGCCCTTCTTGATGTTCGACGAAATGTAGGTGCGGGCGACGCCGAGCGCAGGATCGCCGAGCTGGTAGAGCAGGTTCTGGGTCATCTCGTAGTCCCAGTTGCCGACCTTCTCGGCCCAGCCGGCCATGTCGGTGCCGACCAGCACGAGGTCGATGCCGGCGCGGGCAAAGCTCTGGCGGAAGAATTCACCGGAGCGCTGATAGACCTCGCCATAGGGCGGCACGAGGTACTTGATCTCGGCCCGCTTGCCGTTGGCGCCTGGCTTCAACCCCATGTCGTCGAGCAGGGCCTTCGCCTTGTCGACCGAGAATTCGTAACGCTTCACGTTCGGATCGTAGAACCGCGTCTTCGACGAGACCGGGCCGGTCGCCACCTTGGCGTTGCCGAAATAGACGCGCTTGTTGAACGCGTCGCGATCGATCAGGTGCATCACCGCCTGCCGGAACCGCTTGTCGTTCATTGGCGCGACCCGGTTGTTCATCTCGAGCCATTGGTGCGGAGCGAAATACTCGTAGCCCTTGGTGGTGAATTCGAGATTCTGCTGTGTCTTGAAGCGCTGCACGTCGAAGAATTCGACGTCGGACCACTGCACGAGCTGGACCGTACCGTTTTCGAGCGCGAGCGCCCGCGACGCTGCATCCGGGATCACGCGGTAGACGATTTCGTCGAGATAGGGCTGGTCCTTCAGATAGTAGCCGTCGTGGCGAACGAGGTGAACATGCGAGCCGCGCACCCACTCCTTGAGCTTGAAGGGGCCGGTGCCGATCGCCTTGTCGTTCATCGGGTTCTTGCGATAGTCGGTGCCCTCATAGATGTGTTTCGGCACGATCGGGGCCGACGTGCAGTCGAAACAGCCGATGAAGGGCGCGAACGGCTGCTTCAATTTGAACACGACGGTAAGCGGATCAGGCGCTTCGGCCGACGCGACGCGCGCAAAATTCTGCCGCGCGCGCGGATGCGTTTCCGTCAGCACCTTCATGCAGCTGAACACCACGTCCTCCGAGGTCATCGGCGTGCCGTCGTGAAAGGTGATGCCGGGAAACAGCTTGAAGGTGTAGGTGAGGCCGTCGGGCGCGATCTCCCAGGACTGCGCCATCCCGGGCATCGGCTTGAGATCGGCGCCGTATTTCAGCAGGCCCTCATAGATTTTGCCGCCGAGCGTCAGCGTCGGCTGCTGCTGGTTGAATGCGGTCACCAGGATCGGCGGCTCGGGCTGGATGATCGTATTGAGCGTTCCACCGCGGGTCTGGCCCGCCGCCCGCGTGATTCCGAACGGGATCGCCGCGCCGGCGGCCAGCATGGCCATGGTGAATTCGCGCCTGTTCATCGGACCTCTCCGTCTGCGCGCGTCAGACATTCGATTTCGGCGAATGTCGCGGGCTGGGCGATTGTTGCCAAACCGTCTGCCCCGCGCTACCTGAACGGGGACGGCGACCATCGCGATTGGGCCAACTGGCCCGGAAGATGCATGAGCACCCTGCGAAAAACGCGATGGATCAGGAGCTCACGACAGTTGAAAGTCGCAGCGCGACGACATGATGCCGTCAGCGTGCGCGTCGGCAGCAAGCAATCCGGTCCGGCGGCCGCGGCGCACTATGCCGGGCAGCTGCAGCAGGTGGAGCGGCCGGTCGGGGCCATGGCGGCCACCTATCCGAATGAGAGCACGAGCGCGCGTCACGCGCATCGGCGCGACCAGTTCATCCTGCAGATGGCGGGCGTCACCTCGATGATGACCGAGCGCGGCCATTTCGTCGTGCCGCCCGGCCACGGTCTGTGGATTCCCGCCGGCGTCGTGCACCAGTCGCGCGCATGGGGCGAGGTTGAAATCCAGACGATCTATGTCACGCCGCATCAGGTGACGAACGCACCGGCAACCTGCCGCCTGGTCAAGGTCTCCCCGCTGGTTGAGGCGCTGATGGACGAAGCGGTGCGCATGCCGACGCGCTACGATCCGGATGGGCGCGACGGCCGGCTGGTCGAATTCCTGCTCGACGAGATCGGCGGCATGCCCGAGGTGTCGCTCCATGTGCAGATGCCGCCCGATCCGCGGCTCGCCGCGATCTGCGAGGCGGTGCTGGTCGACCCGAGTTCCGATCTCACGCTGGACGAATGGGCCGATCGCTGCCGGCTCAGCCGACGGACATTGACGCGTCTGTTCCGGCGCGAGACCGGACAGAGCTTCTCGGCTTGGCGTCAGCGCGTGCGGCTTCTCGAGGCGCTGGCGCGGCTCGGTGCCGGCGAGGCCGTGACCTGCGTCGCCCTCGATGTCGGCTATGAAAGTCCGAGCGCCTTCGCTGCGATGTTCAAGCGCGAACTTGGCGCCGCGCCGCGGCAGTATCTGCGATGGGCCGATCCGGAGATCGTGCTGCGGTAGATCCGCCCCTGTTGCGCGCGGAATTGAGGCCGTTCCCGCGCAGTGCTTCACACGCACCGTCACAACGCAAAACCCCTGCGGTCAACGGGAAAGACCGCAGGGGTTTGCAGGTGGATGGCGTGAGGCCAGCAAGGCTGGGGCTCACCCCAAGAACCGGCACGCGCGATCAAAGCGAGCGCGGCCTGTTCCCGCAAGCAAGTCTTTTAGGCAGCCGCGGCGCGGACATGCGCAAGCGATGCGCGCGAGACAGCTCGATCTTCTCGCGCGTTGCAGGCGGGGCGGCTAATCGTTGCGCGCCACCGCGGTCAGCTTGGGCATGTTGTGCAGCAGGATGCGCCCGCGCTGCAGGTCGAGAATGCCGTCCCTTCGCCAGCTCTGCAGCTGCCGGTTGACGCTCTCGCGCGCGGCGCCGACGAAGATGCCGAGCTGTTCCTGCGAGATGTGCACCTCGGAACCGAAATCCTCGGCCAGCGCGCACAGCCGCCGCGCCAGCCGCACCGGCAGCGGCTGCAGCACGGATTCCTCCATCCGTTCGCTCTGCCAGCGGATGCGCTGGCACAGCAACGCGATCAGCTTAACCGCAACCTTCGGCTCGCGCTCGAGGAAGCCGAGAAAATCTTCCCGCCGCAGCACGAACAGTTCGCTGGCTTCGCCCGCAGCCGCATCCGCGGTGCGGTCCTGGCCATCGAGCACCGCGACCTCACCGAAAAGATCGCCGGGCCCCATGAAGTTCAGCGTCAGCCGGCTGCCGTCGGAGGCACCGGTTTCGATGCGGATCTGGCCGCGGCGGACGCCGAACAGCGCATCGCCGGGATCGCCTTTCTGGAACAGCACCTCGCCGGAGTTGAGCTGCTGGGTGTGGCAGAGGCCCGAAAGCCGCTGCAATTCGTCCGCGCCAAGGTCCGCGAACATCGGGTTCATCTTCAGAATGACCGCAAATTCGGCCTGTTTGCTCATTTTGTTGTGCCTTCCAAATCAATCCGAGCGGTCCCCGCTAGCCGGTTAGCAAAATTCACCCTCATGGAAGTGTGTCTGAGATCACATAAGTTCATGCCAGGAGCTGATTATTTTTACAGGCGTTGGAGCAGGGTCCCATTTGCGGGATAATCGCGCGCGATCGGCCACCCTTGCCCGTGGCCGGACCGCTCTGACGCCGCTTGCCCGGCCGGGAACGACGAGATGAGAGCATTGAAATTTGCCGGCGCCGCCCTCGCCGCCGTGATCGTGATCATCGCGCTGGTCGCGGTGACCGGGATCCCGTCCGGGTTCCTCACAACGGCGATCACCGAGCGGGTCGAGCGCGAGACCGGCTACAAGCTCACGATCAAAGGCGGCGCCAGGATCGGGCTGTGGCCGGCCGTCACGCTCACGCTGAACGATGTCGTGTTGGGGGATCCCGCCGAGCGCGAGGTCAACAACCGGTTTGCGGCTGCGAGCATCGAGGCCGAGATGACGCTGTCGAGCCTGTGGTCGGGCCAGCCCGACATCACGGATCTCTCGATCGTCCGCCCCGTGATCAACCTGCCGCTGCAGCGCGAGCGCACGCCCGATCATCATCGACCGGCGAAGTCCGCCGCCTCCAACTCCGCCATCACGATCCGGCATGTCGGCGTCACCGGCGGCAGCATCGTGCTCTCCAATGTGCGCGACCGGGTCGAGAACCGGATCGAGACGCTGAATGGCGATGCGACGATCGGCGACGACCGCAAGGTCGTCGTCACCGGCAATGCGCGCGCCGGCGACAGGCCGCTGAAGTTCGAGATCCGCGCCACCGCGCCGGCTCTGCCGATCGCGCAGCAGAGCGTGCCGGCGGAGTTCAACATCGATGCGCCGGGCCTGCTGCCGGCGGCGATCAAGGCCAATGCCGAGGTGCAGCTGAACGACACGGTGGTGATGTTCAACGGCGTCTCCGGCACGCTCGGCGACGGCGGCTTCACCGGCTGGGCCTCGATCGACGTCGCCAGCAACAAGCCGCTGGTGAAGCTCGATCTCGATTTCCAGCGCATTGCGATCGTGGCGCCCGGCCAGTCCGGCGCGGCGCAGCCGCTCGGCACCAACAGCTGGAGCAACGCCACGATCGATCTCACCGGGCTCAATTATGTCGACGCGCAGGCGCGCATCTCGACACCGGAGCTTTTGATCGGCGACGGCCGCTTCACCCAGGCCGCGATCGAGACGACGCTCGATGGCGGCGTGCTGAAGGGCCGGCTCGCCAATCTCGCCGCCTATGAGGGCACCGCCAACGGCGATCTCAGCGTCGACGCCCGCACCGCTACGCCGAGCTACGCGCTGCGGCTCGATCTGGCCGGCGTGCGCGCGCTGCCGGTGCTGAAGAGCGTTGCCGAGTTCGACAAGCTCGACGGCAAGATGCAGGCGAAGATCACGCTGGCCTCGCAAGGCAGCAGCGAACGCGCCATCGTCGGCAATCTGAGCGGCACCGCGTTCACGGTGTTTCAGGACGGCAAGATTCTCGGCCTCAACGTCGCGCAGATGATCCGCAACCTGACCTCCGGCACGCTGTCCGGCTGGCAGGAGGGCCAGGAGTTGTCGACCGATCTGTCGCAGCTCTCGGCCTCGTTCAAGCTCGACAAGGGCCAGGCCGTCACCACCGACCTCAATCTGATCGGTCCGCTGGTCAAGGTGACGGGGGTCGGCACCGTCGACCTCAACACCCGGCAGATCGGGTTCCGCGTCGAGCCGCAGCTGGTGCTGACCACCGAGGGCCAGGGCCGCGCCGGCAACCCGGTCGGCTTCGGCATCCCCGTGATGCTCGAGGGGCCCTGGGTGTCGCCGAAAATCTATCCGGAGATGCAGGGCATCCTCGATAACCCCGAGGCGGCCTATGCCCGGCTCAAGCAGATGGGCCAGGGCCTGTTCGGGCCGAACGGCCAGGGTCTCGCGCAAGGCCTGAGCGGGCTGACCAACCTGCTCAATGGCGCGCAGGGCGGCGGCAACCCCACGCAACCGGGCAGCGCCGGCGGCCAAGGCAATCCCCCCGGCGATCCGCTCGGCGGGCAGCTCGGCAATACCATCGGCAGCCTGCTGCAGCAGGGCCTCTCCACGCTCAACCAGGGCGGCGCGTCGCGTCCGAGCCGCAGCCTCGCCCAGCCCCCGTCCACCACCGATCAGGTCGCGCCGCCCCCGCCCGCCAGCCCGCCGCAGGCCGACAGCCAGCAGCAGGACAATCCGGCGATGAACGAGGTGCTGCGGCAGCTGTTCAATCGCTGATATCGCCCCGCCGACATCCCGGGCTAACCATGCGGCCCCAGCGCCCGCCTCGCGTCCCCGATCCATGCTAAACAGGCCCCGATAGTGCGGCGCACCCGATGCAATTGAAGGGGCGGACGAGGCTGGATGACCGGGGCTGAGACCAAGGGCTGGTTCCTGCGCGGGGGCTTGTTCGCCAAATACGTCCTCGCGCTGGTCGGGCTTGTCGTATTCGTGCTGGCGGTGAACGGCGCGCTGGAGACCTGGATCAGCTACCGCGCCATCAAGAGCTCGCTGACCGATGCGATGGGCGAGAAGGCGGACGCGACGGCAAAGCGCATCGAGCAGTCGATCGCCGATCTCGAGCGCCAGATCTCCTGGGTGACGCGCGCCTCCTCCAACACCATCGAGCTGCGCCGCGCCGACTATGCGCAATTGCTCGGCCAGGTGCCGGCGGTGAGCCAGCTGACGCTGCTGAGCGGCAGCGGGCGCGAGATGCTGCGGCTGTCGCGCCAGACCATCAGCGTCAACTCCAACGCCGATTTCTCGCGCGACGTCCGCTTCACCGAGACGGTGAGCCGCGGCACCGCCTATGCGCCGGCCTATTTCCGCGACGCGCGGCCCTTCATGTCGATCGGCGAGCAGCATTCCGGCGTCAATGCCGGCGTCACCGTGGCCGAGATCGACCTGCGCTTCCTCGGCGAATTCCTCGGCGATTCCCAGGTCGGCCGCCTCGCCTCCGCCTATGTCGTCGATCCCAAGGGCCGCGTGCTGGCGGCCTCGTCGAAGGGCCCGGAGATCGGCCGTGACCTCTCCGCGCTGCCGCAGATCGCCGCCGCGCTGGCCGCGGGCGGCAGGGCGCCCACCGCCGGCACCGACAGCGACGGCCACGCGGTGCTGACCACGGCAAGCGCGATGCAGAACCTCGGCTGGCTGGTGTTCTTCGAGCAGCCGACCGCGCAGGCGCTTTCCCCGATCCGCGACCAGCTGGTGCGCATCGCGCTGTTGATCGCGCTCGGCCTCGTGCTCGCGATCATCGCCGGCACTATACTGGCGCGGCGCATGCTGGTGCCGATCACCGCGCTGCGCACCGGCGCACATCGGCTCGGCGCCGGCGATTTCGACCACCGCATCGAGGTCAAGACCAGGGACGAGCT
The DNA here is from genome assembly GCF_900696085.1 of Bradyrhizobium ivorense. Taxonomy (GTDB): domain Bacteria; phylum Pseudomonadota; class Alphaproteobacteria; order Rhizobiales; family Xanthobacteraceae; genus Bradyrhizobium; species Bradyrhizobium ivorense. The sequence continues at coordinate 264,674 of NZ_CAADFC020000004.1, forward strand.
GGAAGAGCTCGCCGGCCAGTTCAACAGCATGGCCTCGCAGCTCGCCGAAACCTATTCCGGCCTCGAGGCCAAGGTGAAGGAGCGCACGCGCGACCTCGCGCAATCGGTCAACGAGCTGAAGGTGCTGGAGGAGGTCGGCCGCGCGGTGGCCTCCTCGCTCGACCTCAACGCCGTGCTGCCGACGGTCGCCGCCCGCGCGCTCGAGATCACCCATGCCGACGCCGTGCTGATCTACGGCTATGAGCCCGCGCGCCGCAGCTTTACGCTGACGCAATCGATCGGCATCGACGGCGAGGTCGAGGGCCGCCACCGCGCCATCGACGCCAGCGGCAGCCCGCTCGGCGAGGCCGCCGCGCAGGGCGAGCCGCTCGCGATCCCCGACCTCGAAGCGAGCGCCGATCATCCGCTGCGCGAGATTGTCGTCGGCGCCGGCTTCCACTCGGTGCTGGTGGTGCCGCTGGTCGATCAGCAGGGCGTGCTCGGCGCGCTGGTGGTGTTGCGCAAGGCGGCCGGCGACTTCCCCGCCAGCCTGATCGGCCTGATGAAGACCTTTGCGCACCAGGCGGTGCTGGCGATGCGCAACGCGCGGCTGTTCACCGAGGTGGACCAGAAGAGCCACGCGCTGGAGGAAGCCAACACTACGGTGCGCGAGCAGGCCGACAAGCTGCGCGAGCAGACCGAACAGCTCAAGGACTGGAACAAGTCGCTGGAGGCGCGGGTCGAGACCCAGCTCGGCGAGATCGAGCGCATCCGCAAGCTCGAGCGTTTCCTGGCGCCGCAGGTGGCGCAGCTGATCGCCTCCTCCGACGGCCATGAGGGGCTGCTCGACAGCCACCGCCGCGAGGTGACGGTGGTGTTCTGCGATCTGCGCGGCTTCACGGCGTTCACCGAGGCGACCGAGCCGGAAGAGGCGATGAACGTGCTGCGTGAATATCACGCCGCCCTCGGCAAGCTGATCTTCAAATACGAGGGCACGCTCGACCGCTATGCCGGCGACGGCGTGATGATCCTGTTCAACGCGCCGATCCAGCTCGAAGGCCACACGCTGCGCGCGGTGAAGATGGCGGTGGAGATGCGCGATGTCGTTGGCGCCCTGACCGAGAAGTGGCGCAATCGCGGGCATAGCCTGGGGTTCGGCATCGGGATTGCGCTCGGCTACGCCACGCTCGGCCAGGTCGGCTTCGAGCAGCGGCTGGAATACGCCGCGATCGGCAGCGTCACCAACCTCGCCTCCCGCCTCTGCGGCGAAGCCAAGGCCGGCCAGATCGTGGTGAGCCGGAGAGTCTACGGCATGGTCGAACCCTACGTCGAGGGCCGCGCGCTCGACGACCTCGTGCTGAAGGGATTCAATCACCCGATTTTGGCGGCGGAGATTCTGCGGTGGAAGGGCGAGCCGAGCGCGGAGGCGGCGGCGGAGTAGGCCGGGCAGTTTCTCTGGCCGCAACGCAGCCCCTCCACTCCCGTCATCCTGAGGTGCGAGCTCTTGCGAGCCTCGAAGGATGAATCGGCCCCGCTGGTGCCCGTCGACCCTTCGAGGCTCGCTAAGAGGCGAGCACCTCAGGGTGACGGCTCGACAGCAAGCGCGCATCGGTGCCGTTCCTGATTCAATTTTCAAACAGCGAGGGGAGAGATATGCGTCCGCATCCTCGCGGCGCAACGCGCCCGAGCTGTGCGATCGTCTCACCCTCCGCAAACACGAGAGGGCGCAGGGAAGGCCGGGTGCCGATTGCACCCGTGGGTCCCGTGCGAAGGAAGCACGGGAGTAGGACCACAGGTTCAACCGGAAACATCCGGCCTTCCCTGCGCAATGGTTTGACGGCTTATACGTGCTCTTCCCGATGAGACTAGGCTTTGTTGTCACCGCCTGCGCAACGCGCTTGCGCGCCTTGCGCCGGGGCACCTGCCGCTTGGGCGCCCGAACCACACGATTTCGCCGTACGTCGACGGCCGCGCATCGTCCTCGCGCCGCCCAGCGTCCATCGCATCCCGCCGCACGTCCGTGACGCTCGCGAAACGCCCCTCTTGTCGGGCGGGACGGGGTGGTTGTACAAGTGAGTTGGGGTCGGAGTCAAGATAAATTCTGACAATCGGAATACGAAAATTATCCTGGTCCGTCTGCCAATGCCTTGGCCACATTTCGGAAGCGATCGAGCGCTGTTTGCAGGCTCTCGACGATTTCGGCTGCAACTTCGTCCGGCGGTGGAAGGAGATCGGGATCGTCGAGCGTATGATCCTTGAGCCAGAAGATGTCGAGATTGACCTTGTCGCGCGCGAGCAGAGTGCCAATATCGAACCGCTTGAACTTCTCGGACTCCTGACGCTCGAAGCGCCGTCCCGAACGATAACACGCGACGAAATCATCGAGGTCGGCCCTCACCATCGGACGCTCCTTCAGCGTAAAGCGCTGGTTTGTGCGAAGGTCATAAATCCAGAGTTCCTTTGTGGCCGGCTCCTCGGAGGGCGGCTTCTTGTCGAAGAACAGCACGTTCGCCTTGACGCCCTGCTTGTAGAAAATGCCCGTCGGCAATCGCAGCAGGGTATGGAAATCAAAGTTCTTCAGAAGCCTGCGCCTGATGGTTTCGCCAGCGCCGCCTTCGAACAAGACATTGTCCGGCAACACCACGGCCGCCTCGCCATCCGGCGCAAGCACCGTCATGACGTGCTGAAGGAAGTTCAGCTGCTTGTTGGACGTGGTGACGAAAAAATCCTGACGGTCGTAGTCCTCGCGCTCGCTGTCGATCTCGCCGTCGTCGCGGACGATGCGGTAGCTCTGCTTCTTGCCGAATGGCGGATTGGTGAGGACGACGTCATAGGTCTTGCCGCCGGCGCCGAGCAGCGCGTCCTTGGCTTCGACGATGGAATCAACACCCGTGATACCATGCAGATAGAGATTCATCGCAGCAAGGCGGACAACTTCAGGGACGATATCAACGCCGGAGAACTTGTTTTTCAGCGCCGTATACACTCTGCGGTCACCGGCCTTCGCGTGCCCCTTCATGCGCTCCCAGGCGGCGAGCAGGAAACCCGCCGTGCCGCAGGCTGGATCGTGCACGGTCTGATGCGGCTCGGGATCGACGACCTCGACCATCGCCTCGATCAGCGGACGCGGGGTGAAGTACTGTCCTGCACCGGACTTGACGTCCTCGGCGTTGCGGGCCAGCAGGCCTTCATAGATGTTGCCCTTCACATCGACGGGAAGGCCGAGCCACGTCTCGCCGTCGATCAGCCCCACCAGGCGCTTGAGCTTGGCAGGGTCCTGGATTTCGCTCTGCGCCTTGAGGAAGATCGCGCCGATGATTCCCGGTTGCTTGGAGAGCTTCTCCAGCAGTTTCACGTAAGCGGCGTTGAGCGCCTCGCCCGAGAGGTCCTTGATGTCATCCCAGCGCGCGCCTTCGGGAAGCATCGAGGCTTCGCCGATCTGCGTGACGCGTTCCTCGTCCATCTTGAGAAAGAGGAGATAGGAAATCTGGCTGATATAGGCCTGATAGGACACGCCCTGATCGCGCAACACGTGGGCAAAGTTCCAGACCTTGGCGACGAGGCTTTGTGCATTCATGATGCCAGCTTTCGTGCGCGACTGCGTTTGGTGCGCGCGAAATTGCTGCCGTTGCCTGCCAATAATGTGGTTGCAGGTTCATCAGCCTTATCCTGTGGCACCAAACGGCCTTGGAACGCTGCCTTCAAGATCGATTGCTTCAAACGCGCTACGTCAGCTGCCTCGGCATCAAGCAGAGCAATCGCCTCCTCCCACCAGGTAAGAGCGTCGGCCACGCGCCGGATGATTTCAACGGCTTCCGCCGACGGCGGAACGGGGACGGGCAGCATGCTTACCTTCGTCAAGCTAATCGAAGCCAAATTGGTCGTCTGCTTTCCTTTTTCAATGAAGAAACTCCGGCCCATCTCGTTGGCATAGTGAGATATGAAAAATGGATCGAAAGCCTTGCTATGTAGGCGAACACGAAAAACATGGTTCTGGTGGATCATATTGGGGATAGTTCCATCCCATACCCATCCTCGACCAATCTTGTCTCGATCGCCACCCTCATTGAGCAGTAAATCGCCGGCAACTAGACGAAGCTTCTCAGCAGAAGCGCGCTCTACGACAATCGACTTCACTTCGGAAAGATCGACGTGACCGCGCTGAACATTGGCTACACGGAGATATGGAACAATGACCGGATCGACAGGCTTCCGTTTTTTGTCAACGGTGATGCCACCAACGATCTCTCCGATCTCCCCTAGGGTTGACCAAGCCCAACCGTTTGGAATTTCATGCAAGGCAGAGGTGTCGAGTTGCTCCTTGACGAGGGCACGACGGGTGCGTCCGCTTACAGAGGCACTGTTGGCGCCTTCCTTCTTGATGTCGGCAAGGACGTCACGACCGGTTTCAGATGTCGGATTGGCCGCTCGCCAATCCCTCGTGAGTTCGCCAGTGACCGCAGCCTTCAGCAACGCGCGGCGGAAGGTGTCGAGGTCCTTGCGCGCCGCTGCCAGCGCGGCCTCACCCTCCGCAATTTCGGCGAACAGCTCATCGACGCGGGCGACGATGCGGCGCTGTTCGGCTAATGGGGCAAGCGGAAACTTCGCCTCCCTCAACCAATCTGCGGGCACTCGCAACTGCCCAGCCGATCCGCTCATATTTCGCTTTGCGCGTCCGCGAAATCCGCGATCGACCAACCAATACCAGAGATAGCGCTGATCGACCGCAACGGGACGAAAGACGTGAAACTCCGTTGATCCAGCTGCGTATCTGTTAGGTAGCCCTACAACCGGAGCGACCTTTCCGTTCTCCATGCAGGGCGTGATCTTTGCGAAGATCACATCACCTTCCATAAAGCGAACATAACCTTTGGCGACATCCTGTACACGCCGGCGGGCAGAAGTATCGATCTGTCCCGTCTCCTCCGCAACGGCCACCATTGGAATGAACGGAATTTCAGAAGCCGGATCGAGGCCGTCGAAACTCGTTGAAGGATTGAGTGGAGAGACCTTATCCATGGTTGTCCAACACCATCCGAACGGCAGGGACCAAGGCCCATCGTCCTGCATCGAAGCTTCGGCTCCATGAATTGCTGCAACGCCAACCCTCATCACACCGCCCAATCCGTCACAATCAGCCCCGGCACGCGCGAAAATTCGCGCGTGTTCAGCGTCACCAGGGCGGCGTCGCGGCGGCGCGCCTGCGCTGCGATCAGGCAGTCATACGCGCCGATCGGCGTGCCCTTGCTTTCGAGATGCGTGCGGATATCGCCCGCATGCGCTGCGTCCTCTGCTTCGAAGGGCAGCACCTCGATTCCCGGCGCCAGAAACTCCGCCAATAGACGCTCAGCCTCGGCGCGCCTGTCGCTGCGCGCGTAGCCGTAGCGCAACTCGAATAGCGCGATCACCGGAAAACCAATCTCCGTCCCGAGCCGCAACTGCTCGCCGAGGCGATGCCTGACCGAAGGGATGCGGCGGTTCATGGCGTAGATGGCGATGTTGGTGTCGAGGCAGATCATTCGTCGAAAAACACCCGCGGATCCGGCTCGACCGGCGATTCGTCGGGAATGCCATCAGGCAGAAAGTCCCTCGCACCGAGTTCGTCGAGCCGCGCAAACCACGCGTCCACGTCGATGGGCGGCTTCTTGATCGGCTCGAGAATCACCTTGTCGCCGACCTTGCTCACCCGGACCTCGCTGCCCTCGAAGCGGAACTCCTTGGGCAGGCGGACGGCTTGGCTGCGGCCATGCATGAAGAGCTTGGCGGTTGCACTCATGACCCGCCTCCGTCAATTTGATAGATACCAATGATATATATCACGCCACCAGCGTATCGGTCAACTCGTCGAGCAGCGCTGGCAGCCGTACACCGAACAGCGCCCGCGCCCTGAGAATCCCGCCGCGGCCGGCGAACTCGGGGGCATCGACGATGTCCTCCGGCCTGATCTCGATGTTGACCGCAAGGTGATCGCGGATCGCCATCAGCCACGCCCGCTGCTCCTCAGTGTAGACGCGGCCGGCCTTCTCCTCGCGGCCGAGCCAGAGATTGAACCGGCCGGCGACGAGCGACGGCAGCGGCTCCAGCGTTTCGGCCTGCGACAGCGCGTAGCGCACCAACATCACGATATCGGCGAGCGTGCCGGCCGGGTTGCCCTTCACCTTGTCGGAGGCGAGGCGCTTGTAGGCACGCCAGATGTCGACGGGTTCTAGCAGCCAAGGCGGACGGCGCAACGCCTCGCGCAAATCATCCACCGCTTCGTAGGTCAGGCGGCGTGCCGCGTACGGCAGACGATAGAGAATCTGCAGCGCCGTCAGTTCGTCGCGACGCTCTTCGAGGAAGCGCTGGAAGCGATCCACCGTATCGGCCGCCTTCTTCTCATCCCAACCGGAGGAAACGACTGCGTCCGTGGAGACGGTGTCGATCCTGATATCGGCGGCGGCCTTGACCTCCTTCAATAGGCGCCGAAGGGCCGGATCGTCGAGGATCGTCGCCGCATCATCCTTCGCCGCATCACGCGCCGCCTTCTGTTCCGCCTCCGGCGCCTCCTTCGGGACGCGCGCTGCAAGCGCGTCGGGATCGATCGCGCTGAGCAGACGCCCGGCGAGGCCCGACAGATCGACGCCGCCCGATGCCTTGACGATCGCAGCCCGATCCCTTTCGCCGATCCGCCTATCGAGCGCAGCCAACCGCCCCGCAAGCGTGGCGAAGGCATCATCGTCGCGTCGGCCGGCGGCGATCTCGTCGATCAACCTGTCAAACGAGATCGCGCGATTGCGCTCCAGGGGCTGCGAAACGGTCTTCAAGCTCTCCGACACGCCTACGGCATCAATCATCACGAAGCGCGTCTTGGCGTCGGCATCTGGTGTCACCTCACGCAACTTTTCCGCCGAGATGGTGCGCGCGCCGCGGCCCTTCATCTGTTCGAAATACAGCTCAGACCTGACATCACGGAGAAAGATGAGGACTTCGAGCGGCTTCACGTCGGTGCCGGTCGCGATCATATCCACAGTAATCGCAATCCGCGGATTGTAGTCGTTGCGGAACGCCCCGATCAGCGCTTCGGGGTCGCCGCCATCGGTCTTGTAGGTGATCTTCTTGGCAAAGTCGTTGCCCTTGCCAAAGACCTCGCGCACGAGCTGCGTGATCTCCTCGGCATGGTGGTCGTCCTTGGCGAAGATCAGTGTCTTCGGCACTTCCGTGCGGCCCGGAAAGAGCTCGGTGAACAGCGTGTCGCGATAGGTCTCCAGCACCGTGCGGATCTGATTGGGCGCAAGCACGGTGCGGTCGATCTGATCCGGCGTATAGCTGAAATCCGCCTCCAGCGTTTCATAGCGCTGAACCCGCGTGCGCTTGTCGCGCACCGGCAGCTCATAGCCCTTTTTCACCGTCGCACCACGTTCGCCGATTTCGGTGCGGATACGGAAAATATCGAAGCCGACATTGACGCCATCGACGACGGAGCGCTCGTAGGGATACTGCGCGACAAGATTCTTGCCGAAGAAGCCGAGCGTGTGCAGTGAAGGCGTTGCGGTGAGGCCGACCGTGAACGCATCGAAATAGTCGAGCACCTGCCGCCAGGTGCCATAGATCGAGCGATGACATTCATCGGTGATGACGAGATCGAACGTCTCGATCGGGATCGACGGGTTGTACGTGACGAGCCGTTCGGTTTCGGTGTTCGGCTGCTCGAAGGATGAGGCTTCTTCGTCTTCTTCGGAGAGATCCTTGCCCGTCAGCACCGAGTAGACACGCTGGATCGTTGCGATCACGATCTCAGCGTCCTTGTCCAACCCGGCTCCGCCGAGCTTTTGAACATTGTAGATTTCGGAGAATGATCGCCCGGTGCCGGGCGGGCGATAGGCGAGATACTCATCGCGGGTCTGCCGCACCAGGTTGGCGCGGTCGGCGAGGAACAGGATGCGCTTGAAGCCGGCGTGCGCGAGCAGGCGGTAACTGAAGGTGCAGGCGGTGAAGGTCTTGCCCGCGCCGGTCGCCATCTGCACCAGCGCGCGCGGGTGGTTCGCAGCCATCGAACGTTCGAGGTTGGAGACCGCCTCGATTTGGCAGGCGCGCAGACCATCGGTCAGAAAAGTGGGCATGGCCTGCAGCCGACCACGCAAGGTGGCCGGCTCCTTCAGCCAGCGCCCCAAAGTCTCGGGGCGGTGGAAGGTGAACACGCGGCGCGAGACCGGGTCGGGGTCGGCATGATCGCGGAAGATGGTCTCGGTGCCGGTTGCGACGTATTCGAACCGAACCTGACCTGGCTCGCGCACCAAATGCTTCGGCATGCCGGCGATGTACCGCGATGCCTGCTCGGAGAAGCCGGACAGAGTGCTGCCTTCGGACTTGGCTTCGATCACGCCGCAAAGTGTTCGTCCGACGAAGAGGCCGTAGTCGACCGGGCCCGAAGCCGTCTGGAACTCGCGCACCGCGACGCCGAGGCCGGCGCCAAGGTTCATGTCCTCCCGGGACTGAACGACCCATCCGCAAAGCACGAGCCGCCGGTCAATCAGCGACCGGGCCTTGTCCTCCGGGTGGAATGCGCTTTCGTTCACACGCAACTATTAGGTGAATCCGAAGCCGCCGAAAAGCCCGCCTTTAGTGATCAAGCTGCTCATTCCGGGGATGAACCCGTCTTCTGTGAGCCGCCCAACAGACCCACGCCGGACCGGCTAATAGTCTCGGCCCGCCGCCTCCGCTGGCCGCCCTCCCGCCCTTCTGCTAATCATGGCCGCGCATATTTTGGGAATGATCCGCCGATGACGCCCCGTTTTTCCCGCAGCTCCGCCCTCGCCTCCGCGCTGCTCCTGCTCGCCGCGTCCCCCGCGCTCGCCGCCGGCGAACCCGACGCCACGCCGAGGGGCGCCGCCGTCACCGTGCTGAAGGCGTCAAAATTCTGCTTCGACAATATCGCCGAGGTCACCGGCTTCGTGCTGCCGCGCGACGAGCAGCAGGTTCGCCCCGAGCGGTTCGGGCTGAAGGTGGCGGAGGTGAAGGTCGATGCCGGGGACAATGTCACGGCGGGGCAGCAGCTGGCGCGGCTGACCGACGGGGCGAACTCGATAAACGTCACGGCGCCGGTGGCGGGGACGATCTCGGCTTCGACGGCGGTGGTCGGCGCGCCGGCCTCGGCCAAGGGCGAGGCGCTGTTCTCGATCATCGCCAAAAGCGAATACGACCTGGTCGGCCTGGTGCCGACCCGCGACATCGCGAGGCTGAAGACCGAGCAGACGGCGCGGATCAGGATCTCCGGCGCCGGCGATCTCGACGGCAAGGTGCGGCTGATCGCGCCGACGGTCGAGCCGAACAGCCAGCTCGGCCGGGTGTTCGTCGGCATCGCCGGCGACAAGCGGCTGCTGGTGAACTCATCCGGCCGGGCGCAGATCAAGACCGGGCAGAGCTGCGGGGTGGCGGTGCCGCTGACCGCGATCCTCTATTCCACCGCCGGCACCGTGGTGCAGGTGGTGCGCGGCGGCCGGGTCGAGACCCGGCGGGTGGAGACCGGGCTGATGTCGGCCGGCCAGGTCGAGATCCGCGACGGCGTCCAGGACGGCGACATCGTGGTCGCCCGCGCCGGCGCGCTGCTGCGCGAGGGCGATCCGGTGCGGCCGGTGGGGAATGCGGACGCGAAGTGACGTTGCGCTGATGCGCAGATGGCGTCAGGTGAGCACGCCTCTCAGGCTCCCTCTCCCCTTGTGGGAGAGGGTTGGGGGTGAGGGGTATCTATCCATGCGGCGCGCCGTGCGGAGAGATACCCCTCACCCGGATTGCATCTGGCGATGCAATCCGGCCTCTCCCACAAGGGGAGAGGCGGAGCAAGCGGGCACGACACGGCGCGACGACTGATCGTCGTGGTCATGGATCCCGGCCCCGTGCGCAATTGCGCACTAGGCCGGCACGACGTGGAGAGAATTACGCCCGGGCCTAGCCGCCGAGCTTGATATCTTCGAGCAGGGACGACGACACGCTCGGCACCTGCTCGCCTTCGCTGGCGCGGGTGATGGCGAGGCGGGTCTTGTTGAAGGCGCTTTCGGCGCCGGCCTGGGCCGAGAGGTTGTTGAGCAGCTCGGAGACCAGCACGCTGTTCGCGGTCTTGCCGTCGTCGGCGACCTTGCCCGGCGTCGCCGAGGTCAGGACCAGCGTGTTCTCCGGCGGGGAGATCGGGGCGAGGCCGTGCGAGAAGGCGCGGAAACGGCGCTCATAGGGATTGCGGCGCGAGGCATCCAGCACAACCAGCTTGGCCTTGGCGCCCTGCTGCTTCATGGCGTCGAGCACCGCCTCGACGCTGACGCCGGTGCGCTTGACGTCGGCTTCCTTCCAGATCGCGGCGTCGACCGGGATCATGTAACTTTCACGACCCACCTGCACGCCGAAGCCGCCGAAGAACAGCATCACCACGGTGTCGGGCGTGATCTTGGCCTTCATCCGCTCCACCGCGCGGAGCATGTCGTCGCGGGTCGCGTCCTCGACGACGTCGACGTCAAAACCCTCGTGGCGCAGCGCGGCCGAAAGCATGCGGGCGTCGTTGATCGGCTGCATCAAGGGCGCCGATGCGTCCGGGTAACGGCCGTTGCCGATCACCAGCGCGACGCGGGAGGCGGCGTGCGCGATCGAGCCGGTCACCTCGGTGGCGGCAGTCCCATTGCTAAAGGTCTTGGCGACATCGCCCGAACGCTTGGTGTTGAGCGCGGCGTGGGCGCCGATCGCCAGCGACACCGTGCCGGCCGCCGCGACGGCGAAGGCAAGGGTGCGGCGGGAGATGCGAAGCTGCCGAAGGTTCATGGCGTTCCCAATCATTTTCCCAAAGGCGCTCAAGTGAAGGCCGCGCCAGTTAGTCGCGTTAAACACGGTCAGGTTTAATGGGGTTGCGATGCGTCTTGCCGTTGAATTGAACTCAATTTGCGGCGTTGCAACAAGCACTCCCTTAACCCGATCGGGTGCGCGGGGCAACCCGGTTTGGCGCATGTGGCCGGGGCGGAGAGACACTTGACGGGGTTAAGATTTCGTTTTGTGAGGTCAGTCACATTTGCAACTCCTGAGGATTCATGTAGCTTTCCAAAGGCTTGCGGGACTGGGGGCGGACCGGTCGAACATGCCGCACCCTGCGGCGTTAACCGGTTCCTTGGGAAAGAGATCCAACTTGAGCTTGCTGGATTTTCACGGAATCGCCGGCGCCGTGTGCCGGTCGCTGACGGCGAGCAAGGACGGCCCGTCGCTTTACGACGTCTGCGACCCCGTGCTGCAGAGCTATCAGGGCGGCGATGCCCATCTCGGACAATTTTACCGGACCGCGCTCGGCAATCCGCCGCTGCGCGCGCTGCTCCGGCGCACCGGACTGCCGGCGCTGAAGGACGGCGAACGGCTGGCGGGCCTGCGCGCCGCGCTGCTCGCCGCCCGCGACGAGCCTGCGCCGGACTGGGCCGCGGTCGGCGCCCCGGTTGCGGCGCTGATGGACGATCTCGGCGTGCGCCACCCGGCCCCGCCGGCGGCCGGCGCGCCGGGCCGCCCGCCTGACCTGGCGGAAATCGAGCGCGTGATCCGCCTGACCGGCGCGCACCTGCTGCATTCGTTCCGCCGCAACGGCTTCATCCCGACCTATGCCGCGTTCAACCTCATCGGCGACCCCGACATCGGCGGCCGCGAGATGCTGATGGCGCTGACCGGGCTGAACGCGCGCGGCTACAAGAACTCGACCCTGCTGTTCTCGCTGGCGCGCATTTTCATCGCGCATTCGCCGGCGCGGGCGCTGATCAACCCGCCCTGGCGCGGCATCGCCGAGCCGATGTGGGAGCCGGTGCAGATCCGCCACCGCTCGGCCTATTACGACGCCTTCTTCACCGAGGCGCTGCTCGGCCTCATCGAGAGCGGGCTGGCATCACCTGGCGAGGCCGCCGCGGCGCGGCACGCGATCGCGGAGATGGTGGAGTTTTGCCTCAAGACCAGCGCCGAGGAGGTGCCGTCGCAGGACGGCGCGACGGTGAATGTGATCACCGCGCTGGCGCCGGGCAAGCATCCGCGCTTCTCGCGCTTCTTCGCCCAGATCAAGCAGGACCTCGGCTTCGGCATCTATGTGCCGGACTGCGACACCACGGCCTGCGCGTTCTCGGCCGCGACCCAGGCCGGCTCCGACGATCCGATCCTGGGCCAGCCGCTGGTCGATTTCTACCGCGGCTACCAGGTGCGCGCCGGCGCCAATGAGCCCCGCGTCACCGTGCCGCTCAACGACCACATCGACTATGAGGGCGGCGTCGTCACCTGGATCGACAATCTCAGGGGCGAGCGGCCCTATGGCAACGATCTCGACCCGACGCTGAATCTCGACATCCTCGAGGTCTCGTTCCGCAACCTCAAGCGCTGGAAGATCATCGAGACGCCGCAGCGGCTGGAGACGCTGCATCGCATCATCGCCTTCCAGCAGAAGCTGGTGGAGAGCGGCGCGTTCAAAAATCCGCGCTCGCATATCTATTATCTGCCGGAGCTGTATTCGGCCTATTTCGGCCGCTGCTACGCCGCCTTCGTCGCGCTGCCGCTGACCGCGCAGCGCATCATCGATCCGCACAATCTGTTCGCGCTGATCCGCGCCCGCGTACTCGGCTATGTCAAGGACGAGCTGATCGCCCATGAGATGAACCCGTTCGACGCAGCGCTGGCGCTGATGGCGCTGGCGCATCTCGACGCCGAGCCTTCGAGCTTCACGCCGGCGCTGCACTGCATCGTGCAGCAGCTCGGCGAGGGCGGCCGCAAGGGGCCGTACAAGGCCTATGAGTGGAACAAGATGAAGACGCCGACGCGGATTCTGGTCGGCGGGCCGGAGGTGACGTCGGCGTTCGTGCTGATCGCGCTGGCGCTGGCGCGGAAACGGATGGCGGGCGCTTAGCTTCTCGCCATCGTCATTCCGGGATGGCCCGAAGGACCAGACCCGGAATCTCGAGATTCCGGGTTCGATGCTGCGCATCGCCCCGGAATGACATTGCGGTGGATGACGCGAAGTTGAAACCGTCTGCAACACAACGCCACTGGCATGGCTGCCCAATTGCCCGCACAATCCTTCGGCACTGACAATTGATTGCTTCACCCCATCGGGATTGCCGATGCTCAAGACGTTGCTCACCGCTGCCCTGCTGCTGTCACCGACGCTGGCGTTCGCCGCCGATATCACCGGCGTGCCGAAGATTCGCGACGGCGACCAGCTCCTGATCGGCTCGACCCGGATCCGGCTCGGCGGCATCGACGCGCCGTCGACCGACCAGCTCTGCCTCAACACCAAGGGCGAGCGCTGGACCTGCGGGGTCGCGGCGCGTGACGAGTTGATCAAGCATGCCGGCCACAAGAGCTGGACCTGCCACGCCCGTTCGGTCGATCGCCGCGGCCGCACCGTGGCGCGCTGCGAGGTCGACGGCGAGGACATCCAGAAATGGCTGGTGAGCAATGGCTGGGCGCTGGCCTTCACCCGCCTCTCGCGCGACTACGAGGCCGACGAGCAGGCCGCGCGTGAGGCCAAGGCCGGGATGTGGCAGGGCGCCTTCATCGCGCCGTGGGACTGGCGCGTGCGCAACAAGAAGACCCATGTGCTCGGCGCCGTGAAGCCGCCGGAAGGCGCGCTCGCGATCCTGCTCGCCTCCGCCTCGGGTGCGGTCGCGCCGTCGCCCGACTGCACCATCAAGGGCAACGTCAACCGCTCCGGCGAATGCATCTTCCACCAGCGCACCAGCCGCTGGTACGCCAAGATCGAGATGAAGATTTCCAAGGGCACCCGCTGGTTCTGCTCGGTCGAGGAGGCCGAGGCCGCCGGCTGCCGCGAGACCCGGCGCTGACATCCGCGAATGCGCTCTATCGCCGCAGCGGCGTCCGGCCAAACCAGCGAAAACAACCCCATGCAAAGTAGCCGGCAGCCGGGGTTCGGCGCGGTAACTTGACACGTCGGGCAATCCAGCGGTATTCCATTATTCCGAAATCATGTAAGTTCCCCCCTCGCCCCGCTTGCGGGAGGGGTGACGCAGGTTTGCGGATAGGTCTCTTGGACGCTCAGGCCGACATCAATGCCAATCCAGACCCCGCGCGCCGCCGCGGCCGGCTGCGCCGCGCGCAGCTGTTGCTGCTGCTGGTGCTGACCACCTACCTGCTGGTGGCCTATCTGCTGCTGCCGGCATTCTGGACCCATTACGAGCACCAGAAGGGCCTCGCCAGCCTGCCGATGGTGACGCGCACCGCACAGGGCATTCCCGGCGATCCCATGAACATCGGCCTGATCGGCGACGTCAGAGACGTGGTCTGCGCGATGCATCAAGCGGGCTGGTATCCGGCCGATCCGGTCACGCTGCGCTCCTCGATCGCGATCGTCGGCAGCGTGCTGCTCGATCGTCCCTACAAGGATGCGCCGGTGAGCAGCCTGTTCTATCTCGGCCGCCGCGAGGACCTCGCCTTCGAGAAGCCGGTCGGATCGAGCGCCGACCGCCGCAACCATGTCCGGTTCTGGAAGGTGCTCGACCAGGGCGAGGAGAAGCGCCCGGTCTGGCTCGGCGCTGCGACGCTCGACCGCAGCGTCGGCATCAGCCACTACACCGGCGCGGTGACCCACCACATCGCGGCCGACCTCGACGAAGAGCGCGCGCTGCTCGCGGGCGACCTGGAATCCGCAGGCATGGTGACCGCGAAATATCAAGTCACCGGCATCGGGCCGACCTTCGACGGCCGCAATGGCGGCGGCGATCTCTATTTCACCGACGGCGAAATCTGGGTGCTGCGGCTGGTCGAGGCCTGCAGCAGGCATGACGGTCCGGTCGAACGGATTCCGAGCCCGGCGATGACCGAGTTCAAGGACCAGGTCTGGCACGCGGTGATGCAGGCGATCGGCAAATGAGACGGCTGTAATCGGGCGGTGTTCTGCGCTTTTCGAAGCTCTGGATTGCTCCGTCCTGCTCGCAATCGGCGCCCCGATGGCCTATCCTTCGCGCTTGACCCCTCACACGCATGATTTGCGCGCTTCACCCACAAGGACCACGACAATGACCGTTCGCGCGGGCCGGGAATTTCTGGCCATCCCCGGGCCCACCACGATGCCGGATCAGGTGCTGCAGGCGATGCATCGCCCGGCGCTCGACATCTACTCGGCCGAGATGATCGAGCTGACCGAGAGCCTGCTGCGCGACCTGTCAAAGCTGTTCGCGACCCAAGGCAAGTCCTACATCTACATCTCCAACGGTCACGGCGCCTGGGAGGCGACGCTGTCCAACGTGCTGTCGCGCGGCGACAAGGTGCTGGTGCTGGAGAGCGGCCGCTTTGCGATCGGCTGGGGCCAGGCCGCGGCCGCGATGGGCGCCGAGGTCGAGGTGCTGAAGGGCGATTGGCGCCGCGCCATTCGTCCCGCCGAGGTCGAGGAGCGGCTGCGGCGCGACAAGGAGCATACGATCAAGGCGATCCTCGCGGTGCAGGTCGACACCGCCTCGGGCGCCTATAACGACATCGAGGCGATCGGCAAGGCGATCAAGGCCGCCGGCCATCCCGCGCTGTTCATGGTCGACACCGTGGCCTCGCTCGGCTGCACGCCGTTCGAGATGGACAAATGGTACATCGACGTCGCGATGTCCGGCTCGCAGAAGGGCCTGATGACGCCGCCAGGCCTCGGCTTCGTCGCCGCCAGCGACCGCGCCTTCGAGGCACACAAGAAGGCCGATCTGCGCACGCCCTATTGGGACTGGACCGAGCGCGAAGGCAGCGAGCACTACCGCAAATATGCCGGCACCGCGCCGGTGCATTTGTTGTTCGCTTTGCGCGAGGCGATCAACATGATCCATGCCGAAGGGCTGGAGAACGCCTTCGAGCGGCACCGCCTGCTCGGCGAAACGGTGCGCCGCGCGGTCGCGGTGTGGGCCGAGGGCCAGGTGCTCGGCTTCAACATCGCGGAAGCCGCCGAGCGCTCCAACACGGTGACGACGGTGACCGTGAAGGGCGCCGACCCCGCCGCGATCCAGCGCTATGCCAAGGAGAAATGCGGCGTCGTGCTCGGCACCGGCATCGGCGACCTGCAGGGCCAGGCCTTCCGCATCGCCCATATGGGCCACGTCAACGCGCCGATGGTGCTCGGCACGCTCGGCGTCATCGAAGTCGCCCTCGCCGCCCTGAAAATCCCCCACGGCCGCGGCGGCGTCGACGCCGCCGTGCAGTGGCTGGGGGAGAACGTGAGGGCGTAGAGCCGAGGCGCTGCTTCGGACTCGTCACCTGAGAGGGTACGAAGCTTGTCCTCACCCACACCTGTCATCGCCCGGTTTAACCGGGCGATCCAGTACGCCGCGGCCTCTCGGATCAATCACCACTGCCTCTGGAATACTGGATCACCCGCCTGCGCGGGTGATGACACCGAGCAAGTTGAGCAAACCAACCCGTCATCCCCGCGCAAAGGCTTCGCCTTTGTCGCTGGAGGTGCGAGCCTCTTCGGCGAGCCTCGAAGGGTGCACGGCCCCGCTGCAGCCGCTAACGAACACTCGTGCGCGGAACCAGCCGGGGCCGTCGATCCTTCGAGGCTCGCCGAAGAGGCTCGCACCTCAGGATGACGGGGAGGAATCGTTTCGCGTGGATTTGACGAGCGGGCGCCAGCTCGACGACGCCACCGTGCGGTGGCTCGGCGAGAATGTGAGGGCGTAGGCGCCTGAGGCGCTGCTTAAGAACCGTCATCCTGAGGTGCGAGCCTTGCGGCGCAATTGCGCCGCTGGGCGAGCCTCGAAGGATGCACGGCCCGGCTGTCGACGTCTGCACGGTCTCTTCTTCGCAGCCACAGGGGCCGTTCATCCTTCGAGGCTCGCCGAAGGGGCTCGCACCTCAGGATGACGGGGAGGGAATCATTCCACGTCAGATTTGGCGCGTGGGGCGCCCGCGCGACGGCGTGCCAGACGGCTGATGGTTGCCCAATCCGATTTTATGAGGGCTTCCTTCTTCGTCCGGCCCCAGCCCTTGATCTGCCGTTCCGCCGCGATGGCGTCAGTGATGCGATCGAAGTATTCTGACCAGACGAGGACGACCGGTCGCCGGTTGTAAGTATAGCCCGGGAAAGCGCCCGCATTGTGCTGATCGACGCGTGGCGCCAGATCGTCGCCCGTTGCGCTACCGACATAGAAGGAATTGTCGGCGCAGCGAAGCATATAAACGTAGATGCCCATCGCCGTTGTCCACGATACACCGGGATTGAGCATACTTCGCCGCGACCAGCGGGCAAGCGTTCGTCGAATGTTTCAGCATTCCGCAAACGACGTACCGTCATCCTGAGGTGCGAGCCTCTTCGGCGAGCCTCGAAGGATCGACGGCCCCGCTGCAGCCGCGAACGAACACTTGTGCGCGGAACCAGCCGGGCCGTCGATCCTTCGAGGCTCGCCCAGCGGCGCAATTGCGCCGCAAGGGTCGCACCTCAGGATGACGGGACGAGATTAACTGGATGACGGGGAAGGAATGCGTGCGACGCATTGCTAAGAGCCTCCGCACTTTTCGTCGCCGCCATTTTCCGCTTTACTGCCGGTAACAGCCGGGCACGGATCCCTGCGAGAGAACAAGATGGAGGGATCGCTTGGCGGCGGTGGAGTTGCGCGGGCTGGTCAAGCGGTTTGGATCGTTTGTCGCGGTCGATGATGTCTCGCTCACGATCGATCACGGCCAGCTGGTCTGCCTGCTCGGGCCGTCGGGCTGCGGCAAGACCACGACGCTGCGGCTGATCGCGGGATTCCTGGAACCCACCGACGGCGAGATCCGGGTCGGCGAGCGCGTGGTGTCGTCGCGGGCACGCACGCTGCCGCCCGAGCAGCGCAACATGTCGATGATCTTCCAGAGCTACGCGCTGTGGCCGCACATGACGGTGGCCGAGAACATCGTCTACGGCCTGCGCCTGCGCAAGATGGATCGCGACACCATTGCCAAGAAGCTCGCCGCGATCCTGGCGACCACCAAGCTGGAACCATTGGCGCAGCGCTATCCGGGCGAGCTCTCCGGCGGCCAGCAGCAGCGCGTCGCGCTGGCGCGCGCGCTGATCGTCGGCCCGGAGACGCTGCTGCTCGACGAGCCGCTGTCGAACCTCGATGCGAACCTTCGCGAGGAGATGCGGTTCGAGATCCGCCGGCTGCACGACGAGTATCGCTACACCACGGTCTATGTCACCCACGACCAGTCGGAGGCGATGACGACCGCCGACCTGATCGCGGTGATGAACGCCGGCAAGATCGACCAGCTCGGCACGCCCGAGGACATCTACGCGCGGCCGGAATCCGAATTCGTCGCGCGCTTCATCGGCGCGGCGAACGTGATCAAAGGCACGGCGCGCGACGAGAGCCATGTCGAGTTCGCCGGCGCGACGCTTCAGGTGGTGGGGGCGAAGCTCACAGCCGGCCAGAGCGCGCCGGTCGCGATCCGCCAGCACGAAATCCTGCTGTCGACGCAGGCGCCCACCGCGCAGCAAAACACCATCAAGGCCACCGTGACGCGGCAGGTCTATCTCGGCATGAACCGCGACTACATGGTGGAGACACCTGATGGCACGTCGTTGCGCGTCACCACGCCCACCGAGACCGCGGTCGACAAGGGCAGCGAGGTCTGGCTGACCTTGCCGCCGGCGCGCTGCCGCGCACTCAGCCGATAAGGGACGGAGACGCGATGCGGAAGAGGATTTCCAGACGCGATGTCCTGAAGGGTTCTGCGACGATCGCGCTCGGCGCGGTATTCGCCTCTCCCACGTGCGCCGCGGCGCCGGAG
The DNA here is from genome assembly GCF_900696085.1 of Bradyrhizobium ivorense. Taxonomy (GTDB): domain Bacteria; phylum Pseudomonadota; class Alphaproteobacteria; order Rhizobiales; family Xanthobacteraceae; genus Bradyrhizobium; species Bradyrhizobium ivorense. The sequence continues at coordinate 283,382 of NZ_CAADFC020000004.1, forward strand.
CCGACGGCGATCACGCCCGAGCTCGTCGCCGCGGCGAAGAAGGACGGCAAGCTGGTGTTCTATTCGTCGATGGACCTGCCGGTCGGCGAAAAACTCGGCAAGGCGTTCGAGGCGGCCTATCCCGGCATCACGGTGCAGATCGAGCGCTCCGGCTCGGAGCGGCTGTTCCAGCGCGTCGCGCAGGAATTCGAGTCCAACATTCACGCCGCCGATGTCGTCAACAGCGCCGACGCTTCGCATTTCATCCCCTGGAAGAAGAGCGGCTGGCTGATGCCGTTCGTGCCCGAGGACGTCGCGAAGTATTTTCCGGAAACCTATCGCGATCCGGACGGCATGGCCGTGACCACGCGGCTGTGGCTGTCGTCGATCGCCTACAACACCAATCTGGTGAAGGCCGAGGACGCGCCGAAGAGCTTTGCCGACCTGCTCGATCCCAGGTGGGCCGGCAAGATGGTGAAGGGCCATCCGGCCTATAGCGGCACCATCATGACCACGACGTTCCAGCTGGTGCGCGAGCTTGGCTGGCCCTATCTCGAGAAGTTGTCAAAGCAGCGCGTGATGCAGGTGCAGTCGTCGACCGATCCGCCGAAAAAACTCTCGCTCGGCGAGCGCGCGGTGATGGCCGACGGCAATGAATACGGCATCGTGCTGCTGAAGGAAGCGGGCCAGCCGGTCGAGTCGGTCTATCCGAGCGAGGGCACGCCGACGATCTCGGGACCGACCGGCATCTTCGCCAGCGCGCCGCATCCGAATGCGGCAAAACTGTTCCAGGCCTGGCTGCATAGCCGCGAGACCCAGCAATTCTTCGTCGACTTCACCGCGCAGCATTCGGTGCACACGCAGGTGACGCCGAAGCCCGGCCGGCGCAAGCTCTCCGACATCAAGCTGATGAAGGAGGATCCGGCCGGCGTCGAGGCGATGACCGAAGAGATCAAGACGCGCTATGCGCGGCTGTTTCGGGTGTGAGGATGATCGCGGTGCGCACGTCCTTGCCTCGCCCCGCTCTTGTCCGCCGAAGCCCGCCTTCGGGCGAAGGCGGATGCGGGGAGAGGCCGCCGCGCATCGCAGATGCGCGGCGGGTGAGGGGGACTCTCCGCGCACCGCGCTCGCTGAAGCAGCCCCTCACCCCTCCCTCTCCCCGCGAAGAGCGGGGCGAGGGGGCTGAAGCAGTTCGGTTCAGGTCGACATGACAACAATCACCACCACCTCCCCCGCCGCCAAATCCCGCTTCGACTGGACCCGCCCCGTCCTGTGGCTGTTCGCCGCCGTCCTCGTCCTGCTCATCCTGCTGCCGTTGTCGTGGCTCGCGGTCTACGCCTTCACCGACAAGAGCCGGCATCCGACGCTTGCGAATTTCGTTACGCTGTTCAGCAATCCCGATTTCCTCGATCCGCTGTGGACGACGGCAATCATCGCGACCACCTCCGCGGTGATCTGCTGCATCGTCGCGGCGCCGATCAGCTGGCTGGTGTCGCGCACCGATATGCCGGGGCGGCAGACCATCCGCGCGCTGGTGACGGCGTCGTTCGTGACGCCGCCGTTCCTCGGCGCAGTCGCCTGGGAGTTGCTGGCGGCGCCGAATTCGGGGCTGCTCAACCAGCTCTACCGGCTGTTCGCCGGCGAGGACGCGGACGCGCTGTTCAACATCTATTCGCTGACCGGGATCATCTTCGTGATCTCCTGCTACACCTTTCCGTTCGTGTTCGTGCTGGTGGCGAACGCGCTTGACACGATGCCGGGCGAGCTGGAAGACGCCTCCGCGATCCTCGGCGGCAAGGCCTGGACCACGGCGCGGCGGGTGACGATTCCGCTGGCGCTGCCTGCGCTGGTCGCAGGCGCGCTGATCGCCTTCCTGCAGGCGATGACGCTGTTCGGCTCGCCGGCGATCCTGGCGCTGCCGGCCGGCTTCCACACCATGACGACCAAGATCTGGAGCCTGTTCCAGTACCCGCCGAAGCTCGAGCTCGCCGCCGCCGCCGCGGTGCCGCTGCTGCTGCTGACGATCCTGCTGCTGCAGGGCCAGAAGGCGCTGCTCGGCCGCCGCGGCTATTCCGTGATCGGCGGCAAATACGGCGCGCCGCGCCGGGTAGAGCTGAAAGGCTGGCGCTGGGCGGCGCTCGGCTTCTGTCTCCTGGTGCTGCTCAACCCGGTGTTCCTGCCCTATCTCGCGCTGCTCAACGCCGCGTTCTCGCCGAACGCCACCACGCTGGTGACGCCGTCGACGGCGACGCTGCACAACATCGTGTTCGTGTTCACCGAGCTGTCGTCGACGCAGCTTGCGCTGAAGAACACGGTGATCCTGGGCACCGCGACAGCGACGATCGGCACCATCCTCGCGCTCGTGATCGCCTATGTCACGACGCGAAAAGTGATCGCGGGCCACCGCGTGCTCGGCTTCCTTGCCACCGCGCCGGTCGCGGTGCCCGGCATCGTGCTCGGCGTCGGGCTGTTCCTGAGTTACACGCGGCCGCCCTTCGTGCTCTATGGCACGCTGTGGATCCTGCTGCTCGCCTTCCTCACCATCAATCTGCCCTCGGCCTATCAGCAATTGCAGGCGGCGTTCGCCACCATCCATCCCGAGCTGGAGGAAGCGAGCCGCATCCTCGGCGCGACGCGGCTGCAGGCGCTGCGCCAGATCACCGCGCCGCTCTTGCGCACCGGCGTGATCGCAACCTGGTGCTTCATCTTCATCGGCGTGATGCGGGAATTGTCGGCGGCGATCGTGCTGTTCACCTCGCAGACCAAGGTGCTGTCGGTCCTGATCTACGACCTCAACGAAGGCGGCGACCTCGCCGCGATCGCGGTGCTCGGCATCGCGATGCTGGTGATCACGTTTGCGGTGGTGCTGGCGGTGAACCAGATTCCGATGTCCGGCGGCAATGCCGGGGCGAAGTTGCGGAACGGGTAGCACCGCTCTTTCCCCGTCATTGCGAGCGAAGCGAAGCAATCCATTTCACCGCTTGTGGAGGCATGGATTGCTTCGCTGCGCTCGCAATGACGGGGATGGAGCGGAGCGCCCAACCGACGGTTTCGCATCTGGCAATCGCCGCATTGATCCCGATATAAGGCGGAACCCCGCACAATGAGGATCGAGTGACCAAACCTGCCAGCAAGCCCCCCGTCGCACCGCGCCGGCCGCACAGTTTCACCACCCACGGCATCACGGTGACGGACGATTACGCGTGGATCAAGGACCCGAAATGGCAGGACGTGCTGCGCGATCCCGCGATTCTCGATCCCGATATCCGCACCTATCTCGAAGCCGAGAACGGCTACACCGAGAGCCTGCTCGGCCACACCGACGGCCTGCAGAAACAACTCGTCAAGGAGATGCGCGGGCGGATCAAGGAGGACGATTCCAGCGTGCCGTCGCCGGACGGCCCGTTCGCCTATTTCCGCAAATTTCGCGAGGGCGGCCAGCACGAGCTGTTCTGCCGCATGCCGCGCGACGGCGGCGACGAGCAGATCGTGCTCGACGGCGACGCGCTGGCGAAGGACCACAAATACTTCAAGTTCGGCGGCAGCCGGCACTCCAACTGTCATCGGCTGCACGCCTGGAGCGCCGACACCAAGGGGTCGGAGTATTTTTCGATCCGGGTGCGCGACTGGGCCAGCGGCGGCGATCTCGACGATCTCGTCGAGGAGACCGACGGCGGCGTGGTTTGGGCGGCGGATTCCAGCAGCTTCTTCTACGTCAAGCTCGACGACAATCACCGCCCGATGCAGGTGTGGCGGCACAGACTGGGCACGAGGCAAGCGGACGACATCCTGATCTATGAAGAGCAGGATTCCGGCTGGTTCACCCATCTGCACGAGAGCGCCAGCGGCCGCTTCTGCGTGATCGCGGGCGGCGACCACGAGACCTCGGAGCAGCGGCTGATCGACCTCGCCGATCCCGACGCGCCGCCGCGGCTGATCGCGGCGCGCCAGGAAGGCGTGCAATATTCGGTCGCCGATCGTGGCGACGAACTGTTCATCCTCACCAATGCCGACGATGCCATCGACTTCAAGGTGGTGACCGCGCCGCTCGCGGCGCCGGAGCGCGCCAACTGGCGGGACCTGATCCCGTATCGCGAAGGCGTCTATGTGCTCGACGTCGAACTCTATGCCGGCCACATGGTGCGGCTGGAACGGGCCAATGCGCTGCCGGCGATCGTCATCCGCGACCTCAGTAACGGCGAGGAGCATGCGATCGCGTTCGACGAGGCCGCCTATTCGCTCGACACCATGGGCGGCTACGAGTTCGAAACCACCAATTTGCGCTTCGCCTATTCGTCGATGACGACGCCGTCGGAGGTTTTCGACTACGACATGGCGAAGCGGACGCGGGTGCTGCGCAAGCGGCAGGAGATTCCCTCCGGCCACAATCCGGCCGACTACGTCACCACGCGCATCATGGCGACCTCGCATGACGGCGCGCAGGTGCCGGTGTCGATCCTGCATCGCAAGGATTTGGTCCGCGACGGCAAGGCGCCGCTGCTGCTCTACGGCTACGGCTCCTACGGCATGGCGATGCCGGCGTCGTTCGCGGCCAACCGGCTGTCGCTGGTCGACCGCGGTTTTGTCTACGCCATCGCGCATATCCGCGGCGGCGCCGACAAGGGCTGGGGCTGGTATCTCGACGGCAAGCGCGAGAAGAAGACCAACAGCTTTGACGATTTCGCCGCGGCCGGCCGCGCGCTGTGTGATGCCAAATATACGAGTGAGAAACGCATCGTCGGCCATGGCGGCTCGGCGGGCGGCATGCTGATGGGCGCGGTCGCCAACCGCGCCGGCGAATTGTTCGGCGGCATCGTCGCCGAGGTGCCGTTCGTCGATGTGCTCAACACCATGCTCGACGACACGCTGCCGCTGACGCCGCCGGAATGGCCGGAATGGGGCAACCCGATCGAGAGCGAAACGGATTTTCGCACCATCCTGTCCTATTCGCCCTACGACAATGTCGCGGCCAAGAACTATCCGGCGATCCTGGCGATGGGCGGGCTCACTGATCCGCGCGTCACCTATTGGGAGCCGGCAAAATGGATCGCCCGCCTGCGCGCCACCATGGCGGGCGGCGGCCCGGTCTTGCTGCGCACCAACATGGGCGCCGGCCACGGCGGCGCATCGGGACGTTTCAACCGGCTCGACGAGGTCGCGATCGTCTACGCCTTCGCGCTGTGGGCGGTGGGGATGGCGGAGGCGGAGGTGTGAATGCTCCCTCTCCCCGTTCTTCACGGGGAGAGGGTTGGGGTGAGGGCCCCTATCCACGTAGGCGGTGAGAGACGGACCCGCGGAGGCTCCCCCTCACCCGGATCGCATTGCATGCGATCCGGCCTCTCCCCGCAGGCGGGGAGAGGCGAAGAGTCGCGTAGCCCGGATGGAGCGGAGCGAAATCCGGGATTCGTGCCAGCGGCGAGATCTCCCCGGATTGCGCTTCGCTCCATCCGGGCTACGGGCGTCGTGACTCCCTCTCCCCGTTCTTCACGGGGAGAGGGTTGGGGTGAGGGGCTGCTTCTGCAAAAACGGTGAAAGACGGAATCGCGGAGGCTCCCCCTCACCCGGATCGCATTGCATGCGATCCGGCCTCTCCCCGCAGGCGGGGAGAGGCGAAGAGGTCATCGACCCTTCGCCTTTCGCCAGGCGGCAAAATCCTTCAGGGTCTGTTCGTCGGTCGCCGGATAGAGGCCGAAGATGCCGCGGCCGTTCTGGACTTGCTCGGTGACGAAATCCTCGAACGCGGTCATCTCAAAAGTCTCGTCGGCGATCTCGTCGGCGAGATGCGCGGGAATGACGATGACGCCGTCGCTGTCGCCGAGGATCACGTCGCCGGGAAACACCGGCGCGTCGCCGCAGCCGATCGGCACGTTGATTTCGATCGCCTGGTGCAGCGTCAGATTGGTCGGCGCGCTCGGGCGGTGGTGGAAGGCGGGGAAGCCGAGCCGCGCGATCTCGGCGGAATCGCGGAAGCCGCCGTCGGTGACGACGCCGGCACAGCCGCGCTTCATCAGCCGCGTCACCAGGATCGCACCGGCGGAGGCCGCACGCGCATCCTTGCGGCTGTCCATGACAAGCACCGCGCCGACCGGACAATCCTCGATCGCTTTGCGCTGCGGATGCGCGCGATCGCGAAAGACGTCGATCTTGTTGAGGTCCTCGCGCGCCGGCATGTAGCGCAGCGTGAAGGCCTCGCCGACCATGGTCGGCTGGTCCGGGCTCAGCGGATGGACGTCCTGGATCATCTGGATGCGGAAGCCGCGCTTGAACAGCGCGGTGGCGACGGTGGCGGTGGAGACGGATTTGAGTTTGTTGCGGGTGGTATCGCTGAGTTTTGACATGATGCTCTATCCTTAATGTCATTCCGGGGCACTCGCGTCAGCGCGTGAACCCGGAATCTCGAGGTTCCGGATTCGATGCTGCGCATCGCTCCGGAACGACGGTGACTAATAGATCGACGGCTCGCCGACCGGCTTGCCAAAGCCGGTCTCGAGGAAATCGAAATCGCAGCCCTCATTGGCCTGCTTGATGTGTTTTGAGAACATCCAGCCATAGCCGCGCTCGAAGCGGCGCTCGGGCTGCTGCCATTCGGCGCGGCGTTTTGCCAATTCGGCTTCCGGCACATCGAGATTGATGGTGCGCGCGGCGACGTCGAGGGTGATGCGGTCGCCGTTCTTCACCAGCGCCAGCGGGCCGCCGATATAGGATTCCGGCGAGACGTGCAGGATGCAGGCGCCATAGGAGGTGCCGCTCATCCGCGCGTCCGACAGCCGCACCATGTCGCGCACGCCCTGCTTCACCAGCTTGGTCGGGATCGGCAGCATGCCCCATTCCGGCATGCCCGGGCCGCCCTGCGGGCCTGCATTGCGCAGGATCAGCACGTGGTCCGCGGTGACGTCGAGATCGGGATCATCGACCGCCTTCTTCATCGATGGGTAATCGTCGAACACCAGTGCCGGCCCGGTGTGCTTCAGGAAGCGCGGATCGCAGGCACTCGGCTTGATCACGCAGCCGTCGGGCGCGAGATTGCCCTTCAGCACCGCCAGCGCACCCTCCTTGTAGATCGGGTTGTCGACGGTGCGGATGACGTCGTCGTTATGCACCTCGGCGTGCGCGATGTTTTCGCCGAGGGTCTTGCCGGTGACGGTGACGCAGTCGAGATGCAGATGCTGCTTGATCCGGCTCATCAGGCCGGGCAGCCCGCCGGCGTAGAAAAAGTCCTCCATCAGATAGAGGTCGCCGCTCGGCCGCACGTTGGCGATCACAGGCACCTTGCGGCTCGCGGTCTCGAAATCGTCGAGCCCGATATCCTGGCCGGCGCGGCGCGCCTGCGCGATCAGATGAATGATCGCGTTGGTCGAGCAGCCCATCGCCATCGCAACCGTGATGGCGTTCTCGAACGCTCTTCGCGTCTGGATCTTCTGCGGCGTGAGATCCTCCCACACCATCTCGACGATGCGGCGGCCGGCCTCCGAGCTCATGCGGATGTGGTTGGCGTCGGCCGCCGGGATCGACGAGGCGCCGGGTAGCGTCATGCCGATCGCCTCCGCGATCGCGGTCATGGTCGAGGCGGTGCCCATGGTCATGCAGGTGCCGTAGCTGCGGGCGATGCCGGCCTCCATGTCGACCCAGTCGCGGTCGGAAATTTTGCCGGCGCGGCGCTCGTCCCAGTATTTCCAGGCGTCGGAGCCGGAGCCGAGCGTCTTGCCCTTCCAGTTGCCACGCAGCATCGGGCCGGCCGGCAAGTAGATCGCGGGCAGGTTCATGCTGGTGGCCCCGAGCAGCAGCGCGGGCGTGGTCTTGTCGCAGCCGCCCATCAGCACCACGCCGTCGACCGGATGGCCGCGCAGCAGCTCCTCGGCGTCCATCGCCAGCATGTTGCGGTAGAGCATCGTGGTCGGCTTCAGCAGGGACTCCGACAGCGACAGCGCCGGCAACTCCATCGGAAAGCCGCCGGCCATCAGCACGCCGCGCTTGACGTCGTCGACCCGACTCTTGAAGTGCATGTGGCAGGGCTGCGCGTCCGACCAGGTGTTGATGATCGCGATCACCGGGCGGTCGCGCCACTCCTCCGGCGCGTAGCCCATCTGCATCGCGCGCGATCTGTGGCCGAAGGCGCGCAAATCGTCCGGCGCAAACCAGCGCGCGCTGCGCAATTGATCCGGGGTCTTGTTGTTCTTCGTCATCGCCATGGGTCTCGACGTTGCTCGCACGGCGCGCCGTCCCCGGCGCACCTGCCCTAGCCTACGCATATACAGGATTTCCGGACGCGTCGTCCCCCACGCGCGGCGCAGAGGTGCCGTTCGCTGAACGTGCGCCGCACAGGTCCGCAATGTGGAAATCGGAGCGTAAACCGACCTTGGCTTACTTCTGCTGCGCCGTCATCACGATGCGAACCAGATCGGCGGCGTTGCGCGCGCCGAGCTTCTTCATGATGTTGGCGCGGTGGTCCTCGATGGTACGCGGGCTGATGCCGAGATGACGCCCGGCCTCCTTGTTGGAGGCGCCCGCGGTGAACTGCTCGAGCACCTCGCGCTCCCGGCGGGTCAGCGGCTCGCGGCCCGGGAAATGCAGCGAGGCGATCCGCGACGCCGAGCTCTCGGTCCGGCGCCTAGTGTAGGCCTCGATCGCCTCATTGAGGCGGCTGACGATCTCGTTGCCGCGGAACGGCTTCTCGATGAAATCGAGCGCGCCGTTCTTGATGGCGCTGACCGCCATCTGGATGTCGCCCTGGCCCGAGATCATGAAGATCGGCGCCGGATAATCCTCGCCGTGCAGTTCTCTGAGGATATCGAGGCCGGATTTGCCGGGGATATGCACGTCGAGCAGGATGCAGGCCGGCGTCCGGCTGCGCGCCACCTGCAGCAGCGCGGCGCCATCGGCAAAGCAGATCACCTTGTAGCCGGCCGTCGACAGCACCACGGAAAGCGTCTCGCGCACGGCGGGATCGTCGTCGACTACGAAAATCTCTCCGCGCGGAACACCATTCTCAACCATGTGCATCGTCCATCAGTGGTGCAGCGACATATTCGACTGCACAAGGAATAGCTCGACCATTTCGATCGATGGACCCGTATTTGTACGGGACGTCGGCTTAACGCACAAGTAGCGGCGCGCTCCATAAAAATGGCGGTAGTGGAGAAACTTGCATGGAATATCCGGCAGCGGATGGCGTTACGGTGTGACCTGCGACGCGAGCCTTGCGGCTGCGCTCGATCGGCTGTGCGAGTCCGCGGCGCCGGCGCGGCTCCTGAATTGATCCCGCCGAGCCCGAAAACCCGCCGGGATTGATCCGGGCCGGCTACGCCGACAAGCTCCAACACATCAGGCCGGCGATCCGTTCCTCGCGGGGCCACGATACGGACGGCCCGCAGGGCCCGCTCAGGCCCCGATCCGGTCCGCCTCGCCGGCCGGCGGCCGTTTCTTGGCCGGCTTGCCCTTGAGGAAGCTGATGTCCATCTCGGTGCCGTTGACGCGGACCAGTTCGCAACGGCGATAGGCGAGCCCGGTTGAGGACAGCAGAAGGAAGAACTCCTTCAGGTTGAGGCCCTGGATGGAACCTTCGACCGTCAGCGCCGCATCGGTGTCGGAGATGGCGTTGAGCAGGCAATCCCGCCGCCAGGTGCCGTCGATGGCCATGATGCAGACATCGACACCCCGGCTGAAGGTCACCCGCTCGACGAGTTTGCCATCTTCCGTCATCACACTATCCCGCGACGGCGACCCTGGGCATGGCGGCCGCAAGTCCCCGCGCCCCGTTCGGCCGGTACAGGCCGCGCCGCTCCGGCACCGGCTTGAAGCTGTCGGTCAGGCCGACCACCGTTTCGGCCGCGCCCAGCACCAGGAAGCCGTCGGCCTCCATCGATCGGGCGAGACGGTTGAAGACGTTGATCTTGGTGTCCTGGTCGAAATAGATCAGCACGTTGCGGCAAAAGACCACATCGAAGACGCCGAGCTGGGCGAAATCGTGCAGCAGATTGAGCTGATGGTGCTGCACCATCGAGCGCAACTCCGGGTTGATCTGCCAAAGCTCGCCGGACTGCTTGAAATACTTGACCAGCATCTGGATCGGCAGCCCGCGCTGCACCTCGAACTGGCTGTAGATGCCAGCCTTGGATTTCTCCAGCACCTCCTGCGACAGATCGCTTGCGACGATCTCGACCCGCCACCCGGCCAGCGTCGCGCCCATTTCCTTCAGGCACATCGCCAGCGAATAGGGCTCCTGGCCGGTCGACCCGGCGGCGCACCAGATCCGGACGCTGCGGCGCGCGGCACGCGCCTTCAACACGTCGGGCATGATGGCGTCGCGGAAGTGATCGAACGGCACCTTGTCGCGGAAGAAGAAAGTCTCGTTCGTGGTCATGGCCTCGACCACCTGCGGGATATACGCGCCGCCCCTGATTTTCGTCACCAGGTCGGGGATGCCGGACAGGCCGTATTTGCGCGCCAGCGGCAGCAGGCGGCTTTCAATGAGGTATTGCTTGTCCGCGGACAAGTCGAGACCGGAATGGTCCTTCAGGAGCTTACGCAGATACTCGTAGTCAGGGGGCGTCACTGCAGCCTCACAACGCAAGAGGGGGAAGTGGCTTTACGCGTCGGTCGGCGCGTCGAGCGCGAGCAGGCCGACTTCCTGGAATTTTGCGACCACGATGTCCTTGTCGAACGGCTTCATGATGTATTCGTTGGCGCCGGCATGCAGCGCGCGCGAGATGTGGTCGATGCCGTTCTCGGTGGTGCAGAACACGACCTTGGGCTGATCGCCGCCGGGCAGGCGGCGCAGCTGCACCAGGAATTCGAAGCCGTCCATGACCGGCATGTTCCAGTCGAGCAGCACCGCGTCCGGCAGCGCACGCTTGCAGGCCTCGAGCGCGACCGCGCCGTCCTCGGCTTCGATGATGTGGAAATTCATGCCTTCGAGAATGCGGCGCGCGATCTTCCGCACCACGCTGGAATCGTCGACGACGAGACATGTCTTCATCTGTTGGCCTCCTTGTTGAACCGCCGTCTTTCGCGGCGGAGCGTTACGCTGCAGCAGCTGTCTTCAGATCAAGCTTGGGCACCAGTTCGAGCACGCGATCGACGTCGAGCACGACCATGAGCTGGCCGTCGAGGCGGTGGACGCCGCCGGCGAGCTTGGCCATGCGCGGATCGAGGTTGACCGGGTTGTTCTCGCGACCGGCATCGGGCAGCCGCAAGACTTCGCCGATCTGGTCGATCAACAGGCCATAGGATTCGCCGCGCTGGTCGACGCCGACCGCCATCGGCGGCTGGCCGTCCTCGGGCTTCGGCAGCCCGAGCCGGGCGCGCATGTCGATCACGGTGACGATGCGGCCGCGCAGATTGAGCACGCCGGCGATCTCGGCGGATGACAGCGGCACCCGCGTCAGCCGCTCCGGCATGAACACGTCCTGCACCCGCGAGATCGGCAGGCCGAACAGCTGCCCGCCGATCACGGCGGTGACGTATTCGGCCATCGCGCCTTCGCTCGCTTCTGTCTTGCTGGTCATCGATCCTGTTCCGTTGGTTATGCCGCGCGCCGCATCTCGGCGGTCTGCTCCTTCAGCGCCGCGATCAGCCCGGGACGGTCGAACTTGGCGACATAGTCGTGGAAGCCGGCCTGCCGGCCGCGCTCGATCGCCGCCGGCGACACCATCGCCGACAGCGCGATGATCGGCATCGCATTGAGATTGTTGTCCGAGCGGATGCTCTCGGCGAACTCGAAGCCGTTCATCTCGGGCATCTCGATGTCGGTCAGCACCACATCAAAACTTTGGCCCGAACGCAGCGCGGCAAGACCTTCCTGCGCGCTCGGCGCGGTGCGCACCCGGTAGCCCGCGGCCTTCAAGACCGGCGCCAGCATGTTGCGGAAGAAGGCCGAGTCGTCGACCAGCAGCACCGACTGCGCGCTCGCCGAGGGCCGCATCTCCTTGCGCGAGAACCAGTCGGCGAACGCCATGGGAAGGAAGTGACCGACGTCGATCACCTCGGTGGCCTGGCCCTTGATCACCGCCGAGCCCAGAATGCCGTCCTGCGATCCCGCCACCTCGATGTTGAGCCGCTCCTCGACGATGTCGATGATCTCGTCGACCACGAGCCCCATCGAGCGGCCGTCGTCGGCGAACACCAGGATCGGCTGGGTACCCTGGGTCTGCACCTGGACGCCGGCCATCTGCACCAGCGGCATCAGCTGCTCGCGGTACTGCACCATGTAGCGGCCGTTCGAGAGCTCGATCTTGTCGGTCGCGATCTCCTCAAGGCGCGTGACCAGGCTGAGCGGCACCGCCTTGGGCTGGCTCGAGCCGGCGCGGAACACGAGCAGCGAGGTCAGCTGCTCGCCGGAGTTGGCGTGCGCCGCGCTGTGATCCTCGGCGAGGTCATGCGCCGCGGCGCTGGAGGCGCCGAGCGCTTTGACGATGCCGTTGGGGTCGATGATCATGATGACAGCGCCATCGCCCAGAATCGTGTTGCCGGAGAACATGTCGATGTGGCGCAGTTTTGTGGACATCGGCTTGACCACGATCTCCTCGGTGTGGAACACGCCGTCGACCACGATGCCGAAGGTCTGGCTGCCCACTTGTGTGACCACGATGAAGCCGTTCTCGGCGTCGGTGGTGGTCGCACCGTCGTCGATCTTGAGCAGCTTCTTGAGGTGGATCAGCGGCAGCAGCTTGTTACGCAGCCGCAAGACCGCGGTGTCCTTGATCCGCTCGATGCGGTGCTCGGAGTTGGCGCGGGCGCGCACCAGCTCGACCACCGAGAGCTGCGGAATCGCAAAGCGGTCGCCGCCGGCTTCCACGATCAGGGCGGAGACGATTGCAAGAGTCAGCGGGATCTTGATGGTGACCGAGGCGCCCTCGCCGGCCACGCTCTTGATGTCGATGGTGCCGCCGATCTGGTCGATATTGGTGCGCACCACGTCCATGCCGACGCCACGGCCGGACACCGAGGTGATCTGCGCCGCGGTCGAGAAGCCCGGCGCGAAGATGAACTTGTGGATCTGGGCTTCGGTCATCTTCTCCAGCTCGGCCTCGGTGACGAGACCGTTCTGGAGCGCCTTGGCCTTGATCCGCTCGGTGTTGAGGCCGCGGCCATTGTCGGCGATGCAGATGATGATGTGGCCGCCCTCGTGATAGGCGCTTAGGCGAATGGTGCCCTGCTCGGGCTTGCCGGCGGCAACGCGCTCCGCGGTGGTCTCCAGACCATGATCGGCGGAGTTGCGCACCATGTGCGTCAGCGGGTCCTTGATCAGGTCGAGCACCTGGCGGTCGAGCTCGGTGTCGGCGCCGTGCATCTCGAGCTCGATCTGCTTGCCGAGTTCGCCGGAGAGGTCGCGGACGATGCGCGGCAGCTTCTGCCAGGCATTGCCGATCGGCTGCATGCGCGTCTTCATGACGCCCTCCTGCAGCTCGGCGGTGACGTTCGACAGCCGCTGCAACGGCACCTTGAACTCGGTGTCCTCGTTGCGGCGGGAGATTTCCAGAAGCTGGTTGCGGGTCAGCACCAGCTCGGAGACCATGGTCATGAGATGTTCGAGGGTGTCGACATTGACCCGGATCGACTGGTTGGCGATCTTGTCGCCTTCCTGGACGTCGGTCTCGGCGGCGGCCTTGCGCGCCGGCTTCTTCGCGGCCACGGGCTCTGCGGCCTTGGCAACCGGAGCCGGCGCAGGCGCTGGCGCAGCGACTTCGGTCTCGGTCTCGCGGAAGGCGCGCTCGAGCTCGTCGAGCGAGACCTCGCCCGGACGCAGCGGACGCTCCAGCGTCTGCGCCACCAGCGTGCCCTCGGTCATGGCCGGCTGCGTCGATGGAGCTTCGACGACGGGGACGTCCTCAACACCAGCCGCCGCGATCGGCAGAGCCGACGCTGACATCGCGGCCATGCCGCGTTCAACCATCGCCTCCAGCTGATCGATCAGGTCGCGGTCATTGCCCTCCGGCTCGGCCTCGGTGGCCTCCAGCCCCGCAAGAATCTCCTTGATGCGGTCGATCGAGGACAGGATCAGCGTCACGGCTTCCGCCCTGACCGGCATGCCGTCGCGGAATTTGCCCATCAAGGTCTCGCCGGCATGCGCCAGCGCCTCGAGCCGCGGCAGCCCGAGGAAGCCGCAGGTGCCCTTGATGGTGTGCACCAGGCGGAAGATGTTATCGAGGATCTTGGCGTTGTTCGGATCCTGCTCGAACTGCACCAGCTGGTTGTCGACCGTGTCCAGGCTCTCGCTGCTCTCCGTCAGGAATTCGCGCAACAGATCGTCCATCGGAACAGGCCCCCTCAAAGTGCTGCGGAACGGTCGCCTCGCACCGATAACTCCACCGGCTTCACGGCGGCGTTAATTTTGCCGTCCGTGCAAATACGGACGATGAGGTAATTCAAATGGTTGCACGATTATTACGACGTCGCGGCAGTCTCGACGGAACAGCTACTTATCGCCCGTATGGGCAAAACCGCGTTCCGCCGGCGATTCCGACTTGAATCAAAATTGATGAGAGCGCGCCCGATGCACAGCGCGCATCAGGCGCAGGGCTGCAGGCAATCCGCAGCATCAGCCCACAAAGCAGAGGCGGCGGAGTTTCCTCCGCCGCCTCGATAGTCGATGTCTGGTGCTACTTCGCTTAGCGGAGCAGCTGCAGCACGCTCTGCTGGCTCTGGTTGGCCAGCGCCAACGCGGACACTGCGATCGACTGGCGGGTCGACAGTGCCTGGCTGTTGGCCGCTTCCTCGTTGGTGTCGGCCAGCGTCAGGTTGGACGAGCCGGTCTGCAGCACGTTGATCAGGTTCTTCGAGAAGTCCTGACGGATCTGCACGATCGACAGGTTCGAACCGAGGGTCGAAGCCTGGGTGCGCAGCAGGCCGCTCGCCGAGTTGAGGGTCTTCAACGTAGCGTTGGCGGAAGCGTTGTCGATGAAGTCCGTGCCGGCCACCAGCTTGGTGAGGTTGAGGCCGGAGGCATCGAAGGTGACGCCCTGGATCTTCAGCGTCGAGGAGCCCGTCTCGTTGAAGGTCAGCTTGAGCTGATCGCCATTGAGCAGGTTGATGCCGTTGTACGACGCGTCCTGGGCGGTCGTGGTGATCTGGTCCAGGATGTTGTTGTACTGATTGACCAGGTTGGCACGGTTCGCCAGCCCACCCGGATCCTGCACCGGGGCGCTGCCCGCCAGGCCGTTGAACAGCTTGCCCGAAGCGGCTGCCGTGCCACCGATCGTGCCGATGGTCGCGGACGCAGCGTCGTTGGTGGTGCTGATGGTGAGCGCACCGCCCGCGCTGAGCGACGCCTGCAGGTTGTTGGCCGACAGTGCGGCGTTCAGGTCGTTGAGGGATTTCACCTTGCCGATGCCTGAGCCGAAGGTGATGTTGGTGGCGGTGCCGTTGCCGGTCGCGCCGATCGTCAGCGTCAAACCATCCAGCGGCGAGGGCGTCGTCACGGTGCGCGCCGTGGTTCCGGCGGTAAGGCCGAAAGCGGCCAGTGCCGAGCCGGAGATGGTGAGATCCTGGTTGATGCCGGTGCTGATCTGGAGCGCGCCGGCCGACACGGTGGAGGCGGTGGTGGCACCCGTGATGCCGTCGATCGCCGTGAGCAGGTCGCCAACCGTCAGCGTGCTGCCCGCGCCGGTGCCGAGGGTCACGTTGCCGGACGCATCGGTCGTCGAGGTGGTCTGCGCGGTCGAGAACGTGATCGTCTTGCCGTTGACGCTGATCACACCGGTCGGGGTCGACGCCAGGGTATCGGCGTTGGTCGCGCTGACGAGCTTGGTGGCGGCCGTGATCGGCACGGGCGTCGTCAGGTTGTTGTTGACGACCGAACCAGCGAGGGTGGCGCTGGCGTAGATGGCGGTGCCGCGGATATCATCTGTGGTCGCACCATGGATCGCGGCGGTCGTCACCGAAGACTTCTGCGAATAGCCGACCGCAGCCTGCAAGGCCTGGTTTGCGACCGACTTGGCGCTGTCGACGAGCTTCTGCAGCGAGGTGATGCCGGTGTTGGCGGCCTGCAGCACCTGCACGCCGTTGCTGATGCCGTCCAGCAGGTTGTTGATGTCGCTGGCGCGGTTGTCGAGCGACTGCGCCGTGAAGAAGTTGGTCGGATTGTCGAGAGCGGTGTTGACCTTCTTGCCGGTGGACAAGCGGTTCTGCGTGGTGGCGAGCAGGTCGGCCGTCGACTGCAGCGAAAGCAGGTTTTGACGGACCGATGCCGAAAGAACGATGCCGGACATACTGATACCCTTCTGGATGAACACGTTGACGCAACGCCGCAGGTTTCACGCGGCGGTCCGTGCCACACTGGGCTGTCCGCGCTACCCGTTCGTTAAAGAGCCAATCCGTACAAATACCAAGAGCGGCCCCGCCCGGTGATTCTACGCGCCGCCCGACCTCGCGGCGGAAGCCCGGCGATCGGCCACGGCGCCGCGGCGAAATTGTCTCGCTTTTTCAGGACTTGCCGCAGCTCGCGCGGCTGGCTGGACGCCGCGTATTGCCGCGACGGCGAATTGACGGCGGCCGGATCCGGCGCGGATTAGAGTTAACGCAAATCAATAAATGCCACGAAAAGCTGCAGCTTTTGCCGCGGCACCACCGGAGAGTGTGGCAAAGTCGAATCGATGCCGCGCTGGCCAAGGCGGCCTGGGCTGTCTGCCCTGTAGCGGGTATATTATCAATCCTACAACCGGATATTGCCGCCACTACAACACTTGTGCAATTGGACAGGCAAGCTATGGTCGCTTTCATTCCACGCGCCAAGAGTAGGTGATGCGAGACCGTAGTGCTCCCCGCCCTCGGCAGGAGTTCTAATGTCTGCCGTTTCACGTCCGCCTAACCGTCTGTTGCAAGCGCTGCCCGCAGCTGACTACACGCAACTTCATCCGCTTCTCGAAACCGTCGAGCTGGTCAAGGAAACCGTGCTGGCCGACGCCGGCGCACCGGTGCAGCGGGTCTATCTGCCGCACAGCGGCGTGGTCTCGATGATGGTCAATCTGTCCGACGGGCAATCGGTCGAGATTGCGACCGTCGGCCGCGACAGCATCGTCGGCGCCTCGGCCGCGCTGCATGACCGGCCGCCGCTCGCCGACGCCATCGTCGTGGTGCCCGGGACCGCCTCGGCGCTGCGCGCGGAGGATTTCCGCGAGGCCGTCGATCGCAGCGCCGCCTTGCGGACCCTGGTCGCGCTCTACGAGCAGGCGCTGATGGCGCAGACGCAGCAATCCGTCGCCTGCAACGTGTCGCATCCGGTCGAGGCGCGGCTGTCGCGATGGTTGCTGCGCGCACGCGACCTGTGCGGCAGCGAAGCGTTGCCGCTGACCCAGGAGATGCTGGCGCAGATGATCGGGGTCCGGCGCAACGCGGTCTCGATCGTCGCGCATGGATTTCAACAGGCCGGCATCCTGCGCTACAGCCGCGGCCACATCGAGATCACCGATATCGAGGGCCTGCGCAAGGCGACCTGCGAATGCTACGCCACCGTCAAGGCGCATGCGGAACAATTCATCGGGCCGGAGGACTGAGAGCGGCGTTGCCTACCGAATATGCAGTTTGTGCCAGCCGTATCCGCGGCGTTAGCCGGTGCGGCGTTACGTGTATTTTTCTCAAATTGAAGACGTGGCAAGATGGGTTGTGGGGACGTCGACGTGCACGCGTCCTTGGAGGTGCCACAAACAAGCATTGCCGGATGGCAGGAGGTCGCTTTGGATACGGTTCCGCGATCGCCCAACGGATTTCTGTCGTCGCTGTCGGCGAGCGATTTCGAATTGATTCGGCCGCATCTGCGCATGGTCGACCTTGCCGCGGATTCGGTGCTGATCGAAGCCGACGAGGTTCTCAAGCGCGCGTACATGCCGCACAGGGGCGTGATCTCGCTGGTGGTCAAGCTGGCAAAGGGTGAGCGGGTCCAGGTCGCGATGGTCGGCCGCGACAGCCTCTATGGCGCGTTCACCCCGCTGGTCCAGGAACGCGTGATGAACAATGCCGTGGTGCTGGTGCCCGGTGTCGCCTCGACCATCGAGCTCGAGCCGTTGCGTGCGGCCGCCGGGCAGAGCCCCACGCTTCGCACGACCCTGATCCGGCACGGGCTCGCCGTCTATGCCCAAATCCAGCAGACGGCCGGCTGCAATGCCGCGCACACCGTGGAATCGCGGCTGGCGCGATATCTGCTGCACACGCGGGATCTCTCCGGCAGCGACAAGATCGTTCTGACCCAGGAGGCGATGGCGCAGATGATCGGCGCGCGGCGCAACAGCGTGTCGCTGGTCGCACATACCCTGCAGCAAGCGAACTTCATCCACTACAGCCGCGGCCACATCGAGATCACCAATGTCGATGGCCTGATCCGGACCGCCTGCGAATGCTACGCCACGGTGAAGTCGCAGTATGCGCGGCTGCTGCATTGTCAGGAAATCAGAGGCTAGAGTATCTTGGTTCTGATTGAATCAAACCGTAGCTCCGGCTTGTCGTCTTGACGCGTTCGCGAAGGGGCATCCCCTTCGCTCGAAAACGCTCTGATCAGCCCGCGAGCCGTACTTCTACGGCCCGCAATTTTCACCGTCGGATAACGCTGAATCTTCACAGTGCGTGAACGCGCGGGGGAGCCGATGTTCACCTACCAGACGACCGACCGGAAGGAGGCCAGGCGCCTCCGCATTGCCCAGTTCAACGCCAGGCCTGCCACCGTCCGCTCGGCCGGTGCGACCGTCACCGGACGCGTGCGCTCGATCGTCGAAAGCGAGAGCGGCGCGGCGTGGGTGGTCACCATCGTTCCGGATGCACCGAAGTCCGCCGCCCCGGCGATGCGGCGGGCGCCGCGGATGTGCCTCGCTGCGGAAGATTATCTCTAGAATCGCCGGTCAGGCCCGCTGCAGCAGCGCCTTGCGGACGAGGTCGGCGGTGTTGCGCGCGCCGAGCTTGCGCATCGCCTCGGCGCGATGGCTTTCGAAGGTGCGCGGGCTGATGTTCATGCGCAGCGCGCCCTGCTTGTTCGAATAGCCGTCGCTGATCAGGCTGAGCACTTCGCGCTCGCGCCTGGTGAGCGGCTTGCCGCCGGCTTCCGCCGCGAACATCACGTGGGGCGGGCGGGAACGGGCCGGCCGCTCGTCGCGGAGCGGCCTGAGATCGGCGGCAGGAATCGCGTTCGGATAGAGATCGGAAATCTGCTTCAGCATCGCCGACACGCGTTCGGTCTGCTCGAGCGCGTTCTCGATGACCTGGCGCAGATAGACCCCGTTGCCCGGCGCCTGGGCGAACTGATGGCTGTGCTGCTTGAGCTCATTCATATAGAGCAGCAGCGCCGTCACCGGCCCATTGAGCTGGCGGACCACCGTGGCTCCGGTCTCTTCGATCGGCGGCAGTCGTGGGGCGGTCGGCGGAGCCGCCGGCTGGTGGGTCTCGAGCGGCTGCGTCTCGAACGGCGCATCGCCGTCCATCCATGCCGGAAGGCGGGCCTCGGCTCGATTGTCATGTTGCGTCATAAGTATGGTTTACCGAAGGTGAACTATGGCCGAGTTAATGCCGGACCCCGTAGAAATACGGGTGACGCAACTGTGACCTAGGGCCCCGGTGGTCAAACAGACGCAGATTGCCGCTGATTTGGCAATGAATCTCGCGTAGCCGAGTCGGATTACAGTATTCTTACGGGACGATGGCTGCCTTAATCCCGGTAGTTCCACGCGGACCGCGTTTACCTTCCCGAGGCCACAACGGCCGGAAACGGGACATGATTCGCAAGCCCCGGCGGCTCCGTCGGCAGGGGCCGGCGACGGGAGCGCGCTCCGCCGTCACTGCAGCTGGAGAAACTTCTGCAGGAACCGGCCGGTCAAAACGACTCTGAACCACCAATGCACCTTCCGCCGGGTCGACATCGCTCATGCCCTCGGGTGTTGGGATGGGCATCTGCTTACCGCACCCGGCACCGCATGCCTGTGAAGCAGTTCACATGGCTGCCAAAACCCCGTCTCAGCCAGATGTCAATTTACAGCGACGGCGGGCGCCGCGATGATCGCGGCCCCGGATGGCCTGCAGGACCCCAACAAGGAGGCGGCGATGGCGCACGGACGAAACCGATCCTGGATGACGATTGCGGCGCTAGCCGCTGCCCTGATGTTCGCAGGCAGCGCGCAGACGCAGCCCACATCGACCACCGACGCCGCGCCGACGCCCGACAATGCGGTCATGCTCACGATCTTTTTCAAGCATGACCAGTCGCGGCCGTTGAGCGAGCTCAATGCCCAGCTCGAACGGCAGGGTTTTTACAAGGCGTTTCCGCCTGACGGCGTCGACGTCGTTAGCTGGTATGTAATGATGGGCGTTGGCCAGGTGGTGACGTTGCGGCTGCCGGCATCGCGGCTGCGCGAGGTCAACCGCATCGTCGAGAACAGCGCCTGGGGCGCCTATCGCACCGAGTTCTATCCAACCTACGATTACAAGGCGATCGGGATTGCCAATCACGACAAGGCGAAGCAATAGCCTGATGTGTCGGGGACTGAATTAGCTCGCACGCCAAACTCGCCGGTTTTGGTTCGATCAGAACCGGCTCACGGTTGAGCGGGACCCTGGGCTACGCGTGGGCCCGCGAGCGCTGGCTCAGCCGCTGCGCGAGAATCCGCAAATCCTGCTTGCGCCCGCTGCAAAGCAGGCGGCTGAATTCGTCGGGATCGATCGAGAGCGGCGGAAAATCGGCAGGCTTGCGCGCGCCGCGGCGTAGCCAGGTCAGTTGGAAGAGACGCTTGAGCATCTTCATGTTGATGAGCCCCGATGAGCGTCTTTGTTAAATCGCGGTAAGGTGGATTGGTTCCCGGCCGTTGCGTGGCCTCGCGCTGAATTCGTTCGGCGCCGTCAGGCGAGCAGCGCCTTGCGCTTTCGCACCCGCGCAACGGAGTGCCGCACCGCGACCTGGTCGAGCGAGCCATCCTGCACCGCACCCGCGATCGCTTCCGCGATGCCGGCCATCTCCTGCTCCTGGTCGAACAGATTGTTGCCGATGCAAAGCATGTCTATGCCGGCGCCGATCGCCTTGAGGCTGGCGGCGCGGGTGCCGAGCGCCTTCTGCAGCCCCTGCATCTGCATGTCGTCGGTGATCAGCAGCGTTTCCGGCAGGCGACGACGCAGACGGCCGATGGCATTCGATGACATCGTCATCGGATGCTGCGCGTCCCAGGCACGGACGATGGCGTGGCTGACCAGCACCGCATCGCCAAAAATCTGCGGTGCCAGCGCGTAGAACAATTCCTCTTGCTCCGGCCGCAGCGCATCGGAAATATCCATGAACTCCAAATGCGAATCGACGTCGGCGCCGCCGATGCCCGGAAAATGCTTCAGGCAGAGACCGACGCCTGCCTGCCGCGCTGCGGCGTCGACCAGCCGCGCATTGGCCTCGACCTCGCCGATATCGGCCGAATAGGACCGCTTGATCCGGCCGATATTGGGATTGTCGGGATTGTAATCGACGTCGATGGCAGGCGCGAAATTGTAGCGGATGCCGAGCCGGCGCAATTCGCCATAGCTGGCGGCCAGGATGGCCTGCTTCTCATCCGTTGGCAGCCGATTGAAATCCCGGGCGCTCGGCAGCGGTTGAAAGCCGAGGCTGTCCTTGAGGCGGCGCACCAGGCCGCCCTCCTGGTCGATGAACACCAGCGGGTTCGACGGCAGCGCCGCGATCTCGGCGCAGAGCGACTGCACCTGCGCCGGCGAGGCGATATTGTTGTCGTATTGCCGGGTCTGGCAGGAATAGTCGAACAGAATGACCCCGCCGAGCCCGAACCGCGCGGCAAAATCCCTCAGCCACGGCGGAATGACCTTGCCGTAGAAGCCGAGGATGAAGAGTTCGCCGACCGACATGGGCATTTGCTTTGGTCCTGCGTGCAGAATCAGCTGCGGCCTCCTGCAGACGGCTTAGCACGCGGAAAGGGCGGTAAGAATATGCTGGTGCCGATGGCGGCGGGACGGCGTTCCCCGCGCTCGCACGCCTGTGTTAAGAGATCACGCAAGCGGCCGCCGCGAAGACAACGACGACAACAACGAGACGATCCGGAAACGACCATGACCGCACCTCACGTTCCGCAAATGGCCCTCTACCGGCAATGGCTGAAGCAGACGCGCGGCCTCGAGTTTGCGGATTTCGAGGCGATGCGGCGCTGGTCGGTCACCGACATCGACGGCTTCTGGCAGAGCATCTGGGATTATTTTGATCTGCGCTCGCCGACGCCGCACAGCGCCGTGCTGGCCGAGCGCAAGATGCCGGGCGCGGTGTGGTTTCCCGGCGCCCAGGTGAACTATGTGCGGCAGGTGTTCCGCCATGTCGAGCCGGCGCATGCCGCCGGCCTGCCGGCCCTGATCGCGAGCGGCGAGGACGGCAAGCTGTCGGAGACCGGCTGGCCGGAGCTGCGGCGCCAGGTCGCCGCGCTCGCGCTGCATCTGAAGGCCAACGGCGTACGCTCCGGCGATCGCGTCGCGGCCTATCTGCCGAACATCCCGGAGACGATCATCGCGTTCCTGGCGACCGCGAGCCTCGGCGCGATCTGGAGCGTCTGCGCGCCCGATATGGCGGCGCCGGCGGTGATCGACCGCTTCAAGCAGATCGAGCCAAAGGTGCTGATCGCCTGCGACGCCGTGACCTATGCCGGCCGCCGGCATGACCGGCAGGGCGTGATTAGGGAACTGCGAGCCGCATTGCCGACCGTGCAGCACGTCATCCTGCACAGCGAGAACGCAGGCGCCGGGACGCTGCTGTCGTCGATCCTCGCGGGCAGCAGCGCCGAGATCGACGCATTCGAGCCGGAATGGCTGCCGTTCGATCATCCGCTGTGGATCGTCTATTCCTCGGGCACCACGGGACTTCCGAAGCCGATCCTGCACAGCCATGGCGGGATCATGATCGTGACGCTGCCGCTCGGCGCGCTGCACAATGACGTCGGCTGCAGCTACCATGCGAATTCGTTCGGCGAACGCTTCCACTGGTACTCGTCGACCGGCTGGATCATGTGGAATTGTCAGGTCAACGGCCTGCTCAACGGCACCACCTGCTTGATCTTCGACGGCAGCCCCGGCGGCTCCAAGGACAAGCCGGACTGGACCACGCTGTGGCGCTTCGTCGCCGACGCCAAGGCGACCTTCTTCGGTGCCGGCGCGGCGTTCTTCGCCAACTGCACCAAGGCGGAGATCGACGTCGCGGCGATCGGCGATCTCGCGGCGCTGCGCGCGCTGGGCTCGACCGGCTCGCCGCTCAGCGCCGATACGCAGAGCTGGTTCAACGACCGCTTCGCCGCGCTCGCGAATCAGAACGGCAGCGCGGCGCAGGCCGAGATGTGGTGGGCGAATATTTCCGGCGGTACCGATTTCGCCGGCGCCTTCATCGGCGGCAATCGCGAGCTGCCGCAGACGCCGGGCACCATGCAGTGCCGCCTGCTCGGCTGCGCGGTGGAGGCCTTCGACGAGCAGGGCCGCGCCGTGACCAATGAGGTCGGCGAGCTGGTCTGCACCGAGCCGCTGCCCTCGATGCCGCTGCGGTTCTGGAACGATCCGGGCGACGCGCGCTATCGCGGCAGCTATTTCGAGACCTATCCGGACAACTTTGACGGCTCCGGCCGCGGCCCGGTGTGGCGGCATGGCGACTGGCTCAAGATCGAGCCCGACGGCGCCTGCGTGATCTACGGCCGCAGCGACGCCACCATCAACCGCCACGGCCTGCGCATGGGCACGAGCGAGCTGTATTCGGCGATCGAGGCGCTGCCCGAGGTGCTGGACTCGCTGGTCGTCGACCTCGAATATCTCGGCCGCGACAGCTACATGCCGCTGTTCGTGGTACTGCGCGAGGGCGTTGCGCTCGACGCCGCGATGAAGGCGAAGATCAACAAGGCGGTGGAGGCCGGCCTGTCGCGCCGCTTCCTGCCCAACGATATCTTTGCCGTCGCGGAAGTTCCACGCACGCTGTCGGGCAAGAAGCAGGAGCTGCCGATCAAGAAGCTGCTGCTCGGCCATCCCTTGGAAAAGGTCATCAACCGCGATGCGATGGCCAATCCCGGATGCCTTGACTGGTATCTCGATTTTGCCAAGAGCTATCTGAGCAAGCAGGCCGGCGCGGCCTAACGCCTGCGCTGCGTTCGCTGCAACTTCGCGTTTGGGATTTGAACATTATGCCGTCACCGAGCTACATCGACCCGCTCAACGGAAAGCTCTACCCGCTGGACGTTCCGCGCTGGTGCTCCGACGAGGGCAAGCCGTTGCTGGTGACTGAGCTCGCCGGCATCTCCCGCGACGAGATCGATCGCAGCACGCGCTCGCTGTGGCGCTACCGCGCCGCGCTGCCGGTTGAGATCAAGCAGCCGATCACCATGGGTGAAGGCTGCACGCCCCTGGTCGAGAAGGCGTGGGGCGATCTGCGGCCGCAGTTCAAGCTGGAATGGTTCAATCCGACCGCGAGCTTCAAGGATCGCGGCACCACGGTGATGCTGTCGTTGCTGCGCCAGCTCGGCGTCGACGCCGTGCTGGAGGACAGTTCGGGCAATGGCGGCGCGTCGGTGTCAGCCTATGGCGCGGCCGGCGGAATGCGGGTCAAGATTTTGGCGCCGGCCACGACGTCGCCGATGAAGGTCGCGCAGATGCATGCCTTCGGCGCCGAGGTGCAGCTGGTGGAAGGGCCGCGCGAGGAATCGGAAGCCGAAGCGATCCGCCAATCAAAGCAAATCTTCTACTCCAGCCACAATTGGCAGCCGTTCTTCCTGCAGGGCACCAAATCGCTGGCCTACGAAATCTGGGAGGACTGCGGCTTCACCGCGCCCGACAACATCATCATGCCAGTCGGCGCCGGCAGCAGCCTGCTCGGCTGTTACATCGGCTTCAAGGAATTGCTCGCAGCCGGACAGATCACGCGGCTGCCGCGGCTGTTTGCGTCGCAGCCGCAAAACTGCTCGCCGGTCGATGCCAGCTTCACCGCCGGCGTCGACACGCCGGTGGCGCGCGAGGTTCACAAGACCATCGCCGAGGGCACCGCGATCAAGCATCCGCTGCGGCTGAAGCAGATGATCGCGGCGCTGCGCGAGAGCGGCGGCGGCACGGTGGCGATCCCCGAAGACGGCATCGTCGCGGCGCTGAAGCGGATGGCGCAGACCGGCCTGTTCGTCGAGCCGACCTCGGCCTCCGCCGCGGCCGCGCTCGACGTGCTCGCGCAGCGCGGCGCGATCCGGCCCGCGGAGCGCACCGTCGTCATCATCTCCGGCACGGGGATCAAAGCGGCGTCGCTGATCACCGAGCTACTGGGCGCCGGCTGACGCGAATCGCGTCACGCGCGCGGGTTCGAGACGTCGGCGACATCAAGCGCAAGCGGCTGGGTGTTGCCAAGGAATGCGTTCAGCTCCGCCTCATAGGGAGCCGGATCAAGCCCGCGCGATGCCAGCCACGCCGGGTCGTAATAGGTCTGGCGGTAGCGTTCGCCGGAATCGCAGATCAGCGTCACCAGCGATCCGGTCGTTCCCGCGCCGCGCAGCTCCGATGCGAGGCGGCACAGCGCCAGGAAATTGGTGCCGGTCGAACCGCCGACCGGCCGGCGCAGCAGCCGCGACAGCACGTTCATCGCCGCGATCGACGCCGCATCGGGGATCTTCATCATGCGATCGACCACGCCGGGCACGAACGAGGGCTCGCAGCGCGGCCGGCCGACGCCTTCGATCAGCGACGGCCGCTCGCAGACATGGGAGCGGTCCTGGGTGCGGAAACAGTTGAAGAAGGCGGAATGCTCGACGTCGGCGACGCACAGCCGGGTCGGAAACTGGCGATAGCGCAAATAGCGCCCGATGGTCGCCGAGGTGCCGCCGGTGCCCGCCCCCATCACGATCCATTCCGGCAGCGGACGCTGCTCGCCCTTGAGCTGGGTGAAGATCGATTCGGCGATGTTGTTGTTGCCGCGCCAGTCGGTGGCGCGCTCGGCGAAGGTGAACTGATCCATGTAGTGGCCGCCGAGACGCGCGGCCAGCGCGGCGGCCTCGGCATAGAGCGCGCGGCCGTCGCCAATCAGATGGCAGTTGCCGCCGTAATGCTCGATCGCCGCGATCTTCTCGGCCGACGTCGTCCGCGGCATCACCGCGTAGAACGGCACGCCGATCATCTGCGCGAAATACGCCTCCGAGACCGCCGTCGAACCGGACGACGCCTCGACCACCGCGGTGCCTTCGCGGATGTGGCCGTTGCACAGCGCGTAGAGAAACAGCGACCGCGCCAGGCGATGTTTCAGGCTGCCGGTCGGATGGGTCGATTCGTCCTTCAGATAGATGTCGATGCCTGACAGCGCCGGCACGATCAGCCGCATCAGATGGGTGTCGGCGGTCCGGCACTGGTCCGCCTCGATTGCCGACACCGCGTCATCGACCCAGCCGCGCCGGTAGCTCGGCGCGGCCGGAGGCGCTTGGCGGAAGGGCATGTGATCGTTCGCCATGGCGTCATGTAACCACACTTCGCCGGTCGGGTGCCAGAGGGGCTATTTCGATCGAAGTGTCGCGACAGGCGACCACTCGTCGTCGGCGCCCGACTGCTCGAGGAGCTTGCAGCGCTCGAGCATCAACTCGGCCGGCCGGTCGTGAGGACGCTGGCGCAAGGCAGCCTCGAAGCAGTAACGCGCGCCCGCGAAGTCGCGCTCGCGATACTTGAGCAGTCCCTCTTCGTAATGGATGATCCATGCCGGGCGCGCGTCGCCTGTTGCCGAACCGATCAGTTCATACACGGCGAGGCCTTCCGTCCTGCCGTAGACGGCGATGCGATCGATCTCGCGCGTGACCATGGCCCCCTCGACGAGGCGCTTGGTCTCGGCGCCGATCAGAATTTGCGTCGCATAGTGCTTGTTGGCGCCTTCAAGGCGGCTTGCCACGTTCACGGCATCGCCGATCACGGTGTAGTTCAGCCGCAATTCGGAGCCGACATTGCCGACCAGCATGCGGCCCGAATTGATGCCGATCCTGATTTGCAGGAGATGGCCCTGGTCGTCCCTGACGCCGGCGGCCTCGATCGCCTGACGGCAGGCGAGCGCCGCCCGGCAACAGAGCAGCGCATGTTCGGCCTGCGCGGTCGGCGCGCCCCAAAACGCCATCACGGCGTCGCCGATGAATTTGTCGATGGTGCCGCCGTGGGCGACGATCACTTCGGAGGCGACGTCGAGATATCGCGACAACAACGGCACGACGCGATCGCCCATGCGTTCCGAGAGCCCAGTGAAGCCGACCACGTCGATGAACATCACCGTCAGTTCCTGGATCGAGCCGCCGGGCTTCGCCTCGATGCCCTGGCGCAGCAGCGACCTGACCAGATCGGCCGGGATGAATTTGCGGAAGGCGGCCAGGCCCGCGGCCATTTCGGCGATTGCCCCCGAAAGACTTGCGATCTCGGCGAGCCGCGACGGATGGCGACGGACCTGATCGAGCGCAAAGTTCTCGACGTGCCGGATCTCGCCGACGACACGCGCGAGCGGAGCCGCGATCACCGAACGCGCCAACATCGCCGACAGGAGGGCCGCGAGCAGCGCGCCGACGGCAAGACCGATGACGAGCCGCCTCAGCGTGGTCTCGACCGGGGCGAGGAACTCGGCCTCCGGGATGACGGTGACAAGCGACCAACCGGGAAACGGCAGCGGCGTCAGTGCGACCTCATAGGCGGCGCCGTCCGACGAGAGCCTGCGGCGCCACGCATCGTCGCCGCCCCGATCGCCCGCCTCGTTCATCGCCATGCGCGCCAGCGGCAACATGTCGATGCGGCTGTGGGCGGGATGCAACTCGTCAGCATCCTTGTCGGGAGCAGCAATCAGTTCACCGCTCTTGTCGAGAATAAACGCGGTACCCGTGCGTCCGACCTCGAGCTGAGCGAGGAACCGGGACAGCCGCGTGTATTCGATCACGACCGCAAGCACGCCTTGCCGTTCCTGGTAGACGTCGATCGGCCCCGCGAAGGCAATCGAGGGGCGCGGGCCGATCGGGTGGTCGAGCACCCGGAACCATTGCGGACCGTTGGAGCCCATACTGGTCTTGAACCAGGCCTGGTTGATGACACGAAAATCACTTGGCTCGAAGCGGCGGGTCTCGAATTCGATGTCGCCGGGGATCACCCGATATTCATCGATCCGGCGCTGGCCGGGATGATCGGTCTTTGAAATTTCCATCATCTCGAGGTGGCCGTCGCCCAGCTTGTGGGCGGCAAAAAACGAACCGTCGGGCCAGCCGAAGGCGACCCAGGAGATCGTCGCCTGCGACTGCAGTTGCGACAGGAACACGAACTCACGCTTGTCGGCCTCGCGGGTGTCGAGGACGTTCTGCAGGAACAGCGTCCGGATCGCCGTATGGGCGGCGCGCGCTTCGCCGACGATCGCCGAGACTTCCTTGCGGACGGCGGCGACGATCTGCTCGTTGATCGTCGAGGCGAGCTGCCGGCTGATCGATTCCGCGGTACGCCACCACAACAGGCTCGAGGCGGCCGCGGTAAGCAGGATCGCCGTCAACACCAGTGCCGAGACGGCCAGGCGAATGCTGACGGTCATGGCCTTGACCGACGAAGGCCGCAGGCGTCGCAATGCGCTTCGCGGTAGAACAGCGTTCATACTGGCTTCCGCCGGTCTATGGCAGGCATTGGTGGCGATACGCCGGCCAGGGGTGGATTGTTACGCGAGGCCAGCTCGCGTCGATCATGCCGCAGGAAGGTCGGCGCCGCCAATGCTCAGCGGGTTTGGTTTCGATAACGAACAGGCATTGGAAAGCAGCGTAAGTTTTCGCCTATCTGCACCCAAGCGCGGCCCCGTGGGGCGATCAGCGCGACATCCGCGACGATCTCACCGATTTGTGAGCGGCCGAACCGTAACGGCAGCCGTTGGCGATACGAATGAGATGGCGCGCCCCCATTCGCCGAGGAGGCGAGGTAAACCAAAGTGGAGAAACCCATGAAGACCATTGTCAGCTCGCTCATCCTCGCGAGCGCCGTGACGACAGCGCTCGCGACCGTTGCCGCCGCCAATCCCTTGACCAAGGCGGAAGCCGATGCCGCCGTCGCAGCGCACAAGGAAAAGTGCTTCGGCGTCGCTCTGAAGGGCCAGAATGATTGCGCCGCCGGCCCCGGCACCACCTGCCAGGGCACCTCGACCGTGGACTTCCAGGGCAACGCCTGGAAGTTCGTGCAGGGCGGCACCTGCACCAGCATCCAGCTTCCGAACGGCAAGACCGGCTCGCTCAAGCCGGTCTGATCGACCGGGCAGGCGACCATCACGATAGCGGGAAAGCGGAGAGACGACATGAGTGCAGCGGTCTTGTCCGGATTGCATGCAACCGAGGCTCATCGCTTTCCTGTATTTCGGGTACGCGACCTCGCCGGTAGCAGCTTCAAGCATGAGCACCTCCCGGCGATTCTCGACGACGGAAGGCAACGCGGCTTCTTCGAAGTCCATGCCGAGAATTACATGGGAGCCGGGGGACCGCCGCATCGTGCGCTGGAGGCCGTGCGCCGCGACCATCCGATATCGCTGCATGGCGTTTGCATGTCGATAGGAGGTCCGGAGCCGCTCGACCGGACTCATCTTGCGCGCTTCCGTGCCCTGGTCGAGCGCTACGAGCCTGCGCTGGTGTCGGAACATCTGGCCTGGTCTACCCACCAGACCACTTACTTCAACGATTTGCTGCCGCTGCCCTACACCGACGCGACGCTCGGCCGGGTCTGCGATCATGTCAACCAGGTGCAAGATGCCATCCGGCGGCCGCTTCTGCTGGAGAACCCGTCCACCTATTTGTCGTTCAGCGAATCGACGATGGCAGAGACGGAGTTCATCCGGCGCATCGCGGAGCATACCGGATGCGGTCTGCTGCTCGATATCAACAACGTCTTCGTCTCCGCGACCAACCACCGATTCTCTGCGCTCGAATATCTTTCGAACTTTCCGCTTGACCGTGTCGGCGAGATTCATCTTGCGGGCCACGCCGAGCAGACCGACGACGAGGGCGACCTGCTCCTGATCGACAGCCACGACGGACCGGTGGCCGACCCGGTATGGAAACTGTACGAGCTCATCATCGCACGATCCGGCCCCATCCCGACCCTGATCGAGTGGGACAGCAACATTCCCGGTTGGCCCGTTCTGAGGGCCGAAGCAGCAGCCGCGCAAGCGATCCTTGACCGTTACAAAAGGGATGCGCGTGATGCTGCCGCTTGAGCCGGAAATACCGTCCTATGCGGCGTTTGCCGCGGCGCTCGTCGATGCAACGCGCGCGACGCCTCCGATCGTGACCGGCCCCCCGGGCAAGGGCGCGGTGAAGCGCTACAACGTCTATCGCAACAACGTTACGGTCAGTCTCGTCAACGCGCTCGCCGCGGTCTATCCAGCCGTCCAACGCATCACCGGGGACGAGTTCTTTCGCGCCATGGCGCGCTTTCACATCCGCGCCACGCCGCCGTCATCGCGGCTCCTGTTCGAATACGGTCGCGACTTTCCGGCCTTCATCGAGACTTACGAATACGCGCGAGGCCTTCCGTGGCTTGCCGACGTTGCACGGATCGAGCGGGCCTGGCTCGACGCATACCACGCGGCAGACGCCGAACCGCTGTCTGCCGCGTCGCTGGCGGCGACACCGCCCGAGCGGCTGGCGGACGCGGTGTTTACCGCACATCCGGCAACGCGGATCGTGCGCTCCCGTTTCTCGGCCGTGACCATCTTTGCGGCCAACCGGAACGAGGCCCCCGTGGGGCAGATCGATGCCGGTACGCCGGAAGATGGCCTGATCACGCGGCCCGACGCCGAGGTCATCGTACGGCATCTGCCCGAGGGCGGCGCCGTGTTCCTGGAAAGCCTGATATCGGGACAATCACTTGGCGAGGCCGCGGCGCTGGCGTTGCGCTGTTCGCCGTCCTTCGATCTCGCCGCCGGCATTGCTGGAATGATTCAGGCGGGTGCCTTCACCACTCTCAGTCTCGGAGCAGCATGATGGTCATCGATCGACAGTACGGCGCGAGCGATCGGCTTCCGCTCAGCCTTCTTGCAGATAAGGCCATCCACCTGATCCAGACCGTGGCGCAGCCGTCGCTGGTTCAACTCGTCATGCGCCTGGCCCTGGCCGTGCCGTTCTGGAAATCCGGTATCCTCAAATGGACCGGCTTTGGGAAACTCAGCGACACCGCGGTCACCCTGTTTACCGATGAATTCATGCTGCATCTGCCCGGAGGGCCCTATCACTACCCGGTGCCGGCAGTGATGGCCTTCCTGTCCGGAACGGGAGAAATCCTTTTTCCGGTTCTGCTTGTGCTTGGGCTGGGCACCCGCTTCGCGGCGCTCGGGCTGTTGGTCATGACGGTGATTGTCGAACTGACCGTGCCTGACGGCTGGCCGATTCATATGACCTGGGCGGCGATGGCGCTTGGGATCATGGCCTGGGGACCGGGACGCCTCTCACTCGATCATCTGGTGCGCGGGCACGTTCAGTTACCGAATGACAGGCGGACCGCAGCAAGGGAAACGCGCTTGGGCGAATGACAGCGCGTCGATGCGGCTTCGGCATAGAGCGCGCGGCCATCGTCGATCAGATGGCAGTTGCCGCCCTAATGCTCGATCGCCGACACGGTGCCGTCGACCCAGCCGCGCCGATTGCTCGGCCCGGCTGAGGGATTGTGGCGGGAGAACGTGGTCCCGTTCGACATGGGACCATGTCATCATAATTCGCCTCCGGCAGCACGCTGGAAGTACCGCCCTTACCCCGCCCTGCGCAGCTTCAGCGCATCGTAGAGGGCGGTTTCGAAATTCATGTAGCCGATGAACGATGCCGAATCGCCGAACGGGAGAATCTGGGTGGCCCAGAATCCGCCGAACCCGTTGTGGCGATCGATCCAGTAGAACAGGTTGGCAAGGCCGGCCCAGCCCAGCGCACCGGCCGGGCGGCCGGTCGGAGCCTGCTCGTCATTGATCATGAAGCTGAGCGCCCACGACTTCGACTGGCCGGGGAAGAACTCCGCGTCGTTGGCGAGCGAGGGGATCACGCCGGTGATCGCGGTGACCTTGTTGTTGCCAAGGTGGTTCTTTTCCGCCATCCGCACGGTTTCGGGCCTCAGCACGCGGCCGTTCTCGCCGGCGCCGTCGTTCAGCCACATCCGGATGAAGCGCATGTAGTCGCCGATCGTGCCGTAGAGCCCGTGGCCGCCCATGTGGATTTCGGGATTTGCCGGCAGCTCGAAATCCATCGGCGTCAGCGAACCGTCGGCGTTGCGGGCATGAATCCCGGCGAGCCTGCGCCGCATCGCATCGGTGAGCTCGAACGTCGTATCCTCGATGCCGAGCGGTTCGAAGATGCGCGTCCTGAACACCTCGCCGAGCCGCTTGCCCGCGATCGCTTCGACGATCTGGCCGCACCAATCCATGTTGGTGCCGTATTCCCAGCGCTCACCCGGATCGAACAGCAGCGGGGTCATCAGCGCGGCCCTGGACGCCGTGATGACGCTCGGCTGTCCCTTCTCCTGCGCGAGCCGATTGTAGGTGTGATTGATGAAGTCGTAGCTCAGGCCGGCGGAGTGGACCATCAGCATGCGGGTGGTTATGTCGCGCTTCGGCGCGCGGAGCCGCGGCTCGCCGTTGTCGTCAAAGCCTTCGATGACCTGGAGCTTGCCGATGTCGGGGGCGTAAGTTTTGGCCGGCGCGTCGAGATCGAGCTTGCCCTCCTCGACGAGTTGCAGCGCGGCCGTCCCGGTGATCGCCTTGGTGGTCGAGAAGATCGCGAACACGCTGTCGGTCGTCATGTCGGCGGGTTGATCGAGGCGGCGCTTGCCGGCGGCACCTTCATAGATGTTGCGATGGCGGTCGGTCACCATGGCAACGACGCCGGGAACGCGCGGACTGGATGTCACAACGCCGTCGAGAATCGCATCTGCTGCCGCACTGAAATTCGTGCTCATTGTCGTCCTCCATATTGTTTGTGATGTGATCGATCGTGAGCGGCGCCGCCGGCCGGAAGGCCGCGGCGCCGGACGCAACCGTTACTGCATGGCAAAGCCCTGATAACCGCTTGCAGCAACCTCGTCGCATTTCTGGCGATAGGTGCCGACGCCGCCGCAATAGGACAACACCCGGCGCGGCTTGCCCTCGACATTCGAGCCGAGGTACCAGGAATTGGTCTTCGCGATCAGCGTCGCGTTTGCCGTTTCATCGTGGTGCGCCACCCACTGATCTTCGGCATCCCTGGTCGGCTCGATGACGTTCAGATTCTTGCCGCGCAAATATTTGATGCAATCGTCGATCCACTCGACCTGTTGCTGCAGGCAGGTGGTCATGTTGCACAATGCGGCCGAGGGCGCGAGCGGCACCGCAGTGGTGAACAGGTTCGGGTAGCCGTGAACCTGCAGGCCCATCGTGGTGCGGATGTCCCTGCCCCAGTCCTCCTTCAGCGATCGTCCGTCGCGGCCGCGGATATCGATCCGCGTCAACGCTCCCGTTCCGGCGTCGAAGCCGGTCGCCAGAATGACGACGTCGAACTCGTGCACCGTGCCATCGGCAGTCTGGATGCCCTCCGGCGTGATGCGGGCGATCGGATTGTTCTTGACGCTGACGATCTCGACATTGGGCCGCAGGAAGGCCTCGAGGAAATTGGATTCGAGCGGCACTCGGTGGGTGCCGAAGCCGTAGTCGGACGGAATCAGCTGCTCGCACAGCTTGGGGTCCTTGAGCCGCTCGCGCATCTTCTCGCGCACGAACTCGGTAATCTCGGCGTTGACGGCTTCGTCGAAGAACAATTCGGCGAAGGATGAGACCCACAGCTTCAGGGACCCGTGGTTCCAGCAGTCCTCGATCACCTGACGTCGCTGCGCGGGCGTCAGGTCGGCCCAGACGTGCTCAAAGTCGAATTCGAATCCGGTAAACGTCTTCGGCAGCCGCTCGGTGAGGGATTTGAACTTCGATTTGTAGGCCTCGATATCCGACGCCTCCCATTTCGGGTTCTTCATCGGGATGATGTATTGCGGCGTGCGGATGAACACCTTGAGGTGACCGACCTCGCCGGCGATCGACTGGATCACCTGGATTCCGGTCGCGCCGTTGCCGACCACGCCCACGCGCTTGCCGGCGAGTTCGATCGGCCCCTTAGGCCAGCGCGCAGTGTGGAACAGCTCGCCCTTGAACGTCTCCTGTCCCGGGAAGGACACGTGCGGCGCCGAGAGCATACCGCAGCAGGTGACCAGGAACTGGGTGTCGATGACATCGCCCTTGTCCGTCGTCACCAGCCAGCGTTGCGCCGCCTCATCGAAGTGCGCGCTCTTGACCGTGGTGCCGAACTGAATGTCCTTCTTGAGGTCGAGGCGGTCGGCGACATAGTTCAGCCAGCGCTCGATTTCCGGCTGGGACGGGAAGCGCTCGCTCCAGCTCCAACCTTTGTAGAGTTCCTCCGAGAACAGGTACTGATAGGTGTGGCCTTCGGAATCGAAGCGCGCCCCGGGATAGCGGTTCCAGTACCAGGTGCCGCCTACGCTTGACCCGGCGTCGATCCCCCTCACACTCAGTCCCTGCTCACGCAGGCGGAATAATTGATAGAGACCGGCGACGCCGGCGCCGACGACCACGGCGTCGAGCTTGGTCGTAGCATGCGCACCATTGCTTCCATTCGACCTCGTGACGGTCTCGGTCATCGTTTCCTCCTGTGTCCTGATTCACACACTCCCATCCACCGGCGTCGCCGGGCGATGGTGCGTTGCGTCAATTTGGCCTCGGCCGCTGGCGCAGTCGCCGAGACGCTGAGCAGGCTGCAGGCCGTTCGACCGAGCGGCTTGGATGAAACTGACAATCTCTGGAACGCGGCCGTGCAATCGAGCCATCGGCCGTTGGTCGGCTTGGCAAACCGCGAAAGCGGCCTATCCTGCGCTCAGACGTCCGGCCAAGAAGAAGCGGTCAACCGCGCCACGGATTCCAGGGAGGAGGCTCGCGCGATGGCCCAATTGATCACGGTCGAGGAGCTGCCGCGCTACGCTCCCGGAGAGATGAAGCTGGACAGCGCCTCAATCGGGAGGGACGATTTCCGGTTGCGCATCTTTCGCTATGCGCCATCGGATATCTGGGTTCCCCCATCGGCCAACTTTCTGCTTGTGCTCTATCGCGACGGCGTGACGTCGATGAACCGCCGTGTCACCGGCGCCTGGAAGCAGGATCACGTCGGCCGCGGCGTCACGTCGTTCCTGACCCGCGCGGAGCCGTCAAGCTGGCACTGGAAGAATGACATCGAGGTCACGCATTTCTATATCTCCCCCGCCCTCATGATGAAGACGGCGAGCGATGCCTTCGACCGCGACGCCGAGTCGATCGAGCTTCACGATCTCCTTAAGGCCGAAGATCCGATGCTGACCTGGATCAACGACCAGATGGTTCAGGAGGTTGCCTCAGGAGGTCCGGGCGGACGCCTCTGCTATGACGCGCTGGCGCTGCAGGCGAGCGTGCACATCCTGCGGAAATATGCGGCGATCGAGTTCAAGATGCCCTGCGCGCAAGGACGCTTCCGCCCGGCGCATGCCCGGCTGATCGAGGACTATATCGAGCAGAACATCTTCCGAAACATCACACTCGAGGAGTTGGCGAACATCTGCAATTGCACGCCGGTCCAGTTTGCCCGCAAATTCCGCGTGCATTACGGCATGCGGCCGCACGCCTATGTCCTGCGGCGCAAGGTGGAGCACGCATGCCAGCATCTGCGCAAAGACCGCGTCGCGCTGAAGGAGATCGCGCTGCTGAGCGGCTTCGCAGATCAAAGCCACCTCAACCGCGTCTTCCGGCAGCACATGAACGTGACGCCGGCGGAGTATCGCCGGCAAGTGTGCGAGCACACGGCGCAGGCGTGAGGCGGCCTGCGCCGTCGGCGGCGAGTTTGCCGTTCATTCCGCCGGGCACTGCGCGGCGAGCACGGCCGGCCGGTCGAGCCGCAGGCTCCACAGCGCGAGCAGCAGCCCGACCGCGGTGATGGCGGCCGCGACCAGCGGCAGCGCGCCGAGGCCGAGGCCGCGATCGATGGTGACGCCGCCGGCCCAGGCGCCGAGCGCATTGCCGAGATTGAACGCCGCGATGTTCAGGCTCGAGGCCAGCGTGCGCCCCTCGACGCCGGCGGCCTCGAGCACGCGCAGCTGCAGCGGCGCGACGGTGGCAAAGGCGGCGATGCCGAGGATGAACAGCAATGCCACGGCCAGCGCCTTGAAGGAGACAACGGCCGCGAGCGCGACGAGCACGATCGCGAGGCCGCCGAGCGTCACGAGCAGCGCCCGCGCCAGTCCCTTGTCGGCGAGCCGGCCGCCCGCGACGTTGCCGACCGCAAGGCCGGCGCCGAACACCAGCAGGATCGGCGACACCGCCGCGTCGGAGAATCCGGTGAGGCGTGTCAGGATCGGCTGCACATAGGTAAAGACCGCGAACAGGCCGCCGAAGCCGAACACCGTCATCGCCAGCCCGAGCAGGACCTGCGGCCGGCCCAGCACGGCCAGTTCCTCGCGCAGCGGCGCAGGCTTGTCCTTGGCGCCGACATGGCCGGGAACGAGCACGGCCAGCACGACGAAGGCGACCACGCCGATCGCCGCCACCGCCCAGAACGCGGCGCGCCAGCCCAGCATCAGGCCGAACCAGGCGCCGAAGGGAACGCCGAGCAAAGTGGCGACCGTCAGCCCGATGAACATGGTGGCGATCGCGGAAGCCCGCTTGTCCTCGGCGACGAGGCTGGTCGCCACCACGGAGCCGACGCCGAAGAACGTGCCGTGCGCCAGCGAGGTCAGGATGCGCGCCGCCATCAATAGCGAATAGCTCGGCGCCAGCGCACAGGCCGCGTTGCCGAGCGTGAAGATCGCCATCAGCGCCAGCAGCACCGCCTTGCGCGGCATTTTGCGTGTCGCCAGCGTCAGGATCGGCGCGCCGACGAACACGCCGAGCGCATAGCCGGAGATCAGGAGGCCCGCCGCGGAGACCGAGACCTGCATGTCGGCGGCGACCTGCAGCAACAGCCCCATGATGAGGAATTCGGTGGTGCCGATGCCGAAGGCACCGGCGGTGAGGGCAAGAACAGCAGCAGGCATGGGTCGCTCCGGATCGAATGGGATTCCGCGATCCGAGATAGCGAAGCGCTCGGCTGAGGATTAGGATGGCCGAAATCCAATCATTTGTGACGTGAATTCAACATGGCCCGATCCGACACAAACCGCTCCGGCGAGATGGAGGTCTTCGTCCGCGTCGTCGATCTCGGCGGCTTCACCGCCGCGGCGAAGAATCTCGGCCTCACGCCCTCGGGCGTCAGCAAGCTAGTCTCGCGGCTCGAGGCCCGGCTCGGCACAAGGCTGGTCAACCGCACCACGCGCCGGCTGCTGCTCACCGCGGAAGGCAAGGCCTTCTACGAGCGCGCGCAAACCATTCTCGCCGATATCGAGGAAGCCGAACGGCTGGCCGGCTCCGGCGCGGCGCCGCGCGGCCATCTCACCGTCAACTGCAACATCCCGTTCGGCATGCTGCATGTGATGCCGCTGCTGCCGCGCTTCATGAGCGAGCATCCGGACGTCACGCTCGACCTCGTGCTGACCGACACGTTGGTCGACCTGATGCAGGAGCGCGCCGATGTCGCGATCCGCGCCGGCCCGCTCGGCGCTTCGCGGCTGATCGCGCGCAAGCTCGGCACCAGCCGCATGGCCGTGGTCGCCGCGCCGACCTATCTCGCCCGCTACGGCGCGCCGAAGACGCCGGCGGACCTCGCCGCGCATCGCGGCATCGGCTGGACCTTTCCGCGCAGCATCCGCGGCTGGCCGTTCCGCCGCGCCGAGAAGATCGAGGAGGCGCTGCCGCCGCCGGTCGCCCGCGCCAGCGACGGCGAGGTCGCGCGCCGGCTCACGCTCGGCGGCATTGGCCTCGCGCGGCTCGCGCTGTTCCACATCGGCCCCGATATCGATGCCGGGCGGCTCGTGCCGGTGCTGCAGAACCTCAACCCCGGCGATCGCGAGGATATCCACGCGGTCTATGTCGGCCATGCCGGGCCGCTGCCGGCACGGGTGCGCGCCTTCATCGATTTCCTGGCAAAACACATCCGGATCGGCGCCCCGGCGCTGCGGCGTGGCGCGGACGGAAAGTGGAAGATCGTGCCGGGGAAGTAAGAGCGCGATCAGACCCGCTTCAGCAGATACAGCCGCGTGACATAGGGAAACACCACCTCGTCGGCGTCGCCGAGCCCGGCCTCGCGCAGGATATCGTCGGTCTTCTTGCGCAGGATCGCCTTATCGGCGTCGGGAAGGTTGGCGACGTAGCTGGTCGAGACGATGCGCTCGAACACGCCCTGGCGCGACATGCGATGCGGATGGTCCTGCACGATCTCCTTGTCGAGCGCGAAGCGCGGGTCCTGCAAGATCCAGCGCCAGCGGCCCGACTGATGCCGAGGCGTATCGCCGGCGTATTTCTCGATCATCACGGACAGCGCCTTGACCCACGGCGTGCCGTCGTTCCTGACATTCCAGACCAGCGCCAGCGTGCCGCCGGGGCGCAGCAGCCGCGCGATCTCGGCGACCGACGGCTCGTTATCGAACCAGTGGAACGCCTGCGCGCAGGTGACGAGATCGACGCTGCCGGTGTCGAGGCCGATCGCATCGGCGCGGGTGTTGATGACCTCCGCCTTGCCTTCGCTCGCGAGCTTTGCCGACATCTCCGCAACGGGCTCGACCGCGACCAGCCGGGCGCCCGGGGCGAGATGCGGACGCAACAGGCGGGTGAACTTGCCGGTTCCGGCGCCGAGGTCGACGATGCAACGCGCGCTCTGCAGCGGCAGCGCGGCGACGATGTCGGCCGGATAACTGGGCCGGCCTGCCTCATAGGCACTAACCGCGACGCGATAATTCTGGGCTGTTGGGTTCAAGGTCATTCAGCTTCTCCTGCGCGCCATTTGCTGCGACCGTATAGCCCGGCGGATGGCCGCGCGCAGCAGACGCGCAACGCCGCGCGCGCCCTATCAATTCAAAATCCGCTGATCATGCTTCACCGTCGCGTCACAGGGCATCTTGCAGCAGGGGGTTGGCAACCGCGGCCAAAGCCGCTAAAGGTCCGCCCCCTTCACATCACCATCCGAGCATGACATGTCGAGCGCCCCGCCCGCCGTCTCGATCGGCGTCGATTTCGGCACCAGCAACACCGTGGTTGCCTTGTCCGACGGCGATGGCCGCGTCGAGGCGATCCGATTCGACCATGGCGGCCGCACCCATAGCGTCTATGTGTCGGCGCTGTGCTTCTGGGAGGACCGGCCGGGGGCCGGCCTGCATCCGCGCGCCGAGGGCGGCCCGTGGGCGATCGAGCAGTTCCTCGAGAGGCGCACCATCCATCGGTTCATCCAGTCGTTCAAGACGTTTGCGGCGAGCTCGGCCTTCAACACCACGCAGATCTTCCGCCAGCGCTACAAGTTCGAGGACCTGCTCGCGGCCTTTCTGCGCACGCTGACGCGCCATGCCGGCGACGGGTTCGATCTCGGCGCGCCGACCATCATGGTCGGTCGTCCGGTGCGCTTCGCCGGCGGCAATCCCAATGACGAACTCGCGATGCAGCGCTACCGCGCCGCGTTCGAGCGGTTAGGTGCCGGCCACGCGCTCTATGTCTACGAGCCGGTCGGCGCCGCACTCTCCTTCGCGCGCAGCCTCGACCACGACGCCACCGTGCTGGTCGCTGATTTCGGCGGCGGCACCAGCGACTTCTCGGTGATGCGGTTCTCGCGCAAGGGCGGCGTGCTGCGCGCCGAGCCGCTCGGCCATGCCGGCATCGGCATCGCCGGCGACACCTTCGATTACCGCATCGTCGACCACATCGTCTCGCCGCGGCTCGGCAAGGGCACCAGCTATCGCTCGTTCGACAAGGTGCTGCCGATTCCCAATCATTACTATTCGAGCCTCGCCCGCTGGCACCAGCTGGCGATGATGCGGGGCAATGGCGATCTGCGCGAGTTGCAGCAGCTCGCGCGCACCGCGCTCGATCCCGCGCCGCTGCAGGATTTCATCACCATCGTCGACCACGATCTCGGCTTTGCGCTCTATCGCGCGGTGTCCGACACCAAGGTCGCGCTGTCGAGCCGCGACCGCGTCGAGTTCCGCTTCGCCCGCGAAGGCATCGACATCAGCGCGACCGTCACCCGCGACGATTTCGAAAGCTGGATCGCCGACGACATCGAGCGCCTGGGCGCGACCGTCGACGAGGCCCTGGCGAAAGCCGGCATCACCGCGCGCGACGTCGAAAAAGTGTTCTTGACCGGCGGCACCTCATTCGTGCCGGCCGTGCAGCGCCTGTTCGCCGAGCGTTTTGGCGCAGCGCGGCTGACATCGGCGGATCAGTTCGAGTCCATCGCCTATGGGCTTGCGTTGATCGGGCATACGCAGGATCCGGATCGCTGGACGGTCGCCGCGGCGGCGTGATCTGCCGCTTCGGCCTTGATCCCGCATCGAGGCAAGACTACATCACGTCAATCATCAATCCGAGAGGATGCCGACGGCCATGGATTTCATCCGGACAGCAAAGCCCATCAGCGTTGCCCACCGGGATATCCATCGCCATGCCTGCATCGATCACTCTCTCGAATCTGGCTCTGTCCGCGCCTGACGGCCGGGTTCTCCTTTCCAACATCGACCTCAGTTTCGGATCCGAACGGACCGGCCTTGTCGGCAGGAACGGCGTCGGGAAAACGACGCTGCTCGCCCTGATCGCAGGTCAACACGCGCCGCAATCCGGCACGGTCTCGGTCCAGGGACGCGTCGGGATGCTGCATCAGGCGGTCCAGACTAGGCCGGACGAATGCGTCATCGATCTGTTCGGCGCGCGCCAGGCGCTTGCCGCGCTGCGCCGCGCCGAACAGGGCCTTGCGACCGCCGAGGAGCTTGCGGATGTCGACTGGACGCTCGATGTCCGCATCGCCTCCGCACTCGACCGCGTCGGATTGAACGCTGATCTCGAAGCGCCGCTGGCGACACTGTCCGGGGGACAGACCACCCGGGTGCGGCTCGCCGCGCTGACCTTTGCGCAGCCGGACTTTCTGCTGCTCGATGAGCCCACCAACAATCTCGACCGCGACGGACGAGGGGCGGTGATCGATCTGCTCGCCAATTGGCGCCATGGCGCCATCGTCGTCAGCCACGACCGCGAGCTGCTCGAGACCATGGATGCGATCGTCGAACTGACCTCGCTGGAAGCCAGACGCTACGGCGGCAATTGGAGCGAATACCGCGCGCGCAAGGCCATCGAGCTTGCGGCCGCAAGGCACGACCTCGCGGATGCCGAGAAGCGCGTGGATGACATCGATCGCAAGGCGCGGGAAACCACCGAGCGGAAAGCACGCAAGGACGGCGCGGGCGCGAAGAAGCGCGCCAAGGGCGACATGCCACGTATCGCCGCCGGGCTGCGCAAGGATCGCAGCGAAGATACCGGCGGCGAGAACGCACGCCTTGCCGAGCGCAGGCGGACGCAGGCGCTCGAATTTGCGGCCGCGGCGCGGCAGCGCATCGAGGTCCTGCAGCCGTTCTCGGTCCAACTGCCATCCACGCGCCTGCCGGCGGGGCAGACCGTGCTGCGGATCGAAGCCGCCGATGCCGGCTACACAGCCGAAGCACCGATCCTGCGTGGCGTCACCTTCTCCATGTCAGGTCCGGAACGTGTCGCGATCACAGGTCCCAACGGCGCGGGCAAGACGACATTGCTCAGGCTCATCACCGGCGATCTGCCGCCATTGCGCGGCACGGTCGAGGTGATGACCCGCTTCGCCATGTTCGATCAGGGGGTCAGCCTGCTCGATGCGTCCGCCTCCATCCTGGACAATTTCCGGCGCATCAATTCGCATGCCGACGAGAATACCTGTCGCGCAGCATTGGCGCGATTCATGTTCCGGGCCGACGCGGCGCTGCAGACCGCCTCCTGCCTCAGCGGCGGCCAGTTGCTGCGCGCCGGCCTTGCCTGCGTTCTGGGCGGCGCAACCCCGCCGCCTTTGCTGATCCTCGACGAGCCGACCAATCATCTCGACATCGATTCCATGGAGGCGGTCGAGGCCGGACTGCGCGCCTATGATGGGGCGCTGCTGGTCGTGAGTCACGACGAAACCTTCCTCGAGGCGATCGCGATCACCCGCAGGTTGGATCTCGCGTCGTGGAGGTGATGCGGAGAGTTCACGAAATTGTCGTCACGCGATTCAATGTTTCGAACGACGAAGGTTGGTCAGAAAGGGAACAGCCGAGCACGCGTCGCCTTGGGGCAGGTTGTAAAGGCGCGGTGCTCGGCTGCCAGGCCGCGCGGCGGTGCGGCCATCCCCGCAAGCTTCGCTCACCCCATGAGCGAGGCCGTCGGAGCTCAATTTCGCCTGCTGTTAAATGCGCGCCGTCGAATGGAGTGCGTTTCTCCGAAGGGCAAATGCGACGAAGCCAGCCAGCAACAAAAGGCCGCCACCGACCGCGATCAAGAAATGCGCGAACGTCATTTGGAACATCCCAATTGTGAAGTTTCGTGCGGCGCTATCTGCGCCGCAGCCTGGCAATCAAAAATGCACTTCAGGAATTGATTTGCCCCGCCGGCCGCCGCCGGAAGCCCGAAAGGTGGCTGGCACTGCGCTCTGCCCACCCTTCGATTTCAGAGAGGTCGTCAAGCCACTCGGCTCTTGCCTCCCAACAGGCGGTTCGTCACACCGCTGAACTGTCACAACGATAATCGATAAAACTTTATCGACAATCGAAACGGGAAATTAAGGTTACCGACGACGCCCATCCAAACAGGCTGGGGTTTCCGGCTCGCAAAGCGCCTTCCTCACGGCATGGTCCGGGGCAGCCAGATGGCTTTGGCGAGGTCGGATCTCTTCGTGAGTGGCGGAGAGGGAGGGATTCGAACCCCCGATAGGCTTGCACCTATGCCGCATTTCGAGTGCGGTGCATTCAACCACTCTGCCACCTCTCCAGTGGACCAGGTGATTTGCACCACCCGCGGTCGGGGCGTGTTCTAGGCGAGGATGGCGGGCCAGACAAGGCGCTGCAATAATATTTCCGTCACGGCGCCGGCGAACCGCAGAGGTATCGAGGCGTCCGGAGAAAGCGCATGGAAACAAGGCGCTAGCGGCGCGGTTCTGGCCGGACCGACCGCCGCCGCGCCGGCCGGAAGAGGAAGCGGAGAGATGGAGCATCTGACTGTTAGGGCCAATGGCGCCGCGTTCCACGTCGCGCGGATCGGGAGCGGCAGGC
This sequence comes from Bradyrhizobium ivorense, assembly GCF_900696085.1. GTDB lineage: Bacteria > Pseudomonadota > Alphaproteobacteria > Rhizobiales > Xanthobacteraceae > Bradyrhizobium > Bradyrhizobium ivorense. The sequence continues at coordinate 326,507 of NZ_CAADFC020000004.1, forward strand.
CGCTGCTGCTGTTGCATGGCTGGCCGGAGTTCTGGCTGACCTGGGAGCCGATGATGACGCGGCTGGCCGACCGTTACACGCTGATCGCGCCCGATTTGCGCGGCTTCGGCGACAGCGACAAGCCCGATGCCGCGGCCTACGGTCCCGACCAACATGCCGACGACATGCTGGCGCTGCTGGATGCGCTCGGCATCGACAAGGCCGGCGTGGTCGGCCACGACGTCGGCGGCGCAGTGATGCAGCCGCTCGCCCGCAAGGCGCCGGAACGCGCCGCCGGGCTGTTGTTGTTCGATTTCGTCTATCCGGGTATCGGCCCGCGGATGGCGGCGCCCGACCGGCTGAATCACATCTGGTACCAGTCGTTCCACCAGATGGAGATGGCGCCCGCGCTGGTCGGCGCGACGCGCGAGAGCTGCCGGACCTATATCGGGCACTTCCTGCGCAACTGGTCGCATCGCAAGACGGCGTTCGACGATGTGCTGGAGGATTTTGCCGACAATTTCTTCAAGCCAGGCAACCTCGCCGGCGGCTTTGCGCATTACCGGGCGGCGCATGCCGCGCGCGTCAGGATGATGCAGGGTGAAGCCCCCGCGCTGCCGCCGATCACGGTGCCGACCTGCGTCCGCTGGGCGGAGCACGATCCGCTGTTTCCCTATGCCTGGACCGACCGGCTGGGCGAAACCTTCTCCAATCTTGATCTCAAGATGTTCGGCAACGTCGGGCATTTCCCGCATCGCGAGGACCCCGACCGTGCGGCCTTCGAGATCGCCGGCTTCTTCTCCTCGATCAACTGGAGATAGAGAAGAGTGGGACCGCCAGGACGCGACAAAAAACTGGCGGCCCCGTGCCGCTTCTCAATATTGCTGGCCGGGAAGTGCGGCTTCGCCGGTCGGCGGGAGCGACAGGGCTCACGGTAGCAAGCAGCATCGAAACAGCAACGCGAAGCCGATCTTAACCTAACCCGTCAACCTTACCGGGCCGCGCCTGCCCCGGTTCGGTCAACGGCACAACTCAGGCATCGGCCTTCTTGGCCTTCTTCTCGCTCTTGTCGTTTTCGTCGCCGTTCTTGGCCTTCCTGTCGCCCTTTCCATTTTCCTTTTTGCCGTTTTCCTTCTTGCCGTTTTCTTTCCTACGATTGGTGTAACGCGCGTTGCCGAGCCCGGTGCCGATCGTCAGCACACCCCAGCGCTCGATATCCTGCATGAACGGGACCTCGGCGAGCCCCTGCGCGACGCCGTCATTGTGCATCACGATCGCGGTGTCATGATCGCCGATCTGCGGGATCGCCTCGACCAGGCTCGCCGGCAGGTTGAACTTGCTGCTTTGCCAGTTGCCCGGCAGGTTCTGCGCGCCCTTCTCGATCGAGCCGTCCTCGTTGACGACGCCGGGACAGGAGATGCCGATGAACGGCGCGAGCTTGAGGTCCTCCGCTTCGGCGGCGGCAATCAGATCCTTGAGCATCTTCACCAGCCGCTTCACCGCGCCTTCGCGCGTCGGCTCGTCATCGGCATGCCGCCACAGCTCCGATTTCCACACCGACGCCTTGGACAGGTCGGGCGCCTTCTTCCAGCGCGTCTCCACGACGCCGCAGCGGATATTGGTGCCGCCGATATCGACCGCGAGGACGCCGTCGTGGGCCTCGAAAATCCATGACGGCGCCAGATGCAGCGTGCCGATCAGGCCGGCTTCGTCGGGATGAAACCGAATCGGCACGATGTCGCCCTTGAAGCCTTCGGACTTCAGGATGATCTCGGTGCGCGCGATGGCGAGTTCGCCGAGCCGGCTTTCGCGAAAGCCGCCGCCGACCACGATGCGTTCGGTCCTGGCCCAGGCCTTGGTCTTCAGGAAGCGGCGCGTCACATAGGCAAGCTCCTGCGCGAACTCCTCGATCGCGCTGTGCACGACCGCCGAGGCCTCGGTGTCGTCGCCGACCAGCATCTCATCCAGCTTCTTTTTGCTGATCTTGTCCGATGGCTCGTCGCCGAACGGGTCCTCGCCCGACTTGCGCAGCGGCTTGCGCCAGCGGTCCAGGATCTTGCGGAACGCGCCCTTGGAGGCGCGGTCGCCGAGGAAGCCGTCCTCGTCCTTCAGCTCGATGTTGAAACCGTCGATGTCGACCGACGGCAGCCGCGCGGCACCGTGGTGCGCGATGCCAGTGGTCAGTCCGGTCTCTTCCGCCATTCGCCCTTGCCCGCTTGAGGTTCCGGGTCACTAACGGCGGGGAACCCAAATGGTTGCGCCCGCTTTGGCCGGCGCGGGACGCCATTTTTTGATCGGCGACGGCCGTCATTCGATGGACGAGATTGCAAGCGAAACCGGCTTTGCCGACCGCGAGCGGATGCGGCGGGCGTTTCTGCGGGTTTTGGGCCAGCCGCCGCAGACCATCCGCCGGCACGCCCGGGTGGCCGCCCAAGTGACGGCCTGAGGCCAATCCAGGGCCAAAATCACGCCAAACCATTCATTTTTGGCCGGTTTTTGCCCCGCTTTACCTTGACTCTCGGCGGTTTGCGGCTATAAGTCCGCTCCATCCGGCGCGAGGATTTCTCGCGCCGCTTGTTTTTGCGCGAACCGTTTTGGGAATTCGTTCCCTTCGTGCGAAAATCTGAACCCATAGCGACTGAACAAAAAGCCGACCCGGGCGACCGTCCGAGGCCGGAATCGAACACGAAGGAATCAAACGATGTTCGCAGTCATCAAAACCGGCGGCCGGCAGTACCGCGTCGTTCCGAATGATGTACTCGAGATTGGCAAGATCGCCGGCGATGTCGGCACGATCGTGCAGCTAGGCGAAGTTCTGGTGCTCGGCGGTGACACGCCGGTGCTGGGAACGCCCACCGTCGCAGGCGCGTCCGTTGCAGCCGAAGTGCTGCAGCACAAGCGCGGTGCCAAGGTGATCGCGTTCAAGAAGCGTCGCCGCAAGAATTCACGCCGCAAGCGCGGTTATCGCGACGAGCTCACGGTGCTTCGCATCACCGAGATCCTCGCCGATAACGCCAAGCCGACCATCGGCCCGCGGCCGAAGAAGGAAAAGGTCACAGCTCCCGCCGAGGCCGCCGAGTAAGACCGGCGCTGCAAGCGAGAAGTGATCGTCGCGCTGCAAGAATTGAAGCGTGACAAAACGTGAAATGATTCCGTCAAGGAATTGATCTAGAGATCAAAGCGAAGTCGGAGACGAGCCATGGCTCACAAAAAGGCAGGCGGTTCATCGCGCAACGGACGTGATTCCAAGGGCAAGCGCCTTGGCATCAAGGCGTTCGGCGGCGAGCTCGTAATCCCTGGAAACATCATCGCGCGTCAGCGCGGCACCACCTGGCATCCCGGCCTTAATGTCGGCATGGGCACTGACCATACTCTCTTCGCGAAAGTCGAGGGTCATGTCGAGTTCCGTGCCAAGGCCAATGGCCGCACATTCGTATCGGTTATTCCGGTGGCGGAGGCGGCCGAGTAGACGGTGGACACACATGAGTCCGCCGGGTCCTGTTGAACCGGCGGAGTCGCAAAGGGCTCCAAGGGGAGGCGGGATTACCGGCCTCCCCTTTTTGTTGCGCGTGTTCCTGAAGGGCCACGCGTGACGTTCCAAGCGTTGCGTATCATTTATTCGCATCACAGGAGCTCGACATGTTGCAGGACATCCCGACGCCGACCTTGCGCGAAGCAAGAGCTTGCGTCCTCGAGACCGAACGGCTGACATTGCGCAAGCCGACGCTCGCGGACGTAAAAGCAATTGCACGCCTCGCCAATGATCGCCGCATCGCGGAGAACACCCGCCGCCTGCCGCATCCTTATACCCAGGACGATGCCATCGATTTCGTGCGTGCCGTGGCCGATGGCGGCCGCGAAACCGTTTTCCTGATCGAGAACAATCACACGCCGATCGGCATGGTCGGCCTCGACTGGCGCGAGGAGAACGCAGCTGAGCTCGGTTACTGGCTCGGCGTCGACCATTGGGGCCAGGGCTTCGGCACGGAGGCCGCGCGCGCGGTGATCGATTACTTCTTCGAGGAGTTCGACCTCGACCAGCTGATCTCGGGCGCCCGCGTCGTCAACCCGTCGTCGCGCAACATCCTCGAGAAGTGCGGCTTCCAGTGGAGCGGCGTCGAGCTGCACCGCTTCGAAGCGCTGGGCTCGTCGAGCCCGGTCGACTGCTTCCGCCTGTCGCGCAGCGTCTGGGCCTCGCTGAAGAGCTGGAACAATTCGATCCGGCGGAAGGGTTGATCTTCACCCTCCCCTGGAGGGGGAGGGTCGGATCGCATTGAGCAACGCGAAATGCGAGACGGGGTGGGGTGATCTCTCAACACGGGCAGCGACCGCATGGAGAGGCTGTCACCCACCTCGGTTCGCATGACATGCGAACCGATCCTCCCCCTCCAGGGGAGGATGAGAGGCTACACTGGCGGATTCACTGCGGGATCCTCGCGGCCGAGCTGTTGTTCGCGTACGAAGATGTAGAGCCCGGCGGCGATGATGATCGCGGCGCCGACGATGGTGGCCCAGGACGGCACGTCGCCGAACACCACAAAGCCGAAGATCACCGCCCACACGATCATCGAATACTGGTAGGGCACCACCACACTTGCCGGCGCGAGCTTCAGCGAGCGGTTGACGCAGAGCAGCGCAGCGACCGAGACGAGGCCGGCGGCGAAGAACAGCATCAGGCTGCCGGCTGACGGCGTCACCCAGCCGATCGGCGAGAGCACCGCGCCCAGCAGAAACGTGCCGCCGAACTGCGAGGTCGCGAGCACGATGTCCGGCGTCGCGCGCAGCGAGCGCGTGACCAGCATCAACACGGCAAACGACAGGCTGCCGCCAAGTGCGATCATCGCCGGCCAGCTGATCGTCTGCGCCGACGGCCTGAGCGCGATCAGCACACCGCAAAAGCCGACCAGAATTGCGGTCCAGCGCCGCCAGCCGATGTGCTCGCCGAGCACGAGGCCCGACATTGCCGTAACGAAGATCGGTCCGGCCAAATAGTAGGTGATGACGTCGGCGAGCGGCAGATAGATGGTGGCGAGGAAGAATGCCGCGACCTCCAATGTCGACAGCGTGACCCGCAGCAATTGCAGCCACGGCCGCTCGAGATGCAGAAAATCCGCGCGCTGCTTCCAAACCATCGGCAGCAATACGAGCAGCGCCGCGCAGGCGCGCAGCCACAGCAGCTGTCCGACCGAATAGGTGGCGACGAGGAATTTGCCCATCGCATCGCCGAACGAGAACATGAAGATCGACAGCAGCATCAACCCGATGCCGGCGAGCCGCGCCGATCGATCGTCATAGGAGGACAGCTTTGCGAACAGGCTCATGAATGGTTTTGCGCGTTTGCGTCGTTCTTGGTCGCGGCCGGGCGGGTCCCGGGTCGTCCGGTTTTAAAGACGTGCGCGGGTAGGACAAGCCCGCCGATGACGAATTGAACGGATTGCCGCACCTCGACCGCTGCGCTACCTCTAAAGCGCGATGAGATTGGGTTGAATCGTCATCGCGCTTTAGCTCTTTGTTTGAGCATGATCTTTTCGGAACACCGCTTCACACTTTTCCGGATCATGCTCGAGCGCAACCAGTGACAAAAACGCGCAGGAAATGCCGCATGACCGAGTTCGACCCCACGCAGCACCGCATGGTCCCCGCGCAGCGCTGGTTCGAGGATTTCGTGCTCGGCGAGCGTTTTGTCATTCCGAGCCGGACCCAGACGTCGGCGGTGTTTGCAGCGTTCCAGACCGCGAGCGGCGACACCCATCCGATCCATTACGACGTCGAATATTGCCGTGCCCGCGGCATGCCCGATCTGCTCGCGCATGGCTTCCAGACGCTGGTGCACACCGCGCCCGGCGCGGGGCTGTTCCCTTATGTCGTCGAGGAATCGCTGATCGGCTTCCTTGAGCAGTCCAGCAAGTTCCTGAAACCGGTCTATGCCGGCGACACCATCTACCCCGCGCTGGAGGTGATCGAGCTGGCCCCCGGCCGCACCACCGGGGTGGTGACGCTGCGCTCCACCGTGCACAACCAGCGCCGCGAGCTGGTGTTGGAAGGCATGCAGAAATTCCTGGTCCGGCGGCGGCCCACTTAGCCGCTCGGACCGTAAAAAAGGCCGAAAATTAAGGCTTTTCGCTGAGTTCGGGGCGCTTCCGGGTTGCCGCAAAGGCCGCCCTGCCCTAACTAGAGCGGATCATGAAATTCCTCGATGAAGCAAAAGTCTACATTCGCTCGGGCGACGGCGGCAACGGCTGCGTCGCGTTCCGGCGCGAGAAGTTCATCGAGTTCGGCGGCCCCTCCGGCGGCAATGGCGGCCGCGGCGGCGACGTCATCATCGAGTCCGTCGACGGCCTCAACACGCTGATCGACTATCGCTACCAGCAGCACTTCAAGGCGCAGAAGGGCGGCAATGGCATGGGCAAGGACCGCCACGGCGCCAACGGCAAGTCGATCGTGCTGAAGGTGCCGGTCGGCACCCAGGTGTTCGACGAGGACCGCGAGACGCTGCTGCACGACTTCACCGAGCTCGGTGAGAAATTCGTGCTGGCCAAGGGTGGCAATGGCGGCTTCGGCAACGCGCATTTCAAATCCTCCACCAACCGCGCGCCGCGCAACGCCAATCCCGGCGCGCCCGGCGAAGAGCGCTGGATCTGGCTGCGGCTGAAGCTGATCGCCGATGCCGGCCTGGTCGGCCTGCCCAATGCCGGCAAATCGACCTTCCTTTCGGTGGTCAGCGCCGCCAAGCCGAAGATCGCCGACTATCCCTTCACCACGCTGCATCCGCAGCTCGGCGTCGTGAACTATGGCGGCCGTGAATTCGTGCTCGCCGACATCCCCGGCCTGATCGAGGGCGCACATGAGGGCGCCGGCCTCGGCGACCGCTTCCTCGGCCATGTCGAGCGCTGCCGCGTGCTGCTGCATCTGATCGATGCGACCTCCGAGCACGCCGGCAAGGCCTACAAGACGGTGCGTACCGAACTTGAGGCCTATGAGGGCCAGCTCGCCGACAAGATCGAGATCGTCGCGCTGAACAAGATCGACGCGGTGACGCCGGACGAATTGAAGAAGCAGAAGGACCGGCTGAAGCGGGCTGCGAAGAAGACGCCGCTGCTGCTCTCCGGCGCCACCGGCGAAGGCGTGCAGGACGCACTTGCTGCGCTGGTCGAGGTGATCGGCGAAGCGCCGGTCTCCAACAAGGCGAAGGCTCAGGCGGAGCCGTGGGCGACGCCGGTGCCGCAGGGCTAACAGCCGCCCTGCACTTCCCAAGCCACCTCGTGGCGCGTATTGCTTCCCACCGTCCCGCTAGACCAAGCCCATGAAACGCCCCGCGCTCAAGAACTTTCGCCGCATCGTCGTCAAGGTCGGCTCCTCGCTACTGGTCGACTCGCAGGCCGGCGAGGTGCGCGCGGCGTGGCTCGCCGCGCTGGTCGACGACATCGCCAAGCTGCATAAGGACGGCAGCGAGGTGCTGGTGGTGTCGTCGGGCTCGATCGCGCTCGGCCGCAGCCGCCTGAAACTGCCGCGCGGGCCGCTGAAGCTCGAGGAGAGCCAGGCGGCCGCGGCGGTCGGGCAGATCGCGCTGGCGCGGATCTGGTCGGAGGTGCTCGGCCATCACGGCATCGGCGCCGGGCAAATTCTCGTGACGCTGCAGGACACCGAGGAACGCCGCCGCTATCTCAACGCGCGCTCGACGATCGCAAAGCTCCTGGAATGGCGCGCGGTGCCCGTGATCAACGAGAACGACACCGTCGCTACCAACGAGATCCGCTACGGCGACAATGATCGCCTCGCCGCGCGCGTCGCCACCATGGCGAGCGCGGATTTGCTGATCCTGCTGTCCGACATCGACGGCCTTTACACCGCGCCGCCCGCGGTCGATCCGAATGCGACGCTGATCCCGGTGGTCGAGAGCATCACCTCGGAGATCGAGGCGATGGCGGGCTCGGCCGGGTCCGAACTGTCGCGCGGCGGCATGACGACCAAGATCGAGGCCGCGAAGATCGCGACCACCGCGGGCACGCATATGCTGATCGCCTCCGGCAAGATCGAGCATCCGCTGGCCGCGATTGCCGACGGCGGCCGCTGCACCTGGTTCCTCACCCCGGCCAATCCCGTCACTGCGCGAAAGCGCTGGATCGCTGGCTCGCTGGAGCCGAAGGGCACGCTGACCATCGACGCCGGCGCGGTGGCCGCGCTGCGGGCCGGCAAGAGCCTGCTGCCGGCCGGCGTGATCCGGGTCGACGGCCAGTTCGCCCGCGGCGATGCCGTGGTGGTGCGCGGCCCCGACACCCATGAGATCGGCCGCGGCCTGATCGCCTACGACGCCGAGGACGCCGAGAAGATCAAAGGCCGCTCCTCCCGCGATGTGATGGCCATTCTGGGCACCAGCGGCCGTTCCGAGATGATCCACCGCGACGACCTTGTGGTCGGGCCGGCCGGGGCGATTCCGGCCAAATAGGCATGAGACCGGGATGCGATTGCAGGGAAATCGCTTTCCGGTCTCATCTCTTTGTTTGAGCATGATCTTTTCGGAAAACCGGCGTTCCACTTTTCCGGATCATGCTCTGACCGACCCCGGCAGCCGGCCGCCCATCTGCCATGCCGGTTCCGTACCTCGCCACCCCTCAATTGCCATGCTAGAACATGGCCTTAGAGCATGATCCGGAAAAGTGGACACCGGTTTTCCGAAAAAGATCATGCTCAAACAAAAAGCTGGGACTTCCATGACCGCGCCCCTGAAGGCGATCGACGGCAACGCCGATCTCGCCGCCCTGATGACCGACCTCGCCGCGAAAGCGCGCGCCGCCGCGCGCGTACTTGCCTTGGCGCCGCCGGAGCAGAAGAACCGGGCGCTCGCGGCGATCGAACGCGCGATCCGCGCCAACGCGCCGGCGATCCTCGCCTCCAATGCCGAGGATGTCGCCGAGGCGCGCGCAGCCGGCATGACCTCCGCTTTCGTCGACCGCCTGACCCTGACACAGGCGCGGATCGACGGCATGGCCGACGGCGTTGCAACCGTGCGCGAGATCGTTGATCCGGTCGGCGCGGTGACCGAAAGCTGGCAGCGGCCGAACGGCATGACCATCGAGCGCGTCCGCGTGCCGCTCGGCGTGATCGGCGTGATCTTCGAGAGCCGCCCCAATGTCGCGGCCGATGCCGGCGTGCTGTGCCTGAAGTCGGGCAATGCCGTGATCCTGCGCGGCGGCTCCGACAGCTTCCGGTCCTGCCGCGCGATCCACGATTCCCTGGTGCAAGGCCTGCGTGAGGCCGGCCTGCCCGAGGCCGCGATCACCCTGGTGCCGACCCGTGACCGCGCAGCCGTCGGCCTGATGCTGACGGGATTGAACGGCGGCATCGACGTGATCGTGCCGCGCGGCGGCAAGAGCCTGGTCGCACGCGTCGAGGCGGAGGCGCGCGTTCCGGTGTTTGCGCACCTCGAGGGTGTCAACCACATCTACGTCGATGCCAGCGCCAGATTGGATATGGCCAAGGCGGTCGTGCTGAACGCAAAGATGCGCCGTCCCGGTGTTTGCGGCGCCGTCGAAACCCTGCTGATCGATCGCGGCGCCGCCGCGGAAAAACTGAAGCCGCTAGTCGCGATGCTGATCGACGCCGGCTGCGAGGTGCGCGGCGACGATATCGTGCAAGGCGCCGACACCAGGGTGAAGCCAGCATCCGACGAAGACTGGACCACCGAATACGAGGACGCGATCATCTCGGCGAAGATCGTCGACGGCCTCGATGAAGCGATCGCGCATATTCAGAATCATGGCTCGCATCACACCGACGCGATCGTGACCGAGGATGCCAAAGCAGCCTCGAAATTCCTCAGCGAGGTCGATTCGGCGATCGTGCTGCACAACGCCTCGACCCAGTTCGCCGATGGCGGCGAGTTCGGCTTCGGCGCCGAGATCGGGATTGCCACCGGCAAATTCCACGCCCGCGGCCCGGTCGGCGCCGAGCAGCTGACGAGCTTCAAGTACCGCGTCCACGGCACCGGGCAGACGCGGCCGTGATCATGTTCGCCCGTGCACGGTAGACCCTTGCAGCAAGCCTCGAGCGTGCCGCTCTCCGCAGCCCAGGCGCTGCCGTTCTACACCAACGGCATGCGCATCGGATTGCTCGGCGGCTCGTTCAATCCGCCGCATGCCGCGCATCGCGCCATCAGCCAGTTCGCGCTGAAGCGGCTGCAGCTCGACCGCGTCTGGTGGCTGCTCACGCCGGGTAATCCGCTGAAGAATCACGACGGACTGCGCGCGCTCGCCGAGCGCGCCGAAGCCGCGCGCCGCGTCGCCGACGATCCGCGCATCGACATCTCCTGTCTCGAAGCTGTCATTGGCACGCGCTACACTGTCGACACGATCATCCATTTGCGGCGCCGCGTCTCCGGCGTGCACTTTGTCTGGATCATGGGCGCTGACAACCTCGCGCAATTCCATCGCTGGAAAGACTGGCGGCGCATCGCCTCGGATGTGCCGATTGCCGTGATCGATCGACCGCCGCAAAGCTTCCGCGCCCTTGCCGCACCGGCGGCGCAGGCGCTCGCGCGCTATCGCATGCCCGAAAATCAGGCGACACGGCTGGCCGACCAGCAGGCGCCGGCCTGGGTGTTCCTGACAGGAATGAAATCCAATCTGTCTTCGACCGGACTTCGGAACCCGGACGGGAGCTGGAGAATGGCGTGAGAGCGCAAAAGGGTTACTGGAATATTGAAACCATTAACCCCACATGCGTAGTATGGTCCGTGGGCGCCGAGGATTCGGCACCCGCGATACAGTGAAAGGAATGGTCCCTGGCCACATCTGTATTGTCCAAGTCTGTTTTACCCAAGGTTCCCAAAACTTCGCGTAAAACACCGACGAAAACCGCGGCCTTGCAGGCGCAACCGGACGCCGACAAACCGGATGCCGACAAGACGCTGAGCCTGGTCCTCTCCCGCCTCGAGGATATGAAGGCGGAAGAGACGGTCACCATCGACCTTCGAGGCAAATCCGCATATTCCGACTACATGATCGTCACCTCGGGCCGGGCCAACCGGCACGTCGGCGCGATCGCGGAAAATGTGACGAAGGGCCTCAAGGAAAACGGGGTCAAGAACATCCATGTCGAGGGCCTGCCCAATTGCGACTGGGTGCTGATCGATTCCGGCGACGTGATCGTGCATGTGTTCAGACCCGAGGTGCGTGAGTTCTACAATCTCGAACGGTTGTGGGCTCAGAACCCGGCGGTCGCGGCGGTCTAGGACGTACTGAGCCGATGCGAATCGGCAGCAGCGCAGCTAGTCTGCGTTGATGCGTCTTGCTGTGATCTGCATCGGCCGTCTGAAACAGGGTCCGGAACGGGAGCTCGCCGAGCGCTATCGGGAGCGCTTCGACGACATCGGCCGCAAGCTCGGCTTTCGCGGCCTCGATATTCATGACATCGCGGAAAGCCGCGCGCGAGACGCCACCACGCGCATCGCCGAGGAGGCCGCGGCGATCGCCGCGCTGATCCCCGGCAAGTCTACGCTGGTCGCGCTCGACGAACGCGGCAAGAACGTCGACAGCACCAGCTTTGCCCAGCAGCTCGGCCGCTGGCGCGACGAGGGAATCGCGCATACTGTCTTCGTGATCGGCGGTGCGGACGGACTTTCGCCTGAATTGCAGCGCAGAGCTTCGCTGCGCATGGCATTTGGTGCCGCGACCTGGCCGCATCAAATGGTCCGCGTCATGCTTCTGGAACAAATCTATCGGGCCGCCACCATTTTGGCCGGCCACCCCTATCACCGCGCCTGACGCGCGATGACGGGCGATTGAAAGCGCTGAACACATCGGATGCAGCACAGGCGAAACATGCGTTCGTATTCCGGCACCGCGCGTCGCGGCTGGCTGAGCGCATCGCTGCCGCTTGCAATCGCCGCACTCGCGATACATCCGCCTGCACCAGCGCATGCCCAGGCGACACCGTCCGCGCAGGAATCGGTGCCGCCGGCGCAGCAGGCCGCGGCGACGGCGACCGCGCCCGATGCCATCAAGCAGCGCGAGCAGGAGCTTGAGGCGGCGCGCGAGGAGCAGCGCAAGGCGACCGAGTTGCAGGAGAAGCTGAAGGCCGACATCGCCGCGATCGGCCAGGATCGCAGCAAGCTCAATCAGCAGTTGATCGACATCGCCGGCCAGGTGCGCAGCGTCGAGACGCGGATCGCCGACGCCGAGGCGCGCCTGCAGCCGCTCGACAACCGCGAGCGCGAAATCCGCTCTTCGCTCGATTCACGCCGCGCCGAAGTCATCGAGGTGCTGGCGGCGCTGCAGCGCGCCGGACGGCGCACGCCGCCGGCGCTGCTGGTGCGGCCCGAGGACGCGCTGCAATCGCTGCGCACCGCGATGCTGCTCGGGGCCGTGGTGCCGGAATTGCGCACCCGCGCCGAGAAGCTTGCCAACGACCTCGGCGAACTGGTCGCGTTGCGCAAGACGATTGCGACCGAACGCGATGCGCTGGCGCATGACCGCGACCGGCTCAAGGAGGATCAGACCCGCCTCGCCGCGCTGGTCGACGAGCGGCAGCGGCAGCAGGCCGCGGCCGAAAAGGACATGGCAACCGAGGGCGCCCGCGCCATCGCGCTGTCGAAGCAGGTCACCGACCTGCAAGGCCTGATCGCCAAGATGGAGCAGGACATCAAGAGCGCCGCCAAGGCCGCGGCCACCGCGAGCCTGCAGGGGGCACCGGCGACGGTTAACGGCAAACCGAATCTGGGGGCCTTCAAGGACCCGGCCCGGTTGACCCCGGCGGTCGCCTTCGCCTCGGCCAAGGGCCTGTTCGCGTATCCCGTGAACGGCAGCAAGATTCGCGATTTTGGCGGTTCCGACGGCTCAGGCGGCGTACAAAAAGGCATTTCTTTGGCAGCCAAGCCCGGTGCACAGGTCACAACCCCGTGTGACGGCTGGGTTGTTTACGCTGGTCCTTTCCGTAGCTATGGACAACTCTTGATCCTCAATGCCGGGGGCGGGTATCATGTCCTGATCGCCGGGATGGAGCGTATTTCGGTTAACATCGGCCAGTTTGTACTTACGGGGGAGCCGGTTGCGACCATGGGGTCGACATCCCAAGTTGCATCTATCCTCGCGACCAATGCGAGCCAGCCAGTGCTCTATGTCGAGTTCCGGAAAGACGGCACTCCAATCGATCCAGGTCCATGGTGGGCCACAAATGAAGGCGAAAAGGTTCGCGGATGATGCGCAAGACTTCTGTAATTCTCCTTAGCGCCGCCACCGGCGCAGCACTGACGCTTTTCGTCACGCAGCCGCGCGCTGTGCTGATGGGATCGAGCGCACGTGCTGCGACCTCTGACACGTATCGCCAGCTCAACCTGTTCGGCGACGTGTTCGAGCGCGTGCGCAGCGACTATGTCGAGAAGCCGGACGACTCCAAGCTGGTTGAATCCGCGATCTCCGGCATGCTGTCCGGCCTCGATCCGCACTCGAGCTACATGGACGCCAAGAGCTTCCGCGACATGCAGGTGCAGACCCGCGGCGAGTTCGGCGGCCTCGGCATCGAGGTCACGATGGAAGACGGCCTGATCAAGGTCGTCTCGCCGATCGACGACACCCCGGCCTCGAAGGCCGGCATCATGGCCAACGACATCATCACCACGCTCGACGATGAAGCGGTGCAGGGCCTGACCTTGAACCAGGCCGTCGAGAAGATGCGCGGTCCGGTCAACACCAAGATCAAGCTCAAGATCGTCCGCAAGGGCCAGGACAATCCGATCGAAGTCACGCTGGTGCGCGACAACATCCGCGTCCGCTCGGTGCGCGCGCGCGTCGAGGCCGACGACATCGCCTATATCCGCATCACCACCTTCAACGAGCAGACCACCGAAGGCCTGAAGAAGGAGATCGCCAATCTCTCCGGCCAGATCGGCGACAAGCTGAAGGGCTACATCATCGACCTCAGGAACAACCCCGGCGGCCTGCTCGAAGAGGCGGTCACGGTGTCCGACTCCTTCCTGGAGCGCGGTGAGATCGTTTCGACCCGCGGCCGCAACGCCGAGGAGACGCAGCGCCGCGCCGCCCATCCGGGCGACCTGACCAAGGGCAAGCCGGTGATCGTGCTGATCAACGGCGGCTCGGCCTCGGCCTCCGAAATCGTCGCCGGCGCGCTGCAGGACCACAAGCGCGCGACGCTGGTTGGCACCCGCTCGTTCGGCAAGGGCTCGGTGCAGACCATCATCCCGCTCGGCTCGGGCAACGGCGCGCTGCGCCTGACCACCGCGCGCTACTACACGCCGTCGGGCAAGTCGATCCAGGCCAAGGGCATCGTGCCCGATATCGAGGTGCTGCAGGACGTGCCGGATGAGCTGAAGGCGCGCACCGACACCAAGGGCGAGGCCTCGCTGCGCGGCCATCTGAAGACCAACGACGGCGACGAGAAGACCGGCTCGCAGTCCTACGTGCCGCCGGACGCCAAGGACGACAAGGCGCTGAAGATGGCCGACGACCTGCTGCACGGCATCAAGTCGACCTCGAGCGCGCCAGCGGCACCTGAGGCCGCGCGCGACAAGGCCGCCGTCGACAAGCCGGGCAACAAGGCCGCGAACTGATCCAATCATCGATCTGGCGAAAAGGGCGGCCCTCGGGCCGCCCTTTTTGCTTTGGATGACGCGCCCTGGACGGCCACACCGTGCCTCCACGGAGCAGGCGCCGCGCGCCGGTGTACGCCGCATCGTGCTATCGTTCCCCCGATTGATTCGGGGAGGGCTATGGCAGAGGCGGCCGACGAGCTCAGCACGCCGCTTGGGCAGAAAACCGCGAGCAAGGGGCGCCGGATCCGGCTGCCGTTCACGGCGATGCAGGCGCTCGCCGTGCTGCTCGGGCTCATGCTGGTCGCCTTCGCCGGCGTCGCGCTGTTCAACAATAACCCGCTCGGCGGCGAGCCGGTCGCCCATATCGCGCTGCGCAAGACCCCGCCGGCCACCGAAGACAAGCACGCCCCGGCCGGTCAGGCCGAACCTGCGGCCAAATCCGCCGCCAAGCCGCCCGCGGCTGCCGGCGATTCCAGGACCGTGACCATCATCGACGGCTCCAGCGGCAAGCGCCAGGACGTGGTGATCGGCGCCGGCGATGCCGCCGACAAGGCCGATGGCGGCGACGCGCCCGCCGCGATGATGACCGGGATCGACCAGCGCCTGCTGGAAAAGTCGCGCTACGGCATGATCCCGGCGGTTGCCGATGGCTTGAAGCCGTTCACGGTCTATGCCGCCGATTCCGACCGCGCCAAGGCCGCCCGGATGCCCGTGGTGGCCGTCGTGGTCGCCGGCCTCGGGGTCGGCGCCGCCAAGACCACCGACGCCATCATGAAGCTGCCGCCGGCCGTGACGCTGGCTTTCACGCCCTACGGGGCCGACCCCGGCAAGCTCGCCGAGCGGGCCCGGGCCCAGCGCCACGAGATCCTGCTGCAGATCCCGATGGAGCCGTTCGATTACCCCGACAATGATCCGGGGCCGCAGACCCTGCTGACCACGCTGAGCGGCGAGCAGAACCTCGATCGCTTCTACTGGCACCTCAGCCGCCTGCAGGGCTATGCCGGGATCGCCAATTTCATGGGTGCCCGATTCACCGCGTCCGATGCCGTGATGCAGCCGATCGTTCGCGATGCCGCGAGGCGGGGCCTCGGCTATTTCGACGACGGTTCCACCCCGCGCAGCGTGGCCCAGACCGCGGCGGCGGGCCAGTCGATGCCGTTCGCCAAGGCCGATTTCACCATAGACGCGGTCCCGACCTCGGTGGAGATCGACCGCACCCTGGTCAAGCTGGAAACCCTCGCCAAGGAACGCGGCACCGCCGTGGGCGTCGCCTCGGCCCTGCCGGTCTCGATCGAGCGGCTCGGCGCCTGGGTCAAGACCCTGGACGCCAAGGGGATCATGCTCGTGCCATTGACAACGGCGATGCTGAAATCAAAATCGGGCTAACAATCAATCCGTTGGGGCGCCTTGAGACCATGCCGGGGGGCCGGGTCGGGAGGCAGCTCCAGAACTGTGCGAGGTAGCGGCAGCATGGCACGTTACGAAGACCTGCCCTATCGAACCTGCGTCGGCATCATGCTGCTGAATGAGGCGGGGCTGGTCTTCATCGGGCGCCGCGCGGGCGGGATCGAGCATGTCGACGAGGCCCATGTCTGGCAGATGCCGCAAGGTGGCGTCGATCCCGGCGAAGACACCTTTCAGGCCGCCAAGCGCGAGCTGTACGAGGAGACCAGCATCAAATCGGTGGAGAAGCTCGGCGAGGTCTCGGACTGGCTGATCTACGACATCCCGCGCACCGTGGCAGGCCGCGCCTGGAAAGGCCGCTATCGCGGCCAGCGGCAGAAGTGGTTCGCGCTGCGCTTCACCGGCAAGGAGAACGAGATCAACGTCGCCAGTCCCGGCGGCGGACACAAGGCCGAGTTCATCACCTGGCGCTGGGAGCCGATGAAGAACCTTCCCGAGCTGATCGTGCCGTTCAAGCGTCCGGTCTATGAGCGCGTGGTGAAGGAATTCGCCGGCCTCGCGGGCGGCTGAACGACACCGCGCCGCCATGTCATCGGAAAAGCCCTATCGCCCCAATGTGGGCATCGCGCTGTTCAACGCCGAAGGACGCGTGCTGATCGGCCGCCGCTTCAAGGACGACGGTCCGGAGATCATCCTGCCCGGCCTCGAATGGCAGATGCCGCAAGGCGGCATCGACGCCGGCGAGGATCCGCGCCAGGCCGTGATGCGCGAATTGTGGGAGGAGACCGGCGCTGTCAGCGCCGACTATCTCGGCGAGACCACCTGGATGACTTACGAATTCCCGCCCTATCACGGCCCGGCAACGCACCGGCTCGCAGAATTTCGCGGCCAGCGGCAAAAGTGGTTCGCGCTGCGCTTCACCGGACGCGATGACGAGATCGACCCGCTGACGCCGCGCAACGGCCAGCCCGCGGAATTCGACCAATGGCGCTGGGAGCGGCTCGACCGCGTCGCCGATCTCGTGGTGCCGTTCCGCCGCGAGGTCTATCGCGCGGTCGCCGCCAGCTTCGCCGAATTCGCCGGCACGTCGGCGGCCTGAACGCGCCGCGCATCGCCCGGCGTCATGCCAAAGCTGGCGCGGAACACGCGATAGAAGGTCGCGATGCTGTCGAAGCCGCAGGAGAAGGCGATCTCGTCGACGCCGCATTCCGGCATGGTGGAGAGCAGCCGCCTCGCCTCCTTCAACCGCATCGCCGTCAGCGTCCGCGCAAAGGAAAGGCCGGTCGGCTCGAACAGCGCATGCAATTGCCGCAGCGAAATGCCGAGCTCGGAGGCAACCACCGCCGGCGTCAGCGCCGGACGATGCAGGTCGCGGAGCATGATCTCGCGCGCCGCGTGGAGATAGCCTGCATGCAACGCTGCACGGATTTCATCCTGGCGCGGCCGCGCGCGCCCGCGCGACAGCAACGCAAGTCGCACCATATGAGCGACGTCGCCGGCGAAGCGCCCGGCGTTGGCGGGATCGCGGGTCATGGAGCGGAACATGGCGCCGACCAGGCGAGTCAGGCTGGCATCGCGCGGCAGCGCGACCGGCGGCACGTCCTCGATCGGCGCCCCGAGCACGAGCTCGCTGCTGACGGGAATCTTGAGGCTGTAGAAGTGAAAGCCGTCGCTGCGTTCGGGCGTCGACGCGAACGGAAGGTTGGAATGGCCGAACACCAGATCCCCGTTGCGGACGTAGTGAACGCGATCGCGGCCGATGTTCAGGTGTCCGGGCCCACGCACCTGCCAGGCGAGATGCAGGCTGTTGCTCGGCACGCGGGCAATGTCGGTCGAGGTCCGGCTGACGCGATAGGACGATGCCTTCATCTCCGCCAGCACGGCATCGCCGACGGCAGTGGCGGAAAACCGCCCGCGGAAATCCGGACGCTTGTCGCGGTCGAGCTCGATCGTGACCCCGAACAGGCTCTTGCCGCGGACGTCGCACCAATGTTCAAAACGGTCCTGCGGACGGAGAGCGTCGGTGGAGAAGGTCAGCACGGCATTGCGTCCAGGGGAGCGGTGAGGTTGGGCCGATCGGTCACCGCGCTTCAACTTGTCATTTGCGCACGAGCGCCGCTGTAAGCTGCTTCACATTTCCGTCTCACGCTCTCGTTGGGGCCACCGCGAACGGCCCGATATCGCTGCCGCGTTTGGCGCATTCGCCACGGGCCGCCTTGACGGCAGCCTGCAATATCCGCCGCGAAGATCGCTGCGATCTTGCGTTTCATGAATCCCAGCCCCGGACCCCGAATATGCCGTGCAGCATGCCGTCAGGCGTTCGCGGGTGCAACAAGCATTCAGCGCCCGCCAGGTCCGGCGAGCGCTGAATCGTTCAAGTCGTCGTATGTGATAAACGGAAAAACCGTGAGCGGCTTCATAAAGCGCGGCGACGAATCGCCACCGCGCTTAATGCATTGCCGTCGCGTTGAGCTCGTGCTGGATGCTCTTGAAGTGGTCGAGCCGCTCGATGGCGTGATCGAGTTCGGAGCCCTCCTTTTCGGCGAGCTTCTCTTCCATTTCCTTGATCGTCTCGGCGAACTTCGCACGATCGAGATCCACAATCGCAGTCGCAACGTCGGCGAGCACGGTGAGACCCTTGTCCGACACTTCGGCAAGTCCGCCGAGCACGATGACCTTCTCGCGCTTGCCGGCAGCCGTGATCGTCAGGATGCCCGGACGAACCGTGGCGACGACCGGCGCGTGTCCGGCCAGCACGCCGAAATCACCCTCCACGCCGGGAACGTCGACCTGATCGACATCGCCGGAGAAGGCGAGCTTTTCGGGAGAGACGAGATCGAAGTGGAAGGTGGTCATGGTCTTTCCGTTCTTTGCGCTGTCACCCGCGGGCTTGACCCGCGGGTCCATCCGTCAAAACTGGTCTCGTTCGATGGATCGCCGGATCAAGTCCGGCGATGACGACATCATGAAGCTTAGGCCGCCTCGGCGGCGAGCTTCTTGCCTTTCTCGACGGCCTCTTCGATGGTGCCGACCATGTAGAACGCCGCTTCCGGCAGGTGGTCATACTTGCCCTGGCAGAGATCGCGGAAGCCCTTGATGGTGTCCGCGAGGTCGACGAACTTGCCCGGCGAGCCGGTGAAGACTTCGGCGACGTGGAACGGCTGCGACAGGAAGCGCTCGACCTTGCGGGCGCGCGCCACCGTCAGCTTGTCCTCTTCCGACAGCTCGTCCATGCCGAGAATGGCGATGATGTCCTGCAGCGACTTGTAGCGCTGCAGGATCTGCTGGACCAGACGCGCGGTGTTGTAGTGCTCTTCACCGACGACGAGCGGCGACAACATGCGCGAGGTCGAGTCGAGCGGGTCCACCGCCGGATAGATGCCCTTTTCCGAGATCGCGCGCGACAGCACCGTGGTGGCGTCCAAGTGCGCGAACGAGGTGGCGGGCGCCGGGTCGGTCAAGTCGTCGGCCGGCACGTAGATCGCCTGCACCGAGGTGATCGAGCCCTTCTGGGTGGTGGTGATGCGCTCCTGCAGCGCGCCCATGTCGGTCGCGAGCGTCGGCTGATAACCCACCGCCGAAGGAATACGGCCGAGCAACGCCGACACTTCCGAGCCCGCCTGGGTGAAGCGGAAGATGTTGTCGACGAAGAACAGCACGTCCTGGCCCTGGTCGCGGAAGTGCTCGGCGACCGTCAGACCGGTGAGGCCGACGCGGGCGCGGGCACCGGGCGGCTCGTTCATCTGGCCGAACACCAGCGCGCACTTCGACTTCACGCTCGGATCCGGATTGTGCGGATCGGCGTTGACCTTCGATTCGATGAACTCGTGATAGAGGTCGTTGCCTTCGCGGGTGCGCTCGCCGACGCCGGCGAACACCGAGTAGCCGCCGTGCGCCTTCGCGACGTTGTTGATCAGCTCCTGAATCAGCACGGTCTTGCCGACGCCGGCGCCGCCGAACAGGCCGATCTTGCCGCCCTTGGCGTACGGAGCAAGAAGATCAACGACCTTGATGCCGGTGACGAGAATTTCCGCTTCCGTCGACTGGTCGGTATAGGTCGGCGCATCCTGGTGGATGGCGCGGAGACCTTCGGACTTGATCGGGCCGGCTTCGTCGATCGGCTCGCCGACCACGTTGATGATGCGGCCGAGCGTGCCTTCACCGACCGGCACGCGGATCGGCGCGCCGGTGTCGGTCACTTCCTGGCCGCGGACCAGACCTTCGGTGGTGTCCATCGCGATGGTGCGGACGGTCGATTCGCCGAGATGCTGGGCGACCTCGAGCACCAGGCGGTTGCCGCCATTCTTGGTCTCGAGCGAGTTGAGAATCGCCGGAAGGTGGCCTTCGAACTGGACGTCGACCACGGCGCCCGTGACCTGGGTAACGCGACCGACCTGGGTGGCTGCTGTAGCCATGGATGTTCTCCTTCGAAAAACTTGCCTTAGACCGCTTCAGCGCCGGAGATGATTTCAATCAGCTCCTTCGTGATCTGGGCCTGACGGGTCCGGTTATAAATAAGGGTTTGCTTGCGGATCATTTCGCCGGCGTTGCGGGTGGCGTTGTCCATCGCACTCATCTGCGCGCCGTAGAACGAGGCGTTGTTCTCCAGCAGCGCACGGAAGATCTGCACTGCGAGGTTGCGCGGCAGCAGCGAGGTGAGGATCTCGTCCTCTTCCGGCTCGTATTCGTAGGACGTGGCAGGCGCCGCATTGGCCGCGGGTGCAGCGACCTCCAGCGGGATGATTTGCTGCGCGGTCGGGATCTGCGCGATCACCGACTTGAAGCGCGAATAGAACAGCGTGCAGACGTCGAATTCGCCGGCGTCGAACCGCGCCAGCACCTTGGTGGCGATGTCCTCGGCATTGACGAAGCCAAGTTGGCGCACCGAGCGCAGGTCGAGATGCTCGACGATCTGCCGCTCGAAGGTCCGGCGCAGCTGCTCGTAGCCCTTGCGGCCGACGCAGAAGAACTTGACCTCCTTGCCCTGCGCGATCAGCGACTGCGCCCGCTCGCGCGCCAGGCGCACGATCGAGGAATTGAACGCGCCCGACAGGCCGCGCTCGCCGGTGCAGACCAGCAGCAGATGCACCTGATCCTTGCCGGTGCCCGCGAGCAGCGCCGGCGCGCCGGGCGAGCCGTTCGCGGCGGCAGCGATGTTGGAGATCACCGCGTCCATCTTGTCGGCGTAGGGCCGCGCCGCCTCAGCGGCGTGCTGCGCGCGGCGCAGCTTGGAGGCTGCGACCATCTGCATGGCCTTGGTGATCTTCTGCGTCGCCTTGGTCGAGGCGATGCGGACCCGCATGTCTTTCAGTGACGCCATTCTTCGTCCACCCCGGCGATCCGACCGCAAGGGTCAGATCGCAAGCCTCTGTTCGTCACGCCCGGCGGCACGCCGGGCGACGCCCCTTGTTATGCAAACGTCTTACGCAAAAGTCTTGGCGAAACCTTCGACCACCGTCTTCAGCTTGGCGGCGGTGTCGTCGGAGAGATCGCGGCTGGTGCGGATCGCGTCAAGGATCTCGGCGTTCTTGCCGCGCAGCAGCGACAGCAGGCCTTCCTCGAACGCCTTCACCTTGTTGAGCGGCAGCGGATCGAGATAGCCGTTGGTGCCGGCCCAGATCACGCAGACCTGCTCTTCCATCTTCAGCGGCGAGAACTGCGGCTGCTTCAGGAGCTCGGTCAGGCGCGAACCGCGGTTCAGCAGGCGCTGCGTCGAGGCGTCGAGGTCGGAGCCGAACTGCGCGAACGCCGCCATTTCGCGGTACTGCGCGAGCTCGCCCTTGATCTTGCCGGCGACCTTCTTGGTTGCCTTGGTCTGCGCCGACGAGCCGACGCGCGACACCGACAGACCGACGTTCACCGCGGGACGGATGCCCTGGAAGAACAGATCGGTTTCCAGGAAGATCTGGCCGTCGGTGATCGAAATCACGTTGGTCGGGATGTAGGCCGACACGTCGTTGGCCTGGGTTTCGATGACCGGCAGCGCAGTCAGCGAGCCCGAACCATGCTCCTTGTTGAGCTTCGCGGCGCGCTCGAGCAGACGAGAATGCAGATAGAACACGTCGCCCGGATAGGCTTCGCGGCCCGGCGGACGGCGCAGCAGCAGCGACATCTGGCGGTAGGCGACGGCCTGCTTGGACAAGTCGTCATAGATGATCACGGCGTGCATGCCGTTGTCGCGGAAGTATTCGCCCATCGTGCAGCCGGTGAACGGCGCGATGTACTGCATCGGCGCCGGGTCCGACGCGGTGGCGGCAACAACGATCGAGTATTCGAGCGCGCCCTGCTCCTCGAGCACCTTGACGAACTGCGCAACGGTGGAACGCTTCTGGCCGACCGCGACATAGACGCAGTACAGCTTGATGTTCTCGTCCGGCTGCGCGTTGAGCGGCTTCTGGTTCAGGATGGTGTCGAGCGCGATCGCGGTCTTGCCGGTCTGGCGGTCGCCGATGATCAGCTCGCGCTGGCCGCGGCCGATCGGGATCAGCGCGTCGATCGCCTTCAGGCCGGTGGCCATCGGCTCGTTCACCGACTTGCGCGGAATGATGCCGGGCGCCTTGACGTCGACGCGCTTGCGTTCGGTGGCCTGGATCGGGCCCTTGCCGTCGATCGGGTTGCCGAGCGCGTCGACGACGCGGCCGAGCAGACCCTTGCCAACCGGCGCGTCCACGATGGCGCGGGTGCGCTTGACGGTCTGGCCTTCCTTGATCTCGCGGTCAGCGCCGAAGATCACGATACCGACGTTGTCGGTTTCGAGGTTGAGCGCCATGCCGCGGGTGCCGTTCTCGAACTCGACCATCTCACCGGCCTGGACGTTGTCGAGGCCGTAGACGCGGGCGATACCGTCACCGACCGACAGCACCTGTCCAACTTCGGTGACCTCGGCTTCCTGGCCGAAATTCTTGATCTGGTCCTTGAGGATCGCAGAAATTTCTGCGGCGCGGATGTCCATCAGCCTGCCTCTTTCATCGCGTTCTTGATCGAATTGAGTTTGGTGCGAAGCGAACTATCCACCATCCGGCTGCCGAGCTTGACCACCAGGCCACCAATAATGGAGGGATCGACCTTCACGTTGAGCGCGACGTCCTTGCCCGTCACTGATTTCAGTGCGGCCTTCAGCGCGTCGAGATTCTTGTCACTGAGCTGTTCGGCGACGGTGACTTCCGCGGTCGCCTCGCCCTTGAACTTCGCCACCAGCGCGCGATAGGCGCGGATCACATCGGCAATTGCGAACAGCCGGCGATTGGAGGTGAGCACTTTGAGGAATTTTGCCGAGGTGCCGGAAATGCCGGCCTTGTCGAGCACCGCGGTTAGCGCCTTGAGCTGGGCTTCGGCGGAGAACACCGGACTGCGGACGAGGCGCTTGAGGTCCTCGCTCTCGTTCAGCATGGCCTCGAATCTGTCGAGATCAGCCTTTACGGCATCGACGGATTGCTCGTCGCGCGCCAACTCGAACAACGCCGTTGCATAACGGCCGGACACTCCCGAAACGGACGGATCTTCAGCAGCCACGAGCTCGCTCTTTTTGCTGTTAAATTCGCAAGGGAAAAACCGTCGCCACCAAAGCAGCGCCTAGCGATCCAAGCCCTTGGAATTCAAGCGGGACTTCGATTTTCGACCGGCACAGGACGTGCCGGGACCGTTAAAATCGCGGGCTTTGCTAACATAGCAATCGCGCAGGTGCAACATGACGACACGCGCTGGCGCCGCCTTGTCGCACGCGCGTCGCACACGTGCCTTGGCGGCCACGACCGCCGGCCGAATCAGCGAATTCTGCGGACGGGAATTTTGCCGGCACCGCACCGGATTCGCACGGACCAGATTCGTTCCAGAAAAAATTCACATGCGGCCATGAGTGATCGCGAGGGAACAAATCGCGAGGGACGCGCTCCATTTGGCGAATACTTACCGAAAACTTACTACGGTGTCGTTTTTCAGTATTCACAAGTATTTCAATCGTTAAAATTTAGTTAAAGCAGAAGGTTACGGAACCTCTCCAGACCACCCCGAAGCGGTAACAAGATATTTCAGCCGGAGGCAATCCGGATTTACTGCCCAATTCACGCCGCATTGCGAAATCAAACGGCCTTGGTCAACAAGGGACGGGGGTTCCACTTGCCACGGTTGGTGGCAATACTGTCTGAGGGTCTTAAATCAATGACGAATATCAAGAAAATGGTACTGGGCGTAACCCAGTCGCGTACGGCGCTTGCTGTTGTGGCCGCGACGCTTCTGGTTGGGGGCAGTGTGACCGAAGCGTCCGCGAAGTCCAGGCATCATCATCGCCATCATCACCATCATCATGCCCGGGCTGAGGGGTCGGCCTGGCGCAACGCCAATGCCTCGGTGCAGTCCACCGGCGGCCACTCGTTCTCCGGCATGGCTTCGTTCTACGGCAATGAGTCCGGCAGCCGCACCGCCTCCGGTCAGCGCTTCAACCAGAACGCCATGACCGCGGCCCATCGCTCGCTGCCGTTCGGCACCAAGCTCCGCGTCAGCCATGGCGGCCGCAGCGTCGTCGTCACCATCAACGATCGTGGCCCGTTTATCCGCGGCCGCGTGCTCGACCTCTCGACCGGCGCCGCCCGCGCCATCGGCCTGACCGGCGCCGGCGTCGGCCGCGTCACCGCCGAGGTCATCTAAGCGTCTTTAGTAAGCGTTGCGTCGCGTACGGCCGCGAGGCCCGTGCCTCGCGCGTCCGACAAATGGCCTGCCGTCGCAAATGACGGCAGGCTTTTTTGTTGTCACAGGAAGCTCTGCGGATCGACGTCGACCTCGAGCTTGAGGTTGCCCTTGGTCTTCGGACCGGCGGCCAGCCATTCGCGCAAGTACTGCGACAGGTCGACATTGCGCAGCGACTTCACCAGCAGGCGAAAGCGGTAGCGGCCCTTGATCACCGCAAGCGGCGCCTCGGCGGGACCGAGCACCTGGATCCGTTCGTCGAGCGGCGCCACCGCAGCGAGCTTGCGGGCAAAGCCCTCCGCGGTCGGACGATCGCCAGCGGAAATGATCAGGCTCGCCAGCCGGCCGAATGGCGGATAGCCGGTGCGCTCGCGGATATCGATCTCGCTGGCGTAGAACGCCTCGCGGTCGTTGGCGATCAGGGCCTTGATGACGGGATGCTCGGGCTGGTGCGTCTGCAGAAAGCCGACGCCGCGGCCCTGCTCGCGCCCGGCCCGGCCGACCACCTGGTTCAGCAGCTGGAACGTGCGCTCGGCGGCGCGCGGATCGCCATTGCTGAGGCCAAGATCGGCATCGACGACGCCGACTAGATTGAGCCGCGGGAAGTTATGTCCCTTGGCAACGAGTTGCGTGCCGATGATGATGTTGACGCGGCCCTCGGCGATTTCATTGAGCTCGCTGCGCATGGTCTCGATCGAGGTGATGAGATCGCTCGACAGCACCATGGTGCGCGCCTCGGGGAAGATGTGAGCTGCCTCCTCCTGCAGGCGCTCGACGCCGGGACCGACGGCGGCCAGCGATTCCTCCGCCGCGCAGTTCGGGCAGATGTTCGGGCGCGGCATCGAGAAGCCGCAGTGATGGCAGACCAGCCGCTGGCGAAACCGGTGATCGACCAGCCAGGCATCGCAGATCGTGCAGGCGAAGCGATGACCGCAGGCGCGGCACAGCGTCAACGGCGCATAGCCGCGACGATTGAGAAACAGCAGCGCCTGCTCGCGCCGCTCGATCGCATAGCGAATCTGTTCGGCCAGCGGCGGCGAGATGAAGCGGCCGCGCGGCGGCGGCGCGCGGCGCAGATCGATCGCCTCGATATGCGGCATGTGCTGGCCGCCGAACCGCGACGGCAGCGCGACGCGCTGGTAGCGCCCCTTGCGCGCATTGACCTCGCTCTCGACCGACGGCGTGGCGGACGCCAGCACGATCGGGATCTTTGCGATATGGGCGCGAACCACCGCCATGTCGCGCGCGTGATAATGCGCGCCGTCGTCCTGCTTGTAGGCCTGGTCGTGCTCCTCATCGACGATGATGAGGCCCAAATCTGCGTAGGGCAGGAACAGCGCCGAGCGGGCACCGACCACGACCGGCGCCTTGCCTTCCGAGATCGCCGCCCAGTTGCGCGCGCGGGTGCGCGGCGTGAGCTCGGAATGCCATTCCAGCGGCCGCACGCCAAAACGCTGCGAGAAACGATCGAGGAACTGGCCGGTCAGCGCGATCTCCGGCATCAGGATCAGCGACTGCTTGCCGCGCCGGATGTTTTCCGCGATCGCCTCGAAATAGACCTCGGTCTTGCCCGAGCCGGTGACGCCGTCGAGCAGCGCGACATGAAAGCTGCCGCTGGCGGCGAGCG
Source organism: Bradyrhizobium ivorense (assembly GCF_900696085.1). GTDB lineage: Bacteria > Pseudomonadota > Alphaproteobacteria > Rhizobiales > Xanthobacteraceae > Bradyrhizobium > Bradyrhizobium ivorense. The sequence continues at coordinate 352,744 of NZ_CAADFC020000004.1, forward strand.
TGCGCATCACGTCGACGGCGCTGCGCTGCTCGCGGGAAAAATCCGGCTGCGCGAAGGCGGGATCCGGACGCGGTGGCGGCGCCGGCGGCGGCATCGCCTCGACCGTCAACGTGCCCTCATCGACCAGGCCGTCGACCACGCCGGCACTGACGCCGGCCTCCTTCGCTGCGTCCGACTTGCCGTGCAGCAGACCGTCCGACAGCACCTCGATCAATCGCCGCCGCGCCGGCGTCAGGCGCTGCGGCGGCTCACCGACCAGGCGGACGCCGAGCCGCGTGCGCTCGGGCCCGAGATTCTCGCCCATGCGCAGCGTCATCCGCAGCACCATGCCGCGCGCCGACAGCGTGTAGTTCGACACCCAGTCGACCAGCTGACGCAGTTCCGCCTTGAGCGGCGGGACATCGAGCTTCTCGCTGACGTCCTTGAGGCGGTTGTGCAGCCGCGGATCGGGCCTGGCGTTCTCGGCCCATACCACCGCGACGACCTCGCGCGGCCCGAGCGGAACGGCGATCACGTCGCCCGGCGCGAGCTCCATGCCGCGCGGAACGCGGTAGGAATAGGTCTGGTTCAGCGCGACAGGCACCAGCACGTCGACGACACGTGTCGCCGATGCGGAAGCCGTGCTGCTGCGCGTGGTGTCCATCGGAATCGCCTAGCACCGCTGCGCCGCCTTAGCGAACGGTAAACGAAGGAAGTGCGATATAATCAGGAGAATCGCAGCGCCAATAGCCCCAAGGTCGCTTACAAGATATGGCCCGGACCGATCAGCCCGTTCAAGCGCTTGAGCTCGACTGCGCCGACGTGTCAATCACGCAGGAGATGACGCGCTGGCTGTCGCATCTGCGCGCCGAGCGGCGGCTGTCGCCCAAAACCCTCGAAGCCTATGCCCGCGATGTCAGGCAATGCCTCGCCTTCCTGGCGGAGCATTGGGGCGCCAAGGTCACGCTTGCCGGCTTTGCCGCGGTGGAGGCGAGCGATGTCCGCGCCTTCATGGCGATGCGGCGCGCCGACGAGATCGGCGGCCGATCGCTGATGCGGGCGTTGGCGGGGCTGCGCTCGTTCGGGCGCTTCCTGGAGCGCGAAGGCAAGGGCAAGGTCGGCGCGCTGTCGGCGATCCGCGCGCCGAAGGTGGCCAAGAGCCTGCCGAAGCCGATCCACATGGAGGCGGCGAAGCGTTTTGCCGATGCCGACGAGCGCGCCGGCGAGGAACGCGAGACCTGGATCCTGGTGCGTGACGCCGCCGTGATGGCTCTGCTCTATGGTTCGGGCCTGCGCATCTCCGAGGCGCTGGGGCTGAAGCGCCGCGACGTGCCGAAGCCCGGCGAGGGCGACGTGCTGGTCGTGACCGGCAAGGGCAACAAGACCCGCATGGTGCCGGTGCTGCAGAACGTGCTGCAGATAATCGCGGACTACGCGGCGATCTGTCCGCATCCGCTGAGCCCGACCGGGCCGATGTTCGTCGGCGCGCGCGGTGGCCCGCTCAGCCCGCGCATCATCCAGCTCACCATGGAGCGGCTGCGCGGCGCGCTCGGCCTGCCCGACAGCGCAACCCCGCACGCGCTGCGGCACTCCTTTGCCACCCATCTGCTCAGCCGCGGCGGCGATCTGCGCGCGATCCAGGAACTGCTCGGCCACGCCTCGCTGTCGACCACGCAGATCTATACCGGCATCGACAGCGAACGCCTGCTCGAAGTCTATCGCTCGGCGCATCCGCGCGGCTAAAGCATGATCCGGAAAAGTGTGAAGCGGTTTTCCGAGAAGATCATGCTCAAATAGGCGCGGCGTTCATCATTGTGAACGCGGCCCGCGCCGTTCGTCTTCATACGGCTGCCATAAATCGCTCGCCCCTTGCGTTGTGCGGCGCATTCGGCAATCGTGCCGCGGTCGCATCCGGAGGGGAATCATGAGCGCACATGAAAGTATGGAGCACGCCGAACATGCCGAGCATGCATCCGGCTCGAACAAGAAGATCGCCCTTTTGATCGCCGTGATCGCGCTGTTCCTGGCGCTGTCGGAAACCCTCGGCAAGGGCGCGCAGACCGAAGCGATCGCCAAGAATGTCGAAGCCTCCAACCTCTGGGCCTTCTTCCAGGCCAAGAGCATCCGCCGCACTACGGTGCAGGTCGCGGCCGATCAGGGCAAGCTCAGCCTCGGCGCCACGACCGACGAGGCGGCCAAGGCGGCGCTGCAGAAGCAGATCGACGACTGGACCAAGACCGCGGCGCGCTACCGCTCGGAGCCGGACACCGGAGAAGGCTCGGAGCAACTGTCGGAGCGCGCCAAGCATGCCGAGCACGAGCGCGACGAGGCGACCGCGAAATATCACCATTTCGAAATTGCCTCCGCCGCCTTCCAGATCGCCATCGTGCTGGCGTCGGCGACCATCATCACCGGCATCCTCGCGCTGGCCTGGGTGTCCGGCATCGTGACCTTGGCCGGCATCGCGATGACCGCGCTCGGTCTGTTCCAGCCGCACTGGCTGCATCTGCATTGAGGTCTGGGCTGGGAGGCACGCCCCGCGGCGGGTGCGCGCCGCCAATATGGCGAAAACAACCCCATGCAAAGTAGCCGGCGGCTGCCGTTGTTCGCATGGCAGCTTGACACGTCGGGCAACTCAGGGGTATTCTTCTAATATTCCGAAACAGTGTGCGCGTGGTGACAACGGGGCCGTCGACCCTTCGAGACGGGCGCAAGTGCGCGCTCCTCAGGGTGACGGTGATGGTTTGCTCAGCTTGCTCGGTGTCATCACCCGGCTTGACCGGGTGATCCAGTATTCCAGAGACGCCGGTGATAGAAGCGAGGGGCCGCGGCGTACTGGATCGCCCGGTCCATGTGCGCAATTGCGCACAGGCCGGGCGATGACAACGGTAGATGAGGACAAAGCTTCACATTCTCTCAGGATGACGGTTCGACGGATCACTGAACCCCGATGAAGAAACTCACCGCGCCTGGTGCACGCTCTTGCGGAAGCGCGCGATCGAGCGCAGCGTGCGCGCGGTCCAGCCGTCGCCGTCGCCGCGCAGCGCCTCCAGGGCGCGCTGCTTGACCGGTTCGACCAAAGCGGTGGCCTTGGCGCGGAGCGCGATCACGAAATCATAGAGCCGCTGGAACCAGCGCATCTGCAACAGCTTCGGCCGCGTCACGTCGAACAGGAAAGCGGTGAGGCCCATGCCGACGAACTTGGCGAACAGGATCAGCGAGACGGCGCTCATCCAGTAATTGTTCGCCAGCAGCCAGAGCCCGATCAGCTTCAGCGGAAACAGCGAGATCGCGGGAATGACGAAGATGAACAGTGTGGTCGCCGGCGACAGCGAATGCACCCGCTCGGCCACCCAGTGCTTCATCGCGCGCAGCGGTAGCGCGGCCACGATGCGCTCGACGATCGGCTCGAGGTGGTCCCACAGCCACGCCTCGATCAGGAAGATGATCGCAAGCAGGATCCAGAACGCGTTCAGCAGGCGGCGCAACATCGTCGTGATCTCTCGATCATGATGCGACTGAGCATCATGATCTCATCTCTTTACCAGAGCGTGAAGCCGGCTTCAGTTATCCAGGTCACGCTCCGCCGGCTCGCGCCGGACTTCGATCACATATGGATGGCGCGTTTGCCCACCGCAAGCGAGGCTTCCTTGATGGCTTCCGAGCGGGTCGGATGGGCGTGGCAGGTGCGGGCCAGATCCTCGGCCGAACCGCCAAATTCCATCAAAACGCAGGCTTCATGAATCATTTCGCCGGCTTCGCGACCGACGATGTGCACGCCGAGCACCCGATCCGTTTTCGCATCTGCGAGAACTTTTACAAGACCGTCGGTGGTCTGGTTGACCTTGGAGCGGCCGTTCGCGGTGAACGGAAACTTGCCGACGGTATAAGCGACGCCGGCCTGCTTGAGCTCCTCCTCGGTCTTGCCGACCGACGACACTTCCGGCGTGGTATACACGACACCTGGGATAACATCGTAGTTCACATGGCCCGCCTGCCCCGCGATGATCTCCGCGCAGGCGACGCCTTCGTCTTCCGCCTTGTGCGCGAGCATCGGTCCGGCGACGACGTCGCCGATCGCGTAGATGCCCTTCACGTTGGTCGAGAAGTGCGCGTCAATCTCAACGCGGCCGCGATTGTCGAGCGCGACACCGGCTTCCTTCAGCCCAAGGCCCTCGGTGTAGGGCACGCGGCCGATGCAGACGAGCACGACGTCGGCTTCGATCGTCTCCGCCGCGCCGCCCGCCGCCGGCTCGACCTTGGCCTGCAGCGTCTTGCCCGAGGTGTCGACCGCGGTGACCTTGGCGCCGAGCTTGAAAGTGAAGCCCTGCTTCTCCAGCATGCGCTGGAATTGTTTTGCCACTTCGCCGTCCATGCCGGGCAAAATGCGGTCGAGGAATTCCACCACGGTGACCTTGGCGCCGAGACGGTGCCAGACCGAGCCGAGCTCGAGCCCGATCACGCCGGCGCCGACGATCAACAGACTCGACGGCACCTTCTCCAGCGACAGCGCGCCGGTCGACGACACGATGCGCTTCTCGTCGATCTCGATGCCCTTCAGCCGCGCGATGTCGGAGCCGGTGGCGATCACGATGTTCCTGGTCTCGACGGTCTCGGTCTTGCCGTCGCCGGAGACCTCGACCTTGCCGGCACCGAGAATCTTGCCGGTGCCCTTGAGCACGTCGATCTTGTTCTTCTTCATCAGGAACTCGACGCCCTTGACGTTGCCGTCGATGCCCTGCTGCTTGAAGTTCATCATCGCGGGCAGATCGAGCTTCGGCGCCGAGACGCTGACGCCCATCTTGGCGAAGGAATGCGCAGCTTCCTCGAACATCTCGGAGGCGTGCAGCAGCGCCTTCGAGGGCATGCAGCCGACATTGAGGCAGGTGCCGCCGAGCGTCGCGTTCTTCTCGACGACGGCGACCTTCATGCCGAGTTGCGCCGCGCGGATCGCGCAGACATAGCCGCCAGGGCCGGTGCCGATGACGACAAGATCGTAAGAAGCCATGATTGAGGTCCTGTAACTCTTTGACTGTTAGCGACCGCCCGACACGTCGAGGATCGTGCTGGTGACATAGGAGGCCTCGTCCGACATCAGCCAGACGATGGCATTTGCAATCTCATCCGCAGTGCCGACGCGCTTCATCGGCACCATATGGGCAAGCCGGTGCGCGCGATCGGGCTCGCCGCCCGCGGCATGGATTTCGGTGTCGATCAGCCCCGGCCGGATGCCGGCGACGCGAATGCCTTCGGCCGCGACTTCATGGCCGAGGCCGACGGTGAACGAATCGATTGCGCCCTTGGAGGCGGCATAATCGACATAGGTGTTGGGCGCGCCGAGCCTGGCCGCGACCGAGGAGAGGTTGACGATCACACCGCCCTGACCGCCATGCTTGGTCGACATCCGCTTCACCGCTTCGCGGGCGCAGAGGATCGAGCCGGTGACGTTGACCGCCATCACCCGCCGGATGCGCTCGGCCGACATCTCGTCGACGCGCACGCCGCTGGTGCCGACAATGCCGCCATTGTTGACCAGCGCCCCGAGCGTGCCGAACTTGTCGGCCGCCTTGAACAGGTCGAGGATATCGCCTTCCTCGGCGACATCGCATTTCACCGCGATCGCCTTGCCGTTGCTCGCCGCGATCTGGGCGACGACCTCGTCGGCCGCCTTCTTGTTGCTGGCATAGCCGACCACAACACGATAGCCGCGCGCCGCGGCAGCGAGGGCGGTGGCGCGGCCGATGCCGCGGCTGCCGCCGGTGATGATGACAACCTTATCCGTCACATTGATCCCCAAAGATACGCGGCCAAAACGATTGCGGCGCCCGATCGGGTCGAGCGCCGCGCGCGAATGGCCTTCTTACAGGTCCAGCACCAGGCGGGCCGGATCCTCCAGGCTCTCCTTGACGCGCACCAGGAAGGTCACTGCTTCCTTGCCGTCGATCACGCGGTGATCGTAGGACAACGCCAGATACATCATCGGGCGGACCTCGATCTTGCCGCCGACCACCATCGGCCGCTCCTGGATCTTGTGCATGCCCAGGATGCCGGACTGCGGCGCGTTGAGGATCGGCGTCGACATCAGCGAGCCGTAGATGCCGCCATTGGTGATGGTGAAGGTGCCGCCCTGCATCTCGTCGATCTTGAGCTGGCCATCGCGGGCCCGGCGGCCGTAGTCGGCGATCGACTTCTCGATGTCGGAGATCGACTTGTGGTCGCAGTCGCGCACCACAGGCACCACCAGGCCGCGGTCGGTGCCGACCGCGACGCCGATGTGGTAGTAGTTCTTGTAGATCAGGTCGCTGCCGTCGATCTCGGCGTTGACGGCGGGAATGTCCTTCAAGCCCTGAACGACGGCCTTGGTGAAGAAGCCCATGAAGCCGAGCTTGGCGCCGTGCTTCTTCTCGAACACGTCCTTGTACTGGGCGCGCAGCTTCATCACCTCGGTCATGTCGACCTCGTTGAAGGTCGTCAGCATCGCGGCGGTGTTCTGCACGTCCTTCAGGCGCCGCGCGATGGTCTGGCGCAGCCGCGTCATCTTCACGCGCTCCTCGCGCGCGGCATCGTCGGCCGGCGACGGGGCGCGGACCTGCACCGCGGCGGCCGGCTGATTGACCGGGGTCGGCGCCGAAGCGGCCTTCTCGATCGCGGCCAGCATGTCGCCCTTGGTGACGCGGCCGTCCTTGCCCGAGCCGGGCACGGTGGTGGCATCGACGCCGCTTTCGGCGGACAGTTTTCGCACCGACGGAGCGAGCGGGGCATCAGCCGGCGGCGCCTTCGGCGCAGCAGGAGCCGGCGCGGGGGCGGCGGCCGGCGCCGCCGCGGCGGGCGCCGCAGCCTTGGCAGCCGGAGCGGCGGCGGCAGGCTTCGCCGGAGCCGCGCCATCATTGATCTGGCCGAGCAGCGCGCCGACGGCGACCGTCTCGCCATCCTTGGCGATGATCTCGCCGAGCGTGCCGGCGGACGGCGCCGGCACCTCGATCGTGACCTTGTCGGTCTCCAACTCCACCAACGGCTCGTCCACCGCGACGGCATCACCCGCCTTCTTGAACCAGCGGCCGATGGTGGCCTCGGTCACGGATTCCCCGAGTGTTGGAACGCGAATTTCAGTCATGGTCTTTTCCTCAGATCAACCCTGCGGTCATGAAACTTGGTACGGCCACCGCCCGCCGAAGCGGACGATCCGGTACTCCGTGACGACAGCGACGTAGCTGGATGACCCGGGATACCGGATGCCCCGCTCCAGTGCGCAATTGCGCACAAGGCGGGGCATGGTGGTGGTGAAGGTGGTTAGTTCAGTGCGTCGTCGAGCAGCGCCTTGAGCTGCGCCAGATGTTTCGACATCAGGCCGGTGGCGGTGGCCGCGGCGGCCGGACGGCCGGCGTAGCGCGGACGCTTGTTCGGCGCATGGATCTGGTTCAGCACCCATTCGAGATAGGGCTCGATGAAGTGCCAGCCGCCCATGTTGCGCGGCTCTTCCTGGCACCAGACGATCTCGGCGCCCTTGAAGCGGCCGAGCTCCTGCACCAGCGCCTTCAGCGGCACCGGATAGAGCTGCTCGACGCGCATCAAATAGATGTCGTCGATGCCGCGCTTCTCGCGCTCCTCGTAGAGATCGTAATAGACCTTGCCCGCGCACAGCACGACGCGACGGATCTTGTCGTCCGGCTTGAGCTTGATCGCCTCGTTCGGCAGCATCTGGGCGTCATCGTACAGGATGCGGTGGAAGGTCTGGCCCTCGCCGAGCTCGTCGAGCCGCGACACCGCCCGCTTGTGGCGCAGCAGCGACTTCGGCGTCATCATGATCAGCGGCTTGCGGATCTCGCGATGCAGCTGCCGCCGCAGCACGTGGAAGTAGTTGGCCGGGGTGGTCGGATACACCACCTGCATGTTGTCTTCGGCGCAGAGCTGCAGATAGCGCTCGAGCCGCGCCGAGGAGTGCTCCGGCCCCTGACCCTCATAGCCATGCGGCAGCAGGCAAACGAGGCCCGACATGCGCAGCCATTTGCGCTCGCCCGAGGAGATGAACTGGTCGAACAGCACCTGGGCGCCATTGGCGAAGTCGCCGAACTGGGCTTCCCACATCGCCAGCGCATTCGGCTCGGCCAGCGAGTAGCCGTATTCGAAGCCGAGCACCGCCTCCTCCGAGAGCAGCGAGTTGATGACTTCGTAGTGGCCGGTGTCGTTGCCGCCGAGATGGTTGAACGGCGTGTAGCGGCTCTCGTCTTCCTGGTCGATCAGCACCGAATGGCGCTGCGAGAAGGTGCCGCGCTCGGAGTCCTGGCCGGACAGCCGCACGTGGTGGCCTTCCTGCAGCAGCGTGCAGAACGCCAGCGCCTCGCCGGTCGCCCAGTCGATGCCGACGCCGGAGTCGATCGCCTTGGCGCGATTGTCGAGGAAGCGCTGGATGGTGCGGTGGACGTGGAAGCCGTCCGGCACCTTGGTGATCTTGCGGCCGATCTCCCTCAGCTTGGCGACGTCGACGCCGGTGACGCCGCGGCGGGCGTCCTCCTCCTGGTCGGCGATCTTGAAGCCGGCCCACTTGCCGTCGAGCCAGTCGGCCTTGTTCGGCTTGTAGCCGGCGCCGGCCTCGAACTCGGCATCGAGCCGCGCGCGCCAGTCGGCCTTGGCCTTGTCGACCTCGCCTTCGGTGATCACGCCCTCGGTGATCAGCCGCTTGGCGTAGATCTCCAGCGTCGACGGATGCGAGGCGATGCGCTTGTACATCACCGGCTGGGTGAATGCCGGCTCGTCGCCCTCGTTATGGCCGTGGCGGCGATAGCAGAACATGTCGATGACGACCGGCTTGTGGAATTTCTGCCGGAACTCGATCGCGACCTTGGCCGCGAACACCACCGCCTCCGGATCGTCGCCGTTCACGTGGAAGATCGGCGCGTCGATCATCTTCGCGACGTCGGACGGATAGGGCGAGGAGCGCGAGTAGCGCGGATAGGTGGTGAAGCCGATCTGGTTGTTGACGATGAAGTGCAGCGAACCGCCGGTGCGGTAGCCCTTGAGGTCCGACAGGCTGAAGCATTCCGCGACCACGCCCTGGCCGGCGAAGGCGGCGTCGCCGTGCATCAAGAGCGGCAGCACCGAGATGCGCTGATCCGGCGGATCGCCATGCTGGTCCTGCTTGGCGCGCACCTTGCCGAGCACGACGGGATCGACGATCTCGAGATGCGACGGGTTGGCGGTCAGCGACAGATGGATCTTGTTGCCGTCGAACTCGCGGTCCGAGGAGGCGCCGAGGTGATACTTGACGTCGCCGGAGCCTTCGACCGCGTCCGGATTGGCCGAGCCGCCCTTGAACTCATGGAACAGCGCGCGGTGCGGCTTGGCCATCACCTGGGTCAGCACGTTGAGGCGGCCGCGATGCGGCATGCCGACCACGATCTCCTTCACGCCGAGATTGCCGCCGCGCTTGATGATCTGCTCCAGCGCGGGGATCAGCGACTCGGCGCCGTCGAGGCCGAAGCGCTTGGTGCCGGTGAACTTGGTGTCGCAGAACTTCTCGAAGCCTTCCGCCTCGACCAGCTTGTTGAGGATGGCGCGGCGCCCCTCGGGGGTGAAGCTGATCTCCTTGTCCGGACCCTCGATGCGCTCCTGGATCCAGGCCTTCTGCGCGGCATTGGAGATGTGCATGAATTCGACGCCGAGCGTCTGGCAGTAGGTGCGCTCGCAGATCTGCACGATCTCGCGCAGCGTGCCGTATTCGAGGCTGAGCACGTGATCGAGGAAGATCTTGCGGTCGAAATCGGCCTCGGTGAAGCCGTAGGAGCGCGGATCGAGCTCCTCGCGATCGCGCGGCGCCTCGATGCCGAGCGGATCGAGCTTGGCGTGGAAATGGCCGCGCATGCGGTAGGCGCGGATCAGCATTAGGGCGCGAACCGAATCGCGGGTGGCCTGGTGGACGTCGGCGTCGGACAGTTCGGCGCCCCTGGCCTGCGCTTTGGCTGCGATCTTGGTGCTGACCGCCTTCTCGACCTGGGCCCAGTTGCCGTCGAGCGCGGAGGTCAGGTCGTCGCGCGGGGTGAGCGGCCAGTTGTCGCGGCCCCAGGAGGCGCCGTCGGCGTTCTTCCGGACGTCGCCAGGCGCGTCCTTCAGGCTCTTGAAGAAATCCTGCCATTCGGCGTCGACGGACGACGGATCCTGCTCATAACGCGCATAGAGGTCGTCGATATAGGCGGCGTTGGTGCCCTGGAGGAACGAAGAGAGGGCAAAAGCGGCGTTCGCGTCTTGGCGAGACATATGGAAGTCCTGGTGATTTTTGGTTGGCGCGTGGCAGACGGCGCAAGACCAGTCCGAAGGACCAGCTGAATGGATATCCTTTAGCCTATTTAAGTCGGATATTCGCGCCTAAAAGAACCAAAAAATGAACGGACTTTCAAAACATATTGAAGCGCCCGCCGTGCGGATAACGCAGGACAAAAAGATACGCTCCCTGGCGATTTGAACCACCAGGGAGCGCGGGATAGCGGATAAAATTGCTGTCGCGACGTTACTTCAGCATTTCGGCCAGGGTGTGCCCGAGCCGCGCCGGCGACGGCGACACCCTGATGCCGGCGGCTTCCATCGCCGCGGTCTTGGAGCCCGCATCGCCCTTGCCGCCGGAGATGATGGCGCCGGCATGACCCATGCGGCGGCCGGGAGGTGCGGTGACACCGGCGATGAAGCCAACCATCGGCTTCTTGCGGCCGCGCTTGGCCTCGTCCTTGAGGAACTGGGCGGCGTCTTCCTCGGCCGAGCCGCCGATCTCGCCGATCATCACGATCGACTTGGTGTTGTCGTCGGCCAGGAACATTTCCAGCACGTCGATGAACTCGGTGCCCTTGACCGGGTCGCCGCCGATGCCGACCGCGGTGGTCTGGCCGAGGCCTTCCTGGCTGGTCTGGAACACCGCCTCATAGGTCAGCGTGCCGGAGCGGGAGACGATGCCGACCGAGCCCGGCTTGAAGATGTTGGCCGGCATGATGCCGATCTTGCACTCGCCGGCGGTCATCACGCCCGGGCAGTTCGGCCCGATCAGCCGCGACTTCGAGCCCGACAGCGAGCGCTTCACCCGCACCATGTCGAGCACCGGGATGCCCTCGGTGATGCAGACGATCAGCGGGATTTCGGCATCGATCGCCTCGCAGATCGCGTCCGCCGCGCCCGGCGGCGGCACGTAGACCACGCTGGCGTCGGCGCCGGTCCTGGCGCGCGCCTCGGCAACGGTGTCGAACACCGGCAGGTTGAGATGGGTCGAGCCGCCTTTGCCCGGCGCCACGCCGCCGACCATCTTGGTGCCGTAAGCGATCGCCGCTTCCGAATGGAACGTGCCGTTCTTGCCGGTGAAGCCCTGGCAGATGACCTTGGTGTTCTTGTCGATCAGAATGGACATGGTTCGAGATGCTTTCGCGAGACGAGAAGGGACTCTATGGTTTGAGCATGATCTTATCGGAAAACCGGGGACCACTTTTCCGGATCATGCTCTAATGGATACGCCGGTACACGCCGGTGAGCACGTCGGCCCACCCTTCCGCGTCGGGCGAAAACTGGATCTTCATGTTGTAGGTATTGTCGTCGACGACCTCGTAGACGTGGCGGGCGTTGCCGCGCAGCGAGCCGCGCACCAGGATCAGCGATTTGTTGACCCAGCCGCCCGAGGCCGGCGACGGCGGGTAGTAGCCGAGCGAATCGTGCCAGAACAATTTGTAGGTCCGGTCCTCGCGGTCGTAGGTGAAGACGCCGTGGGTGGCAAAGCTCTCCTTGCCGTCGCGGCTCTGCACCGTGTCCTGGATCAGGTAGAAGCCGTTGAGCGCGATCCGCGCCACCACATGCGAGGTCGCCGGACCGCCCGCGGTCCAGCGCGACGGAAACACCATCTCTTCGCCGTTCCACTCGCCTGCGAACAGCGCAAGCTTGCGGTGCTCTTCCAAGGGTAGCGGGGCGTCGAGATGATCGGCCATCGTTAGCCTCCCTTGACGGCGTTCACGATCTTCTGGGCTGCGTCATCGAGATTGTCGGCGGGGACGACGTTGAGGCCGCTTTCGCGGATGATCTTCTTGCCCTGCTCGACATTGGTGCCTTCGAGGCGCACCACCAGCGGCACCTTGAGGCCGACTTCCTTGACGGCGGCGACCACGCCCTCGGCGATCACGTCGCACTTCATGATGCCGCCGAAGATGTTGACCAGGATGCCCTTCACGTTCGGATCGGCAGTGATGATCTTGAACGCGGCCGCGACCTTCTCCTTGCTGGCGCCGCCGCCGACGTCGAGGAAGTTGGCCGGCGACATGCCGTAGAGCTTGATGATGTCCATGGTCGCCATGGCGAGGCCGGCGCCGTTGACCATGCAGCCGATGTTGCCGTCGAGCGCGACATAATTGAGGTCGAACTTCGAGGCCTCGATCTCCTTGGCGTCTTCCTCGGTCTCGTCGCGCAGCGCCATCACGTCGGGATGGCGGTACAGCGCGTTGCCATCGAACGACACCTTGGCGTCGAGCACGCGGAGCTGGCCCTGCTTGGTGACGACCAGCGGGTTGATCTCCAGCATCGCCATGTCCTTGGCGGCGAAGGCGGCATAGAGCTGGCCAGTGAGCTTCTCGGCCTGCTTGGCGAGATCGCCGGTGAGCTTCAGCGCCTGGGCGACGGTGCGGCCGTGATGCGGCATGATGCCGGTCGCGGGATCGACCGAAAACGAGACGATCTTTTCAGGCGTGTTGTGGGCGACGTCCTCGATGTTGACGCCGCCTTCGGTCGACACCACGAAGGAGATTTCGGAGGTCTCGCGGTTGACCAGGATCGAGAGATAAAACTCCTTGTCGATGTCGGAGCCCTCCTCGATGTAGAGGCGGTTGACCTGCTTGCCGTGCGGCCCGGTCTGCACCGTGACCAGCGTCGCGCCGAGCATCTGCTTGGCGTATTCGCCGACCTCGCCGACCGACTTGGCGATGCGGACGCCGCCCTTGTCGCCGGCGGAGGCTTCCTTGAACTTGCCCTTGCCGCGGCCGCCGGCGTGGATCTGGCTCTTCACCACCCAGATCGGGCCCGGGAGCTGCCTGGCCGCCGCATCGGCCTCCTCGGCCTTCAGCACAGCGACGCCGCGCGAGATCGGCACGCCGAATTCATGCAGCAGTGCCTTGGCCTGGTATTCATGGATATTCATGGAAAGACGCTCCCAAACCCTCGTGCGGCGAACTTTCAAGTCAGCCTTGGGCTTGGCATACCATATACCAACGCCCGTGCAAGCATAAAATCCGCCAGAATTTCATTACGTTGCACCCGACAGGCGATCGGAATCGCCTATCGGGTCATTGCCAAGCCAAATTACTTGCCGAGCAGATCGGGCGCGATCTTCTTGCAGGCGTCGACCAGGCCCTGCACCGCGCCGACCGACTTGTCGAAGGCTTCGCGGTCCTTGCCGGCGAGCTCGATCTCGACCACGCGCTCGACACCCTTGGAGCCGATCACGACCGGGACGCCGACATACATGTCCTTCACGCCGTATTCGCCGTTGAGATAGGCGGCGCAGGGCAGCACGCGCTTCTTGTCCTTCAGGTAGCTCTCGGCCATCTGAATCGCGGAGGCCGCCGGCGCGTAGAACGCCGAGCCGGTCTTCAGCAGGTTGACGATCTCGGCGCCGCCGTTGCGGGTGCGATCGACGATCTCGTCGACGCGCGCCTGCGAGGTCCAGCCCATCTTGACGAGGTCGGGCAGCGGGATGCCGGCGACGGCGGAATAGCGGGTCAGCGGCACCATGGTGTCGCCGTGGCCGCCGAGCACGAAGGCAGTGACGTCTTCGACGGAGACGTTGAACTCGTCGGCGAGGAAATAGCGGAAGCGCGCGGAGTCGAGCACGCCGGCCATGCCGACCACCTTCTTGTGCGGCAGGCCCGAGGCCTTCTGCAGCGCCCACACCATCGCGTCGAGCGGGTTGGTGATGCAGATGACGAAGGCGTCGGGCGCGTACTTCTTGATGCCGGCGCCGACCTGCTCCATGACCTTGAGGTTGATCGAGAGCAGATCGTCGCGGCTCATGCCGGGCTTGCGCGGCACGCCGGCGGTGACGATGCAGACCTTGGCGCCGTCGAGCGCTTCATAGGAATTGGCGCCGACCAGATTGGAATCGAAGCCGTCGACCGGCGACGACTGCGCAATGTCGAGCGCCTTGCCCTGCGGCACGCCCTCGGCAATGTCGAACAGCACGACGTCTCCCAATTCCTTGAGGCCGACGAGGTGCGCCAGCGTTCCGCCGATCTGTCCGGAGCCAATCAGTGCAATCTTGTCGCGTGCCATGGGAAATCAGTCCTTCGATCTGGATGCAGGAGGGAGGGAAGTCGGTTGCAAGGGTGGTTATCCCTTTCGAATGATCCATTCAAGTCGCGGGCCGCAAGTCGAGGCCTGCCGATTGGCCGCCCTGCCTCGAATTCGATCAGGCATGCCAGCGACATCAGCCCTGGACGCACGAAAAATTGCTCCGAACCGGGCGGCACGCAAGGCCGAATTGAAGGCTGAAATCAGGTTTCGACCAGGCCGGTCGACGCGCCGCTTGCCGAGGAATCCTTTCGGCCGTGCGGCAGCGCCAAATAGGATTCCGAGCTCATCTCGATCAGGCGCGAGGCGGTGCGCTTGAACTCCATCGCCTCATTGCCGTCGTCGGCAAGGTACAGCGACACCGGGTCGGCCTCCGCGGAGGCCATCAGCTTCACGGCATTGTCATAGAGCGTGTCGATCAGCGAGATGAAGCGCTTGGCGGCGTTGCGCTCGGCGTAATCCATCACCGGAATGTGGTCGACCAGCAGCGTGTGATAGTCGTGCGCGAGCCTGAGATAGTCGGACGCGGCCAGCGGCTGCTCGCAGAGCTCGGCGAAGCTGAAGCGCGCGACGCCGTGCGCCGCGCACGGCACGTGCAGCACCCGCCCCTTGATCGTGATGTCACGCGGCTTGCACGGCGCATTGCCGGTCATCTTGCGCCAGGCCGCATCGAGCGCGGCGCCGGCGGCGGCATCATCGGGCACCAGCCACATCTTCACGCCGAACAGTTTTTCCAGCCGGAAATCGGTGCGCGCATCGAGCCGCAGCACGTCCATGTGCTCGGCGATCTGCGCGATGAACGGCAGGAACAGCGCACGGTTGAGGCCGCCCTTGTAGAGATCGTCGGGCGCGACGTTCGAGGTCGCGACCACCACGGTGCCGAGCTCGAACAGCTTTGCGAACAGACGTCCGAGGATCATCGCATCCGCGATGTCGGTGACGTGGAATTCGTCGAAGCAGAGCAGCCAGGCTTCGTCGAAGATCGCCTGCGCGGTGAGCGCGATCACGTCGCCATCTGCGATCTCGCCGCGCGCGATCTGCTGGCGATAGCCGTAGATGCGCTCATGCGCCTCGGCCATGAATTCGTGGAAATGCGCGCGGCGCTTGTGCTCGACCGGGCTCTGCTGGAAGAACAGGTCCATCAGCATGGTCTTGCCGCGGCCGACCTCGCCATGGACATAGAGCCCGCGCGGCTTGTCGTCCTTGTCGCCGCCGAACAGCCGGCCGAACAGGCCCTGCTTGCGCTGCGGCTTGTAGTACGAGAGCCGCTCGTCGAGCGCGCCGAACGCCTCGGCGGCGCGCGCCTGCGCTGGATCGGCCTCGATCGCGCCGGAGGCGACCAGGGTGTTGTAGTGTTCGAGGAAAGAAGCGGGCGAGGTGGACTGCATCGGCCCACCTTACGGCCCTACTGCGCGGGAAAATGCAAGCCGTGAATTGGGGCGATAGCCATGCAAGCGCACGCCTTGCATGCCACGGCCGACCGGACGAGCCGGCCGCACAGAACACCGCGGCCTGGATCAAGCCCTACGCGCAGAGCGCGTAGGCATCCTCGACCACGTAGGGTCCGCCGCCGGTCGACGCGCGCGACGAGTACAGCACGAAGCGGTCTGCCATGAAGCTGCGGCTCGGGAAGTAGCCGCGCACCGACAGATAATCCGCGACGTCCTGGCTCGATGCGTCATGCAGACGCGCGAGCGTGACATGCGGCGTGAACTTTCGCCCCTCGGGATCGAGCCCCATCCGCTGCATCATCCGCTCGAGCTCGGCCTGCAGCTCGATCAGCGGCCGGCTCGGCTCGACGGAGGCAACCACGGCGCGTGGCTTGCGTCCGCCGAAGCTCGAGAGGCCCTTGAGCTTGACCTCGAACGGTTTGCGGTTCACCCGAAACAGCATCGACGCGATCTCGTTGGCCCAGAGGCCGTCGATATCGCCGATGAAGCGCAAGGTGACGTGATAATTTTCGGGATCGATCCAGCGTGCGCCGGGAAGGCCGCCACGCAAATTGGAGAGGGTCTGACCGATATCGGCCGGAATTTCCAGTCCAGTGAACAGACGCGGCATCGCAATAATCCTCGATGCAGTGGCGCGAGTTTTGGGAGCCCGCGCCGTCGAACACACCCCGGTGACGAATCACCGACGTCTCTTTTGTACCCGAGTTATATGACTCTGCGAAGCATAACGCGTTAACAGCTCGTAAAGCTCCGGTTAATCCACCAGCCCGCCTTCTGCTTTTCAGCCACGCTGCGCAGATAATGATCCGAGCAGTGCCTCCACCGTAGGCAGGATATTTTTCACAACGATATCGACGCCCTCCGCAGTCGGATGCATGCCGTCGGCCTGGTTGAGCTTGGCATCGGCGGCAACGCCATCGAGAAAGAACGGGTACAGCGGCACGCCGAAGGCCTTTGCGAGATCGGGATAGATCGCGTTGAACTTCGCCGCATACTCAGTGCCATAATTCGGCGGCGCTAGCATGCCGCACAAGAGCACCGCGATGTTGCGCGCCTTCAACTTTGTGATGATGTCGGACAGCGCGGCGCGGGTCACCGCGGGATCGGTGCCGCGCAGGGCATCGTTGGCGCCGAGTTCGAGAATCACCACACTGGTTCCATCGGGCACCGACCAGTCGAGCCGCTCGCGGCCGCCCGAGGAAGTGTCGCCGGACACCCCGGCATTGATCATGTCGACCTTTATCCCCTTGGCTTCCAAGGCTTTTTGGAGACGGACCGGGAACGCCGCGCCGGCCGGGAGGCCGAAACCGGCGCTCAAGGAATCGCCCAGAACGACCATTTTGATCGGCTTCGCCGGGTCCGCCGTCTGCGCATTTGCCGCCGTCATCAGGCCCATAAGCAACACGAGTATGTGCACGAAGATTCGCAACCGGCCCTCGACCGCAACCGCGGAAGTGCCATATGACCAAACCATGGACAGCCTCATCGAATCCCCTTCATTGACCGGCGTCGAGCCGGACACGATCTCTGTCAAGAACGTCAACCTGTCGCTCGGCACCGGCGCCGCACGGGTCCATATCCTCAAAGATATCAGCCTTCGTGTGGCAGCGGGTGAGGCCATCGGCCTGATCGGCCCGTCAGGTTCGGGCAAGTCGACCTTGCTGATGGTGATGGCGGGGCTGGAACGTCCTGACAGCGGAGAGGTGGTCGTGAGCGGCACCTCGTTCAATGCCCTCGATGAAGATGCGCTGGCGCGTTTCCGCGGCCGCCAGGTCGGCATCGTCTTCCAGTCGTTCCATTTGATCCCGACCATGACGGCGCTGGAGAACGTCGCGGTGCCGCTCGAACTCGCCGGCAATGCGGATGCCGCGGAGCGCGCCGCGCAGGAGCTGCAATCGGTCGGTCTCGGCGAGCGGCTGCATCATTATCCGACGCAACTCTCCGGCGGCGAGCAGCAGCGCGTGGCGATCGCGCGCGCGCTGGCGCCCGATCCCGCGATCCTGGTCGCCGACGAGCCGACCGGAAATCTCGACGAATCGACCGGCAAGCAGATCGTCGATTTGCTGTTCACCAAGCACGCCGAGCGCGGCATGACGCTGGTGCTGGTGACGCACGATCTCGCGCTCGCGCAGCGCTGCGATCGCGTGGTGCGGCTGCGCTCCGGCCGCATCGACGGATCATCCGCGACATGAGCATCGCGTCCGAAGTCGCGGTGCAGGGCCGCGCGTCGTCGCTTGCCTTCCGTTACGCGCTGCGCGAATTGCGCGGCGGCCTGCGCGGCTTCTACGTGTTCATCGCCTGCATCGCGCTCGGCGTGATGGCGATCGCCGGCGTCGGCTCGGTCGCCGCGAGCCTCGGCGACGGCCTGTCGCGCGAAGGCCGCACCCTGCTCGGCGGCGACGTCGCCTTCTCGCTGATCCAGCGCGAGGCCAAGCCCGAGGAGGTCGCCTATCTGCGCACCCGCGGCGAGGTCTCGGTCGCGGCCACGCTGCGCGCGATGACCCGCAGCGGCGACGGCAAGCTGGCGCTGGTCGAGCTCAAGGCGGTCGACGGCAACTATCCGATGCTCGGCGAGCTGACGCTCGAGCCGAAAATGCCGCTCGCCGATCTGCTCGCCGAGCGCGACGGCGCCTATGGCGCCGCGGTCGATTCGACCTTGCTGGCGCGGCTCGATCTGAAGCTCGGCGACCGCGTCAACATCGGCAGCGCGACCTATCAGATCCGCAGCGTCGTGGTGTCGGAGCCGGACAAGCTCGCCGGCGGCGTCGGCCTCGGCCCGCGCTTCCTGGTCAGCGAAGCCAGCCTGCGCGCCACCGACCTGCTGCAGCCGGGCAGCCTGGTGCGCTGGATCTATCGGGTGAAGCTGCCTGACGGCGCCAATGACGAACGCGCCACCACGGCGCTGATCGACGGCGCGCGCAGCGCGGCGCCGCAGGCCGGCTGGGAAGTCCGCAGCCGCAGCAACGCCTCGCCGCAGCTCGAACGCACCATCAACCGCTTCACCCAGTTCCTGACCCTGGTCGGCCTCGCCGCGCTCCTGGTCGGCGGTGTCGGCGTCGCCAACGCGGTGAAGAGCCATATCGACCGCCGCCGCGACGTCATCGCTTCCTTCAAGGCACTCGGCGCCACCGGGCGCGACGTCTTCACGATCTACCTCACGCAAGTTGTGGTGCTGGCCGGCATCGGCTCGGTGATCGGGCTCGCGCTCGGCGCCGCGCTGCCGTTCGTCGTCGTCGGCCTGTTCGGCAAGGTGCTGCCGCTGCCGGTGGTGCCGACGGTGCACCCCGACGAGCTTGCGTTGTCCTTCATCTACGGCCAGCTCACCGCGCTGGCCTTCGGACTGTGGCCGCTCGGCCGCGTGCACGACGTGCCGGTGGCGGCGCTGTTCCGTGAGACCATCACCAGCGAATGGCACCGGCCGCGCTGGAGCTATCTCGCGCTGATGGCCGTGGTGATCGTGCTGCTGATTGGCGTGGCGATCGGGCTCGCCTACGACAAGCGGGTCGCCTCGGTTTTCGTCGCCTCCTCGATCGCGGTGTTCCTGCTGCTACGGGGGATCGCCGAACTCCTGATGGCGGTGGCGCGGCGGTTGCCGCGCAGCCGCATGACCATGCTGCGGCTGGCGATCGCCAACATCCACCGGCCGGGCGCGCTGACGCCGTCGGTCGTGCTGTCGCTCGGGCTCGGGCTCGCCGTGCTGGTCACCATCACCCAGATCGACGGCAATCTGCGCCGCCAGTTCCTCGCCGCGCTGCCGGAGCGGGCGCCGTCGTTCTTCTTCATCGACATCCCCTCCACCGAAGCCGATCACTTCGGCGCCTATCTGAAGCAGATCGCCCCTGACGCGACCGTCGAGGACGTGCCGATGCTGCGCGGGCGCATCGTCGCCGCCCGCGGCGTCAAGGCCGACCAGCTCAAGCCATCCGTCGATTCGGAATGGGTGCTGCAGAGCGACCGCGGCCTGACCTACACCGGCGAGGTTCCGA
The DNA here is from genome assembly GCF_900696085.1 of Bradyrhizobium ivorense. Taxonomy (GTDB): domain Bacteria; phylum Pseudomonadota; class Alphaproteobacteria; order Rhizobiales; family Xanthobacteraceae; genus Bradyrhizobium; species Bradyrhizobium ivorense. Next base: position 372,458 of record NZ_CAADFC020000004.1, read on the forward strand.
AGGGCTCCAAGATCGTCGAGGGCGAATGGTGGGGACCGGACTACAGCGGGCCGCCGCTGGTCTCGATGGAGAAGAAGATCGCCGACGGCCTTTCCTTAAAGATCGGCGACGAGGTCGTCGTCAACGTGCTCGGCCGCGACGTTCCGGCGAAGATCGCCAATCTGCGCAACATCGACTGGCAGGGACTCGGCATCAATTTCGTGCTGGTGTTCTCGCCGAATGCGTTCAAGGGCGCGCCGCACAGCCATGTCGCGACCCTGACTGAGGTGAATCCGACCGCCGCCGATGACGCGCGCATCATCAAGCAGGTCGCCGATGCCTTCCCGATGGTGACGAGCGTGCGGGTCCGCGAGGCGCTGGAAACGGTCGGCAGTGTCGTCAGCAACCTCGTGCTGGCGATTCGCGGCGCCAGCGCGGTTACGCTGATCTCGGCGATCCTGGTGCTCGGCGGCGCGCTCGCCGCCGGTCACCGCCACCGCGTCTACGACGCCGTGATCCTCAAGACGCTGGGCGCCACGCGGGTCCGGCTGCTCGGCGCCTATGCGCTGGAGTACCTGATGATCGGCCTTGCAACCGCCGTGTTCGGCGTGATCGCGGGCTCGGTTGCGGCCTGGATGATCGTGACGCGGCTGATGACGCTGAGCTTCATCTGGCAGGCCGGCAGCGCCGCGCTGGTCGTGGTCGCCGCCCTCATCGTCACGGTCGGGTTAGGACTGGCCGGAACACTGCTGGCGCTGAACCAGAAGCCGGCCTCGGTGCTGCGCAATTTGTGACATTATGTAGCGGCGTTAACGCCGCTTTTGCCTATATACGCCGGGTTAGAGCGACATTCAGCCGCGCGTGGAAGCTTGCGTCGGCTGTGCTAATTTCCCACATACCAAGCGGGTCGGATGGCCGCTATGATGACGCGGAATTAATGTTCCTCAAGTCACGCCATCTGAGATAGATTTACACCGGCGCCGCAAATACCTTGCGCTCCACCGGGACCAACCACGGGAATTCGACCATGTCGGACCTAGACCGCAATTACACTTCTCCATTCGGCCGGGCCGCCGGACGCATTGACACTGTGGCCGTCGACGCGGGTCTGCGCGCCTACATGCTGCGCATCTACAACTACATGAGCATCGGCCTCGCCATCACCGGCCTCGCCGCGCTCGGCGTCTACATGGCCGCGGTGGCGGATCCGGCTTCGGCCGTCGCGCACTTCGGCAAGGTGCCGCTGACGCAGTTCGGCTACGCGATGTTCGTGAGCCCGCTGAAGTGGCTGTTCATCCTCGCCCCTCTGGTGATGGTGTTCGTCATCTCGGCCGGCATCAACCGCCTGCAGCCGGCGACCGCCCAGCTCCTGTTTTGGGTGTTCTCGGCGCTGATGGGCCTGTCGCTGTCGTCGATCTTCCTGATCTATACGCACACCTCGATCGTGCGCGTGTTCTTCATCACCGCGGCAACGTTCGGTGCGCTCAGCCTCTACGGCTACACCACCAAGCGTGACATGAGCGGCATGGGCTCGTTCCTGTTCATGGGCCTGATCGGCATCATCATCGCGAGCCTGGTCAACCTGTTCCTGGCGAGCACGGCGCTGCAGTTCATCGTGTCTGTTGTCGGCGTGCTGGTGTTCGCCGGTCTCACCGCCTGGGACACCCAGCGGCTGAAGAACGACTACATCTACGGCTACGCCTCGCAGGGCGGCGTGATGGCAGAGCGTGCGGCGATCACCGGCGCACTCTCGCTCTACCTGAACTTTATCAACCTGTTCACGCTGCTGCTGCAGCTGCTTGGCCAGCGCGACTAAGCCGCACGAGCCAGCCAATCGAGTTAAGCCCCGGCCTCGCGGCCGGGGCTTTTCTTTTGCGCGGGGCAAAAATAGTGTCGCGCCATGTCCGAGCTTAAGTCCAATCCCGAGATCAGGCCCGCCACCGAGGCCGACCTTGCTGCCGTCACGGCGATCTACGAGCAGGCGGTACGCTTCGGCACCGCGACCTTCGAGCTGATCCCGCCCGACCTCGCCGAGATGACGCGCCGCTACCGGGCGCTGGCCGACGGCGGCTTCCCCTATCTCGTCGCCGTGCTCGACGGCCGCGTCGCCGGCTACGCCTATGCCGGCCCCTACCGGCCGCGTCCGGCCTACCGCTTCACGGTCGAGAACTCGGTCTATCTGGATCCTGCCGTCCATCGCCGCGGCATCGGTCTCAGGCTGATGGAACGGCTGATCGCCGACTGCGAGGCCGCCGGCTTCCGCCAGATGATTGCGGTGATCGGCGATTCCGCCAATGCGGGCTCGATCGGACTGCACGGCAGATGCGGCTTCCAGATGATCGGAACCCATCCCAGCGTCGGCCTGAAATTCGGCCGCTGGCTCGACACCGTGATGATGCAGCGCGCGCTCGGCGAAGGCGCGGCGACCGTGCCGGCGGATTGACGCTAGCCCGGATGGAGCCAACGGGTCGCGAACGATGACAGGCTCCGCGCAATCCGGGACCACGGATTTCTCTTCTCCTTCCCCCTGAAAGGGGGAAGGTCGGGATGGGGGTCCAGCCGCAAACGACGCTGTACGCGGAGAGATTAGATCCCCACCCGCTTTGCTCTGGCGAGCAAAGCGACCTCCCCTTTTCAAGGGGAGGTGGAAGCTGCGCGCCTACACCAGCGCCAGCTTGCGGTCGATCACCAGCAGCACGCGTTCGAGTTCATGGCCGCGGCGCAGGATCAGGCCGGTCGCCGAAATCACGCTGTACATGCCCTGCTTGCGCGCGAGGCGCGGATCCTTCTCGATGCGGTAGATCGGCACTTCGGACGCGCGGCGAAACACCGAGAACACCGCGCGGTCCTTGAGGAAGTCGATCGCATAGTCGCGCCACTCACCGTCGGCGACCATGCGGCCATAGAGATTGAGAATGCGATTGAGCTCAAGTCGATTGAACGTCACACGGTTGGACTGAGGGGCCGCCGCGGCGGGACGCGCCACGGCGCGGCTCCCGCTCGGATCAGTATCCTCCGAGATCAAACTCATCGAGCGCCTCCTGTCATCTCAGTAACGATCACACCCAAACCGGTCCCTGCTTGTTCGGGATCGTCACGAGGCTGACATGATTGCGCTAAGCGCAGAGCGCCGCAAGGGCCCATTCGCGAGGCAACCGAACCTTAACCACTTCGAGCGCGACCGATTGTCCCGAAAATCCCTTATCTCTGAAGGACTCACGGGAACGTTAGCGGAATCATATTGCTGCCCCACTTCCGCCAATCGCCCGCCCTGCTGCCTTGCGAAAACAAAATCCTGCGTTGGCCCGGTCCTTTCGGTTCCGGATTCCTCAGCCCCCAGCCCCCCGGGGCCGTCGGGATCGGGCCTGTTCGCAGGGGAGTTAATCCCAACACTGGGCCAACGAAAGTTGGTCCTTTTTGTTTTTGGGGACTGCTCGACGCGGCGCGATCGCGTCACGCGCAAGGCGCGGACCACCTTCGTTGCAAAAGATGTCTGGAAGGACGCTCGACGGACGTCGCGCATTGCACGACGCCGTTGACGACGATTGCGTGCTAACGGTTAGCGAAGCGACGTGATCGCCGCGCCGAGCATCGGGCCCGGCTTCTCACGATTGCCGTCCTGGATATAGACCGCCGCGGCATCGACGCCGTCGCGCGTGATGTTCTCCAGCGGCACGGTCCAGCTTCCGGACGAACCGTTCCAGTCACCGACCTTCAGGAGATTGCGCACCACATTGTGGTAGGTGATCTCGCGGCCGCGATTCTCGCCGCGCGCAATCGAGATCGGCACCGACTTCGAGATCGAGCAGATCCAGACCTCGCCGCGCGCCGCCGTCGGCGACTTGGCCGCAGCCACCGAAACGTTGATCTGCTTGCCGCTCAACGTCAGCGTCACCGGCACCGACATCACGCCGGCGCTGTTGTCGGTGGCCTTGATCGCGCTCTCGATGCTGTCGCGGTCGCTGCCGATCACATGCGCGGAGCCGTTGATCACCGCCTGCGGCGTGTAGACGTCGCGATCGCCGCGCATATGCGAATAGGCTTTCTGACGCGCGCTGAAACGGGAATCGGCCAGCGTGTCCTTCCAGCCGAGATAGTCCCAATAATCGATCGGCATGCTCAGCGCGATGACGTTGGGATCCTTCGCAAGCTCACCGATGACCTTGTCCGCGGGTGGACAGGACGAGCAGCCCTGCGAGGTGAAGAGTTCGACGACAGCACGCGGGTCGGCGTGAGCGGGGCGGATGATCGCGATGATTGCGCAGATACCGAGGGCGCTGGACCATTGCGATATGCGATTATAGGCCATCATCGCTGTCATACTGCGAACCAGTCGTGATGATTTCCATCCGTAATTGTACGGAGCATGAAGTTGTCCCTAAAACTGCGTGCCCCAAAACGCCAGAAAGCGGCCTTTGTCATAGGCCGCCTTCTTTTTGGTCGCTACTCACTAAGCGGTGAGCCACCGATCACAAATCCGCGTAGAGCATGATCCGGACCCGGAGGGCCGCGTTAGCGCAAAGTGCGAAGCGGTTTTCCGTGCAGATCATGCTCAAACGGAGGGCCTTTAAGCCGCGAGTTTGCGCAGCACATAATGCAGAATGCCGCCGTTGCGGTAGTAATCGAGCTCGTCCAGCGTATCGATGCGGCAGAGCAGCGGGACGTCCTTCTTGCCGCCGTCGCTGGAGACGATTTCGGCGGTCAGGGTCTGGCGCGGCTTCAGATCGCCCTGCAGCCCGCGGATCGTGACCTTCTCATCGCCCTTCAGACCGAGCGACGACCACGATGCGCCGTCCTGGAAGGTGAGCGGAAGCACGCCCATGCCGACCAGGTTGGAGCGGTGGATGCGCTCGAAGCTCTGGCAGATCACCGCGCGCACGCCGAGCAGGCGCGTGCCCTTGGCCGCCCAGTCGCGTGACGAGCCGTTGCCGTATTCGGCGCCGGCGAACACCACCAGCGGCACGCCCTCGGCCTGATACTTCATCGCAGCGTCGTAGATCGACATCTGCTCGCCGTCAGGCCAGTGCTTGGTGAGACCGCCCTCCGGAATATTGCCGTCGGCGCCCTTCAGCATGAAGTTCTTGATGCGGATGTTGGCGAAGGTGCCGCGCATCATCACTTCATGGTTGCCGCGGCGCGTGCCGTACTGGTTGAAGTCGGCGGGGCGCACCTGGTGCTCGCTGAGGAACTTGCCGGCGGGCGAGGTCAGCTTGATCGAACCAGCCGGCGAGATGTGGTCGGTGGTGATCTTGTCGCCGAACATCGCGAGGATCCGTGCATCGACCACGTCCGTGATCGGCTCGGGCTCCTTCTTCATGCCCTCGAAATAGGGCGGGTTCTGCACATAGGTCGAGCTCATGTTCCAGCGATAGGTCTCGCTTTCCGTGGTCTTGATCTTGCGCCAGTTGGTGTCGCCCTTGAACACGTCGGCGTACTTCTTCTTGAAGATCGTCGCGGTGACGAAGCGCTTCATGAAGGCGTTGATTTCCTTCGCGGTCGGCCAGATGTCCTTGAGGAACACCGGCTTGCCGTCCTTGCCGATGCCGAGCGGCTCGACCGCGAGATCCTTGGTCACGGTGCCGGCGATCGCATGCGCCACCACCAGCGGCGGCGAGGCGAGGTAGTTCGCCTGCACGTCGGGCGAGACGCGGCCTTCGAAGTTGCGGTTGCCCGACAGCACGGCGGCAGCGACGATGCCGTTCTCGTTGATCGACTTCGAGATGTCTTCCGGCAGCGGGCCGGAATTGCCGATGCAGGTGGTGCAGCCGAAGCCGACCAGGTTGAAGCCGACCTTGTCGAGATCGGCCTGCAGGCCGGAATTGGCGAGATATTCCGCCACCACCTGGCTGCCCGGCGCCAGCGAGGTCTTCACCCACGGCTTGGCCTTGAGGCCCTTGGCCGCCGCCTTGCGGGCCAACAGGCCGGCGCCGATCAAGACGCTCGGGTTCGAGGTGTTGGTGCAGGAGGTGATCGCCGCGATCACGACGTCGCCATGGCCGAGATCGAAGTCGCGGCCTTCGACGGCAAAGCGCTTCTGCTCACCGTCGGGCTTCTTGTACTCGTTGACCAGCGCGGTCGCGAAACCGGTCGAGACCGCCGGCAGCGCGATGCGACCCTCGGGGCGCTTCGGTCCGGCCATCGACGGCACGACGTCGGCGAGGTCGAGCGTCAGCGTGGTGGTGAAGACCGGATCGGCCGACTTGGCGGTGCGGAACAGGCCCTGCGCCTTGGCATAGGACTGCACCAGCTTGACGCGATCGGCCTTGCGGCCGGAGGTCTTGAGGTAATCGATGGTCGCGGCATCGACCGGGAAGAAGCCGCAGGTCGCGCCGTATTCCGGCGCCATGTTGCCGATGGTCGCCTTGTCCGCGACCGAGAGGTAGTCGAGGCCCGGGCCGAAGAATTCGACGAACTTGCCGACCACGCCGAGCTTGCGCAGCATCTGGGTGACGGTCAGCACGAGGTCGGTCGCGGTGACGCCCTCCTTGAGCTGGCCCTTGAGCTTGAAGCCGACGACCTCGGGCAGCAGCATCGACAGCGGCTGGCCGAGCATGCAGGCTTCCGCCTCGATGCCGCCGACGCCCCAGCCGAGCACAGCGAGGCCATTGACCATGGTGGTGTGCGAGTCGGTGCCGACCAGCGAGTCCGGATAAGCGACCTCGAAGGTGCCGGTCTTCTTGCCGACCGTCATCTTCTCCTTCTTGGTCCACACCGTTTGGGCGAGATATTCGAGGTTGACCTGGTGGCAGATGCCGGTGCCGGGCGGCACCACCGAGAAGTTCGAGAACGCCTTCTGGCCCCACTTCAGGAACTCGTAGCGCTCCTGGTTCTGCTTGTATTCCTCGACCACGTTCTTGCCGAACGCCTTGTTGTCACCGAAGAAGTTGACGATCACAGAGTGGTCGATGACGAGGTCGACCGGCACCAGCGGGTTGATCTTCTCGGCATCGCCGCCGAGGTTCTGCATCGCGTTGCGCATCGCCGCGAGATCGACCACGGCCGGGACGCCGGTGAAATCCTGCATCAGGACGCGCGCCGGGCGGAAGGCGATTTCGTGCTCGAGCTGGCGCTTCTTCAGCCACTTCGACACCGCGACGATGTCGTCCTTCTTGACGGTGCGGCCGTCCTCGTTGCGCAGCAGGTTCTCGAGCAGAACCTTCATCGAATATGGCAGCTTCGAAATGCCCTTCAGTCCGTTCTTCTCTGCCGTGGGCAGGCTGTAATAGACGTAGGTCTTGCCACCGACCTTCAAGGTCTTGCGGCATTTGAAGCTGTCGAGCGAGGTCATGCGAGGGATCCCAATTTTTAGTTTGTACCCAGAAAGGGTAACTAAACACCGGCGGCGCGCTGGCTAGCTAGGACAGGCCGGGGTGGCTTGCGGCCGCCGATTGTGTGTGCTGCATCAAGTTCCGGGCTTATAGAACCTTTCTAGAAGCACCGCCACACCGACAAGCGTGCGACAGCGTTGCGCGACCCAAAAATTCTCACGCGGTAGCGAAAGATTTCAGAGGGCTGTGACAAGACCAACCATGCGGCTCTCGGGACGAAATCTGACATGCGTGCGCGGCGGCCGGCAGGTGTTTTCCGGACTGGATGTGTCGGCCGCCGCGGGCGAGGCGCTGGCCATCACCGGGCCGAACGGCGCGGGCAAGACCTCGCTGCTCCGCGTCATTGCCGGGCTGCTGGTCCCGGCCGAAGGATCGGTCGCGCTCGAAGGCGGCGATAACGAGTTGAGCTTGCCGGAGCAGGCGCACTATCTCGGCCACCGCGACGCCCTGAAGCCGGCGCTCAGCGTGCGCGAAAATCTGTCGTTCTGGCGCGACTTCCTCGGCGGCGACACGCAGGACACGCAGCAATGCCTTGCCGCCGTGGCGCTCGATCACGCCGCGCATCTGCCGGCCGCCTACCTCTCCGCCGGCCAGCGCCGCCGCCTGTCGATCGCGCGCCTACTCTCGGTGCGGCGGCCGGTCTGGCTGCTGGACGAGCCGACCTCGGCGCTCGATGCGGCCGGCCAGGCGCTGTTTGTCGGGCTGATGCGCGACCATCTCGCCGGCGGCGGCATCGTGATCGCGGCCACCCACCTGCCGCTCGGGCTCGACGCGCGCGAACTGCGCATGGGAGGCACGGGATGATCGCGCTCTTCCTCTCGTCACCAACCACAGCTCTCTCCGTTCCCTCCCCCCTTGCGGGGGAGGGTCAGGGAGAGGGGTGCCACACGACGTGCTCTCTCCATGTGTCCGTCTGTCAGCACCCGAGATTGGTAGAGCAACGTTCTCCTCAAACATCTCGCCCGGGGCCACCCCTCTCCCCGGCCCTCCCCCGCAAGGGGGGAGGGAGCGCAGCGCGTGCGGGGCGAGATTTGGGCTTCTCTCTGCATAGCGAGCGCCCCGCATGAGCGCGCTCGCGGCACTGATCCGGCGTGACATCAGGATCGCGCTGCGCGTCGGCGGCGGGGCGCTGATCGGGGTGCTGTTCTTCCTCACCGTCACCGTGCTGATGCCGTTCGCGGTCGGGCCGGACCTTGCCCTGCTGTCGCGGCTGGGTCCTGCGATCCTCTGGCTCGGCGCGCTGCTGGCGAGCCTGCTCACGCTCGACCGGCTGTTCACCGCCGATCACGAGGACGGCTCGCTCGACCTCATCGTGATGAGCCGGACGCCACTGGAACTGGCCTGCGCGGCCAAGGCGCTGGCGCATTGGCTCGCCGCCGGCCTGCCGCTGATCGTCGCGACGCCTGTGCTCGGCCTCTTGCTCAATCTCGACGGCACCGCGACCCTGGCGGTGGCGCTGACGCTGCTGGCGGGAACACCGGCGCTGACCTTCACCGGCATGATCGGCGCGGCGCTGGCGGTGACGCTGCATCGCGGCGGGCTGTTGCTCGCCGTGCTGGTGCTGCCGCTGTCGATCCCGGTGCTGATCTTCGGCGTTGCGGCCTCGCAGGCGGCGATATCGGGTCCGATGTCGTTTGGAACGCCGTTCTCGATCCTGTGCGCGCTATCGCTGTTCAGTCTGGTTATCGGGCCGTTTGCCGCCGCCGCCAGCCTGCGGCACGGGCTGGACTGAAACGGAACAGATCAATTCTCGACGAGAGGACATTGGCCGATTGCCCGCGACACATCAGGCGACTATCAGGAATGTCATGACGCTGACCGATCTTGCCAACCCGACCAGATTTCTGGCGCTGACCACGCGGATCCTGCCGTGGCTGGCGGGCGCGACCGCGATCCTGCTCGCGATCGGCCTCTATCAGTCGGTGATGGCGCCCGACGACTATCAGCAGGGCGCCACGGTCAAGATCATGTTCATCCACGTGCCGAATGCGTGGCTGTCGATGTTCGTCTGGGGCGTCATGAGCATCGCCGCGCTCGGCACGCTGGTGTGGCGGCATCCGCTCGCCGATGTCGCGGCGAAGTCAGCCGCGCCGATCGGCGCCGCCTTCACCTTCCTTGCGCTGGTCACCGGCTCGCTGTGGGGCCGGCCGATGTGGGGCACCTACTGGGAATGGGATGCGCGGCTGACCTCGGTGCTGATCCTGTTCCTGATGTATCTCGGCCTGATGGCGCTGTGGCGCGCGGTCGAAGATCCCTCGCGCGCGGCACGCGCTGCGGCGGTCCTCACCTTGGTCGGCGCGATCAATATTCCGATCATCAAGTTCTCGGTCGACTGGTGGAACACGCTGCACCAGCCCGCCTCGGTGTTCCGCGCCGGCGGACCGACGCTCGACAAGGCGTTCCTGTGGCCGCTGCTGGTGATGGCGATCGCGTTTTCGCTGCTCTTCATCACCTTGCACCTCGCCGCAATGCGCAACGAGATCTTGCGCCGGCGGGTGCGCAGCCTGCAGATGATGCAGGCCAGCAGCAGCAGAACGTTTTCGGCCGAAGCGGGCAGCGCTTCGTGTGAAGGAAACGGGTCAAAAGAAATCGGGATAGCGTGACGCGATGTCGCTCGGCCCCTACGCCTCCTTCATCGTGACCTCCTACGCGCTGGTGACGGCGGTCGTGCTGCTGCTGATCGTCTGGATCGTCGCCGACTATCGCCGGCAGCAGGCGCGGCTGAGGGAGATCGAGGCCAGCGGCGTGACGCGCCGCTCCGGCCGCAGCGCGGCGGACATGCGATGAGCGAGCAGGCGGCCAATCACCCACCACAGGGCCGGCGCTGGCTGGTGCTGCTGCCGCTGGTCATCTTCCTCGGGCTCGCGGGCCTGTTTTTGCTGCGGCTCTATGGCGGCGATCCCTCGAAAATCCCGTCGGCGCTGATCGGCCGGCCGGCGCCGCAGACCGCGCTGCCCGCGCTCGAAGGCCTGGCAAAGGACGGCACGCCGGTTCCGGGGCTCGATCCCGCCGTGTTCAAGGGCAAGGTCAGCGTGGTCAATGTCTGGGCGTCCTGGTGCGTGCCCTGCCATGACGAGGCGCCGCTGCTGACGGAGCTCGGCAAGGACAAGCGCTTCCAGATCATCGGCATCAACTACAAGGACGCGCCCGAGAACGCCCGGCGCTTCCTCGGCCGCTACGGCAATCCGTTCGGCATCGTCGGCGTCGACGGCAACGGCCGCGCCTCGATCGAATGGGGCGTCTACGGCGTGCCCGAGACCTTCGTGGTCGGGCGTGAGGGCAAGATCGTCTACAAGCTGGTCGGCCCGGTGACGCCTGACAACGTCAACACCGTGCTGAAGGCCGAGATCGAGAAGGCGTTGGCAGCGGGTAGCTAACCGCTGTCGTTCCGGGGCATCGCGGGAGCGATGAACCCGGAACCTCGAGATTCCGGGTTCGGCTCTGCGAGCCGCCCCGGAATGACGGCGAAAATCACCCCTTCCGCACGTCGCCGGCGTCAGCCTCGCTCGTCTCCAGCGAGACCGGCTCGAGATGATAGCGCTTGGTCAGCGGCATCTGGGCGATGGCGAAGACCATGGTCAGCGGCGTCACGCCGAACACCTTGAAGTTCACCCAGAAATCCGTCGACTGGGTGCGCCAGACGATCTCATTCAGGATCGCCATGCCGGCGAAGAACAGCGCCCAGCGCGCCGTGAGGATGCGCCAGCCCTGCGGCGTCAGGTTGAACATCTGGTCGAACATGATGGCGATGAAGGAGCGCCCGAACAACAGCCCGCCGCCGAGCACGGCCGCAAACAGCCCGTAGATGATGGTCGGCTTGAGCTTGATGAAGGTCTCGTCATGCAGCACCAAGGTCAGCGTGCCGAACACCAGCACGATGGCGCCGGTCACCAGCGCCATGATCGGCACGTGCTTGGTGACCACATAGGACGCGATCATCGCCGCGACGATCGCGACCATGAAGGCGCCGGTCGCCGCGAACAGATGATATTTTGCATTCACGACAAAGAACACGAGCAGCGGCCCGAGCTCGGTCGCAAGCTTGAACAGTGGATGCGGCTGGGTCTTGTCCATCAATTCTCTATCTTGGTTTGAGGCATGACCTGATCCGAAAACCGGTTACCACTTTTCGGGGTCATGCCTCGATTCCAGCAATCGCCTTGGCAAAATCCTTCGCCGCGAACGGCGCGAGATCCTCGACGCCTTCGCCGACGCCGATGAAATGCACCGGCAGCTTGTGCTTCTCCGACAGCGCGACCAGGATGCCGCCGCGCGCGGTGCCGTCGAGCTTGGTCATCACCAGGCCCGTGACGCCTGCCGTACGATGAAATGCCTCGACCTGCGACAGCGCATTTTGTCCCACCGTGGCGTCCAGCACGAGCAGCACGGCATGCGGCGCCGCGGCGTCGACCTTCTTGATGACCCGCACCACCTTTTCGAGCTCGTTCATCAGTTCCGACTTGTTCTGCAGCCGCCCGGCGGTGTCGATCAGCAGCACGTCGCGCTGCTGCTCCTTGGCCGCGGTCAGCGCCGTGAAGGCAAGGCTTGCGGAGTCCGAGCCCTGGGCGCCGGCAATGACCGGCGATTTGGTCCGCTCGCCCCAGACCTTGAGCTGCTCGATCGCCGCGGCGCGAAACGTGTCGCCGGCCGCCAGCATCACCTTGCGGCCTTCAGCGGAGAATTTTGCCGCCAGCTTGCCGATCGTCGTGGTCTTGCCGGAGCCGTTGACGCCGACCACCAGGATCACGAACGGCTGCTTCGCGGCATCGATTTCCAGCGGCTTCGCCACCGGCGACAGCACCTTCTCGACCTCGATCGCGACAACATCCTTGACCTCGTCGGCGGAGATCGCCTTGTCGTAACGGCCCTTGCCGACCGCATCCGCGATCCTGACCGAGACCTCGGTGCCGAGATCGGCGCGCAGCAGCACATCCTCGATGTCATCGAGCATGGCGCGATCGAGCTTGCGCTTGGTGACGAGATCGGCGACCGCAGTTCCGAGCGCACCCGAGGTGCGCTTCAGACCGCCGGTCAGCCGCTGCCACCAGCTCTTCTTGGGGGGTTCCGCAGTGGTATCGTTCATGGCGCGGCTGTGTTAGCCGTTTCGCCCCACAAACGAAAGTCTCGACGAATTGATCGATGTTCCCTCATTGACCCCTGAACAAATCCAGGCGCGGGTGCTCCACCGCGACGGGCTGATGCTGGTCATCGACAAGCCACCCGGGCTGCCGGTGCATCGCGGTCCCAAGGGCGGCCCCAATCTCGAGGCATCGTTCGACGCGCTCCGCTTCGGCCTGCCGCGGCCGCCGGTGCTGGCGCATCGGCTGGACAAGGACACGTCCGGTTGCCTGGTGCTGGGACGCCATCGCAAGGCGACCGCCTCGCTCGGGCTGCTGTTCAAGCATGGCAAGATCGCGAAGACCTACTGGACCGTGGTCGAGGGCGGGCCCGCGGAAGATGAGGGGACTATCGACCTGCCGCTCGGCCGGCTCAACGCCGAACGCGGCTGGTGGCAGAAGCCGGACCCGGATGGGCAGAAGGCGGTCACCAACTGGAAGGTGCTGGGGCGCGGCCAAGGTCTCACCTGGCTTGCGATGGAGCCGGTCACCGGCCGCACCCATCAGCTGCGGGTGCATTCGGCCGCCACCGGCTGGCCGATCGTCGGCGACAACATCTACGGCAACGGCCCGCGCTTCGGCGAGCCGATCCTGCATCTGCATTCCCGCGAGATCGGCATCCCGATCTCCCGCAACAAGGAGCCGGTGCGCGTGGTCGCGCCGCCGCCGGAGCACATGCGGGAGCGGCTCACGGCTTGCGGCTGGAACGGCGAATAGACACCAGAGACCCCGGGATTTTACGGATCGTTATCCTTTACCGATCATTCGGTTCCGTCCGGTAGTCCTGCAAGCTGGCCAGAAAAGCGCCGCCACGGCTCAGGACGAGCAATGCAGAATGCAGGGCAATCCATTGTCGATGAGGTCGAGGCTGCGATCCGCGCCGGTTCGGCCGAAAAATGCATGGCGACGGCCAAGCGCGTCACCGACCTGTTCCTGACATCGGCCGGCAGCTTCAACGCCGAGCAGATCGAGCTGTTCGACAACGTGCTCGAGCGGCTGGTCAACACCATCGAGCTGCGGGCGCTGGCCGATCTCAGCGCCCGGATGGCGCTCGCCGAGATCAGCGAGCAGCTGGCACCGGTGGCGCAGGCGCCGCCCGCGCTGGTTCGCCGCCTTGCCAAGAACGACGAGATCAGGATCGCGCGGCCGCTGTTGCAGGAATCCTCGCGCCTGAGCACCGAGGATCTGGTCGAGATCGCGCAGACCAAGAGCGAGCAGCATCTGCTTGCCGTCGCCGGCCGCTGGTGGCTGAAGGAAGCCGTCACCGACGCGCTGTTGGCGCGCCGCTTTGCGAGCGTGAGCCGGCGCCTGGTCAGCAATCCCGGCGCAAAAGTGTCGGCGAGCGGCTTTACCGTGATCCTCGCCCAGGCCGAATACGATCCCGACCTTGCGGTCGAGACCGGCATCCGCGCCGATCTGCCGTCCGAGCTCCGCCTGCAGCTGCTGCACGAGGCCACCGAAGAGGTGCGCGGCCGGTTGCTGGAACGCGCCCCGCCGCATCTGTTCGAGGAAATCCGCCACGCAATCGCCGCGGTCGCCGCCGGCGTGGAGCGCGATATGTCGCGGGTCCGCGATTTCACCGCGGCGAAGCGGCACGTCGCGAAACTCAAGGAGAGCGGCGAGCTCGACGAAGCTGTCCTGTTCAACTTCGCCAGGCAGCGCAAATACGAGGAGACAGTGGTTGCGCTGGCGTATCTGGCGCAATCGAGCATCGAGGTGATCCGTCCCTTGATGCAAAGCCTGCGCAGCGAAGGCCTGCTGGTGCCCTGCCGGGCCGCAGGGCTGAGCTGGGACACCACCGCAGCGATCATGGAATGCCGCTATACGACCGGCTCCATGGGACCAGCGGAACTCGTCAACGCCAAAAGCCAGTTCACGCGATTGACGCCGGGCAATGCCGACCGCCTGTTACGCTTCTGGCAGGTCCGCGCATCGCAATCGCCACCGCCGGGCAAGCGCTAGCCTTTCGTGGCTCAGACCGTGAGACGGGCGCCGTCATGCCCGGTGATGACGTGCCGCCGCACCATGCCCGGCACATCACCTGCAATAGCCACCGGCAGGAAATGCTCGGTTCGGCCCTGCCTGTCGCTTTCGATCAGCACGTCGCGCGTTGCGCCAACCTCCGCTGCGAGCCGACGCCGCAGCGCGGCCTCGCCCGCCGCGCGCAGACGCTTCGCGCGCTCTTTGATCGCACCGCCTGCGACCTGCGGCATCCGCGCGGCCGGCGTACCCGGCCGCTTCGAATACGGAAACACATGCAGGAAGGTGAGATCGCATTGCTCGACCAGGTCGAGCGAGCGCGCGAACATCGCCTCGGTCTCGGTCGGGAAGCCCGCGATGATGTCGGCGCCGAGCGCGATGTCCGGCCGCAGCCGCCGCACCTGGGCGCAGAAATCGATCGCGTCCTGCCGCGAATGCCGCCGCTTCATCCGCTTCAGGATCATGTCGTCGCCGGATTGCAGCGACAGATGCAGATGCGGCATCAGCCGCGCATCACTGGCGATCACGTCGAGCAGGTCGCGGTCGGCCTCGATCGAATCGATCGATGAGATCCGCAGCCGCTTCAATTCGGGGACGTGGCGCAGGATCTGCCGGGTCAACTGGCCGAGTTTCGGCGCACCCGGCAGGTCGGCGCCGTAGCTCGTGAGATCGACGCCGGTCAGCACGATCTCGGCATGGCCGCGCTCGACCAGCGCGCGGACCTGGTCGACCACGGCGCCCATCGGCACCGAGCGCGAATTGCCGCGGCCATACGGGATGATGCAGAAGGTGCAGCGGTGGTCGCAGCCGTTCTGCACTTGCACGAACACCCGCGGCAGGCCGCGTTCGAAACCGTCGAGCAGATGCGGCGCCATCTCCGTCACCGCCATGATGTCGGCGACCGCGACCTTCTCGCTTGCGCCGATATCGAACGCAGTGCGCGCCGCCCGCCAGGCCTCGCCGCGCATCTTCTCGTCATTGCCGACGACGCGATCGACTTCGGACATCTCGGCAAACATGTGCGCCTGCGTCTGCGCAGCGCAGCCGGTGACCACGATGCGCGCGGCGGGCCGCTCGCGCTTCAACTTGCGGATCGACTGCCGCGCCTGCGCGACCGCCTCGTTGGTGACGGCGCAGCTGTTGATGACGATGGCATCTGTGAGGCCCGCCTGCTCCGCCTCGCGCCGGATTACCTCGGATTCGAATGCATTGAGGCGGCAGCCAAAGGTGACGACGTCGACGCCCATGGGAGATCTTTCTTTGAGCATGATCTCTTCGGAAAACCGGCTTCCACTTTTCCGGACCATGCTCTAAGCGACGCTGGCGAACAGCGCCGGATCGAAACGTCCCTCATATTCGAAGTCGGCGGTGCCGGTCATCAGCACGTGGTCGTCGCGCTCGCGCCACTCGATGCCGAGCTTGCCGCCTGGCAGCGTCATCTCGACGATACGGTTGGCGCGCTTCAAGCGCGCCGCCGCGACCGCCGTCGCGCAGGCCGCCGAGCCGCAGGCCCTGGTCAGTCCGGCACCGCGCTCCCAGGTGCGCATCGTGATGTGATCGCGATCGACGATATGGGCGAGCGTGATGTTGGCGCGTTCCGGGAAGATCGGATGGTTTTCCAGCAGCGGCCCGAAGCGTTCGAGGTCGTAGGCGTTGACGTCATCGACCCAGAAGATCGCATGCGGATTGCCCATGCTCACCACTGAGGGCGAGTGCAGCACCGGATTGTCGATCGGCCCGACCTGCAGCTCGATGTAGCGGGTATCGCGGAATTCCTCGGCCAGCGGAATGTCCTGCCAGCCGAACTTCGGCGCGCCCATGTCGACGGTGTAGAGATCGGGCGCCGGACCCTGCCAGCAATTCAAGAGGCCGGCGCGGGTCTCGAAGGTCGCGGTGGTCTGGCCGGTCTTCTCGAAGATCCGCCGCACCACGCAGCGCATGCCGTTGCCGCAGGCGCCGGCCTCCGAGCCGTCATTGTTGTAGATCTTGATGAACGCCTCGGTGCCATCGAGCCGCGGCGGCTGCAGCACCATGAGCTGGTCGTAGGGCACGCCGGCGGGCGAAGCCACCGCGCGCGCCTCCTCCGCCGTCACGGATGCCTTGGAATCGCGCAGGTCGACGACGACGATCTCGTTGCCGATGCCGTTCATCTTGGCGAATGCGTGGTTGGCGAGCGCGCTCATCGATTTTCCCAAATTCCGCCTGCTTATATGGCGAGTGGTGGGGCGTTGGCCAGTCTAGAGCGTTTTCGAGCGAAGTGGATGCCGGTTCGCGTGAAGAAAACGCGTCAGAACAACAGTCCGAATGGCCCCATGACGCATCTGTCATGGGACGAAAGCGGAACTTGCGTGTTAGGACTATCGCGCCTCGCGGACCGTGCGCCGGGACAGATCGAACGGCCGTCTTGAGGATGGGGATGGAGAATACCGAATGAACCGTATCAGCACGCTCCGCGCGGCCCTGGTCGCGCTGCTCCCTTTGGCCGCAATCGCACTGGCAAGCCCGGCATTTGCCCAGTCGCCGGCCGCCTCGCCCTCCCCGGCGCCCGCCGCGAGCCCGGCGCCGGCCCCCGCACCATCGGCAACGCCGGCCCCGGTGCCGCCGCCGGCCGAAACCAAGTCCCCGGCTGACAGCCCCGCCGCGTCCCAGACGCCGGCCCCGCCGCCGCCGGCCGCGCCGGTGCAGACCGCCGACCCCTTTGGCGAGCCGTTCACGCTGGAGCCGAAGAAGGTCGTCATGCTGAAGGGCAACGCCAATTGGGATGCGGCGTTCGATGCCCTGATCGAGGCGTTCAAGCAGCTCACCGCGCAGCTCGGCAAGGAGAACGTCAAGCCGTCAGGCAATCCAA
The DNA here is from genome assembly GCF_900696085.1 of Bradyrhizobium ivorense. Classification (GTDB taxonomy): domain Bacteria; phylum Pseudomonadota; class Alphaproteobacteria; order Rhizobiales; family Xanthobacteraceae; genus Bradyrhizobium; species Bradyrhizobium ivorense. The sequence continues at coordinate 389,710 of NZ_CAADFC020000004.1, forward strand.
TGATCGTCTACACCTCGACCGACGACACCGGCTTCACCTTCATCGCCGAGATCCCGGTCGATCAGGACGTGAAGAATCTCGGCAAGAGCATGAGCATGGGCAATTCGCCCGACGGCAAGGCGCTGAAGTTCGTCCATCGCGGCTCCTACGACAACATGGACAACACCTATGAGGCGATCACCAATCACCTCGACGACAAGAAACTCGAGGCCAAGGACACCTTCATCGAGGAATACATCACCGATCCGCTGAAGACCGCGGAGGACAAGCTGGTGATCAACGTTTACGTGCCACTGAAGTGAGAGCGATGAAACTGACCCTGCCGCTCGCCTCCCTCGCCCTCGCGCTGCTTGCCGCACCGGCATTCGCGCAGGTGCCGCCGCCGGCGATTTCCGTCACCGGCGAAGCCACCGTCTCGGTCGCGCCGGACCAGGCCATGATCGACGGCGGCGTGACCTCGGATGCGAAGACCGCGCGCGAGGCGGCCGAGGCCAACAACGCGGCGATGGCGAAAGTGCTGGCGGCGCTGAAGGGCGCCGGCCTCGACGACAAGGACTACCAGACCTCGCGGCTGTCGCTGCAGCCGAAATACGCGCCGGATCGCGCAGGCGGCAGTCCGGCCACGGTCAGCGGCTATCGCGCCAGCAACCGCGTCACCATCAAGGTGCGCGACGTCAGCAAGGTCGCCGGCGTGATCGACGCGCTGGTCGGCGCCGGCGCCAACGAGATCGGCGGCATCAATTTTGTGGTGTCGCAGGCTTCCAAGGTGCTCGACGAGGCGCGCGAGAAGGCCGTCGCCGACGCCCGCCGCAAGGCGGACATCTACGCCAAGGCGGCCGGCGTCACGCTCGGCGACCCCATCAGCATTTCCGAGGAAGGCAGCGCACCCGTGCCGATGTATCGCAGCAAGGTCGCCGCGCCGATGGCCGCCTCCGGCGCGCCGGTCGCGCAGGGCGAGGAGACGCTGTCGGTGACGGTCAGCGTGTCCTGGGCGATCAAGGGGAAGTAAGCAGCAGGCGTAGCCTGGATGAAGCGCAGCGCAATCCGGGAAAGTCTATCCGCGGAGAGGTCGGCCCCGGATTGCGCTGCGCTTCATCCGGGCTACTTTTCTTCTAAATCTCGAACACCTGGCCGGGCTTCAGCGTCTGAAATTTCTCCCGCGGCACTTTTGCCGCGTCCAGCGCTTCGCCGAGCGCGATCACCGGCGCGTCGATCGCTTCGTCGGTCAATTGAAACGTGCCGTGGTGATGCGCCAGCGCCTGCGCGGCGCCGCAATCGGCCAGCGCTTTCACCGCGTCTTCCGGGTTCATGTGCTGGTCGCGCATGAACCAGCGCGGCTCGTAGGCGCCGATCGGCAGGATCGCGAGCCGTAGCGGGCCGTGCGCTTCGGCGACGCGGCGGAAATGCACGCCGCTGCCGTAGCCGGAATCGCAGACGATGTAGAGCTTGCCGGCGGGCGTCTCCAGCACGAAGCTCGCCCACAGCGCCTTGTTGCGGTCGAACAGCCCGCGTGCCGACCAGTGCCGCGTCGGCACCAGCGTCACGGCGAGCCCATTGCCGAGCTCGACGCGCTGATGCCAGTCGAACGCCTCGGCTTTGATCGCTTCATCCGACGCGCGCATGGTCACGTCATTGCCAAGCGGCGTGACCACGCGCGGCGCGAACTTTGCGGCGAGCCGCGACAATGTCGCGACGTCGAGATGATCGTAATGGCCGTGCGACACCAGCACGACGTCGATCTCGGGCAGCCTCTCAAAGGCGATGCCGGGATCATTGTGCCGCTTCGGCCCGGCAAAGCTGAACGGCGAGGCGCGCATCGACCAGACGGGATCGACGAGGATGTTGAGGCCTGCGGTCTGGATCAGCCAGCTCGCATGGCCGACGAAGGAGAAACGCACTTTTGCGCCCTCGACCCGCGGCGGCGGCGTATCGGCATAGGGGCTCGGGACCCAGTCCGGCCAGACCGATCGCGCACCGCGGCCTCCGAACTGCCAGCGCAGCACTTCGCCCAGCGACTTCGGCGGCGATCCGTCCGGATCAAAGAAGTGCAGGCCGTCGAAATGATCGGAGACGGGGCCGTCGTAGGTTTTCATGGTGGACATCCAGATCGAGGGCACGCCGATCGCCGCGGCGGCTCCGGTCAAGGCTGCAAGGACACGGCGGCGGGTGATGGACAAGCGGGTTCCGGAATGGCGACGGCTCGATCTATATGGGTGGCTACGGCAGATTCGGAACTGATATGATAAAATGGCGTCATTTCAGAGCCTTATCGATCTCGCTGGGTAGGCGGCCGGCAAACTTTCCTTGACTTTCCGCGCCCGGCAGCGTTTAACGCCGCCACTTTCTCGGAAAGATCCGTCTTTTCGACCCGCCGACCGGTCCTGGAGGCCGGAGGCCAACGCCCGACAGCGCGATGCGCCCTCGGGCGCGAAAGTGTTTGAACCCACTTCTCCCTCGCCCCGCTCTTGCGGGGTCGAGACGAGCGAAAGCTCGCTCTTAGAGGGTCGGGGTGCGGGGCTGTCTCCGCGCGCAGTGCGCTTAGATAGTCCTGTACCCCCTCACCCGCCGCGCAAGTGCGCGGCGACCTCTCCCCGCAGGCGGGGAGAGGTAAAAAAGGACAACGGCATTGTTCGACAATCTGTCGGAACGGCTTGGTGGCATTCTCGATCGTCTGACGGGGCGCGGTGCGCTGACCGAAAAGGACGTCGATGCCGCGATGCGCGAGGTGCGCCGCGCGCTGCTCGAGGCCGACGTCGCGCTCGAAGTGGTCCGCAGCTTCACCGAGCGGGTCCGCGAGCAGGCGATCGGCGCCACCGTCGTCAAATCCGTGACGCCCGGCCAGATGGTGGTGAAGATCGTCCATGACGAGCTCGTCGCCACGCTCGGCTCCGACGGCCAGACCATCGACATCAATTCCGTGCCCCCGGTGCCGATCATGATGGTCGGTCTGCAGGGCTCCGGCAAAACCACCACCACCGCAAAGCTCGCGCGCCGCATGGTCCAGCGCGACAAGCGCAAGGTGCTGATGGCCTCGCTCGACGTCTACCGCCCGGCGGCGATGGAGCAGCTCGCGGTGCTCGGCCGCGACCTCGACATCCCGACCTTGCCGATCGTCGCCGGCCAGATGCCGCCGCAGATCGCGAGGCGCGCGCTCGAAGCCGGCAAGCTCGGCGGCTACGACGTCGTGCTGCTCGACACCGCCGGCCGCACCACGCTCGACGAAGAGATGATGAAGGAGGCGGCCGAGATCAAGGCCGCCGCCAATCCGCATGAAGTGCTGCTGGTCGCGGACAGCCTCACCGGCCAGGACGCGGTCAACCTCGCGCGCTCGTTCGACCAGCGCGTCGGCCTCACCGGCATCGTGCTCACGCGTGTGGACGGCGACGGCCGCGGCGGCGCCGCGCTGTCGATGCGCGCGGTCACCGGCAAGCCGATCAAGCTGATCGGCACCGGCGAAAAGACCGATGCGCTGGAAGATTTTCATCCGAGCCGGATCGCCGGCCGCATCCTCGGCATGGGCGACGTGGTCTCGCTGGTCGAGAAGGCCGCGGCCAACATCGACGCCGAGAAGGCCGCGCGCACCGCCGAGCGCATGCGCAAGGGTCAGTTCGATCTCAACGACATGCGCGAGCAACTGCAGCAGATGGCGAACATGGGCGGCATCGGCGGCCTGATGGGCATGATGCCCGGCATCGCCAAGATGAAGAACCAGATCGCCGCCGCAGGGATCGACGACAAGATCATCAAGCGCCAGGTCGCGATCATCGATTCGATGACGCGGCAGGAGCGCAAGAACCCGGACATTCTGAAAGCGAGCCGCAAGAAGCGCATCGCGGCCGGTGCCGGCCAGAATGTCGAGCAGGTCAACAAGCTCCTGAAGATGCACCGGAACATGGCCGACATGATGAAGGCCATGGGAAGCGGCAAGCGCGGCCCGCTCGCCGGCATCGCGCAGGCGATGGGCTTTGGCGGCGGTGCCAAGCCGCCGTCGGCGGAGGAGATGAAGGCGCTGGCCGAGAAGATGCAGGGCGGCGCCGGCGGCGGCTTGCCGAACCTGCCGAAGGACATGCCGCTCGGTCTGCGCGGCGGTCTACCGAATGTGCCGGGGCTCACCGGCCTCAGCGGCAAGCCGACGCTGCCGGGTCTCGGCGGCTTCCCGGGCAAGAAGAAATGAGGAATTCGTCGCGACGGCTCGAATACGAGCGGCGCGACGCGGAATACCAATCAACCGAACACATCGTATTTTGAAGGAGAACTGAATGTCCGTTGTTATCCGCCTTGCTCGTGCCGGCACCAAGAAGCGTCCGGTCTATCACGTCGTCGTCGCCGACTCGCGCTTTCCGCGCGATGGCCGCTTCATCGAGCGGCTCGGCCACTTCAACCCGCTGCTGCCGAAGGACAACGAGGCGCGGCTGAAGCTCGACATGGAGAAGGTGAAGGCCTGGCTCGCCAAGGGCGCGCAGCCGTCGGACCGCGTGACCCGCTTCCTCGACGCCGCCGGCGTCAAGAAGCGCACCCCGCGCAACAACCCCGAGAAGGCCGTGCCGCGCAAGGAGCGCAAGGCGCAGGCCGAAGCCGCCGCCAAGGCGTAAGCTGAACGGCGACCGTGGCTGCACCGGTCTGTGTCGCCCGTATCGGCGCTGCGCATGGCGTGCGCGGCGCCGTCAGGCTTTGGACGTTTACCGAAGACCCGCTGGCCGTGAAGGATTACGGCCCGCTGATGACCAAGGACGGCAAGCGCCAGTTCGAGGTCACGCATGTCCGCGAGGCCAAGGACCATCTGGTGGCGACGCTGAAGGGCGTCGCCACGCGCGATGACGCCGAACGGCTCAACGGCCTCGAATTGTACATCCCGCGCGAGCGGCTGCCGGAGACCGACGACGGCGAATATTACCACGCCGACCTGATCGGCCTCGCCGCGGTGACGACGGCAGAGCAGCCGCTCGGCAAGGTGATCGCGATCCACAATTTCGGCGCCGGCGACATCATCGAGATCGCCCCGCCGCAGGGCGCGACGATGCTGCTGCCGTTCACCAACGCCGTGGTGCCGACCGTTGATGTTGCCGGCGGCCGCGTGGTGATCGACCTGCCGCAGGAGATCGAGGGCGACGATCCGTCGGCGGCGTGATCGAGAGATCGCGCGTCACCCCGTCTTCCGGCCCTGCTGCTCCAGCCAATCGCAAAACACCGCGCTGTGCGGATCGTTGCTGCGGCCGGCAGGGAAATAGGCGAAATAGCTTCGCGCCGGCAGGCTGATGTCCGGAAACGGCGTCACCAAGCGCCCAGCGGCGAGATCGTCCGCGATCAGCGCCGTCGGCCCCATCGCAACACCGAGGCCATCGAGCGCGGCCTGGATCGTCAGATAGAAATGGTCGAAGCTCAGCGAGGCCGCCGGCTCCAGCGCGGAATGCCCGGCCTCGGTGAGCCAGTCGCGCCACAGCCGCGGCATCGACGTGACATGCAGCAGCGTATGCCGCGACAGGTCGGTGATCTCATTCACCGGCAATTGCGCTGATAGCGACGGACTGCACACCGGCAGCCGTCGCTCGGATACGAGAAAGCGCGACGAGAAGCCGTGAAAGGTGTCCGGTCCACCGCGGATCACCACGTCGAACTTGTCAGGCAATGCATCGACGGGATCGTTCGACGTGCTCAGACGAACCTCGATATCCGGATGCTCGGCGCGAAACCGGCTCATCCGCGGCAACAACCAGCGCAGGCTGAATGTCGCGAGCGCATTGACGCGCAGCACCGCGACGGCCGCATCGCCGCGCCGCTCGCGATGCTGCTGCACGGCGGCCGAAATCCGGTCGAGCGCAGGAGCGAACTCGGCGAGCAGCGCCGCGCCCGCCGGCGTCAGCACGACGCGGCGGACCGATCGCCGAAACAGCGCCGGCGCGCCCAGCCATTCCTCGAGCAGGCGGATCTGCTGGCTGACGGCGCCATGGGTGACGCTGAGCTCGCTGGCCGCTTCCTTGAAGCTGCCGAGCCGAGCCGCGGCCTCGAACGCACGAACCGCATTGAGCGGCGGCAGGCTTCGACGTGGGACGAACATGATCCCCTCAATGCAAGATTTTCTAACTCATGATCCAATTATTACTGATTTGTGACAAGAGGCGGACGGGCGCATACTGCACCACAAGGCACGTCGTTTGCTTGATTTTCTGAGGCTCCAACCCCGATGACCCGCCGTCCAATCTTTAGATTTTCTTCCATCGGCTGGCTGCAATGAGCGTATCCGTCGGGGTCGAAACATCCCGTCCCGAACGCGCCCGCGCGACGCGGACGCTGACGGTGACCGGGCTCAATCATGCCCTGCATGATGGCTACACCGACCTGATCTACGTGCTGCTGCCGGTCTGGCAGGCGGAATTCGGGCTCAGCTACGGGCTGCTCGCGCTGCTGCGCGGGCTCTACGCGGGTGCGATGGCCGGACTGCAAATCCCGGTCGGTCGGGTCGCCGAACGGATCGACGGCAAGATCATTCTGATCGCAGGCACGGCGCTCGCTGCGCTCGGCTATGTATTGGCGGGACTGTCCGGCGGCATCGTCGGGCTTGGCCTCGCGCTCGCGCTCTCCGGCGCGGGATCGAGCACGCAGCATCCGATCGCATCGGCCGCGGTATCGCGCGCCTACGGCACCGCCGCGCGCGGACCGCTCGGCATCTACAATTTCACCGGCGATCTCGGCAAGGCCGCAATCCCCGCGCTGACCTCGATCCTGCTTGTGATCATGTCGTGGCGCCACACTCTGCTCGTGCTCGCCTTCATGGGCCTGCTGGTTGCGGTCTGCATCGCACTGTGGATGCCCTCGATCGGCAAGGGAGCGGAGCGCAAGACGACCGCCGCAGCGCGCCACGACAACGTCAACCGAGGCGGCTTTCCCTGGCTGCTCGCGATCGGAATTCTCGATACCGCGGTCCGGATGGGCTTCCTCACGTTCCTGCCGTTCCTGTTGCTCGACAAGGGCGGATCGCTTCCGATCAACGGCCTTGCGCTGGCGCTGGTCTTTATCGGCGGCGCCGCGGGCAAATTCACCTGCGGATGGCTCGGCGAACGGGTCGGCACGCTGCGCACCGTGCTGCTCACCGAGGGCGGCACAGCGGCCTTGATCGTTGCAGTGCTGGCATTGCCGCTGGTGCCCGCCATCGTGCTGCTGCCGCTGCTCGGCGTGATGCTCAACGGCACATCCTCGGTGCTCTATGGCACCGTGCCGGAGCTGACGCCGCCGCACCGCACCGAGCGCGCCTTCGCCCTGTTCTACACGGGGACGATCGGATCGGGTGCGGTCGCGCCGGTGCTCTACGGCGTGCTTGGTGACGCACTCGGCCCTGTTCTCGCGACCGTCGCCACCGCGATCACGGCACTGGTGATCTGTCCGCTCGCGGTCGCACTGGCGCGGCATCTTCGCGACGATTCAACGACGGCGTGACGCATAACGAGACCGGGCTCTTAGCCCGTCTTCCCCTTCCCCCTGAAAGGGGGAAGGTCGGGATGGGGGTCAGCCGCGAGCGACGCTGCAAGCTGACAGAGCTGATCCCCACCCGCTTTGCTCTTGCGAGCAAAGCGACCTCCCCTTTTCAAGGGGAGGTTGGAGCCGGATTGCGCTCCGCTCCATCCGGTCTACTTAAGTAATGTCTCACGGAGCATCCCAATGACAAGCACCCACAAGGCCTGGCGGCTGCACGCCTACAATGATCTGCGTTTCGACGATGTCGCGACGCCAACGCCCGCGCCCGATGGCGTCGTGGTCCGGATCGAGGCCGGCATGGTGCTGTCCTATACCAACAGGCTGCTGTCGGGCGCATTGCCCTACAGCCTGCCGCCGATGCCGTTCGTGCCCGGCACCAACGCGATCGCGCGCGTTATCGCTACCGGCGAGAACGTCACGCATGTTCGTGAGGGCGACCGCGTGTTCCTGAGCCCGCATCTGCGCGGCGACGTGCCGGATCGCGATCCGCCGCAAATCCTGATCGGCCTCACCGCTACGGTGACCACACCGGAGGCGTTCGCCCTGCAGGCGCGCTGGCGCGACGGCGTATTCGCTGAGATCGCGCACTGGCCGGCCGCCTGCGTCACCCAACTTGCCAATCTCGACGACAAGCCGGCCGCCGAGCTGATCGGATTGGCAAAGCTGATCGTGCCGTTCGGCGGGCTGCAGCGCGCCGGCCTGCGCGGCGGCCAGACCATCATCGTCAACGGCGCCACCGGCTATTTCGGCTCGGGCGGCGTGATGCTCGCGGTCGCGATGGGCGCCGGCCGTGTCGTCGCCGTCGGACGCAAAGAGGCCGCGCTCGCGCAGATGCGCGACGCGTTCGGTCCGCGCGTCATTCCGGCCGTCGTCACCGGCGATGCGGCAAGCGACCTGCCGATCATCCGCCGCGCGGCCGGCGGCACCGCCGACGTCGCGCTCGATCTGCTCGGCGCCGCCAAGAGCACCTCGACCACGCTGTCGTCGTTGCGCGCGCTGCGGCGGGGCGGACGAATGGTGCTGATGGGCAGCGCCGAGGTGCCGCTCGAGCTCTCGTTCCGCGAGATGCTCGCCAACGACTGGGAGGTGGTCGGCCAATTCATGTATGACCGCACGGCGCCGGGCCAGCTCGCGGCGCTGGCCGCCGAAGGCCTGCTGGACCTCGCCAGGATCAACGTTGCGACCTTCAAGCTTGCCGACTTCCGCCGCGCCGTTGAGGCCGCCGCGATGATGCAAAGCCTCGACCTCACGGCCGTGGTGCCGTAACCAGAACGCCATGACCTCCCAACCCACACCTTGGCGCGCGACCGTGCTGACGCTGTTTCCGGACATGTTTCCGGGACCGCTCGGCGTGAGCCTGGCCGGCAAGGCCTTGGCCGCCGGCTTGTGGGCGCTGGAGGCGCGCGACATCAGGGCGTCTGCCACCGACAAGCACCGCAGCGTCGACGACACGCCGGCCGGCGGCGGCCCGGGCATGGTGCTGCGCGCCGACGTGCTGGCCGCCGCGATCGACGCCGCTGATATCGTCCCGAACCGCCCGCGCCTCTTGATGAGCCCGCGGGGTCGGCCATTGACCCAGGCGGAGGTGGTGGGGCTCGCGGCAGGGCCCGGTCCCCTGATCGTTTGCGGCCGTTTCGAGGGCATCGACCAGCGGGTGATCGAGGCCCGTGGGCTGGAGGAGGTCTCGATCGGCGACTATGTGCTGTCCGGGGGCGAAATCGCCGCGATGGTCCTGATTGACGCCTGCGTCCGCCTGCTGCGCGGGGTGATGGGCAAGCAGGCCTCGGGAACCGAGGAAAGTTTTTCCGAAGGACTACTGGAATACCCCCAGTACACCCGCCCGCAGGAGTTCGAGGGCCGGCAAATCCCGGAAATCCTGATTTCCGGCGACCACGCCAAGGTCGCGGCCTGGCGGCAGGCCCAATCCGAGGCCCTGACCCAGGCGAGGCGGCCCGATCTCTGGTCGCAAAAAGCCCTCCGGCGAGGGACAAAAAACACGACAGACGGGTGACAAACCCCGCGCTTTGCCTTATAGCAGCGCCCAAATCCGCACACGCGCAGGATAGAAGGACGTTTGCGCAGCCCGCCAAAGGCTGGGCGCGCCGCCGATGGAGATTTCACATGAACCTGATTCAGCAGCTCGAAAAAGAGCAGTTCGACAAGCTCGCCGCCACCAAGGAAATCCCGGAATTCGCGCCCGGCGACACCGTCATCGTCAACGTGAAGGTGGTCGAAGGCGAGCGCACCCGCGTGCAGGCCTATGAAGGCGTCTGCATCGGCCGCTCCGGCCACGGCCTCAACGAGAGCTTCACGGTGCGCAAGATCTCCTACGGCGAAGGCGTCGAGCGCGTCTTCCCGGTGATGTCGCCGATGATCGATTCGATCAAGGTGGTGCGTCGTGGCAAGGTCCGTCGCGCCAAGCTCTATTACCTGCGCAACCTGCGCGGCAAGTCGGCCCGCATCGTCGAGAAGCAGGACCGCCAGACCGCCGTCGGCGAGTAATTCGTTCCTTCCTTCGGGATGTGACCGAAAGCGCGGGGCCTGCCCCGCGCTTTTTTGTTGCGGCATACCTATCTAGGGTGCAGCCCCGCGCATCGATTGATTGTCGCGGACGCGAGCCCTGTGTTAGAAATTTAGAATGGTTCCGGATCAAGCCAACCAGCCCTGTCAGCGCGTCGTGATCGACGATCGCTCGCGGCTGCCCGGCCGGTTCTTCGGGCGCTTTGCGACGTCGGCGACGTCGGAGCTTAGGCGCGCAGCATAACGCTGCCTGGACGCTCTCGCCTGCGCGCCGACCGGCGCTGAACCTGCTCACACTGAATTTCTTCTGGAGCTCAAGCTCATGTCCAAACCGACCACGCTGTACGACAAGATCTGGAACGACCATTTGGTCCACGAGGCCGAGGACGGCACCTGCCTGCTCTACATCGACCGCCACCTGGTGCACGAGGTGACTTCGCCGCAGGCGTTCGAAGGCCTGCGCGCCTCCGGCCGCAAGGTGCACGCGCCGGACAAGACGCTCGCCGTCGTCGACCACAACATCCCGACCACCGACCGCTCGAAGCCGAACCCGGATCCGGAAAGCATCGAGCAGATGCGGGTGATGGCCGAGAACGCCAAGGAATTCGGCATCGAGTACTACAACGAGTTCGACAAGCGTCAGGGCATCGTCCACGTCATCGGCCCGGAGCAGGGCTTTACGCTGCCCGGCACCACCATCGTCTGCGGTGACAGCCACACCTCGACGCATGGCGCATTCGGCGCGCTCGCCCACGGCATCGGCACCTCGGAGGTCGAGCATGTGCTGGCGACGCAGACGCTGATCCAGAAGAAGGCCAAGAACATGCGCGCGGTCGTCGACGGCAAACTGCCCGACGGCGTCACCGGCAAGGATATTATTTTGGCCATCATCGGCGAGATCGGCACTGCCGGCGGCACCGGCTATGTGCTGGAATATGCCGGCGAGGCGATCCGCGCGCTCTCGATGGAAGGCCGCATGACGGTCTGCAACATGTCGATTGAAGGCGGCGCGCGCGCCGGCCTGGTCGCGCCGGACCAGAAGGCGTTCGACTTCCTGCGCGGTCGTCCCAAGTCGCCGAAGGGCGCCGCCTGGGACGCCGCGATGCGCTACTGGGAGACGCTGCGCTCCGACGAGGGCGCGCATTTCGACCACGAGATCCGGCTCGATGCTGCAAAGCTGCCGCCGATCGTCACCTGGGGCACGAGCCCTGAGGACGTCATCTCGGTGACCGGCTTCGTGCCCGACCCCGACAAGATCGAGGACGAGGCCAAGCGCCTCTCCAAGCATCGCGCGCTGAAATATATGGGCCTGACCGCGGGGACGAAGATCACCGACATCAAGCTCGACCGCGTCTTCATCGGCTCCTGCACCAACGGCCGCATCGAGGATTTGCGCGCCGCTGCGAAGATCGCCGAAGGCAAGACGGTCAACGCCAACGTCAACGCGATGATCGTGCCGGGCTCGGGCATCGTGAAGGAGCAGGCGGAAGCCGAAGGCCTCGACAAGATCTTCATTGCCGCCGGTTTCGACTGGCGCGAGCCGGGCTGCTCGATGTGCCTTGCGATGAACCCGGACAAGCTGAAGCCGGAAGAGCGCTGCGCCTCGACCTCGAACCGCAACTTCGAGGGCCGCCAGGGCTTCAAGGGCCGCACCCATCTGGTGTCGCCAGCGATGGCCGCCGCTGCCGCGATCGCCGGACACTTCGTCGACGTCCGCGACTGGCGGTAAGCGCGCGTCCACTTCGCGCGAAAACGCGACGGTTCTTGTCTCAAGCTCGAACCGTTGCGGAAACGGCCCGTTAACGGCCGGCACGCACACTGGCCCCCGGCGAAGACAGTCTTCGTGGGGAGCCGGACGTGGCTGATAAACGCGAATTTGTCGATATGATCAGCGAGGCGACGCGGCAGAAGCGCCGTCGCGCCATGCCGCGTATAGTCGATCCGTCTCCGGAGGCGAAGGAAACCTCGCGCCTCAGCCATTGGCCGCCGGAGCGCTGGACGCAATGGCGGCTGGAAAACCTGACGCCGTGGAAGATCAAGTCCTGGAAGCTGAAGAACTGGGACTAGGTTCGCGCGGCATCAACAGGACGGGCGCCCTTCGGCGCCCGTTGTCGTTTTCCCTACCTCACCAATAGACCCCGTAGGGCCGCCAGTAGTGATGGCGATGCCACCACGGCCGGCAGATCCGCCGCGGCCCGTAATAGGTCCAGATCACCCGGCAACGCCGATAGTGGTGGTACCCGTAATAGTAGGGCTGCACGTAGAAGCGCCGGTGGTAGAAGTGCCGACGGTAGTAAGGCCGGTAGCCATAGCGGTAACCGCCACCGTAGAAGCGATGGTAGCCGCCGTAGGGACGATGGAAGCCACCATGGCGGAAGCCGCCGTGGATCGCGGGCGCGGCCCGAAAGCCGCCGCCATGGAAGCCGCGGAAACCGCCACCATGAAAGCCGCCGCCGCGAAACCCGCCGCCGTGGAAACCACCGCCGCCACGGAATCCGCCTCCACCACCGTGGAAGCCGCCTCCGCCGCCGTGCCGGACCTGCGTCGTCAGCGCATCACTTGCATGTTTCGCCGCCGGCGCCGTGCCCGGGCTCACCAGCGACAGCGCTTCGGCGCGCTGCTGGGCCGCGATCGACAGCGCGAAGATCGCGGCCGCCGCAACACCGACACGGCGCAGCAGCCCGTGTCTCACATACCTCTCCCTCATTCCTCAACCTCCTCACAACGGCAATGAGAACCGCGCTGCGCCGCAGCCGGTTTCATGCGTTCATTGCAGTCGCTCCCGGCACGACGCTAGAAATGCCGACGTGAATGCGCCATGAACGTGCCCAAGGTGCGACGAATGGTCCGGAGGAACAGTGACTGTCTATGTGATCGTGCAGCTGAAGATGACCGACCGCGCCGCCTATGATCGCTACCAGGCGCGCTTCTTCGACGTGTTCAGGAAATTCAACGGACGGCTGCTGTCGGCCGACGAGCAGCCCCAGGTGCTCGAAGGCAACTGGGATCGCGACAAGCTGGTGCTGATGTCGTTCCCCGACGAAGCCGCATTTCGCGCATGGTCGCAGTCGCCCGACTACATCGAGATCTCACGCGATCGCAAGGCGGGCGCACAGGCCGTCGTGCTGCTGGCGCAGGGATTTGCGCCGTGACCTGCTCAGAGCAGCCCCGATCGATCGAGGCTGCTCTGTCGCGCATCGCTCGCGTCACGCGCAAGCGCTGTGTGCGTCACCAGAACGGACCGAACCCGAAGCCGAAGACAAAGGGCGCCGGCGTGGCATAGGGGTACGGCCGATAGTAATAGGGCCGTCCGTAATAGTAGGAACCGTACGGCCGGTAATAGGAATAATGCGACCCGTAATACGGCCGGTAGCCGTAGTGATAGTGGTGACGATGGTAATGGCGATAATGACGCTGCGCGCTGAACTCCGTCGCCTTGCCCGCGTGCCGTTGTTGCGCAGCCGCTGACGCCGCTGCGGGCGCCATCAATGCGAACGCGCCCGCGACAACCGCAACACCGATCCATCTCATCATGATCAACTCCTGCAGATTTCGATCCGCTGCATCCCGTGCGCTGGAATCTGCCTGTTTCATGGCTGCGAACGACAACAGGCCCGCTGCTCACGGGCCTGTGTCTCAACTGCGCTGAAACGCCGCGCGATCAGTAGCGCCGGTGTCCACGATGCCAGCCGCGGTGATGTCCACGATGCCACCCGCGATGCCAGCCGCGGCCCCAGCGCACCTGCGTGGTCATTTGGTTGGCGTCGCTCTGAACCGCGGCGGCCGTGCCTGGAGAAGCGAGCGACATCGCATGTGCGCGCTCGCCCGGCGCAGCCAGCACAAGCACGGCAGCAACGGCCGCGAGCTCCAGAACATTCGTTATCTTCATCAGTGGTCTCCTCGATTTTCGGATGTCACGTCTTGCAACGACGATCCGCGATCGAATCGACCCCGTTGCCGCGACGCAGATCGCAAGCAGAATGCGCGCGACGTGAATGGAGATTGAACAACTGCGCCACGAGGATGAATGCCGCCGGATGCATCGGGTTCCGATACATCGCATGATTATTCGCATCCGCGCGCGAACGGCGAACGTGCGGCGCCGGGTGGTCCCATGATACTGTTCGAGATCGCGGTTTCCCGGCGCGGTGCGCCGAGGCTTCACGCAGCTAGCCGGGCCGCCAGAAGCAGTTCATCCGCGGCGTGATCACCGTGCCGCTCGGCCGGTACTCCTGCACATAATGGGCGGTGCACTCGCGCACGGCGTTGGGGCCGGGATTGTAGCGCGGGATGACATCCGGATCCCAATGTTCGGAGCGGTAGATCGGGACACGCCGCAGCGGGCGGCGCCGTTCAACGATCCTGCGCTCCGCCGGCTGGCCGACGCGCGCTTCCGCTTGCGCGGACTGCGCCTTCGCCTCGGTCCCGGCAACCGAGAGCCCGACTGATGCCGCCAACAGCGCCGTCGCCACGATCCGTTTCATTTGCGCCACCAAGCCCCATTCTCGGGCCGCACGGTCACCCATTGCGCCGCCGAGGTCAACTGCGCTGGCGCCACCGACGCCACTCGCGCTAAAGGAGTGTCATGTGGACCACAGCCAAAGCCCCCTCGCTGGCCGAAATGGAAGCCATGGCGCACGAGGTCTTCGAGCGCCTGCCGAAGACCTTCCGGACGCTCTGCGAAGGCCTGATCATCCGGGTCGACGATTTCCCGACCGATGAGGTGCTCGACGAAATGCAGGCCCAAAGCGAGTTCGACCTGCTCGGCCTGTTCCAGGGGGTCGGCCTGCCGCAACAGAGCTTCGGCGACGTCGCCCGGCTGCCCAACCTGGTCTGGCTCTACCGCCGGCCGATCCTGGACTACTGGGCGGAGCACGACGAGACCCTCGGCCACATCGTCCGCCACGTCCTGATCCATGAAATCGGCCACCATTTCGGCCTCTCGGACGCCGATATGGAGGCGATTGAGGCGGCAGCGGGCTAGCCCTGCAGAAATCGCGCTTTTACCGCTGTCACATTCGCGATAGATATCCCGCCCTATCCCTCGATTTTGACCGGGAAGCTCAGGCCATGGACAAGTTCACCACGCTGGAAGGCGTCGCGGCGCCGCTGAAGATCATCAATGTCGACACCGACATGATCATTCCGAAGCAGTACCTGAAGACCATCAAGCGCACCGGCCTTGGCAAGGGGCTTTTCTCGGAACAGCGCTACAAGGACGACGGCAGCGAGAACCCGGACTTCGTGCTCAACCAGCCGGCCTATCGCAGCGCCAAGGTGCTGGTCGCCGGCGACAATTTCGGCTGCGGCTCGAGCCGCGAGCATGCACCCTGGGCGCTGCTCGACTTCGGCATCCGCTGCGTGATCTCGACCTCGTTCGGCGACATCTTCTACAACAATTGCTTCAAGAACGGCATTCTGCCGATCCGCGTGTCGCAGGAAGACCTCGACAAGCTGTTCGACGACGCCGAGCGCGGCGCCAACGCGACGCTGACCATCGACCTGCCGAACCAGGAGATCCGCGGCCCCGACGGCGGCAAGGTCAAGTTCGAGATCGACCCGTTCCGCAAGCATTGCCTGATCAACGGCCTCGACGACATCGGGCTGACGATGGAAAAGAAGAGCTCGATCGACGCCTACGAGTCCAAGCTCAAGGAACGCGCCTGGGCTTGAGGCCGACCTTCATCAATGCCCCGGTGCCTTCAGGCGCCGGGGTTTTTCTTTGCCGATTTGCATCGCTGCGAGACTGCTGCTAGCTGGCGCCCATGCTGCCTGACATCGTCACCTTCTGGCACGGCCCGATGGATGCGTTGCGCCAGACCTGCCTGCGCTCGCAACTGGCGGCCGGCCACAAGGTCACGGTCTACAGCTTCGACCCGGTTCCGGGCCTGCCCGACGGCATCGGCAGCGCCGAGGCCGAGGCGGTGCTGCCGCATTCGTTCTCCGAGAAGCTGCGTCCGGCAGAGCCGGACGGCTCGTGGCGTGACTGGACCATTTTGCAGTTCAGCGACTTCTTCCGCATGAAGCTGATGGCGCAGCGCGTCGGGCTCTGGCTCGACGCCGATGTGCTGCTGCTGAAGCCGGTCGAGATCGATCCGGCAAAACCCTATTTTGCCTGGGAGCGGCCGCGGCAGCTCGGCAACTCCGTGCTGTATCTGCCGCCGCACGATCCGATCGTGCGCGCCTTCGAAGACCTGATGGAGCAGGAGGAACTCACTCCGGACTGGCTTGCGCTGCGCCATCGCCTGACATTCCTGATGCGCCAGCTGCGCCGCCGATCGAACCGCCTCGCCGACATCCGCATTGCGATCTTTGGCCCCGCAGCCCTCACCGCGCTGGCGCGCCGCGAAGGCAGGTTGCACCACGCGCTGCCGAAACGAACATTCTACGCCGTGCACGCCGAGCCGAAGCTGTTCTTCGAGCCGTCCGACTATTCACGTTATCTGAACGATCCGGAAATCATCGGCCTGCACATCTCGCCGAAAGGCCGCGGCAAGGACGCGCCGATTCCGGGCAGCCTCTATGCGTGGGCAACGGAGAAATTTGGCGCGTGACGCAGACTCCGCTGCACCCTCTCCCCTTGTGGGAGAGGGTGGCTTCGCGAAGCGAAGCCGGGTGAGGGGTCCTCTCCACACGGCGCGATCTCGCAAGCGGAAACAACCCCTCATCCGGCGCCGTAGCCGATGCAAAGCATCGACCGGCGATGATCCCTACAAGGACGACGCCTACCGGCTGTGGGCGCTCAAACAGCGCGGCAACGGCACTTGATGTCCGCCTGTCCCAGTAGCAGCGCAAAAGCAGACATGCGTCGTTAAACAAAACCCCGGCGCGAGGCCGGGGTTTGTATTTGAGAGATGAAGTTTGCTCATAAAGATGCAGCCATCTTCTTGTAGTCGTCCTCGGTAAACGCCCGACAAGTCTGCGTCCGTACAAATCCGAGGGCTGCCGTTCCCATGACGAGTTTTGCAACCACTTCGTCATTCGGTGCTTCGACAATCGACACGGCATCATACTGGCCCGTTACGAGGTAAAAGGCCTTCAATTCGGCACCAGCGGCGCGGAAACGTTCCTTTGCCGCAGCGAGGCGATTGGGCCCGTCCTTGATCGCTTCGGCTCCCTTCTGAGTGAAGTTGATTAAGGAGATATAGGTGGGCATGGGTAAGCCTCCCTTGGTCATCTCAAGAGTGAGCAGTGTTCGGCATTCTCGTTGTGGGTAACAACGAACAAGCCGACAACGCGATGCGGATGCCTGTCTTTGACTTAAATCAACATCCGTAAAATTAATCACGTGGGCTCGCGGAGCCATTCCTACTCGCGGGCCCTCCAGGGTCGGGGTGGGGGTCTCTCCAGGAGTCGTATCGCGGAAATAACCCCCACCCGGATCGCATCTGCGATGCGATCCGGCCTCCCCCGCAAGCGGGAGAGGCGAAGCGAGCCCGTGGTCAAGCCCGCGCATTGCATATGCGATGGCCCTGCCCTCCAGGGGAGGGTGGAGTCAATGCCCCATCGCGGCGCATCGGCAATCGCGATCGCAGCCTCTAGGCGTGGGCAATGGAGAAACTTGGCGGGGTAGGCACCGCTGCACCCTCTCCCCTTGTGGGAGAGGGTGGCTTCGCGAAGCGAATCCGGGTGAGGGGTCTCTCCACACGGCGCGATCTCTCAAGCGGAAACAACCCCTCATCCGGCGCTTCGCGCCACCTTCTCCCACAAGGGGAGAAGGGAAGGATCGCCGATCGGCTGGATCAATGCCCCATCGCGGCGATCGCGTCCGCGATCGCGATCGTGCGCTTCGCCATCTCGGCGTGCAGGCGCTCGACCATGCGGCCGTCGAGCTGGATCGCGCCGCGCGAGGCGTTCTCCGGCAGCTGGAACGCCGCGATGATCTTGCGCGCCTCGGCGACCTCGGCCTCCGGCGGCGTGAAGATGGCGTTGCAGGCGTCGATTTGGCTCGGATGGATCAGCGTCTTGCCGTCGAAGCCGAGATCGCGGCCCTGCGCGCATTCTTCGGCAAAGCCGTCGATATTGCCTATGTCGCTGTAGGGTCCGTCGAGGATTTCCAGCCCATGCGCGCGGGTCGCCAGGATGCAATGCGTGATCATCGGGATCATCGCCGCGCGGCCCGGCTTCATCCGGATCCGGGTCTCGCGCGCAATGTCGTTCGGCCCGAACACGAAGCCGGCCAGGCGCGTCTCGGAATCCTTCGATGCCGCGGCGAGCTTGTCGGCGTCGAGCACCGCGCGCGCGGTCTCGATCATGGCCCAGACCCGGATCGAGGCCTGGGCACCGATGTCGCTCAGGCGATCGGCGACGGCGTTGAGATCGTCCACGGTCGAGATTTTTGGAACCAGGATGCCGTCCGGCTGCGCCTTGCCGGCCATGGTGATGTCGTCGATCCACCAGGGCGAGTCGAGCGCATTGATGCGGATCAGGATCTCGCGCTTGCCAAACCCCTTGGCGGCGACCGCCTTGGCGATCTGCTCGCGCGCCACCGCCTTGGCGTCGGGCGCAACGGAATCCTCGAGATCGAGGATGATGCCGTCGGCCGGTAGCGTGCGGGCCTTTTCCAGGGCCCGTGCATTGGATCCCGGCATGAACAGCAGGCTGCGGCGCGGACGGGTCATGGCGATCTCCTCAAGGCCTCTGGCTCGGCAAAAGTCCATTGTTTAGGCACTGGTCAGGCAGCGCTTTTCAAGCCCTGCCCCTATCATTTCAGCTCCGATACCGAAAGTCTTGTTCCGGACATCTGCTTGTGGTTTAGCCGGAGGCCATGAAATCCTTTCCGAAGCGATTGATCGACGGATACCACGCTTTCGCGACGCAACGGCTGCCGACCGAGCAGTCGCGCTACCGGGAACTGTCCGAACGCGGCCAGTCCCCGGAGACGATGCTGATCGGCTGCAGCGATTCCCGCGTCTCGCCGGAAGTGATCTTCGATGCCGGCCCGGGCGAGTTGTTCGTGGTGCGCAACGTCGCCAATCTGGTTCCGGTCTATCAACCCGACACCGCCGCCCACGGCGTCTCGGCCGCGCTGGAATATGCCGTGAGCGTGCTGCAGGTGAAGCATGTCGTGGTGCTCGGCCATGCCCAGTGCGGCGGCATCCGCGCCTTTGTCGACAAGATCAAGCCGCTGACACCGGGCGACTTCATCGGCAAATGGATGCAGATGTTCATCAAGCCGGGCGAGATCGTCGAGCAGCGCGAGCATGAGAGCATGCAGGATTTCGTGACCCGCATCGAGAAGGCCGCGGTGTTCCGCTCGCTCGAGAACCTGATGACATTCCCGTTCGTGCGCGACCGCGTCCAGAACGGCCAGATGCAATTGCACGGCGCCTATTTTGGCGTCGCCGAGGGCTCGCTGTTCGTGCTCGATCAGGCCGCGAAAGAATTCCGCAGCGTCAGGAACGGCTGACGCTGCGGTCTTGGCGCCGCCGCGTCAGAATCCGCGCAAATCCGTCACCGGCATGCGCAGCGTTTTCTTGCCGGTGATCAGCTTGATCGCGCGATTGACGACCTCCAGATTGTTGTCGAACGAGCCATGGCCGGCGTCGATCGTCTCGTCCTTGTCGGGCTCGTCGTTGACGGGCACTTCGGTTTCCGTGACCGACTGCAGAACGACGCCCTCGCTGTCGGCCTGCCAATCGGCAAGAATTTTTTGATAGCCCGGCATGAAGTCGGCGCCCGCGGACCATTTTGGCCACACCTTTTGCAACCCGAGAATGGGCGTCTTGTGATCCGGCTCCAGCGCTCTTGAAACCAGATACAGCAGCGACTTCGAGTACAGCACCGGCACGCAGGGGTCGGTCAGCTCGTTGTCATCGCTCAGCACGTCAATGAACGTGGTGGTGGGATCGGCGACCTTGTTGGCGAAAGCCTGGCCATATTTGGCGGTGGCAAATTCGACCGTGCAGGCCGGCGCCCACAGGTGAACGGAGCTTGCCTGCAGGCTCCGCGCCTTCATCGCCGACAGGAAGTGCCCCTGCATGATGGCTCCCGCCGAGTGACCCACGAGATGAATTTCGGGCCGCTGGGCCTTGCTCAATGCACCGATCGCCGACCGCAATTCAGTGGCGGCGGTCATCAGGCCGCCGCCGCTGCGGCTGGCTCCGTCGGCGCGGTTCTTCATGTTCTCCCAGATCGCCTTGACGCCGGCGTCGCGGGCAAACACCTCGAAGGCGCGATCCTTGATCTCGTCGATCTTGCTGCGCAGCCAGCCCTTGTCGGCGCCCGCGGGGACGCCGATCTTTTCCACCGCACCTTTCAGGATGTCGGCGGCGGACTCGAAAAAGCCGGTCTGCCACACCACAAAGATCGGCATGATGTCGTTGGCCTCGAGCCACGGCCCGAGCACGCGCGCACGATCCAGCCCTTCGGAGCGGCTGTTCAATCCGCCATGCGCATAGATCGCAACATGCGAATAGCCGCGGTCGGCCGCGGTGGCCACGCATTCCCGGACCACGCTGACGACGGCATCGTCGCCGGAGTTCGCCGCCACCAGCTCGCGCTCCGCGCGGCCATTGTGACCGATGAAAATGGTGCGATGGGCCTCCTCGCCATTGATCCACGGTGAAACCGCGCTGGTGTCCTTGGCGACGTCGTCGCGTTGCATCGACCGCGCGCGCATCCGTTCGTCGAGCGACAGGTCCGTGCGCATCTTCGGACTGCGAAACGGGCTGGCGGTCTGGGGCTTGGCTCCCTTCTTCGGCTTGACCGGGGGAAACGACACCTCCATCGGAGCCCCGAGCGCCAGCGCCCAGGCGTCTGTGCCATGGCGGGTCCAGTCTTCGTAGGGCAGGACGGCGAAGCCGTGAAAGCCCCAGTCCGGCCCCCAGGAATTCTGCACGATGAATCCTCTGGACGTGTAGCCGACCATCGCAAATGCGTGCCCGCCGACGTCGTTCGGCTTGTTGGGGGGACCGATCAGGGCGTCGTCGATGGATTTGCGGTTGTTTCCGACCCGAACCCAGCCGTCATGCACGTCGGCGGACACGTAGATCGCATGCGTCTCGTAGATCGCCGACTGCATGTCGACGATTGACTTGCCGTCGATACGAAAATAGGCGCCGAGCGGCGTCTGAGGCGCACTGGCGTCCCATCCCTCGCGTGGAAGGCCGGGCTTGTTGCGCTTCTCGAGGTACGGCCAGTACTGCTCGGCACAGACGCCGTGCTTGTGAAATCCCTTCATGGCGCCACGGCAGCTCGAACCTTCGTAGTCCTCCCCCTTCCATTCATCGTAGAGGCGGGCGTTCTGGTAGAGCATCCGCGCGCTGACCCGTCCGTCGGCCTTGGGAGCCGGCTTCTCGCCACGTTCGATCGCCGTGGTGTTTGCCAACTCCCAGCGCAGGTAATTCACCACTCCCGCGAGGCCAAAGCCGGTGCAGGATCCCTCGTCTCCCTGGTCGAGAACCATGTCGGATGCGCGGTAGATCGGAAACCACTCTTCAATCAGCTGATCGCTTGGATATTTCATCGGCAGGCTGACCAGCCGTGCGCGATAGGGCAGGTCGCGAAAATCGATGCGGTCGGGGCGCGCGTCGAATGTCCGGGTGCCATTGAAAAGAGTTTTGGTCGGCATGTGCTCACCATGAAATCTGGATTTCTGAAAATGCAGGCCGGACGCAGGCGCGAAGCCGGCCTGGCACAATTCTGGCGTGCACTGCCTTAGGTTGCAATAACAGTCAGCACGTCGCCCGCGACACGAGCGCGCAGGGGCGTTGTCAGGGAAAGTCAGAGATGGCGCGCCGGCGGCGCCGACGGGCGGCTATTCGCCGCCGTGATGGCCGCTGCCCAGCGGTCGGAGATCGCGAGCATGAAGGACGAGACCACGAATGCGAGGTGCACGCCGACCAGCCAGGCGAGCTTGCTCGGATCGAACGCGGTGTCGAGGTTCATGAACGCCTTGAGCACCTGAATGGCCGAGATCGCGACGATCGACGCCAGCAGCTTCTGCTTCAGCCCGCCGAAATCGACCTTGGTCATCCAGTCCGGCCAGTCCGGATGCCCCGCCGGATCGATCTTCGAGACGAAGTTCTCGTAGCCGGAAAACACCACGATCAGGATCAGATTGCCGGTCAGCGAGATGTCGATCAGCGAGAGCACACCGAGGATGATGTCGGATTCCTTGGCGTCCGGCACATGCAGGAGGAAGTGCCACAGCTCCAGGCAGAACTTGAGCAGCAGCGCCGCGAGGCTGATGACGAGGCCGAAATAGAACGGCGCCATCAGCCAGCGGCTGTTGAAGAGCAGGCTCTCGAAGCCGTTCTCGACGCGCTTCAGCGTCGGATTGGGCCGGTAGGTCGCCGGTTCTTCCGCCATGGCACGCGCTTCCTGACGCCGAGATGCCGCGT
Source organism: Bradyrhizobium ivorense (assembly GCF_900696085.1). Taxonomy (GTDB): domain Bacteria; phylum Pseudomonadota; class Alphaproteobacteria; order Rhizobiales; family Xanthobacteraceae; genus Bradyrhizobium; species Bradyrhizobium ivorense. The sequence goes on from NZ_CAADFC020000004.1 coordinate 412,044, forward strand.
TCTACTGCTTTTGTTTGAGCATGATCTTTCCGGAAAACCGCTTCGCACTTTGCGCTAACGCGGCCCTCCGGGTCCGGATCGTGCTCTAGGCCGCCTTCTTCTTGGCAGTGATCAGCTTGCGGTTGATCAGGACTTCGGCGATCTGCACGGCGTTGAGCGCCGCGCCCTTGCGCAGGTTGTCCGACACGCACCAGAACGACAGGCCGTTCTCCACCGTCGCGTCCTCGCGGATGCGGCTGATATAGGTCGCGTCCTCGCCGGCCGCCTCATAGGGCGTGACGTAGCCGCCCGGCTCGTGCTTGTCGATCACGAGACAGCCCGGCGCGTTGCGCAGGATGTTGCGCGCCTCGTCCGGGGTGATCGGGTTGGCGAACTCGACATTGACGGCTTCGGAGTGGCCGACGAAGACCGGCACGCGCACGCAGGTGGCGGTGAGCTTGATCTTGGGATCAAGGATCTTCTTGGTCTCCGCCATCATCTTCCACTCTTCCTTGGTGTAGCCGTCCTCCATGAAGACGTCGATGTGCGGGATGACGTTGAAGGCGATGCGCTTGGGGAATTTCTTGTTGACCAGCTCGTCATTGGTGTAGACGGCCTTGGTCTGCGAGAACAGTTCGTCCATCGCATCCTTGCCGGCGCCGGACACCGATTGATAGGTCGAGACCACGACGCGGGTGATCGTCGCCTTGTCGTGCAGCGGCTTCAGCGCAACGACGAGCTGCGCGGTCGAGCAGTTCGGATTGGCAATGATGTTCTTCTTGGTGAAGCCGGCGGTCGCATCGGCATTCACCTCGGGCACGATCAGCGGCACGTCCGGGTCCATGCGCCAGGCCGACGAATTGTCGATCACGACGGCGCCGGCGGCGCCGATCTTCGGCGACCATTCCTTCGACACTGCGCCACCGGCCGACATCAGGCAGATGTCGACGTCGGAGAAATCATAGTGCTCGAGCGCCTTCACCTTGAGCGTGCGGTCGCCATAGGAGACCTCGATGCCGACGCTGCGGCGCGAGGCCAGCACGACGACCTCGTCGGCGGGGAATTTGCGCTCGTCGAGAATGTTGAGCATTTCGCGCCCGACATTGCCGGTCGCTCCGACCACCGCGACTTTGTAACCCATCGTTCACTCTCCGACGAAAAATGCCCGTTCCCCCGCTGGCAGCGGAAAGGGAAGAGGCAGCGCTTCTATGCGAGAAACCCCGTCAAGACAACGTTGCGTAGCTTTTGAGCGTTTTGATGCGTCCGTTTCGGGCCGTTCCGGCCGCACCCCATCATACGAGAATTCCGTCGGCGCTGACGAGTTTCGTCGACGAGGTCTACGCCACGCTGTCGCGGCTGTTCGCCTATGCCGCCGCGCTGGCGCTGTTCGGCGGGCTCGGCGTCCATCTATGGCGGCAGCTCCCCGACGTAACCGCGATGGCGCCCGTACCCGCAGCCGCCGCGCATTGGAGCCCGGCCGCCCGCGCGGCCCCGGCCTTCGCCATCAGCAGGCTCGATCCCCGAGATAAAACAGAGACTTACGAAGTCCTCCGGCACCCCCTGGGCGGCCGCAAGGACATCTTCCGCTGGGCCGAGGCCGAAGGCGCGCCGGCGGCCGAGCTCGAGATCTACCGTCCGGGCGAGGAGTCCATGGGCCCCGCGGTCACCGAGATTGCCGGACGCCTCGACCCGAGCGGCGTGCGCGAGCTCGAGGCCGCCGGCATCATCGACAGCAAGTTCGGCAGCGTCACGCTGCTGCGCCCGGCACGGCGGGACGGCGACCGCGCTTGCCTCGGCTTTCTCAAGCAGATCGACGCGCCGGACCTGCGGATCTCCGGCTGGACCTGCCAGGGCGCCAGCCTGCCGGCCCAGCGCGCCGCAATCGGCTGCATGCTGAACCGGCTGACCCTGCTGACGTCAGGCAGCGATCCGCGGCTGGCCGAGCTGTTCGCGCATGCCGAGCTGAAGCGCACCGGCTGCGCCGCCGCCGGCCCGCCCACCCTGTCGTCCGACTGGGTGCTGGGCAGCGAGAACCCGAGGCTGCGCGGCGGCCTTTGATGGCGAGACCGTGGCAAGGTACTGGTTTTCATGAAACTTTTGCGCTTCTCGCCGCATTATGTCTGCCGGTGTGGCGCAATTGACCTAGTGGCGGCGGGCGGCCGCCACTACAATACGTTCCCAGTGACTTTGGCCAACGCGCCAGCCCCGGATGGGGCCGCAATGACGAGGATGCGATGACCCTGAAATTCCCTGCCGCGAACAAGCTCGTGGTGTTGCTTGCCGCGGCTGCCGTCACCGCAACCGCATTCAGCGTGAGCGCGGCCAGCGCGCAGAGCCCGAGCAAGCGCAAGCAGCAGCAGCAAGACCAGTACGACCGCGACGGCCGCCGCTATTACGGCGCGCAGGGTCCGAACCGGGTGTACCAGCAAGGCCCGCGCACTCGCGTCTACGTCACCACGCGCTCCTGGCTCGACGCCGGGACCGAGGTGCTGCCCGGCGACCGCAAGTTCAACGACTACGCCTATCCGCCGGACGTAGGCTATCCCTCGTTCGCGCGCGAGAACAAGAACCAGCCGATCGATCGGCAGCCGCTCAGCCCGCCCGGCGATCTCGGCGGCTATCCGCGGACCTTCCCGCTGTACTGAGATTTTCGGCGATCTGCCGACGCGAAAATGGCCGGGCTTGCCGGCCATTTTTGTTTTGGGGGTCATTCCGGGATGGTCCGAAGGACCCAGACGCGGAATCTCGAGATTTTGAAGAGGAGCTGGTTGAAGAGAGAAAGGCGCGATGCGCGGGCATTCTGTTGCCGGCGTGAGGTGAGCAAGCTGGCAGGGCTCCCTCCCCCCTTGCGGGGGAGGGCTGGGGAGAGGGGTAAGCCCCGGGCGAGACGATCGAAAGGATCACCGTCTTCGCAATCCTGCTCGCGCGCAAAGCTAGACTAATGGAGGGAGCACGTCGTGTGGCACCCCTCTCCCTAACCCTCCCCCCCCCCGCAAGGGGGGAGGGAACCCTGCCGCTGGTGGCTCCCTCACGCGCTGGTCGTCGGATTGTTCGGGAGATTCCGGTCTGGTGCTCGCGCACCATCCCAGAATGACGGCGTAACCCTACGCGTGCAGCTTCTGCAGCTCCTTCAGGATCGCCTCGCCCATCTGCGTGGTGCTGGCGGCCGTCGCGCCTTCCGACTTGATGTCGGCGGTGCGCAGGCCGCTGGCGAGCACGGCTGCAATCGCGGCGTCGACCTTGTCGGCGAGTTCGCCCATGTCGAAGGAGTAGCGCAGCGCCATGCCGAACGAGGAGATCATCGCGATCGGATTGGCGAGGCCCTTGCCGGCGATATCGGGCGCCGAGCCGTGCACCGGCTCGAACAGCGAGCGGCGCTTTTTGGTCTTGGCATCGACCTCGCCGAGCGAGGCCGACGGCAGCATGCCGAGCGAGCCGGTCAGCATCGCCGCGATATCGGACAGCATGTCGCCGAACAGATTGTCGGTGACGATGACGTCGAACTGCTTCGGCGCCTTCACCAGGTTCATGCCGCCGGAATCGGCGAGCTGATGCTCGAGCGTGACGTCCTTGTATTCGCGCGCGTGCACGGCGGTCATGACCTCGTTCCAGAGCACGCCGGACTTCATGACGTTGCGCTTCTCCATCGAGGTGACCTTGTTGCGGCGCTTGCGCGCCAGGTCGAAGGCGACGCGGCCGATGCGCTCGATCTCGTAGGTGTCGTAGACCTGGGTGTCGACCGCGCGCTTCTGGCCGTTGCCGAGATCGGTGATGGTCTTCGGCTCGCCGAAATAGACGCCGCCGGTGAGTTCGCGCACGATCATGATGTCGAGGCCCTCGACCGCCTCGCGCTTCAGGCTGGAGGCATCCGCCAGTGCCGGGTAGCACACCGCCGGGCGCAGGTTGGCGAACAGGCCGAGATCCTTGCGCAGCCGCAGCAGGCCGGCCTCGGGCCGGACCTCATAGGGAACGGCGTCCCACTTCGGACCGCCGACCGCGCCGAAGATGATGGCGTCGGCCGCGGTCGCCTTGGCCATGTCACCTTCCGAGATCGACACCTTGTGGGCGTCATAGGCGGCGCCGCCGACCAGGCCCTGCTCGGTCTCGAATTTTGCGATCCCCTGCGCGTTCAGCCAGTCGATCAGGCGCTGCACCTCGGCCATCACTTCGGGGCCGATGCCGTCGCCGGGGAGAAGCAGCAATTTATGGGTCGCCATGGTCGTTACCTCGAGATAGCTGTTTTGCCGTCAAGCCCGGGCATGACGCGCGCGGGAAATCCGGCGCGAGTGCTAAAACGCCCGGCATCGATTGGCAAGGCACCCCAACGCAGGGCCGAAACGACTCTCGCCCCGGCTGTTCCTGCTGCTGTTGCCCATGATGCTGCACGGCGCGCCGGTGGTCTGGCGGGCGCGGGCGCGCGTCGCCCGATTGCCTGATATGCAAGACACCGTTGCGGCCTGAGGCGCTGGGCAGGGCCGTCGCGGGCTGCCACAATGGCTGACTTGCCGGAGTGATTTGTGCGAGCCCCTGCCCCGTCCTACCCGCATCCCGCGCGGCTGATCCTGATCCTGTCGCTGGCGCCGACCGTCGGTCTCGGCATCGGCCGCTTTGCCTATTCGCTGGTGCTGCCCGACATGCGGGACTCGCTGGCGTGGTCCTATTCGGCCGCCGGCTTCATGAACACGATCAATGCCGCCGGCTATCTCGCCGGCGCGCTGTTTGCCTCGCGCCTGATCCAGCGCTTTGGGCTCGCCACATCGGTGCGCTGGTCGACGCTGGCCTGCGTGCTGTCGCTGGCGCTGTGCGCCGTCTCGGGCAATTTCGTGGTGCTGAGCTTTGCCCGCTTGCTGGCCGGCTTCGCCGCGGCGATCGGCTTCGTCGGCGGCGGCGCGCTGGCGGCGACCATCGCGCAGTCGCGCCCCGAGCGCGCCAACTTCCTGCTCAGCCTGTTCTATGCCGGCCCGGGCATCGGCATTTTGGCATCCGGCCTGGTCGCCCCCTTCGTGCTGCAGGGTTTTGGCGCGGGCTCATGGTGGATCGTGTGGTGGGCGATGACCTTGCTGTCGGCCATCATGACCGTGCCGCTGCTGCTGGCGCCGTTCCATGCCGGTCCCGCTGCCGGCGGCATCGTGAGAACGAAATTCGCGGTCATGCCGGTGCTGATCTATCTCACCGGCTATTTCCTGTTCGGCGCCGGCTACATCGCCTACATGACCTTCATGATCGCCTATGTCCGCGACGGCGGCGGCGGCGCGGTGGCGCAGAGTGCGTTCTGGAGCCTGATCGGCGTCAGCGCCTTCGTCACGCCCTGGGTCTGGCGCCGCGTGCTGGCGCTCAACCGCGGCGGGCTCGCCACCACCATCATCCTCGGCGTCAACGCGCTCGGCGCGGCGCTGCCGATCTTCGGCCACGCGCCGCTGCTGCTGGCGATCTCGGCGTTGGTGTTCGGCGTCGCCTTCTTCGCCGTGGTCGGCTCGACCACCGCCTTCGTGCGCTACAACTATCCGCCGGAAGCCTGGCCGACCGCCATCGCCGCGATGACGATTGCCTTCGGCATCGGCCAGACGCTGGGCCCGATCGTGGTCGGCGCCATCACCGACGCGGTCGGCAGCCTGTCATTTGCGCTGAATGTCTCGGCGGCGATGCTGGCGCTGGGGGCGCTGCTGTCGGCGTTTCAGCGGAAGGTGGGACCGTAACTGGCGAATAGCGAGTGGCGAATAGCCGGTGCCAACCCGGCTCTCAATTCGCTATTCCCCATTCGCCATTCGCCTCCTCAGCTCCCGCTGAACGAATTATACCCCTGGTCTTCCCAGTAGCCGCCCTTGTACTCGTTGGTGACCTCCATCGAGATCACGTATTTCGGGTTCTTGAAGCCGAGCTTGGTCGGCACCCGGATCTTCATCGGGTAGCCGTAGGCGCGCGGCAAAATCTGGTCGGCGAATTTGAACGACATCTGGGTCTGCGGATGCAGCGCGCTCGGCATATCCAGCGGCGAATTGTAGCCGTCCTTGTCGGCGCACTGGAACCAGACGTATTTCGCCCGCGTGTCGGCGCCGACCAGCTTGAGGAAGTCGCGCAGCGGCGTGCCGGTCCAGCTGCCGATTGCGCTCCAGCCCTCGACGCAGATGTGCCGCGTCACCTGCTTGACCTGCGGCAGTTGATAGAGCTCGTCCAGCGTCCAGGATTTCTTGTTGTCGACCAGTCCGCGCACCTCCAGCTTCCACTCCTTGCCATCGATGTCAGGCGCGTCGTCGACATCGTAGTAGCCGTTGAACGGGAACGGCTTTGTGATCATGCTCTCCGGGAAGGTCGGCGCCAGTGCGTTCGGATTGAACATCCAGGCCTGCACCGCGTCGTTGAACTTGGAGACCTTCTTCAGCATCTCCTCGGCGGACGACGAGTCGAGCACGTCGCAGCCGGTCAGCAGCGTCAGCGCACCAAGGCTCGCGCCTGTCGTCAGAAAACGGCGGCGCGTCGGATCCGGCATGACCTTCACGGCATCGCGGACCAGCAATTTCTTATCGACGCCGGGGATCAGCAATTTGCGGAGGCGGCCCATGGCAATTCTCCCTTTAGCGACCGATGATCATGGCGCGCAGGCTCTTCGGCACCAGCACCGCGAGCGCGACATGGATCACGAGGAACGCGACGATCAGCGCCATGCAGGTGAAGTGGACGTAGCGCGCGAAGTCATAGCCGCCGAACAGCGTCACCAGCCAATGCAATTGCACCGGCTTCCACATCGACAGGCCGGACAGCACGATGACGACACCGACCACGATGATGCCGGCATAGAGCAGCTTCTGCACCGAATTGTATTTGCTGAGATCGGCGTGCGACAACTTGAAGGTCAGCGCCGCCTTGGTGTCGGAGATCACGCCGCCGGGGGTGATCGGCAGCAGCTTCTTGCGGAAGCGGCCGGTAGCGAGACCGAGTGCCAGGTAGATCAGGCCATTGACCATCAACAGCCACATCGCGGCGAAGTGCCACAGCAGCGCGCCACCAAGCCAGCCGCCTAGCGTGATGCTGCGCGAGAAGCTGAAATTGAACAGTGGCGAGGCGTTGTAGATCTGCCAGCCCGACATGATCATCAGGATCATCGCAAACGCATTGACCCAGTGCAGCACGCGGACCCAGGCGGGCTGGATCGCCTTCGTTGGTTTTGCGGTGTCTGCATGGTCGTCGCTGACGGCAAGACTCGACATGGGATTTCTCTGCTCGGGTCGTTACAGGTCTATTCGCCGGGAAGTAGGGTTCCGTTACACGATCGCAGGCGATCATTTTAGTCCACGGCCGCCTTTGGCGGTCACAAAAATGCGAGCCGGGTGCAGGCCCCGGCTCGCTGTTTCGCGCGCCCCGTCGGGGACTAAACAGGGCGGTGAGGTGTTACGTCGCCGGCATCAGCACGGTGTCGACGACATGGATAACGCCGTTCGACTGGTTGACGTTCGAGATCGTCACCATCGAGGTGCCGCCCTTGGCGTCGACGATCCAGACCTTGCCGTCCTGCTTCTTCACGGTGAGTTCCTCGCCCTCGGCGGTCTTCAGCTTCTTGCCGTCGGTGAGGTCGGAGGCCTCGAGCTTGCCGGGCACCACATGGTAAGTGAGGATCTTGGTCAGCGTTCCCTTGTTCTCGGGCTTGACCAGATTGTCGACGGTTCCGGCCGGCAGCTTGCCGAACGCGGCGTTGGTCGGCGCGAACACCGTGAACGGGCCCTTGCCTTCCAGCGTGTTGACGAGGCCCGCGGCCTTCACCGCGGCGACCAGGGTGGTGTGGTCCTTCGAATTGACGGCGTTCTGGATGATGTTCTTGGACGGGAACATCGCGGCGCCGCCGACCATCACGGTCTTCTCCTCGGCGCGAGCGGGCGCAATGACGGTGGCAGTGATCGCGAGCGCGCTGAAGGCGGCGGCGAGAATGGCAATACGCTTCGACATGGTGTCGTCTCCCAATGGGTCAGCTGTCCGGCGGCTCTGCGCCGGTGATGAAGGGGCAACAACGGCGCGGGTGGTTGGTGAGTGCGTCGTCGTTGGCCCGAGCTACGGGAGGTTTTCCGGGCGGTTTCCGGAAATAATTCTTTGTGATTGCTGAAACCGGCGGGCGTGCATTGCGTACATCTCGCCGCCATGAGCTACGCGGCGTCCACCTCCCCTTGAAAAGGGGAGGTCGCTTTGCTCGCCAGAGCAAAGCGGGTGGGGATCTGCTCTCACCGCATAGAGTATCGCCTGCGGCTGACCCCCATCCCGACCTTCCCCCTTTCAGGGGGAAGGAGAAGAGAGATCATCGCCCGTCGACGGCCTAATCCCGGTTCGCCGGCGTCTGGATGAAACCGCGGTTGTGGGTCGGGCTGATCAAAATCTCGTTCATGCAGACCCGCGCGGGCATGCTGGCGACGAAGGCGATGGTGCGGCCGCAATCTTCGGGCTGCAGCATCTTGGCCTGCTCGGCCTCGCTCGGCACCACCGGACGCAGCTTCAGGATCGGCGTTGCCACCTCGCCCGGCGACAGGCAGCAGGCGCGCAGGCCGTTGACGCATTCGTCCATGTTGAAGGAATGGGTCAGCGCCAGCACCGCGTGCTTGGTCGTGGTGTAGGCCGGGCCCGGCATCTTCGAGACATGGCGGCCGGCCCAGGACGCGACGTTGATGATGCAGCCGTCCTGCTGCTTGCGCATCGTCGGCAGCACCGCGCGCATGCAGTAGAGCACGCCGTTGAGGTTGATCTCGACCAGCCTATCCCAGCCTTCCAGCTCCATGTCGGCCCAACTCCGCTTCGGCACGTTGATGCCGGCGCTGTTGACCAGGAGGTCGATGCGGCCGTGCCTGGCGACGATGGCCTCCGCCGCCTTGTTGACGTCGGCCTTGCTGCTGACGTCCAGCGGGATCGCCTCGGCCTTGCCGCCCTTCCTGGTGATGTTGGCCACCACGCGGTCGAGCTCTTCCCTGCGGCGGCCGGAGACCACCACCGTCCAGCCGTCCGCGGCGAGGAACTCGGCCCCGGATTCGCCGATCCCGCTGCCGCCGCCGGTGACCCAGGCCACGCGTTTCCCATTGTTTGTCATGCAATCTGTCTCCGTTGCTTTTTGAAGGGCGTTTTTGCTAATCCAGCCGGACTCTTACCGGCCCTTTCGCCCCTCACGGGATGTTGCATGAACACGACCGCCAACGCCAACCTGTTTTCCCGCCTGTTCGACGGCCTCGACGACCCCGATCGGCTGGCGATCGAGCAACTCGACGGCAGCCGCATCTCCTATGGCGACCTGATCGCGCACGCCGGCCAGATGGCGAATGTGCTGGCGAGCCGCGGGGTGAAGCCGGGGGATCGCGTCGCGGCGCAGACCGAGAAATCGGTCTCCGGCCTCGTGCTGTATCTCGCCACCGTGCGCGCCGGCGGCGTTTATTTGCCGCTCAATACCGCCTATACGCTCAACGAGCTCGAGTATTTCATCACCGACGCCGAGCCGACGGTGGTGGTCTGCGATCCCTCGAAGCTGGAGGGCATCAAGGCGATCGCCGCCAAGGTCGGCGCGAAAGTCGAGACGCTCGATCCGACCGGCAAGGGCTCGCTGACCGAAGCCGCCGACAAGGCGCCCACGGATTTTGCCACGGTGCCGCGCGGCAATGACGACCTCGCCGCGATCCTCTACACGTCCGGCACCACCGGCCGCTCCAAGGGCGCGATGCTGTCGCACGACAATCTGGCGTCGAATTCCTACTCGCTGGTCGACTACTGGCGCTTTACCGACAAGGACGTGCTGATCCACGCGCTGCCGATCTATCATACCCACGGCCTGTTCGTGGCGAGCAACGTCACGCTGTTCGCGCGCGCCTCGATGATCTTCCTGCCGAAATTCGATCCGGACCTGATCATCAAGCTGATGGCGCGCGCAACCGTGATGATGGGCGTGCCGACCTTCTACACCCGCCTGCTGCAAAATCCTGGCCTCAACAAGGACGCGACGAGGCATATGCGGCTGTTCATCTCGGGCTCCGCACCGCTGCTCGCCGACACCCACCGCGAATGGTCTGATCGCACCGGCCACGCCGTGCTGGAGCGCTACGGCATGACCGAAACCAACATGAACACGAGCAATCCCTATGACGGCGACCGCGTGCCCGGCGCGGTCGGCTTCGCGCTGCCCGGCGTCTCCGTGCGCGTCACCGACCCCGACACCGGCAAGCCGCTTGCGCCGGAGACCATCGGCATGATCGAAGTCAAGGGCCCGAACGTATTCAAGGGCTACTGGCGGATGCCGGAGAAGACGAAAGCCGAATTCCGCGGCGACGGATTCTTCATCACCGGCGACCTCGGCAAGATCGACGACAGGGGCTATGTCCACATCCTCGGCCGCGGCAAGGACCTCGTGATCTCGGGCGGCTTCAACGTCTACCCGAAGGAGATCGAGAGCGAGATCGACGCCATGCCCGGCGTGATCGAGTCGGCCGTGATCGGCGTGCCGCATGCCGATTTCGGCGAAGGCGTCACCGCGGTCGTGGTCCGCAGCAAGGGCGCCGATGTCAGCGAAGCCTCGGTGCTGCGGGCGCTCGATGGCCGGCTGGCCAAGTTCAAGATGCCGAAGCGCGTGTTCGTGGTCGACGAACTGCCGCGCAACGCGATGGGCAAGGTGCAGAAGAATATCTTGCGGGATATGTATAAGGATATCTATTCGAAGGCGTGAGAATAGGGACATTGTGGAGGGGCAATGAACCAACAGCAAGCATCCAAGATCAACGATCACCTGCTTGATGCATTGGCGGCGATGCAAGATGCCGAGATGGCGATTGCAGGCCTTGGTAAAGCAGAGCGGCTCAACTTCGATCGCTCGCTTGCAGAAGTCATCGCAGATTTTCAGCAGAAGCTGCTTGAGCCGATCTACAGGCAGTATCCTGATCTGGAGCCGCCATTAATCGATGAAGAACCTCCCGAAGTGTGTAGCGAGCTCGCTTGGGACGAGGTGAAACTACCTTCACATGTGACCGAGAGCCGGCTCGACGAGATCATCTTCTCGCTGTTGACGCCGCGCTGGCAAAAGGTCGCAATGGTTTTGAGCCGAGGCGTGAAGCGCTGCGAAGCATTGGGATTGCCGAACGTCGATCACATGATGGCAGCACGTCTGCGATTCCTCTCCGAGGCTGACCTAATCGAAGGTATCGGCGATTTGCGGATGTGGGGGCATAGTGAAGTACGATTAAAGGACTAGATCTGTAGCTCGGATGGAGCGAAGCGAAATCCGGGAGCGGTCGATAGCCGGCGCGACCTTCGCATTTTTCTTCCCGTTCCCCCTGAAAGGGGAAGATCGGGATGGGGATCAGCCGCAGGCGACGCTGCAAGCGGAGTGAGCAGATCCCCACCCGCTTTGCTCTAACGAGCAAAGCGACCTCCCCTTTTCAAGGGGAGGTTAACAAATGGACCGGTCCCGGATTGCGCTTCGGTGCATCCGGGCTGCGGGCTACGCGCCGTTCAACAGGCTGATCACGAAACGTCCGCCGACGATGAAGAGATACGCCCCGAACGCCATCTCCAGCGCGCGCTTCGACAGCGCGTGCGCGACCTTGACGCCGAGCGGCGCGGTGACCAGCGTGGTCGGCATCACCAGCAGCGCGCCGATCAGCGAGACATAGCCGAGCGCAAACGGCAGTTGCAGCGCGGCGATGTCGGGAAAGCGCGCCGCGGCCGGCCAGCCGGCATAGACATAGCCGAGCGCGCCGGGGATCGAGATCAGCACCGCCAGCGCCGACGACGTCGCGACCGCCTGGTGGATCGGTCGGCCGTAGAACGTCATCAAGAGGTTGGCGAACAGGCCGCCACCGATCCCCATCAGCGTCGACAGCAGGCCGACGAAGAAGCCGTAGACGCGCATCAGAACGCCTTTCGGCACGTCGTCGCCGAGCTTCCAGGTGTCGCGCGCCAGCAGCAGCCGCGCGGCGGCCGACCACGCCACCATCACGAACACGATCTTGAACAGCCGCTCCGGCGCGAAGCGCGCGGTGACGCTGCCGGCGGCGACGCCGAGCAGGATCGGCAGCCACCAGCGCTTGAGAATCGTCATGTCGACCGCACCGCGGCGATAATGGGCGCGGAACGAGCTCAGCGAGGTCGGGATGATGATCGCGAGCGAAGTGCCGATGCAGAGCGGCATCCGCACCTCGAGCGGGACACCGGCGAGGCGGAAGCATTCGTAAAGCACCGGCACCAGGATGGCGCCGCCGCCGATCCCGAACAGGCCGGCGAGAAAGCCGGACAGCGCGCCGACCGCAACCAGCAACAGCGCGAGCTCGACCAGCTCGGCGACATCAAGTCCAGCCATCATTCAATTCATTCCTGCCCAGGCCCGCCTGCGTCGGCGCGATCCGCCAACCACAACATGACCATCGCCGCCACCGGAGCAGCGCCCGCGATCAAGGCAAAGCTGAGTGAGGCCGAGTGCGCTGCGCCCTGCAGCAGCAGCGCCAGCACGTCGATTAGCAATCCGGCGCAAGAGAAGACAAGCAGGTTGGCCGGCTCGTCGATGCTTGCGCGGCGGCGTTCGATGGAATCGGGGTAACTGGAAATCGAGGCCATTGCCGGCTCCTCGGATCATTGAAAACGGCAGGCTAGACCCTTCTCCTTTGCGGGAGTATCACTTCAGCTCGATAGGGTCTCTTGCGTAATTCGGAAGGATGGCCGTGGATCAACTCGCCGCCATGTCGACCTTCGTGCGGGTGGTCGAGGCCGGCAGCCTGTCGGCGGCCGCACGAGCGATTCCGAGTTCGCTGACTTCGGTCAGCCGGCAGATTGCGGCGCTGGAGCAGCATTTCGGGACACCGCTGCTGCTGCGCACCACCCGTCAGCTCGCGCTGACCGACGACGGCCGGCTGCTCTATGAGCGCGCCAAATCGATCATCGGCGAGGTCAAGGAAATCGAAGCCGCACTGGCGCGCGATCCTCGGCAGCCGTCGGGACGGCTACGGGTGAGCTCCCCGAGCCTGCTCGGGCGGCTGGTGATCGCGCCGATGCTGACCGAATTCCTGCGGCGCCAGCCTGCGCTTTCCGTCGACCTTCTGCTGGTCGATCGCGCGGTCGACATGGTCGAGGAGGACATCCATCTCGCTGTCCGAATCGGCCGCCTCAGCGATTCGCAACTGATCGCGCGCCGGCTTGCCGACATCCGCATGATCACCTGCGCGTCGCCGGATTATCTGGCGCGCCGCGGCGAGCCGCGAACGCCGCACGATCTCACCTCGCATGACTGCCTGGTGTTCTCGGATGCGCCGGGCAGCGCCGAATGGCGCTTTGCCGACGGCAGCAGGACGGGTCGCAAATTCCGCATATCCGGTCGGCTCTGGATGAATAGCCTCGAGGCCCTGGTCGGCGCCGCCAGGGACGGCGCGGGGATCGTGCGGGCGCCGTCGTGGCAGGTGGAGCACGATCTCGCCGCCGGCCGGCTGCAACGGCTGCTGATCGATCACGAGCCGGCGCCGACCCCGCTGCATCTGATGCTGCAGCCGTCGCGCCTGGCATCGCCTAAGGTCAGGGCATTTGTCGATTATCTGGTCGAGCGATGGCGCCGCATCGACGCCTTCAGCGCGCCGCCAGACGCGACGCGACGGGTCGATTCTCATTCTGACACATAGATTCAATTCTTGGTTCACGCGACATGGCGTCTGGTATACCAGACTGCGGATCAACCAGAATTCGGCTGCGCTAGTAATGAACTTCGGTTCGAACGAAGGCTAATTGGCCGTTGCGCGGCGTGGTGCGACTCCGTAAATAGAATTCATCTACCGCGTTCCCCGATGGGCCGGCCGCGGTCCCTCACACCATGAAGCCCGCCGATGACCGCCAGGATCGAACGACCGCTCTCGCCACATTTGCAGACCTACCGGTGGACGCTGACATTGGCGATGTCCATCATTCACCGCGGCACCGGGATCGCGCTGTATTTCGGCACTCTGCTGCTCGCCTGGTGGCTAATCGCAGCCGCCACGGGCCCCACCGCCTACGCCAATGTGCAGGCCTTCACCGGCAGCCTGATCGGCAAGCTGATCGTGTTCGGCTACACGTGGTCGCTGATGCACCACCTGTTCAGCGGCATCCGGCATCTGGTCTGGGACCTCGGCTACGGCTTCAAGGCCAATGAGCGCGAGGCGCTGACCTGGGGCGCGCTGATCGCCGGCATCTCGGCCACCGTGCTGGTCTGGATCATTGCCTACGCCGTTGGAGGTGGACGATGAGCGGCCCGTCCTCGATGCGCACGCCCTTGGCGCGCGTCCGCAATCTCGGTTCCTCGCATTCCGGCACCAAGGACTTCTGGCGGCAGCGCCTCACCGCGGTCGCGCAGGTGCTGTTGATCGTCCCGGTGATCATCGTCGTGATCATGCTGCTCGGTCGCAACCATGCCGGCGCGGCGCAGATCCTCGGCTCGATCCCGATTGCCGTGATCCTGCTGCTCTTCATCATCGCCAGCACCTGGCACATGAAGATCGGCATGCAGATCGTGATCGAAGACTACGTGCATAACGAGAAGCTGAAGATCGCGGGCGTGATGGCCAACAACTTCTTCTGCGTCGCGGTCGCTCTGGCCTCGATCTACGCAATCCTCAAATTGTCATCGGGAGTTTGACCCATGGCTAACGAAGGCAACGGCAAGGCCACCAACGGCAGTGGCCCGGCCACCAACGGCAAGGCCTACCCGATCACCGACCACACCTTCGACGTCGTCGTGGTCGGCGCCGGCGGCGCCGGCCTGCGCGCCGTGGTCGGCTGCTCGGAAGCCGGCCTGCGCACCGCCTGCATCACCAAGGTGTTTCCGACCCGCTCCCACACCGTTGCGGCGCAGGGCGGCATCTCGGCCTCGCTCGGCAACATGCATCAGGACGACTGGCGCTGGCACATGTACGACACCGTGAAGGGATCGGACTGGCTCGGCGACCAGGACGCGATCGAATACATGGTGCGCAACGCGCCCGACGCGGTCTACGAGCTCGAGCATTGGGGCGTTCCGTTCTCGCGCACCGAGGACGGCAAGATCTATCAGCGCCCGTTCGGCGGCATGACCATCGACTTCGGCAAGGGCCAGGCGCAGCGCACCTGCGCCGCCGCCGACCGCACCGGCCACGCCATGCTGCACACGATGTACGGCCAGTCGCTGCGCCACTCGGCCGAGTTCTTCATCGAGTTCTTCGCCATCGACCTGATCATGGACGACCAGGGCGTCTGCCGCGGCGTCATCGCGCTCAAGCTCGACGACGGCACGCTGCACCGCTTCCGCGCCCAGACCACGATTCTCGCCACCGGCGGCTACGGCCGCGCCTACGCCTCCTGCACCTCGGCGCACACCTGCACCGGCGACGGCGGCGGCATGGTGCTGCGCGCCGGCCTGCCGCTGCAGGACATGGAATTCGTCCAGTTCCACCCGACCGGCATCTACGGCTCCGGCTGCCTCGTCACCGAGGGCGCCCGCGGCGAAGGCGGCTATCTGGTCAACTCCGAGGGCGAGCGCTTCATGGAGCGCTACGCGCCGTCGGCCAAGGACCTCGCCTCGCGCGACGTCGTTTCGCGCGCGATGACGATCGAGATCCGCGAAGGCCGCGGCGTCGGCAAGAAGAAGGATCACATCTTCCTGCACCTCGATCATCTCGATCCGAAGGTGCTGCATGAGCGGCTGCCGGGCATCTCCGAATCGGCGAAGATTTTCGCCAATGTCGACGTCACCCGCGAGCCGATCCCGATCGTGCCGACCGTGCACTACAACATGGGCGGCATCGCCACCAACTATCACGCCGAGGTGCTGACCAAGCGCAACGGCGACGACAATTCGGTGGTGCCCGGCCTGATGGCGATCGGCGAGGCCGCTTGCGTGTCGGTGCACGGCGCCAACCGCCTCGGTTCCAACTCGCTGATCGACCTCGTCGTGTTCGGCCGTGCCGCGGCGCTGCGGCTCGCCGAGAAGCTGACCGCCAACGCCAAGCAGCCGGAACTGCCGAAGGATTCGTCGGACCGCGCGCTCGGCCGGCTCGATCACTTCCGCCACGCCTCCGGCGGCACCCCGACCGCGAAGCTGCGCGACAGCATGCAGCATGTGATGCAGAACAATTGCGCGGTGTTCCGCACCGGCGAAGTGCTGCAGGAAGGCCAGAACCTGATCCACAAAGTCTATGGCGGCATCGGCGACATCTCGGTGTCGGACCGCTCGCTGGTGTGGAACTCCGACCTGATCGAGACGCTGGAATTCGACAATCTGATCGTGCAGGCGCTGGTGACGATGGACTCCGCCGCCAACCGCACCGAGAGCCGCGGCGCGCATGCCCGCGAGGACTTTTCCGCCCGCGACGACAAGAACTGGATGAAGCATACGCTGGCGTGGCTCGATCCGGCCGGCAAGACCACGATCGACTACCGCCCGGTGCACGACTACACGATGACCAACGACGTGCAGTACATCCCGCCGAAGGCGCGGGTCTACTGAACAATTAGCCCGTCATTCCGGGGCGATGCGGAGCATCGAACCCGGAATCTCGAGATTCCGGGTCTGGTCCTTCGGACCATCCCGGAATGACGAAAGGTAGAGAGATGGTTGAATTCGCACTTCCGAAGAATTCGAAGATTTCCGGCGGCAAGACCTGGCCGAAGCCGGCCGGCGCCACCGAGACGCGCGAATTCCGAGTGTACCGCTGGAACCCGGACGACGGCAAGAATCCGAGCGTCGACACCTATCATGTCGACATCCACGATTGCGGCCCGATGGTGCTGGACGGCCTGATCTGGATCAAGAACCACATCGATCCGACCCTGACCTTCCGGCGCTCCTGCCGCGAGGGCGTCTGCGGCTCCTGCGCGATGAACATCGACGGCCAGAACACGCTGGCCTGCACCAAGTCGATGCACGACGTCGCCTCCGGCGGCGCGGTGAAGATCAACCCGCTGCCGCACCAGCCTGTCGTCAAGGACCTCGTCCCCGACCTGACCAATTTCTACGCCCAGTACGCCTCGATCGAGCCGTGGCTGAAGACCACCACGCCGACGCCGCAGAAGGAGTGGAGGCAGAGCCACGAGGACCGCGAGAAGCTCGACGGCCTCTACGAGTGCATCCTGTGCGCCTGCTGCTCGACCTCGTGCCCGAGCTATTGGTGGAACAGCGACCGCTTCCTCGGCCCTGCCGCGCTGCTGCAGGCGACGCGCTGGGTCACCGACTCCCGCGATGAGGCGACCGGCGAGCGGCTCGACAATCTCGAGGATCCGTTCCGCCTCTATCGCTGCCACACCATCATGAACTGCGCCAAGGCGTGCCCGAAGGGCCTCAACCCGTCGGAAGCGATCGCCGAGCTCAAGCTCAAGATGGTCGAACGGCAGATCTGATCCAGACCTGACACATCAAGCTTCGCGGCCTGGGCATCAATTGATGCCGAGCGCCCGCGCCAAGTTGAAGGTCAGCAAGCTCGCGACATAGGCCAGCGCGAGCATGTAGACGAACGTCACCACCATCCACTTCGCGCTGCCGGTCTCGCGGCGGATCACCGCCAGCGTCGAGGCGCATTGCGGCGCGAAGATGTACCAGACCAAGAGCGACAGCGCGGTTGCCAGCGTCCACTTCTGCGCCAGCACCTGGCCGATCTGCTCCGCCGCCTCCTTGCCGCCCTCGATCGAGTAGACGGTGCCGAGCGCCGCGACCGCGACCTCGCGCGCCGCCATGCCCGGGATCAGCGCCACCGCGATCTGCCAGTTGAAGCCGATCGGCCGCAGCAGCGGCTCCAGCGCATGGCCGATCATCGCCGCAAATGAGTAGTTGATCGCCGGCCCCTCGGCGCCAACAGGCGCGGTCGGGAACGAGGCCAGGAACCAGATCAGCACCATCATCGACAGGATCGTGGTGCCGGCGCGGTACAGGAACGCCTTGGCGCGATTGAAAATCCCGATCGCGATGCTGCGCAGCCGCGGCACCTTGTAGTCGGGCAGCTCCAGCATGAACGGCGCCGGCGCGTGGTCGCGCCACAGGAAGAATTTTGCGATCGCCGACACCGTCAGCGCACTGGTGATGCCGGCGGCATAGAGGCCGAACATCACGAGGCCCTGCAGATTGATCCAGCCCCACACCCTGGTCGCGGGAACGAAGGCCGAGATGATCAGCGTATAGACCGGAATCCGCGCCGAGCAGGTCATCAGCGGCGCGATCAGGATCGTGGTCAGGCGGTCGCGCGGATTGTCGATCACCCGCGTCGACATAATGCCGGGGATCGCGCAGGCAAAGCTCGACAGCAGCGGAATGAAGGCGCGGCCATGCAGCCCGGCGCCGCCCATGATGCGGTCCATCAGGAACGCGGCGCGCGCCATGTAGCCGAAATCTTCCAACAGCAGGATGAACAGGAAGATGATGATGATCTGCGGCAGGAACACGATGACGCTGCCGACGCCGGAGATCACGCCGTTTTGCAGGAAGCTTTGCAGCAGGCCCCAGCTTTCCGGCAGCACGTCGTGGACCCATTGCCCGAGCGTCGAAAAACTGTCCGACAGCAGCTCCATCGCCGGCTGCGCCCAGCTAAACACCGCCTGGAACATCACGAACAGGATCAGCGCCAGGATGATCAGACCCCAGACCGGATGCAGCACCACGGCATCGATCCGGTTGGTCAGGGTATCAGGCTTGGTCGGCAGCGTCACGGCCGCGGCGATGATGCGGTCGGCCTCGCGCTGCGCGGCCTTGAGATCCGAGATCGACGGCGCCGTCCACTGATTGGCCGCCTGTGCCTCTTGCGCGCGCGCCATCACTTCGTCGGTCCGCTTCAGGAGGTCGTCGACGCCGCCCTTACGGACCGCGACCGCGGTCGTGACCGGCAGAGCGAGCTCCTGCGACAGCCGCTCGAGATCGATGGTCACGCCGCGGCGTTTGGCGATGTCGATCATGTTGAGCACCAGCAGCATCGGCCGGCCGATCCGCTTCAGCTCCAGCACCAGCCGCAGCGTCAGCCGCAGATTGGTGGCGTCCGCGACGCAGAGCACGAGGTCCGGCACCGCCTCGCCGTCGAAGCGGCCGAGCACGATGTCGCGGGTGATCTCCTCGTCCGGGCTGCGGCCGCGCAGCGAATAGGTGCCGGGCAAATCGAGCACGGTGACGCTGCGGCCTTCCGGCGTGGTGAAGCTGCCGGATTTGCGCTCGACCGTGACGCCGGGATAGTTGGCGACCTTCTGGGTGCTGCCGGTCAGCCGGTTGAACAGCGAGGTCTTGCCGGTGTTCGGCGCACCGACCAGCGCCAGGCGCAGGGATGCAGTTGTCATTCGACGATCACAGCCATGGCTTCGCTCCGGCGCAGCGCGATCGTGATGGTGTCGACACGCACCGCGATCGGGTCCCGCCTGATCGTGCCCTCATGCAGGATTTCCACGCGCGCGCCTTCCACAAATCCCATCTCGACCAGCCGCTGCTCCAGCTCCTGCGGCGACAGCGACGAGCCGGTCACGAGCGCATCGAGCCTGATGATTTTGCCGACAAAACCGCGATCCGCATGTCCGAGCCGGGTATCTTGCCGGATATCTTGGGAATGTTTTGGATCGCCTGTCATGTGGCCTGTTTTTCAGCAGGTAGTTATAGGGTCAAGCATTAGCCCGCGGCGGGTTTTAGAACCGCTAAAAACAGCGATCGCAAGCGGCGTCCCGACCGGTTTTCGGCCGCGCCGCGGGTCGCCGTTGACGCCGCCGTGATCTGGCGCCGCCGACGCCGGACATGCGGCCGCTCCCGGGAGCCAGGTGCGGCCTGCGGTCGCGTTCGTCGGCGACCGCTCCAAAGGAAGGCGCAGGGGGATCACGCAGAGGGTCGCGCAGGCGGGTTGGCGCGCAATTTAGCGATCCGGCCCGGCCGCCACGGCCCCACGTGGTGGCGGGGTGACGAACCGGCAACCAGGACGCGGGGTTTCGCTTTCTCCGGCGCGGCGGTTTGCGTTAATGTCTGCCGAGAGCCGGAGCGCCCGTGCAACCCGCCCAACGCAATTCGTTGAGACTGCTGAAATGGATGATGGCCGCATCGCTGGCCCTCCCGCTGGCGCTGTTCGTGTTTGCGTCCACGATGTCCTGGTTCTCCACCAACGAGACCGCCGACCGCGAGATCGAGCGCACGCTCGACGTCGCCCATGAGCACGCGCTCAAGGTGTTCGAGACCATCGACCACAGTCTGTCCGAAATCGCCGAGATCATCCGCGGCGCGTCGGACGCCAACATCTCGGCCCGCGAGCTCCCCCTGCATCAGCGGCTGAAGCAGCTCGTCGGCACCCTCCCCCAGGTGAAATCGGTCTGGGTGTTCGACGCCACGGGCCATGCCCTGGTCAACAGCCTGGTGGCGCCGGCGCCGAGCATCGATTTCTCCGACCGCGACTACTTCCGGATCCATGCCGGCGGCGACATCGGCACCTATATCGGCGAGGTGCTGACGCCGCGGCCGCCCTACCAGGGAGCGCGCTTCTTCGGCGTCGGCCGCCGCCGCAGCAACAAAGATGGCAGTTTTGCCGGGGTGATCCAGGCCTCCGTGCTGCCCGAATATTTCGAGAATTTTTACGCCCGGATCGGCCGCGAGCCCGGCAGCTTCCTGGCGCTGATCCGGACCGACGGCGCGCTGCTGGCGCACTTCCCGCCGGTCGACCACGACGTCCGGTTCGACCCGGGCGGCGCGCTCGGCCAGCAGCTCGTCGCCCACCCGCTCGCCGGCACCATGACCATCGTTTCCCCGGCCGACGGCGTCGAACGGCGCATGCGCTATCAGCGGCTCGCCGAATACCCGGTCTATGTCAGCGCCGGGCTCGACACGTCGGCGATCCGCGCGCGCTGGATATCGAACATTGCCCCGCATTTGATCTTCGGCGCGCCGGCCACCGCGCTGCTGTTCGGCCTGCTCGCGCTCGCCTTCCGGCGCACCCAGCGCCTGCATGAGGAAGCCGACCGGCGCGAGGAAGCCGAGGAGGCGCTGCGCCACAGCCAGCGGCTCGAAGCGCTCGGGCAGCTCACCGGCGGGGTCGCGCACGACTTCAACAACCTGCTCACCGTGATCCGCGCCTCGGTCGACATGCTGCGCCGGCAGGATCTGCCGGAGCCGCGGCGGCTGCGCTACATCGAAGCGATCTCCGACACCGTGGGCCGCGCCGCCAAGCTGACCGGCCAGCTGCTCGCCTTCGCGCGCCGGCAAAGCCTGCAGCCGGAGGTGTTCGACGCCTGCGCGAACGTGCGCACGCTGAGCGAGATGCTCGCCACCCTGATCGGCTCACGCGTCGAGATCACGGCGCAGGTGCCGGACGAGCCCTGTCTCATCAACGCCGATGCCGGCCAGTTCGAGACCGCGATGATCAACATGGCGGTGAACGCGCGCGACGCCATGGACGGTGTCGGCCGGCTCACGATCACGGTCCGCCGGGTCGACCGCCTGCCGGCCACCAGTACCCATGCGCCGAGCCCGCACGGCCATGTCGCGGTGTCGGTGACCGACACCGGCGTCGGGATTCCGCAAGAGCTGCTCGGCCGGATCTTCGAGCCGTTCTACACCACCAAGGAAGTCGGCCAGGGCACCGGCCTCGGCCTGTCGCAGGTATTCGGCTTCGCCCGACAGTCCGGCGGCGAGGTCGACGTCGTCAGCGAGGTCGGCAAGGGCTCGACCTTCACGCTCTATCTGCCGCGCGTGACCGCGGTGCGCAGCGCCGAATCGCCGCTCGCCGATGACGCGCCCTCAGTCGGTCGGGGCGGCGCTTCGGTGCTGATCGTCGAGGACAATGCCGAGGTCGGGCAGTTTGCCGCCGACACGCTGACCCAGCTCGGCTGCACCTGCGTGCTGGTCGACAACGCCACCCACGCGCTGGAAGAGCTCGTGATCGCTCCCACCCGCTTCGACCTCGTCTTCACCGATGTCGTGATGCCCGGCATGAGCGGCATCGAGCTCGCGCAGGAGATCCGCAAGGGCGGGCTCGACCTGCCGATCGTGCTCGCATCCGGCTACAGCCAGGTGCTGTCGCAGCAGGGCAGCCACGGTTTCGAACTGCTGCAAAAGCCCTATTCGGCCGAGCAGCTCGCCCGCGTCCTGCACAAGGCCATGCGCGCGCGCCGCCTGAAGCGCGATCAGGCGACGGCGGAGTGAGTGAATGGCGTGCCGCAAACACGCTGTCAGCCCCGTCATCCTGAGGTGCGAGCCCTTGCGAGCCTCGAAGGATCGACGGCCACCAGCGGGGCCGTGCATCCTTCGAGGCTCGCCCAGCAGCGCAATTGCGCTGCGAGGCTCGCACCTCAGGATGACGGGGATGGGATTGAGCACATTGCCTCTCCACGCGTCCCGTGCGCGAGCCATGCCGAGGGTCGTCTTAGACTAATTCATGGTGCAAACGCCTCAGGCGGAACGGATCGACGCGGGCTTTTCCAGGAACCAAAGCGGCCGACACGAAGTTGTCACGCCAGTACCGGATCGCGAGGCGAATTCGCATCCCGCAACTTCATTTCAGAAAAGCCAGGACAATTCATTCGTTCGCGCCAGCATCGCGAAGGAAGCGGGCGCGCATCCCGACGAAGCGATATCATGGGATAACTTCGAGATATCATGGGATAACTTCGATGAGTGTTTCCAGATCAAAAGAATCAGCCATCAGAAGGCATACAGCCTCGATGGCGCGTGCGCTGACATGGCTGAGGAATACGTTTCCTGCCTGCGACGCACCGAGATCGGATTTGACAACCCTGTCACCTGCACACGTCTCCTCCGATACGCGCAGCAGTCGTCAAGGCCAGAGGACAACCGGCGCGTCTCGCATCCAAACCAGGTGAACAGGACGCCGCGCTCGCGGTTTGCCGTCAGGCCTGTCCGGGAACCGATTGATTTCCCTCGCGTTGCAAACCCATGGGCAAGGTCGCGGCCAAATCCGGATCGCAGCTAAAGAAGAGGTCGTCCACCGAGACCTCGTCGTCTGCCAAGCGCGCCAAAGCAAAGACCAAGGCAAAGCCGCCCGATAAAGACGTCGAGGAGCAGGCCGCGGACGATACGTCCGAATTCGTCGACGTGACCGCCGAGAATGGCGACCATACCGAGCCGCCGCCGCCGGAGGCGCTTGAACCCGATCCCGAACTGTCGCCCGAGGAAGCCGAGCAGGTCCGCAAAGAGTATTTGCTGACGCGGTTCTGGATCAGCGCGCGCGGCTATTGGGGCCGCAGCGGCGACCGCCTGGCGTGGCTGTTCACGATCGGCCTCGGGCTACTCATCATCGCCCATGTCGCGGTTCAGTACGGCATCAATGTCTGGAATCGCGAGATCTTCGATGCGATCGAGAAGCGCGATTCGATCAGCGTCTTCCAGCTGACGGCGATCTTCGTTCCGCTCGCGATCGGCAGCGTGCTGCTCGGCGTCGCCCAGGTGTTCGCCCGGATGGGCATCCAGCGCCGCTGGCGCGCCTGGCTGACCAACGCGGTGGTATCGCGCTGGCTGACCAACGGCCGCTACTATCAGCTCAACCTGGTCGAGGGCGATCACAAGAACCCGGAATATCGCATCGCCGAGGATCTGCGGATCGCAACCGACTCGCCGGTCGACTTCGTCGCCGGCGTCACCTCCGCGCTGCTGTCCGCGATCACCTTCATCGTCGTGCTCTGGACGATCGGCGGCGCGCTGACGCTGACACTCGGCGGCTCCTCCATCACCATCCCCGGCTTCCTCGTCGTCGCCGCCGTCATCTATGCCGCGATCGCGTCCGGCTCGATCATGGCGATCGGCCGCAGCTTCGCGCAGATCTCCGAGGACAAGAACCAGGCCGAGGCCGAACTCCGCTATACCCTGACCCGCGTGCGCGAGAACGGCGAGAGCATCGCGCTGCTCGGCGGCGAGGCCGAAGAGCGCGACGGCATCGACAGGACATTCTCGAACGTGCTGCGGCAATGGGCGCGGCTCGCCGGCCAGCACATGCGCACGACACTGGTGTCGCAGGGGTCGAACCTGATCGCGCCGGTCGTTCCGCTGCTGCTGTGTGCGCCAAAATTTCTCGACGGCAGCATGTCGCTGGGCCAGGTGATGCAGGCGGCCTCGGCCTTCACCATCGTGCAGACCGCGTTCGGATGGCTGGTCGACAATTATCCGCGGCTGGCCGACTGGAACGCCTGCGCGCGCCGCATCGCTTCGCTGATGATGTCGCTGGACGGGCTCGAGCGCGCCGAGACCGGCGACGGCTTTGGCCGCATCCAGCGTGACGAAACCGAAGGCGCGGCGATGCTCAGCCTCAACGATCTCTCGGTCACACTCGATGACGGCACCGCCGTGGTCGGCGAGACCGAGGTGGAAATCGTAGCCGGCGAGCGTTTGCTGGTCGCCGGCGAGTCCGGCACCGGCAAGAGCACGCTGGTGCGGGCGATCGCCGGGCTATGGCCGTGGGGCGGCGGCAGCGTCGGCCTGCACGCGGATCGCCGCCTGTTCATGCTGCCGCAAAAGTCCTACGTGCCGTCCGGCACGCTGCGGCGCGCAGTGGCCTATCCGGGCGCCGCAGATGACTGGAGCGTCGAAGAGATGGGCGAAGCCCTGTACAAGGTCGGCCTCGATCATCTCAAGGACAAGCTCGAAGAGGATGCGCCGTGGGACCAGACTTTGTCCGGCGGCGAAAAGCAGCGGCTCGCCTTTGCCCGTCTGCTGCTGCACAGCCCTGACATCGTCGTGCTCGACGAGGCGACCTCGGCGCTCGACGAGAAGAGCCAGGACAAGATGATGGAGATGGTGACGAAGGAGTTGCCGAAGGCGACCATCGTCAGCGTCGGTCATCGCGCCGAGCTCGAGGCCTTCCACAGCCGCAAGATCGTGCTGGAGCGGCGCAAGGGTGGCGCCAAGCTGGTCAGCGACATCGACCTGATTCCGCGCAAGGGCAGGCGAAGGTTGTTCGGGCGCTTTCTGGGGCAGCGGAACGCAGCGGGCAGAGCGGCGTAACGGCCCGTTGGAGTCGGCGGCAAAACCGGCTATGCATGCGCCGCTTTTGACGAGGATACCGCTTGATCCCCAGCAACGATCTTTCACCGGCGCCGTTCGGCGCGTTCGCGCCGAATCCGGCGCAGGCCGCGATCATCCGGCTTGCGCATGCGACCGGGCTGAAGCGCGGCGCGTTCCGGCCCTGGCTGTCGCGGCTGGTCAACCTGTTCGGCGCGGGGCCGCTCGACGTGCCGTATCAGGGCGCCTCGTTCCGTTTCTATCATCAGGCCAGCGCCACCGAGCGCGGCGCGCTGTTCAATCCCGATTACAATCTCGAGGAGCTGCAGTTCCTGCGCCGCCATGTCGCCGCGGGCGGCACCTTCGTCGATCTCGGCGCCAATGTCGGCACCTACGCGCTGGCGCTGGCGCGCGACGTCGGGCCGACTGGAAAGGTGATCGCGATCGAGCCGCATCCGGTGACGCATGCGCGGCTCGCCTTCAACACGGCGGCCTCCGGCTATACGCAGGTGCGACTGGTCGCCGCCGCCGCGGGCCCGACCGACGGCGAATTGATGATCGAGACCGACGGCGACAATCTCGGCGCCAGCCACATCGTCACCGGCACGCCGACGGGCAAGGCCTTCAAGGTGCCGTCGCTGCGGCTGCAGCGCATCCTTGAGGAGGCCGGCGCGCGCCAGGTCGACGCGCTGAAGATCGACGTCGAGGGCTTTGAGGATCGCGTGCTGATCGGCTTCTTCCGCGACGCGCCTGAAGCGCTGTGGCCGCGCGCGGTGGTGATCGAGCATCTGTCGAAGGATGAATGGACCGACGACTGCATTGCCGACATGCACATGCGTGGTTACGTCGACCAGGGCCGCACGCGCAGCAACACGCTGCTCGTGCGCGGGTGAGTTTTGGCCGCTCCGGACGACGGACCTATCTTCCCCTTCCCCCTGAAAGGGGGAAGGTCGGGATGGGGGTCAGCCACAGACGATGCTCTCAGCGGAGAGAGCAGATCCCCACCCGCTTTGCTCTTGCGAGCAAAGCGACCTCCCCTTTGCAGGGGGAGGTAGAGCGAGATTGCGGACGCACATCCGCCAGCAAGAAAGGAAACCTCGCGATGATCGACCACGTCGGCTTTTCAGTTTCCGACTACGCGCGCGCAAAAGCGTTCTATCAGGCGGCGCTGGCGCCGCTCGGCTACGGCCTGATCATGGAAGTGCCGGCTGAGGTGACCGGGCACGGGCCCGCGGCCGGCTTCGGCGCCAATGGCAAGCCGGACTTCTGGATTGGCGGCGAAGGCGCGATGAACAAGCCGGTGCATGTCGCCATCACGGCAAAGGACCGCGCCACCGTCGACGCCTTCTACCAGGCGGCGATATCGGCCGGCGGCCGCGACAATGGCGCACCGGGCATTCGCCCGCATTATCACCAAAACTACTACGGAGCGTTCGTGCTCGATCCCGACGGCCACAACATCGAGGCGGTCTGCCACACGCCTGAATGAGCTCAAGCGGCGCAGGAACGTCGCAGCACGCGGCCGGTTATCGCTTCGACATCAATGGAGCCATGATGCCGATCGAGCCGCCCGAGATTCCGCCGACGACGCCGGGCACGCCGGGCGAGCCGCCGCCGGGGATTCCTCCCGGCAATCCCAACCCCGAGGTTCCGCCGCCGGTGCATGAACCGGGCGAACCGGCGCGGCCGGACGAACTGCCCGGCAACACGCCCGAGGAGTCACCGGTGCGCGGGCCGCCCGGTCCGACCGGCCCGCCGCCCGCGACGGATCGCCAACAGACGCGGGCGAATTGGCTGCACCCCTAGCCACTGTTTGCGCACGATGTTTGCGCGCGGCGCGCGGCGAGTTCCACGACGAATAGTTGTGTCCGGGCATTTCTTCTGAATGCGCCGTGAACAAAGTCATATGCAACCCGTTATGATGCCGAAATAAACTGCGTCCGCGATTCGTTGCTCGCCACAATGCGGCCTCACCGCTGGAGGTTCATCGTGTCGCCGAATTTGTTCGGTTCTCACGTTTTCTTCTTCCTGCCCAGACCTTCCGCCGGGGATTCCAAGATCATGACAAAGCTTCGTCTCGTGCTGCTCGCCACGACTGCACTGACGGTGTCGCAGTTCGCCGCCTCCGCATCGCATGCGCAAACTGCGCCGCTCGTCGTCGCCCAGGCGCAGCCACGGGAAGAGACTGGACCGGACGGACGACCGAAGCAGCCGGCGCGACCCGCGCCGGGCGGACCCGCTGCGCATCCGCCGGGACAGCCTCCGGCCGCCGCGCCCGCACGTCCCGCACCAACACCGCCGGCCCCGCCGCCCGCGGCAGCACCTGCACGTCCGACACCGCCGCCCCCGCCGCCCGCAGCCGCACCAGCACATCCGACGCCGCCTGCTCCGCCTGCGGCCGCACCGGCACGGCCGGCTCCGCCGCCGCCCCCGCCCGCGGCCGCGCCTGCCCGTCCGACACCGCCGCCACCTCCGGCCGCAGCGCCCGCGCATCCGACGCCGACCCCGCCACCCGCGGCCGCACCGGCGCGTCCGACGCCAACTCCGCCACCCGCGGCCGCACCGGCGCGTCCAACGCCCCCGCCGCCGCCCGCGGCTGCCCCGGCGCGTCCCACACCGACACCACCGCCTGCCGCCGCAACGCCCGAGCGGCCGAGCCCTCCGACACCGGGCGCCGCTCCGCCGGCTCGCCCCGGAGCGCCGCCCGCGGCAGCAACGCCTACGCCGGCCACGCCGAGCCCGACGCCAGGTGCGCGCCCGCAAGGTGGACCGCCGCCGGGCGCTCCCGGCGCACGGCCAGCCCCAGGCACGCCGCCCGGTGGCGCCACGCCGGCACCGCAGGGTTCGCCCGCACCTTCGCCGACGACACCGCCCGCTGCAGGTGGCGCGACGCCGCCGGCACGGCCGGGCACGCTGCCGACGCAGCCCGGTGGTGCCGCCACTCCGGCGCCGACGCCTCCGCCCGCGGCCGGTGGTGTGCCGCCGGCGCGGCCCGGTGCACCTGGCGCTACGCCGACGACCCCGCCGCCCGCAGCAGGTGTGCCCCCGGCACGGCCCGGCGCGCCCGGTGCAACACCGACAACTCCGCCGCCGGCAGGTGGAGCCGCAGCCACGCCACCGGCGGGCGGAGCCCCGCTGGTGCGCCGCGACGGCGCCACCGCGCCGAGCGTGGTGCCCGGCTCGGCGGCCGCAACGCCGCCGCCCGGCCGCGCGCAATACGCCCCGCCGACGGTCGCACCGGCGTTCCAGCGCGCGCCGACGGTTGCAGCCCCGCTGCCGCCACCGCCGCGGCATGACAACATCAAGCCGCTCGCGATCGGCGCTGCGGTCGGGGCCGGCGTGGTCGCCGGCGCCCTCATCGGCGGCACCATCGCCGACCTGCACAACGAGCGGCGCGAGGTGGTCGAGGACGGCCGCACCATCTACACCGAGCCCGACCGCATCATCGTCCGCGACCCGAGCGGCCAGGCCTATGTCCGCGGCGACGATATCTATCGCTTCCGCTACGGCGCGCGCGACATCCGCACCGAGACGGTCGGCGGCGAGACCCGCACCGTCGTGGTGCGGCCCGACGGCACCGAGATCATCACGGTGGTCGGCCGCGACGGCCAGATGCTGCGCCGGATCCGCAGGGATCGCGGCGGCCGCGAGGTCGTCATCATCGACAACAGCTACCGCGATCCGCGCGCGGTCGGCGGCTTCTATGTCGACGTGCCGCCGCCGGTGGTGAACATTCCCTACGACCGCTACATCGTCAGCGCCGACGATGCCTCGCCCGACGTGATCTACGAGACCATGGAGGCGCCGCCGGTGGAGCGGATCGACCGCCGCTACTCGCTCGACGAGATCCGCTACAGCCCCAACGTCCGGATGCGGATGCCGAGCGTCGACATCGACACCATCACCTTCGACACCGGGTCGTGGACCATCCCGCCGGACCAGGCCGCGAAGCTGCAGGTGATCGCCGACGGCATCAACCGCGCGCTCCAGCGCAACCCGAGCGAGGTGTTCCTGATCGAGGGCCACACCGACGCGGTCGGTAACGACGTCGACAATCTGTCGCTGTCGGATCGCCGGGCGCAGTCGGCGGCGGAATTGCTGACCCAGCAGTTCAACGTGCCGGCCGAGAACCTGACCTCGCAGGGCTACGGCGAGCAGTATCTCAAGGAGCAGACCGACGGACCGAGCCGCATCAACCGGCGCGTCACCGTCCGCCGCATCACCCCGCTGCTCAACGGCGGCACCGCCTCCGCCGCGCCGCCGCCGCGCTGAGCGGGTGACCCATTACGATGTGAAATGGCCGGGAGCGATCCCGGCCATTTTTGTTTGAGGAGCCGGACGCAGGGACGCGCTTCCTAAAATGACGAAAAACAACCCCATGCAAAGTAGCCGCCTCCACCACAAGCGGTATGATTGTATTGCAGAGAATGCTCACCGCCCCATCTGCGCGGGATCGTAGAAGAAGCGCTCCTCGATCAACTCCTCGCCGCGCCAGGTCTGCCAGGCGACCTCCTCCATGCTGCGGACCTTGCCGTCCTTGCCGGTGAATTCGAACCGCCAGCAGATCGCGGAATGATCGCCGTCGAGCAGCAGCGGCCCGAGCCGCGTGGTTTTCACGCCGGCGACCGCGGCCAGCACCGCCGCCTCGCGCGCCGCCAGCGCCTCGCGCCCGACCCGCCGTTCGCCGTCGTTCTCCTGGGTGCGGGCGTCGGCGGCGTAGAAGTTTTTGATCGCGCCGACATGGTCGTTGGCTTCGACCGTGTCGGCGAAGGCCTGCAGGGTTTTCAGGGACGGCATAGCGATGCTCCATTTACCGACTATTGGTCGGTATTTATCGACTGCAAGTCGGTAAGTCAATTGGCTTGCAGATGGAACTGAGTTAGAGATGGATCATGGCAACCCAGGCCGAGCGGCGCGAGAAGACCAGAGCGGCGATCGTCAAGGCGGCGCGTCGCATCTTTGGCGAGCGCGGTTTTGCGGCGGCGACGATGGACGACATCGCCAGTGGCGCGCGGGTGGCAAAGGGCGCGGTCTATCATCACTTCGCGACCAAGGAGGCGGTCTTCGAGGCGGTGTTCGAGCAGGTCTCGCTCGACCTCGTCGCCGATCTCGATCGCATCTCGCGCGCGGAAAACGATCCGCTCGCGGCGATGGCCGCGGGCACGCAGGGCTATTTCGCGGCCTGCGCCAAAGGCCCGACCGGCCAGATCATTCTGCGCGATGGCCCCGCCGTACTCGGCTGGGAGCGCTGGCGCGAGATCGACGCCAAACATTTCGGCGGAAAGTTTCCGCGCGCGCTTTCGGCGGCGATGGAGGCCGGCGTGATCGCAAAGCAGCCGATCGAGCCCCTGGCGCGGCTGCTGCTCGGCGCGGTGACGGAGGCCGCGGTTGCGGTGTCGGCCGGACCGGACATCGGCAAGAGCGGCGCGGATTACGCGCGTGCATTTCGCTCGCTGCTGGATGCGCTCAGGGTGAAGTAGGCCGCAAATCTCTCCACACGTCGTCCCGGCCTTCGCCGGGATGACGGCGAGTTTGTGGCGCGGACGTGCGATCAGCCCTTGTCGCTCTCGAGCTTGAAGATCTCCGAGCCCTGGCCGCCGGAGATCAGTCCGGTGTTGCCGTAGATGCCGAGCTTGGCGCGGCTGTCGGCGATGTCCAGATTGCGCATCGTCAGCTGGCCGATGCGATCGGCCGGCGTGAAGGCGGCGTCCTCGACCTTCTCCATGCTGAGCCGTTCCGGCGCGTAAGTCAGGTTCGGGCTCTCGGTGTTGAGAATCGAATAGTCGTTGCCGCGGCGCAGCTCGAAGGTCACCTCGCCGGTGACGGCGCGCGCCACCCAGCGCTGCGCGGTCTCGCGCAGCATCAAGGCCTGCGAATCGAACCAGCGGCCCTGATACAGCAGGCGGCCGAGCCGCATGCCGCTGGTGCGGTACTGCTCGATCGTATCCTCGTTGTGAATGCCGGTGACGAGGCGCTCATAGGCGATGTGCAAGAGCGCCATGCCCGGCGCCTCGTAGATGCCGCGGCTCTTGGCCTCGATGATGCGGTTCTCGATCTGGTCGCTCATGCCGAGGCCGTGGCGGCCGCCGATCGCATTGGCCTCGAGGAACAGCGCCACCGGATCGGCAAAGGTCTTGCCGTTCAGCGCGACCGGCTGGCCCTCCGCGAAGCGCACCGAAACCTTCTCAGGCTTGACGTCGCAATCGGCGCGCCAGAACGGCACGCCCATGATCGGGTTGACGATGGTGATGCCGCTGGAAAGACTCTCGAGATCCTTGGCCTCGTGGGTGGCGCCGAGCAGGTTGCTGTCGGTCGAATAGGCCTTCTCCGCGCTCATCTTGTAGGCAAAGCCCTGCGCGGTCATGAACGCCGACATCTCGGCGCGACCGCCGAGTTCGTCGATGAACTGCTGGTCGAGCCAGGGCTTGTAGATGCGCAGGCTCGGATTGGTGAGCAGGCCGTAGCGGTAGAAGCGCTCGATGTCGTTGCCCTTGTAGGTCGAGCCGTCGCCCCAGATGTTGACGCCGTCCTCCTGCATCGCCGCCACCAGCATGGTGCCGGTCACCGCGCGGCCGAGCGGCGTGGTGTTGAAATAGGTGATGCCGCCGGTCGAGATGTGGAACGCGCCGGACTGGATCGCGGCGATGCCCTCATGCACCAGCTGGGTGCGGCAATCGACCAGGCGGGCCTTCTCGGCGCCGAACTCCATCGCCTTGCGCGGGATCGCGTCGTAGTCGGCCTCGTCGGGCTGGCCGAGATTGGCGGTGTAGGCGAACACCTTGGCGCCCTTCTGCTTCATCCAGAGCAGCGCCGCCGAGGTGTCGAGCCCGCCCGAAAATGCGATGCCGACTTTCTCGCCGGTGGGGAGGCTCTTCAGAATCGTGCTCATGGGACGGTCCAATCGGTCGAAAACGGTGGTGTTTGACGTGGCCGAATAACAAATTTCGGCAGGCTGGGCACGCCTTTAATCAGGCCTGCGGCTGACCGGACTGCGCCTGCCGCTGGCCGCGCCAGCGCTGCATCAGGCGATAGCCGGGCTGGGCCAGCCGGGTCAGCGCCGCATCGACCTGCGCGTCGGTCAGCCGCGTCGCCGCCCAGCGGTAGATCAGGGCATAGAACAGCCAGACCACCAGGAACGAGACCAGGCCGGCGATCGCGACGTCGGTGAAGAAATGGCCGCCGAACGCCATCCTGAGCCCGCTGGTGACGACGCCGAACACGGTCGCCGCGGCAAAGGCCAGCGGCCGCCAGGCCGGCGGCGTCAGCGCCGCCGGGGCATAGGTCCAGAACGCGGTGGCGCCCTCGCCGGAGAAGAACGAGCAGTTGCGCGGGCAGGCGCCGCGCGGGTCCCACCAGGGCACGAATTGCAGGTCGCCGCCGAACTGCGTCACCACCACCGGGCGCGGCCGGCCCCAATAGCTCTTGAAGGTGAAGTTGGTGAGCACGCCGGCGGACAGCAGCATCGTCGCGAGCAGGAAGACCGCGGCGCGGCCCGACATCAGCATCGGGCGGTCGGGGCGAATGAACTTCACCACGATGGCGACGATCGCCGGCAGCACCAGCGCCCAGGCGATCCACATCGCCGCATCGCGCGCGAACGCCGCCAATGCGTCGAGCTTGAGCGGAAAGGTTTTTTGCGCGGCATCGTAGAACAGTGCCGCCAGCTTGAGGTCGAGCTCGGGAAAGATCCCGAACAGGACGCCGACGACGAGCGCGAGTCCAAGCGCGATGACAAGTCCGGTCCGGTTCATGGCGCGCGGTTTAGCCGAGGCGGCGGGACAAGGGAAGTAGCGGGTGATCGTCATCCCCGCACAAGGGCGAAGCCTTTGCGCGGGGATGACGGTGTTGGTTTGCTCAGCTTGCTCGGTGTCATCACCCGGCTTGACCGGGTGATCCAGTATTCCAGAGACGCCGGTGATAGAAGCGAGAGGCCGCGGCGTACTGGATCGCCCGGTCCATGTGCGCAATTGCGCACAGGCCGGGCGATGACAGCGGTGGGTGAGGACAAAGCTTCACACCCTCTCAGGATCACGGCTGCGGCCGCGAATGCGACGGCAATGGCGGCGGCGGCGTCAGCGGGCGCGGCGGCTCGCGCCAGGCGCCGGCGCTACGGCCGGCGATCAGCCAGTAGACCAGGCCGGCGACGATGCCGGCGCCGGTCATGATCTCCAAATGCCGGCGCACGATGCCGTCGAACCGCATCGTATCGGGATCGAACGGGATCAGGCCGAGATAGCAGGCCGCGCCGACCACCGCGCCACCGACCGCATAGGCCAGCACGCTGCGGATATAGAAGGCCTCGGTGATCAGCACCACGATCAGCGCGGGCAGCAGCGCGAAGCCGGAAATGAAGATGAAGCCGAAGCCGAGCACGATGTTGATCGCGCTCTGGTCCATCTGTCCGCCGAAATCGCTGATCTCGGGATACAGCACCGCGCCGACCACGATGGCGCCGGCGACAAAGCAGGCCATCAGGAAGGCGAAGAACACGACGAACAGGCGGCCGATCAGCGC
This sequence comes from Bradyrhizobium ivorense, assembly GCF_900696085.1. GTDB lineage: Bacteria > Pseudomonadota > Alphaproteobacteria > Rhizobiales > Xanthobacteraceae > Bradyrhizobium > Bradyrhizobium ivorense. Next base: position 445,429 of record NZ_CAADFC020000004.1, read on the forward strand.
CATGCTACCTCCCCGTCATTGCGAGCGCAGCGAAGCAATCCATTGCCACCGAGTGCGCGGAAGGATGGATTGCTTCGCTGCGCTCGCAATGACGATATGGAGAGCGCGGTGCGCCACAACACTCAATCCGTCATCGCCATCGCGCGCAGCGCCTGGCGCTCGCGCGCGGAGAGCTTTTCGGTCTCCGACTTGAGCTGGCCGCAGGCGGCGAGGATGTCGCGGCCGCGCGGGGTGCGCACCGGCGAGGAATAGCCGGCGTTGAAGATGTATTCGGAGAATTTTTCGATCTGGTCCCAGTCCGAGCATTCGTAGGCCGTGCCCGGCCATGGATTGAACGGGATCAGATTGATCTTCGCCGGAATGCCCTTGAGCAGCTTCACCAGCAGTTTCGCATCATCGAGCGAATCGTTGACGCCCTTCAGCATCACATATTCGAAGGTGATGCGCCGCGCGTTCGAGGCGCCGGGGTAATCGCGGCAGGCCTGCAGCAAGTCCTTGATCGGATACTTGCGGTTCAGCGGCACCAGCTCGTTGCGCAGTTCGTCGCGCACCGCGTGCAGCGAGATCGCGAGCATCACGCCGATCTCCTCGCCGGTGCGCGCAATGTTCGGCACCACGCCCGAGGTCGACAGCGTAATGCGCCGGCGCGAAATGCCGATGCCCTCATTGTCGGCGACGATCAGAAGCGCATCGCGCACCGCGTCGAAATTGTACAGCGGCTCGCCCATCCCCATCATCACGATGTTGGTGACGCGCCGCGTGCCGTCCTCGCGGTCGGCCCAATCATTGAGCCGGTCGCGCGCCACCATCACCTGGCCGACGATCTCGCCGGCGGTGAGATTGCGCACCAGCCGCTGCGTGCCGGTATGGCAGAACGCGCAGTTCAGCGTGCAGCCGACCTGCGAGGACACACAGAGCGTGCCGCGATCGGTCTCGGGGATGTAGACGCACTCGACCTCGTGCGGCCGCTCCAGCGCGTTGCCGCTCGGCAGCCGCAGCAGCCATTTGCGGGTGCCGTCGTTGGAGATCTGCTCGGCAACCACCTCGGGACGGTCGACGGTGAAATGCTTTTCCAGCTCGGCGCGCATGTCCTTCGAGACGTTGGTCATCTCGGCAAAGTTCTTGGCGCCGCGGAAATACATCCAGTGCCAGAGCTGCTGGGTGCGCATCTTGCGCTGCGCAGGCGCAACGCCGATCTCGCCGAGGCGGTCGGCGATTTCGGCGCGCGACAGCCCGATCAGCGACGGCTTGGCCGGCGGCACATAGGTTTCCAGCGGAACCTTTTCGACCAGCGTATTGGCGCCGGGCACAGCAGTGGTGGTCTGGGTGTCGGTCATGAAACCTCAAATAGGCCTTCCAGCCGGTGCTGGAAAGCCACCAAATACCTCGATTTTACGTCTCTTGTACGCCTCTTGGGCGAATCGCAACGCCGGCAGTCTTAGCGTCGGCAGTCCTGGTTCAACCGATCAAGCGCCTGCGACAGGCCCTTCAGCGAAAACGTGTCCGTGGTCTCGGTGCCCTTGGCCGAGACCGCCTTCACCGTCACGTCGGCCGATTTGCGCATGGCTTCCACCATCCGCTCCTCCTCGGCCGCGTTCTTGATCCAGAGCCCGTCGCCCTGGGTGTACATCGCATAGGTCCCGCCGCCGACCTGGAGCGTCGATTCCGAGCCCGGCTTCACGGCGTAGCCGATCATGATCGAGACCTCGTTGACGACCTTCTCCGCCGGACGGGTCGAGACGAAGGCGTAGGCCGGATCGCGCGGCCGGTTCGGCGGGTTGGTCTTGGACGACGACGGCTTTGCCAGCGCAAAGCAGACCTTCTTGCCGTTCGGCGACGCCGTGTAGGCGCCCCAGGTGCCGAATTGCCCGATCAGTGTCGGCTCCGCGCCGCCGGCCGCAGCCGCGGCGGCCGAAGGCGCCGGCTTGGCTGCTTCCTTGGCCGCTTCCTTCGCATCCTTCTTGGGTGCAGCCTGCACCGGCGCAAGGAAGACGATCCCGCACACGAGGCTGCACGTAGCCAATGATGTCAGTATTTGCCGCACGGCCAACTGGTTCCCCCATCATTGTGACTGGAAGATGGCTCGGCGATTCGCCCCCCGCCGGCGCGGATGGATAACCGGGAAACGCCTGTTTGGGAAGGCAGTTACACCGAGAGATCGGCGCGCAGCGTGGCCCTGTTGCGCATCATGCTTTGGTGCGCGCCGCGCGCTGCTTCTCCCACTGTTCGTCGGTCCATTGCAGCAGGTCCTCGGCACCGGAACTGCGCAAATGCGCGCCGCCGTCGACCACCACCATCTCGCCATTGATGTAGCCGCCCTGGTCGGAGATCAGGAAGCTCGCGAGATTGGCCAACTCGGAATGCTCACCGGCGCGGCCGAGCGGAACACGCTGCGCCCAGCTCTCGCCGCGCCCCTCGGGACGCAGCTGTCCCGTCGCGCCGGGAGTGGGGAACGCACCCGGCGCAATCGCCACCGTGCGAATCCCCTTCGGGCCCCATTCCACCGCGAGGCTCTTGGTCATCGCCAGCACCGCGGTCTTGGCCATCGACGACGGCACGGTGAAGGCGCGGCCGGTGATGGTCGAGGTCGAGAGGATCGAGAGCACCACGCCCTTGTGCTTGCCCTCGATCCAGCGGCGGCCGGCGGCGAGCGTGCAATACAGCGTGCCGTGCAAGGTCGGCGCGAGGATCGCGTCCGCCGCACGGAATGACAGATGCTCGGTCTGCGCGATGAAGGTTGCGGCAGCATTGTTGACGAGAACGTCGATCGGCGCGTCCTGCCAGACCTGATCCATCATCGCCTCGACCGCCGCGCCATCGCGGATGTCGCAACGCGCGGTCGACACCTTCGCCCCGAATTCGCTGTGGAATTTGGCTGCGGTCTCTTCCAGCAGCTCCTGCCGGCGTCCGCAGATGATCAATTCGGCGCCGAGTTCGGCAAAGCGGCGGCCCATCGCCGCGCCGAGCCCGGAGCCGCCACCGGTGATCAGGATGCGCTTGTGTGCCAGCAGGCCTTTTTCAAACATAGTTTGATCCTCCGCTTTGTATTGTCGCTCCGCGCCAAATCCGGCAAAGAAGCTTTCAGCCTTTTTGCGTCCGAAACTCAGGTGTGTCCATGAAAGCCATCCTCTGCTCGCAATACTGTCAACCCGACGACCTCGTGCTGGCTGACGTACCCGATCCGGTGGCCGCGCCGGGCGAAGCCGTGATCGCGATCAAGGCGGCGGCGCTGAACTTCTTCGATATCCTGATGATCCAGGGCAAGTACCAGATCAAGCCGCCGTTCCCGTTCTCGCCGGCCGCGGAAGTCGCGGGCGTGATCGAGAGCGTCGGCGATGGCGTCACCGATCTCAAGGTCGGCGACCGCGTCGTGGCGTCGTGCGGCCACAACGGCGCACGCGACAAGATCGCGCTGCCGGCGAACTCGATCGTGAAGATCCCCGACAATCTCGACTACGATCGCGCTGCCGGCATCATCATCATCTACGGCACCGCGCTGCATGCGCTGGAAGATCGCGCCAGCCCGAAGCCGGGCGAGACGCTCGCGGTGTTAGGGGCCGCCGGAGGCACCGGGCTTGCGGCGTGCGAGCTCGGCAAGCTGATGGGCCTCAAGGTGATCGCCTGCGCCTCATCGGACGAGAAGCTCGAATTCGCAAAGCAGCACGGCGCCGAGCTGACGCTGAACTACGCCAAGGAAGATTTGAAGGAAGGCCTGCGCAAGCTGACCGGCGGCAAGGGCGCCGACATCGTGTTCGATCCGGTCGGCGGCGCCTATGCCGAAGCGGCGCTGCGCTCCACCGCGTGGGAAGGCCGCTTCCTGGTGATCGGCTTTGCCGCCGGCGACATTCCAAAAATCCCGCTCAACCTTGCGCTGCTCAAGGGCTGCGACATCAGAGGCGTGTTCTGGGGCGCCTGGGCGCGGCTCAATCCGGACAAGAACCGCAAGAACCTCGAGAAGCTGGTGCAGTGGACCGCGGAAGGCAAGATCTCCTCGCATGTCGACCGCACCTTCCCGCTGTCGCAGACCGCGGAAGCACTGAAGGTGCTCGCCGGCCGCAAGGCGATGGGCAAGGTGATTTTGCATCCGGGAAGCTGAGAGCGCGATTGCGTAGTGTGGGCAAAGCGACGCGTGCCCACCATCACGCGCACGGAGCAAGAATGGTGGGCACGTCGCTAGCGCTCCTTTGCCCACCCTAAGAAATCGTAGCCCGGATGGAGCACAGCGAAATCCAGGGCCGGTGCTCGAACGTGAGAGAAGATTCCCGGATTTCGCTTTCGCTTCATCCGGGCTACGCAGCTCCCTCCCCCGTCATCCTGAGGTGCGAGCTCTTGCGAGCCTCGAAGGATGAATCGGCCACCAGCCGGGCCGTGCATCCTTCGAGGCTCGCCGAAGAGGCTCGCACCTCAGGATGACGGATTGAGGATCCGTAGCCCGCAAAAGCTTGCACGTCAGGACGACGGGTCGAGAGGTGCATCATCCACCCCGCGCTTCAGCGCAGCACGGGCGGCTTCGCGGTGCTCGGGGGTGATGTGGCTTGCCACCATGCGGATCGCGGTGGCGAGCACGGCGGCGTCGTCGGTGAAGCCGAGGATCGGCAGCATGTCGGGCACGAAGTCGAACGGCAGCACGAAATAGGCGATCGCGCCGAGCAACGCCGCCTGCACATGGCGCGGCGTCTGGCGGTCGAACGCGCAATAGTAGGCGGCGAGCAGTTCCTCGGCAAAAGGCAGGCTTCCCACCACCTTCTTGAACTTGATCCAGAAACGGCGGCGCACGCTTTCCGGGTCCTGCGCCAGCCGGTCGGCAGGCCCAAATCCCGCACCGTGATCAGTCGATGGCATCGCTCGAGTTCCTCGACGCCGCACGACGGTTCGGCGGCGGACGGAACGAATCTGGGGGTTTTCGCCGACTGCCGCAAGGTTCCCGTCATTGCGAGCCAACGGGTCGGCGCAAAGCGCCGCCCGATGACAGGCTCCGCGAAGCAATCCATCTTTCCGCACGCCGGGCGCCAATGGATTGCTTCGCTGCGCTCGCAATGACGGGGCGCGGAGGAGCCGTGAGGTCAGTTCACCCAAGCTGCCTTGCGATCGCGTTCATGGCCTTGGCGAGGTCGATATCGCGCTTGGTCACCCCGCCGACGTCATGGGTCGCCAGCACCACCTCGACCGTCTTGTAGACGTTCTTCCATTCCGGGTGATGGTCGTTCTTCTCGGCGACCAGGGCGGCGCGGGCCATGAAGCCGAAGGCCTCGTTGAAGTCCTTGAACACGAAGGTTTTGGTGATCGCCTCGCGGCCGGCCACCTCCGACCATCCCGCCAATTCCCAGAGCGCGGCCTTCATTGCTTCCGCTGACAGCCGTTCGACCATATCAAACCCTCCCGCTTGGCCCTGATTCCAGGGCATTTCCGGTTCTGACCAGATCAGAGCCGAAGCTCTAGCTTGTTGTTTTGACGCGCTTTCTTCGCGCGAACCGGCATCCGCTTGGCGCCAAACCGCTGTGACCTAACAACCGGTGCCCGCATCGGATCCATGCCGAAATTAAGGCCGAAATCGCGTCCTATGGCCACTGGTAACCATGACGGAGTTGTAACATCTGTCGGTTCAGGAATTTGCTACTAGATAGGGATATACGCGCGTTGACAGTGCCGAGACCGAGCCCCGACCGCTTGCGAGATCGATGACCGACGGCCCCGCCAACCTATCGCCAAAACCGCTGCGTTCGGCGAAGCGGCGGGTGATCTTCGTTTTGATCGCGGGCGTGCTCGCCATCATCGGCACCCTGACCGCAGGCTATTACTTCGCGGTGCGCCCGGTGACGCTGAAGATCGCGGTCGGGCCGGCCAACAGCGACGATCTCAGGGTGGTGCAGGCGCTCGCGCAGGCCTTCAACAACAACCAGCAGCACAGCCAGGTCAAGCTCCGCCCGGTGCCGACCGAGGGCGCCAGCGCGAGCGCGCAGGCGCTCGGCGAGGGCAAGGCCGACCTCGCCATCATCCGCGGCGATCTCGATGTGCCGAAGAACGCGCAGGCGGTTGCGACGCTGCGCAAGAACGTCGTGGTGATGTGGGCTCCGCCCAGCAAAGGCAAGGCGCGCAAGGGCGCGAAGATCACCAAGATCACCCAGCTCGCCGGCCACAAGATCGCCGTCGTCGGCCGCACCCCGGCCAACGTTAATCTGCTCAAGCTGATCCTGCAGCAATACGGCGTCGATCCAAACAAGGTCGAGATCGTCCAGTTCCCGGCCAATGAGGCGGCCGACGCGATCCGCAACCAGAAGGCCGACGCCTATCTCGCCGCGGGTCCCGCCAACAGCAAGATCACGATCGATGCGATCACCGCATCGAGCCGCGACGGCGGCGAGCCGACCTTCCTTGCGATCGACGCCGCGGAGGCGATCTCGCAGAACCATCCGGCCTATGAGGCCGCCGAGATTCCTGCCGGCTCGCTCGGCACGGCGAACCGGCCCGAGGACGAGGTGAAGACCATCAGCTTCGCGCATCACATCGTGGCGCGGAAGGGACTGGCGGAATCCACCGTCGCGGCGTTCACCCGGCAATTGTTCGCGATCCGCCAGCAGCTCAAGACCGACTTCCCGCTCGCCGCCAAGATCGAGACCCCCGACACCGACAAGGACGCCACCATCCCGGTGCATCCGGGCGCCGCCGCCTTTGTCGACGGCGAGGAAAAGACCTTCCTCGACCGCTACAGCGATTACATCTGGTGGGGCCTGATGGCGCTCTCGGCGATGGGCTCGGCCGGCGCCTGGTTCGCCGGCTATCTCAAGCAGGACGAGCGCAACACCAACACCTCGCAGCGCGAGCGCCTGCTGGAGATGCTGAAGACTGCGCGGCAGAGCGATTCGACCGACGAGCTCGATCAGTTGCAGGCCGAGGCCGACGACATCCTGCGCCACACGCTGGACTGCTACGAGCACGGCGCGATCGAGGAAGGCACGCTGACCGCGTTCAACATCGCGCTCGAGCAGTTTCACAACGCCGTCGCCGACCGCAAGGCGCTGCTGCTGAGCATGCCGCAAAACCTGCAGCGCGCCGCGACCCAGTTCAGGGCCGCGGGGACGGCGTAGCTTTCATCTCCTCTTAAGAACGACTCTCCCTTCCACCCCGACGAGCGGCCCACGTCAGGGAGCCACCGGCGGCAGGGTTCCCTCCCCCCTTACGGGGGAGGGTTAGGGAGAGGGGTGCCACACGACGTGCTCTCTCGATAGCGCTTCGACGGAGAGAGAATCGTTGCGAACGCGAAACACGCCTCGATCATCTCGCCTGGGGCTTACCCCTCTCCCCAGCCCTCCCCCGCAAGGGGGGAGGGAGCCCTGCCTGCGTGCTCACCTGACGTAGAAGCTGGCAGCGATCCCGGAGCCGATTTCGCCCACCCCTGTAATCTCGCCGTCATGGAATTTTTCTAGGTCTTGCCCCGCTTGCGGCGCATTGTCGCGCTCGCGACCCCTGAGGAGGATCCCCATGACAATCCGGTTTTCGCGCAAGCTGACCCGCCGGCGCTTCTTGTCCACTGCGGCGGCGGCCGGCGTCGGGGTCATCGCGATGCCCTATCTGTCGCGCGCCGCCGATCGCCCGGTGATCACCCATGGCGTGCAGTCCGGCGATGTCGGCACCGACGGCGGCGTGGTGTGGGCGCGGGCCGACCGCCCGGCGCAGATGATGGTCGAGGTCGCGACGTCAGAATCATTCAAGGATGCCCGCACGCTGCCGCCGATCGCGGCGCTGCCGGAGAGCGACTTCACCGCCAAGATGCTGCTGGAGAACCTGCCGTCCGGGCAGGACATCTTCTACCGGGTCCGCTTCCGCGATCTGTCGCATATCGACATCGTCGGCGAGCCGGTGGTCGGCCGCTTCCGCACCGCGCCGAGCGACCGCCGCGACGTCTCCTTCGTGTGGGGCGGCGACGTCGCCGGCCAGGGCTGGGGCATCAACCCCGATGACGGCGGCATGTTCACCTTCTCGGCGATGAAGAAGCACAATCCGGATTTCTTCCTGCATTCCGGCGACACCATCTATGCCGACGGCGTCATCAACGCCGAGCAGAAGCAGCCCGACGGCAATATCTGGAAGAACATCACGGTTGCCGAGAAGGCCAAGGTCGCCGAGACGCTCGACGAATTCCGCGGCGCGCACAAGTACAACATGCTCGACGAGAATCTGCGCGCGTTCAACGCCGAGGTGCCGATCTTCGTGCAGTGGGACGACCACGAGGTGACCAACAACTGGTCGCTGTCGAAACAACTGCCGGCGGCCTACAAGGAGCGCGACATCACGCTGCTGGCCGCGCGGGCGGCGCGCGCCTTCCACGAGATGTATCCGATGCGCGAGAGCATCGTCGAGCCGGGCCGGGTCTATCGCACGCTGAGCTACGGCCCGCATCTCGACGTGTTCATGCTCGACGAGCGCAGCTATCGCGGCCCGAACGGCCCGAATTTGCAGGAGAGCTACGATCCCGGCGCCTATTTCCTCGGGCCCGAGCAGCTCGCCTGGCTGAAGCGCGGCCTGCTCAACTCGCGCGCCACCTGGAAGGTGATCGCCTCCGACATGCCGCTGTCGCTGATCGTCTATGACGATGCCGCCAACAAGAAAGGATCCGAGGCGTTCGCGCAGGGCGACGGCCCGGCGCGCGGCCGCGAGCTCGAGATCGCCGACATCCTGCGCTTCATCAAGACCTCGGGCGTCGTCAACACGGTGTGGCTGACCGCCGACGTGCACTACGCCGCCGCGCACTACTACAATCCGAACAAGGCCCAGTTCCAGGACTTCGACCCGTTCTGGGAATTCGTCTCCGGCCCGCTGCATGCCGGCACGTTCGGCCCGAACGAGCTCGACAACACGTTCGGCCCCGAGGTGAAGTTCGTCAAGGCGCCGGGCGAAGCCAACCAGAACCTGCCGCCGTCGGCCGGCATGCAGTTCTTCGGCCACGTCAAGATCGACGGCAAGAGCGGCCAGATGACGGTCAGCCTGCGCGACCGCAAGGACGTCGAGCTGTGGTCGATCGCGCTCGATCCGAAGGTGGTGTGAACACCGCTTCAACTGGATGACGCCGACACTCCGTCGATGGAGTGCAGCTCCGTCTTCCCCTTCCCCCTGCAAGGGGGAAGGTCGGGATGGGGGTCAGCCACGAGCACCGTCGCGTGTGGAGACAGCAGATCCCCACCCGCTTTGCTCTGGCGAGCAAAGCGACCTCCCCTTTTCAAGGGAAGGTGAGGAGCCCGCAGCCCCCGGCGTTCACTGCGGCTGCGCGCTGTGCCCCTGCCGCAACGCCGCCTGCAGGGCGTCGATCGAACACGGCTTGGTCAGCCGCGGCTTGTCGGCAAGCGACGGCGGCAGCCTGATCTCCGCGCCATAACCGGTGACGAACACGTAGGGCACGCCGAGCGCATCGAGACGCTCGGCGATTGCGAATGTCGTCTCGCCTCTGACGAGGCCGACGTCGAGCAGCGCGAAATCCGGCGCATGCGCTGCGATCAGATCGAGCGCCCGCGCTACGTTGGCAGCGGTGCGCACCGTGCGGGCGCCGAAGCCGAGGATGGTGTCCTCGAAATAGAGCGAGATCATCGGGTCGTCCTCGACGATGAGGACGTCACCGGGCATGCAGATATTGTGGGCGGGGTCCATGGCTCACCAGAATCCGTTTCATGCGGCATGATCCGGAAAAGTGTGAAGCGGTTTTCCGATCAGATCATGCTCAACAAAGAGCGTGAGGTTGAGGCCGGATCAGGTCCGGCCGGCTGGCCCGCGACCGGCGCCCCTGTCGAGCACGCCGGCTGTTCCCGGCATGAAACCAACACATCGCAGGCCGCGCCGTCTGTTCACTAGTGCACACAAATGCGGGAACTTTTCATCTAACGTCCGCGTTGGATGTGCAGGAATTTCCAATGACAAACAGACAGACGGACTTGGCCGGGACAAGCGACCGGCCGTTCAACAATCTTTTGCGCCGGCTCAACGCCGCCGACTATGCGCTGATCGCACCGCATCTCGTGCCGGTGGACGGGCGGGCCAACGACCTGTTCTACAACCCCGGCGACGATGTCCAGACCGTGCACTTTCCGTGCGGGCCGAGTCTCGTTGCCTACATGGTGCCGAACGAGGACGGGCGCGACGTCGAGACCATCCTGGTCGGCCGCGAGGGCGCGGTCGGCGGCATCGTCAGCCAGGGTTTTCTGCCGGCTTACACCCGCATCACCGTCAAGTTCGGCGGGCCGTTCGTGCGGCTGCCGATCAGCAAGCTCGACGCCGCCAAGCTCAAATCGATCTCGGTGCGCAACATCTTCGCGCGCTATGCCGACTGCCTGCTGGCGCAGATCTTCCAATCCACCGCCTGCAACGCGATCCATTCGATCGAGCAGCGCGCCGCGAAATGGATCATCTCGGCGATGGAGCGCACCGACGGCGACGGCGTGGTGCCGCTGACGCATGAGCAACTCTCGACGTTGCTCGGCGTCGGCCGCAGCTACACCAGTCGGGTGATCCAGGGCTTCAAGGCCGAGGGCGTGCTGGAGACCCGCCGCGGCGCGATCATGGTTCGCGATCCGGACCGGCTGCGACAGCGCGCCTGCCGGTGCAACGACGCGGTCAAGGATCATTTCGAAGAGGTGCTGCGCGGCGTCTATCCGAAGGAGGACAATCCGGTGAACTGAGGCGGTGAAGTCGCCTCTCCCCGCTTGCGGGGAGAGGCCGGATTGCATCGCCAGATGCAATCCGGGTGAGGGGGAGCCTCCGCGAACTCATTGCTTGCGGAATTTGCTGAAGCAGCCCCTCACCCCAACCCTCTCCCCGTAAGAACGGGGAGAGGGAGAGGAGAGAGGGCCGCGCACACGGCTTCTCCTCTCCCCGCTCTTTGCGTGGAGAGGGAGTGCCGGCAGCTATCGCGGACCGCGAAATTCGCGTTACACTCGCGTCATGAGTGGGGCTGGACTGCACGCCATCTTCGACGTTGCCGCATGGTGCGCCGCGGGAGCAGCCATGTGGTGGCTGTCGCGGGTGCGCGGGCTGCAATTCCCCAGACAATCCTTCGAATTGTCCTACATCGCCGCGCTGGTGTTCGGCGCCGGGATCGGCGCCTACATCTTCGGCACGCTGAACCTGTGGGCCTCGGGTATGGCGGGCATCGCGCGCTCGGTCGAGGGCGCGCTGGCCGGCGGCATCATCGCGATCGAGCTCTACAAATGGCGGCACGGTATCTCCTTACGCACCGGCGCGCGCTTCGCGCTGCCGTTCGCGGTCGGCGTCGCGGTCGGCCGGCTCGGCTGCTACTTCGCGGGGCTGGAGGATTTCACTTACGGCACGCCGACCGCGCTGCCCTGGGGGCATGATTTCGGCGACGGCGTCTCGCGCCACCCGGTGCAGCTCTATGAGAGCTTGGCGATGGCGGCGTTCGCGGCCTTCTATGTCGGGTCGGTTTTGAACCGCAACGCCGCTGTGATCACCAACGGATTCTACCTCGTCCTGCTCTATTACGGACTGCAGCGCTTCATCTGGGAATTCCTAAAACCCTACGGTGGGCTGCTCGGCCCGTTCTCGCTGTTTCACCTGCTGTCGCTGTTTGTCATGGTCTATGCCGCCGTCATGCTGGCGACGGCGCCACGAGTGAGTTTGAAGCATGAACGCGCCGCTGCGTAAGGCCCGCCCTTACATCTTCTGGGGCCAGACCCAATCGCTCTGCGAAACCTGCCTGACCCTGGTGCCGACCAAGATCCAGATCCTCGGCAACGAGGTGTGGTACGAGAAGCGCTGCAAGCAACACGGCGTGCAGTCGACGCTGGTCTCGACCGATTCGGCCTATTGGCGGCTGTGCAAGGATTTCATCAAGCCCGGCGACCGGCCGCTCGCGTTCCAGCGCCACACCGAATTCGGCTGCCCCTACGATTGCGGGCTGTGCCCGGACCATGAGCAGCACTCCTGCCTGGCGCTGATCGAGATCACTGAGCACTGCAACCTGACCTGCCCGGTGTGTTTTGCCGACTCCTCGCCGGCGCGCACCAGCTTCACGCCGCTGGCCAAGATCGAGAAGATGCTGGATGCGCTGGTCGCCAGCGAGGGCGAGCCGGATCTGGTGCAGATCTCCGGCGGCGAGCCGACGCTGCATCCGGATTTCTTCGCCATCCTGGATGCGGTGCGGGCGCGGCCGATCCGCCATGTCATGATCAACACCAACGGCCTGCGCATCGCGCGCGAGCCGGAATTCGTAGCAAGGCTTGCCGAGAACAAGCGCGGGCTGGAAGTCTATCTGCAATTCGATTCGCTGAAGCGCGACGCGCTGGTCAATCTGCGCGGCGCGGACTTGCGAAAAATCCGCCAGCAGGCGCTGGAGAATCTCGAGCGTTACGGCGTCTCGACCACGCTGGTCGCGACCATCAAGCGCGGCGTTAACGATGCCGAGATCGGCGACATCGTCCGCCATGCGCTGACCTGGAAATGCGTCCGCGGCGTCACCTTGCAGCCGGTGCAGGACGCCGGCCGCAACGAGAATTTCGACAAGAACACCGACCGCATCATGCTGTCGGAAATCCGCAAGCAGGTGATCGCTACCGGTGTGTTCGGCGCTAACGACATGATCCCGCTGCCCTGCAATCCCGAGAGCATCTCGATCGGCTACGGGCTGCGCAACGGCGACAAGGTACTGCCGCTGACCTCGCTGATCCCGCAGGAGCAACTGATCGCGGTGATGCCGAACACGATCAGCCCGGAGAAATATCCGGTGCTGCGGGAAAAATTCGTCGATCTATTCTCGCTGTCATCGGGGCCGCTCAACACCTCGGAGCGGGTCTGCGAACTGCTGTGCTGCCTGCCGAGCTTCGAGGTGCCGGAGGGCCTCACTTACGAGAACGTGTTCCGCGTCACCATCGTGCAGTTTCTCGATCGCTTCAATTTCTGCGTCGGCAACGTCAAGCGCAGCTGCATCCACTTCGTCACCGAGAGCGGCGCGATCATCCCGTTCGACACCTACAATCTGTTCTACCGCGACGGAAAGATCGCTCGTATCCGCGCCGCGCTGGCGGGCCAGACCTACCGCGAGGCGCGGCCGCGCGAAGAGGTGCCGCGATGAGCGACTACGGCACGCCACCAAAAATCCCGCCGCCGCTGCCGCCGTCGTCGCAGCCCGGCGGCTGCGGCACCGCGTTGATGCTGCTGTTTGGCGTGATCCTGCTGCTGCCCGGGCTCTGCGCCATCCTGTTCCTGGTCGGCTCGGTGACGACCGGCGGCGCCGATTCGACGCTGGTCGGCCTCGGGGTCTTTGGTCTCATGCTCGGCGCGATCGGGGTGATGCTGCTCTACACCGCCGTCAAAGGCCGAGCGCGCTGACCGAGGACCGACCATCAATGAGCGAGACCGGCACCACATCCCCCGTTCCACCCGCACCGCCGCCACGGCGGCACGGCTGCGCGACCGCCTTCATGGTGCTGTTCGGGATCATCCTGCTGCTGCCCGGCCTGTGCGCCATCCTGTTCGGGTTCGGCATCCTCGCCGATCAGCGCCCCGATGCCACCATTCTGGCGCTGATTCTCCTCGGCCTGCTCGTCGGCTCGGCCGGCGTGTTGCTGATCTACGCCGCGATCAAGGGACCCAGGGCCTAGCCACATCATGAGCAGTTCTGATCAGACCCCGCCAAGCCAGCCACCGGAGCCGCCGTACCAATACGTTCCCCCGCCTCCGGAGCCGCGCAGCGGCTGTTTGACTTCGTTCATGCTGGCCGTCGGCGTCATCCTGCTGCTGCCGGGCGTGCTGTGTGCAGTCCTGCTCGTCGCTTCAGGTGAAACGGGCGGGGGTCCATTCGGGTACGTGATGTTGTTGATCGTGTTTGCCGTTGTATTGATCGTCGGGGCACAGTCCCGAAAATAGCGCGGGATAAAGGAACCCGCCCGGACTGGCCCTAATTTCGATCAACGAACCCGCCAATAAACCGTTGTTTTTTGGCGATTTCTGACTATATTGCGCCGCAACGCGCAAGGTGCCCGGTCCGGACGACCGGGCTTCCTTTTTGGGGCGATGCGTCCCCGTCAAATTTCTTAGGTATGAGCGTGATCCGGGCCCCGATCGGGCCGCGAGAGCGAACGGCCGGCCCCGATGGTCCGGCGAGATCGCGCCAGGACCTTTTGCACGACCAGAAGAAGAGCCATGAACCTTCGTAACGTCGCCATCATCGCCCACGTCGACCACGGCAAGACCACCCTCGTCGACCGCCTGCTGCAGCAATCCGGCACCTTCCGCGAGAATCAGAAGGTCGCCGAGCGCGCCATGGACTCCAACGATCTGGAGCGCGAGCGCGGCATCACCATTCTGGCCAAAGCCGCTTCGGTGCAGTGGAAGGACATTCGCATCAACATCGTCGACACCCCCGGCCACGCCGACTTCGGCGGCGAGGTCGAGCGCATCCTCAACATGGTGGACGGTGCGCTGGTGCTGGTCGACGCCGCGGAAGGCCCGCTGCCGCAGACCAAGTTCGTGGTGTCGAAGGCGCTCAAGATCGGCCTCAAGCCGATCGTCGTGATCAACAAGGTCGACCGTCCCGACGCGCGCCCGACCGAGGTGATCAACGAGGTGTTCGACCTGTTCGCGGCGCTCGACGCCAGCGAGGAGCAGCTCGACTTCCCGATCCTCTACGGTTCAGCCAAGCAGGGCTGGATGGGCGACAGCCCGGAGGCCTCGCATGACGCCGGCATGCAGCCGCTGTTCGACCTGATCGTGCGCCATGTCGAGCCGCCGAAGGTCGAGCAGGGTCCGTTCCGCATGATCGGCACCATCCTCGAGGCCAATCCCTATCTCGGCCGCATCATCACCGGCCGCATCTCCTCCGGCTCGATCAAGCCGAACCAGCAGGTCAAGGTGCTCGGCGCCGACGGCAAGCTGATCGAAAGCGGCCGCCTGACCAAGATTCTGGCCTTCCGCGGCCTCGAGCGCACCCCGCTCGATGAGGCCGAAGCCGGCGACATCGTCGCGATCGCGGGCCTGACCAAGGGCACCGTCGCCGACACCTTCTGCGATCCCAGCGTCGAGACGCCGCTGCCGGCGCAGCCGATCGATCCGCCGACGGTGTCGATGTCGTTCATCGTCAACAACTCGCCGCTCGCAGGCACCGAAGGCGACAAGGTGACCTCGCGCATGATCCGCGACCGCCTGCTGCGCGAGGCCGAGGGCAATGTCGCGCTGCGCGTCGTCGAGGCCGCCGACAAGGACTCCATGGAGGTGTCGGGCCGCGGCGAATTGCAGCTCGCAATCCTGATCGAGACCATGCGCCGCGAGGGCTTTGAGCTCTCGGTGTCGCGCCCCCGCGTCGTGCTGCAGAAGGACGAGGCCACCGGTCAGTTGCAGGAGCCGATCGAAGAAGTCGTGATCGACGTCGACGAGGAGCATTCCGGCGTCGTCGTGCAGAAGATGAGCGAGCGCAAGGCCGAGATGATCGAGATGCGCCCCTCCGGCGGCAACCGCCTGCGGCTGGTGTTCTACGCGCCGACCCGCGGCCTGATCGGCTACCAGGGCGAACTGCTCACCGACACCCGCGGCACCGCGATCATGAACCGCATCTTCCACGGCTATGCCGCCTACAAGGGCGAGATCCAGGGCCGCCGCAACGGCGTGCTGATCTCGAACGACCAGGGCGAAGCGGTGGCTTACGCGATGTTCAAGCTGGAAGACCGCGGCCCGATGATGATCGAGCCGGGCTGGAAGGTCTACAAGGGCATGATCGTCGGCGAGCACACCCGCGACAACGATCTCGAGATCAACGTGCTCAAGGGCAAGCAGCTCACCAACATCCGCACCACCTCGAAGGACGAAGCGGTGCGCCTGACCCCGCCGATCCGCATGACGCTGGAAAAGGCGCTCGCCTATATCGAGGACGACGAGCTCGTCGAGGTGACGCCGAAGTCGATCCGGCTGCGCAAGAAGCATCTCGATCCGAACGAGCGCAAGCGCGCGGAAAAGGCCAAGGAAGCTGTGGCGTAAGCCCCACTGTCGTGCCCCGGCTTGCCGCCTCCGCTAAGCTCCGGCGCGCCCGAGATCGCAAGCCCCGTCGAAGCCTTGGCGTAGACGGGACCGGGGCACCCAGTACGCCGCGGCCTCTCGGCTCTATCATCGCCGTCTCTGGAATACTGGATCACCCGCTTTCGCGGGTGATGACAGTCATGCTCGTGGCGGCTTCTGGCACGCTGCCGAACGTGCTAGAGCCAAGGCATGAGTTCCCTCCCCTCAACGATCGACGTCGCCATCATCGGCGCAGGTGCAGCGGGCCTCGGCGCGGCCAATGCGCTGAAGGATTCCGGCCTCTCCAGCATCGTGCTGGAGGCCCGCGACCGGCTCGGCGGCCGCGCCCACACCGTCATGGCGGCGCCTGACGTCGTGTTCGACGTCGGCTGCGGCTGGCTGCACTCGGCGGATATGAACAGTTTCGTCCCGATCGCCGAGCGGCTCAATTTCGAGATCAACAAGGACCTGCCGCCGTGGCGCGAGCGCGCCTATGGCAAGGCGTTCCCGCAGGCCGATCGCGACGAATTCGTGTTCGCGCTTGACCAGTTCTACGACCGAATCGAGGCGGCCGCGGTGCGCGGCGACGATGCTCCCGCAAACCTCTTTCTCGAGCCCGGCAATCGCTGGAACCCGATGATCGACGCGATCTCGACCTATGTGAACGGCTGCGAGCTCGACCAGGTCTCGATCCTCGACGTCGACGCGTACGAAGACACCAACGTCAATTGGCGGGTGCGGCGCGGCTACGGCGCGCTGATCGCGGCCTATGGCGCAGAACTGCCGGTCGCGCTGAACTGCGAGGCCCGCCTGATCGATCATTCCGGCAAGCGCATCCGCATCGAGACCTCGCGCGGCACGCTCGAAGCGGACAAGGTGATCGTCACCGTGCCGACCAATCTGATCGCCGATGAGGCGATCCGCTTCTCGCCTGCGCTGCCGGACAAGCTCGACGCCGCGCGCGGCCTGCCGCTCGGCCTCGCCGACAAGGTGACGCTGGCGCTCGCCGAGCCGGAGACGATGCCGAAGGAGGGCAATCTGCGCGGCGCCACCATGCGCACCGAGATGGGCACCTATCATATCCGCCCGTTCGGCCAGCCCTGCATCGAGGGCTTTTTCGGCGGCCGTTTCGCGCAAGCGCTCGAAGACGCCGGCGACGGCGCGATTGCCGCCCACAGCATCGACGAGATCGCCGGCTTCCTCGGCAACGATTTCCGCCGCAAGCTCACCCCGCTCAGGGAATCGCACTGGGCGCACGACCCGTTCGCCCGCGGCTCCTATTCCCACGCCCTGCCCGGCCACGCCGACAAGCGCGCCGTGCTGGCCGCGCCGGTCGACGGCCGGCTGTTCTTTGCCGGCGAGGCAACCTCGCCGCACTTTTTCTCGACGGCGCATGGGGCGAGGGACTCAGGCGAGCGCGCGGCGAAGGAAGTGCTGGTGGAATTGGCGCGCAAGTAACCACATCGTCATTGCGAGCAAAGCGAAGCAATCCATAGCGCCGGGTATGCGGATCGATGGATTGCTTCGCTTCGCTCGCAATGACGGACGAACATCACTCCAGCACCCGCGCCCGCATGTCCGCGTCGGGCACGAAGCACGTCTCGTACTTCCCGAAGATCTTGTAGCGGTTGCGGGCGATGAGGCTGTAGACGGCGTCACGCAGCGGCTTTGGCACTGCGAACAGGGTGCGGATCCAGCTCCAGCCGGGAAGATGGCTCAGCACGGTCAGGGCGGCGTCCGATTTGAGCCATGCGACGCCGCCATGGACCACGGCGTTGGTGTCGGGATCGTCGGGATCGATGCCGAATGTTTTCGCCAGCCGCGTGCCGTAGTCCGACTGGATCGGCGTGAAGCGAAAACGGCGGGCGGTGTCGCGTGCCAGGACGAAGCCGACCCACCGCGAGCAGAAGATGCAGACGCCGTCGTAGAGGATCACGTCATCGTCGGGCCAATGCGGCATCTCGATTTCCTCGGCGGTCTCGCTTCCACCACTTCAAATCGCTATCGATTGTCCAAAATCAACAGCGCGACCAGCATCAGCACGATCGCGGGGCCGGTCTTCACCAGCGCGCCGAGCGGCTCGATCCAGAGGTCCGGCGTCAGGATCGCCGAGCCCGCCATGTAGCCGAGCGAGGCGATGATGCCGGCGACGAGGCCGAACGCCGCGGTGCGGCGGAAGGCGATCAGGACGCCGATACTGATGTCCATCAGGCTGGTCACGACCGTGACGGGTCCGACCAGCGCCGGCGGAAAATCATGCGCGCGCAAGATGCCGGCGGCGGCGTCATAGGAGATGACCAGCGCGATGAAGCCGGAGACGACCCAGAACAGCACAAGGCTGATGAAGATCAGCGCCTTGATCAGGAACAGCCGCGCGAACCATTTGTCCTGAATGGCCGCGGGACGGCTGCCGATGACCTGCGCGCTCGTCTTCGGCACGATGCCGGTTGCCGCCATCCAGGCGGCGGGATCGCCGCTGACGCCGCGGCGCAGCTCCGCGATCGCGGTGGAGCGCAGCGGCGGCATCCAGCCGAGATAGGTCGAAAGATCGCCGAGGCGGGCGCCAAGATCGATCAGGAAAGACGGCGATGCGATGCGAAAATGCTTCGATGTGCCGAACGACCAGCGGAACTGGGCGATGACGCCGCCGAGCGAAATCGGCTGCGGCTGCATCAGGTCCCAGCTCACCGCGCGCACGCTTGCATCTGCAATGTCGCGCGTCGCGAGCCAGGCAATCGTTGCAGAGATATCCTCGACGGCGACCGGCTGGAACGGCGTCGCCGCCTCACCGGCCGGCAGCTCGACCGGAAGCGCGGCCAGCGCGCGCAGCATGGCGCTGCCGCCATAGGCCGAGGGCGCGACGACAAAGCCCGGGCGCAGGATCGCATGGGCGATGGCGGAGGCCGCGATCAGCCGTTCGGCCTCGCGCTTGGTGCTGCTGAAGGCGGTCCGATCCTCGCCGGCCACCCCCGGGATCGAGATGTGGACGAGGCGGACGGCGCGCCCGCTGTCGCGGATCGCCTCGATCAGCCGCGACACGAAATCGCGATGCACCGCGCTGGTGTCGCTGCCGGGGCCGTCCTGCAGCACGCCGAGGCAGTTCACGACGACGCCGGCTTCATGCGTGCGGAGCAGTTGCGCCAGCGCCGCGGCATCCAGCGCCATCACGGGCAATGCGAGGTCGAGCGCGCTCACCTTCTGCGCCGGCGAAAATTGCCGCGCGATCCCGATCACCTGAAAGCCGCGTGCCCGCAGGTCGTCGGTGACATAGCGGCCGATCAGGCCGGAGGCGCCGAGCACGATGATGTTGCGTGTTTGGTCGGTCATCGGAGTCTCATGAGCATGATCCTGTTCGGAAAACCGCTGCACACTTTTCCGGATCATGCTCTAAAAGGGTTTCGCGATCATCAGCCACAGGATGATCATCACCGCGCCGAAGCCGGGAATACCGAACAGGAACCAGCGCCGGAACAGCGCGAAGTAACGCGGCGGCAAAGCATTGCCCTTGCCGGCCGCCGCCTGCGCGAGATCGCGCATCTCGATCTGCATAAACACGACGGGGACCCAGAACGCGCCGGCGACGGCGTAGAGCGCGAGCGAGGCCAGCAGCCAGCGCTCGGTGATGCCGATCGACGACAGCATCATCAACAGCCCGCCGCTGACCGGCTGCAGCAACACCGCCGTCAGCGTGAAGATCATGTCCGCGATCACGACGGTCGCCGCGGTGCGCGCGATGAAGGCGGCATCCTGCGAGCGATGCGCCATCAGCATGAAGAAGGCGATCCCGGTCCCGGTGCCGAGGATCACGATGGCGCCGAGCACATGGAGGTATTTGAGCAGGAAGTACAGCGTCATCGCATTCCGCCTGCGGTCAGAGGCGCCGGTTTCACGTCACCTCAGTTTCTGCCAGAGGCCGGACGCCGGCAAATCGATCGCAGCACGGCCTGCTCCCCGCGCAATGGATTGAATTCCTGTGCCGGATTTGTCCGCGACGAATCAGGCCGGCGATGTCCCGAGCTCTGCACTGTCACAAATCGCCACCGCGCATTGTCGAACGACGAAATCCATCCCGATAAGTGGGTTTGCGACGGCAAGCTGTCCTCTTTCGGTACAAGTTTTCACATCACTGATGCAAAAAATCCACAGGTTAACCGATAATTAACGATGGACCTTGAAGGCGGCGCTGCGACTTGCTTTGATTGTGTCCATGAGCACAACGCTGATCGAGGTCCGGCCGGCCAAAGCTGCAGACGCGGCGGCAGTGGCGTCGACCCATGACGAAGCCTGGCGCTCGGCGTATCAGGGCATCATCCCCGGCGCCGAACTCGAGAAGCTGATCAACCGCCGTGGCCCGCAGTGGTGGGACAGCGCGATCCGCAAGGGCAGCCGCGTCAGCGTGCTGGTGTTCGGCGACAGGATCGCCGGCTACGCCAATTACGGTCGCAACCGCGCCCGCAGCCTGCACTTCGAAGGCGAGATCTACGAGCTCTATCTGCGGCCGGAATTTCAGGGCCTCGGCTTTGGCCGCCGCCTGTTCGCCGCGGCGCGCCGCGACCTGCTGCAGAGCGGCCTCAAGAGCATGGTGATCTGGGCGCTCTCCGACAACGAGCCGGCCACCGAGTTCTACCGCGCGCTGGGCGGCCGCATGGTGGCGCGCTCGTCGGAGCGGTTCGGGCCGAAGTCGCTCGACAAGGTCGCTTTCGCCTGGTCCGCCTGAAAATCCTGCTTCTCTCGCAGCCGCAGCAAGGCTAAACCAGCCGGCGTGCTGCGCGCAGGCCAGCCCGGCCATCGGCCGGGCTTAAAGCCGGTTCGCGTCGAGCGCCAACAAAAATCACCTCCATTCTCAACTTCCAAAGGCCACGCGGAGCAATCCATGCGTATCGACGCCATATCGACCGGAAAGAATCCGCCCCACGACGTCAACGTCATCATCGAAGTGCCGGTCGGAGGCGAGCCGATCAAATACGAGATGGACAAGGAGGCCGGCACGCTGGTGGTCGACCGCTTCCTCTACACGCCGATGCGCTATCCCGGTAATTACGGCTTCATTCCGCACACGCTGTCCGGCGACGGCGACCCCTGCGACGTGCTGATCATCAACACCCGCGCGATCGTGCCGGGCGCGGTGATGAGCGTCCGCCCGGTCGGCGTGCTCTTGATGGAGGACGAGGCCGGCGGCGACGAGAAGATCATCGCGGTGCCGTCCTCGAAGCTGACCCAGCGCTACGACAAGGTGAAGAACTACAGCGACCTTCCGCAGATCACGCTGGACCAGATCCAGCACTTCTTCGAGCACTACAAGGATCTCGAAAAGGGCAAATGGGTGAAGGTGCTGCGCTGGGGCGACGCCGATGAAGCCTGCAGGCTGATCCTGGAAGGGATCGAGCGAGACAAGAAGGCGAAGTGACGTAGCCGTCGCCATTCCGGGCACACTGCCCGGGCTCCCTCGCCCCGCGCTCTTGTCCGCCGAAGCCCGCCTTCGGGCGAAGGCGGATGCGGGGAGAGGGTTGGGGTGAGGGGCTCTCTCGGCGAACTCCAACGCCGACCGGAACACGCGGAGGCTCCCCCTCACCCGACATTCAAGCTTCGCTTGAATGTCGACCTCTCCCCGCAAGCGGGGAGAGGTAAGGAAAGTCACACCGCCGGCGCTGGCAGGCCGTGGATCGCGCAGGCGGCGCGCAGGGTGTTCACCAAAAGGCAGGCCACCGTCATCTGGCCGACGCCGCCGGGCACCGGCGTGATGGCGCCGGCGACTTTGACCGCTTCCTGGAACGCGACGTCGCCGACCAGCTTCGGCTTGCCGCCCTCGACCGGAATGCGGTTGATGCCGACGTCGATCACGGTCGCGCCCGGCTTCAGCCAGTCGCCGCGCACCATCTCCGGCTTGCCGACCGCGGCATAGACCAAGTCGGCCTGGGCGCAGAGCTTTGCCAGGTCGCGCGAGCGCGAATGCGCGATCGTCACCGTGGCGTTCTCGTTCAAGAGCAGCTGCACCAGCGGACGGCCGACCAGGTTGGAACGGCCGATCACGATCGCGTTCATGCCCTCGAGCGAGGGGTGCACGCTCTTGGTCAGGATGATGCAGCCGAGTGGCGTGCAGGGCGACAGCGCGGCAAGGCCGCCGGCGAGCCGTCCGGCATTATGCGGATGCAGGCCGTCGACATCCTTGGCCGGGTCGATCGCGTGGATGATGGTCTCGGTGTGCAGCGATTTCGGCAGCGGCAGCTGCACCAGGATGCCGTGCACCAGCGGATCGCGATTGAGCCGCGCGATCAGCGCCAGCAGATCGGCCTGCGACACGTCGGCGGGTAATTTGTGCTCGAACGAGGCCATGCCGGCGGCCTGGGTCTGGGTATGCTTGCTGCGGACATAGACCTCGCTGGCCGGATCGTTGCCGACCAGTACGACGGCGAGCCCCGGCGTCAGCGCATGGTCCTGCTTGACCCTGATAACCTCAGCGGCGACGCGGGCGCGAAGCTCGGCGGCGATGGCCTTTCCGTCGATGATGCGGGCAGTCATGTCAGTCCTTTGTCTCCTGCTTGGCCGCTGTCAGCTTCCGCAATGTCTCGCCAAGCCCTTTCGGATCGCCGTCGACAGCCACCTGCTTCAGCCGCGAGGTGGCGCCGGACAACAGCTTCACCCTGGCCTTGGGCACGCCGAGCGCCTTGGCCAGCAGCTCGGTCACCGCACGGTTGGCCTCGCCGCCCTCGGCAATGGCGCGGACCCGCACCTTCACCACCGTGCGGCCGTTGGCCAGCGTCTCGATCCCGTCGACGCCGTCACGGCCGCCGCGCGGCGTCACGCGCAAGGCGATGCTGATGCCCTCGGTGGAGTAGCGCCAGGGATCCATCGGCAAGAGTCCATCCAAGGTTCCATCGCGAAGGATCAGATCACGTTGGGATAGATGTAATAGGCGATCACCCGCTGGATGAACATGATGATCAGGATCACGATGATCGGCGAAATATCGAGCCCGCCCAGGTTCGGCATCACGCTGCGGATCGGCCGCAGCACCGGTTCGGTGATGCGGTACAGGAACTCGGCCACCGCGGACACGAACTGGTTGCGCGTGTTGACGACGTTGAAGGCGATCAGCCAGGACAGGATGGCGGCGGCGATCAGCAGCCAGACATAGAGGTCAAGGATGATGATGACGATGTCGAGGACGGCGCGCATGTGGTGGGAGCTCGCAGGTGGGACAACCTGCTAAATATCGGTTCACCCCCCTGCAAACAAGGGAAGTTCCCCGCCCTCCGGGGCAAAAACCGCAGTTTCAGCGTTCTTGACTTGGCCTTGGGCGGCACTGTAAATGGCGCCCTGCTGTCGGCCGGGACACTCAGCATTACCCGGCCGCGATGGGGCCATAGCTCAGCTGGGAGAGCGCGTCGTTCGCAATGACGAGGTCGGCGGTTCGATCCCGCCTGGCTCCACCAGCCTTCGCTCGCTTCGCGAGCTTCGGCTAGGCAAGCCCGGGAAGTCTCTCGTAGCGAAGTGAGCGAAGGCTGCCCCGCCATAGCCCGCAGGGCGACGGCGGGCTGGTGCAGCAAGCCCCTCCCCCCTCACGTCCCCGTAAACCGCGGCGGCCGCTTCTCGACAAAGCTCGCCACGCCTTCCCTGAAATCGTTGCCCTTCAGCGCGATCTGCATTTCGCGGTTGGCGTCGATGGTGGCCTCGGCCAGCGTCTGGAACGGCACGTCGTAGACCTGCCGCTTGATCACTGCGATGGCGCTCGGGGAGACGAAGTCGGCGAGGTCGCGGGCATAGGCGTAGGTTTCCTCGCGCAGCTTGTCCGGCGTCGAGAGCCGGTTGACGAGACCGATGCGCAGCGCCTCCGCGGCCGAGACGCGCCTCGCCGACATCAACAGATCGAGCGCATTGGCGTGACCGACGATCCGCGGCAGCATCCAGCTGATGCCGTGCTCGGCGATCAGGCCACGCCGCGCGAAGGCGGTGGTGAACACCGCGGTGTCGGCGGCAAAGCGCAGATCGCAATACAGCGCATGGACGAGACCGATGCCGGCAGTGGCGCCGTTGAGCATCGCGATGATTGGCTTTTTGATCGCAGGGTAATAGGCATAGCGCGTCTGCCAGTCGGCGCGGCGATTCATGTCGAACGGAATGCTCTCGCCGCGGCGGACCTCGTTCGGATCGATGCCCTGCAGCGCCTCCATGTCGGCGCCGGCGCAGAAGCCGCGGCCCGCGCCGGTCAGCACGATGACGCGAACATCGTCGTCATTGGCCGCCGCATCCATCGCCTGACGCACGTCGCGCTCCATGGTTGCGGTCCACGCATTCATGCGGTCGGGACGATTGAGCGTGATGGTCGCGATCCGGTCGCTGACCTCGTAGAGGATGTGCTGGTAGCTCACGGCGATCTCCCTGTGCGTTGTTGTTCTTGAGACGCGCGATGGTGCGGCCGCGCGCGGCGACCGAGACTAGCACAATCATGGCGCTGAAAAGCTGCGCGGAAAATTCCGCGCGGCGGCTATTCCGCAGCCTGCAGCATCGCGCGCGGCGTGCGCACGATCCAGCCGGCGATGAAATGCGTCAGCCACGCCCGCTCCGCGGCATTGTAGACCGCACGCTCGGCAAAATGCCGATGACGCGGCTGCGCGCCGGGCTGCTCCATCCGCACGCAACCGCGCGCGGTCCAGCGATGCATCATCGCGTAGGTCACGTCGGGATGAAACTGCAAGCCGAAGGCATTGCCGAACTGAAACGCCTGCACCGGGAAGTCATTGCCTTCCGCGAGGAGCTCGGCGCCATCGGGCAATTCAAATCCTTCGCCATGCCAGTGGTAGACCCGCGCCGGCCAGTCCGGGCACAGCGCGCGACCCGCATCGGTCGGGCGGATCGGATAATAGCCGACCTCGACACGGCCTTCCGCATGCGGCGCAACGGTTGCACCGAGTTGCCTTGCCAGCATCTGGGCGCCGAGGCAGACGCCGAGCATCGGCCGCTGCTCGCGCAAGGGAATTGCGATCCAGTCGATCTCGCGCCGCACATAATCATCGGAATCGTTGGCGCTCATCGGGCCGCCGAAGATCACCGCGCCGGAATGTTGCTCGAGTGTTTCGGGCAGGGCGTCGCCGAAGCGCGGCCGGCGGATGTCGAGGCGGTAGCCCAGCGCGCGCAGTGCATTGCCGATCCGGCCGGGCGTCGATGTCTCCTGGTGCAGCACGATCAGCACCGGGCGGGCCTGCTCCGGCGTGGCCGCGGCGGGCCTCCGTCTTGCGAAGGGCACGACACGGGCTTGGTCCGACCGGAACGACATCGTCTCCTGCTTAAATTCTCGGCACGTAAGGCGGGATCATAACTAAGCAGTTCTTAAGATCGTGTGAGTTTGCGCACACAGCCCCGCGAAGCAAATCGCGGGCCAGAACAGCGTTACCGGTTAGCGCTTGCGGAGCTGGAAGCCGCCGACCGCCGTCAAAATGAAGGAGCGCGGGAAAAAACGCAGCAGGAACGGTACCATCTTGATGAAGAAGCCGGGCATCACGGCACGCTTGTTGGCCATCAGCCCGCGATAGGCCTGGCGCGCGACCTCGGCCGCCGCAACGTTGAGAATCGCGGAATCGAAGCCAGGCGCGAAGCCGGCGCGGTCCTGGAATTCGGACGGCACCGGGCCGGGGCAGACCACGGTGACCCGCACGCCCTGCGGCGCCAGCTCGCAGCGCAACGCCTCGGAGAACGACAGCACATAGGCCTTGCTGGCGTAGTAGACCGCCATGCCCGGCCCCGGCAGGAAGCCGGCGATCGAGCCCAGATTGAGGATGCCGCCGCGGTTGCGAATCAGTTGGTCGGCGAAGCGCAGCGTGAGATCGGTCAGCGCGCGGATGTTGACCGTGATGATGTTGAGTTGCTCGGCGCGGTCGCGCGCGACGGCGAGGCCGAACACGCCAAAACCGGCATTGTTCACGAGATATTCGACCTCGACGCCGGCCTCGCGCAGGGCCTGTTCGATCCTGTCGCCGGCGTCCGGCTGCTGCAGGTCGCAGGGGATCACGATCGGCACGGCACAGCCCTTGCCGCCCAGTTCATCGGCGAGCGCCTTGAGGCGATCGGCGCGCCGCGCCACCAGCGCCACGCGGTGACCGTTCGATGCAAACATGCGCGCCAGTTCGGTGCCTATGCCCGCCGATGCCCCGGTTATCAGCGTCACACGCTCGGTCACGTTCAAACTCTTATTCAAATTCCAGAGAGGTCCCCAACAGGGCGACGAGAGCATAGGCATGCGGTGGGACGCAAGCCGTCCGTCGACTTTGTGGACAGCGGTTCTACGCCGATTTTGCAGTCAAATGCCGGATTTTCAGCCCATCACCACGGATGGCGACAGGCCGAACCGCACATTAAAGTTTCGTCATCTGTGATGGTGGCGCGATCGTGGCCGCGCCTGCGCGCGGCGACGTGTCAGATTGCCGCGTCGGCCGCGCCCCAGGGGCCTTTCGGCAACGCCGCCTGCTTTTCGGCGACACGATGCTTGAGATCGATGCGGTCGCGCGAGGACACGCCGAGCAGATCGGCGGCACGCCAGACCACATTGTCCTCGAACTCGCTGACCTGGCCGTCGGCATAGACCAGTTCCCACATCATCTCGACGATGCGCAGCCGCCCCTCCTCGTTCACCGAGCGCATGATCACGCTGGTAAAGCGATAGAGATCGACGGAGTCGCCCTCGACACGCGTGGCCGAGGTGATCAGCTTGTCGGCGGTGCCGGGATCGAGCTGGAATCGGCTCTCAATCAACGAGTGCAGCTTGCGCTTCTCGGCCGGCGTCGGCTCGCCGTCCAGCGAGACCACATGGACCAGCAGCGCGGTCGCTGCCAATCGATAGTCGTTGTCGTCGAAGGTCCGGTCAGCCTGCTGATCGGGGCCGACGATATCGGCAATGAATTGGCGGAGTCCGTCGAGCATCGCTCTCTCTGTCGAATGAAGCCTGTTGCAGGCTATATGGCGTGGAAACAGACTAGGTGCAATTGGTGTCGGTTCCCGCAGGGGCATTACGTTTCGGCAATCTAGCCGGTCTCGTCGTCATTGCGAGCGAAGCGAAGCAATCCATCTATCCCCGCGCTGAGGCGTGGATTGCTTCGCTTCGCTCGCAATGACGGCTGCCGCTGGCGCAATCACGGTATCTCGTACACGACCATCTTGTCGGCGATGCCGCGCAGCGCCGCTTCCTTCTGGATCGGCTTGATCGACGCCCGCTCCAGAATGCCGGTCACTTCGGGCGAAGCGATCACCGGCTGAGTGAGGTGGATTTCCTGCGAGGTCGACAGGCTCTGCACCCGTGCCGCGATGTTCACGGTCTGGCCGAAATAGTCCTGCCGCTCGTTCAGCATCACCGCAAGGCACGGGCCTTCGTGAATGCCGATCTTGACGACCAGATCCTCCTTGCCGCGCTCGTCGTTGAGCGTCTTCATCGCCGCGCGCATGCGCAAGCCCGCGGCCAGCGCATGTTCGGGACGCACAAAGGTCGCCATCACGGCGTCGCCGATGGTCTTCACCACGGCGCCGCGCTCCGAGGCGATGATGTCGAGCAGCGCGTGGAAATGCGCGCGTACCAGGTCGAAGGCGGCCAGGTCGCCGACCCGCTCATAGAGCGCGGTCGATCCCTTGAGATCGGTGAACAGGAAGGTCAGCGAGGTGATCTTGAGCCGCTGGTCGAGATTGAGATTGTCGGCCTTGTAGATGTCGCGAAAAGTCTGGTTGCTCAAGACGCGCTTGGCGGTGAGGAACGGTTTCCGCTTGCCGATCAGATGATGCAGCGCTTCGGCTGCGATGAACACCGACGGCAACGCCCGAACGCCGGCCTGGTTGTCGAGCGACAGCCTTAAGGGGCCGGGCCGCAACGTCATGTTGCCGACCGGCGCATGCACCTTGTTGTACATCAGCGACAGATGCTGGCGGTCCTTGGTCGGCTCGCCCTGCACGTCGATGAACTGCGCCGAATGCGTCACCGGCTCGAACACGATGATGAACTCTTTCGGCAGATTCAGCGACAGCACCGCCTTTTCACCGGCCGGCAATTCGAGCGCGTCGAGCACCACCTCCTGCGACAGCTCGTCGAACGACTCCTTGTTGAAGTCGATGCCGGAGCTCCAGAAGATCTGCTTGTAGTAGTCCCAGATCGGCAGCGTATGCGGATCATGCGCGGCGATGCGGCGGACCCGCGGGCTCACTGTGAAGGCGACCTCGACCTGCTCGTCGACCGAGGCCTCATAGCCGCAGGCGCAAAGGCCGCATTGATAGTCGTCGCTGCGCAGCGATTTCAGCGTAGCGTGGGCATCGAGCACGCCGCCGCAGCCTGGGCAGAGCACATTCCAGGTCAATTCGAACAGGCCGAGCCGCGCGGCATGCAGGAAGCCGGAGATCACCCGCTCCTCGTCGAAGCCCTTGTGCTTGGCGAAGTCGAGCACATTGACCCGGTTGAGCTCGTGGTCCTCGCCCTTCGCGATCAGATGCGCAATGGCTTCGGCGACCGCGGGATCCGTGGTCTGCCGCAACACCGAGATTTGGGCCTGAATATCGCTCATGAAGCACCTAACATGAGATGGCTGAAGCCGGGGCGCAAGGCTGGATTCGAGGCTCGATTCAGGTCTGACTACCGCGGCTTGATCGCAAACATCGGGGACCGGTTCGGCTGCGTCGTCACCACGCCGATCGGGATCACCGGCTCCTTGTCGGCCAAGGCGACGCGGAACGCGCCGATGATCTTGGCCAGCGCGAGCGTCGCCTCGACCTGCGCGAAATGCGCACCGATGCAGACGCGGGCGCCGACGCCGAACGGCAGATAGGCGAAGCGGTCGGGGGGCGTCTCGGTCATGAAGCGCGCCGGCACAAATGCATTGGGATCGCGCCACAGTTTCTCGTGGCGGTGCAGCAGCCATGGTGCGATCAGGATCAGGTCACCCTTCTTGACCGGAAGCCCCGCGATGGTGTCCGGACCACCCGCGGCACGCGCGATCAGGAATGCGGGCGGGTAGAGCCGCATGGTCTCCTCGACGACCGCGCGGGTGAATTTCAGCCGCTCGATGTCTGGCGCGCCAACTGCTGCCACACCGCGCACCTCGGCCGCCAACTGTTCCTGAGTCGCGGGATCCAGCGCCAGCAGATAGAGCGCCCAGAACAGTGCGGTCGCGGTGGTCTCGTGGCCGGCCAGGATCATGGTGGCGACCTCGTCACCGAGCTGGGCGTCGGTGAACGCCTGGCCGGTTTCGGGATCGCGCGCGGCGCCCATCAGGTCGAACAGGTCGCGCGGCGGCGCGTTGTCGTTCTTGCCGGCGGCGCGGCGCTCGGCCATCAGCTCGCCGACGAACGCCGTCCAGCGCTTGCGAAAGCGCGCGCGGCGGAAATCCTGCGGGCTCGGCCAGCTCAGCGGCAACAGCAGGTCCAGCATATGCGGCCGGGCGAACTTGTCCGCATACTCCATGACGAAATCGCGCAGCGCAGCGCCGTGACGGTCCATGCCAAACGAGAACATGGTGCGGCCGGCGATCTCCAGCGTCATCCGCTGCATCACCTCGCGCAGATCGACCGGGCCGTCGGTCGCGGCCTTCAGCTTGGCGATGGTCTCGTCGACCGCCGCGACCATGTAGGGCACGAGCGACGTCACCGCACGCGGCGTGAACGCCGGCGCCAGGGTGCGGCGCTGATGCTTCCACGCCCGGCCCTCGGCGATGAGTAGGCCTTCGCCCAGGATCGGACGCAGCACGCGGATGCCGGCCGGCGTGCGGGTGTAGTTCTCGAAATTGTCGACCAGCACATGCCTGATGGCATCCGGCGTGTTGAGGATGAAGCTCGCGCGGCCGAAGAAACGGCCCTGCACAATATCCTCTTGATAGGCGCGCGCGCCCCAGGTCTCGATCGGCGAGTTGCGCATCGCCCGCATCCGCCCGAACGCGGTCATGTTGTCGGGCGCGCGCGGCGGCATCGGCGGCACCAGGGGGCGCCGCGTGACCGTGATGTCGTAGACCTCGGCTATGCTCATGGGTGTCCCGCAGTGGTAGCCCGGATGAGCGAAGCGACATCCGGGGCCGGTTTCAAGACACCCGCAGTCGCTGCGCTCGTGCGGGCTACAATGTCATCCAGGCAGGCGATCCCGGCGCCAACAAGGCGCGCGGACCTTGAAAACAACTAGTAGGTCAGTTCGGCGACCGCAATCCGGTTCTCTGCGGCCGGCCAGGCCCGCATCACGATACGCTCCTGGTTGAACAGCGCGATCACCGGACGGCCGGCATCCGCCGCAGCGAGCCGTAAGGTGGTCACCGAATCCGTCGGCACGCCGCTCTTGACGTCGGTCGGCTCCTTGCCGTCGAGCAGCACGACGTCGCGCGGCAGGCCGAAATAACCGCGCGGCCGCGACATCAGCACCACCGCGCCGGCGCCGGCATCGGCCTGCCCGAGCGGCCGCGCCGCGCGCAGATGCACGATGTCGGACGAGCGCGGGAACGGCGAGCGGTAGATGTGCGTCGTCACCGCGCCGGGCGAGGTCAGCACGAATTCGAGCGGCCAGGATGCATCGACCTGCGCCGGGCCCCAGCGGCCGTCGGCGCTGGTCTGCGACGAGTGCACTGGGCCGCCGATGCGTTCGCCGGTCTCCGCGGCCACGCGATAGATATCGACCGACGCGCCGGACACCGGACGATTGGTCTGCACGCCGCCCGGCGTGCCGGTGACGATGCCGCTCAGCCTGACTTCGGCCTCCGGCACGATCTCGATTCGCGCCGGCTCGCGCCCGGCGATGAACTTGTAGATCTCGCGGAAGGCGCGCGGATGAAAGGCGGTCTCGCGATGATCGATCGCGCCGAGCACCAGGTTGGTGGCGCCCTTCAGCGCCGGCCCTTCCGCGGTGATGTTGGTCGGCGTGCCCGGCTTGCCGACGAAGCGGCCGTCGCCTTGCGCGAACTTGTCGATGCCGTCGCTGCGCAGCGTCAGGAACGCGGTGCCCGCCGTCACCTCGCTGTCGCCCTCGTTCAGGCCGTGCAGGAATGGGCCGCGGCCGTTGAACTCGTTGCCGAGGCCGTCATCCCAGGCATAGACGCCGTGGTTCGGCGTGCCGCACAGCACGGCATGGCTGACATCGCCGCCATTGCCGTTCTTGACGACATTGCGGATCGCATTGCCGCCGCGCGAATTGCCGACCAGCGCGACCCTCGCGGCGCCAGTCGTCTGCTTCAACTGCTTGATCGCCTCGGCAAGCTCGCGGCGCTGGTCCTCGGTCGAGGAGCGGCCCGCCTGCTCGACCTTGTCGTCGGTGCGCGCCAGCGGATCGGTGAAATTGATCGCGAACATCCGCTCGCGCGGCACGCCGTTGGATTCCATCCGCCAGATCGTCGTCATCCAGAGCGGCGCCTGGTCGCCATTGCCATGCACGAACAGAATCGGCGGCATCTCGCCGGCCGCTGCTGTCGCGGCCGTCTGGGCCATCGCCGGCGCAGCGAATCGGCCCGCCATCAGGGACAGCGCCCCGGCACCTTGCAAAATTGTTCGCCGCGTCAGCCCCATTGTCCCCTTCCCCAAGCGTTTCAGTACTTTAGCTGTGCCCTGCGCCGGCGAATGATACCGTAAACGCTGGACAGGACACGCGTTTCGCGGGCATCTCTTGATGCAGCCGGAATCTTCATTCAAGCCATAGCAGGCCAAACGGAACCGGATATGACCGAACCGCGGCAACGCACCGACAGTATCACTGCACCGTTATGGCACTCAATCTTCCGGCGAATCTGGCTCGCCAGCCTGCTCTCCAACCTGGGCATCCTGATCCAGGGCGTCGGCGCCGCCTGGGCGATGACCCAAATGACGTCGGAGGCCGACAAGGTCGCGCTGGTGCAGACCGCGCTGATGCTGCCGGTGATGCTGATCTCGATGCCGGCCGGCGCGATCGCCGACATGCATGACCGCCGCATCGTCGCGCTGGTGTCGCTCGCGATCGCGCTGGTCGGCGCCACCACGCTAACCGTGCTGGCCTGGCTCAATCTGGTGACGCCAAACATTTTGCTCGCGCTGTGCTTCGTCGTCGGCAGCGGCATGGCGCTGTTCGGCCCGGCCTGGCAATCCTCGGTCAGCGAGCAGGTGCCGGCCGAGACGCTGCCGGCCGCGGTCGCGCTCAACGGCATCAGCTACAACATCGCGCGCAGCTTTGGCCCCGCGATCGGCGGCATCGTGGTCGCCTCCGCCGGCGCGGTGGCAGCGTTCGCCGCCAACGCTGTGCTCTATCTGCCGCTGCTGGTGGTGCTGTTCCTGTGGAATCGGGTCACCGAGCCGTCGCGGCTGCCGCGCGAACGGCTCAACCGCGCCATGGTTTCCGGCGTGCGCTACATCACCAATTCGCCGTCGATCAAGATCGTGCTGACCCGCACCATGGTGACCGGCATCATCGGCGGCTCGGTCTCGGCGCTGATGCCGCTGGTGGCGCGCGACTTGCTGCATGGCGGCGCACAGACCTACGGCATCATGCTGGGCGCCTTCGGCATGGGCGCGGTGGTCGGCGCGCTGAATATTTCGCAGATCCGGAGCCGGCTCAGCGGCGAGGCCGCGGTGCGCGCCTGCGCGCTGTCGATGGGCGCGGCGATCGCCGCGGTGGCGTTGAGCAAGGAGCCGGTGATCACGGCCGCCGCCCTGGTCGTCGCCGGCGCGGCGTGGATGCTCGCGGTGGCGCTGTTCAATATCGGCGTGCAGCTCTCGGCGCCGCGCTGGGTCGCGGGCCGCTCGCTCGCCGCCTTCCAGGCCGCGATTGCCGGCGGCATCGCGATCGGCAGCTGGGGCTGGGGCCGCATCACCGACATCGGCGGCGTCGAGACCGCGCTGCTGATTTCCGCCGGATTGATGCTGCTGTCGCCGCTGCTCGGCATCTGGCTGCGCATGCCGCGGGTCGGCGCCCGCAACGAGGATGCCAGCGAAGCGCTGGCCGATCCCGAGGTGCAGCTGCAGCTCACCGCCCGCAGCGGGCCGCTGGTGGTCGAGATCGAGTATCGGGTGGCGCAGGACAACGCCCGCGCCTTTCACAACGTGATGCAGGACGTGCAGCTCAGCCGCCAGCGCAACGGCGCCTATGGCTGGTCGATCGCGCGCGACATCGCCGATCCGGAATTGTGGACCGAGCGCTATCACTGCCCGACCTGGCTCGATTTCCTACGCCAGCGCAACCGCGCCACCCAGGCCGAGCGCGAGTTGCACCAGAAGGCGATGGATTTCCACATCGGCCCCGACCCGGTGCGGGTGCGCCGGATGCTGGAGCGTCCGTTCGGATCGGTGCGCTGGAAGGACGAGACGCCGGACCGGGCCGCGAGGGAAGTGATCCCGGTGGTCGCGACCGCCGCGGGCGCGGCGGGAAACAGCACGTAGTCGCTTAGTCATTCCGGGGCATCGCACCAGCGATGAACCCGGAATCTCGAGATTCTCAGGTGCGCGCACCGCGGTTCGATGCTTCGCATCGCCCAGAATGATGGTGGTTGGGCCCTACTGCCCGTGCTCGGTCAGCGTCTTCTGACAACCCTTGCTCAGCCGGGCGCGATGCTGCTGCAGGCAGGCCAGCACGGCGTCGTCGCCGTTATTGAGCACGGGGCGGCAATGCCGCTGGGCGTCGCGGGTGCAGGCTTCTCGCCCCTGTTGTTGCTGCGCCGAAGCAGCGGACGTCAGCAGAACCAGCGGAATCACGGCAAGCAGGAATCGGGTCATCTCAAAGCCTCTAATCAATGCGCCGCCGGTTCTATAGGGTTTCAGCGCGCCGCAGAAGCTTGAAACGGCGGAACGGGCACCAAGGTTCCGATTTGCCTGGCAATCCCCTCGGATATCTCTTGGCGATCTCTTGCCGATCCCTTGGGCGATCCCCGGCCCGCGGCTCGTCGCCGCAGCCGCTTGAGTGCACCGCAATCAATCCGCCGAGGGGCGGCGCTGGGCGGCGAGATCGCGGTCCAGCACGACGCGGCAGCCGCTGCTCAGCTGGGCGCGGTGCTTGATCATGCAGGCGGTGATCTTCGGGATATCAGGGATCTCGTCGCTGCACAGGCGGAAGGCGTCGCCGGTGCACATCTGCTGCGCTTCCGCGCTGAAGGCAAAGCTCGCGGTCGAGGACAGCGCGGAGACGGCAGCCGCAAACGCCAGCGCGGCGCCGGCCTTTGCAACCTGACTTTTGAATGCGGTCATGATCGGCTCCCATTGGCCCCGCGGCGTGGGCCGGTTGGCGGGTCCGATCCTGCGCGGGCGCGCGATTCTCGACTGTGACGGTCGTCACGAAGGTGCAAGGCACGGGTCCAAGGCACGCTTTTTCTTCCGCTTCCGGCGCCGTGTTGGGATCGCGTTAAGACCTTGTTGGCACTAATCGCTCGTTACAGCTGTTGGCGTTCCCCCGAGTTCCGAGAGAGTTTTGTAGCGATGCGTAATCCATTGGGCCTGATGCTGGCCAGTGTTGTCATGGCGGTCGTGATCGCCGGAGCGTGGTTCTGGACCTCCTCCCGCGCCACCGCTCCCCAAACCCAGGCTGCCAAGGCCGATCCGGCTCCCGCGCCGGCGCCGAAGCTGGCCGCCAGGGACGATGTCGAGGTCACCGCGGCGCTCTCGTCGAAGCGCGCCGAGGCCGCGCCGGCCCCGGCTCCCGCTCCGGCGCCGCAGCCCGCACCGGTCGCGGCCGCGCCGAAGACGACCTGCAACAATCCCGACGCGCTCGGCGTCAGCCGCACCGTGGTGGTCGACACCAACGGCGGACCCGGCTTCGGCTTCCTGCAGTACAAGCAGTACGACTTCCTGACCGAGAAGGAGATCGTGCTGACCTTCGACGACGGTCCGTGGCCGACCACGCCCGCCGTGTTGAAGGCGCTGGCCGATGAGTGCACCAAGGCGGTGTTCTTCCCGATCGGCATGCACACCACCTACCATCCGGACATTCTCCGCCAGGTTGCCGCCGCCGGCCACACCATCGGCGCCCACACCTGGTCGCACGCGCATCTCGCCGGCAAGAAGATCACCGAGCAGCAGGCCAAGGACGAGATCGAGAAGGGTTTTAGCGCGGTGAAGCTCGCGCTCGGCCAAAACCCCGCGCCGTTCTTCCGCTTCCCGGCGCTGGCCCACACGCCGGCGACCACGGCCTATCTCGGCACCCGCAACATCGCGATGTTCTCGGTCGACGTCGATTCCAACGACTTCAAGTCGAAGAACGCCGACGAGGTGATCAACAACGTGATGACCAAGCTCGACAAGGAGCACAAGGGCATCATCCTGATGCACGACCTGCAGAAGCACACCGCCCAGGCGCTGCCGACCTTGCTGCGCAAGCTGAAGGCCGGCGGCTACAAGGTGGTCTGGATGAAGGCCAAGCAACAGCTCGAGACGCTGCCCGAATACGACGCGATGATGGTGAAGAACGAGAAGGTGCCTACCGCAGCGGCGCGGCCGGTGAGCAGCGTGATTCAGACGGTGGCGGATTAGCGCGGTAGCTTCGCCGGGATCAGCATTCGAGCAGACAGCGCCCCTGGATTCGATCCAGGGGCGTTTTTTCTTATTGCCGTAAAGCCGCCGCTGCGCTGGGGCCAACGACAGCCGGGCATGGTCAGTCGGCTCCGCCGCGTGATAGGGTTTGGTCGCACCTAATCCATTTCGGGGCCGGCGTCATGATCAACAAAGCCGATGCCATCATTATTGGGTCCGGCGGCCTCGGCGCTGCCACAGCATATTACTTGAGCAAACGCAAAGGTCTCAGCGTAGCTCTCGTCGACAAGCATGATATCGGATCGCAAACCTCGCCGCGCGCTGCAGGCATGGTGAGCTGCGTTCGCAAAAGCGACCTGATGACGAGCCTCATCAAGGACGCATGCCGCAAGATTGAGGCGTTTACCGAAGAAACCGGACAACCTCTCGATTGGGTGCATTCGGGCAGCCTGAAGATCGCGCGTCGGCCGCAAGACGCGGAGGTGATCAAGGCCGACTTTGAGCGCAGTCGGCGTATGGGCCTCGATGTCGAGCTGATCTCTCCAGAGCAGGCCAGCCGCCTCAATCCATTTCTGAAGCCGACGGGCGTGGTAGCGGCAATGTGGATCGGCGACGACAGGTATTTCGACCCGGCTCAGGTTGCTGTCGGCTTCGCCAAGGCAGCGGCGCGTCAGGGCGCGACCCTGTTGCCGAACACAGACGTGCTGAGCGTGAACATCAGCGCCGGCAAGGTGACGGGCGTAACCACCGCGAACGGCATCATTGAAGGCTCCATCGTCGTCGATGCGGCGGGTGCATGGACGCGACAGGTAGCGGAGGCAAGTGGAATTCGTGTCCCGCTGGTCCCGACCCGACAGCAACTGATCGTGACCGAACCGTTGGACGGCGCGCGCGCCGACCTGCCGATGGTTCGGATCATGGATGCCGCGGTGTACACGCGCCCGTGCCAGGGTGGCTTCCTCTGGGGCGTTTACGAGGAAACGCCGAGATTTTTCGACATGCAGTCGCTCGGTGCCAATTTCGACGTCAAGGACATGCCACTCGACATCGAGGTGCTTCGTGCTGCCGCCATCGAAGTCAAGGATCAGTTCCCGGTCCTGCAAACCGCCAAGGTGCGAGAATTTCGCGGCGGCATACCGACGATGACGGCCGACGGTCATCATATTCTCGGCCCCGCGCCCGGGACTGCGGGCTTTTACTTTGCAAGCGGATGCAATGTCGCCGGACTTTCGATTTCGCCAGCCGTTGGAGAGCTGCTCGCAACCTGGATAGTGGACGGCGAGCCGCGCGTTGATCTCTCCCTGATGTCCGTCACGCGCTTCAACGACCGGGCATGGTCTGAACCCGAGCTGCACAGGGAAGCGGCTTGGCAATACCGGCACTTCTACGGCGCGGTCTAACTAGCCCCCTCGCCGCGCGGCCGATCCCTCCTGGCCTAGGGTGCGCCCCCGGGGGTAGGGCCAAAATTCGTCGGCGCGGATCGGCCCATAATGCCTCTCGGCACGATGCAGAAAATTCCAGAAATTGGGGCCGAGGGCCTCTACGCTGCCCAGTCCATGATTGCGTCAATGAAAGTCTGAGCCTGACGGATCGCATCCTGCCTAGTAGCGCAAACGCCGACCGAGACTGTCCTGCCCTTTCCCACGGTCCATTTCCAACCGCTCGGGTAGCTCATTTCTATGACTGAAAAGCTGATGCCTCGATGTTCCACGGAGGGCCTCCGCTTAACATGGTTGTCATGCGCTCAATGAGGTTACTGCATCGGATCGGCTCAGCCAAGGCAACGGCCGCCTCCCTTTCACGGGAGCGAGCTGCGGCTATCGGCGCAAGGGGCGAAGTCGATTTCCACGCGTCCGGGAAGCAGCGCGGATGGCCTCCCGCACCTATGGCAAAATCTGAAGTCGCGAAATCGGGGCTAAGTGCTGGTGCCGCAAGAGGGATTCGAACCCCCGACCCCGTCATTACGAATGACGTGCTCTACCGACTGAGCTATTGCGGCGGACCGTTCGGCGAGTGCCTGATAACGCGTGCCACCTGATATCGGGCATGGGCCCAATTGGCAAGGCAAAGGGTCTGCAACCCGCGCTTCTGCTGACATCTAACCGCAGATTAGCTTCCCAAACGTGACAGAAATCCCTTCCAGCCGCCGATCTGGGCCTTTGGCGGGCCGATTTGTTCCGCGAATTCGTCCGCGGGGCCGTCCTCGTCGACGCCGGGGTCGTCGGGGGCGCGGACGATCGGGATCACGGCCGGGATCGGGGCCGGCGCTGATTTTGGCAGGTCGGTCCGGGAGCGGAACAAGGGGGCCGGCGCCGGGGGCGCTGATTCGGGCTTTGGGGCGGGCTCGGGTGCGGCCACCACTTCGGCCGGGGCCGGTTCAGCTTCGAGGGCCGTGGGCACCGGGGCGTTGTCCTGTACGGTCGGGGCTGGCTCGGCCGGCTTCACCTCGATCGGCTCGGCCGGTGTTGGCGCGGGGGCCGGCAGCTCGCCGGCCGCCGGCTTCGGCGGCTCGACCGGGCGCGGCGCCAGCATCGCTTCCTCGAACGGCGAGGTCTCGATCGCGCTGCCCTTGTCCGACGGCAGGGCGGCGACCGGGGTCTGCCACTGGAAGGCGTCGAGCCGGCCGGTGACCGGCGACACCGGACGCCAGCGGTCCGAGACATAGCCGTCGGCGGTCCACACCGGATCGTGCAGCGCGCGCACCGCGCGCAAGGTCCAGGCGCGGGCGCGGCCGCTGTCGCCGTGCTCGGTGCGCTCGATCTCGGCCATCAGCAGCGCGACGCGCTGGGTCGGCGCTGAAGTGAACGGCTCCAGCGCCGCGCGCGCCTTGGCGAATTCGGCGGCATCGATCGCGGCGCGGGCGATCGCCAGCGCGCCTTCGATATGGCCCGGCGTCTTCGCCGCCAGCGTCTCGACCCGCACCAGGCGCTGCCGCGCGGCATCGCCGAGCCGCACATGGGCATAAGCGTCGGCGAGGTCGGGATGCGGCTGCGCCAGCCATGCGGTCTCGACCAGGCGCATCGCGCGGCGCACCTGATGCGCCTCGCTCTCGAATTTCGCCGCCAACACCGCGGCCGGGATCAGCGTCGGCGCCAGCTTGACCGCCTCCTTCACGCTCTCGCGCGCCAGGTCGCGATCGACGCTCTCCAATTCCAGCGCGCGCGCCGTGAGCAGCACGCCGCGCTGGCGCCGGTAGGTCGCCTTGTCGATCAGGCCGGAGCTCTGGTTGTTGTCGATGATCGAGAGAGCGCCGGCCCAATCGCCCTTGGCGCAGCAGAAGCCGAGCACCGCATGCGAGGCCCATGACGACGACGGCGACAGTTTCAGCGCTTCCTCCGCGACCATCACCGCGGTGACCGGATCGTCGGCGCGCTGCGCCTCGATGAACAGGCCGCGCAGGCCCAGCAGCCGCGTGTCTTCGCGCTCGGCCATGGCGCGGAAGGCGCGCTGCGCGCCGTCGCGGTCGCCGTCGAGCTGCGCCGATTGCGCGTGCAACAGCAGTGTCAGCGGATCGTTGCCGGCATGGCGCCGCGCCACCTCGGCATGCACGCGCGCCGAGGTCGAATCGCCGTGGCCGATCGCGAGCAAACCTTGGGTGATGGCGCGGCGGCCGCGGGCGTGCAGCCGCTCGCGCCTGTTACGGCGGACGTAAGCCGGCACCTTCCACAGCGCGCGCAGGATCACGCCTGCCAGCATCGCGCCGACCAGCACGAGCGCGAGCAGGAACAGCGGCTGCTTCGACGTCAGGCGCAGCCCGCCCCATGACAGCACAAGATCGCCGGGCTGATCGGCCAGCCAGGCCGCGCCCCCACCAACGACCGCGATCAGCAGGAGAAACAGAATGATCCGGATCATCAAAGACCTATTGCAATGACCTACTGGTTGACCGTGGCGAGCGCCGCCATGGCGTTGTCGGCGAATTTCCGCGAGGCGCCAAGCGCCGCGCGGCGTGCGTCCACCTTGTCGAGCCAGGCTTGCGCCGCGGTGCGATCGGCCGGCGGCAGCG
This sequence comes from Bradyrhizobium ivorense, assembly GCF_900696085.1. Taxonomy (GTDB): domain Bacteria; phylum Pseudomonadota; class Alphaproteobacteria; order Rhizobiales; family Xanthobacteraceae; genus Bradyrhizobium; species Bradyrhizobium ivorense. The sequence continues at coordinate 484,844 of NZ_CAADFC020000004.1, forward strand.
ACTTCAATTCGCGCTCGGTCAATGCAAGATCATTATGGACGGCGGCAGATGTCACGCGCGCGACGATGCTGCCGCGATCGGTGCCGGTGCCGTCGGTCCGCTCGATGCGGATCAGCTTTGAGGCGCCGGCCTGCAGACGATCGACCAGCCCGGCGTTCGCCACCGGCGCGTCCGGCGGCGGCGGTGCGAGGCGCGGCACGATCTCGAGCAGCTCGCGGCACAGCGCGTTCGCGCTCGGCACGCCCGACGCCGCAAAGGTCTCGAGCGGCTTCAGCGTCGCGGAATCGTCGGACAGCGCCTTGGCGGCGTCGAGCGTCGAGCCGTAGGGATCGCCGTGGCGGACCGCGACGTCGAGCAGCGACGCCGCGACCACCCGGCGCAGCGGCACGTCATCGGCCTTAGCTTCGGCCTTGCTGTCGGCGATCTTGCCGTCCTGTGCTTTCAGCGCGCCCTCGATCCGGTCGATCCGCGCGGTGATGCTGGAAAGATCCGGCGCGGCCGCACCGTTGCGGGGCGCGGCATTGGCCGCGGCCGCGAGCTTGTCGGATTGCGCGCGCGTCGTGGCGAGCTCGCTGCGAAGCGCTGTGATCGATTTGTCGAGCGCCTCCAGCCGCGCCGCTGTCGCGGGATCGCCCGCCGGCTTGCTCAGCTTCGCTTCGACGCCGGTGATGCGGCCGGTGAGTTCGTCGATGGCCGCGGCGGTATTGAGCTGCGGTGTCGCCGCCGGCTGCACCGCCGGCCAGCCGAGCAGCCAGCCGACGGCGATCACCAGCGCCGCGGCGACCGCACCGGATACCGGCGCGATCACCCAGGGCGACACCGGGCGCGGCGGTTCAAATTCCGACGCCGTGGCAACGGTCTCGGGCTCCGGCTGCGGCGCGGCCTCAGGCTGGGGCGTCGTCTCAGGCGCGGCCGCATCCGCGGATGCGCTCGCCGCGTCCTTGGCCGGCTCTACGCCCGCCTCTTTGGGCCCCTCCGCCTTGGTCTCGCTGGAAACCTCGGTCGCCGCGAGATCGATGGTCGGCGGCGCGCGCTTCGGCCTTGCATCCGGCGACGGTGTGGTGTCCTCGGGCCTCTCTTCAGCCATCGCGGGGGGTCCTCAATACTTGCTGGCCGCGCATTCTAACAGAATCGGCGCAGCTTCTTAGAGCACGATCGGAAAAACCGAGCACTGGCTAACATCATGTTCAGACGAAAGAATTATGTCGACGTCGGGCGCAGGGCGCGCCCTAAGGCGTCGAGCAGGGCAGTTTCATCCGGCTGCGCCGCCACCACCACCTGGGTGGCGCCGGCGTCGTGCAGCACGGAGGCGACCGAGGCTGACATGCAGCATTGCGGCAGCGCCAAGGCCGAAATCTCCAGCCCGCCGGCCCGCACGGCGTCGACGAAGGCCCGGGCGCTGCGGCGGGAATAATGCAGCACCGCCGTGATCCGGTTCGCCATGAAGGCGTCGCCGATCTCGCCCGGCAAGCTTGCCACCGGCGCCATCCGGTAGGCGGTGTGGGTGACGACGGTCATTCCCTTGGCGCCGAGCTCGCCGGCGAGGTCGCGCGACAGGTCGGCGCCGGCAAGATAGAGCAGCGTGGCGGCCTTTTTCAGCTTGCCGGCCTTGACCTGCGCCAGCACCAGGTCGCGCAGCGCCGCCGCATCGCCCTTGGCCGCGATCACCTGGTCGAAGCCGGCCGCGCGCGCGGCATCGGCGGTGTGGGTCCCGACCGCGAACAGCGGCAGCCGCAACAGCCGGCTGCCGGCGAGATCGATCGCCCGCAGCGCATTGGCGCTGGTCACGATGACGGCGTCATGATCGGCGCCGTCATCGTCATGAAACGGCAGCGGCTCGAAGCGCAGCAGCGGCGCCGCCAGGGCGTCAAAGCCCCGCTTGCGCAGGGCCGCCAGCGTCGCCTCATTGTCGGGATGCGGGCGCGTAACGAGGACAACCACCGGTCAGGACTCCAGGCGCAAGAGATGGGACTTGGTGACCGATTGCACTTTGAGACCTCGCAATGCTACCCCGGAAGGGACATCTCTCTCGAAATTGAGCACGGGCCGGACAGGTAGTTCCCACCCGTCCGGATCATGCTCCGTAGCACAAGAGCCGAAATTGGGTCACGAACCGCCGATGCTGGTGTTGGGAATCGAGACCACCTGCGACGAGACCGCGGCCGCCGTGGTCGAGCGCCAGGCGGACGGCTCGGGAAAAATCCTGTCCAACATCGTGCGCTCGCAGACCGCCGAGCACGCCCGCTTCGGCGGCGTGGTGCCGGAGATCGCCGCGCGCGCCCATGTCGACCTGCTCGACGGCATCGTCGCGAGCGCGATGAAGGAGGCCGGCGTCGGCTATGCGCAGCTCTCGGCCGTGGCGGCGGCTGCGGGCCCCGGCCTGATCGGCGGCGTGATCGTCGGGTTGACCACCGCAAAGGCGATCGCGATGGTGCATGACATGCCGCTGATCGCGGTGAACCATCTCGAGGCGCACGCGCTGACGCCGCGGCTGACCTGCGCGCTGGCGTTCCCGTACTGCCTGTTCCTGGCCTCGGGCGGCCACACCCAGATCGTCGCCGTGGTCGGCGTCGGGCAATATGTGCGGCTCGGCACCACGGTCGACGACGCCATGGGCGAGGCGTTCGACAAGGTGGCGAAGATGCTGTCGCTGCCCTATCCGGGCGGGCCGCAGGTCGAGCGCGCCGCCGAGGACGGCGACGCCAAACGCTTTACCTTTCCGCGCCCGATGCTCGGGCGGCCCGATGCGAATTTCTCGCTGTCGGGACTGAAGACCGCGGTGCGCAACGAAGCGAGCCGGCTGGTGCCGCTGGAGCCGCAGGACGTCAGCGATCTCTGCGCGAGCTTTCAGGCCGCGGTGCTGGAAACGACGGCGGACCGGCTGAGCGTCGGCCTAAAATTGTTCCAGGAGCAGTTCGGCACGCCGCGGGCGCTGGTCGCGGCCGGCGGCGTAGCCGCCAACCGCGCGATCCGCGGCGCGCTGCAGGATGTCGCGGCGCGCGCCGAGACCACGCTGATCATCCCGCCGCCGGCGCTGTGCACCGACAATGGCGCGATGATCGCCTGGGCCGGCGCCGAGCGGATGGCGCTCGGCCTGACCGACACGATGGAAGCTCCGCCGCGCGCCCGCTGGCTGCTCGACGCCAACGCCAAGGCGCCCGTCGGCCACGCCAACAGCCGCGCGGGATATTGAGTTTCTGCAAATGGAAATCACTCGCGCCGCGATCTCCGCTTCACCTCGCCCCGCTCTTGTCCGCCGAAGCCCGCCTTCGGGCGAAGGCGGATGCGGGGAGAAGTCGGATCGCGTCACGAGATGCGATCCGGGTGAGGGGGACTCTCCGCACGGCCGGTGCTCGCTGATGCATCCCCTCACCCCAACCCTCTCCCCGCAAGCGCGGGGAGAGGGAGCCCGATAGAGCCAGCCGATGCCGGCGTACACATCAGTCAGCGTGATCGGAGCCGGCGCCTGGGGCACGGCGCTGGCCGATGTCGCCGCGCGCGCCGGACGCAGCGTCACGCTCTACGCACGCAATGCCGCGCATGCGGCGCAGATCGAGGCGACGCGGATCAATCCGAAGCTCGCCGGTGTGCGCCTCGACCCTGCGATCGCGGTGACATCAGATATCGCGGCTGCGGCGCGCGCCGACATCATTCTCGCCGCAACGCCGGCACAGCATCTGCGCGCCGCGGTCGGTCACCTTGCGCCGCATCTCAAGCCCGGCACGCCCGTGATCGCCTGCGCCAAGGGCATCGAGCACGGCACGCACAAATTCATGACCGAGGTCGTCGCGGAAGCGGCACCGCAGGCGGTGCCGGCGATCCTGTCGGGGCCGAGTTTTGCAGATGACGTCGCGCGCGGGCTGCCGACCGCAGTGACATTGGCGACGAAAGACGAGGCACTGGCGCGCGCGCTGGTGCAGGCGCTCGGCTCGGCGACGTTCCGGCCCTATCACGCGACCGACGTGCGCGGCGTCGAAATCGGCGGCGCGGCGAAGAACGTGCTGGCGATCGCGGCGGGCATCGTGGTGGGCAAGAATCTCGGGGCCTCCGCGCTTGCGGCGCTGACGACGCGCGGCTTCAGCGAGCTCGCCCGCCTCGGGCGCGCCTGCGGCGCCCGCGCCGAGACGCTGGCCGGCCTGTCCGGGCTCGGCGATCTCCTGCTGAGCTGCTCGACCGCGCAATCGCGCAACTTTGCGCTCGGCGCAGCACTCGGCCGCGGCGAGGCCGCGCCGGTCGGCAAGCTCGCCGAGGGCGCCTTCACCGCGCCGGTGCTGGTCGAGCTGGCGGCTTCGCAAAGTGTCGATATGCCAGTATCAAATGCGGTCGCGGCGATTCTCGCGAACAAGCTGACCATCGATGCCGCGATCGAGGGCCTGCTGACACGGCCGTTCAAGGCGGAGGAATGACGATGGCGTACTGGCTGGTGAAATCCGAACCGTCGAGCTGGTCGTGGGACCAGCAGGTCGCCAAGGGCGCAAAGGGCGAAGCCTGGACCGGCGTGCGTAATTTCACCGCGCGACAGAACCTCGTGAACATGAAGAAGGGCGACAAAGCGTTCTTCTATCACTCCAACGAGGGCAAGGAGATCGTCGGTATCGCCGAGATCATCAAGGAAGCCTATCCCGATCCGACCGACAAGACCGGCAAGTTCGTCTGCGTCGACATCAAGGCCGACAAGCCGTTGCCGACGCCGGTGACGATGGCCGCGATCAAGGCCGACAAGAAACTCGCCGACATGGCGCTGGTGAAATACTCGCGGCTGTCGGTGCAGCCGGTGACGGCGGATGAGTGGAAGATGGTCTGCAAGATGGGCGGGCTGTGAACCCTCTCCCCTTGTGGGAGAGGGTCGCTTCGCGAAGCGAAGCGGGGTGAGGGGTATCGCGCCCCTCGGCACACTCTCGCAAACGGAGAGAGACCCCTCATCCGTCGCGGACTACGTCCGCGCCACCTTCTCCCACAAGGGGAGAAGGGAAGAAATCAAGCCCCCGCCGCCATCACCACCTGCGCCAGCAGTTGCTCGCGCTTGGACTGGGTGCGGTAGCCGCCCATCGTCGCGGCGAAACGTTCGAGGATGCCGTCCTCGAAAGCGGTGACGATGGTGTCGTGGACGTAGCTCTTGCGGCAGATCGCCGGCGTGTTGGAGAGCTGGTCGGCGGCGGCGCGGATCGCGTCCAGCACCTGGCGCTTGCGGCCGCGCTGACTGGTGGCCGGCGTGATCCGCGACAGTGATTCAACCACGACCGCCGATGCCATCAGGGTGCGGAAATCCTTCAGCGAGATCTTGATGCCGGCGATCTCGCGCAGGAACGCGTTCACCGCCGTGGTCGAGGCGGCGCGGACGACGCCCGAGCGGTCGTAATACTGGAACATGCGCTTGCCTGGCACCGCGCGCAGAACGCCGATCGCGCGCACCAGCTTGGCCGCATCGCATTCCTTGCGCACGGCCTTGCCGCCCTTGGCCTTGAAGGTCAGCACCAGCGAATCGTCTTCCAGCGTGACGTTGGACTTCAAGAGCGTGGTGGCGCCGCGGGTGCCGTTGAGGCGGGCATAGGATTCGTTGCCGGGACGGATCGCGGTGCGCGCGATCAACTCGATCACCGCCGACAGCGCGAATTCGCGGGTCGGCTCGTCGCCCGACAGAAACGCCGAGACCTTGCGCCGGATCTTCGGCAGCGCGGCCACCAGCTTGGCGAGGCGATGCGCCTTGCGCTGCTCGCGCACCTTCTCCCAATCGGCGTGATAGCGGTATTGCAGCCGGCCGGCGGCATCGAGACCGACCGCCTGCAGATGCGTGTTCGGATCGGTGGAGTAGCGCACCTGGCGATAGGCCGGAGGCATCGCCATCGCGTGCAGCCTGCGGATGGTGCGGGCGTCGCGGACGTGCGAGCCGTTGGCGCGAACGAATGAATATGTCTTGCCGCGTTTGATGCGGCGGATGGTCAGCTCGTTCTGGTCGCCGAGCCGCAGGCCGAGGTCGCGGGCGAGTTCCTCAACCGAGGCCTTGATGGCGCCTGATGCGTCGAGCTTGATTGTGCCGGGCTTGCTGGCCGGACGCGGCTTCGGCCATTGGCCAAGCGCCTTTGCCAAAGCGACAGCAGGATCGGCGGAAACGGGCCGCACAGCCGCGATGTTCTGCTGATCCATCATCTTCGCTAGACGCCTTGTTCCTGTTCTCCGGGTAATGCCGCTTCTTGGGGCTTCGTTCCGGCGGGCCGTCTGGGCCCCGGGAAGGCCATTTAGGGGGTCTTGGCCGACATTGCGAGTCGCGAATCAGTCGCTAGAGGTTTCTAAATACCTTTCATGGGTGCCATTCGGCCGATAACCTTGATGTCGGCCTGCCCCGATACGGGGAATTGATCGCTGGAACCGCCGACGGAGGCGGCGGTCCGTACCGATTTTGGGCCCGGGAGCGACCCGGAACCGGGTCAGATATTGTGGCCCTTCTTGCGCAACTCCTCGATCATCCGCTGCCGCAGCTCGACGGAAACCGACTGTCCGAACTTCTGGCCGGCCAGCAACGATTGCTGCGTGAGCGCGGGCGACTTGGCGAGGAATTTCTGGCCGACCGGGGTCTTGTAGAAGGCGATCAGGCCGCGCAGATCGTCGGGAGTGAAGTTGTTGGCGTAGACGATGGCGACCGCCTCCGACAATTCGCTGAAGCGGGCCTGGAAGGCCGCGAGCATAACCGGCATCAGGGCGTCGTAGTCGCGCTCGACTTCGCTGCGGCCCTGCACGATGGCGGGCTTGAGGCTCGTCATCAGCGTCGGCATCAGCGCCTTGAACTGATCGACGAAGTGGATGGTGGTCACCAGCTCCCGCGCGGCCGCCAGCGCGTCCGCAGACGGCGCCGGCGCCGCCGTCTGGGCGCGGGCGAGCGGCGCCGAGAGCGACATGACTACGACCAAGAGAGCAGTGACGCGGAGCAGGCGATCCATCATAGAGGTTACTCGTCGGTGCGTTGCGGCAAGCCATCCTACCACAGGTAGAAGCTGCAGAGCATGCCCGGCGGTTTGACGCGACGAAAGTACAGTCCTTTTTCCTTGCCGGGCCGGAATGCGGCAACGCATAATTCGGCAATGATCAAGAAGGCTTGCCGGCGCGTTGTTGGCTGGTGGCAGTGAGTGGAGGAAGCGAATGTCCGAGAAGATCTATGACGTGTCGGCCGACTGGGCCAAGCGCGCCTATATCGATGACGCCAAATATCGCGAGATGTATGCGCGCTCGGTCACGGACCCCAACGGCTTCTGGGCCGAACACGGCAAGCGGGTCGACTGGATCAAGCCCTTCACCAAGGTCGAGAACGTCTCCTTCGCGCCGGGCAACATCTCGATCAAATGGTTCGAGGACGGCGTGCTGAACGTCGCCTGGAACTGCATCGACCGCCACCTCGACAAGCGCGGCGACCAGACCGCGATCATCTGGGAGGGCGACGATCCCTCCGAATCCAAGCACATCACCTACCGCCAGCTGCATGACGAAGTCTGCAAGATGGCCAACATCCTGCGCACCCGGAACGTGAAGAAGGGCGACCGCGTCACGATCTATCTGCCGATGATTCCGGAGGCGGCCTACGCCATGCTGGCCTGCGCGCGGATCGGCGCGATCCATTCGGTGGTGTTCGGCGGCTTCTCGCCGGACAGCCTCGCCCAGCGCATCAAGGACTGCGACTCCAAGGTGATCATCACCGCCGACGAGGGCCTGCGCGGCGGCAAGAAGGTGCCGCTGAAGGCCAATGTCGATGCGGCGATCGCCAAAACCGGCGGGGTCGATTGGGTCGTCGTGGTCAAGCGCACCGGCGGCAAGGTCGACATGAACCCGACGCGCGACCTCTGGTATCACGCCGCCGCCGAGATGGTGACCACCGAATGCCCGTGCGAGCCGATGAACGCCGAGGATCCGCTGTTCATCCTCTATACCTCGGGGTCGACCGGAACGCCGAAGGGTGTGCTGCACACCTCGGCCGGCTATCTGGTGTTCGCGTCGATGACGCATCAATACGTCTTCGACTATCACGACGGCGACATCTACTGGTGCACCGCCGACGTCGGCTGGGTCACCGGCCACAGCTACATCCTCTATGGGCCGCTCGCCAACGGCGCGACCACGCTGATGTTCGAGGGCGTGCCGAACTACCCGGACAATTCGCGGTTCTGGCAGGTGATCGACAAGCACAAGGTCAACACCTTCTACACCGCGCCGACCGCAATCCGCGCGCTGATGCAGGGCGGCGACGAGCCGGTGAAGAAGACCTCGCGCAAGTCGCTCAGGCTGCTCGGCTCGGTCGGCGAGCCGATCAATCCGGAGGCCTGGGAGTGGTACCACCGCGTGGTCGGCGACGACCGCTGCCCGATCGTCGACACCTGGTGGCAGACCGAGACCGGCGGCATTCTGATCACACCGCTGCCCGGCGCCACAAAACTGAAGCCGGGATCGGCGACGCGGCCGTTCTTCGGCGTAGTGCCTGAAATCGTCGACGCCGACGGCAAGACGCTGGACGGCGAGACCTCGGGCAATCTCTGCCTGACGAGGTCGTGGCCGGGCCAGATGCGCACCGTCTATGGCGACCACGACCGCTTCGAGCAGACCTACTTCTCGACCTACAAGAACAAGTACTTCACCGGCGACGGCTGCCGGCGCGACGCCGACGGCTTTTACTGGATCACCGGCCGGGTCGACGACGTCATCAATGTCTCGGGCCACCGCATGGGCACCGCCGAGGTCGAGAGCTCGCTGGTCGCGCATGAGGCGGTCTCCGAGGCTGCGGTGGTCGGCTACCCCCACGACATCAAGGGCCAGGGCATCTATGCCTATGTCACCTTGATGAAGGGCACCGAGCCGACCGAAGCGTTGCGCAAGGAGCTGGTGGCCTGGGTCCGCAAGGACATCGGCCCGATCGCCTCGCCGGATCTCATTCAATTCGCGCCCGGCCTGCCGAAAACCCGCTCCGGCAAGATCATGCGCCGCATCCTGCGCAAGATCGCCGAGGACGATCCGTCCAGCCTCGGCGACACCTCGACGCTGGCCGATCCGGCCGTGGTCGACGACCTCGTACACAACCGCCAGAACAAGAAGGGCGCGCCGGCGTAAGCTGACACCGGCAACATCGCACGACGAATCTGAGGGCCGCGCGCAATTCGCCGCGGCCCTCTGCTTTTCACGGGATTGCCAGAGACGAGGCGCGCACGCGGCGCGTTTGTGGCCAAGTGTTGTTTTCAAGTCATTTACTTTAATCGGAAGATTTTCTTTCTTGCCGCCATCAGAACGTGTCTCGCGACCGCCGTGGCAACCATCCGGTTAAGACACGCGGTTAACATCGCGTGCGTGAGACCGCAGGCCCGTTTTTGCAGGGGCTTGTTGCTTCGTTTTTGGCTCCCTCCGGGAGCTGTTGGGACGTGGAGAGTGTGATGTCGGTGAGGATTGCGGTGGCGGTGGCCGCCACCATCGGGGCGGGCGTGTTGATGTCATCTGCGGCCGAAGCGCGGCCGGAAATGGTCGGGATGCGCGGTGACAATTACGAGCCGGGCACCATCGTGGTCAGGACCAACGAACGGCGGCTCTATCTCATTCTCGATTCCGGCCACGCGATGCGTTACCCGGTCGGCGTCGGCAAGGCCGGCAAGCAGTGGGCCGGCACCACGAAGATCGACGGCAAATACACCAATCCCGCCTGGTCGCCGCCCGCCGAGGTGAGGCGCGACAAGCCCAACATGCCGGACGTGATCCCCGGCGGCTCGCCGCGCAACCCGATGGGCGTCGCCGCGATGACGCTCGCCGGCGGCGAATACGCGATCCACGGCACCAACGTGCCGGGTTCGGTCGGCGGCTTCGTCTCCTACGGCTGCATCCGCATGCTGAACAGCGATATCACCGATCTCTATCAGCGCGTTTCGGTCGGCGCGACCGTCGTCGTCACGCGCTGACACGCATCAGAGCTGCGCACGACAAAGGCCGCGCCTCTGCGCGGCCTTTTGCTTTGGTCAGCACGGCCGCTCAGCGCGCGGCGTTCGCACACCAGCCGAAGCGGTGACCGCCATTGTAGGCGCGCGCATAGCCGCCGGCGAGCAACGCGGACGAGACGTTGTCGGTCTTCTTCGTCGCGACGTCGGCCACGACGCGTCCCTGATATTTGTCGGGGCCGACATTGTAGATCGCGACGCTGCCCTGGCCGAGCAGATCGCGCAGCGCCACCGTCGCCGCTTCCGCCATCTGCAACTCGCGCCGGCACGACGCCTTCAACTCCGGCGCATCGATGCCGCGCAGCCGGACCCGCGTGATCAGATCGGGGCCCGGCGGCAGATGCACCCGCGCCTCGAAGGTGTCGCCATCGATGGTCCTGATCACGTCGACGGCATGCCGGATGTCGGGCGCGCCGGTACGCTGCAGGATCACGTCGGTATCGTGCGACCGGCCGAGCGACCAGTGCGGCGGCCAATGCACCCACTGGCGGATCGGAAGCGTGCTGCCGACGGCGATGCCGAGCACGAACACCCACGGCAGCACCGAGGAGAAGCGCCGGCCCCATACCGAGCGACCGGACGACGGCCGCCCGAATGGCGGGCGTCCCGGCACCCGATGAGCATTTATTCTCTCGTATGGGGACATATTCCCAAGCTAAGCCGGAGTCGTGGCCTCAGGCAAGGGTCGCACGGCACAGGTTACCAAGAGTCTCAAAAGTCTGACGCGATGCCCTTGGTTTCCCAATCGCCGTAACGCGTCGGCTCGGGACCTTTCGGGCCCTGATATTCCTTCGGCCGCGCGGCCGCGTTTTGCTCCGCCGCCTTGCGGCGCTCCTCCGCTTCGGCGAGCGCGCGTTGCGCCGCCGGCGTCAGTGGCTTGCGCGCGGCGGGTTCCGCTGGCGATGCAGTTTTTTCAGATGGAGATTTCTCGGACATGGCGGGACTCTTTGGCAGGACTCTTTGGCAAAGCTCTTCGGCAGATCTCTCAAACTCTCCGGCTGCATGCCTCGACTTGTGATGCCCTCACAGTGACGGCATCACGTTCCTGAAATCCCTCAGCGCGATTCTTACATTTGGCATATTCGCATGCCAGAGGTGTTTCTCGCGTTACGGGCATGAGCCGAATGTAACTCAGCACCTTTCGAGATATCTCCGCTTCATGCCCCCTTCAAGGTTTGCAGTTCCCGCCGAAGTGCCCGGTCTCGCGGCACGCCGTATTGCGGCCGACATTCTCGACGGCGTGCTGCACAAGCATCGCACGCTCGATGATCAGCTCGACGGCGCCGGCGCGCATCCCGGTCTGAAATCGCTCGCCGATCGCGACCGCGCGCTGATGCGCCGGCTGGTGTCGACCATTTTGCGCCGGCTCGGCACGCTCGGCCATCTGCTGTCGCGGCTGCTCGATCGCGGCGTGCCGACCGATGCGCCGCGCGCGCAAAGTGCGCTGCTGATCGGCGCCGCGCAGATCATCTGGATGGACGTGCCCGATCACGCCGCGGTCGATCTCTCGGTGCGGCTGGTGCAATCGGACCGCCGCGCGGCGAAATATGCCGGGCTCGTCAACGCCGTGCTGCGCCGCTGTGCGCGCGAGGGCCAGGGGCTGATCGACGAGGTGAAGACGCAGACGCTCGATCTGCCGCAGTGGATGCTGGCGCGCTGGACCGCGCATTACGGCGAGGAGACCGCGCGCAACATGGCGCTCGCGCTCGGCCACGAGCCGTCGCTCGATCTCACGGTGAAGGCGGACGCGCTGCAATGGGCGAGCCGCCTGCATGGCGAGCGGCTGCCGACGGGAACCGTGCGCACGCTGCTGCAGGGTTCCGTGACCATGCTGCCCGGTTTCGCCGAAGGCCAATGGTGGGTGCAGGACGCTGCCGCCGCGCTGCCGGCGCGGCTGTTCGGCGACGTCAAGGACAAGGCGATCGCCGATCTCTGCGCCGCGCCCGGCGGCAAGACCGCGCAACTGGCGCTGGCCGGCGCCCGTGTCACCGCGATCGATCGCTCGCCGGCGCGGATGGCGCGGCTGCGCGACAACCTCACGCGGCTGGCGCTATCGGCCGAGCCCATCGTCGCCGACGCGGCCGAATGGCCGGCGCAGGCCGCAAGTTTCGACGGCATCCTGGTCGATGCGCCCTGCACCTCGACCGGGACCATCCGCCGTCACCCCGACGTTGCCTGGCTGCGCCAGGAGGCCGACATCGGCGCGCTGGCGGCGTTGCAGAAGCGGCTCCTGCAAAAGGCCGTCGCGTTGCTGAAACCCGGCGGTACGCTGATCTACTGCACCTGTTCGCTGGAGCCGGAGGAAGGCGAGCGGGCGATCGCCGCGCTGCTGGCGAGCGAATCAGGCCTGCGGCGCGCGCCGGTCGAGAAGGGCGAAGTCGCGGGCCTCGAGGAGATCATCACCACTGAGGGTGATTTGCGCACCCTGCCCTGCCATTTGCCGCACGCCGATCCGCGGCTTGGCGGCCTGGATGGATTTTACGCGGCGAGGCTGGTTAAATCCGCTGGTTAAATCCTGATTTTGAGCGTGATTCTTCTAAGCTCGTTGCAGTGATTCGCGCGTGTGACAAGACGGTGTCCGAGTGCGTTCTTGGGTACGTTTTCTTGGCACGTTTTCTTGGGCACGTTTTCTTGGGCGCGTTTCCGGATTAAATAAGGATTCGTTGAACAACTCCTCCCCACAAGGTTAGGCGTGTCGGTCGCTCAAAGCAGACGCATCTCGACGCTGATTGCTGGCCGCTTCGCGCGCAGCATGATTGCGCGCGCGAGCGGGGGAACCGTCGCGCTGTCGCGGCTGTGGCCGGGCCGCACCGACCGCCTGATCATCGCCCCGCACGACCTGCGGACCGCCGACGCCACCCGCGCCGCCGAGATCTATGCCGGACGATTCGTGTTCGCGGGCAAGATCGTAACCTGCCACGGCCGCTCGATCTTCGATCTCGAGCCGCCGTCGGAGGATTGGGAAGCCGCGCTGCTCGGCTTCGGCTGGCTGCGTCATCTGCGCGCCGCCGACACCGCGCTGACCCGCGCCAACGCCCGCTCGCTGGTCGACGACTGGATCTCCAACCAGGCGCGCAAGCGGCCGCTGGAGCGACGCGCCGACGTGCGCGCGCGCCGCGTGATCTCGCTGCTGTCGCAGGCGCCGCTGGTGCTCGGCGACACCGACGGCAAATTCTACCGCAAATATCTGCGCGGGCTGGCGCGCGAGATCAAATATCTGCGCTATTCCACGCTCGACAATGACGGCGTGCCGCGCCTGCAGGTGCTGATCGCGCTGTGCTACGCCTCGCTCTGCCTCGCCAACCAGGCGCGCAACATCAAGACCGCCTCGCGGAAGCTGTCGGACGAATTGCAGCGCCAGATCCTGCCCGACGGCGGCCACATCTCGCGCAATCCCGGCGCGCTGGTCGAACTGCTCAGCGATCTCTTGCCACTGCGGCAGACGTTTGCTGCACGGAACATCGCGCCGCCGCCGGCGCTGCTCAACGCCATCGACCGCATGATGCCGATGCTGCGCTTCTTCCGTCACGGCGACGGCAGCTTTGCGCTGTTCAACGGCATGTCGACCGCGCCGTCCGATCTCGTCGCGACGCTGCTCGCCTATGACGACACCCGCGGCGTGCCGATGTCGAACATGCCGCATTCCGGGTTCCAGCGGATCGATGCCGGCACGACCGCGCTGATCATCGACACCGGCGCGCCGCCGCCGCCGAGCGTCAGCCAGGACGCGCATGCCGGCTGCCTGTCGTTCGAGTTCTCCTCCGGGGCGAGCCGCATCGTGGTCAATTGCGGCATGCCGTCGACCGGCCGCGACAATTGGCGGCCGTTCGCGCGCTCCACCGCGGCGCATTCGACGTTGACCTATCACGAGTCGTCGTCGTGCCAGTTCGTCGAGCTGTCGGCGATGAAGCGGCTGCTGCGCGGTTCGCCGATCACCTCAGGCCCCAGCAATGTCGACAGCCACCGCGAGGCCATCAGCGACGGCGACATGCTCACGGCGTCGCATGACGGCTATCTCTCCCGCTTCGGCGTGATCCACCGCCGCGTGCTGATGGTCTCCGACGACGGCACCCGCCTCGAAGGCGAGGACCAGGTCGGGCCGGCGCCGAGCGGCCGCATCAAGGGCAGCGACGCCGATTTCGCACTGCGCTTCCATCTGCACCCGTCGGTGAAGGCGAGCCGGCTGTCGGACGCGCGCGGCGTCATGCTGGTGCTGCCCAACCGCGACGTCTGGACCTTCGAGGCTGTTGACGACAAGGTCGAGCTCGAGGACAGCGTGTTCCTCGCCGGCAATGACGGCCCGCGCCGCACCTCCCAGATCGTGATCCGGCAGGACGCCCGGCAGGCGTCCACGGTGCGCTGGAGCTTTGTCCGCTCATCGACCTCGGCCTCCGCCACCAACGCCCGCCGCAACGCCCGCCGCGAGCCGGAACTGCCGCTGTAGGGACGGCCTGAGGGGCGCGCTGCCAAATTGGCGAAAACAACCCCATGCAAAGTAGCCGGCCGCGGGGCAGCCGGCCTTCGACACCAAGATTCGGCGCCGTCCCGGCCTAGTGCGCAATTGCGCACTGGAGCCGGGACGACGAGTGAGATGGTCGCTCTATCCCCGTCATCCTGAGGTGCGAGCCTCTTCGGCGAGCCTCGAAGGATGCACGGCCCGGCCGGTGGCCGTCGACCCTTCGAGGGCCGCTGAAGAAGCGGCCACCTCAGGGTGACGGGTCTGATTGCTCCCCAATCGCCCGCAATTTCCGGGGAATCCGCCTCCGGAACCGGTTTCGGTCCCCGGCAAACCGTGCTACCCGGCTGCCTTAACAGCCAGGGATTTCCTCAGATGACTGAACAGCTTCGCCGCGTGACCCGCGCTCTGTTGTCGGTTTCCGACAAGACCGGATTGATCGATTTTGCCAGGGCACTGTCCGACCATGGCGTCGAGCTGGTCTCGACCGGCGGCACTGCGAAAGCGATCGCGGCGGCGGGGCTACAGGTCAAGGACGTCTCCGAGCTCACCGGTTTCCCCGAGATGATGGACGGCCGGGTCAAAACGCTGCATCCGAAGGTGCATGGCGGCCTGCTCGCGATCCGCGACAACAAGGAGCACGCGTCCGCGATGGCCGCGCACGGCATCGCGCCGATCGATCTCCTGGTGGTCAACCTCTATCCGTTCGAGGCCACCGTCGACAAAGGCGCCGGCTTCGAGGAGTGCATCGAGAACATCGACATCGGCGGCCCCGCAATGATCCGCGCCGCGGCCAAGAACCATGACGATGTCGCCGTCGTGGTCGAGGCGAGCGACTACCAGGCCGTGCTCGAGGAACTCACCGCGCACAAGGGCGCGACGTCGCTTGGGCTGCGCCGCCGGCTCGCCGCCAAGGCTTACGCGCGCACCGCGGCCTATGACGCCGCGATCTCGAACTGGTTTGCCGTGCAGCTCGACACCAAGGCGCCGGACTTCCGCGCCTTCGGCGGCAGGCTGCTGCAGTCGCTGCGCTATGGTGAGAACCCGCATCAGACCGCGGCGTTCTACGCCACGCCGGAGAAGCGGCCAGGCGTTGCGACCGCGCGGCAGCTGCAGGGCAAGGAACTGTCCTACAACAACATCAACGACACTGATGCTGCCTATGAATGCGTCGGCGAGTTCGATCCGCAGCGCACGGCGGCCTGCGTCATCGTCAAGCATGCCAATCCCTGCGGCGTCGCCGAGGGCCCGGACCTCGCCACCGCCTACCGCAGCGCGCTCGCCTGCGATTCGACCTCGGCCTATGGCGGCATCATCGCGGTCAACCGCACGCTCGATGCGGATGCGGCGCGCGCCATCATCGGCATCTTCACCGAGGTGATCATCGCGCCCGACGCGACCGAGGAGGCGATCGCGATCATCGCCGGCCGGCGCAATCTGCGCCTCTTGCTCGCCGGCGGCCTGCCCAACCCGCGCGCCGTCGGCCTGACCGCCAAGACGGTTGCCGGCGGCCTCCTGGTGCAGAGCCGCGACAACGCCGTGGTCGAAGACATGGATCTGAAGGTCGCGACCAAGCGCGCGCCGACCGACGCCGAGCTGCGCGACCTGAAATTCGCCTTCCGCGTCGCCAAGCACGTCAAGTCGAACACCATCATCTATGCCAAGGATCTCGCCACGGTCGGCATCGGCGCCGGCCAGATGAGCCGGGTCGATTCCGCGCGCATCGCCGCGCGCAAGGCGCTGGATGCGGCGGCCGAGCTGAAGCTCGCCGAGCCGCTGACCAAGGGCTCGGTGGTCGCCTCGGATGCGTTCTTCCCGTTCGCCGACGGCATGCTCGCCTGCATCGAGGCCGGCGCCACCGCGGTGATCCAGCCCGGCGGCTCGATGCGCGACGACGAGGTGATCAAGGCCGCCGACGAGCACGGCATCGCCATGGTGTTCACGGGCGTGCGGCATTTCCGGCACTGATGCATCGGTTGTCGTCCCGGCGAAGGCCGGGACCAACCACGAATGCTCGTTGTGAAGTGGGCCGTCTCCGCTTGTGCCTCTTCCCACGGCCGCGGAGTATGGGTCCCGGCCTTCGCCGGGACGACGGTGGTGGTTTACGCGCGCACCCGTGCCAGCAGCGCCAGCCCCAGCACAAAAAACCCCACCAGCACCGCCATCCCCGCCTTCTGGCTCGCGGTCGCGGCGGTGATGGCGCCGATCAGGAGCGGGCCGATGAATGACGTGACCTTGCCGGTCAGCGCGAACAGGCCAAAATACTGCGCGATGCGATCCTTCGGTGCGAGGCGGATCAAAAGCGTGCGCGAGGCGGCCTGCAGCGGCCCGCCGGCGGCGCCGATCAGACAGCCGAGCACGATGTAGGCGCGCTCGGCGGCGCCGGCGAACAGCGGGCCATCGGCGACCGGCGGCGCGACCGGAATGAACAGGATGGAATCCTTGTTCACCGTGAGGATCACCACGATCGCGAACAGCAGGATCACGAGGCTGCCGGTGATGACCCGCTTCGGCCCGAGCGCATCGTCGAGCTTGCCGCCAAGCCAGGCGCCGAACGTGCCCGCGGCATAGATGCCGCCGAATGCGAACAGCGAGACCAGCCCGTCGGTATAGATCATGTTGGCGAGCAGGAACCGCGCCATCGATTTCTGCTTCGGCGGGCTCGCCAGGGATTCGCGCAGCTCGCGCAGGCCTTCGCCAAGCGCGTCGCGGATCGGACGTTTCGCCGGATAGTCCGGCGTGAACAGGAACATCGGCGTCACGAAGACGACGAACCACAGCGCCGTCAGCGGTCCGGTGATGCGGTCGCCCGCATGCGTGACCGGATCGAGCCCGAACAACGGGGTGAGACCGAACAGCGTGCGGCCGGTCTCGGCATTGGCGGCGAGAAAGCCGAGCACCAGAACGAGACTCAAGATGCCGCCGACATAGCCGGTGGCCCAGCCGGTGCCGGACAGACGCCCGATCTTGTCCGGCGGCACCAGCGTCGGCATCATCGCATTGTTGAAGACGGTGGCGAATTCGACGCCGACGCTGGCGATCGCATACGCCAGCAGCAGCGCGGGAATGACGTCAGGATTGCCCGGCTTGCCGATCCACATCGCGCTGGCGCCGATCACGAGCAGCGCGCCGAAACCCGCGATCCACGGCTTGCGCCGGCCGCTGGCATCGGCGATCGCTCCTAACACCGGCGACAGCAGCGCAATCGCGAGCCCGGCGGCTGCGGTGGCAAAGCCCCACAGCGCCTGCCCGCTCGCCGGATCGGACGCGACGAAGCCGGCAAAATAAGGCGCAAACACAAAGGTCGTGATCAGCGTGAAATAAGGCTGCGCGGCCCAGTCGAAGAAGATCCAGCTGACGACGGCGGCGCGGCCCGGATAGGTTTTTGCGCTGTCGGTGCTCGTCTCAATCGTCGTCATCGCCAAAGCTATTCCCAAAAGTCCGATCACGCGCAGGCTTTCGCCTCTGCAATCCGTTCCCATATAGCATGGGCTTGTTGGGTGAATACCGGATGGCGATGAACAGGGCGGGGCTCTCGATGGCGGCAACACTCTCGCGGCGGCTGTTTGCCGCGCTCCTCCTCATCGGCATCTCCGCACCGGCATTCAGCCAGGAGCAGCGCCGCTTCTATTCGCCGCCGTCCGCCGATGCGGTCAGCAGTGTTCCCGCCGAACACGGCATGGTGGTGGCGCAGGAGAAGCTCGCCGCGCAGGTCGGCGCCGACATCCTGCGGCAGGGCGGCAATGCAGTCGACGCCGCAGTCGCCACCGGCTTTGCGATGGCGGTGACCTATCCGCGCGCCGGCAATATCGGCGGCGGTGGTTTCATGGTGATTCATCTTGCCCGGCGCAATGAAGATATCGCGATCGACTATCGCGAGACTGCGCCGCAGGCCGCGACCCGCGACATGTTTTTGGGCCCCGACGGCAAGCCCGATCCGGACAAGTCGCGCAACTCCGCGCTCGCGATCGGTGTGCCCGGCACGGTCGCGGGCCTCGCGCTGGCGCTGGAGAAGTACGGCTCCGGCCATTTCACGCTGGCGCAGATTCTCAAGCCCGCGATCGATCTCGCCCGCGACGGCTTTATCGTGACCGACGACACATCGGACACGCTCGGAGACATGTACCGCCGGATGTCGCGCTGGCCGAATTCGGCAAAGACGTTCTCGAACGCCGACGGCAGGCCGCTGCGCGAGGGCGACCGCCTGATCCAGGGCGATCTCGCGGCGGTGCTGACGGCGATTGCCGAGCAGGGCCCGCGCGGCTTCTACCAAGGCACGGTCGCCGAGAAGCTCGTCAACGGCATCAACAATTCCGGCGGCATCTTTACTCTCGGCGATCTCAAATCCTACCAGCCGGTGATCCGCGCGCCGATGCGCGGCAGCTATCGCGGTTACGATGTGGTGTCGATGCCGCAGCCTTCCTCCGGCGGCGTGGTGCTGATCGAGATCCTCAACATTCTCGAGGGCCTGCCGATGTCCGACATGAAGCAGGGCTCGGCCACCTCGCTGCATGTAATGCTGGAGGCGATGAAGCGCGCCTATGCCGACCGCGCGCGCTATCTCGGCGATCCCGCCTTCGTCGACGCGCCGACACAATTGCTGACGTCCAAGGACTACGCCGCCAAGCAGCGCGCGACCATTGATCTCGCCCGTGCCACGCCCTGGGTCGATGTGCAGAACGCCAAGCCGCCGAAGGAAGGCGACAACACCACGCACTATTCGGTGGTCGATGCCAGCGGCAACGCCGTCAGCAACACCTATACGCTGAACTTCCCCTATGGCGTCGGCCTCGTCGCCGAGGGCACCGGCGTGCTGCTCAACAACGAGCTCGACGACTTCACCGCCGCGCCGGGCGCCGCCAACGCCTTCGGCCTGGTCGGCTTCGAGGCCAATTTACCCGGCCCCGGCAAGCGTCCGCTGTCGTCGATGTCGCCGACCATTCTGCTGAAGGACGGCAAGGTGGTGCTGGTGACGGGATCGCCCGGCGGCAGCCGCATCATCTCCGCGGTGACGCAGATCATCGTCGACGTCATCGACTACAAGATGGATATCGCGGCCGCCGTGGCCGCGCCGCGGGTGCATCATCAATGGCTGCCCGACGAGGTCAGGATCGAGCGTGGTTTTCCCGATGATGTGCTGGCCGAGCTGCGAAGCAAGGGCCACAAGCTGGTCGAGCCGCTGGGCTATTCCTCGGCCAACTCGATCCTCGTGACACCGAATGGTCTGCTCGGCGCCCCCGATCCGCGCACGCGGGGGTCGGAGGCGGCGGGGCAGTAAATCGCGGGGCGGCAAAGCGGACCCGTCGCGCCGTAGCTCGGGAGAGCGAAGGCGGAAGTGTACCCACGATCACGAGCACACTACCGATGGTGGGCACGGTGCAAACACGCCTTTGCCCACCCACCGGCATCGGGCTAAGTTGCTCTCTCCGCAAAGCCGGCCGCGGTTCAGAAGCCGGCGACAAATCTTCCAAGGAAGCGCGCATGAGCCAAGCCGAACCCAAGCCGATGGAAATTGCCGAGATCGAGGACACCAGCCTCCTCGCCTTCTATCGCGACATGAACAACAAGGAACGGCACACCTTCTGGGCCTGCGCCTCGGGCTGGACGCTCGACGGCATGGATTTCATGATCTATCCGCTGGTGATCGGAACCATCATCACGCTGTGGAAGGTCGACCCCGGCACCGCCGGCCTTGCGGGCACCGTGACGCTGCTGGCATCCGCCGTCGGCGGCTGGCTCGGCGGCTATCTCTCCGACCGCATCGGGCGGGTGAAGACGCTGCAGCTCACCATCATCTGGTTCTCGTTCTTCTCGCTGGTCTGCGCGTTGGTGCAGAATTTCGACCAGCTGCTGATCGCCCGCGCGCTGCTCGGGCTCGGCTTCGGCGGCGAATGGGCCGCCGGCGCGGTGCTGATCGGCGAGGCGATCCGGCCGCAATATCGGGGCCGCGCGGTCGGCTCGGTGCAATCGGGCTGGGCGGTCGGCTGGGGCCTCGCGGTGCTGTCGCAGGCGGTGCTGTTCTCGATCCTGCCCGCGGAAAGCGCGTGGCGCTGGATGTTCATGATCGGCGCGCTGCCGGCGCTCTTGGTGTTCTATCTGCGCCGCTACGTCACCGAGCCGGAGATTTCCGCAGCAACCATGGCGCAGCAGCAGGCGTCCGGCAGCGGCCCGGCCGCGCTGTGGGAGATCTTTCAGGGGCCGATCCTGAAGACCACGCTGCTGGCGTCGCTGGTCGGCACCGGCATGCAGGGCGGCTACTACGCCATCACCTTCTGGGTGCCGCGCTTCCTCACCACCGAACGCAAGCTGTCGGTGGTCGGCTCGACCGGCTATCTCGCGACCCTGATCATCGGTTCCTTCATCGGCTATCTGGTCGGCGCCTGGCTCGCCGACCGCATCGGCCGCCGCAACCTGTTCCTGATCTTCTCGCTCGGCGCCATCGCCGTGGTGCTGCTCTACACCCAGCTGCCGCTCTCCAACGAGGTGCTCTGGGTGCTGGGCTTTCCGCTCGGCTTCTTCGCCTCGGGCTATTTCTCCGGCATGGGCGCGTTCCTGACCGAGCTCTATCCGACAAGGCTGCGCGGCTCCGGCCAGGGTTTCTGCTACAATTTCGGCCGCGGCATCGGCGCGCTGTTCCCGTTCCTGGTCGGCGCGCTCTCGACCACGACCTCGCTGGCCAACGCGATCGCGATCTTCGCAGTGGCGGCCTACGGCGTGTTCTTCCTTGCCGCCTACGCGCTGCCGGAGACGCGCGGGCGGGTGCTGCATGCGGATTGAAAGAGGTCGCGACATGGTCAAGCCGCTTGCTCCGCTTCGCCTCTCCCCCTGTGGGAGAGGCCGGATTGCATGAAGCGAAGCGGAATGCGATCCGGGTGAGGGGTTGCGGTCTGTCCATGCAGTTTGCCGTGTGGAAGGATACCCCTCACCCCCAACCCTCTCCCACAAGGGGAGAGGGAGCCATCGGTTCGTGCGTCCCTAACTATCGAGGAGCCAGCAGATGACATCGCTCAAGGGCAAGACGCTGTTCATCTCGGGTGCGAGCCGCGGCATTGGGCTCGCGATTGCGCTGCGGGCGGCACGGGACGGCGCCAATGTCGCGATCGCGGCCAAGACCGCCGAGCCGCATCCCAAGCTGAAGGGCACGATCTACACCGCCGCCGACGAGGTTCGCGCCGCCGGCGGCAAGGCGCTGCCCGTGATCTGCGACATCAGGGACGAGACGCAGGTGGTGGCGGCGATCGAGAAGACCGTGGCCGAATTCGGCGGCATCGACATCTGCGTCAACAATGCCAGCGCCATCAGCCTGACGACGTCGCAGGCGACCGACATGAAGCGCTACGACCTGATGATGGGCATCAACACCCGCGGCACCTTCATGGTGTCGAAATATTGCATCCCGCATCTGAAGAAGGCGGAGAACCCGCACATCCTGATGCTGTCGCCGCCGCTCGACATGAAGACCAAATGGTTCGAGCATTCGACCGCCTACACGATGGCGAAGTTCGGCATGAGCATGTGCGTGCTTGGCCTCGCCGGCGAGCTGAAGGCCGCCGGCATCGCCGTCAACGCGCTGTGGCCGCGCACCACCATCGCCACCGCCGCGGTCGGCAATCTGCTCGGCGGCGACACCGTGATGCGCGCGAGCCGCACGCCTGAGATCATGGGCGATGTGGCCTATGCGATCTTCACCCGGCCGGCGCGCGAGTTCACCGGCCAGTTCTGCATCGACGACAAGGTGCTCTATGCCAACGGCATGCGCGACTTCGAGCACTACCGCGTCGATCCGTCGGTACCGCTGATGGCGGACTTCTTCGTGCCCGACGACGACGTGCCGCCGCCCGGCGTCACCGTGCAGGCGTTACCGTCGCACTAGATCGCTGACGCATTGAGCTGCGCGCGCCAGTGCGCGACGCGCTCCTTGAGCAGCGTATCGCGCACATAGGCGAGCTCCTCGTCCTCGATGCGCTCGAGCGCTTCGAGCGCGAAGTTTTGTTCGCCATGCGCCGACCACGCGCGCTGCAGCTCGGCGTTGCGATGATCGCCCATGCGCAATGCGAACCAGATCCGGTTCTGGATCTTGTCGAGGTCGAACGCCTGCCCGACCCAGATCTCGCCGCTCGCGCGGCAGCGGATCGCGAACACGCCGGCGATGCTCGGGCGCTTCTTGTAGTCGGCGATGGCAAGTTTTCGGGTCTCGGTCTTCATCATGGCGGGCTCCTGTCGCTCGCCTATTTATGTCCGGGTATTATTGACATGGCAATAAGACCCGGGTAAAACATGTCTATCGAAGCCCGACGGGACGACCGGACATGGACACCGCCTGCCACTTGGAGCCGACCTATTTGGAGCCGACCTGGGACGCCGGCCGCGCCTTTGCCCAGCGCGAGATCGCCGGCGAGATGGTGATGCTCAATCTGCTGCGCTTTCGGGCCATCGCCGATTATTCGCAAAGCCCCGAGCTCGCGCCACTGCGGCCGATCTCGGGCGCCGAGGCCTATGACCGCTATGTCGCGCACACGCTGCCGCTGCTGCGCAAGAGCGGCGGCGATCTGTTGTTCATGGGCGAAGGCGGCGCGTTCCTGATCGGGCCCGAGGGCGAGCGCTGGGACCGCGCCATGCTGATCCGGCAGAAGAGCCGCGGCGCATTCCTCGCCTTTGCAGTGGCGGAGGCCTATCTCGCCGGCATCGGACATCGCACCGCGGCGCTGTCGGATTCGCGGCTGCTGCCGCTCATCGAGTTGCCGCGATGACCGCCCACTTAGCGACCGACCTGATACGGCCCGCCCTTCTCCAGCGCCCGCGCGTAGGCCGGGCGCGCGTGAATGCGCGCGAGGAAGGCGACGCATTTCGGATGGCCGTCCTCGAGCCCGCCGCGCGCCGCGGCCGCTTCGAGCGGAAAGCTCATCTGGATGTCCGCGCCGGTGAACTCGTTGCCGGCGAACCACTCGCTCTTGCCGAGCTCGCCCTCCCAATAGGCCATGTGCTGCTTGATCTGCGGATTGACCAGTGTGGACAGCGCCGTGTTGGACACCTTGCGCACCAGCGGCCGCAGCAGCGCCGGCGCGCGCTTCGGCATCAGCGTGAACAACAGCTTGAGCAGCAGCGGCGTCATCGCCGAGCCCTCGGCATAGTGCAGCCAATAGGTGAAGCGCAGCCGCTCCGGCGTGCCGGCCGGCGGGATCAGCCGGCCATTGCCGTAGGTGGCGATGATGTAGTCGAGGATCGCGCCGGATTCCGCGATGGTGTTGCCGTTGTCGGTGATCACCGGCGACTTGCCGAGCGGATGGATCGCACGCAGCTCCTTCGGCGCGCGCATGTCGGGCTGGCGCTGATAGCGCACGATCTCGTAGGGCACTCCCAGCTCCTCGAGCAGCCACAGCACGCGCTGCGAGCGGGAATTGTTGAGATGATGAACCGTCAGCATGGGTGTCCTCTGAAGCCTCAGGGCAGTCGAGCACTGTTTGGTGCCAGCCGGACGCGAGAAAGTCGAGATCGAGGCACTACGGCCATCAAAAATTACCCGGACAATATGTCGCGCAACCCGAGAGGTCCGCAATGAATCCCGCCTATGTCGCCTTCGAGGGCGAGCGCCGCATCGCCGCCGGCGACCTCCCCGAGGTTGTCCGCACGGCCAAGCAGCTGCTGGACCGGCGCAAGGACGCCGCGATCCTCGTGTTCAACGGCCACACCTCGGCGCTGGTCGACATCGATTATCGCGGCTCGGTCGACGACGTGCTCAAGCGTCTGCCGAAGCCGGCCGCTGCGCCGGCGGAGGAGCCACCGGCGCCCGCCGCGCCGCGCGGCCCCGGCCGTCCCAAGCTCGGCGTCGTCGCGCGCGAGATCACGCTGCTGCCGCGGCACTGGGACTGGCTGGCGCAGCAGAAAGGCGGCGCATCGGTCGCGATCCGCAAGCTGATCGACGAGGCCCGCCGCTCCAGCGGCGACAAGGATCGCACCCGCCTCGCCCAGGACGCGGCCTATCGCTTCATGACGACGATGGCCGGCAACCGGCCGCATTACGAGGACGCGATCCGCGCGCTGTTCGCGCACGACCGCCGGCGCTTTGCGACGCTGATCGCGGACTGGCCCGCCGATATCCGCGACCACGCCATCAGCCTCGCCCACAGCGATCAGGCGGATTAGCGCGCCGCCTTGCTGCGCGTTGTTCCGGACCCCTGCGATCCGCGTGCGGAATGGCGCGTATGCGCGGCCGATCCAGCGTTTGACAACCCGTCGCACGGCTCACATGATGAGTATCATATTCTACGCGCGGGGCCTGCGACAGCAGGCCTGTGCCAAGCGAAGCTTCAGGGAGAGACTGCCGTGAGCCAAAATCCGCAATTCCTGTTCGATTTCGGCAGTCCCAACGCCTTCCTCAGCCACAAGGCGATCCCGGCCATCGAGCGGCGCACTGGGGTGAAATTCGAATATGTCCCGATCCTGCTCGGCGGCATCTTCAAGGCCACCAACAACAAGTCGCCGGCCGAGACGCTGGCCGGCGTCAAGAACAAGCCCGAGTTCCAGCAGGTCGAGACCAAGCGCTTCCTCAAGCGCTTCAACGTCGCGCCCTATGTCTGGAACCCGTTCTTCCCGATCAACACGTTGAACTTGATGCGCGCGGCGGTCGCGGCGCAGATGGAAGGCGTGTTCGAGCCCTACATCGAGGCCGCGTTCCACCACATGTGGGTCGAGCCGAAGAAGATGGACGATCCGGAAGTGGCTGCCAAGGCCCTCACCGCCTCGGGCCTCGATGGCGCCAAACTGCTCGCCCGCGGGCAGGAAGCCGAGGTGAAGGGCAAGCTGATCGAATACACCCAGAAAGCCGTCGAGCGCGGCGCATTCGGCTCGCCGACCTTCTTCGTCGGCAACGAGATGTTCTTCGGCAAGGAGCAGCTCCGCGAAGTCGAGGAATTGGTGTCGGGAAAGTGAGATGAGCGAATGGCGAATAGCGAGTAGCGAATAGACTTCTCACGTCCTTATCTATTCGCTACTCACCATTCGCTATTCGCCCATCTCCCCGGGCAACAAGAAGGAAAAATCCCCATGCGCGTTCTCGTGGTCGGCGCCGGTGCGATCGGCGGATATTTTGGCGGCCGGATGCTTGAGGCCGGCCGCGACGTCACCTTCCTGGTGCGGCCGCGCCGCGCCGCCGAGCTGGCGTCGGCCGGCCTCGTGATCAAGAGCCCGAACGGCGATGCGACCTTGACGAATCCGCCGACCGTGCAGGCCGACAAGCTGTCGCAAAAGTTCGACGTCGTACTGCTGAGCTGCAAGGCCTTCGATCTCGACGATGCGATCAAGTCCTTTGCGCCCGCGGTCGGCGACAACACCGCGATCATTCCGCTGCTCAACGGCATGCTGCATCTCGATGCGCTCGACAAGAGGTTCGGCGCGCAGCACGTGCTCGGCGGCTTGTGTGCGATCGCGGCGACGCTGAACGAGAAGCGCGAGGTGGTGCAGCTGCAGCCGATGCAGTCGCTGAATTTCGGCGAACGCGCCGGCGGCCTGTCGGACCGGGTCCGCGCCATCGCCGACGCCTTCTCCGCGATCAACGGCGCGGCCGCCAGCGACCACGTGATGCAGGACATGTGGGAGAAATGGGTGTTTCTGGCCTCGCTCGCCGCCTCGACCAGCCTGATGCGGACCTCGGTCGGCAACATCCTGGCCGCGCCCGGCGGCAAGGATTTTTTGCTCGGCATTCTCGACGAATGCAGCGCGATCGCCGCCGACGCCGGCCATGCCCCGGGCGGCCCGTTCTTCCAGCGCACCCGCGGCCTGCTCACCACCGAAGGCTCGCCTATGACGGCATCGATGTTCCGCGACATCAGAGCGGGGCTGCCGGTCGAGGCCGATCACGTCATCGGCGATCTGATCGTGCGCGCCGATGCGGCGAAGATTCCCGTGCCGAAGCTGCGCACGGCCTACACGCATCTCAAGGCGTATGAGAAGCAGCGGCAGGCGTAACGCAGGTTTCGATCCAAGCGACGCGCTGACTTCCCCTTCCCCCTGAAAGGGGGAAGCTCGGGATGGGGGTCAGCCGCAGGCGACGCTATATGAGGATAGAGCAGATCCCCACCCGCTTTGCTCTCACGAGCAAAGCGACCTCCCCTTTTCAAGGGGAGGTGGAGTTCGTAGCCCGGATGGAGCGAAGCGTAATCCGGGAACGGTCGTTCCGCCGATGCAGCAGCCCCGGATTGCGCTGCGCTTCATCCGGGCTACGGCCTTGTCACAGATGCGCGAGATAATGCGCGAGCGCGGTGATCTCCTCGTCGCTCAGGGGATAGGCGACGTCGGCCATCGCGGCCTGGGCGCCGCCGGAGCGCAGGCCCGACTTGTAGTCGTGCAGCGCCTTGACGAGATAATCCTCGCGCTGGCCGGCGATGCGGGCGACCGCCTTGGTGCCGACATAGGTGTCGGTGTGGCATGAAGCGCAGCGGCGGCCGGCGGCGGCCTGCTTGCCCTTCTCAGACAATTCCGGATTGTCGTCCTTGCCGCCCTTGAATGGCTCGAGCGAAGCGAAATAGGCGCCGAGATTGCGGATGTCGTCATTCGTGAGCTGCTCGACGATCGGCTGCATCTGGTCGTTCTTGCGGGCGCCGGCGCGGAAGAACACCAGCTGCCATTGCACGAACTGATCGAGTTGGCCGGCCAGCGAGGGAATATTCTCGATCTGCGAGAGGCCGTTCTCGCCATGGCAGCCGATGCAGACCTCGGCCTTCGTTTTGCCGGCGGCGACGTCGGCGGCCTGGCCTGGCGCCATCGCGAACGCAAGCAGGACGCCGAGGGTGGCACGTAATACCAATCTGTTGAGCATGGGGACAGCGCTTTCGCGAGGAGAGTGTTGCGATCGTTTTATTGGGATGCGTCAAGCGCAGGCCCGGATGTCATAACCCCGATCGAGGATCGTGAGTTCCGGATACGTCGGCGCGCGTCCGATCGAAAGTCAAAAAAACATGAGGCTGCGGCCGCCTTGTCGGCCACCGCAGCCTCATCCTTGTTCAGCCGGTTACTTCTTGCTGTAGCTGATGCGATAGATCGCACCGGCCCAGTCGTCGGCGACGAGGATCGAGCCGTCCTTGTCGAGCACGATGTCGGCGGGACGGCCGAGATAGCCCTGGTCCCCCTCGATCCAGCCGGAGGCGAAGATCTCCTGCTTGGCGTTCTTGCCGTCGGGACCAGCGGTGATCCGTACGATGCGGCCGCCCTGATACTTGTGCCGGTTCCAGGAGCCGTGCTCGGCGATCAGAATGCTGTTCTTGTACTCGGCAGGGAATTGGCTGCCGGTATAGAACTTCATGCCGAGCGGAGCGACGTGGGCGCCGAGATTGAACACCGGCGGCGTGAACTCCGAGCACTTGTGGCCCATCGCGAACTTGTCATCCGGCAGGTTGCCCTGGTGGCAATAGGGATAGCCGAAGTGCTCGCCGATCTTCGAGATCATGTTGAGCTTGTCGCTCGGCAGATCGTCGCTGATCCAGTCGCGCGCATTCTCGGTGAACCAGTACTTGCCGGTGCGCGGATCGACGTCGCCGCCGACCGAGTTGCGGACGCCGAGCGCCACGATTTCCGCATTGCCGGTCTTCGGATCGACGCGGCGGATCTGCGACACCGAGGTCGGCGGGATGCCGATGTTGAAGGGCGGGCCGAACGGCAGGTAGAACCAGCCGTCCTTGTCGACCGCGATGTATTTCCAGCCATGCGCCGCGTAGGACGGCATGTCGTCATACACCACCTTGCCGCTGCCGAGATTGTCGAGATTGGCTTCGGCATTGTCGTAGCGGATCAGCTTGTCGACCGCGATGACGTAGAGCGCGCCGTTCTGGAAGGCGAGCCCGGTCGGCATGTTGAGGCCCTTGAGGATGGTCTTGACCTCCTTCTTGCCGTTGTTGTCCTTGATCGCATAGACGTTGCCGAGGCCGAACGAGCCGACGAACAGCGTGCCCTTGTCGCCCCAGGCCATCTGCCGCGCCGCGAGCACGTTGGAAGCATAGACCTCGATCTTGAAGCCCGGCGGCAGCTTGATCTTCTTCATCATCGCCGCGAGCTCGGTATCGGAGGCGCCGGTCGGCGGACCGGACGGCGGCGCGAGGCCCTTCTGCGCCTCGGTCTCGTCGCCGAGGAACCAGTCATCCGGCGGATGGGTCCAGAATTCCTTGGTGCCTGATTCGTATTTCTTCAGCGCCCGGTTCTTGTCTGTTTGTTGCTGCGCACTGGCGAAGGTCGTCCCCGCCAGCAATGCAATCGCCGCGAACGCAAATATGGATCGATTGAAAGCCGATTTCATCGCGTCACTCCCCTATGCAGGCCGTTGCAGCCTGCCGCTGTTATTGATTTTGAACGCCTTGAGAGATGATGGTGGCGGTCTGGAGGTAGGTCAGACGGCAAAATGGTAGCACATCCGATGCGGCTGAGAAGTGCAGCCCGCTTTGTGCTGCGCTGCAGTCAAAACAAGTTGAGCGACTAAATTTTGAGCGCAATTTGCCTCGGACGATTTTGACGCGCATTGCAACGCAATATTCGCGCGAAGCCAACGCGTCATATCGCGTCGGCTATCTGGACGAGATGCGTGCGAGGCCGAGCGCCTGCGCGCGCGCCTTCGACAGCGGCCTGAACAGAACGCTGCGCCGATGCCCGCCGGAGACCGCCGCGATCTTGAAGCCATCATCCGCCGCAACGATGTCGCCGGTGCGCAGCGTCATGTCGTTCTCGATCGCGACAGGCGAAAGGCCGGGCGTGCCGGCACGGCACGCGCATTGCGGCACGATCTCGCGCTGGAAGCGAAACGCGTTCGCCAGCGTCTTGTAGGGCTGGCCCTGCTCGGTCCTGGCGCTTTCGATGTCGGCGCCCGCGTACAGCTGCACCTCGGCGGCGGGGCAGACCGCCTCGCATGCGCTGACGTTAGCCGCTTCACTCAGGCGCGGCAGCGGGAAGTAGCGGCCGTCGCAGGTCCTGACACAAAAGTTCTGGCTGCCGCCCGAATGCGACCGTGTCGGGATGTAGACACGGGTGCGTGGCCGGTCCTGCGGATCGAAGTCAGGCGCGACAAAAAAGCTCTGCGGCGCGGCGGGAGCCGCCGCATATGCCGTGTCCCCCGGCATCAACTGCGCCGAGGCCGGCGCGCACAACGAGCTGCAGCCGAGAACGACAAGCGCAGCAATGCTCGCGCGCGCCATGCGTCGTTTCAGTCCCCGCTCTGGCTTCCAACTTACCGGCATCTGTGCTGCTTGCCGGATCGCACGCGGCGATCGCGGCCACCACCTGGGTCCGACGCCGACAACACCACAAATTTCTATCAGTTTTGAGAACAGCCGCCGGAACGGTTGATTGGACATCGACGCGCCGATGACGAACCAGGGCGGCGCGACACGACCGTCAATCGGCGAAAAGCAAAAAGCCCGCCTCAAGTCAGCGGGCCTTCATCAGACTGTCAGCTCGGTCAGCGAGAAGTTTGGAGCGGGCGAAGGGGCTCGAACCCTCGACCCCGACCTTGGCAAGGTCGTGCTCTACCACTGAGCTACACCCGCATCCGAGATGGCGGCGATCGCTCGCCGGCAACGGCAGACCTATGCCAAATGCGCTCCATGAATGCAACACAAGAGCACGGTCCGAAGCTGTCGAAATAGCGTGAATTCCTTAAAAATTGCGCTCGAATCGGCCCCAAACCGGGTCGGGCCAAAATTTTCTTCGCGGCCCGCGGGGAACCGGCCTCAGAGCGCCATCCGGTCCCGCAGCGATTCGAGCCAGGTCTCGAGCCAGCCGGTCTGCGTCCAGTTCAGCTCGCTGCAGCGCCGCGGGACGGATTCCGCCGATCTCCGACGGAACTGGTCGGCACGGGAGACGATTGAATTTTGCTGGCTGACCGCCATTTAGCCTGACAGAACGGCTGAACCGGCCGTGTGGAGCGTGCTAGAACGCCTCCAGCTTTTTCGACCTCAGACGACAGGCGAGGACAACGTGACGATAATGGAGCAGGGCGGCCCCACGCCCGAGGCAGCGCCCGATCTGATCAAGGAAACCACGACCCAGACCTTCGTGAAGGACGTCATCGAGGAGTCGCGCCGCCAGCCGGTCATGATCGACTTCTGGGCGCCCTGGTGCGGCCCCTGCCGTCAGCTCACCCCGATGCTGGAGAAAGCGGTCCGCAACGCCAAGGGCCGGGTCAAGCTGGTCAAGATGAACATCGACGAGCATCCGGCAATCCCGGGCCAGATGGGCATCCAGTCGATTCCGGCCGTCATCGCCTTCGTCAACGGCCAGCCCGCCGACGGCTTCATGGGCGCGGTGCCGGAAAGCCAGGTCAACGCCTTCATCGAGAAGATCACCAAGGGCGTGCCGGCGGCGGGCGAGCCCAATCTCGCCGAGATCATCGCCGAGGCCGAGGCCGTGCTCGCCGAGGGCGATGCCGCCGCCGCCGCGCAGATCTATGCCGAGGTGCTGGCGCACGATGCCACCAACATCGCGGCGCTGGCCGGGTTGGCAAAATGCTACATCACGACCGGCGCGGTCGAGCAGGCCAAGCAAACGCTCGCGATGGTTCCGGAGTCCAAGCGCAACGATGCCGCGGTGAAGGCGGTGCAGGCCGCGATCGACCTCGCCGAACAGGCGCAGTCGGTTGGCCCCGTTGCCGAGCTGGAACAGAAAGTCGCCGCAAACCCGCTCGATCATCAGGCAAGATTCGATCTCGCGACCGCCCTCAATGCGATGGGCAAGCGCGTCGAGGCGACCGAGCAGCTGCTCGCCATCGTCAAGCGCGACCGCAAGTGGAACGACGACGGCGCGCGCAAGCAGCTGGTGCAGTTCTTCGAAGCGTGGGGCGGCACCGATGAGGCAACCGTCGAGGGGCGCAAGCGGTTGTCGACCATCCTCTTCTCCTAAAGCGCAACAAGGTCGCGCTTTAGGATATTGTTTGAGCATGATCTTGTCGGAAAACCGCTTCACACTTTTCCGGATCATGCTCGGAGCGCGCCGGTAACAGCAGCGGGACCGCAGATGCCGATCAATGCCGAATATCGCGGGCCCGGCGAGTTGCCGGAAGTGATCCCGGTGTTTCCGCTGCCTGGTGCGTTGCTGCTGCCGCGCGGCCAGATGCCGCTCAACATCTTCGAGCCGCGTTATCTTGCGATGGTCGACGACGCGCTGCGCGACGGCCACCGTTTGATCGGGATGATCCAGCCCGACGTCGCCCATTCGCCGAAGGAGGCGAAGCCGGTGCTGTTCAAGATCGGCTGCGTCGGCCGCATCACCCAGCTCGCCGAATCCGGCGACGGCCGCTACATCCTCGAGCTGACCGGCGTCTCCCGCTTCAAGGTGGTCGAGGAATTGAACGTGCAGACGCCGTACCGGCAATGCAAGGTCGACTTCTTCTCCTTCACCGGCGACTTCACCGCGCGCAAGGGCGAGGACGCGGTCGACCGCAAGGCGCTGCTCGAGGTGCTCGCCGATTTCCTCGAAGCCAACAAGCTGAAGGTCGACTGGGAAGGCATCGAGGCCGCGCCCAACGAGGCCCTGGTCAACGCGCTCGCGATGATGTCGCCCTATGGCGCCGCCGAGAAGCAGGCGATGCTGGAAGCCCCCGACCTGAAGACCCGTGCCGAAATCCTGATCGCCATCACCGAAATGGATCTCGCCAAGAAGCGCACCAGCGGCGACCCGCCGGTGCAGTAGCGCGCTTCGCGCGCGCAGTCAGTGATGGCCGAGGTGCTTGCGCCCGCTGAACATCGCGCGCACCAGGTTCTGCCGCTGCAGGATCGCCATCACGACGACGCCGAGCACATGCAGCCCGGCGAGGATGATGACCGCATCCGACGCGTAAGCATGGGTGTCCTCGACCCACCACACGCCGAAGAAGGTCACGGTGACCGACATCGCGCCCGTGATCGTCGAGACCGCGAGCGAGAGCAGCAGCGCGACCAGCATGATGGTGCCCGCGGGGTTGAGCCCGATATAGCGCCCGGTGATGCCGCGGCGGAGATTCCAGATGTAGCGCGGCGCGGCGCGCAAGCGGACGCCGAGCTTGCTGAACCGCGAATAGCGCGTGCCGGCAAAGCCCCAGACCAGCCGAAACGCCAGCAGGGCGATCACCGCATAGCCGGAGAGCCGGTGCAGCCGGTCATAGGCGCTCGGCGTCAGCCACGCGATCAGCACCAGGACCGCGAGGGCCCAGTGCCAGAGCCGCAGCGGCAGGTCCCAGACCTGCACCGTCCGCGACGCCGTGCGCTGCGCGGGCGCCGCTGTGGACGCATCGCGCAGACCGTGCACCGTCTCGCTCATCGTGCTTTCGCTTGTTGCTTGAGCATGATCTGGTCGGAAAACCGCTTCGCACTTTTCGCTAACGCGGCCGTGCCGGTCCGGATTATGCTCGGCTTCACTTCGCGATCGTCTTCTTCAGGCTGAGATCTTCGGGGCTGTAGAACAGCTCATAGAGCTTGCCTTCCTTGACGCCGTAGACCTCGTAGCAGGAGCCCTCGACCTTGGACCGCCGCACCTCGTAGCCGGCCGCCTTGGCCTTGGCTTCCGCGTCGGCTGCAGGCTTCCACGACGCCTTGTCGAGCTTGGTGCAGTTCTTGAAGCCGTCGGCCAGCGCCGTCGATCCCATCAGCCCCAGCACGGACACAGCAAGCACAGCACTCCGAATGACGCTCACGCGCATCTCCCCTCCGTTTTCGATCATGCGCGAAACGCCGTCGCGCAGAACACATGCGTGAAGGAAGCCGAGGCTCTTGCCAAGTCAAGGCAGCGCTGTCAGGGGCACGCTTTAGAGAAATTCTAACGGTTGCGAAAACCGCCGTGGTGTCCGCGCGCAATTTGCGTTTGGCCGTGTGCTGCGGCGTTACGCCTCACGAGCCGCAATCGGGGCCACCGCCGCAATCAGAATGCGGCCCCCGCCATGGCGCGGCGAACGGCAGGGCGCGGCGTCTCGGCCGGCGCCCGTTCGCCGATCATTTGCGCGACCCTGGCGCCCTGCACCGGCGGGCTGAAGTGGAAGCCCTGCACTTCCACGCAGGCATCGGCACGCAGGATATCGAGCTGCTCCCGGGTTTCGACGCCCTCGGCCGTCGTCGTCTTGCCGAGGCTGACGGCGAAGCGAACCACCGCGCGCGCGATCCGGCGCGACTCGTCGCTCGCGCCCGACAGTTCGGAGACGAAGCTGCGATCGATCTTGACCTTGTCGAACGGAAACTTCTGCAGAAAGCTCAGCGACGAATAACCGGTGCCGAAATCGTCGAGCGCGATCCGCACGCCCAGCGCATGCAGCTGAGCGAGCACCGCGAACACCGTCTCGCTGTCGTGGATGATGGCGGTCTCGGTGACCTCGAGCTCGAGCCGGTGCGAGGCGATGCCGGCGTTCGCCAGCGCGCGCATCACGACCGGGACCAGCTCCGGGCTCCGGAACTGGACCGGTGACAGATTGACGGCGATCTTGAGATCGTCGGGCCATTTCGCGGCCTCGGCACAGGCCGTCATCAGCACCCATTCGCCGAGCGGCACGATCAGGCCGGTCTCTTCCGCGAGCGGGATGAAATCCGCGGGTGATACCCGGCCGCGTTCCGGATGATTCCAGCGCAGCAGCGCTTCGAAGCCGCAGGTCTCGCCGCTCACGACATGAATGAACGGCTGATAGTGCAGCTCGAACTCTCCGTGCGCGAGCGCGCTGCGCATGTCGCGCTCCAGGCTGCGCCGGGCCTGCAGCTGCCGGTCGAGCTCGGGCTCGAAGAAGCGGAACGAGCCGCGCGCACCGCTCTTGGCCGAATACAGCGCAAGGTCGGCACTGCGCAGGATCTCGTCCGAATCTGTGCCGTCGCGCGGCGCGATCGCAATGCCGATGCTGGTCGTGGTGGTGACCCGGTGATCGCCGAGATCGACCGGCTCGCTCAACGCCCTCCTGATCTGCTCGGCGAGCTGGCCTGCATCCGCGACCGGATCGGTGACATAGTCGATCACCGCAAACTCGTCGCCGCCGAGGCGCGCGATCAGCGTGGACTCGCTGACGCAGCGGCGCAGCCGTGCCGCCACCGCCTGCAGCAGCGCGTCACCCGCCGGATGTCCGAGCGTGTCGTTGACTTCCTTGAAGCGATCGAGATCGAGCATCAGCACCGCAAAGCTCGGTCCGCCGCGCAGCGTCGCCGCCAGCGCCTGCTCCATCCGCTCCTTGA
Organism: Bradyrhizobium ivorense; assembly: GCF_900696085.1. Taxonomy (GTDB): domain Bacteria; phylum Pseudomonadota; class Alphaproteobacteria; order Rhizobiales; family Xanthobacteraceae; genus Bradyrhizobium; species Bradyrhizobium ivorense. The sequence goes on from NZ_CAADFC020000004.1 coordinate 519,409, forward strand.
GCAGCACGCGATTGGGCAGATCGGTCAACGCGTCGTGCTGCGCCATGTGGGTGATCTTGGCTTCGGAGCGCACCTGCTCGGTGACGTCGCGATGGGTCGCCACCCATCCGCCGCTCGGCATCGGCTGCCGGGTGACGCAGATCAGCCGGCCGTCGGCGAGCTCGTCGATCCGGCTGGTGGTCTCGTTGGTCGGCAGCGCATTCAACGTCGCGAGCACCTTGGTCGCAGCGGTGTCGCTGGTCTCGCCCTTGAGAATACCGTTGGCGATCCGATGCCGGATGATCTCGCCGTGCGGCGTGCCCGACATCAGCAGTTCCGGCGGCAGCCGGTACATCCGGGCGTAGCGGTCGTTGCACACGACAAGGCGCTTATCCGCATCGAACATGCAGAGGCCTTCGCCCATGTTGTTGATGGCGGTATCGAGCCGGAGCTTCTGCTCCTGCAACTCGTTCTGCTGCGCCTCGACCTGCTGGCGCGCGTGCGAAAGCTGACTGATGATCTCCTCGAAGCGGCTGGTGCGCAGTGCAAGCCGCCGGTCGGCCAGCACGCCGACCATGCTCATCCCGAGCACCGTCAGCGCCACACCGGCGATGGTGACGGCAAGGAAGGCGGGCGACAGCGAGAGCGCGTCGGAGACCCGCGACGGGTCGGGAATGATCCCCACTGCACCCATCGCCGTGAAGTGATGCGAAACGATCGCAAGCGTCAGGAGCAGCGCCGCCGCCAGCGACATCCAGCGGTCCTGGTGGCGGACCGCGATCGCCAGCGCGGCATATCCGAACAGCATGCCGAGCACGATCGAGGCGGCCACGAGGTCGAGCGACCAGGTGACGTGGCCCGGCACTTCGAGCGCCCACATCCCGAGATAGTGCATGGAGGCGATGCCGGCCCCGATCACCGCGCCGCCGACCGGCGCGCGCCAGCGGCTGGTCTCGCTCGCGGCAAAGCCGAGGCCGACCGATGTCAGCATCATCGCCACGGCGAGCGACAGCGCGGTCAGCGCAATGGCGTAACCGGTCGGCACGCCCGGCTCATAGGCGAGCATAGCGATGAAATGCGTCGCCCAGATTCCGTAGCCGATCGCGGCGCCGGCGATCGCGATCCAGATCAGGCGCGTCCTTGCTTGCGACGCCATCGCGCGATGGAAGATGTTGACGGCAACGATACTGGCAACGAAACAGACAAGGCCGGCGAGCAGAACGAGCCGCCAGTCATGCTCACCGGAAATGCACGTAAGAATACGGAACATTGAATCGGCCCATGAACAACTGCTCCAACCAATAGGCCGAGTGGATTTTCTTCTCGATAATTTTTCGCAACTTTCGGTGGCATGGTTATCCGCGCGTAAGCCGGATCTGCTGCGGAATTGATGACTCCATCAAATTCCGCAATGTCCGGCTACTGCAGCGCGGAAGATCGTGGTTCCAACGGCTCACGCCGCGATTTGGAACGCGGATGACCGCCGCTGCAGCCAATCGGACCAGGACAGAGTTCCGCGCACGCCGCTGCTCACGACAAGGCCCATGCCGCGGGCCGTGCGCTCGGACACCCGCATCGGCAGGATCGGCCGGCGGATGCCGCGGGCGGCTTGATACTGCCGCGCGAATGCATCGCAGCCGAGATCATCGGGGCCGCCGATCTCGGCACGCTCGCCGCGCTCTCCGTCGAACGCACAGCTGACGAGATAGCCGGCGACGTCGGACGTATCGACCGGATTGAACACGGTCGTCGGCACCGGCCAGAGCGGAAGCCAGGAGAGGGAGGCGAGCATGGTCTCCAGCAGATAGTAGAACGGCATCGCGCGGACCACCGACCACGACAAGTCGGAGCCGCGCACAAGGCGCTCGCCCGCAAGTTTGACGCGGGCATAAGGCAGTGACGCATCGTCGAGGCCGACGATCGAGACATGAAGGAAGTGCCGGACCTCCGCGTCACCGCACGACGCGAGCAGCCGCTCGGTGCCTTCGACATCGACGGCGGAGGGCGATCTGAAAAAATCGATCGGCCTGATGCCGCCGCGCCGTGCGATCGGCGAACAGGTCGCCGCGTTGATCACGGTGTCAACGCCGCGCAGCGCCGCGCGCAAACCTTCGCCGGTGGCGAGGTCGCCGGTCGCCCACTCGATATCGGCCCGAGCTTGCGGCGAACGCGCGAACACCCGCACGCGGTGCCCGGCCTGAACCAACCGGTCGACGAGATCGCGGCCGAGATGGCCGCTGCCGCCGGTGACGAGAACGAGGGACATGTTCGCACTCCCTGGTGTTGACCGATCAGTTCCCGAGCGGAACGAGCACCGTCTCACCGGTGGCGACGAGGATCATGTCGCCCCGCTCATCCTCCGCGAACAGCTCGGCCCGTGCGAACACCTGCTTGCGTCCGGCGCGCACCGTGGTGCCCTTCGAGACAAACCTAAGGCCGGCGGCGGGTTTCAGGCAGTTCATCGCGAAATGCGACGCCGTGACGCTGCCGACCACCGTCGCCGCGGCAAAGCCGCAGGCGGTGTCGAGCAGCGCTGCGATCATGCCGGCATGCAAATGGCCGGCATATTGGCCGAAGTCGTCGCGCCACGGCATGCGCAGCTCGACCTCGCCGTCGCCGGCCGCGACGACCTCGAGGCCGATCAGCCGGTTGAACGCGGCGGATGCATTGACCGCGGCGAGACGCTGCAGATCGAATCCTGGATTCACGGTCATGCAACACTCCAGCGCGGCGGGCGGCGTTCGAGATTGGCCCTGACCGCCTCGACGTGATTGGGCGTGCCGAGCAGCTGCGCCTGCTCGGCGGTCTCGGCCGCTAGCCCGGTCGCGGCGTCGCAGTTGGCCGCGAGATTGAGCAGCCGCTTGGCGGCGCGGATTGCATCCGGGCTGCGGTCGGCGATCGCGCGCGCTGTCGCCAGCGCGGCCTCTCGGGGATCGTCGACCACTTTTGTAGCGAAGCCATAGGCGAGCGCTTCGTCGGCGAAGAAGATGCGCGCGGTGTAGGTCAGCTCGCGGACGAAATCCTCGCGGGCGAGATGACGCATCAGCTGGGTGCCGGCCATGTCGGGCACCAGGCCCCATTTGGCTTCGACGATGCCGAGCCGCGTGCCGGGCGCGAGATATCGGATATCGGCGCCGAGCATGAGCTGGAATCCGCCGCCGAGCGCGACGCCGTGGACGGCGGCGATGACAGGCACCGGCAGTTCCCGCCACAGCCACACCAGATGCTGCGCCCAGTTGGCGATGCCGTGGGTGCGGCGGCCCAGATCGGCAAACGGCAGGATCGATTCGCCTTCGGTGGTGGCGACCAGGCGCTCGATGTCGAGGCCGGCGCAGAACGCCTCGCCTTCGCCCGACAGCACCACGGCGCGGACGCTGCTGTTATCTGCAAGCCGCGCGCCGGCATCGGCGATCGCCACGAACATCGCGGGATCGAGCGCGTTCAGCCGGTCCGGTCGGTTCAGCCGGACGTCGGCGACGCCGTTGGCGATGGAAAGGCGGATGCGATCGTCCATGGTGAACTCCTGCGCTAGTAAGCGGCCACCGCGAGCGCCACGACCGCGCTCATCCCGATCCAGCCGAGATGCGGGCCCCGGGTCGCAATCGCATTTGCGATCGCGGCAAAGCCGAAGACGATGGCGAAGGTCGCCACGATCCAGTGCCGCGCCGCGTCCGACGCCATTGCGGGGGCTGCGAGCAGCAGCACGCCGCCGGCGATCCAGGCGATGGTGCCGGCCTGCCAGACCAGGCGGAGCAGAAGTCGCAGCCGCGGCGGCTCGACGGTGGCGCGCGCGAACACCTTGGTCTCGCCGAGAACGCCATGCGCCAGGCTGATGCCGATGGCGATCAGTCCGGCGGCCTGCAGCAGAAGATCACGCATCGCGACGCCTCCATACATAACTGTATGGTTGATGCTTATCGCACCGGCGGCTGGCGCCTGTCAATACAGTTGTGTATGGTCGACCCGGCGCGGGAACGGGGAACCATGACGGAACAGCTTTCGGCAAAGGATTGGCTCGATCGCGGCCTGAAGACGCTAGCAAAAAGCGGCTTCACGGCGCTCAAGGCCGAGCCGCTGGCGAAGGCGATGGGCGTCTCGCGCGGCAGCTTCTACTGGCATTTTGCCGATATCGGCGCTTACCGCGCGGCGATCCTCAAGCACTGGCGCGAGGTCAGCGCCGAGCAGGTGATCGCCGAGCTCGAGACGGTTCCGAGCGGCGAGGACGCGCTGGCGCTGCTGCTGCGCCGCACGTTCTCGGCGCGGCTGCTGCTGGAACGTGCGGTGCGCAGCTGGGCAACCGTCGATCCGGAGGCGCGCGCCACGGTGCTCGCGGTCGACCAGCGCCGGATCGGCTATATCGAGACCCTGCTGCGGCATGCCGGATTTGCCGACGAGGTGGCGCGCGGCCGCGCGCAGATCTTCTACTGGGCGTTCGTCGGCTACGCGCTGTCGGACCAGACCGGGCCGAAGGCGCGGCAGCAGGCCGCGCTCGACGAGCTGCTGCGGATGGCCCGCGCGCCGTCATGACTCGTGCCGATTGGGTGTGCTAGATCAAGCCTGATCCGGAAAAGTGCGAAGCGGTTTTCCGAACAAGATCATGCGCACTTCAAAGGACCAGCCGGAGACCGCAATGAATTCCACGACCGACCATCTCGAAAGCACCGCCGACCCAAAGCTGCTGGAAATTCTGGTGTGCCCGATCACCAAGGGCCCGCTGGAATTCGACGCGGCGCGGCAGGAGCTGATCTCGCGCTCCGCCAAGCTCGCCTATCCGATCCGCGACGGCATCCCGATCATGCTGCCGGAAGAGGCAAGAAAGATCGATTGAGGGAAAACCCGCAGCCCGGATGAAGCGAAGCGAAATCCGGGAAAGTCTCACCGCGGAAAGTCTGTCCCGGATTGCGCTTCGCTGCATCCGGGCTACAAGAGCTACAGCGCCTCGCCCTTCAGCAGCCGCGGCACCTCGCCTGACAATCCCGCGGCCTGACGGATGAACATCTCCTTCAGCGGCGGCGTGCGATCGACGAGACCGAGGCCGATATCGCGCACGGTGCGCAGCAGGGTCGATTCGTTGGAGAACAGGAAGTTCAGCGAGTTGGTGGCGACGCCCATCGCCATGGTGTCGAAGCGGCGCCAGCGCTGGTAGCGCTCGAGCACGTCGGCCTGGCCGAGATCCATGCCGAGCCGCGCCGCGTCGACCACGACTTCGGCCAGCGCGGCGACATCCTTCAGGCCCAGGTTCAACCCCTGCCCTGCGATCGGATGGATCACATGCGCGGCGTCGCCGATCAGCGCCATCCGCTCGGCGATGAAGGAGCGCGCGACGAAATAGCCGAGCGGAAACGCGCGCGGTTTGTCGAGCGCCTTGATCTCGCCGAGATGCAGACCGAAGCGCTGCTCGAGCTCGGCATGGAAGTCCTCGTCAGTCAGCGCCGTGATGCGCGCGGCGTCCTTGCGCGTCTCGGTCCACACCAGCGACGAGCGGTTGCCGGTCAGCGGCAGGATCGCGAACGGGCCCGCGGGCAGGAAATGCTCCTCGGCGCGGCCGTTGTGCGCGCGCTCATGGCCGACGGTGACGACGATGCCGGATTGATCGTAGTCCCAGCCATGGGTGGCGATGCCGGCGCGCTCGCGCAATCTTGAGCGCGCGCCGTCGGCGGCGACCAGGAGGCTCGCGTCGATCACGGTGCCGTCCGCCAAGGTGATGCTGACGCCGTCGGGGCGCGCATCGAAGCCCGACACCGCGGTGGCGCGCAGCTCGACGCCCTCGGCCTCGGCGCGCGCGGCGAGCGCATCGATCAGATAGCGGTTCTCGACCATATGCGCGAACGGCTCGCCGGGCTCGACATTGCCGGCGAAGGTCAGGAACACCGGACGCGTGGCGTCCTCCAGCTTGGAGTCGGTCACCACCATGTCGGTGATCGGTTGAGCGGTCGGCGCGACCTGGCCCCAGACCCCGAGCGTCTCGAACAGCCGCCGGCAGGCCGCCACGATCGCGGTCGCGCGCGGGTCGCGGCTTGGCCGCTGGCTCAGCGCCGGATCGGCCACGATCACGCCGACGTCGGGCCCGAGCCCCTGGCGCAGCGCCACCGCCAGCGCCAGCCCGGCAAATGCGCCCCCGCAGATGACAATACTTCGCTGTGCCGGCATGCCGTTCCTTTACGCGCGTGGCGCCCTCAGACTGTGCTTGCTACCTGATAATAGCTGGGCGAAACAGGTGCCAGAAACAAGCCCAACGCGGTCATTCCGGGGCGATGCGATAGCATCGAACCCGGAATCTCGAGATTCTTCACGCTTCGCGCGCCCCGGAATGACGGGCCAAGACACCGAAAGCTATCCATGTCCAAAAGCCTGATCGACCTGCTGTCCATCCTCGATCTCGAGCAGCTCGAGGTGAATTTGTTCCGCGGCAACAGCCCGAAGACCAGCTGGCAGCGCGTGTTCGGCGGCCAGGTGATCGGGCAGGCGATGGTGGCGGCGTGCCGCACCGTCGAGGGCCGGCTGCCGCATTCGATCCATTGCTATTTCATCCTGCCGGGCGATCCGCAGATCCCGATCATCTACCAGGTCGAGCGGCTGCGCGACGGCAAGAGCTACACCACCCGCCGCGTCACCGCGATCCAGCACGGCAACGCGATCTTTTCGATCATGGTCTCGTTCCACGCCGACGAGGAGAGCAACTTCAACCATCAGGACAAGATGCCCGACGTGCCGCCGCCGGAGAAGCTGACGGCCGAGGAAGTGTCGAAGCAGCCGATATTCAAGGAAATGCCGGAGTTCATCCGCCGCTACTACGAGAGCGACCGGCCGATCGAGCTGCGCCCGGTCGAGCTCGGCCGCTATTTCGGCCAGAAGATCGACGACGGCCGCATCCATGTCTGGATCCGCACCGCGGCAAAATTGCCCGACGATCCCGCGCTGCATCTGTGCGCGCTCGCCTATGCCTCGGATTTCTCGCTGCTCGACGCGGTGATGGCGCGCTACGGCCGCACGCTGTTCGACCGGCGCATGATGCCGGCGAGCCTCGACCATGCGATGTGGTTTCACCGCCCGTTCCGCGCCGATGAATGGCTGCTCTACGTGCAGGATTCGCCGAGCGCGCAATCCGGCCGCGGGCTGACCCGCGGCTTGATCTTCAAGCCGGACGGCACGCTGGTGGCGTCGGTCGCGCAAGAAGGCTCGGTGCGCGAACGACGGTAGAGCATGATCCGGAAAAGTGTGAAGCGGTTTTCCCTCGCGACAAACGCGGTACGCGTTTGCGCGGAGATCATGCTCAAACAATGAGCTAGACGGCGACGAAGCCGGACTGACGCTCGACCAGCGCGAATTGCGAGATGTACCAGTTGGCGTACCAGCGCAGCACCCAGGGAATCGGGATCAGGAACGCGCAACCGATCGCGAACACGATGGTTCGCCACAGCACCTCGAGCCCCGACGCGTTGAAGGTGACCTCGCGACGCGTGCCTTCGATGTTGCGGCAGATCCAGCGCATCCAGGCCGTCATCACCCAGGCCCAGCCGATGATCGTGATCGATGAGATCACCATCAACACATACCAGCCGATATAGACCGCCGGGCTGCCCTTGAACGCGATCGGCAGCTCCTGGCCGTTCGAGCTGAGACGGCTGGCGATCCAGCGGACGATCATCCAGCCGAGGAAAGCCTGCAGCACCAGGGAGAGCAGCGTGACGATGTTGCTGTCGGCGACCCCGGCATAGGTCAACAGACCCAACACGATGAAGACGTACCAGATGTCGAGCGGTTGTCCGGTGAATTCGAGATTCGGCCGGCCCGGGACGCGGATGTGGGGAATCGCGAAGCGGTACAGGGCGGTCGCCGTCCACGGCGCCGGAATGACGAAAATCTGGCCGATGAACAGCAGCAGGCTGCGTCCGAACAGGCCCCAGATCGGGAAGTCGGCCGACAGCGCCCCGCCGGTGTAGCTGCCGGAGGCCGCGACCTGCGGCGCCCCGCCTGCTTGCGGAAACGCCGGTGGCGCGCCCGCGCCGGGAACGAGGCCGGGAATTTCGCCCGCCTTCTGCCAACCGGACATGCCTTCGGTCCACACCAGCGTATCGGCCCGCACCATGCCGCGGCTGATGAGGTCGCGCAGCTGGCCCTCCGGCAGGGGACCCTTCTGCTGGCCTTCGGATGCATAAAACCAGTTTCGGTTCGACATTTTTGTTTCCTCGGGGCGCGCGCGGGGAACGCGGTGGCGAAACAAGCCAGCGGGGAGCCGCTGACCGGGTGGAAAAGCCACATTCTGGCCGAGGGTAATCGTTCCGTATAGTGAGCGAGCTCACCGGCTGCGTATGTTTTCCGCTTCATGTTGCAACTTTTTTGTGCCATTTGCCCAGAAAGCTGCCAGATTTGGTGGACGCAGAACGCCAGCCGCGAGGGGGCGGCAACTTGCCGCTCCACAAGACGGCACGTGCCGCTCCGTCCACTGCTGCGGGTTGCGAAAAACCTCAAGGGAATGAAGGCCTCACCATGAAACTCGTCGTCGCGATCATCAAACCGTTCAAGCTTGACGAGGTGCGCCAGGCGCTGACTGCGATCGGCGTCCACGGCATGACGGTGACCGAGGTGAAGGGCTACGGCCGCCAGAAGGGTCACACCGAGATCTATCGCGGCGCCGAATATGTCGTGAACTTCCTGCCCAAGCTCAGGATCGAGATCGCGGTCGATACCGACCTCGCCGAAAAGGCGGTTGCCGTCATCACCCAGCATGCCCGCACCGGCCAGATCGGCGACGGCAAGATCTTCGTCACGCCGATCGACCACGCTCTGCGCATCCGCACCGGCGAGACCGACCGCGACGCGCTGTAACTTTCCAATCGAGATCACCGCCGGCAACGACGCCGGCGCATCCAAACAACGACGACCGCCGGGGAATGATGATGGGGGCACGGGCTCTTCGCGCAGCGATCGCAGCTGCGCCGATCAATGCTGCAATTCTGCTGGCGCTGGGCACGCCTGCCTTCGCGCAAGATTCAGCCGGCGCGTCGGCGGCCAATCCCGGCATCAACGGCGCCGACACCGCCTGGATGATCGTCGCCACCGCGCTGGTGCTGATGATGACGATCCCGGGGCTGGCGCTGTTCTACTCCGGCATGGTGCGCAAAAAGAACGTGCTGGCGACGATGGCGCAGAGCCTTGCCGCGGTCGCCATCGTCTCGATCCTCTGGGTCACCTTCGGCTATTCGCTGAGCTTCGTCGGCGATGGCGCCTGGCTCGGCGGGCTCGACCGCTGGTTTCTCGCAGGGATGACGATGGACAGCATCAATCCGGCGGCCAAGACCATCCCCGAAGCGCTGTTCATGCTCTACCAGATGACCTTTGCGATCATCACGGTGGCGCTGGTCGCGGGCTCGGTTGCCGACCGCATGCGGTTCTCCGCCTATGTGCTGTTCTCGATCGGCTGGTTCGTGTTCGCCTATGTGCCGCTGGCGCACTGGGTGTGGGGCGGCGGCTTCCTCGCGCAGGCCGGCGTGCTCGATTTCGCCGGTGGCCTCGTCGTGCATTTGTCTGCCGGCATCAGCGGCCTGGTCGCGGCCAAGGTGATGGGCAACCGCCACGGCTATGGCAGCGAGAACCTGGCGCCATTCGATCTGTCGCTCGCGGTGATGGGCACCGGCCTGCTCTGGGTCGGCTGGTTCGGCTTCAACGGCGGTTCGGCGTACGGGGCCAATTCGCGCGCGGTGATGGCGATCACCGCCACGCATCTGTCGGCCTGCGCCGGCGCGCTGACCTGGGGCGCGATGGAATGGGCAACGCGCCGCAAGCCGTCGGTACTCGGCATGATCTCGGGCGCGGTCGCTGGCCTCGGCACCATCACGCCGGCCTCCGGCTACGTCGCGCCGTGGCACGGCGTCGTCATCGGCATCATCGCTGGCCTCGTCTGCTACTGGGCCTGCACCTGGCTGAAGCACCGCTTCAAATATGACGACTCGCTCGACGTGTTCGGCGTGCACGGCATCGGCGGCCTGACCGGCACGCTGCTCGCCGGCGTGTTCGCGGCCTCCGCGATCGGCGGCACCGCCGGCCTGCTCGAGGGCAACCCGAAGCAGCTCGTGATCCAGCTCTACGGCGTGGCGGTCACCTTCATCTGGTGCGGCGGCGTCACCTTCGTGCTGCTCAAACTGGTCAGCGCCTTCGTGCCGCTGCGGGTCTCGGCGCAGCAGGAGCTCGAGGGGCTCGACATCTCACAGCACGGCGAGGCGCTGCAGTAATTCACGCTATCCGGCTACCGCCACCCTGCCGCCGCTCTGGGCACAATTATGTCCGGAGTAGGCCATGCCTGCGTTTTAGACAGGCCTGATTAAGTTTTAGGCGCGACGGAATAGCGCAGGGTCGCCTCCCTCCCGCAAAGCGGGAAAAGAACCGGATTCATAAACCGTTAGCGAAGTCCCGCCGACTGGCACGGCATTTGATTCTAGGGGTCCCGGCTGTGCCCGCGTTGTGGATGTCCTCCGCGTGGTGGTTCTCAGTCGCAAACTTCCCGGTGTCCGCATCGGGTCCAAGCGGGGATAGGACTCATGAAAATTGTTATGGCGATCATTAAGCCATTCAAGCTCGAAGAGGTCCGTGACGCCCTGACCGCCATTGGCGTTCACGGTCTCACGGTGACGGAAGTCAAAGGTTACGGCCGTCAGAAGGGGCACACGGAAATCTATCGCGGCGCCGAATATGCCGTGAGCTTCCTGCCCAAGATCAAGATCGAGGTCGCAGTCGCCTCCGATCAGGTCGACAAGACCATCGACGCCATCACCGCTGCCGCCAAGACCGGGCAGATCGGCGACGGCAAGATCTTCGTCATCAGCCTCGAACACGCCGTGCGCATCCGCACCGGCGAGGCTGATGCCGCGGCCCTCTGATTTCGCGCTCAAACCTTACAAGACCTCAGGAGTAAAATAACATGACGTTCAAGCGTCCCTACGGCGCGGGACTGGCGGCACTTGCAGTCGGCCTGTTTGCCGCGACCGCCGCCTACGCCGAGCCAACCGTCAACAAGGGCGACAACGCCTGGATGCTGACCTCGACGGTGCTGGTGCTGCTGATGACCATCCCGGGCCTCGCGCTGTTCTACGGCGGTCTGGTCCGCTCCAAGAACATGCTCTCGGTGCTGGCGCAGGTGTTCTACACCGTCTGCCTCGTCACCGTGCTCTGGGCCCTCTACGGCTACAGCCTCGCCTTCACCGGCGGGTCCGACTTCATCGGCGGCTTCTCCAAGGCCTTCATGATGGGGATCACCACCGACTCGAAGGCGGCGACCTTCTCGGTCGACGCCAACATCTCGGAGCTGGTCTATGTCTGCTTCCAGATGACCTTCGCGGCGATCACCCCGGCCCTCATCGTCGGCGCCTTCGCCGAGCGCATGAAGTTCGCGGCGGTGGCGCTGTTCATCCCGCTCTGGGTGACCCTGATCTACTTCCCGATCGCGCACATGGTCTGGTACTGGCCGGGCCCGGACGCGATCCAGGATGCCGCCAAGGCGCTCGCCGCTGCGGCTGACGGCGCGGCCAAGACCGCGGCGCAGGCCAAGCTCGACGAGATCAACGCCGACGCCGGCTGGATCTTCAAGAAGGGCGCGATCGACTTCGCCGGCGGCACCGTGGTGCACATCAACGCGGGCATCGCCGGTCTCGTCGGCGCGCTGCTGATCGGCAAGCGCACCGGCTACGGCAAGGAGCTGATGGCTCCGCACTCGCTGACCATGACCATGATCGGCGCCTCGCTGCTCTGGGTCGGCTGGTTCGGCTTCAACGCCGGCTCCAACCTCGAAGCCAATGGCGGCGCTGCGCTCGCCATGACCAACTCCTTCGTGGCCACGGCCGCGGCGGCGCTGGCCTGGATGTTCGCGGAGTGGATCATCAAGGGCCATCCCTCGCTGCTCGGCGCGCTCTCGGGCGCGGTCGCGGGCCTCGTCGCGGTGACGCCGGCGGCCGGCTACGCCGGTCCGATGGGCGCCATCGTGCTCGGCCTCGTGGTCGGCGTGGTGTGCCTGTTCTTCTGCACCGTAGTGAAGAACGCGCTCGGCTATGACGACTCGCTCGACGTGTTCGGCGTCCACTGCGTCGGCGGCATCGTCGGCGCGCTCGGCACCGGCATCCTGGTCAACCCGGCGCTCGGCGGCGCGGGCATCATCGACTACACCGCGATCCCGCCGAAGGTCGCCGACTACGACCTCGTGACCCAGATGGTTTCGCAGTGCTGGGGCGTCGGCACCACGCTGGTGTGGTCGGGCATCGGCTCGGCGATCCTCTACAAGGTCGTCGACGTGATCGTCGGCCTGCGCGCCAATGTCGAGACCGAGCGTGAAGGCCTCGACATCACCGAGCACACCGAGCGCGCCTACAACATGTGAGTTCTCCCGGGGGGCGGCCTCCCCAAGCGGCCGCTCCCAGAACTACGGCCCGGGCACATACCCGGCAATGCCCGGACCGTTGAGGGGCTCCAGCGCAAGTTGGAGCCCCTTTCTTTTTCCCCGCGCTTGAGAAAAAATTGTCAGAATAACGTGCCACCGTGGAATGATACGGTCAGACCAACAACAATCGGGAGGACGTCATGAAGCTCGAAGGCGGATGCTATTGCGGCAAGGTGCGCTATGAGGCCGAGGGCGAGCCGATGATGGCGGCGCAGTGTCTGTGCCGCGAGTGCCAGTACATCACCGGCGGCGGGCCGAATATGTTCATGGCGATGCCGACCACCGGCTTCAAATACACCGCAAGCGAGCCCAAGCAGTTCACCCGCAAGGACCTCGAGCGTGCGGTCACCCGCGAATTCTGCCCGGAATGCGGCACGCATTTGGTGACCAAGGTACCCGGTCTGCCCGCCACCATCCTCAAGGTCGGCACCTTCGACGACCCCTCGGTGTTCAGCCCGCAGATGACGATCTACACCTGCGACAAGCAGACCTTCCACCACGTGCCCGACGGCAAGCCGGCCTTCGAGAAGCTGCCGGCGCGGTAGGCGAGCGCTTGTCATGGCCGGGCTTGACCCGGCCATCCATCCCGCTTCGCAAGATTCTTTCCCGATTGATGGATGCCCGGGTCAAGCCCGGGCATTACGAGTCGTGGGAGGCCGCATCAGCAGGACTTCGCGCTCCGGCGTGATGATGAGCGCTCTGATAGCGCGGCGAAAAATCATGTCTCAGTACAATTTTTCCGGGGCCCGCGCTGCTATCATGCGGGCAGGCTTCTCCGCAGTTCGGACCGGGCGCCGATGGTTAATCGCGTCTTAACCTCGCCCTATCTATGGTGACTTGATCGGTTTACGGTCGGCCCCCCTCCACCCCCGACCGCAGTGAAAGTGCTGGCGCTTCAAACATGGCAATGACCGCCTCATCCGGCGTGGCGCAGGGCGCCGGCAATGTCGCATCCGGCCAGGCCGAGCGTTCCCCATTCGTGCGGACCACCGAGCTGCTGGCACCCTACCAGCCGGCTAAGCCCTTGATTACGCTATCAGTCGGCGAGCCGCAGCACCCGGTGCCGGAGTTCGTCGGACCGGTGCTGGCGAAGCATACCGCCGAGTTCGGCCGCTATCCGATGGCCAAGGGCATCGAGCCGTTCCGCCGTGCCGCCGCGGCCTGGCTGTCGAGCCGGTTCCGGCTGCCCCGGGCGGTCGATCCGGAGAGCGAGGTGCTCGTGCTGAACGGCAGCCGCGAGGGGCTGTTCTTTGCCGCGATCACGGCCGCCCGTTACGTCAGTCCGCGCAAGGGACGGCCGGCGATCCTGATGCCGAACCCATTCTACCCGGCCTATGGCGCCGGCACCCGCGCCGCCGGCTGCGAGCAGATCTATCTGCCGACCACGCTCGCCAACGGTTTTCTGCCCGACCTCGATTCGATCGACGAGGCGACCTGGGCGCGCACCGTCGCGTTCTTCATCGCCTCGCCGGCGAACCCGCAGGGCTCGGTCGCCTCGCGCGCCTACTTCATGCGGCTGAAGGAGCTCGCCGACCGTTACGGCTTCATCATCTTGAGCGACGAGTGCTACTCGGAGATCTATACCCGCGAGGCGCCGGGCAGCATGCTGGAATGCGCCGGGCCCGACTTCGCCAATGTGGTCGTGTTCCAATCACTGTCGAAGCGCTCGAACCTGCCAGGCATGCGCGTCGGCTTCGCCGCCGGCGACAAAAAGTTTTTGGCCGCATTCCTCGAGCTGCGTAACGTCGCGGCGCCGCAGGTACCGGTGCCGCTGCAGCATGTCGCGGTCGCCGCCTACGGCGACGAGGCGCATGTCGAGGAGAACCGCCGGCTCTATCGCATCAAGTTCGATTTCGCCGACCAGATTCTCGGCAACCGCTACGGCTTCAAGCGACCGGCCGGAGGCTTCTGCGTCTGGCTCGATGTCTCCGATCGCGGCGGCGACGAGGCGGTGACGGTGCAGCTCTATCGCGACGCCGGCGTGCGGGTAATTCCCGGCAGCTATTTGGCGCGCCAGCAGAACGACGGTTCCAATCCGGGCGCGGGCTACATCCGCCTTGCGCTGGTCTCCGACAGTGAATCCACGGCGGAGGCGTTGCACCGCCTGGTCGAAACCCTGGGTTAATCGCAAAGCGCGAAGATTGAGTATGCCTGCGATCGAACGAGTCATTCCCCTGGTCGGCCATCTGCCGCACTCCATGCGCGAGGCGCTGGCGCGGCGGCTGCGCGAATTGACCGGGCTCGGCCTGATCGCGCTGTCGGGCGTGGTCGCGGCGGCGCTGATGACCTGGTCGGTGCAGGACCCTTCGCTGAGCCACGCCACCTCGCGCGCGATCCGCAATGTGGTCGGCTATCCCGGTGCGATCGGCGCGGATCTCTTGATGCAGATCCTCGGGCTCGGCGCGATCATGCTGGTGCTGCCGGTCGCGGTGTGGGGCTGGCGGATGCTGACGCACCGGCCGTTCGACCGCGAAGCGCTACGGCTCGGCTGCTGGATCCTCACCACCGTGATCGCGGCGGGCTTTGCCAGCTGCTGGCCGCACAACACCGCCTGGCCGCTGCCGACCGGGCTCGGCGGCGTGGTCGGCGATGCGCTGCTGCGCGCGCCGGCGGTGGCATTCGGTCCGCCCGGCTTCATCTACCGCGTCGTGCTCGGCCTGATCCTGTTTGTCGCAATGGTGCCGTGCTTCCTGTTCGCCTGCGGCTGGGGTGCCAAAGAGCAGGATGACGAGCTGACGCCGATCGCCGATGACGACGAGCCGTTCGTCGAGGAGGACGAGGACCGCAGCTCGGTCTCGCTGGGCTGGCTGTTCCATGCGCTGATGAGCGCCAAGGCGCGGCTCGGCTGGCTGTTCACCACCGCCTACAAATCGCTGGTATCGAGCGCCTCGCAGGGTCGCGCCGGCGCCTTCGAGCGCCAGGAACCGAATATCGGCGGCAGCGGCCGCGCCGCGCCCTCGATCGCGCCCGCCGGACACGACCAGGACGAAGACGAAGCCTTCGACCACGGCGGCGACGATGAGGAAGACGAGGACGAGGACGAGGAAGCTCCCGCTGCCCGCGCCCCGCGCAAGAAAGCCGAGCCGAAGCCGAAGAAAAGGAATTCGGACAAGTTCGAGCTGCCGTCCGTCTCCGTGCTCACGGCGCCGAAGGCCAGCGACCGCCAGCCGCTGAGCAAGGCCGAGCTGGAAGCCAATTCGCGCGCGCTGGAGGGCGTGCTGCAGGATTTCGGCGTGCGCGGCGAGATCGTCAAAGCCAATCCCGGTCCTGTGGTGACGCTGTACGAGCTCGAGCCGGCGCCTGGCATCAAATCGTCGCGCGTCATCGGCCTGTCCGACGACATCGCCCGCTCGATGAGCGCGCTGTCGGCCCGCGTCGCCGTCGTCGCCGGCCGCAATGCGATCGGCATCGAGCTGCCGAACGCGCATCGCGAGAAGGTTTATCTGCGCGAGCTCCTGGTCGCCAAGGAGAGCACCGAGTCGGTTGCAAAACTGCCGTTGTGCCTCGGCAAGACCATCGGCGGCGACCCTGTCATCATCGATCTCGCGCGCACGCCGCACATGCTGATCGCCGGCACCACCGGCTCCGGCAAATCGGTCGCGATCAACACCATGATCCTCAGCCTGGTCTACCGGCTGCGCCCGGATCAGTGCCGCCTGATCATGGTCGACCCGAAGATGCTCGAACTCTCCGTCTATGACGGCATTCCCCATCTGCTGACGCCCGTCGTCACCGATCCGAAGAAGGCGGTGGTGGCGCTGAAGTGGGCGGTGCGCGAGATGGAAGAGCGCTACAAGAAGATGGCCAAGCTCGGCGTCCGCAACATCGACGGCTACAACCAGCGCCTGGTCGAAGCCAAGACCAAGGGCGAGGAGCTGACGCGGACCGTGCACACCGGCTTCGACAAGGAGACCGGCAAGGCGATCTACGAGGAAGAGAAGCTCGACCTCGATCCGCTGCCCTACATCGTCATCATCGTCGACGAGATGGCCGACCTCATGATGGTCGCCGGCAAGGACATCGAAGGCGCGGTGCAGCGTCTCGCGCAGATGGCGCGCGCCGCGGGCCTGCACGTGATCCTCGCGACGCAACGTCCGTCGGTCGACGTCATCACCGGCACGATCAAGGCGAACTTCCCGACCCGCATTGCCTTCCAGGTCACGTCGAAGATCGACAGCCGCACCATTCTGGGCGAGATGGGCGCCGAGCAGCTGCTTGGCCAGGGCGACATGCTCTATATGGCCGGCGGCGGCCGCATCAGCCGCGTGCACGGCCCGTTCGCGTCGGATGAAGAAGTCGAGAAGGTGGTGCGTCATCTCAAGACGCAAGGCGCGCCGGAATATCTCGAGGCGGTCACCGCGGAAGAACCCGCGGAGGGCGAGGACGGCGCGGTGTTCGACGCCACAGGCATGGGCGGCGACGGCGGCGGCGATCTGTTCACGCAGGCGGTTGCGATCGTCAAGCGCGACCGCAAGGCCTCGACCTCCTACATTCAGCGCCGGCTGCAAATCGGTTATAACCGCGCCGCCTCGCTGATGGAGCGGATGGAACTGGAAGGTATCGTCGGCCCGGCCAATCACGCCGGAAAGCGCGAAATCCTAGTCGGCGAGGAAGAAGGCCAGTTCTGACCGGGGGCGATCATCACGGAAAAACCATATCTCCCTCGGAAGAGGCGGGATAAAGTCGGGCAAGCGGGACGAGCGTCGAACAGAGACTGACATATCTGATGGCAAAACACCTCACTCACCGCGGCACGCGCACCGCGCTGGCTCTCCTCGTCTCCGCTGCGATCGCCGGTGCTGCCACCGCGCAGAACGCGCCGGCGCCGCAAAAGCCCGCGCCGGCGCCCAAAGCGGCGCCGAAGGCCAAGGACGCCGGCGCCCAGAGCAATGCGCAGGACAAGGATAAGGACAAGGGCCCGACGACGACGGGCGCCACCCAGGCACCGCCGAACCCGGTGATCCCCGATCCGCGGCGCAACGTGCCCGCCAACATCTTCCAGACCTTCGACGCCAACCAGAAGGCGCAGGCCGCCAAGGTCTCGGCCTATCTGTCGTCGCTGCAGACCATGGTCGGCAATTTCGTCCAGGTCGGCCCCGACGGCACCAAGACCAAGGGCGATTTCTACATCCAGAAGCCCGGCAAGGTGCGCTTCGAATATGAGGAGCCGAGCCCGATCGAGATCATCGCCGACGGCTCGTCGGTGGCGGTGCGCGACCGCCGGCTCGCCACCCAGGACATCTATCCGCTGTCGCAGACCCCGCTGCGCTATCTGCTGTCGGACCGCATCGACCTGATGAAGGACACCAACGTCATCAGCGTCACCGCCGACGACGTCTTCGTCAGCATCACCATCGAGGAGAAGCAGGCGCTGGTCGGCACCAGCCGCTTCCTGCTGATGGTCGGTGCTAAGGACGGCAAGCTCAAGCAGTGGACCGTCACCGATCCGCAGGGCTACGACACCACGGTTGCGGTCTACAATCTCGACGTCAACCAGAAGCCCGATCCGGCGCTGTTCAAGATCGATTTCACGACCTATCCGGGCAGCTCGCCGGGGTAGCCTCGTCTTCTCCCTCGCAAGCGGGCGAGGTGAGATCCCGCTTGTGGACAAGGCCTCGGCCGCAGCGAGAACCGTGCTAAGACGCAGCTCTCATGCGGTTCTCCGTCACCACCTGGAACATCAATTCGGTGCGCCTGCGCATCGATATCGTCGCCAAATTCATCAAGGCGGCGCGACCGGACGTACTCTGTCTGCAGGAGACCAAATGCATCGACGATGCGTTTCCGCTGAAGCGTTTCAAGCGGCTCGGCTATGAGCATGTCGCGCTGAACGGGCAGAAGGGCTATCACGGCGTCGCCATCGTCTCGCGGTTGCCGTTCGAGAGCACCGACATCAGGACGTTCTGCGACAAGCTCGATTCACGGCATGTCTCGGTCTCGTTCGGCGAGAAGGCGCAGCTGGCAAAGCCGCTGGTGCTGCATAATTTCTACGTGCCGGCCGGCGGCGACATCCCCGATCCCGCGCTCAATCCGAAGTTCGAGCACAAGCTGCAATTCCTCGACGAGATGAAAGCTTGCGAGCCGCTGCATCCGCGCGGCGACGACCGCCACATCCTGGTCGGCGACCTCAACGTCGCGCCGCACGAGAACGACGTGTGGTCGCACAAGCAGCTGTTGAAGGTGGTCTCGCACACGCCGGTCGAGACCGAAAAGCTGCTCGCAGCGCAAGCGCATGGCGAATGGTTCGACATCGCGCGCGAGCGCATTCCGATGTCGGAAAAGGTCTACACCTGGTGGAGCTACCGCGCCGCCGACTGGACAGTCGGTGACCGCGGCCGCCGGCTCGATCACATCTGGGTGTCGCGCGCGCTGAAGGATTCTGTCAGCGACTTCAAGATCACCCGCGACGCCCGCAGCTGGGATCGCCCGTCGGACCACGTGCCGGTGACGGCGGTGCTGGAGGTGTGACTGGTCTCGCCGAACCAGGCCCGTGATCCGTCACCCTGAGAGGGTGTGAAGCTTTGTCCTCACCCACCGCTGTCATCGCCCGGCCTGTGCGCAATTGCGCACATGGACCGGGCGATCCAGTACGCCGCGGCCTCTCGGTTCATTCACCACTGCCTCTGGAATACTGGATCACCCGCATGCGCGGGTGATGACACCGAGCAAGTTGAGCTAACCAACCCGTCACCCTGAGGTGCGAGCTCTTGCGAGCCTCGAAGGGTCGACGGCCCCGCTGGTGGCCGATTCATCCTTCGAGGCTCGCAAGAGCTCGCACCTCAGGATGACGGATCAGAGAGCTTTCGCCGGGATGGCGCCGGCTATGTACTCAGCTTGGCGCCCGCCATCAAAATATCGCTGGCGAGCTGGCTGGTCCGCATCGCCATTTCATCGCGCAGGCGGCGGGCGGCGGCGGGATCGCTTTCCAGCACGCGCTGAAAGAGAGAGCGCGCGACGCGGATGACGGAGGCGCGCTCCAGCGCGATCGCCGTGGACGGCCGCTTCATCGCGACGATCAGTGCGAGCTCGCCGATCAGCGCGCCGGGCGCCGCGACGATCTCGGCGCCGCCTTCCTCGACCCGAAAGGTACCGCGCTGCACGACATAGCCGGCATCGGCGTCGTCGCCGGCGCGGAACAGCACGTCGCCGGTATTGAAGTCGCGTTGCTCGGAGCCGATCGCCAGCATGCGCAGGGAGCTCTCGCCCAACAGACGCATCGTCGGGACCCGCTCGAGCAGGGCTACGTCATCATCGATCGACATTCAGGGCCGGTGACCGGGGGGTGCGCCTCGATTTCACGAATCGTTGAGCGCAAAGCGTATCACGGCACCAGCTTGTAGCCACCGGCTTCCGTGACCAGGATTTCCGGGTTGGCGGCGTCCTTCTCGATCTTCTGGCGGAGGCGGTAGATGTGGGTTTCAAGCGTGTGGGTGGTGACACCGGAATTGTAGCCCCAGACCTCCTGGAGCAGGGTCTCGCGCGACACCGGCAGCTGGCCGGCACGGTAGAGGAAGCGCAGGATCGCGGTTTCCTTCTCGGTCAGCCGCACCTTCCGGGCATTGGGACCGGTCAGCATCTTGGAGCCGGGCCGGAACGAGTAGGGGCCGACCGAGAACACCGCGTCCTCGCTGGCCTCGTGCTGGCGCAGCTGCGCCCGGATCCGGGCGAGCAGCACGGCGAAGCGGAACGGCTTGGCCACATAGTCGTTGGCACCGCTTTCCAGACCGAGAATCGTGTCGGAATCAGTGTCGTGGCCGGTCAGCATGATGATCGGGGCCTTGAAGCCGCCCTTGCGCAAGCTGCGGACCACTTCGCGGCCGTCGGTGTCGGGCAGGCCGACATCCATCAGAACGAGATCGGGAGAGTTGGCTTTGGCGGCGCTGGCGCCCTTGGCGCCGGTATCGACAGCGGAGGCTTCGAATTCTTCGTGCAGCGAGAGCTGCTCGACCAGCGTATCGCGCAGATCGGTATCGTCATCCACGATCAAGATCTTGCGGGCATTGGCCATAGGTACAATCCTTCGGGGCGGGGCGGTCAGAAGCGAGCGCTTATGGCCGTAACGTGGTCTAGACGTGACCTGAGCTGGTCCAGCCGGACTTGGGCTAGATATGCTCTCAGGTAGGCGATTGTTACCGATTCACAAGGCGACGCAGTTTACCCCAGAATCAGCGGGCAGGAGGTGAATGTCCTGTAATACCGCGGGAATAGTGCAAATGGGGCTTTCGAGGCAAGTTCGATTTGGAACGATTCTTAAAGGAAGACCAGCTATTTCAATCACTTATATGACAGAAAGACGTGATCATCTGCTCTCTAGCGTGCACGTGCAGCGCGCCGCCGGCGACCCGCGGCGGGGCTGGCTTTCGGCCGGCGGCTGGACCGTGCCGGTGGCGCTCGGGCGCGGCGGCATCCTCGCCAACAAGCGCGAAGGCGACGGCGGTACGCCGCGCGGCATCTACCATCCGCTGCGTCTGTGGTGGCGTGCCGACCGTCACCAGCGGCCCAAAACCTTCCTGCCGACGCGGCCGATCCGGCTCGACGACGCCTGGTGCGAGGACCCCGCCGATCGCCACTACAACCAGCCGATCCGGCTCGGCGCGGAGCAGGCCGGCGACCGCCTGACGCGTGCCGATCACCTCTACGACTTCATCGTCGAGATCGACCACAACGCCGCGCCGCGCGTCGCCGGCCGCGGCAGCGCCGTGTTCCTGCATCTGGCGCGGCCGAATTTCGCGCCGACCGCGGGCTGCGTCTCGATGACCAAAGCGTCGATGCTGCGCCTGTTGCGGCGGATGAGCCCGCGGACCAGGATTGTCATCGGGTAAATTGGGAATTCGAAATGCTCGACGACAACCAGATCGCGGCCGCCGCAAAAATCCTCAACGCGCACTGGCGCGCGGGCACAAAGCTCGGCGCACTCGACGCGGCGATCCGGCCGCGTGATCGCGCCGAGGGCTATGCGGTGCAGGCGGCGCTGGAAAAAACCTCGCGCGAAAAGCTGTTCGGCTGGAAGATCGCCGCGACCAGCACGGCCGGGCAGAAGCACATCAATGTCGCGGGACCGCTGGCCGGGCGCATTCTTGCCGAAACCGTGATCGCTGATGGCGGCACTGCCTCGATGGCCGGCAACGAGATGCGTGTCGGCGAGCCGGAATTCTGCTTCCGCATGGCGCGCGACCTACCGCCGCGCGCGACACCCTACAGCGTGCAGGAGGTGCTCGACGCCGTCGCCACGCTGCATCCGGCGATCGAGATCCCGGACTCGCGCTTCGCCGACTTCACCGCCGCAGGCGAAGCGCAGCTGATCGCCGACAATGCCTGCGCGCATCTGTTCGTGCTTGGGCCCGCGACATCCGCCGACTGGCGCGCCATGGATCTGGTCGAGGAGCGCCCGACGATCACGCTGCGCGGCGAGCGCACTATCGGCCATGGCAAGAACGTGCTCGGTGATCCCCGTGTCGCACTCGCCTGGTGCGCCAATGAGCTGCGCGGCCTCGGCCTCACGCTGCGCGCCGGCGAGGTCGTCACCACAGGCACCTGCCACCCGCCGCTGCCAATCGCGGCGGGCGACACGTTCGCCGTGGATTTCGGCGTGCTCGGCAAGGTGTCGGTGAAGTTCGGATAAGACGACAACCAAACCAACACCGTCATCCTGAGGTGCGAGCCTTGCAGCGCAATTGCGCTGCTGGGCGAGCCTCGAAGGATGAATCGGCCCGGCTGGTGGCCGTCGATCCTTCGAGGCTCGCCGAAGAGGCTCGCACCTCAGGATGACGGGACGAATAGCGGTGCATGAGCCAGGAATAACGGCTAAGCGTGCGGCGCCGTCCGCGTGCCGAAGATCGCCGAGCCGACGCGCACATGCGTCGCGCCCATCTGGATCGCGGTGGCGAAATCCGCGCTCATGCCCATCGACAGATTCTTCAAGCCGTTGCGCGCGGCAATTTTTGCGCAGAGTGCGAAATGCGGGGCCGGGGCCTGGTCGACCGGCGGGATGCACATCAGTCCGGAAATCGCGAGGCCATACTTCTCGCGACACGCCGCGATGAAGGTATCGGCGTCCTGCGGTGCGACGCCGGCCTTCTGCGGCTCCTCGCCGGTGTTGATCTGGACGAACAATTCCGGCTGCTTGCCCTGAGATTTGATTTCCTTGGCTAACGCTTCGCAAATGCTGGCGCGGTCGACCGAATGGATCGCGTCGAACAGCGCCACCGCCTCTTTCGCCTTGTTCGATTGCAGCGGCCCGATCAGGTGCAGCTTCAAGCCGGGATGATCCTGCGTTAACGCCGGCCATTTGCCCTTGGCCTCCTGCACGCGATTTTCGCCGAATACGCGCTGTCCGGCGCCGATTATCGGCAAAATTGCATCGGCGGCGAAGGTCTTCGACACCGCGATCAGCGTCACCGATGCGGGGTCGCGCCGCGCTTCCTTGCAGGCGCGCGCGAT
The DNA here is from genome assembly GCF_900696085.1 of Bradyrhizobium ivorense. GTDB lineage: Bacteria > Pseudomonadota > Alphaproteobacteria > Rhizobiales > Xanthobacteraceae > Bradyrhizobium > Bradyrhizobium ivorense. The sequence goes on from NZ_CAADFC020000004.1 coordinate 542,255, forward strand.
CTCCTGCGCCACGGCGGCGAGGCCGTGTGGTGAATCAGCCGATAACGGCGTGGTTTGGCTTTGCGTCATGCTTGTGCCGTTCTCTGACAGATGGTGGGCTTGGGTCGAATTTTACCAAATTCGGGAAAGGCTTTTTGAAGCCCTTCATTCTACCTTGGCGCACGGGGCAAGGACGAGAATGTCGGGCGTAACTTTCAACCGCAACCGGGTCAAACTCAAGAAGCTTCTGGGCATTCGTGCCCGGCTGGCCCTGCTTGCCGTGATGCTGGTCGCGCCGCTGATGCTCGACCGCGTCCGCACGCTGGAGAATTCCCGCGCCACGCAGATCGCGCAGGCCGCGGATGGTTACGCCAATCTGACCCGCCACGCCGCCGAAACCCAGCGCGAGGTGGTGTCGTCGGTCGAAACCATGCTGAAATCGGCCGCCTATATCCGGGCTTCCGGCGGAGTCGCGCGGAGCTGCGAGCTGCTGCGCGCCAGCCTGCCGACGGTTCTGCCGTGGATCCGCAGCATCATGTTCGTGTCGCGGGATGGGCTGGTGCAATGTTCCACCCTCAACGTTCAGGTCGGGCTCGACCTCAGCGACCGCGACTATTTCAAGAAGGCGCAGGACACCCGCGGCTTCGTCTTCAGCGACTATCTGTTCGGCAAGACCAACGGCCGTCCGATGATGATGGCGGCCTATCCGGTCGCTGCGATCAATCCGGAACAGGACGCCGTGGTCGTCGCCGGCATCAACATCGACTGGCTGTCGCAGATCATGGGCAATCTCGGCGGCCAGCCGGGGATGTCGGCGGTGCTGGTCGACAGTACCGGCGTCGTGATCGCCGCGCCAAAGGACCATGCGAGCCTGATCGGCCACTCGCTCGATACCATCCCGCTGATGGCGGCGATCGCGGAGAAGGCGTTGAGCTACGACGAGCCGTCGGGCTCGGTGTCGTTCACGGCGGCCGACGGCGCGCAGCGCACGCTGAGCTTTGCCCGTATCGCCGGCACGCAATCGCGGCTGATCGTCAGCATGGACGAAGCCAAGGTGACGGCGGCGATCAACCGCGAGATCCGCACCGCCTATCTGCAGCTCGGCTTCGTCTGCCTGTTCGTGTTGCTGGGCGCCCTCGTCGGCGCCGAGCGGCTGGTGATCCATCCGATCGGTCTGATGACCGGCATGGCGCGCCGCTTCGGCGAGGGCGACTGGTCGGCGCGTGTCGCCAAGCAGAAACTGCCCGCGGAATTCGTGCCGCTGGCGCGCGCCTTCAACGCGATGGCGGCGCAGCTCAGCCAGCGCGAGCGCGAGCTCGTCGCCTCCAACGACCGTCTCACCGTGATGGCCTCGATCGATGCGCTGTCCGGCCTTGCCAATCGCCGCGGCTTCCAGAGCCGGCTCGATTTCGAGTGGATGAAGGCGCAGCAATATGACTGCGCACTGTCGCTGCTGATGATCGATGTCGATCACTTCAAGCTCTACAACGACACCTATGGCCATCCCGAAGGCGACGCCTGCCTGACCCGGATCGGCGCAACGCTGGCCGGCATCGCCGCCGACACCATGGGCTTTGCCGGTCGCTACGGCGGCGAGGAATTCTGTCTGCTGCTGCCCAACACCGATGCGCCGCATGCGCTCGCGATCGGCGAGACCGTGCGCACCGCCATCCTCGGCCTCGCCGTGCCCCATTGCACCTCCGGCCACGGCATCGTCACCGTCAGCGTCGGCGTCGCCAGCACCAGGCCGAACGACGTCCACACCCCCGGCGACCTGATCGAAGCGGCGGACGCCGCGCTCTATGCCGCCAAGCGCGGCGGGCGGAATGCGGTGGTCGAGCACGGATTTGTGCAGCGGCTCGACGAAGCTGGGATGGCGCTGGCGAGCTAGCGGCTTCTGTTCTCGCCGTCGTCCTGGCTTTTCGCCAGGACGACGGTGAGGGTGGTTCCGAGCGCCCGACGGGCGTCTCCGGGCCGCCCTGCGGCGGCGGCAGGGCCGCTACGCCCGTGGGTGCGGCCTTTGGGCCCCCCAAACCGTTGACCCCATGGGCGTTTTCATGGCCTAGTCCGCCGTCCTTTGCCCGGACCAGAAAACCACCCAAAAGCTCTGCGATTTCATGACCTCCGAACGCTACAACGCCCGTGAATCCGAACCCCGCTGGCAACGCCTGTGGGATGACAAGGCGATCTTCGCCTCCAAGAACGACGACACGCGGCCGAAATACTACGTGCTCGAGATGTTTCCCTATCCGTCCGGGCGCATCCATATCGGGCATGTCCGCAACTACACGCTGGGCGACGTGCTGGCGCGCTACATGCGGGCCAAGGGTTTCAACGTGCTGCACCCGATGGGCTGGGACGCATTCGGCCTGCCGGCGGAGAACGCCGCGATCGAGCGCAAGGTGGCGCCGAAGGCCTGGACCTACGACAACATCGCCGCGATGAAGAAGCAGCTCCGGTCGATCGGGCTGTCGCTCGACTGGTCACGCGAATTCGCGACCTGCGACCCGAGCTACTACAAGCATCAGCAGAAGATGTTTCTGGACATGCTGCGCGCCGGCCTCGCCGAGCGCGAGAAGCGCAAGCTGAACTGGGACCCGGTCGACATGACCGTGCTCGCCAACGAGCAGGTGATCGACGGCCGCGGCTGGCGCTCGGGCGCCGTTGTCGAACAACGCGAAATGAGCCAGTGGGTCTTCAAGATCACGAAGTACTCGCAGGAGCTCTTGGACGCGCTCGACGGGCTGGACCGCTGGCCCGACAAGGTGCGGCTGATGCAGCGCAACTGGATCGGCCGCTCGGAGGGCCTCTTGATCCGCTTCGCGCTGGATCCGGCGACGACGCCGGACGGCGAGAGCGAGCTGAAAATCTTCACGACGCGGCCGGACACGCTGTTCGGCGCAAAGTTCATGGCGATCTCGGCGGATCATCCGCTGGCGCAGGCGGCTGCCGCGAAGAACCCTGATCTTGCCGAGTTCATCGCCGACATCAAGAAGATCGGCACCGCGCAGGAGATTATCGACACCGCCGAGAAGCAGGGCTTTGATACCGGCATCAAGGCGGTGCATCCGTTCGATCCGAACTGGAAGCTGCCGGTCTATGTCGCGAACTTCGTGCTGATCGAATACGGCACCGGTGCGATCTTCGGCTGCCCGGCGCACGACCAGCGCGACCTCGATTTCGTCAACAAGTACAATCTCGGCAACACGCCCGTCGTGTGTCCTGAAGGCCAGGACCCGAAGACGTTTGTCATCACCGACACCGCCTATGACGGCGATGGCCGCATCATCAATTCGCGCTTCCTTGACGGCATGACCATCGAGCAGGCCAAGGAAGAAGTCGCCAAACGTCTCGAGAGCGAGGTGCGCGGCAATGCCCCGGTCGGCGAGCGTCAGGTGAATTTCCGCCTGCGCGACTGGGGCATTTCGCGCCAGCGCTATTGGGGCTGCCCGATTCCGGTGATCCACTGTCCGAAGTGCGACGTGGTGCCGGTGCCCGACGCCGACCTGCCCGTGGTGCTGCCGGAAGACGTAACCTTCGACAAGCCGGGCAACGCGCTCGACCATCATCCGACCTGGAAGCACGTCACCTGTCCGCAATGCGGCGGCAAGGCGGTGCGCGAAACCGACACCATGGACACCTTCGTCGACTCGTCATGGTACTTTGCGCGCTTCACCGATCCCTGGAACGCAACCGCGCCGACCACGCCCGCGGTCATCAACCGGATGATGCCGGTCGATCAGTATATCGGCGGCGTCGAGCACGCGATCCTGCATCTGCTGTACAGCCGCTTCTTCACCCGCGCGATGAAGGCGACCGGCCATGTCGACATGACCGAGCCGTTCGCCGGCATGTTCACCCAGGGCATGGTGGTGCACGAGACCTATCAGAAGGCCGACGGCAGCTTCGTCACGCCGGCCGAGGTGAAGATCGAGATCGACGGCAACGGCCGCCGCGCGGTGCTGATGGAGACCAGCGAGGAGGTCGAGATCGGCCCGATCGAGAAGATGTCGAAGTCGAAGAAGAACACGGTCGACCCCGACGACATCATCGCGAGCTACGGCGCCGACGTCGCGCGCTGGTTCATGCTGTCGGACTCGCCGCCGGATCGCGACGTGATCTGGAGCGACGAGCGGGTGCAGGGCGCCTCGCGCTTCGTGCAGCGGCTGTGGCGGCTGGTCAACGAATCGGCCGAGATTGCCAAGGCGGCGCCAGCGACCCGGCCGGCGACGTTCGGGCCCGAGGCCTTGGCGCTGCGCAAGGCCGCCCATGGCGCGCTGGACAAGGTGTCCGGCGGCATCGAGCGGCTGCACTTCAACGTCTGCCTCGCCCATATCCGCGAATTCGCCAATGCGCTGGCCGAGGTGCTGGGCAAAGGCGACAAGCCGGCCCCCGACGTCGCCTGGGCCGTCAAGGAGGCCGCCGTCATCCTCGTTCAACTTTTCTCGCCGATGATGCCGCATCTGGCCGAAGAGTGCTGGGGCGTTTTGGGCCAGAACGGGCTGGTTTCGGAGGCCGATTGGCCCCAAATCGAACGTGATTTGCTGGTCGAAGACAGCGTGACCCTGGTCGTCCAGGTCAACGGTAAAAAGCGGGGTGATGTTACCGTGCCACGGGCCGCCCAAAATGCGGATATAGAGGCTGCCGTTTTGGCGCTCGATACGGTAAAAGTCGCCCTGGGCGGCAAGGCCGTCCGCAAGGTGATCGTAGTGCCCATGAGGATCGTCAATGTTGTCGGCTAGCATCAGGATTGCCGCCCGGCTTGTGGCCGTGGCCGCCTTGGCCGCGCTGACGGCCGGCTGCTTCCAGCCGATGTATGCCGAGCGCACCGACGGCACCCCCGGCCTGCGCGAGAAGCTGATGGGCATCGAGATCCCGCCGGTCGACAAGGCGAACGCCTCGCGCGAGGCGCGGGTCGGCGTCGAGATCCGCAACGCGCTCGCCTTCAAGCTCTACGGCACCGCCACCGGCATGCCGCCGACCCACAAGCTGGTGCTGCGGTTCAGCTCCGGCCGCTCCTCGCTGATGGTCGACACCAACACCGGGCTGCCGACCAGCGAGAACTACTCGGTCGACGCGCAGTTCAACCTGGTCGAGATCGCGTCGAACAAGTCGGTGATGACCGGCACCACCTTCTCGCGGGTGTCCTATGATCTGCCGGGCTCCTACCAGCGCTTCGCCCGCGCCCGCGCTTTCCGCGACGCCGAGGATCGCGCCGCGCAGGAGATCGCTGACAACATCCAGACCCGGCTCGCCTCGTTCTTCGCCACCGGGACTTGACGCGACTCCGTCATTCCGGGGCATGCGAAGCATGAACCCGGAATCTGGAGATGATAGCGCGAGATTCCGGGTTCGCGCGTCGCGCGCCCCGGAATGACGATTTTGGGGATAGATGGTCGCGCTGCGCGGAAAAGAGATCGACAGCTACCTCGCCCGGCCCGACGCCGGTCGCCCGATCATCCTGCTCTACGGACCGGACGCCGGCCTGGTGCGCGAGCGCGCCGACGCGCTGATGGCCTCCGCGGTCGACGATCCCAACGATCCGTTCTCACTGGTCCGGCTCGATGGCGACGAGCTCGCGGCCGAACCGTCGCGGCTGGTCGATGAAGCGATGACGGTGCCGCTGTTCGGCGGCCGCCGCGCCATCCGCGTCCGCGCCGGCTCGCGCAATTTTTCGAGCGGCGTCGAGACGCTGACCGAGACGCCCGCTTTGAAGGATTGCCGCATCGTGATTGAGGCCGGCGAGCTGCGCCCGGAATCGCCGCTGCGCAAGATCTGCGAGCGGGCCAAGAATGCGGTCGCGATCGGCTGCTATCCCGACACCGAGCGCGATCTCACCAAACTGATCGAGGACGAGCTGCGCGTCTCCAATCTCAGGCTGGCGGCGGACGCGCGCGCGGTGCTGATGTCGCTGCTCGGCGGCGACCGCCAGGCCTCGCGCAACGAGCTGCGCAAGCTCGCGCTGTTCGCCCACGGCCAAGGCGAGATCACGCTCGACGACGTGATGACCGTGGTCTCCGACGCCTCCGAGCTAAAACTCGATCCGATCGTCGACGGCGCCTTTGCCGGCAACGCCGCGCTGGTCGAGAGCGAGTTTGCAAAGGCGATGGTCGCCGGCACCTATCCCGGCGTGATCATCTCGGCCGCGCAGCGCCAGGCGGCGTGGCTGCACAAATCGGCGCTGGCAATTGCCGAAGGCACGCCGGCGTCCGCGGTGCTCGAAGGCAGCTTCCCGCGGCTGCATTTTTCCCGCAAGGCCGCGGTCGAAATCGCGCTGCGCAATTTCAGCGCGCCGCGTCTGGTGGTCATCATCGATCAGCTTGCGACCGCCGCGCTCGACATGCGCAAGCAGGCCTCGCTCGCCGCCGTGATCGGACAGCGCGCGCTGCTCTCGATCGCGGCGAACGCGAAGCGGCGGGGATAGAACGCGGTATTGCAGCGCCGTCATTGCGAGCGCAGCGAAGCAATCCATCGCTCCGCATATGCTGAAGGATGGATTGCTTCGCTTCGCTCGCAATGACGTGGAGTGAGATCGAAGGGCTAACCGCCCTCCAGCCGCCGCACCACCTCGTCGAGCTGCTCGAGGTTGCGGTAGCTGATCTGCACGGTGCCGCCGGGATCGCGGTGGCTGACGGTGACGGTGAGGCCGAGCGCATCGCTGACCCGCTTCTCCAGCGCCAGCGTGTCGGCATCCTTGCTGACTTTGGCCGCGGCTGCGCGCGGCTTCTGCGGCTTGCGCTCCGGCACGCCCTCCTCATGCGCCAGCGCCTCGGCCTGGCGGACGTTGAGGCCTTCGGCGACGATGCGCTTCGCCGCGGCGAGCGGATCCGGCACGCCGATCAGCGCGCGGGCGTGGCCGGCGGACAGATCGCCCTTGGCAATCAGCGCCTGCACCTCGTTCGGCAGCTTGGTCAGCCGCATCATGTTGGCGACATGGCTGCGGCTCTTGCCGACGATCTTTGCGATCTCTTCCGGGCTGCGTTTGAACTCGTCGGCCAGCGCGTGATAGCCCTGCGCCTCCTCCATCGCGTTGAGATCTTCGCGCTGGACGTTCTCGATGATCATGATCTCGAGCGCATCGGAATCGCTGACCTCGACCGGCACGATCGGCACTTCGTGCAGGCCGGCGAGCTGCGAGGCGCGCCAGCGGCGTTCGCCGGCGATGATCTCATAGCGGTCCTGCACGCCCTTGATCGCGCGCACCACGATCGGCTGGATCACGCCGCGCTGCTTGATCGAGTCGGCGAGCTCGCCGAGCTCGGTATCGGCAAAGCTGCGGCGCGGGTTGCGCGGATTGGCCTTCAAAAATTCGATCGGCACCTTGCGCTGATTGCGCGGCCGCTCGACATGCGCCGCCTCGCCGCCGACATCTCCGATCAGGCTTGCCAGCCCGCGCCCCAGTCGCGAACGCGCTTCATCGGCCATTGTTGCGAGCTCCCTTGGATTCACGCGCAGTACTCCGGACTTGAATTTCAGAATTGTAGGATGGGTCAAGCGCAACGAAACCCATCGCGCTCGTTGCGTGTCGTGATGGGTATCGCCGCGCTCCACCCATCCGACGCACCATCAATGCGTGCGCAGCTCGCGCTCGCGCTGGATCACTTCGGTGGCGAGCTTGAGGTAGGCTTCGCTGCCGACGCATTTGAGGTCGTAGACCAGCACCGGCTTGCCGTAGGACGGCGCCTCCGAGATGCGCACGTTGCGCGGAATCATGGTGTTGTAGACCTTGGCGCCCATGAACTGCCGCACGTCGGCGACGACCTGGTTGGACAGGTTGTTGCGCGAGTCGAACATGGTCAGCACGATGCCATGGATCGACAGACTCGGGTTGAGCGTCGAGCGCACCTGCTCCACGGTCTGCAGCAATTGCGACAGACCTTCGAGCGCGAAGAACTCGCACTGCAGCGGCACCAGGATCGCGTCCGACGCCGCCATCGCATTGACGGTGAGCAGGTTGAGCGACGGCGGGCAGTCGATCAGCACATAGGTGTAGTCGTTGTCGGGCGAGACGTTGTTGTTGAGACCGGCGATCGCATCGCGCAGCCGGAACGCGCGGCCCGGCGTGGTGCCGAGCTCGAGCTCGAGGCCGGAGAGGTCCATGGTGGAGGCCGCGATGTGCAGCCGCGGCACCGCGGTCGCCACCACGGCATCGCGCAGCGGCGCTTCGCCGATCAGGACGTCGTAGGTGGAGCAGCTGCGGTTGCGGCGGTCGATGCCGAGCCCGGTCGAGGCGTTGCCCTGCGGGTCGAGATCGACGACCAGAACCCGTTCGCCGATCGCCGCGAGTGCGGTGCCTAGGTTGATTGCCGTGGTTGTCTTGCCGACGCCGCCCTTTTGGTTGGCGAGCGACAGGATGCGCGGATGGCCCGGCGCCTGGGGCGCCCTATCCTCTTGAGAAATCTCGTCCATCACAGTCATACCAAAATACCACTTACTGTTGCGGTGTCCCCTGGCGCCGCTCGATTGATCCGAGTTCGACGATCCAACCCTGTCCGCCGGTCCGGCTGGAATGTAGCTCTGGCACGATTTTCCAATATTTAGTGGCTTCGGTCAATTCAGCCTCTACATCTTGGCCCTTCAAAAACAGCGCTTTGGCGCCCTTTTTGACCCACGGCTCCGCGAAGCCGATGAGTTGATGTAATGGAGCCAGCGCCCGCGCGGTGACGCAATCGATCGGGCCCGGGATTCTATCCACAGTATCCCCGATATCAGCGAGATGCACAGTCCCCGGCGCCCCGGTGACGCGAATCGCCTCGCGCAAGAATGCCGCCTTCTTGGCGATTCGCTCAACCAGATGGATCCGGGCGCCCGGCACCTCGGCCAGCGCGCAGGCCAGGACCACGCCGGGAAAGCCGCCGCCGCTACCGAGATCGACCCAGGATTTTGCCGATGGCGCGACGCTCAGGAGCTGCAGCGAATCGGCGATGTGGCGGGTCCAGAGCGTCGGCAGGGTCGAGGGGGCGACGAGATTGGTCTTGGCCTGCCACTCGAGCAGGAGTGCAACGTAGCGATCGAGGCGAGCTTCGATTTCGCGCGAAATGGGGGTGAGGGCCAAAGCCGCTGCCTTGTCGTCAGCGGAAATCTCAGAGGTCTTGGTACGGACGGATGAAGCCATTCTCTTGGATGCCGGTCGTGCTCGTCATTGCGAGCGAAGCGAAGCAATCCATGGTGCCGTCCGGGGAAGCGATGGATTGCTTCGTCGCTTCGCTCCTCGCAATGACGCGGATAGGCCATCGGCCTACCCGTTTCACGTGAAACGCTACGCGGACGCCTTCGCCGCCTTCCGCCGCGCTTCGCGCCGGAGATAGGCGGCCAGGATGCCCAGCGCCGCCGGCGTCATGCCGTCGATCCGGCCGGCCTGCCCGACGGTGCGCGGCTGCGCCTTCTGCAACTTGGCACGCGCTTCGTTGGAGAGGCCGGGCACATCGGCATAGTCGACATCGGTGAGGGCCAGACTCTCGTCGCGGCGGAAGGCATCGACGTCGGCGCTCTGGCGCTTCAGATAGACATCGTACTTGGCGTCGATCTCGAGATGCACGGCGATGGCGGGATCAATGGCCGACAGCTCCGGCCAGATCGCCTGCACCGTTGGCCATTCGACCTCCGGATACGCCATCAGCTCGAACGCCGAGCGACGCTGGCCGTCGCGGTTGAGCGCCAGACCATGCTTTGCGGCCTCGTTCGGGGTGATCGACAGCGACTTCGCCAGCGTCTTGGCCGCGTCCAGCGCCGCCATCTTGGTCCGGTGGCGCTCGGCACGAGCCTCGCCGACGCATCCGAGGGCGATGCCCTTGTCCGTCAGCCGCTGATCGGCATTGTCGGCCCGCAAGGTCAGCCGGTACTCCGCGCGCGAGGTGAACATCCGATAGGGCTCGGTGATCCCACGGGTGACGAGATCGTCGATCATGACGCCGAGATAGCCGTCGGCGCGATCGAAGACGACCAGATCGGTGCCGCTGGCGGCCAGGGCCGCGTTCAGCCCGGCGACAATGCCCTGCCCGGCCGCCTCTTCATAACCGGTGGTACCGTTGATCTGGCCGGCCAGGAACAGCCCGCGAAGACGCCTGGTCTGCAGGGTCGGCTCGAGCTCGCGGGGATCGACATGGTCGTATTCGATCGCATAGCCCGGACGCACCATCTTCACCCGCTCGAGGCCGGGGATGCTGGCGAGGATCGCGAGTTGGACCTCTTCCGGCAGCGAGGTGGAGATGCCGTTGGGATAGACCGTGGTGTCGTCGAGCCCTTCCGGTTCCAGAAAGATCTGGTGGCCGTCGCGGTCGCCGAAGCGGACGATCTTGTCCTCGATCGAGGGGCAATAGCGAGGGCCACTGCTCTTGATCTGCCCGGAATACATCGGCGAGCGGTGCACATTGGTCCGGATCACCTCATGGGTGGCCGGCGTGGTCCGGGTGATGCCGCACTGGATCTGAGGCGTCGTGATCCGGTCGGTCATCACGGAGAACGGCTCGGGCGGCTCGTCCCCGGGCTGCATCTCGACCGCCGACCAGTCGATCGTGGTGCCGTCGAGCCGCGGCGGGGTGCCGGTCTTGAGCCGGCCGAGGATAAAACCGGCCCGTTCGAAGGATGCAGACAGACCCATGGCCGGCACCTCGCCGACCCGGCCTGCGGGCCAGTTCTTCTCGCCAAGGTGGATCAGGCCCCGCAGGAAGGTGCCGGTGGTGATGACGATGGCACCCGCAGCGAGCTGACGACCGTCCCCCAGGCGAATACCGGTGACCCGGCCATCGACAACGATCAGTTCATCCGCCTCACCCTCGATGACGCTAAGGTTCGCGGTCTCCGATATCGCCGCCTGCATGGCGGCGGCATAGAGCTTGCGATCGGCCTGGGCGCGGGGTCCGCGCACCGCCGGACCCTTGCGGCGGTTGAGCATCCGGAACTGGATGCCGCCGGCGTCGGCTACCCGACCCATCAGACCGTCCAGGGCGTCGACCTCGCGCACCAGATGCCCCTTGCCGAGGCCCCCGATGGCGGGATTGCAGGACATCGCGCCGATGGTCGCAAAACGATGGGTGACCAGGGCGGTCTTCGCCCCCATCCGGGCGGAAGCGCTCGCGGCCTCACAGCCGGCATGGCCGCCGCCGATGACGATGACGTCAAATGTATCTGCCCGGGAATTCATGGCGGACTTCTATCGCGGAGTGATGAATGCCGGAAGAACGAATGTTGGAGTCGTCCAGACCGGAGGGAAATTGGTCAGATCAGGAGATATGGAGAGCCTCCAGCTCCTTGCAACGAAGACGCGTGTTTCACGTGAAACATGGCCGCCCTCGCATTGCTGTTTCACGTGAAACAGAGACGGCAGCTTCAAGGACTTGTTTCACGTGAAACGTAATGCGCCGGCCCATGGACTCATTTCGCGCAAAACAACCCCATGCAAAGTAGCCTTACTTGCCGACGCAGAACTCCCGGAAGATCACGTCCAGGATGTCCTCGACATCGACCCGACCCAGGAGGCGGCCGAGCGAGAGTGCCGCAGAGCGCAGTTCCTCGGCGGCAAGTTCCTCGCCCTGCCCCACGACGTCGACGCTGCGACTCAGCGCATCGGCCGTCTGCTGCAGCAACTCGCGCTGCCGCACCCGCATGATCAGTCCGCCCTCGCTGGCGCCGAAGTAATCGTGCGCAAAGCCGACCAGGCTCGCGATCAGCTCGGGGATGCCGTCACCCCGAACAGCCGAGATGCTGAACTCGGGAACCCCTGCGCCCGGCTCGGCCAAAGGCCGACCCAGATCGATCTTGTTGTGCACCAACCAGACCGGCGTCGTGCCCTCGTGCCCAACCCTGGCATCGGCATTGTCGGCCAGCCACAACACGAGGTCCGCTTCCGCGGCGCGGGCGCGGGCGCGGCGGACACCCTCCTGCTCAACCGGATCCTCGGTCTCGCGAATCCCGGCCGTGTCGATCACCGTGACCGGATAGCCATCGAGGTCGAGCTGCACCTCGATCACGTCGCGCGTGGTGCCGGCGTGCGGCGAGACGATCGCGACCTCGCGGCGGGCCAGCTGATTGATCAGGGTCGATTTGCCGACATTCGGCGGACCTGAAATCGCGACCACCACGCCGTCGCGCAGCCGTTCGCCCTGCCCCTGCGCCGCAAGCACGCCCTGAATCTCGGCGTGCAGCGATCTGATCCTGTCCAGCGCCGGCGCGATCAATTCGGCCGGCACATCGCCCTCGTCGGAGAAATCGATGCCGGCCTCGATCAAGGCCGACGCCGCAATGGCCCGCTCGCGCCAGTCGCGCGCGCGATCCCCTAACAGGCCCTTCAACTGCCGCAGCGCCTGGCGCCGCTGACGGTCAGTGTCGGCGTGGATCAGATCGTCGAGGCCCTCGGCTTCGGTCAGGTCGAGCTTGCCGTTCTCGAACGCCCGCCGCGTGAACTCGCCGGGTTCGGCCGGCCGCACATTCTTGAATGCCGCGATCGCGCCGAACAGCGTTGCCAGCACGGCGCGGCCGCCATGGACATGAAACTCGGCGACGTCTTCGCCGGTCGCACTTGCCGGACCCGGAAACCAGAGGACGACGGCGTCGTCGATCGGCTGACCATTCTGGTCGTGCAGCAGCGCCCGGGTCGCCATCCGTGGAGCTGGAGTCTTGCCGGCCAGGCCCGAGACGACCTGCTCGGCCATTGGACCAGAGACCCTGACGATGGCGATCGCGCTCGGTAGCCGGCCGGACGACAGTGCAAAGATGGTTTGGTCGCGTGGATGCATCGCCTATTAGTTCCCGGCTTCTGACAAAGGCAATGACGATTCAATCCGTGAGCGATCAAGCGAAATGCTGCATCGCAATATATGCGTCTTGAGACTGCAACATTCCTGCAGCAATTATGTTGCAGGGAACCGAAATTCCTTGCCCGCAACATCTCATATCGCGAAAACAATAAGCTATATCAACCGCTTATTAAGAAAATGAATCGTTAAGCCGCTTCATCCTATGCTGCACCCTTGCTGCAGCATAACGCGCAAAAGAAAAGGCGCCCCGCGTGAACGGAGCGCCCTGTTCTTCCGAGGCGGCCGGCCTCAGGTGTTCATGGAATCGAAGAACTCGGAGTTGCTCTTCGTATTGCGGAGCTTGTCGAGCAGGAAGTCGATCGCGTCCATGGTGCCCATCGGATTGAGGATGCGGCGCAGGACGTACATCTTCTTCAGCACCTGCGGATCGGTGATCAGCTCCTCCTTGCGGGTGCCGGAGCGGGCGATGTCGATCGCCGGGAAGGTCCGCTTGTCCGAGACCTTGCGGTCGAGGATCAGCTCGGAGTTACCGGTGCCCTTGAACTCTTCGAAGATGACTTCGTCCATGCGGCTGCCGGTATCGACCAGCGCGGTCGCGATGATGGTCAGCGAACCGCCCTCCTCGATGTTGCGCGCCGCGCCGAAGAAGCGCTTCGGGCGCTGCAGCGCGTTGGCGTCGACGCCGCCGGTCAGCACCTTGCCGGATGACGGCACCACCGTGTTGTAGGCGCGGCCGAGGCGCGTGATCGAATCGAGCAGGATCACGACGTCGCGGCCGTGCTCGACGAGCCGCTTGGCCTTCTCGATCACCATCTCGGCGACCTGGACGTGACGCACCGCGGGCTCGTCGAAGGTCGACGACACCACCTCGCCCTTCACCGAGCGCTGCATGTCGGTGACTTCTTCCGGACGCTCGTCGATCAACAGCACGATCAGATAGCAGTCGGGATGATTGGCGGTGATGGAGTGCGCGATGTTCTGCATCAGCACGGTCTTGCCGGTGCGCGGCGGCGCCACGATCAGCGCGCGCTGGCCCTTGCCGATCGGCGCGACGATATCGATGACGCGCGCGGAAAGGTCTTTCTTGGTCGAGTCCTCGAGCTCCATGCGGAAGCGCTGATTCGGAAACAGCGGCGTCAGGTTGTCGAAATTGACCTTGTGCTTCGACTTCTCGGGATCTTCGAAATTGAGCGTGTTGACCTTCAGCAGCGCGAAATAGCGTTCGCCTTCTTTCGGGCTGCGGATATGGCCTTCGATGGTGTCGCCGGTGCGCAGGCCGAAGCGGCGGATCTGCGAGGGCGACACGTAGATGTCGTCGGGGCCGGGCAGGTAGTTCGCGTCGGGCGAACGAAGGAAGCCGAAGCCGTCGGACAGAACCTCGACGACGCCTTCACCGATGATGTCGGTCTCGGCGATCGCGAGCTGCTTGAGGATGGCAAACATCAGCTCCTGCTTGCGCATGGTGCTGGCATTCTCGACCCCGTTCTCTTCCGCAAACGAGACGAGCTCGGCCGGCGTTTTCGATTTGAGGTCCTGGAGTTTGATTTCCCGCATGGGGGTCGTCCTGTGAGGAAGTAAGTAGGGAAGGGATGCGAGGCTTTGGAAAAAGCGGACGCCAAAGGGAAGGTCCGCAGGTCTCAGCCAGGAAAGTGCCAATGAGGCTTCAAACCTGATGCGGCGCCGGTTCGAAAAGAACCGGAGCGCGACCATCCGCCTGCGTGGGGTGGGATAATCACTATATAGAAAATCGGTCTCCGCTGCGCAAGAAGGACTGAAGCATGCTTCTTGAGCATCGAGAAGCCTCTCAGAATGGCTTCACGACCACCAGAATCACGATCAGGATCATCAGTAACGTCGGTACTTCATTGATAATACGATAGAATTTCTGGCTGCGCTGATTCCGGTCGGCGGCAAAGTCCTTCACGCAGCGAGACAAAAAACCGTGGATACCGGACATGATCAACACCAGCATAAATTTGGCGTGAAACCATCCGTAAAAATACCACTGTCTGTCCCAGACCAGGTAAAGGCCGGCCAGCCAGGTCACGATCATCGCCGGGTTGATGATCGCCTTCAAAAGCCGCCGCTCCATGACCTTGAAGGTCTCGGACTGCTTTGAGCCGGCCTCGGCCTCGCAATGATAGACGAACAGCCGCGGCAGATAGAGCATGCCCGCCATCCAGGAGATAACGGCGATGATGTGCAGCGCCTTGATCCACTCGTACATCGCGCGATTGCCTTTCAGGGAACAGCTCGGACGGTCTCAGCGTTGCTGACCAAGCTCTTCAAGCGAGGGACCGATACTTATCCGCAAGCTCCGCTTTCCTAAACCTATTAATTTTAGAATCTTAGGTTTGAGTCTAGGTGACGGTGGATTTGACTCACGCAAGGCGATCCCGCCGTTCCCGCAGGCTTGTTCACATCCCTCAACATTCCGACCAGCCGGCACAGGCATCCGGAATCTGTTGTTCGACTCAGTTGCTTGCGCGTCCCTGTGGTCAGCTTATGAAGAGACAAATCCACACCTACCCACTATCATCGCGGCCATGACCTCGACTTATCCTTTGTCGAGGTGCTGTGAAGAAAGGGACGAGATATTCAGGGGCGGGTCGGCAGCCGCCAATTTTCGTCCTCGACCTCCACAGGGATTCACAGGATAGACAGGGGTTCTGGTGCCCAACACCTCCAACTATTTCCATCTGCATCTGGTGTCTGATTCGACCGGCGAGACGCTGATCACCGTGGCGCGCGCGGTCGCCGCGCAATACGCCAACGTGACCGCGGTCGAGCATGTCTATCCGCTGGTGCGCAGCCAGAAGCAGCTCGATCGCGTGCTCGACGAGATCGAGGAATCGCCCGGCATCGTGCTGTTCACGCTGCTGGAGAAGGATCTGGTCGGCCGGCTCGAGGCCAAGTGCAGGGAGATCAACGTTCCGAGCCTGTCGATCATCGGGCCGGTGATGCAGTTGTTCGAGGCGTATCTGGGTGCCGCCACGACGGGGCGCGTCGGCGCGCAGCACGTGCTCAACGCCGAATATTTTGCCCGCATCGATGCGCTGAATTTCACCATGATGCATGACGACGGCCAGCATGTCGAAGGTCTCGAGGAGGCCGACGTCGTCCTGGTCGGCGTGTCCCGCACCTCGAAGACGCCGACCTCGATCTATCTCGCCAACCGCGGCATCCGAACTGCAAACGTGCCGCTGGTGCCGGGCATCCCGCTGCCGCACCAGCTCGAGACCTTGAAGAAGCCGCTGGTGGTCAGCCTGCACGCGACGCCGGAGCGGCTGATTCAGGTTCGGCAAAATCGTTTGCTCACCATGGGTGACCGCGACAATGAAACCTATATCGACAAGCAGGCGGTGGCCGACGAAGTCGCCTTCGCGCGCCGCCTGAGCGCGAAATTCAACTGGGCGCTGCTTGACGTGACGCGGCGCTCGATCGAGGAGACGGCGGCTGCGGTCATGAAGCTCTACAATGACCGTTTGCGCGCGCGGCCGCCGGAATGATCGCGGCCTCATGAGCATCTGGCGCGGACAACAAAAGCTGATTCTTGCGTCGCAGAGCCGCGCGCGAAAAATGCTGCTGGACAATGCCGGCCTCGATTTCGAGGCGCTGCCGGCCGATATCGACGAGCGCGCCGTGCAGCACGATTCCGGTCTCACCGCGCCGGGCGAGATCGCCGCGCTATTGGCGCGCGAGAAGGCGCTGTTCGTCTCGAGACAAAAGTTAGGTCACTATGTCGTCGGTGCCGATCAGACGCTGGCGCTGGGCGAGCGTCTGTTCAGCAAGCCGGCGGGCCGGGCCCAGGCCGCCGAGCAACTGGCCCTGCTGGCCGGCCGGACCCATGAGCTGCATTCCGCGGTCTCAGTCGCACGCGACGGCAAAACCCCCTTCACGGATGTGAGCGTGGCCCGCATGACGATGCGCCGGCTCAGTGCGAACGAGATCGAGGCCTATCTCGACCAGGCCGGCGCCGCGGTGACCACCAGCGTCGGCGCCTATCAGCTAGAGAGCCTTGGCGTGCATCTGTTCGAGCGCATCGAGGGCGACCATTTTACCATTCTCGGCCTGCCGCTATTGTCGCTGCTGGCATTCCTGCGCAGCGAGAAATTGCTCGCGGTATAAGTGCTGTTGACCGGCGAGAGGACGAAGAGATTGTTGATCCGATGTTGATCCTTGGACTGACCGGCTCGATCGGGATGGGGAAATCCACCACCGCAAAGCTGTTCGTCGAAGCCGGCGTTCCGCTGTACGACGCCGATGCCCAGGTGCATCGGCTGTACGAAGGCGAGGCGGCGCCGGCGATCGAGGCGGCGTTTCCCGGCACCACGGCCGGCGGCAAGGTCGACCGCGCAAAGCTGTCGGCGCGCGTGGTGCACGATGCCGCGGCGATGAAGCAGCTCGAGCAGATCGTGCATCCGATGCTGGGCGCCTCGCGGCAAAAGTTCTTTGCCGATGCGGAGGCCGCCGGCGCGCCCGTCGTCGTGCTCGATATCCCCTTGCTGTTCGAGACCGGCGGCGAGAAGCGCGTCGATGCCGTCGTCGTCGTCACCACCTCGCCGGAATTGCAGCGCGAGCGCGTGCTGGCGCGCGGCACCATGGATGCGGCGAAGCTCGACGCCATCATTGCCAAGCAGATGCCCGACGCCGAGAAGCGCAAGCGGGCGGATTTCATCGTGGATACCTCGCACGGACTCGACCCGGTGCGGGCGCGCATCCGCGACATTCTGGCCGAGGTTGTTAAGATGCCGCAGCGGCGCGAGTGATTCGCCCGCCTCCGGGTCCTGTCGTCTCATGCGTGAAATCGTTCTCGATACCGAAACCACCGGCCTCGATCCGCTCCGCGGCGATCGGCTGGTCGAAATCGGCTGCATCGAGATTTTCAACCGCATGCCGACCGGGCAGACCTTTCACGTCTACATCAATCCCGAGCGCGACATGCCGGCGGAAGCCTTCGCCGTGCACGGGCTCTCGACCGAGTTCCTGGCCAGCAAGCCGCTGTTCACCGAGGTGGTCGACGATTTTCTGGCCTTCATCGGCGACACGCCGCTGGTGATCCACAACGCCTCGTTCGACATCAGCTTCATCAACGCCGAGCTCGACCGCATCAAGCGGGCGGCGATCCCGAAGGATCGTCTGGTCGACACGCTGCTGCTGGCGCGCCGCAAGCATCCCGGCGTGTCGAACCGGCTCGACGATCTATGCTCGCGCTATGCGATCGACAATTCTCGCCGCACCAAGCACGGCGCGCTGCTCGACGCCGAATTGCTGGCCGAGGTCTATATCGACCTGATCGGAGCGCGGCAGTCGCAGCTCATTCTGGCGTCGGAGGCGGCTGATGCCCGCTCCGGCAGCTACGGCGATATGCCGCGGCGGCACCGCGAAGTCCCGCTGGCGGCACGGGTCAGCGAGGCCGACCGCGAAGCCCACCGCGCCTTTGTCGCCACCCTCGGCGACAAGCCGATCTGGAACGATTACCTGCCGCCGCCGTCCGCGGCAGCCGCAGCGCCGGCGGCGTGACCGGTTATCCCGAGGCGCGCGGCCTCCCCATGTCCGTCGTCCTGGCGAAGGCCGGGACGCATTACCACAGGGTTGGGTTGTTAAAGAAAGCTGTGGCCCCAGCGTCGCGCAACAATAACCTTCGGTGGTTATCGGTCCCGTCCTTCGCCGGGACGACGGTGGGAGAGGCCGCGCGCCAAAATATATCCCCGTCACCCTGAGGTGGCCGCTTCTTCAGCGGCCCTCGAAGGGTCGACGGCCACCAGCCGGGCCGACTCATCCTTCGAGGCTCGCAAGAGCTCGCGCCTCAGGATGACGGGTTAGGCTTCAGGAACGCCAATCAGCTCAGCTCGGCTTGGCGCCGCTGGCGGCCTGGGCGGCGGCCTGGCGCTCCATGTTCTGGCGGTAGAGGCCGACGAAATCGACCGGATCCAGCATCAAAGGCGGGAAGCCGCCGTCGCGGACTGCGGTTGCGACGATTTCGCGGGCGAACGGGAACAGCAGCCGCGGGCACTCGATCATGACCAGCGGGTGCAAATTCTCCTTCGGCACGTTGACGATCCGGAACACGCCGGCATAGGCGAGGTCGAAGCTGAACATCACCTTGCCGCCGCCTTCGGCCTTGCCCTCGATCGACAACACCACCTCGTACTCGTTCTCGGCGAGGTTGTTGGCGGAGACGTTGATCTGGATGTTGATCGCCGGCTGCTGCTGCTGCGGGCCGAGCGAGGCCGGCGCGTTCGGGTTCTCGAACGAGAGGTCCTTGGTGTACTGCGCCAGCACGTTGAGCTGGGGAGGAGCCTGTTCGACAGGTGCGCCGTTGCCGTTGGTCATGAAATGTCTCCTGAAGCGATGCGCGAATGACAGGATGTCCGTCGGCACGCGCTAAGGTGTTGGAAATGCCGAATGCCGCGCGAACGGCTATCATAGGCCCGGCTTGCTCCACAAGGACGACGAAGGGGCACAAGCGGTGGGCCAAGGCGGATCTCCGCAGCTCTGCCCAATCCATTAACGGCTTCCTAAATTATTGAAGATGCGCGATTTCCTGGACGGGACGGGTTTCCCCTCGGCGGTAAAACCGCTACACTTGCCCGTGCCAAAAAGCGCCATTGGCCGAGCATAGTTTCGTGCCTACATGCTGCGGACTTAATCGGTGATGTAATCTCTGCCGTTCCCCACCGGGAACGTTTGGACGGCCGGCCGGTTGCCGGCAGAGATCAGAAAGCGAATTCGACGTGGATATCTACACCATCATCTTCCTGGCGCTGGCTGTGTTCATCTTCCTGCGCCTGCGCAGCGTACTCGGACAGCGCACGGGAAGCGAGCGGCCGCCCTATGATCGTGCCGCGCCCAACGTCGTGCAGCGCGGCCAGGACAATAACGTCGTTCCGATGCCCGGATCGGTGATCGACCAGCCGACCGCCGCGGCGCCGACTGAGCCGGTCGAGCCGACCGATCGCTGGAAGGGGGTCGCGGAACCCGGCACCGCCCTGGCGCAGGGCCTCGATGCCGTGGCCACCCAGGATTCCTCGTTCGATCCGCGGCATTTCCTGTCCGGCGCCCGTTCCGCCTATGAGATGATCGTGCTGGCCTTCGCCAATGGCGACCGCCGCGCGCTTAAGGATCTGTTGTCGACTGAGGTCTATGAAAGCTTCGAGACGGCGATCAAGGATCGCGAGAAGCACGAGCAGAAGACCGAGACGCGGTTCGTGTCGATCGACAAGGCCGAGATCGTCAATGCCGAAACGCGTGACCGTTCGGCGCAGCTGACCGTCCGCTTCGTGTCGCAGATGATTTCGGTCACCCGCGACAAGGCGGGCACGATCGTCGACGGCAGCCCGGACAAGGTCGCCGACATCACTGACGTCTGGACATTCGCCCGCGACTCGACTTCCCGCGATCCGAACTGGAAGCTGGTTGGCACTGGAAGCGCTCACTAGACATCTGAGCTACGGACGCCTCGCCGTCGCGAGTTGCGCGCTCGCGGTGGTCTGCTCCACGGCGGCGATCGCTGCACAACATTACCGAACCCGGCACGCCGCCCCACGGCACGAGCACAGCCGCGCGCTGCCCTATCCCAATCTGGAATTGCCGCTGCAGGTCGGCGGCAGCCAGTATCAGCCGCTCGCCTTCGCCAATGTCCCCGGCTGGAGCGACGACGATCAGCTCGCCGCCTACAAGGCGTTCCGGACCAGCTGCAAGCCGATCGCGGCCCAGCACGGCCAGGCGGAAGCGAAGGCGCTCGGCGGCTCGCTGCGCGATCCCTGCCGGATCGCCAAGGGGCTGGAGATTTCCGACCGCGCCAGGGCGAAGGATTTCTTCGAGCAGAATTTTGTGCCGCTGCGGATCTCGCGGCTCGGCGAGGACGCCGGTTTCGTCACCGGCTATTACGAGCCGGTGCTCGACGGCTCGCGGACGCGGACCGACGTCTACAACGTCCCGGTCTATCGCCGGCCGTCCAATCTGTTCGTGCGCGGCAAGACCCAGGCTTCGGTCGGCCTGCCCAACAGCGGGCCGGTGTATCGCAAGATCGGCCGCCGCAAGCTGGTGCCCTATTACGACCGCGCCCAGATCGAGGACGGCGCGATCGCCGGCCGCGGGCTGGAGCTCGCCTGGCTGAAGAGCCAGACCGATTTGCTGTTCGCGCAAATCCAGGGCTCGGCCCGGATCAAGTTCGACGACGGCACCACGCTGCGCATCAATTACGACGCGCATAACGGCTACCCCTATACGGCGGTCGGCCGCATCCTGATCGACCGCGGCATCATCCCGAAGGATCAGATGTCGATGCAGAAGATCCGGGAGTGGATGGAGCACAACCCCGACGGTGCCAACGAGCTGCGGCGGCAGAACCGCGCCTATGTGTTCTTCCGCGAAGTGCCGCTGTCGGACAAGGACGAGGCGGTCGGCGCCCAGGGCGTGCCGCTGACGGCGGGCCGCTCGATCGCGGTCGACAAGGCGCTGCATGTCTACGGCACGCCGTTCTTCATCACCGGCGAGCTGCCGATCGAATCCGAGCTGTCGAAGACGCCGTTCCACCGGCTGATGATCGCGCAGGACACGGGGTCGGCGATTGTTGGCCCGGCGCGCGCCGACCTCTATTTCGGCGCCGGCGCCGATGCCGGCAAGGTCTCGGGCCGCCTGCGGCACAACATGCAGTTCGTCATGCTGGTGCCGAAGGGCCTCGATCCGGTGGCGCGCGGCCGCAAGCTGCCGGTCCCGGACGAGCGGCCGTCGGCCAAGATCGCAAAACTGTTTCCGCAGACCGATCCTGACAAGGACAAGCCGGCGGTGAAATCGGCCGACCTGCCGACGGCAACGGTCGCCCGGAGCACGGCGAAGGATTCTGCAAAGGATCCGGCGAGGGAAACGGCCGGCAATGCGGCCAAGGGCCATCCCGCCGCGAAGGATGCCCCGCCGGTCGGGACGACCCCTGTCGCACAGGCCGCACCTGTGGCAGAACCGGTGCCGCTGCCGGCAGCCCGGCCCGATATTCCGCAAGTTCAGGAGAAGCGGCGCTACCGGCGCACTCGCCATCACCGCTACCGATGAAACGCCCAGCGCCGATCCCCGATCTCTCCGCGCCGTCGCGGCGCAAGCGTGCGCTGAGCGAGGAAGAGCGCGCGCTCTGGGAGAGCGTCGCAAAACACGTCAAGCCGCTGCGCAAGAAACCGAGTGCCGCGAAGGCGCATGCGCCGGCATCTGAACCCGTTACCCACCACGTCGCGGCAAAGCCTGCTCCGGTCAAGCCGGCGGCGCCCGTCAAGACTGCGCCGGCGCCGCGGCCGCCAATCCCGCCGCTGGCGCCGATCGGCCGGCGCGAGCGCGCAAAACTGTCGCGCGGCCGGCAGGAGATCGATGCGCGGCTCGATCTGCACGGCATGACGCAGACCCGCGCGCATCGCGTGCTGTTCGCCTTCCTCCAGCGCGCCCATCATGATGGGCTCACCTTCGTGCTCGTCATCACCGGCAAGGGCAAGGCCGGCAGCCCGGACACCGAGCGCGGCGTCCTCCGCCGCCAGGTGCCGGAATGGCTCAGCCTGCCGGAATTCCGCTCGCTGGTCGTCGGCTTCGAGGAGGCGCATGTCGGCCATGGCGGCGAGGGCGCGCTGTATGTGCGTGTCCGGCGGGCGCGTTAGAGCGTGATCCGGAAAAGTGTGAAACGGTTTTCCCTCGCGACAAACGCGGGACGCGTTTGCGCGGAGATCATGCTTCCAACTAAAAAGGCCGTACGATGCCGACGCGCGGGATCAGCGTGATGACCCAGCCGAAGATGTTCGTGTTGCGATCGTCCGGCGGGATCATCGACACCTCTTTCGATGCAGGCAGCATCTTTACCGCATGCAGCATCAGGAACATGCAAACCGCCCAGTTCGAGATCCAGCGCGAATAGTCGAACACGATCGCGAACATGATGAGATAGCCGGCGCCGATCATCACGAGCGCCGCGACGACGATCCGGCGGTGCAATTCACTCGCCAGCGCGCCGATCAGCCGCGCGAAGTATTGCCAGAGCGGCGTGTGCAGCCAGATCAGCAGCGCGAACACCGGGATGCCCAGGATGTTCGAGGGCATGCGCCCCCAGGTGTCGGCGATCTCCTTCGCCAGCGGCTGGTACCAGATGTAGCCGAACTGCAGCAGGTCGGTGCGCGAGGGATCGGCCATCCGGCCCTGCAGATGCCGGATGAATTCGTCATAGGGCACCGGCACGGTGCCGGCGAATTGCGCGACCAGGAACAGGATGCCGACCGCGGCAAGCGCGCCGATCCCGGCCGCAAGGTTCAGCCGGGTCACGCCCTGCACGAGATAGAAGCGCAGCACCACGATGGCCGCGATCGTCGGCACGTACATCAGGACGAAGATGTGGTGGATCAGGATCAGCACGATCGAGGCCAGCGCGGCCGCGAGTACATAGGCGATCGAACGCGCCGGGATCAGCAGCAGCACGATGGTCAGCGCGCAGCCATAGATGTCGAAATGGCCGAGCGTGTGCATGAAATTCTTCAGGAAGAACGGCGATCCCGCGATGAAAACGAACAGCGGAAGCTGCGCGTCATCGAAACCAAACGTGCGGCGAAACAGTTTTGCGAACAGGCCGAACGTCAGCAGCCAGATCGCGCCGGCGAGTGCAAACACCAGCCACACCGGCACCTTGTCGGTGAACAGCGCGACGACGGCGCCGATCAGCGCGCGCTTGGTGAAGCCGTAGTGGTAGTCGACCAACAGGTGGATGTAGGGGACGAAGGGCCGAAGCTGGATCTTGTGCAGGAACACCCCGACCAGCACGGCGGCGTTGATGGCCAGCAGCAAGCGCCAGGGGTTTTGCAGAGGGTTTTGCCAGACCCGTGAATTCATGAACCGTCCACTCTCGTCGTCCCGGCCGAGTGCGCGATTGCGCACGGGAGCCGGGACCCATAGCCACCGAAATTGGTTCTTAGACGGGATAGCGGCCCGAGTCTTGTTCAATGCGGGCAGCGGTGGTTGATGGTGTGGACGGCCCCCTACGGCATCAGTTGTGCCAGAATGAGGTTGTTGCAAATCTCAGACAAGGGAGCCGTCCGTGAGAGAGATTATCCGCATTGGCATGGATACGTCGAAGCATATTTTTGTGCTGCATGGGGTTGATGCCGAGGAACGCGTGGTGCTGCGCAAGAGGCTTTCGCGCAGGCAGGTATTGGAGTTCTTCGCCCAACTGCCGCCGACTGCAATCGGGATAGAGGCCTGCGGGGCTTCGCAACATTGGGCGCGGGAGCTTGGCAAGCTCGGCCATGAGGTGAAGCTGATGGCTCCGCAACTGGTGAAGCCCTACGTGATGCGGAACAAGAACGACGGGCGGGATGCGGAAGGGCTGTGTGAGGCGATGGGCCGGCCGAGCATGCGCTTTGTGCCGGTCAAGACCGCCGAGCAGCAGGCGGCGCTGATGCTGACGGGGGTCCGCGATGGATTGATCGCCCGGCGTACCCAGCTTGGCAATACGATCCGCGGCCATG
This sequence comes from Bradyrhizobium ivorense, assembly GCF_900696085.1. Classification (GTDB taxonomy): domain Bacteria; phylum Pseudomonadota; class Alphaproteobacteria; order Rhizobiales; family Xanthobacteraceae; genus Bradyrhizobium; species Bradyrhizobium ivorense. The sequence goes on from NZ_CAADFC020000004.1 coordinate 566,481, forward strand.
CGGCGGAGTTCGGCCTGATCGCGCCCAAAGGGACCGACAAGATCGAGCCGCTGCTGGCGCGGATTGCGCAGGACGAGACGCTTCCCACTCTGGCCCGCGAGCTGTTTGTCATGCTCGGCCGCGAGTATGCCAGGCTCGAGACTGAGCTGCGGGAGATCGAGGCCAAACTGATAGCCTGGCACCGGGCTGACGCCACGGGCCGCCGCCTGGCGCAGATCCCCTCGGTCGGTCCGATCGTTGCCACGGCGCTGGTGATGAAGACGCCCGATCCACACGCGTTCCGCTCCGGCCGTCACTTTGCGGCCTGGCTCGGCCTCACGCCGAAGGATCATTCCACCGCCGGCAAGACCAGGCTTGGCAAGATCACCCGGGCCGGCGACGAAGACCTGCGCCGCCTGCTGGTGATCGGAGCGACATCGGTGATCCAGCAGGCCAGACATGGGCGAGGCCGTCACTCGCGCTGGCTGCTGGCGCTGATCAAGCGCAAGCCGCCGAAGCTTGCGGCCGTGGCGTTCGCCAATAAGGTGGCCCGCATCGCTTGGAAGCTGATGGTGACGGGGGAAAGTTATGACGCGGCACGGATAAACCCGATCCCGACAGTCGCCGCCTGACAGATTGGCCGGCCGGCGGGCTCGCCCGCCGGCTGACCCGGAGCTGCAAGAGCAGATGGAGCGATCGATCGAGCAACGATGCGAGACAATCCGTGGGACCCATCGGCCGCGAACAGGCCGCCTGGTTGTTTGGAGCTCGCTTCGCGCAAACCATCTTGGCCAGCGATCAATCCGATCGCCCTCAACAGGCCGGACATATGGATGCAAGCGACCCGATCTCACCAAAAAGCTCTTGTGCCACGGGGGCCGTCCACATATGGGTCCCGGCCTTCGCCGGGACGACGGCGATGGTTGAGGCGCTAGCGGTAGCCTCACCCCCGCGCCGCGCGGTCCTTCTCGTTCTGCGCCTTGATCGACTCGCGGGCGTTGGTCCAGTCTTGGTCGCTCCAGTCGCGCAGCTGGTAGAAGTTGCCGCCCATCGCCAGTGCCTGCGCGCCGTCCATCGCGATGGTCTCGCCGTTGATCCAGTCGCAGCCGCCGGAGATCAGGAACACGGCGAGGTTCTGCAACTCCTCCATGGTGCCGACACGGCCCATCGGGTTCAGCGCCTTGGTGCGCGCGCCGGCCTCGTCGCCGGGCTTGATCCGCTTGCTCATGCCCTCGGTCGGGATCTCGCCGGGCGCGATGGTGTTGAGGCGGATGCCGTGGCGGCCCCATTCGGTCGCGAGCGACATCGTCATGGCGTGGATCGCCGACTTGCTCATCGCCGACGGCACCACATAGGGCGAGCCGTTGCGCACCCAGGTCACCGTGATCGACACCACGTTGCCGCGGTGACCGCCGGCGATCCAGCGGCGGCCGACCGCATGCGTCACGTAGAAGGTGCCGTGCATCACGATGTTGGCGACCGCATCGAAGCCGCGCGGCGACAGCTCTTCGGAGCGCGAGATGAAATTGCCGGCGGCGTTGTTGATCAGGTCGGTGAGCGGACCGCTGGTGGTCCAGATCGCCTCGATCATCTCGTCGACCGCCATGGCGTTGCGGATATCGACGCCGTGGCTGACGACGCGGCCGCCATATTCGGCCATCAGTTCGGTCGCGGTCTCGTCGCAGACGATCTTGCGGCGGCCGCAGATATGGACCTCGGCCCCGAGCTGCAGGAAGCGCGACGCCATGGATTTGCCGAGCCCGGTGCCGCCTCCGGTTACCAGAATGCGGCGTCCGGCGAGAAGCTGGTCGCTGAACATCGTTCCCTCCCTCGGGGTTGTGTTAATTGGTCGATTGACTAAAACCGGACAACGGCCTTTCTGTAAAGCGCCAACGACGAACAGCGGAGGAGATTTCAATGGAAGATCGGGTTTCGATATCGATTTCGGACGGTATCGCCGATGTCCGCCTGGTGCGGGCCGACAAGATGAACGCGCTCGACGCCGCGATGTTCGAGGCGCTGGTGGCCGCAACCGCGCGGCTTTCCAACGAAAAAGGCCTGCGGGTGGTGGTGCTGTCGGGCGAGGGTCGCGCCTTCTGCGCCGGTCTCGACATGGGGCGCTTTGCCGCGATGAAGGAAAAGGGCGGTAATGGAGTGCCGGGCGGCGAGAACCGCGACCTCACGGCACGCACCCACGGCAAGGCCAATTTCGCACAGCAGGCGGTCTGGGGCTGGCGTCAGCTGCCGGTGCCTGTGATCGCCGCGGTCCATGGCGTTGCCTTTGGCGGCGGCTTCCAGCTCGCGCTCGGCGCCGACATGCGCTTCCTTAGCCCCGACGCGCGGATGTCGATCATGGAGATCAAGTGGGGCCTGGTCCCCGACATGGCGGGCACGCCGATCCTCGCGAGCCTGGTGCGCGACGATATTCTGCGCGAGCTCACCTACACCGGCCGCATCTTCTCGGCGCAGGAGGCCCAGACTTACGGCCTCGCCACCCGGATCTGCGACGATCCGCGTGCCACAGCGTTCGAGGTCGCGCGCGAAATCGCCGGCAAGAGCCCGGATGCGATCCGCGCCGCGAAGCGCATGCTGAACAATCTCTCGGTCGATCCCGGCCCCGCGCTGCTTGCGGAGTCGGTCGAGCAGCAGAAGCTGATCGGCAGTCCGAACCAGACCGAGTCGGTGCGCGCCAACCTCGACAAGCGCGCGCCGAAGTTTGTGGATGTGTGATGACTGTCATTCCGGGTCGCACTTCGTGCGCTCCGGAATGACCGATGAAACCGACGAAAGGTCGGACCACGACAAATGGAAACGCCAAAACCCTTCCTAGGCATCATCAGCGGCGAGCGCCGGCGCGATCATGGCGCCGTCGCCGAGCGCACCGACCGCATCGCCAGCGGGCTAAGCAGGCTCGGCGTCAAGCCGGGCGACAGCGTCTGCATGCTGATGCGCAACGACATCGCCTTCATCGAGGCGGCCTATGCGGCGATGCGGCTCGGCGCCTATGGCGTGCCGATCAACTGGCACTTCAAGCCGGAAGAGATCAACTACGTGCTGACCGACTCCGGCAGCCGCGTCCTGATCGGTCATGCCGACATGCTGCATCCGCTGCGCGGCGCGATCCCGCCCGACGTCACCGTGCTCAGCGTGCCGACGCCGCCGGAAATCCTCGCGAACTACAAGATCGATCGTGACCAGCTCGCGACGCCCGATTTCGCGATCGATTTCGAACCCTGGCTCGCTCAATTCCCGCGCTATGATGGGCCGGCGGTGCCGCAGCCGCAGAACATGATCTATACGTCCGGCACCACGGGCCATCCCAAGGGCGTGCGCCGCTTCGCGCCGACGCCCGCGCAGACCGCCAATGCGGAGGCGATGCGGGCGATGATCTACGGCCTGAAACCCGGCGCGCGCGCAATTCTGCCCGGGCCGCTCTACCACTCCGCGCCGAATTCCTTCGGCCTTCGCTCGGGAAAGCTCGGCGGTGCGCTGGTGCTGATGCCGCGCTTCGATGCTGAGGAATTTCTGCGGCTGATCGAGCGCGAGAGGATCGACACCATCTTCATGGTGCCGACCATGTTCATTCGCCTGATGAAGCTGCCGGAAGAGGTGCGCCGCAAATACGACATGTCGTCGCTGCGCCACATCATCCATGCCGCGGCGCCATGTCCGCCCGACGTCAAGCGCGCGATGATCGAGTGGTGGGGCCCGGTGATCTACGAATTCTACGGCTCGACCGAGTCCGGCGCCGTGACCTTCGCCAATTCCGAGGATGCGCTGAAGAAGCCCGGCACGGTCGGAAAGATCTCGCCCGGCGCCGAGCTCCGCTTCATCGGCGATGACGGCCGTGAGGTGCCGCAGGGGCAGATCGGCGAGATCTATTCGCGGATATCAGGCAACCCCGACTTCACCTATCACAACAAGCCGGAGAAGCGCGCCGAGATCGACCGCCAGGGCTTCATCACCTCCGGCGACGTCGGCTACATCGACGCGGACGGCTATGTCTTCATCTGCGACCGCAAGCGCGACATGGTGATCTCGGGCGGCGTCAACATCTACCCGGCCGAGATCGAGGCGGTGCTGCATGCCGTCCCCGGCGTGCACGACTGCGCGGTGTTCGGCATCCCCGACGCCGAATTCGGCGAGGCGCTGATGGCGGTGATCGAGCCGCAGCCGGGCGTGACGCTCGACATCGGTGCGATCCGGGCCCAGCTGAAGACCGCGCTCGCCGACTACAAGGTGCCAAAACACATCGAGATCCAGAGCAACCTGCCGCGCGAGGATTCCGGAAAGATCTTCAAGCGCCGGCTGCGCGATCCGTATTGGGAAAGGGCGGGCAGGCGGATCTAGCACCATAGGGTTGGTGTGCACCGCCTCCAAGTTCATCTTGCGCTGCGGCAAAAAAAGCGCACACTTGGGAGGAGCCGGGCAAGCCTCTGGAGTAGCCAGCCTATGCCTCCCCAGACCATGCCTTCCGAGACCGACACCCGCGCCCGGAGTGCCGCAGAGGCCAGCCTGCTTGAGAAAGCGGCGCAGGAGGAGGATGCGCGGCTCCGCAACGACATCCGCCTGCTCGGACGCGTGCTCGGCGATACCGTGCGTGACCAGGAAGGGGCCGGCGTGTTCGACCTGGTCGAGCGCATCCGCCAGACCTCGGTCCGGTTCCACCGCGACGAAGACAGGGCGGCGCGGCAGGAGCTGGAGGGCATCCTCGACGGCATGTCGATCGCGGAGACGCTGCAGATCGTGCGCGCCTTCAGCTATTTCTCCCACCTCGCCAACATCGCCGAGGACCAGAACAACATCCGCCAGATGCGCAGAAGTGGCCCCGGCGGGACGCCGCGGCCGAGCACGCTGGAGCAGACGCTTATCCATGCCCGTGAGGCCGGCATCAGTCCGGCCGACCTGCGCAGCTTCTTCAAGGGCGCGCTGGTCAGCCCGGTGCTGACCGCGCACCCCACCGAGGTCCGCCGCAAGAGCACGATGGACCGCGAGATGGAGATCGCCGAGCTGCTCGACCGCCGCGAGCGGCTGCAGATGACGCCGGAGGAGCGTGAAGCCAGCGACGAGCAGCTCCGCCGCGCCGTGGTGACGCTATGGCAGACCAATCTGTTGCGCCGGACCAAGCTGACCGTGCTCGACGAGGTCGGCAACGGCCTGTCGTTCTACGACTACACCTTCCTGCAGGAGGTGCCGCGGCTGCATTGCGCGCTGGAGGACCGCCTCAACAAGGAGGGCGGCGAGGCCGGCGAGCTCGCCTCGTTCCTCCGGATGGGAAGCTGGATCGGCGGCGATCGCGACGGCAACCCGTTCGTCACCGCCGACGTGATGCGCGGCACGCTGCGGCTGCAGTCGAGCCGGGTGCTCAGCTTCTATCTGGAAGAGCTGCACGCACTCGGCGCCGAGCTGTCGCTGGCGGCGCATCTCGCCGACGTCTCGGACGAGCTGCGCGCGCTCGCCGAGCGTTCGCCCGACACCTCGCCGCACCGCAGCGGCGAACCGTACCGGCTCGCGGTCTCCGGCATCTATGCCAGGCTGAGCGCGACGGCGGCGAAGCTCGAGGTCGAGACCACGCGCCCGCCGGTCGGCAAGGCCGAGCCCTATGCCAGAGTCGGGGAATTCCAGGCCGATCTCGATGTGCTGAACCGCTCGCTGATCGCGAACAATTCCGGCGTGATCGCGCGCGGCCGGCTGCGGCTGCTGCGGCGGGCCGTCGATTGCTTCGGCTTCCATCTGGCGCGGCTCGACATCCGCCAGAACTCGGCGGTGCACGAGCGCACCATTGCCGAGTTGCTCGATGCCGCCTCGCCGGGAATGTCCTATCTCGCGCTCGGCGAAGAGGCGCGCGTCAGCCTGCTGCTCGGCGAACTGCGCAGCGCGCGGCCGCTGGCGTCGCCGTTCGTGAAATATTCGGAGGAGACCCAGAGCGAGCTCGCCGTATTCCGTGCCGCCGCCGAGGCGCACGCAAAATTCGGCGCCGAGGTGATCCCGCAATGCATCATCTCGATGTGCAAGGGCATGTCCGACATGCTCGAGGTCGCGGTGCTCTTGAAGGAGGTCGGGCTGATCAACCCGTCCGGCCGCAGCGCGATCAATATCGTGCCGCTGTTCGAGACCATCGAGGATCTGCAGGCCTCCAGCGCCATCATGGACCGCATGCTGGCGCTGCACGACTATCGCAAGCTGGTCGACAGCCTCGGCAGCGTGCAGGAGGTGATGCTCGGTTATTCCGACAGCAACAAGGACGGCGGCTTCGTCACCTCAGGCTGGGAGCTCTACAAGGCCGAGATCGGCCTCGTCGAGGTGTTCGAGCGACACGGCGTGCGGTTGCGGCTGTTCCACGGCCGCGGCGGTTCGGTCGGCCGCGGCGGCGGCCCGAGCTATGATGCGATCATCGCGCAGCCCGGCGGCGCGGTGAACGGCCAGATCCGCATCACCGAACAGGGTGAGATCATCTCCTCGAAATATTCCAATGCCGAGGTCGGCCGCAGCAATCTGGAAATCCTCGCCGCGGCGACATTGGAAACCAGCCTGCTGCAGCCGCGGCAGAGCGCGCCGCGCCCGGAATATCTCAAGGCGATGGAGGAAATCTCCGCGCTCGCCTTCAAGGCCTATCGCGGCCTCGTCTACGAGACCGAAGGCTTTGCCGATTATTTCTGGGGCTCGACCGTGATCAACGAGATCGCGACCTTGAACATCGGCAGCCGTCCCGCCTCGCGCAAGAAGACCCGCGAGATCGAGGACCTGCGCGCGATTCCCTGGGTGTTCTCCTGGGCGCAGTGCCGGCTAATGCTGCCGGGCTGGTACGGGTTTGGCGCAGCGGTCGAAACCTGGATATCCGAGCATCCGGAGCAGGGCATGCCGTTCCTGCAGGAACTCTACAGGGAATGGCCGTTCTTCCGCACGCTGCTGTCAAACATGGACATGGTGCTGGCGAAGAGCTCGATCGCGATCGCCTCGCGCTATGCCGAACTGGTGCCCGACGTGACCTTGCGCGAAAAGATCTTCGGCCGGATCCGCCGCGAATGGCACCTGTCGATCGAGACGCTGCTCGACATCATGGGCCATGACCGGCTGCTGCAGGGTAACCCGCTGCTGGAGCGCGGCATCCGCAACCGCTTCCCCTATATGGATCCGCTCAACCACGTGCAGGTGGAGCTGCTCAAGGAGTACCGCGCGCAGAACCCGGATGACCAGATTCTGCGCGGAATCCAGATCACGATCAACGGCATTTCGGCGGGGCTGCGGAATAGCGGGTGATCTCCCTCCCCCTGAAAGGGGGAGGGCGGGGTGGGGGTCTCTCTCCGCGAGAGCGGTGCATGCGGCTGACCCCCACCCGGCGCCTGAAGGCGCCGACCTCCCCCTTTCAGGGGGAGGTGAAGAAACTGCATCAACAGATGTGCGCGCCCTTGGTCTCCACATAGACCGCATACAGCGACTGGCTCGCGGTCATGAACAGGCGGTTGCGCTTCTTGCCGCCGAAGGTGAGGTTGGCGCAGGTCTCCGGCAGCAGGATCTGGCCGATGCGCGCACCGTCTGGCGAAAATATCTGCACGCCGTCATAGCCGGGGCCGACCCAGCCGGCGCCGACCCACACATTGCCGTCGACGTCGACACGCAGGCCGTCGGGGAAGCCCGACTTGCCGTCCAGCGTCATGTCGATCAGCGTGCGCGGGTTGGAGAGCTTGTCGCCGTTGAGGTCGTACTGCCAGACGATGTTCTTCGCGTTCGGGTAGTGCGTGATGCCGGTGTCGCAGACATAAACCTTCTTGTAGTCGTGGCTGAAGGCGATGCCGTTCGGCTTGAACGGCTCGTCGGCGACCTTGGTGACCTGGCCGGTCGTGGCGTCGAGGCGATAGACCGCTTCCTTCTGGTAGGGCTGGTTCGAGCCGGTCTTGGCCAACTGGCCCTCATAGATCGAGATCGCGCCATAGCCGGGATCGGTGAACCAGATCGACTTGTCGTTGGGATGCACCACCATGTCGTTCGGCCCGTTGAGCGGCTTGTCGTTGGCCTTCTCGGCCAAAGTCGTCACGGTTCCATCGTGCTCGTAGCGCACCAGGCGGGTGCGCTCGGCGGTGATCTGGCGGCCCTCGAAATCGAAGGTCGAGCCGTTGGCCTCGTTCGACGGCTTGTGGAACTGCTCGGAGATGTGGCCGTCATCGTCGAGATAGCGCAGCTGCCGGTTGGCCGGAATGTCGCTCCACACGAGATATTGGCCCTGCGCGTTCCAGGCCGGACCTTCCGCCCACAGGCAGCCGGTGTAGAGCCGCTTGATCGCGGTGTTGCCGACCTTGGCCTTGAAGCGCTTGTCGTCGATCACGACAATGTCAGGGTCGGGATAGCGCTGCGGCTCCGCGTTGGGGCCGAAGTCGCGCGCTGCAGCATCCGATGCGGCGAGCGCAGTTGCAGCAAGCGCGGTTGCGCCGCGCAAGAGCGTGCGACGGTCGAACGCCTTCGCGCCGTCGTCTTGATGTTTCTGAATGTTGCTCGAATTTGTCACGAACGTCCTCCCAGGTTTTTTGTTATCGGGGGGACGATCATGCGCCCGCAAATCTGGCACAATGCGGGCGCGCTGTGATGAAACAACCAAAGAGTGTGCCGCCCCGGCATTCGCGCCGGAGCGACGTTTCATAAAACCGTCAGATCTGATCCCAAGTTCAGATCAAAGTTCAGATCGGATCCCAGGTGAAGACGTCGGCCGAGCGGTCGAGCTTGGCGAACGATCCCTTCAGCGCCGGCATGCCGTGTTCGGCGATCGTCTCGGGCGTCCAGCCTTCGCCGCGATGCACCGAGCGCACCGGACGGTGCTGGCCGAACAGGAAGATCTCGTTCATGCGCACGCCAAAGATCTGCCCGGTGACGTCCTTGGCGGCGTCCGAGAGCAGATAGGCGCAGACCGGCGCGATCTTCTCCGGGCCCATCTGCTTGATCTTCTCGACCCGCGCCTTCTCGGCGTCGGTCTCGGTCGGGATGGTGCCGATCATGCGGGTCCAGGCGAACGGCGACACGCAGTTCGAGCGCACGTTGAAGCGGCCCATGTCGAGCGCGATCGACTTCGACAGGCCGACGATGCCGAGCTTGGCGGCGGCGTAATTGGCCTGGCCGTAATTGCCGATCAGGCCGGAGGTCGAGGTGAAGTGCACGAACGAGCCTGACTCCTGCTCGCGGTAGATGCGCGCCGCGGCGTGCGAGACGTAGAACGAGCCCATCAGGTGCACCTTGATGACCGCCTCGAACGCTTCCACGCTCATCTTGTGGAAGATCATGTCGCGCAAAATGCCGGCATTGTTGACGACGCCGTCGAGCCGGCCGTAGGCGTCGGTCGCGGTCTTCACGATCTTGCTGGCCGGGATCGCTTCCGCCACCGACTCGAAATTGGCCACGGCTGTGCCGCCGCGCTTCTTGATCTCCTCGACCACTTCCTCGGCCGGCGCCGCGCTCGAGCCGGCGCCATCCGCCGCGCCGCCGGGATCGTTGACCACGACCTTGGCGCCCTCAGCGGCGCACAGCAGCGCGATCTCGCGGCCGATGCCGCGGCCCGCACCGGTAACGATAATGACTTTGTCTTGCAATGATTTTGCCATGTGGTGCTCCTTGTTGCTTGCTTACCTCGCCCCGCTTGCGGGGAGAGGTCGGATCGTGCGCGTAAGCGGGCGATCCGGGTGAGGGGGACTCTCCGCGAGTCCGAATGTGTGGAAACAGCCCCTCACCCCAACCCTCTCCCCGTAAGAAAGGGGAGAGGGAGAGGCGGGCGGCTCGCTCACTTCTCGTTCGTAAAGATAATCGTGCCACTCGCCGCGAACATGCCGCCGACGCCGTGGCAGACCGAGATCTTCGCATTCGGCACCTGCGCCGGCGCGATGCCGCGCATCTGCCGGACGCTCTCCTGCAGCGCGTACATGCCGTACATGCCGGAGTGCATGTAGCTCAACCCGCCGCCATTGGTGTTGAGCGGCAGCTTGCCGCCGGGGCGGGTGTTGCCGTCGGCGATGAACCTGCCGGTTTCCTCGTAAGGCATGAAGCCGAGGTCGCCGAGGCCGTACAGCGGCAGATGCGCGAAGGCGTCGTAGATCATCAAATGATCGACGTCCTTGTGCGCGATGCCGGCTTCCTTGAAGGCGAGGGGGCCCGCGACCTTGAAGGCGCGCGACGAGTCGAACGTCTTCATCTGGCTGACCATCGGCGTCTCCACGCTCTCGCCGGTGCCGAGAATGTAGACCGGCTTCTTCGGGAAATCCCTGGCGCGGTCGGCCGAGGTCAGGATCAGCGCGCCGCCGCCGTCGGTGACGAGGCAGCACTGCAGCAGGCGGAACGGATAGGCGATCATCCGCGAGTTCAGGACGTCGGCGACCGTGATCGGGTCCTTCATCGTCGCGCGCGGATTCTTTGCCGCCCATTCGCGTTGCACGACCGCGACCATCGCAAGCTGCTCATGGGTGATGCCGTGCGTCTTCATGAAGCGCAGCACCGGGATCGGAAACATGCTCGGCGGGCCGTAGACGCCGTAGGGCGCCTCGAACTGGCCGTTGAGGCTGTCCGGTGCCGTGAAGCGCGGCTGCTTGCCGATCATCGACTTGCCGCTCTCGGCGTGGGTGATCAGCACGGTCTTGCACAGCCCGGCCTCGATCGCCGCGGCGGCGTGGCGGACATGCAGCATGAAGGAGCAGCCGCCGACCGAGGTGCCGTCGACCCAGGTCGGCGTGATGCCGAGATAGTGCGCGACCTGCTGCGGCGTCTCGACCGCCGTCGCAAAGCCGTCGATGTCGGACAGTTTTAGTCCCGCATCCGCGATCGCGTTCAGCGCTGCGTCGGCATGGAGCTGGAGCTGCGACATGTTCGGGATGACGCCGAGCTCGGTGGTTTCGGCCGCACCGACGACGGCAACCTGGTTCCTGCGCATTGCGTTACCCCTTGGCCGGACGGAACACGGGAAGGGTGATCTTGTCGTCGAGCGCCTGGAACGCGACCTCGAGCTTCATGTCGAGCTCGAGCGCTTCCGGCGTCTGCGGACAATCGATGATGTTGCTCATCATGCGCGGGCCCTCGTCGAGCTCGACCACGGCGATGGCGTAGGGCGGCGTGAAGCCGGGCGCGGCGGGGCGGTGGTTGATGACATAGCTGTAGAGCTTGCCCTTGCCGCTGGCCTTGAACACCGAGACCTTTCGCGAGGCGCAGGAGGGGCAGAACGGCCGCGGCGGAAAGTAGACATTGGCGCAGGCATCGCAGCGCTGCAGGCGCAGTTCGCCCGCCTTGGTGCCATCCCAGAAATGCTGGGTTTCCGGAGTCGGTTTTGGTTTGGCGCGCGCGGCCTCGGCCATGTCGGCTGATCCTCCCATGAATATTTGCGACTTGATCCGACAATCAGCTATTCCTCGTCAACGGTCCAGCAGCGTTGCCGCATGGCGGTATGCCGACCGTTGAGGACGCTTGTATGCCAACGCATCATCGACGATAGTCCGCCGCACGGCAAATCGCAGCAATGCGTGATGCCGCAGGGATAACACCAACCGGAAAACCATGCCCAACAATCCGACACTCGCCTCCCTTGCCGCCGATCTCGACAGCGGTGCGACCACCGCCCGCAAGCTCGTCGAGCAATGCATCGCCAAAATCGCCGATCCCGCCGGCGAGGGCCAACGCACCTTCATCCATGTCGACAAGGACGCCGCGTTGGCGGCCGCCGACGCCATGGACCGGCTGCGTAAGGCCAATGCGGCGCCGTCGCCGTTTGCCGGCATTCCGATCTCGGTCAAGGACCTGTTCGACATCAAGGGGCAGGTGACGCGCGCGGGCTCGCGGGCGCTGGAGGATTCGGCGCCGGCGGAGGCCGATGCGCCGGTGGTGGCGCGGCTCAAGCGGGCCGGCTTTGTCGTGATCGGCCGCACCAACATGACCGAGTTCGCCTATTCCGGCATCGGCATCAATCCGCATTACGGCACGCCGAAGAGCGCCTGGAACCGGAGCGTCGGCCACGTGCCCGGCGGCTCATCCTCGGGCGCCGCAGTCTCGATCGCCGACGGCATGGCCTTCGGCGCGCTCGGCACCGACACCGGCGGTTCCTGCCGGATTCCTGCGGCGTTCAACGGCATCGTCGGCTACAAGCCGACGCAGCGCCGCATTCCGCTCGACGGCGGCGTGCCGCTCTCGTTCACGCTCGACAGCTATGGGCCGCTGGCCAATTCGGTGGCCTGCTGCGCGGCGCTCGATGCGGTGCTGGCCGATGAGCCGGTCAAGCCGCTGACGCCGCGCCCGGTAAAGGGCATGCGGCTCGCGGTGCCGACCACGGTCGCGCTCGACGATCTCGACGATGGAGTCGCCAAGACCTTCGAGCGGGCGCTGGCGTCGCTGTCGCGCGCCGGCGCCCTGATCGAGCGCATCGAGGTGCCGGAGTTGCTCGACGTCGGCGTGATGCAGGCCAAGGGCGGCTTCGCCGCGGCGGAAAGCTATGCCTGGCACCGCTTCCTGCTCGCCAGCAAGGGCGACATCTACGATCCTCGCGTCTCGTCGCGGATCGCGCGGGGCGAGGGATTTCTCGCGGCTGATTACATCGATCTGCTCAATGCGCGCCGCTCCTTCATCGCGCGCACCGGGCAGCGGATCGCGCCCTATGATGCGATGGTGCTGCCGACCACCGCGAACCTGCCGCCCGTTATTGCCGACCTCGCCGACGACAAGGCGTTCACCGTGCAAAACCTGCGCGCGCTGCGCAACTGCACGCTGATCAACGTGCTCGACGGCTGCGCCATCTCGCTGCCTGCGCATCGCGAGGGCGAGGCGCCGGTCGGCCTGATGCTCGCCGCCGCCGGCGGTTCGGACCGCCGCATCTTCGAGCTTGCCGCCGGAATGGAGACCGTCATCCGTGTTTGATCTCACCTTCACCATCGACGACAAGGGCCTCGCCACGCCGCTCACGCTGGAAATCAAGCAGGCCGTGATCGCCGGCTGGACCGGCCGCGATCCGGTGGCGCGCGACAAGCACATCGCCGAGCTCGAAGCCCTCGGCATCGCGCGGCCCGCGACCACGCCGATCTACTACCGCTGCTCGGCGCGCCGGCTCACCTTCGCCGACACGATCGAGGTCTGCGGCGAGGATTCCAGCGGCGAGGTCGAGTTCGTGCTGATCGGCTGGCAGGGCCGCATCTTCGTCGGCTGCGGCTCCGACCACACCGACCGCAAGGTCGAGAGCTACAGCGTCACGGTGTCGAAGCAGATGTGCGACAAGCCGATGGCGTCCGAACTGTGGGAGCTCGAGGATGTCATCGGCCATTGGGACCAGCTGGTGCTGCGCTCCTGGGCCACGATCGGCGGCGAGCGCGTGCTCTACCAGGAAGGCACGCTCGACCACATGCTGCCGGTCAAGGATTTGATCGCGCGCGGCTTCGGCGACGGCGGCCTGCCCGACGGCTGCGCCATGTTCGGCGGCACGTTCGCCGCCAAGGGCGGCATTCGCCCGGCCAGCCGCTTCGATTTCGAGCTGGAAGACCCGGTGCTGAAGCGGAAGATCAGCCACGGCTACGACGTGATCACCCTGCCGGTGCGGGGCTGACGGGTCTCTCCGCCGTCATTGCGAGGAGTGAAGCGACGAAGCAATCCACCGCGCGGCATATGCGGTCCGATGGATTGCTTCGCTTCGCTCGCAATGACGGCGGAACTATCGGAAATCGGGTGGCGCCGACCGCGATCATGGGCCAGATTCCACCCATGACAGCAACAGCCAAAACCATCACCCGCACCAGCCCCGACATCCCCGCCCGCGTCGACGCGCTCGGCTGGGAGCAGATCACGGCCGACCTCGACGCCCAGGGTTGCGCCGTCCTCAAGCAGCTGCTGGCGCCGCAGGAGTGCGATGCCATCGCCGCGCTGTATCCCGACGACAGCCAGTTCCGCAGCAAGGTCGTGATGGGCCGTCACGGCTTTGGCCGCGGCGAGTACAAGTACTTCTCCTACCCGCTGCCGGGCCTGATCGCCGAGCTGCGGCCGGTGCTCTATGCGCATCTCATCGCCACCGCCAATCGCTGGAACCAGACGATGGGGATCGATATCAGCTATCCCGCATCGCATGCGGCGTTTCTGAAGCGATGCCATGACGCCGGGCAGACCCGGCCGACACCGCTGCTGCTGCAATATGGCGAGGGCGACTACAATTGCCTGCACCAGGACCTCTATGGCGAGCACGTGTTCCCGATCCAGGTCGCGATCTTGCTGTCGCAGCCGGGGCGCGATTTCACCGGCGGCGAGTTCGTGCTGACCGAGCAGCGGCCGCGGATGCAGTCGCGTCCCGAGGTGGTGCCGCTGACGCAGGGCGATGCGGTGGCGTTTGCCGTGCATCACCGTCCGGTGCAGGGGACGCGCGGACCGTATCGTGTCAATCTGCGCCACGGCGTCAGCCGGATCAGGTCCGGCCATCGCCATACCGTCGGCGTGATTTTTCACGATGCAAAGTGAGTGCCAAGGAGCGTGACTGCTGATCTGTTCGAGACTGTCGGCGATGCACCCCCCACGCGCGAGACGATCGCGGAGGGCGCGGTGCTGCTGCGCGGTTTCGCCTGGCCGTTCGAGGCGGAGCTGATTTCGGCGCTGCGCGCCATCGTGAAGCAGGCGCCGTTCCGCCATCTGATCACGCCGGGCGGCCATCGAATGTCGGTCGCGATGACCAATTCCGGCAGCCTCGGCTGGGTCTCCGATCCCAGCGGCTATCGCTATGACCCGATCGATCCGGACTCCGGAAACCCCTGGCCGCCACTCCCGGACGTCCTGTGCAAGCTTGCGGCGAGCGCGGCGGAGCAGGGCGGCTTCAACGGCTTTGCGCCGGAGGCCTGCCTGATCAATCGCTACGTGCCGGGCGCAAAGCTGTCGCTGCATCAGGACAAGGACGAGCTCGACTACGCCGCGCCGATCGTCTCGGTCTCGCTCGGGTTGCCCGCGATCTTCCTGTTCGGCGGCCTGAAGCGCAGCGACACGCCGCGCCGTTACCGGCTCGAGCATGGCGACGTCGCGGTGTGGGGCGGCCCGTCACGGCTGTTTTATCACGGCATCGCGCCGCTTGCCGACGGCGAGCACGGCGTGCTCGGCCGCCAGCGCATCAACCTGACGTTTCGCAAGGTGCGCTGAGGCGTTAGCGGCGCCTCAGATGTTCTTCGCGGGGTGGATGAACGCCCAGGGGCTGACTTCGGTGCCGGTCGGCACTTCCACCGAGATCACATAGGGCCCGCCGTCGGCGAGAGCCTTCTCCAGCACCGGTCGGAAATGGTCCGGCGAGGTGACACGCGCGGCGCCGACGCCGAAGGATTCCGCGAGCTTGACGAAATCCGGATTGACCAGATCCGAGGCGACGACGCGGCCGTCAAAACGCTCCTGCTGGTCGCGGCGGACATTGCCATAGGCGTTGTTGTTGAACACCAGCGTCACCACGCCGATCTTGAACTGGACCGCGGTGGCGAGCTCCTGCACGGCGAACATGAAGCCGCCGTCGCCGGTGATCGCGACCACAGGCTTGTCCGGATTGGCGACCTTGGCGCCGAGCGCGGTCGGGAAGCCGGCGCCGAGCGTGCCCTGATAGCCCGAGGTGACGAAGGTCCGCGGCTGGTAGATCGGAAAACCGTACCAGGAGGCGAAGCCGACCTGCGACAGCTCGTCGGTCACGATCGCATTCGCCGGCAGCACCTCGCGCAGGATTTTTAAGTAGGCCATCTGCGGCTGGATGCGCTGGATCTCCCGCTCGGCGGCCGCGGTGGCTTCACGGATCGCGCCGCGGCGGCCGCTGGTCTTGCTGTAGCCGGCCTTGCGCACGGCGGCCGCGAGATCGGCTGTAGCAGCCTTGGCGTCGGCGATCACGGCGGCATCGGCCGGCCAGCGCCGCATCTCCACCGGATCGATATCGATGCGCACGCATTTCAGGCCGTCCGGCCGATACGGCCAACGCGACATCGTCGGCAATTCCAGGCGTGTGCCGATGCCGATCATCAGATCGGTCTTCGGCCACAATTTGTAGGCCGCAGCCATCGTCAGCCCGAGCTCATGCGCATTGGAGACAATGCCGCGGCCACTGCGGAAGGCGACCACCGGCGCGTCGATCATTTCGGCGAGCTCGAGAATCTCCTCGCCCGCGTCGATCGCGCCGCTGCCGACGAAGATCATCGGCGTCTTGCTGGCCTTGATCAGATCGGCCGCCGCCTTGATCCGGTCAGGATCGGGCTGCGGCGCAGGCAATAGGTCGAACGGCTTTGCCGGGGCGACCTGGGCACGCTGGGTGAACACGTCCCATGGCATCTCCAGCGACGCCGGTCCGCGCCGGCCCGACAGCATCTCCTGGAACGCGCGCGACACCATCGCGGGCGCGTTGTCGGGATACTCGATCCGCTCGGCCCATTTCACGAAGGTGCGCAAGGTCGCGAGCTGGTCCGGCATCTCGTGCAGATGGCCGCGGCCCTTGCCGAGAAACGGCGTCGGCACCTGGCCGGTCAGGCACAGCACCGGCTCGTTGCAGCCGAACGCGGTGAGCAGCGCCGCCGAGGCGTTGAGTACGCCGGGGCCGGGCACCACACTGAACACGCCGGGCCGGCCACTGGAGCGCGCATAGCCGAACGCCATATAGCCGCAGGCCTGCTCGTGCCGCGCGCCGATCACCTTGAGCTGCGCCTGGTGGAAGGCGTCGAACAGGCCGTAGATCTGCGCGCCGGGCAAGCCGAACACGGTGTCGACACCGTGGGCGACGAGGCCGTTGACGATCGCTTCGCCGCCGGATGTTGAGGTCATGGCACTGTCCATTTCATTGAGGGCTTAGTTGGCTTCGTCGACGACGCCGTTGCGCAAAATGCCGACGCCTTCGGCCTCGACCTCGACGACGTCGCCCGGTTTCAGATAGCGCGGCGGATCGAACCGCGCACCTGCGCCGGTCGGCGTGCCCGTCACGATGACGTCACCGGGAACGAGCGTCGTGAAGGTCGAGATGTAGTTGATGAGATAGCGGAAGCCGAAGATCAGCCGCGAGGTGCGGTCGTCCTGCCTGACCTCGCCATTGACGCGCGTGGTCAGGCGGATATCGGCGATCTGCGCCTCGTTGCTGTAGGGCACGATCCATGGCCCGAGGCTGCCGGTGGAATCAAAATTCTTGCCCTGGGTGACGTTGAATTTTGCGTGACGCACCCAGTCGCGGATGGTGCCCTCGTTGCACAGCGTGATCGCGGCGATGTGATCGAGCGCGGCGCTCTCCGGAATGTGCCGGCCGGCCTTGCCGATCACCAGCACCAGCTCGCCCTCATAGTCGAGCTGCGGCGAGATCCGCGGCCGAACCACCGGCGTGTTGTGGCCGACGAAGGAGCGCGGCACCCGCAAGAACATGCTGGGATATTTTGGTGCGTCCGAGCCGTCCTTGTACTCGGCATTGCGGTCCGGATAGTTGACGCCGATGCAAATGATCTTGTCCGGCGCCGGGATCGGCGGCTGCCAGATGACCGCATCGAGCGCGTGATCGGGCGCACGCTTGGCGGCGTCGTCCGCAAGCTTCGTCAGCGCCCCGGCGGCGATCGCCTCGCGCAAGGTCGGATAGTCCCTGGCAAAACGTGACGAGAGATCGACGATCCCGGCGTCAGTCACGGCGCCGTATTTTGTGGTGCCGTTGACGGAGTAGGTGGCGAGGCGAGGGGCGGGCATTGGCAATCCATCCATCAGTGTCGTCCCGGCGAAGGCCGGACCCATACGCCGCGGCCCTCGGAATGGGTACGCGGCTAGACATTCTTTCGGCAACCCACTTCGGTGGCTATGGGTCCCGGCCTTCGCCGGGACGACGTGGATGCTGACGCCTAATCCGCGACCAGCACGTCGGCGACGAAGCGCGGCTCGCGCACCGTCTGGCCGGCGAAGGGCGAGCCCTCCTCGAACCAGGAGCGCGGCGCCGGTGCGCCCCACAATGTCTGGCGGCGCGGATCGCGCAGCGACCAGCGCAGCGGCTCGTGGTCGTGATCGCCGGTGAAGTAGTCGCTGGTGTAGAGCTCGATGCGATGGCCGTCGGGATCGCGGACATAGAGGAAGAACGCATTGGAGATGCCATGCCGGCCGGGGCCGCGCTCGATGTTCTTCAGGAAGCCGCTCGAGGCCATCACGTCGCAGAGATGCACGATGTTCATCGCAGTCGGCACCCAATAGGCAATGTGGTGCAGGCGCGGGCCCTTGCCATTGGTGATGGCGAAGTCGTGGACGTTGCCCTTGCGGTGCATCCAGGCCGCGGCGATGCGGCCGCCATCGCCGTCCTCCTCGGCATATTCGGTGAGGCGGAAGCCGAGGCGGGCGTAGAAGTCGACGGTGTCCTGCACCTCGGCGGCGAACACGTTGAAATGGTCGAGCCGCTGCGGATGGCAGCCCTTGTAGAGGTCGTAGCGGCGCAAAAGATGCGGGCGTTTCTCCATCGTGGCGTAGAGCTCGATCTGGAAGCCGAACGGATCGGTGAACTGCAGGGTGCGGCCCTGGAACGGTTGGTCGGAAAAGGCGTAGGCGATGCCGTTCTCGGAGAAGAACGACGCCGCCTTGTCGAGATCGCCGTCATTACCGACCTTGAAGCCGAGCCGGTTGCAGGCCGCCTTCGCCGCCTTGCGCAGCACCACCGAGTGATGCTGGTGCTCCTCGCTGGCGCGCAGGTATACCGCCTTGTCGTCGCGGTCCTCGATGTGGAGGCCGATCGTGTTTTCATAAAACGCGGCGCTCTTGTCGAGGTCCGTGACGTCGAGCACGGCATGGCTGCAGCGGATGATGTTGAACGGCGGATCGAAGACGTGCTTCGGAATGGGCATGGTGTTTCCCTCTGGATCGTCATTCCGGGATGGTGCGTCGGCACCGGACCCGGAATCTCGAAGTTCTCAGGTGCGCATTGCGCACCGTAGTTCGCTGCGCGCCCCGGAACGGCGTGCAATTACATTCCCAGCTTCTGGATCTTGTGCGTCCCGCGGGCAAGCGAGACGTGCTTGGTTTCCATGTAGAAGTCGAACGAATAGTCGCCGCCGTCGCGGCCGATGCCTGATGATTTCATGCCGCCGAACGGCGTCGGCAGATGGCGGACGTTTTCCGAGTTGAGCCAGATCATGCCGGCCTCCAGCGCATCGGCAACGCGCAGCGCGCGGCCCATGTCGCCGGTCCAGACATAGCCGGTCAGGCCATATTGCACGCCGTTGGCGATCTCGACCGCGTCCTGCTCGTCGCGGAACGGGATCACGGTGAGGAACGGCCCGAACACCTCTTCCTGCGCGACGCGCATGTTTGCATTCGCGCCGGTCACCAGCGTCGGCTGCACATAGTGCCCGCCGCCGGGGCCATCATACGGCTTGCCGCCGACCGCAATGGTCGCGCCGTCCTTTTTCGCGACGTCGAAATAGCTGCAGACCTTTGCCAGATGCCGCTCGTGGATCAGCGGCCCGATCTCGGTCGCGGGATCGAGGGGATGGCCGACCTTGAGCGCCTTCACCCGCGCGGTCAGCTTCTCGACGAATGTGTCGGCGATGCTCTGCTGCACCAGCAGACGGCTCGATGAGGTGCAGCGCTCGCCATTGAGCGAGTAGATCATGAACACGACGGCATCAAGCGCGCGGTCGAGATCGGCGTCGTCGAACACGATCACCGGGTTCTTGCCGCCGAGCTCGAAGTGCACCCGCTTCAGCGTCGGCGCGCCCTGCGCCATGATCGCCGATCCCGTGGCGCTTTCGCCGACGAAGCCGATCGCCTTGATCGCGGGATGCTGGGTCAGCGCCTTGCCGGCGTCCTCGCCGAAACCGTGCACGGTGTTGAGCACGCCGTCGGGCAGGCCCGCCTGCTTTGCCAGCTTCACCAGCAGGTCGGCGGTCACCGGCGACCATTCGGCCGGCTTGTGCACGACGGTGCAGCCGGCGGCCAGGGCGGGGGCGATCTTCCAGGTCGACAGCATGAACGGCGTGTTCCACGGCGTGATCACGCCGACCGGGCCGATCGGCACCCGGGTCGAGATGTTCCAGTGCTCGTCGGACGGCGTGTTGAGGCCGTCGCGCGCCTCGGCGCATTTGTCGGCGAAGAAGCGGAAATTTTCGGCGGCGCGGATCGCGGCCTTGGCCATGAAGCGATGCGCCTGCCCGGTGTCGATGCATTCGAGCACCGCGATGTCGTCGGCGTGCTCCTCGATCGCATCGGCGACGCCGTGCAGGATCTTGCGGCGCTTGGCGGCCGGCATGTCGCGCCAGGCCTTGAAGGCCCGCGATGCAGCGGTCGCGGCGCGGTCGATATCCTCGGCATTGCCGCGCGCCACCGTCGCCAGCACGCTGCCGTCGATCGGCGACTTCGTCTCGAAGGTCTGGCCCGAGGCCGACGGCACGACCTTGCCGTCGATCACATGTCCGATGCCTTCCGCCTTCAGCTTCGCGAGCAGCGGGCCGGCGCGGTCGCGGTTGGCCTGGAACACGTCGGCGGATTTCGGGGTGGCTTTATCCATTGACCGTCTCCACTTTCAGCGCATCGTGGATGTTGTTGCGTTTCCAGCTCGTCTCCTTGTCGTTGATCTGCATGTCGAACGACAGTGCGAACTTGCTGTTGGCGAACACCGGATCGAGATGTGCCGACAGCGCCTTGAAGATGTGTTCGCCGGCTTTCTTGCGGGTGGCGAGGTCGCGGCCTTCGCCGAGCCGCAGCACCATGTCGAGGAAGCCGTAGTTGCTGCGTCCGTCGGCGATCGCATAATACTCGCATCTGATGGCGCGGACGCGGATGCCGCCGAGCGGGAAGATGCCGGTCTCGACCGCCGCCTTGCGCACCACCTCGACGGTCTTGCCGATGTCGACGAGCCCATCGAGATTGGCGGAATATTCAAGCGTGAAGTGCGGCATGCAGCGCTCCCATCGAAAGCATCAGGCGAAGTAGCAGCTCACGGAACCGTACGGTCCGTAGTCGGCCTGGATCGTGTCGCCCTTGCGGGTCTCGATCGGGCGGATGAAGGAGCCCGCCAGCACCACCTGGCCGGCTTCCAGCGCCAGCCCGTTCGGCGCGATCTTGTTGGCGAGCCAGGCCACCGCGGTCGCCGGATGATTCAACACGCCAGCGGCCAATCCGGTTTCCTCGAGCTGGCCGTTGCGGAAGCACAGTGTGCCGATCCAGCGCAGATCGGCGTCCAGCGGGCGGATCGCGCGGCCGCCGAGCACGATGCCGGCATTCGCAGCGTTGTCGGCGATGGTGTCGAAGATCTTGCGCGTCGCCTTGGTCTCGGGGTCGACACGCTCGACCCTGGTATCGAGGATCTCCAGCGCCGGCACCACGAAGTCGGTGGCATTGAGCGCGTCGAACAGCGTGCAATCGGGCCCGGCCAGCCGATGCTTCATCACGAAGGCGAGCTCGGCCTCGACGCGGGTGGCGATGAAGCGGTCGCTCGGCACGAGGCCACCATCGGCAAAGAACATGTCGTCGAGCAGGATGCCGGAATCCGGCTCGTCGATGTTGAGCGCGCTCTGCATCGCCTTCGAGGTCAGGCCGATCTTGTGGCCCTTGACGACACGGCCCTGCGCCACCTTCATCTCGACCCAGGCCTTCTGAATCGCGTAGGCATCTTCCAGCGTGATGCCGGGATATTGCAGCGAAAGCTGGCGGATCTGCTTGCGGGTCTTTTCCGCCTGGTCGAGCCTGCCTGCGGCAGCGCGGATATCGTCCGGTGAGAGGGCCATGGGTGCTACACAGAAAGTGGATGCCGGGAGATGATTAACATGTTAAGTAGATTTCTGCAAACTGAATCGCTGCATGGTGCAGCGCAAAAGTTTGTCGCGATGGACTGAACAATAATGGCGCGCAAGAAATCGCCGAACGAGACGCGACCAGCTCCGGCCGAGACGGGGCCGCCCTGGCGCGCGCCGATGCGCGAGTTCTCGCGCTCGCTGCCGATGTCGCTGCTGCGTGCGCGCGAAGCCGTGATGCGGCAATTCCGCCCGTCGCTGCGCAACCATGGGATGACCGAGCAGCAATGGCGGATCCTGCGCGCGCTCACCGCGGTCGACGAGATCGAGGTCACCGAGCTCGCGCGTGTGGCGTTCCTGCTCGGCCCGAGCCTGTCGCGGATCCTGCGCGACCTCGAAGCCCGTCAGCTGATCGAGCGCAAGGCGGCCGCGACCGACGCGCGCCGCGCGGTGGTGTCGATCTCGGCCAAGGGGTTGAAGCTGATCGAGGCGGTGGCGCCGACCTCGGAGGCGATCTACGCCGAGATCACCCGGCGGTTCGGTTCACGCAAGCTCGCGGAGCTGCAGGAGATGCTGGGCGTGCTCGAAGCGAGCCTGGCCGACATGGCGTCCGCCGACAACGGCGAGATCGAAGCCGACGAATAGGCGGCTACACCATATAGGGCACGCGCGAAATTGCATTGATGGCGCGGAACTCGGCAATCCAGCCGGCCACTTTCGAGTGCGACCATTCGATGTGGCGGCGCAGTGTCGCGGCTGCCGCGTCGCCGTCGCCGGCGCGCAATGCATCGACGATCACCAGATGCTCGTCCATGAAGGAATCGATCTGGGGCGCGGTCAGCGCCACCTGAATGTGCTTGCCGATCACGAACGCGCAGTGGGTGCGCTTGAGCGCCTCGATCATCTCGCGATTGATGCCGTAGCCCAGGCACCGGATGTGGAGGTCGCCCTCGATCTCGTCGAGCTCGCCGACACCGACGCGGTCGCGGAACCGGATCCCCTCGCGCAGCCGCTCCGCCATCCGGTCGAGCAGCGCCGCCGGAATCTGCGTCGCAGCGGATTTCAGCAGCAGCGGCTCGAGCGTTGCGCGCAGCTCGAAGATGTCGCGGACGCGGTCCTCGTCCAGCGGCACCACATACCAATGGGCCTTGGCGCCTTTCTCCAGGATGCCGATCGCCTGCGCGCGCAGCAGCAGGTTGCGGGCCACCGTGCGTCCGACCCGGAAATGCCGCGCCAGCGCCAGTTCGCTGACACGGAAGCGTCCGAACAGCGAGCGGTAGATGATCTCGCGTTCGAGCTTGTAGTACAGCGCGTCCCAGGCGTCGCTTCTAACGGCCTCGACCGGCCCGCCGGTCAGCCCCAGCATGTCGGGCGTGATCGGGACGCGCCGCGGCTCGACCTCGCGTCTGCCGGCGATGACACCGCGGCCATCGAACCGGCGCACCAGGCCGATGTGCTCCAGCTGCTCGAAGGCCTGCCGCACCGGGGAGCGACTGGAGCCGAATAAGGTCGCGATCGCCGATTCGGACAGAACGGTGCCGGGCGGAACGTCGCCGGCGCGGATGCGCTTCGCCAATGCCGCCTTGATCAGCGCATAGGCCGGCTGTTTCCGTCTGGTCTGCGATTTCGCTCTCGGCATCGACATGAATGGCTGCCCGCAAACCACACTAACACGTGATCGCGGCGAGGTCGCCGACAACCGGCATTTACGCACCGGCCAAGGTGAATTTTTGGCCATTGCGTGCAATGTGCAATCATGATTAGCTGATCGTACGATTGGATTGACGATCGCCGTTGCGCGTTGCGTGCGCTGCAGCGGTGTGAACGTTTGCGTCTAGCTCGTCTCAATGCAGCCGACATGCAAGTTCGGCGCGATACAACAGGGAGGAATCGATGAAACTGACGAGACGTGGGTTTTCCGCCGGCTTGGCGGCAGGTCTCGCTGCTCCGGCACTGATGCGCAGTGCGTGGGCGCAGGGCGCGACCCTCAAGATCGGCATGTGCGTGCCGGTCACCGGCCCGGCCGCGGAGCAGGGGCTGTGGGCCCAGAACGGCGCCAAGCTGGCGCTGGCCGCAGTCAACAAGGCCGGCGGCGTGCTCGGCAAGCAGGTCGAGCTCGTCATCGAGGACGACCAGACCACCAATCCCGGCATCGTGCTGGCGTTCTCCAAGCTCGCTGCGCAGTCCGACATCGTCGCCTTCCTGGGCTCGATCCGCTCGACCCAGGTGCAGGCGATGGCGCCCGACGTGATCAAGGTCGGCAAGCCCGTGATGATCGGCGGCACCAATCCGGACCTCACCCATTCCGGCAATCCGTGGCTGTTCCGCTTCCGCCCGAACGACAATTATTCCGGCCGCGTGATCGCCGATTTCGGCGTCAATACGCTGGGCAAGAAGAAATGGGCGATCGTGCATTCCACCGACGCGTTCGGCACCGCCGGCGGCAAGGCGCTCTCCGAAGCGCTGACCAAGCTCGGCGCGCCGCCGGTGCTCGACCAGGGCTACGCCAACCAGAGCCAGGACTTCACGCCGGTGGTGCTGGCGGTGAAGCAGTCTGGCGCCGACGTGCTCGGCACCTACTTCACCTTCGAGAACGATCTCGGCATCTTCGCCCGGCAGCTGCGCCAGCTCGGCGTCAACATTCCCTGGGTCGGCTCGCCCTCGGTGGTGGCGGTGTCATCGACCAAGCTGGCCGGTCCCGCGCTGTACGGCACCTACGGCGTGGCCGACTTCGCCGAAGACTCCAGCGACGCCGCGAAGGCGTTCAGCAAGACCTATCGCGATGCCTACAAGACCGCGCCCGACAACCAGAGCGCCTGGCCGTACGATGCGATCACCATCCTGTCGGCGGCGATCAACAAGGCCGGCTCGACCGATCCGAACAAGATCCGCGACGCCATACTGGCGACGCAGAAATTCGCCGGCGCCGAAGGCGAGTACAATTTCGACAAGAACGGCGACGGCCTGCATGGCTACAACGTCGTGAAAAACGACAAGGGCAAGATCGTCTACGACAAGCACATCGACTTCAACGACTGATCTGACAGGGTCAGGGAGGCCCGAACGGATGGGTTCTCTCCCCCCTTGCGGGGGAGGGTTAGGGAGAGGGGTGAGCCCCGCGGGCGGTGCTCTTGGCCACCCCTCTCTCCAATTCTCCCCCGCAAGGGGGAGAGAGCCCTACCACCTCCCGAGTGGCCCTAAACTCCAATCGAGCGCTGTCATGGATCTGATCCTTCAACTCCTGTTCACCGGCATCGGCATCGGCGCGGTTTACGCGCTGGTCGCGCTCGGTTTCGTGCTGATCTTCCGCGCCACCAACGTCGTGAACTTCGCCCAGGGCGAGTTCTCGATGGTCGCGGCCTATCTGATGGTCGTGTTCTCCGTCGATCTCGGCTGGCCGTACTGGCTGTCGTTCCTGATCGCGCTGGCCGGCATGGCGCTGCTCGGCATCTTCTTCAATCTCGGCGTCTACTATCCGCTGCGTCATCGCACCTATCTGCCGGTGATCATCGCCACCATCGGCGCCTCGATCCTGCTGTCGAACTCCGTGCTCGCGATCTACGGCCCGCAGCCGCAGGTGCTGCAGGGCTGGTTCGACACGCCCGGCATCCAGCTCGGCCCGGTCTATCTCGACAGCCAGTATCTCCTGATCATCGGCGTCACCATTTTCCTGGTTTTCTTCAATTTCTGGTTCTTCGAGAAGACGCTGCTCGGCAAGAAGCTGCAGGCGACCTCGCAGGACAAGGAAATGGCCTCGCTGCTCGGCATTTCCGTCTCCACCATGATCATGATCACCTTCATCTATTCGGCGGTGCTCGGCGGCCTTGCCGGCATCCTGGTCGCGCCCGTGCTGTTCGTCTCGATCCAGATGGGCTCGACGATCGCGCTGAAGGCGTTCGCCGCCACCATCATCGGCGGCTTCGGTGACGTGGCCGGCGCCATCGTCGGCGGGCTGGCGCTCGGCGTGATCGAGACCTTTGGCGCGGCCTACGTCTCGGTACCCTACAAGGACGGCTTTGCCTTCCTGGTGCTGATCGCCTTCCTGATCTTCCGGCCGCAGGGCATCTTCGGCGAGCGCGTGGCGGAGAAAGCATGAGCGCCAGCGACAACGTCCAGATCCCGGCGCCGGCGGTGCGCTCGAAGCCGCTGATCATCCGCCATCTGCCGTACTTCATCGCGGCCGCGGTGCTGGTGACGCTCGCCGCCGGCATGCGGTTCGACGGCTACATCCTCAACATCCTGCTGCAGGCGACGACGTTCTCGATCGCGGTGTTCGGCCTGTCGGTCGTGCTCGGCCTGTGCGGCCAGATCAACCTGGCGCAGGCCGCGTTCTTCGGCTTCGGCGCCTATGCGGTCGGCCTCGGCACCGCCGATCTGCATCTGAACTTCTGGCTCTGCCTGGTCGGGGCCTGCGCGATCACACTGATCGCCGGCGCGTTCTTGGGCATGTCGACGCTGCGGCTCGGCGGGCATTACCTTGCGATGGTGACGATCTCGTTCCAGCAGATCGTGACGCTGGTGATGATCAACGCCATCGGCATTACCCACGGGCCGGACGGCGTTGCCAACATCCGCCGGCCGGAGCTGTTCCAGAATTCGCAGAGCTATCTCGCCTTCTGCGTCGCGATGCTCGCGATCGTCGGCTACCTGGTCTGGCACCTGCCGGACACCAGGATCGGCCGCGCCATGCGCGCGGTGCGCGACAACGAGCTCGCGGCCGGGGTCAACGGCATCGACGTGTTCCGCACCAAGGTCTACGCCTTCGGCATCTGCGCGCTGCTCGGCGGCCTTGCCGGCGGCCTGTTCGCCGGCGGCTTTGCCTATGTCAGCCCCGATCAGTTCTCGTTCGCGGAATCGATCGTGTTCCTGACCATGTCGCTGCTCGGCGGCGTGGCCTCGCCGATCGGCTCGGTGATCGGCACCGGGCTCTTGATCCTGATCCCGGAATGGCTGCGTTTCCTGAAAAGCGTGCCGGGGCTTTATCTCGCGATCTACGGCCTGTTCGTGATCCTGATCATCCGCTTCATGCCTGACGGCATCTGGGGCTTTGTCTCGGACGCCTTCACGCGCTGGCGCGCGCAGACCAAGGCGCCGCCGGCGGCGGCCGCGCTGCAGCTCAGGCCGGCAACCAGCGGCGGCGACATTGTGCTGGAGGTGACCGGTCTGTCGAAGCACTTCGGCGGCCTCAAGGCGGTCGACGGCGTCGACATCGCGGTGAAGCGCGGCAGCGTGCATGCGCTGATCGGTCCCAACGGTTCCGGCAAGACCACGACACTCAACGTCTTGTCAGGCCTCTACAAGGCGACCTCGGGCAGGATCGTGCTCGACGGCACCGACATCACCAACATGGCGCCGCATCAGCGCACGGCCGCAGGCCTCGGGCGGACCTTCCAGAACATCCGCCTGTTCCGCTCGATGACGGCGCTGGAAAACGTCGAGATCGGCGCCGAGCGGCCCGGCAATACCATGATCGGGAAGGGCGAGGATGCGCTGACCGAGCGCGCGATGGAGGCGCTGACGTTTGTCGGCCTCGGCAACCGCGCCAACGAGCTGATCTCGAGCTTCTCCTACGGCCACCAGCGCCTGATCGAGATTGCCCGCGCGCTGGCGTCGAACCCGACGCTGCTGCTGCTCGACGAGCCCGCCGCTGGCCTCAACTCGACCGAGAAGCTCGAGCTGCATGAGTTGCTCAAGCGCATCGCGGCACAGGGCCTCACCATCCTGATCATCGATCATGACATGACGCTGGTCTCGGAAGCTGCCCAGCACATCACGGTGCTGAACTTCGGGCGCCGCATCGCGGACGGCGAATCCATGGCGGTGCTGCGCCATCCCGACGTCGTCTCGGCCTATCTCGGGAGCGAATGATGCCGCTGCTCGAAATCCGCAATCTCGTGGTCCGCTACGGCGAGATCGAGGCGCTGCGCGGCGTGTCTATCGTCGTGGAGCAGGGCCAGGTGGTGACGCTGCTCGGGGCCAATGGCGCCGGCAAGTCGACCACGTTGCGCGCGATCTCCGGTCTGGCAAAGCCTGCCGCCGGCGACATCCTGTTCGACGGTCACTCGATCGCCGGCCTCGGGCCGGAGGCGATCGTGCGGCTCGGCATCTCGCACGTTCCGGAAGGGCGCCGCGTGTTCCCGGGTCTCACGGTGAAAGAGAACATCATGTTGGGGGCGTCGAACCGGAAGGTGTCGGCGTCGCAGATCTCGCGGGAGGCGGACGCGATGTTCGACCTGTTCCCGGATATCCGCGCGTTCTCAGACGCGCTCGGCTGGACGCTGTCCGGCGGCCAGCTGCAGATGGTTGCGGTGGCGCGCGGCCTGATGGCGAAGCCGCGCCTCTTGCTGCTCGACGAGCCCTCGCTCGGGCTCGCGCCTGTGATCGTGCAGGCGGTGTTCCGCATCATCTCGCAGATCAGGAAGGACACCACGGTCTTGCTCGTCGAGCAAAATGCGCGCATGGGACTCTCGGTCGCCGATCACGGTTTCGTCCTCGAAACCGGGCGGATCGTGCTCGGCGGCAAGCCCGACGAATTGTGGGGCAACGAAGCCATCGCCGCGGCCTATCTCGGCGGCCACGCCAAAACTCACGCCTGAGCATGATCCGGAAAAGCGGGCACCGGTTTTCCGATCAGATCATGCTCCAATAACTGAGCGAGCCTTTTCTTCATGGTCACCATCAAGGTCGAGAACCTCATCAATTTCGTCGCCGAAGTGTTTTCCCATTCGGAGTCCTCGCCCGAAGAAGCCAGGCGCATCGCGACCTATCTGACGACTGCGAACCTCACCGGGCATGACAGCCACGGCGTGATCCGCGTGCCTGTTTATGTCAGGTGGAAGAAGATGGGCTCGATCGTGCCGAACCAGACCCCCGAGGTCGTGGTCGACACGCCATCGCTCGCGGTGGTCGACGGCAAGTTCGGCTATGGCCAGACCGTCACGCCGATCGCGGTCAAGCTCGGCATCGAGAAATGCAAGAAGGCCGGGCTTGCTGCGGTTGCGCTGCGCAACTCCGGTCATCTCGGCCGCGTCGGCGACTGGGCGGAAATGGCGGCTGCCGAAGGGCTCGTCTCGATTCACTTCGTCACGGCGGCAGGCTCGCTGCTGGTCGCGCCCTATGGCGGCGTCGAGAAGCGGCTGTCGACCGCGCCGTATTGCGTCGGCATTCCGCGCCAGGGCCAGGACCCGATCGTGCTCGATTTCGCCACCTCCGTCGTTGCCGAGGGCAAGTGCCTGGTTGCAAGCCGCGGCGGCAAGAAGCTGCCGCCGGGCGCGCTGGTCGATGCCGATGGCACGCTGAGCGATGATCCGCATGTGCTGTATGGCGCCTACACGCCCGACGGACCGCGCGACCACACCAAGGGAACCGGCGCGATCCGCGCTTTCGGCGATCACAAGGGCTCGGGCCTTGCGTTCATCTGCGAGCTGCTCGGCGGCGCGCTGACCGGCACCGGCGCGACCTCGTCGGACCGGCGTTTCGCCAACGGCATGATGGCGTTCTACATCGACCCCAAGGTGATCGACACCAGCAATTTCTTCGACGGCGAGATCACCCGCTACAGCGACTTCATCCGCGCCACCAAGCCGATCGCGGGCACCGAATCCGTGTTGATACCGGGCGATCCGGAACGCAAGACCCGCGCCGACCGGACCAAGAATGGCATCCCCTTGCCTGACGACACCTGGGCGGCGATAGTGAACACCGCGCGCGAAGTCGGCGTCAGTGAAGCCTCCATCCAGCGGGCGACCAGCTAGGGCTCGCCCTCCAAGAAAACTCAAAGCGGAACGCAAAAGGGAACGCGATCAATGGCAAACAAGGTCAAGCAGGTCTGGGCATCGGGCAAGGCAGTGGTGAACGCGTGGCTCGCGATCCCCTCCGGGTTTTCCGCCGAAGTGATCGCGCAATGCGGCTTCGACAGCGTCACCGTCGACATGCAGCATGGCGTGCAGGATTATCTCTCGATGGTGCAGTGCTTCCAGTCGATGCATGCCCATCCGGTGACGCCGATGGTCCGCGTGCCCTGGAACGAGCCCGGCATCATCGGCAAGGTGCTCGACGGCGGCGCCTATGGCGTGATCTGCCCGATGGTCAACACGCCGCAGGAAGCCAAGAACCTCGTCTCCTACGCAAAATATCCGCCGAAGGGCGTGCGCTCCAACGGCCCGATCCGCGCCGGTATGTATGGCTCGGCCGGCACCTATCAGCAGACCGCCAATGACGAGATCGTGCTGCTGCCGATGATGGAGACCAAGACCGCGGTCGAGAACATGGAAGCGATCCTCGATGTCGAAGGCATCGACGGCGTCTATATCGGTCCGTCCGATCTCGGCTTCTCCTACGGCCTGGTGCCGAAGCTCGATCGCGACGAGCCGGAGATTTTGAAGATCTACGAGAAGATCATCAAGGAGTGCGGCAAGCGCGGCCTCAATCCGGGCATCCACTGCTCCGGCGCCGACGGCGCGGTGCGCGCGATCAACATGGGCTTCAAGCTGGTCACGCTGTCGAACGAGGTCGGCCTGATGCAGACCTACGCGAAGATGCAGGTCAACGCGACCCGCGAGAAGTCCGGCGGCAAGGCGTAATCAAGACGTAACTCTATCCTCTCCCTCGCCCCGCTCTTGCGGGGAGAGGGTGGGGGTGAGGGGCATCTATCCGGCGAGCACCATGATTGTAGCTCGCATTGTGCTTCGCCGCTCACCCGGATCGCTGTCGCGATCCGACCTCTCCCCGCAAAGGGCGGGGAGAGGTGAAAGAAACTCCGAAGGAGATTCCACCATGGCCCCGACGCAAGTGATCCGCCTGCATCCTGACGACAGCGTCCTGATTGCGCGCGCGAGCCTGCCGCCGGGGCTGGAGGTGGCTGACGGCGTCATCACGGCCGATCGGATTCCGGCCGGCCACAAGGTCGCGATCAAGCCGATCGCGCAAGGCGAGCCGATCAGGCGTTACGGCCAGATCATCGGCTTCGCCACCACCGCGATCGCGCCCGGCCAGCACGTGCATACGCAAAACTGCGGCATGGGCGATTTTGCCAAGGACTACGCCTATGGCGTCGACGTCAAGCCGGTGCCGAACTTCGACCTGCCGGCGACCTTCGACGGCATCCGCCGTCCCGACGGCCGCGTCGCGACGCGCAACTATATCGGCATCCTCACCTCGGTGAATTGCAGCGCCCATGTCGCCGGCCTCGTCGCCGACGTCTTCAAGAAGAACCCGTTCACCGGCGAGAACCCGCTGGCCGGCTTCCCCAATGTCGACGGCGTCGTCGCGCTGACCCACAAGACCGGCTGCGGCATGACCCAGGACGAGCCCTTGGCGCTGCTTCGCCGCACGCTCGGCGGTTACGCGCGGCATGTCAACTTCTCCAATGTCATCGTGCTCGGCCTCGGCTGCGAGGTGAACCAGATCGGCGGGTTGATGCAGGAGCAGAAACTCGCCGGCCGTCTGCGGGCGATGGACATTCAGGAGGTCGGCGGCACGCGCAAGACGGTGGAAGCCGGCGTTGCCTTCGTCAAGGAAGCGCTCGCCGACGCCAACAAGGTCAAGCGCGAGGCGGTGCCGGCGAGCGAGCTCACCGTCGCCCTGCAATGCGGCGGCTCCGACGGCTATTCCGGCGTCTCGGCCAATCCCGCGCTCGGCGCAGCGAGCGATTTGCTGGTGCGCCATGGCGGCACCGTGATCCTGTCGGAGACGCCAGAGACTTACGGCGCCGAGCATCTTCTGACCCGGCGCGCGGTCAGCCGCGAGGTCGGCGAAAAACTGGTCGGCCTGATGCGCTGGTGGGAGGAATACACCCAGCGCGAAGGCGCCGAGATGAACGCCAATCCGAGCCCCGGCAACAAGGCCGGCGGCCTCACCACGATCCTCGAGAAGTCGCTGGGCGCGATGGCCAAGGCGGGCAGCACCAACCTCGTCGACGTGCTGCACTATGCCGAGCCCGTGACCAAGAAAGGCTTCGTGTTCATGGACACGCCGGGCTACGACCCGGTCGCGGCGACCGGACAGGTCGCCGGCGGCGCCAACCTCGTCTGCTTCACCACCGGCCGCGGCAGCGTGTTCGGCTGCAAGCCCGCGCCCTCGATCAAGCTCGCCACCAACACCCCGATGTACAAGCGGATGGAAGACGACATGGACGTCAACTGCGGCACCATCCTCGACGGCGAGGAGAGCGTGCAGCAATGCGGCCAGCGCATCTTCGACCTGATCCTCAAGACCGCCTCCGGCCAGCCGACCAAGAGCGAAAGCTTTGATTTCGGCGGCGCCGAGTTCGCGCCTTGGGTGCTCGGCGCGACGATGTAGCTGAGGTCCCGTAGCCCCGATGGAGCGCAGCGAAATCTGGGATTCTCACCGCGGATAAAGAACCCGGATTGCGCTTCGCTCCATCCGGGCTACGGGGCAGGGGCCATTCGCCCGTCCGTTGGGCACCCCATGCCCGTTGTTAGTGCTTGATGTCGACCGGCCGCAGTGTTCTGCTCAAAAAAGCTGCTGGAGCCCTCGGTCCGTGTCGATCTTCGTCGCGCTGCATCACGTCACGCACTACAAATATGACCGGCCGATCGATCTGGGGCCCCAGACCATTCGCCTGCGGCCCGCGCCGCACACGCGAACGCCGATCCTGAGCTATTCGCTCAAGGTCACCCCCGCCAATCACTTCGTGAACTGGCAGCAGGACCCGCAGGGCAACTGGCTCGCGCGCTACGTCTTTCCGGAGAAGGCGACCGAGCTCAGGATCGAGGTCGACTTCACCGCCGAGATGACCGTGATCAATCCGTTCGACTTTTTCGTCGAGCCCTACGCCTACAGCTTTCCGTTCGACTACGCCGGCGACCTCAAGACCGAGCTCGCGCCCTATCTGGAGACCGAAGCGCCCGGTCCGCTGCTTGCCGCTTATCTGGAAGGGATTCCGCGCGCGGCCGACTCGACCGTCAATTTCCTGGTCGAGCTGAACGCGCAGCTGCAGAAGAGGATCAGCTACGTCGTCCGCATGGAGTCCGGCGTGCAGACGCCGGAACAGACGCTTGCCGCGGGGGCGGGCTCATGCCGCGACTCCGCCTGGCTATTGATCCAGGCGCTGCGCCACCTCGGGCTCGCCGCACGCTTCGTCTCCGGCTACCTGATCCAGTTGCGGCCCGACCTCGATCCGGCCGAGGGCCCGCGCGAGGTCGAGACCGATTTCACCGATCTGCACGCCTGGGCCGAGGTGTATCTGCCGGGCGCGGGCTGGATCGGCTTCGACGTCACCTCCGGCATGCTGACGGGCGAAGGCCACATCCCGGTCTGCGCCACGCCGCACTACCGCTCGGCCGCGCCGGTGACCGGCACCGCTGGCATCGCCAACGTCGATTTCAGCTTCGAGATGAACGTCAGAAGGATCCGCGAGGTGCCGCGGATCACAAAACCGTTCTCCGATGAATCCTGGGCGCGTCTCGACCGGCTCGGCGAGCAGGTCGATGCCGACCTGAAGACGCACGACGTGCGGCTGACCATGGGCGGCGAGCCGACTTTCGTTGCGATCGACGATCCGGAGGCGGCCGAGTGGAACATCGCCGCGCTGGGGCCGACCAAGCGTGCGCTCGCCGACGCATTGATCCGCAAGCTCCGCGCCCGCTTCGCGCCGGGCGGCCTGCTGCATTACGGCCAGGGCAAATGGTATCCGGGCGAAAGCCTGCCCCGCTGGGCGTTCGGTCTCTATTGGCGCAAGGACGGCAAGCCGATCTGGAACAATGCCGAGCTGATCGCGCCGATCGACAATCCCTCGAAGGCCGACATCGGCGAAGCCAGGCGTTTTGCCGAGAGCGTCGCGCGCAGGCTCGGCCTGAGCACTGACTATGTCGCGCCCGCTTACGAAGACCCGGCGTTCTGGCTGCAGCGCGAGGCGGGCCTGCCCGCCAATGTCAGCCCCGCCAATTCGAGGCTCGGCGATCCGGAAGAACGCGCGCGCCTCGCGCGGGTGTTCGACGAGGGCTTTACGGAGCCGAAGGGTTTTGTGCTGCCGATCCAGCGCTGGAGCCCGCTCGGCGATCGGGTGCCGGCGCGCTGGCGCAGCGAGCACTGGAAAATCCGGCGCAGCCATCTGTTCCTGTTTCCCGGCGATTCCCCGCTCGGCCTGCGGCTGCCGATCTCCTCGCTCGAATACGTTCCGCCCGACGATTATCCCTACATCGTCGAGCCCGATCCGATGGCGCCGCGCGACGCGCTGGCCGAGATCGATGCGGAGCTGCTGCAGGCGCTGAAGGAGATTCCCGAACCGCTGCCGGTGCGCACCGCGATGTCGATCGAGCTTCGCGACGGCGTGCTGTGCGCCTTCGTGCCGCCGGTCGAGAAGGTCGAGGACTATCTCGATCTGGTCGCCGCCATCGAGGCGACCGCCGAGGAGTTGCAGCTGCAGGTGCATGTCGAAGGGTATCCGCCGCCGTTCGATCCGCGCATCGAGGTGATCAAGGTGACGCCCGACCCCGGCGTGATCGAGGTCAACGTGCAGCCCGCGCAAGACTGGCGCGAGGCCGTCGACATTACCCTCGGCGTCTATGAGGATGCCGCGAAGATGAGGCTCGGCGCCAGCCGCTTCCTGATCGACGGCCGTCACACCGGCACCGGCGGCGGCAATCACGTCGTGGTTGGCGGCGCGACACCGCAGGATTCGCCATTCCTGCGCCGGCCCGATTTGCTGAAGAGCCTCGTGCTGTATTGGCAGCGGCATCCGTCGCTGTCCTATCTGTTCTCCGGCATGTTCATCGGCCCGACCAGCCAGGCGCCGCGCATCGACGAGGCGCGGCATGACGGGCTCTATGAACTGGAAATCGCGCTGGCGCAGACTCCGCCGCCGGGGACGGACGCGCCGCTGTGGCTGGTCGACCGCCTGTTCCGGCATATCCTGGTCGACATCACCGGCAACACCCATCGTGCCGAGATCTGCATCGACAAGCTCTATTCGCCCGATGGCCCGACCGGCCGGCTCGGCCTCGTCGAATTCCGCGCGTTCGAGATGCCGCCCGATCCGCGCATGTCGCTGGCGCAGCAGCTTCTGATCCGTGCGCTGATCGCCAAACTGTGGCGCGAGCCGCAGCAGGGCAGGTTCGTGCGCTGGGGCACCGCGCTGCATGACCGCTTCATGCTGCCGCATTTCCTGCGGGAGGATTTTTTGGGTGTGCTGGCCGAGCTCAAGCAGTCCGGCTACGCCGTCGAGGCCGAATGGTTCGAGGCCCAGTTCGAACTCCGCTTCCCCGCCTTCGGCCGCGTCCATCACGGCGGCGTCGGCCTCGAACTGCGGCAGGCGCTGGAGCCCTGGCATGTGCTGGGCGAGGAGGGCGCCTCGGGCGGCACCGTGCGCCATGTCGATTCCTCGGTCGAGCGGGTGCAGGTCAAGGCGACCGGCTTCGTGGAGGGCCGCCACGTCATCGCCTGCAACGGCAGGCGGATGCCGATGACCGCGACCGGACGCGCAGGTGAGGCGGTCGCCGGCGTCCGCTTCAAGGCCTGGCAGCTGCCCTCAGGCCTGCATCCGACCATCCCGGTGCATGCACCGCTGACGTTCGATCTGATCGACACCTGGAACGGCCGCTCGCTCGGCGGCTGCGTCTATCATGTCGCCCATCCCGGCGGCCGCAACTACGAGACCAAGCCGGTCAATTCCTATGAGGCCGAGGCGCGGCGGCTGGCGCGCTTCCAGGACCACGGCCACACCCCGGGTACGATCGAGATTCCGCCGGAGGAACGCACAATTGAGTTTCCGTTGACCCTCGACTTGCGGTCCCCACTCCTGCAGTAATTGGCCACAGCGCGATGAGGCCGGAGTTGAATCATCGTGCCTCAGGGCTTGGTTTGAGCATGATCGTTCCGGAAGGCCGCGCCGCGCTTGTCCGGATCATGCTCGAAGGGAGAGGCAATGACCGGATCGGGTGGCCAGGGAGACGGCCAAGGCGGCAGTCAGGAGAGCAGGGCCCGTCCCGGTCGGCGCCGGATGGCGCAGTGGACGCGCGACTATGTCCGGCTGCCGGGCATTCCCGACGAATATATCGCCCAGGACGGTGCGCCGCGGCCGGCCTGGACCCGATTCTTTGACGCCTTCGCCGCGCTGTCGCCCGGCGACATCGAGCGCCGGTTCGCCTCGGCGGATCGTCATCTGCACGAGGCCGGCGTCACCTATCGTGCGCCCGGCGACACCGCCGACCGGATCTGGCCGCTCAGCCATCTGCCGCTGATCATCGATGCCGCCGACTGGCGGCAACTCGCGGCCGGCATCGCGCAGCGTGCGCAGCTCCTCGAAATGGTGCTGGCCGATCTCTACGGGGAGGGCCGTCTCGTCGCCGATGGCGCGATTCCTGCCGCGGCGATCGCCGGGAGCAGCGAGTATCTGCGCGCGGTCAGCGGCATCAAGCCGCCCGGCGGCCGCTATTTGCACCTCTATGCGGCCGACATCGGCCGCGGGCCCGACGGCCGCTGGTGGGTGCTCGGCGACCGCACTCAGGCGCCCTCGGGCGCGGGCTATGCGCTGGAGAACCGCCTGGTGCTGTCGCGCGCCTTCTCCAATCTCTACAAGTCGATGAATGTCGAGCGCGTCGCGCCGTTCTTCGAAGCGTTCCGCGATTCGCTGCGCGCCAGCGCCGACCGCGATGAGCCGCGGATCGGCCTGCTGACGCCCGGCGCATTCAGCGAGACCTATTTCGAGCACGCCACGCTGGCGCGCTATCTCGGCTTCCTGCTGGTCGAGGGCGACGATCTCGCGGTCTCCGGCGACCGCGTCCACATCCGCACCGTTGCCGGGCTGAAGCGGCTCGACGTGCTGCTGCGCCGCGTCGATTCCAACATGCTCGACCCGCTCGAGCTCGACGCTTCGTCCTATCTCGGCGTGCCCGGCCTCGT
Organism: Bradyrhizobium ivorense; assembly: GCF_900696085.1. Taxonomy (GTDB): domain Bacteria; phylum Pseudomonadota; class Alphaproteobacteria; order Rhizobiales; family Xanthobacteraceae; genus Bradyrhizobium; species Bradyrhizobium ivorense. The sequence goes on from NZ_CAADFC020000004.1 coordinate 602,996, forward strand.
CGAGGTGCTACGCAAGGGCGGCGTCGTGGTCGCCAACATGCCGGGCTCGGGCGTGCTGGAGGCCAAGGCGCTGCTCGGCTTCCTGCCCAATCTCTGCCGCCGCCTGCTCGGCGAGAACCTGATGGTGCCGCACATCGCGACCTGGTGGTGCGGCCAGCCGCGGGCGCGCGAGGAGGTGCTGTCGCGGCTCGACGAGTTCGCGATCGAAGGCGCCTATGGCCGCGGCACTCCGGATTTTTCCAGCAACGGCCCGGTGCTGCCAGGTGAGTTGTCGGCGCCGGATCGCGACCGGCTGAAGCACGCGATCAGCGAGCGCGGCATCGATTATGTCGGCCAGGAGCTGGTGCGGCTGTCCACGACGCCGGTCTGGGAGAATGGCCGGATCGCGCCGCGCCCCTTTGTGCTGCGGGTGTTCGCCGCGGCGACGCCGAATGGCTGGACCGTGCTGCCCGGTGGCTTCTGCCGGATCGCCGAACGGGCGGATGCCCGCGCGGTGTCGATGGGCGATGGCGCCGTGTCCGCCGATGTCTGGGTGGTTTCCGACAAGGCGGTCGCCACCTCGACCTTGCTGCCGGCGGTCGACACGGTGCGGATCCGCCGCATCGCCGGCGTGCTGCCGAGCCGTGCCGCCGACAATCTGTTCTGGCTCGGCCGCTATCTGGAGCGCGCCGAGGCGACGATCCGGCTGATCCGCGCGCTGTGTACGCCGTTGCGCGATCCGGCGCGGGCGAATTCCAGCGGCAGCGCACCGACGCTGCATTCGGCCGAGCGCATCCAGCGCATGCTGGTGGCCTGGGGCGCGAGCTCGCAGTCCGCGCGCGCCAACCCCGCGAAGGTCGCGCTCGAAGCGCTGCAGAGCGAGGAAAAGTTCGGCTCGGCGCTGTCGCTGGTGCGATCGGCGCAGCGCACCGCGACCGGCCTGCGCGAGCGACTGTCGCCGGACGCCTGGCAGGTCATCACCGAGATGGCCGACCGGCTCGCGATCGAAGTGTATGACGACGACGGCGTGGTCAGCGCCGCCGAGCTCACCCTGCAGGAGCTGGCGAGCTTTGCCGGGCTCGCGCAGGAGAACATGAACCGCGCCGCCGGCTGGCGCTTCCTCGACATGGGCCGCCGCGCCGAGCGCGCCGTCAACACCACGCGCTTTGCCCGCCAGTTCGCCTATGACGAGGCCGGCGACGAGGATCTCGACGTCCTGCTCACGCTGGTCGACTGCCAGATCACCTACCGCTCGCGCTATCTGCTGCAGCCGCTGCTCTCACCGGTCCGCGACCTCGCGGTACTCGATCCCTACAATCCGCGCTCGGTCGCATTCCAGGTCGCCGGCCTCAACGAGCACATCGCCGCGCTGCCGAGCCTGAAGGAGCACGGCCTGATCGAACGGCCACAGCGTCTCGCCGTTGCCGTCGAGGCGATGTTGACGACGGCTGAAGCCGCCAGCCTCGATGTCGGGACGCTGTTTGCCCTGGAGCAGGATCTGCTCCAGCTCGCCGATGCGATCGGTCTGCATTATTTCCCGCATGGTCCGAATGCCAGCCGGCCGGAGAAGCTCACGGGGCTGGCGTGATCTACGACGTCCGTCACGTCACGACCTACAGCTACGAGACCCCTGTCAGTTTCGCGCGCTGCTCGCTGCGGCTGGAGCCGATGAGCGGTGACGGCCAGCGGCTGATCTCCCACAGTGTCGACATCCGCCCGAGGCCTGCCGAGCGCACCGTGCGGCGCGACTTCTTCGGGACGCTGACCGAAAGCGTCCTGATCGAGACCGCGCACCGCAGTCTGCGCATCGATTCCCGCTCGCGCGTGTCGGTCGAGCGGCTGGCGCCGGCGCGCGATGCCGCAAGCCCGCCCTGGGAGCGGGTGCGCGAGGCCGCCTTCGCGGCGTCGAGCCTGAAAGCGGCGTCGCCGGTTGGTTACGTCTTTGCCAGCGCGCTGGTGCCGGTGCTGCGGCCGGTGACGGAGTATGCTTTTGCCAGCTTTCCGCCGGATCGCGGCATTCTCGCCGGTGCCGCCGATCTGATGCGCCGCATCCGCAGCGAGTTCAAATACGATCCGAAGGCGACCGTGATCTCGACGCCGCTGCGCGACGTGTTCGAGAAGCGCCGCGGCGTCTGCCAGGATTTCGCCCATGTGATGATCGCAGGCCTCCGCGGCCTCGGCCTGCCCGCGGCCTATGTCAGCGGCTACCTGCGCACCGTCCCGCCGCCGGGCCAGCCGCGGCTGCAGGGCGCGGATGCGACCCATGCCTGGGTGTCGGTCTGGTGCGGCAGCGAGCTCGGCTGGATTGGCTTCGATCCCACCAATGATTTGATGGTTGGAGGCGACCACGTCGTGCTCGCCATCGGCCGCGACTTCGCCGACGTCTCGCCGGTCGACGGCGTCATCGTCGGCGCCCGCAAGCAAAAGCTCAACGTCGCGGTCGACGTGCTGCTGGTGGAGTGACGGGGAGATGGGCGCCGCGATCAGGCCACGCGGCGTTTGCCCGATTTGTCCCACCCGATCGGACCGACCACGACACGGTCGCGGCCCTCGCGCTTGGCTTCATAGAGGGCGAGGTCCGCGGCCTTGATCAGATCGCGCGACGTGCGCTCGTCGTCCGGAACGAGGCAGGCCAATCCGACGCTGATGGTCGGCAGCTGCGGATCGGATCCGCGCTCGGCCGTCAGCCTGGTGCGAATCTGTTCCGCCACCTCCAGCGCGCCCGCCTTGCCGATGCCCGGCAGCAGCACGGAAAACTCCTCGCCGCCATAGCGCGCGCCGAGGTCGGTGACGCGCTTGGTGCTGGTTGCGATGCACCGCCCCACGGTGGCAAGCACCGCGTCGCCGGCCTGGTGCCCGTAGGTGTCGTTGAAAATCTTGAAATGATCGACATCGATCATCAGCAGCGAGACCGGCGACTTAGCACGCATGCCGCGGCGCCATTCGGCGTCCAGCGTATCGTCGAGACGGCGGCGGTTGGCGAGGCCGGTCAGTGCATCGGTGCTGGCGAGGTGCGCGAGCCGGTCCTCGGCCGCGGCCCGCCGTTTGACGGCTGCCAGCAAATAGAACATCAGCACGATCGAGAAGCCGCCGAGTGCCGCCACCAGGGTGCCGATCAGCCAGAACTGTTGCCACCAGTCGGCATAGATGCCGTCGATCGCGAGGCCCTCGGCGATGAGCAGCGGATGATTTCCGACCTGCTGGAAAACGTAGAGCCGGCTGACATGATCGACCACCGATTTCGTCACATAGGAGCCGGATCGTCGTGCCGGAAACTGCTTCAAGGCCTGCGATTCCTTGATGCTTTGTCCGATCTTGGTGATGTCGAACGGTGCCCGCATCAGCATCGCGCCGTCGGTGTTGAACAGCGCCATGCTGTCGCTGGGACCGAAGTTCAGCTTGCGGAACAGATTGTGGAAGTAGCTGAGCCGCATGCTGCCGGCGACCACGCCGGCGAACGAGCCGTCGCTGTTGGTGATGCGCCGGCTCAGGCTGATCAGATACTCCCCCTCCGGCGTGACCCAGGGCGGGCTGATGTACAATCCCATGGTCGCGCGCGTGTGGACCCGGAAGAAATCATGCTTGGCGAAATTGGCCTGCCGCGGCACCGCCGTCGTGGAATCGAGCATGACGTCGCCGGCCGGGTTCAGCACGAGAATCGAACCGAGATCCTTTGCCGTGGCGGCGCGGTCGAACAGCACGACCTGCCGAAGCTCCGGGCTGATGCTGTTGATTTCCGGCAGTTTCACGCCGTCGGCGACGGCCTGCAGCGAGAGATCGTAGAGCTCGATGTTGCGGTCGATCTCGCTTGCGATGCTGGCGACGAGGTTGGTGGATGCTTCCCTGGCGTGCTGGTAGTCCTTCTGCGCCATCTCCCTGAGGATGGCGGCGCAGACGGCGCAAAAGCAGAGCACCAGGCCGATGCCCAGGGCGAGCAGCCGTTTGGCCGGTACCGCCGTCCGTCGTGGCATGAGCCCGTGCATTGCTCGCATCCCGAAGTTCCCAGCACCCCCGTGCTTCAGGGAATTTGATAGGGGTATCGGATTGAGAAACCCGGCGCGAACCGGACGCAATTTATTCGAGCGGCTTTACGCAGGATTAACCACGGCGGGGGGCTGGAGCGCCGGTTTCCCTGCGCCTCTGTTTCGAGAGAGGGCGGAAAACGAATGGCAAAGCTCGGGCAATTCATGTCGCGAGATCGCGGACTCACACTTTCACCCCGTCATCCTGAGGTGCGAGCCTCTTCGGCGAGCCTCGAAGGATGAATCGGCCACCAGCCGGGCCGTGCATCCTTCGAGACGCGGCCAAGTGGCCGCTCCTCAGGATGACAGTGTTGGTTTGCTCAACTTGCTCGGTGTCATCACCCGGCTTGACCGGGTGATCCAGTATTCCAGAGACGCCGGTGATAGAAGCGAGAGGCCGCGGCGTACTGGATCGCCCGGTCGAGCCGGGCGATGACAGCGGTGGGTGAGGACAAAGCTTCACACCCTCTCAGGATGACGGTGTGAAGGGGCTTTCGCCAGGACGACATAGCGGCCGGACCTACGTCCCGGTCCGCCGCGGCTCCTCGGCGGCGTCGGCGCGCAGGTTGCGGAAGAACTGCTCGACCTCGCGCGACAGCGTTTCGGCGGTCGCGGTCAGGTCGCTCGAGGCTGATAGCACCGACTCGGCGGCATGGCTGGTCTGGCCGATGTCGTCGCGCAGCGAGCCGATATTGACCACCAGGGTTTCGTTGCCCTGCGCGGCCATCTGCGCGTTGGCAGAGATTTCGCGCGTCGCCGCGTCCTGCTGGCCGATCGCGCTGGCGATGTTCGTCGTCACGCTGCTGATCTCGCGCACCGCCTGGCCGATGTCGCGCACGGCGGCAACCGAATTGCGGCTCGATGCCTGGATCAGGCCGACATTCTCGCCGATCTCGGCGGTCGCCTTGGCGGTCTGCCCGGCCAGCGCCTTGACCTCATGCGCGACCACGGCAAAGCCGCGGCCGGCCTCGCCGGCGCGGGCTGCCTCGATGGTGGCGTTGAGCGCGAGCAGATTGGTCTGCTCGGCGATCGCCTGGATCAGGCTCAGCACGCCGTCGATGCGCTGGGTGGTGGCGGCAAGCCCCTCGATCTCGCTGATCGACCGGTCGGTGCGCGCACCGGCCTGCTCGACCGCGCCAGACGACTGCTTGACCTGCCGGCCGATCTCCTCGACAGAGGCGGAAAGTTCTTCGGCCGCGCTTGCCACCGCCGAGACGTTGCTGGACGCCTGTTCGGTCGCGCTCGCCGCCGCCACGGCACGGCCGCTGGCATTGGCCGCGACGCTGGCAATGGTCCGCGCGGTCTCGCGCATCGTGGTCGCATTGTCCTGCACCGCGCGAAGCACCGAGCCGATCGTGCCGCGGAAGGTCTCGACGGAGGTCTCGATGTGCCGGCTGCGGGCGTCGCGCGCCGCGGAGTCCCGCACCACCTGGGCGTTGAGGCTGCGGTTGCGGTCCATCGCCTCCTGGAACACCTTGATGGCGCGCGCCAGTGCGCCGATCTCGTCGCTGCGGCCGGTATGCGGCACCTCGACATGATCGGCACCCTCGGCAACGCGCTTGATGGTCGTGGTGATCTGCGACAGCGGACGCGCCACCGAGCGGGCGATGATCAGCACGCCGAGCAGGACCGCGATCAGCGCCGCGGCGCCGAGCCCGGTCAGCACCAGGGCCATGTTGCGGTTGAGGTCGGTCTGCCGCGCCAGCTTCTTGCTGCGCTCGGCATAGACCTTCGACAGCGCCTCGAGATCCTTGTTCAGCGCGGTGCGCACGTCGCGGTTGGCGTCGTTGTCGCCCCATTCGCGCCCGGCGGCGGCGCCGATCTCGACGCCGCGGCGCACCAGTTCGGCGCGGAATTCGACGAACTGCTCGACACGCTTCTTGAACGCCGCGAACTGTTCGGCATCGTCAGCCTGGACAAGCGCTTCCCAGTTTTTGACCACCGCGAGGATGCGGTCGTTGAACCTCAGCAGGCCTTCGCCATACTTCTTCACGGCCGCCTGTTCGGTCGACATGTAGATGCCGCGGGACTCCGTGACGACAGCATAGACCAGCGAGTTGATCCGCTCGACATTGAGGGCGGCCCGGCTCGCGAGGTCGACGGCCTCGGTCAGCTCGGTGTTGCGCCGCGCGTAGTATTCGGACAGGACGGTGATCGCCGCGGTCAGCAGTGCGATCAGGGCAAACGTCGAGTACAGCTTCGCTGTGAGCGAGAATCGGGACGCCATCGAGGACCGGAAAAATGAGGCAGGGGATGAATAGGGGGCAGGCATTGAGGGCACTCCAAAAAGGCCGGGGAGTACCTTCGGCCGCTACGATTTATGGAAAATCTTCATGGACATTTCCTTAACGCGCGAGCTCGGCATGGTTACGATTTTCGAAACTTTTCCGAGTAATAACAGCCGTTTACCTGCCTTGCTGTCGCCCACGAGCTAACCTCCGGCGCCCCGCCGCAGCCCCTTTTCGCGTCCCGCCGGCCTCACCAAATGTCGTCATCGCGCGGCGGCATCCAACATGGAACGGCATTCGCAATGCGGTGTTAGGTTACGCCGACCTGCCCAGGGTCCGAACTCGCCATGCTCTACCGCCACACCGTCGACACCACCAACTACGCCTTCGATGGCCTGCGCGACCTGCTCGCCAAGGCCTCGACGCCGCGCTCCGGCGACCGGCTGGCCGGCATCGCCGCCGACAGCGCTGCGGAAATGGTCGCCGCGCGGCGCGCGCTTGCCGACATCCCCCTCAAGCAGTTCCTCGATGAGCCGGTGATCCCCTATGAGGATGACGAGGTCACCCGCCTGATCCTCGACAGCCACGATGTGGCGGGCTTCGTCCCGGTGTCGTCGCTCACCGTCGGCGGTTTCCGCGACTGGCTGCTGTCGGATGCCGCCACCGGCGATGTTCTGAAACGGATCTCGCGCGGCGTTACGCCCGAGATGGTGGCGGCGGTCTCGAAGTTGATGCGCAACCAGGATCTGATCCTGGTCGCGAAAAAGTGCGAGGTGACGACCAGCTTCCGCAACACCATCGGGCTGCACGGTCGGATGAGCACGCGGCTGCAGCCCAACCATCCCTTCGACGATGCGAGGGGCATCACCGCCTCGATCCTCGACGGCCTGCTGCTCGGATCGGGCGATGCCTGCATCGGCATCAATCCGGCGAGCGACGATCCTAACGTGATCGCGACCCTGCTGAAGCTGCTCGACGACATCATCACGCGGCTGCAGATCCCGACCCAGGCCTGCGTGCTCACCCATGTCACGACCACGCTCGGCCTGATCGGGCAGGGGCTGCCGGTCGATCTCGTGTTCCAGTCGATCGCCGGCACCGAGGCGGCCAACCGCAGCTTTGGCGTCGACCTCTCGTTGCTGCGGGAAGCGCGCGAAGCGGGGCTGTCGCTGCGCCGCGGCAGCGTCGGCGACAATGTGATGTATTTCGAGACCGGCCAGGGCTCGGCGCTCTCGGCCAACGCCCACCACCAGGTCGACCAGCAGACCTGCGAGGCGCGGGCCTACGCGGTGGCGCGCGCCTTCGATCCGCTGCTCGTCAACAGCGTGGTCGGCTTCATCGGGCCCGAATACCTCTACGACGGCAAGGAAATCATCCGCGCCGGGCTCGAGGATCATTTCTGCGGCAAGCTGCTCGGCCTGCCGATCGGCATCGATATCTGCTACACCAATCACGCCGAGGCCGACCAGGACGACATGGACAATCTCCTGACCTTGCTCGCGGCTGCTGGCGTCAACTTCATCATGGGCGTACCGGGCGCCGATGACGTTATGCTGAACTATCAGTCGACATCGTTTCACGATGCGCTCTATGTCCGCGATCTGTTCGGCCTGAAGCGGGCGCCCGAATTCGACGACTGGCTGGTCCGTGCCGGTCTCGCTGGGCCGGACCTTCGTCCCGTCGCCGATGCAGGGCGGCTGCCCGAATTCGCAGCAAAGCTCCTGACCTGAGGTGAGATTGAACTCCCGCATGGAGCAACCATCTCAGCCTTGTGACGTTAAAGGTGCCACAATGTTGAAGAATTTCTGGCCCAGCGTTCGCAGCCATGGTTAGATTTGTGGTGCTTCGGTTGAGGGCGGATTGATGAGAGCTGAACGCATGGAGACGGTGCGGCGTATCCTCTGCGTCTTTCCGCGCTACACGTCGTCCTTTGGGACCTTCGAACATTCCTATCCGCTCACGGACGGCGTCAGGGCATTCATGCCGCCGCAGGGGCTGTTGCTGATCGCGGCCTATCTGCCCGAGAACTGGCCGGTCCGCTTCGTCGACGAGAATTTGCGTCCGGCGACGCAGGAGGATTTCGAGTGGGCGGATGCGGTGTTCGTCAGCGGCATGCACATCCAGCGCCAGCAGATGAACGACATCTGCCATCGCGCGCACGACTATGATTTGCCGGTGGCGATCGGTGGCCCGTCGGTTAGCGCCTGCCCGGACTACTATCCCGCATTCGATTACCTCCATGTCGGCGAGCTCGGCGATGCCACCAATGCGCTGATCGCGCGGCTCGCCGAGGACACCACGCGGCCGGACGCGCAGGTGGTGCTGACGACCGTCGACCGCCTGCCGATGACCGAGTTTCCGCTGCCGGCCTACGAGCTCGCCGAGACAAAGAGGTACTTTCTCGGCAGCATCCAGTTCTCCTCCGGCTGCCCGTATCAGTGCGAGTTCTGCGATATCCCCGGCCTCTACGGCCGCAACCCGCGGCTGAAGTCGCCGCAGCAGATCATTGCCGAGCTCGACAAGCTGCGGGCATGCGGCATGACCGATACGGTCTATTTCGTCGACGACAATTTCATCGGCAACCGCAAGGCCGCGGTCGATCTGCTGCCGCATCTGATCGAGTGGCAGAAGAAGACCGGCTATGTCACCCGGCTGGCCTGCGAAGCCACGCTCAACATCGCCAAGCGGCCCGAGATTTTGGAGAAGATGCGCGAAGCCCGCTTCGTCACCATCTTCGTCGGCATCGAGACGCCCGATCCCGACGCGCTGAAGGCGATGCACAAGGACCAGAACATGATGGTCCCGATCCTGGAGGGCGTGCGCACCATCAATTCCTACGGCATGGAAGTCGTCTCCGGCATCATCATGGGGCTCGATACCGACAAGCCCGAGACAGGCGATGCGCTGCTCTCCTTTGTCGACGAGTCCCGGATACCGCTGCTCACCATCAACCTACTGCAGGCCTTGCCGAAGACGCCGCTGTGGGATCGCCTCGAGAAGGCCGGCCGGCTGATCGACGACGACAGCCGCGATTCCAACGTCCAGTTCCTGCTGCCGTATGACGAGGTGGTCAGCTCGTGGCGCAAATGCATGGAGATCGCCTACGAGCCGGCAAAGCTGTTCGCGCGCTACCAGCATCAGTGCGACTACACCTACGCCAACCGCCTCCAGGTGCCGGTCAGCCCGGAGATGAAGACCTGGGCCAACATCCGGCGCGGCCTGATCATGCTGCGCAACATCTTCTGGAAGGTCGGCGTGCTCGGCGACTACCGGCGGGTGTTCTGGAAGTTCGCGCTGGGGCGGATCAAGCGCGGCGACATCGAGGGCCTGATCGGGGCGACGCTGGTCGCGCATCACCTGATCACGTTCGCGCGCGCGGCCTCCAGCGGCCGGCAGAACGCATCGAACTACTCGCTCCGGTTGCGCGAGGCCTCCGTCCCTGCCGAATAGCCGCATGACGATACCGCCGGCCCCATCGTCCGATTCGCTCACCGATCTGCGCGGGCTGACGTCGGCGCGCGTCGGCCTCGGCCGCGCCGGCGTCAGCCTGCCGACCGAGGCGCTGCTCGCCTTCACGCTCGACCATGCCCGCGCCCGCGACGCGGTCCATGCGGCGTTCGATGCCGCTGCCATCGCGGCCGGTCTCGCCGGCCTTGGCCTTGCGCCGCGCGAGGTGTCGAGCCAGGCGCAGATCCGGCGCGACTATCTGCGCCGTCCCGATCTCGGGCGCATGCTCGATCCCGCATCGCGACGATCGCTCGAGGCCAGCGGCATCACCTCGTGCCGCTGCGCCATCGTGATCGGGGACGGGCTGTCGCCGACCGCAGTCAACGTCCATGCCGTCGAATTGCTCCGCGATCTGCTGCCGCTGCTCGCCGCCGACAAGGCCGAGCCGGGCGCGGTGCTGATCGCCTCCGGGGCGCGCGTTGCGCTCGGGGACGAGATCGGGGCCATCATCGGCGCGCGCATGCTGGTGATGCTGATCGGCGAACGGCCGGGCCTGTCGGCGCCCGACAGCCTCGGCGCCTATCTGACCTTTTCGCCGCGGATCGGCCGCACCGACGCTGAACGCAACTGCGTCTCCAACATCCACCGTGCCGGGCTGAGCTATGCCGAGGCCGCATTCAGGATCGCCTGGCTTGTGCGCGAGGGTCTGGCACGCCAGATCACGGGTGTCGCACTGAAAGACGAGAGCGGCGGTGGATGGTCCCAGAATGCGTTACCCGGCTGTGGCAAATCAGCTACTTGACGCCGCTTTTCGGCAGTTTTGTACCCATTTGGGCAGGCTCCCGCGCTTGCGAGCAGGGGGACGGACCTGTAAAACCGGCGCCGGTCAATATTCGCGTGTTTTCAAGGACTAGCGCCGATCAGCCGCGCTCGTGAGCCGCATTCGCGCCGCAGGACCCAGCGAAACAGATTGAGCCGACTTCAGAACTGGACAGGGCATGCTCGAAAAGAATTCCGAAAGTCAGGTCCACGTCGAGAAGGTCGAGGAGCCGCGATCGGGTCCGAGCATCGCATTCGGCATCGAGCGGCTCGGCCTTATCCCGATGCGGGCACCAATCCTGTCCTGCATTGTCCTCGTTCTCTTGATGATCGGCGCCGTGTTCGGCGTGCAGCGGATCAAGATCGACGACTCGCTGTCCCAGCTGTTCCGTTCCGATTCCAAGGACTACAAGCAATATGAGGCGGTGACCAAGCGCTTCCCGGCGACCGAGTTCGACGTCCTCGTCGTGGTCGAAGGCAAGACGCTGCTGGCGCGCGACAATCTCCAGAAGCTGCGCGACATGGTCACCGACCTGCAGCTGGTCGACGGCGTGCGCGGTCTGGTGTCGCTGTTCTCGGCACGCCAGGCACCGGAGAAGGGAAGGCTGCCGGCGGCGCTATTCCCGAACGAGCTTCCGGAAGGCGCGGCCTACGACAAGTTCGTCGAGACCGTCAAAAGCAACGAGATCATCCGCGGCAAGCTGCTGTCGGAGGACGGCACGCTGGCGCTGATCGTGCTGTCGCTCGATCCCGAGGTGGTCGGCAGCAACAAGCTCGGCAAGGTGGTCGGCGACATCAGGAAGATCATGGCCGACGATCTGTCGGGCAGCGGGCTCAACGCCCAGCTCTCCGGCGTGCCGGTCATGCAGCTCGAGATCCGCAACGCAGTCGAGCGCGACGGCCTGACCTACAACATCCTCGGCATCCTCGCCGGCTGCATCATCGCCATCATCTTCTTCCGCAAGATTTCCTTCATGGTGGCGGCGGCGTTCCCGCCGATGATCGCGATCCTGCTCGCGCTCGGCGGCCTTGGCTGGGCCAATTTCAATCTCAACATGTTCCTCAACGTGATGACGCCGCTCATCATGGTGATCAGCTTCTCCGACTCGATGCAGCTGACCTTTGCGGCGCGCGACCGCCTGATCGCGGGCCAGGACAAGTTCACCGCGTTCAAGAATGCGGTGCTGGTGGTGGGACCTGCCTGCGTGCTGACCCACGGCACCGCGGGCATTTCGTTCATCGCGCTGCAGTTCTCGGATTCCGACCTGATCCGCAAGTTCGGCGAGGCGGGCCTCGCGGCGACCATCATCGCGCTGATCGCCGTGCTCTCGCTGGTGCCGGTGTTCGGCATCCTGTTCGTGCGCAACGAGCGGATCTTTGCGGTCAAGTTCCAGAGCGCGGACGCCGGCGTGCAGGCGCTGCGCAATTTCTGCTACTGGATCGCGGTGCGCATGGTGAGCCGTCCCGGGCTGTTCAGCCTGCTCGCGGTGATCGTGGTCGGCGGGCTTGGGGTCATCTATGGCAGCCTCGAGCCGCGTTACCGGCTCGCCGATCAGGTGCCGGACAAGCGCCAGGCGGTCGAGGCGTCGAGCCGTCTCGACGCCAAGTTGACCGGCGCCAATCCGGTCGATGTGCTGATCGAATTCCCCAAGGGCCAATCGCTGTATTCGCCGGAGACCCTGAAGACGATCGCGCAAGTCCATGCGATGGTCGAGGACACGGCCGGCGTCGGCAATGTCTGGTCGCTGGAAACCTTGCGGCGCTGGCTCGCCGAAAAGGCCGGCAGCAACGACGTCGCGACGCTGAAGGAATATGTCGACCTGATCCCGGAACACCTGGTGCGCCGGTTCATCGACAAGAATCAGGACGCGGTCGTGGTGTCGGGCCGCGTCCCGGACGTGGACTCGAGCCAGTTGCTTCCCGTGGTGAACAAGCTTGATCACTCGCTGGACAAGGTGCGCGCCGAGCATCCCGGTTACGAGATCGCGGTCACCGGCCTGTCGGTGATTGCCGCGCGCAACAGCGCCAACATGATCGAGAAGCTGAACCACGGCCTCACCATCGAGTTTCTGCTGGTCGCGATCTTCATCGGGCTCGCCTTCCGCTCGGTCGTGGTGCTGTTTTCCTGCATCCTGCCCGGCATCTTCCCGGTGGTGCTGTCGGGCACCGTGCTGTGGCTGCTCGGGGAGGGGCTGCAATTCGCCAGCGTCGTGGCGCTGACGGTCTCGTTCGGTCTCGGCCTGAGCGCGACCATCCACTTCCTCAACCGCCTGCGGCTCGAGACCAAGCCCGGGGTGACGTCCGAACTTGCGGTGGAGCGCGCCACCGTGCTGGTCGGGCCGGCGCTGATCCTGACCACGGTGGTGCTGGCCTGCGGCCTCGTCGTTACCGTGTTCTCCGACCTGCCGTCGCTGCGGCTGTTCGGCTGGCTCAGCGCGTTCTCGATGGTCGCGGCGCTGGTCGCCGACCTCTTCATCCTGCGGCCGACCTCGATGTTCCTGATCAACCTGTCGCAAAAGCTGCGCGGCAAGGCCGGTCAGCCGGCGCCGATCGAAAAGGCCTGATGCACGAGCGTGATCCGGAAAAGCGTGAAGCGGTTTTCCGAAGGATCATGCTCAAACTAGCTATAACAAAAGGCCCGGCTCCGATGATCTCGGAGCCGGGCCTTTTTGCCTGGAGCAGAAGATCGCGGAGAGCGTCAGCTCTTCGTCATCGTGATGGTGACGCCGCGGATCTCGCCCTTGGAGTCGATCTGCACGACCTGCTTGGAGCCGTTGGTCTGCAGGTTGAGGTTGGCGGCGAAGCCGGCCGCCTCGACGAACACGTCAATCCGCCCGCCGCCCGCGGTGCCCTGCAGATTGCCGAAGATGTTGCGGCTCGCCTCGCTCCAGTTGCCGGAGATGCGATCGCCCTGGCTGGTGACGTCGCTGGAGAGGTCGAACTTGTAGCTGTCGCTGGCGCAATGCAGGGTCTGCTTCAGGGCCATGCCCGACGGGGCGACCTTGTAATCCGCCTTGCAACGAATGCGTTCGGTGGTGCCGTTGGACAACGAGACCGTGCCGGTGCCGCTCCATGAGCCGGCAAAGCCGGCAAACGGACCGCCGGATTGGGCGTGGCCTGCGGAGACCGACAGCAGGAGCGCGGCGCCGACGCCGGCAGCCTTCAGGGCCTGGCCATAAAGGCTGGAACCAAACAGTTTCATTGTGAATATTCCCATCAAAATCAACGCCCCTATCGCAAGAAAGCGTCTCGCCGCATCGAAGGTTTAGTGTCACTGCAGTATGTTAGGTTCAATCGACAGAACCGCCATCCCGCCACCCAGTTCCGTCACCGAACGGAATCAAAAAATCCGCGCCACGATTGCATCTAGCTTTGCGCAAGGCTCCTCTGCAATCGTCAAACGCGGCAAAGTGATGACATAAATCGACCTTTGAAATCAACGGCTTATGCAGGGGTTTACAGCGCCGCAAATTTAGCCGCATTTAACAGTGCTTGTCGTTCGTCCGTTGCTGCGTTACGCGGCGTCTGCAATCCCCATAAATCCGTCCCGGTCATGCCGAAGCGCGTTTCGGGGTCAGGTTTAGTGTTGTCGGAAATGAAGGAATACGATGCGTAGATTTGTCCTGGCACTTGCCCTGTTGTCGGTCCCGCTCTCCTCTGGCGCCTTCGCTCAGCAACAGCAGCGCGGCACGGCCGAAGAGCAGAAGGCGTGCACGCGCGACGTGCAGCGTCACTGCCGCTCCGTGATCGATCAGGGCGACTTCACCATTCTCGCCTGCCTGCAGCAGAACCGGTCCAAGATCAGCGCCGCCTGCGACCAGGTGCTGAAGACCCACGGCCAGTAAGGCCGCCTTCAGGCCTCAAGAGACCGCCGAACAGACCGTGGCCGGCACCGCTGCCGGCCACGGTCGCGTATGCTGGCGGTCACAGATAGCATTGGTTTTGGCGGCGTATTCCCCTATATGGGGCTCGCAATCCCCGCACGCGCCGGGCCACCGCGCCTGCGCCGTGCCATGACCAGTGTAGCCCAAATTCCCGATGACCACCGCGAGCGACCTGCGATCCGGAAAGACCCACCGCGACGAGAATTTCCCGGTCGCGTCGTGGATCATTCATCCGCGGCATCGTGCCCTGATCCTGGCCTTCTACAATTTCGTCCGCACCGCCGACGACATCGCCGATCACGCCACGCTGCCGCCCGAGGAGAAGCTGCGCTATCTCGACCTCATGGAGGCCGAGCTGCTCGGCAATGGCGACACCCAGCAGGAAGCCGTCACGTTGCGCCGCGCCCTCGCCGAGCGCGGCATGCCGCCGCGGCACGCGCTCGACGTGCTGGTGGCGTTCCGCCTCGACGTCACCAAGCTGCGCTATGAGAACTGGGATGACGTGATCGACTATTGCCGGTACTCGGCGATGCCGGTCGGGCGCTTCATGCTCGACGTGCACGGCGAGGATACCTCGACCTGGGCTGCATCGGATGCGCTGTGTGCCGGCCTGCAGATCAACAATCATTTGCAGGACTGCGGCAAGGATTACCGCAACCTCAACCGCGTCTACCTGCCGCGCGATGCGCTGGCCGCCGCCGGCGCCGACGTCGAGATGCTCGGCGGGGCGAAGTCGCCGCCGGCGCTGCTGAAGTGCCTGCAGGCGCTCGCGGTGCGCACCGAGGCGCTGCTCGAGCAAAGCAAGTCGCTCGCCGCCGAGGTGAAGGATTTCAGGCTCGGCCTCGAGATCTCGGTGATCCAGGCGTTCGCCGACAAGATCGTCAACCTGCTGAAGGTGCGCGATCCGCTTAGCGAGCGCGTGCATCTGAGCCCGGTCGAGCTGCTGCTGCAGAGCCTCGGCGGTGTCGCTGGCGAGACCGCGCGACGCGCCACCGGACGGCGTCCGGTCTCCAAGACGGCGGCCGGCGCATGAGCGTCGAGGCGGCGGCCAACGCAGGAGACTACGGCAGCACCGCGTCGGGCAGCTCGTTCTACGCCGCGATGCGGATTTTGCCGCGCGCGCAGCGCGAGGCGATGTTCCAGATCTACAGCTTCTGCCGGCAGGTCGACGACATTGCCGATTCGAACGGCCCGCGGCCGGAGCGCCTGGCCGCGCTGCAGCAATGGCGCGACGACATCGACGCACTCTATCAGGGCAATCCGCCGGCGCGGCTGAAGGACACCGCCGCCTCGGTGAAGACCTTCGGCCTGAAGCGTGAGGATTTCCTCGCCATCGTCGACGGCATGGAGATGGACGTCCCACAGGACATCCGCGCGCCCGACCTCGCCACCCTCGACCTCTATTGCGATCGCGTCGCCAGCGCCGTCGGCCGCCTGTCGGTGCGTGTGTTCGGCCTGCCCGAGGAGGACGGCGTGCAGCTCGCCTATCACCTCGGCCGCGCGCTGCAGCTCACCAACATCCTGCGCGACATCGACGAGGATGCCGGCCTCGGCCGTCTCTATCTGCCGCGCGAATGGCTCTGGCACGCCGGCATCACCAACAACGATCCGGCCCGCGTCGTCGCCGACCGCGCGCTGCCGAAAGTGTGCGCGCCGCTCGCCGAACGCGCCAAGATGCATTTCCAGAAGGCCGACGAGATCATGAAGCGCAATTCGCGCCGTGCGGTGCGCGCGCCGCGGATCATGGGGAAATACTACCGCGCGATTCTCGACCTGTTGATCGCGCGCGGCTTTGCCGCGCCGCGTGCGCCGGTGCGGGTGTCGAAGGCGGCCAAGATCGGCATTCTTCTTCGTTACGCGATCATCTGATGCAAAACACCGCTCATATCATCGGTGCCGGTATTTCCGGCCTCTCCGCCGCCGTGCGGCTCGTCAATGCCGGCTACAAGGTAGCCGTCCACGAGGCGACGCAGCAGGCCGGCGGCCGCTGCCGCTCCTATTTCGATGCCGCCACCAACCTGACCATCGACAACGGCAACCATCTCTTGCTGTCGGGCAACCGCCACGCGCGCGACTATGCGCGCGCGATCGGCACCGAAGCCGGCCTGGTCGGACCTGCGCGCGCGCAGTTTCCGTTCGTCGATTTCTCGACGGGCCAGCGCTGGCAGCTCGACCTCGGCGATTCCCGTCTGCCGCTCTGGGTGTTCGACGAGGCGCGCCGCGTCCCCGACACCGGCCTGCGCGACTATCTCGCACTGGCGCCGCTGGCCTGGGCCGGCACCGAGGCGCTGGTCGGCAACACCATTCCCTGCAAGGGCACGCTGTATGACCGCCTGGTGCAGCCGCTGCTGCTCGCCGCGCTCAACGTCGATCCGCCGGAGGGCTCGGCCGGGCTTGCCGGCGCCATCGTGCGCGAGACGCTGCTGGCGGGCGGGCAGGCCTGCCGTCCGCTGATCGCGCGCGACGGCCTGAGCTCGGTGCTGATCGAGCCGGCGATAAAACTGTTGCAGGATCGCGGCCACAGCGTCCGCTTCAGCCATGAGCTGCGCGCCTTCACGATGTCGGGCGATCGCGTCAGCGAGCTCGACTTCGGCAATGGCGACAAGATCGCGCTGGCGGAGGGCGATGCAGTTGTGCTCGCGGTGCCGCCGCGCGCGGCCAGCGCCCTGCTGCCGGGCCTGAAGACGCCGACCAAGTTCCGCGCCATCGTCAACGCGCATTTCCGCGTCGATCCGCCGCGCGACGCCGCGCCGATCCTCGGCGTCGTCGGCGGCCTCGTGGAATGGCTGTTTGCGTTCCCGCAGCGGCTGTCGGTGACGATCAGCAATGGCGACCGCCTGGTCGACATGCCGCGCGAGGAGCTCGCGCAGGCGATCTGGCGCGATGTCTGCAAGGCCTCGGGGGTATCAGGCGAGTTACCGCCCTGGCAGATCGTGCGGGAACGCCGTGCCACATTTGAGGCAACGCCGGAGCAGAATGCCCTGCGTCCGGGCGCCGCAACCGGGCAAAAAAACCTGTTTCTTGCCGGCGATTGGACTGCTACCGGGTTGCCGGCAACCATCGAGGGGTCGGTGCGGTCGGGTGATCGCGCCGCCGATCTGGTTCTCGCCAGACGCTCAATTTGACCTGTTGCAGCGACGCCGGCCGTGAGGGCCGGCCCGCGATGAAGAGGATATCGAGCGACATGCTTTCGAGAGATCACAGCGTAGCAGCAGTTGATCGCGTCGCGACAGTCGACACCGCGTCAGTCGATCCGGTCGCGCTGCAGAACAGCATCTCAAAGGCGACCGAGGCGCTGCTTGGCTATCGCCAGGCCGACGGACATTGGGTGTTCGAGCTCGAGGCCGACAGCACCATTCCGGCCGAGTACATCCTGCTGCGTCACTATCTCGCTGAGCCGGTCGACAGCGCGCTCGAGGCCAAGATCGGCAATTACCTGCGCCGGGTGCAGGGCGCGCACGGCGGTTGGCCGCTGGTGCATGACGGCCCGTTCGACATGAGCGCGAGCGTGAAGTCGTACTTCGCGCTGAAGATGATCGGCGATTCCGTCGACGCGCCGCACATGGTGCGGGCGCGCGAGGCGATCCGCTCGCGCGGCGGTGCCGCGGGCAGCAACGTCTTCACCCGCTTCCTGCTTGCGCTCTATGGCGTCGTGAGCTGGCGCGCCACGCCGGTGCTGCCGATCGAGATCATGCTGCTGCCGATGTGGTCGCCGTTCCACATCAACAAGATCTCGTACTGGGCACGCACCACCATGGTGCCGCTGATGGTGCTGGCCGCGCTGAAGCCGCGCGCCAAGAACCCGAAGGGCGTCGGCATCGACGAGCTGTTCCTCGAGGATCCGAAATCGGTCCGCATGGCGCCGAAGGCGCCGCACCAGAGCGCGAGCTGGTTCTATCTGTTCCGCTCGCTCGATGCCGTGCTGCGCGTGATCGAGCCGATGTTCCCGAAAAGCCTGCGCCAGCGCGCCATCGACGCCGCGCTCGCCTTCACCGAGGAGCGGCTGAACGGAGAGGACGGCATGGGCGCGATCTATCCGCCGATGGCCAACATCGTGATGATGTACGACGCGCTCGGCAAGGACGAGAGCTATCCGCCGCGCGCCACCACGCGGCGCGGGCTCGACAAGCTGCTGGTGATCCGCGAGCAGGAGGCCTATTGCCAGCCCTGCGTCTCGCCGGTGTGGGACACCGCGCTGACCTGCCACGCGCTGGAGGAGGTGGGCGGCGACAGCTTCGCCCGGGCCAAGGAAGGGCTCGACTGGCTGAAGCCGCGACAGGTGCTGGAGCTGAAGGGCGACTGGGCGGTCAAGGCGCCGAACGTCCGCCCCGGCGGCTGGGCGTTCCAGTACAACAACGACCACTATCCCGATCTCGACGACACCGCCGTGGTGGTGATGGCGATGGACCGGGTGCGGCGCCAGACCGGAACCGGGGAATATGACGCGGCGATCGCGCGCGGCCGCGAGTGGATCGAGGGGCTGCAGAGCCGCGACGGCGGCTGGGCCGCGTTCGACGTCAACAACCTCGAATATTACCTCAACAACATCCCGTTCTCGGATCACGGCGCGCTGCTCGATCCGCCGACCGAGGACGTCACCGCGCGCTGCATATCGATGCTGGGCCAGCTCGGCGAGACCGCCGCGACCAGCAAGGCGATGGCCGACGGCGTCGCCTACCTGCGCCGCACCCAGCTCGCGGAAGGCTCCTGGTACGGCCGCTGGGGCCTGAATTACATCTACGGCACCTGGTCGGTACTCTCAGCGCTAAATGTCGCGGGGATCGACCGCAACGACCCGATGATTCGCAAAGCGGTCGATTGGCTGGTCTCGGTCCAGAATCAGGACGGCGGCTGGGGCGAGGACGCCGTCAGCTACCGGCTGGATTACAAGGGATATGAGGTCGCACCCTCGACTTCCTCACAGACGGCATGGGCTTTGCTTGGTCTGATGGCGGCCGGCGAGGTGGAACATCCGGCGGTCGTGCGCGGGGTGGAGTACCTAAAGGCAACACAGTCAGAAAAAGGACTGTGGGACGAGCAGCGATACACCGCAACGGGGTTTCCGCGGGTGTTTTACTTGCGATATCATGGCTACTCGAAGTTCTTTCCGCTCTGGGCACTGGCGCGGTATCGGAATCTGAGAAGCACCAATAGCAGGGTGGTAGGGGTCGGGATGTGATTTTGGGGGCGGGGGCCGCCGAGACCGTGGGCAGTCAAATTGATCCTCGGCCGGTGTTGATTGTGACTGGATTGGTGCAGGAGGCCCGCATCGCGGCAGGTCCCGGCATGATCGTGATTTGCAGTTCCAGCGATCCGCAGCAGTTGCGCGCATTGCTGGCGACGCTGGACCCTACAACTTTCCGTGGCGTGATTTCGTTCGGCGTGGCCGGCGGGCTCGATCCGTCGCTCAAGTCGGGCGATGTCGTGGTCGCGACCGAGGTGCTGGCCGGCGATACCCGCTTCCTGGCGGCGTCCGCGCTGAACGAGGAGATGATCGCCAGCGCCGCGCTGAAGCGCCGCAGGATCGTCCGCGGCGGGCTCGCCGGTGTGGAGCAGGTGATCGCGGCGAAGGCCTGCAAGGCCGCGCTGCGCTCGGTGACGGGTGCTGCAGCCGTCGACATGGAGAGCCACATCGCGGCGGCTTATGCCGCGCGGGCGGGCATTCCGTTCGCCGCGCTGCGCGTGATCAGCGATCCCGCGCACCGGGCACTGCCGGAACTGGCGAAATCCGCCGTGAAGCCGAACGGCGACATCGACCTGCGCAAGGTGCTGCGCGGCATCGCGCGCAATCCGCGGACGCTGCGGGCGCTGGTGTCGACCGGCATCGACTTCAACCGCGCGCTGCGCTCGCTGCGCGGCTGCCGCGGCTTCCTGCTCGGCAGCGACGCGCTGGTGCCGGTCGAGGCATAACCGTCGCGGGCAGCGGAGCTGCTCACCGAGGCTCAGGACAAGCTCAAAACAAAAGGCCCGATCGCGATGCGATCGGGCCTTTTTGATTTGGATGCTTGCCGGCGCGGCTTACGCGGCCGTCGACTTCTGGGCGGCTGCGGCCTTCTTCTGCTCGGCGGCAAGCGCCTCGTCGCGGCGGATTTCCGAGAGCTTCTTCTGCACCTGCTGCGAGAAGATGTACTGCGCCGGGCGCTGCTTCGACATGTCGATCTCCGGCGCCATCGGGCCGGTGGTCTTGATGCCGCGCAGCGACACCCACATCGCCTTCAGCGGGTTGTTGATCGCAGCGGTGGCCGCGGTCGGCTCGTAGCCGCAATGCGCCATGCAGTCGGCGCACTTCTCGTACTTGCCGGTGCCGTAGGTCTCCCAGTCGGTGGTCTCCATCAGCTCCTTGAAGGTCTTGGCGTAGCCTTCACCGAGCAGATAGCAGGGCTTCTGCCAGCCGAAGATGTTGCGCGCCGGCATGCCCCACGGCGTGCACTCGTATTCCTGGTTGCCGGCGAGGAAGTCCAAAAAGAGCCCGGAATGCATGAAGTTCCACTTCTTGCCCTTGCCGAGCGCAAAGACGTCGCGGAACAGCTTCTTGGTCTTGGTGCGGTTGAGGAAGTGCTCCTGATCGGGCGCACGCTCATAGGCATAGCCGGGCGACATCGAGACGCCGACGCCGAGCTCGGTGGTGAAGTCGAGGAATTTTGCGATCTCCTCGGCCGGGTGGCCGTCGAAGATGGTGGCGTTGACGTTGACGGTGAAGCCGCGGGCCTTCGCCGCCTTGATCGCGGAGACGGCGCGATCGAACACGCCCTTCTGCGACACCGCCTTGTCGTGATGGTCCTTCAGGCCGTCGAGATGCACCGAGAAGAACAGATACGGCGACGGCTCGAACAGATCGAGCTTCTTCTCGAGCAGCAGCGCGTTGGTGCACAGCGAGACGAACTTCTTGCGCGCGACGAGGCCGCGCACGATCTCGCCGATCTCCTTGTGGATCAGCGGCTCGCCGCCGGGGATAGCCACCATCGGGGCGCCGCATTCATCGGCGGCGTCCCAGCATTCCTGCGCGGTCATGCGGCGGTTGAGGATCGCATCGGGATAGTCGATCTTGCCGCAGCCGACGCAGGCGAGGTTGCAACGGAACAGGGGTTCCAGCATCAGCACGAGCGGATAGCGTTTGCGGCCAAGCAGTTTCTGCTTGATCAGATAACCGCCGATACGCATTTCCTTGAAGAACGGTATAGCCATTAGACGATTTTCTTTCTGCACTTAACGGAAGTGGGTTCAGATCAGCCTGCAGTCAGTTCGGCTGGCAGCCGGAATTCGATATTCTCCTCGCGGCCGGGGAGCACCGAGACCGATACCGGTCCGATCCGCCGCAGCGCCTCGATCACATCGTCGACCAAAACCTCCGGCGCCGAGGCGCCCGCTGTAATGCCGACAGCCTTCGCATCCTTCAGCCAATCCGGGTTGAGCTCGCTCCCATCGGCAATGAGGTAACTCGCGACGCCGACCTCGGTGCCGATTTCGCGAAGCCTGTTTGAGTTGGAACTATTGGCGGCCCCAACCACCAATATGACGTCCACCAGTTTGCTCAGGTCCCTTACCGCGGATTGGCGGTTCTGTGTCGCATAGCAGATATCCCGGGTGTCCGGGCCTTGAATGTCTGTAAATTTTGCCTGAAGAGCCCCGATTATGTCCCTTGTGTCATCCACGGACAACGTCGTCTGGGTGATATAGGCGACCGGGGTGTCGGTCGGAAGGGTGAGTTCCGCCACGTCCTCGACGCTCTGGACCAGCAGAACCGGGCCGGGAACCTGCCCCATGGTTCCCTCGACCTCGGGGTGGCCGGCGTGCCCGATCAGGATCAGGGCGCGGCCCTTCGAGATATAGCGCTTGCCTTGATTATGGACCTTGGTGACGAGCGGGCAGGTGGCATTGAGCACCGGCAGGTCGCGCGCGGCAGCCTCCTCCTCGACGCTCCTCGCCACGCCATGGGCACTGAACACGGTGACCGCCTTGGCCGGCACTTCCGACAGGTCCTCGACAAAGATCGCGCCCTTCTTCTTCAGGCTTTCAACCACGTACTTGTTGTGCACGATCTCGTGGCGGACATAGACCGGCGGGCCGTACTTCTCGAGCGCACGTTCGACGATCTCGATGGCGCGCACGACGCCGGCACAGAAGCCGCGCGGCTGGGCCAGAAACACTTCCATAGGACGTCCGTTACGCAAAATTGCACCAGTCCGTTCAACGCGCTTGCGACCATTTCGGCGTCGCACTTCACCGGGCCGGACACCGCAGCGTGAGCTGCACCATCCGTGCCATCACAGTTCCTGTGGCTGATCCAACGCCCCAAGCACATGGAACTACAGGGTTTTGCCCCAAAAAGGTAGTGCTACGAAATGTTGCTGGGTCGTGCAGGAAGCCGTCTGAGGTACTATGGTATGGGATGTCGCCCCTGCGACCGTCCGTCCCCCTCACTTGTTCGTCACTTTATCGCCCTCTGGGGCGGTTTATACCGGCCATTCACGGCCGTGTCGGTTGTCCGGGACCTCCTCGCCATCCCGTCGAGGAGAATGACCAAAACAACATTAGATCGGCCCCGGGAACTCCGCTAGAGAGCGGGCGTTTTCGGCCATGCTTCCCCGAGATTGGAAAGATAAGAAGTGCTGACAAATATTGTCGTCTCAGTTGTTCGGACGTGTACGCGTTTTGCCCTTCCTGTTGTCATTTTTTCTCTGCTGCTCTCGATCGGCGCGGGCATCTACGCGGCGCGCAACTTCTCGATCAACACCGACATCAACAAGTTGATCTCGGCCGATCTGGACTGGCGCAAACGCGACAACCAGTTCGAGGAAGCATTCGACCGTGAGCGGCTGATCCTGGCGGTGGTCGAGGCGCAGACGCCTGAGCTGACCAGCTCGGCGGCGAAGGCGCTGACCGAGCGGCTGCAAGGCGACAAGAAGAATTTCGAGTCGATCACGCCGCTCGGCTCCGGCGAGTTCTTCGAGAAGAACGGCCTGCTGTTCCTGCCCACCGAAGAGGTCGCCAAGACCACGGCCCAGCTCGAGCAGTCGGCTCCGCTGGTCGAGATCATGGCGGGCGATCCTTCGATCCGCGGGCTGACCGGTGCACTCGAGACCGGCCTTGCCGGCGTCAAGCGCGGCCAGGTCAAGCTCGACAATGCCGTGCGTCCGTTCAACCTGATCTCGGACACGGTCGAGAGCGTCCTCACCAAGGGCGACGCGACGTTCTCTTGGCGCGAGCTCACCAGCGACAAACCGCTGACCGATTCGGACAAGCGCGCCTTCATCGAGATCAAGCCAATCATCGACTATTCGGCCCTGGAGCCGGGCAAGGGCGCGACCGATGCGATCCGCAAGGCCGCGGCCGACCTGAATTTCCCGACCGCTTTCCACGCCCGCGTGCGGCTGACCGGGCCGGTGCCGATCGCCAATGAGGAATACGCCACCGTCCAGGACGGTGCGATCACCAACGGCATCGGCACCGTGGTGATCGTGCTGATCATCCTCTGGATGGCGCTGCACTCGGGCAAGATCATCTTCGCGGTGTTCCTCAATCTGTTCATCGGCCTCGCCATCACCACGGCGGTCGGTCTGATGATGGTCGGATCGCTGAACCTGCTCTCGATCGCGTTCGCCGTGCTGTTCGTCGGCCTCGGCGTCGACTTCGGCATCCAGTTCAGCGTGCGCTACCGCTCCGAGCGCTTCAAGAACGACAATCTGACATTGGCGCTGGAGAACGCGGCGCGCCGCTCCGCGGTGCCGCTGTCGCTCGCGGCGATGGCGACCGCCGCCGGCTTCCTCTGCTTCCTGCCGACCGACTACAAGGGTATCTCCGAGCTCGGCAAGATCGCCGGCGCCGGCATGGTGGTGGCGTTCATCTCGAGCATCACGGTGCTGCCGGCGCTGCTCGATCTGCTCAACCCGCCCGGCGAGAAGGAGCCGGTCGGCTACGCCTTCCTGGCGCCGGTCGATCACTTCCTGGAAAAGCACCGCATCCCGATCATCGTCGGCACCATCCTGGTCTCGGTCGCGGGCCTGCCGCTGCTCCACTACATGAAGTTCGACTTCAACCCGATCAATCTGCGCAACAAGCATGCGGAATCGATCGCGACCTTCCTCGACCTGAGAAAGGATCCGAACACCGGCGCCAACGCCATCAACGTGATGACGAACTCGGAGGCCGACGCCAGGAAGATCGAGGCCAAGCTCGAGAAGCTGCCGGAAGTGTCGCGCGTGATGTCGCTCGACAGCTTCGTGCCGGAGGACCAGCCGGCCAAGCTGAAGCTGATCGCGCAGGCGGCCAAGACGCTGGGTCCGGCGCTCAACCCGGATTCGGTCGATCCGGCGCCGTCCGATCAGGAGAACATCGAGTCGCTGAAGAGCTCGGTCGACAGCCTGCGCAAGACCGCGGGCGACGGCAAGGGGCCGGGCGCGGTCGCCGCGCGCCGGCTCGCCGACGACCTGCAGAAGCTCGCCGATTCGAACCAGGCGACCCGTGACAAGGCGCAGGAGATCTTCGTTGCGCCGATGAAGATCGTGTTCGAGCAGCTGCGCAACACGCTGCAGGCCCAGACCGTGACGCTGCAGAACTTGCCGCCGGAACTGGTCGCGAGCTGGAAGACCAAGGACGGCCTGATGCGGGTCGAGGTCGAGCCGAAGGGCGACCCGAACGACAACGACAACCTGCGCCGCTTCGCCGACGCGGTGCTCGCCGCCGAGCCGACCGCGATCGGCGGGCCGGTCTCGATCCTCAAATCGGGCGATGTGGTGGTGGATGCGTTCATCCACGCCGGCATTCTGGCGCTGGTGGCGATCAGCGTGCTGCTGTACCTGACGCTGCGGCGGGTGGTCGACGTGCTGCTGACGCTGGTGCCGCTCTTGGTCGCCGGCATCGTCACGCTGGAGATCTGCGTGCTGATCGGCCTGCCGCTCAACTTCGCCAACATCGTCGCGCTGCCGCTGCTGCTCGGCGTCGGCGTCGCGTTCAAGATCTATTATGTCACGGCATGGCGGCAGGGCAGAACGAATCTGCTGCAATCGAGCCTGACCCGCGCGATCTTTTTCAGCGCGCTGACCACGGCAACCGCGTTCGGCAGCCTCTGGCTATCCAGTCATCCCGGAACCGCGAGCATGGGCAAGCTGCTGGCGCTCTCGCTCGTCACGACGCTGGCGGCGGTGTTGCTGTTCCAGCCCGCGCTGATGGGCAAGCCGCGCGAGGTCGCAAAGGAGGGCGATACGGCCGACGATGTCACCTGACGCGTCGGCGCCCGCTGCGGCCGCTCAAGCGCGATGCGATCGGGTTGGATCGTCATCGCGCCTTAGGTCGTTTGAGCTAGCGCGTCGGCGTCGGATGCGCGATCTCGGGAAGCAGGCAGATATCGCCGATATCGGCAGCTGAGGCGTTGGCGCCCTGCTTCTGCGCGCTCTTGGGCGCTGCCGTGCCGGTGGTCTTCGGCGCAGCTGCCGTCGATTTGGGCGCTGCACCCTTTGCAGCTGGATTGGCCGCCGGGTTGCCGGCGGCGCTCACCGGGATCGGCGGGCCGACGCGCGTCCAGGTCTCGCCGCCGCAGAGGAAACCGAGCACGCAGCCCTGGATCTCGAGCTGATCGGTTCCGACCGGCTTGATGGTCGAGCTGTAGTGCTGGCCGTCCTTGGCGTTGTAGACCTGACCTTCCCATGCATCGACGCCGGGCTTTTTCTTCATCTCGATCAGGATCGGCATGCCGAGCGTCGGCCGGGTCTGCTTCGCCTGATCGGGATTGTTCTTGTCGGTGCCGCCGGGGGTTTTTTCCCACGAGACCGCACCCCACATGTTGCCATTGCACTGGGCAACGCGGATGATGGCAACGCCGTCAGCGACCTTCCAGTCGCCAGTGGGGTCCGCAGCCAGTGCCGGTGATACTACGGTGGCCAAAAATAAACTTGAGAGGGCTATTGTGCGCGCGAAAGTTCTTGGGCAGTGCAACATGGTCCAAACCTGTGCTTAAGTCGACGATCCGAGCGGGGGGCAAAACGCCGCTATCGAGCGTTTTATGTTGACGAAATGGCCATCAACCGACGTATGTAACGAATGGTAAGTTCCAATCTAGACGTTTCCGAGATTTTTGTGGAGCGAGAGGGGCAGCGCGGTGCCATGCACATGCGACACCTCAACGAACAGCTCGTTCGCGTTCTCAAAACCATCGGCTACGACGTCGGCTTCCAGAAGGGGCAAGGCCAGTACCTCTATGATCGTCAGGGGGCTCGCTATCTCGATCTATTGAGTGGATTTGGCGTTTTTGCGATTGGCCGGAATCATCCGGCCTTGCGCGAGGCGCTGAAGAGTGTGCTCGACGCCGATCTGCCGAATCTCGTGCAACTCGATGTCTCCACGCTCGCCGGCGTGCTCGCGGAACGCCTTTTGGAACATGTCCCATATCTGGACAAGGTGTTTTTCGCCAATTCCGGCGCCGAAACCGTCGAGGCCGCGATCAAGTTCGCGCGCGCCGCCACCGGCCGTCCCGGTATCGTCTACTGCACGCATTCGTTCCACGGCCTGTCCTATGGCGCGCTGTCGCTGACCGACGACACCAACTTCCGCAGCGGCTTCGAGCCGTTGCTGCCCGGCTGCACCCCCGTTCCCTTCAACGACCTCGAGGCGCTCGAGAAGGCGCTGTCGTCGCGCCAGGTCGGCGCCTTCATCGTCGAGCCGATCCAGGGCAAGGGCGTCAACCTGCCCACCGACGAGTTCCTGCCCGGCGCGCTGGCGCTGTGCCGCAAATACGGCACGCTGTTCATCGCCGACGAGATTCAGACCGGCATCGGCCGCACCGGAAAATTTCTCGCGGTCGAGCATTGGGGCATCGAGCCCGACATGGTGCTGCTCGCCAAGGCGCTGTCCGGCGGCCACGTTCCGATCGGCGCGCTGCTGACGCGCAAGCACATCTTCGACAAGATCTTCAACCAGATGGACCGCGCCGTCGTGCACGGCTCGACGTTCGGCAAGAACGATCTCGCGATGGCCGCCGGCATCGCCACGCTCGACGTGATCAAGCACGAGAAGCTGGTCGAGCAGGCCGCCAAGCGCGGCGCCGAGTTGCGTCTCGCGCTCACCCGCATGGTGCCGGGCTACGAGCTGATGAAGGAAGTCCGCGGCAAGGGCCTGATGATCGGCGTCGAGTTCGGCCCGCCGAAATCGCTGCGGCTGAAGGCGTCGTGGAATCTCTTGGAGACCGCCAACAAGGGCCTGTTCTGCCAGCTCATCACGGTGCCGCTGTTCAAGGATCACAAGATCCTGACCCAGGTCGCCGGCCACGGCCTCCACACCATCAAGCTGCTGCCGCCGCTCACGATCACCGAAGACGACTGCGCCTGGATCGAGAAGGCGTTCGACGAGGTGATCGCCGGCAGCCACAAGGTCCCCGGCGCGATCTGGTCGCTCGGCAAGACCCTGGTCGACAACGCGGTACGCAAGTCGGCGTAAGCCGCGCTCCTTCATCCGTCGTCGCAAGATGCGTAGCCCGGATGAAGCGAAGCGCAATCCGGGAAAGTTTCCCCGCGGATCGGCTGGCCCCGGATTACGCTGCGCTTCATCCGGGCTACAAGATCACCCCTCCTTGTTGGCGCGCATCGCGCCTTCGAACTTCTCGCCGAATTCGGCGAGCTCGTCGGCGCCGAGATCGCTGACCGCCCAGTAGTTCAGGCCGCGGTCGCTCCAGCGGCGGATGTTGAAGCCCTGCAAGGTCGCGGTCTGCGCCGCGCGCCGCTCGGTGTTTGCGGTCTGCGCCACGAACAAATTGATCACATGCTGGCGCCGCCGGTAGACCACGGCACCGATGGCGCGGGCGTCGACGTAATCGAGCCGGCCGCCGATCAGGGTAAAGCCCTGCGCGGTGAGGTCGATCACCGGCGGCGAGACGTCGAGCTTGCCGTTGAACCACGGCTTCACCGTGTGCTGATCGGTCGAGATCACGTCGGTGAGGTGGCCGGCCTGCAGCGAGCGCAGATGCGCCGACACCATCTCGGCCTCGATGCGCTGCGCGTCGTCGTTGCGCAGCACGATCGCAACCAGGCCGGTCGCGGCGATCGCCGAGACCGCGGAGCCCATCGCAAAGCCGCGCAGCACCGCGCGCCGGCTCGGCAGCGGCTGCACGTTGGCCTGCACTTGCGGCTGCGGCAGCGCCTGTTCGATGCGGCGGCGCAGCTCGAGCGGCGCCTTGTATTGCACGTCGCTCTCGGCCATGGCCTGTCGAATCTCCTGATACTCCTGCATCAGGGCGGCGCAGTGCGCGCAGCCCGCGATATGCGCCTCCACCTCGCGCGCATGGCCGGCGTCGAGTTCGCCGTCGATCAGCGCGTGAAGCAGCACTTCGGCTTCCTCGCATGTCATTTCGCTTGCTCCTGTTCCGCGAGCCAGGCTGATCGCAGCATGGCGCGGGCGCGCGCGAGGCGGGACATCACGGTGCCGACCGGCACCGCGGCGACATCGGCGATCTCGCGGTATGAAAGATGCTGGATTTCCCTGAGCACGAAGGTTTCGCGAAACGGCTCGGCGAGCGCTGCGATCAGCCGGCGCACGGTGTCGCCGTCGAAGCGGCGCAGCAGCTGGCGCTCCGGCGTCTCGGCCGGCTCATTCCACATCGGCGCCTGCTCGGCGCTCTCGGGTAGCTCCTCGACCGGGGCGGGCGCGGACTTACGCCGCGCATATTCGGCGCGGCAGACATTGCGCAGGATCGCGAACAGCCACGGCTTCATCGCCGGTCCCCGGTAGCTGTCGAAATGCTTGTAGGCCCGCAGGTAACATTCCTGCACCGCATCCTCGGCGTCGGCGGCGTCGCGCAGCAGATAGCGCGCCAGCGTATAGGCGTCGTCGAGGTAGGGCAGCGCGGCCTCGCGAAAGCGCCGCGCCTTTTCGGGATCTTCGTCCGACGCTTTGGCAGCCATCGTGTCCTGCCCGGTGTTTTTGGAAGGCGGTCGCGCCCGGCCGGGGGCGGGAGCCCACCGGCCGGGCAGGGGTGTGATGACCTGGCTCGCCAAATTAGCCAACCTTGATGCTGCCTGTCATGTGCGGATGCAGCGAGCAGAAATACTTGTACTCGCCGGGCGCGGTGAAGGTGAACGAGAAGCTGTCGTCGGTGTCCATGGTCTTGGAGCGGAATTTGCCCGCGCACACCACGGTGTGCGGGATGTCGTCGCGGTTGGTCCAGGTCACGGTGGTGCCGGTCTTGATGTCGAGCTTGGCCGGCTCGAACACGAAGTTGTCGATGTGAATCGCGGTATCGTCGGCGCGGGCCGCGGACACAGGCAGGAGCATGGTCGCGACCGCGGCGATGCCGAAGTCGCGGCGACTGATCGTACTCATCTTCCGTCTTCCCTTCAGCCCTGCAGCGGCGTGTCGATGATCGCGAGCCGCTCGGTGCCCTGCTTGAAGTTGATGCTGGCGACGCCGAGCATGCTGCGCAGCTTGGCATCCTCCACTTTCATCGGGCCGGGCGAGGGCGCTGAGCCCGGCGCCGGCTGCGGGAACGCGGTCGAGCGCGCGGTGTGGAAGGTGACGTTGCCCTCGACCTTCTGCATCACCTGATGGATGTGGCCGTTGAGCACGGTGACCGAGCCGAACCCCTTGACGTATTCCAGCGCGCGGCCGCCGTCCTCGGTGCCCCAGCCCCATTGCGGATACACCGTCCACAGCGGGATGTGGGCGAACAGCACGATCGGGGTCGACTTGGAGCGGCCCTTGAGGTCGTTCTCCAGCCATTCCAGCTGATCATTGCCGAGATTGCCGAGGCCGCCGCCCTTGAGGTCGACGACATTGACGAGGCCGATGAAGTGCACGCCGCCGGCATCGAACGAATACCAGCCGGCGCCCTTGGTGCCCTTGCCGTAACGCTCCTTGTAGAGCTTGACCTCCTCGTCGATGATGTCGTGCTCGCCCGGCACGTAATGCACGTCGAGCTTGGCCTGCGAGATGATGCGGTCGGCGTCGTCGAACTCCTTGGCCTTCGACAAATGCGTGATGTCGCCGGTGTGGATCATGAACGACGGTTTTGCCGGTATGCCGCGGACCTGGTTGATGGCTTCTTCCAGCGTGCCGATCGCGTTCGGATTGGCCGGCTTGTCGAAGCCGACATGGCTGTCGCTGATCTGCAGGAAGGTCATGCCGGCGGGTTCGGCGGCGGCGGCCGAGCCGACGATGCCGAGCGAGCGCGGCACGCCGCCGGAAATCGTCCAGAGCACGCCGGTGCTGGCCCAGGTCATGCATTCCAGCACCTTGCGCCGGCTGACGCCGTTGTCCTCGTTGTGGTGGTCGTGATCGTGTCCGCTCATGACATAGTCTCCCGTGGTCCCCAGGGATTGGGTTTCCGGAGACGTGATTGGAAGCGCCGGGGCTTTATTCCCGTCGGCCTGCGCCGGTCTGAGCGCGGCGATGACGATTTCGTGAGGGCCGCGCGGCCGGTCGCGCGACAGGTGGACGCAACGGCATGTTGCGCCGTTGCAGCGGCCATCCGCCGGGTCTATCGCTCCGGCAAAACGCGCATCAGGCGGAGGCGACCATGGGAAATATCAGCGGCGGCTGCCATTGCGGCGCGGTTCGATATGAGGTGACGGGGGAACCCATCGTCCATTCGCTGTGCCACTGCACCGACTGCCGGCGCCACGCCGGCGCGCCGATGGTCGGATGGGCGACGTACCCGCAGGAGGCGGTCAAGCTGACCAAGGGCCAGCCCAAGCTCTACAAGTCCTCGGAACATGGCCGCCGGCAGTTTTGCGAAAACTGCGGCACCGGGCTTTTCTACATCAATGACAACGTCATGCCCGGGCTGATCGATATTCAGAGCGGGACCTATGACGACCCCGACGCGGTGCCGGCCGCCATGCATGTCCAGGTCGCCGAGCGGCTGCGCTGGATGGAAGATGCGCACCGTCTGCCGACCTTCGAGCGCTTCCCGCCGCAGGCCTAGAGCATGATCCGGAAAAGTGTGAAGCGGTTTTCCGAAAAGATCATGCTCAAACAAGGAGCTAAAGCGCGATGACGATTCAACCTAATCTCATCGCGCTTTAGCGCGAATGCGTGACGGCCGGCCGGGCGGCCGTTGCCCCGGCGCCACAGGCTTGGCCGCAACACGGCTGTCTTGCAACCGTCAGCTTAGTGTCAGCGCCGGGGTGTAAGGGTAGCGCGCTTTATTTCCGTCTTGCTTGGCGTCGCAGGCTTTTTGGCCGGCCGGCTGACGCCGGGCATCACGACAAGCACGAAGAAACGGTTCCAGTACTGCGTGAGTGGCGTGCCGCCGTCCCCGCAAGGGGACGGCGTTTTCTTTGCCGTCGGTCCACCGATCAGCGCGCCGCGAATGCCCG
Source organism: Bradyrhizobium ivorense (assembly GCF_900696085.1). Taxonomy (GTDB): domain Bacteria; phylum Pseudomonadota; class Alphaproteobacteria; order Rhizobiales; family Xanthobacteraceae; genus Bradyrhizobium; species Bradyrhizobium ivorense. Next base: position 634,675 of record NZ_CAADFC020000004.1, read on the forward strand.
GAGCGCGTCGAGCAGCAGCTCGGGCGCCTCCTGCGCGACGCAATGTCCGATGCCATCAAAGCTCATGCGGCTTGCATGCGGCATCAGCGCCGCGGCGCGGTCGGCCATGATCTTGTAGACCTGCCCTGACTGCTCGGCGGTCGCGATGCAGACCGGGCAGGAGATTTCGGATAGCCACGAAAACGGATTGCCGCGGCCGTCGCCGGCATAGACCTGCTCCATCGCCTCGACGATCGGCAGCAGCAGCGCGGACTCGATCTCCGGCGTGCAGCGTAGCCGCATGCGGCCGTCGTCGAGTTTTGCAAAACCGTTGTTGACATAGGCCCACAGCGACCGCTCGGTCCACGGCGCAAACGCGGGGGCGGCGCAAAGCCGCTGGAACAACGCGTCGGCGCTGTCGAACTCGGCGCGGCGGCGCATCGCGCCCTGCACCGACGCCGCCGACATCTCGCTCAGGCCGCCGGGGCGCGGCGTGTGCGGGTCCATCACCGTCGGCTCCATCACGAACAGCCGCGCAAAGCGGTCCGGCATCAGCTTCGTCGCCAGCAACAGGTCGGTGGCGCCGGCGCTGTGGCCGATGCCGTAGATGTCGCGCAGGTCGAGCTGCTCGACCACCGTGCGGAGGTCGTCGGCGAAATCCCGGAAGTGGTAGCGATCGGCCGGAGGCTTGTGGCTCAGGCCGTGGCCGCGGCGGTCGACTGCATAGACCGTGTGATCGGCGGCCAATGCCTCCGCCACCTCGGTCCAGACCTCGGCCACAAACCCCGTGCCGTGCAGCAGCAGTGCTGGCGGCCTGCCGGGCTCGCCCCATCGCGCCAGCGCGACCGGCGCGTCGGTGTCACCAACGAAGATGCGTTGCGCCTGCGTCATCGCTTGCTATCGCGCATCCTGCAAGATCATCGCGGCGCCCTTTTCGGCGATCATCGCGGTCGGCGTGTTGGTGTTGCCCGAGGTGATGGTCGGCATCACGGAGGCATCGGCGATACGCAGGCCGTGCAGGCCGTAGAAGCGCAGGCGCTCGTCGACCACGGCCAAGGGATCGTTGGCCGTACCCATCTTCGCGGTGCCGACGGGGTGGAAGATCGTGGTGCCGATGTCGCCGGCGGCCTTCGCCAGCGATGTGTCGTCGTCGCCAACCGACGGGCCGGGCAAAAATTCCTCCGGTTGATATTTTTCCAGCGCCTTCTGCTTCATCAGTTTTCTCGTGGTGCGGATCGCGTCGGCCGCGACCTGGCGGTCGTCCTCGGTCGACAGATAGTTCGGCGCGATCGCCGGCTTGTCGTCCACAGCGGCCGAGCGGATCCGCACCGTGCCGCGCGAGGTCGGCTGCAGATTGCAGGCGCTGACCGTGATCGCGGGGAAGCGGTGCAGGGGATCGCCGAACTTGTCGAGCGACAACGGCTGCACGTGAAACTGGATGTTGGCGCGCGAGCGCGTCGGATCGGAGCGGGTGAAGATGCCGAGCTGCGACGGCGCCATGGTCAGCGGCCCGCGGCGGCGCACCGCATAGTCGAGCCCCATCAGGCCGCGGCGGAACAGATTGTAATAGGTCTCGTTCAGCGTGCGCACGCCGCTCACCTTGTAGATCGCGCGCTGCTGCAGATGGTCCTGCAGATTGCGGCCGATGCCCTGCACATCGACCACGATGTCGATGCCGAGCGGCGACAGCCATTCCGAGGGGCCGATGCCGGAACGCTGCAGCACCTGGGTGGTGCCGATCGAGCCGGCGCAGAGAATCACTTCACCCCCGGCGCGCGCCTCGATCGTCTCGTCGCCCTGGCGGAACTGGACGCCGGCGGCGCGGCCGCTCTCGATCACCAGGCGGTCGACCAGCACGTTGGTCTCGAGCCGCAAATTATGGCGGTTTAAGACCGGCTTGAGGAAGCCGCGCGCCGACGACCAGCGCCGGCCGCGCTTCTGGTTGACGTGGAAATAGCTGGTGCCTTCGTTGTCGCCGGTGTTGAAGTCGGCAATCCGCTTGATGCCCATCTCCTCCGCGGCATCGCCGACCGCGTCCAGAATCTGCCACGACAGCCGCGGCGCCTCGATGCGCCAGCCGCCGCCGACACCGTGGTGCTCGCTCGCGCCAAGGAAATGATCCTCCAGCCGCTTGAACGCCGGCAGCACGTCGCTGTAGCTCCAGCCGGCAAGGCCGAGCTGCCGCCAGTGATCGTAATCCGCGGCCTGTCCGCGCATCGAGATCATGGCGTTGATCGCCGACGAGCCGCCGATCACCTTGCCGCGCGGATAGCTCAGCGCGCGGCCGTTGAGGCCGGGCTCGGCCTCGGTCTTGAACATCCAGTCCGAGCGCGGATTGCCGATCGCAAAGAGATAGCCGACCGGGATGTGAAACCAGATCCAGTTGTCGTTGCCGCCGGCTTCCAGCAGTAGCACCCGCTTGGTCGGATCGGCCGACAGGCGGTTGGCCATGATGCAGCCCGCCGTGCCCGCGCCGACGATAATGTAGTCGTAATCACCCTCGAGCCTTCGCGGCATGTCCTCATTCCCGGCAAACGTTTGTTGTTGGATGACTATTAGTCAGACGCGGCCGGTCGAGACAAGCCCGGCCGACGAACGCGACGGTACTGCGCTCCCTCGCCCCGTTCTCTTGTCTCGCCGAAGCCCGCCTTCGGGCGAAGGCGGATGCGGGGAGAGGGTTGGGGTGAGGGGCTGTCTCCGCATCAATGGTGATAGCTGCTCTTGCGGAGGCTCCCCCTCACCCGGAATGCATCTGACGATGCGTTCCGGCCTCTCCCCGCAGGCGGGGAGAGGCGAAGTGCGAGCCTGCGGCGCGAGGTCTACTTCACCGGAAACTCCAGCATCGCTTCACCCGCCGCCACCGTCTCGCCGCGCTGGTTCTGCACGGCGACGTCGACCACGACCCAGCGCGATTTTGCTGTGGTCTGCTTGGCCTTGATGGTCCCGGCGGGGCGGATGGTGTCGCCGGGCTTCACCGGTTTCAGCCAGCGCGTCTCCAGCCGGCGATGGATTGCGCCCGCGGGCGTTGCCCAGTCGGTCAGCATGCGCGTGATCAGGCCAAAATTGTTCATGCCGTGCATGATGATGCCGCCGAAATTGGTCTTGCCGAAATCGCCCTTCATATAGTCGTCGTCGAGATGCAGCGGGTTGTAGTCGAGCGAGGCATCGCAGAACAGGCGGATCGATTCGCGCGACACGGCAAATGCCGGGCCCTCGATGCTGTCGCCGGCCTTGAGGGTATCGAAATTCGCTGGGGTCATCGTGAACCTCCTCACATCGGACGGATGGTCTGGCCGCGACCCGAGCAGATCACGTCGCCGTGCTGGTTGAAGAAGACGTTGTCGTGCACCACGAACAGCCGCTCGCGCTTGATGAACTTGTCGAGTGCGCGGGCCTGCAAGGTGATGGTGTCGCCGGGGCGGGCGGGGATGTTGTAGCTCCAGGACTGGCCGGCATTGACGGTGCCGGGCGAGCGCATCCAGTCGTCGGCCGGCGTGCAGGCGAACATCAGGAGGATGTGGATCGCGGGCGGCGTGCAGGCGAACATCAGGAGGATGTGGATCGCGGGCGGCGCGATCAGCCCGCCATAGGGCCCGGCCTTGGCGGCGGCTTCGTCGAGATAGAGCGGGTTGGTCTCGCCGACCGCGCGGCAATACAGCGCGATGGCCTCCTGCGTCAGCCTGTAAGGCAGCGTCTTGCGCGGCTCGCCGGGAACGATCTCGTCCCACATCTTGCGCAGCTTCGCGTCCTTCCAGAAGTCGGTCTCGAATGGTGCGGCCGCAGAACCTTCGGATTGCGCCATCGTGTTTCCTCCTGCCGGCGTGCGGACAAATATCTGCTGCCGCTGCGGCGCACCGCGCGGCATATCCGCAGTCAGATGATTTCGGGTTAGGTATGACATGCGAAACTGCCCCGGGGTGAAGGGCGTTTGCATGATTTCGGAATATTGGAATAGTACCCCTGAGTTGCCCGACGTGTCAAGCGGCGGCTACGGACAGCGGCGGCTACGGACAGTCGCCGGGTCCGAGCGCCGGCCGCCGGCTACTTTGCATGGGGTTGTTTTTCGGCATTTTGGCGACGGGTGTCAGATCGGCGCGGCCATGGAGGCAATGCGGCTGACGGCGGCTGTGACCCGGATCGCGTTGCCGACGCGAATCCCCGATCTTGCGGGCCGCTTCATCGCATTTCGCGAATACGGGCCCGAGCCAGAGGCATGCCGCCGCCTGTTGGGTGGACCGGCTCTTGCATGCTAGACAGGGTACTGCCGTCCAACCCCGAGGTTCGAATTCACATGCCCATCGTCAACCGCGTCGCCGATCTGCAACCCGATATCCAGGCCTGGCGCCGCGACATCCATGAAAATCCCGAGCTGCTCTACGATGTGCACCGCACTGCATCATTCGTGGCCGACCGCTTGCGGGAGTTCGGCTGCGACGAGGTCGCGACCGGCCTCGGCAGGACCGGCGTGGTCGGGGTCATCAAAGGCAAAAAGGGGCCCGCCAAGGGCGACGTCAAGGTGATCGGTCTGCGCGCCGACATGGATGCGCTGCCGATCGAGGAGCAGACGAACCTGCCGTATGCGTCGAAGACGCCGGGCAAGATGCACGCCTGCGGCCATGACGGCCACACCGCGATGCTGCTCGGCGCGGCGCGCTATCTCGCCGAGACACGCAATTTCGCCGGCGACGCCGTCGTGATCTTCCAGCCGGCCGAGGAGGGCGGCGCCGGTGCCGCGGCCATGATCAAGGACGGCCTGATGGACCGCTTCGGCATCGAGCAGGTCTACGGCATGCACAACGGCCCGGGAATTCCGATCGGCTCGTTCGCGATCCGCTCCGGCCCGATCATGGCCGCGACCGATGCGATCGACATCAAGATCGAAGGGCACGGCGGCCACGCCGCGCGGCCGCACAAATGCATCGATTCCGTGCTGGTCGGTGCCCAGCTCATCACCGCGCTGCAGCAGATCGTTGCGCGCACCATCGATCCGCTGGATTCCGCCGTCATCTCGATGTGCGAATTCCACGCCGGCAACGCCCGCAACGTGATCCCGCAGACCGCGGAGCTGCGCGGCACCGTGCGCACGCTGACCAAGGAGGTCCGCGATCTCGTCGAGAAGCGGGTACGCGAGGTGGTCGACGGCGTCGCCAGGATGACCGGCGCCAGGATCGATCTCACCTACGAGCACGGCTATCCCGTCACCGTCAATCACGATGCGCAGACCGAGTTCGCCTCGCGCATCGCGCGCGAGGTCGCGGGCGCGAGCAATGTGCACGAGATGCCGCCGCTGATGGGCGCGGAGGATTTCTCCTACATGCTGGAAGCGCGCCCCGGCGCCTTCATCTTCTGCGGCAACGGCGACAGCGCCGGCCTGCACCACCCCGCCTACAATTTCAACGACGAGGCGATCGTGTTCGGCACCTCGTATTTCGTCAAGATCGTCGAGAACGCGCTGGCGGCGTGAGGGCTCGGTGCTGCCCTCCCAACCGTCATTGCGAGCCGACGGGTCGGCGCGTAGCGCCGCCCGATGACAGGCTCCGCGAAGCAATCCATTGCTCCGCGCTTGCGGAAGGATGGATTGCTTCGTCGCTACCGCGCCTCGCAATGACAGTGTGGCTCGATGTTGCCCAAAGCAAAAGGCCCGCGCCGGTGGCGCGGGCCTTTGCATCTGTGAGCCGCGTGGCTCGCGCGGGATCAGAACACCCGGGCGAAGATCACGTAGAGCACGCCGGACAGCAGGATCGCGGCGGGCAGGGTCAGCACCCAGGCCATCACCATGTTGCGGATGGTGGCAACCTGCAGGCCGGAGCCGTTGGCCGCCATCGCACCGGCGACGCCCGACGACAGCACGTGGGTGGTGGAGACCGGCAGGCCGAACACGTCGGCGGCGCCGATGGTGGCGGCGGCGACCAGCTCGGCCGAGGCACCCTGCGCGTAGGTCAGGTGGGTCTTGCCGATCTTCTCGCCGACGGTGACGACGATGCGCTTCCAGCCGATCATGGTGCCGAGGCCGAGCGCGATCGCGACCGCAACCTTCACCCAGGTCGGGATGAACTTGGTGGCGCTGTCGAGCGAGGCCTTGTAGGCGTTCAGGGTCGCGACCTCTTCCTTGTTGAGATCGTTTTCCTTGTCCTTCATTAGGAAGCGGATCGCTTCCGAGGTCAGGTACATGTCGTTACGGGTGTTGCCGACGGCTTCCGACGGCACCTTGTTGAGCGAGCCGTACTTCTGCACTTGGTCGCCGATGTCCTTCACGAGCACCGACAGCGAGGGATAGGTGCCTTCGCTGATGTGGTGCGAGGAGACGTACTGCGTCACCGCGGGACGGGGATCGCCGATGATGTTGTGGCCGGCGCCCTTGGTCGCGATCACCTTGGAGGCGGCCTCCGAGGTCTGCTGGAACTTGACCACCTGGCTGTCCGGAAGCGCGCGGTTCAGCGCGTAGGCGGTCGGCACGGTGCCGATCAGGATCAGCATGATCAGGCCCATGCCCTTCTGGCCGTCGTTGGAGCCGTGGGCGAAGCTGACGCCGGTGCAGGTCAGGATCAAGAGGCCGCGGATCCAGAGCGGCGGCGCCTTGTGCCCCTCGGGAGCTGCATACAGCGCCGGGTTCTTGACGATCATCTTGAGCAGCAGCAGCAGTACGGCGGCGCAGATGAAGCCGACCAGCGGCGACAGCAGCAGCGCGTAGCCGATCTCGGTGGCCTTGCCCCAGTCCACGCCCGAGGTGCCGTCGCGGCCGCGCAGCAGCGCGTTGGCGACGCCGACGCCGATGATCGAGCCGATCAGCGTGTGGGAGGAGGAGGCCGGCAGGCCGAAATACCACGTGCCGAGATTCCACAGGATCGCGGCGATCAACAGCGCGAACACCATGGCGAAGCCAGCGCTGGAGCCGACCTGCAGGATCAATTCCACCGGCAGCAGCGAGACGACGCCGAACGCCACCGCGCCGCTCGAGGTCAACACGCCGAGGAAGTTGAACAGGCCGGACCACATCACCGCGGCTTCCGCCGGCAGCGAGTGGGTGTAGATCACGGTGGCCACCGCGTTGGCGGTGTCGTGGAAGCCGTTGACGAACTCGAAGCCGAGCGCGATCAGCAGCGCAACGAGCAGCAGAATGTAGGGCAGGTAGGAGGTGACCCTGGTGCCGGTGGCATCGACGTCGGCGTAGATGCTGTAGGCAACGTACAAGAGCCCCGCGGCAAGGATGCCGAAGAAGATGATCATGGTGAGCGGGTTAAAACCCTTGTCGAGATTGGGCCGTGACGCCGGTTGGATCGGCGCTCCGTCGGCCATCGAAGAATTGGCTGTAATATCGGTCATTCTGACGCCCCTCACATACAGTGTGAGGCCCAGTTTTGACTGAGGGAGTTGAAGGTTAGATGACAGTAGCAACGTTGATTTGTGCAGCTGCAGCAGGCATCTGGGCGGGCACCGCGCGCGATGCGCTGAATCTTCGTGCTTCCCCTTGATATCGCTCGCACAGTACGAGCGTCGTGGCCGCACGCGCCGCATCACGTCATGACTATTGCCATGAAACACGCGCCGCCATCGGCGCAGATCGCGCCCGTGGCGGGAAACGGTGGCATCGCGGGGAGGGGGCGGAAGCGAGGTCGCGCGCCGCGCAGCTGGGGCTAGTCGAGCCGTGCGGCGCGCGAACCTCAGGGAACGTCATGGCGTGAACATGACGCCCGATCCTTGGAAATGCTATCGTAGCACAGATCAATTAAAGGTTGTAGTGGTTTGTGAGTCTTTATAACATTCTCACCAATAGCCTTGCGCAAACGTCGTTCCGCAGGGATTCCATACGGTTGCATGTCACGCGGCGTGCGCCGCGCGGCGCAGCAGGCCCGCCGCGATTTTTAGATCGTCTATAAAACGCTGATACTCCCGCGCCTTGGCCTCCTCATCCGGCAGTCTTAGCAAATAGGAGGGGTGCACGGTCACGAGCACCTTGGTTCCATCGTGCTCGATCGGACGGCCGCGGTTTTTGTTGATCGGCGTGATCTTGCCCAGCACGCTTTGCGCCGCAGTGGCGCCGAGCGCCACCACGAGGTCGGGCTTGATGGCGGCGAGCTCGCGTTCGTACCATTGCCGGCAGGCGCGGATCTCCGGCGTGTTCGGCTTCTGGTGCAGCCGGATTTTTCCGCGCGGCACGAATTTGAAATGCTTTACCGCGTTGGTGACATAGACTTTGCGGCGATCGATGCCGGCCTCCTCCAGCGCGCGATCGAGCATCAGTCCGGCCGGGCCGACGAAGGGTTTTCCGGCGAGATCTTCCTTGTCGCCGGGCTGCTCGCCGACCAGCATCATCGACGCGGTCTGCCGGCCCTCGCCGAACACGGTCTGGGTCGCGTCTTTCCACAGCGGACAGGCGCGGCAATCGGCGGCCTCCTGGCGTAGCGCCGCAAGCGTGTCGTGGGCCTCTCGTCTCGCCATCGGCGCATCTTGCCGTTGCTCGGGCTGACGCGGCTCGGTTGCCTTGCGGGCGATGAAGGAGCCGCTGGTCATCCGCATCGCGTCTTCGATCAGAGGCCTAATGATCGAATCCTCAGGCAGGTTCCTCCAATAGGCCTGCGGTGCCTCCATCAGTTTCAGTCGCGCCGGATTGAACAGGCCGCTGCCATGCCGTCGCCAGGCTTCCTCGAGCTTGTCCTCGCTCGGCACTTCGGCCTTGTCGATGCCTGACGTGATCGAGATCGCATGGCCATCCCAATGCGCCGACACGTCGGGGGTGAGGATCGACCACGGCATGTCGGCGAAGCGGCTGGCGAAGAACGGCGCGGCGCATTCGACGATGTGATGCTCGGGCTCGAACCAGGCGACGTAATGCGCGTTCTGCTCGCGGCCGATCTCGCGGAAGCGGAGCCGCGCGTGCATCCTGTCGATGTCGCGGTAGACCGCGCGCGCCATCGCGTTGGCCTCGGCGACATCAGGATCGGTGGTCGCGCCGAGCAGATCATGATGGCTACGCAGCCGCCACAGCAGGCGATAGAGCAGGGCGAAGCGCTCGCCGCTTTGATGCAGGATCGCGGTCCGTGCCAGCTCGACGAAGGTGGCGGGCACGTTGAACGCTTGCGGCGCATCGGGCAGATCGTCGACGCCGAATGCCGCACACGATCCGGCCGCACCGCGCACCGTCCACGTGACGTCGGATGGCTTCACCTCATTCACCGCCAGGCGTCGCGCGGCCTTGCGCCAGCCCTCGAAATCGGTGTCGCTGTCGAGCGTGATGATGCGCATGCAATTGCTCCGTTGTCGTCACGCCGTCGTTTCGAGCGCCCGCGCGTCCGATGCCGCGGGGGCACTGCGTCCGGTTCGGATCAGTCCTGAATCCCCTTGATTCCGCTGATGAATCGGAGAGCCCACCAATCCGGTTGACTCCGCCGGCCCTGTTAGCTTTATATTAGAACATATCATGAACAAATGAGCCAGTCCCTGGTTCTCTGTTCAGACCAGTGACGGCCTCAAAATTTGGTTAGGAAGGAGCGGCGCATATGAACGGCGCACGCATGAGTACGCTTGCGTCCCTGCGCGGCAGCATCGCGCGCATCGAGGCGCCCATGGACGCGGGGTTGGATGCGGGTCTGTCGAACCGCATCGCGCTCGGCCACCCCAGCGCTGACGCGATGCTGCGCGGCGGGCTGGCGCCGGCCACCCTGCATGAGGTGTTCGCCGACGGCCATCAAGCGGGAGCTGCGACCGGCTTCATCACGGGGCTGGCCGGACGGCTGTCGCCGCGCAAGCCGCTGGTCTGGGTGCGGCAGGATTTTTCCGATGTTGAAAACGGCACGCTGTCGATGAGCGGGTTGTGCGAGCTCGGCCTCGATCCGCGCCTGCTCGTCACCGTGCGCGCCGCCGATGTCGATGCCGCCTTGCGCACCGCGGCCGACGCGCTCGCCTGCGATGCGCTCGGTGCCGTCGTGATCGAGATCTGGGGCAATGTACGCCAGCTCGACCTCGTCGCCAGCCGCAAGCTGACGCTCGCCGCGCAAGCCTCCGGCGTGTCAGCGCTGCTGCTGCGGATCGCAGCGACGCCGATCCCCTCGACCGCGGAAACGCGCTGGATCGTGCGCGCGGCGCATTCGCCGCCGGGGTCCACCGCTAGCGCCTGGGGCGCGCCGCGCTTCGACGCCGAACTCGTGCGCAACCGTCATGGCCCGGTCGGGCGATGGATCATGGAATGGAAATGTGATGAGTGCCAGTTCAGTGAACCGCCGGCGTATCCTCAGCCTCTGGCTGCCACGCCTGCCCATCGACCGCATCAAGCGCCAGCTCGCGCAGTCCGTCTCGCAAGCTGATGCTTTATGTGAGGTGAGCACACCGGTAGGGCTCTCTCCCCCCTTGCGGGGGAGAGTTGGAGAGAGGGGTACCACGGACGCCGGCGTATGCGGCTCACCCCTCTCCCTAACCCTCCCCCGCAAGGGGGGAGGGAACCCTGCCGCTAATGCGTCCCTTACGAATGAGGCTAAGCAAGCAGCGCCTCTGCAAGACATCCCCAGCGTCGTCGTGGCAAAGGACCACAACGCCATCCTGCTGCATTCCATCGACGAGGCCGCGGTGCATGCCGGGCTGTCGATCGGGCTGCCGCTCGCCAATGCGCGCGCGATCTGCCCGGAGCTGACCGTCTACGACGCCGATCCCGCTGCCGACAGCAAGACGCTGAACGACATCGCCGACTGGTGCGACCGCTTTACGCCGCTGGTGGCGCTCGATCCGCCTTACGGCCTGTTCCTCGACATCACCGGCTGCGCGCATCTGTTCGGCGGCGAGCGTGCGCTGCTGCAGATCGTCACCAATGCGCTGCGCCAGCGCGGCTTTGCCGTCAGCGCGGCGATATCAGGCACCTCGATCGCGGCGCGCACGCTGACGCGCTGCGCTTCGGGAATGATCGTGGCCGACGGCGAGGAGGCGGCGGCGGTCGGCCCGCTGCCGGTCGCAGCGCTCGGCGCCGATCCCGCCATCACCACCGGCCTGCGCCGCGCCGGCTTGAAGACCATCGGCGATGTCGCCGCGCGCGCGCCGCACGAGATCTCGGCGCGGTTTGGCGCCGCCTTCACCACCTTGCTCGGCCACGCGCTCGGGCGCGGCGATGCCCCGATCAGCCCGCGCAAGCCGCTGCCCGATTACATCGTCGAGAAGCGCTTTCCCGAACCTGTTGCCACCGACACTGTGATCATGCTGACGCTGCAAAGCCTCGCCAAAATGCTGGTCGCGGCGATGGACAAGCAGGGCAAGGGCGCGCGACAGCTGGAAGCGAGCTTCTTCCGCACCGACGGCGCGGTATGCAGCATCATGGTCGAGACCGGGCGTCCGGTGACGCAGCCCGAGCTGATCGACCGCCTGTTCCGCGAGCGACTCGAGGCGCTCAATGATCCGCTCGATCCTGGCTTCGGCTTCGATCTCATTCGTCTCGCCGCCGGGCGTACCGAGATCGTGGTGCAGCAGCAGCGCGACCTCGACGCCAACGTGCACGATAATGACCAGCTGTCGGCGCTGATCGACCGCATAGCCGCCCGCATCGGCGGCAAGCGCGTCGTCGTGCATCTGCCGCTGGAAAGCCATATCCCGGAGCGTGCAGCGCTCGCCGTGCCGGCGCAGCATCATCTTGCCGCCGCCAACGCCGCGGCCTGGCCGGAGCGCGTCGCCGGTGAGCCGCCGCTGCGGCCGTTGCGGCTGTTCGAGCGGCCCGAGCCCATCAAAGTGCCGTTCGCGACCGTGCCCGACGGTCCGCCGCACCAGTTCACCTGGCGGCGCGCGCTGCATGCGGTGGTCAGGATCGAGGGCCCCGAGCGCATCGCGATGGAATGGTGGAAGCGGGAAGGCGGGTCGCTGACGCGCGACTATTTTCGCGTCGAGGATGCCGAGGGCCAGCGCTTCTGGATTTTTCGCGACGGTCTCTATGAGAGCGAGCTGAAGGACGACGACGGCGAGCCAAGGCCGGCCAACTGGTATGTGCACGGGCTGTTCGCATGAAGGCGCCATCCGGAATTCAGCGAATTCCAGACTATGCCGAGATCGGCATCACCAGCAATTTCTCCTTCCTGCGCGGCGGATCCGATCCGCGCGCCTATGTGCATCAGGCGAGCGAGCTGGGAATTCCCGTGATCGGCATTGCCGACCACAACACGCTGGCCGGCGTGGTGCGCGCCTACAAGGAGCTCGACAGCGACAAGGTTTTGCATCCGCCAAAACTCCTGATCGGCGCCCGCATCGTCTTCATCGACGGCACGCCCGATATCCTGGTCTATCCGCGCGACCGCGCCGCCTATGGCCGGCTGTGCCAGCTCTTGACCCGCGGCAAGCGCGGCGATGATATCGTGCGGATCGAGAAGGGTGATTGCCGTCTCACGCTGTCCGATCTCATCGAGTTCGCCGAGGGCCAACTGCTGGTGCTGGCGCTGCCGCATCGCTTCGACGCGGCAAAGGCGCACGACCTGCTCGCGCAACTGAAGGCCAGTGCCGCCGACGGCGTCTGGCTTGCCGCAAGCCTGCTCTACCGCGGCGACGACAGGCGCCGCCTGGCGCGGCTGCATGCGCTCGCCGCCAAGGCCGTTGTGCCGCTGCTCGCCACCAACGAGGTGCTCTACCATCATCCCGCGCGCCGCCCGCTGCAGGACGTGCTGACCTGCATCCGCGAGAAGACCACCATCGAGGCTGTTGGCCGCAAGCTCGAGGCCAATGCCGAGCGGCATCTCAAGCCGGCGCATGAGATGATCAGGCTGTTCCGCGACTGGCCGGAGGCGATCGCCGAGACCATGCGCTTCGCCGCGCGCATCACGTTCTCGCTCGACCAGCTCAAATACCAGTATCCCGACGAGCCGGTGCCGCCGGGCAAGACCGCGCAGCAGCATCTGGAAGACCTGACCTGGGCCGGCGTCGACACCTATTTCGACGGCCAGATCGACGACAGACTGCGCGCCACCCTCAACAAGGAGCTCGCGCTGATCGCCGAGCTGAAATACGCGCATTACTTCCTCACCGTGCACGACATCGTACGTTACGCACGCAGCCAGGGCATTTTGTGCCAGGGGCGAGGCTCGGCGGCGAATTCTGCCGTCTGCTACGTGCTCGGCATCACCTCGGTCGATCCGACCAAGGTCGATCTCTTGTTCGAGCGCTTCATCTCCAAGGAGCGGCTGGAGCCGCCCGATATCGACGTCGATTTCGAGCACGTCAGGCGCGAGGAGGTGATGCAATATGTCTACCGCCGCTACGGCCGCCACCGCGCCGCTGTTATCGCCACCGTCATCCATTATCGGCCGCGCAGCGCGATCCGCGACGTCGGCAAGGCGCTCGGGCTGACCGAGGACGTCACCGCGGCGCTCGCCGACACCGTCTGGGGCAGCTGGGGCAAGGGCCTCAACGAGATGCAGGTGCGGCAGGCCGGGCTCGATCCGAAGAATGCGATGATCAACCTCGCGGTCGAGCTCGCCACCGAGCTGATCGAGTTTCCCCGCCACCTCTCGCAGCATGTCGGCGGCTATGTGCTGACCCAGGACCGGCTCGACACCTATGTGCCGATCGGCAATGCCGCGATGGACGACCGCACCTTCATCGAATGGGACAAGGACGACGTCGACGCGCTCAACATGATGAAGGTCGACGTGCTGGCGCTGGGCATGCTGACCTGCATCCGCAAATGCTTCGATTTGATCGACCTGCACAAGAACGAGCGTTGGGAGCTCGCCACCGTCCCGCAGGACGACAAGCGCGTCTACGACATGCTGTGCCGCGGGGAGTCGCTCGGCGTGTTCCAGGTCGAGAGCCGGGCGCAGATGAACATGCTGCCGCGCCTGAAGCCGCGGACATTTTACGATCTCGTCATCGAGGTCGCGATCGTCCGCCCCGGACCGATCCAGGGCGACATGGTGCATCCCTATCTTCGGCGGCGGAACGGGATCGAGAAGGTGACCTATCCGTCGCCGGCGCCGGATCAAGGCAACAAGGACGAGCTCTACAATGTCCTGCACAAGACGCTCGGCGTGCCGCTGTTCCAGGAGCAGGCGATGCGGATCGCGATCGAGGCGGCAAAGTTCACCTCGGAGGAAGCCAACGGCCTGCGCCGCTCGATGGCGACCTTCCGCAACCTCGGCACCATCGGCAGCTACGAAGAGAAGCTGGTCGGCAACATGGTTGCGCGCGGCTACTCGCCCGACTTCGCCCGCAGCTGTTTTGACCAGATCAAGGGCTTTGGCAGTTACGGCTTCCCGGAAAGCCACGCCGCCAGCTTCGCGCAGCTCGTCTACATCTCCTCATGGCTGAAGCACCATCACCCCGACGCCTTCTGCTGCGGTCTGCTCAATTCGCAGCCGATGGGCTTTTACGCCCCGGCCCAGATCGTCGGCGACGCCCGCAAGAACGGCGTCACCGTGCGCGAGGTCGATGTGTCCTACAGCTTTGCGCAGAACACGCTGGAGAAACGCGATGGAAAGTATTGCGCGGTGCGGCTGGGTTTCCGGCAGATCGACGGCTTTCACTGGCTCGATGAGGACGAGGAGAGGCTGAAGCAGGATCAGGCGTTGCGAAGGATGCAAAGCGTAAATGTGCGTGCGTCAGGGAGGCACGAACGGTTGGGCTCTCCCCCCCCTTGCGGGGGAGAGTTGGAGAGAGGGGTAAGCCACGACCACCGCCCGTGCGGTTTACCCCTCTCCCTAACCCTCCCCCGCAAGGGGGGAGGGAACCCACCCACCTCTCGCGTGGCCTTGGATGGAGATGAACCCGACTGGGCCGACCGCATCGTCGCCGCGCGCAACCGAAAACCTTTTACCTCGCTGGAAGAGTTCGCGCGCGACACCGGCTTGCCGAAACGCGCGCTGATCCTGCTTGCGGATGCCGATGCGTTCCGCTCGCTCGGGCTCGACCGCCGCGAGGCGTTGTGGGCGGTGCGGCGGCTGCCCGACGACGTGCCGCTGCCGCTGTTCGAGGCGGCAGTCGCGCGCGAGCAGCCGGATGAGGGCGCACAGCCGCTGCCGGAGATGCCGCGCCCCGAGCAGGTAGTCGCCGACTATCAGACCATCCGCCTGTCGCTGAAGGGCCATCCGATGGAATTTCTGCGCGAGATGTTCACGCGCGAGCGCGTCGTCGCCTGCCACACCATCAACCGCGACAATGACCGCCGTCGCGTCCGCTGCGCCGGCGTGGTGCTGGTGCGGCAGCGGCCGGGCAGCGCCAAGGGCGTCGTGTTCATGACCCTGGAGGACGAGACCGGCATCGCCAACATCGTGGTGTGGCCGAAGGTGATGGAGCAGTACCGCAAGGAGGTGATGGGCGCGCGCCTGATCCTGGTCGAGGGTTACATCCAGAGCAGCCCGGAAGGTGTCACCCATCTGGTGGCGCAGCGCATGATCGACCGCTCCCACGATCTGATCGGCCTCGCCAACGAATCTCTCTCGCGCAAGCACCCGGTGCCTGCAGGTCCCGCGCTGATCGAACCGCTCAACGACGACCGCCGCGACCACGCCGACACGCCGGCGCAGAAGATCCGCCACCCCCGCAATGTCCGCATCCTGCCGCCGTCACGGGATTTTCATTGAGGTGCAAGCGGCGCAGGAATCGTAGGGCGGATTAGCCGAAGGCGTAATCCGCCGCTTCTTCAACAAACATGAACGTCCATGCCGAATTACCGTCGCGCGTCTATTCCTGGTGGCTGCTGGTTCTTTACTGTCAATCTGCTGGACCGGCGACAAACCTTGCTCGTGGATCACATCGCAGCACTGCGCGAGGCGATCATAGCGACGCGTCGTGACTACCCATTCGTGATCGACGCATTCGTTGTGCTTCCTGACCACTTACACGCGATCTGGAGTTTGCCGCCCGGCGATTCTGATTTTTCCACACGCTGGCGGTTGATCAAGAGTCGTTTTGTCAAAACGCTGCCGAGGCGAGAGACGCTCGACTCCGTTCGGATCGCCCGCAACGAGCGAGGAATCTGGCAGCGCCGGTTCTGGGAGCACCTGATCCGCGATGAAGCCGACTATGCACGTCACGTCGAGTATTGTTACATCAATCCATTGAAGCACCGCTATGTCGCGCGGGTATCTGACTGGCCGCACTCTTCGTTTCACCGCGACGTGCGTGGCGGATTATTTCCGCACGATTGGGGCGGCGACGTTACAACGATTGGCGATTTTGGTGAGCGATCCGCCGTGCGCGAAGATCCGTAGGCTAACCCACCCACTTCCTTGCCGCTGGAGAGACGGCGGGTTACGCTTCGCTAACCCGCCCTACGACTGCACGATCAATCCTATCCCCGTCATCCCCGCGACAAAGGCTTCGCCTTTGCGTGGGGATGGCGGGACTGACCGCAGCGCGCATGCACGTCCGGCGGCCACCTACTCCACCGCCGCGCCCACCGGTGGCCCACCCGGCGGGCGGTGCAGGAAGGTGAGCGAGACGTAGGCGCCGACCCAGGAGCCGGCAGCGGCGAAGGCGACGTAGACCCAGTTCTCGGTGTAGCTGATCACCGCATAGGAAGAGAGCAGATACCAGATGCTGCTCCAGGTTGCCGCCGGCACCCGCTTGCGGGCGACCACCGCCGAAGTGAACATGACATAGACGGCATCGGTGCCGGCGGTCGCGAGGAAGACGGCGCCGGCGGTGAGGGGATCGATGACAGCCATTGCAACTCCTGTTCAGGTCGGGCAGAGCGGGACATGACGAGACAATAAGACTCCGCCTTTTTGTCATCATGCTCGGGCATAGAACAACCGCAAAGGGACACGCGCATGCAAAACGTCAATGATATCCTCGCCGGGATCTGGACCGGCGCCGGCGGCGCAGCGTCCGCGCTCGATATGGTCAGGCTGACCGGCAGCGAGCCGCAACTGCCGTCGACGTTTCGCGTCGGCGCAGCGGCACAGGTCTTGATCGCCGCGGCTGGTCTTGCCGCCGCCGAGATCTGGCGGGCGCGCACTGGCGAGACGCAGCAGGTCGCGGTCGACATGCGCCATGCCGTCGTCGAATGCCGCAGCGAGCGTTACCTGCGCGTCGACGACAAGCCGCCGCCACCGACCTGGGACAAGATCGCCGGCGTCTACCGTGTCAAGGACAACCGCTTCGTCCGCCTTCACACCAACTTTCCGCATCATCGCGACGCCGTCTGCAAGGTCTTGAACTGCAACGCCGAGCGTGACGACGTCCAGGCCGCGCTCATGCAGTGGGACGGCGAAGCGTTCGAGACCGCGGCCTATGCCAGCGGCGGTGTCGTCGCCCTGATGCGCTCATATGATGAATGGTCGGCGACACCGCATGCCAAGGCGCTGGCAGAGCTGCCGCTGATCTCGATCGAGAAGATCGGCGAGGCCGCGCCGAAACCATGGCCCGCGGGCAACCGGCCGCTCGCCGGCATCCGCGTGCTCGATCTGTCGCGCGTGATCGCCGGTCCCGTTGCAGGCCGGACGCTCGCCGCGCACGGCGCCGACGTGCTCTTGATCTCCGGTCCGGATCTGCCGGCGATCCCGTGGCTGACCATCGATACCGGCCGCGGCAAGCTCACGAGCTTCCTCGATCTGAAAAGCGAGCAGGGCCGTCGCATCATGGAGCGCCTGCTCGCGCAGGCCGACATTCTCTCGCAGAGCTATCGTCCGCAGGCGATCGCGCGGCTCGGCTTTTCGCCGGAGCAGGCCGCTCGCATCAACCCGGGCATCGTCTATGTGACGCTCTCGGCCTATGGCCACGCCGGGCCGTGGGCGGAGCGCCGCGGCTTCGACTCCCTGGTGCAGACCACGACCGGCTTCAACCATGCCGAGGGCGAGGCCGCCGGGGTCGATGGGCCCAAGGAGCTGCCGGCCCAGATGCTCGACCACGCCACCGGATATTTCATGGCGTTCGGCGCCATGATGGCCAAGGCCCGCCAGGCGCGCGAGGGCGGCAGCTGGCACGTCCGGGTCTCGTTGGCGCAAACCGGGCGCTGGCTGTGGAATCTCGGCCGCATTGCCGGCGGGCTGTCGACCGAGGACCTGAAGGCCGACGCGGTGACGCCCCTGATCGAGCAGTTGCCGTCCGGGTTTGGCACCCTGAGCTCGGTCAGGCACGCTGCCCTGCTGTCACAAACGGCGGCCCATTGGTCCCGTCCGGCCATGCCGCTCGGCAGCAATCCCCCGGAGTTTCCCGGATGAGCCATTCAGGCGCCGTTCATGCTATCCAGATTTTAACGGCTGCCGCCGCGGAACTGCGATTTTTCGATTGTTCGCGACGCCAATTCGGCACTATTAGCGCAGCGCTGGGGCCGTCACGCCGGCAGCCGCAACGATCGACCCCCGGACCGCATGCTTAAAGACCTTACCAGGACAATGCAGAGCTTCAGCCGCCCGCGACTGGCGGCGGCCGTGGTGCTGTTGGCGATCGTTGGCGCGGGCGGCTACGGCTACGTGCGTTTCAGCACAGCAAAACAGACACCTTCAGAAGTATCCAGCCAGTCGCGCAAGGGCGCCTCGCGCTACGCACCGACGCAGGCCGAGTGGGCCAGCCTGACCTTCCAGACCGTCAAGGAACATACTTTCCGCTCCGAACTGGTGACCGAGGGCAAGATCGGGATCGACGAGGACCGCTCCACCCCGGTCTATTCGCCCTATACCGGCCGCGTCACCCGTCTCCTGGTGCGGCCGGGCGATGCCGTGGTGAAGGGCCAGCCGCTGTTCGTGATCGAGGCCGCCGACACCGTGCAGGCGCAAAACGACTATGTCGCGGCGATGAACGGCCTCAACAAGGCGCAGTCGACGCTCGACCTCGCCCAGATCCAGGAGAAGCGCGCCAAGGACCTCTCGGAAGGCAAAGCCATCCCGCTGAAGGATTATCAGCAGGCGCAGGCGGCGCTGGTGCAGGCGCAGAACGATGCGCGTTCGGCGCAGACGCTGCTGGAAGCGGCGCAGAACAAGCTGCGCATCCTCGGCTTCGGCGACGACGCCATCACGACGCTGCAGCAGAAGGGCCGCCTCAATCCGGAGACGACGGTGTACGCGCCGATCGGCGGCACCGTGGTGCAGCGCAAGGCCGGTCCCGGCCAGTATGTTGCGACCGGCGCCAGCGATCCGGTCTACGTGATCGGCGATCTCTCGACCGTGTGGCTGATCGCCTTTGTCCGCGAATCCGACGCCGACAGCGTCGCGGTCGGGCAGGACCTCACCTTCAGCGTGATGGCGCTGCCGGGCAAGGTGCTGAACGCCCGGGTCAATTATGTCGCCACCGCGATCGATCCGACCTCGCGCCGGCTGCTGGTCCGCGCCACCATCGACAACGTCGACAACCGCCTCAAGCCCGAGATGTTCGCCAATGTGACGCTGTTCTCCAAGGGCGATCACCCGGCCGTGGGCGTGCCGAAGCAGGCGCTGATCTACGAAGGCGACCAGGTCCGCCTCTGGGTCGCCCGGCCCGACGACAAGACCATCGAGCTGCGCCAGATCAAGCCCGGCCTCATCAACGGCGAGCTCGTCGAGGTCGCCGGCAATCTGAAGCCGGGCGAGCAGATCGTGACGAAGGGGAGCCTCTTCATCGACCGCGCCGCGTCAGGCACGTGAGAGCATGATCCGGAAAAGTGGGAACCGGTTTTCCGAAGAGATCATGCTCAATCATAAAGCCCCTCTGAGTTGAAAGCCTCGATCTGAATGGATCGTCTCGTCGCCCTTGCCGTCAATCGCCGCTATCTGATGGTGGCCCTGTTCGTCGCCGTGCTGATCGGCGGCGTGCTCGCCTTCAAGCAGCTCAACATCGAGGCCTATCCCGATCCGACCCCGCCGATGGTCGACATCGTGACCCAGAGCCCGGGCCTCTCGGCGGAGGAGATCGAGCGCTACATCACGATCCCGATCGAGACCCAGGTCGCCGGCCTGAAGAACCTGCGCACCATCCGCACCATCTCGCTGTACGGCCTGTCCGACGTCAAGCTGCAGTTCTCGTTCGACTACACCTATGACGAGGCGCTGCAGCAGGTGCTCAACCGCCTGGCGCAGCTGACGCCGCTGCCGGGCAACGTACAGCCCGGCATCTCGCCGCTCAGCCCGATCGGTGAGATTTTTCGCTACCGCCTGAAGGGCCCGCCGAACTACAGCGTGCTCGATCTCAAGACGCTGCAGGACTGGGTGTTGCAGCGCCGCTTCCGCGCGGTGCCCGGCGTGATCGACGTCACCGGCTGGGGCGGCAAGACCAAGACCTACGAGATCCAGGTCGACTTCAACAAGCTGGTCGCCAACGGCCTGACGCTGCCGCAGGTGCTGCAGGCGGTCGGCAATGCCAACATCAATGTCGGCGGCAACACCGTGAACATCGGCTCGCAGTCGGCGGTGGTGCGCGGCGTCGGCCTGATCCGCTCGGTCGAGGACCTCGCCAACACCATGGTGTCGCAGTCCGGCGGCAACCCGGTGCTGGTGCGCGACATCGCCCACGTCACGATCGGCGAGAAGCCGCGGCTCGGCATCGCCGGCCTCGACAATGACGACGACATCGTGCAGGGCATCGTCCTGATGCGCCGCGGCGAACAGAGCTCGCCGACGATCTCCCGCGTCGAGCAACTGGTCAACCAGATCAACAATTCCTCGCTGCTGCCGCCGGGCGTCAAGATCGAGCGGATCTACGACCGCAAGGACCTGATCGAGCTCACCACCCACACCGTGCTGCACAACATGGTGGTCGGCATCCTCTTGATCGTGCTGCTGCAGTGGATCTTCCTCGGCGACCTCCGCAGCGCGCTGATCGTCGGCGCGACGATTCCGTTCGCGCTGTTCTTTGCCGTGATCATCCTGGTGCTGCGCGGCGAATCCGCCAATTTGCTGTCGGTCGGCGCGATCGATTTCGGCCTGATCGTCGACGCCACCGTGATCATGGTGGAGGCGATCTTCCGCCGCCTGTCGCAGACCACCGCGCTGTCGGAGGAGGAGCGCAGCCACATCTCCGAGGACACGGTGATGGGCATGAAGAGCCACGCGATCCTGTCGGCCGCGGCCGACGTCTCGCGCTCGATCTTCTTCGCCGCCGCGATCATCATCGCCGCCTTCCTGCCGCTGTTCACGCTGAGCGGCGTCGAGGGCAACATCTTCGGCCCGATGGCGCGCACCTATGCCTACGCGCTGGCCGGCGGCTTGCTCGCGACGTTCACGGTGACACCGGCGCTGAGCGCGATCATCCTGCCGGCGCATATCCACGAAACCGAGACCTGGATCGTCAAGAAGCTCGATGCGATCTACGTGCCGGTGCTGAACTGGGCGATCGCCAACCGCAAGATCGTGATGGCCGGCGCCGCCGCGCTTGTCGTCACCACCATCGTGTTGGCGCGGTTCCTCGGCCTCGAATTCCTGCCCAAGCTGGAAGAAGGTAATCTGTGGATCCGCGCCACGCTGCCGCCGACCATCTCGCTGCAGGAGGGCAACGCCTACGTCAACGAGATGCGGCGCATGATCCGCAGCCGGCCGGAGGTGGTGTCTGTCGTGTCGCAGCACGGCCGTCCCGACGACGGCACCGACGCGGCCGGCCTGTTCAACGCGGAGTTCTTCGCGCCGCTGAAGCCGGCCAGCGAATGGCCGGATACCCACGACAAGGACGTGCTCACCGCGCAACTGCTGGCGCAGCTGCAGGAGAAATTCCCCGGCGTCGAATTCAACTTCTCGCAATACCTGCAGGACAACGTCTCCGAGGCGGTGTCCGGCGTGAAGGGCGAAAACTCGATCAAGCTGTACGGCAACGATCTGCAGGCGCTGACCGACACCGCCAACAAGATCAAGTCGGTGCTGGCGACGGTGCAGGGCGTCACCGACCTTGCGGTGTTCACCTCGCTCGGCCAGCCGACGATCCAGATCGACGTCGATCGCGCCCGCGCCGCGCGCTACGGCCTGTCGCCGGGCGACATCAACGCCACCATCAAGGTCGCGGTCGGCGGCGACACCGCGGGCGACCTCTATGAGCCCGGCAGCGACCGGCACTTCCCGATCATCGTTCGCCTTGCGCCGGAATATCGCAAGAGCGCGGAGGCGATCCACAATTTGCGGATCGGGGTGGCCAATGCCAACGGCGGGATCACGCAGATTCCGCTCAGCGAGGTCGCCTCGATCAACCTGATCTCGGGCGCGGCCTATATCTACCGCGAGCAGCAGGAGCGCTATCTGCCGATCAAGTTCTCGGTGCGCGAGCGCGACCTCGGCAGCGCGATCCAGGAGGCGCAGCAGAAGATTGCCGAGCAGGTGCAACTGCCGCCCGGCTCCCATGTCGAATGGGTCGGTGAGTTCGGCAATCTGCAGGACGCCATCAAGCGGCTGTCGATCGTGGTGCCGATCAGCCTGGCGCTGATCGCGGTGCTCTTGTTCTTCAATTTCGGTTCAATGGTCGACACGATGCTGGCCATGAGCGTGATCCCGATGGCGATCTTCGGCGGCGTGCTTGGCCTGTTGATCTCGGGCATCCCGTTCAGCGTCTCGGCGGCGATCGGCTTCATCGCGCTGTTCGGCATCGCCGTGATGGACGGCATCATCATCCTGTCGCAGTTCAACCAGCTGATCGACGAGGGCTACGACCGGATGCGCGCGGTGATCCGCACCGGCGAGCTGCAGCTGCGTCCGGTGCTGATGACGTGCGTCGTCGCCGGCGTCGGCCTGCTGCCGGCGGCGGTGTCGGAAGGCATCGGCTCGCAGGTGCAGAAGCCGCTCGCCATCGTCGTCGTCACCGGCATGCTGCTAGCGCCGCTGGTGATCCTGATCACGCTGCCGGTCTTGATCTCCTATTTCTCGCGCCGGCCGAAGGAGCGCTAACCAAATCAGGCAAAGCCGTAAAGCCGTGCCGGATTGTCGACCAGAATCCTCTTGCGCACCGCGGCGTCCGGCGCCCAGACCGCGAGCTGGTTGAGGAGGCGGCCGTCGTCGATCTGGAACAGCGGCGTCACATCAGAGATTTTCTTGCCGGCCGGCGTCACCGAATCCGGATGCGGCCAGTCGGTGCCCCAGACGATGCGCTCGGCATTGGCCGCGATCAGCGCCTGCGCCAGCGGCGCAGCGTCCTCATAGTCAGGCCCTCGCTTGGAGGCGCGGTAGGCGCCGGAGACCTTGACGTAAGCCTTACCCGACTTGACCAGCTCGACGAGGTCGGCAAATCCCGGTTGGCCTACGCCAAGCGCGGCCTCGGCGCCGCCGAAATGATCGAACACGACCGGCACCGGGGAGGCGGCGACCAGCTCCTTGATCGCCGTGATCATCGCGAGGCTGGTGAACAGCTGCACATGCCAGCCGCGCGCCTTCATCCGCTCGACCGCGGCGGAGAAGCGCTGTCGGCCGACATTGGGATCGTTGACGCCGCCGGTCGCAAGGTTGAGGCGGATGCCGCGGAAGCCGGCCTTCTGCATCGCATCGAGTTCGCTCTCGCTGGTCTTGTCGTCGATCACGGCGACGCCCCGCGCGGTCGCGCCGCGCGCGGTCATGCCGAACAGCGTCGAGGAATTGTCGGGGCCGTAAATGCTCGGCGTCACGATCACCACGCGCTCGATCTTCAGCGCCTTGTGCAGCGCGCTCATCTCCTCCGGCGAGGCCAGTTCCGGGGTGTAGACGCGGCCGGCGTAAAACGGGAATTTTTCGGGATCGCCATGGATGTGGGTGTGGCAGTCGCACGCCCCGGGCGGTACATCGAAGTTCACCGCCGTCGCCGGCTGCGCTGCCTTGGAAAATGCGTTGCTGCTGTTCATGGTCACTCCCGCCGCGATGGAGGCAAGCATCATACTGCGTCGCGTCAGCATTGGACGTCTCCCTGCATGCTCATCTGTTATGCGCGATGTCCGCGCCCCGGCGTTATGCATCGCCGGCGGCGGGGAGGTTATCGGGGGACGGTGCGGGCGGGAAGGGCTCGATGCGCGCGCTGCGTGCGGTTCCGCGACAGCTATTGCCCCGACGGCGTGCGTAGGCCGTGCCAGGCGTCGCGCACCTGGTGGTAATGCACCTCGGGCAAATAGTCCGGCGTCTTCAGATTGAGCGTTTTGACGTCGAGGCGTCCGACCGCGCTGAGCAGCGTGTAGGAGGCGATCACGCGATCGCGCTGCGCGCCGATCAGCCGCGCCCGGGCCGTGATCAGATCCTGCTGCGCGTTGAGCACGTCGACCGTGGTGCGCTGGCCGCCGGCGGCTTCTTTCTGCACGCCGGCCAGCGCAACCTCGGCGGCCTTCACTTCGGACTCGGAAGCCGACACCGCGATCTTGGCGCCCTCATTGGCGACCCACGCGCTGACCACGGCGGTCTTGGCCTGGTTGCGGACCTGATCGAGCACGAGCCGGCTCTGCGCCGCGACTTCCTTGGCCTGCCGGGTCTGCGATGCCGCGGTGCCGCCGTCATAGATCGGCTGCGTCACCTGGCCGATCACGGAGGCTTGATCCGTCCCGAAGGTACTGAGGGTGGAGTCGTTGTCGCGGGCGCGGCTGACGTTGCCCTGCACGGAAACGTTCGGCATCAGGCTGCTCTCGGCGACGCGGATCGAGGTCGAGGCGACGTCGACGTCGAAGCCCGCCGCCATCACAGCCGGATGCTCGCGCAACGCCAGCCCAATCGAGTCTTCGCGGCTGCGCGGCAGCAGCCGGTCGGTGGTCTCGGCCGGACGCAACTGCGACGGTGCGTTGCCGACCACCTGCGCATAGGTGGCCTGGCTGATCGCGAGGTTGACCTCGGCGGCGTTGAGATCGGCGAGGCCGCGGTTGAGCCGGGCTTCGGCCTGGGCGGTATCGGTCGGGGTGACGTCGCCGGCATTGAGGCGCCGCTCGGTGATCGCCCGGGTCTCCTTGAGGAAGGCGACGTTGGCGCGCTGCGCCTCGACCAGCGTCTGGTTGGCCAGCACGTTGGTATAGGCGGTGACGGCGTCGAGCAGCACGCCCTGGCCGACGTTGCGCAGCGCCTCGCGGCCGGACCGCACCTGCAACTCGGCGACGCGCACGCTGTTGGCGGTCTTGAAGCCGTTGAACAGGGTCTGCGTCACCGTGACGCCGATCTGCCAGGGTTTTAGCGTCGCGGTCTGGATCACGTTGCCGGGCAACTGGTCGCGCACCGCCTGCAGACCGACCGAGAGGCCGGCGATGATCTGGGGTCGGTAGCCGGCCAGCGCCTGCGGCACGTTCTCGTCGGTGGCGCGCTGGCGGGCCCGTTCGGCGTTGAGCTGCGGATTGGTCTGATAGGCCTTGGCCAGCGCCTCCGGCAGGCTCTCGGCGCGGGCGGCAGGTGCGGCTAGCAGGCTGCATACCAACGCGCCAAGGCAGATGCCCGACAACAGTACGCGCATCTTGACTTCGCCAACTGTGGCGGCACGCTCAACCATGTGATCCCGCAAAACAAACCCCGGCAGTGCGCCCCCGCCGATGCCCTCGACACATCTACCTGTTTAGGGGGCGGGGCCGCCACAGGCAAACCGCCGCGCGACATCTGCACATCATTTCAGTTCTTGTCTGTTGCCGCCACGTCACAGGCGCAGGTGAACGCCGCATGAAGTATAAGCTTGGACCGCCGGCCGCTCGTCGCCGGTTATCCACAGCCCGCTGGATTGATTGCTGATGCCGAACATCTTCACCGATCCGGAGGGGATCGCGGAACATGTCATTCGTGATGTCGGAACCAGTCTGGTGGTCGGGCTGCCACTCGGCCTCGGCAAGGCCAACCACATCGTCAATGCGCTCTATGCGCGCGCCGTCGCCGACCGCTCGATCAAGCTGACCCTGTTCTCCGCGCTGACGCTGGAGAAGCCGAAGCCGAAAAGCCTGCTCGAGCAGCGTTTCATCGGTCCGGTGATCGACCGTTTGTTCGGCGGCTATCCCGATCTCGTCTATGCCGATGCGCTGCGCGCCGGTGCGCTGCCGCCCAACATCGATGTGATCGAGTTCTTCTTCCTCGCGGGGCAATGGCTGTATCGGCCGGTCGCGCAACAGAACTTCATTTCGGCGAACTACACCCATGCGGCGTCGTATCTGTTGTCGCGCGGGCTGAACGTCGTGCCGCAGCTTGTTGCGAAGCGCGTGGTCGACGGCGCGACGCGCTACAGCCTGAGCTGCAACACCGACACCACGCTCGATGTGCTGCGCGCCCGCGCGCAGGGGCGCGCGTCGTTCAAGCTGATCGGGCAGGTCAATTCAGAACTGCCGTTCATGCCGGGCGCCGGCGATCTGCCGGCCGATGAATTTGCCGCGGTGCTCGACAGTCCCGACACCGACTTCCCGCTGTTCGCGCCGCCGTCCGAGCCGATCAGCGACACCAAATATGCCATCGGGCTGCACGCCGCGGGCCTGGTTCGTGACGGCGGCACGCTGCAGATCGGGATCGGCCAGGTCGGCGACGCGCTGGCGCAGGGCCTGATCGTTCGCCATCGCGACAACGCCCAGTTCCACGGCATCATGAAGCGGCTTGCGCCCGGCACCGAGCCAGCCGCGGCAGAGACCGCGCCGTTCGAGAAAGGCCTTTACGGCGTCAGCGAGATGGTGTTCGAGGCATTCCTCGGGCTGATCGATGCCGGCATCCTCAAGCGCGACGTCGACGGCGTGATCCTGCACGGCGCATTTTTCCTCGGGCCGCAATCATTCTATCGCGCGCTGCGAGAGATGCCCGCCGATCAACTGGCGCGGATCCGGATGATGCCGGTGTCCTTTACCAACGAGATCTTTGCCGACGCGGACAGCAAGCGCCGCGCCCGCGTCGATGCGCGCTTCGTCAACAATGCGA
Source organism: Bradyrhizobium ivorense (assembly GCF_900696085.1). GTDB lineage: Bacteria > Pseudomonadota > Alphaproteobacteria > Rhizobiales > Xanthobacteraceae > Bradyrhizobium > Bradyrhizobium ivorense. The sequence goes on from NZ_CAADFC020000004.1 coordinate 661,311, forward strand.
TGATGGCGACGCTGCTCGGTGCTGCGATCTCTGACGGGCTCGAGAACGGCCAGGTCGTCAGCGGCGTCGGCGGCCAGTACAATTTCGTGGCACAGGCCTTCGCGCTCGAAGGCGCGCGCTCGGTGCTGGCGCTGGAGGCGACGCGTCCGTCCGGCAAACGACGACAGTCGAACATCCGCTGGTCCTACGGCCACGAGACCATTCCGCGGCACCTGCGCGACATCTTCGTCACCGAGTACGGGGTCGCCGACGTGCGCGGCAAGTCCGACGCCGACGTGATTGCCGCGATGCTGCAGGTCGCGGATTCCCGCTTCCAGAGCGAGTTGATGCGGCAGGCCAAGGACGCCGGCAAGCTGCCGCGCAATTATGAGCTGCCCGCGGCCTACCGCGAAAACTTTCCCGAGCGCATCCGCGATGCTTTGAAGCCCGCGCGTGAGGCGGGCCTGTTGCCGTTATTCCCGTTCGGCAGCGATTTCACCGATGTCGAGCAGCGGCTGATCCCGGCGCTGCAGATCCTGCAGCAGGCGCAGGCGACGCCGTTGCAACTCGCAAGCCTGCTCTGGCAAGGCATGCGGCATCCGCCTGATGTTGCGAGCCGGGAATGCCTGGCGCGGCTCGACCTCGACAAGCCGACGCATTTTTGCGAGCGCGCCTACCGCGCGCTGGTCAACGCAGCGCTGCAGCGGGCTCGACCTGGCTAAGGAGGTTCACCTCTCCCTTGGGAGAGGTCGATTTGCGCAGCAAATCGGGTGAGGGGTTACGGTCTATCGAGAGCAAGAGCCCTCACCCGGATTGCACCGGACGATGCTTCGCATCGCCGAGCGCAATCCGACCTCTCCCCGGTGGGGAGAGGTGAACCGAGACCGCGGCGATCCAGCCTTAGCGGTTCTTGTTGACCGGCTTGCGCTTCTCGATGAACGCCGCCATGCCTTCGGAGCGATCCTCGAGCGCGAAGGTCGAGTGGAACAGATTGCGCTCGACATTCATGCCTTCCGACAGCGGCGTCTCGAACGCGCGGTTGATGGCTTCCTTGGCCATCGCGGCCGCCGGACGCGACATCGAGGCGATCTTCTCCGCCGCGGCCAGCGCCTCTTCCATCAGCTTGTCGGCCGGAACGATCCGCGACACCAGGCCGGAGCGCTCGGCCTCGGCGGCGTCCATCATCCGCCCGGTGAGGCAGAGGTCCATCGCCTTCGACTTGCCGATCGCGCGCGTCAGCCGCTGCGTGCCGCCGATGCCCGGGATGGTGCCGAGGGTGATCTCCGGCTGGCCGAACTTGGCGTTGTCTGCGGCGATGATGATGTCGCACATCATCGCGAGCTCGCAGCCGCCGCCCAGCGCGTAGCCGGCGACCGCCGCGATCGTCGGCTTGCGGCAGCGGGCGACGCGGTCGCCGCCGATCGCGGTGAAGTCGCTGTTGAACATGTCGATGAAGCCCTTCGGCTGCATCTCCTTGATGTCGGCGCCGGCCGCGAAGGCCTTCTCGCTGCCGGTGATCAGGAGACAGCCGATGGCATCGTCGGCCTCGAGATCGTCGACCGCCGCCGCGATCTCGCGGAAAACGCCGAACGACAGCGCATTCAGCATTTTCGGCCGGTTCAGCGTGATGATGCCGACCGGCCCCTTGCTCTCGACGATGATGAATTCGAACGTAGCCATGGACGCAATCCCGTGCCTGATTTGCCCGGCAATGTGCCCGCTGACGGGATGCGCTTCAAGTGGCTGAAACGGGTCTCTTGACGCGGCCTTTGGCCCGCGGTGCGGCGCTACCCGCCGCAGCCGCGAGCCGCAGGGCAGGCTATGCCATGAACATGCGCGCGGCGGAGGCCACCGTCAGCAGGGCGCCGAAGCCGATGAAGATCTTTCCGATCAATGACGTCTGGTCGAGGCTCGAGCTTTCGCTGCTGGCCAGCACCGGCGCCTGCTTGGGGGGCGCGGCGGCGGCCTGCGGCTGGACGGGCGGGGTCTCTTGCTGGGCCATCTGCGGCTGGGTCGTCTGCTGCTGGGCCTGCTGCTGCGGTTCCGCCAGCTGCTCCTGCTGCAGGGCGCGATCGACGTCATTGAGTTGATCGGACGCGACCACGCTGCCGTCATCGGCGGGCTTGTCGGCAGCCGCCAGCACGCCATTGGCCTGCGCTGGCATGGCGGTCGCGTTGTCACCGGAGGTCAGTTCGGCATTGGCGTTGGCGACCGAGGCGGGGATACCCGTCGACGTCACGCTGCCGGCATCGCCCGCGGCGGCCTTCTTGGTCGCTGATTTGGCGGCGGTGCCGGAAGATGAGTGCTGCGCGGAGCGCTTGGCTTGCCGCGAACTCTGCCGGACGGTCTTGTCCGGCGTGGCGCTGTCGGTTTTGTCTGCTGAGGTGTCCGCGCCGGCCGCGTGGGCCGGCAACGGACCGGCGAGACACACGAAAAAACCTGCTGCAACCATCAAGGCCAAGCGCCCACTGGCTTTGATCTTCATTCTGATGATCTCCCCATTATGCCTGCCCGCCGGGCGAACAGAGACCCCGCCGCGTGTCTACACCGGGGCAGAAACAGGGAATCTTCGGGCCTCCAGGGGCAAAAGCTGGGCAATTTCATCGTGCGGACGCGCGTGGCGAAAGCAGCCCCGATGCTTGTCGGTCCGATCGATGTTATGAGCCACGGTGTCTGGAGAACCCCGCCGGAGTGATTCTTTGCGGCCGGTCATCGGTGCGGCCCCGTCCGAACCATGGATCACGAATTCGATCACGAATTCGTGATCACTGGTCAGCGGCGTAACGAATTGAAAGATTGGCCGAATTGCAATTCAGGAGCCTGCGTGCGCGAACGTGAGGATGAATGGACCGGCCTGATGCGGTCGGCCATTTCAGGCGATGACGCGGCGTATCATCGCCTGCTCAAGGCCATCACGCCGGTACTCCGTGCTGCGGCGCGCCGCGGCTTGGCGCGCGCAGGGCAACCGGTCGATCAGTCCGAGGACATCGTGCAGGATATCTTGCTGGCGGTGCATTTGAAGCGACAGACCTGGGACACCAGCGCCCCGTTTGCGCCGTGGCTGTTCGCGATCGCGCGCAACAAGCTGATCGATGCGCTGCGCCGCCGCGGCAGGCGCATCTTCGTCAATATCGATGACTTCGCCGAGACGCTGCCGGGGGAGGCACCGGAGCCGACCGCGTCGGCGGGCGAGGTCGCTGCCCAGTTGCAGACCTTGCCGCCGCGGCAGCGCGAGGTGCTGCAGTCGATCGCCGTCGACAGCGCCTCGATCAAGGACACCGCGGCGAAATTCTCGATGAGCGAGGGCGCGGTGCGCGTCGCGCTGCATCGCGGACTGGCGAGCCTCACCGCAAAACTCAGGGACCAGTGAGCATGGATACCGATCAACTCATTCGAACCCTGACCGCCGACAACGCCTATCGCCCGCGCCCGATTGGGCTCGCGCTGATGCTGGCGCTACTCGCAGCGGCGCCGGTCTCGCTGCTGATCTTCTTTGCCGAGCTCGGCGTCCGGCCCGACGTGATGACCGCGATGCGCAATCCGTTCTTCGACCTGAAGTTCGCGGTCACGCTGGCGCTCGCCGCCGCGGCGATCGCGGTCAGCCTGCATCTGTCGCGCCCGGAAGCCTCGCTGCGCAGCTTCGGCTGGTGGCTGCTGGTCCCGGCCGGCATCCTGATGGCCGCCATGAGCGGCGAGATGATGATGCCGCAGCGGACGCCGATGATGACGCGCCTGATCGGCAAGAACTCGGTGGCCTGCATGACCGCGATCCCCGCGATGTCGCTGCCGCTGCTCGCCGGCGCGTTGTACGGGCTCCGGCAGGGCGCGCCGGCGCAGCCCGCGGTGGCCGGCGCGGTCGCGGGGCTGCTGTCGGCAGGGCTGGCCGCGACGATCTATGCGTCGCACTGCACCGATGACTCGCCGCTGTTCGTCGCGACCTGGTACACGCTGGCAACCGCGATCGTCGCGAGCGTCGGCGCGATCGCAGGGAAGCAGGTGTTGAGATACTGAGTTGATCGTAGCCCGGATGCAGCGAAGCGAAATCCGGGAAACCCTACGCGGGCGCAGAATCCCGGATTACGCTTCGCTCCATCCGGGAAATTAGGCCGCCGGCGCCGATTGCTGCATGCGGTGGAAGCGCAGCACCTGCTGTGCGGTCGAGGGCCGCAGCCGCTCATAGGTCTCCTTGCAGGTCTGCAGGTCGGTCGGCTCGCCGCCGGAAATGTCGTCGCGCAGATTGATGATCGCGCGCACCGTCGACCATGACAGGCCTGACACCTTGGCCAGGATCATCACGCCCTCGGCCCGGGTCTCCATCATCATGTTCTCGGCGACGTTGACCGTGACATTGGCGAGCGCAGCCAGCGAGGCGTTGGTCTCGTCGAACTTGCCGGCCTCGGCGAACGCGGCGAGCTGGAATTCGTCGAGCCGGCCGTCCTGGTAGAGCGACCTGACCAAGGCGTGGGCGATCGTGGTGTCTGCCGTGACGGCGCTCGGCGCCGAGCGCGCGCGCCGCGTCGCTTCCTTCACCGCGATCGGGATCTCCTTGGCCTGCTGCGGGATCGCGGCCTCGAGCCGCTGCCGCACGGCGTCCGACGCCTTGGCGACCAGCTTGAGATAGAGATGCCGCGGGATGCTCGGGCGCAGGCCGACGCAGGTCGACAGATTGTCGTCGCCCTCGGCGCGGCTGACCAGGCGGCTGAAGCCACGCTCGGTGAATTCGGCGCCGGGATTGTTGACCGTGCTCTGGATCACCTCGTCATTGCCGCGCAGCACCAGCACGTCGGTGACGGCGCCGCTCAAGGTCGTTCGGTTGGAGATGGCCAGCAGATGCGCCTGGCTCTTGCTGCGCGCGGTCTCGATCAGGGTGTCGTCGTCGAGCCGTGTCGACTGCGCCAGCACGGGGCCGGCGACCTCGATCAGGTCGTCGAAGGCGAGCGTGCGGATCGTCTGCGGCGGCGCGGTGTCGATCGGGGCGAGGCGGTTGGCGAGCAGTGCCTTGGCCGAGCTCTCGATGTGCTCGAGCAGGCAATGGAACACGTCGTCGAACAACCCGATCTGCTCGTCCGAATAGTTCACCGAGCCGTTGATGAAGAGATCGGTTACGCGGCGCAGCGTCTCGACACGGCGCGCGACGGTGCCGTGGGCAAGCGTCGTCTGCAACTCGTCGAGCAGACTTTCGGGGGCGGTCGCGGTCTTCGAACTCATGAACTTCTGTCCTGGAGCGGTGGCGTCGGCTTCTCCGGCGCCGGGGGCGGAAATCGAGTGGATCAGGCGCTGGCGATGCGGTTGCGTCCCCTGGCCTTGGCTGAATAGAGCGCGCCGTCGGCGCGGGCGAGCAATGTGTCGGAGCTTTCGTGCGGACGCAGCGTGGTGACGCCGGCGGAAATCGTCAGCTTCATGCCCGGCGAGAACGCGCTCCAGTCGAGATCGGCAATGATCACGCGCAGCCGCTCGAGCGCGCGCACCGCCTGATCCTGCGACAGGTCGGGCAGCACCAGCAAAAATTCCTCGCCGCCGTAGCGGCCGAAGCGGTCGATGCTGCGCAGATTGGCGAACATGCTGATGGCGAAGGTGCGTAGCGCTTCGTCGCCGATCGGATGTCCGTAGACGTCGTTGATGCGCTTGAAATGGTCGAGATCGATCAGCGCGACCGCCGAGGTGCTGCCGCTGCGGGCGCAGCGCGCGATCTCCTCCTCGAGCATGCGCATGATGCAGCGGCGGTTGAAGGCGCCGGTCAGCTCGTCGAGCTCGGCGAGCTCCTCGATGCGGCGGTAGGCCTGCTTGAGCTTGACGCCGCTCTGATACAGCGACTGCTGCATCGAGCTCGAGAAGAGGCCGAGCGCCATGCAGCGACCGATGGTCAGCGCGAACACCAGCATCGTGGCCAGGCGGTCGATCATGCTGCCCATCGGCATCGCGATCGGCTTGTTGGTTCCGAGGAACAGCGCGGCCAGGCCGAGAACCATGATGGTCCAGACGACGGCGCTCTGCCGCGCCGAACTGCGCAGCGCGCCGAAGCCGAACACCACGAACAGGTTGCAGAGGAACAGCACGCCGACTTCCGGCGCGAGATAGGTGAACACCAGGAGGTTCACCATGTTGATGGCCGATTGCGGCGCGACCAGATAGTGGTCGCGGAAGCGCTCGTGGAAGCCGAACTCCGAGAGCAGGACATAGGCCGCGACCAGGGCAAGGCCGGTCGTCGCATAGCCGGTCGCGACCAGCACCGATGTGGTGCCGGCATGGGCGTAGAGCAGCAGCACGGCCGCATCGAGCACGAAGCAGCTGGCGATCATCGACTGGATCTGGCGGCGCTGCCGGGTCCGGCGCGCCAGGCGCTCCGCGGTCAGCTTGGGACGGCCGCTATCCAGCGTGCCCGTCACCGGTCGCGGAATTGACGATGCAGCGCTGCCCATAGTCTCGCCGTTGCTGGAAATGCGGCGAAAATCTACGGGGCAAAGCCTTTAGGTTTGGTATCTTTCGGAACCCGAATTTATCCGGTCGAGACCCTTGTTTCATAAGGGAAATCCGACCGCTACCGCTTGGTTCGAAGCGCGCACGCCGATTTCATGCGTCCTTATCGGCACCGCAGCTGACACTGGCCTGCCGGCAAAGGCTTGGTATGGTCGCGCCGGTTGGCGTGGCATCTGGAAGAGCGTTCGTTACTATGATACCGTTTCTGGGGGATTCGGCGATTTTTCTGCGATCGGATCGCCGTCTGTGGCATAGATCACACATGCGGTTAGGACATTGCCGTAATGTGAAGAATCTTGGCTCTCGCGTCGAACCACGCGCCATCCCCCTCAGACCAACTTTGCGAGACGGCCATTGAGCGCGACACAGGCGGCTTCAGACGACGTTCTGATCGCTCGGATCGCTCAAGGCGACCGGCTCGCCATGCAGGTGCTGTACGGGCGGCACCATGTCAGGGTGTTCCGCTTCGGGCTCCGGCTGGTGCGGGACGAACAGGTCGCAGAGGATCTCATCAGCGAGGTCTTCCTCGATGTGTGGCGTCAGGCGGGCAAGTTCGAGGGACGTTCCGCCGTTTCAACCTGGCTGCTGGCGATTACCCGGTTCAAGGCGTTGTCTGCGCTCCGGCGCAGGAAGGACGCGGAGCTGGATGATGAGGCCGCGAACGCGATCGAGGACACGTCCGACGATCCGGAAACGGTGGTGCAGAAGAAGGACACCGGTGACGCGCTGCGTAAGTGCCTGAGGGGGCTGTCCGCGGAACATCGGGAGATCGTCGATCTTGTCTACTATCACGAGAAATCCGTGGAAGACGTCGCAGAGATCGTCGGGATTCCGGAGAACACCGTGAAGACGCGCCTGTTCTATGCGCGCAAGAAACTTGCCGAGCTGCTGAAGGCGGCGGGCATCGAACGAGGTTGGCCATGAAGGCTGCGAGCAACAAGGTGCTGGATCAAGAGCCCGGCGATATCGAGATGCTGCTGCCCTGGCATGCCGCCGGCACGCTGAACGCACGCGACGCCCGCCGCGTCGAGGATGCGCTCGCCCGCGATCCGGAGCTCGCCAGGCAATATGCTGTCATCCGCGAGGAATATGCCGAGACCATCCGGCTCAACGAAAGCCTCGGTGCGCCGTCGGCCCGCGCCATGCGGAAGCTGTTCGCGGCGATCGATGCCGAGCCCGAGCGCAAGCCGTCGGCGTCGGCACGGATCTCGGGCTCTGTTTCCGAGTTCTTTGCAAAATTGTCGCCGCGGACGCTGGCCTGGTCGGCCAGCGCAGGCGCCATCGTCGTGCTGCTGCAGGCCGGCGTGATCGGCGCGGTGTTGATGCAGAACCAGCCGGCCCCGATCAAGACGGCGTCGATCCAGTTTGACGACCGCGCCGCCGCGCCGAATGCGCCGATCACCCGCGACCTCCGGGCTGCACCTGCGCCTGCAACCGCTGCGCCGACCCGGTTGCTGCTGCGCTTCACGCCGGATGCACGGGTCGCCGACATCACCGCGCTGCTCGACAATTATCAGGCCACGATCGATGGCGCCAAAGGCGGCGTGTTCCGGGTGCAGTTCGGCAACCGCACCTTGAACAAGGACGACGTCGCGGCGACCATCGCCCGACTGCAGAAGGAGAAGATCGTCAACTTCGCCGCCGAGACGCCGTAAGCGACGCGGCTGTCGCTCGATTGCTGGGCGACCCTTGCAGGTTCGGCGCACGCCCAGGACTTCATGCAGCCAAGCATTGGCCGCGCCGCGCGGCTGCGGATCAATCTCAACATCAGGGTTAGGTGGTGTGGACTCTAGGGATTCCCTTTTGGGGGCAAATCAGATTCAAGATTGCTTTTGGGGAGGCAGTCTTGGGTGTGATGGATCGGCTGGTGTTGAGCGACGCGGCGTGGGAGCGGATGGCGCCGCTGATCATACCGGCCTGACCAGAAGGGCTCGACCGGCCGCGACAATCGGATGTTCGTGGAGGGTGTGCTTTGGATCGTGCGTACGGGCGCTCCCTGGCGTGATCTTCCGGAGACGTTCGGAGACTGGAACAGCGTGTTCCGGCGCTTCAGTCGATGGAGCGCCAAAGGCGTCTGGTGCCGCATCTTCGAGGCGATGTCCGATGACCCCGACTTCGAATATTTGATCGTCGATTCCACCATCGTCCGAGCCCATCAGCATGCTGCCGGGGCCAAAAAAGGGGGTCTGAAGATCAGGCGATTGGCCGTTCGCGCGGCGGCCTGAGCACCAAGATACATATGGCCGTTCGCGGCTTGGGATGTCCCGTACGGTTCACGATCACCGCGGGTCAGAAGGGCGATGCACCGCAAGCTGCCGAATTGATCGAAGGGTTGCCTGCCGAGGTGGTCATGGGCGACACGGCCTATGACGCCGATCACTTACGCCAAGCCATCGCAGCCAAAGGGGCGCTCGCCGTCATCCCCAACAACCCGTCACGAGCGCTCAATCATCCGCTCGACAAGTGTCTCTATACCCAGCGCCACCTCGTCGAATGCTGCTTCTCAAAGCTCAAGCAATTCCGCCGCGTCGCAACCCGCTTCGAAAAGACCGCTCGAAATTATCGGGCGGTCGTCACCCTCGCAGCCATCATTCTCTGGCTGCGGTAAGTGTCCACACCACCTAGGGCGCCTGGCCGCGACGATCTGTTCGGGCAGGCGAGGCGGATGCTCTCGCGGCCGTGATCGCGGTAGTCAACGCAGCCGGCGCGCCGGTCGCAGCCGTTGTGGACAAACCGTCGCAGCCATCGCAGCTGCCTGATGGCAATAACACTTCCGTGAGCCGCGCGTTGAATGATACCGCACCGTCGATGGCGCTGGACGAATCCAGCGCAAAACGCCCTGCGGCGCAGTGATTTTCGACGTTGAACGCGCGAAATGATGCGCTGGAACCGCGCAGCGCGAAGGTTAAAAAAATGGCCGGGGGTTTGAACGTCGGCGCTGCTCTCACGACTTATATGCGTGGGAGCGGTTTACCCTCCCCGGCTATATCAGGCGCGAGCGCCCATCCACCCCAAGCGCCCATATGGCTTTGACCCGTCCGGTTGTCCCCCCGGACGGGTCTTTCATTTCCGGGTACGCCTTACGTAACGCGAGACGCAATCGATCAACCAGTCCCGCGCATCAGTCGCGCGATGCCCGCTGCGACGAAATGGTGTGGATCGTTCAGCAACGCCCCGCTGTGGAAGCGCTGTGCATCGCCACCATACAAGCCGATGACTTGACTGAGGATACGGCGAGAAACCCCGTAGTGGTGCGGACTTCTTTCGTCACCCGGCGTCGATTAAGAATTTAGTTAGACTTTATTTACCTTTTCCACAGAATATCGATGTCACGTCGAGTTGATTCGGTTCGGTTGCGTCTGCGTCGGTTTCTCTCCCTGCGGGCAAAGTGGAATGACACACCGGACTGACGTGGCCAGAGGCCAGGAGATCGTTGCGCGCTGGTGCAACCTGGCCGAGCAACGACTGGAACACCTCACCGAACTGTTCGAGACCGGGCGCTGGCGGCGCTATCACACCGAGCAGGCATTTCTCGAAAACATCAAGGAAGCGCGCGCCGCGGTCGACACCTGGCGCGAACTGCTGACGCGCGAGGCCTCGCTCGACAATTCGCCGATCGACCTGTCCTGGCTCGGCCGCGGCACGTCTAAGCTGCCGCTGCGCGATGTCATGCCGGCACCGGAGCGCCGGCCGGAGGCCGCCGCGCTGGCTGAAGCCACCATGACCGCGGTCGCGGCCGCGCTCGAAACGGTGACCGCGGTGCTGGAGGAGGCGCCCGCCGTGGCCGACGCGCCGCCGCTGAAGATGCCCGCGCCGGTGCTCGATCTCGACGCGATCAAGGCGCGCTATCCGCTGCTGCGCAACACGCTGTAGCAATCATTTTCCGGATCATGCGCTAACGCCGCACCGCGTTCGCACCCACCGTCAGCTGCGCATATTGCTGGGCGCCGCCGGCCGACAGGTCGGTCGTGATCGGGCGGGCGTGATCGAGCCCGACGATCGCGCCGCGCGGGGTTTCCGAGATCACATTGTTGTTGATCAGCGCGGTGCCGGCGCCCGGTACCACCGAGACACCGATGCCGACAGGGGCGTTGCGGATCACGTTGCCGGAGATCGCGACGTCGCGCAGATATTTGCCCCAGCCGGCGACGATGCCGAAGGTCGGCGCGTTCTCGACCACGTTGCCGGTGACCGAGGTGTCGGCCTCGACATAGATGCCGATGCCGGCGCCGTCGTTGGGGTCGGTGCCGACCGGGCGTTTCGGCAGCAAATTGCGGAAGATGTTGCCCTGGACCACCGCGATGCGGCCGCCTTCGTTGAAATTGCACACGGAGACGCCGATCGCGGCGCCGTCGACGGTGTTGTTGGCGATCACGGCGGCCTCGAAGGCGAACTCCGAATAGAGCGCGACCTCGCGGACATTGCTGACGCTGTTGTCGGTGATGTGGATATTGGACGCCGAATTGCCGCGCACCGCGGAGAAGTCGCAGTTTTTGATGCGGTTGCCGCGCACGATCACGTTGCCGGCGCGGAACGCGTTGATGGCGTTGCCGTACTGCCCGGAGCCGCCTGGGCCGGCCTTGATGTCCTCGATGCGGTTGTCGGCGACGATCGAGCCGTCGTCGCCGATCGCCGTGCGCAGGATCTCGATGCCGTTGTCGTTGGTGCCCTTGATGGTGTTGCGCGCGACCATCAGGCCGAGCGCATCGAACGACACCAGCGCGGTGGTCGCGATGTCGGTGAAGAAATTGTTGCTGACGTCGCCCGAGATCTGCTCGAACCAGATGCCGTTGCCGCCGCTGCCGATGAACTGGCAATCGGTGATGCGGATGTCGCGGCCGGACAGGCAATGCACCAGGCCGCGCCGGTTCGGCAGCGGAATTTTGCCGCCGTCGAAGGTGAGGCCCATCAGCACAATGCCGCCGGCGCCCTGGCTTTCCAGCAGCGAGGCGCCGCCATTGAACACCAGCCGGCTGGCGCCGCGCACGCCGATCAACTGGCTGCCGGGTGAAAGGCTCAGCGGCCCGGTGCGGTAGACGCCGGGCGGGAACGCCAGCGGCACCTGCGCACGCGCGGCCTCATCGATCGCGCGCTGCAGATTGCGGGTCTGGTCGTCGGGGCTGCCCGGACGCGCACCATATTGCGTGACGTCGCGGCCGAGCGAGCCGGCCGCTTGCGCCGCGCGGGCGGCGTCGGGCGACATGGCAAGCGCGCCGGCGACGCCGGCGGCGGAAGCTCCGATCAGGTGACGGCGGTTGACGTCCATAATCCGTGGTCCTCGCTGAACAGCGAGCGTGACGTTCGCCCCTGCTAGGTAGCGCGAAATGCGGCGCCGCATGGTGAACACACCGACGCAGCGGGGCGATTGTTGGCGGTAGGGTTAATCGCCGGTGCAACTGACGGCGCTCTGCGATGATTGCGGGGATGACGGTGATGGGTTTGAGCGTGCATCTGCATTCTCGCGACGTGTTTCGTCCGAGCCTTGTTTATCGTTTCGCCCTCGAGAACAGAGGGCGCAGGGAATGCCGGGGGCGCGCTGCACCCGCGGTCTCGTGTGCCAATGGGTAGAAAGTGACGCACACGAGCATACAGGTTCAGCGGAGGCACTCCGGCATTCCCTGCGCGATGGTTTTACGGCCTATACGTGCTCACCCCGGCGAGACTGGGCTTTGTTGTCACCGCCTTCGCAAAAACGCTTGCGCGTTTTGCGAGAGGACACCTGCCACTAGGGCGTCAGGCCTGCACGATTTCACCGTCCCCTGCGGCACGTTCGTCTCGTGCGCCGCAGCGGCCACCGCATCTCACCGCAACACTCGTGACGATCGCGAAGCGCCCCTCGATCGGGTGAGACGGGCGAGACCATAGGATAATTTTCCGTTCGTGTAAACCGAAATATTGTTGCGACGAGGGCTTGACGGTTTTTTGGCTGACTTGCCCGTCGTGTCGAATGCGCAACACTCTGGGAGACTGCTCCGCAGGATGGGTAGAGTAAAGCGAAACTCATCATCTCACCGCGGGCAGGCCATTGAGATTTTCTTGAAGCGTCAGATGCCGGCGAGTGGCCGTCAGCCGATCGCCGCTTACGACCCGCGCGAGCATGGGCCCCTAGCCCGAGGGCAACGCCCTATGCTTTAATATGTCCGGCGGATCGACCGATCTCGGGAGGCCGTTTTGACCGGCAATCGCGTTGAACGGCGGCTTGCAGCTATCCTTGCGGCTGATGTGGCGGGCTATAGCCGCCTGACCGGCTTGGACGAGGAAGGGACACACCTCCGGCTGAGGGAGCGTCTGCGTGGACTCGCTGATCCCAAGATCAGCGAGCACCGTGGCAAGGTCGTCAAGCACACCGGCGATGGCGTGCTTGCCGAGTTCTGCAGTGTCGTGGATGCAGTGCGCTGCGCCATCGAGGTTCAGCGCGGTATGGCTGAGCGAAATGCCACGGTGCCGCAGGTCAAGCGGATCGAATTCCGCATTGGCATCCATGTCGGCGACATCATCGTCGATGAGAACGATATCTTTGGAGATGGCGTCAATATCGCCGCGCGCCTCGAAGGCATCGCGGAGCCCGGCGGGATCTGCATCTCGGACGACGCGCAACGTCAAATCCGCGGCAAGATCGATACTGCCTGCGAGGACATGGGCTCGCAGAACCTGAAAAACATCGCTGAGCCGATGCGCGCGTGGCGGTTGAGGATCAATGCGGGCGGTTCAGCGGCCGCGCCGACCGAGCCGCCCGAAAGCACGCAAGCTCTGGCGCTCCCGGACAAGCCGTCGATCGCCGTGCTGCCGTTCGAGAACATGAGCGGCGACCCCGAGCAGGAATACTTCGCGGACGGAATGGTCGAGGAGATCATCACTGCGCTGTCCCGCTTCAAATGGCTGTTCGTCATCGCGCGAAATTCAAGCTTCACCTTCAAGGGCCGAGCCGTCGACATCAAGGAGGTCGGACGCAAGCTTGGCGTCCGTTATGTCCTTGAGGGGTCGGTGCGCAAGGCGGCGGGGAAAGTTCGGATCACCGGGCAGTTGATCGATGCGGTGACCGGAGCGCACATTTGGGCAGACAGGTTCGAGCGTGACCTAACGGACGTGTTTGCCCTCCAGGACGAGGTGACGGTTGCCGTTGTCTCGGCCATTCAGCCAAAACTGCTTCAAACAGAAATCGACCTGTCGGCACGGCGGCGACCGGAGAACCTCACCGCCTATGATTTCTATCTCCGCGCCATGCAGCAGTATTACCTCATGACCCCCGAAGGGTTGGCGGAGGCGATCAGGCTGGCGCATCGTGCTCTGGAGCTTGACCCGCGGTTCGGCCTTGTCGCTGCTCTGGCAGGCCACTGTCACATGCGGAACGTCATTTGGGGGCATGCGATCGATCCTCAATTCGACCGTAAGGAAGCCGTGCGGTTTCTTCGCCTGGCATTGAGCATCGACGATGGTGATTCGGAGACGTTGGCATGGGTTTCCCTCATCTCGGCGTACATGGTCGGCGACAGCGAAAGTGAGGTCGAAATGGCTGACCGGGCGGTCGCGCTCAACCCCAATTCATATCGTGCATGGCACTGCAGAGGCCAAGTCTATCGAATTGCAGGGCTTCCGGAGGAAGCGGTCCGGAGCTTCGAACGTGCCATCCGCCTGAGCCCGGTAGACCCGCGGCTACCCATAACGTTTGTTGCGATGGGGATGGCCTTTGTTGAGCTTCGCCGCTTTGACGAGGCGATTGTCGCGGGGAATAGAAGCCGACGTCAGAACGCCTCCTACTCGACGGCTTACCGTTGTCTCGCGTCCGCCTTCGCCCATCTTGGGCGCGACGTCGAGGCGCGTGAGGCGGCGGCGCTCGTGCTTCAGCTCGATCCCGCCTTTACAATATCTGCGTTGATCGCCCGGGGCGGGTACTTGAACGCGAAGCTGCTGATTGAGGGTCTTCGGAAGGCGGGGTTGCCCGAATGATTGGTGCTCGGCCGCGCCGATCGGGTGATCGAATAGCTGCATTTACGAGCATTCGAACGCAGCAGTTACTGTTAGGTCAATGGTGCTGCCCGATGGGTTCCTGGTTCCGAAGGTGCCTCGTACCCCTCTACTCTCGATCCAGCGGCCATGCTTTGGTCAAAACTGCGTTGAGTGTTTGGCAGGGGGCGCCGACATTAGTGAAAAAATGCAATTGCCCTCGTTCGGGTGATATCTGACCGGGTGCCAGGTCGCTCCCTGCCGTATTCTTGAGGTGCCCACCGCAAAGGCTTGTGATGGAACGGGCAAGGTTCGATAAGGCCGGTATATTCGCATTTGGCGATACTCGAAGCGCTGTGACCTACGCGGTCGAGGTTTTGATCGTCGCCGCGATCTATGGTGGCCTTGCCGCCTCCGCGCACCTGCTTCCCGCAATCAATCCAGCCGCGACACCGCTGTGGCCGCCGACCGGGGTTGCGCTCGCGCTGGTTCTGCTGCGCGGCTACCGGATTTGGCCCGCGATCCTGCTGGGCACCATCGCGCCTTACTTCATCACCGACCGATCGTTCCTGGAGTTTGGCGCCGCCGGGATCGGCATCCTCCTTGCTGCCTTTGCCGGGGCCTGGTTGATCGAACGTTGGTCGAACGGTTGCCAGACGTTTGCCACACCTTCCGGTGTCGCAAAGTTTGCACTCCTTTCCATGGCGCCGACCACGATGATCAGTTCCTTGATCGCTTTGGCCGGATTCATTCTCGTCAACGAACCGGGCATTTTCGATGCCGTCGTCGCCGGGTTGACCTGGTGGCTTGCAGACGCGGCTGCGACCCTGGTGATTGCTCCGGTCATCGTGCTCTGGGCGATGATGCCTTTGCGGATTTCCTCCAGATGGGATCTGTTGGAAGCGATCGCAGTCTGTGCTCTCGCCGGCATCATCGGGATCGTCGCCTACAGCCCGCTGATCGGCAGTGACCTCATCAGCAGCGATCTCGACGTGCCGCTGCCGCATCGCAGCCTTCTGGGCTTTCTGGCTTTGCTGCCGTTGATCTGGGCTGCTCTGCGCGGCAATAGATGCACCGTGGCGACGGCCGCGCTCATTTTCACCGCAATGGCCGTGTGGGGATTCGCGGTGGGGAATGATCCGTTTCCGAAGGTGGATCCGAACGGAGCACTGTTGTCATTGCTCGTGCTTTCAATCAGCGTATCGGCGCCGCCGCTTGCCCTGGCTGCGGCAATTGCGACCCGCCAGAGCATCGAAGCCCATTTGCGTTCGGTTCAGGACCAGCTGAACAGTCAGCTTGAACGGAAGACCGTGGCGCTCGGCAACGTGAGGCGCCACTTCCAGAGCCTGATCGAAGGCGTCGTCGACTATGCAATCTTTGCCCTCGATCAAGAGGGACACGTTACCAGCTGGAACAGCACCGCTCAGAAAATCACCGGCTACACCCCGGAAGAAATCATCGGCAAGCATTTTGGGATCTTCTATCGGCCGGATGAACGCCGCGCGGGTTCGCCGGCCCACGCATTGGAATCGGCAATCGAGCGAGGCAAGCACGAGGTCGAGGGTTGGCGCATCAGAAAGAATGGTACGCCGTTCTTCATCACCGGCTCGGTCGCTTCGAGCCGCGATGATGCGGGAAATCTGATCGGCTTCATCAGCATCCTGCGGGATGCAACCGAGCGCCGCGACGCCGAGGAGAAGCTGGTTCAGGCCCGCGAACAGCTCGCGATGTCGCAGAAAATGGAGGCAATCGGCAAGCTGACCGGCGGGATTGCACACGACTTCAACAATCTATTGATGATCATCGGAGGCAGTGCCCAGATCTTTACCCGCCTGCTTGATCCAAAGCTGCCGAGAGCAATCGAAGCCATCCAGACCGCCGCCAAGCGCGGCGAGAGCCTCACACGCCAATTGTTGACGTTCTCGCGGCATCAGCATCTCAGCCCGACGGTCGTCGATCTGAATGCGGCCATCAAGAACATGCGGACCATGATCGAGAGTTCGCTGCGCGGGAACATCGTGTACGACGAGAACGTCGGCGAGGGCACGGCGCCAGTCAAGGTGGACCTCGCCGAGCTGGAACTTGCGATCGTCAACATTGCCGTCAATGCGCGCGATGCGATGCCAAGCGGCGGCACGTTCAACTTGTCAGTCCATGCGGTGACCGCGGACCAGGAAACCGGCGGCGATCGCCGCGCCAAGGCCTTCTTTGCGATAGCGCTTGGCGACACCGGCACCGGCATTCCGCCGCATCTTCTGTCCAAGATGTTCGATCCGTTTTTCACGACCAAAGAGGTCGGCAAGGGCACCGGGCTCGGCTTGTCCCAGGTTTATGGCTTTGCGCACCAGGCGGGCGGAACGGTGACGGCGGACAGCAAGGTTGGCCAGGGAACAACGATCACGATCTATTTGCCGTCCTGCGCAGACGAGCAGATCGCCAGCAAGGAGCTCGCCGCCGCCAGAGCGAAGGCAAGGCAAGCGCCGCGGCCGACGGTTCTCGTCGTCGACGACAGCCCCGAAGTGGCGGATGTGACATCCTCGCTGTTCGAGCATCTGGGCTATGACACGATCTATCGAGATTCGGCCGAAGCGGCGCTCAAATTGCTCGAAGGTGGAACAAAGATCGATCTCGTGTTCAGCGATATCGTCATGCCGGGGACCATCGATGGCGTCGGGCTCGCGAGAGAAGTCAGGTCGCGATATCCCGGTTTGCCGATAGCCCTTACAACCGGCTACAGCGATGCTGCAAAGGCAGCTCCGCCAAATCTGAGAATACTCCGCAAGCCGTTCGATACCGAGGCACTGAGAGATTTCATCCAGGATCTTGCGCCGCCGCGATCAACACGATCATCCGGCGTGCCTTTGGCGTCAGGCGCGACTGACGCTTTGAAGCGCCCCTCGATCGGGTGAGACGGGGAAGTCACACACTGAAATGCGAAGTCCGCGTCTGGCCAAGCTGACGACTTGGCTTGCAGGACTTGGCTTGCAGGACTTGGCTTGCAGGACTTGGCTTGCACGACTTGGCTTGCACGGCTTGGCTTGCGTCAGCTTTGTCCAGGAAGCGTTGAACATCCCCCGGTTTGCAGCTACCCTCCTAAAATAGAACAAATGTTCGCCTATTGAACAGCCGGGGACCGGGAGGGCGTGATGGTTTGCAAGTTGAGGGCGCTTGCGATTTTGGGTGCGGGACTGTGGTTCGCCGGCGTTGCAGCGGCGCTGGCCCAGCAGGGAGATGTCAACGCACCCGATCTCATCCTCGTCAACGGAAGGGTTTTGACGCTCGACGAACGATCGACCGTGGCCGAGGCGGTCGCGGTCAGGGACGGCAAGATTCTCGCGACCGGGAGCAGTGCATCGATCAAGGCGCTTGCCGGCGCCAAGACCCGCGTGCTCGACGTGTCCGGCAAGACCGTCATTCCCGGATTGATCGATACCCACGCTCACTTCAAGGCGGCCGGCCTTGCCGACTATGTCGTGACCATGGGCCGGGCAAAGACGGTCGCGGAAGCCCTCGAGATGATCAAGGCATTCGCGGCCAGGAAGAAGCCAGGCGAGTGGATCGTCGGTGGCGCGTGGCATCCGCCGTCGCAGCTCGCCGAGAAGCGTTATCTGACCAGACAGGAGATCGACAGCGTCGCCCCTGACAATCCGGTCTACCTGCGCACCGTCGGGCATTTTTCGATGGCAAACACCCTGGCGCTGCAAACGGTAGGGGTCGACAAGACCACCGCGAATCCGAGCGGCGGATCCTTCGAGCGCGACGCTGCCGGTGAATTGACCGGCGTCCTCGTCGAGACGGCGATCGATCGGGTCGAGAAAGCCGTGCCGCCGTGGACGGAAGACGACGAAATCCGGCAGTTCGCAATTGCCGAGGGCGTGCTGAACCGTTTTGGAATCACGAGCGCAGTCGAAGGCGCAACGGAAGCCCGGGATATCCGCACGTTGCAGAAACTTGCCGCCTCGGGAAAAGCGACTTTGCGCGTCGGCTTGATGTTCCGGCCGGAGCCGCCTGCCGATCTGACCGCATGGGAAACGATCATGTCGGGCAACGGGGCAGCGTCGGGTTTCGGCGACGATTGGCTGAAATTCGCTGGAATCAAGATTTTCTACGACGGGGGCATGACGCTGAAGACGGCACTGATGCGCGACGCTTATCCCGATTCACATGACAACTATCGCGGCATCGCGCAGCAGACACCCGAACGGCTGAAGCAGCTCATCTCGATCTGCAACCGCTACGGCTGGCGCGTCGGCGTGCATGTCGTCGGCGACCTCGGCGTCGACCAGGTGCTCGACGCGCTCGAAGCAGCCGACAAGGAGAAATCGATCCGGGATCGCCGTTTCGTCCTCATCCACGCCAGTCTGATCAGGCCGGAGCAGATGGAGCGTGCGCACGCGCTGGGCGTCCGCATCGACTTCCAGAACGTCTTCATGTGGGACAAGGCCGCGACCGTCGAGCGTTTTCTGGGACGGGCGACCGCAGACCGCGCCGTGCCGACCAGGACGCTGATCGCGAAAATGGGGCTCGACAATCTCGGCGCAGGAACGGACTTTCCCGTCAATCCGATCGACCCTTTCCTCAACATGTACATCATGGTGACCAGGAAGGATCCGAATGGGAACGTTTACGGCGCGGCGGAAGCGATTAGTCGCGAGCAGGCCCTGCGCCTCTACACCAGCGCGGCCGCGCGCTACACATTCGAGGAAACGCGCAAGGGGACGATCGAGCCCGGGAAACTTGCCGACCTCGTGGTGCTCTCCGCCGACTACATGGCGGTACCGGACACACAGATCAAGGACATCAAGGCTGAAATGACGCTGGTAGGCGGCCAGGTCGTGTTTCAGCGCTGAACCGCAATCGCAGAAGAGATGATACGCCGAAAGCGGACATGAAGCGCGCGGGTCCTGCGGGCCCGGTTGCGCGTCAGGTCGTCCGTGAGGCGCGCTTTGGTCGAGGTCGACCGCGCCTGCTTGCCATCACCGGCTCCGTCGGGCGGGTGATCGGAAACGTCTCGCGCGCAGGCGCTGCGGCAACCGGTTCACAGGTCGTTGCGGTTGACGGAAATCCACCCCGGCGCGTCGTCATCTACGTGTATCCGAACATGGAGGCGCTTCGTGCCTGGCGAAACGATCCAGCCTACGTGCAAGTGCGCGCCGTCGGCGAGAAATACGCCACGTACCACACGTTTGCCGTCGAGAGCTCTGCGGCCAATTAGCGCCTGCGGGACGGGGAAGCGAACGCCATTGTCTCACCAGGCGGCGCGCAGCTCACTTTTTGTTGCGAACTTTACTCGCACCTTTCAGGGGCGCGGCAGGCGCGGACGCCCAGCCGGCCATTTGCATGCACACGAGCAGGTCGACGTAGCTGTCGTTGCCGCCGGCGGTCGCCTCATCCACGCATGTATTCCTCACGCTGTCTGGGCTCGTAGACCAGACGCCCCCGAGCTGCGCTTGCGCTTCATTTTCGTCGCGCATGCAACCCGCGTAGTCCTGGGAAAGAACCAGATTCGCCGCGTTATCCGCCGCGACGGTTGCCTTGCATGTCGCCTCGACGTCCAGTTTCGGAATGCGGTCACTGGCCGGGATCACCAGCTGGCTTCCGATCATCACCATCGACAACAGTGCAATCTTCATGAGACCCTCCCGCCGAACAGCCTGGGGCAACTCGAAATATCTGTCCCGCCTCTGTGCGATACTTCGCAGCCACGATCGGGTAGCCGTTTCCGAGACGGAAAAATCAAATCAGATGAACGGTTCCAGGATATCCTTGTCTCATCCTCGGCTCAAATGATTTTCGTGCCAGCCGGCCAGCATGGCGACCAACTGTCCTATCGCATCAGTCATGCTGTACGCGGCGCGGCCTGACGCGTCGCTCAGGCGCGCGCGGCCTGCCGGGTCAGCTTCACCAGCTCCAGCAGCATCGCTTCGCCGGCATCGACCAGCGCTTCGAGCGTGATCGGCGAGGTGGCGCGCGCCGCCGTTCCGTCATGCGCGAGCGGCGGAACGTGGACGAATTGCGCAAGGCGCGGGCCGTTGTTGCGGTTGACGGCCTCGATGGCGCGCCAGCTCAGATAGTTGCAGAGATAGCTGCCGGCATCGCGCGACAACTGCGCGTCGATGCCGGTCGCCAGCGCGGCGCGCAACAGCTTTTCCGAGTGCGGCCCGAAGCTCCGCGCGTCGGCGCCGTCCTCGATCGAGCCCTTGTGCGGATGCTGGTGGCCGGCGTCGGGAAAGCGCGTCGTCACCGCGTTGCGGGCCCGAGTCTCGATCCGCAGATGCGGGGTGCGGCCGGCGAGGCCGAACATCAGCAGGGCCTGCGGGCGATGCCTTGCGATCAGCTCCGGCAATTCGCGATCGACGCTCGCGTAGGTGACGTGGAAGATGTGGCTGGTCAGCGCCACGTCGTCGAACGCCGGACGCCGCAACCCGGTCAGCCGCTGCACCAACGGCATGGTGGGGTTGAACGGCGCGCCGGGAAACGTGCCGAAGCCGGTGACGAGGACGCGCAGCTTCTCGCTCATCGCAGCAGCTCCGCGATCTGTTCGGCGGCGACCGCGGGTGAGATCCGGCCTTCGGCGACCTCGGCTTCCATCTTCTTCACCTTGGCGCGGATCGCAGCGTCGCTGCGCAGCCGCGCCATGATCCGGTTCTCCAGCATCGACCACATCCATTTCACCTGCTGCTCGCGGCGCCGCGCGGCGAATTCGCCGGAGGCGTTCATCGCGGTGCGGTGCTCGAGGATCTTTTGCCAGAGCTTGTCGAGCCCGGCGCCGGTCAGCGCTGAATAGGTCTCGACCGGCGGATGCCAGTGCTCGGAGCGCGGCGCCAGGATATGCAGGGCGCTGCGATAGTCGGCGGCGGCGAGGTTGGCGCGCTTGAGATTGTCGCCGTCGGCCTTGTTGATCGCGATCATGTCGGCGAGCTCGACCAGGCCTTTCTTGATGCCCTGCAGCTCGTCGCCGGCGCCGGGCAGCATCAAGGCCAGGAAGAAATCGGTCATGTCGCAGACCGCGGTCTCGGACTGGCCGATGCCGACGGTCTCGACCAGCACCACGTCGAAGCCGGCCGCCTCGCACAGCAGCATCGCCTCGCGGGTTTTTGCCGCGACGCCGCCGAGCGTACCCGACGAGGGCGAGGGACGGATATACGCGTCATCGGAGGCCGCGAGCCGCGCCATCCGCGTCTTGTCGCCGAGGATCGAGCCGCCGGTGCGCGCCGAGGAGGGATCGACCGCCAGCACCGCGACCTTGTGGCCGCGCGCGATCAGGAACATGCCGAGCGCATCGATGGTGGTGGACTTGCCGACGCCGGGCGAGCCGGTGATGCCGACCCGCACCGCCTTGCCGGTGTCCGGCAGCAGCGCTTGTACAAGCTCGCGCGCGGAGGCCTGGTGATCGCTCCGCCGGCTCTCGACCAGCGTGATCGCCCGCGCCAGCGCCGCGCGGTGGCCGGCGCGGAGGTCACGGGCGAGGGCGCGGATGTCGGGGGAGGCAGGCTTCGGTGAGGTCATGGCCTTGGTTTACAACAGTGGCCAGTTACGGACGAGAGGGCGGCGCTGGAGTCCCAAGTCTATATGAGTTGAGAAAGAGCTGATGCCTCCTCCATTGGGTTCCACAAGAACTATCAAAATCTCAGGGCAATCAGCCGAGCCAATGTTTTCTCAACCGCCGCGCGGCCCCCTGAAACATAGGAAACAAGTTCATTATTCCTCCCATGAGGGTAGCCAACGAGATTGTTCATCGAGTTTATGACCGCACAAGTGAACTCAATTTGGTCGACCGTTCGTCGAGGCCACGCCGCGTGAACCTCTCTCACGGTGGCGCGATCAACGCCGATCAAAGTTTCGAACTCCCAATCGGGGAAGAAAGTACCTTCCACGGTTGCGCGGAGCGCGTCGCGCACAGTGTCGATCTCGGCGGAAGATAGCGCCTTGAGTAGCGTGTCCATGGTTACCTCAAGGCGTTCAACAGCAAACGGCGTGCAGCACCGCGCAAAGGAATAAAGCGGCGACCTACTCCGCTGCCTCGCTATGGCCGAGCCTTGTGTTGAGTTTGCGGATCAGCTCCTCGGCGGCGTCCGAGATCACGGTGCCGGGCGGGAAGATCGCCTCGGCGCCGGCGGCGTAGAGCGCGTCGTAGTCCTGCGGCGGCACCACGCCGCCGATGATGATCATGATGTCCTCGCGGCCGTGCTTCTTCAGCGCGGCCTTCAATTCCGGCACCGCGGTGAGGTGGGCGGCGGCGAGCGAGGAGACGCCGAGGATGTGGACGTCGTTCTCGACCGCCTGGCGGGCGGCTTCGTCGGCGGTCGCAAACAGCGGCCCGATATCGACGTCGAAGCCGACATCGGCGAAGGCGGATGCGATCACCTTCTGGCCGCGGTCATGGCCGTCCTGGCCGATTTTTGCCACCAGGATGCGCGGGCGGCGGCCTTCGGCTTCCTCGAAGGCGTCGATCAGCGCTTGCACCTTTTCGACCTTGTTGGACATCGCCGCTGCCTCTCGCTTGTAGACGCCGGTGATGGATTTGATCTCGGCGCGGTGGCGGCCGAACACCTTTTCCATCGCGTCCGAAATCTCGCCGACGGTTGCCTTGGCGCGCGCGGCGTCGATCGCCAGCGCCAGCAGGTTGCCGTTGCCTTCGCCCGCGCTGCGGGTCAGCGCCGCCAGCGCTGCATCGACGTCGGTTTGGTTGCGCTCCTTCTTCAGCCGCGCCAGCTTGTCGATCTGCAGCCGCCGCACCGTGGAGTTCTCCACCTTCAGCACGTCGATCGGCTTCTCGTTCTCCGGCTTGAACTTGTTGACGCCGATCACCGCCTGGCGGCCGGCATCGATCCGGGCCTGGGTCTTGGCGGAGGCTTCCTCGATCCGCAGTTTCGGCACGCCGGCCTCGATCGCCTTGGCCATGCCGCCGAGCTCCTCGACCTCCTGGATATGGCCCCAGGCCTTCGCCGCGAGGTCGCGGGTCAGCCGCTCGACGTAATAGGAGCCGCCCCAGGGATCGATGATGCGGTTGGTGCCGCTCTCCTGCTGGATGAACAGCTGGGTGTTGCGGGCGATGCGGGCGGAAAAATCGGTCGGCAGCGCAAGGGCCTCGTCGAGCGCGTTGGTGTGCAGCGACTGGGTATGGCCTTGGGTAGCCGCCATCGCCTCGATGGTGGTGCGCATCACGTTGTTGAAGACGTCCTGGGCGGTCAGCGACCAGCCCGAGGTCTGGCAATGCGTGCGCAGGCTGAGCGAGCGCGGATCCTTCGGGTTGAATGGCTTCAAGAGCTTGGCCCACAACAGCCGCGCGGCGCGCATCTTGGCGACTTCCATGAAGAAGTTCATGCCGATCGCCCAGAAGAACGACAGCCGCGGCGCGAAGCGGTCGACGTCGAGGCCCGCGGCCAAGCCCGCGCGCAGATATTCGACGCCGTCGGCAAGCGTATAGGCGAGCTCGAGGTCCTGCGTCGCGCCGGCCTCCTGCATGTGGTAGCCGGAAATCGAGATCGAGTTGTATTTCGGCATCCGCTGCGAGGTGTAGGCGAAGATGTCGGAGATGATCCGCATCGAGGGCACCGGCGGATAGATGTAGGTGTTGCGCACCATGAATTCTTTCAGAATGTCGTTCTGAATGGTGCCCGACAGCTTTTCCGGCGGCACGCCCTGTTCCTCGGCCGCAGCGACGAACAGCGCGAGGATCGGCAGCACCGCGCCGTTCATTGTCATCGACACGCTCATCCGGTCGAGCGGGATGCCGGCGAACAGCGTGCGCATGTCGTAGATCGAGTCGATCGCGACGCCGGCCATGCCGACGTCGCCGGAGACGCGCGGATGATCCGAGTCGTAGCCGCGGTGGGTGGCGAGATCGAACGCGACCGACAGGCCCTTCTGCCCGGCCGCGAGGTTACGGCGATAGAACGCGTTGGAATCCTCCGCCGTGGAGAAGCCGGCATATTGCCGGATGGTCCAGGGCTGGTTGACGTACATGGTCGGGTAGGGACCGCGCAGATAGGGCGCAATGCCCGGCCAGGTCTCGAGGAAGTCGATGCCTTCGAGGTCGGCCTCGCTGTAGATCGACTTGACCGGAATGCCCTCGGGCGTCAGCCACGGCTCGGCGCTTGCCGCGTGCGCCGCGCTGGCGACGGGCTGGAAAGCGACATCGGCGAAATTGGGAATTTTGGTCATGGTGTCCATCGTATCATTGGCGGTCGGCCTGCGGCGCTCTCAATCATGGTCCGGATGCTGGTGGCTTGCGATGGTCGCCATCTTCTCCGGTCCGTAATTCTGCATCGTGGTCTGGCTCGGCAGATTGGCGATGCCGACCACCCAGCCGAGCCGGGATTCGGTTCCGTATTGCCGTGTCGGCACCACCCGGTCGGGCCTGTCGAAGGTGCCAGTCATGATCTCGATGCGGGGACCGTCGATCCGGCGAAAGCTGAGCGGGGTGCCGCAGGCGGCGCAGAAGTCGCGCTCGGCGATCGAGGAGGATCTGAATGCCGCCGGCCTGCCTCTCGTCCAGGTGAAGTCGGTTCGCTCGATGTCGGCAAAGGAGGCGAACGGCGCGCCTGAGGCCTTCTGGCACATCCGGCAGTGGCAGATGCTGATCCGGGTCGGTGGCGCCGACACGGCAAAGCGGATCGCGCCGCACTGGCAGCCGCCGGTCAGAACGGGTTTTGCTGGGGTCTCAGCCGTCATGCTCGCTCCATCCGACGATAGGCGTCGCGCAATGTCGCCAGGGCATCGCCGCCGGCGAAGACGAACTCACCGATGCCGGCCGCCCGCAGCACCGCTTCCTGGTTGCCGGGCCGTCCTGCCAGATAGATATGCCTTGCGCCGGCCGCTTGAAGGGCCCTGGCGGCGTCGGCCGCGCTGCCGGCATAGACCTTGTCCGAGGAACAGACGCACGCCATCGCGGCGCCGGAGGCCTTGAAGGCGCTCGCCAGCGCCGCCGGATCGGCAAAACCCTCGCTGTCGATCGCCTCGATGCCGCCAGTCTCGAAGAAGCTCTTTGCGAAGGTGGCGCGGGCGGTGAAATCCGCCGGCGTGCCGAGATTGGCCAAGAAGATCCGCGGCCGCGCGCCATGCGCCTTCAGCGCTGCGTCCGACCGGTCGCGCAGCGCCTCGAACGGCTCGGCAAGGCGCATCGGCGCCAGTGCGTCGAACTTGATCTTCGGCTCGGGCAGGGGGCTCAGCGCGACCGGCTTCACATCCAGCACCGCGATCTCGGCCTCGTGCAGGTTCGGGAACTCGCTGGCGCCGGTCAGCACGTCGCGGCGCTTGGCCACATTGGTCTCGCGCAACGCGCGCGTCGCGGCGACCTTGCTTTGGAGCAGCCCTTGCTCGAGCGCGGCGAAGACGCCGCCGGCCTTCTCGATTTCCTGGAACAGGGCCCAGGCCGCCTCGCTCAGCTGCGACGTCAGCGTCTCGATGCCGCCGGAGCCCGCCGCCGGATCGGAGACTTTTGCCAGATTTGATTCCTCGAGCAGCACCAGCTGCGTATTGCGCGCCACGCGCCGTGCAAAGTCGTCCGGCAGGCCGAGCGCCAGCGTGTGCGGCAGCACGGTCATCGCATTGGCGCCACCGAGGCCGGCGGCAAAGGTCGCCATGGTCGCGCGCAGCAGGTTCACATTGGCGTCGCGCTGGGTCAGCATGCGCCATGCGGTCTGCGCGTTGACGAAGATCGGCTTCGGCACGAGCCCGCAGGCCTGCTCGACCCGCGCCCACAACAGCCGCAGCGCGCGGAATTTTGCCATCGTCAAAAACTGGTCGGCGTCGGCGGAAAGCCGGAACGAGATTGCTGCACGCGCTGCATCGAGGTCGATGCCACCAGCCTCCAGCATGCGCAGATAGGCGAGCGCGACAGCAAGCGTGAAGGCGAGCTCCTGCACCTCCGAGCCGCCGGCATCGTGCACCGGCCGGCCGTCGGCCAGCGCGAACGGCCCCTTGAAGCCGCGCTTGATCAGTCCGCTGACCACCTGGCCGAACGGCTTTTGGTACTCGGCCCAGGCGGCCGCGGCAGCGCCGCGCACCGCGACCGTGCTGAGCGCCTGGTAGTTGAAGTGCAGGTCGAGCTTCGCCGGATCGACCTTGCGGGCTTCGACCAGGTCGGCAAAGGTCTCGCCGGCGTTCTCGCGTCCGAGCACCGGGTTAAGCGCGATCATGATGCCGGCATCGAGATGGATGCCGTCGCAGACCCTGGCCAGCGTCGCCTTGCTGGCGTCGGCAAGACCAAAACCGCGGGCGCCGGGGCCGCCGGCGAACTCGAATTCGAGGCCGGTGGCGCCGTTCTCGAGATCGTGCAGCGCCTGCGCGTTGGCCGCGGCGGCGTCGGGATGGTCGACCCGCTGCAGGATCTGCCAGGGCGCGGCGGCGGCGCGGCCGGCAATCGGGCCGGTGTTGGTGGCGCGGCGGTAGATCGGATCGATCCTCACGCCGTCATAGGTCTTGCCGACCAGCTTCTCGAACGGGGCGCCCTTCAGCACGCCGTCGACCAGCTTGCGCCAGTCGTCATAGGTCGCCGGCGGAAAATCCGCAGCCAGTGGCAAATCGTCGGTCGTGGTCGTCATCCGCCCAAATTATCCTTCGCCGGCCCGATGCGGGCCCTTGATTTGGCCGGAAATTGCCACGGGCGGGCGGCCAAGCCAAACGGTTGTTTTGCGGCCCCGCTCTGAGGCCACTCTGAGGCCTCTTGGCCTCAATCGAGGTCCGGCAGGCGGAAAATACCGTCGGCGGAAACCCCGGCCAGGGCGTCGGCGACGCGGCGGCCGGCAATGACGCGGTCGGGAACGATCTCGGCCAGCGGCACCAGCACGAAGGCGCGTTCGAACAAACGCGGGTGCGGCAGGGTCAGTTCCGGCTTGTTCAGCGTGACGTCGTCATAGGCGATCAGGTCGAGGTCGAGGGTGCGCGGGCCCCAGCGCTGCTCGTTGGTCCGGTCGCGGCCGAACCGGGTCTCGATCTTGTGCAGCGTGAACAGCAGCGCATGCGGATCGAGGCTGGTCTCGATCTCGATACAGGCATTGATGAAGCTGTCCTGCGCCTCCTCGCCCCAGGGCGGCGTCGAATAGTCCGAGGAGCGCGCCAGCAATGCCGCCTGCGTCATGCCGCAGATCTTGGCGATCGCCTTGCGGAAGGTCGCGCGGACGTCGCCGACATTGCCACCGAGTGCGATCAGGACGCTCGCCATGAGTGTTCAACCTGGGCGCTCAGCTTTGCGCCGGCGGATGCTGATGCCGCGAGCGCGTCAGCACCACGCCGACATCCTCGAAGATCGCGGCGATCGGCGCGTGCGGCTTGTGCACGGTGACCTTGACCGCCCTGACCCGCGGGAACGCGGCGAGGATGTCGTCGGCGACCGCGCCGGCGGCGCGCTCCAGCAGCCTGTAATTGGTGTTCTTGAACGCCGAGGTGGCGGTCGCCACCACGTTGGAATAGGACACCGTGTCGGACAGGCGGTCGGTGCGCGAGGACTCCGAGAGATCGGTGTAGAGTTCGAGGTCGATGACGAAGCGCTGCCCGACCTCGGTCTCATGCTCCATCACGCCATGACGGGCATGGATGACGATCCCGGTGATGAAGATCGTGTCGGTCATTGCTGTTCCCTGATTGCCGCGGCCACCCGCAGCGCCTGCACGGTTTCCGCCACATCATGCGCGCGGATGATGCGCGCGCCGTTCTGCGCGGCGATCAGATGCGCGGCGAGCGAGCCGCCGATGCGCTGCTGCGGCTCGGACGGCACGATGGTGCTGATGAAACGCTTGCGCGAGGCGCCGACCAGCACCGGGAGGCCGAACGCGCTGAGCTCGGACAGCCGCGCCAGCGCTATCATGCTCTGCTCCGGCGTCTTGCCGAAGCCGATGCCGGGATCGAGCACGATCTGGTCGGTCGATACGCCGGCGCGCGCTGCGATCTCGAGCGAGCGGGCAAAGAACGCCGCGATATCCTGCATGATGTCGATCGCCGGATCGGCACGGTCGCGGTTGTGCATGATGATCACGGGCACGCCGCGCGCGGCGACCAGGGCGGCCATGCCGGCATCGCGCTGCAGGCCCCAGACGTCATTGGTGATCGCCGCGCCCAGGCCGAGCGCCCAGGCCACCACCTCCGACTTCATGCTGTCGATCGAGACCGGCACGCCGAGCGCAATGACGCCGGCCAGCACCGGTTCGAGCCGTCGCAGCTCGTCGTCCGCCGTGACCGGCTGCGAGCCATAGGGACGGGTCGATTCCGCGCCGATATCGATGATGTCAGCGCCGTCGGCGACCAGCTTGCGGGCCTGCGCCAGCGCCTGCTCGGGGGCGATGAATTGCCCGCCATCGGAGAATGAATCCGGCGTCACGTTGAGGACGCCCATCACCGCCGGATAGGGCTTTGACAGCAATGCCGGCAGCAGCGCGCGTCCGGCCGGGCCGGCTGCCGCTGACGCAATAAGCGAGGTTGCCATCATGCGGTGGCTTTGCGCTGGCGGCGCCGCCGAGTCAAGGTGTGGGCAGCAGCGGCCGGGGTGGGCCGCGACCTGTACCTTAACAGGTGACCTTAATGGGTGATCTTAATAAGTGATTTTGGGCTGCAGCTTGCGGGCCTGTTCGATCAAGAGCTCGACCGACTTCTCCGACGGCATCACGCGGACCAGCTTTCGCTTGATGTTGGCGTCCTTCATGCTCTGCGCCAGCCGCGACGGATTGCGGTGCGCGAGCTCGCGCACGGTGGTGACGCCGGCGGCGCGCATCAGCCCGACCTTCGCCTTGCCCATGCCGGGAATCCGCATGTAGTCGGAGATGTTGGCCCATTCGAGCAATTGCTGTTCGCTGATCCCGGTCTTGGCTGCGAGCCCCTTGCGTCCCTTGACGGTGCGGGCGGCTTCAAGCAGCGCTTCGGTCGTGCGGATACCCTGTGACTTCAGTTTGTTGGCGCAATAGGCGGACAGGCCTTCGATCTCGGAGAGGGGGTATGTCATGATACTCGTATGCAGGTAGAAAGGCGCGTCTGCGCAACAGGGCGTCGTTGGGGGATGCTTCAGGCAAACTGGCTGAGGCCCGGCGTCCCCGAGATGATCTCGCCCATTTGATCCGCTCCGATTTTGTCGCGGCCGAACCTGAAAAGTTCACGCGCCACGTTCTGAATCTCGCTCATGCTCAAACCAAGCCCCATCAGCCGGGTGCCGACGGCCATCAGCCCGCCGCCCATCAATCGCGACAGACCACCGCTGTTGTTGGAGGCGGCAATGGCCGCTTCTGCGCCGGGGATTTGGTCGATCAGAACCTGGACCTTGTCTGAAGGCCCCTCGTTACGGAGGAAGCCCAGAACGATACCGATGGTTTTTTCAGCGACAGCACCATCGATGCCGGCCTTGTCGGCCAGCCGTCCAACCAATTCGTCCATATTGCCCCGCCTCAACCGGTTCTTACCGGTTCATTCTTGAAGATTTATCTTGAGCGCCTGTGCCGCGAAATACAAGCGATCCGGGCATGCACTGCGTCTTTCTTTTTCGATCGCGCTGAAGGTGTTGCATCGATGCAAGAGTAAATCCGGGATTCACGCCATCTTGTCGCAATGCGCAATGGCTTTGTTTTGTTGGTAAAGTTCACTTTGGATAAGGCTCGTCAGAATTCTTTTGGCGAAGATCAATTGGCAAAGAATTAAAGTATGAGGAACTTATAGGGCCGCGATATACGTCGGCACCGGGCGATGGTTTCATTCGTCCTGCAAGATACATTATGATGGCACCGGTTCGATATCGAACCGGGTTCGAGCTCGAACCGATCTAATCTGCGCGAAGAGGCGAAGCGATGGCGACCTCCGGCAATAAACTGGCCGATACCGATGAAAAGATTTTTATCGGCAAGGGCGAGGAGACAGCGTGGCTGACGCTTGCGCTGGCCAACCGACACGGCCTTGTGACCGGCGCGACCGGAACCGGCAAGACGGTGTCGCTCCAGGTCATGGCGGAAGGATTTGCGCGCGCCGGCGTTCCGGTGTTCGCGGCCGACATCAAGGGCGACCTCTCCGGGATCTCCGAGGTCGGCGAGGCCAAGGATTTTACTATCAAGCGCGCCAAGGAGATGGGGCTCGATTTCCAGCCGGATCAGTTTTCGACCGTGTTCTGGGACGTGTTCGGCGAGCAGGGCCATCCGGTGCGCGCCACCGTCACCGAGATGGGCCCGCTGTTGCTGTCGCGGATGCTCGATCTGAATGACGTGCAGGAAGGCGTGCTCAACGTCGCCTTTCGCGTCGCCGACGAAAACGGCCTGACGCTGATCGACATGAAGGATCTGCGCGCGCTGCTGGATGCGATCGCGCCCAACGGCGGCAAGAAGGCCGCCGACGACGAGGAGGATCCGCTGGCGCCGATCCGCAAGGCGGCGCAAAGCTATGGCAACGTCTCGAAGGCGACGGTCGGCACCATTCAGCGCCAGCTGCTGGTGCTCGAGAACCAGGGCGGCACGAAATTCTTCGGCGAGCCGGCGCTGACGCTGAAGGATTTCATGAAGACCGACCGCGACGGCCGCGGCATGGTTAACATCCTCGTCGCCGACAAACTGATGCAGAGCCCGCGGCTTTACGCCACGTTCCTGCTCTGGATGCTGTCGGAATTGTTCGAGGAATTGCCGGAGGCCGGCGACCTGCCGAAGCCGAAGCTGGTGTTCTTCTTCGACGAAGCGCATCTGTTGTTCAACGATGCGCCGAAGGCGCTGATGGACAAGATCGAGCAGGTGGTGCGGCTGATCCGCTCCAAGGGCGTCGGCGTCTACTTCGTCACCCAGAATCCGATCGACGTGCCGGACAAGGTGCTGGCGCAGCTCGGCAACCGCGTGCAGCACGCGCTGCGCGCCTTCACCCCGCGCGACCAGAAGGCGGTGGCCGCGGCGGCGCAGACCTTCCGGCCCAATCCGAAGCTCGACACCGCGCGCGTGATCATGGAGCTCGCCAAGGGCGAGGCGCTGGTGTCGTTCCTGGAGGGCGGCGGCACGCCGTCGATGGTCGAGCGCGTCATGGTGCGGCCGCCGTCG
This sequence comes from Bradyrhizobium ivorense, assembly GCF_900696085.1. Taxonomy (GTDB): domain Bacteria; phylum Pseudomonadota; class Alphaproteobacteria; order Rhizobiales; family Xanthobacteraceae; genus Bradyrhizobium; species Bradyrhizobium ivorense. Next base: position 692,702 of record NZ_CAADFC020000004.1, read on the forward strand.
GCGCGGATCGGACCGATCACGCCGGAAGAGCGCAAGGCGATCATGGATGCGAGCCCGGTGAAGGGCAAATACGACACCGCGGTCGACGCCGAGTCGGCCTACGAGATCATCCAGAAGCGGATCGCCGGCACGGCCGCGCCCGCGGACGGCGAGGGAGGCGGCGGCGAGGGCGGCGGCCTGCTCGGCCAGATCGGCTCGATCGCTGCCACGATCTTCGGCACCAACGTCAAGCGCGGCCGGCTGTCGACCGGGCAGGTGATTGCGCGCAACGTCACCCGTTCGGTCACGGATAAGGTGATCGGCGGCGTGGTCGCCGATCTCGGCAAGTCGGTCGGCGGTTCGATCGGCGGCTCGATCGGCCGTTCGCTGGTGCGCGGCGCGCTCGGCGGGTTGCTGCGCAGATAGTCATACACGTTGGGCGCGAGCGCCGCTTTGCTCTCCCGCGGCCGGCGCGCTACAACCCGGCGCAACCGTCCAACCAACAGGATATCCGCGATGTCCAACGCCAAGCTGCAGCCGGTCCTCGACCGCATCGACGCCGATTTCGACAACAGCCTCGAGCGGCTGTTCACGCTGCTCCGGATCAAATCGATCTCGGCCGATCCGGCCTTTGCCGATGAGTGCAAGGCGGCCGCCGATCATCTCGCCAAGGATATCGCGACGCTCGGCTTCAAGACCGAGGTGCGTCCGACCGCCGGCCATCCGGCCGTGGTCGGCAAGCTCAACGGCTCGACCGACGGGCGGCCGCACGTGCTGTTCTACGGCCATTACGACGTGCAGCCGGTCGATCCTCTGAACCTCTGGCATCGCCCGCCGTTCGAGCCGGTGGTGACCGACCACGCCGACGGCCGCAAGATCATCGTCGCGCGCGGCGCCGAGGACGACAAGGGCCAGCTGATGACCTTCGTCGAAGCCTGCCGGGCCTGGAAGACGGTGACGGGATCGCTGCCGATCGACATCACCATCGTCATCGAGGGCGAGGAGGAAATCGGCTCGAAGAACTTCGTGCCGTTCCTGGAGGCGATCAAGGACGAGCTGAAGGCCGACTTCGCGCTGGTGTGCGACACCGGCATGTGGGATCCCAACACGCCGGCGATCACCACCGCGCTGCGCGGCCTGGTCTATGACGAGGTCAAGATCAAGGCTGCCAATCGCGACCTGCATTCCGGCGTGTTCGGCGGCGGCGCGCAGAATCCGATCCGCGTGCTGACGCGCATCCTCGGCGGCCTGCATGACGAGAACGGCCACATCACCATTCCCGGCTTCTACGACGGCGTGAAGGATCTGCCGCCGGACATCCTGGCGCAGTGGAAGACCCTCAATATGACGGCGGACAGTTTTCTGAAGCCGATCGGCCTGTCGCTGCCGGCCGGCGAGACGGATCGGCTCCTGATCGAGCAGGTGTCGTCGCGTCCGACCTGCGACATCAACGGTATCGTCGGCGGCTACACCGGCGAGGGTTCGAAGACGGTGATCCCGGCCGAGGCGTCGGCCAAGGTCTCGTTCCGCCTGGTCGAAGGGCAGGACCCGGAAAAGATCCGCGAGGCGTTCCGCGCCTATGTGAAGGCCCGCGTGCCGGCGGACTGCAAGGCCGAGTTCACCGAGCATTCCGGCGCGCCGGCGATCGCGCTCGACTGGAACATGAAGCCCTTAGCGGCGGCGAAGCGCGCGCTGACCGACGAATGGGGCAAGGAGGCGCTGCTGGTCGGCTCCGGCGCCTCGATCCCGATCGTCGCCGACTTCAAGCGCACCCTCGGCCTCGACAGCGTCTTGATCGGCTTCGGCCTCGACGACGACAACATCCACTCGCCGAACGAGAAGTACGACCTCAAGAGTTTTCACAAGGGCATCCGCTCCTGGGCGCGGATCCTCGCCGCATTCGCCGAGGCGAAATAGCAGGCAGCGAAGTGCGGCCCGTAGCCCGGATGGAGCGAAGCGTAATCCGGGACAGTCGAGCCGCGGATGCGCCGCCCCGGATTGCGCTGCGCTGCATCCGGGCTACGGATCTGAAAGTAAAAACGCCGCCCGGGATTGGACGGCGTTTTGATTCCGATAGTGCAGAGGGTGTTGAGGCGAATCTTACCCGAAGATTGTGAAAATTCAATCTCGGTAGCCGGGGTTCACCCGGTCGAGCTTGCGCAGCAGCGGCGGCCAGACCAGCTGGGTCGAGCGCAGCTCGGCACGGTCGGGGTTGGACAGCAGCTCGGTGTTCTTGTCGATCGCGAGCTGGTCGACCGGATAGGCGGCGCCGCCGAGCGCGCGGGTTGCCACCTGCATCGAGCAGGCGCGCTCCAGATGATACATGCGCTCGAACGCGGAGGCGACCGAGCGGCCGACGGTCAGCGTGCCGTGGTTGCGCAACAGCATGTGGTTCTTGCTGCCGAGGTCGCGCTGCAGGCGCGGGCGTTCGTCGTGATCGAGCGCGATGCCTTCATAGTCGTGATAGGCGAGGTCGTGGGTGACGAGCTGCGCGGTCTGGTTCAGCGGCAGCAGACCCTTGGGGTCGGACGATACCGCGGTGCCGTCGATCGTGTGCAGATGGAGCACGCAACCGGCATCCTCGCGCACCTCGTGGATCGCCGAATGGATGGTGAAGCCGGCCGGGTTAATGCTGTAGTCGCTCTTGGACAGCTGGTTGCCGTCGAGGTCGACCTTGACGAGGCTCGACGCCGTGATCTCGTCGAACATCAGCCCGTAGGGATTGATCAGGAAGTGATGGTCGGGTCCCGGCACGCGCGCCGAGATGTGGGTGTCGACCAGATCGTCCCAGCCATAGAGCGCGACCAGGCGATAGCAGGCGGCGAGATTGATCCGCTGCTCCCATTCCGCGGCGCTGATATCCGCGGGGACTTCCTTCAAGCGTGCTTCCGCTGGGGACATGGCCGTTTGCTCCGTTGGTGTGATTTCGTCGGAGCCTAACGCTGCCGCGTTAGCGCAGCAAGGCGGCGTACCGGCGTGACAGTCATGCCGGCATGTGAACGCTGGCCCACGATCCGGAAAGATCATGCTCCGGCACGGAGAAAGTGGGCAGCGAATTGACTAGCTTGCCGTGCCTTACGGCGCCGGGATCGCCAGCAGGCTCGAGATGCTGCGGCCCCGGATGTCGTAGACGCGAGCGAACACGACGTCGTCGCGCTTGATCTCGACCATCACGGGCGCGGCCAGGCCCTTGCAGTAGAACTCGCCGAGCGTCATCGCGAAGTCGGCGGCGTTGCTGTCCCAGCCGATGGTGAAGTCGGGCCCGAGCGCGACCTGCGCCGGACGCTGCGGTCCGCACACCGCGACCTTCCACTTGCGGTTCTGCGGCGGTACTTCCTGCCGTTCGGCAAGCTGCTCGCGCAATCCGTCGGAGGCCTGCTTCAGCGCCAGGCCCCAATAGTCCAGCATGAAGTAGTTGTCGGCGGTGCGCACCGTGCCGGCGATATGATTGAAGTGCGTGTACTGGTACGGATGCAGGCGGATCATTTCGCTGAGCGGCAGCAGCAGGCCGAAGGCGAACACCGCGACGGCCGCAGGCTGCCAGGCGCGGCGCTGTTCGCCGAGCCAGTCCATGCCGCGCGCAAAGGCGACGCCAGCAAGCACCGTCATCGGCGGGATCACGAAGATGAAATGGCGGATGCCGTTATAGAGCGCCGGCCGCTTCACCATCGCGATCACCAGCGGCAGCATCGCCGCCAGCGTCAGCATCAGCATGATGGTCTTGCGCTTCGCCGGCACGTCGTCGCGCGACAGCGACGTCAGGGTGATGACGACGGCCGCGATCAGCAGGAACAGCAGCACCTCGGGCAGCTGCAGCGCGAACAGCGTCGGCAGATAGGACCATGGCATGTCCGGCACCGACACCAGCGCGCCGTCGAACATCTCCTTCCACGGCTTCTCGAAGAAATGCGAGAAATAGGTCACCGCCTCGAGCGGATGGCCGGGCTCCATGATCGACCACGGCCAGATCAGGCCCATCACGAGATAGCCGAACACAAGGCCGGGCAGCAGCACGTAGACCACATGGGCAAAGCGGTGCGTCGCTTCGCGGGCGCCTTGCTTGCGGAATTCCTCGATTCCGAGCGGCAGGAAACCGACCACCGCATAGACCAGCGCCAGTCCGCCGAGCACCCGGCAGCCGATCGACAGGCCGGCGCCGAGGCCGACGATCAGGATGGTGCGCGGCGAGGGCGCCGGATATTCCTCCACCAGGCGGACCAGGCCGAGGATCAGGATCACCATTGCCACGGCAAACGGCGCATCCTTCGGGTTCATGAACATGTGGCCGTAGAAGGTCGGGCACAGCGCCAGCAGCAGCAGCGCGGCCAGTCCGGCCACCGGACCGCCGACGCGCCGCGCCAGCCGCCAGGTGACCGCAAGGCCGATGACGCCGACGATCGCGCCGACCAGCCGGCGCGTCTCGAACAGTTCCAGCGAGATCACCTTGTGCAGCAGCGCCGCGGCCATATCGAAGCCGCCGCCGTACATATAGAGATTGGCGAACGACAGCGCGCCGGTGTCCTTGAAACCGGAACCGTACATGCGCAGCAACAGATCGGCATACTCAGCGTGGGTGTAATCGTCCCAGCCCAGGCCGTAATCGCGAAATGTGAGACCGGCGATCAAGGCGACCGCGCCGAGGACAATAAGGGCGAGATCGTCGCAGGTCTTCTCCACCGAGCGACGCGCAGGCGTGTCGATGGCAGACGTCGTAATCGATGACATGGCTAATGGTACCGGCGTCCCTTGGCCCGTTTTGGCGCTTTAGGGCCTCATTCCCCGGCATCCATATAGCGCAGTTCCGTTTCCAAGTAATTGGCAATTGTGGCGTAATTTCCCAGATGCATTGCAATATATTGGCAGTATTTCGTAGGTCAGTAGATTTACGGGAGCCTCTTGTCCGGCAGGCCTGACGCGATGCCGACGAGGCCGAAATACCGGCAAAATCTGCTTTTCAGGAACTCTGTCCACAATTGCCGGTTGGCGGTGTGGGCAATATGACGGTATCGTGGCCGTCGGTGGCTGCGCCGATTTTCCGGCGGCTCTCCCGGGGGTTAGTTCGATGATGGTTGCTTTGTTGGTCGTCGGCGCGGGCCTCGTCCTGGCAGGTTTGGCGGCGATCGGCCTCGGGATCCAATACAAGGAATTCAGCGTCGGCGGCCTGTTGATCCAGTCCGGCGTCACTGGCGTCTGCACCGGCGCGATCGTGCTGGCGCTCGCGGTGGCGATCCGGGAGCTGCGGGCCATCGCCCGGCGGCTCGGCCCGCTTGCCACCGGCGCCAGCCCCGAGTTCCCGGCGCCTGCAACTTCCCCGCGCACCTCGGCTGCCGGCGAGATCGCCTTCCCGCCGCTGCAGCCTCCGCCGCTGGCCCCGGCGTCGCCGCCCCCCACACCGGCGGCCGCGACACCGCCCTGGCACGAAGAAATCGCCGCGCGTGGCGGCCATACCGAGGATAGCCCGGCGGCGGAGCCGAGCGCCGCCGCACCTGACGCCTCGGCGCCGCCCAAGCGGCGGAACCTGCTGTTTTCCTCGACCTCGCGGAAGGAGCGTGAACGTGCCCAGGGGCGCGCTGCGGAGCCGCTGACGCCGGACCTGTTGTCGCCGGAGCTGCGTCCCAGCCCGGCCGCAGAGCCCGCGCCGGCCACGTTTGACGATGCCTGGCCGAGGGCGGAACGGCCAAGATCGGTCGACGTTGCCCCGCGGCGCAGCGCCCGCTCGCCTTCGACCTTCGGCGAGGCCCAGACCCCGCCCTCAGCTCCGCCGTCGCCCAGCCACCCGCCGGCGCCCCCGGAACAGCCCGCGGTGACCGTCCTCAAGTCGGGCGTCGTCGACGGCATGGCCTATTCGCTCTATTCGGACGGATCGATCGAAGCGCAGATGCCCGAGGGCATGATGCGGTTTGCCTCGATCGACGAGCTCAGGTCGCACCTGGAGCAGCGGCCGTAAGTTCCGCCAATACTTGCCAACGGCCGCCGTTCGATGCAGAAATACGGCCGTTCTTGTCGCGATTCCTGTAATCCGCTCATATCAGCGAAGTAGTACGCGATTCTGTTAATGTATTTTTATGCCCGGATACTGTCCGGGCCGGCGTGTTGGGCCGCGCCGTCGATTGCATAGGGAAGGTAGAGCCATGTCCGAGACGTCAAGCAAAACTCCGGTCGAGCTGACCGCAAACATCGTGTCGGCCTATCTCAGCAACAATCCGACGCCGGCCTCCGATATTCCGAGCCTGATCGGTCAGGTTCATGCCGCCCTGCTGCGCGTCTCGACCGGGCGCACCGAAACGCCGCTCGAGCCGGCCAAGCCTGCGGTGTCGATGAAGAAGTCGATCACGCCCGAATATCTGGTGTGCCTCGAGGACGGCAAGCGCTTCAAATCGCTCAAGCGCCATCTGCGCACGCAGTACAACATGACGCCCGAGCAATACCGCGAGAAATGGGGGCTGCCGGCCGACTATCCGATGGTGGCGCCGAACTATGCGGTGGCGCGGTCACAGCTCGCCAAGAAGATGGGGCTGGGCCAGCAGGCGCGGAAGAAGAAGTAAGCAACATCGCGAAAAGGCGTCAGGCCATTTGCCTCACGCCGCGGACGCCAGCGCCTCGCGCGCGTCGTTGCGGATGCGCTCGACCATCGAGCGCAGGCCGTTGGAGCGCTGCGGCGTCAGATGGTCGCGGAAGCCGAACTCCTCGAACAGCGCGAGCGCGTCGGTGCCGAGGATCTCCTTCGGCGTGTGGCCGGAAAACAGCGTCAGCACGATCGCGACCAGGCCGCGCACGATGTGGGCGTCGCTGTCGCCGAGATAGATCAGCCGCGGCTCGCCCTTGCCGTCGCGATCGATCCGCTTCGACAGCCAGACCTGGCTGACGCAGCCCTGCACCTTGTTCTCGGCCGAGCGCTCCGCCTCGGACAACGGCTCGAGCGTGCGGCCGAGCTCGATGACATAGCGGTAGCGGTCGTCCCACTCGTCGAGCAGCGCGAAGTTGTCCCTGATTTCGTCGATCGTCGTCGTCATCCGTGGCCCGTCCCGTTCTTACCGGCTTATATAGGGAAGGCGGGCCGCGAAAGCGACGGAAATGGAACCGGTTCCGCGGCTAAATTTGCGGGTTAAGGCGCCGGCGGAGCGCGGAATTCGATCGCCTGATCGTCCGAAGTCAGCGTGTCGCGGGACGCGGCAAGGGCTACGTCGGCATCCTCGGCGCCGATCGAGCCGGTGTGGTCGGGCGGCTTCTTGTCGGTGATGATCTGATAGATCTTGCGCGCGCCGTCGGTCGCACGCTGGCCGATCGCGGTCGCGGCCTGGCCGCCGACCTCGCAGGCCGCGGGCTGGCGTTTGCAGAACTGGCCCATGTCGTTGATCGTCGCGGTCGCCGCCGACACCGCGTCGGACGCGCTGACCTGCGGCACCTTCTCCGATTCAGGTGTCTTGTCCCTGGGCAGCAGCACGAGCACAAGCCCGAGCCAGAATGCCAAACGCAGCAGGAAAAACATGGCGCGATCCCGGTCGTCTGTCTTCTCTTTTGCGGTCGATGCCGCGGTTGGCTTTATGCCTAGCATCGCTCGATAAATCGGAAGTATTTGCATTGAAGTAAATCCGCCGAAAAATCGCGGAAAATCCGCCTGATTTGATTCGGCGTAAATTTTCGATTGATGGCGGCAAGCCGGGCGGATGTGCAGTTTGCGCCGCGTCCACCAATTCGAAACCATAGATCGTCGCATCCGGAAACCCCTCGTTCACCATCCGCGACAAATGCGCGGTGAATAGTCGGCCGGAGGGCTGCCAATGCACGGTGTTTGGCGGCAGGCCGCCCCGCCTTAGCGTTCGCTTAAGTTCGCTCTGACACGTTGGCCTGCAATCACGAAGGAGGCGTTCCGGCGCGTCTGTCTGACGATCGAGCCGAAGCGCGAGTGCTGTGAGTATTGTGAGTCTGATCCGCGATTGCCTGGATGCGCTGCTGCATCCGTCGGCGCAATATGATGCGCTGACGCGCGCACGCCATCGTGCCTTCATGGCGCCGCGGCTGCTCGGCAGCCTGGCGGCGCTCGCATCCTTCCCGGTGTTTCTTGCGATGCGCGGCGCGCCCACCGCGACCGAGGTCGCGGCGTTCGCCTGGCTGACCGCGCCGATCCTGCTGTCATGGTTCCTGTCGCGCACCGGCCGCTATGAAGGCGCGCATGTGCTGTCGTCGCTCGCGCTCGCCGGCCTCGTGATGACCATTGCGGCGCCCACCGGCGGCATCACCTCGTTTGCCGCGGTGTGGCTGATCGTGATCCCGATCGAGGCGGCGCTGTCGGCGTCGCGGCGCGTGGTGGCGTTTGCCTTTGCGTTGGCGATGATCTGCGCGGCGCTGCTCAGCGTGCTCGGACACTATCACGTGCTGCCGCCCGCCGATCCGGCGGTGGCGGCGAACAGCATGCTGGTCGGCTTCGGCGTCGTGTCCGCGATCTTCTATGCGGCCGGGCTCGCCTTCGGCGCCGAGTCGCTGGCGCGCACCAGCGTGGCGCTGCTTTATGTCGAGGAAGACCGCTACCGCCTGCTTGCGCACAACATGAGCGACGTGCTGTCGCGGCACAGCCGCAACGGCGCGGTGCGCTTCATCTCGCCGGCGGCCGAGATCATGCTCGGCGTGCCGGCATCAAGGCTGCTCGGCCACGGCCTGTTCGACCGCGTTCACGTCGCCGATCGCCCGGCCTATCTCACCGCGCTGTCGGACGCCGCGCGCGGCGGCGAGTCGCGCAGCGTCGAGTTTCGGCTGCGCCGCGACGCGGCGTGGAGCCAGGGCGGCGGCACCGACTTCATCTGGGTCGAGATGCGTTGCCGTCCGCTCGATCAGGCCGCTGCCGACGCCGACGCCGAAGTCGTCGCCGTGATCCGCGACATCACCGAGCGCAAGACGCAGGAGCAGGCGCTGGAGCAGGCGCGCAACGCCGCCGAGCAGGCCGATGCGTCGAAGACGCGCTTCCTCGCCACCATGAGCCACGAGCTGCGCACGCCGCTCAACGCCATCATCGGCTTCTCCGAGATGATCGCGCAGGAAGACGTGCTCGGGCTCGATGCCGCGCGCCGCAAGGAATACGCGCAGCTGATCAACGATTCCGGCCAGCATCTGCTGTCGGTGGTCAACGGCATCCTCGACATGTCGAAGATGGAGTCCGGAAATTTCGAGATTTCGCCGGAGCCGTTCGCGCCGCGGCCGGCGCTGCTCAATTGCTGCAACCTGATGGCGCTGAAGGCGCGCGAGAGCGGCGTCGACCTCGTCACCCGCGTGGCTGACGACCTGCCGAACCTGAACGGCGATCCGCGCGCGTTCAAGCAGATCGTGCTCAACCTCGTCTCCAACGCCATCAAGTTCACCGAGCGCGGCGGCAAGGTCACGGTGTCTGCTGCGGTCGAGGGATCGCGGCTTGTGCTGCGCGTCTCCGACACCGGTGTCGGGATCGCCGCCGACGACCTGAAGCGGATCGGCGACCCGTTCTTCCAGGCCGGCAAGACCTATCAGCGCCGCCACGAAGGCACCGGCCTTGGCCTGTCGATCGTCAAGGGGCTGGTTGGCCTGCACAACGGCGAACTGAATGTGGAAAGCAAGGTGGGCGAAGGGACCACAGTCTCGGTCGCGCTGCCGTTGGCGTTCACGCCGCAGGCCGCGAGCGAGCCGTCCAGCAACGTCTCGACGCTGAAGCCCGCGCTGCGGTCCGGACTACAAGAGCAAGCTCAGCAGGTGAAGAAGAGTGCCTAGACAGACTTTGGATGACGATGAAGCGCCGCGCCGCCGCCGCGGCGCCAAGGCGGTGGCGATCGAGGCCGAGCAGGAGCGCGGCCTGCTGCTGCGCGTGCTGCTGTACAGTCCAAAGGACATGGTCGCGGGCGTGCTCGCCGCGGCCGCCATTGTCGCGATTCTGACCAACGCGCTGTTCCTGCAGGCCGGCCGTCACCCGTCGCCGATGTTCGGCGGTTCGGTTGTGACCCTGCCGCCGCCGGCGCCGGCCGCGGCCGTCGCCAGTCCGTTGCCGCGCCCGCGTCCGGCCGAAGCTGCCGCGCGTCCGGCCGAGCCGGCTGCTGTGGAGCCGCCGAAGCCGGTCGAGACCAGGGCCGTGGAAACCAAGCCGACCGAAGCCAGACAGGACGCCAAGCCGGTCGAACCCAGGCCGGCCGAGAGCAAGCCTTCCGACCCGATGACCAATCTGGTGACGAAGTCGACCGCCCCGGCAGCGGCTGCCGCGCCGTCCAACGTGATCCGTCCGCCCGCGCCGATCCCGCCCGCCGCGACCGCGCATCAGAACGCGGCCGGGAAGCGGATCGCCGCGGTTCAGCGCGCGCTGACGCAATATGGCTACGGCCAGCTCAAGCCGACCGGCACCATCGGCGCGGACACCCAGACCGCGATCGCGAAGTTCGAGCGCGCCCGCAAGCTGCCGGTGACCGGTCAGATGTCCGATCGCCTGGTGCACGAGCTGACCGCGATGATCGGCCATTCGATCGAGTAGCTTACGCGGCGTCGCCGAGCAGGACGTCCCGGACCTCGTCGGAGAACAGCTTCCTGCGCCCGGCCACCAACACCCATTCCGGATCGTTGGGATCCGGTGTGGCGCGCGGCATGCCGTGGTCGAGCAGGGCCTGCGCGCAGCCGGCCCAATCGCCGCCTTCGACCGGTTCGTTGCAGGACGCCCAGGACAGCGAACCGGATGCGTTGTCGCCAAAGCCGTGCTGCTCGGTCCATTGCGCGCCGTGCTCGAGCAGGAAGCGCGTCAATCCGGCGTTGCCGCGGAACACGGCGTGATTGAGCGCCGAGCCATCCCAATCGCCGCCGCGCACCGCGATCGGCCAGCCCAAGCTGACCATCAGCCGCACACCGTCATCGGCACCGGCCGCGGCGAGCTCGGGAAGCAAACGCAACTGCGGCGCTGACAGCGCGCCCGGAAGATCGGGCCGTTCGGCCTGGATGCGGCGCGCCTCGCGCGCGTCGCCGCTGGCGCAGGCGGCGACGAACCGCTCCTCGTCGGGGAGTGTCTCTGCGCCGCTGCGTTCGCGCAGCAGATCGGCGACATCGGTCAGTCCGAATTGCAGCGCGAACCGGTAGGCGCCGAGGCCGTCGGGCGTCCTGACATGCGGATCGGCCCCGGCATCGAGCAGCGTCGCAATGCAACGGCGCGACCGCCGCCGTCGGATCGCCCACATCAGCGGCGAACCGCAATCGGTCAATGGCGCGGTGCCGGCGGGCTCGTTCGGATCGCCGCCGTGCTTGAGCAGCAATTCGAGCGCCGCGACGTTCTCGCCGTCGAGCACCTTGTACATCGCGTTGGTGCCCGCGATCCGCGCGCCGTGCGCGAGCAGGGCGCCTGTCGTCACGAAGCCTTCGAGGGAGTGATACAGCGACTCGTTGTCGTTGGGGTTGGCGCCGGCCTCGAGCAGCAGATTGGTCAGCTCCAGATCGTGGTTGCGCCCGGCGGCGCCATACAGCGCCGACAGCGGATTTTGATCGTCGGGCTTCTCGAGCGAACCCGGCGGCCAGCGGCTGCTGATGTGCTGATCGGGATCGGCGCCGGCCTGCAGCAGCAGGCGCGCGCAGCGATGCAGGCGCGCGCGAAATTCCGGGAGCTGCAGCAGGCTGGAATGCGTCACGGCGACCAGCGGCGGCAATTTTAGCGGACCGCCCGGCCGGTTCACCCAACTCGGATCGTTCGCCGCAGCCTGCCGCACCTTGTCTTCGTCACCGATGGCGCAGGCAAGATAGGGATCGTCAGCGGCGAGATCGGGATCCTCGGCGAGCATCCGCGCCGCAACGCGCGGATTGGCGCGATCGGCGGTGCCGTCGACGTCGCCGGCGTAGACCAGCTGCAGCCAGCGTCGCATCCGATCGTCTTTGCTTTTGCCGAGCGGCAATTGCGCCTCGACATAGCGCCGCAATTCGGGCCAGGAGGCAAAGCCGAGATCGCGCGCCACGCAGGACTGCGCATCATGGAGCCGCAGATCAAGCGCTGCGATGGCGGCGTCGCTGCGCCCGGTCGCCGCCGGAAGCGTGCTGCGGAAACGTGCATAGGCCTCCGGCGCCTGTCGCCGATAGAGGCGAATGAGCTCCTTGGCCTGCTTCTTCAGATGTTCGAGATTCAATCGCGCGGGCGATCGGTCGGACGATCGATTCATGGAAACCTCCGTGCATCAATCGCCGATGGTCCACAAAACCGGCTTGCACAAAGGCTTAGTTTGCCGCTTGGAGGCTGCAAGTGGGTTCAACCCTTCCCGTGGACCCGGGTGCGGCTTGCACCGCGAGAGGCAGGATATGGGCGCTCGGCGGGACGGTCAAGGCGCTGGGATCTGACGATTGGACGAGGCCGCGTCGCTGGCCTATAGGTCGCCGCATGCGATTGAAAACCTCTATTTGGGTCGCGGCCTATCTGCGCCGCTGCCAAACCGAAGGCGTGTTCGGCGCGGTCCGCAAGAAGGGCGCCGAGGAGGCCGGCGCGGTGTTCGTCAAGGTGGCGCTGATGGACGGCAACGCCGTGCTGTATGCGCCGGCGCCGCAGACGGTCTATGACGACAGCCGCCCGGTCGAGCGGCTGTTCGTGCCGACTGCGCCGCAGCCGGTGCCCGAGCCGACGATCGAGGAGCGGTTGGCCAAGGAACTCCGCTTCGATCCCGATGCGTGGATCGTCGAGACCGAGGATCGCGCCGGGCGGCACTTTCTCGATCTGGCAAAGAATTAGGGCATGATCCGGAAGAAGTGTGAAGCGGTTTTCCGGAATGATCATGCCCGGGACAATGAGCTGGCTCTACCTCCAGACAAGTGCAAAATCTTGAGCCGTCAAGTTGTGCAGGTTGGTGTTTCTCAGATCGATGACATCGTGGGTATTCATCCGGCCATCCGAGCTGTGGGACGTCAGCTCGCCAGTCCTTGCGTGAATTTCTTCACGTCAGGATTCATCTGGTCCCACGGCTGCGCGCTCTCCGTGAAGACATCCATCGCGGGCGCAAATCTCGACGGGTCCGCGAGACTCCCCGCTTGCAGGCAAATCAGGTCCGGCATCCGCTCCAGCTTCAACACGATCTGGCTTCCGCAATTCGGACAAAAACCGCGATCGACGGCCTTGCCGCTGTCTCCGATTCTGCGATGAAAGCGAAGCTCGCCGTACAACCGGAATCCATCCTTCGGCACGGCAACGATCGGCGCATAGGCACCGCCGCCCGCACGCTGGCAGGCCCGACAGTGACAGTTCAGCATGAGCATCGGATCAGCACTCGTTTCATACCGAACGGCGCCGCAGGCGCACCCGCCTGAAAGATTGCACGCCATCTCTGACTCCCTTTCGCGGAGGTCGGACATTTGCTGGCGGATCGGGTGCGGCGCAGGCAGACGCGCGGCGCTTGAATCCGACCGGTCCGCCGCAGTCTGGGCCTGGATTTTCCAGCCGCCTCATCCGTTCGGGTGAGGCAACCCGCCATCGGGAGCGGTACTTGCAGGCTCACCTAGTCGTGCCGCGTCATGATTAGCTTTGTTGCAAATGCAGCCGGACCGAACACGAGGAGGAGCAGATGGCTCAGGCCTATAAGGCTCAATGCTTTTGCGGTGTCGTAGAGATTGAAGTGACCGGAACGCCTGCAGTGATGGGCTATTGCCATTGCGACGACTGCCAAGCCTGGTCGGCGGCGCCGATCAATGCTTTCAGCCTGTGGTCTCCGGACTCGGTGCGGGTGACGCGAGGGAGCGAAGATATCAAGACCTTCAACAAGACCGAGGGCAGCTACCGGAAATTCTGCAGCCGGTGTGGCGGGCATATCATGACCGAGCATCCGGGGATGAAGCTTGTTGATGTCTATGCGCCGTTGCTCCAGGCGTTCAAGCACCAACCGACGCTTCACGTCCATTACGCGAACAAGTCCGTCTCGGTGAAGGACGGCCTGCCGAAATTCAAGGATCTGCCCTCGCAATTCGGCGGCTCTGGTGAGACCCTGGTCGAATGACAATTTCAATCCGGAGCGCCCGCCGCGCGTAACGCCTTGGCAAATTCCAGCCAGGCCTCTGGAGTGCGATAGGGAAGTGGGTTGCATCGGCTCACCGAGAAATCCGGTTCCTCCTCCAGAAGAGCCGCGATTGCGTGCCTGGCGCTCGGATGATCGCCCTCCCGCCAGCACGCGACCGCCAGCGCGGCAAGGTTTGGCCCCACAGCTGGTGCCAATTGGTTGGCCCGCTGAAACCAAGCACGCGCTTCATCGAAGCGGCCCGCGTCGAGATGGCCGTAGCCCGCAAACCGACTGTAAAGATGAACATAAGGATCGCGGGATTCGATGCCGACTGCCCGCATCGCGCTTTCGGCGCCGGCGTCAAAATCGCCGGAAAATACCTGGGTCGCGCCCAGCGCCCACATGGCCATATTGAAATCAGGATTGAGCTCGAGCGAGCGCAGAGCCGCGGCTTTCGCATCCGCATGCCGTCGTCGTCCGAACAGTAGCAGCAGGGAATGCGCGGTGTGGACCACGTCGCTCTTGTTATTCAATCGTACGGCTTCCTCAACTCTGCGAATGGCGATGTTAAGGACCGTATCCTCTGGCCTGCCGAAACCATAGAGGAATTCTGCCGTTCCAAGACCCGAACCGGCCATCATCAATGCCATGAAGTTCTTTGGCTGGAGCTCAAGGATTTGTTCCGAGATCACCCCGCCGCCGCGCCAACCCTCTTTCGTCGGAGTGAAAAAACTGATGCCGGCGAGCGCCAGAAGCTCTTCCACCGACAGCTCGTCCAAGGGACGACCGGCAAGCCTCTGGGCGTCAGCCGCCGCCACCCGCCGCCGCACGCTCATAGCCACCCGTGGCGCGCAGCGATCGAGAACATCGAACAAGCTGTCGCACCGCTCGTCGTAGCGCTCCGACCAGATCTGCTTTTCTTCTTCGGACGATAGCAGCCGCGCGAAGATCCGATGGCGTCCGTCGCCGACGTGAACTGCGCCTTCAAGCACGTAGTGAGCCCTGGCGCGATTGGCTGTTAGTTCAAGTCCGGTCAGCCGTGCCAAACAGGACCTGAGTTCGTGACCAAGGTCGTTCGCGAACCGCTGCTCGACCTCGCCGCGTCCTTCAAACGAGGCCAGGAACAGTTGCGGCTTGCCCTCTGCGCGCAAACTGGTCAGCCGCTTCGGCCACGACCAGACCCTTATCGGACGCTCGATGTTCTTGAATTTGCGCTCGCCATTGTCGAAGAAGGTCGTTTGGACAGATGGCGCCGCATTTTCCCTGATCGAGTGGGAGATCAGCACTCCACCTGGTTCGGCCATGCCTTCAAGCCGCGCCGCAACATTGACCCCGTCACCATAGATGTCGCCGTCTTCGAGAATGACATCGCCCAAATTAATTCCGATGCGCAGCACGATACGCTCTTTCTCGGGAGTTGCTGCCTCCAGTCTCGCCATCTCCCCTTGCAGCTCGATGGCACAACGAACTGCCTGCGCCGCGCTCGCGAATTCGGCCAGAAATCCGTCACCGGTCAGCTTGACCACGCGGCCGTCGCAATTTGCAACGGTTGGAGCGACGAGCTGTTCACGCAGCTGCTTAAGCCTTTCGAACGTTCTCAGCTCGTTCGCACCCATCAAACGGCTGTATCCGACCACGTCAGCGGCTAGCACCGCGGTGAGACGACGCTCCATTCTGCTCTTCCTCCAGATAGGCACTGCCGCCGCACGCCGGCAGGCCCGACAGTGGCAGTTCAGCATGAGCGCCGGATCAGCGCCGTCTCATGCCGAACGCGCGCCGCAGGCACATCCTCCTGAAAGATTCCCGGCGGTCGGACATTCGCTGGCGGACCGGGTGCGGCGCAGGGAGATACGCGGCGCTTGAATCCGACCAGTCCGCCGGAGCGAAGTCTGCGCCTGGATTTTCCCGCCGCCTCATCCGTTCGGGTGAGGCAACTTGTCATTGGGAGGGGCTACCTGTAGGCTCACCTCGCTAGTCGAAGGTGAGCAATGAAACCGCTTGCCCATCGGTTTCTGGAAGCGATCACCGGCGCGGAGAGCTGGCCAAACGCTCTCGCCGGAATGGCCGATTCTTTCGGCGGCATCGAATCGCACTTTACGGTTTGGGACCGCGCGCTAGGTCGTGTCTTGTTTTCCGCTCGTGCCGGCCGATTTCCCGCAGAAGCAAACGAGCAATACGCTCGATATTTCCACAGGGTTGACACCTGCAGGGAGGCGCTCATCTGGTCCGGGATGGGCGAGGTCATGCTCACCCAGGCCTATTATGGCGAAGCCTTTGTCAACACGGAGATTTATAACGATTTCCTGCGACCGCTGGGGGCCCGGTACGTCATGGGCATCAAGCTTGCCGATTGCGGCCATGCGGTATCAATGCTGCGCATTCACAGGAGCGCGAAGAACGGTCCCTATTCGGAACAAGACGTGCGCCGCTTGAGCCGGCTGTTTCCAAGCCTTTCTCACTCCGCCCAGCTCTATTTCGATCGATTGCAGACATCGCGCACGGCTGCGCTGGCGACCGCGGCGCTGGATCAACTGCATATCGGCATCATCGTGATCGAACGGGACGGGCGCATCATCCATATGAACGCGGCGGCCGATCGTGTTCTGGCGTGCGATAGCATCGCCAAGGTCCACGGAGGTCGGTTGAAGTTCAACAACATGCAAGCGAGGAGCGCGGTAGCAGGTCTGATCCGCAATCCGTCAAGAGCAGGCGAGTTCTCCTCCGGCGTCAGATCTGTCCGCGTGGGCGAATACGAACTGTCGATATCTCCATTGGCGGGAGATCATGGCCTGATTGGCTCCGGCGCACTGCTTGTTACTCTCCAGCGGTCGGACGCCGGCCTTCAAGACCTCATTGCGAAGCTTAGAATGGAATTCGGGTTGACATGCAGTGAGGCCGCGATCGCCGACCAGATTACGGCCGGCCGAACCTTGCAGCAGATTGCTACGAACAGTTCGATCAGCCTCAACACCGTCAAGACGCATCTGAGGGCCGTCTTCGCAAAGATGAACGTGCGCTCGCAGTCGGACCTGGTACGCGTTGCGCTGGGGTGCCGCTCGAAAGCATGATGGAGTTGCAAGCCTGGTAAGAGGAAAAGAGCTCAAACCATAGGCGAGCGTGCGGATCAACCGCGCTTTAGCTTCCCGATTTCTGGCTGCGAATTCCCGGCGCGCTGCCGGGCTGCACCGCGGAGCGCGTCTGCGACGATGCTGCGCGCAGGCGATGACGCTCATCGTCATAGAGCGACGAGCGATACTTGGCGCGCGCGACCGCCATGGTCGAGCCGCGCCAGGCCGCGAGCATCACCAGGGCCGAGCGTTCGCTCAGGCGATCGTAGAGCCGCGACAGCCGGTAGACATAGTTGACCGACGAGCCGGCCTCCGGGTTGAGGAACATCAGGATGCGCTGGAACGCGGCGCCCGATACGTCGAGCGCGCGCATCGCGCAGGCGAGCGGCTCGCCGCCGCGATCGTTCACCACCTGCGCCGCGATCCGCGACGGCAGGATCAAGGCTTCGCCGAGCTCGAGCGCGAAATTGTCGATGTCCTCGGCGAAAGCGGCCATCTCCAGAATATGGATCGCGCGCGCGGCGCGGGCGGCGGGAATCCGCGCCGCGGCCTTCAGCGGCGTATCCTGCAGATTGTGCAGGATCTGCGCACGCTCGCTGGTGCTGGCGGCAAAGAACATGTCGGAGATTTCGGCGGCATCGTTCGGCCGCATCGACAGGCTCGCCGCCATCCGCAACTCGACATCGGTCGGAGCCCTGGCCGATTGCGCGGCCGCCGCGGGCATCGGAATCGGCGCGGCCGCCGTCGCTGGCTGCGCGGCATCGGCGCGCCGCAGCCCGAGCTTGTCCAGGATGATGGCCGGTGTCGCCGGATAGACCGCGAGCCGTGCGCGCACTGCGGCGCGCGTCGCGTCATCGACCTCGTCGATCAACCGCGAGGTCAGCTCGACGAATTGCCGCTCCTCGTCCGCGGAGTGGGCACTTGCCTGCACATAGAGGTCGGTCAGGACGCGCAGCAGGGTCGGGCGGATGTCGACGCCCTCGCGACGGGACAGCGTCATCAGCCCATCGAAACCCGGAAATAGTGGAGCTGCGCTCATTCAGGCGTACGCGACTGGGTAAAGCTTCGAGTTCTGGACATCCTTGTCGAGGCGAGCCTAAGCGGGCTGTTTTAAGGGGCAGTTAAGGAAAACAGGTCGTGAAGCCGAACGCTCGAATTGCGCGTGTCGAATTGGGCACAGCGCCACATCCGTAACCGTCCGTAGTGCCGGCTTAAGATGTCGTTAACCATGCCCGTTCTTAACTCGGCGAGCGCGGGGCAAATCATGCCCGTGCGGGGCCAGAGAGAGCGGAACATGGGCACCATCGTCGAATTTCCGGCGGATGCGGCGACGCGGCGGCCAAGCGTGACGGACGCCGCAGGCGAACGTGTCGGCACCGTGCTGATCCTCCCCGTGGTGCGGATCGAGCGAACCGTCGAGGAGACCGGCGGCGATCGCGGACCGGAGCAGGGGACCGCACCGGGCCGCCGCCGGCGCCGTCGCTCCTGACCTTTAGGACATCGAGCAATGCCGGAGCGTGCGCGGCCGATCATCCCGGCGCTGGTCCTGCTGCTGGCGGGCGCAGCGCTCGGCGGCTGCAGCGGCGGCGATTTCGGCCGCACCCGCGCCGACTTCCGCAACGACGACATGCATCGCTGGCTCGGCGCCGAAGCGAACGGCAGCGTCGGCATGAGGGCCTCGCAATTCCAGCTCACCGAGCATGAACGGCAGCTGCGTGATCTGGCCTACCAGTTCATCGAGTCGCCGCTGTCGCGCCCGGCATGGAAGAGCGTGTTCGGCGACTATCAGAAGCTGCCGGCGCCGTGGCGGCAGAACGTGGTGTTCGACCGCACCGCCTACGGCCGCAATCTGATCGACGAGCCGCATCGCTCGTTCGCCTCGCGCTATTCGCTGCTGATCGACCACGTCCGCGACGACATCACGCGGTTCGAGCCGTTCTTCGCGACGGCGGCGCAGGTGATCGCGCTCGACTGCAAGCGCAGCGCCAGCCTCAAGGCGATTGCCGACGTGTCGCCGCGCGAGCGGGCGGATGCGGTGGCGCGGATGGAAGAGAACGCGCTGATCGTGCAATGGGTGCAGGTGAGCCTGGAGCGGCGGATCTCGTCCTATCGCTGGGCGCTGGAGCGGCTGGTGATCCAGGCGCCGGACGGCATGGCTGCCGACGCCGAACGCCAGATCAACGAGCTTGCCCGGCTCGCCGGCACCACGCCGCCGGCCGCGTGCCAGGCGGCGGTGGCGGTGTCGAAGGGCTAGACCCGTTTTGCTTGCCTTCCTGCCGCTCGCGCGCTTCGCTTCGCCTGCCGTCGCGGCAGGCTGGCAATGAATTCCTTCAGTGCATCCGACGGCGGCTTGGCCGAGGGATAGGCGAGGCCGATCTCGCGCCTCACATCGATCTCGATCGCGCGCACCGCAACGTCGGGATTGCCGCGCGCCACGCCCTCGGGAACGATCGCGACGCCGACCCCGGCTGCAACCAGCGCCATCGCCCATTCCTCCGATTCAGCAATCGCCACCGGCTTGCGCGGCGGCGCGGTGCGCTTGAAGAAATCCTGCTGCTCGCAATGGCAGCGGTCGATCATCGGAACGCCGGCGAAGTCGGTGGTCCGCAGCGTCTCCTTCAAGGTGAGCGGATGCGACGGCGGCAGCGCCGCGACGTAGCGCTCGCTCCACAGCGGAATGAAGTGCTCGCTTGCGCCGATCATCGTCCTTGCGACGATCCGGGCATCGGCCTTCTCGCCGGCGCCGACCAGCCGCAGCGCGAGGTCGGTGTTGCCGGTCAGCGGTTTCAGCAAGGCGATGGTCCGCGCCTGGTCGAGCGTCCGCAACAATCCGAGCGTCAGCGCCTTCCGCGTCACCGGTTTGCGAAACAGGTTCTTCGCCGCGTCGGCCTCGTCGATGATCCTGCGGGCAATGCTGTGGAATTGCGCGGCCGACTCGGTCGGCGCCATGCCCTTCTTGTGCCGGATGAACAGCGTGGTGCCGAGCTCCGCCTCGAGATTGGTGATCGCCGCCGAGATCGACGGCTGCGAGATGAAGCAGCGCCGCGCCGCGGCGGTCAGGTTGCGCTCGCGGTAGACCGCAGCGAAGTAGCGCAGCTCGCGGATTTCCATAGTCCAGACCTATTGAATGGATAGGAAGACAATATTTTACCTATGGCGTTGCCGCTGGCAAGCCTGCACCCGAGTTCAGCGGAGGGCCTGTCATGCGCATTCATCATCTCAACACTGGCACGATGTGCCCGATCGGAAAGCGGCTCGTGAACGGTAGCGGCAGCATCTTCCAGCGGGCGCGGATGGTCTGTCATTGCCTGCTGGTCGAGAGCAATGACGGCCTGGTGCTGGTCGATACCGGGATCGGTCTCGACGATATCGCCGACCCGCCGCGGCTCGGGCGCAAATGGGTGCGGCAGACCACGCCGCGGCTCGACCCGGCCGAGACCGCGGTCCGCCAGGTGCAGGCGCTCGGCTTCTCCCCGAGCGACGTGCGTCACGTGTTGCTGACGCATCTCGATCGCGACCATGCCGGCGGGGTGCCGGACTTTCCGAACGCGAAGGTGCATGTCCATCGCCGCGAGTACGAGATGGCGGTGACGCGTCAGGTGGCGCCGCCGGCGGGGCGCTACATCTCGGCGCAGTGGCAGCACGGGCCGGACTGGGCGTTCTACGGCGAGGGCGGCGAGGACTGGTTCGGCTTTGCGGGCGTGCGCGCGCTCGGCGACCGCGAGCCGGATATTTTGATGATCCCGCTGCCGGGCCACACGCTCGGGCATTGCGGCATCGCGGTGCGCCACAATGGCGGGTGGCTGCTGCACGCCGGCGATGCCTATTTCCATCACGCGCAGCTCGATGCCAGGCCGCGGATGCCGCTGGTGCTCGGCATGTTCCAGCGCCGGGCCGACATGGATCGCGCGACGCGCATCCAGAACCAGGAGCGGCTGCGCCAGTTGAAGGCGGCGCATGGCGCGACCGTCACCATCGTCAACAGCCACGATCCCGTCGACTACGAGACCTGCCGCCGCGGCCGGCACGCGGCTGCGGCGGCCTAGCGCTTGCGCGGCGCGGGCGGCGGCGGGGCCGGAGCGGGCGGGGGCGGCGGCGCCTCCTGCTTGGCCGCCACCGGCTCGGTCTGCGGCTTGCACGTCGAGGCCGCCAGCGAGGCCCGCGCCTGCGGCATCAGGCCGGGCTCGGGCGCCAGCGCCTTCAACAGGATCAGTCCCGTCGTCGTCGGCGAGTCGATGATCAGGCGGTCGGCGGCCGTGACTTCCTCGTCTTCGGGGATGTCGTTGTGCTGGGCCTCCGTCATCAGATCGAGCTCGATCACCTTCTTGCCGGCGGAGCGATCGTTGATGGCGTAATAGGCGACCTCGTTGCGGGTGTAGAACGACACCGAGGTATAAGCCTGGCTCACCGGCACGGTGAGCTTGAGCGGTCCGCCCGACAGATCGTAGCGGCAGATCGCCACCGCGAATGCCGGGTCCATCAGCGGCATCGGCGAGTTGCTCGGATCAGCCAGCGGCAGCTGCGTCACCTCGTTGAGCTTGGTCATCGGCGTCAGCCGCGAATAGGCGTCCTGCGAGGCGATCCGCGGCAGCGCCAGCACGCTGACGAGATGCACCACGCCGCCAAGCAGCACGCCCGCCAGAATGGTGAACACGATGCGGATCATGGGCACCCCGTCGTAGCAACGGCCGGCATCGGCGCGTCGCGCTGGGTGCGGGTCGCAACCCCGACCGGGGTGTCGTACAGCCGCAGCATCAGCGCATAGCGCTCGATGCCGCCGGTCGGCAGCCAGTTGCCGGCGCGCGAGCGCGAGGCGATGTGGATCTCGAAGGTGCCGTCGGAGGCGCGGATGATCTCCTGGCTGGTGAAGCCGTAGCGCTGCAGCGAGTTGGCGACGAGGTGGCCCTTGCGGTCGAACAGCGTCAGCGTCCAGAACCGCGCCGCCGGGGTGACGCCGCTGACCACGACGTCGCAGCGGCCGTCGAGCGGCTTGTTCTTGTCGTCGGTGGTGGTGGTGAAGGCGATGCCGTCGCCGGTGCCGACCGGCAGCTCGCCGCTGCGGGCGATGGTGGCGCGCGAATAGGGATCGACGTCCGAGGTGCCGTTCTTCGGCCGCGCGGTCCAGGCGCCGATCTTCAGCGTGCCGAGATCGGTGCCGCGCGTCGCCGTCGCATAGGTCAGGCCGAGCCCGACGGCGGCGGCGATCACGAGCGCCAGCAGGGTGGTGAGGATCAGCCGCACGTCAGTTCTTGCGTGGCACGGTCGCCGTGGTGGTGCCGGTGGCGCCGTCCGGCCCGGCTGCGGCGATGTAGTTTTCAGGGAACGCCAGCGCGCTCGACGATTCGGCCTTGCCGGCCTTGAGGTCGTTCAGCGTGGTCTTGCCACTGGCCTTGTCGGCGGTCCTGGCGGCGTCGTCGAGCAGCTTCTCAACCCGCACCAGGACATCGGCGCCGCGCTTGGTCAACACCGGCGGCGGACCCGGCTTGGTCTCCAGAATCTTCGGCGCGGCATTGGCCTGGGCATTGGCCTGCGCCGGCTGCTGCGGCAGCTTCTGGCCCATGCCGACGCCGACCAGCTCGCGCACCTCGACGCCCTGATGCGCGGCGACCATGATGTCGTGCCAGGTCTGCGCCGGCAGCGAGCCGCCGGTCATGCGGTTGGTCGGCGAATAGTCGTCATTGCCGTACCAGACCGCGCAGGTGAAGTTGCCGGTGTAGCCGACGAACCAGGCGTCGCGGTAGGCGTTGGTGGTGCCGGTCTTGCCTGCGGTCGGGATGCCGTCGAGCGCAGCGCGGCGCGCGGTGCCTTCGCTGACCACGTGGCTCATCATGCCCGCCATGTCGGCGGCGATATTCGGCGGAATCGCTTGACGCGGCTTCGGCCCGTCGCGGTCCCAGCGCCACACCAGGTCGCCGGCGCCGGTGCGCACTTCCAGCACCGAATGCGGCGTCACTGCCTTGCCGCGATTCGGGAAGGTCGCGTACGCGACCGCGTGCTCGATGACCGTGACTTCGTCCGAGCCGATCGGCAGCGACGGCGTGTCGGGCAGCGGCGCCTTGATGCCGAAGCGGCGCGCCACCTCGATGATCTTGGCGCGGCCGGCCTTCGGGCCGCCGATGTTCTTGCCGAGCTCGATCGAAAGCTTGACCGGCACCACGTTGATCGAGCGGGTGATCGCCTGCGTCAGCGTCACCGATCCGGAATAGGAGTGGCCATAGTTCTGCGGGCACCAGTTGCCGATGCAGACCGGGCCGTCGACGATCTTCGAGTTCGGCGTGTAGCCATTCAACAGCGCCGTCGTATAGACATAGGGCTTGAACGACGAACCCGGCTGACGATAGGCGTCGGTGGCGCGGTTGAACTGGCTCGCACCGTAGTCGCGGCCGCCGACCATGGCGCGGATGCCGCCGTCGAGATCGGACACCACGGTCGCCGCCTGGGTGGCGTGATAATCCCGCCCGAACTGCCGGAGCTGGTTCTCGATGGCTTCCTCGGCCGCCTTCTGCACGTTCATGTCGATCGCGGTGCGCACCACGAACACGCGCTCGGTGTAGGATCTCGGGAAGGTGTCGACCAGCTTGCGCATCTCGTCGAAGGCGTAGTCGAGATAGTAGTTCGGCGAGTTCTCGTCGCGCCGGTCGACCGCCACCGCCGGATTGCGGCGGGCACCGAACACCTGGCCCTCGGTCATGAAGCCGGCATCGACGAGGTTGTCGAGCACGACGTTGGCGCGGGCGCGCGCCGCCGGCAGGTTGATGTGCGGGGCGTATTTGGTCGGCGCCTTGAACAGGCCGGCGAGCATCGCGGCCTCGGCGAGGTTCACGTCGCGCACCGACTTGTTGAAATAGAAATGCGCCGCGCCGTCGACGCCGAAGGTGCCGCCGCCCATATAGGCGCGGTCGAGATAGAGCTTCAGGATCTCGTTCTTGGTGAGGCGGGTCTCCAGCCAGATCGCAAGGAAGGCTTCCTTCACCTTGCGCTCGATGGTGCGCTCATTGTTCAGGAACAGATTTTTCGCAAGCTGCTGGGTGATCGACGAACCGCCCTGGCGGACGCCGCCGGCCTGCGCGTTGGTGACCAGCGCGCGCGCCAGGCCCGGAATGTCGATGCCGAAATGATCGTAGAAGCGGCGGTCTTCGGTGGCGAGCGTCGCCTTGATCAGGTTGTCGGGAAAATCTTCCAGCGGGATCGAGTCGTTGTGCTTGATGCCGCGGCTGCCGATCGGGTTGCCGTAACGGTCGAGGAAGGACACCGCGAGGTCGGATTTCTTCAGCCAGTCCTCGTCGGCGGTCTCGCGGAAAGCGGGGATCGCCAGCGTCAGCAGCAGGATCATGCCGCCGAGGCCGAGGGTCGCGGCCTCCGACAGCGGCTCGATGAACACCCAACGCTTCCAGCGGCCGATATAGAAGCGGTCCATGAAGGTGGAGTAGCGCTCGTAGAGCTCGCGCAGGCCGCGCGCCGACTGGAACAGCGCCGAGTCGAACCGTGCATCCAGATCGAGGCGGAGATTGTTGAACCGCCTTATCCAGTCGTTTGGCAGGAACCTAGGCACCAGAGCCCTTGATCGGTTGAGCGTTCCGAGCGCCCGGCGAGGCACTCAAACGCGCGTCATGCTTCGATGTTGCGGCAAACCCAAGGCGCTTTTGCGTCGTTGGGGGCTTGTTCGTTGTTCTATCCGAGCGGCCGTCATAAACCAATGGCGCGGCTGGCGAATTTAATGAAACCCCTAACGCTGCCCACCGCCTTTTGCGGCCCCGCAAAACCACCCCCTTGCGCGGCCGCGGCCGGCACCCCAAGAAGAACCGCATCGACCTTAACAGGGAATCATGACCGCACCGCCCAAGCACCCATCGGACCAGACGGGATTCTTCTGGAAAACCAAGACGTTGGAAGAGATGTCCAACGCCGAATGGGAGAGCCTGTGTGACGGCTGCGCACGCTGCTGCCTGGAGAAGCTCGAGGACGAGGACACCGGCAAGATCTATTTCACCCACATCTCCTGCAAGCTGCTCGACGCCGGCCTGTGCACCTGCAAGGACTACCCGAACCGTTCCGACAAGGTTCCGGATTGCGTCCGCCTGACGCCCGAAAACGTGCGCACCCTGAACTGGTTGCCGCCGAGTTGCGGCTACCGGCTGGTGGCCGAGGGGCGGGACCTCTATTGGTGGCATCCCCTGATCTCCGGCGATCCCAACACCGTCCATGAGGCCGGCGTCTCGGTGCGCGGCCGGGTGGAGGGCACCGAGCTCGACGTCAACGACGCCGACCTCGAGGATCACATCGTGCGCTGGCCGGGCCTGCTGCCGAAGCGGGCGCGGCTGAAGAAGCGTCCCAAGACGTAACGTCCCAAGATCAGACACAACAAGACCTGACCGCAAGATCCGCGCGCTGCTCCTGCGGAGCGGAGTGTGGCGGCGTTCACACTTGCATTCTGATATATATGCTATCCTGGGGTGCAATTTTTCCGAACTCGTATTGTTCATTCGCGCCCCGCCGTCGGGCACATCGATTCCGCCGTCGGGCGCATATTCATGGAGCCAGCCATGGCGCGATCCCGAACCCGCAACTATGCGAAGAAGTCCGCGGTCATCAAAAGCCCGATCGTCAAAGCTCAGGCCCGTCCGTTCTGCCGGAACGCACCCCGGGTCCCGCCGCCGCTCAGCCCGATCGTGATGGGCGATCCCAACCGGGCGCGCGCCATCATCGGGACCAGGACCAAATGGGTGAACGGAACGGTGCTGCACTATTGCTTCTACACCGCAGGCCATTTCGCGGTCCCCACGACCCAGGCGGACGCGGTGCGCGAGGCGTTCAAGAAGTGGAAGGCGATCGGCATCGGCCTCGATTTCAAGGAGGTCAGTCAGCTCAGCGAAGCCGAGGTGCGGATCGGCTACTCGACGGCGGATGGCTCGTCCGCATCGTCGGTCGGACGCGACGTGCTGGACGTGCCCGCGAACGAGCCGACCACGGTCTATGGCTGGGATCTGACCTCGCACTACGGAGCCGGCACTGCGCTGCACGAGATCGGACACGTGATGGGCATGGAGCACGAGCATCAGAATCCGTTTGCCGGCATCAAGTGGCACGAGGACGCCGTCTACCAATCGCTGAGCGCGCCACCCAACAGCTGGGATCGCCAGACCATCTTCCACAACATCCTGGAGAAGCTGACGCCGCAGCAGGTCCAGGGGTCGACCTGGGATCCCGATTCGATCATGGAGTACGAGTTCGAGGCCGGCCTGATCGCCGAACCGAAGAGATATGAGACCGACGGCATCACGCCGCCGGCCACGCTCTCCGCCGGCGACAAGACATGGGTGCAGAAATGGTATCCGCCGCTGCAGCCGACGCTGGCAACGCTGGCGCCGTTCCAGCCGGCGGTGGCCACCCTGGCCGCGGGCCAGCAGATGGACTACGCGATCAAGCCCACGGCGACACGAAAATACACCGTCGAGACCAAGGGCGCTTCCGACACGACGCTGGTGCTGTTCGAGGACGTCGACGGGACATCGCGCTATCTCACCGGCGACGACGACAGCGGCGAGGAGCGCAACGCCAAGATCACGCACCGGCTGTTCGAGGGACGCAGCTACATTGCGCGGTTGCGCCTCGTGCATCCGGGACCGACCGGTGAAACCGCGCTGATGTATTCCTGACGGATACGCAGGACTTTCTCCCGCCTTGCCCTGGGCCGTCATAGGTGACGGCGGTCCAGGGACTTTGTTGTGTCCAATCACGGCTTTGCGATGCTGCAGGTGCGGGATGCACCTATGCGCGCGGGGGCCTGCCTTAGCATCGAATTGCTGCGTAAATTGCCGGTGAGAGAATGATTCCATCGCGGCCGCGGGCTGCGTGACACCAGCATTACGCCTCAGATGAACAAGTATGAACGGCAGAGCCGTTTTCCTGCCGACCAGCAGACATTGCCTGACGACATTGCCGACGAGCTGTCCCGCCTCCCGAGCGAGGTGATCGAACTGAGCGGCGCGCCGCCGCTGGCGCCGCCGGTCCCGCTCACCCACGACGAGGTCCGCACCATCGTCATCAGCCTGATGCTGACGATGTTTTTGGCGGCGCTCGACCAGACCATCGTCGCGACCGCGCTGCCGACCATCGGCCGCCAGTTCGGCGACGTCACCAATCTGTCCTGGGTGATCACGTCCTATCTGCTCGCGTCCACCGCCGTGGCGCCGGTGTTCGGCACCTTGAGCGACATCTACGGCCGCCGCGCCATGATCATCACCTCGCTCAGCCTGTTCGTGGTCGGCTCGATCCTGTGCGCGATCGCGCCGAGCATGGCGATGCTGATCCTCGCCCGCGGCCTGCAAGGTCTCGGCGGCGGCGGCATCATGCCTGTGGTCCAGACCGTGATCTCCGACGTGGTGTCCCCGCGCGAGCGCGGCCGCTACCAGGCCTATTTCTCCAGCGTCTGGATGGCCGGCGGCATTCTCGGTCCCGTGATCGGCGGCGTGTTTGCCGAGCATCTGCACTGGTCGATGATCTTCTGGATCAACCTGCCGCTTGCAGCCGCCGGGCTGGCGCTGCTGCTGCCGAAGATGAAAAAGATCCCGGTGTTCCACCGCAAGCGCGAGGTCGACTGGCTGGGCGGCATCCTGCTGATGGCGTCCGCCGTCGTGTTCATGCTGGTGCTGACCTGGGGCGGCACGCGCCTGTCCTGGCTGTCGCCGACCATCACCGCGATGCTCGGGGCCTCGATCGCGCTCGCCGGCGCCTTTGTCTGGCACGCGCGCCGCGCCGATGAGCCGTTCCTGCCGCTGTCGCTGCTCGGCGGTTCGGTGGTGCCGTTCGCGATGTGCGCCGGCGGGTGCGCGCTCGGCGCCATCGTTGGCCTCACCGTGCACCTGCCGCTCTACTACGAGGTGGTCTACCACCTCAGCGCCAGCGAGGCCGGCCTCGCGCTGATCCCGCTCGCCGCGATCTCGACCTGCGGTGCGGCGATCGCCGGACGAACCATGGCGAAGGCCAAGCACTACAAGCGTGTCGCGATCGTCGGCACCTCGGTTGCCGCGATCTGCGCCGTCGGCATGGCGGTGACGACGTTGCCGCTGTGGGGCCTGCTGACGCTGATGGGCGTGTTCGCGCTCGGGCTCGGCACCACATTCCCCGTGAGCGTGGTGTCGTTGCAGAACTCGGTGGCGCGGGCGCAGGTCGGCACCGTGACCGGCGCGATGAACTTCTTCCGCGCGCTGCTGGCCTCCTTCACGGTGGCCGCTTTCACCACGATCCTCTTGATGACGCTGGGCTCCGACATCTCGCTCGCCAGCGAGCATCACGGTGCAGCGGGCGCGGTGAGCGCGATCCCGGTCGCCGACATGATCACCGCGTTCCGCTACGTGTTCGCCGCCGCCGCCGCGCTGCTGACGACCGCCGCGGTCTGCATGATCATCATGGAAGAGCGCCCGCTCGCCGGGCCCGGCACAGCGCCGGTGGAGATGGCGGAGTAGGGACCGGCGGTTCACTGCGCCTCACTCCAGTTGCACGCGCGCGCCCTTGGCGCCGTTGAGGAGCCGCCGCAAATGATAGCTCGCGAGCGGATCGTCGGCATGGATGCCGACCAGCGCGGCGAACGCCGGCATTGCCGCGATATCCCCGGACTCGAGCTTGGCGAAAGCGCTTGCGTATTGCGCCGCGGCCGCCCCGTCGAACGCGGCCGGCGATAGTGGCTCATGGGCGCGCAGCGGCTCGCTGCGGCCGCGCAGCACGAGGTCCCCGACCGGCCGCCCGCGAAATTTCCCGGCGGTGCTCGCGACGGTGTCGCTGACGCAGATCCGCGTGCCCAGCACCTTGTTGGCGGCCTCGAGCCTTGCGGCGATGTTGATGGTGTCGCCATAGGCCGTGTAGTCGAAGAAGCGGTCGCCGCCGAAATTGCCGACCAGCGCCGGGCCGGCATGCACGCCGATCCGCGTGACGCCGAAATCGACGCCCTTGTCTTTCCAGCGGGCGCGAAACGCCTCCGCCCAGAGATCGAGCGCCTGCGCGCAGGCGATCGCGCGGGTGGCGTAATCGGCCTGGTCGCCGGGCGCATTGAACAGCACCTGGATGGCGTCGCCGATCACCTTCGCCACCGTGCCGTCATGGGCGAACACGACATCGGTGAGGCCGCCGACATATTCGTTGAGCAGTTCCGCCAGCACTTCGGCCTCGGCGCTCTCGACCAGCGAGGTGAAGCCGGTGATGTCGGTGAAGATCACGGCGACGTCGCGCCAGCGCACCTGCATCTCGTCGCCGTCATCGCCGGCGGCAAGCCGCTTGGCCAGTTCGGGCGAGAAATAGCGCGACAGCGAGGCGTGGGCGCGTTCGGCCTCCGCCTGGCGGCGGCGTGCCTCGCGCAGCACCTCGATATGCCCGAGGGTTTTCAGGATGGTCGCTTCCAGGTCGGCGAAATCGATCGGCTTGGTCAGGAAGTCGAACGCGCCGCGATTCATCGCGGTGCGGATGTTGCTCATGTCGCCATAGGCCGAGACGATGATGGCCGACTTCTTGTCCTCGCGCTCCTGCAGCCGCGCCAGCAGCGACAGCCCGTCCATCCGCGGCATGTTGATGTCGAGCACCACGAGATCGACATGCGGATGCCGCTCGATCGACTGCAGCGCCTCGACACCATCGCGCGCGAATACGAAGTCGATGCGCCGGTCGCGAATCTGCCGGCGGAATCGCTGCAGGACGAGCGCTTCCAGATCGGGCTCGTCGTCGACCACGAGAACGGTCGAGGTCATGCGGCCCGCTCCAGTCGCGCCTCGATCTCCTGGCGGACTTGACCGAAATCGATCGGCTTCGTCAGCAGGCCCTCGGCGCCGTGCTCCAGCGCCTTGCGCCGCGTTTCGGCATCGCCGTAGGCGGTGATCATGATGACGGGAACGTCGGGCCGGCGGGAGCGCACCTCCGGCAGCATCTCGAGCCCGCTCATCCCGGGCATGTTGATGTCGGAGAGGATAAGGATCAGCGTTCGCTCGCCGGTATCGCCGATTCGGCCGAGCGCCTGCGCCGCCGAATGGGCGAAATCCATCATGAAGCGCTGGGCGCGCAGGTCGCGGCGGAATTGCTGCCGGAACAGGACCTCGATGTCCGGCTCGTCATCCACCACCAGAACCAATACACTCACGTTTGTCCCCTGGTACCGTTGGAAAAACTGCTTCTGCGCGGCAGCAGAATGGTGAACTCGGTGAATTCTCCGGGTTCGGTCGCGACATCGATCCTGCCGCCGTGCTGCTTCACGATGATGTCGTGACTCATGGAGAGCCCGAGCCCCGTGCCTTCGCCCGGCGGCTTGGTCGTGAAGAACGGATTGTACATCTTGTCCTTGACCTCGGGCGGGATGCCGACGCCGTTGTCGCGGATGCTGATCTCGACGAAATCGCCGCGGCTTCGCGTGCTGGCGCTCACCGTGGGCTCGAATCCGGTCTCGCCCCGGCTGCAGCGCTTCTCCACGGCATAGAAGCCGTTGGAGATCAGATTGAGCAGCACCCGCGTGATCTCTTGCGGAAACGCTTCGATCGCGCCGGCCTCGGGATCGAACGCGCGCCCAAGCGTGACGTTGAACTGGGGCCTCTCGGCGCGCGCGCCGTGATAGGCGAGGTTGAGGCTTTCCTCGACCAGCGCATTGACGTCGGTCGGCCGGTGCTCGCCGCTGCCGCTGCGCGAATGCAACAGCATGTTCTTGACGATGGAATCGGCACGCTTGCCGTGCTGCACGATCTTCTGCAGGTTCCCCTTCAATAGCCCGGTCAGCTCATCGATTTCGCCGCGGGTGCTGTCCGCGAGCGCGACGGGTGCGAGCACCTCGTTCAGCTCGTCCGTCAGTTCGGCCGAGAGCGCGGCAAAATTGTTGACGAAGTTGAGCGGGTTCTTGATCTCGTGCGCGATGCCGGCCGTGAGCTGGCCGAGCGAGGCGAGCTTCTCGGTCTGCACCAGGCGGTCCTGCGCGGCGCGCAGATCGTCGAGCGATCTTGCGAGCTCGGCCGTGCGCGCCTGCAACTGCTCGAACAGCCGCGCGTTCTCGATCGCGATCACGGCCTGATCGGCGAAGGTCTTGAGCAGGTTGATCTGGGCCTCAGGGAACGCACCCGGCTCGGCGCGCGAGACGCCGATAGTGCCGATTGCGACGCCCTCGCGGAGCATCGGCACCACGAGGATGCTGCGATAGCCGCGGGCGCGGGCCATGTCTTTCACGGCCTGGGGAACGTCGGGTTCGGTTTCGACATCGGTGCGGAATGCGATCTTCCCGGTCTCTGCGACCCGGCTGTGGATCGCGCGCGAGCTGAGCGGGGAGGGGAACGAAATCCGGATTTCGGCGTCGCCCTCCGGGCTTCCGGCCGTGCACGCCGCCAGATGCAGCATGTCGCCGACGACGCGCGTCACCAGCGCGGTCTGGCCGGCGAGCAGCCGCCGCGCGCTTTCGGAGATGGCGTCGAACACCGGGTGCACATCGGTCGGCGAACTGGCGATGGCGTTGAGGATCTCGGCGGTCGCGGTCTGCCGCTCCAGCGCCGCGCGCGTTTCGTTGAACAGCCGCGCGTTCTCGATCGCGATCACGGCCTGGTCGGCAAAGGTCTGCAGCAATTGCACGTGGTGGGCGGCAAAGGCGCCGGGCTCCGCGCGCGTGATGCTGATCATGCCGACCGCGGTGCCGCGGTTCATCAGCGGGGTGAACAGCACGCTGCGAAAGCCGCGCAGCCGCGCCAGCCGCCTGTTCGGCTCCGGAACCTCGTCGGCTTCGCTGTCGGGGAATTGCACGGTCTCGCCGCCGCGGACCAACGCGAAGGTCGGGAACGCCGCGATGTGGCGCGGGAACGAGGCCCGCAGGCCGGCGTCGGCCTCGGGGCTGGTCGGCGTGTACGCCACCAGATGCAGCTCGTCGCCGATGAAGCGGAGCACGGTGGCCGAGAAGCCGCGCAGCAACCGCTTGGCGTTCGAGGCGATCGCCTCGAATGCCGGCTGCGCGTCGGAGGGCGAGGCGGCGATGACCTTCAGGATCTCCGCCGTCGCGGTCTGCCATTCCAGCGCCTGGGCCTCGCGGTCGCGCGCGGCCGCCAGGTCGCCTTGCACGCGGCCGGTCTCGACCACCGCACATTGCAGTTGCTGTTCGAGCTCGTCGATCCTGCGCCTCAGATCGGCGTCCATGGGCTGGTCATTCATCGTCTGTTCGGCGCCGCAACGTGAGCGGGTGCGACGTCATGGGCGGCTGACAGCCGGCCGGCCGAGGTCGTCGAATCTCCCGCGCCAGTTGGGAATCCATGCTGCGCCAGCGGCTTTAGCGCCAAAAATAGCCGCCGGGCAAGCCGGAACGGGACCGTGATTGTCGTGCGATTGCGGTCGTTTGCGTGTGCACATTCACGTTTCCGCGACGCAAAATTCGCTTGGCGCGGGTTCACGTCTCAAACAGCTGGTGATCCATTTCAGAGACGGTCGTGATTGAGCCGAGAGGCCGCGGCGTACTGGATCGCCCGGTTAAACCGGGCGATGACAGGTGTGGGTGGGGGCGCAGTTTCGCGATCTCGCGACATGGATTGCCCGAGCTTTGCTCTTTCGTTCCGCCCTCTCCTTGATCAGAGGGCGCAGGGAAAGCCGGGTGCCGATTGCACCCATGGGCCCGGTGCAACAAAAAAGCACCGGGGTAGGACCACAGGTGTAACCGGAAACAACCCGGCTTTCCCTGCGCGATGGGTTACGGCTTATACGTGCTCTCCCCGGCGAGACTGGGCTTTTTTGTCACCGCTTTCGCAACAACGCTTGCGCGTTTTGCGAGAGGACACCTGCCACTAGGGCGTCAGGCCTGCACGACTTCACCGTCCGCCTCGCGTGCTGTCGTCACTGGCACACGCGGCGTCCACCGCATCTCACCGCAACACTATGACGATGCGCAGCGCCCCTCGATCGGGTGAGACGGGCGAACCATACACCGAGTTGCCCTTCCGAAAAAGCGAAATATTTTTGCGCGCGGGGATTGACAGGTTTTTGGGCTGACTTGCCCGTCGGGCAGTCACAGTCCGTCACACTTGTAGGATGGGTAGAGCCAACGGGTCCGCGCTGCGCGCGGCCCGATGATAAACTCCGCAAAACCCATCAATTGCGTCCGCGGTGAGATGATGGGTATCGCTGCGCTCCACCATCCTACGGTGCTTGCTCTCGCGTTCCGTGGGACGGATTACGCTTCGTTCATCCGCCCAACGATTCTAGCTCGTCCCACGATATGTCCGGTGCTGCCTACTCCTTGTTCAATCCGTCGGCATCGACCCACTACTTTAGTTGCCATCAACGCATGGCGATCTGCGTGTGGTTTCACTTGCTGCGCATTTTGTCGCGGCTATAGTCGCGCCCCAAAGAAAGGCCCAAGCGGGCCCAACAGAGCTCGAAGCAGCCGAAGAACAAGAAGGAGTGAAACAAGGTGAGAAAAACATCCCGAGTGCCATTTCATGCGTTGCAACAACTCGCGGGAGTAGCTGTTCTGGGCCTGATGGCGGCAGCCCCGAGTGGTGCGCTGGCCGCGGATACACTCAAGATCGGCGTGATCGCCGAAGCCCAGGCGATCGCCGGCGCCTCGATCCCGCAGGCGGCGCAGCTCGCCGCCGATGAGATCAACGCCAAGGGCGGCGTCGACGGCCGCAAGATCGAAATCGTCACCTACGACAATCACTCGTCCTCGGCGGATTCGGTGCGCGCATTCCAGCGCGCGGTGAACGAGGACAAGGTCAACGCCGTCATTTCGAGCTACATCAGCGAGGTGGTGCTGGCGCTGGAGCCCTGGGCCTCGCGGCTGAAGACGCCGTTCGTGACGCCGGGCGCCGCCTCCAACGAGATCAGCAAGAGCGTTCACGCCGATTACGAGAAGAACAAGTACACCTTCCACGGCTACCTGACGTCGGCGGCGCTGGCGCTGTCGGTGTGCGATTCCGCCAAGGATCTCCTGGTCGATCAGAAGCACATGAAGACCGCGGTGATCATGAGCGAGGACGCCGCCTGGACCAAGCCGCTCGACGTCGGCTACGAGGAGTGCCTGCCGAAGATCGGGCTCAAGGTCGTCGACCACATCCGCTTCTCGCCCGACACCACCGACTTCACGCCGATCTTCAACAAGATCGAGGCGGCGAAGCCCGACGTCATCATCACCGGCATCTCGCATGTCGGCGTGCAGCCGACGGTGCAGTGGAAGAACCAGCAGGTGCCGATCCCGATGTTCGGCATCTCCTCGCAGGCGACCAACGAGACCTTTGGCAAGGACACCAACGACGCCGCCGAGGGCGTGCTGTATCAGGGCGTGTCGGGCCCGAACGTTGCGGTGACGCCGAAGTCGGTGCCGTTCGCGGAAGCCTTCAAGAAGCGGTTCGGCAACTATCCGTCCTATGCGGGCTACACCGCCTATGACGAGGTCTACTACATCGCCGACGCAGTGAAGCGCGCCGGCTCCGCCGAGGCCGACAAGATGGTCGCGGCGCTGGAAAAGACCGATTGGGAAGGCACCATCGGGCGCGTCCAGTTCTACGGCAAGGACGATCCGTTCACCCATTCGATCAAATACGGCAAGGGCCTGATCACCGGGCTGATGCTGCAGTGGCAGGGCGGCAAGCAGGTCGCGGTCTGGCCGAAGGAAGTGGCCAAGGCCGAGCTCAAGTTCCCGAGCTTCGTCAAGGCGACCACCAATTGACTGATGGTCGTGCTCCCGGGTCTCTCCCGGGAGCATCGCTGTTCAGTTCCGCGTCCTCCACAACAGGCAGCGCCGCTGCCGCGGCCAGTATGAGATGCTTGCGTTACAAATCCTGATCGATGGCTTTGCCATCAGTGCCCTCTATGCCCTCGGCGCCACCGGCTTCACCCTGATCTTCGGGGTCTCCGGCGTCCTCAATCTCTCCCACGGTGCCATCATGGTGGCCGCGGCGGTGGCGGCCTGGGCCGCGGCCAGCGTGCTGCACCTCGACATCTACAGCGGCGCGCTGTTCGGTGTCGGCGTGGCGCTGGTCGTCTCCTTCGCGACCTATTTCGCGGTGGTGAAGCCGATCCAGAATTCCACGCGGATCCCCAACGAGGAGAAGGAAATCTTCGTCCTCACCGGCACCCTGCTGTGGGGCATCATGATCCAGGAGCTGATCGCCTATTTCTTCACCAACAACGCCAAGACGGTGCTGCCGATCGTCGAGGGCGTCGTCGATATCTTCGGCAACCGCACACCGCGCAACAATATCTTCACCGCGCTGGTGTGCTGCCTCGTGATCGGTCTGTTGTGGCTTTTGGTGAACCGCACCCGCACCGGCAAGGCGGTGCTGGCGGCCTCGATGAACCCGCGCGGCGTCACCTTGCTCGGGCTCGAGCTCACCCAGATCTACATCGTGGTGTGGGCGATCTACGGCATCCTCGCCGGCATCGCCG
This sequence comes from Bradyrhizobium ivorense, assembly GCF_900696085.1. Taxonomy (GTDB): domain Bacteria; phylum Pseudomonadota; class Alphaproteobacteria; order Rhizobiales; family Xanthobacteraceae; genus Bradyrhizobium; species Bradyrhizobium ivorense. Next base: position 728,085 of record NZ_CAADFC020000004.1, read on the forward strand.
GCGTGCTGCTCGGCATGTTCCTCGGCGTCAGCTCCTACAGCGTCGGGCCGCTCACCGCGAGCGCATTCTCGATCGTGGTGCTGGGGGGCCTCGGCAGCGTGTCCGGCTCGCTGATCGCAGCCTTCGTGGTCGGCTATCTCGAGACCCTGACCGCCTACCTGATCTCGCCGGCCTATCGCACCATTCCGGCGCTGCTGCTGCTGGTGTTCGTGATGTATATCCGGCCGCAGGGCCTGCTCGGGAGGCGCTGAGATGGCCACGTTCTTCACCTCGCGGCTGTTCTTCATTTCGCTGGCCTGCGTCGTCATCGCCGCGACGCTGCCGCTCTACGTTTCGGGCTATGTCCTCGGGCTCCTCACCGTCGCGTTCTATTTCGGCGTGTTCGCGATGGCCTGGGACTTGCTGTTCGGCTTCGCCGGCGAGGTCAATTTCGGGCCGACCTTTTTGATCGGCACCGGCGCCTACACAGCCGGCATCCTCAACAACCAGTTCGGCTGGTCGGTCTATCTCTGCATCCTGCTCGGTGCGCTGGCCTCGGTGGTCGCGGGTTTTGTCCTCGCGCTGCCGGCGCTGCGGGTGAGGGGGCCGTATTTCGGCCTCACCACGCTGGTCGCGGTCTTGATGCTGCAGAATTTTGTCGTCGTGTTCGCAGATCTCACCGGCGGCGAGATCGGGCTGACCATCCCCGACGTCATCACCATCAATGCCGGCGCCAACTACTGGATCGCGCTCGGCTTCATGACCATCAGCGCCGCGATCCTCTACGGGCTGTCGCAATCGCCGGTCGGCCTGGTGCTGCAGGCGAGCGGGCAGGATCCGGTGCAGGCCGGCGCGCTCGGCTTCAACATCGTCAAGCACAAGCTCGCGGCGTTCATCGTCAGCGCGTTCTTCTCGGGATTGTCGGGCGCGCTCCTGGTGTTCTACTTCGGCACCGCCTCGGTCGGCACCGTCGTCGACGTCGCGGTCGGCGTCAACGTGATCGTCTCCGCCGTGCTCGGCGGCCGGCGCACCGTGCTCGGCGCGGCGCTGGGGGCGATCTTCCTGATCGTCGCCGGCGAATTTCTGCGTCCGACCGGCGAGCTTGCCACCTTCATCGTCTCGGCGGTGGCGCTGCTCGTCGTCCTGTTCTTTCCCGGCGGTTTCCTCGGAGCGGCCCTGTCACGCGAGGCGCGCTCCTGATGGACCAGACTGTGACCACTGCAACCCTCAGCGTTCGCGGCCTCACCAAGAGATTTGGCGGTCTCACTGCCGTGAAGAATCTCTCCTTCGAGCTGCATCCCGGCGAGATTCTCGGCCTGATCGGGCCGAACGGCTCCGGCAAGTCGACCGCGATGAAGAGCGTGATGGGCATCGAGCGCCCGACTGCAGGCGAAGTGCTGTTCGAGGGCGAGAATGTCGCCGGCCTTCCGGCGCACAAGATCGCGCGCAAGGGCTTTGGCATGGTGTTCCAGCATTCGCGGCCGCTGAATCGGCAGACCGTGCTGGAGAACATCATGGTCGCGCTGCTGCCCGACAGCCTGTTCATGCTGTTCCCCGACAAGGCGCTGACCGAGCGCGCCAAATGGATCGCCGAGCGCGTCGGACTCGGGGCGGTGATGGACCGCCGCCCGCCGACACTGCCGTTCGCCGATCTGCGCCGGCTCGAGCTGGCGAAAGCCATTGCGCGCGATCCAAAGGTGGTGCTGGTCGACGAGCCGTTTGCGGGCCTCACCAGCGCCGAGGTCGGCACCTTCTCCGCGCTGATCCGCAGCTTCCGCGACGAGGGCCGCGCGGTGATGCTGGTCGACCACAACGTCAAGAGCGTCGCGGCGCTGGTCGACCGCGTGCTCGCGATGTATCTCGGCGAGGAGATCACGACCGGCCGCGCCGAGGACGTGATGAAGAACGAGACGGTGCGGCGGGTCTATCTCGGCGGCGCGATCGAGACCCATGCGCGCCCCGAAACCTCGTTCAAGGACAAGGTGCCGCTGCTGCAGGTCGATGACGTCAGCGTGCATTACGGCAAGGCGCAGGCGCTGGAGAACGTCTCGATCCACGTCCATGAGGGCGAGTTCGTCTCGATCGTCGGGCTCAACGGCGCCGGCAAGACCACGCTGTTCAACACCATCTCCGGCTTCCTGCCGTACACCGGCGAGATCCTCCGCGGCGGCCAGAAGCTGCGCGGCACGGGTCCCGCCAAGATCGCCCGCTCGGGCCTTGTGCAGTGCCCGGAATCGCGCGAGCTGTTCGGCGAGATGACGGTGCGGGAAAATCTCGATCTTGGCGGCCAGCATCTCGACGACGCCGCGCGGGCCAAACAGCTGGCCTGGCTGTTCGAGCTGTTCCCGATCCTGAAGGAGCGGCAGGGCCAGATGGCGCAGACGCTGTCCGGCGGCGAACAGCAAATGCTGGCGATCGGCCGCGCGCTGATGATGCAGCCGCAGATCCTGATCCTCGACGAGCCGACGCTGGGGCTTGCGCCCGTGATCCTCGAGCTGCTGTCGAAGGCGCTGGAGAAGCTGCGGCAGACCACCAGGATCACGGTGCTGCTCGGCGAGCAGAACGTGACCTTCGCGCTTCCCCATGCCGACCGCGTCTATGTGCTGGAGCACGCGCGGATCGTGTGGGAGGGCGATCCCGGCCGGTTCGCCGCGGAGGCCGGCAAGGATTTTCTCTGACGTTGGAAGATTAACAACAAAGCAAAGCAAGGGAGATCATGATGTCCAACCATTCAACCGCCGCCCGGGCGAGCCTGCTCGCCTCCGCGCTCGCGCTGTGCCTCGCGGCGCCGGCCTACGCGCAGTCGAAGGATCCCATTAAGATCGGCGTGATTGCCGAGGTGCAGTCGATCGCCGGCGCGGCGACGCCGGGCGGCGCGCAGATCGCGGCCGACGAGATCAACGCCAAGGGCGGCGTGATGGGCCGCAAGATCGAGATCGTCACCTACGACAACAAGTCGTCGTCGGCCGATTCAGTGCGCGCGTTTCAGCGCGCGGTCAGCGAGGACAAGGTCTCGGCGGTGATCGCAAGCTACATCAGCGAGGTGGTGCTGGCGCTGGAGCCGTGGGCGGCGCGGCTGAAGATGCCGCTGATCACGCCCGGCGCCGCGTCGAACGAGATCACCAAGGCGATTCACAACGATTATGAGAAGAACAAGTACACCTTCCACGGCTACCTGACCTCGGCCGCGCAGGCGCAACTGGTCTGCGATGCCGCCAAGGAGCTGCTCGCCGACAAGCTCAAGTTCAAGTCGGCGGCGATCATGAGCGAGGATGCGGCGTGGACCAAGCCGCTCGACGTCGGCTACGAGGCCTGCCTGCCGAAGGCCGGGCTGAAGGTGGTTGAGCACATCCGCTTCTCGCCCGATACCACCGACTTCACGCCGATCTTCAACAAGATCGAGGCGGCCAAGCCCGACGTGATCGTGACCGGCATCTCCCATGTCGGCGTGCAGCCGACGGTGCAGTGGAAGAACCAGCAGGTGCCGATCCCGATGTTCGGCATCAGTGCGCAGGCGCTCAGCCCGACGTTCTGGGCCGACACCAACGCCGCCGCCGAGGGCGTGCCGTCGCTCGCGGTCGCAACGCCCGACGTCGCGGTGACGCCGAAGACCAAACCGTTTGCGGCGGCCTTCAAGGCCAAGTTCGGCACCCCGCCGGCCTATACCGGCTACACCGCCTATGACGAGGTCTACATCATCGCGGAAGCGATCCAGCGCGCCGGCTCGACCGATCCGGACAAGATGGTCGCCGAGCTCGAGAAGACCGATTTTGAAGGCACGATCGGCAAGATCCAGTTCTACGGCAAGAGCGACGAGTTCACCCACGGCATCAAGTCCGGTCCGGGCGCGGTGACCGGCCTGGTGTTCCAGTGGCAGGGTGGCAAGCAGATCACGGTCTGGCCGAAGGCGATCGCCGAGGGCGAGATGAAGTTTCCGAACTTCGTGAAGCTGTCGCAGTAAGGAAAAGCCTCACCACCGTCATTGCGAGCGAAGCGAAGCAATCCGTCACTCCACTCGGGGATAGATGGATTGCTTCGTCGCTGCGCTCCTCGCAATGACGGCGGAGAGACTACGCGCGACGGAAGCTAGGTCTTCGTCTTCGGCGCGGCCTGGATCGTCGGCGCGGCCGCGGCAAGCAGCGCGGCGCGGTCGCCGTCGCGCGGCGGATAGATGCGCTGCTGGTTGATGGTCTGCTTGGTCACCTTGGCTGCCGCGCCCGTGGTGTGCACCTCGCGGTCCCAGCCGGTGGTGTAGAGCGCGCCCCAGGCGCCGAGGTCGAGCACGGTGACATACCAGTCGATGGTGAGCGGCAGCAGTTTTTCGCCGAAGAGATCGGCGACCACATTGTGGCCGGCGAAGCGGCCCATCGGCCGGGCGAACTGGCAGGACATCACGGTCGGATGCGTGCCGTCGATTAGGCACGCCGCGACGTCGCCGGCGGCGAACACGCCCGCGAGACCTTGGGCGCGCATGAAGTGGTCGACGGCGAGGCGGCCGAGCCCGTCGCGCTCCACCGGAAGGGTCGCGGCGAGCGGACTGGCGCGCATGCCGGCGCACCAGACCACGGTTTGGGTCGCAATGATGTCGCCCGTATCAAGCGTGATGCTGCCGGCATCGACCGCGTTGACCCTGACGCCGAGCCGCGTCTCGACGCCGAGCGCCGACAGCGCCTCGTTGATCACGGGGCGTCCGTGCGCGCCAAAAGTCGCGCCGACAACCGGGTTGGGATCGATCAGGATGACGCGGCGGTCAGTGGTGATGCCGGCGCGCGCAAGCCTGGCCGGCATCTCGGTCGCGACCTCGATCCCGGTGAAGCCGGCGCCGACGACAACCACCGTCGAACGCGCCGGCGATGGCGGCTGCTTGCCAAGCGCCGCGAGGTGTTTTTCAAGTTCGATCGCGGCGTCATAGGTATCGACATCGAAGCCATGGATGGCGAGGCCTGGAATGGCGGGGCGCACCAGCTCGCTGCCGGTCGTCAGCACCAGCCGGTCGTAGCTGAGCGCCTCCGTGCTGGCGCCTTTCCTCACCGTGACCTGCCGCGTCACCGGATCGATCGCCTCGACCTCGGCCACGATGTGGCTGACGCCGACGGGATCGAGCAGGCCGGCCAGCGGCAGCGCGACGTCGCTGAGATCGACCTCGTAATTGCGCACCCGGATGTTGTGATAGGCGTTGCGATCGACGACCAGGATCTCGGTATCATCAGCCCGCGCGCCGATTTCGTCGCGCTTGCGCGCCGCGCCGAGCGCGGCCCACAGCCCGGCAAAGCCGGCTCCCAGCACCAGGATGCGCGCCATCTCTCCCTCCTGCCTGACGCAGGGAGCTTGCCCGTTCGGGCAAGGTCAAATCAAGTACCTGTAGCCCGGATGAAGCGGAGCGAAATCCGGGGACCGCTATCGCCGGATAGCGCGATTCCCGGATTGCGCTCCGCTTCATCCGGGCTACGGGAACTCCTCTTACCTCGCCCCGCTTGCGGGGAGAGGTCGGATCGCATCGCCAGATGCGATCCGGGTGAGGGGGACTCACCATCAGTCCGTCGCTCACCGACGTTGCGGAGACAGCCCCTCACCCCAATCCTCTCCCCGCAAGAGCGGGGCGAGGGAGCAGAGCACCGATGCGGCCAGTCTCACGTCCCCGGCCGCGAGACTTCCGTCTCCTTGCTGGTGATGAACTCCAGCAGCACCGGCACGCCTTCCCTGGTCTTCTGGATGCCGCGCTTGATCGCGGGGATGATGTCTTCCGGTTTGGTCACCCGCTCGCCATAGCCGCCGAAGGCGCGGGCCATTGCGGCGTAGTCGCCGGAGATATCGGTCGAGCGGTATTTCTCGGTCGAGATCGGCATCACCTTCAATTCGATCGCCATCGAGAAATTGTTGAGCAGGATCGACATGATCGGGATGCGCTCGCGCACCGCGGTCTCGAAATCCATTCCTGTGAATCCGATCGCGGCATCGCCCCAGACGTTGATGCAAAGCTTGTCCGGCTTGGCCAGCTTGGCGCCCATCGCCAATCCCAAGCCGTAGCCGAGCTGCGTGGTCTTGCCCCAGCCGATGTAGGACAGCGGCTCGACCGATTTCCAGAACGGCGAGAGCTGGTCGCGCGGGCTGCCGGCGTCATGGGTGATGATGGTGTTGTGGATGTCGACGGTGTGCTGCAGGTCCCACAGCACGCGGTAGGGATTGAGCGGCGCCTCGTTGTGCGTCAGCTTCGGCATCCACTTTGCGAGCCACTCCTTGTGTGACGCCGCAATCTCCTCGGCGACCGCGCTGGCTTTGCGGTCGGAGGTCACGGTCTTGCCGATCTCCTCCAGCAGGGCATCGAGCACCAGGCCGGCGTCGCCGACGAGGCCGATCTTGGCCTCGACATCCTTGTTGATGTGGTTCGGATCGAGCGTCGCGTGGATGATGGTCTTGCCCTTCGGCATCGCGATGCCGAACGAGGTCTCGGTGAAGGAGCAGCCGATGCCGAAGATCACGTCGGCGTCGCCGAGAAATTTCGGCACCGCGCGCGGCACCGCGAGGCCGCCGGAGCCGAGCGACAGCGGATGCGTCTCCGGGAAGGACGACTTGCCGCCGAGGCTGGTCGTGACCGGGATTGCGAGCCGCTCGGCGAGCCGCTTCAGTTGCGGCCAGGCCTGCGCATAGTGCACGCCCTGACCGGCATAGATCACCGGGCGCTTTGCATTGACGAGAAGCGCGGCGGCCTCCTTCACATGCACCGGGTCGGCACCGTAGCGGGTGCGCAGCACCGGCGTGTAGTTCAGCGGTTCCGGCACCTCCTCGTTCCACATGTCGGCGGGGATTTCCACGATCACCGGCCCGCCGCGGCCGTTCTTCAGTTTCGTGAACGCCCGCCGGAAGATGTTGCAGACTTCGGCCGCGATATTGATCGGCTCCGACGACTTCGAAAACGCCTTCATCGCCTGGCTGGAATTGAAGTTCGGGTCGATGTTGGCGAGCCGGCGCGCATAGCCCATCGGCAGCACCAGGACGGGTACGGATTCGCCGTAGCACTGCGCGACGCCGCCCATCGCATTCTCGGCGCCGGGGCCGTGCTGCATGCAGAAGGCGCCGATGCTCCGGCCCGAGGTGACGCGGGAGATCGCGTCCGCCATGTGCACCCCGATGCGCTCCTGGCGCACCATGACCGGGCGGATATCGGCATTGGCGGCGTATTCGATCAGGTGGTTGACCGGATAGCCGGTGAGGATCTCGATGCCCTCGCGCTTCATGATTTCCGCGATCGCGGTGCCGAGCTTCATGACGGTCTCCCCTGGATGCGGCCGGTTTGGTCCGGCCTCGTTGTCGTCCTGTCTGCCAAGGGAACAGGATTTTGCAGGCTCGGTAAAGCGCAGCCGGGGCCGGATCAGGTAGTTCTGATATGCGTTTGCGAGCGATGGCGGGGCCGGCGCCCTTGCTGTCCCGACGGAACGACGCGGTCAGAGGGGAGCAGGCCCGTCGACCAGCAACCACAGCGCAGCTCCGGTCAGGAGGAGCCAAGCGGTCGCCTTCTGCTAATGAAGTCCCATTGACATTGCGCACGACGTTGAAATCAGCAGCGTAAATCCATCAATCTTGAACTCATTCTCGAGACTTGTGCCGAACAGGCTCAGCCACTTGTCCTGCGCCTGATAGGCGAGCTTCTCGCGCTCCGCCGGGCATTCGTACGCGGCGCCGGCCTCGTTCTGCAGATGATGAACCATCTCGTGAACGAGAACCGACAGCTCTGCCGGCGTACGGCCGGACCATCGGTCCAAAAGATGGATCGTCCTTGTCCGATCGTTGTACACCGCGATGACGTCGCGCGGTGTCGGAGGACCATCCTGGGTCTCGAGGATGGACGCTTCGCGCTGCAACGGTGAAACGAGACCTTTCTCTCGCAACCCTGCCATTGCAACCGAGGGGGCGCGCTCGATGCGTGGATGCTCGAAATCGGCGGGAAGCCCGTAGTTGGTCGAAATCCAGATCGCTATTGCGGTGAGAAGTGCGTCCATCGGCCACCTCCATGCTTGGGGGAGGGGTCATTTAAACCCGTGGGAACGCGCCCGTCTTTGGGATAGGCTTGGCTTTGCCTTGGGAATTCGCTGGTTTTGTTTGCAAAGCGCACCCCGGTCAATTTCAATGATCTATGTTTTTGGGGATTTTGTTTTAGATACCGATTGCCGGGAATTGCGGCGCGGCACCGTTCTCGTCGGAACAGAGCCGCAAACCTTCGACCTGTTGCTCCATCTCATTCAAAACCGTCAACGTGTCGTCAGCAAGGACGGCCTGCTTGCTGCGGTGTGGAATGGCCGCATCGTTTCGGAATCCACGCTCAGCAGTCAAATCGCGGCCGTCCGTTCCGCCATCGGCGACAGCGGCGAGCGGCAGGACCTTGTCCGTACCTTTGCCCGCAAGGGATTTCGCTTCGTCGGCGAGGTACAGGAGCGATGCGGGGATCCGAAGATCGACCTGGTCACGGACGGCACGGACGGAGCGAAACAGCCGCTCAACGACGCGAGCGGGCCTGAACGCCGGCAACTGTCGGTCATGGTCTGCAAACTGGCCGACATCGATTTTCGCTCAAGCCGGGATCCGGAGAGCCTGCTGGAACCGGTATCGGCGTGCCATGGCAAAATCAAGGAAGTCATCGCCGCCCATGACGGCTTTATCGCCAAGTCGCTGGGCGACGAGATCGTGGTCTATTTCGGCTATCCGCGTGCCCGCGAAGATGACGCAGAACGGGCAGTGCTCGCGGGACTGGCAGCAATCAAGTCCGTCGGAACGGTCGGCAAGCTACCGCAAAAATCGCCGCAGCTGCGCGTCGGTGTTGCAGCCGGCCTTGCCGTCGTCGGTGATTTTCATGACCTCGGATTTACGGCCGATCATACGGCAATCGGTGGTGCACTCCCGCTGGCAGCTGAACTTGCGGCGTGCGCCGCACCCGGCACGCTGGTGATCTCAGCCGGCGTGCACCGCCTGCTCGGCGACCTCTTCAACTATGGCGAGCCGGAAAGTGTGAGGTCCAGCGTCGAGCCGATCAAGACCTGGCGGGTGCTTGGTGAAAGCGCCACCGCAAGCCGCTTCGAAGCCCTGCATTCCAAACCCCTCAAGCTGCTCGGGCGCCAGGAGGAACTGGTGCTCCTGCAGCGGCGCTGGCGACAGGCCAGGACAGGCGAAGGTCGGGTCGTGCTGATCTATGGAGAGCCCGGCATCGGAAAATCCCGCCTCGTTTTCGCCCTCCGCGAGACTCTCAAGAGCGGCGCGCACCATTGTCTGCGCTTTCAATGCTCGCCGCATCGAACCCGCACCGCGCTGCATCCGGTCATCGGTGAGCTCGAACATGCGGCCGGCTTCGCGGCCGGCGATGACGACGCCGTCAAGTTCGAGAAGCTGGAGGCGCTGTTCGGCGCCTTGCTGCAAGGGCCAGGCAATGACGCCGCGTTGTTTGCCGACCTGCTCTGCCTCGGAAGGCATGCCGAATCTCCGTTTCTCTCGACAAGTCCTCAGCGGCGAAAGGAGCTGATCATAGAGCGATTCATCGAGCGGATCGCGAGCCTTGCGGCCGGCAAGCCGATACTCATCGAATTCGAGGACGCGCATTGGATAGATCCCACAAGTCTCGAACTGTTCGATATTCTCGTTGATCGCATCCGCACGCTTCCCGTTCTGCTGATCGTGACCTACCGGCCGGAATTTGCTCCGCCCTGGCTCGGTCAGTCACATGTGACGGTCCTGACGCTGAACAAGCTCGGCCGTCGCGACAACGCGGCTCTCATTCGCAGCGTGGCGAAAGCAGAACTTCCATCGTGCCTGCTTGAACAGATCATTTCGCGAACCGATGGCATACCCCTGTTTGTCGAGGAGATGACCAAGTCCGTCCTGGAGAGCAACATCGTGCGTGAACAGGATGGCGCTTACGTTCTCGCGGAAGGATCGCCGGTTCTCTCCGTGCCTGGCACGCTGCAGGCCTCTCTGGTGGCCCGGCTGGATCGGCTGTCACATCTGCGCACGGTCGTGCAGGCCGGAGCGGCACTGGGACGCGAGTTCTCCTATCCGTTGCTTCGAGCCGTCTGCAACTTGAGCGATGCGGAACTGAATCCCATGCTCGACCAGCTTGTCGCGTCCGAGTTGGTACGACGGCGCGGCACGGCTCCGCACGCAATGTATACGTTCAAGCACGCGCTGGTGCAGGAGGCGGCCTATGCCACCATGCTCAAGGGTCAACGACAGCAGGTGCACGCTCGCATCGTAGAGGTCTTTGAAGACGAAGCACGCGAAATGCTGGAGCGCAATCCGGACGTGCTCGCCCATCACTGCACCGAGGCCGGCGCTTTCGTGAAGGCTATCGGGTTTTGGCTGAGGTCCGCCCGGATGTCGCTTGATCGGTCAGCCGCTGCGGAGGCGCATGCGCACGTGGAACGGGCAATGGGCCTGCTTTCGCAGATCAAGGACGACGCGACGCGTCGCCAACTCGAGGGCCGGGTGCAGAACGCGCTGGGCGACACCCTGATCCAGACCAGGGGATTCGCCTCGCCCGAAGTCGCAGCCGCCTTGTTGAAAGCGCGCGAGCTCATCGATGAATCCATTCATCCGCTTGAGGGCCTGCGCGCACTTTGGGGGCTGTTCAATTACCGTTTGATGCGGTCGGAGTCGATGGAAAGCCTGCGTCTTCTCGAGCCGTATCTGCAAAGGCAGAACGATCGATTGGGCGCCACGATCGTGCATCATCTGTCCGGAACTGCCTGCCTGCATATCGGCAGGTTCAGGGACGCGGTATTTCATCTCGAGAAAGCCCTTTCGCGCTACGACGAAACGGCCTGCCGTCCCATCGGCATGCTTAGCCATCATATCCAGTCATTTTCGTTGATTTGGCTTAGCCTGGCCTATCTGTATCTCGGCGAGATCGAGCGGGCGACTGACGCGATCGCGGCCGCCATCAAGGATGCGCGAAGCCGCTCGCATCCCTTCACACTGGTGTCAGCCCTGCTGGCGGAGGCCCGGTTTCGCATTCATACACGCGATCCGAGGGCTGCAATCGCGGCCATCGATGAAGGCCTCGCAATCGCGACCGAGCAGCGCAGTCCCTATCACGTCTCGCGGGCCAACATTCTGAGAGCCGTCACCTTTATCGAAAGCGGGAACGTCGGGGACGGGATTGTCTTGATGGAGCAGGCGCTCGCCGCGCATCGAAAGACAGGGGCGAATTTCCAGAGTGGCTTCAATCTTTCTTGCCTCGCCAAGGCCTATGCCGCGACGGGTGACAGGGATCGCGCGCTGGACTGCGCGGATGAGGCCATCAAGGAGGTGGATCGAACCGGTGACTGCTGGTGGGCCGCCGAAGCGCACAGAATACGGGGCGAGATATTGCTGAAGCTGGCTCCTAACAACCGCCTGCAGGCGGAAAGCTGCTTCCAGGCCGCACAGAGTTGCGCACGAAGTCAGGACGCCAAATTATGGGAATTGCGCGCCGCATACGATCTGGCAAATCTGCGGAATTCGGAAAATCGCAATAAAGAGGCCAGAACGGTTCTGCTTTCGGTCTATCGCGGATTTCAGGACGGCGTCGATCTGCCGGACCTCAAGGATGCGGGCGAATTGCTGAGAAGGCTTGGGTGAATGTGGCCGGAGCATGAAGGATGTGACGTGATTCCGTACAACCGTTAAGCGATCGTTCATCCTGTCCATCAATGGGGCGTCAACCAATGTGACCTAGTTTTGCTGGAATATTTCTACGGCGCGAGCGAAAACCGCAGGCGTCGACAGGAGCTTTTCATGCGTGCGTTGCTTGCAGGATTCTTGCGCGATGAGGGCGCTGCAACCGCCATCGAATATGCGGTCATTGCAGGCGGCATCAGCATCGTGATCGTCGCCGTGGTCAATGGCATCGGCCTCAACGTGGCCGGCCGCTTCCAATCCTACAGCTCGGCGCTGAAGTAAGCGCGGCTGTTCAAGCGCAATACGAGTAGGCTAATCGTCGTCGTCGCCGTTCAGCGCGCGCAGCATTGCGATGCGCGCGAACATCAGCCAGCCGCCGCCGGTTTCGGCCGCGTTGATCAGGTGCTCGACCGCGATCTGCCAGCGCGGTTCCTGCTGGGCGTCCTCGGGCAGTTTCATGATGTAGTCGGCCGCCTGCTGCAGCGTCACGAGGCTGCCGCGCTGCAGCGCGATCGGTTCGTCGAAGGGCGTCGACCAGGGCATTTTAGAAACGGCAAATCGCGATCATGGTTTGCCGCCGCGGGCTCCGATCAACCCGCCTTCTTCCGCGCAGCGGTGCCTTGCGCGCGTGCCGGCTTCTCGGCCTTCTTCGGCTCAGGTTTTGCGGCCTCCTTGGGCTCGCGCTTGCCGCTGCCCGAGATCGGCAGCAGCATTTCGCGCTGGCCCTCGGCGCGCTTCTTCGGCTTCTTGCCCTTGGCCGCCTTGGCGGCGGGCGCCGCCTCTTTCTCGTTGGCGAGGCTCTTCTTCAGCGCGTCCATCAGGTTGATGACGTTGCCGCTGGCCTTCGCCGCGGGCTTGGTCACCTTGATGCCGTTGCGCTTCTGGTTGATCAGCTCGATCAGCGCCTCTTCATAGCGGTCCTCGAACTCCTCCGGATCGAACTCGGCCGACTTCTGCTCGACGATGTGCTTGGCGAGATCCAGCATGTCCTTGGTGATCTTTACGTCCTGGATGTCGTCGAAATATTCCTTCTCGCTGCGCACCTCGTAGGGATAGCGCAGCAGCGTGCCCATCAGCCCGTTGTCGAGCGGCTCGAGCGCGATGATGTGCTCGCGGTTGGTCAGCACCACGCGGCCAATCGCGACCTTGTTCAGGCTGCGGATGGTCTCGCGGATCACCGCGAAGGCGTCGTGGCCGACCTTGCCGTCGGGAACGAGATAATACGGGCGGATCAGATAGCGGCTGTCGATCTCGGAGCGCGGCACGAACTCGTCGATCTCGATGGTGCGGGTCGATTCCAGCGCGATGTCGTCGAGCTCTTCCTTGGTGACCTCGATGTAGCTGTCGGTGTCGACCTTGTAGCCCTTCATGATGTCTTCGGAGGCCACTTCCTCGCCGGTCTCCGCGTCGACCTTGGCGTATTTGATGCGGTGGCCGGTCTTGCGGTTGATCTGGTTGAACGAGACCTTTTCGGTGTCCGACGTCGCAGGGTACAGGGCAACCGGGCAGGTCACGAGCGAAAGGCGCAAAAAGCCCTTCCAGTTGGCGCGGGGGGCCATGGCAAAACTCCGATTACGCAACCGACGGAACGGTCAAGGATAACACCGGGAACCCCAGTTTGAAACAACGGGGCCCGGTGAATCTCGCAACGGCGTTAACCGTGGTTTGGTGCTGCGCCCGTTTGACGCAAGCGCGCCATGCCGGCGAGGAGGGTCTGTGGAGCCGGAACATCGCACCGGATGGTGCGTTGGCTGTTTCAAGGGGAGCGGGCAATTGCCCGGAATAACAGGCACTTAAGCGGAGAAATCCCCCATGGCTATGGAACGACACGGCCAGACCATCGAAACCCCGACCGAAGCGCGTCAGGCCGAGCCGGGCCCTTCGGTTCTCGCGCTGCTCACGGCTTCGACCAGCCTCGCCGTCCTGATCTTCGGCGTGATCTGGTTCTCGTTCTTCCGCATGTAGCGGAGCGGCCGACGCCAGCTGCAGGCCCTTCTGTGAGGGGGCCTGGTCGGCTGGGTGGCCGGATTTTCAGGCCCCGGATCGCCGATCCGGCGCCGCAAGCCCGAGGCGTTTCGCTTCATAGCCGGAGTTCTGGATCGACTGCCACCAAGGCCTGTTGGCGAGATACCAGCGGACAGTCTTGTCGAGCCCGCTGTCAAAGTTCTCGGTCGCACGCCAGCCCAGCTCGCGTTCGAGCTTCGTGGCGTCGATAGCATAGCGGCGGTCGTGGCCGGGGCGGTCAGTCACGAACGAGATCAGCCGGCTCCGAGCGCCGTGGTCTGACGGTTGCTGGCGGTCGAGCAGCCCGCACAGGGTCTCGACGACATTGAGATTGGTCCGCTCGTTGCGGCCGCCGACATTGTAGGTCTCGCCGATCCGCCCATGCGCGAGGATGGTGTGCAGCGCGCGGGCATGATCCTCGACATAGAGCCAGTCGCGGATGTTCTGGCCGTCGCCATAGACCGGAAGCGGTTCCTCGGCGAGCGCCTTGATGATCATGTGCGGGATCAGCTTCTCCGGAAACTGGTATGGCCCGTAGTTGTTGGAGCAGTTCGAGATCAGGCAGGGCAGCTCGTAGGTTTCGCACCAGGCGCGCACCAGATGATCCGATGCGGCCTTGCTGGCGGAATAGGGCGAGTTCGGCGCGTAGGGGCTCTGTTCCGTGAACGCACCCTCCGGGCCGAGCGAGCCGAACACCTCGTCGGTGGAGACATGCAGCAGGCGGAACGATCTGCGCTCCGCCGGCGTCAGCGCGCGCCAGTGGCGCAGCGCCTCCTGCAGCAGCGTGAAGGTGCCGTTGATATTGGTGGTGATGAACGCCTGCGGACCGTCGATCGAGCGGTCGACATGGCTTTCGGCGGCGAGATGGATCACGGCCTGCGGCCGGTAGCGGGCAAACAGCGCCTGCAGCGCCGCGGCGTCGCAGATGTCGGTTGTGGCAAGCGCATAGCGCGCCGATTGCGCAGCGGCCTGCGGAATCGAATCCAGGCTGGATGCATAGGTCAGCTTGTCGATGTTGACGATCGCAACATCGGTGGTGTCGAGAAAATGCCTGATCACGGCGGAACCGATGAAGCCGGCTCCGCCCGTCACGAAGATCGTTGATCGGTTCTGGCTCATGCCCGAGCTATCGCTGCGACTTCGCGAAACTGTGATAGACTGAGAGCAGATATTCGCCATAGCTGCTCTTGGCCGATCGCTGCGCCAGATCGTGGAATTGATCGAGCGTGATGTTTCCCATCCGCAGCGCGATCTCCTCGATGCAGGCAATGCGCAAGCCCTGCCGCTGCTCCAGGATCTGGACGAAATGGCTGGCCTCGACCAGCGAGGCGTGCGTGCCGGTGTCGAGCCAGGCGAAGCCGCGATGGAGCATCTCGACCGAGAGCTCGCCGCGTTCCAGGTAGACGCGGTTGACGTCGGTGATCTCGACTTCGCCGCGCACCGACGGTTTCACCGAGGCCGCGATATCGAGGATGGTGTTGTCGTAGAAATACAGCCCGGTCACCGCGACATCCGATTTCGGATGGACGGGCTTCTCCTCGATCGAGATCGGCCGGCCCCGCGCGTCGAGCTCGACGACGCCGTAGCTCTGCGGCGAGGACACGGTGTAGCCGAAGATCGTCGCGCCCTTGGCCCGGTCGCCGGCCCGCTTCAGCTTGTCGCCCAGCCCGTGACCATAAAAGATGTTGTCGCCCAGGATCAGGGCGACGCTGTCGTCGCCGACGAACTCGCGCCCGACCACGAAGGCGTCGGCGAGGCCGCGTGGCCGCTCCTGCGCCGCATAGGAGAATTTGAGGCCGATCTCGCTGCCTTCGCCGAGCAGCCGGCGGAACAGGTGCTGATCCTCCGGCGTGGTGATGATCAGGATATCCTTGATTCCCGCGAGCATCAGCGTCGACAGCGGATAGTAGATCATCGGCTTGTCGAACACCGGCAGCAATTGCTTGGAGACCACCGTGGTCACGGGGTAGAGCCGTGTCCCGGTTCCGCCCGCAAGAATTATCCCCTTCATCTCACCTCTCGCCTCAGGATTGAGGGTTGCCACAAGCCTAAGCTCTAGCACAGATTTTACCTGCGGAAGGGGCTATTGGCCGGATTTGCCGCCGCCCGTGGGCCCCGCCGGGGCGCGCTGCGTGCGTCAGGCCGGACCGCGCCCGCCCGCCGCAGCATGTGCGATGTCGCCGTTCGTTGCCGAGGTGAGATTCCGGTTGCACATGTCGCGCATTCCAACACGCAGTGCGCTTAAGCCTGCTGAGGTGTGGACGCGCTCACACTGCCTCGGAATGATCGCTGCTAGCTGGTCGAAGCATCAGCTCCGTCTCTCCGGTAACCACGATCAGTCAGGTTGAATTGCAGATTTCTTCGAGGGGCTGTTTCTCAACGCTAGCGTCGAGATCGATTTTGCTTTTCCGACTCGCAACTCGAAGCGGACCGGCTTGCGCACAATTGCGTCACGAGACTATCGGATTTGACTGATAGGACACCCGAATCGTTGCACCCGAGCTTCACCATGTCGTCTCAACCGGAAAAGATGTCGCTGCTGTTGCGGTTCAAGGAGAAGGGGCTTTCCGGCGCTTTCGTCGCGCTGACGGTGCTCGCGATGGTGGGATGGATTTATCTGCTGAGTTCGATGTTTGTTAGATTCGTTCTCTGGTTCTTTTCCTGAGAATCGGCATCAATTGGCATTGATCACTTTTGCAGCGCTCGGTTGCACAATAAATTCAACCGATGAACAATCTTTCGGCGCGCCGAACCATCATGTGGTCACATCTTCGGACTCTAAGTTCAACAAACTAAAATTCCGAACCGGGACAACTGCGATGGCTACTGCTCTCCTCACCCTTGCAGCAGCGTTTGCTGCGGGATTCTTCGCCGGCTATTGGATGCGTGCCTTGCGCTCCCAGAAGCGCCGTGCCCACTACCAGATGTATGCGCCGTATCAGATGTCGTCGGGCGGCGCGCCGAAGCCGAACGCCAAGAGCAGCACGTTCGGCCATCCGCGGCGCGCGTTCTAGATCGAATGGATCGAACTCGTCGGTGAAGTGCGATTGGCATGACACTTGCTGATCGAGCGGATTGAGCCAACGAGTAAGCCACGTCAGCGCGCGTCAAGGTTGTGTAGTGTTCGGTGGAGTGAGTTGCTTGCATACCGTGCTGATCGTGATCCTGGCTGGTGCAATTGTCCTGATCCTGGGCAAATTGCACCGCTACTATCTGGACGAGAACGAGAGGATCATGCGGGGCGAGCGCAGGTTTGACCACTAGCGTGGCCTGACGCATGATCGCGGAACGCAGCCTCGGTCGCACGAGAGGTGTCGCACGATGAGTGATCCGGCCAGCAACGCGCCCAGGCGTTATGTCGTCGACGGCAATGGCCACCGTGTTCTGGTCGGCCTCTCCCGTGAGGAGACCTCGGAATTCGAACGGCTCGAGGCCAGCTTCCAGGTGCTGCAGCGGGATGGCGCGGGGCCCGATCAGCCGCTGTCGAACCCGGAACGGCGGTGGCGCGAACTGTACGGCAAGCACGACGTGGCCTGGCTCCGATGGATCGCCGATCTGCGCGGGCGCCGGGAGCGGAATTTACCAGTCCTTAACTAAGGCCGGGTGATTTTGGAAAGCGCAGACCGACCAGGCCTGAATCGGATTTTGCCCAGATGTTTCAGCTGTTTTTGCAGTCCCGCGCGCAAAACCTCGTCAAGTCGCGGCTTGGCGGCGAGGCCTTCAAGGCGCGCTCGCCGGAGCGGGATGCCGAGACCGACCGCGGCCGGATCGGCTCGATCATGGCTGCGATCGACGCGGCTCTTGAGGCGGCGGAAAGCGAGCAGGCCGGGCTCAGTCGCCGGGTCGAGGACGTGCTGGCCCGCGCGGCCGTGACCCTTGGCAACGGCACCGACGAATATCTGGAGCGTGAGGCGCTCGACAACTACCACCAGGATCTCTTCGACAAGGAGATCCTGAACGGGCAGCGCCGCCTGAAGGAATTGGCGACCGAAATTTCGCATTTCAAGTTCATGAAAGCCGCGGTGCTGAACCGGTTTCCCGATTTCAAGCCTTGAACCGGCCGCGCCGCCCGATTACCAAGTCCGCGTCCTTCGTCCGCCATATTGATGCGCAGGTGCGCTTCGCGCGACCCCGCGTGTCGGTGGCGGTCGCGAGCCTGCAGACGAGGGTGCGAGCAGAGATATGGCGATCCAAGGCTTAGCGATTCAAGGCAATCTGCTGGTCACGGGGTGTGCCGGCTTCATCGGTTTTCACCTGGTCGAGCATCTGTTGCGGGCAGGGCAGAAGGTGGTCGGCATCGACAACCTCAACGATTATTACGATCCCGCGCTCAAGCGCGCGCGGCTCGATCGCCTCAATCAGGGGTCCGGCTTCAGCTTCCTGCAGGTCGATCTGGCCGACCGGGCGGCGATGCGCGAATTGTTCGAGCGCCACCGTTTTGAGGTCGTGGTCCATCTCGCGGCGCAGGCCGGCGTGCGCTATTCGCTGCAGAATCCGCACGCTTATGCGGATTCCAACCTGGAAGGCTTCCTCAACGTGCTGGAAGGCTGCCGGCACAATGCGTGCCGGCATTTGCTGTTCGCCTCGTCCTCGTCGGTCTACGGCGCCAACACCAAGCTGCCGTTCTCGGTCCACGACAATGTCGATCATCCGGTCAGCCTCTATGCGGCGACCAAGAGGGCTAACGAGCTGCTGGCGCATTCCTACAGTCATCTGTATCGGCTGCCGACCACCGGCCTGCGCTTCTTCACCGTGTACGGGCCGTGGTATCGGCCCGACATGGCGCTCTATCTGTTCGCGAACGCCATCACCAAGGGACAGCCGATCAATCTGTTCAACAACGGCAACATGCGCCGCGACTTCACCTATGTCGACGACGTCGCCGAAGCGATGGTCCGCTTGCTCGACCGTGCGCCGCAGGGCGATCCCGCCTGGTCGGGCGACCATCCCGATCCGGGCACGAGCAAGGCGCCGTGGCGGATCTACAATATCGGCAACAACAAGCCGGAAGAGCTGATGCACGTGGTCGGGCTGCTCGAGCAGGGGCTCGGCCGGCAAGCCGAGAAGAATCTGCTGCCGATGCAGCCGGGCGACGTGCCCGCAACCTTCGCCGACATCACCGACCTCGCGCGCGATATCGGCTTCCGGCCGCAGACCAGGATCGAGGACGGCGTGGCGAAATTCGTCGCCTGGTATCGCGAGTATCACCGCGTCTAAAGGGCTCGTTACATGTGCGGCTGAGAGCGGCGGCCGACGCTTTCGTACTGAAAACCGTGGCCGGTGACCTCGTCCGGACGGTAGATGTTGCGGAGGTCGACGATCACGGGGCAGGCCATCTCCCGCTTCAGCCGCGCGAGGTCGAGCGCGCGGAACTGCTCCCATTCGGTCACGATCACCAGCGCGTCGGCGTCCTTGGCGCATTCGTAGGGGCCATCGCAATAGCTGACGTCGGACAGCTCGCTGCGCGCCTGCTCCATGCCCTCGGGGTCATAGGCCTTGATGGTGGCGCCGAGATCCTGCAGCGCGGTGACCAAGGGAATCGACGGCGACTCGCGCATGTCGTCGGTGTTCGGCTTGAAGGTCAGGCCGAGCAGCGCCACGGTCTTGCCGCGCAGCGATCCGCCGAACACGGCGGCGACCTTGCGGGCCATCGCGCGCTTGCGGTTCTCGTTGACCGCAATCACCGCTTCGACGATGCGGACCGGCGCCTCGTAATCCTGCGCGGTCTTGATCAGGGCGCGGGTGTCCTTCGGGAAGCACGATCCGCCGAAACCGGGACCGGCGTGCAGGAACTTGGTGCCGATCCGGTTGTCGAGGCCGATGCCGCGCGCGATCTCCTGCACGTCGGCGCCGACCTTCTCGGCGAGGTCCGCGATCTCGTTGATGAAGGTGATCTTGGTGGCGAGGAAGGCGTTCGCCGCATATTTGATCAGCTCGGCGGTGCGCCGCCCGGTGAACATCACCGGCGCCCGGTTGAGATAGAGCGGGCGATAGATTTCGGCGATCAACTTGCGCGCGCGCTCGTCGTCGGTGCCGGCGACGATACGATCGGGGTGCTTGAAGTCGCGGATCGCGGCGCCCTCGCGCAGAAATTCCGGATTGGATGCGACCGCGACGTCGGCCGCGGGATTGGCCTCGCGGATCAGCCGCTCGACCTCGTCGCCGGTGCCGACCGGCACCGTCGACTTGGTGATCACGACGGTGAAATCCTTGAGGTTCGCCGCGATCTCGCGCGCGGCGGCGTAGACATAGCTGAGGTCGGCATGGCCGTCGCCGCGCCGCGAGGGCGTTCCGACCGCGATGAACACCGCGTCCGACTTGCTGACGGGGTCGGCGAGCTCGGTCGAGAAGGTCAGGCGGCCGGCGCGGACATTGGTCGCCACCAGGCGGTCGAGGTCCGGCTCGAAGATCGGAATCTCACCGCGATGGAGCGCCGCGATCTTGTCGGCGTTCTTGTCGACACAGATGACCTGATGGCCGAAATCGGCAAAGCAGGCTCCGGAGACCAGGCCGACGTAACCTGTCCCGACCATCGTTATGCGCATGTCAGGCCTTGGTGCAAGCGAGCGACATGACTTTGGCTCCGCCGGATCGCCGCGATCCTAAGCTTTCCCAGCGAGCCGGGCAACCGTGCTTGTCGCGCGAGGAGTCACCGCGGGCCACGGCGCGGGCTCGCGCGTCACCATGAGGCGGACGCCGCCGCGCGTCAGGCCGAGCCGGGCCCTTCGGTCCTGGCCGGTTACCTAAGTTGCAGGGATCGCGATGCCCCGGCTGCCTGTATGCGGACGCCTCGACGGACCATGAGCGAGCCGGCCGTCGGCGTCCGCGAGCAGTCCCTCAAAATAGGCGACCGTTCGTGCGAGACCTTGGCGGATCGCCGTCCGTGGCGCCCACCCGAGCATGGCCTTGGCGCGCGAAATGTCAGGCTGGCGTTGCCGCGGATCGTCTTGCGGGAGCGGACGATGGACGATTTTCGAGTGAGAGCCGGTCAATTCGATCGTCAGTTCCGCGAGCTCGCGCATGGTGATCTCATGCGGATTGCCGAGATTCAATGGTCCGGTGACCTCGTCAGGCGACTGCATCAGGCGCACCAGCCCATCGATCAGATCGTCGACGTAGCAGAACGCCCGGCTCTGCAGGCCATCGCCGTAAACCGTGATGTCCTGCCCACGCAACGCCTGGACGATGAAATTCGAAACCACGCGACCGTCGTTCGGGTGCATGCGCGGTCCATAGGTATTGAAGATGCGCGCAACCTTGATGGGCATGCCATGTTGACGTCGATAATCGAAGAACAGGGTTTCGGCACAGCGTTTTCCCTCATCGTAGCACGAGCGGGGCCCGATCGGGTTGACGTTCCCCCAATACGCTTCGGTTTGAGGATGCGTTGAAGGATCGCCATAAATCTCGGAGGTCGAGGCCTGCAGGATCTTCACTTTGAGCCGCTTGGCCAGCCCGAGCATATTGATGGCGCCGATCACGCTGGTCTTGGTGGTTTGAACCGGGTCGTGCTGGTAATGCACGGGAGAAGCCGGGCAGGCCAGATTGTAGATTTGGTCGACCTCAACATAGAGCGGGAACGTTACGTCGTGACGCAACAGCTCGAAGCGATGATGATCGAGAAGATGCTCGACGTTGCTTCGTGTCCCGGTGAAGAAGTTGTCCACGCAAAGGACTTCCGCGCCGCTCGCAAGCAGGCGCTCGCAGAGGTGCGAACCAAGAAACCCCGAGCCGCCAGTCACCAAAATCCGTTCGGCCAGATTGTAAGGCATGACTTCCCCTACATTTGCGACAACCAATCGAGGAAAGCGAAGGATGTCGTGACTGCTAAGCGTCCTGCTATCCGAAGAATGCGAAGAACATGTCAAAGTTAAGGTTTGTTCATCGCGTGACCGCGAGGACAAGAAATGGAACTTGTTGAATGTGTACCGCGTCGCGGCTGCGCCTGAGCGAGTTGCATGCACACGTGCGATCAAATTGGGCATGGTGACGATCATGCCGGCGGCAGAGGTGCCGGACGACCTCGAGTTTGATGCATTCGTCGCGTCCGCCGACATTATCGGTCTCGTCGGCCGAGCCATGCTGGGCAATGGCGTGCGGCGCGCGCATGTTCCGCGACATTGAGCAGTCACGAACATTCTGGCCATCGCTACGACCGGAAAAGGCTCCTCGGCGAGCGCCTTGATGGATTCAAGCGTCTGTGTACGCGCAATTGTGATGCGATCGTTCGACATGTGCATGGTGCCGTGTCACTGCGCGACAGCGCGTCATGAGATGATCGAATTTGATGAGTACGCCTGATCGTCGACTTGGGGGCGAGCCGGATACATGTTTTATCGATTCAAGTGTCCTCTGCTGACGCAGTTGAAAGAGAAGAGTCTTGCCGGCGTCCTTGTTGGCCTGGTCGTTCTTGCCATGACGGGATGGATCTATCTGCTGAGCACGATGTTCCTGAAATTTGCGCTATGGTTCTTCTCGTGAGGAAGCAATCCCCATGCACGCGTGTGATCGGTTCTGCGCCGTTGGGCTGCACAAAGAATTTGGCAGATGAATAATCTTTCGGCGCGCTGAATCATGATGTGGTCACAACTTCGGACTGTAGATGCGAAAACGGGACGAATTGGGAAGATGGACATGCTTGGTGGTCTGATCTCGTTGACGACGTTCTCGGTGGTCTTGTTCGCCGTTGCGCGCTTCGGGCCTGGCGATCGCACAAGCATTCCAGCCTTAGCATTCCAGCCTTGCCGGCCGTCGCGCAGCAGGCTCGCGCCTTGTGATGACGTCCGCAGTCACGCGTCGGCTTGATCATGTGCGGACGCCTGTGTTGCCGCCGGCGATGGCCACTGTCTCGAAAACGCGTCAGTTCGGTCGAACTGGCTGAGGGGAACCGGGTGTTGGTCGTTCCGCGAATACCCCCGATCGCCGTTGCCTGCCCGCCCGGACCAGCTCGCCGGCGGCTTGCGGCTCGAGCCTGCTTCTCGCTTGGAAAACGAGTTCCCGTAAAATGAATGACCTCAGTTGGAACTCGCCACGGCGCTATTTCATCGACGATGACGGCCGGCGCGTTTTGATCGGTCTCACTTTTGAGGAGACCTTCGAGTTCGAGCGGCTCGATCATCTGTCGGGTCTGCACGATGCCGGGCACGTGCTGTGGGACCCCAGCGGCCGGCCGGCGCAGCGTTGGCTCGAATTGTACAGCAAGCACGATCGTGCATGGTTGCAGTGGATGGAGAGTGCGCGTAATGCGCGCAAAAAGGACTTGCCCATTCTCAACTAAGGACGAGGCGATTTTGGATGCGATCGTCTCGCAACGCGTTCCATATCGGGACCGTGTCTGCTTTCGCCGTGTTTCGGCCGCAAGACTTTACATTGCAGTTCGGTGGAACCGCTGACCGCCAAAGGTTCCTCCTGGTCGCGACCCAGCGCGGGCGTCCTGACGTCAAGGCTGTGTGTGGAAGGAACCAAACGCTCGAAAAAAGAATCAACAGATCTTTCTTTCGCGTGCGAGTGCTGCGTGCAGCGGGCGGTTGCTCAAGGACGTGTCAGCTGCATGATGCCGGTCGTGCAACCGGTCGCTTTTCGTTGCACAACGCTGATGGCGCGTAGGTTCCGTGCCCGCGCTGAACAATCGCGCATCACGAATTGATTGCTCATGCATCATGCTGTGATCGCAGTGCGCGTCATACGTTTGCAATGCGAAGAGTGAATTGATTTTCCTGGTGCGACGCCACAATGTCGCTGCGTTTAGTAAACACCTTGCGCCCGCGCTCTCGCGAACCACACGTCCCAATCAAGGCTTTGGTGTTAGATCGTTTCGCAATAGCCGAGTCACTTTTTTCACCCGACATTTTGGCTTTGTCCGTTTTCTTTCACGCCGCGCGCGGCCGTTGATGTGATGATGAGGTTCGAGATGTCTGTAACAACGTATGGCTCTGACGGGCTCCGCATAACCACGTCGAACCGCGGGACGTCGTTGCAGAGACCGTTCCAGCTCTTCATCATCGCCGGCGACTTCCTTCTCATCCTGCTCTGCTACATGGCGGCGAGCGCACTCTATCGCGAGTTCATGAATTCGCCGACCGATCCTGACAATTCGGTCGGCGCCGGCCTGATTGTCGGCATGGTATTCGTGGTGGCTGCATATTTTCAGGGCGCGTATGACAACCACAAATTGCTCGATACGCTGTGGCAATCGCGAAAGGTTGTCTTCACCTGGCTGTTCGCGCTGACGACGCTGGCCGTCGCGGCCTTCCTCCTGAAATCGACCGCCAACCTGTCGCGCGGCACGATCATCCTGTTCACCGTGATCGGGGCGGTCGGACTTGTCACGCACCGGGTGGTCTGGCGCTACTGCCTGTCATCGGCCTTCGCCAAGGAACGGCTGATCGACCGCAAGGTCATCCTGCTCAGCCTGCGTTCGCTGGACTTCACGTCGAGCCGTTTCAAGGACCTTCGCAGGCACGGGTTCGACGTCGTTCGTCATTTCGTGCTCACAGTCGGCCCGGACCAGGACGATGCGGCCTGGAGCGAGCAGGTTGCCGACGTGATCAGGCAGTCGCGTGCCGCCGATGTCGACGAATATCTTGTGGCAATCGACTGGAACGAGCTGCCGATGCTGCAGAAGCTAAGCCAGCACCTGCGGGTGGTTCCGCAGCCGATCCGGCTGCTGCCCGATTTTCCGATCGCCGACCTGGTCTCCCGGCCGTTCCTGCCGGTCAGCGGAACCGTCGCGATCGAAATCCAGCGGCCGCCGCTGACGGTGTTCGAGCGGGTCCAGAAGCGCTGCCTCGACATCGGGCTGGCGTCCTTTGCGTTGTTGATGCTGGCGCCGCTGATCGTTACCGCCGCGCTGCTCGTCAAGCTCGATACTGCCGGCCCGATCATCTTCCGGCAGTCGCGCCGCGGCTTCAACGGCAAGCCGTTCAAGATCTGGAAATTCCGCAGCATGACCGTGGCCGAGAACGGCTCCAATGTCACGCAGGCCATCAGGCAGGACAAGCGGGTGACGCGGGTCGGACGCTTCCTGCGCAGGACCAGCATCGACGAGCTGCCGCAGCTCTGGAACGTGCTGCGCGGCGAGATGTCACTGGTAGGTCCGCGTCCGCACGCGCTGGCCCACGATAATTACTACGACCAGCTGATCAGCAAATATGTGTACCGGCACCACATGAAGCCGGGCCTGACCGGATGGGCTCAGGTCAACGGCTTCCGCGGCGAGACCCCGACCATCGATCTGATGGAAAAGCGCGTCGAATATGACGTCTGGTATGTGAGCAACTGGAGCATCTGGCTCGACATCCGGATCCTCATCCGGACGGCGACCGCGTTGATGTACCAGGACGCCTATTGAGGCCGAAGCGCCGTGCAGCCACAGTGAGGGGCAACGCCTTCCTGTGGCAGTTGGCGTCGCCAACGGCGACTTCCCGAGGGTTAGACATGTCCCGGCGGCGCAGCCGCCGCCACGATGACGTCACCTAAAGCGCGATGAGATCGGGTCGAATCGTCATCGCGCTTTAGACGGCGAGCATGCTGCTGCCCTGGATCGTCAACAATGTGAGGTTGCCGGTCGCAAAGGCACCCGTGTCGATATTGGCACGGTTGTCCAACAGTTCGGGCATCTGCACCGGTGTATGGCCGTGCACAATGTATTTGCCGAAATTTTGCTTGCTTCGGAGAAACTCCTCGCGGATCCAGAGCAGATCTGCCTCCTGCTGCTCGGCAAGCGGCACTCCCGGGCGGACACCAGCATGGACGAAGAAAAAATCACCGCAGCTGAATGTAAGGCGCAGCCTGGCGAGAAACTCCAGATGTTGGCGCGGCATCGCGCGCGCCAAATCTCGCACCAAAGCCTGCCGCTCCTCTTCTCCCGGGGCACTGGACGGCGCCAACCCATAGGACATCAGCGTATACAACCCGCCAACGTGGAGCCACTCGGTCAGGAGCGACGGATTGCGCAGGACGTTGCCGAGAAACACCTCGTGGTTTCCCTTCAGGAAGACGGTGTTGCCCCGGCGGCTTCGGTTGATCAGGATATCGAGGGTGGCTCGTGAGTCCGGGCCACGGTCGACGTAGTCACCCATGTACACCTCGATGGCGTGACGCGGACGGCTCCGCGCGACGTCGGCGTCGATCACCCGCAGCATCTGCTTCAGCAAATGGGCGCAACCGTGAATATCGCTCATCGCATAGATGCGTACCCCGTCGGGCAGTCGCGGCTTGTGCCTCGATGGGTGAGATCGGCGCGGTGACAGCAGCTTGCGGCGGGGGCTCTCGCGAAAGGATCGGAACATGTCAGCTCTGATGGGCTCCAACCGGGAGCGCGGTCTCGCGAATCAAGATTCGCAAGCGCTTGTTGGAGTGCCAAGGCACGCGCCGAAGAGGTCCAGGTACGACATCATGAGAGTAGCCGTGCGCAGACCTGCTGGCGCGGCGCGAAGTGAAATGCGCGCACACACGCTCGCGGACCCGGCTGGGCCGACACAAGGCGCCGCTGTAGAGGTCGAGGAGCAAGCGTGGCTCGGCATTCCGATCGTCACCGTGTTGGGTTACGCCCGCCAAGCGTCTGAGCTCCGCGTCGGATCACGAATTGCATAGTCTTACCACGGACCCTGCGCAAGCGCCCCGCGGGTCGCTCCGCGCAAGTGCGCTGGATTGTCGCCTGCTTGCAGGGCGGATTCCAGACGTCTCGGTGAATGAGGCTTACCGGGCGTTACACCAACCGTGTAGGAATTTGGCGAGTTTGCGGCCTGGCGCATCTGCAGCGTGTTGCCCTGCACAATAATTTGAGTGGGTGACCGGTCGTGCGGAGCGGGAATCATGATGACGTCATAGCCCAGAAGTGGAAATATCCTCGAGCTGCACAGGACCTAAAAAATGCTTCCAGCCTTGATCTTGGCGGTGTCTTTTCTGCTCGGATTCTGCCTTGGCTACGCGACGCGTGCATGGCGATCGCGCAAGCTTCGCGCGCACTACATGATGTATGGTCGCTATGTATCCTCGCAAAGCGGCTCGAGCTTTCCTGAGTCGTGGCGCGCATCGTCTGACAGCCAGCCGACGCTCGAACGATTTAGAGCACGGGATATCGCGTAAGGCTTGGGAGCTGTCTCGATCGCGCCCCTAAGCGCGATGAGATTGGGTTGAACCGTCATCGCGCTTTAGCTCCTTGTTTGAGCATGATCTTTCCGGAAAACCGCTTCACGCTGCTCTGGGCCGTGGCCATCCGTCGGCTCGATCAAGCCGCATCGGCAAGGCAAGGCGCCGGCAGTCGCGGACCCGTCCTGGTCACACTTCGTCCAACCTTCGGTCGGAATATTTGTCTGGTTGCTTGTCTCGGCGCGAGCACCTAAGGTTCAATTGCGATCAGGGGGACAGAAGCAATGTCACGATCCTATGCCGGTCTGGTTGTACTCGCCTCGACGATGATCATTTCGGCCGCGCCGGCGTTTGCCGCCGACTATGCGGTCCATCCGCGGAAAGCGCGCTCGGCGGCATCGGTGCTGCAGATTGACCGTGGGCCGAACCCTTATTGCGGCCCGCAATGCGGCTGCCCCGCCCCGGTCTATGTTCGGCACCGCTCGCTCGAGCAGGCCTATCCCTACACGTTCGATCCGCGCACCAGGAGCGACGAGCCACACTATTACTATGGACGTAACCGGACCTACGTCCGCTATGTGAATCCGCGCAATCCCGATCTGGTGTTTCAGTATTAAGCCGGATTCAAATGGCGGTGAATCGGCCGACGAGAGCTGGCACCGCCCTCGTTCTCGCCAAGCGCCGCCGGTCAGCCGGCTGAATTCGTGATCGTTCCGCGCCGATTTTTTAGCCACGCAGCATCGGAACGAAGGCCGGATCGATCGACTGAACCGCGTCTTGCAGGAAAGCCTTGCCGCGGTCCGATGCCCGGCGAAAGGCCGACACGATCGCCGGCTTCAGCTCCGGCCGGCGGGTCATGATCAGCCGAATGTCGTTCCGGGCGAGGTCCTTGATGTCCGGGTCGGCAAGCAGATCAAATCGGCCCGCGACGTCGAGCCGCACCGGCACAAACCGCGTGTCGTTCGGAGCAGTAAAATAGGCCATCTTCAGCGCCTCGAACACGATGGGATCGTGCGGGTCGCGCTGAGCCTGAAGCAGCGCCAGCGCGAGCCACAGTTCGGGATTGTAAGGCGAGATCGACAGCATTTGCCTGACCCGGCGGATGGCGTCGGTGTACTGGGCGGATTGCACGGTCGTCGGCTTTTTCCGGCCGGCCTCGATCGCCTGCAGCGCGACGATCAAAGCGTGGTTGCTTTCCAGCTCCGATTTGAAAGGTGAGAGCACTTCCGACAGGAATGGAACCTTTCCGTCCCAGGGCGAACTGATCTTGGCGGCATCGGATGGAAATGCCGCGCGATCCAGCGCCGTCGTCCGCACTACGGCGGAGACCACGACATAACATCCGACGGTCAGTGCCAGTGCCATCAGGGGGATGCGAATTCTGCTCAATGAGGCCATGTCCGGTCGAGAGCTCAGGCGCAGTTCAATGTAAAGGCATTCTGTTGCGCGACCACAAGGTTCGCCCAAAGCGCGATGAGATTAGGTTGAATCATCATCGCGCTTTAGCTCTTTGTTTGAGCATGATCTCCGCGCAAACGCTTCGCGTCTGTCGCGAGGGAAAACCGCTTCACACGTTTCCGGATCATGCTCTAGCGTTTGAGGCCGCTTGTTCGGCCGGCGGATTGTGCAAGTCCCAGCCCGATCATGACGGCAACGATGATCCTCGTCGCGGGGCTCGCGAGGCTTGCGTCAAGGAAGCCTTCGCAGAACACGATCAGAACGCCGGCGGCGGCGGCCGATGCGAAAAAGGAATCTCGTCCTCGCCGAACGGCGCCGCGAAACATAAAGACAAAAAGCTGGGCGGCGAAGCCTGCCAGGATCACGAGCGCCAGTCGCCCCGACTCGATCGCGACCAGGACCGCCGTAGAAGGGGGGATAACCTGCTCTGCGGCATCAACGCCCTGATAGGCCCGAGACGCCACGGAAAATGTTCCGACTCCGTTTCCCAGCCACGGTGCATCGGAGAGCAGGCGCCCTGCCAATGCCACTGTTTCTTGAGGGAACGTGACAAGTCCAAGCAGGCTTGAACCGCCGGACTGCAAGCGCGGCACAGTGAGAGCGCCGACGATCGTTACGAGTACTGCAAACAAGACCGCGGACGGCCACGAGCGAAATCCGAGGCGGCGAACCGCGGCGATGAAGGCGATCGCAGTCAGTCCGAAGCCAGCCGCCACCAGCAGCATGTATCGCGCCAGGGCCGCGATCGCAATGATCCCCACGACAATTCCGAACATGCCGGTAAGGACACCGAGCCAAAGCCGGATAGAGGCCAGATTGCGGATGTCCCGTCGGTGCAGGTGTCTTTCGAGCGCCCGGGCAACGAGCGCGGTGTTGGCGACCGTGGCCAGCGCGGCTGCTGCGGGGAACGGACTCATCGGGGCGTCTGTGGCGGGAGTCATGGCGGCGAACCAATCAAGCCGGCCGAGCACGACTTCGAGCGACATGAAGGTCGTCACCGCGCACAACACGAACAGGATCGTTTCGGCTCTGTGGCGATCCCTGCAAATGATGACAGTCGACACCACCAGCGACACGTAGACGAGATAGACAAACAGGCTTTCGAATGTAGCGCCCGGATCAAGGCTGATGCGGCCCCGTAGCGAGGGTTCGTTCAACGCGATCGAAGTCGCCGACCAGATCGGATTTACCAGCGACGAGAATGGCAACGGCAGGATCTGCACCATCATCCAGATAGCGGGGACCAGGATCGTGACTGAAAATCGCTTCAGCAGCTGCGCGGTCGATGTGAGTTCAGCGTCCGCACCTCTGACTGCCGCCGCCAGGATGACAGCGGCGACGAGTGCGAGCGCATGCTGAGCGAAACCGCCATTTGCGATGATCAGGGGCGGAATCGCAGCCAATAATATGGTGAGGAGGGAAGAGGCGACCGTCAAATGCGAGACTTCGAAGCTGGCTGGGAAGGGGCGGGAATGATTTCACCGCGACAGGAGGCGGCCAGCCCCGACTATCGCATATGGGAATACGCGACGCCAACACGCGTGGCCAATCGCTGCTGGTCGAGACCGAAACCGATGCTGGGGAGCACGTCTTCAAAGAGGGAACCGGCGAGGTTCCCGCCACCACCCTATCTGGCATGGCAGTTTTGCGACAGATAGCTGAGAGCCGTCGACAATCCGCCGATCGGCACCACACCAAAGATCGCGTTCGGCTTGCTCGCGATTTCGACCGAGAGGTCGGCGGCGCTCTGCCAGTCGCCGGCCGCAAGCTTCGACGCGTCCGCGGGCAGCCGTAGTGCCGCGCCGCCCTGGACCACGGATGCTTCGAACTCCGCGCGCTTTCCTCCCGCCGCCAAGGCCACGGTCGGCCGTTCCGAACGCGACAAGGGTTCGAGGACGATGAGCGCGACGTCAATCCCGCCGCGTCCGCATTGCAGGCTCAAGCCGGCAAGGCGCGGGTCCGATTTCGAGCTGTCGACAACATGCATCACTGAAATGGCGTCAGCGCCGCCTTCGGGGTCTCTGCTTCTCACCAATCGCCATCCGCCCTCGAGTTGTGTCGATTGACTGCCGGACTCGACTTGCCGGAAGGCCTCCTCGTCGCAGCGTCGTCGCTGCTCGGGACTGACCCCGGCTGCGCAATTCATCATGCCTGGACGCGGCACACTCGGACGCGGGGCCTCAGCCCGCGCGGAACCATGGGCGAGAACCATCAGAGCCGTGCAGAGCAATGTTGATCGTATCATGGGCAATGACAGCGGAACCTTCATTTGAGCCGGTGCGGGCGTTGCCCGACTACGCCGCACTAGCATCAAAGATGATCGATGGCATCGCTCAATTTGCTGCAAGCAACGGCAATGCCGCTGCGTCAGGGCGGCCTCTCTGCCGCCGGTTCCGCTCGCAGACGTTGCCATGATCCGCTGGGCTTGATTTCGATTTTGCTCAAGCGCCGGTCGCTGTGGCGATCCGGTGCCAGTGATGCATTTCGCCACCTACGTCAAACGGAACATTTGAAGACGATGTTCCGCAGTCGAGCTGGGCCGCATGGAACTAATGATGGGTGTCGATTTCCTGGACATCGACTGGAACTTGCGCGTCGATATCAAATATTGGGCAATGTTCCCGTATCGGGCAGCCCTCCTGTCCATTCAGAATCCGGTCGCCTGTAACTGCGCTGCAACAACGTCTCCTTATTCTGACCATCTCCTAAGGCTTCGTTGACGCGGCTTGGGGATTTTGACGAAGTGTATCTTGGTGTGAGGGGGACGCGTTGTGAGGCGTAGCGTTTTAGTATGGGGAGTCTTGCTCGGCATTCTGCTTTCTTCCGCAGGATGCTCGATCATGCCGTCGTCGGGCCCCGAGGATCACGTCATCAAGAGCGAGATTACAAGATCGGGCCCGGACTACGTATTGGTCAAGCTCACACCGACCGCCGTCGACATTTTGAAGGAATACGGCCCTGGCGCCATCGCCGGGTCATTTCCTGATCATCGGCCTCCGCCGGGCATCCGGTTTGGCATCGGGGACACGGTGGCGGTGTCGATCTTTGAAGCTGCTGCCGGTGGATTGTTTATCCCGGCAGAAGCGGGCGTGCGGCCAGGTAACTTTGTGGCGTTGCCAAACCAGAATGTTGATTTGAACGGGAACATTACCGTCCCCTATGCAGGTCAAGTGAAGGCCAACGGCCGGACCCCGGTTGATATCCAGCGGGACATCGTGAAGGCGATTGGAAACCGCGCCATTGAGCCCCAGGTGGTGGTGTCCCTGATCACGCAAAACACGTCACTCATCAGCGTGCTGGGCGAAGTGAAAACGCCAGCTCGCTTGACGGCCAATGCGGCCGGCGAGCGTATCCTTGACTTGATCGCGCGCGCCGGCGGCTTGGCGGGGCCGGGCTGGGAGAGCTGGGTGACGCTGGAGCGCGGCGGCAAGCGCGCCACCGTTCCGTTCGGAGCGCTGATGTATCAGCCGGCTAACAACGTCTGGATCCATCCCGGCGACACGATCTATGTCTATCGCGAACCGCAGGTCTTCCTTGCCTTCGGCGCGTTCACGATCGGCGGAAACTTCGGCGGTCAGGCCCAGTTCCCATTCGATATGTGGAAGATCACGATGGCGCAGGCGATGGCCAAGGCCGGCGGCCTGATTGACGCGCAGGCCGAGCCGGCGGGCGTCTACGTCTATCGGCGCGAGCCGCGTGAGCTGGTGGAGCGGCTGGGTGTCGACTGCTCCAAGTTCACCGGCCCGCTGGTGCCCGTGGTCTACAACGCCGACTTCCGCGATCCGTCCGGCTTCTTCCTCGCCAGCAAGTTTGAAATGCGGGATAAGGATGTGTTGTTTGCCGCAAACGCTGCCACGGTCGACACGACCAAGTTCCTGACGTTCGTCCAGGCGGTGGTCGGCACCGCCAACAGCACGATCGTCGCCGCGAACAACGCGCAGATCCTGCGGATCAACTCGCGGCAGTGATGCTCGCGTAATCAGGGACGCTGGGCCGGCATCGCCGTCTCGGCGCCCCGTGGGATCGCATCGCGGATCGAGGCCGGGGCGCGATGCCGTTTGGCTAAAGCGCGATGAGATCAGGTTGAATCATCATCGCGCTTTAGCTCTTCATTTGAGCATGATCTCCGCGCAAACGCTTCGCGTTTATCGCGCGGGAAAACCGCGTCACACTTTTCCGGATTATGCTCTAGCTAAAGGCCATCCAGTGAGCGCGGCCGCTACGCCCGAACCCGACCGCGGGCGCTCCGGGACACAAAGAATGGGCGCAGCCGAGCGACCCGCGCCGCTGACCGACCGGACGATCAGGTCCGGTCCTTCGACGGATCATGCTTAGTCGACGTATCCGTATCTCTTGTAGTACCGATTGCGGTAGTAGCCGGCGCTGTAAATGTCGTAACGGCTCATCACCGCCATGTTCACCTTGTTGAGGATTGCGCCAAGCATGCGTTCGCGGACGATCGGAGTCTCGCTCAGCACGCGCTCGAGAATATCGACCTTGGCCTTGGCCCATTCGACGACCAGAATGTACGAGTCCGCCAACGCGCCGGTGGCCCGAACGTCGATCACCGGTGCGAGCGGGCTAAGGTCGAGGATGATGCGATCGTAGTGTTCCCGCAGATTCTGGAACAGCCGTTCCATTTGCGGCGAGGCCAGCACGTCGCTGGAATTGGAGAAGCGTGAGGTCACGACGCAGGGCATGAAATGGAGATTGGTCTGGGGATCGATCCAAACCGCATCCGTCCAATCCACCCTGCCAATAACGACATCGATCAAGCCGGCATGCGCGGAGGGGGCCAGCCTCGCAGTGAGGCTTGGATTGCGGATGTCGCCGTCGATCAGGAGCGTGCGGGCACCGCTTTGTGCGACAGTCTGGGCGAGCGCCTCGCTGACGGTGGATTTGCCTTCATTGGGAAGCCCGGAGGTAATGCCCACCACCTTGTTGGCCGATCCGTAGCTGCTGAGATCGCATGCAAGCTTGATCGAGCGAAAGCCTTCGGCAAAACGCGAGAACGGCGAGTTGATCACGTATCTGCCGACGCTCTGGTTGGCCGTCAGCAGACGATCGCCATGCGGCTGCGGTTGTTTCGATCTGGGTTCGGATTTTCCCAGCGGCGGACCCGAAGCTGCCGCGGGAACCGACTTCGGTGCCGCCGGCTGGGGTTGCTTCCTCCGCCTTGCGAGCAGCCGTCCTGCCCTGGACAGCAGGGTGTGCCCGGCCAGACCCTGGTTCTGCTCGCTCCCGATCGTCGGGATCGAAGCAAGACAGCTGGTGCGGAGGTATTGCTCGACCTGGGACACCGTTCTGAATACCCGGTCCATCATGTCGAGCAGAACGGCAACGCCTCCAGCGAGGATGGCGCCGCCAATCAGCGTCGCCAGCAGAATGAGGGTTGTCTTGGGCGATGTCTTGTTGGGAGCGTTGGACGCCTGCGTGATCACGCGTGCTTCCGTGATCGGAAACGATTGCTGCTGAACCGAGACCATATAGAGCTGCAGGAAGTTGTCGGACAGCGCGCGGGCGCTCTGTGCATTGCTCTCCAGATCGCGCAAGGCGATCTGTGCCTGGTTGGTGCCATTGGACAGCGTGATCGTGTCGTTCAGGCTTTTTTGGCTGGATTCCTCACGCGCTTTCGCGATCGCGAGGTCGCTCTTGTAGACCTCGGCCGTGCGCCGCAGCTCGTCGGTGATCGAATGCCTGATTTCGCGCATCTGGTTGCGCAGGTTGACGACCGCAAGGTGGGTCGGCCCGTATCGATTGGACCAGTCGGACTCACGCGCGGCATAATCGAGATAGGTCTGCCGCAGCTTGGTGATCACCGGATTGTTCATGGTGTCGGTCACGGTCGCCAGGTCGTTCAGAATGACCTTGGAGTCGCCGTCATCCGAATTCAGGATCGCCGTGATCCGCTCGAGCTTGGCCTGCGCTTCGGCGCGCTGCGCGCGAGCCTGCGTCAGCGAACTGTTGATCTCCGCCAGCTGCTGCTCGGTAAGCAGGCGCCCGCCGGCATCGACGATGTTGTTCTTCGCCTTGAAGTCGACGACAGCGCGTTCTGCAGTGGAAGCCTCCGTCCGCAGCTCTTTCAGCCGATCCTGCAGCCAAACCGCTGCGCGCCGCGACGCCTGATACTTCGATTCCAGCGAATCGTTGATGTAGCCTTCGGCCACCGCATTGGCGATGCGGGCGGCCTCGTCGGGTGAACGCGACTGATAGGAAATCTCGATAACATAGCTCAGGCCGACGCGCTTGATCGAGAGATACCCGAGCACCTTGCCAATCGCGATTCGCATCAACGCGGCCTCGGACGGACGTTGCTCGGGAAACATCCAGGAAAACAGGTTCGAAATGCTGGTGAGCAGCCCGGCTTCATCGTCGGTGAACTCAGGCGAATCGAGCAGGTGCAGTTGCTTGATGACGTTTGTTGCAATGGTCTCCGACTTCAGCACTTCGACCTGGCTGTCGACCATCGCCGAGTCGATCGAACTGTCGGCGCCGGTTGCCTGCTGGGTCTGGAGGCCCTGCATCTTGCGGCTGTCGATCAGCAGCACGGCGGTGCCGGTATATCGCTTCGGTGCGGTCAGCAAATAAACACCGGCCAGGCCGATGCACAGGCACATCACGAAGATGATCACGGGGTACTGACGGCCAATCAGCGCGATTGCGGAAGAGACCGTCTGCTCCAGCGAGGCCGATTCTTGTGTGGGAGATTCGATCTCGCGAGGATGTGTGATTCGAGTTTGGAGCATACGGCTCGTCTACCTGGCTTGAGTTCCTGGATTGTGCCGTGTCGGAGTGAGCAAACAGCCCAGGCTGAATGCATCAGCGGCGCGAACGTGCCAAACAAATGTGTCAGCAAGAGTGCAGTGCATCATGCATTTGCAGTAGTCGCGCCGGGTCGTCACCGGTCAACCCTGGTTCCAGTAGGACAGAGCAATTCCCGTGCCGGTTGCCGCGGCCACATATGTGCACAACAAATCGTCAGGAAATTGGCGAGCCGCGAGCGAGCAGGCAAAATGCAACCAGAATGACCGAGTGGATGATCGTCATCGCTATCAGGACGTTTATCCCGGCGGCAGCACCGCGCGAGATTCGAGTTCCATGAATGAGACGGGAACCCTCGTCCGCGGCGCACCAGCTCTGGTGCCGACGGAGAACCGCAGCGCCGGTTCGAGCAGCGGGATGCCAGGCCCAGGCGACTCGTCGCGGACCCGCCGTTCGACCAGGCAATGCTCAGGAACGTCTTTGCTCCGTGAAAGAGCAGTGCGAGGCCGGGCGCGACGATCAGTCGAAGTCGCTGACGCCGGAGTCGTGCTTCCATTCGCGAAGCGAGCTTGGCACGTCATAGTCGAACTTGAACCCGCTGGCGACCAACCGCTTCGGCAGGATGTTCGTTGAGAACCATAGTTTCCGAATGCGTTCGCGATTGATCCCGGTCTTGATGCCGGCCTTGTGCAGCACCTCGAACGGAAGGACGGCGAGATTCATGAACCATATCGGAATGGTCAGCGTCGGCCTCTTGTAGCCGGCGGCTTGCGAGAACGCTGCGCAGATCTCGCTGATCGTGTAGCGGTGCTCGTAGCAGAAGTTGTATACCGACACGCCATCGTTGCGTGCCGCCATGAAAAGCATCGACGAAACCAGGTCCTTCACATAACCGCACGACTTGATGGTGTCGGTCCGGCCGGGATAGACGAAAGCCCGTCGCTCCATCAGCTTCGACAGCCGCGTGAAGTTTCCTCCCTCATGGAGGCCGTAGATGACGGCAGGGCGAACGATCGTGAGTCGGCGTGCCGCGTCCTCGGACTGCCACAGGCGATGGATGGCTTCGGCTGATAGCTTCGAACGGCCGTAGGCGCTGACCGGCGCGGGCTGAGAGTCTTCATCAAGCGGGGCTTCGCTCGGACCGTAGATGGATATCGAGCTTGTGAAGATGATGTTCCGGCTGCCGGTCTCGTTGGCAAACCGGCACACGTTCACGGCACCGAGGACATTGGTGTAGTAATACTCGCCATCCGGGTGGCCTGGCGTCGTGTGGATTGCCGCCAGATTGAAGACGTCGGCGGGCACGCCGCCTGCAAGCTTCGGGTCGACCGGTTCACGGACATCGTGATGGACATATTCGACGCCGGCAACAAGGCTCCTCGGTTTGCCGATGTCGACGGCAATGATCCGATCATATTGTCCGGAGGCGACGAGCCGGTTCATCAGATGCGTTCCGATGAAGCCGGCACCTCCGAACACGATGGCCTGAGTGGTGTTCGACATGCGCTCAACGTCCGGTTCGGGTGAGGATGCTGTATTCGGCGCGATGGATCTCCGTCGGGATGTCATGAGCGACCATATGAATTGACGGGCAAGCGACGTGCCACCCGACCAAGACTGCGGTTGGTGTCACTTGCATCAATAGAGCTCGCGGTACTCGTAGCGAAATGCGGTCGATCCCGCCGAGATCCCGAGAATCCGTTGCAGCTTCTGATAGCCGCTCAGTGCGACCTTGATGCAGTCCGAACTGCCGGCATAGCAGACCTGAACGTTGATGGACTGGCCGCAAGTGTTGTTCACGGTCACGATCTGATCGATGATCTTCGGATTGATGGTTTGCGGATGCGCAGATGGACGAACAGATATGCAGACTGTCCCGTCCGGGGCTTTGTGGGGGGGAGCATATGTACCCTTCATCGGTGGGAACGGGTTCGCAGGCATTGGCGACACGCCGGTTCCTCCGTACATTGGCGCCGTCGATCTTCCGAAGCCGACGGTCTGGGCCTGTGCCGACGATGCGGCAAGCAGTGCAGCGATCGCCAGGCCGCACGGAACGCGGATGAGGTGACCGAAGCGGTGTGACCGGTGCTCGTTGTTCATGCGATCGCTTGAGGTTCAGTGCCGGTTTCGAGAAGCTCGATGAGGCCGAAGCCGGAAACGTGGTGAAACGAGACTTTCTGGCCGCCGAACAAG
Source organism: Bradyrhizobium ivorense (assembly GCF_900696085.1). Classification (GTDB taxonomy): domain Bacteria; phylum Pseudomonadota; class Alphaproteobacteria; order Rhizobiales; family Xanthobacteraceae; genus Bradyrhizobium; species Bradyrhizobium ivorense. The sequence goes on from NZ_CAADFC020000004.1 coordinate 765,213, forward strand.
ACTGCCGGCGCAGGCACGCCGACCGGCACGATCTCGACCCCGGACGCAGCCAGCGCGTCCAGCGCCTGTTCGGCATTGGGGCATGCGTAGCACAGATGGTAGATCATGGTGCCGGTCCGCTTGATCAGCTTGTCGATGGGAGAGGGACCGTGACCTGGCCAGATTACTTCGACGTCCGGCATGACCGGGTGATGCCGCATGGCGAGATTGACCCGCTGTATCGGGTCAAACGCGGAGTTACCCGCGAGATAGCCGAGTGACGCCAGGTAACGAAAAGCCTCCTCCGGAGCGGCGACCGCAAGCCCGAAGTGGTGGAAAGCCAGTGCCGCCGTTGCCGACGCGATGTCGTTCGCTGGAGAGTCCACGCGCCGTTACGCTTTCTTCTCGATCAGGTCGGCGAACTCGCCGACATTCTTGAGGTTACCGATTTCGGATGCGGAGAATTTCACGCCGAACGCCTTCGAAACGGCAAGCACAAGGCGGATATGGGACAGGCTGTCCCAGCCATCGACGTCGTCGGCCGTGGTTTGCGGCGTAAGGGCAAGGTCGTCCTCGTCAAACACGTCCTGAAAAACAGCGGTGAGCTTGCTGTAGACTTCGGTCTTCTGCATTGCATCTTCCTTTGTCGATTGATTTGTGGTGGCGCCGGCGTGCGGATCGCGTGCCGGTCAATTGCCCGGGACGGTCTTCACCTGCGGGTCGTTTGCGATCAACTCCGAAGAGCGCAGGGTGGTAACCCGCGGAGCGTTGTCGGGCTTCTGTCGGCAGACGAACGAATCCAGCGTGTTCGCCAGCCTGATCGACCAGACATCGGCCAAATGCCGCTTGGCATGCACCTCGTCCGAATAGTCGAGGTCGTTGTCGAGGTCGTCCATGCTCAGCGACAAAAAGTTCGGATGGTCGCCGAATTCCCGAAGCAAGTCCTTCAGTGCCAGTCGGTAGCTCGGTTCATACGGGCTGGCATCGCGATGCCAGGCGGGGATCGGCAGGTCGACGAGCACGACATTCTCTCCCGAACTCAGCAGCGCCTGAACGGTCTGTTTCAGGATGTCGACCTGGGCTGGAGAAATGTCGCTCGTTCGCCCCATGCTCTCCTTCCAGTACGCCAGCGCCTTTTGCTTGTCCGCGTCCGACATCACGACGCTTTCGCGCTCGTCGTCGGTACGCTGTGCGCTGGTGCGGCCGGTCAGCAGAAGATTGACGCCGGCTCTGGCCTCGCGCGCGACCTTCTCGATCAGCAGGAACGGCCGGATCGCCATCACACCCGCGTCGAGCCATTGCGGTGGCAGCACCGCAACCGGACCATCCGAGGTGCGACGATAGAAGCCGTACCGGTATCGTTCGATATCGACATCGGTCTCGCCGCGATGGCGATCGCCGTCTGAGAAATGCACATCCGAATCCATGAACATGCCGAACCAGATGCCGATGACGAAGGTGTTCTGCTGGCGTTCCCGATCGGTCTGCACCTCGTGGACCAGGTTGATCACCTGCTTGACCTCGGAGATGTTGGCGCCGCCCATCGCGAGGTTGCTGACCTTGGCGCAACCGAGTTTCGACTGCACGAGCTTCTGCCGGAACCCGACCCCGGTATTCGACGCTCCCACCAGAATGATCTTCCGGTCCGGGTTGGCGAGCACACTGCGGCCGAGGAAGACGTATTTAGGAACTGTCATGTAGAGCGTTCGTTCCGCGGCCTGGAAATCCCGCGGGCCGGCGCTCGATGGATCGGGAAAGACGAGGAACGACGCGCCGGCGAGCAGCACGTAAAGAAAGGCGAACGACAACAAGGTCAACGCCGACTGTCGAAGGATGTATTTCAATTTCAGAACGCCTTGTAGACGAAGTCCGGTGCCTTATGCAGCAGGGTCGCGACGGCGACGATTGCCATCATCTTGCCTGCCAGGTGCAGATTTCTGGTGATCGCGCCGCCGTTGATCCCCGACAGCGTCGGGATGCGAAGGCGAGCCTGGACGACATCCAGGATGAACGCTGCGATCCCGAACGCGGCCGCCACCACGACGAAAGTGGCAACTACGCCGGCGATGCCGAGCCGCGCCAGCAGAGTGGTGAATTGAGGCAGTTCGGGGACCCAGAGGCAGGTCAATGCCAGCACGAAATAGGCAACCGTAAGGCCGCGCGCCGAATAAATGTAGGCGGTGGATTCGGTCAGCGCGCGATAGCGCTTCTTGCCAAGGCGTTCGGTGCACGCCACCTGCCAGAGCTTGTTGATGCTGGCGCCGGCACCCATCAGGAGGCCGTAGATGACGAAGACCGCGGTCGTGCCGTGCCAGATGCCCATCACACCGAACGTGATGAAGAACGCGAGGACACCCAGGTAGGACGTGAGCGCCGGCGAGGGCAGCCAGGTCATCAGGAGCATCAGGAGCGGGTTGAATAGATAGAATTTGAACCACTGCGACAGTGTCATGTGCCAGCGCTGCCAGAATTCAAGGAAGCTGCGCGCCGAGAACGGCCGGTCGAAGTTCTCCGGCAACGTCTGCCCGAGCAGGGTTCCGATACCGATCACGATGTCCATGTACCCGGAGAAATTGAAGTACAGATAGACCGTATAGAGCGATGCGACCGTGGCGTAGACGGCGCAAAGCTTGAGGAACGAATAGCCGGACGGCTGCAGCAGGTGCGGACTGACGAACGTGAAGGCGTAGTCGGCGGTTGCGGCAATGATGACAAACTTCACATAGCCGGTGGCGATTCTGGAAAACGCGGCATAAACCACCGATGCGTCGATCTGAACCGCCGCCTTCCCGTCCATCGCGCTGAAGTCCTGATAACGCTGGATCGGGCCGGAGACGAAGCACAGGAAGTTGCAAGTGAAACGAAAGAATGCCAGCGGACCAATTCGCTCGGTGAGGTCCCCGGATCGCACATCCACCATGATGTGCAGGATGCGGAACAGGATGTAGGACAGCCCGATGGTCAGATACGGGAACGGAAGCTGGCCCAACCCCTCGAAGAATGAGAATCGTTTCAGAAATACATAGCAGCACAGGATCGCGACGACGCCCGCCGCCAGCACGAGAGGCGATTGGCGGCGGTAAAGCGCGTATATGGAGGCATAGCCGAGCCCCAGGAAGGCGAGCAGCGGCAGCACCTGCGTGACGTTGCTCAGGTAGCTTGCGATGAAGATCGCGTTCGCGGCCCCGAGCACGAATCGTCGGTAGGGGACCGATTCACTGATGTGAAAGGCGATAACGACCGCAGCAAGAAAAGCAAAAAACAGAGGGGATGTCAGACTCATGTCCGTTGGCTCAAGGCTGTCCGAGGTTTTCGTTCAAGTTGTCGGCGATCTGATCCGATCAAGCCGGCTCAAACTGCTTCTCCTCGCGCTGAACCGTCATTGGTAAGGTCTCCAGTTCAACGTCGGTCCGGAGCGCCCAGCGGCTGCTTCCGTCGGCGCCATCGTCGAGGCGCACGAAGCCGAGCTTGCCGTAGTGGTCGCGGACCATCTCGTTCCTGTCGGTCGGAAGATAGACGCCCTCCAGGGTCGTGACGCCGGCGGCGCGTGCCTGCAGCACGATCTCGGCCAGCACGGCTTGCTCGACGCATCTTCCAAGCACCCGGCAGCTCATCAACCAGCTATCAATCGTCCAGGTCTCACGGCTGGTCGCACGACAGATGACCACGCAGATGATGCCGTTGTCGCCGAACTTGTCGATCAGTCGCGCATGCAGCGTCATGACAGCGTCGTCGCCTTCCAACTGCTCGACCTGCGATTCAGTGTAGCGTCGCGTCGTCAGATTGAACTGGTTGCTCTTGTTGATGAGCTGCGTCACGCGGGCGCGCGTCGTCCGGTCGAAGGGGCCGAACACGATGCGCATATCCAACGACCGCAGATAGGACTTCAGATCGGTTGCCTGGCCCTGCAGGCTGAGCCGGCGTGCATTGGCCTGATACATTTCGGCGCGTGCGCGGTCCTCCTCGGAGAAATTGATGGCCTCGAAGTAGCCGGCAGCGGCCAGCGTGCGGGCGTAGCTGGCGGGATCGGCATCCAATTCGGGCACCGCCACCTCCGGAAGCTCCTGCCGGATCAAGCCGCGTTCGACCGGATTGTCATCGAGGAAGACGAAGGAATCGAGGCCGAGAGCGAGCTCCTTGGCGATGGCGCGGATGTTGGTCGCCTTGTCGTTCCAGTTGGCCTGGAACACAGCGATATGCTCTTCCTTCAACAGCATGTCGGGGTGTTCCCTGAACGGCCGCCGCGCAACGCTGTCGGTATTTTTCGAGCTCACCGCGAGCACGATGCCGCGCGCCCGTACCGCCAACGCGAGTTGCTGCACGGCAAGATGGGCCTCGCCGGTGGCATCGCCCTGGGCGATCTGGATGCCTTCCATGCCGTCGTCGCCGATTACGCCGCCCCAGACGGTGTTATCGAGATCGAGCACGAGAACGCGACGGCTCTTGCCGCGAAGCGCGCCGATGATGCGCACGACATGCTCGGCGTAGAGTGGCACCAGAGCGTCCGCGAATGGCAATTTTGCGAGATTCCACTGTGCCGGAGAGTGCCAATCGGCCAGGCCAACGGTCTCGGCGATGCCGGCGACGTCGAGCATCATGTCGGTCGACTGCAGCACGGCGGCGGAGATCTTCTGATTGAAGCGGTCGACCAGATTGCGGGCTGTGCCAACCAGAGAGCGGTCGAAGGATCCGAACAGGCTTTCGGGTGGCGCGGCGAGCGTTTGCAGGATGCACAGCGCGCCGCTGTTGCGCGAAATGCCGGTGCGGATCGAATCGAGCAATCCAATTGCCGCGTCAACGGCTTCGGCGGCCAGTTGCTCATTGCCTGGGCACGGTTGCAGCGACAGTCCCCGATGATCGAGCGCAACGAGAACCGCGTCGGGCCGCGCCTTGTTGAGAAGGGAGTCCGGCTGCAGCGCGTCCTGCAGATACTGATCATAGGCACCCGTGACGCATTCGAGCGCGAAACCATGGCGAGCGGCCGTTGCAACCAGAACGGGAACCATCAGATCGAGCGTTCCGTTCCCGATCAGGCCGAGCCGAAATGGCACGAGCGGTGCGAGGGAGGCGCCGCCGAGTTGCAACGATCGAATCGTCCGTCCGAGTCTGGACAGTTGCGTCTCATCAAGTGCGTAGGTCGCGAGTGCTCTGATTTTCTTTCCGAGCGCGTCGCCGGAACCGTTTGCGAGTTCCTTGCAGCGGATCGAGAAATCGGACGGAGGTTTTGGAAGCCAGGCGAGTTCTCGATACAGCTCTGCGGACACGGCCGTTTCCTTTATCTTGGCAACTGGATCATTGCCCGACTTGCTTGCGTTTCCCCTCGCTGTTGTTAGCCACAATCTTTATCCATAATTCGACAGTTTCATGGCGAGTGAAGACGCGGCCACATATGCGGACGCAATGACACGATTACGACGCTATCAGGAATGCAACGCTTGCGGGTGCTGCGATAATCTGTTGTCACGCCGCGCAAATACGCAATAGGAACTCGGTTTGGATTGCGCATGAGGAACCCGAAGTGACGAATGAACTCGCCTTGTCGGTCGTAATTCCCAATCACAATTACGCCGATTACGTAGGCACCGCGGTCAGGAGCGCGCTCGACATTCGCTGGCCGAACGTCGAGGTGATCGTCGTTGATGATGGATCGACGGACAACTCGCTCGAGGTGATCAAGGCGTATGCCGACAAGATCACCGTCATCAGCCAGGCGAACGCTGGCCAGATGCCGTCTTGTGTCAACGGGTTCCGTCGCTGCACCGGCGACGTCGTGATCTTTCTCGACTCCGACGATGCCCTTCATCCGGACATCATGACTGAAATTGCGGCAGCCTGGTCCGATGCGGCGAGCAAGTTTCAGTTTCAGATGCGAGTTGTCGACGCCCGGGGAAACCCGACGGGCAGCATCCTGCCGCAGTATTACTCACATCCCACCCCTCAGGACATTCGCTCCTGGGTTACGACGACCGGTGTCTATCCGACACCTCCGGGATCGGGCAGCGCCTATCCGCGGTCGGTGGTCGAGCGAATCTTCAATTTTGAATCTGATTTCATCGATCGCGCGCCCGACAGTTATCTGATCGCGGCAGCGCCTGTGTATGGCGACGTCATCACGATTCCCAAGCCGCTGGTCGACTATCGCGTTCATGGATTAAACCATGGCGCGCATCTTGAGCTGGACGACAGCCGCTTCGCGCGCGAAGTCGACCTCACGCGTCGGCGTCACAAATTCTTCACGGAAGTGGCGAGCAGCGCGGGCATGCCGGTGGATGCGGGCGCGCTCAACAGGAATTTGCTGTTCCTTTGCCTGCGTGCAGCGTCGTATTCCCTGCGGCCCGACATCCATCCTATTGCCGATGACAGTGCGATGCAGATTGCATCTGCCACTTTCAAGGCATTGGCATTTTCGCAAGGTTTCTCACAGGCGCAGCGGACGTCACTGTTGCTGTGGATGATCCTTGCGCTGTTCGGCCCACGCGGCTTGCGGCGCGCCGTGGTGGGCTGGCGTTATGTGCCGACGGCGCGGCCGCAATGGATGAAGCGAGCGCTCAGCCTGCTCCGGGTGGTGAAGAAAGCGCCAGCGGCCGCCTGATGCAAAACCAGGCACGATTCACTCGGCCAGATGCGGCTGCCGGAGCCTGGGACGTGGCTTCAGAAACTCGGCGAACGGGCGCTCGACCAGCCGCCATGCCGCAACGCCGATCAAGGCGGAAAGCGTCAGGCTGGCGACGAAGAATGTCGGTGCATTGAAATACGCCTTGAATTTCCCGATCGCGGAAATGGTGAGAGTGTGCGTGAGGTAGATCGAGTATGAGGCATCGCCGAGCAGGGCAAGTGCAGGAACAAGCGGGACGCTCCGGTTCTTTTCGATGATAACGGCCCCAGCCACGACCAGAAACGCAGGAATACCCCACGCCAGCACGCGCGGTGAGCTGACATCGAGCCAGGCGGAAACGGCAAACAGCAACGCACCTGCGACCAGTAGCACATAGCCCCAGCGCAGCCGCGGCAAGCGATCCTGCTCGAGGGCTCTGCCCAGCAGAATCCCCGACGGGAACTCGAGCATGATTGGGTCGGTGTAGAATGTGATCGCCGGATTGTCGCCGGTGTAGATGCGGCCGACCAGGATAAGCACGAAGAACGTCATGGCGAGAAAGACGAGCCGTGTCGTGGTGCTCGTGAGGAAGAGTGCCAGGGCAAAGACGGCATAGAAGAACATCTCGCAGTTCAGGGTCCACCCCGGCACCACGACCGGCCAGATCTCGCCGTTGCTCGGAGATCGCATTGGAACAAAGAAAAGGGATGCGAGCGTGTGTGTGGCGCTGACGACCAGCCGCGGAAACAGCGTTGGAAGCACGATGGCCGCGGCAACGAAGGACAGCGTCACGAACCAGTACATCGGGACGATCCGAATTAGGCGGTTCACAAAGAACTCTGCCGGCGTCTGCGGGCGGTACGCGGACACTGTCCACATCACAAATCCGCTGACGACAAAGAATATGTCGACGCCGGCGCTGCCAATGACAAGCGCCCGGCCGTAGGTGAAGCCTTGCGCGTGAAAGGCGACGACCCCGAAGGCCGCAAACGCTCTCAAATACTGGATGGAGAGGAGCCTGGGCAACGCGGTCTCCCGAAGCTGATCGCCACTGCCCGAAAGGCGTCCCCAATGGATCCGCGCAACACCTTGCATGCGCGGCCATCGGTCCATCGCATTTCGGGCGTCTGCGGTGCGAAGCACGGCCGCCGATGCTCATGGCGGCCGGTTCTTTGACGAGGCCTCCCATATTCCGACTGACTTCGTTGTTCGTGTGGACGCTATGCGTTGTTTTTGCGACCAGGGTCCGCTTGAACCAGAGCAACGTTCAATCGGGCGTCGCGCTGCAAGGAGCGCGTGAGAGAAAGATCATGCGCAACCTGCGCCACAGCAAGCTGGAGGGAGCTCAACCCGCTCGTGGTCTTGCGCGTTGGGTCGTCGGTCGGCTTGCCGACTGTCCGACCAGTGTCAGCAACCAGACGACAAGCGCGAAGCTCGGCTTGAGCACGACGCCGACGCTGATCCAGCTGAACATCAGAAAGTTGCAGATCTCAATGCGCAGCCGGCTCGAATACAATCGTTGCGCGAGAATGGCAAAGATCAGGACAAATCCGAGCACGCCGTACTCATAGATGAGCTTCGCCCAGGTCGGGTCGTTGACCTCATAGTTCATGTGATAGAGCTGAACGTCCCTGAGATAGCTGCCTGCGCCGTTGCCGAACCAGGTGGCGAGAGGACCGTTGTCCAGGCTGTGACCGATCATTTCCATTGGTGCGACGAAGCGCGCATAAGCGCTGGTATTCGGCGTCTGAAATTCGGAGAGGCGATCGAACCACAGGTCCAGGCCCGGGATGCCAAGGCTGTAGAGCAGATACAGCGCCAGGACCAGTGCGGTGAGATAGACGACGAAGAGCGGAATACGAAGGAGCGATCTTGGCAGCAAAAACCCGGCGGTGATCGCGAGGAGGCCGGTGCCGGATAGCGAGCAAAGCAGTCCCGCCGCGAGAATGCCCATGATGCGCAGCCTCGCCCGCGACCCGAACTCGATCAGGAGCGCCAGCGCAACGACGAGCGAAAGATCGGCCGACTCGCGGAGAAAAAAGCCGTTTGGTTTGATGATTCCGCCGCCCTCGCGAACGAAGGTGTAGTGTCCGGCACCGCGAATGGCTTCGGGCAGGGTAAAGTAGATGTTGGTCAGTAGCGACGATTTGGTGGCGTTGACCAGTACGATCTGGACGATCGCAACGCAGGCGATGCAGGTCGCTGCTGAAACATAGGCAGACAGGACATACTCGTGGGCGCCTTCCGGCTCCCCCTTCAACCGAATGGCGAACGGCGCATAGAGAACGAAAAGCAGCATCAGCGAAGTCCACGACGTCGACGACGTCGCGGTCGCCGTCCCGAAGCAGGCCATCACCAGCGCGGCGATGAACAGCGCCAGAGACAGGAACCCGATCGACGCAAAGCCGCTGACCAGCAGATAGGCCGTCACGGCGGCATAGCAGATGAGGTCGGTCGATGCCGGGAACGTGTTGATGTTGTAGGCGATCTGCGACAGGAACAGAACGGAGATGAGCGACATCCAGACAGCACGCCGGCCCGACTTGCTGAGTTCGGTGCCCGACGGTGCCAGCTGCGCTGCCCCGCCCAGGGGCGCCATCGGAACCTGAATCTCAAGAGTCATAGCGACGTTTGCCCGGGTGGATCGAGGTCACGCTAGCACAATCCGGCAACTTGTATCGATCGATGCACGGTTCCAGTCATGGCGCCGCGCCAGCCCTCTCTACCAGGATATCGTGCAGGCGCCTGGTTCCCTGCTCGAGCCCGAAGCGGTTCGACATCAGTTCGAACAGTTTGGTCTGGTTCCGGTTGAGGCCAGCCAGGTCGTCGATTCCGTCCACGATGGTCTTTGCCAGGTCGTCCATGGTGTCGGCGAGATACATCGCCGATTGCTCGTCGGCCGTGGTGCCGTCGACCGCCGCGCGAAGTCCGAAGATGGGAAGCCGTGCGAAGGCGTAGTCCAAGAGTTTCAATTTGAACCCTCCGCCAAGCGTCTCCGCAACAAGCCCTGCGCGCGATCTCGCAAGCACGTTCGCGAGATCGGCCACCGGACCATGGAACACCAGGTGCGGCCGTTCATGGGCATAACGCGCCTTGATGTCCTCAGGAACGTTTCCGACCACATCCAGGGTGACGTTCTGGCGCTTCAGAGGCGGCAGCAGCGTGCCGATGATGTGCTCGAGATTGCGCTGTTTTGCGACCCATTCGAACGAGCCGAGCAGCAGGATGGACTTCGGTCGGGTCGACTCGATGCGATCGCTCGGCGCGGCCGCTCCGAGATAGATCGGCGGGACCACGAACGTGGTCTTGCCGGGCTGCGCGAAATAGGCGGCGTCGGCGTCGGTGATGCAGAGAATGCTGTCGGCGGCGTCGACGATGCGTTGCTCCAGCCGCCGGTACTTTTCAGCATCCCAGCGCATGATCGCGCGGCGCAGCGGGTTGGTGAAGTCATTGGCGATCGCGGGCCTGATCTTGCCCTCGGCGTTATGCGCCAGATAGCAGATCGAGGCTCGCTTGCGCTGCTTCAGGACCATCGGTAGCAACGCGCCTGATCGCGCGTGATCGAACACGATCCAGTCCCAGCGCTGGTTCAGGAGCTCGGCGAGCGTCGTCCCGATCGAAGGTGGTGCGAGGCAATAGGCGTCTCTCGGCGATGATGTCAGCAAGCTCCGGATTCCGAGCCGTCGCGGCCACGGCGCCTCGGGAAAAACTGTGCCCGGCAGGCGAAGCAGGCGATCGTCGACCGGCGCGTCCTCACGCCGGCAGCCGACCACTGTCACCTCGGTCTGTCCGGTTCTCGACAGCGCCGTGAGTATCCCCGCGGAATAGAGCGCGTCGCCACTGAAGAGCGGCGAGGGGATGCGGCCGACGATCCAGAGAATCTTCTTCATCGCTCGATCTCGAATGAACACTCGGAACGGAGTGCCGATGCCGACGCCGAAGGCGCGCATCGGCTGCTCGGGATCAGGCGGCAGAGGGAGATTTCGCGCCGAGCAGTCGCCGCTTGATCAACAGCCTTGCGACATAGGCGATCCGCTTCGCGCCACGACCAACGGAGGCAACCTCTCGGCGAAGCCGCTCCGCGGGCTGTAGCGGGGGCGCATCGAGATTGCGCAGCTCGATGCTGCTGTCGTAGTCCGCTTGTCTGACGAGAAACGGTTGGGTCTCGGCAAAATCGATTCCGTGCCGATCGTAGTAGACCAGCTTGTGGTCCAATGGCCGGTCAGCGACCGACAGCGCTTTGATGAGCTTGATTGCGCCCGTTCGGGTGACGGCATAGGCGGCAGATCCGAGCGCGGGCTTCAGGGGGACGACGAGCTGAGCCGCTTCACCCTTGATGAGCGAAACGCCCGATTTGGACGTGTGCACATAGTGAATGCCTTCGAACTTCACAATATCGCTCGTCATCAGGAAGCGCGGCAGGTCGTGTCTATAGAATTGCGGAAAACGTACGTCGAAGGCGGCATCGTCCTCGAAGATGATCGCCGCCGGCAGGTTTTTGCGCACGATGCGTTTCAGCGCCGCGATGTGCGATAGGTAGCAGCCGATTTCACCCGCCTTCATCGCGCGATTGGCCGGCGCAAATTGGAAGTCGCGACGGATCACTCGGCGAATAAGCGTCATCCGTTTCTTGGCATCGATCGCGGGGATTCGTTCAAAGGGGACTTCGAGCCGCGTCAGCGCACCCGAGATGTCCTGCCATCGTGCGATGTCCCGATCAAGGTTGATCACGAAGGCTGGTATGTTTGCGTCGGTTCCCACGATCCTCTCACGTTTGATTTACCGCTTGCACAACGCGAGCGACGCTGCCGCAAATTTCGTCATCCTCCGGACACAAATTCGGCAGCGCGACCACATCATCGACAAGCTTGATATGTTTTATCCCAGGTGACGTCTTCGTCCAATTCGTCAATGTGAACGACCGACCGTTGGTAACGCCTGGAGTGCAGGGCTAACCTGTCTTACCGATGCAGGGCTGTCAACTTGATCGCTGCGCGTCGATGACGGCGGTCTTGTCATCGAAACCTCATAACGATCAGCCAGAAGGCTCGCTGAATGAACCTCATCGAGACTGCCAAACGTGTTCTCCCGATACTGGTGTTGCTGATAGCGGCTCTGACAGCAGCTCCGACACCGGCGCAGTCGGCAGGGTGGGAACTGGTGTTTTCGGACGAGTTCAACGGCGACAAGCTTGATCGTAACAAATGGGCCACGCGTTATCTCTATTCGAACGAGACGATGGACCACTTCAACGATGAGAACCAGCGCTATCGCGATGGCCACGTCGTGGCGGATGGCATTCTCAACCTGATTGCGAAGAAGATGCCCGGGTCGCCGAGCCTGTACGAATCCGCGATGATCCGCAGTCATCAAACGTTCTACTACGGGTACTACGAAGCTCGTGTGTTTCTGCCCAACGCCAAGGGAATCTGGCCGGCGTTCTGGCTCGAGGCGGACTACGACATCGACGGCAAGACCTGGCATCCGCCGGAGATCGACATCTTCGAGTATGTGATCAATGGAGTCGAGGACAAGGCAAACTCGCTGCATTCGAACGTGGTGGCACCCATCGATCCAAAGCAATACACCTATGTCGATCGTTCCTTCGAGCTCAAGTTCCAGAACATGTATGGAAGCGAGGATCTCAACCAGGGCTGGCATACCGTTGGCTTCGTGTGGGCGCCTGACAAGATTTCGATGTTCTGGGATGGCAAGCTGATCTACACGCGAAACTACCAGTGGTTGCGCAGCGATGGAAAGCTTGGACCACCCGCGCATGTAGATCTTAACTTCGCTGTCGGCGGCAGCAAATGGGCAGGACGGCACGGCATTGACGAGGCCGCGTTTCCGCAAACCTTCAAGGTCGACTATGTGCGCGTATGTCAGTACACGACCTCCGACCGCGGCGGTCGGCAATGTGGGCCGAGCCAATCGACGCCGGATCCGAAGCAATTCGGCTATTCCGCGCCAGTTAACGATATGGCGAAGCCGGCGTTCCTGGCCGTCAACAAGGTGGTCGCCGGCAAGCAGCCCAACGCAGGCGTCCTCGCGCTGAGCACCGGCGACAAGCTCAATGTCGAAATACCGATCAAAGTCCCGGCCGACTATCCGTCCAACCGGACGCTTCAGCTGACCGTTTACGACAAGGCGACAGGGTCTATCGTGTCGTCGGCCGATACCAAACTGCAGGTCCAACCCGACAAGGAGCGGACCGACGGCCCCACCATTGCCGTGGCTTCTCTGCCTGCCATTCAGCGCCCTGGAAACTATATCCTATTTGGCCGGCTGTCCGCACAGGTTGCCAACAGCACGTTGTCCAGTCCGGTGACTTGCAGCACGGACGTTGTCCAGCCCCCCAAGGCCACGGTGTGCAAGCTGTTGAACCTGGATGTGCAGGCTCAGTCGCACTGAGGGCGCGGGGGAGGGGCCGATCGCACCACGCTGTCATCCATGCCAACCGATGGACGGTGGCATGGCGCCTGTTGGCTAGGCGCGCTCGGCTCCGAAGAATTCGCGTCGCAGTTTCGGTGTCAGGAGCCTGAGCGACAGCGCGGTCTTGATGAAGCGGAGCGGATTGGCGAGCGTTGCCTTCTTGAAGAAAGTTGCGATCAGCCCTGGGGAGTTGCTATGGGCTCCCGCATGGCCGACGCGATAGATCGCGCCGAAGAAGGGCAGCGCCTTGAGCGGGGTGCCCGCCGTGGCCAGCTCCTGGGCGACGGCGATATGGCCGCCAAGCATGCGCTTCAGGTACTCGTCCGCATCGTTTCCCTTGAGCTTCTCCAGATCATACAACCGGGCGTTGATGATGTGGGACGTGCCGCACAGCATGAAGAACTTTGAAATGGCCCCGAGCAGCGGGGTGCCTTCGCTCCACATGTAGCCGCGATCGATATACCAGCCGTTTTCATCGGGATGCTGCGCTACGTATTCGGCAAGGCGGGAGCTGACGAAATCGTCGTCGTCGACAATCATGAAGAAAGTCATGTTCTGTGCGGCCAGCATTCCGGCGCGCACGCGGCGCCCCTTGTCGATACGGAAGAAATCGCGAAAAACCTCAATATCGTCAGTGGCAATGCGGTCGTGCTGCGGGTTCGGTGCAAAATCGACGCGTTCGATGGAGAAGCCTTTCGGCAGATCAGGGAGGTCTGCACCTTTGTTCGCCACAATGATGGCTTGCCAGCGGTCACTATTCTGACCCGAGATCGATGTTATGGTTTGCGCAAGCCGCGCCTTGAGAGCGTCCCAGTTCTTGGAATTTGCCGGATGGCGAACCGGTATGATGAAGGTCAACATGAATTGTCTCGCATGGACGTCGTGGGCTCTGGTGCGCATCGCGCGATGGCTCCGCCAAGGTAGCATGCCCCGTTGGCGTAGTAGATGCATAGCAGCAAGTTCACATGAACTCTCAGCGGGAGGTTTGTGGCAAAGCTGTGAAGCGAGATGCCTCTTGCGTGTGCAAGGACCTCTTGTCCAATCTTCGGACGCTTCCTGACCAGCTTCGGAACAATCCGCTGCTGCTGAACGGTTCAGCGCAATTTTCTCCCTTTTCGATGTGACGGCTGATGACTCCTGGAACGGCGCTGGATCAAAAATCTTCCACGCAGCTATTGACCATCCAGTATCTGCGCGGCGTCGCGTCGGTGATGGTGGTCCTGCACCACATCCGAAATCCATGGCCGAATCTGTACAATCCGCTCGAGACGTTCGACATGGGAGAAGCCGGTGTCGACATCTTTTTCATCATCAGTGGTGTGGTGATGTACGTGTCGTCGCGGGTTGAATCGCCCGCGGTCTTCGTCGGATTGCGGCTCATTCGGGTCGCGCCTCTGTACTGGGTCCTGACGCTCTGCGCGGTGGGTCTGCTTCTGCTGTTCGGAGGCGCCAAGCCGGGCTTGGCGCTCGCGAACGACGTGATGCTTTCCGCGATGTTCGTTCCACACCACAGCTCGATCTTTTCCGGCACCATCTGGCCGGTGCTGAATCCGGGCTGGACCCTCTATTTCGAAATGTTCTTCTATCTGATCTTTGCGATTGGCCTCTTTTTTCGCAAGCCGCTGCTGATCTCGCTTTGTCTGATTTCGCTGCTCGTTGTGTTCGGATTCTTTGTCTCGACCGATGAATCGATCTTTCACACCTATACGCACCCACTCCTGATGTATACGCACCCGCTGATGCTGGAGTTTGCGGCGGGCATCGTGTTGGGATGGTTGTTCCTGAACGGGAAGATTCCCAATGTCTGGCTGCTGTTGCCGATAGGGTTTCTGGCGCTGTTCGCGGCACATGTCGTGCGGCTTCCGTACCTGTTCCTACAAAACGGATTATGTGCAGCATTGATCATGGTCGGTGCGATCGCGGCCGAACGATCCTTCAGGATTCGCGACATCGGATGGCTTCGGTTGCTGGGGGATGCGAGCTACTCGATCTATCTCACGCACGCACTGACGCTCTTCGTCGTTCGCCGCCTGTTTCTTCGGCTTCCGTTGGAAGGCGTGCTGCAGTTCGCGTCATTTGCAATTTTCGCTGCGGCGGCCTCGCTGTTGGTGGGATTTGTGGTCTACTTCAAGATCGAGCGCCCGATGACACGTTGGCTACGCTCGCGATTTCTTACTGTCTTCGCGGTCGAGCGCGGAGGTACGCGCCCGCGATTGCGGGAGGCTGGCTCGTCGGTCTCGGTGGTCCAGTCGGCGGGAGAGTAGTGCGGGCACTGTTCTGCCTAATTCCTGAGCGAAGTCTTATGGAGCGGACTCCTTCCTCTCGCGGAACTGGCCACGTCAGGAATGCCCGTGACGCAGAGGCGCTCTGCAGTCTGCGGTCCTCAAGAAGACTGCCGGGGATCCCGGCGGGCGGCGTTGCGTTAAGTGTGAGCTTCCGTTGAAGCTCGATTGCGAGACCAGGTTGCGGAATCGGCAACCCTCATAACGATTTTTGGGCACGGCCCACCAGCGTTCTGACTTCGTCACTGAACCCCAGCGCTCTCGTCACGCGATCGCGTGACCATATCGGGACGGATCAAGAGATGAATGTTGCCTATCTCATTCTTGCCCACGACCGGCCGGAGCAGCTTGCCCGGCTGGTTCGCGAACTCCAGGCTCCGTCGTCGGAGGTGTTTGTGCATATCGATGCCCATTCCGACATCGAGCCGTTCCGGCGGGCGGTCGGTTCCCAAGCGAGTTTTACGGCGAATCGAATTCCGAGTCAGTGGAGTGACTATTCGTTGATCAGGGCGGCCCTTGTGCTCATGGAGACGGCCTTGGCATCACCGCGCCGCTTCGACTATCTGGTCTTGATCAGCGGGACGGATTATCCGCTGCGCTCGGCGGGAGAGATCGAGGATTTCTTTCGCCAGAACAATGGCATCGAATTCATCGATTCGATTGCGATGCCGTCCGAGGCTGCCGCAAAGCCGCTATCCCGCCTGACACGCTATAAGGGCCGTCCGGGACCAGTCGGCTGGTGGGTCGGCAAGAGCCGCAGGCTGCTCGGAGAACTCGGCGTGATGCCGCTGGCGCGCGACTACAAGAGGTGGTTGGGCGAGCTCGTCCCCCACGCCGGCAACCAATGGTGGGCTCTGACGCGCGACGCTTGCATCTACATTCAGAGATTCGCCGCCCATCATCCGAAGTTTATGAAGTTTTATGAGAACACCCATGTGCCGGATGAGATGGTGTTTCAGACCATCCTTGCGAACTCGCCGTTTCGCTCGAACATGCGGCGCAGCATCACGTATTCGGACTGGAGCGGAGGCGGAGCAAATCCGTCAGAGATCGGCGAGCGCCACATCGCGATGTTCCGCGCCAATCCCCGCATGAGGATCGATGGCATCTACGGCTCCGGTGAGCTGCTGTTTTGTCGCAAGGTCACCGACGCCGCAGTCTCCGATCAACTTGCGGCCATGATCCGGCAACGGAATGCGCGTATGTGACACGCTCTCGTCGCATTGCTCGCATTTGATGGCGCAGGAAACCGTGCGCAGACTATGTCTGCCCGACGCAGATCATCTCAGGCGCGGCGTCTCTGCTGCAATTTGGTCGCATTTCGGAGCTGGTAAAGCGTTGATCCGCACAGAAGTCGCGAAGGGCAGGCATGTCTCCTGCATGTGCAGGTCGGATTGCTTGCCAGCGGTCTCCTCGGCTGATTGGCGGCGCACGGGTCGCGCGGCCCGGGCCGGGCGCATGTTCGGCTGATCCCCGTTCCAGGACCATTTGATGACAATCAAGTCGCATGGATGTCGGAAGCTGCCCGCAGGCCAGTCGGCTGCGCGCGAGCCGATCTTTGCACGGTTCGATGCATTGATCGCGCCCGCCGGTTACAGCGCCCGAAGCATCACGAGCTGGGAAGAACACTGCTGATGGTAGGCACGGAGCCTGGCAACCGTACACACGCCGTTCGCGCGATCCGGGGCGTGTTCTGGTCGAGCGTCAATTCGGTCATTCCATCGCTCGCCGGTTTTCTCGTTTTCCTGGTGACATCGCGCTATCTCGGTCCGGCGGAATTCGGCGTCGTCGCCCTTGCCGGCAGTCTGGTCGCACTGCTCGCGGTGCTGTTGCCGACGGGTTTTGCCGAGGCGATCGTTCAGAGGTCGTCCGTGGACGATATTCATCTCGACTCTACGTTCTGGGCTGCATCGGTCTGCGCGCTGATCGCGTATGCCGTGCTTGCGATCTGCAGTGGACCGTTCAGTCGAATGCTCGGCTCGGAATGGGTTGCCGTGCTGCTGCCCGTCGCAGGGCTCAGGTTGTTCGCGGATGCCGCCGGCATCGTCCCGCAGGCCATCATTACGCGAAGAATGTCCTTTGAATTGATTGCCGGTCGGACATTGCTCGCGACGATGGTATCGGCCGCGCTGACCGTGCTTCTTCTCTTGGCCGGCTATGGTGTTTGGGCGCTCCTGATCGCGCAACTATCTTCATCGGTCACCGCGGCGGTGGCCGCGATGTGGGGCGCGTGCTGGCGGCCGAAATTCCGCATCAGTCTGGATGCGCTCAAATCGCTCGCGCGGTACGGCGCGTTTTCGTCGGGGACCCGTGCCATGCAGGCTCTGACGACGCAGGCGGATCCGGCGATCGTGGGACTTTATCTGGGGCCGCATCAGGCGGGTATCTATGCCTTTTCCCGGAATCTCTTCCAAATGATCCTCAGCGTCCTGGCGACACCGATCGGCGCGGTGGCCCATCCGATGTTCTCGTCCATCCAGGAGAATGTGGATCGGGTCAGGAAGGGCTTCCTGCTGGCGACATTTCTGTCTTCGGCGTTGTCGTTTCCGGTCTTCATCGGGTTTGCGATGGTGGCGGACCTCGCGGTTCCCGTCGTATTCGGATCGCGCTGGATCGATACAGTTGACCCGATCCGGCTGTATTGTGGCTTGGGTCTGATGGCCTGTATCGGTGTGATTCAGGGAAGCCTCATCAACAGCCGCGGGCATGCGCATTGGTGGTTCTATTATCAACTTGCCGCCGGAATAGTCACCCTGGGCATTCTGGTGGTGATGTCGAGGTTCGGTGTGACCGCGCTACTGGCCACCGTCCTGATCGCGACCATCGCTCGATGGCCGTTTGCCGTGGTCAAGACCTCTCGGCTCCTGTCGGAGCCGGTGTCGGAGTATCTGCGCGTCTTCGTCGGCCCGGCTGGCTCAAGCGTAGTCATGGTAGCGGTCATTGCCGCGGTTCGGCATGTTCTTCCTGAGCTTCCCCCGGTTGTTGCGCTGAGTATCTGCATTGCCGCCGGAGCACTGTCATATCTTGCGACCATGCTGGTGATTGCCAGAGACCAGGCCATGGATGTCGCGAGGCTGCTCGCCGGATCTATCGGGTCGAAGTCGCGAGGACACCGGGGAGTGGCGTCGACGCCTGGTTGAATATGTCGATTGCACCACCTGCCTCAATGATCATAATGACGCCCGACGTTCGCTGCATTACATGTCTGTCGTTTCTCGAACCTGGCCAAGGCCCGAGCAAATAGAATGCACGAAGTTGCGTTAACGTTGATCCTGTGCTCCCGAAATGGGATGAGGACCATCGGAGAGTGTCTGAACCAGATCCGGTCGATGGATGGCGCTGACGCCGTCGAAGTCGTGCTCGTCGACAACGGATCGACGGATGGCACCTTCGCGGCCATGCAGGAGTTCTGCGCGGCCAACCCAGCTCTGTGGCGCGCCATCCTGGAGACCAAACCGGGCAATTCGGCCGGGCGAAATACCGGGATTGCCGCATCTTCCGGCGAGGTGATCCTTTTCATCGACGATGATTGCTACCCTGATCGCGGCTTTGCATCCGCCTGGAGAGCGATATTCGCGGGAGATCCCGGATTGGGCTTTGGCTCCGGAAGGATCCTGCCGTATGACGCGCGGCAGTCGCCGCTTGGTTGCAACACCAGCACCACGACGCAGATACTTTCCCAGTCCACCTTTGTTCAGCGCGGCTTCGTCCAAGGGTCCAACATGGCCTTCAGGCGTCAGTGCCTGACCGATGCCGGCCTGTTCGACAGCCGCTTTGGCGCCGGCACTCCGTTTGCCGGCGAGGAATGGGAAGTCGCCGTCAGAGCGTCGTATGCCGGCTGGAGGGGCGGGTACTTCCCGGAGCCGAGCGTGGCCCACGATCACGGCCGCTTTGACAGCGAAGCGTTCGTTCGCGGGCACTACTACGACATCGGCGCCGGCGCCGTGTACGCCAAACACCTCTTGACCGCGCATGCTCCCGCGACGGTCGTGGAGATCGCGCGGGACATCCGCCGACAGATCAGGAAGCGCGCCGCTGTGGGTCCGCTGCTCGGAGGAGCCGTGCAATATTATTCGACCATGCTGCGTCAGGCGCGATCATGAAACTCTACTACTATCGGAGCATCGCACCGAACTTCGGTGACGATCTGAACAACGCGCTGATGCCGAAGGTTTTCCCGCGCTTCTTCGATGAAGACGAGGTGGTCCTGTTCCTCGCGATCGGGTCGGTCCTGTTCGACCACCATCCGCAGCAGGCCATGAAAGTGGTGTTTGGATCGGGATTCGGGCAGTACACCGCGGCGCCTCGGCTCGACGAGCGCTGGAAGTTCTATTGCGTCCGCGGACCGCTGACCGCGCAGGCGCTGGGACTCGACGAGCGGCTGGTCGCAGCCGATGCCGCTGTGCTGGTCAATCGTCACATGAAGAGAGAGGTCCCGAAACGCTTCAAGTTCAGCTACATTCCGCATTGGCAGAGCCTGCTGAACGGCAATTGGCCGAGGGCCTGCGAGTTGGCTGACGTCGAACTGATCGATCCGCGTTGGCCGGTCGATCGGGTCCTCGAAATGATCCAGGCCTCGAACACGGTCATAACCGAGGCGATGCACGGCGCCATCGTGGCGGACGCGCTGCGGGTGCCGTGGGTGCCGGTTCTTCCGTTCCACCGGTCTCATCGATTCAAATGGTCGGATTGGGCCGGCGCCCTCGAGATCAATCTCAGACCGTACCCGACCTTTCCCGCGACGTTGCACGACCTTTGGGTTTCCAAGACGGGCAGGGATGGCAACTGGATGTCCAGCAAGAATCGGCTGATTCAACTGGCGGTCGGAGCAGCCAATGACACGCTGCCCTATGTTGCCGCGCGCGGGTTGCGGCGGCTGAGCGAGATGGAGCCGGTACTCAGCTCCGATATCGCGCTAGCGAGGGCCGTCGTGAAGTTGGAGGAAGCGGCCGATCAGATCCGGCGAGATTTTGATCGTTGAACGCGAGCCGCCGCGCGTCTGCGACAGGCTTCAGAACTGGATCACCTTGACGCCGGCAATATACAGTCTGGCGGGAAAGGCGCCGGGATCGCTCGGCTCCCCCGCCGGACCGCCGACGGCAACATCCATCAACATGTACCAAGGCCCGGCGCCGACCAGGTTCGGCATGGCGCAATACGGCTTGTCGTTGAAGTAGTAGACGATCTGTTGCTTCCCGATCAGGCAGCCGAAGCGGTTGAACCGGGAAAACAGGGTGGCGCCGTCTTCCACCAGCCCCAGCGGCATCGCCGCGCCGCGGGCGTCGGGTCCCTTTTCGCCCTTCCAGTGAATGCTGGAGAATATGACGTCGTCCCGATACTGCGGCGACGCGGTGATGTAGGCCTCGAGAATGTCGATCTCAGGCGGCCAGCCGGGGGCGACGGGCAGCAGCCATAGCCCCGGCCAACTGCCCGGGACCTTCATCATTCTGATATCGAACTCGACGTAGCTATCGATGGTGATGCGGTTGAAGAGAGTCCGCGACGTCACTATCGCAGCAGAGAATCGGAACGGCGTTTCCTTCCGCCAACCCGGCGCCAGTTTTCCGCCCTGTCCATCCGACAGCCCCTCGTCGTGATATTCGGCCTGGATGAAGCGGCAGCCCGTTGCCGGATCTATTCCCCACACCGTCGTTTCCGGGTTGAGTGCCGGATCGGCATAGTAACCCAATTCCCTGTTGCCGTCCTGGCGGCGTCCGGTGGCAAGACGGCTTTGCCAGCATGGCGCGCCGCTGGGCGAATGTCCGTCATCGCTAGCGAAATCGCGATCGAGCAGACGATCCGAAAATATCACCGAGCCGTGCGAAGGCAGCGGCGGCAGCGCCACCTCGTCATTCGCATACGCGGTGGCGATCGAGGGTTGCTCGCTCGATCTCACCTCGCCGGCGGTGTGGGCAAAGCCGAACAGCGGATATCCGTAGTCCGATATCTGGAGAATGATTGACTTGCCTGCCTCGAGCGGCCGCACAAGGGGGATTCTCACCAGTTTGACCTGCTCGCCCGGCTGAAACACCAGAAAGCCGCGAGCCACGACGAAGTCGGCGCCAGCCGTCGCCGTGCCCGGCAACACCCCGATCGTTCCGTTGCCGTTGAGCGTCTCATATTCCAGCACGATGGTGCAGGTGGTCGGCGCCGTGAGCTTGACCGGCACTTCCGCCCAGAGTTCGGCGGATCCGACAGTGGTGTCCACCACGGTGATGGTGGCGTCGCCAAACGACAAGACGCCGTCTGCTGCGGCCGCTGTGTCGAAAACCGTGAGCGGGCCGATGGCCGTCAATGCAAGTCCGACCGAGCCCTTGAGCAGCGTCCTTCGCGTCGCGCGCATCATCTCGGCTTCACCGGCTCCTTGTCTCCCAAAGGCGGCGCCCGGACGAGAACCCAAAGGACACGAGAGCTTGCACTGCCAGCGCGGCAAGGCCGAACGGGAGGGCCAGTGCTAGCGCGCCAAATTTGCGTTTGGCGATGGCGTATTGGCCAGCCGTGCGCAGCTCGGTCCGCAAGGTACGAAGCCCTTGCCAGTCGCGCCGGCGCCAGGTCGAGCTGAGCCAGCGCAGGATGAAGGTCGTGCGGGTATCGGGCCGCAGGATATACTTGGCATAAAAGCTGCCGCGGCCGCGATCATACGAGTTGAGCAGCGCCGGCACGTCCGCATCGACGCGGCCATGATCGTGCTGCACGGTGGGGCGGGGGTCGAAGCAGGCGTCGAATCCGGCCCACAGCACCGCGGTCACCGCATCAATGTCCTCGCAGGGAAAGCGCGTGCCCGCGCCGAGATCGGGATCGATGCCGCCGATCGCCTGCAGCGCCTCGCGCCGAAATGCAAGATTTGCACCTTGCAGCGTCCCCGCCCTGACAAAAGTCCGCTTGGGGTAGACCCGCGGCGCTGTGCTTTCCTCGATCGTGATCCTGGCGTGGTTCGGATTGTGGAGCAGGATGCGGCCTCCGATCACGCCCGCGCCGGGATGATCGGCAAACGCCGCGAGGATCGCATCAACATAGTCGGGCGCAGGATAGCAGTCGTCGTCAGTAAAGGCGACAATTCTGCCACGGGCGTTTTCCCAGCCGAGATTGCGGGCAGCGCCGAGTCCGATCCGCTCGCACAGGGTCTGTCTCGACACCGGGTCGTTGGCGAATGCGCGCTGCAGCACGGCCGCTGTATCGTCGGTGGACGCGTTGTCGACCCAGATTACCTCGTAGGCCTTATCGGTGCGTAACGCCTGCAGGGCGCCCAGCGTCCCCGACAGACGGCGCGCACGGTTGCGCGTGCAGATGACGATCGATACGTCGATCTCTCTGGTTGGATCGGTGTCCGCAATCGGGTCCTGCGCCCGTCGCGGGGCAGGGAGGCTGACCTCGATAGTGTCGGAAGCGGTCCCGCTACAGACTGGCATGTGTATCGTACCATCCGGGCAGCGAACCGCGGTGACCTGTGCCGAGCTTGTAGACCGCCTTGAACGGCAAGGCCAAAACGGGAAACTTGGCGAGCAGGGAGTCGTCGCCGAAGTAGCGATAATCCCGGAATATCGATTGGTAGCGGCGGATGATGCCGTCAAAGTCCAACCATTGACTGCCGAGGTCATCGCCAAACGGACCGGAAGCGCCGCCCTCGAAGACATGCGCGACATTTGAGCCGTCGAGCGCCGTGGTGTCGACCCGCGATCCAGGAATTCGCTGCTGCTGCACTGCCTTGAACTTCCGATAGCCAAGGTCGCGCAAGAGGCCGAGCTGGATCTCCACCTCGTCGAAGTCGACCTTGTCGGATTCGACCGAGATGTATTGAGGGCGATTGGGTTGCTGCTTCAGTTCCTCCAACACCAGATGATCGGCGCCCTCGACGTCGACCTTGAGAAAATACGGCACGCCGCAGGAGCGGTAGACATCGGCAACGTCGACGCGAGGCAGCACGACGCATTCGCTCTTGTGGCCCAGTTTCTCGGTGCGCTCGGCTCTGTTCCTGTTGATGGTGGAGAGGACGGAGTCCGAATTCATGTAGAAAGGGATGGCGGGTCCCTCGGACGCCGGTGCGATGGCGCCCTCGATGATCCGCAACTGCCCGTTCGCGACCTCGTTGCGAAATCGCGAACGGCAATGCTGCACGAGCTCCGGATTGGCCTCTATCCCAAGAACCTTGAAGCCCTTCTTGAGATAAAAGGCGGCATCCTCGCCCTTGTGCAGGCCAACGTCGTAAATCAGGTCTGCAATCATTGCGAAGCTCCTATCGGTTGCCCATCAAGTCTTCAAAATGATTGTTGGCCCAGCTCCGCGCGAACGTTCTCCTGTCTCGTGAGCCCGGCCGGTCGGGCCGCCCGTCAGGCGGCGGCCCTGATATTGCTGCGGACCTGGCGTTCGATCCATTCATAGGTCTTCTCCAGACCGGAACGGAGTGTCGCGGACGGCTTCCAACCGAGCTTCTGGCCAATCAGACGGTTGTCCGAGTTGCGGCCGCGCACGCCGAGCGGACCCGGAATGTGCTTCTTGATCACCTTCTTCCCGGCGATGTCGGACACCAGATCGACAAGCTGGTTGATTGTGACCATCTCCTCCGAGCCGACATTGACCGGACCTTCGAAGTCCGACCGGGTCAGGCGAATGGTGCCTTCCAGGCACTCATCGATATAGAGGAACGAGCGCGTCTGGGTGCCGTCGCCCCAGATCTCGACCTCGCCATGACTGGCGGCCTGGGCAACCTTGCGACACACCGCGGCGGGCGCCTTCTCCTTGCCACCCTCCCAGGTGCCCTCGGGCCCGAAGATGTTGTGATAGCGCGCGACGCGGTTCCGCATGCCATGGTTGCGGTTGTAGGCGAGATATAATCTCTCCGAAAACAGCTTTTCCCAGCCATATTCGCTGTCGGGCGCTGCCGGATAGGCCGAATCTTCGGCGCAATTCGGATTGTCGGGGTCCTTCTGGTTATATTCCGGATACATGCAGGCCGACGACGAATAGAACATGCCGCGCACGTTCCGCTTCTGGCAGGCATCGAGCATGTTGAGGTTGATGGTTGCCGAATTATGCATCACGTCGGCATCATGTTCGCCGGTGAAGATGTAGCCGGCGCCGCCCATGTCGGCCGCGAGCTGATAGACCTCGTCGAACTTGCGATCGGTGATCTGTCTGCAGAAACTCTGGTCGCGAAGATCGCCAACTACGAAATCATCCGCCTCAGTCTCCGCGAATGGTGGAAATTTCAGGTCGACACCGCGCACCCAGAAGCCTTCACGCTTCAGTCGCTTGACCAGGTGCCCGCCAATGAAGCCACCCGCGCCGCAGACGAGCGCGGTGGACATGTTCTTCGTCGCCATTAGATTTTCCTTTCCACAGTTCCCGAACCGATTGCATAGTCAAATACTGTTTCAAATCGGTCCGTCACCGATTTGATGTCGTAGTTTTCGAGCGCAAACGACCTTGCTTTGGCGGCTGCATCTGCTCTCAAGACTTCATCATCGAGAAGCCGCAACGCCGCTTCCAGGAAGGCCGCCTGATCCACGGGATCGACGACTAATCCGGCGCCATTGCGGCGAACCAGATCGGAAGCGAGATTTTCCTGCGGCGCGGCAAGCAGCACTGGACGTCCGGCGCAGAAATAGGATTGCACCTTTGAGGGCACTGAGAATATTCCTGCCTCCGGTTCGATCGTCGCAACCGCGACGTCGGCGGTAGCGAGCACCATCGGGAGATCCTCGAAAGGTTGCAGCGGCAGCAGGACGAGATTGTCCAGTCCGAGCTCGGCCTTGGCCTGCTCGAGATGGGTGACGCCAACGCCCTGGCTGACGGTCACGACATTGGCGCGCCCTTTCACCATCTTGGCGAGTTGCACCAACAGATCGGGATTGTGCTTCAGCCCGAGCGTTCCCGAATAGAGAAAGTTGAACGAATCGTGCAGCCCGTGACGGCGGGCCCAGGCGTTGTCCTTGGGGTGAGGTGCGATGTCATTCAACGCACCCCAGTTCTCGATCACAAAGACGTTGTCTTCGGTGCCGGTCCACTTGCTTGCAAGCGGCGAGAACGCGTTTGTGATAACGACGACCGCATCGGAACTCTGAAACTGGCGTCGCTCAAGAAACCGATAGTAGGCTCCGACCATGGCACCGGGCGGCCCCAGCTTCTTGCGCAACAGCTGCGAGACGGCAACGCTGTAGAAGTCCTGAACCCAGAACACGAACTTCGAGCCGGTCTGCTTGCACGCGTTGACGATGGCCGATTGCGCTTCCGTCGGCGTATTGCCCGATATCACGATGTCCGGCTTGTCCGAATGCACCAATTTCGCAACCGCCTTGCCGTAGGCGACGTCGTCGAATCGGCGGCGAACGAAAGACGCCTTGTCGTAGGGACGTGACAGCTTGACGCCGGTAAAGGAGAGATGGGCGGGATCGGCAGCCGATCTCGCCAGCTTGCCTTTTGGGCCGAGATCGCCGTGGAAGTAGGCATGGCTGACTTCATGCCCCCGGAAAGCCAGTTCGCGGCTGAGATCGACCTGGAACGGGTGGCCCGCGTAGTCGTGCACAAAGATCTTCACAACCGCACCGCCAATCCCGCAACCGGCACGTGACCGTCACTAAGATGCTCGCAGCGCAGGATCGTTCGACGCATGTCGGTGGATCGAAGCTGTCTGTCGTCGGTTTGCATTATCCTCAATTTCGAACCTTGTTGAACGCGACGCAACCTGGCGTGCCTGTGGGCTTCATGTTTCGGAGGCACTCTGCTCGAATACTCGACAACAGCTGAGTGAGGCATGATCGCGGCTTCTATTCGACGACTAAGAAGATCTTGTGTCGGTGTGAATTCAAAATCGATGCCAAGTGACGGCAACGGCGAGCGACCGCAACACGCGTGCTCAAAATTCGTCGAGGCATGCGTCCTTGCCTCAAAGCGGCCACATAAGGAGTGCCTACGCGTCGGTGGCTTGATCCCGCGTTCGCGCCGCACATTATATCGTCTTGCTCTCGTCGCCCGGTTGCACTGAGGTTGACGCGTGCAGTGCGCCTTTCGAATAGATCGTTCCTTGGGGGTCCTATGTCATCTAGGTGCGTTGTTGTGGCCCTGGCCGGATGGCTGGCTGGATGTCATGCAGCCTTCGCTGATCCCATGACGCTGGATTTCTCCTGGGGGGGAGAGAAGGGTTGCGTCTCGCTGTTCCCGAATCCGGAGTTTCATCTCCGCAATGTTCCCGCAGGTGCCAAGCGCCTGTCGCTGACGCTGACTAAGGGCGCCAGGGAGATGGGCGGGCAGGAATTACCCATTCCCCAGAATGGCATATTGCCGTCTGGAACCTTTCGAACTTTCGCACCGTGCAACCCGGGCGTGTACCAATGGACGGCGCAGGCCAAGTCGGCGACCGGAGAGGTTTTGTCCGAGGCGCGCAAGGCGCGCTACTATCCCTCGGATGAGCTTGCACAGCACTAACCTTGAACTCCCGCGACCGGTCGGATGACATCGCTGGATCGTCGGGAACCGCTCGGGAATGTGCCTGTCGCCATTTTCTTCACACGCTGGATTGATGCGCTCATGCGCGAGCCGCCACATTGTCGCCGCTTGACGGAACCTGTTGACGGAACTTGTTGACGGAACTTTGCAGCCGCAATTGCAGGCGTGAATATGCTCATCCAGAGGCACATGTGTGCGCAGTGATGCGGCAAGCGTGTTGTCGTCGCAACTGACATGGTGGAACTTCGATGGGCGGGCGCCGACGACATAGCGTGCAGCCCTGCACAATATTCGCGCCGTAAACGCCGCGAATGTGAGCCGGAGTGTCCGTAGTGCATGGTGGCGTGCGTTCATCGTGAAGAAGCCGCATTTTGAACCGATAGGTTGGCGGTCAACCGGAAACACTGCCGCGCCACATTGAAGGAAAACATTGCGCGACGAGTGATGCCAATCCGATTTCGGCGGCAGACAATCGAGTTTTTAGCGTGCTCCCAGTTTCCGAAGGCCATGCCGTCATGATGTATGTGCGCGATAGCCTCTCGTCGTTGCGATCGTGTCGCCGACTTGCATGGCCGATCACCTGTTGCATCAGAAAGCCGAGCTGTTACCACGCCGGAGAGTGGGCATGACCAGGACAGTACTGGTCACCGGCGGTGCGGGATATGTGGGCTCCCATTGCTGCAAGGCGTTCGCCAGCGCAGGCTGGAATGTTGTGACGCTCGACAACCTCTCGCGCGGGTGGCGTGACGCGGTGCGTTGGGGGCCATTGGTGGAATGCGATGTTCGCGATCCACTCGCGGTGCGGGAAGCGCTGGAGACGCACGGGCCGGATCTGGTCGCGCATTTCGCCGCGTTTGCCTATGTGGGCGAGTCAGTCGAAAATCCGGCGATCTACTACGAGAACAACACCGCCGGCACGCTTGCGCTGCTGAACGCGATGCGTGCAACAGGGTGTCGTCACATACTGTTCTCCAGCACCTGCGCCAGTTACGGTATCCCCCTGCACGTCCCGATCGATGAAAGTCATCCGCAGGCACCGATCAACCCCTATGGCTGGTCGAAGATGATCATCGAGCGGATGCTGGAGGATTTTGGTCGGGCTTACGGAATCGGATCGGTGTCCTTGCGCTATTTCAATGCGGCCGGTGCCGATCCTGACGGTGAAATTGGCGAGCGGCATGATCCCGAAACTCACGCTATCCCGCTTGCGATCGAAGCTGCGCGCCGTACCGATCGGCCGTTTACGATACTTGGCACGGATTTTCCGACGGCGGACGGCAGCGCCATCAGGGACTACATCCACGTCAACGATCTGGCGCGAGCCCACGTGCTTGCAGGCGAAATGCTGCTCGAGCGGCGTGGCACCCATGTGTTCAATCTGGGAACCGGCGTCGGCACCAGCGTGCTTGAATTGATCGAGGCGGTGAAGCGCGCCGCCGGGCGAGAGCCGGTCGTGCGCCGTGGCGAGCGCCGGGCAGGCGATCCCGCGAGGCTCGTCGCATCGTTCGCGAAGGCCGAGCGAGAGCTCGGCTGGCGGCCGCAGCAATCCGATATCGACTTCATCATCAAGACTGCACTTGAGTGGCGAGATCGCCATCCGCCGGCCTGACGCAACAACGACATGACCATGCTCCCTTCTATCGCAGACCTGCCGCTAGGCGAGGGGGTCACGCATGTCGCGGTGACGTCGCCAGCGGACATTGTCGGAGCTGGATTGCGCGACGGCATGACCGTGTTCTGGCACGGCGACCGACCGATCGGTCACGTGCTGATGCATGAGGGATGGCAGATCGGCACGCATATCGATCACATCGACGCCGACTTTATCCCGGCTATCGGGCACGAGCTGCAGAGACAAGTCAGGCCGACTGTCTCCGCAAGCGTGGTGATCTGTACGCGGGACCGGCCGGATCAACTCGCCGCATGCCTTGCGTCATTGCCACGGCAAAGCTACCGGCCGCGCGAGATCATCGTTGTCGATAATGCGTCATCGGATCCGCGCACGCACGATGTCGCGTTGGCGGCGGGAGTGATCTACATACGCGAAGACAGGCCTGGGCTCGATATCGCCCGTAATGCAGGCGTGCTTCGCGCAACCGGCGACATCGTGGCCTTCACCGACGACGATGTCTTGCTTCATCCGAAGTGGCTGGAGCGGCTGGTGGCGGCATTCGATCGGCCGCAAGTCGCCGCCGTGACCGGGCTCGTCCTTCCGGCAGAACTCGCGACCGAGGCGCAGCGTCACTTCGAGACCTATTGGGGATTTGGCAAGGGCTATTTGGAGCGCGACTTCGACAGTTCCAGCTTCAAGTCGCATCGCAGGGACGCGTTTCCGGCGTGGGAAATCGGTGCTGGGGCCAGCATGGCGTTTCGCCGCGACGTGTTCGAGCGGATCGGTTTGTTCGACGAACGTCTCGACGTCGGCCAGGCCGGATGTTCCGGCGATTCGGAATATTGGTACCGGCTACTCGCAAACGGGTACACCTGCCGCTACGCGCCGTCCTCCGTTGCGTTCCACTCTCATCGACGCACGATCGAGGGGCTCGCGAGCCAGATCTTTTACTACATGCGGGGCCATGTCGCGGCGCTGCTGGTCCAACATGAGCGAACAGCTCTCCAGGGGAACCGGGTGCGTGCGTATCTGTATCTTCCGACATGGTATGCTTACCGACTGCTTCGCAGGGCGATCGGTCGCAAGCGTATCGCCGACCGTTTCCTCAAGGAGGAGATCGCCGGCTGTGCGTCAGGATTCCGCTTCTATCACGGCAAGGGGAAGCGCGAATGACGGCCGGTTCACCTACCTCGATCGTAATCCCCTCGCGCGATGCCGAGCAGACCATCGCTAGAACGCTCGACAGCCTGTTGGCCCAAACCGATCCAGGATGGGAAGCGCTGATCGTTGACGACGGCTCCGTGGATGCAACGCCGGCAATCGTTGCCGGATATGCTGCGCGGGACCCCCGCTTCATTCTGCTTCGATCTGACGGACGGGGTGTATCGGCGGCTCGCAATGTCGGCCTATCCAGCGCAAACGGCGAACGGATGCTGTTTCTCGACAGCGACGATTGGATGGACCCGCAATTTCTGATCAAGATGAACGCTGCGATGGACGGCGATCCCTCGGCGATCGCCGCTTGCTGCGATCATTGTCGCGTGATGCCTGATGGCGGCCAAACGCCTCGCTATAGCAATGCAGCGGTTGCGGCCAATCCATTCGAAGCGTTCGCGCGCAGTTGTCCCGTCGCGGTTCACAGCGTTCTTGTCAAAAGAAGCGCAGTCGTGGGCGTTGGCGGCTTTGACGCCAATCTTCGTACCTGCGAGGAATGGGATCTCTGGCAGCGGATTGCGCGAACCGGCGGCAACTGGATTCATGTCGATGAGCTGCTCAGCTACTATTGGTCGAGCGAGCATTCGCTGTCCGGCAACGTCCAGCAGATGCTGGCTGACGGGACCGCCGTTATTGCGCGAGGATTTTCCACCGACCAGCGGGTGAAGAAGCCGGCGGTGGAACATCGGAACGGAGCATCTTGTGCCGGCGGCAGGCCGCAGGCGGCAGCGCAGGCCTATTTTGCACTTTGGTGCTGGGGCATTGATTGCGGGCGCGGAAGGGAGAACCGCCTTTCCAGAGAGGTGCTTGCCGAGATACCGCAATCGGCCACCGCGGTGGATCAGATCGCCTTTTGCCTGCTCGACGCAATCTCGGTGGGGGCTCGTGCAACGCCGGAGAGACTGGCCGGTCGCTGGCCGCAATTCGGCGCCCGTGTGACCAAGCTGATCACTGCAATCGGAAAGGTCTGGAATGACCCGGGCGAAGCCCGAAGGACCCAGTATCGATTCGAGCGCGTGCTGCTCGACTATGATGACCTGTCGGCGCCGCGCGAGCTCGCCTTGACGGTGGGTCTCCGCGTCGACCTTCGGCAACTTCCGACGTTTTGTCCGCCCCAACATGTGGACCGGCTCTACGCCTACATTTGCGATGGACCGCAAGTCCTGGCTTTGCTCGATGTCGGATTGCTCGGGGCGGTGGATTTCGAGTTCTGGGTGAAGCTGGTTCGCGCACACCTTGCGCACCTGCCGGTACGGATGGGCAGGCGATGGCGACTTCGACATCTGAGCCGGCTCGCCAAGGTGATAGAGCGAATAGGGCGACTTGCGCGGGGAGGGCCCGATAGCCACCAGCATCGGCTGCAGGTGTTGCAGGGCCGCATGTCCGGCGAAGTCAGACCGCGGTTTGCGTCAAGCGTGCCCGTTCCGGACAAAGGCGAGAGCCATGCGCTTGAAGCAGGTCCACGCGACGTTGGACGCGAGTTGTTCTGGGAAAGGTTCTTCGAGAGGGAAGATCCGTGGAACTACAGCTCGCCCTACGAGCAGGAGAAGTACCGGCGGCAACTGGAACTGTTGCCGCCTGAGCGGCCGGAACGTGCGATCGAGCTGGCGTGCGCGGAAGGGCATTTTAGTCGGCAACTGGCGCCAAGGATCGGACACCTCACGGCATCCGATATTTCATCGACCGCGCTGGAGCGGGCGCGCATGCGTTGCCAAGGGATCCGCAATGTGGATTTCGCCAAGCTTGATCTGTCGGCCGACCGTCTCCCCGATTCGATGGATCTCATCTGCTGCTCCGAGGCGCTCTACTACCTGGACGACGAAGCCGAACTGGCGGGTGTCGTGCAACGAATTGCGCAGGCCTTGCGTCCCGGCGGTCATCTCATCTCGGCTCATAGTTACGTCCTGAAGGACGACACCTCTCGTACCGGATTTGATTGGGAAAGTCCGTACGGGGCCGAGACGATTGCACGGGTGATGGCGCGGTTGCCCGAGCTTGCGCTTGAGGCATCGATGCAGACCGAGCTCTATCGCGTCGATCGCTACAAGCGCCTTGCGCCCGGCGAGATGAGGCCCGACCCGCAGGTGACGACCGCCGGGATCGATGCACCGATCGAAAGCGAGGTTGCGCGGTTTGTCGTGCGGCATGGCGCCGTCAGGCGGCGATCGGAGGTCCGGCAATCGGAGCGGCGCTCGCACGTTCCGGTCTTGATGTACCATCGAATCGCAACCGATGGGCCGGAGCAGCTTGCGCGCTATCGCGTCGATCCGGATCTCTTTGCGGACCAGATGCTGTGGCTGCGGAGAAATGGCTACCACACGATCAACTCGGAACAGCTCGCATGGTTTGTTGCCAACAACTACCCCTTTGAGGGCAGGCCGCTGCTGATCACATTCGACGATGGATATCAGGACTTTGCCGAACAGGCGTGGCCCATACTGAAATCCAATGACCTTTCCGCGGAGGTGTTCATCGTCACCGATCTGGTTGGCGCGCGGGCCGAATGGGATGCATCGTTCGGAACGCCGGCACCGCTGATGGATGTCGACAGGATCATCGCACTTGCCGGAGAAGGTGCGATGTTTGGCAGCCACCTCGCACGCCATCCACGAAGCGACAGGCTTTCAAGCGCAGAACTCGCCGAGGAACTGTTGCGATCCCGCATACAGCTGGAGACCTGGCTGGAGCGACCGATGACGTCGCTTGCGGCTCCATTTGGATGCACCGACCAGCGGCTTCGAATTCTCGCGGCGGAGTGCGGCTATAAGGCGATATTCAACACGGTCGACCGGGCTGCCGGGTTGCAGGATGATCTACTCGACCTTCCGCGCATCGAGGTGAGAGGCGACCATGGTCTGGAGGCGTTTGTGCACTGCTTGGAGCAGTATCAATGAGTACAAATGCGTGCCTGGTCAGTGTCGTCATTCCAGCGTTCAACGCCGAAGCGACGATCGATGAGACGCTTCGCAGCGTCCGGTCGCAATCGCACGATCAGCTTGAGATCATCGTAGTGGACGATGGATCCACCGACGACACGCTTGCGGTCGCGGAGCGGCATGCGGATCGCGATGCGCGCATTACGATCATCAGGCAGGACAACGCCGGCGTCGCGGCCGCTCGCAACGCCGGCTGGCAGGCCGCGCGTGCGGAGTTCATCGCGTTCATCGATGCCGACGATCTGTGGACGCCGGGCAAGGTCGAACGGCAGCTCCAGGCCATGATCGACGGGGGGGAGCGAACAGGTCTCGTCTATAGCTGGTACGCCTGGATCGATGCCAAGAGCCGCGTGAGCGTTAAGTCCGATCCGGTGTTTCATGCTGGCGAGGTGCTGGATTATTTGTTCGAGGGCAACTTCATCGGTAACGGAAGTGCGGCGATGGTTCGCAGGGAAGCCCTGATCACGGCACGCGGATTCGAGAGTGGCCTCCGGGCGTCGGGTGCTCAGGGCTGCGAAGATCTGCTGTTCTATTGCCGCGTCGCGGAATCCTATCGCTTCGCGGTGGTGCCGGAATATCAGATCGGTTACCGCTACCTGCCGAACAACATGTCCAGCGACATGACGCGCATGTTCCGCTCCTGGATGCTGGTCGCCGAGGAGATGGCGGCCCGGCATCCCGATCGCGCCGCCTTGCTGGACCGCGGAGTCAGCAACTACGCCCGGTGGCTGCTTCGCAGAGCGCTGGCCGGCGGCCGCTTGCAGTACTTTGTATCGGTCCTCCTGCTGCTATTCCGACGGAACCCGTCACTGGCTGTCAGGGTGGCAGCGCTTGGCCTGCCGCGGGATATCGTCTCCGCGACATGGTGGACGTTCCTCAGCCTGCGACACAGAGAGCTCCGACGGCCCTTGCCGTCGTTCTTGATCGGCGACCCCAGTCAATCCTGATGGCAGAAAACACGGACGACATGAAGAGGCCGAGAGCCGCGCGGCGCGCGGCACTGGCCGAATTGTGGCGGCTGCTCAAGGTGGCCCCGCTGCCGCGTTGGGCTACGCCGCTGCTGATCGCGCTTGGCGTGGCTTCATCGCTGGCGGAGACCGTCGGGATAACGCTCGTGTTGCTCTTCTTCTACCTCGCCATGGGCCAGGTCGAGCTCGCGACGTCGACGAGCGGCGTGTTGGGCGATGCGCTTCGGCATGCGACCGGCTGGTTTCACAGCTCGACTGAAACCGCTCTGGTGGTACTTCTCCTCATCATAGTGCGTGGCGCGCTGGCCTTCGCCAATACGCTGATCAGCGCACATGTCGGCGAGCAGATCAACGAAGTCGCCCGCAACCGCGTCCATCTGCAGTATCTGTCGACCTCATACTCGTTCTTTCAGCGCCATGATGAGGCCTACCTGATGGAGGTCCTCGGGACCGAAACATGGTTGATCTCCGGGGCGTACAGCAGCCTTACCC
Organism: Bradyrhizobium ivorense; assembly: GCF_900696085.1. GTDB lineage: Bacteria > Pseudomonadota > Alphaproteobacteria > Rhizobiales > Xanthobacteraceae > Bradyrhizobium > Bradyrhizobium ivorense. The sequence continues at coordinate 799,166 of NZ_CAADFC020000004.1, forward strand.
GGATCATCGTCAGCTCCTGTTCGATCTTTCTCTTCCTGTCGTTTCTCCTTGCGCTCTCGGTGAAGATTACGGTGATGGCTGTCGCAGCTTCGATGGTCGTGTCGGCCGGGATGCGTCATCTTTCCAGGCCGATGCAGCAGCTGGGCAGCGGAGTGAAGCTGGTTCATCAGAGACTGGGAGAGCACATGCTGATGACGCTTCAGGGCATGCGGACGATCCGTGCCTATGGCCAGGAGAAGGTGCATCAGGAGCGCTTCGAGGGCGCGTCTGCGGAAGCGCGCCGGGTCGCGCTGGGACTTGCCCGTCTATCAGCGTTGGTGTCTCCGCTTACGGAAGTCGGATATCTCGTGGTGCTTTGCCTTGTCATCGCGTCCGCCAACATGTGGGGAATCGGATTCGCTACCAGTCTTACCGCGGTTGCCTTGCTCTACCGACTGCAGCCGCATATGCGCGAGCTGGAGACAAGCCTGTTGTACATGGCGCAGATTGAACCGCAGTTGCGCTCCATCCGCCTCATGCTGGCGAAGGACGACAAGGAATATCCGAAGCCTGGACATCTCGCGATCAGCAGGCTGGTCGACAAGATCTCGTTCCGCAACGTGACCTTCCGGTACGATGCCCGATCCGATTCGGCGCTTCGCGACGTCTCCTTCGACATTCCGGTGGGCAAGATCACCGCGCTGGTCGGCGCGAGCGGGGCGGGCAAGACCACGATCGTGAATCTTCTGCTGGGTCTTTATTCGGCGACTGAGGGATGCATCCGGGTCGATGATCGTCCTATCGGGGATCTTCGCCGGACGGAATGGCTTGGCCTGCTCGCGATTGCCGGCCAGGACGTCGACCTTGTCGAAGGCACCGTGATCGACAACGTGCGCATGTCGAAGAACGACGCATCGGAGGAGGAGATTTTGGACGCGCTCCGCGTCGCGGGCATTTCGGAAATGGTCGAGGCGCTGCCCGACAAGTACAATTCCTGGATCGGGCAGCACGGCACCCGCTTTTCGGGTGGCCAGCGACAACGTCTTGGCCTGGCCCGCGCGATCGTGCGCAAGCCGGAGTTCCTGATCCTTGACGAGGCCATGAGCGCACTCGATCGTTCGTTGGAGGAGAGCGTCAAGCGCGCCATCCAGCAGCAGCTCAACGGGCGGACCTTGTTGCTCATTACCCACCGTCTGGAGTCGGTGCTCGACGCGGATCACGTGGTGTGCCTCGAGGCTGGCCGGGTTTGCGCGGAAGGAGCTCCGGCGAAGCTGCTTGCGGACTCCAGCAATGTCTTTTCCCGGAACCTTCGCGTGGGAACCGGCAGAGCCGGACATTGAGCTCGTCGTCGCGCAATCATTCAGCGCGGATCACCAGGGCTCGAGTATGCTGCAACCCCGCATATCGACGTGCCGCGATCACTTCCTCATCCGTAGTATCACGTCCGTAGTACCACGGATCAGATCAAAGCCGGGCGCTCGACTGCAGAACTGAGTGCGAGTTGAGCGCTTGTTGCACGCTGTTCCGCCGGAGGAACCTTCGCAGTCATTGCATATGAGTACGTGCATTCAGGCGCACACTTCAATTTGTCCTGAAGTTCGTAAACCGGCCTGAACTCTTTCGTGGTGCGTGGGGTGCAAAGGAGCACTGGCACCATCATGGCAATAAACCCAACCTACGCGAGCGTTATCGTCGGAACCTCTGGATCGGATGTTCTCTTCGGAGGCACCGGAAACGACCTTCTCACCGGCGGAGCCGGCAGCGACACCTTCGCAATCTCGAAGGGGTACGGCTCCGACACGATCAGCGACTTTCAGACCGGCGCCGGCGGTGACATCCTGCGTGTTCAGAACTACGGGTTTGCGAACTTCGCTGCCTTCGTCGCCGCTGCCAGGCAGGTGGGGTCCGACACGATCGTTACCCTGTCGAGCACCGAAACCCTGACGTTGCAGAATGTCGCACTGTCGTCGCTCGTCGCCTCCAACGTCGTCGTCGACAATCCGCTTCAGGGCAGCGCGTCGCCGAATACAGTGGCGCTCTCGGTCCAGGCCGGCGGCACGCTGACCGGCAGTGCGATGAACGACTCCCTGCAGGCGTACGGAGCCGGGGCCACGCTGATCGGAGGCGCGGGAGATGACAGCTACTTCATGTTCGACCACAACACCAAGGTCGTCGAACAGGCCGGCCAGGGCATCGATACCATCTACGACGGCATGGTCGACGGCTACAGCCTCGTCAATGCGCAGAAAGTCGAAAACCTGATTTTGGCGGGCAGCGATCCATCGCCTGCGACCGGCAACGATCTCGACAACATCATCGTCGGGAATGCCGGCAACAACGTCATGGATGGCGGCAAGGGCAACGACGTGCTCAACGGTGGCGGCGGCAGCGACACCTTTGTCATCGCCGTGGGCAACGGCAACGATATCATTAGCGGATTCGCAACCGGCGCCGGCGGCGACATCCTGCAACTCAACCGCACGGGCTTCCACACTCTGTCCGATGTCACCGCTGCGATGAAGCAGGTCGGCACCGATACCGTCCTTACGCTCAGCAGCGGCGAAACGATCAGGCTCAATAATACCAAGGTCGGGGATTTCACCGCGGCCAACGTCAATATCGTCACGCCGCGCACCGACCTGGTGCAGACCTTCAATGACGATTTCAGCACGCTCTCGGCGGGCCAGGACCCGCATCTGATATGGCGTACGAGCTATGCCTGGAGCGGCCCGGCAAGCTACTCGCTCGCAGGCGAGCAGCAGGTCTATGTCGATCCGAGCTTTTCGGGATTGCCGGGCAGCCAGGCGTCGGCGCCGCTCGGCCTCAACCCATTTTCGATCCAGGACGGCCATCTCGTCATCACCGCGCAGCCGCTGCCCGCGAGCGCTGCGCCCTATGTCGGCGGCCACCAGTTTTCGTCAGGGATGATCTCGACCCAGAACAGCTTCGCCCAGACCTACGGCTACTTTCAGATGACGGCCACGCTGTCCGGCACGCCCGGCGCGTGGCCCGCGTTCTGGATGCTGCCCACCAACCCGCACGGCCTCGACACCGAGCTCGACGTGCTCGAATCGCTTGGCACCCATCCCGATCAGTCGCATTGGGGTGCCCGATCCTCGACTGGTCCTGATCAGGGATTTTGGTCGAATACCGCCAACCTGACTGCTGGCCAGCACACGTTCGCGGTGGAATGGACGCCGTACACGCTGACCTTTTTCGTCGATGGCGCCGAGGTGGGGCAGATGGCCACGCCCTCCGACATGAACACGGCGATGTACATGATCGCCAACCTTGCGATCGGCGGGAGCTGGGCCGGCAATGCGGCCCCTGACGCGACGGCGAGCGTCACGATCGATTCGATCACTGCGTATCAGCTGCCGGAATACACGCTCGCAAATTACACGCTGCTCGCCAGCGGAGCGCCGACCAACACCCTCACCGGGACGGCGGGCGCAGACACCTTGACCGGTACATCGGGCAACGATCTGATCACCGGAGCAGGGGGCGCCGACACCATAAGCGGCGGAGCCGGCGACGACACCTATATCGTCGCCGACCCGAACGCTAAGGTCGTCGAAGCCGCTGGCGGTGGCATCGACACGATAAAGTCGTACGTCACCTACCAGCTTCCCAACTATGTCGAGAACCTGACGCTCACGGGCCCGGACGCTATCAACGCCACCGGCAACTGGCAGTCCAACATCATCATCGGCAATGATGCCGCGAACGTCATCACCGGCGGGCTAGGCAACGACATCCTGACTGGCGGCGGCGGCGCGGATACCTTCGTCTTCAATGCCGGCGACGGCTCGGACATCATCACCGATTTCAGCCCGGGCTCGGGGGCTGGACACGACGTCATCCAGCTCAACGGCTTTGCCTTCACCTCGTTCAGCGACATCCAGGCGGCGATGACCCAGGTCGGGAACGACGTCTATCTGGCGCTGACGAGCCAGGACACCCTTGTGTTCCGCAACACGACGATCTCGTCGCTGACCAGCGACGATTTCCAGCTTCCCGGTTCGCTTCCGGTCGGCGGCCTGATCACATCCTGGATCAACGGAAGCGTCGCCAGCCACACGATCTATGGCACTTCGGCCAACGACGATATCACGGCATTCAACGTCGACGACACGATGATCGGATGGAACGGGGACGACACCTATGTCGTCAACAATGCGAACCAGAAGATCGTCGAGAATCCCCGCGGGGGCATCGACAGTGTTGAAGCCTGGACCTCCTACGCCTTGCCGGACAACGTCGAAAACCTCACCATGATGATGGGCGGGCTCACCGGCACCGGCAATCTGCTGGCCAACCGCATCGTGGGCTCAAGCGGCGACGACGTGCTCAATGGTGGCGGCGGCAACGACTGGATTTCGGGAGGAGCGGGGAACGACACGTTCGTCTACACCCCCGGCAGCGGCGATGTCACGATCGCCGATTTCCACGCCCTGACCGGCACCAGTTCCGAGCACGACATGCTCTCGCTGAAGGGTTATGACGCCTCCGCCTACCTGACGAACGTCGGTGACGTCTGGACCGTCCACGATGCGAGAGGAACGGACACGCTGCGGCTGGTCGGCGTTACCCAGCTGACCGCGTCGGACGTCGCATTCGTCACTGACTGGAACACGCCGATGACGATGACGGGGCTGTCGGCTCCGACGGCCTCGTTCTCAGCCGATAGCGGTGTGACTGCCTCGGGCCTCACCGCAGCAAATCACCTGACTCTGACTGGAAGTGCCCAAGCCGGTGTCACAGTCGAAGTCTTTGATCAGGCAACATTCGTCGGCACCGCGGTCGCCGACGCATCCGGCGCCTGGTCGTTCGCGACGCCAACGCTGGCTGACGGCAGTCACGTCTTCACCATCCAGGCAGTGGATGCCATCGGAAATCCGAGCGGACCGTCCGCCGCGTTGAACGTCACGGTCGATACGCAGGCGCCCCTGGCTCCCAATCTGATCTCGGCGACGGTTGCCTCTGGCAGGATCACCGCGTCCGGCGCGGCGGAGGCCGGAAGCACTGTTAAATTGTATGACGGGACGGTTTTGCTCGGCACCACGGTCGCGGCATCCAACGGCACGTGGAGCGTCAGTACCGGTACGCTCGCCACCGGCGGACACATGCTCTCCGCAACCGCGACCGACGAGGTTGGCAATCGAAGCCCATCGTCCAATGTCCTGGTGGAGGTGATCGGTACGACGATCGAGGCGATCGGCACGACGTCATTCACCAGGGTCGGGAACAACTATTACATGTCGGTCGCCGACGCCGCGGTGCTGCTGAAGTACGCTGGTGCGGCGGTTACGGCCGGTCAGTTCGGTACGTGGTCGCCGGTGGCGGCAGAGGTGACCTCAAGCGGGTATGATGTGGCCTGGAAAGATTCCGCGAGCGGGCAGTACGCGGTCTGGACCACCGACCGCTATGGCAACTTCGTCTCCAAGATCCTGAACAATGTGTCGGGATCCAGTTCGTCGTTTCAGTCGATCGAGCCGGTTTTTCACCAGGACCTGAATGGCGATGGCGTGATCGGTATCCCGCCGCTCAGCTCGCCACCGGCCCCAAAAACCGCGATCGAAGCGTCCGGTGCAACCAGTCTGGACAAACTTGGCAGCAACTACTTGCTCGACGCGATTGGCGGCAGCCAGGGACCAACGTTGAAATACGGTGGTGCTGCGGTTGTCGCCGGGCAATTCGGCAGCTGGTCGCCGGTTGGCGCGGAAGCAACGTCGGGCGGCTACTACGTGGCCTGGAAGGACTCGGTCAGCGGCCAGTACTCGGTTTGGAGCACTGACAGTAACGGCAACTTCGCGTCCAAGATCATCAATAGCGTGTCTGGAGCCGACGCGTCACTCAAGTCACTCGAAACCGTCTTCCACCAGGACCTCAACGGCGATGGCGTGATCAACACCCCATCCACGGTCCTCGATATTTCCGGGAAGATTGTGCTGCCGTTGGGCAACATGAGCCAGTCGGTCATGATCGAAGCCGGGGCCAGCCTCGAATTGACCGGCGCCGTTTCCGGATCGATCACCTTCAATGCCGCCACCGGCACGCTGGTGCTCGATCACGCGTCGCAGTTTGGTGGAAAGCTGATCCACCTCAGCGGGGACAACACCCTATCCAATTCGAACCTGATCGACCTGAAGGACATCGCCTTCGGAACCGGAACGACCGCGTCCTATTCAGGAGATGCATCCGGCGGCGTGCTGACCGTGGTTGATGCCCAAAACCACACGGCGCGCCTTTCGCTGGTCGGCGATTACACTCATTCGACCTTCAATCTTTCGAACGATGGCACCGGCGGCACGCTGGTGATTGATCCGCCCAAGGATGGATCGGATCTCGGCTCGGTTTCGACGCCGCAACCGACATCGCTCCCACATGCTCCGGCGAGCGACAACTTTACCTTTGATCGTTTCGGCTCATCGGCAAGCGGGGCCGATTTCAGTTTTGAATCGGTCAACCACCCTGCGATGCTGCAGCTCGACAGCCACCTCCGGTCAGAGCAGCCTGCGACCGACCAAGTCGAGCTCCCCGTCGTTACGATATCGGCGGATACACATCTCGCGGAGTTTCACAACTTCATGCTTCACCACTAGGGCCTCCGACAAACGACGGTCGGACCTAGAGCATGATCCGGAAAAGTGTGAAGCGGTTTTCCCTCGCGACAAACGCGAAGCGTTTGCGCGGAGATCATGCTCAAACAAAGAGCTAAAGCGCGATGATGACTCAACCTAATCTCATCGCGCTTTAGGTCGAAAGCCCGGGGTCCGGTCGCGTCGCCGGGAATCCGGCGGCAATTTCCCAGATCTCCTGGAAAGGATCAGGGCTTCTTGCAGTCGGAGTAGAAGGTGCCGTTGGCCGTAACGATTCGCTCGATGCACTGCTTGGGATCGACGACTTCGCCGTCCACGGTGAAATCATAGGCCTGGTTCTTGACGATCAGCGCGTAGCGGCCGGGCGTCAGCTCAAACGCGGGATCTTCGCTGTGCAGCTCGTACATTTCCGGATTGTCGGGCAGCGGTGACACTCGAAACGGGAACGTGACGTTTCGTATGACCCAGCTATCGCCATCCTCGGGTCGTTTGCCTGCAACTTCGGCAGAGAATTCTCGCGCGATCCTGGCAATCACGCGAACCTCCGCGCGGTCCGAGATGTTGGTCGCCGCATCGCGGCGGAACACGATGAACCTGGGCTGTTTCTTCGACAGCATCGTGTGGCTCGGCGTTCTCAGCACCGGCGACACGGCGACGCGGATGTCCGGCGGGCGGGCAGGCAGTAGCTGCAATTCGGTCAGGGAATCGCCTTCGATCGCGTAGACTCCGTAATCCGTTGGTCGCAGCGGATTGGGCTTCGGGGGCGGGGACGGCGCGACGGCAGCGGTCGCGGGGATCGGCGCGCGCCCTTGGATGGAGATCGCGGCCGGTTCTTGCGCGTGCGACCGATCCTGCAGCCAGGACGCCAGCCGCTCCCTCTGCTGGATGACGCCCGCGGCCCCGCCCACGACGAGCAACACCGCGATGGTCCTCATGACGAGCGGCGAAAATGGGTAGCGGGCCCTTCCGCGTGCAGCAGGGGCAGGATCGATCGAAACGGCCGGCCGTGGTTGCCGAACCGGTCGGTCGAGGTCGCCGGCAGGGAGGCCGCGCGCCGCGCCGGAACCGTCTTCCAGTCTCGGAACCTGCGGTGGTGCGAGGGCGATCTGCTGCTTTGAAAACTCCTCGACGCCACGAATGGCGGCTTCGAGGGCAAGCTGCATCCGCTCGATGCTCTTTTCATCCAGGGAAGTGAACTGCTCGCGCAGCTTGTAACGGGCGAGATCGTAGACCGCTTGGCGCAGGTGGTCCGGGTTGTGTTCGACAGTGTCGATCATGCGGGCGATGACGAGCGCAAATTGCACCTCGTCGGAACCGTGATCCAACGGGCCATCATCGTTCCGCGCCAAGTCGTCTGAAGCCACCGCTTCCTGCCGGGTCGTTCTCTGCATGGTTGCAGACTTAGCCAGCTGCGATCCCCGTTACGTTATATGGGCTTTTCGCTTGAACCAAATCGCGGCATTCTGACTAGAATATGTGCCAACAGTGGCGGCGAGTTGTCGGCGCGGCCCGGCAGGTGAGATGAGGATCCGATGTTCCCCAGCTTGAAGTTCGGATGCACGCTGGTGCTGGCAGGCCTGGCGGCCAGCCTGGTTCCCAATGTCGCTTCGGCGATTACGGCCGAAGTCGCCCGAAAGTGCCAAGCGCTCACGGCGGCACAATTTCCGCCGCGTCTGCCCGGAAATCCGGCGGCGGGAAGCGCCAAAGGATCGGGGCGTGCGCAAATCGACTATTACAACAAATGTGTGGCGAATGGCGGCAAGCCGGACGAGGGCGCGGCTCCGAAATGACCGGTTAGACATGATCGATCAAGAAGCCGCCGCGCCCAAAGTCAGCTGCAAGCGACCCCTCAGGCGTATCCGTTTGGATTGGAGCTTTGCCACCGCCAGTGATCGGCACACATCGTTTCAAGCGAGCGGGTTGCTTTCCAACCCAACAGCTTGGTGGCGTAGTCGGTTGCGGCGTAATAGGCGGCAAGATCGCCGGCGCGGCGCGGCTTGATGTCGTAGGGAATCTGCTTTCCGCTTGCCGCTTCAAACGCGCGGATCACCTCGATCACGCTGCTTCCCGCACCCGTGCCCAGATTGACGGCAAAACATTTCGGGCTGCTCAGCAGCGAAAGCGCGGATACATGGCCGTCGGCGAGATCCATCACATGGATATAGTCTCGGACGCCGGTCCCGTCAGGCGTATCGTAATCGCCGCCCCAGACGCTGAGCCGTTCACGCCGCCCGATCGCGACCTGCGCGACGAACGGCACCAGATTGTTCGGAACACCCTTCGGGTCCTCGCCGATCAAGCCGCTCTCGTGGGCGCCAACCGGATTGAAGTAGCGCAGGATCGCCACGGCCCAGGTCGGATCGCTGGTATATTGATCGCGCAGCATGTCCTCGATCATGAGCTTGGTGCGGCCATACGGATTGATCGCGTTGAGCGGATGATCCTCGGTGTAGGGCAGGAATTTCGGCGTGCCGTAGACTGTCGCGGATGAAGAGAACACGATCTTCTTCACGCCGGTCTTTTGCATGGCGCGGAGCAGACGGTGCGAGCCGATGACGTTCTGGTCGTAATACTCGAGTGGCTGGGCGACCGAGTCCTGCACGGATTTCAGGCCGGCAAAATGCATCACCGCTGTGCACCCGTGTTGGACCAGCACCTCCTCGATCGCGCTCTGGTCGCGAATATCGGCTTCGACCACCGTGAGCCGCTTGCCGCAGATCTGCTGGATCCGCTCCAGCGCCAGCGGACTGCTGTTGCAGAAATTGTCCAGGACAACGACGTCTTCACCCGCTGACAGCAGGGCAACACAAGCGTGTGAGCCGATATAGCCGGCGCCTCCAGTTACCAGGATCATTCAGCGTCTCTACGTTGTTGGATTGGATGTGCCGGCTGCATGTGCGCCTCCGGCGGGTCGGTGTCGGATAGCCGTCGTCATCACACGGGAAAGTTCTTTCTAAAAGTGTAACCATGTCGAGGGCGAACGTCCTTCATCGGTATGAACAATACAACGGCATTTGGACGGGTGGAATGGGTAAGCAACAACTGCGCTGTCCCGATCGCCGCAGAGGCGTGGGTCGAGAGACGAAGGCCGCAGACCGATCGCAGGGGACAGAAATATGACGGTGCAAGTGTGGTGGCATGGTCCTTGTTCGGCCAACTTTCACAGGGATGAGGTTGTCGTCGTCTTTCTTGCAGCAAGCGCGGACGCTTGAATCAGCAGAACTCGTGTTGCTGCTGGTGGCACCATTCTTGCTGCGCCATGACGAGATCTTGTCAAGCTTGAGGCATACCGATGGTACGGCAAATTATCCCCTTGATCATGTGTGGCGGCGCGGGCACGCGGCTGTGGCCGGCCTCGCGCGAGGTGCATCCGAAGCAGTTCCTGTCGCTGTTCGGGGCGCGCTCGACCTTCCAGGAGACGTTGCTTCGCGTGTCGGACACCACACTGTTCGCGCGACCAATGGTGATCACCAACGAAACCTATCGCTTCATGGTGCAAGAGCAGCTTGCCGAGATCGGCCGCGAGGCCGATGTGCTGCTCGAGCCGATGCGCCGCGATTCTGGCCCCGCAATTGCGGTCGGTGCCGCGTTCGCGCAAGCGCGCGATGCCGATGCGATCGTGCTGGCGCTCGCCGCCGATCATCTGGTGCGCGATACGCCGGCCTTCGTCGCCGCCTGCCGCGAGGGATTGGCCGCGGCCGAGCGCGGCCGCATCGTTACCTTCGGCGTCAGGCCGGAACGGCCCGCCACCGAATACGGCTACATCAACCCGGGCGAGACCGTCGCCGGCGAGGTGAGGGCGGTGGCCAAATTCGTCGAGAAGCCGGATGCCGCAACCGCGGCCGGCTATATCGATGCCGGCTATCTCTGGAACAGCGGCAACTTCATGTTCCGCGCCGCGGTGCTGCTCGATGAGTACCGCAATGTCGATGCCGACAGCGTCGCCACCGTCGAGACCTCGGTTGCCAACGCCGAGCGCGATCTCGGCTTCGTCAAGCTCGATGCGCCGTCCTTTGCCGCGGCGAAGGCGATCTCAATCGACTATGCGGTGATGGAAAAGACCGCGCGCGCGGCGGTGGTGCCGGTGGCCTGCGGCTGGTCGGACATCGGCTCGTGGCGCCAGGTCTGGGAGCTGTCCGAGAAGGACAGCCAGGGCAACGCCTCGCGCGGCATGGCGGTGTTCGAGGATTCCCGCAACTGCAACGTCACCACCGACCGCGCGCTGGTCGCGCTCGAGGGCGTCGACGATCTCGTCGTGATCGCGACCCAGGACGCGGTGCTGGTGTCGCGGCAGCAGGACGCCAACGGGCTGAAGCGGCTGGTCGCCAAACTGAAGGTGACGGCGCCCGAGGTGACCGAGAGCCACATCAAGGTGCATCGTCCCTGGGGCTCCTACCAGTCGGTCGACAATGGCGACCGCCATCAGGTCAAGCGCATCGTCGTCAAGCCGGGCGGACGTCTCAGCCTGCAGAAGCATCACCATCGCTCCGAGCACTGGATCGTGGTGCGAGGCACCGCGCAGGTCACCGTCAACGAATTGATCAAGACGGTGCACGAGAACGAGTCGATCTACATCCCGATCGGCGCGGTGCACCGGCTGGAGAATCCGGGCAAGATCCACCTCGAGCTGATCGAGGTGCAGACCGGCAGCTATCTTGGCGAAGACGACATCATCCGCATCCAGGATGATTACCAACGGGCCTAGCCGTCGCCCTGGCTCCCGAGACGGAGCCGGCCTGCGCGCATGAAAGACATGGTGAGGTGCCCAAAGCCGAGGCCGCTCCAGCCGCCGGCCAGCTTCACAAACGCGTCGAGGAGGCGGGCATGGCGGTCCGGCGTGATCAATTGCAGCGCTTCAAGCCCGAACGCGCCGCAGGACACGATCAGGACGCTGAAGAGCAGTCGATTTGGATAGCTCCATGCGAACATGGCGCCCAAGGCCATGAATGCGACGAGACGCTCGATGCGCGCGTGGCCAAACGTGGGGCGGTCGTAGATCGGCGCCACCGTCGTGATCGCGATCACGATCAGCGCCAGCCAGGCAGCACAGATCAACAGCCTCCGGATTCCTGCGTCGGTCAAGGCCGATCTCCCCTCGACCAACGCAGTTTGCGAGGCGCAAACGCTATCCTGCCAACGATCGTGTAGAGGCTACAAACCTTCGAAACCAACACTGAAATACTCTATCTGGGGTCATGCGACCGGCATCTCGACCATATAGCCGACCGCGACGCACAAAACGTACAATTGTCCGCACAAGGTAAACGGCGGCAAGCCCGCCGGTCCGCGTCGACGCCAAGGTAAAGGCACGTCCGAACCAACTGCCTCAGAATGAAGCGCTCGGACAGTCCGGCGTCGCCGCACACCCGCTCTGACGCAGGAGCTGTCCCACAAAATACTCCAGGTTCCCTCCCTGGAACAAGTGCCCCCTGATGCCGGCGGCCTCGGCGGCTTCGACATCACTGGCCTTGTCGCCGATCAGAAAGCTTCGTGCGACATCGACGGCGTGACGGCCGAGCAGCGTGCGGATCATCCCCGGACCCGGTTTGCGGCAAACGCACGCAACGCGATACTGCGCGACGACGGCATCGGGGTGATGCGGGCAGTACTCGAATGCATCGATGCGTGCACCGACCTTGGCAAGCTCATCGCTCATCCAGAGGTGCAGGACCTCGACGTCGCGTTCGGCATAGAAGCCTCTGGCGACGCCCGACTGATTGGTGACCACGAAGGCGAAATAGCCGGCATCGTTGACCGCCTTCACCGCCTCGCGCGCGCCCTCGATCCATTGCAGCTTGCCCGGCTCGAACAAATAGCCATGGTCTTCATTGAGAACACCATCGCGATCAAAAAACACTGCTGGCTTCATCGAGGTCATGGTATCCAAAATTGGCAGATATCTTCAACGCAGAAACTGTATCATACCGCGCATATTCCTATCTGTTCGAACAACAGGCGCAACACAAGCTCGGCTGCGTCGTTCCGGATGATTGGAGGCTTCCATGACGGAACGGGACAGGCGCGCGGACTCGAGAAAAAAGCTTGAGCGATATCGCAAGCTCGAGAAGCGCATCGGCACTGATCCGGACAATCGAAGATTGCGGCGCTGATTGCGGTGCTCGAGCGCGAGATTCAAGAGTTGGACCAGAGGCGCGCGCTGCCGCACGTCGCGGTCCGTCAGTGCACGGTGCAAGTCATACACGGACTCTGCTTGCTTCATTGCGAGGCCGCACCAGCAAGCAAGGTGCCGAAGCCGGAGATTGTGCAACTGAGTAGCGGTCTCGTGTGTGCGCTATCTTAAGGTGTAGGGCCTGGGTCTCGACTGCTCCCCTGGCAAGTTTCTTGGTCAGAGCCTTCCGGCTGCGCGGCGCTGAAGATCGGCTGTCGGCTCACGCCAGTTATCCTGTCGTAAGTCACTCGTTTTGCAGCTATTTTACCGGCGGGGCAGCCAGCCGGGCTGGCCACCTCGACCCGAAGATTTTTCTGTGGCAGTCGATTGAGTAATGCCGTTCCTGAACAAACGGTAATCTGCCCCGGTTCAATTTGTTCATAGGCCATTCACCGCCGAAAGCCTCATTTGATGTCGGGAATCGCAATGCTCACTCTCGGAGGCCAAAGTGCGTCTGCTCGTCGTTGAGGATGATCCGGATCTGAATCGTCAGCTCACCACGGCGCTGACCGATGCCGGCTATGTGGTCGACCGTGCATTCGACGGCGAGGAGGGGCATTTCCTCGGCGACAGCGAGCCCTATGACGCCGTCGTTCTCGATATCGGCCTGCCGAAGATGGACGGCATTTCGGTGCTGGAGGCATGGCGGCGCAACAAGCGGGTGATGCCGGTCTTGATCCTGACCGCGCGCGACCGCTGGAGCGACAAGGTTCAGGGCTTCGACGCCGGCGCCGACGATTACGTCGCAAAGCCGTTTCACCTCGAGGAAGTGCTGGCGCGGATCCGCGCGCTGCTGCGCCGCTCCACGGGACACGCCCAGGTCGAATTGGTCTGCGGCCCGGTGATCCTGAACACCCGCACCAAGCGGGTCAGCGTCAACGGCAACCCGATCAAGCTGACCTCGCACGAATACAATCTGCTGGATTACCTGATGCACCACACCGGGCGGGTGGTGTCGCGCACCGAGCTGGTCGAGCATCTCTACGACCAGGATTTCGACCGCGACTCCAACACCATCGAGGTGTTCGTCGGCCGCATCCGCAAGAAGCTCGAGGTCGACATCATCCAGACCGTGCGCGGCCTCGGCTACATGCTGGCGCCGCCGCCCTCCGGCGCTTGATCGGCGCGCGGGCATCGGCATGATCCTTCCGCTAATGACCGGATTTGCCCTGCCGAGGCCCGCTGCCATGACTTTTGCGACCGTGCCCTGATGGGCGGAAGTTCACTTGCGACCCGCCTGTTCGTTTCGGCGACCGCCTGGCTGGTGATCATCCTGGCGATCACCGGCGTCATCCTGTCGTCGGTCTATCGCGATGCCACCGAGCGCGCCTTCGACCGGCGGCTCAATCTGTACCTGCGTACGCTGATCGCCGAGGTGGCGACGCCGGACGAGCCGGCGGACCGCCAGTTCCAGTCGCTCGGCGAGCCGCTGTTCGACCTGCCACTGTCGGGCTGGTACTGGCAGATCACCCGCACCGACACCGAGAAGGGCGACACCCGCGCCTCGCGCTCGCTGTGGGACAAGAAGCTGCCGAAGCTTGAGGAGCACGGCGTCGACCTGTCCGCCGCCGGCGTCCGCCTCGGCTATGTCGACGGTCCCGAAGGCCAGAGCCTGCGCATGGTGGAGCGGCCGGTCGACCTCGGCGCCGACGGCAAATTCTTGGTCAGCGTCGCCGGCGATGCCACCGAGATCTTCGATGAGACGCGCAGCTTCGACTATTATCTCGGCGGCACCTTCACCGCGCTCGGCGTCGTGCTGCTGCTGACCACGATCTTCCAGGTCCGCTATGGCCTGGCGCCGCTCAAGCGCATTTCCGAGGCGATCGCCGACATCCGCTCCGGCCGCGCCGAGCGGCTGGAGGGCCGCTTTCCGGTCGAGATCGCGCCGCTGGCGCGCGAGACCAACGCACTGATCGATGCCAACCGGGAGATTATCGAGCGCTCGCGCACCCATGTCGGCAATCTCGCGCATGCCATCAAGACGCCGCTGTCGGTGATCGTCAACGAAGCCGGCGCCCATGCCGCCGATCCCTTTGCCAGCAAGGTGCTGGAGCAGGCCGAGGTGATGCGGGACCAGGTCGCGCATCATCTGGAGCGCGCCCGCATCGCCGCCCGCGCCACCATCGTCAGCACCATCACCGAGGTGGCGCCGGCGATCGAGGGCTTGCGCCGGACCATGGAGAAGATCCATCGCGATCGCGAGATCGCGATCGAGGTGAAGGCCGATCCGGCGGCGCGCTTCCGCGGCGAGCGGCAGGACTTGGAGGAGATGGTCGGTAACCTCGTCGACAACGCCTGCAAATGGGCGGCCTCGCAGGTGTTCATCGAGGTGGTCGTGGTCACGCCGGAGGCGCCAGGCGTGGTGCCGAAGCTGCGCGTCATGGTTGATGACGATGGCCGCGGCCTGTCCGAGGCCGAACGCGCCCAGGTGTCGCGGCGCGGCCAGCGGCTCGACGAATCCAAGCCCGGCTCGGGGCTCGGCCTGTCGATCGTGACCGACCTGGCGGGCCTCTACGGCGGCAGCCTCACGCTGAGCAACGCCCCGATCGGCGGCCTGCGGGCCGAGCTCGTGCTGCCGACGGTCTAGGCCGGTTCTGTCCCGCCGCGGCGGGGCGAGGGGGGTGATTGCGCGATTTCGGAATATTGGAAGAGTAACGTTGACTTGCCCGACGTGTCAAGTGGCCTGGTCGAGCATGTCAGTAGCTCGTGATCTGTCGCCTGTTTGTAGCTCGTGAAGTGTCGTGTTTTTGGTGCCCCGGGACAAAGGGGGCACGATGGGCACGGCATCCATTCACGAGGGTGTACGACGGATGCGGTTTTCAGATTTGCTGGAACGGACGGAGGCGAGGGAACTGACGCAGGAGGGCGCTGCGGAGCTTCTCGGGGTCAGTGTGCGGACCTTCCAACGCTGGGCGGAGCGTTACGAGGCGGAGGGCGATGACGGGCTGGTCGACCGACGCATGGGACGGCGATCGCCACGGCGGGCGCCGGAGGAAGANCTGGAGCGGATGCTGGGNCTGTTCCGCGACAAATACGCGGACTTCACGGTGAAGCACTTCCACGAGCAGNTGCAAAAGCGGCATGACTATGTGCTGGGCTATACGGTGACCAAGCTCGCGCTGCAGGCGGCGGGCCTGGTCCGGAAGGCGCCGAAGCGTTCGGCGCACCGTAAGAAGCGCCCACGCCGGCCGCTGCCGGGGATGCTGCTGCACCAGGACGGATCGCGCCACGTCTGGATCGAGGATCTGCCGGCGATGGACCTGATCGTGACGATGGACGATGCGACCAGCGAGGTCTACTCGATGCTGCTGGTCGAGGAAGAAGGCACGGCCTCGACGTTCCTGGCCCTGGGCGAGGTGATTGGCGAGCGCGGCTTGTTCTGTGCGCTCTACACCGATCGCGGCAGCCATTATTTCCTTACCCCGAAGGCTGGCGAGAAGGTCTCGAAGACGCAACAAACCCAGGTGGGACGGGCTTTGTCGCATCTTGGGATCGAGCATATCGCAGCCTATTCGCCGCAGGCGCGGGGGCGCTCCGAGCGGCTGTTTGGCACGCTGCAGGACCGCCTGCCAAAGGAGCTGCGGCTCGCCGGGATCAAGACGGTCGAAGCCGCCAATGCGTGGTTGAAGGCGCATTACATCGCCGAACACAACGCCGCATTTGCGATCAAGGCCGAACAGCAAGGCACCGCCTTCGTTGCCGACCGCCACGAGGCCTGGCGCGAGGCGCTGTGCGTGATCGAGGAGCGAACCGTCGCCAACGACAATACCGTCGCATGGAAAGGTCGCCGGCTGCAGTTGCCGGAGAGCCGGCTGAGGCCTCACTTCGTCAGGGCCCTGGTGCGGGTGCATGAGTATCCCGATGGCACCGTCAGCGTGTTCCTCGGCCCGCATCGATTGGCGAGGTTTAGCGCCAACGGACAGCAGATCAGCCCCGACGCGCCTCAGCCTGGCAGCGTGCTCGGAGCCGTCAAGGACAAGCCCTGGCGGGCGCGCAAGCGCGCGTCCTTGACCGCTCCTGCGCGCGCCGCCGTCGAGAAAGCGCGGGTCGGGACGGAGAAACGGGCTTCAAATCGAACAAAGAAACCCGCCCCCAGGGCTGACCAGACCGCTCCATCCATGGCATGACAAACCCGGCGCTCCCGTCCACGCCTTCCGCGGGCGCCCAAAACTCCAAAACGAAGGCGACAGATCACGAGCTACAAAAACACGACATCTTCACCCGCTACGGACAGCGGCCTGATCGACCATCGGCTAGCCACCGCCGGCTACTTTGCATGGGGTTGTTTTTCGGCATTTTGGTAGAGCGCCCCTGCTCCACAGCAAAACGCCCGCTCGCATGACGCGAACGGGCGCAGCGGTTCGACCGGTCGAACGATCAGTAGTAGCGGCGCAGCACGGGGCCGTGGCGGTAGCCATGGCGATAGCCATAGGCGCGGTAGCCGTAGTGCGGACGGTGGTACGCGGGCCGATAACCGTAGTGGCGGTAGCCGTAGTGGCGGCGATAGCCGTAATACGGCCGCGCGTAGCCCTCGCGATAGTAGGGACGCGGCGCCCAGTTGCCCGGACCGGTGTAGATCGGGCCCTGGTTGACGTAATAGTACTGCTGCGCCGGGCTGATGTAGTAGCGGTCCGGATCGGGCAGACGCTCGACGCCGGCCCAGCCGCCGCCGCATCCGCCGCAGCCACCGCCGTAGCCGTAGCCATAACCGTAGTTCGCGACCGGCGCCGAATAGACCGGCGGGGCGCAGAGATCAAAGCCACACGCCATCGCGGGCGCGCTCGCCATCACGGCGACCGCCGCGATCAGTCCAGTCATCATTCGACGCATTACTCTCTCCTGTCGGTATTTTCTGTCGGTTTGTCGTCGCGTAGCTCGTTGACGGTTATGGCCTCCTCGGCAGCGGCCGCGGGATCGGACGCGGATACGGCCGCGGCGGGCCGTTGAACTCCGGCGCGTAGATCACCGGCGGCGGATCCACCGGCACGTTGGACTGCGCCGGCAGCGGCGCGGACTGCGCCGACCATGATTCGTGATAGCTCTCGGCCGGCTTCGGCAGGCGGCGATTGGCCGGCGGCTCGATCTCGAGGCGGCCGTAGCCCGGCATGCGGCCGAGGCTTGGATAATAGTGGCCGACATTCGGCTCGGGCGAGATCGGGCGGCCGCCATAGACGGTCGGCACCAGCGACTCGTTGCGGGCGAGCCCCATCGCGCTTTCGATCACGGCATAGGAGGCGTCGACGCCGTTGATGATGATCGGCACGCCGGGACGCACCGGCACGACGATGTCGAAGCCGCCGCCGGCCGACGCCGCCGAGGTCGTCGCAGCCAAGATCGCCAGTGCAACGCCAACGCGCATGCCACCCTACATCCCGATTGTTCCGTCCCCACCCTAATCCAACGCCTCGGCGCAAGGGTTAAGGCCGCGGCGCGAACTGCCGGTAAGCCTAACGTGTAAGCATCACCATCAGGTCAATGCGTCCGAACGGGATCAGGAATCGTTAACGGCGGCCGGGATGCGTCGGCGCGTCAGGTGAAGGCGTTCTCGACGATCGAATGAATGCCGATCGCGATGGTGACGGCGCCGACCGCGACCTGGAGGCCGCGATTGGCCCAGGTCAGCCAGCGCGCCGAGGCCGCCAGCGGCAGCGCGATCACGCTCGACAGCGCGCCCATCCCGATCATCGAGCCGATGCCGAACAGCGCGACATAGCCAAGCCCGATCACCGGGGTCGGCGCCTGCGACACCGTCAGCACCAGCAGCGCCGCCGAGCCCGCCATGCCGTGCATCAGCCCGACCAGGAGCGTGCGCCAGCGGAAGCCGTGCGCATGGGCATGCGGCGCACGGGCGTGCGGCACGGTGCGCGACAAGGTCTCGCCGGCATGGCTGTGGGCATGGAAATGCGCGGTGCCGTCGCCATGCGCATGGCCATGGAAGTGCACGCGGTCGCGCCACAGCCGCCACCACACATGCGCGCCGAGGCCGACCAGCATGATGCCGACCGCGGTCTCGATCGGCTGCGCCACCGTCTCGGGGATCGTGCGGCCGAGCAGGATGGCGGCGCCGGCAAAGATGAACAGCGTCAGCGTGTGGCCAAAACCCCAGGTCAGGCCGTGCTTGACGATGTCACTGATGCTGGTGCGGCGCGCCGCGATGCTGGAGACGGCGGCGATGTGATCGGGCTCGAGCGCATGCTGCATCCCGAGCAGAAAACCAAGACCTAGAATACCGAACATCTCATCCCTGTCCGCGCCCCACCGGCCAGCGGATCAAACACCAGATCGCCGGCCGTGTCAGGCCGGAAGCACAATTGACGCCATCGAGCGCGATACGATCGCCTAAACCGCATCAAGTCTGGGAGGCAAGGTCCTCGGCGCCGCAGGGCCCCTTTCCGGTCCGGTGGAACGGGCGCGGCTGGTGCCGGCTGAGGGGATTGAACCCCCGACCTTCAGTTTACAAAACTGCTGCTCTACCGCTGAGCTAAGCCGGCGAATGGCAAGGATTGCGCGGGCTCGCATAGCAGACTTGGCCGGTCAGGGCCAGAACCAGAAGCGGCGGTCCCCGCGCCGCCCGCGGCGTTGGCAGGAATCGTGGGATACCCTCCGCAAGACCACGCATGATCTCGTATTGATTCTGTCATTTCGGCCCGAAATCGTGTATGCAGTAGTGGGGTGGACTCAGCCAATGACCTATTTGATCCTTGCCCGGGATGGCACCAGTCGAATCGTGCTGAAGCGCGACAGCGAGGACGCGGCCGCGAAGAAGGCGCATGAGTTGCGGGAGATGGGCTGGTTCGAAGTCGAGATCCGCGAGGATACGACGGCGTGCCCGGCTTCAGCCGCGCCAGGGGAGCGTTCACAAACGCTTCAATGAACCTTTCAAGACGCCTCCTTACCTAACGTGTGAGGAGCCGCTGCCATGTCCGATACAGCCCACTATCGTTTCCAGTCCGATCAAGCCAAACGGCTGGCGCGTCAGGTCACCGACGCCGCCGTGCGCGAAAAGCTGCTCGAAATGGCCGAGGAGTACGGCCGCTACGCCGACCTGATCGAGGCCCGCGCCGCCGAACACGTCGTCGCCGAGGCGGCGGCCTAAGTTGATCAGCCTGTCCAGCGCTTTCACCCTTTCCCTTGAGGCATTGTCTTAACGCGCGCCCGCACCCGCTCGAAGACGCCTGAAGATCGCTTCGGAACCCCAAGGCCCCACACGCTGTTCTCCCTTCATGAGAGGACGCGAAGTCACCTGGAACATGCTGCTGCTCGGCGCCTTCATGCTGCTCAGCGTTGCCGGCGCCGGCCTGGTCGCGGCGCTGGATTCGGCGCCGGCACCGGCCAGTGCAGCGTCCCGGCCGGCCGCCGCCGACCTGCCGCCGGTCCGGATCGTCGGTACCCCGTTCATCCCCAACACGAATCCGCGCCAGCGCTGAGGCCTGGCCGGCAGGCCCGTGTCACAATTTTGTCACCGCGCCTACGAAACAGGCGTCTTCATCAACCATGATGATGATCAAAGCTTGATTCCGCAAAGTTGCTTTGCTGGAATCCGCGCGCTCAAGGTGCGCCATGAAGTGGATGCAGGAACGCGATCTGTTGATCGCGCAGACAATGGCCTTCGTACAGTCGGTGACGGGCAAGCGGCCCGACGCCGAGGCGCTGATGGCTGCGCCGTCAAAGGCCAATCCGCCCGCCCCCGCGCCACAGGTTGCTGTTCCGATCGCCGCGACACCGAAAGTCGCGGCCGACCCGGAAGCCGCCACGCCGTCCCCGCTGCCGGTGCCGACGGTGATCGAGGTGCCGCCGCCCGCGCCGCCTGCTGCGGTCGCTGTGACCGTCGGCGAAGCGCCGCCGGCGCCCGCGCCGCTGCCGCAATTCGCAACGCTCGACATCCGCGGCGACTTCGGCTCCGAGGTGCGGGCCCGTGTCGCGAATTTCCGCGCCAATCAGCAGCGCTTCATCAGGGAGCGCGAAGAGTATTGCTCCTCCACCATGGCCAAGGTGCGCGCCGCGATCCGCGACAACAGCGAGCTGCCGCGCTCCGGCAAATAGCGCCCTTTCAAAGCGCGATCGTCATCGCGCTTTGGCTATTTGAGCACGATCTTGTCGGAAAACCGCTTCGCACTTTTCCGGATCATGCTTCACCGCCCGCCGATCTTCTCCAGCACCGGCAACAGGTGCTTGAGAAACTCGCCCGGATTTTCGCTCATCGGGAAATGGCCAAGGCCCTTCATGATGGTGGCCTCGCAGCCTGGAATGCTGTTCGCCACCGCCAGCGTCTCCTCCGGCGTGCAGGAATAATCGTATTCGCCGGACAGCAAAAACAGCGGGCAGCGGTTGGTGTCGATCTCGGCGACGCGGGCGCGGATGTCGCCGTCGATCTTGTAGAAATACAGATCGCCCTTGAACACGCCGGGGCCGCCTTGCATGTAGTGCCACAGCGTCTCCCACTTTTCGCTCTCCGGCGCATCGGGCCCGACCAGGCCCGAGACGATGGCAGCCGCGACCTCGCCGCCATGCACGTCCGGCCGGTGCAGGAAATTCAGATCGTAGTAGGGATCGACATGCGCGCCGGCCTGCAGGCCGATGATGGCGCGAAAGCGCTCGGGATGCTCGAGCGCCAGATGCAGCGCGATGCGGCCGCCGATCGAGCAGCCCATCACGATCGGCTTCTCCAGCGCGAGCGCGTCGATCACGGCGAGGATCATCGCCGTGTATTGCAGTGAGGTGAGCTGATACTCTTCGTCATGCCAGCCTGACGGCGGCGACGACTTGCCGTGCCGGGGCATGTCGAAGGCGATGACGCGATGATTGCGGGTGATCCGCGGATCGTTCATCAGGCCGCGATATTGCCGCCCGTCGGCACCCGCGGTGTGCAGGCAGAGCAGCGACGTGCCCGCGCCGGCCTCCTCGACATAGAGGCGGTGCGCCCGGCCGGACAGATCGAGATGCATGTAGCGGCCGATGATCGGTTCGAATTTTGCGCTCATGCCGCCACTCCGTCGCGGCGCAGTTTTGCCAGCGCGTCCTTGAAGTAGCGCAGGTTCGCCATGAACACCTGCAGGTCGCCTTCGGCCTTCAGCACCCGGCGCTTGATCAGCGCCATCACATCGTTGGAGCCCGGCGGCGGCCGCTGTTCGCAGAAACGGTCCCATTCCTCGCCTGAGGTGCGCAGCGCGAAGGTCGACGACGGCATCACGAACGGCCCCTTCGTCACCGACACGATGCGCCCCTCATGGATCGTGATCAGCCAGGCCGTGGTGCCGATCTCCAGCAGGAAGGTCGTCGTCAGGTAGCGGCCGCGCCGCACCAGGGAAGCATCGCCGTTCACCCGCTCCTGCAGCGCTTCGATCATGCTCGCTCCCACCCGGCAACGGTCCGCCTAATGGCAGGCCTTGTTATGCGGACAATGATGGGAGGATTGGGCGGGCCGTCAATTGCTGCCGGCGTCGCGGTGCCACGGCGTTTTCGCGTAGCGATAGCGTTTTCGAGCGAAGTGGATGCCGGTTCGCGTAAAGAAAACGCGTCAAACAAACTTTAGAGCCAGGACCAGACCAGCGCGACGTTCGCGGCGCAGGCCGCAAGCAGCGCGACGGCGAGCGCGAGCTGCACGCGGTCATGGGGGGTCTGAAGGATCGCTCTCATGCCGAAGAGCATCCGGCGATTCTACCCGGAGAGTCCCGAGGATTCTTTTTTGCCGGATTTACCGCTCGTTAAGGACTCAGGCACGGCTCGCGAAAGGGCCGAAATGACTCATATTTTCAAGCGCTTGCTCACGGTTCCGTGACCGGACCCGCGACCTGAAACCAGCGGGCGGTGCTCGCGTTGTCGATGAATTGTCAGATTGGGGGAAGATGACCAATGCCCTACGCGCTGTTCTACCAGGATGCCAAACTGAGCAAGGCCTATCCGACCGAGGCCGACGTCTGGAAGCTCGCGCAGAAGTCCGGCCTGGTGGTCGACGCCATCTCCGAGGAGGAGACATCGGTGCCCCGCCCGGTGCTCGACAATGATTACGAAATCCGCCCCTGCCAGCTCGACCCGAACGAGGACCCGGACAAGAACAAGGCCGACGCCGATCGCGAAGCTCGTCTGGAGCCGCGGCTGAATTCGTGAGGTCGAGCAGTGCCCTCGCGCAAGCGCGGGCTGCAGCCGTCGGCGCTGAGAAGGGTTACGGCGTCGCCGTCGCCAGCGAGGCCTGCTCCGCGGCGAGCGAGACGCAGACCTTGCGCCGATGCAGGCCGCGGATCGCGCCGGTCACCTTGAGCACCTTGCCGGACGGGCACGACGCATCCTGCACAAACACGACCTCATAGGGCGCAAGCGCCAGCGGTTCGGATTTCAGGATGGTCTGGGCAAGGCACGGCGCGCAGACCGCAGAGAGGATCAGCCCTAACGCAAAGCTACGCATGTTTGTTTGTCCACCAGCCCCGGCAAATCCCATAATAGCGCATCACGATGAAGGTTCCGTGCAATGCAGGGATTATTTTCTGCATTGCACGATCAGGCGTGAACGCCGGCTGAATGGCAGCCGTCGCGCCAATAAAAAAGGCCGACCCGAAGGTCGGCCTTTAGTCTTAGAGAGCGAACCTCTCGATCAGTAGCGGGAGCCGGTCGGCCCGCCCCAACCGAAGCGGTAGTTGATGCCGACCTTGACGGTGTGCTCGTCGTTCCGGAAGCTCGTGCCGACGATGTCGGGCGGCCCCGCAGTGAAGGTGGTCTTGCCGAAATTGTAGTACTGGTACTCGGCCTTGGCCGACCAGTTCGGGGCGAACATGTATTCGAGGCCGGCGCCGACCGTATAGCCGTCCTTGTGGTTGCCGTCGGTGGTGAAGGCCGTCGGCACGCCGCCGACCGTGGCGTTGATGTTGGTGGCGTCGCGCCAGGCGTAACCGCCCTTGGCGTAGAGCAGCGCCGGACCCCAGGTGTAGCCGAACCGGCCGGTGACCGAGCCGAGCTGGTCGGTGTTGCCGGTCACCAGCGTGCCGCCCGGGAATAGCGTGCCGTTGTTCGAGCCGCCGGTCAGCCAGGAATACTGCGCCTCGGCGCCCACCACCCAGTTCGGCGCGAACTGATAGTCGAAACCGCCCTGCACACCACCCAGAAAGCGCGCATCGCTGCCCATCAGGTTGGTGCCGTCGGTGAAG
This sequence comes from Bradyrhizobium ivorense, assembly GCF_900696085.1. Taxonomy (GTDB): domain Bacteria; phylum Pseudomonadota; class Alphaproteobacteria; order Rhizobiales; family Xanthobacteraceae; genus Bradyrhizobium; species Bradyrhizobium ivorense. The sequence goes on from NZ_CAADFC020000004.1 coordinate 823,054, forward strand.
CCGCCACCGACATGGCCGCCGATATAGAAGCCGGTCCAGTTGTAGACCAGTGCCGGCGCGGTCACCGGCGGCGGTGCCTTGGTATAGGTGCGGGCCGGGATGTCAGCCGCGAACGCAGGGCTCGCAAGAGCGGCCAGCGCGACCGTGCCGAGCAATAACTTTTTCATCTCTGATCCCCGTTACGAACGTTGCGCTATCAAGACAAACAACGTGACCCCAATTGGGTTGCTTTGGGGCAATGCCGCAGCTGTGAAGTTCACGAACTGTGACGACGCCGCAACAAGGCCCGTTTGTTCCTTGTCACCGAAGGTTTTAAGCAGCCGCATTTCGGCTGCATGGATGTCGCAAATGCCTAAGGGCAGGTTCAGGGCTCGCCGAAAAGTGATCGGACATCACTAACGGGCCGGTGACGCCTCCCGGGTGCCCGACGCAATCAATCGCTGGAACAGATTGGGGCCGCTCGCGACTGGGTAGTTCGAACGACCCCAGCCAGCTCGTAGTCGTCTGGAAGAAGTGAGCCGACGCTCCAGCTACGAGGGACCCCGGTCATCGGTTTCGCGCGCAATGGCGGGACTGGCTTAAAATTGCGCCGGCAGCGTCAGCGCGTCATTTTCTCCAGCTCGGCGAACGGCCCGTAGGACGCCCCGCCGCAGGGCTCGGTGGCGTTCTCGAGGATGCGGTCGAGCCGGCCATCGACGAAGACGATGCCGCGCTCGCGCGAGGGGCGGTAATTGCCGTCGGTATCCCTGGCGCTGTAGCGCAGGCAGACAACGTAGCGCAGCCGGCCGCCGACCGTGCGCTGCACCGGCTCGGCGATCGCAGCCTCCCGCACGCCGACCGGATCGTTCAGATAGGTGCGCATGAACGCCAGGATCTGGGCGCGGGAGTTGGTCGGGACTGGCTGGTTGTCCACGCCGCGGTCGCCGGTAAAGGTAGTCGGCCCGCTGCTGTCGTCGCTGGTGAGGCAGCCGGCCAACGGAAGCGACAGCAGCATCGCCGCAAGTTTGGTTGCAATCCCCAGCTGAAATCTCAAGCGTCGCAAGTCCCTGATCCCCGGTGCGGGTCTCTTAAACCGCCGCGCCGTCGAAGGGAATTCGCAACTCGGTTATCCCCCGGCGGCATCAGGACCGGCCGGTCCGACCCGCGACCGCCTCGCCGCCGATGCGTCTTCACAGCGCCATTGACGCCCTTAAGACGATCGGTCATATTGAACGCCATGGCGAGACCGAGCGTGAAAGAGAATATCGTCGCGGCGGCACTTGAGACCCTGCACCGGCAGGGTTTCAACGCCACCGGCGTGCAGGACATCACCGATGCGGCAGGCGTGCCGAAGGGCTCGTTCTACAATCATTTCGAGAGCAAGGAAGAACTCGGCATCGAGGTGATCGAGCGCTATTGGCAGCGCGCGCTGGCCGGCCTGGGCATGCTGAACGACGCGAACGTCCCACCCATTGTCCGGCTCAAGTCATATTTCCGCGCCCTCGACGAAATCTCCCGCAAGAAGAAGTATGAGAATGGCTGCCTGATCGGCAACATGGCGACCGAGATGTCGGACCAGAGCCGCCCGATCCGCGAACGACTGGCCATCGTGATGGCCGCATGGACCCGCGGCATCGAATCCTGCGTCCGCGAAGCCCAGGCCGACGGCTCGATGCGGCGCGACATCGATGCCAGAATGATCGCCGCATTCCTGCTCAACGCCTGGGAAGGCACCGTCATGCGCAGCAAGGTCGACAAGGACCGCGCCGCGCTGGAGGCGTTCGAAACGGTGGTGTTCACCAGCCTCACACGATGACAACCCAAACCCGCAACACCTCGCTTTAACCGGCTTCAATATGACTGGTCATCTTAGGAGCATCCGATGAACCCTACGCTGCATTCTCCCCTCAAGATCGGTCGCCATCAGCTCGCCCACCGGGTGGTGATGGCGCCGCTGACGCGGATGCGCGCGTCCGATCCCGGCGCGACACCCGGCGCGCTCAACGCCCGATATTACGGACAGCGCGCGAGCCAATCCGGCCTCATCATCTCGGAGGCCTCGCAGATCTCCTGGCAGGGCAAGGGCTATCCGCGCACGCCGGGCATCCACTCCGACGAACAGATCGCCGGCTGGAAGGCCGTCGTCGACGCGGTTCACGCCAAGGGCGGCGTGATCTTCTTGCAGCTTTGGCACACCGGCCGCATCTCGCATTCCAGCCATCGCAGCGACCGCTCCCTCCCCGTCTCCGCCTCGGCGGTGGCGCCGGCCGGACAGGCGTTCGGCGTCGCGTTCGAGCGCCTGCCCTATGAGACGCCGCGCGCGCTGGAGACTGGCGAGATCGCTAATATCGTCGCGGACTACCGGCGTGCGGCGCGCAACGCGCTGGCGGCCGGGTTCGACGGCGTCGAGCTGCACGGCGCCAACGGCTATCTGATCGACCAATTCCTCCAGGACCGCACCAACCGGCGGACCGATCGCTACGGCGGCGGAATCGAAAATCGCGTGCGCCTGCTGCTGGAGGCGACCGAGAGCCTGATCGAGGTCTGCGGCGCCGACCGCGTCGGCGTCCGGCTGTCGCCGTTCGGCGCCGTCGGCGACATCGCCGATTCCGATCCGGCCGCGCTGTTCGGCCATGCGATCGAGGCGCTGTCGGCGCGGCAGATCGCCTATCTGCATCTGATCGAACCGCGGGCGAACGCCGGCATCCGCGACGGACTCAACCTCGAGGCGCCCGCCTCCGTCACCACGCTGTACCGCAAGCTGTTCAACGGCCCCTTGATCGCCTCCGGCGGCTTCACGCAGCAGTCCGCCGAAGCCGAGCTGAAAAACGGCAATGCGGATGCGATCGCGTTCGGCCGCGCCTTCATCGCCAATCCGGACCTGCCGCATCGCTTCGCGATCGGCGCGCCGCTCAACACCCCCGACGCCGGCACCTTCTATGGCGGCGGCGAGCGCGGCTACACCGACTATCCCGCGCTCGTCGCGGACGGCGTCGCCTGAGGGGATGTGAGCTTTTGTCCTCATCTACCGCTGTCATCGCCCGGCCTGTGCGCAATTGCGCACATGGACCGGGCGATCCAGTACGCCGCGCCCCCTCGCTTCTATCGCTGGCGTCTCTGGAATACTGGATCACCCGCATGCGCGGGTGATGACATCGAGCAAATTGAGCAAACCAACCCATCATCCTGAGTACGAACAAAAACAATCTGGAGGAAACGCATGCTTGCGGTGCAGGTCGTCGATTACGGAAAACCGTGGGAAGTCGTCAGAACGATGGAGGCCACCGAGCCGCCGTCGCCTCCCCCAGGACAGCTCAAGGTCAAGCTGCTGGCCGCGCCGATCCATCCGGCGGATCTGCTGTTGATGCGCGGGCTCTACGGCAAGCGCCCGTCGCTGCCCATGGGCATGGGTGGCGAAGGTGTCGCCTCCGTCGTCGATGTCGGCGAGGGCACCGACTTCAAGCGCGGCGACCGCGTCATCATTCCCTACGGACATGATACCTGGGCCGATCATCTGACGATCTCCGCAAAACGCGCGGTCAAGGTGCCCGCCGGCATCGACGACGCGCAGGCGTCGATGGCGATGATCAATCCGTTCACCGCACGCCTGATGCTGACCGACTTCGTCGATCTCGCGCCCGGCGAGTTCGTGATCCAGAACGCCGCGAATTCCGGCGTCGGTCGCGCGGTGATCGCGATCGCCAAAGCGCGCGGATTGCGGACGGTCAACGTGGTGCGCCGCCCGGAGCTGATCGATGAGCTGAAGGCTGCCGGCGGCGATGTGGTGCTGGTGGATGGCCAAGACCTGCCGAAGCGCGTGGCCGCGGCAACCGGCAGTGCGCCGATCCGGCTTGGCCTCGAAGGCGTCGCCGGCGAAGCGATGCGCTCCCTCACCGGTACGGTCGCAGAAGGCGGCAAGCTGGTGGTCTATGCCGGCATGAGCGCGCAGCCGGCGGTGGCGTTTCCGCCGCATTTGATCTTCCGCGACCTCACCATCCGCGGTTTCTGGCTGATCAAGTGGTTCAGATCGGCGGATCCCAGATTGGTCGCCGAAATCCAGCACGAGGTGCTGCCGCTGATCGCAGACGGTTCGATCAAGGTGCCCGTCGAGCACATCTACCCGCTGTCGTCGGCCCGCGAGGCGATCAGCCACGCGGCGCGCGCCAAGGGCAAGATCCTCTTTACCGCGTCCTGACCTCTGGAGTTCACGATGCCTGCAAATCAGATGATCCTGCTCAAGCGCCGCCCGGTGGGCATGCCGACCGAGGCCGATTTCGAATTGTCCGAGCGCAGCACGGCCGGGCTCGCCGACGGCGAGGCGCTGGTGAAGACGCTCTATCTCTCGCTGGACCCCTACATGCGCGGGATCATGGACGAGAAGGATTCCTATCTCCCGCCGGTCAAGCTCGGCGAGGCGATGCGCGGCCACGTCGTCGGAATCGTGGTCGAGTCGCGGTCGGCGACGCTCGTGCCCGGCGACCACGTTCACGGCATGGGCGGCTGGCAGCACTACAACGTCGCCACTGCAGCCGGCACATGGCGCAAGATCGATCCGGCGCTGGCGCCGTTGCCGGCCTGGCTCGGGCCGCTCGGCCTGCCCGGCTGGACCGCCTATATCGGCCTGATGGACCTCGCCTCACCGAAGCCGGGCGAGACGGTAGTGGTGTCTTCGGCGGCCGGTGCCGTCGGCACGGTGGCGGGCCAGTTGGCCAGAATCGCGGGCTGCCGCGTCGTCGGCATCGCCGGCGGCCCCGACAAATGCCGCTATGTCGTCGACGAGGTCGGATTCGACGCCTGCGTCGACTACAAGGCCGGCAATCTCATCGGCGACCTCGCCAAGGCCACGCCCGACGGCATCGACATCAATTTCGAGAATGTCGGCGGCGCGGTGCTCGATGCGGTGTGGCCGCGGATGAACCGGTATTCCCGCGCGGTGGTGTCGGGCCTGATCGCACAATACAACCAGACTGCCCCCTCGCTCGGACCGGACTGGAGCACGCTCCTGCGCAATCGCATCAATGTGCGCGGCTTCATCATCTCCGACCACGTCGCGGAGATCCCGAACGCGGTCCGGCAGGTCGCCACGCTGTTGCGTGAGGGCAAGATCAGGACGCGCGACGACGTCGTCGATGGCCTCGACAAGGCGTCCTCAGCCTTCATCGGCATGCTGAACGGCAAGAATTTCGGCAAGCTGATGGTGCGCCTGGCCGGTGCGGAGTAACGGCAATGACTTTCGCTGACAGCCTGCCGCCGCCGGCACTGACGCCGATCTGCGAGGTTCTTGCCGAGATGGGTGAGCGCTTCGCGTTATCAGGCACGCCGCTCGGCGAGCGCGCGGTGTCGGAGGTCAACACGCTCCGGATCAGCGGCCGCCGCCTGAACGCCTCGCTGGCGGGCAAGGCCGCGGCCGACTGGCTGATCGTGGCGCCCGACCGTTCCTTTGCCATGCTCGACGTGCGCTTCACCGTGCGGACCGACGACGATGCGCTGATCTTCGTCCAGTACAACGGCCGCCTGCGCTTCTCGGCGACGGGACCGCACAGGGCCGTCGTCGCGCCGCGCTTCGAGACCGGCGATCCCCGCTATGGCTGGCTCAACAGCATCCAGGCGATCGGCACCGGCCTGTTCGATCCAGCGACGCGCCAACTCCGCTACGCCTTCTACGAGGTCGCCTGACCTCGTTCCGTGGCACAAGCGCAACCGGCCCGCCGCCATTGGGGAAGCAATGGACGGGCGGGCCGGGTCTGACATCCGAAGGACGCGGCGGGGCAATGTGGATCGAACCCGCGCCCTGCGGATCAGATTCAGCCGCGCTTGGCCGGCGCGACGTGCTTGATCGCGACCTTGCCGTGGACGTGGTTGGTCGCGTGCTTCGGCGCCTTCACCTTCAGCATAGCCATGTGCTTGTGGTGGCGGTGATGGCGATAGTGCTTGCTGTGATGACCGCCCATCTTGGCGTTGGCGTTCTGCACCTTCGACGGCAGCTGCTCGCTCTTGATCACGGGAGCGGGCTTGGTCGCGGGAGCGGTCTTGGTCGCCGGCGCGGGCGTTGCGGCCTTGCCGGTCTCGGCGGCGAGCGCGGGCGCTGCGATCACGGACAAGGCAAGCAGCGCGGCGGAAATCGTCTTGAGCATGGTGGTCCTCCTCTTCGGGATCGAGAGGTGTCCGGCCGGATGGTCGGCCTCGCCGATCAGTGCATGCGACCGTAGCGGCCGCGCACTGAACCCGTTCTGAAGGGCGCAGACGGACTTCATTCATCTGCATGACATTCATGTCATGTTCCGCGGGTGCGACAAAATCGTCAGTGCGACCGGGTCACACCAGTGCGACCGGGCTTACCGATCACGGGGAATCGTCGGGGCGGCGGGAATGTTCCGAGACCATGGGTGTTCAAGTCAGCGGGCTTCGGTGTACGATTACCGAGCACGATCAGAAACGATCAGGAGCGACAGAGAATGAGAAAGACACGGTTTTTGACCCTCGCGGTGCTCTCGGCGGCCCTGGTGGCCAGTCCCGTCATCTCGGCCTATGCCGCGGGCGGCGACAATCCGTCACCGCCGGCGTCCGACAGCAACACCAAGGGCAAGAAGTCGAAGAAGGACAGGAGCTCGGCGATCGACGATCAGAAGTTCCTGGCCGGCTATCGCGCCGCCTACGCCACGATCTACGATCGTCACGACTACACGGCCGCGATCGATCAGCTGAAGGCGCTGGGCCAGGACGACCGCGCCGACGTCGCCAATCTGATCGGCTACTCCTATCGCAAGCTCGGCGACTACAAGGTGTCGCAGGTCTGGTACGAGCGCGCGTTGAAGGCCGATCCCGCGCATGTGCGCACCTGGCAGTATTACGGCCTGTGGCAGGTCGAACAAGGCAACCGCGATCAGGCGCAGTATCACCTGAACAAGATCGCCCAGCTCGCCGGCACCAACAGCGACGAATACCGCTCGCTCGCCGCGGCGATGGAAAAGCCCCCGGGCACCGGCCTCGTCTATTGAGCGATGCGTGGGGTGGGCAAAGGCGCATAGCGCCGTGCCCACCGTGCTCGCTGCACCAAGCCGGCCAGTCGCCACGACTGCGCCGGCTTTTTGCTACCCATCCTACGGCCTACAGCCTGCGATCGGCCAACGTCGCCAGCTTCGCGGCATATGCATCGAGCACGTCGTCTGCGCTATACGCCGGCCGCGCCGCAAAATCGTCGCGCAGGCCGAGCCCTGCCGATGTCCTGAGCCGCGCAGCCGTAGCCTCCGTCATGATCGGCTGCAATCCGATCTCGCGCAGCCCCTCAACAACACCATCCATTTCCACCGCGCGGCGCTCGGCGTGCAGCACATCGGTACGCACGCACATGTCGACGAACTTGCTGTAGCGTGTCGCGTCCATCGGCTCGCAGATGCCGCGCAGCGCCTCGTTGCGCACGCCGGCGAGCGATGCGGCAGTCAGCGCTTCCACGATCAGCGCCTCCATGCCTTTGGTCACCACGCTGCGCAGCATCTTCACCGCCGCCGCCGTGCCGGCCTGCGGACCGGCGAGCTCGATGGTGAAGCCGAGCGGCGCAAATGTCTCGGCGAAGCGCACCGCGCCCTCGCCGGAACAGTATAGCGGCACCGCGGCGCCGTAGATGCTGACCGCGCCCATCAGATTGGCATCGACGAAGCTGCCGCCACGCGCCGCCACCGCGTCGCCGACCAGGCGCTTGGCCCTCGGCGTCGAGGCGTTGATGTCGATCACCAGCATACCCGGCCGGACCCGCGCGGCGATCGCCTGGCCGACCGGCACCGCTGTCGCGACCACCACCGCCGAAAACACGACATCGGCACGCGCCATCAGTTCGTGCAGGCTGTCGAGCAGCTCAACGCCGTGCGCCGCGGCCATGCTACGGAACGCCTCGGGGTATGGCGGATGGTTGGTTTTTCCTTCGCAAAACACCAGTGGCGCGGCTGCGCCTTTGCTGACGAGATGGGCCGCGAAGCACTGCGCTGCCTCGCCGAAACCGACAAAGCCGATCCTCTGTTGGGTCATCGCAACCCTCCGCGTCATGCTGAGCGCCCGATCGCTCGCGCTCGATCGGACAGCCGATACGAGGCAAGAAATGTGCCGGGGGATCGCGCTGCGTGGATGGGTAGTACGAAGCTGTGAACAGTCAGGCCGCAATCGGCGGCTCGGGCGCGCCGCGGCCGGTCTGCGGGTTTATGGATAGTGCTCGTTGCGCCGGTCGGGTTTCGGCCGATTTGCACCGACGGTGCTGCCGCCGGCATCGGGCTTGGCCGGACGCGCCGCCTGCTCGATCGGCGGGCCGCTGTCGCCGGTCTTCTTGTTGCTGTTCTGGGCCTGGCCCGTCGTCGTCACGTTAGCACCCTGCCCGGCCTGGGCGGGACCCGCCGAGGGACCCGAACTCTGCGCCAACACGGTTCCCGATACCACCAGTGCCGCCATCAGGATTGCCGCGTTGAGTCTCATGGAAGGGGTCCTTCTGCGCAAGATGCACAGCAACGCGCCAGCGCCGATCGCGTTCCCAGACGCGGCGCTGGCGCGGCAGAGTTAATGCTGACCTAACGGCGGCCGCAGCCCGGAGGACCGGCGGCCGCCGCCGGCCTCACCTCGCCTTCTGGATTTTGGTGACGGTGTAGCCGGCATCGCCTCCCTCGGCCTCGAACTGGACCTTGTCGCCGACCTTGACCTGCTTGAGCAGGCCCGGGTCCTTGACGCGGTAGACCATCGTCATCGGCTCATCCATGCCGAGGCTCTTGGCCGGGCCGTGCTTGAGGGTGATCTTGCCGGCGTTCTCGTCGATCTTCTTGACCTCGCCGCTGATCGGCGCGGCCTGCGCGAAGGCCGAGCCCAATGCGAGGGCGAACATGGTGGCGGCGGCAATCCGGATCGTCTTGTTCATCATGGCTGGTCTTTCTGTTCGCTGGTTGTCATTTCACGACGACGCGGCCGGTCATGCCGTAGTCGCGATGGTCGGGGATCAGGCAGGAATATTCGAACGTTCCGGCCTTGGTGAATTTCCAGACGATCTCCGCGGTCTTCTTCGGCGCCAGGCGGACGCCGTTCGGATCGTCATGCTCCATGTGCGGATGCTTCTTCATCACTTCGGCATGCTTCAAATTCTCCTCGGTGGTGGCGAGCAGGAATTCATGATCCTCGGTGCCGGCGTTACGGATCACGAAGCGGATCTGCTCGCCGCGCCTGACCTCGACGCGGAACGGCGTGAACTCCATCTCCTTCATCTCGATCTCGACCGTGCGCGACGGCTTGCTCGGATCGCCGGGCTCGCCGGCCGAGTAGGTTTCGTGACCGTGTTTTTCATGACCGCGCGAGGCCGCCGCGGTGACCGACAGCGCAGCCAGCGCGATGCCGATCCTGGTGAAGTGATTCATCGTTTCTCCATTTGGGTTTGATGCTGCTGTTTGTGAGACGACGGTTTCGATCCACTACATCTTCATTCCCTTCATCGATGGCTTGGCCTTTCGCTCGGGCGCTGGCGGCGGCTGCCGCGCGGGCTCGGCGGCCGGCGCCTCGACCTCATAGGCGACGGTGCCGGGCGGATGCTGGTACGCACCGGGGTCGGCGTAATCGTCGCGCGCGAGCCCGTCGCGGATCTTCATCACCGTAAACATGCCGCCCATCTCGATCGGCCCGAATGGTCCGGTGCCGGTCATCATCGGCAGCGTGTTGTCGGGCGCCGGCATCTCCATGTTGCCCATGGCCATGCCGGTCGATCCCATCACCATCGCGTCGGGCGCGAGCTTGCCGACCGCCTTCGCCAGATCCTGGCGCGACACGCCGATGAGGTTTCTGACGTCATGGCCCATCGCGTTCATGGTGTGGTGCGACTTGTGGCAGTGGAACGCCCAGTCGCCGGGATTGTCGGCGAGCATGTCGAACGCGCGCACCGCGCCGACCGGCACGTCGGTGGTGGTTTCCGGATATTGCGCACTCTCCGGCACCCAGCCGCCGTCGGTGCAGGTCACCGCGAAATTGTGCCCGTGCACATGGATCGGATGGTTGGTCATGGTCAGGTTGCCGATCCGCACGCGTACTCTGTCGCCGAGCCGGATCGGCATCGGATCGATGCCGGGATAGACGCGGCTGTTCCACGCCCACATGTTGAAGTCGGTCATCTCGTTGACCTTCGGCAAATAGGTGCCGGGATCGATGAGGTAGCTGCTCATGATGAAGACGAAGTCGCGGTCGACCGGGCCGAACGCCGGATCGCGCGGGTGCACGATGAACATGCCCATCATGCCCATCGCCATCTGCACCATCTCGTCGGAATGCGGGTGGTACATGAAGGTGCCGCTGTGCTTCATCTCGAACTCGTAGACGAAGGTCTTACCGGGCTTGATGTGCGGCTGGCTGAGGCCGCCGACACCGTCCATGCCGCTCGGCACGATCATGCCGTGCCAATGCACGGTGGTGTGCTCCGGCAATTTGTTGGTGACGAAGATGCGGACCTTGTCGCCCTCGACCGCCTCGATGGTCGGGCCCGGCGCCTGGCCGTTGTAGCCCCAGAGATTGGCCTTCATGCCCGGCGCGAACTCGCGCACCACGGGCTCGGCGACGAGATGGAATTCCTTCCAGTCGCCGTTCATCCGCCACGGCAGCGACCAGCCGTTGAGCGTCACCACCGGCCGGTAGTCCGGGCCGCTGGTCGGATGCAGCGGCGGCTGCATCACCGTTTTGTCCATGGTCGGCGCCTCCGGAATCGCGGCGGCCTGCACGCGCCCGCTGACTGCGCTTGCGGTGACCAGCGCGGCGGTCCCCAAAAATCCACGTCGTGAATACATCGGCTGTCTCCGTTCAGTGATCGCCGCCGGCCGCCGACTGTGCGGACGAGGCGATGGCGGATGGTGTCGAGGGCGAACTGGTCGCGGCGCCGCCGTTGATCGCGGTCTGCAGGTCGGATTGCGCGAGCCAGAAATCGCGCTTGGCGTCGATCGCCGCGCGCAGCGATGCAAGGCGCTGCCGCGCCTCGGTCAGCAGCGCGAACACGTCGACCTGCATGCTCGAAAAGCGCAGCTGCATCTCCTCGGTGATGATCTGGCGCAGCGGCAGCACCTCGCGCTGGTAGTGGCTGGCAATGTCGTAAGCCGAACGGTAGACGCGGTAGGCGTCGCGCGCCTCGGAGCGGACGTTGACCGCTTTCTCGGTCAGGCGATTCATCGCCTGCCGGTAGGTCTCCGCCGCCTGGCGCACCCGCACCTCGCCGCCGTCGAAGATCGGGATCTGGAACTGGACGTCGAAGCCGCGCTCGCGGAACGGCGGGCTTTCCGGATCGTGCGTGCGCTTGTCGATCCCGGCGACGTCGAGCAGGGTGACGAAGCGCGTCGCCTCGGTGAGGTCGAGCGTCTTGGCGAGCGCGACGAGGTCCATCCGCGCAATCTGCAGATCGACACGATGGCTGACGGCATCGACTTCGATCGACGGCTGCTGCCGCGGCCGCCGCGGCAGCGCCGGCAGTGTGTTCGGGATCCGGAAGCCGAGGTCGCCGTCCCACAGCCCCATCAGCCGCGCCAGCCGCTCGCGCGCGCTCGCGGCATTCTGCCGCGCGCTGGCGAGGTCGGCGGTGATCTCGGCGTAAAACACCTGCTCGCGGGCCTGGTCGAGCTTGTTCATCGCGCCGGTCTCGCCGAGCTTTTTCGCAAGCTGCGCGGTCGATTCGGCGGTCGCCTTGGCGTCGGTGAGCAGCACGACCATCTCGCCAGCGGCAACCGCCGCGACATGCGCGCGCCGCACCTCGGCGGCGAGCCGCAGGGTGGCGAGCGCGGCGCGCAGCTGCGCCTGGCGGAACCGATCGCGCGCGATCTCGGAACGCGCCGGCAACGTCGCCAGCGCAAGGATGTCGCCGACCACCTGCCGCTCGACCTCGCTGGCGCCGTTGCCGGTGATACGCGAGATCGAGAACACCGGGTTCGGCGGCAGGCTTTCCGCGACGAGGTCGGTCTCAGCCAACGCCAGCTCGCTATAGGCCGCCTGCAGGCCCTTGTTGTTGAGCAGCGCGACCTGGACCGCGTGATCCGCCGTCAGGTTGTGCGCGAGCAGCCGTTTCACCGCAGCGTCGACGGTTGCGGCCTCGTCGGCGGAACGCACGAAGGCGACGTCCTTGCCGATGGCCCGCTCGGTCACGTCGGAGACGACGCCCATGCCGCGGTCGGCCGAGAACGAGGCGCAGCCGGCAAGCGCGGATGATGCCAGCAGCAGCAGCGGCGCGATGGTGCGATGTCGCATGGCGCCCTCCTACTGATTCGGCTTGGCCGGCGGCGTCACGCCGTCATTGCGCTCGCGCCACGGCAGCGGCGTCGCAGGACGCAGGCTGTCGTAAGGCGCAATGGTCGAGCGGTAGCCGACGCCGGCCGTCCGCGCCGACGGGTCCGCCGGGTGGCCGGCCGCGACGGTTTGCCTGCCGTCGGACATGCAGCCGGCGAGCAATGCGGCCGCCAGCACGGCGGCGGTCCGCGTCAGGAAATAGAGTTGGGTGCGCCGGCCACGCCTTGTGGCCACGGCGGCGAGCCTCGCCCCGAGATGCGACAACATGGATCTGTCCCGATCATCAATGAATCACAGGCCGCGCGCGATTGCGCGCCCGCGGCCACGACGTCAGCGATGATCAGGCGATGGGGGGACGATAGAGCCGGGCCGGCGCCTCGCTGCGCAGGCCCTGAGAGGCCTCGGCGATGCGCGTCGCGATCGGATGCAGCGGCGCGGCAACCGACGGAAGATCGGCCGGCAGCGCCGACACGCACATCATCGCGCAGCACGGCCCGGGCGAGTTCTTGCCGTCGTGGTCGTGCTTGGCGGGGATATTGGCATCGCTATCGGCGGCGTGATGCTGATGCATGGCGGCGTGATCATGCGCGGCGCCGCCGTCGTGGACCATCGCCACCGGCATCTCATGCGCATGCACCATGGCGACCGGCTGGACCTCGTCGGTCACGCACGGAAACGGCGCGCCGAACGCCAGCGCGAAGGACGGCGCGAGGACGCAAAACAGATAGGCCAGGATGATGGAACATCCCGCCCGCATCCGTCCCGACCTGTTCATTCGCACCAACACGCGCCTTGCGCCTCCGATCGTCCGCAAGCTAGCCGCAAATCGGCTCGCTGCAAACCGCCGTCAGCTATATACCCCCACAGGGTATTGTTCAATCCCGCGAATTCGTGTCGATACAAGGGAACTGCATCAAGCGAACCGCATCAAGCGCGCGGCATCACGATCGCGGCACACCACTTCCACGGCACGCGCGATCCTGCAAGGATGGTGACGTCATGGTTCCCGGCCGCCGCGCCGGCGACATCATCCGGCATCGCATGCAGCTCGTCTCGACCCTCATTTGCCCGGCTTGCGGATTTGCCGCCGCGGAGACTATGCCGACCGACGCCTGCCAGTTCTTCTACGATTGCAAGGGCTGCGGCAGCCGTCTCAAGCCCAAGGCCGACGATTGCTGCGTGTTCTGCTCCTACGGATCGGTGCCCTGCCCGCCGGTCCAGACCGCAGGACGCTGCTGCGATCAGGCGCGATCGGCCTGAACGCAGCAGCTTTGGCGCGGCGGCCTTACGCCTGTTTCAGCAGCGCCGGATCGATCGGCATCTTGCGCAGCCGCTTGCCGGTTGCGGCGAAGATCGCGTTGCTGATCGCCGGCACGATGCCCGACGTGCCGGTCTCGCCCATGCCGCCCGGCGGCTCCGTGCTCGGCACGATATGCACCTCGATCGCCGGCGCGGCGTCGATCCGCAGCATCTGGTAGCTGTCGAAATTGCCCTGCTCGACGCGACCGTCCTTCAGCGTGATCTCGCCATAGAGCGCGGCGGTGACGCCGAAATTGATGCCGCTCTGCAGCTGCGCCTGCACCGTGTTCGGATTGACCACGGTGCCGCAATCCATCGCGCAGACCACGCGGTGCACGCGCACCGAGCCGTCCTTGGCGACCTCGACTTCGGCGACCTGCGCGAGGTAGCTGCCGAACACGAATTGCAAGGACACGCCGCGGCCGCGCCCGGCCGGCAGCTTCTCGCCCCAGCCGGCCTTGGCCGCTGCAAGCTCCAGCGCCGCCTTGGCGCGCGGTGACTTGCCGAGCAGCGCGCGGCGATACGCTACCGGGTCCTGCTTCGCCGCCGCCGCCAGCTCGTCGATCATGCTTTCGGCGACGAACACGTTGTGCGAGGGCCCGACGCTGCGCCAGAACGCGGTCGGAATGCCGGGCGGCTCGACCCGCACATATTCGACGTGGAAGTTCGGGATGTCGTAGACCAGATCGATCGCGCCTTCGGTGGTATCCGGATCGAGGCCGTTGCGAAACACCGGCGGCGCCCAGCGCGCGAGCACCGACGATCCGGCGAACCGGTTGTTCCAGGCGACCGGCTTGCCCGCCGCATCGAGGCCGACGGAAATCCGGTCGAACCAGTACGGACGGTACATGTCGTGCTGGATGTCCTCCTCGCGGGTCCACACCAGCTTGACCGGCGCGTCGACCTGTTTGGCGATCTGCACCGCGCGGATCACGCTGTCGACCTCGAGCCTGCGGCCGAATCCGCCGCCGAGCAGATGATTGTGCACCACCACCTCCTCCGGCGGCAGGTTCAGCACCTTCGCCGCCACCGCCTGCGCGCGCGACAGCGCCTGGCTGCCGAGCCAGATCTCGCAGCCATCCGCGCGCACATGCACGGTGCAGTTCATCGGCTCCATGGTGGCATGGGCGAGGAACGGCAACTGATAGGTCGACTCGACCCTGGTCGCCGCGCCCGCCATCGCCTTGTCGGCGTCGCCGACATTTTGCGCCACCGCGCCCGGCCTGGTGGTGGCGGCCTCGAGCTCGCGCGCGATGTCCGCCGTGTTGAGCTTGGCGTGCGGACCGTCGTCCCACTCGATCGTCAGCGCGGCAAGGCCCTTCTTCGCCGCGCCCATGTGATCGGCGATGACGGCGACCGCATCGTCGAGCTGCACGATCTGGCGCACGCCCTTGACGGCTTTGGCCGCCGCGTCATCGACGCGCTTGACCTTGCCGCCGAACACCGGCGACTGCGCCAACGTCGCGACCTTGACGCCGGGCGGCCGGGCATCGATGCCATACATCGCGGTGCCGTTGATCTTCGACGGCGTATCGAGCCGCTTCGCCGGCGTGCCGATCAGCTTGAAATCGGCCGGGCTCTTCAGCGTCACCTGCTCCGGCACCGGCAGCTTGGCGGCATCGGCGGCCAGCGCGCCATAGCCGAGCTTGCGGCCGGAGGCGGCATGCAGCACCTCGCCCTTCTCGGCGCGGCAGGAAGCGGGATCGACTTCCCAGCGCTTCGCCGCGGCGGCGACCAGCATCGCCTTGGCGGTGGCGCCGGCCTTGCGCATCGGCTGCCACGAGCCGCGCATCGCGTTCGAATTGCCGGTGGCCTGCACACCGAGCAGCGGATTGGCATAGAGCTTGTCGCTCGGCGGCGCGTGCTCGAGCTGTATCTGCTTCAGCTCGACCTCGAGCTCCTCGGCGATCAGCATCGGGATCGAGGTATAGGTGCCCTGCCCCATCTCGACATAGGGCATGGTCAGCACGATGCGGCCGTCGCCGCCGATCTTGACGAAGGCATTCGGCTCGAAATTGTCGGACGCGGCCAGCGCACCGTCGCCGCCGGCGAGCGGCAGGCTGACGCTGAGCAACAGGCCGCCGCCGGCCACCGCCGTCGCCCGGAGGAAATTGCGCCGCGACAGCTCGGCCGCGCGCTCGGAAAGATTCGTCAGCGTCATGATCAACCTCCCGACTGCGCAGCTTGCTTGATCGCTTCGCGAATGCGCACGTAGGTGCCGCAGCGGCAGATATTACCCGCCATCGCGTCGTCGATATCGGCATCGGTCGGCTTCGGCTTGCTGGCGAGCAACGCCGACGCCGACATGATCTGCCCGGACTGGCAGTAGCCGCATTGCGGCACCTCGTGCGCGAGCCAGGCGTCCTGGATCTTCTTGCCGGCCGGCGTCTTGCCGACCGCCTCGATGGTTGTGATCTTGGAATCGCCGATGCTGTCGATCGTGGTGATGCAGGAGCGCACCGCGGTGTCGTCGAGATGCACCGTGCAGGCGCCGCACAGCGCCATGCCGCAGCCGAACTTGGTGCCGGTCATGCCGAGCACGTCGCGCAGCACCCACAGCAGCGGCGTATCGCCGTCGGCGTCGACCGAATGACTGGTCCCGTTGATATTGATCTGGAAGGCCATCGCGACACTCCTGTCCTGGTTCGGCCTGCAAGGACGCTCGCGCGGTCGCCCCCTCCGGGCGCGGTCGGCAAGCATTTCGCATCAATCCGGCGCGCTGGTCGCGCCGATTACTCACTCGTGGTAATAAATCCAATTCCGGCGCCGCGTTAGTGACGCCCTGTTCCATTATGAAAGAACCATTGGTTTATAATCATGGACCGACTGACCAGCATGGCCGTATTCGCCAAGGTCGCCGATCTCGGCTCCTTCACCGCGGCGGCCAAGGAGCTCCGGATCTCGCCGACCATGATCGGCAAGCATATCCGCTTCCTGGAGGAACGGCTCGGTTCGCAATTGATCAACCGCTCGACGCGGCGGCAGAGCCTGACCGAGCTCGGCCGCAGCTACCTCGATCACTGCAAGCGCCTGCTGGAAGAGGCCGAGGCCGGCGATGCGCTGGTCGAGGAAGCGATGAGCGCGCCACGCGGCAAGCTCCGCGTCGCCACCTCGGTCGCGTTCGGCTCCTACAGCCTGGCGCCGGCGCTGGTGCGCTTCATGAAAATCTATCCCGAGGTCACGGTCGACCTCGTGCTCAGCGACAAGATGGTCGACCTGCTCGAGGAAGGCCTCGACGCCGCGATCCGGGTCGGCACGCTGACCGACTCCACCATGATGTCGCGCGCGCTGTCGCCCTACACCGGCGTGGTCTGCGCCGCGCCGAGCTATCTCGCCGAGCGTGGCACGCCGGCGCATCCGCACGACCTCGCCGGCCATGAATGCCTGCGTTATCCCGGCTGGTCGGACGGCCAGCGCTGGACCTTTCTCGGGCCCGACGGCGAAATCCATGTCGACGTCAAGAGCCGCCTCACCATGAACAGCACCTTCGCGATCCGCTACGCCGCGCTCGCCGGCGCCGGCATCGTGTTGATGCGTGACGAGCTGCTCGCCGGCGATATCGCCGCCGGCCGGCTCAAGGTGCTGCTGCCGGACTACCGGACGCAATCCCGCGCCCGCCAGATCCTGTGGCCGAAGCACCGCAAGATGACGCCCAAGCTGCGCGCGCTGATCGATTTTGTCGTGGAGACGTATGGGTGAGGCAGCAGGCTGCGCTTGCTGATCCTGAATGAATCCTCAGCGTGCGCCGCCGGGATGATCTGCCTCGTAGCGGGCAGCCGCCGCCTCGAACATGCGTCGCCTCTGCTCGCGGTCCAGGCGGTGTTCCTCGAGGGTCAGCGCGTCCCACTCGCTGCGTTCGGCGGCAAAGAAATCGCCGCCATAGATGTGGATCGCGCCGGTCAGCCGATCGATCGGATTGATGACCGAGTGGATGATGTCGGCGCCGAACGCCACAGCGTCGCCTTCGCAAAGCGCCCGCGCGCCGGCGGCCTCGACCTTGTTTGGCGTATCGGGAATGCGGCGCCAGAAGATGTTGTCTTCGCGCCCCGAGTAAACGCCGATCATGGCCCACATCCGGTGATCGTGCGGCATCACCATCATGCCTGGCGCCCAGACCACGTTGAGGATCGTGAGCTTGTCCGAATGGAACAGCGCGCGGCTTTCTGGGCGCGTCGGCTCACCCAGCCCTCTGAGCACGGCCGCCGGGTCGGACACCGCGCGTGCAAGGACTTCACGAACCGCCTTGTGGGTAGGCTCCGCCGCAAAAGCTGCGCGACAGTCGGCGATGAATTGCTCGGGGTCAAACATACCAATCTCCTATGAGAGACCAATGGCTGCTAACTGGACCGTCTGCGAGCTGCCTCGCTTGAAGATTCCATGAACGCTTGAGCGACCGGGTCCCCTAACACACAACGGAGACAATCGGCTTGATGCGCACGCGCAAGTCCACCGCGGCGGCGGAACAAACTACCTCACCTGCTCCGCTTCGGCCATGCGATTTGCAGGCTCGGCATTTTGCGTTGCGAGACCGGCGCGCCATTCACAACACTTTTATTGCGACGCGTCGCGCGGTTCGCCTCCTTCAACTGGGCGACTTGCGTCTGTTGTTGTAGTCTTGGAGAAGCACCACGGACGTCACGAGGGTTTCACATGACCGCCGTCCTACTCAACCGCCGCACCCTGCTCGCTGCCGGCGGCTCCGTGCTGGCAGCATCCGCGGTTCCCGGGCTGCTGTTGCCGGCCCGCGCGCAGAACCTCGCACCGACCGCCTCGATGCTGGGCGGGTCCAACAACTACCTCGCGGGCGCGCCGGTCGTGGAGCGGATCGGCAAGGGTGGCTTCTGGATGAGTGGCACGGTGCGTCGCGCCGGCGATGGGGCGCCGCTTGCCGGGCAGCGCATCCAGATCTGGGCGCACACCATCGAGGGCCGCGAGCATGAACCGCATAGTCATGGCGCCACGCTCACCGACAAGAACGGCGCGTTCCGTCTCGAGATTCCGCAGATCATTCCCGTTTTCGGCCAGCCGCATGGCCACCTCGCCTATGACAGCGGTGAATTCAAGACCGTGTTCCTGCGTCCTGTGATGGGGAGCCCCAAGGATACCAGCCTGGAGGCGCACTTCGTCCTGCAGCCGGCCTGACCGAGTTGCCAACGACCGGATGGAGATGGCCCCGGGTAACCCTGATCTGGGTCGCCATTATTTTGGCCGTTGGCGTGCCGATCGCCGCCGCGGCGGCAAGCCCGTTGCTCGCGTGGCGCGATCCGCTCTACACCCTGGCCGGCTTCGCCGGGATCGTCGCACTCGGCGTCATGCTGTTTCAGCCTGTGCTGATCGGCGGATACCTGCCGGGACTGCCCGGCCGGATCGGCCGGCGCGTCCATCTGTTCACCGGAGCCACGCTGGTCGCGGCGGTGGTGATCCACGTCGGCGGCCTCTGGATCACCAGTCCGCCCGACATGATCGACGCCCTGACCTTCACGTCGCCGACGCCGTTCTCCCCGTTCGGGGTGATCGCGATGTGGGCGATCTTCGCCGTCGCCGTGTTGGCCGCGTTCCGACGGCGGTTGGGACTGCGGCCGCGAACTTGGCTCTTCGCGCATAGGCTGCTTGCGATCGTCATCGTGGTCGGGAGCGTGGTCCATGGCATACTGATCGAGGGGACCATGGAGATGGTCTCGAAGCTTGCGCTTTGCGCACTGGTCCTTGCCGCGACCGTCAAGGTCATGGCGGATCTCTGGATGTGGCGAAGGCGCGCGCGGTTGCGCGACCGGACCGACGTCGGCGCAAGCTCGGCATAAGGGGTGAGGAATACGCGATGAAGCTGGTCTATTTCGATGATTTCAAGCTCGGCGTGCTGAAGGGCGACGCCGTGGTCGACGTCAGTGCCGAGGTCAAGGACATCCCGCATATCGGCCCGGGCGATCTGATGAACGGGCTGATCGAGCATTGGGGCAGCTATATGCCGCGGCTCGAGGCGGCGGTCGCGCGCGGCACCGGCGTGCCGCTGTCCGGCATCCGCATCCGTCCGCCGGTGCCGGGCCCGCGCACCATCGACTGCATGGCGGTCAACTATATGGAAGATGGCACGCGCAGTGCGCCGGCGCCGATCAACGCCTTCCACAAATCGCCGAGCGCGATCATCGGCCACGGCGACACCATGGTGCTGCCCGACGTGCCGGCCACGATCTTCGAGGGCGAAGCCGAAATGGCGGCCGTGATCGGCAGGAAATGCAGCCATGTCAGCGAAGCCGAGGCGATGAGCTACGTGTTCGGCTACATGAATTTCGTCGACGGTTCGGCGCGCGGCCTGCCGCCGTCGAACAACGTGTTCTTCCAGACCAAGAGCCGCGATACCTTCGCGCCGATCGGCCCCTATCTCGTCACATCAGACGAGATCAAGGACCCGCAGTCGCTGCAGATCAGGCTGTGGAACAACGGTGTGCTGATGCAGAACTTCAACACCGACGACATGGGCCACAAGATCGCCAAATGCATCGCCTGGCTGTCGAGCATCCACACACTGCTGCCCGGCGACATCGTCGCCACCGGCACCAATCACCGCGGTCTCAACCCGTTCATGGACGGCGACACCATCGAGCTGGAAACCGAAGGGCTCGGCCGCTTGCGATTCGGCGTGAAGGACGAGCTGAAGCGCGGCTGGGCGCGCAAGACCCGCCTCCAGATCCACGAAGAGGTCAGTGAGAAGACCCCGGGCGCCTACCCGGATTACACCCCGCAGCTGACCGGCAAATACGCGAAGTAGGCTTCGGGCGTAGCCCGCACGAGCGAAGCGATATGCGGGACCGCGTGTAACCCGCATGTCGCTTCGCTCATGCGGGCCACGCTTGCTTTCTGATCGATCTTGTCGTGGAGACGTATGCGTGAGGCAGCCGGCGGACGAGGACGCGATCCCCACCCCGCCGACTGCCTCGATGTTGCGACCCAGGCCAATTTGGAGATCAAGCGCCGAGGCTCACGCCCATTCCCGAGCTCACGTGCGGTTTCTGATCGGGCGTGAACAGCCGTTGTGTGGCCTCGGCGTTCGTCGCGCAGCGCTCGAGCCAGCGAGCCACGAGAACATCTATCCGCGCGGCGAATCGGCGTTGCGCCGCGGCCAGCACAAGCCGCGGGTCCAGGGTCTGATCGAATGGTCTCTTGACGTCGTTGCGGGCGTTCATCCTGCCCTCCTGCCGTTTCGGCGGAGGGAGCGGCCTGCGCCGAGTGTTACACTCTTGCCTTGCGGATCAGCCCGGCCTGGAGCTGAAAATTCGGACCTCGTGTCATCGCGGACACGCACGACCAATCGGCCAGCCGAATAAGCGGCCAGACGCGGGCGGCGGTCTCTACGATATCTGCGCGTGCGTTACGCATGACGGGTCCTCAAGAGTGCGGGCTGTTTCACCCGCGGCGAATGTGATGATCTAAGCGCAGAGAAAAGTCAGCGCGTCAAATGTTTTGTGGTTGCAAGGTGCGGAATCGTCGCGCGCTTGCAATTTTCGGAACGCCGGCGCGGCCGACCGGGTTCGAAAATTTCCTGCCATCGTCAGGTGGCGAAAGTCGCGGCGGCTTGCTCGTCATGTCCGTCTCCCCGGAAGGAGCCATCCCTGGGACGGGTCGGCATGTGAAACGAAATGCAAAGCTCGGACAAATCATGTCACGAGAATGCGAAGCTATATCCCCCTCCACACTGTCATCGCCCGGCTCGACCGGGCGATCCAGTACGCCGCGACCTCTCGGCTCAATCACTGCTGTCTCTGGAATACTGGATCACCCGCCTTCGCGGGTGATGACACCGCGGTTGTTGATGGTGAATCGAGAACCATCCCCAACGTCGTCCCGGCGCAGGCCGGGACGACACCGGAATTGGGCAGCGAGCGACGCACTCCCCTCACCTCATCAGCGCCTCAACCTCTTTGCGGAACGCTTCGCGCGAGCCGTCGCGGGAGTAGAACATGTGGCCGCCGGGGTAGACCATGAGCTTGCTGCGATCACGGCCGGCGAAGGCTGGCAGCTGGTCGAGGATGATCTGCGAGGCGAGGTAGGGCGTGGCGAGGTCGAACAGGCCGTGGCCGATCAGGAGCTTGAGTTTTGGATCGAGCGCCAGCATCTGGCGCAGCTGCGTCACCGACTCCGCCGGGTTGATGCCGTGGCCGAAATCCCAGGCCTTGTTCACGCTCTCGCTGAGCAGATGATAGGAGCCGTCCGGCCGCCAGTTCAGCTTGCGCGTGGTGAGGTCGACGGCGGCGCTGGTGAGCGGCGCCATCAGGGGATCGCCGGAGGGATCGTTGAAATGGAAGTAGCTGGAGTCGGGATAGGGATCGAAGCCTTCGACCGAGGCATCGTAGCGTCCGGTCACCTTGCCGTTCTTGCGGTCGAACTCGCGGCGGAATTCGCCGATGTCGAAGCGGCCGGCGAGCCGGCGGCTCACCGCGGCGTCGATGCCGGTCAGGCTTGCGACCTTGTCGGCGAGCCGCGTGGTGGCCTCGCTGTCGGCCTGGCCCTTGATGAGGTCGAGCAGGAAATCGCCTCGCGCGTAGCGCTCGACATCGGCGAGATCCTGGCGCGTCACCGGTCCCTTGGCCTGGCGCGCGACCGCGGCCATGGTCGGCAGGCTGTTGACGTATTGCAGGATGCTGGAGCCGGCATATTCGCGGAAGTCGAGCACCGGCGAGATCAGCACAAGGCCGCGGACGCCGACGCCCTGCTGCATCTGCAGATTGCGCACCACTTTCGGTCCGCGGATGCCGCCATAGCTTTCGCCGGCGACATATTTCGGCGACGGCAGCCGGTCGTATTTTTCCAGCCAGCGGCGGATCACCAGCGCCACCGCATTGGCGTCGCCGTCGACGGAAAAGAAGCGCTTGCGCGCCTCCTCGGACGTGGTGACGAAGCGGCTGTAGCCGGTGCCGACCGGATCGACGAAGACGAGATCGGTGAAGTCGAGCCAGGTCTCACCGTTCGGCACGAGGTCGGGCGCTGCCGAGGACACTGCGCCGTCGCCCTGGAACGAGAGCCGCCACGGCCCGGCGCTGCCGAATTGCAGCCAGGCCGACGACGAGCCGGGACCGCCGTTGAACAGGAACGTCACCGGGCGGTTCGCCTTGTCGGCGCCGTCGAGCTGGTAGGACGTATAGGCGATGTCGGCGAGCGGCTCGCCCTTGTCGTCGAACACGCGGATCGAGCCGGCGGTGGCGCTGAAGGCGAGCGTCCGCCCGGGCAGCGCGACCTGTTGCTTGGTCGAGGCGTCCGGCGGCAGGCGGTGCTGTTCGGCGACAGGCGTGCTGGCGGGGGTGGCGGCGCCGGCCTCGCCGCGCCCTGCCCGCCCCTTCTGCCCCGCGGGGGCCTGCGCGCTCGGCGAGGGCGACGGCGATGGCTGCGGGGCCTCGTCATCGGCCCGGGCTGCGGCCGCCAGGCAGACCACCAGCAGCGCGGCCGCGAGCCGTGTCGCAAAACTGTTAGCCATGTCGTTCACTCCCTGCGCCCGGTAACGATTCCAGCCGCGAACTGCGTTAATTTGGCGGCTCCGGCGAGGCAACGGTCGATCGGGGGACCATCTCGACAAGGCCGCGCAGGATGTATAGACGAGCGCGGCGTAGTCCGGGCCAAACGAGTTCGTGAGCGATGAACAACGCCAAGCGGTATGACAGGATCGCCTTCGTCGCCAGCCCGAGCGCAGAAGCGCAATCGGCGCTCGCGCAGCTCACCGCCATGTACGGCAACCTTCCGGTCGACGACTCCGACGTCGTGGTCGCGCTCGGCGGCGACGGCTTGATGCTGCAGACGCTGCACGCCCATATGCGCACCGGCAAGCCGATCTACGGCATGCACCGCGGCACCGTCGGCTTTTTGATGAACGAGTATTCCACCCACGACCTGCGCGAGCGGCTGGCGTCGGCGCGGGAGTCCTTGATCAATCCGCTGCTGATGCGCGCCACCGACATTCACGGCGCCGTCCACCTGCATCACGCCATCAACGAGGTCGCGCTGTTCCGCCAGACTTACCAGGTGTCGAAGCTGCGCATCTTGATCGACGAGCATGAGCGGATGCCCGAGTTGATGGCCGACGGCATCCTGGTCGCGACG
Source organism: Bradyrhizobium ivorense (assembly GCF_900696085.1). Taxonomy (GTDB): domain Bacteria; phylum Pseudomonadota; class Alphaproteobacteria; order Rhizobiales; family Xanthobacteraceae; genus Bradyrhizobium; species Bradyrhizobium ivorense. The sequence goes on from NZ_CAADFC020000004.1 coordinate 846,691, forward strand.
CCGGCAGGATCGACCGCCTACAACCTCTCGGCCCAGGGTCCGATCCTGCCGATCAATGCGGCGCTGCTGGCGCTGACCCCGATCAGCGCGTTCCGGCCGCGGCGCTGGCGCGGCGCGCTGCTGCCGAACTCCGCCTTCGTGGTGATCGAGGTGATCGAGGGCGAGAAGCGCCCGGTCGCGGCGGTCGCGGACCATGACGAGGTGCGCGACGTCCGCCGCGTCGAGATCCTGTCCGACAAGACGATCGCGATGCGGATGCTGTTCGACCCCGGCCATTCGCTGGAGGAGCGTATCCTGCGCGAGCAGTTCGGCACCTGAGCCATGGATCCGAAAAACCGGGTACCGGTTTTCCGAAGAGATCCATGCAACAAGGAGGCGGCCCGGCCCGGCAACCATTCATTAACCGCGGGCGGGATATGGTTAACGTGGGGTAATACCGCATTGGCGAGGTAGTGCCCGTTCAGGGCCGGACCATGTATCGCATCGATTTCAACAAGCTGCGATTTCTGATTTGCGACGACAATCCGCACATGCGCCGCATCCTGCGCACGCTGCTGCATTCGTTCGGCGCGCGCGAGGTCTATGAAGCCGAGGACGGCGCCACCGCGCTCGAAATGTACACCCACTACGTGCCCGACATCGTCATCACCGACTGGTCGATGCCGATCTTCGACGGGCTCGAGCTCGCGCAGATGATCCGGCAGCCGGAATCCAAGGGCAACCCCTATGCGCCGATCATCATGCTGACCGGGCATTCCGAGAAGCGCCGCGTCACGGTCGCGCGCGACGCCGGCGTCACCGAATTCCTGGCAAAACCGATCTCGGCCAAGGGGCTCTACCAGCGCATCCTCAACGTGGTCGCCAATCCGCGGCCGTTCATCAAGACCAAAACCTATTTCGGCCCCGACCGCCGCCGCAACACCACCAACACCTATATCGGCCCCGAGCGCCGCGGCAGCGGCGAGGTCGAGGTGCTGCAGCAACCGTCGCTGCTCGAGAAGGCGCGCACCACTATCTAGGATACCGCCATGGCGAAAGAGAAGCCCGGGATGATCGAGGTCAAGAGTTTCGGCACCCATCACGTCATCACGCAGCCCAATCCGCTGCGCAAGATGCTGCTGCGCGTGCCGGACAGCGACCTCGACGATCCCGTGGCGCGCGCGGAGAAGGCGCTCGCCGGCCTGTCCGGCGAGTTCAAGCAATGGATGACGATCGAGGCCGACCGCCTCTCCGCGGCGCATGCCGCGATCAAGCGCGACGGCTTCAACGACCGCACCCGCGAAGAGCTGTTCCGCGCCGCCCACGACATCAAGGGCGACGCCGCGACGTTCGGCTATCCCTCGGCGGCGGCGGCGGCGGAGAGCCTGTGCCGGATCATCGAGCACGCGCCGGATCTCGACGCCGTGCCGGCCGAGCTGATCGCCCACCACATCAACGCGGTGCAGGCGATCGTGCGCGAGCGCACCAAGCTCGACACCGCGGTGGTAGCCGGCGTGCTGAGCAAGCAGCTGCGCGGCATCGCCGACGAATTCCTGACCCACGCCAACCGCGACCGCCCCGAGCATCTCGAGGCGATTTTGGCGCCGAGCATCGTGCCGAACGAATAGCGCCGCCGCGATTGCGGCGGCGGTTTTGCCGTTGCTCTCTCGCCGGGATGCGGCCTAGGCCGCGATCAAATCGTCGTAAGGCACGACCGCAACGGCGTCTTCCGCGACCAGCTCGTCGCAGAACATCCGCGCATCCTCGCGCGCCGACTCGGTCGCAAACCGCCGCAGCAGGATCAGCAGCGGTTCGGCCGCCGAATGATCGGTTTCGCAATGGGTCAACACCCGCTCCACCATCCGCCGGTGCAGCCGCGCCGCACCGTCGCCGGTATCGACATAGCCGATCTCGTGGCTGGCCTCGAGCGCGACGCGGAACGCCGCATAGGTGGTTTCCGGCAGGCCGGCCTTGCGCAGCAGCGCCTGCAGCCCGCTGCCGCCGCGGTCGTTGAGCAGCGCGGAGACGCGGCCGTAGGGCAGCCCGGACAGTTCGGCGAGCGCGGCGCCGAACAGATCGAGATTGCCGGACAGCAGCGCGCGCAGGATCAGCCCCGCGGTGAGCTGGCCGGTGGCGCGCAGATGGGTGATCAGGTTCTGCATGTCGTCGCCGAAGGCGCGCGCGGCGATGTTCACCGTCGAGCGCTCCCGCGCCTCGCCGGCGATCCGTTCGGCGCGGTCGGCGCCGAGCCAGTTCCGCGCCACGACGAACTGCGCCAGCGTGTCGGACAGTTTTGCCACCAGCGCCATCCGGGTCACCGACGGCAGGTCCTCGAGCTCCAGCATCGATTCCCGGATCGCGGCGAGATGGCCGTGGCGCTCGACGATGCGGTCCCAGGAGAACGGCGCGAGCCCCGCATAGGGATTCTCGATCAGCTCCAGCGCCGCCGCCGCCGAGCCGACCTCGGCGATCGCGGCGGAGACGGAGGCCGGCAGGTTGATGCGGCGCGCGATCGCACATTGCATCTCGTCAGAGCCGGTCGCGACGATGTCGACCAGATCGGCATCGATCAACAGCGGCGAATGTTCCAGCACCGGCAGCGCGATCGCCGGCTGGTCGGCCGACAGCGCCCGCACGATCGCGGCCGGCGCCTCGGCACTGCGCGCGAAGACCTCGGCCATCGCCTGCCGCACCAAGGGCGACGGGTCGTCGAGCAGCATCAACAGCGCGCCTTCGGCGGCGATGCGGTCGTCCTCGGTGAGATCTGAAATCAGCCAGGCCCGCGCCAACGCTCGGGTGGCCTCCGCCCGCTCGCCTGCCGGAGCGGTTCTAATCCAACTAATGAACTGCCGAACGATCATGGTCCTGCCGGCTTACGCAACGAAACGGCATCGGACTGCGATGCCCCCTAAAACCAAAAATAAACCATGACGCTTAACAAAGGGTTCACCATAAACGTTTGGGATTATTGACGTTTCGTTAATGCCGCCGCGTGCGACGGACGAGCGTCAAGCGCTAGCCGCTGTAGGTGCCGTTGGGATCGCTGAACAGGTCGAGCCGGCCAGGCGCGCGGACCGAAGGCGTCGCCGCTGACGTCAGCGAGGAGGAATTGCCCCACAATTCCTGCACCGCCGGCGAGATCGGCTGCGGGCGATCGCCGCCCTGGTACAGCGAGCGGAACGCCGGCACCGGCTGCACCGCTGCCGTGGTCGACGTCGCGCCGACCGGCGTGACGCCGCGCCCATCCGGGAAGGTCGAGAGATAGGACGCGGTGTCCATGGTCAGCGCCAGCGTCGGCGCTGCGCCCGCGACCGCAACCGGGTTCGTGGTGTCGCCGCCCGCCGCCGCGAACGCGGTCCGCGTGTCCTGCGAATTGGCCGCCGCGACATAGCGCGAGGTCAGCACCGAATAGACCTGCGCGACGCTGCGCGCGCTGCCGGACCTGTCGTAGAAGATCGATTGATTGGCGGCGGCGGCCTTCGGGAACATCGCCGCCGCATTGGTGCTCGGCGAATCCTCGGCGCTCGAGATCAGCTTGGCGGCGCCGCCGACCCCCATGAAATGCGCCATATAGAGCTCGGCATCGGTCGGGCGGCGGCCGATCTTGCCGGTGAGCTTGAAGCTGTTGGACTGCGTCAGCACCGCTGCCATCGCGGATGCCGCATCCGGATCGTCGCGCAGCTTCATGATCGCGTTGCGCGCACTGGGATCGCTGACCGAATAGCTGCCATCAGCATTCTTCGTGATGGCGTCGGCGTACTGGCTATACCCGAGTTGGCTGCCGGCTTCCTTGACGGTGCCGAGCCAGGTCTGGTCGATGAACTGAAACAGTCCGCGCGCCGACGAGGTCGAGGCAGAGGCCCGCGGATTGAAATTGGATTCCATCTTCGCGGTGGTCAGCAGGTATTGGAAGCTCGCGCCGGTGGTCGAGGCCGCCTGCTTGATCGAGCCTGCGATCTGCAGGCGTGAGCGGTCGGCACCTGCCGCGTTGGTGGCATTGAAGAGGTCGACCGCCATCTCTTCGGTGCCTTTGTCCGGTGCCTTGCCGGTTCCCTGCCGGACGCCAGCAATCGGCGCCCATATGATGTCAACCTGCCGCAATTATGGTTAACGGCGCGTTAAGCCCCGCCGACCCTACTTGCGATAGACCTCTGCCGGGTCGAACAGCCGGTCGGCGTCGACGAACGACAGGATGACTGCGCCGCCCTCCGCCTTTGCCGCGCGATAGAAGCAGGAGCGGCGGCCGGTGTGACAGGCGGCGCCCTGCTGCTCGACCTTGAGCCACACCGCGTCCTGGTCGCAGTCCAGGCGGATCTCGACCACACGCTGGGTCTGGCCGGAGCTTTCGCCCTTGCGCCACAGCGCGCCGCGCGAGCGGCTGAAGTACCAGCCCTCGCCGGTCGCAATGGTCTTGCGCAACGCCTCGTCGTTCATATGCGCGACCATCAGCACGTCGCCGGTCGCAACATCAGTCGCGACGCAGGTGACGAGACCTGCGGCGTCGAACTTGGGCTGGAACGCCAGCCCCTCCTCGCGGTCGTGATCGTGGGTCGATGCGGACACGGAAAACCTCGGCAAGACAACGCGAGGTTACCGGCTCGGTCCTCGCACCAGGGACAGGAAGCGCTGCTGCTCGGCGGGATTGTCACGGAACATCCCGGTGAAGCGGCTGGTGAACGTCGATGCGCCATGCTTGGCGACGCCGCGCACCGACATGCAGGTATGCTCGGCCTCGATCAGCACCGCAACGCCGCGCGGCTTCAGCACCTCGTCGATCGCGGCTGCGATCTGCGCGGTGAGATGCTCCTGGGTCTGCAGCCGGCGGGCGAAGATGTCGGTCAGCCGCGCCAGCTTCGACAGGCCGACGACCCGCTCCACCGGCGTATAGGCGATGTGCGCCTTGCCGTAGAACGGCATCATGTGATGCTCGCACTGCGAGGTGAACTCGATGTCGCGGATGAGAACGAAGTCGTCATAGCCGGCGGTCTCGCCGAAGGTGCGGTTGAGCACCTCGGCCGGGCACTGATGGTAGCCCTGATAGAGCTCGTCATAGGCCTCGACGACGCGGCGCGGCGTGTCGAGCAGGCCCTCGCGGCTCACATTCTCGCCGATATAGTCGAGCAGCGTCCTCACCGCCGCCTCGGCCTCGGCGCGCGACGGCCGCGGCTGGTCGGCACGGACGGCGGCCGCCAGGAATTCGGCGGGGTCGAGCTCGCCCGGACGGGCTTCAGGGGTTTTGGCGTCGGTCGGCTTGTTGGGGCGGATCGATTTGATCAAGGCGTCCATGTCTTCTCCGTTCGACCGGCCCTGGCGCGCGCCTGTGGGCCGGATGTGTCACCGGGCAGACGGGGCGGATTTCACGCCGCCGGGCGCCTGAGTCCCATACTTATAGCACCGTCGCGAGCGGAGGTGGGCCGCGCCGGCCGCATGGCCGGACTATGTTTCCGGCGTTGCGGTCCATATATAGGACGGTGAAACGTAACCGCCAAGAGCGCCGGAAGCGCGCCGGAACCAGGCATCGGTCCCCATGCTGAACGACATTTACAACAAGCGGATCATCGAGTTGGCCGGCAATATTCCGCGCCTCGGACGGCTCAAGGATCCCGACGCCAGCGCCACCGCCCACTCCAAACTGTGCGGCTCGACCGTAAAGGTCGACCTCAAGATGGACGGCGGCGTGGTCACCGACTTCGCCCATGACGTCAAAGCCTGCGCGCTCGGCCAGGCCTCGTCCTCAATCATGGCGAGCCACGTGGTCGGCTCCAGCGCGGACGAACTGCGCGACCTGCGCGAGACCGTCCGCAAAATGCTGAAGGACAACGGCCAGCCGCCGGCCGGCGGCAAATGGGCCGACATCGCCCTGCTCGAGCCGGTCCGCGACTACAAGGCCCGCCATGCCTCGACCCTCTTGACGTTCGATGCGGTTGTCGATGCGATCGGCCAGATCGAGGCCAAGGCGAAGCAGCCGGCGTAGGCGGCCGTTGGCGCCGTTCGCGCGACGCAGCGCCCGCCAGACCCGTCATCCCCGCGCAAAGGCGAAGCCTTTGTCGCTGGAGGCGCGAGCCCTTGCGAGCCTCGAAGGATGAATCGGCCACCAGCCGGGCCGTGCATCCTTCGAGGCTCGCGCAGCGGCGCAAGTGCGCCGCAAGGCTCGCGCCTCAGGATGACGGGAAACATAACTGGGCATTCTCGCGACATCTCTTGCCCGAGCTTTGCTCTTCGTTCCGCCCTCTCTGAAAACAGAGGGCGCAGGGAATGCCGGGTGCGCGCTGCACCCGCGGTCTCGCGTGCATGGGTAGAAAAAGAAACGCACACGAGCATACAGGTTCAGCGGAGGCAACTCCGGCATTCCCTGCGCAATGGCTTTACGGCTTATACGTGCTCACCCCGGCGAGACCGGGCTTTGTTGTCACCGTCCCGGCAACGACGCTTGCGCGTCGTGCAAGAAGACACCAACCATTGGGGCGTCAGGCCCACACGATTTCACCGTCCGCCCGGGACGTTCGTCTCGCGCGCCGCAGCGGCCACCGCATCTCACCGCAACACCCGTGACGATCGCGAAGCGCCCCTCAATCGGATGAGACGGGCGGACTATACTTTGAGTTGCCGTTCGGATAAAGCGAATTATTTTCGCAGTAGGGACTTGCGCTGTCGGGCAACTCACTGATTAAATTCCTGCGGACAGCTCCGTCGCCGAGGGCAGGCTTTCATCGGTCAAGCCGCGCATCGAAGAGGCTCACATGGTGCGCGCAGTATTGATGACGAAGGAACAAATCGCGGACCTCGTCGAGGTGGCACGACGGGATGATATCCTTTGGACGAGCCTTAAGGACCGCGAAGTTAATCAACTTCATGAAGATGGATCAGCCAAGATACCGTCAATTTCAATGCTGGTCGAAGATTTCGTAAGTGCTCGATATGGCACCTCGCACACGTTTGCCGTCGGCACCTTGATAACAGCGCTTCGCAGGGCGGTCCGGCAAGAACTTGGATTCCCGATCTAAGCGCACTCCGGCCCGAATGAGCGGCGCGATATGCGGGGTTCACCGGATGCCGCATGTCGCGGAGCCTGTCATCGGGCGCGCATTCGCGCGACCCGTTGGCTCATGCGGGCTTTCGCCAGGACGACAGTGGGTCCACTATCAGCAATCGCGGTGTCATCACCCGCGCATGCGGGTGATCCAGTATTCCAGAGACGGCAGTGATTGAGCCGAGAGGCCGCGGCGTACTGGATCGCCCGGTCCATGTGCGCAATTGCGCACAGGCCGGGCGATGACAGTTGTGGGTGGGACGGCAGCTTGGCACTCTCGCGACATGATTTTGGACACCTGAGGGCGGTCAACATCAGCAACGGCCGAAAGCGGGATAAGCGACGTTCCGGCTCCGAAAGCCCTCAAGCACCGGTTCCCGCCCGTTTGGAACGTCCGCGGCGGGCCGCCGTTGGAACGGTCGGGTGCCCGCCGCCCCCGACCTGGGATGGCCCCGGCTCTTCAATGCCCCTAAGCCCCCCGGAGCTGGGGCTGTCTCGGTACATGACGAGCCTGGCTTTGGTGCAGCGCCCTCATTGCCGATGGCGGTCGGACGCCAGCAGGAAAGAAACGATGCCGGACGAGCTTGAGTACCAAAGTCACCAGCTGGCGGTCATCGAACAGCCCGGCGGCGGCTTCTTCGTCGAGATCACGCCGCCCGCGGGAGGCCAAATCATCCGGACCGTGACGTATCAGAGCAGGCAGCAAGCCATCGCCGAGGCAAAGGCGAATATCGACAAGCACCCTCACGAAAGGCGCTGATCACACCGGCTCGAAATCGCGATCTTCAAATCCCATAGCGTCTTCCACACGATTGAGCGACCGCAGACGGAAGCTGTCTTTGGCGAATCCACGCGCCATTCACGGCCGAGGCTTGCCCGTATTCGTTGGTGTGACGGCGTCCGTCAGCGTCTGCTTTAGTTGTTCGGCCTGCTCCTTCGTCAGTTTCTCGGCAAAGCCGGCGTTCTTTAAAAACGCCGGCCCCTTGCGCTCCCGGTCGTAAACCATCCAGCCGGTGCCTCCTGTCCGAACGACGAACCTGGCCTGTCGTGGAGGTGCTTGGCTCAACATCTTCCCTCAAAATGACGTGCTCTTCGGAATTTCCAGATGCCGTTGTGTGGGACCGTTCAGACCAGCCGGTGACCCGCAAAATGCACCTTCAGTTTCAAAACGCACTCAGCGGTGCTTTATTCCCGAACTGGGACACTGAAATTCCCAGCACAAAAACGAAGTGCAGGTTCTATGCCACTCGATGCCGTGCGTGCGGCAAACGCAGAAAGCGTAGCCCGCATCAGCGGAGCGATGTGCAGGGTTCACCGGTTTGCGCATGTCGCTGTGCTCATGCGGGCTGCTCGCTACTCTCGCTACGCGCTCCGGAACAACACTGCCGGAGATGGCAGCAGAAAGGCCGCTGATGAAGCGGCCTTCCCTATGCGACCCCAGCAACATTAGGGGGCCTGTGCAGGGGCAGTTGCTGAGGCTCTACCGACCCGAGTGGCGCAACTGGGCAGGTGGACTTCCATCAAATGAATAGAGCGACGGCTGTTAATGCGACCGGACAAAGTCCGAGTACGACGATGCCCGCGCTGGAAATAACTTCGGACATGACGTGCGCCTCAATACAAGGCGCTCAACCTTTGACAAGGCGGCAACCACGCAAAGTGCAGTTCGTGCCATTCTTTCCCGTAATCGTATGGGAAGACACCCCGACCCAATGATCCAACGGGGCGGCGTTTCGCTGCGCGCTCCGCAACGACAATCAATGATTGGCCGGCTGCCCCGGTGCCGGCGGCGGCGGCGCGGTGCCGCCGGTCGCCACGACCTCGGCGGTCTTGGTCGCCCGCACCGGCTGCGGCTGGGCCTCGCCGTCCGCCGCGCTGCTCACGAAGCGGTCGCGGTCCTTCGGCTTGGCGTCGGCGACGGGAGTGGCGTCGTCCTTGCGCGGCAGCACGTCGGCGACCGCATCCGTGGTGACGAGATTGGTCAGCCGCAATTCGTCGGCCGACAATTCGTGCAGATCCTCCCACGGCGGCACGCTGAGCGCGAGCGCGAGCAGCTCGCCTGCCCCGCCCATATCAAACGTGTATTTGGCGAGCCGGCCGATGTCGCGCTCGACGATCATCAGGTCCTGCGCGGTGTAGCTTGCGGCCCGCGCGTCGTCGGCGCGGTCGCCCATCCAGATCTGGTGAACGCGGACATGGGCGGCTGGCGGCACGTAGCGGGTCTTGCCCGACAGCAGCAGGAACACGCACATCGACTCACAATAGGCCTCCGGCATCACGCCGGCGCGGTCGCCCGGCCCGGCCTGGCTGACGACGCTGGTGCCGACCGTGGTCAGCGCGCCCAGGCTGCGGAAGCGGCGGCCGAGCGCGATCGCGTCGTTGACGGAACCGCCGGAGGAATCGAGCACGATGGTGGCGCCATTGAGCTGGCGGCCGCGGGCGAATTCGTCGAATTCCTTCGGGCTGTCGGCGGTGATGATGCCGACCGCCGACACCCAGCCCCGGCAATTCGGCTGGCAGGCGACCCAGCTGAACTTCATCGGCAGCTTGCGCTCCTCGAGGGTCGAGCCTGCGCGCGCCTGACTGCCCAGCGTCGTGACCGTGCCGGAACCTGCGATGCAAATCGCAACGGCGCCGAGCAGCGCCCAGCCGGGCAATGAAAGCGATCTCAGAAACGTCAAGTTGGTTCCTTCCCCCAAGCCCCACTTCGCGAGTCAAAGGTCGCGAGCGGCGGTGGCAATGGCCCCATGTCAGCGCGCCATGATTCTGTCATCTGCGCGTTGCTGGAACGGTAGCGTTGCCAAGGCGAACCGTCCATAGGACCGCTTGCTGCAGCGCTACCGGTGCACTGCGATAATTGCGAACTGTGGCGTAAATATCTGCAGCAACTGAGTTCCTTGGCTTGGAACCCCCGCAAGACTACGTACATAGTGGGATCATGCTGCCGACAGATCATCCAACGTCACATCCTTCTCGATGCATCAACGGATGCATGGAGTGTGCCAGCTTCGTGCGCCGCCTGCCGCGCAATTTCGGCCGCGCGCTGATCTGGATCTACCGCCACACGCTGTCGCCGCTGGTCGGCTACAACTGCCGGCACCTGCCGACCTGCTCGGTCTATGGCGATGAGGCGATCGAGCGCTTCGGATTGTGGGGTGGCGGCTGGATGACCCTGGCGCGGCTGCTGCGCTGCCACCCGTTCGGCACGTCGGGAATCGACAACGTGCCGCAGACCAGGCCGCCAGGTGCGCGCTGGTACCTGCCCTGGCGCTATGGCCGCTGGCGCGGCGTCAACGAGAATGGATGAGCGCGCATTGCTGCTGCGCGGAACTGTGGCGAAGCTGCCGCATTGTCGTGTTGCCCCTTTGGGGAGGAAACAACAATGCGCTGGAAAATCAGCCACAATGGGCACGATCCCCGGCAGATCGATCTGCTGGCCGTGCTTGCGCTCCTCGTCCTGATCGTTGCCGCCTACGCCTACTTCATCCACGACCCGGGCAAGCCGAACACCACAGCATTCATCGTGCCGAGCCAGAGCGTGAAGTGGTGAGACGCGCATCCGGGCTATGGTCTTCTCCTTCCCCTGAAAGGGGGAAGGTCGGGATGGGGGTCAGCCGCAGGCGACGGTGTCCATGGAGAGAGCAGATCCCCACCCGCTTTGCTCTGCGAGCAAAGCGACCTCCCCTTTTCAAGGGGAGGTGGGGGTCCGTGGCGCAACCGGCCCCGGATTGCGCTTCACTGCATCCGGACTACCGGTCTTCTCCTTCCCCCTGAAAGGGGGAAGGTCGGGATGGGGGTCAGCCGCAGGCGACGGTGTCCATGGAGAGAGCAGATCCCCACCCGCTTTGCTCTGCGAGCAAAGCGATCTCCCCTTTTCAAGGGGAGGTGGGGGTCCGTGGCGCAACCGGCCCCGGGTTTCGCTTCGCTGCATCCGGACTACGGGCGCTCGCTAACGCCAGAACCAGAACGGCGGTGGCGGGAGCGGACGCGGCTTGCGCGGCCGCGGCCTTGGCGGCGGCGCCGGCGCAATCTCCTCGGGCGCGGCCGCGGCCTCCGCGGCGCCGGTGCCGTCATCGGGCAATTTCACCGACAGCAGCACATTGGATTCATGGGTGCGCCAGCGATAGCCGATGCCGAAATCGATCGGCTGCGCCCGGCTGAACAGCTGCGCGTAGGATGCCTGATAGCGGCCGGGAAACTTGTCGATCGGACCGAGATAGCGGCCGAACGGGAAGAAGCGCCACTTCTTCGCATTGTAGTAGGTCAGCGGAATTCCGGAATCGTCCTGGATGATGGTCGCGCTGTTGGCGAGGATGAAGTTGCGCACCGTGGTGAAATTGCCGCCGTGCATCAGATAGGACGCGCTCTTGATCAGGCTGTTGCCTGGCGCCAGCGTCGCGCAAAACTTGAGGAAGCCGCTCGCCTTGACGCCGGAATTGGAGAGATCGGTCGAGAAGTAGTACAGCGTCTTCTCCACCCGGTCGGGCCCGGCAAACAGGATGCGGATGCCGCGCGCATTGCTGCGCGCCGACACGTCGGTGCCGACGGCCAAGGTGCCGTTGTCGTCGAGCGTGACCGGCTTGACGTCACGCACCGTCTTGCCGGAGCGCGCCAGGAACACATAGAGGATCGGCAAGGTGCCGCCGACCTGGCTGGCATGCAGGTCGGTCTTCATGTTCTTGGTGATGAAGAACGAGAAGCTCAGGATCGACTGCAGCGAATGTTCGACATTGGCGAGCGCCGCACTGAGGCCGCCGGGCGGCAGTCTGGTCAGGTCGGCAACGTTGCCGGGCGGCTCCAGCGCGCTCAGCACATAGGTGGTCGCCTTGCCGTAGAACGCGTCGGCGTAGAGGAAGTCGGGACCCGAGAACATGTAGAACATGGTCGGCTTCGGCGCGGCGAGATTGGCGTCGGACCAGGCGCGGATCTTCGACAATTGCCGCTGCTCGAGCTGGCCGAAGGCCGAGTCGAAAAATCTTGCGTGACGCTGCCAGGCCGGGCTCTTGGTCAACGGCGTCAGCGGCGACTCCGCCGACGGCGCCATGCCGGCGAGAAAGCGTGCCGTATCGTCGGCCGTCACCTCGGCGGCGCGCGCCGCCGGCGCAGCCAGCAGCAGGCTTGCTGCCAGCGTCAACATCCTCACAAACAATGGCATGTCATTCACTACCCGGGCGTTCGCTTCTGGGATGATCGGGCCGCTTGCGGAAGATCGCGTAAATCACAAGGCCGGAAACCATGATCAAGGTACCAAGCGCCGACTGCAGCGGGCGTTGCGTCAGAAGATAGTACATCATGAAGGCGGTCACGAGCAGGAAAACCAGCGGTGTGATCGGGTATCCCCAGGCCCGGTACGGACGCGGCAGGTCGGGATGGGTGATGCGCAGCTTGATCACGCCCGCCACCGCAAAGAACGAACAGAACAGCAGCGCGAACTGGATGAAATCGAGCACCGCCTCGAAGCTGCGTGTGAGCAGCATCACGCTGGCCACCGCAAGCTGAAACAGGATGGCAGGGACCGGCGCGCCGCGGCTCGAGCGCCGCGCGAACAGCTGTAGCGCCGGGATGTCCTCGCCCATCGTCATCATCACGCGCGGGCCGATCCACATCATCGCGGAGATCGAGGAGATCAGCCCGACGCAGATCATCGCGCCGACGATGCGGCCGCCGACCTCGCCGAAGATGTAGCTGCCGGAGATGCGGGCGACGTCGAGTTGGCCGGCGAGCTTGTCGATCGGCGCGGTGTGCAGGAACACCGCGTTGAGCGCCACGTAGAGCACCAGCACGATCAGCGTGCCCGTCAGCATCGCGCGCGGCAGATTGCGTTCCGGCATCCGCATCTCGCCGATGATGTAGGTCGCGGCATTCCAGCCCGAGAACGAATACATCACGAACACCAGGCTGATCGCGAACGGCGCGCTCAAGACCTGGCCGAGCGCGGCCGATGTCGGTGCGAACGAGGTCGGCTGCGGCGTCGCGATCACGAAGCCGGTGACCAGGAAGCCGACGATCAGCACCACCTTGAGGACCGTCGCGATCAGCTGGAAGGTCGAGGAATGCTTCACCCCGGTGAGCTGGACGATCGAGACCAGCCACACCACACCGATCGCGAGCAGTAGCGGCGGCGCATCGGGAAGGATCGCGCGGCCATACTCGCCGAACGCCATCGCCGCCAGCGCGACCGGTGCGGCAAAGCCGACCGTCGCCGAAACCCAGCCGGCGACGAAGCCGAACGCCGGATGATAGGCGCGGCCGAGGAAATTGTACTCGCCGCTCGAGCGCGGAAACATCGCGCCGAGTTCGCCATAGGAGAACACGCCGCACAGCGCGACGATGCCGCCGACCGTCCACAGCAGCAGGATCGAGAAGCCGGAGGGGATGTCCTTGACCTGAAAGCCGAGGCTGGTGAAGACGCCGACCCCGACCATGTCGGCGACGACGATGGCGGTCGCGGTCAGGACCGAAACGGTCGAGCCGGTGCCGGGAAACGGGCCGCGCAGCGCCGCGCTTTCGGTGTGTGATGCCGCCATCGACCGTCCCCTCAAGCCGCCGCGCGCCGGAGCGCCCATCGTGCAGGCTCACGCCGCGCAATTCAAGCAGTGTTAACAAGGGTTTAAATCTGGACGTTGAGAGGTGCCAAGATACCACAATCCGATCAGGCCACCGAGTCTAACAAAGGCCTGGATCGCAAACGGGACAGCCCTCCCACAATCAAGACACGATTGGATGGTTTCATAATGCCTTCCGGATGTGGGGAAAGCTTCCGGAAGCTTAACGTGACCTCAACACCGACAAGCTCAAATGCGTCGTTTGCCGGTGGGGTCAAGGCAACGGGTGGATGGTCGGGGCGCAACCGAAATTCGACGGCGATGATTGTGCGCGCGGGGTGATAGCACCCTCCGCGCCACGATTTGCTCGGTCGCGCCGGATCCTCGCCGCCGCGATCCTGCTCCCGCTTGCGCTGCCGCTCGCCCACTGCGGCAAGGCGCCGAACGCCGAGATGGTCGCGGCCAATTCCCAAGTGACCGGAGCGACCGGCGGCGACAGCTTCGAGGATCGCTTCCCGGCACCGCAATTCAGCGATCGCTTTCCGACCGAGAAGGAAAGTTTTGCGCCGTATCAGCGGACCGTCGCGCTCGCGCCGGCCCCGGCTGCGCCGGCGCCCAAGGCCGCGGCCTCGCCGGTCCGCCTCGCCTCGATCTCGCCGACCCTGACGCTGCCGCGCGCGACCGAGCGTGATGAGCTGACCACGCTGGTCAGCATGAAATCGTCAGCCTTCCCGTATTTCGGCAACAATCCGCGCAACGACGTCCCGTTCCTCAACGTCGGCAAGGGAGAGCGCCGCGGCCACCGCAGCCTCTCCGGCCGCGTCTACTGGCAGAACGAGACCTACAACGACAGCCGCGTGCTGGTGCACGTGCCGGAAAGCTTTGACGCCGGCAAGCCGGGCGTGATCGTGGTGTTCTTCCACGGCAACGGCGCGACGCTGGAGCGCGACGTGCGCGACCGCCAGCTGGTGCCGCAGCAGATCACCGAGTCCGGGCTCAACGCCGTGCTGCTTGCGCCGCAAATGGCGGTCGATGCCGCCGACTCCAGCGCCGGCAAGTTCTGGCAGGCGGGCGGCCTCAAGCGCTTCCTCGACGAATCCGCCACCCACCTCGCCCGCCTCTACGGCGATCCCAAATCCGCGCAGACGTTTTCCAACATGCCGGTGGTGATCGTCGGCTACAGCGGCGGCTTCCTGCCGACCGCCTGGAGTCTCGCGGTCGGCGGCGCCACCGATCGGGTCCGCGGCGTGGTGCTGCTCGACGCCGTCTATGGCGAGCTCGACAAGTTCGCTTCCTGGATCGAGAAGAACCGCACCGGCTTCTTCATCTCGTCCTATACGCGCTACACCAGGCAGCGCGACCGCGAGCTGATGTCGATGCTGCGCGACAAGGGCATCACGGTCAGCGAGAGCATGCAGGGTCCGCTGCATCCCGGTAGCGTGGTATTCGTGCAGACGCGCGACGGCATCACCCATCGCAGCTACGTGACCCAGGCCTGGACCGAGCTGCCGATCAAGGAAGTGCTGACCAAGATGGCGGCAACGCCGGCGCTGACGCGGCTGGCGAGCGCCCCTGCAGCGGCGAGCCGCTGATCGCGCATTCAGCGCCGTGGACGCTGCCTCGGGGTTGCACAAAAATTGCTGTGTTGATGATCGAACGATTTGCAATGCGCGGCATTGTTTGCCTCGCGTGTGCACCATAGGGTGCTGATATTGGGACGACGATTTTTTGGGGAACGGCGGCATGGTCGACTTCGAAGGCGAGGCGCTGCAGATGCCCGGCGTGAACTTCAAGGCGGTGATGACGCGGATCGCCGATTGATTTACTCGGCCGCGACGGCACGCGCGGTGCGGCGCGGCCGCGTGATGATCACGATCGTCAGGGCCACGGCAACGAAAGCGGCTGCGACGTAGCCCGCGCTGTGCAGCCACTCGCGCGCGAACAGCAAGCCGCCGATCGCCGAGCCGACGGCCTGGCCGACATAGAGCACCGAGGTGTTGAGCGAGACCGACGCCGACGCAAACGGCGGCGCTGCAGCGACGAGGCGCACCTGCTGCATCGAATTGGTCGATGCAAAGCCGAGCCCCCACAGCGCGACAGAGACCGCCATCAGCCCATAGACGCCGGCGCTCACGGCCCAGCCGGCGACGCCGGCCAGCAGCAGTCCGGTGAACAGCACCGAGGTCCGCCAGGCGCCCCAGGTGTCGACGATCCGCGTTGCGATCATGATGCCGACGAAGCCGCAGATACCGTAGAGCGCGAACACAATGCCGATGGCGTCAGAGCTCGCGCCGGTGAGCTTGGCGAGCAGCGGCCCCATGAAGGTGAACACCACGAACTGGCCGGACATCTGCAGCGTCGTGATCGCGAGCAACAGGACGATCATGCGGTTGCGGCCGAGATCGAGCCAGGTCCGCAAGTCGACCGGCACGCCCTGCAAGCCACCCGGCAACCGCCACCACAGCAGCGCGACGCTGATGAAGCCGGTCAGCGCGACCGCGCCATACGCCGTGCGGAATCCATAGCGGCTGGCGATGAAGGTGATCAGCGGCAGCCCGACCGCTGCGGCGAGCGACCAGCCGAGGAAGATGTAGGCGATGGTGCTGCCGCGCTTCTCCACCGGCACGATCAGCGCCGCGGTGCCCGCCGCCTGCGGCGTGTAGAGCACGCCGATCGCGAGCATCACCAAGCGGATGATCAGCAGACTGGCGTAGTCGGGCGCGACGGCGGAGACGGCGTTGGTCAGCGCCAGCACCAGCAGCGTCACCGTGAGCAGCGTGCGCCGCTCGATCCGGCTGGTCAGCCACGCCGTCACCGGCGAGCCCACGCACAGCACGATCGCGCCAAAGGTGATCAAAAGGCCCGCGGCATGAATGGTGACGCCGAGGCCGCCGGACAGTTCCGCGAGCATGCCCGCCGGCGCCATCACCGAGCAACCGGTGACGGTGTTGCCGAGCATCAGGGCGGTGGGAGCGAAGCGTTTCACCCGGCGTTGGTAGCAGACCGCAAGTTCGATGCAACTGCATCTAAATGCATGGCCGCCGGCCGGATCGCGCCCCTTGCGCTCACGGCGACGGCGTTTCACCCGGCGCCGCCCGGCCGCCGGATGGCGCGGCGCTGGCGCTCGAGGGCGTTGCAATGGCGCTCGGCGGCGCCGCCGCCGGCGACGCGGTCGACGGCTTTGCGGCGGCCGGCGCCGCCGGGCACGACGTCATCAGTTGCGTCCACGCCGGCTCGAGACCGGTGGTGTCGATGTCGAACGTCGCCGGATTCGGCTTGCCGTCGGAACCTTGCGTGCTTTCGTCGACCTGCAGATGAGGCTCCGCCAGCATCGCCTTAACGGTGTCCGGCGTCACCGCATCGCTCCACACCTCGTATTTGCCGAGCCGCACCGCCAGTCTGCCGAACGCCACGGTCTTGCCGGTGCCGGCCATCATCGCCACCGTGCTCTTGCCCACTGTGCCCTCGTCGAACTCGCGCACGAACATCAGCCGCGCCCGCTCCCTGGTCTCGCAGAACAACCGCCACTCCAGCATCCGGAACGCGGCGCCGTCGCCGCGCTTCTCCAGCGCGATCTTGCGCACGTAGGGCCGCGCGACCTTTTCCAGGGTCCACATCGTCTCCGGCAACGGCCTTGTGTCGATCCCGAAGCGATACAGCTCCGGCCGCGTCAGCACGTGCATGCTTTCGAACTTCACCGTCTTGATCAGATCGTTGAGCTCACGCTTGATCCCCATCGCCGCGACGAAGGCGGCGCGATCGCGATCGGCGGTCACGAGCTGACGCTGCCGGTACGCCGCCACGATCTCCGGCGGCGGATGTCCGTGCACCGTGAAGGTCAGCCTCGAATTATGCACGGCAATGACGGCATCCGGCGCCACCTCGCGGCTGACAGCGCCGAGGAACAGATAGCCGCAAGCGGAATTGCACATCGCGTTGCGGGTGGTGAGCTCGGCCTCGACCTCGCCGACGGCATTCTTGATCGTCAGGCATTTGGCGTCGACCTGCGTGCCCGTGGCGCAGGCGCCGACGATGGTCCGGCCGACCCGGGCAATCGCCTTGCGGGCGCGGAGCAGCCGCGCGATGGCGTAGGACTGCTCGACATTGCCGCCCGGCGAATAGAGATAGATCGGCCGTTGCGTGTCCTTGACCTTGGCGAGGAAGCTGCGGATCCGCGCCGCGGCGCCGCGATCGATCTCGCCTTCGATTGCGATCCAGCGATCGCAGCCGGCGCCGCAGGCGTTCGCAGTGCCCTTGGCGAGGTAGATCGTCAGCTTCGGGGCAAATTCGACCTTCTCGGCAGGCGTCTCCTGCGCCCGCAACGCGCCGGAGATCGACAGCAAACCCACGAAAAACAGGAGACGGCCAAACATGAAATTTGCTGATCGCGAACCGCGGAAAATGGCGGCCGGACGTTAGACGACGCGCGGCGCAGCCGCAACGGCAGGTCGCATGCGATGCAGCCGCCCGCGCAGGCCGAATTTCTTGATATTGCCGGATTGCAGGCGTCGAATCCCCTGCTATACCGCTGCTTTCCGCTTACCTGCGTTCGTTCGCAGGAGTGAGCCACAGGAGCCCTTGATGCCCGATACGCCCAAATCCGAGTCCGGATTCCAGTACAGCCTCTCCAACCTCAAGCCCGCAGAACCCGTGCACAAGATCGCCCTCACCTTTCCGGATGGGGCGACGCGCGAATTCGCCCGCGGAACCACCGGCCTCGACATCGCCAAGGGCATCTCGCCCTCGCTCGCCAAGCGCACCGTCGCGATGGCGCTGGACGGTGTGCTCGCCGACCTCAACGATCCGATCGAGCAGGACGCCAGGATCGAGCTGATCAACCGCGAGGATCCGCGCGCGCTCGAGCTGATCCGGCACGACGCCGCGCATGTGCTGGCGGAAGCGGTGCAGTCGCTGTGGCCGGGCACCCAGGTCACGATCGGCCCGGTGATCGAGAACGGCTTCTATTACGACTTCTTCCGCAACGAGCCGTTCACCCCGGAGGATTTTACCGCGATCGAGAAGCGGATGCGCGAGATCATCGCGCGCGACAAGCCGTTCACCAAAGAGGTCTGGGATCGCGAAAAGACAAAACAGGTGTTCCGCGACAAGGGCGAGGCCTTCAAGGTCGAGCTGGTCGACGCCATTCCCGGCGACGAGCCGATCAAGATCTACTTCCAGGGCGACTGGTTCGATCTGTGCCGCGGCCCGCACATGACCTCGACCGGCAAGGTCGGCAACGCCTTCCGCCTGATGAAGGTCGCGGGCGCCTATTGGCGCGGTGATTCGAACAATCCGATGCTGACCCGGATCTACGGCACGGCGTTCGCCAGGCAGGAGGACCTCGACGCCTATCTCAAGCAGATCGAGGAGGCCGAGAAGCGCGACCACCGCAAGCTCGGCCGCGAGCTCGACCTGTTCCATTTCCAGGAGGAAGGCCCGGGCGTGGTGTTCTGGCACCCGAAGGGCTGGACCATCTTCCAGCAGCTGATCGCCTATATGCGGCGGCGGCTGACCGGCGACTATGACGAGGTCAACGCGCCGCAGATCCTCGACAAGGTGCTGTGGGAGACCTCGGGCCACTGGGACTGGTACCGCGAGAACATGTTCGCCGCGCAGTCCGCCGGCGACGAGGCCGAGGACAAGCGCTGGTTCGCGCTGAAGCCGATGAACTGCCCGGGCCACGTGCAGATCTTCAAGCACGGCCTGAAGAGCTACCGCGACCTGCCGCTGCGGCTCGCCGAGTTCGGCGTGGTGCATCGCTACGAAGCTTCCGGCGCGATGCACGGCCTGATGCGCGTGCGCGGCTTCACCCAGGACGACGCGCATGTGTTCTGCACCGAGCAGCAGCTCGCCGACGAGTGCCTCAAGATCAACGATCTGATCCTGTCGACCTACGCCGATTTCGGCTTCGAGGGCGAGCTCACCGTCAAGCTGTCGACGCGGCCCGAGAAGCGGGTCGGCACCGACGAAATGTGGGATCACGCCGAGCGCGTGATGGCAACCGTGCTGTCCGAGATCAAGGCCAGCGGCAGCAACCGTATCAAGACCGAGATCAATCCGGGCGAAGGCGCGTTCTACGGGCCGAAGTTCGAATACGTGCTGCGCGACGCCATCGGCCGCGACTGGCAGTGCGGCACCACCCAGGTCGACTTCAACCTGCCGGAACGTTTCGGCGCGTTCTACATCGACCATGACGGCTCGAAGAAGGTGCCTGTTATGGTGCACCGCGCGATCTGCGGCTCGATGGAGCGCTTCATCGGCATTTTGATCGAGCACTATGCGGGCAACTTCCCGCTCTGGCTGGCGCCGACGCAAGTCGTCGTCACCACCATCACCTCCGAGGGCGACGAGTACGCCAAGGTAGTGGCCGCCGCCGCGCGGCGGGCCGGCCTGCGGGTCGAGATCGACCTGCGCAACGAGAAGATCAACTACAAGGTCCGCGAGCACTCGCTGGCCAAGATCCCGGCCCTGCTTGTCGTCGGCAAGAAGGAGGCCGAGACCCATTCGGTCTCGGTCCGCCGGCTCGGCAGCGAGCGGCAGACCGTGATGCCGACCGAGGAGGCGCTCGCCGCGCTGGTGGATGAGGCGACGCCGCCGGACGTGAAGCGGGCGCGGGCGGCCGCCTGATCCTCACAATCGGTCTAAAGAAGGCTTTCACCGGCCCGGCCGTGCCCCTATCTCGAGGGCACGGCCATCATTCCCTGAGGACATTTCCGTGCCCGATGCCATTGAACTTCTGAAGACCCGCCGCTCGATGAAACCGCGCGAGATGACCTCCCCCGGCCCGTCGGCGGCCGAGCTCGAGACCATTTTGACGATCGGCGCGCGGGTGCCCGACCACGGCAAGCTCGCGCCGTGGCGCTTCATCGTGTTCGAGGGCGACGCCCGCGCGCGGGCCGGCGACGTCATCGCAAAAGTGTTCGCGCGGAAGAACCCCGGCGCGCCGGCGGCCGACATCGAGGTCGAGAAGAAGCGCCTGACCGATGCGCCGCTGGTGATCGGCGTGGTGTCGTTCACCAGGCCGCACCCGAAGGTGCCGCCGTGGGAGCAGGAATTGTCGGCCGGCGCGAGCGCGATGAACATCGTCACCGCAGCAACCGCGCTCGGCTACGGCGCCTGCTGGCTGACCGGCTGGTTCGCCTTCGACCGCGACGTGCTCGACGGCCTCGGCCTGAAGCCGGACGAAAAGCTCGCCGGCCTGATCCACATCGGCACCCCGACCAAGCCGAGCGAAGACCGCCCGCGCCCCGCGCTGTCGGATATCGTCACGCGGTTTTAGAACGTGGGGGCGCTGTAGCCCGTATGAGCCAACGGGTCGCGCGAACACGCGCCCGATGGCAGGCTCAGCGATATGCGGGACCTTCACCCCGGGTGTCGTTGCGCTCACCCGAGCTACGAGCGCTGGTGATTGCGGTCCGTCATTGCGAGGAGCGATAGCGACGAAGCAATCCACGCTTCCGCGCATGCCGCACGATGGATTGCTTCGCTTCGCTCGCAATGACGGGGATGGCATCGTAGCCCGCATGACCCATTCGGACTTCGCCCCGGCCGTGGCTCAAATTCGCCGGTGATGCGATCGGAAGATAGTCGGCAGCGAGGTTTCGCCGCACGCGTCCTATTCGAACCCCTTTGCTTTCAGGACGCTCTCGGCGCGAGGCGAGGAAAGGAACGCGACCAGCGCTCTTGCTGCGTCAGCGCGAGTGCTACCGGTCACGATGCCAGGGGCGAATTGAGTGTAGTTCTGAATCGCTGACGGCAACGGGCCAGCGAGCTCGACGGTTGGTTGAGCCAATATTTCGCTGATTTGATTGAATCCGATCTCGACGTCGCCGCTGGCGACGCTTCCATACAGCTTTTCCGTTGGTGGCAGCAGCTTGGTCTTGGGCTTCATTTCCGCAGCGATGCCCAAACGTTCGAGTAGGCCGTCCACATAGATGCCGCTGGCACCCCCACCCGCCGGATCAGGGTAAGTAATCGATGCTGCGGCTAACACCGCGCGTTTGAACGCGTCGGCTGAGCTGATATCGGGCTTCGCGGCGCCCTTGCGCACAAATGCACCAACACCAACCTTCGCGAAGATGACGCGCTCGCCGGCGATGACCTTGCCTTGTGCTTGAAGTCGGTCGATCATTGGCGCAGAGCTTATTACAATATCGGCAGCTTCACCCTTTTGAACACGGTCCGCGACAGCACCCGCGGTTCCGTAGGCGACCGTTATTTTGTGTCCCGAGATCTTTTCAAAATCGGGTATCAGCGCGTCAATTGCCGGATGCAAAGCCACAGCGCTTAGAAGCCTGATCTCGGCGGCTCCGGCGATAGTCCCGGCAGTGCTGCCGAGCAAGGCAAGTCCCAATGCGATGGTCGCGGAGACACTCAGTATGTTGCACCGATTCATGTTGTTCCTCCGTACAAACTATTTGAAAATGCCGGTCACAAATGCACTTGCAGCTCAACGAGCCTTTGGAAGGCGCCTATTGCCGATAGCACCAGCGCTGCCTTGAAAAACGAGCGGGATTTGGCACGCGCCTGCGGGCGGCTTTCCCGTCAAGCTACCGCAGTTTGGGATCGCCCCGGAAGAGCCCTGCGCTACGAGCGCCGGTGATTGCGGCCCGTCGTTGCGAGGAGCTCGCAACAAAATTGCAGAGCAATTTGCGCTGAAGCGACGAAGCAATCCATGCTTCCGCGCATGCCGCACGATGGATTGCTTCGCTTCGCTCGCAATGACGGGGATAGGGCCGCATCTGCGGTGTCATTGCCGGGCTTGATCCGGCAATCCATCGAGACAAGAGATTCTTGCAAAAGAAGATGGATGGCCGGGTCAAGCCCGGCCATGACGGGCGTGGGAACCGTCAAGCCGCCTTCGATGCGCGCTTGGCAAAGCCGGTCAGCAGCGCCGCGATCTCACTCCCCGGCTTCGCCGCGCTGAACAGAAAGCCCTGCACCTCGTTGCAGCCTTCGGCGCGCAGCCAGTCGAGCTGGTCGACGGTCTCGACACCCTCCGCCGTCGTGGTGATCTTGAGGCTGCGGCCGAGGCCGGAGATCGCGCGCACGATCGCGACGCAATCGGAGCGCCGCGCCAGGTCCTTCACGAACGAGCGGTCGATCTTGATCTTGTCGAACGGAAAGCTGCGCAGATAGCTCAGGCTGGAATAGCCGGTGCCGAAATCATCCATCGAGATGCTGACGCCGAGCTCGCGCAGCTGATGCAGGATCGCAAGGTTGGCCTCGGTCTCCGCCAGAAACACCGACTCGGTGATCTCCAGTTCAAGCCGCCGCGCCGGCAGGCCGGAATGCGCCAGCGCCGAGATCACCGCCTGGACCAGGTTGCGGCTGCGGAACTGGACCGGCGACAGGTTGACCGCGATCTTGACGTCGGCGGGCCACTTCATCGCCTCCGCACAGGCCTCGCGAAGCACCCATTCGCCGAGGGCCACGATCAGGCCGATGTCTTCGGCGACCGGGATGAACTCCGCCGGCGACACCATGCCCTTCTGCGGGTGTCGCCAGCGCAAGAGCGACTCGAACCCACTGATGCGGTCGGCCGCGATATCGACCAGCGGCTGGTAGTGCAGCTCGAACTCGCCATTAGAGAAGGCCGCGCGCAGGTCGCGCTCCATGTCGCGGCGCTTCTGCGCCTGCTGGTCCATCTCGGGTTCGAAGAAATGATGCGTGCCGCCGGCCTCGGACTTGGCGCGGTACAGCGCCATGTCGGCATTGCGCATCAGTTCTTCCGACGTCGTGCCGTCGCCGGGCGACAGTGCGATCCCGATGCTGGCGCCGACCACGACCTCGAGCCCGTCGATGTCATAGGGCGCGCTCAGGACCTCGATCAGCCGTTCCGCGAAGGCGCTGGCGTCCTTCGGCGACACGTCGGCCGCGAGCACGATCGCAAATTCGTCGCCGCCGAGACGGGCGGCTACATTGTCGCCCCGGACCTCCGCGCGCAGCCGCTCCGCGACCTGCTTGAGCAGCCGGTCGCCCATCGGATGGCCGAAGGAGTCGTTGACGTTCTTGAACAGGTCGAGGTCGACGCACATCACGGCAACGCGCTTGTTGCCGGAGCGGCCGCGCTCCAGCGCCGCGCCGAGGCGCTCCTGGTAGAAGTCGCGGTTCGGCAGGTTGGTCAGCCCGTCATGGTGCGCCATGTGGGCGATCCGCGCCTCGGCGGCGCGACGCTCGGTGATGTCGACCACCGCGACCAGATAGCCGTCACTGCCATCGAAGGTCACCTTGCGCCCGAAGGTCAGCACATGGATCTCGGTGCCGTCGGCGCGGACGTGCCGCCAGTCGCGGCTGGATTGATAGACGTCGCCGATCTGCCGGAGCGCAGCGCTGTGCACCGCCCATTCATCCTCCGGCCAGATCTCGCGCAACGTCATGCCGAGGAATTTTTCGCGGGCGTAGCCATAGTGCTGCACGGCAGCGTCGTTGACGCTCAGGAACGCCATGGTGTCGGCGTCGAACACCCACATCGGCATCGGGTTGTTCTCGAACAGCAGGCGGAACGACACCTCGCGCTGCTTCAGCGCGGTGACGTCGGAGACCGTCAGCGACAGCATGTCGCCGAACGCGGTGACGCCGAGCCGCAGACAGCGATCGCCGCTGTCGATCTCGAACTGTCCGCCGGGACCGCCGCCGACGAATGCGCGCAGCCGGCCGATCACGTCGGGCGCCGCGAGCGGGTTGCCGCCGGCGCCGAGCCGGCGCCACAGCAGTTCGGTCGCGGGCTGCATCAACAGCCGTGCGGCGCCCTGGTTGAGATGGACGATCTGGAAGTCGGCCGGCTCACCCCGCGCATCGCGGATCGCGGCGAGCGACAGCACGCCCTCGTCGGTGGCGGAGAAGATCGTGTCCAAGAGATTGTACTGCGCGTTGCGCTCGTTGACGTAGACGCCGACCAGCACGCCGCCCCAGCGCGAGCGCGTCGGCAGCGCCAGCACGTCATAGGTCCGCACCAGGCCGTCGCGCACGCAATGCGCCAAGGCGAGATAGGGCCGGCAGTTCTGGCGCGCGTTCGCCGCAGCTTCGGTCAGCGCGGTGGCGCAGTCCGGCGGCAGCGCGCCGAGCGGAATGTCCCAGCGCTCGTCGTTCAACCAGGTCTGGATGTAGCGGCCGGGTTGCGAGACGCGCAGCACGCCGTCGACGTCGCGCAGCAGCACGATATGATCCGCAAGACGGCCGAGGCTGCCGAGCATCACGTCTTCATATTGCGGCAGCTTCTCGCCGGGACGCACCGCCGCCTGCCACTTGCGCTGCAGAACCGGCACGTCAGCGAACATCTCGGAATTGAATTTGGCCGATGTCTTTGCTGATTTCTTGTTGGCCATCGCCATGGCACGCCCCGTTCACGCAAGCGCCGGAGCATGATCCGGAAAAGTGCGAAGCAGCTTCCCGGACGATAATGCTCAGGCAGAAGTTAGAGCGCGACGATGGTTCGACCCGATCGCGCCGCGCTTGTCCCCGCGGCATCCAAGTCAACCCCGCTTAACGCCATGTAAAAAAGGCCCAGTTCCGCGCATCGGCGAGCGATTATGACGGCAGAAATTGGTGTGATGGTTCGTCGGTCTTAGCGACTATGACAGTTGCATGAAATGCAGCGGCTGCCGCTGTCAGCGCGCGATGACCTCGACCTCGCCGTCGACGCCGTTGACGACGTTGAAGGGCCGCTCGAACACCTTGCCCTCGTTCTTGGCGATGGCGCGATACTCGCCTTCCGAGAGCACGACGCGCGGGAACGCGCCGATCGATTCCTTGATGACGTCGCCGCCCGGCGTGATCACCGACCATGCGGTGTTGGCGAGCGCTTCGCCACCCTTCTCGCCGACCAGCTTCAGCGTGATGACGGCGGCGCGATGGGTAACGGTGACGTCGGTCAGCTTGCCGGCGGTGACGCGGATATCGGAGCGCACCACCGAGTTGGCGTCGCCGTAGTTGGAGACGATGTAGTAGGTGCCTTCCGGCAGCAGCGCGACGTCGCCGGCGGCGACGTTGGGCACCAGCGCACCGCGGTCCGAGCCGTCGAACTGGCTGCCCTTGAAAATCGCAAACGAGATCTGGTTGCCGGGGATCTTGCTGCCGCCGACCCGGCCCTCGATCCGCAGGCCGCCGGCCGGCAGCACGAAGGACTCGCGGTCGGTCTCCGACTTCAAGCTGACGGCGCGCACCGCGCTGACCAGGCCAAGCGCGACATGGACGACGTAATTGCCCGGCGGCAGCACGATGTTGGGCGTCGCCCCGCGGTCCTCGCGGATCAGCTTGAAGGTACCGTTCTCGTCCGGCTTGTCGGCGAACACCCGCCACACCAGTCCGCCATTGATCGCGGGCAGGTCCTTGCCGTATTTCGCCGTCAGCGAGAGCACGGCCTGGGCCGAGGTCGGGGTGCCGGGCGGCGGCGGCGCCGGCGGGACCGTGGCGATCGACGGCTGGACGATGGTCGGCTGGCTCAGCGGGCCCGGCAAGGTCGGTGCGGATCCGGCCCCGGAGGGCGGCGCCAGATTGAGCGCCGGGGCGGACGGCGCCTCGGGGACCGAGGCCGGCGGAACCGGCGGTGGCCGGTCGCTAAACCATTGAGCTGACGCGGAAGTAGGGATCAGGGCGAGTGCCATGGCGGCAAGCGCAATGAGCGGAAGCAGCCGCCTGCCCCGCCCGCATCCGCCGATGCCATTGCCGCCCCTGGAAGTCATCGTCATGCTTTTCAACGAAAACGCGGCAAATTCAAGCCTTGGTGACGGCCGGGATGCAGCCGTCCCCCGCCAGGAACCCGCCGATCAAGCGGATGTTAGCTCCACGTCGCGGTCCAGTCACAATCCCTACCTACGGCGGTCAGTGGCCTGAATCATGCCTTCAGGACTAACCATGAAGATGGGCAAGTGTAGCGGAGCCGCGCTGCGAGGCCTAATCTCGTGCTGGCAGGAGATTTGTCGTGTTGGATAGCTGGATGGGCCGAGGCCACAAGAGCTCCGACGGCCCCGACAAGGTCGGACTGGGACCGGTCCGCCGCCCGGTGATCGGGCTCGCGCTTGGCGGCGGGGCCGCGCGCGGCTTTGCCCATATCGGCATCATCAAGACCCTGCTCGCCCACGGCATCGTCCCCAACGTCGTCGTCGGCACCTCGATCGGCTCGGTGGTCGGCGGCGCCTATGCCGCCGGGCATATCGAGACGCTGGAGCAATGGGCCCGCAGCCTGCAGCCGCGCAGCGTGCTCGGCTATCTCGACATCCGCCTCAACGGCTCCGGCCTGATCCGCGGCGCCAAGCTCGCCGCCGAGATCGAGGCGGCGCTGGGCCAGATCCTGATCGAGGATCTGACGGTCAAATTCGCCAGCGTCGCGACCGAAGTGCGCACCGGCCACGAGATCTGGCTGACCCACGGCCGCGTGGTCGACGCCATGCGCGCCTCCTACGCCCTGCCCGGCATCTTCGCGCCGGTCCTGATCGGCGACCGCTGGCTGGTCGACGGCGCGCTGGTCAATCCGGTGCCGGTGTCGGCGGCGCGCGCGCTCGGCGCCGAGATCGTGATCGCCGCCAACCTCTCCAGCGACGTGTTCGCGCACTCGACCACGATCTACAATCACGGTGCGGCAGCGCCGGCCCCCGAAGTGACGGTGGCGGTGACCGCCGAGGCCGAGATCGAACCCGAGCCGCCGAAACGCCGGTTCGGCCGCTTCTTCTCCGCCGAGCGCACCGTCAAGCGCGAGTTCTTCGGCAGCGCGACCCGGCCCGGCATCTCCAGCGTCATGGTCGACGCCTTCAACATCATGCAGGACCGCATCACCCGCGCGCGCCTCGCCGGCGATCCGCCGGACATGCTGATTTCGCCGCGCGTCGGCCAGATCGGCTGGTTCGACTTCCACCGAGCCGACGACCTGATCGCGCATGGCATCCGCGCGGCCGAGCGCGCCATCGGCGCGATCGAGGAAGCGATCGATATCCTGGTGCCGCCGTCCACCGGCAACGGCAGCGCGGGCAAATAGAATCAGGCCGTCTTGATGTAGTCGCGCAGCGCTTCCTGCTCGAGCTCGTATTCCTGCACGCGCCACTTGACGATATCGCCGATCGAGATCAGCCCGACCACCTTGCCGTCCTCGACCACGGGCAGATGGCGGAATTTGCCGGTGGTCATCATCTCCATGATGCCGCTGACCGTGTCGGACTCGCGGCAGCTCACGACCTTCCGCGTCATCACCGCGCTGACCGGCTCGTCCAGCGCGCCGGCGCCGCGTTCCCCGAGCACGCGCACGACGTCGCGCTCCGAGAGGATGCCTTCAATCCGGCCCTGATCCATCACCAGCACCGCGCCGATCTTGCGTTCGCCGAGCAGCTTGACCGCAGCCGAAAGCTTTGCGCTCGGCTCGACGCTCATGATCTGGTGGCCCTTGGTATCGAGAATGGAGCGTACCGTCATTGTCGTCTCCCTGAATCCGATCGCGTCCCCTTGCGCGGGGATCGAACCTGTTCGCCAGAGTCTTCAATCAACAGTTCCGCGCCGATTTCGGTTCCGGGGCGCGGTTGACAGCGGGGCTGTATGTCTCAGCCGGTTTCATCTCGCGTTGTAAGGATGATGGAGGAATTCGCCGTGAGCCGCAAGCGGCGTTCAGACGCGGCCGGACTGGTCCACCGATGACGCATCTGCAGCATCATCCCGCGCGCGCGGCACCGGATCGAACAGCGAGAACAGCACGAGCCCGGCCAGGAAGCCGCCGATATGCGCCTGCCAGGCGACACTGACATTGTCGCCGCCGATCGCCAGCGAGCCGACGCCGAACACGATGTTGACGCCGAACCAGATCGCCAGGAAGGCCAGCACGCGCCCGTTGCGCAGCGCGCGCGACAATGACAGCGCTGGCACCCGGGCCGCCGCGTCGGCATCGCCCCGGCTGAACGACAGGAAGCTGCCGCGGACGAAGGCAAAGCGGATCGCCGCCGCCATCGTGCCCGACACCGACGCCGATGCGCCGATCATCGGTGCGATGGCGTGCTCATGGGTCAACAGATGCGCGAGCGCGCCGGCGGCCGCCGTCACCGCCATGAAGACGAAGAAGCGCACCGCGCCAAAACGCCGTGCCAGCGCGCTGCCGAACGGCAACAGCCAGAGCACGTTGAAGCCGATATGGGTGAGATTGGCGTGCAGCAGCGAATAGGTGACGAAGGTCCAGACCTTGGCGCCGTCGCCGCCTGGAAAGGTGACGTCGAGCAGCGTCGAATCGTAGCGCTTCGGGATGAAGCCGAAGACGTCGATGGTCCAATTCTCGAGCTCGGGCGGCAGCAGCACCCGCAGATGGATCACCGCAATCAACACGATGTAGGCGGTGAGCGCCGGCGGCAAGGTCAGGATCGGCTCGCGCGGCGCCTCCGGCGGCGGGGCGATCGGGGATTCGGGATGGGAGTCCAAGGGGCCGACGACCTCGCATGCGGAATAAGCCTCAGATAGGCGGCTTTGGCGGCGCTGTGCAAGTGCACAATCGGGAAAAGAGTTTGGGCCGCGGCGGCTGAGGGCGAGCGGAGCTGCGTTTGCGGGTGCGTTGCAGCACGTCCTGAGAGGATGGCCCGTTTCATCAACCCGCGGCAGCCGCAGAAGCGCGGCCGATTGCGGCTGCCCGGCTCGCATCGTCCCGCCCGGTTCGCTTCGCTGGCGCACAATCGAGGTCGGTGCAGGCATCCGCGCATGCCGCTCACGACAGCGCGGCAATCGCCGATCCCCTGCATTCGTACGCAGCGGTCGATGACGCGACGTGCCCGTGTGACAGAACCAAAAAGAAAAAGGGAGGGGCGCTGAGAACACCCCTCCCGACTCTGCTGATCTTCTCGCGCCCCTGAGGGATCGGGGGTGCATCCCCACCCCTCCCCGCGCGACGACCAAACTGTTTGACGCCACCTGTAAACGTGCGACGCCGGCGCTTGGGGCAGCCGGCGCGAACGGGAATGCGCGGGACCCTACGCGGGCCGGCCGCGGTCGCCAAGCCTATAGTTAAATTTACGTTAACAGCGCAAAACCGTCGATAACGCGCCGAAAACGCGCCCCCGGCATGGACGCTGCAATGCCTTCCCTGCACAACAGAGAAGGGAAGGCGTTTGAGCGGAACCGGGACAGATGTGTCGTGGTGAGACAGGCGCCGGGCAAGGTTCTTTAGATGAAACACTCGTCCAGCCGCGCGTTTTTCGCTTACTGGAATGCGAAGCGCGGCCCTGCGCGCGCACCCGACCGGAGCGAGTTCGAACCGTCAGCGGTGCGCGAGCTGCTGGCTGACATTTTCGTGCTGTCGTATGACGGCGAGGCCGGTTACCCGTTCCGCGTCGCCGGCACCCGCACCTCCGCCCTGCTCGGCTGCGACCTCAAGGGGCGAAGCTTCTCCGCCATGTTCAGCGGCGCCAGCCGTCGCGAGGTCGACGACATCATCACCTGCGTTGCGGAGGAGAGGCTGCCGGCGATCGCCGGCGTGACCGCGACCACCGGGAGCGGCGCCAAGGCGCATCTCGAATTGCTGCTGCTGCCCTTCACCGCGCGCGTCCATGTGCCGGCGAGCCTGACCGGCCTGCTCGCCCCGTTCGAGGACGATGCCACGGCGCTGCGCGACCTGACGCTGACCTCATGGCGCTATCTGCATCCGCCGGAGCGGTTCGTGCCGCGTGCACTGCGAAAGCTCGCCATCGCGCGCGGCTTCACCGTCTATGAGGGCCTGAGCTAGCGAGAGACGCCTACCCACGATGATGCTACGATCCACCGTTCACGAGGACGGAGCATCATCGCATGGACGCCGTGACGCCGCAGCGTGCCGACACGCATTCCCATATCGTTCGCCCGCAGGAGATGGAATGGCAGCAGACCCGCTTCCCGGGCTGCGAGGCCAAGACGCTGCTGTTCGATCGCAAGACCGGATTGATGACCGCCCTGATGCGCTTCGCGCCGGGCGCGGTGCTGCCCGATCATGAGCATGTCAATATCGAGCAGACTTTTGTGCTCGAAGGCGCCCTCGTCGACAAGGAAGGCCCGGCCGAGGGCATGATTTGCGGCGCCGGCGAGTTCATCTGGCGCGAGGCCGGCAGCCGCCATGTCGCCTGGTGTCCGCAAGGCGGCCTGATGCTCGCGATCTTCCAGGTACCGAACAAGTTCTTCGAGGCCGACGGCCGCGTGGTCGATGCCAGCGGCCAGGACTGGGATGAGGCCTGGGGACATACGCGGAAGTCTTGAGGCCCTCGCCCTGCCCCGTCCTGCTTCCGGCGGCGCGCTTGCGCGGCGCGCCGTGGAACTCTATTAGCTGGTCCGCCGGGATGACGGGTCGCCTTCCCGCAGTTGGCATCCGCGGCCGGGCTGGCGCAGGGGCATGTTTCGAAGCTCGATCAGGCAGAAGATCGTCGGCATCGCCGCGGGGCTGATCATCCTCGCGGTCGTGACCTCGCTGCTGTCGATGGTGATGGCGGGCCGCGTCGGCCATCTGCTCGACGAACTCACTAACCGCTATATCCCCGCCTACGGCCATCTCGCCCGCGTCAATGTCCGCGCGCTGGAGCGCTCGCTGGCGATGCGGCGGATGATGATGGCGAAGATGCAGGGGCCGGCGGAAGACGCCAGCTACGAGACCGCGCGGAAATCCTTCGAGGAGATCGAGCCCCTGATCAAGCACGAGGCCGATGCCGCGCGCCAACTCATCGACGCGATCATCGCCGATCCCTCGACGCCGTCGGACAATGCGGCGCTCGGGCGCCTCGATGACCGCATCGACAACGCGGTCAACGATCTCCTGGTGCGGCTGAACGCCGAGAACAAGACCTTGCTCGAGCAGATCGAGGCCAAGGACATTGCCGCCGCGCGCCAGACCTCGCTGCGCGCGGACGTGCTGCGCGACGAGTTCAACACCAGGGTCGACGCCATCCGCTCCGACATGCTGGCCCAGGTCGCCGCCGCCGCGGCGACGGTAATGGGCGCCCAGCAGAACGCCATCATCGTCTCGGCCGTCGTCACCGGCATCGCCGCGATCCTCGGCTTCGTGTTCGCGATGCTGGTCGGCAGCGGCATCACCGGACCGGTGATGCGGCTCCTGGAAGGCACCCGCGCGGTCGAGGCCGGCAAGCTCGACGGCAGCATCACCATCACGACCCAGGACGAGATCGGCCAGCTCTCGGCCGCCTTCAACCGGATGATCGAGACGCTGCGCAACAACCAGCGCATCCGCGAAACCTTCGGCCGCTACATCAATCCGCGGATCGCCGAAGGCCTGCTCGACCAGCCGGCGATCGCCGCCACCGAAGGACAGCGCCGCGTCATGACGGTGATGTTCTGCGACATGAAGGGCTTTACGTCCTTGAGCGAAGGCGTGACGCCGCGCGGCCTGGTCAAGATCATGAACCTCTATCTCTCGACCATGTCGGAGCCGATCCACGCCCATCGCGGCATCATCGACAAATATATCGGCGATGCCATCATGGCCTATTGGGGCGCGCCGTTTGTCGAGGAAAACGAGCAGACCCATCTCGCCGCGCTCGCCGCGATCGACATGACCGGGCGCGTCGCCCAGCTGCGCAAGGATCTGCCCGAGCTGCTCGGCGTGCGCGCGATCCCGACCGACTGCGACGTCCGCATCGGCATCGCCACCGGCGAAGCGCTGGTCGGCAGCATCGGCTCCGAATTCATGATGAGCTACACCGTGCTCGGCGACACCGTGAACCTCGCCTCGCGGCTGGAGGGCGCCAACAAATATTACGGCAGCCGCAGCCTGATCTCGGAAGCCACCGCCGCCGGCTGCGCCGATACCATCGCGCTGCGCGAGATCGACCGGCTGATCGTGGTCGGCCAGACCCAGCCGCAGACCGTATTCGAGATCATGGGCCAGAAGGACGCCCTGACGCCGGCGCAAACGCTGCTGTGCCAGCACTATGCGGAAGGCCTCGCGGCGTACCGCGCACGCAGCTGGGACGACGCGGCGCGCGCCTTCGTCGCCGCGCTGGAAGCCGTCCCCGGCGACGGACCATCGCTCGCCCTGAAGGCGCGCGTCGAGAGCTTTCGGCAAAATCCGCCGGCGCCGGGCTGGGACGGCGCGTGGCGTCTGGAGAGCAAATAGCGATCACTGCGCGCGGCCGGGCCGCTCACCGCGTCGAATCCTGACACCGATGTCAGTTTCGGCTGTGCCGTCCTGGTATCGCATACGCCCTCACCTGCGCGCTTCACTCTTTGAAAACGACAGCGCGACTGTCACACGCGTCGCCGCAGACAATTTTTCGCATTGAAGGGAATGCGCGAGGCGACGGGGAGTTATTGCTTCAAACCGGCACTCGCCCGGTCGAAGCGGGAGGTCCCCATGATCAAGTCACCGATCAAGCTTGCAGCGGTTGCGACGTTCCTGACAGCGCCGTTCTTCCTGGTCTCGCCGCCGGTTATCGCCGCAGGCGGAGGTGGCGGTGGCGGCGGAGGCGGTGGTGGCGATCCCTACGGATCGAGCTACAGCGGTCCCGCGTCATCGTCCCCGCAGCAGAGGGACAGAAAGACCACGCGCCGAACCAAGAAGCCAACCAAGCAGTCGGCCTTCGATGATCCGGCGTTTCGCGAAGCCTACCGCACGGCCTATGCAACGATCTACGAACGCAACGACTATCTCGCGGCGATCGATCAGCTGCACGCGCTCAAGCATGACGACCAACCCAACGTCGCCAATCTGATCGGCTACTCCTATCGCAAGCTCGGCGACTTCAGGGAGGCGCAACTCTGGTACGAGCGCGCGCTGAAAGCGGATCCAAACCACGTGCTGACCTGGAACTATTACGGCCTCTGGCAGATCGAGCAAGGCAACCGCGAGCAGGCGCAATATCATCTGACCCGGATTGCCGCGATCTGCGGCACCGGCTGCGACGAATATCGTTCGCTGGCGGCGGCGCTCGAAAAGCCGCCCGGGACCGGGCTGGTGTATTGAGAGATCGTAGCCCGCATGAGCGCAGCGATATGCGGGAGAATTGAACCCGGGTGTCGCTGCGCTCCTCCGGGCTACGCTTTCTTCACTAGCTGCGCCTCGATCGCGGCCTTGTCGATCACCGACCAGACCTGCACGATCTTGCCCTCGCGGAATTCATAGAACACGTTCTCGGCAAACGCGACGCGCCGGCCGTCGACATCGAGGCCGAGAAACCTGCCCTTCGGCGAGCAGTTGAAGGCGAGCCGGCTCGCGACGTAGCTCGCGTCGGACACCAGCAACTCGATGTTGAAGTGAAGGTCGGGAATGTCACGAAAGTCCTGCTCCAGCATCTCGCGATAGCCCGGCAGACCGATCCGCCGACCGTTGTGAGATACGTCGTCGTCGACGAACTGACCAAGCCGCGACCAGTCCTGCCGGTTCAGGCAAGCGATGTAGTTCCGGTAGATGCCGGGAAGGTCTTGGGTCATCGATCGCCTCCAGGTCTGCGAGTTCGCTCCGGCACGCATTGCCATGTGGGTAGTCGGAGCGCCGGCGCAACCAACGCCTGCGCGTCACGTCCAGGCGTGTCCGTTTTTGCGGGAATTTCGCCATTTCGACCGATGGGGTCGCTGGATAGTTTGCGCGCCGGGCGACGCGAACGCATACGTTGAGATGGATCATGAATTGGCGATTTCTTGCATGGAGTGGCGCTGCCATCGCCGCGCTGGTTCCAATCGTCGGCGGCGCCTGGCTGCTCACCCTTCCCGCCGCATCGGCCATCAAGGTTCCGCCACCGATCGCGCAGCAGGAGCATGACGCAACGCTCGCGGCGCTGAAGCCACTGAGGCGAGCGCGCCCGCTGATCGCGATCGTCGGCATCAACGACATGACCGAGACCACCGACTATCTGATGCCTTACGGCATTCTCAAGCGCGCCGACGTTGCCGATGTCGTGACGCTGGCGACGGGCCCCGGGCCGGTGACGCTGTTCCCGGTGCTGAAGGTCGAGCCTGATACAACGACAGCCGCATTCGACACCGCGCATCCCGACGGCGCCGACTACGTCATCGTGCCGGCGATGAGCCGCGACGACGATCCGGTCGTGGTGCCGTGGATCCAGCGTCAGGCCGAGAAAGGCGCCGTGATCGTCGGCATCTGTGCCGGCGGCAAGGTCGTTGCCTCGACCGGGCTGCTCGACGGCAGGCGCGCCACCACGCACTGGTTCTACCTGAAGGGCTGGCAGGACAAGCATCCCGGGATCCGGTACGTCGCGGACCGCCGCATCGTGGTCGACCGCGGCGTCGCGACGACGACGGGCATCTCGGCGTCGATGCCGATGTCGCTCACCCTGATCGAGGCGATTGCGGGCCGCGGCAAGGCCGAGGCGGTCGCCCGCGAGATCGGCCTGCCCGATTGGAATGCGCGCCACGACAGCGGCGCTTTCAAGTTCACCCGCCCGTTCGCGCTGACTGCGATCCGTAACACGCTGGCGTTCTGGAACCGGGAGCAGCTCGGCCTCGCGCTGAGCGCCGATGTCGACGAGGTGTCGCTGGCGCTGGTCGCCGACAGCTGGTCGCGGACCTATCGCTCGCATGCGGTGACATTTGCAAAGACCGACGCAGCGCAGACCACGCGCAACGGCCTGCGCATCTATCCGCAACAGGTTGCGGCGACCTGGCCCGCGGAGCGCCTGCTGCCCGCCGTCGGAGCCACGCCGCCGGCGCAGGCGCTCGACACCGCCTTGCGCGCAATCCAGACCCGCTATGGCGCTGATACGGCCGACTTCGTCGCGATGCAGCTCGAATATCCGCGGTCACCGGCGTCGCGCACGGAACAGCCGGCAGGCCCATTCAAAACCGCGTCGTGCCGAGCGGCAGGCCGAGGCTGATGCGCCCCGCGAGCACGTAGCTGTTCTGGGTCATCGCCACATGCTTGATCGCCGCCTGAACGTCGCGGATCGACCGCTCGAGCGTGCCGGTCTCGAAGATCGCCGCGGTCCCGGCCGGTGCCGCGAGCATCTCGACCACGCGCGCGGCGCTCTCCGCGGCGTTGGCGCAGGCAACCCGAAACAACACCCGCGCCTCGATCAGACGATCGCCGCCGGCATCGACCGCGGCCATCAGCTCGGTCATCGCCTCGATCAATAACGCCCGCGCAGACCGCACTGCGGCCTCGGCGCGGCCGACCAGCGCCTGAACCAGTTCGCCGTCACGGAGTTGGCCGCCGCCGGCCATCCGCGGTTTCTTGCTCGCCAGCGCGATGAAGGCGTCGAGCGCGCCGTGCGCAATTCCGAGCGGGACCACCGAGACCGTCCAGGGAAACGCCGACAGCGCCGGCAGGCGGTAGATCACCGCGGACTGCGTCGGCTGGAAATCGATCAGCGGGTGGACGTGGCTGGCGGGCAGGAAGCTGTCCTCAATCTCGAAATCGCAGCTTCCGGTCCCGCGCAGTCCGGATACGAACCAGGTGTCGTGAACGCGGACCTCGGCGCGGTCGAAGTAGCAGCACAGCGACGGGCCGTCCTTGCCGTCGGGCCCCTTCACGCTGGCGAGCCCCATGAACCGCGTCGCATGATGCGCGCCGCTGCCGAACGGCCAGCGCCCGCTGACGCGGTAGCCGCCCTCGACCTCCACCGCCGTTCCGACCGCACCGGTAGCGCTGGCGATGAACGCCATTGGATCGGCGAACCAGCTCCGCACCACGTCTGCGGGCAGGTAGCCGCCGATCCGGCTCATGCCGGCGCCGTTGCCGACCAGCCAGCCGACCGAGCCGTCAAGCGCGGACGCCGCCTCGACGATGGTCATGAAGTCGAATGGCGAGAATTCCGGCCCGCCGAGCGCCTTCGGCAGATACAGCCGAAACAGTCCGGCCTCGGCCAGCGCCCGGAAGACGGCATCGGGTAGCCTGCGCTCGCGATCGAAATGCTGCCGTTGCTCGGCAATCAGCGGCGCCAGCCGCGCCACCGCAGCAAGATGGTCCGCAACACTGGCTTCCGCGCGTGCATGCATGGTGCCCTCTCCAGCCGGAACATGCGGATTGTCGGACAACCTCTCGCGCCGCGCAAATCCGAAGAATTCAGCCGCAGATGAACTGAATTCATCTAGACCCCCTCCCATGCGCAAACTCCCTTCGGTGACCGGACTCCGCGCATCACGTGTCAGGCGCCCACCCATTGTCATCTCATCGTCATGAAATGTGCCGACAGGTTCAGCCGGACCAGTTTCGGGGACTCGCATGGACTACTTCAAACGCTTCAACTTCCTGTTCGCCGCGCCGGTGTTCGAATCGGACGATCTCGAAGGCATCCGCTTCAACCAGATCATCAGCGAGATCGAGCGGTCCGGCTTCGAGGTGGTCCGCGCCCGCAAGCTGGAGGATGCCGAAATCGCGGTGCAAACCGATGCCGCGATCGGCTGCATGGTGGTCGACTGGGGCAAGAAGGGTCTTGAGGGCAAGACCGCGGCGCTGATCAATTTGATGCGCCGCCGCGGCCTCGACTTCCCGATCATCCTGTTGATCCGCCGCAAGCGGTTCGAGGACCTGCCGGTCGAGGTGCTCGATTTCATCGACGGCTACGTGTTCCTGTCCGAGGAAACCCCGCCCTTCATCGCGAAAAACCTGATCAGCCGGCTCAAGCAATATGCCGAGAACCTGAAGACACCGTTCTTCGGCGCCCTGGTCGACTATGCCGAGGAAGGCAACCAGCTCTGGACCTGCCCCGGCCACAATGGCGGCGTGTTCTACAGCCGCAGCCCGATCGGCCGTGTGTTCGTCGAGCATCTCGGCGAGGCGGTGTTTCGCGACGACCTCGACAATTCCGTCCTCGACCTCGGCGACCTCCTCACCCATGAGGGGCCGGCGCTGAAGGCGCAGAAGGAGGCGGCGCGGATCTTTGGCGCGGAGAAGACCTATTTCGTGCTCAACGGCACCTCGACCTCAAACAAGGTCGCGCTCGGCTCGCTGGTCACCGACGGCGACCTCGTGCTGTTCGACCGCAACAACCACAAGGCCGCCCATCACGGCGCGCTTCTGATCGGCGGCGGCATCCCGGTCTATGTGCCGACGGTGCGCAACGCCTGGGGCCTGATCGGGCCGATGCGCTGGGACCTGCTCGACGAAGGAGCGCTGCGCGACCACATCCGCAAGCACCCGCTGGTCAAGGACGAGAACGCCTGGAAGAAGCCCCGCCCGTTCCGCGTCGCCGTGGTCGAGCAGTGCACCTATGACGGTACCATCCACTCCGCCGAGATGATCCTGAAGCGGATCGGCCATCTCTGCGACTACATCCTGTTCGACGAGGCCTGGGCCGGCTTCATGAAATTCCACCCGATCTATGCCGGCCGCTTCGCGATGGGGCTGGCCGATCTCGGCCCCGAGGCGCCGGGCATCATCGCGACGCAGTCGACCCACAAGCAGCTGGCGAGCTTCTCGCAGGCCTCGCAGATCCACATCCGCGACCGCCACATCAAGGGCCAGAAGCGCCGCGTCGAGCACCGCCGCTTCAACGAAAGTTTTATGCAGCACGCCTCGACCTCGCCGTTCTATCCGCTGTTCGCTTCGCTCGACGTCGGCGCGCAGATGATGAAGGGCCGCTCCGGCGAGGTGCTGTGGGACGACACGATCCGGCTCGGCATCGAGCTGCGCAAGAAGGTCCGCGCCGTGAAGCGCGAGTTCGAGGAGAACGAGACGCGGACCGAGCGGCGCTGGTTCTTCGAGCCGTTCGTGCCGGATCGCGTGGCGATCCCGGATGTCGCGCGCGAGAACGGCGTGCACAATGTCGCCTGGGAGACGATCTCGACCGACCAGCTCGCGACCAATCCGTCCTACTGGCAGCTCAACCCCGGCCAAAGCTGGCACGGCTTCCCGGAGTTGACGGAAGGCTTTGCCATGACCGACCCGAACAAGCTGACATTGCTGACGCCGGGCTTCGATCACGCCACCGGCGTCTACGCCGACCACGGCGTCCCCGCCCCCGTCGTCGCGCATTATCTGCGCGAGAACCGCATCGTCGCCGAGAAGAACGACCTCAACTCGCTGCTGTTCCTGCTGACGCCGGGCGTCGAGGCCAGCAAGGCCGGCACGCTGATCTCGGGCCTCGTCGCGTTCAAGAAGCTGCATGACGACAACGCGCTGATCGAGGACGTCATCCCGGAATTCTACCGCCGCCGCCCGAACCGCTATGCCGGGGTGCGGCTGCGCGATCTCTGCGGCGACATGCACCGCTTCTTCCGCGACGCCAATGTCAGCGCGCTGCAGGCCTGGCAGTTCCTGCCCGAGCATCTGCCGGAGATCGCGATGTCGCCGCGCGAGGCCTCGCGCTATCTGGTGCGCAACGACGTCGACTACCTGCCGATCGGCGAGATCTTCGGCCGCATCACCGCGACGCCGTTTGTGGTCTACCCGCCCGGCATCGCCACCATCGTGCCCGGCGAGCGGCTCACCGAACGCAGCAAGCCGATGATCGACTATCTCAAGATGTTCGAGGCGAGCTTCAACGCGTTTCCCGGCTTCGAGGTCGAGGTCCAGGGCATCTACAAGGAGATCGACGATGCCGGCCGCGTCCGCTTCTACACCTATGTCGTTGCCGAGTAAGCGAGCGGACCGCCAACAATGGAGAATGATCACAAGATCACGGTGCGTGCGTCCCGCGACAGCGATGTCGATGCGATGCTGTCGATCTACCGCCATCACATCCGCCGCGGCGTCGAGGAGAGCGTCGACGACAGCGGCACGCCGGAGCCCGACGATCTGCGCGACCGCCGCAAGAATTTGCGCAACACTCGCCTGCCGCATCTGGTCGCGGTCTGCGACGGCGAGGTGGTCGGCTACGCCTATGTCGTGCTGTTCCGCAAGCGGCCGGCCTACCGCTACACGGTGAAGCATTCGATCTACGTGCATCACCGTTTCACCGCGCGCGGCGTCGGCGGCAGGCTGCTGCAGGAATTGATCGACACCTGCGCCGCGGCCGGTTTTCGCCAGATGATCGGCTATATCGACGCCGACAACGCCGCCTCGCTCAAGCTGCACGACCGCTTCGGCTTCGCCCGCGTCGGGCATCTGCCCGGCGTCGCCTACCGCTACGGCCGCTGGTCCGACACCGTGATGGTGCAGCGCTCGCTCGCCGCCGGCGCAACCGCGCCGCCGCCGCCCGCGCCGCTGTCGCGGCGGTGATCGACGGCACGCCCGCTCCACGTCATTGCGAGCCACCGGTCGGCGCGAAGCGCCGGCGGATGACAGGCTCCGCGAAGCAATCCACCTCTCCGCATGTGTGGAGGAATGGATTGCTTCGTCGCTTCGCTCCTCGCAATGACGAGACGGTTAAAGCCGCGTCGCTCGCCTATTCCAGCGTAAACCCGACCCGCAGCGTCACCTGATAGTGCCGGACCTTGCCGTCCTCGATATGGCCGCGCGTCTGCACGACCTCGAACCACTTCATTTCCCGGATCGTCTTTGACGCGCGGCCAATGGCGTTCTCGATCGCCGCTTCGATGCTCTTCTCCGATGATCCGACCAGATCCAGCATCTTGTAGACGTGGTCCTTGTCGTGAGTGGCGGGCATGTCGATCTCCTCTGTGGTTTGGACGGGATGGTGGGACCGGTAGTCTCCTCAAAATTGCCTGATGCCGTCGGCCGGCCGCCATTGCTGCGCGGCAGCACACCCGGCATCGTGGGTTAACGTGTCGCGGCGCTTGTGGTGCCAACCGCGTCACCCGCCTTGTCGGTGCGGGCACCTATGGTAGCATGGGGAGGTGCAGTCTATGGGAGCGATATCATGTCCACCATGTCGAGCTCACCCGCCACCCCTCCTCACAGCCTCGGATCGGGAGTTGCCAGCCTTCGCGCCAAGTGGGGCTGGATCGTCGCGCTTGGCGTGATCTACCTGATCGCCGGCGTGCTCGCCTTCGGCAGCGTGCTGTTTGCCACCGTCGTCAGCGTGCTGTTCGTCGGCGCGATGATGATCGTCGCCGGCGTCGCCGAGATCGTGAACGCGTTTCAGTTCAAGTCGTGGGGCAAGTTCCTGCTCTGGATGGCGCTCGGCGCGCTCTATGTCATTGCCGGCTTCGTCACCTTCGAGAACCCGCTGCTCGCCGCCGTCACCTTGACGCTGTTCCTCGGCGTCGCGCTGGTGGTCTCCGGCATCGTCCGCATCTTCCTCGCCTTCGGCATGAATGCCGCCTCGTCCTGGGGGCTGGTCGCGCTGTCCGGCCTGATCACGTTCGTGCTCGGCGTCATGATCCTCGCCGGCTGGCCGGTCTCGAGCCTGTGGGTGCTCGGCATCTTCCTCAGCGTCGATCTGATCTGCGCCGGCGTCAGCTGGATCACGATGGGGCTGGCGCTGAAGCGCAGGACGTAACGTCGTCGCGCATCCGTAGGACGGGCTAACGAAGCGTAACCCGCCCTACGATGCGGCCTCACGGCTGCGCAAGATGCCAGGCGCCGTTCAGAAAGCCGTCGCCGGTGATGTCGCCGGGCTTCTGGTCCTTGGCGAAGGTGTAGAGCGGCTTGCCCTTGTAGGCCCACTGCTTGGAGCCGTCGTCGCGGGTGATGACGCTGTAGCCGCCGTCGGCCTTGTCGCTGGCTTCAGCCTTCAGCACCGGCCAGTTGGTCGCGCACGGACCGTTGCACGCCGATTTGCCGTCGCTGTCCTTGTCGAAGGTGTAGAGCGTCATGCCCTTGGCATCGGTCAGCACGGAGCCCTTCGGCGTGGTTCCGGTCTTGGTCGGCGGCGCCGCCAGCGCGGCCGAGGCGAGCGCGAACGACATGGCGGTGGCGAGTACGAGCGAAGTCTTCATGGTGTCTCCCGTTTCGAATGCAAATGGCTTGCATGGGTAGGACGCCGCGCGACCTCCCCTATTCCGCCGACGCCGCGGAAACAATTTTACAGACAGCCATCAATCCGAGGGGAATAAAGCCGAAAGCGCGTGCCGATACCGGCCGCTACCGCCTGATCTCCTCGACGGCGCGCACCAGCGGGCGGTCGGAGAGCTGGATCGGGCCGGAGAACGGCGTGCTCATCTCGATGATCAGGTAGATCGCGGCCGAGATCAGCGCCGCCGCAGCGATGTAGATCGAGATCACCACCGCATTGCGCGGCGCGCGAAAGCCCAGCGTCGCGAACATCAGCGTCAGCCAGCCGACCAGGATGCAGATCAGCGGCGACGGAAACGAACCGTCGGACTGCTCGACAAAGGTCCAGCGCTGCTGCACCGCTTGCCGATAGACCGAGCGCGCGTCGTTCCACAGCGCGACCTTCTGCTCGTCGTCGAACCGCAGCTCGCGCAGGCTGTTGCCGACCTCGTCGAGCAGATGCTCCGACACCTCGCTCGCGCGCGAGATCGGCACATCCTTCAACACCTGCTCGACATAGGCGAGCAGCCGCCGGCGCGGCTCGTCGGCGCTCTCGCCGAGCGGCCGCATGCTGCGGTCGAGCAGGATGATGTCGGTGGCGAAGACATGCAGATTGCGGTCGACCGCCACATAGGTGTTGGCCGCATTGTTCATCATCAGGCCGAGCAGCAGCGAGGGCATGGTGACGAACAGCGTCGCGACCAGCCGCACCGAGGTGTTGGTCTCGTCGGAGCGATGATGCTCCTTGAGCCGGCCATGAACGGCCATGGTGGCAAGCGCGGCACCGCTGAGCAGCACGAAAATCAGGACAGCGATGACGAATGCAACCACGGCCTTGCGAAACCTGCGAGAGAATCAGGCCACAGGATAGCAACTGCGGCGCGGCGGCGCATGCCGGTCGGGCCTCCCCAACCGCCGTCGTGGGGGCGCGCCGACCAAATGCCGAAAAACAACCCCATGCAAAGTAGCCGAATGGCGGGCCGGCGGTAGCCGGTGGTGGCGGACCGCGCTCGAACAGGCGACTTGACACGTCGGGCAACTCAGCATTAACCTTCCAATATTCCGAAATCCGCAAACG
The DNA here is from genome assembly GCF_900696085.1 of Bradyrhizobium ivorense. Lineage (GTDB taxonomy): Bacteria > Pseudomonadota > Alphaproteobacteria > Rhizobiales > Xanthobacteraceae > Bradyrhizobium > Bradyrhizobium ivorense. Next base: position 889,050 of record NZ_CAADFC020000004.1, read on the forward strand.
CCCCTCGCCCTCCCCAATCGGTATCCATCAAGGGTCCCAAAGCGCGATGGAATCATCGCGCTTTAGCTTTTTGTTTGAGCATGATCTTTTCGGAAAACCGCTACGCACTTTTCCGGATCATGCTCCAGAGGAGACCATTGTGCATTTTGTCGACGACCGCGAGGTCAACCGCGTCCTGAGCCTCCCTATCCTGATCGAGGCGATCGAGGCCGCGCACCGGCGGCCGAAGATTGCCGTGCGGGACGGCTATCTCGGCGACGACAAGGGGCCAGCAGCTGGTGACCCGCAGCGCGGTCGATGCCGGCCGCTTCATGATGACAAAACTGTACACCAGCTTTCCGGGCAACCTCGCCGCCGGCAAGCTGCCGGCCGTGCAGGCGGTCTGCGTGCTGTTCGACGGCAATGACGGCCGGCCGCTCGCGGTGATGGATGCCGCCGAGATCACCCACTGGAAGACCGCGGCGGACTCCGCGCTCGGCGCCAAACACCTGGCGCGCGCCGACGTCGAGACGCTGCTGGTGGTCGGCGCCGGCGAGATGGCGCACTGGCTGGTGCGCGGGCACCGCACCGCGCGGCCGTCGCTGCGGCGCGTGGTGATCTGGAACCGGACGGCGGAGCGTGCCGAGGCGCTCGCCACCCGGCTCGCAGGTGAAGGCATCGCCGCCGAGGCGGTGACCGATCTCGACGCCGCAACCCGCGAGGCCGACATCATCACCACCTGCACCCGCTCGCGCGAACCGCTCGTCAAAGGCGCGAACTTGCGGCCCGGCACCCATCTCGACCTGGTCGGCGGCTTCACGCCGGAGACTCGCGAAGCCGACGACGAGGCGGCGCGCCGCGCCCGGGTGTTCGTCGACCGCCGCGAATCCGCATTCGACGGCGTCGGCGACATCCTGCAGCCGATCGCCAGCGGCGCGATCCGCGAGACCGACGTGCTCGGCGATCACTACGACCTCGCCACCGGCAAGGTCGCCGGCCGGCTCGCGGCCGACGACATCACCTTCTTCAAGAACGCCGGCGGCGGCCACCTCGATCTGATGACCTGCGAGACGGTGTTTCGGCGGCTGGGCAAGGAGCTACGCTGACGGCGCAGCGCGGCGGATGCATTACAGCCATTCTAGCCTGATTGACGGGGGTTGAATGGGCTCAGCCTGTTCGGCGCTTTCGGGCAGAAGCTGACATCAAGCCTCCGACAATCCCCGATAAAGCCGTCCAAAATGACCCAAAGCAGAAGCGAGGTTAGCGCAGCGTCTCGACCGTCGCGACATGTTCACGGATGAGCCTCGCGACGTCCGCCGGATGGGTCTCGACCATGAAATGACTAGCGCCGGGAACGGTCACCAGCGACGATCCGGGGATTGCGCCACTCAACACCTCGGCGACGCGTTGAATGGGTGGAGGAGAGTGTTGGCCTCGCACGAGCAGACTTGGCGCAGTGATGCCGGCATAAGCGGCAAGCCGCAAGTCGAAACACTCCTCCGACGACCAGTCCAGAATGTTCGTCGGCGTGGTGGCAACAATGTAGTCCCGGATCCGGGCTGAGAATGTATCAAAGCTGCCGTCACCGCCGTAGAAGTCGATGATGCTCCGTGCAGCCAGCTGTTTTCCGCTGTGATACGAGCGAACATAAGCGTCGCTCATGGAGCGCACTTGCTGGTACAGCCCGAGATCGCCCGAATGACGAAGCAGGTTGAACGGGGTCGCCTCGATCAAGGTCATGCTTGCGATTTTGGTCCGGTCACGGAGAGCGGTCGCTAGGCATACGGTGCCACCGTACGAATGCCCAACGAGGTGGACAGTGCTGTTGGTGCGCTGGATGACGGCCTCGATGACGTCGATCTCCCGTTCGATCAAAACGTCGTCCGGCGTCCGGCGCTCTTCGGTGTCGCCATAACCGAGTAGGCTTGTTGTCACCGCCCGAAAGCGATCTCCCAACAGCGCGATCACACCACGCCACATTGCTCCCGTACTCCACGAGCCGGGCACGAAAAGAATTGTCGGCCCCAATCCTTGCTCGCGATAGTCGATCCGTCTAGCAGGATATTCGACCATGGCTGACCCGCGCGTGGACGTGATCCGTATCCATAAAATACCACGAACCGCACAAAACTACGCGGCCGAATTTCTACAAATGGCCGATCGCGACACTTTGCGCCGCCACACGATCCTCGGTCGTTAGCAGGACATAACGGAAATCGACAGGCTGCCGTCTATCGCAGAGGGTGACGCTCGTGCCCCGAAGCGGACATCACCCCTCGGGCACCCCGGCCAACCGCATGCCCTCATAGACGCGCTCACGTTTGGCGAGAAAAGTCGGATTATCGCTCGATAGATTGCGCTGGTAACGGCGGATGGTGAAACTTGGGTCGAGCGCAAGCCCAGTTTGCGCAGCAGTCCGCGCCTCCTCAAAGCGCCCCAACAACGCTAGGGTAGCGGCAAGGTTGAAATGTGTAAGGGGCACATTGCGGTTGGCATCGATGCTTCGGCGCAGCCATGTGACCGCTTCCGCGTCGGCGCCGACCTGCGCTTTGGCGAGACCGACGAACGCCATCCACCGGAAGGAGCTGATGTCGCGGGGGGACTGGCGAAGCGCCTCGTTAACGTGAGCTTCGGTTTCCGCCCCGTGACCGAGGAGGAATTTGGCCCAACCGATGGCGGCGTGAGCGTCGGCAAGATTTTGATTGAGCGCCAGAGCCTGTTCGCATTCTGCAATGCCGTCGGCAGCGCGATTGGTGGCGATGTAGATGGCCCCTAGGGCGAAATGAGCTGCGGCAAAGTCCGGCGCGAGGCTCAGCGCCTTGGTCGAGGCTGCCTCCGCCGCCGCAAATCGTCCCGTGCGATCGTCCGTCAGAAAAAGGCCTGCTATTGATAGATCGACCAGCGCTGTGCCCACCAGCGCCTCGACATGTGCGGGCTCCAGCGCCAGAGCACGCTCGAAAAAGCTCCTTGCTTGCATCAGATTCTCGAGGGTCTGCGCCTTGTTCGCGGTTGCCCCGCCCAGAAAGTAGAGATCCAAGGCATCGGGATGCAGCGTACTTTCCGCTCGACGTGCCTCCGCTTCGATGAGCTGGGCTTCTAACGTATTAGCGAGCCTTGATACTATTTCGTCCTGTAGATCGAACAGGTCAGCAAGCGGCTTGTCAAAGCGCTCAGCCCAAAGATGATTTCCGGTTTCCGCAGAGATCAGCTGTACATTTACCCTTAGCCGCTTCCCACTACGCTGTACCGAGCCTTCGAGGACATAGCGAACATTCAATTCGCGGCCAATCTGTTTGAGATCAACCTGCTTCCCCTTGTAGGTAAAGGCGGTATGTCGACCGATGACGAACGAGCCACGAATCCGTGACAGGTCGGTGGTCAGGCTTTCGGTCACACCGTCGACGAAGTAGTCTTGCGTTGGATCGCTGCTGAGGTTAGCAAACGGCAACGCCACGATGGACAGACGTGGTGATGACGAGCTTGGCGTCAAGTCGCCGCCATGCGCCGCCGTGCCAACCGGCTGATCTGTGGACGTTTTAACTTCCTGAACTGTGCCTACGAAGCGAAAGCCCTTGCGCTGCATCGTCTTGATTAAGCGCTGCTTATCACCGGCGTCACCGACTGCGGCCCGAGCGGCATTTAGCCGGGTCGCCAGCGCGGCATCTGACACGATGCGTCCATTCCAAACCGCGCTGATGAGATCGTCCTTGCTAACGACGCGGTCCCTATTGCCGATCAAGTAATCGAGTAGATCGAAGACCTGCGGCGGCGTCGGAACCAAGTCGGCGCCCCGCCGTAGCTCACGCCGGTCGGTATCGAGAATGAAATCATCAAATAAATAGCGCAAACTATCGTTCCTTGCGTACCGTGCCGACGGCTCAGTAACGGTTGGAGCGTAAAAATAAGCGGCCGCTGGTTCGGAGGGAAGTCCGCTTGTGGCTGATCGCGACATTTGCTGCGGTTGCCAAGGGCGGTCGGTGTCGGGGCAAACCGGACATCGACGAAGATTTACAAGTACGCGCCCTAGTTTGCTCCCGACACGATCAGCGCCGCCTTCTGCTCGAAGGGTCCGGGATTGAGGATCAGGCCCGAGACCTTGCCTGCGGCATCGCGGACGAAGGTGATGCGGGTGTGATCTTCGTCGTCGACGATAAAGTCGTTGGCCGACGTCGCCGCCAGCGGCGTTGTCTTGCCGTGCTCGAATGCGAGGATCGGCCACGCGCCCGTGGCCTCCGCGACGAGCCGGCCCTGCTCGACGCGAAGCTGAAGCTGGACCGCGTTGGCGCGGCGCGCGGCTCTGACGACGCTGAGCTCGCTTCCGCCCGTCTCACCCTTGCGGACGATTTTCAACTTGAGCGTGGTGTCGGCGGGCCCGCGCAGCCGGGCCAGAACGTCGGCGAGCGAAAGGCCCTTGAGCGGCGCGCCGTCGAGCTCGGTGACGAGATCGCCCGCCGCAAGGCCGGCCCTGGTCGCGGGGCTGTTCGCGATCGGCCGGTTGATCCGCAGGCCCTCGGGCTCCATGGCGACGAATGCCTCGATCCCGAGCCATCCGGTCTTGCCGTCGGCGAGGCCCTGCCGGTCACGCGAACTCACGGAGGAGCCGAAGTCGTAGCTCCCGACGTAATCGGCGAGCACTTCGGGGCTGACCGTCGCCGGCACCGCCGACGCGGTCGAGGGCGGCTGCGAAACTTCGAGCGCACCGTATGTGAGACGATTGATTCCCGCCGAGATCACCGCCGCGCGCCCCTTGCTGCCGGGCGTGGCCTGAACCATCTGCAAGCCGATCAGTTTCTCCGCCGGATCGATCCAGAAATAGGTGCCCCACAATCCGGCCCAGGAGTAGCTGCCGACCGCTCCCGGGATCCAGCTGAAGACGGGATTGGCGCGGATACCAAAGCCGAGCCCGAAGGTCGTCCCGGCGCGGGCGCCGACCTCGTCGCCGCCGAAGATGCGGACGTCCGGCGACAGCGCGTTCGTCGTCATCTGCTTCACCGCCTGCGCCGTGAGCACGCGCACGCCGTCGAGCTCGCCGTCATTCAGCAGCATCTGGCAGAAGCGGAGATAGTCGGGGGCGGTCGAGACCAGCCCGCCGCCGCCGGCAAACAGTTTTGGCGGCGTCGTGACATCCCAGATCGGCGGCCGTTCCGGCATCGGCGAATCGACCAGGCGGTCAAGTTTCTCCTTGGGCACGTAAAAGCCGGTGTCGATCATATGCAGCGGCGCAAAGATGCGCTCCTGCAGGAACTGATCGAGGGGTTGGCCGGATGCAACTTCGACGACGCGGCCCAGCACGTCGGCGTTCCAGCCATATTCATGAACCTCGCCAGGCTGATGGGCGAGCGGCAGGCTGGCGAGGCTGGACACGAAATCGGCCAGCGTCTTGTCGCGCCTGAATACCGCCCTCCAGCCATAGAGCATGTGGATGGTGCGAATCTCCTGCGCGTCGTTCGGGTCGGAAAGGCCGCGCTCCGGATAGGCAAAATCCATTTCCGGATAGACCAGACCGGAGGTATGGCGCAGCAGGTCGCGCACCGTCATCGGCCGTTTTGGCGGCTCGAGCCCGTACTCGGTCTTGCCGCTGGCTGCATCGGTCTTTCGGAATGCGACCCGCATCTCCGCGAGCTCGGGCAGATAGCGGGCCACGGGCGCGTCGAGCTCCAGCTTGCCGTCATCGACCAGGATCATGGCGGCGACGCTGGTCACCGGCTTGGTCATCGAGGCAATCCAGAAGATGGAGTTCGTCTGCATCGGGACCGTTTTGGCGCGGTCCTGAAAGCCGACCGCCTGCAGGTAGGCGAGCTTGCCGTCCTTGGCGATGGCGACGACGGCGCCGGGAAGCAGACCCTCGGTCGGCGGGAACGCATCGAAGCGGGACTGATACCAGGGCGCGATCCGCGCCAGACGCGCGGCGGAGAAGCCCAGGCTCCTGGCATCGCCCGATGCCGTGAGGTCGTCGGCGGACGCCGGCCCCGATAGGCAAAGCACGATCGGAATGCTCCACAGTGATGCGATGAGCTTCATCCTGACGTCTCCACATGGACCGCAGCGTCGCGGGCCTGTCCGCGCGAGTTGAAGCTCGCACATGTGAAGTCGCGCCGCGCGCCGATTCCGGCGCCCGGGCTGGCCGATTTCTGCAAACGGCCTGGATTATTTCGGAATCGGCAATGGTTCGGCGCCCTCAGCGCCACCGAGGTGGGCGCGCCGGTACTCTGTCGGCGTTAGTCCGGTATGGGCCTTGAAGGCGCGGTTGAAGGGCCCGATCGAGCCGAAGCCGGCGTCGAGCGCAATCGTCAGGATCGGCACCTCGGCCTGGCCGGGATCGCGCAGTGCGGCCTCGGCCTCGGCCAGCCGATAGCCGTTGACGAAGGCGCTGAAATTGCGATGGCCGAGCTGCCCGTTGATCAGGCGGCGCAGCCGATACTCGGGAATGTCGAGCTTTTGCGCCAACGACGTGACGCTGAGGTCCGGCTCGCGATAGATCTTGTCGTGATCGATCAGCCTGCGCAGCGCCTCGATCAGTGCCACATCGGGCGACGCGGCCGGGGGGCTGTCGTTGGAGGTTGGCTTCTGCGCGGCACGCGCCGCAGTCGGCACCAGTGGTGCGCCGCTCGATGGCAGCGAGCCCACCGCCGCGAACAGGAAGATCAACCCGGCCAGAGCTGCGGCATTGGCGAGACTGAAGGGCGCGGACGACAGCGCGCCCGGCCAGATCCAGTCCGACGCGACGCTCAGCACCGTGTAGAGCGCGATCGCAACCGCATACCAGACGCGAAGCCGGCGCCTTCCCTCCACCAGGTCGGTCGCCCGGCCAGCCAGCACATGCCAGATCCCGAGCAGCAGGCAAAGCAGCAGCAAGGCGGAGTGCAGCGCCGCGCTGGTGTAAGTCGGCCGGCCCAGAGTTTCGAGCACGCCGAGCATGATGAACACCAGCCAGGCGAGCGCGTGGTACCAGCGCGGGCGAAATTCATCGGTGAAGATCGCACCCATCGTGAGCCAGAATGCGACCGGCGTGCCGGCGCCGACGAGGTGGACGAGAAACCGCCAGCGCAGATCCAGCGCACCGAAATCGGGAGCGGATTCGACGACATAGGCCACGATGCCGGTGAGCAGCAGCGCCGAATAGCGGCTGACCGGATTGCCGCGCGCGTCGCGGGCGAGCGTCACGATGCGGAACAGCAGCAGCACGACTGCCCCGCCTCGCAATGCGGCTTCCAGGGTCGACATCCGGTTCAACGGCCCGATTGAGATCCCGAGAGGAGCGCATCGGGGGGCGTGGTGTCAACAGGGCGCGGTGGCTGTCGATTGGCCAGAAAGTAGGGCGGGTTAGCGAAGCGTAACCCGCCGAAGTTCGTCAAGGAGGAGATGGCGGGTTACGGCTTCGCCTAACCCGCCCTACCGATTCTACTCCGCCGCCTGTTGCGTTGGCGCGTCCAGCGCTTCCGAGACCTTCGGCGGCGACATCGGCAGGCTGTAGAAGCGTTTGCCGAGCGCGTTGTGCACCGCGTTGGCCACCGCGGCCATCACAGGCACCAGCGGCACTTCGCCGACGCCCTTGACGCCCTGCGGATGTTTCGGGTTCGGCACTTCGACCAGCGCGCAGTCGAGCATCGGCAAATCGGAGCAGACCGGCATGCGATAGTCCAGGAAGCCCGGATTATCGACCTTGCCGTCCTTGTTGTAGATGTACTCCTCGTTCAGCGCCCAGCCGATGCCTTGCGCGACGCCGCCCTGGAGCTGGCCCTCGACATAGCTCGGATGGATGGCGCGGCCGACATCCTGCACCGCGGTGTAGCGGATCACGCGGACGATGCCGAGATCGACATCGACCTCGACGTCGCAGATGTGGGTGCCGAAGCCGCCCTCGGCGCCTTGCGTGTTGAGCTGCACGCTGGCGCCGATCGGGCCGCCCTGCGACGGCGCCTTCTCGGCGAGGTCGGCGAGCGTCAGCGGCTTGAACTCGCCAGCATTCGGGCTCACCGGATGCGCGGCGCCGTCCTCCCACTTGACCGCCTCGGGGTCGATCTCCCAGATCTTCGCCGCGCGCTCGCGCAAGGTGGCGATGATCTTGTCGGTCGCCTGCGTCACCACCATCGAGGAGGCGAACAGCACGCGGCTGCCGCCGGTCAGGTTGGAGAAGCCGACCGTCTGAGTGTCGCCGATGATGACGGAGATGCGCTTGTAGTCGATGCCGAGCAGTTCGGCGCAGATGTTGGCGATGCCGGCGCGCGAGCCGCCGATATCGGGGTGACCGGTGGTGACGACGACGTTGCCGTCCTCGGTGATGTTGACCTGCGCGGAGGATTCGCCGCCGGCGTTGAACCAGAAGCCCGACGCCACGCCCCGTCCCTGCAGCTTGCCGAGCGGCGCGGCATAATGCGGGTGGTTCTTCGCCGCCTCCAGCGTCTCGATGTAGCCGATGCGCGGGAACACCGGGCCATGCGCCGCCTTGGTGCCCTCTTTCGCCGCGTTCTTCAGCCGCAGCGCGAGCGGGTCCATCTTCAAGGCCTCGGCGAGCTCGTCGAGCACGCATTCCACCGCATAGGCGCCGATCGGCGCGCCCGGGGCGCGATAGGCCGCGACCTTGGAGCGGTTGGAGCAGACGTCAAAGCCTTCCGACAGAATATGCGGGATGTCGTAGGGCGCAAAGCTGCAGCCGACCGCGCCGCGGATCGGCGAGCCCGGGAAGGCGCCGGCCTGCAGGTAGAACGCGCCGTGGGCGGCGACGATGGTGCCGTCCTTCTTCGCGCCGATCTTCACCGTGCTCTTCGAGCCCGAGGTCGGACCGGTGGCGCGCATCACCTCCTCGCGCGTCATCACCATCTTCACCGGGCGGCCGGATTTTTTCGCGAGCAGGGTCGCCAGCGGCTCGAGATAGACGATGGTCTTGCCGCCAAAGCCGCCGCCGATCTCGGCCGGGATGGCGCGGATGTCGCTCTGCGGGATGCCTGTGAGCATCGAGGTCATCGCGCGCACCATGAACTGGCCCTGGCTCGACGACCAGATCGTGGTCTTGCCGTCGGCCGCAACCGAAATCAGGCAGGCATGCGGCTCGATATAGCCCTGGTGCACCGGGCGCGTGGTGAAGGAGCGCTCGATCACGATCTCGGCGTCCTTGAAGCCAACAGCGATGTCGCCCTTTTTGGATTCGATCCGGCCCATGATGTTCGAGGGCTTGCCGTCGAACTTGTTGAACTCGTGCAGGATCGGCGCGCCGTCCTTCAGCGCGTCGTCGATCTCGATCGCCCAGGGCAGCACCTCGTAATCGACCTCGATCAGCTTGCAGGCCTCAGTGGCGATCGCTTCCGTGGTGGCCGCCACCGCGGCGACGGGGTGGCCGGGGAACAGCGCCTTGTCGCGCGCCATTACGTTGCGGCACATCCAGCGCATGTCCTGGATGCCGAGCATCACGGCGCCCTTCTCGATCGTGAAATCGACGATGTCACGCGAGGTGACGACCGCCTTCACGCCGGGCAGCGCCTCGGCCTTCGCCGTGTTGATCGACTTGATCCGGGCATGCGGATGCGGGCTGCGCAGCACCTTGCCCCAGATCATGCCGGGCATCGTGGTGTCGGCGGCAAACGCCGCGCGTCCCGTCACCTTGTCGACGCCGTCGGGCCGGATGGTGCGCTGGCCGATCCATTTGTTGTTGAGGACGTTCATTGCGCTGCCTCCTGAATTCCCTGGCGCATTTCGGCGGCGGTCTCCATCACCGCGCGGACGATCTTGTCGTAACCGGTGCACCGGCAGAGATTGCCGGCGAGCCAGAACCGGACCTCCTCCTCGGTCGGGTCCGGATTCTTCTTCAAGAGCGCATCGGAGGCGACCAGCATGCCCGAGGTGCAGATGCCGCACTGGAGCGCGGCGTGCTCGAGGAACTTCTGCTGCAGCGGATGCAGCCTTTCGCCGTTGGCCATGCCCTCGATGGTCCGGATCTCGTGCCCCTCGGCCTCGGCCGCGAGCATCAGGCAGGAGCACACCAGGCGGTCGTCGAGCGTGATCGAGCAGGCGCCGCAATCGCCGGACGAGCAGCCCTCCTTGGAGCCGGTGAGCCCGAGCTGGCCGCGCAGCGCGTCGAGCATGGTCTCATACGGCTCGCACAAAAATTCCATCGGCTCGCCGTTGACAGTGGTGGTGACGTGCAGTTTCGCCATGGTGCTAATGTCCTCCGGCGCGCTTGGCGGCGATCGCGGCGGTGCGCTTGAGCAGCACGCCTGCGGTTTTGACGCGATAGGCAATGGTGCCGCGCTTGTCGTCGATCGGACGGCAGGCGGCGCGACAGGCGGCGGCCGCGGCTTCCAGCGCCGCATCGTCGAGCTTCGAGCCGATCAGCGCCTTGGCCGCCGCATCGACCAGCAGCGCGGTCGGCGCCACCGCGCCGAGGCCGACGCGAGCCACGGTGCAGACGCCGTCCTTCAGTGTCAGGCTGACGCCGAGGCCGACCACCGCGATGTCCATCTCGGTGCGCGGGATCATCCGCAGGTAAGCATCGCTCGAACCTGCAGGGCGCGGCGGGAGCGCAAAGCCGACCAGGATCTCGCCCGGCTTGAGGTTGGTGCGGCCAGGGCCGGCCGGCACATCCTCGACCTTGAGCTCGCGGCGGCCGTTCGGGCCTTGCAGCGTGACGACGGCACCGGCCGCGATCATCGCCGGCACGCTGTCGCCGGCCGGCGAGCCGTTGCAGAGATTGCCGCCGGCGGATGCCCGGCCCTGCACCTGTTTGGAGCCAATCAGATTGACGGCCTCGAGCACGCCGGGCCAGACCTTGCCGAAGCGCGGATGCTCCAACAGCTCCATGCCGGAGACGGCGGCGCCGACCCGAAAGCCGCCGTCGGCGGTTTCGGTGATTTCGGTCATCTCGCCGATTTTCTTGATGTCGACGATCAATCCCGGCCGCACCAGGCCGGAGCGCATTTGCACCAACAAATCGGTGCCGCCTGCCATAATGCGGGCGGCACTTCCGGCGGCAGCGAATGCGCCAATCGCTTCATCAAGCGTGCGCGGTGCTACGTATCGGATATCGGTCATGTGGCTACTTTAGTCTCCCTCGGCTGCTTGTTCCCTTGGCGGGGGCCTTATCTCTGGCCGGCAGAGCGCAAGCCTACACGGCGGACCGCGGTCCGAACAGTCTCTGGCCGGCAGAGCGCAAGCCTACACGGCGGACCGCGGTCCGAACAGCCTTCGAGATGCGGTGGAATGCGCAGGCTCCTATGCAGGATGCGCGCTTGCGCGGCAGAGTTGCAGCATCGCCGGCCCTCGATCCGATCGGACCCTTGCTTGCTTTGGATCGCGGATTAGTGAAGCATGCGGCGGTCAATTTCAGGAGATAGCGATGCCCCATGTTTCGCGCCGAACTCTCCTCAAGCTTGCGGCCAGCGTGCCGATCGCGATGCCCGCCGTGCTGCCGTCGCGGGCCATGGCCGCCGGCAAGGGCAAGACCATCACCGCGGTGATGCATTCGGACCTCCGCATCACCGATCCCGGCTTCACCACCGCCTACATCACCCGCGATCACGGCTACATGGTCTACGACACCCTGCTCGGCATCGATGCGAGCTTCAAGGTCCGGCCGCAGATGGCGGAATGGACGGTCTCCGACGACAAGCTCACCTACACCTTCACGCTGCGCGACGGGTTGAAATGGCACGACGGCGCCCCGGTCACGGCGGAGGACTGCGTCGCCTCGCTGAAGCGCTGGGCCACCGTCGACGGCATGGCGCAGAAGCTGATGGATTTCACCGCGAGCCTCGAGGCCGGCGGACCGAAGGACATCGTGCTCAAGCTCAAGGAGCCCTACGGCCTGGTGCTGGAGACGATCTCAAAGCCGTCGTCCTATGTCGCGTTCATGATGCCGAAGCGGCTGGCGGAGACGCCGGCGGGCAAACAGATCCCGGAGCAGATCGGCTCAGGCCCGTTCAAGTTCTTGGCCGGCGAATTCCAGCCCGGCGTGAAGGCGGTCTATGAGCGCAACGCCGACTATGTGCCGCGCAAGGAGAAGCCGGAGTGGACCTCAGGCGGCAAGGTCGCCAAGGTCGATCGCGTCGAGTGGATCACGATGCCGGACGCGCAGACCGCGATCAACGCGCTGCAATCCGGCGACATCGATTTCCTGGAGCAGCCGTCGATCGACCTGTTGCCGGTGCTGGAGGCCAATGCCGATCTCAATGTCGCGGTGCTCAACAAGTTCGGCTTCCAGATCAACGGCCGGATGAATTTTCTGCACCCGCCGTTCGACAACGTCAAAATCCGCCGCGCCGCATTGCTGGCGCTGAACCAGAAGGACGTGCTGGACGCCACCGTCGGCAACTCGAAATATTATGAGATCTGCGGCGCCTATTTCGCCTGCGACACCCCGCTCGCCAGCGACACCGGCGCCGGGACGCTGATCAAGGGAGGCGGCATGGCCGAGGCCAAGAAGGCGCTGGCCGCCTCGGGCTATGACGGCACGCCGGTCGTGATCATGGTACCCGGCGATGTCCAGACCCTGAAGGGACCGCCGATCGTGGCGGCGCAACGGCTGCGCGAGGCCGGCTTCAACGTCGACGCGCAGGCGACCGACTGGCAGACCGTGGTCAGCCGCCGCGCCAGCCAGAAGCCGCCGAAGGAAGGCGGCTGGAACATGTTCTTCACCTTCACCGGCGCCACCGAGGTGATGAACCCGATCGTCAACAACCAGATCGCCGCCAACGGCAAGCGCGCCTGGTTCGGCTGGCCGGAGGACGCCAAGATCGAGCAGATGCGCGACGCCTATGCGCGTGCGACCTCCATCGAGGAGCAGAAGCAGCTCGCGCTCGAGATCCAGAAGCAGGCCTATGAGCAGGTGGTCTACATCCCCCTCGGCCAGTTCCGGCTGCCGAGCGCCTGGAGGAAATCGCTGAGCGGGGTGCTGGAAGGCCCGGCGCCGCCGGTGTTCTGGAACGTCGACAAGAGCGAATAGCATGGATCGAGCCGCAGACTCGGTTCACCTCTCCCTTGGGAGAGGTCGATTTGCGCAGCAAATCGGGTGAGGGGCCACGGTGCCCACGAGGGACCGTAACCCCTCACCCGGCGCTGCGCGCCGACCTCTCCCAGAGGGAGAGGTGGCAGCGCGCAACATCACTGGCCGTTGGCGCGGCGCGCGGGCTTCGGCGCCTCGTCCTTCAGCTTTTCCAGCGCGCCGGGCATCATTTGTCCGAACATCGAGCTCAGCATCGCGGTCGGGATCAGACCCGCGCTACTTCCTTCGCCCGCCGGGCCGCCCGACATCAGGAATTGCGGCACCAGCGGCTGGTTGATCCGGGTCAGGGCGTCGGCGAACTTTGCAAAGTTCTGCTCGGCCAGCCGGTACTCCGGGCCGCCATAGGCATCGACCGCCAGCTTGGTCGCCTGCGCATTGGCGGCGCCGACCGCAAGCACCCGGTCCGCCTCGCCCTGGCCTTCGAGCCGCGACTGCTCGCCGACCGCGGCTGCCGTGACCTTGCGGGTCTCGGCGTCCTTCTGCGCACGCGCCAGCGCCGCCGCGCCCTCGTTCTCATTGACCTTGACCTGGATCAGCGACTGCGTCAGCGCGGTCTGCGCCGCCGCCGTCGCCTTGGCCTCGTTCAGCGCGCGCTCCTGCACCGCGGCCTTCTCCTGCTCCTGATAGGTCTCGATCTGCTCGCGCGCGATCTGGCGCGAGCGCAGCTGGATCAGGATGTTCTCGATGGTGTGGTCACCCGCAGCCGCGCGCGGTGTGCCGATCAGCACCTCCTGGAGGTCGAGCGAGTAGCTCTCGAACTTCGCCTTCATCTCGTCCGCCGCCTCCGCCTGGACCGCGGCGCGGTTCTGCAGCAGCTCGATCAGCGTCATCTTCTGCGCGATGTTCTTGAAGAACGCCGAGACCATCGGATCGAGCGTCTGCTCGACCAGCTTCTTCACGTCGCCGAAGCGCTGGATGATCATCGGCGCCTTCTTGTAGTCGATATGCATCACCACCGAAAGCGGCAGCGTCGGCTCGAACGCGTCCTTGGTGATCAGCGAGATCTCCGACAGGTTCTCGTCGAGCTTCATCGCGCCGACCTCGCCGCGCACCCATTTCAGGATGAAGTTGACGGTCGGGATGATCTCGATCTTGCCGGCATAGGTGTTGAAGGCGTACTTGCCCGGCAGCAGCGGATCCTTCCAGACGCCGCGGCTGCCGTTGAGCACGAGCTCGCCATGGCGATACTGCTCGCCGGAGACGTCGTCGGTGCGCGGACCGGTGTAGAAGATGACGACGCCGACATTGCCGACCGGGATCACGGTTTTCGGCACCGCCTCGACGGTCGCGAACAGGCGGTTGATGTACCAGGTGCCCTCGACGATCACCTGCAGCTGGCGGCCGCGATAGCCGCCGCCGGCCAGAAATTTCTCGGGCTCCTGGAAATTGTTGTGAAAGGTCGCCTCCTCGCGCAGGTCGGTGCCGACCTCCGGCGCGATGATCTCGCCCGGAGGCAGCGACGGACCGTCATGCACGGTGACGACGCCGACCAGGTCGTGATCGGCCGCCAGCACCACCGGGGCAAAGCCCCAGCGCTCGGTGATCGTGAGCTGCATGCTCCCGAGCACGCCGCGCTCGCGCTCGCTCAAGGCATGGCCATAGACGCGCTCGTCGGTAATGACGGCGAACTGCGTGGTGTTGATCGCATAGGTACCCTCGCGCAGCACCTTGCGCTGCGGGCCTTTCTGGCCGCCGCCGAGCAGGAAGCGGCGCGCATCCTGGAAGTCGGATTTGTCGTCGGTGTCGTTGGCGCCGAGCACCTGCGAGGGCTCAAGCGGCGCACCGTCGCGCGCGAACACGTAGGCGATCTTGCCCTGGCCGACGGTCACGAGGTCGGAGGTGTGAATCCGGTACATGAAGGGAAACATCATGTGCAGGCCGCCGCGCAGCACCTCGGGCTCGTAGCCGGCCTCACCGTTCAGCGCGATGAAGCCGTCGTCGATCGAGCCCTTCGGCGACCACAGCTTTTCGACGATGCCGACCTGATTGTTCGGAATGTAGCGAAATACGTTTGATACGCGCAGCAGGATCACACATGCGACCGCTGCAGCGATCCAAATGGCCGGTTGGGTTAAACCTGAGCCATTAAGAAAACCGAGGAAGTCCATAGTCCATCTCCACAATTCGCAACTGGGCGGTCTGGGAACCCAAACCTGCACCCAAGAATTGCGGTGCGGAGATGTGGTGCGCGGCCGTTCCGGCACAAGGCGAGGGACGCAGTGCGTCGTGCCAATCTTTTTTTGCTGACAGCATGAACCGCGGAACGAATCGCGCGACATCCGCGCGATCACGTTGCCGCGATTGCTGATCAGGAGTATTTCCACGCCGCTTCGGGCAAAACGCCCGACGACATTGCGAGACCGCTTGCGCGCTAATGCGATAGAGTCGGTTTGCTGCATCGACGCGTCGCAAGAACCGGCACGCGCTTGATGTTTCGTCTTACCGCCGACCGTGGAGTCCGCGATGCCTGGAAGATGGCGCAGACCGGCGATCGGAGCAGCAGTCATCAGCCTCGGTCTATTCGCCGCGGCCGAGATGCGCGCCGAAAGCCGCAAATACGATCCCGGCGCGAGCGACACCGAAATCAAGGTTGGACAGACGATGCCGTATAGCGGCCCGGTGTCGGCCTTCGCGGTCATCGGCAAGGTGCAGGAGGCCTATTTCCGCATGATCAATGACCGCGGCGGCATCAACGGCCGCCGGATCAATCTGATCTCCTATGATGATGCCGCGACGCCGGCCAAGACGGTCGAGCAGGTTCGCAAGCTGGTCGAACGCGACGAGGTCCTGTTCACGTTCCAGGGCGTCGGCAACGCGCCAAACATCGCCGTGCAGAAATACCTCAACGATCGCCACATCCCTCAACTGTTTGCGGGCGGGCGCGCCACGCGGTTCGAGGATCCGGTCAATTTTCCATGGACCATGGGATTTGCGCCGAACCTGCGCACCGAGATCCGCGTCTATGTGCGTTTCATTCTCGACAATCATCCTAATGCCAGGATCGGCCTGCTCTACCAGAACGACGAGAGCGGAAAGGAATATCTCGCGGGGCTGAAGGACGCGCTCGGCGCGCGGGCGCCGGCCATGCTCGCGGCCGAAGCCCCCTATGACGTGACGGACCCGACCATCGATACGCAGGTGGTCCGTCTCAAGGCCGCCGGGATCGACGTTCTGATCGACATGGCCGCGCCGAAATTCGCCGCCCAGGCCATCCGCAAGGCGGCCGAACTCGGCTGGCAACCACTGCACCTGCTCGGCGTCGGTTCGTCCTCGATCGACGCGGTGCTGGTACCGGCGGGAGTCGGGAATGCCAAGGGACTGATCTCGGCGAGCTCGTTCAAGGAGGCAAGCGACCCTAGCTGGGCTGACGATACCGGCATGAAGCGATGGCGCGCATTCATGGACGCGTACTATCCGGAGGGCGACCGCAAGAGCCTGTTCACGGTCTACGGCTACAGCGCGGCCGAGCTGCTGGTGCAGGTGCTGCAACAATGCGGCGACGATGTCTCGCGCGATAACATCATGCGCCAGGCCGCCAGCCTGAACAGTGTCGAGCTCGATCTGCTGCTGCCCGGCCTTGCCATCAACACCAGCCGCGCCGACTATCGCGTGATCAAGCAGTTCCGCATGATGCGCTTCACCGGCGAGCGATGGGAGCCGTTCGGGCCGATCGTCGCTGATTAGACATGCATGATTGATTGCGTTCATCTGCAGCAGCACAGCAGGTCCACCTCTCCCTTGGGAGAGGTCGATTTGCGCAGCAAATCGGGTGAGGGGTTACAGTCTATCGAGAGCAAGACCCCTCACCCGGATTGCACCGGACGATGCTTCGCATCGCCGAGCGCAATCCGACCTCTCCCCGACGGGGAGAGGTGAAGCGCCGGCGCTCGTCATGTCGGATGCCACCAGCGGCCGCCGATCACGACGCCTTCCGACGCGATCTTGCGATCACCCGCCAGGTGCTCGCCGACCACGTCGACATAGTCGAACCGCCCTTCCCGCACCGAGATCAGCGTGGCGTCGCCGACGCTGCCCGGCTTGAGGCTGCCGAGCTCCGGCCGGCGCAGCGCCATCGCGGCGTTGACGGTTGAGGCTGCGATCACATCGGGCAGCGGCATCCCCATGCAGAGGAATTTCGACATCGTCGTCACCTGGTCGAACGCGGGGCCGTCGATGCAAAGCTGATGGATATCCGACGAGATGGTGTCCGGATAGAAGCCGTTGGCGAGCATCGCGCGCGCGGTCTTGAACGCGAACGACCCCTTACCGTGACCGATGTCGAAGATCACGCCGCGCTCGCGCGCCTCCAGCACGCTCCTTTTCACCGTGCCCTGCGCAGTCGCGGGCGTGTTCGGGAATGGACGGAACGCGTGGGTCAGCACATCGCCGGGGCGCAGGCGCGCCAGCACTTCCTCATAGCTCGGCGGCGGATGGTCGATATGCGCCATCAAGGGCATGCCGACTTGCTCGGCGACCTCGAGCGCGATCTCGAGCGGCACGATGCCCGACGTGCCGGAGGCGAACAGCCCGACCCGCACCTTGATGCCGACGATGAGGTCGCGGTTCTCGTCGGCGACGCGCGCGGCGTCGACCGGGTTCATCAGCCGCAATTCCTCGCTCTCGCCGACCATCACCCGGTCGGAGAAGCCGAAGATGCCGGCATGCGAGACGTGCAGATAGGCGAGGATGCGGACCTGGCTCGGCTCGATCACATGCTTGCGGAAGCCGGCAAAGTTGCCCGGGCCGGCGCTGCCGGTATCGACCGCGGTGGTGACGCCCGAAGTGCGGCAAAATTCCTCCGCATCGATGCCGAGCGAGGTGCCGCCCCAATAGACATGGGTGTGCAGGTCGATGATCCCCGGCGTGACGATCAGCCCGGACACGTCGCGCACCTCGGTCGCAGGATCGGCGGCAAGCGCGTCGCCGACCGCGGCGACCTTGCCGCCCCTGAACGCCACATCGGTCACGGCATCGAGCTTCTGCGAGGGGTCGATCACCCGGCCGCCGCGCAGGATCAAGTCAAAAGGCATCATCATCTCCGGATTAAGAGCTCCGTTCCGATTGAATCGGAACGGAGGTCTAGATTCTTTTTTGACGCGTTTTCTTGACGCGAACCGGTATCCACTTCGCTGGAAAACGCTCTGGCGCGGGACGATGGTCGAGTCCGCCGGCATGCGCAACCGCCACCGATGCGGTGCAGCCAATCGGGATATGCCGGGTCAGGCCGACCGCTCAGGGCACGAGCGAAGCCTGCGAGGCCGCCGCGGTCGCGGGCGCCGTGCTGTCCGCGCGACCGACCGACGCGACGATCGCCGCAAGGGCGGGATGATGCGCCGCCTCCATGCCGGCGATGGTGTCGCGGGCCCAGAGGTAGGAGGACTGAAAGATCTCCCGATGGCGGTCGAAGTCCGTCACGTCGATGCCGAACGGCGTCGGCGGCCGCATCACCACGTCTGACGGCGTGGTCGGCAAGGTGTCGTAGCGCTGATGCGCGACGAGGCTGCGCCACAACACGTTGACGGCGCTCGGCGCCGCGGGAAGCGTCTTCCTGCCGAACGGCAGCAGCATTGCCGCAAGCAGTTCGAGACGCCCGGGCAGCGCGGCATAGTCGACATTGAACATCTCGGTTGCCGGATCGCCGAAATGGACCACCAGATTGGGGCCGCTCTTCAGCTGCTGCATCGGCCCCAGCGGCACGTTGTCGACCAGGCATCCGTCGACCAGCATCAATCCGTCACCGGTGTAGAACGGCGGCAGCAGGCCGGGGATCGCGCTCGAGGCGCGCACCGCCTGCCAGAGCAGGCCGGTCCGGATCAGTTCGAGGCTGTGCGTCGACAGATTGGTGGCGACCGCCGCAAACGGCCGCCAGCAATCCTCGATCCGGCAATTATGGCCGTACTGATCGGCGAGCGCGGCGTCGAAATCCTTATGGTCCAGCAGCGCGTAGCGTGGCCAGGTCGGACGGCGGAAGCTGCGGCTGGAGACGAAGATCTCGTGGGTGCCGCGCTCGAGATGCTCGGCATCGTAGTTCTTGGCAAAGCCGGCCGCCATCGCCGAGCCGACGCTGGTGCCGACGAAGATGTCGAACGTGACGCCGCGCTCGCAAAACGCCTTGTAGACCCCGACATGGGCGGTGCCCTGACTGCCGCCGCCGCCGGCGACAAATCCGACGGCGCGTCCGCACAGGAAGCGGACCAGACTGTCGATATCGATCTGGTCTTCGAGCGCGACATGGTGATGCATGAAGCACGGCAGCCGCGCCAGCCACGCCGCGGTGCCGCTGACCTCGTGGCGCCGATAATCATGAACACGCACCAGCCGGCGCGCCGCGACCGGATGAACTGTGCAGGCGAAGCTTTCGACTTCGGTGAGATCAGGCGCGGGCGCATCGCCGCGGCAGACGAACACGACGAGGTCGGCCTGCCTGATCGCCTTGTGCGTCCACTCGGAGGCTTTGCAGCCGCCGAAATAAGCCACCAGCGGCGCGTTGTGTTCGAGCTGATTGAGCCAGTCGGAGATCTCGGACGCGTCCAGCGCGCGTCGGGGAAACATCGCCTGAAGGCGTGCGAGATCGACGATCTCGGCGCCGGCCGCAGCCAGCGCCTGACGCAACCGGTGCTCAAAGCCGGCAGGCACCGGCTCGCGGCCGCAGTCGATCAGCGCGACGGTTCGCGCCTTCGGCGACGCCCGCACCGGGATCAGGCGCGCGGTTTCGCGGGCAAAGCGCTGCGCGAGCGCAGCTAACAACGCATCGCCGATGGCCGGCGCTTCCTGTACCAGCGTCGCATAGGCCGCGCGCGTCAGCACCAGCACGCTTGAGTCCCTGATGGCGATCACATTGGCGGTGCGCGGGATGTTGGCAAAGAAGCCGATCTCGCCGACCAGTTCACCGGCGCGAAGCTCGGCGATCGGTTCGGGATGATTGGTCCGGTACACGGCGAGCGCACCGTGCAGCACGAGGTACAATGCGTCCGACGATCCGCCCTGCTCGACCAGCAGCTGGCCGCGCACCAGATCCTGCCGGGTCATTGCCGCAAGGGCCCTCAGCCGCTGTTCCGCGCTGAGCGTCTTGAACAGCGCGAATTCGTCCGACACGTTCCCCCACGCAAATGTCGCGCTCGCGCCCTCCGTGGGCGGTACCCGGTTCGATTGCATGACGGGATGTTAGCGCCGGGCCGCCGCGCCCGCGAGTAATATCAAGGGTACCTGCGTGTTACCGCCGCAGCCTCGACACCCTTGGAAGCGCTGCAACACGAATTGCGTCGGCGCGCGCATGGCGATCACCCCACCAGTTCCGGCCACGGCACGATGGTCGACTTCACCGTCTTCATCGCCATCGCGTCGGCGACCGCCTGGCCGACACCTTCCTCCGTGAACGGGTAGATGGTCTGCATGTCGAGCCAGGGATATTTGCTCCGCGTGCGATAGAGCATGTCGACGCCGAGCGGCAGGTCGTTGCCGGTAAAGCCCCAGGAGCCGAGCACGTTGAGGTCCTTGGTGCAGATGCGATGCCACGACGTGTCGATCGAGCCGGCATCGGTGAACTGGCCCATCTCGACATAGGTGCCGCCGTCGCGCAGCATCTCGATGCCCTCGGGCCCCGCGGTCGGATGCCCAGAGCAGTCCATCACCAGATCGGCGCCGAAGCCGCCGACGATGTCGCGTACGGCCTTGATGCGCTCGTCCGGCGTCTTCAGCTGCTCGATGTCGACGGTCGCCTCGGCGCCGAACTTTCGCGCCAGCGCCAGCCGCGGCGTCTCCGGCGCGCCGACGCAGATCACGCGTCCCGCGCCCATCTCCTGCGCCGCAGCCACCGCGAGAATGCCGATCGGTCCCGAGCCCTGGATCACCACCGTGTCGCCCCAGCTGAAGCCGCCCGCCCGCGTGGCGCGATTGAAGGCGCGGATGCAGGAGGTCAAGGGCTCGGACAGCGCCCCGAGCCGCAGCGACATGTCGTCGGGCAATTTGTAGATCTTGGTGCCCGGCAGCATGTCGAGATCGACATAGACATATTCGGCCCAGCCGCCCCACATGTGCGGCGGCTTGTCGAAGCCGAGATAGCGGCCGTAATAGACCGGCGTCAGGCATTTGTTGGCGCTTTGCGGATAGTGGATGCAGTAGTAGCAGCGGCCGCACGGCATCAACGGCGGGATCATCACCTTCGAGCCCACCTGCAGCGGCTTGCTCATGAAATCCTCGGTGAACTCGCCGCCGCATTCGACGATGACGCCGCCGAGCTCGTGGCCGAGCGTGAACGGCCATGGCAGCGGCTTCGGCCAGTGCCCTTTCAGGATGTGCAGATCGGTGCCGCAGACGCCGCAGGCGCCGACCTTGATCAGCGCCGCCTTCTTGCCGACCTCGGGCCACGGCACGGTGCGGATCACCGGCTTTGCGCCCGGCCCTTCATGCGTGCAGACGCGAATCTGCTGCATCGGTTGTTCCTCCCTGTTGTTGTCGTTATGGCGCTTGTTAGGGCGCGCCCTCAGCGACAGGCTAGGTGAAGCCATTGGAGATGCCAATGTCGCCCGCGGCACCGCGGCCCTTCGCGCGCCTTGCTGATCGCGGCCGGCGCGATCGTCTCGGGCGGATCAGCCGCGTCTGGTTCCACTGGCGGCCGACATGCGGCGCGTCACTCAACCGCAGGCCTGTTGCCTGTACTTGATGCACGCCGCCGTAACGCCCCGTTAACCCTATCAGCCTTAGGGTCGTCGGGGCTCCGGATGGACGGTGGTCGGGTTTGTGGTGATGTCGTTTGCACAGAAGAAAACTACCGTCGTCCCCGTAGCCGAGGAACGGCGGCGCTTCCAGCGCGTCAAGGTCCACCTGCTCGGCCGCTACATGCTGCCCGACCGGCGCGAGTTTCCCTGCCAGATTATCAACATGTCCCCGGGCGGCCTCGCGCTGCTGGCGCCCGGCATCGGCAATGTCGGCGACCGCGTGATCGCCTATCTCGACCATATCGGCCGGGTCGAGGGCCGCATCACCCGGATCATCGACAACGGCTTTGCGATGACGATCGGGGCCACCGCGCGCAAGCGTGACAAGCTCGCCGCCCAGCTCACCTGGCTCGCCAACCGCGACATCCTCAACCTGCCGGAGGATCGCCGCCACGACCGCATCGTGCCGCGCAACCCGATCGCCCTCCTGACCCAGGAGGACGGCACGCGGATGACCTGCCGGATCATCGACCTCTCGCTGTCGGGCGCGGCCATCGCCGCCGAGAACCGCCCGCCGCTGAAGTCGCTGGTGATGCTCGGCAAGGTGCAGGCCCGGGTGGTGCGAAACCTCGAGGAAGGCTTTGCACTCGAGTTCGTGCACGAGCAGGCCGCGGAAACGCTCGAAGAGAGCGTTACCGCCAGGTAAAGCGCAAGACCGCGCAAAACCCATACATTCAGCGCGCGAAGGCGGCCCCGGAGCTCCGGCGGCCGCCTTCGCCGCGTTTGGGCGCATGCATTTCGGCGGTTAACGGCGGTTCCGTTTGGCCGGCAAATCGCGATGGAACAAGGCGGCGGCCGGTTAATGCGTAAAATTTGAATCAACTGCAGTCGTTTCAAATTTTACGCAAATTCGATTCAAGTACAGATCGAATTCGCCGCAGCTTTTACCAGTATTCGCGTCAAATCGACTTCACGCACTTAGCGGCGGTGCAAATCCTTTGTGTCAAACATGGTCCCAACAAGAAGAACGGGGGCCACAATGTTTGGGTTCAGGGGACAGGGGAAAGGTTTGGCGGTTGCCGCCATCCTGTTTGCGACTTGCGCGTCGGCCAAGGCCGGCGACGTGGTCTATGCCAGCCTCGGCGACGTCGCACGTTCGCCGATCGGCTGGGTCGAATTCTGCACCGAGAATCCGGGCGACTGCCGCGGCGGTGCGACGCAACCACGCGACATCGTGTTGTCGCAGACCGCTTGGCGCGACCTCGTGCGGGTCAACAAGTGGGTCAACGAGACCATCAAGCCGATGACCGATATGGATCATTGGGGCGTGATCGAGAAATGGTCGTTGCCATCAGACGGCTATGGCGACTGCGAGGACTACGTGCTCCTGAAGCGCAAGATGCTGATGGATGCCGGCTGGCCGCGCGAGGCGCTGTTGATCACGGTCGTCCGCGACAAGAAGGGCGAAGGCCACGCGGTGCTGACGGTGAAGACCGACAAGGGCGAGTTCGTGCTCGACAATCAGAACGAGAGCATCGTCGCCTGGACCGACACCGGCTACCGCTTCGTCAAGCGGCAATCGCAGAGCGATCCCAACGTGTGGGTCTCGCTCGGTGACAGCCGCCCGGCGATCTCGACGGCAAGCTCGCGCTGAAGCGAAGAAGGATTTTTGGTTACGCGACCCGGTCACATCCCCACCCCTCCCCGTCCCAGACCGGTTCGCGCGCGCCCAGGCTTCCCCCAAAGCCTGGGCGCACCCTTTTTTGGGGGGCAAGCCGATAAACGGGGCGTAGAGCGACTACGCGATGACCGAGACATGTGGAGCAGGATCGCAGCCAGGATCGGATTGGGTGCCGCGGGGCTGTTTGTTGCATTCACCGTTGGTGGCAGGCTCCAATACTGGATCGACCACGGCGATATCTTGCAATACCGCAAGAACTACCCGCCTC
This sequence comes from Bradyrhizobium ivorense, assembly GCF_900696085.1. Lineage (GTDB taxonomy): Bacteria > Pseudomonadota > Alphaproteobacteria > Rhizobiales > Xanthobacteraceae > Bradyrhizobium > Bradyrhizobium ivorense. The sequence continues at coordinate 912,629 of NZ_CAADFC020000004.1, forward strand.
GCCTTCTCTCCTACGGTGAGGCGCCGTTCACCTACGTCTTCAATATCGGCTGCAATGCGTTCACCCTCGTGGCCGCGCTCTACCTGGTCTGGGTGGCGATGGGCGGGAAGCCTTGGATAAGGCGGTAGTCCGTTTAGAGTCCGGCTGCCCATCTTGTCGGCTTGCAAAAGTATCGCTGGCACTGCGCGAAATATCGCTGTTTTGTTTGATTTTATCGCCATTTTCGGCGATATTATCGCTGTGAAGACGATCATTCTCACCCACGCGGCGGCGAAAGACCTCGACCAGCTCCCGGCGGCGCCTCGCGCCGCGATTGCAGACGCCCTTCACCGCTATGCCATGACCGGCCTCGGTGACGTGAAGCGCCTTCAAGGACGCGATGGCTATCGTATGCGTGTCGGGCGCTATCGGGTTCTGTTTGACGAAGACCAGACCACGATCCTTGCGATCTACATCGGCAAGCGCGAAACAACCACCTATCGATGACGAGGCAACCATGAGCGTTCAGATTATCAAAGCCCCGAACGGAGATGAAATGGTGGTTATGCCGCGCAGCGAATATGACGCGTTGGTCGCTGCAGCCGGCGATCGCGAAGATGCCGATGACATCGCGATGTATGACGCCCGCAAAGCGGAATTGGCAGGCGATCCCATTGCTCTGTTGCCGTCGGAGGTGACCGAACTGATTCTGCGCGGTGCGAGCCGGCTCAAGGCAATACGCAAGTGGCGCAACGTGTCGCAAGTTACGCTTTCTGAAACGGCGGGCATCGGCCAAGGGTATCTTTCCGAAATCGAAACCGGACAAAAGCCGGGCACTCCCGAAACGATCGAGGCTCTTGCCCGCGCCCTTGACGTGCCTGTTGCGTGGCTCGCGGGCCCTTAGGTCGATCGGCACAGCCGTGCATTGGCGTTCGCCCACAACTTGAACATCACGTTCTCGCAGCATCGGCGAGCGACCTCGTCCGTTGCAGTTTGTCCGCTTGACACGTTCATGAGCGCAGGCTTGAATTGAATTCAATTCAGCCAACGGAAGATAATTGTGACGGGCCTTGGGACACGCGAAAAGCTGCTCGCCGCGGCGCAGGACGAGCTGATCGAAGGCCACGGCCACCTCGAAATGCAGGCCGTCGCCAGGCGCGCGCGTGTGTCGGTCGGGCTCGCCTATCATCACTTCGGATCGAAGGCCGGCCTGATCGCCGCCGTCGTCGAGGCGTTCTATGGCCAGCTCGATGAGGCGGCGTTTGCCGGGGCCAAGCTGCCGGCAACGAGCTGGGCGGTCCGGGAGAAAGCCCGGATCGGCGCCTATGTCGCGTTTCACTACGACCACCCGTTTGCGCCGCTGGTGATCGGTCCGCTGAGCCGGGCGCCGGAGGTGCTGGATGTCGAGACGGCCTTCACCCGCCGGCAGCTCGCGGGTGGCGCACGCATGATTGAGGCGGCGCAGCGTGACGGCATCGTCTCCGCCGACATCGATCCCGACCTCACCATCGCGCTGATGATCGGCGGCATCCGCCAGGCGCTGATCGGTGCGTTCACCGGCGAACGGCGGCCCGATCGGGCGAGGCTCACCGACGACATCTGGGCCTTCATGGCCGCCGCGCTGAAGCTGCCGGCGAAGGCGCAGATCCGGCCCTCGAGGCGCGGCAGCTAAGGTTCAGCCAGAAGTCAAAGATCTGATGTCATCATGTTCAATCCGCACGATTTTCACACGCCGCAATCGTCCTACAGCAAGCTGGATCTGCAGCGCTCGAGCGAGGGTGGCTATTTCGGCCCCGGCAATGCGCAGCTGCCGGCGCCGCCGATGCTGATGATGGACCGCATCACCGAGATCAGCCTGGACGGCGGCGCGTACGGCAAGGGCCATGTCGTCGGCGAGTTGGACATCACGTCGGAGCACTGGTTCTTCGCCTGCCACTTTGCCGGCGACCCGGTGATGCCGGGATGCCTCGGCCTCGACGCGATGTGGCAGATTGTCGGCTTCTGGCTGGGCTGGTCCGGCTCCGCCGGCCGAGGCCGCGCGGTCGGTGTCGGCGAGGTCAAGTTCAGGGGACACATCACGCCGGCGGTCCGGCGGGTGCGCTATGAAGTCGATATGCGCCAGGTCAGGCGTGGCCGGCTGGTTCTCGGCATCGCGGATGGCCGGGTGCTGGCCGACGACACCTGCGTCTATGTCGCCAGAGACATGAGAGTCGGCCTGATCGCGTCCGCGACCTGAGACGCGGCCGGGGCGCGCGCGGGCACACTCCGCCCCGGCCCCGTCCCGGTTTGGGGCAAAAGCTTCGAATTTGCGGCATTTCGCCGATCGGGTGGCGGCCCGCTTGAATGCCCGGTTTTGCCCGCGCCGAGAGGTTGTGCTAATCGGAACCTTTCAGTTGATGTCCGGTTTTGGTCGCATGGTCGAACTTGCCCCCCGGAATGCAGAGCTGAGCAGCCGTATTGGTGTGCAGCCAATTGCGATCGGCGCGGTGGCGCTGGTGCTGGTGCTGTTCGGGATCGGCTCGATCGCGCTTTACCGCAGCTTTACCGGCAACATGCCCGAGACCGATCGGATGGTGGCCGCCCGCCAGCTGCAGGCGAAGACCGCGCAGGTCTCCGAGGCCCTGGTGGAAAAGACCAAGGGGCTGGAAGCGACCCAGCAGGAATCGATCGACCAGTTGCAGACGGTGCAGGACCAGCTGCAGACCCTGCGCCGGCAGATCGCCGCGCAGCAGGCCGACAACAAGAAGCTCTCCGAACAGATCGCCGCGCTGACCGAGCAGATCGAGGGTCTGCGCCAGGCGCAGGCCAACGCGCAAGCCAATGAGCCGGCCGCGGAGCCCTCGCCGCGAAAGCGGTCGAAGCGGAGCGCCTATCGCAAGCGCCACCGCTCGCGCGGCTGATCCCTTGCCGTCCGACCAAACCCCGTATTTCTCCGGTTCGCCCGCTAGCGTGAATTAATCGCAGGGTTTGTGAAGTGGTTCACATATCGCCCTTCGAATCCGAGTCATCCTTAAATCACCGGATGGCGTGAGCCGATTTCAATATCCGGGGCTGGCAAGGTCGTTGACGGTATACTACGTCGACGGCCTTGTTTTTTTGCGCGCCATCCTCGCAGGCTGGTGATTTGCCAGCGGACGCTTTGTTTGCTGAATGCGCCTCCTTGATCCCGCAGGAGGACGTTGATGAGCGCCGAACCCATTCTGACCCAGGATGTCATCGGATTGACAAAACCCGCGCCGGTATCGCGCCGCGGCTTCATGACCGCATCGGCCGCGGTTGCGGCGGGCTACACGCTGGCCGCAGGTCCCGTGCGTGCCGACGTGATCACGACTGACACCAGCGGGCTGACGGTCGGCGACGCCAGGATCAAGGTCGCCGATGGCGAGATGCCCGGCTATTTCGCCCGCCCCGCCGGCGTCAACAATCCGCCGGTGGTGCTGGTCGCAATGGAGATCTTCGGCATCCACGAATACATCAAGGACGTGACGCGCCGGCTCGCCAAGCTTGGCGCCTTCGCGGTGGCGCCGGATTACTATTTCCGCAAGGGCGACCTCACCAAGATCACCGATACCCCGCAGCTGGTGCAACTCGTGAACGGCAAGCCCGATGCCGAACTGCTGGGTGACCTCGACTCGACGGTGGCCTGGGCCAAATCGCAGGGCGGCGATACCTCGCGGCTTGGCATCGTCGGTTTCTGCCGCGGCGGACGCACGGTGTGGGAGTACGCCGCGCATTCGACCGCGCTGAAGGCCGGCGTCGCCTTCTACGGCGCGCCGCTCGATCCGCCGAACCCGCTGTGGCCGAAGAGCCCGATGCAGCTCGCACCTGACATGAAGGCGCCGGTGCTTGGCCTCTACGGCGAAGCGGATACCGGCATTTCGGTTGCCAGCGTGGAAGCCTTCAAGGCAGCGCTGGCCGCAAACAACAAGACCGCCGAGTTCAAGATCTATCCCGGTGCGCCGCACGGCTTCCATGCCGACTATCGCGCGAGCTATCGCAAGGAGGCCGCCGAGGACGGCTGGAAGCAGATGCAGGCCTGGCTGAAGAAATACGGCGTGCTCGGCTGACGACGTTGGGCGTCGGCGGGCTTGCGCGATGCGCCCGGCAAGATAACGGCCCCGGCGCAAAGCGCCGAGGCCGCAACAACAGCCGGCAGGGTGATCAAGTCGATCGGCCGGCGTCGTTCGTTAACGTCAGTTGCAAACCTGCACGCTGCGGACCCGCCAGCCGTAGGGCGTCATGACGCCGCGGCGGACGAGGTAGCAGCCGCCGTCTCCATAACCGTATCCGTCATCGTAACCGTATCCGGGGCCGTAACCGTAGCCATAGCCGGCGTAGTACGGATAGCCGCCGCCATAATAGTCGTCGTAATAGCCATAACCACCGTAGGCTCCGTAGGCCAGTCCGGCGCCGATCGCTGCCGCCGCGAGCGGGTAACCCCAGCCGCGACGATACCAGCCGCCGCCGTGCCAGCCACGGCCTGCCCATGCGCCGCCACGGAAGCCGGGAGCGCCGATCGCCGCGGCCCGGAAGCCGCCGCCCATCGCGCGGAAGCCACCGCCGCCAAACCCACCGCCGCGGAAGCCGCCGAAGCCGCCGCCGTGAAAACCGCCGCCGCCGCCGCGGAAGCCGCCGCCGCCAAAGCCACCACGTGCGGACGCGGCGTCGACCGTGAGCAGGCCGACCGCGGCCGTCGCCATCAAGGCAATCATCGTTTTACGCAACATCACCCGTTACTCCTCTAAAGAAGAATCCTTCGACGCGTCCCTGCGTCCGATCATGCTAAACCAATGTAAGACCGCAGCTTCCCGCCCGCGCGCTATGTCGCGCTCACTTCTGCGCGACCAGCGTTAACCAGAACGGCGGCCCGAGAGCCTAGCAACCTCGGCAGATGCCCTTCAACCGCCGATCGACCTGCCGGTTCTCATCCTCGATGGCCTTGTCGAAGCTTGGAGCCGGCGCCGACCCGGTCGTAACACCTGCGCCGGTGTTCGGCCGGCCCGAGGATTGTGCGGTGCCGGCGCTGTTGGTGCCTGGCGGTGACGACGTCTGCGGCGACGTCGGACTGGAGCTGCCGGTTGAGGAGCTGCCGGTGCCGGTGCCCGTGCTCTGGGCGACGGCAACCACAGGCGCCAGCAGAATTGCGATTGTCGCGAGTGCGGCGGTGGCGGATAATTTGCGCATGGGAATCTCCTTGCGGAGATCAACCGACCCGCAAGGCGGCAGTTCCGGCTGACATTGGAGCAATGCAATTTGCGCAAGCTGATCGAGTTTGACGACGACACGTTCGACAAGCTGAAGCAGCTCGCGCGCGACCGGATGGCGACCTTGCAGGAGCTCGCCGACGAGGCCTTTGCCGACCTGCTCAAGAAGCACGGCATTCCGATCGACCTGAAGGACGCGCTGCGCAAGAGCGCGCGGCTGCAGGACGCGAAAAAGCAAGACGCAACGAAGCAAGGCCCTGCAGCTCAGCCGAAGAACGCGCGCAAGCGCGGCCGGAAGAGCTGACGCCTCAGCCGATCTTCCTCAACCGACCTTCTTAAGTCCTGCCTTGTATTGCGGTCCCCTGATCGCATACGACTTGGCTGGCCTCGTCATCTGCTCGATCTGGGCGGCATCGAGCGTCCGGATCGCGCGCGCCGGCGCGCCGATGATCAGGGAGTACTCCGGAAATTCCTTGCCCTCGGTGATCACGGCGCCGGCACCGACGACGCTGCCGCGCCGGATCCGCGCGCCGTTCATCACGATCGATCCCATCCCGATCAGCACGCCGTCCTCCAGCGTGCAGCCGTGCACGATCGCGTTGTGGCCGATGGTGACGTCGTTGCCGATCACGAGCGGAAAGCCGGGGTCGACGTGCAGGGTCGAATTGTCCTGGACGTTGGAGCCCTCGCCGACCTCGATCCATTCATTGTCGCCACGCAGCACGGCGCCGAACCAGACGCTCGCCCGCGGCTTGAGGCGCACCTTGCCGATCACCACGGCAGTATCAGCGACGAAAAAGTTGCCGTCGGCGGGAAGATCGGGCGCCTGCCCGTCGAGCTCGTAGATCGCCATCAAGGTCTCCCTGGAGCGTTTTCGCGCGACACTCCTTCGCGTGACGAAAACGCGTCAAATCCATCCGCAGCTTCGGCTCTGATTCAATCAGGACCGAAGCCCCGGTCGAGGCGACCTTGGCACAGCGGCGGATATGGTTTCAAGCAAGCGGGAGGCGGATCAGGCGATCAGGCCCGCGGCGCGCAGCGTCATCACGAAGAAGGTGCCCGACATCAGGCTCCAGAAGCCGGAGATGATCGTTGCCATCATCACGAATTCGAAGCGGCGGCGCTCGATCCGGGCGCCGCGCAGCGTGTTGCGCATGATGATGAAGGGCGCGGCAAACACCAGGAAAGGAACCGCGGCGAACGTCTTCGGGGCCACGCCCTCGTGCAGCAGGCCGAACCCGGCCGGACGCTCGGCCATCGCCTGATAGCCGCTGGCCAACGCGCCCGCGAGCGCAAAGCCGATGAAGAGCGAGAACAGCGAATTCAAGGTATCGGGCGACATCGGAACTTCCGCTACGCAACTGGCCACCCTGCTTCGCAGAATTGCCGGGCCACCGCCACAGCATCCTTAAGAAAAGGTTAATCCGGCGTGGTGGACGACGCATTTGCGCATGGCCGGCGGTGCCGGGATTCCATTGGAATCATACGGAAATCCGCCATCGCGTGGCATAGTCGGCAGGTGATTCGGTTACTCCCGCCCCGGTCCCCTTGCCTCGCTCATGACCCTGCTCTCGACGGCCCAGCATCTCGCCCGCGACACCCGCCGCAATCCGCGCGCGCACATCGTTCCGATCATGCTGTCGGCGGTGTTAGCTGCCGGCGCGATCGCGCTCGTCGCGTATTTGTTGTGGCCGACCTACACCACGGTTCCGGCAAGCGACCCGTCGCGGCTGCCGGTCAGCGTCGGCGGCACGCTGTTCAACGTGCCGACCGCGGCGGTGCGGATGAAGGTCCAGCGCCATTCCGGGCCGCAGGAGCGCGTCGACCTCAGCTTCCTCTATCCGTCGCTCGAGGCGCCCGCGGCGCCGAAGCACTACAGCGCCGACACCGTCGAGGACAAGGTGCAGCCGATCGACCGCATCTTCGTGTCGATCGCGGCGCACCACGATTCCATGGCGCCCGAGGTTCGCATCCGTACGATCTATCCGCGCTATCTCGACGCCGCCGCCGCCACCGACGACGGCCTGACGAGCCGCGCGTTTCGCGACGGCTCGCCCTATGCCGGCGAGGATCTGTTCAGCGCGAGCGAGCCGGCGCTGACCGCGCGCTGCACGCGCGACACCTCAACGCCGGGCATGTGCCTGAGCGAGCGGCGCATCGATGGCGCCGACCTGACCTTCCGCTTCCCGCGCAGCTGGCTCGCACAATGGCGCGATATCGCCAACGCGATGGAGCGCCTCGCCGCACAGATGCACAGCGCGAAGGGCTAGCGCAGACCTAGATTCATTCTCCGCGCCTTTGCCCACCGTTCGGCATCGCGCCGAACTATGACTCGCTGAGATCCTCTTCCAGGATCGCCATCTGGAACTGGAACGAGCGATCGTCGTCCTCGTCGTCGACGAACAGCACGCCGATGAATTCCTCGCCGATGTAGACCTCGGCGGAGTCGTCCTTCTTCGGCCGCGGCACCACGCGGATCTTGGGATTGCCGAATACGCGTTTGAGATACGCGTCAAGCTTCCTGACTTCCTGAACGTCCACGGCAGTCTCCAATCTGGTCGATCATTTTCCGGGGAGGTTTTAGGACGAGACGACACGGATCGCCAGAGCCTTTTCAGGCTCCGGCAACGTGACGTTCACGCACACAGTGCGTGCTCAGAAAACGAATGAAATCAAAGCCCGATCGCGCCGAGCATCTGATCCATGGTGCGCGACGGCTCGGCGCAGCCGGCTTCACCGACGATCTTCGCGGGCACGCCCGCAACCGTCACGTTGTGCGGCACCGGCTTGACCACGACGGAGCCGGCGGCGATGCGCGCGCAATGACCGATCTCGATGTTGCCGAGGATCTTGGCGCCGGCGCCGATCAGGACGCCATGACGGATTTTTGGATGGCGATCCTCGTTCTCCTTGCCGGTGCCGCCGAGCGTGACACCGTGCAGGATCGAGACGTCGTCCTCGATGACCGCAGTCTCGCCGCAGACGAAACCGGTGGCATGATCGAGGAAGATGCCGCGGCCGATCCTGGCGGCCGGGTTGATATCGGTCTGGAACACGGCCGACGAACGACTCTGCAGGTAGAAGGCAAAATCCTTGCGGCCCTTCTGGTACAGCCAGTGCGCGAGACGGTGGGTCTGCAGCGCGTGAAAGCCCTTGAAGTAGAGCAAGGGATCGATGAAGCGCGAGGTCGCCGGATCGCGATCGTAGACCGCGACGAGATCGGCGCGGAAGGCATTGCCGATATCGGGCGCATCGCGCAGTGCCTCGGCATAGGCCTGGCGGATCAAATCGCCCGACAGCGCGGCGTGATCGAGCCGCTCGACAAGCCGGTGCACCACCGAATCTTCGAGGCGGTCATGATGCAGCACGGTCGCATAGATGAAGGACGCAAGTTCCGGCTCGCGCCGGACGATGTCTTCCGCCTCGTTGCGGATGCGATCCCAGATCGGATCGAGTGCCGCAAGCTTGCCCCCCTGCGGATTGACCTGATGAACTGCCATAGCTGCTCTCGCAATTCGGTTGTTCGGTTGTAGATTATAGCACGGCGCACTATCTGCGTCCCGGGATGGCTCGGTAACGGTAAACCCCCAGCCGAACGCGGCCCCAAGGACGCCTTGAGCACGCCTAGGGCAGGTGGTCGGGATTTTGCCGAAATCAAGCCGTCCCTCTGCAACTATTGGCGGATTTCGTCCCGACCGTGGTTTTGGGCATGGTCGGCCCACTTACGGGGGGATACACCATCAAGACCCAGGTCTTAGGGGCGCGCCGGGCCGATACGCGGTCGGTCTGGATCGCCACCATTGCCATTCCCTTGCTGCTGCTGGCGCCTGCCTTCTGGAACGGCTATCCGCTGCTCCAGTGGGACACCGGCGGCTACCTCGCGCGCTGGTATGAGGGGTACCTGGTGCCGAGCCGGTCCACGGTGTTCGGCATCTACCTGCATCTCGGCGAGCAAGCGAGCTTCTGGCTCAATCTCGGCATCCAGAGCCTGGCAACGCTGTGGATCCTGCAACTCGTGCTGCGCGTGCTCGACCTTGCCCGCCCGGTCCGGTTGGTCGCCATCAGTCTCGCGCTGATCGCAACCACCGCCCTGCCCTGGCTTTCGAGCATGCTGCTGACCGACATCTTTGCCGGCCTGTCGGTGCTCGCCCTGTTCGTCCTCGTGCTGCACGGCGCGCGGATTTCGGCGCTGGAGAAAGCCGCGCTGTTCGTGTTCACGGCGTTCTCGGCCGCGACCCACAGCGCGACGCTCGCGGTGCTGCTCGGCCTGTGCTGCGTCGGCTGGATCGCACGCCCGTGGCTGCGCCGGCAAATCCCGCTCGCAGGTCTCGCGCAGGGCAGCCTGACCATCGTCGCTGGAGCTGTGATGCTGCTGGCGGCGAATTTTTCGCTGTCGGGACAGCTCGCCTGGACGCCCGGCGGCTACGGCGTCCCGTTCGGCCGCATGCTGCAGGATGGCATCGTCGCGCAATATCTGCGCGATCATTGTGCGAACGAGAAACTGAAACTCTGCCCCTATCGCGACCAGCTGCCGCCGACCGCCGACGACTTCCTGTGGGGCAACAGCATGTTCAACGCGCTCGGCCGCTTCCAGGGCCTGAACGACGAGATGGGCTTCATCGTGCTGCACTCGCTGGCCGCCTATCCGGCATGGCAGGCAGAGGCCGCGCTGGCCGCGACCGCCGACCAGCTGATGCACGTCGCGACCGGCGAAGGCACCAATGGCTGGATCCCGCATACCTACGGCATCATCGAGCGCTACATCCCGGCGCAGCTCGCGCCGATGCGCAAGGCCAAGCAACAGCAATGGCAGGTCGATTTCACTACGATCAACCGCTTCCACGTGCCGGTCGCGCTGGCCTCGATGCTGCTGGTCGCGCTGCTGTTCGGTCGCGGACTGTGGCGGCGGAAGCGCGACGACCTCACGCTGCTTGCGGGCACGGTGACGCTCGCATTGCTCGGCAATGCCGTGGTGTGCGGCGTGATCTCCGGCCCGCACGACCGTTACGGCGCGCGCATGGCCTGGGTCGCGACCTTTGTGGTGCTGATCGCGGCAGCGCGCGCCTTCACTGGGGACGATGAGGTCGACGACCTACTTGCGCCGTGACAGGAAGTCGATGACGCCGGTCTTGTAGACCTTGTCGCCGACCGCCCGCATGTGATCGCGGTTCGGGATATCGAGCACTTCCGAACCCGGGATGACCTTGCCGAGCGCGAACGCCGAGCCGGCGATCTCGTCCTTGCTGCCCACTGCAACCAGCACCGGCACGCGGATCGCGGCCGCCTCCTCGCGCGTCATCAGCCGGCGCGAGCCGCGTAGGCAGGCCGCGAGTGCAGCCCGGTCGGAGCGGGTCTGGTCGGCAAAGGCGCGAAAGGTGCGGCCGACCGGATCGGTGACATCCTCAAGCGACGGCGCTTCGAGCGCCAGGGCGACATTCTCGCCAGGCCCGCCGCCCTCGATCAGCCCGATGCCGATGCCGCCGAGGATCGCCGAGCGCAGCCGATCCGGATTCTGCAGCGCCAGGATCGCCGTCATCCGCGAGCCCAGCGAATAGCCCATGATATCGGCGCGCGCGATTCCGAGGTGATCCATCAGCGCGATCACATCGCTTGCCATGATCGCGATCTCGTACTGTTCGGCATCGTAGAGCTTTGCCGAGTCGCCGTGGCCGCGATTGTCGAGCGCGATGACGCGCCGGCCGGCCTTGACCAGATCCGATACCCAGGTCGGATAGACCCAGTTGACGTTCTTGCTCGACGCAAAACCGTGCACCAGCACGATCGGTTCGCCCTCGCCTTCGTCGAGATAGGCGATTTCAACATCGCCGTGATGGAAACTCGGCATCGTCAGTTCCGTTTTTTCTGGGAGGTTTGGGATTGGCGACCGGCAGCCGGTCGCAAGCTTAGCCCTGGACTGCAGCGCCCGCCAGCGCGACGGGAGCGGCCGCCAGTTGCCGCTGCAGGCGGCGCGCCTTGCTCCGCCTCAGCCACCAGGCGGTGGCCCGCTCGGTGGTTGCCTTGATCGAGGACAGGAAGCCAAACAGCGCAAGCAGCGCGCCGAACAGCCACATCGTCAGGTTGAATGTCCCGGCCACCAGCAACAGCGCGCCGCGGCCGAGCAGCTTCAGGATCGCGCGGGTCTGGCCGCCCTTGGCTTCGGCAATGCGGGCGGCGCGCGCGAGCTCCTTCGGGTTCTCCGCGACTTTCAGCGTGTCGCGCGCCGCGCGAACGCCGGCCGCTTCGCCGATGCGCCCGACATCCTTGGCGACGCGCACCAGCGCGCCGGCTTTCTCGGCCCGGAACGCGGCGCGGATCGCGCTCGCGGTTTCCGCCGGCCGCAGCACCGAACCGGATGCGACGGCTTCTTTCAGCGCCGGCCCGTCGACGACCTCGCGCGTCGAGCGTCCCGCCCATGCGATCAGCCCCTCGCTCAGCCGTCCGGCCTTGCGGGTATCCTTGACCAGCGTCAGCCCGGCGCGGAGCGGTCCGGCGCCACCGACCGAGACGTAGGTCGCCGCCGTCACTGCGAGGCCCGCGGTTGCAAGCCCAAGCACCAGATGATCGGTATCCTCACCCATCGCCAGATGCTTGCTCTCGCGCACCACATCCCTGATGTCGCCGAACACGAACAGATCGCCTGCGACAGTGCCGGACAGGCTTGCGACATCGTCGGCATTGCCGGTCACGAGGCCCGTCGCGAACCCCTTGGCGAAATGCATCGTGGTTGCTTGCTCGGCGATCGCATCGTCGACGCGCTTGGTGATGCTGTCATCGAGCGCGATATTTTTCTCACGCGCGAGCGCGACGAAGCTCGCCGCGAGATCGGCGTCACCGGACGCAAGGGCAGCCTCGATGTTATCAGCGATCAACGCCGGGTTGTCGCGCAGGGCCGCATTGATCCTGAGATCGGCGAGCGCAGCAGGATCGTCCCGTGCGGCCAGCACCACACCGGCGTCGCGGGCGTGCGGCCAAATGGCCGTACCCAGCACAGCACTTGCCGCGAGGCCTGCCACCGCAAAACTGAGCCGCACCCGGTTCATTCCACCGAAACCTCTGGTTTAATTCGCCTTAGTTTGAGTAGCCTTGGAAATAGTGTGCCGTTTTTGCGACACAACGGCTGCGACCAAAGAAGGGCTTCTCTGGGACGACAAGATTGTGTCGAATTTGCATGAGCAAATGGGCCGTCGGGGCTCTAGGAATCAACTGTTCCCGCCAGTATGGTGCGCGGCATTTCGCGATGCTGCATGCTGCTGATTGCGTTTTTGTCGTCTTTGCCATCCAAGGTGAGAATATGTCCGACCACGTCGTTCCGCACTTCCATAACGATGCCGGTGTTTCAGTGATCGAGATCGGCTCGCAGGAGTTCATGTGCGTGGGCGCCAACCCGCCGTTCGACCACCCCCATGTGTTCCTCGACCTCGGCAACGACAACGAGATCATCTGCCCGTATTGCTCGACGCTGTATCGCTTCGCCTCCGACCTGGCGCCCGGTGAGGCGCGTCCGCCCGAATGCGTGCTGAAAGACAAGGTCGCCTGACCGTTCCGTGGCGCTGACGCGAACCGTCATCGTTGCAGGCGCCGGAATCGGAGGACTGACCGCGTCGCTGACCCTGGCGGCACAAGGGTTCCGCGTCGTCGTATTGGAAAAGGCCGAGCGGCTCGAGGAAGCCGGCGCCGGCATTCAAATCTCCCCCAATGCCAGCCGCGTGCTGGTCGAGCTCGGGCTCAAGGAACGGCTGGCGCGGCGCGCGGTGACGCCGGAATCCGTCGCCATCATGAGCGCGCGGGCCGGCGGCGAGATCGTGCGGATGCCGCTCGGCGAGGCGGCGGCGTTCCGCGCCGGCTCACCCTATTGGGTGATCCACCGCGCCGACCTGCAGGCCGCGCTGGAGGCCGCGGTCAACGATCATCCCGACATCGATCTCCGCCTCGGCTGCCAGTTCGAGGATGTGACCAAGCACGCCAAAGGGCTGACCGTGGTCCAGCGCCGCGGCAATGCACGGCAGCAGGAACTTGCGGTGGCGCTGATCGGTGCCGACGGCATCTGGTCGTCGGTGCGCGGACATCTGTTCCCGGACCTGCAGCCGCAATTCTCCGGCCTGATCGCCTGGCGCGGCACGCTGGACGCGACCGCCCTGCCCCGTGAATACACCTCGCCGCGGGTGCAGCTCTGGATGGGACCGGACGCGCATCTCGTGGCCTACCCGATTTCGGCCGGGCGCCAGATCAACGTGGTCGCGATCGTCGCCGGCACCTGGAACCGGCCGGGCTGGAGCGCGCCCGGCGACACCAGAGAGATCAAGGACGCATTCGCCTCACAGCGCTGGCCGGCGACCGCGCGGATGCTGATCGGTGCGGTCGACGGCTGGCGCAAATGGGCGCTGTTCACCCTGCCCGATATCGGCCGCTGGAGCGAAGGTGCGGTGACACTGCTCGGCGACGCCGCGCACGCGATGCTGCCGTTTGCCGCACAGGGCGCCGGCATGGCGATCGAGGACGCGGCGGTGCTCGCCAAGGCGTTGAGCGACAGCACCGGTGAAAGCATCGCCGGCATTCCCGCCGCGCTGCAGCGCTACGCACAGATGCGGCGCGCACGCGTGCTCAAGGTGCAGCGGCTGGCGCGGCGGCAGGGCCGCATCTATCATTTGAGCGGGCCTGCGGCGATCGCGCGCGATCTTGCGATCCGCGCGATCGGGCCGCAGCGCATGCTGGCGCGGCAGGACTGGATCTACGACTGGCGGGCGTGAAGCGGACGCGCCGTCTTCACGCGAAACGGATTCCACTTGATGCGAAAACGCGCTGGTGTCTCAACGCAGCCCGGACCGCGACGGCTTCGCGCCGGGCGGAGGTGCGGGCGGCGGCGCCGCCGAGGCCGTCTCCGGCGGGGTTTCATGGCACTTGCCGCTGCGCCAGGATTCCTCCGCGAGCTTCTGCTGGGCGCGGATCGAGATCAGCTCGTTGCGATAGACCATCTCGGAGACCACGGTGCCGCCGACGCCGGTCTGCGCCTTGTTCATCAGCGCTTCCTGGTCCTTGGCACGGCTGACGAGGTTCTTGCGCTCGGTTTCGAGCTGCTTGCAGTCGTAAAGCTCGTACTTGGCCGGATCGACAAAGGCCGGCGAGAGGCTGTCGCCGATCTGCGCGCAGCCGGAGGCGCCCGCCGCGAGAGCGAGCAGCGCAATTGCAGCCGCTGCGCGCGAGCTTCGGCAGCGTGGGATGCGAACGGACATTCGGCTTTCTTAGTCAGACAGTATTGAGATTGCCTAAAGCAGCCGCCGGTGTCCGGATTGAGGCTCAATCGCGGCGGCGCGCAGCCTTATCCCTTAACCGGCGCCGGACGCAATGGGGATTGCGGCCGCCGCGCTAAACCATTGAAACCGCATCCATTCGCGCCGGATAATGGCAATTCCACTCCGGCACCAAACGCGCTAGATATCGGCGCGCCTGGCGCAACGCGCAAGGCAACGCGGACGTGGCGGAATTGGTAGACGCAAGGGACTTAAAATCCCTCGATGGCAACGTCGTGTGGGTTCGAGTCCCACCGCCCGCACCAGCCTTCGCTCGCGGAGAGAGTCACGGCTCGGCAGGCCGCAACGTGCCACGACGTGTCCTCGCACAAAGCAGACACCGCGAATGCCGCGATGGCACGCAACAACACATTCTGCTCAATGAGCCCCGTCATCATCGCGACGACACTTGCGAACTTTTCAAGACATTCAACAAGACATTCAACATGCAAGGCGGGTACCGCGGCGCTGACCCGCCTGTTGCAACACGCGCAAGCTAGCGACCATGCAGCTCTGGAACATCTCCGCAGCAGAATTGTTGTCATGCAGCAATTGGAGCATGACGATGACGAACGAGTATCCTTCCGACAAGCCCGCGGCGAGTGAACAGGACCGGCGCAAGGATCCGCCGTCGCCCGAGCGCAAGCCGCCGCAGGGTGGACCGCCGGTGCAGGACGGCCTCGAGCAGGTGCGCGACAGTCACACCTGACCGCCGGGAACCGGGCGAAAAGCAAAATGGCCGGGGCGATGCCCGGCCATTTTCATTTGTGCGATGTATTGGCGTCGCGTGACGGTTCGTCGCTTCGCCCTACTCCGACTTGTCGATGTTCCAGAAGATCGGGGTGGCCGGACCGTCGAGCACGCCGGTCAGCGACTTCCGCCATCCGCTCGGGACCGTATACTGGCCGAGCGGAATGTAGATCACCTGATCATAGGCCTCGGTCTGGATCTCGGCGGCGATCTTCTTCTTCTCCTCAGCCGAGCCCGCGCGCGCGAACTTGTCGCGCAGTTCCTCGATCTTGGGATCCTCGGCCCAACCGAACCAGCCGCCGTTCTTGCCGCGCCCGGTGATCGATGCGTTGACGATGGGATCGGCAACGTCGGCGGCAACCCAGTTGGTGAAGAACATGTTCCAGCCGCCTTCCTTCGGCGGCTTCTGGCTGGCGCGGCGGGTCACCACGGTCTGCCAGTCGGTGGCCTGCAGATCGACCTTGAAGCCGGCATCGCGCAACAGCTGGGCCGCAACGATCGGCTGGGCCTTCAGCGTGGTGACGTCGCCCGGCGCCATGACCACGACCGGCGTGCCGTCATAGCCCGATTCGGCGAGCGCCTTCTTGGCCTGCGCCAAGCCGTTGCCCTTGACCAGCGTTTCGGCGCCGACGTCGGTCTCGAGCGGCGTGCCGCACACGAAGAACGCGCCGCAGACCTGCTGATACTTGGCATTGCCGACCAGCGCATCGAGCACGTCCTTCTGGTTCATCGCCAGGAACGCGGCGCGACGCACCTTCGGATTGTCGAACGGCGGGTACAGGAAGTTCATGCGCCCGAGCGTCTGGAAGCCGAACTTGTTCAACACCTCGATCTTGAGATCCTTGCTTGCCTCCAGCACCGGCAGCATGTCGAACGGCAGCTGCTCCATGAAATCGATATCGCCGGACTGCAGCGCGTTCACCGCGGTCTGCGCGTCGGGCATCGTGATCCATTCGACGCGGTCGACCTTCACGACCTTGCCGCCGGCGGTCCAGCTTGCCGGCTCCTTGCGCGGCACGTAGTCCTTGTTCTTCTCATAGACCGCCTTCACGCCGGGCTGGAATTCGCCCTGCACGAACTTGAACGGACCCGATCCGATCTGCTCGGGGATCGCCTTGTCCGGCAGCGTCTCGGCGAGACGCTTCGGCATCATGAACGGCACGCGCGAGGACGGCTTGCCGATCGATTCCAGCACCAGGCCGTAGGGCTCCTTCAGCTTCAGCGTGATGGTCTTGGCATCGGTGGCCTCGAGGCTGGCGACGAAGTCCATCAGCTTCTGGCCCATGCCGTCGGCCTTGCCCCAGCGCTTGAGCGAAGCGACGCAGTCCTCCGCCGTCACCGGCGCGCCGTCGTGCCACTTCAGGCCATCACGCAGCGTGAAGGTGTAGGTCAGCTTGTCGTCGGAAATCTTCCAGTCCGCCATCTGCGGCTGAATCTTGAAACTGGAATCCGTCGCCAGCAGCGTGTCGTAGACCATGTAGCCGTGATCGCGGGTGATATAGGCCGTGGTCATGATCGGATCGATCACGCGCAGATCCGAATGCATCACCGCGGTGACGGTCTTGGGCGCGGCCATGGCTTGCGGCGCCGCGAACGACAGCGCGATCGCCGACAACGCGGCCGCTATCGTGCGGCGCTTCCAACGCGAGATAGGCAACATTACGATTTCTCCTGACGTGTAATTGGTCAAAGCCGGCTTATTCGTTATGCATGCGGTTCGTTGTTTGGGCGAACTAACCTGCTGTATGGCTTGCGAAATCGAGACTTGCATCAAGCACGGTGCGCGTCAATCGGTTTCAAGGGAGATCGCACGTACACAAACGAATTGTGCCGCGCCAGCATTTTGACTTTACAAAGTCGTCGCCTGCGATTTTCGTAGGCGCGCGGCCGTCGCCATAACAACAGAAGAGAAAAAATCATGAACCCAGCCAATCTTCCCTTTGATTCCGAAGCGATGCTGCAGGGCCTGCGCAGCTGGGTGGAATGCGAGAGCCCGACCTGGGACGCTGCCGCGGTCGAGCGGATGCTCGACCTCGCCGCGCGCGAGATGGCGATCATGGGTGCGACGATCGAGCGCATCGCCGGACGCCAGGGCTTTGCCGGCTGCGTCCGCGCCCGCTTTCCGCATCCGAAACAGGGCCAGCCCGGCATCCTGATCGCCGGCCATCTCGACACCGTGCATCCGGTCGGAACCATCGAGAAGCTCGCATGGCGGCGCGAGGGGAATAAATGCTTCGGCCCCGGCATCTTCGACATGAAGGGCGGCAACTACCTCTCGCTCGAGGCGATCAGACAACTGGCGCGCGCCGCGTTCACGACGCCGCTGCCGATCACCGTGCTGTTCACGCCCGATGAAGAAGTCGGCACGCCGTCGACCCGCGACATCATCGAAGCGGAAGCCGCGCGCAACAAATATGTGCTGGTGCCCGAGCCCGGCCGGCCCAACAACGGCGTCGTCACCGGCCGCTACGCGATCGCGCGCTTCAATCTGGAGGCCGTCGGCAAGCCGAGCCACGCCGGTGCGACGCTGTCCTCCGGACGCTCTGCGATCCGCGAGATGGCGCGGCAGATCCTCGCCATCGACGGCATGACCACCGAGGACTGCACCTTCTCGGTCGGCATCGTGCATGGCGGCCAGTGGGTCAATTGCGTTGCGACAACCTGCACCGGTGAGGCGCTCAGCATGGCCAAGCGCCAGGCCGATCTCGACCGCGGCGTCGAGCGCATGCTGGCGCTGTCGGGCACGTCCAACGACGTGACGTTCAAGGTGACGCGCGGCGTCACCCGCCCGGTGTGGGAGCCGGACGCCGGCACCATGGCGCTGTACGAAAAGGCCAAAAGCCTCGCGGGCGCGATGGGGCTCGACCTGCCGCATGGCAGCGCCGGCGGCGGCTCCGACGGCAATTTCACCGGTGCGATGGGGATCCCGACGCTCGATGGTCTCGGCGTGCGCGGCGCCGATGCGCACACGCTCAACGAGCACATCGAAGTCGACAGCCTCGCCGAGCGCGGCCGGCTGATGGCAGCATTGCTGGCGACGCTGGACTAATCGATTGCACTGCACAACACGTTGGCAGCGCCGGATCGAAATTTAGCCTTGTCCAATTTTTTGGCTTCGCCTACGGTCCGGCCGTCCAAATCGACGATGCGGGAGAGATCGACGCGAATGCATCACGCATTCGCATCGGCGCCGACGGAGCAACCGCCCCGGAAACTCTCAGGCAAAAGGACCGTATCGTCAGGACGATCTGGAGAGAGACGAACATGGCCCAACACGACAGGCCGTGCGTCCACCGAAGGGGATAGTCCGCGATCTGGCCTCGGCCCGATGCGGATCAAGCTCTCAGGTACCGTGACAGATGGGGCGCCGACACCGGTTTCACCGGCGGCTCGGCGACTCTAACAACACGGGAGCCTGAAGACCATCATGCCTCACATCGCGATCATTGGCGCCGGCATCACCGGCGTGACGACGGCCTACGCCCTACTCGAACGCGGCTACCGGGTGACTGTCCTCGACAGGCATCGCTACGCTGCGATGGAGACGTCGTTCGCCAATGGCGGACAACTCTCCGCCAGCAATGCCGAAGTGTGGAACAGCGCCGCGACCATTCTCAAGGGGCTGCGCTGGATGCTCAGAAGCGACGCGCCGCTGCTGATGAATCCGATGCCGAGCTGGCACAAATACTCATGGATCGGCGAATTCGTCGGCAGCATCGGCCGCTATCGCGACAACACCATCGAGACCACGCGGCTCGCCATCGAGGCGCGCAAGCATCTGTTTTCCATCGCCGAGCGCGAGAACATCGCCTTCGATCTCGAACGGCGCGGCATCCTGCACATCTATCACGACAAGGCCGGCTTCGATGCGGGCCTGCGGGTCAACACGCTGCTGCAGCAGGGCGGGCTCGATCGCCGGCCGGTGACGCCAGATGAAATCCGCAGCATCGAGCCGGCGCTGCAGACGCCGTGCTATGGCGGCTTCTTCACGCCGTCGGATGCGACCGGCGATATCCACAAATTCACCCGTGGCCTCGCCGACGCCTGCAGCCGCCGCGGCGCGACCATGATTCACGAAGCCAATGTCGATGCGATCGTCCGCCACGACGACGGATTCCGCGTCAGTTGGAGCGAGGCGGCCGCGCATGACGCGGCGGTTGCCGCGCGGCACGAACTGCAAGCGGACGGCATCGTCATTTGCGCGGGAGTGGCGAGCCGTCACTTCGCTGCGATGCTTCATGACCGGGTGAACGTCTATCCGGTGAAGGGATATTCGATCACCGTCGAGCTCGATGCGCCGCAAAGCCGGCAGGCCGCGCCGACGGTCAGCCTGCTCGATGAAGCGGCGAAGATCGTGACCAGCCGGCTCGGCGCCGACCGCTTCCGCGTCGCCGGCACCGCCGAGTTCAACGGCTTCAACCGCGACATTCGCGCCGACCGTATCCAGCCGCTGGTGGACTGGGTGCGACATCATTTCCCGGCAGTCGACACCTCGAAAATCGCGCCGTGGGCGGGCCTGCGCCCGATGATGCCGAACATGATGCCGGTGGTCCGTGCAGGGCGCATTCCCGGCGTGTTCTACAACACCGGCCACGGTCATCTCGGCTGGACCCTGTCGGCCGCGACAGCGCAGCTGGTGGCCCAGGCGATCGACGATTGGCGCGGCCTTGGTGCGCCGCCGATGGTGCCGTCGCAGACCGATGCGGCCGAGACCGCTCACGCAGCTTTCCTCTAATTATCCGGCCGAAGCGAAGGAATATGAGCGTATGAGAGTGTGGGCAGGCCGGAATTCGCTGAGAACCACCACGTGACAGGGATTAGCCTTACCATGGGGAGAAGCAAGCCATTTCAGGAGCGGACATTGCGCATCGCAGCTGCGCGCATGCGTGACATGGCGGTCCATGGGCTTGTGAACGAGAAGAAAGGCGGGACATGACCACTGAGACGTTGACCAGGCCGGATCAGATTGCCGGCGAGCTGTGCGCGGCCGTCGGCCGACATTTCGATGATCAGGTCGCGTTCCTGTCGCGCATGGTGCAGTTCCGTAGCCTGCGCGGACAGGAAGCGCCGCAACAGCGCTGGCTGGCCGAGCAGTTCGCAAAGCGCGGCTACGACGTCGATACGTTCAGCCTGGCGGACGTCGATCTGATGAGCCATCCGAAGGCGGCGCCGATGGACGGCATCGATCTGGCCGGATCGCGGCAGGTTGTCGCGACCCTCAACGGCAAAGGCAGCGGACGCAGCCTGATCCTGCAGGGCCACATCGACGTGGTGCCGGAGGGCCCCGCCGACCTCTGGGAAGTGCCGCCGTTCGCAGCCACCGTGCGCGACGGCTGGATGTTCGGGCGCGGCGCGCAGGACATGAAGGCCGGCGTATCGGCGATGATCTTCGCGCTCGATGCGATCAGAGGCGCCGGCTATGCGCCGAATGGCCGCATCCATCTGCAGACCGTGACCGAGGAAGAGAGCACCGGCAACGGCGCGCTATCGACCCTGATGCGCGGCTATCGCGCCGACGCGTGCCTGATTCCCGAACCCACCGGCCACACGCTCACCCGCGCCCAGGTCGGCGCGATCTGGTTTCGGCTGCGCGTGCGCGGCACGCCGGTGCACGTCGCCTACTCCGAGACCGGCACCAGCGCCATCCTGTCGGCGATGCATCTGGTGCGCGCGTTCCAGGATTACACCAAGGCACTCAACGCACGGGCGCTCGACAACAGCTGGTTCCGCGGCGTCAAGAACCCAATCAAGTTCAACGTCGGCATCATCAAGGGTGGCGACTGGGCAAGCTCGACCGCGGCCTGGTGCGAGCTCGACTGCCGGCTCGGCCTGCTGCCGGGCGAGACGCCGCAGGATGCAATGCGCGGCATCGAAGAATGCCTCGCCGAGGCGCACAAGGCCGACGACTTCCTCGCAGACAATCCGGCCGAACTGGTGTGGAGCGGTTTTCAGGCTGACGCCGCGGTGTGCGAGCCCGGCAGTGCGGCGGAAGCTGTGCTGTCCGCCGCCCATCAATCCGTGTTCCGGGCTCCGATGGAGGAGCGGCTGTCCACGGCGGTCAACGACACCCGCTACTATTGCGTCGACTACGGCATCCCTGCACTCTGCTATGGTCCTTACGGCATCGGCCCGCACGCATTCAACGAACGTGTCGAGCTCGAGAGCCTTCGCAAGACAACGCAGAGCATCGCGCTGTTCGTCGCCGGATGGTGCGGAGTGACAAAGACGTGAGCAGGCTGGGTGTGAGCGGGGCTGTCGCTTCAGGTCGATGGCCGAGCGCATGTGCAATTCGAGATCGCAGCTTCAGGCAAACGGGAGGGGACGATTAGGGGACGTCAAAACGGTACAGATGTTGGCACCACATCGCGCTCCCCGGGCCTCAGACCGCCTGACCCGCGCCTTGATATTGCGGCCCCGTTGGCACAAGATTTGCCTGCAAATTCATTGCCTTTCGCGCTAAATTTGCGACCAAAGACGCAGAAGCGCATGAGACACATCACAGGAACATCAATGACATGATGCGGTCCAGCCTTCGCTTCGCACCGTTTGGCGGCAGGAGATAACGCAATGCTCGGCTATCTCCTTCGCCGCATCCTCGCCGCCATTCCCGTGATGGGCGTGGTGGCGCTGTTCGTGTTCCTGCTGCTGCGGCTGACGCCGGGCGATCCCGCCGCTATCCTCGCCGGCGACAACGCGACGCCCGAGCAACTCGATCGCATCCGCGCTTCGCTCGGACTCAACGAGCCGATCTACATCCAGTTCTACACCTGGATCATGAAGCTGCTGCACGGCGATCTCGGCGTGTCCCTGATTTCGAACAAGCCGATCCTCGAGATGATCGGTCCGCGCCTCGAGCCCTCGATTTCGGTCGCGCTGGCGACCATCATCCTCTCGATCCTGGTCGCGGTGCCGCTCGGCGTCATTGCGGCGTGGAAGCACGGCACCTGGATCGACCGTTTCGTGATGGGGCTGTCGGTGCTCGGCTTCTCGGTGCCGGTGTTCGTGATCGGCTACGTCTTGATCCAGATCTTCGCGATCGACCTGCGCTGGGTGCCGGTGCAGGGCTTCAAGAGCCTCTCGGCCGGCTTCGGCCCGTTCTTCGAGCGGCTCATCCTGCCGACCTGCACCCTCTCCTTCATCTATGTCGCGCTGATCGCGCGCATGACGCGCGCCTCGATGCTCGACGTGCTGGGCGAGGACTACGTCCGCACCGCGCGCGCCAAGGGCATCGGCGAGGCCGGCGTGCTGCTGCGCCACGCGCTGCGCAATGCCGCGGTGCCGGTCATCACCGTGATCGGCTCCGGCTTTGCGCTGTTGATCTCCGGCGTCGTCGTCACCGAGAGCGTGTTCAACCTGCCCGGCATCGGCCGCCTCACCGTCGATGCGGTGCTGGCGCGCGACTATCCGGTGATCCAGGCGATGATCCTGTTAACGTCGGGCATCTATGTCGCGGTCAATCTGTTGATTGACCTCGCCTACACCCTGCTCGATCCTCGTATCCGGTACTGAGCGATGGCGATCGATACCCTTCCAGAGTCCTCCATACCGGTCACGCGGCCGTTCCGCCTGCGGCTCGGCTTCCTCACCGCGACGCCGATCATTGCGGTTGCGACGATCTGCCTCGCCCTCATCATCCTGATGGCGATCTTCGCACCGCTGCTGGCGCCGCACGATCCGCTGCTGCTGGCGCCGGCGCAGCGGCTGAAGCCCGCCAGCGCTCAGTTCCTGCTCGGCACCGACGCCTTTGGCCGCGACCTCATGTCCCGCATCATCTACGGCGCGCGGATCTCGCTGGTGATCGGGCTCGGCGCCGCGGTCTGTTCGATCGTGATCGGGCTGCTGATCGGGCTCGTCTCCGGCTTCTTCCGCTGGGTCGATGCCGTGATGATGCGGGTGATGGACGGCTTGATGGCGATCCCCTCCATCCTGCTCGCCATCGCCGTGGTGTCGCTGTCGGGCGCCAGCATCTGGACCGTGATGGTCGCGATCACCATTCCCGAAATCCCGCGCGTGGCGCGGCTGGTGCGCTCGGTGGTGCTCACCGCGCGCGAGGAACCCTATGTCGAGGCCGCGATCTCGGTCGGCTCCAGCCTGCCCAAGATCATGTGGCGGCATCTGATGCCGAACACGATCGCGCCTTTGATCGTGCAAGGCACCTATGTCTGCGCATCCGCGATCCTGACCGAGGCGATCCTGTCGTTCCTCGGCGCGGGCATCTCGCCGGAAACGCCGACCTGGGGCAACATCATGGCCGAAGGCCGCGCCTATTTTCAGGTCAAGCCGCAGCTGATCTTCTGGCCGGGCCTGCTGCTCTCGATCGCCATCCTCAGCGTCAACCTGATCGGCGATGCCGCTCGCGACGCGCTCGATCCCCGCATGAAGCAACGTGAGGGGAAATGATGGTGGTAAGTGTGCCATGTCGTCATTGCGAGGAGCGCAGCGACGAAGCAATCCACTCTTTCTTTCGGCGGCGCGATGGATTGCTTCGCTTCGCTCGCAATGACGGCGGAGAGACCAGATGACCAACGTCGTCCTCGACATCAACAACCTCGTCGTCGGCCTCGGCCGCAAGGCCGATGCGCACCGCATCATCGACGACCTGTCGCTGCGGGTAGCCGAGGGCGAAACGCTCTGCCTGGTCGGCGAAAGCGGCTCCGGCAAGTCGGTGACGTCGCTGACGGTGATGGGCCTGCAGCAGAAGGGCACGCTGATTCCGTCGGGCGGCAGCGTCAAGCTGGTCGGCGAGGAATTGCTGACCGCGAGCGACCGGCGGCTGCGCCAGCTGCGCGCCACGCGGATGGCGATGATCTTCCAGGAGCCGATGACCGCGCTCAATCCGGTGGTGCATGTCGGCCGCCAGATCGACGAGGTGTTGCGCGCCCACACCGACCTTGACGCCCGCGCACGCCGCCAGAAGATTCTGGCGATGATGGAGCATGTGCGGCTGCCCGACGTCGAACGCATCTTCGCCTCCTACCCGCACCGCCTTTCCGGCGGACAGCGCCAGCGCATCATGATCGCGATGGCGCTGGTGCTGGAGCCGAAGCTTTTGATCGCGGACGAGCCGACCACCGCGCTCGACGTCACCACCCAGAAGCAGATCCTGACCCTGATCCGCGACCTGCAGCGCGATCACGGCACCGCGGTGCTGTTCATCACCCACGACATGGGCGTGGTCGCCGAGATCGCCGACCGCGTCGCGGTGATGCGGCACGGCCGGCTGGTCGAGACCGGTCCGCTGCAGGACGTGCTGCGCCATCCCAAGATGGAATACACCAGGAACCTGCTGTCCTCGGTGCCGAGCCTGGTGCCGCGGACGCCGCGCCCCGAGACCACCGAGCCGGTCGTGCTGGAGGCCAACGAGCTCGGCAAGGTCTACCGGGAGCGTTCGCTGTTCGGCAAAGCCCGCGAGGTCGCCGCCGCGCAGAACGTCACCCTCACGTTGCGCAAGGGCCGCACGCTCGGTATCGTCGGCGAAAGCGGTTCCGGCAAGTCGACGGTGGCGCGCTGCATCGTCCGCCTGATCGATCCGACCTCGGGCGGCGTGCGGCTTGCCGGCCGCGAGATCTCCGACCTGTCGCGCCGGCTGCTGCAGCCGCATCGGCAGAAGATCCAGATCATCTTCCAGGACCCCTACCGCTCGCTCAATCCGCGCGTCACGGTCGGCGAGAGCATCGCGGAGGGACCGATCAACTACGGCATGCCGCGCAAGGATGCGCTGGCCCGGGCGCGCCAGCTGCTCAAGCTCGTCCACCTGCCGCCGGACGCCATCTCGCGCTATCCGCATCAGTTCTCCGGCGGCCAGCGGCAACGCATCGCGATTGCGCGCGCGCTGGCGCTCGATCCTGACGTGCTGGTGGCGGATGAAGCGGTGTCTGCGCTCGACGTCTCGGTGCAGGCGCAGGTGCTCGATCTGCTCGACGAAATCCAGAAGCGGCTCGGCATCGCGCTGCTGTTCATCACCCATGATTTGCGGGTCGCCGCGCAGATCTGCGACGACGTCGCCGTGATGCAGCATGGCCGCGTCGTGGAACAGGGACCGGCGGCCGAGGTGCTGACCAATCCGCAGCAGGCCTATACCCGCGCACTGCTCGACGCCGCCCCCGGACGCGGCTGGGATTTTGCGAATTTCCGTCCGGTTTCCGAAGCGGCGGAGTAACCCCCTCCGCCGTCATTCCGGGCTCGATGCTGCTGCATCACCCCGGAATGACGGACTGCGTTGAGGGCATGCAAATCCGGAGGTGCTCGACGGCTTGCGCTGGGCGCGACGACACGCTTAACGTCGCCCGCCAGAGCATGATCCGGAAGCGGCCGCCGGTTGTCCGGAAGATCAAGCTCAGCAAACAGACCAGGTCATGACGCGATCCCTTCCAATCGCATCACGATCGAAGAAAAGTGTCGAGACCACTTGATGACCCGCATCGCCGTTGGCGGCTTCCTGCACGAGACCAACACCTTCGCGCCGACGAAGGCAACCTACGATGATTTCGTGCATGGCGGCGGCTGGCCGGCGATGACGCATGGCGCCGGCGTGCTCAAGGTGATGCGCCGGATCAACGCCGGTCTCGCCGGCTTCGTCGAGACGGCGGAGGCCCATGGCTGGGAGCTGGTCCCCACCGTCGCCGCCGGCGCCACCCCGTCGGCGCATGTGACGAAGGACGCCTTCGAGCGCATCGTGACCGAGATGGTCGACGGCATTGCCGCCGCCGGCGCGGTCGATGGCGTCTATCTCGATTTGCACGGCGCGATGGTGACCGAGCACCTTGACGACGGCGAAGGCGAGATCCTCGCCCGCGTTCGCAAGGCGATCGGCCCGGATGTGCCGCTGGTCGCGAGCCTCGACCTGCATGCGAACGTTTCGCCCGAGATGATCGCGCATGCCGACGCGCTGATCGCCTACCGCACCTATCCGCATGTCGACATGGCCGACACCGGCCGTGCCAGCGCCAGGCATCTTGCCTTGCTGCTCAAGTCTGGACAGCGGCTCGCAAAAGCGTTCCGGCAGTTGCCGTTCCTGATCCCGATCAGCTGGCAATGCACCAATGACCAGCCGGCCAAGGGCATCTATCAGAAGCTCGCGGCGCTGGAGAGCGCGGCGGTGCCGACGCTTTCATTTGCGTTTGGCTTCCCGGCCGCCGATTTCAGGGATTGCGGCCCGAGCGTGTTCGCCTATGGCCGCACGCAGGCCGATGCGGATGCCGCGGCCGACAGCGTCGCCGCGCTGGTCGAAGGCCATGAAGACGATTTCGACGGCCGCATCTATTCTCCCGACGATGGTATCAGGTACGCGATGGAGCTGGCGCGATCGGCAGCAAAACCGATCGTCATTGCCGACACCCAGGACAATCCCGGCGCCGGCGGCACGTCCGATACCACCGGCATGCTGCGCGCGCTGGTGCGCAACGGAGCGAGCGGCGCCACCGGCGTGATCTGCGATCCGCAATCGGCGCAGGCGGCGCATGAAGCCGGCGTAGGCGCGACCGTCACGCTCGAGCTCGGCGGCAAGTCCGGCACGCCCGGCGATGCGCCATATCGCGAGAGCTTCCTCGTCGAAACACTCTCGGACGGCAAGTTCATCGCGCCCGGGCCGTTCTATGGCGGCCGCGACATGGACATGGGGCCGTCGGCCTGTTTGCGCATCGGCGACGTTCGCGTCGTGGTCGCCTCCTACAAGGCTCAGCTCGCCGACCAGGCGATGTACCGCTATGTCGGCATCGAGCCGACCGCGCAGAAAATCCTGGTCAACAAGAGCTCGGTGCATTTCCGCGCCGACTTCGAGCCGATCGCCGAGAAGCTGTTGATCTGCGCCGCGCCCGGCCCGATGCCGGCCGATCCCGCGACGCTGCCGTGGAAGCATCTGCGTCCCGGCATCCGCATCAAGCCGAACGGCCCCGCCTTCACACCCTCCTCCCCATCACGCAGCAACGGATAGAGAGATCATGCCCACCATTGACCGCATCGACAGTTTTGCCGACGAGCTCACCGCGATCAGGCGGGACCTGCATGCCCATCCCGAGATCGGGTTCGAGGAGGTGCGGACCTCGGGCATCGTCGCCGACAAGCTGACGAGCTGGGGCATCGAGGTGCACCGCGGCCTCGGCGGCACCGGCGTGGTCGGCGTGCTCAAGGG
Source organism: Bradyrhizobium ivorense (assembly GCF_900696085.1). GTDB lineage: Bacteria > Pseudomonadota > Alphaproteobacteria > Rhizobiales > Xanthobacteraceae > Bradyrhizobium > Bradyrhizobium ivorense. The sequence continues at coordinate 939,979 of NZ_CAADFC020000004.1, forward strand.
CAAGGGCACGAGCGGCAAGAAGATCGGCCTGCGCGCGGACATGGACGCACTGCCGATGGAGGAGAACACCAATCTGAAGTGGCGCTCGACCATCCCGGGCCGCTTCCACGGCTGCGGCCATGACGGCCACACCACGATGCTGCTCGGCTCGGCGCGCTATCTCGCCGAGACCCGCAATTTCGACGGCACCGTGCATTTCATCTTCCAGCCGGCCGAGGAAGGCCTCGGCGGCGCCCGCGCCATGATCAAGGACGGCCTGTTCCAGAAATTCCCCTGCGACGAGGTCTATGGCCTGCACAACGCGCCCGACCTCAACCATGGCGAGATCGCGATCCTGCCCGGCCCAGCGATGGCCGCCGCCGACTTCTTCGACATCAGGATTCAGGGCTACGGCGCGCACGGCGCGATGCCGGAGCGCTCCAAGGACGCGGTCGTGATCGCCATGTCGCTCGGACAGGCGTTGCAGTCGATCGTCAGCCGCAACGTCGATCCGCTGCAGGCTGCGGTGCTGTCGATCACGCAGATCCACTCCGGTTCGGCCTACAACGTCATTCCCGGCGACGCCTGGATGTGCGGCACGGTGCGCTGCTTCTCCGACGAGATCCGCGCGCTGATCCGCAAGCGCATGCGCGAAATCGCCGCCGGCTTCGCGGCGGCGTATGACGCCGAAATCTCGGTCGAGATCCGCGACGGCTTCAGCGTGCTGGTGAATCAGGAAGAGCAGTCCCGCGTCGTCGAGGAAGTCGCGCGCACCGTTGTCGATCCGGCCAAGGTGATCACGCGTTCGACGCCCAAGATGGGCAGCGAGGATTTCGCCGACATGATGCAGGCCGTGCCCGGCGCCTATTTCTGGGTCGGCCATGATGGTTCCGTGCCCGTGCACAATCCCGGCTACGTTCTCGACGACAAGATCCTGCCGATCGGCGCCAGCATGTTCGCCCGCATCATCGAGAAACGCCTGCCGGTAGGTGCCCATGCATAAGCCGAAGCAGGACGCCATCACTTCGCTGCACGATCTCTCCGCCACCGACCTGCTGGCCGGCTATCGCGCCAAGCAGTTCTCGCCGTCGGAGGTGCTGGAGGAGATCATCGCCCAGGTCGCGAGCTGGGAGCCGCACATCAAGGCGCTCTACCTCTACGATCCAGATGGCGCGCGGAAGGTCGCGAAGGCCTCGACCGAGCGCTGGCAGCAGAGCGAGCCGACCGGCACGCTCGATGGCGTTCCCGCCACCATCAAGGACAACGTCGCGACCAAGGGTCAGCCGGTGCCGCTGGGCGCCGCCAGCGTCAAGCTCGTGCCGGCCGAGAAGGATGCGCCGCCGGCGGCGCGGTTGCGCGAGGCCGGCTGCGTGATCTTCTCCAAGACCACGATGCCGGATTACGGCATGCTGTCTTCGGGGCTGTCGTCGTTCCATCCGCTCACCCGCAATCCCTGGGATGTCAGCAAGAACCCCGGCGGCTCCAGCGCCGGCGCCGGTGCGGCCGGCGCCGCCGGCTACGGCCCGCTGCATCTCGGCACCGACATCGGCGGCTCGGTGCGGCTGCCGGCCGCCTGGTGCGGCCTCGTCGCGCTGAAGCCGAGTCTGGGCCGCGTGCCGATCGACCCGCCCTATGTCGGCCGCGTCGCAGGTCCGATGACCCGCACGGTCGACGACGCCGCGCTGATGATGAGCGTGCTGTCGCGTCCCGACCGCCGCGACGGCATGAGCCTGCCGGCGCTGGAGGTGAACTGGAAGGCACTGGAGAAGTCGCCGCGCAAGCTGCGCATCGGGCTGATGCTCGACGCCGGCGCCGGCCAGAAGGTCGAGAAGGAAGTCCGCGAGGTCGTCGTCAAGGCGGCCAAGGCGTTCGAATCCGGCGGCGCCGTGGTGACCGAGATCGACGGCATCATGACGCCGGAGATCCTCGGGGGGCTCGACCATTTCTGGCGGGCGCGGACCTGGGACGAGCTGTCGAAATTGTCGCAGGCCGAGCGCGAGAAGACCCTGCCCTACATCTTCAGCTGGGCCGAGGCCGGCGCAAAGCTCTCAGGCGTCGACGTGGTGCGCGGCTTCAACACCACGATGGCGATCCGCGCCGCCGCCGCAAAACTGTTCTGCGACGTCGACTACGTGATCTCGCCGGTGTCGCCGGTGGTGAACTTCCCGGCGGAGTTCGCCGCGCCGCTCAACGACCCGGCAAAGCCGTTCGAGCACATCTGCTTTACCGTGCCGTGGAATATGTCGGAGAACCCGGCGCTGTCGATCAACGGCGGCTACGACAAGAAGGGCTTTCCGATCGGCGTCCAGATCATCGGCCGCCGCTTCGACGACATCGGCGTGCTCGGCATGGGCAAGGCATTCGAGGGCCTGCGCGGCCCGCAGAAGCCGTGGCCGACGCCGCCGAAGAAGTAGCGCCTCAACGCAAGTCGCGATGCGTGGGGTACACCGCGCATCCGACTTCTTCACAAGGGATGCATTGCCGGGTTAACTGGATGGAGACGCGCGTTGCGCGCTCCATTCAAGAAAACCGAGAGGAAATCATCCCCATGGCGTATGAGACGATCAAGTACGAGGTCGCCGAGCAGATTCTCACCATCACGCTCAATCGGCCCGACAAGCTCAACGCCTTCAACGCCACGATGCAGCAGGAGCTGATCGACGCGTTCGACAAGGCCGACAAGGACGACGACGTCAGGGCGATCATCGTCACCGGCGCCGGCCGCGGCTTCTGCGCCGGCGCCGACCTCTCCTCCGGCGCCAACACCTTCGATCGCGACGCGCGGCGCGGCCCGGTCAAACGCAATGCCGACGGCAGCGTCGACTACAGCGATCCGCAGGTGCGCGACGGCGGCGGCCAGGTGACGCTGCGCATCTTCAAGTGCCTGAAGCCTGTGATCGCCGCGGTGAACGGCCCGGCGGTCGGCATCGGCGTCACCATGCAGCTTGCGATGGATATCCGCATCGCGTCGGAGGCCGCGCGTTTCGGCTTCGTGTTCTCGCAGCGCGGCATCGTGCCGGAGGCCGCCTCGAGCTGGTTCCTGCCGCGCATCGTCGGCATCTCGCAGGCGCTGGAATGGTGCTACTCGGGCCGCGTGTTCCCGGCGCAGGAAGCGCTTGCCGGCCGGCTCATCAGCAAGGTGGTGCCGCCGGACGATCTGCTGCCGACGGCGCGCGCGCTCGCAAAGGAGTTCGCGGCGAAGACCGCACCGGTGTCGGTGGCGTTGATCCGCCAGATGATGTGGCGGATGATGGGCGCCGACGATCCGATGGAGGCGCACAAGGTCGACAGCCGCGGCATCTATGCCCGCGGCCGCTCCGACGACGTCAAGGAAGGCGTGGTGTCGTTCCTGGAAAAACGCCCGGCGCAGTTCAAGAACAAGGTCTCCTCGGACATGCCCGACTATTTCCCGTGGTGGCCAGAGCGCGAGTATAAGTGAACGAACGGCCTCCCGAGGCGTCTGCATCCGATGGCGTCGTCCTGCTGCATGGCATCAGCAGGACGGCGCGCTCGTTCCGCCGGATGGAGCTGGCGCTTGAGGCCGCAGGCTTTGCCACCCTCAACCTCGACTATGACAGCCGGCGCAAACCGCTCGATGCGCTGGCCGAAGACATCCATCCTGCGATCGAGTTGTTCGCGAACGGCCGCGGCGGCGCGGTGCATTTCGTCTGCCATTCCATGGGCGGTCTGCTCGCCCGCGTCTATCTTGCAAGACATCGCCCGCCGCGGCTCGGCCGCGTCGTGATGCTGGGCACGCCGAACGGCGGCAGCGAGATCGCCGACCGCCTGAAGGATTTTTCCGCCTATCGCGCCTTCTTCGGCCCGGCCGGCCAACAGCTCGGCACGCTGCGCGACGCCGCTACCGCCGCGCTGCTGCCGCGACCCGACTATCCGCTCGGCATCATCGCCGGCAGCCGCTCGATCTATCCGATCACCTCGGTGATGCTGCCGCGGCCGCATGACGGACGGGTGTCAGTGGCCAACACCAAACTCGACGGCATGGCCGATCACATCGTGATCCGCAGCTCGCATCCCTGGCTGGTGCGCAATAGGGGCGCGATCGCGCAGACGATCGCGTTCCTGCGGGACGGGCAGTTTGCAAAAGACGCGCGGTGATCAGGCAGCCTTGATGCTGTTGATGAAGCTCTCGACCTGGCTTCGCATCCGCGCCGATTGAAGCGACAGCTCTTCCGACGCGCCGAGCACCCGGCTGGCGGCCCGCCCGGATTCGTTCGCCGAGCCCGTGACCACGCTGATATTGGCCGAGATGTCGCCGGTTCCCTCGGCCGCGTGCTGCACGTTGCGGGCGATTTCCTGGGTCGCTGCGCCCTGCTCTTCCACGGCGCTGGCGATCGACGAGGCGATCTCGTTGATCTCGTCGATCGTGGCCGTCATGCCGCGGATTGCGGTGACGACGTCACCTGATGTCATCTGGATTGCGCCGATCTGCGCGCGGATATCGTCGGTCGCCCTGGCGGTCTGCTCCGCCAGTGTCTTGACTTCGGCGGCGACCACTGCGAAGCCGCGGCCGGCGTCGCCGGCACGGGCCGCTTCGATCGTGGCATTGAGCGCCAGAAGATTAGTCTGGCTGGCGATCTCGCTGATCAGCTTGACGACGTCACCGATCTTCTCCGCAGCGGCGGAAAGGCCCTGCACCGTCTCGTTGGTGCGCCGCCCGTCGGCCGCCGCCCGCTGCGCAATCTGCGCCGACTGCGTCACCTGACGCCCGATCTCGCTGACCGAGCCCGACAACTCCTCGGTCGCTGCGGCGACGGTCTGCATGTTGCCGGACGCCGCATGCGTCGCTTCGGCGACGCTTGCCGCCTGACTGCTGGTGATGTCGGCACTTTTGCTCATCTGCGCAGCTGTCGCTTCGAGCTGCGACGACGCCGTGATCACGGAGTCGATGACGACACCGATATCGTCGTGGAACCGGTCAGTCAGGTCACCGACGCGCGCGGCACGGGCCGTGCGCTGGTTGACGGCCTCGGCGTCCTTCGCGGCGAGCTCGGCCGCGCGGATCATGCTTTCCTTGAAAAACTGCACGGCGCGCGCCATCACGCCGATCTCGTCGCCACGGTCGGTGGCGCCGACCTGCAGATCGAGGCGCCCTTCCGCGAGCCCGGTCATGTTGGATGCCAGCGTGTTGATCGGGCCAGTGATGCTGCGTGCCATCGCCAGCACCGCCAATGATCCCAGCAGCAAAGCCAGCAGCATCATGCCGGCAACCAGGTCGAGGCTCATCGTCGCCTCTTCCTTCTTGTCCGTCATCAGGCGCGCCAACTCAGCGGCCAGGCCATCCTCGACGCTCTTGAGCATGTCGATCCGGACCGTGGCGGCGTCGAACCACGACTTGCTGTCGAGCGACTTGAAGTCGCCGACGAGCCCGCCCTGCTCCACGGTCCTGCGCATGGCGTTGAACGTATCGATCGCCGGACCTGACATCGTCCCGCTGAACAGCTCGCGCGCCTGGCGTGTGCCCACTGCGCGGAACGCGCTGAAGAAGCCTTCCTGCGCAGCGGCGAGACCGATAGCACGCACGTAGAGTTGAGGTTCGAAGCGGCCCGCCGCAATACCGCCGGCAACCGCCGCACGCTCCTGCCCGGCGCGCTCCTTGCCCTCGATCAAATTGGCGTAAGCTGCAATCGACTTCGAGATTTCGTCATCGCTGCTGAGCTTCGCGATACCGGTGATCACCGTGATCAGCCGGCCGATCGTGTCGGTGAGATAGCCCACCGCGGCGGGCGGCGCGATGGCGAGAGCATCGATCTCGGTGCGACGGGGCTCGAGCTTGTCGAGGCCGTCCTGCGCGGCCTGCGCAGCCGCGGCAAGTTCCACGGTTCCCGATCGCTTCAGGTCCGCAAGCACCGGCGCGGCGACCGCCCGCTCGGCGTCGGTATGCTTGCGCTGTTCGCCGAGCTCCGTTCGCATCTGAGCGCCCTTGCTGGCGAGATAGGCCGACGACAGGCCGCGCTCGCGCTGCAGCTGATGCACCAGGCGGCTAAGCTTGCCGACGCCCTCGGCGATCGGCTGCATTTGGGCGATGTCGGCTCGCACGGACCACTTCGCCGAGATGTCGTAGATCGCCAGTGCAGCGAAGGCGATCAGAGGCAGCAGAGCGGAAAAGGCAATACGATAAAGTATCCTGGTGTTTTTCAACATGATTCAAAATTCCCGTTGAATCATGAGTACGGCCGATTGGTAAAAAAGCCTTTGGGCACCGCGGCTCAAGTTTTGAGCACGCGATGCGCATAGCGCGCGCAATATACGTACTTCTACCGAGTGATCAGCGCCACGCGCCCGATCGCCTTGCGCTCGATAAGCAGCCGCATCGCCCTCGCAAAATCCTCCAGCGGCAGGCGGTGCGAGATGTTCGGCCGGACCTTGCCGGCCTCGGCCCACTCGCTGAGCGCCTTGATCCTGACCTCGCCGAGCGCGGGGTCTTTCCGCACCGCCTCGCCGGCGCGGACACCGAGCACGCTGGCGCCCTTAATCATCAGGAGATTGGTCCGTGCCAGCCCGATGCCGCCGGTGAAACCGACCACCAGGATTCGCGCGCCCCAGTTGATGCAGCGCATCGAGTTCTCGAACACTTCGCCGCCGACTGGATCGAACACGACGTCGGCGCCGCGGCCGTCGGTGAGGCGCTTGACCGCGTCGCGGAACGGCTCGCGCGCGTAAAGCACGAGATGATCCGCGCCGCGCGCCTTGGCGATCGCGAGCTTCTCCTCGCTCGAGGCGGCCGCGATCACGGTGGCGCCGAGCAGCTTGCCGATCTCGACGGCGGCGAGCCCGACGCCGCCGCCGGCGCCGTGCACCAGCAGCACCTCGCCCGGCTTGATCTGGCCGCGGTCGATCAGCGCGTGATAGGCGGTGCCATGCGCGGCCAGAAACGTCGCGCCCTCCGCATAGTCGAAGGTCGAGGGCACCGGCACGAGCTGCGAAGGCGTCGCCACCGTCTCGTCGCAATAGGCGCCGAAGCGCATCTTGACGATCACCTTGTCGCCGACGGCGACGCCCGCGGCCTCGTTGACCTCGACGACATCGCCTGATGCTTCCGAGCCCGGGGTGAACGGCAGCGGCGGCTTGAGCTGATACTCGCCCGCAGCCATCAAGATGTCGGGGAAATTGATCCCGGCGGCGCGGATCGCGACCCGCACCTCGCCCGGCTTCAGCGGCGCCGAAGCAAAGCTCTCAAGCTGCAATCGCTCGGGCGGTCCGAGCTCGCGGCAAACGACGGCTTTCGGCATCAGGCGGCGCTCGCCTTGCTGCGGGCCAACGCCTCGCGGATCAGCGGCAGGCGGTCGTTGCCGAAATACATGTCGGTCTTGCCGATGAAGATGGTCGGCGAGCCGAAGCCGCCGCGCGCCATCACCTCGTCGGTGTTGGCCTTGAGCTGATCCTTGATCGCCTGATCGCCGATGCCGGCAAAAAACTTCGCCGGATCGATCCCGACCTTGGCGCAGATCTCGCCCAGCACCGCGTCCTGCGAGATGTCCTTGTCGTCGCCCCAATAGGCCTCGAACACGGCGCGGGCGAACGGCACCATCGCCTCGTTGCCGAGCCAGATGCAGCCGCGCATCGCCTTGACGCTGTTCACCGGAAACACCGTCGGCGGCATCTTGATCGCGAGCCCCGCCGAGCGGGCCCAGTCGCCGAGGTCCTTCTTCATGTAGCGCGCCTTCAGCGGCACCGGCGTCTCGCGCTGCGCATAGACCGACGGATTGACGGTGTTGAAGATGCCGCCGACCAGGATCGGCCGCCAGCTGATCGCCGTGCCAAATTCCTTCGCCAGCGGCTGGATGTTGTGCCAGGCGAGATAGGTCCAGGGGCTGGAGCAGTCGAAGAAGAATTCGATCATGGCGTTTCCTTTTATCGTGTTTGCAGTGCTGCATCTCCGCCATCCCCGCGCAAAGGCTTTGCCTTTGTCGCTGGAGGTGCGAGCTCTTGCGAGCCTCGAAGGATCGACGGCCACCAGCCGGGCCGATTCATCCTTCGAGGCTCGCCGAAGAGGCTCGCACCTCAGGATGACGGTACTTCCGTTTTTCCACTCAACTCCTTCGCCCTCGCGCCGAACATGTTCTTGCGCGACTCCTCGTCGAACGGCTCCTTGACGAACTTGCCGATCGCAAGCCCGGCCTGCACCTGCGGGCGCGCGCGCACGATGGCGTACCAGCGCTTGATGTTCGGGAAGTCGTCGAGGGTAAAGCCCTGCGCCTTGTGGGTCATGGTCCAGGGGAAGCAGGCGATGTCGGCAATCGAATAATCGCCGCCGGCGATATAGGCGCCGGTCTTGCCGAGCTGGCGGTCGAGCACGCCGTAGAGCCGCGCCGTCTCGTCGCGGTAGCGCTCGATGGCGTAGGGAATCTTCTCCGCCGCATAGAGCGCGAAATGGCCGTGCTGGCCGAGCATCGGCCCGAGCCCGCCCATCTGCCACATCACCCATTGGATGACGGTCGAACGCGCACGCAACTCCTTGGATAGGAAGCGCCCGGTCTTGTCGGCGAGATAGATCAGGATCGCGCCGGTCTCGAACACCGAGAACGGCCCGCCGCCGTCGGCGGGCGCATGGTCGACGATCGCAGGAATTCGGTTGTTCGGGCTGATCGCCAGGAACTCGGGGCGAAACTGCTCGCCGGCGCGGATGTTCACCGGGATGACCGTGTAGGGCAGCCCCAGTTCCTCCAGCATGATCGAGATTTTCCAGCCGTTCGGCGTCGGCGCGTAGTGCAGGTCGATCATCGGCGTTTTTATTCCCCGTCACACAGATTTTTGTTGTTCTGTACGGCGAGCATAGGACATGGCAGACAGGCGCTCAATCCGAACCGTCCGGGAGGCTCCCATGCTGTTTCCAACCACGATCGCCGGATCCCTGCCCAAGCCGGAATGGCTGGCGGAGCCGAATGTGCTGTGGGCGCCCTGGAGGTCGGTGGGCGCCGAGCTCGTCCGCGCCAAGCGCGACGCCACCATGCTCGCGGTCAAGCTGCAGGAGGATGCCGGCGTCGACATCGTCACCGAGGGCGAGCAGGCTCGCCAGCATTTCGTGCACGGCTTCCTGGAAAAGATCGAGGGCATCGACTTCGCCCACAAGGTCGAGATGGGCATCCGCAAGGACCGCTACAAAGCCATGGTGCCGCAGGTGGTGGCGCCGCTGCAGCTGAAGGGCCGCGTCCATGAAAGCGAGGCGCGGGTCGCGCGCGCCCATACGACGAACAGGCTGAAGTTCACCCTGCCCGGCCCGATGACGATCATCGACACCATCGCCGACCAGTATTACGGCGACCGCGTCAAGATGGCGTTCGCCTTCGCCGAGCTGTTGAACCAGGAAGCCAAGGCGCTGCAGGCCGACGGCGTCGACATGATCCAGTTCGACGAGCCCGCCTTCAACGTCTACATGGACGAGGTCCGCGACTGGGGCATCAAGGCGCTGGAGCGCGCCGCCGAGGGACTGACCTGCGCCACCGCGGTTCACATCTGCTACGGCTACGGCATCAAGGCCAACACCGACTGGAAACAGACGCTCGGCGGCGAGTGGCGGCAGTACGAAGAGACGTTTCCGGTGATCGACAAGAGCGCGATCCAGCAGGTCGCGATCGAGTGCCGCAATTCCAAGGTGCCGCTGGAATTGCTGGCGGCGCTGCCCGGCAAGATCGTGCAGGCCGGCGTGATCGACGTCGCCAGCGACGAGGTCGAGACTGCGGAGGACGTGGTCAAGGTGATCGAGGCCGTGTCGAAATTCGTGCCGAAGAGCAACATCATCGCGACCACCAATTGCGGCATGGCGCCGATGCGGCGGGACATCGCGGAAGCGAAGCTGGTCGCGCTCGGCGCCGGCGCAAAGCTGGCGCGGCAGCAGCTGGCGTAGTCGCGCTGCACCTCTCCCCGCTTGCGGGGAGAGGTCGAAATTCAAGCGAAGCTTGAATTTCGGGTGAGGGGGAGTCTCCGAAAATCCATCCGTCAACGGAGCATGCGGGGCCAGCCCCCTCACCCCGCCCCTCTCCCCGTAAAGAACGGGGAGAGGGAGCCTAAAGCGCAGAGCCTAAAGTGCAGCACTCGGATGCAGCACCGGCCGGTAGCCGGCCTGAAACGCCCGCACCGTCGAGGGCGGCGTCAACAGCATGACGTCGTCCGTTACATCAGCCCGGCTGTAGCCCGCGAACGACCAACGCAGCGTGGCACCATCAACGACGAGATAGCTCTGCCCGTCCGCCTGCACCATCGTGCCATCGGGCAATTGATGCAGCGGCATCGGCAGCGGATGCAGCCGCTTGTTGCGGCGATCGAGCCGTTCGGCATGCAGCACCGCGTCCATCGCCTTGACCTTGAGATCGCTGACGCCGTTGGCCGTCTCCCAGGCGGCACGAAACCGTTTTGCATCGTCGCGGCGGCAGTAGAAGCAGGGCCGGTGCCCCGCCGCAAACGCAGTGGCCTCGTCGAGGAAGAACAGCTCGGTCCAGCTTTGCCGGCTCATCACCTCGCGTCGCCGTCCCCTGAACTCGCAGACACAGGTGAGCCAGGCCGGCGTCGACCAACGCTTGTTTAGCAGCGTCCGCGTCGCGGGATCATGGATGATGCCGCGATTGCCGGTGAAGGTGCCGCGATGTTCTGTGGCGACGATCTCGCCGGTCGGTGTGACGCGGTTTTGCAGGGGCATCTTGTTTTCTCCTTCTCCCCGCTTGCGGGAAGAAGGTCGGGATGAGGGGGCGTTCCGCAAGGTCGGTGAGCATTGGGCTCGCGGTGAGTCCCCCTCACCCGGATCGCATTCCGCTTCGCTGCATGCGATCCGACCTCTCCCCGCAAGCGGGGCGAGGTGACTCTCTAGGCCGCGCCGTCGCGGATCGGCGGCTGGAACGACAGCGCGGTGTCCCACGGGAAGTAGATCCAGGTATCCTGCGACACCTCGGTGATGTAGGTGTCGACCAGCGGGCGTCCCTTCGGCTTGGCGTAGACGGTCGCAAAATGCGCGTCGGGCAGCAGCTCGCGGACCAGTTTGCCGGTCTTGCCGGTGTCGACGAGGTCGTCGACGATCAGAAGACCCTTGCCGGTGCCGCCGCCGAGTTTTGCTGTTTGCTCCGAAATGCCCTTGAGCACCTTCAGGTCACCCTGCTTGTCGTGGTCGTAGCTGGCGATGCAGACCGTGTCGATCACGCGCAAGCCGAGTTCGCGCGCCACGATCGCGGCTGGCACCAGCCCGCCGCGCGTGATCGCAATCACCGCATGGAACGGCCCGACCTCATTGAGCCGCCAGGTCAGCGCCCGGCAATCGCGGTGGAATTGATCCCATGAGACCGGAAACGGCCGGCCGGCGCGCTCCTGTGCGATCTGATCGGAAGGCTTATCGGCCATATCAACCCACCGCCGGTTTGTTCTGCGCGGCATGCAGCTGCTTCAGCATCTCCTTCACCTCCGCCATCGCAGCGGCCAGCTTGTCCGGATCCCGCGAGCGCACCACCAGATTGGTGTTCGGCTTCTGGTTCTCGTCCTGGAACGGATAGCTGCCGATGATGGTGTCAGGATGCGCCAGCGCGATCGCCCGCAGCGGACCGCCGATATCGCCTTCGCGCGCATCGGCCCGCACCGAATCCGACAGCATCCGCACGCCGGATTTCAGGGTCGGCGCCACGATGTCCATCATCGCCTGCATGATGCTGGGGATGCCGGCCATCACGATGACATTGCCGAGCTTGAACCCGGGCGCCAGAATGGTCGCGCTCTGGATCAGCTCGGCGCCGTCGGGCACACGCGCCATACGCAGCCGGGCCTCGTTGAGGTCCTGTCCGCTCCAGCGCTCCCTGAACCGCGCCACCACCTCGGGGTGATGGTGGATGTCGACCCCGAACGCTTTCGCCACGCTGTCGGCGGTGATGTCGTCATGGGTGGGCCCGATGCCGCCGGTGGTGAAGACATAGGTGTATCTATGCCGCAGCGCATCAAGGGCGGCCACGATGTCGGCCTCCTCGTCGGCGACGACGCGGACTTCCTTCAGGTCGATCCCGATGTTGGTCAGGTATTCGGCGATGAAGCCGATATTCTTGTCCTTGGTCCGGCCGGACAGGATCTCGTCGCCGATCACCAGAAGCCCTGCCGTGACGATCTCGCTCATGGTCTCATTTCCTTAACTTGCCCCCTGACTTTGCCGATCCAACGGCTTGATGTCACGGGATTTTGCCGCCGAATTAAGCAGAGCTCAGCCGGTTTTTCGGGCAGCTCGCCGAGCTATCCCCCGGCAGATGCCACAGGCCAATGCATATCGCGCTGGCCCGCCCCTTGCTACCCACACCTCAACTCATGCACTGTGTCACGTGGCTTGGGAGGGCAGTCGAGACTTATGGCAGCTGCGTTCGATGAGATGAACGGCCTCGGCGAGGATCTGCGCCCGGCCTACCAGGAGCTGTCCCGCTGGCTCAAGGAGACGCCGCCGGATGCGCTGGAATATCGCCGCCAGGAGGCCGAACTGCTGTTCCGGCGGATCGGCATCACCTTCGCGGTCTATGGCGACGCCGAAGCCCAGGAGCGGCTGATCCCGTTCGACGTGATCCCGCGGATCATGTCGGCCAGCGAATGGACGCTGCTGGAAACGGGCCTGAAGCAGCGCGTGCTCGCGCTCAACCTGTTCCTCAAGGACATCTATCACGGCCGCGACATCCTGCGCGCCGACATCATCCCCGAGGACCTGATCTTCCAGAACCCGGTGTTCCGGCCGGAGATGAACGGCCAGGACGTGCCGCACGACATCTACGTCCATATCGCCGGCATCGACATCATCCGCACCGACGCCGAAAACTTCATCGTGCTGGAGGATAATGCGCGCACGCCGTCCGGCGTGTCCTACATGCTGGAAAACCGCGAGATCATGATGCGGCTGTTTCCGGACCTGTTCGCCCGCCACCGCGTCGCCCCGGTGGAGCGCTATCCGGACGAACTGCTCTCGGCGCTGCGCTCGGTGGCGCCGCACAGTGCCTCGGCCGAGCCGACGGTCGCGCTGATGACGCCGGGCGTCTACAACTCGGCCTATTACGAGCACTCGTTCCTCGCCGACAAGCTCGGCATCGAGCTGGTCGAGGGCCGCGACCTCATCGTCAAGAACGACGAGGTGTTCATGCGCACCACCGAGGGGCTGAAGCGGGTCGACGTGATCTACCGCCGCGTCGACGACGACTTCCTCGATCCCCTCACCTTCCGGCCGGATTCCGCGCTCGGCGTGCCCGGCCTGATGTCGGCCTATGCCGCCGGCAACATCACGCTCGCCAACGCCGTCGGCACCGGGATCGCCGACGACAAGGCGATCTACTCCTACATGCCCGACATCGTGAAATTCTACCTCAGCGAGGAGCCGATCCTGAAGAACGTGCAGACCTGGCGCTGCCGCGAGGCGCAGGATCTGTCCTATGTGCTCGACAACCTCGCCGACCTCGTCGTCAAGGAGGTGCACGGCTCCGGCGGCTACGGCATGCTGATCGGCCCCGCCGCCACCAAGGCGACCATCGAGGCGTTCCGCGACAAGCTCAAGCGCGAGCCGGAGGGCTTTATCGCGCAGCCGACGCTGGCGCTGTCGACCTGCCCGACCTGCACCGACAAGGGGCTGGCGCCGCGCCATGTCGACCTCCGCCCGTTCGTGCTGACCGGCTCGAGCCACACCACCATCGTGCCCGGCGGTCTCACCCGGGTGGCACTGAAGGAAGGCTCGCTCGTGGTCAATTCGAGCCAGGGCGGCGGCACCAAGGACACCTGGATATTGAGTGAGTGATTTGAAGCAGAGCTTGGCACGGAAGTACCCCTTCCCCCTGCAAGGGGGAAGGTCGGGATGGGGGTCGGCCGCATACGCCGAATGGAGAGAAGACCCCCACCCGGCGCTGCGCGCCGACCTCCCCCTTTCAGGGGGAGGTGAACTCGAAATGCGTCACGCTTTGTGAGGATTGCCGGATGCTGTCGCGCACCGCCGAAAACCTGTTCTGGCTGGCCCGCTATGTCGAGCGCGCCGAATACCTTGCACGCACCATCGACGCGACCTTGCGCGTCACCGCGCTGCCGGCGGCCTATATCGGCAAGACCAATGAGTGGGATTCCGCGCTGCTGACCGCCGGGGTCGGTGCGAATTTCTACAACCACTACAAGGAAGCCAACGCGGAGAGCGTCGTCGAATACCTCTCGTTCTCGCCGGAAAACCCTTCCTCGATCCGCAATTGCATCGAGGCCGCGCGGCTGAACTCGCGCTCGGTGCGCACCGCGCTGACGTCGGAGATGTGGGACACCATCAACTCGGCCTGGATCGAACTGCAGGCGGTCTGGAACAAGGCGCCCGCCAACCGCGAGGAACTGGCCAAATTTCTCCGCTTCGTGCAGGAGACCTCGCTGCGCTTCGACGGCTCGGCCTACCGGACCATGCTGCGCAACGACGCCTATTGGTTCTCGCGGCTCGGGGTGCATCTCGAGCGCGCCGACAACACCGCGCGCATTCTCGACGTGAAGTACCACGTGCTGCTGCCCGAGGAGGAGCATGTCGGCGGTCCCCTGGACTACTACCAGTGGACCTCGATCCTGCGCTCGGTGTCGGCGACCACGGCCTATCACTGGGTCTACCGGGAAACCCTGAAACCCTGGCTGATCGCCGACTTGCTGATCCTCAACGACACGCTGCCGCGGTCGCTTGCCAGCTGCTACAGCAATCTGGTGCGCAATCTCGACCAGATCGGGGTCGCCTATGGCCGCCAGGGCGCCGCCCAGCGCCACGCCCGCGGCATCCGGAACCGGCTTGAACACAGCCATATGGACGATATCTTCCAGCACGGCGTGCACGAGTTCATCCAGGAATTCCTTGCGGATAACTCGCGGCTGGGCGAAATCATCGCCAAGCAGTATCTGATGTAGCGACTACGTCGCCGCTGCCTTCAATTCGGACCTGGTGCCATGCGCCTGCGGATAGCCCATACCACCACCTATCGCTACGAGCCGGCGGCCTCGAACGTGATCCAGATCCTGCGGATGACGCCGGGCAGCCATGACGGGCAGTATGTCGCGGACTGGCAGATCGACGTCTCGACCGATTCCCGACTCGACAGCCATGAGGACGCGTTCGGCAACCTCACTCATGTGCTCACGCATGGACCGATCACCGACCTCACCATCCACTGCGAAGGCCTGATCGAGACCCACGACACCGGCGGCGTGCTGCGCGGCAGCGACGAGCGGTTTCCGCCGAGCCTATTCCTGCGCCCGACGCCACTCACCGATCTCAACCCGGCGATGTCGACGTTCGTGCGTGATTTGCGCGCGGAAGCCGACGGCGACGTGCTCGGCTTTCTGCACGCGCTGATGGTGCAGATCTACGAGCATATGACCTTCGACGAGGATCCGACCACCAGCGCGACCTCGGCCTCCGAGGCGTTCGCGCTGAAGCGCGGCGTCTGCCAGGACTACGCGCACATCCTGATCGCCTGCGCGCGCGCCGGCGGCGTGCCGGCGCGGTTCGTCTCCGGCCACTTCCTGCGCTCCGACGGCATGGTCAACCAGCAGGCCGGCCATGCCTGGGCCGAGGCGTTCGTGCCCGATCTCGGCTGGGTCGGCTTCGATGCCGCCAACGGCATCTGCACCACCGACGCCCACGCCCGCGTCGCGATCGGCCTCGACTATCTCGGCGCCGCGCCGGTGCGCGGCACCCGCTACGGCGGCGGCAACGAAACGCTGACGGTTGCCGTCAAGGTCGACCAGGCCGGGCGTCCCGGGCAGTGGCAGAGCCAGACGCAGTCGTAAGCCGCCTCCGCGATGCGCGGCGCAGAACTGGGTGGCTCACGAGGTCAGTTCGAGGTCGGACTTGAGGACGACCAGGAAGCGGGCAGCTTCGCCGCCCGTCACCACCCGATGGTCGAAGGTGAGCGACAACGGCAGCACGCGTCTGACTGCAGGCTGCCCCCGGTGTGCGATCACCCGATTCGAAATCCGGCCGGCGCCTATGATTGCCGCCTGCGGCGGCACGATGACCAGATTGGCGAACCGGCCACCGATCATTCCGAAGTTCGACAGCGTGATCGTCGCACCGCGCAGCTCTTCCGGGGGTATCGAGCGCGCGATTGCGTCAGCCCGCAGGCGGTCGAGTCCCGCCCGCAAGTCCGTTACGCTCCGCTCCGCGACGTTGCGCAACACCGGAACGATGAGGCCGCCTCCGGTGTCGACGGCGATACCGAGATCGATGCGTTCGATCAGACGCCGCTCTGCAGTGTCGGAATGATACCAGGAATTGAGCGCAGGCTCAGCCTTGCAGGCGGCGGCGATGGCGCGCACCAGCCGGATCGTCACATCCTCGCCCTGCCGCCAATCCTCGATATCGGCTTCATCAGTGACTGTGGCAGGGACGATTTCGGCATGCGCAGCCGCCATGCGCTGGGCCATCGCGCGCCGCAAACCGCGCAGGGGCTCAGCCGGCCCGCTGTGAGACATCCGCTTCGCAGCCCGCTCGACATCGGCCCGGGTGATGGTGCCGCCCGGCCCCGTCGCTTCGACGAGATCAAGCGCGACGTTGAGCTTGCGTGCGAGTGCACGCACCGCCGGAAATGCTTGAGCGTCCGGCCGCGCAGGCGACTCAGAACGGGTAGCGGCCGCCGGCTGCTCCTCGCCTGTAGCGAGCTCGCCGACAATCGTGCCGGTGTCCTGCTCGGCACCCTCGGCAAACTCCACGAGCGGCGCGCCGACCTTCACGATGTCGCCCTTGGCGCCGAACAGGTGCGCGATGCGTCCGCTCGACGGCGACGGTATCTCGACCACCGCCTTGTCGGTCTCGACAGAAACGAGCGGCTGGTCGGTGACGACGTGGTCGCCTTCGTTGACGTACCAGGTGACGATTTCCGCTTCTTCAAGACCCTCGCCAAGATCCGGCAACATGAACTGGCGCATGGGACAGGTCCGTTGGAGTTCAGTTGTACTGGCATGCCTTCCGGGCTGCGGTCACGATGCGTTCGACCGAAGGCATGTAGTGTTGCTCAAGACGCGCCATCGGCACGATCGTGTCGTAGCCGGTGACGCGGATCACGGGTGCAAGCAGGGAGGACAGGCCGCGCTCGGCGACCAGGGCTGCGATCTCCGCGCCAAATCCGCCGGTGTGCGCCGCCTCATGCACGATGACGCAGCGTCCGGTCTTTGCGACCGAACCAAGCACGGTATTTTCGTCATAGGGCTTGAGGGTGGCGAGATCGATGACCTCGGCAGCAATGCGCTCGGCAGAAAGTGCTTCGGCGGCGGCCATCGTTTCCTTCACCATCGCGCCCCAGCTGATCAGCGTGACGTCGCGACCTTCCCGCAGGACAAAGGCGAGATCCAGCGGCAAGGCTTCGCCATTATCCTCGACCTCGCCTTTCGCCGCGCGGTAGAGCCGCGTCGGTTCCAGAAACACCACGGGATCGGGATCGCGGATCGCGGCGAGCAGAAGTCCATAGGCGCGGTCCGGCGACGAAGGCATGACCACACGCAAGCCGGGTATGTGGGCCAGCATCGCCTCGGTGCTTTCGGAATGATGCTCGGGTGCACGGATTCCCGCGCCATGCGGCGTGCGCAGAACCATCGGACAGGTGAGCCGTCCCTGGGTCCGGTTGCGCATTCGGGATGCATGGTTCACCAGTTGATCGAGGCAGGGGTAGAGAAATCCCATGAACTGGATTTCGCCGACGGGTTTCAGCCCCTGCGCCGCCATGCCGACGCAGAGCCCGCTGATCAGGAGTTCGGCAAGCGGCGTATCGAGAACGCGCTCCGAACCGAAGCGCTCTTGCAAGCCCACGGTGGCGCGGAACACGCCGCCATTGAGGCCGACATCTTCGCCAAGCACGACCACATCGGGATCATCCTCCATCGCGCGGCCGAGCGCCAGATTGATGGCTTCGACCAACGTGACCTCAGGCATCGTCCTCTCCCGCGAGTTCGTGCCGCTGCGCGACATACGTCTCGGGCAGATCGGCATAAAGGTTGTCGAACATGGTTTCGGGTCGGCGCGGCGGCGTTGACAGATAGCACTCGACCGCCGCCTCGATGCGCTCATGGCACTCGGCGGCAAGCCGCTCCTCGTCCGCCTTGGTCCACATCTTCTGGCCCACGAGATATGACCGGAAGCGCGCAAGCGGCTCTTCCTTCCAATGCGCCTGGACTTCTTCAGGCGAGCGATAGCGCAATGCATCATCGGAGGTCGTGTGATCGCCGAGCCGGTAGGTGACCGCTTCGATGAAGCGAGGGCCTGTGCCGTTGCGAGCAGCGGCAATGGCTTCCTCGGCGGCGGCGCGCATGGCCACCACGTCATTCCCGTCCACCTGCTCGCCGCTGAAGCCTGCGGCGATGGCCTTCTGCGCCAGCGTTTCAGAACCGGTCTGAAGCCGCAACGGTACCGATATGGCCCATTGATTGTTGGTGGCGACGAACACAACCGGCAATTTGTGTGCGCCGGCAAAATTCATTGCCTCGTAAACATCGCCTTTCGAGGTGGCGCCGTCGCCGAACAGACATACGGCGACACGCGGCTCCTTGCGCAGCTTCAAGGCATAGGCGACGCCCGCGGCATGCGGCGCCTGCGATCCGACGGGAACGCAAAACGGGAAATCGTGGACTGGACCGGAGAATTGATTGCCCCGTTCGTCGCCGCCCCAGAACAGCAATATCTCCTCCAGCCTGACACCACGCCAGAGCAACGCGCCATTGTCGCGATAGGAGGGTAGCAGGACGTCCTCTTCCCGCATCGCACTCGCTACTCCGACCGATACCGCCTCCTGGCCCAGCGAAACGGCATAGGTTCCCAGCCGACCGGTGCGCTGCAATGCAACAGCCTTTCGATCAAACAGGCGCAGCAGCACCATGGACCGGTAAAGCTCGACGAGCAGCTTGGCATCAGCGGCGAAGGCGGGCAGCGGCCGGACCGCCGAACCGTCCGGCGCGAGGCAATTGCGGCGGCGCACCTCAAAGCGCGCAATCACGGGGAGCTCTTCGTTTGCCCTTTTGCTGGCCACGCTCTCACTCCTGGAGCGATCCCGCCTCCCATGTCGATCATTTGGTGTTCGTGCTGGGACGACGCAATACCAGGTTAACGGAGATCGACTGACGCGATCGTGGAAACCGCACCGCGATAGCGGTATATGAGAGCATGGCAAATGGTCAGGTTGTCCTGGTAACAACTGCGCCGTTGGACGGCGGCCCGCCGGTTCGCTCGGTCTTCTTCGTGGCTGAAGGGGATCCGGCCAAGGCCACGGCGATTATTGCGGACATGATGGCCCCGAATGAAAGCGTCGAAGCGTGGGGGCCGCTTCCGGAAGCCGCCGTCAAGGCGCTCGGATTGAAGCCCGGCGACTACACCCACACCTGACCGGCACCAGATGGCCGTCGATGTAGTGTCGAACGCTTGCTGCGGCGCCTAGAGTCGACACCGCGCCTCCGATGACGATGCGGAGTCCTCTTTTTCGAGCACACGATATGGCGTAGTCTGTGACGAGCTGCCGTGAAGACGGGACGGGCCGAGGTCGCCGTTTGATGGAACGGGCAGCGATCATGCCGTCGGCAGGCATCGCATTCTGAAAGCAGCGCCGACCTTTGTGGCGCGACCTCAACTTCCACATGGAGCAGGTTGGCCTGCCGCGCGTATGCGGCAAGCAAGGGATGTGCAACCCTTGGAGGACGACATGGCGACATTCGTATTGACGATCAACTGGACCGACCAGGGAATTCGGGCTGTCAAGGATGCTCCCAAGCGCAGCGCGGCGGCGAAAGAGCTCGCTAAGAAATTCGGGGTCGAGCTCAAGGAGGTTTATCTTACCTCCGGCGCGCATGACATCCTTGTCATCGCCGAAGCGCCTCTCGGCGACCACGTCACAAAATTCGCGCTTGCAATCGGTTCTCAGGGAAACGTGCGTACCAGCACCTCACGTGCCTGGCCCGAGGCGGAGTGGACCAAGCTGATATCCGAGCTTCCGTAGCGGCTTCGGATTTCACGACGAGCCTCTGCGCGGCGTGATCGATTGCGGCCGTCGCGATTTCAACACCCGTGCGCGGGTAGCACAATCCTTCATCGAAAGGAGGCATATCTGCACTGTTTTGGGCCATGATGCTTCGATACCAGGTTCGTCTGCCGCGGAAGAAACCGGGCTTTGTGCCGCGATCATGAGGAGGTCATGCCATGGAAATCGAAGGCACCACATTCGGCAGTATCACGATTGACGGAAAGACCTATGAACACGACGTGATCATTCGCCTGTCCGGCGAAGTGACGAAACGGAAGAAAAAGCTGTCGAAGAAATACTACGGCACCTCGCATATCGTCTCGAAGGACGAAGCGAAGTTCGTCTTCGAGGACGGATGCAAGCAGCTGATTTTGGGCACGGGCCAATTCGGAAATGTGCATCTATCGCAGGAAGCCGAAGCCTATCTTGCGAAGAGGAGTTGCACGGTCCTATTGCAGCCGACTCCCGAGGCGATTCAAACGTTCAACGGCTCGCGTGCGAGGAAGATCGGTCTTTTTCACGTAACTTGTTGAATCGGTGTTCATGTGGGGTGGGCGCTCGATGAGCCATGTTCATCAACACGATAAACGTTCTCGCACCCGGGACGTTCGGGGTATCCAGTCGGACTGCCTCAAGACTGTTTGGGAGCGCAGTTTTCAACGGCCGCCTCCTCATGCTGGCGGCCAGCCTACCGAGTCAAGTTTGAACGCCAACCTTCGTTTGAAGGGTGACCACGGTCGGCAACTGCTAATCATTTGAACGTGTGAAGGGTACGAAGCGCACGAGGGCGACCGCGCGCGTCGCCGTCTTGCCGGGGGCGATCTTCTCGACGACCGTGAGTTGCTGAGTGCTGTAACCGGCCCCTACCGGCATCACCAGCCGGCCACCCACTCTTAGCTGCTCGATCAGAGGCGGCGGCACCTCCCCGAGCGCTGCGGTCACGACGATGGCGTCAAAGGGACTGCATTCGGGCCAGCCATCATAGCCGTCGCCGAGCCTGACGCTCACATTGTCATACGCGAGCTTCTTGAGTGTTTTCGCGGCGCCTTCGGCCAATTGCGGGATGATTTCGATGGTGCAAACCTTTCGCGCCAACTGCGCAAGGATCGCGGCCTGGTAGCCCGAACCGGTACCGACTTCGAGCACGACATGATCGGGCGCGACCGCGGCCAACTGGGTCATCAAGGCCACGATGTAAGGTTGTGATATGGTCTGTCCGAGTCCGATCGGGACCGGCCCGTCCACGTATGCGATGGAACAAGATCGCTCGGCGATGAACAGGTGGCGTTTCGTTTGCTTCATGGCCTCAAGGACCCGCTCCGACAGGCCCTGCGGTCCCAAGGCACGGGCGTCGGACTGGGCATAGGCCCGGATGGTTTCGATCATGGCACCGCGCTCACGGACGCATTCCGCATCCTCTGCGGCCGCGTCCCGCGCGAAGGTAACCATGGAAAGCACGAACAGCAGCAGCGGCTTCATGACCGTGCGCTCTACGAGCGGTGCATCGTTCGCGCCGACCGATCACCGTTGAGCCAGATCGGTCGGGCGATCCTCCAGTGCGACTTCATACCACGATTGCATCGCGTCGGTAAGCTGGCTCCTCGCACGCATTGCCGCGAAACGGCGGGATCGGACGGAGCCCCGCTTCACTCCACGGACAGTAGATCGTTTCCTTCCTGCCCTCGTCCGGGATCACATTTTAGAGCGATCGCCTGGCACGCGCCCGGAATCCTTATCCCTCCACAATCGGCGGCCAAGCTGTGGACGCTGCACCACTGCGTCCGATTGAGGAGATTGAACCGTGGACCGACGTCTCTTTCTGGCAACTGCGCTGTTCGGCCTGGCGCGCATCCCGCACGCCATAGCTGCCGAGCGCTGGCAGATGCTGCCGGCGACGCCGCCGCCCATCGCAGGGCGCAGCGCACGCGCCGAGATCAACGGCATCAGCCTGTTCCATGTCGAGACCGGTGAAGGAAGCCCGGTGGTGTTTCTCCATGGCGGGCTGTCCAATTCCGACTATTTCGGCCTGCAGGTGCCGGAGGTGGCGCGCCGGCATCGCGTGATTTGCGTCGACAGCCGCGGCCATGGCCGCAGCACCCGCAACGCGCAGCCGTTCGGCTACGATCTGATGACGGACGACGTCGTCGCCCTGCTCGATCATCTGCAGATTCCGCGGGCCGCGATCGTCGGCTGGAGCGACGGTGCCATCATCGGGTTGGACATGGCGATGCGCCATCCCGATCGGGTCACCCGCGTGTTTGCGTTCGGCGCCAATACCCAGACGTCGGGCCTCAAGCCGGACATCGACAAGAACCCGACCTTCGCGCAATTCATCGCGCGGGCGAAGACCGAGTATGAGCGGCTCTCGCCGACGCCGGGCGAATATGACCAGTTCCTGCAGCAGATCGAGAAAATGTGGGAGACCCAGCCGAATTGGACCGACGAGCAGCTCCGCGCAATCCGCGCGCCGGTGCTGATCGCCGACGGCCAGTATGACGAGGGCATCAAGCGCGAGCATACCGAATACATGGCCGCGACCATTCCGGGCGCCGGCCTGCTGATCCTGCCCAATGCCAGCCACTTCGCCTTCCTGCAGGATCCCGTGCTGTTCAACGCGGCGCTGCTGGATTTTCTGGGCTCCTGATCGGAGCCTGAACTGCTATGATCGCCGTCGTTTCAAACCGGTGCAAAGAGAGAAGCCGTGGCAACAGTAAAACTGCTCTCCGATAACGAACTTTCCACGGAGGCGCGCGCCGTCTTCGACGATATCCGCAACACGCGCAAATCGGACTTCGTCAACAATTTCTGGCGCGCGCTGGCGCATGATCCGAAAACCTTGCGGCGAACCTGGGAGAGCATCAAGGAGGTGATGGCGCCGGGCGCGCTCGATCCGAAGGTCAAGGAGATGCTCTACGTCGCAGTCTCGGTGGCCCACGGCTGCAGCTACTGCATTCATTCCCACACCGCGGCCGCCCGCGCCAAGGGCATGACCGAGGCCGAGTATCACGAGCTGCTGGCGATCGTCGGCATGGCCGCTGAGACCAACCGGCTGGTCACCGCGCTCGGCGTGCCCGTGGACGACGCGTTCCTCGTCGATGCGCCGGCGGGACGTGGACAGGAGTAGATGCGTCGTAGGATGGGTGGAACCAACGGGTCAGCGCTACGCGCGGCCCCGTTGGCTCTACCCACCCTACGCATCTGTCATTTGTCGAGCCATACATCCTCGAAGCGCAGATTGTTGTACTGGCTGTTGTCGTGCGGATGGAAATTCCGCACATAGGGCTGCCAGCAATTGCCGGCCGATGAGTGCAGGATGATCGGCCGCGCCGCATCGTCGACCAGGATGCGCTCGATGTCGAACACGAGCTTCCTCCGCTTGTCCTTGTCGAGCTCGCGCGACTGCGCGGCAAGCAGTTTGTCGACGTCGGCGTTGCAATACTGGGTGTAGTTGCGCTCGGAGTTGCAGGAATAGTTTTCGACCAGGTTGCCGTCGGGATCGTCGACGCTGACGCCGGTGACGTTGAGGCCGATCGTATAATCCTTGCGCTGCAGCCGCGAGTACCAGCGCGGCGTGTCCAGAATATCCAGCTCGGCCACGATGTAGATCTTCTTGAGCTGGTCGGCGAGGATCACGGCCGGATCGCGGTAGGTCGGCAGATTGCGGGTCTGGATCTTGATCGACAGCGGCTTGGCGTCGCTGTAGCCGAGCTTCTGCATGATCGCCTGCGCTTCAGTGAGGCTCTTTTCGGTATCGGGGCTGTAGCCCATCAGCGTCGACAGCACCTCGGCCGGCATGCCCCACTCGCCTTCCGGCTTCGCCAGCATCGCGCCGCCGAGCCGCGCACTGCCCTCGAACAGGATGGTGTTGAAGGCCTTGCGGTCGAGCGCCAGCGACATCGCGTGGCGGATGTCCGGATTGTCGAACGGCGGATTGACCCGGTTGACCAGGAGATTGATCTGGGTGTTGGTCGCCGTCATCTCGCAGATCGCGCTCGGCGCCCGCGCCTTGACGTCCTTCATCAGGGGAACGCTGACGTCGGAGGGAAAGGTGATGTCGTAGTCGCCGGTCGAAAACGCCAGCATCCGCGTGGCGCGGCTGTCGATGCTCCGCACCGTGATCTCGTCGAGATACGGCCGGTCCTTCTTGAAGTAATCCGGGTTGCGCACCAGGCGAATGGAATCGCCGCGGCGGAACTCGACGAATTTGAACGGCCCGGTGCCGACCGGCTTGGTGCGCATCACCTGCTGCGGCACGTGGCAGGGATAGACCACCGAGAAAGCGCTGGCGAGCAGCGCCAGCAGGCCGGGCTGCGGCTCGGTCAGTTCGAAGGTCGCCTCATCGTCGCCTTTGATGCTGACGTCCTGCAGCTTCGTGTACCAGACCTTGCGCGGGTTGCGCTTGAAGTCCTGGGTCTCGGCCTTGCCGATCAGCATCCGCCACGTGCACTGCACGTCCTTGGCGGTGAACGGCTGGCCGTCGTGCCATTTCACGCCGTGACGGAGCTTGAAGGTCAGTTTGGTGCTGGTCGAATCCCACGACCAGCTCTCGGCGAGATCGGGGATCACGGTGTCGATGGATTCGTGCACCTTGGCCGGATCGAACACCACGAGATTGTTGAACACCGCCGCGAACGGCATCACCGAGGCGATGGTGGATTCCTCCAGCAGCGAGGTCGAGGGCGGATTGTCGTTGTGGTAGAGCCGCAGCGTACCGCCCTTCTTCTGCGCCGATGCGGGGCTGGCGGCCATTGCTGCGATGCCCAATGCCGCGACGCACGCAGCCAGTCTCAACCCCATTCTCGCCTCCCGGAATTTCTTGTTCTTGTCGCTTCCCGCAAGCAGTCGAGCATAAGGCAAAGCGCGTCGCAATCGGCGGCGCGTGAGTTCATTGCCGGATGCGCGCAACGCAGATCGTCAGGTGAAACCTGCCCGAGTGCCTGAATACCACGGGGTTCCGGATCACCCATGAACCTTGCCGACACCGGCGGCAACTAAAGGGCAATCGGACCTTTGACACATAGCTTCGATGACCGCCTCCATTGCACACAACCGCCGACTTGGAATCATCGGCAGCATTGTCGGCCTGCTGGCGCTGATGGCGGCCATTTTGCCGCAGTGGGTGATCCCCGTGGTCGCACCGCCGCCACCGGTCGATCAGGTCGTGGTCGATACCGGATCGCGCGTGAAGGACCGCCTCGTCGCCCGGCTGAAGGGCGTCGAGTACCAGGCGCCGCACCGCGAGCCATCGCTCGGCAGCCGCCTGCACGGCAACTTCTCGCTGGCCGCGATCACGCTCGGCCTGCTTGCGATCGCGTTCGCCGTATTCTCGGTGATCTTCCGCGAGGAGAAGCTCCTGGCCGGCGTGTCCGCCACGCTCGGCGTCTGCGCGATCGCCGTCGAGGTGTCGATGTTCCTGATCGGCATCCTGTTCGTGCTCGCGATCCTCTACATCGTGTCGAACATGCTCGACTGGTTCTGATCCCGCCCCGAAACGCGCGGCCGAGCCCCTGCCCCAAGGACCATTTCCCCATTCGCCGCCCCTCCCGCGCCAGGGAATTGGGGTTGGATGCGCCTCCGAAATTGGCTACTAGTTTGGCGCCGAAAACTCGGGCCGTTCGGGGACTGGAAATGACCTATTGCTGCGGAATTCTGGTGCGGGACGGGCTCGTCATGATCGCGGACACCCGCACCAATGCGGGGCTCGACAACGTCTCGACCTTCCGCAAGCTGCACATCTTCGAAAAGCCCGGCGATCGCATCATGGCGATTGCCAGCGCCGGGAATCTCGCGATCAGCCAGTCGGTGCTGTCGACCCTGACCGAGGGCATGCAGGACCCGAACAGCGGCGAGGTCGAGACGCTGATGAACGCGCCGACCATGTTCCAGGCGGCGCAGCGGATCGGCCGCGCCATCCGCGCCGTGCATGCCAACGAGGGCGATGCGCTGCGCGCCGAGGACATCTCCTTCGACGTCTCGTTCCTGTTCGGCGGCCAGATCAAGGGCTCGCGGATGCGCCTGTTCATGGTCTACACCGCCGGCAACTTCATCGAATGCACCATCGACACGCCCTACCTGCAGATCGGCGAGCACAAATACGGCAAGCCGGTGCTCGACCGCGCCATGCATTACGACGTCGAGCTCTATGAGGCGCTCAAGACCGGCCTGATCTCGATGGATTCGACGATGCGCTCCAATCTCGGGGTCGGGCTGCCGATCGACGTGCTGGTGGTCCGCACCGATGCCTGCGAGGCCGACCTCAACCACCGCATCGAGGCCGGCGAGCCCTATTTCCACGATCTGCGCTCGCGCTGGTCGGCGGCGCTGCGCGCGGCGCACCAGAACATCCCGCGGCCGCCCTACAAGAACGAAACCGAAGCAAAAACCAAGTAAGAGGAAACCAGATGTCTGAGGCCACCAACAAGATCGCGCTCGTCACCGGTGCCGGCACCGGCGTCGGACGCGCGGCATCGCTCGCCCTGATGAACGCAGGCTACACCGTCGTGCTCGCCGGGCGCCGCCTCGAGATGCTGGAGGAGACCGCCAAGCTCGGCCCCGCCGGCAAGAGCCTCTGCGTCACCGCCGACATGACCAGCCCGGCCGCGATCGCCGCGCTGTTCGACAAGGTGAAGGCGACCTATGGCCGGCTCGACGTGCTGTTCAACAATGCCGGCATGGGCGCGCCGCCGGTCAATTTCGAGGACCTGTCGCTCGAGCAGTGGCAGGCGGTGGTCAACACCAACCTCACCGCGCCGTTCCTGTGCACCCAGCACGCCTTCCGTATCATGAAGGACCAGACGCCGCGCGGCGGCCGCATCATCAACAACGGCTCGATCTCGGCGCATGCGCCGCGGCCGTTCTCGGCGGCCTACACCTCGACCAAGCACGCCATCACCGGCCTGACCAAGTCCTCCAATCTCGACGGCCGCATGTACGACATCGCGGTCGGCCAGGTCGACATCGGCAACGCCGCGACCCCGATGACCGACCGCATGGTCGCCGGCCCCGGCGTGCTGCAGCCGGACGGCACCACCAGGCACGAGCCGCGCATGGACGCCAAGGCGGTCGGCGACGCGGTCGCCTACATGGCCGGCCTGCCGCTCGACGCCAACGTGCTGTTCATGACGGTGATGGCCACCAAGATGCCGTTCGTCGGCCGCGGCTGATCTTCCTCCTTCTCCCCGCTCCCGTCCGCCGAAGCCTTGGCGAAGGCGGATGCGGGGAGAAGGTCGGGATGAGGGCCCGTCGCAGGGGCGAACCGCCAATATGGCGAAAACAACCCCATGCAAAGTAGCCGGCGGCCGGCGCTCGACATGGCGGCTTGACATGTCGGGCAAGTCAGGGGTAATCTTCCAATATTCCGAAATCATGCAAGCACCCCCGCCATGGGATGAGGGGGAGTCCGCCCTACAAGGTGAGAGCCGACTCGCGGAGAGTCCCCCTCACCCGGATTGCATCTGACGATGCAATCCGACCTCTCCCCGCATCCGCCTTCGCCAAGGCTTCGGCGGACGTGAGCGGGGCGAGGTGAACCAACAAGCACCGTCATTGCGAGCGCAGCGAAGCAATCCATCTGTCCCCGCGGGGGAAGGGTGGATTGCTTCGCTTCGCTCGCAATGACGGTGGCGAGAGCCCGCCCTACTCCAGCTTCTCCACGTTGCGCAGCGTCGGGAACAGCTTCATCCAGAGCAGCGCGATGGCGACGGTGGCGACGCCGCCGAGCACGGCTGACGGTACGGTGCCGAGCAGCGCCGCGGCGACGCCGCTTTCGAACTGGCCGAGCTGGTTGGAGGCGTTGATGAACAGGAAGTTCACCGCGCCGACGCGGCCGCGCATCGCGTCGGGGGTGGCGAGCTGCACCAGCGAGAAGCGGATCACGACGCTGATCGTATCGGCGGCGCCCAGCACCGCGAGCGCCAGCGCCGACAGCCACATCCACTGCGACAACGCGAACACCACCGTCGCCACACCGAACACGATCACCGCCTGGAACATGCGCATCCCGACCCGACGATTGATCGTGTGCCGCGCCAGCACCATCGTCATCAACAGCGCGCCGACCGCGGGCGCGGCGCGCAGGATGCCGAGGCCGAGCGGACCGGCCTGCAGGATATCGCGGGCATAGATCGGCAGCAGCGCGGTGACGCCGCCGAACAGCACCGCGAACAGATCGAGCGAGATGGTGCCGAGGATCGCCGGATTGCTGCGAACGAAGGTGACGCCGGCGAACAGATCGTCGGACGAACCGGAATCCTTCACCGGCGCCTGCTGCAGCCGGCCGATGCCGCCGGTCAGGGCCGCGCCGAGCAGCCAGAACACCAGCATCACGGCATAGGGCGCGCTCGGCATCAGCGCATAGGCGAAGCCGCCGAGCGCCGGACCGGTGATGGTCGCAACCTGTGCGGCGCCGCTCGAGATCGCGGTCGCCCGCTGCAGCGAGCCTTGTGGGGCGATCAGCGGCAGCAGCGCCGCGGTCGCCGGGCTCTCGAACGCGCCGGCGATCCCGAGCACGAAGGTCGCGACGAAGATCTGGATCTCGGAGATGGTGCCGGCAAAGGTGCTGGCCGCGAGGAACAGCGCGGTCAGCGCCTCCGCGAGCTGGCAGGCCTGCACCACGCGCTTGCGCTCAAAGCGGTCGGCGGCGTGGCCGGCGACGAACACCAAGAGCGCCGTCGGCAGGAATTGCACCAGTCCGACCATGCCGAGGTCGAAGGCGCTGCCGGTCAGCTCGTAGATCTGCCAGCCGATCGCGACCGCGCCGATCTGGCTGGAAAAGCGCGACAGGCTGCGCGACGACAAAAAGAACAGGAATGGCCTGTGGCCGAGCAGATCGCGGGCACCGGCCGGCGTGACGGAGGACATGAATGATTGCGTGGCCGACGGCCTGCAACTTGTCAATGCCGGTAATGCCAGGGCTGCATTCCGATAACATCGGAGCGGAGCTCTTGATTCTTGTTTTGGAGGCGTTCTTTTCACGCGAACCGGGCCCACTTCGCTTGAGAACGCTTCGATGCGCAACAGCATTGCGCCGTGCGGGACCCCTGCCATAATCCCGCGACGAGTCTTCGGGGGCGTGATGCTGCAATTACAATCGGCGTTCGGCGTGGTGGCGTTACTCGCGATCACCTGGGCGCTCAGTGAGAACCGCCGCGCGGTGTCGCTACGGCAGGCGGCGATCGGCCTCGCCGTCACCATCGTCACCGCGCTGGTGCTGCTCAAGGTGCCGCTGGTCGCCACGGCGTTTGGTGCGATCAACGACGCGGTCGGCACCATCGGCGCCGCGACGCGGGCCGGCACCGCCTTCGTGTTCGGCTATGTCGGCGGCGGAACGCTGCCGTTCGACCCCAAGGTGCCGGGCTCCGACTTCATACTCGCCTTCCAGGCGCTGCCGATCGTGCTGGTCATGAGCGTGCTGACGACGCTGCTGTTTTATTGGCGGGTGCTGCCGCCGGTGGTGCGCGGCATGGCCTGGCTGCTCGAGCGCACGCTCGGCGTCGGCGGCGCGGTCGGGCTGTCGACCGCCGCCAACATCTTCCTCGGCATGGTGGAAG
Organism: Bradyrhizobium ivorense; assembly: GCF_900696085.1. Classification (GTDB taxonomy): domain Bacteria; phylum Pseudomonadota; class Alphaproteobacteria; order Rhizobiales; family Xanthobacteraceae; genus Bradyrhizobium; species Bradyrhizobium ivorense. The sequence goes on from NZ_CAADFC020000004.1 coordinate 969,467, forward strand.
CGCCGCTGTTCATCCGCCCCTATCTGGCGCAGCTCTCGCGCAGCGAATTGTTTCTGGTGATGACCGGCGGCATGGCCGGCATTGCCGGCACCGTGCTGGTGCTCTACGCCACGCTGCTGGCGCCGCTGATCCCGGATGCGGCGGCGCATTTCGTCATCGCCTCGGTGCTGGGCGCGCCGGCCGCGATCCTGGTCAGCCTGATCATGCTGCCGGAAACTTCCGACAAGCGCACCGGCGGATCGCTCGACGATCCCGAGGTGCAGGTCTCCTCGACGATGGATGCGATCGTCAAGGGCACCACGGCGGGGCTCGAGCTGCTGTTCAACATCGTCGCGCTGCTGTTGGTGCTGGTGGCGCTGGTCTATCTCGTCAACGCGATGCTGGGCCTGTTGCCCGAGATCGGCGGCGCAAAAATCTCGCTGCAGCGGCTGCTCGGCTACCTGATGGCGCCGGTGTGCTGGCTGATGGGCCTGCCCTGGCCGCAGGCGGTCACCGCGGGAAGCCTGATGGGCACCAAGACCGTGCTGAACGAGCTGATCGCCTATGTCGAGCTGTCGAAGCTCGGGCTAGACGCGCTCGATCCGCGTTCGCGGCTGATCATGCTCTACGCGATGTGCGGCTTTGCCAATTTCGCCAGCCTCGGCATCATGATCGGCGGCCTCGGCATCATGGCGCCCGAACGCCGCGACGAGATCAACGCGCTCGGGCTGAAGTCGATCGTCTCAGGGACGCTGACGACGTGTTTGATGGGCGCGATCGTGGGGATGCTGACGCAGCCGTAGCCCGGATGGAGCCAACGCCAACGGGTCGCGCGAACGCGCGCCCAATGACAGGCTCCGCGCAATCCGGGAATCTTGACGCGGATGCAAACGGCGGATTTCGCTTCGCTCCATTACCGCAACCTGAGCTATCCATTCGGTCGGGGAATCAGTCAACACGAAGCACCTCGAAGCGAAGACCTTGTCGGGTCTTCATGAAGTATCCTGCTCCCGCTCGATACCAATCGTCACATCGCGAAAATCCGTTCTTGAATTCTAAACAGGTGAACCCGTCGTAAACCCGATAAGTCCCCTCATTGACAACCTTATTGAAGGTGTAACGGTAGAGACCCCGAGAGCTGAAATATCCCTGCCCGCCATCCGACCACTTGACCGTCTTGCCCACGAGGAGTGCTTTCAGTTGATTGCGAGTTAAAGCTGTCTCCACTGACGACACGTTGATTGGCAAAACCTGACTCGCATTCTTTTCTGAAGAACTGGCCGCCGACGTAGACCGTTCGAGTTGGCGCAGATAAGCTTCCACCTTGTCGGACCAGAGCTGCGGAAAGTATACCAGGGAGTGACCGCTTTCGGTGCCCGGCACCTCAAATTGAAAGAATTCGCCCTTGCCCTTAGCCTGCTGGAATGCAGCAAAATTGCCGCGACTGTGGTCTAGTGTGTAGAATGGGTCATGATCCCCGTACAACCACAATGTTGATCGATCGAATGCCGCCCCCATTCGAAACAGAGTTCCGTTTATGGTTGCAGCGTTGCTGCAGGCTTGCCCCTGCCAACCGCCCACAAAGTTGAGCGCTCCAGCGACCTTTTCTGCATGCTTGCCTGCATACGCAATTGCTAGGACGCCGCCCCTGCTTTGGCCCCCGACAAGAATGGGTTTCGCGGCAACATCCGCGCGTCTGCGAAGTGCCTCCACGGCAGCGTCGATGTCAGCCAGGGCGCGATCGGCTCCAGGGAGCGACCGTTCTGAATCGCACGCATAACCTTGCGACCGATCCGCGGCGAAACCCTCGTCATAGAGGCCCCCAGATCTACCTCTACCTCTCCGTTGCGGAAAAGCGACCATCCAGCCGCGATCGACTAGAAACTTTGCAATTTCAGGACTCCACCACGATTGAGCGAATAATTGTCCATTCCTCCCGGTGCCGGTGGAGCCGTGATTGAAAATAGCGAGCGGGAAAGGACCTGACCCAGATGGTTTCGCGACTATTGCTTCTAGTCGGATCGCTTTGCCGTCTTCCACAAGATCGGTATCAAGAAATTCGGACCGCCCACCGGTCCAGGGAATGGTACTTCCGGCCTTTGTGAGATCAGCAAGGGTCGTCTTTGTCAGAGCGCCGCGGCTCACACCTTTCTTGAAACTTGCGATCAAGTTGCCGGATCCAAAGAACTGATATTCGGCAACCCCTGGTATCGTGAGAACAGAGCCCGAGACAGAAGCCTGAAGTCGACGCCAACCGCGTTTTATGTTTTCTGCCGGGTTGTCTCCGACTGAATAAATGACAGTTGCGTTGCCATCCGCCCGGATGCTTTCAACAACCAGAATGTGGTGCAATTTACCACCCCACGCCCCAACCCACGTGCCAGAAAAGCTCTCCTGCGTTCTTGAAGTGCTTTTTGGCGCGAGGACGTTTATTTCGCGCGGAAGCGGTACGTCGTCGATCAATATCTCGGTACCAGGACCGCCTGCGGGCCTTGTGCCACCCTGATCTCCGGAGTGGCTTCAGAAATTTGCGGTGCAAGCGCTAGTAGGCGATTCTTGGCCAACTCTGCGAATAACCCGTTGGGAAACTTGGCAAGGTAGGCGTTGAAATCCGCTGGGTTGCTGCTCGATTTGATTGAGTCCCAAAACATTCCTTCAAGATTGCTAGCGTTTTCAGCCACTGCGGGGGACGACGGCTCTGGCGCGAAATAGAGATCGCCTTCAAGAGATGAGTTGTACCAGGGCCGTTGCCTACCTTTCGTTTCTTCGACGACGTCCTTTGTCACTCGGGTCAAGATCGCTTTAACTTCTAGTCTTGGCGTTTCAATATGGCGGAGCAAAGCTGTGGTGAAGGGACTGTTTTTTGTCGCCCCATCGAGAGCAATCTGCCCAGGCGTCGTTGAATAGACCAGCAGAGTTCCACTCACGGGAGTATCGATGCGTGCCAAGCCGCGCGATACCAAATTGCGCGTGGTTGCGGAAAGACGTGACGCGAAGGGATTGTCACGACATGCATCAAGAACGAGGATCGACGCTTTCGCAACACCATCGGTTTGCTCAAGAATAGTGTTCAGTTCGACCGCCTCAAAGCGAAGGTCACGCTCACCGTTCAAGTTTACCGGTGCTGGCAGCAGCCAATTGCGTCCGCCTAATTCAAGGGCATGTCCGGAATAGTAAAACATGCTGATTTCGGCATTGAGAGACCTATTGCCGTAGCGCCGGACGGCTGCTTCGAGATCGGACCGCGTAGGATCCAACATTGTCTCCACATCAAAGCCCAGCCGCTTCAGCATCGCTGACACATCGTTCGCGTCGTTGAGCGTGTTAGCCAAACGAGGCGCGTGCAGGTAATTTGAAACTCCGACAACCAAAGCAATTCTCGCCCCGCCTGCATGCGCCGAGATGAGCGGTGCCAAAAGAAGAATTGTCGCAAGAAAGGCGGTTCGCAGCATTTGCAGCAAACTCCGGTGAAACTGGTTAAAGTACAGGCGACCGATTGGTTCGCAATCGGCCATCTCCAAATTTCAGCAGATACAGTCGGGCGTTAAAGTGCAGAAAGTTTCTGCTTAGACCCCAGAAGCTGACGTCTGCGCAATTATGAGTACTCACCCTAGAGTCGAATCTTGCGAAGCGGGATGGATGGCCGGGTCGAGCCCGGCCATGGCGGGCGCAGAAATCTACGCCTTCAACTCCACCGTCTTGAACTCTGCCGGCAAGATCACCTCGAGCAGTTCGACGTCGCCGGAGTAATCCAAAATCATGTGCCGGATGCGCGGCGGCTGGGTCCAGGCGCTGCCTTGCGTCATCAAGGTCTCGCCCTCGCCTTCCATGTAGGTCTTCACCCAGCCCTTGAGCACGTAGACCATCTGGAATTCGACGTCGTGGTAATGCAGCTTCGAGACTTCCTCGGGATTGCACGGTCCCTGCAGCCGGATCACGTGCGCCTGCGCCAGGCCGTGGGTGGCCGCGGCGATGCCGAGGTCGCGGTATTTTGCGTAGGCACGCAGGCCGTCGGCCTTGAAATCCTCTTCGCGGTGATGGCTGATCGCGATGCTCTGCTTCGGCCGGGCTTTCGCGGCAGCCTTCGCCGCCGTCTTCTTGGCGGTCGAGACGCGGCCCTTCGACTTGATGGTTTTGCGCGCGGACGATTTGGCGGTCGTGAGCCCGGTCCATTTCTTCCGGACCGCAGTCTTGGCCGCGGGCCTCGAGGTCACCTTTTGCTTGGCCATTGTTTACCTCCCGTCTTTTTGAAGCGGCGACGCTAGCACAGTTTTTCGCCGCGCAGGGTAGGCAAAGGCGCACGTGCGCCGTGCCCGAGCTCAAGACGGTGAGCCCCGCTACGGATCCCGAATTCAGCCTCAGTGCAGCCGGAATACGCCGTCGACGGCGCGCAGCTCGGCCGGCTTGATCAGCTTGGAATGCGCCACCGTGACCGAGAACAGCGGCCCTTCGAGCTTCTCCTGCCAGAAGGCGAGGAAATCGTGCAGCGCCGGAAATTTCGGGAACAGGTCGTAGTTCTGCCAGACGTAGGTCTGCAGCAGCGCCGGATGATCCGGCATCCGGTAAAGGATCTGCGCCGTCGTCAGACCGTATCCGAGCAGTTGCTTCCGGAAGTCCTCGGAAGCAACGCCACCAACCCGCGAGACCATGCCAAACCTCCTGTGACGGAGCGCATTCACATGGCGGCCGGCGCGCCGGACCACCGGCATGGATGCGCTCACATGAGAAATGTGACGCACGCGACTAACCCATCACAAGCCTAAATGTTTAACGGTTGGTTGAAATCTCTTGCATTGGCAGCAGCTTACCGCGTCTGCTAATAAGGCTTCTCAAGCCTTGGCGACCGGCGAGACGGCGTTAAGCATGCCGCAACGACCGCGGCTAAGTGCACCGCCCGGCCGCCAAATTTTCTGCTAGAGGCTCTTGCCCGCCGCCCGGCCTTGGCCTATCTCCTGCGCAGCAGTCTGGCACTCACCCGGCTGGACTGCTAACACTCAAAAATCTACAGCATCCGCAAATATTTAGGAGGACTGCATGAAATTCCGTCCGCTTCACGACCGCGTCGTGGTCAAGCGTATCGACGCCGAAGAGAAGACCGCTGGCGGCATCATCATTCCGGACACTGCCAAGGAAAAGCCCTCGCAGGGCGAAGTCATCGCCGTCGGCCCGGGTGGCCGCGATGAATCTGGCAAGCTGATCCCCATCGACGTCAAGGTCGGCGACCGCGTGCTGTTCGGCAAGTGGTCCGGCACCGAGGTCAAGATCGACGGCGAAGACCTGTTGATCATGAAGGAAAGCGACATCATGGGCGTGCTCGACGTCCCCGCTTCCAAGAAGAAGGCGGCCTAAGCGCCCGCTCTCCCTCCTCAAGATTAAACCTCTCAAGGAAAAATTCAGATGGCAGCCAAAGAAGTCAAATTCTCGGTCGATGCGCGCGACAAGATGCTGCGCGGCGTCGACATCCTCGCCAATGCGGTGAAGGTCACCCTCGGTCCGAAGGGCCGCAATGTGGTGCTCGAGAAGTCGTTCGGCGCTCCCCGCATCACCAAGGACGGCGTCACCGTCGCCAAGGAGATCGAGCTCGAGGACAAGTTCGAGAACATGGGCGCCCAGATGGTGCGCGAAGTCGCCTCCAAGTCCGCTGACGCGGCCGGCGACGGCACCACCACCGCCACCGTGCTGGCGGCCGCGATCGTCCGTGAAGGCGCCAAGTCGGTCGCCGCCGGCATGAACCCGATGGACCTGAAGCGCGGTATCGACCTGGCCGTGGAAGCCGTGGTCGCCGACCTCGTCAAGAACTCCAAGAAGGTCACCTCGAACGAGGAGATCGCCCAGGTCGGCACCATCTCGGCCAACGGCGACGCCGAGATCGGCAAGTTCCTCTCCGACGCCATGAAGAAGGTCGGCAACGAGGGCGTGATCACCGTCGAGGAAGCCAAGTCGCTCGAGACCGAGCTCGACGTCGTCGAGGGCATGCAGTTCGACCGCGGCTACATCTCGCCCTACTTCGTCACCAACGCCGACAAGATGCGCGTTGAGATGGACGATGCCTACATCCTCATCAACGAGAAGAAGCTCTCCTCGTTGAACGAGTTGCTGCCGCTGCTCGAGGCCGTGGTGCAGACCGGCAAGCCGCTGGTCATCGTCGCCGAGGACGTCGAAGGCGAGGCGCTGGCCACCCTGGTCGTCAACCGCCTGCGTGGCGGCCTGAAGGTCGCGGCCGTCAAGGCTCCGGGCTTCGGCGATCGCCGCAAGGCCATGCTGCAGGACATCGCGATCCTGACCGGCGGCCAGGCGATCTCGGAAGACCTCGGCATCAAGCTCGAGAACGTCACGCTGCAGATGCTCGGCCGTGCCAAGAAGGTGATGATCGACAAGGAGAACACCACGATCGTCAACGGCGCCGGCAAGAAGGCCGACATCGACGCCCGCGTTGCCCAGATCAAGGCGCAGATCGAGGAAACCACCTCGGACTACGACCGTGAGAAGCTGCAGGAGCGTCTCGCCAAGCTCGCGGGCGGCGTCGCGGTGATCCGCGTCGGCGGCGCGACCGAGGTCGAGGTGAAGGAGCGCAAGGATCGCGTTGATGACGCGATGCACGCGACCCGCGCGGCGGTCGAGGAAGGCATCGTCCCGGGCGGCGGCGTCGCCCTGCTCCGTGCCTCCGAGGCGCTCAAGGGTCTGCGCACCAAGAACGACGACCAGAAGACCGGCGTCGAGATCGTGCGCAAGGCGCTGTCGGCTCCGGCGCGCCAGATCGCGATCAACGCCGGTGAAGACGGCTCGGTGATCGTCGGCAAGATCCTGGAGAACAAGGCCTACACCTACGGCTTCGACTCCCAGTCCGGCGAATATGCCGATCTCGTCAAGAAGGGCATCATCGACCCGACCAAGGTCGTGCGCACCGCGATCCAGAACGCTGCCTCGGTTGCAGCGCTGCTGATCACCACGGAAGCGATGGTCGCCGAGCTGCCGAAGAAGGCCGCTGCCGGCCCCGCAATGCCTCCGGGCGGCGGCATGGGCGGCATGGACTTCTAAGGTCCGGCCAACTCAGGCAATCGAAGAAATGCAAAACCCCGGCAGCGATGCCGGGGTTTTTGTTTTGCTTGGTCATTGTGCCGAGGCCGTTATCGGAGCTGACGGTTACGTTGCAAGGTTCTGGGCCTGAGACCAGTGCCAGCGTCGCAGAAGCGATACGCCGTCCAACGCAGAGCTTTGCACAATCTAACGCTGAAGAAGCAGTCTCCTGCTGCTCAGGATATCCACGTTATGCACAGCACCCCGCAAATATACGTTGGTGTGAGTTGACACTTAAAAAAAAATTCTGCGCGAGAGTCGCAAATCGAACCGACAGTCCCGCTTTCCTCCCGCACAGTAGCCTCGGGACTGAAATCGAAGCTCACCCAAAATCTGAATTGAACACGGAGCGTCGGCTCTCGTGACGCAAGCGAGCGTTGCGAGGAACGCTTTCGCTTGCAAAGGAGACTGCGCCTTGAGTGAAAGCGAAATGAAAGACCCAGGGAACGGCACGAATGTTTTTGGAATGCCGTTGTTCGGCTTCCCGAAGATGGGCTTGCCCGGCGTTGTCGGCGATCTAGCCGATCAGGGTTTTGCCCGCGCGCGAACCGCCTGCCAACAGATGGCCGAGGCGTTGGACGAAACGTATTCTTGCAATGCGCGAGGCACGGCCGACTACGGGCTCAAGCTGATCGAAATCTCACACGCCAATGTCACCTCCGCGCTCGACTTCTACGCCGATCTCCTCGACAGCAAGTCAGCAACCGATGTGTTGACCTTGTCCACCGAGCAGGCCCGCAAGGCCTTCGCCATGGCATCCGAGCAGAACAAGGAATTGCGCGAACTCGGCCGGAAGCTCGCAACAGAAACCGGCGGGCAGATCAGGAACAACTTCGCCAGGGTTTTCGGCCACGCCGACTAAAAGGACGCTCAATTCACGTCGAGAACTCGTTTGAGGAGGGATCCGGCCGGTTGGATAAGCCTAGCAACGAGCATACAGCCCCCACTGCCCAATGCTCTGTCAAAGCCGCAGGTGCGGCGATGCCCCCCAACTAGTCGCACCGACAGCAGGCGTAATCCAACCGGCCGGAGTTTCTTTACTGCACAAGACAAAAAGCAATCGCGAGGGAGGCTCACATGGGCATGCTCATGGTCAAATGTCCGCAAACCGGACACGCAATTCCCACCGGCATCCGGACTGATCACGAGAGCTTTAGACGCAGCGCGGTGTTCTTCTCGCGCAGCCGCTGCCCATTCTGCCGCACTGATCACGCCTGGTTCGCGCGCGATGCCTGGGTTGACGAGCCGAGCATCCGCGCGCGACGCCGGCTCGTCGGCCTCGACCTCGGCACAGGTCATTGAGGAACGCGATGGAGGGACACCATGGCGCACACGCAGACTGCAACGGAAGCATCCATTTGGTTGCTGCAGGCCAAAGACTTTCTCGACGAAGCACGACGGCTGAGACCGGGGCCGGAGCGCGATGAGTTACGCCAGACGGCGAAGGTGCTGCGCGAGATCGCGAAGCTCGAGGCGGCATCCGGACCCGCACGGGAGCCTGATCGGAGAAGCTGATCGCGTTGCAGCGCGCTCACGCCACGTCGTCGGCTTCGATTTCCGAAATGCGCGGCTCGTCAGCTTGCGCCGCCGCGAGAGGCCGGGCGGTTTTGTCCGAGAAGATCTTCTCGACTTCGAGCCGCACGACGCGGTGGCATTCGCACGCCGCCGCGGATAGCCGCGGCCGGTCGATCTCGATCCGGCCACGTTGCTCGGACGTGATCGCGCCACGCATGCGCAGATTGCGCATCAACAGCGTCACCGTCGTTCGCCGCACACCGAGGATTTGCGAGAGCGCCTGCTGGGTCAGCGGGAGCACGTCGCTGTCGACACGATCGCGAAGCTGGAGCAGCCAACGCGCCATGCGGGCTTCAACCGGATGCAGCGCATTGCAGGCCGAACCGAGTTGGAACTGGATCAGCATCGCCCTGACGTGATTCTGGATCGCCTTCCGGATTGCGGGACTGCGGCCGACCGCCGCGTAAAATCGCGGCGCAGCAATCCGCGAGGCGGTGCCCGCTGCACGAACGACTGCTGTAACGCCCGATGGGGACGACCCGAGCACCGAAAGACTCCCCACGGCCCCTTCGCGCCCGACAACGCCAGTCGCAACCGTTTGCCCATCCGCCATGTCGATCATCAGCAGGATCGCCCCGCTATGGGGAAAGAAGACATAATCGATCTTGTCACCGGCTCGCGCCAGGATCTCATCCTGATTGATGTCCACCGTCTCCAGATCAGGTCTCAGCAGATCGAGATCCGCCGTCGGCAGTGTCGCGAGAAGGCGATTACCAGTTCCGCCGCAAAGACTCACCGGCTCTGTCCCGCATCGAAGCAACGCGCAATGAGCACCAACTCACTCAGATACTCGTTCAAAAAAACATCTCCAAACGCCTGACCGCAAGGCGGAATTTTTCTGCACAGCACGCACAGAGTTTAGATGCAAATGAGCCGCCGAACGCAACAGCAAAATGCGCATGATCGCACCGTAGAACCGCGGGAACAAAGGAGTTCCAATTTCGCCGCATGGCAAGCGCCGCAAAGTGCGGCCTGATGACGGGCTCCGCGCGAGCGGTGATGCGCAATTGCACAGCCGCCGCGCAATTGCTCAGTCGCGGCGCAATGCGCGCGAGTGGCGGCCCGGCCAATTCACCTGGCTGAGCAGTTCGTCGGCATCCCGGATCTCGGCGAGATCCTGCTCCGCATCGAAGCCGGCGCGAACCGGCGCAAGCACCTCCGGCACCGCATCCACCCGGCCGATGCCGGCGTACAGGCGTGCAACTGCGAGCGCGCTACGCAGTTCGAATGTCTTCGTCTGTTGCCTTCGAGCGATCTCCAGCGCGCGGTGGAAGGCCTGCTCGGCGCCGGAAATGTCAGGGTTGTCGCGACGCGACAGCAGCTCACCCCGCACGCGGTACAGCTCGGCATCCAGCCAGTGCTGCCCGGACTGCTCGGTCGCGTCGATCAGCTCATTGACGATGTCGAGCCCCGCCTCCGCATGCCCGGCTGCTGCATTCGCCACCGCAATTTGCAATCCCCAGAACGGCTCACAGAGGTAGCAGTCGTTTTCGTGCAGCAACGTCCAGCCACGCTGCATCTCCGCGAGACCTGCCGCGCGGTCGCCGGCGCGCCACTTCGCCAGCCCATTGAGATAAGTGCCGGCGGCGACATACAGTGGCATCGTGTGGTCTTGCGCCAGGCCAAGGGCAAGGATCGTCTCGGTCTGCCGCAACCTGCTGCCGCACAGCCCGTCGAAAACGGCCTTGTGAACCAGCGCATTGGCACGCGCGAGCGCGCGCTGTTCCCCGGCGATGCTCACCGCTGCGCCTGCGAGCCGCCGGGCTCGATCAATCTCGCCGCGCGGCCAAAGCACCAGGGCGAGAAATCTCATGATGACGAACGGCAGGTCGAGCGTCGACGCCTTGAAGGTCGCCGGATCCGGCTCGGCCGTATAGGCCGCGAACGCCTGCTCCAGATGGATAGCGGCGTTCAGATAGTCGCCCGCGAACCAGCAGGTCACCCCTCCGGTCCAGCGCGCGACGATGGTCGCCACCGGCGATTCCGGATGCCGGTCCGCCGCCCCCATAATCGCCTCGGCCAACTCCCGCATCGGCGCGAGCTCGCCATGGGTCAAGCAGGCATTGAAGAGGCCCGACTGAATCGGCGCCAGTTCGATTGGATCATCGATGTCAGCGGCGAACCGCCGGGCGCGCGTCCAAGCGGCCACGGTCTCGGGCGCGCTGTGCCCAAGGCTGCCTCGCAGCGCACGGCCGTAGGCGATTTGCAGATGGAGCCGGCCGATCATCCGAGCCGGCTCGTCGGGCAATCCATCGGCTATCGCGACCGCCTTGCCGAGATGCGCGACCGCCTCGCGATAAGCCGAGCGCTTCAGCGCCTGCTGACCCGCCTTGCGCCACCACGCCAGCGCGGTTTCGCCGAGCCCTGCCTCGGTGAAATGGTAGGCAACGACTTCCGGCTCGATTTCCGCGATCTCGGCAAACTTGTCACGCAGCGCGTCGCCGATCAGCTTGTGGAGCAATTGCCGGCGGCTCCTGAGCAGGCTGTCGTAAGCCGCTTCCTGGACCAGGGCATGCTTGAAGCTGTAGCTTGCGTCCGGTGGCGTGCCTCGGCGCAACAGCAACTCGGCTTCTTCGAGCTGGGCAAGCGCCGCGGCTAGCGTCAGATCATCGCGCCCGGCCACGCTGCGCAGCAGCGCATAGGAGAAATCACGGCCGATCGCAGCACCGATCTGCGCCACCTCCTTGACCGGCGCCAGCCGGTCAAGTCGGGCCATCAGCGAGTCCTGCAGCGTCGCAGGAATCGCAAGCGGCGGCAGCGGATTGTCGAGGCGATAGCGCCCGGCATTCTCGACGAGCAGCCCCGACTCCATGACCATCTTGGTCAGTTCCTCGACGAACAGCGGGACGCCATCGGTCCGCTCGATGATCTGCGTGATCATTTCGCCGGGGAGCGACCGACCGACGGTGACCTGTTCGATCAGCGCGCGCGTGTCCTGCCGGTCGAGCCGATCGAGCCGCAGCAGGCTGACATTGGCGAGGCCCGCCCACGGCGGCTCGAACTCGGGCCTGAACGTCATCAGCATCAGGATCGGCAGTCCCCTGATCCGGTCGACCGCGAGGTCGAGCAGCTCGAGCGACGTGGCGTCGGCCCAATGCATGTCTTCGCAGACGACAAGCACCGGCTGCTGCCGGGCGAGGCCCTCGAGCTGATCCAGCAGCGCCGCGAATGTCTGCCGCCGCTGCTGCGCCGGGCTCAGGCCGAGCGGCGGATATCGCTCGCCGGTCGGGATCGACAGCAGCGCCGCGATCAGCGGTGTCACGGCAGGAACCTGCAGCGTCCCGAGCGCCAGCATGGCTTCGAGCTTGTCCAGCTTCTGCTCCGGCACATCTTCCGGCCTGATGCCGGCGGCACGCTCCAGCTGGGCGATGAAGGGGTACAGCGCGCTGTTGCTGTGATAGGGCGAGCATTGATACCGCACACGGCGATGCGTCGCGGACGCGAGGCTGTCGGAGAGCATCGCCACGATGCGCGATTTGCCGATACCCGCTTCGCCCGATATCAGCACCGCCTGGCCCTGGCCCTGCCACGCCAGTTGCTGGCGCGACAGCGCAAATTCGATCTCCGCCTTGCGGCCGACGAAGCCGATCGAGCGCGCGGTGCGCACCGCCTCGAAACGGCTTTCCGACGCCGGCTCGCCCTCGACGGCCCACACCGCGATCGGCTCGGAGATGCCCTTGACCTCGCGGCGGCCGAGATTGCGAAGCGTGAACAGATTGCCGAGCAGCCGACGTGTCGAGGCGGCGACGACGACCACGTCCGGCTCCGCAAGGCTCTGCAGCCGCGCGGCGATGTTCGGCGCATCGCCGACCAGCGCCTGCTCCTCCGACGCGCCGCCGGAGACGAGGTCGCCGACCACGACAAGCCCGCTCGCGATCGCGATCCGCACGGCGACTCCCTCCTCCGCGCGGGTCTCGAGCTTGCCGATTGCAGCAATGACGTCGAGGCCGGCGCGCACCGCGCGCTCCGCGTCGTCTTCGTGGGCACGGGGATAGCCGAAATAAGCGAGGATTCCATCGCCGACAAATCTGGCAACGACGCCGTCGTAGGTCGCGATCACCCGCGCACAGGCCGCGCGATAGGCGCGGATCACCTCCCACATGTCCTCGGGATCGAGACGCGCCGACAAGGCCGTCGAGCCGACCAGATCGCAGAACATCACGGTGAGGTGGCGTCGCTCGGCATCGTGCGGTGAAACCGGCGCGGCGATCAGTTCGGCCTGACTGACATCGGCGATCGCACGCAGCATCTTACGGCGATGCCCGAGCAGAACCCCGAGCCTGTCGAAGTCTTCATCCGTCAGCTCGGGTAGAACACCGATGTCGATCCCGTTCTCGGCAAAACGCAGCGCGTATTGCCCAAGCCCCAGCTTCTCGAGCCATTCCGCAATCTGTTGCATTGGCTCCACCGACGGGTTGGCGGCCAGCCGAATTCCGGACCACGGTGAACCAAACGTTACCGCAATCCGTCCGCAGTGGCACCTCCTTGTTTGTGGCAGCCTGCCCGGCATTGTGCCGCGGCGGCGCTCCCTTGCAGCGGTCTTTGCACGCTAACATCCGTAAGGATGCCGGCGTTCGTCCCTGCGGAACGCAAAGGGCCGCCCGTGGGCGGCCCTTCTTCTCATGCGCTCTCGGGCGCCTTGAGGCGCACCAGCTTGGTCAGCAGGGCATCGAGGCCCTGGCCGTCGCCGGCATGCAGGTCGATGCGGCCGACCTTCTCGACCAGGCGCTCGAGCGACTCCAGCTCCTTGAGCCGCAGCAGCAGAGGGTTCTCCTCCATCAGCTTGGCGGTGTTGAGCAGCGACCGCGTCGCCGCGGTCTCCTCCTGGCGGCGGATCAGGTTGGCCTTCGCCAGCCGCTCCGCCTCCACCACCTTGTTGACGAGCTCGCGGATCTCGCCGGGCAGGATCACGTCCTTGACGCCGAGCTCGGTGACCTCGACACCGCTCTCCGCGACACGCTCGCGCACGTAGTCGCGCAGCTCGGCATCGAGCGCCGTCTTCGCCGACAGCACCTCGTCGAGCGTGCGGCCGGCCACCGCCTCGCGGATCGCGAACTGCACCAAACGGTACAGCCACGCATCCACGTCGGGCACGCTGGCCACGACGCGCTCGGGATCGACGATCCGGCGGAACGCGGTCAGCGTCACGCGCAGCGCGATACGATCCTTGGTCAGCATCTCCTGCGCCGTGATCTCGACCGCCTGGGGACGCAGGTCGAGGCGCTTGACCTCGATCTTGCGGCCCGCGATCCAGAACGCGTGCCGGCCGGGCGCGAGCCGCTGGACCAGCCTGCCCTCGACGGTGAGCAGACCGGCCTCGTGGTTCTCGACCACCGCCTCGGTGATGACGCCGGCCCGGTTGGGCTGGATCATCGCCAGATGCCGCGCGGTGACACGGGGATCCTCGGCGACATCGATGCGCTCGACGTCGACCGCGGTCGCCACCTTCCAGTAGACGCGGGTCTGCCAGGGCGTCATCAGCTGCACGGGACGGCCGTCGAGGCTGACGATCGCGATCTCATTCGCCCTGGTCTCGACCGCCTCGAACAGCTCGCCAGCGAGATCGGGACGCGCGGCCTGGATCACCGCGAAGCGATCCGCGGGGAATTCGGTCCGCACGACGCTGAACAGCTCGGCCTTGAGCTGATGCAGGGGATCGAACAGGTTGTAGCGTCCGGGCGCGAGCACGCGCTCGAGCCGGCCGTTGCGCGTGAGCAGCGCGCGCTCGCCATCCTTCACCGTCACACTGGTCGTCAGGACATGCCAGGTCTCATTCAGCTTCATGGCACACCTCCATGTTTTGCGCTCCGGCCCATGGGCCGAAGAGCGGGTTACAATTGCAAAGGACGTGAGAACCGAACGCGGCTTCCTGTCAGGCCAAGCGGGCCGCGGCTTGAGCCTGCGTGATGACGGGCGCACGCGCGCGATCGCGCGACAGATGTCGCGCGGCCGTGCGGAGCCACCCGGCATCAGCGCAAGCGGTATCCACCGCGGCGCAAAGCCGGTCTCACAGTGTCGATGGTCGGACGGAAAGCCTTGCGGCAAAACGGCCGGACCGCGACTGAAGCGCGCGTCCGGTCCTCGTCAGAGGTATCAGCTTTACAGGCTGAAACGGAGCGCTGGAGCGGGATTTGAACCCGCGACAAGATGATTCTCGGTCACCTGCTCTACCTAACTGAGCTATCCTTTGTGAGAGATCGGAATCGAACCGATGCCTTCGGGTTTCACCCCGACGCTCTCCATGAGCTACATCCCGTGGTCTTCATTTCGGCGGAACACGACACCGCAGCGCGGCTCGCGCCAGTCGGGATCTCAACGAGCCCGAACCCGAGGCCAAAGCGAAGGAGCGGGCTAATAGACCAAGCTCGCTTGGGTTGCAAGAGGGAGTGCAGGATTTTTTTGCCGCAGGCGCGGCGCTTCATCGCGGCTACCACGGCGCACCTTGCGACGTCAGCCGCGCGAAATCTCCTGGAAGCAGGCCCGCACCCAGTCGATCGTGATGCGCGCAGCAGCGTCGTGCTTGAGGTGATTTTGCACCAAGAGCCAGGCGTCGCGACGCTTGGGCAGCAGCGTCGCGCGCAAGCGGCGATCGCTCAAGAGATCAGCGCAACCGTGCTCGGGCAGCACGCCGGCGGCCTGATGCGACTGGATCAGCGTGCGGATGACGCGGACATTGTCGGTAACGCAACGCCCGCGCACCCGCCGCGCGCGCAAGAACTGCATCTCCGGCGTGCCATCGAGTTCATCGGGATAGACGCACATCACCGCGTCGCCTGCGGCGGCCGCGATCGGCTCGAAGAGATAGATGCGGATCTCGGCGAGCTTGGAGATCGCGAAGTCGCCTCGGTCGGGCTTGCGCAGCCGGATCGCGAGATCGGCTTCCCAGCGCGAGAATTTGACGTTCTCGCTCGACGTCAGGAATTGCAGCGAAAGCCCCGGATGCGCGCGCAGGAAATTTGCGGCGCGCGGCGCCAGCACCTCCTCGGCGATCGCGCTGGTCGAGGCGATGCGCAGCCGCCCCACCGGACCGGGTAGGCTCTCGCCGATGCGGCCGATCTCGTCGGCATGGACGGCCATCGCCTGGACATGCGCCAGCACCATCTCGCATTGCGCCGTCGGTTTGCGCACGCCGTCGGCGGCCTCGAACAGCCGCAGGCCGAGCGCGCGCTCGATGCGCGCCAACCGGCGGCCCACGGTGGTCTCGTCGATGCGCAGCCGCGCGCTGGCGCCGGCGTAGGTGCCCTCGTCCCTGACGGCTGCGATGATGCGGAAGTCGTCCCAATTCAT
The DNA here is from genome assembly GCF_900696085.1 of Bradyrhizobium ivorense. Lineage (GTDB taxonomy): Bacteria > Pseudomonadota > Alphaproteobacteria > Rhizobiales > Xanthobacteraceae > Bradyrhizobium > Bradyrhizobium ivorense. The sequence goes on from NZ_CAADFC020000004.1 coordinate 985,385, forward strand.
CGCGTCAGGCTACAGGGACCGATCCCCTCCTGCAATCCTGCAGCCGCTGGCTGCGATATCCCTGCATAACGGCAGGCCGCCCGCAGGCTATATCTGGCCAGGCAACCACACCTTCCGGAGATCGAGAAGCCCATGTCATCAGCCAAAACCCTGTTCCAGCTCGCCGGCGCCGACCTCACCCCGCCGCGCCTCGGCGATGCCTGCCTCGTCCTGATCGACATCCAGAACGAATATCTCGCGGGCCCGCTCGCGCTGCCCGATGCCAACGCTGCGATCGCGCGTGCGGCGGCGCTGCTCGCGCGTGCCCGGGAGAGCGGCGCTGCGATCTTTCACATCGCGCATCGCGGCAAGCCCGGCAGCCTGTTCGACCGCACTGCCGACCGCGGCGCAATCGTTGCTCCGCTCGCACCGCGCGCAGGCGAGGCTGTGATCGAGAAGGAGTTGCCGAACGCCTTTGCCGGCACTGATTTGAAGGCACAGCTGGTCGCCACCGGCCGCAAGGAGCTCGTGCTCGCCGGCTTCATGACCCATATGTGCGTCAGCTCGACCGCCCGCGCCGCGCTCGACCTCGGCTTCCGCACCACTGTTGATGCCGAGAGCTGCGCGACCCGCGACCTGCCCGACGGTCTCGGCGGGACGCTCGCGGCCCGCACCATTCACGAGGTCGCGTTGGCAGAACTGTCGGATCGTTTCGCGATCATCGCCCGCGGCAACGTGCTGGCCTGATGAGCGCCATGCAGCACAACGCCTGATCGCTTGCAGACAGCGTCATGGCTTGACCCCGGCGTGAGCTTGAGGTCGAACATGCTCGAGCGAACTCGCGGCATGCGGCGCGTCTGCGTTGCGGGCGAGCTGCACCGGCCGGTCGCCGATCGCGGACAACAGCAACAGGATAGCAATGAGCGATCCGTAGAACGACATCACATAGAGGCGCCATTTGCGCACTACGGAACGTTCCTCCGGATCGCGGCCAGCGGAATAGTCTTGCATCAATGACTCCGTCAACTTGGCACGTGATGAAAAAAGCTGCGTCAAAAAACGGCTGGTCGCCCAGAATTTCCGCAGGCGTGTCCCAAACGGACAGCACTGCCTCACTCGCAATCACGCTCTGATTACGCTGCTCCCGCGAAACACCGTGTGGCGCGGTTCACATGAGCCGGTCAATTTTGCTTGAAAGGAAATGCAAGGTTTGCGCCAAGGCCGCACGACGCGTCACCCGCTCGGGTGCGCTCTCGACGGTTGCCGAATTGTCAGCAGCGCGCAACTGCGCAAAAGCTACTGGAACGCGACTTCGGCAAAGCTGCGCAGCTTGCGGGAATGCAGGCGCTCGGATTCCTGCTGCTTCAGCCGTTCCAGCGCCTTCAGGCCGATCTGCAGATGCTGGCCGACGCGCTGGCGATAGAATTCGCTGGCCATGCCGGCAAGCTTGATCTCGCCGTGTAGCGGCTTGTCGGACACGCAGAGCAGCGTGCCGTAGGGCACGCGGAAGCGATAGCCGTTGGCGGCGATCGTCGCCGATTCCATGTCGAGCGCGATCGACCGCGACTGCGACATGCGCCGGATCACCTGCGGCCCGCTGATCTCCCAGTTGCGGTTGTCGACGCTGGCGACCGTCCCGGTGCGCATCAGCCGCTTCAGCTCGAAGCCGGACAGTCCCGTCACCTCGCCGACGGCTTCCTCGAGCGCGACCTGCATTTCCGCCAGCGCCGGGATCGGCACCCAGAGCGGCAGCTCGTGGTCGAGCACATGGTCCTCGCGGACATAGCCGTGCGCCAGCACGTAGTCGCCGAGCCGCTGCGTGTTGCGCAGGCCCGCGCAGTGCCCGATCATCAGCCAGGCATGCGGCCGCAGCACCGCGACGTGATCGGTGATGTTGCGCGCGTTCGACGGGCCGATCCCGATATTGATCAGGGTGATGCCGCGATAGCCGGGCTCGACCAGGTGAAACGCCGGCATTTGCGGCACCCGCTCGGATGGTAGCCCCGTGGTGCCGCCGCCGAGCCGCGCATTCTGCGTGATGACATTGCCTGGTGCGACGAAGGCCTCGATGCCGGCCTCGCCCGACGCCAGGCGTTGCTGGCTCGATTGCGCGAAGGCATCGACATAGAACTGGTAGTTGGTGAAGATCACAAAATTCTGGAAGTGCTCCGGATCGGTGCCGGTGTAGTGATAGAGCCGGCGCAGCGAATAATCGACGCGCGCCGCACGGAACAGCGCCAGCGGCTCCGGCGCGCCCAGCCTGAGCTCGAAGGTGCCGTCGGCGATCGCATCGTCCATCCCGGCGGGATCGGGCGTGTCGAACACGTCGCGCAGCGACCTCGTGAAGGCCGAGCTGTCGGCAATGGTCAGCGCGGCCTCGATGTTGATGTCGCGCCGGTAGGCGAAATGGATCGGGATCGGCTCGCTCGATTCGCCGATCTCGACCGCCACAGCGTGGTTCTTGATCAGCAGCCCGATCTGCTCGGTGAGATAGGTCCGGAAAATGTCCGGCCGGGTGATGCTGGTCTCGTGCACGCCGGGACCCGCGACGAAGCCGTAGGCCAGACGGGAATCCAGCCGCGCATGCGACGAGGTCGTGATCCGCACGAACGGGTAATACGCGCGCACCCGCGCCGTGAACGGCACGCCGTTGACATAGGCCTCGAACCGATTGCGCAGGAACTGGGTGTTGCGCTCGTAGATCTCCTCGATCCGGCCGACCGCCGCGTCGGCATCGGCGAACGCTTCGGTCGCAAGAGGCGGCGGTGTTTCGATGGGAGCTGCAGGAGACATATCGTTTGCGCCGATCCGTTGTCGAGTTCGACTCGCAGCAGATTGCCGCAACATTAGCACAGCCGGGCCCGGTACGGGAAACCGCGCCAATTGTGTCAGCGGTGCGGAAGACGCGCTTTACTGAACCCTCGCCAGCACCGCGAGGCGGCGGATGCCCTTGTTGCGGTATGCGTCGAGGAACGCGTAGTAGTCCTTGAACGAGACGCAACCGTTGGAATCGCCATTGGGCCCGAGCATGTAGGTGTGCGCGAGCAGGCCGACGCGGTTGAAGATCTTGCCCTCGCCGCCGATCGGCGTCAGCCGCAGCGCCGGCACGCCGTGGAACAGTGCCTCGCGCGGCTTCAGCTCGTAGATGTGCGGCGGGGTCACGCCGACCATCTTCAGATGCGAGGAACGCGGATCGTCGATCCTGGAGCCGAGGCCGGAATGCGCCTCGAGCCGGGTGCCGTCGGGCAGATACACCGTCTTGGCCGAAATATCGTAGACCGCGGTCTGGCGGTCATAGGGCGGCGAGCCGCCGAGCATCGGGTTCTGGTCCAGCGTCGAGGGGATGCTGCCGGTGACGTTGGCGTCGGCGGACGCGAAGGACAGCAGCCCGCCGTTCGACTCGCGCTTGCCCCACAGCTTCTCGACCATGGTCTGCCGCTCGTTCGAGGCAATCGACATCACCGCGGCCTTGGCGCGCGCGGCCATGTCGCGCACCGTGACGCTGCCGGATTTCGACGCGGTCTTCGTCTCGGCAGGCTTGGTGTCGGTAGCCTTGCTTTCGGTAGCCTTGCTTTCCGTAGCCTTGGTTTCGGTGACCTTCGCAACCGGATCGTTGAGCGCCACCTGCAGGCTGGCGGCGGCGTCTTTCTTCGCGGCCTCGACCGACTTCGGCGACGGCAGCGGCTTGGAGGCCTCGGCGATTTTTGTCGTCGCGACCACCTTGGGCGCGTCGGCGAGTTTTGGCGCGGCAGCCTGCTTGATCGGGTCGATCTGCGGCGCGGCATCGGCCACGACGCTGGACGGCACGCCATCGGGCGACGCCGCCGCAAACCGATCGTTAAACATAAGCGAAGGTGCCGGCGCTTCCGACTTCGCGACCTCGGTCTTTGCGGGCGCGGCCGGCGGCGGCGTCAGCGATGCGAAGACGTCGTTGAACGACGGTGTCGGCCGCGCCGCCACCGCCGCGGGCCGCTTCACCACCGGGGCGTCGAACGCTGCGCTGTTCACCGTCGGATAGACGCCCGCGGCAAAGATGTTGGCATAGACGGTCCAGGCGCAGCCAAGCACCAGCCCCGCCACCGCGGCGCTGCCGAGGAAATGCTGGGGGAGAATTTTTCGGGAGGATTTCCTGCGGCTCGCCGCCCCAAGAACATACGCACTCGCACTCGTACTCATACGCCCGGCGCTCAAAACAGGTCCACCTTTGTCCCCACACCCGACTACGGCCGAACGCCGTTCGGCTTGCTGTCGCACAGGGGGCACAGACGGCCATTAAGGCGACTTTTAGTTAAATACGATTTAACTGGCTGCGGTCCCCTGCAGCGCGGGAAGTGCCTGTGGCATAGGGCTTTTTTAAGATCGGCCTGGGTCGCGAAATGCCCATTTTCTGTTTCATGATGGGACAGGCCGCCTCGCCGCCACGGGCCCGGCCGGCGGCGGTGAGGCTGCGGAGAATTTCGTTGCCGATCAGCCCGTAATCCTGCGGGATTTCGGCAAAAACGATCTCCTCAATAGCTCAGCTTCGGATACCAGTCCTTGCCGCGCCCTTCGGGCGTGGTGTCGAGAATTGTCCACAGCGGATCCATGTCAGGAGCGCCGCGCGGGTCCTGGCCGGGATCCATGGTCCCTGCCCCCATTTCGCCGCCCCAGAAATGGCGGATGGTGCCGTCGTGCCGCGTGAAGACGTTATAGCCGGGCAGATCGGCGTCTTCCTTGCTGACGTAGTCGCGCGTGTAGTCGCCCGACGGATCGGAATACAGCCGGTGGCCGGTCCAGCCGCGCGCCTGCTTCGCCTCGATCAGCCGCGCGATCGGCGACCGCGCCACGAATACGAACGAGACGCGCTGCTCGACATCGGGCAGCTTGCTTTCCCATGTGCTCATGAATGACGTGCACATCGGACACGGCTTCTCGCGCCGCTCGCCGAACATGTAGCTGTAGACGATCAGCGTCGGCTTGTTGCCGAACAGGTCGGCGAGCGAGGCCTTGCCGGACTCGCCGACGAACTCGTAGGCCCTGGTCACCTCGCCGCCCGGCGGCAAGGCGCGGCGCAACTCGGCGACCCGCTCGATGTGACGGCGCAGTTCGATCTCTTCGACGAGCAGCGCCTGGCGCGCTTTGCGATATTCGGCGCTCTCATTGGGAACGCGCCTGGTGTTGGTGTTGGCGAGATCGGCGGCCGGCTTGAGGGCGGAACTGGTCATGTCGGAACCTCGTATGGTTGGCGAACTCCTACAAGACGTGCCGGAACCGGAGTATCCGACATTAATGCGCGATGATCTCCGCGCAAACGCGTTCCGCGTTTGTCGCGAGGGAAAACCGCTTCGCGCTTTTCCCGATCCTGCTCTAGCTAGCTGCCGCTGTTTTCCTGCAATTCCGGCGGCGGCGAGCGGTCGAAGACATCGCCCTTCGGTCCTTCCAGCAGGTCGAGCGCGTAGGTCTCGATGATCAGCGGCCCGCGGGTGCGCTGGGCCTCGGCGACGGTCTCGACATGGCTGAAGCCGTCGCGGATCGACGGCGGCACGTTCTGGCCGAACTCATGCACAAACAACAGCTTGCCGGCCAACTGCGCCGGGCTCGGCTCCGGCATGTTGATCCAGCGGATGCGCTGGCCGTGCTGCGCGACGCAGGTGCCCTTGGGCAGATAGAAGGCGAGCCACCCGGTGGTGCCGTAATCCGGCGCCAGCACGCAGGTCGCGCCGGTGCGACTGCGCACCGCCTCGATCCGGCTGGCAAGGTCGTCCCAGCCGAGACCGACGCTGCGCACGGTGGCGTCGCGGTGATAGGCCGAGAGCACGCCGGTGTTGGCCTGCACGATCAGCAGCGCGAACAGCACGACGCCGCCAGGCGCCGACCAGCGGCGGCAGAAATCGACGGTGCGCTGCGCACGCGGTCCCCATTGCACCTGGATCGCGGCGACCGCCGCTGCGATCGCAAACGCCGGATAGACCGGCGCGAACCAGTTGGCCTCGACCCGCGCATGCAGCGCATGCCAGGCAAAATAGATGACGATGGTCCAGAACGTGGTGTTGATCAGCACGCGGGCGGGCATCGCGCCGGCGCGGCGCTGATACAGCGCGTACAGACCCATCATGCCGAGGATGAAGACCAGGGGCGTCGCAAAGGCGAACTGGGTCGGGATCAGCTCGGCAATATAGACGGGCCGGAAATCCTCGATCCGGGCGCGCCCCATCTGCTTGATGAAGGACACCCAGTGATGGTCGGCATTCCAGAGGATGACCGGCGCGAACATGCCGAGCGCAACCAGGCCACCGAGATAGAGCCAGGGCGACCGAAACCAGTGCTGCAGCTTCGGCACGGCCACAAGCCAGAACAGGATCGCAGGACCGAAGAACAGCGCGGTGTATTTCGACAGCAGGGCGGCGCCGGCGCTGGCGCCGACCGCGAGCCACCAGGCGCCGCGGCCGCTGTCCAGCACCTTGGCGAGCGCGAACAGCAGGAAGCTGGCGGCGACCAGCAGCGGCGAATCCGGCGTCACGATCAGCGTTCCGACCGCGGCCATCAGCGTGACGTTGAGCAGGATGGTTGACGCCGCCGCGACGCGGCTGCCGCCGAACAGGATCGCGGCGGCCCGGTAGATCGCCCAGCTCATCGGCAGCGCGAGCAGGATCGACACCAGCCGCACGCCGAACGGCGTGTCGCCCGCGATCATGGTGCCGAGCCGGATCACGACTGCGACCATCGGCGGGTGGTCGTAATAGCCGCCGGCGAGCGCCTTCGACCACATCCAGTAATAGGCTTCGTCGAAGGTCAGCGGCGTCCAGTACGCCGCCACCAGCCGCAGCACGACCAGCGCGCAGACCGCAATGGCGGTGTCCTGGGCGAGCCGCGCCTCATTCGGTTTCATGCCGGCGTCATCGCTTGCGCCAGACGAACAGCCCGGACATCGCGTAGTTCCAGACCACGCCCATCAGCGCGCCGGCCGCACCGGCCAGCCACCAGATCGGCTCCTGGTCGTAGACCGAGAACGCGACGCCGACATTGGCCAGCAGACCGACGCTGCAGACCAGATAGAACAGCAACAGGCCGCGCAGGATGCCAAACCCCTTCAGCCGCTGGTCGCGGTAGGTCAGGAAGTTGTTGAGGATGAAGTTGCTGGTCATGGCGACGATCGCGCCGGTGGCCTGGGCCTCCGCGAACGGCGCGCGGAACACTTCCAGCGCAATGAACAGCGCGGCGAGATGCACCAGGAGGCCGAGCGCGCCGACCGTCGCGAACAGGATGAAGCGCAGCGAGATCACGTCGTTGGTCAGCTTCGCCAGCACCAGGCCGAGGAAGTCGAGTGCGACCATCGAGTCGAGCTTGCTTTCGCCATGCTGGCGGGCCCCGAAGGTGTAGGGGATTTCGACCGTGCGCAGCTTGCCCTGCCCGGTCGCCACCACGTCGAGCAGGATCTTGAAGCCCTGGGTCGACAGTTGCGGCGCGAGCTGCTCGAAGCGGTCGCGGCGGATCATGAAGAAGCCGCTCATCGGGTCGGCGATCTCGACCTTCAGCGTGCGGCGGGCGATCTCGGTGGCGAAGGCGCTGGCGCCGGCGCGCTGCTTGTTAAAACCCTCGGCCTTGTAGCCCTCGATGTAGCGGCTGCCGACCACGAGGTCGGCCTCACCGCTCTGCAGCAGCGCCACCATCTTGGGCAGCTGGGCCTCGTCATGCTGCAGGTCGGCGTCGATGACCGCGGCATAGGGCGCGCTGGAGGCCAAAATGCCCTCGATGCAGGCCCCCGACAGGCCGCGCCGGCCGATGCGGCGGATGCAGCGCACCCGGGAATCCTGCCGTGCCAGGCCGCGCACCACGTCCGAGGTTCCGTCGGGCGAGTTGTCGTCGACGAAGATGACCTCCCAGGCGACGTCCTTCAGCGTCGCGTCGAGCCGCCGGTACAAAACCGTGACGTTGTCGCGTTCGTTGAAGGTCGGGACGACGATCGAAAGCTGCGGCAATGTGGCGGCCTGCAAAGGGGCCTCGAGCGGCTGGAGGGCGTCTTTCATGAGCGCCAGCGTATAGCTGCAGCCTCTCTCCCTGCCAAGCGCAGGTGAGTCCAAACTCACTCCCGGACGGTGGGAAAACGGGGATCAGGATACCCCCAAAATGCCAACGACCACGAACAAGGGGCGCGCGTACATCCGGCGCAGCCTAACATTCGTGGTCGTCCCCGGTGCCGGAGAGCTGGAAGGCTCGACGGCACCATTCGAAATGATGTGGGGAGCCCGAGGCGCCCCGCAAGGGGCAAGGGACTAATTATTCGGGACTTCGCGAATCACCGGTCCCCGCGGCACCGGAGCCGCCGGGGCGGCTTCGGCGGGCGCCGCCTGCTGCACCGCGGCCGGCTGGGGATTGCGCATCTGGCTCGGCGACGGCCCGTAGATGAACGCCGCCGCCAGCGCGATGGCCGCGACCACTGCGCCCAGAAAGCCTGCCGTCGATTGCGAGTTCATGCCGGACCGTCCCATTGCCTGTGCGCGGATTGATAGCAAAAACCGGCCGCGCGCAACAGGATCTGGCGGCCTATTTGACCGCCGCCTTGCGGCGGACGAAGGCGGTTACGATGTCCTTTTGCGCGAGCTCGATCGCGCGATTGGCGGTGGTCAGGCGCGCATCCGCATCCTGCTTCGGAAACTGCAGCGACAGGAAGTCGATCAGCGACACCCGAAAATTCTGCCGCTCCGAGGGACAGACGGTCGCGATCAACGTCGTGAATTCCTGGTCGGACATCGCCTTGTTGCTGTCGCGCGGATACTCGCGGGCGAGGCAATTCCAGTAGGCGTCGCGGCCGGTGATCGCGAGCTTGTGCGCATCGTCCGCATCGTCGGCCATGGCAGCAGCAGGCAGGAGGAAGAGGACGGTGACGGCCAGCATGCGCATTGTTGTTCTCCGGTTTCTTGCATCCTAGCGAGGACCGCCAACCGCGATAGGCAGTCTGGCAAACTGGCCAATCACGATTATTTTGACTAGGCTCGATCCCTGTTCCCTCCTCACGATGAGTGCAGTCGTGGCCAAAGCTCCCTCCAAGACAACCAACACAAAGACGACCAAGACCGACGCAGGCAACATCTATATCGGCGTCGGCGGCTGGACCTTCGAGCCGTGGCGCGGGGTGTTCTATCCGGAGAAGCTCGCGCAATCGAAGGAGCTGTCCTACGCGGCCTCGAAGCTGACCTCGATCGAGATCAACGGCACCTATTATGGCTCGCAGAAGCCGGAGAGCTTCCGCAAATGGGCCAGCGAAGTGCCCGACGGCTTCATCTTCTCGCTGAAGGGTCCGCGCTTCGCCACCAACCGCCGCGTGCTGGCCGAAGCCGGCGATTCCGTGAAGCGGTTCTATGATTCCGGCGTGCTGGAGCTGAAGGACCGGCTCGGCCCGGTGCTCTGGCAGTTCGCGCCGACCAAGAAGTTCGACGGCGCCGACTTCGGCAAGTTCCTCGAGCTCTTGCCGCGCAAGCTCGAGGGCCGCGCGCTGCGCCATGTCGTCGAGGTACGCCACGACAGTTTCCGCGTGCCGGAGTTCATCGCGCTGCTGCGCGAGCACCAGGTGCCGGTGGTGTTCGCCGAGCACGGCAAATATCCGGCGATCGCCGACATCGCCAGCGACTTCGTCTATGCGCGGCTGCAGAAGGGCAATGACGAACTGAAGACCTGCTATCCGCCGAAACAGCTCGATGCCTGGGCCAAGCGGTTGCAGGACTGGGCCGGCGGCGGCGAGCCGGACGACCTGCCGCGGGTCGACAACACAGCGCCGAAGAAGGCGCCGCGCGACGTGTTCGCCTATGTGATCCACGAGGGCAAGATCCGCGCGCCGGCGGGTGCGATGGAATTGATCGAGCGCGTGAGTTGAGCGGGAGACGCCATGGCGAAGGCCAAGAAGCTGTTCACCATCGGCTACGAGCAGACCCCCTCGAAGGCGGTGCTCGACGAGCTCGCGCAGGCCGGCGTCAAGCTCTTGGTCGACGTCCGCGCGGTGGCCTCCTCGCGCCGGCCGGGCTTCTCCAAGAGCGCGCTCGCCGCAGGTCTCGACGAGCGCGGCATTTCCTATGTCCATCTGCGCGGGCTCGGCACGCCGAAGAACGGCCGCGAGGCGGCGCGCAGCGGCAAGTATGAGCTGCTGGAGAAGATCTACACCGCGCATCTGAAGACCGCGCAGGCCAAGGAGGAGCTCGACGAGCTGTCCGCGCTGGTCAAGACATCAGGCCCGGTCTGCATCCTCTGCTACGAGCGCGACCATCAGCACTGCCACCGGCGCTGGATCGCCGAGATCATCGAGGAGCGCGACGGCGTCAAAATCGACAATCTCGCCGCGCCGCAGCTCTAAAATCTCGCCGTCATTGCGAGGAGCGCCAGCGACGAAGCAATCCATCCTTCCGCATATGCGGCACCATGGATTGCTTCGCTTCGCTCGCAATGACGCGAACGGATCGGAACGGGATTCGAGTCTAGAGCGCGATGAGATTGGGTTGAATCATCATCGCGCTCTAGCTCTTTGTTTGACCATGATCCTTTCGGAAAACCGCTTCGCACTTTTCCGGATCATGCTCTAGCTGCCCTCGCCCGCCACGTTGAGCGTGCCCTCCATCATCTTCACGCAACTGCCGCCGACATGCACCGACGTGATGGCGCCGTCCTGCTTCTTCACCCGCGTGAGCAGCAGGCTCGGCCGGCCCATGTCGACGCCCTGCCCGACCCGCAGGCGCAATTCGCCGTCGCGCGTCGGATCGAGGTCGGCGAGCAGGGCCGCGGCCGCGCCGGTCGCGCTGCCGGTCGCGGGGTCTTCGGACAGGCCGCTCGCACCCGGATGGAACATGCGCGCCTGCAGGTCGAGCGGCTGCTCGCTTGGCGGCACGTCGCGGGTGTAGAAATAGATGACGTCGCGGCCGATATGCGCCAGCACTTTTGCGAACGCCGCGGCATTCGGCGTCGCGCGCTTGAGCGCCTCGCGCGAGGCGATCTCGGTCACCAGGAACGGCAGGCCGACGGAAGCGACCTGCGGCATGTGCCGGTCGGTCCTGATGTCATCGGCCGACAGCGACAGGCACGCGGCGACCTCGGCGGCGCTCACCTCGTGCGAGCGCTGCAGCGGCTGCGGCGCGGTCAGCTCGGCGCCGATCACCCTGCCGCCATCGGACAGAACATCAACCGGCACGAGGCCCGCCTTCTCCTCGAACCTCAAGCGCTCCGGCGCCGCGGCCGCGCGCGTTGCCAGCACGAAGGCCGTGCCGACATTGGGGTGGCCGGCGAACGGAATCTCCGCGCGCATCGTGAAGATGCGAACCTTGGCGTCGTTGGCCGCGTCTTGCGGCGGCAGCACGAAGGTGGTCTCGGAATAGTTGAACTCGGTTGCAATCGCCTGCATCTGCGCCGTCGACAGCCCGCCGGCGTCGAGCACCACGGCGAGCGGATTGCCGCCAAAGGCCCGGTCGGTGAATACGTCGACAGTGATATAGCGGCGCTGCATCTTGCTTGTCCTCATGCCTGGGTCGCAACCGGCGACCGATCGCGCGCATCCTAGCATGGCCGGAATCGCGCGCTTCAGAGCATTCGGTGCAATCGCGTGCCAGAGCATTGCGGTTCTGATTGAATCAGAACCGAAGCTCTAGCTTTTTGTTTTGACGCGTTTTCTTCACGCGAACCGGCATCCACTTCGCTCGAAAACGCTCTAGCCCAGCTGCCAGACCGCCACCGGGTGTTCGTAGCCGCGCACCGGGATCTCGCCGCGCGAGACCGCATCCTTGCAGTCGTCGCCGAGCGCCTCGCGCACTTCGGACGAGATCAAGAATTGCGAGCCGAGCTCCTTGTTGAGCGCCTCGAGCCGCGCGGCAAAGTTCACGGTGTCGCCGATCACGGTGTATTCCTTGCGCCTGGGCGAGCCGATATTGCCGGCGACGACGTCGCCGACATGGATGGCGATGCCCATGCGCAGCTGCCAACTCGAGGTGGCGTTCAGCTGCTCATTGGCCGCGAGCATCTCGCGCGCGGCGGCGACCGCCTGATGCGGGGCGTCGACGGCATGGATCGGCGCGCCGAACAGCGCGAGAAAGCCGTCGCCGAGAAACTTGTTCACGATGCCGCCATGGCGATCGAGAATGTCCACCAGTATCGCGAAGGCGCCGTCGAGCCGATCCACCACCTCCTGCGGCGAGCGGGTGCGCGCGCCCGCGGTGAAGCTGCGGAAATCCACGAACATCACCGCGACGCGGCGGATGTCGCTCTCGGTCGAAGCGCCCTCCATCATCAAGCGCTCGACCACCTGCGGCGAGACGTGCTGGCCGAACAGATTGGTGATGCGGTCGCGCGCGGTGGCGGCCATGATGCTGGCGCCGAACTGCTGGCGCAGCTGCATGCCGACGGTGCCCGCGAGCACGCCGGAGATCAGGATCACGACGCTGCGCGCGGAATGGTAGAACAGGTCGGGCGCGGGATCCAACGTCCCGTCGGGACGATAATACATCGCCATCCAGAACAGCTCAGCGGCGGCGACGAATCCGGTGAAGGTCGAGAGCCAGAAATCCAGCCGCAAGGTCGAGGCGATGATGAAGATGAAATAGATCAGCGGGGCGACCCAGCCGAGCGCCGCGACCGGGCCCATGCTGTCGATGTGCAGCGCGAGCGCGATGGTCGGCATCGACGTCTCGATGAAGGCGCCGATATAGCGGCGGACGATCGGCAGGTCGCGGTCCTGCTTCATGTGCCTGACGATCGCGCCGTGCACCCACAATTCGAACAGGATAAACGGCCCGATCACCGTATAGAGATAGGACGGCTTGAAATTGCCGTGCCAGACCCGGGCCAGCGCCTCGGGATTGACGAAGTAGATGATCGAGCTGATCACCGAGAATCCCGCGGCGATCCCGATCAGCACCTTGATGCGCAGCAGCTCGGTGGTCATCACCTCGCGCATCAGGGCGTGATGGAAATCCACGGATACGTTGGTGCCGTGCGCCGGTTTGTCTTTGCCCTGCAACTCCGTCATTTCCCCGCCCCAGTCATTCCGGGGCGCGAAGCGAACCCGGAATCTCGAGATTCTCGGATGTGCAATCGCACATCCCAGTTCGATGCTTCGCATCACCCCTGGAATGACGATGAACAACCAGGCGCATTCTGCCTCAATCCAGCGTGCGGCGGAAGCGCGTCACGGCGACCGTCATGGCGAACAGCATCAGGCAGGCCAGCGCGATGGTGTCGTAGCGCAGGTTCTCCATCGCCGCGCCCTTCAGCATGATGGCGCGGACGATGCGGACGAAATGGGTCAGCGGCAGCCCCTCGCCGATATATTGCGCCCAGACCGGCATGCCCGCGAACGGAAACATGAAGCCGGACAAAAGGATGCTCGGCAGGAAGAACATCATCGAGAGCTGCATCGCCTGCAGCTGGTTCTGCACGATGGTCGAGAAGGTGTAGCCGATCGACAGATTGGTGGTGATGAACAGCGTGGTCAGGAGCGCCAGCAGCGTCAGGCTGCCGATGATCGGCACGCCGAACACGACGACGCCGATGCCGATGATCAGCGCGGCCTGGACGAAGCCGACGATCACATAGGGGATGATCTTGCCGAACATCACCTCGACCGGCTTGATCGGCATCGACAGCAGGCTCTCCATGGTGCCGCGCTCGATCTCGCGCGTCACCGACAGCGCGGTGAAGATCAGCATGGTCATGGTCAGAATGGTGCCGACCAGGCCGGGGACGATGTTGAGGCGGGATTCCGCCGCCGGATTGTAGCGGGCGTGGGCGCGGATCTCGAACGGCATCTCCGGGGGATCGCCGATATGCAGGTCGTGCGCCAGCGCAGTCTGCACCAGCGGGCCGAGCGCGCCGAGCGCCGAGCCTGATGCCACCGGGTCGGTGGCGTCGGCGGCGACCAGGAGCGCCGGCCTGTCGCCGCGCCGCACCGCGCGCTCGAAACCGCGCGGGATCTCGACGCCGAACAGCACCTTGCCGGATTGCAGCAGCTCGTCGAACTCGGCGACGCTGTGGACCTCCTGGGTAAAGCGGAAATAGGCGGTGTTCTGCATCGCCTTCAGGATCGAGCGGCCGAGATCGCTATCCTCCTGGGTCAGCACCGCGGTCGGCAGATTGCGCGGCGTGGTGTTGATGGCATAGCCGAACAGCGTCAGCTGCATCACCGGCAGCATGATGATCATGGCGAACGAGACGCGGTCGCGGCGAAGCTGGATGAACTCCTTGACCAGCATCGCATAGCTGCGCCGCCAGAAGCCGAACGCCGGCTCCCTGGTCTCGCGGTTCTGGATCGCATCGGTCGCACTCATGGCAACTATCCCTGCTGGAAATTGTCCTTCGAGCGCCCCATCAGGTCGATAAAGACGTCTTCGAGCGACGGCTCGCTCGGCTGCCAGTGCCATTTCGCGTTGCCGCGGTATGGCGTGATGGCGGCCTCCAGCGCCGCCTTGTCGCGGCCGGAGACGTGCAGGCTGGTGCCGAACGGCGCCACCATGTCGACGCCGGGCTTGCCGGACAGCTCGGCCATCAGCCCGTTGAAATCGTCGCCGGTCACCGTGTAGGTCGACAGGCCGGAGCCCGCGATCACCTCGTCCACGGTGCCGTGCGCCAACAGATGGCCGTAGGCGATGTAGGCGATCTCGTGACAGCGCTCGGCCTCGTCCATGTAGTGGGTCGAGACCAGCACGGTGAGGCCTTCGGCGGCGAGCGCGTGGATCTCGTTCCAGAAGTCGCGCCGCGCCTTGGGGTCGACGCCGGCGGTCGGCTCGTCCAGCAGCAGCAGTTGCGGATTGGGCAGCGTGCAGGCGCCGAGCGCGAGCCGCTGCTTCCAGCCGCCGGACAATTCGCCGGCGAGCTGCTCCTCGCGGCCCTTGAGCCCGATCCGCGCGATCATCTCGGACGCCGCGCGCGGCGCGTCGGGCAGGCCATAGAGCCGGGCGACGAATTCGAGGTTCTCGCGCACCGAGAGATCCTGATACAGGCTGAAGCGCTGCGTCATGTAGCCGACCTTGCGCTTGATCTTGTCGGCGTCGCGCCGGATGTCGTAGCCGAGGCAGGTGCCCTCGCCGCTGTCGGGCGTCAGCAGGCCGCACAGGATGCGGATGGTGGTGGTCTTGCCGCTGCCGTTGGGGCCGAGGAAGCCGTAGATCGAGCCGCGCTTGACCTGCATCGACAGGTCATGGACCACCTCGCGCCCGCCGAACGATTTGGTCAGGCCCCTGGCGTCGATCGCGAAGCCGGATGCGTCAGAGCGCGCATGGGTGGTGGCGACGGTCATCTGCGGTCCGCCACCGGGATCTTGGGGTTGAGATGGATGCTGATCGGCTGTCCGACCCGCAGCACATCGGGCCGGCTCGGCCGCGCCTGGATCAGATAGACCAGCTTGTTGCGCTCATCGAGGCTGTAGATCACAGGCGGGGTGTATTCCGCCGTGGTGGCGATGAAGTAGATCTTTGCGGTGAGATCTTCAGCGCAATTGTCGCAGCTCACCTTGACCTCGTCGCCGAGCGCGAGCTTCGGCAGCTCGGTCTCCGGCACGAAGAAGCGCAGCTTCATGTTGCCGGGCGGCATAATCGAGAGCACCGGCCGCTGCGCCTGCACCATCTCGCCCTCACGGAAATAGATCTGCTGGATCGCGCCGGCGATCGGGGCAAAACCCTTGCGGCGGTCGAGCCGGGTCTGCGAGGTGTTGACGCGCGCCTCGGCGATGCGCAGCGCCGAGACCGCGGAATCCAGATTGGCCTGGGTGCCGGAGCCGGTGCCACGCAGCGAGGCGGCGCGGTCGTAGGTCTGCTGCGCATTGGCCAGCGTCGCATTGCTCTGGTTGAGATCGGCGCGCTGCAGATCGTCGTCGACGGTGTAGAGCAGGTCGCCGGGCTTGACCTCGTCGCCCTCGCGCACGTTGAGCTTGGTGACACGGCCGGACTCGTCGGGGCTGGCGAAGATCATGTCGGCCTCGACCCAGCCCTGGAAGCCGGGGTCGCGCTTCTCCTGACAGCCGGCAAGCACCGCCGCCAGCGCGGCGACGGCGAGACACTGCAATATGCGCGACGAGGTCATGTCGTCCTCCGTTCGCCAAAAATCAGATCGAGATGCACCTTGAACATCGCGATGCCGTCGAGCGGCGCGTGGCGGGCGAACAGGCTCTGCCAAATCACCGCGACGATCGCGGGCGCGACGATCAGTTGCGGGAAGTGCGCCAGCTCCTTCTGCCTGATCTCGCCGCGCGTGATCGCGAGTTGAACCAGCCGGTGCATGGCGGCCAGCCCCTTCGACACCACCTCGCGGAAATAGAAATCGGCGATCGCCGGGAAGCGCGGCCCCTCCGAAACGATCAGCCGAATGATGTCGCCGCGCCGGGTCGTTGCCACCTCGCGAATGAAAATCTCGGCAAATCCCTCCACCGCATCGCGCACCGGGCCGGTGATCGTGGGCGGCGCGGCCAAGCGGCTGATCAGCGGGACCAGCGCGGTGCGGATCAGCTCCTCGAACATCGACTCCTTGTCCTTGAAGTGCAGGTAGAGCGTGCCCTTGGCGACCCCTGCCCGCTTGGCGATGTCGTCGAGCCGGGTCGCGGCAAAGCCGCGCGCGACGAACTCGTCCATCGCCGCCTCGACGATGGCCGCCCGCCGCTCCGCCGACCTTTCCGCGCGGTTCGCCACGGGCCTCGCCTCGGCCAGTTTTGCCGAGACGACCTTCGGAGTCTTGGCCGAGGCAGCCCGGATCGCGGCCTGGCGGGGCCGTTGGGGCGATGGGCGGGTCGGTTTATCGGTGCGCTTTGTCATGAGTCAAATATGACTGACTAGTCAGTCATTGTCAAGATGATGGGAGGAAAACGCATATCGGCGCGGAACGTTCCTGGCGGTTTTGCTGCGATCCGACTCGCCGTTCCGGCGTCGCGCACCGATTGACGCGGGTGGTTATAAGTCCCTGCTTTCGCCGGGCCACACTGTCATTGCGAGGCGCGACAGCGACGAAGCAATCCATCGCTCCGCATATGCGGCGCTATGGATTGCTTCGCTGCGCTCGCAATGACGGGGTGAGTTCGAGCCGCAACTCACGCAGCTAGCTCGGTGTCATCACCCGCGCATGCGGGTGATCCAGTATTCCAGGGGCGGTCGTGCTTGAGCCGACAGGCCGCGGCGTACTGGATCGCCCGGTCCATGTGCGCAATTGCGCACAGGCCGGGCGATGACATTCGTGGGCGGGAGCCCTCTCCATTACGATTGCAACGAACTTCGGCCGTCCGGCAATCGAGACGTAAAACGGGGATGCCTAGAGAGGAGAAGTCTCAGTCAAGGACGAGAGGGAATCCCAATGGCAGAAGTTATCGGCACGAGCGATCGGGTGGCTCTCGGCGCTTTCGACGGCCTGCCGGTTCTGAATGTGGCAGACCTCGACGCCGATCCTCACGGCATGTTCCGCAGGTATCGCGCCGCCTATCCCTTTGTCGGACATCAAGCGGGAGGTTACCTCATACTGCGCCATGCCGACATTGAGCGGCTTGGCAATGGTTCGGGTACGGCCGCATCCGAAACGGCCCACCCGGAAATGTTCGGTGTCACCGAGGGAGCGCTGTTCGATTTGTTCGAGCAGGGAATGCTCACCGCGAATGGCGCCGTTCATCGTCGCCGGCGCTCACCGTTCTCCAGAAGCTTTGCGGCGCGCACGATGGCCGATCTGAGGCCGCAGATACGGCGTTCCGCGGAGGAGTTGATCGAGAGCTGGTATGCCGATGGTCGGGTCGAATTTGTCGATCAGTTCGCAGCTCAACTTCCTGCCCGCGTCATAGGGAATCTTCTCGGCCTGCCGCGCGCCGACATCCCGTCCTTTACGAACCTTGTCTACTCCGTGACCCGCTTCTTCAGCTCGAGCATCGTGCCGGACGAAATCCCCGAATTGGAGGCGGCGTGCCGAGGGTTGCGCGATTACGTGGAAAAGACGCTCGACGACAGGCGCAGCGCCCCTCGCGACGATTTCCTCTCGGATTTCCTGGGCAAGGCGGACGCAGCCGGCGAGCTGTCACCTCTCGAGATCGTATTCCAGATCGTGCAGCTGATCATCGGCGGCACCGACACGACCCGCGTCGCCATCGTGATGCAACTGGCACTGCTGCTCCAGCACCGGGAGCAATGGGACGCGGTGTGCCGCGACCCCTCGCTCGTTCCAGGCGCGGTTGCGGAGGCGATGCGCTTCGAGCCGAGCGTGGCATCGTTCGTCAGAGTGACGACCGAGGACATCGAGCTTGGCGGCGCGGTTCTTCCGGCCCGGCAGTTCATCATCTTGTCGACGATGTCCGCCGCGCGTGACGGAGACGCCTATGACCGACCCGACGTGTTCGACATCCGTCGAACCGACCAGCCACGGCTGCTTCCCGCCTTCGGCGCCGGCGCCCATCGTTGCATCGGTGAGGCGCTGGCGCGCGTCGAACTCGAGGAGAGCCTGGCGGCGCTCGCGGCCCGCCTCCCGCACCTTCGACTGGATGAGGCGCCTGTGATCAAGGGGCACAGCGGCATCCGCCGCGTCGATTCCATGCGGATATCCTGGCAGCCGTGAAATCCGGATGCGGCATCGATCTCGGATTACCGCGCGTGGTGATGGTCCCGGCCTTCGCTGGGACGACACGGAGTTTGTGGTGCCGCTCTCAGCACCGTCACCCTGAGGAGCGCCAACGGGTCCGCGCGAAGCGCGGCCCGATGACTTGTTTAGTCCGGAGACATGGCTGACACCTGTTCGGACACATCACTGACAGGTTGACCGTCGGTCAAGTCGATTGATGCGACATACCAACTGGGTGTGCATACGCGCGCTGCGGTCAGTTCCGTCATCCTGAGGTGCGAGCTCTTGCGAGCCTCGAAGGATCGACGGCCACCAGCCGGGCCGTGCACCCTTCGAGGCTCGCCGAAAAGGCTCGCACCTCAGGATGACGGGTTGGTCTGATTCGAGTGCCAAACACCTTATTCGCTGTCATCACCCGCGCAGACCGGGCGGTCCAGTACGCCGCGCCTTCTCGGCTCAATTACCGATGTCTCTGGAATACTGGATCACCCGCCTGCGCGGGCGATGACAGCGCAGAGGGAAAGCGTCAGTTCGGGCAGGGTTGCCCGGCGGCGCCCCACAGCGCCATGTCCTTGACGTGATCCTCGAAGCTGCCCGGCGGCGTGGTGCGGCCCGCCCCAGGGGCCCAGGCCCGGGGGATGAAGCCGCTGAGCGATGCGTCGTGCCTGAGGTGCTCGAGCAGTGCGACGGCGTCGCGGCCGCCGTTGCGCTTGGGGTCCTTCAGTTGCGCGCAGATCTCCGCGCCGCTCTTGCCGAACCAGATGAACTCCACCGGGGCCAGCTGCCAGTCGATGCCGGCGTGCAACGGCGCCGGCGCGGGATCGTTCGGCAAGGTGGTGGTGATGTGACAGGTCGAGCAGGCGATGGTCTCGGCGCCGATCCGGCTCTCGCCGCCATGGATGTTCATGCCATGCACGCGGGTTTTGGTTTCGCCGGCCGGCGTCCACATCGGGATCGCCTTGGCGTCGACATGGCAGTTGGCGCAACGCGGATGGGTCACCACCGCCTCGATCCGCTTCCATGCCTCGAGCCCGTCGGCGCGGCTGACGCTGCCCGCCGGCAGCGCATCTTTGGAGGCATCGTCCTTGGCCACCCCAATCCCGGTCAGGGCCGCGATCGACGCAGCCGCCAGCGCGATCGCGATCAATGCTGCTTTCATGGCGCGCCCCTCACACGAAATCGATGAACTTGTTGAAGGGCATTTCGCGGATCCGTTTTCCGGTCGCCGCGAAGATCGCGTTGGCGAGCGCCGGTGCGGCCGGAGGCACCGGCGGCTCGCCGACGCCCCTCACCTTCGGATCGTTCTCGAGCCCGCGCACTTCGATGACCGGACACTGGTAGATCCGCATCGCTTCGTGGTGATGGTAGTTGGTCTGCTGCACGCCGCCCTTGGCGTAGGTGAGCTCGCAGTTGATGGCGTGGCCGAGCCCCCACACCACCCCGCCCTGCACCTGGTTCTCGAAATTGACGGGATCGACCACCTTGCCGACATCGACCGCGATCCAGACCTTGTCGATCCTGATACCGCGGTCGGTCGCCGTGACTTCGACGACTTCCGCGGTCGGCGTGCCGAAGGCCTCGACGAAGGCGACGCCGCGTCCCTTGCCGTTGCCGAGCGGCCCCTTCCAGTCCGACATCTCGGCGAGGGTCTCGAGCAGCTTACGGTAGTGCGGGACCGCGCACATCTCGATCCGCCCCTTCAGCGGATCGACGCCCGCCGCATGGAGCAGTTCGTCGATGAAACTTTCGGTGAAGAAGCCGGCGGTGGAGGCGCCGACCGAGCGCCACGTGGTGCACGGCGACAGGCCCTGCGCCTCAAAGGTCGTGGCCCGGAAATTCGGGATGTCGTAGTAGACGTTCCACAGGCCGGAGGCCAATTGCGCATCGGGGTCCTTCGAGGGGATGCCGGAACGCTCGAGCAGCCCCTTGAGCGGCGCGGTCGAGGCCAATTGCAAATCGGCCGCGACGATCTTTCCCTTGTCGACGGCGCCTCTGTGCCGGGCGATCGAAATCTGTCGCGGAATGTCCTGGATGAAATCTTCCTCGCGGGAAAACACCAGCTTGATCGGCGTCCCGCGCATCTGGTTGGCGATCTCGGCCAGCACACGCACGTTCTCGTATTCGAGACGGTGGCCAAAACTTCCACCGGTCCATTGATTGTGGAAGGTGACCTGCTCCGGCTTGATGCCGATCGCCGTCGCCGCGACCGACTGCACGAATTGAGGGCTCTGATGGCCAACCCAGATTTCCATCCCGGTGTCGGTGACAATGCCGATCCCGTTCAGCGGCTCCAGCGGCGCATGCGCCAGATAGGGCGCGCGATACTCCGCCTCCACCAACGTGCCGGCCTTCAACCCGGTTTCGACATCGCCGATCTTGCGCCACTCCTTGCCCAAGAATTCCGGCTTGAATGAGGATTCCAGAACCTTCCAATGGTCGGCCTGCTCGGCGGGATAGGTCGATGGCGCCCACTCGCAATCGATCGCCGCGACCGCTTTCATCGCGTACCAGCTGTTGGTCGCGACGACAGCAACGCCGTTCTTGATCTCGAGGATCTTCTTGACCCCCGGCATCGCCTGCGCCTTGCGAGCGTCATATGACTTCAGCGGCTGGCCCTTGTTGGGGTTCAGCTTGACGGAGGCATACATCATGCCGTCCATCTTCAGGTCGATGCCGAACTTGAGTTCGCCCATCACCTTCGATTTGATATCGAGCCGCGTCATCGGCTTGCCGACCAATCGCCATGTCGACGGGTCGCGCGGCTTGACGTCGAGCACCGGCGCAATCTTCGCGGCGTCCGCCGCGAGCGCGACGTAGGGAATTTTGGTTCCGTTGGGCAAGATCACATGGCCGGATTGGGTGCGAACGTCGGCCAGCGCGACGCCCGCGCGGTCGGCCGCCGCGACCTTCAGCGTCTCGCGGGCGACCGCGCCGGCAATGCGCAACTTTTCGTAGGTGTCCGGGATCGTGCTGGATCCGCCGGTCATCTGCAGGCCGGACTTGCGCAGGTTTTGCAGCACGGCGGCGCGCGCGGCTTCAGCGGCCGGACTTTGGTCCGCGGCGAGGAACGGCGCGAACTCATCGGCAAAGCCGGTGTTGAAATAGGCGGGGCTCGGCCCCGCGAAGCGGACTTCGAACTGGCCGGGGTCGAGGTCCATCTCTTCGGCAATCAGGATCGGCTGCACCGAGCCGACGCCCTGGCCGATGTCGGCGTGTTGCGCGATCAGCGTGATCTTCTCCGGGCTGATCTCGACCCAGGGATTGAAAGTCGCGGAATTGGACCCGAGCCCTGCGGCCAATGGATTGCCATTGGCGACTGGAGCGGCCTGTTCGGCATTGCTGCAGGGGCCGAACGCAACGCCGCCGGCGACCGCGGCGGAGCCGATGATGAACGCGCGGCGGGACAGGTTTTGCATGGCGCCCATCTCACTTCTCCGCCATCTTGGCCGCAGCCGCATGGATCGCGGCGCGAATACGCGGATAGGTGCCGCACCGGCACAGATTGCCCGACATCACCTCGTTGATCTGTTCGTCGGTCGGCTTGGGGATCAGCTCGAGCAGCGACACGGCCTGCATGATCTGGCCGGTCTGGCAGTAGCCGCATTGCGGGACCTGATGCTCGATCCAGGCTTGCAGGACCGGGTGCTGCTCCCTGTTGTCCAATCCGTCGATGGTGACGACCGACTTGCCGGCGAGGTCGCCGATCCGCGCCTGGCAGGAACGGACCGCCGCGCCGTTGATCTGAACGGTGCAGGCACCGCATTGCGCGATCCCGCAGCCGTATTTGGGGCTGGTGATACCGAGCTCGTCGCGCAACACCCAGAGCAAAGGCATCTCTGGAACGACGTCAACTCGATGCTTGATGCCATTGACCGTGAGTTCGATCATGTCGATACGCCCCTTCGCGAATGTTGTCGTCCTCACTTCCGGGTAACTGGTATCCGGGGCAGCGTAACGTAGGCCTGCCGGGCTGCCAAGCACGGCAATTAGGCAACCAGCGCTGTCGCATTACGCGAGAGACGACACGTGATAGCGCGTGCTTGCGTACGCGCTCGCGACGCGTGGATGCGACAAATCATCGCCGCGGCGCGTCAGGGTCGCTCGGTGATCGACAGCACATTGCCGTCGGGATCCTTCAGCCACGCGATCCGGGCGCCGGATGGCGATGGCCAGACGCCGAGCTCATCCTGCGCGAGGCGCGGATAGCGCTCGAACACGCCGCCACGAGCGGCGATGCCGCGCACGGCAGCATCGATGTCGGGGACCGCCCAGCCGAGCACGGTATGCGGCTGTGGTATCAACGCGCGCACCTTCTGGACCCGCAGCTCGATCCCCGCGAGATCGTAGACGACGGCAAAATCGTCATCGCAGACGAATTGCAGGCCGAGCACGCCCTCGTAGAACGCGCGCGCCCGCGCGCTGTCGGTCGTCGCCACAAGGTCATCGGGCTGCAACCATCAAGCATGTCGCTCACCGCGGTTGGAGAGGCAGCTTCGCACCTTTGCCCATCCTACGATGTCATTGCGGCCGTGGAAACCTGAGCGGGCCGGCATGCGTTCCGGGGGGAAGGCGGCTCCCGGCCGATCTGCCGATAGCGCTCGAACCCGCCACGGCGCTTATCGCTTCATTGCAGCAAGGCTTGACCTGCCCTACCCTCCGGAGCTGCCACAGCACCAATTGCCGGTGAGCCGATGCTTGCACTGAATGATCCGCTCTGGACCAAGCTCGACGATGCGCATCGCGACCGGGATATTCCGCAATTGCTTGCCAGGTTTTCGCAAGCCTGGGATGACGAGATTGCGAAGTCGCTGCTCTGGGACTGTCTTTGCCACCAGGGCACCTGTTACGGGGCGACCTACGCCGCGATCCCGCATCTGCTTGAGATCGCCGAACCTGACGGCAACCGGCGTGAGCGGTTCGAGATCGCACTGTTCGCCGGATTTGTCGTGCATTGTGTGCTGGAGCACCGGCGAACCGGGGATGAGGCGCTGCCCGGACTTCCCGAAACGACCGAGGCGTGGGATCGGAAGCTCGATTGCTATCGCAGCCTGCTCGCTAGCCTCGAGGATCGAGGCCGAGACATCTCGCATTACGAGCGCAATGAACTGTTGCCGCGCTACGGGAAAATTCTGCGCGCGGCGCCGATCGGCCGCGCCGATATCGTCCGGATCAAGGCAATCAGGACCGAGTTTCTGTCCGCGCTGCCGCGGATCGGCAAGATGTGCGAGCAGGCGTTGGTGGAGATGTCGCATGACGCGAGCGGCTTGGTGCCGTTGCTCGGAGGCGTTGCCGCCGCGGAAGGGCACCGCGACCTCGCCGGCCTTCTCTTTCATGAAGAAGCCAGCTCACTGAGGTGCACGCATTGCGGCTGGGGCTATCGATACCTCCTGTTCGGCAACCAGATGGCCCTCTATGCCGATGAGCATCCACCCTCGGCAAAGCCGGCGGCTATCTTCGCCGACAGCGCGCTGCTGCGCGACCACAAGGAGAAGGCAGCCTCGCGACACGACAGCCTGGTCGTCCCCGCGGCCGACACCGACGCGCTCGCGCCTTCGCTGGCGCGGCTGCTGTTGCTCGCGGAGCGCGCGCCGGCCCAGCGGCCTGCCGTGCTGCTGCGCAATTTCCTCGGCAGCTTTCGTTGCCGGCAATGCGGCGCGATCGGGCCGCTCTGCGTTACCTGAGGTGATCGGTGTCGGCGCGGCCCGCCGCTAGCTGTGAAACTTCAAGCCGTCGAGGATCTTGTCGACCACCTTTCGCTCGGCGCGGACGGCAAGGCCGACCAGGTTGAGCTCGGCGCGCGCCACCGCCTTCACCACCTCGCGGTTGGCGGCATCATGCGTGGTCTTGAACATGTCCTCGGTGTAGAGCGCAGGCTTGACGTCGCGCGCCAGTGCGCGCTCCAGCGCCCGCGACAGCTGGGCGCGGTCGGCGCCGTAGATCAAGATCGGCTGGCCGATCAGGGACAGATATGTCGTCCCCGAGCCATCCTGGTAATTGTCGCCGATACATTCGGGAAATGACGCCGCGATGCCGCCCGACAGGAACGACGCGACGTTGAGCTTCTGCCAGACTTCCAGGTCGGTGCGGATCACGACCGCGATCTTGGTATCGAATTGCATGGCGCGAGTGTAACGGCATTGCACCGAACAAGACCAGCCCTGACGGCATACTCCATCCTGTCATATTCGCCGTGCACGCGACATGCGGGATCGAGACTCGGCACGTTTCGTCGAACCGCGCCTCACGCAGTCCCGCGCGCCACGTCGCTGAGCCGGCCGAGATCGAGAATGCGGACGCCGCCGCGGCGGCACTGAATGATCTCGTCCTGCTCGAGATGGCGGAGCAGTTCGTTGACGGTCTGGCGGCTGAGCGAGAGCATCATGCCGAGCCGCTCCTGCGAGACGCGCACGCTGCGCTCCGGCGCCGCCACTCGCTGGCCATAGCCCTCCAGCAGATTGATCAGGCAGCGCGCCAGCCGCACCTTCGGCGGCTCCAGCGCCATGTCCTCGAGCAGCGTGAGCGCGATCCTGAGCTTACCGACCAGCAGACGCCCAAGCTGCTGCCAGCGGCCGGGATCGTCGGCCAGGAGCTTGCTCAAATGACGCAGCGGCAGATGCAGCACGGTCGAGGCGATGTCGGCGAGCGCGTCGTGGGTGCGCGGACCGCCGTCGAACAGCGCGATCTCGCCAAACCATTGCGGCGCCTCGACCATGGCGGCGATCGATCCGCGGCCCGACGGCGCGCTGCCACTGAAGCAGATCGCGCCCGACAGTACGCAATACAGGCCGTCGCTGGCGTCGCCGCGGTGGAACACGGCGCCGCCGACCGGCACCGTGATCACGCGTGACACATCGAGCACGGCCTGCCGGAACGCCGGATCGAGCGCGATGAACCACTCGCTGCTTTCCAGCACGGCTTGCTGCGCAGGCGTGAGCGCCGCGGCTCGTCCGGCCTCCTTGGTCGCTCCCATCTGCATCACATCCCCGTGCGCTGTGTCGGCCCGCCGACAGACGGCGCGCGCATGATGCGGCTATGCCATCGCCCACGCAACATCGGTGGGTGAACTGAATGATTTCGCTGCGCTACAACTGGAAGCTGGCTTCGGCCATCGCTTGCCTGGGCTCGGCCACGGCGGCCTTCGTCGGGCGCGACGCGCTGGCGCGCGCGGCCGCGGTTCCCGTGCATTTTGCCAGCCACCAGCTGTGCTCGGCGACCTTCGTGGCGGGACTCGATCCTGCACAGTTCTTTGCCGAGGCGATCAAGCCGAAGCTCGGCCCGGCCGGCGGGCTGATCCGTTACGAGATCGACCGGCAGCGGCAGGAGGTGCGGACCAGCCTCGCGGGCCTCGTCGAGAGCCGCGCCGTCAACGACGGGCCGTTCGGATGCCGAGTGCTGCATCCCGGGCGCGAGGCGCGGTTCTTCCGCGGCGAGAACGACGATCAGCAGCCCGCCGCCGCGGCGATGCCGCCGCTCGCAGGCCCTGAGGTCGTCGCGCCGGTCAATGCAAAACTGGCCGAGGCGCTGGCGCACGCGTTTGCCGAATCCGATTCCGGGCCGCGGCGCTTTACCAAAGCCGTCGTGGTGCTGCATCGCGGACGCATCGTCGGCGAGCGTTATGCGGACGGCGTCACGCCGGCGACGCCGCTGATCGGCTGGTCGATGACGAAATCCGTGACCAATGCCCTGCTCGGCATTCTCGTGCGCAGCGGCAAGCTCGACATGAGCGCACCGGCGCCGATCGTCGAATGGGCAAAGGTGCAGGACCCGCGCCGATCGATCACGCCCGACCAGATGCTGCGCATGACAAGCGGCATCCGCTGCGGCCAGTCGATTCATACGGCGGGATTTTTCACCATCTTCGACGCCGACGCCCAGATGGAATACGACATGGCCGATCAGTCCGGCTTCGCGGCCAATGCCGGCCTGCGCGCCGAGCCCGGGCAGGAATGGCGCTACACCAACGGCAATTTCGTGCTGCTGTCGCGGATCATCCGCAACCTCGCCGGCGGCGACGCCAATGCGACCCGACAGTTTATCGCGCGCGAATTGTTCGAGCCGGTCGGGATGCAGCATGCCACGATCGAATATGACAGCACCGGCATTCCGCTCGGCACCATCCATCTGTGGGCCAGCGCGCGCGACTGGGCGCGCTTCGGCCAGCTCTATCTGCGCGACGGCGTCACCGAGAGCGGCTGGCGCATCCTGCCCGAGGGCTGGGTCGACTATTCGGCCACGCTCACGCCGCAGAGCGCCGACGAATACGGCTATGCTGCCGGCTTCTGGACCCAGCGCGGCAACTCGGCCGCGGCGCGCGGCCGCATCGCCGGCGGCTTTCCAGCCGACAGCTTCATGGCCGCCGGCAGCCAGGGCCAGTATGCGATCGTGATGCCCTCGCACGACCTCGTGATCGTCAGGATCGGCTGGTCCTACACGGACAATGACGACCGCGTTGCGACCGAGCGGCTGGTTCGCGAGACCATCGCCGCCCTGCAGCCGGACAAATTGACGAAATACTGATCGCGGCGGTTTCGGCGCG
Source organism: Bradyrhizobium ivorense (assembly GCF_900696085.1). Classification (GTDB taxonomy): domain Bacteria; phylum Pseudomonadota; class Alphaproteobacteria; order Rhizobiales; family Xanthobacteraceae; genus Bradyrhizobium; species Bradyrhizobium ivorense. The sequence continues at coordinate 1,012,425 of NZ_CAADFC020000004.1, forward strand.
CCCTGAACCGCCGATTGCGCGGCGGCGACTAAAGACGTGCGGCTCCGCGAGAGCCGTATGTCCCCGCTTCGGACCCGCATCGATGAAGAGACGTCTTTCGCTGCTTGCATCGGCCACAATGCTCTGCTTCGTCGCGGCGCTGATCCTGCCGACGATCCAGAGCAAGGCCGAGGTCCCGCTCGCCGCCAACTGCACCGGCAAGCCCGACGTCGCCTGGCGCGAGCAGGTCGAGGGATGCACCACGGCAATCGAGTCGGGGAAGTACGCGGGGAAGGCGCTTGCAAAGGCCCTCACCTTCCGGGCACAGGCCTATGCGCAGACCGGCGATCTGGACAGGAGCCTCGCCGATATCGAGCAGGTGATCCGGCTCGATCCCGACGACGCCTTCGCGTTCGGCGCGCGCGGCGATCTGCATCTGGTGCGGAAGGATTACGATGGCGCGCTGGCCGACTATGACAAGGCGATCGCGCTCGCCCCCAACAACGATCTGGCGATGGCCGGCCGCGGCATCGTCTTCCTCGCCAAGGGCGAGCTCGACCGCGCGCTCACCGAGTTCGACCATGCGGTGAAGCTGCAGCCGGCCTCCGCCGCCGCGCTGTACTGGCGCGGCATCACGCGGCGCCAGACCGGCGATGCGGCCGGCGCCGAGGCGGACATTGCGGCGGCGAAGAAGATCGATCCCAAGGTCGATCAGTAGTTGGATTTGCTAGCCCTTGGCGTCGCAGGCCCAGGCGCGGATCACGCATTCCTTGCCGCCATAGTCGTAGCATTTGCGGGTGGCGGCGTTGAGCGAAGAGGAGATTTGCGGCGCCACCGCATAGCCATGCGCGCCGCAGGGATTTTTCAGGTCGATCGAGAGCGCGGCGCAGGCGCGCCTCATGGTGACGGTGGTGCAGTCGCCCTTGCATTGTTTTTGCGCAGCGGCGCGCGCCGCGGCTTCCGCCGGGTAGTCGTAGGCCTGGCCATAGGCGCCGCACTTGCCGACCGCGAACGCGCCGGCCGCATGCGCCCTGGTGATGAAGGTCTCCGTGGCGAAACGGGCGGCGCCCAGCAGCAATGTCAGGCCAAGAATCATCAGCGCGCGGCGCTGCGCGGCGGCGGTCGAAACGATCAAGTGAAATTCCCCCAAAGCCCGGCGCGGACTCTACGCGGGGGTCGTTTCCAGATGGTGAATGACGGGTTGATGGAAGACCAACCCAACTCCATCGACGCGTCGTCCCGGCCTAGTGCGCAATTGCGCACGGGGCCGGGACGACGGGGGAGAGGTTGTGCGCACAATCTATCACCGTCACCCTGAGGCGGCCGCTTCTTCAGCGGCCCTCGAAGGGTCGACGGCCCCGCTGGTGGCCGATTCATCCTTCGAGGCTCGCCGAAGAGGCGAGCACCTCCAGCGACAAAGGCGAAGCCTTTGCGCGGGGATGACGGGTTTGTTAGCGGTAGGTTTTGTCAGCGACGCAACACATCAGTGCCGTCCCGGCGAAAGCCGACATAACGGTTGCCAGCCTTCGGCGGGACGACAACTAACCCCGCCTGGCGGCTTCCAGGGCCTGCGGGGTGTCGATGTCGAGGAAGGCGCTGTCGCCTTCGACCGGGACTTCGGCGACGGCCTCGGCGTGCTTGGCGATCAGATGGCGGGCGCCGATGTCGCCGTCGAGCGTCATCAATTCCTTGAAGAAGCGGCGTGACCACAGCACCGGATTGCCGCGGCGGCCCTCGCTGACGGGCACGGCGATCAGATGGCCGCGGTCCGGCGCAAAGGTCTCGATCAGGCGGTCGATCAGCTGCGCATCGATCAGCGGCATGTCACCGAGGCAGACGACGGCGCCGTCGGCGCTGTCGGAGACCGCCGCGATGCCCGCCTTCACCGAGCTCGCGAGGCCGCCGGCAAAATCCGGGTTGCGGGCGAATGTCACGTTGAGCCCTTGCAGGGCCTGCTCGACCAGATCGGCCTGGTGGCCGGTGACGACGATCACCTCCGCGGCCTTCGAGGCCAGCGCCTGCTCGGCGACGATGCGGACCAGCTTCTTGCCGTCGAGCTCGGCGAGCAGCTTGTTCGGGCCACCCATCCGGGTCGAGCGTCCCGCGGCGAGCACGATCGCCGCGACCTTGCGGTTGCCCTCGGTGTCGGGGACGGTGCGCGGCTGCGGCCGCGTCACGATCTCCATCAACAGGCCGCCGACGCCCATCCCGGTGAGATCCGAGCGCGTCACCTTGATGCCGGCGAGCAGCCGCATCAGCACCCAGTCGAAGCCGTTCTCGACCGGCGAGCGCGCGCAGCCCGGCGCCCCCAGCACCGGCACGCCGCCGGCGCTGCCGATCAGCAAGAGATTGCCGGGATCGACCGGCATGCCGAAATGCTCGACCGCGCCGCCGATCTCGGTGATTGCGGCCGGGATCACGTCGCGCCGGTCGGCGATCGCGGACGCCCCGAACACGATGACGAGCTCGGCGCCCAAGCCGAGCAATTCCTTGATCGACGCAGCCAGCACCGTCTCGTCATGCGGCACCCGGCGCTCGGCGATGATCTCGGCACCCGCCGGCGCCAGCCGCTCCGCGGTGACGCGCAGCGTCTTGTCGATCACTTTTGGCGACAGCCCCGGCAGCAAGGTCGAGACCACGCCGACCTTCTTGATCACATAGGGCGCGATGCGCAGCGTATCCTTGCCGGCCACCGCGACCGCCGCATCGCGCAGCCGCCCTTCGACGCCGAACGGGATCAGCTTGACGGTCGCGATCATCTCGCCTTCGACCACCGGCTTGTAGGCCGCGAGCGTCGCGAAGGTGATGGCCTCGTCGACGTCGTTGATGCGGTCGACCGCGGCGCGGTCGACGACGAGAACACCCGGACGTCCCGCGAACAGGTTGGAGCGGCCGGTGAAGGCGCGCTCGACATTGACGCCCTCGCCCGCCACCGCCTGGGCGATGCTGGCGGCCGCGGCATCCTCGGAGACGTCGCCGTCCTCGAGCCGCACCACGACGACGTCCTTGACGCCGGCCTTGGTGAGCGCCTCGACCTCTTCAGGGCCGATCGTGGTGCCCTTCTTGAGCACCAGCGCGCCCTGGCGCAGCGTGTGCACGGTGACGCCGCCAATCGCGTCGGCCGGACTGGCGGGACCGAACTTCATGCCGCTTCTTCTTTTTCTTTGGGAGGCAAACGCAGCTGCGCGGTGATCTCGGCCATGATCGCCACCGCGATCTCCGCCGGCGACACCGCGCCGATGTCGAGGCCGATCGGCGCGTGGATGCGCGCGATGTCGCTGTCCTTGGCGCCCTGCGCGCGCAGCCGCTCGCCGCGCTTGGCATGGGTCTTCCGCGAGCCGAGCGCGCCGATATAGAAGCAGTCGCGGTCGAAGGCGTGCATCAGCGCCGGATCGTCGATCTTCGGATCGTGCGTGACCGCGACGAACGCGGTGTAGTGATCGACATTGAGCGGCGGCAGTGCGACGTCGGGCCATTCGGCGATCAGCGGCACGTCGGGAAAGCGCTCGGGGCTGGCAAAGGCCGTGCGCGGATCGACCACCGTGACGTCGTAGTCGAGCGCGCGCGCCAGCGGCGCCAAGGCCTGGCTGATATGCACCGCGCCGATGATCACGAGCTTTGCGGTCGGCGCGTAAACGTTGAGAAACAGTTTTTTGCCGGCGACCTCGACATTACCGCTCTTGCCCATCCTGAGCTGCTTCGAAAGTTCAGCACACAACGGATCGGCGGCGATGTCGTTCGCCTTGACCAGCCGCTGCTCGCCATTGGCGGTGTCGGTGACGACGATGACCGGGCGGCGCGCGGCGCGCTCGGCGTTCAACTCCTTGAGGGTTTCGAGCTTCACGGCTAGCCGACCTTCTCGACGAACACGCGGATGGTGCCGCCGCAGGACAGGCCGACATTCCAGGCGGTCTCGTCGGCGACGCCGAACTCCAGCATCTTGGGCTGGCCACTGGCGATCACGTCGAGCGCCTCGGTGACCACGGCGCCCTCGACGCAGCCGCCGGACACCGAGCCGAGGAAGGTGCCTTCATCGTTGATCACGAGGCTCGAGCCGGCCGGACGCGGCGCCGAGCCCCAGGTGTCGACCACGGTGGCGAGCGCCACGCCATGGCCCTGCTTCTGCCAGGTCTCGGCGGCCTGAAGAATGTCCTCGTCGCGATTGAGCATGGCGGCCTCCTGTCAATTCGGATGCGTCTCAGGCTACGGAGCGGATCAGGCTGCGGTGGTGCGCCGGCGGCGGCGATGACAGCGCCTCGATCAGCCCCTTGATGGACGTCAAGTTATGCACCGGGCGAAATTCGTCAACGTGGGGCAGCATCATTTTGATCCCCTGCGCCTTGGCCTCGAAGCCGGAATAGCGCAGCAGCGGGTTGAGCCAGATCAGGCGGCGGCAGGAACGATGCAGCCGGTCCATCTCGAAGGCCAGTTTGGCATCCGCCTCCCGTTCTAGTCCATCGGATATAAGGAGTACGATGGCGCCTTGCCCGAGCACCCGGCGGGCCCAGAGCTGGTTAAAACTGTGCAGCGAGGTCGCGATCCGGGTGCCGCCGGCCCAGTCCTCGACCGTGGACGAGCAGCGCGCCAGCGCCTCATCGGGATCACGCTCCCGTAACGCGCGCGTCACATTGGTCAGCCGCGTGCCGAACAGGAACACCGAGACCCGCTTGCGGGCGTCGGTGATGGCGTGCAGGAAATGCAGGAACAGGCGGGTGTACTCGCTCATCGAGCCCGAGATATCGAGCAGCGCCACGATCGGCGCCGGCTTCTCGATCCGCCCGAGCTTTCGGATATCGATGATCTCGCCGCCGGTGCGCAGCGAGCTGCGGATCGTGCGGCGCATGTCGAGCCGCAAGCCGCGCGCATCCGGCTGGTAGCGGCGGGTGACGAGCTCGGCCTGCGGCAGCCGCATCTGCGCGATCGCCCTGACGACCTCGGCGATCTCCGCCGCTGTCATCTGCGCAAAATCCTTCTTCTGCAGCACCTCCTTGTCGGAGACCGAGAGCTTCAGCTCCTGCTCCTGGGCCTGCGGCCGCTCCTCGCGCATCGCCGGCTGCGCCATCGCCTCCTGCACCCGGCGCGAGGCCGGCGGCGGCTTCTTCTTGGCGTGGTCGGGCAGCGGCACCGAGTCCAGCATGCTCTTCCACTCCTCGGCGGCGCGGAAGAACAGGTCGAAGGCCTGGCGGAAGATCAGCGCGTGCTCGTGGCGCTTGACGAAGATCGCCTGCAGCGTGGCGTAGAAATCGTCGCGGTTGCCGACCTCGATCAGCTGCAGCGCGTTCAGCGCATCGATCACCGAGCCCGGCCCGACCGGCAGCCCGGCCGCGCGCAGCGCGCGGGCAAAGCCGATGACGTTGTCGGCCATGTGGCCCGTCGGGGGATTGAGGTGATTGATCGCCATCGTAATCTAATCCCCGTCGTTCCGGGGCGCGCGCCAAGCGGGCGAACCCGGAACCTCGAGATTCCGGGTTAGCACTTCGTGCGCCCCGGAATGACGAATGTTGCTTGTGACGCGCGACCTAAACGTCGCTCGTCGCTTCTTTCAATGTCTTCGCCAGCGCCTCGCCCTGCATGCGCGCGATGTCGTCCTGGTATTTCAGCAGCGCGCCCAGCGTGTCGCCGACCACCTGCGGGGTCAGCGAGCGGGCGTCGAGCTCGGACAGCGCGGTCGCCCAGTCGATGGTCTCGGCGACACCCGGCGACTTGTAGAAATCCTGGCTGCGCAGCGCCTGCACGAAGCGGACGACCTGCTGCGACAGCTTGGCGGAGATGTTCGGCACCCGCGACTTGACGATCGCAAGCTCGCGCTCGGCGGAGGGATAGTCCACCCAGTGATACAGGCAGCGGCGCTTCAGCGCGTCGTGGATCTCGCGAGTGCGGTTCGAGGTGATGATCACGATCGGCGGCGCCGGCGCCTTGACGGTGCCGAGCTCCGGGATCGTGACCTGGAAGTCGCTGAGGATTTCCAAAAGATACGCCTCGAACGCCTCGTCGGCGCGGTCGAGTTCGTCGATCAGAAGCACCGGCGGACCGGCGACGTCGGGCTCGAGCGCCTGCAGCAGCGGCCGCTTGATCAGGAAGCGTTCGGCGAAGATGTCGCTGGCGAGCTGGTCGCGGTCGGTATCGCCGGAGGCTTCGGCCAGGCGAATCGCGATCATCTGCGCCGCGCTGCTCCACTCATAGACCGCGGAGGCGACGTCGAGACCTTCATAGCATTGCAGGCGGATCAGCTTGCGCCCGAGCGCGGCCGACAAAACCTTGGCGATCTCGGTCTTGCCGACCCCGGCCTCGCCTTCGAGAAACAGCGGCCGGCCCATTCGCAGCGCGAGATAGGTCACGGTGGCGAGGGAGCGCTCGGCGAGATAGCCGCGCGACGTCAACAGCTCCAGGAGCGCATCGACGGAAGTGGGGAACGCCGATGCACTCATGGAACAGCCAGTCTTCGGGGTGTCAGCAACATCACGCCTTGGTATCTAGTCCTTGGCGGTCGCGGCTTCCACCGCCCGGCGCGCCAAAACGCCGATCAGATGCGCGCGGTATTCAGCACTGCCATGCAAATCGCTGTTCAGGCCATCGGCCGGAACGGTCAAGCCGTCGAGCACCTTGTGCGAGAAGCGCTTCTTCAGCGCCTCCTCGAACGAGGTGACGCGGAACACGCCGTCCGAGCCGGCGCCGGTCACCGCGACGCGCACGTCGGACGGACGCTTGGCGACGAACACGCCGACCAGCGCGTAGCGCGAGGCCTGGTTGCGGAATTTCACATAGGCCGCCTTCTTCGGCAGCGGGAACATCACCTTGGTGATGATCTCGTCGGCCTCGAGCGCGGTCGAGAACAGGCCCTGGAAAAATTCCTCGGCCTTCAGCCGGCGCTTGTTGGTGACGATGGTGGCGCCGAGCGCCAGTACCGCGGCCGGATAGTCGGCGGTCGGGTCGTTGTTGGCGAGCGAGCCGCCGATGGTGCCGCGGTGACGCACCGCGGGATCGCCGATCTGGCCGGCGAGCTCGGCGAGCGCCGGTATCGCCTCGCCCACAACCGCGGAGCTCGCGACGTCGGCGTGTTTGGCGGTGGCGCCGATCACCAGCGAGCGGCCCTTCATCTCGATGGTGTCGAGACCTTCGATGTGGGAGAGGTCGACCAGATGCGGCGGGCTGGCAAGCCGCTGCTTCATGACCGGCACCAGCGTGTGGCCGCCGGCGATCAGCTTGGCGTCCTCGTTCTTCACCAGAAGGTTGGCGGCCTGCCGCACGGTCCCGGGACGATGATATTTGAATTCGTACATTGGAATGTCCTGATCGCTTGTCGCGATGAATTTCGATGAGGCGAGGTCCGACCTAGACGGGATCAGACTTGGGCGAGACCAGACGTTAAGCGAGATCGGACTTGGCCATCGCCTTAGCGCCGGCGGCGATCGAGGCGACGATGTTCTGATAGCCGGTGCAGCGGCAGAGGTTGCCTTCCAGCTCCTCGCGGATCACCTCGTCAGAGAGGTCGTGGCCCTTGCGGTGCACAAGGTCGACCGCTGTCATGATCATGCCGGGCGTGCAGAAGCCGCACTGCAGACCGTGATGCTCGCGGAACGCCTCCTGCATCGGATGCAGCGGCGCACCGTCCGCCGCCAGTCCCTCGATGGTCCTCACTTCATGACCGTCGGCCATCACCGCGAGCGTGGTGCAGGACTTCACTGCCTTGCCGTCGAGGTGCACGACGCAGGCGCCGCACTGCGAGGTGTCGCAGCCGACATGCGTGCCCGTCAGGCGCAGATTTTCGCGCAGAAACTGGACCAGAAGGGTACGGGGGTCGACGTTCGCGTTCACGGGGTTGCCGTTCACGATCATTGAAATCTTGGCCATCAGCACTCTCTTATCTGCGCCGCCGCATATCGGCGAAGCAGGCGGTTTAAAATCATTCCAGACGGCATAATATGGGCGGGTTTCCCGATGGGCAACCATTCGAGCCACCCGTCCAGGACATGGCCGGACCTAAATGATCCGGCCGATCAGCAGGGCTAACCCTGCACCGCCTTGGCAAAATTGGCAAAGAATTCATCGGCCAGTTTCTTGGCGGCGCCGTTGATTAGGCGCTGGCCGAGCTGGGCGAGCTTGCCGCCGATCTGCGCCTCGACGTTGTAGCTCAGAAGCGTGCCGCCATCCTTGTCGGCGAGCCCGACGGTGGCGCCGCCCTTGGCGAAGCCGGCGACCCCGCCCTCGCCCTCGCCGGTGATCTTGTAGCCGTTGGGCGGATCGAGATCGCTCAATGTGACCTTGCCCTTGAAGCGCGCCGACACCGGCCCGACCTTCATTTTCGCAGTTGCGCGAAAGCCCTGGTCGTCGGTCCTCTCGAGCTCCTCACAGCCGGGAATGCAGGCCTTCAGCACCTCGGGATCGTTGAGCTTGTCCCATACGGCCTGGCGCGACGCCGCAAGCTGGACTTCGCCGGTCATCGTCATGGCCATGGGGCACCTCCTCGATCGCTTAAAGCCTCGCTTTCCAAGTAAAGCAGCCGGGGGGCAAAGGAAAGGGCACCTTGGGAGGATGAGCGATGCATATTCGCAACCGCAGCAAGATGGTCCAGCCGTTCACAAATTCGCGCGAGCTCGGCTTGCGGTTGAAAATCGGCAGAGGCCGTCGGCGCCCATTGGCAGGGGCGCTGCGGAGTGGTTAGGTCGCTCGCCATGAGCACAGCCATCTCTCCCCTGCTTGCGCCGATGCTGTCGAGCGCCGCGATGCGCGCGGTATGCGACGATGCGGCCACCTTGCAGAACATGCTGGATTTCGAGGCAGCGCTGGCCCGCGCGGAAGCCGCCTGCGGCGTGATTCCCGCCCCGGCCGCGGGGCCGATCGGCGCCGCCTGCAAGGCCGAATCATTCGACCAGGCAGCGCTGGCGGAGGCGGCGACGCGGTCGGGCAATCTGGCGATCCCCTTGGTCAAGGCGCTGACTGCCAATGTGGCCAGGGCCGACAGCGAGGCCGCCCGCTATGTGCATTGGGGCGCGACCAGCCAGGACGTGATCGACACCGCGACGATGCTGACCTTGCGCGCCGGCATCGATGCGCTGCTGACCGATCTCGACCGCGCCATCACCGGCTTTGCCACCCTCGCGCGTGCCCATCGCGACACGCCGATGGTGGCGCGCACCTGGCTGCAGCACGCGCTGCCGATGCCGTTCGGGCTGAAGCTTGCCGAATACGCCGCGGCGCTGCACCGCTCGCGCAAGCGCTTGCTGCGGCTGCGCAAGGAGGCCCTCGCCCTGCAGTTCGGCGGCGCCGCCGGCACGCTGGCCGCGCTCGGCGGCAATGGACTTGCGGTCGCCGCGCAGCTCGCGAAAGAGTTGGACCTGCCACTACCCGATGCGCCCTGGCACACCCATCGCGACCGCATCGCCGAGGCGGCGTCCGTGTTCGCGATCCTGTCCGGCAGCTGCGGCAAGATCGCGCGCGACATTTCGCTGATGATGCAGACCGATGTCGGCGAAGCCTTCGAGCCCGCGGGCGCCGGCCGCGGCGGCTCCTCCACCATGCCGCACAAGCGCAATCCCGTCGCCGCTGCGAGCGCGCTCGGTGCCGCAACCATGGCGCCGAACCTCGCCGCCACGATTTTTTCCGCGCAGGTGCAGGACCATGAGCGCAGCGCCGGCCCCTGGCATGCGGAATGGCCGACCTTGCCGGGCCTGATGCTGGTGACGTCAGGCGCGCTGGCGGCCATCGTCGATCTCGCCGAGGGGCTGGAGGTCGACGCGGCGCGCATGCGCAGCAATCTGGAGACCACCGGCGGGCTGATCATGGCCGAAGCGGTGACGTTTGCGCTTGCCGAAAAGATCGGCAAGAGCGACGCGCACCATCTGATCGAGGCCGCGAGCAAGCAGGCGGTCGCCGGGAAGAAGCATCTGCGCGACGTGCTGAGTGCGGACGCCAAGGTGACTGCGCAGCTGGACGCGAACGCAATCGCAAAACTGTTCGAGCCGATGGCCTATCAGGGCGCCTCGCAGGCGCTGATCGACCGCCTGCTCGCCTCGCTCAACGAGACCTAAGAGACCGGAGTATTGTTCGATGCCGATGATCAATGCCGACGGGTGCCTGCTCAACGTCCAGGTCGAAGGCCGCGACGGCGGACCCACCTTGATGCTGTCGAACTCGCTCGGCTGCACCCTGCAGATGTGGGAGCCGCAGATGCGGGCGCTGACGCAGATGTTCCGCGTCATCCGCTACGACCGCCGCGGCCATGGCAAATCAGGCGTGCCGCCAGGCCCCTATTCCATGGAACGGTTCGGCCGCGACGTACTGGCGATCCTCGACGATCTCAACATCGAGAAGGTGCATTGGTGCGGCCTGTCGATGGGCGGCATGGTCGGGCAATGGCTCGGCGCCAACGCGCCCGAACGGTTCGGCAAGCTGATCCTCGCCAACACCGCCTGCTACTATCCCGATCCGACCAACTGGCTGAACCGCATCAAGGCGGTGAAGGAAGGCGGCATCGCCGCCGTCGCCGACACCGTGATCGCGGGCTGGCTGACCGCCGATTTCCGCGAGCGCGAGCCGCAGACCACGGCCAACATGAAGGCGATGCTTACGGCCTCTCCCGTTGAAGGCTATCTCGCCTGCTGCGAGGCGCTGTCGACGCTCGACCAGCGCGCGCTGCTGCCGAAGATCAAGAGCCCGACGCTGGTGATCGTGGGACGGCAGGACATGGCAACCCCGGTGTCGGCGGGAGAAATGATCCGCAGCGGCATCCCCGGCGCCAGCATGACGCTGCTCGACGCCGCACATATTTCCAATGTCGAGCAGTCGCACGCCTTCACCGAAGCCGTGGTCGGCTTTCTGACGCAACGCTAGCCCAAGCTGCGTCGTAGATGGGGTAACGGGCCCGCGGTCCTCCCTTCCAAGCAAGCCGCGCTAGCTACGGCGCTGTTTTGATGCGCGCGTCGCGCGGCTTGCTTGGAAGGGGGGCGGTCGTCCCTCACATTGATGGTGTAACGGAGTCGGGGCTTGAGCCCGCTCCAAGCATCGAGGAGAGACGACCATGGACCATTATGCCGGAATCGACGTGTCATTGGAATGCTCCAGCGTGTGCGTTGTCGATGCGAACGGCAAGATCGTTCGCGAGGCCAAGGTGGCGAGCGAGCCGGAGGCGCTGATCGACTGGTTCCGCTCGCTCGGGTTCGATCTGGCCAGGATCGGACTTGAAGCCGGACCGCTGTCGCAATGGCTCTATGCGGCGATGAAGAAGGCCTGTCTGGCGGTCGAGCTTCTGGAGACGCGCCATGTGAGCGACGCGTTCAAGGCGATGCCGGTGAAGTCTGACCGCAACGATGCCCGCAATATCGCGCAATTGATCCGGCTCGGCTGGTTCCGGCCGGTCCACTGCAAGTCGATGAGCGCGCAGGAGACCCGCGCAATGCTGACGGCGCGCAAGCTGGTCCAGAACAAGCTCCAGGACGTCGAGAACAGCCTGCGCGGGATCTTGCGCGGCTTCGGCTTGAAGGTCGGCAAGACAACCAAGCGCAGCTTTGCGCCACGGATCCGCGAGCTGGTGGCCGGTCATCCGGCGCTCGAGACGATCGCCGAGGCGCTGCTCGCGGCCCACACGGTGCTGGTGCGCGAGTTCAACGGATTTGAGAAGCGGGTGCGGGCGATGTCGCGGTTGGATGCCAAGGCCAGGCTGCTGATGTCGACGCCGGGCGTAGGACCGGTCACCTCGCTGACCTATGCCAGCGCCATCGACGACACCTCCCGCTTCATTTCGTCGAAGCGGGCGGGGCCGCTGTTCGGGCTGACGCCGAAGAAGTATCAGTCGGGCGAGACCGACTATTCCGGCCGCATCAGCAAAAACGGCGACGCCGCGGTGCGCGAGGCGCTCTATGAGGCCGCCCACAGCATCCTGAGCAAGCCGATCAAGGGCTGCGCGCAGCTCAAGAGCTGGGCGATGCGGATCGCCCGCCGCGCCGGCATCAGCAAGGCCAAGGTGGCGCTGGCGCGCAAGCTCGCCGTGATCATGCTGCGCATGCTCAAGGACAACGTCCCCTTCAACGCGACTGCCAAGGCAACCGCCATGGCGGCTTAAAACAGGAGCAAACAAGTTTTCGGGCGGGTCACCACACCAGCCTTCCCGAAGCGAAGTCCCTTCGCCGGGACGATGGATCAGGTCAGGCCGTCATCCGGGTTGTCGACGCATCCGTTGATGCGATCACGCTTCCCTAGATTGGCCGACCTGCTCCTCTTAGAACCCCATCAGGCGACGGCCACCGCGCCGATCCCGTACAGAAGCAGGTTCCCGGCGAGCGGATGATGCAAAAAGGGATTGACTAACCAAGGCCCGTTACAGAAGCCCGGATGAGCGAAGCGATGTCCGGGACCGGTGCTTCCTGTTGCACGAGACCCCGGATGTCGCTTCGCTCATCCGGGCTATGGGAGCCCCCGGGGGCCCAGACCGTTGCCCAGACAACTTGCAGGATTCGATTTGAACTTTAAATGCGCAGGCCGCGACCAATTCCAGCCGCGATCAGGCGGCGGGCAGGCTGGGGCAGGCGTTCATGCAGAGCATTCGACCGATCCCATTCCGCTGCGCCGGCCACAGACCAGCGTCGGCACGATCATGATCCGGTTTGTCGGACTGCTGCTGGCCGCGACCGTGGTGCTGGTGCTGATCTGGAATCGATAAGTCAGGCGTGGATCGGGCGCGGATCCGCGCCGATGGTTAGCGGTGTCTGAACTAGCGATTGATGCTCGCGGTGGTCTCGAACGAGTAATTGCCGTCGGCAAAGCCCTTCACGACCAGACCGGTGGCCAACATCACCACAAGCGTCACCGTTGCGAAGATAATGCCGACCAGCTTCAGTGCGCTGCGGTCTGCCATGGTCATCCCCTGAAGTTCGTGCCCGCGATCCATAGGCAGGCACAAAGGTTCAAAATGCGTTAGCAAAAAATGGGTTCCATGCAACGCACAACTGCGCGGGCCGGCAAGTCACCTGCCAACCATGGCTTTGGCGCAACAGATCAGATGCCTGCGGGCAACATCAGGAACCGGGATTGCGGCGCGGCACGAAGGCGGTCGCGAGGAACGAGAACACCACCTCGCCGCGCTGATTGGTGCCGGTGTTGCGGGCCTGCAGGATGCCCCATTCGGGCCGGCTCGACGAGGTGCGCTTGGTCTCGGCCTCGTTGGTGAAGCTGATGGTGTCGCCGGCCAACACCGGGCGAATCCAGCGCAACTCGCGGAAGCCCGGCGACGGGCCCCAGACCGCGACCGTCTCACCGCGCGCGGCCTCTTCTGCCGACCGCCGCTGGCCGTCGGCGACCAACAGCTTCATGCAGACCGCGGCGACGTGCCAGCCCGACGCGGCAAGCCCGCCGAACAGCGAATTGCGCCCCGCCTCCTCGTCGAGATGGAAGCGCTGCGGATCGAACTGCGCGGCAAAGCGCTTGATGTCCTCGGCCGTGAAGGTGAACGAGCCGAAGGCGCGGCGGTCGCCGATCTCGATGTCTTCGAAGAAGGCCATGCTACGCACCCCCGCCGTCGCGACGGCTGACGATGATCGGCGACTCCATCTCGCACAGCACCTCGCCGCGCGCATTGCGGATCGTGCCCTTGAAGGAGACGATGCCGGTCGCGGGGCGGCTCTTCGAAACGCGGGCCTCGACGACGTCGACATCGAGCGTCAGGTCGTCACCGGGGCGCAGCGGCGCCATCCAGCGCATCTCGTTGACGCCGGGCGAGCCGAGCGAGGCGGTGCGGCCGATGAAGCCGTCGAACAGCATCCGCATCATCAGCGAGCCGAGGTGCCAGCCCGAGCCGGAAAGGCCCCTGAGCATGGATTTTTTCGCCGCCTCCTCGTCGAGATGCATCGGCTGCGGGTCGAATTCGGCGGCAAAAGCGAGGATTTCCTCGCGCGAAACATGGCGCGGGCCGAACGTTCCGAGGCGGCCGGGCTTGAAGTCTTCGAAGGTCAGCGTGGTCATTTAGCGCGGTGATGGGATGAGGATATGTGCCGAGGGAGCCCGATTGTGGCCGTTATTTGCGGCAATCACAACCGGCCCACTCGCATAGCTCGCCCCTTCGCCGCCGGCGCCCGGCTGAGGGCCGGCCCTTTGCGGGGACAGTCTGCGGCTTGAATGGCCTCATGGCGAGCAGGCGCCTTGGCGCCGTTCTCGAACCATGCGGCCCGGCCGGTGCCCTCGTCCGCCGCGACGCTTGCTGCGCAAGCGCCTCAGGATGAGGTGATCAGGCCGGTTATGACGCAGTAGGATGAGGATGAGACGCGAATCACATTCGGCTTGCCGGGAGAACTATCGATGTTCGATTTCCAGGATCTGTTCCAGTGGGACCGCTTCATCACGCCCACGATCATCAAGACGTTCTACTGGCTGGTGATCGGTGTCATCGTGCTGTTCGGGATCTCCGGCATCCTGTCGGCGCTGTCGGCGATGGCGATCAGCCCGTTCGTCGGCTTCATCCTGCTGCTGGCATCGATCGCCAGCGTCATCGTCGGCATCGTGTTCTCGCGCATCGTCGCTGAGTTCATCCTGATCGTGTTTCGCATCAACGAGCATCTCGGCGCGATCCGCGACCAGGGCGGCACGCGCTGAGCCTTGCTGCGGACGTCCGATCGGCCCGCGCGTGGTTAATCCGAAGTAGCAGCCGCCGGCAAATGCGAAACAAATCGCGACCGGGATTTTAAAGGCCGGTCGCGTATCAGCGTCCCCGCTGAGCTGAAGACCAACGCGGGGGCGTCGTGAATTCCAATAGCCGTTTGATTGCGGTGAGGCCGGGACTTGTCACCAAGCCGGGCTTTACCGCCGAGGATATTTTGTGGGCTGTCGGCATCTGGTCGGTGATCCTGACCCTGGCGCCGGTGATCCTGTTTTATTTGCTGATGGTGGCGTAAGCGGCACTCACCCACCGTCATTCCGGGGCGATGCGTCAGCATCGAACTATGGTGCGCAATTGCGCACCGGAGAATCTCGAGAGTCCGGGTTCACGCTTCGCATGCCCCGGAATGACTTCTGGTCACAAAAAACGCGCGGGACCCGCGCGTTCTTCCAGTTCGGGCAAAAAAAGCGGCGTTGTTACGCCGCTTGCTTGTGCATCGCGCCGGACGCCGACGCCGTGCCGCGGATCGCCTTGATCGAGCGTTCGATCGCGCCCCACAGCCGCTGGATCTCGGCGGCGGCGCGGCCTTCCGCGTAGTATTCGCGGGCGCCTTCACCCTGGCCGAGCGCCATCAGAAGATCGGCGCGGTTGGTGATCTGGCCGCTCCACACCGGTGCGCGGAATTTCGCCAGCGCCTCGCGCGCGATCGCGACGATGCGGCTTTCGGCATTGTCGCGCTGCGCCGGCGCGCCGTTGATCACGACGGCGTAGGGCTTGCGCATCGAGCGGCAGGTCTGGATGGTTTCCTGCACCGCATTGACGTCGAACACGCCGGGCCGCGCCGGAATGATCACCATCGTTGCGTTCTTGATGGAGTCGTCGACGACGGCCGAGAGATTCGGCGGCGTGTCGATGAACACCCATTCGATACCGTCACGCTTGGCTTGCGCCAGGATTCCACCGACCGAGTTCACGGCCGTCTTGATCTGCGGCTCGTTGGTGCCGCGCAATTTGTGCCACAGGGTCAGCGAGCCCTGCGGGTCGGCATCGATCAGCAGACACGGCTTCGTTGCCTTGTGCACTTGCGCGGCGAGGTGAGCAGCCAGGGTGCTTTTCCCCGAGCCCCCCTTACGCGAAGCGAAAACAATGACGTTCATACCTTGGCCTCCACATTGACCCCAGGAGGCGAAAATGAATCAGCACGATGATTCGCGAAAGAAAAAACTTCTTGCAAATCGCAAAGCCGCCAAGATTACCGGCGCATTCTGGTTTTTGAGTCACACTTCATTTATGACACAACCGGAAATGGAGCATGGATTTGCGCGCGACGCGAGCGGCGTCCCGTGTGAAGAAGCCGAGTCAAAACAAAAAGCTAACCGCTTGATTTGACTCGCGGCCCTAGCGCTTTTCGGCGGCCTTTGCGCGCTCGCGCTCGATCCATTTGCGTTCGATCCAGCCGAGCAATTGCGCGGTGGGTTTCTGCAGGAACGGAACATCCTGCGCGAACAAAAGGAGTCCGAGCGGCAGCATCCAGAGTCCGAGCACCGGCAGGAAGCTGAAGATGCCGCCGACGATCAAGAGCAACGCGAGCGGAATCCGCACATAGATCGACGACGGCTTGCGCAGCCACGCGACGAAGCGCGCCGGCCCGGCGGGAAGTTTTGCCTCGAACCAGGCGAAGTGCCGATCGATTTCCAGTTTGTAGTATTCGCTCACGCTTGTCCTCTCCATCCATCCCGCGTGGCGGAACGGAGTCCGTAAAGCACACAAGCAGCAGAGATGATGCTGCGTGACAGCGTCACAACGCGTCAGTCTGTCGCGCATGCAGGCCTTGAAACCGCCGACGCGTTCACAGCCAGGCGCCAGCTGCGTGGACCAACGCGCTCAGTTGGCCGCCGGTTTCGGCTTCTTCGCCCGATGCGACTTCGCGGGCTTGCGCTTGACCGCGACCGGCCGCCGTTCCATGCGCTCGCGCGCCTCGCGCGGTTCCGGACCCGGGCGGAAGAACGCCTTGCACGCCGGCGACAGCAGCGCCTTGTTCCTGATCATGCAGACGGTGACCCGATCGACATCCGGGATCTCGGGCCCGCAGAGCCGGAACGCATCCGGCGTGCAAGCCTGCTGCTGCTCGGCTGTATAAGCCTCGCCCCGGCTCGGCACCAGCGCGACCGCAAGCCCGAAAGCTGACATCAACGCAAACGAAACTGTCCTTGAACCAGCGATCCCCATGCGCATCCCCCCAAGGCGGCGTTTCGGGGGATAGTGGGTGAACGGACGAGGAAGCGCAAGCGGGCGAGATGACACGCCGGGGTGGTGGGGGCTTTGGCCCCCTTTATAGGCTTGATCCCTATATTTTTTCCCGAGATCTGGCTCCGTGACGCAGCTGGGCGGCATCACGGAGATGATGCGGAGCGGTATGGTGCCGGTTCGGCGTTGCTATCGCAGCGCGTCACGGCTTCACATACGACCATCCCTGCTCCTGCAGCTCCATGACACGCACGACGCCCGATTTCACGACCTTCGCCTCCGAAATCAGGGGGATCTCCTTGCTTTCAACCTTGCTCATGTTTTCCCGCGTATTGCCGCAGGCTTCGAAGGAGATCGACGGCGAGTTTTCCGAGATGGTCTTGATCCTCGTCTTCACCGGCGAGGTGTCGTCGCGCAGCATGTGCAGGCCAGGACCGTAAGCGACGATGTCGACCTTCACCTCCTCGCCGAGGTCCTTGTAATACTGCATCACGTTGGTTGCGTTGTTGAGCGCAAGGTTCATCATCGCGGGATCGTTGGCATTGACCTGAAGGATCAGGCGATGCGATTTTGCGGCGGCAGGGCCCTTCGATTGCGCCGTCGCCACATGCTTCGTCGCCGACGACGGCGCCACGCGCGCCTTCGGCTGCGCTGCCACCGACGGCGGCGTCGCGAGCGTTTTCTCCTGTGCGACCGCAGATGGCGGCACCGCGATGAACAGCGCTATGACCCAGGCCACCACTCCGACGGTATTTCCACTCTTCATCATGACGTATCTCCCTTGAGAGTTCGACTACGCTCAGCCGCGTGGCTTCGCTGCGGCTTGTGGCCATTTACACACCTCGGCGAACCGACCCCGCACCCGCTTCAGTCCGGCAAGCAGGAAATGCCCTTCCAGTGCCGCTCCGTTTCGGCTCACAAGACGGATGGCAACCTCTCCCTCTTCAGGAAAAGACTGCAGCAAGCCCACGACGTCGCCGGTGAACGCAACGCCCGTTCCAGACAATGGCGAAGCTCCCGCAAGCGTCACCGGCGGATGGTCATTGATGCGATAGGAAATCGCGTAACCGTCCCTGCTGCGCTCGAAGGCCGGCCCTGCGACGACAAGCTCCGTACGGCCGGCATGGCAATGAATCGACAGATGCATCGACGAGCCACTTGAGCCGTCGCGCGAAAAGGTCGTGGCGGTGACAATCGGCTTGTAGTCCACGGGCGACGTCGTCGCGCTGACAATCCAATTGTCGACCGCCGTGGCCGGGCGAGCCGGCCCAAGAGCCCCGGTCGCATCGGTCGCGCCTTGCGCAAGAGCGAACCCGCTCACGATTTCCAATGCGATGGCCAGAGCGATCGCTCTCATCGCGATACGCGCGCAGTGCGCGCCTGTCGATCCAGCCACTCCTGCGCTGCCCCGAACCGGTCGAGGCCGGGCACCGTCGCGGCGAGATTGATCGACTGCCATTTCGGGTCGAAGCCCGGCGCCTGCAGCTTATCGATCCGGGAAAACAGGGTATCGACGAGGCGGGCGACGCGCTGATAGCGGTTGGATTCAGCCGGCCAGTTATACGCAACCAGGGCGGTCGGCACCGCAATGGTCGGTATACTCTGGTCCTGCTTGATCAGGTTGGGGTACTCGCGCGCCTCCAGCACCGCGGGAAGATAGTAATCCTCGAATTTGCTTTCATATTTCACGGGGAGGAACTTGAAGCCGGGATCCCAGCGTCCGCGCACGAACGCATCGACCGGCTTCGAGGTGATGAAAACGACCGCCGCCATCTCGCCCTTGCGCATCTGCTCCAGCGCGACCTGATGCGGAATGAAGGTCTTCTCCGCCTCGATGCCGAGACGGCTGAAGATCAGCGGCCCCGAATAGGCGGCAGCCGTGCCCTGGGTGTTGAAATTCACCTTCTTGCCGGCGAGATCCTGCAGGCTCTGGATCTCGGGCCGAACAAAAACATGCAGCTCCGAGGGGAAGAGATTGAGCAGGTAAGTGATCCGGCGCTGAATCCCCGGGACCTGGATCCTGTACTCTTCGAGCGCATCGGAATTGATGATCGCGACATCGACCCCGCGCAAATAGAGCAGCGAATTCAGGTTCTCGGTGGCGCCGCGGGTGACGATCGGCAGGACATGCAGATTCGGCCCGTCGTCGACGACGCGAGCGATCTCGGCCGCAAGCCGAAGCGGCGCCCCCTCGATCAACCCGCCGGCAAGGCCGACCGTCCAGGCATTCATCCGCTCCCTTCTTTCTATTTCGGCGGGAGAGCGCTGCATCTGGCGGACGCGCTGCGTCTGCGCCTCCACAGTGACGGGCTGAAGAGCCAGAATCGCCGGCGCCAACACGGCGAGCAACAAGCGCGATATAAGGGTCATATTCATCGGAAAACTCCCTCGCAAAACCGCCTCGGCTTCGGTGCCGCTGGCCACGTCGAAGCCCGACGCGCAAAATATCCGACGTCAATTCTTCTACTGATTCAGCTTGTCCAATCGATCCTTCGCAACCCGAATTCCGCCGGCCTGCGCCCTCACGTAAAATTCCCGCGCCTTCGTCGCATCGCCCCGTGTTCCGTATGTTCCCCATGTGGAGAGAATGCCGGGATCATAGGTCTCCGCGAGCGTGAAGTTTGCCAGTGCGCTGCCGGTCTCGACGGCGCGCTGGAGCACGGTCCGCGCCGCGCCGATGTTTCCCTGACCGAGCAGCGTGCGGGCGCGCGCGATCAGCCTCGTTGCCTCCGGATTTTCTGGCGCTTCTCCGGTCGCCGGCTGCACCGTCGCCGCTGCGTCCGTCGCCTGCGCTGTTCTGGAGGTGTTACTGTTGACCGCGGCCTCGGCGGGAACACGTAGATCGGTCGCACGCCGCGCGGACTCGGCGTCGCGTGCCGTCGCCTCGGTCCGGCTGCGCTCTTGCTGCAGGGCTTGTCGCAACTCGGTCATCGAACTCTCCGTCGAACGCCGGAGCTGCAGCGTTTCCTCGCTCGCCTTCTGCAATTGCGCCGTCTGTATCCCGTTGTCGCGCCGCGCGGTGGCCAGTTCGTCCGCCAGTGCGGCAGTGCGCGCGCGTTCCTCGTCGAGCGCCTGACGATGCTTTTCCGTACTTGTGGCCAGTTCTTGCCGCGCGGCCGCGGCCTCCTGTGCGAGGGCAGCCGCCTTCTGCCGCTCCTGGTCGAGCGATTTTGCGCTGCTCGCCGCTCCTGCCTGCCTGAGCTGCTCGGCTTCGTCGCCCGTCTTGCGCAATTGCGCCGCCTGCGCCTCATTGTCGTGCTGCGCCGTGGCGAGCGCGCTCGCCAGTGCGGCGCTGCGCGCGCGTTCCTTGTCGAGCGCTTGACGATGTTCCTCCGTGCTCGTAGCCAGCTCCTGTCGCGCAGCCGCGGCCTCCTGTGCGAGGGCAGCCGCTTTCTGCCGCTCCTGGTCGAGCGCCTGCGCGCTGTTCGCGACTTCGGCCTGCCTGAGCTGCTCGGCGTCCTCGCTCGTCTTGCGCAGTTTCGCCGCCTGCATCTCGTTGTCGTGCTGCGCCGTGGCGAGTCCGCTTGCCAGCGCGGCGCTGTGCGCGCGTTCCTCGTCGAGCGCTTGACGATGTTTTGCCGTGCTCGCGGTCAGCGCTTGTTGCGCGGCCGCGGCCTGCGTGAGGGCATCCGTCTTCTGCCGCTCCAGGTCGTGCAATTGTGCGTCGTTCGCTGTTGCCGCCTGCTTGAGCCGCTCTGCGTCCTCGTTCGCCTTGCGCAATTGCGCCGCCTGCGTCTCGTTTTCGCGCTGCGCTGCGGCGAGCGCACTCGCCAGTGCGGCACTGTGCGCGCGCTCCTCGTCGAGCGCTTGATCATGTCTTGCCGTGCTTGTGGTCAACTCTTCTCGCGCGGCCGCCGCCTCCTGCGCGAGGGCATCGGTCTTCTGTCGCTCCTGGTCGAGCGATTGTGCACTGTTCGCCGCTCTCGCCTGCTTGAGCCGCTCCATCTCCTCGCCCGCCTTGCGCAATTGCGCCGCCTGCATCTCGTTTTCACGCTGCGCAGTGGCGAGTCCGCTCGCCAACGCGGCGCTGTGCGCGCGTTCCTCGTCGAGCGCCTGACGATGTGCTGCCGTGCTTGCGGTCAGCGCTCGCTGCGCGGCTGCAGCTTCCTCCGCGAGGGCATTCGTTTTCTGCCGCTCCTGGTCGAGCAATTGGGCGCTATCTGCAGCTTTTGCCTGTCTGAGCTGCTCCATTTCCGCACGCGTCTTGCGCAATTGCGCAGCCTGCACCTCGTTGTCGCGCTGCGCGGTGGCGAGTTCGCTCGCCAACGCGGCACTCCGTGCGCGTTCGTCGTCGAGCGCCTGACGATGTCCTGCCGTGCTTGTGGCCAGCTCCTGTCGCGCGGCTGCGGCTTCCTGCGCGAGAGCAGCCGTTTTCTGCTGCTCCTTGTCCAGCAATTGCGCGCTCCTCGCGGCTTCCGCCCTTAGCTGCGCATCGAGCCGCTCGACGGCCTGCCGGGCCTCGGACAGTTCGTTCGCCAGGAACTCTCGACGCGGCTCCAGAGATGATTGCGTCTGCGACGTCGACGCGTCCACGGACTGCCCGGCCCGCACGGCCGCCTGCGATGTGGCCTTGGTCCCGGACTGCTGTTGAAGCGCCGACATCTCGCTCTTCCGCGAGCCCTCGCCCGCTAACAAGCTGTCTTGCTCAAGATCGGAATTGATTCGCATATACGCCGCCGCGAAGACCGCCGCAGCGATCAGACAGGCCGCAAGCAGCCGCGCGCCCAACGACCACTGTCCAAGTCGAGAGGAGTTGCTCGATTGATCGAACTCTTCTGGGAGATATTCATCGTCGTCCGACACTGACCGCCAATGCGTCGGCGTGATCTCGCTTGGCGTACCATCTTCAGCGAACCATTGACCGGCTTCAACTGACCAGTAAGCGATATCACTGGTCCCAGTCGGATCGTGCTCGAGGATAAGTACTGTCCCGTCCCTCGGTGCAGTCTCGATCGCGTGGCGCATAGCAAGGACGATTATTTATTTTGACGATGTGATCGGACTATTCCAGCTCCATTCCCCCAGCGCGGCACGCTATGCCCGCGCGGACAGCGCCTCAATACTCCTTCAGGGGTACCGAATTTGTGCCTGCGGCGAAGGTGAAAAAATTGCGGCGGCGTCAGCGCGTCCACTGGCGCGGTTCCATGTGGAGCGGCCACCGCAATACGGGGAAGCAGGCGCAAAGGCCGAGTGAACTGGATCGTCGAGCTCAATTGGGTGGAAGGAGCACGTCAGCCCGCCGCATCAACCGCAACCTCGAGGCGAAGATTCCGCGAGGTCAGCGCGTTCGGTGAGGCTGCGCCAACGTCGCGGAGGCAAGCAGATTTGGGCGACAGATCTGGCCCGTCGGTAAGACGCTGAGGGCTGAGCGCTGCAAACGGGTGATGGTACAGTTGGGTGGGCTCGAACCACCGACCTCCTGTTCCACAGACAGGCGCTCTAACCAACTGAGCTACAACTGCATCCTGGCGCGCGGCCCCGCCGAAAGGGGGGCGGCGATTTCGGGCGGAAACTAGGTGCAACGCCGGAGTTTGGCAAGGCCGTAACGCAGGCTTTTGCACCTTGGGAATGGGCGATTTTCGCGCCCCATCGTTAAAGAAAAAGGCCCGGACGCGCGGCCCGGGCCTTCGCTGATGGTCTGCGGGTCGCGCTCAGGCGGCCGGCTTGTAGTACTTCGAGGCGTTGGCCTTGATCGGCTCGGCGGCCTCGTTGACGACCTTCTGGCCGAGCTCGGCCAGTTCCTTGGCCTGCGCGGTGTAGGTCTCGAACTGCTTGCGCGCGTGCGCCGTCCACAGCTCGAGCGCCTCCGACGGCGTCTTCACGCCGAACAGCTCCTGCGCGAAGTCGAGCGAGGAGGTGGTGTTGGCCTTGAAGAACTCGATCAGCTTGGCCGAGTAGGCGCTGGCGCCCTTGTTGTAGGACGAGAACACGGCCTCGACCGTGGAGTTGTGGGTCTCGGCAGCGTCCTTGAACTTGGCGTAGCTGTCGCGGGCCTGCAGCACGCCCTTTTCGGCGAACGCACGCATCTGCTCGGGAACCTCAAACGGGATGATCGAAGCGGAAAACGGATCGGACGGGTTGGTCATTGACGTGCATCCTTCGCAACGGGTGGTAATCGATGTGACCCCTCGCGACGTCCCGGAACCTGGAAAGTCCGAACGTTGAGGAGGATCACGCTGCCTTGGTTCACGGGGAATGCCCTTCGTCGGGCCTCACAAGTAAACACCCATATCATGTCAATTTTGTGCAACGCAACGTAAGATCGTGTGCGACGCCATATTTTTTATGACACGGAATATTCCGTTACCTGCGCCCGGCGAAGGGATGCCGGCCAGCTCGGCCGGCGGTCAGTTGTTCGGCTTCACCGCCTCCATCGCCGCGCGGCCGACGGTCTGGCCCATCTCGCTGGCCTGCTCGGCAAGCGCGCGCATCTGGCCCTGCACATATTCGCCGTGCAGCTTCATGATCTCGGTGAAATCCTTGGCCTTGAGCAGCGACTGGGCATAGTCCAGCGACGCCTGCACGTTCTGCTCGGCATAGGCGAGCGCTTTGGTGGAAATGTCCCTGGCGCCGGCGCGCATCGTGGAGTTGCGCTCCTCGATCCGGCCAGCCGCGGCTTCCGCGTTCGAGACGAACTGCTCGAACGCCTTGCGTGCCTGGTCGAAGCTGGTTTCGGCCATCGATCGCACGTCCTTCGGAATCTCGAAATGGTCACGCCCGTTACTGGTCATTGGCGTCTCCTTGGCTTGATCGACCTGCCGGATGGCCTTGGCAGGCCGCGGCAGATATACCGGGGTGCCGCATCGCAGGTGTGACGCGGCGCCGCTCCGGTTCCGCATCCTGCGCCTGCTGCAACGGCTTCCCTTCAACGCAAGAGCGCGGTGGATCGTTCAGCCGAGTTAACGTTATCCCGCCTTTGCCGCGCCCCGGCCGGGCCGGGCCGTGGACCTGCCGCTGTCGGCTTGCGATACTAACCATCTGTTAAGGCTGTCCCCCTTGAAGGCTTTCCGGGCCGCCGGCCGCTCCGGCGATCGAGGAGGAAAGCTCAACCCATGCGACCCAATCTTGCGCGATGAATGACGCGGAATTCCAGATCCAGGCGCTCGGCGATGCGAGGCTAGCCGACCATGCCGCCAGCGCGCTGCCGGCGTGGCTGTGGTCGGCCGACGGCGCGCGGATCCTCTGGGCCAATCCGGTCGGCGCGCAGGTGTTTGGTGCCGCAAACGCCACCGAGCTCGCGAAGCGCACCTTCGGTCCGGCCGATCCGCACCGCCGCCAGGTCGCAAGGCTCGGCAGGACGCTGGCCGCGGGCGGCGCGGTGCGGCTGGAACGGCTGCCCGGCTTCGGCGCCGCGCCCGGAATGCTCGCGACCTGCGGCTGCGCGCGGATCGACTTGCCCGATCGCAGCCATGGCGTGCTGATGACCGCGATCAACGGGTCCGGCCGCAGCATGGCGCTGGCCGAACGGCTGCAGCGGCTGGTGCAGGGACTGCCGCGCCCCGCCGCGGCTTTCTCCGGCGACGGCCTGCTGATTGCCACCAATGACGGCGCGCGGCCGCTGCCCGGCCTGCACGATCTCACCGAGGCCGGACTCGACACCGCGCGCACTGATGCGCTGAAGCAGGGCCGTGCATCGGAGAGCGTTGCAATCGGCCGCGTCGTGCTGCACCGGATCGGCCGCGGCGCCGACCTCGCGCTGGTCGCGCTGATCAAGCCGAGGCTGGTTCGCGCGGCACAGCCCGCGCCGCCGGTCGTGCCTGATATCGTTGCGCCAGAGACGGCTCCGGAAGCGCCGGCCCCGATCCCGCCGCAAGACGCAGTCGCGGCTGAGCCGCCGCCGGAGCCGGTCGCAGAACCGACGCCTCACGAAGCCCCCGCGTCGAGCGGCAACACGCCCGAAACCTTCACGCTGTTCGACGCGCTCGACCCGTCGCCGGAAGAGCCTGCCACGGCCGAGCCGGTCGTCGGCGCACCGGAGACTGCCGACGCCGCGCCGGCAGAACCGCCGCCGCCCGAGGAAACTCCGCAGGCCGAACCTGTGCCCGCGCATCCTGACGCCACATCGGGCGACGCTCCTCCGGCCGATGAGCTGTTGATCGAAGCGCTGATGGAGGCGACGCCGGACGAGGCTGACGAACCGCTGACAGAAGCGCTGACGGAGGTGGCGGCGGACAAGGACGAGGTGACAGCCGCTGCGGAAACCGAAGTAGCGCCCCAAGCGGCCGCGCCCGATCTCACGCCTCAGGGCAGCACGCCCGCTCCCGTGCCTGCGGCAGCTCCGCCCGAGCCGGTCCTCTCGCCCTACGCGATCGCGGACCTGCCCGCTCAGGATGCCGCGCCGGCGCCTGCGCCACCCGCGCCGGTGGCGGCGCCGTCATGGCTCGACGAACCGCTGCCGACGCGGCGGCATCCGCTGCGCTTCATGTGGCAGATGGACCATGAAGGCCGCTTCTCGCTCGGCTCGGACGAATTCACCCGCCTGATCGGCATGCACACGGCGGCCGGCTTCGGCCGGCTCTGGAGCGACATCGCCGCGGCCTTCGGGCTCGATCCCGAGGGCCGCGTCATGAAGGCGTTCGCGGGCCACGACACCTGGAGCGGCATCACGCTGCACTGGCCGGTCGACGGCGGCGGCCGGCTGCCGGTCGAGCTGTCCGGCCTGCCGGTGTTCGACCGCAACAGGAATTTCGCCGGCTATCGCGGCTTTGGTGTGTGCCGCGACCTCGACGGCCTTGCGCGACTCGCCGCCTTGCGCCGCTATGAGTTCTTCAGCGGCTCCGCGCCGCAGCCGCTGTCGGCCGACGTCGCGCCACCCGAGCCGGTGGCCGCCGTCCCAACGCCGCCAGCGGCGCCGCCGCCCGAGATCAACGCAGCTTCACCACCCGAGGAATTGAACGAGCCGACAGCACTAGAGACTTCACACCCAGCCGATCCGGATCACGCCGTGGAAACGCCGCAAGACACGCACGAGGTGCGTTACGACACGCCGCAGAATGTGGTGCCGTTCCCGCACACCGGCGACGCCAGGCCGCCGTCGCTGACGCCGGTCGAGAACCACGCCTTCAACGAGCTCGCCCGTCAATTGTCGGCGCGGCTCGAGAACGAAGCGAGCCGCACGGCTGCCACCGAGAGCGCCGCCGCGGAGACGGTCCGCGAGCCGCCCGCAAGCGCGCCGCAGCAGGAGGAGCCCAGGCAGCGTAATGAAGAGCGCCAGCAGGAAGAGCGTCCGCAGGACGAGCGCCAGCAGGCCGCATGGTTGACGAAGGCCGAGCCGGCGCCGCGCGGCAGTTCGCGCCGCGACCGCGCGCTGCTCGATCTGCTGCCGGTCGGCATTTTGATCTACCGGCTCGACCGCCTGCTCTATGCCAACCAGGCCTTCCTTACCCGCATGGGCCATGACAGCCTGCACGCGCTGGAAGCCGCCGGCGGGCTCGATGCGCTTTATGTCGAGCCCGGCGTCTCGCACGCCAGCAGCACGTCGGGCACCGGCACGCCGGTCACGATCTCGGCCAATCAAAACGGCGGTGACGACGCACGCTCGGTCTCCGCCGAGGCGCGGCTGCACACCATCAGCTGGGACGACGACTCCGCGCTGGCGCTGATCTTCTCGCGCACCCATGACGAGGATGCCACGATCGCCGCCGCGCTGTCCGATCCCGAGCCCGCTGCCATCGCAGAGCCGGTGTTGGCGCCCGCGCAGCCGCAGGCCGGCCACGCCGATGCCGAAGAGCTGGGCGCGATCCTCGACACCGCGGCCGAGGGCATCATCATGTTCGATGCCGAGGGCCGGATCCATTCCTGCAACCGCAGCGCGGAAGCGCTGTTCGGCTATGACGGCGAGGAGCTGATCAAGCACAACCTCGCCGATCTGTTCGCGCCGGAAAGCCGGCCCGGCGTCTTCGACTATCTCACGAGCGTGAAATCGGCCGGCGTCGCCAGCCTGCTCGACCACGGCCGCGAGACGCTCGGCCGCGTCCGCCAGGGCGGCATCATCCCGCTATCGGTGACGATGGGCCGCACCCGCGCCGACGGCCCGAACTTCTTCGCCGTGTTCCGCGACCTCTCGCAGGCGAAGAAGAGCGAGGGCGAGCTGCGCGAGGCGCGCCGGCTCGCCGAGCGCGCCGCCACTGCAAGATCCGACATGCTGGCACGGATCAGCCACGAGCTGCGCACGCCGCTCAACGCCATCATCGGCTTTGCCGAGGTGATGATCGGCGAGCGCTTCGGCGCGCTCGGCAACGAGCGCTACGTCGAATACATGAAGGACATCCGCGCCTCCGGCGAGCGCGTGATCGCGATCGTCAACGACCTGCTCGACCTCGCGCAGATCGAGACCGGCAAGCTCGACCTCGCCTTCGCCAGCCAGAACCTCAACGAGATGGTGGAGAGCTGCGTCGCGGTGATGCAGCCGCAGGCCAACCGCGAGCGCATCATCATCCGCACCTCGCTCGCGCATACGCTGCCGCCTGTTGTCGCCGACGCCCGCGCGCTGCGCCAGATCACGCTGAACCTGATCGGCAACTCGATCCATCTCGCCAATGCCGGCGGCCAGGTGATCGTCTCGACCGCGCTGTCGGATTTCGGCGAGGTGATGCTGCGGGTGCGCGACACCGGCCAGAGCATGAACGACAACGAGGTCGCTGCCGCCCTGGAGCCGTTCCGGGCCCCCGCGCCATCGGACCAGGCCGGCTCCGGCGGCGTCAGCCTGTCGCTGACCAAAGCGCTGGTCGAAGCCAACCGCGCCAAATTCCAGATCCGCACCGCCGGCCGCTCCGGCACCCTGATCGAAGTGGTGTTTTCGCACGCCGCAGCAAGAGCGTAAGGGGGCAACGCAAGCACGACGCTCTCCGCGCTTCGTGTAAGGCAGCCACCGGCGGAAGGGTTCCCTCCCCCCTTGCGGGGGGGGGGGTTAGGGAGAGGGGTACCACACGGGGACTCTCTCCACTCAGCTCGCTTCATCGACACGCGATCGAGATTGCGGGACCGACGGTCACGTCAATCATCTCGTCCGGGGCTACCCGTCTCCCCAACCCTCTCCCGCAAGGGGAGAGGGAGCCTGACGAGCGTGCTCTCCTCACTTCGGCGAGGCTGGGGCATGAGGGCGCGGGCGTGAACGCCCCGCTCAGGCCGAAGCAGTCTGCTTGAGCGACAGGAAGTCCCCGATCGTATCGAGGAACAGTTTCGGCGACTGCAGTTGCGGGACGTGGGCGCATCCCGGGATGATCCTGAGACTGGCGCGCGGCAGGGCGGCAGCAAGCTCGTATGACATCGGCGGCGGCGTCGCCTCGTCGAATTCGCCGACCACGACGCGGGTCGGCACGGTCATGCCGGCGAGGTCGGCGCGGAGGTCGAGGCTCGCCAGCGCGTCGCATGCAGCGCGGAACACGTCGGGGTCGGTGCGCAGGAACGCGTCGCGCCGGTCCTGCATCAGCGCGGGATGCTGCGCCTGAAATTCCACCGCGAACAACCGCCGCATCGCGACGTCGGTGATCGCCGCCAGCCCCTTCTCGCGCGATACCTTCGCCATGGTCCGAAACGCCTCGCGCCCCGGTTCGGAAAACGCAGCGCCGGCGTCGGCGAGAATCAATTTGCTGACGACCGCCGGATGCCGGATCGCCATCTGCAGCGCGACGAAGCCGCCATAGCCGTTGCCGAGCACGATGGCCGGCACACCGCCCGCCGCATCGTGCACGGCATCCGCCATGCGGTCGGCAACCGCCGCAAGGCCGCCGTCGACCGCATGCGAGCGGCCGAATCCTGGCAGTTCCGGAACGATGGTGCGAAACGACGCGGCGAGATCGGGAACGACCGCGTCGAAGCTCGCGCGGTCCGACAGCAGCGAGTGAAACAGCAGCAGCGGCGGTCCCTCCCCCGAAACTGCTGCGCTGACGGTGCCGCTCGCGAAAAGCCTGTCCATTGCCGGTCTCTTTCACAAATTCACGGCGTCCCAACGCTGCGACACGGCCTTGCGGCCGGGCAGCAGGGCGCCGTTTCCACGGCGATTGATACCCGAAATGACATGAAATTCAAGGATTGAGGGCTTGACGTGATATTTCACGATTGCCAAATTAGAGCCAGGAGGCTTGGTCGTTCCATGCTGCTGCGCGAAAATATCTACGAAAATCTACGGGCTGATATTTTATCATGCGAGTTAGCGCCGGGCGATGAAATACGCGAGCAGGATCTGGCGGAGCGCTACGCCGTCAGCCGCCAGCCGGTCCGCGACGCCCTGCTGCGGCTCGAACGCGAGCACCTCGTGACGGTGCAGCCCCGCCAGGGCTACCGGGTCAATCCGATCTCGCTGGCCGACGCGCGCGACCTGTTACGTTTCCGCCTTGCGCTGGAGCCGGCCTGCGTCGCCGAGGCGATCGAGAGCGCGCCCGACAGTGTCCTGAAATCACTCGATGAATTCCGCCGCTTCGCCGGCAACCATGAGGACTTCATCGCCTACAATCGCAGCTTCCACACCGCGCTGGCGCATGCATCCGGCAACCGCCGCATGGCGAGCGCGCTGTGCGACCTGATCGGCCAGGCCGACCGGCTGGTGCGCGTCAGCATCTCCAATCTGAAGGGCCACGACCCGGCGAAGCTGGTGGCCGAACACGCCGCCCTGATCGACGCCATGCAACAGCGCGAGGCGCGCACCGCGGCCCGCATCATCAAGGCGCACATCGCCGACACCGAAAAACGCGTGCTGCCGGCGCTCAAGCGCAACGCAGTGATTATCGAAGAGAGGTCAGCATGAACATCCCGTCGAAGCCGGCGTCGATCGACGTCGAGATCCACGGCAATTTCATTGACGGGCGCGAGGTCGAGGCCGGAGGCGGCGAGATGCTCGATGTCCGCAACCCCGCGACCGGCGACGTCATCGCCAGGATCCCGAACTCCACCGCCGCGGACATCGACCGCGCGATGAAGAGCGCGCGCGC
Source organism: Bradyrhizobium ivorense (assembly GCF_900696085.1). Lineage (GTDB taxonomy): Bacteria > Pseudomonadota > Alphaproteobacteria > Rhizobiales > Xanthobacteraceae > Bradyrhizobium > Bradyrhizobium ivorense. Next base: position 1,042,164 of record NZ_CAADFC020000004.1, read on the forward strand.
AGCCTTCGAGGGCAAGGCGTGGGGCGGCATGGATACGCGCGCCCGTGCAAGGCTCGTCAACAGGCTTGCCGACGCGTTCGAAGCCAATCTCGACGCGCTGTACCGCCTGGAAACCCTCAACAACGGCCGTCCCGTCAACGAGACCCGCGCGCAATTGTCCCGCCTGCCGGATTTCTTCCGCTACTTCGCCGGCGTTGCGCTGTCGCGCCGCGACTACGTGATTCCCGTGGAAGGCGCGTATTTGAACTACACACTGCGCACGCCGATCGGGATCGTCGCCAACTGCACGCCGTTCAATCATCCGCTGATGATCCTGTGCAAGTCGCTGGCCGTGGTGCTCGCCACCGGCTGCGTCACCGTGGTCAAGCCGTCGGAATACACCCCGCTGACGACGCTGAAGCTCGCCCAGATCTTCACCGAGGCCGGGCTGCCGCCCGGCGTCTTCAACATCGTGCTCGGGCTCGGCCAGAGCGCGGGCAAGATGCTGGCCGAGCATGGCGACATCGACAAGCTGGTGCTGACCGGCGGCACCGAAGCGGGCCGCATCGCCGGCAGCGCGGCCGCAAAAGTGTTCGCGCACCAGACCATGGAGCTCGGCGGCAAGACGCCGGTGATGGTGTTCGACGATTTCGACGTCGACCGCGCCGTCAACTACGCCGCGTTCGGCGCCTTCATCGGCGCCGGCCAGACCTGTGTCTGCGCCTCGCGCCACATCGTGCAGGCCTCGATCTACGACGAATTCGTCGAGAAGCTGAACGCGAAGACCCGCGCGATCCGGATCGGCGATCCGTTCGATCCCAACACCCAGCTCGGCCCGGTGATCTCCGCCCGCCAGCGCGACCGCGTGCTGAGCTACGCGCGCTACGGCCATGAAGACGGCGCGCGGCTCGTCACCGGCGGCGTCGCCGCCAGGATTGCAGGCCACGAGAACGGCTATTTCGTCGAGCCCACCGTGTTCGCCGACGTCCGCTCCGACATGCGCATCTTCCAGGAGGAGGTGTTCGGTCCGTTCACCTCGGTCACCCCGTTCAAGGACGAGGCCGACGCGCTGCGGCTCGCCAATGACTCGCCGTTCGGCCTTGCCGCCGCCATTCGCACCCGCGACGTCGCGCGCGCGCATCGCGTTGCCGCCGCGGTCAAGGCCGGCATCGTCTGGATCAACGACCACCACCGGCTCGATCCGGCCTCGCCCTGGGGCGGCGTCGACGATTCCGGCATCGGGCGCGAATGCGGCACCGAGAGTTTTGACGCCCACTTCAACACCAAGAGCGTGATGGTCGCGACCCACGAGCAGCCGTTCGACTGGTACCGCGACACGGCGAGCCAGCGCCGATTGAACTGACCAAGTCTGAACTGACCAAAGCATTGCCGGCGGCACCGCCCACAGACGGCGGGCCGCATCACCGAGGAAACAGTCAAGGGAGCGCGCACATGTCGACATCAGTCAATGCGGGGGGCCGGCTCGACCGGCTGCCGGTCGGGCCGTTTCATCGCCGCATCATGCTGCTGATCGGCATCGGCATGTTCTTCGACGGCTTCGACATCTATATCGCCGGCACCGTGCTCGGCGTGACGCTGAAGACCGGATTCTCCACCCTCGCCGAGAACGCCGCGTTCATCTCGGCGACCTTCGTCGGCATGATGCTGGGGTCGTTCGGCACCGGCTTTCTCGGCGACCGCTACGGCCGGCGCTTCACCTACCAGTTCAATCTGCTCCTGTTCGGCATCGCCTCGCTCGCGGCGGCTTTCGCGCCCAACATGGCGTTCCTGATTGCCTGCCGTTTCGTGATGGGCGTCGGGCTCGGCGCCGAGAACGTCGTCGGCTATTCCACGATGACCGAATTCGTGCCGGCGCGCAGCCGCGGCAAGTGGCTCGGCTTCACCGCGGTCTGCGTGGTGACCGGGCTTCCCGTGGCGCTGCTGGTGGCGTCCGTCGTCGTACCGCATTTCGGCTGGCGCGCCATGTTCGTGCTCGGCGGCGTCGGCGCCATGGTGGTCTGGTACTTGCGCAAGTCGCTGCCGGAATCGCCGCGCTGGCTCGAGGCCGTCGGCCGAACCGCCGAGGCCGAGGCGCTAATGCAGGCGATCGAGAAGGAAGCGGCCCAGGGCCAGCCTTTGCCGGCCCCCGCGGCGGCAACGACGGCACCGGTGCAGGGCGAACTCGCCACGCTGTTTACCGCGCCGCTGCTGTCGCGCATGATCGTCGGCGCGATCTGCCTGATCACGATCAACACCCTGCTCTACGGTTTCGTCACCTGGCTGCCGGTGTTCTTCATCAAGCAGGGCCTCTCGATCGCGACGTCGTTCGGCTACTCGCTCTTGATGGCGCTCGGCGCGCCGATCGGCTCGGCGATCGGCGCCCTGACTGCCGACCGCTGGGGCCGCAAGCCCACCATCATCGGCGCGTCGCTGGTCTCGGTGATCCTCGGCGCGATCTATCCGATGATCTCGGATCCCGTGCTGCTGCCCGCCGTCGGCTTCGCGCTGACCGTGCCGATCTACGTGCTGGTGGCGCTGCTGTTCGGAATCTACATCCCCGAACTGTTCCCGACCGAGGTGCGGCTGCGCGCCTCCGGCATCGTCAACACGCTCGGCCGCGGCGCCACCATCGTCACGCCGTTCCTTGTCGTGATGCTGTTCGAGGCACGCGGCGTCGCCGGCGTGATGGCGCTGATGATCGGGCTGCTCGTCCTCCAGATTGTCACGGTCTGGGCCCTCGGCATCGAGCCGCGCCACCGCAGCCTCGAGGAGCTGAAGGGCGAGGAGACGGCACCCGCGCTGCCCCAGGAAGCGTCGTAAGCCAGCGAGCGCCATAAGCCAGCCCGCGCCGATGCCGGGTCATGGGGTGACGCTCTACGTGTAAGGGAGCCACCGGCGGAAGGGTTCCCTCCCCCCTTGCGGGGGAGGGTTAGGGAGAGGGGTACCACACGGGGACTCTCTCCACTCAACACGCTTCAACGACCCGCGAGCCAGCGTTGCGAGAGTGACACTCGCGTCGATCATCTCGCCCGGGGCCACCCCTCTCCCCAACCCTCTCCCGCAAGGGGAGAGGGAGCCTGAGAGGTGTGCTCTCCTCACGTGAGCGACGTGCGACAGCTTAAGAGCGTGGCGTGACGCGGCGCCCGACGGCTTAATCTCCAGCGTCAGTCCATGACCTGCGAGACTCTGTCGCGCCCGATCCGCGCCGCACCGGCATGGATCTTGCTGCAATCCGAATTATTTGCATGCATTGTTGTAGGGGCCGCCCGTTTTCCGGGCATCGGATTTTGCCGGATGCGCTGTCTCGTCGTTGCCGATTTGCATTATTCGTTGCCGCAGTTCGACTGGCTGCTGGCGGCTGCGCCGCAGTTCGATCTGGTGATCTTCGCGGGCGATGCGCTCAACCTCGGCTCGGCGGTGGATTTCCGCGCCCAGATCGTCGTCGTCACCAAATACCTCGCGCGGCTCGCCTCGCTCACCCGCGTGATCTTCTGCTCGGGCAATCATGACCTCGACGAGCGCAGCGCGGACGGCGAGAAGATCGCGCGCTGGGTTGCCGGCATCCGGGAATTTGGCATTGTCTGCGACGGTGACAATTTGACCATCGGCGATACGCTGTTCACGGTGTGCCCATGGTGGGACGGCCCGCTGGTCAAGGCGCGCATCGACGACCAGTTGCGCGAGGCGGCTGCGCTGCCGCACCGCCGCTGGGTCTGGGTCCATCACGCGCCGCCGGCGGATTCACCGACCAGCTGGGGCGGCAAGCGCTTCTTCGGCGATGTCGAGCTGGTGCGCTGGATCGCGCACCACCATCCGGAAATGGTGATCTCGGGTCATGTGCATCAATCGCCGTTCATCCCGAGCGGCTCGTGGTTCGACCGGATCGACACCACCTGGGTGTTCAATGCCGGGCTGCAGCCGGGCCGCCCGCCGGTCTACATCGTGCTCGATCTCGATCGAAGCGAGGCATTCTGGCTGTCCGCCGGCGTTGCGCAGAGCATTGATCTCAAGGCGCCGTTGCAGCGCCCGGCGGCTTCGTTGCGCGAGGCGCCGGACTGGCTCAGATCCTTGGATCGGATTGCTGATCCGAGCCTGGCGCGACCTGCATCGGCGGCAGGTTGATCATGCTCTGCAGCACCTCGCCGACCATCGCCAGATGGGTGCCGTGATCGGCATATTGATGCATCAGGTCGGCGAGATAGCTGGTGGCGACGTGAAGCCGCTGCGCCAAGAGCTGCGCGATCAACAGCGCCATCGCGGGCCGCTCGCGCAGGAACGATGCCGCATCGTCGAACTCGTACAGCACGCAATCGGATGCGGCGCGCACCCTTGCGCTGTGCGGCTTGTCGAGCAGCACCGACATCTCGCCGAACACCGCGCCGGGCTCCTCGATCACGGCGACCAGATTGTCGCCCTTCACGACCTCCACCTTGCCGTCGATCAGCACGAACAGGTGACCGGTCTTGCCGCCCTCCTGGATGAACTCCGTGCCCGCCGGCACGCTCCGCCGGGTCCCTCCGCTGCAATGATCAAGGATCGCACGCATGCTGCCTCATCTCCGTCTCCGTCAGACTAGGCGGAGATGCGGCCGGGATGAAAACGGATTAGCTGGGCGTTCTGCCCAAATTGTCGGCAGGCGGCGCCGGCACGAGCGTCGCGCTCGGTGTAAGGGAGCCACCGGCGGACGGGCTCCCTCCCCCCTTGCGGGCCCCTTGCGGGGGAGGGTTAGGGAGAGGGTACCAAGCGAACGCAACGCCGTCGTGATCAGCGGCGGCAACACCACCGCGGTGGATTTCAGCCGCTGAGTCCTCGTCATTTCACGACGATGACCTCGATCGACGTCGGTCCTTTGACCGAGGTGCCCGGAGCCGGCGTCTGGCTCAACACGAATCCAGACACCGCCTGCCCGGTCCCCCGTGCCGTTCGTGCGACCTCCACAAGGACGAGTTGCGGCGTTTGTCCGCTGCCGCGCAATGCATCGACTTGCGCGCGTGCATCGACGATCGGCTTGCCGACCAGATCGGGCACGATCACACCCGCGGGTACTGCTTGCTGAGCAGGTCCGCGCGGCGCCGACCGTGTCCTGGCATTTGCCGGCCTCGGCGGCGCAACCGGGGTAGCGCCCGTGCGCGCCGACCACAGCATCGGCGAGACCAGCATCCTGATCTGCTTGTCCTCGCAAACTTTGCCGAGCGCGGGCTCGCCGCCGTAGGCCGCGACAGTGCCGCCATAGCCGAGACAGGCGAGACGATAGATCAATTGCTGCGACAGCTGACCTTCGAAATATCCGCCGTGCACGTTCGGCTTCTGTTGGTTGAACACATAGACGATCAGCAACCAGAGGTGCGAATACCAACGCAGCTGCGCCTCCGCGTCGTCCCGCTTTTTCCATTTTGCGAAGGTGAGCAGCGGCCGCCTGTTGCCCTGCTTGTCCGCCTCGTTTGGATCGTCGATGTCGACGTAGTCGGTGCAGTCGAAATAGGTGAAGCGTTGCGGCAACGGCGCCTGCTCCGGCCCCAATTGCTGGGTCGGCTGGCGCTGCGCTTTGGCATCCTCGAGATCGTCATAGAGCTGTTGCAGGGTCCGGTTTCCGATGCGCAGGACGCGCAGGAAATCGGCTCCGCCGACATCGATGAGCCCGAAATTGCGCGACAGGATTTCGACGTTGCCGAGACGGAAGCCGTGGTTCTTGCTCTTGGTCGGAAACACGAAGTAGTTCGCCAGCGTCGAAATCTGGCGAAGCACCGCGTCGCCTTCGTTGCTGAACAGATAGGCCTCGTCGAAGCGCGACAGGGCGGAGGCGAGGAAGTTGCTGCGGCTCGACAGCAGCGTCTCGGCTGGAATGTCGGGCGAGGCGAGCACAAAACGCTTCAGCTGGAACGCTCTGCCGATGCCGTGCCTCGGCGCCTCGTCCGTGGCGGCCGCGCCGTAGGAATTGAGGGATTGGGCGGGGACCGCGAAGACGTCCGAGAGGGCGCGGATGGCGTTGGTGACGACGAAGGCCCCCATGCTGTGACCGATAAAAGAGAGCTCGACGCTCGGCGGAGGGCTTGCCTCGCCGCTTTGCCGATGCTGTCGCATGATCTCGGCATCGATGACGCTGATCACCTGGATGAGATCGGGTACGCCATAATTGGATGCCCGATAGTTGTCGCGGAAATAGACGATGGTCCTCAGCAGCACCGTCATCAGCACGAGGCCGGCGATCGTCCAGCCGAGCAACGTGATGAAGTGGACGGCCGTCGGATTCCAGACGTAGCGGAACACATCGATCCACCATTGCCTAGTCTCCGATGTGAAATAGAACAGCGGGAAGGTGAACAGGACGACCAACGCGCCGAAATACAGGATCCAGGTCGGCAGCGTCGGTAACGCGTCCCACGTTCCGCGCCAAGGCATTCCCATCCTTTCCGACGGCCAGCGGTAGCCCACGCAGACAAGGCCCTGTCCGCCGTTGATCGCCTGGTCGCGGTCGACGGCAAGCGCAGCAGACGTGTACATCTTCAGGACGGCCGGCTCAGGATTGTTGAAGCCGTGGACCATCACAACAAGATTCGGCCGCGATCCGGCGAGCAGTCGCGCGGCGATCTGCTTGATTGCTTCGTCGGAATCGATCTTTTGCACGCGGGAAGCGGCCGCTTTCCGCTCCTTGGACTCCGGCGACTGCGTGTCGTCGACATTGTACGGCGCGGTGCTCTCGATGAAATAGGTTGGAATTCGCGTCCCAACGGCCTCATGCACACGGAAGAACTCCATGCTCGCCCCCAAAACGTCCCACAGATCCTATGGGGCAGCAGGCTAAGGAACTTGGCAGCAAAATACAAGCTGTGGTTGCGAATTGGTTGCAGCAAACTCCGTAGCGCACGGGTCTCAAAGGCGGTCATCGGCCGCGGCTGAGGATGCGCGGTCGGCGAAACACGGCCCCGGATGCAGCTCCGTACAACGCATTCAGCGTCGTCCTGGCGCAAAGCCAGGACGACGAGCCTGGCATCGCCGTGTCAATCACATCGCGCGGGCAAACCGGCGAAAGCCGGGCGCGCCGGTCAGCGCCGCGAAGGCGGCATCGCGCTTTTCTTCGGCGAAGGCAAAGCCGGCCTTGGCGTAGCAGCGCTCGGCGGCAGCGTTGCCGATCAGGAACGAGATCGACGCCTTCGCAAAACCCGCCGCTCGGCCGTCGGCGAGCGCGCGGGCGATCAACCCCTGCACCAGGCCGCCGCCGCGATAGGCCGGATTGGTGGCGACATGCTCGATCAACCAGTCACCCTCGCCGCCCTGCACCCAGCAATCACGGGCGTAGGCGCCGCGCGCGAAGATCGCCGCCGCATCATCGCCGGTCTCGGCCACGACCTCCGCGATCGCCGCGCGCACGGCCGCGAGCGTTCCGGATGCCGGCAGCGCGCACAGCGCCGCGGCCGGCACGCCGTCGACCTCGGCGATCAGGAAATGATCGGTGTGATACCATGACCGCGCCTGCGCAATTGCGAGCCGCGCCATGAAAGCCAGACACTCCGGCTCGGAGCGAGCGAGCGCGATGTCGCACCAGCCGCGCGGCAGTGGGCCGCGCTGCGCGGCCAGCACGATGCGGGCGATGAAGGCCGCATCGTCAGAATTGGCGGGACGGATCGATGATCCTCCCGCCATGGTCATCTCAGGTGTTCTTCAGCGCGACGCGGAATTCGGCCTCGGTCTTGGCCTTGACCTCGTCGAGGGTGACGCCGTCGGCGAGCTCGACCAGCGCCATGCCGTCATTGCCGTGCTTGTCGATGGTGAACACGGCAAGATCAGTCACGACCATGTCGACCACGCGCTCGCCGGTCAGCGGCAGATTGCACTGCTTGAGCAGTTTTGGGCCGTCCTTGGCGGAATGCTCCATCACCACGACGACGCGCTTGACGCCGGCGACGAGGTCCATGGCGCCGCCCATGCCCTTCACCATCTTGCCGGGGATCATCCAGTTGGCGAGGTCGCCGTTCTGCGCCACCTGCATGGCACCGAGGATCGACAGGTCGATATGGCCGCCGCGTACCATGCCGAAGGAATCGGCCGAGGAGAAATAGCTGGTCGAGGGCAACTCGCTGACGGTCTGCTTGCCGGCATTGATCAGGTCGGCGTCGACCTCGTCCTCATAGGGGAACGGGCCCATGCCGAGCATGCCATTTTCGCTCTGCAGGCTGACGTCGATGCCGTCAGGAATGTAGTTCGACACCAGCGTCGGGATGCCGATGCCGAGATTGACGTAGAAGCCGTCGCGCAACTCCTTGGCGGCGCGGGCGGCCATTTGTTCACGGGTCCAGGCCATGAGGCTCTCCTGACGAATTGCTGGTTACGCTGCGGGCCGCGGACGGGTGTTGCGGAACTCGATCCGCTTCTTCGCCGTGCCGACCTCGATGATGCGTTTGACGAAAATGCCGGGGGTGTGGATGTGGTCCGGATCGATCTCGCCGGCCGGCACCAGGTGCTCGACCTCGGCGACGGTGACCTTCGCGGCGGTCGCCATCATCGGGTTAAAGTTGCGCGCGGTCTTGCGGTAGACCAGGTTGCCGGCTGTGTCGCCCTTCCAGGCGTGGACGATGGCGAGGTCGGCGAACAGGCCGCGCTCCATGATGTATTTCTGGCCATCGAATTCCTTCACTTCCTTGCCTTCGGCGATCAGCGTGCCGACGCCGGTTTTGGTGAAGAAGGCCGGGATGCCGGCGCCGCCGGCGCGGATGCGCTCGGCCAGCGTGCCCTGCGGGTTGAACTCGAGCTCGAGCTCGCCGGCGAGATATTGCTGGGCGAACAGCTTGTTCTCGCCGACATAGGACGAGATCATCTTCTTGATCTGGCGGGTTTCCAGGAGGCGGCTCAAGCCGATGCCGTCGACGCCGGCATTGTTGGAGACCACCGTCAGGCCCTTGACGCCGGAATCGCGGATCGCGTCCGACAGGGTCTCGGCGATGCCGCAGAGGCCGAAGCCGCCCGACATGATCATGATGCCGTCCTTGAGGAGACCATCGAGTGCCGATTTGGCGTCGGGATAAACCTTGTTCATGAAACAGATACCTGATGGAGGGCGCGAAACCGCGGTGGCGTCGGGGATTATTAGGCGAAATCTTCGCAATGCGTCAATCACGGCCCACCGGCGGCGGGGCGCGGCAGCCTGCGACACCAACATGGCCTTGAAAGCGACAAGAAAACCCTTCAAGTTGCGGGGGTTGGCTCGGGCTACCAAGCGCCGCCCGCAGTGCTCGACGACGACCCGACAAAACCTCAACCCGACCCGGACATGTCATTGACGATGGCCCAAGGAATTAAGCGCTTGGGGATGCCGATCGCGGCGCTTTTCGGCCTCGCGGTGATCGGTCTGGTCGGCACGTCGTGGTTCCTCAACCGGGACGCGCTGCAGCGCGCGGTGGAGGCGCAGATCCGCGCGGTGACCGGGCTCGAACTGGTCGTCAACGGAAACATTGACGTCTCGGTGTTTCCGGGCAGCTACGTCTCCTTTCATAATGTCGGCCTGAAGGGTGCCGATACCATCGACCCCGCGCTGCAGGTCGACGTGCTGACCGCCAACCTGCGGCTGCTGCCGCTGCTGCTGCGGCGGTTCGAGATCGCCGACGTCATGATGCTGCGGCCGCACATCCATGTGGTGCGCGATGCGGCCGGCGAGAGCAACTGGACACCGTTCGTCGAGACCATCGCGAAGGCGATGACACCAGGCGCGGAGAATGCGGTGTCGTTCTCCGAGATCCGGATCCAGGACGGCGAGCTGAACTACGAGGACGGCACCAACCATGTCTCCGAAAAGCTCGGCGACATCGACCTGTCGCTGGCCTGGCCGTCGATCTCGCGCTCTTTTGCCGCAACCGGCCAGTTCGACTGGCGCGGCGAGCGGGTCGACGGCTCGATCGCCGCCAGCGATTTCGCCGCGCTGCTGTCGGGCGACCGCTCCGGCCTCAAGGCGCGGCTGTCGAGCGCGCCGCTGAAGGTCGCGTTCGACGGAACCGTCGCCAACCGCTCCAGCCTGATGATGGAGGGCGTCGCGACCATGGATAGCCCGTCGCTGCGCAACGCGCTGCGCTGGATGGGACAGGCACCGCCCGGCGGTGGCGGCGGCTTCGGCCGCTTCGCCCTGAAGGCGCGCACCAACGTGGTCGGCGGCTCGATCGCGTTCACCAATGTCAATGTCGAGCTCGACGGCAACGTCGCCGAAGGCGTCATGACCTACGTCAATAACGGCCGGCAGACGCTGCAGGCGACGCTGGCCGCCGGCAACCTCGACTTCACGCCCTACATCTCGACCTTCCGCCTGCTGGCGAGCGGCCAGCGCGACTGGAACAGGCAGCTGTTCGACCTGTCCTCGCTGTCCTCGACCGACCTCGACATGCGGCTGTCGGCGGCGAAGGTGACCGTCGGTCCGTCCAAGCTCGGCCGCACCGCGCTCGGCGCAAACTTGCGCGGCGGCGCGCTGGCGCTCAGCGTCGGCGAGGCGCAGATGTTCGGCGGCATCGCCAAGGGCTCGTTCGCGATCGCGCGCTCGGATGCGGTCGCCGACGTGCGGGCGCAATTTCAGTTCACCGATGTCGACCTGCAGGCCTGCGCCAGCGAATTGTTCGGCATCACAAAACTGTCCGGCCGCGGCAATCTCGGCGTCTCGCTGATGGCCTCGGGCTCGAGCCCGTTCGGCCTCGCCTCCTCGCTCGACGGCAGCGCCACGCTGAACGGCCATGACGGCGCGATCGCGGGCTTCAATGTCGAGCAGCTGCTGCGGCGGCTGGAAAAGCGGCCGCTGTCCGGCGGCGGCAATTTCCGCTCCGGCTCGACGCCCTATGACAACCTCAACATCTCGGTGAAATTCGCCGACGGGATTGCGACCGCCGAGGACATCCGCGTCGAGGGACCCGCGGCGCGGATCACGCTGACCGGCACCGCCTCGGTGCCGTCGCGCGAATACGACCTCAAGGGCGTCGCCAGCCTGACTGCGGCATCGAGCGGCGGCAAGGCCTACGATCTGCCGTTCGTGGTGCAGGGCCCGTGGGACGATCCCTTGATCTTCCCCGATCCGGATATCCTGATCCGGCGCTCGCCCGGCGCCGCGCAATTGATCGACTCGCTGAAGGACCCCAAGGCGCGCGATGCGGTGCGCGGGGTGCTCGACCGCCTCACCGGCGGCGGCGCACGGCAGGCGGCGCCCGATGCGGCGACGCCGGCGAACGGACCGGCGGCGGCCGCCGAGAATGCCAAGTCGAACTGAGAGCAAGTCGAACTGAGAAGTCGAACTGATCCATTCACTTTTCGCATCGATGTGCCGGGACTGATCCACATTCGCACCGCGAGCCCCTACTGAAGTCGTCGCCGCGACATCTTTATCAGGTCACGGCCATGCGCTAGTGTTTTATCCAACCGGTTAAAAAGCCGGCCTCACTGAGGGAGAACAACGTGAGATCCAAGGTTATTGCTGCGCTTTCACTCGCGGTCGCTGCGGTCGGCCTTTTCGCCGCAACTGCACCCGCTTTGGCCCAGGGCAAGACGATTACCGTCTGGTGGGGCAAGGGATTTTACAAGTCCGAAGACGACGCGCTGATCGAGACCATCAAGAAGTTCGAGGCCAAGACCGGGATCAAGGTCGAACTGTCGCAGTATGCGATCCAGGACATGATCCCGAAGACGGTCGCCGCGCTCGATTCCGGCACCGTGCCCGACGTCGCCTATTCCGACAGCTATGACGTACAGGCGCAGGGCAAATGGGCCTATGAGGGCAAGCTCGAGGATCTCTCCGACATCCTGCTGCCGATGAAGGACGCGTTCGCGCCGAACACGCTGGAGACGGCGCTGCTCTACAACGACGTCGCCAAGAAGAAGACCTATTACGGCTTCCCGCTGAAGCAGCAGAGCATGCACGTCCAGATCTGGGGCGACATGCTGGAGAAGGCGGGCTTCAAGGCCGCCGACATTCCGACCAAGTGGGAGGACTACTGGACGTTCTGGTGCGACAAGGTGCAGCCGGCGATCCGCAAGGCGACCGGCCAGCGCATCTACGGCGTCGGGCAGCCGATGGGCGTGGAATCCACCGACTCGTTCCAGTCGTTCTACACCTTCATGGACGCCTACCACGTCAAGCTGGTCGACGACGACGGCAAGCTTTTGGTCGACGATCCCAAGGTGCGCGATGCGCTGATCCACGCGCTGAAGGACTACACCGACACCTACATCAAGGGCTGCTCGCCGCCTTCCTCCACGACCTGGAAGGACCCGGACAACAACGTCGCCTTCCACAACAAGACGATCGTGATGACGCACAATTTCACGATCTCGATCGCGGCGAAGTGGTTCGAGGATTCCACCAACCCGGCGCTCACCGACGCGCAGCGCGCCGCCGGCAAGCAGGCCTATGAGCAGGACATCATCACCGCCTCGTTCCCGAAGGCGCCGGACGGCTCGACGATCCGCTACCGCTCCGACGTCAAGACCGGGCTGATCTTCGCCAACGCCAAGAACAAGGCCGAGGGCAAGCAGTTCATCGCGTTCCTGATGCAGGAAGAGAACCTGCGGCCCTATATCGAGGGCGCGCTCGGCCGCTGGTTCCCGGTGACCAAGGCGAGCCAAGCCAGCCCGTTCTGGCAGGCCGACCGGCACCGCATGGCGGTGTGGAATCAGTTCACCGGCGGCACCGCGCCGTTCGACTTTACCAAGAACTGGAAGTTCACCATCTTGAACAACGAGAACGTCTGGGCCAAGGCGATGAACCGCGTGGTCAGCGAGAAGGTGCCGGTGGACAAGGCCGTCGACGAGCTGATCGCCCGCATCAAGCAGGTCGCGGGCTGATAGTGACTCCCCCTCTCCCCGTTCTTCACGGGGAGGGGGTCGGGGTGAGGGGCTCTCTCCGCGAGCGATGCGCGTGGATAGTCCCGTACCCCCTCACCCGGATCACATCTGCGATGTGATCCGACCTCTCCCCGCAAGCGGGGAGAGGTGCAAGAGACCAAGAGACGAGGACGAGTTAGCGAACCATGGCAATCACGATTTCCGGCGATCAGGCGTTACCGGGCCCGCCGCTGTCGGCGCGGCTGACGCCGCCGCAGGTCTGGGGCATCGTGCTGCTCACGCCCTACCTGCTGGTATTCCTCGCCTTCGTGCTCTACCCGGTCGGCTACGGGTTGTGGCTGGCGCGCGAGCCGGCGAGCTATGTCGCGCTCTATCATGACCCGATCTTCGCGCGCGCCGCGGTCAACACGCTGATCTTCCTGGTCATCGGCATCAACATCAAGATGCTGATCGCGCTGTTCCTGTCCGGCTTCTTTGCCCAGCAGCGTCCGTGGATCAGGTGGCTGTCGGTGATCTTCATCCTGCCCTGGGCGGTGCCGTCGATCCCGACCATCCTGTCGGTGCGCTTCATGCTCAATCCGGAATGGGGCGTGGTCAATCAATTGATCTTCAAGTTCACCGGCGAGGACGGCCCGAACTGGCTGAACGATCCGGCGGTCGCGCTCGCCATGGCGATCGGCGTGCACATCTGGAAGTCGCTGCCGTTCTGGACCCTGATCCTGCTGACCGGACGGCTCGCCATCTCGCATGATTTGTACGAGGCATCCGACGTCGACGGCGCCAATTGGTGGCAGAAATTCCGCTACATCACCTGGCCGTCGATGCAGACGCTGTACGTCACCTGCACGCTGCTCTCGATGATCTGGACGCTGGGCGACTTCAACAGCGTCTATCTGCTCACCGGCGGCGGGCCGGCCGACCTCACCCACGTGTTGTCGACGCTCGGCATCCGCTATCTCCGCCTCGACCAGCTTTCACTGGCGATGGCCTCGATCGTCTGCGCTATGCCGTTCGTGCTGCCGCTGGTCTATTTCATGATGAAACGGTTGTCGCGATGAAGCTGCCCACCCTCCGCGAAGTCGGCACCGAAGCCAAGCTGCTCTTGATCGGCATCCCGGTCTTCATCTGGACCATGATTCCGATCTATCACATGTTCCTGTTCGCGATCTCGCCGAAGGAGGACGCGTTCTCCGGCAAGCTGTGGCCGGACCATCCGACGCTGCATAATTTCTCGATCGTGTTTCACCAGCAGCACTACTTCCTGCGCGACTTCTGGATCCAATTCTGGAATTCGACCGTGATCGCGCTCGCCGCCGGCGCGCTGACGCTGTTCGTCGCGACCGCCGCCGCGTTCTCGATCTCGCGGCTGAAGGTGCCGGGCGGCCGCGCCGTGATGAATCTCGCGCTGTTCACCTATTTCATTCCGGCCGCGTTCCTCGCCGTGCCGATGTACCGCACCATGGGCAATTACGGCCTGTTGAATAATCACTGGTCGCTGATCCTGGCGATGGTGACGATCGCCTCGCCCTACGCGATCTGGGTGCTGAAGCAGGCCTCCGACAAGCTGCCGGTCGAGCTCGACGAGGCCGCAACGATGGACGGCGCCACCACGCTGCAGCTGTTCCGCCTGGTCTATGTGCCCTTGATGATGCCCTCGCTGGTCGCGATCGGCACCTATGCGATCCTGCTCGCCTGGAACGAATATCTCTACGCCTTCCTGCTGCTGTCGAAGGACACCGACATCACGCTGCCGGTCGCGCTTGGCAACTTCCTCGCCGCCGACGATTCGCCGTGGGAGCTGTTGATGACCACCGGCTTCATCTACGCGCTGCCGCCGGCCGCGGTCTACTACGCCTTCAAGCGCTACATGGTGGGCGGCCTGACCGCCGGCGCCGTGAAGTCGTAAGAACCTGAAGCGTTTTCGAGCGCTAGCAACTGACGTGAGGTGAGCACGCTGCCCAGGCTCCCTCCCCCTTGCGGGGAAGGGTGGGGAGAGGGGTGCCCCCGGGTGAGATGATTGACGCGAGCGTCGGTCTCGCAATCTCGATCGCGCTTCGTTGATGCGCTGAGCGGAGAGAGCGTGCCGTGTAGCACCCCTCTCCCCAACCCTCCCCCGCAAGGGGGGAGGGAGCCCTTCCGCCGGTGGCTCCCATCACGTCCGGCGGCACGTGCAAGCTCTCTCTCCTCACTGCGTTAGCAACCGACGTGAGGCGAGCACGCTGCGCAGGCTCCCTCCCCCCTTGCGGGGGAGGGTGGGGAGAGGGGTGACCCCGGGTGAGATGATTGACGCGAGCGCCGGTCTCGCAATCTCGAATCCGCTTTGTTGAAGCGCCGAACGGAGAGAGGGTGCCGTGTGGTACCCCTCTCCCCAACCCTCCCCCGCAAGGGGGGAGGGAGCCCTTCCGCCGGTGGCTCCCTCACGGCGCGCAGGGAAAAATGCGTGAAACGAGAGTCTATAGCGGCGCGGCGCTCTCGCCGCGCGCGTTGGTCAGCTTCGAGGCGAACGAGGCCACCACGATGATGACGGCGATCAGCGCGATGAACATCGTGCAGATCGCGTTGATCTCGGGTTTCACGCCGAGCCTAACCTCGGAATAGATCCGGATCGGCAGCGTCGCCGAGCCGGGCCCGGTGGTGAAGCTCGCGATCACGACGTCGTCGAGCGACAGGATGAAGGCCAGCATCCAGCCGGCGACGATCGCCGGCACGATCTGCGGCAAGGTCACCAGCAGGAAGGCGCGCACCGGATCGCAGCCGAGATCCATCGCCGCCTCCTCGAGGCTGCGGTCGAGTACGGCGAGGCGCGACTGCACCACGACGGTGACGAAGCACATCGTCAGCGTGGTGTGCGCGATCGTCACCGTCCAGAAGCCGCGCTCGGCATTCAGCGCCACGAACAGCAAGAGCAGCGACAGGCCGGAGATCACCTCGGGCATGACCAGTGGCGAATACAGCATGCCGGAGAACAGCGCCCGTCCCCGGAACCGCTCGCCGCGCGCCAGCCCGATCGCCGCGAGCGTGCCAAGCAGGGCGGCTGCCGTCGCCGACACCGCGGCGACGGCAAGGCTCATCCAGGCGGCGTCCAGCATGGCGCGGTCGTTGAAGAACTCGTGGTACCAGCGCAGCGACCAGCCGCCCCACACCGTCACCAGCCGCGAGGCGTTGAAGGAATAGATGACGAGAATAACGATCGGCAGATAGAGGAACGCCAGCCCCAGCGCCAGCGAGGTCATGTTGAAGCGCGTGAGGCGGGTGACCGTGCGCGCCATCAGCCACGTCCTTCGAGCTGGCGCCGCTGCAGGCGGTCGTAGAGCACGAGCGGCGGCACCAGCAGCAGCAGCAGCGCCACCGCGGCGGCGGAGGCGACCGGCCAGTCCTTGTTGGTGAAGAACTCGAGCCACAGCGTCTGCCCGATCATCAGCGAATTGGAGCCGGCGAGCAGATCCGGGATCACGAACTCGCCAACGATCGGAATGAAGCAGAGCAGCGCGCCGGCGCCGACACCCGGCAGCGACAGCGGAAACGTCACCAGCCAGAACGCCTGGCGCGGCGAGGCGCCGAGATCGCCGGCGGCCTCCAGCAGCGCGGCATCCATCTTCGACAGCGTCGCGTAGAGCGGCAGGATCATGAACGGCAGATAGGAATAGATGATGCCGAGATACATCGCGCTGTCGGTCGACAGCCAGACCACCGGCGCCGAGACGATGTGCAGCGCCAGCAGCATCTGGTTGAGCAGGCCGTCATGCTGCAAGATGTTGATCCAGGCATAGATCCGGATCAGGAACGAGGTCCAGAACGGTACGATCACCAGCATCATCGCGACGCCCTGCCAGCGCTGCGGCAATCGCGCCATGCCGTAGGCGATCGGGTAGCCGATCAGCAGCAGGATCAGCGTCGAGGTCACCGCGACGACGAGGCTGCGCAGGTAGGACAGGATGTAGAGATTGTCGGAGACCAGCAGCCTGAAATTGTCGAACGACAATTGCGCGAACGCCGCCGCCAGCGCCGCGCGGCCCTCGGTGAAGTCGAACACCGGCGTGTAGGGCGGCTGCGCGATCGCGGTCTGCGACAGGCTGATCTTCAGCACGAAGCCGAATGGCACCAGGAAGAACAGCACCATCCAGAGATAAGGCGCGATCGCGGCGAACCGCGCCGGACGGGCGAAGATGCGGCGCGCGCTCATTGCTCCAGCACCAGGCAATCGTCGGCGGTGAACCACGCCACCACGCGCTGGCCGGCGAGATAGGCGTCGACATCGAGCCGCGCGGTGTTGGCCATCGCGGCGCGCACCACCGCGCCGGATTCCAGCTTCACCTTGTAGGTGGTGACGCCGCCGAGATAGTTGGCCTCGGTGACGACACCCTCCAGCCGGTTGATGGCCTGCGGACCGCCCTCCTCGATGGCCGGCGCGCGGCGCGACAGCTTGACCTTCTCGGGACGGATCGCGACGCTGACGACATTTTTCGTCACCGGCGGCCACAACTCGGAGACCGTGAGCGTTCCTGCCTCCGAGGTCGAGATGGTCAGGCGGCTGTGACCGCTGGCGATCACCTGTCCCTCGAACAGATTGATGTCGCCGACGAACTCCGCGATCCAGCGCGTCGCCGGCGCCTCGTAGAGATTGCGCGGGGTCGCGACCTGCACCAGACGGCCGGCGTTCATCACCCCGATCCGGCCGGCCATCGTCATCGCCTCCTCCTGGTCGTGAGTGACGATGACGAAGGTGGTGCCGAGCCGGCGCTGCAGCTCCATCAATTCGGCCTGGGTGCTCTCGCGCAGCTTCTTGTCGAGCGCAGCCAGCGGCTCGTCGAGCAGCAGCACCTGCGGACGGCGCGCCAGCGAGCGCGCCAGCGCGACGCGCTGCCGCTGCCCGCCGGAGAGCTGGTCCGGCTTGCGCTTCTCCATGCCCTCGAGCCTGACCAGCGCCACCATCTCCGCGACGCGGGTCGCGATCTCGGCGCGCGGCATGCCAGCACGCCTCAGGCCGAAGGCGATGTTGTCGCGCACCGACAGATGCGGAAACAACGCGTAGTTCTGGAACATCATGTTGACGGGACGCTCGTGCGGCAGCACCTGGGCGATGTCGTTGCCGCCGAGCAGGATGCGGCCCTCGTCCGGCGTCTCGAACCCGGCCAGCATGCGCAGCAGCGTGGTCTTGCCGCAGCCGCTTGGGCCGAGCAGCGCAAAAAACTCGCCGGCGCGGATGTCGAGCGAGAGCTGGTCGACCGCGCGAAAATTGCCGAACGATTTTGCGACGCCTTCGATGCGCAGCAAGGGCATGTCGAGCCCGGCCGATTCGATCATCGGCCTTGCCGCCTCCGCGGTCGCTTCGCTTGACGTCACGTCGTTCAGCCCCGATTCCCCACAGCTCCGATAATGGCCGCAAGCTAGCGGCGGATCGCCACCGGCTCAACCGCCTCACGCGGCAACTCCCGCAATATTGTCGCGTCCCTCATCTCTGGTAAGCTTCGCGCCGAATTCGGGAGGACAACCGATGAAGCTCGACCGCTACGGCCTGCCGCTGACCACCGCCTCGGACCGTGCCGCCGCCTACTTTGTCGACGGCGTCGATCGCATGCTCGCCGCCCTGCATGGCGCGGACGCGGCGTTCGATGCGGCGATCGCCGAGGACGGCGACTTCGCGATGGCCCATCTCGGGCGCGCCCGCGTGCACCAGCTCAACATGGAAGCCGGCGATGCCCGCGCCAAGGCCGCCAAGGCCCGAGAGCTGGCGGTGGCCGCGAGCCCGCGCGAGCGCCAGCACATCGAGACCATCGCGGCCGCGATCGAGGGCCAGGGCAAGAAGGCCCTGACGTTAGCCGAGCAGCATCTGCAGGACTTTCCGCGCGATGCGCCGGTGCTGTCGCTGTTGCTCGGCGCCTTCGGCCTCTATGCCTTTTCGGGCCGCGCCGACCATGACGCGGCGCGCCTTGCGGTCTGCGAACGCTACGCCGCCGATTATGGCGACGACTGGTGGTTCCTGACCTATCTCGGCTGGTCGAAGACCGAGGTCGGCGACGTCGTCTCGGGCCGCGCCATCACCGAGCGCGGCTACGCACTGAAGCCGGAGAATGCCGGCGCCGCGCATGCCGTGGCGCATGCGCTGTTCGAGCAGGGCAGCGGCGCGGAGGGCCGCGCGTTCCTCTCGGCCTGGCTGCCGGCGAACGATCGCACCAGCTTTCTGCAGGGCCACCTCGCCTGGCATCTCGCGCTGATTGACCTCGAAGAGGGCGACGCCGACGCCGCGCTCGACATCTACGAGCGCCACATCAAGCCGGCGGGCCGGCCCTATCCGCCGCTCAACATCTACACCGACACTGCTTCGCTGCTGTGGCGGCTGGCGCTCGCCGGCAAGACCGGCCTCGAGCCGCATTGGAAGGACGTCGCCGCTTATGGCGACGGCTATTTCCCGAAAGCCGGCGCACATTTCGCCGACGTGCACCAGGCACTGGTCGCGGCCACCACCAAGGGCGATGCGCTCGACAGACGGCTCACCGAGATGGAAGCGCGCCACGCCGACGGCAAGCTGGCGCCCGGCGCACCCGCGATCGGCCTCTGCCGCGGCATCGCCGCCTTCGCCGCCGGCGACCATGGCGAAGCGGTGCGCATCCTCGCGCCGCTGATGCCCGAGCTGGTGCGGATCGGCGGCAGCCACGCCCAGCGCGAGCTGTGGGAAGACACGTTCATTGTGGCCTGCCTGCGCTCAGGCCAGGGCCGCCAAGCCACCGCTTTGATCTCAGAACGTCTGCACCGCCGCCCGTCGCGGCGCGATCAGATCTGGTCGCAGGAGGCGGCACGGCAGTAGTCGAACCCAGTTTAGCAGCTGACGTGAGATGAGCACGCTGGTATGGCTCCCTCCCCCCTTGCGGGGGAGGGTGGGGAGAGGGGTAAGCCCCGGGCGAGATGATTGACGCGAGCGTCGGTCCAGCAATCTCGATCGCGTGTCGTTGAAGCGCGTTGAATAGGTTGAATAGAGAGAGTCCCCGTGTGGTACCCCTCTCCCTAACCCTCCCCCGCAAGGGGGGAGGGAATCCTTCCGCCGGTGCGTTCCTCACGCGGTTGGCGCCACCCTTGTCTCGCCTCACGTCCCCGCGGCGCGCAACGTTCTCTCTCCTCGCCGCGCTAAATTGTCAATCAAACTTCGCCATGAAGGCCGCGAGCGCCTCGCGGTCGGCTTCCGGCATGCTGAGCCCGAGCTTCGTGCGCCGCCACAACACGTCGTCCGGAAAGCGCGCCCATTCCCGTTGCATCAGATAGCGCACCTCCGCGCCGGTCAGTTCGGGGCCGAACGCCGGGCCGAGATCGGCCTTCTGCTTGGCATCGCCCAGGATCTCCTCGACGTTCAGCCCATAGGCGGCCACCAGCCGCCGCGCCTCGGCCTCGCCGAGAAAGCGCCAGCGGTCGCGGGCGATATCGACCTCGGTCTCGAAGAGCTGCCAGCCGAACGCGCCGCCGGGCAACGGCGCGGTCGCGGTCCAGCGCGGCGTCATCGGATAGAACCGGGTGAACTCGGAGACGGCGCGCTCGGCACGACGCCGCGCGGTGGTGATGTCGCCGCCGAGCATGGTGAGCAATGGCGCCCTGCCGCGTCCGAAATCGAGGCGCATCGCTCCATCGCGTGCGGCGCGGCGCGCGATGACGGAATTGGCGCCGGACACCGTCCGCACCACGTCGAACGGCGCGATCTGCTGGCGGAAGTAGCGATTGGCCGCCTCGCAGAGATAGGCGACGTCATGCATGCCCATCGCGACCACGGCCGGATCGCCCTTGAAGGCGTGACCGACGGTGCCGATCAGGGTGAAGTCGCGCTCATAGGGGCTGGCGAAGATCAGCCGGCCGTCGCTGTTCTGAAACACATAGACATTGTCGTTGTCGAACAGCTTGCGCACCACGATCTGGCCGATCTGCACGGTCGTGAGCGGCGGCGCAGCCACGCGCAGCACGGTGTCGGCGACGGAGGCGGCCCACGCGCCGGTGGCGTTGACCAGCGACCGCGCCGTGATCACCCGGCGATAGCCGCGATCGATCACGGCCAGCCGCCAGACGTCACCGCGGTCGGCCCGGGCCACGCGCGCGCCGGTGCGGATATCGGCGCCGCGCGCGGCGGCATCGACGGCGTTGAGCACGACGAGCCGGGAATCGTCGACGACGCAGTCGGAATATTCGAACGCGGTTCCGAACGGCCGCTTCAGCGCATCACCGATCGGATGGTGCGTGACATCGACCGTCACTGAGTGCGGCAGCCCGCTACGCGACGCCAGCCGGTCGTAGAGCAACAGCCAGGTGCGCAACTGCCAGAGCGGCCGCTCCTCGGCATGGGCGGGAATCGCAAAGCGCACCGGCCGCACCAGATGCGGTGCGATACGCAGCCAGACATCGCGCTCCTTCAACGCGGTCCGGACGCGGAACAGAGCGCGACGCTCCAGCCCGGCGAGGTCGCCATGGATCAGCCGCGGCGAAGCCTGCGAGGCACCGGAGGCGAGATCGCCCTGCTCGAGCAGGATCACGCGCAGGCCGCGGCCGGCGGCATCGCGCGCAACGCTGGTGCCGTTCAAGCCGCCGCCGATGATCGCAAGATCGTAGTCCGCCATGCGCAATGCCTATCGCATTTCCGTGCGAACGGAATACGTCGTCGCACGCAAATCGCGTCACGGCATGGCGCGCCACATACTCAGTGTCGTCCCCCGGCTTGCCGCCCTCGCAAGGTGCTTCGGCGTGCCTGATACCGAGCCCCGTCGAAGCCTTGGCGGAGACGGGACCGGGGACCCAGTACGCCGCGGCCTCTCGACCAATCACAGCTGCCCCCATTCCCATGCCGTCATGGCCGGGCTTGTGCGGGTGACACCGAGCAAGTTGAGCAACCCTGAGCTGGCGCCGCATGGAAACGCTTCGCCTCTTCCCACCCATCGCTGTCATCGCCCGGCCTGTGCGCAATTGCGCACATGGACCGGGCGATCCAGTACGCCGCACCCTATCCGCTCAAGCACAACCGCCTCTGGAATACCGGATCACCCGCATGCGCGGGTGATGACACCGAGCAAGTTGAGCAGGCCAACCCGTCACCCTGAGCGTCGCCGCACGGAAACGCTTCGCCCTCCCGCCCGCGGGGCGAGGGACGACGTCGGCACAATTTCGGAATATTGGAAGATTACCCCTGACTTGCCCGACGTGTCAAGCGGCTTGGTCGGACAGTGGCCGGGTCGAACGGCCGCCGCCGGCTACTTTGCATGGGGTTGTTTTCGCCATATTGGTCGCGCCCCTCCATCACCCCGCACCAACAGAGGCAAAGAAGCGCTCGGGTCCATCGACCTCCACAAGCTTCTTCCCCTCGATCACCCAGAACCGGTTGGCGACCTCGCGCACGAACTGGCGATCGTGCGACACCAACAGGCAGCTGGCCTGCTGCTCCATCAGCTCCTCCTCCAGCGCCTCCTGCCCCTCGATGTCGAGGTGGTTGGTCGGCTCGTCGAGCAGATAGAAGTTCGGCTGGGTCAGCCGCAGCACCAGCATGCCGAGCCGGGCCTTCTGCCCGCCCGACAGCCGCCCGATCGGACGGCCCTGCATCTCGATCGACAGGCCGGCGCCGGCAAGCAGGCCGCGCGCACGCTGGTCGCCGATCTCGAAGCGGCGGGTCAGCATCCGCATCGGCGTGTCGGTCTCGGTGAGATCGGCGAGCGCCTGGTCGCAATAGCCCAGCACCAGCGACTCCGTCGCCTTGATCTCGACCGGCGCCGTCGCGGGATGCTGGATCGCCTGGCGCAGCGCCGTGACGAAGCGGGTCTTGCCCGCGCCATTCGGTCCCAGCAGGGCAATGCGGTCGCCCTTGCAGATGAATTGCTGGCCGGTCCGGAACAGCAGCCGTCCGTCGGGCGCGGCGATGCCGGCGTTGTCGAGCCTGACCAGAACCTTGGCATGGGTATCGCGGTTGGCGAGCCGGATGGTGCCGGCGGAGCGTTCGAGATGCGCCGGCTTCGCCGTCTCCTCCAGCCTTTCGGCGCGCTGCTTCAACTGCTTGGTCTTCGACAGCAAGAGATCACTGCCGGAATTGATGCCGAGGTTGTTGAGCTTCGCCGCTTGCTGGCGGAGCTGCCGCACCGTCTTCATGTCCCTGGCGTAACGCCGCTCATCCGCAGCATCGACCTCGTCGAGCGCCGCGCGCGCCGGCGTATAGGGCAGCGCGAACAGCGCCGAGCGTTCCGGGCGCAAGAACAGCGTCCGGTTGGTGGTCGCATCGAGAAAGGCGCGGTCGTGGCTTGCGATCACCACCGGCATCTCGCGCGGCAGCGTGGTCAGCCAGGCTTCGAGCCGGCCGATCTTGGCGAGATCGAGATGGTTGGTCGGCTCGTCCAGCAGCAGCACATCGGGCTCGGTCACCAGAGTGCGGGCGAGCATGGCAAAGCGCAGCCAGCCGCCGCTGAGCTGCTTCAACGGCCGCTCCCAGAGCTCCTCCGGCACCTCGAGCGATTGCAGGGCGACATCGACCCGCCAGCCTTCGCTGGCCCGCTGCTCGCCGGCTAGCATCGCGAGAACGGCGGCGTGAAACGGCGCCTCTAGCAGCGCCGCCGGCGCGTCCTGCTCGACATGACCGATGGTGAGGCCACGCGACCGGGTGATCTCGCCCGCATTGGCCTCCATGGTGCCGGCGATACAGCGCAGCAGCGTGGACTTGCCGCGGCCGTTGGCGGCGACGAGGCCGATGCGGTCGCCGGCATTGACGACGAGGTTGAGCTCGGAAAACAGCGGCGCGTTCAGCGTCACGCCGAGATTGCGTATATTGATGATGGTCACGATCAAATCTCTGGTCTTGCCGGCGAACGCGACATCCGAGGCAACAGCCATCATCAGATGGGCGTGTCGAAGCGCGGCGGGGATTGAGGTGCAGGCACGAACGCTCACGCGTTCGGCGCCGCACGGCCACGAAGGGCAGACCAGGAAGAAGTGCTACGCGAGTTTCCGGTCAGCCCTGCAAACGCATTTGCAGGGCGCTACCGGGGCCACGCCGCAGGTGGTGATCGGCATATTTGGTCACGACGCAGCCCTCCTTTCGCGGCTGGAATGTTGCGGGCTTGAAACTTAGCCGCGCATGCAACCGATGGCAAGCGCAGGCCAACTACCCGGCCTTGCGCACGGTCTCCAGGAGATGGCCGCCGCCGACCAGCTCGGCATATTGGCCGATCGGCGCCGGCTTGCCGAGCAGATAGCCCTGCACCGCGTCGCAGCCCTCCTCCGCGAGGAAGCCGAGTTGCGCCTCGGTCTCGACGCCCTCGGCGACGATCGACATTTCGAGGCCATGGCCGAGATCGATCACCGCACGCACGATCGCGGCCGATTGCGGGTTGCGGCCGAGATTGATGACGAAGGCGCGGTCGATCTTGATCTTGTCGAACGGAAACGCCTGCAGATAGCTCAGCGAGGAATAGCCGCTGCCGAAATCGTCCATCGAGATACGCACGCCGAGCGCCTTCAGCCGCCGCAACAGCGACAGGCCGCGGTCGAGATCCTCGATCAGCACGCCTTCGGTGATCTCGAGCTCGAGCCTATCGGGGGTCAGCCCGGTTTCGAGCAGGATCGAATGCACGAGGCCGACGAGGTCGCCATGGGTGAACTGCGCCGGCGACAGGTTGACCGCGATCTGCAGCGGCACCGCCCAGGACGCCGCCTCGCGGCAGGCTTCGCGCAGGATCCACTCGCCCATCTCGACGATCAGGCCGCTCTCTTCGGCGAGCGGAATGAAGTCGCCGGGCGGCACGAAGCCGCGCTGCGGATGGTGCCAGCGCGCCAGCGCCTCGAAACCGATCACCGAGCTTTCCGCAGCGCTCGCGCCCGCCGTCGTCTGCGGCTGGTAGTAGAGCGACAATTCGCCGTTCTTGATCGCGACCGACAGCTCCTGGTGCAGCACGCGGCGGTCGCGGATCTGCTGGTCCATCTCCGGCTCGTAGATCGAGATCGTGCCGCGCGACTTCGCCTTGGCGCGGAACAGCGCCGCGCCGGAATTGGCGAGCAGCGAGGCCGCATCCGAGCCGTTATGCGGGAACACGGCGATGCCGGTGGTGATGCCGGTGCGGACCGACTTGCCGTCGATGACAAAATCCTCGCCGAACGCCTCGGCCGCCTGTTCGGCCAGCGCGATGCCGGCGGCAGGCTGCTTGCCGTCGATGATGAGGCCGAATTCGTCGCCGGACAGCCGCGCCACGACGCCGCCGCGCGCCACCGATTGCAGGCGCTGCGCGACCTCGATCAGCACCTTGTCGCCCATCGCATGGCCGAAGACGTCGTTGATCTCCTTCAGCCCGTCGAGATCGACGCAGAGCACCGCGAACTCCTCGTCGGTGCCGGCGCAGGCTTCGATCATCTGGGTCAGCGCCTGCAGGAATGCGGCGCGGTTCGGCAGATCGGTCAGGCCGTCGTGATAGGCCATGTGCGCCATCCGCGACTCGGTCTGGCGCCGGTCGGTGACGTCCTCATGGGTCTTGATCAGATATTGCGGCTCGCCATGGTCGTCGAGCACGGTCATGCGGCGGGTCAGGAACAGCCGCAGGCCGTCCTTGGTCGAGATCGGGTGCTCCTCGGCGACCATGCTGCGCTTGCGGATCGCCGCCTCGTCACGGGCGATGATCAGCTTGGCCTCGCGCGGGTTGAAGATGTCGGTGGCGGTCAGCCCGGTGGCGTCCTCGCGGCGGCGGTTGAGGATGGTCTCGGCGCTGCGGTTGGCGAGCAGATAGCCGCCGTCGCTGACGCGCTGGACGATCAGCGAGACCGGGATGTTGTCGACCACCAGTTCGAGGAATTTCTTGTTGTTCTCGAGCTCGCGCGACAGCGAGCGGCGGTCGGTAACGTCCTCGAACAGGGCGATCAGGAATTCCGGTTCGCCCGCCTCGTTGCGGGCGACGACGCGATTGGAGGCGAGAATGCGCTTCTCCGCGCCGCGCTCGACGACGAACTCGCTGCGATGGTATCCCGCCGGCGCGTCCAGCGCCGCACGGTCGGCGGACGCGATGCTGGCGGCAGTCTCCGGGCGGAAGATCTCGTCGGCGTGCCTGCCGACGATATGATCGCGCGAGAAGCGGGAGAAGCGCTCGAAAGCGCGGTTGGCGAAGATGTAGCGGCCATCCTCGATGTTCTTGGCCGCGACGCAGACCGGGACGTTGTCGAGCACCGATTCCAGGAACTGCGTGGTCGAGGCCAGCTTGCGCGACAGCTGGCGCTGGTCGGTGCAATCGAGATGAGTCGCCACCGAACCGCCGTTCGGCAGCGGGAAATATTTCACCAGCACCGAGCGGCCGCCCGGCAGTTCGGTGACCATGCCTTCGGGCGCCGCGGCCCTGGTGTAGAAATCGTCGGGGCTGACGTCGAGCGCGCCGCGGCTGCAGCGCAGCTCCAGCAGTTCGGGCCCGGTCATGTTGCGGCGGATGTCGGCACGCGACAGGCCATAGATGTCGAGATAGCGATCGTTGCAGAACACGATCCGCCCGCAGGCGTCGGTCATCACCACGCCCTGGTTGAGGTGGTTGAGGGCAGACGAGACGAAGGCGTTGCGACGCAGTTGCGATCGCTTGGCCTTGCGCAGCGCTGACAGGATCCAGAGCCCGATGGCACCGAGGAAGGAGGCAACGACGACGCAGCCGATCAGGAGCTCCCAGACCACGTTGGGATCGAGGTCACCGAGATAGCCCGACGGCGCGAAGGAGCCCGAGCCCGCCCAGGCGGCGCTGCTCCCCGTGGTGACGGCAATCAGGCAAAGCCCGGCCCTTGCCGGAATCGAATCCTGCCCGCCCGCCTGCCACTTCCTTCCACTCATCAGTCACCCGCGGATTTCGCGGCGGAGTGTCCGGGGTCGGCGGTTTGGATCGGGTAAACGCACACCGATGCAACCGGAAAATGCCGCTCAATTTTGCGGCAATTGCCCTGACATGATTAATAGTCCACTAACAGGGCATGGCTCCTGCGACTATTCCAGATGCGACAAGCACTTGCTCGAGAGAACGAGCTTGCGCAAAACGATCATCGCGGCGCGTTGCGGTGCCGAAGGCGCGGATCTGAAGGACAAGATGGACAGGGTTGATTGCGTAATCGTCGGCGCCGGGGTGATCGGCCTCGCCGTGGCGCGGCGGCTGGCACAGGCCGGCCGCGAGGTGGTCGTGATCGAGGAGGCCGAAGGGATCGGCACCGTCACCTCGTCGCGCAACAGCGAGGTGATCCACGCCGGCATCTACTACCGCGCCGGCAGCCTGATGGCGCGCATGTGCGTCAGCGGCAAGCGCGCGCTGTACCGCTACTGCGCCGAGCACGGCATCCCGCACCGGAATTGCGGCAAGCTGATCGTCGCCACCTCACCTGCGGAAACCGCGAAGCTGGAGGCGATCCGCGCCCATGCCGAGGCCAATGGCGTCGACGACATGCAGCTGTTGTCGGGCGAGAAGGCACGCGCGCTGGAGCCGGCGCTGAACTGCGACGCGGCGCTGCTGTCGCCCTCCACCGGGATCATCGACAGCCATGCCTACATGCTGGCGCTGCGCGGCGATGCCGAGGAGGCCGGC
The DNA here is from genome assembly GCF_900696085.1 of Bradyrhizobium ivorense. Taxonomy (GTDB): domain Bacteria; phylum Pseudomonadota; class Alphaproteobacteria; order Rhizobiales; family Xanthobacteraceae; genus Bradyrhizobium; species Bradyrhizobium ivorense. Next base: position 1,069,484 of record NZ_CAADFC020000004.1, read on the forward strand.
GCCGCGTTCGCCTTCCACACGCCGCTGCTGCACGCCAGGGCCACCGCCGGCGGGTTCGAGATCGAGGCGGGCGGCGCCGCGCCGATGGCGCTCGGCTGCGATCTCCTGGTCAACGCGGCCGGCCTCGGCGCATGCGCGGTCGCCCGCGGCATCGACGGCATGCCGCTCGACCTGATCCCGACCGCCTACCTTGCCAAGGGCAATTATTTCAGCTGCAGCGCCCGGGCACCGTTCTCGCGCCTGATCTACCCGGTGCCGGAGCCCGGCGGGCTCGGCGTGCACCTGACCCTCGACATGGCGGGACAGGCGCGGTTCGGCCCCGACGTCGAATGGATCGACCACGTCGATTACGCCGTCGACCCGGCGCGGGCCGAGCGGTTCTATCCGGCGATCCGGAAATACTGGCCGACCCTGCCGGACGGCGCGCTGATGCCGAGCTACTCGGGAATCCGGCCGAAGATCGTGCCGCCGGCGGTCGCGACCCAGGATTTCCTGATTCAGGGGCCGCACGACCACGGCGTCGCCGGGCTGATCAACCTGTTCGGGATCGAATCGCCCGGGCTGACCTCGTCGCTGGCCATCGCCGGCCACGTCGGCGAGCTGGCCGGACTCTGAGCAGCTGCAGCATAGTCCGCCGAGGGATGGTCGCGCTCAAGCGTCCATCCGGCGGCAGATCAGCTCAGGTTTTAATGTTGGTGGGGGTCTAGTGGACCGTATCGTCAGGGACTGCGGAGTGCTTCAACCGTTCGATCTGATCCTTGACCATCAACTTGCGGCGCTTCAGCTCGCAAATGTGGAGGTCGTCTACGGAGGGGTGCACGAGGGCTTCGTGCAGTTCGTTCTCTAGTATTTTGTGCTTACGCTCCAGCTCAATGAGATGGGCCTGGATTGCCATTGCGAACTCTCCTCGGTGCGTTAAACCTCAGGTTCGATCCGGACGGTGGAGTGTACACAAGTGCGCCGGACTGTCGATGGGGGACGCGAAATGCCACATGCAGATTTTCCGGCTGATCTGTAACCAATCGTGACTACGGAACCAGTCCAGCTTGCGCGGCGCGTGCCCAAGGACGATATTTCGCCAGGCGGCGGCTGCTTCGTCCGCCACAACCTTATCGTGCTTATCAGTTAGCTTACACCCATGAACGACCAGGATGAGCGCGAACTCCACGCCGAGCTTGCGCGTCTGCAACAAGAGCACCGCGATCTCGATGCCGCGATCGACGCGCTGCATCAGTCGCCGGCGCCGGACCTCTTGATGCTGCAGCGCTTGAAGAAGCGGAAGCTGCAATTGCGCGATCGCATCGCCTTCATCGAAGACCAGATCACGCCCGACATCATCGCCTGACACGCGCATTCTTTGGCGTTCGGCCGGTCGGCAGGATCGGTTCAAGGCGCGCAGGTGTTTTCCCCGTCATCCACAGCAACCGCCGGCTTCACGTTCGCGGCAACACACCGGCAAGGGGCGATTTTCGGCCCTTGACTCCTTTAGAACAAAAGGAGAACATGCCCCGCCAGCCAGCAAGGGAGTTTTGCCATGTCCGCGCCGTCTTCCCTGTCCGACAACAGCCGCTACGAGAAGGCGTGCGATCAGGCGATCGCGATGTGCGACGGCAACCTGCGCAGCACCATCAAGGCGCTGATCATGGCCAACGAATATCTCGAAGCCGAGCTCGAGGAATTGCAGGCCGCGATCACCGCCGGCTGCGTGCCTGCGCCGACGCAAGCGGCGAGTGACGCCGCCTGATCCGTGAGGAGCCAACCGATGTCCGATGTGACCTACTACGTGGCGCTGCCGTTCCTGCAGGACGATGACGGCGAGCCGGTCGCGGGCAATGCCGAGGAATGCCAGAGTCCGACCATTGCGCTGCGCCGTGCGGAGACGATGTCGCGGATGCCCGGCAGCATCGGCGCGGTCGCGTTCAGCCGCACCGGAGATCCCGCGATCGGCGAATTCGGCGACGCCAAGCTGCTGCGGGCGTTCGGCAACGTGCCGACTGATTTGAGCGCGCTTTAGCTCCTTGTGGGCGCGTGATCTCTTTCGGAAAACCGCTTCGCACTTTTCCGGATCACGCTTAAGGCGCTTCGTGCCGCCGTTGCGCCTTGCGCACATACATCGCGCGATCGGCCTCATCGAGGACGCGCTGGACATCCGAATGCGGCGTCAAGATCGCGACTCCGGCGGACGCGCCCGCGGAGACCTGGCTGCCGCGAAACACGAAGCTCAGATCGTCGATCATTTCCTCCAGCGCTGCGGCCTTGGCGTGGGCATCGGTCTCGCTGAGATTCCACAGCAGCACGGCAAACTCGTCGCCGCCGAGCCGGCCGATCACATCAGAGGCGCGCACCTGGTCCGACAAGGCGGCGACGATCGCCTTCAGCACTTCGTCGCCCGCCGCATGGCCATAGGTATCGTTGATCGGCTTGAGACGATCGACGTCGAGCAGGACCAGCGCGCCGCTGGCGTGATAGCGCTTGATGAAGGACAGCGAGCGGGCGAGCTCGCGCTCGAAGCCGCGCCGGTTCAGGATGTCGAGCAGGAAATCGGTCTCGGCGGAGGCCTGCAGTTCCTCGATCCGGGCCTGCGCCCGCGCCAGCTGCGCCTTCAGCCGGCGAATCGCCGATTTGTCGTCGGAACCGGCCGCCTTCCGCTTCCGCGCGGTATCGGCGGTTCCGCTCCGGCCGGGCCCCGCCTGGCGCGCCCCGGCCGCACCTTTCCGCCGTTTTGCGGACTTGGCGGTCTTGGCGGCAGTTCTGGAGCCAGTCTTGGCCTTAGCCTTGGAGCCGGGCGCCTTCGTCTTCTTCATGCGCGCATCCTTGTTGAGGCCCGCTGAATGAAGGCTTGCCGGGATTCACCAAGACAGGATAGTGCATTCTAACTCCCTTGCCACGCCTTGGATGCCGCCCGGGCCGTCCCTATAATCGGCCTATGCTTTTGGATTCCTGCACTGAATTGACGAGATGACCGCCCCGATCGCCATCATCATGGGAAGCCAGTCCGACTGGGAAACCATGCGCCACGCCGCCGAGACGCTGGCGGCGCTCGGCGTCGCCTGCGAAACGCGGATCGTGTCCGCCCACCGCACCCCCGACCGGCTCTATGCCTTTGCCAAGGGCGCCAAGGCGGCCGGCCACAAGGTGATCATCGCCGGCGCCGGCGGCGCCGCGCATTTGCCGGGCATGACGGCCTCACTGACCGAGCTTCCGGTGTTCGGCGTTCCCGTCGAATCGAAGGCGCTGTCCGGCGTCGATTCGCTCTACTCGATCGTGCAGATGCCGGCCGGCGTTCCGGTCGGCACGCTCGCCATCGGCAAGGCCGGAGCGATCAATGCCGCGCTGCTCGCCGCCAGCGTGCTCGCGCTCAACGATCCCGCCTTGGCGACGCGGCTCGCGGCGTGGCGACAGCAGCAGACCGACGCGGTCAAGGATGATCCGGAGGCCTCGGCGTGACGGCTTCTGGTCCTGTGAAGCTGAAGCCGGGCGACACCATTGGAATCCTCGGCGGTGGGCAATTGGGCCGGATGCTGGCCATGGCCGCGGCGCGCCTCGGGCTCAGATGCCAGGTGTTCTCGCCCGATCCGGATTCGCCGGCATTCGACGTGGTGCAGAACGCGATCTGCGCCGAATATGCCGATGTCGAGGCGCTCGAGCTGTTCGCCAATGATGTCGACGTCGTCACCTATGAATTCGAGAACGTGCCGTCGGCGACCGCAATGGTGCTCGCCGCGCGCCGCCCGGTGCTGCCGGCATACAAGATCCTCGAAACCACGCAGGACCGGCTGATCGAAAAGGATTTCGTCAGCAAGCTCGGCATCGGTACCGCCGATTATGCCGACGTCACCTCGATCGCCAGGCTGCACGCGGCGATCGCGCGGATCGGCCTGCCCGCCGTGATCAAGACCCGCCGCTTCGGCTATGACGGCAAGGGCCAGGCGATCATCCGCGACGGTGATGACGTCGACCAGGTCTGGGAGGATCTCGGCACCAAATCGGCGATCCTCGAGGCCTTCGTGCCGTTCGAGCGCGAGATCTCGGTGATCGCGGCGCGCTCGGCCACGGGCGAAGTCGAATGCTTCGACGTCACCGAGAACGAGCATCGCGATCACATCCTGAAATTTTCGCGCGCGCCGGCGGCGATATCAGATGCGCTCGCGGCCCAGGCGCGGGCCATCGCGGAAAAGATCGCGTCAGCGCTCGACTATGTCGGCGTGCTCGCGGTCGAGATGTTCGTGGTGCCCGGCAACGGCGCGCCGACGGTGCTGGTCAACGAGATCGCGCCGCGCGTGCACAATTCCGGACACTGGACGCTGGACGGCGCCTCGATCTCGCAGTTCGAGCAGCACATCCGCGCGATCGCCGGCTGGCCGCTGGGCAAGCCGGTGCGCCATGGCGATGTCACCATGACCAACCTGATCGGCGACGACATCCTGAGCTATCAGCAGTGGCTCACCGTTCCCGGCGCCACGGTGCATCTCTACGGCAAGGGCGTGCCGCGCCCCGGCCGCAAGATGGGCCATGTCACCGAAGTGACCCCGGCCCGCAAGCCATAGTCCCCTCAGCCGATGGAAAAATGGGACCGTGACGTTCACGATCCCATTCTGCCCATCAGGCCGTCTTCACACCGGCGACGACACCGGTCGGCTCATCGCTGAGCCAGCGATAGAGCGCGCCGCCCAGCGCGCCGCCGATCAGCGGTGCAACCCAGAACAGCCAGAGCTGCGCCGTCGCCCAGCCGCCGACGAACAGCGCCGGTCCGGTGCTGCGCGCCGGATTGACCGACGTGTTGGTGACGGGAATGCTGACGAGATGGATCATCACCAGCGCGAGCCCGATCGCGAGCGGCGCGAAGCCGGCCGGTGCCTTGCCATGGGTCGATCCCATGATGATGAACAGGAACATCATCGTCATCACCACCTCGGTGATGAAGCACACCACCATGCTGTACTGCCCGGGGGAATGCGCGTCATAGCCGTTCGACGCAAAGCCCTTGCTGACATCGAAGCCCGGCGCGCCGCTGGCGATCACATAGAGCACCGCGGCAGCGACGATCGCGCCCACGACCTGCGCAATGATGTAGGGCAGGATCTGGCCGGTCGGAAACCGCCCGCCGGCGGCGAGCCCGACGGTGACGGCCGGGTTGAGATGGCAACCCGAGATATGGCCGATCGCATAGGCCATGGTGACCACGCTCAGCCCGAACGCCAACGATACGCCGACCAGGCCTATACCGACCTGCGGAAAGCCGGCCGCAATCACCGCACTGCCGCAGCCGGCGAATGTCAGCCAGAACGTGCCGATCAGCTCGGCCGCATATTTCTTCATATCCATGTGGCATCTCCCCTATTTCCAATGTCCGGGTTGCTCAAAACGCCGGGAGCAGCCCTGATCTCGGCGCCAAACCTCCCAAATCAGGGCCACACAAGGGCATTTTCGCCGCATTTCGTGGCTTTAGTAGGCCCGAAAGTCACACCACCGGTGGACATCTGCGCATTTGTCTGATACATGCGCGCGCCTAGGGTTAAGAGGCCGGCCTTTTGCTGTCCCTTGCTTCGCCAGAATTCCGAACCGATCAATGCAAAAGAGGATGCCGCGTGCAGGTTCTCGTCCGCGATAACAATGTCGACCAAGCTCTCAAGGCGCTGAAGAAGAAGATGCAGCGCGAGGGCATTTTCCGCGAGATGAAGCTCCGCGGTCACTACGAAAAGCCCTCCGAGAAGAAGGCCCGTGAAAAGGCCGAAGCCGTGCGCCGCGCACGCAAGCTGGCGCGCAAGAAGCTGCAGCGCGAAGGCCTGCTGCCGATGAAGCCGAAGCCGGTGTTCGGCGCTGGTCCGGGTGGCGATCGCGGCGCCGGCGGCCGTGGCGGCGCGGGCGGTCCTGGTCGCGGTCCGCGCTGAACCGTTTTGCCGATCTGAAAGTCTAACAACGCGGGCCTTGGGCCCGCGTTGTTGTTTTGAAGCAGGCGGCGATCCGGGTTACCTATGCAAAAGCCCCTGCACGAGCGTTTTGCATCATGGCTGTTCCGGCGCCCCGCCCTCGTCTCGGACCCGCGTACCGCCGGCACGCGTCGCGACTCGTCATCCTTGCCGGCGCGCTCGGCCTGACGCTCGGCGGCTGTTCCTTCGACCTCGGATCATGGGGTTCGGACGACAAGCCGAAAACCTCGGCTCCCGTCGCCGACAAGCCGGCGGACACGATCACCAGCCAGGACATCAGCAGCGCCAAGGATCAGGCGGCGCGCGGCCAGGATCTGGCGCGCGCCGGCAAGACCGACGAGGCGCTGGCGGCGTTCGACCAGGCGCTCACATCCGACCCCTACAACATCCAGGCGCTCTATGGCCGCGGCGTGATCTATCAGGGCCGGGGCCAGCATCAGCAGGCGGTCGAGGATTTCACCGCGGCGAGCGGGCTATCGCCGCAGAAGGCCGAGCCGCTGATCGGACGCGCCACCAGCTACCTCGCACTCGACAAGGCCAGGGAAGCCGCCGCCGACCTCGACGAGGCCGTGCAGGCGTCTCCGAACAACGTGGCCGCCTGGAGTGCGCGTGGACAGGCCTATGAGCGGCTCGGCGACAAGGCCAAGGCCGCGGCCTCCTACAACCGCGCGCTGGCGCTGCGGCCAAGGGACGAAAGCGCGCGCAGCGGACTGGCGCGCGTCGGCGGCTAGATCTCGCAGGCTTACTTCGGCAGGACGGCGTGGAACATCGACTTCATGCCGGAGAACACGTCGTCGGTGACCGACGTCCGCTCATCCTTCGGCGCGGGCATCGAGGCCTCGGCGCGCAGGTCGAGCGGCGGGGCTTGCACGATCGGAACCGGGATATCGGCCGGGGGCGTCAGCCGATTCGCGTCCTGGGGGCTGGCGGCATAGGGCGGACGCGGCTGCGCGGGCTGGTCGGCGTTCTCTCCGGCCGGGTTCGACACCATGATCGTCGGCGGCAGCGGCCGGATCGGCGGCGACGCCGCGGCGCGCGGGGTCTCGGGCAGGCGGGCGACATCGGTGCGGGCGGCGTCCGGGGTCCGGGCGGCGTCCTGCGGACGCTCCCGGCGCAGCCGCTCGATCGCCGCACGCGCGAGATCGTTGGCGTCACGGGCCTCGTCCGGTGCAGCCGCCTCAACCGGCGCAGCCGGTGTCGTCGCGGCAGGAGCGGCCGGCTGCGGCACTGCTGTTGGCGTCAGCTTGGCGACCGCCTTGGGCGCAGCCTGACGATGGCGCGGGTCGGTGGGGATGCTGGCGGTCTCGGCCGGCGCATCGGCCGTCTTCTGCTCGGCGGGCTTCTCGGTGACGGTGGCCTTCTCGGCCGCGGCGCGTTCGATCAGCGTCCGCTCCGACATGCCCTTCGCCTTCACGCCGGCTTCAGGCTTCTCGGTCGGCTTGGCGGTGGCCCTTCCATCAGTGGCTTTGGGATCGGCGGCGGCGGACACGGCGGCGGTGGCCGGGGCGTCCGGTTTGGCGACGATGTAGTGGTTAACGATGTAGGCGCCGATGATGGTCGCCGCCACTGACGGCAAGATGTCCATCACGAATTTCTTCAAGTAACTCAGCATGGCCTGCCACTCCCCGCCCTGGATTTCATGCTGGAACTTTGAGGCACATTGAGGGATCAACTGCGTCGGATCGGTGGCAAACGCCCGTTCCGCCAGTCACCTTTGGTGTCACTTTGGTTTCAGCCGGAGGCGCCCCCTGCGCAGAACGCATCCGCCATCCAGATCATCGTGCAGGCGTTAACGGCTTATGAATGTCCACAAGCGTTGAGGCTCGGAACTGCCATTCGGGCTTTGCAGAGGTTCCGGCAGCGCGGCGTCAGGGCTTCAGCTCGACCTCGAGGAACACGATCTCGCTGGCGGTCTCGTTCAGCACGTCGTGCTGGACGCCGGCCTTGCGGAAGTAGGACTTGCCGACGCCGAGCTGAGCCTTCGAGCGGTCGCCGTTCGGCGCCACGATCGTCATCTCGCCCGCCGTGATCGGCACGATGACGTAGTCCATCTCATGGGTGTGGGGACCGGTCGCGCTGCCCGGCGCCAGCCGCCATTCGGTCACGCGGACCTCCGCCGTATCCACCTGGACGTCCGATTTGGCGCTGAGCATTTTCTGATTCTCCATTGCGACACGAAACTACGGCACGAACACCATGAACACGAATACGGCGAACACCACCATGTGCACCAGCCCGAACATGATGTTGGTGCGGCCGGTGCCGAAGGTGAGCATGCTGACCATGAAGGTGAGCAGCAGGATCAGCATGTGCTGGTTGCTGAGTCCGAGCACGAGCTGCTTGTCGAGCGTGTAGGCGGCAAGCGCCACGGCGGGAACCGTGAGCCCGATCGTGGCGATCGACGAGCCCAGCGCGAGGTTGATGCTCTTCTGCAGGTCGTTCTTGCGCGCCGCTGACAGCGCGGCGACGCTTTCCGGCAACAGGATCAGGATCGCGACCAGGAGGCCGGCGAATGCCGGCGGCGCGCCGATCTTCACGGTGACGACATCGACCACCAGCGAGAATTTCTTGGCCAGCAGCACCACGGCGAGCAGCGACAGCACCAGCAGCGCAATGCTGATCGCCAGCATGCGGTCCGACATCACCTCGCCATGTTCGGCCGCCGCATTGGCGCCGCTGACGAAGTAATCACGGTGACGGATGGTCTGGGTGTAGAGGAACACCGCATAGAGCAGCAGGGTCACGGTGCTGACGACGGCGAGTTGGGCAGTGGAGTACACCGGCCCCGGCGCCGTCAGCGTGAAGTTCGGCATGTCGAGCGTGATGGTTGCGAGCACGAACAGCACGCTGAGATAGAGGTTCGCCCCCGTGATCTGGAAATCCTGCTCGCGGTAGCGCAGCCCGCCGATGAAAATGCACAGGCCGACGAGGCCGTTGCAGACGATCATCACCACCGCGAACACCGTGTCGCGCGCCAGCGTCGGGGCCGGCGTGTCGCCGAGCATGATGGTCGCGATCAGCGCCACCTCGATGATGGTGACCGCGAGCGTCAGCAGCAGGGTTCCGAACGGCTCGCCGATCCGCTCGGCGATCATCTCGGCATGATGGACCGCCGCGAACACCGTGCCGAACAGGATCACCAGCAGGACGAGCGCAAACAGCCAGCCGCCGGGCGACGGCGCGAAGCCGTAGCCGGACACCGTGACCGCGGCAAACAGCAGCATCGCCAGCACCGGATACAGCCAGGCCGACCGCGGCATCGGTCCGTGTGCGCTCATGTCGTCAGGTCCCTCACATCGATCGGCCGCGATTATGCGACAGACAATCGCCGCCGTCAGCCTCCCGGCGCGTTGACAAATCGCATGGCGACGCCGGTGGCACCGAAATCGTCGAGGTTGTCGTGCCCGCCGCCTTGCATGCGCACGAACTGCTTGGGCTCGTTGGCGAGGCTGAACAGGCGCTCGCCCAGCAGAAGCGGGATCACCGGATCGTCGGTGCCATGCATGATCAGAAGTGGCGCCGTGACGCGGGCAATCCGCCGGTCGGAGTGGAATTGATCCCGCATCAGCAGGCGGATCGGTACGTACCAGAACGCCTCGCTGGCGACATCGGCGGTCGACGTGTAGGGCGCCTCCAGGATCAACCTGGCGACGCGATGCTCGGCGGCGATCGCGACCGCGACGCCGGTGCCGAGCGAAAATCCCCAGGGAACGATTTGCTCGGCGGGGTAGCGCGCGGCGGCAAACGCGTAGGCGGCCGCGCCATCCTGCAACAGCCCCTGCTCGCTCGGAGATCCGCTCGAGCCGGCGTAGCCGCGGTAGGACAGCGCGACCAGCCCGGTGCCGTCGGCCGTGATGCCCTTGAAGCGCGGCACGCGGCCGGCGAGGAAATCGCCGTTGCCGGGGAAGAACAGCACCACCGGCCGCCCCGGCTTCGCCGGGACGTGCCAGACGATGACCTTCTCGCCGTCGGCGGTGGTCAGCACGTGCTCCTCGGCTTCGGGGAGCCCTGCGACCGCGGGCGCGGTCCGCCCGACCGGCGGCGCCGGAAACAGCAACTCGCGCTGCTTGACGAACAGCACCACGAGGCCGGCGAGATAAATCACCACCGCTGCGATCAGCAGCCATTTCAGGATCGTGAGGACCAGTGCCATCACGGGCCACCGCGGCTATTTTCTGCGGCGGAGCTTGAGCCGCTTCTCGACCTCAAGCCTGATGCCGTCGGGGACAGGACGGCAGGCGCAGGCCACTGCATGCGCCGCGTGCCATTTGATCCGCTGCTCGCACGTCGCCCGGGGCGGCATGCGATGCTCGCGATGCCACTCCCGGTTCAGCACCACCGCAGCGGCCTCACATCGCCTTGACGATGTTCTCGGTGACCTTCTTGGCGTCGCCGAGAAGCATCATGGTGTTGTCGCGATAGAACAGCGGGTTGTCGATGCCGGCATAGCCCGAGGCCAGCGAGCGCTTGATGAACATCACGGTGCCGGCCTTCCAGACCTGCAGCACCGGCATGCCGTAGATCGGCGAGGTCTTGTCCTCCTCCGCCGCCGGGTTGGTGACGTCGTTGGCGCCGATCACGAAGGCGATGTCGGCCTGCGCGAACTCGGAGTTGATGTCCTCGAGCTCGAACACCTCGTCATAGGGCACGTTGGCTTCGGCGAGCAGCACGTTCATGTGGCCGGGCATGCGGCCGGCCACCGGGTGAATGGCGTATTTCACCTCGACGCCTTCCTTCTTCAGGATGTCGGCCATCTCGCGCAGCGCGTGCTGCGCCTGCGCCACCGCCATGCCGTAGCCGGGCACGATGATGACCTTGGAGGCGTTCTTCATGATGAAGGCGGCATCGTCGGCCGAGCCGAGCTTGGCCGGCTTCTGCTCGCCCGAGCCGCCGCCGACGGCTGCGGTCTCGCCGCCGAAGCCGCCGAGGATCACCGAGATGAACGAGCGGTTCATCGCGTGGCACATGATGTAGGACAGGATCGCGCCCGAGGAACCGACCAGCGCACCGGTGATGATCAGCGCCGAGTTGCCGAGCGTGAAGCCGATGCCGGCCGCGGCCCAGCCGGAGTAGGAATTCAGCATCGAGATCACGACCGGCATGTCGGCGCCGCCGATCGGGATGATGATCAGGACGCCGAGCGCCAGCGCGATGATGGTGATCAGCCAGAAGTCGAGCGCGCTGCCGCTCATCACCAGGCCGACGATGAACACGACCAGCAGCACGCCGAGCACGATGTTGATGGCGTGACGGAACGGCAGGATGATCGGCGCGCCGCTCATCCGCGCCGACAGCTTCAGGAACGCGATCACCGAGCCGGTGAAGGTCAGGGCGCCGATCGCGACGCCGAGCGACATTTCGACCAGGCTCTGCTTGTGGATGTTGCCGGGGGTGCCGATGTCGAAGGCTTCCGGCGCATAGAACGCGCCGGCGGCGACCAGCACCGCGGCCATGCCGACCAGCGAGTGGAACGCGGCGACCAGCTCCGGCATCGAGGTCATCGGCACGCGGCGCGCGATCACCGCGCCGATGCCGCCGCCGATCGCGACCGCGAGGATCACCAAGAGCCAGGCGACGCCGTCGGCCGGCGGATGGCTGGCCAGCGTGGTGGCGACCGCAATCGCCATGCCGATCATGCCGAACATATTGCCCTGGCGCGACGACGCCGGGCTCGACAGCCCGCGCAGCGACAGGATGAACAGCACCCCCGCCACGAGATACAACAGTGCAGAGAGATTGGCGCTCATCTCAGGTCCCCCCAAATTCTTGCATCACCCCGAGGTGGTTGCCATTTACTTGGCTTTCTTCTTGTACATCGCCAGCATGCGCTGGGTGACGAGGAAGCCGCCGAAGATGTTCACGCAGGCGAAGATCAGCGCGACGAAGCCGAAGCCGCGGGCCCAGCCCGAGCCGCTCGACACCATGGCAACGCCGACCGCGAGCAGCGCACCGACCACGATCACCGAGGAGATCGCGTTGGTCACGCTCATCAGCGGGGTGTGCAGCGCAGGCGTCACCGACCACACCACGAAATAGCCGACGAACACGGCGAGAACGAAAATCGACAGCCGGAACACGAAGGGATCGACGGCCTGCGCGAGATGCTCCATGGCTTGTCTCCTTATTTCGGCTGGAAGCTGGGATGGATGACGGCGCCGTCCCTGGTCAGCGCGGTGGCCTTCACCAGCTCGTCGTCCCAATTGACCGCGAGCGCCTTGTTGGCCTTGTCGACCATGGTCTCGATGAACGAGAACAAATTGCGCGCGTAGAGGCCCGAGGCCGAAGCCGCGACCCGGCCGGCGACGTTGGTGTAGCCGACGATCTTGACGCCGTCGATGTCGACGACCTCGTTGGCTTTGGCGCCCTCGACATTGCCGCCGCGCTCGACGGCGAGATCGACCAGCACCGAACCCGGCTTCATCGAGCGGACCATCTCGGCGCTGATCAGCTTCGGGGCCGGACGGCCCGGGATCAGCGCGGTGGTGATCACGATGTCCTGCTTCTTGATGTGCTCGGCGGTCAGCGCAGCCTGCTTGGCCTGGTACTCCTTGGACATTTCCTTGGCGTAGCCGCCGGCGGTCTGCGCGTTCTTGAACTCCTCGTCCTCGACGGCGAGGAATTTTGCACCGAGCGATTCGACCTGCTCCTTGGTGGCGGGGCGGACGTCGGTTGCGGTGACCACTGCGCCGAGGCGCCGCGCGGTCGCGATCGCCTGCAGGCCGGCGACGCCGACGCCCATCACGAACACCTTTGCCGCCGGAACGGTGCCGGCCGCGGTCATCATCATCGGGAAGGCGCGGCCGAACGCCTCGGCGCCTTCGATGACTGCGCGGTAGCCGGCGAGGTTGGCCTGCGACGACAGCACGTCCATCACCTGGGCGCGAGTGATGCGCGGCATCAACTCCATCGCGAAGGCGGAGACGCCGGCATCGGCGATCGTCTTCAGCGCGGCTTCGTTGCCGTAGGGGTCCATGATCGCGATGACCAGCGCGCCGCGCTTGTACTTGGCAAGCTCGGAGGCCTCGGGCCGCTTCACCTTGATGACGATGTCGGCGTCCTTGAGCGCGTCGGCGGTGACGGTCGCGCCCGCCGCGGTGAACTCCGAATCGGGCAGGCCGGACTTGATGCCCGCGCCCGGCTCGACCAATACCTCGGCGCCGAGCGCCTTGAATTTCTTGATGGTATCAGGCGAAGCCGCAACCCGCGGCTCGGACGGATCGATTTCCTTGGCAACGGCAATCTTCATGGGCCCTCCGGCGGCGCGAGCAGCGCACGCGTCTTCAAACTAGCGTTATTTTCGCCAGGTTGGATACCCGGTTTCTTTGGACCGGGCTCGACAGGAATACCGGCACCGCCGCGGGACGGCGGGACCGTTGACCGATCAGGAGATCAGACGAGGAAATAGGCCATCAGGATGAGGATGATGGCGACGGTGATGGTGCCGTATTTGACGAGCTTGATGAACCCTTCATAGGTCTGCTCGTGCGCGATGTAATCGTTGCCGTCGGCGGTCGTGTAGGCCACTTCGTTATGGTCTGCCATCGTTGTCCCCAGTCAGAAATTCGCGTTCGGCGAGGCATTACCGCAAACGGGGAGACAGGGCAACGGCGCGGTCCCAATCGGGCCATTTGGAAGGCCAATCGACCCGAATCCGCCGGGGTTCGCAAACCGCTATGGCGCCCGGCGCCGAGACCGATGCGCCTGCCAGATGCCGTCCAGCAGGATTTCGAGCCCGGTCTCGAAGGTCGCCTGGAAATGCTGCGGCTGGAAATAGGGCGCGGCGGCCGCAAGGTGAGGGAAATTCGCCGCGATCATCTCGCCGGAGACCGGTTCCGCGGCCGACGGCCCCCTGGCATAGCCCGCGGTCTCGTCCAGCGCCGCGCCGGTTAGGTAGTAGCCGATCTCGCGAAAATAGGTCGCGGCGTCGCGATCGGAAAAGCCGGCGTCGCGCAGGATGCCGATGATGCCGTCGATGAAGGCGACGCCGGCCGGCGTGTTGAGGCGGTGGGTCGCAAAGAACGGAAAGAACTTCGGATGCTTGAGCGCCATGGCGCGAAAGCCGTGCGCCGCGCGGCGCAGCCGCTCGAGCCAGCCCTGCTCCCCGATGATCGGGACCTCGGCCGCCTTCAGCATCAGGTCGACCAGCGCATCCATCAGATGCGTCTTGCCCGGGAAATGGTGGTAGATGCTCATCGCCTCGCAGCCGAGCTCGCTGCCGAGCCGGCGCGTGCTGAGCGCCGCCAATCCCTCGCGATCGACCAGTGCCATCGCCGCGGCGGCAATCCGCTCCCGCGACAGGCCGGACGCCGGACGGGTCTTCGGCTTGCGGCGTGACGGCCGGGCCGGCCGGCCCGCCGTCGGCTTCGATTTCGCCAATGTCGTCGCCTCCGAGGAATCGCTTGCAACCTTACACTGGAAGGCTGTATCGTGAAATCAGACTTACACCGTAAGGTCGGAGGGCTCCGATGTCTGCAGTCGACGTGTTTGGCCTGCTCGTCCCCGTCACCTATCTCGTCATGCTCGGTATCGAGACGCTGTTTCCGGCGCGGGCGTTTCCCGCCGTGCCCTATTGGCGGCTGAAGGGCCTCGCCTTCCTGATCGTGCAGGGGCTGCTCGCGGCGCTGACGCCGCTGCTGATCCCCGAGCCGTGGCTTGTGCAGCACCGCCTGATCAATCTCGAGAGCCTTGGCGTGATCGGCGGCGCGATGCTCGGCTACGCCGTGGTGTCGTTGATCAGCTACGCCTGGCACCGCAGCGCGCACAGCTTTCCGCTGATGTGGCGGCTATTCCACCAGATCCATCACAGCCCGCAGCGCGTCGACATGTCGGGGGCGGCGCTGTTCCACCCGCTGGAGACCCTGGTCTTCCTGACGATCTCGACCGTCACCACGACGCTCGTGCTCGGCCTCGATCCGGTCGCGGCGGCACTGACCGGTTACATCGCCGCGTTCTATGGCTACTTCCAGCACATGAATATCCGGACGCCGCAATGGCTGGGCTACTTGATCCAGCGGCCGGAAGCGCATTGCATCCATCATCAGCGCGACGTGCACGCCTACAATTACGGCGACCTGCCGATCTGGGACATGCTGCTCGGCACGTTCCGCAATCCGGCAAGCTTCGAGGGCGAGGCGGGGTTCGACCGGCCGGCGAGCGACCGGCTGGCCGCGATGCTCGGTTTTGTCGACGTCAACGCCGAGGCCGCCGGGCCGAACAGCCTCGGCCGCGGCGCCGATCAGCGCGCGTGACGCGCGGGCGAGATCAGGCGATGGCCGGCCTCAGCCCATCGCCTCCAGCTCGTCGATCATGCCGGCGATGACGGACAGGCCGCCATCCCAGAATTTCGGATCCTTGGCGTCGAGCCCGAACGGCTTGAGCAGTTCGGAATAGTGCTTGGTGCCGCCGGCCGCGAGCATGTCGAGATAGCGCTCGGCAAAACCTTCGGAGGCGTGCTCGTAGACCGCATAGAGCGAGTTCACCAGGCAATCGCCGAACGCGTAGGCATAGACGTAGAACGGCGAATGGATGAAGTGCGGGATGTACATCCAGAACGTCTCGTAGCCCGGCTTGATCTCGATCGCGGGTCCAAGGCTCTCGCCCTGCACGCTGAGCCAGATCTGGCCGATGCGCTCGGCGGTGAGCTCGCCGTTCTTGCGCTCGGTGTGCACCGCGCGCTCGAACGAGTAGAACGCGATCTGCCGCACCACGGTGTTGATCATGTCCTCGACCTTGCCGGCGAGCAGCGCCTGGCGCTGCTTTGCGTTCTTGGTCTGCGACAGCAGCCGCTTGAAGGTCAGCATCTCGCCGAACACGCTGGCGGTCTCGGCCAGCGTCAGCGGCGTCGGCGCCATCAGCGCACCGTTCTTCGCGGCCAGCACCTGGTGCACGCCATGGCCGAGCTCGTGCGCCAAGGTCATCACGTCACGCGGCTTGCCCTGGTAGTTCATCAGCACATAGGGGTGCGCCGACGGCGTGGTCGGATGCGAGAACGCGCCGGGCGCCTTGCCGGGCCGGACCGGCGCATCGATCCAGCGATCAGCGAAGAAGCGCTCGGCGATCTCGGCCATCCGCGGCGAGAAGCCGCGATAGGCCGTCAGCACCATGTTGCGCGCCTCCGGCCAGGCGATGGTGCCTGTTGCCGCGAACGGCAGCGGCGCGTTGCGGTCCCAGTGCGGCAGCTTCTTCTTTTTGAACCAGCCGGCCTTCAGCGCATAGTAGCGGTGCGAAAGCTTGGGATAGGCTGATCGCACCGAGGCGACCAGCGCATCGACCACCTCGCGCTCGACGCGGTTGTTGAGATGGCGGGAATCCGCAACGTCCTGGAAGCCGCGCCAGCGGTCGGAAATCTCCTTGTCCTTGGCGAGCGTGTTGGTAACGAGCGCAAAGGTGCGCTCATTGTCCTTGAAGGTCTTTGCCAGCGCTTGCGCGGCGGCCTTGCGCTTGTCGCCCGCCTTGTCCTGCAGCAGGTTGAGCGTCGGCTCGATCGCGAGCTCCTTGCCCGCGACCTTGAAGCGCAGGCCGGAGATGGTCTGGTCGAACAGCCGGTTCCAGGCCGCGTAACCGCTCTGCGCCTTCTCGTGGAAGAGCTGCTCGACGCGGTCCTCGAGCTGGTACGGCTTGTCCTTGCGCAGGTCCTCGATCCACGGCCGGTAATGGCCGAGCTCGGGCTCGGCCAGCGCACGCGCGATCACATCATCGTCAACGCGGTTCAGCTCGAGCGAAAAGAACAGCAAATGCACCGATGCCGCGGTCAGCCGCTCGGACACGTCGCCGTAGAATTTCGAGATCGCGGGGTCGACGCTGTCGCCGGCATGCACGAGGCCGGCGTAAGAGCCGAGACGGCCGGCGAGATCGTCGATCGCCTCGTAACGCCTGACGGCCTCGGCAAGCCACTTCCCGCCGCCGTCGCGAGCGGTATTTTCGGCCAATTTGCCCTTGTACTCGGTCTCAAACGCGACGCAATCTGCATCCATCTTCTGGAGGTCGCGTGCGACTTCTGGCGCGTCGATACCGGCGTAGAGATCTGCCAGATTCCATTCGGGCAGCTTGGCCGTGTTGCCGGACGGCTTTTTCGCCGCAGGTTTTGCGGCGGCCGATTTGCGTTGTGCGGTCGTCTTGCGTTCAGCAATTGTCTTGCGAAGCGTGGCTTCCTTGCGGAGAGCGGACTTGTCGAGAGCAGATTTGGAGCGCGAGGTCATCTTGTTCGAAACCTTACTTCAGTCGGTAAGACGGCGGCTGCGGCGAAATCAAAGCGGGAGTTCAACGTTTAAGAGTGCGTTAATCGGCATCGGCGACAGTGCCCCGATTCGAGACAAATAATCGTAGCGTGCGGGGAAAACCATGGCTGCCACCATTTTGATCGCCGATGACGACGCCGTACAGCGCCGATTGGTTGAAAACATGGTGCAGAAGTGCGGCTATGAGCCCCTCGTCGTCGACTCCGGCGACGCGGCGGTCGCTGCACTGACCGCATCCGAGACCCAGACCATCGACGCCGTGGTGCTCGACCTCGTGATGCCCGGCCTCGACGGCCTCGGTGTCCTCGCAAAGATTCGTGAAGCTGGTTTGAACGTCCCGGTCATCGTGCAGACCGCGCATGGCGGCATCGACAATGTGGTGTCGGCGATGCGTGCCGGGGCCCAGGATTTCGTGGTCAAGCCGGTCGGCTTCGAGCGGCTGCAGGTCTCGCTGCGCAACGCGCTGAACGCCTCCGCGCTGAAGGGCGAGTTGCAGCGCATCCGGCACAGCCGCGAGGGCCGGCTGACCTTCTCCGACATCATCACCCGCAGCGAGGCGATGGCCGGCGTGCTGCGCACCGCGCAGAAGGCGGCATCCTCGACGATCCCGGTGCTGATCGAGGGCGAATCCGGCGTCGGCAAGGAATTGTTCGCGCGCGCCATCCACGGCAGCGGCGAGCGCAAGGCCAAGCCGTTCGTCGCGGTGAACTGCGGCGCGATCCCGGACAATCTCGTCGAGTCGATCCTGTTCGGCCACGAGAAGGGTGCCTTCACCGGCGCCACCGAACGACACCAGGGCAAGTTCGTCGAAGCCCATGGCGGCACGCTGTTTCTCGACGAGGTCGGCGAATTGCCGCTCGCGACCCAGGTCAAGCTGCTGCGCGCGCTGCAGGAGGGCACCGTCGAGGCGGTCGGCGGACGCAAGCCGGTCAAGGTCGATGTCCGCATCATCTCGGCGACCAACCGCAAGCTGCTCGATCTCGTGAAGGGCGGCCAGTTCCGCGAGGACCTGTTCTATCGCCTGCACGTGCTGCCGCTGACGATCCCGGCGCTGCGGCAACGGCGCGAGGACATCCCGCATCTATTGCGGCATTTCCTAGCCCGGTTCTGCGCCGAGGAAAACCGCAACATCAGCGGCATCAGCGGCGAGGCGATGGCGCATCTCGCGCAACTCGACTGGCCCGGCAACATCCGCCAGCTCGAGAACACCGTGTATCGCGCCGTGGTGATGAGCGACGGCGACCAGCTCGGCCTCGCCGACTTCCCGCAGGCGACGGCGCACGCCGTCCCCGAGGGCAAGTCGCTGCAGGGCGAGCCGCTGATCGTGTCGCCGTCGACCGCACCCGCGATGAATTCCGGTAACGAAATACCAACGCCGGCGCCCCTGCCCACGGCGGGCGGCCTCGCGATGCTGAACGCGTCAGGCGATGTGCGCCCGCTGGAAGATCTGGAGAACGAGATCATCCGCTTCGCGATTTCGCATTATCGTGGACAGATGTCGGAGGTCGCGCGCCGCCTCAAAATCGGCCGCTCCACGCTCTACCGCAAGCTCGACGAAGCCGCGGCCGGCACGCGCACCAGCGACGCCAGCTAACGCCAGTTGGAGCGTGATGCGGTTCTCCGAAGATCACGCTCGAACGAGAAACAAGGCCTTGTGGCCTCAAGGCCGCAATGATGGGAACCATTTGAACCGTGGCTTGGCGGTGACAGACAAAGCCTGTGCCGCGTGGCAAAAACGCACAGCCCGAATGAATTCAGTTGGTTCGAGGTCAGTTTGTCGTGAGTTGCCCCGCATGGCGCTGGCTGCATGAGAGGGGCCTATGTATCGTCTGCGTTCGTTGCGTTGCAGGCGTGCGAATCGATCAAGAAGGCCGGCGCTATCGCGCAAGCTGTGAAACCAGATGCTGATTTGAACTGCTCCAAGAGCCGGGGCAGTTTCACCCAGGGGGTGTGACGATGCGTGACTGTTCGAACAACCGTCGGGGATTTGACCGCGTCTTGATGGCCGTCGCGGCAACCTTCCTCACGGTGTCCGCGAGCTCGGCCCTCGCACAGGACACGCCTCGCACCAGTGCCGCGGAGCTTGCCATCGACGCCGCGGTCCCGCGCCCCGAACCTGCCAACGTACCGCCGCCGACCGCTGCCGATTTCAAGGCGGATACCACCGCCGCGCTGCCCGACGCCGCGAAGCCGGCCGACACCAAGCCGGTCGATGCGCAAGCCGCCGATGCCAAGCCGGCCGAGCCCACTGCGCCGGCCACGGCTCCGGAAGCCAAGCCCGCCGATCTTGCCACCGCGCCGGCAACCAAGCCCGCCGACGCGCCGAAGACGGACACGGCCATCGCACCGCCTGCGGCTGCGCCCGCCCCGGCCACCGCCACCGCGCCCGCCGCAACTCCCGCTCCCGCGACCGCTGCGGCTCCGGCCGCCGAGCCGGTCAAGGCCGCCAGCAACGTTCCGGCCGAGGATCAGCCTGTCGCCGACAAGCTGCGCGAAATGCTCGCCAACAAGTCGCTGCGCACCTTCGACCGCAAGAACGAACGTCCGGCGGCCGAGAAATTCTATTCGGCGCGCGAATACGCGCCGGTGTTCACGCATGGCGGCAAGCTGACCGAGACCGGCAAGGGCGTGATCGCACGCCTCAAGGACGCCGCCGCCGACGGCCTCGATCCGGCCGAATACCCGGTGCCGGATTTCGCCGCCGCAACCTCGCCGGATGCGCTGGCCGACGCCGAGCTGAAGCTCGCCGCCAGCATGCTGGACTACGCGCGCCAGGCGCAGAGCGGCCGCATGCATTGGTCGCAGGTGTCGGGCGATATCCTCTATCCGGAACATCCGATCGATCCGGCGGAAGTGTTCGCCAACGTGACCTCCGCCAAGGACGCCTCGACGGCGCTCGACGGCTACAACCCGCCGCAAAAACTCTACAAGGAGCTGAAGAAGAAGCTCGCCGAGCTGCGCGGCCAGGGCGACGGCCCAGTGATCACGATCGCCGAGGGACCTGCGCTGAAATACGTCGCCGCGAAGAAGAAGCAGCCCGCCGTCGAGATGGACGATCCGCGCGTGCCGGACCTGCGCAACAAGCTCGGCATCACGGAAAATCCCGACAGCACGACCTATGACGCGACCGTCGCCAGGGCGGTGGAGAAATTCCAGAACAGCGTCGATCTCAAGCCGACCGGCGTGCTCGACGAACGCACGGTGAAGGCGCTGAACAGCCCGAAGCGCGACAAGCAGATCGACACCGTGATCGTCAACATGGAGCGCTGGCGCTGGCTGCCGCGCCAGCTCGGCGCGGCCAATGTCGGCAACGCCTATGTGATCCTCAACATCCCCGACTATACGCTGAAGGTGATGCAGAACGGAGCGCAGGTCTGGACCACGCGCGTGGTGACGGGCAAGCCGGGCACCCATGCCACGCCGCTGCTGACCGAGACGATGAAGTACATCACGGTCAACCCGACCTGGAACGTGCCGCCCTCGATCATCTACAACGAGTATCTGCCGGCGCTGCAGCAGGACCCGACGGTGCTGCAGCGGATGGGCCTGCGCCTCGAGCGCAACCGCGACGGCTCGATCCACATCTCGCAGCCGCCGGGTGAAGCCAATGCGCTCGGCCGCATCCGCTTCAACTTCCCGAACAAGTTCCTGGTCTATCAGCACGACACGCCGGACAAGTACCTGTTCGGCAAGGACGAGCGCGCCTTCAGCCACGGCTGCATGCGCGTGCAGAACCCGGATCAGTACGCCTCGGTGCTGCTCAACATCACGATGCCGAACGAGCGCTACACGCCGGAGAAGATCCGCAGCATGTACGGCTCGAGCGAGATCGACCTGAAATTCCCGACGCCGATCCCGGTCAACATCACCTACCAGACCGCGTTCGTCGACGACGCCGGCAAGCTGCAATTCCGCAGGGACGTCTACGGCCGCGACGCCACCATGCTGTCGCTGCTCAAGAACAACCGCGGCAAGGATCTCGAGATGGTGGTCGCGCATTCGCAGCCGAGCTACTCGCGCCCGCCGAGCAGCAGCCTGCCCTCCAACGTCTATGCCAGCGGCGACAACACCGGCTTCAATTCCTCCGGACCGTCGTTCTTCGAACGGCTGTTCGGCGGGGGTTTTGCACAGCCGGCACCGCCGCCGGTCCGCCGCGGCCAGGCCCAACCGCAGCGCCGGGTGATCACCCGCTGACCCCTGTTGCGGGGCTGATTCGGGTAAATTTTGAAGTGAAATCAACGATCTCACCTCCCAAGGCGGGATCGTTTACGTTAACCATTACCCGTCTCTGCTGGGGAACAGGGCTCTTTTTTGCCACACTCAAGAAGTTAGTTAAGGCTAACTTGGGGGCGGGTCGGTAAACCTCGGTTAACCCTCCCGCTTTAAGAAAGCGTTCACCGTCTTTCGCGGGGGGTCTGCGAAAGGTGCCGACCGAACGCTCGTCGACTTGGGTGGGCTCATAGTGCTGGCTGTCTTCGCACGCCGCTTCAATTCGCTATTGCTGCCTAAGGCCGGATACCGCGTCGGCCTGACCTCGCTATTGCTGTTGGCGGGCGCCGGATCCGTGCATGACGCGACCGCGCTGAACGAGACCCGCACCCTCTCCTTCCACCACACCCATTCCGGCGAAGACCTCACCGTCACCTTCAAGCGCGAAGGCCGCTATGACGAGGCCGCGCTGAAGCAGCTCAATCATTTCCTGCGCGACTGGCGCAACCAGGATGAGACGGTGATGGACCGTCACCTGTTCGACATCCTCTGGGACGTCTATCGCGACGTCGGCGGCAAGCAGCCGATCCAGATCATCTCCGCCTATCGCTCGCCCGCCACCAACGCGATGCTCCGCCGCCGCTCCTCGGGTGTGGCGCGCCACAGCCAGCATATGCTGGGCCATGCGATGGACTTCTTCATTCCCGGCGTGCCGCTGGAGCAGATCCGCTACGCCGGCCTGCGCCTGCAGCGCGGTGGCGTCGGCTTCTATCCGACCTCCGGCTCGCCGTTCGTCCATCTCGACACCGGCAGCATTCGGCACTGGCCGCGCATGACGCGTGACCAGCTGGCCAGGGTGTTCCCGGATGGCCGCACCGTGCATCTGCCGACCGACGGCAACCCGCTGAAGGGATATGAGCTCGCCCGGGCCGACATCGAGCGCCGCGGCAATGGCGACGATGCCGCGACCGTCGCCAAGCCGAACCTGTTCGCCAAGCTGTTCGGTGGCGGCAAGTCGAGCGAGGATGACGAGGAAGCATCCGTTGCTGTGAGCAGCAAGCCCGCGGCCAACACCGTGGTCGCCGCAGCAGTTCCCGCCAAGGCCGCCGATCCGGTTCCGATGCCGCGCGCCAAGCCGCAGATCGCCGCGACCATCCAGCTCGCCGCCGCCGATGCGCAACCCATCCCGGCGCCGAAGCCCAAGCCGGTTCAGGCCGCCGATACCACCACCGATCCGAAGCCGACCTCGCCCGCCGATATCATCAACGCCCGCGGCTTCTGGGGTGACGAGCCGGGCACGGCCAAGCAGGCTTCCGCGGCGCAGATCGCGGCGCTGAAGGCCCGCGAAGCCGTTGGCGCCGCGGATCCGCAGACCACCGCGACCGCCACGGACAACTTCAACAAGGCGCTCGCCTTCGCGCCGCCGGCGGCCTCGCCGGTTGACCGCGCCAACATCGTCGCGGCCACCGCGCTGATCCCGCGCAACGTGCGCCCGGCCCGCAATCCCGCCGTCGTATCCACCGAAATCAACACTGTCGTGGCCAAGGGCGCGCAGGGTCAGGGCGTGGTCACGACGTCGGCGCGCCTCGCGGCCGCCAAGGGCAACGATCTCTGGATGCGTGTCGTGATGCTCGCGCCAAGCGCCAGCAACGGCATGCTGACCACGGTGCTGGGCGACACCGACATGAGCCTGATGCGCGCGCATTTCATCAAGCCGGCGGCCTCCGTCGCCATGACCTTCTCGGATGACCCGATGATGGGCATGACCTGCGACCGCTTCTCGGGCACCGCCACCGCTACGCTACCGACCCAGTCGTTCGTGCTGCGCACCGCCTCGCTTCGCTGATCTCCACGCAAGTTCGTTCTCAGTCGCTCCGCCTCAAGCCGGCAGTCCTGCCTTGAGCAGGCCGGCCTCGTAGCGGGCACGGTCGAGGTCGCGCTTGTAGTGCTGGGTGGCGAGGTGCGTGGCGATCGAGAACGTCGGCTCGCGTTTGCGCACTTCGGCGGCATGCGCGGCCGCCGCCACCGCGTTACCCATCTGCGCCAATGTTGCGGCGAGGAAGGCGTGATGGGTGTGGTCGGGCCGCGTGATGCGTGAGAACGCCTCGGCGGCTTCGGCGTATTTTTCGGCGCAATAGCAGGCCCGCCCGAGGTGGCTCCAGAACCGTTCGGGGTGGAACGGGTTGAGGCGCATCGCCCGCTTGATCCAGTCGATGCCCTCCTCCGGCCGGCCGAGCCAGGTCAGAAGCTCGCCCTGCTGCACGACGACCAGGTCGTAATTGGGGTTGAGCGCGAGCGCGCGCTCCTGGTGGTAGGCCGCCCTGTCGTGATCGTCGCGATTGAGGTTCACCGCGGCGAGGATGCGGTGCACGTCGCTGTCATTGTCGTCGAGCTTGAGCGCGATCTCGAGTTCCGCGGCCACCTGCGCGAAGGTCGCGTCGCGATCGGCGCACCAGCTGTAGACCCAGCTCTGCCCGAGCACGCAGGCCCGCCAGGCGTGCGCATGCGCATAATTGGGATCGAGCGTGATCGCCCGTTCGAGCAGCCGCTGCGCCTCCGCATTGTCTTCCCGCACCGAGCGGTGATGCAGCACCTTGGCGGCCAGCACGCACTCGTAAGCCGCCATGTTGTCGGTCGGCTTGCGCTTGACGCGGTCATGGGCGGCGGCCTCGACGCGGCCGGGCAAGGTCGCCACGATCGCGCGCGTCATCTCGTCCTGGATGGCGAAGATATCGGCAAGCTCCCGGTCGTAGCGTTCGGCCCAGACGTGCCGGTCGGCTTCGGCGTCGATCAGCTGCACCGTGACGCGAATGCGCTCGCCCGACTTTCGCACGCTGCCTTCCAGCACGTAGTCGACGGCGAATTCCTTCGCGACCTCCTGCACCTTCACGGCCTTGCCCTTGTAGACGAAGGTCGAGTTGCGCGAAATCACCAGTAGGTCGCGGAAGCGCGACAGCTCGGTGATGATGTCCTCGGTCAGGCCGTCGGCGAAGAACTCCTGCTCGGGGTCGCCGCTCATGTTGACGAGCGGCAGCACCGCGATCGAGGGTTTCCTGGCGATCGCCGGCGTCGCCGTGTCCTTGGGGTGCGCGGGAGTGGATCTTGCGTCCGGCCCAAGGTGGATCCGGAAAACGCGGATCGGGCGTGCGATGTTCTTGACGGTCTGGTCGCCGAGATCCTCGAAGCTCAGATCTTCCAGGCGATCGCCGAGCTGGTCGCGGACCGCGCCCGAAACGCATATGCCGCCCGGTTCGGCCAGCGTTTCCAGGCGGGACGCGACATTGACGCCGTCGCCGAAGATGTCGTTGCCGTCAACGATCACATCGCCAAGGTTGATGCCGATGCGAAACTGCATCCACCGCGCCGGCGCGACGTCGACATTGCGCTTCGCCATCCGGCGCTGCACCTCCGCGGCGCACAGCACCGCATCGACCACGCTGTGAAATTCGACCAGCAGGCCGTCGCCGGTGGTCTTGATGATGCGCCCGCGATTCTTGGCGATGGCCGGATCGATCAGCTCGATCCGGTGGGTCTTCAGGCGCGCGAGCGTTCCCGTCTCGTCAGCCTCCATGAGCCGGCTATAGCCGACCATGTCAGCCGCGAGCACCGCAGCGAGCCGGCGCTCTGGTCCTGGCACATCCATCTGTGATCTGCCCGGTTATCTCACCGCACAGTCTAGCAAATCCCAGGAACCGGCCCAAGTCCGGAGTCATGTCCCGGAGTCATGTCCGGAGTATTGCGTTGGTGCCCTGAAGCAGGTCCCCTGCAGGTCGGGAAGCCCCCCGGCTCAGAGCATTCCGAGCGCCTGCATGTAGGTCTCCAGGATGGTCTCCTGCTCCTGGCGCTCATTGGCATCCTGCTTGCGCAGGCGCACGATGGTGCGCAGCGCCTTGACGTCGAAGCCGTTGCCCTTGGCCTCGGCATAGACGTCGCGGATGTCGTCCGAGATCGTCTTCTTTTCCTCTTCCAGCCGCTCGATGCGCTCGATGATGGACTTGAGCTGATCCTTGGCAAATCGCGTTGCGGGCTCTTCCTGAAGGGCGGCAGACGTGGTGGCCATCCGGTACTCCTGAACTGGCATTGATGTGTCGCGCGAATACGCGCCACGCGCACCGCTTGTTGCTGGCGACCCTCGATTTTGAGGCGCCTTCCGTCAAGGAAACATCGCGCTCATCCACAGCGCGCCCACAGGAGATACAAGAGGGATTCATCGGGATGTCGTCATTCCGGAATGGTGCGCCAGCACCAGACCCGGAATTTCGAGATTCCCAGGGGCGCAATGGCGCCCCGCAGTTCGATGCTGCGCATCGCCCCGAAACGACGCTGCTGGTTTGCTCTGAGTCCTAATGCCCGCTTTGGGCCTTCTTCATCGCCGCCAGCTGCTCCGGCGTCGCGCTGCCCTGATATTTGGCCTTCCACTCCTCGTAGGGCATGCCATAGACCGCTTCGCGGCTCTCGTCCTTGCTGACGGCAAGGCCCTTGGCGTCGGCCTCCTCCTTCATCCAGTTGGAGAGGCAATTGCGGCAGAAGCCGGCCAGGTTCATCAGGTCGATATTCTGCACATCGGTGCGATTGCGCAGGTGGTCGACGAGGCGCCGGAAGACCGCAGCCTCGAGTTCCGTTCTGGTTTTGTCGTCAATGCTCATCGCCGTCATCCCGCTGTCGTCGTCACCATATTGATATCAGGTGGGAATTGTCACAGATTTTGCCATATCGCCGCGCAATACGGGCCCCGCTCGGCCGAATTGTGTGACGGTCCCACCGGCCCCAACACATCGAGGATGCGCGCCCGACCGTTGACACGGCCCGTCGGAACACGCGAAATCGTCAATGATTTGATATAGCTTCGCCGCATGACTCCAGCAGATCCCCCGGTTTTGGCCTCCCGAATCGCCCGCCTCGCGATGGCCGGCGCGCTGCCGATGCTGGCGCTGGTTGCGGCATGTGTCTGGGCGAGCCCGGCGGCGGCCGATTTCCGGCTGTGCAACAACACCTCGAGCCGGGTCGGGATCGCGCTCGGCTACAAGGACGCCGAGGGCTGGACCACCGAGGGCTGGTGGAACGTGTCCTCGCGCAGCTGCGAAACCCTGCTGCGCGGCAATCTGGTGGCGCGCTATTACTACATCTACGCGCTCGACTATGATCGCGGCGGCGAGTGGTCCGGCCAGGCCTTCATGTGCTCGCGCGACAAGGAATTCACCATCAAGGGCACCGAGAATTGCCTAGCGCGCGGTTTCGACCGCACCGGCTTCTTCGAGGTCGACACCGGCGAGCAGCGTGCATGGACCGTCCAGCTGACCGAAGCCAACGAACAACAGCCGCAGAAAGTACCGGGAATGCCGGGCGGCGTCGGGCCGGGAAATCCGGGAACGATGCCGGGCCTGCCCAATCCGCCCGGAGCAGCGCCACCGGGCGCGTCTGGTCTGCCGCCAGCCGCACCGCCGCCCGGAAACAAGCAATGAGACGACTGCGTCGAATCAAGATCCTCGCAACGCTCGGCCCGGCCTCCTCTGACAGCGCGATGATCCGCAAGCTGTTCGAGGCGGGCGCCGACCTGTTCCGCATCAACATGAGCCACACCCCGCATGACAAGATGCGGGAGCTGGTCAAGACCATCCGCAATGTCGAATCGAGTTACGGCCGGCCGATCGGCATCCTGGTCGATCTGCAGGGGCCGAAGCTGCGGCTCGGCGCGTTCGAGAGCGGCTCGACCCAGCTCAACAACGGCCAGTCCTTCATTCTCGATTCCGACAAGACGCCGGGCAACAACAGCCGCGTCAATCTTCCGCATCCGGAGATTCTGGCGGCGCTCAGGCCCGGCCACGCGCTCCTGCTCGACGACGGCAAGGTGCGGCTGATCGCCGAGGAGACCTCGCCGGAGCGCGCGGTGACCCGCGTCGTGATCGGCGGCAAGATGTCGGACCGCAAGGGCGTCAGCCTGCCCGATACCGACCTGCCGGTCTCCGCCATGACGCCGAAGGACCGCGCCGATCTGGAAGCTGCACTGCCCGAGGGCATCGACTGGGTCGCGCTGTCCTTCGTGCAGCGCGCCGAGGACGTGCTCGAGGCCCGGAAGATGATCCGCGGCCGCGCCGCGATCATGGCCAAGATCGAGAAGCCGCAGGCGATCGACCGCCTCGCCGACATCATCGAGGCGTCGGATGCGCTGATGGTGGCGCGCGGCGATCTCGGCGTCGAGCTGCCGCTGGAGCGGGTGCCGAGCCTGCAGAAGCAGATGACCCGGATGGCGCGCCGCGCCGGCAAACCGGTGGTGGTCGCTACCCAGATGCTGGAATCGATGATCCAGGCGCCGGTGCCGACCCGCGCCGAGGTCTCCGACGTCGCGACCGCAGTCTATGAGGGCGCCGACGCCATCATGCTGTCGGCTGAATCGGCCGCCGGCAAATATCCGGTCGAGGCGGTCTCGACCATGAACCGGATCGGCGAGGAAGTGGAGCGCGACCCGACCTATCGCGGCGTGCTCAACGCGCAGCGCGTCGATCCCGAAGCGACCGTCGGCGATGCCATCGCGGATGCGGCGCGGCAGATCGCCGAGACGCTCGATCTGTCGGCGATCATCTGCTGGACCTCCTCCGGCTCGACCGCGATCCGCGTGGCGCGCGAGCGGCCCAAGGTGCCGGTGGTCGCGATTACGCCGAACCTCGTCACCGGGCGCAAGCTGTCGGTGGTGTGGGGCGTGCATTGCGTGGTCGCCGAAGACGCCCACGATCTCGACGACATGGTCAACCGCGCCGGCTCGATCGCCTTCCGCGACGGCTTTGCCAGAGCCGGCCAGCGCGTCATCATCGTCGCCGGCGTGCCACTGCGCGCGCCCGGCACCACCAACATGCTGCGCATCGCCTCGGTCGGCCCGAACGGCGACGCGCAGATGTGACGAGCGTTCCGCGCTCCCGGGCCGGCATTAGCTGACCCGGGACTTTGGAATGACGCTTCTTATTCTAGCCCTGCAGCGACGCGTCGAGCGTGATCTTGGTGTTGAGCAGCTTCGACACCGGACAGCCCGCCTTGGCCTTGCCGGCCAGTTCCTGGAACGTCGCGTCGTCGGCACCCGGGATCTTCGCGCTCAGCGTCAGGTGCACCGCGGTGATGGCAAAGCCGTCGGCGACCTTCTCCAGGGTCACGTCGGCCTTGGTCTCCATGTGCTCGGCGGTGAGCTTGGCTTCACCCAGGATCAGCGACAGCGCCATCGTGAAGCAGGCGGCGTGCGCGGCACCGATCAGCTCTTCGGGGTTCGAGCCCGGCTTGCCCTCGAAGCGACTGGCGAAGCCATAGGGATAGTCGGTCAGCGCGCCGCTCTTGGTCGAGATCGCGCCCTTGCCGTCCTTGATGCCGCCCTGCCATTTGGCCGAGCCATGGGTCGTCGTCATGCGTTGCTCCGTGAGGTTGGGTTCACCCAGCCCGCAACACCTACAACGCCAATACGACAGAAAGTGTTCGGCGCGGACGCTCGCGCTTCAGGCCCCCGCCCCCACCAGCGCCTTCGCCGGCGCTGTCGCCTGGACGACGAGGCCGCGGGCGCGGGCGTCCATCACCCCGACGGCGCGCAGCGCCAGCAGCGTGACAGTCTGCACCGCGTCGCGCAGCTTGATCGGATCGTCGAGATTGGCCGGCGCCAGCGGGCCGACCAGCGCCTCATGCAGCGCGCCGAGCAGCGCCGTGGCGGCGAGCGCGGTGTCCTGCGCCGGCAGATGCCCGGCCCGCACCGCCGCATCGATGCGCGTGGCGAGCTCGCCGGAAATATCGCGGCGGCTGGCGAGCCGCGAGGCGGTGACGTCGACATCGACCGGCTCGGCCAGAATGCCCCAGGCGAGCTTGCGCTGCGACAGCACGTGAACCGCGATCGTCGTGACCGCGGCGGCCAGTGCCGATGACGGCCCGGGCGCAGCATCCGCGGCGCGCCGGATCGCGGTCAGCTCATCCCGCGAGACCTCGGTGATCAGCTCCGAGATCAGCTCGGCCTTGGACGGGAAATAGCGATAGACCGTCCCCGCCGCGACATTGGCCCGGATCGCGACCGGCGCGATCTGCACCGCCGCCATGCCGCCATCGGCCGCGGCGTCCCGCGCCGCCGACAGGATTGCGCTGCGCCGGGCAGCCAGTCGTTTCACGACCTGATGTGTTCGCCGATAAACCATGGCGTTGCCATCCCCCCACCATGCGCCCGGCCGGCGCCCACCGGCAGAGAACGCACGCGTATTCAATGTTTTGCGCGATTGATCCCGCAATCGCGTGAAGAAGTGAACAACTATTCAGACCGGTTGACAAGGTGGAATTGTAAGGATTTTGCGACAATCGCGTGGCGGGTTCCGGCGCCGAAAGGCTGCAATCGCGCGGCCGCATTTACCCGAATTTATCGGTGGCCATGGTCCAGTGGCCGCAGCGCCGCGCCTTTGCGCAGCTCCGCGGTCAACCAGGAAAGCCCACACGCCAAAACATGTCACTCTCCATCACCAGCAGCGTGAGCAACCGTAGCGCGGCGCGCGGGCTGATGCCGCTGTGCGCGGGCGTCGGCGCGTATCTGTTCTATCTGGCGGCGGGCGAAATCCTGCTGCGCGATTCCGACACGATGTGGCAGATCAAGGTCGGGCAATGGATCCTCGACCACCGCGCGATGCCCACCACGGACGTGTTCTCGTTCACGCGCTACGGCGAACCGTGGATCTCGAGTTCGTGGCTGTCGCAGGTGCTCTACGCGCTCGTCTACGGCGGAGACTGGGCCGGCCCGGTGATCATCTCGTCGATGGCGATCGGCGCGACGGTTGCGATCTTCCTGCATCTGCTGCGCCCGTATTTCGATCCGGCGCGCGCGTTCCTGATCGCGGCGCTGGCGCTGCTGCTGTCGACCATCCATTTCTTCGCGCGTCCGCATGTGCTGGCGCTGCCGGTGCTGCTGATGTTCATCGGCGGGCTGATGGCGGCCGCGGATCGCCGCTCCTCTCCATCTTGGTGGCTGCTGCCGCTGATGACGCTGTGGGCCAATCTGCATGGCGGCTTCGTGCTCGGCCTGGCGCTGATCGGGCCGATCGGACTTGAGGCGGTGTGGAGCGTGGAGCGCAGCCAGCGTCGCGAGCTCGTGATGCGCTGGGGACTGTTCGGCCTGGCCGCACTCGCCGCGAGCTGCATCACGCCCTATGGCTGGGGCAGCCTGCTCGGCGCGATGAAGATCATGAGCCTCGGCAAGCTGCTCACGCTGATCGGCGAATGGATGCCGGCCGATTTCAGCAAGTTCTCGTTCTTCGAAGCCACGCTGCTCGGCCTGATCGGCGTTGCGTTCTATCGCAAGCTGACGCTCTCGGTGCCGCGGATCCTGCTGCTGCTCGGCCTGATCTGGATGGCGCTGACCCATGTCCGCAACATCGAGGTATTCGCCTTCATCGCGCCGCTGGTGCTGGCGAAACCGATCGCCGAGCAATGGGGCACGGCGGAGCCCGCCGAGCCGCGCTTCGGCGAAGCGCGCGCGCTGCCGGTCGTCACGATTCTCGCGGCGATCGCGATCGTGATCGGCGCATGGGTAACGACCACGATGTTCGTGGCGCAGCATCACTTCAAATTCCTGCCGAGCTTCGAGCCCGCCGCGGCGGTCGACGTGCTGCAGCAGCAGAAGGCGCACCGCGTGTTCAGCACCGCGCCGTTCGGCGGCTACATGGTCAGCCGCGACATGAAGGTGTTCATCGACGGCCGCGCCGAGCTGTATGGCGAGCAGTTCGTGCTCGACTATTACGACGCGCTCGACGCCAAGAACCTCGGCGAGTTCCTGGCGCTGCTCGACAAGTACAACATCGACGCCACGCTGCTGGGCGCGACCTCGCCGGCCGGCTACGCGCTGGATCACCTCAAGGGCTGGAAGCGGCTGTACCGGGACGACGTCGCCGTCATTCACGTCCGGTCGGATGAGGCGAAGGGGAGCACGCTTCCGGCGGCTGAGAACGTGAAGTAGCTCAACTACACCGCTGCCTACCCGTCATCCTGAGGTGGCCGCTTCTTCAGCGGCCCTCGAAGGATCGACGGCCACCGGCGGGGCCGTGCATCCTTCGAGGCTCGCCCAGCAGCGCAATGCGCTGCAAGGCTCACACCTCAGGATGACGGTGATAGATTGATTGGGTCGTCCCCCTCAATTCCCCGTCTGCAATTCGCCAAAACGGTCCCAATTCTTGCCGTTGAAGCGCATGAACTGCATCTGGTCGACCGGCACATGATCGGTCGGCGAGGTGTTGACCTTGATGCCCGGCAGCAGCATCGGCAATTCCAGGTCCTTGATCGCAAAGGCCTGCTTCAAGATGTTCTCGGTCGAGAGGTCGTTGCCGCAGGCTTTCAGCACCGCCTCCAGCGCCATCGCGCTGTTGTAGGCGTTGACGTAGTTGGTGTCGTGCTGGTCGCCGTCGGGCACGTATCTGGTCATGAACTCGCGCCAGCCCTTCATGCCGGGATCGTCGGTCCAGGCCGGGTCATCGGGGTCCTTCACATAGGCGGTCGAGATGATGCCGGTGCCGGCCTCGACGCCGGCGGGCTGCATCACGGTCGAGATCCACACCGCAGTGTTGGACAGGAATGTCAGCGGCCGCCAGCCGATCTCGTAGGCTTTGCGGATCGACTGCGCCGCGAATTTCGGCGTCGCCGCGATCACGAAGACGTCGGCACCGGAGGCCTTCAGTTTCACGATCTGCGAATCGATGGTCGGGTCGGTGATCTCGTAGGTCGCGACCGTGACCAGCGCGTCGTATTTCTCGCCCAGCACGTCCTTCAGGCCGGCGAGATAGTCGCGGCCGTAATCGTCGTTCTGCGCGATCACCGCGAATTTGGCGTTCGGAATCTTCGCCAGCGCGTAGCGCGTATAGAGCCGTGCCTCGTAGCGGAACGGCGCCTGCACGCCCATCGTCGCCTGCGGAAACTGCGCGATATCGCCGAATTTCGAGGCGCCGGACGCCAGGAACAGCTGCGGGATGTTCTTGCTCTGCAGATATTTTGCGATCGCGGTGTTATGCGCGGTGCCGATCGAGGAGAAGATCAGCGCGACCTCGTCGCTCTCGACCAGGCGGCGGGTCTGCTCCACCGTCTTCGGCTGCGCGTAGGAATCGTCGAGCGAGATGAAATTGATCTTGCGCCCGTTGATGCCGCCCCGCTCGTTCAGCATTTTGAAATAGCCGACCTCGCCCTTGCCGAGCGCCCCGAACGCCGACACCGGTCCGCTGTAGGGCATGGTCTGGCCGATCCTGATTTCGGTTGCGGTGACGCCGCGCATCTCGGCGGCGTGCGAGGCGGCTGATAGCAGCAGGAATGAAACGGCGATCAGCCCACCAAATGCGTTGCGCATCGGCCTCCCCTCCCTTGTTCTTCGTTGCCGCGCTTCTCAGACGACGCGGAGGTGCCGCTCAGCGGCTTGAGGCGAGGATGCCATACCGGCCGCCGGTCACAAAATACAAAAGCCCGGCTCGAGGCCGGGCTTCTGCAAACTGCTCTGCGGGAGCACGCCGGGCTTTAGGCCTGCGGCTGCGGCTCCAGGCCGGTGTCCGGATCGGGACGCGGGCGCGGCTTGCCGGCCGGCGGCACGGCGGAGGCGCGCGGCGTCGACGGCTCGAGCACCGACTCGCGGTTGGGCTTCTTGCCCTTCAACAGGTCGATGATCTCGTCGCCGGTCAGGGTCTCGAACTCGAGCAGGCCCTTGGCCAGCGCCTCGAGATCCTCGCGCTTTTCGGTGAGGATCTTGGTCGCTTCCTTGTAGCCTTCCTCGACCAGACGCTTGATCTCGGAGTCGATCTTCTGGACGGTCGCCTCCGACGCGTTCTGCGTGCGCGAGACCGACATGCCCAAGAACACCTCGTCCTGGTTCTCGCCGTAGGAGACGGTGCCGAGTTCCTCGGACAGGCCCCAGCGCGTCACCATCATGCGGGCGAGGCGGGTCGCCTGCTCGATGTCGGAGGCGGCGCCCGAGGTCACCTTCTCGCGGCCGAAGATCAGCTCCTCCGCGACGCGGCCACCCATCATGATGGCGAGACGCGAGGTCATCTGCTCCAGCGACATCGACAGCTTGTCGCGCTCCGGCAGCTGCATCACCATGCCGAGCGCACGGCCGCGCGGAATGATCGTCGCCTTGTGGATCGGATCGGTCGCGACGACGTTGAGGCCGACGATGGCGTGGCCGCCCTCGTGATAGGCCGTCAACAGCTTCTCTTCCTCGGTCATGACGAGCGATTTGCGCTCGGCGCCCATCATCACCTTGTCCTTGGCCTCTTCGAACTCGGCCTGCGTCACCATCCGCTTGTTGCGGCGGGCGGCGGTCAGCGCGGCCTCGTTGACGAGATTCATCAGGTCGGCGCCCGAGAAGCCCGGCGTGCCGCGCGCGATGGTCTTGAGGTTGATATCCGGCGCCAGCGGCACCTTGCGGACGTGAACCTTGAGGATCTGCTCGCGGCCGACGACGTCCGGGTTCGGCACCACGACCTGGCGGTCGAAGCGGCCGGGACGCAGCAGCGCGGGATCGAGCACGTCGGGACGGTTGGTCGCCGCGATCAGGATCACGCCCTCATTGGCCTCGAAGCCGTCCATCTCGACCAGCAACTGGTTCAGCGTCTGCTCGCGCTCGTCATTGCCGCCGCCGAGGCCGGCGCCGCGATGACGGCCGACCGCGTCGATTTCGTCGATGAAGATGATGCACGGCGCATTCTTCTTGGCCTGCTCGAACATGTCACGGACACGGCTCGCGCCGACGCCGACGAACATTTCGACGAAGTCAGAACCGGAGATGGTGAAGAACGGCACGTTGGCTTCGCCCGCGACCGCGCGCGCGATCAGCGTCTTGCCGGTGCCGGGAGGGCCGACCAGCAGCACGCCGCGCGGAATGCGGCCGCCGAGGCGCTGGAATTTGCCGGGGTCGCGGAGGAATTCGACGATCTCCTGCAGGTCCTGCTTGGCCTCGTCCACACCGGCGACGTCCTCGAAGGTGACGCGGCCATGCGCTTCGGTCAGCATCTTGGCGCGCGACTTGCCGAAGCCCATCGCCTTGCCGGCGCCGCCCTGCATCTGCCGCGACAGGAAAATCCAGACGCCGATCAGCGCGATGAACGGCAACCAGGAGACGAGCAGCGAGACGAACCACGGCACGTTGTCGCCCGGCGGCTTCGCGGTGATCGAGACCTTGCCGTCATACAGGCGCTTCACCAGCGTCGGATCGCTGGGCGCATAGGTCTGGAAGCTCGAGCCATTGGTGAAGGTGCCGTGAATCTCCGGCCCCTGGATCACGACGTCGCGGACATGGCCCTGGTCGACTTCAGTGAGAAGCTGCGAGAACGAGATGTCCTGCGAGGAGGTGCGCTGGCCCGGATTCTGGAAAAGCGTGAACAACGCCAGCAACAGCAAAACGATGATAACCCAGAGGGCGAAATTCCGCAGATTGGCGTTCATGGTCTTCCTTCGTGGTCGCGCGGATCGCGGCCTCTCCTATCCTTGGGCAGGCTCTGTGGGAATCCCCAGGGAATCCATCCCGTCGCTGCATACAATTTAGGTGCCGCTGGGGTCGATGCCAAGGGAACCACACATGACTATTTACCGCATCCTAGCGCGATTCCCGGTCAAATAATGGCGCAAAACCCTGTGTTTTCCGGGGGTGGTTAAGCCTCTTTGCCGGATTATGACAGCGATTGAACCAATCCAATCCGGCTCAGCTGGAACGCGCCCGGCGCGGCGGCGCCGGCTCGACCCTGATGCGGCCGCGGGCCACGCTGATCACGGCCCCGGCCAGGGTCTGTTTTAGCCTGTTTGGCTTGGGCCGACGATCCGCCAAGGTCAGATCGAGGGCCTCGAGCAACGTTTCCACCTTGCCGAGCTCGGCAGGCCCTTCATGTCCGGTCCGGTCGATCGCCCGTTTCAGAAGACGAAGACGGATCTCCTCCGGCATCGCCGCGAACAGGGAGGCGTCGAAACCGGCGCCGTCGCCGTCCTTCAACGCGAGGTAGCGCTCGGCGCCGTCGACCAGCACCTCGACGGCCGCATTGGCCCGCGCCAGCCGCGCGGCGAGCCGCGCCAGGTTCCGCGCGTCGCCGCCCTCCTCCGCCAGCGCCGGCATCAGCGCGCGCAGCCGCGGGCGCGTGAAGGCCGGATCGCGATTGGTCGGATCGTCGGCAAAGCCGATGCGTGCCCGCTGCAGCGTTGCGACCAGCTGCGCCTTGGAAACATCAAGCAGCGGCCGCGCCAGCCGCACGCCGTCGCGCTCGGTCTCGCGCGCCATCGCCGCGAGGCCCGCGATGCCGCTGCCGCGCAGCATCCGCATCAACAGCGTCTCGGCCTGGTCGTCGCGGGTATGCGCGGTGAGGATGTGGGTCGCGCCGTGCTTGCGCGCGGCTTGCGTCAGCAAGCGGTAGCGGGCCTCGCGGGCCGCCGCCGGCACTCCGGTCTTCGGCTTCTTCCCGGTCCAGCGCAGCGTGTGATGCTGCAGATCGAGGCTTTGCGCCAGCCGCTTGACGTCGCGCGCCTCGCGGGCGGCCTCGGGGCGCAGGCCATGATCGATCGTCACGGCAATCAGCCGCGGCCCGCGCGACAGGGCGCGCCGCCAGCGCGCCGCCAGCCACATCAGCGCTACCGAATCCGGGCCGCCCGATACCGCGAGCACGATCGCCGGCGCGGACGCGAGGCCCGTGAACAGGCGCTTGGCGTCCCTGGCCGGGATGGCGGATGGAGCGTCGGGCATCGCAGAACCAGCGTGTCACGGGAGGCCGGATGCGGCCTCCCCGCTGACTGGTTTAGCACTTCACGCGCTTCTGCTCGCGGTCAACCGCGGCTTTGACGCCGCCGGAGGCGCGCGGATATTTCCGCGTCACTTCGCCGAACGCGGCGCAGGCGGCTTCCTTTTCCTTCAGCGCCGCCAGCGACTGGCCGAGCCGCAGCAACGAGTCGGGCGCCTTCGCCGATTTGTCGAACTTGGTAGTCACGCCGAGGAAGGTTTCCGCGGCGTCGCGATATTGCTGGCGCTGGAAATAGCTCTCGCCGAGCCAGTATTGCGCGTCGGCGGCGAGCGGATCGCTCGGATACTTCTGGGCGAAGTTCTTCATCGTCTCTTCGGCCAGCGCGTAATCCTTGCGCTGCATGTAGCCGATGCCGAGGTCGAACTCGTCCTTCGGTGTCGCCGACGGCGGCAATGTGGTCAGCGCGGCGCTGGCGCCGGGCGGACGCTGCGGGCTGGCATTGCCGAGGTCGAGCGGTTCGCCCGCGCCACGGCCGCCGGGCGCGCCGACCGCGGCATCATTGGAGATCGGCAGCTGGCCGCCGCCGAGCGCGCGCGGCGCGCCGGGCGCGTTCGGGTTCTGGTTCGGATCGAAGGCATCGCCACGGCCGCCGCGGCGGCCGCCGGCTGCGGCCGGAGGCGCAGCCTCCTGCACGATCGGCGCGGGAGCGGCGATCTGCTGCTGGTCGTAACCGCCCTGCGGCCGTCCATATCCCTGCTGCGGCTGGCCGTAGCCTTGCTGCGGGTAACCGGGCTGCTGCTGCGGATAACCCTGCGGTTGCTGCGCCGGCGGCGCCACCGCGACATTGGACGGACCCGCGGGCGGCTGGCCGGCGGCACCGGGCGGCTGGCCGCCGAGCTGGCGCAGCCGTTCCTCGAGCTGGCGGTTGCGGTACTGCAGCTCCTCGTTCTGCCCGGTCAGCTGCCGCAGCTGATTCTCGAGCCGCTGGATCCGCATTTCGTAGTCGCCGCCATCGTCGGATTGCGCAAAGGCCGGAACGGAAACGGCGAACAGCGCCGCGATCGCCGCGGCGGAGGTAAGGAATTGAAGTCTCGATGACATTTTGCCCTGACGACGATATCGACGTGAAAAGCCGGTCACATTGAGGGACGGAGTACGCCGGAATTGTGACTGGCGCTTCAAATCCGGCGTGACTTCACGACATGGTTTAGTCGCGGCGCCGAAACAAGCAAGCAGCCAATTGCGCGCGGCGCCGTTCATCAAGATGACGGAGCCCAAGCCTTATTCCAGCCGGCCAAAAACAAAACCGGCGCCCAAAGGCGCCGGCCGGAAACTGTCATCCAATGATCTCGCAACGATCGCGTCAGGAGCTCGCGTTGAGCACGGTGACGGCGCGGCGGTTCTGCGACCAGCAGGAGATGTCGTTGCAGACTGCGACCGGACGCTCCTTGCCGTAGGAGATGGTGCGCATGCGGCTCGGGTCGATGCCGCGCGAGGCGAGATAAGCGCGTACCGACTGGGCACGGCGGGCGCCGAGCGCGATGTTGTATTCGCGGGTGCCGCGCTCGTCGGCATGGCCTTCGATGGTGAAGGAGTAGCGGTTGTAGGTCTGCAGCCACTGCGCCTGCTTGTCGAGGGTCGCGGTCGCCTGCGGGCTGAGATCGGTCTGGTCGCTCTCGAAGAACACGCGGTCGCCGACATTGACCACGAAATCCTGCTGGCTGCCCGGGGCCGCGGCGCCCCCAATCGCGCCATTGGCGTCCAACGGATTCTTGTTGGCGCAGGCGCCCATCGACAGCGCCACCGCCAGAACCGCAACCAGCTTCAAACCCTGGAGATAATTCATTCCCGGAGCCTCCACGCTCACGCTCTTCGTACTACCCAACCGGTCTACAGGGCGATGGTTAAGCGAACGTTCCGTCAACCTTGATGAGACCTTGCCGGACCCCATCAAATGCAAGCGAACCGCGAAAAGCGCCCCCGATGGTTAATGGGTGGCAAATGTGGCGCGATGGTGAAGAGATAGCAAGGTTTGCCGGAACAAGCGGGTCTTGCTGGGAAATCCGGCCCCGGGACCGATATCGCGAACGCGCGGCCTTTAATTGCTCGGCACGATCGACGGCCGTTCGACCGGCGTCACGACCGGAGCCGGATAGATCTGGCGGCCGGTCCGGCGCTCGAACAGCATCCGCCGCTCGAAGGCGCTCGAGCGCATGATCGGAAACCGGTTCAGCACCTGCTCCCGCAGGTCGCGGAACCCGGACGCCATCAGCGCGACCTTCTTCAGGACGTTCGGAAACGCGCGCGGCTCGGCGATGGTCTGGTGCAGGAACACCCGGCGGTAGAATGCCTGATGCTCGGCGCGAACCACCGCCAGCCCGGTATCGGCGTTGAAGTGCTCGCAGGCCAGATAGGCCAGCCGCAGCGACAGGTACGGAAGCTCGGGGAAGCGCTGGGCCTTGTCGGGGTCGGCAACGAAGCGCGCCGGGTCGATGAACACCTCGCCCTTGTCGAGACGGCCGTGCAGCACGTCGCCGAACAATTCGGTGGCGTAGGACATCCGCCATTCCGAGGTCAGGACATGCAGGCGCAGCGAGCTGCAGAGTTCGCCGTCGACATAGATGCCGAAGATCCAGGCGTTCGGCGCGTCGTCATAGCGATCGCTGACGCGCTGCGACTCCGACGGGACGATCAGTCCGCCGTGCAAATACGCGCGATAGCGCATCAGGTAGAGTTGATCTTTGTCCTCGGGAGTTTCGATGAGCCGGTAGTCGATGCGATCAAATAGCCCCGCGCCGCGTATCGTTGGCGAAGTGCGCTCGGCTTTTGCCATTTGCTACCCTTACTCAGTTCCGAGCAACTACAACGAGTGCAAAGATTAACGGCTCCTTAACGAAATTGCAAAGCCTTAGAATTGTTAGGGTTAACCCCGCCGGCCGCGTCGCGACGAAGCTGCGATGGACGCCCATGTGTC
Source organism: Bradyrhizobium ivorense (assembly GCF_900696085.1). Taxonomy (GTDB): domain Bacteria; phylum Pseudomonadota; class Alphaproteobacteria; order Rhizobiales; family Xanthobacteraceae; genus Bradyrhizobium; species Bradyrhizobium ivorense. Next base: position 1,108,530 of record NZ_CAADFC020000004.1, read on the forward strand.
TATCTGGAAGCGATGGCGACGACGTGATCGTCGGGCCTGCGGTGGCCGTGCGAGGCGTTCAGCAACTGACGAATGCGCGTGGCGGGAACCGGCCTGCTGAACAGATAGCCCTGGGCCTCCGTCACCGCGCCGTCGGCGCTGATCAATTCGAGCTGCTCGTTGGTCTCGATGCCCTCGACCACCACCGACATGCCGAGATCGGCGGACAGCCGCGCGACGCCGCGCAGCAGCGTCAGCGGGCGGTCGCTGTCGATGCCTTCGAGGAACGACCGGTCGATCTTGACCTTCTGCAACGGGAAATTGTGCAGATAGCTCAATGACGAATATCCCGTGCCGAAATCGTCGAGCGAGATCCGCACCCCGAGGGTGCGCAGCTGCGACAGCACGTCGTGGGTCAGCTGGGTGTTGTGCAGCAGCGAGGATTCGGTGATCTCGATCTCGAGCCGGTGCGCCGGCAGGCCAGAGACCTCGAGCGCATAGCGCACCTCGCTGAGCACGTCGCGCTGGTGGAACTGCTGCGGCGAGAAGTTGACGGCGACGCTGACCGCACCGGGCCACTTCATGCACTCGACGCAGGCCTTGCGCAGGATCCAGCGGCCGAGATCGACGATCAGGCCCATATCCTCGGCGACCGGAATGATGTCGACCGGCGACACCGTGCCGCGCACCGGATGGTTCCAGCGCAGCAGCGCCTCGCAGGTCGAGACCTTGCCGGACTTCAAATTGATCAGCGGCTGATAGAACAGCTCGAACTCCTCGTTGGCGAGCGCCTTGCGCAGGTCGAGTTCGAGGATGCGCCGCGCCTCGACGGTTTGCGCCATCTCGTCACGGAAGAAGCAGAAGGTGCCGCGGCCGTCGGCCTTGGCGCGGTAGAGCGCCATGTCGGCGTTCTTCAGCAACGTGTCGGCGCTGACGCCCGGCGCGGTCATCGCGATGCCGACGCTGGCGCCGATCTCGACCAGATGATTGTCGATCTTGTAGCGCTCGCTGAGCCGCGCGACGATGCGGCGGGCGAGCCCGGCGGCGTCCTCGTGCGAATGGATGTTCTGCTGGAACACCACGAACTCGTCGCCGCCGAAGCGCGCGACGAAATCCTCGGGCCGCAGCATCTCGCGCAACCGGCCGGCGACCGCGCACAGCAGCTGGTCGCCGCAGGGATGGCCGAGCGTGTCGTTGACCTGCTTGAACTGGTCGAGGTCGACGAACAGCAGCGCCGACAATTGATTGCGGCCGTGGGCCAGCAGGCGGCCGATCTCGTCGCGGAAATTGACCCGGTTCGGCAGCTGGGTCAGGTCGTCGTAGCGCGCGAGATGGCTGATCTTGGCCTCGGCCGAGCGGCGTTCGGTGATGTCCTCGACCAGCACCACCGCGCCGCCGTCGGCCATCGGCTGGAACGTCCAGGACAGCGCCCGGTTCCGGGTCGGATGCGGGTCGGAGGTGACGATGTCCCGCGCCTGCGGATCCTCGATCTCGTCGAGGATGACCCGGCCGCTGTCCACCGAGATCGAGCCGAACTTGACGCAGGCGCCGATGATGTCGGCGGCGCTGCCGCCGCTGGTCACGAGATCGGGCGGCAGGCCCATCATCTCGCTGAAGCGATGATTCATCACCGCGAGCTGGGCAGCATGGTTGAACATGCACAGGCCGTGCGGCATGTTGTTCAGCGCGCTGTCGAACTGCGCGGCGAGCGCCGCCTCGCGCTCGCGGGCGATGATCGCCCGCATGAAGATCTTGTGCAGATTTGCCGAGATGCCCATCAGGGCCAGCAGGAACGCGGTGCTGATGATCGACATCGCCAGATAATAGGGCGTGCCATGCCAGGCCAGCGCGAGCACGGTCGGACCGAACACCAGCGTCACCTGGAGCTGGAAGATCCACTGCCGGCCGTAGGCCCTGCCGGCGCCGCCGGCGGCGATCCCGGTGGTCACCGCAAGGCAGATCATGTGGGCCACCGCGTCGTCGGTGACCAGAAGCGTGATGGAACACCAGGCGCCGATCGCCGCCGCCTGGATCATCGCGCCGATCTGATAGCGCTTCTGCCACCGCGCGGCCTCGTCGGCGGTCAGCGCCGATTTGCGGACCCGCGCCTGGTAGCGGTACAGGTCGATGGCGCGGGCCGCGCCGGCCAGGATGAGGCAGGCGACGCAACCCCAGATCACGTTCTGACCGGTTCGCACCGCAGTCAGCGCCGCCGACAGCGCGACGAACACGATCCCGGCCATCAGCGGACCGGGCGTCTCGAACAGCGAATCGATCAGCGCCGCCGAAATCGACGGCGACACCTGCCGCTGGTCCGGCTGTCCGCTCTGACTTGCAAACTGCATTGTTGGGGCGCGCGTCCTACTCAGACGCAACTCTTACCCACCGCAGATGAAGTCTTTCTGAGCGAATATCGTTAGCGAGTCGTTGTCGCGGACATTTCAGATCAGAAATATACCATCAGTTTCAGTGCGCTAGGTGAGAACTGCCGGCCCGCGCCCGTTCCCTGCGGCACTGTGCACACCCCCTCATGACAGCAGCGGCGACCAGGCGGGATCGGAGGCAAAACCCGGCGTCGGCACCCGGAGCTCGTTGCGGCCGGAGACGTCGACGGTGAACAGCGACGGCCCGCTATTGCCGCCGGGGTCGCGGAAGAACATCACGACGCGCCCGTTCGGCGCGAAGGTCGGGCCCTCATTGTGGAAGCCCGAGGTCAGGATGCGCTCGCCGGAGCCGTCGGTCTTCATGATGCCGATCGCGAACTGCCCGCCGCCCTGCTTGGTGAAGGCGATGTAGTCACCGCGCGGCGACCACACCGGCGTCGAGTAGCTGCCGTCGCCGAACGAGATGCGCTGCGCCGCGCCGCCGGTTCCCGGCATCACATAGATCTGCGGCTTGCCGCCGCGATCGGACTCGAAGCAGAGCCGCGAGCCATCCGGAGCATAGGACGGCGAGGTATCGATCGCCGGCGTGTCGGTCAGCCGCGTCATCGCCTTGGAGCGCAGATCCATGACGAACAGGTTGGAGTTGCCGCCCTGCTGCAGGCTCATGATGATGCGCTGGCCGTCGGGCGAGAAGCGCGGCGAGAACGACATGCCCGGAAAATTGCCGACGATTTCGCGCTGGCCGGTCTCGATGTTGAGCAGGTAGACCCGCGGGTCGCCCTGCCCGAACTCCATGTAGGTGATCTCCTGCGTGGTCGGCGAGAACCGCGGCGTCAGCACGAGGTCGGAGCCGCGGGTCAGATAGCGCACATTGGCGCCGTCCTGGTCCATCAGCGCCAGCCGCTTGACGCGGCGCTGCGCGGCGCCGCTCTCGTCGACGAACACGACGCGGGTGTCGAAATAACCCTTCTCGCCGGTCATCCGCTCATAGATCTGATCGGAGATGATGTGGGCGATGCGCCGCCAGTATTCGGCCGAGGTCTCGAACGCATTGCCGGCGAGCTGCTGGCCGGTGTTGACGTCCCAGAGCCGGAATTCCGCCTTCACGCGGCCGTTGGCCTGGCGCGTCATGCGCCCGACCACCAGCGCCTGCGCGTTGATGCTCTTCCAGTTGTTGAGATTCGGCGGCGCGTCGATGTTGACCTGCTTCTCGAGATAGGCCGCCTGGTCGATCGGCGCGAACAGCCCGCTGCGCTTCAGATTGTTGGTGATCACCTGCGCCACGCCGACGCCGACCTCGGCATCGCCGGGCGTGCCGGCGGAAAAATTCGGGATCGCGATCGGCACCGGGGCGAACTCGCCTTCGGTGATGGTGATCCGCTTCTGCGCCAACGCTCCGCGTGCGCCGAACGTCGACGCCGCCACAAGAGCCGCCATTCCGGACATCATCTCGCGGCGGTCGGGACGAAACAACTTTTCTCGCAACTTATCTGAACTGCTCATCGGACGCTTTTGGCTTGGATAATGGTTGCACCGGGCTCAAAGTGGTTTTTCCTGGAAGACCGGCGTGAAGGACTTCCATTCTTCGAAGAATGCCGCTGGCAAGCGATACGGCTGGCACTGAATGATCGCCCGCATCGCGCTCTCCGCGTAGGCGCGGGCGTAAGGCGTGGACGGCGTGCCATCCAGCACCGGCATGCCCTCCAGACCCCCGTCGCGCTTCAGGCGAATATCAATCGCAACCTCCGGCCTCTGAGCATCGAGCCCGCCATAAGGTTTGTTCTTCCAGCACACCTCGACCTGCTGTCTGAACATCGCGCCCCACGTCGCCGAATTGTCGGCGGCCTTGCCCTTTGACGTCCCGAGCGCGGCGTTGGCGTTCAGCGTATCGCCGGTCATCGAGGCGCGCGTCGGATCGCGCTTGTCGAGCAGCTCGGCGATCTTGCTCTTGTCGAACACGCGGTCCTTCGGCTTCTGCTCCGGCGGCGGCTTGGCGGCCTGCGCAACCGGCTTCGGCGGCTTCTTCTCTTCCTTCTTGATCGCTTCCGCGATCGGGTCGGGCTTCACCGGATCGGGCTTCTTCTCGACCGGCTTCGGCTCTTCCTTCGGCTTGTTCTCGACCTTCTTCGGCGGATCCGGCTTCTTGTCTTCCGGCTTCTCGACCTTCGGCGTCGGCGCGGGCGCGGTGTCGGTCACCACCGGCGGCTTCTTGTCGTCGATCTTGCCGACGGCGTCGTCGACCGGCTTGGCTTCAGCGACCTTCTCGACCAGCGGCTTGGGATTTTCCTTCTTGCCGTCCTTCTGGCCGGCCATGGCACGGGAGAGCTGGTCGGAGGAGATCACGTCGACGGCGACCGTGTCTTCCTCGGGCATCACGAACGCCTTGGTCGAAAACGACACGAGGCCCCACCCGATCACGAGGACGTGCAGGACAATCGATGCCGCCAGTGTCTTGTCGACCTTGACCTTCAAGTCAGGCTTCCCCGTGCCTTCCGCCATGCTTGCTCTTACGATCCCCCCTCCGGGATGATCACGATATTCGCCTTGAACCCCGCGGTCCTGATCTGGCCGAGCAGTTTCATCATATCCGTGTAACAGACGTCCTTGTCGCCACGCAGATAGACCACGCTTTCGGCATCCGACCGGGTCTCCTTGATCGCCTTGATCTTCGGCAGCAGGTCGGCGGCCGCGATCGGCGCATCGCCCAGGTAAAGCTCGACGTTCGAATTGCAGCTGCCATTGGTCCGCTTCACCGACAGCGTCAGCGGCGGCTGGTTCGACGATATCGACTTGCCGCCTGAGGCGATCGGCAGATCGATGTCGATGTTCGACGTCATCAGCGGCGCCGCCACCATGAAGATGATGAGCAGCACCAGCATCACGTCGACCATCGGCGTGACGTTGATCTCGGCCATCACCGGCTTGCGTCCGCCGCGGCGGCGTCCGCCACCACCGCCAGACCCTGCCATGCTCATCGCCATGATCGCGCGCTCGCAGTTATCGTCATCACGCCTCTTAACCCCGTTCGTCGATCTGACGCGACAGGATGGCGGAGAACTCGTCGGCGAACCCTTCCAGGCGCTGGGCCTGCCGGTTCACCTCCGAGGTGAACTTATTGTAGAAAATTGTCGCCGGAATTGCGGCGATCAGGCCGATTGCGGTGGCAAACAGGGCCTCGGCGATACCGGGGGCCACCACCGCCAAGGAGGTATTTTTGGAGGCGGCGATCGACTGGAAGCTCGACATGATGCCCCAGACGGTGCCGAACAGGCCGACAAAGGGGCCGGCCGAGCCGACGGTGGCCAGCACCAGCAGGCGCCGCTCCAGCCGTTCCACCTCGCGGGCGATCGAGACGTTCATGACCTTGTCGATCCGGGCCTGCAGACCGGCAAAGGAGCGCGACTGGCTCTCGAACGAGCGTTTCCACTCCCGCATCGCAGCGACGAAACAGGCCGCCATCGACTGGGTCGGCTTGGCCGACAGCGCCCGGTAGAGCTCCTCGATCGATTGGCCGGACCAGAACGCCTGCTCAAACCGGTCCATCGCCCGCTTGGTGCGCCCGTACAGCAGGATCTTGTCGATCGCGATCGCCCAGACCCAGACCGAGCAGGACAATAGTCCCAGCATGACGCATTTGACGACCCAATGGGCCTGCCAAAACAACGCGATCAGCGACACATCGCTCGATGCCAGTGGCAGCGTAGATTGAGCCACATCGGCGGGATTCATCGGCAATATCCTCTCAACGAATGGTCCCAACAGGCTGGCCGCGCATCGGCACCCGGCGCGGCAAAGCTGCGCGAAGGCCTTCTTACATCTGTCGCATGGGGGGCCCGTCCAAAGCCGGCACCTGCTTCCCCTGCCAACATGTCAAAACGAGGGCTTTTCTCGCGGCATTCCGACCCTAACCAAACGCTAATCATGGTTAAGGCGAGGTTACCAAAGGGAAATTCTGCGGCGGGAAATGCCGGCCGGTGAGCCGGTTGGCGGGTTCCCGAAGGGTGGTTGTCGCGGTGCGTGGGCGCGCCTGGCACCGGATCGAACGCCGGGTCGACGTTGGGGGTGGTTCTCGGTTCATCAAACATCGCTGTGTCATCACCCGCGCAGGCGGGTGATCCAGTATTCCAGAGACGGTCGTGATTGAGCCGATGGGCCGCGGCGTACTGGATCGCCCGGTTAAACCGGGCGATGACAGGTGTGGGTGGGGACGCAGTTTCGCCATCTCGCGACATGATTTGTCCGAGCTTTGCATTTCGTTTCGCCCTCTCCTTGATCAGAGGGCGCAGGGAAAGCCGGGTGCCGATTGCACCCATGGGCCCGGTGCAACAAAAAAAGCACCGGGGTAGGACCACAGGTGTAACCGGAAACAACCCGGCTTTCCCTGCGCGATGGGTTACGGCTTATACGTGCTCTCCCCGGCGAGACTGGGCTTTTTTGTCACCGCGCTCGACAAGACGCTACGCGTCTTGCGAGGGACACCTGCCACTAGGGCGTCAGGCCTGCACGACTTCACCGTCCGCCTCGCGTGCTGTCGTCACTGGCACACGCGGCGTCCACCGCATCTCACCGCAACACCGCGACGATGGCCAGCGCCCCTCGATCGGGTGAGACGGGCGAACTCTACACTGAGTTGCGCTTCCGAAAAAGCGAAATATTTTTGCGCGCGGGGATTGACAGGTTTTTGCGGTGACTTGCCCGTCGGGCAGTCACATGACCATCACATCCGTCATTGCGGTGAGGTGAGCACACCGGTCAGGTTCCCTCTCCCCTTGTGGGAGAGGGTGGGGAGAGGGGTGCCGCTTGCTCCGCTGTTCATCGAAGGCAGGAGCACCATGGGCGAGGCGTGACGTTCATTGACGCAGGCGCGCACGATCTCTCGTATCTCGCCCGGGGCCACCCCTCTCCCCAACCCTCCCCCGCAAGGGGGGAGGGAGCCCGCCGCTGGTGCCTCTCTTACGTGAAGACAGGCGTCACGCTGACGCTTTGCCCACCTTACGCATGTTCAGCTCACGTCAGGTGCCGCACGATTGCGAGGCCCGCGAACAGGCCGGCGATCGACAGCGCGACCGAACCCAGCACGTAGAGCGCGGCCGGGCCGAGTTCGCCGCGCTCGTAGAGCAGCGCGGTGTCGAGCGAGAAGGCGGAGAAGGTGGTGTAGCCGCCGAGGATGCCGGTCATCAGGAACAGCCGCCACGGCTGCGCGGCCTGGCCCTTGAAGGCGAGGTAGCCGGCGATCAGGCCCATCACGGTCGAGCCCGTGATGTTGATGATGAAGGTGCCCCAGGGAAACGCGGTGCCGATGCAGCGCGCGCAGGTGAGGTTGATCAGATGCCGCAGCGTCGCGCCGAGACCGCCGCCGACGAAGACGAGAAGATAGCTTACTGCGTTACCCACCATTGCCCCGCTGGTGTGGTGGAAGAGCGTGATGCCTGCCGCGACATCACCCTCCCCTGAAAGGGGAGGGTCGACGCGAATGAAATGAGCGGCGGGGCGGGGTCACAGTCTCGCCGTCGAGAGACTGCTCGTTGAGAGAGTTGACCCTCCCCGGTTCGCATTGCGCTTCGCTTCATGCGAACCGACCCTCCCCTTTCAGGGGAGGGTGAAGGCCGCCGGTGGATGGCGGCCGCGCGCGATCAGCCGGCCTTGCCGAACAGCTCGTCGACATAATCCCAGTTGATGAGATTTTCGACGAACGCCTTCAGGTAGTCCGGACGGCGGTTGCGGTAGTCGATGTAGTAGGAGTGCTCCCAGACATCGACGCCGAGGATCGGCACTGCGCCATGGACCAGCGGGTTCTCGCCGTTCGGGGTCTTTGCGATCTCGAGCTTGCCGCCCTTGACCTGCAGCCAGGCCCAGCCCGAGCCGAACTGGCCGGCGCCGGCAGCGGCGAAGTCGGTCTTGAACTTCTCGAAGCCGCCGAGGTCCTCGTTGATCTTCTTCTCGATCCGGCCCGGCAGCTTGGTGCCGCCGCCATTCGGCTTCATCCACTTCCAGAAATGGATGTGGTTGTAATGCTGACCGGCATTGTTGAAGACGGCCGCGTTCTTGCCGAACGAGCCCTTCACGATCTCCTCGAGGGACTTGCCTTCGAATTCGGTCCCCTTGATCGCGTTGTTGCCGTTGGTGACGTAGGCCTGGTGATGCTTGTCGTGGTGAAACTCCAGCGTTTCCTTGGACATGTAGGGCGCAAGGGCGTCGTGGGCGTAGGGCAGATCGGGTAGCGTGAAGGTCATGGGGTAATGTCCAACAGAGGGTGGGAGACTACACTTAACGGGTCCCCCTTATAGAAGGTTCCAGGGCGGAGAAACACCGCATTTTCAGATCGCGTATACGGATCGGCAGGGCTCAAGGACAAGCGTCGAGGATCAGGACGATGAGCATCGAAATCGACATTTTGAACGGGGATGCGTCATGGCCGCGGGCCAAGCCGCTGCTCGAGGCGGTGTGGCGCCGCGATGTCGTTGAAAAACAGCCCTGGGCGCACATCGAATGGGCGCATGCGGATCTGCGCGTGCTGGTCGACGCGCCCGACGACGGCGGGCTCGCCTGCCATGTCGGTATCTACTTCCGGACCGTCATCTGGAACGGCCACAAGGTGCATATCGGCGGCATCGGCGGGGTGTCGACGCGCGAGGATTGCCGGCGGCGCGGCTATGCCAGCCTCGCGATCGACGCCGCCGTGCACACCATGCGCGCCAATGACGCGGTAAAATTTGCTCTGCTGGTGTGCGAGCCGCATAATTTCGCCTTCTACCAGGCCCGCGGCTGGCATGCTTTCACCGGCGAGCTGCGTTGCCAGCAGCCCTCCGGGCCAATCGTGTTCGAGGCGATGGCGCCGTTCGTCTACGACATCGTCCGCGCGCCGCGCCAGGGCAAGCTCGACCTATGCGGTCTGCCGTGGTGACCCCTGCGCGGGTGGAGGTGGCCGGAGCGTCGTGCGGCTCGTAATATGTCATGCATCATTTATTGACCGCGAGCTTCACAACGTGACCTTCAACAGCGGCCGCGAGCCGACTGCGCCCCCTCTCCCGCTTGCGGAGGAGGCACAGGCGGCCTTCGGCCGCCGTTCTCTAAGAAAACGCCGATGCGAAGCATCGGCTACGGGTGGGGGCTCCCTCCGCAAGTCACATCGCGGGAAAAACCCCCACCCGCCCCGCGCTGCGCGCGTGTCGGCCTCCCCCGCAAGCGGGAGAGGCGAAGGCAAGCGCGGATGAGTATTGAAGCCTCGATCGACCATTTGCGTCCCGCCGCGGCGGCGCCCGCGGTGCCGGTCAACCAGCTACTGACCGCGCCGATCCTGCCGACGCTGCTGCGACTGGCGATTCCCAACACCATCGCGATGTTCGGCTCGACGCTGGTCGCGGTGGCCGAGACCTCCTATATCGGCCGGCTCGGCACCGAGCCGCTGGCCGGGATCGCACTTGTGTTTCCGTTCGCGATGTTGACGCAGATGATGTCGGCGGGCGCGATGGGCGGCGGCGTCTCGTCGGCGATCAGCCGCGCGATCGGCGCCGGTGAGCGCGACCGCGCCGCCGACCTCGCGCTGCATGCCGCGATCATCGGCGCCGGCGCCGGGCTGTTCTTCACCGTGCTGATGCTGACCTTCGGCCGCGACTTCTATGCGCTGCTCGGCGGCCGCGGCGGCGTGCTCGAGCAATCCATGCATTATTCGCAGGTGTTGTTCTCCGGCGCTGTTTCGATCTGGCTGGTCAACACGCTGGCCTCGGTGGTGCGCGGCACCGGCGACATGCGGATCCCGTCGATGACGCTGATCGCGGTCTCCTTGGTGCAGATCGCGGTCGGCGGCGTGCTGGGACTCGGACTGTTCGGCGTGCCGAGTTTTGGCATGCGCGGTGTCGCCGCGGGCCAGCTCACCGCCTTCACGCTCGGCGCAGTCTTCCTCGCCTGGTATCTGGTTAGCGGCCGCAGCCGGCTGACGCTCGATTTCAAGGCCTTCAGCTTCCAGCGCGCGATGTTTCTCGACATCCTCAAGGTCGGCGCGATCTCCTGCCTGTCGCCGCTGCAGAGCGTGCTGACCATTTTGATCTTCACCAAGATTCTCGCCGGCTTCGGCACCGAGACGCTGGCCGGCTACGGCATGGGCTCGCGGCTGGAATTTTTGCTGATCCCGATCGCGTTCGCGGTCGGCGTCGCCTCGGTGCCGATGGTCGGCATGGCTGTTGGCGCGGGGCTTGCGGCACGGGCGCGCAAGGTGGCCTGGACCGCCGGCACCGTCGCAGGGCTGGTGGTCGGGCTGGTCGGACTGATCGTCGCGCTCAAGCCGACGCTGTGGATCGCGCTGTTCACCAGCGATCCCGGCGTGACCGCCGCGGCCTCGTCCTATTTCGCGCTGGCCGGCCCCGGCTTCGGCTTCTTCGGCGTCGGCGTCTGCCTCTACTTCTCCTCGCAGGGCGCCGCCAAAGTCGGCGGCCCGGTGCTGGCCGGCACGATCCGCCTCCTGGTGGTCGGCATCGGCGGCTGGTGGCTTGCGACGGTGAGCGCGCCGGCCTGGACGCTGTTTGCGCTGGTCGGCGGTGCGATGGTGGCGTTCGGTCTTGCCACGATCGTGTCGATCCGGCTGACGCGCTGGGGCTGAAGCGCGACCAACTGTCGCCCTGCACCCGATCGTTGCCTGAGCATGACCTCGTCGGCGACGCGCTGCATAATTTTTCCGACGACGCTCGCCTGATCGCGAGATTATGACATTGCAGAAATTGTTCGACTTGCTATGCAGGCCCGCCTTCTGGGGGAACCATCATGGCCAGCCGATTCGGATACGTGATCGCACTCGTTGCGGCGCTCGCCGCGCCCGTCGCGCATGCGCAAGGCACCTCGCCGGAGCCGGCCGGCGTCTGGCAGACCCAGGCCGGCGATGCCCACGTCAAAATCAGCAAGTGCGGCGGCGGCATCTGCGGCGTGGTCGTCAGCCTGCGCGAGCCGATCGATCCGATGACCGGCAAGCCGCAGGTCGACAACAAGAATCCCAACCCGTCGCTGGCCACCCGCCCGATCATCGGACTGCCGCTGTTCTCCGGCATGCATCCGGTCGCGGCGGGCAAATGGCAGGGCCAGATCTACAATGCCGACGACGGCGGCACCTATGCCAGCAGCGTCACCGTGACCGGCGAAAGCACGCTGCGCGTCGAAGGCTGCGTCGGCGCACTCTGCGGCGGCGAGACCTGGACGCGGGTGGGACGGTAGTACGCTTCTCCTTCTCCCCGCTTGCTCAGTGCGCTCCCTCGCCCCGCTCTTGCGGGGCCGAGACGAGCGAAGCTCGCTCTGAGAGGGTTGGGGTGAGGGGCCTCCATCCGGCGAGCAATTCGCCGATCGTTGAGCAGTGTGCCCTGCCCCTCACCCGGATCGCACCGGACAATGCTACGCATTGCCGGGGCGATCCGACCTCTCCCCGCAAAGGGCGGGGAGAGGTGAAAAGAAACCAACTACATCGCACGGGTCTTCAGCAGCGTGGCGGCGGCGGCGTAGCCGCCGCTGGCGCCGTCGATGAAATGAACGTGGTCGGCACGCATCACCGACGGCGTGAAGCAGGTCATCATCGCGGCGTCCTGCTGGTGCAGGCCGTAGCGCACGATGCCCTGTGCGGCGGCGGCCGCGAGGCGCTGCTCGAGCTCGGCGGCGAGTTCGACCGTGCAGTCGAGGATCATGCGCAACCCGTCGTCGAATTTGCGGAAGTCGGAGTTTTCCACCACCTGCCGCACATAGGTCTTCGGCACGAACTTCCCGATCGGAATGTTGAACCGCATCAAGGTATAGGCCCACAGCGTGAAGCTGAGCACGACGGCGCGCCGCAGCGCCAGCGAGCCGCCACGCCGCGCGCGCGCCTCATACTCGACTCCCTGCGGCGGCCAGCGCAGCGGCGGGCCGCCTGCCGGCACCGGCCGGCCGGCTTCCGGGGTCTTCTCCACCCGCGCGACGATGTCCTCGATCACCTTGCGGAACGCCGCCGGATCGGCACCCTTCGCCGGCAGCACCAGCACCGACAGGATGGTGCCGCGCGCCGAGGGCATCACCTCGAAGCGGCACGACAGGCCGGACAGATCGGGCTGCGTGCCGGCGGCCGCCGGATCGATGGCAAACTCGCCGCGCTTCATCGCGGCATCGGCAAATGCCAGCCCGCCACCGGAGAACATCGCATAGGACAGATTGGCCGACGGCCCGAACCGCGCGACGCGCACGTCGAGGCCGGCGGCGCGGATCGCCGCAACCGGCACCAGCGCCACCCGCAGCACCAGATCGAGGTCGTCGCGGACCCAGCGCGCGGTCGCCGCCAGCGCCTCGCGCGCCTTGTCGAAATCGGCCGGCGCGATCGCAAAGCTGGCGCCGTCGCCGCCGAACACGAAGGGAAACTCGCGCCCCTCCAGCGCATTGGTGACGGCGGCGACCACCGCGGCGCCGGCCATGTTGACCGCCTTGTAGCGCTGCGCGGCGATCGCCTTGGTCGATTCGACGATATCGGCGACGCCGACGCTCCAGTCGTCGGGCAGCGGCGCATACAGCGCCGGGTCCATCAGGCGCGCGAAGCCGCGAAACACGGGGATGCCGCCGTAAAAATTTTCGCTGCCGCCAGCCATCGCACCGCCGCGCCGTTCTACCCGAGAGAATCTGTAGCAGATACGCAGCAGTTTGCGATCCGGTTTTGCAAGAGCCCCGGATTCGCCACGAGCGAATTTATTGCCCCGTCATCCTGAGGTGCGAGCGCTTGCGAGCCTCGAAGGATGAATCGGCCCGGCCGGTGGCCGTCGATCCTTCGAGGCTCGCCAAGAGGCTCGCACCTCAGGATGACGGGGATGGAGTGGCCGTAGCCCGGATGCGGCGCGACTACTTCCCCATTCCGCGCAGCACGAGCTGGTTCAGGCGGCTGGCGAAGGCGGCGGGGTCGTCGGGCATTTCGCCGTCGAGGATCTGGGCCTGCTCGAACAGCAGCAGCGACAGGTCTTTTGCCTGCGCGGTGTCGCCGGCGAGGGCTGCGACCAGCGGGTGGCGCAGATTGACCTCGAGGATCGGCTTTGTCACCGCGCCGCGGTTCTGCTGGGCGAGCAACCGCTCCAGCGCGCGGTCGCGCGCATCGCCGCCGGCAACCAGGCAGGAGGCGCTCGCGGTCAGGCGCTGCGAGGCGCGCACATCAGAGACGCGCTCGCCGAGCGCATCCTTGATCAGCGCGATCGTGGTCGCCGCATCCGCTTCCGGTTCGTCCTTTTTCTCGTCGGTGTCGGTGAGCGGGATCAGGCCGAAATCGACGTCGCCCTGACTCAGCGACTTCAGCGGCTTGCCGCCGAAATCGAGCGGCGCCGAGGTCCAGAACGCGTCGACCGGATCGGTCAGCAGCAGCACCTCGATGCCGCGGGCGCGCGCCGATTCCAGCTTCGGGTTCGACTTCAGCCGCTCGATGCTGTCGCCGACCAGATAATAGATCTCGGTCTGGTTCGGCTTGAGATCATCGACATACTGCTTCAGCGAGCGGTTCTCGCCCGATGTCGTGGTGAAGCGCGACAGCGCCAGCAGCTTTTCGCGGCGCTCAAAGTCTTCCCACAGGCCTTCCTTGATGACGGGACCGAACGCGTCCCAGATTTTTGCAAAGGTCTCGGGCTCCTTCTCGCCGATCGTTTCGAGCTCGCCGATGACGCGGCCGGTGACGGCTTTGCGGATCTGCGCCAGCTGCGGATTGTTCTGCAGCATCTCGCGCGAGATGTTGAGCGGCAGATCCTCGCTGTCGATCACGCCGCGGATGAAGCGCAGATATGCCGGCAGCAGCTCGGCGTCGTCGGCGATGAAGACGCGGCGGACATAGAGCTTGACCTTGCCCTTGCGCTCGACCTGGAACAGGTCGAACGCCTTTTGCGACGGCGCGAACAGCAGCACGGCGTAGGACTGCCGGCCCTCGGCGCGGTAATGCAGCGTCATCGCCGGCTCGTCGAAGGCGCCGGCGATCTGCTTGTAGGCCTGCGCATAGTCTTCCGGCTTCAGCTCGGATTTCGAGCGCTGCCACAGCGCGCTCGCCAAATTGATCTGGCGCGGCTCGCCCTCCGCCGCCGCCAAAAGGATCGGGAACTGGATGTTGTCGGAATATTCGCGGACGATGCGCTCGATCTCGTAAGCCTCGAGATATTTTGCGGCGTCAGGCTTCAGATGCAGCACGATCTCGGTGCCGCGCGCGACGCGCCTGGCATCTTCCTCGCTCGCGGGCGCGATCTCGAAACCGCTGCCGCCGGCCGAGGTCCACACCCAGACCTCGTCCGAGCCGGCGCGGCGGCTGGTGACGACGATCTTCTCGGCGACCATGAAGGCCGCATAGAAGCCGACGCCGAACTGGCCGATCAAATTGGCGCCGTCCTTGGCCTCGGTCAGTTTTGCCAGGAACGATTTGGTGCCGGAGCGCGCGATGGTGCCGAGATTGTCGATCAGCTCCTGGCGGTCCATGCCGATGCCGGTATCGGCGACGGTGAGCGTGTTGGCGGCCTTGTCCGGCGCGATCCTGATCGCGGGCGGCGCGCCGTCGGCGATCAGCTCGGGATGGGCGATCGCCTCGTAACGCAGCTTGTCGCAGGCATCCGACGCGTTCGAGATCAATTCGCGCAGGAAGATGTCGGTCTCGGAATAGACCGAGTGCACCATCAGGTCCAGCAGTTCGGCGACCTCGGCCTGGAACGGCTGGGATTCGGCAGCGGCAGTGGTGGTCATGGGGATCTCGGGGCAATCCGGGAGGTGGCGGGAAAGCCCTGATATAGCGCTGCCATGCCGGCTGGCAAGATTGAAGGCTTCCGGCCCGGCGCTCCGCCGGTGCTCCACCGCGGGCCGCGCCTTAGTTCCGCTCGGAAATCGCCGAGATGTAGCGGCGCACCGAGCGGTCAAACGCCGCCTTGGCATCGGAAGCGATGTTCTTGCCCCACCAGGCGCCGTAGATGCGGTCGAACGCCAGCGGCTGCACTCTGCCCGCAATCGTGCGGACCGCGGCGGCGTTAAGCGGAATGTAGTTCGGATAGCTGTACATGAAGCTGACCGAGCGGCGGTCCATATTGACCATCGCGATGTCGCCGGTGAGCAGCGCGCCGCGCCCGTCGGCGCCGCCGCGCCAGTGCAGCACGGTGGCGCCGGCAAAATGCCCGCCGGCCCGGATCAGCAAGATGTCGTCGGAGATGCGATGGCTGTCGCCTTGCCACGGCACGATCGATGGATACGGCCGCGTCACCCATTGCGCGTCGTCGCCGTGCAGATAGACCGGCACGTTGCCAAACGCCGCGCTCCAGTCGGCGACCGCGCCATAGTAATGCGGATGCGAGATCGCGATCGCTTTGAGGCCGCCGAGCGAGGCGACATGGGCGATCGCCTCCGGCGTCGCCAGCGGCACGCAGTCCCACATCACGCAGCCGCCGCGGCCCGGCACCAGCAGCGCGCGCTGGCCGATGGCAAATGACGGCTCCAGCGCGATCCCGGTCAGCCCGAGATCGTCGCGCCACACCAGGTGATGCCGCGCCGCCAGTTGCTCGCGCGTCAGCCAGGTCTGGCCCTTCCAGTTGACATATTGCCGCTCGTCCTCGCAGATCGGGCAGGACGCCGGCGGTGTCGCGGTTTCAGGGAATTGCGCGCCGCATTGTTCGCAGGTCCACAGGGGCATCGAATTTCACCATCACTGTCAGATCACGGCTTAGCCGCATAGGCCTGCTGAACCGCCTTCGGCTCGGTGATGCCGCCCGCGATCAGGAGCTGCAGCAGCACGCGCGCCTTCTGCGGGTTGAGGTCGAGCGCGACCGCAAAGCCGAGCTTGTCGTCCTCGACCTCGACGTTGCGGTTGACGAAGCCGGAGCCGACGCGGCTCGAGCGAACCACCAGGACGCCCTGCTTCGCCGCCGCGGCCAGCGCATCGATCGCGGCCTTGGACGAATTGCCGTCGCCGACCCCGGCCAGCACGATGCCCTTGGCGCCGCGCTTGACCGCGTCCTCGATCGGCGCGGCGTCCATATTGGCATGCGAGTAGATGATGTCGACCCGCGGCAGCGGCGGCGCCTCCGGCAGCTTCAGCTTTGCACGCTCGGCCGGGACCGCCGGATGCAAATAGCGCAGCGAGCCGGTGTCGACATAGCCGACCGGCCCGGCATCGGGCGAAACGAAAGTCTGGACGCTGGTGGTGTTGGTCTTCTGCACCCAGCGCGCGCCATGGATGGTGTCGTTGAGCACCACCAGCACGCCGCGGCCGCGCGATTCCGGCGCAGAGGCGACCCGCATCGCCTCGTAAAGATTGGCCGGACCGTCGGCGCCGATCGCCGTCGAGGGCCGCATCGAGCCGACCAGCACCACCGGCACGTCGGTGTCGAGCACGTTTTGCAGGAAGAACGCGGTCTCCTCCATCGTGTCGGTGCCGTGCGTGATGACGACACCGTCGACCTCCTTGCTGTCGACAGCGGCGCGGATACGCTTGACGAGGTCGAACCAGACCTTGTCGTTCATGTCCTGCGAGCCGATCGAGGCGATCTGCTCGGCCGAGATCCGGGCGAGCTTGTCGATCCCGGGAATTGCGGCAACCAGGTCCGCCGAGTTCACCTTGCCCGAGTCATAGGCGTTGCCGGCGCGCGCACTGGCCTGCCCGGCAATGGTGCCGCCGGTGCCGAGCACCAGCACCCGCGCCAGCGTGGTGTCCGAGGCGCGCTGTGCGGCGGCGGGCGACGCAAGCAAGCCGATCATGAGGACGAAAGCGGCGCCGATGGTCGTCAGCGCAAAACGGGTCGATCGAAGCGAGTGAGGCGTCATTGCTTTCCCCCAGCGACACATTGGCCTGCCACAACTCGTGGTTTTGTCGCGCAACAAATGGACAAACTTGCGGCAGACCATGTGACCGGCGGAATGCTCAGCCTCAATCCAGCCTTTCAGGATTCCTGCAGGGTAAAACCTTGACATCGCCGGGACGGCGGCGCAAACGTTTTTCGAAGATTATTCGAATTTTTGGTGCACGATGCATTTTCAGCTTCCCGACGATCTCCTCGTCCTGCAGGGCCGGATGCGTGAATTCGTACAGACCGAGCTCAAACCGCACGACCGGGCAATCGAGGAGACCGGCGAGGTGCCGGAAGTCGCGATGGCCGGCCTGCGCAAAATGGGATTGTTCGGCACCAACACGCCGAAGCAATTCGGCGGCCTTGGGCTCACGATGCTGGGCAGCTGCATCGCGATCGAGGAGCTGGCGAAGGCCCATACCGCCTTCTACTATTTGAGCGGCGTCAACGTTCACATCGGCTCGAAGGCGATCGAGCTGTTCGCCAAGTCCGAGGTTCGCGACCGCTGGCTGCCCGAGCTCGCCAGCGGACGGGTGATCGGCGCCTTCGCGCTGACCGAGCCGAATGCCGGCTCCGACGTGGCGCGGATCCAGACCACGGCACGGCGCGATCGCGACCGCTACATCCTCGACGGCACCAAGACCTACATCACCAACGCGCCGGTCGCCGGCGTCTTCACCGTGTTCGCCACGCTCGATCCATCCGCCGGCGCCAGGGGCATTGCGGCGTTCGCCGTCGACGCCAAGACGCCGGGCCTCGGCATCGGCCGCGTGGTCGAGATGGTCGCCGGGCGCGGCTCGGCGCATGCCGAGGTGATCTTCGAGAACTGCCGTGTGCCGCGCGAGAACCTGCTGGGTCAGGAAGGCGAAGGCTTTGCCATCGCGATGCGGTGCCTGGATGCGGGGCGCACGCATTGGGGCGCCTATTGCGTCGGCGCGGCGAGCCAGCTGTTGGACTATGCCCTCGACCATGTCTCCGCGCGCGAGGCGTTCGGACGCAAGCTGCGCGACCACCAGGGCATCGAATGGCAGATCGCCGACATGGCGAGCGCGCTGCACGCCGCGCGCCTCGTCGCCTATGAGGCGGCCTGGCGCTACGACCAGGGCGACGCGGCGGCCCGAACCGCGGCGGCGGCGCTGTCGAAATACACCGGCGCCGACATGGTGCAGCGCGTTGCCGACACCACCATGCAGCTGTTCGGTGGTGCCGGTTATTCCAGAGACCTGCCGATTGAACGGATCTGGCGGGAAACCCGGGTGGTCCGCATCCTGGATGGCACATCCGAGATCATGCGCCAGATCATCGCCCGCAACGCGTTCCGGGCCCATGAACGGCGCAATGCGCCGCCCTGATGGCAGACCCGCGCTGTATCCGATGGCAATAGCGCTTGGTGTTCTCCTGTCCCTGCCTTACTCTTTTTCGGGGGACGCGAGGAAACGCCGGTGGCTTCGGGGACGACACTCAAGCTCAAGCAGCAGCGCAGCCGTGAGCGGCGCGAGCAGATCCTTGCCGCGGCGACAAAACTGTTCGGCGAGCGGGGCATCGACGGCACCTCGCTCACCGACATCGCCGCGGCGGCCAAGGTGCCGCTGTCCAGCCTCTACGATTACTTCGAGGACAAGCGGGCGCTGGTGCTGGAGGTGCCCGAGGGCAATTTCGAAGCGCTGTATCAGAAGACCGAGCCGCTGCTGGTGAAGGGCGGCGACGCCGTCGAGCAGCTGCGCATCATCTTCATGACCAACTTCGAATACATCAGGGAGAATCCGAGCTGGGGCCGCGTGTTCTTCCTCGAGATCTGGCCGAGCGTCCTCGCCTCGGAGCCGCGGGTCAAGAAGGCGGTCGACAAATACGCGCTGCGCTACGTGCAGCTGATCAAGCAGGCGATCCGCGCCGGCACCTATCGCAAGAATCTCGATCCCTACACCGCGATGTCGCTGATGATGGGCGGGATGTGCCACCTCACTGCGGTCTGGCTGCTGTACGGCCGCAAATACGATCTGGTGAAGAAGGGCAAGGCGCTGTTCACGACGCTGCATAACGGCTTCGTGCAGCGTTAACACCTCCCGGTGTTTAGCTGTCGTCCATGCGAAAGCAGGGACGACAGCGTGGTCGAGAAGATAGTCTTCGCACCCCCTACACAGCTGTCTCGATCATGCTCTAGTATGACTGGCGGAGACCGCGCGAACCTGATGTCGCGGCGATCGGGCAAGGGGAATGAACCGATGGACGTGAGGGCTGTCCTGCCGCCGCGCGGACGCGACTATCGCCTGGATCTGCTGCGCGGGTTCGCCAACTGGGCGATCTATCTCGATCACATCCCGAACAACGCGGTCAACTGGATCACGCAGAAGAACTTCGGCTTCAGCGACGCCGCCGACCTGTTCGTGTTCATCTCCGGCTACACCGCCTCGTTCGTCTATGCGCGGATCATGATGGAGCGCGGCTTCGTGATCGGCGCCACCCGCCTGGTCAAGCGGGCCTGGCAGATCTATGTCGCGCATGTCCTGCTGTTCGTGATCTACATCGCCGAGATCGGTTATCTCGCGCAGCACTACCACGACCCGAACCTGGAGAACGAATTCAACGTCGCGGGCTTCATGCACAACCCGGCCGAGACGCTGTATCAGGGCCTGCTGCTGGCGTTCAAGCCGGTCAACATGGACGTGCTGCCGCTCTATATCGCGCTGATGCTGGTATATCCGCTGGTGCTCGCAATGATGTTGCGGCGGCTCAATCTGACGCTTCTGCTGTCGTTCCTGCTCTATCTCGCCGCACGCCATTTCGGCTGGAACGTGCCGGCCTATCCGAGCGGCTCGTGGTACTTCAATCCGTTCTGCTGGCAGTTCCTGTTCGTGTTCGGCGGCTGGTTCGCGCTTGGCGGCGCCAGCGAGTCGATAAAATTCATCCGCTCGCGCGCCTTCCTGGTGCTGGGTGCGGCCTATCTGCTGTTCGCGCTGGTGATGACGCTGGCGGGGCGCTTCCCCGAGCTCGGGCAGGCGATGCCGGCCTGGCTCTACGATGCGTTCAATCCGAACGACAAGACCAACCTCGCGCCCTATCGCGTGCTGCACTTCGTGGTGCTCGCCTTCTTCGTCACCCGCTATTTGCCGCGCGAGTGGGTCGGCTACGAATGGCCGATCTTCCAGCCCATCATCAAGTGTGGCCAGCAGTCGCTCGAGGTGTTCTGCTCCGGCGTGTTCCTTGCCGTCGTCGCCCACGTGATCCTGGTCGAGGTTTCCGGCAGTCTGTGGATGCAGATCCTGGTCAGCGTGATCGGCATCGTGCTGATGACGATACTCGCCTATTACCGCTCCTGGTCGAAGAAGGTCGACAAGGCGCCGGCAAAGGCACCGGCAGCGGTGAAGCTGGCGGAGTAGATCCCTGCCCTTATGCCTCTCCGCGCCTGCGGGGAGAGGCCGGATCGCATCGAAGATGCGATCCGGGTGAGGGGGAGCCTCCGCAAATCCACCTGTCAGCGAGTTCGAGGAGATAGCCCCTCACCCCAACCCTCTCCCCGTAAGAACGAGGTGAGGGGGCGCAGTGTCGTCTGCGGCTGCTGCTCAGCTTGATCTCATCACGTCTTGCTCCGCGCCCCGCGGCGGCCATCGCGAGATTTTGCAAAGCGATGCGCATCGTCCGACGACAGATTGCCGCACGCGTCGGATCCCCGCTCCCGTCATTGGCCTGCACGACGACACATCCGTTGCGCAATTTGCGGGGAACAAGGTGGATTGAGCCTCGTTGCGGTAGCAGACGCCACGCGCTGCCGGATCGACCACGATGGGAGAACGCCGTGGAGAGCAATATCAAAGACCTGTTTGACGCCTACGAGCGCTTCTTCGGCCGCGCGCTTGCCGGCGAGGCCGCGATGGGTGAGGCGGAATCGTTCTATGCCGCCGAATTCATTGCGGCGTCGCCGAACGGAGTCATGACCGGAAAGAACGATGCGCGGCTGAGGCAGGTGATGGCCGAAGGCTATGCCCGCTACCGGTCAATCGGAACCAAGGCCATGCAGATCCGACATCTACGGATCTCGCCAATCGACGAACAGCACTGCGTCACCCACGTCGCCTGGCGGGCGAGCTATACGCGCAAGGGCCTGCCCGATGTGACGATCGACTTCGAGGTGCATTACCTGGTGCAGCAACTCGGCACGCAGGCGAAGATCTTCGGCTGGGTATCGGGCGACGAGCAGGCCGTCCTGCAACAGCACGGCATCATCTGAAGCCCGCCGGCCCAAGGCAAAGGTCGACCCCAAAATTGCAGGTTTACCCCTGCTCATTCGTCTTATCAGTGGAGAGACCTCGTCGGCGGAAAACGCCAGCACTTTCGACTGAAATTTTCTGAAGATTTTGGCGCCGCCTTTTACTCGAATTTCCGTCGCGGCCCTCTAGCTGCAGCGCCGAAAGTTCCCATCTCCAGAACGGAGCGGCGCCCCTTCAGCGGTCATTCTCTCGGCCGGTTACGGACTACGCGAGCATTTCGGTCGCATCGACCTCATTTGCGCTGCGGGCGGCTCAATAAGACAAAGCTTTATTCGGCCCTGGAATGGAAATGAGCGTAGCACGCGAGTCGATCGAGTTACTGGGCCAGCTGGCGCGGATCCTGTGGTTTGAAGGCACCAGGCACGGACTGCGCGACCGCGAATGGATGGCGCTGCGCTTCCTCTCCCGCGCCAACCGCTTCTCCAGAACGCCGTCGGCGCTGGCGAGCTATGTCGGCACCACCCGAGGCACCGCGTCCTTCATCATCAACGAGCTTGAACGGCTGGGATATCTGGAGCGCAAGCCCTCCGCCGAGGACAAGCGCTCTGTGATGCTCAACGTCACACAGCCGGGCAGGAAGTTCCTGGCGCGCGATCCCGTCAAGGCGCTGGTCGACGCGCTCGGCGTGCTCGACCAGGACAGCAAGCTGCATTTCCGCGACACGCTCCGCCATGTGCTCGATCAATCCGACGAGGCCGATCGCAAGCACCATGCCGATGTCTGCAAGCGCTGCATCTTCCTCAGGGAGGACCGCACGACCATCGCCGGCAAGACAGTGGTGGAATTCACCTGCCGGCTGTTTCGCGCCGGGATCGCCGAGGCGGAGACCGATCTGCTGTGCACGAGCTTCGAGCATCACCGGCCCTAAAGCACGATGAGATTGGGTTGAATCGTCATCGCGCTTTTAGTCGCGGCGGCCAACGCAAGCGTCGTGATCACGGCGTCGGCTTGCGCGCCGAGTAGATCGCCCCGCTGCCGCACAGCACGACCAGGCGTCCGTTCTCGTTTCTGATGTCCTCGATGCGGCCGAGCCCGGGCACCTGCTGGCCGAGCATGGCCTCGACCACGCCGTTCGGTCCCTGCAGGATGGCAATGCCTTCATAGGCCTGGCGAACCGTCCAGCCCTTGACCACCTTGCGCGGCGCCTGTGCGTGCTCGGGCGGCGATACCGAACCGGTGACGCTGATGTCGGCAGCCGCGGCGGCCGACGCCAGCATCGGCATCGCCTGCGCCGATGGCTGCGATTGCGGCGCGACCGGCGCGGCCGCCTGGGCCTGCGCTTGCGCCAGCCTGTCGAGCTTTACCGTCGAGGACGAGCTGACCCGCTCGATGCGGTCCAGATTCTCAGCGAACCGGCCGAAGCGATCGTTGGTCGCCTTGCTCGACTGATCGACCGCCGTGCGCAAGCCGTCGAGGTTTTCGGTGACGCCCGACATCTGCTTGCGCAGCTGCGCCACCGTATCGCGCAGGCTCCTGATCTCGGCATTGGCCGCGGTGTTGGTCGGCGCCGGCTGCATGGTGATGAGGTAGGCCATGACGCCCGTGCAGACGCTGACCACGACGCCGACGGCAACCGCGAGGCTTGCGAGCGGCACCACCCAGGGCGGGCGCGGCGGCGGCGGCTTGGCCACGATCACGGCAGGCCGCACCACGGCCGGCGCGGGTGTCGAGATCGCCATCTTGTCCATGCGCGCCTTGGCCCGAATGCGCTTGAGACCCTCGAGCGCCTGCTTTGCCAGCACTTCGTCGGCCGTCGCGGTCGAAGCCTTCGCACCTGTCGCAGGGCTAGCGGTCTGCGTCGAAGCCTGCTTCGGGTCGCGCGGCTCGGTGGCCTGCTTCGCCGCCCCTAGCGTATTCACGGTGTCATTGGGACGAGCTTTGCCGCCGGACGACATCTGAAATGCTCCGCCTCGATTTGATTCTGCTGAGCGAGGCTAGTTGCCAAAGCTTGCCCGAAGCCGGTGCACGGCAAGACGTCGATGCGACGTTGCAAGCTCAATGCAGTTCGACACATCCAAGGCAAAGATGAGTCTGAAAAGACACACCGCCGCCGCAAGATTTAAGAAAGTCTATTTGCACCGCGACACCTCGGCGAAGCTTCGCGGTGCCGCGCGGCGTTTCAGGCGTCAATCCGGGATTGCAAACCGCTCAACGAGCGCGAGGACGAACCCGTTCAAACTGCTCGGATTTCACCGCCACTTAACAAGATCAAACGATGCGCGAATAGATATAGTTCGATTTCCAAACCAATTGGTATTCATCGAAACACCAAGAAACGATCAGTAAACAACAATAACATAAAGCAAGTTTACCAACAGATTCGTTTCGTGCGCTTGATCAGAAATTGCCAGTTGTTACGGTTTGCCTAGTGATTCTCGCCAGTTGGCGAGGAGAAACTGACACAGATCACAGCGCTGATTGGACACGATCAGCCAGTTGGCGCAACCGTTCTAGGTCGTTTCTCAACAGCTTCGCGCGGTGATCCGTAAGACACCCGCCAGGCATCATGTCGTAGCGTTCGGTATCGGCGTCGAAGTAACAGGCCTGCAAGCGCAGGCGCTGAATGCGTAGGGCTGCCTGCGAACAACTCAACCAGAACAACCGTTCGCAGGGGAATGTCGTCAAACAGCATGGCTGCCCGCGCCGGGCATCACAACAAACCAACCGGCCGGGTCTCAGCGAGTGCGAAACAGGGGCGAAAAACTAAATGTATATCATCGTTGATGACCGCGAGAGCGTCACGAACAGCTATGTTGGAGGCCTGGTTCGTGAAGGCGTTTCATCGATCGGCTTCTCTTCCAACGAATTCTGGGACTGGCTGCGAACCGCAAGTGAACCCGACCTGGCGGCCGTGGACGCCTTCCTGGTCGGAGAATTCGACGCGCGCGGCAGCCTGCCGCGGGCGGTGCGCCGGCGATCGTCGGCGCCGATCATCGCCATGAGCAGCCAGAAGATGCTGAAGAGCACGCTGGAGCTGTTCGAGTCCGGCGTCGACGACGTCGTGCACGTGCCGATTCACCTGCGCGAGATTCTGGCGAGGACCGCGGCGATCGCACGCCGCCGGCTCGGCGACGCGCCGCGGCCGTGCGAGACCCGCATCCAGGTGTTCTTCAACGGGCGCGATCCCGAGATCGGCGGCCGTGCCCTCACCTTGCCGCGCCGCGAGCTGCGGATTCTCGAATACATGGTCAGCAACCACGGCAAGTGGATCACCAAGACGCAGATCTTCAACGCGGTCTACGGCATCTTCGAGTCGACATTCGACGAGAGCGTGATCGAGAGCCATGTCAGCAAGCTGCGCAAGAAGCTGCGCGACCGTCTCGGCTTCGACGCCATCGTGGCGCGGCGCTATGTCGGCTACCGGCTCGACATCCCGGCCAATGATCCGATCGAGCTGCAGGTGGCGGATTTCGGCAATGTCAGCATGCGCATGAACAGGACCCCGGCGGGTCCGGCGATGTACTCCGCCGGCAGCTAGCGGCGATATGACGGCGCTGCGCTCCCTCTCCTCGTCCTTACGGGGAGAGGGTTGGGGTGAGGGGCTGCCTCCGCATAGACGGCGACAATTGGATTCGCGGAGGCCCCCCCTCACCCGGATCGCATCTGCGATGCGATCCGACCTCTCCCCGCAAGCGGGGCGAGGTGAAGCGGAGCCTCGCAGCCGGCGTTATGGCTTGCGCTGGAATTCGTCCTTGGAGACGTAGTTGAAATCCTCGATCAGGACGTCCTGGACGACGTCGGCCTGCATCCGCGCGTTGACGCGCTGCTTGATGGCGGCGGTGAGGATCGACAGGTCGTAGCGGGCGAGCTTCCTGAAATCCAGCCGCTCGTCGGCATAGATCTTGCGGAAGGCTTCGTCGACGATGAACGGCTCGGGCGGAACGTTGAGCTGGTGCATGGTCTTGGCGTCGACGGTGTAAGCGAAGCGCGCGATGATGTAGCCCTGCACATTGCCGTTCTCGACCATCGGCACGCTCAGCGCCCGCGTCTTCTGCGACTGCAGGCCCTCGAGATAGTCGTCCTTTGCCGACAGCAGGCTGCCGTTTTCCTTCCAGTAGGCAACGGCGTAGCTCGTCCCTGCCGTGAGGATGCACACCCAGAGCCCGGCCAGCACCAGCCTGATCATTTGCTGTCCTGTGCCCGGCGGGCGTAGGTGCCGTCCGATTCGGCCTCGCGGATCGCCCTGACGATGATGGTCGCGACCTCACGCACGGCGTCGTAGTGCCGCTCCAGGATGGCGCGGTTGCGCTTGAGCTTGTCGCGCAGCTGGCGGATCTCCTCGGCGATCTCGGCCTCGCTGCCGAGATAGACCCGCGCCCGCATCAGGCGGACGAATTCCAGCATGCTGCGGCTCTTGCGCGCGCTGAAATCGTCGAAGTCGATCTTCTTGCCGGTCTCGAGCGCGCTGGTTTCCTCCTCGATGACGGCCTCGAGCCGCTGGATCGACGCCAGCAGGCCGCGCACCTCGTCCGATCGCACGCCGTCGGCCTCGACGGTCTCTCTGCTCACGTCGGGCACCAGCACCGGCAACGTGGTGCCCTCCCGGCCTTCGGTCTCCGCACCGAATTGTTCGGCCACCATGGCCACTGCGCCGTCACTTGCCTGCATTGAAGTTCCCCCCGCGGCTTTGCTCAGCCATCCCAATTGCATCATTCTGCCTTTCCTGAACCGTTGCGCGCTGCCGGATGCGCGGCGGCGAGTTGTTTCGCGATGCCGATCCCCTTGCCCTGCGCCAGCTGGTTGCCGAGTTGCTCGGCCAGCATCGACCGCCAGACATTGCCTGCGGTGCCTTTCCCAAACAGCTCCTGCGTCTGCTGCGGCAGCATCGTCTCGACGAACACCTGCAGCACGAAGGCCTCGAACTTGCGATACACATCGCCCGAGGCGGCCGCCTTGAAGGTTCCTGGCGCGTTCATGTTCGACGCGCCCAGTTCGGCATCTGCCGCGGCTTGACCATCGGCTGCAGCGGCCTTGCCGACTTCGGACTGCATCGTGGAGAAATCCGCCGCGGCGGATTTCAGCGCGTCGAGCTTTGCGGTCGCGGCGCGCTGCGCCACCGGGTCGGCGGCCTGCAGAACGTCGAGGACGACGTCGGTTGTGGGTGTCACGATCATTGCCTGGACCCGGCTCCCTTGGTCGCAGCCAGCCAATCATGCCGGCGCACGGGCCTGCCTGCGATCTCCTCGAGCGAGCGCTTCTCCGCCTCACGACGCCGGTCGGCAGCCGCGGCCCTGGCGACCTGCTCGACCTGCTTGACGCGGCGGTTCTCGGTCCGCACCTGGTCGAGTTGCCGCGAGGCCTCGGCCTGGACCGCGCGCGCCCCGACGCTGGTCGTGGTCAGCCGCCGCGCGATCGATGCGCTCGACGATCCCGCCGGGGGCCGCAGCGCGTTGAGCGCGCCGATCAGCCAGGCTTCCTCATCCTGCAAGGCCTGCTCCTGCTGGCGCAATTGCGCGAGCTGCCATTCGGACAGCCGCAACTGCAGCTTCATCAGCGAGACCAGGCGAGCAAGCTTTTCCGCGCGTGACGCCATCGCCGGTCACTCCGCCAGCCATGACGACAGGCCGAGCATGAACTGGGTCAGCAGCTCGTCGCTGGTGAGATAAAGCAGCAGGAACCCGCCGAACATGACGAAGGGTATCGAGATGAAATAGACCGGGATCGTCGGCGTCAGCTTGTTGATGAGGCCGACCGCGAGATTGACGATCACCGAATAGACGATGAAGGGGCTGGTGATCCGCAGCGTCAGCACAAACGCCTCGGCGAGGCGATTGACGAGCTGCATCAGCGCCAGGTTGCCCTCGAGCCGGTTGCCGGGGTGCCAGACGTCGTAGGAGTTCATCAGGCCGCGCAGCACCTGCCAGTGCTGGTCGGTCATGAAGAACAGCGTGGTGACCGCCGCCATGATCAGCGGCACCAGCGCCGGCGCCGGATCGGTGTCGCCGACCGGCGTTCCCGGGATGTTGCTCATCCCGATCGCACCCGCCATCATCGTCGACATGGTCTGCAGCGCCAGGAAGAACACGCGCCCCGCAAGCCCGATGACGCTGCCGACCAGCAGTTCGGAGCCGATCAGGAACGCAAGCCGGAACGGCGAGGCGTCCGCCAGCAGCGGCCGCAGCATCGTGACCAGCAATGGCGTCAGCGCGAAGGTGGTGACGACGGCGACGAACAGGCGGACCTGCGGCGGAACGTTGACGCTGGAGAACCCCGGCACCAGCATCAGGCAGGCGCCGATCCGGCAGAACACGATGAAGGTCGCGAGCACGGTATCAGTGAGGCCAGCGATCACGACACGGCTCCGAGCGCCCTGATCTCGGCGCTGCGCGCGACCTCGACATGCGACAGGATCGGCAGGGTCGGGAAAACCCGCTCCAGGATCATCCGGACATAGGGCCGCGCTTCCGGCGTCACCGCCAGCACGACGCTGGTGCCCTTCTCGGTGAACTTGCGGACCGCGGCGGTGGCTTCGGTGGCGAACTGCTCGATCAGGCGGGGATCGGCGTCGAACTCGACGACGTCGCCCTTGGCGTCGCGCTTCAGGCTCTTGTGGAACGCGAGGTCCCAGCGGTTGCCGAGCCGGACCACGTTGAGCACCCCGTTGTCGGCGAGATCGCCGCAGATCTGCTGGGCGAGGCGGACCCGGACATGCTCGGCGACCTGTTCGGAGCGCCGTACATGCGGCGCGATCTCGGCGATCGCCTCGAGAATCAGGTGCAGGTTGCGGATCGACACGCGCTCGGCCAGCAGGATCTTGAGGATCGCCAGCAGGCCCGAATAGGAAATCTGCGACGGGCAGAGGTCGTCGAGCAGGCGCTTGTATTCCGGATCCAGCCGGTCCAGCAGGCCGCGCATGTCCTTGTAGGAGAGCAGCTGAGCGAGATTGGCCCTGATCACTTCGCTGAGATGGGTGAGCAGCACCGACAGATTGTCGACCGGCTTGCAGCCCTGCCGCTTCACTTCCTCGGTGAACGCTTCGGTGACCCAGAGCGCCTTCATGCCGAAGGCCGGCTCGATCACCTCGTCGCCGGGCACGTCGGGCTTGCCGTCCTGATCGACCAGCACCAGCACTTCGCCGAGCCTGAGCTCGCCATGCGCCACCCGCGTGTCGTGGATCCGGATCTGGTATCCCTTCGGATCGATCGACAAATTGTCGGTGAGCTTGATCTCCGGAATCACGAAGCCGTATTGCTTGGCGAATTTCTTGCGGATCTTGCTGACGCGATGCGCGAGCTCGGTGCGCGAGCCGAGCAGGTGAACCGCAAGCTGGCTGCCCAGCGAGAGCTCGATCTCGGCGGTCTTCAGCGATTCCTTCACCGAGTCCTTGGCCTCGGTCTGGGCCCGCTCGTCGGCCTTGCGCGCCTCTTCCTTCTGAAGCTCGGCGGCCTGCCGCTTCGGCAGCGAGTAGCCGACAAATCCCATCACGGCGCCGAGCAGCACGAACGGCAGCATCGGTAGCCCGGGCATCAGCGCCAGCACAAACATCATCAGCGCCGCGGCCGACACCGCGCGCGGATAGCCGCCGAGCTGCCGCAGCACCGCCTGCTCCGCCGATCCGCGGGTGCCGCCCTTGGAGACCAGGAGGCCCGCCGACAGCGACACGATCAGCGCCGGCATCTGCGACACCAGGCCGTCGCCGACCGACAGTTTTGTATAGACGTCGGCGGCGCGCGCCAGGCTCAGGCCGTGATGCGTCACGCCGATCACGATGCCGCCGAAGATGTTGATCGCGGTGATCAGCAAGCCGGCGATGGCGTCGCCGCGGACGAATTTCGAGGCGCCGTCCATCGCGCCGAAGAACGCGCTCTCTTCCTCGAGCTCGCGGCGGCGGCGCTGGGCTTCCTTGTCGTCGATCAGGCCGGCGGAGAGGTCGGCATCGATCGCCATCTGCTTGCCGGGAATGGCATCCAGCGTGAAGCGGGCACCGACCTCGGCGATACGGGTGGCGCCCTTGGTGATGACGACGAAATTCACCGTGACCAGGATCGCGAAGATGATCAGGCCGATGACGAAATCGCCGCCCATCACGAATTTGGAGAAGCCCGCCACGACGTAGCCGGCGGCGTGCTCGCCCTCGCCGCCGCGCGACAGGATCAGGCGGGTGGTGGCGATGTTGAGCGCGAGCCGCAGGATGGTCGCGATCAGCAGCACGGTCGGAAACGCCGAGAAGTCGAGCGGCCGCTGGATCCACAGCGCAACCATCAGGATCAGCGCCGACAGCGCGATCGAGAACGCGAGGCCAAGGTCGATCAGCACCGGCGGAATCGGCAGGAACAGGATCGTGAGCATGACCACGATGCCGCCCGCAAAGAAGGCGTCCGCGCCGAGGCGTCGCGGGGTTGGCAGACCAGCAGTCAACGTATCGGCCATGGGGCACCGGCAGCAGATTCAGTCAGGCAATCTGCCGTGCAAAGCTTACGCGAGGGTGGCGGCTTCGCGCGCTGCGGATCAGAATCCGTGTTCGATCCGGGAATAGACCATCTCGGTGAAGGTCGAGATGTGGGCGCCGATGAACGAGCCGGAGGCGGCGACGACGACCAGGATGACGATGATCTTCGGCACGAAGGTCAGCGTCATCTCCTGCACCTGGGTCAGGGCCTGGATCAGCGCGATGATGGTGCCGACCAGCATCGCCGCACCGACCGCGGGGCCGGAGGCGACAATGATGGTCCAGATTGCCGCCTGGACGATATCGAGGGCGTCTCTCTCGTTCATGGTTAGCTCAAGGTCAGGCCGGGTCCAACCATGACCTTGGTGCCGTTCTCGAGCGTGGCGACGGCGCCGTCGGTGTTGATCGAGACCGACGCGATCTTGCCGGTCACGCTGGCGCCGGTGGTGTCGGTGAAGCTCACGGTGCGGCCGATCAGCCCGTCGGCCTGCGACAGCGCCGAGGACGACAATAGCGCGTCGAGCTTCGAATTGGTCTGCATCGCCTGCTCGACCGAGGATAGCTGCGCGAACTGGCTCATATATTGGGAGGTGTCCATCGGATTGGTCGGATCCTGATTCTTCATCTCGGCGATCAGGAGCTGCAGGAAGGTGTTGTAGTCGACCGTGCTGGTGCTCTTGGTGGACGAACTCGCCGAGGATTCCGTGCTGGTCTTGTCGGTCGCGCTGGTGACGTTCATGTCTCTCTCCGCTGTCAGGCAGCCTCGATTGGGAGTTCGATCGCCGTGCCGGACAGGATCGCCTGCTCCACCGGGAACAGCGCCCGTATCCGCTTCAGCGCTTCGTAGTAACGCGTCGCGGCCACCAGCTCGCCGACCTGATCGAGGCCGTCGAGCATCTGCCGGTTCTCGCACACCGCCTTCAGCGCGGCATGATGCTGCTTGTAGAGCACGGCGGCATCCTGATGATCGGTCGGGTTCATCAGCATGAGCTGGACCATGAAATAGAGCTGGCGCAGCGCCGTGGTGGCGTCGGCGGCCTGCATGATCTGATTTTCCAAAAGGAACATCACGTCGTTGACGAGCTCGATCGCGACCTTGCGGTCGACGCGCAGCACCGCCCCGTTTATGTAGATCAATTCGCCTGCCCGCAGCGATACCTTCATTGCAGCGCGTCTCGGATCAGGCGGTTGATTTCGACCAGCCGCACCACGTCGTTCGACTTGGTCTCGCGCAGGCGGTCGGCTTCCCGGATCACCCACAGGCCGATCGAGATGATGTCGGCGCGCAGCTTGTCGGGCAGCCCGTTGTCCGGATGCGCAAGATCCTCGATCAGGAGGGTCCACAGCTTCCTGATGTAGAGCAGGCTTTCGATCAGATCCACATTGCTGAAGACGCCGTCCTGCAGCCGCTCCAGCCGGTCGATGCCGATCGTCAAGGCCTGCCGCTCGCGCGAGCGCGCCTCGAGGCTGCTGTCCTCGGCAATCGTCTCGTAAGCTTCAAAGGTCATCGAGACCACTCTGCACAGTAGAGGAGGACAAGTGCTGCATTCCCGGCTCAGAGATAATTGATGAGGCTCATCTTCTGCAGCTGCGCGGTGAGCGCGAGCGCCGTGTTGATCTGGGTCTGCAAGGTGTTGACGCGCACCGACGCCTCGGTCGGGTCGACATTCTCCATGCCGACGACCTGATTGTTGAGAATGTCGTGCTGCAGTTTCAGCTTGTCGGTCGCGCTGCTGACCCGCTGGTGGATCGCGCCGACGCTGCCGCCAAGCACCGCGAGATCGTTGATGGCGCCGCTGACGAGGCTGATCGCCTTGTCGACCACGACCTGGAAGGTCGCCTTGCTCAGGTTGGTGTTGCCGAGATCGCTGAGCATGGTGTAGGCCTCGGCGAGCTTGCGGAAGCCGGGCTGGTTGGCGCTGACCGAGGTGTCGACGACCTCGGTGGTGGAGATGCGGCTGCTCAGCACCTGGTCGGTGGCCGAGGACCGGTTGCTGTTCCAGGCCGGGCTGGCGAACTCGGCGTCGAAGCTGCCGTTGAGGAAACTCTGCATCTGCGCCGGCGTGATACCGCTGACGCCGGCCGCCGATTGCGAGAAGCCGAAGGCCGCAAAAAAGTCCGCGTCGACGGCGTTCTTGCTGGTCGAGCCCGCGGTGTAGTTCTGCACCGGCGCGTTGGTGGTATCGATACCGGCGAACAAATACGAGCCGTTGTAGGAGACGTTGAGCGCGCCGGTGAGGTCCTGCAGATTGGCGGTCGCGCTCGGCAGAATCACCCGCGCGCCGCCGTCGGTATCGCGCGCGGCGATCAGGTTCTTGAGAAAATCCTGCGCGGTGGTGCCGAGCTGGGTGACCCGGTTCTGGATCACGTCGAGGCGGCCGGAGACGAGCTCGTTGGTGTCGACGATTTGGTCGATGTAGCTCATGTCCGCCCGCAGCGACACGTCGCGCCCTGTGGCGGCGCCAAGCTGCAGCCCGACATCGGCGAAGCGGCCGGTGGTCGCTTCCTTGCTGGCCTTGCTCAACAGGCTCTGATTGTTGGTGATCGAGAACCTCAGCGCCGAGGTGAGCATGTAGGACGAGATGTAGTTCGCGCTCATGTCGAGGCCCCCACGGCGGCAAGCAGACTGTTCAGCATGTCGTCGACGGTCGAGATCAGCTTCGACGACGCCGAATAGGTGCGCTCGACCTGCAGCATCAGCGACATCTCGTCGTCCATGTTCACGCCATTGACGTTGGAGAGCGCCGCGTTGCTGCGGTCGAGCAGCGTGTTCTGGTATTGCATGCCGTCGTCGGCGCTCTTGCGCTGGGTTTCGATCCAGCTCGCGGATGACGAGGCGAAGTCGATCACGCCGCCGCTCGGCTTGCCCCCGGCCGCCGGATCGAACGGCTGCGGCATGTCCATCTTGTCGATCAGCTGCTGCAGGCGTGTCGAATAGCCGGCATTGCCGGCGGTATTGTAGTTGTAGGCGGCGTTGCCGCTGATGGCGCCATCACGCAGCAGGTTGGGATTGCCGCCCACGGCAGGATCAACCGAGGCGGCAACCCGGATGGTTCCGGCGAGGCCGACCGACACGGCGGCGCTCGCGGGCATGCCCGGCGCGCCGGGATAGGTGAAGAGGCCGGGCACGTCGGGCAGCGCGGCGCCGGACTGATCGCTCTCGGCAAAGGCGGAGATCAGGCCGCGCGCGACTTCGTCGAGCTGGCTCTGATAGGTGACAGTGGCCTTGTCGCGGAGCTCGGCAAGGCCCGCGATCTTGCCGGATTTCAGCGGCATCACCGACGAAGCGCCGGTCACCGGCACGCCGTCGATATAGACCGCGTTGCCCGTGGTGCCCGGCGTATAGGTGTTGGTCGGCGTGAAGCTGACGGTGCGCGCCTTCTTGTCGTACAGCGCGACGCCGCTGTCGGTGTAGAGCGCGGCATCGCCGTTGGGACGGATCGAGACCGAAATGCCGATCTCCTGCGACAGCTTTGAGATGATGCTGTCGCGCTGATCGAGATAGTCGGTGACGTCGTCGCCGGCGATGGTGCCTTTCACCACCGCGGTGTTGACGGTGTCGAACTGGGCGAGCAACTGGTTGATGTTGGCGACCGAGGTCGCAATGTCGGCATCGGCGCCCTCGCGGACCGACTGCACGGTCTGGGTCGCCTGGTTCAGCGTCGACGCCATGTCCTTGGCGGCCGAGACCGCGGCCTGCGCCAGCGTCGCGTTGTCGGGCGCGGTCGCGTATTGATGCAGCGCTTGCTTCAGCTTGTTCAGCATCGCGGTCGGCGACTGGTCCTGCTCCGGATCGTCCACCGTGGTCGCGGCGATCTGCTGCAGGCCGTCATAGATCGCGCTCTGCTTGGCAGAGGCGGAGGTCGCGGTCAGGACGTTGGTGAACAGGCCGGTGCTGGCGGCGCGCTGGATCGCCGCGACATAGACGCCGGCGCCGGGCAGCGTGTCCAGCACCGCGATCTTGCGCGAATAGCCGGCCTGCCCGGCGCCGGCGATATTGCGCGATATCGCCGACGACTGGACGCCCGACGCCATCAGGGAGTTGCGGGCGGAATCGAGAGCGGCGGTCAGGGACATTGCGTGCTCTTGGCCAGGGAAAGCGCCGCTGCGATCAGCGCTTCAGGTTGACGACGACGTCCAGCAGGTCCGCGCCGGTCTGGAAGGATTTGGAGTTGGCTGTGAAGCCGCGCTGCGCCTCGATCATCGAGGTCAGCTCGTCCGCGAGGTCGACGTTGGATTCCTCCAGCGCGCCGGACTGGATGGCGCCCATGCCGCCCTGACCGGCAAGGCCGACCTGGACGTTGCCGGACTTCAGGTTCGGCGAATAGACGTTGCCGACTTCGGGGGTCAGATTGTCGGGGCTCGGCACGTCGGCGAGCGCGATCCGGTAGCTCGGGATCTTGGTGCCGTTCTGCAGGATCGCGGTGACGAGGCCGGTCTCGTCGATATCGACCTTCTCGACCGCGGACGGCGCGTTGCCGTCGACGGTGGCCTTGAAGTCGAAGCCGGAGGCGACCTGCGTCATCGCCGAGAGATCCATCGTGAAGGCCGAACCGCCCGGAATGGTCATGGTCAACGACTTCGGACTTGCCGCGGCAAGCGCACCCTTGCCGGTGGCACTGACGTCGAAGGTGAAGGTGTTGGAGGCGAGCGGGCCGCCCGAATAGGGGAAGCCGCCGGTGCCCGACGTCGAGGTCGAGGCGTCGTAGGTCTGCACCAGCCAGGTGTTCGCGCCGGTCTTGAACGCGTAGACGTCGAGCGTGACCGCGTTGCCGATGTTGTCGTAGGTGACGACGGAGGTCTTCGAGGTGTAGGCCGGCGGACCGGCGCTGATCGCGGCGCTGGGATCGAGATTGGCGGCGACGGTCGCCTTGGTCGAGGGCTGCGCCTGCAGCGCCGCCTGGTTGACGTTGATGACCTGAAGGCCGGCGAAGCCATTGGCGGCGACCGAAGGAGCGGCGCCGTTGCGAACGTCGTAGCCCATCAGCTGGAAGCCGGCGGCGTTGACCAGATTGCCCTGGCTGTCGGGCACGAACGAGCCGGCGCGGGTCAGAAAGTTGTTGCCCGATGAATCCTGCACCACGAAGAAGCCGTTGCCCTGCACGGCGAGATCGGTCGTCGAGGTCGTGAACTGCAGATTGCCGGCATCGGTGATGGCGTAGCGGACGTTGGTTTCGACGGCGCCCGAATCGTATTTGCCCGAGCCGCTCTTCAGGATCAGCGAGGAGAACTCGGTCGAGGCCCGCTTGTAGCCGGTCGTGTTGACGTTCGCGATGTTGTCCGAGACCGTCGACAGCTTGTTGGACTGCGCAGACATCCCGGAAACGCCGGTGCGCATCACACCATACAGGCTCATGGATTGGGCTCCTTTGGTAGTTTGCCGCTACAATGGCGGCTCTTGCTTGCGCGGGGCTGACGGTCGCTGGTGCGGCGCAACCTCAAATCGTTCGCGGCTGGCACAGCGAACGCGCCTGGTCGGTCCAGGCACCGAAGCCGCTGGAGACGAGGTGCGCGACGATGTGGCAGACGTAACGCTTCTGCGCGGGCTGGTTGTTGGGACCGGCATTGTAGCGGGCGACCGCCATGGTCCAGCTGCCCTCGCGCTGCTTCAACTCCTTGAGAAAGCGCGCGGCGTAGTCGACATTCCTGGCGGGATCGAACATCGCCTTGACCGAGGCGAACTTGTCGCCGTGATAATAGTGATTGATCTGCATGCAGCCGAGGTCGATCAGCTTGGTGCCGCGGCGCCTCATCGCCTCGAAATTGGCGATGGCGTCGTCGATGTCTTTGGCAAACACCGTCTGGCCTTCGGCGCCGAGCGCATAAGGATGCAGCGCGCCGCGGCGCCCGGTCTCAGTCAGGCCGACGGCATAAAGAATGCCGAGCGGAATGCCATGAACCCTTGCGGCGCGCGCCATCTCGCGCTCGCAGGGACGCGCGCTGTCCGCCCTCGCCGCGCCGGCGGTGACGCTACAGATAGACAGCGCCGCGACGATCGCGCAGCGCCACGTCCTGATCATGACGTGTCTCCCGGTGGTTCTGATGCTCCTGCCGCGGCTGCTTCGCGCCGTCCTGCGGCTGGCCGGACGATGTCCCGGAGCCGCCGGGCCCGCCCTGCGGCTGTGACGATTGCTGCTGCCCGGCGAATGAGGCTTGCGACTGGCTCGAGCCGGTCTGAAATCCGTCCAGCGATCCGTGGCGGACTGGCGCGACGTCGGCGACGTAACCTGCCGACTGCATCAGCTCGCGGATCGAGTCGCGCTGCTGGTCCAGCATCTGGCTGGTGTCCTTGCGATCCGCCGCAAGATGGACCGAGACCGCTTCGCCGACCAGACGCAGGCGCACGGTGACGTTGCCGAGATCAGGTGGCTCGAGACTGATGGTCAGGATCTTGAGCGGCTGATCAGGTGTATTGCTTTGCGATGACGCGAGATCGGGCGCCGCCGCTGGCGCGGGCTGCGCGGCGCCCTCCAGCTCGGCCACCACGGCATTCGCGACCTGCTGGGGCGCGGTGAATTGCTGCAGCGGCGGCAGATGGGTCTCCTGCTGCACCACGGTGACCTTGGTGGCTTCCGGCAGCGCCTCGCGCGCCGAGACTTTTGCCGCGCGCCCGACATTGGCTGCGACGGTCTCGAAGCCGGACACGGCCGGTGCAGCCTTGGGCGTTGCGTCGGCCTGCGGGGACGCCGCTGGGCGCGGGGCATCGACCGGCGGGCGGCTGCCGGCGTCCACAACATCGGCGTTTGCCGCAGTCGGAGCGCGCGTAGCCGAAAGATCATGTGCGGTCGAGGACCGCTCGGCGCGGTCAGGCGTGGCCTTGTCGCGCGCAGCCGGTTGCGGTTGCGCCTGCGGCTTCACGAGCGGCGCGGCGGCGAGTTCCTGGCCAACGATCGACGGCTGGGTCAATCGGCTCGGGACATCCAGCGTGGCCGCGTGGTCGCGCGTCGGCGATGCCGGCGAGGTGTGCCGCTCCTCGGCCGTCTCCGGCTGCTCGCGCACCGGCTCGTCGCGGGGCTCATCGCGTTCCGCCAGTTCCGCGATGCGCGTGCGCAGCGCGACCGGCTTCAGCGACACGGCCTTGTCCTGATCGTCCGATGTCCGCTTCGCCTGGTTCGACACGGTGTGAATCAGATCCTGGAATGATTTGTCGCCGGTCGCCTGCTTGGCCGCGCTGGTTCCAGCGCGGCTGCCGCGCGAAAAAGTTTCGGCGGTGGCCGAGAAAAGCTGACCGGACGTTCCGCTGAGCTTGGTCATGTGAGCTTGATCATGTGAGCCTGGTCATGGGCGACGATCCCTGGTGAGCAGCTCCAGTTCGCTGAGTTGCTTCTGCGCGCGCGCCAGCAGGGTCGCCGAGCGGGCCAGATCGAGGCGCGCCGGCGTCGGCGGCGGCTTGTCGGCGGCGAGCACGCTCGATGGTCCGGTGGTCGGCTTGCGAATGTCGAGCGCGAGTTGCAGGCCTGCGTTCAGAAGCGCGACGTCGCGCTCCCCGACCTTGGCGCGGTCAACCGCCTTGAGCTCGGCGACGCCGCCGTCATATTCATCGCCGAGCGCACGCGCGGCGCCGCGGAACAGATGCGCGCGCTCGCGATCGGGGCTGCCGTCTGCGCTGAGGGAGAGCGCCTGCTCGCCGGCGAGCCGCACCACGGCGAGCCGGCCACGGATCAGCGCACTTCGCGCGATCACCACATAAAGCTTCAGGCGGCTCGCGCGGTCGAGCCGCTCCAGCATGGCCGCGACCCGTGCAAAGCGCCGCTCATCGAGCGCAAGACTCGAGCGCGTCAGCGCCGAGGAAAACCGCTGCCAGAAGTCGCCGGCATAGATCGAGTTGCGGTAGTGGCGGACATAGGACTCGGTGAGAAACTCGAACTTGTCGAAATCCTCGGCCTGCCCGACCAGCAAAATCTCGCGGCGCAGCGCGGCCTCTTCCACCAGCGTGCCCGGCAGCAGCAGGCGCGCTTCGTCGAGCCGCTCGATCGCAGCCGGCACGTCCGAGTTCGCCAGCAGCGCGCCCTGCACCAGGGCGATGTGTCCGCTCATGCTCGAGGGGACGGCGCGCGGCTTGACGTCCTTGAGCAGCTCGCGGGCTTCGTCCTGGCGGCCCTCGACATAGGCCAGCGCGGCATTGAACAGCCGCTCGTCGACCTTCAGCCGGTCGCGCGGCAGCTTGCGCACGAGCTGCGGCGCGCCGCCGCTCAGGAGATAGACGACGACGGCCTGGCCGTTCTGCGGATTGCCCCACACGGCCGGATCGGCGGCGAGAAATTTTTCGCCGACCTGCCGGATCAGCACGAGGTGACCGTTTTGCGCGGCGGTGTCGCCTCTTGCGATCCCGTCCTGCACCTCCTGCAACCTCCGAACCATTTCGTACGGCTCGCCGGACAGGGACACCGGATCCGGCGCGGCGGCGAGCGCCGGCGCCGAGGACAATGCAAGCAACAGCGTAGCGAGAGATCGCAGCCTGATCATGGGCGCTTGTCCCTGATCAGGATTTCGATCCGGCGATTCTGCGCCGCCGCCGGATCGTTCGGAAGCTTGGGACGCCGGTCCGCATAACCCTCGACATGCTCGATGCGCTGCGCATCGACGCCGGATCGAACCAGCATGTAATACGCCATCTGCGCGCGCGCGGTCGACAGCCGCCAATTGTCGTAGGTGTCCGAGCGATACGGCCGATTGTCGGTGTGGCCGCGGACGATGATCACGCCCGAACGCCTGGTCAGTAACGGTCCAATCTTGTCGATGACGCGGATCAACTCGGGACGCGGTTCGGCGGAGCCGACCGCAAACATGCCGAAATTGGCATCGTCGGTGAGGCTGATCAGCAGGCCCTCCTCGACCTGGCGGACTTCCGCGACCGGCCCGGTGCCCGCCTTGGTGCCCGACAGCGCATCGCTGATCGCCGCCTGCAGCTGCTTGACGGTCAGCTGCGCCTGCGCGTCGCGCGGCAGGGCATCCTTCGCAGCCTCGCCCGGACGCGGCTGGGCTGCTGCATTGGGCTGAGCGTTGGATTGGACGTTAGCCTGGACATTGCCTTGGGCGTTGCCGTCGCGACCGGGCTGCGACGGTGCCGACCCGGGCGGCAGCAGCGGCGTTCCGCTGGCGGACTGCGCCTCCGTGCTTGCTGCAGCGCTGCTGCCGGAATCGTCCAACTTAATGCGACGTGCGGGCGATGGCTCGCCTTGACTAGACGCTTGCGGCATTTCACGCACGGGCTTTGGCGCGGGCTCGCTCTCGATCACCCGCTCGGCATCCTTGCCGGCCTGTGGCGCCAGCTTCCAGTAGCCGGGATCGAACGGATCGCGGTAGGCCTCGCCGCCCTTCAGGCCGTCCTCTTCGGCAGAGGTCAGAGCGCCGGCGCGCCGTTGGCCCGACGCCTGGCTCGAGCTCGCCATGATCTCGGTCAGCGTCGCGTAGGGATCGCGAAACAGCACCTTCTCTTCATAGAACGGCGGCTGCTCCGCGGTCGGCGAATCGCCGCGGCGCTCTTCATTGGGGCCGGCAGGCTGGCGCTTGCCGTCCTGGCCCTCGGACACCGGTGAATCCTTCTTGGGGAAATCCCTGAGGCCTTTCGGGGCAGGTGAATTCTCGGCAAGCTTGATCGGGTTGAAGTAGCTCGCCACGATCTGGCGCTGGTCCTGGTTGAGCGCGGTGAGCAGCCACATCACCAGGAAGAACGCCATCATGGCGGTCATGAAGTCCGCGTAAGCAATCTTCCAGACGCCACCCTTGTGCGGCGCGTCCTCGAACGCGCTGCGCCGCCGGATGATGACGAGCTCTTGCTTGACCTCGTTCATGAAGAACTACCGGCGCGCTTCATTGAGACGCTCGATCCAAGCCGACAGCTGCGTCTCGATCACGGTCTGGTCGGCGACGACGCGGATCTCCACAGTGTCGGTGGCCCGGTAGTCGATGCCGGTGCGCTGCACGGCATCGAGCTGCGCCTTGACCCGCTCGAGCAAATCGCCAGGGCCGCTGATCTTGAACACGGGTACGGGTGAGCTTGAGGTCAGCGCCGCGATCTGCTCGACCAGCGGAGCGACGGCCTTGTCGCGGACCGCCTCGGCCAGGAACGGTTGCAGGATGCGGGCAACCGAGCTTGCGATGTTCGATTCGAGCTCGCGGCAGGCCGCGGCGAAACCATTGACGATGACGGCCGCCTGCTGATCCGACCATTTGGCGCGCTCTTCGCCAAGCCGGATCGCGCTGCGAACGCGCTCCTCCGCGAGGCTGGCGTTGCCTTCCGAGACACCGGTGGAATAGCCGCGCCGATAGGCCTCGTCCAAAAGATTGACCGGCGGCGCTTCGGCCTGCGGAGCGGGCATGGGTACAGGCTGCGGTGCCGGCGCCGGCTCTCGCCTGGCTTCCATTGGCCTCGCAAATTGCTCCGCGGGTTTCGGCCGCTCAGCCGGCGGCGTGACGCGGCCGCTGGCGTCGAACTGGGTGAGGAGTTTTCCGATCGCCGCGTTCATGCCGCCTCCTCCCGACGCATCCAATCTTTCAGGATCGCCGCCGCCTGCGTCTGGTCGAGACGCACGATCTGTTCAAGCCGCTTCTGCGGCGTGCGCTGCAGCTTGCCCTCGAGGTCTTCCACCAGGTTCAACTCGCCCTGCTCCGGCAGGGACAGCGCGGCAGCGGCCTCGAATTCGGCGGCGGTTTCCGCCGCCTCGACCTGCTCCTGCTCCGCACGGTGGGTCAGGATGCCGTTGACCGCGGGCCGCAGGCCGAACCAGACCAGCATCGCGGCGACGGCAAGGATGGTCGCCGCATTGATGAAGCTGCCCATCTGACGGTTGAGCATCTCGACAAATCCGATCGGCGGCACCGGCGCCAGCTCACGCGAGCCCTCGACGAAGTCGACCGCCGTCACCTGGATCTGGTCGCCGCGCTGCTTGTCGATGCCACCGGCAGTCGCCGCAAGCTGGCTGATCTCGGCGATCTTGCTGTCGACGATCGCCTGGTTGGTCTTGTCGCCGAGATCGGCGACCAGCCGGGTGCGGTTGATCAGCACGGCGATGAACAGTTTCTTGACGGCATAGCCGTCGCTCACGGTGGTCGTGGTCTTGGACGACACCTCGAAATTGGTGATGTCCTCGCGCCGCTGCTTCTCCTCGGCGGAGTTCTTGGTTCCGCCGGCATTGACCTGCTGGTCCGGGAGATTCTGCTGCACCGTGGTCGGGGTCTGGCGGTCGGCGTTCTGCGAGGTCTCCTTTTCGCGGACGTTGCGCACCGAGCGCTCGGCGCGGCTTTCCGGATCGTAGATGGTCTCGTTGGTCTGCCGCTTGTCGGTCGAGAGCTGCGGCGCGACGCTGACCTCGAAATTGTCGAGCCCGAGATAGGGCGTCAGCGCCTTGCGGATATTCTCCTGCACCATCTGGCCGACCATCTTCTGCAGGCTCGCCATCTTGGTCGGCGCGGCGCTGGCCTCGTCCTCCTCGGCCAGCAGCATCGAGCCGTCGGCATCCAGCACCGTCACCTTGTCGCGCGACATGCCGGGGATCGCCGCCGCGACGAGATGGCGGATCGACTGCGCGGTGCGGGCCTCGATCGCGCCGTCGGTGCGCAGCACGACCGACGCCGATGGCGGCTGCTGG
Source organism: Bradyrhizobium ivorense (assembly GCF_900696085.1). GTDB lineage: Bacteria > Pseudomonadota > Alphaproteobacteria > Rhizobiales > Xanthobacteraceae > Bradyrhizobium > Bradyrhizobium ivorense. Next base: position 1,149,921 of record NZ_CAADFC020000004.1, read on the forward strand.
GTCGCCCGGAACGAGCCGCGCACCGGCAGCACGATATGGACCCGCGCCGCCTTCACGCCCTTCATCAGCTGAACGGTGCGGGCGATCTCGCCTTCGAGCGCCCTGAGCTTGGTGACCTCCTGCATGAACGAGGTCAGGCCGAGCGAGCCGATCTTGTCGAACAGCTCGTAACCGGAATTGGCGCTGGTCGGCAGCCCCTTCTCGGCCAGCAGCATCCGCGCCTGCATGGTCTGGCTCGGGCGGACCGAGACCGCATCGCCGGCAGCGTTGACGTCGAAGGCGATGTTCTGCTCGCGCAGCGCAGCTCCGATCCGGGTCACGTCCTCGCGGGCGAGGCCGTTGTAAAGCACCTCGAATTCGGGCCGGCTCAGGTAATAGGCGCCGCCGACCACCGTGACCAGAACGGCAAAGCCGATCAGACCGAGGGCCATCAGGCGTCGCGGCCCAAGCTGCAGCAGATTGTTGAGCAGCTGCTGGATCTGCGCGCGACTGAGCATATGACCTCGTACCGATGCGAATGGCCAGAACACTCCGCTGCCAACCTTGTCTGAAGGTTGCGCGGGTGCGCCGGCGCATCAGTTCGCGCTACAGGCGTGGCAATTTGGCAAGGGGTTTGCGAGCGGATGATCGCCCCCCGCCCGGGGCCGCGCCGATGCCGGCGTCGTGGCCGTCTTTCACGGCCGATATCTTGCGGCTAGGACCGTGCTCCGCGAGGAGCACGGTCGGTTGCGAAGCCGCTAGCTTACTTGAACAGCGACAGGATGCTCTGGCTGTTCTGGTTGGCGATCGAGAGCGCCTGGACACCGAGCTGCTGCTGGACCTGGAGCGCCTGCAGGCGGGTCGATTCCGCGTTCATGTCGGCGTCGACCAGCTGGCCGATACCGCGGGTCACCGAATCCATCAGCGACTTGACGAAATCGGTGTTGTTGCCGATGCGGTTCTTGATGGCGCCGAGGTCGGCGGCGGCCTGGCTGACCGTGTTGATCGCGCCGGTGACCTGCGCGATCAGGCCGTCGAGCGTGGTCTGGTCGGCCGCCGAATCGGTCAGCGCGCCGATGTTGAGGTTGTCGATCGAGCTGCCGCCGCCACCCACGGTGTCGAGGAAGCCGGTCTGGGTGCTGGTGTAGAGCGAGTAGCTGGCGACGGTCACCGAGATCGTGTTGATGGTCGGGACGCCGCCGACGCGCGAGAATGACGACACCAGGTTGACGGTGGTCGGCGTGGTCGCGTTGGTGCTGAGCCAGTTCACCCCGTTGAAGGTCGCCGAGTTGGCGGTGTTCTTCATGTCCTGCTGGATCTGGGTGATTTCGGTCTGGATCTTCTTGCGGTCGATGCCGGCGGTCTTGGCTTCGACCAGCAGCGACTGCAGCTTGGTGAGGCCGCTGTTGCCGTCGCTGCCGAGCACCGAGGTCAGCGCGGTGTATTCGGTGTCGACGGTCGCAGCCGACAGGCCGAGCGAATCGGAGACCGCGGAAAGCGCGGCGTTGTCGGCGCGCATCGAAGTCGCGATCGACCAGTAGGCGGAATTGTCGGAGGCGGTCGCGACGCGCTGGCCGGTCGAGATCCGGTTCTCGGTCGTCTGCATGTTGGTGCTGACCGAGCGCAGGGTCTGCAGCGCGGTCATCGCCGCCGAGTTGGTGAGCAGGCTGGAAGCCATCTTGGATGTCCCTTGAGGTGAGTTGTGCGGGGGGACATACCGGACTTGCACCGGTACGGCAGAGCGGCGTCATGCCTTTGGGCCGGCTATCGCAGCAAGGGCCCAACCTGTCGTGGCGACGAAGCTAGGGACTGAGGCTTGTGCGAGGCTTGCGTCGCAGCGGGCAAAAAATGAAAGGCCGCGCCCCGGAGAGCGCGGCCTTCCGTACCGGATGCTTTAGCTTAGCGGAACAGCGAGAGCAGGCTCTGGCTGTTCTGGTTGGCGATCGAGAGCGCCTGGACGCCGAGCTGCTGCTGGACCTGGAGGGCCTGCAGACGGGTCGATTCCGCGTTCATGTCGGCGTCGACCAGCTGGCCGATACCGCGGCTCACCGAATCCATCAGCGACTTCACGAAGTTGGAGTTGTTGTCGATACGGTTCTTGACGGCACCGAGGTCGGCAGCCGCCTGGCTGACCGAGTTGATCGCGCCGGTGACCTGCGCGATGTAGCCATCGAGCGTGGTCTGGTCGGCAGCCGAATCGGTCAGCGCGCCGATGTTGATGGTGTCGATCGAGCTGCCGCCGCCGGCGGTGTCGAGGAAGCCGCTCGAGGTGGCGGTATAGAGCGAGTAGTTGGCAACGGTCAGCGTGATCTTGCCGGTGGTCGGCACGGCGCCGACGCGCGAGAACGACGACACCAGGTCGACGCTGGTCGGCGTGGTCGCGGTGGTGCTGAGCCAGTTCACCCCGTTGAAGGTCGCCGCGTTGGCGGTGTTCTTCATGTCCTGCTGGATCTGGGTGATTTCGGTCTGGATCTTCTTGCGGTCGATACCGGCGGTCTTGGCTTCGACCAGCAGCGACTGCATCTTGGTGAGACCGCTGTTGCCGTCGCTGCCGAGAACCGTGGACAGCGCGGTGTACTGCGTGTCAACGGTCGCGGCCGACAGACCGAGCGAGTCGGAGACGGCGGAGAGCGCGGAGTTGTCGGCGCGCATCGAGGTCGCGATCGACCAGTAGGCGGAGTTGTCCGAGGCAGACGCCACGCGCTGGCCGGTCGAGATCCGGTTCTGCGTGGTGGCCATGCTGGCGCTGACCGACCGGAGGGTCTGCAGCGCGGTCATGGCGGACGTATTCGTAAGCAGGCTTGACATGAAGCATGTCCCTTTATGTACGCGTTAACTTTTTCATGAGGGGACATACCGGACTTGCACCGGTACGGCAGGGCGGCATCATGCCTTTGGACGTGTGTGGGTTAAGGTCCAACCTTCCGTAGCCGCTGTCGTAGCAGCCGAACGTTAGCCGTGGCTTAAGACGGGATTTTATTTCGCCGCAATAGCGCGGCCGCCAGTTTGCGATCCGGTAACGATGACGAGGCCACGACCGCCCCAGGATGGCACAGGTCGCGCCGCGCCGCTTATCCTGCGCCCGCTACGAGAACGACCGGACCAGGCCGGAGGCGAGCAGATTCCAGCCGTCGATCAAGACGAAGAACAGCATCTTGAACGGCAGCGCGATCACCGTCGGCGGCATCATCATCATGCCCATCGACATGGTCAGCGTCGCCACAATCATGTCGATCACCAGGAACGGCAGGATGATCAAGAATCCGATCTCGAACGAGCGACGCAGCTCGGAGATCATGAAGGCCGGAATGATGACCCGCATGTCGATCCGCTTGTCGTCGAATTTCTTGCGAAAGCTTTCGGCGGCCAGCGCCTCGAAGGTCTGCAGGTCCTTCTCGCGGACATGGGCCAGCATGAACTCGCGGAATGGATCGGTGATCTTCAGATAGGCGTCCTCCTCCGAGATCTCGTTCTTCATCAGCGGCTGAACGCCGGTCTCCCAGGCGCGGTCGAAGGTCGGCGCCATCACATAGAAGGTCATGAATAGCGCGAGGCTGATCAGGACGAGATTTGCCGGTGTCGTCTGCAGGCCGAGCCCGGCGCGCAGAAACGACAGCGCGACGGCAAATCGCGTGAAACTCGTCACCATGATCAGCAGCCCCGGCGCCACCGACAGCACCGTGATCAGCGCCATCAGCTGGACGATGCGTCCGCTGGTGCTGCCGTTGCCCGGCGGCAGCAGCGAGTTGAGATCCGGAATCTGGGCCGACGCCGCCTCGGGCAGCAAGACCAGCACCACCGCCACGACGAGGAAAAGCACTCTCATTGGATCACCAGCGTCTCAATGATCAATTCGCGCACCTTGCCCGACGACCTGACATTGGCGCGTTCGGTCAGATCGTCGCGCAGATGCTGCAGCCCGCGGGCGCCCTCGAACTGGGCAACCGTGGCCGACCTGAGATAAGCGACGATGTCCTCGCTGATATGGGCGGCGAGGATGCCGGCCTCCTCGTCGTTCATGGTTTCGGTCACCATCGAGGCCTCGACCCGCGCCCAGTTGTTCGGCGGCGCGGCCAGATTGGTCACGACCGGCGACAGCCTGCGCAGCCGCGCGCTGCCGGCGTAGCTGGCCGCGACCGGCGGTTGGGTGACGTTCTTGCGGGTGTCGGCGACGCGCTCCGCCGCCGCGATGAGTTGCAGGCCCGCGAGCGCGCCGGCGCCGATCGCGATCAGCGTCAGGACAACGATCGCGACGATCAGGCGCATGGCGTCCCTCGTCCCGGTGACGCGGCCTGCTCCGCCCCGCGATCAGAATGGCGCCGCGACGTCATAGATCCGTTGTCCCCATGCCGGCTGCTGCACGTCGGTCAGGCGGCCGCGGCCGCCATAGGAGACACGTGCCTCGGCGATCTTCTCATAGGAAATGGTGTTGCCGCGCGAGATGTCGCGGGGACGAACGATGCCCCCGACATTGAGCACGCGCATTTCCGCATTGACGCGAAATTCCTGCGAGCCGCTGATCATCATGTTGCCGTTCGGCAGCACGTCGGTGACGATCGCGGCGACCGACAGCTTGATGTCCTCGGTGCGGTCGATCTGGCCGGCGCCCTTGGTCGACGTGCTCGAGCTCAAATTGGCGTTGGTCTGGCCGGTGTTCTGCCAGCCGGCGGCATTCATCAGCCAGTCCAGACCGAACTTGATCTGCGAGTCGCGTGAGCGATCGGTCTTGTTGTCGAGCTTGGCCTTGTCCTGCATGGAGATCACCACGGTGACGACATCGCCGACGCGCTTGGCGCGCGGATCGCGGTAAAGGTCGGTGCCGTCGTCCCAGGTCGAGCGATAGCTGACCGGGGTGTGGACCCGCGGCGTCACCGGTATAGGCAAGGCCTGCGTCCGCAAGCCGTCGCCGACCGGGGACAGCTGCGGTCCCTTCAGCGTGTCGGCCACCTCCTGGGCGCAGCCGCCGAGCAGCAGCAGCGAGAGGATCAGCATCGGCTTTTTCATCTGTTGGTCTTTCCGTCGTCGACGCGCCGCATGCCGCCGAGCAGATCGGCGAGATGCGCCGCGCGCGCCGATTCCATCTCGTTGAAGATTGCGCTGGCGTTGCGCGGGCTCAGCTTGGCCAGCACCGCGGCCGCGGTCTCATCCGCCATGCCGGCGATCTGGGTGGCGGCGGCCTCGGGCCGCATGCGCGAATAGATCTCGACCATCGAGGCTTCGGCTTTCTTCAGAAATTCGTCGCGCAGCGCCATCCACTGCTCGTATTCGACGCGCTTGGCCTCGACTTCCGCGATCCGCTCGCGCAGCTTGGCCTCGGCCTTCTCCAGTTCCTTCAGCTGCCAGGCCAGGCGGGCGTCGACGGCAGGATCGGCGACGTTGCTGCAGAACTGGGCAACCTCGTTCTCCGGAGCCGGGGTCGCGGCGACCGGGGCCGGCTTCGGCGCAGCGCTGTTACCGGTCCTGGCTGGGCGAGCCGCGGCAGGCGGATTCTCGGGCGCCGGCACCGCGCCGGTCATCAGCGGGCCGGTGTCTTCGGGCGCCCAGGCCGTCGCCCTGGCCGACCCGCTGTCGGCGGCGGACGGCGCGACCGGCGCAACCGGCTTCGGAGCGCCGGCGCTACGCGGTCGTGCAAAAGACTTGAGATCGAGCGGCTTGGCGGTGTCCAGCGCCCAAAGCGGCGCGGCGCTCACCAATGCAAACGCCGCGACCAGGACGAGAACTTGCGATTTGTGATCCAGCTTCAGCATCGGGCGGCGTGCGATTCTCGGTCGAGAACACAGCAATGCGCGACCAAGCTTGCACGACGCTTATGCTTCATTGAACGATGACGTCCGCCTGCAGCGCGCCGGCGGTCTTGATCGCCTGCAGGATCGCGATGATGCCGGACGGTTTCAGGCCGATCTGGTTCAACCCGCGGACCAGGCGCTGCAGGTCGACGCCACTGAGGATCGCCACCTGCGACCCGGCCTCGTTGGCCTCGATCGCGGTCTGCGGGACCACCACGGTCTGTCCGCCGCGCGAGAACGGCGCCGGCTGCGACACCACGGGGAGCTCAGTGACGCGGACCGTCAGATTGCCGTGCGTCACCGCGACGGTCGAGATCCGGACGTCGCGTCCGATCACCACCGTGCCGGTGCGCTCGTTGATCACCACCCGCGCCGGGGTATCGGGCTCGACGGTCAGCTCGCCGATTTCGGCGAGGAAACGCACCGGGCCGATGTAGCGCGGCTTCGACAGCACGATGGTGCGGTAGTCGCGCTCGAACGCGATCTGCGACCGGTAGCGGCCGCCGGCAAAACGGTTGATGGCATCGAGGATCCGCGTCGCCGTGACGAAATCGGGGTTCTTCAGTTCGAGCACCAGGAATTCCATGTCATGGAGACGCCCCTGTACCTCGCGCTCGACCAATGCGCCGTTCGGAATGCGGCCGGTGGTCGGCGTGCCCTGGCTGACGCTCTGGGCCTGGCCCTGCACGCTGTAGCCGGCCACCGTAACGGCGCCCTGCCCCACCGCATAGACCGCGCCGTCGGCGCCGCGCAGCGGCGTCATCACCAGCGTGCCGCCCAGCAGCGAAGTGGCGTCGCCGAGCGACGACACCGTGATGTCCATGCGCTCACCCGGCGCGATCGAGGGCGGTAGGTCCGCCGTCACCATCACCGCCGCGACGTTGCGCGTGCGCAGCGTGGTCGGCCGCGTCGGCGTGGTGCCGCCCGTGTTGTCGTTCCTGACGTTGATGCCCATGTTGTCGAGCATCGACTGCAGCGATTGCTCGGTGAACGGCGCGTTGCGCAGCGTATCGCCGGTGCCGTTGAGGCCGATCACGAGGCCGTAGCCGACGATCTGGTTTTCGCGCAATCCCCTGATGTCGGCGATGTCCTTGATGCGGACGGCGGCCTGCGCACTGGCAGTGCAGCAGATGAGGATCAGCGTAAGCAAAAGCCGGGTCATCATCCGTCAACGACCTTGATGGTGCCGTCCGGCTGGACGATGCCGCGGATGACGACGCCAGTGTCGGTATTGCGCACCGGAATCAGCGCGCCGACCGCGCCCGACTGCATGGCGGAGCCGTAGGTCACGATCGACAGGCCGCTTTCTTCGACAATCACCTTGACGGTGGCGCCCCTCGCGACGGCCCAGGGATCCTCGACGGCGTTGGTCGGAATCGGCTGACCCGGCAGCAACGTCCGCCGCGCCATCCGTCCGACCAGCGTCGGACGCCCATCGATGAACAGGGCGACGCCCAGCAGATTCGACGCGAAGGCGCGTTCGGTGATCATGTCGTCCCTGATCACCTCGCCCGCGCGTATCGTCACCGCGGGCACCGGCAGCCGCCGTTCGTCGGCCGCCACCGGGCCGGCGAAGGCCAGCCCCAGCAGCGCCGCGACGACGCCTCGCACGATCGTGTTCAGCATGCCTGCACCGGAACTAGCGAAGACCCTTCGATACCGTCGACGCCATCTCATCCGACGCCTGGATGACCTTGGCATTCATCTCATAGGCGCGCTGCGCGGAAATCAGCTCGGTGATTTCCTTGACCGGATCGACGTTCGAGGACTCCAGGTAATGCTGGTTGATCTTGCCGTAGCCGGCATCGCCGGGCAGGCCGACGACCGGCGTGCCCGACGCCGTGGTCTCGCGATACAGATTGCCGCCCAGCGGTTCGAGACCCGCCTCATTGGCGAAGTTGGCGAGGTTGAGCTGGCCTATCTGGCGCGGATTCACCTCGGTGTCGAGCTTTGCAAACACCTGGCCGGTCTGGTTGACCGTGACCTCGACCGTGCCCTGCGGCACCGTGATCGAGGGATCGATCTGGTAGCCGTCCAGCGTGACCAGCTGGCCGTCGGCGTTGGTGTTGAACGAGCCGGCGCGGGTGTAGAGCACCTCGTTGTTCGGACCGAGGATCTGGAACCAGCCGCGCCCGTTGATCGCCATGTCGTAGGTGTTGCCGGTCTGCGTCAGCGTGCCCTGGATGTGCAGCTTGCGAATCGCCGCCGAACGGACGCCAAGGCCGAGATTGGCGCCTTCCGGGATCGGCGACGAGCCCTGCACGTTGGGAACGCCCTGCATGCGGTCCATCTGATAGAACAGGTCGGTGAACTCGGCGCGCGCCCGCTTGAACGAGGTGGTGTTGATATTGGCGATGTTGTTCGCGATGACCTCGATATTGGTCTGCTGCGCGTTCATTCCGGTGGCCGCGATGGCGAGCGATTTCACAGCGTGATTCCTTCAATCAAATCGACATCCGAACGACTTCCTGGTAGGCCTGCACGACCTTGTCGCGCACCGCGACCGCGGTCTGCAGCGCCTGCTCCGCCGACATCAGCGCCTCGACCACGCGCCGGGTCGATTCCTTGCCCTGGATCGCCGAGATTGACGCCGCCTCACCGGCCTTCAGCGTGCCGATCGCATCCGACGTCACCTGCTTCATCACGGAGTCGAAACCGACATCGTTGCTCGACTGCGCGGCGCTCGCCGCGGGCGCCGGCGCCGTCATCTCCGTCTCAATGCCACGCGACGCAACCTTGCCGGCGGAGATCGCGGTCGACGAAATCGCTTCCAACATTGTCAGCTCCTCAAGAGATCGATGGTCATGCCGAGCATCGACCTCACCTGCTTCATGACCTGGAGATTGGCCTCATAGGATCGATTGACCTCGCGCATGTCGGCCATTTCGATCATCATGTTGACGTTGGGCAGCTTGACGTAGCCGGATTTGTCGGCAGCGGGATGGCCCGGATCGTACTCGACGCGGAACGGCGAGCTGTCGACGCCGACATCCTTGACCTTGACCAGCTGCGCGCCCGCGGCGCGGTCCATCGCCGCGTCGAACGTCACGGTCTTGCGCTGATAGGGATCGGCGCCGGCGGCGCGGCCGGTGGCGTTGGCGTTGGCGAGGTTTTCCGAGACGATCCGCATCCGGGTCGATTGCGCCTCGAGCCCCGAGCTCGCAACCATCATCGACGCCTGCAGGGAATCCACCATTTCAAATCACCTCACTTCGCGCCCGTCATCAGCATGCGGTGAAACGACCGCACGATCGCCGCGTTCATCGAGTAGTCGCGATTGACCTCGCCGCCCTTGAGCATTTCCTGCTCGATGCTCACTGAGTTACCGGAATGCACCACCTCCCAGCTGTCTTTCTTGGCGGTGGCGCGCGTATCGGTCTCGGTTGCGCTGAGCTGCATGTGCGCCGGCGACGTCATCGCCAGCCTCACCGGCATGCCGTCGAGCACCTTGTTGAACGGTTCGACGTCGCGCGCCTTGAAGCCGGGCGTGTTGGCATTGGCGACATTGGTTGCGATCGTCGACTGGCGTAGCTCGAGCCAGCGCGCCTGTGACGAAGCAAGGTCAAAGAGGTAAAGCGGTCCCACGGCGGCCCAATCCGGCTATTCGGGACGACCATAGGTAGGCAAGCTTTTCCCAGGCTGGCGCGTCGAACGTTGTCCTAAGAGAATGCATGACTGACGGTCAGAGGCTGGTTCACGTGTCAAACAGCTGCTCGGTGTCATCACCCGCGCATGCGGGTGATCCAGTATTCCAGAGACGGCAGTGCTTGAACCGAGAGGCCTCGGCGTACTGGATCGCCCGGTCGAGCCGGGCGATGACAGGTGCGGGTGAGGACGCAGCTGTGCATTTCTCGCGACATGACGCCGCCAAGACCGTCACCCTGATCTACTGAACCCGCTCGGCACGCGGCGATTGCCGCGACTGCAGGAAGTAGATGATTTCGGCGACGGGCCGGAAGAACTCGCTCGGGATCACCTGGTCGACCTGCACCGCCTCATAGAGTGCGCGCGCCAGCGCCTTGTTCTCGATGATCGGGATGTTGTTCTCTTCGGCAACGGCGCGGATCTTCAGCGCGATGGCGTCCATGCCCTTGGCGAGCACCAGCGGCGCCGGATTCTCGTCGCGCTGGTAGCGCAGTGCCACCGCAAAGTGAGTCGGGTTCGCGATCACCAGCGACGCCTTCGAGGCGGCGGCGATCATGCGCCGGCGCGAGCGGTCGCGCGCCAAGGAGCGCAGCCGCGCCTTGATCAGCGGATCGCCTTCCGCCTGCTTGTGCTCGTCCTTGATCTCCTGCTTGGTCATGCGCAGCTCGCGCCGCCAGTGGAAGCGCGCCCAGGCGAGGTCGACCGCAACCAGCACGATCGTGGTGATGCAGATCGCCGAGACGACCCGCATCGCAATCGTCAGGATCATCTCCGGCAGCGCCACCGGATCGGTGAACATCGCCTCGAACGCCCGCGCCTCGGAGGAATGCAGCACGAAGCCGACCACGAGGCTGACCGAGACCAGCTTGAACACCGATTTGGCGAACTCGACCAGCCCCTGGGCGCCGAAGATCCGGCTCCAGCCCTGCGCGGGCGAGATCCGCGAGAAATTCGGCTGGATGCGGTCGAGCACCAGCCGCGGCGCGTTCTGCAGCAGCGATGCCGCAAGCCCGAACGCGATCAGGACGACGAGCAGCGGAACCATGAAGCGCCCCGCCTCGAGCCCAATCACCGTCAACAGGTTCTGCGCATCTGCTGCCGTGCTCAGACGAAAGCCGTCGGGATCGTCGAGCAGGCTCTTCAAGCTCGGCACCAGGCGCTGCGCGCCCTGGCCGATCAGGAACGACAGGATCACCATCAACGCCGCCATCGAGGCGAAGGTGGACGCCTCCCGAGAGACCGGAATCTTGCCCTGTTCGAGCGCATCGCGGATCTTCTTCTCGGTCGGCTGTTCTGTCTTGCTCTCCTGATCGGATGCTTCTGCCATGCGGGGTCAGCGGTCAGCGAAAGACCAGCTCATCCTCCTGCTCGGGATTGAGCTCGATTTCGCCGCGCTCAGCGAGCTCGAGCGCGAGATCGGTGATCACGCGCCGCGCCTCCAGCACGTCGCGCTGGTTCGAGGGCTCGCCGACTGCCAGCTCGTGATCGACGACACGCCTGACGCGCGACGCCACCGAGGACAGGATCAGCTCGCGGAAGGCCTTGTCGGTGCCCTTCAGCGCGACGACGATGCGGTCGGTCGGCACCTGGTCGAAGATCATGGTGCGCGCCTTCGGCGTCAGGTTGACGACGTCGTCGAAGGTGAACAGCAGCTCCTTCAGCACCTCCGCCGACTTCGGCCGCTTCTCCGACAGGCTCTTGAGGATGTCCTCGATATGACCGCGCTCCATCTTGTTGATGATGTCGGCTACGCGCGCATAGGTATCGGCGCCGAGATTGCGGGCGAAATTCAGCGTCAGGTCCTCGTGCAGCGTCTTCTCGACGATCCGCATCGCATCGTCGACGATCGGCTTCAGGCTGAGCACGCGCCGCATCAGCTCGTTGCGCAGGCTGGAGGGCAGCTGGCTCATCACCTTGGCGGCGCAGGTCGGCTTGACCTTGGAGAGGATCAGCGCCGCGGTCTGCGGGTGTTCCTTGGAGAGATAGCTCGCCAGCGAGTTTTCCGACACCGACGAGACGCGATCCCACACCGAGCGGCTGGAATTGCCGAGCAGATCCGACATGATCTGCGAGACCTGCTCGGGCGGCAACACGTCGCCGAGTACGGCCTCGAGCCCGCCGAGGCTGCCGAGAATGTTGGCGCCCATCGAGAATTGCTGGGCAAATTCCTCGACGATCGCCTCGAGCTCCTGCGCCGTGATCGGCCGCAGCTCGGCCGCGGCCTTGGTGACGATGCGGATTTCCTGCGGCTCGAACTGCGCCAGCACGCTCGCGGCCGCCTGCCGACCCATGGCCAGCAGCAGCGCCGCGACCTTTTCCGTCCCGCCCAGCGGCGCGATACCGCGCGGCTTGGCCGGAGCGATGCCTTGAGCTGCCGCCACGGTCAGACTTCACCTTGACCGAGCGGCCCGACGATTTCCGTCAGGGAGACGCCGAACCGGGAATTGTCCTCTTCGACCACTACGACCTCGCCGCGCGCGACGATCCGGCCGTTGACCACGACGTCGACGGGTTCGCCAACCCGATGATCGAGCGGCACCACCGCGCCGCGGCCGAGCTTCATCAGATTGGCCACCGGAATGGTCGCAGAACCCAGCACCACCTGCATGGTGACGGGAATCCGCATGATCGCATCGACGTTGGCAAACTTGCCGGTCTCTTCGGCGGTTCGGGCCGCGATCTCCGCCAGCCGCTCCAGCGGCGACGTGTCGATGTGCGGCTCGCCGGTCACGCCAGCCCGGCTGGCAGAGGGCTCGTAGTCGAAAGGTTGCGTCATCTTGATGTTGCCTCTTGGTCATTCCCCTTCCAGGGGCACGGCCCTGGATCATCTCCGTGCCCGTGCGCTACCGTCGGATGACGGCCCGAGACAGGCGCAAGCCCTTAGCCTTACGGCCTTTCCGTATCGACGCTGCCGGTCGCCGGCAGCGGCTGCGGCCGCCGCGCGTCGAGCGCCGCGATCGCCTCGTGAGCCTGGTCGATCTTGGCGCCCAGCACGTTGGCGAGCCGCCCGAGATTGGCGGTGGATTCGCGCGCCGCGGTGATGACGGTGTCGAAGGCCCCCGCCGTCTCGTTGACGACGGTCGAGAACTCGCCGTGATAGCTGCGCAGCCGCGCCAGCTCGCGGTGCATCCTGGTCACCCGCAGGCTGGTGAAGGCGAGCGCGATCAGCAGCACGGCATCAACGAGATAGGATATCATCGACAAACTCCCGCTTCTGATCGACGGGATCCGCCACCTGCATGGCGTAATAGCCATCAAGCTGGCCGATCTGGCACCAGAACAGCACCTGGTTGTTGCTCTCGAGCCGCGCCAGCGTGCGCGGCGTGGCGTCGAGCTCGAGCACCTGTCCGACGTGGAATTTCGCGACGTCGTCGAGGGTGATCATCCGCTCGTCGAGCACCGCATTCAGCGTCACCTCGGTGCGCTGAACCTCGCTCTCCATCTGCTCGCGCCAGTTCGGATCGGCCGCCCGGCCGTCGCTGACCACGACATGGGCGAGCTTCTGGCGCAGCGGATTGAGCACCGAATGCGGGATAATCAGGAACATCTGGCCGCCGCGGTACAGCGCCTGCAGCATGATGTTGGCGCAGATCGACATGTTGCCGCTGCGGCCGATCGCCAGCGACGCCATCGCGGTCTCGACCCGTTCGAGCCGGAAGGTGACGTCGGCGGTGGCGGCGAAGGCAGATTGCAGCGCCTTGGCGAATCGCTCGAACAGCACATGCACCAGACGCAGCTCGATGTTGGAGAACGCCCGCTCGACGTCGATCGGCGGCTCCGCGCCGTCGGAGCCGAACAGCGCCTCGACCATCGTGAACACGAAGTCGCGATCGAGCATGATGAGGACCCGGGCGTCCCACTGCTCGGCATAGAGCACCGCGGCCAGCGCGTTGCCCTCATACTCTTTGATGATATCGCCGACGCGGCCGTTGCTGATGCCGCTGACCGAGAAGTAGCACGGCGTGCCCGCCATCGGTTGCAGACTGTCGGTGCACGATGCTGCCATGCGATCGAAGATCACATTGAGCATCGGCATGCGTTCGATCGAAATACCCGCCGCATCGAGCAGGTAATTCGGCAGGCGCTTCTGCTGCGTCTCGGTGCCGAGCTCGTCCATCATCATGCCCGCGCAACCTTCGGTTCGACCTCGGCGACGGCGGCCTTGCCCGGTCCGGCGATGGTCTCGTTCTCGACGACGTCGATCGAGGGCCGCTCGGTGCCGGCAATCATCTTGCGGCCGTGCTCGACGGCGATCTGCGGCATCGCGCCGTTCATGAACGCCAGCAGGGTCTGCTTGACGATGATGTAGGGCCGGCAGCGCTTCTCGCGCGTCATCTTAATCTTGATCGCGAATGGCGAGATGATGCCGTAGGACAGGAAGATGCCGGCGAAGGTGCCGACCAGCGCCGCACCGATGAAGCCGCCGAGCAGCTTGGGCGACTGATCGAGCGCGCCCATCGCCTTGATGACGCCGAGCACCGCGGCGACGATGCCGAGCGCCGGCAGCGCCTCCGCCACGATCACCAGGGCGTGGTAGGGCGCGAGCTTGCTCTTCACGATGGTGTGGATTTCCTCATCCATCAGCGCCTCGATCTCATGGGTGCGGGCATTGCCCATGATGATCAGGCGGACATAGTCACAGATGAAATGCAGCAGGGCGGGGTCGGCCAGCACGCTGGGAAAGCTCTTGAAGATTTCCGAGTTCGAGGGATCGTCGATATGCGCTTCGACCTCGTTGCGGCCCTTGCCGCGCAACTCGCGCATCAGGGCATGCAGCGCCCCGAGCAAATCGAGGTAATAGCGCTCGCCGGGGACCGCGCCGGTCACTGCCTGCACCGACGCGAGCCCGGTATCCATCACCACTTTCCAGGGGTTGGCCACGATGAAGGTGCCCACCGCGGTACCCAGGATGATCACGAACTCCCAGGGCTGCATCAGCACGCCAAGGTGCCCGCCCATGGCGGCAAAGCCGCCGAGCAACGCCGCAACCGTGATCAAGATGCCCACGAAACTGCCCAACGCGCCGCTCCATCGCCGATCCCATCGACGATCTCTATTCGGCGACGCTTGCGCGAAGCTGGCTTCACGCCGCGCCAGCCCCGCGCAAGCTATCGGGCGCAGCTTGGCGCCACGTCGCAATAGCCGGCGAGGGCTCTCATGCTGTCCACGATCGCGGATTACACCAGAATATCGAACAACATGACCCGGTCGCTCTCGCTCACCGCGAAGAAGCCGGATGTCAGCCGCGAGACCACGTACTACCTGGCCAACATCGGCAAGGTCACCAGCATCGACGACTTCCTGAACAACTACCGCCTCTTCTCTTACGCGATGAAGGCCTACGGGCTGAGCGACATGACCTACGCCAAGGCGTTCATGCGCAAGGTGCTGACCGAGGGCGTCACGAACACCAACAGCTTTGCCAATAAGCTGTCGGACCCGCGCTACCGGGAATTCGCCAAGGCATTCAATTTCGCCGCGCTCGGCCCCAAGGCGACCCAGACTACCGCGGCTCAGACCGGTACCGCGACCAACTATGTCCAGCAGGTGATGGAGCAGGACGCCGGCGACCAGAACGAGGGCGTGCGCCTCGCACTCTATTTCACCCGCAAGGCGTCCTCGATCACGAGCCCCTACCAGATCCTCGCGGACAAGGCGCTGACCCAGGTGGTGCAGACCGCGCTCGGCCTGTCGCCGAACGTCAGCGCGGCCGATATCGACAAGCAGGCCGCGATGCTCTCCAAGATGATCAACATCGCGGACTTCAAGGACCCGGCCAAGGTCGCCAAGTTCGCGCAGCGCTTTGCCGCGATGTGGGACGCGAGCCAGGCCGCCGACGGTACCGGCAACAACCCGTACAGCTCTGCGCTGATCCTGATCGGCGGCCAGACGACGTCGGGGATGGACACCGACCTGCTGTCAAAGCTGCAATCCCTCCGGTTCGGAAGATAGCACCATGCAATCGGCTCTCTATGTCGGTCTGTCGGCCCAGGTCGCGCTGGAAAAGCGCCTGCAGACGATCGCCAACAACGTCGCCAACGTCAACACGGCCGCCTTCCGCACCGACGTGGTGAAGTTCGAGACCGTGCTGTCGCGTGCCGGTGCCAATCCCGTGGCGTTCTCCTCGCCGGGCGACAACATCATCTCGCGCGAGGCTGGCACGGTGACCCAGACCGGGAACCCGCTCGATGTCGCGGTGGCCGGACAGGGCTGGCTCGCCTTCGCCGGCCCCAACGGCACGGTCTATACCCGCGACGGCCGGCTGCAGATCGCGCCCAACGGCGACCTGCAGACTGTGACCGGCTTTCCCGTCGTCGATTCCGGCGGCGCCCAGATCACGCTCGACCCGAACGGCGGGCCGATCTCGATCGCGCGCAACGGCGCGATCACCCAGGATCGCGCCGAGGTCGGCACGATCGGCCTGTTCACGATCCCCGCCGACGCCAATCTCGAGCGCTACGGCAATTCCGGCGTCGTGCCCGATCGCGCCGCCACCGCCGTGACCGATTTCACCCGCGACGGTTTCCGGCAGAGCTATGTGGAGGGATCGGGCGCCAATCCGATGCTCGAACTGACCCGGCTGATCTCGGCGTCGCGCGCCTTCGACGGCACCAATTCGATGGTAGAGGGCACCGAGAGCTCGCTGCAGGATGCGATCCGCACGCTGGGTGAGCCCGCGAAATAAATCTCGCTGCGAACGCGGGGAATTCTCTTGAACGCGCTACGGCAACTGGAATGGGCGCTGCAGGAACTGCAGCAGAACACGCCGCTGGCAAGCGTCAGCGGCGCCATTTCGGAGATCGCGCCGACGCATTTCCGGATCTCGGGCCTGTCGCGCTTCGTGCGCCTCGGCGAGTTGATCGGCGTCAATTCGGCTGATCGCACCCAGATCGGCGAAGTGGTCCGCATCGACAGCGACGGCGTCGTCGCAAAGCCGTTCGACCGGCAATTTGCCGGCGGACTGGGCTCGGTCGCCTTCCGGATGCCGCCGCTGACCTTCGCGCCGGACCCGAGCTGGAAAGGCCGTGTCATCAACGCGCTCGGCGCGCCGCTGGACGGACAGGGCCCGCTGGTGCCGGGATCGCGCGCCGTCTCGGCCGAGGCGGAGCCGCCGCCGGCCATGAAGCGGGCGCGCGTTCACAAGCCGCTGCGCAGCGGCGTGCGCGTGATCGATCTGTTCGCGCCGATTTGCGCCGGCCAGCGCGTCGGCGTCTTTGCTGGCTCCGGCGTCGGCAAATCGACCTTGCTGGCGATGCTCGCCAAGAGCCAAGGTTTCGACACCGTGGTGCTGGCGCTGGTCGGCGAACGCGGCCGCGAGGTGCGGGAGTTCATCGAGGACGTGCTCGGCCATAACCGCGCCCGCGCCGTCACCATCGTCTCGACCGGTGACGAAAGCCCGATGATGCGGCGGCTGGCGCCGAAGACCGCGATGGCGGTCGCCGAATATTTTCGCGACCGCGGCGAATCAGTGCTGCTGGTGGTCGACTCGATCACCCGATTCGCTCATGCCTCCCGTGAGGTGGCATTGGCCGCCGGCGAGCCCGCGGTCGCGCGCGGCTACGCCCCGACCGTGTTCACCGATCTGCCGCGCCTGCTTGAGCGGGCCGGGCCCGGCGAGGAAGGATCGGGGACGATCACCGGCATTTTTTCCGTGCTGGTCGATGGCGATGACCACAATGATCCGGTCGCCGACACGATTCGCAGCACGCTCGACGGACATATCGTGCTCAGCCGGCACATTGCCGACCAGGCGCGCTATCCGGCGGTCGACGTTCTTGCCTCGGTCTCACGCCTGGCGCATTGCGTCTGGGATCCCGAGGAACGCGAGCTGGTGAGCAAGCTGCGCGCCATGATCGCCAAATATGAAGACACCAGCGATCTTCGTCTGATGGGCGGCTATCAGTCCGGGCGCGATTCGGCGCTCGACCAGTCGGTCGAGATTGTGCCGAAGATCTACGCCGCGATGAGGCAGAACGCCTCGGCTCCGCCCAGCACCGACCCATTCCGCGAGCTGCGCGACGCGATGAAGGCCGACTGACGCGGCGATCCGGCGAATCACTTTCCCGGAACAGCAGCTGGACTCGTTGGTGAGCGCCGGCGCAATACACCTTGTCCGCGCATTCCTGCAAAATTCTCCATTTCGATTGTCGATCGCGCTGGTTGCCAACTTCGTTGATGCACGTTTTCCGTCAGCGCGCTGCATCAATGATAGGCAGCGACTTGCGTGCATTAGAACTGTCACATACTTCGGTATAGTCGTTTGACGAAGAGTTTTGTGACAAGAGCAGGCCATACGACTTGAACGCTGTGTACTACTCTTGCGTTCAAACCTTTCCAGGTGCGTCTTTACTTGCTTTTCTTGGGAAGCTGATTCATCGTTCGGCGTAACTCAGAAAACGTTTACTTGAGACTTGGACTTAGGGGCTTCAGTTGAAGAGTTCGGATCCATCGTCCGGCGGTGAGGATCACTGCGGCTCCCGTTCAATACCCTTGCGATCGGCGCGCGATCAGCGGCAAAGCTCTTTGCGCCGCTCGCAAGGTTTCGCCGGCAGTCGCGCTTACCTCGAGCTGTGCGCCAACCATGGCCTGTCGCGGCATCGGGACGCCGCGCAGCAGATTGCGGCGAGGTAGGTCATGGCCTTGACGCGCGAAGCAGTCGAACTGCTGGTTCAGGCCGCGAGAGCCTGGTACTTCGAAGGCGATCAACACGGGCTGCGCGATCGCGAATGGATGGCGCTGCGCTTCCTCGGGCGCGCCAACCGATTTTCGCGGACACCAACCGCGCTGGCAGGCTTCATCGGCGCCACCAAGGCCACCGCCTCGCAGATCGTGAAGACGCTCGAGAACAAATCCTATCTGGTCAGAAAGCCGTCACACGAAGACAAGCGCTCGGTGGTGCTCTGCGTGACGCCGCAGGGCGAAAAATGCCTGAGCCAGCATGATCCGATCAATCATGTGCTGAATGCAGTGACGGCGCTCGGCAATGACGATTGCGTCCGGCTGCACGATTCCCTCACGCGGGTGCTCAATCATCTCGACGCGGCGCATCAGCGACTCAATGCCAGCACCTGCCGCGACTGCATGTTCCTCGCCGAACGCGGCCCGGCACCCGGCAGGGGCCGCACCGCCGAATTCGTCTGCCGGCTCTACCGCGCCCCGATCGCGCTCGAAGAGACCGAACTCCTATGCACCAGCTTCGAGCGCACCCGCGATCGCCCGAAGATCGACGAGCAGCCCGAGCGCCTGCGCGTCGTCAGCCAGGCGTAGATTGAGCCGCGCAGCGCATACGAAAAAGCCCGCCGAGAGGCGGGCTTTCTCATCTCACCGGTCGAGAGATTTGGTTGCGGGGAGGCGCAACCATCTCAAATTACTACTTGAGGCAACGGCCTGAAGCACGGACTGGTTGACCTTCACACGGGAGAGGTCCAAGTACTGGCATACGAGACGCTCCGCACGATCGAGCTGTATCACAACAGAAAATTTCCGACCGGTAACAAGGACGCTCTCAAGCGCGAGAAGCCGCATCACTAAGCTTCGCGCGAACATCGCAACACGGTTACCACGCAGGCTTGGTGCAACTGAGCCGGAGAGAGCAATCTGGCTAGGTGAGATTCCCAGACGCGGCATCTCATTCACTGCCATTGCCCGCAAATGGCAGGTAGCTATCTGGATAGCTTTTCCTACCCACTCGCTAAAATTCGTGTCACCGTGAAATGTGCTTCGACCGGTCTTCCGGCCTTGCCGTTGATCGGCAGGATGTCCTGCGGACAGGCTGAGAAGGCGATCACCAGGTCCATCTCGGCGCGCAGGCATACATAGCCGCCGGGCACCGGCCGTGGCGGCGCCGCAAAGCCGAGTGTCCCCTCCGCGCTCCAGGGAATATTCATGAAGAGATTGAGTGGGCTTGGGACCTCCGGCGGCACGAGGCCGAGCTCCGCCATTCCGGCAAACAGATTGTCGGTGCAATTGTCGTGGTGGCCTTCGACACCGAGGAAGCTGTAACGATAGCGATCGCAGGCCGCGATCAGCGTGTCATGCACGCCGCCCGATGTGTCTTCAGTCATGGTCAGGATCGGCCGGCGCTTGTTGGTGCGCAGGATGTCGCCGGGTTTCGGCACCAGATGAGGCGTATGAGCCCGGGTGTGCTCGTTCGACATGAATTCGGCGAGATCGCCGCGGTTGAAGGCCCAGGTGTCAACGACCTGCTCGCCATGGGTGTTGATGACGGTGATGGTCTGCCCGGCGGCGACGAAGGCAGCCTTGCCGCGGCGCGCCGGAATTTCGATGCGCGTCTCCATGACACCGGTCCTCACGCTTTGAAGGCGATCAAGTCGATCTCGATGATCCCTCCGCGCGCCAGGTCGGTCACACCGACCGTGGTCCGTCCGGGCCGGCGATCTTCGTCAAAGTATGTCGAGAAGATCGCGTTCATGGCGGCGTAGTCGCGCTTGAAATCGGTCAGGTAGATGCGGACGAAAACGACATTGGCGAAGGTCAGCCCACAGCCCTTGAGCACGCGCGCCAGATTGTCCATCACCTTGCGGGTCTGCGCCTCGATGCCCGGCGGAATCGGAAGGGCGTCATCATCGGGATCGGTGGCAAGCTGTCCCGTCACGAACACAAACGGTCCGGCCTCGACGGCGTGGCTATAGGGCGCAACCGGCTTCGGCGCATCGGGCAAAAGATGGAAAATCGGATCCATGGCATTCCTCCTTGATCAAGCTTCAGCATCCGCCGTTCGCGGCGTGTCCTGCGTAGCGCTGGATGAATTGGCGCGCACGCTCGGTTTCGGGACTGGAGAAGAACGGCTCGGGCGCGGCCGTCTCGACCACCCGCCCTCGGTCGAGGAACAGGATCCGCGTCGCCGCATCGCGCGCAAATCCCATCTCGTGGGTCACCACCACCATCGTCCTGCCCTCACGGGCGAGCTCGCGCATCACCACAAGCACCTCGCCGACAAGCTCGGGATCGAGCGCGCTGGTCGGCTCGTCGAACAGGAGAAGATCGGGCCGCATCGCGAGCGCACGTGCGATTCCGACGCGCTGCTTCTGTCCTCCGGACAATTTTGCCGGAAACGAATCGCGCTTGTCGCCAAGTCCGACCTTCGCGAGCAGTTCCAGCGCCTCGTCCCGCACCTCGGACCTCGGCCGCTTCTGCACCTGCACCGGCGCCTCCATCAGGTTTTGCAGCACCGTGAGGTGGGGCCAGAGCGCGAAATGCTGAAACACCATGCCGATCCGGGTCCTGATCCGCGACAGCTCGCGGTCGTTCATGACCAGCCCGGCTCCATTGACGCCGATTTGCGCGCCGTTCAGATAGATCTGGCCGGCGTCGGGCCGCTCGAGCCAATTGATGCAGCGGAGCAGCGTCGATTTCCCCGAGCCGGATGGACCGAGCACGCAGACCGTCTCGCCTTTCGCGACCTGAAAGCTGATGTCCGAGAGCACCTCGAGCGCGCCAAAGCGCTTCGATACCCCGGCCACGTCGAGAACCCTGCTCGCCACTGTCATCTCGGATACCTAGCGTCTCGCCGCGGCCAGGCGGTCGATGGAGCCGACGCCCGCCTCGATCACAAGGCACAGGCCCCAATAGAGAAACACCGCGGTGATGAAGGCCGCGAACGGCACATAATGCCGAGACTGGATCGAGCTTGCGGCGTGGGTCAGCTCCGGCAGGGCGATGATGGTCAGGAATGCGCTGTCCTTGATGATCTGGATCATCTGGTTGC
Source organism: Bradyrhizobium ivorense (assembly GCF_900696085.1). Classification (GTDB taxonomy): domain Bacteria; phylum Pseudomonadota; class Alphaproteobacteria; order Rhizobiales; family Xanthobacteraceae; genus Bradyrhizobium; species Bradyrhizobium ivorense. Next base: position 1,171,059 of record NZ_CAADFC020000004.1, read on the forward strand.
CGATCACGGGCCCGGCGGCAAGCAGCAGCGGCGGAAGCACGATGCGGCGGAACAGCGCGACGTTGGTAAAGCCGAATGCGACCCCGGCCTCGATCGGCTCGCGCGGCTGTGCCATCCAGGCACCGCGCAATATCTCGGCCATATAGGCGGCGTTGTAGATCGTCAGGGCGACGAGACCGGAGGTCCAGTTGTCCAGCCTGATTCCGAGCGACGGCAGCCCGTAATACACGATATAGGCGAACAGCAGGAACGGGACGCAGCGCATGCCGTCGACAAAGCCGTGCGCGACGCCGGCAAGCCAGCGCTGCTTCGACATCAAGGCCGGCGTCAGGACGAATCCGATCAGGAGCGCGGCCGCAGCCGACAGAACCGACAGGACCGTGGTGTTGCCGAGCCCACTCAGCAGCAGGGCGCGTTCGCTCCATACAACGCCGAAATCGTGGATCATGCGGCCGCCTCGGCCATCAGCTGGCGCCGCTCGATCCAGCGCTGCAGCGAGACAAGCGCAAACACGATCGGCGCATAGAGCGCCACCGCGACCAGGAACGGCGGCAGCGGATCGTAGGTCTCGGCGCCGATCCGCACCGCCGCCCGCGTGATGTCGACGACGCCCACCACCGCCAGCACCGGCGTCACCTTGATCAAGAGCGACATCTCGTTGACGAGGCCGGGCAGGCTCGCGCGCGCGATCTGCGGCAACACGATGCGGCGAAAGCGCAGTGCAGCGGTCATGCCGACCGACTGCGCGGCCTCATATTGATCTCTGGGGAAATTCATCAGCGACGCGCGCCAGACCTCGCAGTTGAACGCCGCCGTATTCATCACCAGCGCGAGGATGGCGGCCGAGATCGGTCCGATCGCGATCCCGATATTGGGGAGCGCGAAGAACAACAGAAGCAGCAGGGTCACGAGCGGGGTTGCGCGCAGGATGCTGACATAGACGGCGACGATGCGCGCAATGACCGGCACGTCGGCCCAGCGCAGCACCGCGAGGCCCAGCCCGATCGGCAGACCGATCAGGATGCCGACGAGCGACAATGTCACTGTCACCACGGCACCCCCAAGCATGGCCAATATGTCGCCACCGGTCATGACCGATCAACCGCGCCCGAAACGTCAGAACTCGGGCTGAAACGAAACCGGCAGATCGGGGAACGATTGTCCGAACCACTTCTTCTGCAGTTCGGCGAACCGGCCGTTCTCCTTCTCCTTGGCGATGAAGCCGTTCAGGAATTCGAGCAGCTCGGTGTTGCCCTTGGCCACCGCCCAAGCCGGGAACGATTTTCCGGACACGGCCTGTCCCAGTTCGAAGACGCCTGGCTTCTCGGTGACCAGGGTCTGCAGATTGATGATCGTGTTGACGACATAGTCGACGCGGCCGAGCGCCAGATCCTGATAAGCTTCCGGATATGACGTATATTCGACGACCTTGCCGAGCTTGCCGCCCTCCTTCTCCAGCAACGTTCCGAGTTCAGGCAACCGCGCCAGCAGGGCGCTGCCCGCCTGGACACCCACCGTCTTGCCGTTGAGGTCCTTGATCGCAGCGATGCTCTTGTCGTCCTTGCGCTTGACATAATAGTGCGTGGCGTCGGCGATCGGGCTCGTGAAATCGAGCGATTGCTTGCGCTCCTTGGTGATGATCGCGGCGGTAATGGCCACATCGTATTTGCCGGTGCTCACGCCGGCGAGGATGCCGGTCCAGGGCAGGATTTGCTGCTTGATCTCGAATGGGGCGGACTTGCGCAGGTCCTCGATCAGTTCGTTGTCGAAGCCGGTCGGCTTGCCGTCCTTTACAAACTCGAAGGGACGGAAATCATCCTCGGTCGCGACGATCAATCCGCGCTTCTTGATCTCGTCGAGGCTGCCGGCCTGGGCACTCCCGGCAAGCAGGGGTATGACAGTGAGCGCGGCCAGGAGGCTCAGCGTCAGGCGTCCCGAGATCGAATTGACGCGAGCAAGCGAACAGGTCGTCATCATGAGTCTCCCTTTCGTTGGCTTATCATTCAAAGATCAGTCCAAGCTAAATCCGTGGGCACGCAGATAGGGCGGAAACGCCGCACCTTCAGCCTTTGCTGCCTGACGCGCCTTGTCTTCCGACCAGCCGTAGAAGGCAGCTTCGCCGAACTCGGCGTTGGCGCGCTGCTGCTCCTTCGGGATCGCGTGCAGCGCGTCTCGTCTCCGGTCGTAATCGTCAATAGCGGCCGCGAGCCCGCTATCGTCATAGCTGTCGCTATGCGCCGTCACGCCACGCGGCAACCGCAGGCTCACATGGCCCTCAGCTTGCGGATAGCCGAGACAGAGCCCGGCGACGGGAAAGACGAGGTTGGGCAGGCCGAGGATGCCGGCGACGCCGTCGATCTCGTTGCGGAGCACGCTGATTGGGCAGACCCCGAGGCCGACTGATTCAGCCGACAGGATCATGGTCTGCATGGCGAGCGCCGCGTCGATGCTGGCGTTGAAGAGGCCTTCCAGCGTTCCGTTCTCGACAGGCTTGCCGCGCATCTCGCCGATGCGTTGCAAGCGCCTGGCGTCGCCTAAGAAGACGAAGAAGACCGGCGCGATCCCGATCCACGGCATCGCAGGAAACAGCTTGCCGATGGCGGCGCGCTTCTCAGGATCGCGCACGCGCAGGATCGAGGCCTGCTGGAAATCGGATTTCGCCGAGGCACTGAGGGCGCAGGCGACGAGCAGGTCAAGCAGCGCCTCGGCCGGCATCCTGTCGCTGTAGCGCCGCACGGTTTTCCGCGACAAGACGCGGCAAATCAGATCACTCTCTTCGGCCCCCGCACCCGAAGGGCCACCATCACCAAAACGCCGTGCAACCGCCTCCGAACAGGCCGACATCAGCTGGTCCTCCCGGTAGATCTGCGGATGATCGCTGGGCGCGGCCGCGATGCGGTGACGGCCAGTGTTGCCGGTTGTGGTTCGAGACAGTCCATCGCCAACTCCACACTGGCCTTCCAAAACCCCGGAATTGGTATCGACCGGAGTTGCCACGTCTGGCTGTCCCGGGATTTCGTCCGACCAACTCAACGTCTGGAGAATTGGAGCAAGGGACATGCCAGATGGGTCCCTGCGCGTCCGGCGACAGCGTGCGCGGGCTTTCCAGCCAAATCGTCCTGCGAAACACAGGGACAATAAGATGAATCGCTCGCCGCGGTCGATTTTGACCAATCAGGAATGCGAAGCATGCTTCGTAATTATCCGCATGCAGTCTCGTCGGCGCGGCCTCGCCAAGGTCCGCACTGCCGCTTTTGAGGCAGATTGCACAGATAATAGCCGCGCGACCACGACGGAGATCGGATCAATCAACTGCATCTGAAGCACCGGCAGTTCCCGAGTGCGCCGCCACGATCCTCTGCATCATGACGACGAAGCGCTTCTGGTCCGCCTTGCCGAGACCGGCCACGGTTTCCAGATGGGCCGCTCTCGCCGATCTCTCCATCTTGCGCAGCAACGCGGCGCCGGCTGAGGTCAAGCGGCAGAGCTGCGACCGACGATCATGGCGTGCGGTTGCGCGATCAACAAAGCCACGCGATTGCAGCCGCTTAAGCGCTCCCGTGGTCGTCGTGCGATCCAGCGCGATGTCAGCAGCCAAGGTCGTCTGATCGGCGGTTCCGCGCTTCGCGAGCGCGGTGAGGAGGCTGTACTGCAGCGGCGTGATCTCGAACGCTGCACACCTTTCCTGGAACAAGGCGACGTGGATCTGATGCAGCCGCCGGATCAGGTAACCCGGCCGCTCCTCGAGCGGCCACAGGCCTTTGGTCTTTCCGCTTCTTGCTGCCATCCGGTTCGTTCCTCGGCGCGGTGCTGTGCCGCCTGCATGAATTTGAAGCTGTCTATGCCACGGAAACTGGTGTAAGAAAATACGAAGTATACTTCGCAATTACATGGCGGCGGACGCCGCTGACGGGAGAGGAGATCGGCGATGTCGGTGAGCACCAGCTTCGACCTGCTTCTGCGCGGCGGCCGCGTCATCGATCCCGCCTCCGGCCTCGATGGCGTGAAGGACGTCGCCATCCGCGACGGCAAGATCGCCGCGGTGCAATCGGATATCCTGCCGAGCAGCGCGCGGGAAATCGTCGACGTGAGCGGTATGATCGTGCTGCCGGGACTGATCGACACCCACGCCCATGTCTATCAGTATGTCACCGGCCGTTTCGGGATGAACGCCGACATGGTCGGCGTGCAGTCCGGCGTCACCACGCTGGTCGACCAGGGCGGCCCCTCCTGCATGACCCTCCCCGGCTTTCGTCACTTCATTGCCGAGAAATCGTCATCGCGCACCTACGCCTTCCTCTCGGCCTATCTCGTCGGTGGACTGGAAGGACATTATTATCCGAACCTCTACCGGCCCGACTGCGTCGATATCGACGCCACCGTGAAGGCCGCGACCGCGAACCGCGACCTCGTCCGCGGCATCAAAGCCCATGCCGAGATCGGCGGCTTCGCGCGTTGGGGCATCCGCGTCATCGAGATGGCGGCGGAGATCGGGCGCCGCGCCGATCTCCCGGTCTACGTACATTTCGGACAATTGTGGGGCCTGCCGGAGAGCGGCACCAACGGCGAGAATGTCGACACTATCCTGGAGCGTGTGATCCCGCTGCTGCGTTCCGGCGACATTCTGGCGCATCCCTTCACGCGGCACCCCGGCGGCTTCGTCAATCGAGAGGGCGACGTGCATCCGGTGATCCAGGCCGCACTCGACCGCGGGCTGCGCGTCGATGTCGGCCACGGCAGCCACTTCTCCTACCGCCTCGCGCGCAAGGCGATTGCCTCCGGGATCGTGCCGACCACGCTTGGTGCCGACATTCACGGCTACAACACCCATGTGCCGGCACCGGCCGGCACACCCGAAGAGCACGCCGACGACGAGAACCATCCTTTCGCCGGCCAGGCGAAATTCAGCCTGGTGCAGGCGATGAGTTCGATGATGGCGCTCGGCCTCACCTTGGAGCAGGTGGTCCCGATGGTGACTTCGAATCCGGCCGAGATGCTCGGCCTTTCCGGTCGGATTGGTGCGCTCAAGCCCGGCATGGAGGCCGATGTGAGCGTGCTCGCCGAGAAGCCGGGCCGCCATGTCCTGCGCGACAATGAGAAGACCGAAGTGGTCGCCGACCGGCTGTTGCAGCCGGTGTTCTGCCTGCGCGCCGGCGTCCGCCACGACGCTGTCGCGCCCATCCTTCCGCAGGCCGTGGCGGCCTGACCGCTTCATGCCGGCTCAAGCAGGGGCGAGCAAGAATGTCTGACGTCGAGTGCGTTTCCGCTTCGGGCGTGACCGCTGGCGGCGGTCAGGGCGTCGGTGCGCGATTGCCGCGCAAGGAGGACGACCGCTTCCTGCGCGGGCGCGGACAGTATGTGGCCGATATCCGCATTGCCGGGCTGAAGGACGTCGCGTTCGTTCGCAGTCCGCTGGCACATGCGCACATCAAGGCCATTCACGTGCCGGAGCGGTTTTCCGATGTCGTGTTCACGGCAGCCGATCTCACCGGCGTCGCACCGATCCGCGCCGTGTCCGGGCTGCCGGGATTCAAGAGCTCGGAACAGCCGGTGCTCGCGACCGGAAAAGTTCGGCATGTTGGTGAGCTCGTCGCCATGTGCGTGGCGCCGACAAGGGCAGAAGCTGAAGATATCGCGGCCTGCGTCGGGCTCGAGCTCGAACCGCTGCCCGCCGTGCACGACATGTGCAAGGCGCGCGAGGCCGGAACCGCACTGGTTCACGAGCATTGGGGCGACAATGTCTTCCTCGAAACCCTGTTCGAGGTCGACATCGCCCCTGCGCTCGACGCCCCCATCAAGGTGACGCGTGAAATATCGACGGCACGGCAATGCATGTCCCCGCTCGAGGGACGCGGCGTGGTCGCAAGCTTCGATCACCGCCTCGACCAGCTCACGCTCTACACCGGCGCGCAGATGCCGCATATCGTGCGCAACGGCCTGTCGGATTGTCTCGGCATCGAGCAAGGACGCATCCGCATCGTTTCACCCGATATCGGTGGCGGATTCGGGCACAAGGGAATCCTGCTGCCCGAGGAAGTATGCCTGGCATGGCTTGCGATGCAAAAGGGCCTTGCCGTCCGCTGGATCGAGGATCGACGCGAGCACTTGACCGCCAGCGCCAACTGCCGCGAACACCACTACAACATCACCGTCTATGCCGACCGCGACGGCACCTTGTGCGGCATCGATTGCGAGGCGATCGTCGATTCCGGGGCCTATTCCTCCTATCCCTTCTCGGCCTGTCTGGAAGCTGCGCAAGTCGCGAGTATCCTGCCCGGGCCTTATCGCATGCCTGCCTATCGCTGCCGGACATATTCGGTCGCAACCAACAAGTGCCCGATCCTGCCTTATCGCGGTGTGGCCCGAACCGGGGTCTGCTTCGCGCTGGAGTTGATGCTCGACGCGGTGGCAAGAGAAGCAGGGCTCGAGCCCGCGGAAGTGCGGCTGCGTAATCTGGTCCGGCCTGAGCAAATGCCGTTCGACAACATCACCAGGAAGCACTTCGACAGCGGCGATTATCCCCAAGCCATCAGGCGCGCCGTTGCGACGATCGACGTCGCCTCGTGGCGCGAGCGCCAGCGTCTCAAGGAGGTCGACGGGCGGCTGATCGGCCTGGGTCTTTCGGTCTATTGCGAGCAGGCCGCGCACGGCACCTCCGTCTATGCCGGTTGGGGCATTCCGATGGTGCCAGGTCATGAACAGGCCACCGCGCGCATGACGCCGGATGGCGGGCTGGAGATCCGGGTCGGCGTGCATTCGCACGGCCAGGGCCTCGAGACCACTCTGGCGCAGGTCGCGCACGAAATTCTCGGTATCGACACCGCCAAAGTGCGGGTGATCCACGGCGACACCGCACTGACCCCCTATTCGACCGGGACGTGGGGCTCGCGCGCGATGGTGATGGCAGGCGGCGCGGTTGGGACGGCCTGCGCGGAAATCGCCGAGCGTGCGAAGCGCATCGGCGCCAAGCTCCTGCAGCTTGATCCCGCCTCAGTCTCGCTGTGCGACGGCCGCGTGTGCGGACCGAACAGCAGCATCGCGCTTTCCGAGATCGCGCATACCTGGTACCGCCGGCCGCAAGACCTGCCGCCCGACGTCGATCCGGCAGGCCTGGAGTCCACCAGCGGCTACAAGCCGCGCCGCGACAGCGGCACTTTTAGCTATGCCGTGCATGCCGTCGCCGTTGCGGTAGACCCCGATCTCGGCGAAGTCGAGTTGCTCGACTACGTCATCGTCGAGGACGGCGGCGTGCTGGTCAATCCGATGATCGTCGACGGCCAGATCTTTGGCGGCCTCGCACAAGGCATCGGCACTGCGCTCTACGAGGAAATGCCGTTCGACGGTGCAGGCCAGCCGCTTGCGACAACGCTTGCGGATTACCTGCTCCCTGGGCCGACGGAAGTCCCGGCGCCGCGGCTCGATCACATGGAGACCCCCTCGCCTTACACCATGTTCGGCGTCAAGGGCATCGGTGAAGGCGGCGCCATCGCGCCGCCGGCTGCGATCGCCAATGCCGTCAACGATGCGTTGCGGCCGCTCGGCGTCGAGCTTCTGCACTCGCCGATCTCGCCGCGGCGGATCGTGGAAGCCGTTCTCGCGGCACGCGAGGCGGAAAGACCGGCCGCATGAAGGCAGCTCCCTTTGCCTACGAACGTCCTGCCGACCTGAAGGCGGCAATCGCGCTCATGGCGGAGGCAGGCGAATCGACGAAAATCATGGCGGGCGGCCAGTCGCTCGGCCCAATGCTGAACCTCCGCCTTGTCCAGCCCGAGTTGATCATCGACATCTCGGGGCTTGCCGAGCTGAAACAGGCGGAGCGCCGCGGCGACGAACTCGTGATCGGCGCCTGCGTGACCCACGGCGACATCGAGGACGGGCGTATCCCCGACGTCACGCGCGGCGCCATGCAGCGGGTGGCCAGCGCCATCGCCTACCGCGCCGTGCGCAACCGCGGCACGATCGGCGGCTCGCTCAGTCATGCCGATCCGGCCGCGGACTGGGTTTCGGCCCTTCCCGCTCTTGGCGCAAAGGTAACGCTGCGCAGCGCACACGGTGTCCGCGACCTTGCCGTCGAGGATTTCATCGCCGGCGCGCTGGAATCGGTGCTGCAGGCGGGTGAGATCGTCGAGGCCGTGCGCGTGCCTGTGATGCGCGCTTCGGCCCGCTGGGGTTACGTCAAGGCCTGCCGCAAGCCGGGCGAGTTTGCGCATGCGATCGCCGCCGTGATGATCGATCCGGAGCTGGGTACAACGCGTGTAGTGATCGGCGCCGTCGAGGCCGCACCGATCTTCCTTGTCGACGCAGCGGAGCTGTTCGGCGGCCGCATCACCCACAATTTCAGGCAACAGTTCGACGCCCACGCTGCAGATGCGCTCCTGGCTCAGGCCGGGATGACGAGCCCTGCCGACCGCCACATCCATGTCACGGTGCTGCGCCGGGCGATCGACGAGGCGGCGGCGTGACGACAATCGACATCAACGTCAATGCGCGTACCGTGAAGGCATCCGTCGCACCGCGCACGCATCTCGCCGACTTCCTGCGTGACCATCTCGACCTCACCGGCACGCATCTCGGCTGCGAGCATGGTGTCTGCGGGGCGTGTACGCTGCTGATCGACGACATGCCGGCACGGTCCTGCATCACCTTTGTAGCCGCCTGCGCCGGCGCTCGCATCACCACAATCGAAGGCCTCGACAGGGATGAGATCGCAGCCGAACTTCGCGCTGCATTCACCCGCGAGCACGCTTTGCAATGCGGCTATTGCACGCCGGGGATGCTGATCTCGGCGCGCGATCTCGTGCTGCGCCTCGAAGCCGCCGACGACCACGCGATCCGCGTTGGCTTGAGCGGCAATCTCTGCCGCTGCACCGGCTATGTCGGGATCGTCCGCGCCGTGCACTCGGTCATTGAGGACAGACGCAAGCGCGGCATCCGGCCTGTGCCGGGTGCGGGCCGCGAGCAACTTGGACCTGTGGGATCCGGCAATGGCGCAGCCATCGGAGGTCCGGCGACGATCCGACCGGCGGCCGCTGTCGAGCCGAAAGAAGGCCCGAGCCGCAAAGTAGCAATTCCGGAGTTCGCGCCTGACAGGACTTTCGAGGAGAGTTTCACCATCGCCGCCCCCATCGGGGAAGTATTTGCGATGTTCGGCGACATCAAGCGGGTTGCAGCCTGCCTTCGCGGCGTTTCGCTGACCGGTACCCCGACGGCGGAGCATGTCGAGGGCCAGATTCGCGTCAAGCTCGGTCCGATTTCCGCGACCTTCCGCGGCGCCGCCAGGATCGCGCGCGATCCCGATACGATGTCGGGCCGGATCGTCGGAACCGGTGACGACCAGCGCAGCCGGTCCTCGACCTCAGGCGAAATCCGCTACCGCCTCGCTGCCATCGATGCCGGGGCCGCAACCCGCGTCGAACTATCGATCGGCTACAGCCTGCGAGGCATCTTGGCCCAGATCGCGCGCGACGGATTGGTACGGAACCTCGCGGCCCGCCTGACCGCGGACTTTGCTCGCAATCTGGAGCAACAGCTTTCAGGCACGACCAGACGCGAGACCGCGCAGCCAATCGACGGTCTTGCCTTCCTGCTCCACCAATTGTGGAGATTTGCAAAGGGGATCGGTCAGCGGACTTGGCATCGCTGACGATGGTGGCATCGTAGGGCGCTGCGCCAGAGAATAGGGCCGCTCACAATCCTGCTCCCCTGGCTTGGCGATCGGTTTGCGGCGGCAAGGAGATGTTTCATGACTGGGACGAACCACTCCAATCAAGCGCGTGACGACGAGCGCTTTCTCAGACATTCGTTCACGATCGCGCGCCGGGCGGTCAGCCATGGCAATCATCCGTTCGGGGCCGTTCTCGTCGATCGGAACGGCAGCCTCCTGCTCGAGGCCGAGAACGGCTTCATGCCGTCGCGCGACGGCACGGCCCATGCCGAGCGACTGCTGGCGACCGTGGCATGTACGACGCTGTCCCCCGAAGTGCTGGCGGCCGCGACGCTCTATTCATCCGCCGAGCCCTGCGCAATGTGCGCCGGCGCAATCTATTGGGCAGGCATCGGCCGCGTGGTCTACGGACTGGGCGAGCAGCGGCTGCGCGAACTGACCGGCAATCACCCCGACAATCCGACGCTCGACCTGCCGTGTCGCAACGTGTTCGACAGCGGTCAACGCAAGACCGAGGTTGTCGGCCCGTTGCTTGAAGAGGAAGCCGCGATCGTGCACGAGGGCGCCTGGACCCGATAGTCGCGCAGCGGCTCCGGCGGCCAGAACCCCGCCGTGCGGGAACGTGAAAGTGGCGCCGCGGTGTGTCGCGGCGCCACCGGGGATCCACCGACGGAACGGGTCAGGTGGATCAGAACTTCACCGAGATACCGGAATAGAGCGATTCCTCGGTGCAGGAATTGTTGCTGACGCCCGGCGCGACATTACAGACAACGCTCTTGGCGTGGTCGAGGCCGAACTTGTTCTGCCAATAGCGATAGGCGACCCAGACGTCCACGAAGTGCGAGTACTTCGGTCCCCAGAACGCCTTGCTCGCGTCGAAGGTCAAACGGATCGGCTCGGAGTTGAGCTCCACCGCGGTGCTGATGTTGGTGACCGGATTGAACGCCATCGGTTCGTTCTCGGTACCCTTCTTGCCGTACCAGCCGGCGCGGCCACTGATCGAGAAATACTGCATGTTCTCGGGCAGGAAGCCGAGATCCATGTAGTAGTTCACTTCGACGGCCCAGGTCGGCTTGAATTTGGTATTGCCGTCGCTGATGCAGGTCACGCCAGCCACACCCGGCCCGAACAGACCGCACTGGTCGAACGCGTTGTGATTGGCGAACTCGTAGTACATCAACGGCGCCACGTTGATGTAACCCTTATAGGGAAGGTTGAACTCGAACTGCAGACCGGCGACGACGTCACGCTTGGCGGGCGCGAGGAAGTTGTTCTCCGTGTTGGCGTCCATGCCGACTTCGAACGAGATATTGTTCAGCGGTCCCATGCTGAACGCCTTCGTGTTGAAGATCTGGTTCCAGCCGAAGGTGGATCGGAACAGGCCATAAATTTCGGTGGCGCCGGCGCAGGTTGCTGGAGCTCCGGTGATGGTTACACCGACATTCGAACACGGCGATGCCGGGTCGTTGTGGTCCGACTTGTACATCGAGATCGTGAAGAAGTTCTGGCCGTAGGCCCAGATGTCGAAGTGCGTGAACGAATAGACCTGCTTGGCGGTCTTTCCATCGATGCTGCCGTCAGGACGGACGGAAAATACGCCCGGATCGGTGCCGGAGAAAATGTAGGAGTAGGTCACGCGATTGTCGACGACCAAGAAAAAGGGCAAGTCGGCGGGCGGCTTGGGCGGCTTGGGCGCCTTGACCGGCAGATCAGCGGCGCTCGCGAGATTGGCGGCCGGTACCAACCCCAATGACAAGACAGCGGCCGACAAGGTTCGGCGAATGTTGAACATCGTGAAAGACCCCCAGAGTGAAGCGCAAGGAGTTCGTTGCTTCCGCAACAGCGTTGCGCAGCTTCGGGGCGAACGGGAAGCCTGAAGTTTTTCCACGTGCTGACGCGCGTTTGATCAACAGCCTCCGCGAGATCGGCCGAGCCCGACCGGTTTTGTCAGCGTCGATCGTTGCGAAATTCGGTTTCGATGAAATTCAGAAATTTTCGAATTATGCCCATCATTGCTCGATTTCCGCGACATTTCCGCGCACCGCGGAGGGCGCTGCCTGGCGTGCGTAAAATCCGCAGGAATCGCGCAATTGCGCCCTGCTCAACTTCGCGTCATCGCTGACTACCCCAATTCGAATTGGAATCGACAGTTGCAGTTCTGCAACAACGCATACCGCACTGAATGGTGGCCCGAACGACCAACGCCCTGCAAATCTACGGAAAAGGCTCAATCCTGCCGAAGGCTTAAGCAAGCAATGGCGCTTTTTCCCTACTTACGCGTGCGGCAAAACTGGCCCACTATTGCTGCCTGCTCTCCTCACGCATGCGACATCCCGGGATGCTAGACACGACATCTGCCGCGCAGCACACAGGTGCAACGCCGCTTCTGCAGACGGTCGGCCTGACCAAGCGCTACGGTACGTTTCTCGCCAACGACAAGATCGATCTCGAAATCCGGCCACAGCAGATCCATGCACTGCTCGGCGAGAACGGCGCCGGAAAATCGACGCTGGTCAAAGCGATCTACGGCCTGATCCAGCCGAGCGAGGGCGAGATCCGCTGGCAGGGCCGGACCATCGTGCTGTCGGGTCCTTCGGATGCGCGCGCACACGGCATCGGCATGGTGTTCCAGCATTTCTCGCTGTTCGACAATCTGACGGTCGCAGAGAATGTCGCGCTCGGCCTCGACGGCAAGGAGGCCTTCAGGGACATCTCGGCGCGGCTCGAGCAGGTGTCCCGCACCTACGGGCTTCCACTCGATCCGAAGCGAGAAGTCTGGCAGCTCTCGGTCGGAGAGCGGCAGCGTATCGAGATCGTGCGCGCACTGATGCAGACTCCGCAGTTCCTGATCCTCGACGAGCCCACCGCCGTGCTGACGCCGCAGGAGGCCGACCAGCTTTTCACCGTCCTGGACCGGCTCAAGGCCGAAGGTCGAGCGATTCTCTACATCAGCCACAAGCTCGAAGAGGTGAAACGGCTCTGCGACACCGCAACGATCCTGCGCGGCGGGCGGAAGGTTGAGACCTGCAACCCGAAGGCCGAGACGGCGGCGTCGCTCGCACGCATGATGGTCGGCGGCGAGATCAAGGAGGTGAAGGCGGCAGCGAGCCGGCAGATCACCGTGCCCCGCCTGCTGGTCAACGATCTCAGCCTCGCGCCCGACGATCCGCATGGTGTGCGCCTCGAGCACATCTCGTTCGAGCTCCGCGGTGGCGAAATACTGGGTATTGCCGGTGTAGCCGGTAACGGACAGGACGAATTGTTCGCAGCCCTCTCAGGCGAACGGCTGGCGAAAGACCCGGGCACCATCGTGATCGACGGACACGCGGCGGGACATCTGTCGATCACCAAGCGCCGCCGGCTGGGAGCCGCCTTCATCCCGGAGGAAAGGCTCGGCCACGGTACGGCACCGCGCATGCGGCTGTCGGAAAACGCCCTCCTCACCGGCCATGCCATCGGCAACATGGTGCTTCATGGCTTCGTGAACACCGCAGCTACCCTGAAGACCGTCGACCTCACCACCGAGACCTTCGACGTGCGCAAGGCCAAGCGCGATCCGGAAGCGGCGAGCCTGTCGGGCGGCAACCTGCAGAAATTTATCGTCGGCCGCGAGATCCTCCGCGATCCCGTCGTGCTCATCGTGAACCAGCCGACCTGGGGCGTCGACGCGGGTGCGGCCGCCGTGATCCGGCAGGCCCTGCTCGACCTTGCCGCGGGCGGCGCCGCGGTGCTGGTGACGAGCCAGGACCTCGATGAACTCGCCGAAATCACCGACCGCATCGCCGTGATGTTCCATGGCCGCTTGTCGGTCCCAGTGCCAACCCGCGAGGCCAGCCGCGAGACACTTGGCCTGCTGATGGGCGGCAGCAGCATTGAAGCGGCGGAGACAGCTCATGCAACTCGTGCTTGAGAAGCGCGCCGAGCGCTCGACCACGATCGCGCTGATCTCACCGCTGATCGCGATCGGGCTGACGATCCTCACCCTCTGCATCGTGTTCACGGTGCTCGGCAAGAATCCGATTGCCGCGCTCGCCGTCTACTTCATCGATCCGCTCACCGACGGCTACTCGCTGCAGGAAATCGCAGTCAAGGCGACGCCGCTGGTCATGATCGCGATCGGCCTGTCGTTGTGCTATCTCGCCAACGCTTGGAATATCGGCGCCGAGGGCCAATTCCTGATCGGCGCGGTCGCCGGAAGCTGGCTCGCGGTGAAGACCCAGGGCACCGATGCCGGCCACTGGGTGTTGCCGGCGATGCTGGTGCTCGGTGCGGTCGCGGGCGCGCTCTACGCGCTGATTCCGGCGATCTGCAAGGTGCGGTTCGGCGCCAGCGAGATCCTGACCTCGCTGATGCTGGTCTATGTCGCCGACCTCCTGCTGGACTATCTCGTGCGCGGCCCCTGGCGTGATCCGCAGGGCTTCAACTTCCCGACCACGGCCGAGTTCGATCCGGTGGCGACCGTGCCGACCCTGATCGAAGGCGGCCGGCTGCATCTTGGCTCGATCATCGCACTGCTCGTGGTGGCCGCCGGCGCGGTGCTGCTCGGCAGGACCATCAAGGGCTTCGAGATCCGGGTCGTCGGCGCCGCGCCGCGGGCAGCGCGGTTCGGCGGGTTCAACGCCAACCAGCTGGTGCTGCTGACCTTTGCAATCTCCGGCGCGCTGGCCGGGCTCGCCGGCATCATCGAGGTGGCGGGCCCAGTCGGCCATCTGCAGCCAGGCGTTTCGCCGGGCTATGGCTTCACGGCGATCATCGTCGCCTTTCTCGGGCGGCTGAACCCAATTGGAATATTAATTGCAGGATTATTCCTCGCATTGACCTTTATCGGCGGCGAGCAGGCCCAGATCGCGATGAAAATCCCGTTGGACGTCACCAAGGTGTTCCAGGGCATCCTGCTGTTCTACGTGCTCGCCTGCGATTCCCTGATCCTCTACCGCTTTCGGCTTATTTCCACATCGCCAAAGGTGCAAAGTGGGGCTCATTGAGGCCATCATCCTGTCGGTGCTGGCGGCCTCCACGCCGCTGCTGCTCGCAGCTACCGGCGAGCTCGTGACCGAGCGCTCGGGTGTGCTCAACCTCGGCGTCGAAGGCATGATGATCGTCGGTGCCGCCTGCGGCTTCGGCGGCGCCTGGCTCTCCGGTTCGATCATCGTCGGCGCACTCTGCGGCATGGTTGCCGGCATCCTGATGTCGCTGATCTTTGCGCTGATGGCGCTCGGGCTCGCGGTCAATCAGGTCGCGACCGGCCTCGCGCTGACCATCCTCGGGATCGGGCTGTCCGGCCTGATCGGCGCGGGCTTCGTCGGCGAACGCATCACGCCTGCACCGCACCTCCACATTCCGGGCCTCAGCGATATTCCGCTGGCTGGGCGCATCCTGTTCGGGGAGGACGGATTTATCTATCTTTCGATCGCCCTGGTGGTCGGCGTCTGGTGGTTCCTGTATCGGACGCGTGCCGGGCTGATCTTGCGCGCCTGCGGCGACAACCACATCTCCGCCCATGCGCTCGGCTATCCGGTTCTGCGGATTCGGCTCTATGCGGTGATGTTCGGAGGTGCCTGCGCCGGGCTTGCCGGAGCCTATCTGCCGCTTGCCTACACCCCTTTCTTCATTCCCGGCATGACCGCAGGACGCGGGTGGATCGCGCTTGCGCTGACCGTTTTTGCGAGTTGGCGGCCGGCCCGGCTGGTCGTCGGAGCCTACCTGTTTGGCGCCGTCACCATTCTTCAGCTCCACGCACAGGGCGCCGGCATCGGAATTCCCTCACAGTTCATGTCGTCGCTGCCCTATCTCGCGACCATTATCGTTCTGGTTCTGCTCTCGCGCGCGCGCACCGGCGGCTCGACGGCGCCCGCCGCGCTCGGAACCGTATTCGTGCCGGACCGCTAGCTTGAAGTCGGGACGTGCCGCGATGGGGCGCCCACGTTCCGAACTATGGTTTCCCCGTTTGGAGATTGAGATGAAGAGAACGTTATTTGCAGCGGCCGCAGCGGTTCTCCTGGCCGGATGCATCAATAGCGGCGCCTGGGCCGCCGACAAATTGAAGGTCGGCTTTATCTATCTCGGACCGGTCGGCGACCTCGGCTGGACCTATCAGCACGAACAGGCTCGGCAAGCCCTGGTGAAGGAACTTGGCGACAAGATCGAAACGACGTTCCTCGAGAACGTGCCGGAAGGACCGGACGCCGAACGCGCGATCGAGCAACTCGTGCGCGCCGGTAACAAGCTGATCTTCACCACCTCGTTCGGCTACATGGATCCGACGCTGAAGGTCGCGAAAAAATATCCCAATGTGCATTTCGAGCATTGTTCGGGATACAAGCGTGACAAGAACATGTCGACCTATTCGGCGCGCTGGTACCAGGGCCGCTACATCCAGGGTCAGATCGCGGCCAAGATGTCGAAGGCCGGCGTGCTCGGCTACATCGGCTCCTTCCCAATTCCGGAGGTCGTGTCGGGCATCAACGCGACGATGCTGGGCGCCCAGACCATCAATCCGAACATCAAGGTCAAGATCATCTGGGTGAACTCCTGGTTCGATCCCGGCAAGGAAGCCGATGCGGCCAAGGCGCTGCTCGACCAGGGCGCCGATATCATCATGCAGCACACCGACAGCCCGGCCGCAATGCAGGTGTCGGGCGAACGCGGCAAGCTCGCGTTCGGCCAGGACTCCGAAATGATCAAGTTTGGTCCCAAGGCGCAGCTCACCTCGATCCTCGACACCTGGGCGCCCTACTACATCGAGCGCGTCAAGGCCGAGCTCGCCGGCACCTGGAAGTCGGAAGACACTTGGGGCGGCCTCGAAAGCAAGATGTTCGAGATGGCTCCCTACACCAACATGCCTGACGACGTGAAGAAGATGGCGGAGGACACCCAGGCCGCCATCACGGCCGGCAAGCTGCATCCATTCAAATGTCCCGTCGTCGCGCAGGACGGCAAGGACGTCGAATGCAAGGGCGGCGATCATCTCGAGGATACCCAGATCCTCGGCATGAACTTCTACATCAAGGGGATCGACGACAAGATTCCCGGGAAGTAGGTCTGAGAAGGCTTCGGCTCGGGCAATTCCGCCCGAGCCTCCCGCCTCGTGCTCTATCCCGCGCGCATCGCAGCGGCGGCCGCGCTGTGGCGGCGGATCAGGTCAGCGACATCGAGCCCGGGAATGGCGCCGTCGATCACGGCCCATCTGCCGCCGACCATCACACGATCGGCCCGGTGCGCGCCGCAGAGCACCAGCGCGGCGAGCGGG
This sequence comes from Bradyrhizobium ivorense, assembly GCF_900696085.1. Taxonomy (GTDB): domain Bacteria; phylum Pseudomonadota; class Alphaproteobacteria; order Rhizobiales; family Xanthobacteraceae; genus Bradyrhizobium; species Bradyrhizobium ivorense. The sequence continues at coordinate 1,187,972 of NZ_CAADFC020000004.1, forward strand.
TCGCCGGAACCGGAAAACCGCAACTCATCAAGCTTGAACAGCGCGAGGTCGGCAGCCTTGCCGATCGCGATCTCGCCGAGTTCGGGGCGACCGACACAGGCGGCCGAGCCCTTGGTTGCCCATCGCAGCGCATCCCTGTGGCTGACCTTCGTCACGCCATAGCGGGCGCGCTGCAGCAGGAACGCGGCACGGACTTCCTGCATCAGGTTGGACCCGTCGTTCGACGCCGAACCGTCGACGCCGAGCCCGATCGCGACGCCGGCCTCCTCCATCTCGCAGACCGGACAACAACCCGAGGCCAGGATCTGGTTGCTGCAGGCACAATGGCTGACCGTCGTTCCGGCCGCGGCCAGCCGTTTCATCTCCGCCGCCTCGAAGAAGATGCCGTGGGCGAGCCAGGTCCGGGCATTCAACCAGCCGCATTGCTCGAGGTAATCGAGCGGGCGGCAGCCATACATCTGCTGGCAGAACCTGTTCTCGTCTTCAGTCTCGGCAAGATGCGTGTGCAGCCGGACGTCGAGCTTGCGGGCGAGATCGGCGGTCGAGCGCATCAGCGACGTTGTCACCGAGAACGGCGAACATGGCGCCAGCGCGATCTGCACCATCGCGTCCTCACCACGCTGATGATGTTTCGACACCAGCCGCGCGCTGTCGGCAAGGATCGCATCCTCGTCCTGCACCACGCTATCCGGCGGCAGCCCGCCGTCACGCTGCGAGAGGTTCATAGAGCCGCGTGTGAGCAGCACACGGATACCCAGTCGCTTTGCTACCTCGACCTCGATGTCGATCGCCTCTTCGAGGCCCGCCGGAAAGACGTAGTGGTGATCGGTGGTCGTAGTACAACCAGACAGCAGCAACTCGGACATCGCGACGCTGACGCCGAGCTCGAGCGATTGCGGAGTCAGTCGCGCCCACACCGGATACAGCGCCTGCAGCCAGGGAAACAGCTCGCGATCCATCGCGGCGGGCAGCGCCCGCGTCAGCGTCTGATAGAGGTGATGGTGGGTATTGATCAGCCCGGGCAGCACGACATGGGCGCTCGCGTCGTAGACCGCAACATTTGCCGTCGACGGCTGATGCCCGGCCCCCACGCACTCGACGACCTTGCCGCCATGGACCACAACGCCGCGTTCGGCTCCCTCGGCCAGAATCGACAGTGGATCCTTGATCCAGATTGCCTGCATTTGATCCATCATTTCGTCTCCCGGGCCGGCGACCGCCCATCCCGCCTGCAAGGAACATCCCACGTCCCGCGAGACTTGGCGTTGCTCTTGCAAGCCTTCATAGTCAATGATGCATCTCGTTGAAAGCGTTGGCGTATCCATGGACTTGAACACCGTCACCGAGGTCGTCCATCCGCTCTCGCGGGCGCAACTGCCCGTTTGGACGGCAGGCGATGCATGGCTCGCGGGCGGCACCTGGCTGTTCTCGGAGCCCCAGGTGCATCTCACCCGGCTGATCGATCTCGCCGACCTGAATTGGCCGGCACTCACGATCGGTGACGCGCATCTGAGCATCGCGGCGACCTGTACGGTCGCGCAGCTCGATGCCCTCGCCTGCCCGCCGGACTGGATGGCCGCGCCGCTGATCAGCCAGTGCTGTCGTGCTTTTCTGGCTTCGTTCAAGATCTGGAAGACCGCGACCGTCGGCGGCAACATCTGCATGTCGCTTCCGGCGGGACCGATGATTTCATTGACCTCGGCACTCGATGGCGTGTGCACGATCTGGATGGCTGGCGGCGGCGAGCGGACCATCCCGGTCGTGGACTTCGTGGCCGGTGATCATGCAAACGTGCTGGCCCACGGTGACCTGCTGCGGCAAATCGATATCCCGATCGCCGCCCTGAGGCGGCGTTCGGCGTTCCGCCAGATTTCGCTGACGCCCGTCGGCCGCTCAGCCGCACTGCTGATCGGCAGCCTCGACAATAACGGCATCTTCACACTGACCGTCACCGCCTCGACGGTCCGCCCTGTGCAATTGTCGTTTCCAGCCATTCCTCGTGCCGACGAACTGCGTAACACGATCCTGCGGAACATTGCGGACGACCTCTACCACACCGACGTCCACGGCAGACCGCTGTGGCGCAAGCACATGACGCTGCGGCTTGCCGAGGAGATCCGCGACGAATTGCAGGCGCGCCCATGACGTTCGAGATCAACGGCAACACGTTCTCGACTCTACCGCGTCCCGGACAATGCCTGCGCACGTTCCTGCGCGAGCTCGGTCATCTCGGCGTCAAGAAGGGTTGCGACGCCGGCGATTGCGGCGCCTGCACGGTGCTGCTCGACGGCGAGCCGGTCCATAGCTGCCTGATCCCGGCCTTCCGCGCCGATGGCCATGCGGTGACCACAATCGAGGGCTTGGGCGGTATCGGCGGCACGCATCCGCTGCAGCGCGCGTTCCTCGATGCGCAAGGATTTCAGTGCGGCTTCTGCACGGCCGGCATGATCCTCACCTGCGCCTCACTGAATCAGGCGCAGCGACAGGATCTGGACGCTGCGCTAAAGGGCAATATCTGCCGCTGCACCGGCTATCGTTCGATCCAGGACGCGCTCGACGGCAAGACCAACATCGAGGATGCTGTGGCCGGCCCGGCTTTTGGCCGCAGCCTTCCCGCCCCCGCGGGCCCGCTCATCGTACGCGGTGCCGCGCCCTACACCTTCGATACGGCGATCGACGGCCTGCTGCACATCAAGCTCCTGCGTTCACCCCACGCTCACGCACGAATCGTTGCGATCGACAAGACGGATGCATTGAAGGTCGCAGGCGTCCACGCGGTGCTGACGCATGAGGATGCGCCCGACTGCCTGTTCTCGACGGCCCGCCATGAGCGCGACTGGATGGATCCCGATGACACCAGGGTGTTCGACACGATCGTTCGCTTCGTCGGTCAGAAAGTCGCTGCGGTGGTTGCGGACAGCGAACCTGCCGCAGAGGACGCATGCCGCCGCCTCAGGGTCGACTACGAGATCCTTCCCGCGGTGTTCGATCCAATCGCGGCGATCGCCGACGGCGCCCCGCCGATTCATCCCGACAAGACGACCACGCACCGCGTCGCCAATGCCGCGCGCAACATCGTCGCCGAAACACATGGTGAATTTGGCAATGTCGCGCGCGGACTCGCAGAGGCGGCCGTCACCTATGAAGGCACCTTCACCACCCAGCGCGTCCAGCATGCGGCGCTGGAGACCCATGGCGGGCTGGCATGGCTTGATGCCTCGGGCGTGCTCAACGTCCGCTCCAGCACGCAGGTCCCGTTCCTCACCCGCCGGGCGCTGGCGGGCATTTTCCAGCTGCCGCCCGACAAGGTCCGGGTGTTCTGCGAGCGTGTCGGCGGCGGCTTCGGCGGCAAGCAGGAGATGCTTGTCGAGGACGTGCTCGCGCTCGCCGCGCTTCGCACCGGCCGGCCGGTCAAGCTCGAGCTCACACGCGAGGAGCAATTCATCGCGACCTCGACACGGCACCCGATGCGCATCACCGTAAAGGCCGGGGCAGACAAGGACGGCCGGTTGACCGCGCTGCAACTCGGCGTGCTCTCAGACACCGGCGCCTACGGCAATCATGCGGGGCCGGTGCTATTCCATGCGGTCAGCGAATGCATCAGCGTCTACAATTGCCCCAACAAGAAGGTCGACGCCGTCGCCTGCTATACCAACACGCTGCCGGCAGGCGCCTTCCGCGGCTATGGCCTGCCCCAGACGCTGATCGCCGTCGAGGCCGCGATCGACGAGTTGGCCAAGCAACTCGGCATCTCGCCGTTCGATATGCGCCGTCGCAATGTGGTCAGGCCGGGCGATCCCATGCTCTCGCCGCCCGGCTCCGAATATCACGACGTGGAGTACGGCTCCTACGGCCTCGACCAATGTCTTGATCTGGTCGAGCGCGCGATGACGGAGGATGCCCCCCGACCACAGCTCTCCGCCGACTGGCTGATCGGTGATGGCATCGCCCTGACCATGATCGACACCGTGCCACCGGCCGGCCACATCGCGGACTGCGCAATCAGGCTATGCGACGACGGACGCTTCGAGCTGACCGTCGGCACCGCCGAATTCGGCAACGGTACGAGCACGGTCCATCGTCAGATCGCAGCGACCGCGTTGGCAACGTCGGTCGACCGCATCCTCCTGCGACAGTCCGACACCGCGCATGGCGGCCACGACACCGGCGCCTATGGAAGTGCCGGGATTTTCGTCGCCGGTAGTGCAACGCAAGCGGCTGCCGAAAACCTGGCGCGCAATCTGAAGGCTTTGGCCTGCCAGATGACTGGAAATGACCCGAGCATCTGCCTGCTGGAGGCCGATCATGCGGTTTGCGGCCGGCACCGACTGCCCTACTCCGAGCTTGCGCGAGCGGCGCGTGCCGGTGGTCACCCCCTGCAGGCAAGCGGTACGTCGAGCGGAACGCCGCGTTCGGTTGCCTTCAACGTGCAGGGGTTTCGCGTTGCCGTGAACAAGGGCACCGGCGCGCTGAAGATCCTGAAGAGCGTGCAGGCCGCGGACGCCGGCCGTGTCGCCAACCCGATGCAGTGCCGCGGTCAGGTCGAGGGCGGCGTCGCACAATCGCTCGGTGCGGCGCTCTACGAAGAACTGGTGATCGGCGACGACGGCCGCGTGATCAATCCAAAATTCCGGGACTATCACGTACCTTCTTTCGCCGACGTTCCGCGCACCGAGGTCTATTTTGCCGACACATCAGACAGTGTCGGCCCGATGGGGGCGAAATCGATGAGCGAGAGCCCCTACAACCCCGTCGCTGCCGCGCTCGGCAACGCCATCGCCAACGCGACGGGCATTCGCTTCACCGACGTTCCCTTCAAGCCCGACCGGCTGTTTCCGGCGCTGCTGAACAAATTTGGCTAGCGTCTGACGCCGCCGGGCGGCGATAGAATGGATCGATCCTGCACCGGCGGGAGCGCAATCGGGCTAGCCGCGTCCCACCGTACACTCGATCTGCCCATGGGGCTCGTCGGTCGGCAGGAACACGTCGTTGTTGTTGTCCAGTCCAAAGGCCGCAAGATTGATCGGGATGAAGTGCATGTTGGGGCAGGCCATGCTGATCTCCGATATCTCGGAGACCGCGGCAAGCGCTGCCTCGCCCATGCGGTAGAGACTGTCCTGCACGCTCTTGCTGTAGGTGGTCGAAAAGACCTTCAGCAAGGAATCGAGGATCCTTGCATTCGCCGCCGGATAGCTCGCCGGCTTTGCGGACCACGCCCACGACGCCACCATGCTGGTCGCGCAGATGCGATCCGCGGTCTCCGGGATCGTGGTGTAGCGATCCTTGACATAGCTTTCCCAGCCCGACTGGGTCGATTTCATGAATGCGAACCCGTCGACGCCTGACGCCAGCGTCGGCGCTTCGCCCCGCGCCATCGCAACCTCGACCGTCGGACGGCCGTTGCCGTCGAGCACAAAGCTGTGCGGATGTGGCTTGCCGTCGAAACTCAGGCGGGTCCATCTGGTCTCGTGCGAGGTGAGAGCGACGGATGAAATCTGCGGATAGGTGTCGAGATATTTCCTCGCCAGCACCTGGCAGAACTCCTCGGCACAAAGCCCGGTGTTTTCACGCGCGACGACATTGACGATGTTCTTGATGGTATCGGTCGACACCGTCATGCTGTTGTCGGCATCGGTATAGGTCCGGGCGAAGTCGCCTTCGACCATCGCCTTGATGTTGAGCTGACTGACCTCCTGCCGCTCCCCGTCGCGATGAATCCGCATCACGCGAACGCGGCCCTTTCCATATCGGTTCTTGATCAGCGGCACGTCAAAGCCTCCATCTATGGCCCCGCGGCCGGCATCGCCCGCCGCCCGTCGTGGCCGATATTGAGCAACGTTTGTGCCATCGGCAAGCTCGCGCCACCCACCGCGCCATGGATAGACCAGGCTCGATCACTGGATCGTGGCCCCACGGCATGGCCGCCCTGCCGGGATCTTCACCATCCCTGCCGCGCCTTTCAGCAGTCATCTGCCGCCTGCGATTCCGTAGCTAGCTTCCGCGATAGGTCGCGTAACTCCATGGCGTCACGAGCAGCGGGACATGCAAATGGCCTTCGGGTTCGCTGACCGAGAAGCGCAACGGTATCTTGTCCAGGAACGGCGGACTGGACAAGGGCACGCCACGCTTGGCGAAGTAGTCGCCGACCTCGAACAGCAGCTCGTATTGTCCCGCGGGAACGGGACGTCCACCGATCAAGGGGCGATCGGTGCGTCCGTCGGCGTTCGTCGAGGTCCGCGTCACCGTACGGCTCGCGCCCAGTTCTGCAAGTTCGATCAGTTCAACCGTAATCCCTGCCGCGGGCTTGCCGCTGTGAGTATCCAGCACATGGGTTGAAAGACGCCCATGCACGGCAAGCCTGTCGTCGGCCGTCACGGTCTGGTCGAGCCTTAGCGCTGCGATGCGGCAGATCTCCTCCACGGAGTTCTTCATCTCGGCAGCGGCGTCGTTCGGCAATCGGCGCGCGAAGTCACGCAGAATGGAATCCTTGGTGTGGCGGCGCACGCAGACAATGTAGGGGAAGCCGAACTTGGCGCGATAGGCGCTATTGACGCGTTGAAACGCGTCGTACTCCGCATCGGACAGCCGATCGAGCCCCACGCTGTTTTGCTCGGCATTGGACTCGCTGGTGAGGCCCGCCGCACGCTGCGTCTTGTCGGCAAGATCGGGATGCGCCTTGATCAATGCCAGCCGCAGTTCTGCCGGCGCCCGCTCGACGGCGGCCTTCATCGCCATGAACAATTGCGTGATGCCGGCATACGGCCGCTGCATCGAAACTTGCTCGGCAACCCAGGGCGAGTGTTCGAAGACATTGGCGAGAGCCGCGACAAAATCATCTCGGCTGGCGTTGTTGAGATCAGGCAATGTCGTCATGGGCCGTCCGATTGTCCATTCGATGGATGACACTTCGACCTGGAATGCGCCGGATCGTCGTCCGGGGTAATGCGCACCGCTGTAGCGTGCCCCCTGCTACCGCCGGTCGTAGGACCAGCCGAACAATCCGGTCCGCTGCGTTTCCGGCTCGGGCGGCGGCGCGGCTGGCTTGGCCTCGGCCGCCGGCGCGGCGGCCGGTGGTGGCTGCGGCACGTCCTCGCATTTCATCGAGTAGACCAGTTCGCCTTTTGCGGTCTTGCCGATCGGAGCACAAACGTCGGCCGGCCCGGCCGCGGCTCTTGGAAGGGCCTTGGGCGTCGGCCGCGTCTCTGCCGATGCCGGCGAAACGGCCAGCAGCATGACCAGAAGGATTTTCGTTCTCATCGGGTACCTTCAGATGGTGCGTCCAAGCCGGTACTGACTGGTGCCGGCAGACGATAAACCCTGCCAAAAATTTAGTCGCGCCCAATTATTTTGCGCACTGCTTCGTGATTGTAGCCACCCTAAGGAACGCCCTTGCAAGCACTATTTGCTGAGGAACGAGCCGGCGATAACGCCGGCTAGAAAGCGCGAGGGAGATGCCCAATGAGCAAGAACGTTTACGCTGTCGCGACAGGTCTATTGCTTGCACTGACCGTGCAGAGCGCTACGGCCGCAGAGCGTCACCGCAAGCCCCAGGCTGCACCGACACATCAATCGCAGGCACGCCCCACCGACGCCTATGCAGCATGGCAGCCCTCCAGGGTGATCAGTCCCGCTCCGTCCTACTACACCGGCGGGTATTCGGCGCCGGCCGGACATTAGACCAATACCGGGCTTCGTTCGCCCTGGGGCCTCGCGGGGTTGAATCGGGGAGGCGCCAAACATCTCCTCCGATGCTCGCTGATAGTGGCATGCGCATGCATTGTCCGCCAGGCCGACCGTTGCATCGCGGCGCCCACATCGTTCATCCGGCGGAGCCTGGCGCCTCCGGAAGCGCTTCGAGATGGCATGCCACCCACTGACCGTCTCCGGCCGACCGAAGCTGCGGCTCCTCTGCCTTGCAGCGGTCGAAGACGAACGGGCACCTGGTGTTGAAGCGACAACCCTTCGGCGGATTGATCGGACTCGGCACGTCGCCCTTCAGGATGATCGGGTTTCGCGCGGCGCCAGGCTCCGGCACCGCCGAGAGCAAGGCCTTGGTGTAGGGATGCCCCGGTGCGGTAAAGATCTTCTGCCTTGGCGCCATCTCGACGATCCTGCCGAGATACATCACAGCGACACGGTGCGTCATGTGCTCGACGATCGCCAGATCGTGGCTGATGAAGAGCAGCGCGAGACCGAATTGCTGTTGCAGGTCCTGCAGCAGATTGACGATCTGGGCCTTGACGGAGACGTCGAGCGCCGACACCGCCTCGTCGCAGACGATCAGGTCGGGCTCCGCCGCAAGCGCGCGGGCGATCCCGATACGCTGGCGCTGACCGCCCGAGAATTCGTGGGGCCGCCGGTTCAGCGCGTCGCGCGGCAGGCGCACGGTGTCCATCAGCGCCGCAACGCGCATCTCGAGGTCGGCGGAAGACTTGGCGAGACTGAAATTGCGGATCGGCTCGGCCAGGATATCGCGCACGCGCATCCGCGGATTGAGGCTGGAGAACGGATCCTGGAACACCACCTGAACACGGCGGCGCATGGCGCGCAGCCCGCCGGGTGAAAGATCGTCGATGCGCTGGCCATCGAGCACCACCTGGCCCGAGGTGATGTCGAACAGTCGCAGGATCGCGCGGCCGACCGTCGATTTTCCGCAGCCGGATTCGCCGACGAGCGACAGGGTCTCGCCACGGTCGACCTCGAAGGACACGCCATCGACGGCATAGACCGAGCCGGACCTGCGGCCGAACAGGCCGCTACGAACCGGGAAGTGCTTCTTGAGGTCGTTGACCTGGAGCAGCGGGGCGCTCATGCCGCAGCAGCTTCCTTGGCAGCGTAATGGCACGCGGCGATATGGCCGGGGCCTTTTACTTCGAGACCCGGCGCGACCTGCCGGCAAAGATCGGTCGCGAGTGCACACCGCCCGGCAAAGGCGCAGCCCTCGATGGCCTTCTTGAGGCTGGGGACTTGCCCGGGAATCTCGGTGAGCCGTCGCGCCGCGCCGGTCAGGGAAGAGCCGAGCTTGGGTACCGCGCCGAGCAGGCCCTGCGTATACGGATGGCGGGGGGAGCGGAACAGCCTGGCCACCGGCGCTTCCTCGACCTTGCGGCCGGCATACATCACCATGACGCGTTCGGCGATCTCGGCAACCACGCCGAGATCATGAGTGATCAGGACGATCGCCGCCCCGACCCGGCGCTTGAGGTCCAGCATCAACTGCAGGATCTGCGCCTGGATCGTGACGTCCAGCGCTGTGGTCGGCTCATCGGCGATCAGGAGCTTTGGATTACAGGCCAGTGCCATCGCGATCATCACGCGCTGGCGCATGCCCCCGGACAGTTGATGCGGATATTCGCGCACACGCCGCGCCGGCTCCGGGATGCCGACCAGATTCAACATCTCGACGGCGCGCAGCTCTGCAGCCTGCTTGTCCAGGCCCTGATGCATCCGCAATGTCTCGCCGATCTGGCGACCGACGGTCAGCACCGGATTGAGGCTCGACATCGGTTCCTGGAAGATCATCGAGACGTCGTTGCCGCGGACGGCGCGCATCTCGCGTTCGGAGAGTTGCAGCAAGTCCCTGCCCTGGAAACGGACCGCGCCCGCGATCCTGCCCGGCGGCTCGGGGATCAGCCGCATCAGCGACATCGAGGTGACCGACTTGCCGCAGCCGGATTCGCCGACGATCGCCAGTGTCTCGCCTTCGTCGACCTGGAAGGACACACCGTCGACCGCCCGGTTGATCCCGTCGGGCGTCCGGAAATGGGTCTGCAGATTCTCGACTTCGAGCAATGCCATCGGATCAAACCTCGACTTCCTACAGGCTTTTCGCCATGCGCGGATCGAGCGCGTCACGCAGGCCGTCGCCGAGCAGGTTGACGGCGAGCACGGTGACGGACAGGAACGCGGCAGGAAAGAACACGATGAAAGGCTTGACCTGCCACAGCGCCCTGCCCTCGGCCATGATATTGCCCCAGGACGGAATGGTCGGCGGCGTACCTGCGCCGATGAAGGAGAGGATCGACTCCACGATCATGGCGCTGGCGCAGATATAGGTGGCCTGGACCAACATCGGCGCCAGCGTGTTGGGCAGGATGTGACGCATGATGATCATCGGCGTTCGCGTGCCGGAGGCCGTGGCAGCGTCCACGTAAGGCTGCTCGCGCAACGACAGCACGACGCCGCGCACGAGCCGCGTCACGCGCGGGATCTCGGCGACCGTGATCGCCAGGATGACGTTGCCGACGCTGCCACGTGTCAACGCCATCAACGCAACCGCGAGCAGGATCGGCGGTATCGACATCAACCCGTCGATGAACCGCATCAAGATCCCATCTGCCCAACGCACGAAGCCCGAGACGAGGCCGACCGCAAGACCGGCAAGCGAGGCCAGCACCGCCACCGAAAGTCCGACGGTGAGCGAGACCCGCGTCCCGTAGAGCACGCGTGAATAGATATCGCGGCCCAGCATATCGGTGCCGAACCAGAAGTCGGCCGATGGCGCGCGTGTACGCTTGGCGGGTGCGAGCGCGGTCGGGTCGACGGTCCCGAGATAAGGCGCGAAGATCGCAACCAGGACCAGGCAGAGCAGCAATGCGCTGCCGATCGCAACCGTCGGATGACCGCGAAGGAAGCCGAGCACGCCGCGCCGGATTTTCACCGGCCGCAGCAGGTCAGGCAGTTGCGGTGCGATGACGAGGCCCGGAGGCAGGGTTACAGTGCGGGTGGTGGATACGGTCAATAGCGGATCCTCGGGTCGACCAGGGTGTAGATGACGTCGACCATTAGGTTGATCAGCACATAGAGGAAGCTGAACACCAACACGATGCCCTGGATGACCGGGTAGTCGCGGCGCAGGATCGCGTCGATCGTCAGTCGGCCAAGGCCCGGGATCGCGAACACGCTTTCGGTCACCACGGCGCCGCCGATCAGCAGGGCGATCCCAATACCAATCACCGTCACGATCGGAACCGCGGCGTTCTTCAGTGCATGAACGAACAGGATGTCGCGCATCCCAAGGCCCTTGGCGCGAGCCGTGCGGATATAATCCTGCTGCAACACTTCGAGCATGGAAGCGCGCGTGATGCGTGCGATCAGCGCGATGTAGACGTCGCCGAGCGCAACCGCCGGCAGGATCAGGTTCTGCAGCCACGGCCAGACGCCTTCGGCGATCGGCGTATAGCCCTGCACCGGGAGCCATTCGAGCTTGAGCGCGAACACGTAAGCCAGGACGTATCCGATCACGAAAACAGGAAGCGAAAAGGCGAACACGGCGAATGCCATGATGCTGCGGTCGATCCAGCTTCCCGCCTTCCACGCCGCCACGACGCCGAGTGGCACGGCGATCAGAACTGTCAGGGAGAGGGCAATCGCCATCAGAGAGAGTGTCGGCTCGATACGCTGCGCGATCAGCGTCGAGACCGGCAGGCTGGTGAAGATCGAGGTGCCGAGATCGCCGTGCAGGATGTGCCAGAGCCATGACCCGAACTGCACCAGAAACGGCCGGTCGAGGCCGAGGGTCTGGCGTATCCGTTCAACGTCGGCGGGGCTGGCCTGATCGCCGGCGATCACGACTGCCGGATCGCCCGGCGCAATGTAGAGCAGACTGAAGACGAACAGCGCGACGATTGCCATCACCGGCAACGTCGCGACAATGCGCCGCAGGATATACGAGACCATGTCGGTTCACCGTGCCGTCGTCATGCGGTCTTCGACACGCCCCAGAAGAACGGCAGCGGCCCCTTCGCGATGCCGGAGATGGTCTTGCGCCATGCCGTGTAACCCAGGAAGAAGCCAGTCGGCGCATAGACCACGTCCTCGAGTGCCGCCTTGTTGAGGTGATTGATCGCCGCCTTCTCTTCATCGAGATTCTTGGCCTCGAACCACGCCACGACATCCTTCTCCACGGCATCGCTCGAAGGCCAGCCGAACCACGCCTTGTCGCCATTGGCGCGAATGGCGTTGTAGGGCGCGGGATTGATGCAGTCGGCACCGGCGTGCCAGGTGTGGAACATCTGCCAGCCACCCTGCCCCGGAGGCGTCTTCTGGGCTCGGCGCGATCCGACCGTGCCCCAGTCGGTCGCGACGAAATCGACATTCATGCCGAGCTTCTTCAGCAAATCCGCGGTGACGTCGCCCTGCGCCTTGGTGATCGGTTGGTCCTGTGCCACGAGGCAGGTGACCGGCTGGCCCGAATAGCCGCTCTCCGCCAGCAGCTTCTTGGCCGCGTCGAAATCGCGCTTGCCTTTGAGGATCTCACCGCCCGCCTCCGAATAAAGCGGCGTGCCCGGCGTGAAGAAGCCGGGCAGCGGCTTCCAGAGCGAGGTGTCATCTCCAACCAGCGCCCGCATGTAGTCTTCCTGGCTCATCGCCATCAGTACCGCACGCCGCGCCCTGACGTCGTTGAACGGCGGGTAAAGGTGGTTCATCCTGAAAGAACCGACGTTGCCGAGCGGATCAGCGATGTCGACGTTGATGTTGCGGTTGCTCTTGAGCACCGGCACGAGATCGGTGATCGGGCTTTCCCACCAATCGACCTCGCCGTTCTGCAATGCGGCTGCTGCCGTGGCGGGATCCGGGATCACCACCCATTCCAGGCGGTCGATCAGAATCTGCTTGCCGCCGGCGAGCCAGGACGATTTCTCCTGCCGCGGCACATAGTCGGTGAATTTCTCGAACACCGCCTTGGCGCCGGGGACCCACTCGGCCTTCGCGAACTTCATCGGCCCCGAACCGACATAGTCGGTGATCTGCTTGAACGGATCGGTTTGCGCAATGCGCTCAGGCATGATGAAGGCAATCGGCGTATTGTTCTTGCCCAGCGCGTAGAGCAGCTTCGGATAGGGCTGCTTCAGCACCAATTTGAAAGTCTTGTCGTCGACGGCAGTCAACTCCTGCTGAAGCGCCTTGATCATCAGTCCCATCGGATCGCGGGCCGACCACCGCGTGAGGCTTGCGATCACGTCCTTGCTGCGCACAGGCTCGCCGTCGTGGAACTTGAGCCCCGACCGCAGACGAAAGGTCCAGGTCAAGCCATCATCGGTGACTTCCTCGGACTCGACCATCTGACGCTGCGGCTGCAACGTCGCGTCGACGCCATAGAGGGTGTCCCACACCAGCGCGGCGGCGTTGCGCACCACATACTGGGTCCCCCAGATCGGATCGAAATTCGCGAGATTGGCCTGCGGCACGAAGCGCAGGGTGCGCGCCGCTGCGCCTTGGGAAAGGGCCGGCATCGAAAGGCCGCCTGTCGCCGCGAGGCCGCCTGCCCCGGCCAATCCTTTCAACAGAGTCCTGCGATCCATGAAACTCTCCCAAACATCGGGTTGTCGTGGCCACTCCGCCGGTTTCATCGGCGGAGATTTGGCACAAGGTGAGGTGATCCCGGAGGTCGAACCGGTGATGCTGATCAATTTGCGTGCAAATGGTATGCCAGCATGGTCCGGCGGCGCCGGCACAGCGGCAACTTTCGGGCGGGCGCATTTTCAATGCGATCACGCGGATTTGCGATCTCCGATCAGGTGTTTACCGACAACCTCGATATCGTCGTGTTGTCGATCATGACGTTGTCCGGACAGGCTGACGCTCACCCCGGACACGTCGCCGCAAGTGGCTTACAGAAGCCTTTACAGAAGCCTTGCACCGAAATTCAGCTCCGGATCCATGTCCGGCACCAGCCGTCCGGTTGGCTTCGCTGCATCGCCGCCGCTACGCGCAAGGAAACGGCCGGAGCCCGCTTCGACCGAACGCTTGCCGTCGGACACGATCACGCGCCCGCGCGAAAGCACGGTGACCGGCCAGCCGCGCAGCTTGCGGCCGGCGAAGGGGGTGTAGCCGGCGAGATCATGCATCATGGCGTCGCTCAGCGTGACCTCAAGCTGCGGATCCCAGATCCCGATATCCGCATCGGCCCCGAATGCAATCGAGCCCTTCCGCGGATGCAGATTGTAGATCTTGGCCGGTGCAGTCGCGGTCAATTCGACGAATTTTTCAAGCCCCAGGCGGCCTTGGGAGACCATCGCGTCGAACAGCAATGGCAAACGCACTTCCAGTCCCGGCAAGCCGTTCGCGATCTGCTTGAAGTTGGGATTGGGGCCGGCGCGCAGCTTGCCGGTTTCGTCGAACCGATACGGCGCGTGGTCGGACGAAACCGTCTGCAAATCTCCAAGCGCGAGCGCCTGCCACAACGCCTCTTGATCAGCCGCGCGACGCGGTGGAGGGCTGCACATCCACTTCGCGCCTTCCACGCCTGGCCTGTCGAGATCGTCGGCGGTAAGAAAGAGATATTGCGGGCAGGTTTCCGCGAATACTTTCAGCCCTCGGCCGCGCGCATCGCGGATCACCCTGGCGCCTTCCGCCGTCGACACGTGAAAGATCATGATCGGCTGGTCGATCAGGGCCGCCATGCCGATCAGGCGATTGAACGCCTCCGCTTCAGAAACGCGCGCATGGCTGATGGCGTGGTATTTCGGATCAGTGTAGCCGCGCGCGAGCAGCCGTTTCACCATCCAGGAGATAATCCCGTGATTCTCGGCATGAGCGCACAACATCGCGCCGCCCTCACGCGCCGCCAGCAGGATATCCAGCAGCGGTTCATCCTCGATCTTCAGCCGGTCGTAGGTCATGAAGATCTTGATCGAACCATGCCCCTGCTTGATCAGACGAGGCAAATCCGTTTCCAGCGTCTCCCTGGTCGGATCAGCAATGATCATGTGAAAGGCATAATCGATGACGGCGCCCTTTCTGGCGAGCGCGTGATACTCCTCGAGCACCTGGGGCAGCTTCATGCCAACGTGCTGGGCCGCGAACGGAATCACGGTGGTGGTGCCGCCGAAGGCCGCCGAGACGGTCGCGCTCTCGAACGTGTCGGCGTTGACGATGCCCGCGGCCGAAAGCTGCTCGATGTGGGCGTGGCTATCGACACCGCCGGGCAGAACCAGCTTGCCGCGCGCGTCGATCTCGCGCCGCCCGCCCGCCAGCCGGTGACCGATCGCAGCAATCGTTTCACCGAAAATCGCGACATCGGCCTCGAACACATCGCTCGCAGTCGCGACGCGTCCGCCGCGAATGACGAGATCATACGTGAATTCAGTCATCACAAACTCCCGGGTCCTGGCTCTTACGCCCTTGGAAGAACGCACAGATCGCGCTGGCCGCGCATCGCTGATGGCACGTTGATTGCCTCTGCTGTAATCTCGCCAGAGCGCTGCCTCACATTGCCGCGCGAAGCATCATCCCGCAGGAAACCACGATGTCCCGGCCACGCATCCTCGTGATCAATCCCAATTCCAACCAACGCGTCACCCAGGGCCTCGAGGACGCCTTGAGGCCGCTTGGCTTTGAGGGCGGACCCGAAATCATCTGCACGACGCTGGCGGAAGGTCCTTACGGAATCGAGAGCCAGGCCGATGCCGACAGTGTCACGATGCCGCTGCGCCGGCTGGTGGAGAGCGACAACAGCTCGGCGGCCTTCGTCATTGCCTGCTACAGCGATCCTGGTCTGCATGTCTGCCGTGAAGCAACCGACCGGCCCGTCTTCGGCATCGCCGAGTGCGGCGTGCTGACGGCGCTGGCGCGCGCCGATTCGTTCGGCGTCATCGCGATCGCGCAGCGCTCGATCCGCCGTCACATGCGCTATCTCCGGCAGATGGGCCTGATGGATCGCCTCTCCGGGGAACGACCGCTCAACATGAGCGTGGCGGAGACCGCATCGGGTGAAGGAACGCTGGCGAGGATGATCGAGGTCGGTCGCGCTCTGAAGGACGAAGATGGCGCCGGCGCCATCGTGATGGGCTGCGCCGGCATGGCGCGCCACCGCCAAGCGCTGGAACAGGCCCTCGGGATTCCCGTGATCGATCCGACACAGGCCGCCGTGACGATGGCGTTGGGCACGGTGCAGTTCGCCCATCACTGATTCCGATCGTTCTTGACACGTGCGAGCCACGGCGTCCGGGTTTCGGACATCAGTTTTCCGAAGGCGGTTGTGCGCCAGTACGGCTGGTGATCAGGCCGTAATGCTCGATGCGACGATGCTGCGCGAAGTTGAAGATCGTGTCCTTGCCGAAAGCGGTGGCGTCCAGATCGCAGGGGTGAACCAGCAATTCGTCCTCTTCGGTGCCGGCTTCGGCCACAATCTCGCCGTCGGGATTGACGATCAGGGTGCCGCCGATCAAGGGATGACCATCCTCGACGCCGGCCTTGGCGACGCACACGACCCATGTCGAGTTCTGGTAGGCACCGGCCTGCACCGAGAGCCGGTTGTGGAACAACCGCTTCGCCGGCCCCTCCTCGCTCTTCTCGGCGTTCACCGAGGGCGTGTTGTAGCCAATCATCACCATCTCGACGCCTTGCAGGCCCATCACGCGATAGGTCTCCGGCCAGCGCCGGTCGTTGCAGATCGCCATGCCAAGGATGCCGCCAAGCGCACGCCAGACATTGAAGCCAAGATCCCCCGGTTCGAAGTAGCGTTTCTCAAGATGCTGGAATGCGCGTTCGGTCTCGAATTCCGAATGACCGGGCAGATGAACCTTGCGGTACTTGCCGACGATGCGGGCGGATTTGTCGGTCAGGATGCTGGTGTTGAAATGGTGGCCGTCCGGCGTCAACTCGGCGTAGCCGAAGTTCATCGCGATCTGGTGCTTTGCCGCGCGCTCGAACAGCAGCCTGGTCGCCGCATTGGGCATCTCGCGCTCAAACCAGCGGTCGACCTCGGATTGGTCCGTCATGTACCAGCGCGGAAAGAACGTGGTGAGCGCCAGCTCCGGATAGACGATCAGATCGGCGCCCCGAGCCTTGGCTTGATCCATCAGCGCGATCATGCGCCCGACGACCGCCTCGCGGCTGTCTGCCTTCTGGATCGGTCCCATCTGGGCAGCGGCAACATTGATGACACGCATGAGTTTTTCCTGATTACCTTACCTGGTGTTGCGTTGGAGCATCGTCGAACCGTCATCCATCGAAGGCCGCCTGCGCTTCCGGCAGATCCCGGATCTTGCCGACCGCCGCGGTTCCGGCCGAAATGATTGTCACCTCGTCGCCGGCAACATAGCGGCCCGCATCGATCAGTACGCGCCCATCAACGACGACCTGGTCGATATTGGCGCGGTTCGCCAACGCGATCAGGCCGCGACGCGGATCGAACAGCGGCTGCAGATGCGGATGCGTCAGGTCGACCACGGTGAGGTCGGCGGTTGCCCCCGGCGCGATCGCTCCGAGGTTCGGCCGCCTGATCAGCGCAGCGGCGGTTGCGGTCACCACTTCGATCAGACGGGCGCATTCGCCACGTCGGCACTGACGGAGCTACTCATCGGGATCGGCGCTCGGCCTCCTGGTTCCGAAGATTCGTCGCCACCGCATCGAGCCCGGCCGGCTCGACAACACCGGCACGCTCGGTGATGAGGGCGTACTGCTCGGGCCGCCGATGGGCGGCAAAGTTGAACATCTTGTCCTTGCCCTGCCGGCAGAGGTCGAGATCAAGGTCGGCGACGACGACCTCATCTCCCAACGTCGCCGCTTCGGCGACGATGCGGCCGTTCGGATCGACGATGCAGGAGCCGCCGATCAGTCCGGAGCCGTCCTCGTCGCCCGCCTTGGCGACGGCGATCGCCCAGGTCGCGTTCATGTAGGCGTTGGCCTGCGTCACCAGCATTGAATGGAAGGTGCGCAGCGCGGCATCTTCCGTGACGCCGCCATTGGGGTCATAGGCTGCCGAATTGTAGCCGACGCAAACCAGTTCAACCCCCTGCAAGCCAAGGACGCGCCAGGATTCGGGCCAGCGGCGATCGTTGCAGATCATCATGCCCATGATCGCGTGACACCAATCCGGTCCTGCGCGAAAGGCGGGAAATCCCAGGTCGCCATACGAGAAATAGCGCTTTTCGAGCTGCTGGAAGCGTGCGCCGGCACGCGGCTCGACCGAACCCGGGAGGTGCACCTTGCGATAGCGGCCGAGGATCGCGCCGTCGCGATCGACCAGTATCGAGCAGTTGTAGCGTTGGCGGTCGGCAGCCTGTTCGGCGTAGCCGATATAAAATCCGACGCGGAGCGCGCGGGCGCGGTCGAACAGGCGCTGCACGGCCGGATTGGGCATGCTTCGCTCGAAATACTGATCCAGCGCATCGCCTTCGAGGTACCATCGCGGGAAAAACGTCGTGAAGGCGAGTTCAGGAAACACGACCAGGCTGGCGCCGCGCGCGGCGGCCGTCTCCAGAAGCTCCAGCATCCGGCCAAGCGTATGCTCTCGCGAATCCGCCTTTTGCGTCGGCCCCATCTGGGCGGCAGCGGCGCGAAGTATGCGGACCAATATTGCCTCCAAACTGTGCGGATTGCCAATGCACGAGGCGATGCTCCGCTCCATCAGCATTCCGCCGCGCCGCCCATTACGTGAAAACGGCCTGCTAATTGCAATCACCCGTGCTATGATATTTCGGGCAAGACAATAACCGGCAGTTATATGAACCTTCGCCAGTTGGAGATTTTGCGAGCGGTCATCCGGCACCGGACCACGGTCGCGGCGGCGGACGAACTGGCGCTGTCTCAACCGGCGATCAGCAATGCGCTCAAGGCAATGGAAGCACAGGCCGGCTTTGCCCTGTTCGAACGTGTCAACAACCGGCTATTCCCGACATCAGAGGCGATGGCGCTTTACAAGGAAAGCGAAGCGATCTTTGCGCTTCACGCCAAGCTTGAAAACCGCGTGCGCGATTTGCGGGAAAGTCGTTCGGGGCTGTTGTCGATCGTGGCGACGCCCCCCTTGGCCTATAGCATCATTCCTCCCGCGCTTTCGGATTTCCTGCAACAGCGGCGGCAGACGCGGGTCTTCTTTGACGTACGTCGCTATGAAGGAATCATCGAAGGCGTGACGAGCCGGGTCGCCGAACTGGGCTTCGTGCTCGGCCTGTCGCATCATCCCGGCATCGCGCATGAGGTGGTCCACACCGGCGAAATGGTCTGTGTCCTGCCGCCGAAGCATCCACTGGCTGAACATCCCGTCATATCCGCCCCCGACCTTGTCGGCCTGCCCTTCATCGGGCTGGAGCGCGGAACGCGACTGGGCGAAGCGGTACGCGAGAGCTTTGCCCGGGCCGGTGCGCCGTTTCAGCCGACGGTGGAGGTGCGATACTGCAACACGGCCTGTGTGCTCGCGGCCGCCGGCGTCGGCGCTGCCGTCGTCGATCCATTCTCGCCGCGCCAGGGCGGCAGCCACGACCTCGTTGTCAGGCCCTTCACGCCCAGAACACCGGCCGTAGCCCACATGCTTTGGTCGGAGGCAGAACCTCTGTCGCGCCTGGCCAAGGCGTTCCTGGACGAAGTGCGAAAGGCAAGCCGTGTTCTCGGTCCGACCAGCCCGTACGCAAGTTCGGCATGATGCCGGAGGCTCCTGCGCTTTGTTTGACGCATTTTCTTCAAGCGAAGCGGCCGCCACTTCGCTTGAAGGCGCCCTGGAAATCCGGCTATTGACTGCTTTTCGCACCTATTTGATGCTGGGTACACGATAACGAGGTTGGACGAATTGCGAGATAGAAAATGGGATGAGCGGTTCATGCTTCTGGCGCATCATCTGGCGTGTTGGAGCATTGAAAAGGGACGCCGCGTGGGCGCCGTCGTGGTCGGACCCGACAACGAAATACGCTCGACTGGGTATAACGGCTTGCCTCGCGGGGTCAACGATGCGGTGGACGAGCGACACTCCCGCATCACGGGCGCAAAATACATCTGGAGCTGCCATGCCGAGCAGAATGCTATTTTCAATGCGGCACGCATTGGGATAGCGCTCAAGGGCTGCACGATCTACGTGCCCTGGTTTCCCTGCGTGGAATGCACGAAGGCGATTATTCAATCGGGCATATCGGAGGTGGTTGGTTATGAACCTGACCAACCCAATTCGAATTGGGCTCAGGATTTTGCGATCGCCGCCACGATGCTGAAGGAAGCAAACGTCGTGGTACGGTTCATACCAAGGCTCGCAGAGCTTCCGGATGTATCCGAAGAAGACGATTGATCGCACAGCCTTCCGATCGCGCCGCCAGACTCGACTATCGCGTACCGTAGGCACGGTCACCGGCATCGCCAAGACCCGGCAGGATGAAGGCGTTTTCGTCCAACCCTTCGTCGATCGCCGCGAGCCAGATCGGAACATCCGGGTGGATGCCGCGCATGCGCTCGACCCCTTCGGGAGCGGCGATCAGACTGACGAGCCGGACGTCGTTGGCACCGCGCTCCTTGAGCCGATCCACCGCCGCGACAGACAAATTGGCCGTCGCCAGCACCGGGGAAATCACGATCACCAATCTCTCGTGCAGATCGCTCGGGGCTTTGAAGAAATACTCCACGGCCACGAACGTTTCGGGTTCGCGATAAAGGCCGATATGGGCGACACGCGCAGTCGGGACGAGGTCGAGCATGCCTTCCGCAAAAGTCACGCCGGCACGCAGCACCGGCGCAAACACGAGCTTTTTGCCCGAGATCTCCGGCGATTTCATTTGGGCCAGCGGTGTCTCGATATCGACATCGGCCAGCGGCAGATCGCGGGTCACCTCGTAACATAGCAGCATCCCGATCTCCTTCAGGAGTTCGCGAAACGACTTGGTCGAGGTGTCCTTCTTGCGCAACAGTGTCAGCTTGTGCTGCACCAGCGGATGGCTAACGATCGTGACGCCTTCCATGCCGATTCTCCGCCCTAAAATACCGTGCCGTCGCTAATGATCTTGACCGGAGGCGACGCGTCGGCGCGGCGTTCGCGCGCCAGCCGTCGGCCCGCGGCCCAAGTTCCTCCTTCGAGAATTTTCGCCAACGGCAGAGCGGCTGCGTCGAGCCCAAGGCGCCGGCGCACATTGTCCGCGGTGCAGTCGAGCAACGCCACCGTCAGCCCCCGCCACTCCACGACAAGCGGTGAAGCGACGTCATGCTCCCGGAGCGCAGCAGCCTCGTCGCGGAATGTCAGCACGCCATTGTCGACAAAGAGACCGCCGTTGCGATACTCGGCAAGGCCGGTCAGCCCGTCGATGTCGGTCACGGCAATGCCGGCATTCTGCAGCGGCTCGATCAGCGAGTAGGCCAGCCATTGCGAGAGCTTGTGCAACGGCATCAGGTGGCTGGTCGCATCCCCGGTCGTCAGCATCGGATGCTTCCAGCAATCGCCGAGTGCGATACCGCCGAGCGTCAGCCGCGACGGCCAGATCGGCCCGAGCTCCCTGAGCAGTTCCGACAATATCGTGGCGGCCGGAAGCTTGCGATCGTCGGCCAGCGATGCCAGGTGGTCGAACAGCCCGCCGGGCCGCGGCGTATCGAAGCGTCCGAAGACTGCCGGATTGGAGGCCACCAGCCGGCCGAGGCTGCGCAATAAATTCACCCGGCCGTCGATGCCGACCAGCGGATTGGCATCGGACACCTGCATGCCGCTCGCGAGGTCTGTCACGGATAAATTCGCCACCGCGTCGGCATCGGCTCGAAGCGGCTGTCGCGGATCCGACGAGAACGCGCCCGCGGCGAACATCGCAAGGCTGGCCAGTCCCAATCCCTCCGAACGGCCAATGGCCGATCCGGTCACCGGGTCGCAGTACCGCCATGACGGCCCGGCACCGGCGTCCAGAAACACGCTGACCATCGCCAGATCGAATTCGGCACGAGCCCGTGCCGCGCGATCCGGCCATTCGACCTGGATGGCCAGGGCCGCCCAGCGATCGACGCCATTGATGGAGAAATGCCGCCAGCGCGAATGAAACGGCACCGCCAGCGAGGGATACGCCGCTCGCGTGGTCTGCACCACCAGTTCGGCCGTCGCATCCATGCGGTCGAGGTGGACGCTGAAGTTCGGCAGTTGGTCTTCAAGGCCGATGGCAAGCAGCCGGTGCGCGCGCTCCCGCACCGCCGCGGCATTGAGCAATGACAAGGCCGCCGCCGTCTCGGACATCACGGAGGACATGGCCGCGCTCAATATTTATCGAGCGACCGGCCGACGAAGTCGCGCTGGGTGGGTTCCTCCGGCGAGTAGTAGCCGGCAGCCTTCTTCGCAACGATTTCGACCTGGGCGTCCGCCGGCACCAGATCGTCGGGGAGCGGTACGCGTTCGACGATGTCGATGCCCTGACTCACCAGCGCGTCATACTTCATGTCGCTCATGGAGACGAAGCGGTCGATGCGTTTCAGTCCGAGCCAGTGCACGACATCCGGCATCAGCTGCTGGAATCGGGCATCCTGTACGCCTGCGACGCATTCGGTGCGCTCAAAATACTGCGCGGCGGCATCGCCGCCCTCCTGCCGCTTGCGCGCGTTGTAAACCAGGAATTTGGTGACCTCGCCGAGGGCGCGGCCTTCCTTGCGGTTGTAGATGATGATGCCGAGCCCGCCGGTCTGCCCGGCGCGCACGCACTCCTCGATGCCGTGCAGCAGGTATGGGCGGCATGTGCAGATGTCCGAGCCGAACACGTCGGAGCCGTTGCACTCGTCATGCACGCGGCAGGTGATGCTGGTGCGATGGTCCGGCAGTTTGGCGACATCGCCGAACAGATAGGCCGTGGTGCCGCCGATCGGCGGCAGAAACACATGGAGGTCGGGCCGTGTCACCAGTTCCGGAAACATGCCGGCCGTCTGCTCGAACAGCTGTCGGCGCAGATTGTTTTCCGTCGTGGCGAAGCGCGCCGCAATTCCCGGGAGATACCAGACCGGGTCGATCGCGATCTTGACGACGGAGACGCTTCCCCCCTCGTGAACGACAACGCCGTCGCGCTTGAGCCGTCCGGCCGATATCGCGGCCTGCAATTCGGGCAAATCGAGGCGGGCGCGGGTGATCGCGATGCTCGGACGGATATCGACGCCCTCGGCGATCTCTTTCGAGAACGCCTCTGCAGCCAGGTGTCCCCACGGATCGAGCGAGACGATCCGGTTCGGATCCGTCCATTCCGGGAATGGCCCGATCGTGGCGGCAGGTTGCGTGTTGGTCAGGTCCGGCCGCCGGATCGGATCGAGCGCGCCCGACGAGACCGCCAGCGCGCGATAGATCGAATAGGAGCCGCTATGGGTGCCGATGACATTGCGCTGCTGGGGGCGCGAAACCGTCCCGATCACCGGCCCGCGTTCACGTGCCGTCGCCGCTCCCCAATGAATCGGGAATTCGACCTTCGCACCCGGCGCCGGATGCGACGTAATCCGAATATGATCAGTTCGATTAGAACGAGTCATCACGCACCACGAGATGTCGACGGACGGCCGGGCGGACCAGCCCGATTGCCGGCAATCGAAGGATTCTTCAGTATGGCCGAATTGCGGCCGAACACAACGGCCGTTTCGAACGGTCATGGGGCATTAACCGTAGGGTTTACGACGCGATCATGACCCGTGCAGCCCTGCCCGCCCCCTATTTGCTCGCCGCTGAACGAAGTGGCGGTCGCAGCATGGGGCACGCTCCTTGCAACATCCCACGTGCTACCCCGGAAGAGGCGATCTCATGACCAAGCAAAGCGTGAACCTCGTCAACCATCCCCTGGTCCAGCACAAGCTCTCGCTGATGCGCGACAAGGATCGCTCCACCAAGGGGTTTCGCGAGCTGCTGAACGAGATCGGGATGCTGCTCTGCTACGAGGTCACCCGCGACCTGCCTCTGGAGATGGTCGACATCGAGACGCCGGTCGCGGCAATGAAGGCGCCGAAAATCGCCGGCAAGAAGCTGACGCTCGCTCCGATCTTGCGGGCGGGTGTCGGCTTCCTCGACGGAATGCTGGCACTCGTTCCGTCGGCGCGCGTTGCGCATATCGGGCTTTACCGGGATCCGGAAACGCTTCAAGCCGTGGAGTACTTCTTCAAGGCGCCGCAGGATGTCTTGGAACGCATCGTGATCCTGCTGGACCCAATGCTGGCGACAGGAAATTCAGCCTGCGCCGCGGTCAGCCTGCTCAAATCGCGAGGTGCCCGGGATATCAGGTTCGTTTGCCTGCTCGCGGCCCCCGAGGGGATTGCCCGATTTCAGGATGAGTGTCCCGACGTCCCGATCTGGACTGCTGCTATCGACGAGAGACTGAATGATCACGGCTATATCGTGCCGGGCCTGGGTGATGCCGGAGACAGAATGTTCGGCACCAGGTAAGCGTGGGCATCGCTTTCGTGCTGAAGCGACGATAGGGCGAAGTTGATCACCGTAGCGGCAAGAGAATCCTCAGTCGGATCGATCGTCCAGCAGCCGGGCGATCACGGCGACGGGCCCGCCGCCCGACGGCCCCTGATGTTCAGCTCCGCCGGAAACATAGACGGCGCCGGTCCCCGACAAGCCCCCGATCAATCCGCCGACGGCAGCGCGGGCGTGCCGGGTCGAGCTGATGTCGGTGTCTTCGAGCATGATGTGACGAAATCCGCGGATGCTCCCGCTTGGTGAGGCTTCCGCCTTGGCGAAGATGTTGACGAACTCGCGGGCTGCCGTCGGCGTCTTGGAGCCCCGTTCGCCGTGCAGTCCCACGCTCTTCAAGGCATCGATCACAGCCGCGGCATCGATTGCGTCGCGCATCACGGCGTGTCCGATCGTGAATGGCGCCGCTGACGACGCCGAGTTGCCGAGCACAATGACCACATTATGCATGAGCTCGATGCCTGCCGACGTGGACGCAACCGACGAGAACAGATCGAACCGCCGAAGAACGTCTTTGTCCTCGATCGTGCCTTCAATCTCGCCAAGCGCGACGGCTACGCCCAATGCCGATGCGCCACGCGACTACGCCATCGAGCCGTATGCGCTGTTGGTCACGGCCTCATTGCCCCGCGCCATCGCTGCCTCGATGCGATCGCTTGTCAGAAGCGGACACTTGATCTGCACAAAATGAACGTCCTGCGGATCGGCTATCGCAGCTTGGGCCGTGGCGGCGGCCACCGCCCTTGCCGTCTCCGTGATCTGCACACCGCGCCCGATCTCCTCGGGCAGAAAATCCCGGGTGTGTGCCATCCCGATGCTAAGACGCTTCCCGGAAATGTCTTCGGACCCGCGATTGGCGACATCGTCACGCGTGAAGACGGTGATATGCGGACTGAGCACACCCTCGGTACCACCCGACATCACGAACGCGATCCGTTGCTCAACGCGCTGTGGTAGCAGATCGAGATAGGGAGCCAGGGCAGCACTGAGCGCTGAAACGGCATATTCTCGCGTGAAATCGTTGACGCCACCATTACCCTCGGTCTTGCCCAATATCGCGACGATCGATCTTGGATCGATTTTGCCTTGCTGGATCAGGCTCAGCAGACCGGAGACATCACCGGGCCCTTTGGTGGAAATGCGAACGACATTGACCGATTTTGTGCGCATGTTCTCCCCTCCGGGCGCGGACAGACTTTGATTGCATCAGATCGCCCTGGCGATGAGAGGCTTTCTAACACGGCCTGATTACTTCCGTTCAGCGGTAAGGCTGAGCAAGCTGGCAACGGGGACAACCGAACTGCCATTTTGCCCGGAACGGCGCAGTCGACCTCGTCGAACCGCGGGATTGCCCACTTTTTGTCTCAGCTGTCGCAATTTTTGGCACATCTGTTGCATCCAATTGCGGATGACGTCCTGGGCCACAAGGTCGCCCGGGATCCTCGGTCAACGATGCGGAATGGTACGGGATGACGACGACGGCGGCGCTCGAACTGGTGCAATTGACGAAGATGTACGGCAGCGTCACCGCCGTTGACGCCATCAACCTGAAGATTCCCGCCGGCTCCTATTGTTGCCTGCTCGGGCCGTCTGGTTGCGGCAAGACATCCACGCTGCGCATGGTGGCCGGCCATGAATCGGCGACTTCGGGCGACATCCTGGTCGGTCCGAAGAATGTGACTAACCTGCCCCCCGCCGATCGAAGCACGGCGATGATGTTCCAGTCTTACGCGCTGTTCCCGCATCTCTCCGTCATCGATAACGTGGCGTTCGCCTTGAAAATGAAAGGCGTCGCCAAGGCTGCACGCCATGCCGAAGCCAACAAGTTGCTGGAGCTCGTCGATATGCAGCCCTATGCAGCGAGGCTGCCGGCCCAGCTTTCCGGAGGCCAGCAGCAGCGCGTCGCGCTCGCGCGCGCGCTGATCACCTCGCCCCAGATTCTGCTGCTGGACGAGCCGCTCTCGGCGCTCGATCCGTTCCTGCGGCTGCGGATGCGGGCGGAATTGAAGAAGCTGCAGCGCGAGCTCGGGCTGACCTTCATCCATGTGACGCATGGCCAGGACGAGGCGATGGCGCTCGCCGATATCGTGGTTCTGATGAATGGCGGCCGGATCGAGCAGCAGGGCTCGCCGCGAGACATCTTCAACCGCCCGCGGACCGAGTTCACGGCGAGATTCATTGGCGGCCACAACGTCATTGCCGTGGGCCCCGAGACCTTCGCCGTTCGGGTTGACCGGCTGATGCTGAAACGGCCGAACGAAGCGATCGGCGGTCCATCGATTGCAGGCACCATCAGCGAGGTCGAATACCAGGGAACCTATGTCCGCGTCGTCGTCGCCATCGAGGATGGATCCGAGATCTCGGCCCAGATCACGGAAACCCAGTTCGATGCAGCCAACTACGCCGTGGGAGAGCGCGTTCTCGCCACATGGGACCCGACGCATGCGCACCTCCTCACGACCACCAGTTCAGTAACCGCGCGCTCGCCTGAAAAGGCGGCGTGATATCAGAGGGAGATCAACATGAGCAAATCTTCGAAATCGAATAGTCGCGTCAGCCGTCGCGCCGTGCTGAAGGGCGCGGCCGGAGCCGTCGGCCTCGCGGCAGGCTCGGGCGCGATTACCGGATTTCCCTATGTCCGTTCCGCCGATGCGAAAGTGCTGCGCTATCTCGGAACAGCCGTGAACGAAGGTGACGAGATCTCGAAAAAATGTCTGGCAGATACCGGGATCAAGATCGAGTACATCACGGCAACCACCGACGACGTGACCAAACGCGTGATCACCCAGCCGAACTCGTTCGATGTACTGGATACGGAGTATTTCTCGCTGAAGAAGCTTGTGCCGTCGGGCAACATCTTTGCCCTCGACGCCAAGAAGATCAAGGAATTCGACAACATCACGCCGGTGTTCACCAAGGGTCAATTGCCGAACGGCAAGAAGATCGGTGACCAGGGCACTGCGCCATGGAAGGTGCTCTATCTCGATGGAGCGAACTCCAAGACGTTCTCAAAGACGCCAACCGAATTCGTGACGCTGATTCCGACGGTCTACAACGCCGACACGCTCGGCATCCGGCCCGATCTGATCAAGCGGCCGATTTCATCGTGGACCGAACTGCTCAATCCCGAGTTCAAGGGCAAGGCCTCGATTCTCAACATTCCGTCGATCGGAATCATGGATGCCGCGATGGTGGTCGAAGCCAGCGGTCAGCACAAATATGCCGACAAGGGCAACATGACGAAGGCCGAGATTGATCTCACCATGAAGATCATGACGGAAGCCAAGAAGGCCGGCCAGTTCCGCGCATTCTGGAAGGATTTCAACGAATCCGTCAACCTGATGGCATCGGGCGAAACCGTCATCCAGTCGATGTGGTCGCCCGCGGTCACCAAGGTGCGCTCGATGGGAATCGCCTGCACGTTCCAGCCGCTCAAGGAGGGCTATCGCTCCTGGGCGTCAGGGTTCTGCGTATCGAAGGCGGTCTCGGGACCAAAGCTCGACTGGGCCTATGAATTCGTGAACTGGTACCTGTCGGGCTGGGCAGGCGCCTATCTCAATCGTCAGGGCTATTATTCCGCCGTGCTGTCCACCGCCAAGGCCAACATGACGGCGGACGAGTGGGGCTACTGGATGGAAGGCAAGGCCGCCGTCGGCGACATCAAAGCGCCCGACGGCACGATCCTCGAGAAGGCCGGCGCCACGCGCGACGGCGGATCCTACGATGACCGCATGGGCGCCGTCGCCTGCTGGAACGCTGTGATGGACGAGAACGACTACATGGTGCGCAAGTGGAATGAATTCATTGCTGCTTGATGCAATCCAGAGGACTTGCCGGCCGAAGCGCACGGCAAGTCCTCCCCCGCCATCACTGCAATCGGCCGTTCAATGATGCAAGACCGCAAGACCTTCGTTCCGTGGCTTCAGGCCACACCGATGATGCTCGTTTTCGCGCTGTTCTTTCTGTTGCCGTTGCTGTTCGTGATTGTCGTCAGCGCGTGGGACTACAATGAATATGAGATGATTCCGGCGTTCAGCCTGCGTGGCTACAGCGATACGTTCGAGGGATGCATTGCCGATCTGCCCAATCTCTGCACCATCCTGAAGACCTACCTGAAGACTCTGAAACTATGTCTGCTGACCTGGGTCCTGACTCTTCTGATCGGGTTTACCGTCGCCTATTTTCTTGCGTTCCATGTCCGGTCGAAAACCTGGCAGATTGTCCTCACCCTGCTTTGCACCATCCCGTTCTGGACATCGAACGTCATCCGCATGATTGCCTGGATTCCGCTTCTCGGCCGGAACGGTTTGGTCAACAGGGGCCTCGAGGGCGCAGGATTGATCCACCAGCCGCTGGAGTGGCTGCTGTTCTCGGAGTTTTCCGTCGTGCTTGCCCTCGTGCACCTCTTCACATTCTTCATGGTGGTGCCGATCTTCAACTCGATGATCCGCATCGACAAGCGGTTGATCGAAGCCGCCTATGATGCCGGCGCGACCGGGTGGCAGACCCTGGTGAACATCGTTATTCCGCTGGCAAAACCCGGAATCGTGATCGGCTCGATCTTCGTGATCACGATCGTGATGGGTGATTTTGTCACGATAGGCGTGATGGGCGGCCAGCAGATTGCGTCTGCAGGCAAGATCATCGAGACCCGCCTGAACGCGCTGCAATTCCCGGCGGCCGCGGCCAATGCGGTTATCCTGCTCGGCATCACGATCCTAATCATTTCGGCGCTGACCCGGATCGTCGACGTTCGCAAGGAATTATGAAATGGGCGAGAAGCGACCGCGATCCTTTTATCTGCTCGCAGCATTTTTCACCGCCTACGTCCTGTTCCTCTATGGACCGATGTTCGCGATCTACATCTTGTCGTTTCAGGGCCCCGATGGTGGCCTGACCTTTCCCATGAATGGCGTGTCCCTCGTGTGGTTCGGCAAGGTGTTCTCCGGTTCGGGCATCGTCGACATCGGGGCATCCTTCAAGCGATCGCTCCAGCTCGGCCTCGTCGTCATGGCGCTTACGGTCGTTCTCTCCGTGGCAGCTGGCATGGCCTTCCGCAGATCGTTCCGCGGCGCGACCTTGCTGTTCTATGTTGCCATCGCAAGCCTGATCATGCCGTCGATCATCACCTCGCTCGGCATCGCGCTTGAATTCCGCCTGCTTGACGATTTCATCATCAAGAGCGGGGTTGGAGATTGGACGACGGCTATGGGGCTGTTTACGTCCGGCCTGGGCGCGCATCTGACCTGGACCTTGCCTTTCGGCCTTCTGATCATGTTTGCGATCTTCAACCGGTTCGACAGCCGTCTCGAAGAGGCTGCACGCGACCTCGGCGCAACGCCGTGGCAGACATTTCGGCACGTCGTGCTGCCGATCATATTGCCGTCGGTCGTCGGTATCGGCCTGTTTGGATTTACCTTGTCCTGGGATGAGCTCGCACGCTCGAGCCAGACCATCGGCTCCGTCAACACACTGCCCCTTGATTTGCAGGGCCTGACGACCACCGTCACAAAGCCGGACATCTATGCGCTTGGAACGCTGACGAGTGCGGTTTCCTTTCTCGTGATTTTCCTGGCGCTGATCGTCATTCTTGTGCTTCAGGCCCGGCAAAGACGTCACGGCTCGGACGCGGGAAAGGGGATGGTGTAGAGCCGAGCTCTTCGGGAGAAGGTCAGACCAGCACTGCGGCCGCAACCGTCGCCTCAATCGCGAGACATGAGGCTTGACCTTGATCTAGGCGGCGGCACGTAGCTAGGCCAGAAGATATCCGAACCCGTCGCCTCACGGCATCCGGACTGGACAGGGCCGGATGATCTGGAGATCAAGATCGAAGAAATCCGGGAGATTACGAACTGGCGAAAGCCCGATCTACGTAAAGGTCGGCGCCAGCCGCCCTTACTACGGCACAGCACTGGTGGTGAAATCCGGCGCCGACGTCGCCAAGGCACGTGCGCCTGGCGCCGACGCGGTTGCGATCGGTACCGTCGCCGTTGACCCCAGCCACTGGGGCCGGGGCTGGGGTTTCGCAATTTGAGTTGGTTGCGGGGATAGGATTTGAACCTATGACCTTCAGGTTATGAGCCTGACGAGCTACCGGGCTGCTCCACCCCGCGTTAAACCGTTGCATGCCTTGCAGAAGGGGAGCCTGAGGCGGTCGGCCAACGCGTCTAACGGCGCCGATCGATCCGTCCGGAGGGCTTCCTGAGAAGGCGACCCGGGCCGAAGCCGTCGGGTGCGGGGCGTATGTATCAACGTGAGGGGGGTTTGGAAAGCCCCGCGAGCGGGTTTTTGAGGATTTTGTGACGCCGAAACCACCGATTTTCCTGACAAAATCGGCCCCGGGAACCGGCCCTTGCCAGAAGCTGTGCAAAAGCGGAGCTTGCCGCCCCAACAAATCCGTCAAGGAAACGTCATTCGATGATGTTCCGGGGCGGCAGGGGGAAACGTGACTGACACATTCGATTTCGTGGTGGTGGGCGCGGGCTCGGGCGGCTGCGCGGTGGCGGGGCGCTTGTCGGAGGATGCGGCGACCTCGGTGGCGCTGCTCGACGCCGGCGGCAAGAACGACAACTGGGTCGTCACCACGCCGGGCGCGCTGGTGCTGATGGTCGCCGGCACCGTCAACAACTGGGCCTTCAACACCGTGCCGCAGAAGGGGCTCAATGGCCGCATCGGCTATCAGCCGCGCGGCAAGGGGCTCGGCGGCTCCTCGGCGATCAACGCCATGGTCTATATCCGCGGCCATCGCGCCGATTACGACCACTGGGCCGCGCTCGGCAACACCGGCTGGGCGTTCACCGACGTGCTGCCCTATTTCAAACGCGCCGAGGACAATTCCGATTTCGACAGCGAGTATCACGGCAAGGGCGGTCCGCTCGCCGTCAACAAACTGCGCTCCGGCAATCCGATCCAGCAGACCTTTCTGCAGGCCGCGCAGGAAGCGCAGTTCCGCATCCGCGAGGATTTCAACGCCGAGGACCATGAGGGCCTCGGCATCTACCAGGTGACGCAGCGCAACGGCGAGCGCTGGAGCGCGGCGCGCGCCTATGTGCATCCGCATATGAAGCTGCGCGACAATCTCTGCGTCGAGACCGCCGCGCACGCGACGCGGATCCTGTTCGAAGGCAAGCGCGCCGTCGGCGTCGAATATCGCCAGGGCAAGGAGCTGAAGCAGATCCGCGCGCGGCGCGAGGTGATCCTCGCCGCCGGCGCCTTCCAGTCGCCGCAACTGCTGATGCTCTCGGGCGTCGGCAATGCGGCCGATCTCGGCAAGCACGGCATCGCTGGCGTGCACCATCTGCCCGGCGTCGGCCAGAATCTGCAGGATCATCCGGACTTCATCTTCGGCTACATGTCCGACAACCCGAACTTCGCCGGCATCTCGCTGAAGGGCACGCCGCGGCTCGTCCGCGCCATCCTGCAATATCGGCGCGAGCGCCGCGGTCCCCTCACCTCGAACTTCGCCGAATGCGGCGGCTTCCTGAAGACGCGGCCCGATCTCGACATCCCCGACATCCAGCTGCATTTCGGCATGGCGATGGTCGACGACCACGGCCGCAAGCGCCATGGCGGCACCGGCTTCTCCTGCCATGTCTGCCTGCTGCGGCCGAAGAGCCGCGGCACCGTCGCGCTCGCGAGCAATGATGCGATGCAGGCGCCGCTGATCGATCCAAACTTCCTCGGCGAGGATGACGATCTGGAGGCGATGGTCGCGGGCTACAAGATCACGCGGCGGCTGATGGAGACGCCCGCGCTGCGGGCGCTACAGAAGAAGGACGTGTTCACGTCACACGTGCGCACCGACGACGATATCCGCAACATCCTGCGCGAGCGGGTCGACACCGTCTATCATCCGGTCGGCACCTGCAGGATGGGGGTGAGCGATCCGCTCGCAGTGGTCGATCCGAAACTGCGCGTGCATGGGCTGGAGGCGCTGCGCGTGGTCGACGCCTCGATCATGCCGACCCTGATCGGCGGCAACACCAATGCGCCGACCATCATGATCGGCGAGAAGGCCGCGGATATGATCAAGGCCGAGACGCGGGCGGGGTAAGCGCTCCCGCCACGTCGTCATTGCGAGGAGCGAAGCGACGAAGCAATCCATGGCGCCGCAAGCGGAGGCATGGATTGCTTCGCGGAGCCTGTCATCGGGCGCGCGTTCGCGCGACCCGTTGGCTCGCAATGACGAGCATCGGTTGTTCAATGAGGATGATTTCTTTACCGGCATCGACTAGGCCGGACACGGTTCCTCGGAATTCCCTCCATGAATAGCTTCGACGCTGTCGTTTACCTCGGATTGCTGTTTGCGGTCGCGACCGGCTTCAACACCGGCCTGTTGCGCAGCGCGGTGACGATCCTGGCCTATCTCGTCGCAATGCCGCTGGCGGTTGCCGTGATGTCGATGGCGGGGCCGCATGTGGCGAGCCTGCCGTCGTCGCCGTTTCCGCAAAACGGCGTGTTGCTGTTCGGCCTGTTTCTGGTGATCGGCGTCGTGCTCGGCAAAATGGCGCGGACCATGCTCAACGACACCATCGGCTCGGAGATCGGGATCGGCGACCGGCTCGGCGGCGCGCTGCTCGGCGCTGTCAGGGTCGGGCTGGTCGTAACCACCCTCGTGCTGGTGTTCGATCAGCTGGTGCCGCTGGCCAATCAGCCGCAGTTCCTCAACGGATCGCAATTGCGGCCGCTGTTCTCGGCGGTCGGGCAAAGCGGCATCCGGTCATTGCCGCCGGAGGCCACCATGGCGATCGAGCGGCTGCGGCGCGAGCGGCACATCTAGCGCAGAGCCTCGCCGGCATCATTGCGGGCGGCGGAACTCCCCCTCGCAGGGGCGCGTCGTCAAACGCCGAAAAACAACCCCATGCAAAGTAGCCCGGCGGCTGCCGGCCCGGCGAGGCGCCTTGACACGTCGGGCAAGTCAGCGTTATTTTCCAAAATTCCGAAATCGCGGCCCCTGCCCCGGCTGTTCCTGCCCGGCATGCACTTATGCATTGCACGTCCCTTATCGGCGGCGCCGCGCTTGGCTACAATGCGACAATCGAACGTCAGAAACCACCCGACATCTCAGGGAGTGAACCGTGGATCTTGGAATCAAAGGCCGCCGGGCCATCGTCTGCGCATCGAGCAAGGGACTGGGCCGCGCCTGCGCCATCGCGCTCGCCGATGCGGGTGTGCATGTGACGCTGACCGCGCGCGGCGCCGAGGCGCTGAAGAAAACCGCCGACGAGATCCGCAAGGCGCATCCGTCCGTCACCGTCACCGAGATCGTCGGCGACATCACGACGCCGGCCGGACGCGAAGCGGTGCTGAAGGCCTGCCCCGATCCGGACATCCTGATCAACAATGCCGGCGGTCCGCCGCCCGGCGATTTCCGCAACTGGACCCGCGACGACTGGATCAAGGCGATCGACGCCAACATGCTGACGCCGATCGAACTGATCAAGGCCACCGTCGACGGCATGATGGCGCGCAAGTTCGGCCGCATCGTCAACATCACCTCGGCCGCGGTGAAGGCGCCGATCGAGATTTTGGGCCTGTCCAACGGCGCCCGCGCCGGCCTCACCGGCTTCGTCGCCGGCCTGTCGCGCAAGACCGTGATCAACAACGTCACCATCAACGGCCTGCTGCCGGGCCCGTTCGAAACTGACCGTCTGCTCGGCACCGGCAAGGCGGAAGCGGAAAAGCGCGGCATTCCGGTCGAGCAGGTGATGGCGGAGCGCGCCAAGCTGAACCCGGCCGGCCGCTTCGGCCATCCGGACGAGTTCGGCTACGCCTGCGCATTCCTGTGCGGCGCCAAGGCGGGCTTCATCACCGGGCAGAACATCCTGCTCGATGGCGGCGCGTTCCCGGGAACGCTGTGAGGGCAGTCTGGTACGAACGAACCGGCGCGGCGCCGACGGTGCTCACCGTCGGCGAGATGCCGACGCCCGAGGCGGGGCCGGGCGAGGTCCGCATCCGCCTCGAAGCGTCCGGCGTCAATCCAGCCGATATCGGCCGCCGCAGCGGCAACTATCGCGCGATGGAATTTCCGCGCGTGATTCCGAACAGCGACGGCGCCGGGATCATCGATCAGCTCGGCGACGGCGTGACGCGCTTTGCCGTCGGCGATCGGGTCTGGCTGTTCAACGGCCAGCGCAACGGCCGCGCCTTCGGCACTGCGGCCGAATATATCGCGCTCGCCGATGATCTGGTGACGCCGCTGCCGGACGAGGTGTCGTTCGCCGCCGGCGCCACGCTCGGCATTCCCTGCATGACGGCGTGGTGCGCGCTGTTCGCGGATGGTCCAGTCGCCGGACAGACCGTGCTCGTCACCGGCGGTGCCGGCGCTGTCGGCCACTACGCGGTGCAACTGGCGAAATGGGGCGGCGCGCGCGCCATCGCGACGGTGAGCTCGCAGGTCAAGGACGTCGAGGCGCGGCTGGCCGGCGCCGACATGGTGGTCAACTATCGGACCGAGGACGTTGTCGCCAAGGTGATGGACTTCACCGGGAACCGCGGCGTCGACCGCGTGGTCGACGTCGATTTCGGCGGCAACATCGCGACCACACTGAAGCTGATGGCGATGAACTCGACGATTGCGGTCTACGCCACCAACGGCAACCGCGCGCCTGTCGTGCCGATGCGCGAATTGATGGAGAAGTGCATCACGCTGCGTTCGCTGGTGCTGTTCGCGCTGCCGCCGCCGCTGCTCGCCGCGGCGCAGGCCGATATCAGCAAATGGCTGGCGGCGGGCACCCGCGTGCACAACATCGCCGGGCAGTTCGCGCTGGCCGAGACTGCCGAGGCCCATCTGGCCGTCGAGAAGGGTGACAAGATGGGCACGGTGATCGTCGACTGCGCGCGGTGATCGCTCGCCCTCTCCCCGCTCTTCCTTTCTTCAACCCTCTCCCCGTTCTCTTGTCCGCCGAAGCCCGCCTTCGGGCGAAGGCGGATGCGGGGAGAGGGTTGGGGTGAGGGGCTTCCATCCGGCGAGCAATTCGCGATTGTTGAACAGCGTGCCCTGCCCCTCACCCGGATCGCTGACGCGATCCGACCTCTCGCCGTAAAGGACGGGGAGAGGTCAAAAGGTCTTTCCTCTCCCTCTCCCCGCCCTTGCGGGGAGAGGGTTGGGGTGAGGGGCTTCCATCCGGCGAGCACTCCGCGATGTGTTGAGCAGCATGCCTTGCCCCTCACCCGGATCGCATTCCGCTACGCTGCATGCGATCCGACCTCTCCCCGTAAAGGACGGGGAGAGGTGAAGCGGCAGCGGCTCACGCTCGTCTACTGGATCGGCGTGGTGCGCTCGTCGCCCGGCTGCAGCCCGAATTCGTCGAGCCCTTCGGCGAGGAGATCGCCGAGCATCGGCTCGCCCAACAGATAGCTGGCGACGCGGCCGGTGCGGCCGCGCGCGGCCTCGCGGCGGAGATCAGCCCATTCCTCGATGGTGCCGTCGCCGCGGCCGAGCCTCATCAGCGCAACGAGATCGACCTGCTCGTCCTCGCTGAGCGCGTCAATGAAACCGGTGATCTCGCGCGCCACCGGATCCCTGCCATCGTCCTCCAGCACGTCGATCATGTCGTCATCGGCGCCGTTCGAGCCGGAATCGGGATCGACCAGCCCCTCCTTGACGTCGAATTCTCGCGCCTTCTCGATCAAGAAGCCGACCTTTTCAGCGGAGATCGTGAGTTCCGGCATTGCACACTCCTTCTGCCAACGACGCGGTAACGCGGGAGGCGCCGACTTGATCCATTGCGCTCGCGCGCAGAAACCCGCATGGTCCAGCAACAGAGCAACAAGAAACCGAGGACACGCCGCATGCGCTGGACCGTGGGCAAGGTCAGGATCACCAAAATCGTCGAGGTCGAGACGGTCGGCAGCACCCGCTTCATCCTGCCGCTCGCCGGGCGGGAAGAGACCCTCGCGCTGCCCTGGCTGATCCCGCATTTCGCCACTGACGAGGGCCGGCTGAAGATGTCGATCCATTCGCTGCTGGTGGAAACGCCGGAGCATCGCATCATCGTCGACACCGGGCTCGGCAACGACAAGCAGGGCCGCAACGTGCCGACCTGGAACGACCGCAAGGAGCCGTTCCTGGAGCGGTTGACCGCGGCGGGCTTTGCCCCCGACAGCATCGACACCGTGCTGTGCACGCATCTGCATGTCGACCATGTCGGCTGGAACACCAGGCTGGTCGAGGGCAAATGGCTGCCGACCTTCGCCAATGCGCGCTATGTGTTCGGCAAGACCGAATTCGATTACTGGCGCGATCACTCTGACGATCCCGCGCATGCCGCCGTGTTCGCCGACTCGGTGCAGCCGATCGCGGATGCCGGTAAGGCCGAGCTGGTGCCTGATGACATCAGGCTGACCGAGGAGATCACGCTGATCCCGACGCCCGGCCACAGCCCGGGGCACATGAGCGTCCATATCAGGTCGGGCGGCGAGCAAGCGCTGCTGACCGGCGATGCCGCCCATCATCCCTGCCAGATGTACCATCTCGACTGGTCGGCGACGGTGGACAGCGATCCGAAGCAATCGGCCGCCACCCGGCGCGCGCTGTTCTCGCGCTTCGCCGACACGCCGACGCTGGTGATCGGCGGACATTTCGGCGCCGGCCACATCAAGCGCGATGGCGACGCATTCCGGTTCGTCGCGCTGCCCTGATCGAGAAATGTAGCCCGGATGAGCGGAGCGACATCCGGGGGCGGAGGTCCCGCATATCGCTGCGCTCATGCGGGCTTGTATGAGGGTGTGATTGTCAAGAGGCGTGATCGATCAGGGCATGCTTTTGCCTCAGTCGTTGGTGTTGGGCGCGAAGCGCTCCTGATGGTTCTTCCGTCCCGATGGTTGGCGGTTGCGCCGGGTCGGAGCCGCGGTCAAGGCTGGCCGAAGGCCACCGCCGAAGGCGGCGCGAAGCGGCCTTGACGGCGGCGAGCCCGGCGCGAGGCTTTCTGCTCGGGACGTGTCGGTGCGCGTTGTGAGTGTGCCGGCGTGATTTCCAGAACTGGGCCGTGAAGCTTTATGCGGCAACCACCGCATCAACTTGTATCCGGTCGGGTGTGATGACCCCAACCCTAATCTTTCATTCACGTGTGAAGGTGAGGCCCAGAAGCGACGGGACCCATCTACAAAAGCGGAATCCGAAGACCCATACCCGCGTTCGGTCACACGTCTGTCCTGGATCGCGTCGGCCGTCATTGGCGCACCGGCGTTGGTTAGAGGCTCGGGCGCATCACGGCGCCACTCGGCACGAGGCCAGTCTCCAGATAGCGCCAAAGCGCCACCATCAGCTTGCGCGCCAGCGCCACGATGGCAATCTTGCGGATGCGACCCTTGATCTTGCCGACCCGCTCGCGGAACCAGCGGCTTAGTTCGCTGTCGGGCTGATGCCGCAGCCACAGCCAGGCGAGCTCGATCGCGAGCCTTCGCGCACGGTAGTTGCCAGCCTTGCTGATGCCCTGCTGGCGCCGGCTGTCGCCACTGTCATACGGGGTGTCGGTCAGTCCGACGCAGCTGCCGACCTGGCGTCGGTTCGTGAAGTTGCGATAGAACACCTCGTTGGCCAGACCTTGGGCGATGTGCTCCCCGATCGCCTTGAGCTGGGCGAGCTGAACGACCTTCGCCTCGACTGAGCCCTTCTCCGCCGCACGATGCGCCGCCAAGTTCGCCGCTTCGAGCGCCTTGATCTGCTTCTGCACCAAGAGCAGTCGCTCGTGCTCGCGGCAAATCTCGTCTTTCAAATGTGGCGGCAGCGTCCGGCCGTCGCCGGTGCGCATCTGCTCGAGATCCGACAAGAAGCCCGGCTTCAACGGCATGGCATCGCGGATGCCTTGAGCGTGCAGCAACCCGCTGATCCGGTTGGTGTGCATGGTGCGCTCCTTGCACAGCCGATCGCGTTCGCGCGTGCGCCGCTTGCGATCCTCGTCCTCAGGCGTGGGAACGCGAACAATACTGCAGACGC
Source organism: Bradyrhizobium ivorense (assembly GCF_900696085.1). GTDB lineage: Bacteria > Pseudomonadota > Alphaproteobacteria > Rhizobiales > Xanthobacteraceae > Bradyrhizobium > Bradyrhizobium ivorense. The sequence goes on from NZ_CAADFC020000004.1 coordinate 1,226,026, forward strand.
CCGGCTCGCCGCGCAGATGAGCCAGAAATGAACGCATCAGCTGCGCCAGATCGATCCGATCGGTCTTGGCCCGTCGCGCCCGTCGGTTTACCGCGATGCTTGCGGGATCGATCTCGTGATTGACGACCCCGTTATTGCTCAGCCAGCGATCAAGCCAATGACCTTCAAACCCAGCCTCATAGCAGGACAGGATGCAAACCGGCTTGCCCAGCTGCTCCGCCTTCGCTCGCGTCTTCGCCAGAATACTCGACAGCGCCGCCAGGTCCCCGCCCTCGATCTGGTAACGGCTCATCTTCTCGGCGCCGGGCGTCATCACGCCCAGCTTCCAGCTCGATTTGCTCAGTTCGAAAGCAACGTAAACCGTGGCATACTCGCTTCCGACAGGTGTGTCAGTGTGATCAGCTTGCATCGTTGATCCTCGGGGTGAGTTGGTGGTTGGAAACTCAGCTTACCTCCTGACCACCTGTCACCCCATAGGATCTACGCCACCTGCACGCTGCCCGGATCGGGCCGAAACAGCCTTGAAATATGGGCTGGCAGCAATGCAGCGCGCTTATGGCGGTTGAATTTCCCCGCCCGCTGTTCCATGAAGCGGGACGAGGTATGACCGATAAACAATCCTCAGGGACATCGTAGGGAGTGATCACATGAAGCTTGTTCGTTATGGCGAAAAGGGTGCGGAAAAGCCCGGTCTGATCGACAAATCCGGCCAGCTCCGCGACCTCTCGGCTCACATCAAGGACCTGACCGGCGATGCCTACGCGCCGGAATCGCTGAAGAAGCTCGCTGGCCTCGATGCTGCCTCCCTCCCCGCCGTCTCCGGCAAGCCGCGCTTCGGCGCCCCCGTCACCGGCATCTCCAAATTCGTCGCGATCGGCCTCAACTATTCGGATCATGCGAAAGAGACTGGCGCCGCGATCCCGACCGAACCGATCATCTTCATGAAGGCGTCGACCTCGCTGTGCGGCCCGAACGATGCGGTTGAGAAGCCGCGCGGCTCGACCAAGCTGGACTGGGAGGTCGAGATCGCCGCGATCATCGGCACCCGCGCCAAATACGTCTCGGAAGCCGACGCGCTGAACTACGTTGCCGGCTATTGCGTCTGCAACGACGTCTCGGAGCGTCACTTCCAGGCCGAGCGCCTCGGGCAGTGGACCAAGGGCAAGTCGCACGACACCTTCGGCCCGGTCGGCCCCTGGCTCGCCACCAAGGACGAGATCGCCGACGTGCAGAACCTGTCGATGTGGCTCGACGTCAATGGCCAGCGCCGCCAGACCGGCAACACCAAGACCATGATCTTCTCGATGGCGCAGTGCATCTCGTACCTTTCGCAGTTCATGACCTTGCTGCCCGGCGACATCGTCACGACAGGCACTCCGCCCGGCGTCGGGCTCGGCATGAAGCCGCCGCAGTTCCTCAACGTCGGCGACGTCGTGACGCTCGGCATCGAGGGCCTCGGCGAGCAGCGCCAGGAAATCATCGCGGCGTGAGGTGAGGCTCCGGCCCAACCACGTCATTGCGAGCGAAGCGAAGCAATCCATCACTCCACATACGCGGAAGCAATGGATTGCTTCGTCGCTTCGCTCCTCGCAATGACGGACTATTCCAACCGTATTGCTGAGGGCCCCCCAATGAAACTCACCTTCTCTCCCGCCTCTCCCTTCGCCCGCAAGGTGCGCATCGCCGCGATCGAGCTTGGCCTGATCGACAAGATCGAGCTGGTGCCGGCAACCGTCGCGCCGGGTCAGGCCAATGACGAATATTCCAAGATCACGCCGCTGAAGAAGCTGCCGGTGCTACTCCTCGACCATGGCGACGTCATTCTCGATTCCTACGTCATCGTCGAATATCTCAACGAGCTCGGCGGCGGCCGGTTGATCCCGGGCTACGGCCCGCGGCGCTGGAAGGTGAAGACCGACCACTCGCTGATCAACGGCATGCTCGATTCCATGCTGCTGTGCCGCTACGAGAAGATGGTGCGGCCGCAGGGCTCGATGTGGCAGGCCTGGCATGACGACCACTGGAACAGGGCATGGACCGGCATGGCGCGGTTCGAGGACCGGCCGGACGTGCTCGACGGACCGTTCGACATCGCGCAGATCGGCCTCGTTTGCGTGCTCGGCTATGCCGACTTCCGCTTCGCCGATTGCGGCTGGCGCAAGGTCTATCCGAAGCTCGACGCCTTCTATCGGAGGATGCTCGAGCGGCCGTCGGTGAAGATCTCGGCGCCGCCGGCGGCGTAACGACGGCGGGCGGAGGAGAAGACGATGCGCAATCGCTTCCCCCGCCTCCATCTTCTCGGCGCGAGCCTCGCGCTCGCGCTGACCATCTCTGCTGCAGATGTGCGGGGCGACAGCATGACGCTTGGACAGCGAAACCTCGCCTGCGGATCGCCCTCCTCGCTCGACGACGGCTGGGCGGTCGCGTCACCCGAGAGCGTCGGCATGGATGGTGCGCGGCTCTGTGGCATCGCCGAGCGGCTCGCGCTGCGCAGCAGTGCGGTCCATTCGATCGTGGTCGTGCGCCACGGCAGACTGGTGTTCGAGCAATATTTCCCGGGCATCGACCAGCCCTGGGGACAGCCGGAAGGCCGCATCGACTTCACTGCGACCACCAAGCACGACATGCGCTCGGCGTCAAAGAGCGTGACGTCGCTCCTGGTCGGGATCGCGATCGATCGCAAGCTGATCGCCGGCGTCGATGCATCAGTGGTGAAATTCTTCCCTGAATATCAATCGGTGAAATCAGCCGGATGGGATGCGATCACGCTGCGTCATCTGCTGACGATGTCCTCCGGCTTCAAATGGGATGAGACGCTGCCCTGGAGCGACCCGAACAATGACGAGCCGCATCTCGCGTTCGATGCCGACCCCATCGGCTACGTCCTCGCGAAGCCGATCGCAGCGCCGCCGGACGCGCTGTGGACCTATAGTGGCGGCGGCACGGATCTGCTCGGCAACATCGTCGAACGCGTCTCCGGCAAGCCGCTCGAGGCATTCGCGCGCGAAGTGCTGTTCGAGCCGCTCGGGATCACCGATCTCGAATGGAAGAGCTACAAGAACGGCAAGATCGCAGCGGCCGCCGGTCTGCGCTTGCGCCCGCGCGACGCCGCCAAGCTCGGCCAGCTCGTGCTCAATCGCGGGACGTGGAACGGGCGGCAGATCGTCTCCGAGGACTGGATCGCACAATCGATCGCGCCGCGGTTCCAGGCGGTCGGCTATTTCGGCGGCACGCTGTTCTACGGCTATCAATGGTGGGTCGGGCGCTCGCTGTCCGAGGGCAAGGAAGTGCGCTGGGTCGGCGCCTTCGGCTGGGGCGGCCAGCGCATCATCATCGTTCCCGATCTCGACCTTGTGATGATGACGACGGCAGCCCAGTACGGCCGACCCAAGGAAGGCCTTGCAGCGATGGATATCCTTGCCAACATCGTCATTGCCGCCGTGCGCGACGCGCATTGATTTCTCCGAGGACCAACCATGAGCCTGAAATTTTCAGTCGGCGACCTCACCATCCATCGCATCATCGAGCAGGAGACCACGTTCCTGCCCGCGCTCGACATGTTCCCCGGCCTGGCGCCGGACGCGCTCGCGGAGCACCGGACGTGGATGAAGCAAGCGGGCGCGCTCGACGACAGCGATACGCTGATCCTGGCGTTCCAGTCCTACATCGTGAAGACGCCGCACCACACCATCCTGATCGACAGCTGCATCGGTAACGACAAGCCGCGACCGAACCGGCCGAACTGGAACATGAAGACCGACGACACCTACATGCGCGGTCTTGCGGCGGCCGGCTTCTCGGTCGGCGACATCGACTATGTGATGTGCACGCATCTGCATGTCGATCATGTCGGCTGGAACACCCGGCTGGAGAACGGCCGCTGGGTGCCGACCTTTCCGAATGCGCGCTACGTGTTCGACAAGACCGAGTTCGACTACTGGACCGAGACCAACGGCAAGACGGAAGTGCCGCCGTTCCGCGACAGCGTGCTGCCGGTGGTCGAGGCCGGCAAGAGCGAGATCGTGCGCAACGATTTTGCTATCGGCGATCACGCGCGCATCCTGCCGACGCCCGGCCACACGCCGGGCCACGCCGCCTTCACCTTCGGCCGCGGCAAGGACGATGCGGTGTTTTCCGGCGACCTGATGCATTCGCCGATCCAGACGCTCTTTCCGGAGCTGTCGCCGAAGTTCGACGTCGACCAGGCGCAGGCGGCGAAGACGCGGCGCAGCTTCCTGGAGCGTTATTGCGGCACCGACACGCTGTGCTGCACCGCGCATTTCCCTTCGCCGTCGGCGGGCAGGATCAAGCGCAAGGGCAATGGCTTCGTGTGCGAGATGGCGTAGCTACTTGCTTCACCTCTCCCCGCTCTTTGCGGGGAGAGGTCGGATCGCATCGCCAGATGCGATCCGGGTGAGGGGCGAGGCACGCTGCTCAACACATCGCGAATTGCTCGCCGGATAGAGCCCCTCACCCCGACCCTCCCCGTGAAGAACGGGGAGAGGGAGTGGAGAGACCGCGCCCGCGTCAATCGAACAAACTCGGCGTGTGGTTCACCACCGCACCTTCGATCTCAAGCATCTTCAGCTTGGTCACCACGCCGCCATTGGCGGAGAAGCCGCCGGGCTTGTTGCCGGCCGCGAGCACGCGGTGGCAGGGCACGACGATCGGGCACGGATTGCGGCCGAGCGCCTGGCCGACGTCGCGCGACAGCTCGACACCGCCGAGCTGCTTGGCGATGTCGCCATAGGTGATGGTCTTGCCCGGCGGGATCTTGCGGGCGATGTCGTAGACGCTGCGGTTGAAGTCCGGCACGCCGTCGAGATCGAGCGCAATGTCGTTAAGGTCGTTCGGCTTGCCGGCGAGCAGCTCGATCATGCCGTCAATCGCGTGCCGCACCTCGGCCGGCGGGACCGCCTCGGTGACCTCGCCATTGCGCTGCAGGATCCGCTTGCGGGTCTTCTCCCCATTGCCCATCGGCAACTGGGTGCCGGTGATGCCGTGCTCGCCCCAGACGACGCCGCAGGCGCCGATCGCGGTGTCGAAGATTGCATAATGCTGGCCGGTCATGGCTCGCTCCAAAATTCCGTGGCTCACCTTGTTTGAGCATGATCTCCGCGCAAACGCTTCGCGTTTGTCGCGAGGGAAAACCGCTTCACACTTTTCCGGATCATGCTCCAGAGCCTGCTGTTGATCCGGAATCTAGGCTTGGAGAATGTTGCTATCCACCCGAATTCCGTGGGAACCTGGGTCAAATCAACAACATCTCCCGCCCGTCTGCGAGCCCCCGAAATGCATAGCCTCCACGTCAACGGTTTCGACATGCCCTATCTCGACATCGGTCAGGGGCCGCCGTTGGTTTGCGTCCACGGCTCGGTGTGCGACTTCCGGATCTGGTCCGCTGTGCTCGGCCCGCTGACGCGAAAGCATCGCGTGATCGCCGTCAGCTTGCGGCACTTCTTCCCGGCGCATTGGGACGGCATCGGCGACACCTATTCGATCGCCCAGCATGTCGACGACATGATCGCCTTCATCGAGCAATTCGACACCAGGCCGGTCGACCTGATGGGGCATTCGCGTGGCGGCCACATCGCGTTCCGCGTCGCCCAGCGCCGGCCGGACCTGCTGCGCAAGCTGATCCTCGCCGAGCCCGGCGGCGAGCTCGACGCGACGCTCGATCCGGATTACCAGCCCGGCCCCTCGCCGCTGGCGGCGCGCATTGCCGCCTCTGCCGATCTGATCGCCAAGGGCGACATCGACGGCGGCATGCAGCTGTTCATCGACGCGCTGGAGGGCCCCGGTGCCTGGAAGCGCCTGCCGGCCGCGCCGAAGCAGGCCCTGCTCGACAACGCCATCACGCTGGTCGGCCAGACCCGCGACAAGCGTCCGCCGTTCTCCAAAGCGGATGCCGAAGCGATCAAAACCCCGACGCTGTTCATCGGCGGCGCCAACACCAGGGGCGTGCTGCCGAAGGTGCTGCACGCACTCGCCAGCAACGTGAAGGGCGCGCGCGTCGAGATGATCCCGGGCACCACGCACCCGATGTTCGAGCAGGCCCCGCGCCGCTACTGCGAGATCGTGCTGGAGTTTCTCGCCGCGTAGGTGGTGCACCTCTCCCCTTGTGGGAGAGGTCGGATCGCATCGCCAGATGCGATCCGGGTGAGGGGTACAGGACCATCCACGTCCATCACTCGCGGTGAGAACCCCTCACCCGGCGCGATGTCGCTGCGCTCGATCGCGCCACCCTCTCCCACAAGGGGAGAGGGTGCAGCGTGCGTGCGGGTGAGAACCCTCACACCTTCCACGCGCCGACTGGCTGGCGCACCGCGACGTTGAGCCGGTTCCAGACGTTGATCGCCGCAATGCCCAGCACCAGCGAGGCAAGCTGCGGTTCGTTGTAATGCTTTGCGGCCTCGTCCCACACCGCGTCCGTCACCGGATCCTCGCGGTCGCTGAGCCGGGTCACCGCTTCGGTCAGCGCCAGCGCGGCACGCTCGGCGGCGGTGAAATAGGGCGCGTCACGCCAAGCGGCGACGGCGAACAGCCGCTCGTCGGTCTCGCCGGCGCGCCGGGCGAGCTTTGGGTGCATGTCGACACAGACGCTGCAGCCGTTGATCTGGCTGGCGCGCAGATGCACCAGTTCCAGCAGCTTTTCCGGCAACGCCTGCTTGGTGGTTTCGCTGAGCGCCTGCAGCGCCGTCATGGCGTCGGGAACAACCATCACCGGGTGTTTCATTCGGGCTTGCATCATCGATCTCCTGATCTTGCTCTTTGACGCAACCGCGCCGATCTGTTGTCACATCGGCCGGCTTTCGTTCGTCATGGCCATGACGGAGCGACCCGAGGGAATGTGACCGATGGACGAGAAAAAGTTTCTGGCCGAGCAGTTCGAGGCCAACCGGCCGCGCCTGCGGGCGGTGGCCTATCGCATGCTGGGCTCGACCGCCGAGGTCGACGACGCCGTGCAGGAGACCTGGCTGCGGCTGAGCCGCACTGAAGCCGCCGCGGTCGACAATCTCGGCGGCTGGCTGACCACGGTGATCGCCCGCATCTGCCTCGACATGCTGCGCTCGCGCAAGTCGCGCCGCGAGGAGCCGATGAGCCCTGATGTGCCCGAGCCGGTTGCCGAGAATCCGTCCGAGCGCGAGACCGAGATGGCAGACTCGGTCGGTGCCGCGCTATTGGTGGTGCTGGAAACATTGGCGCCGGCCGAGCGGCTGGCGTTCGTGCTGCACGACATGTTCGCGGTGCCGTTCGAGGAGATCGCGCCGATCGTCGGACGCACGCCGGCCGCTGCGCGGCAGCTTGCGAGCCGGGCGCGGCGCCGCGTGCAAGGGGCGCCGCCGGCGCCGGATGCCGATTTCGACCGCCGGCGCGGAATCGTCGAGGCGTTCCTGGCGGCATCGCGCAACGGCGATTTCGAGGGGCTGCTCGCCGTGCTCGCGCCGGACGCGGTGGTGCGCGCGGACGAAGCCGCGCAGCGGCTCGGCTCGCTGCCGGAAATTCGCGGCGCCGCGGCGATCGCGGAAGCCTTCAAGGGCCGCGCGCAGGCGGCGCAACCCGCGCTGGTCGACGGCGAACTGGGCGTTGCCGTCATCTTCGGCGGCCGGTTGCGCATCGTGCTGCGCGTCACCACCGAAGGCGACCGGATCGCTGCGATCGACGCGATCGCCAATGCCTCTGACATCGAGACGCTCGATGTCGAAGTGCTCGATGCGGCTGGAGGCGCGTAGGGCGCGATGCTAGTGTCTTTCCCGCGCATATTCCGGGGAGGACACACCATGAAATATTCCGTCAGACGGCTCGCGTCGGTCAGCCTGTTTTCGCTCGCCGTCGCCTCGTCCTCCGCCTTTGCCGCGGCGGATGAAAAGCTGCGCGCCGCCGCCGAGCAGGCCCAGCCGGCGGTGATCGAGAGCCTGCGCGACATGGTGATGATCGAATCCGGCTCCAGCGACATCGAGGGCCTGAAGAAGATGGCCGACTACACCGAGGCACGGCTGAAGGCGCTCGGCGCCAAGACCGAGCGGCGCAAGACCACGCGCGGCGCCGGCGCCGACATGGTGATCGGCACCTTCGAAGGCACCGGCACCAGGAAGCTGATGCTGATCGCGCATATGGACACCGTCTACGAGCACGGCATTCTGGCCTCGCAGCCCTACAAGGTCGACGGCAACCGAATCTACGGGCCCGGCATCGCCGACGACAAGGGCGGCATCGCGATGATCCTGCATGCGCTGAAGATCCTGAACGACGCCGGCTGGCGCGACTACGCCAAGCTGACCGTGTCGTTCAATCCGGATGAAGAGGTCGGCTCGATCGGCTCCGGCGAGATCATCGCCGAGCTCGCCGATCAGCACGATGTGGTGCTGTCCTGCGAGCCGACGGTGGCGCCGCCGGTCGCCAAGAACGAGAGCCTGCTGCTCGGCGCGAGCGGCACCGCGACCGGCACCATGGACGTGAAGGGCAAGGCCTCGCATGCCGGCGCCGCGCCGCAGCTCGGCCGCAACGCGCTGCTCGAGCTCGCGCATCAATTGCTCCAGACCCAGGACGTCGCGAAATCGATCCCGGGCACGCAGCTGAACTGGACCACTGCGAAGGCCGGCACCGTGCGCAACCAGATCCCCGACATGGCGACCGCCGGCGCCGACATCCGTCTCACCATTCCCGACGGCGTGCAGAAGCTGCAGGCCGCGCTCGACGAGAAGATCAAGAACAAACTGATCCCGGACACCGAGGTGACGGTGAAGGTGGTGGCGGGCCGTCCGCCCTTCGTGGCCAGTGATCGCGGCCGCGCGCTCGCCAAGGACGGGCAGGCGATCTACCGCGAGCTCGATCGCACCCTCGACATCGCCGAGATGACCGGCGGCGCCACCGACGCCGGCTATGCCGGCCGCAGCGGCAAGGCGATCGTGGTCGAAAGCTTTGGCCTCGCCGGCTGGGGCTATCACGCCCGCGACGAATACATCGACACCAACTCGATCGTGCCGCGGCTCTATCTGATGACGCGGATGCTGATGGATCTTGGCAAGCAGAAGTAGCCGCGCGTACTTCTCAATGTGCGGGCGCCGATGCTGCCGAGATCGACGTCTGGCACCGGCACCCGGGGCCACCCCTCTCCCCAGCCCTCCCCGCAAGGGGGGAGGGAGCCCATCTGCATGAGTGTCCCTTACGAGCTCAAACTGTTCGGACGGTTTGCTCGGGACTCGCGTGAGGTGAGCACGCCGTTCAGGCTCCCTCCGCCCTTGCAGGTTGGCGAGAGCGGTGCCGCTTGCTCCGCTCGCATTGATGTCTTGACCGCGGCTGAGGTCATGTCGGGCGTGCCGCAGCTAAAATATCCAGTATTTTCAAACAATTAAGTCACCCGCCAACCGGCCTTGACGGCTCGTCGCGAGGGCAGTAGCTTCCATATCCGAACACGGAATTCCGTATTCCAAATTGGATGGCGCCGGCATGATCCCGTTGGACCCGCTTCCGAACCTGATCGACCAGGTCTATGGGCGGCTGCTCGAGGCGATCATCGACCGCACGCTGCCGCCGGGCCAGCGCATCACCCAGAACGAACTCGCGGAAAAACTCGGCGTCTCGCGGCAGCCGGTGTCGCACGCGCTGCATTTGCTGCATCGGCAGGGCCTCGTCGCCGAAAGCGGCCGACGCGGCTTCGAGGTGACGCAGCTCGATCCGCGGCGCATCCGCGAGCTCTATGAGGTGCGCGGCGCGATCGATGCGCTGGCGGCGCGGCTGGCGGCCGGGCGCGTGCAGGAGGACTCCGCGGGACGCGCGGCGCTCGAGGCCGCGCTCGACGCCGGCCGTGGCATCGATGGCCGCACGCCGCTGGCGCGCCTGATTGCACTCGACGTCGACTTCCACAGCGCGATCTATCGCCTCGCCGGCAATTCCGCGATCGAGGAGATGATCGCGCCGCAATGGCCGCACATGCGCCGCTCGATGGCGACCGTGCTCGCCGAGCTCGACTATCGCGGCAGCGCCTGGACCGAACACGAGAGCATCGCCGCGCATATTTTTGCGGGCAATGCATCGGCTGCGGAGGCCGCTGCACTGGCGCATGCGCAGACCGCGGGACGGATGACCGAGGAGAAATTGAGGGCCGTCGACGTGGCGGCGTAGTTGCGTCGTTCCGGGATGGTCCGAAGGACCAGACCCGGAACCTCGAGATTCCGGGTTCGCTGCGCGCCCCGGAATGACGGAGACAACAACAAACAACAGGAGGAAAGCACCATGAAACTGACCCCGGAGCAGGTTGAATTTTTCCATCGCGAAGGCTGGCTGTTCCTGCCCGAGCTGTTCAGTCAGGAAGAGGTCGATTTCCTCGCCCGCGAGGCGGTCGCGATCTACGACGCGGACCGTCCCGAGGTGTGGCGCGAGAAGAGCGGCGCGCCGCGCACGGCGTTTGCCGCGCATCTCTACAACGAGGCGTTCGGCGTCCTCGGCGCCCATCCGCGCATGATCGACCCGATCGAACAGCTGTTCGGCGAGAAGGTCTACATGCATCAGTTCAAGATCAATGCGAAGGCGGCGTTCACCGGCGACGTCTGGCAGTGGCACCAGGATTACGGCACCTGGAAGCGCGACGACGGCATGCCGGAGCCGCGCGCGATGAACATCGCGATCTTCCTCGACGAGGTGATGCCGATCAACGGCCCGCTGATGCTGGTGCCGCAGAGCCAGACCGCCGGCGACCTCAAGGCCTCGCACGACCTCGAAACCACCTCCTACCCGCTCTGGACACTCGACGAAGAGACGGTGACGCGCCTCGTCAAGCAGGGCGGCATCGTCGCGCCGACCGGCAAGCCCGGCGGCATGCTGATGTTCCACGGCAATCTGGTGCACGGCTCGAGCGGCAACATCACGCCCTACCCGCGCAAGATCGTCTATCTGACCCTGAACGCGGTCTCGAACTACATCCGCACCCCGACCCGGCCGGACTACATCGCGCACCGCGACTTCACGCCGATCCAGACGGTCGCCGACGATGCGCTGCTGCGGCTCGCCCGTGCGCCGCGCCAGGCGGCGGAGTAGTCACTTCTGTCATTCCGGGGCGCGCGTAGCGCGAGCCCGGAATCTCGCGGTTCCGGGTTCGGTCCTGCGGACCGCCCGGAACGACTCCCGATTGGAAATCATCATGAACCTGCATCACCTCCTGCAAACCCGCGCGGCCGCCGGCAAGCCGGTCCACGTCGCGCTGATCGGCGCCGGAAAATTCGGCTCGATGTTCCTGTCGCAGGTGCCGCACACGCCGGGCCTCGAGGTGAGCGTCATCGTCGACCTCGACCGCGATCGCGCGCGCGAGGCCTGCCGCACGGTCGGCTGGGACGACGAACGGATCAAGGCGACCGCGTTCACCGACGACGGCGCGCGCGCCATTGCCGGCGGCGCCTTCGATGTGGTGGTGGAAGCGACCGGCAATCCCGCGGTCGGCATCCGCCATGCGCGCGCGGCTATTGCGGCCGGCAAGCATGTGGTGATGGTCAATGTCGAGGCCGATGTGCTGGCCGGTCCGCTGCTCGCCGAAGAGGCGCGCAAGGCCGGCGTGGTCTATTCGCTCGCCTATGGCGACCAGCCGGCGTTGACGGCGGAGATGGTCGACTGGGCGCGCGCGACCGGCTTTCGCGTCGTCGCCGCCGGCAAGGGCACGAAATATCTTCCGGCCTATCACGACGTGACGCCGGAGGGCGTCTGGCAGCATTACGGGCTCACCGCCGGCGAAGCGCAGTCCGCCGGCATGAATCCGCAGATGTTCAACTCCTTCCTCGACGGCACCAAATCCGCGATCGAGATGGCGGCGATTGCCAACGCCTGCACGCTCGATGTGCCCTCGGAGGGTCTGTTGTTTCCGCCCTGCGGCGTCGACGACCTGCCGCATGTGATGCGGCCGCGCGAAAAAGGCGGCGTGCTGGAAAAATCCGGCATCGTCGAGGTGGTGTCCTCGCTGGAGCGCGACGGCCGGCCGGTGTTTCGCGATCTGCGCTGGGGCGTCTATGTGGTGCTGGAGGCGCCGAACGACTATGCCGCCGACTGCTTCAGGCAATACGGCCTCAAGACCGATTCGTCCGGCCGCTATGCGGCGATGTACAAGCCCTATCATCTGATCGGGCTCGAACTGAACATCTCGATCCTGTCGGCGGCGCTGCGCAACGAACCAACCGGCCAGCCGCGCGGCTTTCGCGGCGACGTCGCAGCGGTGGCAAAACGCAATCTGCGCGCCGGCGAGATGCTCGACGGCGAAGGCGGCTACACGGTGTGGGGCAAGTTGATGCCGGCCACCGCCAGCCTCGCCGCCGGCGCACTCCCGATCGGCCTCGCGCATCGCGTCAAGCTGAAGAATGACATCGCCCACGGCGCGGTGGTGCGCTGGAGCGACGTCGAGGTCGATGAGAGCAACGACACGATCAAGACAAGGAAGGCGATGGAGGCGGCGTTTTCGCGGTAACGCTCTCGCGTTGCCGGCTCTTTTCACCTCTCCCCGCCCTTTGCGGGGAGAGGTCGGATCGCATCGCAAGATGCGATCCGGGTGAGGGGCAAGGCACACTGCCCAACAAATCGAAAACTACTCGCCGGATGGAAGCCCCTCACCCCAACCCTCTCCCCGCGAAGAGCGGGGAGAGGGAGAAGAAAGACCTTTCACCTCTCCCCGCTCTTTGCGGGGAGAGGTCAGATCGCGTCAGCGATCCGGGTGAGGGGCGAGGCACGCTGCTCGACAATCGGCAAATGCTCGCCGGATAGAAGCCCCTCACCCCGCCCTCTCCCCGTGAAGAACGGGGAGAGGGAGACGAGAGAGCTTTTCACCTCTCCCCGCTCTTTGCGGGGAGAGGTCGGAGCGCGTCAGCGATCCGGGTGAGGGGCGAGGCACGCTGCTCAACAAATCGCGAACTGCTCGCCGGAGGGAAGCCCCTCACCCCAACCCTCTCCCCGCGAAGAGCGGGGAGAGGGAGAGGAAAGACCTTTTCACCTCTCCCCGCTCTTTGCGGGGAGAGGTCGGATCGCGTCAGCGATCCGGGTGAGGGGCGAGGCACGCTGCTCGACAATCGGCAAATGCTCGCCGGATAGAAGCCCCTCACCCCGCCCTCTCCCCGTGAAGAACGGGGAGAGGGAGACGAGAGAGCTTTTCTCCTCTCCCCGCTCTTTGCGGGGAGAGGTCGGATCGCGTCAGCGATCCGGGTGAGGGGCGAGGCGCACTGCTCAACAAATCGCAAACTGCTCGCCGGAGGGAAGCCCCTCACCCCAACCCTCTCCCCGTGAAGAACGGGGAGAGGGAGAGGAAAGACCTTTTCACCTCTCCCCGCTCTTTGCGGGGAGAGGTCGGAGCGCATCGCAGATGCGATCCGGGTGAGGGGCGAGGCACGCTGCTCGACAATCGGCAAAATGCTCGCCGGATGGAGGCCCCTCACCCCGCCCTCTCCCCGTGAAGAACGGGGAGAGGGGGAGGAAAGACCTTTTCACCTCTCCCCGCTCTTTGCGGGGAGAGGTCGGAGCGCATCGCAGATGCGATCCGGGTGAGGGGCGAGGCACGCTGCTCGACAATCGGCAAACTGCTCGCCGGATGGAGGCCCCTCACCCCGCCCTCTCCCCGTGAAGAACGGGGAGAGGGAGACGAGAGAGCGAGCGTTCCAATCGCTACGGCAGCAGCCGCCTTGCCTTCGCCAGCTTGAACCATTTGCGGAACATCGCTTCGGTATCCATCATCTCGGTAAAGCCGGCCTGGTTGATCTTGACCGTCGAGACGATCGAGGGCGGCCCGGACTCGGTCTGGCCGTAGCGCATGCTGTAGTCGGCGTACTGGAACGACAGGCCGACGAACTCTTCGAGGCCGGGCGCGATCAGATTGTGCTTCTTGCGCAGCTCGTCCCACGGCGCGATCCACTTTGGATACTCCTGCGCCAGCGACAGCGGCACGTGCTGCCCCGGCTTCATCTCCAGCGCGTCCGCGATCGCCGGCCAGATGTTTTCCCAGGTGAAGACGTCGCCATTGGTGACGTTGAAGACTTCGTTGCGCGCGGCCGCGGCCTCGCCGGACCAGGCGATCGCGCGCGCCAACAGGTCGACGTCGACCGCCTGCGCGACGCGGGCGGCGCCGCCGGGATAATCGAGCGGCCGGCCCTGCTCGCGCAGCATTGCTGCATAGACACCGAGCGGCGGGATCAGGTCCATCGCGCCGCCCATCGCTTCGCCGATGATCAGCACCGGGCGCAGAATGCTCCAGTGCCAGGACTTGCCCTGCTGCAGGGCACGCAGAAAATTCTCCTGCGCCCAGTAAAAGTTCGGCTGCTCGTACATTTCCGAGCGGCCCTCGCGCGCCGGCACCGTGAGCGGCCGGACGTGCACCCCGTAGGCCTTGGTGCCCTGCAGCAAGGCGACGTGCTTCAGCTCCGGCGCGACCGGCTCGAGCGCGCCCATCAGATTGCGCAGCATCAGATCGTTGGTTTCGATCTGCCGCGCGTCGCGCCAGCCGTCGACCAGGTTCGGCGCTTCATAGAGCGCCGCATAGACCAGATGGGTGGCGCCGCGGAGCTCGGCCACCACACGGCGGCAATCCTCGGCGCTGGTGAGGTCGATCGGCACGTGGCGCGCGCCGTAGAGATCGCGCGGCTTGCGCCGCGACAGCGCGATCCGTTCGCTACTTTCGTCTAGGCCGAAGTGTCGCAGAGCGGCACTGCCGACGAGGCCGGTTGCCCCGGCAACCACGACTTTCTTGTTGGCCATGTCCTTGAGCTCCCATCATGCTGGCCTGCCCTGTTGGCAGATCGTCGCGGTCCGCCCGCCTTGGTCGTAACCTTGGCTGCCGCGCGGGCCGTAGTCTACCGGTGCCGGCATTCATTCGCGTCTACGGCGAACGCAGCGCTTGATTTCCTTCGGCAAACCGTCATCCTGCCCGCGGAACCGGACAACTCGGAATTCCGCCAACAAGAGCCCATCGAGGGCCACCGGAGACGTTCACATATCAACGTCGATTCATCGGCGAAGAAAGACGACATCAAGATCGTTCCCTTGTCGAAGCATCGGCAACATTGGAGGGAATCGCATGAAGCGTCGTGAATTCTTGAAGGTAGGCGGCGTCGGCCTGGCCGCGAGTGCAGTGGCCGCGCCCGCAGTCGCACAGTCGATGCCGGAAGTGAGATGGCGGCTGGCGGCAAGCTGGCCGAAAGCGCTCGATACGCTGTATGGCGGCTGCGAGTTTTTCTGCAAGCGCGTCGCCGAGATCACCGACAACCGGTTCCAGATCCAGCCCTTCGCCGCCGGCGAGATCGTCCCCGGCCTGCAGGTGCTCGACGCCGTCTCCAACGGCACGGTCGAGATCGGCAACACCGCGCTCTACTACTACTGGGGCAAGAACCCTGCATTCACCTTCGGCACGTCGCTGCCGTTCGGACTCAACACGCGCCAGCATATTTCCTGGCTGCAATGGGGCGGCGGCACCGACCTGCTCAACGATCTGCTCAAGGAATACAAATGCATCGGCATTCCGACCGGCTCGACCGGCGCCCAGATGGGCGGCTGGTTCCGGAAGGAGATCAAGTCGATGGCGGATTTCCAGGGCCTGAAATTCCGCGTCGGCGGCTTCGCCGGCACCATCATCTCCAAGGTCGGCGGCGTGCCGCAGCAGATCGCGGGCGGCGACATCTATCCGGCGCTGGAAAAAGGCACCATCGACGCCGCCGAGTGGGTCGGGCCGTATGACGACGAGAAGCTCGGCTTCGTGAAGGTCGCCAAGTTCTACTACTACCCGGGCTGGTGGGAAGGCACCGGCCAGGGCCACAATGTGGTGAACATGGACAAGTGGAGCGCGCTGCCAAAACACTATCAGGCGGCGATCCAGGCGGCGTCCGAGGACACCTTCACCTGGGTGACCGGCAAATACGACGCGGTCAATCCGCCGGCGCTGAAGCGATTGATCGTCGCCGGCGCGCAGCTGCGGCCGTTCCCGCAGGAAGTGCTGGAGGCCTGCTACAACGCCGCCAACGAGATCTACGCCGATCTCTCCAAGAGCAACCCGCATTTCGGCAAGATGTATTCCAGCCTGTCGGCCTATCGCAACGAATCGCTGGCCTGGATGCAGGTCGCCGAGCTCTCGTTCGACACCTTCATGATGCGGATGCGGACGCGGACCTGAGCCGCAACGCGACATCAGACGCAAAAAGGCCCCGGAGAAATTTCTCCGGGGCTATTTGTTCGAGCGAACATAGCCGCATCAGTTTCGGTGCGCTCCCTCTCCCCGTTCTTACGGGGAGAGGGTTGGGGTGAGGGGCCGCTTCCGCATACATTGCGATAGTTGGATTCGCGGTGGCTCCCCCTCACCCGCATCGCATCTTCGATGCGATGCGACCTCTCCCCGCACGCGGGGCGAGGTGAAGCGATCAGTTCTCGTCGCTGCCGCCGAATTCTTCCATCAGCTTGTCATAGCTCTTGGTGACGAGGTCGATATTGCCCTTGTTCTCGACCGCGGGCGGCGGCGACTTCAG
>NZ_CAADFC020000004.1:1247500-1742598 GCF_900696085.1 Bradyrhizobium ivorense
ACCGTGGCGTGCTGATCCACGATTACTAGCGATTCCAACTTCATGGGCTCGAGTTGCAGAGCCCAATCCGAACTGAGACGGCTTTTTGAGATTTGCGAAGGGTCGCCCCTTAGCATCCCATTGTCACCGCCATTGTAGCACGTGTGTAGCCCAGCCCGTAAGGGCCATGAGGACTTGACGTCATCCCCACCTTCCTCGCGGCTTATCACCGGCAGTCTCCTTAGAGTGCTCAACTAAATGGTAGCAACTAAGGACGGGGGTTGCGCTCGTTGCGGGACTTAACCCAACATCTCACGACACGAGCTGACGACAGCCATGCAGCACCTGTCTCCGGTCCAGCCGAACTGAAGAACTCCGTCTCTGGAGTCCGCGACCGGGATGTCAAGGGCTGGTAAGGTTCTGCGCGTTGCGTCGAATTAAACCACATGCTCCACCGCTTGTGCGGGCCCCCGTCAATTCCTTTGAGTTTTAATCTTGCGACCGTACTCCCCAGGCGGAATGCTTAAAGCGTTAGCTGCGCCACTAGTGAGTAAACCCACTAACGGCTGGCATTCATCGTTTACGGCGTGGACTACCAGGGTATCTAATCCTGTTTGCTCCCCACGCTTTCGTGCCTCAGCGTCAGTATCGGGCCAGTGAGCCGCCTTCGCCACTGGTGTTCTTGCGAATATCTACGAATTTCACCTCTACACTCGCAGTTCCACTCACCTCTCCCGAACTCAAGATCTTCAGTATCAAAGGCAGTTCTGGAGTTGAGCTCCAGGATTTCACCCCTGACTTAAAGACCCGCCTACGCACCCTTTACGCCCAGTGATTCCGAGCAACGCTAGCCCCCTTCGTATTACCGCGGCTGCTGGCACGAAGTTAGCCGGGGCTTATTCTTGCGGTACCGTCATTATCTTCCCGCACAAAAGAGCTTTACAACCCTAGGGCCTTCATCACTCACGCGGCATGGCTGGATCAGGGTTGCCCCCATTGTCCAATATTCCCCACTGCTGCCTCCCGTAGGAGTTTGGGCCGTGTCTCAGTCCCAATGTGGCTGATCATCCTCTCAGACCAGCTACTGATCGTCGCCTTGGTGAGCCATTACCTCACCAACTAGCTAATCAGACGCGGGCCGATCTTTCGGCGATAAATCTTTCCCCGTAAGGGCTTATCCGGTATTAGCTGAAGTTTCCCTCAGTTGTTCCGAACCAAAAGGTACGTTCCCACGCGTTACTCACCCGTCTGCCGCTGACGTATTGCTACGCCCGCTCGACTTGCATGTGTTAAGCCTGCCGCCAGCGTTCGCTCTGAGCCAGGATCAAACTCTCAAGTTGGACTTGAACTTTGAACCGGCTGATCACAACGTTTGACGAGGTCCCACCATTCTTCATCGACCGAAGTCGACGAGCTGCCTACGATTCACATCGCTGGCAACGATGGTGTAACCTTTAAAACGTGTACCGCCGAAGTCTTTCGTCCTCTCTCAGAAAGTCAAAAGCCGAAGCTTTCAAGTATTCCGAGAGACGCAAGGACTCCGCCGTCCACGTTTCTCTTTCTTCATCTTCACTTGTCAAACAGCCCGGGATCGGACGACCCCACACCCTTAGAGGGTGGTTCTACCCCTCAGCGGCCGACGGTGAACTTCAACCGACTTGTGTCGGTTGTTGTGTCACTCATCGAAGTGAGGAGCATCAGTGGCGCGTTCGCTCGCCTCGGTCAGTGACCCGGCGGCGCCGCGCTCAGTGGTTGGGTTATAGTCCCGGCCCCTCGGGATTGTCAACGGCCATTGTCAACAAATCGTCGCACGCCGAAATCGCTTGTGCAGTGCGAAAAAGTATTCGTACTTTCTGAGGCTTAGGTGAGAGGTAAAATTGGTACGCGCAACGCGCGTGGTAAAAAATCTGAAAAAAAGTTTGCGGGCGGGGACCCCGTGAGGCGCCCCGGATCGGGGTTCCAGGCCTCGCCAGGCGAGGCCGCAGGCGAGCCCGCTTCAGGAAGCTTTTCCATCTGGAATGCCGCACTTGAGCCACAATCCTGCGACGTTCTCGCTATACGTATGCACTGAACCGCTCGAACCAGTTGGGGGCTAGGGCGGTTTATTGGGGGAAACAGGCGATCTCTCCACAAACCCGTCGCCTCTTCCCTTCACGGCCGAGCAATATCGAGAGATCTACACACCCGTTGATGTTCGAGATCGCGGCCTCGCTGATGGCCCATCGTCTCCCGGACTTCGACGCGTATGGCTCGCCAGGCTGCCGTATTCCTCTTGCAAGAGGATGACGGCGAGACAGGACGAGCAAAGGTCGATCGCATGTTGGTGGAATTTGGGGGGACACAGGGTTGAGCCAACGGGCGTCACGCGGAAGCTATGGGCGCGAGACCGGGATGATCGATCTCGGTCACGAGCCGCCGCTTTCGGTCGACGGCACCGAGGCCGCGGTGATCGATCGCCGCCGTGTCTCCGTACAATGGTTCAGCGGCACCATCCTGACCGGTCTGTGCGGCGCGGCCCTGATCGGCGGCGCCGTGTTTGCCTCGCTCGACGGCGAGATGACCTTCGCGAAGGTGCCGGAGCGGGTCGAGGGCGCGCTGCGCGGCGCCTTCACCGGCAATGACCGCGTCGTCAGCCTGCACAAGGGCGATCGCCTACCGCCGCCGAGTGAATCCTCGGCCTCCCGCAGCGTGATCCGCGTCTCCACCGCGACCCGCGTCGGCAACCGCGACGTGATGCGGGTCAGGCCGTTTGTTCGCATTTCCGGCAATCTCTCGATGACCACGAGCGATTTGTCGGCCAAGATTCCCGCGTTCAACGCGCAGCGCCTGCTGGCCGATGTCGGCTCCGACACCCCGGCCGCGGCCGAAGATCCCAACAATCCCGAGGCGGTCGAGCCCGACGCCGAGGTCTCCTTCGTCACCAAGGATCTCGGATCCGTGCTGCCGAAGGCGAAGCTCGCCGTCGTGGTCGCGCTCGACGACATCCTGATGCGGGTGCGCGACGCCGCCAACTGGCGCGGCTCCGGCGCCTCGGTGCGCTACACGCTGGCCAACGCCACGGCGGATGCGACCGGCGCCGCCGGCCCCGACATGAAGCTCGCCTATGCCACCGAGGGCAACGTTTCCGATCCCTATGCGGGCTTCGAGACCCGCGTGGTGCCGGAGAACGTCACCCTCTTGCCGAAGACCAAGGAGCAGGTCACCGGCGGCAATCCGGTCGGCGAACGGGTGCACATCGTCAGGAAGGGCGACACCGTCACCTCGATCCTGCGCGACCAGGGTGCGACGGCCGACGAAGCCCGGGCGATTGCCGCAATGCTCGGCCCGCGCGGCCGCGACGGCGGACTGAAGGAAGGCCAGAAGGTGCGGATCCTGATGGCGCCGGCCGCACCCGGACCGGGCGTCAGGCTGCAGCCCTATCGGGTCGTCGTCGCCAACGATTCCGTGATCGAAGCGGTGGCCGCGCTGTCCGACATCGGCAAATACGTCGCCGTCGACGTGCAGAGCCTGAACACCGTCACCGACACCGCCGACAATTCCAGCGACGATGACGAGGATGACGGCAGCGGCGTGCGGCTCTACCAGAGCATTTACGAGACCGCGCTGCGCAACAAGGTGCCGCCGACCGTGATCGAGGACATGGTCAAGATCTACTCCTACGACGTAGACTTCCAGCGCAAGGTGCAGCCCGGCGATTCCTTCGACGTGTTCTATGCCGGCGAGGACGAAGGCACGACCAACACCGAAAAGACCGAAGTGCTGTTCGCCTCGCTGACGGTCGGCGGTGAAACCAAGAAATACTACCGCTTCCAGAGTTCCGACGATGGCCTGGTCGACTTCTACGACGAGACCGGCAAGAGCGCGAAGAAATTCCTGGTGCGCAAGCCGGTCAACAACGCGATCATGCGCTCGGGCTTCGGCGGCCGCCGCCATCCGATCCTCGGCTATGTGAAGATGCACACCGGCGTCGACTGGGCCACCGCCTACGGCACGCCGATCTTCGCCTCCGGCAACGGCATGATCGAGAAGATCGGCCCCGAAGGCGGTTACGGCAAATACATCCGCATCAAGCACGCCAACGGCTACGAGACCGCCTACGGCCACATGTCGGCCTTCGCCAAGGGCATGGAGGTCGGCAAGAAGGTGCGCCAGGGCCAGGTGATCGGCTTCGTCGGCTCGACCGGACAATCGACCGGTCCGCACGTGCACTACGAAATCCTGGTCAACGGCCGCTTCGTCGATCCGATGCGCGTGAAACTGCCGCGCGGCCGCTCGCTCGAAGGCCCGATGCTGGCATCGTTCGAGAAGGCCCGCGATGCGATCGATGCCCAGATGAGCAGCCGCGGCGGCGCGCGCATCGTCTCCGACGCCACCAGCAGCACCTCGCAGACACGCTCGATCAGCAACCGCTGATCACGCGTCCCTCCCGCGCAGGCCGGAAGCTCCCGCCTGCACAGCCCCCGACGCCACCGGTGGCGATCAGCACTTTGCCGCCCAACCGGCCCCGCGATCCGCGGGTTCCATCAAATTTCATGTCCGGAAGCGGGAACCCGGATCCCAGTCATCCAGTTGATTTGCAAGCGAATCCTCCAATGGAGGAAATCATGGAGAACTGGACGAACTGGACCAACTGGACGAACGCAAAGCTGTGCGACGTCGCGAACTTGGCCCTTGGCGCGATTCTTTTCCTGTCGCCATGGCTGTTCAAGTTCGACGACGGCGCGGTTTCCACCAATGCCCACATCGCCGGCCTCGTCATCGCAGTGCTTGCGATCGCCGCGCTCGCGGCTTTCGCGGTCTGGGAAGAGTGGCTGAATCTGGTCGTCGGGCTTTGGACCCTGGTCTCGCCATGGGTCCTGGGCTTCCACGGCACCAGCGCGATGACCGTGCATGTGGCGATCGGTGCTGCCGTCGCGATCCTTGCCGCGATCGAGCTTTGGATGATGTCGCAGCATCCGCCTCGGCTCACGACGCACAGCTGAGCCATCAAACGCCTATCTCCTTGCCCGCATCGGCCGCGGGCAGGGAGATCATTGTGCTTTATCGAGAGGGTTACGCGCCATGACGACTCGCCTCACCCGCGACGACGTGCTGAAAGCCGTCGGCGACGCCGACGACGTCACCATCGCCAGGATCATCGCGTCGGGGGCAACCGTGACCGAGCTTGCCGAGGCGCAGGCCTGGCTTGCCAATGACGAGCCGCTGATGAACGCCGGCAAGCCGCTGGCCACCGGGCGGGCGCGCGAGCTGGTGGACATCCTGTCCGAACTCGAGCCGGGCGACGAGGATGACGTTCCCGGCGCTCCGAGTCCGCCCACCGCGCCGCAGGAGTGACGCCGCCCGATGCCGTTACGGCGCAAGGCTCGCGCAGATCAGGAAGACGATCCCGATCGCAGTCAGCCCGAATGCGACCGACGCGAGCGGAAGCAGCATGTCGATCGTGGCATGCGTGCTGTTGATCGTGCTGCCCCAGACGGCGAATTCGGCCGTCCGCCACTCGCGGAACGGAACGGCTCGCGCATGCCGGTCATGCCGATCGTCGTATCGTTGCCAGACCAGCGATAGCAGCCACGGCAAGAGCACGGCGACGAACAGCAATACGCTGACGAACATCAGCGACAATTCGACGTCGTCCTGACGGTCGAACAATATCCAGGCCGCCAGCGCGAACCACGCGACCAGACCGACGGCTACGCCGTAGACGCGGGGATGAAGCTCGTCATAGACGGGCCGGTTATGCGCGATATAGACGGGCCGGTTATGGGCGATGGGTTCTCTATTCATGAGATTCGCTTTTTTCCATGGGGACCGGCGGTAGGCTTGGTGCAGCGGTGCGAAGAAGCGATGCGAACACTGACTGTTCTGCGCCAGGCAGGCACCGGGCCACGCCAGCCGATCATCGGGGTGAAACGAACGGCATCCGACGGCAGTTTCATTAAATCGGGCCGCGGATTAGGAACGACCGCGCCGACACACCGGTTGGTTAGCCGACATTGGGCCCCTCAAGGGACAGACCGGATCAACAGGATCAGCGATGCCGCCGCAGGCGCGCCTTGGTTTGTCACGCCAACGAGAGTCCGTGAAGCAAGCCGCGTGACGACTCAACGAAGGGTCGCGCCGCGCCGCCGTCGGGAAAGCGACATGACAGTTGACTCAGCAACGCGAGCTCTGCTGCTGGCAGAGTTCGTCTCCGCCTTTGGCCTTGCGATGCGCTACTTCTTCCGGCCAAAGCCGACCCTGAACTATCCGTTCGAGAAAAACGCGCTGTCGCCCCGCTTTCGCGGCGAGCACGCGCTGCGCCGCTATCCGAACGGCGAGGAGCGCTGCATCGCCTGCAAATTGTGCGAGGCGATCTGCCCGGCACTGGCGATCACGATCGAGGCGGGACCGCGCAACAACGATGGCACCCGCCGTGCCACGCGCTACGACATCGACATGCACAAATGCATCTACTGCGGATTGTGCCAGGAAGCCTGCCCGGTCGACGCCATCGTCGAGGGACCGAATTTCGAATTCGCCAGCGAGACACGCGAGGAGCTCTACTACGACAAGGGGAAACTGCTCGCCAATGGCGACCGCTGGGAGCGCGCGATCGCCGCCAACCTGGCGCTGGATGCGCCCTATCGCTAGGCCGCATCCAGATTGGTTAGCTGAGCTCAGTTCAGCTTGCGCTTCGGGACCGGGGCCTCGAACTGCACGATCTCAGCGGTGTTCGGCACCCGACCATTGAAGGTCAGCACGTTGCCCTTGACCGAGATCGCGACACGATCGCCGTCCTTGACTTCGCCCGCCAAAATCATCTCGGCGAGCGGATCCTGCACGCTGCGCTGGATCACGCGCTTCAGCGGGCGGGCACCATAAGCCGGATCCCAGCCTTTTTCCGCGAGCCAATCGCGCGCCTTGGCGTCGAGCTCGAGCTCGATCTTGCGATCCTCGAGCAGCCTGGTCAGCCGCGCGAACTGGATCTCGACGATGCGGCCCATCTCGCTCCGCTGCAGGCGGTGGAACAAGATGATCTCGTCGATGCGGTTCAGGAATTCCGGCCTGAAATGCGCCCGCACGACGCCCATCACCTGGTCACGAACAGCAGCAGTGTCCTCGCCCTCCGGCTGGTTCACCAAAAAGTCCGAACCGAGGTTCGAGGTCATGATGATCAGTGTGTTGCGGAAGTCGACGGTGCGGCCCTGACCATCGGTCAGGCGGCCGTCGTCGAGCACCTGCAGCAGCACGTTGAAGACGTCGGGATGCGCCTTCTCGATCTCGTCGAACAGCACGACCTGGTAGGGCCGGCGCCGCACCGCTTCGGTCAGCGCCCCGCCCTCGTCGTAGCCGACATAGCCGGGAGGCGCGCCGATCAGCCGCGAGACCGAGTGCTTCTCCATGAACTCGGACATGTCGAGGCGAACCATCGCGGTCTCGTCGTTGAACAGGTCAGCGGCGAGCGCTTTTGTCAGCTCGGTCTTGCCGACGCCGGTGGGCCCCAGGAACATGAACGAGCCGGTCGGCCGGTTCGGGTCCTGCAGGCCGGCGCGGGCGCGGCGCACCGCTGTTGCCACCGCATGCACGGCCTCGGCCTGACCGACGACGCGCTTGGCCAGCTGCTCCTCCATGCGCAGCAGCTTGTCCTTCTCGCCCTCCAGCATCTTGTCGACCGGCACGCCGGTCCAGCGCGAGACCACCTGCGCGATGTGGTTGGCGGTGACCGCCTCCTCCATCATCTCGCCGCCATTCTCACGCGCCTCGACGTCCGCGAGCTTCTTCTCCAGATCGGGGATCCGGCCATAGGCCAGCTCGCCTGCCTTCTGGAATTCGCCGCGACGCTGCGCATTGGCGAGCTCAACGCGAAGTGCATCGAGCTCGCTCTTCAGCTTCTGCGCATTGGAGAGTTTGCTCTTCTCCGCGCTCCAGCGCGCAGTCAGCGCCGCCGACCGCTCCTCGAGGTCCGCGAGCTCCTTCTCCAGCGTCTGCAGGCGGCTCTTCGAGCCGGCATCGCTCTCCTTCTTCAGCGCCTCCTGCTCGATCTTGAGCCGGATGATGTCGCGATCCAGCGAATCCAGCTCCTCAGGCTTGGAATCGACCTGCATCTTCAGCCGCGCCGCCGCCTCGTCCATCAGGTCGATGGCCTTGTCCGGCAGGAAGCGGTCGGTGATGTAGCGGTTCGACAGCGTGGTCGCGGCCACCAGCGCGGAATCGGTGATGCGCACGCCGTGATGCTGCTCGTATTTGTCCTTGAGGCCGCGCAGGATCGAGATGGTATCCTCGACCGTCGGCTCGCTGACATAGATCGGCTGGAAGCGGCGCGCCAGCGCGGCATCCTTCTCGACATGCTTCTGGTACTCGTCGAGCGTGGTCGCGCCGATGCAGTGCAGCTCGCCGCGGGCGAGCGCGGGCTTCAAGAGGTTGGACGCGTCCATCGCGCCGTCAGTCTTGCCGGCGCCGATCAGCGTGTGCATCTCGTCGATGAACAGGATGATGCCGCCCTCGGCGGACGAGACCTCCTGCAGCACGGCCTTCAGCCGCTCCTCGAACTCGCCACGGTATTTTGCACCCGCAATCAGGGCGCCCATGTCGAGCGACAACAGCTTCTTGTCCTTCAAACTCTCCGGCACGTCGCCGTTGAGGATGCGCAGCGCCAGGCCCTCGACGATGGCGGTCTTGCCGACGCCGGGCTCACCGATCAGGACGGGATTGTTCTTGGTCCGCCGTGACAGCACCTGGATGGTGCGGCGGATTTCCTCGTCACGGCCGATCACCGGGTCGAGTTTGCCGTCGCGCGCGGCCTGGGTCAGGTCGCGGCCATATTTCTTCAGCGCGTCATAGGCGTTCTCGGCAGTCGCACTGTCGGCGGTGCGGCCCTTGCGCAGCGCTTCGATCGCCGCGTTCAGGTTCTGCGCGGTGACGCCGCCCTTGCTCAGGATGCTCGCGGCCTCGCTGCCCTTCTCGAGCGTGAGCCCGAGCAGGAGACGCTCGACGGTGACAAAGCTGTCGCCGGCCTTATCGGCCGCTTTCTCCGCCGCATCGAAGGCGCGCGCCAGCTCCGGCGACAGGTAGACCTGCCCGGCACCGCTGCCCGACACTTTCGGCAGCTTGTTCAGCGCATCTTCTGTGGCTTTGAGGATTGCTCGGGAATTGCCCCCGGCGCGGTCGATCAGACCGCCGGCGAGCCCCTCGCTGTCGTCCAGCAGCACCTTGAGCAGATGCAACGGCGAAAACTGCTGGTGACCATCGCGAATTGCGAGCGACTGGGCAGACTGGATGAATCCGCGCGCGCGCTCGGTGTACTTCTCTACGTTCATTTCGTTTCCCTCGGCCTGCCGTCACCACCCAATCAGGCATGGTTCCGGCATCTTCATTGGGTTTCCGCGGGCCGCGTTGACGTTCCTCAACCAGCCTCTGGTCGTCGCCATCATTTTTCAGGCTTGCCGCAGATGTGGGCACTTGGTTCCAAAACGGAAGAGCCACAGCCTGCGATTTCGCCCGATGAAGCTCAGCGCCGCACGATGGCGACAAGGTAGCGGCAGGGCTGAGCACTCTCGTTACGGAAGACGATATCCGACGGCGGACCGAGCTCGACGCGGTCGCCCGCAGCGAGCTCGTGGCGCACCGCGCCCTCCATCAGGACGAGGCGGCCGTCGATGACCCAGACCACCTGACGGATCAGGTGATAGGCGCTGGCGGGAAAGCCGGCCTCCTGTTTCGCAGGCAGCTCGATCTCGACCAGCTCCAGCGGATTGGCCGGGTGCAGGAACACTTGCCGCCGCAGATAGGCCGCCTTCGGATCGCGCCACACCGGCTGATCCTTGGCCCGCTGCAGCCGCGCGCCTTCGCCCGCACCCGTCTCGAACAGCGCGGCCATGGTCAGGCCGTAGGCCGTGGCGATCCGCGACAGCGTTGCCGCCGTCGGGCTCGCCTCGGCCCGCTCGATTTTGCTGAGCATGGCCTTGGACACGCCGGCCCGCCCGGCGAGTTCCGCCAGCGACCAGCCGCGGCCCTCCCGTTCGGAACGGACACGCCGCCCAAGGACTGCGTCCGCCTTGTCCTCTATAATTGACATAACGTCTTATATAGTAGACGATAGGGTCGATTCAAGAGATTTTTGAAGGAGAGCCCGCATGGTCATCCGCCCAGCCACGGAACAGGACGTTCCCGCGATCACCGCGATCTTCAATGAGGCGGTCGTCAACTCGAACGCGATCTGGACGGAGAAGCAGGATTCCGACGCCGAGCGGCTCGCCTGGATGACGGCGCGGCAGGCGCTGGGTTATCCGGTGCTGGTCGCCGCGGAAGGACCGACGGTGCTTGGCTACGGCACGTTCGGCGATTTCCGGGCTTTCCCCGGCTATCGCTACAGCGTCGAGCACAGCGTCTACATCCATGCCGATCATCGCGGCCGCGGGCTCGGTCGCGTCATCATCGACGAACTGGTGATCGCCGCGAGGGCGCTGGGCAAGCACATCATGATCGCCGGCATCGACGGCGGCAACCATGCCTCACTGCGGCTGCATGCGCAGGCGGGCTTTGTCGAGGTCGCCCGGATGCCGGAGGTCGGACGCAAGTTCGGCCGTTGGCTTGATCTCGTCTTCATGCAGCGTGTTCTCGACACGCCCGGCGCCGCCCGCGGCGATTGACCGCCAAAGTTGACTGCTATGGCGTGCTGACAGTTCTCCTCGCGCGCCAAACAGGCTAGAGCGGGCGCATGGAACAGACGCACGCCTCCGCAAAAATCACCGGCATCTACCGCTATCCCGTCAAGGGCCTCACTCCCGAGCCCCTGCCCCGCGCCGAACTGAAGACCGGCCAGACGCTTCGCTCCGACCGCCGCTATGCGATCGAGAACGGCCCGAGCGGTTTTGACCCGGCCGCGCCGAAATGGCTGGCCAAGCCGCATTTCCTGATGCTGCAGCGGGACGAATGGCTGGCGCCGCTACGCGCCCATTTCGACGACGACAGCCACGTGCTGACGCTGCACCGGGATGGCGCGATGCTGGCCCAGGGCGACCTTGAGACCGAAGCGGGGCGCGCCGCGATCGAGCGCTACTTTGCCGTCCATCATCCGGACCGGATCAAGGGGCCGCCAAAAGTGCTGACGAGCCCGGGGCACAGCTTTTCCGACGTGCCCCGCAAGGTGGTCTCGATCATCAATCTGGCGAGCCTGCGCGCCATCGAGAATATGGTGCAGGCGCCGGTCCATCCGCTGCGCTTCCGCGCCAACCTCTATGTCGAGGGCTGGCCGGCCTGGCATGAAGCCACCCTGCTCGACCAGACCATTGCGATCGGAAGCGCGCGGGCCCAGGTGGTGAAGCGCATCACCCGCTGCGCCGCGGTCAATGTCGATCCCGACACCGGCGTCCGCGACCTCGTGGTCCCGAACACGCTGATGCAGCGGCTCGGCCACAATGAATGCGGCATCTACGCCGAGATCATCACCGACGGCGAGGCCGCCGTCGGCGATACCATCGCGTAGGTGGGCAGCGCGGGGCGCGTGCCCACCCATCATGCGATGCCTCAGTTCGGCATCACATAGGTGTAGATCCGGCCGCGCGAGACCGGCGCCTCGCGGACGCGGTTGCCGTTGTTGCCCGAGATCATGATCGGATTGCCCTTGGCATCGATGCCGGTGATGATGCCGACATGGCCGCCGCCGCGGCGGCCCATCACGGCGATGGCGCCGACCTGCGGGCCGGAGATGCGCTGACCGTATTTGGCGAACGAGGCCGCCATGTCGGAGCCGGTGCCGCGATGGCCGGTATGCTGCAGCACCATGTTCATGAAGCGCGCGCACCACAGGCTGCGGCGGTCGGTCGGGTTGCCGCCCAGGTAACGGCGCGCCTCCATCACGAGGGTCGACGAGCCGAAGCTGCTGCTCGCGGTGCTGAAGCTGTTTTCGAAGGTCACCCCGCCGGTGTTGGGCACGACGTCGGCGTGAGACACGATGCGCGTGCGCGACGAGAAGGGCGTATTGGCCTCGGCGACATCCTCGGACTGCCTCTGGGCCGCCCTGCGGTCCGCGCGCGACAGCCGCGTGGCGTGGCGAGAGTGACGATGCGCGTAATGTCGCGCGTGATCGCCGGCATGAGCCGAATGCGCGTGATGCGAATGACGGGGACGGGCGGACGCCGGAGCGGCGGAGACGACGGCGAGAGTGAACGAGCACAGAGCCAGCGCCAAAACACGAAGCGACTGGCGATACGCAAGCAACTGAATCATTCCTTATCAGGTCCTCTGTAGTACCCCCCGATCCCCATCGCGTTCCCTCCGGGAACGCGGCGGTGGTTTTGAAAATCGGGATGTGGCGAGAGGAAGATTTCATGCGGCACTGCGGGATCGATTTCTGGGTCATTCCGCGCAATTTCGGAGGCAAAAGCGGACGAGAACTGTCGCATTGCAGCCGCGGAAATTAACTGCAAATCTGGCGGCGGCCCACGAGAGGATCGTTCAATGCCCCACGCCATCACGAACGATAATGTCCGCCTCTATTTCGAGGAAGCCGGCAGCGGAACCCCGATCATTTTCCTGCACGAGTTCGCGGCTGACCACACCAATTGGGAGCCGCAGCTGCGCTACTTCTCGCGCGGGCACCGCTGCATCGCCTATTCCGCGCGCGGCTATACGCCATCGGACGTGCCACTGAGCGCCGACGTCTACACCTACAAGCACTTCTACACCGATGCGCTGGCGGTGCTCGACCACCTCGAAATCGCGCAGGCGCATTTCGTCGGGCTCTCGATGGGCTCCTACTCGTCGCTGCAGATCGGCCTCAACGCGCCGGAGCGCGCGCTGTCGATGACGCTCGCCGCGGTCGGCTCCGGCTCCAACCTGGAGAACCTCGACGCCTTCCGCGCGCAATGCCGCGCCAACGCCGAGCAATATGAGGCGATCGGCTCGGTCGAGGTCGCCAAGCTGACGCGCGAGGCGCCGAGTCGGATTCCCTTCCTGCTGAAGGACCCGCGCGGCCATGCCGACTTCTACGCCGCGCTGGCCCGACATGATGCCAAGGGCTCGGCCAACACGATGCGCAGCTTCCAGGGCGGCCGGCCCTCGATCTACACCATGACCGACGCCATTCGCCGCGTGCCGACGCCGGCGCTGATCCTGTGCGGCGACGAGGACGACAATTGCATCGCGCCGAGCCTGTTCCTGAAGCAGCATCTGCCGGCCGCGGGGCTCGCGTTCTTCCCGAAGTCGGGCCACGTGCTCAATCTCGAGGAGCCGGCGCTGTTCAACGAGATGGTGGAGCGCTTCATCGCGCTGGTCGAGGCCGGCCGCTGGCCGGTGCGCGATCCGCGGTCGCTGGTGGCCGCGCCGGTGTGAGAAACCGTCATTGCGAGCCAACGGGTCGCGCGAACGCGCGCCCGATGACAGGCGCCGCGAAGCAATCCATGCGTCCGCATACGCGGAGGGGTGGATTGCTTCGTCGCTCTCCTCCTCGCAATGACGGTTTTGGCTACTTCCCCGTGCCGCCGCGGCTCAGCAAAAACACGCCCTGCTCGCCGAACATGTTCCAGACCCACCACGGCAGGTTGAGCGGCACCGGGCGGCCGTAGAGATCGAGCGCGACCGCGCGCTCCATCTTGACGTTGATCTCGTCGCAGAGCTGCACGAAATCCTTGATGGTGCAGAAATGGATGTTCGGCGTGTCGTACCAGGTCGCCGGCAGGTTTTCCGTGCGCGGCATGTGGCCGCCGATCAGAAGCTGCAGCCGCATCTTCCAGAACCCGAAATTCGGGAACGAGACGATGGCGCGCTGGCCGATGCGCAACAGATTCTCCAGCACCACCCGCGGCTGCCGCGTCGCCTGCAGGGTCTGCGACAGGATCACGTAGTCGAAGGCGTCGTCGGGATAATTCACGAGGTCGGTGTCGGCGTCGCCCTGCACCACCGCGAGCCCCTTGGCGACGCAGCCATTGACGCCCTCGCGCGACAGCTCGATGCCGCGGCCGTCGATGCCGCGGCTCTCCAAGAGCTGCAGCAACTCGCCGTCGCCGCAGCCGACGTCGAGCACGCGCGAGCCCGGCCGCACCATGTCGGCGACCAGGAGATGGTCAGTGCGATGGCCGCCGGTCCGCTCCGGCGCGACGCCCGGCAGGGGCAAGGTCTGCTGCATGGTCATGACTGCACGTCGCCGTCGTTGAGCCCGCGGGCCTTGCCTGCGGCCTGCAGGAAGGCGCGGGAAATTTCGAAGAATTCCGGGACGTCGAGCAGGAAGGCGTCGTGGCCACGATCGGTCTCGATCTCGGCGAACGACACCCGCGCGCTCGACGCATTCAGCGCGTGCACCAGCGCGCGCGATTCCGAAGTCGGAAACAGCCAGTCGCTGGTGAAGGAGACCACGCAGAACCGCGTCTTGATGCCGGTGAAGGCGTTCGCCAGCACGCCGTTGTGGTCGGCGGCGATGTCGAAATAATCCATCGCGCGGGTCAGGTAGAGATAGGAATTGGCGTCGAAGCGCTCGACGAACGACGAGCCCTGGTAGCGCAGATAGCTCTCGACCTGGAAATCCGCGTCGAACGAGAAGGTCGGCAGCTCGCGATCCTGCATCCTGCGGCCGAACTTGCGATGCAGCGCGGCGTCCGAGAGATAGGTGATGTGCGCGGCCATCCGCGCCACCGCGAGCCCGCGATGCGGATGGGTGTCCTCGTCGACATAACGGCCGCCGCGCCAGTCCGGATCGGCCATCACGGCCTGCCGTCCGAGCTCATGGAACGCGATGTTCTGCGCCGAATGCCGCGTCGCGCAGGCGATCGGCAGCGCGCAGAACACGCGCTCCGGATAGGCCGCGGTCCATTGCAGCACCTGCATGCCGCCCATCGAGCCGCCGACCACGCAGAACAGCGTGGCGATGCCGAGCCGATCGATCAGCATCGCCTGTGCGCGCACCATGTCGGGGATGGTGATCACGGGGAATTCGAGCCCCCACATCTTGCCCGTGGCAGGGTTGATCGAGGCCGGCCCGGTCGAGCCCATGCAGCCGCCGATCACGTTGGAGCAGATGATGAAGTATTTTTCGGGATCGAGCGGCTTGCCCACCCCGACCATGGTGTCCCACCAGCCCGGCTTGCCGGTGACCGGATGGGTGTTGTTGACATGCTGATCGCCGGTCAGCGCGTGGCAGATCAGGATCGCGTTGGAGCGGTCGGCGTTGAGCTCGCCATAGGTCTGGTAGGCGATCTGGAACGGTGCGAGGTCGACGCCGCAATCGAGCTTGAGCGGCTGGTCGATGCCGAACTTCGCCACCAGCGACGACGGATGATCGGCCTCATGCGCGCGATCTTCGCTCTGGGCCGTGGGACTGAGTATCGGACGCACGTTGCTCATGTAGGCGACCCTGCCTCCGCGCGGGAGGCCTCGAACAGAAATCAGGCCATAAAAAACCCGGCCTGAACATAGGTTCGGCCGGGAGCGATCTGTCCCCGGCCTGTTTAGCGAGTTATTTAACGTGGCTGCAAGCCGGCCGGCTCAAATGACCACGGAGTAGCGGGAAACTAGTCCTCGGGCCCCCCGTCGTCAAGCCAGCCGCCGTGCCGGCCCGATGGTTAACCGATTGCGCAGGGCTGAACCGCAAACGGCTCATTTGCGAGGTTTCTCTTTGCTTTCGGCGTCCGTCTTTCCTAATCAGGGACCTGTCCGCGGCCACATCAAGCCCGCCCGGACAAACAAGGTTTTTCCGATGTCCAACCCACCCCCGTCGCCGCCTTCGCTGGCCGAGCTGCGCAAGGAGATCGATGCGATCGACGAGCAGGTTCACCGCCTGTTGATGGCGCGCGGCGACATCATCGACCGCCTGATCCAGGTCAAGAAGACCCAGGAGGTCGGCTCGGCGTTCCGCCCGGCGCGCGAGGCCAGCATGATGCGCGAGCTGGTGCGGCGGCATCGCGGCATCCTGCCGCTCGACACCATTGAGAGCATCTGGCGCGTCATCATCTCGACCTTCACCTACGTCCAGGCGCCGTTCGCGGTGCATGCCGATGTCTCGGTCGGCGAGTCCGCGATGCGCGACTCGGCGCGCTTCCACTTCGGCTTCGTGGTGCCCTACGTGTCGCATTTCAGCGCGCAAGCCGCGGTCGAGGCGGCGGCGAAGTCGAAAGGCGACCTCGCGCTGGTCTCGGCGATCGCCAGCCGAACGCCGTGGTGGAATGCGCTGGAAGCCGACGGCGCGCCGAAGATCATCGCGCGGCTGCCGTTCCTGGAGCGCGCCGACCATCCGGCGGCGCTGCCGGTGTTCGTGATCTCGCGGGTGGCCGACGACGCCATGGTGACAGAGGTGCAGACCTGGAGCGTGCGCGTCTCGGGCTGGACCGCCGACGTCGCCCGCGCGGTGGCGCCGCTCGCCGAAATCGTTGCGGTGCCCGACACCGCCTTCGACGGCGCAGCGCTGCTGGTCTCGATCACCGGCACCGGCTTCGAGACCGTGAAGACGGCCCTGATCAAGGCCGGCGCCTCGGTCCGCTCGTCGGCCCTCGTCGGCAGCCACGCAACGCGCTATACGGTGCCTTCCAACGGGTCGGCCAAGGGTTGAGCCGCCCGCCCAGATTATTGCTTGAGGCGTTTTCCTGAGGCGAACCGGTAACCCCCTTCGCTGGAAGACGCGCTATTCGGAGTTGACGATGTCCCGCCCCGTGCCGAACCCCGGCATTCTCGATATTGCGCCCTACACGCCGGGCAAGGCTCCGACGCCGGAACCGGGCCGCAAGGTGTTCAAGCTGTCGGCCAACGAGACCCCGTTCGGCCCGTCGCCGAAGGCAATCGCGGCCTACAAGGCGGCGGCCGACCATCTCGAGGATTATCCGGAAGGCTCCTCGCGGGTGCTGCGCGAGGCGATCGGCCGCGTCTACGGGCTCGATCCCGACCGCATCATCTGCGGCGCCGGCTCCGACGAGATCCTCAACCTCTTGGCGCACACCTATCTCGCCCCCGGCGACGAGGCGATCTCGACCACCCACGGCTTCCTGGTCTACCCGATCGCGACCATGGCGAACGGCGCCAAGAACGTCATCGCGGCCGAAACCAACTTCACCGCCGACGTCGACGCCATCCTCAAGGTGGTGACGCCGCGCACAAAACTGGTCTGGCTCGCCAACCCGAACAACCCGACCGGCACCTATCTGCCGTTCGACGAAGTCAAGCGGCTGCGCGCCAGCCTGCCGCCGCATGTGCTGCTGGTGCTCGACGCCGCCTATGCCGACTATGTCTCGCGCAACGACTACGAGTTCGGCATCGAGCTGGTCGCGACGTCAGACAACACCGTCGTCACGCACACTTTCTCGAAGATACATGGCCTGGCGGCGCTGCGGATCGGCTGGATGTTCGGACCCGCGCACATCATCGACGCCTGCAACCGCATCCGCGGTCCCTTCAACGTCTCGACGCCGGCGATGCTGGCGGCGGTGGCGGCGATCGAGGACTCCGCACATGCGCAGATGTCGAAGACGCACACCGAGCAGTGGCGCAACTGGCTGACCGAGGAGATCGGCAAGCTCGGGCTCAAGGTGACGCCGAGCGTCGCCAACTTCGTGCTGATCCACTTCCCCACCGACAAGGGCAAGACTGCGGAAGAGGCCGACCCTTACCTGACCCGGCGCGGCCTCGTGCTGCGGGCGCTGAAGAATTACAAGCTGCCGCATGCGCTGCGCATGACGGTCGGCACCGAGGAGGCCAACCGTCTCGTGGTCGAAGGGCTGCGCGACTTCCTGGCCGGAAAGTGAACGCTGACGTGACCACGGCTCCACTGTTCAACCGCATCGCGCTGATCGGCTTCGGCCTGATCGGCGGCTCGATCGCGCGCGGCGCCCGCGCACAGGGCCTGGTCGGCGAGATCGTCACCACCGCGCGCTCCGAGAAGACGCGAACCCGCGTCGCCGAGCTCGGCATCGTCGACAAGGTCGTCGCCACCAATGTCGAGGCGGTGAAGGATGCCGATCTCATCATCCTCTGCATCCCGGTCGGCGCCTGCGGCCCGGTCGCGGCCGAGATCGCCGCCCATCTGAAGCCGGGCGCCATCATCTCCGACGTCGGCTCGGTGAAGGGCGCAGTGGCGCGGGACATGGCGCCGCATCTGCCCGGCGGCGTGCACTTCGTGCCGGCGCATCCGGTGGCCGGCACCGAGCATTCCGGGCCGGACTCCGGCTTCGCCGAGCTGTTCATCAACCGCTGGTGCATCCTGACGCCGCCGGAGGGCACCGATCCGGCCGCGACCGAGCGGCTGCGCGCGTTCTGGGCCGCGCTCGGCGCCAAGGTCGAGATCATGACGCCGGATCATCATGACCTCGTGCTCGCGATCACCAGCCATCTGCCGCATCTGATCGCCTACACCATCGTCGGCACCGCCGACGAGTTGGCGCAGGTGACGGAATCCGAGGTGATCAAATTCTCCGCCGGCGGTTTTCGCGACTTCACCCGCATTGCGGCCTCCGACCCGACGATGTGGCGCGACGTGTTCCTCGCCAACAAGGAGGCCGTGCTGGAGATGCTCGGCACCTTCAACGAGGATCTGTCGAAGCTCACCCGCGCGATCCGGCGCGGCGACGGCGAGGCGCTGTTCGACCATTTCACCCGCACCCGCGCCATCCGCCGCGGCATCGTCGAGACCGGCCAGGATTCCGCCGCCCCCGACTTCGGCCGCCCGCATGCGAATTTGAAGAAGCCGGGCTAAGCACGCGGCTCTCGCCCAGCGCCGCGCGTCAGCGCGAGCGGCAGCCGGTCGGGTCGATCGATGGGTGCGAGGCGACGTAGTCGATCTCACCGCGCGTGATGCCGATGTCGATCAGCTCGCTGTCGCTCAACTGGCACAGCTGGCGTCGCAGCCTCGCGCGCTTGCGCCATTCCTGGAATGCTTCCCAATACACCTCGAGCGGACTGTAGACCGGCCGCCTCGTCGCGGCCGGTACAGGCTCGGTAGTCCCGTAGATCCTGCTCATTGTGGTACTACCCGGTCTGATGGGTTGACCAGACCAGATTGGCGCAGCAGGCGAAGGCGCGCTTAATGGCCAGCTTACATTTTCATTACCGGCAGCTTATTCTTCCGGCTCCCGCGGTGTTCGGGAGAGCCCTGAGAAGGAATGGCAAATTGCGCTATCTCTTCGAGGATTGCACGTTCGATACCGAGCGGCGTGAGCTGCAACGCGGGACCGATGTGGTTTCGATCACCCCGCAGGTTTTCGACCTGCTCGTCTACCTGATCCAGAACCGGGAACGCGTCGTCAGCAAGGACGACCTGATTGGCGTCATCTGGAACGGGCGCGTCGTCTCCGACGCGGCCGTGACGACCCGCATCAACGCCGCCCGACATGCGATCGGCGATTCCGGCCAGAAGCAGGTCCTGATCAAGACGCTGCCGCGCAAGGGTTTTCGCTTCGTCGGCAAGGTGCGGGAAATCGCTGGAGCGGCGACGGTCGGCGAGCGAAGCGACGCGGTGCCGGAACATGGCAACGGGCATGCGCCCGATCCAGCGGCGCACAATGGCGCGTCGACAACGAACCGGCCTTCACCGCCTCCCCTCTCGATCATCGTGCTGCCGTTCGCCAATCTCAGCGCCGATCCGGAGCAGGACTACTTTGTCGACGGCGTCACAGAGAGCCTGACCACGGACCTGTCGCGCATCCGCGGGTCGTTCGTGATCGGACGACACACCGCATTTACGTTCAAAGGCAAGGCGGTCGACATCAAGCAGATCGGCCGCGAACTGAACGTCCGTTACGTATTCGGCGGCTCGACCCAGCGGGCCAACGGGCGGCTCCGGGTCAACGCCCAATTGATCGATGCCGAAACCGGCAATTATCTGTGGGCGGAACGCTTCGACAGGCCGGTCACGGACCTGTTCGAGATGCAGGACGAGATCGTCTCCCGGCTTGCCGCGACACTCAACGCCCAGATGATCGAAGCCGAGGCGCGGCGGGCGGCGCGCGCTCAGCACCCGAGCGTGACCGATCTGCTGTTCCAGGGCAGGGCCTGCATGTACAAGGGGCTGACCAGGGAGCACTTGGCGCAAGCACGCGGCTTCTTTGAACAAGCTCTGGCGTTCGATCCGGACAATGTCAGCGGGCTGCTGGGCACCGCGAGCATCGACTTCAACATCGCCGCCAATTTCTTCACCGACGACCGAACCGTGCCGTTCGCGGCAGCGGAGAGGACCTTGCTCAAGGCTCAGTCGATCGATCCGGACCACGCGATGGTGCTCGCTGTGCTCGGCTACACGCACATCTATACGAGGCGCGTGGAGCAGGGTATCGCCGAATGCGAGCAAACACTGGCGCTGGATGCCAGCTTGACGACGGCCCATGCCGGCATCGGTGTCGCCAAAGGCTTTCTCGGCCGCGGCGAGGAGACCGAGGACCACATCAGGACGGCGCTGCGCCTCTCTCCGCGCGACTTCTACGCCCACCGCTGGATGATGTTTGCGGGTACCGCGATGTTTTGGCGTGGCGACGACACAAGGGCCGTGGCCTGGCTGAGGCAGAGCATCGGGACCAACCGCAATTTTCCACTGGCGCATTTTCATCTCGCCGCCGCGCTGGCGCAGCTCGGCGCACTGGACGAGGCGCGGGCTGCCGCACAAGCCGGACTGGTGCTCGATCCAACCTTCACCATTCGCAACTACCGCGCCAACGCGCTGAGCGACCACCCGAAACATCTGGCGGGGCGCGAACGAAGCTATCAGGGCTTGCGCATGGCGGCGGTTCCGGAGGGCTGACGAAGGGGGTGCCGGCGATCCCGTCGAAGTGCTATTGATCCAGATCAATGAACGACGCGAGCTGAACCGAAATCTAGGCAGCGGTGTCTGCCCTCGTGCGAGCTCCTCCCATGGCTACATTGATCCGAACCCTGCTGGCCGGCGCCCTCGCGCTGGCATCACTCGGCGCCATCACGCAGAAAGTACGCGACCAGGGCTATACCGATACCGAGATCCGGATCGGCAATCTGATGCCGTATAGCGGCGCGCTGGAAATCTTCGGCCAGATCGGCAAGGCGGAAGCCGCCTATTTCGACATGATCAACGAACGCGGCGGGATCGGCGGCCGCAAGATCCGCTTCATGTCCTACGACGATCTATCCGACGTCGCCAACGCCATGGACCTCACGCGCATTCTGGTCGAGACCGACAATGTGCTGTTGATGTTCGGCTCGTTCGGAACAGCGGGGAATCTGGCGGTGCGGAAGTATCTCAACGAACGGCGGATCCCCCAGCTGTTCGTTGCCTCCGGCGATGAGCACCTGAATCAGCCGTCGGTCTATCCATGGACCATGGGCTGGCAGCCCTCCTACCGCGACGAGGGCCGCATCTACGCCAATTACATCCAGGCGTTCTATCCCGGCAAGAAGATCGTGGCGCTCTGGCAAAACGACACGTTCGGGCGGGAATTATTCAAGGGGCTGGAGCAGGGCCTGGGCAAGGTCGCGCAGAACATCAGGGTCGACATCGCCTATGATGTCGATGATCAGCATCTCGACGGTCACGTCTCGATCCTGAAGCGCTCGGGGGCCGAGGTGTTCGTGTTTGCCGGGGTGCCGGACAATGCGGCCAAGGTGATCCGGTCCGCGGCCGACCATGGCTGGCGGCCGGTGTTCATCCTCAACCAGATGGCATCGTCGATCGAGACGGTGCTCAGGCCGGCCGGCATCGAGAACGCGACCGGCGTCATCACCGCCGCCTTCCTGAAGGATGCCAGCGATCCGGCCTGGAAGGACCAGCAAGACACCGGCGCCTGGCGCAGCTTCCTCGACAAGTACACGAAAGCCGGCGGCAAGGATGACGCTGCCGCCGTCTATGGCTATGCCGCCGCCGAAACGCTGGTCCAGGTGCTCAGGCAATGCGGCAATGACCTGTCGCGCGAAAACGTCATGAAGCAGGCCGCGGCGCTCCGGGATTATCAGGCCGCAGCACTGCTCCCGGGCATCAAGATCAACACCGGTGGCTTCCGGCCGGTCGAGCAATTGCGGCTGCTGCAGTTCGACGGCCGCAGCTGGCAGCCGATCGGCGATGTGCTCGATACGGCGTTCGCGGATACGAGCAGGAAGTAACGACGGTCGGTGCAAAGTCATGCTCGCCGCCCCGACACGCGACGGCGGGCCAGGCGCGCAAAAAGCCGTTCAGTACCGTCGCAGCAGGCCGCGCACCGCGCTGGCCTCGCCATAGTCGGCGCAAGCGCGTTGCGGGTCTTCGATCAACTCTGCATGGACGCGCTTGAAGGTCCTGCCGGCCGCCTCCGACACCTCGGGGCGGAAATTGGCGGGATCGTAGTCCACGCCGTCGTGCGCCTTGATGGCGGTGTCAAAGGCATTGATCATCGCCATCGCGGCATCGGTGCTGCCGAGCAGACTGGCGCCGAGTTGAACGCCGCCGGCACCATTGGCCTCGTAGCCGGGGCAGCGCTGCTCGAGCACCGCGGACGCGATGGCGACCTGTTCGAGGAACGCCGCCTCGGCGTCGGTGAGCGTTGCGGCACCCGCTTGTCCCGGCGCGATTATCGCGAGCAACGCGACGGCTGACAATTTGATGTTCATTGTCGTGGTTTTCCCTGCGGCGGTCGAACCATGACCAATTGATCGATTGCCGAATGACGATAGCACAAGCCTGATCTTCAGGAAGACACGCCAGCTACTGGGCCAAGGCCGGGCTTCAGCGTCGGCTTTCGCCGGCGAAGCGGACGTCGCTGGCTGAGCGTCTCGGCAGCAGGATGCCGAGATTGTGGAGGCGGCCTCGATAAAATTCGTGCTATGTTGAACGAGGCATTACCCAACGCCTCCTATCGCATTGCAAAGATTTCGTCCGTGGCGCGTCGGTGCTGAGGGCTCGAAGGAGAGGACTGCATGGGTCTAACTCTTCCTGGAAATATTCCCGTGGCCGCGGAGAGCTTTGAGGCACTTCTGAAGCTTGGCGATCCATGGCCACTTGGTCATCAGGCACAAGCCTTGGTGCTTGTTACCAAGAATGCGAGTGACCCGTGTATGGTGTGGGCTTCGCCGAAACTCGGTACCTACCGTGCGATCTGGACCAAAGCGAGCGCGTCGGGATTTGTAGAAGCGGCTGACGAATGGGGTGACAATGTGGATATCGACCACGTTTTTCCCCAGAGTTGGGCCAATTTACCCGGCAGCAATGTGAGCTATGTGCGGTTGTTCCCAGTATGGGCGGAGATCAACCGCAGCGCTGGCGCCGGGCGAGAAAAGCAGGCGCTGAAGGCTGGAATAACAACAACTCGGGAGCACGGGATTGTCTTCGCGCAGGAACTTCAAGTTTTGAAAATCCTGGGCCATCCCGTTGGCACCGTGTCCGATCCCGTCTCTATTTTCGGCGTCAAACGCAGGCGTTAGCCCCCTGTGTCAGTTCTGGGCCAAGGCCGACGTGCATCCATGGCGGCTTCAACGTAGGCTTCCGGCAGGAAAGCGTATCCGACCGATGCGTGAATACGCAGCTGGGAAGGCTGCAGGCCGAGCGTCGCCGATCGACGACACCATCGCCGTTGTGAAACGCCGTCACTCCGGGACACCGGCCCGTTCCATGCCTTGATAGATTCGATTGCGCTGGACCAGGAAAACCGGGTTGTCGCTTTGGACTTCGAGGCGGCACTTGCCGATACGGAAAATGGGAGCCAGCCGCCTCCCCGTTTCGGCAGCCTCCGCCGCCTCCGATTGACGGTCCCGAAGCGCCAGAGCCGCTGCGAGATGGAAGTACGGGAGCTCATTGGCGGGAGCAATCTCGATGGCCCTGCGCAAACGGTCCACAGCCATGTCAAGCCTGCCGAGCTGCAGATCCGCCAGGCCCAGGAGCGCGTACCAGGTTCCGAGCATCGGATCACGCGGGCTGAGGCGCATCGCGGTGGACAGGTGGCCTTCGGTCTCCTCGCTTCGCCCAAGGAAGACCTTCACCCACCCTGCTCTCACGTGAACATAGGGCAGATCTGGATCCAGGCTGATGGCGAGTTCAATCTCTCGAAGCGCTCGTTCCGGTGCTCGCAGAGCGATCAACAACGCGGCGCGGCAAAAATGGAGGCGGGCCGTGAGGGGCGTCAGTCCCGACGCTTTTGACATTGCCGTCTCGGCCAGACGAACCTGCTCGGCACGCGCCTCGGACATGTAGGCGTTGACTTCCCACAGGTGGGCTTCGGTCAAGCCCATCAGGACATCGGCGTTGGCATTGTCGATGCGGAGCGCCTGCTCGAATATGCTCCGTGCTTCGCGGGCGCCGGCGACCGACACTTTCTGGAAAAACACCGTCCACCCGCGCAGCGCCAGATCGACTGCATCCAACGCCTCTTTGCTCTGCAGCCGCCGCGCTTCCGCCGCCACCAGCTGGATATCCATGGCCCGTGCGAGCCGGGCTGTGATCTCATCCTGCATCTCGAACGGGTCTGACCGTGGCTTGTCGAATCGCTCAGCCCAAATGTGGGCACCGGATTCGGCGTCGATGAGCTGTGCGTTCACGCGCAGGCGATCGGCCCCGCTCTGCACGCTGCCTTCCAGCACGTAGCGAACGCCGAGTTCGCGGCCGATCTGCCGCGCATCCACCGTCTTGCCCTTGAATGCGAACGCCGTCTTGCTCGAGATGACGAAATAGTCAGGAAGGCGAGATATGTCGGAGGTCAGATTTTCCGTCATCGCATCGACGAAGTCGTCCTGCCGAACCTCGCCACTCAGATTGGCGAAGGGCATCACGGCAACGGAAAGACGGGGGGTGGTGGACGGCATCCTTGCAGACTCGCCGCCATCCGTCGCCGGGCCACCCGGTCCGGCCGCGCGGTCCTCGACGATGGTGCCCACGAAGCGGAAACCTTGCCGCGCCAGCGTCTTGATCAGGCGCTGCTCCTGCCCGGAATCGCCGACCGCATTGCGGGCGGCGTTCAGGCGGGTCGTCAACGCCGCATCGGACACGATGCGTCCGTTCCAGATCGCGTCGACAAGATCGTCCTTGCTGACGACGCGGTCCCTGTTGCGGATCAAATACTCAAGCAGCGCGAAGACCTGACGCGCGATGGGGATGATTTCGGGCCCGCGTTGCAACTCGCGCCGCTCGGTATCGAACGAATAATCCTCGAAGAAATAGCGCAAGGCACCATTCCCCAAATTGCCCCTGATCGCGCACCGCGCTCGAACACGGTCTGGCGCAGAAAGAATAAGCCGGAGGTGAGAAAAATGTAAGCTGGATGTCAAGCAAGCCTTCGGCTGCGCTGCCACTTTCAAGACCAGGCATACGCCGGGAGAGGCGCAAAGGACGTGCCCCGCAATGCGGTTGGGCCGCGTGCGGTTGCGCCTACGCGTCCCCGCGGCACAGGCTTCAGTTCGTAGGGGATCGCGTCATGCGACCACAAAGGACTCTTCCGATGGAATTCGAACGGGCGATCGACGTGTTTCGGGTTCGGCCTGATTGGTACGAGGAATGCTGGTTGCGGCCGGACGAGACGGTCCTGCCCCGTTCAGAAAGATTTCGGCGTTGGACCCTACGGTTCTGGTCCGTCGTGTCGGCATGGCGCCGGCAATGGCCGATCCATCGATCGACCGCTATGCCGGATCGAGGCCGAGCGCCTGGGCGGTCTCCAGCCAGACCGGCAATTCGCGCTGATACAGCGCATTGGTCTCCTTGAAGCCGAGCGTCGGCTCCAGCACGAAGGTGGCGAGAACCTCTTTCACTTTGGGATCGCTGCTGGCGGCGACGCAGAGCTCGGCGAGCCGGTCGACGATCGGCTGCGGCGTCGCCTTCGGCAGCGCCCAGCCGGTGAAGCCGCTCACGGTGAAGAATTTTGACGTCGCGCCCTGCTCGGGCAGCGTCTTGATATGGGGGATCGCGTCGACCTTCTTGGAATGCACCGCGAACACGATGCCGCGATCGCTCTGCAGAACCGATTGCGCGGCGGTGTAGCTGCCCATCGCGACGTCGAGCGTGCCTTCGGCAAGTCCGGTCCACATCGGCGCCTCGCCGCGATAGTGGATCGGCTCGATGCGCAGGCCATACTGCTTGTTGAGCTCGTTGATGGTCATGTGCGGGGCGGAGCCGGCGCTGTAGGTGCCGAAATTCACCTTGCCGCTCTTGCGCGCGAAGGCGACGAAATCATCGAGGTTCTTGATGCCGAGCTTCGGGCTCGCGACCAGCAGCAGCCCGGCGCCGGGCAGCACGCTGACCAGCGTCAGATCCTTGTCCATGTCGTAGCCGGGGTTCTTCATCATCACCCGGTTCATCACATAGGTGGTGGAGATCGAGCACAGGATGGTGTGGCCGTCAGGCGCCGCGCGCGCCACTTCCGCGGCGCCG
Source organism: Bradyrhizobium ivorense (assembly GCF_900696085.1). Lineage (GTDB taxonomy): Bacteria > Pseudomonadota > Alphaproteobacteria > Rhizobiales > Xanthobacteraceae > Bradyrhizobium > Bradyrhizobium ivorense. Next base: position 1,273,719 of record NZ_CAADFC020000004.1, read on the forward strand.
ATCGAGCCGGAGGCGCCGGCCTTGTTCTCGATCACGACGGTCTGCCCGACCTGCTTCGAGATGTATTCGCCGAAGGCCCGCGCCAAGAGGTCGGTCTGCCCGCCCGCGGGATAGCTGCAGATCATCCGGATCTGCCGCGACGGCCATGCTTGCGCCAACGCGCGACGCGACAGGAAAGGCATCGCGGCGGCGGCCGCGCCTGCAGCGATGAAGTGACGGCGATTGAATGGCGTCGGCACGGCTCCCTCCCTCGATTTTTCGGAAGGGTATCGCATCGTTCGGCCGCGGCCACGGGACAGATTGGCGCAGTAGATATGCCGTAGGGCGGATTACCCTAGCGCATCACGATCCCACCGCGGTCATTGCGAGCGAAGCGAAGCAATCCATGTCTCCGCGTATGCTGCACGATGGATTGCTTCGCGGAGCCCGTCATCGGGCGCGCGTTCGCGCGACCCGTTGGCTCGCAATGACGGCAGAGCTCAAAACAGCGGCGGAATCTGTCCGACCTTGAGCGGGCCCAAGAACACCGCGCCGTCGGCGAAGCGCAGCGGGAAGCTGCGGGCCTTCTTGCCTTCGAGCACGGCGTCCTTGCCGAGCGAATTGATGCCGGCGGAAATGCCGGCATTGGCGTTCTGCTTGATCACCTTGCCGAGGCCGGGGATCGCGCGGTCGAGCGCGCCGAACAAATTGCTGACGTCCTGGCTCTTCACGCCGGGCGCGACGCGGTCGAGCGTCGACTGCGGCACGCCCTCCTCCAGCATCTTGTCGATGCCGAGCGCGGGGATCACGCGCTCGATGCCGGCGACCGTCATCTGCAGCTCGCCCTCGATGCGGCCCTGCGCGTTGAGGCGCAGTGTGCCGGCGGCGACCGAGAGCAGATCGCCCTGCTCGATCCGCGACTGCTGAATCTCGACACTGCCGCCGGCGGCCTGGATCTCGCGGAAGCGGTCGGGCCACGGTTTTGGCGAAAAATCCTTGAGGCCGTTGAGCCGGGCATGGATGTCGGCGTTGAACGGCTGGGTCAGCAGTGGATGCACGTCCTGCAGGGTGCCGCCATTGATCTGCAGCACGGTTTCGATCGCGGGACTGTCCGGCGCCGATCCGTCGACCTGCCGGCCGTGCAGCTCGATATGGTTGACGCGCGCGACCGGCAGCGGCGCCGGGCCGCCGATCCGATCGATCGCAAGATCGTCGAATAAAAGCGAGGCGCGCTGCGGCACCGCCGGCAGCCCGACCACGCTGCTGCGCCCGCTGCGCCAGTTGATCGACAGGTTGGGCTGCGCGCTGCGCTCGGCGAGCGTCGCCGGTCCCTTGAACTCGGCGATGACGAGTTTTGGATCGTAGACCTGCGCCACCACGAGGATTTCAGCGAGCCGCGCCACGAACGCCATTTGCGGCGCGGCGGTCTGCGACACCAGCATCACGCTCGGATCGGTGCAGCGGACCTCGAAGCGGAACGGGTAACCCGCCACCGAGCGGTTGCCGCAATCATAGACCCGGCCGGCCTTGGCCTCCTGCGCCCGCCAGGCATCGGCCTGCACGCCGACCTGCGAGGCGGCAAACCACCAGAAGGCGCTCCACAGCACGGCGGCGATGAGCACCAGGGCGGGCACGAGATAAAGGCCGAAGCGCGAGCGACGGCGCGGTGTCAGATCGGACATGCGGGTCCTTTGACGTGCGAATTTGTCAAAATCTAAGCGGTAGCAAGCCTTAAGCAACCCTTGAGGACTCGAAGACCCCCCGTAAGCGCCGCCTGAGTGCCCTTTGGAAACATCACGAAATCTGCTTCGCCTCGGCGATTTGTTCTGCTAGCCCATCAGCGCAATGGCAGCAAATTCTCAAAGCTCCGAAACCGCTGACGGCGACCTCTGGGTGTTCGGCTACGGCTCGCTGATGTGGAAGCCGGGCTTCGCGTTCCTGGAACAGACGCCGGCGCGGCTGATCGGCGAGCATCGCGCGCTCTGCGTCTATTCGTTCGACCACCGCGGCACGCCGGAGAAGCCGGGCCTCGTGCTCGGGCTCGACCGCGGCGGCGCCTGCCGCGGCATCGCCTTCCGCGTCGCCGCGCACCTGCGCAACGACACCATCGCCTATCTGCGCGGCCGCGAGCAGACCACCAATGTCTATCGCGAGGTGATGCGCTCGGTGTGGCTGGAGAACGAGGCGCGCGATCGGGTCAGTGCGCTGGCCTATGTCGTCGATCGCGGCCATGTGCAATATGCCGGGCGGCTGTCGCTGGCCGAGCAGCTCCGGCTGGTGCAGCAGGGCCACGGCCGCTCCGGCGACAACCGAGACTATGTGCTCTCGACGGTCGCCGCGATCGAGAAGCAGGGGTTTCGCGACGCGCAGCTGCATCAGCTCGCGGCGATGCTGCGTGATGCCGGGACGCGGCACCACGATGCGCGCGCGGCGGGCGGGACCGAGCCGGACTAGGCTGCGGCCGCGAAGGCGGATGCACCTGGCGGGCGGAGAGCGTATGCTGTTCGCCGCCGTCGATCCCGCCATCAGACGAGGCCGACATTGACCACCGGGATGCGCAAGTTACCGAACGATGCGCCGCTGGCCGCCGAGTTGAAGGCGGTACTCACGGCCGGCGAGACGGAGCGCCTGCGCGGGCTGCTCGCGTCCGATCCTGGGCTCGCCTCATGCGTGGTCGAGGATCGCAAGGGCTGCGGCCGGACCCTGCTGCATCTGTTTGCCGACTGGCCGGGTCACAATCCCAATGCGGCCGCGATCGTGCCTGTCCTCGCCGCGGCGGGCGCCGAACTCGACGCGCCGGCGGTTGCGATGTGGCACCGCGAGACGCCGCTGCACTGGGCCGCGAGCAATGACGATGTCGCGCTGATCGACGCGCTGCTCGATGCCGGCGCCGATATCGAGCGCGACGGCTCATCGATCGATGGCGGCCCACCGCTGTCGTGCGCCGTCGGCTACGGGCAATGGGCCGCAGCGCGGCGGCTGGTCGCGCGCGGCGCCCGGACGCTGCTGTGGCACGAAGCGGCGCTCGGCATGATGGCGGAGCTCGCGCGCCGGTTCGAAGCCGATCCCGCCCCCGATGCCGACGCGCTTTGCGCCTCGTTCTGGCAGGCCTGCCACGGCGGCCAACTCGCCGCCGCGCAATATCTGCTGGAGCGTGGCGCCGAGCTCAACTGGCGCTCGCCATGGTCCAGCGAGACGCCGCTCGATATCGCCGAGGCCGCCGCGCACAGCGATGTCGCAGCATGGCTGCGCGAAAGCGGCGCAATCCGCGCCAAGCAAGCCTAGATCGTAGGATGGGTGGAGCGCAAACGATCGACCGCCTCGTCGACGCACGCCTCCAGCGCGCGATGCGCGGTGTCGATGACGATACGTTCGCGGTCCCACGCGTCGTAGGCGCGGCCGGTGACGGCGTTCCAGTCGGGCAAAACCAAACCCGCGATGTCGCTCGACCGCGTCTCGATCCGCCGGCGGTGCTCGGCCGGATCGCTGCACACCAGTTCGAGCCACGCGATGTCGGCACCGGCCTGTCGCGCGGCTGTCTCCCAGCCGTCGCGCGCCGCCTGCACATCGTTGACGCAGTCCGTGATGACGTCGAGGCCGAGCGCCAGATTGTCGGTCGCGACGGCCTGGGCTGCGCGATAGGTCCAGTCCTGCAGATCGCGCGGTGCGGCGGGCGAGGCCCAGATGGCCTGATCCATCGTATCGATCCGCAGCCAGACCGCGCCCAGGCGCCGCGCCAGCTGTCGCGCGAGGCTCGACTTGCCGGCGCCGGGCAGGCCGGCCAATGCGATCAGTCTTGCCATGAGGTTACGCCGACACCGAGATATGATCCGGCGGCAGCCCGGCGCGGTAGCGATCAACCATCGCCTGATAGGCGGACTCGATATGCCGCGCGAACAAGGCCGTGTCGAACAGCGGTGCGCTCAGGCGATTGCGCTCGAGCTTCGTTCTGACGGCGGCGAGTTCATCGGGATGTTTGGCAAGCCGCACGGCGAGGTCTTCGAACTGCTCCGCCGTTTGCGCGATCAGTTCGGGCAGGCCGACCGCCGTGAGCAGGCTCGCGGCCACCCTGCCCGCGAAAGTCGGACCGGTCCGGGTCACCAGCGGCAGGGCGGCCCACAGCGCGTCGCTCGCGGTGGTGTGGGCGTTGTAGGGCAGCGTATCGAGGAACAGGTCGGCGAGGCGATGCCGCGCCAAATGCTCCGCCGGATCGAGCCGGCCGGCGAAGACAAGGCGGGCCGGGTTGATACCTCTCGCGCCGGCCTCCTTGCGCAGATTGCCGATCGCGGTCTGGTTCTCGGCCACCAGCCAGAGCACGCTGCCGTCGACGGCACCGAGGATGCGCATCCAGCTTGCGAACGTCTCGGGCAGGATCTTGTGGCTGTTGTTGAAGCAGCAGAACACGAAGCCGTCGTCGGGCAGGTCGAACTCGCGCCGGGTGAACGGCCGATCGGTCACCGGCCGCTTGCGGTCGTTGGGCTGATAGCTGTGCGGCAGCCGGACCAGCTTCTCCGCGTAACAGGCGGCGTCCAACTCCGGCAGGACGGTCGCATCGCCGATGATGTAGTCGATATAGGGCGCACCCATCGTCCCGGGATAGCCGAGATAATTGACCTGGATCGGCGCCGGACGCAGCGCAAAGATATTGCTGCGCGCGCCCTTGGTGAAACCGTTGAGGTCGACCAGGATGTCGATCTCCGCGTCCGCGATCGCGCGCGCGACCTCGGCATCGGGCCGCGCTTCGCAGGCGGCAAAATTGTCGAACGACTTGATCAGGCGGGCGCGGATGTCGGATCCGTCGTCGGGCCCGATCGAATAGCCGAACAGCTCGAACCGTGTCCGGTCATGCAGCTCGAACAATTCCGCGATCAGATGCGCTGTGGCGTGCCTGCGGAAATCGGTGGAGACGTAGCCGAGGCGGATCCTGTCGTGGGCGCGGGGCGCAGCTCGCCACAGCGGTTTTGGCGCCGCGGGATGCCGCTGCGTCACCCAGGCCTCGGCGCAGCGGCGATGATCTTCGGCGGCGTCCGACAGCGACAGCAGCGCGAATGGCCCGCAGCTCGCTTTGCCCGCCCGCACCGACGCCATGAGGCGCGCGACATCGCCGTCGAGGCCGTCCCAATTGCACAGCCGCATTTTTGTGTGAAGCCGTGCACCCTCGACGCCCTCCAGATCGGGCTTCAGCGACAGCGCCTGGTCGTAAGCGCTGAAGGCCTCGTCATAGCGGCCGAGATCGTAGAACGCGTTGCCGCGGCCGAGCCAGGCTTCCGCGAGGCGCGGATTGATCGCGAGCGTCCGCTCGTAAGCCGCTAGCGCGTCGGCGGCGCGGCCGAGCAGCAGCAGCGTCTTGGCCTTGTTGGCATGGGCTTCGGCATAGGCCCCGTTCAGCGCAACCGCCCGGTCGAAATCGGCGACCGCTAGTCCATATTGCTCGAGATCGTTGTAGACCGTGCCGCGATTGTTCCAGGTCTCGGCCGTGCGCGGATTGAGGGCCAAGGCCTTGCTGAAATTTTCCAGCGCCTGCTGCGGTTTGCCGAGATGCTTGGAGATCAGCCCGTAATTGTAGAACGACACGTCGGACTGCTGATTGAGCGAGGTCGCCCGGGCGATCAGCGGTTCGGCTTCCGCAAAGCGCTCCATGCTCATGAGAACGACGACCAGGAGGTTGAGCGCCGGGACATTCGAGCGATCGCTCTTGACGACGCGGCGGAACAGCTCCTCGGCGCGCCTGAAGTCGCGGCCGTTGAGCGCGGCCAGCCCGTCATTGAAGGTCTTGGCGATCACGGACATTGCAGCTCACAGCATCAGGATCGGATCACCACACGCAGCAACGCCGGCCGCAACCGCCGGGCGAGTTTACCGCGGATGGTGCAAACGCGTCCAGCCTCGACGGCAAGGAACAGTGCCGTCGGGTGAGCGAATGGCCAAATCCTCACCTGGGACGGCGTGGCGGAGGCATTTATTGCGGGAATGTTGCTGCGCACCGCGGCCTCACCGGCGATCCGGCGAAACGCGGCAGAGGTGTGGCCGCGTGCTGTGACATTTAAGCTTTTGCATTACGGCGCAGGCGGATAGAAGCTCCCCGCAACGACGCCGATGCTGATGCAATGAACCTCTCCGCGCCCTTTGTCCGCCGACCGGTCGGCACCACGCTGCTGTCGCTTGGGCTCGTGGTGGCTGGCGTCATTGCATTCTTCAAGCTGCCGGTGTCGCCGCTGCCCGACGTCGACATTCCGACCATCATGGTGCAGGCGACGCTGCCGGGCGCCAGCCCCGCCGACGTCGCCGCCACCGTGGCAAGCCCGCTCGAGCGCCACCTCGGCCAGATCGCCAGCGTCACCGAGATGACGTCGATGAGCTCGCTCGGTTCCGCCCGCATCACCCTGCAGTTCGACATCGACCGCGACATCAACGGCGCGGCGCGCGACGTGCAGGCGGCGATCAACGCGGCGCGCGCCGATCTGCCGACCAATCTGCGCGCCAATCCGACCTACCGCAAATTCAATCCGGCCTCGGCGCCGATCCTGATCTATACGCTAACCTCGGACACGCTGACGCCGGCCGAGCTGTACGACGCCGCCTCGACCGTGCTGGCGCAAAAGCTCTCGCAGGTCGCCGGCGTCGGCGAAGTCTCGGTCGGCGGCGGCTCGCTGCCCGCGGTGCGCGTCGAGCTGATCCCGCCGGCGCTCAACAAATACGGCATCGGGCTGGAAGACGTCCGCGCCGCGATCGCCAGCGCCAATGCGCACAGCCCGAAGGGCGGCATCGACGTCGGCGAACAGCGCTACCAGATCTACGCCAACGACCAGGCGCGGAAGGCGGACGACTACAAGCCGCTGGTCGTCGCCTACCGCAACGGCGCGCCGGTGCGGCTGACCGACGTCGGCGACGTCATCGATTCCGTGGAAAACGTGCGCACCATCGGGCTTGCCAACGGCAAGCCGGCGATCGTGATGATCGTGTACCGACAGCCGGGCGCCAACATCATCCAGATGGTCGACCAGGTGAAGTCGCTGATGCCGCAGCTGAAGGCCTCGGTCTCGCCCGCCATCGACATCAACCTCGCAATGGACCGCTCGAAGACCATCCGCGCCTCGCTGCACGACGTCGAGATCACGCTCTTGGTCGCCGTCGCGCTGGTGATCCTGGTGGTGTTTGCATTCCTGCGCAGCGCGCGGGCCACGCTGGTTCCCGTGGTGGCGGTCGGAGTGTCGCTGATCGCGACCTTCGCGGTGATGTATCTGCTCGGCTACACGCTCGACATCTTCTCCCTGATGGCGCTGACGGTCGCGACCGGGTTCGTGGTCGACGACGCCATCGTGGTGCTGGAAAACGTCAGCCGCCACCTCGATGCCGGAATGTCGCGGCTGCAGGCGACGCTGCTCGGCACCCGCGAGGTCGGCTTCACCGTGCTGTCGATGAGCGTGTCGCTGATTGCGGTGTTCGTGCCCATCCTGTTGATGGGCGGACTGGTCGGGCGGCTGTTCCGCGAATTCGCCATGACCATCACGATCGCGATCGTGATCTCGCTGGTGGTCTCGCTGACTACGACGCCGATGATGTGTGCCGTGCTGCTGCGCAGCGAGCGCGGCCGGCAGCACGGGCGGATCTACCGGATCAGCGAACGCATCTTCGAACTGATGCTGGGCGGCTACCGGCGGACGCTGGCGCTCGCGCTGCGGCACCCGCTGATGGTGATGCTGATCCTCGGCTCGACCCTGTATCTGAACTTCCACCTCTATGCCGTGGTGCCCAAGGGCTTTGTGCCGCAGCAGGACACCGGCCTCCTGATCGGCTCGATCCAGGCCGACCAGAGCACCTCGTTCCAGCTGATGAAGCAGAAGCTGACGCAGTTCATCGAGATCGTCAAAAGCGATCCGGCGGTCGATACCGCGGTCGGCTTCACCGGCGGCGGCGGCGCGGGCCCGGGCGGCGCCACCAACACCGGCACGGTGTTCGCCTCGCTGAAGCCGATGAGCGAACGCAACCTGCGCGCCGACCGGGTGATCGAGCGGCTGCGCGACAAGCACTCGGAGGTCGCGGGCGCCACGCTGTTCCTGCAATCGGTCGGCGATCTCGGCGCCGGCGGGCGTTCCGGCAATGCTGCTTACCAATACACGCTGCAGGGCTCGACCTTCGAGGAGCTGAACGAGTGGACGCCAAAGCTCGTCGCCGCGCTGCAGAAGGAGCCGTTGCTGGCCGACGTCAACACCGACCAGCAGAACAAGGCGCTGCAATCCAATCTGGTGATCGATCGCGATTCGGTCGCCCGCCTCGGCCTCACCATCAGCCAGATCGACAACACGCTCTATGACGCGTTCGGGCAGCGCCAGGTCTCGACCATCTTCGTCGCGCGTAACCAGTATCACGTCATCATGGAGGTCGCGCCGCGCTATTCGCAGAATCCGGAGACCTTGAAGGAGGTCTATATCTCCACCGCGGGCGGATCGGCGACCGGCACCCAGAGCACCAACGCGGTGGCCGGAACGGTGGCCTCGTCATCGCAGACGAGTTCGCTCAGCGCAGTCGCCGCCAATGCGGTGCGCAACCAGGCCACCAACTCGATCGGCGCCACCGGCAAGGGTGTCGCCTCGACCGGGACCGCGGTCTCGACCAGCGCGGAGACGATGATCCCGCTGTCGAGCGTCGCCCGCTTCGAGCCGGGCGAGACGCCGCTTGCGGTCAATCACCAGGACCTCCTGGTCGCCAGCACCATCTCCTTCAACCTGCCGCCGGGCGCCTCGCTTGGCACAGCTACCACGGTGATCGAGAGGGTGATGCACGAGATCGGCATGCCGGCGGGAATTCATGGCGGCTTCGCGGGGACCGCCAAGATCTTCCAGCAGGCGCTGGCCAACGAAATCTTTCTGATCCTGGCGGCGCTGGCGACGATCTACATCTCGCTCGGCATGCTCTACGAGAGCTACATCCATCCGCTGACCATCCTCTCCACCTTGCCCTCGGCCGGCGTCGGTGCGGTGGCGGCGCTGATGCTGTCGCGGACCGATTTCGACATCATCGGCGCGATCGGCGTAATCCTGCTGATCGGCATCGTGAAGAAGAACGCCATCATGATGATCGATTTCGCGCTCGACGCCGAACGGCAACGCGGGCTGTCGTCGCGCGATGCGATCTACGAGGCCTGCCTGATGCGGTTCCGGCCGATTATGATGACGACGCTCGCCGCGCTGTTCGGCGCGGTGCCGCTGATGATCGGCTTCGGCGAAGGCAGCGAGCTGCGCCAGCCGCTCGGCATCGCGATCTTCGGCGGCCTGATCCTGAGCCAGATCCTGACGCTCTACACGACGCCGGTGGTCTACCTCTATCTCGACCGCGCCCGGCTGTGGACCCAGCGGCGGCGCGCTGCACGCCGCGCGCGAAGGGCAGCGTCGAACCCGTCTTGACCTCCGGTCGTTGACAGACTGGTGCTGACCTTGCCAACCTGCGGTCAGAGACAGCGCAAGGAACCGATCCGTGACTCTCGCACCGGAACTCGCAGTCACGCGCTGGTTCAACGCCGGCGAACCGCTGACTTTGGCCGCGCTGCGCGGCCGGCCGGTGCTGCTGCACGCCTTCCAGATGCTGTGCCCCGGCTGCGTCGCGCACGGCACGCCGCAGACGCAGCGCGCCTTCGAGCTGTTCAAGCATTCCGACCTGCAGGTGATCGGCCTGCACACCGTATTCGAGCACCACGACGCGATGACGCCGGTGTCGCTGGAAGCGTTCATTCACGAGTACCGGCTGACCTTTCCGATCGGCGTCGACCAGCCCGGCGAGGACACGCCGATCCCGGTGACGATGCAGCGCTATGGCATGCAGGGCACGCCGACCATCATCTTGATCGGGCGCAACGGCAACATCGTGCATCACGGTTTTGGGCAGCAGAGCGACATGGCGCTGGGTGCCATCATCGCCGCGGAGCTCGCCAATACGCCGGGGTGATGCCGGCCAGCGCCGGCTGCAACCCGCTCGCGCGGCTGCGTTGTAACGACGTCGCGAAAGGCGTGGTAGCGTTTGACCAATCGGAAGCATTATCTGCCAGGATCGGGAGGATACCGTGAAAACCTACCAGCTCTACATCAACGGTCAGTATGTCGACCCCGCCAATGGCGAATGGTTCGAGACGATCGATCCCTATCGCGGCGAGGCCTGGGCAAAAATCCCGCGCGGCACCGCCGCCGACGCCGACAAGGCGGTGAAGGCCGCCAATGAGGCGATGTGGAACGGCCCCTGGGCCAAGATGACGGCATCCGCGCGCGGCAAGGCGATGCGCAAGCTCGGCGATCTCGTCGCCGCCAATGCCGAGCGTCTCGCCGAGATCGAGGTGCGCGACAACGGCAAGCTGATGGCGGAGATGCTGGGCCAGCTCCGCTACCATCCGGAATGGTGGTGGTACTTCGGCGGCCTGGTCGACAAGCTCGAAGGCGGCCTGGTGCCGATCGACAAGGCGGAGACCTTTGCCTACACGACGCATGAGCCGGTCGGCGTGGTCGCGGCGCTCACCGCCTGGAATTCGCCGCTGCTGTTCGTCGCCTGGAAATGCGCCGCCGCGCTCGCGGCCGGCTGCGCGGTCGTCGTCAAGCCGTCGGAATTCACCTCGGCCAGTACGCTGGAATTCGCGGCGCTGACCAAGGAGGCCGGGATTCCCGACGGCATCTTCAACGTGGTGACCGGCTTCGGACCTGAGGCCGGCGCCGCGCTGATCTCGCATCCCGGCGTCGCAAAAATCACTTTCACCGGATCCGACACGACCGGCGCCAGGGTCTACGAGACCGCGGCGAAGAGCCTGAAGCGGGTCTCGCTCGAGCTGGGCGGCAAATCGCCCAACATCGTGTTCGAGGATGCCGACCTCACGGCCGCCGCCGCCGGCGCGATCTCCGGCATTTTTGCGGCGACCGGCCAGACCTGCATCGCCGGATCGCGGCTCCTTGTGCAGAGCTCGATCAAGGAAAAGTTCGTCGCGCGCGTGCTGGAGCTGGCGAAATCCGCCAAGATCGGCGATCCCAGCAAGCCCGACACCAATGTCGGCCCGATCACGACGCCGGCGCAGTACAAGAAGGTGCTCGACTATATCGACATCGCCAAAGCCGAGGGCGCGCGCTGCCTGCTCGGCGGCAAGCCGGCCTCCGGCGACGGCATCATGGGCGGCCAATTCGTCGAACCGACCATCTTCACCGATGTCGACAACTCGATGCGGATCGCGCGCGAAGAGGTGTTCGGGCCGGTGCTGTCGATCATCTCCTTCGACACCGAGGAGGACGCGATCCGGATCGCCAACGACACCATCTACGGCCTCGCCGCCGGCATCTGGACCAAGGATCTCGCCCGCGCCATCCGCGTGCCGAAACAGCTGCGCGCCGGCACCGTGTGGGTAAACACCTACCGCGCCATCAGCTACATGATGCCGTTCGGCGGCATGAAGTTCTCCGGCGTCGGCCGCGAGAGCGGCATCGACGCGGTGCGCGAGTATCAGGAAACCAAGAGCGTCTGGATCTCGACCGCGCAGGACGTGCCGGCCAATCCGTTCGTGATGCGGTGAGCGGCTGCGGCCTCGCGCACGCTCAGAGATAGCGCTTGGCCACCAGCAGGAAGCCGAGGACGCCGCCGGTCACGGCGACGACGGCGATGCCGTTCCAGAGGCTGAGATAGGCAGCCGACCAGTACGTCGCGGTCGCAGCCTTGTTCGGTTTCTTCGGCATGTGTGGCCATTCGAATCGGCGCCGCCGCCTGGTCAACACGGGCGACGGCGCCTGTCTGAGAGGGCTTCTTGCGAAGCCGCTGCCAACCTAGGCGGCCTTGATGAACGGTTGGTTTATCTGGCCGAGAGCGTTGGCCGCTTTCCTCAGAAGGAGGCGTAGGCGTTGCGGAACGCGATGGCGCCGGCCAGCGACCGCGGCCGCGCGCGAACGCCATGACCATCGTTGCCGCTCTGCACGATCCATTGACCGTTCTGCTGGCCGACGATCTTGCCGACATGGTGACGCCACACCACGATGGTGCCGATCGACGGGCCGCCGGCATTGCTGCCGTAGCGCGCCCAGGATCGCGCCAGGTTGTACTGCGGCCCCGGATCGCTGCCGACCTGCGTACGCATGTACCAGCCGCACCACGCAGCCGGACGGCCGGAATGTGCATAATGCCGATGACGGTGGTGGCTGCGGGCTTCGGCAGCAGATGAAACGAATGCCGAGAGCACGGCAGCTGCAACCAGGATTTTACGCATAACAATAGTCCTTCTTGCTGTTGGCGGGAGACCATCCATTGTGTGTGAGGGGACGTCGCGGATGATCCCGCGATCAAATTGCGAAGCGACCGCATCGGTCAGGCGACGCAACACAGGGCGGGCAAAGGCCCGCCCGGCCGTTTAAGGTGCGGGCTATGGCCAAAATGTGGCTCGTAATTCTCGCCCAGCAGAACGCAATGACGTGATTTCGGCCTGGTTGTCACAGAGGCATTCCGGCATCAGCTGCGCAAGCTGCCGGATCATCACGCAACGACATCCGCTTGCCTTGGCCGTTGTGGCGCGAGCGCGCGTACGAACGGCGACGGTAAAGACTGCCGCGGCAAGGCCAGCGTGACCGCGCGAAAATATCGCGCTATCCTCTTAGGACAATAATCAAGAGCAAGAGGAAGCCCCCATCGTGTACGACTACATTATCGTCGGCGGCGGCTCGGCAGGGTCGGTGCTGGCCCACCGGCTGTCGGCCAAGAGCGCCAACAAGGTTCTCCTGTGCGAAGCCGGGCAGGACACGCCGCCCGGCAACGAGCCGGCCGAAATCCGGGACAGCTATCCAGGTACCGCCTATTTCGATCCGCGCTTCCACTGGACCGAGCTCAAGGTCACGACCCAGGTCGTCAGCCACAACAATCCGGACGAACGGCGTCCTCCCTTGCGCAAATACGAACAGGCGCGCGTGCTCGGCGGCGGCTCGTCGATCAACGGACAGATGGCCAACCGCGGCGCGCCGACCGACTACGATGAATGGGAAGCGCGCGGCGCGGCCGGCTGGAGCTGGAACGACGTGTTGCCGTTCTTCAAGAAGGTCGAGCGCGATCTCGATTTCGACGGACCGTACCACGGCAAGGACGGCCGTATTCCGGTGCGCAGAATCCCGAGGGAGCACTGGACGCGGCATTCGCAGGCTTTTGCCGAAGCATTCCAGCAAGCCGGCCATCAATTCATACCGGATCAGAACGGCGAGTTCGTCGACGGCTATTTCCCGGTGACCCACTCCAACCAGGCCGAGCAGCGCGTCTCCGCCGCCATGGGCTATCTCGACCGCGAGACGCGCCAGCGCGCCAACCTCACGATCTCCACCAACACCCAGGTCAGAGAACTGCTGTTCGAAGGCACGCAATGCGTCGGCGTCAAGGCGAAGGTCGACGGGCGCGAGCAGGAATTCCGCGGCCGCGAGATCATTCTGTCCAGCGGCGCCATCCATTCGCCGGCGCATCTGCTGCGCGCCGGCATCGGCCCGGTCGGCCATCTCCGCGACATGGGCATTCCGGTCCGAATGGGCCTCGCCGGCGTCGGCCAGCGCCTGATGGATCATCCCTCGATTTCGCTGTCCTCCTTTGTCCGCCGCGGCGCGCGCATGAACGAGCACACCAGGCGCCACATGCAGCTCGGCCTGCGCTATTCGTCCGGGCTGCCCGATGTGCCGAAGGGCGACATGTTCGTCGTCGTGCTCAGCAAGTCGGCCTGGCACGCGGTCGGCGCGCAGATCGGCTCGCTGCTGACATTCGTGAACAAGACCTATTCCGAGACCGGACAGATCAAGCTGGCCTCGCGCGAGCCCGAGGCGGAGCCGATCGTCGAGTTCAATTTGTTGTCCGACCGGCGCGACCTCGATCGCCTGATGAGCGGTTTCCGCAAAATGGCCGCCGTGCAGATGAGCGATGCGGTCAAGGCGGTGACGGACAAGCCGTTCCCGGCCTCCTACACCGACCGCGTGCGCAAGATCGGCGTCGTCAACAACAAGAACCGAATCCTGACCAACATCGCCGCGATGCTGATGGACGGCCCGGCAGCGCTGCGCCACTACATGATCGACAATTTCGTGGTCGAAGGCTTCAGCTTCGATGACGTGATCAACGACGACGAGGCGCTGGAAAGCTTCGTGCGCAAGGGCACCATCGGCGTGTGGCACGCCTCATGCTCTTGCCGCATGGGGCGCGCCGATGATCCGATGGCGGTGGTCGATACCCAGGGCCGCGTCAAGGGCATCCAGGGCCTGCGCGTCGTCGACGCCTCGATCTTCCCGGTGGTGCCATGCGCCAACACCAATTTTCCGGTGCTGATGTCGGCGGAGAAGATCGCAGCAGCAATGCAGTGACGAGCTCCGTTCCGATGGAATCGGAACGGAGCTCTAGATTCTCGTTTTGACGCGTTTTCTTCACGCGAACCGGCATCCACTTCGCTGGAAAACGCTCTCTAGTGCATCGCCATCGGGTTGCCGCCGTCGACGACGATGGTCTGCCCAGTGACGCTCTCCATCCGGCAATAGGCCACCACGAGCTCGGCAATGTCATCGGCGCTGCCGGTGCGGCCGAGGACCGACTGGGCGCGCGCCGACTGCCGCATGGCTTCGGGCACCCGATCGGCCATGCGCGTGCCTTCCACCAGACCCGGTGCGATGCAGTTGACGGTGACTTCGGGCGCCAGCGTGACGGCCAGGCAATGCGTGAGATGGATCAGCGCCGCCTTGCTGACCGCGTAGGCGATGCTGCTGCCACCCGGCACGAGCCCGGCAATCGACGCGATGTTGACGACGCGACCGGCCTTGTGCCGCCGAAGTTCGGCAGCAAAGGCGCGCGCGAGCAGAAATGGGCCGCGGGTATTGGTTTCCTGAATCCGGTCCCAGATCTCCGGCGTGAGCGCGTCGAGCTCCTTGAACGGGATGCCGACATTCCACGCGGCGTTGTTGATCAGAATGTCCAACCGGCCAAAATGGCCGATGACGGCCGTAACGCATGCATCGATCGAGTTGGGATCACGCTGATCCAGCTGCACTGCGTGGCTACGCCGGCCAGCGATCCGCAGCGCCTCGACCAACTCACCCGCGCGCGCCGCTTCCCCGACATAGGAAACCGCAACGTCCGCACCGGCGGCGGCGAGAGCCCGGGCAATCGCTTCGCCGATTCCGCCCGTGCCGCCGGTGACCAATGCGACCTTTCCTTTGAGATCCATAGCTTTCTCCTCGTTCGCACCAACGGCACCGCTCGGAGCCAAGGATACACGTTTCAACGCGGCCGGCAAAAATCGCGCGCCCAAGCCCTGTGGCATCGTCGCCATGCCCGTTGCGGCACGTCACAGCCGTCGCGCGAACGTCACATGCGCGTCAGCCAACGCCGGTAGTCAATGCCTCCTCCTCGAAACCACCCGCGCAAATTGCGCCGCGAAGATGGGGCATCACATGAATCTGAAGACGTTGCTTTCATTGATATCGGCGATGTCGCTCGCCGCATCGCTTTCCGGCGTTGCGCCGGCGCAGGCCGATCAGGACGGCAAGGATCGCGACAACGGCTCCGGCGATTTCCGCAATCAGGGCCAGGATGGTGATCAGGGCGGGGACCGCCAGGGCGGTGGCCATCACCGCCGCAAGCCGCGCGTGGTGCTGATCTCGCTGGACGGCGCCAAGCCCGATTGCATCAAGAAATTCATCGACGAAGGCGTGCTGCCGCGTGACGGCGGCCTGGCGCGGCTGAGCCACCGCGGCACGGTGGCAACGCAGAACGTGACGGCCTCGCCCTCGCTCACCGCGGTGTCGCACATCGCGATCGCCACCGGCTCGACCGCGGTCCACAACGACATCCCGTCGAACACGTTCGAGGCGGTGGTCGCCCCGATCACGTCGAGCATCAGCGGCTTCGCAGCGCCGATCGGCGGCTATCAGGAGAGCCCGCTCGGACCGTCGCCGCGTCCCACCGCGGCGCCGCTGTGGGTGCAGCTGCGCCAGCAGGGCAAGAAGGTCGCCACCGCGACCTGGCCGGGCGGCGACGGCGCCGACATCTCCATCAACGGCACCGTGGTGCAGCCCTCCACACCGACCCGTGTCACCGACTATACCGTGCCGTTCGGGGCGTTCGGCGGCATCGGGGCCCAGGGCTTCTCGCTGACCCGCGCCAACTTCGTCTCGGATCCGGCGATCGTCGCCGCCGTGCAGGCTTCCGGCCACTTCTCGTACAGCCCGGTGCTGGCCACGTCGGCGCCGATCGAGACGTTTTCGTGCTCCTCGGCACAGACCGCGACCTGCTCGAGCGGGCAGACGCTCGACGTCAAATACGCGATCCGGGTGGCGGCGCTCGACACCACCAACGACAACAAGGTGAACTACGACACGCTGGTGTTCTTCGACACGACGCGCGGCATCACCGCAGGGCCGTTCCTCGCGCCCTCGACCGGTCCGGCCTACGCCAAGCTCGGCGGCGAGAATGCGCCGTTCTTCTTCGAAGGCAGCGGAGCCAAGGTCGGCGCCGCCTACTTCGTCTCGGCGCTGGCGCCCGACCTTTCGGTGGTGCGCTTCGCCCGCTACGGCGCCAACTTCATCCCGCACAACACGCCGGTGCTGGCCGATGTCGACGACATCAACAACAACATCGGGTTCTGGCGTCCGCAGGGTGACTTCCGTATTCCGGAGCGGTTGAGCCCCGGCTTTGCCAACTTCCCCGACCTCGAGATCGAGACGATGTACGAGGACATGGTGAAGACCTTCGTGCGCTACCAGGCCGATATAGGCGAGCGCGCGATCAAGAACCATCCCGACGCCGACCTCGTGATGGTCTACCTCGAGGAGCCCGACGGCTCCGAGCATCAGTTCCTGCTCACCGACCGCCGCCAGGGCACCAACCCGACCGACCCGAATTCGATCGGCGCCGGCCAGGACCCCGCCAAGGTGGCCCGCTACGCCTCGTACATCCGCTTCGCCTATCAGGCCGCCGACAAGGCGGTGAAGCAGATCGCCGATGCCGCCGGCCATAGCGCCAACGTCATCGTGGTGTCGGACCACGGCTTCGCGCCGTTCCACACCTCGGTCAGCATGACCAACATCCTGCGCAATGCCGGCATCGACACCAGCAAGCTGGGGATCCGCACCTCGGGTCCCGCGGTCAACATCTATGTCAACGAGCAGGGCCGCGAGCAGGGCGGCACCGTCGACGTTGCGACCTACAACGCGCTGGTGACGCAGATCACCAACGCGGTGAAGAGCGCGGTCGATCCCAACCCGCGGTTCAACTTCTCGCTCACGAACGGGCAGATCTTCACCGTGGTCGAGACCCGGCCGTTGCAATGCAGCGCCGGGCCCGGCCTGTGCACCAGCAAGACCATTGGCCAGGACTTCGGCGATGTGTTCGCGCTGATGGCGCCGGGCTACAATTTCGACGGCATCCAGAACCCCGGCGTCGCCCGCCTCGGCGATCCCTCGTTCAACGCGGCGACCACCACGCTATCGATGCCGAACTTCTACGGCGCCCATGGCCACGATCCCGAGTTGCCGACGATGAGCGCGACCTTCATCGCCGCCGGCCCGCAGATCCGCGAGGGCGCCTCGATCCGGCGCATGCGCAACATCGACGTCGCCCCGACCATCATGAAGATCCTCGGCGTCAAGCCCAACCAGGTCGATGGCGAGGTGCTGCACGAGGTCCTGCGCTGACCATGGGCTGATGATCTCAAGCCTCATCCGGTGGGCGCTGCCCGGCGCCCACCGGACTTCGCCTGTGGTGCGGCCCGGCCGCTTGCGCTCACTTTTACGCGAGCCGGCGCGGGGCTGCCGGCTCATCCGTTGCTGATGCGCTGATCGATCGCTTGGACCTCCGCCCGCTCGCCCGGCGGGGACAGGCCAAGCAAGCCCGGACATGCCTCGCATTTGGCTGCGTCCGCTCCACTCCCGAAGCGGAGTGCGGAACGTCCGAAGAACAAATTCAATTTCTTGCCCTCTTCGATGGACACTGTTGCCGGCGCTTCGGACCGATGCGGCGCGCCTGCCGGAAAGGCGCACCTGCGGCGCGATCGCGTGACATAACGTCAGCAAACAAGTATTTTCATCGGCCCGCCGTCCCGGCCCATTGAGGATTCCCAGTAAATTTTTCCCGCAAGGAGGACGGATCTGGTTTCTCTCCGCATCCCGCTGGCGCTTCTTTCGATATCGCTGGGCGCCATCGCCGCCGTGTGGTGGTGGCTGGGCATACCTGTCCACCTGGTGCGCGCACCGCTCGATCCTGATGACAAGGTGCAATGCATCTCCTACGCGCCGTTCCGCAACAACCAGACATCGCTGGAGCCGGCGACGAAGGTATCACGGGAGCAAATCGCGGAAGATCTCGCCGACCTCGCCAAAATATCCAACTGCATTCGCACCTATGCGAACGATCTGGGGCTCGACCAGATTCCCGAACTTGCGGCCAAGGCCGGGCTGAAGGTCATTCAGGGCATTTTCCTCGACCGTGACCGGCCGAAGAACGCAACGCAGGTCGCGACCGCGATCCGCCTCGCCAAGGAATATCCGGACACCATCATCGCGCTCGTGGTCGGCAACGAGGTCTTGCTGCGCAAGGAAATGTCGGCGTCCGACCTCGGTACGCTGATCCGCTCGATCAAGGCGCAGGTCACCGTGCCCGTCACCTACGCCGACGTCTGGGAGTTCTGGCTCAGCAATCGCGAACTCGCCGACGCCGTCGATTTCATCACCATTCACATCCTGCCCTATTGGGAGAACGTCCCGATCCCAGCGGAACGTGCCGCCGCGCATGCCGACAGGATTCGCCAGGAGGTCGCGGCGGTGTTTCCGGGCAAGGAGATCTTCATCGGAGAAGTCGGGTGGCCGAGCCAAGGGCGGATGCGCGAGTCGTCGCTGGCCTCGCCGGTCAATCAGGCGCGGGTGGTCTCGGAGGTGCTCGACCTCGCCAAGCGGGAGCATTTTCGCGTCAATCTCTTCGAGGCCTATGACGAATCGTGGAAGCGGGAGATCGAGGGCACGATCGGCGGATATTGGGGCCTGTTCGATTCCGAGCAGCGCAAGCCGAAATATCCGCCCGGCGTTCCGATCAGCAATTTCCCGCTCTGGAAGCTGCAGATGGGCGCCGGGATAGCGCTGGCGATCCTGGTGTTCGCGACGGCGTGGCTGACCTCGCGCCGCAAGCCGAGGGAGGCCAGCCTCGCGTCATGGATCGCGGTCGGACTGTCGGCGACCAGCGCCGGGATCCTGTTCGGCGTGGCCGCCCAGAAGATGGCCTATGAAAGTTACGGCGCGGGCGGCTGGCTGCTGTGGGGCGCGCTGCTGGCAGCGGCGACGGCTTCGCCGCTGTTCGGCGCCAACGCCCTGATGTCGGGTCGCGCAGCGCCCAGTTTTCTGGAGGTGCTGGGGCCGAAGGGCTACCAGACCGAATCGGTGCTGGCGACCATGCATGGATTGGACTGGATCGTGACCATCGTGATCGGCACGGCGACCGCCATCGGCCTCGTGTTCGATCCGCGCTTCATCGACTTTCCCTATGCGGCACTGAGCATGGCGGCGCTGCCGTTTGCGGCGGTGACGCTGCTCAATCCTCCCGGCAAGGGCGTCCGCCCGATGGCGGAATTGATCTTTGCCGGGATTTTTTTCGCAGCTGCGATCTATACCGGGCTCAACGAAGGGCCGGCCAATTGGCAGGCGCTGTGGACCTGCGCGGCCTTCATGCTGCTTGCGCTCACGCTATGGCGGGCGCGTGCCTGAGCAATGGCCAAGCGGTCCGATTGCTTCGCGGGAGGTCCATAAACCGCAGCGCAGGGGTTAGCCGCAATCGCTCTGCAGGCAGAGCAATCGCGCTGGCGCAGCCGCAGGTCCGATCCGCTAGATCATCACCGTGCCCAAGTTCAACTGGACGGAGGGAAAGATGATCTGGAGAAGCATCGTCAGATCCCGTGCGATCGGATCACATCGGCGATTGGTTGCAACCGCCGTTGTCTACGGACTTTCACTGGCCGTTCGCTTCACGTCGGCCGCGGGCGAGGAAACCGAAATTCCGCCGCAAGTCGCGCTCAGCGCCAATTCCATGACGTCGATCATGGTGAACAACGGCGCCCGGACCATCTCCCAGAATTGGCCAGCGCCGGCTCAGCCGAGCCTGCAAGCCATGCGGGTGAAATCCCCCTGGCAATGCCAGTAACGCCGGGCTGCCGCCTGCTTCCATAGCAGGCCCGGCTTTTCACTCCGTCGCGTCGCCATCGAGCGCAATCACCCGTCGCCCAAGCGGCGGTGGCGCCGCGCATTCCTGTTCAAGGCCATCCCGCATGCGCGGGTCGTCAAATCACCTCGCCGAGATCGAGAAAGGGAGCGACATGGTTACCATCACAGCGATTTCCCAGGCTGCCGAAGTCAGCCGGGCCATAGCACCGGCGGAGGCCAAAAGTCCGGAAGCCAAGGCGCCGCCGGCCGCCCCGGACAAGCCCGGCACCGGCGTCCCATCGCGCGTCCCCCGACGCCTGCTCATTCCGCTGGCGGCAGTCGGCGCGGCGGCCACACTCGTCCTCGCGACTTCAGCCCATTGGAATACTTGGGTGGGAGCGGCCGCAGTCCAGACCACCGACAACGCCACGGTGCATGCCGAGATGAGCCGGTTGAGCGCCCGGGTGAGCGGCAATGTCAGGCGCGTCCTGGTGCGGGATTTCCAGCGCGTCAAGGCCGGCGACCTGCTGATGGAGATCGAGCCGGCGGACTATGACGCGGCCGTGGCGCAGGCCAAGGCGAGTGTCGCCGCGGCCCAGGCCACGCTCGACAATCTGGAGAATCAGAAGGCGCATCAACGCGCCGTCATCAGTCAGGCCGAGGCGCAGCGCCGCTCCGCCATCGCCCGCGAGCTGGAAACGCGGCAGGAGCTGGAACGGCAGGACCAGCTGCTGCGCGGCGGCGTCGCCGGCACCAAGCAGCGGCTGGAGCAGGCCACCGCCGCGCACGACACCGCCGGCGCCGCGCTGGCCGCGACTGAAGCCACGATCGAGGCGCAGCGCAGCCAGCTCGAGATTCTGAACGGCGACGAGAATCTGCTGCGCGCAAAACTCCGCGCCGGCGAGGCGGACCTCACCACAGCGCTGCTGCGTCAGGGCTATACCCGCATCGTGGCGCCGTTCGACGGTGTCGTCGGCGAACGCATGGTTCAGGAAGGCAACTACGTCAATGTCGGCACCAATCTGATTGCCGTCGTGCCGCTGCCGAACGTCTATGTGGTGGCCAATTACAAGGAGACGCAGCTGACGCATGTGACGCCGGGCCAGCCGGTCGACGTCACTGTCGACACGTTCCCCGGCGTGGTGCTGCGCGGCAGCGTCGAGCGCATCTCCCCGGCCAGCGGATCGACCTTTGCCCTGCTGCCGCCGGACAACGCGACCGGCAACTTCACCAAGGTGGTGCAGCGCATCCCGGTCCGCATCGAGTTCGATCCCGGCCAGCCGCTGGTCGAGCGGCTGCGGCCGGGAATGTCTGTGGTCACGCACATCAAGATTGCCGGAGAGGCGTCATGACCAGCGCAACCATCAGCAGCGGCCCGGATTCTGCCAGCCACACTTCGCACCGCCCGCTGCTCGCCGTCGGAGCCGTACTGCTCGGCGCCTTCATCGCGAGCTTCGACGTGCGGCTGTTCGCGCTGGGCCTGCCGGATCTGCGCGGCAAGTTCGGCCTCAGCTTCGACGAGGGGGCATGGCTGACGACGGCGTCGACCGCGCCGCAGATCCTGATCGCCCCCGCCGTCGCCTGGCTTGCCACCGTGTTCGGCTTGCGCCGCGTCCTGATCGGGCCGAGCCTGCTCTACATCGTCGTATCGCTGGCGATTCCGTTGGTTCGCGACTACCAGATGCTGCTGGCCCTGCACCTCGTTCGCGGCCTGCTGCTCGGCATCTTCGTCCCGGCGACGATCATGATCGTGCTGCACAATATGCCGATGAAATGGTGGATCGTCGGCCTCGCCGCCTATTCCTTCCGGCTGTCGTTCACCGGCAACGCCGGCGTGTCGCTGGTGGGCTTCTATGTGGATCATGTCGGCTGGCAGTGGCTGTATTGGCAGGACGCCGTGGTCGCCTTGCTGATGGCGCTGCTGACCTGGCTCGGCACGCCTGCGCAAGACGTCAATCGCCAGCTGATGGCGCAGGCCGACTGGGGCGGCATGCTGCTGCTCGGCGCCGGCCTCGCCTTGATCTACGCCGGCTGCGACCAGGGCAACCGGCTCGACTGGTTCGAATCCGGTACCGTGACCGGGCTGATCGTCGCCGGCGGCGCGCTCGTCTTCGCCTTCCTCGTCAACGAGGCGCTCGTTCCGGAGCCGTGGGCGAGCCCCACGGTGCTGTTCTCGCGCAACGTCGCCTTGGTGCTGCTGACCATGATGACCTACATGGTCACCAGCCTGTCCAACACCATGCTGGTCCCCAACTTCCTGACCGTCGTCGTCGGGCTTCGGCCCGAGCAGATCGGCCAATTGTTTCTGCTCTATGTGGCCTTGCCGCTGCTCATCGCAGTGCCCGCCGCCGTTTGGCTGCTGCGCCGGATCGATGCCCGGATTGTAGTGCTGCTCGGGCTGACGAGCTTCGCGATCGCTGCCTGGATGGGCACCCGCATCACCCAGGAATGGGCACCGGCGAATTTCATTCCGATGGCGCTGGTGCAAGCGGTCGGCCAGGGCCTCACCTTCACCGGCCTGCTGATCTTCGTGCTGTCGAATGCCAACCCGGCACGGGCCACCGCCTTCGTCGCCTACATCCAAGTGATGCGCCTCGATGTGATCGAGATTGCGGTGACGGCGATGACGACCTGGCTGCGCGTGCGCCAGCAGGTCCATTCGAATCTGATCGGGCTGCACGTGTTTGCCGAAGACGGCGAGGTGACGCGGGCGCTGGGAGCCCTGACCGGCAAATTCGTCCAGCATAGCGCCGCCGCGGAGACGGCGCTGGCGCGCGCCATGGGCACGATGGCATCGCTGGTGCGGCGTGAAGCCAATGTGCTGTCGATCATCGACGGCTTCCAGGTTGCCTTTTGGGCCGCGATCATCGGGCTGTTGCTGGTCAGCCTGATGCGAGCGGCGCCGCCCGGCCCGCTCACACCGCCGATCCCGGCCAATGGCAGCGGGAATGCACATTAGAGCTATTTCCGCTCCGATCGAAGCAACGCGAGCGAAGCCAGATAGGTGATCTCGACGATGAAACGGATAGCGTGAAGTTGCGATCGAGCAACGACTTCGAGTCGACGATAGGAATTGTCGACCGTGAGGGCATGCGCACGGAAGGCGCGGAACGACAAACTTCAGAAAATGACTCCGGTGACAGATTCTGACTGTGAAGTCAGCGGCTCACGCACGCCTGACTCGTGAAGCTCTTGTTAATCGCACCACGCAAACGAACATGAGCGACCTAAGCTTGGCTCATCCTTCGATCCAGAGCCGAGGTCAAACCTGCCAGAATAGAGGTCTAACATGTCGAAACAGATTCATGACCACCTAGCCGATCTTCGCGCGGGGCTTTTGAATCACCCCATCTACGTGGAGGTAGCTTCCGTCGAGGATCTGAGGCGATTCATGGAGGATCATGTCTTCGCCGTCTGGGATTTCATGTCGCTGCTGAAGCGGCTGCAGCAGGACCTGACATGCACAAGAGTGCCTTGGTTTCCCGCGGACAATGCGCGGGCTGCGCGCTTGATCAACGACATCGTTATCGGTGAGGAGACAGATGTCGATCTGGACGGCTCCTATGTCAGCCACCTCGATCTCTACCTCCGCGCCATGGCGGACGTCGGCGCCAGCACCCGTCAATTCGAGGCGTTTCGCTCACTGGCGCGGGTCGGTTCGTCGGTCGAAGGGGGGTTGGCGCGGTCTGGCGTGCCGCCGCATGTCCGAACCTTTGTCGCGCATACCATGACGCTCGCCCAGTCGGGGTCGACGGAAGAGGTTTTGGCGGCATTTTTCTACGGCCGCGAGGACATCATTCCGGAGATGTTCAGCAGGCTGCGGAAGACGCTCCCCGGCATGAAGCACGACAACGCGCGCTTGCGTCACTTCATCTACTACATCGAGCGGCATATCGAGCTCGACGGTGACAGCCATGGCCCAATGGGGAGGGAACTGCTCGACGGCCTGGTTGCGGATTCGCAGCCACGGAACGAACGCGCGCTGCGCGCTGCATGCAACAGCATCCGGGCGCGGATCGAGCTTTGGAACGGCACCTTAAGCACCCTTCGAGCCGCCCGCGCCGCGTAGCTAACTGCGTCGAAGTGAGCCCTCTGCTCAGTTCGGAATTGAGGCAGAGGGCAATCGGGCCCTGATGAGGCTCGATGCAAGACAGCTGCCTGCAAAACCGCCTGCGCTACGCAGCATGATGTCCGCTCCGGGTTAGCCCCGGACGGTCGCTGCCGAGACCGTGTTCTAGCCCTTCGCCGGGCTCGGCACGCCGCCGAACAACTGCTCCTGCTCGGCGCGGGCGGCCGCGACGATGCGGCTCGTCGCCGTCTCGATCTGGTCGCGGACGCGGGTCATGAATTCGTCGCGCGGCAGGCCCGGCGGCAGCGGATCGAGGAATTCGACCACCAAGGTGCCGGGATAGCGCATGAAGGTGCGGCGTGGCCAGAACAGGCCTGAATTGAGCGCGACCGGCAGGCACGGCACGGCACTCTCGGCATAGATCTGAGCGACGCCGGCCTTGTAGGCGGGCGGCGCGCCCGGCGCGGTGCGGGTACCTTCCGGGAAGATCACGAGCTGGCGACCGCGCTGCACCTCGGCCGCCGCCTGCTTCAGCGTCTTGATCAGCGAGCGCGGCCCGCCGCCACGCTCGACCGAGATCATGCCGGCCTTCTTCAGCAACCAGCCGAACACCGGGATCATCATCAGCTCGCGCTTGAGGATGAACAGCGGGTGGTCGAAGAAGCGCACCAGCGCAAAGGTCTCCCAGAACGACTGGTGCTTAGAGGCAATGATCAGCGGCCCTTGTGGGATTTTCTCGACGCCGCGGAATTCGATCCTGATGTTGCAGATCACGCGCATCAGGAACAGGCTGATGTCGGCCCACGCCGCCTGCAGCGCCATCAGGGCGCCCCGCGGCAGCAGCAGCGTCGGGATCGCGACGATGCAGAGCAGCACCAGCACGACATAGAACAGCACGTTGAAGATGAGTGAGCGCAGGAAGATCGAAGTCATCTCAACACAATCCCTCTACACCGTCATTCCGGGGCGATGCGAAGCATCGAACCCGGAATCTCGAGATTCCCCGATACAACAATTGTGTATCTGAGGTCTGGTGCTTGCGCACCATCCCGGAAAGACGGTGCCGGACATTATCAATTCGCCTGCGCGGTGGCGGGGCGGCGCGGCACTGCCGCCGGCTCGCCGAAATCGGAGGCCAGGTCGAGCCCGATATCGGCCAGCCGCACCCGCACCTCGGCGGCGACGTATTTGGCGTACTCCGATAGCAAGAGACGGAAGGTCGCGCCACTCGTCCACCACGGTTCGTCGCGCCATTTCTCGCCGATCACGGCGAACGGGATCAGGGTGACGTCGGGCATCGCATGCGACAGTTCCACGATCGCGCGCGGCATGTGGTAGTTGGAGGTCACCACGATCAGCGACTTGAAGCCGCGCTCGCGCGCCCAGCGCCGCGTCTCCGCCGCATTGCTGCGGGTGTTCACCGCGGAGCGGTCGAGATCGACGCAGCAGCTCATCAGCCGCTGGCGGTCCGGCAGCGAACGGGAGATGTCGCTGGCGGCATTGGTCGGATGCACGCCCGAGATCAACAGCCGCTTGCCGTAGCCGGCGGCGAGCAGCTCCATCGCGTCCGAGACCCGCGACGAGCCGCCGGTCAGCACCACGATGCCGTCGGCGGTCTGCGGCGGATCGGTCTCCACGCCGCGCAGCTGTGAGAGGAAGCCGACGAAGCCGATGCCGGCCGCGACAAAGGCCAGCGCCAGCGGCACGACGATGACGGCACGCAGCCAGCCCCGCGGGCGCGCGGCACGGCCGTTCGGCAACGTATCGTCGGTCTCCAAACTCATGTGATGCGGTAGTCGTCCTTCCCCCTCAGGGATTCTAATGCATGAACCATCAAAGTGGAAACCCGGTTTTGCCGCGGCAAGGGCGGCGCCGCCGCGCGCCGGATCACGCTCCGACGCCGCGGTCAGTCGATGTCGTCGAGCGTCGCGAACAAGGTGCGCCGTGACGCCCATGCAGTGATCGCGCCGATCAGGACCGCCTGCAGCGCCAGCACCAGATAGCCGGACGGCCGCAGCGAAAATGTGCCGAGCAGCGCCGCAAACTGGTCGCCCACCGGGGTGCCGGAGAACCAGTTGGCGATCGATTCAGAAAAGCCGAACGCCAGCATCGCCGCGCCGCCGCCGATCAGCCCGCCTTCCAGCCCGAGCCGAAGGAAGTGCCGCAGAAAGCGGTTGGCGATGTAGCTGTCGCCGGCACCGACGAAATGCAGCACCTCGACGATCGGCCGGTTGGCCGCCATCGCGCCGCGGGTGGCGAACGACACCGAGATGATGGTGGCGATGATCACGAGGATCAGGATGCCGACGCCGGCAAACACCGTGGCGCCGGTCATCGAGCGCATCCGCTCGATCCAGGCGCGGTGATCGTCGACGCTCGCGCTCGGCGCCGCCTGCGTCACCCGCGCGCGCAACGCGGCGAGGTCGAGCGTGGTGCCCGGCTGCACCCGCGCCACAATGACGCGCGGCACCGGCAGATCGTCGATCGAGAGCCCGCTGCCGAGCCACGGCTCCAGCAGCTTTGAGGATTCCTCCTTGCTGAACGGGCGAACCTCCAAAATGCCGGGCTGCGCCCGCATCGCCTCCACCACGGCCTGCGCATCGCGGTCGAGATCGCGGCCCGGTGAAGGCCGCACCTGGATGGTAATCTCGCTTGCGACCTCCGACTGCCACTCCGCGGCCGACGCGCTGACCAGCAGCACGGTGCCTGTGGTCAGCGAGGCGAGGAAGGTCATGATCGCGACCACCGCGACCAGCGCGCGGCCGGAGATCGAGGCGCGCGGCACGATCGGCGACATGTTGCGCGCGGTGGCCGGGACCTGCGGGCGTTCGCGCCCGAGATCGACCAGCGGCACCTTCTCGTCGCCATCCTTACTCATAGATGTGCAGCCGTCCCTGGTGCAGCACCAGCCGCCGCGCCTCGTATTGATCCATCAGCGTGATGTCGTGGGTCGCGATGATCACCGCGGTGCCCGACTTGTTGAGCTCGATGAACAGCCGCAGCAGCCGCCGCCCGAGCGTCGGATCGACGCTGCCGGTCGGCTCGTCGGCGAGCAGCAGTTGCGGCCGCGAGATCACCGCGCGCGCGATCGCCGCGCGCTGCTTCTCGCCGCCGGAGAGGATCGGCGGCAGCGCGTCCATGCGCTCGCCGAGCCCGACCCATTTCAACAGGTCGATCACCTCGCGGCGATAGCTGGATTCGTCGCGGCCCATCACACGGAACGGCAGCGCGACGTTCTCGTAGGTCGTCATGTGGTCGAGCAGGCGGAAATCCTGCAGCACGATGCCGATGCGCTTGCGCAGGTCGGCGACCTGGTCCTTGCTCAGCAGCGAGACGTCATGGCCGAACAGGTTGACCAGCCCGCGGGTTGGCCGCAGCGACAGGAACAACAGCCGCAGCAGCGAGGTCTTGCCCGCGCCCGACGGTCCGGTGAGGAACTGGAACGAGTGCGCCGGCACCGTGAAAGAGAGGTCGCGCAGAATCTCCGGGCCGAGCCCGTAGCGAAGACCGACATGTTCGAACCGAACCAAGCGCTAGCTCCGTCCGAGAGGGCCGAGAGCCCAACACCTCACACAAGCGGCCCCCGGGCCGGCCGACCGGCCGCGAACCGCACAGAAGGGTTGTGCTTCGGTTATGGTTTCCGATTCGTTAACGGTCGCTAAGTAGCATCCGGGCAAAGTCACGGTGGAGATTCGGCTCCATGCCTATCGTTTGCCCGTATTGTACAACATCCTACGCCATCAAGGCGTCGACCCTGGGCGAGGCCGGGCGTACCGTCCGTTGTTCCCGCTGCAAGGAGACCTGGCTGGCCCGGCCCGGGGACGTGGTCGAGGAGGCGGCGGTGCCGGCCATGGTGCCTTCCTTGGCGACCGCCCAGCAGTCCGGCAGCTCGGACCTTGCCGCCGAATGGGAGGCGATGGGCCGGCATGAGGATGCCGCCGAGACCCCCGTGGTCGATAGCCCCTCGATCTCGGCCGACTGGCCGGCCGAGGGCAAGGACGCGGCCGACTGGCCGGCGGTGGCCGAGGCGGATGCCGCCGCCCATGCCGATGCCGCGACGGCCGGCAGCAAGCGCCGCTTCGCCCTGCCCCGGCTGTTCCGCCTGCCCTCGCTGCCCCGGATCCCCTTCATGCCCGTGGTCGGTACGCTGCCGACCGCCTGCGCCGCGATGGGCGCGTTGATCATCGCGCTCTTGGTCTGGCGCGGCGACGTGGTGCGGCTGCTGCCGCAGACCGCACTGTTCTACAAGATGGTCGGGTTCGACGTGAATTTGCGTGGGCTGGCGTTCAAGGACCTCAAGATCACCAACGAGACCGTCGACGGCAAGCCGGTGCTGGTGATCGAGGGCGTGATCGTCGGCCAGACCCGCAAGCCGGTCGAACTGCCGCGGCTGCGCTTCGCGGTCCGCGACGCCCAGGGCGCCGAAATCTACGCCTGGAACGCGGTGCTGGAGCAGTCGGTGCTCAACCCCGGCGAACGTGCCTTCTTCAAGTCGCGCCTCGCCTCGCCGCCGCCCGAAGGCCGCAATATCGACATACGCTTCTTCAACAAGCGCGACCTCACCGGCGGCCACGTCTGAGGGCGGGCCTGACATTTCGGGAACTGATCAATCGCCATGACGCGTGTCCTGATTGCCGACGACGAAGACTCCATGCGCTCGCTGGTGGCGCGCGCCATCGCCATGGACGGCCACGAGACTGTGACCGCGCAGGACGGCGCCGAGGCGCTGGAGGTGCTGACCCGCGACGAGGGCGCGTTCGACCTGCTGCTGACCGACATCCAGATGCCGGTCATGGACGGCATCGCGCTGGCGCTGACCGCGGCACGCGACTTCCCCGCGCTGAAGATCCTGTTGATGACCGGCTTCGCCCATCAGCGCGAGCGTGCCTCCGGCCTCGAGGCGATCGTGCATGATGTGGTGACGAAGCCGTTCTCGGTGGCCGACATCCGCACCGCCGTGGCCGACGCGCTGGCGGCGAGGAAGAGCGCTTAGTCCAAAACCCGTCACCCTGAAGTTCCCCGTCATCCTGAGGTGCGAGCTCTTGCAGCGCAATTGCGCTGCTGGGCGAGCCTCGAAGGATGCACGGCCCAGCTGGTGGCCGTCGATCCTTCGAGACGCGCGCAAGTGCGCGCTCCTCAGGATGACGGTGATGGTTGGGTGCGCGTGGCATGCCCCGCGAAGGCAGTACGCCGCGGCCTCTCGACTCAATCACTGACGTCTCTGGAATACTGGATCGCCCGGTCAAGCCGGGCGATGACAGCAGAGAGCGGCGGCTGCGCTCAATAATCCTTCAGCAGCCGCTCGATGTAGTCGAGCTCGAGCTGCGGGCGCGCGGGGTCGGCGAGGCGGCGGCGCAGCTCTTCGAGAATGCGGCGCACGCGCTGCACGTCGATCTCGCCCGGGATCTTCACGGTGTGGTCGTCGAGCTCGCGGCCATGCAGCGGCCGGCCCAGCGGGTCGGTCGAATTGCCGGCGCCTTGGCGGCGGCCGTTGGGATTGCCGGGCTGATCGCCAGGCTGGTCGCCTTCGCCCGGCTGCATCGCGTCGGCGACGTCCTTCGCGCCCTTGCGCAGTGCGTCCAGCGCGCGGCCCTGCGAATCCACCGCGCCGTCGGCATTGCCCTCGCCGAGCCGCCCCGAGGCGTCGCCCATCGCGGAATCGGCCTGATCGAGCCCGTCGCCGTCGTCACCCTGGTCGCCCTGATCACCCGGATCGCCTTGCTGGCCCTGCTGCTGGTCGCCGCGCTGGCCCTTCTGCCCCTTCTGGCCGCGCTGCTCCGGGCCCATGCCGCGCTTGGCGAGCTCTTCCTGCAGCTTCTTGAGGCGGTCCCGCAACGCCTGCTGGTCCTGCTGCAGGTCGCCCATCGACTGGTCGCCCTGCTTGCCGCGCATGCGGTCGCGCCGCGAATCCTGGCCCTGCTTGAAGGTCTTGTCGCGCAACTGCTGCTGCTTGCGGATCATGTCGTTGAGCTCGTTGAGCGCCTGCTCCATGCCGTCGTCGCCCTGCCCGGGCTGCGC
This sequence comes from Bradyrhizobium ivorense, assembly GCF_900696085.1. Lineage (GTDB taxonomy): Bacteria > Pseudomonadota > Alphaproteobacteria > Rhizobiales > Xanthobacteraceae > Bradyrhizobium > Bradyrhizobium ivorense. Next base: position 1,303,932 of record NZ_CAADFC020000004.1, read on the forward strand.
CATCTGCAGGTTCTCCAGCATCTGCTGCAGCTGCTCGAGCAGTTGCCTGGCGGCCTCCTTGTCGCCGGAGCGCGACAGCCGCTCCAGGCGATCGAGCATGTTCTTCAGATCCTGCTGGCTCAGCACCTTGGCATTGGGATCGAGCGGCCGGGCGAGCTGCTGCGGATTGTTGCGGTTCTGCTCGACCAGCTGGCGCAGGAAATTGTCCAGCGCCGCGCGCAGGTTGTCGGTGAGCTTCTTGATTTCCTCGTCGGTCGCGCCGCGCTCCAGCGCCTGTTTCAGCGCGTCCTGCGCCGCGCGCAGCGCCTTGTCGACGTCGCTGATATTGCCGTCCTCGATCGAGACCGCGAGCGCCCACAGGCTGGCGACGACCTCGCGCAGCTGGTCGTCGGTGCGCGCCGCCTCGAGCTGGTGGCTGACGCTGTAGAGGCCGAGATAGTGACCGGCTTCCGGCGTGAACATTTCCGGCGCGATCATCAGCGCCTCGAGCGCGGCGAACACCTGGCCGTTCTGGTTGGCATCGAGCGCCAGGATGCGACGCTGCTCGATCAGCGCCCTCGGCAAGGGCTTGGTGAACAAGCGCTCGGGCAGGCGCATGTTGAACGGCTCGCTCTTGGCCTCGTTGCCCGCCTCATCCTTCGCCGTCAGGGTCAGCGTCACGTCGGCGCCGGCATAGGGATCCTCGCTGAGGTCCTTGACCATCTGGCCGACGCCGTTGCGGGTGCGCGCATTGGGCAGCACCAGCGCGAACTGCGGCGCCTCGAACAGCGGACGCGGCGCCGCCGCCTTGCCGGCATCGTCCTTGCCAGCAGTCTTGCTGTCGTTCTTGGCGTCGTTCTTCGCATCGTTCTTGGTATCGTTCTTGGCATCGCCCGGACGCGCCGCGAACTGGGCGCGGGCTTCGGTGACGCCGTAATCGTCCTCGAGCTTGTAGGACAGCTGCAGCGAGCCGCGGGACTGCCGCTCCGGATCCTTGGCCAGCGCGATCGACGGCGGACGGTCGGGGGTCGCGGTGAACCTCCACAGCGGCTGGCCGGTCGGGGCGCGGACATGCGCGGTGCCATCGGCCGCGATCTTGAAATGGCGCTCGTTGGTGCCCTTCGGCGCCTGTTCGCCCGGCGCGATCTCGGTGACGCCGCCGCCGACCACGACGTCGATGGTGCCGCCGCTGGAGCGCACCAGGAGCGTAGAGCCGGCCGGAACCGCGAGCGGGCCGCTGTCGGCCGCGGCAGCATCCTTGTTGGCGTTGGACAGGATGATCGGCGGCTTGCCGGTGTAGTTCGGCGGCGTCACCCAGGCGTCGACCCGGATGTTGGTCGGCGTCATGATGCCGTTCCAGTCGAACGCGGAGGCGATGCGCAGGCCGCGCTCGTCGCCGGCCGCGACATAGGTTGCGACCAGCATCACGATGACCAGCGCGCGCAGCGCCCAGGGATCATGCAGCGAGAGCTTCGGCTTCGGCAGCCCGGCGCGGATGCGCCTGATCGAGGCCAGCGTGCGCTCGCGCTGCGCCTGCCACAGCGCGACCGCAAACGGATCCTGCGTCGTCAGCGTGTCGGACAGTGTGGTCGCCGGGCGGTGACGGACGCCGGCGCCGCGGTCGAGCCGGCTCAAACCCTCTTCACGGCTCGGCCAGCGGAAGCGCAGCATCGGCACCAGCATGGCCAGCGCGGCAATCGCGAACAGCGCGGTGCCGGCCACGCGTGCGACAAACGGCAGCACGAGCCACAGCCCGGCCCATGACGCGACCAGAAATAGACCGGCGACCGTGAGGAACCGCGCCAGATGCGGCCAGACCCGTTCCCACGCAATCGCTAATTTTGCCCGTTCAAGAGCCTGCGTCAGTTTCAGGCGCGCGATCGCGTCGCTGGCGCGTGAGGGGTCTGACGGGTCGATGTTGGCACCGCTCAATCAAATCTCCGGGTTACCGGCAAGGGAGCCTAGCACAGCGGCGCCAATGAGGCACCTGTTCCAGGGCGTAACCCACACCGGGAAATACGCATAACACGAAGGCGTGACTGCGGCGGTGCGACCCCGTAACGTCCCGGCCCGAACCGTCGCATCAACGCATGAGGGAACATCATGGACCAAAAGACGCACGACAAGGGGCTGGAAATCCGCAAGGCGGTGCTCGGCGAGGCCTATGTCAACAACGCGCTGAAGAACTCCGACAGCTTCAACAAGCCGTTTCAGGAACTGGTCACCGAATATTGCTGGGGTGCGGTATGGGGTCGCGAGGAGCTGCCGCGCAAGACCCGCAGCATGCTCAACCTCGCGATGATCGCGATCCTCAACCGGCCGCACGAATTGCGGGCGCACATCAAGGGCGCGCTGACCAACGGCGTCAGCCGCGACGAGATCCGCGAGATCTTCATGCAGGCGTCGATCTACGCCGGCATCCCCTGCGGCGTCGACAGCTTCCGCATCGCGCGCGAGGTCTTCGCCGAGCTCGACGGCAAGGCGTGAGGCCTCCTCGTCGTCCCGGTGAAGGCCGGGACGACATCGAGCTTGCGGCAGCGGCCTTCGCGCAACAACGAAGAAAGAAAAAAGGAAACACCATGGAAATCGGATTCATCGGCCTCGGGAAGATGGGCTTTCCGATGGCGCGCCGGCTGATCGAGGCCGGGCACACGCTCACCGTGTTCGACACCCGCAAGGACGCCGTCGACCAGCTGGTGGCGCGCGGCGCCGCGCCTGCAACGTCGCCGAAGGATATCGCCGACCGGGTCGAGACCGTGATGGCGAGCCTGCCCTCGCTGCAGGCCTCGCTCGAGGTCGCAACCGGCAAGGGCGGCGTGATCGAGGGCGCGCGGGTGAAGCGCTTCATCGACCTCTCGACGGTCGGCTCGCAGATGGCGGTGAAGATCCACGACCTCCTGGCGCAGAAGAACATCGTGCAGATCGACAGCCCGGTCTCCGGCGGCGTCTCCGGCGCCGAGAAGGGTACGCTGGCGGTGATGGTGTCGGGACCGAAGCCCGACTTCGAGCTGGTCAAGGGCGCGCTCGATGTGATCGGCAAGGTGTTCTTCATCGGCACCAAGCCGGGCTCCGGCCAGACCATGAAGCTCGCCAACAATTTCCTGTCCGCAACCGCCATGGTCGCAACCTCGGAAGCGGTGGTGATGGGCGTGAAGTCCGGGCTCGATCCGGCCGTGATGATCGACGTCATCAATGCCGGCTCCGGGCTGAACACCGCAAGCCGCGACAAGTTTCCGCGTTCGGTGCTGCCGCGCAGCTTCGACTTCGGCTTCGCCACCGGCCTGATGGTGAAGGACGTGCGGCTCGCGGTCGAGGAGATGCGCTCGCTCGGGTTGTCGATGGAAGTCGCCGAGGCGGTCGGCCGGCTGTGGGAGGTCATCATCCGCGACCAGGGACCGGAGTCGGACTTCACGGCGGCGATCAAGCCGATCGAGAAGGCGGCCGGCGTGATCGTCGGTGGCGGCAAAGGCGGCGCGCACGCCGCAAAATGAAGCGGGTAGCCCGGATGCAGCGCAGCGCAATCCGGGTTCGCTCTACTTGGCAAGACCGTCCCGGATTTCGCTACGCTCCATCCGGGCTACGAGATCACAGCGCGTAGCGTGGATATCGCTACGCTCCATCCTGCAAAGCTACAATCGAACACAACCATTCCGCGCGTTGCAGCGCGATGCGCTCGTTGTGTGCATTCACCCTTGAGTTGTCATCTCGGTCGGTTATCCTTCCTTCCCTACAACTACAAAAATCGGGGAGGACTGAATGAGGTGCCATCGACCTTTCGTCGGCGCGACCGTGGCCCTGTTTGCCGGTCTCGCAATCACCAGCACACAAGCCATGGCAACGCCGTGCACCAATCTGCAATCCTTGCAGCTGCAGCACACCGTCATCAATTCGGCGACCGACAATGATTCCGGCACCTTCGTCGCGCCGGGCAATCCGCCGATCACCGGCCTGCCGCCGTTCTGCCGGATCGTCGCGACCCTGATCCCGACCTCGGATTCCAGCATCAAGATCGAGGTCTGGCTGCCCAAGAGCGGGTGGAACGGCAGGTTCCTCGGCACCGGCGGCGGCGGGTTCCAGGGCGTGATCAGCTACGCCTCGCTCGCCAACGGCCTCAAGGGCGGATTTGCGGCGACCAACAGCGATCTCGGCACCGGCTCCTCGGGCTGCAATCCGCTGTTCTGCGGCTCGAACGGCAACATGGGCAATCCGCTGGCCATCCAGTTCGGCGATCCGGCGGCGCCGTCGACCGGCCTGTTCGGCCATCCCGAGCGGATCAAGGATTTCGGCTATCGCGCGATTCATCTGATGACCGAGCGCGGCAAGGAGATCGTCAACGCCTTCTACGGCCAGCGCGCGCAGGGGGCCTATTTCGCCGGCTGCTCCACCGGCGGCCAGAACGCCCTGATGGAGGCGCAGCGCTTCCCCAACGACTATGACGGCATCCTGGCCGGCGCGCCCGCGTTCAACCGCACCCATCTGCACATGGCAGGGCTTTTTAGCTGGCAGAACGCGCATGCGAGCCCCGGCCGCTTCATCCAGGCCGGCCAGATGACGCTGGTCAACCAGGCCGTGCTCAAGCAATGCGTCGGCCGCGACGGCGGCGCCCCGAGCGACCAGTTCCTGAACGACCCGCGCGACTGCCGCTTCGATCCAAAGGTCCTTTTGTGCACCGGCGGCAAGGTGCCGCCCGCATGCCTGACCTCCGACCAGGTCACGACGATGCAGAAATACTACGGCGGCACAGTCGACCCGGTGAACGGACAGCTGATCAATCCGGGCTCGCAGCGCGGCAACGAGACTGACGATCTGCTCGCGCTCGGCCTCGCGTTCCAGGAGCGGCTGCCTGAACCGGCGTTCGACGGCCTGTTCTACTGGGTGTTCGGCCCGAGCTTCGGCTACCCGTCGAGCCCGGTGAATTTTTCGAATTTCGACTTCCATCACGACATCAAGAAGGTCGACGATGTGCTGGCCGACGTGCTGAACGCGACCAGCACCGATCTCAGCGAATTCCGCGGGCATGGCGGCAAGCTGTTGATGTACCACGGCTGGGCCGACCCGCTGATCCCGTCGCAGAGCAGCATCAATTACTTCAATGCGCTGGTCGGCAACGAAGGCCGCGGGGTGCAGCAGGCCGGCTTCTTCCCGGGCGGTGGCGGCAATCCGGCGCTGCGGCAGACACAGAGCTACGCGCGGCTGTTCATGGTGCCCGGGATGTACCACTGCTCCGGCGGGCCCGGCCCCAACACGTTCGACGCGCTGACGCCGCTGATGACCTGGGTCGAGACCGGCACGCCGCCGGAGACGATCCTTGCGACCAAGTTCGTCGCCGATACGCCGCCCGCGGTGCAGATGACCCGGCCGCTCTGCGTCTTCCCGAAGGTGCCGAAATACAACGGCAGCGGCAACGCCAATAACGCGGCGAGCTTCACCTGCGTCGTGCACGACGACGAGTTCAACCAGACGCCGGCGCCGAAATACGGGCCGTGATGTGACGCGCGTTCGGCCGCCTCCCCCTTGCGGGAGAGCGGCCGGCACGCCTTCAATTGAGATGGCGATCGAGAAACCGGTGCAGCCGGTCTGTCGCATCGTCCGCGGCGGCGCCGCTGTATTCCAGCCAGTGGTCGAACAACCTCGCGCCGGGCTGCAGGTGCACGTAATAGAATCCATGATAGACGCCGGGATAGACGATCAGCTCGATCGGCGGCCCATCATTGCCCCAGTCGGCGACCTTGCCGGAACAATCCGCCGCCGGCGTCCAGTCGTCGGCAGCGCCGATGAAAATCAGCGTGGGTATCCCCGGGCGCGTCGATGCTCCTCTGCATGGCGGATAGAACGCGACCGCTGCGCGGAATCGCAGATCGCTGTCCGGCGGAACGAACTGCTCGAACGAATTCGGCTCCGCCACGGAGAGAGTCACCCAGGCGCCGGCCGAGAAACCGACCGCAGCCACGCGGTGCCGGTCGACGAAGGATTGGCGCGCCAGGAAATCGAGCGCCCCGTAGGCGTCCTGCCTGCGCTTGACGAAGGTCGCGAACGCGCCCGAGGTGCAGACGTGCTTGATGCCGCGCGTCGCATAGCTGTCGACGAGCAGGACGACATAGCCCCACGCGACAAGCGCATCGGCGAGCCTCTGCTTGGTCGTGTCGTGCATCCCGGCACAGCCGTGCAATGCGATGACGGCGGGAAACGGACCTGCGCCGTCGGGCCGGGCGAGATCACCCTGGATGGGGTCGCCCAGAATGGGCGAATCCAGCCGCGGCGCGGCGCTGTCGAATTCAACGCGCTCAAGAGTCGCGGCCCATGCAGGCGCGATGCAGCCAAGCATCAGCACGATCGCGATCGGAAGAGTCACCGGCCTTGGCAATGGCAACCTCCCCTGGTGCGCGCGGAGGGGGCGATGGGTATCGCTGCGCTTGACCAATCCTACGATACTCGTCGTCAAATATAGGCTGTCGTCCCGGGCAAGCGAAGCGCGACCCGGGACCCATAACCACAGGATTGAGTCGCTAAGGCGAGCTGTGGCCCCAGCGTTGCCCAGCAATGACCGGTGGTGGTTATGGGTCCATGCTTTCCGCAGGGACGACAGCGAGAATGCGGCGCAGTCAGCGCGCTCACAACCAGGGCGCGGGCTTGTCCATCGCGATCAGGGCATCGACGTCGATGCGCGGGCGGACCACCGCGTATTGATCGTCCTTGACGAGCACCTCCGGCACCAGCGGCCGGGTGTTGTAGGTGCCGGACTGCACCGCGCCGTAGGCGCCGGCGGTCATGATCGCCAAGAGGTCGCCGGCCTTCGGCTGCGGCAGCGAGCGGTCGAGCGCGAGGTAGTCGCCGGTCTCGCAGACCGGGCCGACCACGTCGGCGACCATCGTTGGCGTGCCGGGCCCCGGCGCGCGGACCGGCAGGATGTCGTGATGCGCCTCGTACAGCGTCGGCCGGATCAGATCGTTCATCGCGGCGTCGATGATGACGAAATTCTTGGCATCGCCCGGCTTCACATAAATCACGCGGGTAACCAGGATTCCCGCATTGCCGACGATCATGCGGCCCGGCTCGAACATCAGCGTGCAGCCGAGATTGTGGGTCACGCGCCTGACCATCGCGGCATAGGCGTCAGGCGCCGGCGGCGCGGCGCGGTCCATGTAATAGGGAATGCCGAGGCCGCCGCCGAAATCGATGTGCGAGATGTCGTGGCCGTCGGCGCGCAAGGTCTGCACGAAGTCGGCGAGCAGGCGGAAGGCGGCCTCCAGCGGGCCGAGATCGGTGATCTGGCTGCCGATATGCACGTCGGCGCCGGTCACCTTGATGCCGGGCAGCTTCGCCGCGCGGGCATAGACCTCGCGGGCGCGCGCCAGCGGAATACCGAACTTATTCTCCGACTTGCCCGTCGAGATCTTGGCATGGGTACCGGCATCGACGTCGGGATTGACCCGCAGCGAGATGCGCGCGGTGGTGTTCATCTCGGCCGCAAGGCGTGACAGCAGCTCGAGCTCGGGCTCGGATTCGACATTGATGCAGTGGATGTCGGCGGCGAGCGCCGCACGCAGCTCGGCCTCGGTCTTGCCGACGCCGGAGAACACGATCTTGTCGCGCGGGAAGCCCGCGGCCAGCGCCCGCTTCAGCTCGCCGCCGGAGACCACGTCGGCGCCGGCCCCGAGCCTGGCCAGCGTACGCAGCACCGACTGGTTGGAGTTCGCCTTCATGGCGTAGCAGACCAGCGCCTTCTCGCCGGCAAACGCCTCGGTGAAGACGCGGTAGTGCCGCTCCAGCGTCGCCGTCGAATAGCAGTAGAACGGCGTGCCGACGGCTTCCGCGAGCTCAATGAGATTGACCGCCTCGGCGTGCAGCACGCCGTTGCGATAGTCAAAGTGGTTCATAGGGGTTTAATTACCGAGCAGCGGATCGAGGATAAAGGGCTTCTTGGCGCCTTTCGACGCCGCCGGCCCGGATTCCGATCCGTAGGTCGGGTTGAACACGCTGGGCTGCGCCGACCCTTCGGTCTCGGTATCGCCCGGCGCCGGCGCGACGTTCGCGGTCGGCGGCAGGTCGAGCGGTCCCTTGCGGCCGCAGCCGCCGAGCGCGAGCGCGGAGGCGCTCAGCACAATGATGGCCCATCCCGACGGGGTCAGGCGATTCTTGCTGGTCACGACGAAATCCCCAAATTCCGGCGGCACCATACAAACATTGATCTGCTCTGGCGAGAGGCGGCGGGTCACGAAATCGCGGCCAAATTTTCCCGTTCAGCCTAATTTTCGCTCTTTTTCCAGCCGCTTGGCCCAGGCCTTGGCCTGCGCCAGCACGTTTTTGGGCGCCGTGCCGCCGAACGAGGTCCGGCTTTTCACCGAGGATTCGACGCTGAGCACCTTCAGCGCGTCAGCGGTAATCTTCGGCTCGACCTCCTGCATGGCCCGCAGCGGCAGTTCGTGCAGCGCCACGCCCTGCGCCGAGGCGAGGCCGACGATGCGCCCGGTGACGTGGTGGGCGTCGCGGAACGGCATTTTCAGGGTGCGCACCAGCCAGTCGGCGAGATCGGTCGCGGTGGCGTAGCCCTCGCCGGCAGCGGCCTTCATCTTTGCTTCGTCCGGCACCAGATCCTCGACCATGCCGGTCATGGCGCGGATCGCCAGCGACAGTGCCGCGAACGCCTCCATGGCGCCCTGTTTGTCCTCCTGCATGTCCTTTTGATAGGCGAGCGGCAACCCCTTCATCACGATCAGCAGCGCGCTGAGCGCGCCGATCACCCGGCCGGTCTTGGCGCGCACCAGCTCGGCGGCGTCGGGGTTGCGCTTCTGCGGCATGATCGACGAGCCGGTGGTGAACTTGTCGCTGAGCTTGACCAAGCCGACCAGCGGCGAGGTCCAGATCACGATCTCCTCGGCAAAGCGCGACATGTGCACGGCGCAGATCGCCGCCGCCGACAGCGTCTCCAGCACGAAATCGCGGTCCGACACCGCATCGAGCGAATTGGCCATCGCACGGTCGAAGCCGAGCGCCTTGGCGGTCGCCGCGCGGTCGATCGGGAACGAGGTGCCGGCCAGCGCCGCGGCGCCGAGCGGCGATTCATTCAGCCGCTTGCGCGCATCGGCAAAGCGGCCGCGGTCGCGCGAGGCCATCTCGACGTAGGCCAGCAGATGGTGGCCGAAAGTGACGGGCTGCGCGGTCTGCAGATGGGTGAAGCCCGGCATGACCGTGCCGGCATGCTCCAGCGCGCGGTCAACCAGCGCCTGCTGGAACGCCGCCAACGCGGCGTCGGTCTCGTCGATGGTGTCGCGGACATAGAGCCGGAAGTCGGTCGCGACCTGGTCGTTGCGCGAGCGCGCGGTGTGCAGCCGGCCCGCGGCCGGCCCGATCAACTCGGACAGGCGCGACTCGACATTCATGTGAATGTCCTCGAGCGCACGTTTGAAGTCGAAATCGCCCTTGGAGATTTCTGACAAAATCGTGTCTAGACCTTTGCCGATATTTTTCGCATCAGCTGCGGTGATGATGCCTTGCGCGGCAAGCATTGCGGCGTGGGCCTTGGACGCTGAGATGTCCTGGGCATAGAGGTGACGGTCGACGTCGATGGAGACGTTGATTTCCTCCATGATCGCGTCGGGACGCTCCGAGAACCGGCCGCCCCACATCTTGTTGCTCATGACTTCTCGCTCACGACTTTGTATTGCAGGCCTTGTTTGTAAAGGAAGCCATGTGGTTTTGCTGCCGGAGCGGCGAAACAGCAGGGCGGTTCCGATCGTAGTCCCAGCACTGCTTAGCCATATCTGACCCAGGATGACAAACGATATGCCCGAGACGACCCCGCCAGAGCCCACCGCCGAGCCGGCTGCCAGGCCGGCTGCAAAGTGGCGCATCCCGCTCGTGATCGGCGCGGTGCTGGTTGGGACCGTGATCGGCTATGCCGCCGTCTCGAGCTTCAAGCGTCCGGCCGGCGATTTGGCCTGCACCGGGGCCGTGGACCTGGCCAAAAAGATCGCGCCGCTGGCCCATGGCGAGGTCGCGGCGCTGACCATGGCGAGCACCCCGCTCCGGCTGCCCGACCTCAGCTTCGAGGACGCCAACGGCCAGCCGAAGAAGCTCTCGGACTTCCGCGGCAAGACCGTATTGGTGAACCTGTGGGCGACCTGGTGCGTGCCCTGCCGCAAGGAGATGCCGGCGCTCGACAGCCTGCAGACCAAGCTCGGAGGCAAGGATTTCGAGGTGGTCGCCATCAACATCGACACCCGCGACCCCGACAAGCCGAGGGCGTTCCTGAAAGAGGCCAATCTGAATAATCTGGGCTATTTCAGTGACGCAAAAGCCAAGGTGTTTCAGGATCTTAAGAACATAGGCAAGGCGCTCGGAATGCCGACCTCGGTGCTGGTCGACGCCAAGGGCTGCGAAATCGCCAACATCGCCGGCCCCGCCGAATGGGCGAGCGACGACGCCATCAAGCTGGTGAAGGCCGCGATGCAGCCCGCCGCGGCGGGGCTTTGACACTTCGGGCGTGACTGCGGCCGGATTGGCCCCGCGCTACCCGCGCCCGTCATTGCGAGCGAAGCGAAGCAATCCATCCCTCCGCACAAGCTGAAGCATGGATTGCTTCGCTTCGCTCGCAATGACGCGGATATACGGACGCCTTCCGGGACAGCGGGTACTGAACCCGCGAGCCGCGGGAATTCAGGCGACCGTGTTGAGGTTGCCGCCGACGCCGGCGGCCAGATTTGCCGTGGACGGCGTGCCGAGCAGAGTCTGAACCGCGAATCTCTCGGCGTCGATGTTCTGCTTGGTGACGCGGGTCGCGATCTCGTTCTGCAGACTGCCCTGCTGCATCGACAGGATGCTCGTGACCATGCTCATCATGTCCATGCGCGGTACTCCCAGAACAGCGCATGGCGTAGCTCGCGAAAGTTAACGGCGGGTAACCGGCCGAGGCAGGCCGGCGCATCGTTCCCGTAATCCGTCATCCCCGCGCAAAGGCTTCGCCTTTGTCGCTGAAGGAGCGGCTCTTGGCCGCGTCTCGAAGGATGCACGGCCCGGCTGGTGGCCGTCGACCCTTCGAGGCTCGCAAGGGCTCGCACCTCAGGGTGACGGTCGTAGAGACAGATGCTCAGCTACCGCGTCGGGATCGGGCGGTCGCCGCGGTAGTCGTAGAAGCCGCGCTGGGTCTTGCGGCCGAGCCAGCCGGCCTCGACGTATTTCACCAGCAGCGGGCACGGCCGGTACTTTGAATCGGCGAGGCCCTCATGCAGCACCTGCATGATCGACAGACAAGTGTCGAGGCCGATGAAATCGGCGAGCTCGAGCGGGCCCATCGGATGATGCGCGCCGAGCTTCATCGCGGCGTCGATCGCCTCGACGTTGCCGACGCCCTCATACAGCGTGTAGATCGCCTCGTTGATCATCGGCAGCAGGATGCGGTTGACGATGAAGGCCGGGAAATCCTCCGACACCGCGACCTGCTTGCCGAGCCTGGCGACGAACGCCTTGGCGGTGTCGAAGGTCATGTCGTCGGTGGCGATGCCACGGATCAGCTCGACCAGCTCCATCGCCGGTACCGGATTCATGAAATGAATGCCGATGAATTTCTCCGGGCGATCGGTCGAGGCGGCGAGCCTTGTGATCGAGATCGACGACGAGTTGGTCGCGACGATCGCCTCGGGTTTCAGCACCGCGCAGACCTCATGGAAGATCTTGCGCTTGGTCTCTTCCTTCTCGATCGCGGTCTCGATCACGAGATCGCAATCGGCCAGCGCGTCGAGTGCCTCGGCGGAGGCGATGCGGTCGAGCGCCTTCTTGCGCTCGTCCTCTGAAATGGTCTTCTTCGCGACCTGGCGGGTCAGATTGCCGTTGATGGTCGCGAGCGCCGACTTCAGCCGGTCGGCGGACACGTCGTTGAGCACCACGTCGAAGCCGGCCAGCGCCGCCACATGGGCGATGCCATTGCCCATCTGGCCCGAACCGATCACGCCGACCTTCTTGATTGCCACCGTCATCTTGTCATCCACCGGAACGGCGCGCACATCGCGCCTGCCCATGCCCAACGATACCCGAAAAGAAGCCTTCCGGGTTGCCCAATTCCGGAATCGGCTGTTCAAAATAAGAACACCGGCCGGAGCTTAGCCATCCGGCCGGTGTCTTGTCGCTTACTTTCCGAGCTTGCCGAGCGCTTCGGTGAGCTCCGGAACCGCCTGGTAGAGGTCGGCGACCAGGCCGTAATCGGCGACCTGGAAGATCGGCGCGTCCTCGTCCTTGTTGATCGCGACGATCACCTTGGAGTCCTTCATGCCGGCCAGATGCTGGATCGCGCCGGAGATGCCGACCGCGACATAAAGTTCCGGGGCCACCACCTTGCCGGTCTGGCCGACCTGCCAGTCGTTCGGCGCATAGCCGGCATCGACCGCCGCGCGCGAGGCGCCGACACCGGCGCCAAGCTTGTCGGCGAGCGGCTCGATGTATTTTGCAAAATTCTCGCGGCTCTGCATGGCGCGACCGCCAGAGACGATGATCTTGGCCGAGGTCAGCTCCGGACGGTCGCTCTTGGCGACCTCCTCGCCGACGAACGTGGACAGGCCGGGATCGGCCGCCGCCGCCGCGCTCTCGATCGCCGCGCTGCCGCCCTCGCCGGCGGCGGCGAAGGTCGAGGTGCGCACCGTGATCACCTTCTTGGCGTCCTTCGACTTCACGGTCTGGATCGCGTTGCCGGCGTAGATCGGCCGCTCGAAGGTGTCGGGCGCGACCACCTTGCTGATCTCGGAGACCTGCATGACGTCGAGCAGGGCTGCGACGCGCGGCATCACGTTCTTGAAGCGCGAAGTCGCGGGCGCGACGAAGGCGTCGTAGTTCGGCGCCAGCGCCACGATCAGCGCCGCCAGCGGCTCAGCGAGGTCGTGCTCATAGGCCGGACCTTCGGCGACCAGCACCTTGGCGACGCCGGCGAGCTTGGCCGCGGCTTCAGCCGCCGCCTTGGTGCCCTGGCCGCCGCCGGCGACCAGCACATGAACGTCGCCGCCGAGCTGGCCGGCTGCGGTCAGCGCCTTGTTGGTGGCGTCCTTGAGGGTCTCGTGGTCGTGTTCAGCAATCAGCAGCGTCGTCATCAGAGAACCCCGGCTTCGGTCTTGAGCTTGTTCACGAGTTCGGCAACGTCCTTCACCTTGACGCCCGCCTTGCGGCCTGCCGGTTCCGAGGTCTTGATGATTTCCAGACGCGGCGCGAGATCGACGCCATAGTCCGACGCGCTCTTGTCGTCGATCGGCTTCTTCTTCGCCTTCATGATGTTGGGCAGCGAGGCGTAGCGCGGCTCGTTGAGACGCAGGTCAGTGGTGACGATCGCCGGGCCCTTCAGCTTGATGGTCTGCAGGCCGCCGTCGACTTCGCGCGTGACCTTGAAGTCGGAGCCATCGACCTCGAGCTTGGAGGCGAAGGTCGCCTGCGACCAGCCGAGCAGCGCGGCCAGCATCTGGCCCGTCTGGTTGCTGTCGTCGTCGATCGCCTGCTTGCCGAGAATGACGAGGCCGGGCTGCTCCGCCTCGACCACCGCCTTGAGGATCTTGGCGACCGCGAGCGGTTCGACATTGCCCTCGGCCTTCACGAGGATGCCGCGGTCGGCGCCCATGGCGAGGCCGGTGCGGATGGTCTCCGAGGCCTGCGCCGGTCCGATCGACACCACCACCACCTCGGTCGCCTTGCTGGCTTCCTTCAGCCGCAGCGCTTCCTCGACGGCGATTTCGTCGAACGGGTTCATCGACATCTTGACGTTGGCGAGCTCAACGCCCGTCCCGTCGCTCTTGACGCGGACCTTGACGTTGTAGTCGACGACCCGCTTTACCGGCACAAGAACCTTCATCGATCCCTCTGATCCTCTTTCGCTTTGATTTTATGGGTTTTGGTTGGCTGGCGCGGAACCTAAAGGTCCCGCTACCCCCGGTCAACGCGCCAAAACCAAAAATCCGTCCTTCCGGATTTGAACCAGTTTAGCGGTTCTGGCCGGGCACCCACAACACGTCCCCGGCGCCCTTGTTGTTCTGGAAGCGGCTGGCAACGAACAGGAAATCCGACAGGCGGTTCATATACTGGATGCCAGCGGCATTGACCGGCTCGTCCGGCCGGGCCGCGAGTTCCACCATCATGCGTTCCGCGCGGCGACATATGGTGCGGGCGAGATGCAGATATGCAGATGCCGCCGTGCCGCCCGGCAGCACGAACGAGGTCAGCGGCGCCAGCTGGTCGTTGAGCTGATCGATGTCGCGCTCGAGCCGCTCGACCTGGCTCGCCAGCATCCGCAGCCGCTCGGCCTTGCCCTCGCGCTCGGGCACCGCGAGGTCGGCGCCGAGATCGAACAGATCGTTCTGGATCCGCCCGAGCATCGCATCAACGTCGGGGCTATCAGCCAGATGCAGCCGCACCACGCCGATCGCAGCATTGGTCTCGTCGACCGTACCATAGGCGGCAACGCGCAGATCGTATTTCGGCCGCCGCTCGCCGGAGCCGAGCGCGGTGGTGCCGTCATCGCCGGTGCGCGTGTAGATCCGATTGAGAACGACCATGGTCGTGATCTCCTTAGAGCGTCTACCGACCCATCGCCCAGACCGCGATCATGGCGATGACGATGGCGACGAATTGCAGCAGGACGCGCAGCCGCATCAGCTTCTGCGACGTGTTCGGCGAGCCGCCTTTCATCATGTTGATGAGGCCGAGCAGCAGCACCAGCGCCACGGCGCCGACGGCGATTGGAAGAATGAACATGCTGAGAGCAGATGCCATCTTCGCTACATAACACCGCATGAGGCGGACTTCCACCGACGGCGGCCATGCGACCGGTCGATGCAACCGACTGGCTTTTCCGCGCGTAATATCCCAAGCTGGACCCAGTCTCGGGCCGAGCCGTTGTCGATGATGCCGGGTGGAATGTGAAACAGCTTCGTTACGTCACCCATGTCGTGATCGATGCCCTTTACACGTTCCTCGCCGATGACGGCTGGGCGATCGCGAGCCACATCGCGCTGTCGACCCTGATGGCGCTATTCCCGTTCCTGATCGTGCTGACGTCGCTGGCCGGCTTCTTCGGCTCCAAGCAGCTGGCCGACCAGGCGGTCGGGCTATTGCTGCAGGTCTGGCCGCAGCAGGTCGCCGATTCCCTGTCCGGCGAGATCCACGACGTGCTGACCACGACACGCGGCGATATCCTGACCATCGGCGCGGTGCTCGCGGTGTACTTCGCCTCCAACGGCGTCGAGGCGCTGCGGGTGGCGCTGAACCGCGCCTATGCCGTGCCCGAGCCGCGAAGCTGGTACTGGCTGCGGCTGGAATCGATCGGCTACACGCTGGTCGCCGCAGTCACGTCGCTGGCGATGGCGTTCCTGATCGTGCTTGGGCCGCTGATCATCGAGGCGGGGCGGCGCTATATCCCGTTCTTCGTCGAATCCAACGAGAGCCTGCTCAACACCGCCCGCTACGGCATCACGATCCTGGCGCTGGTGGTCGCGCTGTTCATCCTGCACGCCTGGCTGCCGGCGGGCCGCCGCAGCTTCCTGCAGATCGTGCCCGGCATCGTCTTCACCGTGGTCGCCTCGCTGCTGTCGGGCATCGGCTTCGGCATGTACCTGGCGCGCTTCGCCAACAACTACGTCACGATGTATGCGGGGCTCGCCTCGGTGGTGATCGCGCTGGTGTTCCTGTATTTCATCGCCGCGATCTTCGTGTTCGGCGGCGAGCTCAACGCGGCGATCATCAAGTCGCGGCTGCCGCGCGACGGCACGCTTCAAGCAGCGCAGTTGCCAGCGCGCGCGGAGACACCGGTTTGACGAGGAAGCCGTCGGCGCCGGCGGCGCGCGCGGCGGCCTCGTCCTCGACGCGGCCGGAGATGCCGACAATCGCGATGCGGCCATGCGGCGGCGGCAGCGCGCGGATGCGCTTGATCGCCTCGACCCCGCCGATGCCCGGCAGCACCATATCCATCAGCACCGCGTCGAACGCGCCCTGACCGAGCCGCTCCGGTGCGGCCTCGCCCCGGCCGACGAATTCGGCATGGTGACCGAGCTCGGTCAGGATGGTGTTGAGCACGACGCGGCCGAACGGGTTGTCCTCGACGCTGAGCAGCCGCAGCCCCTGCGCCGCCTTCGCCGCCCGATCGTCGGACAGCACGCCGACGGGGCCGTCGGCCGGCGCCAGCAGCACGTTCAGTGTGAACACGGTGCCGCCGCCGGCGCGAGGGGTCGCGACGATGTCACCGCCCATGGCGCGTGCCAGTTGCTTGACCGAGGACAGGCCGAGCCCGGCGCCGCCGAACCGCGAGGCGATCGAGACATTGGCCTGCGAGAACGGCCGGAACAGGCGCTTGACCTCGGCAAGCGACAGCCCGATGCCGCTGTCGGAGATCGCAAAGGCGACGCCGACTTTGCCCTTCGGGGCGCGCGCCGGCACCACATCGAGCTCGATGCTGCCCTGCTCGGTGAACTTGACGGCGTTGTCGATCAGGTTTTCCAGCGCGGCCCGCAGCCGGACCGGATCACCGACCGCGAACGCCGGCAATTTGTCGGACATCTCGACGGAGGCCTGCAGCCCCTTGGCCGCCGCGCGGCCGGCCAGCGAATCGCCGGCACCGCGCGCCAGCGCCCGCAGGTCGAAGAAGTCCTGCCGGATCTCGAGCCCGGGCCCCTCGCTGCGCGCGGCATCGACGAACAGCGTCGCAAGGCTCGCTAAGTGCTCGGCGCCGGCCTTGATGGTGTCGACCCAGCGCCGCTCGCGCTCGCCGAGATCGGAAGTCGCGAGCAGGTTGCTGATCGCAAGAATCCCGGTCAGCGGCGTCCGCACCTCATGGGCGAAGGCAGCGAGCGCGGTTTCGACCATGCCGGGGCCGGACTTCGCCGACGGCTTCGCGGCCTTGCGGCGCGGCTTTGCGGCCGCCTTGACGGCGCGAGTTTTGGCCGTGCGGGCTTTTGTCTTGAGGGCGCGCGTCTTCGGCGGCGGCCGCTTGGCTTGCCGCTTGCTGCGCCCTCCGCGCGATCGTTTCGCCATGATCTCCGTGACCCCGCCCCGCCGCCAGCATGACATGCCAGCAGTGGCGGAGTCACGGCGCCCTTTGGGAGGAGCCGAGGCAAATCAGGGTGATGGTAAGCGCTCCATCCATTTGCGGAACCTCTGCCACGGGCGCGGCCAAAATGCCGAAAAACAACCCCATGCAAAGTAGCCGGCAGCGGCCGGTTCGACCGGGCAACCCGACACGCCGGTCAAATCAGCGGTATTATTCTACTATTCAGAAAATCGTGCAGGCTCCCCCGGCTGAGGGAGCACAGCTCCTCCGCGGCGGACTACAAGCCGACCAGACCGCGGATGCCGGCCGGGCTCGCCCCCGCCGCCCGCAATTCGCGCAGCCCGGTCGCCCGGGTCGATTTGGACAGTTTTTGCCCTGCCGCGTCGTGGATCAGCCGGTGGTGGCGGTAGGCCGGTTGCGGCAGGCCGAGCAGCGTCTGCAGCAGGCGATGGACGCTGGTCGACCAGAACAGGTCCATGCCCCGGACGACGTCGGTGACGCCCTGCAGGGCATCGTCGATCACGACCGAGAGATGGTAGCTGGTCGGGGTCTCCTTGCGCGCCAGGATGACGTCGCCCCAGGCCTCCGGGCGGGCTGTCACCTCCCCGGTCTCGCCGCCCGGCCCCGCGCCGGCTTCACGCCAGGCGAGGCCGCCGGCACGAGCGCACGCCGCCGCCATGTCGAGCCGCAGCGCAAAGGGCTGGCCCTGCGCCATCAGCCGGTCGCGCTCGTCAGCCGCGAGCGATTTCGCGGTTCCCGGATAAAGCGGCGCGCCATCGGGATCGCGCGGCCAGGCGCCGCGGGCGTCCTGCTCGGCCACCAGCCGCGCAATCTCGGCGCGGCTCTCGAAGCTCGGATAGACCAGCCCCTGCGCCGCGAGTTGCTCGACCGCCGCGCGATAGGCGGGAAAATGCTCCGACTGCCGGCGCACCGGCGTCTCCCAGACAATCCCGAGCCAGGCGAGATCCTCATAAATCGCCGTCTCGAACTCCGGCCGGCACCGCGTCACGTCGATGTCCTCGATCCGCAGCAGCAAGCGCCCGCCGGTCTGCCGCGCGAGGTCGAAGTTGAGCAGCGCCGAATAGGCGTGACCAACATGCAGATAGCCGTTCGGGCTCGGCGCAAAACGGAAAACGGGTGGCATGGCGATCAATCGCAAGTCATGGCCGGGCATAGCCGCCTGCTTCCGCTCGCCTATGCCCGGCGATTCTTCTAAACGAGACTCTGTTACGATAGGAGATGGATGCACCCGTCAAGCCCGCGCATGACACGTTGAAGCCAGTCCCACAATGCTGATCCACCTCGAAACCCAGGCCGACCTCGATGACGCGATCCAAAAGCTCGTCGCGCAGGACCGGCGTCTGCGTCCGATCCTCGAACTGACCGGGATGCCGGCGATCCGGCAGCGCGAGCCGGGATTTGCCGGGCTCGCCGCCATCATCTGCGGCCAGCAGCTGTCGACCGCGAGCGCGGCGGCGATCTGGGGCCGGGTCAGCCAGGCGTTCGATCCGTTCCATCATGACGCGATCCGCAAGGCCCGCGCCGATCGCCTCGGCCGGCTTGGGCTGTCGGCGGCCAAGATCAAGACGCTCAAGCATATCGCGCGCGAACTCGCCGAGGAGCGGTTGAACCTCGACGTGCTCGCCAACGAAGAAGCCGACGCCGCGCACAACACGCTGACCGCGCTGCCCGGCATCGGCCCGTGGACCGCCGACGTCTATCTGCTGTTCTGCCTCGGCCATGGCGACGCCTGGCCGGCGGGCGACCTCGCGGTGCAGGAGGCGGTCAAGACCGGGCTCGGGCTAAAGGAGCGGCCGACGCCGAAGCAGATGGCGCCGCTCGCCGAGCCGTGGCGTCCGCTGCGCGGCGCCGCCGCGCATCTGTGGTGGGCGTATTACCGCGTGCTCCGGAAGCGCGAGGGCGTCATCGCGAGCACAGCCTAGTGCGGGATACCGCCCGACCTCATTTCTTCGGGCTATCGTCAACCGGACTGCGGGGCTCTCCAGGGGATCACCCGCGGAATCCAGCGGCGGACGTTCGCGCAATATGCCTCGTACTCTGAACCAAACGTGCTCTGCAAGGTCGGCTCTTCATAGGCAACGACGAACAGGTGGAAGGCGAGCCAGAGCAGTGCGCCCAACAGAACGAGGCGCCAATCGCCAAACAACATCGCCTGACCAAGGATGATTGCGACGACGGCGAGGTAGATCGGATTGCGCACGTGCCGGTAGAGACCTGTGACCACCAAGTTCTTGGTTGGCGCAATGGGCGCAGGTGTGCCGAGTCCTTGAAGCGCAAATCGTGCAAAGGAGTCCACGAGTCCAGGCAAACCGACCAGGATGAGGAGAACGCCGACTGAGCGCGCGGCCTCAAGACCGAAAAAGGCAGGCTTGAACTCCCAGCGCGTCATCGACCACGGGATCAGACCTGCGAGCACACACGGCGCAACCAGGAAGAATAGTGCAGAGCCTAAGACGGCACTCACCCTTTGCATGGTCGCTCCCTGATGCTTTCGCCGGCGGCGCTAGAGCAATTTCCGTTCCGATGGAATCGGAACGGAGCTCTAGATTCTTTTCTTGACGCGTTTTCTTCACGCGAACCGGTATCCACTTCGCTGGAAAACGCTCTATTTATTGAAAGAGCATCTGTTGAACCGCGACGGCCTTGCGAAAGCGTCTCGACCAAGCCCACAGTCCAGCACATCGGGCATCCGCGTAACGCGACGAGGGCGGCAACGCCCGCGCCCAGGGATAGCCAAGGGTGCGCGGTCTGGTCAACGATGGCCCAAGCGAATAGCGCCGCCGCAGCTGCGCCGCGCATCAGGTGTGCGCCCAGGAAAACGCTCCCGAACATGCCGGTTCCACGAAAGTAATTCATGTGCTCTCTCGTCCGCTGTCCTTTGCGCCGAGCAGATATTCGCGCACCAATGTGCGGGCGCGGCGCAGGCGGCTCTTGGCCGCCTCGCGCGTCACGCCGAGCCGCCGGGCGATTTCCCCAATCGTCAGATCTTCGAGATCTCGCAGCAGCAGCACTTCGCGATGCGACGGCGAAAGCGACTCGATCGCATTGACCAAGTCTATGCGTAACTCGTCCGGCGGGACCTTTGCGAGTTCGCGTGCCTCTTCCAGGCTGGCGAGTTCCTCGACTCCGCGCATCAGCATCAGCGCCGGCAGCATGCAAAGGCGCGCGATGACGGTTAGCAGCCAGCCGGCGAGTGCGGCTGGACTGCGGATCGTGCCCACGCGCCGGTACACGACGATGAGTGCCTCTTGCACCACATCTTCGATGACCGAGGCGCGGTAGCAAAGGCGCCGGGCGTAGCGTCGAATGTCCGGCTGCAGCGCCACCAGCAGCTGTGTGAGCGCGTGCCGGTCGCCCGACTGTGCCGCGAGCAAGAGATCGTCTGATACGCGCGCCAAGGGTCGTCACCCCTTCAGTGGCTCGCGCCCGGCGACGGCGCAAGCAGGACAATAGCCGAACACGCCAGTGACCAGCGTCACCACACCTGCACCGCCGAGCAGTAGCCCGAGCGGCGACGCGTGCAGCGCAACCACGCCGCAAATGAGCATCAAGCTCCCGCCGATCAGCCTGGCCGCGCGCTCCCATCCGCCGACGTTCTTCCTATACCACATGGTTCTGTGCTCCGGTTCGTGACACGCCGCGATGGCGCATTCATCCAGACAAGAGGGCGCAAACCCGGCGCCGGGGTCGCGGCCCAAAAAATAATTTGAGGGGGCTGGCAGCTTCGGCGGGCTGGCGTGGACGTCGGGCGCGCCCTGGACCACCCTTCAGCCGCGCAGCCGGACGCGGTCCTGGCGTGCGCAGTCGGTGACGAAGCCGAGCACGGCGCGCACCGCGGGCAGCTCGACCAGATCGGGATGCGCGAGCAGCCAGAGATCGGACAGGCTGAAGAGCTTTTGCGGCGCGATCCGGATCAGATCGGGATACGGCGCCGCCACCAGGCAGGACAGCACGGACACCCCGAGCCCGGCGCGCGCCGCCGCCAGCATGTCGCCCTGCGAGGAGCAGCGCATCACCATCGTGCCCTGCCGCGTGACGAAGTCGCTCCAGCGCGCCAGATCCGCATTCGAGGCCTGGTCGGCGAAGCCGATCACGCTGTGACCCTTCCACTCGTCCGACCGCTCGGGAAGCTTGCGCCCGGCCGCATAGTCGCGCGAGGCGTAGAAGCCGGCGCCGAGCCGTCCGATCCGGCGCCCGATCAGATTTTCGTCGCCGGCATCGACCGGCCGCAGCACCACGTCGGCCTCGCGGCGGCGCACGCTTGCCGGAAACGGGTGGGTGATGATCTCGAGCTGGATGTTGGGGTGATCGCGCAGGAACGGCTTGAGACGCGGCATCAGCCAGTGCGACGCCAGCGTCGCGCCGATCGACAGCTTCACGACGCCGCGGGCCTGTGCGCCGGTCGCGGACGCCACGGCCTCCGCGCGCAAGGCGGCCGCGGCCATCGCCTCGGCGTACTCGCGGAACTTGCGGCCGTGCGAGGTGAGCGACAGCCCGTCACTGGAGCGGGCGAACAGGCGGGTGCCGAGCTGCCGTTCCAGCGCGGCGACGTTGCGGCCGGCGGTCGGATGGCTGATGCGCAGCCGGCGTGCAGCGCCGGCCAGGCTCCGCGTCTCCGCCACCGCGACGAAGGTCTTGCAGAGATCCCAGTCCATGCCGTCCGCTCCGTTCAATCCTGGCAGGTCGTCTGTTCAATATTGAACGCCACGCCGGTGCCGTCCAGCCCTATATTGGCGGGCAAGAGAACTGCCGTTCAGCACAACACAACCCGCTTCCCATCCGGCCGCCGGCCGATGGCGCGCGCATGGAGGACCCGACAGATGCCGCTACCCGCTTCGCTCGCCAACAAGCTCGAACTGCCGGTGGTCGGCTCGCCGCTGTTCATCGTGTCGGGGCCCGAGCTCGTGATCGCGCAGTGCAAGGCCGGCATCGTCGGTTCGTTCCCGGCGCTGAATGCCCGTCCGGTCGAAAAGCTCGACGAGTGGCTGACGCGCATTGCCGACGAGCTCGGCGAGTACCAGGCGCTGCATCCGGAGAAGAAGGTGGCGCCCTACGCGGTCAACCAGATCTGCCACGCCTCCAACGACCGGCTGATGAAAGACATGGAAACCTGCGTGAAGCACAAGGTGCCCGTGATCATCACCTCGCTGCGTCCGCCGTCCGAGATCGTCGAGGCCGCGCACTCCTATGGCGGCGTGGTGTTCCACGACGTCATCAACGTGAAGCACGCCCGCAAGGCCGCCGAGCAGGGCGTCGACGGCCTGATCCTAGTCTGTGCCGGCGCCGGCGGGCATGCCGGCACCCTCTCGCCGTTCGCGCTGGTGCGCGAGGTCAAGCAGTGGTTCAAGGGCACGATCCTGCTGTCGGGGGCGATTTCCGACGGCTGGAGCATCGCGTCCGCGCTCGCGCTCGGCGCCGACCTCGCCTATATCGGCACCCGCTTCATCGCCACCGAGGAGGCCAATGCCGATCTCAGGTACAAGCAGGCGCTGACCGAACACGCCGCGCACGACATCGTCTATTCGAACCTGTTCACCGGCGTGCATGGCAATTATCTCGGGCCGTCGATCGCGGCGGCGGGGCTCGACCCCGCCAACCTGCCGGTCGCCGACAAGACCAAGATGAATTTCGGCTCCGGCGGCAACATGAAGGCCAAGGCCTGGCGCGACATCTGGGGCTCCGGCCAGGGCATCGGCCAGATCACCGACGCCCCGCCGGTCGCCGAACTGGTGGCGCGGCTGAAGGCGGAGTTCACCGCGGCGCGCAGCGATTTCCTGCGGGCCAGCGCCTGACCCTATTGCAGCAGTCCGGGAGCGAATGATGAGACGAGCGCAGCATGCGCTGGCGGCGATGCTTGCCGCCTGCGCGATCACGAGCACAGCGGCCGCCGACAACAATGAGACGATCCGGATCGGCCAGACACTGCCCTATAGCGGGCCGGTCTCCGGCTTCGGCACGATCGGCCGCGCCCAGGAGGCGTTTTTCGCCAAGGTCAACGCGGACGGCGGCATCAACGGCCGGCAGGTGAAATTCATCACGCTGGACGACGCCTATTCGCCGCCGAAGACCGTCGAGCAGACCCGCAAGCTGGTCGAGCAGGAGGAGGTGCTGATGATGTTCGGCTCGCTCGGCACCGCCACCAACAATGCCGTGCACCGCTATCTCAACACCAAGAAGATCCCGCAATTGTTCGTGCTGAGCGGCGCGACCAAATGGGCCGATCCGAAGACCTATCCGTGGACCATGCCGGGGATGGCCTCGTACGAATCCGAGGGCGTGGTCTATGCCAAATATGTGCTGCAGACCAAGCCGGATGCGAAGATCGCGATCCTGGCGCAGAACGACGATTTCGGCCGCGACTATGTCGCCGGCTTCAAGCGCGCGCTCGGCAGCAAGGCCGCGAGCATGATCGTCGCGGAAGCGAGCTACGAGACCACGGCGCCCACCATCAGTTCGCAGCTCGCGACCCTGAAGGCGTCCGGCGCCGACGTGCTGTTCGGCGTCGTGCTCGGCAAGTTCACCCCGCAGATGATCAAGGGCGTCGCCGAGATCGGCTGGAAGCCGGAGCTGTTCTTCGTGCCGACGTCGGCCTCGTCGATCTCGTTCCTGGAGCCCGCCGGGCTGGAGAATGCGGTCGGCCTGATCTCGTCCAGCAACCAGAAGGACACGATGGACGCACAATGGGCCGACGACCCCGCCGTGAAGGAGTATCATGCCTTCATGAAGCAGTACCTGCCCAATGCGGACCTCAGCAACTCGAACTACTCGGCAGGCTATCACTATGCGACGCTGCTGATGGCCGTGCTCAAGGCGTGCAAGAACGATTTCAGCCGCGAGAACATCATGCGCCAGGCAGCATCGTTGCACGAGGTTCCGTTGCCGCTATTGTTGCCGGGCATGACGGTGTCCACCGGACCGGACGATTACCTGCCGTTCCAGCAGTTGCGGCTGCGCCGGTTCAACGGCAAGAGCTGGATCAGCTTCGGCGAGATCCTGGACGATCGCTAGGACATGATGAGGCCGGGCAAGCAGGAGCAGCAGCGGAATTCCACCTCTCCCTTGGGAGAGGTCGGCGCGTAGCGCCGGGTGAGGGGTTACGGTCCCTCATTGGAGCTGCGGCCCCTCACCCGATTTGCTACCGCAAATCGACCTCTCCCCGATGGGGAGAGTTGGGCCGTGCCCGAGGGTAGATCGATTCAATCCAACTCATTCCACTTTGGGAAAGAGAGCGCGACATGATCATCAGCGGCGACAGACAGATCAGCTACGGCGACATGCACGGCCGCATCGCGCGGGCAGCGACCGGCTTGCGCGCGCTCGGCGTTCGCGGCGGCAAGCCGGTCGGCATGATGCTGCGCAACGACTTCGCGCTGTTCGAGGTGGTCGCGGCCGCGGCCGCGCTCGGCAGCCCGGTAGTGCCGATCAACTGGCACCTGAAGGCCGAGGAGGTCGGCTACATCCTGTCCGACAGCGGAGCCGGCACGCTGGTCTGCCACGCCGACCTGCTGCCGCAGATCAAGGACGGGCTGCCGCCCGACATCAAGCTGCTGGTGGTCGCGACGCCACCGGAGATCGCCGCCGCCTATGGCGTGACGCCGGCGCTGGCCGGCGTGCCGGACGGCATGACCGACTGGGACCGCTGGCGCGACACCCATCAGCCGCTCGCCGATCCGCCGATCGGCGCCGCGCCGATGTTCTACACGTCAGGTACCACCGGCCTACCCAAGGGCGTGCGGCGCAAGCCGATGCGGCCCGAGCAGCAGGCGGCGGCCGCGCGCGTCGGCGCCATCACCTACGGTATCAAGCCGAACGAGGGTCAGGTGATCCTGATGAACGGGCCGATGTATCACTCGGCGCCGCACTCCTACGGCATGCTCGCCTTCCGCAACGGCTGCAGCATCGTACTGGAGCCGCGCTTCGATCCCGAGGACCTGCTGCAACTGATCGAGCGTCATCGCGTCACCCACATGCACATGGTGCCGACCATGTTCGTGTGGCTGCTGCGTCTGCCGGAAGACACGCGGCGCCGCCACGACC
This sequence comes from Bradyrhizobium ivorense, assembly GCF_900696085.1. Taxonomy (GTDB): domain Bacteria; phylum Pseudomonadota; class Alphaproteobacteria; order Rhizobiales; family Xanthobacteraceae; genus Bradyrhizobium; species Bradyrhizobium ivorense. The sequence continues at coordinate 1,328,977 of NZ_CAADFC020000004.1, forward strand.
TGTCGTCGCTGCGCTTCATCATCCACGGCGCCGCCCCCTGCCCGGTCGACGTCAAGCGCGCGATGATCGAATGGTGGGGACCCGTCGTGAACGAATATCTCGGCTCCACCGAGACCGGCATCCCGGTCTGGCATTCGGCCGCCGAAGCCTTGGCCAAGCCCGGTACGGTCGGCCGCGCGATCGAGGGCGGCATCGTCAAGATATTCCGCCCCGACGGCACGCTGTGCGACGTCGGCGAACCCGGCGAGATCTTCATGCGGCAGACCGCGACCTCGGATTTCGACTACCACGGCAACGCCAAGGCGCGCGCCGAGGCCGACCGCGACGGCCTGATCAGCGTCGGCGACGTCGGCTATCTCGACGCGGACGGCTATCTGTTCCTGTGCGACCGCAAGCGCGACATGGTGATCTCGGGCGGCGTCAACATCTATCCCGCCGAGATCGAGAATGCGCTGATCGGCATGGACGGCGTGCGCGACTGCGCCGTGTTCGGCGTCCCCGATCCGGAGTATGGCGAGCGGCTGTTCGCCTGCATCGAGCCGGAAGCCGGCGCGGAGCTCTCGGCCGCGGCGGTGCAGGAGTTCCTGCGCGGGAAGCTCGCCAATTTCAAGGTGCCGCGGGACATCCAGTTCATGGACGCGCTGCCGCGCGAGGCCACCGGCAAGATCTTCAAGCGCAAGCTGCGCGATCTCCACCGCGACGGGCAGTTGCACGCCATCCGCTGACGGCAAGGCGAACAGCGTTTCAAACTTTGTTGCTGTTGCCAAGCGGGCCGAGGACAAGAAGGATCACGGCGCGCAACAAGCGAGGGTCCGCAAAATGAACTCGACCGATTTCATCGTGGTCCGCAACGATCTGCCGCAGGGCAAGATCATCGAAACGCAATTGCCGGACGGCGCAGCGCTGCCCGCCGACGCACTGCTGGTGAAAGTTGTCAGCTTCGCCTTCACCGCCAACAACATCACTTACGCCGTGATCGGCGAGCAACTGAAATACTGGAACCTGTTTCCAGCGCCGCAGGGCTACGGCATCATCCCGGTCTGGGGCTTTGGCGAGGTGATCGCCTCGAAACATCCGAACGTCGCGGCCGGCGAAACGCTGTTCGGCTATTTCCCGATGGCGACGCATCTCGTGATCGAGGCGGCCGATGTGACGAAGCGCGGCCTGCGCGACGCCGCCGCGCACCGCCAGGAGGTCTCTCCGGTCTACAACGTCTACTCCCGCGTCTCTGATGATCCGACCTATGCCGGCCGGCAGGGCGATTACCGGGCGCTGATGCTGCCGCTGTTCATGCTGTCGTTCATGGTCGACGACTTTCTGGCCGAGAATGAATTCTACGGCGCACGCCGTGTCATGCTGTCGTCGGCCTCGAGCAAGACCGCGTTCGGTCTCGCCCATCTGCTGCACAAGCGGCCGGGCGTCCGCGTGGTCGGGCTGACGTCGAAAGGCAATGTCGATTTCGTCAAATCGCTCGGCTGCTACGACGAGGTCGTGACTTACGACCATGTCACCGCGCTGCCGCAAGGCGAGCCCACGGCCTATGTCGACATGGCCGGCAACAGCGCGCTGCGCGAGACCCTGCATCGGCACCTTGGCGTGCAGATGGTCCATTCGCTCCGCGTCGGGCTGACCCATCGCGCCAGTGACGCGGACGAGCCCGTGCTGCCCGGCGCCAAGCCGGTGTGGTTCTTCGCGCCCGACCAGATCCGCAAGCGCGCCAGGGAGTGGGGACCGGGCGGCGTCGACCGGCGCTTCGGCGCCGCGTGGGCCGAGCTCGTCCCGCATCTGCCGGACTGGATCAGGGTTGTCGAACGTCGCGGCGTGCACGCGGTGCGTGAGGCCTATCTCGATACCCTGCAGGGCAGGGTGCCGCCGGATCAAGGCCTGATCCTGTCGCTGGCCGAATAGGCGGCATCCCGTCACGGCCTTTCGGCGCCTCGGCAAATCGGTATAGGGTTCGCGGCACGGGAAACGCTGCAAAAAGCACCGCAAGGCAACGTCGCCAAAGCGGCCGATGACGAGAAACGCCGGATGCTTGACAAGTCGGACGATATTTCGGTTGCCGCCGACCATTGGCTGCTGCAGTTCGAGGACGCGCTGGCGAGCCCGGACGACGTGCTGCTGAAGCCGCTGTTCCATCCCGACAGCTACTGGCGCGACGTGCTCGCCTTCACCTGGAACATCCAGACTGTCAGCCGCGCCTTCGCGATCCTCGAGGAACTGCCCGCGCATGCCGAGCGCAGCGCGCCGCACAATTTCCGCATCGATGCCGAGCGCGCCGCGCCGCGGCGGGTGATGCGCGCCGGCACCAACGCGATCGAGGCGATCTTCAAGTTCGAGACCGCGATCGGCCGCGGCCACGGCATCGTGCGGCTGATCCCCGATGCCGCCGACGACAACCGCCTGAAAGCCTGGACATTGCTGACCGCGCTCGAGGAGCTGAAGGGGTTCGAGGAGCAGCAAGGGAGCACGCGGCCGCGTGGACAAGCCTATTCGCGCGACTTCCGCGGGCCGAACTGGCTCGACCAGCGCAAGGCGGCGGCCGAATATGCCGACCGCGACCCTGACGTGCTGGTGGTCGGCGGCGGCCAGGCCGGGCTCGCGATCGCGGCGCGGCTCAAGCAATTGAACGTCGACACGCTGATCGTCGACCGCGAGGCGCGGATCGGCGACAACTGGCGCAAGCGCTACCACGCGCTTACCCTGCACAACCAGGTGCAGGTCAATCACCTGCCCTACATGCCGTTCCCGCCGAACTGGCCGACCTACATCCCGAAGGACAAGCTCGCCAACTGGTTCGAGGCCTATGTCGAGGCGATGGAGCTGAACTTCTGGACCGGCACCGAATTCGCCGGCGGCAGCTATGATGCCGCGCAGGGCCGCTGGACCGTCGAACTGCGCCGCGCCGACGGCACGATCCGCAAGATGCAGCCGCGCCATGTCGTGATGGCGACCGGCGTCAGCGGCATTCCGAACCGCCCCGATATTCCCTCGCTGAAGAATTTCGCCGGCAAGGTGCTGCATTCCAGCGGCTACGAGGACGGCGAGGATTTTTACGGCAAGCGCGCGATCGTGATCGGCACCGGCAACAGCGGCCACGACATCGCCCAGGACCTGCACTCCTCCGGCGCCGACGTCACGCTGGTGCAGCGCTCCTCGACCCTGATCACCAACATCGAACCGTCGGCGCAGCTTGCCTACGCCGCCTACAACGAGGGCACGCTCGAGGACAACGATTTGATCGCGACCTCGATGCCGCTGACGCTCGCCAGGCGCAGCCATGTGCTGATCACCGAACAGTCGAAGGAGCTCGACAAGCCGCTGCTCGACGGCCTCGCCAAGGTCGGCTTCAAGCTCGACTTCGGCGACGGCGGCACCGGCTGGCAGTTCAAATACCTCACCCGCGGCGGCGGCTATTATTTCAATGTCGGCTGCTCCGATCTGGTAGCTGATGGCGCAATCCGGCTGCAGCAGTTTGCGGATATCGATACGTTCGTGAATGAAGGCGCGCGGCTGAAGAGCGGCGAGACCATTGCCGCCGACCTGATCGTGCTCGCCACCGGCTACCGCCCGCAGGAAGAGCTGGTGAAGAAACTGTTCGGCGCGGCGATGGCCGAGCGCGTCGGCCCGATCTGGGGTTTTGGCGACGGCCAGGAGCTGCGCAACATGTACACCCGCACGCCGCAGCCGGGCCTCTGGTTCATCGCCGGCAGCCTCGCGCAATGCCGCATCAACTCGCGCTACCTCGCGCTGCAGATCGAGGCGATCGAGGAAGGGCTGCTGCCGCGCGATGTCGGGCCGGTGGCGGAGCTGCCGTAGTACTCACTAATGTCATTCCGGGATGCGCGAAGCGCAGACCCGGAATCTCGAGATTCCGGGTTCGATGCTATCGCATCGCCCCGGAATGACGTCCCTGGGGAGAAAACAAAAATGCCAACCATCCTCGGCTCCGGCGAGCATCGCTACCGCGTCGTCGAAAATTTCGCAAAACTGCCCGACGGCTGGAGCCTGACCGACGTCGCCTCGGTCGCGGTCGACAGCAAGGACCGCATCTACGTCTTCAACCGCGGCGCCCACCCGATGGTGGTGCTCGACCGCGAGGGCAACTTCCTCCGCAGCTGGGGCGAAGGCCTGTTCTCGCGCGCCCACGGCCTGCACATCGACGCCGACGACAATCTCTACTGCACCGACGACGGCGACCACACCGTGCGCAAGTGCTCGACCGACGGCAAGGTGCTGCTGACGATCGGGATCCCGAACAGGCCGGCGCCGTTCATGAGCGGCGAGCCGTTCCATCGCTGCACCCACACCGCGCTGTCGCCGCAGGGCGAGATCTACGTCTCCGACGGCTACGGCAATGCCTGCGTCCACAAATACACGCCGGACGGCAGACTGATCAAAACCTGGGGCGAGCCCGGCACCGATCCCGGCCAGTTCAACATCGTGCACAACATCGCAACTGATTCCGACGGCTATGTCTATGTCGCCGATCGCGAGAACCATCGCGTGCAGGTGTTCGACGGCAACGGCCGATACGAGACGCAGTGGAACAACCTGCACCGCCCCTGCGCGCTGTGCTGCTGCGGCGGCGGCAAGCAGCCGAACTTTCTGATCGGCGAGCTCGGCCCCGGCATGGCGGTGAACCGCAAGGTGCCCAATCTCGGCCCGCGGCTGTCGATCGTCGACGCCAAGGGCAACCGCATCGCAAAGCTCGGCGGCGAGCACGGCCCCGGCATCGAGACCGGCAAATTCCTGGCACCGCACGGCCTCGCGCTGGACTCCCGCGGCGACATCTATGTCGGCGAGGTCGGCGTCACCGACTGGAAGACCAGCTTTCCCGACACCGAGATGCCGGCCGCGGTGCGGGTGAGCCGGTTTCTGCAGAAGCTGGAGCGGGTGACGACGTAGCTCTCTCCACGGGTCGTCCCGGCGAAGGCCGGGACGACGCGTAGAGAGACCTGCGCTACCATCCCCGTCACCCTGAGGTGGCCGCTTCTTCAGCGGCCCTCGAAGGGTCGACGGCCCGCAGCGGGGCCGATTCATCCTTCGAGGCTCGCAAGGGCTCGCACCTCAGGATGACGGGGCAAAGAGATTGCCGCGTGAAACATGTCACTCCGGCTTGATTCCCGAGGCCTTGATGATCGGCCACCAGCGATCGGCTTCCTGCTTTTGAAACGCCGACAAAATCAAACCTCGCCGATCACCTCGCGGCGGCGCTGCTCCGATTCCTCCGCATAGCGGCGCATCGCATGCGCCTCGGTGAGCACGCCGATCGGCCGGCGGTCGCCGTCGCCCTCGACCACCGCGAGCGATTCGGCCTCGGCCGCGTCGAACACCGCGATCGCCTCCTGGACGTTCATGGCGGGATGCAGCACCACGTCGGCGTGGCGCAGGATGGCCGCAAGCCCCTTGTCGGCCTCGATGTCGGGTGCATGCGCTTCGGCGACCACGGCGAGCCCGGCATAATGGCCCTCGCCGTCGACCGCGACCACCTGGGTCTTCGAGCCCGGCGGGAATTTCTCGCGGAAGGTCTCGAGCGGCATCGCGGCGTCCACCGTCGTCATGTCCTGCCGCATCATTCGCCCGACGGTGAGATCGCGGATCCAGCCGATATCGGCGGCGCTGCGGATGCTCTCGCCGCGCAGATGCAGCCGCCAGGTCGCGAACGAGTAGCCGAACAATTCGCGCGTCATCGTGGTCGAGATGATCACCGAGACCAGCACCGCGGTGGTGAGCCAGAGATTGCCGGTCGATTCCAGCGCGATGAACGACATCGTCAGCGGGCCGCCGATCACCGAGGCCGACAGCGCGCTCATCCCGATCACCGCATAGGCGTTGGGATCGAGGTTCAGCCCCGGCCAGACGCTATCGACCCCGGCCGCGAACAGCCGGCCGCCGAGCACGCCCATGAACAGCGTCGCGAAGAACAGCCCACCGCGAAAGCCGCTGCCGAGCGAGATGATCGATGCAATGGCCTTCAGCGCGAACACGCTGGCAATGAAGCTGAGCGGCATCGCCACGATGCCGGCGAAGCGCAGCGCGCCGTGGCCGGACGACATCACCTGCGGCGTGAGCAGCGCCAGCGCGCCGACCGCGAGCCCGCCGAGCGCCGGGCGCAGCGGCGGCCAGAGCCGGGTCTTGGCGAGCAGCGTCTCGCACAGCGTCACCCCGCGCATGATGGCAATACCGGTCAGCGCCGCGATCACGCCGAGCAGCGCTGCGATCGCAAGATCCCGCCCCAGCACGTCACCGACCGCGCCGACGCCGACCCCGAGCGGCAGCGGCTCGAACGCATGCGCGACGAAATAGCCTGACACCGCGGCGACCCCGACCGGGGTCAGGCTCGCCGGCGTATAGCCGCCGATCACAAGTTCGAAAGCATAGAACGCGCCCGCCAGCGGCGCGCTGAAGGCGCCGGCGATCGCCGCCGCCGCGCCGCAGCCGACCATGATTCGCTGGTCGTTGCGGCGCAAATGAAAGCCGCGACCGAGCGACGCAGCGAGCCCACTGGACAGCTGGGTATAGCCAGCCTCGAGCCCGACCGAGCCGCCGATGCCGCTCGACCAGACCGTCTGCAGCGCCACGATCACGCTGCCGCGGAACGACATCCGCCCGCCATAGAGCGCATTGGCCTCGATCGGGTCGATCTCGCGCGCCGGGCGGACCCGAATCAGCAGCAGGAATGCAATCCCGAGCAGCAGGCCGCCGACCAAGGGAACCAGCAGGGCGCGCAGCGGATCGATGCTCGGCTGGCTCGACAGCCGGTCGCCCAATGGCAGATTGAACAGCACCGCATGCAGCACGGAGACCAGCCCGCTCATGGCCGCGACCACGAGGCCCCCGATGGCGCCGATCAGCACCGCCAGCACCACCAGGCTGGTTTCATGCGCGCGCACGAATGCGCGCAGCCGGCGCGGCGCCTCGAGATAGCTTGAGGTCGTGGTCATCGGATAGGTCCGTCAGCGGCCGACAGGGGCCTTGCGGCTCCCTTTACGGACCTCAGGGACGGGTGGCAATCGGGGCGGGAACATGGCAAGCGCACGGCAGATAAGCCGCTCTATGCTCTTCACAATCCCGTCACGCTGCCTGTAGTATGTGAGTGCATGCTGCTTCGCAGCTAATGGGAGTCAGGAGCGTTATTTGAACGCACATGTCTCGCAAGGCGGTTGGCCGGTGCTGGTGCTGAATGCGGACTTCCGGCCGCTGAGTTATTACCCGCTGTCGCTCTGGTCCTGGCAGGACGCGATCAAGGCGGTGTTCCTCGATCGTGTCAACATTGTCGAGTACTACGACAGAGCGGTACGAAGTCCGTCGTTCGAAATCCAGCTGCCGAGCGTCGTATCCTTAAAATCCTTCGTCAAGCCGACCACCCACCCCGCCTTCACCCGCTTCAACGTCTTCCTCCGCGACCGCTTCTCCTGCCAGTACTGCCTCTCCGCGGACGACCTGACCTTTGATCACATCATTCCGCGCAGCAAGGGTGGCCAGACCACCTGGGAGAACGTCGTCGCCGCCTGCTCGCCCTGCAATCTGCGCAAGGGCAACCTGACGCCGCAGCAGGCCAAGATGTTTCCGAAGCAGACGCCCTACGCGCCGACCGTGCACCAGCTGCACCGCAACGGCCGCCTGTTTCCGCCGAACTATCTGCACGAGAGCTGGCTCGACTATCTCTACTGGGATACTGAGCTGGATCCGTAGGGCAGGATAATGCACCGCCTGCGCGTCGTCCTAGGCCGCGCGTGCTGAGCCGGCGGATATACGTTCTCTCCGCATTGGCCGTTTGTGCCGCCGCCGCAATCGGCGCCAGCCGATCACGACGCCGCTGATCGAGACGATGGTGCCGACCGCCGACAGCAGCCAGACCACGACGTCACGCAGCGGCCAGACCTGCAGCAGCAGCGGAAAATCCAGGCTGTGCAACGCGTTGAACAGCCAGCGGTAGGAGCGGCGGCTGTCGTCGCTGCGATCGAGGATCTCGGCCGTGACAGGCGAAATGTAGAGCCAGGTGTGGACGGGATCGTCGAAGCCGATCCGCAGCACGGGAAGCTCGCGGCTCTGATGCAGCGCGTACCAGTAGGCATCAGGCGCATCGAGTTGCCGCACGAAGCTGATCGCTGCGCCCGGCATCGCGCGGCGGGCGGCTGCGACGATCTGGTCCTGCGACAGCGCGGCCGGCGCGCCTGTTGCCGCATCGGCGAGAGTCTGACGGCCGTCGCGCGCGCTGAGCACCATCATCGGATGCCCGCCAAGCCAGACGAAGCGCGCCTCACTCGCCGGCATCGACGGCGCTGACTGAACGCGCGATACGATATCGGGCGCATCGTGGCCGCTGTAGCCGACCGCGATCTCGCGCGTGACGCCACGGCTGGAGAATGCGCCGCCGGGGTTGAGCGAGAGCCAGCCGGAAAACATCCAGGTGAGCACGAAGATGCCGCCGATCAGGCCGGCGATGTGATGCCAGGCCATCCAGCCGCGATAAAGCGAGATCGTGCCGCGCGCGTAGCGGCGGGTCAGCCGCAGCCGGAGAATGCCGATCCAGAAGCCGGTGACGGCGACGACGAGGCAGATGCCCGAGATCCACAGCACCACGTCGCGCCACAGCGGGCCGTCCTTGCGCAGCACGGTCGGATAGATCCAGTGCGGGATCGAGCCGAGCCAGTTCCAGACCCGCTCCTGCCGCGTGGTGTCGAGCGCGATCTCGCCGCTACGCGCGGACACATAGAGCTCGATGCCGTCGGCGTCGCCGAGGCCGATCAGATAGAGCGGCCGCAACGGATCGAAGCGCGCCGTGACCGACCATTGGTCGCGCGTCACCGTGTCGAGCAGTTGCGGCTGCACCGCTTGCGGGTGATGCCGGGCAATCGCCAGCGCCTGCTCCGGCGTGATGCGGTCGATCACGCTGCCGTCGACCGCCGAGATGGTGACGGCGCCGCCGTTCCATCCGGTCACGCGATAGACCGGAACGTCGTGCATCATCGAGAGCCGCAGGTCGCGCGGATAACGCTCCATGCCTGCGATCGCCATGGCGCGGTCGGGCGCGATCTGGACCTTGCTCCAGAGGATGGCAGGGAGCGCCGCAAGGCGCTCGCTGTCGGTGAGGCGAGGAAACGCCACATAAATCATGACGAGACCGGAGATGAACCACATCGCGAACAGCAGGCATGTCGCGATGCCGATCCAGCGATGGATGACGTAGAGCCATCGCCGTCCCCGCCGGATCAGTGCGCTGCGCATGGTCAGAACTTCACGTTGAGGGAGAGTTCGGCGGTGCGCGGCATGCCGAGCAGCCACTGGCCGGCGCCGTTCGAGGTCACCGCATAAACCTGGTCGAGCAGATTGTAGACCCGGAACGCCACCGTGGTGCGGTCATCCGGCTTCCACCTGATGCCGCCATTGACGACGTTGTAACCGGGCCGCAGCTGGGTGTTGGCGAGGTCGGAGTACATCGCGCCGACCATCTGCACGCTGCCATAGACCGACCAGTTCGGTGCAAAATCCCAGGTCAGCCAGATGTTGGCGACCTGCTGCGGCACGTTGACCGGGACGTTGCCGTTGAAGCTGACGATCTTGCCGCCGACCAGCTGGCTGTTGTTGTCGTATTTGGCGCGCAACACCGCCAGATTGGCGTCGATGCGCCAGCCGTAGTCCAGCGCCAGCCCGATCGTTCCCTCGACACCGCGAGAGGACTGCTGGCCGACCTGCAACGCGAGGCCGTTGGGATTGGCGGGATCGGGAATCGTCAGCCCTGTCTTGACGATCTCGTAGGCCGCCAGCGTCCACTCGCCGCGGCCGCCCCAGAACGACTGCTTGACGCCGACCTCGGTCTGCTTGCCGGTGGCGAGCTGGAAGGTCTTTTGCGTGGTCGACAGCGAAATCAGATTGCCGACCGGATCGACGCCGACCGCATACTGGCCGTAGAGCGCGAGGTTCTTGATCGGCTCGTAGACGAGGCCGGTGCGCCAGCTGGTGCCCGACAGCGTGGTTTCAAAACTGTTCGCCGGCGTCTTGTAGTCGGTGCGATCGATCTCGGGGCGGTCGTACCTGACGCCGGTCACCAGCGACAATTGATCCGTCAGCTTCAGCCGGTCTTCGGCAAACAGCGCGCATTGATTGACCATCGAATTGAAGCCCGGCGTGGTCGCTGTCGTCGTTGCGAAGAACGATCCGGGATCGAACACGTATGGGTTCACCGACGATGCGCCCCCAAACGGGGAGTTGTTGGTGTGGAAGAACTCGATGTGATTGACGTCGAATCCGGCAACGAACTGGTTGGCAAGGCCGAGGACGTGACCGCTGAAGGTTGCGTCCATCCGGTTGCCGGACTGCTTCTGATCGTGGAAGATCTCGATGTAGCTGGAGCGATCGATCAACTGGGTCTTCGGATTGAAGGTGTAGTTCTCGATGTCGCGCCAGTGCCGCTGGCTGTTGAGATAATACAGCGTGTTGTTGATCCTGATGCCGTCGGCGACGTCCCACTCGGTCTTGAACCGGGTCCAGCTGTCCTGGTAGCGGATGGTGCTGTCTGATGCGTTGTAGTTCTTGAAGCGCAGCGCATCGAGGATGGTGCCACCGACCAGCGGCGTGCCGAAATAGCGCGACGGGCTGCGGTCGCCATAGTCCTCCGACAGCGTGAAGGCGAGGTTTTCGGTGGCCTGCACCCGCACCGCGGCGGACACCACCGCGTTCGAGCTCTTGTCGCGATCGACATAACCGTCGGACATGTTGCCGGTGGCGTTGATGCGGTAGGACACATTGGGATTGATCGGGCCGGTGCTGTCGACCGAGAGCCGCTTCGTCATGTTACTATCGAGCGACACCGCGGCTTCGTTGTACGGCGTGGTGAGCGGCTGCTTCGGGATCACGTTGATGACGCCGCCGATCGCGCCCTCGCCGTACAGCACCGAGGCCGGGCCGCGCAGCACCTCGATGCGCTCGGTCGACCAGGTGTCGTAGGGAAACGTCAGCGTGCCTGAGCCGATATAGAATCGGGTGCCGTCATACAGCGTCATCACCGAATTGCTGCCGGCGAAGCCGCGGGTGCTGAACGACAGCCCGCCATTGCCGGGCGCCGGCGTTGCGGTGAAGCCGGCCGCATTCTGGGTGACGGCGTCGGTGACGTTATGCTGGCCGCGCTCCTCGATGGTTTGCGACCGGATGATCTCGACGCTGGCCGGCGTCTGCAGCGGCGTCAGATTGAGGCGGCTGCCGGTGCCGCCCGGCGTGTTGGCGTTGAGGGTCGGAGATGGCGAGCCCGATCCGGACGACGCGGCAGCTTGCGACGAGCCAGTGGCGGCCGCGGCGGGCGCGGCCGGTCTCGGGCGTGGCCGCGCAGCGCTGCCGGCGGCAGCGCCGTTGCCCTCGGCACGCTTCGGCTTGGCGGCGGGCGGCGAGACCTCGACCGGATCAAGCGCGGTGGTTGGTCGGGTGATCTGCGCGAGCGCTTCGGCCGGCAGCAACAGTGATGACAGGGAGCAAATGAAGCCGAGGCTCGACCTGAGCGCGACGGAGGCGGGGGACGACATGAACGGACTCGCGGGTAACGTGGCACGTCACCGCGAACGCGGACACCGCATCGCCCGAGAGCCATGCGCCGATCCCCACCAGGACGCCCCGCCCGATGTGCTCGCGTGTGACCACGACTGACGGCAGGTCTCCTGGCTCGCGGGTCGTCGCCTGTCGCCGCCTTCCCGGGCCTGACGGTCCAGTGGCAAATTGACGAGAGGCTCGCCGCCTACAGTTGCGGGGACAGCCGCGGCATTGGGACGTCACCCGCACCGCATTCCCTTTTGATCCCCCGAAGGAGAACCGTCAGGCGGAACGATAGGTGCCGGCTCCGGAGGTGTCAATTCGACGTGACTGTCGCATGCATCGTTTGCGAGATGGTGCGGCGGAAGCGACACAGCGCTAGCGGTATGCAGCGCGGAGGTCGGTTGCCCCGTCATCCCCGCGCAAAGGCTTCGCCTTTGTCGCTGGAGGTGCGAGCTCTTGCGAGCCTCGAAGGATGAATCGGCCACCAGTCGGGCCGTCGACCCTTCGAGGCTCGCCGAAGAGGCTCGCACCTCAGGGTGACGGATAACTCACGCAGCGCTGAGACTGTTGCCCCGTCATCCTGAGGAGCGGCCACTTGCCCGCGTCTCGAAGGATGCACGGCCCGGCCGGTGGCCGTCGACCCTTCGAGACGCGCGCAAGAGCGCGCTCCTCCAGCGACAAAGGCGAAGCCTTTGCGCGGGGGTGACGGAAAACTTATGCTTCATGTCATCCCGCTTCAACGCATCCTTGCATCACCGCATCGATCTCGGCGCGCGACAGCGCGCCCATCTCGGCGATGAAGACGATGCGTGTTCGCGGCACGCCGGGCGTGGGCGCGCCGCCGGCCGCCAAGGTCGCGCGTCCGCCGGCGAGTTGAAACACGGTCAGCCGCCCGGGCTGCTCGACCGTCTCGAACAGGCCTTTTGCCCGCGCGAGCTTTGGCGCCAGTTTGCCGATCGCCTGCTGCAGCCGCGGCAGCACAATGCGCCGGTCCGACGTCCAGCTCAGCGTCTCGAACCGATCAGTCGCCGGGCGGCGTGGCGTAACGTCGCGCGGCTCCGGCATGCGATCCGGGTCGATCGGAAACAGCAGCGCGGCGGGCACCTCGCCGTGATTGGCGTCGACCACCACCGCCGCCGGACGCTGCGTGCGGATCGCCTCACGCATCGCCGCGCGCGCGCCAGCATCCGCGAGGTCCACCTTGCTCAACGCCACCACATCGGCCGCGCGGAGCTGCGAGCGCAGCAGCGCGTCGTTCAGTGCGGCCGGAGGCTGGGTCGCGTCGACCACGCACAGCACCGTCTCCAGCGGCGCCTCCTTCCAGATCACCGGGTCCATCAGATTGCGCACGATGTCGGAGGGATCGGCGATGCCGCTGGTCTCGATCACGATGAACTCGGGGCGCGGGTCGCGCCGCAGCAGCGTGGCGAGGGTGCGGATCAGATCGCCTTCCAGCGTGCAGCAGATGCAACCGTTGCTCAGGCTGACGACGCCATCACTGCTACCTGCGATCAGCTCGGCATCGATGTTGATGGCGCCGAAATCGTTGACCACGGCGGCGATGCGCCGGCCTTCGGCGTGCGCCAGGAGATGATTGACGACCGTGGTCTTGCCCGCCCCGAGAAAGCCCGCGACCAGCAGGATCGGGACCGGCAGAATTTGGGCTTGCACGATCAGCCCGCAACGACGGGACGGCGCACCGGCCGGCCCGGCCGCGCCGCCACGTCCAGAATGCCGTCCGTGATCAGCGGCTGGCCGCTGACCACGAGATGGCGCACGCCCTCCGCCGGACGGTTCATCGCCGAAAAGGTGGCGCGGTCGCTCAAGGTCTCGTAGTCGAACACCACGACGTCGGCATCGGCGCCGGCCTGCAGCCGGCCCTTCGCGCGCATCGCCGGCGTGCTCGCCGAGAGAATTTCGGCCGGGATCAGCGCGCATTTGCGGATGCCCTCGAGCAGCGAGACTTTTCTGCGCTCGCGCACCCATTCGCGGATGAAGCGGGTGAAGCAGCCCGCCGAGCGCGGATGCGACGTGGCATCGTCAGGCAGCGGCCAGGCATCGCCGCTGTACGGCTTGCCGTTCGACAGCGTCCACGGCATCGCGTCGGAGGCGATGGCGCCGCCGGGATACAGCACCGCCATGTCGAGCAGGTCGCGGTGATGCGCGTTGTTCTCGATATCGAGCACGTGCCACAGCACCAGCGCGGATGGATCTTCGGCCTGCGCCGCCAGCAGCTCCTCACGGCTGCCGAAGCGGTGTCCGTCGGTGACGCGCTGCACCGACTCGTAGCCGAGGCCGTTGCGCTCCTCGAATTTTGGATCGCTGAAGAAGGTCGCCGCCAGCACGGTCGAGCCGGTGCCGTAGGGATAGGCCTCCACCGTGATCGGCAGGCCCTGCGCCTGCGCCTTGGCGATCAGCCCCACACAGCGCTCGATATCGGTCTTGCTCGACGAATTGAAATGGCAGATGTGCATATGCGCGCCGGTGGCGCCGGCATAACCGATCAGGCGGATATAGGCTTCGGCCGCGCTCTCGGGATCGATCCGCGACATGTAGGCGACATGGGTGAAGGTCGGCACCGCATGATTGGCCGCGAGCTGGCACACCGCGGTCAGCTCCTGCACCCCGGCACCCGGGGCATAGGCGTTGAGAATGCCGATGCCGATGCCACCCTCGTTCAGCCCGACGGCGAGGCGCTCGAGGATGCCGCCGACTTCGGCCTCGGTCGCGACATTGTCGATCCAGCGCCGGTCGCGCATCGCGGCGCCGAACGATTCCAGCGAACTTTCCGCATTCGAGCCGGTCATGGCGCCGATCCGCGCGAACGCCCAGTTGGCGGCGGCGCCGTAATTCAGCACCCGCCCCTTCTCGGCCTGGCGCTTGTACCAGGATGACACCGGCAGCACGCCGGCCTCGAGATCGAGCGTCGTGGTGACGCCGTCGAACGCCTGCATGCGGTCGGCCGGAATGGTCTGGCCGTGGGCGTGGAGGTCGATGAAGCCGGGCGCCACCACGAGCCCGGTGGCGTCGATCTGCCGCTCGGCGCTGCCGAGCCCGGTACCGACCGCAGCGATCTTGCCGTCCACGACGGCGACGTCGCCGACGGCATCCATCCCGCTGGCCGGATCCACCACCCGGCCGCCGCTGATCACCAAGCCACCCATCTCACCACTCCCGCATTCCAAAACCGACCGATCTCTTCTCTGGCACAGAGAAGCGCATCGCACCGATCGCAGCAACCCGGCCAGGGTTGTAGCGACATGCTGTAATGGAATATCCGGCGAGCGGCGTGAGTGGAGAGGCGCGTGCTTACGTCCCGGTCCGCCGCGACGGCAGACCTCTCCAGAGATCGTTGCCGGGCTTCAACCGGCTGGTGACGATTTTCGGCGGCGTGCGGTCCTTGGTGATGGCCGCCTCGAACGCGCGCCTGAGCCTGGGATTATCGAGCTGCGCCAGAAACCGCTGGATGACGGTCTCCCCGTGCGCGTCCTGGCCGGCGATCGCCTGGCACATTTCCGCGGTGGTCCGGCGGAAGAAGTGGAACGAATCCTCGCTCGCCCCGCTCAGCCGATCGACCTCGCCGGCCACCGCCAGCACGTGCATCCGGTCGTCATCGTCGAGCGTCACGGCAAAGCGCAGCACGGCAAGCTGCCAGGCGCGGAGCAGCCTGCCCTGCGGTTCGGTCGCTGTCTCGCTGCGCATCAATCCAACACCCCGCGCGCCCGATCTCATGCAGCCGTTGCAGAAGATCAGGTGCCGGCGCGACTATCCTTGCGCGGGAATAGGTTTTCGAGGGGAGGCAGCCGGCGATCGCATAGGAATCGCATAGGCGGAGCGCACGACGTCTCTCGTCCCTCAAATCCCCTCGAACTGCAGCCGGGCCAGCCGGGCGTAGAGGCCGCCGGCGGCGACCAGCTCGGCGTGGGTGCCCTGCTCGACGATCCTGCCCTGGTCCAGCACCAGGATACGGTCGCAGGACAGCACGGTGGCGAGGCGGTGCGCGATCACCAGCGTGGTGCGGTGGCGCATCAGCTCTTCCAGCGCGGTCTGCACCAGCGTCTCGCTCTCGGCATCGAGCGCCGAGGTGGCCTCGTCGAGCAGCAGCAGCGGGGCATCGCGCAGGATCGCGCGCGCGATCGCGATGCGCTGGCGCTGGCCGCCGGACAGGGTGACGCCGCGCTCGCCGAGCTGGGCGTCGAAGCCACCGGGCAGCCGGCGCAGGAATTCGGTGGCGTGCGCGAGATCGGCGGCGCGCTCGACCTCGGCATCGGTGGCATCGGGGCGGCCGAAGCGGATGTTGTCGCGGGCGCTGGCGGCGAACACCACGGAATCCTGCGGCACTAGCGCGATGCGCGCGCGCACCTCGGCCGGATCGGCCTGCCGGATCGGCACGCCGTCGAGCGAGATGGTGCCGGATTTCGGATCGTAGAACCGCAGCAGCAGATGGAACAGCGTGCTCTTGCCGGCGCCGGAGGGGCCGACGATCGCGACCTTCTCGCCGGAGCGCACCTCGAGCGACACGCCGTCGACGGCGAGCGCGTTGGGCCTGGCAGGATAGGCGAAGCTGACATTGTCGAATCCGACATCGCCGCGCGCCGGCTGCGGCAGCGCCCGCGGCGCGGCGGGCGCCGCGATCTCCGGCCTGACGCGCAGGATCTCGAACAGCCGCTCGGCGGCGCCCGATGCGGCCGAGACCTCGCCCCAGACCTCGCTGAGCTGGCCGAGGCCGCTGGCTGCGAACGCCGTATAGAGGATGAACTGGCCGAGCCGGCCCGGGCTGATGGTGCCGATCAGCACGTCATGCGAGCCGACCCAGAGGATCACGACGACGCTGGCGAACACGATGAAGATCACGATCAGCGTCAGCACCGCGCGCGCCTTGGTCGAGTTGCGCGCCGCGTCATAGGCCTGCTCGACCTCGCGGGCAAAGCGGGTGCGCGCGAGCCGCTCGCCGGTATAGGCCTGCACGGTGCGGATCGCGTTGACGAGTTCGCTCGCATAGGCGCTGGCGTCGGCCAGCGTGTCCTGGGCGTTGCGCGACAGCCGCCGCACCCAGCGGCCGAACGCGACCAGCGGGATCACGATGATCGGGATCGCCAGCAGCACGAACAGCGAGAGCCGCGGGCTGGTGATCACCATCATGGTGGCGGCGCCGATGAACAGCATCATGTTGCGCAGCGCGATCGAGACCGAGGCGCCGACCGCCGACTTGATCTGGGTGGTGTCGGCGGTGAGCCGCGACACCAGTTCGCCGCTTCGCGCGGAATCGAAGAACGACGGCGACAGCGAGATCAGATGCGCGAACACGTCGCGCCTGAGATCGGCGACGATGCGCTCGCCGATCGTCATCACGAGGTAGTAGCGCGAGGCGCTGGCGCAGGCCAGCACCGCGACGACCGCGATCATCACGCTGAAATAGCTGTTGATCATCGCGATGCCTTCGGGCGTGAAGCCCATGTCGATCATGCGGCGGACCGCGACCGGCACCACCAGCGTCGTGATCGCGGCGATCGTCAGCGAGATCAACGCAAGGATCGCGCGGCCCTTGTAGCGCGCCACATAGGGCGCAAGCGCCAGCAGCGGCCGTAAGCGGGCGCGGCTCTTCGCCGGCCCGGCGAGCTGGCTCTCGATAAAGGCCTCCTCCTCGAGCAGCGCATCGCGCGGGGGCGGCGGCTGATTGCCGTGAGGGGTTTCCAGCTGTTCGGCTACGCTCATCATTCTGGACCGGTTCTACAGTCCCCACATAGGCCCCCCGCCCCCAGCTGGCAAATGGACGGAAAGTCCTAATCCGGTGATGGGCTTGAGCCGGTTTCCGGCTTGTTTTAGGGGGCCCCTTGGGCTATAGAGCCGCCCAAATCCCGATCCCAGACATCTTGAGACGGGCGCCGGCGCGCCGAAGGAACTGTTATGAAAGCCGATATTCATCCGAATTATCATACGATTAAGGTCGTCATGACCGACGGCACCGAGTACCTGACCCGCTCGACCTGGGGCAAGGAAGGCGACACGCTGAACCTCGACATCGACCCCAAGTCGCACCCGGCCTGGACCGGCGGCACCCAGCAACTGATGGACCGCGGCGGCCGCGTGTCCCGGTTCCAGAAGAAGTTTTCGGGCTTCCTCAAGAAGGACTAAGCCTTGCTCCGATCGCCCGTCATGGGCCGGTCCAAAACGCCCCCCCTCGCGGGGGCGTTTTTGTTTGGGGGGGGGGTGGTTGCCAGATATTCGCTGTCGTCCCTGCGAAAGCATGCGAAAGCAGGGACCCATACGCCGCGGCGGATATCGTGAACGGGACTCGTCGTTCCAGCGGCGCGCTCCGGTAAGGTGACCACACTGCTCAGGCTCCCTCCCCCCCTTGCGGGGGAGGGTTGGGGAGAGGGGTACCGCTTGCTCCGTTCTTTGTTGAGGGTGAGGACACACCGTCGCCAGCAGCAATGTGCAAGTTGAAGTCGCGCGGGCCTATCCCTCACGCCTGCGCCCGGGGCCACCCCTCTCCCCACCCCTCCCCCGCAAGGGGGGAGGGAGCCCGAGTAGCGTGCTCACCTCACGTCTGGTGCAGCTCCTACCGATCCTGCAACGCGAGCCGTGCGCCGAGCGCGACCAGGATGCTGCCGCCGATCTTCTGCATGATGCGCTGTGAGCTGCGGGCGCGCTGCAGCTTCGCCATCACAGCGCTAGCGAACAGCACGCACATGATATCGACCAGCGAGAACGTCACATTGACGATCGCGCCGAGCACGAACAGCTGCGCCCACACCGGCAGACCCGCCGAGGCGTCGACGAATTGCGGCAGGAAGGCCAGGAAGAAGATCGCGGTCTTCGGATTGAGCACCTCGACGACGATGCTTTGCGCGAAGGCGCGTTTTGCGGAGAGCGGCGCAAGCTCGGGACGTTTTCCGGTTTCACGATCGCGAAACAGCGACAGCCCGAGCCAGACCAGATAGGCCGCGCCGGCGAGCTTCATCACCATGAACAGCGGCGGCACCGCGTGAAACAGCAGCGCAAGGCCGGCCGCCGCGGCGACGACATGGACGTAGCCGCCGAGGTGCAGGCCGAGTGACGCCATCAGCCCGGCGCGCCGGCCGCCCGCCAGCGTGCGGGCCGCGGCGTAGAGCATGGCGGGGCCCGGGATCAGCGCGAAGGTCGCGGTGGTGATCGCGAAGGCAAGGTACAATTCCATCGTGGGCCTTCTCCGCCGTCATTGCGAGCGAAGCGAAGCAATCCATCCCTCCGAGGATGCGGCGATATGGATTGCTTCGCTTCGCTCGCAATGACGAGCTGCGTAGGTTGCAGGGTCTCTCACTCCATCGGGATCATCGCAGCGACTTCGCGATCGACCGGATCGTCGCTGGCGCCGAGCCCGGCGATGACGCCGGCGCGGTCCTCCGCCTTGCGGTTCTGGCTCATCTTCTTCTTGGCGTCGAGCCGCGTGATCGGCATTTTGAGGCCGACGATGCCGCGCAGCTGCGCCCTGATGAAGTCGGCCGGGGCGTCGCTGACCTGCCAGGCTTCCGCACGCGAGCGCTCGTGCAGGTCGGTCAGCCGCGTCACGACATCGAGCAGACGGTCGGCATCCTCGAAAAATTCCACCGCGCCATAGGCGTGCACGGCGAGGTAATTCCAGGTTGGCACCACCTTGCCGTGCTCGGCCTTGGTCGCGTACCAGGACGGCGTCACATAGGCGTCGGGCCCGGTGAAGATCGCCATCGCCTCGCCGGTGGGAGGCAGCTTCCATTGCGGGTTGGGCCGCGCGACGTGGCCGTACAGCGTGCCGTAGTCGCCCTCGCGCGGATCGAGGATCAGCGGCAGCGGCGTGCCGATCAGGCCGTCCGTGGTGGCGGTGACCAGCGTCGCCAGCCGCGACCCCTGCATCGCGGCGTGGATCGCGGCAAGCTCGTCGATCTTGAAATGCGGCGGCAGATACATCGAGAACCTCGTCAGCTATCGCCTCGCACAATAGCGCCGAAGTGGCCTATGATAAGAGCCACTTTCGATCATACTGGCTGGACCACTATGCCGCGCTCCCGCACCACCGTCAGCATACCCGCGCTGCGCGCGGTCGACCGCACCGCCGGACAGGTCGGGCGCCAGATTGCGCAGGCGCTGCGCGCGGCGATCGCCAGGGGCGAGCTGAAGGCCGGCGAGCTGCTGCCCTCGACCCGCGCGCTGGCAACCTCGCTCGGCGTCGCGCGCGGCACCGTGGTGGAGGCGTTCGACCAGCTGCAGGCCGAGGGCTATCTGGAATCGCAGATCGGCGCCGGCACGCGGGTGGCGCCGACGCTGGCGGAGCAGACGCGCCCGGTTCGCCCGCCGTCCGCGCGCGATCCAAAACCGCGGCTGATCGCGCTGCCGCCGCGCGCGAAAAAGCTTGCCGAGGTGGTGCGGGCGTTCACGCCGATGCCGGAGGCGCCGTTTGCGATCGCGGTCCCCGGCGGCGAGGTCGCGCCCGACGACAATTGGCGGCGTCTCGGCAACCGGGTGCGATCCTCGCGCGTCGCCGCGCCGGCGAGCTATGGCGATCCGCGCGGCGTGATGGAATTGCGCCGCGCGATCGCCGACTATGTGCGCAAATCCCGCGCGGTGCATTGCGAGGCCGAGCAGGTGGTGATCGCGTCGGGCACGCAGCAGGGGCTTTACCTTGCCGGCCGCGTGCTGCTCGCGCCCGGCGACCAGGTCTGGGCCGAGGATCCCGCCTATCCCGGCCTGACGGCGGTGCTCGATGATCTCGATCTTGTCACGACGCGCGTGGCGGTCGACGCGCAGGGCATCGACGTCGATGCCGCGATTGCCGCCTGCCCGAACGCCCGCGCCGCCTTCGTGACGCCGTCGCATCAATATCCGCTGGGCATGCCGATGAGCATGGCCCGCCGCAACGCGCTGCTCGCCTGGGCGCAGCGGCGCGACGGCTGGATCGTCGAGGACGATTACGACAGCGAGCTGCGCTACGCCGGCCATCCGTTCCCGTCGATGCAGAGCCTCGATCCGTCGCGGGTGATCTATCTGGGCACCTTGAGCAAGGTGCTGTTTCCCTCGCTGCGGCTCGGCTATGTCGTGGCTCCGGCGCCGCTCGTCGATGCCTTCGCCGGCGCCCGCGCGCTGCTCGACCGGCATTCGCCGACATCAGACCAGCACGTGCTCGCCGCCTACATGCGCGAGGGGCTCTTCGAGGCGCACATCCGACGCATCCGCGGCGTCTATGCGGCGCGGCGCGCGACGCTGATCGAAGCGCTCGCACGCCACATGCCTGACGATGTCACCTTGCAGCCGAGCGACCAGGGCATGCATCTCTTGCTGTGGCTGCCGCACGGCGCCGACGACGTGCGACTGGCGCAAGCCGCGCTCGCAAAGGGCATCGTCCTGCGCGCGATCTCGCCGATGTACAGCCGAGCCGCACGGCCCGGCCTGATGCTCGGCTTCGGCGGCTTTGCGCCGGAGGAGCTGGAGGCGACGGCGGCGCGCTTGCGAGGCGTGATGGATGAGGACGGATTGCAACGGCGGGCCAGGCCGCGCCGCGCGTCGTAGCGACGATGCGCGCTGACCTTACTGCTCGAACGCAGCCTTCAGCCGGTTGAGCTGCGGCACCAGCGGGTTGCCGATCGAGGAGCGGTCTGGCGCCGGGGCGTGGATCGTGGTGTCGAGCCGGCGGACGCGGGTCTGCAGGTCCATCGAGCGCGCGATCAAAAGCTGCAGCTGTGGCGGCAGCTTTGCCACCATGTCGGCCGGGCCGGGATCGGCGGCGGTGAGCTTGACCTTGGTCTTCTCGCGGTTGGCCTGCGTGAGCGTCATCTCGCCTTCCTTCACCGCGCGGTGCAGCAGCAGCCAGGACGCGAGCTGCATCAGGCGGGTGGTCAGGCGCATGCTTTCGGTGGCGTAGGTCAGGCTGACGGAGCGCTCCAGCGCCTTGGCTTCGCTGCGGCCATCGCCGTCGAGATAGGCGGCGGTCTGCTCGACCAGATCCATGCCTTCGCGGAACAAGACGCCGAATGCCGCCGAATTGGTCAGCCGTTCACTGAACAGCACGAGACCGGATTCGCTCTGGGAACGATCCGCCATGGTTAACGCCCTCACACCACCGTAACGCCCGCCGGCATTCAGTGCGCCGGCTTATGATGAACAAATCATTGCGCGGGCGCGGCGAAGAGTCCAGCCGCAACCGGATTTATGGTTTCCAACGGCTAGGGCGCACAAAAAAAGAGCCGCCGTTTCCGGCGGCTTTTGAAGTTGATAACAGGGAGGCGTCAAACAGAGTGGACAGGAGCCACTCGGTGTCCAAACGAGGACAATGCAGTCATATTCGAGAAAGCTTAACCGATCGTAAATGAACTGATTTCTTCAGGCTTTGTTTGCCATGTCGGCCATTGACCGAGTTTGGGACAGCGGCTGCGGCGCCAGTGTGGATGGAGCGCAAGCATGATCGGCTGCGCTTCTTCTCCTTCTCCCTGCAAGGGGGAAGGTCGGGATGGGGTCAGCCACAAGCGACGGCGCGTGTGGAGAGAGCAGATCCCCACCCGCTTTGCTCTGGCGAGCAAAGCGACCTCCCCTTTTCAAGGGGAGGTTTGGAGAACGCGTAGCCCGGATGGAGCGCAACCGTAATCCGGGGCCGGTGCAGACGGATGGCGCACTCTCGGATTGCGCTTCGCTTCATCCGGGCTACGCAGGTAGAGCAGCGCTACGATTTGAAGAACGCGTTGGCGGCGTCCTTCGAGGCGCGCTTCTTGGTCATCGCTTCCTTCAAGCGATCGACTTCGGCATTGAGCAGCGCAATGCGCTCGGTCAATTCCTCGACCGACAACAGCGAGAGATCCTGTCCGATCTCGTGGGTGATCTTCTTCCTGGGACGGTCCTCATCCTCGATCGGCATATGGCCTCCCGGCATTCATGGTCCAACGGCACCTGCCTTGAATTTGCAGCGAGTTTCGCGCCCTTGCAACAATCGCTTGACGGCGTTTCACTTCGGCGGGAAAGGCGCTATGCCATCCCGCAAACCCCATCCCTTCCCTGAGGACGCCCCATGACGAACCTGCCCGCGCAAATGACCGTCGTCGCCATCAGCAAGCCTGGTGGACCCGAGGTGCTGGTGCCGGAGAGCCGCGCGCTGCCGGTGCCGAAGCCGGGCGAGATCCTGGTCAAGGTCGCGGCCGCCGGCGTCAACCGTCCCGACGTCGCGCAGCGCTCCGGCTCCTATCCGCCGCCGCCCGGCGCGAGCGACCTGCCCGGCCTCGAGATCGCGGGCGAAGTGGTGGCGCTCGGCGACGGCGCAAAACACAAGATCGGCGACAAGGTGATGTCGCTGGTGGCCGGCGGCGGCTACGCGCAATATTGCATCGCGCAGGATGCGCAGGCGATCACGGTGCCGCCGTCACTGTCGATGCAGGAAGCCGGCGCCATTCCGGAAACGCTGATGACGGTGTGGCACAACGTGTTCGAGCGCGGCGCGCTGAAAGCCGGCGAGACGCTGCTGATCCATGGCGGCTCGTCAGGTATCGGCACGATGGCGATCCAGCTCGCAAAGGCGTTCGGCGCCAAGGTGATCGTCACCGTCGGTTCGCAGGACAAGGCCGATGCCTGCCTCAAGCTCGGCGCCGACTACGCGGTCAACTACAAGAACGAAGATTTCGTCGAGGCGGTGAAGAAGCACAGCGGCGGCAACGGGGCCGACGTCATCCTCGACATGGTCGGCGGCGACTACATCGATCGGAACTACGACGCCGCCGCGGTCGAGGGCCGCATCGTCCAGATCGCGTTCCTGTCGGGAACGCCGAAGGCGTCGGCCAATTTCGCCAAGCTGATGGTGAAGCGGCTGCATCACACCGGCTCCACACTACGTCCCCGTAGTAATGCGGACAAGGCGGCGATGGTGGCGGCGATCGAGGCCAAGGTGATGCCGCTATTGCGCGAAGGCCGCGTCAAACCGCTGATGGACAGCAGTTTCCCGCTGGAAAAGGCCGCCGATGCGCACCGCCGTATGGAGACCAGCGAACATATTGGCAAAATTGTGTTGGTGGTTTAACTCTGGCAACGGAAGCAAGGGTGGAAACCCTTTGATTCCCTTCGCTTTCGTGTCATTTATCGCGCCACCACCGAGCCGTTCGCCTGGCTCGGGCAGTTTGTCGATCGCGGAGTACTGACATTGCGTCTGATCAGGTGCCTTGCGCTGTTGGCGCTGGGCCTCATGATGTTTGCCGCTACGCCCAAGGCGTATGCGATCGACGCCGTCAGCGTCCGCAGCGATGCGCCAGCGATCGACCTCACCGCCGTCCTCGATCATCAGCGCAGCGAAACCGACCGCATCCAGGTCTCCACCGCGCCCGGAACCGACGGCATCGTGCGCCGCATCGAGGTGCGCGCGCGAGAAGGCGGGCAGAACTGGGTGGTGTTCGCGCTCGCCAACAACACCGACGACCAGCTCGACCGCCTGATCGTTGCACCGCATTACCGCATCGTGTCGTCAGGCCTGCTGTGGCCCGACCTCGGCCTGTCGCGCATCGCCACCATCACGCCGTCGGTCGGCGATCGCCCGGAGCGGCAGGAGAGCCCGACCGCCGACGTGTTCCGCATCACGCTCGATCCCGGCGCTGTCGTCACCTATGTCGCCGAGCTGCGCACCGACAAGCTGCCGCAGCTCTATCTGTGGGAACCCGACGCCTACAAGGACAAGGTCAACTCGTTCACGCTGTATCAGGGCATCGTGATCGGCATCTCCGGCCTGCTCGCGCTGGTGCTCACGATTTTGTTTGTGGTGAAAGGCAGCATCATGTTCCCGGCCGCGGCGGCGCTGGCCTGGGCGGTGCTGGTCTATATCGGCGTCGACTTCGGCTTCTGGGGCAAGGTGCTCGACATGTCGAACAACGCCGAGCGCGTCTGGCGCGCGGCGGGCGAGGCGATCCTCGCAGCGACGTTGCTGGTGTTCCTGTTCGCCTATCTCAATCTCAGTCGATGGCATGTGCGCTACTCGCACATCACGATCGGCTGGCTGCTGTTCCTCGGCGCGCTCGTCGCGCTGGCGCTGTTCGATCCCGCGGTCGCCTCCGGCATCGCAAGGATGTCGCTGGTGATGATCGCCTTCGCCGGCTTTGCGCTGATCGTCTATCTCTCGACCCACGGTTTTGACCGCGCGGTGCTGCTGATCCCGACCTGGTTCCTGCTGGTGGTCTGGGTGGTCGCAGCCGGCATGACGGTGGCGGGCTCGGTCACCAACGACATCGTCGGCCCGGCGCTGCTCGGCGGCCTCGTGCTGATCGTGATGCTGATCGGCTTTACGGTGATGCAGCACGCCTTCGCTGGCGGCGGCGCCACCACCGGCGTGGTCTCCGACGTCGAGCGCCGCGCGCTGGCGCTGACCGGCTCGGGCGATCTGATCTGGGATTGGGACGTCTCCGCCGACAAGGTGTTCACCAGCCCCGAGACCGAGGCGCTGCTCGGCCTGAAGCGCGGCACGCTGGAAGGCCCCGCCGCGAAGTGGCTGGAGGTGCTGCACCCGCTCGACCAGGACCGCTTCCGCGCCGCGCTCGACAGCGTGCTCGACCAGCGCCGCGGCCGCCTGGTGCAGGATTTTCGCCTGCGCACGCCCGACGGCCACTTCATGTGGTTCGCGCTGAAGGCGCGCCCGGTGGTCGGCTCCGACGGCGAAGTCTCGCGCGTGGTCGGCACGCTGACCGACGTCACCGAGTTCAAGAACTCGGAAGAGCGGATGCTGCACGACTCCGTGCACGACAATCTGACCGGCCTGCCGAACCGCCGCCTGTTCATGGACCGCCTCAGCGCGGTGGCGAACCTCGCCAAGACCATGCCGAACTTGCGGCCGACCTTGATGGTGATCGACCTCGACCGCTTCAAGCAGGTCAACGATTCCGTCGGCATCGCAGTCGGCGATTCCATCCTGCTGACCCTGGCGCGGCGGCTGACCCGCATTCTCAAGCCGCAGGACACGCTGGCGCGGATGGCCGGCGACCAGTTCGGTCTGATCCTGCTCTCGGAGCAGGACCCGGCGCGGATCACCAATTTCGCGGAAACCATCCGCAAGACCATCCGCGCACCGATCGCGTTCAACGACCGCGAGATCTTCCTGACCGCCTCGATCGGACTCGCGCTGTCCGACCCGCAGGCGCCGCTGTCGGACGAGATCATCAAGGACGCCGAGCTTGCGATGTATCACTCCAAGCGGATCGGCGGCGACCGCATCGACGTCTACAAGCCGGCGATGCGCGCGCGCAAGACCGACCGCCTGACGCTGGAGAGCGATCTGCGCCGCGCCATCGAGCGCCAGGAGATCACGATCCTGTACCAGCCGATCGTGCGGCTGGAGGATCGCGCCATCGCGGGCTTCGAGGCGCTGGCGCGCTGGGATCATCCCAAGCTCGGCCGGATGTCGCCGTCGGAGTTCATCAATGTCGCCGAGGAGACCGGCCTGATCGTCGATCTCGGCATGTTCGTGATGGACCAGACCGCGCGCCAGCTCGCGGTCTGGCAGCGCGCGATGCGCGCCCGCGATCCGATCTTCGCGTCCGTCAACGTCTCCTCGCGGCAATTGCTGCGCCACGATTTGATCCACGACATCCGCACCGTGCTGTCGCGCTCATCGGTGGCGCGCGGCACGCTGAAGCTTGAATTGACGGAATCGCTGGTCATGGAGAACCCCGAGCACGCCGCGCAGATGCTGGCGCGGATCCGCGAGCTCGGCACCGGGCTGTCGCTCGACGATTTCGGCACCGGCCACTCCTCGCTGTCCTATCTGCAGCGCTTCCCGTTCGATACCATCAAGATCGACCAGTCCTTTGTCCGCACCACCAGCCGCGGCACCCGCCCGGTGATCCTGAAATCGATCATCGCGCTGGCGCACGATCTCGGCATGGAAGTGGTCGCGGAAGGCGCCGAGACCGACTCGGACGCCGTCGAGCTCTACCAGCTCGGCTGCGAATACGCGCAGGGCTTTGCCTTCGGCGAGCCGATGGACGCCGACGCCGCGACGCGGCTGCTCACCGAGGAACGGCTGGAGGCCGCGAGCTAGTCGATTGAGCGACCTGCCCCTTCACCTCGCCCCGCCTGCGCGGAGAGGTCGGAATTCAAGCGCAGCTTGAATTCCGGGTGAGGGGGAGCCTCCGCGGATGATCTTGTCACCGTTGACGAGGAGACAGCCCCTCACCCCAACCCTCTAAGAGCGAGCTTCGCTCGTCTCGACCCCGTAAGAACGGGGTGAGGGAGCGCACTTCCGCCGCGGCCGCTCACCGAGAAACGGCTCGAAGCCGCGAGCTAGTCAGGTCGAAGGCAGGTTACCTGCCCACTCGCCTACCGCTGTCATCCCGGCCTTGACCGGGCGATCCAGTACGCCGCGGCCTATCGGCTCAATAACGACTGTCTCTGGAATACTGGATCGCCCGGTCCATCTGCGCAATTGCGCACAGGCCGGGCGATGACAGTCTGAGGTGGCGCTGCTAACGCGGCTTCGGCATCTTCTTGAACTTCACGCTGTTGCCGTCGGCCTGGCGGGTGGCGATGTAGCCGCCGTCGAGGCAGGCCTCGCGCTGCGGCATCTTCTCCTGCGGGCTGCGTAGCGTATCCCACCACGACGCCCGCTGCGCGGCGCGCGGCAGCGCCGCATCGATGATCGCCTCGATCTCCTCGAAGGTCAGCACGAATTCGGGCAGGTGCTGCTTCTTCAGGTAGTCGCGCAGCGCGTCGTAGTCGTTCACAACAGCCCTCGGTGAACAAGATAAACAATCCCGGCAACCACCCGTTAACCCATTCGGCGGCCGCTGTCGCCACTTAAGGCGACAACAAGGTTTCCCGATGCATGACGGCGCCTGGAGCGTGATGACTTTTCCTTCGAAGCATCATCCCACTCCAGCTTTTTGTTTGAGCATGATCTTTTCGGGAAGACCGCTGCACATTTTTCCGGATCACGCTCTTGGAGTCGGACATGGCATTTCGGCGGGGAAAAGACGCGAGGCGGCGCTGGCGGATATCGGCCCGGCTGCTGATCGTCTCGTCGATTGCGACCGTGCTCGGCTTCTCCGCGATCTGCGCCGGCGTGATGTTCGACATGCGCCGCGGCGAGGAGGAACTGGCCCGCCGCACGCTGGAAAACCTCGCCTCGGGCATCGACGCCGACATCAGCCGCAACATCGAGCTCTACGATCTGTCGCTGCGCGCGGTCGCCAGCAATCTGGAGATGCCGGAGATCCGCAACGTCTCCAAAGAGCTCCGTCATCTGATCCTGTTCGACCACGCCGCCACCGCCAAGCATTTCGGCGCGATCCAGGTGTTCGATGCCGACGGCAACCTCACGATCGACGCCGCAAGCCTCGACCCGCGGCCGGAGAACCGCCGCGATGAAGAGTATTTCACGGTTCACCGCGACCATCCCGATACCGGGCTGTATGTCAGCCGGCCGATGCTGCATCGCAGTGCCTACGCCATCGTGCTGAGCCGGCGCATCACCGACGAGGACGGCCGCTTCCTCGGCGTCGTCGTCGGCTCGATCCGCTTCAGCTATTTCCACGAACTGTTCGGCCGGCTCAACCTGACGCCGGGCGACACCATCACGGTGCTGCGCAACGACCGCACCATCATCATGCGCACGCCGTTCGATCTCGACGTCATCGGCAAGAACCTCGCGGAGGCGCTGGACTGGAAGTCCGACAACCTGAAGCCAGGCGGCGCCTACGCCGGCAAGGGCCCGGTCGACGATACGCCGCGGCTCTATGTCCGGCGCAGCAGCTCGGGCCCGCTCTATGTCGTGGTCGGCAAACCGCTCGAGGCCGTGTTCCGGCTCTGGCATACCGAGGCGATCCGGATCGGCTCGATCATGGCGGCGCTGATCCTGTTCGTGCTCTCGACGGCGCTGGTGCTGGCACGCGAGATCAGCCGCCGCGCCGACGCCGAAGACAAGCTCGAGGAGCTCGCGACCACCGACGCCCTCACCGGGCTGAAGAACCGGCGCAAGTTCGACACCGAGATCGAGCTGGAGTGGCGCCGCGCCATCAGGCACGGCCAATCCGTCGCGCTATTGATGATCGATGCCGATCATTTCAAGGCCTACAACGACACCTTCGGGCACCAGGCCGGCGACCAGGTGCTGGTCGGGATCGCAATCTGCATTTCGGACGCGGTGCGCCGCGCCGGCGACTGCCCGGCGCGGTTCGGCGGCGAGGAATTCGCGGTGCTGCTGCCCGGCGCCAGCGCGCTCGAGGCCTTCGGCATAGCCGAGGCCATCCGCGGCAAGGTCGAGCAATGGTGCGAGGGCGAGCTGATCACGACGGTGAGCATCGGGGTCGCCAGCATGCGGCCGGCCGCCGGCCAGCAATGGGCCGATCTGGTCGAGGCAGCCGACAAGGCGCTCTACGCCGCCAAGGCCAACGGCCGCAACCAGTCGGTGCTCGCCACCGCGCCGAAAATCGCGCTGGTGGCGTAAGCGCCCGGCTTCACGTCCGGACGTTGCGCGGCCGCGCAAGATGATCAGCGCCCAGGAGGGAACCGGCAGCATCGGCATTAACCAAGATGGTATATGGCGATAGGCGGCCGGCCGGCGTAAGCTGATACTTGCAGGTGTGTATTCATCAACGGCAGCGAGGTGTCGCCATGCCATTGTTGGAATTGCCGCACTGGTTGATCATTGCCGGAGCCCTCCTCGTGCTGGTTGGGCTCATTGGCTTGGCCTTCGGCCCGCGGAAAGAAGTCGCACTGGAACCCGAGCTGCTGCCGGGAGACCTCGACGCATGGAAGGCCGAACAGCACCGCTCGGAAGAGCAGAGCAGAAGCGCGGCCTGACCGGCTGAAGCGCCGACAAGTGAGGCGAGCACACTCGTCAGGCTCCCTCTCCCCTTGCGGGAGAGGGTGGGGAGAGGGGTGGCCCCGGGCGCGATGCGAGACATCGGGCAGCGCCAATCAACAAATCAAGCACTCGCGGAAGCGTGCGCTCCTCCAGATCAGCAGCGGAGCAAGCGGCACCCCTCTCCCCAACCCTCCCCCGCAAGGGGGGAGGGAGCCCAGCCAGGGTGCTCCCTTACGACGCGGAGCAAGAGCGCAAACTTACCGCGCGCTCCACGCAACAACGCCTCACTCCCCCAGATACTTCTTCATCTCGGCACGCAACCCGTCGCGCAGGTCGGGGCGCTTGAGGCCGAAGGCGATGTTGGCGCGGAGGAAGCCGGCCTTGGAGCCGCAATCATGGCGCTCGCCTTCGAACTCGACGCCGTAGAATTTCTGCGTCTTGGCAAGCCCGATCATGGCGTCGGTGAGCTGGATCTCGCCGCCTGCGCCGCGCTCCTGAGTGGCCAGGATGTCGAAAATCTCCGGCTGCAGAATGTAGCGGCCGGTGATCGAGAGGTTGGAGGGCGCGGTGCCCTGCGGCGGCTTCTCCACCATGGCATCGACCTCGAAAATCCTGCCGGTACGTTTGCCGACGCTGCAGATGCCGTATTGATGGGTGAGTTCGTCCGGCACCGCTTCGACCGCGATCACGTTGGACTTGTCGCCCAGCGCGCTCGCCGCCTCGATCATCTGCTTCAGGCAACCCGGCGTGTTCAGCACCAGCTCGTCCGGCAGCACCACCGCGAACGGCTCGTTGCCGACGATGTCGCGCGCGCACCACACGGCGTGACCGAGCCCGAGCGGCGACTGCTGCCGGGTAAAGCTCATCGCGCCGGCTGCGGGCTGGCTCTCGGCCAGAATCTCCTGCTCGGTCTTCTTGCCGCGCTGTGCAAGCGTGGTGTCGAGCTCGAACATGCGGTCGAAATGATCCTCGATCACGCCCTTGTTGCGGCCGGTGACGAACACGAAGTGCTCGATGCCGGCTTCCCGCGCCTCGTCGACCACATACTGGATCAGCGGCTTGTCGACGATGGTCAGCATCTCCTTCGGCATCGCCTTGGTGGCGGGCAGCACGCGGGTGCCGAGGCCGGCGACGGGGAATACGGCTTTGCGGATCTTCATGGGATTGTCGTAAGCCTTGCAATGGTTGGGGGTATGCGAAGTCGATCGCATCAGTGGTAACCCGTTTTGCACCCGCTAACAAAGGCGGATGTGTGGTGCGGCATAATTCCGCTGTTCCACCGGGGCAAATCCCGCGGCCAACAGAATTTCGCCGTTGTTAAGTTATTGGAAACCGTGCCGGGGCCTTCTGGAACAGCACCCTTTTTGACAGGCATACGCGAATGCGCTCGACCGGAACATTGCGGACCAATTTTTTCGGCGTGAGTCTGATCGCGCTGGCCCTGCTGTTGCCGGGCGCGGTGCGCGCGCAATCGTCAGGCAACGGCCTGACCAACCTGATCGACAGCATCTTCTCGAAGAACGCGACGCCGCCGCAGGCCGCAACCGGACAAGGCGCGACCGGTCAGGACGGCGCGCCGCCGCCATGGAGCGGCGAGGACGGCGCCTCCGGCCATCCGCTGATGACTGCGGCCGCGATCCGCGAGGCCGCCGGGAATTTCCAGAACTGCGTCGCAGGCATGTGGCCGGACGCCGCGCGGCGCAACATCAGCCGGGAGAACTTCGAGCGCTTCACCGCCGGGCTACAGCCCGATCTGCGCATCATGGATCTTCTGGATTCACAGCCTGAATTCACCAAGGCGATCTGGGACTATCTCGACATCCTGGTCAGCGACGCGCGGCTGGCCAAGGGCCGCGAGATCCTCGCAAAATACAAGCCGCAGTTCGACGCGACTGAAAAAGCCTATGGCGTCGACCGCTACATCATCGCCTCGATCTGGGGCATCGAGTCGAACTATTCGACCCAGGTGGGTGACCGCAGCGTGGTGCAGTCGACCGCGACGCTGGCCTGCATCGGCCGCCGCCAAGCCTATTTCAAGGACGAATTCCTCTCCGCGCTGGAGATCCTCAACCGCGGCGATCTTCGCCCGGAGCAATTGCGCGGCTCCTGGGCCGGCGCGTTCGGTCCGACCCAGTTCATGCCGACCGCCTTCAAGCGCTACGCCGTCGACGGCGATGGCGACGGCCGCCGCGACGTCGTCGACGATCCGAGCGACCTGATCGCCTCGACCGCGAACAATTTGAAGAAGGATGGCTGGCAGACCGGCGCACGCTGGGGCTACGAGGTCGTGCTGCCGCAAAACTTCAACTTCATGCTGGCCGACCGCGCCAAGGCGATGCCGCTGTCGCAATGGGAGCATCTCGGGTTGAAGCGCGCCAACGGTCAGCCGTTCCCGCAACCTGCCGAAAAGGCCTATCTGCTGGCGCCGGCCGGCGCCGAGGGCCCCGGCTTCCTGATGCTGCAGAACTTTCGCGTCATCATGAAATACAACCCGGCCGAGGCCTATGCGCTGGCGATCGGCCATTTCGCCGACCGGCTGCGCGGCGGACCGCCCTTCGTGCAGCCTTGGCCGCGCCAGGAACGGGTGCTGTCGCGCGCCGAGCGGCTCGAATTGCAGCAGCTGCTGGCCCAGCGCGGCTTCTACAAGGGCACGCCCGACGGCCAGTTCGGCGGCCAGACCAGGGAAGCCCTGCGCGGCTTCCAGGCGTCCATCGGGGCGCCGGCCGACGGATTTGCCACCTCCGAGGTGCTGGACCGGCTCCGGGGACGGTAGGGCCGTAGCCTGGTTGGAGCTGTCTTCCCCTTCCCCCTGAAAGGGGGAAGGTTGGGATGGGGGTCGGCCGCAGGCGACGCTTTATCCGGAGAGAGTAGATCCCCACCCGCTTTGCTCTGCGAGCAAAGCGACCTCCCCTTTTCAAGGGGAGGTTTGGGCGACGGCATCTGACGCCCCTGCCCGCGAAAGTAACCGTGAAATCCGATATTTACTGCCAGCCTTGACGGCGGCCGGACCGACCCGATTTATGGTGGAAAAGCTGCCCGCTTGCGGCCCGATTCCGCTAGTATGCTGGGCACGTCCGGAACAGCGACCCGACCTCTCGATGCCGAAGCCAAGATCATTTTTGCGCGTCTTCACCGAAGCCGGCCCGCTGGTCGCGCTGGCGGTTGCGCTCGCGCTGTTGATCGGCATCGCGCAGCCGGCCTCGGCCCAGTTCTTCAACTTCCCGGGCTTCGGCTCGCCGCCGCCACAGCAGCGCCACGCGCCGCCGCAGCAGCGGGGCGGTGGCGGCTGGTTCGGAGGTGACTTCTTCCAGCCGTTCCAGGAGCGGCCGCAGCAAGCGCAGCCGCAGCGGCCGCGCGAGGATTTTTCGCGGGCGCCACCGCCGGCCAAGCGCGAAACCACGGCGGAGCGCAACGTGCTGGTGCTCGGCGACGCCATGGCCGACTGGCTCGCCTATGGCCTCGAGGACGCCTATTCCGAGCAGCCCGACATGGGCGTGATCCGCAAGCACAAGACGGTGTCGGGCCTGATCCGCTATCAGCCCAAGGGCGATCCGGCCGACTGGGCCGCCGCCGCCAGGGGCATTCTCGCGACCGAAAAGCCCGACGCGATCGTGGTGATGCTCGGCCTCAACGACCGCACGTCCCTTCGCGAACCGGTGGTGGAGAAGAAGACCGACAAGAAGGACGACAAGGACAAGAAGGACGCCCGCGCCAAGCCGGATGCAAAACCCGGCGACAAGCCAGATGCAGCCGCCAAGGGTGACGACAGGCCGGTCGACACCGACCTGCCGCAGGACGACGCCGATAACGACGCGCAGGCCACGCACGACAAGGCCGCGCGCTCGCCGAACGGGCTCTACGAATTCCGCGACGACCGCTGGGTCGAGCTCTACAGCAAGAAGATCGAGGAGATGATCAACGTGCTGAAGAGCAAGGGCGTGCCGGTGCTGTGGGTCGGGCTGCCCGCGATCCGCGGCCAGAAGGGCACGTCGGACATGCTGTTCCTCGACGCGCTGTATCGCGACGCCGCCGGCAAGGCCGGCATCACCTATGTCGACGTCTGGGACGGCTTCGTCGACGAGGCCGGCCGCTTCATGCAGAAGGGCCCGGACTTCGAGGGCCAGCCCCGCACGCTGCGCACCTATGACGGCGTGTTCTTCACCAAGGCCGGCGCGCGCAAGCTCGCGCATTATGTCGAGCGCGAGGTGACGCGGCTGCTCGCGGTGCGCACCGGGCCGATCGCGCTGCCGAGCGAACCCGCAACGCCCGACACCAGTGCCGAGCCCGGCAAGCCGTCGCCGCGTCCGCTGGCAGGTCCCGTGCTGCCGCTGGTCGCCTCCTCGATCGGCACCGATCAATTGCTCGGCGGACCGGGCTCGCGGCCCGCCGCCGTCGATGCGCTCGCCGCGCGCACGCTGGTGAAGGGTGAGGCGCTGGCGGCACCCGCCGGCCGCGCCGATGATTTTGCCTGGCCGCGCCGCGAGATCGGCCGCGAGCAGGCCAAGGGCGACGTGCCGGTCGCCGCGACCACGCCGGCCGCACCGGCAGCGCCGGCGAACCCGCCGCCCTCGACCACCGCGATCGCGCCCGATGGCTCGATCATCACGGCCCCGCAGAAGCCGGCGCAGAAGCGGATCTTCCGTCCGGCGCAGGCCCCGCCGCCGCAACAGCAGCAACCGTGGCTGCGCGACTTCTTCGGCTTCGGCGGGCCACAGCCGCAACAACGGCCGTTGGCGCCGCCGCGGCCACCGCGCCCGCCGGGCAATGTCGGCCGCTCGGCATCGGTGCCGAGCAACGCGGTGCAGTAGGCACGCTGCGCTTCATCCACGTCATTGCGAGCCAACGGGTCGGCGCGAAGCGCCGCCCGATGACAGGCTCCGCGAAGCAATCCATTGTTCCCTACGCGCGGAAAGATGGATTGCTTCGTCGCTGCCGCTCCTCGCAATGACGCGGATAGACTGTAGGGCGGATTAGCGCAGCGTAAACCGTCCTCCGCAGCTCAGCCGTAATAGCGCCAGCGCGATGGCGGCGGACGGCGCGGCTGGCGGGTCATCAGCAGCGCGAGCGCAAAGCCGATGCCGCCGGCGATCAAGAGCGAACCGAGCGGATTGTCCTGCACGGTCTGCGCCATCGCCTTCTGTCCTGAGCGGATGGTCTCGCCGCGATGCTCATAGGCATCCTTGGCGTAACTGGCCGCGGTGTCAGCGGCATCGCGCACGGTATCCTTGGCCTGGCCGTAGAGGTCCTGCGCGGCACCGGCCGCCTCGCGCACGCGGCCCGAAGCCTGCGTCTGCTTGTCGTCCGTCATATCGCCGACGGCGCCTTCAGCCTTGCCCGCGAACTCCTTCGCCGTCCCAAAAATCCGATCCTTGTCCATTATGGAAACTCCCTGCATCTATCGGGGAGCTAACCTGCGAACCCTGCGCCTGTTCCTCGGCTAGAGGATCAGCCCGCCGTCGACGATGATGGTCTGGCCGACGACGTAGGAGGCGAGCGGCGAAGCCAGGAACAACGCGGCGCCGGCCATGTCGGCGGGCGTGCCGAGCCGCCGCAACGGAATGCGCTCGAGCGCGCCTTCCAGCCGCTTCGGATTTGCCGTCGTCACCTTGGTCATCTTGGTGTCGACGAGGCCGGGCGCGATGCCGTTGACGCGGATGCCGTCCTCGGCCCAGGCCTCGCCGAGCGTGCGGGTCAGTCCCATCGCGCCGGTCTTCGAGGCGTTGTAGGCCGGATTGCCCATGGTGGAATGATAGGCCGCGGTCGAGCTCACGATGATCAGCGAACCCTTGGCGGCAGCGAGCATCTCGTGGAATTTGGTGGCGCAAGCCATCAGGCTCATCAGGTTGACTTCCATCACCTTGCGAAAACCGTCCATCTGAAATTCCCCGCGGCGGTAAATCACCGCGCCCTGCGCCAGCACCAGCACGTCGAGTCGATCGAACGACGGCTTGAACGCTGCGACCGCCTGCGGATCGCTGACGTCGAGCTGCGCATAAATGAGGCCTGCGAGATCCGAGCCGTCTTCGGCGGAATAATCGCTCGCCTGCGCGCGGGTGCCACAGACGCCAACGCGCGCGCCCTTGGCGCGGAACGCCTGCGCGATACCGTTGCCGATGCCGCTGGAGCCGCCGACCACCAGCACTTGCTTGCCTGAGAAATCGAGCTCGTTCATCGCGCGTCTCCTTGTCGTTTGCCCTTTTCTTGATTGAGCACGATCCTTTTTGAAAAGCCAACGCCGGACTTGCGTTAACCCGCTACTGCAGCGGGCGGATCACGCCGTCGGTTTGACCTGCCGGAGGATCGATGCCAGCCTTGCCGGTCTCACAACGCGCCAAAAAATCAGCGGGGTCCGTCATGTCCGAATTCAAGCAGCTCAGCCGCTCGGTGAAGGGCCTCACCGTTCTCGTCACGGGAGCCGCCAGCGGCATGGGCCGCGCCACCGCGCGCGTGTTCGCCGATGAAGGCGCCAATGTCGCCGTCACCGACCTGACCGAAGAGGGCACGCAGGCTGTGGCGAGAGAGATCGCAGCAGGTGGCGGCTCGGCAAAGGCGTGGACGCTCGACGTTGCCGACCGCGATGCGATCACGAAGGTCGTCAACGATGTTGCCGCGCATTTCGGCGGGCTCGACATCATCGTCAACAATGCCGGCATCTCGGTACGCGTTGCGATCGACGACCCCGCCTACGAGGACGCCTGGGCCAAGGGCATCGCCGTGATGCTGACGGCGCATCCGCGTATCATCCGCGCCGCGCTGCCCTATCTGCGCAAGTCGCGATCGCCGCGCATCGTCAACATCGCCTCCACCGAGGCGCTGGGCGCGACCGCGTTGCACAGCCCCTACTCCGCGGCAAAGGGCGGCGTGGCCAGCCTGACTCGCTCGCTCGCGGTGGAACTGGGACGCGAGGGCATCACCGTGAACTGCATCTGCCCGGGGCCGATCCGCACCGCCATCACCGACCGCATCTCCGAGGAGCACAAGACCCTCTACGCCAAGCGCCGCACCGCGCTTCTGCGCTACGGCGATCCGGAAGAGGTCGCGCACATGACGCTCAGCCTGTGCCTGCCCGCCGCCTCCTTCCTGACCGGCGCCGTGATTCCGGTCGACGGCGGGTTGATGGCGCGGAATGCCTGATCCGCGCGCGGCGGCGAAGCGTTGACAGGCGGCGCGCCGCGAGTAGCCTTCCCTGCAAACGAAGCGGGACAAACCGCCCGCGCAGGGGAGATGTGCCATGACCGTCCTGATCCGGCAGCTGCACAAGCATTTCGTCGGCGAGGTGTCCGGCGTCGATCTGCGCAAGCCGCTGACCAAGCAGGAGGCCGAAGACATCGAGGCCGGCATGGACAAATACGCCGTGCTGATCTTCCACGGACAGGACATCACCGACGATCAGCAGATGGCCTTCGCGCTGAATTTCGGCGAGCGGGAAAAATCCCGCGGCGGCACCGTGACCAAGAAGGAAGACTACCGCCTCACCTCCGGGCTCAATGACGTCGGCAACCTCGGCAAGGACGGCAAGCCGCTGCCGAAGGATCACCGCACCCATCTGTTCAACCTCGGCAACTGCCTGTGGCATTCCGATAGTTCGTTCCGCCCGATCCCGGCAAAATTCTCACTGCTGTCGGCGCGCGTGGTCAACCCGAAGGGCGGCAACACCGAATTCGCCGACATGCGTGCCGCCTATGACGCGCTCGACGACGAGACCAAGGCGGAGATCGCGGACATGATCTGCGAGCACTCACTGATGTATTCGCGCGGTTCGCTCGGCTTCCTCGATTACAGCGACGAAGAGAAGGAGATGTTCAAGCCGGTGCTGCAGCGCCTGGTGCGCACCCATCCGGTGCACGGCCGCAAGTCGCTGTATCTGTCGTCGCATGCCGGCGCGATCCGGGGCATGAGCGTGCCGGAGGCACGGGTGCTGCTGCGCGACCTCACCGAGCACGCCACGCAGAGCGAATTCGTCTACGTGCACAAATGGACGGTGCATGACCTCGTGATGTGGGACAACCGCCAGACCGTGCACCGCGTGCGCCGCTACGATCAGTCGCAGCCCCGCGACATGCGCCGCGCCACGGTGGCCGGCACGCAGCCGACGGTGGCGCAGGAAGCGGCGGAGTAGCTAGCCGCCCTCGTGGCCAAACCTATGGCCGTCGTCCCTGCTTTCTCACTCATCACTCAGCCGATCTTTGCTTAGGGCTGCACGGGAGGTAGGAGGGCTCTCTCCCCCCTTGCGGGGGAGAGTTGGAGAGAGGGGTAAGCCAAAAACACCGCCCGCGCGGCTTACCCCTCTCCCTAACCTCGAGAGCGAGCTCCGCTCGCCTCGGACCCCGCAAGGGGGGAGGGAACCCATCCGGTTGTGCCTTCCTGACCTGTAAGCCCTCGCACGGATGTGTGCATGCCCTGGGGCGAAGGCCGGGATGACGCTAGGATGGAGACAGCTACGCGTGGCCGGCTTCGTTGGAGAGCATGCCGGGATCGATGCCGATCTTGCGCAAGGCGCGGTAATACTTCTCGTCGACGTCGGCGCCGAAGATCAGGTCCGGATCGGAGTCGCAGTGCAGCCAGCCATTGTGCTGGATCTCGGTCTCGAGCTGGCCCGGGCCCCAGCCGGCATAGCCGAGCGCGAGGATCGCGTGCTTGGGGCCGGCGCCCCTGGCGATCGCCTTGAGGATGTCGACGGTCGCGGTCAGCGAGATGTCGTCGTCGATGTTCAGCGTGGCATCCTGGATGTAAAAGTCGCTCGAATGCAGCACGAAGCCCCGGCCGGTGTCGACCGGGCCGCCCTTCATCACCTTCATCATCTCGGCATTTTCCGGCAGCTTGATCTGGTCCGCCTTCTGGATGATGTCGAGCTGAACCAGCAGGCCGGGGAAATCGATGCTGCCGGCCGGGCGGTTGACGATGATGCCCATCGCGCCCTCGGAGGAATGGGCGCACATGTAGATCACGGAGCGCTCGAAGCGAGGGTCGCTCATCACAGGCATTGCGATCAGCAACTGGCCATCGAGATAGCCCTCGTCGGCCGCGTTATGGCCGAGCCCGGCGCCTCTGCCGGGGGCGGTCCTGCGCGTCTTGCCTGTTTTGCCTTCAGGGCTCATCCGCAGAGGCCTCTCCTGCTGATTTGGCATCCTGATATTGGGTGGCCGTTCTGTCAATCAACCATCGCGCCGCGCACGGCGGTGCATCACAAGCAATTCAATGGTTTGCAACGAAAGTTGCAGGTAAAGACGTCTCATGATCGTCACAGTTCCGCTGCGGGCCACAATTCGCGTCGCCGCCATTTTTTCCGTCGCATGTATGGCAGCGGAGGTGCGCGCCGACGATGCATCGCCGTGGCAGCAGGATACGCATTCGGCGGTGCGGCTGATCGCGGGATCGCGCAGCGGCGCGGTGCTGCTCGGCGGCATCGCCTTCAAGCTGCAGGACGGCTGGAAGACCTATTGGCGGACGCCGGGCGATTCCGGCGTGCCGCCGCGCTTCGACTTCTCCAAGTCGGACAATGTCGAGGCTGTCACGGTGATGTGGCCGGCGCCGCGGCAATTCGACGACGGCGCCGGCGGCACCTCGCTCGGCTACAAGAAGCAGGTGGTGCTGCCGCTGCGCATCGTCGCCAAGAATCCGGATAAGCCGCTGGTCCTGCGCGCCGACATCAACTACGCGGTGTGCGAAAAACTGTGCGTGCCGGTGGAAGCCAAGGCCGAGCTCGCGTTCGCGAGCGTCGCCTCGACCGAGGACGCGACGCTGTCGGAAGCCCTCAATGCGGTGCCGAAGCCGGCCAATATCGGCGACCCGATCCCGTTCACCATCCGCGACGTCAAGCGCGACGGCAAGAACGTGCTGGTCGATGTCGCCGCGCCGGAGGGCAAGGATCTCAGCCTGTTTGTCGAGGGCCCGACGCCGGACTGGGCGCTCCCGGTGCCAAAGCTCGTCGAGCACGCGCCATCGGGCGTGAAGCGCTTCGCCTTCGAGCTCGACGGCCTGCCGCCGGGTGCCAAGGCCGACGGCGCCGCGCTGAAGCTGACGCTGGTCGGCGGCGACAAGGCCTACGAATTCAATATCAATTTGAATTGACCCTCCCGGTCGTCCCGGCCTAGGCCGGGACGACAGCGGGGTGCGTCCAACCTAATCTTAACGTTTCGTTGATAGGTCACGGCATTGTCGCCGCTTTGCCGGCGATATGAGGAATTTCCGCTGTGGCCGTGATTCAGAGCCAATCCGCAACTCCCGCGCCGGCAGGCCCGCTCGCGCGCCTGCGCGGGCTCGTTGCGGGCCTGCTCGGCGGCAGCCACGAGGCCTCCGTCACCAAGCGGCTCGCCGGCACCATCTTCATCATCCGCGTCATCAGCGCCGCGATCGCCTATCTGGCGCAGATCCTGCTGGCGCGCTGGATGGGCGCCTCGGACTACGGCATCTATGTCTATGTCTGGACCTGGGTGCTGCTGCTCGGCAGCATGCTGGACCTCGGCATCGCGCCGTCGGCGCAGAAGATCATTCCGGAGTACCGCACCCGCGGCGAACTGGCGCTGCTGCGCGGCTTCCTCTCCGGCGGCCGCTGGCTGACGCTGGCGTCCTCCGGCATCATCGCGCTGCTGCTGGCCGGCGTGGTCCATCTGCTGTCGCCCTGGATGGATCCCAATTCGATCGTGCCGCTCTATATCGGCTGCCTGACGCTGCCGGCCTTCGTCGTCGCCAACACCCAGGACGGCATCGCGCGTTCGCACGACTGGATGCAGCTCGGCCTGATGCCGCAATTCATCATCCGCCAGGGGCTGATCATCGGACTAACCGCCGGCGCGCTGGCGCTCGGCCTCAATCTCGGCGCCACCGCAGCGATGGCGGCGAGCGCCGCGGCGGTGTGGATTTCCATGATCGGCCAGATGATCGTGCTGAACCGCCGCCTCGTCAGCCATATCGAGCCCGGCGAGAAGGCCCACGACGTCAAGGGCTGGCTGGCGACCTCGCTGCCGATCCTGCTGGTCGAGAGCTTCTACCAGTTGCTGTCCTACACCGACGTGCTGATGCTGCAGCAGTTCCGCCCGTCCGAGGAGGTCGGCGTCTACTTCGCCGTGGTCAAGACGCTGGCGCTGGTCTCCTTCATCCACTACGCGATGGCGGCGACGACGGCGCACCGTTTCGCCGAATACAACGCGCTCGGCGACAAGGATCGGCTGTCGGCCTATGTCGCGCACGCGATCAAATGGACGTTCTGGCCGTCGCTGCTCGCTACCGCGGCCCTGCTCGTGGTCGGCAAGCCGCTGCTGTGGCTGTTCGGCCCGAACTTCGTCGGCGGCTACGACATCATGCTGGTCGCCGCGATCGGGCTGATCGTGCGTTCGGCGATCGGGCCGGTGGAGCGCCTGCTCAACATGCTCGGCCACCAGCAGATCTGCGCGGCGGCCTATGCCGTCGCGTTCTTCATGAATGTCGGGCTCTGCATGGCGCTGGTGCCGCGCTACGGCGGCATGGGCGCGGCAGCCTCGACCTCGCTGTCGCTGACCTTCGAGACCATTTTGTTGTTCTACGTCGTGCGCTCGCGGCTCGGCCTGCATGTGCTGGCGTTCGGGAAGCGCTGATACGACAGCGCCTGCGATCGCCAAATCAATTCCCCATCTCACAATAACGAAAGCCGGCCCTGATCCGATCAGGGCCGGCCTTTGCTTGTGGCCGACGATCGGCGGCGCGGATTACTCCGCGGTCCAGCCGCCGTCGATCGAGTAGTTGGAGCCGGTGATCTGCGCGGCGTCGTCGCTGCACAGGAACAGCGCCAGTGCCGCGACCTGCTCGGAGGTCACGAACTCCTTGGTCGGCTGCGCGGCGAGCAGCACGTCCTTGATGACCTGCTCCTTGGTCAGGTTGCGCGCCTTCATGGTCTCCGGAATCTGGTGCTCGACCAGCGGCGTCCAGACATAGCCCGGGCTGATGCAGTTGACGGTGATCTTGTGCTGCGCGAGTTCCAGCGCAGCGGTCTTGGTCAGGCCGGCGATGCCGTGCTTGGCCGAGACATAGGCCGACTTGAACGGCGAGGCCACCAGCGAGTGCGCCGACGCGGTGTTGATGATGCGGCCCCAGCCGCGCTTCTTCATGCCGGGGATGGCGGCGCGGATGCCGTAGAACGCCGACGACAGGTTGATCGCGATGATGGCTTCCCACTTCTCCGGCGGAAACTCCTCGATCGGCGAGACGAACTGGATGCCGGCATTGTTGACGAGGATGTCGACCGAGCCGAAGGTCTTCTCGCCGAGCGCGACCATCTCGGCGATCTCGGCCGGCTTGGTCATGTCGGCCGGCGAATGCACCGCCTTGACCTTGAAGTCGGTCTCGATGCCGGAACGCTCCTTCTCGATGTCGGCCGGCACGCCCATGCCGTTGAGAACGATATTGGCGCCGGCGCCCGCGAAGCCGCGCGCGATCGCCAATCCGATGCCGCTGGTCGAGCCGGTCACAACCGCGGTCTTGCCTGTCAACGTACCCATGTCGATCGCTCCTATTTGCTTGCGGGAGATTTTCCTTCGTCTCCCGTCAGGTCGTAAGTCACCATGGTTTCCCCGGACTGCGGCCGTTCTAGCCATTCTTTGTGACGCATCGACAAATGCACGTCGCGCACACCGGCGCCCCAGTGCTCGACCATCGCGACATGGGAGAAGTCGTAGTCCTTGGAATTGGTCTCGTAGTTCTTGCTCTTGTAGATCAGGTGCACCACCGTGACGGTGTTCTCCTTGGAAGCCTTGCGCAGCAGTTCGACCGACGGATCGTTCTTCAGATAGTCCGGCAGCTTGCCGATCAGGTCGCGCACCGCCATGCGGGCGTTGTGGATCTGCTTGTTCTTGTCGGTGTTCATCCGCGTCCTCGAGGAATAGCGGATGTCCTTTTCGCGCTCGGCGGCCTCCAGCAGCGTCTCGGGCAAGGGTCCGCGCGCGGAAAACAAATCGACCTGGAAGATCAGGAGATCGCGCGTCGTCTCCTCGTCGAGCACGAAGTCGAGCGGGGTGTTGGAGGCGATGCCGCCGTCCCAATAGTGCTCGCCCTCGATCACGACGGAAGGGAAGCCCGGCGGCAGCGCGCCGGAGGCCATGATGTGCTCGGGGCCGATCTTCTTGCCGAGCTTCTTGAACTCGTAATTGTCGAAGTAGCGGAAGTTGCCCGAGGTGACGCCGACCGCGCCGACCGACAGTCGGGTCTTCAGGTCGTTGATGCGATCGAAGTCGACGAGATGCTCCAGCGTCTTCTTCAGCGGCGCGGTGTCGTAATAGCTCAGCGACGACGAGCTGCCGGGCGGCCAGAACGGCGCCGGCGGAATGCGCGGCGTGAAGAAGCCGGGCACGCCGAAGGTCGCGATCAGGGCCGCGCTGGTCTCGTTGAACAGCGAGCGGGCGCGCTCCCCCTTCGCAATCGGATTCCACGACACCGGGGAGGACACCATCTCCCAAAATTCCTTGAGCCGCGGCACCCGGTTGGCCGGCTCGTTGCCGGCGATGATCGCGGCATTGATGGCGCCGATCGAGATGCCGGCGATCCATTCCGGCTCGAAGCCGGCGTGACAGAGCGCCTGGAAGGCGCCGGCCTGGTAGGAGCCGAGCGCGCCGCCGCCCTGCAGAACGAGCACGCGATGCGCTTGCGCGGGCGCCGTGTCCGGCGCGGAATCCGAGGTATTCATTGGAAACCGTTCGGTCAGGAAAACACGTTGCGGCGCAGCGTGGCGGCTGTCGGGCGCGGCGTCAATCTGCGAGATGAGCTCCTATTGAGCGTGATCGTTTCTGAAACCGCATCACACTCTTCCGGATCCGCTCACGCCGAATTTATCGAAATCAGGTTGCCGCCAAAATGAGCGTCCAAAACACCTTGTACTTGGTGTTGGGAGCATAGACCGCCGCGATGCCCATTTTTGTGACACCGCTCTTCAGCATATTGGCCTTGTGCGGCGGTGAATCGCGCCAGCCGGAAAACGCTTCCGCCAGCGTGTGATAGCCGGCCGAGATGTTCTCGACCGCCACCGTTGCCGGATAGCCGCCGGCCTGCAGCCGCTTGCCGAGCGGGGCCTTGACGTCGTGGTCCATCTTGTTGCGGGCGGCCATCGCCTGCGACTGCTGCTCGGCGAGCCTGACCAGGTCGGGGTCGACCACGATGGTCCCCAGCCCGTTGTTCTGACGGTATTGGGAGAACAGGATCGCCGCGGCCTGGTTGTCCAGCACCGCGCCGGGCTGTGCCATGTTGAGATACATGGCCGGTTCTTCCGGGATCTTGGTGTCCGCGGCGCAGCCGGCAAGCACCAGTAGCCCGAACAGGGCGACCATCGTCCGTTTCACGTCTGAAAACCCCCACAAGTTGGCCGGCCGTTGTTGCATACCAACCGTGGCTGAATGGTGAACGGCGGCTAACTTTTGGCGGTCAAAAGCCGTCATTCGGAGGCCTAC
Source organism: Bradyrhizobium ivorense (assembly GCF_900696085.1). Taxonomy (GTDB): domain Bacteria; phylum Pseudomonadota; class Alphaproteobacteria; order Rhizobiales; family Xanthobacteraceae; genus Bradyrhizobium; species Bradyrhizobium ivorense. The sequence continues at coordinate 1,372,687 of NZ_CAADFC020000004.1, forward strand.
CGGCATTCGGGGGCTACCGGCCTTTGCTTCCCCCTTCCCCCTGAAAGGGGGAAGGTCGGGATGGGGGTCCGGCCCCAAGCGACGGTGTCCGCGGAGAGAGCGGATCCCCACCCGCTTTGCTCTTCCGAGCAAAGCGACCTCCCCTTTTCAAGGGGAGGTTTCGGCCCGGATCGAGCCGCGCGCTCTACCAGGCCATCCCGTTGACACCGTTGTGCGTTTCTGGCTCCGTCGGTCCGCACTGCCGTCGGGTTGGGGAAGATGATGAGCCAGGAAGCCGCCCTGCCGATCGCCGACCCGGCGACGACACAATCGATCTTCGATTGGCTCGAACGGTTTTCCGCCTGCGTCAGGGCGGTGGATTATGCGGCCGCCCGCCCGTTCTGGCACTCCGACATCATCTCCTTCGGCACCTATCAGGAGCTGATCCGCGGCCGCGCGCGCTGGGTCGAGATGCAATGGGACAATGTCTGGCCGCGCACGGCGGATTTCGCCTTCGATCTCGCCAACACGGTGGTGCTGGCCAGCGCCGACGGCAACATGGCTACAGTGATCACGCCCTGGACCAGTACCGGCTTCCAGGCCGATGGCAGCCGCTTCGATCGGCCAGGGCGTGCGACCATCATTCTCGCGCGTCAGGCCGACGGGCGCTGGCTCGGCATTCACTCCCACATGTCGCTGCAGCGCGGGGTGCCTCAGGACAGCCACGGCAACCGGCCGGTCAAGGCGCGCTAGTCGGGGAGCCCGGATAGGAACGCATAGCCCGGATGGCGCGCAGCGCAATCCGGGGTGGCTTCCCCTTCCCCCTGAAAGCGGGAAGGTCGGGATGGGGGCGGCCCCAAGCGACGGTGTCCGCGGAGAGAGCAGATCCCCACCCGCTTTGCTCTTGGCGAGCAAAGCGACCTCCCCTTTTCAAGGGGAGGTGAAGACCCAGTAGCGGGCCCCTAATCCTGCGCGGCAAAGATCCGGTAGCGGCGGGGCTGCAGGGAGACGATTTCGCCGGCTTGCAGCTCGCGGTCGCGGGGGGCATCGATCTCGATCACGGTCTTGCCTGCGTCGCCGGCCAGCGCCACTTCCGCGCGCTGGATCGGGCCGAACGAGCGGACGTGGCGGATCGCGCCGTCCAACGCGCCTGAGCCCGCCGGGCCGATCGCCATGTCGTGGCGGCGGACGAACAGTTTTGCCGCGCCGGATGCCGCACCCAGCGCCGGGATGTTGAGCGGACGGCCGTCGAGCCGCACCGCGTCGCCGGCAACGTCGACCGGCAGCACGATGGATTCGCCGATGAAGCCGTGCACGAAGGCGGTGGCCGGATTGTCGTAGACCTCGCCGGGCGAGCCGATCTGCTCGATCTTGCCCTTGTCCATCACCACGACGCGGTTGGCGACCTCAAGCGCCTCCTCCTGGTCGTGGGTAACGAAGATCGAGGTGACGTGGATCTCATTGTGCAGCGAGCGCAGCCATTGCCGCAGCTCCTTGCGCACCTTGGCGTCGAGCGCGCCAAAGGGTTCGTCGAGCAAGAGGATGCGCGGCTCGATTGCGAGCGCGCGCGCCAGCGCGATGCGCTGACGCTGGCCGCCGGACAGCTGGCTCGGATAGCGATTGGCGAGCCAGTCGAGCTGTACCAGATCGAGCAGCTCCTTGACGCGGGCGCGGATCGTCGCCTCGTCCTTGCGGACCGCGCGCGGCTGCACGCGCAGCCCGAAGGCGACGTTCTCGAACACCGTCATGTGGCGGAACAGCGCGTAGTGCTGAAACACGAAGCCGACCTGGCGCTCGCTGGCGCCGCGGGTCAGTGCGTTCTCGCCGTCGATCGCGACTTCGCCGGAATCCGGCCAGTCGAGGCCGGCGATGATCCGCAGCAGCGTGGTCTTGCCGGAGCCGGACGGGCCGAGCAGCGCCAACAGCTCGCCGTCGGCGACCTTGAGATCGACGTCGTCGAGCGCGGCAAAGCTGCCGAACGTCTTCACGATGTTCTTGACTTCAATCGCCATCGGCCACCTCTGTCTCGCCCAGCCGCCGCTCCAGAATGGTTTTCATGACCAGCGTGATCAGCGCCAGCATCGCCAGCAGCGATGCGATCGCGAACGACGCGACGAACTGGTATTCGTTGTAGAGAATCTCGACCAGCAGCGGCATCGTGTTGGTCTCGCCGCGGATGTGGCCGGAGACAACAGACACCGCGCCGAACTCGCCCATCGCGCGCGCGTTGCACAGCAGCACGCCGTAGAGCAGGCCCCATTTGATGTTCGGCAGCGTGACGCGGAAGAAGGTCTGCAGGCCGGAGGCGCCGAGCGAGATCGCGGCCTCCTCCTCCTGCGTGCCCTGCTCCTGCATCAGCGGGATCAGCGCGCGCGCCACGAAGGGGAAGGTGACGAAGATCGTCGCCAGCGCGATGCCGGGCACCGCGAACAGGATATGGACGTTGTGCGCCTGCAGCCAGGTGCCGAAGAAACCCTGGGCGCCGAACAGCAGCACGAAGACGAGGCCGGAGATCACCGGCGAGACCGAGAACGGCAGGTCGATCAGCGTGATCAGGAAGGTCTTGCCGGTGAATTCGAATTTCGAGATCGCCCAGGCCGCGATCACCCCGAACACGAGGTTGAGCGTCACCGAGATCGCGGCGACCACGAGCGTCAGCTTGATCGCCGCCATCGCCTCGGGCTCGGCCAGCGCCGCGAGATAGGCCATGATGCCCTTCGAGAAGGCGGATGCGAACACCACGACCAGCGGCAGCACGACGAACACGCTGAGGAAGGTGATCGCCAGCGCGATGATGATGAAGCGGATCGGCCCCGGCTCGGTGCGCAAATTGCGCGGCGCCATGGCCGGCTGGGCGCGCACGATCTCGAGTCGCGGCGCCGGCGCCGCGACGCTGACGTCGGTCGTGGGCGCGTAGGTCCGCAACTGCCTGGTCGAAGTCACCAATCCCGTCTGCATCGACATCGCAAGGCCTCAATGCGCGGGAATGCGGGTTTGCGCCCAGCGCTGCAGGCGGTTGATCAGGAAGATGATCAGGAACGAGGCCAGCAGCATCACCACCGCGATCGCGGTGGCGTCGGCGTAACGGAATTCGGACAGCCGGATCACGATCAGCAGCGGTGCGATCTCGGAGACGTTGGGCAGATTGCCGGCGATGAAGATCACCGAGCCGTACTCACCGATGGCGCGGGCGAAGGCCAGCGCAAAGCCGGTGAGCAGCGCCGGGATCAGGCTCGGCAGGATGACGCGGAATACGGTGTGCCAGCGGTTGGCGCCCAGGCTCGCCGCCGCCTCCTCGATCTCAGGATCGAGATCGATCAGTACCGGCTGCACCGTGCGCACCACAAAGGGAATGCCGATGAAGACCATGGCGATGAAGATGCCGATCGGCGTGAACGCGACCTTGATGCCGAGCTCGGCGAGCGGCGCGCCGAGCCAGCCCTTTTGCGCGAACAGCTGCGTCAGCGCGACGCCGGCGACCGCGGTCGGCAGCGCAAAGGGAATGTCGACAATGGCGTCGAACAGCCGTCGGCCCGGAAAGCGGTAGCGCACCAGCGCCCAGACGATGATGGTGCCCATCACCAGATTGACGCAGGCCGCCGCAAACGACAGCCCGAACGAAATCTTCAGCGCATTCAGGGTGCGGCGGCTGGTGATGATGCCCCAGAACTGGTCGAGGCTAAGCTCGAAGGTCTTGAGGAACAGGCCGGCCAGCGGAATCAGGATAATGACGGAGAGCCAAGTCAGGGTCAGTCCCATGGTGAGACCGAACCCCGGCAGGGTACTGCGCCGTGCAACCGCTGTGCTCACAAATCCCCCTGTTCGACCTAAAGCGCGATCCATCGCGCTTTAGTCTGTTGGCTACGCATGATCTTATCGGAAAACCGCGTCACACTTTTCCGGATCATGCGCCGATATTTCGATCAGTTCTTGTAGATCTGATCGAAGATGCCGCCCTCGGCGAAGTGCTCCTTCTGCGCCTTGGTCCAACCACCAAAAACGTCGTCGATGGTGAAAAGTTCAACCTTGGCGAAGGATTTTTCGTACTCCCTGGCGATCTCGGGGTCGCGCGGCCGGTAGGAGTTGCGCGCGGCGATCTCCTGGCCTTCCCTGGTGTACCAGTATTTCAAAAACGCCTCGGCGACCGCGCGGGTGCCCTTTTTATCGGCAACGGTGTCGACGATGGCGACCGGCGGCTCGGCCAGGATCGACTGCGGCGGCGCCACGATCTCGAACTTGTCCTTGCCGAATTCGCGTTGCGCCAGAAAGGCTTCGTTCTCCCACGCGAGCAGCACGTCGCCGACGCCGCGCTCGACGAAGGTGACGGTCGAGCCGCGCGCCCCGGTGTCGAGCACCGGCACGTTCTGGTAAAGATCGGCGACGAACTTCTTGGCCTTGTCGGCAGAACCATACTTCTTCTGCGCATAGCCCCAGGCGGCAAGATAATTCCAGCGCGCGCCGCCCGAGGTCTTCGGGTTCGGCGTGATCACGGCGACGCCCGGTTTAATCAAATCGTCCCAGTCCTTGATGCCCTTGGGGTTGCCCTTGCGCACCAGGAACACGATGGTCGAGGTGTAGGGCGAGGCGTTGAGCGGCAGCCGCTTCTGCCAGTCGGCCGCGACCAGGCCCTTACCGGCGATCGCATCGATGTCGTAGGCCAGCGCCAGCGTGACGATGTCGGCCTGCAGCCCGTCGATCACCGCGCGCGCCTGCGAGCCGGAGCCGCCATGCGACTGCTTGATCTCGACGCTCTTGCCGGTCTCCTTCTGATAGGCCGCGGCGAACGCCTTGTTGAAGTCGACATAGAGCTCGCGCGTCGGATCGTAGGACACGTTGAGCAGCGACACGTCGGCGGCGAACGCCGAGCTTGCCCACAACAGCCCCGCGATCAGCGGCAGGATACGACGGACCATCTTGCTCTCCATTCAACCCCGGGAATGTCAGGGGAACACACCCTGACATAACTCGCGGTGAAGCGGGTGTAAGTCAACGAAACCGGTTTTCTTTGTTTTCTGTCGTGCAGCGCGCTTGTGCTACGAAGTCACCGCACTGCAAACGCTTTGTTACGACATCTTCATCGTATGGATGCCGCATTCGGTCTTCGCCCGGCCACGCCAGCGGCCAGCGCGTGCATCCTCGCCGGCTGCGGACCGGCTCGAGCAAGGCATACACCCGACCGACTGATATCCCGATGCGACAAGTGGATGCGGCGGGAGTTTTGCAAGGGCGTAGATCGCCTCGATCTCCTCGCGGGAGACGTTGGCGAATGGATTGAATTTCAATCTGACGCCGTCATCCTCGACCACGGGAATGTCGGCGCGCGTACCGCCCTGGAACCGCTTGCGGCCATTGATCCAGCCGGCGAACGGCTTTAGCGCGCGCGCCAGCGGCTCGACCTTGCGGATGCGGCAGCAGGCATCGGGATCGTTGAACCACAGCTCGCGATCCGGATCCTGTTGCGCCAGCGCCTGTTCGTCGGGCTTGATCGAACGCACATCGGTGAGGCCGAGCGCCTCGATCAGCGTATCGCGATAAGCCAGCGTCTCCTCGAACAGCCAGCCGGTGTCGAGGAAGACGACGGGAATCGACGGATCGACATCCGCCATCACCTTGAGCAGCGCGGCGGACTCGGTGCCGAACGACGACACCAGCGCCAGCTTCTCGCGGCCGACCGTCTCCAGCGCAGCGGCGATCACCTCGGCGGGCGAGGCCGTGCGCAGCGCACGGTCGAGCGCATCGGCGGACGGCAATGCGCCCGCCTGCGGCTGCGCGAGCTCTGGTGCAAGCGTGCTCACTGGCCGGCGCTCTCCGAATGGCGCTGCTGCATGCGGCGGTTCAGCGCGGTGACGCGGCCGTCGCCGGTCGGCTGATAGAACACCGAGTAGCGCTTCATGGTCTCGGCGAAGGCGTCGGCATCCGCATCCTTCTTGACCTCGAAGGCGTCGAAGCCGGCGCGGGTCATGAACACGAACTGGTCGCGCAGGACCTGGCCGGTGGCGCGCAGCTCGCCGTCATAGCCGTAGCGCTCGCGCAGCAGGCGCGCCTGGCTGTAGGCGCGGCCGTCGCGGAAGGTCGGAAACACCAGCGCGACCGAGGCCAGACGATCGAGATGCGGCACGAGATCGTCGAGATTGCGGTTGTTCGGCCAGACCACGCCAACCTTGCCGGGACGGCGCAGCAGCGCCTCCGGATCGGCGAGGAAGCGCTCCGCCGTCACCAGCACCGCGCCGTCGCCCGGCAGTTCGGCGCCGTCGGCGACATGGACGAACAGATCGGTCGTGATTCTTCCCTGCTTAACGAGTGGCATAGACCCGCTCCCTGAATGGCTCGACGCCCAGACGCTTCACCGTGTCGACGAACAGCTCCTCGGGACGGTCGCGCAGCGCGAGATAGGCTTCGACAATGTCTTCGATCACGTCGGCGACTTCCGCATAGGGAACGGCCGGGCCGATCAGGGTGCCCATCTGCGCGTTCTCGTCGGCGCGGCCACCGATCGTGATCTGATAAAACTCCTCGCCGTTCTTCTCGACGCCGAGAATGCCGATGTGGCCGACATGGTGATGGCCGCAGGCATTGATGCAGCCGGAGATGTTGATGTGGAGCCGGCCGATCAGGCCGGCGGTGTCGTGGTTGGCAAAGCGCCGCGTCAGCTCCTGCGCGATCGGGATCGAGCGCGCATTGGCCAGCGAGCAATAGTCCAGACCCGGGCAGGCGATGATGTCGGTGACGAGGTTGACGTTCGGCGTCGCGAGGCCAAGGCGGTCGAGCGCCTTGAACAGGGCCGGCAGGTCGCGCTTGGCGACATGCGGCAGCGCCAGGTTCTGCTCGTGGCCGACGCGAACCTCGCCGAACGAATATTTGTCGGCGAGATCGGCAAGCGCGTCCATCTGCTCGGCGGTGGCGTCGCCGGGCGGGCCGCCGACCGGCTTCAGCGACAGCGTCACGATCGAATAGCCCTGCACCTTGTGCGGCGACACCGAGTTCTTGCGCCAGCGCTCGAACAGCGGGTCATGCGCGGCCTGCTTCAGCTCGTCCGGCATGTGCGGCAGCTTTTCGTAGGCCGGATAGGAGAAGCGCGAGCGGACCTCCTCGATGGCGGCGTGGTCGAGCCGCAGCTCGCTGTCGCCCATCTGCTTCCACTCTTCCTCGACTTCCTTGGCGAATTTCTCGATGCCGAGCTCGTGCACCAGGATCTTGATGCGCGCCTTGTAGATGTTGTCGCGGCGGCCGTACTGGTTGTAGACGCGCAGGATCGCCTCGATGTAGCTCAGCACGTCGCGGCCGTGCACGAACGGCTTGATGGTCTTGGCGATGAAGGGCGTGCGGCCGAGGCCGCCGCCGACCAGCACTTCGAAACCGGTCTCGCCGTCGGCATTCTTGTGCAGCCGCAGCCCGATGTCGTGGATCTTGATCGCGGCGCGGTCGTGCTCGGAGGCGGTGATCGCGATCTTGAACTTGCGCGGCAGGAACGAGAATTCCGGATGCAGCGTGGTGTGCTGACGGATCAGCTCCGACCAGATCCGCGGGTCCTCGATCTCGCCTGGCGCGACGCCGGCCCACTGGTCCGAGGTGACGTTGCGCATGTTGTTGCCGGAGGTCTGCATCGCGTGGATGCCGACCTCGGCGAGATCGGCCAGTGCATCCGGCAGCTCGGCGAGCTTGATCCAGTTGAACTGGATGTTCTGCCGCGTGGTGAAATGGCCATAGCCGCGGTCGTAGCGGCGCGCGACATGGGCGAGCCGGCGCAGCTGCTTGGTCGACAGCGTGCCGTAGGGGATCGCGACGCGGAACATGTAGGCGTGCAGCTGCAGGTACACGCCGTTCTGCAGGCGCAGGATCTTGAATTCGTCCTCGGTGAGCTCGCCGGAGAGGCGGCGCTTCACCTGATCGCGGAATTCCGAGACACGCTCGTTGATCAGCGTGCGGTCGAGTTCGTCATATGCATACATAATGGATGAACCTTACGCCGGCGCCTTAAGCGGGGACCTGGAGGTCGATGGTGACGCCCTTGGCGCGGATCTGTTCGCGGAGATTGCCCGGCTTGACCTTGCCGCCGTCCTTGATCTCGACCGGCGCGATATAGGGGCCGACCGCGCCGACGTCGTCGGCGGTGGCTTCGGCCAGCAGCGCGCGGGCGTCGTCGGAGGTGCTGACGATCGCGGAATCGGAAAGTTCGGTGGACCAGCCCTTTTGCGCGGTCCGGTACACCACCGCACCATCCCAGGTGCGGTTGGCGGTGACCACCGACGGGCCCGTGATCCGGATTTTCTTTTGTTCGAGCGGAGAGGTCATTCGGCAGCCTTCAGCAATTCAGAGAACATCTGGTTGGAGAACAGTTGGGTGACGTTGGATCGGTTCCAGGGCGCGGAATGCGCGACCACGTCGCCGATGATGAGAACGGCGGGACCGCCATCGACCTGTTTGACCAGTTCGGGCAACCGCGCGAGCGTGCCGACCGCGGCCTTGGCGTCGGGGCGCGTCACTCGCGCGAACACGCCGACCGGGGTTTCCGGCGAGCGGCCCGCCGCGAGCAGGCCGTCGCGGATCGACGGCGCCGCGGTCATGCCCATGTAGACGACGACGGTCATCTTCGTATCGGTCAGCGCCGACCAGTCGACGACTTCGGCATCGCGCGCCTTATGCGCGGTGAGGAAGGAGATGCGGAGCGCCTCGTGCCGGAAGGTCAGCGGCACCTCGAATTGCGCCGCGGCGCCGAGGCCCGCAGAGATCCCGGGAATGATGGAATAGGCGACGCCGGCGTCGCGCAGCGTCTCGATCTCTTCGCCGCCGCGGCCGAAGATGAAGGGATCGCCGCCCTTCAACCGCACCGCGCGCTGGCCCGCCTGCGCGGCTTGGATCATCAATTTGTTGATGGCATCCTGGCCGATGCCGGGCTTGCCGACGCGGCGGCCGACCGGAATGCGCGACGCGTCGCGCCGGATGCGGTCGAGAATGTCGGGCGACACCAGTTCGTCATAGAATACGACATCGGCATCCTGCAGCGCGCGCAGCGCCTTGACGGTGAGCAGATCGGGATCGCCCGGACCGGCGCCGACTAGTGTGACGTGGCCAATCGCTTTTCCTTCTGCGCTCGCGCCGGCGAATGCGGCGGGATCGGCGATCGCGTTGAGCGCCTGCTCGGCATCGTCCTTGCGGCCGGCCAGCACCAGCGCGCCGATCGGGCCGTCGATGATGCGCTCCCAGAAGCGGCGGCGCAGCGGAAATTCCTCGATGCGAGCATGGACCTGCTTGCGGAAGCGGCCGATGAAGCCGGCGAGATCACCGATCCGCGCCGGCAGCACCGCCTCGATGCGCTCGCGAATCCGGCGCGCCACCACCGGCGAGGTGCCGCCGGTCCCGACCGCGACCACGACATCGCCGCGATCGACGATCGCCGGCATGATGAAAGTGGAATGCGCGAGGTCGTCCATCACGTTGACCGGCAGGCCGATCGCCTTGGCGCGCGCCGACATCGCAACCCCGATCTCGCCGGCGCCGGCGCAGAGCACCGCGATGACGTCGGACAGATCAGCCGCGAGCGGATCGCCCGCAGCGCGCTCGATGCGCGCGGCGTCGTCTGCCGAAAGCCCGGCGAGATCATGATCGCCGTCGGTCGCATACCAGCGAACCGCGGCGCCGGCGGCCGCCAGCAGCCGCAGCTTGGCGCGCACGAGATCGCCCGCTCCAACGAGCAGCACCTTGCCGCTTTGCAGATCCAGAAACACAGGCAGGTATCGCATCAGACACTCGCTTCCCCAACTTGGGGGTTGACTGAAATTATTTTCTATTTATCTCTCGATCAAGGCCGGCAAAGAGAAAATTATTTCTTCTCTATTGCGGCGCAACTTTAGAATTTTCACCCCCTCAGGCCAAGGCCCGATAGATGCATCTTCTCGACAACGAATCCGCCACCGCCGGATCGCGTTCCGCCGCCCTCACGAAAGCATCTTTTGTGCCGCCGCCAGCCGCCGCGCAGGCCGCTCCGTCGATGGACCATCTCGACGAATTGGAGGCTCAGAGCATCTACATTTTGCGCGAGGCGTTCGCCCGGCTGAAGAAGCTCGCGCTGCTGTGGTCGCTCGGCAAAGATTCCAACGTGATGATCTGGCTGGCGCGCAAGGCGTTCTTCGGCCGCGTGCCGTTCCCGGCGCTGCATGTCGACACCGGCAAGAAGTTTCCGGAGATGTACGCGTTCCGCGACCGCTTCGGCAAGGAGTGGGACCTCGACCTGCGCGTCGAGCCCTGCCCGCCGATCGACAGCGTCGACCCGACTTTGCCGCCGGCGGCGCGTTCCGCCGCGCGCAAGACCGAGGGGCTGAAGCTCGCGCTCAACAAATACGGCTTTGACGGATTGATCGCCGGCATCCGCCGCGATGAGGAGGCGACCCGCGCCAAGGAGCGCGTGTTCTCGCCGCGCGGCCTCGAAGGCGAATGGGACGTCCGCGACCAGCCGCCGGAGTTCTGGGACCAGTTCAACGCCTCTCCGCCGCAGGGCGCGCACTTACGCATCCATCCGATCCTGCATTGGACCGAGGCCGATATCTGGGCCTACACCAAGCGCGAGAACATCCCGATCATCCCGCTCTATCTCGCCAAGGACGGCAAGCGCTACCGCTCGCTGGGCGACCAGGACATCACCAACCCGGTGGCGTCGACCGCGACCAGCATCGACGAAATCCTCGATGAGCTCGATAACACCAAAATCCCGGAGCGCGCCGGCCGCGCGCTCGACCACGAGACCGAGGATGCGTTCGAGCGGCTGCGTGTCGCCGGCTATCTCTGATTTTCCCCTCGAAGAAAAACCTGGCCTTCCACTTCGTGCGAGCGTTCCGATGAACATGATCCTCCCCACCGCCGCGATCTCGGCAACGCCCAACGGCACCACGCGGCCGCAAGTGCGCATCGTCATCGTCGGCCATGTCGATCACGGCAAGTCGACCCTGGTCGGGCGGCTGCTGCATGAGACCGGCAGCCTGCCGGACGGCAAGCTGGAAATGCTCAAGGCGGTCAGCGCGCGGCGCGGCATGCCGTTCGAGTGGTCGTTCCTGCTCGACGCGCTGCAGACCGAGCGCGACCAGGGCATCACCATCGACACCACGCAGATCCGCTTCCGCACCCGCTCGCGCGACGTCGTGCTGATCGACGCGCCCGGCCACGCCGAATTCCTCCGCAACATGATCACCGGCGCCTCGCAGGCCGACGGCGCGGTGCTGATCATCGACGCGCTCGAAGGCGTGCGCGACCAGACCCGGCGCCACGGCTATTTGCTGCATCTGCTCGGCGTGAAGCAGGTCGCGGTCGTCGTCAACAAGATGGACCGCGTCGACTTCAGCGCCGAGCGCTTCAAGGCGATCAGCGACGAGATTTCCGCGCATCTGATCGGCCTCGGCGTCAAGCCGACCGCGGTGATCCCGATCTCGGCGCGCGACGGGGACGGCGTCGCCGAGCGCACGCCGCGGATCGAATGGTACAAGGGCCCGACCGTGGTCGACGCGCTCGATGCGCTTGAGCCGGCGCGGCCGCTGGCCGAATTGCCGCTGCGCCTGCCGGTGCAGGCGATCTACAAATTCGACGACCGCCGCATCGTCGCGGGCCGCATCGAGTCCGGCAGCCTGAAGGCCGGCGACGAGATCGTCATCATGCCGGCCGGCAAGATCGCCAAGATCAAGACGGTCGAGAGCTGGCCGGTGACGCCGGTGAGCGGCGCGCAGGGCGCCGGGCGCTCGGTCGGCATCACGCTCGACCGCGAACTGTTCCTCGAGCGCGGCGACATCATCGGGCACGCCGGGCAGAGCCCGCGCGACACCCGCCGCATCCGCGCGCGGATCTTCTGGCTGCACGACAAGCCGCTGACCAAGGGCGAGCAGATCCTGATCCGGCTCGGCACCCGCGAGAGCCGCGCCACCGTGGTGGCGATCGAAAAGGCGATCGATCCGGGCGCACTCTCGAACGAGGAAAACACCGCGATCGCACGCAACCATGTCGGCGAGATCGACATCTCGCTGGCGCAGCCGGTTGCCGCCGATCCCTACACCGACAATCCGCGCACCGGGCGCCTGGTGATCGAGGTCAACGGCCGCATCGCCGGCGGCGGCCTCGTGCTATCGGTCGACGCCGGCCGGCCTGCGGTGCCGGTCGATATCGTCCCCGTCGAATCCGCGCTGCGGCCCGACGAGCGCTCGGCACGCTACCGCCATAACGGCGCGGTGATCTGGCTGACCGGCCTGCCCGGCTCCGGCAAGTCGACATTGGCGCGCGCGCTGGAACGCCGCCTGTTCGGCAATGGCGGCTCGCCGATCCTGCTCGACGGCGACACCCTGCGCGCCGGATTAAACGGCGATCTCGGCTTCTCGCCACAGGATCGCGCCGAAAACATCCGCCGCCTTGCCGAGGTCGCGACCCACCTCGCGCGCAACGGCCATATCGCCATCGTCGCCGCGGTGTCGCCGTCGGCCGCCGACCGCGCCGCCGCGCGCCGCATCGCCGACAGCGCGTTCCGCGAGATCTACATCGCGACGCCGGCCGAGGTCTGCGAGACCCGCGACCCCAAGGGCCATTACGCCAAAGCCCGCGCCGGCGCGCTGCAAGGTTTCACCGGCATCGGCAACGACTATCAGCCACCGTCGGGCAATGAGCTCACCATCGACACCTCGAACCGCTCGGTGACTGATGCCACCGACGAGATCGAGCGGATGCTGGCGAAGACCGGCGTCCTGTTCGACGAGCTGACCGACCTCGCGGCGAATATCTAACCGCTTGTCGTTGCCCGGCTTCGACCGGGCGACCCAGTATTCCAGAGACGTCAGTGCTTTAGCCGAGAGGTCGCGGCGTACTGGATGCCCCGCTCAAGGCGGGGCATGACACCGGAGTGTGGGTTACAGGGGGCCTTCTCAGAGCCGTGGCTTTAGGGCTAAAAGGGCCGTGAACGCGGCCCTTTGGCGCGTTTTTTGCTGATTTCTTCCGAAAACAGCGCCTAAACGCCCCATTTCCTTGAGAAAGCCCATCATGAATCGTGTCGATGCCCATGGATTGAAGATCGCCCCTGTCCTGTTCGATTTCATCGCCAAGGAGGCGGCCCCCAAAACCGGGATCGCACCGGATGCATTCTGGGCCGGACTTGCCGCCATCCTCCAGAAGCTCGGACCGAAGAACCGCGAGCTGCTGGCGTTCCGCGACACGCTGCAGGCCAAGATCGACGACTGGCATCGCGCCCACAAGGGCAAGGCGTTCGACCTCAACGCGTACACCGCGTTCCTGAAGGAGATCGGCTATCTGCTGCCCGAGCCCGCGACCCAGAAGGTCGAGACCGCCAATGTCGACGAGGAGATCGGCAAGATCTGCGGCCCGCAACTCGTGGTGCCGCTGACCAACGCCCGCTACGCGCTGAACGCCGCCAACGCGCGCTGGGGCTCGCTCTACGACGCCTTCTACGGCACCGACGCGATCCCGCATGACCCGAGCGAGAGCGGGAAAGGCTACAACAAGGCCCGCGGCGACAAGGTGATCGCAAAGGCAAAAGCCTTCCTCGACGCCTCCGCGCCGCTTGCGACCGGCGGCCACACCGACGTCACCGCCTACAGCGTGATCGCCGGCCAGCTGTCCGCAAAACTGAAGAGCGGCAATTCCACCGGCTTGAAGAATGCTGCGCAGTTCGCTGGCTATCAGGGCGATGCGGCCGCGCCGAGCGCGATCCTGCTGGTCAACAACGGGCTGCATGTCGACGTCCAGATCGACCGCAAGCATCCGATCGGCAAGGACGATCCGGCCGGCGTCGCCGACATGATCATGGAGGCCGCGGTCTCCACCATTCTCGACATGGAAGACTCGGTCGCCGCCGTCGACGCCGAGGACAAGGTGCTGGTCTATCGCAACACGCTCGGCCTGATGAACGGCACGCTGTCTGCCGATTTCGAGAAGGGCGGCAAGACCATGACCCGCGCGCTCAACACCGACCGCGTCTACAAGACGCCGCAAGGCGGCGAGCTGAAGCTGCATGGCCGCAGCCTGCTGCTGATGCGCAATGTGGGCCATCACATGTTCACCGACGCGGTGCTCGATGCCAAGGGCGAGGAGATCCCGGAAGGCATTCTGGACGCCGCCGTCGCCGGCCTGCTCGCGATCCACGACCTCAAGGGCAATTCGAAGACCAAGAACAGCCGCACCGGCTCGGTCTATATCGTCAAGCCGAAGATGCACGGCCCCGACGAGGTGCAGCTGACCTGCGACCTGTTCGGCGAGGTCGAGAAGATGCTCGGCCTGGCCGAGAACACCATCAAGGTCGGCATCATGGACGAGGAGCGCCGCACCACGGTTAACCTCAAGGCCTGCATCCAGCGCGCCTCCAAGCGCATCATGTTCATCAACACCGGCTTCCTCGACCGCACCGGCGACGAGATCCACACCTCGATGGAAGCGGGTCCGATGATCCGCAAGAACGACATGAAGGCGCAGCCCTGGATCAAGGCCTATGAGGACTGGAACGTCGACACCGGTCTGGTCGACGGCCTGCCCGGCCGCGCCCAGATCGGCAAGGGCATGTGGGCCGCGCCCGACAAGATGGCTGACATGCTCACCCAGAAGATCGGCCATCCGCAGGCCGGCGCCACCACCGCCTGGGTGCCGTCGCCGACCGCGGCGACGCTGCACGCGCTGCACTATCACCAGGTCAACGTAACAGCGCGTCAGCAGGAGCTCGCCAAGGGCGGGCCGCGCGCAAAGCTCTCCGACATCCTGACCATTCCGGTGTCGCAGTCGAACTGGGCGCCCGACGACGTCAAGCAGGAGATCGACAACAACTGCCAGGGCATTTTAGGTTACGTCGTGCGCTGGATCGACCAGGGCGTCGGCTGCTCCAAGGTGCCCGACATCCACGACGTCGGCCTGATGGAAGACCGCGCCACCTTGCGCATCTCGAGCCAGCACCTGGCGAACTGGCTGCATCAGGGCGTCATCACCAAGGACCAGGTGATGGAATCGCTGAAGCGCATGGCTGCTGTGGTCGACAAGCAGAATGCTGGGGACTCGCTCTACAAGCCGATGGCGCCCTCCTTCGACGGCGTCGCCTTCAAGGCCGCCTGCGATCTCGTGTTCGAGGGCCGCACCCAGCCGAACGGCTACACCGAGTACATCCTCACCGCGCGCCGCCGCGAGGCCAAGGCCGCGGGCTGATCCGCAAACGCCGCACCATCAAGCGGAAGCCCCGGCACGACGCCGGGGCTTTTTTGTTCGAGGTGCACTTCTGCGCGCAATCACTCCGTCATCCTGAGGAGCGCGCTTTTGCGCGCGTCTCGAAGGATGCACGGCCCGGCTGGTGGCCGTCGACCCTTCGAGACGCGCGCAAGAGCGCGCTCCTCAGGGTGACGGGTCGGAGCGCAGCTAGAACACCGCGAGATATTTCAGCAGCGAGACGATGCCGATGATGATGACGATGACGCGCGCGATCTGCTTGGCGCGGCCGTCGAGCGGCAGCATGTTGATGAGATAAAGAACCAGGATAATGACAAGGAAGGTAACAAGTACGCCGACGAGCATGCGGGCCCCCTGAAGGCATGGTTGAAGGTCGCGAACAGCCCCACTTCAACGTGTCGTCCAGGGCTCGGTTCCCGACGGAGGAACCGCGGGTAACCGACAAAACGCAAATGATTCCAACGGTTCCGTAGTTATACGGCATCAAAATTTTAAAGTCTTTACCGTTCTTGCCCCAAATGACGAAAGCTTTGGGGGAAGCAACATGCTCAATCGCCTGACCGTATCGGCGCTGCTGAAGGCCGTCATCCTCGTCACCTCGTTCTGCGTGGTGGTGGCGATCTCGCTCAATGCCTGGGAGTCCTTCGGACGCCTGCAGGTCGCGAGCCGCATCTTCGTGATCGCGGATGCCTCGGCCAATCTGTTCAAGGCGATGCACAATCTGCGCACCGACCGCTCGACCACGAGCCGCCTGCTGGGCTCGGACGCGCCTGTCGATTGGGAGATCGAGAAGTATCTGCGCAACATTCGCGACACCGAGATGCCGGCGATATCGAATGCGCTCACCGCGCTCGGCAGCTTCGAGTTCGCGCAGCAGAAGACGCTGGTCGGCGAGCTCGACCGCCTGTTCAAGACCGCCACCACGTTGCAGAACGAATTCTGGGATGCGATGGCCAAGCCGAAGGCCTCGCGCCGGCCGGCGCTCGCCAAGGATTACACCGACACGGTGAACGCGCTGCTCGACACCATGGACAAGTTGTCCGGCGTGCTCGCCGCCGACGTCAATCACAAGGACGCCATGATCGACCAGCTGCTGGCGATCAAGCAGATCGCCTGGCTGCTGCGCAACACCGCCGGCGAAGCCTCGCTGATCGTCTCAACCGGGCTCAACAAGGGCAGCGTCACGCCCGAGATCAGGACCAGCTACACCAGGTTCGTCGGCGGCATCGAGGCCGCCTGGAGCGCGCTGGAATTGACCACCGCTGGCATGCAATTGCCGCAGGCGCTGTCGAGCGCGATGGCCGCCAACAAGACCGCCTATTTCGAGCCGCAATACCTGACGCTGCGCGATCGCCTGCTCGACACGCTTGCCGCGGGCGGCAAGCCCGAGCTGACCGCGAACCAGTGGACCCCGCTCACCGTCGGCCGTCTCGCCGCCGCGGTCGGCGTTGCCGAAGCGGCGCTCGATGCGGCCAAGGCCCATGCCGCAAGCCAGTATTCCTCGGCGCGCGAGGCCCTGATCGTGCAGCTCGCGCTGCTCGCCGCCGCGATCGGCCTCACCGTCGGCGCGATGCTCGTGGTCAGCCGCCGCGTCATCGCTCCGCTGCACCGGATGCGCGACGCCATGCTCAAGGTCGCATCCGGTGATCTTTCGGTCGACACCGGCTATGCCGGCCGCGGCGACGAGATCGGAGCGCTGGCCGGCGCGCTCGAGACGTTCAAGCAGCAGGCCGAGGAGAAGGTCAGGATCGAGGGCCAGGAGCGCGAACGCAATGCGGGAGCTGCGGCGCGCCAGCTTGCGATCGAGGGCCATGTCGGCGAGTTCGAGGGCCTGGTACGCGAGACGCTGGACCGGCTCGGCGATGCCTCCGGCCAGATGCGCACCACCTCGAACGGCCTGTCCTCGGTGTCGCGGCAGACCAACGAGCGCGTCCAGGTCGCCGAGAAGGCCTCCGGCGAGGCCTCGATGAGCGTGGAAGCGGTCGCCGCCGCGGCCGAGGAGCTCAGCGCCTCGATCAACGACATCAGCCAGCAGGCCGCGCACGCCGCCGGCATTGCCAGCCGCGCGGTGAACCAGGCCCGCGAGACCGACGGCACCGTGCAGGGCCTCGCCAAATCCGCCGGGCGGATCGGCGAGGTGGTCGGCCTGATCAACAGCATCGCGGCGCAGACCAATCTGCTTGCGCTCAACGCCACCATCGAGGCCGCACGCGCCGGCGATGCCGGCCGCGGCTTTGCGGTCGTCGCCTCCGAGGTCAAATCGCTGGCGAGCCAGACCGCCAAGGCGACCGACGAGATTTCGGAGCAGATCGCCGACATCCAGAAGGTGGCGGGCGATGCGATCGACGCCATCAAGGGCATCGGCAGCATCATCGGCGAGGTCAACGAGGTCGCCACCGCGATCGCCGCCGCGGTCCAGGAACAGGGCGCCGCGACCGAGGAGATCACCCGCAGCACGCAGTTCGCGGCGCACGGCACCAAGAACGTCTCCGAGAACATCACCGGCGTGAAGCTCGACGCCGATGCGTCGGCCGCGGCCGCCGACCAGGTCAAGCGCGCCTCGGAGCTGCTGGAAGCCCAGAGCCAGCAGCTCGGTCAACAGGTCACCGCGTTCCTCGGCCGGATCCGCGCGGCGTGATTGCCCCAGGATCCGCTGCCTCACCGTCATCCTGAGGTGCGAGCGCTTGCGAGCCTCGAAGGGTCGACGGCCACCAGCCGGGCCGTGCATCCTTCGAGGCTCGCCGAAGAGGCTCGCACCTCCAGCGACAAAGGCGAAGCCTTTGCGCGGGGATGACGGTGTTGGTTTGCTCAGCTTGCTCGGTGTCATCACCCGGCTTGACAGGGTGATCCAGTATTCCAGAGACGCCGGCGATAGAAGCGAGGGGCCGCGGCGTACTGGATCGCCCGGTCCATGTGCGCAATTGCGCACAGGCCGGGCGATGACAGCGGTGGTGAGGGCAAAGCTTCACACCCTCTCAGGATGACGGATTACTGACGGATCACTCCCGCGCCACCACGGGCGCGCGCTGGTACTTGGCGCGGATGCGGTCGGGGACCGGGGAGAAATTGACCTCGGCGCTGCGGCGATCGATGCGGCTGACCGACATCAGTCCGTCCTTGCCGGCGACGATGTCGCCCTTGCGCAGGGTCGGATCGTCCTCGATCTTGACCGCGGCGAGGCCAACCGGATCCTTGCCGTTGCAGGTGCAGCCCGCGACGATCTCGTCGCGATAGCGGAATGCGTTGGGCAGCTCGGAATAGGGTTTTCCATCCTCGGTCTCGGCGCTGTCGATGTTGCCGCCATAGACCACCTCGGTGGCGCTCGCCGGGCAGAAGCTGTTGCAGGATTCCTGCTTGCTCTGCCTGCCGGTCGCCGCGAGCGGGAAGTAGCGGCCGTCGCAGCTCCGCACGCAATAGGCCTGGCCGCTGCCATAGCTGCTGTAGCGCGGACGCTCGACCCGCTGCGCCGGCGCATAGCCATCATCGAACGGCATCCGCACCATCGGAGGACGGCCCTGCATCAGGCCGCCGAACAATTGCGAGAAGAAGTCCTGGGCCTGCGCGGCGGGCGCCAGCGAAACACAGCACAACGCTGCCGTCCCGAGCGTCCACCGTATCGTCTTTGGCATCAGCATGATCGATCTTTAGTAGGCCGCCGGCGCCGCGATGTTCATCGCCTGGCGTCCCGAGGGCAGCGTGGTCACGGCGGGACGCGGCGACGCCGGGCGGACCGAGATCCGGGTCGTGGTCGGGCCAAGCTCGCGCGCGGCGAGATGCGGCGCGTTCTTCGCCAGCACCACCACCTTGGTGCCGACATCGACCCGGCTGAACAGATCGGCGACGTCCTCATTGGTCAGGCGGATGCAGCCGGAGGAGACGAACTTGCCGATGGTCGAGGGGTCGTTGGTGCCGTGGATGCGGTATTCGCTGGAGCCGAGATACATCGCGCGGGCGCCGAGCGGATTGCCCGGGCCGCCGGCCATGAAGCGCGGCAGATAGGGCTGGCGGCGGATCATCTCGGCCGGGGGATGCCAGTCCGGCCACTCCGCCTTGCGGCTGATGGTCTGCACGCCCGACCAGGTAAAGCCCTCGCGGCCGACGCCGACGCCGTAGCGGATCGCCCGGCCGCCACCGAGCACATAGTAAAGCGCGGTGTTGCCGGTATCGATGATGATGGTGCCGGCCGGCTCGTTGCTGTTGAGCGCGACGGTGGTGCGGCGCAGCCGCTCCGGCAGCGCGCCGTCCTCGGTCCCGGCCATGGGATCGTTCATCACCTCATCGGTCGGGAAGCCATCCGGCTGGGTCGAGGCATAGCCGAGCGGGCGGTAGTTCATCTGAGCGCTGGCCGGGCTCGCGACGACGAAGGGTGCTGCGAACAGGATGCTGGCGAAGGCAAGGGTGCGCGCGGCGCGCGACGCAGGCCGGCGGCGGGAGGGAGACTGCTGTGTCATGTGCTGCCCCTGGAGGGATCCGCATCGAGGTGATGCGATGCCAAGCCAACGCGTCTCGCCGTCCGCCGGTTCCGTCCCGAATCATCGCAAGACTGCGATTGTCAACCCGTGGCAGCTCACGACTTCGCGACGGAACCTTTCGCCGGGCTGTCTCGTTGTCACCGGCAGTTCGACGCGCGGGGCGGTTTCGCGGCGCAGTTGTTGTTTGTCCTCGCGCGGGAGACTTCTGGTGCGCGCCTTTCCGAGTGAACGTCTGCTTGGCAATGCGCCCCAAGGTCATTCTGAAGGCACGCCGCTCCCCGACAGCAAAGCCGAATTGCCGCCGGTCATTCGCCGCGCCGAGCTGGTCGCCTTCGCGCTGGTCGCGCTGCTGGTCATCGTCGTCGTCGCGGTGCTCTATCTGGCGCGCGCGTTCTTCCTGCCGATCACCATGGCCTTCATCATCGGCACCATGCTGTCGCCGGCGGCAAGCTTGCTCGAACGCTACCGGATTCCGCGCCCGCTCGGCGCCGTGCTGATCGTGCTCGCGGTCGGCGCCGCCGTCACCTTCATGGTCGGGCTGATCGCCTCGCCGGTGATGGAGTGGAGCTCGCGGCTGCCCGAGCTCGGCGCGATTCTGAGGGACAAGCTGCACGTGTTCGACCGGCCGCTGGCGCTGTGGCAGGAGTTGCAGAGCATGGTCGGCGGCTCCGACACGCTCGCCACATTCCAGCTGCCGAAATTCGAGTGGGTGCAGCCGACGCTGGAATTCCTGTCGCCGACCTTCACCGAATTCCTGCTGTTCATCGCAACCCTGATCCTGTTCATCGCGAGCTGGAAGGACCTGCGCCGCGCGCTGGTGATGACCTTCAGCGAGCGGCAGGCGCGGCTGCGCACGCTGCGCATCCTCAACGAGCTCGAAGTCCATCTCGGCAACTACCTGCTGACGGTGACGATGATCAATATCGGCGTCGGCATCCTCACCGGCGCGATCTGCGCCGTCGCCGGCATGCCGAATCCGGCCGGCCTCGGCGCGCTGGCCGCAGCATTGAACTTCGTCCCGATCATCGGCCCGGTCGCGATGTTCGTGGTGCTGGTTGCGGTCGGCATCATCGCCTCGCCGACCATCGGCGCCGGGCTGATCGCTCCGGCCTGCTTCACCGTATTGACCTTCATGGAAGGCCACTTCGTCACCCCGACGATCGTCGGCCGCAGGCTGTCCTTGAATGCGCTCGCGGTGTTCCTGGCGCTGGCGTTCTGGACCTGGCTGTGGGGCCCGATGGGCGCCTTCCTGTCGTCGCCGCTCTTGATCGTGGGGCTGATCGTCAAGGAGCATCTGATGCCGGTCAATTCGCCGCAGCTGCCTGAGGAATAGAAAGCGTTTTCAAGCGAGGTGGACAGCCCTTGGCGTGAAGAACGCACGTCGAACGGCAATGACCGGTTTCACCCAAGGAACATTGCCTGCGGCGAAACGTTTTCTCGGCAAGCACGCGAGTTCTCCGGGAGCTTTCGATGTCGGACAGCGTATTTGGGATCAGGAACATGACGGACAAGACGACCTACGATCGCCTCGAGAAGGATGTCATCGCGGTGAAGAACGACATTGCCGCGCTCACCGAGCAGATCACCGACGCGCTCAATTCGTTTGCCGGCAACGCCGGCAAGCAGGCGCGCCGCCGCCTCAACGAGGCCCGCAGCAACGCGGAATCCAAGCTCGACGACATGTCGGAGCGCGGCAGCGCGATGATGGGCGCGGCGCAGGACGCGGCATCCTCGATCGAGGAGTCGCTGGAAGAGGTGATCGCGCAGCGGCCGCTCGCAACCGTCGGCCTTGCGCTCGGCCTCGGCTTTTTGATCGGCCTCACCTGGCGCCGCTAAAGCGTTTTCCAGCGAAGTGGATGCCGGTTCGCGTGAAGAAAACGCGTCAAAACAGGAATCTAGAGCTCCGTTCCGATGGAATCGGAACGGTAAAGCTCTAGAGCGCTTCGAGGCAAGGCACGGCGATGCTCCAGCGGCTGATCAATGACGTCAAGGACTCCGCCGGCAGCGCGCTGCGGCTGACCTCGCTCGCCGGCGCGGCCGCGATCGCATTGTTCATCGCCATCGCCTTCCTGTGCGCCGCCGCCTTCGTGTTCGTGCTGCAGCATTACGGTCCGGTGGAGGCGTGCCTGGCCGGCGCCGCGCTGTTCTTCGTGGTCACGCTGATCGCCGCCGGCGCCTTCATGGCGCGCCGGCGCGAGATGCGGCGGCGCGCCGAACGGGCCGCGAAGGCCACCGCCGCCGCGGCACTTGCCGATCCGGTGATGATCGCGACCGGCCTGCAGATCGTCCGCGCCATCGGCGTCAAGCGGCTGATTCCGATCATCGCCGTCGGCGGCCTCGCGCTCGGCCTGATGGCAAGCCGCAGCGCCGCCGCGAGCGAGAAGCCGGCGGAGGAGGAATAGCGGACGACATCGAATTTGTTGCGCCACTCGGATTGCTTTGTCGCACCTACTTTCTTTCCAGTTTCCAGCTGAGGTGTGAGGTGAGCACGCCTCTCAGGCTCCCTCCCCCCTTGCGGGGGAGGGTGGGGAGAGGGGTGCCACACGGCGAACTCTCTCAGCGCGAACGAAGCATACTCGTCGTTGCGAGATTGACCTTCACATCATCATCTCGTCCGGGGCCACCCCTCTCCCCAGCCCTCCCCCGCAAGGGGGGAGGGAGCCCATCCGCTGGTGCTTCCCTCACTGGCGCGGTTGGTTCTCCCGCGCTACTGCGAGATCAGCTTGCAGTTGCCCTCCTCGAGCGGCTTGAAAGCTTCGGCCGCCGGCGTCGTCGCGAGGATTTCGTAATAGTCCCACGGCCGCTTCGACTGCGCCGGGGTCTTGACCTTGGCGAGATACATGTCGTGGATCACCCGGCCATCGGGACGGACCTTTGCATTGGCGAACAAGGGATCCTGGATTTCCATGCGCTTCAACTCGGCCACCGCCTCGAGCCCGTTGTCGGAATTTTTGGCGGCCACCGCGGCAAGATACGACCGCACGGTCGAATAGACGCCGGCATGGTTCATGTTCGGCATCTTGCCTGATTTGTCGAAGAAGCGCTTGCTCCATGCCCGGGTCTGATCGTTCAGGTCCCAGTAGAACGCCGTGGTCAGCAGCAGGCCCTGGGCCGCGCTGAGACCGAGCGAGTGCACGTCGTTGATGAAGATCAACAGCGCCGCCACCTGCTGATCCTTGCCGCCGATGCCGAACTCCGCCGCCTGCTTCAGCGCATTGACGGTGTCGCCGCCGACATTGGCGAGGCCGATGATTTTTGCACCCGACGTCTGCGCCGACAGCAGATAGGACGAAAAGTCCGACGTGTTCAGCGGGTGCTTGACCGATCCCAGCACCTTGCCGCCGTTGGCGGCGATGACCCGCGATGCCTCGCTCTCCAGCGAGGCGCCGAACGCGAAGTTGGTGGTGACGAAGTACCAGCTGCCGCCGCCCGCGCGGGTGACGGCGCGCCCGGTCGAGTTGGCGAGCGCGTAGGTGTCGAACACCCATTGCACCGTGTTCGGCGAGCACGCCGCCCCGGTGAGGTCTGTGGTTGCCGCGCTCGACGGCAGATAGGCAACGTTGGAGCCGCGCAGCAATTCGTTCAACGCCAGCGCGACAGCCGAATTCGGCACGTCGACGATCGCGTCGATGCCGTCGACGTCCTTCCAGCGCCGCGCGATGCTGGAGCCGACATCGGCCTTGTTCTGATGATCCGCGACCAGCAGCTCGACCTTGATCGACGGATGACTGGCGCGGAAATCGTCGATCGCAAGCTGCGCCGCGATCACCGATCCCTGCCCCGTGGCATCAGCGAACAGGCTGGATTGATCGTTGAGCACACCGATCTTGACGACGCCGCCGGACATTTCCGCCCGCGCCGCGCCGCTCAGCGTCCATAGGCAAACCGCGGCAACAACCAGTCTCACACCTCTCATCACGCGTCCTCCTTGGTTGATGACCGGCGCCTTGTCTCGGCGCCGGCGGCCTCGAAGGATTAGCCCGATGAAAGGATCAGCCCTTGCGACCTCCTCTCGCGGAATTCGAGACCTTCTTGCTTGGGATCAGGGCTTTGTCGATCGGCACCCGACTCGAGTGGTTATGGGAGAGAACAAGCCGGTTCAGAAATTCGAGAAACGTCTTCTGTTCGGTGACGTTGAGCGGCGCGAGAATCCGCTGCTGCACGCGCTCGGTGGCGTCCTGGATCTCCGCCAGCAGGCGTTCGCCCGCCGCGGTCGGAAACAGCAGCTTGGCCCTGCGGTCCTCTTCGGAGACCTGCCGCACCACCAGGCCCTTGGCCTCCAGACGATCGATCACGCCGGAAATCGTCGTGCGATCGAAGCCGATCGCATTGGCGAGCCGGAGCTGGTCGATGCCGGGATAGACCGAAACCGCGGCGATCGCGGCGTACTGCACCGGCGTGACCTCGAACTCCGCGGTCTCCTCGAGGAAGATCGATACCGCCATCTGCTGCAGCCGCCGGATCAGATGGCCGGGCTTGCGATGCAGCAGCAGGTCGATGTCGAGCGCCAGCGGCTCGACCGAGGTCTTTCGTTTCATGATGGATCCGGTACGCGGTTGCGATTTGATCGTGTTGTAGCACGGCGTCTCACCTCCCGCGAAAGAACCGAAGCGACCATCAACAGATTGCAATCTGACAACTGATCAGTATTATGTCAATCCGTATACTGATTAATTGGGAGAGCGGCATGATCGTCGTCGTCGGGGGTGGCATTGGCGGGCTGGCCGCCGCGTTGGGGCTGGCCAAAGCGGGGCACCGGGTCACCGTGCTGGAGAAGGCGCCGCAGTTCGGCGAAGTGGGCGCCGGCCTGCAGCTCGGCCCGAACGCCAGCCGGATGCTCGACCAGCTCGGCGTGCTCGACGCCGTGCATCGTTCGGCGGTGTTTCCGGGCCGGCTGACGATGTGCGACATCGCCGACGGTAGCCAGATCGCCGAACTGGACCTTGGAACATCGTTTCGCGACCGCTACGGCTATCCCTACCTCGTGATGCACCGCACCGATCTGCATCAGGCATTGCTCGACGGCTGCAGGGCCAATCCGGCGATCTCGCTCAACACGGCGTGCGACGTCGTTGGCGTCGCGGATGAGCGCGACGGCATCATCGTCAGCTGCGCGGATGGCCGCACGCTGGCGGCCGAGGCCGTGATCGGCGCCGACGGCATCCGCTCGGTGATCCGGAGCAAACTGATCGACGACGGCGAGCCGATCGATTCCGGCTACGTCGCCTATCGCGGCGCGGTGGCGATGACCGAGATGTCGGAACATGCCGGCCTCGACAATGTCGTGCTGTGGACCGGCCACGAGATCCATCTCGTGCAATACCCGGTACGGCGCGGCGAGCTCTATAACCAGGTTGCAGTGTTCAGGACGCCTGTCGGCGCCGATGACAGCGATCCGGCAAAGATCTCGGCCGAGCTGGACGAGTGCTACGCCTGGACCTGCGCGCATGTGCGCCGCGCGATCCCGACCGTCGGCCGCGCCCGGCGGTGGCGGCTGTACGACCGCGCGCCCGCGCGCGGCTGGGTCAAGGGGCGGATCGCGCTGCTCGGCGACGCCGCGCATCCGATGCTGCAATATCTCGCGCAGGGCGCCTGCCAGGCGCTGGAAGACGCGGTGTGCCTCTCCGAGCAGGTCACGACGCACGGCGACCGCATCGAGGACGCCTTCCGCGCCTACGAAGCGTTGCGGGCGCCGCGCACCGCGCGCGTGCAGACCAACGCCCGCATCTTCGGCGACATCATCCATGCCGACGCCGCCAACCAGCTGACAAGAAACGCGCTGCTCGCCACCACCGCCCGCGACGATTTCCGCTACGTCAACTGGCTGTATGGGCACGCGGTGTCGAGCCCAGCGGGGCTGCCGATTGGGTGAGGGGGCGAGGAGATGCGTTCGTCATTGCGAGGAGCGATAGCGACGAAGCAATCCATCCCTCCCCGAGCTGAGGCATGGATTGCTTCGCTCCGCTCGCAATGACGGGGCTAGGCCACGCCAAAATCCATCACCGTCATCCTGCGGAGCGCGCACTTGCGCGCGTCTCGAAGGATGAATCGGCCCCGCTGACGCCGCAGGGAGGAAGCCGGGCCGTCGATCCTTCGAGGCTCGCAAGGGCTCGCACCTCAGGATGACGGGACTAGCAGTAGCGCACACCTTGCTTTCGCAAGGACGGCACTGGAGAGTGGATGCACAAGCACCCATCTCCCCGTCATCCTGAGGTGCGAGCCTCTTCGGCGAGCCTCGAAGGATGAATCGGCCCGGCTGCTAGCAGCCGATCCTTCGAGACGCCGCTTCGCGGCTCCTCGGGATGACGGGGCAAACAGCAGCGACCAGCCCTCAGTGCCCCGCCGGTCCGTTGCCGCGCTGCTCGCGCCAGAGGCCGACCTTTTCCAGCACGGCGCGATCGGAATAGCTGAACAGGACTGCGTCCTCTGATGTCTCGAACGAATACCAGGTCCAGTTCGGCGCAACGAAGATGTCGTTCTTCTTGAAGGAAAAGAGCTGGTCGCCGATCTTGACGCGGCCGCTACCCTCGGCGACGACGAACACGGCGCCCTCGGTCGAGCGATAGGGCAGCGAACGAAAGCCCTGCGGCAGCAATTGGAGGAAGCTTGCGATCGTCGGCAAGGCGTAGTCGCCGTTGAGCGGGTTGGCGTATTTCAGCTTGATGCCGTGCGCGGAATCCCAGTCGCCGCCGCGGCGCAGCTTTTCCAGCGCCTCGCGCGCGCGGGCGTAGGGATAGCTGAACACCGGCGAGTGCAGGCTGGATTTCGGCGCGTCGACCGGCAGCAGGCCGGCGCCGAAGCGGGCGGCGGAGTCGTCGGGCTGACGCTGCTCGGGATAGCGCGGCGCCTCATAATCCTCGCCGAAGGTTGCGCCAAGATGATTGACGAAGGGGATGTCGAGCCCATCGAGCCAGATCATCATGCCGTCGCTCTCCTTGCCGTGATCGTGCCAGCACCAGGCCGGAGTGACGATGAAATCGCCGGGCGACATCGCGGTCTTCTCGCCGTTCACCGCGGTGTAGGCGCCGCTGCCCTCGACGACGAAGCGCAGCGCCGACTGGGTGTGGCGATGCGCCGGCGCGACCTCGCCCTGCTTGATCAGCTGCAACGCGCAGAATAGCGTGTGCGTCGCGCCGCGCGGCAGGCTCGGACTGTTCAGCACCAGCACGCGGCGCTGCGCCTCCTCGGCCGAGATCAGGTCCGCCGCCTCGATCAGGCTCGGCCTGATGTCGGCGTCGTAATCCCAGAACGCCGGCGCAAAACGCGGCCGCGGCTCGTCGGGCACCGCCTCCGACATGATGGTCCAAAGCGGCGTCATGTGTTTCTGCGCAACGCGGGCGTAATAGGCGGCGCGGCGGTCGCTTCCCTCTGCGGTCATCGTCTCACTCCGAAATATGTTGTATACTAATAATCAGTATACTATCTATTTGGCATCGGTCAACGCCGGCGCTGCTGCGGCGCCGTCATCACGCGGGAGGAATGCGCATGAGGATCTGCCGTTTCAACGAGGACAGGCTGGGCGTCGTGGCCGGCGACGATGTCGTCGATGTCAGCGCAGCGCTCGCAGCGTTGCCGCAGCTGAGCTGGCCGCTCGCGCCCGGCGACCATCTGATCCGCAACTTTGCCGGCCTGCGCGGCGCGATCGAGCAAGCGATGACGACCGGCCGGCGCTATCCGCTTTCGAGCGTGCGGCTGCTGAGCCCGGTCGCCAATGCATCGAAGGTGATCGCCGCACCGGTCAACTACGCGCTGCACCTCGCCGAGGCGCAGGCCGATACCGGCGTGAACTTCGGCAGCGACATCAAGACGATCGACCATTACGGGCTGTTCCTGAAGTCATCAACTTCGGTGGTCGGCGCCGGCGAAGGCATCGTGCTGCCCGATCTCGCGCGGCGGATCGATCATGAGGTCGAGGTCGTCGCCGTGATCGGCAAGGAGTGTTCGCAAGTCAGCGAGCGCGACGCGCTCGACTATGTGTTCGGCTATTGCATCGGTCTCGACATGTCGGTGCGCGGCACCGAGGACCGCAGCTGGCGCAAATCCTACGACAGCTTTACCGTGCTCGGGCCCTATCTGGTGACGGCGGACGAAATCGCCGATCCCGGCAATCTCGACCTATCGCTCGCCGTCAACGGCACGCAACGCCAGTCGTCGAACACCAGGGCGCTGATCTTCAGCATCCCAAAGCTGATCGCCTACGCGTCGGCCGGCTACCGGCTCTATCCGGGCGATGTGATCATGACCGGCACGCCGGAAGGCGTCGGCCCCGTCGTCGACGGCGATCTCGTGACCAGCAGCGTGACCGGTCTCGGCACCATGCAGGTCAGGGTCGTCTCGTCGCGCAAACGCTCCGCCGCCTGACCATGGCGCGGATCGAACGGGCGACCGCCGAGCTGTTCACTTTCCAGCTCGATCGCGCGGTCGGCGGCTCCGGGGTCGCCGCGGTCGACGTCATCATCGTAAAGCTCGCCGATGCCGACGGCGCGGAAGGTCTCGGCTTCTCCTATGTGCTCGGCGGCAACGGCAAGCTTGCGCTGCTGGCGGCGGAGGATCAGCTCGCGCGCTTCGTCCGTGCAAAAATCCCTGCTCCGCCGCGCGCGACATGGCGGAGCATTGCCGCCAGTTTCAACCGCAGCGGGCCCGGCCCCAACCTGATCGGGCTCGCCGCCATCGATGTCGCAATGTGGGATTTGCATGCGCGACGCTGCGGCGTGCCGCTGGGCGTCGCGATGGGCGGCGAGCCGCGCGCGGTGCCGGTGTATGGCAGCGGCGGCTTCAACACCCAGCAGGCGCCGGAAGAGGCAGCTGAGGCTGCATCAAGCCATGTGGCGCGCGGGCTGCGCGCGGTGAAGCCGCGGGTCGCGGGCGCCGCGAAGGATGCCAAGGTCATCGCCGCGGTCAGGGCCGCGGTCGGCGACGAGGTCGCGCTGATGGCCGACGCCAACGAAAAATGCGATCTGTTCACGGCGCGCCGCTTGCTGCAGCTCGCGCGCGACCACGGCGTGCTATTCGTGGAGGAGCCGCTGCCGTGGTCGCTTGCCGCCTCCTACGCGCGGCTCGACGCCGCCGGCCTCGTGACGCTCGCGGCCGGCGAGCACGCCCAGGATCATCGGCAGCTGCTCGCCATGATGCAGTCCGGGACGCTCGGCGTCGTGCAGCCGGATCTTGCGATGATCGGCGGCCTGACCCCCGTGATGGACATCTGCGTGATGGCCGAGGCGCTCGGCACTGCGGTCAGCCCGCACTTCCTGCACGGGCTGTTCGTCCATCTCGCCGCGGCCTCGCCCGCAGTGACCTGGCTGGAAGACTTTCCGCTGCTGGAACCGCTGTTCGATGGCTGGCCCGACCTCCGGTCGGGATGCGCGACGATGACGCAATCAGCCGGACATGGCCTGCGCCTATCCGGCTTGAGCGAGCAGCTTCTGAAGGGTTAGTCGGGCAGCAGTCCCGTCAGGTGATGCAGCGGCCGGGCTGCAGCAGCTTGGCGACGTCGGTCAGCACGCTGACGACGGGCTCGCAGGCGACCTTGCGGACGTCGCCGGGCTTGGCACGCGCTGGCGTCGCCGGGCGGTTGCGCGCCTCTTCCTTGGCGGGAACACGGATCAGCACCGAGGTGTCCGGCAGACCGCCGGGCTTGAGCGTAACGGTCTGGCTCTTCAGGGCGATTGCGGGAACCGCGGCGCGGTCGGCCTTCGCGGCACGGTTGACGGCGCTCTCCGGCGCGACGGCGGTCGCGGTGAGCCGGCCGCCGACAAGGTCATGGCCGGACGCGAGTTGGACCGCGCCGAGCGTGGCGCCGGCCGCAAGCACGACGAGAATTCCCTTTTGAATCTGTGACATGGTGATGTCCCTCGCCCCGTGAAGAATTCCCTTGGCGATCCCGGACACAACGCGAACAAATCCGCTGGGGTTCTCGCGCCCCGCCATCACTTAACCGTGTACAAAAATAATTTTCACCCGCGCGGAACGAGTCCGGGGGGATCGGAGTCATTTCGGCAGCCGGTTATTCCCCCTGCCCCATTGACCGGTGACGTAGGGCGCGACCGTGGTGATGCCGGTCGCGCCCTGCTTTTTTGCGCGCGGCACTGGCCCGTTGCGCTGCCACCCCCACCTCGGACGCCAGCAAGACCTCGCCTGCACGCATCAATCAGCAATCGCGCTGCAACCGGATCAATCGCACTGGGGCGGCGCGCCGTCGGTTGCGCCACCGTTGCTGCCATGCCCAAGCCTCCGACCCGTACCGTCACGCCAGCGTCCATCGTCGAAGCGATGAGGGCGCCAAGCCATGGGCCATCGGACGCGCGTGCAAGCTTTGCCAGTGGCCAATGCGTCCGTGGCACCTATCTGCCGTCGAACCGGGCGAGCGAGATCACCAAGTCCCGCAGCTTCACGACGCCGTGCCGGGTGCTGGGGCGCTTCGCGGTGGACGGCGGTAATTCAGGGGCGGCCGACGCCGACCGGCGGATGCTGCATGGCTTCAGCTTTCGGCTCGGCAGCAATGGTCACCGCTCGGATATCCTGACCCAGAGCGCGCCGGTGCATTATGCAAGAACGCTCGCGCAGATGCTGGGCTTCCTCGAGGTGCGCATGCCGGGACCGGACGGCAATCCGGATCCGGCGAAGGTCGCGGCATTCTCCGCCGCCAATCCCGAGACGCTGCATCAGGCCGACCATGTCAGCGCGCGGCCGCCGACCGCGAGCTTTGCCGGCACGACCTATTGGGGCGTGCACGCCTTCCCGGCAACCAATGCGAAGGGCGAGACGCGGTTCATCAAGTTCAAGGTCAGCCCGGTCGGCGGCGATCTCGTCCTGAGCGAGGACGAGGCCAGGGCGCAGCCCGCCGACTTCCTGCATGACGATCTCAAAATCCGGATCGCCGCGGGCGATGTCCGGTTCAGCCTGATGGCGCTGCTCGACCGTCCCGGCGATCCGGTCATGGACGTCACCATCCGGTGGCCGGACGAAGACCATCGCGAGGCGGTGCGGCTGGGAACGATCGTGATCACCCGCATTGCACCGAACGACGCCTGCGACGCCATAAGCTTCGATCCGGCCAACCTCGCCGAGGGCATCGGCCCTCCGCCGGACGAGATTTTTGCGGCACGCAGCACGGCCTATGGCCTGAAGCTCCTTGTTTGAGCATGGTGTCTTCGGAAAACCGCTTCACACTTTTCCGCATCATGCTCCTGGGCAGGCGTGGCTGATCAGGTCTCGGGCTCGGGCCCGCCGTAGGTCTCGCGGCGCCAGACGCCGGGGCTGACGCCGACGGCGGCGGAAAACACCCGCGTGAAGTGGCTTTGATTGGCAAACCCCGCCGACATCGCAATTTCGGCCAGCGCCAGGTCGCGCACCGCCAGCAACTGCTTGGCTGCCTCGATGCGCTGGCGCAGCAGCCATTGGTGCGGCGGCAGGCCGGTCGAGATTCGAAACGCGCGCGAGAAGTGGCTGACCGAAAGCCCGAGCTCGGCCGCGATCTGCTGCAAGGACATGCTGCCGCCGAGGTCGGATTCGAGTCGCTCGCAGGCCCGCCTGAGCTGCCAGGGGGCGAGACCGCCGCGGGCCAGTTGGCCGTCGCGCTGCAGTCCGCCGTAGGTCCGGGTAATGTGCGCGGTGAACGCGAGCATCATGTGGTCGATGAAAAGCTGATTGGTCTCGGCCGGCCGGCGCAGCCCTTCCAGCAAGGCCGCACCGATGTGGCGCATCACCGCATCGTCGTGGCCGG
Organism: Bradyrhizobium ivorense; assembly: GCF_900696085.1. Classification (GTDB taxonomy): domain Bacteria; phylum Pseudomonadota; class Alphaproteobacteria; order Rhizobiales; family Xanthobacteraceae; genus Bradyrhizobium; species Bradyrhizobium ivorense. The sequence goes on from NZ_CAADFC020000004.1 coordinate 1,404,046, forward strand.
TGCCGAACTGACAGACGAGCTTGTCGATCCGCCGCTCGCCGGCCTGCCTGGCGAAGCCGTCGAGCGCGGACTGCGGCAGATAGAAGTGAACCGAGTGAAACGGCTTGTCGATGACATAGCGCGGATCGCGCTTGAGGTCGTAGAGGTACGTCGTGCCGGTTCGCACGTCGGTCTTGGTGACGCACTTGCCGTTCTCCCAGAGTTCGCACTCCGGATAATCCTGTAGTTTCAGGCTGACGAGATAGGCATCGTCGGCGAGCGAGCCGGACAGACCCGGCACCGGGTTGTGATCCCAGGCTTCGGTCGCCGCGAGCTCGGCGCCGCGCAGCGAACGGGTGACCAGCGAGGCCGGCGCGTCGCGCATGTGCAGATACTGCCCGACCCTCTGTCCGAAGTTGCCCGGCTGAAGCATGGAGACTGATCTCATCCGTGAGGACTGCGCGGCTGATCTCATGGCCTGTACGCGGTCACCGCCATTATCCGCGATAGGCACTCGATGGTCCAGCTTTGACGTTTCGCGCGCGGCAATTGTGACAGGGCGCGGCGGAACAATTTTCACAGCGATTTCAACGTGCCCCCGCGACCGCCGCACGCGGATCGCCCGGCGATGCTGACGGACTTCGGCGAGCCAAGATGCCGCACCCGTTGCTCGAAGCAGATTCCGGCAAAACGGGCCGGCTTTGGGAAAGACCCCGTAATTCTCCGCGCCTAGAACACCCGGCGCAATCTCGCCGCGCCGACCGACATGCCCCGCTCGCACGAAGCGACAGACTTCGCGCCAGCCCGAGAAGCCATGCCCGACGGCGCCGCGTGCATGTCCTCTCACTGCGAGCACAAGCTCATGACCAAGCCGAACCGGCACGATGCCGCGGAAAATTTGCCGGGCGCACACGAGGCGCCTCAGGCCGCCACGCCCAACAACGAGCATCGCCACGCCGATGCCGAGATGGCGCGCGTGCTCGGGACCACACCGTTCCGCATGGCGCTGGACACCTCCGGCGCCGGAATCGCGCATTGGAAACATGAACCGTTGCACGACATCGTCGAGCCGATGACCCACCACGTCATCATGGCCTACAACGGCACGGTTCAGCACATGGAGCGGCGGACCGGACGACAGGTTGCGATCGGGACGTTTCGCCCCGGGGTCGTGATCATCATTCCGGAAGGCTCGAGCTCCCGCTGGGACATTCCGAAGCCGGTCGACGTCGTTCAACTCTATCTTCCGCACCAGACGCTGGCGCGCGTCGCCGACGAGGCCGACATCGCCGCACCGATCGATCTGCTGGAGCGGACCGCGCATCCCGACCCGGTGACCTCCCGGTTGCTGATCAGCGCCGCGGACGTCATCGATGGCACCGAGGCGCTGGATACGCTGTTCAGGCAGCAACTGACCGACCTGCTGGCCACCCGGCTGCTGGCCGCGCACACCGGCGCACCATCGACGCCCCGGCCGGCCACCGGCGGCCTCGCGCCGAAGACGCTGCTGCGCGCCATCGAACGGCTGCGCTCGGACAGCGATGCCGACGTCTCGCTCGCGGCGCTGGCGTCGGATGCCGGCCTGTCGCGTTTCCACTTCTGCCGCGCCTTCAAGGAGAGCACCGGACTTTCGCCGCATGCCTGGCTGCGCCAGCACCGGCTCGAGCAGGCCATGAACATGCTGCGCGATCCCGACACGTCGATCGTGTCGGTGGCGGCCGAGCTTGGCTACGCCTCGCAAACCGCGTTCGCCGCGGCGTTCAAGCGGTTGACGGGTGAAACCCCGACCGATTGGCGCCGCCGCATGCGCTAGCCGCGGCAGGACTAGCGGATCGCGATCGCCACCGCGAGGATGATCATAAAGAGCATGCCTGTCGCGACGACGGCGCTAACCGCCCCTGCGGTGATTTTGGCATGATCGCTCCGGCTCCAATCGTCCCAGCGTTTCAGCGTCCTCTCCATCGTTCACGGCTTCCAGATAGAGCCGGGGTCTACTTCCGCAAGCTGGCCCAGACGCCGCCGAGGATCAGCATGCCGCCGACCAGGTGGATCAGCCGCGGCGGTTCGCCGAGGATGATCCACGACAGCAGCGCGCTCGCGATCGGGGCGACGTAGAGCACCAGCGACGTGCGCACCGAGCCGAACTTGCCGCCGAGCCAGGCAAAGCCGGCATAGGCGATCAGGCCGGGCACCAGGCCCGCGAACACATAGGCTTCGTAGGCCCTGGTATTGAAGACTGCCGCCGGCATGGTCCACATCTCGTGGATCGCGATCGGCAGCGAGCACAGCGCGCCGGCGGCGGAGAACAGGCTGACGCGGGCGAGCAGCGAGGCGCCGGGAGAGACGCGCGACTGCATCAGCGTGTAGCCGGACCAGCCGAGCATCGCGAACACCACCAAAAGGTCGCCCCAAGCCGCGCTCGACTGGGTCAGCGTCTCCAGATGGCCGCCCGAGACGATCAGGAGCGCGCCTGACAGCGCAAGGCCGGTGCCGAGCCATTGCAGCGGGCCGATATGCTCCATGCCGAGCGCGGCCGAGATCAACAGCACCATGATCGGCGACAGCGCGAAGATCAGCGCGATGTGGATCGCCGTCGTCGTGATGCCGGCGACATAGACCGGGCCGCCGCACAGGAACATGCCGAGAAAGCCCGCGACCAGGATCGGCCAGGCGTTCTGCGCCAGCGGGATCTTGCCCTCGCGGATCGCGGCGAGCGCAAACGGCGCGAGCCCGATCGCGATGATGCTCCAGCGGAAGAACGCCAGCGAGAACGGCGGCACCGAGCCAGCGAGGCCGCGCGCCAGCACCTGGTTGGAGGCCTGCCCGGTCGCGACCAGAATGAACCCGATCAGGGCGATGGCATCCTGCCAGCCGGCGGCGGGCGGCTTTGCACTGGAGGCCTCCGGCAGCTTCGCGTCCATCAACGTCCTGCCCTAACGATCATGCGCCATTTCGATCTCGGCTGACGATTTGGAAAGTCGAGCGTCAGGCTCCGCCTCACCTCGCCCCGCAAGAGCGGGGCGAGGGAGCGCACCGCTCTTGCGGTCATTGCTCCGCCGCCTCGCGCTCCATGTCGCGGCCGGAGAGATCCTCGCCCTGCATGTTGGCGTATTCGCGCGCCATCTCGCGCATCAGGAATTTGGCCGGGACGTCGTGATAGCTGCCGTGGTCGTTGACGTATTGCATGTAGGCGCGCCCGGCGCCGTCGAACGGATGTAGCAGCGCATCGGCGTGGCCGTCGAAATCCAGCGGCGCGACGCCGAGCTTGGCGCACAGCGTGTCGTTGAAGGTCGGTGTCGCCTTGCGCCAGGCGCCGTCGACGAACACCTCGGTGAAGCCGTGCCAGGTGAACAGGTCGGTGCCCATGCTGGCCCGTAGCTTCTCGGTGGTGAGATGGTTGCGGACATCGGCAAAGCCGACCCGCGCCGGGATGCCATGAACGCGGCAGGCGGCGGCGTAGAGCGCGGCCTTGCCGACGCAATAGCCGTTGCCGGCGGCGAGCACGCTGGAGGCGCGAAAGCTCTCCGGCCGGCGCATGCTGACATAGGGGTTGTAGCGGATGCCGTCGCGCACCGCGGTGTAAAGCCTGGCTACCTTATCGCGCGGGCCGGCATCGGCGGGGACGGCGGCGCGCGCGAAGGCCTCGACCGCGGGATGGTCGCTGTCGATATATTCGGCGGGCTCGGTGTAAAGGCGGCTGATGGTGGCGGGGAGCATGTCGGTCATGGCGCAAGACTACCAAGTCACCCGCGCGGTTCAATGCGGGAGTTGCACGCCGTTTTCCGGATCATGCGCTAGTTCCGAAAACGTTCGTCCCATTGCGGCGGCCGGTAGCTGCGCCGCTTCGCCTTGAGATATTCGCGCGCGAAATGGATCGCCACCCCGATCAGGAACGGCGGCGCGAGCGCGATCGCGAGCATGGGCGCGCTGATGGACGCGGGCGTCAGGATGTCCAGCACCATCGACGCCAGCAGCCAAAGCGTGGCTGCGATCACCGCGACGTCGACGTATTTCATCCCCTGGACTTTCCCTTTCCACTTTCCTGGGACCTCCAGGCCCCTCGGGCCTGGTTTCCAACCGGGTTCCATCCTACCGGCTGGTCCCGCCGACGCCAAGGATTCCGACCGCAGAACCGCGCATCCGGCCCTTCACTTTTTTGGAACGGCAGCGGAACGGGCCACGTTGACTTCGGGAAGGAACGAGCGCGGAGGCCGATCATGGGCAATTCCAGCGATATCCATGCCGGTGTCGACCATCCCGCCAGCCGGAACGGCGTCAATGACCCCGTTGGCGGGCTCGACGTCAGGCGGACGTTCAACGACGACCAGACGCCGCACGAACGCGCGCAATGGGCCGCCGACGTCCGCGCCTGGGCGTCGCCGAAACGCGGCGAGGATTTCTTGCCCGAGGGATTGCGGCGGCCGCCGACGGCGCCGCTGAACCCGCGCACCGGGCGGCGGGCGACGGATTAGAAGCGCGCGGGCCGTTCAACGGGCGCGCACGGCCAAATCCCGAAAAACAACCCCATGCAAAGTAGCCGGCGGCCGGCGTTCGCCACGGCAACTTGACACGTCGGGCAAATCAGCGGTATTATTTTATTATTCCGAAATCGTGCCAAGGTGCCGCTGGACGTGCCTCGAGGCGGCGATGGCCGGCAGGCGGGCCGTCGATCCCTCGAGGCTCGCAGGCACTCGCACCGGGATGAAACGGCGCGCTACGCCGCAAGCGCCCGCACCAGCAATAGCCGGCGAACAACGCGAGGATCGAAAGTGCCATGGACGCTGCGATGTAGCTCGTGGCCGCCCATAGCTCGCCGCGCTGCATCAGCACGTTGCATCGAGCGAGAAGGTTGAGAAGGTGGTGAAGCCGCCGCAGATGCCGACGGTAGGAGTCATCAGCCTTGCGGCGGTTATCGGGGAACTCCATCCCCATCAACACCGGAGATGCTAAAGCGCGATGAGATCAGGTTGAATCATCATCGCGCTTTAGCTCTTTATTTGAGCATGATCTTTTCGGAAAACCGCTTCACACTTTTCCGGATCATGCTCTAGGCACCGCAGCGGCGGGAGCAAGTGCACCCGCCGCTGCAAGGCAGTTGATGCCGGCTTTACGCGCGTGGAGAATAGATCACGCGTTGCCCGACAGCATCGCATTCAGTTCCATTGCGGTCCGCAACTGCTCGATGCGTGCGGCCACCGAATTGCGCGCGTCGCCCTCCGGCAGCCGCGCGAGTTCGCCTTCAAGCCGCGCGCGATGTTCGTCGAGGCGCTGCTCGAACGTGTGAGGCTCAGATCGCTTCCGCTTTTGAATCGTCTTCTGCATCGTCCACCTTTGGCGGTTGGAGACCGGGGCTGTTGGCCCAGCGGTCCAGTTGCTCAATGACCCGCGCGTGGCTTGGCCGCTTCGGCTTCGGCGCGTCCGGTTCCTCGGACAGTTTGCGCGGCAGGTTGATCTCGTGAGGCATGTCATGAGGCATGTCGTGTCCTCCCGCATAAACAAGCCGTGACGCGACAATTCGTTCCGTGGGAACATCAGTTAAATTATTGATTTTGCTTGTTAATTTTACTCGTTTGACGTTTTTGTCGGAGCTTGAGGAACCCGACGCGACTTGGCTCGTTGAGCAAAATATTAAATTACTCAACTGGCTCAATCTGGGTGATCTGCGATGAGTGAGCTTCGCGCCGAGCGTCTCCAGGTCATGCTCTCGCCTGAGGAACTGGCTGCCGTCGACGATTTTCGCTTCAAGCACCGCATGCCGACGCGCGCCGCGGCGATCCGCGAACTGCTGAAGCTCGGGCTAGGCGGCGAGGCCACCGATGCCAAGGCCGGGGTGAAATCCAGTGACTATGGGGTGTTCGATCGGGGCCCCGAAGGCCACACGGAGCCGGCTGCGTCCGAGGATTGACCGTCCGCACGGACGATGGTTCGGGATGGCGCAGGCTCAGGCCGCGCCGACCAACATGTCCATGATGCCCTTCAGGACGCTGACCACCAGCGCCGATGAAAACATCGCGGTGCCGAGATCCGCGAGATAAAGCAGCTGCGCCTTCTGCTCCGCATCAAGCTGCGCGATCGCCTTGCGCATGGCCAAACTCCCTTTTCAGAAGAACGCGCCGCGCCGATCCCGGTTCCGACCCGCCCCGCCGTCCTGGCAAAAGCCAGGACGACGCAATTATGATAACCGCTCCCCTGGCGCCATCAGGCGCGCTGCAGCGCCAGCGTCACGCCGCCGAGCGTCAACACCATCGCGCCGATCTCGCGCAGCCCCAAGGGCTCGCCGAGGATGATCGCGGCCGAGATCACGCCGATCACCGGCACCAGCAGCATGCCTGTGGATGCGGAGGTCGGCGGCAGCCGGCGCAGCGTCTCGAACCAGGTGAGATAGCAGATGCCCATCGGCATCAGCGTCATGTAGGTCAGGCAGAACAGGCCGAACGGCGTGATCGCCGTGTAATTCGGCTGCTCGAACAGAACGCCGAGCACGAGCATCACCAGGCAGCCGATGCCGACCTGCCAGGCCACCACGGTGAGCGGCGGCATCGGCAGCGGCTTGCGGTTCAGGACATTGCCGAGCGCGAACAGGGTGGCACAGGCGAGCGCCAGCGCAATGCCGGTGAGCTTGTCGGCGCTGAACGCAAAGCCGCCGCCGCCGAGCAACAGCGCCACGCCGGCTGTGCCGAGCACCAGCGCGGCGCAGTCGCGCAGCGCCGGGCGGATGCCGAGCGCCGGCCAGGCGAACAGCATCGCCCAGATCGGCATGGTGTAGGCCAGCAGCGCGCCCTCGCCGACGCTGACGAATTTCATCGCCATGGTGCCAAAGCCCATCCAGGCGAAGACATTGGTGAAGGAGGCGAACAGCAGCCGCGGAACGGCCTCGCGCGGCACCGCGAGCGACTGGCCGCGGGCCAGCGCCAGCGAGCCCAGGATCAGCGCGGCGCAGGTCCCGGCCAGCCCGCGCGCGAACAGCGGCGGCCATTGCTGCAGCAACAGCTTCATCAGCGGCCAGTTCAGCGCCCAGCCGAACGCCGTCACCACCAGGCAGAGGAAACCGATCGATCGGTCGCGTTGCGTCGTGTCCATGGCCTGCGCTTAGCAGGCCGAGATGCGCGATTCCACGCCGCACGGCGCATGCTCCACCGCGCCAGAGCTATTTCCGTTCCGATTGAATCGGAACGGAGCTCTGGATTCTTGTTTTGACGCGTTTTCTTGACGCGAACCGGTATCCACTTCGCTGGAAAACGCTCCAAACGCGCGAACGGCCTCGTGAGGGCGCCGTCAGGCAAACGTGCCGATCGTGATCCGCGGCCAGCTCTCGCTTGTCCGGGCGGTGGCGAGCCTGGCGACCCAGGCGTCGATCAGGCTCGCGATCAAGAGGCGGCCGGTGCCGCGCATGTCGGGCAGCTTCATGGTCGGCGTGCCGAGCGTCAGCGCGACCACGCCATGAACCGCCGCGAGCAGCGCGGTCGCCAGCCGTTGCGGCAGGCCGGGCGCAGGCTCGGCGCCATGCGCCGCCAGAAATTCCCGCACCGAGATCACGAACAGCTCGTTGCTGCGGCGGGCGATCTCGGTCTCGCCGAAATAGACGCCATCGGGAAAGCGGCGGTCCTCGATGGTGCCCGACATCGAGAACAGCGAGCGGAAGTGATCGGGATTGTCGGCCCAGTAATCCAGATAGGCTTCCATCACGCGCCGCAGCCGCAGATCGCTGTCGGCAGTGTTGGCGCGGATCCGCTCCAGCCGTTCGGCGACCGCCTCGAGGTTCTGCTGCTTGACCGCGAGCAGCAGCAACAGCTTGGTCGGAAAATATTTGAGGACGGTGCCCTTCGAGTAGCCGATGGCATCGGCGATCCTCTGGATCGAGACCGTTTCCAGCGTGCCTTCGGCGAACGCCTTGCGCGCGGTATCGAGGATCAGCGCCTTCAGCGCCTCCTTGTCGGCCTCCTGCCGTGCCCGGCGTTGAAACCGCCGTCCGCCGCTTGATCGCTCCGCGATCGACATTGCCATGCTCCCTCGCGCCTCCATGCCGCGTGCCCGTCCGAATGGCAACCCAGCCCCTTGCCAGCCACAGTTAATTGACTATGGTCAATTAACTGTGACCAGACGGGAGGATCCGATGAGCAGTCTTGCCGGTGAGGTTGTCCGCAGCGATTTCGATCCGTTCAGCCCGGCGGCGCGGGCCGATCCCTACGGCACTTACGCCGAACTGCGCGCCGCGGCGCCGGCCATTCGCCTGACCAAGTACGACATCTGGGCGGTGCCGCGCTTCGCCGAGGTCAAGACGATCTTCGGCGACCACGTCAATTTCAGTAACGCCGGCGGCGCCGGGCTCGCCAACCATTTCAAGGAAAAGCCGTGGCGGCCGCCCAGCATCGTGCTGGAGGCCGATCCGCCGCTGCACACCCGCACCCGCGCGGTGCTGGCGCGGATCCTGTCACCGGGCGCGATGCGGCGGCTGGCGGACGACTTCAAGGCCAAGGCGGCCACCTTGGTCGACGGCCTGGTCGAACGCGGATCGTTCGATGCGATCGGCGACCTCGCCGAGGTGTTTCCGGTCAGCGTGTTTCCCGACGCGCTCGGCATCGACCAGGAGGGCCGCGAGAATTTCCTGACCTATGGCGCGATGGTGTTCGCCGGCTTCGGGCCGGAGAACGACTATTTTCGCGCGTTGATGGCGCAGGCGCCGCGCGTGCTGCCATGGGTCGCGGCGCGCTGCCAGCGCGAGGCGCTGCGGCCGGGCAGTTTTGGCGCGCAGGTCTACGAGGCGGCCGATGCCGGCGAGATCAGCGCGGAGGAAGCGCAGCTGCTGGTGCGCTCGATGCTGTCGGCCGGGCTCGACACCACGATCAGCGCGATCGGCATGGCGCTGTACACGCTGGCACGCCATCCCGACCAGTGGGCACTGCTGGTCGCCGACCCCTCGCTGGCGCGCGCGGCATTCGACGAGACGCTGCGGTTCGATTCGCCGGCGCCGTTCGTGTTCCGCACCACGCCGCACGAGACCGAGATCGCCGGCGTCAGGATCGGGCAACACGAGAAGGTGCTGCTGCTGCTCGCCTCCGCCAACCGCGACGACACGCGCTGGGAGCAGGCCGACCGGTTCGACATCACGCGGCGGCTGTCCGGGCATGTCGGCTTCGGCGTCGGCATTCACGGCTGCGTCGGCCAGATGGTGGCGCGGCTGGAGGCCGAGGCGGTGATCGCAGCGCTCGCCGCGCGCGTGAAGCAGATCGAGATCACCGGCGACGTGGCGCTGCGCGACAGCACCGGCCTGCGGGCGCTCAGCACGATGCCGGTCCGCGTGACGCCGAAATAGGACCATTCGTGCGCCACGCGCAGCACAAAGAAAACCGGCGCACCTTGCGGCACGCCGGCTGTAGTTGACCAGCCTACGTCAGTTCAACGGGGTCATGCCGACGCCGCGCGCGGCGTGCGGTTGCGCGAGTTGCGCTGGAAGAACAGCGCCTGGCTCGCCACCGCCGACACCATCGCCGGCTGGAACGGCTTGGAAATCAGGAACGCCGGCTCCGGCCGCTCGCCGGTCAGGAAGCGTTCCGGATAGGCGGTGATGAACACGACCGGCACCTCGAAGGTGCGCAGCAGCTCGTTGACCGCATCGAGGCCCGACGAGCCGTCGGCGAGCTGAATGTCGGCGAGGATCAGGCCGGGCTTCTTGTTCTTGGCGAGCGCCACCGCATCGGAATGGGTACGCGCGACGCCGATGACATTGTGGCCGAGATTCTTCACCAGACTCTCGAGATCCATCGCGATGAAGGTCTCATCCTCGATGATCAGCACGTCGGTGGCGATCTCGGCGGCCATCTCGCGGCCGGCGGCATCGGTGAGCTTGCGCGTCTCGGCGATGTCGATGCCGAGAATGTAGCCCACCTCCTCCTCGGAAAAGCCTTCCAGCGACAGCAGCAGGAAGGCCTGGCGCGGCAGCGGCGTGATGTTGGACAGCCGCCGCTCCGGCGGCAGCGACAGCGTCGCCACGTCGGCGTTGTCGTTGTTCACCGAGACCGAATTCCAGATCTGGGTGAACAACCGGAACAGCCCGGCGCGCGGGCCGTGGGTCTGGTCGAGCAGCGATTGATCCTGCAGCAGGGCCTCGAGCATGGCCCCGACATAGGCGTCGCCCGACGCCTGGTTTCCGGTCAGTGCGCGGGCATAGCGGCGCAGCAGCGGAAGATGTTCAGCAACGACCTGCGATCGGGACATTCCCACTCCATCCTTGTTCATGAGGCCAAACGGCCTGAAACGCGTTGGTGACCGCGGAGCAACCACCGAGTCCTGGGGCCAACGTCCTGGACCAACGAATTCCAGCGCATGGCCGGTTCCCCGGGCGTCCCCGGTTCCCTGCATGCCCGACTACGCGCGAACGGCAAAAAAGTTCCAAGAAATAGTTCCCACGTTTCGGAACTTTCTGCGCAACTTTGCATTAGCTCCTGACCGACGAGCGACGCGGCCAGCCTCTTTTTTCGAGGAAGCGACTTGAAAATCAGAGACTTAACCTCCCGGGGAAGCGTGGATCAGATCATGAAGGAAGTAAAGAAGCAGGGCGGTCTCAACGCCGAGATTCAGTCCAGAATCGGCCACCAGCTTCGCGCCATGTACGATGACGTGGTGCGGCAGGGCGTGCCCGACCGCTTTGCGGAGCTGGTCCGCAAACTCGACGGGCCCGAGGCTGCCGCGGCGGCCGTCGCCGGGGGCGATACTGACAAGAACAATGGAGGGGACTAATGCCTCTCACGAATGAACTTCGCGACGACATCCTGGCGTCGGTCCCGAGCCTGCGTGCCTTCGCGATCTCGTTGTCCGGTAATGGCGACCGCGCCGACGATCTGGTGCAGGAAACGCTGCTGCGCGCGATCGCCAATATCGATTCGTTTCAGCCGGGCTCCAACCTGCCGGCCTGGCTGTTCACCATTCTGCGCAACCTGTTTCGCTCCGACTACCGCAAGCGGCGGCGCGAGGTGGAGGACGCCGAGGGCAACTACGCCAAGACGCTGAAGAGCCAGCCGTCGCAGGCCGCGCATCTGGAGTTCGAGGAATTCCGCGCCGCGCTCGACAAGCTGCCGCAGGACCAGCGCGAGGCGTTGATCCTGGTCGGCGCCTCCGGCTTCTCCTACGAGGACGCCGCGGCGATCTGCGGCTGCGCGGTCGGCACCATCAAGAGCCGCGTCAACCGCGCGCGATCCAAACTCTCCGCGCTGCTCTATGTCGACAGCGCCGAGGACTTTGGGCCCGACAACACCGTGCGCGCCGTGATCGGCGGCAACGGCGGCTAAGCGCGCAATCCGCCGAAAACGATAAGGGCGGCCCGACCAGGGCCGCCTTTATTGTTTTTGTGCAGCTTGGTGCTCCAGAGCATGATAAGATTAGGTTGAGCTGGCGCGGCACGGAGGTTCACCTCTCCCTTGGGAGAGGCATCGGCCGCCTTTGGCGGCCGTCCTTAAGGACGCCGAAGCGAAGCTTCGGCTATGGCGAAGTGCCGGGTGAGGGGTTACGGTCTCTCGTTGGAGCTGGAGCCCCTCACCCGATTTGCTGCGCAAATCGACCTCTCCCCGTCGGGGAGAGGTGGATCGAACCCGCGGTCAAACCGATTCAACCTAACTTCATCGCGCCCTAGCTCGCCATCGCATTTCTGAGCGCTGATGTCTTGAAGCCGTTCCTGAGCTCGAGGATTTTGGCGGCGATCTCGGTCACCGGCACCGGGTGGCTGAACAGGAAACCCTGGGCCTCGTTGCAGCCTTCGGCGCGCATGTGGTTGAGCTGCTCGACCGTCTCGATGCCCTCGGCAATCGTCGTCATGCCGAGGCTCCTGCCGAGGCTGATCACCGCCCGCACGATCGATTTCGATCCATGGGTCGCGGTGGCGTCGCGGACGAAGGACTTGTCGATCTTGAGCTTGTCGAACGGGAAACTGCGCAGATAGCTCAGCGAGGAATAGCCGGTGCCGAAATCGTCGAGCGCGATGCGCAGCCCCTGCGCCTTCAGCTTGTGCAGCGTCGCCAGCGTCTCGGCGCTGTTGGCGAGGAAGACCGACTCGGTGATTTCGAGCTCGAGCCGGCGCGGCGACAATTGCGACGCCGCGAGCGCGTCGGCGATGATGTCGATGAAGCCGGAATCGCGAAACTGCGCCGCGGAGACATTGACCGCAAGTTTCATCTCGCCCGGCCAGGTGACGGCCTGTTCGCAGGCCCGGTGCAGCACCCATTCGCCGAGCGGGCCGATCAGCCCGATCTCCTCGGCGATCGGGATGAACTGGTCGGGCGGCACCATCCCGCGCTTCGGATGATGCCAGCGCAGCAGCGCCTCGAAGCCGCAGATGCGATCGAGGTGCAGGTCGTACAGCGGCTGGTAGTAGAGCGAGAATTCGTCCTTGGCCATCGCCTCGCGCAGATCGAGCTCGATCGCCCGGCGCCGCTGCAGGCTGGCGTCCATCGAGGGCTCGAAGAACCGCCAGGTGCCGCGGCCCTCCATCTTGGCGCGGTACAGCGCGACGTCGGCGTTCTTCAACAGCTTCTCGCCCGAGGTGCCGTCGCCCGGAGATATCGAGATGCCGACGCTGCAGCCGACCACGACACGATGCCCGTTCAGCTCGTAGGGCATGCCGACGCATTCGACCATCCGTCGCGCAAGATGCTCGGCCTCCGCGCCGTCATGCAGGCCGGACTGGATCACCGCGAATTCGTCGCCGCCGAGACGCGCGACGGTGTCGATCTCGCGGACGCAGGCGTTGAGCCGGTCCGCGACCGCGCACAGCAATTCGTCGCCCACCGGGTGGCCCAGCGTGTCGTTGACCTGCTTGAAATTGTCGAGATCGAGACAGTGCACCGCAAAGCCGAGCCCGCGGCCGGCCTGCGCGACCGCAAGCTCGATCCGTTCGGCCAGCAGAGTGCGGTTCGGCAACCGCGTCAGCGCGTCGTGCCGCGCCATGAACGCGATCTGCGACTCGGCGCGCTGCTGCTCGGTGACGTCCTCGCAGGTGACCAGCCAGCCGCCGTCCGTGGTCGGCCGCTGCGCGATCGAAATGATCCGCCCGTCGGCGAGATGCTGCAGATAGTTGCCACCCTCGTTCTGCGCGAGCGAGCGGTCGCGTTCCGCCATCAGGTCGACCACGGTGCAGCTGCCGTGATTGCCGGCGGCGATGCTCAGACCGAAGATGTCCTCCATCGTCATGCCGGGGACGACGAGCTCGGGGGAAATATCGAATATCTCGCAGAACCTGCGGTTGGCGACCTGCAGCCGCGCCTCGCTGTTGTAGAGGCACAGCCCCTGCGACATGTGGGTCAGCGCCGCATCGAGCCGCAGATTGGTCTCGTGCAGCTCGGCCTTCTGCTGCCGCAGCGTGGTGATGTCGCTGTAGACCAGGATGACGCCGCCCTCCTGGGTCTCGCTGCGGCTGACCCGCAACCAGCGCCCGTCGGGAAGCTGCGCCTCGCTGGCGAACGGATCGCTGTCGCTGTCGATTGCGGCGGTCGCCGGCGCCGCGGCATCGAGCCGGTCCGAATGCAGGAGCTGCGGCGACAGATGGATCAGCTCGCTGGCGCGCGAATTGGCCAGCGCGATCTGGCCGTCGGCGTCGAGCAGCACGACGCCTTCGCGGGAGCTCTCCAGCGCATCGGACAGCCGCGCCTGCGCGGAGCGGCGTTCCGACACCTCCTGATTGACCGTCCGCCGGATGTTGTCGCGCATGGTTTCCATCGCGCCGAGCAGCGTGCCGAGCTCGTCGGTGCCGCCCTTCGGGATCGTCGCGTTGAGGTCGCCGTCGGCGATGCGCCGCGCGGCCCGGGACGCAATGGCGACCGGCCCGATGACGCGGCGCGCCAGCAGCCACGAGAACAGCGCCGACAGAAACAGTGCGAGGGTCAGCCCGGCGACGTTGAGCTGCAGATCGCGCCGGATCGTCGAGAGCGCGCGCTGCCGGAACAGGAAGCCGTCGCCGGCGGTGTAGTTGACCAGCAGCTCGACCTGCTGGCTGACGATCCTGGAGTAGCGGTCGACGTCGCCGATCGAGGTGCCGGGCGTATCGCTCGCGAAGCTGCCGTCGGAGGAGGATTCGACCGCGATGCGGTGCAGCGCCATCCAGGCGTCGGCGGCTTCCTGCACCTTGGCGGCGGCGTTCGCCGCCCGCGAGGACTGCGAGCGGTCGGCGGCGATCGCGAGGTCTTCCGACAGCGTCTTGGCGAGTTCGTCGATCTGCTTGTCGAGGCTGGCGTGGATCGCCGGGTCGGTGGTTAACAGGCGCTGCGACGAGGCGACCCGCATCGCCGCGAAGTCGGCACCCGCGGCACGGGCATAGTTGATCGACATCAGGGATTCGTCGAACGTCCGCGTCACCAGATCGCCGGCATGGCGGATGCCGAGGGTCGAGTAGCCGCCGAGCGCCACCGCAATGGCGCTCATCGCCAGGCAAAAGATCAGGATCTGGGTGCGAATCGATCCCGTGGTCAGGGCAAGCCTCGAAAGACGACCGGCCGCGAACTGGAAAGCCGCAACACTTTTCACCTTGAGGTTGTCGAAGACCGTATCCATACCCGCGTTTGCCGTGCTGCCGTGCTCGCTGCTCAAGCCACGCAAAGGGCGCGGCACTGCGGAAATGATTGTTGGCTCAAATTCCGCTAGTAGTGACCGGAACTGATGCTGAAATCGTTAAGATGAGCTGGCGATAATCCGCACCTCAGGTAATCCGGCGAGCACATTTGTGCCTTAGGGTTCCGGGTATCGGACGTTGATGCGGGGTTGACATGCAGTCAGGCTTGTTGCGCACCTCGCGCGTGGCCCAGCGCGGCCGCGTGCAGTTTCTGATTGTGATCTTCACGGGAATCCTTGCAGGAGCGGCCCTGGGCGCGGGCCCGTATACCATTTCGCAGAAGGATCGCGAATTCAGGCCGGCGCAGATTGCGATCAAGCGCGGCGAGACTTTACGATTCATTAACGATGATGGGGAACTGTTGCATCACGCTTATTTGAGCACCGACACTTTCAGCTTCGACTCCGGCGATCAGCAGCCGGGCAGCAAGTTCGACGTCGCCTTCTCGGTGCCCGGCGACTTCATGGTGCTGTGCGGCATTCATCCGAAGATGAAGCTCGCCGTCCACGTCGCCAAATGATGCCGGAGGTAACGATCCTGCCGGCAACGATCGCTACAGGATCGACGTCTTGAACAGCGCGGCGTGCCCGACATAGTAGACGAACAGCGTCGCCGCCAGCGCGGCGCAGAGCCCGACCGGGGCAAGCCACGGCGCGCGGCGATCGCCCGCCGATACCCGGTTGTCGCAGACGATCGCGAGCAGCACGGCGATGATCGCCGAGTGGCCGATGGTGTCGAGCTTGCCGAATTCGAAGCACGCGCTGATGAACATTCCGGTCAGCACGGCTGCCGCACAGCGCCGGATCAGCGGCGTCCACATCAAGGCAAAGGCGAGCACGAATTCCACCATGCCTGCGGCGCGCATGTAGAACTCGTTGTCGAAGCCGAGGGTGATCGAGGCGTGCTCGATCAGGAGCGGAAAGCTCCATTCGGGATAGGCCCATTTCTCGATCGAGGCCCACATCAGGGTTATTCCGGCGGCATACCGCATCACGTCGAGCGGCACGACACCGAACAAATCCTTTTTCAGCCCGACCAGCGCCAGATAGCCGGCGACGCCGAGAAAGATCGGATAGTCGGCGAGATGGAAGACGCCGTAATTGTAGACCCCGATGCCGAACAGGATCGCGATCCCCGCCGCCGACAGCGGCATCGTCCGCCGCGACAGCATGCCCGCGGCAATGCCGAGTTGCAGCGCGCCGACCAGCGGTGACGCCGTCTTCAACTCGGGCGTCAGCAGGATGCCGCCCACCGCCCAGATCGAGATGAAGAAGAACGCAGTGACGGCGCGCATCATCACTTCGGTGTGCCGCTGCAATCCCTCGGTGATGCGATCCATCGCGCGGATCGTCGCGGCGCCCAGCGAGGTGGGCTCGATCAGGCAGCCGGCAAGCAGCCAGAATACCGCGATGCCGAGCAGCAGCTCGAAATCGAGACAGAGTACATTCTCGAGTCCCCGCGGCTGCCCGGCGACATCGAACGCGCAAAACCATTTGACATGCGCCTCGGCAGACCGTGCCGACACCACGCAAAACAGGAGCGCTACGATGCACCTGGCGAACAAGGAGCGCCCACGGAGTGCCGTACCGGCCTCTCGCCCCCATTCACTGAACATCACACCGACTGCCCACGCTTAACGACTTGTTCCAACTTACATCAAATCTTAACGATTTGCCCGGCCACGGACACCTTTGGTTGCATTGTGGTTAACCGTTCTGCCCGGTAGCGGGCACTCGTTTTCACGCGGCAGTTGCATAAAGCTTTAGCTAATTCCAGCACGGGAGCTCAATTCAACTGTCCTATGAAGGCTCCGAACACGTCGGATCGGGAGGCCGCGCCATGTTCGGAGCTGCGTTGAGCGTCGTCAGTATCGGGGTGGGGTCGGCGCTCGCCTTCGCGACAAAGTTGTACCCATCGCGCACTGCGGCTCTGGAGGCCTGCGCCGGCGCGTTCCTGCTCGTCGGGCTCGGCCTGCTCGGATCGGCGCTGCCTCACCTGCTCTGACAGGCGTCCGCGCCGATAGGCTTGCGGCCGCGATCAGCGCGGCAATCTTGGGCCTGCGGGAACCGGTGAATTCGCGGTCAGGGTTTGCAGAAACGCGATCAGGTCGTCCTTCTCGCTTGCCGTCAGCGACAACGGCCTGATGTCGGGCGATCGGCTCGGCCGGTCGACCCCGCCCTTGTTGTAGAGCTCGATCACATCGTCCAGCGTCGCGACCGATCCGTCGTGCATGTAGGGGGCGCGGCGCGCCACGTCACGCAATGTCGGGGTCTTGAACGCGAAGCGCAGCTTCGCCGACGCCGGAAAGAAGCGGCCGCGGCCGATGTCATGGCCCTTGGCGGTGCCGATATCCTGAAAGGAGCCGTCCGAGAACGACGGGCCGCTGTGGCAGGCGGCGCAACGCGCCTTGCCGTTGAATAGCTCGAAGCCGTGCTGTGCCGCCGGGCTGATCGCGCTGTTGTCGCCCCTGATCCAGCGGTCGAACGGCGCCTCGCCCGCCACGATCGAGCGCTCGAAGGTCGCCAGCGATGCTTCGATCCTCGGCCGCGTGATCGCGCCATCGCCGAAGGCGCGGGTGAACGCATCGACATAGCCGGGGATGGCGGAGAGCCGCGCAAGCAGTTCGGGCTCCGTCATGTTCATGTTGGCCGGATTCTCGATCGGCCCGAACGCGACCGATTCCAGCGTCTTGAACTTGCCGTCCCAGCCGAGCGGCTCGAAGAAGGCGACATCGATCAGGGTCGGCGAGCGGATCGGCAGGCCCTTCGGATCTTCGCCGACGGCGCGCGGCAGGCCGTCGCCCCATGAGAGCGCCGGGTTGTGGCAGGTCGCGCAGGCGCGCGTCTTCGACCGCGACAGCAGCGGATCGAAGAACAGCATCTGCCCAAGCGTGGATTTCGCCTCGGACCACGGATTGCTGGCGGGATAGGGAACGGCGTCCGGCCGGCGATAGCTGGCGCGGCCTGCCGCGACGCTGCCGGGTGCCGTCGTCGCGTTCAACGCAAACGACAGCCCGACCGGCGCAAGTGCCGCGAGCAAGGTCAGGCCGACCCAAAGTCTCATTGGGTTCCTCAGACGGTATCCTGCCCGCTATATGCACAAGCATATTCAATGAAGTTTTAACGATCGGTTGCGGGGATTACGGACGGGAGCCAGGATTCCCGTTGAGGGGTGGGTGCTGTGTGCCCGCGTAGGTGAGCAGGCCGCTCAGGCTCCCTCTCCCCTTGCGGGGAGCGGGGGGAGCGTTGGGGACAGGGGTGGTGGCCCCGGGCGAGATGGCCGACGCGATTCGAGCCCTCACAATTCGAGTTGCGCGATCTGGTTGGCATTCGGAGAGAGTCCCCGTGGGTACCCCTCTCCCTAGCCCTCCCCCGCAAGGGGGGAGGGAACCCGGCCGCTGGTGCTTCCCTTACGCGGGCCGAGGTCGGCTGGTTCCGATCAGACGCCGCTCAAGGCCCCTATCCCGTCACGATTGCTGACCATTCACTTCTTCACCGGGCGCAGCGGCGCCGAAAACTGCTCGGTGCGGTCGCGCTCGGTCATGTCGACGACGGTGTCCATAGGCGCGGTGAGCTCGTAGACGTAGGAGACGTCGGTGAAGTAGCGCTTGGCGGTGCCGCCGAGCGCTTCGGGCGCGACGCGGTCGAGCAGGATCAGGCCGAAATCGCTGTCGGCGCGCCGCGTCGCCTGGCTGGTGTTGAACTCCTCCCAGCGGAAATGGAAGATCGCGTCGGCGGCATCGCCGTTGACCTCCCAATTGGCCACGATGTGCGGATGCTTGCCGACCAGCGACAGCCCCTCGTCGGAATGCGATGCGAGCTCGAAGAACAGCAGCGACAGCGATTGCGCGGCGCGGGCGCTGACGGTGATGTCGGGGCCGTTGACCGCGATGCGGTCTGCGTGCGGGATCGAGCGCGACTCGAACAGGCCCTTCAGCTTGACGCCCTGCCACTGGCTCTCGCTGAGCAGCGTCACCACGTTCGACATCGCATGAATGCGCCCGATCAAGAGCTCGCGCGCGACGTCGATGTCGGTGCCATGGCGCAGCGTGCGCGTCACGATCGACTGGATCACGGCGAGGATGTTCTTGACCCGATGATTGAGCTCGTCGATCACGGCGGTCAGCCGCCGCTCGAAGCCGATCCGGACCTCGATCTCGCGGCTGAGCCGCAGATTGTTGTAGGCGACGTAGCCGAACAGGCCGCAGACGATGCCGGTCAGCGCAAGCCCGATCGCGGCGACGATGGTCGCAGTCTGCTGCGCGCGCACGGTGGCGTTGCTCTTGGCGTAGTAGTCGAGCGACCAGTCGCGGCCGCCGAACGTCACGGTGCGAACCATCGACGGCAGCGGACCGTCCTGACGCACCGCGCGCGAGGTGACGACGCCCTGCTCGTTGGCGGTGAACTCATCATTGGAATCGCGCGGATCCTTCAGCGCCACGGCAAACAGCGAGGTGTCGTCATTGGTCAGCATCAGCGACGACAGCTCGTAGGAAAAGGTGACGAAGCCGGCCGGCTCCGACGCGCCCTCCTGGAACACCGGCGCGGCAAGCGCGACGCCGATCGGGCCATTTTGCCGCAACAGCGGAATCGGATCCGAGGCCACCGGCTTCGCCTCGGCCATCGCCTTGGTCAGCATCGGGCCGACCACGGAGTGGCGGTCGAAGGCGCGGCCCGGGATGCTCAGCGTCTCCGGGTTGCGCGGCTCGACGTCCATCAAGACGTTGATCGGCTTGACGAGCGCCTTGATGTCGAGCGGCTGGTCGTCGAAATCCCTGATCTGCGGGTTGGTGAAGCCTGCGGCCTTCAGCTCCGCCTCGGCCGCGGTCAGCTCGTTCGGCCTCAGCCGCGCGATCCAGGTGGCGACGACGAAGTCGGTCTTGAAGGCGTAGATCGCCGAGCGCAGCGGCTGCAGCATGTTGGCCTTCACCATCGACGGCGCCCGGAACAGGCCGGAGGCCACCCGCGCCAGCAGCTCGCGCTCGGTCAGGCGGTCCTGCACCAGGCTGGCGTGAACGTCGATCGCCCGCGCCAGCGCGATGCCGTCGATCGCCAGCTCCTGATCGTGCACCCGATAGGCCGCGAGACCGGAGAGCAGGATCCCGATCAACGCGATCAAGGCGACGATAAAGCCCAGCCGAACCACGCGTTTACTCGGCAATCAAGGGGTGGCGAAACGGGACGGATGGCATCTCGGGTCTGCGGGGGCGGCGACAAATCAACACGTGAAGTACACCAGCCGCACCGGAATATGGAGTAGCGATCATTGGTACGCAACTGAAGCCGGTCGGCAGCATTAACGCCGACGCCACCCGGCCGATGATTGGCGGCGCCAAGGATTGCTAATCGGCAAAGTTGGCAATTGTTCCGGCGATTGCACAGCTTTTTTGCGGCGGGGGGAGCTCGGTACGGCTGCTTCCCCGTCATCCTGAGGTGCGCGCTCTTGCGCGCCTCGAAGGATGAATCGGCCACTGACCGGGCCGTCGACCCTTCGAGGCTCGCAAGGGCTCGCACCTCAGGGTGACGGGACCAAGATCGGGTTGGTAACGCTTCGCCACAATGATTAACGGTTACCGCGCCTCGGCGGCCCGGCCTGCGACCGAAGGCCGCCCTTGGTCTCGATGAAGCTGACGATGCGCTCCAGGCCATCGCTCTTCTTCAGGTTGGTCATCACGAAGGGCCGCTCGCCGCGCATCCGCCTGGCATCGGTCTCCATCTTCTCAAGCGACGCACCGACATGGGGGGCGAGGTCGATCTTGTTGATCACGAGCAGGTCGGAGCGCGTGATCCCGGGGCCGCCCTTGGAGGGGATCTTGTCGCCGGCGGCGACGTCGATGACGTAGATGGTCAGGTCGGCCAATTCCGGCGAGAAGGTCGCGGCGAGATTGTCGCCGCCGGATTCGATCAGCACCAGATCGAGGTTCGGAAACTTGGCCCGCATGTCGGCGACCGCGGCGAGATTCATCGAGGCGTCCTCGCGGATCGCGGTGTGCGGACAGCCGCCGGTCTCGACGCCGGCGATGCGGTCCGGCGTCAGCGAGCCGGAGCGCACCAGAAATTCGGCGTCCCACTTGGTGTAGATGTCGTTGGTGATCGCGGCGATGTCGTAGCGCTCGCGCATCGTCTTGCAGAGCAGATCCATCAGCGCGGTCTTGCCGGAGCCGACCGGACCACCGACACCGACGCGCAACGGGCCGTGAGAAGTAGGCATGTCAATCCATCCATCGTCGTCCCGGCCTAGTGCGCAATGCGCACGGGGGCCGGGACCCATTACCGCCGAATTGAGTTGCTGCGCGACGCTGGGGCCACAGCGCTGCACAACCACAAAGGCCTGTGGTTATGGGTCCCGGCCCCCGTGCGCATTGCGCACTAGGCCGGGACGACGCGTGGAGAGAGTCGCAGATCATGACCTGAACAACCTCGTATACTGCGTCTCGTGCCGCAAGCTGGCGAGATCGGCTCGAAACGTCGCGCTGCCGAGGTCGTCGAGCGAAGCGGTCGCGGCGCGCGCTGCGGTGGCGGCGACCTCGCCCTCGAGCGCGGCGAGCACGCGCTGGCTGTCGGTCTGCCCGAGCGGGATCAGCCGGCTGCCGGCGGAAATCCAATTGGAGACCACGGCATGCAGGAAGGCGTGCAGCGACGGCGCCAGCGGAATCCCGTGCGCGGCGCTGACGAGACCGACCGCGACCGGATAGACGATCGGGCCATCGCAGGCTGCAATGCTGTCGTCGAGGCCGGGCGAATTCCAGGCGGTGCGGGCAATCTCGATGAAGGCGCGGCCCTGGGTCGTGGTCTCGAGCTGGCGCTCGCGCGACGGCACCAGGGCGGCGGCGAGTTCGGCGATCCGCTTCAAGGTGGCGGCATCCTGCTCCGCCGCGGCGCGATGGCTGTGCGCGAGCAAGACGCCGTCGCAAAAGCCGCTACCGTCGGTGAGCAGAGCGGCGAGCCAGTCGCGCAGCGAGGCGGCATCGCTGATGTCGCCGGCCTCCACCGCCCATTCGATGCCGCTGGAATAGGCGAACGCGCCGACCGGGAACGATGGCGACAGCCACGTCATCAGCCGGTACAGCGCAGCGGCCTCATGCTCCGGGATCCCGCCGCTGACGGCAGCGGGATCGGACTCATTTGTGGTCATGAGCATGGGAGTGGTCGTGATGGTGATCGTGGCCGCAATGCTCGTCGTGATGGTGGTGGTGATGATCATGATCATGGTGATCGTGATCATGATGGTGGTGATGGCCGTGATCATGCGCATGGCTGTGGGCATGATCGTGCCCGGTGTGACCGTGCGCGGGCTCCTCGGCATGGGCGTGCCCGGCATAGGCGCCGCCCTCGGGATCGAACGGCGCCTCGATCTCGAGCACGCGGGCGCCAAGACCCTTCACCATCGCCTCGATGACATGGTCGCGGCGGATGCGCAGCCCCTTCGGCATGATCTGGGTCGGCAGATGACGGTTGCCGAGATGCCAGGCGACCCGGATCAGATGATGCGGATCGCTGCCGCGGATTTCGAGCAGCGGCTCCGGCGCGGCGACCACCTCGATCAGGCGGCCGTCCTCCAGCACCAGCGCATCGCCGCCGCGCAAGGCGACGGCATTTTCAAGATCGAGCAGGAATTCGAGCCCGCGCGTCCCCGTCATCGCCATCCGCCGCCGGTGCCGGTCGTCGAAATCGAGCACGACGGTGTCGGCCGCGGCGTGCGTCCAGCGATGTTGCCCCAAAACCTTGGTCGCGCGGATCATCGTTGCCTTCGTGTTATGCGTTGGAGCGCGATGCGATGAGGTCGAGTGTCGACCACGATCACCGTGCGCCCCCTCGCCCCGCTCTTGCGGGGAGAGGGTTGGGGTGAGGGGCTGTCTCCGCATAGACGGTGACAGATGCGTCCGCGGAGACTCCCCCTCACCCGTAACGAATCTAACGGTGCGTCATAGCCGAAGCTTTGCTTCGGCGTTCTTAGGGACGGCCGCCGGAGGCGGCCTATCGCTCTCCCCGCAGGCGGGGCGAGGTGAAGTGGAGTTCGTGGCGCGGTTTGACGCATGATCAGCTCAAAGCTTCTCGACCTTGCCGTCGCTGATGATCTCGATCACCGTCGGCGCGGTCTTCATCTGCGCGGAATATTCCCGCCACACCTTCATGTGCGGCGCGCGAGCGTGGGCGTTGAGGTCGTCGCGGGTCTCCCAGCGCTCGACCACGACGTAGAGGTTGGGGTCGTTGACGCTGACGTGGCCGTCATAGGCAAGACAGCCCTTCTCCTTGCGGGTCTCGACCGTGCAGGCCTTGTGGCCCTTGATGAAGTCCTCGCGGTTCTCGGGCTTCATCGGCGTGGTGGCGATGACGTAGATCATGATGCGCTTCCTGTTCTTGTTCTTGCTTAACGGACGTCGACCTTATCGGGCGTGATGACCTCGATCCGCGGCGGCGCGACCATGCATTTCACCGCGACCCGGCCGAACGTCTTCATGTGCTCGGCGGTGCGATGCGGCACCAGCGCCTCGGCGTTCTCCCACTGCTCGACGAACACCATCTTGCTGTGGTCGGTGACGCTCTCGTGCAAATCGTAGGCGATGTTGCCGGGCTCCTTGCGGGTCTCCTTGATGCAGGCGGTCGCCGCAGCGATGAATTCGGCGCGGGTCTCGGGCTTGATGGTCAGCGTAGCGACGACGTAAATCACGGAAATTCCTCCCGGTTTTCTCTTTTGGCTTTAGATACCGGGATGGGTTTTAGAACATAAAATAGCGCTGTGCCATGGGCAGCACCTCGGCCGGCGCGCAGGTCAAAAGCTCGCCGTCTGCGCGGACCTCATAGGTCTCGGGATCCACCTCGATCTCGGGGGTGGCGTCGTTGTGGATCATGCTCTTCTTGGAGATTTTTCCGCGAGTGTTTTGCACCGCGTAGAGTTTTTTGCTGATCCCGAGCTTGCGGGCGAGGCCGCCGGTCACCGCGGCCTTCGACGTGAACACCACCGAGGACGCCGTCAGCGACTTGCCGAACGCGGCGAACATCGGCTGGTAGTGCACCGGCTGCGGCGTCGGGATCGAGGCGTTGGGATCGCCCATCGGAGCCGCCACAATCGAGCCGCCCTTGATGATGCAGTCCGGCTTGACGCCGAAGAACGCCGGCGACCACAGCACGAGGTCGGCGAGCTTGCCCTTCTCCACCGAGCCGATCAGCTTCGACACGCCATGCGCGATCGCGGGATTGATGGTGTACTTGGCGATGTAGCGCTTGACGCGGAAATTGTCGTTGTCGTTGCCCTTATCCTGCGGCAGCGCACCACGCTGCTTCTTCATCTTGTCGGCGGTCTGCCAGGTGCGGATGATGACTTCGCCGAGCCGCCCCATCGCCTGCGAGTCCGACGACATCATCGAGAGCGCGCCGAGATCGTGCAGGATGTCCTCGGCGGCGATGGTTTCTTTCCGGATCCGGCTTTCGGCGAAGGCGAGGTCTTCGGCGATCGACGGATCGAGGTGATGGCACACCATCAGCATGTCCAGATGCTCGTCGATGGTGTTGCGGGTGAACGGCCGGGTCGGGTTGGTCGAGGACGGCAGCACGTTGTTCAGGCCGGCGATCTTGATGATGTCAGGCGCATGGCCGCCGCCGGCGCCCTCGGTGTGGAAGGCGTGGATGGTGCGACCCTTGAACGCCTTCACGGTGTCCTCGACGAAGCCGGATTCGTTCAGCGTGTCCGAGTGCAGCATCACCTGGACGTCGTAGTCGTCGGCCACCGAGAGGCAGGTGTCGATCGCCGACGGCGTGGTGCCCCAGTCCTCGTGCAGCTTCAGCGCGCAGGCGCCGCCCTTGATCATCTCGACCAGCGCCGCCGGACGCGAGGCGTTGCCCTTGCCTGAAATGCCGAGATTGACCGGGAAGGCGTCGAACGACTGGATCATCCGGCCCATGTGCCACGGGCCGGGCGTGCAGGTGGTGGCGAAGGTGCCGTGCGACGGGCCGGTGCCGCCGCCCAGCATCGAGGTGACGCCACTCATCAGCGCGTGCTCGATCTGCTGCGGACAGATGAAATGGATGTGGCTGTCGAAGCCGCCAGCGGTGAGGATTTTTCCTTCGCCTGCGATCACGTCGGTGCCGGGACCGATGATGATGGTGACATTGGGCTGGATGTCGGGATTGCCGGCCTTGCCGATCGCCGCGATCATGCCTTCCTTGATCGCGACATCGGCTTTGACGATGCCCCAGTGATCGACGATCAGCGCATTGGTGATGACGGTGTCGGCCGCGCCCTGCGCATTGGTCACCTGCGACTGTCCCATGCCGTCGCGGATCACCTTGCCGCCGCCGAATTTCACCTCCTCGCCGTAGGTGGTGAAATCCTTCTCGACCTCGATGATGAGGTCGGTGTCGGCGAGCCGAACCTTGTCGCCGGTGGTCGGGCCGAACATGTCGGCATAGACGGAACGTTTGATTTTGGTGCTCACAGCGTGCTCCTGGCAAGCCTGACTGCTTCGTTGAACATTCGGTCGAGGGTCGCATTGACGCCGCGACAACCTGCGACGACCTTCTCGGCCCACGCGACATAGTCCGCGAGATCGTCGCGCTCGTCCGCGCTTGGTTGCGGCACGATGCGAGCGAGCGTGTTGCTGATCTTGTCGGCAATCTTGATCAGCTTCGCATCCGGCGATTTGTGCGGAGCATCCTCGATCTGCTTCCGCCGGCGCTCGGCTTTCGGCAGGCTCATGTCGTCGGTGCATTCGACCACGAGGTCGGCGACGCGCGCGCCGAATTTCTGGGCCAGCTCCTCGCGCGTGGTCCCGGTGTCCTCGATGGTGTCGTGCAGCCACCCCGCCGCCACCAGCTCCGCATCGGCGCCATCGGTCACCTGCGCAAGCAAATTCGCGACCTCGGCAAGATGGTTGATGTAAGGCTCATTGCCCCGCCCCTTGCGCGCCATCCCGTTGTGACGGCGCGCGGCGAGTTGGGCGGCTTCGGAGACGAGGCGGATCGGGGGGAGCATGGGGTTACGGCGCTCCCACTACCGCTGTCAGCGCTCGGGGCCTACCCCTCTCCCCAACCCTCCCCCGCAAGGGGGGAGGGAGCCTGGGCGGCGTGCTCACCTCACCGAAATTCGCAGCCTGCGCTCGTCGCATCACGGCTCCTCCGCTCCATCAGTCTCAGAGGTAAGGGACTCACCGGCGGAAGGGTTCCCTCCCCCCTTGCGGGGGAGGGTTAGGGAGAGGGGTACCGCTTGCTCCGCTGCCTGAAGGATCGCAAGAGCGACACCTTCCAAGTTCTTCATCACGTCGTCGTTGGTGAACCGCAGCACACGGTAACCGCGCGACGCCAACCACGCATCACGCCGTTCGTCGCGACGAATACGTTCTTCGAAATCGTGGCTCTCGCCGTCGACTTCGACAATCAGCTTGCACGAATGCGCGACGAAATCCGCGATGTAGGTGCCGATCGGCGCCTGGCGACGGAAGTTGAGGCCGGCGAGGCGATCAGCCTTCAGGTGACGCCACAGCAAAGTCTCCGCGCGCGTCATGGTGCGGCGGAGCTGCTTGGCGCGATCGCGCTGCGTGTCGCTCACCTGAGTGTGCGGCATGCCCCTCTCCGCAAAACCACGTCGGTCAGCGCCCGGGGCCTACCCCTCTCCCCAACCCTCCCCCGCAAGGGGGGAGGGAGCCTGGGCGGCGTGCTCACCTCACATCGCGTTACGACTACTTTCTGTGCCATCAGCGTTCCTCCGCTCCATCGGTCTCGGAGGTAAGGGACGCACCGGCGGAAGGGTACCCTCCCCCCTTGCGGGGGAGGGTTAGGGAGAGGGGTGCCGCTTGCTCCGCTGGGTGACGTGAGGCGAGAATCACGCTTGCGCCGTTTGCGCTGCCGAGCTGGATTGCGCGTGCACGCAAGATCTCATCGGTCAGCGCCCGGGGCTTACCCCTCTCCCCAACCCTCCCCCGCAAGGGGGGAGGGAGCCTGAGCAGCGTGCTCACCTCACTTCGCGTTACGACTACTTTCTGTACCATCAGCGTTCCTCCGCTCCATCGGTCTCGGAGGTGAGGGACGCATCGGCGGAAGGGTTCCCTCCCCCCTTGCGGGGGAGGG
This sequence comes from Bradyrhizobium ivorense, assembly GCF_900696085.1. Lineage (GTDB taxonomy): Bacteria > Pseudomonadota > Alphaproteobacteria > Rhizobiales > Xanthobacteraceae > Bradyrhizobium > Bradyrhizobium ivorense. Next base: position 1,430,680 of record NZ_CAADFC020000004.1, read on the forward strand.
CTAGGGAGAGGGGTGCCGCTTGCTCCGCTGGGTGACGTGAGGCGAGAATCACGCTTGCGCCGTTGGCGCTGCCGAGCTGGATTGCGCGCACTCGCAGAATCTCGTCGGTCAGCGCCCGGGGCTTACCCCTCTCCCCAACCCTCCCCCGCAAGGGGGGAGGGAGCCTGACCGGTTTGCTCACCTCACAATGAACTACTGCAACAGCGATCACAGCTTCCCCTTCACCTCGGCGCGGAAGCCGTAGATCACGCGCTTTCCGGCCAGCGCGACGAGTTGGACGTCGCGGGTCTGGCCGGGTTCGAAGCGGACGGCGGTGCCGGCCGCGATGTCGAGGCGCATGCCGCGGGCCTTCTTGCGGTCGAATTTCAGCGCCGGGTTGGTTTCGAAGAAATGATAGTGCGAGCCGACCTGGATCGGGCGGTCGCCGGTGTTGGCGACCGAGAGCGTCACGGTCTTGCGGCCGGCATTGAGCTCGATCTCGCCGTCCTTGATGAAGCGTTCGCCGGGGATCATTTTTCCTTCTCCGTCATTCCGGGGCGATGCGGAGCATCGAACCCGGAATCTCTGTAAAGCAATCTCTGGATTCCGGGTTCGGCCTGCGGCCGCCCCGGAACGACGCGTGCGTGGCTAGCGGATCGGCTCGTGCACGGTGACGAGTTTTGTGCCGTCGGGAAACGTCGCCTCGACCTGGATGTCGTGGATCATCTCGGGGATGCCGGTCATCACCTGATCCCGGGTCAGGACCTTGGCGCCGGCCTGCATCAGTTCGGCAACGGTGCGGCCGTCGCGCGCGCCCTCGACGATGAAATCGGTGATCAGCGCCACTGCTTCCGGATGGTTGAGCTTGACGCCGCGCTCGAGGCGGCGGCGCGCCACCATGGCGGCCATCGACACCAGCAGCTTGTCCTTTTCGCGGGGAGACAAATTCATGCGAGCACTCTGATCGTTCTCAAAGGATTAGTTGAGCCACAGCCTCTTAGTTAAGCCAGAGTCTTGGCAGCGGCACGGCGGAGGCGCGGCCGAGCACCGTCATCATGTCGGTGCGCAGCCGTGCGGCATCTTGGGCACAGAAGCGCGCCATTGCAAAGCCGTTCCAGGCGGAGATGCCGACCTCGCCGCCAAAACGCTCCGACGCCTCGCGGATGCGCTCGACCAGCGCCTCGTCGCCCGGCACGATCAGCGCGGTGCCGATCGCGGTGCCGCCACCCGCGATGGCGCGCCGCGCGAGCTTCTCGCCGATCTCGCCGTCGAGTCTTACCGTCTCCGCAAACACCAGCCGGCCGCCGCGGCGCATGCGCCAGCGGTCGACGAATTCGCCATGCCGCATGGTCTCGCCCATCGCGGCGCGGCCGAACACCACGATCTCGCAGAGCAGCAGCGAAGCGTCCTCGGCGAGCTCGATGTCGAAGCTTCTGACAATACGCGCGCGGTCGAACAGGATGGTCTCCTGCGGCAGCCAGGAGAGATGCGCGCCGGCATCCACCTTGAGCGCGATGTCGAGCCGGGCCGCCGCGCCTGGCGCCCGGTACACTTTTTCGGCCGCGGCCGTGGTCAGTGTCAGCCGGGCGCCCTCGCCGGCTGCGATACCGATGTCAAAGCGGTCGCCGCCGGCAATGCCGCCGGCGGTGTTGACGAACATCGCCGACAGGCCGTCATCCTCCGACGATGGAAAGCGGACGCGCAGCGAGCCTGACTCGTGGAGGTCGCCGCGGCGGGTGATGCCATCGGCATGGTGCACGCCGAAGCGGACCGCGCCCAGGGCGCGGTTGGCCGCAAACGTTGCCGCCGTCGCGCTTGCGATCCCGCTCCGCATTCCCCCTCGCGCTCCCTCACCCACGCCGCGGATGCGACGTCACATTTTCACAGCGCCATCTGACGGCTGATCTCGGCGGGATCGAGGCTTGCGCGGTCGCTAGTATATTTCACCGCACCCCGGTCCATCACCGCAAAACTGTCGCCGAGTTCGCAGGCAAAGTCGAGATATTGTTCGACCAGCACGATCGCGATGTTGCCGAGGTTGCGCAGATAGGAGATGGCGCGGCCGATGTCCTTGATGATCGAGGGCTGGATGCCCTCGGTCGGCTCGTCGAGCAGCAGCAACTTTGGCCGCATCACCAGCGCGCGGCCGATCGCGAGCTGCTGCTGCTGGCCGCCGGAGAGGTCGCCGCCGCGGCGGCCCAGCATGGTCTGCAGCACCGGAAACAGCGAGAACACGTCGTCGGGGATGTTGCGGTCCTCGCGCTTCAGCGGACCGAAGCCGGTCTTGAGGTTCTCCTCGACCGTGAGCAGCGGAAAGATCTCGCGGCCCTGCGGCACGAAGCCGATGCCGCGCCGCGCCCGCTCATAGGGCTTTAGCGCAGTGATGTCCTTGCCGTCGAAATTGATCGCGCCCGAGGCGATCGGATACTGCCCGACCATGGCGCGCAGCAGCGAGGTCTTGCCGACGCCGTTGCGGCCGAGCACGCAGGTGACCTTGCCGGGTTCGGCCGTCAGCGACACGCCGCGCAGCGCCTGCGCCGCGCCATAGAACAGATTGATGTTGTCGACCTTCAGCATCGCTCTAGCGTCCCAGATAGACTTCGACCACGCGCTCGTTCGCCGACACCTGGTCGATCGAGCCTTCGGCGAGCACCGAGCCTTCATGCAGGCAGGTGACCTTGACGCCGAGCTCGCGCACGAAGGTCATGTCGTGCTCGACCACCATGATGGTGTGGTTCTTGTTGATCTGTTTCAGCAGCTCCGCGGTCAGATGCGTTTCGACATCGGTCATCCCGGCGACGGGCTCGTCGACCAGCAGCACCTTCGGATCCTGCGCCAGCAGCATGCCGATCTCGAGCCACTGCTTCTGGCCGTGGCTGAGGCTGCCGGCGAGGCGGTTGCGGGCGTCGGTCAGGCGGATGGTCTCCAGCACCTTGTCGATGCGCTCGGACTCGGCCTTGCTGCCGCGCCAGAACAGCGTGCCGCGCACCGAGTGATCGACATTGAGCGCGAGCAAGAGATTGTCCTGCACGGTCTGGCTCTCGAACACCGTCGGCTTCTGGAACTTGCGGCCGATGCCGAGCTCGGCGATGCGGGTCTCGTCGAGGCGCGTGAGGTCGACGGTGCCGTCGAACAGCACAGTGCCCTCGTCCGGCTTGGTCTTGCCGGTGATGATGTCCATCATCGTGGTCTTGCCGGCGCCGTTGGGGCCGATGATGGCGCGCATCTCGCCGGGCTCGAGCGTCAGCGACAAATTGTTGATGGCGTGAAAGCCGTCGAACGAGACGTGCACGCCGTCGAGATAGAGCATGGCCGAGGTGGCGCGGGTATCCATGACGTTCATTGGCCTACTCCGCTGCGTTCGCTGCGCCGATGCCGTCTTCGCGGGCGGCGCTTTCCTCATCGGCCGCAAGGCCGGTGCTGCGCCCTGTCCTCCACGGCTCCCACCAGGCATTGAAGGTGCCGACGATGCCCTTGGGCAGCAGCAAGGTCACCAGGATGAACAGCGCGCCCAGCATGAACAGCCAGTACGGCGCCAGCGGTCCCGAGGTGAAGAAGGTTTTGGCGTAGTTGACGACGACGGCGCCGAGCGCCGCGCCGACCAGCGTGCCGCGGCCGCCGACCGCGACCCAGATCACCGCCTCGATCGAGTTGCCCGGCGCGAATTCGCTCGGATTGATGATACCGACCTGCGGCACGTAGAGCGCGCCGGCGACGCCGGCCATGCAGGCCGACAGCGTGAACACGAATAGCTTGTAGGATTCGACCCGGTAGCCGAGGAAGCGGGTGCGGCTTTCGGCATCGCGCACCGCGATCAGCACCTTGCCGAGCTTCGAGGTCACCACCGCGCGACAGATCAGGAAGGCGATCATGAGCGCCAGGCAGCTCAGGAAGAACAGCGCGCAGCGCGTGCCGTCGGCCTGCACGTTGAAGCCGAGGATGTCCTTGAAGTCGGTCAGGCCGTTGTTGCCGCCGAAGCCGAAATCGTTGCGGAAGAAGCCGAGCAGCAGCGCATAGGTCATCGCCTGGGTGATGATCGAGAGATAGACGCCGGTGACGCGGGAGCGGAACGCGAGCCAGCCGAAGCAGAACGCGAGCAGGCCCGGCACCAGCAGCACCATCAGCGCGGCGAAGGCGAACTTGTCAAAGCCGTACCAGTACCAGGGCAGCTTGTCCCAGTTCAGGAACACCATGAAATCGGGCAGCACCGGGTTGCCGTAGACGCCGCGGCTGCCGATCTGCCGCATCAGGTACATGCCCATGGCGTAGCCGCCGAGCGCGAAGAACGCGCCGTGGCCGAGCGAGAGGATGCCGCAATAGCCCCAGATCAGGTCGATCGACAGCGCCAGGATGGCGTAGCAGAGATACTTGCCCCACAGCGCCACCAGATAGGTCGGCACCTGGAAGATCGAGCCCTGCGGCATCAGCAGGTTCGACAGCGGAATCAGCACGCCGACACCGGCGACGATCAGGATGAAGGAGGTCGCCGCGCGATCCAGCGAACGGGTGAGGATGTGCGGCGTCATGCTTCCACCGCCCGTCCCTTGAGCGCGAACAGGCCGCGCGGCCGCTTCTGGATGAACAGGATGATCAAGACCAGGATCGCGATCTTGCCGAGCACCGCGCCGGCCACGGGTTCGAGGAACTTGTTGGCGATGCCGAGCGTGAAGGCGCCGACCAGCGTGCCCCAGAGATTGCCGACGCCGCCGAACACCACGACCATGAAGCTGTCGATGATGTAGCTCTGGCCGAGATTGGGGCTGACATTGTCGATCTGCGACAGCGCCACGCCGGCAATCCCGGCGATGCCGGAGCCGAGGCCGAAGGTCAGCGCGTCGACGCGCGAGGTGGCGATGCCCATCGAGGCCGCCATGCGGCGGTTCTGGGTCACCGCGCGCATCTCGAGGCCGAGCGCGGTGTAGCGCAGCATCGCCAGCAGGATCGCGAACACGGCGAGCGTGAAGCACAGGATCCAGAGCCGGTTATAGGTGATGGTGATCTGGCCGAGCTCGAAGGCGCCGCTCATCCAGGAGGGGTTGCCGACCTCGCGGTTGGTCGGGCCGAACGCGGTGCGCACCGCCTGCTGCAGCACCAGCGACAGGCCCCAGGTCGCGAGCAGGGTTTCCAGCGGCCGGCCGTAGAGGAAGCGGATGATGCTACGCTCGATCAGCACGCCGATCGCGCCCGCCACCAGGAAGGCCAGCGGCACCGCGATCAGCAGCGAATAGTCGAACAGCGCGGGATAGCGGGTGCGGATCACCTCCTGCACCACGAAGGTGGTGTAGGCCCCGAGCATCACCATCTCGCCATGCGCCATGTTGATGACGCCCATCACGCCGAAGGTGATGGCAAGGCCGATGGCGGCGAGCAGCAGCACCGAGCCGAGCGACAGGCCGTACCAGGCGTTCTGCACCATCGACCACATCGCAAGATTGCTCTGGATCGCGGCGACTGCGCTGGTGGCGGCCTTGGCGACCAGCGGCGGCGCGTCGCCGCCGAGGCTGGTGAGCAGCGCCAGCGCTTCCTGGTCGCCGCGCGCCTTGACCACGGAGATGGCGTCGAGCTTGTCGCTCTCCGACGCGTCGGACTTGAACAGGATGATGGCGGCGCGCGCCTCGGTGAACGCCTGCTTGATCGACTTGACGCTCTCCTTGGCGAGCGCGCTGTCCACCGTCGGCAGCAGGTTCTCCTCGTGGCTCTTGAACACCGACTGCGCGGCGGCGAGGCGCCTCGCCGGATCCGGCGACAGCAGCGTCAGGCCGCCGAGCGCGGCCTCCACGCTGCGGCGCAGGCGGTTGTTGAGGCGGACCGCGGCAGCGTTGTCCGGCAGCTTGTCGACCGCGGCGCCGCTGGCGGCATCGACGATCTTGCCGTCGGCCTGGGTGATGAAGACCTTCTTGCTGTCAGGATCGGCCGACAGCCGGCCGTCCTTCAGCGAGCTGATGATGGGAAAGGCCTGCGGATTGCCCGACGACGCAACCTCGCCGACCGCAGCCTCGGTGTCGGAGAATTCGTCATTGGCAAACTTGGCGACCGAATCCTCGAACGGACCGGCCAGCGCCGGCAAGGCGAAGCAGCTCAGCAGCAGAATGGACAGAAACAGCGCGTGCGCGCGACCGAAACAAAAGCCAAACACGTGAGTACCCCGGCAGGAGTGGGGGAGAAGGCGGCGGATCGCGCCGCCTTCTCCGGTGTTGGAAGGTTGTGTGTGTCGTTGTCAGCTCAGGGAGTTTAAGACCCCTGGCCGCCGCACTTGTTGGTCTTGACGTTGTAATTGCCGCACTTCTTCTCGACCCAGTCGCCGATCAGGTCCTTGGAGCCATCGAGCTCCTTCGACCAGGCGTCGCCGGCGACGAGGCCCGGGGTCTTCCAGACCACGTCGAACTGGCCGTTGCCCTTGATCTCGCCGATGAACACCGGCTTGGTGATGTGGTGGTTCGGCAGCATCTTGGAGATTCCGCCGGTCAGGTTCGGCGCCTCGGTGCCGGGAAGCGCATCGATCACCTTGTCCGGATCGGTCGACTTCACCTTCTCGACCGCCTTCACCCACATGTTGAAGCCGATCACATGCGCTTCCATCGGATCGTTGGTCACGCGCTTCGGGTTCTTGGTGTAGGCCTGCCACTCCTTGATGAACTTCTCGTTCTCCGGCGTCTTGATCGACTGGAAGTAGTTCCAGGCGGCGAGATGGCCGAGCAGCGGCTTGGTGTCGATGCCGGCGAGCTCTTCCTCGCCGACCGAGAACGCGACCACCGGGATGTCGGTCGCCTTGATGCCCTGGTTGCCGAGCTCCTTGTAGAAGGGCACGTTGGCGTCGCCGTTGATGGTGGAGACCACGGCGGTCTTCTTGCCGGCCGAGCCGAACTTCTTGATGTCGGCCACGATGGTCTGCCAGTCGGAGTGACCGAACGGCGTGTAGTTGATCATGATGTCGTCCTGGGCGACGCCCTTCGACTTCAGGTACGCTTCCAGGATCTTGTTGGTGGTGCGCGGATAGACGTAGTCGGTGCCGGCCAGCACCCAGCGCTTCACCTTCTCTTCCTTCATCAGATAGTCGACGGCGGGGATCGCCTGCTGGTTCGGCGCGGCGCCGGTGTAGAACACGTTGCGCTCGGACTCTTCGCCCTCATACTGCACGGGGTAGAACAGGATGTTGTTCAGCTCCTTGAACACCGGCAGCACCGACTTGCGCGACACCGAGGTCCAGCAGCCGAACACGACCGCGACCTTGTCCTTGGTGATCAGCTCGCGCGCCTTCTCCGCAAACAGCGGCCAGTTCGAGGCGGGGTCGACCACGACGGCCTCGAGCTTCTTGCCGAGCACGCCGCCCTTCTTGTTCTGCTCGTCAATCAGGAAAAGGATGGTGTCCTTCAGCGTGGTCTCGCTGATGGCCATGGTGCCGGAGAGCGAATGCAGGACGCCCACCTTGATGGTGTCGTCGGCCGCTTGCGCGGGCGAGAACGGCGAGACCGCTGCCAAGCCCAAAACCAGGCCGGCGGTCGCCGCGAGAAGGCGGCGACGGGTCATCGTCGCTATGTCGTGAGTAAGCCGAGTAAGCATGAAATGTCATCTCCCTGACGCAGGCGTGAACGCTTGCGAAACGGCCCGTCTGGCCGCCTGCGATTAAGGGAATCGCAAGAACTATGCCACGGTACGGAGACGACTTAAGCTTATGATTTTTCTACAATATTTATCAAGTTCCGGGAAAATACGGGAGCTCGATGCCTAATTGTTGGGCTACAAAAATGTATGCCGAAAGGGCATTAAGGCTATTTTGTAGGCAAAAACACCCTTTTGGCTAAATTTCCGGCAACAACTTTGCGAGCGCTTTGCGCGGTTGATCGGCGAACGTCAATGCCGCAGGGCAGCATAACACCTTGAAAGCGCCGCGTTCCTGGTCCATATCCATGCCGTGCCCGCGAGAATCGCGGTGTGCCGCGCGAGCTGCGTGTTCCGGGTCGTTTCAACGGCTTCTGGCTCGCCTTTCACCCAACCAAGCTTGATGCCCCAGACACGCGGGTGTCCCGACGCCCTCGTGCGATCCTGGCGATTTCCGCCGGGACGACGATCGCTTTTATGGAAAGAACGACCCTTTTGACCTCCTTTCAGGATTTCGGCCTCGCCGATCCCATCGCCCGCGCGCTTCGAGAAGAGAACTATCTCACGCCGACCCCCATCCAGGCCCAGACCATCCCGCTCGCGCTGGCCGGCCGTGACGTCGTCGGCATCGCCCAGACCGGCACCGGCAAGACCGCCTCGTTCGCGCTCCCGATCCTGCACCGGCTGCTCGAGAACCGCGTCCGCCCGCAGCCGAAGAGCTGCCGCGTGCTGGTGCTGTCGCCGACCCGCGAACTGTCCGGGCAGATCCTCGACAGCTTCAACGCCTATGGCCGCCACATCCGGCTGTCCTCGGCGCTGGCGATCGGCGGCGTGCCGATGGGCCGCCAGGTCCGCGCCGTCATGCAGGGCGTCGAGGTAATGGTGGCCACCCCCGGCCGCCTGCTCGACCTCGTGCAGAGCAACGGGCTCAAGCTCAACCAGGTCGAGTTCCTGGTGCTCGATGAAGCCGACCGCATGCTCGACATGGGCTTCATCAACGACATCCGCAAAATCGTCGCCAAGCTGCCGATCCGGCGGCAGACGCTGTTCTTCTCGGCCACCATGCCGAAGGACATCGCCGAGCTCGCCGAGGCGATGCTGCGCGACCCCGCCCGCGTCGCGGTGACCCCGGTGTCCTCGACCGTCGACCGCATCGCCCAGCGCGCGATCCAGGTCGATTTCACGGCCAAGCCGGCGGTGCTGGCCCAGATCCTCAAGCAGGAGCCGGTCGACCGCGCGCTGGTCTTCACCCGCACCAAGCATGGCGCCGACAAGGTGGTGAAGGGCCTCGCCAAGGCCGGCATCGAGGCCAACGCCATCCACGGCAACAAATCGCAAAACCATAGGGAACGCGTATTGGCGGCATTTCGTTCCGGCGAAATCCGCACGCTGGTGGCGACCGACATCGCCGCCCGCGGCATCGACGTCGACGGCATCAGCCATGTGGTGAATTTCGACCTGCCGAATATCCCGGAAACCTATGTCCACCGCATCGGCCGCACCGCGCGCGCCGGCGCCGACGGGGTCGCGATCTCGCTGGTCGCGGGCGCCGAGGAAATGGGCTATCTGAGCGATATCGAGCGGCTGATCCGGATCACCGTGCCGCGGGAAGACCGCCGCACGCCAGGCAACCGTGATGGCAACCGCGACGCCGCCGCACCGGCGCAGGCCGCCCAGCCGCACCGGAGCGGCCGCTCTGCGCCCCGCGCACATAATGTCCGTGGGAATGAGCATGCCCAAAGCGCAAAAGGGCCTCGCCGCCGCCGCCGTCGAGGTGGTAATAATGGGGCAGCGCAGACGAACCGGGGCGAGTCGCCACGTCCGTCGCAGACCGGCAGCAGCGAGAGCATTCAAGGCGTCGCCTTCTTGCATCGCGAGAGCCGGCCGAAACAGCAACCCAACCGCAACAAGCAACCGCAGCACTAGCCGTCGCTCGATCTGGAGAACCACATGGCTAAGGAAGAGCTGATCCAGTTCGAAGGACTGGTGACCGAAATCCTCCCTGACGCTCGTTACCGGGTGCAACTCGATGCCGGGCACGAGATCGTCGCCTACACCGCCGGCAAGATGAAGAAGAACCGCATCAAGACGCTCGCGGGCGACCGCGTCACGATCGAAATGTCGCCCTATGATCTCGAAAAGGGCCGGTTGATCTTCCGTCACAAGGACGAGCGCCCGAGCACGCCGGGCGGCCCGCCGCGGGGCGGACCGCAGCGCGGCGGCCAGTTCCGCCGCCGCTAGGCCGCAAGTTTGCAACTGTTGCGCGCATGACACCCTGATGTCCTGCGCGGCAATTGGCCGGCGGGCCCGCCGGCCAAAAAATCGCGCACGTCAGGATTGTTTTGAGCCCCTCTATCGAATAATATAGGGCCCATCGATTTTCGGCCGGACGACATTAGCTAACACCGGTACAGCCGGTTCAGACGCTGACGACCCTTCCAAAAATTCGATCTCACCACCCCGCCAATCAGCGGGTCTTGAACTTGTATATCTGAGAAGGGACTACCCACGTGAGCATGGGAACCGTGAAGTGGTTTAACGCGACCAAGGGCTACGGCTTCATCCAGCCGGATGAAGGCGGGAACGACGTGTTCGTGCACATCAGTGCAGTCGAGCGCGCCGGCCTTGGCACTCTGCGTGAAGGCCAGAAGATCTCCTACGAGATCGTGGCTGACCGCCGTTCCGGCAAATCCTCGGCCGACAATCTGCGCGCCGCCGGATAAGCCGATTTCCGGGAGCCGAAATGCTCCGGGAAATTGCGTCAAAACAGCAGGGCCGCACCCCCGGGTGCGGCCCTTGTTGTTTTTGCCGTACCCTCAGGTGGGCTTGTTGTTTTAGGGCGCGCTCGCACGCCGCATATTCGATCAGAAAGCTGATGCCGTCACGTCGGGCACAACGGCAAAGGCGATGTCGTCGGATAGATCACACACAGCGATTGCCGCGGACGGGTATAGGCAACATCGCTGAGGTTGATGCCCGTCTTCGCCATCACATAGCCGATCGTCGGAACATATTTGTAGCTGATCTCGCTGAAGATCAGATAGGTGCCCGGCACCAGCAGCGCCGTCGGAATCAGGCTGGAGACGTCTTGCCCCACGGTGCGGGTCGAGTTCGTCAGCGTCGCCTGGGTGGCGCCGCTGGCAATCGTCGCGGCCTTGCTCCACTTGATCTTCGCGATCTTGTTGCTGTCGATGTAGATCTCAGACAACGTCGCCTTGGTCGGCGAGGCGTCGTAGGGCGTCATGATGCCGACGCTGGCGGTGAAGAAGGCCTTGAGATCGCTGTCCGAGACCTGAATCGCCTGGGACGTCAGGTCCGACAGCGTTCGCGCCATCAGCGTCACCTTGCGGTCGACCGCGACGCCGGACGAGATCTCGACGGTGCCGAAGAACATCACCAGCATCAGCGGCAGGATGAACGCGAATTCGACGGCTGCCAGACCCCGGCAGTCGTCCCTGAATGCGGTGGTGACGCGGCGCAGGATCGCAGGTACGGTCTTCATGACTTTGCTCATGAGCATGTCGCGCCACTGACGCCGGAGGGTTCGTTCTTGAACGTCGCGGTCGCGGTCAGCAGGCGTTTGCCGTTGGCGAGGTTGGCGGTGTTGAAGCCAAGCTTGGTGACGAACAGCGGCCATTGATAGAACAGGCGCACCACCACGACGTCGCCGGCACTACCGGGACAGTATTTCATGTTGGGATTGAACGCCTGGCTACTGTCGATCGGAGGCGCGATGTTGATGCTGCCAAAGCCGTTGTTGGGATAGCTGCGCACGTCGACATAGACGCCGTTGGTGCAGTCGAACAGCGCGGCGACCCGGCCGCAGACGAAGTCCTTGAACTGCTGTTGGGTGTACGACGCGCCCTGCGCCTGACCGGTCATGACCATGCGCGCCGAATCCTGCGTCACGGTCTCGAGCACCTGGCTGGCGAAGAAGATCATCGAGACCTCGATGATCGCGAACAACAAGCCGAAGAACAGGGGCGCAATCAGCGCGAACTCGACCACGGCCGAGCCACGGTCGTTACGGCGAAAGCGACGCAGGAGGTTTCGGGAAGAACGAGCGGGCAGCGGCATTAACAACCCCGGATCAGCATGGCGGCAACAACTACCCAAGACTCATTGTTGAAGTGTTTCGCCGGATCGAGACAGGGCGACCCGATCCGTTAGGTCAGTGTTAACCATGCCGGGTGGCGGCCCCGGCGCGTGGAAGCGCCGCAGCCGAGACGTTTCAGTTGGACGGCCGGGACGCAACGGCCCCCGACGTCGTGGCCTCCCGGCTGAGCGAGCCGGCCTGGGTCATCGTCGCCTTGAAGTAGTTCTCGCCGTCGCCGAGGGTGATGCGACGCTGGCAGACCGGCATGCAGCTGTAGGTCTCGCGATCGATGCCGCGATAGACCGTGACGAGTTGGTCGGAAGGTGGGCCTTCGACCTGGATCTGGCGATCCACCAGTACCTGGCCGGTGCGGTCGAGCGCGATGAAGTTGGTGGCGCCGTAGCCCTTGCCGGTGACGACGACGACCCCGCCGTTCTGCAAGGTCACGTCGGCGATCAGGGGGTTGCCGACCACGATCGTGGCGATCCCCGAGGGCAGCTTGACGAGCTTGGCCTGATCGACATTGACCGCGATCCTGTCGGGATCCGGCGCAGCCGTAGAGATGGCAGGCCACAGCAGCACGGCTGCGGCGAGCGAGATGAATCCAATGCGCGCGACGGCGCGAATACGCTGGGTCTGAAACGACATACTCTACCCCGGGACGTTGACAAGCCGGCAAAAGCGATACGCAGCGGACCGGCGCCCGACGCAGGCGAATCTGACGGCAATTCATTTAAGAAGAGCAAAAATCGCCCGCCGAATTGCGCGCATGTCGAGACTTCGGCGACGGATCGGCCAGCGCCCTACCCCATCGCTTTGCGCCGATGGGCTGACGCGCCGATCGCGCCTCAGGCGGTCGCGACGCCCCGGCTGCGGCCGAGATCCGCAGCCAGCTGATGACCCAGCCGGTTGAAGCGCCGCTCGATCATGGGCTCGATGATGAAATAGCTCAACGCCAGCGAGGCTCCTGCCACCAGCATTGTCAGCAGCAGAATATCGACATGCAGCCACGCCGCGATCGCCGGCACCACCGGGAAATGCACCAGATAGATCGCATAGGAGTGACGTCCGAGCAGGCCCAGCACCGAATTCGCAACGCTGCCCTTGAGCAGGACGTAGGCCATCGCCCCGAGCAGCGCGACCTGCGCGCCCCAAGCCGAGGTCAGGCACGCCCCGGCCAACAGCAACGCGCCGAGCCGGGGCCGATTGCCGCGCTCGACGATATCGTAAAACAGGAGGCCGAGACCGAAGCAGATCACCTGGCGGGGCAACCAGCAGAAGTAGAAGCCCTCGGCGAGATAGGCCTGCTGCGGTGGCAATGACGCGGCAAGGTGCGGGACCAGATAGAACTTCGCCAGCGCGCCGGCCGCCACACTCGTTGCGGCAATCAGGGCATAGCAGGCCACCGGACCGTTCGGCTGCCTGAACAGCCGAATGATCAGCGGAAACAGCAGATAGAACTGCATCTCGACGCCGATGCTCCAGCCTCCCGGGACCACCGAGTTGAACGCGGTCAGGCTGAACAGATGCAGGAACAGCGCGGTCAGGACGACATCCGGGGCACCGAGGCCCTCGGGAGCCCATTGCTTGACGCCTTCGCCCCTGGTGATCACGAGATAGAACACGATCGCGATCCAGAACAGCGGCACGATCCGGAACGCGCGGCGCAGATAGAACGAGCCCGCGGCCGCGAGATCGGTCCTGCCGCCATAGGTCAGCATCATCGTATAGCCGCTGACGATGAAGAACAGCTGCACCCCGAGCTGACCGTAGTCATAGGTGAAGGCGAGAAACCCCGGAATGAAGCTCGTCGCATGGTTGGCGCAGTGCGAGGCCACCACCATCAGGATGGCAATGCCGCGCAACAGATCCAGCGATTGATTGCGCGTCGTCATGGCGGCGTGGCTCCGCCCTGGGGCTCAATTGGCGCTACGCACATGGATCACCACCCGCTCGTCGGCATAGAGGCGCTGCCAGCCGCCGATGCGGTCGAGCAATTTGACGGCAGGCGTGGTCGGCTCGAGCATCACCGCGTCGATGTCGTAGGTCTTGAGCAGGTCGAGAAAGCCGTCGACGTCCTTGAGCTGCAGCGCGCGGTAATAGTCCATCTCGAATTTCTCGCCGTAGAGTTCGGCGCGGCCGTCGACGAACACCGGCACCTGCCGCCAGATCAGGTAGCCGCCGAACTGCAGATCGTGCAGCACTCGCCTGGCGTTGTGCGCCTTCAGCGCATCGACCGCGGCGGCCGGCGAATGCACGGCCGGCGGCGCGACATCCCCGCGCGCCGCAACCGCCACGGTGGTGACGCAGAGCCCCGCGACCAGCAGCGCCGCCGGAGCGGCCTTCAGCCGGACGGCAGCCGCCGCGCGCAGGCCGAACTGCGACGCCACCGGCGTGAGCACGGCGAGCGGCAGCAGCAGGGCGAACAGATCGATATTCCGGACATGGGACAGCGCCATGTGCAGCAGGCCGAGCACCAAGACAATCCGCACCGGCGGCAACCGCACCCCGCAGAACAGCGCGCCGCCGATCAGGCCTAGCAGGATCGCCTCGAACATGCCGAGGTGGCTGAAGTCGACCGACATCCACTCTGCGATGAGATGCAAGAGCTCACCGAGGCTGAGAATCTTCAGCGCGGCCTGGATCGAGCCCCAGCCGTAGGGTGTCACGCAGCATGCGGCGAGCGCGCCGATGCCGAACGCCGTCCAGCGCAGCGCCAGCGACATCCGCTGTGCCGGGGCGGCATTCCACATCGCATCGAGCGCGAAGGCGCCGAGCAGCACCAGACCGAACAGAAAGCCACCATGCAGATTGGCCCACAGCGCGAGCAATGGCAGCAGCCAGAACGACGGCGCCTCGCGACGCTCGCTGGCGACCATCAGGCTGTTCGCCCACAGCAGCGTGATCGGCAGCACCAGCACGTGCGGGCGGGCCAGCAGGTGCCCGCATGTCAGCATGAATGCTGCCAGCGTCACGACGCAGGCATAGGTCGCCGGCATCGCGCGGCAGAGGATGGCGGCGAGCAGCGCGAAGGCGGCGGCGGCGCAAGCCGCGGTCAGCACCACGGGCCCGCTCCAGCCGGCGAGATCATAGGCTTTCGCGAACACGAGCTGCGCCAGCCAGGACGACGACACCCACGGCTCGCCCGCCTTGGTGAACGAGTAGATGTCGACCGACGGCAGCGCGCCGTGATCGAGGATCCAGCGGCCGACGGTGATCTGCCAGTAGGTGTCGGGATCGCCGAGCAGCCTGACGCCGACGATCAGCAGCAGGGCGTAGACGCCACAGGCGATCCAGAACCAGGCGGGGACCGCGGCAAACGCCGAGGTCCGCTCGCGTGGAATGATGGCGACCTCAGCACTCATCTCAGCGCTCATGGCGTCACGGGCCGAACGACGATGTCATTGCCTGAACGGATACGCCAGCTGTCCGCCGATTTCGTGCGGCACGCCCTGCTCGGCGTCGACGCCGTAATCGTCGGGCAGCTTGCCTTCCGGCATGCGGAACGTTCCGAACAGGATATCCCAGAGCGGGAAGGTGCCGGCGAAGTTGGTGTCGCCGCCTTCCTCGAGCGCGGTGTGATGCCAGCGATGGAACACCGGAGTCGCGATCACGTATTTGAACGGGCCGAGCGTCCAGTTCAGATTGGCGTGCACGAACGCCGAGTGGAAGGTGTTGAACGGACCGACCCACACCATGATGTTGGGCGAGATGCCGGCCATCAGCAGGATCACGTCGACGGTGATGGTGCCGATCAACAGGTTGACGGGATGGAAGCGCGCCGCCGAAATCCATTCGAGGTCTTCGGATGAATGATGGATGGCGTGATACTTCCAGAAGCCGCCGCCGTGAAACATCCGGTGCAGCCAGTACAGCATGAAGTCGGCGGCGACGACGAAGATGATCGCCTGGAGCCAGAGCGGAAGCTCGGACAGCGGACCGTGCCCGTTTTCGTAGAACGCGATGAGGTCGTCGGCGCCGTGGACGTTGAAGACCGCGGCCGCGCCCACCACCAGCAGCCCGATGCGGAACACGCGGGAGAACACCGGCACGAAGAACCAGTAGCACATGTCGGTGACGAGCTCGCGCTTGCGCCACCAGGGCTTGCCGGGATTGCAGGCCCAGAAGTGAGTCAGCACCGCGAAGATGACCGCCAGCACGATCGTGATCGGCACCACCCTCGCCAGCGTCTGGCCCATCATCTCGGCGACTTCAAACGGCAAGCTGGACATCACGGCCTCGTTCTGCAGAAGGCCCATGGGTAAAGGCTCGCGCTTAAGGAGCTGTGAACGCCGCAGCAAGCCGTTGGGCCGCAGCAACAATCTGCAATTTTAGCAAGCCGTTTAATGCCAAATTTACTGTGCGTAACAACAGCAGGTTCCGCCGCAGTTTCTGCAATCAAATTAACTGCGCCGAAATCGTCGAACCCTACGGTGCGGCAATGGTCACGGTGCTGAGAACGCCGGCCAGACCAAACCTAGTTCGACCAGCCACGTGTACATAGGAGTGATTGATGAAGAACCTCGTTTCGCGTTTCGTGAAGGACGAATCCGGCGCGACCGCTATCGAGTATGGCCTGATTGCGACCGGCATTGCGATCGCGATCATTGCCGCGGTCAACGGCGTCGGCTCCAAGCTGTCCGGCACCTTCAACTCGATCTCGGGCTCGCTGAAGTAAGCCGTCTCCGGCACCTCGGCATTCAAAGGTCCCGGCGTGGCCGGGACCTTTGCTATTTATCGGACCCGGCCGGCATGCCTGGCTGAAAGGCGCGGCCGGTCCTTTCCCGATTGTTCACCATTGGCCGCTAGCGTCGGGTCACGACCTCGCTCCAGCTTGACGGCGTTCGCCCATGATTATCGATATCGCACGCTTGATGCTGTTTCCGGCCCTGATGGCATTCGCGGCGGCGAGCGACTTGCTGACGATGACGATCCCGAACCGGGTCGCGCTGGGCCTGTTGGCCGGCTTCTTCATTCTGGCGCCGCTGAGCGGGATGGGCGCCTACGACATCCTCAGCCATGCCGGCGCCGGCGCACTGGTGCTGGTGGTGGCGTTCGGCATGTTTGCCATGCGATGGGTCGGTGGCGGCGACGCCAAGGTGGCGGCGGCGGCCGGCCTCTGGCTGGGGTTCGACCACCTGCTCGCCTTTCTGGTGTTTGCGTCGCTGTTCGGCGGCGCGCTGACCGTGCTGCTGCTGCAGGTCAGGCAATGGCCGCTGCCCTACCCGCTGGCGTCGCAGGCCTGGATCGCCCGGCTCCACGACAAGCAGGCCGGCGTCCCCTACGGCATTGCGCTCGCGCTCGGCGCGCTGCTGGTCTATCCGGAGACGGACTGGATTAAGGCGCTGGACCTCGCGCACTTTGCCATGCGCTGAAAGCAACGGGTAACCGCTCGTTAAGGCGATTTAGATACGCCTCATTAACCATGCTTTGACGAATAGCTGGTCAACTCCCATCACGGCGGCGGCGGCGTCGCGGCGTCATGTGGAAAGTGAAGCGTAATGAATACGGCCCGCATTCTGGTCCTCGCTATTGCAGGCTGCGCCGGCCTCGCGGCGCTCTATCTCGCGAGCGGCAGCGACAACAAGCCGGAGCCCGCGCCCCCGGTCGCGCAGCTGCCGACGGTCGACGTCCTGGTCGCACGCACCGACATCGGCCTCGGCGCCACGGTGAAAGCCGAGGATCTGCAGTGGCAGACCTGGCCGGCCGCCACCGCCAGCACCAGCTTCCTGCGCAGGGACACCAACGCCGAGGCCATCAAAGACGTCACCGGCTCGATCGTCCGCGCCCCGTTCATCCAGGGCGAGCCGATCCGCGAGCAGAAGCTCGTCAAATCCGACGGCGGCGGCTTCATGGCGGCGATCCTGCCGAGCGGCATGCGCGCGGTATCGACCGAGATTTCACCCGAGACCGGCGCCGGCGGCTTCATCCTGCCGAACGACAAGGTCGACGTCCTGCTGTCCAAGCGCGACAAGAATCCCGACCGCAACGGCGCCGATATCATCAGGACCGAGGTCATCCTGACCAATGTCCGCGTGCTGGCGATCGACCAGGCGCCCAAGGAAAAGGACGGCTCCAACACGGTGGTCGGCAAGACGGTGACGCTCGAGCTGAAGCCCGAGCAGACCGAAACGCTGGCTCGCTCGCGCCAGAGCGGCGTGCTGTCGCTGGCGCTGCGCAGCATCGCCGACGCCAATGTGGTCGATGCCCCCACCGAAGACGACAACAATAGACGCGGCGAGACGGTCAACGTCATCCGCTACGGCGTCGCCAGCCAGGCGACAATGCAGAAGTGACGATGAGGGCACACGAGATGAAGTGCGGGGCAACACCACGGACGATGCGGACCTTGCTGGTCCGCGCCCTGTCGTTTTCGGCCGTCGCGGCGCTCACCCTCAACCCGGCATTGACCCCGGTGCTGGCGGGCGATTACCGCGCCGCCGCGCCTGCCGCGGCCGACGGCCAGATGAACGCCCGCTTCCTGTCGCTCGGCGTCGGCAAGTCGCTGGTGATCGACCTGCCGCGCGACATCAAGGACGTGCTGGTCGCCGATCCCAAGATCGCCAACGCGGTGGTCCGCTCGGCGCAGCGCGCCTACATCATCGGCGCGACGGTCGGCCAGACCAACATCGTGTTCTTCGACGCCGCCGGGCAGCAGATCGCGGCCTATGACATCGCGGTCAAGCGCGACCTCAACGGCGTGCGCGCGGCGCTGCGCCAGGCGCTGCCGAATTCCGACATCCAGATCGAGGGCGTCGGCGACGGCGTCATGCTGAGCGGCTCCGCGGCGACCCCGATCGAGGCGCAGCAGGCCGCCGATATCGCGACGCGGCTGGTCGGCGGCGCCGAAAAAGTCGTGAACTCGATCACGGTTCGCGGCCGCGACCAGGTGATGCTGAAGGTGACCGTCGCGGAAGTCTCGCGCAGACTGATCAAGCAGCTCGGCATCGACCTCACCGCCAACCTCAACTACGGCACGGCGGTGGTGAAGTTCGCCAACAGCAACCCGTTTACGGCAAACAACGCGCCGCTGGTGCCCACCAACGCCATCACCACCTCGTTCGGGTCCGCCCCGTCGGTGTCGGCGACGGTCCGCGCCATGGAAAGCGCCGGCGTCGTCCGCACGCTCGCCGAACCGAACCTGACGGCGATCTCCGGCGAATCGGCCACCTTCATCTCGGGCGGTGAATTTCCGATTCCGACCGGCGTGACCTGCCAGACCACGACGAGCGGCGCCATCGGGCAGTGCGTCCAGACGGTCAGCTTCAAGAAATTCGGTATCTCGCTCAACTTCACGCCCGTCGTGCTGACCGAGGGACGGATCAGCCTGCGGGTGATGACGGAAGTCTCGGAAGTGTCGACCGAGAACTCGCTGACCGGCGGCCAGAACGGAACGACGATCCCCTCGATCAAGACCCGCCGCGCCGAGACCACGCTGGAGATTCCGTCGGGCGGCTCGATGGCGATGGCCGGCCTGATCCAGGACCAGACCAAGCAGGCCATCAACGGCCTGCCCGGGCTGGCGTCGCTGCCGGTGCTCGGAACGCTGTTCCGCAGCCGCGACTTCGTCAACAACCAGACTGAAATGATGGTGCTGGTGACGCCCTATATCGTCCGCGCCGTCGCCCAGAAGGACCTCTCGCGTCCGGATGACGGCTTCACCAACGCCTCCGACCCGCAGGCCGACCTGCTGGGCAGCATCAATCGCATCTACGGGGTGCCCGGTCGCACCGAGCCGGCCCGGAACTACCGTGGCACTTACGGCTTCATCACCGACTGAGGCGGGGACATGACACAGACGACATCCACCACTTCAGCCGATCGCAAGCGCCCCCTCGCTCTCGCTGGCGCGCTGGTCGGGCTCGCCGTAGCGCTGGGCGCCTGCCAGCACAGCCCCGACAACAGTCTCGCTTACATCGATGCGCCGGCCGACTACCGCCAGCGTCATCCGATCGCGGTCACCGAGACCGATCGTTCGGTCGTGGTATTCGTCGGCCGCAGCCGCGGCGGCCTGACCGCCGAGCAGCGCGCCCAGGTGATGGGTCTGGCGCGGGACTGGATGCGCGAGGGCACCGGTGCGGTGGCCGTCGACGTTCCCGCCGACACGGCGAATGCGCGCGCCGCCCAGGAATCGCTGCGCGAGATCCAGGCGATCTTCGCCGCCGCCGGCGTGCCGCCGCGCGGCATCCTGGTTCGCAAATATCGTCCCGACGATCCACGCCAGTTGCCGGCGATCCGGGTCAACTATCCGAAGATGACGGCCACCGCCGGACCCTGCGGCATCTGGCCGGAGGATCTCGGCCCGTCGATCCACAACAAGTCCTACCTCGAGAACAAGCAGTACTACAATTTCGGCTGCGCCAATCAACGCAACCTGGCGGCCATGGTCGAGGATCCGGCGGACCTCGTGCAGCCGCGGGCGGAGACCCCCGCCTACACGCCGCGTCGCAGCATCGCCTTCGACAAATATCGCAAGGGTGACAGCACCGCGACGACCTATTCCGAGGCCGAAAAGGCCAAACTCAGCGACACCGGCAAATGATCACCTACGCGCAGCAAAACTCCGAAGAGCAGCCGGACGTCACGCCGCCGGCGGTGGAGGATCACATTGCGCCGGCACCGCGGGTTTCGGTCCAGGCGTTCTGCGAGACCGTCGAGACCGCCGCCGCCGTGCAGTCTGCGGGCGAGGACCGCCGGCTGGCCAAGGCGCATCTCAAGATCCAGATGGGCGGCATGGCGGCCGCCATCGAGGCCTACCGCTCGGCGCCGACGCCCAACGTCATCATCCTCGAAACCGAAGGCCGCAGCGATGTGCTGGCCGGCCTCGACCAGCTCGCCACGGTCTGCGACGCCGGCACCCGCGTGGTCGTGATCGGCCGGGTCAACGACGTCACGCTGTATCGCGAGCTGGTGCGCCGCGGCGTCAGCGACTACGTGATCGCGCCGGCGCATGCGATCGACGTGGTGCGCGCGGTCTGCAACCTGTTCTCGGCGCCGGAGGCCAAGGCGGTCGGCCGCATCGTCGCCGTCGTCGGCGCCAAGGGCGGCGTCGGCGCCTCGACCATCGCCCACAACATCGCCTGGGCGATCGCCCGCGACCTGGCGCTGGATTCGGTGGTGGCCGATCTCGACCTCGCATTCGGCACCGCCGGCCTCAACTACAACCAGGACCCGGTGCAAGGCATCGCGGACGCGGTGTTCTCGCCGGACCGCGTCGACACCGCCTTTGTCGACCGCCTGCTGTCGAAATGCACCGACCATCTGAGCCTGCTGGCGGCGCCGGCGACGCTCGACAAGGTCTATGATTTCGGCGCCGAGGCGTTCGATGCGGTGTTCGACACGCTGCGCGGCACGATGCCCTGCATCGTGCTCGACGTGCCGCACCAATGGTCGGGCTGGACCAAGCGCGCGCTGATCGCGGCCGACGACATCCTGATCGTGGCGGCGCCCGATCTCGCCAATCTGCGCAACGCCAAGAACATGTTCGATCTCCTGAAGGCATCCCGGCCCAACGACCGTGCGCCGTTGTACTGCCTGAACCAGGTCGGTGTGCCGAAGCGTCCGGAGATCGCCGCCGCCGAGTTTGCCAAGGCGATCGAAAGCCAGCCGATCGCCACCATTCCGTTCGATCCGCAGATCTTCGGCTCGGCCGCCAACAACGGGCAGATGATCGCGGAAATTGCCGCCAATCACCGCGCGGTCGAGATGTTCCTGCAGATGGCGCAGCGGCTGACAGGCCGCGGCGAAACCAAGAAGCCGAGGGGATCGTTCCTGTCACCCCTGCTGGAAAAGCTGCGGGCGAAATAGCCCGCATGGAGTGAAGACGTCGTGTTTGGTAAGCGTAGCGGAAACGATGTGGATGTGCGGGCACCCAAGCCCGCGTTTCAGGCGCCGGAACCTGCCGGACCGGCGGCGATGCCGCGCGAGACCGCCGCACCCGTGATGTCGTCGCCGCCGCTTGCGCCGGCGAAGCCGCCGCCCGCTCCCGTCGTCGAGACCCGCCGCTCCGACAATTACTACCAGGTCAAGGCGACCATCTTCGGCGCCCTGATCGAGGCGATCGATCTCGCCCAGCTCGCCAAGCTGGACAGCGAATCGGCGCGCGAGGAAATCCGCGACATCGTCAACGAGATCATCGCGATCAAGAACATCGTGATGTCGATCGCCGAGCAGGAAGAGCTGCTCGACGACATCTGCAACGACGTGCTCGGCTACGGCCCGCTGGAACCGCTGCTGTCGCGCGACGACATCGCCGACATCATGGTCAACGGCGCCGGCACGGTGTTCATCGAAGTCGCCGGCAAGATCCAGCGCACCGGCATCCGCTTCCGCGACAACCAGCAGCTGCTCAACATCTGCCAGCGCATCGTCAGCCAGGTCGGCCGGCGCGTCGACGAATCCTCGCCGATCTGCGACGCCCGCCTCGCCGACGGCTCCCGCGTCAACGCCATCGTGCCGCCGCTGGCGATCGATGGGCCCGCGCTCACCATCCGCAAATTCAAGAAGGACAAGCTGACGCTGGATCAGCTGGTTAAGTTCGGCGCGATCACGCCGGAAGGCGCAGCGATCCTGCAGATCATCGGCCGGGTCCGCTGCAACGTCCTGATCTCCGGCGGCACCGGCTCCGGCAAGACCACGCTGCTCAACTGCCTCACCAACTATATCGAGCACGACGAGCGCGTCATCACCTGCGAAGACGCCGCCGAACTCCAGCTGCAGCAGCCGCATGTGGTGCGGCTGGAAACCCGGCCGCCGAACATCGAAGGCGAAGGCCAGGTCACGATGCGCGAACTGGTCCGCAACTGCCTGCGTATGCGTCCCGAGCGCATCATCGTCGGCGAAGTCCGCGGACCCGAAGCGTTCGACCTGTTGCAGGCGATGAACACCGGCCACGACGGCTCGATGGGCACCCTGCACGCCAACAACCCGCGCGAAGCCCTGTCGCGCTGCGAATCCATGATCACGATGGGCGGCTTCGCGCTGCCGTCGCGCACCATTCGCGAGATGATGTGCGCCTCGATCGACGTCATCATCCAGGCCGCGCGCCTGCGCGACGGCTCGCGCCGCATCACGCACATCACCGAGGTGATGGGCATGGAAGGCGACACCATCATCACCCAGGACATCTTCGTCTATGACGTCGTCGGCGAAGACGCCAACGGCAAGATCATCGGCAAGCACCGCTCGACCGGGATCGGCCGGCCGAAATTCTGGGAACGCGCCCGCTACTACAACGAAGAGAAGCGGCTTGCGGCGGCGCTCGACGCCTCCGAAGCCCCGCCGCCGGCCTAAGGGGACGCACCATGCAAATGCAAACCCTAGCCCTCGCTTTCCTCGCCGCCGCCTTCGTGGGCGGTCTCGCCTGGGTCTTCCTGTATCCCTACCTCTCCGGCGAGAAGAAGGCCGAGGCCCGCCGTGCGTCGGTGGCGCGCAGCGAGCCCGCCGCCACCCGACAGGCCGACCGCGCGCAGCGTTCGCGCCGCGAGCAGGTCGAGGGCTCCTTGAAGGAGCTCGAGGCGCGCGCCCAAAAGGACAAGAAGGTCCCGCTCGCCATGCGGATCTCGCAGGCCGGACTGGAATGGTCGGAGCAGAAGTTCTGGATGATTTCCGGCGTGCTCGGCCTGTTCGGGTTCGGCGCCGCATTCCTGGCCGGCGGCGGCATGCTCGGCGCGGCCGGCATCGGGTTCGCCATGGCCCTCGGCATGCCGCGCTGGCTGCTCGGCTTCCTGAAGAAGCGGCGGGAAAAGGCTTTCCTGAAGGCGCTGCCCGACGCCGTCGACGTCATCGTGCGCGGCATCAAGGCCGGCCTGCCGCTGTTCGAATCGATCAAGGTGGTGGTCAACGATTCGCCGGAGCCGCTGCGCAGCGAGTTCCGCGCCATCATCGAGACCCAGGCAGTCGGCATGCCGCTCGGCGAGGCCTGCGCGCGGCTCTACGAGCGCATGCCGCTCCCGGAAGCCAACTTCTTCGGCATCGTGATCGCGATCCAGCAGAAATCCGGCGGCAATCTGTCGGAAGCGCTCGGCAACCTGTCCAAGGTGCTGCGCGACCGCAAGAAGATGGCCGACAAGATCCAGGCGATGTCGATGGAGGCGAAGGCCTCCGCCGGCATCATCGGCTCACTGCCGCCGATCGTGATGATCCTGGTGTTCATCACCACGCCCGACTACATCGCGCTGCTGTGGACCAACTCGATGGGACAGCTGATGCTGGTCGCCTGCGTGGTCTGGATGTCGATCGGCATCATGGTGATGAAGAAGATGATCAACTTCGATTTCTGACGGTGCAGCATGATTGATTTCCTCATCGGCAAGCTCCACGACGTCAGGTTCATGACCATGATGCTTGCCTTCTTCGCGGCGAGCGCGACGGTCTATACGCTGGTGATGCCGCTGCTGGCCGGCGGCGATCTCAACAAGCGCATGAAGGCCGTCGCCAGCGAGCGCGAGCGGATCCGGCAGCGCGAGCGCGAGCGCCTCGCCAAGTCGGAGAAGGTCTCGCTGCGCCAGACGCCCAAGCAGGCCGTCTCCAGCATGGTGGACAACCTGAACCTCACCAAATGGGTCGCCCAGGAGTCCGCGCTCGAGAAGCTGGTGATGGCCGGTTACCGCGGCCACGCCCCGTACGTCTACTTCCTGGCGGCGCGCGCGGTGTCGCCGGTCGTGATGCTGGTCGCCGCGATCATCTATACGTTCTTCATCGCCGGCGCGGGCTGGTCGCTCACGGTCAAGATCGGCATCTGCGTCGCGGCGATGTATGCCGGCCTCCAGGCGCCGATGCTGTTCCTGAACAACGCGATCACCAAGCGTCAGCTCTCGATCAAGCGCGCCTTTCCGGATTCGCTCGACCTGCTGCTGATCTGCATCGAGTCCGGCATGTCGGTCGAGGTCGCGTTCCGCAAGGTGGCCAGCGAGATCGTCGGCCAGTCGGTGGCGCTGTCGGAGGAGTTCGCGCTGACCACGGCGGAGCTGTCCTACCTGCAGGATCGCAAGGCCGCCTACGAGAACCTGGCCCGCCGCACCGGCCTCGAAGGCGTGAAGTCGGTCTGCATGGCCTTGCAGCAGTCCGAGCGCTACGGCACCCCGCTCGGCCAGAGCCTGCGGGTGATGGCGCAGGAAAACCGCGACATGCGGATGAACGAGGCCGAGAAGAAGGCGGCAGCGCTGCCGCCCAAGCTGACCGTGCCGATGATCCTGTTCTTCCTGCCCTGCCTGTTCATCGTGATTCTCGGACCGTCCTACATCAAGATCGCGACGATGCATTGAGCCCGCGGCGGCGGCCTTATCCCCCCTTGAAGGGCCGTCGCAGGGGCGATGCTGCCAATATGTGAAAAACAACCCCATGCAAAGTAGCCGGTGGCCGCCGGCGCTCGACCAGGCACGCTCGACCAGGCAGCTTGACACGTCGGGCAACTCAGCGGTATTCTTCCAATATTCCGAAATCGCGCAATCGCACCCTCACCCTTTTCAAGCGGAGGCGGGAAACTGCGACATCGCGTAGCCCGGATGCAGCGAAGCGAAATCCGGGGAAAGTCGGTCAGCGGAAATGCCGGTCCCGGATTGCGCTGCGCTTCATCCGGGCTACGATCTGAGCCGAGCGGCCTAATCGTCCTTGGCGAGCACCGGCGCGGCGCGCGAGGCCGTCTTCGGGCCAGCCCTGCGGTTCAGCATGTCGCGCAGATAGCCGACATTGGCCGCGGCCTCTTCGGCCGGCAGATCGGCCTTGACGATGGTCTCGGCCTCCGCGAAGCGGCCCTGCAGGCCGACGACCAGCGCGAGGTTCTGCCGGATCCGCGTGTCGGCGCGGGCGCTGGCATAGGCGCGGCGCAGCGTCTCCTCGGCCTTCGGCAGTTCCTTGGTCAGCATGTAGGAGAGACCGAGATTCGACAGGATCGACGGCTCTTCGGGAGCCATCCGCAGGGCGCTGTCATAATAGCGCCGCGCCTCGTCGTGACGGCCCATCTTGTCGAGCGTGGTTCCCTGCACCGACAGGATGCGCCAGTCCGGATTGTCGGGGCTGTGGGCGCGGCTGAGCACGTCGAACGCGGCCTGCGAATTGCCGTTGTCGGCAAGCGCGCGGCCATAGGCGGCCAGCAGCGGCTTGTTGCCGGGATTGGCGATCGTCGCCTGTTCGAGCACGGCGCAGGCCTGCGACCGCTGGCCGGTCTTGCGCAGGCCCTCGCCATAGGCGATCGCGGCGTCGACATCCTTGGGATTCTTGCGATAGCGCTCGCCATAGACTTCGACGGCGCTGCGCGGGTCGTCCGGCACCGGGTCCGACCGCGAAGCGGAGGAGGACGCCAGCGCCCCCTTCACATCAGACATGGTCTGGCACCCGCCGAGGCCCGCCGCCACGGCCGCCACCAGGGCGGCAGAGGCAAGATGCCGGGCAACATGCCGGGTCAGGCTGGATTGTCGACGCATGGCACTTTTGACTCACAAATCGGGCAAATGGATCGAGCCGAGCGTGCCAGCAATAGACTGTTAACCCTAACGTCTGGTTAATTGGCTGATCGCGCCACCGCCGGATGCCGCAGGTTCCGGTCACCGCCGCGCAACGCCGGCGCGCTACCATCGCCCGCGAAAGGCGTGTACGACCGACGACGCCTGAACAGCCGAGAGCCGCATGTCATCCGTGTTCGAGACCGCAACCACCCCCGCCGCCATCCCGATCACCTTCGTCACCAAATCGACCTGGGACGCGATCCGGAACGAGCTGCCGGCGCCGGCGCGGCAGTTTGCCGAAGCCAACGGCTTTGCCGCCAAGCCCGGCAAGTGCCTGACCTTGCCGGCCGCCGACGGCAGCATCGCGCAGGTGCTGTTCGGTCTCGAGGACGAGACCCACAAGGCGCGCGATCCGTTCCGGCCGGGCGCGCTGCCCGGCCTGCTGCCGCCGGGCGTCTACCGTTTTGCCAACGCGCCGCATGACACGAGGCTCGCCGCGCTGGCGTTCGCGCTCGGCGCATACCGCTTCGGCCGCTATCGCAAAAATGAAGTGCCCGAGGTGCGACTGGTGCCATCAGACGGCATCGATGCCGCAGAGATCGCGCGGATGGCGGATGCGGCGGCGCTGGCGCGCGACCTCATCAACACGCCGTCCAACGACATGGGTCCCGCCGAGCTCGCCGACGCCGCGCGCGAGCTGGCGGCGCGGTTCGGCGCCGGCTTCGACTGCATCACCGGCGAGGCGCTCGAACAGGGCTTTCCGCTGATCCACGCCGTCGGCATGGCCTCGACGCGGGCACCGCGGCTGATCGATCTGAGCTGGGGCGACCCGGCCCACCCGAAGGTGACGCTGGTCGGCAAGGGCGTCTGCTTCGATGCCGGCGGCCTCGACATCAAGCCGTCGAGCGGCATGCTGCTCATGAAGAAGGACATGGGCGGCGCCGCCAACGTGCTGGCGCTGGCGCAGATGGTGATGGACGCCAAGCTGAAGCTGCGGCTGCGCGTGCTGATTCCGGCGGTCGAGAATGCGGTGGCCGGCAATGCGTTCCGTCCGCTCGACATCTTCCGCTCGCGCAAGGGCGTCACCGTCGAGATCGGCAACACCGACGCCGAGGGACGGCTGGTGCTCGCCGACGCGCTGGCGCTGGCCGATGAGGAGAGGCCCGACCTGCTGGTCGATCTCGGCACGCTGACCGGCGCGGCGCGTGTCGCGCTGGGGCCGGATTTACCGCCCTTTTACACCAATGATGAGACGCTCGCCGCCGACGTCGCCGCGCACGCCAGGGGGGAGAACGATCCGTTGTGGCGGATGCCGCTGTGGCCGGCCTACGATGCCTGGCTCGACTCCAAGACCGCCGACATCAACAACGCGCCGTCGGGAGGCTTTGCCGGCTCGATCACCTGCGCCCTGTTCCTGCAGCGCTTTGTCGAGCATGCGGCGAGCTGGCTGCATGTCGACATCTATGGCTGGACGCCGTCGGCCAAGCCCGGCCGCCCCGAGGGCGGCGAGTGCCAGGCCGCGCGCGCGATCTACAAACTCTTGAGCCAGCGCTATGCATGACCCCCGCCTGACCCCGGCCCGCGACGACCTCGCCGCAAAGTATCTCGAAGGCAAGGTCCGGGCGGCGCGCTTCGTCGAGGGCCAGGATTACGAGGTCGGCGAGGCGATCGCGCCGCTGCGCCGCGCCCCGGCGTCCGACGCCGAGCAGATGACGCAGGCGCTGAAGGGCGAGCGGGTCACGATCTACGACCGCAACGGCGAAGGCTGGGCGTGGGGCCAGCTCGGCGATGACGGCTATGTCGGCTGGATTCCCGATGCGGCATTGACCAGGCCGGGTGCAGCGCCGACGCACAAGGTGACGACGCTGCGCACGCTCGCCTTCCCGGGGCCGTCGATCAAGCTGCCGCCGGTCGAGGCGCTGGCGCTGGGCACCAAGCTGACGGTCATCCGCGAGGAGGGCCCGTTTGCCGTGACTCGCGAAGGCTGGCACCTGCCGCGTCAGCACGTCGCTCCGCTCGAGGTGATGGCAAAGGATTTCGTCGCGGTCGCCGAGCAGTTCGTCGGCACGCCCTATCTCTGGGGCGGCAAATCCAGCCTCGGTATCGACTGCTCCGGCCTGGTGCAGGTCGCGCTGACGGCAGCCGGCACCGGCTGCCCGCGCGACAGTGACATGCAGCAGGACGGCCTCGGCCGCTCGCTGACAGCCGCGGAGGCGAAGCATCCGCAGCGCGGCGACCTGATCTTCTGGAAGGGCCATGTCGCCATCGTCCGCGCTGCCACCACCATCGTGCACGCCAACGCGCATCACATGGCAACCGTGGTGGAGAACACCCAGGCCGCGATCGCGCGGATCAAGGCCGCCGGCAGCGAGGTTGCTGCGATCAAGCGGCTGTAGTCGGATCGCGTGAGGTGAGCACCGGCGGCCGGGTTCCCTCCCCCCTTGCGGGGGAGGGTTAGGGAGAGGGGTGCCACGCGGCGAACTCTCTCCGCCCTATTCGTTGAACGACGCATGGCCAGAATTGGGAAAGCGAAATCCAGGTCGATCATCTCGCTTGGGGCTTACCCCTCTCCCCACCCTCCCCCGCAAGGGGGGAGGGAGCCTGACCGGCGTGCTCTCCTTACGACGCCCCTTTGAGACTTCACTATCCTAGACAGAACGAAGCGACAGCATCGCTACGTCGCCACCGCGCCGTCGCCGTCGGCCTCGAGCCGGAACGCGGCGGCGAACAAAGCGCGGGTGTAGTCGCTCTTCGGGGTCTTGAACAGCACGGAGGCCGGCCCCTCCTCCTCCACCTTGCCCGACTTCATCACGATCAGGTGGCTCGCCAGCGAGGCCACCACGCGCAGATCGTGCGAGATGAACATGTAGGTGAGATCGCGCTTGCGCTGCAGGTCGCGCAGCAGGTCGACCATCTGGGCCTGGAACAGCATGTCGAGCGCCGACGTCGGTTCGTCCAGCACGATGAAGTTCGGCTCCAGCACCACCGCGCGCGCGATCGAGATGCGCTGGCGCTGGCCGCCGGAGAATTCATGCGGATAGCGGAAGCGCCATTCGGGATCGAGGCCGACATCCTTCAGCGCCTTGACCACCCGCGCCTCGCGCTCCTCGCGTGACAGCTGCTTCTGGTGCACCTCGAGCCCTTCGGCGATGATGTCGGCGATCGACATGCGCGGGCTGAGCGAGCCGAACGGGTCCTGGAACACGATCTGCATGTCGCGGCGGAACGGCCGCATCTGCTTGAAGCGCAGGCCCTGGATGTCGTTGCCGAGAAACACGATCGGACCATCGGAGGAGATCAGCCGCAGCAGCGCCAGCCCAAGCGTGGTCTTGCCGGAGCCGGATTCGCCGACCACGCCGAGCGTCTCGCCCTTGCGCACCGCGAGGCTGACGCCGTCGACCGCCTTGATGTGGCCGACGGTCGAGCGCAGCAGCCCGCGCTTGATCGGAAACCAGACCTTGAGATTGTCCGCCGACATCACCACCGGCGCGTCCGGCTGCGGCGGCGCCGGATCCGGCTTCGGCTCGGCCGCGAGCAAAGCCTTGGTGTAGGCGTGCTGCGGGGCGGTGAAGACCTGCTCGACCGGCCCCTGCTCGACGATCTTGCCGTTGTTCATGACGCAGACGGTGTCGGCGATGCGGCGGACGATGCCGAGATCGTGGGTGATGAACAGCAGGCTCATGCCGAGCCGCGCGCGGATCTCGGCGAGCAGCGCCAGGATCTGCGCCTGCACGGTGACGTCGAGCGCGGTCGTCGGCTCGTCCGCGATCAGAAGATCGGGGTCGTTGGCGAGCGCCATCGCGATCATCACGCGCTGGCGCTGGCCGCCGGACAATTGGTGCGGATAGCTCTGCAGCCGCGTCTCCGGCTCGGGAATGCCGACCTGGCGCAGCAATTCCAGCGTCCGCGCCCGCGCCGCGCTGCCACCGATCCCCCGGTGCAGCGACAGAATCTCGCCGATCTGGGTCTCGATGGTCTGCAGCGGATTGAGCGAGGTCATCGGCTCCTGGAAGATGATCGAGATGTCGTTGCCACGGACCTCGCGCATCTCCTGATCCGATGCGGTCAACAGATCGCGGCCGCGGAAGCGGATCGCGCCCGTGGGGTGTGACGCCGCCGGATAGGGCAAGAGCTTCAGCACCGACAGCGCGCTGACCGATTTGCCCGAGCCGGACTCGCCGACCAGCGCGACGCACTCGCCGCGCTTGATCGAGAACGAGATGCCGTCGACCGCGAGCGCGCGGCCGAACGCGACCGAGAGGTCACTGACATCGAGCAGGGGCTGGTTGCTGGCATCCATGCGTTAGCCCTTCGAGAACGTCTTGCGCGGATCGAAGGCGTCGCGCGCGGCTTCGCCGATGAAAATCAGGAGCGACAACATGATCGCGACCGAGAAGAAGCCGGTGAGGCCGAGCCACGGCGCCTGCACATTGGCCTTGCCCTGCGACAGCAATTCGCCAAGCGACGGCGAGCCGGGCGGCAGGCCGAAGCCGAGGAAATCCAGCGCCGTCAGCGTCATCACCGAGGACGACACGATGAAGGGCAGGAACGTCATGGTCGCGACCATCGCATTCGGCAGCAGATGGCGGACCATGATCACGGCGTTGGAGACGCCGAGCGCGCGCGCCGCCTGGATGTATTCGAAATTGCGGCCGCGCAGGAACTCGGCGCGCACCAGGCCGACCAGCGAGACCCAGGAGAACAGCAGGAGAATGCCGAGCAGGATGAAGAAGCCGGGCGGCAGCACCGCCGAGATGATCAGCAGCAGGTACAGCGAGGGGATCGCGGTCCAGATCTCGATCAGGCGCTGGAAGATCAGATCGGTCCAGCCGCCGAAATAGCCCTGCACGCCGCCGGCAGCAACACCGATGATCGAGGACAGGATGGTGAGCGTCAGGCCGAACAGCACCGAGATGCGGAAGCCGTAGATCAGCCGCGCGACCACGTCACGGCCCTGATCGTCGGTGCCGAGCCAGTTGTATTCGAGGTCGCGGCAGCCGGTCAGCCCTTTCCGTTGCACCACGTCCTTGCACTGCGCTTCGGTCAGCAGCCAGGTCGGCTTCGACGGTACGGGGGTCGGCGGATCCAGATTGCGGCTGTCATAGGAGTAGCGGATCGGCGGCCAGATCATGGTGCCGCCCTTGGCCGCGATCTGCTTCTGCAAATAGGGATCGCGATAGTCGGCCTCGGTCTCGAAGTCGCCGCCGAACGTGGTCTCGGCGTAGTTGGCCACCACCGGCCAATACAAATGGCCGTCATATTTGACGAGCAGCGGCTTGTCGTTGGCGATGAAGTTGGCGAACAGCGACACCACGAACAGGGTCAGGAAGATCCAGAACGACCAGTAGCCGCGGCGGTTGGCCTTGAAATTCTGCCAGCGCCGCCTGTTGAGCGGCGACGGTGCAAAGCCGTGGTGCGTGGCGGGCACGGCTTCGCCGAGCGGCGATTGCGTCGTGGTTTCGACCGGCTGGGGCGCGAGCATCGTCATCACACCTCCCGCGCCTCAAAGTCGATCCGCGGATCGATCCACATATAAGCGAGATCGGAGAGCAGGTTCACCACGAGCCCGACAAGCGAAAAGATGAACAGCGTGCCGAACACCACCGGATAGTCGCGGTTCAGCACGCTCTCGAACCCGAGCAGACCAAGCCCATCGAGCGAGAAGATGGTCTCGATCAGCAGTGAGCCGGAGAAGAAGGCGTGGATGAAGGCACCCGGGAAACCCGCGATCACGATCAGCATGGCGTTGCGGAAGACGTGGCCGTACAGCACCTGGCGCTCGCTGCAGCCCTTGGCGCGCGCGGTCATCACATACTGCTTGCGGATCTCGTCGAGGAACGAGTTCTTGGTCAGCAGCGTCATGGTGGCGAACGCGCCGAGCGCCATCGACACCAGCGGCAGCGTCAGATGCCAGAAATAGTCGATGATCTTCCAGTACCACGGGAACTGGGACCAACCGTCTGACGTGAGACCGCGCAGCGGGAAGATGTTGAGGAACGAGCCGCCGGCGAACAGCACGATCAGGAGGATCGCGAACAGGAAGCCCGGAATCGCAAAGCCGATGATGATCACCGCCGAGGTCCAGGTGTCGAACCGCGAGCCGTCCTGCACCGCCTTGCGGATGCCGAGCGGGATCGAGATCAGATAGGTCAACAGCGTCATCCAGATGCCGAGCGACATCGAGACCGGCAGCTTCTCCTTGATCAGCTGAATCACGCTGACGCTGCGGAAATAGCTGTTGCCGAAATCGAAGCGGGCGAAATTCCACACCATCAGCGCGAAGCGCTCCGGCGCCGGCTTGTCGAAGCCGAACTGCACCTCGAGCTTCTTGATGAAGTCGGGATCGAGCCCCTGCGCGCCGCGGTATTTCGAGTTGATCGCAGCACCGGCTGCCCCGGCACCCTGGCCGCGCTGCGCGGCCAGATCGCCGCCGCCGCCCGAGACACGCGAGGTGCCGCCGGTGTCGGCGCCATTGATCTGCGCGATGACGCGCTCGACCGGCCCGCCCGGCGCAAACTGCACGACCACGAAGGACACGAACAGGATGCCGAGCAGGGTCGGCAGCATCAGCAGAATTCGGCGGGCGATATAGGCGCTCATCGGCTACTTCGCCTGCTCGAGCTTCGCGGCCTTCGCCGCATCGTACCACCAGTTCTCGGGCGCGCCGACGCCCTGGGCATATTTCGCCGGCTTCTCCGGATGCGCGAACTGATCCCAATAGGCGACGCGATGTTTGCCGGAATACCATTGCGGCACCCAGTAGCGGCCGGCTCGGAATACCCGATCGATCGCGCGGCAGGCAAAAGTCAGGTCCGCTCGTGTCTCGGCAGCAATGGCTTTCTCGACCAATGCGTCGATCGCCGGATTGGCCACGCCAGCGAGATTGTACGAGCCTTTGGTGGCGGCGGCGTGGGACGTGAAGTAAGGCCGCAGGCTGTCGCCGGGCGTTGCCGACATGCTAATACGCTGCGTCGTCACCTCGAAGTCGAAAGCCTCGACCCGCGCACGATACTGCACCACGTCGATCAGCCGGATGTTGGCGTCGATCCCAAGCGGGGTAAGATTCTTGATGAAGCTGGCGTGATGCGGCTGGAATGTCGGCTCGTCGAGTAGAAACTCGATCGTAAGGGGTTCGCCATTGGGCAGTCGCCGCTTGCCGTCCTTGACGATGCATCCTGCCTCGTTGAGCAGTTGTGTAGCCTTGCGCAGCAGTGCGCGGTCCTGCCCCGACCCATCCGATACTGGCGGCACGAAAGGCTCACCGAACACCTCGTCCGGCACTTGGCCGCGGAACGGTTCGAGCAGTTTCAATTCCTCCGGCGACGGCAGACCGGTCGCCACCATGTCCGAATTCTGGAACGGGGAGACACTACGCGCGTAGGCGTCATACATGATGGTCTTGTTGGTCCACTCGAAATCGAAGGCATAGACCAATGCCTCGCGTACGCGCGGGTCCTTGAACTTGTCGAGACGGGTATTGAAGAACCAGCCTTGTCCACCGGACGGCGTTTCATCCGGCAACGTCTCGCGCTTGACCCGCCCGTCCTTGATGGCGGGGAAATCGTACCGGGTCGCCCAGACTCGCGCAGTGAATTCCTCGCGGAAGAGATAGTTCTTGCCGGTAAAGCCTTCGAACGCGACGTCGCGATCGCGGTAGAATTCGTAGCGCACGATGTCGAAATTGTAGCTGCCGCGATTGACCGGCAAGTCGGCGGCCCACCAATCCTTGACGCGATTGTATTCGACGAAGCGATTGACTTCGAACTTACCGACCTTGTACGGCCCGGAGCCGAGCGGCACTTCGATGGTCGACTCTTCGAATTGCCTGGTCGCGTAATAGGTCTTCGAGAAGATCGGCAGACTTGCAACATAAAGTGGCACGTCGCGGGCGCGGTTGGGCGCGAAAGTCACGATCACCGTGGCGTCGTCGGCCGCCTCGGCCTTCACGAAATCGCGCAGTTGCACCACGATCAGTGGATGCCCCTTCTCCTTCAACGTGTTGAGCGAAAAGGCGACGTCCTGCGCCGTCAGCTTCGAGCCGTCATTGAAACGCGCTTCGGGCCGCATCGTGAAACGGTAGGTGAGCTTGTCGGGAGAAATCGAGACCGATTTTGCTGCCAGCCCGTACATCGCATCGGGTTCATCGGCCGCGCGCGCCATCAGCGAATCGAAGGTCAATTCCATTCCCTTCGCACCTTCACCCTTGAGGATGAAGGCATTGAACGAGCTGAAGGTATAGAACGACTGGTTATAGGCGCGGGTCGAAGGGATCGTTGAAAAAAAACCGCCCTTCGGCGCCTTCGGATTGACGTAGTCGAACACCTGGAAATCCGCCGGATATTTCAGGTCGCCGAACACCGACATGCCGTGCATCTCGGCTCCGTTTTCGGCCAACGCCGGCGTGGCACGAAATCCTGCAGCACTCAACGCACCGATGCCGAGACCGAGTGCGTGCCGACGGGTAAACAGCGCCATGCGCGAATCCTTGACGTTATGAACGCTTGAGCTTGGCCGCCTTGTCGGCGTCGTACCACCAGAGATTTGGGAATCCCGACACACCGTATTTCGGCAGCGGGTCGGGATGGCTGAAACGATCCCAGTACACGTAACGCTGCTTGTCGTAATTGAAGTGGGGAACCAGATAGAAGTTCCAGAGCAAGACACGGTCGAGCGCCTTTGCGGCCGCGACCTGATCGGCGCGGCTGCCCGCGAAGATGATGCGCTCGATGATGGCATCGACCGCCGGATTCTTGATGCCGGGAAGATTGTTCGAGCCCTGCCGATCGGCAGCCTGGGAACTGAAATTGTCGCGCTCTTCGTTGCCGGGGGAGATCGACTGCCCCCAGACATGGGTAACCATCTCGAAATCGAAATCGCGCACCCGGTTCTGATACTGCACGGTATCGACCGCGCGCAGATTGACGGTGATGCCGAGGCGCTCCAGGCTCGGCTTGTAGAACAGCGCAATTCGCTCCATGCCGGAATCGCCGCTGTTGCCGAGTATCTCGACGGTGAACGGCTGGCCGGACGAATCGACCAGCTTGCGATCGCGGATCTCGAAGCCGGCTTCCTTCAACAGCCGCGTCGCCTCGCGCAGATTGGCCCGCACGTTTTCCGGCGTGCCGCCGACCGGATCCTTGTAGGGCGTCGTGAAGACCTCGGGCGGCACTTTGTCCCGAACCGTCTCCAGGATCTCGAGTTCCTTGCCTTCCGGCAGACCGGTCGCCATCAGATCGGGAATGCCGTCGAAATAGCTGGAATCGCGGTGATACTCGCCGGTCGAGAGCACGCGGTTCATCTCTTCGAAATCGAACGCGTAGTTGAAGGCACGGCGCAGCCGGGGATCGGCGAATTTCGGGCGCCTGAGATTGAACACCCAGCCCTGCATCCGCCCGACATTGCGGACCGTGAACAGCTCCTTGAGCAGCCGCTTCTCACGGACTGGGGGAACGTCATAGGCCGTGGACCATTCCTTCGCACTGCGCTCGCCGTACCAGTCGAACTGGTCGGCCTTCAACGCCTCGCGCGCGACAGTGTCGTCCCGGAAATACTCGTAGCGCAGCTCGTCAAAATTGTTCTGTCCGATCGCGATGGGAATATCCTTGCCCCAATAGTCCTTGACGCGCTCGAGCACCACGGATCGTCCGGCCACGAATTCCTTGATCCGATACGGCCCCGAGCCGAGCGGCGGCTCCAGCGTGCTCGCGGTGATGTCGCGCTTGTTGCCCTGCGCATCGGTGCCCTCCCACCAGTGCTTGGGGAAGATAATGAGCTGGCCGGTGATCATCGGCAGCTCGCGGTTGCCCGGGCTGTCGAAGGTGAACTTGATCTCGCGATCGCCGATCTTCTCGGCCTTTTCGATATGCCGGTAGTAGCCGCTGAACATCGGGCTGTTGGCCTTCAGCGCCTGGAAGGAGAAGATCACATCCTCCGGCGTGACGGGCTTGCCGTCGTGCCAACGCGAACCGGCGCGAAGGCGGTAGATCACATAGGAGAAATCGTCGGGGAAGGCTGCGCCCTCGGCAAGTTCGCCGTAATACGTATCAGGCTCGTCGAGCGAGGCTTCCATCAGCGAGTCGTAGATGCGGCTGACCGCCGTGGACACGGTGCCCTTCAAGCCGGCAACGACGAGGTTGAAGCTGTCATAGGTGCCGGGCTGGAACAGCCGCACCACGCCGCCCTTCGGTGCGTCCGGCCTGACATAGTCGTAGCGCTTGAAATCGGCCGGGTACTTGATTTCGCCGTAGGTCGACAGCCCGTGCCGCCATTTCAACCCGTCGGGAGCATCGTTCGCCAGGGCCGGCGTGATCGCCGAAAGCCCCGAGTTGAGTCCGAGCGCGGGCGCCATGGCGGCCAGCGCGGTGCCTTGTAGGAGGTGTCGTCGGGTGATCGCCAATTTCGCTCTTCCTGCTCGCGGCCCCCGGTTAGATGGGACCCAATATAAGGCAACGGTTCGACAAATTACGTTGCTTTTTCCTCATGATAATTGCCCGGGAACAAATCCGGTGCGGCGAAACGTCCCGATAACAACCCCGCGACAGGTGATTTCCATGCGAAAACGGCCAGGCATTGCCTGGCCGTTTGATCGGTGCGGAATGTGGCGAAGCAAATCGCTACTTCGAAGCGGTCGGAAGCTGAGCCGGGTGCTCCGAGTTCGAATTCAGATAGGCGATGATGTCGGCGCGCTCGCTGTCCTTCGGCACGCCGGCAAAGCCCATCGCGGTGCCCGGGATAAAGCCCTTCGGATTGGTCAGGAACTTGTTGAGGTCGTCGAAGGTCCATTCGCCGCCCTTGGACTTCATGGCCGCCGAGAAGTTGAAGCCGCGGCCCTCGCCCTTCTTCTCGCCGACGACGCCGAACAGGTTCGGGCCGACGCGGTTGGGACCGCCCTTCTCGAAGGTGTGGCAAGCCTGGCACTTCTTGGCCGCGGCAGCGCCCTTCTCGACGGAGGCGGTCTGCAGCAGCTTCTCGATCGGCTCGGACGACGCCGCAGCGGCCTCGCCACCGCCATGGGTCTCCTCCTTAACCGCGATCTCGAAGCCCGGCTTCTGCGGCAGCTTCGGCGAAAACGCCGCGCCGGCGGCAAAGCTCAGCACCAGGACAAAAATACAGGTGCCGAGCACCGCACCGAGAATCTTGTTCAGTTCGAAGGAGTCCATCGGGGTCAGGCTCCGGGCCTTGAATGTCGACTTCAGGCCGGGAATACGGCCGCGGGGAGAGACCTGGGAATCGGCCTTTCGCACCGCCCCCAAGCCGGTTTGAGATATCGGTTTGCCCGCGCTCTGGCAACCCGTATAAACGCGCCGAATTCAACCTCCTCCCCGTCAATTTCCGCTGGCCGGACAGGCCCCGACGCCAATGACCGAACCTCGTACTCTGGTGCTGATTCCCGCCCGCATGGCCGCCACCCGGCTGCCCGGCAAACCGCTGCTTGATATCGCCGGCCTGCCGATGATCGTGCACGTGTTGCGGCGGGCCGAGGCGGCCGGAATCGGCCGGGTCGCGGTCGCGACCGACACGGCGGAGATCGCAGCGGCCGTGACCGCCCATGGCGGCGAGGTGGTGATGACCCATGCCGACCACCCGTCCGGCTCGGACCGGATCCATGAGGCGATGACGATGCTCGATCCGGACGGGACGGCCGAGATCGTGGTCAATCTGCAGGGCGATTTCCCGACCATCACGCCCGACACCATCCGCAGCGTGATGCCGCCGCTGGCCGACCCCGCGGTCGATATCGCGACGCTGGCCTCGCGCATCCATACCGAGGAGGAGGACCAGGCCCCCAGCGTGGTCAAGGCGGTCGGCTCGCCGATCGGGCCGAACCGGCTCCGCGCGCTGTATTTCACCCGCGCCTCCGCGCCCTACGGCAACGGACCGCGCTACCACCATATCGGCCTCTATGCCTACCGGCGCGCTGCGCTGGAGCGGTTCGTGACGCTGCCGCCCTCGCCGCTGGAACAGCAGGAGAAGCTCGAGCAACTGCGCGCGCTGGAGGCCGGGATGCGGATCGACGTCACCATCGTCGACACCGTCCCGCGCGGCGTCGACACCCCGGCCGACCTCGAAACCGCGCGCAGGATACTTTCCAAAGCCTGACCGGGTGCTAAAAGGCCGGCCAGGAAAGAACCGATGACCAAGAAGCTGAAAATCGCATTCCAGGGCGAGCCTGGCGCCAATTCCCATATCGCGATCGTCGAGGCCTATCCCGACGCCGAGCCGCTGCCCTGCGCGACCTTCGAGGACGCGCTCGCCGCGATTTCCTCGGGCGAGGCCGATCTCGGCATGATCCCGATCGAGAACTCGGTCGCCGGCCGCGTCGCCGACATCCATCACCTGCTGCCGGCCTCCGGCCTGTTCATCGTCGGCGAATGGTTTTTGCCGGTTCGCCACCAGTTGATGGCGATCAAGGGCACCAAGCTTTCCGACATCAAGAGCGTCGAGAGCCATGTCCATGCGCTGGGCCAGTGCCGGCGCGTGATCCGCAAGCTCGGCATCAGGCCGATGGTCGCCGCCGACACCGCCGGCAGCGCCCGCGACATTTCCGAACGCAAGGACAAGAGCGTCGCCGCGATCGCCTCGCGCCTCGCCGCCGAGATCTACGGCCTCGACATCCTGGCCGAGGACATCGAGGACGAGGCCCACAACACCACCCGCTTCGTGCTGCTGGCGCGCGAGGCCAAATGGGCGGCGCAGGGCTCCGGGCCGCTGGTCACCACCTTCGTGTTCCGGGTGCGCAACCTGCCCGCCGCGCTCTACAAGGCGCTGGGCGGGTTTGCCACCAACGGCGTCAACATGACCAAGCTCGAGAGCTACATGGTCGACGGCAATTTCTTCGCCACCCAGTTCTACGCCGACGTCGACGGTCACCCCGAGGACCGCGGGCTGGCCTTTGCGCTGGAGGAGCTGAAATTCTTCTCGCGCGAATTCCGCATCGTCGGGGTTTATCCGGGTCATCCGTTCCGCGCCACGTTCAGCGAGACGCGGGATTAGGCCGGGCCTTCCCTTGCGTCGTCCGGGCCTAGCGTGCATCCTATCACCGTCACCCTGAGGTGGCCGCTTCTTCAGCGGCCCTCGAAGGGTCGACGGCCCGGCTGCTGGCCGATTCATCCTTCGAGGCTCGCCGAAGAGGCTCGCACCTAAGGATGACGGTTTTGTCAGCAGACATAAAAGTTACCGGCCTTCGCCGGGACGACGGCATTTATGCCGCCACCTTCTTGCTCAGCCCAAACGCCTCCGCGAGCAGGCTGTACGACTTCTTCCGCGCCTCGTGGTCATACACCGCGGTGATCACCATCAGCTCATCCGCCTGTGTCGCCGTGATCAGCGGCTGCAATCTCGTCAGCACGGTCGCGGGGCTGCCGACGAAGAAGCGGGCGCGGTTGCGCGTAATCGCGGCGCGCTCGGCGTCGCTGTAGGGATAGGCTTTTGCCTCCTCGACGCTGGGCAGCGGCAGATACTGGCCGCGGTCGCGGCGCAGGCGGTTGAGATCCATCGACAGCGCGAGCTCTTCCGCTTCGGCATCGGTCTCCGCCACGACGGCCGCGACCGCCAGAATCGCCTGCGGCGCCGCGCGCCAGCCTGACGGCGTGAAATGCGCGCGATAATTGGTCATCACCGCGACCGCGTCGTGGGTGGCGAAATGATGCGCGAACGCAAAACCCATTCCGACCTGGGCGGCGAGTTCGGCGGAATAATCGCTCGAGCCGAGCAGCCAGATCGGCGGCAGCGGCGAGTCGTCCGGCATCGCCACCACATTGTTGTAGGGATGGCCGGCCGGGAAATCGCGGGTCTCCCACAAGGTTAGCTCGTGCAGCCGCTCGAGGAAATCGTCGCCCTCGCGCTTGTCGAGCCGGCTACGCAGCGCGTAGGCGGTGGCGCCGTCGGTGCCGGGGGCGCGGCCGAGGCCGAGATCGATGCGGCCGGGAAACAGTGCCTCCAGCATCTTGAAGCGCTCGGCGACCACCAGCGGTGCATGGTTGGGCAGCATCACGCCGCCGGAGCCGACCCGGATGTGCCGCGTCACCGCCGCGATCTGCCCGATCATCAGGTCCGGCGCCGGGCTCGCGACCGAGGCGAGGTTGTGGTGCTCGGCCAGCCAGTACCTGACATAGCCGAGGCCGTCGACATGGCGCGCCAGATCGATGCTGTTGCGCAGCGCCGCGGCCGGCTTGGTGCCGGTGGTGACGACGGAAAGATCGAGAACGGAGAGCGGAATCATGGCGCTGAACCTAGTGGCGCCCCGCGGGCCGACAAAGCCCTCCGCCGTGCAGATCAGGCCCGCGCCGGAGGGCCGGTGTCGCCGGCGTTGACGGCCCGTGCTTTGGGACGAAATAGGACCGTTTGCTGATGGTCTAATCTAGCCCACATCCGACAGATGGCGCAGGCTCGAGCCACAAGCATATTTACTCAATAATTTCAATTAATTGCGCAAACGACGCAGCGAACATCTTGCCCACAAATTCTCACTCGCGAGAGAATTGATTGCAAAGCATTTCACAATAATGGGCAATTTCCCATGTGCGATGGGCTGTTTCGGACGGCCGGTTTCGCCTATCTTGGGGGCTCCATATCCAGGCGAGACATCTGCCCACCTGCTGCGGAGCCCTTGCGTATCATGACCGAGACCGTTTCTCCCGTGTCGAATGGGCATCGCGCGCCCAAAATCTCCTTCGAGTTCTTCCCGCCGAAGACCGAGGAGATGGAGCGCAATCTGTGGGAGACCATCAACCGTCTCGCGCCGCTGACGCCGAACTTCGTGTCGGTCACCTATGGCGCTGGCGGCTCGACCCGCGAGCGCACCCATTCGACCATCACCCGCATCCTGCGCGAGACCGACCTGCTGCCGGCCGCTCATCTGACCTGCGTCGGCTCCTCGCGCGCCGAGATCGACGAGATCGTCGACCGCTATCACGAGGTCGGCGTCCGCCACATCGTCGCGCT
This sequence comes from Bradyrhizobium ivorense, assembly GCF_900696085.1. Taxonomy (GTDB): domain Bacteria; phylum Pseudomonadota; class Alphaproteobacteria; order Rhizobiales; family Xanthobacteraceae; genus Bradyrhizobium; species Bradyrhizobium ivorense. The sequence goes on from NZ_CAADFC020000004.1 coordinate 1,471,741, forward strand.
GCGCGGCGATCCGCCGGCCGGCATCGGCACGCCCTATTTCACCCATCCCGACGGCTATCAGAGCTCGGCCGAGCTCGTTGCCGGAATCAAGAAGCGCCATCCCGATATCGAGATTTCGGTCTCCGCCTATCCCGAGAAGCATCCGGAAGCCGCCAGCTTCGATACCGACATCGACACGCTCAAGGCCAAGGTCGATGCCGGTGCGAACCGCGCGATTACCCAGGTGTTCTTCGACAACGATCTCTATTACCGCTACGTCGACCGGGTGCGCGCGCGCGGCATCGATATCCCGATCGTGCCGGGCATCATGCCGATGCACAATTTCAAGCAGGCGCGCAATTTCGTGACCCGCGCCGGCACCAGCGTGCCGGACTGGCTCGCGGAGAAATTCGACGGCCTCGACAATGACGCCGAGACCCGCAAGCTGGTGGCCGCGACGGTCGCCGCCGGCCAGGTGCAGAAGCTGGCCAAGCACGGCGTCGACACCTTCCACTTCTACACCATGAATCGCGCGGACCTGGTGTTCGCGATCAGCCATCTGCTCGGCATCCGGCCGCATGGCGCCCAGAAAGCCGCCTGAACCATGACTGTACCCGTTTCTCCCAAGCGTTCTGCTTTACTCGCGGCTGCCCGCGAGCGCATCCTGGTGCTCGACGGCGCCATGGGCACGATGATTCAGGGTCTGCAATTCGACGAGGCCGCGTTCCGCGGCGCGCGCTTTGCGGACTTCCATCGCGACATCAAGGGCAACAACGATCTTTTGATCCTGACCCAGCCCGAGGCGATCACGGACATCCACGCCGCTTATTTGCGCGCCGGCGCCGACATCGTCGCCACCAACACCTTCTCCTCGACCACGATCGCGCAGGCCGACTACGACATGTCGGACCTCGCCTATGAGCTGAACCTGCAGGGCGCCCGACTTGCCCGCACCGCGGCCGAGCGCGTGTCGGCCGAAGACGGGAAGCGGCGCTTCGTCGCCGGCGCGCTCGGCCCGACCAACCGCACCGCCTCGATCTCGCCCGACGTCTCCAATCCCGGTTATCGCGCGGTCACCTTCGACGATCTACGCAAGGCCTATGGCGAACAGGCGCGTGGCTTGCTCGACGGCGGCGCCGATCTGCTGCTGGTCGAGACCATCTTCGATACCCTGAACGCCAAGGCGGCGCTGTATGCGATCGCCGAGATCATCGAGGAGCGCGGCATCGACGTGCCGGTGATGATCTCCGGCACCATCACCGACAAGTCCGGCCGCCTGCTCTCCGGCCAGTTGCCGGAGGCGTTCTGGCACTCGGTGCGGCACGCGAGGCCCGTGACGATCGGGTTCAACTGCGCGCTCGGCGCCGAGGATCTGCGCGCCCACATCGCCGATATCGGCCGCGTCGCCGATACACTGGTGTGTGCGTATCCGAATGCCGGCCTGCCCAACGAGTTCGGCCAGTATGACGAGACGCCGGACTACATGGCGCGGCTGATCGGCGAGTTCGCCGCCGCCGGCCTCGTCAACATCGTCGGCGGCTGCTGCGGCACCACGCCCGATCATATCGCCGCGATCGCCAAGGCCGTCGCGCCGCACAAGCCGCGCGCCGTGCCCGAGATCGAACCGCGACTGAAGCTGTCGGGCCTCGAGCCGTTCACGCTGACGGACGCGATCCCGTTCGTGAACGTCGGCGAGCGCACCAACGTCACCGGCTCGGCCCGCTTCCGCAAGCTGATCACCGCTGGCGACTACACCGCCGCGCTGCAGGTGGCACGCGACCAGGTCGAGAATGGCGCCCAGGTCATCGACGTCAACATGGATGAGGGCCTGCTCGATTCCGAGAACGCTATGGTGACGTTCCTCAACCTCGTCGCCGCCGAGCCGGATATCGCGCGCGTGCCCGTGATGGTCGACTCCTCGAAATTCCACGTCATCGAGGCCGGCCTGAAGTGCATCCAGGGCAAACCGATCGTGAACTCGATCTCGCTGAAGGAAGGCGAGGAAAAGTTTGTGCACGAGGCGACCGTCGCCAAGCGGCACGGTGCCGCCGTGGTGGTGATGGCGTTCGACGAGACCGGCCAGGCCGACACGTTCAAGCGCAAGACCGAAATCTGCAAGCGCGCCTACGACATCCTGGTTAACCGGCTCGACTTTCCGCCCGAGGACATCATCTTCGATCCGAATATCTTCGCGATCGCGACCGGGCTCGAGGAGCACAACAATTACGGCGTCGATTTCATCGAGGCGACGCGCTGGATCCGGCAGAACCTGCCTGGCGCGCATATCTCGGGCGGCGTCTCGAATCTCTCGTTCTCGTTCCGCGGCAATGAGCCGGTGCGCGAGGCGATGCACTCGGTGTTCCTCTACCATGCTATCCATGCCGGCATGGACATGGGCATCGTCAATGCCGGGCAGATGATCGTCTATGACGACATTGACCCCGAGCTGCGCCAGACTTGCGAGGACGTCATCCTCAACCGCGATCCCGGCGCTTCGGAGCGGCTGCTGGCGCTGGCGGAGAAATTCCGCGGCAAGGAGAAGCAGACCAAGGAAGCCGATCTCGCCTGGCGCGAATGGCCGGTCGAGAAGCGGCTGAGCCACGCGCTGGTGCACGGCATCACCGAGTTCATCGAGGAAGACACCGAGGCCGCGCGGCAGAACGCCGCTCGCCCGCTCGACGTCATCGAGGGGCCGCTGATGGCCGGCATGAACGTGGTCGGCGATCTCTTCGGCGACGGCAAGATGTTCTTGCCGCAGGTCGTGAAGTCGGCCCGCGTGATGAAGCAGGCCGTCGCCTATCTGATGCCGTTCATGGAGGAGGAGAAGGCGCGAAACCTCGCCAATGGCGTCACCGGCGGCCGCAACGCCGCGGGCAAGATCGTGCTCGCGACCGTGAAGGGCGACGTCCACGACATCGGCAAGAACATCGTCGGCATCGTTCTCCAGTGCAACAACTTCGAGGTCATCGACCTCGGCGTCATGGTGCCCGCGACCAAGATCATCGAGACCGCCAAGGCCGAAGGCGCCGACATCATCGGCCTGTCCGGCCTGATCACGCCCTCGCTCGACGAGATGAGCTTTCTCGCCGGCGAGCTGGAACGCCAGGGCATGAACGTGCCGCTGCTGATCGGCGGCGCCACCACGAGCCGGGTGCACACCGCGGTGAAGATCGACCCGAACTACAAGAGCGGGCCGGTGGTGCATGTCAACGACGCCAGCCGCGCGGTCGGCGTCGCCTCCTCGCTGCTGTCGGCTGAGAAAAAGCAGGCTTACGCCGCAGAGGTGCGCGCCGAATACGCCAAGATTTCCGCGGCACATTTCCGTGCCCAGGCCGACAAGAAGCGGCTCAAGCTCGCTGAGGCCCGCGCCAACAAGGTCGCGATCGATTTTGCCAAGGCGCCGCCGACCAAGCCGGCGTTCTTTGGGCTGAAGAGCTTCGATGCCTACGATCTTGCCGAGCTCGCCGACTACATCGACTGGACGCCGTTCTTCCAGACCTGGGAACTGACCGGGCGTTTTCCGGCGATCCTCGACGATCCCAAGGTCGGCGAGGTCGCCCGCTCGCTGTATGACGACGCGCGCAAGATGCTGGGTCGCATCATCGCGGAAAAATGGTTCACCGCCCGCGCCACCATCGGCTTCTGGCCGGCGAACGCCGTCGGCGACGACGTCGAGGTCTATGCCGACGACACCCGCAAGCAGAAGATCGCGACCTTCCACACGCTGCGCCAGCAGCTCGAGAAGCGCGAGGGCCGCTTCAACGCCGCGCTGTCCGACTTCATTGCGCCGAAGGAGACCGGCGTGGCTGATTATGTCGGCGGCTTCGTCGTCACCGCCGGGATCGGCGAGGACGCGGTGGCCGACCGCTTCAAGAACGCCAATGACGACTACTCCTCGATCCTGTGCAAGGCGCTGGCCGACCGCCTTGCGGAAGCCTTCGCCGAGCGCATGCACCAGCGCGTGCGCAAGGAGTTCTGGGGCTACGCGCCCGGCGAGACCTTCTCGTCGGACGAGCTGATCCTCGAGAAATACGACGGCATCCGCCCCGCACCCGGCTATCCGGCGCAGCCCGACCACACCGAGAAGCAGACGCTGTTCGCGCTGCTCGACGCGGAGAACACCGCGGGCGTCAAGTTGACCGAGAGCTTTGCGATGTGGCCGGGATCGTCGGTCTCCGGGCTCTATTTCAGCCATCCCGAGAGTTTCTATTTCGGCGTCGGCAAGATCGAGCGCGACCAGGTCGAGGACTATGCCGCGCGCAAGAGCATGAGTGTCGCCGAGGTCGAGCGCTGGCTCGCGCCGGTCTTGAACTACATCCCCGCGCAGGACGGCGCGAAGGAGATCGCGCCGGCCGCCACGCCCGCCAACGACGCCGCCGACCTCGCCTCGCACCCGAAGGGCTGCACCTGCGCCGTGCATCTGGCCTGGCGCAAGAAGGCGGTCGGCGCGGGGTAGCTCTTCCCTTCTCCCCTGTGGGAGAAGGCGAAGAACCGTAGCCCGGATGCAGCGAAGCGCAATCCGGGGTAAGCTCTGACCGAACGACGACTGGCCCCGGATTACGCTAGCGCTTCATCCGGGCTACGAATGCCGTCGTGTGGTGCAGAGGGACATCCCCCATGAAATTCTTCTCCTTCTGGCGGTCGCTGGCGAGCTTTCGGGTGCGCATCGCGCTCAATCTGAAACAGGTGCCGGCCGAAGTCGTGTTCGTCGACATCGACGCCGACGCGCATCGCGCTGACGCTTATCGCAAGGTCAATCCGCAGATGGCGCTGCCGGCGCTGGTGACGGACGGCGGCGATGTGCTGTTCCAGTCGCTCGCCATCATCGACTATCTCGACGAAACGTTTCCGAACCCGCCGCTGCTGCCGGCCGACGCGCTCGGCCGCGCCCGGGTGCGTGGCCTGGCGCTGATCGTCGCCTGCGAGGGCCATCCGCTGCTGACGCCGCGGGTGCGGCGCTATCTCGACCGCGAGCTCGATCTGCGCGACGGCCAGCAAAGCGCGTGGCGCCGGCACTGGACGGTCGAAACGCTGGCCGCGCTCGAAGGCCACCTCGCCGGCCACAAGGCGACCCGCCAGTTCTGCCACGGCGATGCGCCCAGCCTCGCCGACATCTGCCTGGTCAGCCACGTCACCGCGGCGGTCAATCAGCAGATCAGCCTCGCGCCGTGGCCGACCGTGAAGCGCATCCATGAAACCGCCATGGCGCTGCCGGCGTTTGCGAAAGCCCATCCGTCCGCGCAGCCCGACACGCCGGAGGCGATGCGGGCGAAGTAGGCGCGCGCCACTATGAGTCCCGTCATCCTGAGGTGCGAGCCTCTTCGGCGAGCCTCGAAGGATGCACGGCCCCGCTGGTGGCCGATTCATCCTTCGAGGCTCGCAAGAGCTCGCACCTCAGGATGACGGGTTGGCTTGCTCAGCTTGCTCGGTGTCATCACCCGGCTTGACCGGGTGATCCAGTATTCCAGAGGCGATTGTGCTTGAGCGGATAGGCCGCGGCGTACTGGATCGCCGGTTAAACCGGGCGATGACAGTTTTGGATGGGGACGCAACCGATCCCCTAACCGCTCGGCGGCGCCAGCGGTTGCACGATTTCCTGGAACGGCGGCAGCGCTTCGCAGCGGGCGGCGTGGGCCTTCAGCGCGGGATAGCGCGCGTCGAACAGATGCGGATGGGCTTCGCCGGTGAAGCGCAGCGCGCAGGCAACCGCGATGTCGGCGTGGCCGATGCCCGTCCCGAACCAGTATGGCGCAGTCACGGCCGCGCGCTCCTGCTCCAGCACGCCGAGCACGCCCGAAATCTGCGCCTCGCAGCGTTCGACCCAGAGTTTCAACTGCTCCTTGCGCAGCACGCGCTCGTAGATCAGGCTCACCGCCTTGTCGGCGAGCCCGGTCGCGAGCGCAATGATGCGCAGATGCCGGCGCCGCTCCGCGCCGGACCGCGCCAGCATCGCCCGCGCCGGCCCGACCAGCTCGTCGAGATAATCCAGGATCGCGCCGCTCTCGATCAACGCCTCGCCGTCATCGAGCACCAAGGTCGGCACCCGCCGCAGCGGATTGTAGGCGGCGACCTGCTCGGCATCGCCGAAGGTCGACCACGGCTTGTGCTCGAAAGGAAGCCCATAGAGCCGCAGCGCGATCGCGGTGCGGCGGACGAAGGGCGAGTCGTATTGGCCGATCAGGAACATCTGTCTTGGGTCCGCACTTCAATCAATCTTTTGACTACTAGCGCATCTGCTCAGCTTCCGCTTCCGGGGTCTTCTTGCGAGGAATCAGACTTCCGGTTTTAATGAAGGTGATTACATCGTAATCAAAATCAGCACTGGTCATCCATTTTTCAGGTGCAAATGCTTTTCTACGTTCTCCGGTTCCCTCGTCAAGAACATGTCGGATGTGTTTCCCCGAGGCTGCGGCCAGGCGTAACAGTCGTCCCCAAAGCGAATCAATGATTGCAATTCTATCTGCAACAGGCGCGGAGCGATCCGTTTTTGCTACACCAATGTAGAGCTTCGCAAGCACGTCTCTATATCGTTTAGCATTGTTAACATTGTTGCTCGCATTGCGTGGAGCGATGGCATTGAAGAGATCGAACGCGTCAGCAAAGACGTCCAACGCCGCTGCATCCGCCAACTCATTGAGGGTCAGTTTGTGCTGAATAAATATTCTCTTTTTGCCCGCCTCTCTTAGATCTCCGCGAGACGCCAGAAAGACACGAAGAAACAGATTGCGTTCTAGGATTTTGCGACGGTCAATATAACCGGCTCGCAGGCCGTCACTGAATTCCCCTCGCTTTCTTTCAAAAAACACGCCGCACTTCTCAAAAAGCGCCTTCTGGAGGATTGGATACATCGAGTCGCTCGACGCACGATCGGCGTTATTGACCGGGGTCTGTCTGTTAGAAGCGACCGAAATCTCTTCTATCAACCTCAATCTATCTACTGATGTATTTTTCTCTGGGTTTCGTGGCGTGAGAGTGATGATCTTGGTCAGAACTTCTTTGCCTTTGAAGTTCGATTCAGCTTCCGGCTTATTCTCGTTGAAGATTCGACTTAGCGTATATTTGATAGTTGTATCTGGCAATGAGCTCGTAGACGTAGAGGTCTTCCTGGTCGACGTTGAAGATGGTGAGGCCGAACGCGATGGTGCCGTTGTGGCCGATCGAGATGCCCGGCAGCGCCGGCTCGCCGGCGCCGATCACGGAAATGCCGGGCGCGTTGAGGCCGACGATGTAGCGCAGCGACGGCACCGAGTGCTCGCGATGCGGATCGTTGGCGAGGATCGGGCGGCCGGTCGCGGTGCGCTGTGGCGCGATCACCCAATTGTTGGAGCCGATGGTGTCGCGCTGCTGGTCGGCCTCGGCGAGAAACGTATCGGGATCATGCGCCTGCGCGGCCTTCTGGTCCTTTGGCGCGGCGAACTTCACCGGGCGCGTGGCAAGATCGTAGGCCGCGAGCACCGCCTTCGGCACGCTGCAGGGATCGAGCCCGTCGGGGATTTTCGTGGTCCAGGCTGGCTCCAGCTTGACGCGGAAGCGGTCGGCCTCGAGGCCCGCAGCGCAGGCGACCAACGAGCGCTTGACCTCGGAGGCGACGTTGCGGGTCAGGCCGTGGCTTCTGATCCGCACGACGTCCTCCGCGGTCCACGGGTCCGGCATGGTGCCGGCGATCCTGAACTCGATCGGCAGCGGACGCTTGCCCGCCCTGACGTCGGCGACATAGGCGTTGACGCCGGCAACGAACGCCTCCGCATAGGTTTTCGCCTTCGGGCCGTACGCGGCCCACTCCGCATTCATGTCACCGCGATAGAGAAACAGGCGCAGCGCCTTATCCTGCGCGGCATAGGCCGGACCAAAATCCTTGGCGAGCAGACCGAGCCCGCGCTTGCGCCAGAGATCGATCTGCCAGAGCCGGTCGCGCGCGGCGTTAAAGCCCTGCAGGAAGAACAGGTCGTGCTCGTTGCCGGCATAGATGTGCGGGATGCCCCAGACATCGACCAGGATCTGGGCCGGCGCCTTCAGCCCGGCGACGTCGGTCTTGATTTGGCGCGCGGCAGAGAGCGCGTTGTCCTTGTCGCGTGCCGCGGCTGGTGAAGCCAGCAGCGCGGCGCAGAGCGCAGCACTCAGCAGCTTGGCGACCCGGTTGAGATCCGTGTTCATGTTGTTTGCTCCCTCAGGGTTGTTGTTGGTTGTTACGAGATGTTAGCCGCGGCGGCGGTGCGCCCCCTCTCCCGCTTGCGGAGGAGGGCTGGGGTGGGGGTATCGCCGCGAAGGGGATCAGTCATTATGCGGCGAGAGCCCCACCCGTATCGCATCTTTCGATGCGATACGACCTCCCCCGCAAGCGGGAGAGGTGCAGCGAGCATGCCGCACGAATTCACTACTCCCCCTCGTCGCTCGCCAGCACGCCCTTCACCGCGCGGGCCCAGCCGGCGAGCTTACGCTCGCGCGTCGCCTGGCTCATCGCCGGCTTGAAGCGGTGCTCGAGCCGCCAGTTGTCGGCGAACTTTGCCGGCTCCGGATAGACGCCGGCCTCGAAGCCAGCGAGATAGGCGGCGCCCAGCGCCGTGGTCTCCTGGATCATCGGACGGTCGACCGGAGCGTCGAGCAGGTCGGCAAGACGCTGCATGGTCCAGTCGGAGGCGGTCATGCCGCCGTCGACGCGCAGCACCGTGTTGGCGGCGTTGGCCTCCGGCCAGTCGGTGCGCATCGCGGCCCACAGGTCAAAGGTCTGGTAGCAGACGCTCTCCAGCGTCGCATGCGCCAACTCGGCGGGGCCGGTGTTGCGGCTCAACCCGAACAGCGCGCCGCGCACGCGCGGATTCCAGTACGGCGCGCCCATGCCGACGAAGGCCGGCACCAGGTAGACGCTCTGCATGGAATCGGATTTGTCGGCAAGCGGCCCGGTCTCGGCGGCCTGCTTGATGATGCCGAGACCGTCGCGCAGCCACTGCACCGCGCTGCCGGCGACGAAGATCGAGCCTTCCAGCGCGTAGGTGCGCCTGCCGCCGAGCTGATAGGCGATGGTGGTGAGCAGCTTGTTCTTCGAGGCGACCGGCGTGGTGCCGGTGTTGAGCAGCGCGAAGCAGCCGGTGCCATAGGTCGACTTCATCATACCGGGCTCGAAGCAGGCCTGGCCGATGGTCGCGGCCTGCTGGTCGCCGGCGATGCCGGAGATCGCGATCGGGCCGCCGAACAGATCGGCGGTGCTCTCGCCGAAGCGCGCCGACGAATCCTTCACCTCGGGCAGCATCGAGCGCGGCACGCGCAGCAGCTTTGTCAGCTCGTCGTCCCAGGTGCCGGTGTGGATGTTGAACAGCAGCGTGCGCGAGGCGTTGGTGGCATCGGTCGCGTGCACCTTGCCGCCGGTGAGGCGCCACAGCAAATAGCAGTCGACGGTGCCGAACAGCAATTCACCGCGCTCGGCGCGCTCGCGCGCACCCGGCACGTGGTCGAGGATCCAGGCGACTTTTGTCCCCGAGAAATAGGGATCGATGATCAGGCCGGTCTTGGCCGAGATCGCGGGCTCGTGGCCTTCGGCCTTGAGTTTGGCGCAGATGTCGGCGGTGCGGCGGTCCTGCCAGACGATGGCGCGGTGCACCGCCTGCCCGGTGGCGCGGTCCCACACCACGGTGGTCTCGCGCTGGTTGGTGATGCCGATCGCGGCGATGTCCTTGGCCTTGAGGCCGGCCCTCTCCAGCGCGTCGCGGCACACCATCACGGTCGAGGTCCAGATGTCCTCCGGCTCGTGCTCGACCCAGCCGGAGGCCGGAAAATGCTGCGGAAATTCCTGCTGCGCGACGGCGGCGATGGAGATGTCGCTGCGGAACACCATGGCGCGCGACGAGGTGGTGCCCTGATCGATGGCCAGCACGAAAGACATGGGCGTTTTCCCTTGGTCTCGACGGGATTTTATCAGGGGCCAAGGGAGCGGATTACCGCGGCAACGTCAAGCAGGAGCGACGCTGTTGCGTCGACTGCGACACTCCAACCCGTCATCCCCGCGCAAAGGCTTCGCCTTTGTCGCTGGAGGCGCGAGCTCTTGCGAGCCTCGAAGGATGCACGGCCACCAGCGGGGCCGTCGACCCTTCGAGGGCCGCTGAAGAAGCGGCCACCTCAGGGTGACGGTGAAAGAGCGGGCGAAGACCCGCTCACATCGGCCGGTAGGTCCGCACATCCGCCGGCACGTTGACGCCGATCTTGATCTGGCCGACCGAGCGGATGATGTCGTCGCCGAGCAGCTGCGCGAAGCAGGCGTAGCCCCAGTCGTTCATGTGCAGGCCGTCGGCGGTGACGAAATCGTTGATCGGGATCGCCTGCTTCTCGTGCCAGTCGCGCATCACCTCGAAGCGCGGGAACAGGCCGACATGGCGCAGCGCCGCGATGCGGCCGAGCAGCTTGACCATGCCGCGCGCGCTCTCGGGCCGCTCGGTGACACGCGGCGAATATTGCGGATCGACCAGCACGACATCGGCGCCGGCGGCCTGGATGCGCGCCACGCCGTCCTCGACCTGCTTGCCGGTCTCGGCCGGATCGAGGTTGCGCAAGAGCGCGTTGGTGCCGACCTGCCAGATCACCATGTCGGGATGCACGTCGATCACTTCGGTCTGCAGCCGCCGCATCATCTCCGGTGCGTCCTCGCCGCCCTTGCCGCGGTTGAGCACGGTGATGTCGGCCGACGGATATTGCCGCTTCAGCTGCGCCGCGAGCCGGTTCGGATAGGTGAATTCCGGCGCCGACGAGCCGTAGCCTTCGGTCGAGGACGAGCCGAACGCGATGATGACGACCGGCTTGCCAGCCGCGAGCTTGGCCGCGACATGCGGCAGCGAGCCGGTGGTGTTCGGCACGCCCTTGGGCTGCTGGCAGGGCACGCGGTGGAAGATATCGGTGGCGGATTTCGCGGCCTGCTTGAACTTGTCGAGCGCCTTTTCGGCAATGCCCGGATGCGGCGAACTGGCGGCGTCGGGCTTGGTCGCGTCAGGTTTGGTTGCGTCAGGCTTGGCGGCCTCGGCCTTAACGGATTCAGGCTTGGCGCCCGGCGCCAGCGCCGCGTGCTGATCGACCTGCGCCTGCGCGGTCTGCGCGCACGATGGTGCGACCGGCATCAGCAGCGCGAGCGCGGCGACCGCGCACGCGGCTCGCGATGTGATCAGACGAAAAGGGAAGTCAAAACGCATCAACTCTACTTCCTCTAACTCTCTCTAATTCCAGTACGCTCTAATTCTGCTGCACCGGGCCGAGATGGGCCGCATCGATGACGAATTTCGCCAATGCGCGGCCGAGACACGCATGCACCTTCTTGGCCAGGTCGACACCGTGCGAGGTGCTGAACAGGTCAAAATACCCCGCATCGCTCCACTGCTTCATGATCGCGAAGCGGTCGAACAGCGGCACCTCAAGCTGCGTCGCCACCACCTTCATGTTGTCCAGATAGGGCGGCGCCGAGATCATGGTTTCGGTACGCGGGCTGTACTGCAGATTGACCAGCACCACGTCGGTCCCGGCGTTCCGCAACGCAGCAAGGCCATCGTGGATGGCGGCACGGAAATCGTCGGGATCAATCGCTCGCATAGCATCGACCGTTCCGGTCTGCCAGATAACCAAAGTAGGCTTCTTAGCCTCAACAAGCTTAACAAGAGTTCCTGCGGTATCCTCGGCGGTGCTCTTTCCCTGTAGTTCTACGGATAGATCGACCGTGGCCGACGGCAACGCCTCCTTCAGCGCCGCCTGCAGCTTGGCCGGGTAGGCGCTCGGCTCGTTGCCGAGGATGGTCGAGGAGCGGCTGCCGACCACGAGCACGCTGAGCGGCCGGTTGGCCTTGACGGCCTCCGTGACCTTCGGCAGCGCGTTTTCGGTGGACAGGAGATAGGCGGGCACTTCGCAGGGAGGCGGCGGCTCGGCGGTGTCGCCGGCGCGCGCGGGCGCGGCCGCCAGCGAGGCGGCAAGCAGCGTCAGGCCCAGCATCGTCCATGCGGACTTCATGCTTCCCCTCCCGCCAGATCGGCGTTGCCGCCGGCGCCTTTTTTCGAAGCGCCTTTGTCGGCAGAGTGCTTGTACCACGAAATGATCCACGCCATGCCGCACATGATGAGGATGCCGGCGACGCTGATCAAGGCGTGCAGCACGGCACCGCCCGACACTTCGGCAAGCACGAAATGACCGGCAAAGGCGAGGAAGACCCCGAGGCAGAATATCTCAAGCGAATGCTGGCCACACAGGATCAAAGGTCGCAGCCAGGGCGATTTCAGCCCCGGCCAGTCCTTCGGCAGGAAGCGCACGGTCAGCGCCGCGAGCGCCAGGAAGTGCGCGAAGCGCAACACGTCCAGGTCGGTCTTGTTGATCGGATACATCCACTGCTCGATCACCTTGGGCACGATGTGGCCGAGCTGCGGCACGTACCAGGTCAGCGTCACGAAGAACGCCGCGACCAGATAGGCGATGCAGATCCACATCGTGATGTTCGACGACAGGATGCGCGACATCCGCCGCGCGCCGCCGAGCGCGCACCAGGCGCCGAACACGAACAGCAATTGCCAGGCGAACGGATTGAACGCCCAGAACCCGTTCGGATAGGCCGACAGATAGAGGTCGAACTGCCAGGTCACCGCGTAGAGCACGACCGACAGGCCGAGCGTGACGTCGGGCTTCCACTTCATCAGCCACAGGATCAGCGGCAGGAACAGCATCAACACGATATAGAGCGGCAGCACGTCCATATTGACGGGGCGGAAGCGCAGCAGCAGCGCCTGCACGATGGTGACGTCGGGCTGCTTGAGGAAGTCCATGATCCCCATCTCTTCGGTGTAGAGCGGGTTCTCGAACGAGGTCGCGACATAGGAGATCTCGGCGAGGAAGATCGTGAACAGGAAGACGTGGGCGACGTAGATCTGCCAGACCCGGCGCAGGATGCGCGCAGTCGCGATCAAAAAGCCCGCCTCCAGCATGGCGCGGCCGTAGACGAAGGCCGCGGTGTAGCCGGAGATGAAGATGAAGATCTCGGTGGCGTCGGAGAATCCGTAGTTGCGGATCGTCAGCCAGGTCAGGAGATTGGTCGGCAAGTGGTCGATGAAGATCAGCCATAGTGCGAGGCCGCGAAACAGGTCGAGCCGGAGCTCGCGCTCGCCCGCCGCGGGCAGCGTGATCGCCGGCGACGCCGCGACGGCCTTTGCCTTCGCCTCGGCTTTGGCCTCAGCCACCGGCGAACCGGCTATGGGATCGGCAATCGAGCTCATCAAGCACCAAAGCGGCTCTGGAAGTCGGGCGCGCCCTGAAAAGATAATATCGGTCCGCGATTTGCGGACAAAGCACTGAGTGCGGCGGCATGCCGGCGGGGCTTTAGGACGGAACTATGTTGAAACCGCGATTGCAGGCGCGGCCCGGACCGGCTTTTTGCCCCGGCTTTTCGTCCGGTTTTTCACGGCCAGCCAAGCGATTGGTTCCGGTGGACGAATTCGCTATGATAAGCCGCCTGTTTGAGCACGATCGCAACAGAAAACCGCACCGCGCTTTCCGAATCGTGCTTTGAGACCACCGGATTGAGCCTGATGTACCGTGCCGTCACCCGCCAGATCGAAGTCACCGTCGAGCCGAACTTCATGCCGGATCGCTCGTCGGTGGGGCGCGAGTATTTCTGGTCGTATACGATCGTGATCACCAATTCGGGCCCGGAGACGGTGCAGCTGCGTACCCGGCACTGGATCATCACCGATGCCACCGGTCGCCGCCAGGAGGTGCGCGGCGAGGGCGTGGTCGGCGAGCAGCCGGTGCTCGCGCCCGGCGAGCGCTTCGAGTACACCTCCGGCGTGCCGCTGTCGACGGCCTCCGGCTTCATGACCGGCAGCTACCAGATGGTCAACGAAAGCGGCGAGCGGTTCGACATCGACGTGCCGACGTTTTCGCTGGATAGCCCGAGCCCGGACGGCAAGCGGGTGTTGAACTGACGCGCATCACCGCGCGTCATCGCCGGGCTTGACCCGGCAATCCATCGCTTCAAATAAGCTGCGTAGCCCGGATGCAGCGCCGCGCAATCCGGAACAGCATCATTCGCGGTTGGAGCGCCCCGGATTTCGCTTCGCTGCATCCGGGCTACGTTAACGAGCGTCCTACTCCACGCCGGCTTCGTCCGGCGTGAATTCATATACCGACGAGCAGAACTCGCAGGTCACGACGACCTTGCCGTCCTTGACCATGTCCGCGCGGTCTTTTGGCGCAAAGCTCTTCAGCATCGCGGACACCGCGTCGCGCGAGCAGGAGCACTGCGCGCGCAGCTGCTGCGGGGTGAAGACGCGGACGCCGCGCTCGTGGAACAGGCGGTAGAGCAGCCGTTCGCCGGACAGATCCGGATCGATCAACTCGACATCCTCGACGGTCGAGATCAGCGACTGGCCTTCGACCCAGGCGTCGTCGTCCGGCACCGCGTGCGCAACCGTTCCCTCCGGCGCGTCGCCGGGATGCAGATCGGCCTGCTTGGCGCGTTCCGGCGACTTCGGCAGGAATTGCAGCAAAATGCCGCCTGCGCGCCAGTGCAGCTTGCCGCGCTCGCCGCCGCGCATCTCCTCGCCGACCGCAAGACGCACCCGGGTCGGGATCTGCTCGGAGCGCAGGAAGTATTCGTGCGCGGCGTCCTCGAGGCTGCCGCCGTCGAGCGCCACCAGGCCCTGGTAGCGGCTGGTGTTGGCGCCCTGATCGATGGTCATCGCCAGATGACCCTTGCCGAGTAGCTGGCCCGAGGTCTGGCCGTTCTTGATGCGTGACGCATCGTAGCGCGCATAGGCACGCAGCCGGTCCGGCGCCTGGAAGTCGACGATCAGCAGCGAGACCGGACCGTCGGTCCGGGTCTGCAGGATGAAGCGGCCCTCGAACTTCACGGAGGAGCCGAGCAGCGTCGTCAGCACGATCGCCTCGCCGAGCAGCTTGCCGACCGGCGGCGGATAATCGTGCTTGTGCAGGACCTCGTCGAGCGCGGGGCCGAGCCGGGTCAGCCGTCCGCGCAGATCCAGCGCGCCGACCTCGAAAGCCAGCACGGCATCGTCAACAGGAACCGCCGATGGCGCGCGGATTGGCGCCTCGGCCGTGATTTTGATGTCGGGGGATTGTGAAACCATGGCGCTCTATCTGGGGTCTCGGACCATGAAATAAAGGGGTTCACGCGAACAGAGAGATGGTCGTCCCGGCCTAGTGCGCAATTGCGCACTAGGCCGGGACGACAGCGTTATTGCTACGCCACCGCGTCGAAACACCAGGCCAGAATGCCCTTTTGCGCATGCAGGCGGTTTTCCGCCTCGTCGAACACGACGGATTGCGGGCCGTCGATCACCTCGTCGGTGACCTCCTCGCCGCGATGCGCGGGCAGGCAGTGCATGAACAGCGCGTCGGGCTTCGCCAGCGACATCAGCTTGGCATTGACCTGATAGGGCCGCAGCACGTTGTGGCGGTGCTCGCCCTCCTTGTCGCCCATCGACACCCAGGTGTCGGTGACGACGCAGTCGGCGCCGCGCACGGCGGCCTCCGGGTCGGTGCCGAGCACGATCGGCGCATTCGTCGCCTTGATCCAGTCCCGCATCGGCTTCTTCGGCGCGAGCTCCGGCGGGGTCGCGACATTGAGCTGGAACTTGAAGCGCTCGGCGGCGTGCGCCCAGGAGGCCAGCACGTTGTTGTCGTCGCCGGTCCAGGCCACCGTCTTGCCCTCGATCGAGCCGCGGTTTTCCTCATAGGTCATGAGGTCGGCCATCACCTGGCAGGGATGCGAGCGCCGCGTCAGCCCATTGATCACGGGAACGGTGGCGTGGGCGGCAAGCTCAAGCAGCGCATCATGATTGAGGATGCGGATCATGATCGCGTCGACATAGCGCGACAGCACGCGCGCGGTGTCGGCGATGGTCTCGCCGCGGCCGAGCTGCATCTCGGCACCGGTCAGCATGATGGATTCACCGCCAAGCTGGCGCATGCCGACGTCGAACGACACCCGCGTGCGGGTCGACGGGCGTTCGAAGATCATCGCCAGCGTCTTGCCCTCGAGCGGCTTCCTGGCCTTCTCGTGCGCCTTGCGCTGCGCCTTCATGGCGGCGCCGGCCGACAGCATGTTGCGCAGCTCGGCGAGCGGCAATTCGTTGATGTCGAGGAAGTGACGGACCGACTTGCTCATTACCCCGCCGCCTTCTTCGGCTGCGCCGACAGCGCAGCGCAGGCGCGCTCCAGCGCGGCGATCGAGTGGTCGATCTCGGCCTCGGTGACGATCAGCGGCGCCAGGAAGCGGACGACGTTGTCGCCGGCGCCGACGGTGAGCAGTTTTTCGCTGCGCAGCGCGGCAATCAGATCGCCCGACGGCACCACCGCCTTGACGCCGATCAGAAGGCCCTCGCCGCGCACTTCCGACAGCACGCCGGGAAAGCGGTCGACCGCGGAGGCAAGCTTCTGCTTGAGCAGCAGCGACACCTTCTGCACGTGCTCGAAGAAGCCGGGCTTGAGCATGACGTCGAGGACGGCATTGGCCGCGGCGACCGCGAGCGGATTGCCGCCGAAGGTGGAGCCGTGCGAGCCGGGCGCCATGCCCTCGGCGGCCTCGGCGCTCGCCAGCACCGCGCCGATCGGGAAGCCGCCGCCGAGCGCCTTCGCCAGCGACATCACGTCCGGCGTGACGCCGGTGCGCTTGTAGGCGAACAACTCGCCGGTGCGGCCCATGCCGGTCTGCACCTCGTCGAAGGCGAGCAGCAGGCCGTGCTCGTCGCAGAGCTGGCGCAGCGCCTTGAAGAAGGCCTGCGGCGCGCCGCGCACGCCGCCCTCGCCTTGCACCGGCTCGATCAGGATGCCGGCGGTGTGCGGGCCGATCGCCTTCTTCACCGCCTCGATGTCGCCATGCGGCACCTGGTCAAAGCCGTCCATCGGCGGGCCGAAGCCTTCGAGATATTTCGCCGAGCCGGTCGCCGCGAGCGTGCCCAGCGTGCGGCCGTGGAACGCGCCTTCGAAGGTGATGATGCGGTAGCGCTCGCCATGTCCCTTGGAGAAATGGTGGTGGCGCACCAGCTTGATCACGCCCTCCATCGCCTCGGCGCCGGAATTGCAGAAGAACACGTAGTCGGCAAAGCTCTGCTCGCACAGCCGCGCCGCAAGCGCCTCGCCGTCCGGGCTCTTGAACAGGTTCGACATGTGCCAGAGCTTGGTCGCCTGCTCCTGCAGCGCCTTGACCAGATGCGGATGGGCATGGCCGAGCGCGTTCACCGCGACGCCCGAGGTGAAATCGAGATAGCGGTCGCCGTTGGTTGCGATCAGCCAGGCGCCCTCGCCGCGCTCGAAGCCGAGATCGATCCGGGCAAACACAGGGAGCAGATGCGAAGTGGCGGTCATGGCGATCACTGACGGGTTTGAGGCCGACAATTGCCGCGCGCCTTGACGCCAGCGCAGCAACGGCCAGCTTCGGAAAACAAAAACGTGCCGCCTTGCGGGCAGCACGTGCGGGGCATTCTATGCTGCGCCCGGTCCGTGTCAATCGCCACGAAGTGGCCTTCCTGCAATGCGAAACGCATGCAATCCGGAGTATTCCGGAGCAGTGGAAAAGCCTGATTGCAAGGCTTAAATGTTGGGAACATGTGGACGCGCTGCCGCGGACTCTTGCGCCAGAGTCACGCCATATTGTAGCGTTTGGCCTGTCGGGTACGACATCTCGTGCGGCAGTACTGGACCCTCTTAGTAGCCATTTGTTCTGCGTGAACGTTCGGGCGCAACAGCACGCCCGGCGAGGGCTAAGGGATTCTGACCGCGGGGATTTTGACAGATTTGGCTCGCAGCGCCGCTCCCATCACCGGCCGGCGCACCGCGAAAGGAAGAATGCGATGACGGTATTGACCTGGTCCGACGATCGCGTCGAGCAGCTGAAGAAGCTCTGGGAGAGTGGCCTCTCCGCCAGCCAGATCGCGGCGGAACTCGGCAATGTGACGCGAAACGCCGTGATCGGCAAAGTCCATCGGCTCGGCCTGTCCGGCCGCGCCAAGGCGCCCTCCACCGCCGCGCCGCGGCAGCGCAAGGCCCGTCCCGCCCAGCACATGATGCGGGTGGCGCGCCCGGTCTCGCGCGGCAACACCGCGCTGGCGCAGGCCTTCGAGGTCGAACTCGAGCCGGATCCGATCGCCTACGACAACGTGGTGCCGATGAGCCAGCGGCTGTCGCTGCTGGAGCTGAACGAGGCCACCTGCCATTGGCCGGTCGGCGATCCCTCGAGCCCGGAATTCTTCTTCTGCGGCGGCAAGGCGCTCACCGGCCTGCCCTATTGCGCGCATCACTCGCGCGTCGCCTACCAGCCCGCCGGCGATCGCCGCCGGCCGTCGAACAAGCCGCAGCTCAAATAGGCGACGACGAAACCAGCAAAGACGTCAAAAAAGAAATCCCCGCGAAGGCGGGGATTTTTTTGTTGCAGCGGTCGGACCGGGCCTTACGGCTGCGGCTCGGCCTTGGCAAAGCGGTCGTCGAGGGCGTAGCCGGCGCCGCGCACGGTGCGGATCGGATCCTGCTCGCGGCCCGGATTGAGCAGCTTGCGCAGGCGGCCGATATGCACGTCGACGGTCCGCTCGTCGATATAGATGTCGCGGCCCCAGACGCTGTCGAGCAGCTGCTCGCGGCTGAACACGCGGCCGGGATGCTCGAGGAAGAATTCGAGCAGCCGATATTCGGTCGGGCCGAGATCGATCGGGCGGCCGGAGCGCGCAACGCGGCGCTTCTCTCGGTCGAGCTCGATGTCGCCATAGGTCAGCACGGTGGCGAGCCGCTCGGGGCTGGCGCGGCGCAGCAGGCCCTTCACCCGCGCCAAGAGCTCCGGCACCGAGAATGGCTTGACGATATAATCGTCGGCCCCGGTGGCGAGCCCGCGCACCCGCTCGCTCTCCTCGCCGCGCGCGGTCAGCATGATGATCGGCAGCTGCTTGGTCTCGGGACGTGCCCGCAAGCGGCGGCAGAGCTCGATGCCGGACAGGCCCGGCAGCATCCAGTCGAGCACCACGAGATCGGGAACGCGCTCCTTGAGGCGGGTGTCGGCATCGTCGCCGCGCCCGACCGTTTCGACATCGTAGCCTTCCGCGTCGAGGTTGTAGCGCAACAGCGTTGTCAGCGCTTCCTCGTCTTCGACTACCAGAATGCGTGCGCTCATCGGTCTAAGTTCTCTCTATCTTGATCCGTTGCCCAGACGCAAAACCGAAACGCTCATCGTCCTGATGAGCACGATCTTGTCGGAAAACCGGTACCCACTTTCCGGATCGTGCTTCAGTTACCCGGCACCGTGGTCGCAAAGTTGGTCATGTCGCCCTTCGGGCGCTTGTCGGTGATCTGCTGGCCCTCGATCATGTAGAACACGGTCTCGGCGATGTTGGTGGCATGGTCGCCGATCCGCTCGATATTCTTGGCGCAGAACATCAGGTGGATGCAGAACGAGATGTTGCGCGGATCTTCCATCATGTAGGTGAGCAGCTCGCGGAACAGCGAGGTGCAGATCGCGTCGACCTCCTCGTCGCCCTTCCAGACGTTCATCGCCGCCGGCAAATCGTGCGCGGCGTAGGCGTCGAGCACCGACTTGACCTGCGACAGCACGAGGTCGGTCATGTGCTCCAGGCCGCGGATCAGCTTCAGCGGCTGGAAATCGCTCTCCAGCGCCGCGACGCGCTTGCCCATGTTCTTGGCGAGGTCGCCGATCCGCTCGAGGTCGGTGGCCACCCGCATCGCGCTGACGATCTCGCGCAGGTCGATCGCCATCGGCTGGCGCCGCGCGATCGTCAGCACCGCGCGCTCTTCGATGACGCGCTGCAGGCTGTCGATCTCGATGTCGGCGGCGACCACGCGCTTGCCCAGCGCGACGTCGCGGCGGATCAGCGCATCGACCGACTCGGTGATCATGCGCTCGACCAGGCCGCCCATCTCGGCGACCAGGCGGGTCAACTCCTGCAGGTCGCTGTCGAATGCCTTGGCGGTATGTTCAGAAGCCATCGCTTGTCTCCTTCGATCATAATCCCAAGAGGATCACGATCTCATGCCTTCATTTCAGCCTGATCTCGGCGGGAAACCATCCCCGCTTTTTTCCGATCAGGCGTTAGCCGAACCGACCGGTGATGTAGTCCTGGGTGCGCCGATCGCTCGGCGAGGTGAAGATCTTGTTGGTGTCGTCGAACTCGATCAACTCGCCGAGATACATGAAGGCGGTCTTGTCGGAGACGCGCGCCGCCTGCTGCATGTTGTGGGTCACGATCGCGATCGTGTAGTCCTCGGACAGTTCCTGGATCAGCTCCTCGACCTTGGCGGTCGAGATCGGATCGAGCGCCGAGCACGGCTCGTCGAACAGGATCACCTCGGGCCGCACTGCCACCGTGCGCGCGATGCACAGGCGCTGCTGCTGGCCGCCGGACAGCGACAGGCCGGAGGCGTTCAGCTTGTCCTTGACCTCGTTCCACAGCGCGCCGCCGCGCAGCGCCTTCTCGACCCGGCCGTCCATCTCCGACTTCGAGATCTTCTCGTAAAGGCGGATGCCGAAGGCGATGTTCTCGTAGATCGTCATCGGGAACGGCGTCGGCTTCTGGAACACCATGCCGACCCGGGCCCGCAGCAGGTTGAGGTCGAGCTTGGGGTCGAGGATGTTGGTCTGGTCCAGCATCAGCTGGCCGACCGCGCGCTGGCCCGGATAGAGATCATACATCCGGTTGAAGATGCGCAGCAGGGTCGACTTGCCGCAGCCCGACGGGCCGATGAACGCCGTGACGCGGTTGGTGCCGAGCGTCAGGTTGATGTTCTTCAGCGCGTGGTGCTCGCCATAATAGAAGTTGAGGTTGCGCGCCGTAACCTTCGGCGCGGCTTCCGGCAGCGGCGCCTGGGGAACGTGGCCGGCGGCGGTGGTCGAAATGGAAAGCTCGGTCATTTTGCGGCCCTTTCGGCACCAAGGATACGCGCGCCGATATTGAGCGCGAGCACGGTGAAGGTGATGAGCAGTGCGCCGCTCCAGGCCAACTCCTTCCAGTAGGCGTAGGGGCTTTGCACGAAGTTGTTGATGGTCACCGGCAGGTTGGCCATCGTCTTGTTCAGGCTCAGGCTGAAGAACTGGTTCGACAGCGCGGTGAACAGCAGCGGCGCGGTCTCGCCGGCGACGCGGGCGGTCGCCAGCAGCACACCGGTGATCAGGCCCGACCGCGCGGCACGGTAGGCGATCCGCTTGATCACCAGCGAACGCGGCAGGCCGAGCGCGCTTGCCGCCTCGCGCAGCGGATTGGGCACCAGCAGCAGCATGTCCTCGGTGGTGCGCAGCACGACCGGGATGACGATGACGGCGAGCGCGAGCGCGCCGGCGATCGCCGAGAAGCCGCGCATCGGCACCACCACCGCGCCGTAGATGAACAGGCCGATGATGATCGAGGGGGCGCTGAGCAGGATGTCGTTGATGAAGCGGATCACCGAGGTCAGCTTGTCATGCTTGCCGTATTCGGCAAGGTAGGTGCCGGCGAACAGGCCGAGCGGCGCGCCGATGCCGACCCCGATCACGGTCATGATGACCGAGCCGACGATGGCGTTGAGCAGGCCGCCTTCGGTCGAGCCGGGCGGCGGCGTGTTCTGGGTGAACAACTGCACGCTCATGCCGGCAAGGCCGTTGTAGAGCAGCGTGATCAGGATTAGCGCCAGCCAGGTGACGCCGAACGCGGCGGCACCGAAGCAGAGCGCGCGGATGATGATGTCGTTGCGGCGGCGGGATTTGTAGATCGGGTTCATGACGTCACTTCCCCGCCTTGTTCTCAAGCCGCATCAGCATCAGACGCGCCGCGGCGAGCACGAAGAAGGTCAACACGAACAGCAGCAGGCCGAGCAGGATCAGGCCGGACTGATGCAGCCCGTCGCTCTCGGCGAATTCGCTGGCGATCGCCGCCGAGATCGTGGTGCCCGGCGCGAAGATCGACGATGAGATGCGGAACGAGTTGCCGATGATGAAGGTCACCGCCATGGTCTCGCCGAGCGCGCGGCCGAGCGCCAGCATGATGCCGCCGATCACGCCGACCCGGGTGTAGGGGATCACCACGTTCTTGACGACTTCCCAGGTGGTGCACCCCATGCCGTAGGCGGCCTCCTTGAGCACCGGCGGCACGGTCTTGAACACGTCGACCGAGATCGCGGTGATGAAGGGCAGCACCATGATCGCCAGGATCAGCGCCGCATTGAACAGGCTGAGATAGGACGGCGGGCCGGCGAAGATCGCGCCCAGCACCGGCACGCCCTCGAAGATCCGGATCATGAAGGGCTGGAAGGTGTTGGCGAGGAACGGGCCCAGCACGAAGAAGCCCCACATGCCGTAGATGATCGAGGGGATGCCGGCGAGCAGCTCGATCGCGATGCCGATCGGGCGGCGCAGCCATTGCGGGCACAGCTCGGTGAGGAACACGGCAATGCCGATGCCGACCGGAATCGCGATCATCATCGCGATCACCGAGGTGATCAGCGTGCCGTAGATCGGACCGAGCGCGCCGAGCACCGGCGGATCGGCCGAGGGCGCCCAGCGCTGCGTGAACAGGAAGGCGAAGCCGTATTCCCGCATCGCCGGCCAAGCGCCGACGATCAGCGACAGGATGATGCCGCCGAGGATCAGGAGGACCGAGATCGCCGAGATACGGGTGATCCAGTAGAAGGTGGCATCACCGAGCTTGAACGCGCTGAGGGCCTTGGCGCGATCATACGGACCGGCAGCTTCCATCACATCGCCCTGAACAGCCATGTCTGCCACGCCTATCCCCTCTCTACTATGTGAAAGCAACGCAAACCGCTACGCCCCCGAAGCGATCTTCACCGACGCTTTTGGGCCGGGCGTCATTCCGGCTGCGACCCGAAGGACGCGCGAGCCCAAGCTCCATGGTTTTATGGGTCGTGGCGGAGCAGGCTCTTGGCACTTCAACCTGTGCCGCCGTTGGGCGGCACAGGCCTCATTCGAAACGTTGCGACTTAGCTCTTGATGTCCGCGGCCCAGGTCTTCTCGATCAGCTTGACGACCGAATCCGGCATCGGGATGTAGTCGAGCTCTTCAGCCGCCTTGTCGCCCTTCTCGAAAGCGTACTTGAAGAACTTGAGGGCTTCCTGCGAGGCCGCCTTGTCGGTCGCATCCTTGTGCATCAGGATGAAGGTCGCCGCGGTGATCGGCCAGGAGGCATCGCCCGGCTGGTCGGTCAGGATCACGTAGTAGCCGGGAGCCTTGGCCCAGTCGGCGTTCGCGGCAGCGGCCTGGAAGGCTTCCATGGTGGGCTGCACGGTCTTGCCGGCCTTGTTGACCAGCGCGGCATAGGTCAGCTTGTTCTGCTTGGCGTAGGCGTACTCGACATAGCCGATCGCGTTCTTGGTCTGGCTGATGTTGCCGGCGACGCCTTCGTTACCCTTGGCGCCAACGCCGACCGGCCATTCGACCGCGGTGCCCGAACCGACCTTGGACTTCCAGTCAGCGTTCGACTTGGAGAGATAGTCGGTGAAGTTGAAGGTGGTGCCCGAACCGTCCGAGCGGCGCACGACGGTGATGGCGTCGGCCGGCAGCTTCAGCTTCGGATTGAGCTTGGCGATCGACTCGTCGTTCCACTTGGTGACCTTGCCGAGATAGATGTTGCCGAGCACTTCGCCCGACAGGATCAGCTCGCCCGGCTTGACGCCTTCGAGGTTCACGACCGGAACGATCGCGCCCATCACCATCGGCCACTGGACGAGGCCGTCCTTCTCGAGCTGCTCGGCCTTGAGGGGCGCGTCGGTGGCGCCGAAGGTCACGGTCTTGGCCTGGATCTGCTTGATGCCGGCGCCGGAGCCGATCGACTGATAGTTCAGACCGTTGCCGGTCTCCTTCTTGTAGGCGTCAGCCCATTTCGAATAGATCGGGAACGGAAACGTCGCGCCCGCGCCGGTAATATCGGCAGCGAAGGCCGACGTCGAAGCGGCGACCATGCCGGCAGCGACGATTGCTTTGATGAAATTCATGGGGTCGTCTCCATCTTGTGAGCGAAGCGCCGAATGCGCCCGATCGCGCTCACGCCGGTCCATCTAGGAGCGGTCGGTGCTGGTTTTATAAAGGTTAGATGACAGTTGGATGACAGCGCCAAGCTGCTGAAAATGCTTAGCTTTGTGTCGGTACCAGGGTCTTCGGGCGAGGAAAACAGGCGGTAAAAGTGGCGCCGTTTTTCGGCACGCTTTCGATCAGAAGCCGCCCGCGATGACGGTTAAGAATATGTTTCACCAGCGATAATCCGAGGCCTGTTCCGCCCTGGTTGCGGCTGTCGCCGACATCCACCCGGTAGAACCGCTCGGTCAGCCGCGGCAGGTGCTCCGGGGCGATGCCGGGGCCGAAATCCCGGACCATGACCCGGATTTCGGGCGACGGGTCCCCCGACGCCGCCTGGCTGAGCGACACTATGACGCGGCCGCCCGAGGCGCCGTATTTGAGCGCGTTCTCGATCAGGTTCTCGAACAGCCGCAGCAGTTCCTCGCGGTCGCCGGCGATCGCGACCGGCGTCTCCGGCAGGTCGACATCGATCTCGACCTGGCGCTCGGCGGCCAGCGCCTCGAGCCCGTCGACCACCTGGCGGATGATCGGCACGATATCGATCGAGGCCTCGGGCCGGACATGGGCCGAGAGCTCGACCCGCGACAGCGACAGCAGATCGTCGATCAGCCGCGCCATGCGGGTGGCCTGGGTGTGCATGATGCCGAGGAAGCGCTCGCGCGCCCGCGCGTCCTCGCGCGCCGGCCCCTGCAACGTGTCGATGAAGCCGGACAAGGCGGCGAGCGGCGTGCGCAATTCGTGGCTCGCATTGGCGACGAAGTCGGCGCGCATTTCCTCGACCCGGCGCAGCGGCGTCAGATCGTGGAAGGTCATCAGCATGCACTTGTCGGTGCCGCCGAACTGGGTCGGCACCGGCACCGGCGTGATCACCAGTTCCATCCAGCGATCGACCGGCACGTGATCGGTGTAGGTGGCGCGGCGCGGCTCGGCAGTCGCGATCGCCTCGCGCAGCGCAGTGATAATCTCCGGCGAACGCAGGGCAAATTGCGCAAGTTCGTTCTTGCGCAGTGCCGGCGCGAGCTCGGCGGCGGCGGCATTGAGGTGGATGACGCGGCCGGCGCGATCGAGCAGCACGGCCGGATCCGGCATGCCGGCGACGACGGCGCTGACCGCATTGGCCTCGACCGGATTGACGCCGCGGACATCCTCGCGCGAGGCGGTCGCATCGTGCAGCCGCCACGGCACCAGCGCTGCGGCCGCGATGCAGGCGAACACCGCGCAGGCACGCACCAGCGACAATTCACCGAGCGCGACCACCACGCTGAGCGCAAGCGCCGCGGCGAGCAGGATCAGCGCGGCATGGCGCAGGCGGTCGGGCCATGGCGAGAAGATGGAGGAAGGCGAGTCGTCGATTGCCATCGCGGCGGCGTTTCCCTTCGGTTCGTGCCTCGCTCAGTGGAGGTCCCATCGACCTCGCGCCAGGAGCTGGCTGGCCGCTTCGTCAGGCGCCGGAGTCACCGCGCTTGCGGACAAAAACCGCCTCGTGCTGCGGCTCGGCGCGGGGACCCGAATCAGCCTGCGGCAGCCGTTTGAGTCGGGCGCCGACGATAACCTCCCGAAACGTCAGCAAGATTACAGATATGACAAACGGGGCAATATAGTAGAGCAGGCGGAACAACAGCATACCGCCGAGCAGGTCCTCGCGGTCCATCTGCCAGAGGCCGACCAGCATGGCGGCGTCGAACACCCCGAGGCCGCCGGGGGAATGGCTGGCGAAGCCGAGCAGGGTCGCTGACACGAAGATGACGGCGACCACGACGAACCCCAGATTGGGCTCGTCCGGCACCAGCACGTACATCGCCAGCGCGCAGAACCCGAGGTCGACGATGCCGATCGCGATCTGCAGCAGCGTCAATGGCCCACCCGGCAGAGTGACCGTCCAGGGCCCGCGGCCGACCACCCGCTTCTGGGTCCAGACCCAGACCACATAGGCGACCAGGGCGACGATGATCGCAAACGCCAGCGTCCGGTTCAGCCAGGGCGGCAGCTGGTCGATGTTGGCGGCGGCCTCCGGGTGATAGGCGATGCCGAGCCCGAGCACGGCGGCATTGCCGAGCCAGAAGGTCAGGCCGGCGAGGAAGCAGATCTTTGCGACGTCGATCGCGTTGAGGCCCCAGGCCGAATAGATCCGGTAGCGCACCGCGCCGCCGGTGAAGACGCTGGCGCCGACATTGTGGCCGATCGAATAGGAGGTAAAGGCCGCGAGCGCGTTGATGCGATAGGGCACATGGGCGTGGCCGATCGCGCGCACCGCGAACAAATCGTAGAAGGTCAGCGTGAAGTAGCCGGCGGTGACGAACAGCGCGGCCAGCGCGATCTGGCGCGGCTCGGTGCTCTTGATGGCCTCGAGCACCTCGTTGGTGTCGATGCCGCGCAGCATATGGTAGAGGACGTAGCAGGCGATGCCGATGACGGCGATGCTGATGACAACACCCAGCCTATGCAGGATCTGCTTCTGGCGCAGAAACGCCATCGCCCTGCGTATTGCTTCCAGCATCTAGACCTCGAGTTGCGATCCCGCGACGGCGGCTCCCGGGCGAACCCCGCCGACGCTCCGCTGTTCCCTGCCCCGTGTAGCGTGTTTTAAGCCGCAGTGGAATTCGTCAAAAGACAATAAAACGCGCATCTTCAAGATATTAGGGATGATTCATGACAGTGGATGCACAAATTTGAGCGTTTCCCGTCACCTGCGACCAAGCTTCGCGGTGCGCGTGTGGGAGATAACTCACCCAACCATCGGCGTGTGAATCCGGGAAACTACGGCATTGGCGCGGCGCCGGGCGGCGATGTTGCACGGCTTTGCCGGCGCTTTCCGACCAGAAGCGACCGCGCAGCGCAGCTCCCGGCCCGATACTGCCTTCAGAATGATCAGCCCAGGCTGCAATTCGCCGCAGCCGCCGCCGCGAGATCGTCGGTCGGCAGATTGGCGCGGACGTGGCCGCGCGCCTCGTCACGCCCGCGCGGCGGCCACCGCCGCGACGATCTCTGCGGCATCGGGGAAATGCCCCTTGGCGCGCTTGG
Organism: Bradyrhizobium ivorense; assembly: GCF_900696085.1. GTDB lineage: Bacteria > Pseudomonadota > Alphaproteobacteria > Rhizobiales > Xanthobacteraceae > Bradyrhizobium > Bradyrhizobium ivorense. The sequence goes on from NZ_CAADFC020000004.1 coordinate 1,498,775, forward strand.
CGAGGACCTTGTCGCCAAGCCTGACTTCGAAGATGCCGCCCCTGCCGGGGACCAACGTCGCCTCCAGCCCGAGGCGCGTGCGCAACAGCGCGGCGGCCTCCTTTGCACGCTTCTCGTAGCCGCAGGGTCGGCAATAGGTGATCGAGATCTCCGTCATGTCAGCCTCCTCATGCCGCAAAGCGCGGTTGCGCGGACGCGGCCTCGATGCCGGCGATCCAGCCCGCCACCGAGCGGCCGATGGCCTCCGGATGGTCTTCCTGCAGATAGTGCGCACCGGCGCCGAGCTGAATGACGGCGCAGTGCGTGAGCGTCGCGGCAAAATCCGCGGCGAATGCCGGCGAGACCAGCGCACCGGGCGTTCCCACGAATAGCAGCTTTGGATAGGTCGACGCGGCGAGCGCCGCATGGGCCGCCGTGAGCGACTGATCGACATCGGCGGGCTCGCCCGCAATCGGCAGTTCGCGCGGCAGCATCAAGGTCGGCTTGCGGCTCTCGCGCGTCGTGAACGGCGCGCGGTACGCGTCCATCTCCTCCGCGCTGAGCTGGCGCAGGATCGAGCCCGGCAAGACGCGTTCGACAAAGGCATTGTTGTCGAGGATCATCGCCTCGCCCTCGCCCGGCGTGCGGAATTTCCTGAACGTGTCGCGCGCGGCCTGATGCTGGTGGAAATCCGACCAGTCGCGCATCGGGCGGATGAATTCCATGAAGGCAAGCCCGCGCACGAAGTCGGGGCGGCGCGCGGCAAGATGAAACGCCAGCGCCGTGCCCCAATCCTGCGCGACCAGATAGGCCGATCGGATATCGAGGTCATCGATCAGCGCGTCGAGATAGTCCGCATGATCGAAGAAGCGGTAGGCAATATCCGGCTTGCCGGATTGCCCATAGCCGATCAGGTCGGGCGCGACGCAGTGCCCGACCGGCGCGACCAGCGGCATGATGTTGCGCCAGATGTAGGACGAGGTCGGATTGCCGTGCAGGAACACCACGTGCGGCGCCTCGCGCGAACCGATCTCGCGATAGGCCATCGTGGTCCCGCGCACGGGCCGGTGATGCAGGCTGATGTCGGCAGACACGCTCATGGCAGCTCCTTGAATACGGTTTGGAATGCGATCGTCTTGAAACGCGCCAGCGCGGCTTCGCTGCGCTCGACCTTCATGCGCAGCATCGCGCCCTGCCAGGATGCCAGCAGGAAATCTGCGAGCTCATCGGCATCGAAGTCGGACGCGATCTCGCCCTTGGCCTGCGCTTCGGCAATGCAGGCGGCGAACGGCACACGCCATTCGCGGAAGATCGCGTCGAGCTGCTCGCGCAGCAGCTCGCTCGAACCTGACGCCTCGAGGCTGAAGTCGCCGATCAGGCAGCCGCGGGTAAAGCCGTCATTGGCAAGCTTGCCGGTGATCAGATCGAGATAGCGCCTGAGCCGCGCCCGCGGCGGCGCCGATCTGTCATCCAGCGCTTCCGCGACCAGGCCGCGGACATAGAGGAAGTAGCGGTCAAGCACTTCGGAGGCGAAGGCCTCCTTGGAGCGGAAATGGTTGGTGAAGGACCCCTGCGGCGCGCCGGCGGCCGCGGTGACGTCGCGCACGCTGGTGCCGTGATAGCCGGTGCGGAACATCGCCTTCAGGCCGGCGTCGAGGATGGTTTCGCGTAGAGAGGGTTTGGGCATATCTTTATCAATACGTACGTACGTATTAACTGTCAAGCGGCGATTTGGGATCGCCGGCGCGGCGCCGACGCGTCCTTTTCAGTCAGGCAGGTATTGGGATCTCAGTTCGCCGGCCGGCTGCGCGACACCACCCGGTCGCGCAGCCAGGAGCCGATGGCGCAGCCGACCAGGTAGAGCGCGAACATCACCAGGAACAGGTCGAGCCAGTAGCCGAAGCGGCCGGGCACGATCCGGCTGAATGACGCGGCGAGCAGCGCGATGGCCAACAACGCCAGCCACCGCATCCACATCCGGGAGACGCCCTGCGCCCGATGCACCACGGCGATCCAGCCCATGCCGAAGCCGAGCAGCAGCGCCGCCAGCAGCCAACCCCAGAAGAATGTCGCGAGCGCCATCATCGTTACTTCACCACGAATTCGATGCGCCGGTTCTGCGCCTTGCCGTCTTCGCTGTCGTTGCCGGCCACCGGCTGCGTGCTGCCATAGCCGATCGGCGCGAAGCGGCTGGCCGGTAGCCCAGCGCGCACCAGATAGTCGACCACCGCCTGCGCACGCCGCTCCGACAGCGTGCGGTTGGTGGCCTCTTCGCCGTCGCCGTCGGTGTGGCCAGCGACCTCAATGGTCGCGTTGGGACAGCGCATCGCGGTCTCGATCAGGCGGTCGAGCAGCCCGGCGGAGTCAGGGACGATGTCGGCCTTGCCGGATTCGAAACGGATCTTGCCCTTGGAGAGGATCTCGGAGAACAGCTGCTGGCACACCGTGGGATCGACCGGCGCCGCCGCCGGCTTGACCGTGACCTCAGCCTTGTACTGCCAGCCCTGCGGAAAATCCTTGCCGAGGCCGTCGCGGATCTGGCCGGCGGCGGCGTCATAGAGCGCGTCGCCCGACAGCTTGACCTCGCGGTCCGACACCACCAGCGTGCCGGTCGACAGCCGCGACAGCGCGCCGAGCGCCGGCACCACCGCGGCGGCAAAGCCCGACGGCGCGCCGACGCTGGCCTTGAGATTGTCGACCACCTTTTCGCTGAAGAATTTTCGCCCCGCCGCGGCGACCAGCGCGGCGTGCACGTTGTTGTCCGGGACGTAGCCGGTCAGCGTCAGCGTCACCGCGACCGGATCCTTGTAGGCCTGGAACACATAGGGCGGCGCCTTGATGTCGTTGGCGGCGACCGAATAGCCCTCCGGCAGGTTCTTCAGCGCCGCCGCGATCGCTTCGCGGCCGCCGAGCTCGCGCGCCATGCCGGCGAGCGCGATCTTGGTGTCGGTCAGCGTGATCTTGCCGTCCTTCAGCTTGCCGATCTGATCGAGCAGCAGCAGCGCCACGGTGTCAAACCGCTGCGGCGCGCCGCGGGCCAGCGCCATCTGGTCCGCGACCTCGACGCCGCCGAGACCGGCCTTCGCGGCCTCCACCAGCTTGCTCTTGCTCGACGGCAATGGCGCGTTGCCGCCAAGCGTCACGCGCACGACGTCGCGTTCGGCGGACCAGACGAACGGCTTGGCTTCGGGAACAAGGCGGGTTTCATCGTTGACCAGCCGCACGCCCGGCACAGCGTCGACCGAGGCCACCGCGCTGAGGCGGCCGTCTTCGGAGAAGGCATTGGCGGCAAAGGTGACGTCGCGGCCGTCGACGCTGATGCGGCGCTTGTCGAGCACGGTGTCCTTGAGTGCGGCATTAGAACGCGCGGCAAGATCGCCCTCAACCGTTGCCGTGCTGGTCCAGGCCGCGATACCCCAAAAGATGACCAGCGGAATCACACCCGGCCACCACTTGCTACTCCACTTGAAAAGTCCGTGCATTCAGGGTCCTGCGGGTCGGGAACCAGAGAGAAAACAAACCCTTGGCTGACTGTCAAACCCCAAATCGCGCTGCCCTGCGGAGCCGCCGTGTCCGAGTGGAATAACAGTTTCTTCAGTGGTCTTTCGCTAAGTTCAGCGCGGAATGCAAATCGGCCGGCCCGCGCCCTCATGAAACAACTCCGCAACGCCGTGATCCGCGCCGGGATGGAAGCGCTGTATTTCTCGGGTGCCCATGTGCTGCTGCGGCCGATCTTCGGCGGCGTCGGCACCATCTTCATGCTGCACCACGTGCGCCCGCCGCGTAGCGACGCGTTCCAGCCCAATCGCCATCTCGAGGTCGAACCGGACTTCCTGCGCAGGATGCTGGCGCATCTGCGCGCGCTCGACGTCGACGTCGTCAGCATGGACGAGGCGCATCGCCGTCTCACCGAACGGAATTTTTCGCGGCGCTTCGCCTGCTTCACCCTGGACGACGGCTACCGCGACAACCGAGATTATGCGCTGCCGGTGATGCGCGAATTCGACGCGCCGCTGATCGTCTATGTCGCCAGCGATTTTGCCGAGGGTTGCGGCCGGCTGTGGTGGATCGCGCTGGAGCGGGTGATCGCGGCGGCGTCCGCGATCGAGGTGCCGATCGACGGCGCGATGACCCGGCTCGACACCGCGACGGCACCGGCCAAACAGGCCGCCTTCAACCGCATGCATACATGGCTGCGTTCACTGCCCGGCGAGGCCGAGATGCAGGATGCGATCGCGACGCTCTGCACCCGGCACGGCGTCGATCAAACCGGCATCGCCCGCGAGCTCTGCATGTCCTGGGACGAGTTGCGCGCGTTTGCCGACGATCCGCTGGTTACCATCGGCGCGCACACCATCACCCATTGCAATCTCGCCAAGCAGAGCGAGACGATCGCCGCGTTCGAACTTGCGACCAGCCGCGCCCGAATCGAGGACGCGCTGCAGCGGCCGGTGCTGCATCTCGCCTATCCCTATGGCGACCGGATCGCCGCCGGCCAGCGCGAATTCGCGCTCGCCAAAAAGATCGGCTTCCGAACCGCGGTCACCACGCGGCCGGGCATGCTGTTTCCGGAGAGCGCCGACCACATGACGGCGCTGCAGCGGGTCTCGCTCAACGGCCATTACCAGCAGCCGCGGCTGTTGCCGGTCCTGACCTCCGGCGCGGCCACCGCGGTGTGGAACGGCTTTCGCCGCGTCGACGCGGCGTAGAGCCGCTTCTGCGAAGCCCGGGTGCAGCCAAAACAGCGAAAACAACCCCATGCAAAGTAGCCGGCGGCTGCCGGGGTTCGACCGGGCGGCTTGACCGCTCCACGTAGCCCGGATGAAGCGCAGCGCAATCCGGGGCAGGTGCGTCCGCGGATAGACCTCTCCCGGATTTCGCGGAGCCTGTCATCGGGCGCGCGTTCGCGCGACCGTTGGCTCGATCCGGGCTACCGGTGCCTCCATGTTTCTTGACTCGCCCCTCGGCCACGCCCAGAACCAACGGCAACGCAACGGAGGGACGCAATGTTCAAGGACCTGTTCTCACTCAACGGCCGCGTCGCGCTGGTGACCGGCGGATCGCGCGGCATCGGCAAGATGATCGCGGCCGGATTCCTCGCGCAGGGCGCGGCGAAGGTCTACATCACCGCACGCAAGGCCGGGCCCTGCGAGGCGACCGCCCAGGAGCTGTCCGCCGCCTATGACGGCGAGTGCATCGCGCTGCCGATCGACATCTCGACGGTGGAGGGCTGCGACAGGCTCGCCGCGGAAATCATCAAGCGCGAGCCGAAGCTCGACATCCTCGTCAACAATGCCGGCGCGGCCTGGGGCGCCGATTTCGACGAATTCCCGGAGAGCGGCTGGGACAAGGTGATGAACCTCAACGTCAAGTCGATCTTCTTCCTGACCAAGGCGCTGGCAAAGCCGCTGCGCGCGGCGGCCTCGCACGACAGACCGGGCAAGGTGATCAACATCGCCTCGATCGACGGCATCTTCGTCAACCCGATGGAGACCTATTCCTATGCCGCCAGCAAGGCGGCAGTGATCCACCTGACGCGGCGGATGGCGACGCGCCTCGTCAAGGACAACATCAACGTCACCGCGATCGCGCCGGGCGCCTTCAAGTCGGATATGAACCGCGCCGCGCGCGATCACGCCGACGAAGTCGCAAAGCGCGTGCCGTCGCGACGGGTCGGCACCGACGAGGATATGGCGGGGACTGCGATCTATCTCGCCTCGCGCGCCGGCGATTACGTGGTGGGCACCACCATCGCGGTCGACGGCGGCGTGGTCTACGCGACCGCGGGGCTGGAGATCGCGGGGTAATCCGCGAGCGCGGCATCGAAGGTGCGCTCCCTCGCCCCGCTCTCTTGTCCGCCGACGCCCGCCTTCGGGCGAAGGCGGATGCGGGGAGAGGGTTGGGGTGAGGGGCTGCCTCCGCAGAACGTGGCGGCATTTGGACTCGCTGAGAATCCCCTCACCCGGAACGCATCTGGCGATGCGTTCCGACCTCTCCCCGCAGGCGGGGCGAGGTGAAGCGGTGTCCGCGGCTCGATTCGAGGTTGCGTCATCCCGCGCTGGCGAGCGCACGTCGCAAAAAGAAAGGGGCGAGCCAGGACCTTCTCGGCTCACCCCTTTCGTGGTCTCTCTCCGGGAGGAGAGAACTCTTATTTGAGCATGATCTCGTCGGAAAACCGCTTCACACTTTTCCGGATCACGCTCTCAGCTCTCGATTCTCACATATTCGAAATCGCCGGGCTTGTTGTCGATGCCGACCTTGGGCGCCGAGATCCAGGAGGCGAACTGGCCGGGCTCGGTGACCGGCTTCATCAGCGAGGCGATGAAGTCGCCGTCCTCGGTCGACGGCAGCCACTCGTTCTTGCGCTTGGCCCAGGTGGCGTTGTCGATCAGGAGGCCATCGGGGGTCGCGTGGACATCCTTGAACTCGCCGATCTGGCGATGGAAGACGGTGCTCGGCACCGCGAGCTTGTAGTCGTAGCCCGCGGTCGAGATCACCTTGTTCCAGCGCAGCATGCCCTTGACGCAGTCCTGCGTGTAGTCATCACGCAGCCGCATGTTGAGCGCGGTCAGCGCCGGCTCGTCGACCATCTTGATCTGGCCGTCGACCAGCTTCATGACCGGATAGGTCGAGTTCTTGAGCTGGTGATCGTCCTCGATGGTGGTTTCCTTGTAGCGGCCCTTGATGCCGGCGTTGAAGGCGTTGGCCGCATTGGTCGACACTTCCGAGCCGAACAGGTCGAGCGACAGCGAATAGTGCAGGTTCAGCTTCTTCTGGATGGTCGGCAGGTCGATCACCCCTAACGCACGAACCTTGGCGATGTCGGTCGGATCGGTGATGCCGGCCTCGCGCATCGCATCGCAAGTGCGCTGCACGACGCGGGTGATGCCGGTCTCGCCGACGAACATGTGATGCGCTTCCTCGGTCAGCATGAAGCGGCAGGTGCGCGACAGCGGATCGAAGCCCGACTGCGCCAGCGAATGCAACTGCATCTTGCCGTCACGATCGGTGAAGTAGGTGAACATGAAGAACGACAGCCAGTCCGGCGTCGCCTCGTTGAAGGCCCCGAGCATGCGCGGAGAATCCGCGTCACCGGAGCGGCGGCGCAGCAAATCGTCGGCTTCCTCGCGGCCGTCGCGGCCAAAATACTTCTGCAAGAGGTAGACCATCGCCCAGAGATGGCGGCCTTCCTCGACGTTGACCTGGAACAGATTGCGCATGTCGTAGAGCGAGGGCGCGGTCTTGCCGAGATGGCGCTGCTGCTCGACCGAGGCCGGCTCGGTGTCGCCCTGGATCACGATCAGGCGGCGCAGCATGGCGCGATGCTCACCGGGGACTTCCTGCCAGGCCGGCTTGCCAAAGTCCTCGCCGAACGGGATGACGCGGTTCTCTTCCTGCGGGGCAAGCAGAATGCCCCAGCGATATTCCGGCATCCGCACATAGTCGAACTTGGCCCAGCCGCGCGGATCGACCGAATAGGCGGTGCGCAGATAGACCAGCGACTCCTGGAAACCGTCCGGGCCCATGTCGCTCCACCAGTCCATGTAACCGGGGTGCCAGCCCTCCAGCGCCTTGAGCACCTGGCGGTCCTCGGCGAGGTTCACGTTGTTCGGGATCTTGGTCGAGTAATCGACGTTCATGATGTTCATGTTCACGGCGTGCTCCTTTTCATCCTGGCTCGCATCGCACCTTGCTCCGTCGTCATCCCTGCACAATGGCTTCGCCATTGTCGCTGGAGGTGCTCGCGCATCTTTGCGCGAGCCTCGAAGGATGCTGTTGGGCACTGTCGCCTCCAATCATCCTTCGAGGCTCGCAAGCGCTCGCACCTCAGGATGACGGCGGTATTCGCCTCTACACGCGCGTCATGTCGAATTGCGCCTTCTGGCCGGTGCCGTAGCGGCGCAGCGCGCCGTCTTCACCGACCGCATTCGGCCGCTGGAAGATCCAGTTCTGCCACGCGGTCAGGCGCGAGAAGATCTTCGATTCCATGGTCTCCGGACCGACGAAGCGCAGATTGGCTTCCATGCCGGTGAGGCCGTCGGGCGAGAACGAGGTGCGTTCCTCGAAGAACACGCGGACCTCGTCGTCCCAGTCGATGTCGTCGAGCGCGAAGGTGACGAGACCGAGCTCTTCGGCCTCCTCGGCATCGAGCGCCTTGCCGATCGCGCCTTGCGCGCGCTCGAGATCCGACGGATCGGCCTGGAAGCGCGACTGCAGCCGGGTCAGGCCGTGGCTCATCGGATACGGGCCGAAGTTCATCGCGGTGAGCTCGATCGCCGGCGGCGGGCGGTTGTCGCCCTGCTTCTGGCCGATCAGCATGTAGGAGCGGTCGGCGGCGAACACGAGCTCGGCCAGCGTGCCGACGAAGCAGGAGCCAGGCTCGACCAGCGTCACCAGCGTGCGCGAGGTGACGTCGATGCGCTTGAGCACCCGCTTCCAATAGTGCCTGATCTCGTTGACCAGCCAGTGCGCCTTGTTGGCGTCAAGGAACGCGTCATACGACACAACATTGGCGCGGTCGCCGTGGCTCTTGAACACCAGCATCGCGATACCGAGCTCGTTGAGCCGCAGATGCAGGATCGCGTCATCGAGCTCGCGCGCGACCTGCAGCGGCCAGAACGCGGCGCCCTGCGCGATCATGCCGTCGATGTCGGCCGGCGCGGCGGTTTCCGGCGCCTTGATCGAGATGGTGGCGATGCGCGCGTTGCGGTCGATGTCGACGCTGACGAAATCGTAGCGGATCGCGCTGTCGTCGACGGTCCGGTTGAGCTTGGTCAGGGCGACGCCCTTGCCGGCGCCGTTGCGCTTCGACTTCGCGGCGAATTCCTTGACGCGCTCGGCGAGCTTGCCCTCGAGCTTGGAGTTCGGCGCGATCTCGTCGACCAGCCGCCACTGCACGGCGCGCTTGCCCTTGATGCCTTCCTCGATTGTGCAGAAGAAGTCGGCGTGGTCGCGGCGCACCTTGCGCTTGTCGACCACACGGGTGAGGCCGCCGGTGCCCGGCAGCACCGCGAGCAGCGGCACTTCCGGCAGCGCCACCGCAGCGGCGCCGTCATCGGCCATCATGATGTGATCGGTCGCGAGCGCCAGCTCATAGCCGCCGCCGGCCGCGGTGCCGTTGACGACGCAGATGAAGCTCTGGCCGGAATTCTCCGAAGAATCCTCCAGGCCGTTGCGGGTCTCGTTGGTGAACTTGCAGAAGTTGACCTTGTGGGCGTGGGTCGAGCCGGCCAGCATGCGGATGTTGGCGCCGGCACAGAACACCCGGTTCTTGCCCGAGCGCATCACCACCACCTTGACCTCGGGATGCTCGAAGCGGAGCCGCTGCACGGCGTCCGCCAGCTCGATGTCGACGCCGAGGTCGTAGGAATTCAGCTTGAGCTGGTAGCCCTCGAACAGGCCGGCATTCTCGTCGACGTCCATGGTCAGCGTCGCGACGTCACCGGCGACGTCCAGCTTCCAGTGCCGGTAGCGCTGCGGCTCGGTCTGGAAATCGATGTATTTCGCCCCGCCTGCAAGGACGCGATCGTCGCCAGCCATTGGGCCACCCTTTGCCGTTATTGGTTCAGATGTCTTCATGCACAATAATGCATGTTTTCGATCTGGTCTAGTTCAAAATGCAAAAACATGCATTTTGTTTCATGTTCGGAAAATCACCCGCCCGGCCAATGACCTGGCGCGGCAATAAAGGTCAGGCCGCCAGCGTCCGGTCGTCGCGCAGCGCCGCTTTGGCGAAATCGGTGACCGCCTCCAGCGTCACCGCCGGCGCCTCGCGATGCGGCGAGTGACCGGCGCCTGCGACCACGGCGACGTCGACCGGGCAGTAGCATTCGTCCCTGGCAATCTCGACCTGGCGCATCGTGCCGTATTGATCGTCGACGCCCTGCACGATCAGCACCGGCACGCGGATATAGGCGAGGTACTCGGAGATATCCCAGTCGCGGAATTGCGGATCGAGCCAGGCGCCGTTCCAGCCATAGAACGCGTTGTCGACATCCTTGTGCCAGCGCGCCAGCTTCTCTTTGAGATTGGTGGTCTCATACGCTGTCTTGATCTCGGCGATCGATTTCACCGAGATGTCCTCGACGATGAAGTGCGGCGCGATCAGCGCGAGCCCGTGCAGGCGATGATCCTGATGCGCACCGGCATAGATCGCCGCAATCGACGCGCCGTCGGAATGGCCGACCAGGAGGCCGCGGCGGAAGCCGATCCGGTCGAGCAGTTTCGGCAGGACATCGAGCGCCTCGCGATGCATGTAATCGACCGGACGCGGCAGCTTTGCCGGCGACGAGGCGCCATAGCCGGCGCGCGAATAGACCAGCACGCCGGCGCCGGTCGCCGCCTGGAGCCTTTCCGGAAAATCGCCCCACAGGCCGACCGAGCCGAGGCCTTCATGCAGCATCACGACGGTCGGCGCTGAGTCGGGTGACGGGCCAAGCATGCGGTATTCGAGCTCGGCGCCGTCGATGCTGAGGGAGCCGTTGGGTGCGAGTGTCATACGAAGCTCCGTTCTCGATTTGCTGGCGAGGCGCGCACAACTCTCTCATTTCCTCCCCCCTTGCGGGGGAGGGGCAGGGAGAGGGGTGCCGCTTGCTCCGCTGCGCGACGGGGAGCGAAACGCCACTCTCCGCGAAATCCGTCGCCGAGATGGCGCCCCATATCTGACGTCAGCGCCCGGGGCTCACCCCTCTCCCCAACCCTCCCCCGCAAGGGGGGTGGGAGCCCGCCCAGGGTGCTCACCTCACACACGCTCACGCCAAGCTCCATGCCGGTGCTTTAGTGCTTGGCGCCCTCGCCGTCGCGCAGCTTGAAGCGCTGGATCTTGCCCGTCGCGGTCTTCGGCAAGCTCTCCACCACGTCGATCCAGCGCGGGTATTTCCAGGGGCCGATCTTCTGCTTGACGTGCTCCTTCAGCGCCTCGTGCAGGCCCTCTTTCGTGCTCTCGGGCCGCAGCACCACATAGGCCTTCGGCTTCAGCAGCCCTTCCGGATCGGCTTCCGGCACCACGGCGGCTTCCAGCACCGCGGGATGGGTGATCAGCGCGCTCTCGACCTCGAACGGCGACACCCAGATGCCCGACACCTTGAACATGTCGTCGGCTCGGCCGCAGAAGGTGTAACGGCCGTCGCTGTCGCGGATGTATTTGTCGCCGGTGCGGGTCCAGGCGCCTTCAAAAGTGGCGCGGCTCTTGGCGCGCTGGTTCCAGTAGCTCTCGCCGGCCGAGGGCGCGTCGACCAGCAGTTCGCCGACCTCGCCGTCGGCGACGTCCGCACCTAGCTCATTGACCAGCCGCACATTGTAGCCGGGCACCGGACGACCGGATGAGCCGTACTTGATGTCGCCGGGCGCGTTCGACAGGAAGATGTGCAGCAGCTCGGTCGAGCCGACGCCGTCGAGAATGTCGACGCCGAACCGCGCCTTCCAGGCATTGCCGACCGATTCCGGCAGCGCCTCGCCGGCCGAGGTGCAGACACGCAGGCGCTTGCCGCCGCCCTGCCCCTTCATCGCCTCGTCGTTCAGCATCGCCGCGAACAGCGTCGGCACGCCGAAGAAGATGCTGGGATGATACTTGTTCAGCAGTGCGAACATCACGGCCGGCGTCGGCCGCTCTGCGTTCAGCACCGTGGAGGCGCCGACCGACATCGGGAAGGTCAGCGCATTGCCGAGGCCATAGGCGAAGAACAGCTTTGCCGCCGACAGGCCGACATCGTCCTCGCGAATGCCGAGCACCTGTTTTGCGTAGGTCTCCGCGGTCGCGGCCATGTTGGAATGCAGATGGCGCACGCCCTTCGGCATGCCGGTCGAGCCCGACGAATAGAGCCAGAACGCCGGCTCGTCGGCATGGGTCGGCGCGGTCGTGAACACGTCGTTCTCGCGCGCGATCTCGTCGGCCAGCTTCTTGTAGCCGTGCGCCTCCTTGCCGGAGACGACCACGTGCTCGAGGTCGGGCATGCGGCCGATGATGTCCTTCACGACAGGCAGCAGCGCCTCGGACACGAACAGCACGCGGGCGCGGCAATCGCCGAGGATGTAGGCGTATTGCTCCGCCGTCAGCAGCGTGTTGAGCGGCACCGGAATGACGCCGGCGCGAATCGCGCCGAGGAACACGGTCGGGAAGTCGACCGTATCCAGCATGATCATGGCGACCCGCTCCTCGCGGCGGACGCCGAGCCGGCGCAGCATGTTGCCGACCCGGCGGGTCTGCTGCTGCAACTGGCCATAGGTGAGCTGGGAGACCGTGTCGTCGAAGACGATCTTGCCGCCGCGGCCCTCGTCGACATTGCGGTCGAGCAGCCAGGTGACTGCGTTGTACGTCATGCCCCGCTCCTCAGACGTGCCACCGCTCTCTCCCGTGGATATAAGAATTATAATTCATACAAAGCCACTACATTGGCTTGCTGTCAATCCTCATCGGCACTATGTTTCCTAGAGCTTTGGTCCCGATTCAATCGGGATCCGCGCCTCGCACGGGGATCATGACCGCAGACAACGATCCGGAAACCGGCTTCCTGGACCAGCTCGGCCAGCGTGTGCGCACGACGCGCGCCCTGCGCGGCATGTCGCGCAAGGTGCTCGCAAAAGTCTCCGGCATTTCCGAACGCTACATCGCCCAGCTGGAAAGCGGCAAAGGCAATGTCTCGATCGTGCTGCTGCGCCGTGTCGCAGGGGCGATGGGCGCGCATCTCGAGGACCTGATCCCCTCGGCCGAGCCGATCCCCGACTGGGCCATGATCCGCGATCTCCTGCGCAAGGCCTCGCCGAGCCAGATCGCGCAGGCCAAGGACATTCTCGCCGGCAGCAGTCCCTTGGCGCCGCGCCGCGCCTCGTTCTCCGGCATCGCGCTGATCGGGCTGCGCGGCGCCGGCAAGACCACGCTCGGCCGGATGCTGGCGAAGAAGATCGGCTGGAGCTTCGTCGAGCTCAACAAGGAGATCGAGGCGCAGAACGGCCTCTCGGTCGCCGAGATCATCGCGCTGTACGGCCAGGAAGGCTTTCGCCGCATGGAGCAGGCCGCGCTGACGCAGCTCTTGGCGCGCAAGGAATTGATGGTGCTGGCGACCGGCGGCGGCATCGTCTCCGAGGCGCTGACCTTCGATCTGATCCTGTCGTCGTTCTACACGATCTGGCTGAAGGCCGAACCCGAAGAGCACATGGCCCGCGTCCGCCGCCAGGGCGACCTCCGCCCGATGGCCGACGACCGCTCGGCGATGGCCGAGTTGCGCAACATTTTGGTCAGCCGCGAGCCGCTTTACGCGCGGGCGTCGGCGGTGGTGGACACGGCGGGGCTCAGCGTGGATGCAGCGGCGGCACGGCTGATCGATTCCGTGCGGCCGGTGCTGCAGAACGAAGCGCGGTCGTTCGGCCTGCGCAGCGTCGCGCTGTAGTCTTGTAGCATCATCTATCCCCGTCATTGCGAGCGAAGCGAAGCAATCCATCTTTCCGCGCGTGTGGATGCATGGATTGCTTCGCTTCGCTCGCAATGACGACGTGGCTTAGAGGTGAACCCTTCACAGCAGCCGGCTCTTCACATCCTCCGCGCCCTCCCGCAGCAACGGCAAAAAGCGATCGATCAACTCCTGCTTCGGCACGCGATCGACATGCGCGCCCATGTTGATGGCGGCGACGATGGTGCCGTCGTAGCGGCGCACCGGCACCGAGATCGAGCGGAAATGCGGCTCGGCCTCGCGGTCGACCAGCGAGTAGCCCTGCTTGCGGTCGGCCATGATGGTGGCGAGCAGTTTTTTCGGATCGGTCACGGTCTGCGGCGTCACCGGCTCGCGGCGCATCGCCTTCAGCCGCGCCGCGAGCTCGTTATCGTCAAGGCGGCCGAGCATGGCGCGGCCGACCGACGTACAAAACGCCGGCAGCCGGTAGCCGATATCGAGGCCGCCCGAGTACACCCGCGTCGGGCTGGAGCGCGCCACAAACACGACGTCGTCGCCGTCGAGCAGCGCGAGCGAGGCGATCTCCTGTGCTGACGTCGCGATGCGGTCGAGCACCGGCTGCAGCACCGTCACCACCTGGTTGGATTGCAGGAAGGAGCCGGCCAGCGTCAGCACATGCGGCGTCAGCGTGAACAGTTTTCCGTCGGTCGCGACGAAGCCGCCATGCGCCAGCGTGAAAAGGATGCGGCGCGCGGTGGCGCGCGGCAGGTCGGCGGCGCGGGCGAGATCGCTCAAGGTCGCAGGTCCCGTGACCGTGCCGAACACCTGCAGCAGCCGCAGGCCGCGATCGAGGCTCTCGACGAAGTCGGTGGCGCGCTCGTCCTGGTCGGTCCGTTTCAGCTTGGGCATGGGCTTCCGGCTTTGAACGGTTCAAAAATTACGCTTGCTGTCCGCGACAGACATGGCATAATTCGAACATTCGTTCAATAGGCGAACATACCTAAACCAGGAGACGCCGCCATGATGAGCCAGGAGCAGAACGATCTGATCACCCGCGTCAGCCGCAAGGACCCCTGCGGCAAGCTGATGCGGATGTACTGGCAGCCGGCGGCGCTGGTGGACGAACTGCAGGGCGAGCGGGCGGTGCGGCCGGTCAAACTGCTCGGCGAGAACCTGGTGCTGTTCCGCGACAAGGACGGCCGCTACGGGCTGATCGACCGCCACTGCGCGCATCGCGGCGCCGACCTCGCCTTCGGCCGGCTCGAGCATGGCGGGCTGCGCTGCGCCTTCCATGGCTGGCTGTTCGACACCAGCGGCCAATGCCTGGAGACGCCGGCCGAGCCGGTCGGCTCGCAGCTCTGCAAGGGCATCAAGCAGCGCGCCTATCCGGTGGTCGAGAAGAGCGGCATCCTCTGGGCCTATCTCGGCGAAGGCGAGCCGCCGGCGTTTCCGGAGCTCGACTGCTTCACCGCGCCCGACAGCCACACCTTTGCGTTCAAGGGGCATTGGGGCTGCAACTGGCTGCAGGCGCTCGAGGTCGGCATCGACCCGTCGCACGCCTCCTTCCTGCATCGCTTCTTCGAGGACGAGGACACCTCGACCGCCTACGGCAAGCAGTTCCGCGGCGCCTCCGCCGGCACCGACATGCCGATGACCAAGATCATGCGCGAGTTCGACCGTCCCATCATCAATGTCGAGCACACCGAATATGGCCTGCGCTTGATCACGCTCCGCCAGATCGACGAGGAGCGCACCCATGTGCGGGTAACCAACCAGGTGTTCCCGCACGGCTTCGTGCTGCCGATGTCGACCGAGATGACGATCACGCAGTGGCATGTGCCGGTCGATGACGAGAACTGCTACTGGTACGCGATCTTCACCAGCTTCACGAACCCGGTCGACAAGCAGAAGATGCGCGAGCAGCGGCTCGAGCTCTACGAGCTGCCGGACTACAAATCGCGCAAGAACAAGAGCAACGACTACGGCTTCGATCCGCACGAGCAGGCGACCGAGACCTATACCGGCATGGGCGCCGACATCAACGTGCACGACCAGTGGGCGGTGGAATCGATGGGCGCGATCCAGGACCGCACCAACGAGCATCTCGGCCAGAGCGACAAGGCGATCGTGCAGTATCGCCGCCTGCTGCGGGCCGAGATCGAGAAGGTTGCCGGCGGCGAGAAGCCGCTGCTGTTCCTCGATGCGGCCAGCGCGCGCAGTATCCAGGGCCCGGCGACGATGGACGGCATCGGGCCGACGCAGGGCTGGGAGCTCTACTGGATGGAAGTCGACGTCAAGCGCCGCCGCGGCGCGCCGTGGGCCGCCCCGGTGCCGCGCGAGATCGCCGGCAAGGTGCAGCATCTGACGGCGGCCGAGTGATGTTTACCTCAGCGCTGCAACGCTCCCCCCTTCACCTCGCCCCGCTTGCGGGGAGAGGTCGGATCGCGTCAGCGATCCGGGTGAGGGGGTACAGGTCTATCGACAGATCACCCCTGTGGAGAGAGCCCCTCACCCCGACCCTCTCCCCGCAAGAGCGGGGCGAGGGAGAAGAAGGAGCGACGCCGTGAGCTTCGTCGAGCGCCATGGGCTGTGGTCGGATGAGCAGAAGGAGGCGGCCAACCGCCTCCGCCGCATCGTCGAGGAGAAAAACCTCGAAGTCATCCGCCTGTCGTTCCCCGACCAGCACGGCATCTTGCGCGGCAAGACGCTGATCGCGTCCGAAGCGGTGCGCGCGCTGGAAGGCGGCTGCTCCATCACCACGTCGCTGCTGGCCAAGGACACCTCGCACAAGACGGTGTTTCCGGTGTTCAGCGCCGGCGGCGGTTTCGGCATGAAGGAGATGGAGGGCGCGGCCGACGTGCTGATGGTCGCCGACCCCACCACGTTCCGCGTGCTGCCCTGGGCCGAAAACACCGGCTGGCTGCTCTGCGATCTCCATTTCAGCGACGGACGGCCGGTGCCGTTCGCAACCCGCAATCTGTACCGCAAGGTGCTCGATCAGCTCACCAGCCGCGGCTACGACTTCGTCGCCGGCCTCGAGGTTGAATTCCATCTGTTCAAGCTCAACGACGCCCATATGGCGCCGGAGGATGCCGGCCAGCCCGGACGGCCGCCCGATGTCAGCCTGCTGTGGCACGGCTACCAGTATCTTTCCGAGCAGCGCTACGATTTGATGGAGCCGGCGCTCGAGAGCATCCGCCGCGACATCATCGCGCTCGGCCTGCCGCTGCGCTCGGTCGAGGTCGAGTTTGGCCCGAGCCAGTGCGAATTCACCTTCGCACCGACCACAGGCCTCGCGCCGGCCGACACCATGGTGCTGTTCCGCTCCGCGGTGAAGCAGATCGCGCGCCGCCACGGCACTCACGCCACCTTCATGTGCCGGCCGAAGCTACTGAATGTGTTTGCCTCCGGCTGGCACCTGCACCAGTCGCTGGTGTCGCGCGCGGGCGGCGAGAACGTGTTCATGGCAAAGGAGACCGGCGAACCCCTGAGCCCGCTCGGCCGCGCCTGGCTCGCCGGCCTGATCGAGCATGCCCGCGCATCCACCGTGTTCACGACGCCGACCATCAACGGCTACAAGCGCTACCGCTCCTATTCGCTGGCGCCGGACCGCGCGATCTGGGGCCGCGACAACCGTGGCGTGATGATTCGCGTGCTCGGCGGCGCCGGCGATTCCGCGACGCGGCTGGAGAACCGGATCGGCGAGCCGGCGGCGAATCCCTATCTCTACATGGCCTCGCAAATCCTCTCCGGCCTCGACGGCGTCGACCGCAAGCTCGATCCCGGGCCGTCGGCCGATACGCCCTACGAGACCAAGGCCGCGCTGCTGCCGAAGTCGCTGCGCGAGGCGGTGTTCGCGCTCGACGACGATCCGTTCTTCCGCCAGGCACTGGGGCCGGAGTTCGTCGACTACTACGTCCACATCAAGAACGCGGAAATCGAGCGCTTCCAGGCCGAGGTCTCGGACTGGGAGCAGCGCGAATATTTCGAGATGTTTTGAGTTTTGTCGTCCCGGCGAAGGTCGGGACGACGCCGGGGTATGTTGCACCACTGCCCAACCCGTCATCCTGAGGTGCGAGCCTCTTCGGCGAGCCTCGAAGGATGAATCGGCCCGGATGGTGGCCGTGCATCCTTCGAGGCTCGCAAGGGCTCGCGCCTCAGGATGACGGTGAAAGACTTCGCCTCAGGCTAAATCCCCAGATACTTGTGCTGCAGATCGGGCTCGGCGATCAGCTGTTCGCTCGTCCCGCTCCACACCGTCTTGCCGCGCTCGATGATGTAGTGGCGGTCGGCGATGCGGGCGAGGTTTTCGACGTTCTTGTCGATCACCAGCACCGATTGGCCGCGGCCCTTCAGCATCGACAGGCAGCTCCAGATCTCGTCGCGGATCAAGGGCGCGAGGCCTTCGGTCGCCTCGTCGAGGATCAGGAGCTTCGGATTGGTCATCAGCGCGCGGCCGATCGCCAGCATCTGCTGCTCGCCGCCGGACAGCGTGACGCCCATGTTGCTGGTGCGCTCGGCGAGCCGCGGGAACAGGGCGTGGATCTTCTCGATCGTCCAGGGATCGGAGGCGCCGAGCCGATTGCCCGAGGCGGCGACGAGGTTTTCGCGCACCGTGAGGTTCGGGAAGATCTGGCGTCCCTCCGGCACGAGGCCGATGCCGAGTTTTGCGATCTTGTAGGACGGCAGGCCGCGCACCGCCTCGCCGGCGAAGCGGATGGCGCCGGCGCGGGCCGGCGTCAGGCCCATGATCGAGCGGATGGTCGTGGTCTTGCCCATGCCGTTGCGGCCCATCAGCGCGACCATCTCGCCGGCCTTGATCTGCAGCGACAAGCCGAACAGCACTTGGCTCAGCCCGTAGCAGGTCTCGATCGCATCGACTTCGAGCAGATTGTCAGCCATGACGCGTCACCGCATGCTGTTCGCCGAGATAGGCGCGCTTGACCTCGTCGTGCTTGCGGATCGCGTCCGGCACGTCGCAGGCGATGACGCGGCCATAGACCAAGACCGTGATGCGGTCCGCGAGCGCGAACACCGCCTCCATGTCGTGCTCGACCAGCACGATGGTGACTTCCTTGCGCAGCTCCTTGAGCAGGGAAACCATCCGCGCCGATTCGGTGACGCCGAGGCCGGCCATCGGCTCGTCCAGCAGCAGCAGCTTGGGCTTGGTCGCGAGCGCGACCGCGAGCTCGAGCTCGCGCTGCTCGCCATGGCTGAGCTGCGACACCACGATATCGGCACGCTTGCCGAGGCCGACGCGCTCCAGCGCAGCCCGCGCGGCGTCGCGCAGATGTCTCTCCTTGCGCGCATTGCCCCAGAAGCGGAAGGAGTGGCCGTCATGCGCCTGGGCTGCGAGCGCGACGTTGTCGATCGCGGAAAAATCCTTCAGCAGCGAGGTGATCTGGAACGAGCGCGCCAGCCCGAGCCGGCTGCGCTTGTAGGAGGGCAGCCCCGTGACGTCGCGGCCGCCGAAATGGATGGTGCCGGAATTCGGCATCAATTGTCCGGTGAGCTGGCTGATCAGCGTGGTCTTGCCGGCGCCGTTGGGGCCGATGATGGCGTGCAGCTCGCCCGGCACGACTTCCATCGACAAATTGTCGGTCGCGGTGATGCCGCCGAAGCGGCGCACCAGATTGTCGACGCGGAGCAATGATTCAACCACGGCTCATCCTCCCGAGCAGGCCCATGATGCCGCCGCGCGCGAACAGCACGATCAGCAGCAGCACGGGGCCGAGGATCAGTCCCGAATACTCGGTGAACTGCGACAGCAGCTCCTCGAGCAGGAGATAGACGATCGCACCGATCACCGGACCGAACAGCGAGCCCATGCCGCCGAGGATCACCATCACCATCAGGTCGCCGGAGCGGGTCCAGTACATCACGGCCGGGCTGACGAAATCGGTGTTGTTGGCGAGCAGCGCGCCGGCGAGGCCGCAGATGGTGCCGGCGATGACGAAGCAGACCAGGCGGTAGCGGTTGGCATGGAAGCCGATCGCCTGCATGCGCTGCTCGTTGGAGCGGACGCCCTGCACGACAAGGCCGAATCGCGAATTGACGATGCGCCAGATCAGATAGAGGCCGCCGAACAGGCAGGCGAGGCAGAGATAATAGAACTGGTTGCGGTCCGACAGGTTGATCAGGCCGGCGAAATCGCTGCGCTTGTAGACGGTGAGGCCATCGTCGCCGCCATAACGCGACAGGCCGGAGGTGATGTAATAGGCCATCTGCGCGAAGGCGAGCGTGATCATGATGAAGTAGACGCCGCGGGTGCGCAGGCTGAGCGCGCCGACCACCAGCGCGAACAGCGCCGAGGCCGCGAGCGCCACCGGCCACTGGATGAAGCCGGAGCCGATGCCCTCGGCGGCGAGAATGCCGACCGCATAGCCGCCGATGCCGAGATAGGCGGCGTGGCCAAAACTCATCATGCCGCCATAGCCCATGATCAGGTTCAGGCTGGCGGCGGCCAGCGCGAAGATCACGATGCGGGTGAACAGCGTGAGGATGAAGATGTTTCCGGTCGCCGCCGAATAGACCGGCAGCAGCACCAGGGCGGCGCAGACGAGCGCCGCGACGGCGCTGGAGGCGTTGAGCTTGGGCTTCATCGTTTGGCCGCCGGAAACAGCCCTTCAGGCCGGACCACGAGAACGATCGCCATCAACAGATAGATCAGCATCGAGGACAGCGCCGGCGCCGCGGTCGAGGCCGCCGCGCCGCTCAAGACCTTGCGCAAGAGATCCGGCAGGAAGGCGCGGCCAAGCGTATCGATCATGCCGACGAAGATCGCGGCCATGAAGGCGCCGCGGATCGAGCCGATGCCGCCGATCACGATGATGACGAAGGCCAAAATCAAAATGTTCTCGCCCATGCCGATCTGCACGGTGAGAATCGGCGCCTGCATCAGCCCGGCAAGGCCGGCGAGCGCGGCGCCAAGGCCGAACACCAGCGTGAACAGCAGCTTGATGTTGATGCCGAGCGCGCCGATCATCTCGCGGTTGGAGGCGCCGGCGCGGATCAGCATGCCGACGCGGGTGCGCATCACGACGAGGTAGAGCAGCGCGGCGACCGCGAGCGCGACCAGAATGATCATCAGCCGGTAGGCCGGATAGTAGACACCCGGGATGATCTGCACCGGCACTGTCAGCCAGGTCGGCAGCGGCAGCGCCAGGCCGGCGGGGCCCCAGATCAGCCTGACAGCGTCGTTGAAGAACAGGATCAGGCCGAAGGTCGCCAGCACCTGGTCGAGGTGGTCGCGGCCGTAGAGATGTCTGAGCGCGCTGAATTCGAGCACGATGCCGAGCAGCAGCGTGGCGCCAAGCGCCAGCAGCGCGCCGAGCACAAAACTGCCGGTCCAGGCTACGAAGGTCGCGGCGAAATAGGCGCCCATCATGTAGAGCGAGCCGTGCGCCAGGTTGACGAAGTCCATGATGCCGAACACCAGCGTCAGGCCGGCCGCCAGCAGGAACAGCAGGAGCCCGAATTGCAGGCCGTTCAGCAGTTGTTCGATGACAAGATACATCGTGAGGCTACGTCACCTTCAAATGAAAACAGCGGCAGCGCGAGCACGCCGCCGCTTATACGGCTTGTTGTTCTCCCTCGCCCCGCTCTTGCGGGGAGAGGGCGGGGTGAGGGGCTATCTCCACAGATTAGATTCGCGGAGAGTCCCCCTCACCCGATTGCTTCGCACATAGCCGAAGCTATGCTTCGGCGTCCTTCTTCAAGAACGGCCGCCGGAGGCGGCCTATGCTCTCCCCGCAAGCGGGGCGAGGTGAAGATAAAGCAAGCCGCGGGCCAAAGATTGCCCAGTGGTTATTTCATCGGGCACTTGTCGTGGAAGCGATCCTGATCGTCCTTGACGATGGTCGCAACCGTCTTCAGCGAGAGCTGGCCGTCGGCGTCCTTGACCACGTCCTGCAGATAGAAGTTCTGGATCGGGATGTGGTTGTTGCCGTATTTGAACGGACCGCGCACCGATTTGAAGTTCGCCTTCTCCATCTCCGCCTTCATCGCGTCCTTCTTGGTGAGGTCGCCCTTCACCGCGATGACAGCGCTGTTGATCAGGTTGGCCGCATCATAGGCCTGTGCACCGTAGAACGACGGGCGCAGCCCGGGATACTTCTTGCGGTAGTCGGCGACGAACTTCTTGTTCTCTTCGTTCGGCAGGTCGTTGACCCATTGCTGGGTGCCGGGAACGCCGATCGCATTGTCCTTCTGCAGCGG
The DNA here is from genome assembly GCF_900696085.1 of Bradyrhizobium ivorense. GTDB lineage: Bacteria > Pseudomonadota > Alphaproteobacteria > Rhizobiales > Xanthobacteraceae > Bradyrhizobium > Bradyrhizobium ivorense. The sequence goes on from NZ_CAADFC020000004.1 coordinate 1,520,356, forward strand.
CAGCGTCGTTTCGTCGATGGTGAAGGCGGTATAGAGCGGGATCTGCTGCTTGATGCCGGCCTGGGTGTACTGGTTGAGGAACTGGACGCCGGCGGCGCCCGGATAGAACACGAAGATCGATTCCGCGCCCGAGTTGCGCGCCTTGGTCAGTTCGGCCGAGAAGTCGAGCTGGCTCGGCCACACCGTATACTCCTCGCCGACCACCTGGCCCTTGAAAGTGCTCTTGACGCCCGCGAGCATGTCCTTGCCTGCGGCATAGTTCGGGCCGATCAGGAACGCCGACTTGACGCCCTTCTGGGTCATGTAGGTGCCCATGGCCTGGGGCGTCTGGTCGTTCTGCCAGGAGGTCGAGAACACATAGGGCGAGCACAATTCGCCCGCGAGCTGCGACGGACCGGCATTGGCCGAGATCAGGAATGTTTTGGAATCCACCGCGGTCTTCAGCGAGGCCAGCAGCACGTTCGACCAGATATAGCCGACGATGAAATCGACCTTGTCGGACTGGATCAGCTTCTCGGTCTTCTGCTTGCCCACATCGGGCTTCTGCTGGTCGTCCTCGTAGATCACCTCGACCGGCTTGCCGTCGATCTTGCGCCCGAGATGGTCGAGCGCGAGCTCGAACGAATTGCGCATGTCGTTGCCGATCACGGCGGTCGGGCCGCTGAAGGTCGAGACGAAGCCGATCTTGACGCTGTCAGCCGCCGTCGCGGGCTGCGCCAGCGCCAAACCCATGGCGCCTGCCAGCCAAAATGCCTTTTTCATATTCACTCCCCTCCTCAACCAAAATGTCCCGCCAGCCCTTCGCAGCCCTTGGAAGCCGGTCTGGCGCCGCGCTTGTCCGCGCGGTTCTCATGATCTGTTTTGTGCGCGAAATCGCAACTCTGCAGCAAGCACGAACCGAGGGCCCGGCGTTAGAACCTTCGGCGCATACCCCAGCACCTTGCACCATAATTCGTCCAATCCGGCCATGGCAAGAAATATAATGCCGGTTGCGAGGGCAACGATTGTCGCAGGCCCAAGCCGCTCGAGGCGGGTCGAGCGAGATTTACGCATTCGGGAAAGCGATCGGAAACCACGCCCCCGCCGGCCGGCCGTCCCTTCATGGTCCGGAAAGCATTCCGAAGCGAGGGTCGGCCGGATAGGGGCGTTTCACATGTTGAATTACCTGTTCGGCTTCAACGCCAGGATGGGCCGATTGGCCTTCTTCTTCTCCTCCTTCGTGGTCGGCGTCGGCTTTGTGATGCTGGCCTACGGGGCCACCGGCAACGTGCCGTCGAGCGGCAGGATGGATGTGCTGCTGGCGCAGGCATCGGCCAGCCAGCCGCTACTGTTCGCCTTCTACGGCGTGCTCGTGATCTGCTTCATGCTGCAATCGATGCGCGTGCGCGACATCGGATGGGATCCGGTCTGCGTGATGGCCGGGTGGATCGCCCTCATGGTGATCGACTGGACCGTCGCGCAAAAATTCCCGGAATATGCCCTGACCTACCAGCACACCGGCACGGCGGTCGGCGCGCTTGCCAATGCTGCGCTCAATCTCGTCCTGCTGTTCTGGCCGAGTGGCGGCCTCTACAAGGAACAGGAGCCGGACGATGCCGGCAGTGACGGCGCCTGGCCAAGCGTGCCACCAGCCGCAGCCACGAGCCGCATCGCCCGGATCGCCGGCGGCGAATTCGGCGGCAAGGCGCGGTAACGAGACTCTTTCCGCGTCATTGCGAGCCAACCGGTCGCGCGAACGCGCGCCCGATGACAGGCTCCGCGAAGCAATCCATCGAGCCTCATACGCGGAAGCATGGATTGCTTCGTCGCTTCGCTCCTCGCAATGACGATCACCCCTCATCCACCGCCCAATCAGCGCCGTCGATGGCGTAGGCGGCGTGGCGGAAATCCCTGATCGCGGCGACCTTGTCGGCGGACCAGGCGAGCAGCATGAATGATTTCGGCGCAGCACCCGGCGCGGCCGGGTCGAACACAAGAATCGCAGGACGTCCTTCGACCTGCCCCGGCACCAGATGCCAATCGGTGGCGCGTGAATAGTTGGTGAAGTAGCGCGACACCTCGGCCTTGCCGTTCAGGCGCGTCCGGTTGACGAGCTCGAGCCTGATGTCGTCGGCAATCATGGCGCGGACGGCATCGAAGTCGTGGGCATTGAAATGGCTGACATAGGCGTTCAGCCGGCTGCGATCAGCCTCCGACAGGCCGGGCCGCGGCGCGTCGTCCGGCTCCTGCGCCAGCACGCGCAGCTGGGTGCGGCCGCGATGCAGCGCCGCCTTCACTGCCGGCAGGCTGAAGTCCATGATGCCGCAGACCTCCTGCAGCGAGCAACCGAGCACATCCATCAGAATCACGCTGGCGCGCTGCGCCACCGGCAGGCGCATGAAGGTGCGCAGGCTGCTCGCGGCGATCTCGCGGCGGGCGATGTCGTCAAGCTCTCCGGCCATCATGTCCACCTCCTCCGGCGCGTGGAGCGCGTCCTGGCGGTTGCGCCGCCTGAGGAAATCGAGCGCGGTGTTGTGGGCGATCCGGAACAGCCAGGCCTCGACGTTCTGGATCGGGGCGGCGGACGCGAACGCCTCCACCGCCTTGATCAGCGCGTCCTGCAGCACATCCTCGCCGTCGATCACCGAGCCGACCATGCGCGCGCAATAGCGATGCAGCCTGGGCCGCAACGCCGCGAGCAGCGCGTCGACGTCGGCTCGGGGCATCTGAGGTGGTGACGTCATGATGGCTCCGCCGGATCGGTTGATGGCTCGCCGGTTCACGGCTCATCCAGCATACGATAATTGCCGACGATCACCGCACTGCGAACCAGCGGCGGCTCGGCGCAGCGATCGCGGATGCCGTCCTGGAAGGCCTGGAACGCGGCCAGCTTCGGGATCGGGCTCGAACCGTCCGCGGCCGCGGTCTCGACCATGTGGATGAAGGTGTCGTCCTCCAGCCGCAGCGTCAGATAACGCACGCCGTCCGGGCTTGCCGCCTTCAGCTCGGCGAACACCGCCGAAACCAGCTCGGCATTCTTCTCCGCCATCTCCGGTTTCGCCTTGTACCTGATCAGGGTCCGTCTCATCGCAGCTTCCTTGGCCTGGTTTGGCGGCCGCTGAAAGGCCGCGTCACCCCCAAGGACGTTTGCCGGCCGGCAAAGGATGCGGTCCGGCAAAAACAATTTTGCCCCGCATCCTTTGCCCGTTCCGGATCGTCCTTGCCGACGAAGCGCGCCGCAACCCTGCGGCACGCCAACGGAGAACGACCATGCAGACCCCTCAGCAGCGCGCCGAACAGCGCTGGGTGCTCGGCCTCACCGCGCTGGCATCCTTCATGATGGCGCTGGACGCCATGATCATGACCACGGCCTTCGCGACCATCCGCGCCGATTTCGGCAGCCCGGTGGAGACGCTGCAATGGACTGTGAACGCCTTCAATCTGACCTTCGCGGTGCTGCTGCTGACTGGCGCTGCGCTCGGCGACCGTTTCGGGCGGCGCCGGATGTTCGCGGCCGGCATCGCGCTGTTCGTCGTGGCATCCGCGGCCTGCGCGCTGGCCGGCAACGCCGCGGCGCTGATCGCTGCGCGCGCCTTGCAGGGCGCCGGCGCGGCGCTGGTGATGCCGCTGGCGATGGCGATCCTCAGCGGCGCGTTTGGCCGCGAGGAGCGCGCCCGCGCGCTCGGCATTTTCAGCGGCATCACCGGCTGCGCGTTGATCATCGGCCCGGCGATCGGCGGCTTCATCACCGAGCATCTCGGCTGGCGCTGGATCTTCTGGATCAACCTGCCGATCGGCCTGGTCGCGATCGCGCTGGTGATGGCGCGGCTGCGCGAAAGTTTTGGCGTGCCAGCGCCGCTCGACGTCGCCGGACTGTCGATGGTCGCGCTCGCCGCGCTGGCGCTGGTCTGGGCTCTCTTGCGCGGCAACAGCGTCGGATGGGCAAGCGCGGAGGTGACCGGCGCGCTGATCGCCGGCGCCGCGCTGGCTGTGACGTTCGTGCTGTGGGAACTGCGTGCGAGCAGCCCGATGGTGCCGATGCGCCTGTTCGCGGCACGACCGTTTGCGTCCGGCATAGCTGCCAGCGTGCTGTTCTATGCCGCGATGTACGGCGTTCTGTTCCTGCTGCCGCAGTTCCTGCAGATCGCGCTCGGCTTCGACGCCTTCGGCGCCGGGCTCCGTCTGGTACCATGGACCGCGACATTGTTCGTCACGGCGCCGATCGCCGGCGCCGCCGTCAACCGGTTCGGCGAGCGCACGCTGGTCGTCACCGGGCTGCTGATGCAGGCGATCGGTCTCGGCTGGATCAGCGAGATCGTGAGCCCGGCCGTATCCTATTCCGCCCTGGTCGCGCCGCTGGTGCTTGCCGGCGTCGGCGTGTCGATGGCGATGCCGGCCGCGCAGAACGCGGTGCTGAGCGCGGTCGCGGTCAGCGAGATGGGCAAGGCGTCGGGCATCTTCAACATGGGCCGCTTCCTCGGCGGGATGTTCGGCATCGCGGCGCTGGTGGCGAGTTTCTCCGCCAATGGTGCCGCCGATTCATCCGGACATTTCAGCAGCGGATTCGCGGCGGCGATGAGCCTTGCGGCAACGCTGTCACTGGCCGGCGCGGTCGCGGGACTGTTCCTGCCGACGCGGCGGCGCGTTGTCGCCGCCACCGCCACGCCGCAGGATGCGTAAGGCTTGCAGCGATTGGCTTTCGCTATCGGGCGATCAGGCAATGCGTATTGGAATGAGGCTGCGAATGAATACATAATCGAATGACGAAGCCGTTCGGAACCGAGGCGACATCAGATGACGCAAGCGCCGGCCAGACCCCATCGCGTGGTGATCGTCGGCGCCGGTTTCGGCGGGCTCGAAGCCGCCTTCGGGCTCAAGGGCGCGCCGGTCGAGATCACGCTGATCGACCGCCGCAACCATCATCTGTTCCAGCCGCTGCTCTACCAGGTCGCGACCGCGTCGCTGGCGACCAGCGAGATCGCCTGGCCGATCCGCTATCTGCTGCGCGACCGGCCCGAAGTGACGACGCTGTTTGCCAATGTCGGCGGCGTCGACGCGGCGAACAAGCGCGTGCTGCTCGACGACGGCGGCAGCGTTCCCTACGACACGCTGATCCTCGCCACCGGCGCGCGCCACGCCTATTTCGGCCATGACGAATGGGAGCCGTTCGCGCCCGGACTGAAGACGCTGGAGGACGCCACCACGCTCAGGCGGCGCATCCTGGTCGCGTTCGAGCGCGCCGAGCGCGAGACCGATCCGGAGGTGCGCGCGGCACTGCTGACCTTTGTCGTGATCGGCGCCGGCCCGACCGGCGTCGAGATGGCCGGCACCATCGCCGACCTCGCCCGGGACACGCTGCCGCGCGACTTCCGCCATATCGACACGCGGATGGCGCGCGTGGTGCTGATCGAGGCCGGCCCGCGCGTGCTGCCGGCGTTTCCGGATGATCTCTCCGCCTATGCACAGCGCGCGCTGGAGAGCCTCGGGGTCGAGGTGGTGCTCGGTCAGCCCGTCACCGAATGCACCGCCGACGGCGTGGTCTATGGCGGCAACAAGCTTGCGGCGCGCACCATCGTCTGGGCCGCCGGCGTGCGTGCCTCGCGCGCCGCCGAATGGCTGGGCGCGCCGGCCGACCGCGCGCAGCGGCTGCAGGTCGAGCCTGATCTGACCGTGCCCGGCCATCCCGAAATTTTCGCGGTCGGCGACACTGTCACCATCAAGGGCCCCGACGGCAAGCAGGTGCCCGGCATCGCGCCGGCCGCCAAGCAGGAGGGCCGCTACGCCGCGGCGCTGATCAAGGCGCGGCTCAACGGCGAGACGCTGCCGCCGTTCCGCTACAAGCACGCCGGCAACCTCGCCCAGATCGGCAAGCGGCTCGCCGTGATCGATTTCGGCTGGATGAAGCTGCGCGGCGCGCTGGCGTGGTGGATCTGGGGCATCGCCCACATCTACTTCCTGATCGGCCTGCGCAACCGCATCGCGGTCGCGCTGAACTGGCTCTGGATCCACGCCCGCAACCAGCGCGCCGCGCGGCTGATCACCCAGGGCAGCAGCAAGGTCGCGCAATAGGCGTCACGCGCGCAAGTGAGGTGAGCACCATAGTCAGGCTCCCTCTCCCCTTGCGGGAGAGGGTGGGGAGAGGGGTGGCCGCGGGTGAGTTGATCGATAGACGCGTCGCTCGTGCGATTCCAACCGCGTATCGTCGAAGCTCATGTTGAGACCACCCGTGTGGTACCCCTCTCCCCAACCCTCCCCCGCAAGGGGGGAGGGAGCCCACTCGCCGGTGCGCTCCTTACTTAGAGCAGAGCCGCGGTACGCGCTGCTCACTTCACCAGCGAGCAGCCGCCGTCCGCCAGCGGGCGGAATGCCTGCTCGGCGGGGATCGTCGCGATCTGCTTGTAGTAGTCGTAAGGGTACTTCGACTCTTCCGGCTTCTTTACCTCGAACAGATACATCGGGTGGATGACGCGGCCGTCCTGGCGGATCGTGGTCTCGCCGAACAGCTTGTCGTTGCCCTTGAAGGTCTTCATCTGCGGCACCACGGCCTTGGCGTCGTCGCTGCCGGTGGCGGCGACGGCGTTGAGATAGGCGAGCGTCGAGGCGTAGACGCCGGCCTGGTTGCCGCTCGGCATCTTGCCGTTCATGCCGGGGCGCGCCGCAAAACGTTTTGCAAACGCGCGGGTGTCCTCGTTCATGTCCCAGTAAAAAGCCTCGAGTAGCTGCAGGCCCTGCGCGACCTTCAGGCCCATGCCGTGGATGTCGTTCACGAACAAGAGGAACGCCACCATGGTTTGGCCGCCCTGCTGGATGCCGAATTCGGCCGCCTGCTTCACCGCGTTGATGGTGTCGCCGCCGGCATTGGCGAGGCCGATCACCTTGGCCTTGGAGCTCTGCGCCTGCAGCAGGAAGGAGGCGAAGTCGGAGGTGCCGAGCGGGTGCTTGCTGGAGCCGAGCACCTTGCCGCCGTGCTTCTCGATGTAGTTGGTCGCCTCGGCCTCGATGCCCTTGCCGAGCGCGTAGTCGACCGTGACGAAATACCAGTCCTTGCCGCCGCGCTGCATCATCGCGGCCGCGGTGGTGTTGCCGGTCGCCCAGGCGTCGTTGACCCACTGAATGGTGTTCGGCGAGCAGGCTTTGCCGGTGAGGTCCGAGCTCGCGGTCGACGAGGCCAGGAACGTCATCTTGCTGTCGCGCAGGATGGTGTTGATCGCGAGGCCGACCGCCGAGTTCGGCACGTCGACGATGGCGTCGACGCCTTCGACATCGAGCCATTTGCGCGCGATCGCAGAGCCCACGTCGGCCTTGTTCTGATGGTCGGCATAGACGATCTCGACCTTGATGCCCTTGCCGCCGCCGCCAAAATCCTCCGCCGCCATGCGCGCGGCTTCCACCGAGCCCATGCCGTTAGTGTCCTGGAAGATGCCGGAAATGTCGTTGAGCACGCCGACGCGCACCACGTCGCCGGAAATTTCCGCACGCGCGCTGCCCGCGGCACATGCCACTGCCAGCGCCAGACCGATCCCAAAGCCCCTCATCGTATCCCCTCCCTTGTGTCGTTCCTGAGCCAGCCAGTTCGTCAGGCCGGTGTGATCTCGACCGGCAGGCTGGTGAGCCCGCGCAGCGTGTTGTTGAAAAGGCGCTTCGGCTCGCCGGTGATCTCGATGCTGGCGACGCGCCGCGCCAGCGCCGCCAGCATCACCTCGCCTTCGAGGCGGGCGACGAGCTGGCCGACGCACATGTGGATGCCCGAGCCGTAACCGACATGGCCGGAGGTGCGGCGGGTGATGTCGTAGCTGTCGGGCTTGTCCCAGCGCCGCGGATCACGGTTGGCGGCGGCGAGGAACATCAGCACCTTCTCGCCTTCCGGGATCGTGGCCCCGCTGAGCTCCACGTCGCGGGTGGTGGTGCGGAAGAAGGTCTGGACCGGGCTTTCGAACCGCACCGCTTCCTCGAAGGCGTTGCGCGCCAGCGTCGGATCGCCGCGCAGCCTCTCGAACTGGTCGGGGAAACGCGCCAGGCAATAGACCGCCGCGCCGATGCCGTTGACGGTGGTATCGAGACCGGCCGACAGCAGCGAGCGCACCAGCAGCGGCGCCTCCGTGGCCGTAATGGCGCCGCTGTCGACGTGGGCGTGGATGCAGGCGCCGATGGCGCCCGGGGTGAGATTGTCGCGCTGACACTGGTCGGCAATGTAGGCCTGGTGCGGCGCCGACCGCTCGATCGCCTCCTGGCGGAGCTGGTTCGGCGGCCCGAAGGCGTTGAACACCAGGCTCGCGTAGGGCAGCAGATGCTCGCGGCCTTCCGGCTTCAGGCCCAGCGCATCGGGGAAGATCGACAACGGATAGGCTTCGGCGAGATCCTCGATCGCGTCGAAACGGCGCTTCTCCAGCAGGGCATCGACGCGGGCCTCCGCGGCGGCGGCAAATCGCTCGCGCAGCGGTTTCAGCACGCTCGCCGACAACACCGCGCTCAGCACCGCGCGGGTGCGGGTATGGGCAGGCGGGTCGGCCTCCAGGATCAGGCTCGGCGGCCGCCATGGCTTCTCCTTGGAAAAATCGCTCAGGCCGACGCCGCGGCTGGAGCAGAACGTCGCGGGATCGTTCAGCACCGCATGGACCTCGGCATGGCGCGCCACGCCATAGACGTTCCACTTGTCGAGGTAAACCACGGGCCCGGCCTCGCGCAGCCGCTCATGGGTCGGGAACGGGTCGGCGAAGAACTCGAGCGCGAACGGGTCGACGTCGAGATGCGGAACGGACGTGCCGGCTTGTGCAGTCATCGGGACCTCCCGAGGTTTGATCTTGTCAAGTTGCACCGCATGTCTATTGCTCCCGGTGCAATTCGCAGCGATGATTTGAGAAATGAGCAGCCAGCCCCTCCCCCGAAAGCCCCGCCGGCCGAGACCGGTCGACCCCGCAGACGCCGCCGGCGGCCTGCTGCTCGACCTCAACCGCTATGTGCCGGCGTTCATCACCTTCATCGGCAACAAGCTGTCGAACAGCGCGACTGCCTATTATCAGAAGAATTTCGGGGTCAACGTCACCGAGTGGCGGATCATATCGCAGCTTGCGATCGAGCCCGGGATTCCGGCCTCCCGGATCTGCCAGGTGATCGGCTTCGACAAGGCGCCGGTCAGCCGCAACCTCGCGGCGCTGCAAAAGCGCGGCCTGCTGACGATCCGCACCGCCCCCGACGACGGCCGCACCCATTCGATCACGCTGACGGCGCGCGGCCGCGCCATCCATGACAAGGTCATCGTCGCGGCGCTGGAACGCGAGCGGCGGCTGCTGTCCTGCCTGAAAAAGGACGAGCGCGAGGTGCTGATCGACCTGCTGCGCCGGCTGCACGAGAATCTCGGCGCCGTGACCGGGCAAAGCACGAACTGAGCGCGCGCGGCCGGGCGCGGCATCCTGCGATGCCGCAGCGCTCCCAGGACTTTCGCCGGTCCGTGCTGTTCGCGCCCTACCGCGCAATATTGTTTCCTCCGACAACGCGTGGCCGTTGACCGGCCCCTGCTGGTTAGCCCGGAAACTTGCACAGCTTAGTTGCCATGGCAACTAAAAACGCGATGACGCGTTGCCGCAAGTCATGAGCGGACAGAGTTGTGACATTGGTCATCAGGTCAGGGAAGCACGCTCGTCAGGCTCCCTCCCCCCTTGCGGGGGAGGGTTGGGGAGAGGGGTAAGCCCCGGGCGAGATGATCAATGCAATCCCGCTTTCGCAATCGTCGTCGAAAGCACCAAACACTGCTGAGAGGACGCGCCGTGTGGCACCCCTCTCCCTAACCCTCCCCCGCAAGGGGGGAGGGAACCCTTCCGCCGGTGCTCGCGCACACAATCGGTTGGGACGACGCATCATCCTCCAATACCGCCACTGCCGCAGCGCGGCGGGTCAGCACCGCGCGCTGGTTGATGTAACCCTTGTCGGTGATCTCGCCGCCGTCGACCGAGGCCGGCTCGGCGAGCAGCAGCGCGCGGGTGGCGTGGCCGGAGGAATGTCCGCCCTGCGCCTTCAGCTTTGCCAGCCCTTGCGCGATCGCGGAACGGACGGCCGGATGGCCGATCACATCTTTCGCGTCCGCGCCCTCCGGCAGCCCAGCCTGCGCGCGGCAGGCGGCGAGATTCGGGAACACCAGAAAGCGGACCTCGTCGCGGCCATGGCCGGTGACGACGATGTCCTGCGCCAGCGGCGCCAGCGCCGAGATGCCGGCGACGCGCAGCGTGCCGACGCTGACCCAGGTGCCGGAATTGAGCTTGAAGTCCTCCGCGACGCGGCCGTCGAAGAACAGGCCTAGCTCCGGCTTTTCGGGATCGGCAAACGTCACGGCGTCGCCGATTTTGTAAAAGCCTTCCTCATCGAAAGCCTGCGCGGTGAGCTCGGCTGCCTTCCAGTAGCCCGGCGTCACGTTGGGACCACGCACGCGCACCTCGAGCTTGTCGCCCGACGGCACCAGCTTGAGCTCGGTGCCGGGAATCGGCACGCCGATATTGCCGGAGCGCTTGGCGAGGAAATGGCAGTCGGTCGCGAGCGGCGAGGTTTCGGTCGAGCCCCAGGCCGAGACCATCGGCAGGCGGCGGCCGACGGTCTTGAGCGACAGCTCCTCCAGCCCATCCCAGAGATTCTGCGGCAACGCCGCGCCGGCATAGAAGGCGAATTTTGTCCCGTCGAAGAATTTGCGGCACAGCGCCTCGTCGGTGCGCAGCGCCGCGATCAGCATGTCGAAGCCGCGCGGCACGTTGAAATAGACCGTCGGCACCACGCTGCGCAGATTGGCAAGCGAGGTCGCGAACAGCCCGGGCGCCGGCTTGCCGCCGTCGACATAGAGCGTGCCGCCGTTGCGCAGCACCAGGTTGAAATTGTGGTTGGCGCCGAAGGTGTGGCTCCAGGGGAGCCAGTCCAGAATAACGAGTTCGTCGCCGCTGGTTTCAAGGAAGGTCCAGGTCTGCGCCTTGGCCTGCTGGCTCGAGGTCAGCATGCGCTGGGTGTTGATCACCGCCTTCGGCGTGCCGGTCGAGCCCGAGGTGAACAGGAACTTTGCGATCGTATCCGGCGTGACGGCCGCAAACGCGTTGGCGACATCAGGCATCTCCGGCGTCGCCGCGATGCTGCGGAACGGCAGCGCATCGGCATCGTCAGGGTTGCCGCTGACGATGGTGGCACGATGCAGCGGCTTGATCGCGGCGAGCGCCGCCGTGAACGGCTTTGTGCCGCTGACATAGATGGCGCCGGGCTCGAGCAGGCCGATCATGCTCTTGAGCTTGTCGAAGTCTTTCGACATCAGCGAATAGGCCGGCGAGACCGCGGCCGAGGGCACGCCGACATGCTGGGCGGCCAGCGCGAACAGCGCGTGATCGATGCCGTTGTCGGAGAGAATGACCAGCGGCCGCTGCGCGCTCAGCCCCTGCGCCAGAATCCAGGACGCCGCGGCGCGCACGATTGCGAGCGCATCGCGATAGCTGACCGTGGTCCAGGGCAGTTCGGCACTGGCGCGCTCGCCGAGGAAGATGCGATCCGGCGTTTGCCGCGCCCAGTGCTCGAGCCAATCGCCGACGCAGCGGGCGCTGTCCTTTAGCGGCGTGGTGGAGCGCACCAGGATGCTGCCGTCGGCTCGGCGATCGGCCACGATCGCGGGCGTCGCGAACAGGCTTTTCGGATCGTCACCGCGGCTGGCGGCAATCGTCATGGTTTCCTCCTCGCCCGTGTCTTGCGGGATCGTGCGTCAGCAGCACGGTCCCAGCCAGGCTCTTGTCATGCTCCGTATCCCAGATTGTTGTTGTCGACAACAATCTTCAATCGCGGATATCCGATCGCAGCCGGAAGCTCCAAAGCAGTTGCCGCCAACACTCATCGATTTGCCCAAAAATACGGCAATCATGCCGGCAACCCGCATCGCTCTGCTCTGGGCAGCCAACTCAAGCTACTGAAACAATGACATAATCACCCAGACGATACGCGCCGGGCAATTGTACACAATGGCACACTGCTTGCTTCGATCGGACTGCATCTCTCGCGCAAGGCGCCGTTGCCTTGCCGCTCATCTGACGGGGCCAACCACGTGACCGAAACTGTCGCCGCAATCGTCGCCGCGCACCGCGCCGGCACAGTGAAACCGGCGCAAACCGTGGCGCGCAGCTATCAGCGCATCCGCGAGCACAACGATCCCGCCATCTTCATCAGCCTGCGCGACGAGGCGGATGCGATCGCCGAGGCCGAGCGGCTGACGGATCCGACGCTGCCGCTGTACAGCGTGCCGGTCGCGGTGAAGGACAATATCGACGTCAAGGGTCTGCCGACCACCGCGGCGTGTCCGGCGTATTCCTATTTGCCGGCACAGGATGCGACGGCGGTTGCAAAACTGCGCGCGGCCGGCGCCATCATCATCGGCAAAACCAACCTCGACCAGTTCGCCACCGGCCTGGTCGGCGTGCGCTCGCCCTATGGCATCCCCAAGAATCCGGTGCGCGCCGATCTGGTGCCGGGCGGATCGAGCTCAGGTTCGGCGGTCGCGGTGTCGGCCGGCCTCGTGCCGCTGGCGCTCGGCACCGACACCGCGGGCAGCGGCCGCGTGCCGGCGATGCTCAACAACATCGTCGGGCTGAAGCCGAGCCTCGGGTTGATCTCGAATGCGGGGCTGGTGCCGGCCTGCCGCACGCTCGACTGCATCTCGGTGTTCTCGCTCACCGTCGACGATGCAGTCGCGGCGCTTGCCGCGATGGCGGGGCCCGACGGCGCCGATCCGTTCTCGCGCGATCGGCCGCTGGCGCCGCTTGCAGCATTCCCGGCGAAGCTGACGCTCGGCATTCCCAAGGCTGGCCAGTTGATCTTCTTCGGCGACCACGCGGCCGAGAAGGCGTATGGCGAGGCGTGCAAGCGCTGGCAGGCACTCGGCGCCACACTGGTCGAATTCGACCTTGAGCCGTTTTACGAGACCGCGCGGCTGCTCTATGAGGGACCATGGGTCGCCGAGCGCTATCTCGTGATCCGCGATCTCTTGGCGTCGTCGCCCGAGGCAATCCATCCGGTGACACGCGAGATCACCATCGCCGGCGCGCGGCCGACCGCAGCCGACACCTTCGCCGCGCTCTATCGCCTGCAGGCGCTGCGCCGTGTCGCCGACCGCACCTTTGCAGAGCTCGACGCGATCGTGCTGCCGACCGCACCGACGGTCTATTCGACCGCGCAGGTGCTGGCCAATCCGATCGAGCTCAACTCCCGGCTCGGCACCTACACCAATTTCGTCAACCTGCTCGATCTCTGCGGCCTGGCGCTGCCATCAGCGATGCGGTCCGACGGCGCGCCGTTCGGCATCACGCTGCTGGCGCCGACCGGCCGCGACGCCAAGCTTGCGAGCATCGGCCGGGTGTTTCATGCCGACACCAGGCTGTCGATCGGCAGCAAAGCGTTGCCGCAGCCGTCGCTTGCCGCCGTGCCGGCGCAGGCCGGATCCGACGAGATCACGATCGCGGTGGTCGGCGCGCATCTCTCCGGCATGGCGCTGAACCACGAGCTGACGACGCTCGATGCGAGCCTGCTGGAAGAGGCGGTCACCGCGCCGGACTACAAGCTCTACAGGCTCGACACCACGCCGCCGAAGCCCGGCATGCTGCGCGTCGAGGCGGGCGCAGGCACGTCGATCAAGCTCGAGCTCTGGGCGATGTCGCCGGCCGCGTTCGGCAAATTCGTCGCCGCGATCCCGCCGCCGCTGTCGATCGGTACGGTGCGACTTGCGGACGGACGGCAGGCCAAGGGCTTTATCGTCGAGCCTGCCGCGATCGCCGGCGCGAAGGACATTTCGGCCTATGGCGGCTGGCGGACGTTCATGGCGGAGAAGGTGAAGGGGTAGCCCCTCCGTCATTGCGAGCGAAGCGAAGCAATCCATGCCTCGGCACATGCGGATAGATGGATTGCTTCGTCGCTTTCGCTCCTCGCAATGACGAGCGGTGAGAGCACGGCTCGCTACACCGACACCGCGTAGGTTTCATATTCTCCGCGCACCTGTTCGATATGGGCGCGCATCGCGGCGGCGGCGCCGGCCTTGTCGCCGCGCATGATGGCGACGACGACGCGGTCGTGCTCGGCGTGGGACTTTGCCAGACGGCCGAGATTGCGGAACTGGGCGCGGCGGAACGGCTGGACGCGCACGCGCGTCGCCAGGGTGATCTCGGCGATGTAGGCGTTTTGCGAGCCGGCGTAGATCGCGTTGTGGAAGCGCTCATTGACCTCGTGAAAGCGCTCGGGATTGCCGGTGTAGCTCAGCACCCGCAGCTCCTCGTGCACCGCCTCCAGCGCATGGCGCTCGGCCGGCGTCATCCGCTCGGCGGCAAGGCCGGCGCAGATCGCCTCGAGCTCGGCCATCGCCTCGAACATGCCGGTGAGCCGATCCAGCGACGGCCGCGCCACCACGGCGCCGCGATGCGCGCGGGCATCGATCAGGCCGCTGGCGGCAAGCTGCCGCAGCGCCTCCCGCACCGGCGTGCGCGAGACGTTGAAGCGGCGCGCGAGGTCGGTCTCGTCGAGCGCCGCGCCCGGCGGCAGCGTGCCGCGCACGATCTCGTCGGCGAGCTGCAGCCGCAACTCCTCGGCGCGGGTGGTCTTGTCGGCGAGCTGTGACGGGCGATCGACGCGGGGCACGGCCTCGGCGCCGGGGGGCTGTGCCGCACGCGATGGAAGATCGTCCAGGCTCATGCCTCAGGCGCCCTTGTTTCTGAGCATGATCTTTCCGGAAAACCGGATCCACTTTTCCGGATCATGCTCGCGGCTCATCGATCACACTGACATGGGCCGCGACGATTCTCCAACCCTCCGGGAAGCGCATCCAGGTCTGCATCTGCCGGCCCACCCTGCCGGGCGTGCTGTCGCGGTAGAACAGCGTCGAGGCGATCGCGGTGTCGCGGCCATAGGTGGTGATCACGGTGCGGTCGATCCTGCGCATCAGCCCGACCGGCGAGCGTGCGGCGCGGAACGCCATGATCTCCTCATAGCCGTAGAGATTTTCGCCGATGCCGTAGCGCAGCGTGCGCTTGTCGTTGCGGAACAACTCGTCGAGCACGGCCACATCGTTCGTGACCAGCGCCTTCTCGTAGCGCTCGAATTGCGCGGTGACCTCGGCGAGCACGTCGGGAAGATCGATGTCCATGGCTAGATTCCCCTCGGCGCCGGCGCGGCCGCGACACCCATCTGTTCCAGCGCCCAGGCAACCCGCAGCGCAACATCCTCGCGCCAGGGCGCGGCGATGATCTGCACGCCGATCGGCAGCGGTTCGAGCGGCACCGGCACGGCCACCACCGGCAGGCCGATGAACGAGATCGGCTGGGTGTGGATGCCGATATTGGGGCGTACCTGCAGCTCGACACCGTCGAGCACGAAATTGACCTGCCCGAGTTTCGGCGCGGTGCCGGCCGTCGCCGGCGCCAGGATCACGTCGACCGACTGAAACAGCTCCAGCACCTTGGCGCGGTACCAGCGGCGGAATTTCTGCGCCTTGTCGACATAGGCCGCCGGGATCATCGCGCCGGCGATCAGGCGGTCGCGCACCGCCGGATCGAAATCATTGGGACGCCTGCGCAACCGATCGAGATGCAGCGAGGCGCCCTCGGTCGTGGTGATGATGAAGGCCGCGGCGCGGGCGCGCGCGGCTTCGGGAATCTCGACAGTCTGCGTCGCGCCAAGCGCCTTTGCCACCCGCGCGACGGCCTCGGTCGCTTCCGGAAGGACGTTGCTCTGGAAGTAGCCGCCGGCGATCGCAATGCGCAGCCCGCCGAGGCCTGAGGTCAACGACGGCAGCGCCGGCTCGACCGGCCGCGTCGTGCAGGCGGCGTCATCGGCATCCGGCCCCTGCATCGCATCATAGGCGAGCGCGAGATCGGTCACGGTGCGCGCGAGCGGGCCGAGATGATCGAAACTCGCCACGAACGGAAAGCTGCGCGCCCGCGACAGCCGCCCGTAGGTCGGCTTCAGGCCGAAGATGCCGCAGAACGACGCCGGCACACGGATCGAGCCGTTGGTATCGGAGCCGAGCGCGATCGGCACCAGCGCGCCGCCGACCGCGCTGCCGGAGCCGCCGGACGAGCCGCCGGTCATCCGCGTCGGATCGTGCGGATTGCGCGACGGACCGTCATGCACGTTCTCGCCAGTGAAGTCGTAGGCGTATTCGCCCATGTTGAGCGCGCCGACCAGGACCGCGCCGGCCGCTTCCATCCGCTCGATCAGCGTGGCATCGCGCGGCGCCGGCGACAGGTCGCGGTTGATCTTCGAGCCGGCGCGGGTCGAGAGACCCTGCACGTCGAACAGGTTCTTCACCGCGAACGGCACGCCGGCAAGCGGCCCCACCGGTTGACCGGCCGCGATCGCGGCATCGATCGCCCGCGCCTTGGCACGAGCACGATCCGCGGTGACGTCGGTGAATGAATTGAGAATCTTGTCATGCGTCGCGATGCGCGCGAGCGCCGCCTCGGTGGCCGCAACGGCGGTGATCTTGCGGCCGGAGACCGCCTGCGCGATCTCGGCGGCCGACATGGGAACGGGATTCTCGGACATCGCGCGCTCAGGCCGCATAGATCGCGGCCGACTCGGTGTCGTCGGGCAGCGGGAATTCGTCGACCAGCCGCGCCAGCCGCAGCGATACCTCGAGGTTGGCGCGCACCACAGGACGCCAGGCGTCTTCCAGCGGCAACGCCATCGCGCTGGCGACGGCGTCGATGTAATCGTCGAGATGCTCGGCCATTTCACTCCCGTTCGAGTTAGCTTTGCGCATGATCCATTCGGAAAACCGGTTGCCACTTTTCCGGATCATGCGTCAGTGCACCGGCAACGGCGGATGCGGGATCGCCGTCAGCAATTCCCTTGTATAAGCATCCTGCGGATTGCCCAAGACCTGTTCGGACGTGCCCTGCTCGACGATGCGGCCGGCGCGCATCACGATGACGCGATCGCAGAGCAGGCGCACCACGTTGAGATCGTGCGAGACGAACAGATAGCTCATGCCCATCGACTGCTTGAGGTCCTGCAGCAGATTGAGCACCACCGCCTGCACCGAGACGTCGAGCGCCGCGGTCGGCTCGTCAAGGATCACAAGCTTCGGATGCAGCGCGATCGCCCGCGCAATGCCGACGCGGGCCTTCTGGCCGCCGGAGAGCTGATGCGGAAAGCGGTCGAGCAGATTGATCGGCAGGCCGACCAGACGCGCGAGCTCCTCGCAGCGGGCGCGTAGCGCGTCGCGTCCGCTGATGTCGCCGAGCTGCAGGATCGGGTCGGCGATCGCGCGCGCCGCGGTGAAGCGCGGGTTGAGGCTGTCGGTCGGATCCTGAAACACCATCTGGATCTGGCTGCGCTGCGGCAACCGCGCGAACGACTGCGGGAGGATACCGCCGATGTCCTCGCCGTCGAACACGATGCGGCCCGAGGTCTGGTCCAGGAGCCGCATCACCATCATCGACGTCGTCGACTTGCCGCAGCCGGATTCGCCGACCAGGCCGACGCTCTCGCCGTGGCCGACCGAGAAGCTGATGCCGTCGACGGCGCGGAAGATCTCCTCCTGCACCGGCGGCTTGCGGCCGAACAGCTTTGAAAGCACCGAGGTCGCGCCCTGGCGCGGGTATTCCTTGATCAGGTTTTCGACGGAGAGGAGGGGCTCCTCCGCGACCCCGCTTCGCTTCTCCCTCTCCCCGCTTGCGGGGAGAGGGTCGGGGTGAGGGGGACTCTCCGCGAGCGCGGTGCTTGGAGAGTCCCCCTCACCCGCCCCGCTACGCGGGTCGGCCTCTCCCCGCGTGCGGGGAGAGGCAGGAGCGTCCTCCTCCGGCAGCAGGTCGCGCAGCGACACGCCGAGCCGCGGCGTCGCGCGCATCAGCTTCTTGGTGTAGGCGTGCTGGGGCGCGGCGAAGATGTCGGCCGATTTGGCGGTCTCGACCACGCGGCCCTTCTCCATCACCACGACGCGGTCGCAATAGGCCGCGGCAAGACCGAGATCGTGGGTGATCAGGATGGTCGACATCGAACGCCGCTTGGTCAGCTCGACGATCAGATCCATCACCGCCTTCTGGGTGGTGACGTCGAGGCCGGTGGTCGGCTCGTCGGCGATCAGGAGCTGCGGGTTGCAGGCGAGCGCCAGCGCGATGACGACGCGCTGGCACATGCCGCCGGACAGTTCGAACGGATAGGCGTGGTAGCGCTCGCGGGGACGGGCGATCTTGACCTGCTCCAGCGCCTCGATCGCCTTCTCGCCGCGGTCGCCGACCTGCGCCTGCTGCACATGCTGGCGCAGCACGTCCTCGATCTGGTCGCCGACCTTGCGGATCGGGTTGAGCGCGGCGCGCGGGTTCTGGAAGATCATCGAGACTTCGCGGCCGCGCAGATCGCGCATCTGGCTCTCGGTCGCGGCCTTGACGTCGATGCCGGAGAACATCACCGAGCCCTCGGCGATCTTGCCGGCGCGATCGAGGATGCGCATCACGGCATACGACGTCACCGACTTGCCCGAGCCGGACTCGCCGACGATGCCGACGGTCTCGCCCTTGCCGACCTGGATGTCGACATGCTGCACCGCCTTGACGATGCCGCGGCGGGTGGTGAATTCGACGGTGAGGTCCTGCACGTCGAGCAGCGGCTGGGCGGTCATGCGCGCCCCTCCCGCGAGGCGTCAGGCAAAAGTGCGCAAAACAACCCCATGCAAAGTAGAAAAATGGTATCATTGCACCGTGAAAGGGCGATCATCACGTCCTCCGCCGCTGCGGTGGTGTGCCCCTTCTCCCCGTTCTTACGGGGAGAAGGTTGGGATGAGGGGCGTCTATCAGCGCACGCAGCCGGCTGAGGAGTTCGCGGAGACTCCCCCTCACCCGGATCGCATTCCATGCGATCCGGCCTCTCCCCGCAGACGGGGAGAGGCGAAGGCGGGCGCGCTGGACGAAAGATTTCTTCATCACGTTCTCCCCTGCGGCGGTATGCCCCTTCTCCCCGCTCTTGCGGGGAGAGGGTTGGGATGAGGGGCCTCTGTCAGCGCACACAGCCGGCTGAGGAGCTCGCGGAGACTCCCCCTCACCCGGTCCGCTAACGCGACCCGGCCTCTCCCCGCGGACGGGGAGAGGCGAAGAGGCGCGCGCCGGACGAAAGATTTCTTCATCACGTCCTCCGCTGCGGCGGTGCGCTCCTTCTCCCCGTTCTTACGGGGAGAAGGTTGGGATGAGGGGCATCTATCAGCGCACACAATTGGCTGAGGAGTTCGCGGAGGCTCCCCCTCACCCGGATCGCATTGCATGCGATCCGGCCTCTCCCCGCGGGCGGGGAGAGGCGAAGAGGCGCGCGCTGGACGAAAGATTTCATCATCACGTCCTCCGTTGCGGGTCGACGATGTCGCGCAGGCCGTCGCCGAGCAAATTGAAGCAGAACACCGCGATCATCAGCGCGAGGCCCGGGAACAGCGCGATCCACCATTCGCCCGACACCATGAAGCCGGCGCCCTCGGCGACCATGATGCCCCATTCGGCGGTCGGCGGCCGCACGCCGAGGCCGATGAAGGAGAGGCCCGCTGCGTTGAGGATGGCGTAGCCCATCGTCAGCGACATCTGCACGATCATGATCGGCATGATGTTGGGCAGGATGTGCACCAACAGGATGCGGTATTCGCCGTTGCCGGACAGCCGCGCCGCCTGCACGAAGCCGGCGTTGCGGCGGACATTGGCCTCGGCGCGCGCGACGCGGGCGTAGAGCGGAAAATTCACGATCGCGGTCGCGATGATGATGTTCTGCACGGTGTTGCCGAGCGCCGCGACGATGCCCATCGCGAGCACGAACAGCGGAAACGCCATGATGGTGTCGGCGATGCGGCCGACGATGCGATCGGTCCAGCCGCCGAAATAGCCGGCGGCGATGCCGGCGAGCCCGCCCATCAGGAACACCAGCACGACGGAGGCGACCGCGATGAAGGTATCGAGCCTCGTCGCGACAATGACGCGGCTGAAGATGTCGCGGCCGAGCTGATCGGTGCCGAACCAGTGCGCGGCCGACGGCGATTTCAACGCGGCGGCGGTGTCGGAGGCGAGTGGATCATAAGGAACGACGTAGGGACCGAACAGCGCGGCGAACAGGATCACCAGCAGCAGCGCGAAGGCGAAGCCGGTGACCTTGTTCTCGCCGAGCACGTAGCGAGTCTGCTCGAGGATCGCGGCCAGGCCCGAGGTCCGTGCCGGGCCGACCGGCTCAACAGTGGGGGCAACGCTACTCATCTGTCCTCCCTACCCTTCCAGCCGCACGCGCGGATCGATCACGCCATAGAGAATGTCGATGATGAGATTGAGCAGCACGTACATCACCGCCATGGTCAGGACGAAACCCTGCACCGGGGCGAAATCGGAGGCGATCAGCGCCTCGACCGCATAGGAGCCGATGCCGGGCCAGGCGAACACTTTTTCCACCAGCACGTTGGCGCCGAGCAGGAAGGAAAACACCATGCTGAGCGTGGTGATGACCGGCAGCATCGCATTGCGGAACGCGTAGGTGACGATCACCTTGCCCGGCGACAGGCCGCTGGCGCGCGCGGTGCGGACGAAGTCGGAGGCGAGCACCGCCAGCATCGAGGCGCGGGTCATCCGCGCGATCGGCGCCAGCGAGAAGATCGCCAGCGTCACCGCCGGCAGGATCAACTGGTTGAGCGCTGAACGGAACGCCTCGAAGTCCCGCGCGATCAGCGTGTCGATCAGGAAGAAGCCGGTCACCGTCGGCGGCGTGCTGTAGAACACGTCGAGCCGGCCGAGCGGCGCCGGCGACCAGCCGAGGCGGAAATAGAACACGTAGACCAGCACCAGCCCGGTGAAGAACACGGGCAGCGACACGCCGGCGGTTGTCGTGACCCGGCAGAGATGATCGATCCAGGAGCCCGGCCGCGTTGCCGCCAGCACGCCGAGCGGAATGGCAATCACGATCGAAACGAGCAGGCCGAGCAGCGTCAGCTCGGCCGATGCCGGCAGGCGGCTGCGCAATTCGGCCGCAACCGGCTGGCCCGTGGTCAGCGACGTTCCGAAATCGCCATGCGCGAGATCGTTGGTGTAGCGGAAGAATTGCTCGATCAGCGGCTTGTCGAAGCCGAGCTTCTTCCTGATCTGCTCGACCGCCTCCTTGGTCGCCGCAGGCCCGGCAAAATACGCCGCCGGATCGCCCGGCAGCGCGCGCGTCAGCAGGAAGGTGACGATGACGACCCCGATCAACGAGGGGATCGCGAACAAGAGGCGCTTGCCGATCATGGTCAGCATGACGCGCGCTCCGCGCGTGCATCATGCAAGGCCACGCGGGCGGTGGCCGGGCTCCCTCCCCCCTTGCGGGGGAGGGTTGGGGAGAGGGGTGCTGCTTGCTCCGCCGCGAGTTGAAATCCGATTCTGCGCGAGGTCGCTCGTGATGCGGCGAAATGGTGCGGCACCGTCTCGCCCACCGTCATCGTTCCGCGTTCGCGGCTTACCCCTCTCCCCACCCTCCCCCGCAAGGGGGGAGGGAGCCTGAGAGGCGTGCTCACCTCACTAGTAGCAACATGCAAAGCAACGCGGGCGGTGGCAGGGCTCCCTCTCCCACGCAACCAGGGTCTACCCCGGTTGCGCATCGTCGATTTGCGCAAGTCGGGCAGGCCCGACTTGCGATGGGAGAGGGTTGGGGTGAGGGGTGGCCCCAAGCGAGATCGGGGTTCGTGGCTACCCCTCACCCTGCCCCTCTCCCACAAGGGGAGAGGGAATGAGAGAGCAGCGCCCACCTCACTCGTAGCAACATGCAAGGCCACGCGGGCGGTGGCAGGGCTCCCTCCCCCCTTGCGGGGGAGGGTTGGGGAGAGGGGTGCCGCTTGCTCACAAGCCAGACGAAATCGAATTCCACGCGAGGTCGCTCGTGAGGCGGCGACATGGTGCGGCACCATCTCGCCCACCGTCATCGTTCCGCGTTCGCGGCTTACCCCTCTCCCCACCCTCCCCCGCAAGGGGGGAGGGAGCCTGAGAGGCGTGCTCACCTTACTAGTAGCAACAACGGTGGTAGCAGGGCTCCCTCCCCCCTTGCGGGGGAGGGTTGGGGAGAGGGGTAGCCCCAAGCGAGATCGGAGTTCGTGGCTACCCCTCACCCTGCCCCTCTCCCACAAGGGGAGAGGGAATGAGAGAGCAGCGCCCACCTCACTCGGAAACTCAGCCAGCGCCGTGGCCGTGTCGCGCGCCATCGCTCACCCCTTCGCCATCGCGCGATAATCCAGGCGGCGGTGGAACCAGTATTCGTAGCCGGTGACGTTCTTTTGCATCGCGACGTTGACGAAGGGCTGGTAGAGCGGGATGCGCGGGACGTCGGCGAAGGCAAGGTCGACGAAGCCTTTGACGTCGGCAGCGTAGGCCGCGGTGTCGCCGGTGGCGGCCGCGGTGCGCGCGCCGTCGATCAATTTGTCCATCTCCGGCGACTTGTAGCTCATGGTGTTGAAGACGGAATTGTTGCCGTGATAGCACCAGTAGAAGAAGTACTCGGGGTAATCGAGCCAGCCCGAGAACACGTTGGTGAACAGCGGCATCTCCTTCTTGTTCAATTCTGTGCGCCAGTTGGCGCCGGGCACCTTGTTGATCGTGGTCTTGATGCCGAGTTGCGCCAGGCTCTCCTGCACCAGCACGCAGAGCGGTTCGTTGACGCCGGCGAAATTCAGGTCGAACGAGATCGTGGTCTCGAAGCCGTTGGCGTACCCGGCTTCCGTCAGCAGCAGCTTCGCCTTCTCCATGTCGGTGACATATTTGGTCGGCTGGGGCCAGGCGACCTCGGTCGGCTTGTCCTTGGCCGCGCCGAACATCGGATTGGCAAGGCCGAACAGCACCGCATCCATGATCTTCTGGTACGGCATCGCGTAGGCCATCGCCTGCCGCACCTTCGGATTGTCGAACGGCGGCTTGGTGACGTTCATGCCGATATACTGAATGCCGTTGGAGAACGGCAGCGAGACCACGTTGAGCTTGCCGTTCGCCTTCATCTCCTGAAAGTCCTTGAACGGCAGCTCGTAGGAGATGTCGGCATCGCCGCGCTCCAGCAGCGCGCGGCGGTTGCCGGCCTGCGGCACCATGCGCCAGATCACGCGCTTGATCTTCGGCATCGGGCCGCCGACCCAGGCGTCGTTGCGCTCCATGATCACTTCGGTGCCGGCAGTCCACTTCGTCACCTTGTAGGCGCCGGAGCCGGCGGTCTGCTGCTTCGTAAACTCGAGACCCCAGGGATCCTTCTCGTTGGCGTTCTTCTTCACCAGCTCGGAATTGACGACGCAGGGCACGATCACCGCGAGGTCGGGGATCGTCAGCCTGTCCTTCTTCAGGAAGTCGACGCGCACGGTCGAGTCATCGACGATGACGAACTGCTCGGGCTTGGTGAGCGAGCCGGCGCTCATCTGGAAGGTCGGAAAGCCGCCGACGGAGACCGCGCGATCGAGCGACCATTTGACGTCCTTGGCGGTGACCTGTGTGCCGTCGTGGAATTTGGCGTCCTTGCGCAGCTTGAAGGTGACCGACATGTCGCCGATGTTGATGTCCTCGGCGAGCTCACCCTTGAACTTGTCGCGGTCGTAATAGGGCACGCCGCCCGGACCGCTCTTCATCTCGTGGCTGATCAGCCGGTCGTAGCAGTTCCACGACACCTCGTAGCCGGGCACGTTGGTGCCGACGCCGTGGATGTCGAGATTGTTCGGGCCGCCCTCGGACACGATCAGCAGCGTCTCGGAGCGCGCGTCGGCCTTGGCCGGCGAGAAGATCGCGGGCGCAGTCGGCGCCAACGCGCCCGCGGCCAAGCCAGATACCGATTTGAGGAAATCGCGACGCTTCATGGGATGCTCCAAATGCCTTTTGGGGAAATGGCTTTGGAACAGGGATCGCAAGGTTCGTGCCAAACCTTAACGACGCGTTGTTTCGATCTAGCCGCTTGAAATCACACTGGAAACTTCGGATCGGTATCCAATTCCGGTGAAGTAGATTGCATACAAAGCCGGATCCATTGCTCAATATTCGAGCAGGCACAGGCCCACTGCTTGGTTTTTGGTGTGCTGGAGTCTCCCGCAGAACTAGTCCGGCCAGATCAGCTCCTGTAACTGCACGAGGTCACTGGCCTGGTCCGGCCAGCCCGGAATGCAGATGTGCCGGAGCGGATCGCTGGCGGAGTGCAGCAGCATCAGCGCCATCAGCCGCCGCTTCAGCGCGAAGGTCACGTCCGCCCGCGCGATACCGAAACCGTCGAACAGGCTGCGGACACGGCGCGGATGGCCCGCCGCCATGAAGGCGCTGGGACCAGGCAGGTCGTACTCGCCCCATCCGGTCTTCACATCGCCGAAGTCGAACAGCCCGGCGACGTGCCAGCCGTCGGCCCGGCGCGCCAACAAAAAATTTTCCGGGATGTACTCGCCGACCAGGATCACCGGCGGCGCGTGCATCGGGATCAGCTCGGCGGCGTCGCGCAGGAGATCGTCGAATCCTGCGAGAAATTTTGCCGGCATCCCGAGCCGCACATGGCGGGCCCGGCACCGCGCGATCTGGGTGCGCATGAAGCCATCCCAGCGCGGCTCGATCGCAAGCAGCGCACCCGGCGGCACGCGCTGCACCTCGGCGATGACGGCGCCGATCTCGCCGAGCACCCGCTCCTTCTCGGCCTCCGGCAGCGCCGGCCAGACCTCCGAGCCGACGACGCCGGACAGGCGGGTGATGGCGAGATAAGGCCAGCCGTCGCGCTCGCCCTCCGCAACGAGTTCGGGAATCGGAAGGCCGAGCCGGCCGCGCAGCTCCTTCAGCGAAGCGCGTTCGGAAATGAACTGCCCGCGCAGGAACGGCGGAAACAGCTTCAGGATCAGATCGCCGTCGAGACCGATGACGAGGTTGGTGCCGGTCGCGAACACATGCGGCGCAGTGCAGGGAAGCCCGTGGCCGTCGGCGATCTCGCGCACGACCGGCAGCCAGCGCGACGTGTCGCTGCGCCAGGCGCGGTAGGTGTCGTAGTCGGTGATCGGTGGTAGCTGCATTTTCAGATTTGCGCACCTTGGTCGGTGTCATCACCCGCGAAAGCGGGTGATGCAGTATTCCAGAGACGACAGTGATCGAATCGAGGGGCCGCGGCGTACTGGATCGCCCGGTCCATGTGCGCAATTGCGCACAGGCCGGGCGATGACAGTCTTGTAGCCCGGATGGAGCGCAGCGTAATCCGGGATTCTGCGTCAGCCGAAAGAGCGGCCCCGGATTTCGCGAGCTTGTCGTCGGGCGCGCGTTCGCGCGACCCGTTGGCTGCATCCGGGCTACGCAGCTTCGGATTGATTCGCTTGCGCCCAGTGAGGTGAGCACATCAGTCAGGCTCCCTCTCCCCTTGCGGGAGAGGGTGGGGAGAGGGGTGGCCGCGGGCGAGATGATTGGTGGACGCGCGGCTCGTGCAATATCGAACCCCGCGATCGAAGCTCAGGTTGAGAGAGCACGTCGTGTGGTACCCCTCTCCCCAACCCTCCCCCGCAAGGGGGGAGGGAGCCCGAGCAGCGTACTCACCTTACTTGTCGGCCACCCTCACCGGTCCGGATTGGCGCGCTCGAACTGGCGCAGCAGGCGGTTGCCGCGCTCTACTGCATTGTCCATCGCGGCCTGCGCGGAGCGCTTGCCGGAGAACACCTGCTCGAGCTCCTCCTCGATCACGTCGCGGACCAGCACGAACGAGCCGAGCCGGATGCCCCTCGAATTGTCGGTCGGCGGCCTCAAGGTGACCTCCTCGATCGAAATCGAGGCGCCGGGATTGCGCTCGTAAAAGCCCTGGGTCCCGGACAGATCGAATGCGGCGCGGGTGATCGGCATGTAGCCGGTGTTCTGGTGCCAGGCGGCCTGCACCTCGGGCCGCGACAGATAGGCGAAGAATTTTGCCACCCCGGCATATTCGGCGCGCGGCCGGTCGCGCAGCACCCACAGCGTGGCGCCGCCGATGATCGAGTTCTGCGGCGCGCCCTGCACGTCGGGATAATACGGCATCATGCCGTAGCCGATCTCGAATTTCGCATTGGCCCTGATGTCGGCGCGGGTGCCGGAGGAGCCGATGAAGATGCCGCACTCGCCCTTCTGGAAGCGCGGCTCGGCGGCCTGGCCGCGCCCGCTATAGTCGAACGCCTTGGTGGTCTGCCATTCCGCGAGATTGGCGATGTGGCGCACCAAGAGCGGATTGTTGAAGATCAGCTGCGCGTCCAGCCCGCCAAAGCCGTTGGTCTTGGTCGCGATCGGCAGGTTGTGAAAGGCGGAAAAATTCTCGACATTGATCCAGGACGGCCACGACGTGGTGAGCCCGCACATCATGCCGGCCGCGCGCAGCCGCTTCGCCGCCGCGCCGACCTCGGGCCAGGTCTTCGGCGCGACGTCCGGATCGAGCCCGGCCGAGCGAAACATGTCCTTGTTGTAGTAGAGGATCGGCGTCGACGCATTGAACGGGAACGACAGCATGTTGCCGTCGACATCGGCGTAGTAGCCGGCCACCGCGGGCAGATAGGCCGACGGCGTGAACGCCTCCTTCTGATCGCGCATCAGCTCAAACACCGGATAGATCGCGCCGCGCGCCGCCATCATGGTCGCGGTGGCGATCTCGTTGACCTGCACGATCGCCGGCTGGCTGCGCGAACGGAACGCGAAGATCGCCGCGGTGACGGTCTCGGTGTAATTGCCCTTGTAGGCCGGCACGATCCGGTAATCGGATTGCGAGCCGTTGAAATCGGCGGCGAGCCTCTCGAGCTGCTTGCCGAGCTCGCCGGACATCGCGTGCCACCACATGATCTCGGTCGTGGCCTGCGCAGGCGATACAAGCAGGAACGCCGCCGCCGCGGCGAGCTGCAGGACTTTCAAACCGAGCTTCACGATCAGCCCTTTTCGGTGGCAACGTTCCCTCATAAGGCGACATACAAGCGGTTGCAATCGACACCGCTGGTTGCAGCGCCGTATTTAACGTTTGGCCGATGGGCGAAGCTTTCGCCTTCTGCTAAGAATCCGTTGAACCTTTTCCTCCCGCCCTGGACTCAAATCACAAGGGGAATAGTAGCCTGTGTACCGCCGCGCCGGCCTTTCGCGGACCATAACGCTTGCCGTCGCGCTGCTGTCCGCAGTGGTTTCGGCGAGTGCCTTCGCGCGCGAATTCCGCACCGCCGATACCCAGAACGAGGACTATCCGACCGTCCAGGCGTTGAATTACATGGGTCAGCTGATCGCCGAGCGTACCGGCGGCCGGCACCGGATCACGGTCTTCCACACCCGCCAGCTCGGCGAGGAGAAGGAGACCCTGGAGCAGACCCGGGCCGGCGCCATCGACCTCAACCGGACCAATGTCGCCCTGATCGGGACCATGGTGCCGGCCGTAAACGTGCTGGCGATGCCGTTCCTGTTTCGATCGCTTGAGCACCTGCAAAAAACCCTGGACGGGCCGATCGGCACCGAGATCCTGGATAGCTTCGAGGCCCATGGCTTCGTCGGGCTGACGTTCTACGATTCCGGCGCCCGCTCTATCTACAACAGCGTCCGCCCGGTGCGTTCGCTCGAGGACCTCAAGGGCCTCAGGCTGCGGGTTCAGCAATCCGCGCAGATGGCGGAGATGATCCGCGCGTTCGGTGCCCAGCCGGTCGAGATGCCCTACGGCCAGGTGCTGACCGGGCTCGCCACCAAGCTGATCGACGGCGCCGAGAACAACTGGCCGTCCTTCGTCACCACCGGCCACTACAAATATGCCGGCTACTACTCGCTGACCCGCCACACCGTGAGCCCCGAAGTGCTGGTGATGTCGAAAAAGGCCTGGGCCAGCCTGACCGCGGACGAACAGACGATCTTCCGCGAGGCCGCGCAGCGCTCCAGCACTTACATGCGCGAGAAATGGAAGGAGCTCGAGGAGCGCTCGCGCAAGCAAGCCGAGGCCGCCGGCGTCAAGATCATCGCCGACATCGACCGCCGGCCGTTCGAGGCGGCGATGGCCGGCATCTATGCCAAGGCCGAACGCGATCCGGCGATCTCCGCGCTGATCGAACGCATCCGCAACGTGGAGTGAGGGGATCTTGGCCGAATCCCAACAGGACAATGTGACGAAGCGGCCGGCGGCTTTCGGGCCGCAGGGCCGCTTCCGCGTCGTCCAGCTGTTGCGCGCGGTCCCGATCCGCTGGCGCATCCTCTCGATCGCGCTGCTCAACTCCGCAGTCGTGATCGCGCTCGCGCTGCTGATCTGGAACGGCTCCAAGGTGCTCGGCTCGGCCTGGGACGACGTCCGCCAGGTGCGGGACTCCGACAAGATCCTGGCCAAGCTGGAGAGCGAGACCTCCCGGCTGCAGAACCTGATCCACCGCTACATCAACCAGCCGAGCCCCGATCTGTTCGCGGAGATCCTGCTGCTCCGCGAGGCCGTGCTCGGCACGCTGACCAACCGCGCCTCGACCGACCCGATGCTGTCGGGCTCGGTGGAGGAATTGGAGCGCGCCACCAGCCACTTCCTCGACGGCTTCGGCGAGCTGCGCGCCCTGCAGACCACCATCACCAAGACCTATGACGAGCAGGTGCTGGCGCCGACCAAGGACATGGCCGGACTCTATTCGATCATCGAGGGCGCGACCGGCCATCGCGACGCGCTGATCTGGCCAGCGCTCGGCAAGTCCCGCGAAGCCTTCACCTCGCTGCTGGTCGCGGCCAACACCTATTATCTGTCGCTCGCCTCGGCCTCGGCCGAGGAGGCCCGCCGCAACACCGATACGATCGAGAAGACCATTCCGGTGATGACTGATCTCGCCGAGAACGACCTGCAGCGCATGGCGCTGGCACGGCTCAAGGTCAAGACCGCGGAGCTGCGCGACGGGCTCACCCGGCTGAGCGAGCAGCTTGCCAGCCGCACCGAATTGTTGCGCAACACCATCGACGCCAGCCAGGCCGATGCGATCGGCGCCATCGACGGCCTCTCGGTCAAGATGCGCCAGCGCGAGCAGAAGGCGCAGGAGACCTTCGACAAGACCCTGTCGGCGATCTCGCGCCGGGTGCTGTCGATTGCCGTGGTCTTCCTCGGCGTCATCATGTCCGCCGGCGTCATGATCGCGCTGTCGATCCGCCTGCCGCTGGCGCAGATCATGGCGGCGATGCGCGCCATCACCTCGGGCGATCTCGACCGGCCGGTGCAGGGCACCGCGGCCAGGGACGAGGTCGGTGCCATGGCGCGCGCGGTCGAAGTGTTCCGCGAGAACGCGATTGCCAAGCGCAAGACCGAGGACGAGCTGCGCAGTTCCAAGGAGAAGGCCGAGAGCGCGCTGCTCGAGCTCAACACTGCGCAGCAGAACCTGATCGATGCCGAGCGGCTCGCCGCGCTCGGCGGCCTCGTCGCCGGCGTCGCGCATGAGGTCAACAACCCGATCGGCATCAGCCTCACGGTGGCCTCGAGCTTCGCCCGGCGCGCCGAGATGTTCGAGAACGATCTGAAGACCGAGCAGTTGCGCCGCTCCAAGCTTGACGAGTTCGTCCGCACCTCGCGCGACGCCTCGCAGCAGCTGGTCGCCAATCTGCAGCGCGCCGGTGAATTGATTCAGTCCTTCAAGCAGGTCGCGGTCGACCGCTCGCATGCCGAGCGGCGCCAGTTCAGCTTGAGTGAATCGACCGACCAGATCGTGGCGAGCCTGCGCCCGGTGCTGAAGAAGGCCGCCATCACGCTGTCGGTCGACGTGCCCGAGGGCCTCTTGATCGACGGCTATCCCGGCGCCTATGGGCAGATCTTAACCAATCTTTTCCTCAACGCAGTCAATCATGCCTTTGCTGACGGTCGCTCCGGCATGATCTCGATCTCGGCGCGCGGGCGCGGCGCCGACGATGTCGAGATCATCTTCGCCGATGACGGCGCCGGCATGACGCCGGACGTGCAGCGGCAGGCATTCGACCCATTTTTCACGACGCGCCGCAACGAAGGTGGTACGGGCCTCGGCCTCCATATCGTCTATAACCTGGTCACCCAGCAGCTCGGCGGACGCATGATGCTGGAGTCAAGGGTAGGACAAGGCACCACTTTTCGCATTATCATGCCCAGGATCGCCAAGGGACAGCCCACGATCACTGACGCAGCAGCCGACGGAACCAGTCAATGGCCGAACAGGACGATGTCCTCCAACTGATCGACGATACCGAGAGCCCCCCGGAGGACTCGTCGGCCCGCAAATGGAAGATCGCCGTCATCGACGACGATCATGCGGTGCATGAGGGCACCCGCTTTGCGCTCAGCGACTACAATCTGAACGGCGCGACGCTGGAAATCCTGTCGGCCTATTCCGCGGCCGAAGGCCGCTCGCTGATGCGGGACAATCCTGACATCGCCGCCGTGCTGCTCGACGTCATCATGGAGACCGACATCGCCGGGCTCGAGCTCGTCGAATACATCCGCAACGAGATCAAGAACGAGACCGTCCGCATCATCCTGCGCACCGGCCAACCCGGCCAGGCGCCGGAGCGGCGCGTCATCGTGCAGTACGACATCAACGATTACAAGGCGAAGACCGAGCTCACCGCCGACAAGCTGTTCACCTCGCTGACCGCGGCGCTGCGCAGCTACCAGCAGCTCGAGCGCATGGTGCAGACCCGGCGCGGGCTCGAGATCATCATCGATGCCGCCTCGACGCTGTACGACTTCAAGTCGATGCAGCGGCTGGCCGAGGGCGTGCTGACCCAGCTCGCCTCGCTGCTCAACGTCGACTGCGCCGGCATCCTGGTGCTGCGCGACAACGGCAACGCAGCCGCCGCCGATTTCTCGGTGCTGGCCTGCTCCGGCTGCTACAGCCGCTTCATCGGCACCACCTCGTCGAAGGCGCTCGATCCCGACCTGCGGCACATGGTGGAAGCCGCGTTCCAGCGCCGCAAGAACGAATTCGCCGACCATCGCAGCGTGCTCTATTCGCGCACCGGATCTGGCCGCGAGGTCGTGGTGCTGCTGCAGGCCGAGCGCCAGCTCTCCGACACCGATCGCGCGCTGGTCGAGATCTTCTCCAGCCGGCTGTCGATCGCGTTCGACAACGTGATCCTCTACCAGCAGCTGCACGAGGCCAACACCCAGCTGGAAGACCGCGTCGCGCAGCGCACCCGCGCGCTGATGCAGGCCAACCGACGGCTGTCGGCGCAATGGCTGCGGCTGCAGCGCGCCAACGGCTTCAAGAACGAGATTCTCGGCACCGTCGCCCACGATCTGAAGAACCCGCTCGGCGTCATCCTCGGCCGCACCGAGATGCTGACCGAATTGATCAGCGCCGGCTCGCCGAAGGAAAACGTCACCGCGCAGGTCGAGCACATCAGGGACGCCACCAAGCGGCTGACCTCGATGGTCGACCATTTGATCTCGGACGCGATGGCCGACGCCTTCGACATCACCATCCGCCGCGAGCCGGTCGACGTCGCCGCGCTCGTCAACGAGGTCACCGAGGCCAATTTGCCCTCGGCCATCAACAAACAGCAGAGCATCTCGGTGTCGGGGCCGCAGCACTTCGTCACGATGTGCGATTCCGACCGGATCCGCGAGGCGATCGACAATCTGGTCAGCAACGCCATCAAATATTCGCCGATCGGCGGCAAGATCAACGTCACCGTCAGCCATGAGGGCGACAACACCGTGATCCGGATCGTCGACCAGGGCCCGGGCCTGAGCCCGGAGGACCTCGGGCGGCTGTTCGGCCGGTTCCAGCGGCTGTCGGCCAAGCCGACCGCCGGGGAAAGCTCGACCGGCCTCGGCTTGTCGATCGTCAAGCGCATCATCGACATGCATGGCGGCCATGTGACCGCGCAGAGCCCGGGCCCCGGACAGGGCTCGACCTTTACGGTTACACTGCCCGCGACAGAGACAGCATGAGCCAGACACCGCACATCTTCATCGTCGACGACGAGGCGCCGGCCCGCGAAATGGTCGGCGATTACCTCAAGATGCACGGCTTTGGCGTGACGCTGTGCGACGGCGGCAAGAGCCTGCGCAAGGAGATCGAGACCAGTGTGCCCGATCTCGTGGTGCTCGACCTCAACATGCCCGAGGAAGACGGGCTGTCGATCATCCGCGACCTCAAGAGCAAGATCAACGTCCCCGTCATCATGCTGACAGCTACTGCCAGCCCGATCGACCGGGTCGTGGGCCTGGAGCTCGGCGCCGACGACTATGTGGCAAAACCCTGCGAGTTGCGCGAGCTGATGGCCCGCATCCGCTCGGTGCTGCGGCGGGCCGGCCCCGCCAAGGCCGCGGCGCCGGAGCCGGCGGCCGCCAAGGCCGAAAAGGAGCAGTTGGTCCGGTTCGGCACCAAATGGCTCGATCTCGAGGCCCAGGCGCTGCGCGACGACGAGGGCAATGAGCACCCGCTGACCGCCTCCGAATTCGGCCTGCTCAAGGTGTTCGCGGCCAACCCCAAGCGGGTTTTGTCGCGCGAGCGGCTCTTGGAACTCGCCAACGCCCGCGACGCCGAAGCCTTCGACCGCGCCGTCGACCTCCGCATCATGCGCATTCGCCGCAAGATCGAGTTCGATCCCACAAAACCGTCCGTGATCCGCACCATCCGCGGCGGCGGCTATCTGTTCTCGCCGACCGGGGATAAGGCCTGATCCGTTACTCTCTATCCCCGTTATCCTGAGAGGAAGCTTTGTCCTCATCTACCGTTGTCATCGCCCGGCTTGACCGGGCGATCCAGTACGCCGCGGCCCCTCGCTTCTATCACCGGCGTCTCTGGAATACTGGATCACCCGGTCAAGCCGGGTGATGACACCGAGCAAGCTGAGCAAACCAACACCGTCATCCTGAGGCGCTCGCCTCTTCGGCGAGCCTCGAAGGATGCACGGCCACCAGCCGGGCCGATTCATCCTTCGAGGCTCGCCCAGCGGCGCAATTGCGCCGCAAGGCTCGCACCTCCAGCGACAAAGGCGAAGCCTTTGCGCGGGGATGACGGGTCCAAATTCACCGAATTTGGTTGTGCGGCGCGCCCGGAATCCACAGCATCAAGGCTGTCAATTCGCGCAAAAATCCCTAAGTTTCCGCCATGCCGAAGACAGCCTCCAAAGACCCCGCCAAGCCAGCTCCGAAGACCGCGCCAAAACCCGTTGCCGCCAAGGCGACGGCGAAGGACGACCATGTCTTCCTGGTCGATGGCTCCTCCTACATCTTCCGCGCCTATCACGCGCTGCCGCCGCTGAACCGCAAGTCCGACGGGCTGCAGGTCAATGCCGTGCTCGGCTTCTGCAACATGCTGTGGAAGCTGCTGCGCGAGATGCCTGATGACAACAAGCCGACCCACCTCGCGATCGTGTTCGACAAGTCGGAGATCACGTTCCGCAACAAGCTCTATCCCGACTACAAGGCGCACCGGCCGCCGGCGCCCGACGATCTGATCCCGCAATTCGCGCTGATCCGCGAAGCGGTGCGCGCCTTCGACCTGCCCTGCCTCGAGCAGATCGGCTTCGAGGCCGACGATCTGATCGCAACCTATGCGCGGCAGGCGAGCGAGCGCGGCGCCACCACGACCATCGTCTCCTCCGACAAGGATCTGATGCAGCTTGTCACCGACAAGGTGGTGATGTTCGACACCATGAAGGACCGCCGCATCGGCCGCGACGAGGTGATCGAAAAGTTCGGCGTGCCGCCGGAGAAGGTGGTCGAGGTCCAGGCGCTGGCCGGCGACTCCACCGACAACGTGCCCGGCGTCCCCGGCATCGGCGTCAAGACCGCGGCACAGCTCATCATCGAATACGGCGATCTCGATCAGCTCTTGTTCCGCGCCACCGAGATCAAGCAGCCGAAGCGGCGCGAGGCGCTGCTGGAGAACGCCGAGAAAGCGCGCATCTCGCGCCAGCTCGTGCTGCTCGACGACAAGGTCGACCTCGAAGTGCCGCTCGACGACCTCGCGGTGCACGAGCCGGATCCGCGCCGGCTGATCGCCTTCCTCAAGGCGATGGAGTTTTCCACCCTCACCCGCCGCGTCGCCGAATATTCGCAGATCGACCCCGCCAATGTCGACGCCGATCCCGGCAACAAGAGCGGCGCCAGCGTGTTCTCGCCGCTGCCGCCGTCCGACGTGACGCCCGCGCCGGGCGACGCACCGACCGCTGCTGCGCCCGCGCCTGCGCCGAAGGAGCGCGCCAAGCCGACCGGCGCGCGCGACGACAAGAACTCCAGCCTCAAGGGCACGCCGGCCGCATTGGCGGAGATCCGCGGCGAGGCCATCAAGAAGGCCGGCTTCGATCGCAAGGCCTACCAGGCGATTGCGAGTATCGATCAGCTCAAGGCGTTCATCGGCCGCGTGCGCGACACCGGCTATGTCGCGATCGAGGCGATGTCGGAATCGATCGACCCGATGCAGGCCGAATTGTCCGGGCTGGCGCTGGCGGTCGCGCCGAACGACGCCTGCTACGTGCCGCTCGGACACAAGCAGCCCGGCGGCGGCGCCGGGCTGTTCGACGCTGGCCTCGCGCCCGGACAGATCAAGGCCACCGACGCGCTCGCCGCGCTGAAACCGCTGCTGGAGGCGGCGGGCATCCAGAAGGTCGGCTTCAACACCAAGTTCACCGCGGTGCTGCTGGCGCAGCACGGCATCACGCTCGCCAACTATGACGACGCCCAGTTGATGTCCTACGCGCTCGACGCCGGCCGCGGCTCGCATGCGCTGGAGGCGCTGGCCGAGCGATGGTTCGGCCATGCCGTCGTCAACTACGGCGGCCTCGTCGGCAGCGGCAAGGGCAAGCTGACCTTCGATCAGGTCACGATCGACAAGGCCACCGAATACGCCGCCGAAAGCGCCGACGTGATCCTCCGGCTATGGCGCGTGCTGAAGCCGCGCCTGACTGCGGAGCGGATGCTGACGGTCTACGAGACCCTGGAGCGGCCGCTGGTCGCGGTGCTGGCGCGGATGGAGCGGCGCGGCATCTCGATCGACCGCCAGGTGCTGTCGCGGCTGTCGGGCGATTTCGCCCAGACCGCGGCGCGGGTCGAGGCCGAGATCCAGGAGATCGCCGGCGAGCCGGTCAATGTCGGCAGCCCGAAGCAGATCGGCGACATCATCTTCGGCAAGATGGGATTGCCCGGCGGCAGCAAGACCAAGACCGGCGCGTGGTCGACCACCGCGCAGGTGCTCGACGAGCTCGCCGAGCAGGGCCACGAATTCCCGAAGAAGATTTTGGAGTGGCGCCAGGTCTCGAAGCTGAAATCGACCTACACCGACGCGCTGCCGACCTACGTCAATCCGCAGACCCACCGCGTCCACACCACCTACGCGCTCGCCGCGACGACGACGGGGCGGCTGTCGTCGAACGAGCCGAACTTGCAGAACATTCCGGTACGTACCGAGGACGGCCGAAAAATCCGCCGCGCCTTCATCGCGACACCCGGCCACAAGCTGGTGTCGGCGGACTATTCGCAGATCGAGCTGCGGCTGCTCGCCGAAATCGCCGACGTGCCGGTGCTGCGCCAGGCGTTCCGCGACGGGCTCGACATTCACGCGATGACGGCATCCGAAATGTTCGGCGTGCCGATCAAGGACATGCCGAGCGAGGTGCGCCGCCGGGCGAAAGCGATCAACTTCGGCATCATCTACGGCATCTCGGCGTTCGGCCTCGCCAACCAGCTCGGCATCGCGCGCGAGGAAGCCTCGGCCTACATCAAGAAATACTTTGAGCGCTTCCCGGGCATTCGCGCCTACATGGACGAGACCAAGGATTCCTGCCGCAGGAACGGCTACGTCACCACGCTGTTCGGCCGAAAAATGTACTACCCCGACATCAAGGCCTCCAACGCCTCGGTGCGCGCCTTCAACGAACGCGCCTCGATCAACGCCCGCCTGCAGGGCACCGCCGCCGACATCATCCGCCGCGCCATGATCCGCGTCGAGGACGCGCTCAGCGCAAAGAAGCTGTCGGCGCAGATGCTGCTGCAGGTGCACGACGAGTTGATCTTCGAGGTGCCCGACGACGAGGTCGCGGCGACGCTGCCCGTGGTGCAGAAGGTGATGCAGGACGCGCCGTTCCCGGCCGTGCTGCTATCGCTGCCGCTGCAGGTCGACGCCCGGGCCGCGAACAATTGGGACGAGGCGCATTAGAAGTCACCTCTCCCAAGTAAGGTGAGCACCAGCAGACGGGCTCCCTCCCCCCTTGCGGGGGAGGGTTGGGGAGAGGGGTACCACACGACGTGCCCTCTCAACGTGAGCTTCGGTGACACGCGGTTCGCTATTGCACGAGCCGCGTGTCCATTCATCATCTCACCCGGGGCCACCCCTCTCCCCACCCTCTCCCGCAAGGGGAGAGGGAGCCTGACCGATGTGCTAACCTTACTTGCCGTGTGCGATCAGCCGCTGCAGGTCGACGCCCGCGCGGCAAACAATTGGGACGAGGCGCATTAGGAGTCACCTCTCCCAAGTAAGGTGAGCACCAGCAGACGGGCTCCCTCCCCCCTTGCGGGGGAGGGTTGGGGAGAGGGGTGCCACACGACGTGCTCTCTCAACGTGAGCTTCGATGACGCGCGGTTCGATATTGCACGAGCCGCGCGTCCATTCATCATCTCGCCCGGGGCTACCCCTCTCCCCACCCTCTCCCGCAAGGGGAGAGGGAGCCTGACAGTGTGCTCACCTTACTTGCCGTGTCAGCCGAAGCTCTCGCACCGCCCATCACCGCTACATTGCTCCGAGAACAATTCAAACATGGCCGCGCGCCGGCTCGCACGCTAGAACTGCGTGCATCCCCTCGCGAGACCCGTCATGCCCCATACATCCGCTTTGCTCGGCTTTGCCCTCGTGTCGCTCGGCATGGTGCTGACGCCGGGGCCGAACATGATCTATCTGATCTCGCGCTCGATCACGCAGGGACCGGCGGCCGGCATCGTCTCGCTCGGCGGCGTCGCGCTCGGCTTCGTGTTCTATCTGCTGTGCGCGGCGTTCGGCATCACCGCGCTGCTGTTTGCGATCCCCTACGCCTATGACGCGCTGCGCTTTGCCGGCGCGGCCTATCTGCTGTGGCTGGCGTGGCAGGCGCTCAAGCCCGGCGGCCGCTCGCCGTTCCAGGTCAAGACGCTGCAGGTCGACGGCCCGCGCAAACTGTTCGCGATGGGCCTCGTCACCAATCTGCTCAACCCGAAGATCGCGATGCTCTATCTCGCGCTGCTGCCGCAGTTCATCGATCCCGCCGGCAGCGTGCTGACGCAGTCGCTCGCGCTCGGCTCGATCCAGATCGCGATCAGCGTCAGCGTCAACGCGATGATCGCGCTCGCCGCGGGTTCGATCGCGGTGTTCCTCGGCACCCGCCCGAGCTGGCTCCTGGTGCAGCGCTGGCTGATGGGCACGGTGCTGGCGGGACTGGCGGTGAAGATGGCGCTCGAGGCAAGGCGGGCCTAGTGAGCACCCTCTCCCCTTGTGGGAGAGGGTGGCTTCGATGCGGAGCATCGAAGCCGGGTGAGGGGTATCTTTCCACACGGCAAAGCCTCG
The DNA here is from genome assembly GCF_900696085.1 of Bradyrhizobium ivorense. Taxonomy (GTDB): domain Bacteria; phylum Pseudomonadota; class Alphaproteobacteria; order Rhizobiales; family Xanthobacteraceae; genus Bradyrhizobium; species Bradyrhizobium ivorense. The sequence continues at coordinate 1,557,743 of NZ_CAADFC020000004.1, forward strand.
CAAGCGGAGGCAACCCCTCATCCGTCGCGGACTACGTCCGCGCCACCTTCTCCCACAAGGGGAGAAGGGAAGAGCCATCAATCCAGCTTCGCCTCCATTCCGCGTTTGGTGCCTGGCCGCGCCATCAGCGTGTCGTACCAGCGCTTGACGTTGGGGAAGTCGGCGAGGTCCACCTTGTGGCGCGGATGGCGCCAGGCCCAGCCGAGGATGGCGAAATCGGCGACCGAGAGGTCGCCCGCGACGAACTCGCGTCCGTCCAGCCGGCGGTCCAGCACGCCATAGAGCCGGCGCGTCTCGGCCATGTAGCGCTTCAGGCCGTAGGCGCGGTCCTGCTCGTTCTCCAGCGCGATGAAATGATGCACCTGGCCCGGCATCGGGCCGAAACCGCCCATCTGCCACATCAGCCACTCGTAGACCGGGATCCGCTCGGCCAGCGGCTTCGGCAGGAACTTGCCGGTCTTCTCGCCGAGATAGAGCAGGATCGCGCCGGATTCGAAGATGCTGACCGGCTTGCCGCCCGGCCCGTCGGAATCGACGATCGCCGGGATCTTGTTGTTCGGGCTGATGGCGAGGAAAGCGGGCGCCATCTGCTCGCCCTTACTGATGTTCACCGGGATCACCTTGTAGGGCAGCCCCATCTCCTCCAGCGCCACCGAGATCTTGCGGCCATTGGGCGTGTTCCAGGTGTGCAGCTCGATGGTCATTTCCGCTTCCCTTCCAGATATTTGCCGCTTGCTTACGGGGAAGCCGCTGGTGGCACAACCCGCGCGGATCGCAAGCGCGCCCTTCGGAAATCGCGGCATGGGCGCTGTTGACGGGCCAATTTCCGCGCTGGAATGTCCCCGCCACCATCGATAGATTGCCGCCCGTTTCGAACCGCCGAGCAAGCTTTCAAGGGAACAAGCCTTGTCCAAATCAGCCTCCCGTGCCCGCCTCGCCGAGATCATCCGCAAGCGCTCGTTCGGCCGCGGCGAGATCACGTTGGCGTCGGGCCGCAAGAGCGACTTCTATTTCAACCTGAAGCCGACCATGCTCGATCCCGAGGGCGCCGCGCTGCTCGCCGAACTGACCTACGAGGCGCTGAAGGACGACAAGCTCGATTTCGTCGGCGGCCTCGAGATGGGCGCGGTGCCGCTGGCCGGCGCGATCGCGCAGCTCTCCTGGCTGAAGGGTCACCCGATCGCGGCGTTCTTCGTGCGCAAGAAGCCGAAGGAGCACGGCGCGCGGCTCGCAGTGGAAGGGCTCGCCAAGGGCGAGACGCTCGCAGGCAAGCGCATCGTGATCGTCGAGGACGTCACCACCACCGGCGGCTCGGCGCTGAAGGCGGTGGAAGCGGTGCGCGAGGCCGGCGGCGAGATCGCGCTGGTGTTCACCATGGTTGACCGCGAGGAAGGCGCCACCGAGACGTTTGCGGAGGCCGGGCTGCCGTTCCGCGCGCTGTACAAGGCGGGCGAGTTTTTGAAGGGCTGACGGTCTCTCCTCCCCCTCTCCCCTTCCTTCACGGGGAGAGGGTCGGGGTGAGGGGCTTCTCTCCGCGCACCAGACTCGCGGAGAGTCCCCCTCACCCGGATCGCATCTTGCGATGCGATCCGGCCTCTCCCCGCAGGCGGGGAGAGGCGAAGGAACCCGCCGTCTCCTCTCTCCTTCGCAATCCCCCAATCAATCGCTCGTTTACCATCCCGCACTATGGTGAATCTGCTGCGGCAGCTGTGGCCGCGGCGTGGCGCGTCGGGTGGAGTTGGCGTTGCGTACAGAGTTGAGTGATCGGCGCGTGCGGCGCCGCGTGATGCTGGCTGCCGCAATGCTTGCGGGCTCCGTCATGGTCGCGCCCGCGCCCGTCTCGGCCGAAGGGCTGTTCGATTTCTTCTTCGGCGGCGCGCAGAAGCAGCAGAGCCGCCAGGCCCCGCCGCAGGCCAATTTCTTCGCCGATCCGTTCGGCAATACCCAGCAGCCGGAACGGCCGGCCGCGCCGGTGGCGCGCGTTGCAGGCTCCGGGCCGGCGTTCTGCGTGCGCACCTGCGACGGCAAGTATTTTCCGCTGACCATGCGCGGCAACGCCACGCCGGTGCAGATGTGCCAGGCGTTCTGCCCGGCCAGCGCGACCAAGGTCTATTACGGCAGCAGCATCGACAGCGCCTCGTCCAACACCGGCGGACGCTATGCCGACAGTGAAAACGCCTATGCCTATCGCAAGGAACTGCGCGCCGACTGCACCTGCAACGGGCGCGATCCGGCAGGGCTCGCGCCGGTCGATCTGGCGCTCGACACCTCGCTGCGCGCCGGCGATGTGATCGCGACCACCGACGGCCTCGTCGCCTATACCGGCATCCGCGTCGGCAACGAGCAGGCCTTCGACTTCACGCCGATCGCGTCCTATCCGGGCCTGACTTCCGAGATCCGCGCCCGTCTCGGCGAAATGAAGGTCGCCCCGGTCACCGCGGAGATCGACGGCGACGCGCCGCTGCCGGAAACAAGGCGGGACGTGGCGCCGTCACCGCCGGCCTCGGTGGTGCCGAAGACGTCGGTGGCAAAGCCTGCGAAGCGCGCCGAGGTGCATTGATCCAAATGCCAACGCGGTGTCATCCCCCGCGAAAGCGGGTGATCCAGTATTCCAGAGGCCGTCGTTATCGAGCCGAGAGGCCGCGGTGTACCGGATCGCCCGGTCCATGTGCGCAATTGCGCACAGGCCGGGCGATGACAGCCACGAAGCGGCCATTCGTGTCATCAACGATCAGCGCCCGACGATCACCCCGATCACGTTCGGCGCGGCCAGGTACTTGTCCTCGATCGCGGCGCGGGCGGCGGCGCGGTTCTCCGGATTGAGGATGCCGCGCTTCTCGGCGAGGATCATCCAGCAATAGCCCCACCAATCCGTCAGCATGCCGTGATCGTCGACCAGATCGTAGCCCTGCTCGGCGGCGAAGATGCGCGCATGCGCCTCGTCGAGCGAATCGAGCCAGGCGTGATCCTCCAGCGAGAACAGATCGTCGCTGAAATCATCCGTGGTGTAGCCCCAGATCGACATGCAGACCGCATTGAACTCGCGATCGAGCTGATCGTCATCGATCGGCTGGCGCCGCGACGCCTGGTGCAGCCGCGTCAGCGAGCGCGCGAAATCGGCAATCCGGGTGAGTGCGAACTGATCAAAGGCGATGGTGGACATGTAGTCCTCGCGGAGACTGAGAGGCCATAGATATTGTGTCGGCGGACGCGCCGAATCACAATGATATATCAAAGGCTTGCTAAAGTGTTCTTAATTCGTTCTGGATGGTTTATAAACCGTCGTCCCGGCGCCGGGACGACGCTGGATATGTTGCGTCGCTGGTCAGCCCGTCATCCTGAGGTGCGAGCCTCTTCGGCGAGCCTCGAAGGATGAACGGCCCGGCTGATGGCCGTCGACCCTTCGAGGGCCGCTGAAGAAGCGGCCACCTCAGGGTGACGGGTCGAGTAGCGCAGTTCTCCCCACGCGTCATCCCGGCGAAATTTTGCGGCAAGCGCGACGATTGTGGGAGCAGCCCCCCAAAAGCAATAAGGGCCGCTGAGTGATGTCAGCGGCCCGCTTGAAATAATGTCTTCGAGATGAAATGTGCCTGCCCCGCGCCGGCAGACACATCTCTAAACAACTCGTTAAACTCTGGAAATCCGTATCACCACGGTGTTTCCGGTGAATCTGGGAATGAGCGAACCAAGCCCATCGCTCACGCGTAATGGCGCCTGTGCTGGATCTGACGTCAGCCGATTTTGCGTGCGTCAGCTCGCGGCCGACAGCAGTTTGTCGCCGCAGGCGTTCGCATAGAACTTGCCGCCGCATTGCCGCTTGATGGCGGCGCAGCGCGCGGCGGGCGTGGCGTTTTGTGCGACGCTGAACCCGCAGGTGAGGCCGTCGGCGCTGCGGCCGGTCTTACCCGCCGCATAGGCGGCGCTGGTTGCGGTGATGCAGACCACGAGCAAGGTTGCGGCTGCGATCTCGATCAACAATCTCATCACGCCTCCTCTGCTGTCGCAAAGTCCGGCCTCGCGCTGATCGTAGCACCGGCGATGACGGTTCCGAAGCGCTCAAATCGGCCCGGTCTTTGCATAAATTTGCGGCAACGCCGTGCATGGCCGCATTTCGGATGGTTTCGATTGCCATGCAACGCGCGTATCATTGCGCCAGGGCATGGTCGGAAAAGGGTGGGCACCGGTTTTCCGAAAAGTTCCATGCTCCAGCGAAGGGATGGGATCATGCTGCGGCGATTCGCATCATGATCCCGAAGTCTGAATGGCAGGGATTGGGCGCGTTGCAGGAACAAACAAACTACCCGCTACTAAATCAGCCGATCGATGAACTGGCGCTGGGCGAGATCAAGAGCGCGATCCTCGCCAAGCTCAGGCTCGCGATCGGCAAGGACGCCGGCATGGCGACGCGGCGCGACTGGTACAAGGCGGCGGCGCTGGCGCTGCGCGACCGCATCGTGCACCACTGGCTGAGCACCGAGAAGGAGAGCTACGATGCCGGCGCCAAGCGCGTCTATTATCTCTCGCTCGAGTTCCTGATCGGCCGCCTGTTCACCGACGCGCTGAACAATATGGGGCTGCTGCCGGTGTTCGAGGCGGCGCTCGGCGATCTCGGCGTCGATCTGTCGGACCTGCGCAAATGCGAGCCGGATGCCGCGCTCGGCAATGGCGGCCTCGGACGCCTTGCGGCGTGCTTCATGGAGAGCATGGCGACGCTGGCGATCCCCGCGATCGGCTACGGCATCCGCTATGATTTCGGCCTGTTCCGCCAGATCATGAACCAGGGCTGGCAGCAGGAATATCCCGACGAGTGGCTGGCCTACGGCAACCCCTGGGAATTCCAGCGGCCGGAGGTGGTCTACAACGTCCATTTCGGCGGCCATGTCGAGCATGTCAACGACCGCGGCCGCGACCGCGCCACCTGGCATCCCGCGGAAACCATCGAGGCGATGGCCTACGACACGCCGATCGTCGGCTGGCGCGGCCAGCACGTCAATGCGCTCCGCCTGTGGTCGGCGCATGCGCCCGATCCGCTCAAGCTCGACGTCTTCAACACCGGCGACTACGTCTCGGCCAGCGCCGAACAGGCGCGCGCCGAAGCGATCTGCAAATTCCTGTATCCGAACGACGAGAGCGCGGCGGGCCGCGAATTGCGGCTGCGCCAGGAATATTTCTTCGTCTCGGCCTCGCTGCAGGACCTGGTGCACCGCCACCTCTCCTCCGACGGCGGCCTGCGCAACCTCGCGCAAAAGGCCGCGGTGCAGCTCAACGACACCCATCCGAGCCTTGCGGTCACCGAGCTGATGCGCATCCTGGTCGACCTGCACTCCTACCGCTGGGACGAGGCCTGGAAGATCACGGTCGCGACGTTCTCCTACACCAACCACACGCTGCTGCCGGAGGCGCTGGAGACCTGGCCGGTCGAATTGTTCGAGCGGCTGCTGCCGCGCCATCTCGAGATCATCTACCGCATCAACGTGCAGCACCTCGCGCTCGCCGAGGAGCGCTGCCCCGGCGACATCGAGTATCGCGCCTCGGTGTCGCTGATCGACGAGAAGAGCGGCCGCCGGGTGCGGATGGGCCAGCTCGCCTTCGTCGGCTCGCACCGCATCAACGGCGTCTCGGCGATGCATTCCGACCTGATGAAGGAGACCGTGTTCCACGATCTGCACCACCTCTATCCCGGGCGCATCACCAACAAGACCAACGGCATCACCTTCCGCCGCTGGCTGATGCTGGCCAATCCGCGCCTCACCGCGCTGCTGCGCGAGACCTGCGGCGAGGCCGTGCTCGACGATTTCTCGCTGCTGGAGCGACTCGAGAGCCACTCCAGCGACCTCGAATTCCAGAAGCGTTTTCGCGACGTCAAGCACCACAACAAGCTGGCGCTGGCCCGGCTGATCGGCGAGCGCAACCACGTCAAGCTCGATCCGTCGGCGCTGTTCGACGTGCAGATCAAGCGCATCCACGAATACAAGCGGCAGCTGCTCAACATTTTGGAGACGATCGCGCTCTACCACGCGATGAAGGACAACCCGCAGGCCAACTGGGTGCCGCGGGTGAAAATCTTCTCCGGCAAGGCGGCGGCGAGCTATCGCTATGCAAAGCTGATCATCAAGCTGATCAGCGACGTCGCCGAGGTCGTCAACAATGATGCTTCGCTGGGCGGCAAGCTGAAGGTCGCGTTCCTGGCCGACTACAATGTCAGCCTCGCCGAGGTGATCATCCCAGCCGCCGATCTCTCCGAGCAGATCTCGACCGCCGGCATGGAGGCCTCCGGCACCGGCAACATGAAGCTCGCGCTGAACGGCGCGCTGACCATCGGCACGCTCGACGGCGCCAATATCGAGATCCGCGACGCCGTCGGCGCGGAGAACATCGCGATCTTCGGCCTCGAGGCCGGCGACGTCATGGTCCGCCGCAAGCAGGGGCTGGACGCGAGCGACATCATCCGCAAATCGCCGCGGCTGGAGCGCGCGATCCGCGCCATCGAGAGCGGCGAGTTCTCGCCCGGCGATCCCGCCCGCTTCGCCTCGATCGGCCACGCGCTGCGCTATCTCGACCACTACATGGTCTCGGCCGATTTCGATTCCTATTACGAGGCGCAGCGCGGCATCGACGCGCGCTGGCAGGTGATCCCGGCCTGGACCCGCGCCAGCATCCTCAACGTCGCGCGGATGGCCTGGTTCTCCTCCGACCGCACCATCCGCGAATATGCCGAGGACATCTGGCACGTGCCGGTGCACCCGAGCGCGCCGCCGCTGATCGGCACGCGGCGCGAGGCGAAGGGATAATCCCGGGACGCGGAAATCGATTACGTCCGACGTCATTGAATTCGGGGCGCTCGCTCGCGATATTGCATGTCGAGCGTCATGCGAGCCAACGGGTCGGCGCGAAGCGCCGCCCGATGACAGGCTCAGCGAAGCAATCCATACCTTCACGCGTGGAAACATGGATTGCTTCGCTGCGCTCGCAATGACGGAGACACGACTTTCATTCGAGGAATTGATGCTCACCAAGACGCCACACCTTTTCGATGAAGCCACCGCCGTTACCGCCGGCGACAGCCGCTGGCAGGGGCGGACCAGCCCGGATTACTGGGCGTTCGTCGGGCCGTTCGGCGGCTGCACCGCGGCGACGATTTTGCGCGCGCTGATGCAGCATCCGCAGCGCGCCGGCGATCCGCTGGCGCTGACCGTGAATTATTGCGCGCCGGTCGCCGAGGGCGTGTTCGATCTCGATGTGCGGCTGGTGAAGGCCAACCGCTCGAGCCAGCACTGGTCGGTCGAGATGACGCAGGGCGGCGGCGAGGTGGCGACGCTCGCGACCGCGGTGTTCGCCGAGCGGCGGCCGTCATGGTCGCATCAGCCGACGGACTTCCCCGGCGCCAAGGCGTTCGAGGAACTCCGCCCGTATCCAAAGCTCGCGATGACCTGGACCAACCAATACGACTTCCGCTTCGACGAAGGCAGGCCGGATATCGGCGGCGCCGCGCTGAAAGAACCGGTGAGCCCGTACTCGAAGCTCTGGATGGCCGACCGCGTGCCGCGCAAGGTGGACGCGCTATCGTTGATGTCGATGTCGGACGCGTTCTTCGGCCGCATCTTCCACGCGCGCAACGAGCTGGTGCCGTTCGGCACGGTGTCGCTGACGACCTATTTCCATGCCGATGCGGCCGACCTCGCGGCCGAGGACACCACCCGCCTGGTCGCGGTCGCCGACGCCAAGACGTTCCACAAGAGCTATGGCGACCAGCACGGCGAATTGTGGTCGCCGTCCGGCCGCCTGCTCGCGACCACGACGCAGATCGCGTATTTCAAGGCGTAGGCGCAGCCGGCTATCCACAATGGCCTGATAGGATCGGATTGCCTATTTCAAGGGTTGAGGGAACATTGGCGCGTCGCTGCTGTTCCACACCCTTGGGAGCAATGCCGCATGTCCGAAGCCGACAACAACAGATCCTCACGGATCGCGCTGCTTGGCGTTCCGATCGAGATCGGCGCGGCGCAGGCCGGCCCGCTGATGGGACCGGACGCACTGCGCACCGCCGGGATCGCGCGGCTGCTCGAGCAGCTCGGTTTTCAGGTCGACGACCACGGCAACCTGGCGATCCCCGCGGTCGTCAACGACGGCCCGGTGCCGGCAAACACAAAGTTCTATGACGAGGTGAAGACCTGGACCCGCGCGCTGTCCGAGCGCGCCTACTGGCTGGCGCAGTCCGGCGCGATCCCGATCTTCATGGGCGGCGATCACTCGCTGTCGATGGGCTCGATCAACGGCGTCGCGCGCTACTGGCAGGAGCAGGGCCGGCCGCTGTTCGCGCTGTGGGTCGACGCCCACACCGACTACAACACGCCGGCCACCACCATCACCGGCAACATGCACGGCATGTCCGCGGCGTTCCTGTGCGGCGAGCCCGGGCTCGACGACCTGCTCGGCGGCTTGCCGCGCGCCAGCATCCCGCCGAGCCAGCTCGATGTGATCGGCGCGCGTTCGATCGATCCGCTGGAGCGCAAGCTGCTGCGGCAGCGCAACGTCTCGATCGCCGACATGCGGCAGATCGACGAGTTCGGCGTCGCGGTGCTGACCCGCCGCGTGATCGAGCGCGTGCGCGCCAAGAACGGCGTGCTGCACGTCTCGTTCGACGTCGACTTCCTCGATCCGGCGGTGGCGCCCGGCGTCGGCACCACGGTGCCGGGCGGCGCGACCTATCGCGAAGCCCATCTGATCATGGAGCTGCTGCACGACTCTGGATTGGTGCGCTCGCTCGACATCGTCGAGCTCAACCCGTTCCTCGACGAGCGCGGCCGCACCGCGCGCGTCGCGGTCGAATTGATCGGCAGCCTGTTCGGCTTGCAGATTACGGACAGACAGACGCCGAGCAACGCCGTGCTGCCGGGGATGGGGGAGTAGCGCGCTCGCTCTATCCCCGTCATCCTGAGGTGCGAGCCTCTTCGGCGAGCCTCGAAGGATGAATCGGCCTTAAAGCCGGGCCGTCGACCCTTCGAGGGCCGCTGAAGAAGCGGCCACCTCAGGGTGACGGTGATGGTTTGCTCAGCTTGCTCGGTGGTCATCACCCGGCTTGACCGGGTGATCCAGTATTCCAGAGACGCCGGTGATAGAAGCGAGGGGCCGCGGCGTACTGGATCGCCCGGTCAAGCCGGGCGATGACAACGGTAGATGAGGACAAAGCTTCACAAGCTCTCAGGGTGACGGATCGAGAGTTGGTTTCTCGAATGAAAAAGGCGGCCACACGGGCCGCCTTTTCAACCACGCAAATCAGGACGCGGCCTATTCGGCCGCCACTTTGACGTCCGGCGCGGCGGCGCGGACTTCGGCGTCGACCTGGGCTTCGAACTTGGCGAAATTCTTGGCGAACATGCCGACCAGCGCACGCGCGGTCTTGTCGAACTCGGCCTTGTCGGCCCAGGTCTTGATCGGATCGAGCAGATGCGGCTCGACGCCCGGCAGCGAGGTCGGCACCGCGAAGCCGAAATACCTGTCGGTGCGGAAGCTCGCATTGCGCAGGCTGCCGTCGAGCGCGGCGGTGAGCAGCGCGCGGGTCACCTTGATCGGCATGCGGCGGCCGGTGCCGTACTTGCCGCCGGTCCAGCCGGTGTTGACCAGCCAGCAATCGACATCGTGCTTGGCGATCAGCTCGCGCAGCATGTTGCCGTAGACCGAGGGATCGCGCGGCAGGAACGGCGAGCCGAAGCAGGTGGAGAATTCCGGCTGCGGCTCGTTGCCGAGGCCGCGCTCGGTGCCGGCGACCTTGGCGGTGTAGCCGGACAGGAAGTGATACATCGCCTGCGCCGGCGTCAGCTTGGCGATCGGCGGCATCACGCCGAAGGCGTCGGCGGCGAGCATCACCACGTTCTTCGGATGCGGCGCGCAGCCGGTGCGCGAGGCGTTCGGAATGAAGTCGAGCGGATAGGCCGAGCGGGTGTTCTCGGTCTTCGAGCCGTCGTCGAAATCGGGCACGCGGTCGTTCGCGCCGAGCACGACGTTCTCCAGCACCGCGCCGAAGCGCTTGCTGGCGGCGTAGATTTCCGGCTCGGCTTCGCCGGACAGCTTGATGCACTTGGCGTAGCAGCCGCCTTCGAAATTGAAGACGCCGTCCTCGCTCCAGCCGTGCTCATCGTCGCCGATCAGCGTGCGCTTGGGATCGGCCGACAGCGTGGTCTTGCCGGTGCCTGATAGCCCGAAGAAGATCGCGGTATCGCCGGCGGGCCCGACATTGGCCGAGCAATGCATCGGCATCACGCCCTTCTCGGGCAGGTAATAGTTCAGCGTGGTGAACACGCTCTTCTTCATCTCGCCGGCATATTGCGAGCCGCCGATCAGGACGATCTTGCGCGCGAAATCGATCGCGACGACGTTCTCCGAGCGCACGCCGTGACGCTTCGGATCGGCGCGGAAGCTCGGCAGGTCGATGATGGTCAGCTCTGGCACGAAGCTCGCGAGCTCCGACGTCTCGGGACGGATCAGGAGCGTGCGGATGAACAGCGAATGCCAGGCGAGCTCGGTGAAGACGCGCGTCTTGATGCGATGCTTGGGATCGGCGCCGCCGTAGAGATCCTGCGCGAACAGCGTCATGCCTTCGGCGTGCTTGAGGAAGTCGGCATGGAGCGTCGCGAACTGCTCCGAGGTGATCGACTGATTGCCCGCCCACCACATGTTCTTGTCGGTCAGGCCGTCGCGAACCGTGAACTTGTCCTTCGGGCTGCGGCCGGTGAACACACCGGTGTCCGCGCAAAGCGCGCCGTCGGCCGAGAGCACCGCTTCGCCATTGCGCAACGAATGCTCGTAGAGCTGGGGTGCGCCGTAGTTCCAATGCACGCCCTTGAGATTTTTTAAGCCGAATTTGTCGGCGCCGAAGGCACCGTTATGCACGCCCGTCTCTTGCACGAAGAACCTCCTCGAACCCGCGTATCCTTGTTCGCGCGAATGTCGCCAAACGCGCCCCGCCGCGGTGACCGTCTGTGGAATATAGCCTCTCGGCTCCGGTCCGGCGACCTAATAGTGGGGATCGCCGGGCTTGCCAAGCTAGTCGACTGGCTTTTGGTTGATTCCAAGGCAGCCACATCGTCATGTGCATATGCCGCAGCGCGGCAGCGTTTCGCCCTGCTTTCGCTTTCCTGTTGTTTTCAAAGGAGACGCGCGGCGTTTCGCCACCATACTCCCTGTCTACAGGGCGCTGCGATGCACAATCGGTGCCAGTCAGCGGGCCGCGCCCTCGCCGATCAGGGCGAACGGCGCCCAGAATGCCGGGTATGCATTTCGCGGCGACGATGTGTCGTTGAGATAGGCCAGCATGGCTTGGCGCAGCGCCTCGGCGCGACCGAGCATCGGATCGGCCTTCAAACGATCGAATGTCGATGTGGTCAGCCGCGTTGCGGCCTCCGAATCCACCGACCAGTGCGACACCAGCAATGCCCGCGCGCCGGCATAGAAGAACGACCGCGCCAGCCCCGAGAGGGCTTCGGCACCGGGCTTGTCGCCGGCTATCGTGTTGCACGCAGATAGCACCACCCAATCGGCGTTGAGCTTGAGCTGCGCGACCTCGCTTGCGGTCAGCAGGCCGTCGTCGAAAGCGGACGGCTGTTTTGGAATGCTCAAGACCAGAGAAGGTTCCGCAAGACCTTTCACATCGCCGGCGACAAGGCCGTGCGTCGCGAAATAGACGATGCCGTAATCGGCCAATTGCGCGCGTTTGACCGTGGTTTCGCTGGCGTCGGCGCCGAGATGGATGTCGGTAGTGGCTGCGCCGAGATCCTTTGCAACGGCATTCAACTCGTCGGCGGTATCAGGCAGTTGCGGCAGCGCCGCCGCAAGCCGCACGCGATCGACGCCGGCGCCCTGCCAGAAATCGGTGTAGGCCGAAGTGACCAGCGCACGCGAGGCCTGCTTGACGGCCGTGCGGTTGTCGCCGGCGCCTTCGAGCGACGGATTGAACAGGGGATCGCCGAAGCCGGTCAGTGGCTTGGTGCTCTGCTCCTTGCGCGCGAACACGCGCGAGGCCTTCAGGCTGGAGGCCGCCGGCAGGATCGAGACGGACTGCCGCTTCAACAGCCAGGCGGCGTCGCGATAGCCGGCAAAGGTTTCGGGAATCGCGGCCGGCGGCGGCGCGGTGACCAGCAAATGAAATGGTAGCGCTGTCAGCGATCCAACCGGCGCAACCAGCAGGCTGCGCTTGTCCTTGATGAGCGATTCCACCGGGCCGAGCAGCGCCGCATAGAGCTCGTTGGCCAGCGCCAGATCGAACAGGCCGGCCTTGCCGGTGGCGTCCTGCGCCTTGCCGATGTCGAGGCCGCGGCGAAACGCAGCAACCTTCGCCGACAATGCGCCGGCGCCGAGCGGAATGGATGTCCAATCGACGCCATCGCGGGTCAGCGCGAACACAAAGCTTTCCTTCTCGGCGACCGCGAACAGCACCATGGCCTCGTCGGCGGCAAGCAGCGACTGGATCTCCTTTGCGGTCATCGGCAGCGGATTCGACAGCGCGGCATAGTCGGGGAATTCGCTGGCAAACGTCTTTTGCAGGCTGGCGCGTTCGGCAGCGATCGCGGCGAGCCGCGCGCGGCTTTTCGCCTCGGCGGCCGCATCGCGTTTGGCGCGATCCTTCGACACCGCCGACAGCAGCGACTTGTCGAGCGCCTCGGCCTCGCTTGCGAGATCCTGATCGCGGCGAACCAGTTGCGCGAGCCGATCGGTGCCGGCGGCCAGCCGCACCGCAAGCTTGTTCACCGCCGACGCCGCCGATGATTGCGTGGCGCGCTGCACCACGTTGAGCGCATCGTCGAGCGCCTTCTCGCTCGGCAGCAGTTGCTGACGCTGCGCGGCCAGCAGCACCGGCAGCGCGACGCGGAGCTGCATGCGGCCGCTTGCGATCGTGGTCTGCACGATCGGCAGCGCATCCTTGGTGTGGCCTTCGGCCTGGTAGAGCGAGGCGAGGTTGTTGAGCGATATCGCAAGATCGGGATGATCGGGCCCGAGCGCGGCTTGCCGGATCGCGACGGCGCGCTGATACAGCGGCTCGGCGTCCGTATAGCGGCCCTGGCGTTCGTAGAGATCGGCAAGGTTGTTGAGCGAGCGCGCGACGTCGGGATGCTCACGCCCCAAAACCTTCTCGCGGATCGCAAGCGAACGCCGGATCAGCGGTTCGGCCTCCGCGTAGCGGCCCTGCACCTTCTCGACCTGGCCGAGATTGTTGAGCAGCGTCGCGACCGCGGGATGCTCGCGGCCGGCGGCCTTCTCGTAGATCGCCAGCGCCCGCTTGAACAACGGCTCGGAATCCTCATGGCGGTCGAGCTTTTCGTAGAGCGTGGCGAGATTGTTGATCGATTGGCCGAGATCGGGATGGTTCGGCCCGAGCGCCTTCTCGCGGATCGCAAGCGCGCGCCTGAACAGCGGCTCGGCGTCGGCATAGCGCTGCTGGCGCTGATAGAGCGCGGCGAGATTGTTCAACTCCGGCGCCGCCTCGGCGGAGTTGAGGCCGGACACCTTGTCGAGAATCGCGATGGCGCGCTTGAGCAGCGGCTCCGCCTCGGCGTCGCGGCCCTGCTCGCCATAGAGCTGGGCGAGATTGTTCAGCGCCGCCGCGACGTCGCGATTGTCGGGGCCGTATTTCTTCTCGAGACTATCGAGCTGGCCCTGCGCCAGCGGCACGGCTTCGGCATATTTGCCGGCGCGGCTGAGCGCGTTGATTTTAGCGCTCAGCGCAGCGACGCCTTCCGCGAACGCCGGCGCACTCAGGCCGGTACTTGCGGCAAGCGCGAGCCACGCCGCGACGACCAGATGAATGCCTGACTTCATGAGCCTCGCTCCGCCGCATCACCGATCGCGCAAGGAGCAGTGGTCGTGCGACATGATGCCTCGCTGCGCTGCCAAGGGTCTGCCATGGGTCGCGGCAGCGACAATGTCCGTTCAAGGCCTGGAAGATTTGTCGCGATCGGTGATCGCTACGTCTTGGCGCGCGCCTCACCGGCGAGCCGGACCAGCATCTTGCGCAGCGACGTGCCATCGGTGACGCGCTCGGGAAAATCCAGCCGCAGCGTCTTGCGGCCGGCCTGCAGGTCGATGCCGTCGGGGTCGCAGCCGGTTGTGATCCAGTCCGCACTCTCGGCGCCGAGCAGGCGGGTGGCATAGAGGTTCATCGCCTCGCGGTGGTCCTCGTTCATATGCGCGACCGCGCCCGCCTCAGCCTCCAGCAGCGGCTCGGCATCGCTCAGATCGGTCAGGAACTGTGCAGGGCTGAGGTCGACGATGCGGCCGAACCCGGCGACCAGGTGGGCGCCGCTCGGCCGCACCTGAAAAAACGAAAAATCCTTAAATTCAACAAAGGCTTCCGCTGATGGATGGGCCGCGAGGTAGCGCCGGCGAACGAGTTCCCGCTCAGCCTCCACAACCTCCTCCGCCCGCCCCGCCAGCATGATCCGGGCGCCTTCCAGCGGATCGCCCTCGGCGCGCTCGTCCAGCATCAGCGACACCCGGCCGTCGGCCAGGATGTTCCGGGTGTGCAGAGCCAGCCGCGAAATCAGCAGAATCGGGGCGCCGTCCGGATGGCTGGCCAGATTGACCAGCGAACAATAGGGATCGCCGCTGCCGGTCATCAGGGTGGCGAGCGCCCCCTGGCGGCTGCGGCGGAGCAGCGAGCGGGCGAGGTGAGCGGAGTCGAAATCGGCGGTCGGTTGCATGGGAGGCCTGTTGGGTCAGTTTAATTGCGGAACCCGCCGCTTTGCGATGAAAAAGGGCCTTTTCTCGTGGTCTCAGGGTGCTATATGGGGTCCATCGCATGGGACGCAGAAGCAGTTTTTGCGGAACTCGGTCACACTTCAGCCCAGCTTGCATTGCTCGGTTGACCACGTTCGAAGCCCATTTTGACGGCGCGTCGCTTGGAATGCCCGCCGTTTAAGCCACTCTCATTGTGAAAGCAGCTCATGCCCACAATCGCCTTGGTCGACGACGACCGCAACATTCTCACTTCCGTCTCGATCGCGCTCGAAGCCGAAGGCTATCGCATCATGACCTACACGGATGGTGCATCGGCGCTGGATGGATTTCGAACGTCGCCGCCCGACCTCGCGATCCTCGATATCAAGATGCCACGGATGGACGGCATGGAGACGCTGCGGCGGCTGCGCCAGAAGTCCGACCTGCCGGTGATTTTCCTGACCTCCAAGGATGAAGAGATCGACGAGCTGTTCGGCCTGAAAATGGGCGCCGACGATTTCATCCGCAAGCCGTTCTCGCAGCGCCTGCTGGTCGAACGCGTCAAGGCCGTGCTCCGCCGCGGCCAGCCGAAGGATCCGACCGCGCCGCCGAAGGAGCCGGACGCCCGCGCGCTCGACCGCGGCCTGCTGCGGATGGACCCGGAGCGCCACACCTGCACCTGGAAGAACGAGCCGGTGACGCTGACGGTGACCGAGTTCTTGATCCTGCAGGCGCTGGCGACGCGGCCCGGCGTGGTGAAGAGCCGCAACGCGCTGATGGACGCCGCCTATGACGACCAAGTCTATGTCGACGACCGCACCATCGACAGCCACATCAAGCGGCTGCGCAAGAAGTTCAAGGTCGTGGACGACGAGTTCGAGATGATCGAGACGCTGTACGGCGTCGGCTATCGCTTCAAGGAAGCCTGATCTGCGCTAATGGGGCGGTTTGTTAACTGACAGCGTCCGCGCGGCTGGGATAAGCTCTCGCGGACGCCTGCTTCGCGGGGCAACCTCCAATCCAACCGGCAGTCTTGCCAGTGCTTGATCGAACGCAGCCCGAGCCTGGACTGAACAACGGGGACGCGTCACAGCTCCTCGAACAGGACCTCGTCGCCGACGATGCAGCGGCGCGGGACAAAGGCTGGCGGCGTCCGCTGAGCTGGCTGCGCCGCGCCGGCCAGTTCTTCTTCGCACTGTCGTTCTCGAGCCTGACGCGCCGCATCGTCTCGCTCAATCTGGCCGGCCTCGTCGCGCTGGTCGCCAGCATCCTCTATCTCTCGCAGTTCCGGCAGGGCCTGATCGAGGCCCGCACCCAGAGCCTGCTGGTCTATGCCGAGATCATCTCGGAGGCGATCGCAGCCTCGGCGACGGTCGAAGGCAATACCGTCACCATCGATCCCGACCGCCTGCTCGACCTGAAGCCCGGCGAGAGCTTTGGCCAGCCGGACGAATCGGCCGATTTCCCGATCAATCCCGAGCGCGTCGCGCCGGTGCTGCGCCGGCTGATCGCGCCGACCAAGACGCGGGCCCGCATCTTCGACCGCGACGGCGGGCTGATCCTCGACAGCCGCAATCTGTTTGCCCGCGGCGACGTGCTGCGCTTCGAGCTGCCGCCGCCGTCGGAGAAGCCGTCGCTGTACGAAAAGACCAAGATCGCGATCAAGACCTGGTTCAACCGCGGCGACCTGCCGGTCTACCGCGAACTCGGTCCCGAAGGCGGCAAGGGCTATCCCGAAGTCGCCCAGTCGCTCGAGGGCATGAAGAGCAGCATGGTCCGCGTCACCGAGCGCGGCGCGGTCGTGGTGTCGGTCGCAGTGCCGGTGCAGCATTTCCGCGCGGTGCGCGGCGCGCTGATGCTGACCACCCAAGGTGACGACATCGACCAGCTGGTGCTGTCCGAGCGTCTCGCCATCCTCAAGGTCGGCGGCGTCGCGTCCGCGGTCATGATCATGCTGTCGCTGCTCCTGGCGAGCACGATTGCGGGCCCGGTGCGGCGGCTCGCCTACGGCGCCGAGCGCGTCCGCCACCGCATCCAGACCCGCGTCGAAATTCCCGACTTCACCGGGCGCCGCGACGAGATCGGCCATCTGTCCGGCGCGCTGCGCGACATGACCAACGCGCTGTACAGCCGCATCGAGGCGATCGAGATGTTCGCCGCCGACGTCGCCCACGAGCTGAAGAACCCGCTGACCTCGCTGCGCTCCGCGGTCGAGACGCTGCCGCTGGCGCGCAACGAGAACAGCCGCGCGCGGCTGCTCGCCGTGATCGAGCACGACGTCCAGCGGCTCGACCGCCTGATCTCCGACATCTCGGACGCCAGCCGGCTCGACGCCGAGTTGCAGCGCCAAGACATGGCGCCGGTCGATCTGCGCCGGCTGTTGACGACACTGACCGGCGTCGCCAACGAGACCCGGCTCGGCCACGACGTCGCCGTCGAGGCCCGCTTCGAGGGCCGCGGACCGACCGACACGCTGTCGGTGCCCGGCCATGATTCACGGCTCGGCCAGGTGATCTCGAACCTGCTGTCGAATGCGCAGTCGTTCTCCAAGCCCGGCGACAAGGTGCGCATCGTCTGCCGCCGCGTCCGCGGCGAGGTCGAGATCGTGGTCGACGATGACGGCCCCGGCATCGGCGAGGATGCGCTGGAGCGGATCTTCGAGCGCTTCTACACCGACCGGCCGCACCAGGGCTTTGGCCAGAACTCGGGCCTCGGCCTTTCGATCTCCAAGCAGATCATCGAAGCGCATGGCGGGCGGATCTGGGCCGAGAACCGCTTTGGCGCAGCGGACGAGGACGGCAAGCCCACGATCGCCGGCGCGCGATTCGTGGTCCGGCTGCCTTCGCTATGAGCGACAATTCAAGCGTGCACGCATCCGCCGTCCTAGTTGGCGAACGGGCCGTGCTGATCCGGGGCCCCTCGGGGGCCGGCAAGTCCCGTCTGGCGTTCGATCTGATTCTCGCCGGGCGCACCGGACAGCTTCCGCAGGCCATTTTGGTGGGGGACGACCGTGTCCATCTCGACACAGCCGGCGAACAATTGTGGGTCCGCCCGGCGCCGCAATTGGCCGGTCTGATCGAAATCCGGGGCCTCGGAATCCGCCATTGCCCGTTCGTGGCAGAGGCCATCGTCGGGCTCGTCGTCGATCTGGCCGCTGACGATGCAGAGCGGCTGCCTCCGCCGGAGGCACTCAAAATCAGCCTCAATGGTGTTTTGATACCGAGAATCCCGGTTTCCGCCGGTTTCCAACCCCTGCCGCTGGTTGTCGCAGCGCTGACGACAACTGAAAGTTCATGTTCCCGTAATCTTGCGGGCAATTGTGGGAAGGGAATTGGTAACCATATCACATCCACTATCGCGCCGGATTTAGTCGGCGCAGCCTCCCCTCTCTACCGCCAGGATCAGGGAGACTAGCCAAGATGCCCTCTTGCGCAGGGCCTCTGGATGGTCAAAGTGGCGCGTTCGTGCGGTGCACCAAAGAGCGCCCGCGAGGAGTTTCCGATGATTGGTCTAGTGCTGGTGACCCATGGGCGCCTTGCCGACGAGTTCAGAGCGGCGCTCGAACACGTGATGGGTCCGCAGAAACAAATTGAAGCAATTACGATCGGAGCCGAGGACGACTCCGATCTCTGTCGAAGCGATATCATCGAAGCGGTGAATCGCGTCGACAGCGGCGATGGCGTCGCGATCCTCACCGACATGTTCGGCGGCACGCCGTCGAACCTTGCGATCTCCTGCATGAGCCGCCCGAAGGTGGAAGTGCTCGCGGGCATCAACCTTCCCATGCTGGTCAAGCTTGCCAAGGTCCGCGAGGAGCGCTCGCTGCCTGACGCGATCGCGATGGCCCAGGAAGCCGGCCGCAAATACGTCACCATCGCCAGCCGTGTTCTCGCAGGCAAATGAGCGGCGAGACCCCGGGCGCGAACGACGTCGGCCCGGGCGTGCCCGCGGATGCGATCTCCCGTGAACTCCTGATCGTCAACAAGCGCGGCCTGCACGCGCGGGCGTCGGCCAAGTTCGTCCAGATGGTCGAGCGCTTCGACGCCGAGGTCTGGGTCACCCGCGGCGGCGAGACCGTCGGCGGCACCTCGATCATGGGGCTGATGATGCTCGCCGCGGGTCCCGGCACCACGGTGGTGGTTTCCGCCAAGGGCGCCGAAGCCGAGCAGGCGCTGAACGCCATCGCCGAGTTGGTCGCGAGCAAGTTCAACGAAGAAGGCACCTAGGCGATTCTGAGGCCGCAAGCACGGTGCGCTCCCTCGCCCCGTTCTTACGGGGAGAGGGTTGGGGTGAGGGGCTCTCTCCGCGAGCAACGTGCTTGGATAGACCTGTACCCCCTCACCCGGATCGCATCGTTGATGCGATCCGACCTCTCCCCGCAAGCGGGCAGAGACAAGAGGCATCACTTCGCCGGCGGCACCAGATAGATCTTCCAGGCCGTCGACGGGCCGGGATGGCCGCCGAAGAAGCGCTGCGTGGTCATCACCAGTTGCTCGGCGCCCTTGGCGTGCTCCGCCATCCACGTCTCGCACGGCGTGATGTATTCCGGCTCCTTGGGATCGCAGATGCCGATGAAGCCGAGACGCTTGGCCTCGTCGAGCGAGGTCAGTCCCGACGACCACGCTTCGCCCGGCATGATCGCCGCGGGATGGTCGGGACTGTAGAACGTCATCGGCTCGGCGATGTCGGAGCGGGCGACCACGACCGCCCAGCGCGAATGGAATTTGCGTTGCCAGGTCTCGGTCAGCTCGCGCGCCAGCTCCGAGCGCGCGGCATAGGTCGAGGCGCCGGTGCGGTTCGACGCCACCTCCTGCGAGGCGATGCTCGGCGCGGCGATCAGCGTGACGATCGTGACCACGAACCAGATCGCGGTGATCGCGAACAGCGCCATGCGCGGCATCCGCAGCGTCGGGATCGCGATCAGGGCCAGCGGCACCAGGAAGAACAGCGGGATGCCCCAGTCGGTCTTGATGTAGACCGAGAACGCCAGCGCGCCGAGCGGCGGCCCGATGGCGACGATCAGCTGGATCAGCCAGATGTTGAGCGCCTGCGGCAGATTGACCGCCGGATTGGGCCCGCGCGACCAGATCCATGCCGGCGCGCCCGCCCGCGGCCAGCGCGCCAGCGCCACCGCCAGCAGCGCGATCAAGGCCAGCACCGCCGGCGCCGCGAGCAGCGCCAGATTGTGCCCGATATAGCCGGTGACGTGCTGGAGATTGAGCGCGCGGCTCGGCAGCGCGTAGACGTCGCCGGCATAGGTGAACGGCAGGAAGTTCACCTCCTCCAGCCACACCAGATGCGGGATCATCGCCACCGCCATCGTGCCGAGCGCAACCCATGGCGCCGGCGAGCGCAGGAAGGCGAGCCGCTGCGGATGAATCAGCGCGGCCAGCCCGATGGCGCCGATCACCGTCACCACCCAGTATTTGGTCATCAGCGCCAGCGCGCCGGCGAAGCCGAGCCACAGGCCGGATTTGACGGTGCGCTTCTCGAACGCGTTCAGATAGGCCAGCACCACGAGCGGCAGCGGCACCAGCTGCGCCAGGTCGGCGTTGTACTTGAAACCCTTGAAATTGAAGATCGGATAGAGCGCGAGCATCACCACCATGAAGAACGCGCGGCGATGGTCGACGACACGCCGCGCGATCAGCCAGCAGACCACCAGCGCGGAGCTCACGGTGGTCATCGCGAGCAGGTAGGTCGACCAGTTCGTGACCGGGAAAATCCTGAACCAGACGCCGGCGATCCAGCCCGACAGCGGCGGGTGCTTGCCATAGCCAAGCAGGAAGCGCTGGCCCCAGGCATAGGCCTCCGCGACGTCCATATGGACGTCCTGCGCGGCCTTGAGCTTGATCAGGATCAGCGTCCACAGCAGCGCGTGGAGCAGCGCGAAACCGACCACGAGCCACACGGCCGTGTTCGGATCGGTGGCGCGTGCGGCGAGCCACGCCGCGGTCCGGCGGACCGAGAGCTTGCGCTTGGCGCGGCGCGCGGCAGGGAGATAGGAGGCAGTCGACATGGTCTCTGGGTAGCGTGTTTTGAGGGCCCGCGAAATCAGCTTGGCGTGAGAAGGGCTCCAGCGCCTTCGGTCTGTCAGAGGTTGATCTTTCGGAAAAGGCGGCGCCGGGAACGCCTAGCAGAAACGTGACCGGAAATCATTACGGCGGCCGGCCGGAACGCCTCCGCGATTCGCCGTCATGCCCCTGCAAAATACTGCATTATGGTTGCCCGCGCGGGGCTGCGGATGCTATCCCGCGCCCATGACAACTGCCCCGATTTCCAACATCCGCAACTTCTCCATCGTCGCCCATATCGACCATGGCAAATCGACCCTGGCCGACCGCCTGATCCAGATGACGGGCGGCCTGTCGGATCGCGAAATGGCGGGCAAGGAGCAGGTGCTCGATTCCATGGATATCGAGCGCGAGCGCGGCATCACCATCAAGGCGCAGACCGTCCGCCTCAACTACCGCGCCAAGGACGGCAAGGATTACATCTTCAACCTGATGGACACGCCCGGCCATGTCGACTTCGCCTACGAGGTGTCGCGGTCGCTGGCGGCGTGCGAGGGTTCCCTGCTGGTGGTCGACGCCAGCCAGGGCGTCGAGGCGCAGACGCTCGCCAACGTCTACCAGGCGCTCGACAACAATCACGAGATCGTGCCGGTCCTGAACAAGGTCGACCTGCCCGCCGCCGAGCCCGAGAAGGTCAAGCAGCAGATCGAGGACGTGATCGGCATCGACGCCTCCGACGCCGTGATGATCTCGGCCAAGACCGGCGTCGGCGTGCCGGACGTGCTGGAAGCCATCGTCACCCGCCTGCCGCCGCCGAAGGGCGACCGCGACGCGACGCTCAAGGCGCTCCTGGTCGACAGCTGGTACGACGTCTATCTCGGCGTCGTCGTGCTGATCCGCGTCGTCGACGGCGTGATGAAGAAGGGCAGCCGCATCCGCATGATGGGCACCGGCGCCGCCTACGACATCGAGCGCGTCGGCTTCTTCACGCCGAAGATGGAGCAGGTCGAGGAGCTCGGCCCCGGCGAGATCGGCTTCATCACCGCCGCGATCAAGGAAGTCGCCGACACCCGGGTCGGCGACACCATCACCGACGACAGGAAGCCGATCAGCGAGATGCTGCCCGGCTTCAAGCCGGCGATCCCGGTGGTGTTCTGCGGCCTGTTCCCGGTCGACGCCAACGACTTCGAGACGCTGCGCGCGGCGATGGGCAAGCTCCGGCTTAACGATGCGAGCTTCTCCTACGAGATGGAAACCTCGGCCGCGCTCGGCTTCGGCTTCCGCTGCGGCTTCCTCGGGCTATTGCATCTGGAGATCATCCAGGAGCGGCTGTCGCGCGAGTTCGATCTCAACCTGATCGCGACCGCGCCGAGCGTAATCTACAAGATGAAGCTGACCGACGGCACCGAGCTCGAGATCCACAACCCGGTCGACATGCCCGACGTGGTCAAGATCGCCCAGATCGACGAGCCGTGGATCGAGGCCACGATCCTCACCCCCGACGAATATCTCGGCAGCGTCCTGAAACTGTGCCAGGACCGCCGCGGTGCGCAGAAGGAGCTGACTTACGTCGGCTCGCGCGCGATGGTGAAGTACGATCTGCCGCTCAACGAAGTGGTGTTCGATTTCTACGACCGCCTGAAGTCGGTCTCCAAGGGCTACGCCTCGTTCGACTATCATCTGACCGACTACAAGCCGGCCGACCTCGTCAAGATGCA
This sequence comes from Bradyrhizobium ivorense, assembly GCF_900696085.1. Taxonomy (GTDB): domain Bacteria; phylum Pseudomonadota; class Alphaproteobacteria; order Rhizobiales; family Xanthobacteraceae; genus Bradyrhizobium; species Bradyrhizobium ivorense. The sequence continues at coordinate 1,580,184 of NZ_CAADFC020000004.1, forward strand.
GATCCTGGTCAACGCCGAGCCGGTCGACGCGCTGTCGATGCTGGTGCATCGCACCCGCGCCGAAGGCCGCGGCCGCGCCATGGTCGAGAAGATGAAGGAGCTGATCCCGCCGCACATGTTCCAGATCCCGATCCAGGCGGCGATCGGCGGCAAGGTGATCGCGCGCGAAACCGTCCGCGCGCTGCGCAAGGATGTCACCGCAAAATGCTACGGCGGCGACATCACCCGCAAACGCAAACTTCTGGAGAAGCAGAAGGAAGGCAAGAAGAAGATGCGGCAGTTCGGCAAGGTCGACATCCCGCAGGAAGCCTTCATTGCCGCGCTCAAGGTGGACAGCTGAGGCGCCGGTCGGCTTCCAGCTGAATCGCGAAAAACAACCCCATGCAAAGTAGCCGGCCCGCGTCGGCAAGGTGCTTGAATACCGCAACAGATATGTGACATGTCAGGCAAACAGCGGCATCCCGTCATGATGCCCGCTGCGTGGTGCCTCCTATTTCGCGTACCAAGCCCCACAACAGCGTATCGAGTTCACAAGCGTGAGCTGCTTAGTGGAAAGGCACGTTCGGTCATCCGAAGTTCTTGATTGGTGTTCTCGGATCGCGAGTCGGAGGTCGGAAATCCGCCCTTGACAGGCCTCAGAAAAAGAACAAAATAGGAACATTATTCAGACGATGGTTTTTCATGGCTCGCTACGGGTTTGCAGTATCTTCCAGTGTTGATTCGGTGGTTGGCGACGCGCGTACAAAGCAGGTCGTGCGTCTTCCTAGAAAATCGCCTAGCGTTCGACAACTTCGCCGATCCATTTGGATTATATGACCCCGTGATCGCAAATCGTGACCGAACGCTCCGTTTCCCTTGCAAAAGCCCATGAACAGCTAGCCTGGCCTGCCCCGGAGGATGTGCGTACTCCGAAAGGTTCAGGCGCGGGCGTCTTTGCGTCACTCGCAAGAAACAAGATAGGACGGGCCCTATCCGGACTGGTCGCCGCAATATTACTATGGCGGCGACTGGCACTATTTCGGCCGGCCCGGCTTCTATCGCGGCCGCTACAATGGCGGCAGCTTTGGTCCGTGCTGGACCTGGACGCCGATCGGGCGCGCCTGGAATTGCGGATAGAGCACTCTAGTAATCTCATCCCGCTCGCGCAGCCCGCTCACACCCAGCGCCGCACCCGCGCGACATAATCGTCATAGGCGGCGCCGAACTGGCGGCGCATCTTGGCTTCCTCGAACGGGATGTGCACCCAGTTGGTGGTCGCGAACACGGCGATCGGCGCGATGAACATCGGCCACGCCCCGACCCAGATCGCGATGCCGAGCGCAAGCAGCACGAGGCCGGAATACATCGGGTTTCGGGTGAAGCGGTAGGGACCGCGCGTGACCAACGCGCGGTTGGTCGGCGATGTCGGTTCGATCTCGGTGCCCTCGCGCTGAAACAGCATGAACGCCCATACCGGCGGAACGAACGCAACCGCCACCAGCACGATTCCCAGCAGCGGAATCGGCAGGCCGGCTGGCGTCGGCCAGCCGAGCCACCAGCTCAGCAGCGCGGCGAGAAGGATATAGATCAGCGTCCAGATCGGCGGAGGAAGCTTGAGCATGGCGGTGTCCCGCTCAACAGCGACGCGCGACGAGCGCCTCGATTGCCATTGCAATAGTCTGCTAGCGCAGCAATTTGTTCGCTTTGGGTCGGCAGCGCCAATCCGCCGGTGCTTGCCCCGATCGGCCGGATAGGCCACCATCGCCTGCCGCTCGACAACACAACAAGAACGGCAGGGGAAACGCGATGAGCAAGGCCGCTCGGTTCGATTATGGCTGGGTCGTCGTCGGCGCGGGTGCGCTGATGACCTGCGTCGGCTTCGGTACCATGCTGTCGCTCGCGGTGTTCCTGCAGCCGATCTCGGATGCGATGGGCTGGTCGCTCGCCGGCATCTCGGCGGCGGCGACGCTGGATTTCCTCTGCATGGGGTTTGCCGCCTTTGCCTGGGGCACGCTGTCGGACCGGTTCGGCACCCGCATCGTGGTGCTGGCCGGCAGCCTGTTGCTCGGGCTTGGGCTGGTGACGGCGAGCCAGGCGCAGAGCCTGTGGCAATTCCAGCTTTGCTTCGGCGTGCTGGTCGGGATTGCGGCGGGCAGCTTCTATGCGCCGATGATGGCGCTGGCGAGCGCCTGGATCGACAAGCATCGCAGCCTTGCGGTGGCATTGGTCTCCGCCGGCATGGGCGTGTCGCCGGTGACGGTGGCGCCGTCGGCAAGCTGGCTGATCACGTCCTATGACTGGCGCACCGCGATGCTCGTGATCGGCATCGCCGCGTGGGCGCTGCTGATCCCGGCGGCGTTTTTGGTGCGACCGGCGCCGCAGGGCACCGAGGTCGCGAACGATGCGGCCGCGAGCGCACCGGAGAGCGAATGGACCGCGGCACAGGCGCTGCGCACGCCGCAATTCCTTGCGCTCGCCGGCGCGCATTTCGCCTGCTGCGCCGCGCATTCCGGACCGATCTTCCACATGGTGTCCTACGCCATGGTGTGCGGCATCGCGCCGCTCACCGCGGTCACCGTCTACAGCCTCGCCGGCTTCTCCGGGCTCGGCGGCCGTCTGTTACTCGGCGTGCTGGCCGATCGGCTCGGCGCCAAGCCGGTGCTGGTCGGCGGCCTCCTGGTGCAGGCGTTCGCGATCGCGACCTATCTCGCGGTGGCGCGGCTCGGCGAGTTCTACGCGCTGTCCGTGGTGTTCGGCCTCGCCTATGGCGGGGTGATGCCGCTCTATGCGGTGCTGGTGCGCGAATTCTTCGGCGCGCGCATCATGGGCACGGTGTTCGGCGCGGTGTCGGCGTTTGCCAGCCTCGGCATGGCGCTCGGGCCGTGGGCCGGCGGTTACGTGTTCGACACGTTCCACGGCTATACGTGGCTGCACGCCGGCTCGTTCGCCATCGGCCTCGCGGCGGTCGCGGTGGCGCTGAGCTTCCCATCGAAGGGCCGGGCTTCGCTCGATCTCGGCCGCGCCGCGGCGTAAGCTGCGACACGTTCGTCGCGGCGTCACACAGCGGCGCCGCCGGGATAGCTGATCTGCGCGCGTGCCAACCCGCCTTGCCCTCTCCCGCCGGATGGGCCACCATCGCGCGCCCGCCCAACAACAACGCCAAAACGGGGCAGAGGAACGCATGAACAAGCCGCAAGAATTCGATCTCGCCGCGCGGGCCCGCGCGCTGGCGCCGCTGATCTCAGCCGACGCCGACGAAATCGAGCGGACGCGGCGGCTGACGCCGGCCGTCACAGCGGCGCTGGTCGAGAACGGACTCTATCGTGCGCTGCTGCCGAAGCGTTTTGGCGGCGCCGAGGTGACGCTGGAAGCCTTCATGCAGATGCAGGAGGAGATCGCCAAGGCCGACGCCTCGACCGCCTGGTGCCTCGGCCAGTGCAGCGTCTGCGCCATGACCGCGGCCTATCTCGAGCCCGACGTGGCCCGCGAGATCTTCAACACCGCGCCCGGCATTCTCGCCTGGGGCGCGATCGCGCACGAGGTCCGTGCCGAGCCCGGCGGCTATCGCGCCAGCGCGCGCTGGGATTTTGCCTCCGGCTCGCGGCAGGCGAACTGGCTCGGCGCCCATGTCCGTGTCGTCGAGCAAGACGGCACGCCGCGCAAGAAGCCGGACGGCTCGCCGGAGATCCGCACCATCCTGTTTCCGATGTCGCAGGCTGTGATGTACGACGTCTGGGACGTGATCGGCCTGAAGGGCACCGGCACCGATTCCTATTCGGTCGACAACCTCTTCATCCCGGACAAATTCGCCGCGCTGCGCGACGATCCCGCGGCGTGCCGCGAGAGCGGGCCGCTCTACAAGCTCTCCACCAACATGGTGTTCAGCATGGGCTTTGCCGCGACCTCGCTCGGCGTTGCCCGCGCCATGCTGGATGCCGCGACCGAGCTTGCGCGTGGCAAGACCCCGCAGGGCCTGAAAGCGATGCGCGAGAACAATGCCGTGCAGGGCCAGATCGGCCGCACCGAGGCCAGCCTGCGCGCCGCACGCGCCTATCTCTACAGCACCGCCAACGAAGTCTGGCGCGACCTCGCGCGCGGCGAGCCGCTCACCGAGGCGCACCGCATTGCGATCCGCATCGCCTCGACCTGGACCATCCACCAGTCCGCGTCCGTGGTCGACATCGCCTATCACATGTCGGGCGCAACCGCGGTGTTCGCACGTAACCCGTTCGAGCGCCGGTTTCGCGACATGCACGCGATCGCGCAGCAGATCCAGGCCCGCGACACCCAATTCGAGGATGCCGGCAAGGCGATTTTGGCGGGCAATCTCGGCGCACCGCCGACGGCGCGTTAGGGCGCGATGAAGTCAGGTTGAACCAGGGCGCGTACTCATACATTCGCAATGTCGGCTCTACCCCCTATCGCCGGGTGAGCACGGCGTGTCGGTTTGGGCCAAGAAGCGACACCTGGACCGGGATTGGGCGAGGCCTACTTGAGGTCAATTTGGCTTAAGTGTGTGACCGTAAACTCAATCGCATAGATTCGGATGACGCTACCTGTCGAAGAGGTCTCAAGCCGATAACAGCGCAGCAGATCCAACGACACGCCGAGCAGTTTCCAGCGGTCTCGAAGCGAATTCAGATATGGATCGACTTGAATCGTTGAAGCTGCAGCAATTTGCTCTTTGGCGATGACGCCGAAATTCATCTCCGCCGCAAAGCCATAGCATTCGCGAAATAACAATGCTGCTCGACCGCCATCAGGCCAGACTACTTGAAGGCGAATCTCATCACAGGCCCCGGGGTCACGCCGATTGATTGTCAATTCTTGCAACTCAGCATCGTGCCAAGGCAACGAATCGAAGCTGGTCGTGATGATATCGGTCGGACGCCTAGTCATGAAGAGACCCTAGCGCAGGAGGCAGATGTCTCCAACGGGTCATTCTCGACCGATTTCAACGTGGCTTCGCGATGTCCGCCTGTTCTCCGGAAGCGGACATCGGACCGCTGGCGTTTGTGGGTACGCGCCCTAACAACCGCGAGGAGATTAGGTTGAGCTGGAACGGCGTCGAAGAATCACCTCTCCCTTGGGAGAGGTCGATTTGCGCAGCAAATCGGGTGAGGGGTTACGGTCTGTCCAGAGAGCAAGAGCCCTCACCCGGATTGCACTGGACGATGCGTCGCATCGCCAGACGCAATCCGACCTCTCCCCGGCGGGGAGAGGTGATCCGAAACCTTGGCGAGCCGATTCAACCAAAATCTACTCCGGCCTCGCCATACCGTACGAAAGTAGGTACCGGCGACGATGGCCCGGGCACGAATTGCGGCGGCGCAACATCCGGTTGTTAAGCTTTTTCTGCGACCTTGCGGGCGGCGCTAATGCCTGGAGTTCCGCCTGTCCCATGTTCAAGCTTCGATCGATTGCCGCCCGCCTGATCCTGGCGATTTCACTGACCGTTGCGGTCGCCTGCGCCATCCTGGGCGGCTTCTCGATCAGCCAGCAGCGCGCGCTGACCCGGCTCGCGCTCGATCAGCAGCTCAAGCTGCAATATGACAGCGTGATTGCGGCGATCGACTATGAGGGCCGCGCCGCGCTTGCGGTCTCGGCGGTGATCGCCGCGCTGCCGCCGGTCGGCGATGCCATCGCCAAGGGTGACCGCGACGGCCTCGGCAAGCTGCTCGGCGACCCCGGTGCGGCGATCAAGGCGCAAGGCATCCCGCTGATCTCGTTCTGGCAGGCCCCGGCGACCAGCTTCTACCGGGTCCACGCGCCGAAGGTGTTCGGCGACGACGCCTCGACGCGGCGCACCACGGTGGTGGAATCGATCAAGGCCGGCAAGCCGATCGTCGGCGTCGAGCCCGGCCGCGAAGCGCTGTCGATCTTCGGCATGACCCCGATCATGCGCGACGGCAAGACGCTGGCCAATATCGACGTCGGCGCCGCCTTCGGCAAGGAATTCGTCGACCGCGCCAAGAAGCGCTTCGGCATCGACCTCGCCGTGCATTCGTTCGACGGCCAGAGCTTTAAGCGGCTGTCCTCGACCTTCGGCGACGCCGTGGTCGCGACCCAGGACGAGCTCAGAAGCGTGATGAACGGTGCCGCGCTGCTGCGCGACGCTACGCTCGACGGCCATGCGGTCGAGCTCTATCTCGGGCAAATCAAGAACTATGCCGGCCACCCGGTCGCCGTGCTCGAGATCGTCAAGGACACCAGCGACTATGAAGCCGCCGCCGCCAGCGCCCAGCGCAACCTGATCCTCGGCACGGTCGCGATCCTGGCCGCCGCGGTGCTGCTCGCCTTCCTGCTCGGCCGCGGCCTGTCACGGCCGCTCGCCGCGATCACCGCGGTGATGAACCGGCTGTCCAGCGGCGACACCGGCGTCACGATTCCCGGCAGCGAGCGCCGCGACGAGCTCGGCACCATGGCCAAGGCGGTCGACGTGTTCCGCCGCAGCATGATCGAGACTTCCTCGCTGCGCGAGGCGCAGGAGGCCGACAAGGCGAAGGGCGAGGCCGAGAAACGCGCCCTGCAGCGCCAGATGGCCGACCGCTTCGAAGCCGACGTCAAGAGCGTGGTCGCCGCGGTCGCCCATGCGACCGACGACATGCAGCGCGTCGCCCGCGAGATCACCACCAGCGTCAACGGCGCCTCGGAGCGGACCTCGGCGGCAGCCGCGGCCTCCGAGGCGGCCTCGGCCAGCGTCAATGCCGTCGCCGCGGCGACCGAGGAGCTGGCGTCCTCGATCACCGAGATCGGCCGTCAGGTCACTCACTCCGCCCACGTTGCCGACAATGCCGTGGTGAAGGCGAGGGAAACCACCGACATGGTGACGAGCCTTGCGGCATCCGCCGAGAAGATCGGCGACGTGCTGCGCCTGATCAGCGCGATCGCGAGCCAAACCAATTTGCTGGCGCTCAACGCGACGATCGAGGCCGCGCGCGCCGGCGAGGCCGGCCGCGGCTTTGCAGTGGTCGCCGCCGAGGTCAAGGGACTGGCAAGCCAGACCGCGAAGGCCACCGAGGAGATCGCCGGCCAGGTCAGCGCAATCCAGTCGGCCACCGGCAACTGCGTCAGCGCGATCGGCGACATCAGCGGCACCATCCGCGAGATCTCGGGCATCGCCACCGCGATCGCGGCGGCCGTCGAGCAGCAGGATTCGGCGACGCGGGAGATCGCCCGCAGCGTGCAGCAGGCCTCCGCCGGCACCGGCGAGGTCTCCGCCAATGTCGCGGGCGCGAGCGCGGCCGCCGGCCAGTCCCGCGCCCTCACCGGCAACGTGCTGCAGGCCGCAAGCCAGCTCGGCGAGGAGGCCTCCGCGCTGTCGCACAGCGTCGACACCTTCCTCGCCGGACTGCGCAACGCGGCGTAGTCGCGGCGCGTCACAGGTCCAGGCGTACGCTTCTTGACCCGTCACCCTGAGGTGGCCGCTTCTTCAGCGGCCCTCGAAGGGTCGACGGCCACAGTGGGGCCGATTCATCCTTCGAGGCTCGCAAGAACTCGCACCTCCAGCGACAAAGGCGAAGCCTTTGCGCGGGGATGACGGTAAGGGAGCCTGCGCCTCGGCCTATGGCGCAGTAGCCCGAGAGCGTAATCACGGCCACGGCAGCATGGGCGGCGAGGCGGACGGCTCCGCCTCGCCGTGCGTCGGCGCTGCCGGCTTTCCCCACTCGCCCATGAACGGCATCTTGAGCAAGCCGCGCAGCGACCGCTTCCCGGCATCATCAAAACCGTCGAGGCCGTAGCGCAGCTCCGCAAAGCGCGGGCCGCGATTGTAGGTGCCGGCGAGCCGGTCCCAGATCACCTCGCCCGCCCCCGTCAGCCACAAAAGCTTTGCAAAGCCGATCATGCCGATGGCTCCTCTTTACAAAACGAATATTCGTTCTTTATAATGACCACAGATCGTCGTCAAGCCGGCTTCCGTGGCGGCCGATCACGACTGAAGGACCGACAATGCCGAAGGTGAAACCCGAGACGCTCGCCATCCGCCGCGAGGAGATCCTGCGCGCCGCGGAGATCTGCTTTGCGCGCCAGGGCTTTCATCAGACCACGATCCAGGACGTGATCAAGCAGTCCGGGCTCAGCGCCGGCTGCATCTACGGGCATTTCACCGGCAAGGAGGAATTGATCCAGGCAATCGGCGAGAGCCGTCATGAGCGCGACAGTGCCCTGCTCGCCGTCAAGGGCAGCACGGACGATCCGCTGCAGAGCCTGCGCGCGATCGCCCGCGGCTTTCTCGGCGATTTGCAGAAGGAAGACGGCTTGCGCGCCCGCAGAGTCGCGCTGCAGCTCTGGGCGGAAGCGCTGCGCGACGACGTGGTGCGCGACCAGGTGGTCGGCGGCATCCGCCAACCGATCGCGCTGACCATCGACCTCTTGCGGCGCGGCCAGAAGAGCGGCGCGATCGACCGCAGCGTGCAGCCGCGCGGCGCCGCGCGGGCGATGGTCGCCATGTTCCAGGGCATCGTGCTGCAGCGGCTGTGGGGCGAGACGGTCTCGACATCGGAGGCGATGCAGGCGTTCGACATCTTCCTCGCCGGCCTTGCCGCACGGCGCTGAAAGGATGCGACGATGTCCCCATCGACCGCCGTCATCGCCTGGCCGGTGCGCAATTGCGCATGTGGACCGGGCGATCCAGTACGCCGCGGCTCATCGGCTCAAGCACTGCGGCCTCAAATACTGGATCACCTGCGGGTGATGACACCGAGCAAGCTGCCCAAATCAACCCGTCATCCCAAAGGAGGGCCGCGATGAACATGCATGACCTCCTCGCCGGCATCGCCACCGGGCTCGCCGGCGGCCTCACCGCCGGACTGCTCGGCGTCAGCCCCGGTGGCGGGCTCGTCGTGTTCTCGGTGCTGCTGCTCGGCGCCGGGCAGCATGTCGCGCAGGGCATCTCGCTGGTCGCGCAGGTGCCGCCGACCAGTCTTGCCGGCATCCGGCGCTATTGGCAGAGCGGCAACCGCACGCCGCTGTGCTGGATCGCGCTGCTGACGATCGGTTTTGTCGCCGGCGGCGCCGCCGGCGCGCTCGCGGCAAACCACGTCGCGGAGCCGGCGCTGCGCTGGAGCTATGTCGCCTATCTCGTCGCGCTCGATGCGATGCTGATCCTGCGCGGCGGACGCGACAAGCCCGAGGGTGACGACGCCGGCGCCAGACGTGACGTCTCATGGGCGGCATTGCTTGTGGTCGGGCTGCTCGCCGGCCTGTCGTCCGGCTTTCTCGGCATCGGCGGCGGATTGGCGACCGTGGTGGGCTTGAGCGCCGTGCTCGGCGTCCCGCAACATCAGGCCCAGATGGCGAGCCTCGTGATGTCGCTGATCCCGACCACGATCCCCTCGGCCTGGATCTACTGGACCGAGGGTTCGCTCGCGTCATGGCCGGTGCTGACCGGCGTCACCATCGGCCTGCTCGCCGGCACCGATCTCGGCGCCCGCGCCGCCAACCGCATCGACCGCACGACGCTGCGCAGTGCGATGATCTTCTTCGTCTCGCTGATGGCGCTCTATATGACCTTCAAGGCGCTGTGGTAGATAGAGCGGACGCCGTCCGCGGAGACCACGATGGGCAAGCCGGCAAGCAACAGGGGATCACGGAGGGCGCGCGTGAAGCCGGCGCCGTCGGGCGATGCCCTGTTCGCCGTGTATCCCGCACCGGTCAAGGCAAAGCTGTTGGCGTTGCGCCGCCTGATCTTCGACACAGCGAAGACGACTGAGGGCGTCGGCGCGCTGCAGGAGACGTCGAAGTGGGGCCAGCCAAGCTATCTCGCGGTGGAGACCGGAAGCGGCAGCACTGTTCGAATCGATCAGGTGAAGCCCGCCGCGAACCAGGTCGCGGTGTATTTTCATTGCCAGACCAATCTGGTCGAGACGTTTCGCGAGCTCTATCCCGAGCTCAGCTACAGCGGCAATCGCGCGATCGTACTCGACGTCGCCGGCAAGCTGCCGGAGGCGGCGCTGCGCCACTGCGTGGCGCTGGCGCTGACGTATCATTTGCGGCGGAAGCCGGACCGCGGGACATAGTGTATCCACCGTCATTGCGAGCGCAGCGAAGCAATCCATCGTTCCGCATACGCGGAGAGATGGATTGCTTCGCTTTGCTCGCAATGACGTGGTTGATAGAGCCGTCCGCCCCTACGCCACCAGCGCGGCGCTCGCGGCTCCGGGCTGTGCCCGCAGGCCGGCCCCGGATATCGCTGCGCTCATCCGGGCTACGAGCTACAATTCCATCCAACGTCATTGCGAGGCGCGAAGCGACGAAGCAATCCATCGTTCCGCGTACGCTGAGGGATGGATTGCTTCGCTGCGCTCGCAATGACGCGGTGATACCGTGCCCTAAGCCACCAGCGCCGCGCTCGCCACAGCCCCACGCTGGGCGCGCAGCAGGCTGATGACCTCGGCGTTGGGCCGGGCGCGGCTGAACAAGAAGCCCTGGCCCTCGTGGCAGCCTTCGGCGCGCAGGCAGCTCAGCTCGGCCTCGGTCTCGACGCCCTCGGCGGTGATGGTGACGCCGAGCCCGACACCGAGGCTGACGATCGAGCGCACGATCGCCTGGGCGTCGCGGTTGGCGTCGAGGTCGCGCACGAACGACTGGTCGATCTTGATCTTGTCGAACGGGAAGCTGCGCAGATAACTGAGGCTCGAATAGCCGGTGCCGAAATCGTCCATCGACATCCGCACCCCGAGCGCGCGCAGCGCATGCAGCGTCGCCAGCACCTGGCTGCTCTTCTCCAACAGCAGCGTCTCGGTGATCTCGAGCTCGAGCCGCCGCGCCGGCAGGCCGGACTGCCTGAGCGCGTCGGTGACAACAGACAGCAGATTGCCGGTGCGGAATTGCAGTGGCGACAGGTTGACCGCGACGCGGACGTCGTCCGGCCACTGCGCCGCGTCCATGCAGGCGCGATGCAGCATCAGCCCGCCCAGCGCGTTGATCAGGCCGGTCTCTTCCGCGACCGGGATGAACTCGGCGGGCGAGATCATGCCGCGCTCCGGATGCGGCCAGCGCACCAGCGCCTCGAAGCCGGTGATGCGGCCGCTGCAGAGATCGACCAGCGGCTGGTAATACGGCCGCAGGCCCTCGTTCTGGATCGCGTCGCGCAGATCGATCTCGATCTTGCGGCGGCTCTGGGCGCGCGCATCCATCTCCGCCTCGAAGAACGAGAAGGTGCCGCGGAATTCGCTCTTGGCGCGCGACAGCGCCATGTCGGCGCTCTTCAGCAGCTTTTCGGAATCCTCGCCGTCGCCGGGCGACATCGCGATCCCGATGCTGGCGCCGATCACCACCGAATGTCCCTCGAGCAGATAGGGCTCGCCGATCGCGTCGAGAATGCGCCGCGCCAGCAGCACCGCGTCCTCCGGCCGCGTCACGCCGGCCTGCACGACCGTGAACTCGTCCGAATTGAGCCGGGCCAGCGCGTCCTCCTCGCGCAACGTCGAACGCAGGCGTTTTGCCACCCCGCGCAGCAGCTTGTCGCCGACGCCGTGGCCGAGCGTGTCGTTGATCGCCTTGAAATTGTCGAGCCCGAGCATCAGCACCGCAACCTTGTCGGTGCTGCGGCGGGTGTGCTGCAGCATCTCGTCCATCCGCTGCCGCAGCAGATTGCGGTTCGGCAGGCCGGTCAGGGCGTCGTGCTGGGCCATGAACGCCAGCCGCGCCTCGGCGCGCTTGCGCTCGGTGATGTCCATCAGCGCAAGCAGCATCGCCGGCTGGTCGCCATGCATCAGCTGGCGCGAGTAGATCGCAAGATCGATCAGCGTGCCGTCGGCGCGCACATGCTTCCAGGTCCGCGCCGCCTGCTCGTCGCTGCTGCGTCCCGCCGCCCAGGGCAGTTCGGGATCGAACGCCTGCAGGCTCCGGATCGAGAGTTTTTCGAACTCGGCGCGGGCGTAGCCGTAATGGGCGACCGCCGCATCGTTGACGCTGAGAATTTTCTCGCCATCGAGCGCGCACAGGATCATCGGCACCGGATTGCCGTCGAACAGCAGGCGGAACGAGGCTTCGCGCTGCTTCAGCTCGGTGATATCGACGCGCAGTCCGACAATGCCGCCATCCGCGGTCAGCCGCTCCTCGATCAGGATGACGCGGCCGTCGGCGAGCACCTGCTCATGCCTTGCGCCGGGCTGGTACATCTTCGCGAGCCGCTCGGCGATCCACTCTTCCTCGCGGCCGGCGGCCTCGGGATAATCGCCGCGCGCGACGCCGATGCGGATGGTGTCTTCGAGACGCGCGCCGTGCTCGAACAGGTCGGAGCTGCGCTGGTAGATTTCCGAATATTTCCTGTTCCAGAGAATGTAGCGGCCTTCGGAGTCGAGGAACACGATGCCCTGCGGCAGGATGTCGATCGCCTCGCGCAGCCGCGCGTTGGACTTGCGCGCCTCCGCGATCGCGGCTTCGGCCTGCGCGCGCTGGCGCACCAACTCACCGATCTCGGCGGCGGCGCGGCGCGAATTGCCTGAGGGTTTCGCCATCATCTTGGGCCGGCGGCCCGGCGGACGCGGCAGCTTGGCCCGCTTTGGCTTCTTGATCTTCTTTGGCCGCATCATCGGCATCGCACGCCCCACGCGTAGTCCAGTTCGCCGACACTTCTGCGATAAGTATCTGAAAAATTGGTATCTCTCGGCATATCTCCGCGCCGGATGAGACATCGCGGCCTGCCCGCTTTGCAGGCGGCTTCGCGCAGCGCGCGAGCGATCCGCGCGCTGCAAGCGGATTCGCGGCGCCGAAGCCCGCCGTGTGGTGTGATTATTCCGTAAAGCGCGGCGCGATTGCCCAATGAATGCGCTGAAATCGCGCTCATGCGCATCAATATGCGTCAACGCGCAACAGGGTTATCGCGCGGTTAAGCCGCGACGCAATCGAGCCGTCCTGCAAGCCAGAAGTCTAGTTGGTGATCTCGATCCGCGTGCTGCCGCGGCCGTTGCGCTCGACCAGCGCGTAGAGCGTCGCGGCGTGTGACGGGTGCAGCCGCACGCAGCCATGCGAGGCGGGACCGCCGAGCCGCCCGAGCTCATAGGTGCCGTGAATGGCGAAGCCGCCATAGAAGAAGATCGAATGCGGCATCGGCGAGTTGTAGTATTTGCGCGAGTACCAGCGCCGCACCATCATCTGCGGACGAAACACCCCGCTCGGCGTGCCGTAGCCATGGCGGCCGGTCGACACCGGCCAGTTGTAGCGCATCGCGCCGTCGACGCTGACGGCCATGCGCTGCGATGATTTGTCGATGTGAACAACGACGCCGGCCTCTGCCGGCGTGAACACCATCGTCAAAATGCCGATCGCGGCTGCAAACGCCAGCCGTACGCCAAACACGCCAGTCATAATAACGCCTGCCCTGAAATTTATTGTCCGCATTTGTCGCCGGGAACGGGCGATTGTAAAGTGCTGCACGTCACACGCAGGCCGGGAAGCCGCCGGTAATCTTAATCGCGGCTGTGGGCGATCAGGCGATTGCGATGAAGGCGCAGTTCGCGCGCGGCAAATCCATGCTAGCTTTATGCAGACAGAGTGATCCGAATGACACCCCGCCTGCGTCTGATCCCGCTCCTGTTCTGTGCCGTCATCGCCTGCAGCCTGCCCGCACGGGCGCAGGACAAGGGCTCCGTCAATCCAAAGCCGCTACCGCCGCTCGCTAACCCTAACGATCCGAAGCTCGGGGCGAGGGAGTTGTTCGCGCGCAAGGTGCTGCCGGCGGAACTGCCGACGCAGGCGATCGGCGGCTACGCCAAGGGCTGCCTCGCCGGCGGCGCGCAGATGCCGCTGAACGGCGACACCTGGCAGGTGATGCGGCTGTCGCGCAACCGCTATTGGGGCCATCCCGCCATGATCGCGCTGCTGAAGCGGCTGGCGGCCAAGGCGCACAAGGACGCCGGCTGGCCGGGCATTCTGGTCGGCGATATCGGCCAGCCGCGCGGCGGCCCTGCGCTGTCCGGCCACGCCAGCCATCAGATCGGCCTCGACGCCGACATCTGGCTGACGCCGATGCCCGATCGCAAGCTGTCGCGCGAGGAGCGTGAAGAGACCTCCGCGGTAATGATGGTGCGCGACGACCGGCTCGACATCGATCCGCGGGTGTTCACGCCGGGCCATGTGCTGGTGCTGCGCGACGCGGCGCAGGAGCCGGCGGTGCAGCGCATCTTCGTCAACCCCGCGATCAAGAAGGCGCTGTGCCGCGAGGCCAAGGGCGACCGCAGCTGGCTGTCGAAGATCAGGCCGTGGTGGGGCCACGATTATCACTTCCACATCCGCATGCGATGCCCGCCCGGCAGCCCGCAATGCGAGGGACAAAAGCCGCAATCCGAGGGCGAAGGCTGCAAGCCCTCCGACCTCGCCTTCTGGTTCAAGGATTCGGTGCTGCATCCCAAGCCGCCACCGAAGCCGCCGAAGCCGCGGCCGCCGATGACGCTGGCGCAGCTGCCGGCGCCCTGCAAGACCGTGCTGAATGCACCCGACGCGAAGCAATAGAAGCAATAGGAGAGCCGACATGCCCTTCAGAATTGCGATGACGGCGGCGCTGATCGCGACGCTGCAATGTTTCGCCGACCTGAGCACACCGGCCAACGCCGCCGATGACCAGGGAGCGCCAGGAGTCTCGTCTTCGGAGATTCCCTGGCCGACAAAATCGTGGCCGGTTTCGACGCCCGAGGAGCAAGGCATGGACTCCGCGAGCCTCGCCCGGCTGATCGAAACTGTCGGCGGCTACAAGCAGGACAGTTTGACGATCATCCGGCACGGACGGATCGTCACCGATGTCTATTACGCGCCCTATGTCGCCGGCATCGCCCACGACCTCAGGTCAGTGACCAAGAGCGTCGTCGGAACGCTGGTCGGAATCGAGGCCCAGCGCGGCGAACTGGACAGCGTCGATCACGCCATCGTTGATCTCTTCTCCGACAAGCCCGTGGCCAACGATGACGACCTCAAGCGGGCGATCACGGTGCAGCACCTGCTCGACATGACATCCGGCATCAAGTGGCGCGAGCGGGCCTACACGCCGGACGAGACGATCATGCAGATGTACCGCAGCCCGAACCGCGCCGCGTTCGTGCTCGACCAGCCGATGTCGGATGCGCCCGGAAGCAAGTTTTACTACAATGGTGGCAATCCCTATTTGCTCTCCGCCTTGATCACGAGGAAGACCGGGCAGAGCGCGTTCGACTTCGCCAGGAAGGAGCTGTTCGCGCCGCTCGGCATCACCAGCGCGGCGTGGGGCCGCGTCGACGCGCAGGGCAACAGCAACGGAGAAGCCGGCCTCTATCTGGCGCCGCACGACATGGCGCGGATCGGCTATCTCTATCTCCACGACGGCATGTGGGACGGCAAGCAGTTGATTCCGCGATCATGGGTCGAACGGGCGAAGGCCGGCCCGGTGCAGGCCACCTTCGGATTCCACTATGGAAATCTGTGGTGGTCGCTGCCCGAAAAAGGCGCCTACATGGCGCGCGGCCGCCATTCGCAACTGATTCTGGTGCTGCCAAAACTGGACATCGTTGCGGTGATGACCGGCGTGTTGCGGGACGACGAATTTTTCTCCACCTCGCGCCTGATCGACGACATTGCGAGCGCGGTGAAATCGGAGTCCGCCTTGCCGGCGGACCCGATCGCGAAATCCCTGCTCGCCGCCGCGATCCAGCAAGCCGCGACCGAACGGCCGTCCGCGCTGGGCGGCACCTCCGAACTCGCCAAGACGATCTCGGGGCGAACCTATCGGCTCGACAAGAACGATTTGCGCGTCAGGACTTTCACCCTCAACTTCTCCGAACCGGATGCCTCCTGGCTGATCACCACGGAGACCGGCAAGCCGGATGGTATCGAGGATCGATTCACCGGACCGATGGGGCTCGACGGCACGTTCCGCACCAGCCAGCCGGCGAGCTATGGCATCAATGCCGTCCGCGGCCGCTGGCTCAACGAGCATACGTTCCTGGTCGAACGCCGCATCCTGGGACATGGTGAAATGCAGACCTGGTCCCTGACATTCGACGGCAACAAGGTGGCCGTCGAGTTCGCGAATACCGACGGCACCAAGGCCGCGCTGCGTGGCGAAGCAGCGGAGTGAGCGTGCGCTTCGGCGCGATATAACGCGACACTAAAGCGCGATGAGATCAGGTTGAACCATCCTCGCGCTTTAGCTCTTTGTTTGAGCATGATCTTTTCGGAAAACCGCTTCACACTTTTCCGGATCATGCTCTAGTCGCGGCTCCGCGCCGGCAGGTTTTCAATTGCCTCCGAGATGGGTTAAAAGCACCCATCGGCGCGCCGCAAGCGCGCGCGAGCGAAGGATCGGGGCCGCTGATCTGTTCATCCGTCATGTTGAGTGGACTAGCCATGCACAAACCCCTCCTCACCGCATTGCTGTTGATCGTCTCCGCACCCGCTGTCGCAGCGGAGGAGCCGAGCGGCTGTGACAAGTTCAAATGGCCGATCGACCACGCACGCGCCGCGCTCACCGCGCCGGATCGCACCAGGCTCGCATCGGGCAGCGAGCAGGCAGCGCTGCCGTCGACCGCCATCACGCTGGCGCTGGTTGCGCCGGCCGACGCCAAACTGCCGACGCCGCCGGAGCGCGCGCCGAAGGAAGGCACCTTCGCCGGCTTCGCCAGCTTCAGGACCGCGCCGAAGGCCGGGCTCTACACCATCAGCCTCTCGGCCGGGGCCTGGATCGACGTGGTACAGGACGGGCGTGTCCTCAAGCCGAAGGCGTTTTCCGACGCCACCGATTGCGACGGTATCCGCAAGACCGTGAAATTCGAGCTCGCCGCCAGCCCCTTCGTGCTGCAGGTCAGCGGCGCCAGGGAGAACGCGCTCTCGGTCGTGATCCAGCCGGCGGACGAATAGCTCGGTTAGACAAACGGTCGCCTTTACCGTAAGCCTCAGCCTGCTATGTTTGCAGTGCGATATCCCCGAGGACCGTAAGTCCGTCGGGGACCCGCGGAACAGCGCTTCCGTCCGTCGCGGCCCAGTACCCACCAACGCTTGATTTGCGCGCGCTCGTTCGCGCGCGAGCTCGCACGGAGCGCTTCCAATGTCACGACTTGCCGGACTGTTCACTGCCTTCGTCATCCTGCTCGGCGCGCTGCATTCGCCTGCCGCGGCCGAGGACAAGACGCTCACCGTCTTTGCCGCGGCCTCGATGAAGAACGCGCTCGACGACATCGACGCGGCCTACACCGCCAAGACCGGCGTCAAGATCACCGCCAGCTATGCCGCGAGCTCGGCGCTGGCCAGGCAGATCGAGCAGGGCGCGCCGGCCGACGTGTTCGTCTCCGCCGACACCGACTGGATGGACTACGCCATCAAGCAGAAGAACATCAATGAAGCGACCCGGGTGAACCTGCTCGGCAATGCGATCGTGCTGATCGCGCCGAAGGATTCCAAGATCGACAACGTCACCATCGCCTCCGGCTTCGACCTCGCCAAGCTCGCCGGCGACGGCAAGATCGCGACCGGCGACGTCAGGGCGGTGCCGGTCGGCAAATACGCCAAGGCCGCGCTGGAGAAGCTCGGCGCATGGCAGGCCGCGGAGCCGAAATTCGCGATGGCCGAGAGCGTGCGCGCGGCGCTGACCTTGGTGGCGCGCGGCGAGGCCGTGCTCGGCATCGTCTATTCGACCGACGCCAAGATCGAGCCCGGCGTCAAGATCGTCGGCACCTTCCCGGCCGACAGCCATCCCGCGATCATCTATCCGGTGGCGGCGACCACCACCGCGAAGCCGGAGACCGCCCAGTATCTCGCCTTCCTGCGCTCGTCCGCGGCGAAGACGATTCTCGAGAAGTACGGCTTCAAGTTCCTGATCAGCCCGACGACTTGAGACCAGCGCCGCCGATTTGACGTTCCTCCAGTGACTGCCGCGCATACGGTGAGGAACGTCAAATCGATCAGCGGCACTGGCATATTGACTCTTGCTAGTGTCTGTTCGCGAAGTTCGTAACAGAGGAGCCGCACTTGCATACGAACTTCGGGAACAGACACTAGTGTTCGAGATCTCGCCGACCGAATGGACGGCGATCCTGCTGTCGCTGCGGGTCGCCATCATCGCAACGCTGGTGGCAACCCCGTTCGGCATCGCGCTGGCCTGGCTATTGGCGCGGCGCGATTTCTGGGGCAAGTCGCTGCTCGATGCCGCCGTGCATTTGCCGCTGGTGCTGCCGCCGGTCGTCACCGGCTATTTGCTGCTGCTGACCTTCGGCAAGCGCGGCCTGGTCGGTGGCTGGCTGGCCGAGCATCTCGGCATCGTGTTCGCATTTCGCTGGACAGGCGCGGCGCTGGCCTGCGGCGTGATGTCGTTTCCGCTGCTGGTGCGGCCGATCCGGCTCTCGATCGAGGCGATCGACCGCCGGCTCGAGCAGGCTGCCGAGACGCTCGGCGCCGCGCCCTGGCGGGTGTTCGCGACCGTGACGCTGCCGCTGGCGCTGCCCGGCGTGCTCGCCGGCATGGTGCTCGGCTTTGCCAAGGCGATCGGCGAATTCGGCGCCACCATCACCTTCGTCTCCAACATCCCCGGCGAGACCCAGACCATCTCGTCGGCGATCTATTCGCTGATCCAGACGCCGGACGGCGACCCCGCCGCGGCGCGGCTGGTGATCATCTCGATCGTGCTGGCGGTCGGCGCGCTGATCGCGGCAGAAGTGTTCGCGCGCCGCGCCACCGCGCGCCTGCACGGACAATAGCGATGCTGCGCGTCGACATTGCAAAACAGCTCGGCGAGTTCACGCTGGCGGCGTCGTTCGCCAGCGAGGGCCGCGTCACCGGGCTGTTCGGCGCCTCCGGCTCCGGCAAGACCTCGCTGGTCAACATCATCGCGGGGCTGCTGCGGCCCGACCGCGGCACCATCGTGATCGACGGCGACACCGTCGACGACACCGCCGCCGGCATCCACGTGCCGACCTGGCGCCGCCGCATCGGCTACGTCTTCCAGGACGCCCGGCTGTTTCCGCATCTCGATGTCCGGCAGAATCTCGACTACGGCCGCCGCATGAACGGCCTCACTGAGGATCCCGCGCTGCGCCGGCGCGTCGTCGACCTGCTCGACATCGGCGCCCTGCTCGACCGCCGCCCCGGCAAGCTCTCCGGCGGCGAGCGCCAGCGCGTCGCGCTCGGCCGGGCGCTGTTGTCGAAGCCGCGGCTGCTGTTGCTGGACGAGCCGCTGGGCGCACTCGACGAGGGCCGCAAGCTGGAGATCCTGCCCTATCTGGTGCGGCTGCGCGACGAGGCCGGCATCCCCATGGTCTATGTCAGCCATGACGCGGCCGAGCTGCGCCAGCTCGCCACCCAGATCGTGATGCTGCGCGGCGGCCGGGTCACCGCGTTCGGCGGTGTCAGGGTGCTGACCGGCGGCTCCTAAAGCGCGATGAGATTGGGTCGGATCGTCATCGCGCTTTAGCTTCTTATTTGAGCATGATCTTTCGGAAAACCGCTTCACACTTTTCCGGATCATGCTCTAGCTGGCCGTTTCCCGCGAAAATCGGCATAAGATAGTCCAGCTTGTCCATCAGGTTACGAATCGGGCGCCGGATCGGCGGCAGGGGAAAGGCAGGCTGTGCGACTGACTGGCTGGATATTGCTGCTGATCGGCGGGCTGCTCTGCGCGACCATCGCCTGGGCGGCGCTCGGCTTTCTGCTGATGGGCGTCGGCCTGATCGCGCTGCAGGTGGCCGAGCGCCGCCGGCTCGGGGCAGAAGCCGCCGTCGCCGGCGCCGGGGGCGCCGACTTCACTGCTCCGCTGGTCGGCGCCGGGCTGCAGCCGCCGACCCTCGCCCAGGACGCTTCCAAAGGCGCCTCTCAGGACACCGCGCCATCGCAACAGCCGCGCCGGTCCGAAAAGCGCAGCGGCGCGCCCTATGACCGGGAGGCGTGGCGCCGGCTGGTCGAAAGCGACCCCGATCTCGCCGGGCTCGCCAAGGTGCTGGCCGACTACGGCCCGCAATATGTCGACGAGCTCGCCACCAGCTACCTGGCCGCCCCGGACAAGAACCGCCTCGGCGCGATCGTGGACGGCATCATCGCCCGCGCCCGCGGTGGCCAGCCGGCCCAGCCCCCCGCCCCACCCGAGGCTCCGCGGCCGCCGCCGGCGCCGCGGGTCCCGCCGCACCTGGTGATCCTGCCCATCGAACGACCGGGTGCGCCGCCACCTCCACCGGCGCCGGCCAACCCGGCCGACGCGCTCGAGGCCTCCCTGATCGCCGCCGTCGAGGAGGCATCCGCCGCCAAGGCCGCCACCGGACGCGCCGAGCCGCCCAAGCCCGCCAAGGCGACCGAAACCCCACCCGCGCCCGTGACCCGGCGCAGCCCGCTGTTCGGCAGCGCGGCCCGGGAGTCCAGGCCGCCCTCGCCGCCGCCGATGCCGGCCAGCACGCCCGCCGACCTCGAGGCATCGCTGATCGCCGCCGTCACGGAGGCCTCCGCCAAGCGCGCCGAGCCGGCGAAGCCGCCAGCGGCGCCCTCACCTCCGCCGGCCGCGACCAAGAGCGAGCCCGACATCCGCGCGGTCCCGCCCAACGAGCCGGCGAAGGAGCCGGCGACGGAGCCCAAGCCCAAGGCGCCAGCCGACGACCTCGACCAGTCGCTGCTTGCCGCGTTGGCCGAGATCTCGGGCGAGAAAGCCCCCGGCTCCGCCAAGACTGATGCCGCGAAGGACGCGGCGGCGCCCGGCGACGATGGCCTCTCCGACATGATCAAGAAGTTCGCGCCGGATTCCAGCTTCCTGCGCAAGCAGTGACGCGCTGAGGTTCAGACCCCCGCAACGGACGTCCAGATATCGGCGAGCTTGCGCTTCACCATCTGCATGCGGGTCAGCGGCGCGGCCGCCTCCTCTTCCTCCGGCAGGCGCAGACCGACGACATTGACGCGGCCGCCGCTGATGTTGCGCGCCACCAGCACGATGGTGTCGAGCCCGAGCTCGGCGCCCTGCTTCGGCGCGCGGTCGAGATAGATGTCGAAATAGTCCGCCAGCGTCAGCTGGGCCTGATGCTCGTCGACCTTGACGCCGTAGATCTCGGCGAGCTCGCTGAGCGTATGCTCGCCCGAGACCATGAAGTCGCCGAGCAGATGCGGATCGGGCTCGGCGGACGGCGGCATGTCGACGAAGAAGCGGTCGAGCGCCTCGGCGCGCTCCGGCGGCGCCAGCAGATAGATGTAGTCGCCGGGCGCGACCGGATCGGCCTCGACAGGCGTCAGGATTCGCTCGTCGCGGATCACCAGCGTCGGCTTCGACCAGGACGGGATCAGGCCGCGGCGGAAATACAGGCTCTTCGGCCGCACCGGATAGCCGACCAGCTGCTGCTCGAGCTGGCCGGGCAGATCCAGCTCGACACGCCGCGGCCCGCGCTCGGCGCGCGGCAGCGCGACATGCAGCCGCCGCGCCGCCGGCCCCAGCGTCCAGCCCTGCAGCAGCAGCGAGATGATGACGACGACGAAGGCGACGTCGAAATACAGATAGGCCTTCGACAGTCCGACCAGCATCGGGATCGAGGCGAGGAAGATCGCGACAGCGCCGCGCAGGCCGGTCCAGGCGATGAAGACCTTCTCCCGCCAGTTGAACTTGAACGGCGCGAGGCAGATCGCAACCGCCAGGGGACGGGCGATCAGCATCAGCGCCAGCGCCACCAGCACCGAGCCGCTGATGCTGGAGACCAGGCGATGCGGCGATACCAGGAGGCCGAGCAGCACGAACATCACGATCTGCGCCAGCCAGGTCGCGGCGTCGAGGAACGTCACCACCGAATTATGCGCGCGGGTCGGCCGGTTGCCGATGATGATACCGGCGAGGTAAACGGCGAGGAATCCCGAGGCATGCACCATCTGCGAGCCGCCGAAGATCACCAGCGCCGCCGTCGTGACGAACGGCGCATGCAGGCCTTGCGGCAGCGCCACATAGTTCAGCGCCAGCACCACCAGCCGGCCGCCGATCACCCCGATGATGGCTCCTAACACCGCTTCCTGGATGAACTCCATCGCGATGTGCGAGGCCGAGCTCTGACCGATCGAGATGAACTCGACCAGCATCAAGGTGAGGAAGATCGCGAACGGATCGTTGGTGCCGGATTCGGCCTCCAACGTCGCACCGACGCGCGGGCGCAGGCGCAGGCCCTGGGTGTGCACCAGGAGAAACACCGCCGCGGCATCGGTCGAGGCGACGACGGCGCCGACCAGCAGCGACTCGGTCCAGTTGAGATCGAGCACATATTTTGCGACCGGTGCGGTGATCAGCGCGGTCAGCAGCACGCCGGCGGTCGCCAGCACCATCGAGGGCGCCAGCACGGTGCGGATGCTGGCAAAGCGCGTCTTCAATCCGCCGTCGAACAGGATCAGCGCCAGCGCCACCGAGCCGACCAGATAGGTGGTGCGGACGTCGTCGAACTGCAGCCGGCCCGGGCCGGAATCCCCGGCCAGCATGCCGACCAGCAAGAACACCAGCAGCAAGGGTGCGCCGAACCGCAGCGCCAACAGGCTCGACAGGATTCCGGCCATCACCAGAACCGCGCCGAGCAGGATCGCCAGACTGACCGAATCGAGGGATGCCATGCGCCTCAGAGGGGATCAAATGCTTGTATTTGCATCCTTATCGTCGCCACACTTGGACGCCAACCCCATTTCTGAACATCAGCGGCAATTGGTCCGGTTTTGTCGGGCCGAGATCGCCCATGCGCCGCCTCGACGTCGCCCCGACACTGTGTTGTATCGATGGTCGCAGCTGCGCCTTTGTGGGATTCTCCACGGTGGCTTCGAATCACATTTGCCTGACCCGCACTTCAAGTTGAGATCTTGCCGATGGACATGGGCCTGAAGGACCTGCTGGAATCGATCCAAATGGCGGCGCGCCAGGTCGGCGCCGAGATCGCGTCGCCCTGGTTCTACCTGCAGTTCGGCATCATCCTTGCCGCCGCCGGCATCGCCTATGCGGCCGATACCGCAATCCACGCCCGCGTCGAGCTGTCGTCGCTGGGGATGCGCTGGCCGCTGCCGCTGCGGCACTTCGCGCGGGTGATGGTGAAGAGCGCCTCCACCGCCGTGTTCGCGGTGCTGATGATCGTCTCGCGGATCGTGATGTACCACGCGACCTGGCCGAGCCGCAGCTACCTGATCGCGGTTTCCGCCAAGCTGGCGCTGGCCTGGCTGGTGATCCGCCTCGTCACCTCGGTGATCGACAACGCCTTCATCGTCAAGCTGGTCTCGATCGCGGCATGGCTGGTCGCGGCGCTCAGCATCATCGGCCAGCTCGACTGGGCCGCCGAGACGCTGGACTCCTTCGCGATCGACGTCGGCGGACTGCGACT
The DNA here is from genome assembly GCF_900696085.1 of Bradyrhizobium ivorense. Taxonomy (GTDB): domain Bacteria; phylum Pseudomonadota; class Alphaproteobacteria; order Rhizobiales; family Xanthobacteraceae; genus Bradyrhizobium; species Bradyrhizobium ivorense. The sequence continues at coordinate 1,603,430 of NZ_CAADFC020000004.1, forward strand.
GACGCCGCTGCTGCTGATCAAGGCCGGCGCGCTGCTGATCGTGACGCTGTGGGCAACCAACATGGCGAGCAATTTCGCCGAGAGCCGCATCAACCGCGCCACCGACCTGACGCCGTCGATCCAGGTGCTGCTGGTCAAGATCATCCGCATCGGGCTGATGGTGATGGCGATCGTGATCGCGCTCGGCGCGGTCGGCATCAACCTCGCGGCGCTCGCGGTGTTCACCGGCGCGGCCGGCGTCGGCATCGGCCTCGGCCTGCAGAAGATCGTCGCCAACTTCATCAGCGGGCTGATCCTGCTGGTCGACAAGTCGGTGAAGCCCGGCGACCTCGTCACCATCGGCGACAATTCCGGCAAGATCAGCGCGATGAAGACCCGCTACATCTCGGTCGCCGCCGGCGACGGCCGCGAGTTCCTGATCCCGAACGAGGATTTGGTGACGCAGAAGGTCACCAACTGGACCTACACCGACAAGAACACGCTGGTGAAGATCGCGTTCTCGACCAATTACGACGCCGATCCGCGCCAGGTCTGCAAGCTCGCGATCGAGACCGCGGGCGCCCATCCGCGCGCCACCAAGGGCAAGACGCCGAACTGCATCCTGACCGAATTCGCCGAGGCCGGCATGAAGTTCTCTTTGACCTTCTGGATCGCCGACCCCGACGGCATGGACAATGTGAAGAGCGACGTGATGTTGTCGCTGTGGGACGCATTCAAGGCCAACGGCATCCGCGTTCCCTACCCGGTGCGGGAACTCCGGGTCCGCGGCGGCGCCCTGCCCGTGGAGAGCGTTGTCGAGGTTTCCTCCTAGGTTTTAAGCATGGTCTTTACGGAAAACCGGTGCCCACTTGTCCGGACCATGCTCCAGAATCAGCCCGTTTGGGCATCCTCCCATGCCCAACCTTGGCTTGCACCGGCCGCCCCGATCATTAAATTAGGCTCTGAATCCAGCCCTTCGCCCCGGAAAACGCCCCGCCCATGAGCTATATCGACGCCACCGACACCTCGCTCCGCAAGACCGGCCAGATCAAGCTGCACGGGCAGAGCGGCTTTGCCGGCATGCGCAAGGCGGGCGCGCTGGTGTCGAAGTGCCTCGATGCGCTCACCGACATCGTCAAGCCGGGTGTCCCCACCTCCGTCATCGACGAGTTCGTCCGCAAGTTCGCCTTCGACAATGGCGCCTATCCGGCGACCTTGATGTACCGCGGCTATCGCTATTCGACCTGCACCTCGATCAATCACGTGGTCTGCCACGGCATGCCGGGCGACCGTCCGCTGAAGGACGGCGACATCGTCAACATCGACGTCACCTTCATCGTCGACGGCTGGTACGGCGATTCCAGCCGGATGTACGCGATCGGCCCGATCGCGCGGAAGGCCGAGCGGCTGATCGAGGTGACCTATGAGGCGATGATGCGCGGCATTGCCGCGGTGAAGCCCGGCGCCACCACCGGCGACATCGGCCATGCGATCCAGAGCTTCGTCGAGCCGCAGGGCATGAGCGTGGTACGCGATTTCTGCGGCCACGGCCTCGGCCGCCTGTTTCACGACGAGCCGAATATCATCCATATCGGCCGCCCCGGCGAGGGCGTGCCGCTGAAGCCCGGCATGTTCTTCACCATCGAGCCGATGATCAATCTCGGCAAGCCGCATGTGAAGATCCTGTCCGACGGCTGGACCGCGGTGACCCGCGACCGTTCGCTGTCGGCGCAGTTCGAGCACTCGGTCGGCGTCACCGCCGACGGCGTCGAAATCTTCACGCTGTCGGAGCGCCACGGCGAGAAGCCGTGGGTTACGGTGTAACCGCGGCGCGGTCAGTAATCGCTGCGGGTGCGGTCCTCGATCTGCTGCGGCGAATAATTCTCCCCGATCGACATCGCGCAGATGCGCGACAGATGCAGATAGGGCAGACCGGTCTCCTCGGCCCAGGCGTTGAACTGCGCCTGCACTTTCGCAAGATCGCGCTTCGACTTGACCTCCTCGGCGATGTCGAGCCCGGCATCGCGCAGGCAGGCGACGACGTCGCGCGAGGTGACAAAGCCGTCCCAGCCGAGAAAGCGCAGCAGCATCTGCCCGGTGTTGCCGCCGAGCCGGCTGCCGCGCTTGGCCAAGAGATCCAATAGCCCGATCTCGTCCGACGACGGCCAGGCCGCGAGGAATTTGCCGAAGCTGCCGTGCTCCTTCGCGATCTCCTGCACGAAGCGGCCATTGTCGCGCACTGACATGATCTTGGCACCGTTGCGCACGATCCGCGCGTCGCTGGTGAGCTTCTCCCAGAATTCGTCGGGCTTGAAGGCGAGCTTGGCCGGCGCAAAGCCGAGGAAGGCTGCCTCGAAGCCATCCCATTTGGCGTCGATCACGCTCCAGGCAAAGCCGGCGCAGAACACCCGCCGGGTCATCTCGGCCAGCACGCGGTCATCGCCGAGCTTTGCCAGCGCCTTGGCGCCGGCCGGCGGATGCAGCAGCTTCTCCAGCGCCTTCGGCCCGCCCTTGCGCTTCTCGGCGCGGGCGCGGATCACCTTGAACGACGTCATGCGGACACCTTGTGGATTCCCCGGACGGTAGTTCAGCGCTCCGGCCAAGGCAAACCGGCGCTTGCAAATCGCGGCCGGCACGGCATGGTTGTGGCCGATGCCCGCCAAGAGTGACAGCCCGGACGAGACCGACGAGACGCCGCATTATCACGGCCATCGCGAGCGGCTGCGCGAGCGCTTCTATGCGGCCGGGCCCGCGGCACTGACCGACTACGAGCTGCTGGAGATGGCGCTGTTCGCCGCGATCCCGCGCCGCGACACCAAGCCGCTGGCGAAGGCGCTGCTGAAGAAATTCGGCTCGTTCGCCGAAGTCGTGCACGCCCCAGTGGCGCGGCTGCGCGAGGTCGGCGGCGTCAAGGACGCCGCGATCAACCAGCTCAAGCTGATCGCCGCCGCCGCCGAGAGGATCGCCAAGGGCGAGATCAAGCGCAGCGTCGCGCTGTCGTCGTGGAACGAGGTGATCGACTATTGCCGCTCTAGCATGGCGTTCGCCGACAAGGAGCAGTTCCGCCTGCTGTTCCTCGACAAGCGCAACCAGCTGATCGCCGACGAGGTGCAGCAGACCGGCACCGTCGACCACACCCCGGTCTACCCGCGCGAGGTGATCAAGCGCGCGCTGGAATTGTCCGCGACCGCGCTGATCCTGGTGCACAACCATCCGAGCGGCGATCCCACCCCGTCGCAGGCCGACATCCAGATGACGAAAGCGATCGTCGAGATCGCAAAGCCGCTCGGGATCGCGGTGCATGATCACATTATCGTCGGCAAGAACGGCCATGCGAGCCTGAAGGGGATGCGGCTGATGTGAGGGGGCGACTCTCTCCGTCGTCGTCCTGGCGAAGCCACCAGTCCCGTCATCCTGAGGCGCGAGCTCTTGCGAGCCTCGAAGGATCGACGGCCACCAGCCGGACCGATTCATCCTTCGAGGCTCGCCCAGCAGCGCAAATGCGCTGCAAGGCTCGCGCCTCAGGATGACGGGATTGGATTTTGGCGCATCAATCTCCACCGTCGTCCCGGCTTTCGCCGGGACGACGCCGGGTGTGTTGCGGCGCTGGTGAGTCATATAGCCACGTTCTCGCGGCATGATTTGCCCGCCGGCATCCGACGCCCGGTCGCGTGCCGCGCGGGCTATCGTCCTACGGCGCGGCTGAAACCGCGACGCTCGGCAACGGCGCGAACTGCATCTCTGCGACGGCCGAGCCGGCGTAGGCGCTGGCGATCAAAATCATGATCCTGACGGCGACGAACATGGTGCCTCCTGTTTTTGCCTTTGTCCCTCGATGCCAGAGACTCCTTGCCGGCCTGTGAGGAAAGCTGGTTGCCGCACCGTTGAGAGCCTTGGTAAGCGAGCAATTTACGCATCCCGTTCATCAGCCGGGAACCGTAGCGACCGATCGATCCGTCGCTTCAACGTGCGGTTCACGGGTCGCCGGGCATTGTTCGCCGCAATCAAGCAGGCGTTATTTCAATGTCCATTTTCCGGATTGTTCTTACTGTCGCAGCCGCATCTCTTGCGGCCTTGTACGTTTACGATGCCTGCCACAGCGACGGCATTCTCGCGCCGCCTGCGGCAAACGACGTCGTGGCGCGGCGCTGGCCGGAACCGGATGAATTCCGCCCGACGCCTGACACGGTTTCTGCACCGGTTGCCAACGCGACGCCCGCGGCGCGCGTTAGGGAAACATTTGCGATGTTCAATCCCGGCGACGCGCGACGTCGCACCATGCCGCGCAGCCTCTGACGGCTTGAGCAAATCGTTAAGCAAGATGCGCGGGGATCGCGGTTAATCCGTCATTCGCACCAAATCGTCGTTGGCGCGCACGACCTCGTAGCCCGGATGCAGCGAAGCGAAATCCGGGGGCGTCGCGAAGAGTCCCGCATATCGCTTACGCTCATGCGGGCTACGCAACCGTAAGGGACGCACCAGCGGCAGGGTTCCCTCCCCCTTGCGGGGAGGGTTAGGGAGAGGGGTGCCACACGACGTGCCTCTCCGTTGCGTTTTGACTGCGTCGTGCGAGATTGCAATCATCTCGCCCGGGGCTTACCCCTCTCCCCACCCTCTCCCGCAAGGGGAGAGGGAGCCTGAGAGGTGTGCTCACCTTACGCGTCGCGTGCGGCGCGTGCCGCCGTCGCTGCGCGGCGCAGCAGCAACTCGCGTTCGCGGGTGTTGCCGGCGAGATCGGCGGCGTCTTCGAAGGCGGCGCGGGCTTCGTCGAAACGGCTGAGCTTCTGCAACAGGTCGCCGCGCACGCTCGGCAGCAGATGATAGGACTTCAGCGCCGGCTCGTGCGCGAGGGCGTCGACGATCGCGAGCGCTGCTGCTGGACCTTCCGCCATGCCGATCGCGACGGCGCGGTTGAGCTCGATCACCGGCGACTGCACCAGCGCGGCGAGGTCGCCGTACAGCGCGGCGATGCGGCGCCAGTCGGTCGCATCTGACGTGGCGGCCTCGGCGTGGCAGGCGACGATCGCGGCCTGCAGCGCGTAGAAGCCGCCGGCGCCGCCGAGCTCGCGGGCGCGCGCCAGCGCCAGCTGCCCGCGGCGGATCTGCAGGCGGTCCCACAGCGCGCGGTTCTGCTCCATCAGCAGGATCGGCTCGCCGGCCGCATCGATCCGCGCCGCCATCCGCGAGGCGTTGAGCTCCATCAGGGCGACGAGCCCGTGCACTTCGGGCTCGGTCGGCGCGATCGAACTGAGCACGCGGCCCATCCGCAGCGCCTCGTTGCAGAGCTGCGGCCGCAGCCATTCGTCGCCGCGCGCCGCGGTATAACCCTCGTTGAAGATCAGATAGACCACCTCGAGCACCGAGGCGAGCCGCTCCGATAATTCCTCGCGGCACGGCGTCTCATAGGCGAGACCGGACTCGGACAACGTGCGCTTGGCGCGCACGATGCGCTGCGCGATCGCCGCCTCCGCCTGCAGGAAGGCGCGCGCGATTTCTTCCGTGGTGAGGCCGCAGATCATGCGCAGCGCCAGCGCCGCGCGGGCCTCGCGCGACAGCCGGGGATGACAGGCGGTGAAGATCAGCCGCAGCAGTTCGTCGCCGATGTCGTCGTCGAGCGCGGAATCGAAATCGGGCATGGTCTCCTGCTCCCGCGCCAGATCATGCGCCAGCATGCCGTGCTTCTGCGTGCGCATGCTGGCATGGCGCAGATGGTCGAGCGCGCGCCGCTTCGCGGTCGCCATCAGCCAGGCGCCCGGCTTCTCCGGCACGCCGCTGACCGGCCAGTGCTCGAGCGCGGCGACCAGCGTTTCCTGGGTCAGATCCTCGGCAAGCGGCACGTCGCGCAGCATCCGCGACAGGCTGGTGATCAGCCGCGGCTGCTCGATGCGCCACACGCCGAGGATGGTGGCCTGGACGTCGGCGGCCGTCATCGCCGCCGACTTGAGATCGCCGCGCTGCGCATCAGGCGCAAGCGGAGACGTCGACCTGACAGCCGCCGTCGGCGCCCATGGCCGCGAAGGGGCGAACCTCACAGGTCCCGTCCCAGCCCGGCATGTGCTCCTTGTGCAGCTGCATGAACTCCACGGCGGCCGCCACCGCCTCCTCCTTGTTACGGAGCTCGAAGATCGCGTAGCCGCCGATCATCTCCTTGGTCTCGACGAAGGGTCCGTCGATGACATTGAGCTTGCCGTCCGTAATCCGCACCTGGGCGCCCATCGCGACCGGCAGCAACCCGCCGGTATCGATCATGCGGCCCGCCTTGATTTCCCGCTCGGCGAGCTTGCCCATCGCCTCCATCAGGGCCGGCGTCGGCGGCCGCGGCGGTTGCGAGGAGGTGACGATATACATGAAGCGCATCGGAGAACTCCTGTTGGGCGAGGCGCGGCGATGATCGCCGCAAGACCGGCTCGCTACAGGGAACGACGATCCGGAGCCAGCTGGATCGACAGGGGGTGGGAATTATTTTTTTGGGCGCGCAGGAGCAGCCGAGCAACCGGTGGAGCGCTTCTCCTTCCCCCTGAAAGGGGGAAGGTCGGGGGTCAGCCGCGGGCTGCGGCGTATGCGGAGAGACATGATCCCCACCCGCTTTGCTCTGGCGAGCAAAGCGACCTCCCCTTTTCAAGGGGAGGTTAGGCTACCGTAGCCCGGATGCAGCGAAGCGAAATCCGGGACCACAACTCGCCGCGGATGCACCGCCCCGGATTGCGCTGCGCTTCATCCGGGCTACGGTCCGTCATTGCTCGCGCAGCATGATCAATGGCGCGGCGGTGTCGGGGACGCGGCGCCATTGGGCGTTGTCGTCGGCCTCGAACTGCCAGGTCTCGCCCTTGGCCGACATCAACAGCATCTGGCCGTGATCGAGCCGCCACAGGGTCGGGTTGAAGGCGGTGATCGCGGGATCGCATTTGCCTTTGACGAACACCTGGAAATTGTCGTTGCCGGCGTCGGTGTTGGTCAGCACCAACGTGCAGATCGCCTGGCCGTTGCCGCGGACCATCGACCAGTCGCCGATCATCTGGTCCATCGACTTGGCCAGCGAGCGGGCGGCGGCGAGGTTTTGCAGGATGTAGACGCCCTCGTTGGTGCGCAGGCCCTCAAAAATCCCGGTCTCGACCTCGGTGAAGTCGATCACGGCCTCGCCGGCGGCATTTTGCAGCCGCACGATGTCGCCGAGGCCCTTGATGCTCCAGGCGGTGATGCCCTTGGTGAAGGGCAGCGCCGCGGCGCAGGCCGGCTCGAGCTCGAGTTTGAAGCCCTGCGGCGCCGCATCGCCCTTCAGCGTCACGACGCAGGTCTTGCTGCGCTCGGTGGTGGCGAGCTCCCACTGCCCGATCATGTCCTTCTTCAGCGTCGAGGCATCCTGCGCGGCAGCGCCGCTGCAGGCGGCCAGCAGCACGACGAGTGCGGCGCTGAAGCGGGACAACGGCATCAGCGGCCCTTCACCGGAGTTTCGGCAACCGGGGTCAGCGGCGGCTTGCCGGCGAACCAGTTCTTGATGTTGTCGACCACGAGCTGATCCATCGCGTTGCGCGTCACCACCGACGCCGAGCCGATATGCGGCAGCAGCACGACGTTCTGCATCGCCTTCAATTCATCCGGCACGTTGGGCTCGGCCGCGAACACGTCGAGGCCGGCGGCGAGGATGGTGCCGGATTTCAGCGCGGCGACCAGCGCCGGCTCGTCGACCACCGAGCCGCGCGCGACGTTGATGACGACGCCGCGCGGGCCGAGCGCCTTGAACACCTCGGCATTGATCATCTTCGCGGTCGAGGCGCCGCCGGGCACGATCACGATCAAGGTATCGACCGCCTTCGCCATCTCGATCAGATCGGGATAGTGCCTGTAGCTGACGTCCTTGGCCGGATTGCGCGAATGGTACGACACCGGCACCAGCGAGGCTTCGAGCCGGCGGCCGATCGCCTGGCCGATCCGGCCCATGCCGACGATACCGATCTTGCGGTCGCGCAGCGAGCCGACGCTGAGCGGATAGTTTTGCGTCTGCCACAGGCCGGAGCGCACGTAGCGGTCGGCCTTGACGAACTCCCGCAGCGTCGCGATCAACAGGCCCATCGCGACGTCGGCGACCTCCTCGGTCAGCACGTCGGGCGTGTTGGTGACCACGATGTTGTGATCGCGCGCATAGTGGGAATCGATGTGGTCGTAGCCGACGCCAAAGCTGCCGACGATCTCGAGCTTCGGGAACATCGCCAGCGCGTTCTTGTCGGTCGCCATGGTGTGATAGGTGACGGCGATGCCGCGGATTTTTGCAAGGGTATCCGGCGTCAGGCGCTCGAGGTCGCCGCGGCTTTCGGCCTTGTGCAGCACGTATTGGTCGGAAAAGCCGTTTTCGAGGATTGGCCTGATCGGTCCATAGATCAAGAGATCGATCTTGTCGGAAGAAATCGGGGCCATCAGCTTTCCTTTCCTAGCGCACTCTCATGCCAGCGCCGCAACAGCAGGTGGGAAACTAGCGCCAGCAACCCATAGATGACAATCCCGGCCAGCGACAACAGCAGAAGTGCCGCGAACATGCGGGGAATATTCAACCGATAGCCGGATTCAGCGATGCGGAAGGCGAGCCCCGAGCCGGCGCCGGCGCTGCCGGCCGCGATCTCCGCCACCACGGCGCCGATCAGCGACAGCCCGCCGGCGATGCGCAGGCCGCCGAGGATATAGGGCAGCGCGGCGGGCAGCTTCAGGAACAGCAGCGTCTGCAGCTTTGAGGCGCCATAAAGCTGAAACAATCCGGCGAGGTTGCGATCGACCGAGTTGAGGCCGAGCGTGGTGTTGGACAGCACCGGAAAGAACGCGACGATCCAGGCGCACACGATCACCGCGGTCTGCTGCTCCAGATAGATCAGGAGCAGCGGCGCGATCGCGATGATAGGCGTCACCTGCAGGATCACCGCATAGGGGAACAGCGAATATTCCAGCCATTTCGACTGGTTGAACAGCAGCGCCAGCGCGATGCCGCCGATCGCGGCCGCGAAGAAACCTTCGAGCGTGGTGAGCAGGGTGATGCCGAGCGATTGCGACAGCACGCCCCAGTCGTTGACCAGGGTTTTCAGCACCAATAGCGGGCTCGGCAGCACGTAGGGCTGGATGTCATAGGCGCGGACGATCGCTTCCCAGAGCACGAGGCCGGCGGCGAGCACCACGACCGGAGCGATGAGGCGGACGAGATCGTGCGGAGATTTCATGCGCCGGCCTGTCCTGCATAAGACGGCGCCAGCGCATTGGAGACCTCGCGGCAGAACCCGGCATATTCGGCCGAGGTCCGGAACGCCTCGCCGCGCGGCTCCGGCGAGGTGATGCGAAACTCGGCGCCGATCCGGCCGGGGCGCGCGGTCATCACGATCACGCGCTGCGAGAGATAGACCGACTCGAACACCGAGTGTGTCACGAAGATGACGGTCTTGTGCAGGTCGCGCCACAGCGCCAGCAGGTCATTGTTGAGACGGAACCGCGTGATTTCGTCGAGCGCGGCGAACGGCTCGTCCATCAAGAGGATGTCGGGGTCGGTGACCAGCGCGCGCGCCAGCGACACCCGCATCTTCATGCCGCCGGACAATTCGCGCGGATAGGCCCTCGCGAAGTCGGCGAGCCCGACCTGGTCGAGCGCGGCGTCGATCCGCGTCTCGGCATCACCGCCGGTTGCGCGCGCAAGCTTGAGCGGCAGGCGGACATTGTCGCGCACCGTGGCCCACGGCATCAAGGTCGGCTCCTGGAACACGAATCCGATGCTGTGGCTGCCGCGCCGCTGCGCGCCATGGTGCGAGACCTCGACAGTGCCCGCGCTCGGCGCCGCGAGCCCGGCGATCAGCCGCAGCGCGGTGGATTTGCCGCAGCCAGACGGCCCGAGCAGCGCGACGAACTCGCCGCTGACGACGTCGAGATCGAGCGGCCCGAGCGCCGCGACGCCGCTGTCATAGATTTTTGTCACCCCGCGCAGCCGCACGGCGAGGCCGGCATTAGCTCCCGGTGCTCTGCTGTCTACCATTGCCGATTTGACGTTGTTGAGCGCCGCCGCGCCGCGAGTTGCACCTCTCCCCATCGGGGAGAGGTCGCGCCGAAGGCGCGGGTGAGGGGGCACAGGTCCCACGAGAGGGCGGAACCCCTCACCCGCATCGCATCTAACGATGCGATGCGACCTCTCCCACAGGGGGAGAGGTGGACTGCCGGTGCCGAGGCAGATCGGACCATGCTCAGTTCTTCGGCCGCAGCTCGGCGCCGACCGCCTTGTTGACGAAGCGCAGCGTGTAGCCCTGGCGATAGTCGATGGTGCTCTTGACCACGCCTGCACGCACCATCTTGTCGAAGAAACCAGCCATCCGCTCGTCGGTCATGGCGCCGATGCCGTTCTTGATGGAGTCGCCGGAATCGACGATGCCGTGCTCGCGCATCTTGGCGACGCAGTAGGCGAGCAACTCGTCGTTCATGTCGGGGTTGAGCTTCTTGATCATGGCGTTGCCGGCCGAATTGTCGCCGTAGACGTAATGGTACCAGCCGACGATCGAGGCATCGACGAAGCGCTGCACGAGGTCCGGCTTCTTGTCGACGAGGTCGCGGCGGGTCTCGATCAGGGTCGAGTAGGAGTTGAAGCCGTAATCGGCGAGCAGCAGCACGTTCGGCTTGAAGCCGGCGGCCTTCTCCACCGCATAGGGCTCGGAGGTGACATAGCCCTGCATCGCGGTCTGCTTGTCGACGATGAAGGGCTGCGGGTTGAAGGTGTAGGGCTTCACCTTGCTCTCGCTGAAGCCGTATTCGGATTTCAGCCACTGGAAATAGCTGGTGATGCCCTCCTTCGAGATCAGCAGCGTCAGCGGCTTCAGGTCCTCGATCTTGGTGACCTTGACCTCGGGATGGGTCAAGAACACCTGTGGGTCCTTCTGGAACATGGCGGCGACGGCGACCAGCGGCACGTTGTTGGTGACGGCGTCGAAGGTCTGCAACGAGTTCGCGCTCATGAAGAAATCGAGCTTGCCCGCGATCAGCAGCGTGCGGTTGTTGGCGTTGGGACCGCCGGGCACGATGGTGACGTCGAGGCCATATTTCTGGTAGGTGCCGTCGGCCACCGCCTGGAAGAAGCCGCCATGCTCGCCCTCGGCCACCCAGTTGGTGCCGAACGAGACCTTGTCCAGGGTCTGCGCATGCGCCGGCAGTAGGGCTCCTGAAGCGGAAATCGCGGCGGTCAGCAGGGCTGTGGTTAACGCTCGCGGCAAAAAGGCCGACATCATGGTTGGACTCCGTCGATCATTATGGCCCATGATGGAAGGCAGAGGACGTGGACCGCGCCCAAGGGCGCGGAACGCCCCCGTGATGGCTCGACAAACTACCCTGCAAATCCATCCAATGAAACGCTTGTAAACGTCTGGCTCGATGACTTCTTCGCTTCCGCCCCGTGACTGGACCGCCATCCGCTGGCCCGAGATCGCCGCAGCCGCCGCTTCGCGCTGGATCGCGGTGCTGCCGCTGGCCGCGATCGAGCAGCACGGGCCGCATCTGCCGCTTGGAACCGACGTCATGATCGGCGAGGCCTATCTTTCGCGGGTGCGAGAATTGTTGCCGGCGGCGACCCCGGCGACCTTCCTGCCGCCGCAGCCGGTCGGCATCTCGACCGAGCACATCGATTTTCCGGGCACGCTGACCTTGCCGACCAAGGCGGCGCTGACCAGCTGGATGGCGCTCGGCGCCAGCGTGGCGCGCGCTGGCGTCAAGAAGCTCGTGATGGTGACGAGCCATGGCGGCAATTCCGCCGCGATGTCGCTGGTGGCGCAGGATCTGCGCGCGCAGCACGGCATGCTGGCGGTGACCACGAGCTGGTCGCGGTTCGGCGCACCGGACGGACTGTTCGACGCCGAGGAATTGCGCCACGGCATTCACGGCGGCGCGGTCGAGACGTCGATCATGCTGGCGCGCTATCCGCAGCACGTGCGCAAGGATGCGATCGCGAACTTCACGCCGGCGAGCATCGCAATCGAAAAGCAGCACCGCCATCTGTCGACGCAGCGGCCGGCGCCGTTCGCCTGGCAGGCGCAGGACCTGCATCCGAGCGGCGCGATCGGCGACGCCACGAAGGCGACAGCGGAGAAAGGTGAGAAGCTGCTCGAGCACGGCGCGCGCGCATTCTGCGAGTTGCTCGACGATGTCGACAAGTTCGACGTCGAAACCACGCTCCGCGCTCGATAAACCGACCTTGTTTCGTCCGGCAGGCCGCGACGAAACGCTTCACGAAACCATATTTCCGCCTCACTCCTCGAACCGGAACCGGAACAGCTCCGTCCAACGGGCATGCGGACCACACCGGCGCCGCGCTCAAACAGGATGGAGTATCCGATGTCGATCAAGACCAAATTCGCCGCCCTCGCCCTCACCGCGCTTGCCGTGACCGGCACGATTGCGACCACCACCTCGCAGGCCAATGCCAAGCCGCTCGGCTGGGGCTATGGCGTCGGCGCGGGCCTGGTCGGCGCCGCCATCGTCGGCAGCGCGATCGCCGCCAGCAACGACGGCTATTACTACAACGGCTATCGCCGCTGCGGTTTCGTGCGCCAGTACGACGTCTACGGCAACTACATCGGCCGCGTGCGCACCTGCTACTACTGATCGATACGGTATCTTCGGTTTGCGGATCCGGCGTTCGGCATGGGTCCTCATCCAGCCCATGTCGTACCCCGACCCGCCCGGCGATCCCCCCGGGCGGGTCATTCTTTTCACCCGCGTGACGCTCACAGATATTTTGCGACCAGCCTGAAGTCGCGCAGCACGGCGCGGCCCTTCGGGCCTGAGGCCTTCAGCGTCTCCTCCAGGCTGTGGCCGATGTGATCGTGGATCAGCGCCTTCTTGGCGCTCTCGATCGCGCTCTCCACTGCCTGCAATTGCTGCGCGATCTGGGCGCAGGGCCGGCCCTTTTCGATCATCTCGACGATGGTCTCGAGATGGCCGCCGGCGCGCTTCAGGCGCCGGACGATCGCGACATGCGGGTGGTCGTCGTCGGGCATATGGCTCTCCTATCCTCCCCGGAGGATGATCCTGATCCTCCCCGGAGGATAGCAGATTCGGCTTGACAGCCTATATCGTGAGGCGTAGTGCGCGATTGACGGAAACTTCGTTCCGCACCGGGATTGTATCCCCGGACACGAACCAGACCACGAGCCAGCAGAGGCACATGGGCAGTAGCAACTTTGGCGACAGTATCCCGATGGGAGCACTGCCGCCGCAACACAGCAAGACTGATCGCGCAGGCACCCGCTGCGTGGACAGGTGGTCGCGCCTCTTCTGACCGCCCGCTCCTCACCGGCCTGCCGCGACCAGCGGAAGTGGAGGTGAGCGATGTTCGAAAAGCTCGCAAAATTCCGGCCGTTCGAGCCGCGGCGTGTGCCGCGGGCGGCCACCCATTGCAATGACAACCTGCTGGGCGTTCGCCATCCGGCGCGGCGCCGGCGTCCAGCCCCGGCGCTGACCTGTCATTGGCTCCTGATCGGCGGCCATCTGGAATGCCGGTGGACCGTCGACGACAGCAGCGGCGATCTTCCGCAGCGGCGGCGCGCGGGCCGGCGTCTTGGCCCGCGCGTAGCAAAGATCGCAGCCAGCGCCTGAGGAGGCCGACATGGACGAAGGACCTAGTCGTCCCGTTGCGCGCCACTCAGGCGCGGCAACGGGATTCTCGCACAGCATGACATCTGGAAGTGCCGCTGCTCACGGCAGCGGAGGCGCGCGCGCATAGACCCGCTCCGCGTCCCCTCGCCGTGCCAAGCGGCGAGGAGACGCGATATGACCGAAACCTGCACCACCCGTACGGCCGTTCTCGACACCGCACATACCGGCGACATCCGCGGCGCACTCGGCAGCATTGCCCGCGACGACACCGCACCGCGTGCGACATGGCTGGCGCGGCTGAAGACCCTGCTCGCCATCGTCGGCCCCGGCCTGATCGTGATGGTCGGCGACAATGATGCCGGCGCGTTCGGCACCTACACCCAGGCCGGACAGAATTACGGCACCACGCTGCTGTGGACGCTGCTGCTCTTGATCCCCGTGCTCTACGTCAACCAGAAGATGGTGGTGCGGTTAGGGGCCGTCACCGGCGTCGGCCATGCCCGGCTGATCTTCGCGCGGTTCGGACGGTTCTGGGGCGCGTTCAGCGTCATCGACCTGCTGCTGCTGAACGCGCTGACCATCGTCACCGAGTTCATCGGCATCACGCTGGCGCTATCTTATCTCGGCGTCTCGCGGTTCTGGGGCGTACTGGCCTCGGCGGCGATCGTGATGCTCGCGGTCTCGACCGGCGACTTCCGGCGCTTTGAGCGGTTCGGCATCGTGCTGGTCGCCGGCAGCCTGCTGCTGGTGCCTGTGATCCTGATGGTGCATCCGCCGATCGGGCAGATCGCCGCCGATTTCTTCGTGCCGAAGATGCCCGAGGACGCGAGGCTCAGCGACGTGATGTTGCTGATCGTCGCGATCGTCGGCACCACGGTGGCGCCGTGGCAATTGTTCTTCCAGCAGAGCTACATCGTCGACAAGCGGATCACGCCGCGCTTCATTCGTTATGAGCGGATCGATCTGTGCGTCGGCATCGCCCTGGTGGTGATCGGCGCGGTCGCGATGATCGCGTTCTGCGCGCAGGCGTTCGCCGGACGGCCCGAGTTCGGCAACTACACCGACGCGCTGGGCACCGCGGTGGGGCTGGAGAAATATGCCGGCAAATTGCCGGCGGTGCTGTTTGCGCTGACGCTGCTCGATGCCTGCATCATCGGCGCGGCCGCGGTCTCGCTGGCGACCGCGTATGCGATCGGCGACGTGTTCGCGGTCAAGCACTCGCTGCACCGCAAGCCCGCGGATGCGAAGAGTTTTTATGGCGTCTATTGCGGCCTGATCGTGCTCGCGGCAGTGCTGGTGCTGACGCCGGGCACGCCGCTCGGTCTCTTGACCAACGTAGTGCAGACGCTGGCCGGCGTGCTGCTGCCGAGCGCGACCGTGTTCCTGCTGCTGCTCTGCAACGACCGCCACATCCTCGGGCCCTGGGTGAATTCGACCCGGCTGAACCTGTTCACCGGCGCGGTGGTCGCGGCGCTGGTGTTGCCATCGGTGATCCTGACCGCCGCGGTGCTGTTTCCCGATCTCGGCGAGGGGTGGATCATCGGCATCCTCGTTGGCGGAAGCGTGCTGGCGCTCGCGGTGACCGCGGCGGTGAAACTCTACGAGCTGTCGTCGCGGCGGCATGCGGCGCTCCGCATCACACCATCCCGGCCAAAGCTCGATCGCGACAGCTGGCGGATGCCGCCGCTCGACCGGCTGCCGCCGGCCCGCCTCAGCCCGCTGAGCCGGATCTGGATGATCGTGCTGCGCGCCTATCTCGCCATCGCCGCCGGCCTCGTGCTGCTGCGCATCGTCCAGCTTGCCACGGTCGGGGCGTGACCGTGCCGGGGAAGAAATCGGGACCGCCGGCCATCAGGACAGGGGTGAAGACCATGGCGACATCGATCAGCCGGGCGGTCGAGGCGGCGCGGCCAATGGCAGCGGCAACGGCCGGCCGCGGCGCGCTGTTGCATCGCTGTCATAGGGGCGTGCAAATCCGATGGGTAACCGGCCGCGCTCAGTTGCTATTGCGAATTACTTGCAATAAGAACCTGAAGATGATGGGTGCTGGCCTGGCCCTGCGGGGACAGGCGCGGATCGGACCGGGGACGGCGGGCGATGAGTTCAAATCTTGGGTGGCGAGGGGCCGCCAAATCTGCAGTGATGGCAGGCGAATCCGCCAATTGTTCGCGGAAAGACGCCGCGTCATGACCTGCATCCGCCTGTTCCGGGTCCGGATCGCCGCCGGCGCCGCGCTCGGCGCGGCCGCCTTCGGCACGCCGGCGGCCGCGGCCGACATGGCCCTGAATTCGCCGGCCGCCCGCACCGTCTACAGCTGGACCGGCTTCTATGTCGGCGCCCATGTCGGCTATGGCGACGGCAGCCTCGGCCCCGGCACCAATCCGCTGCCCCAACAGGGTTTCCTGTTTCCGCCGACGGTCACCGGCGGCATCGGCGGTTTCCAGGTCGGATACAACAAGGAATTCGCCAACCGCTTCGTGCTCGGCGTCGAGGCAGATGCGACCTTCACCAGCCCAACCGATATCCCGCGGCGCGTGCTCGCTCCGTTCAACTCGACGATCGATTACGCCGGCACGCTGCGCGGCCGCGTCGGCTACAGCTTCGGCAACTGGATGCCGTATCTGACCGGCGGCTTCGCCTGGGGCCACAGCCACGTCAAGGTCAACGACGCCGACGGCGCGGTGATCTCCGAGCCGGGCCAGTACCACACCGGCTGGACCGCCGGCGCCGGCGCCGAGTTCGCGCTGAGCGGCAATTGGACCGCCAAGGTCGAATACGAGTATGTCGACCTGTCGCGCAAGACGCTCGGCCTTGCCGAGTTCGGCATGCCCGGCGTCGCGATCGAACCGCGGCGGCATCTTTTGAAATTCGGCCTCAACTACCAGTTCGGCGACTCGCCGTGGTCGGCGGCACCGACGCGGACCGCGCTGCCGGAGTCCGATAACTGGAGCGTGCATGCGCAGACGACGCTGCTGCCGCAGACCTATCCATCATTCCGCGCGCCCTATACCGGCACCAACAGCCTTCCCGGTCCGGGGCAGACGCAGATGACCTGGACCACGACCGCATTCCTCGGCGTGCGGCTCTGGGACGGCGGCGAGTTCTACTTCAACCCGGAAACGGCGCAGGGCTTTGGTCTCAACGGCACGCTCGGCCTCGCCGGCTTCTCGAACGGCGAGGCGCAGAAAGCGGGCGCGCCATACCCGAAGATCCGGCCGCAGCGCTACTACTTCAAGCAGACCTTCGGCCTCGGCGGCGAGCAGGAAGAGTTGGCCGACGGCCCCAACCAGATCGCCGGCAAGCGCGACATCGATCGCGTCACGGTCGTGGTCGGCCGCTTCGCGGTCGGCGACTTCTTCGACGGCAATTCCTACGCCAAGGACCCGCGCGCCGACTTCATGAACTGGGCGATGTGGGCGTCGGCGGCCTACGACTTCCCGGCCGACCTGCCCGGCTACACCCGCGGCGCCGTGGTCGAGCTCAACCGCAAGGACTGGGCGGTGCGCGCCGGCCTGTTCCAGGTGCCGAATGCGCCGAACAGCGACGTCCTGGTCTACAACACCGGTGGCGCCGTGGTGGAGTTCGAGGGCCGCTATTCGATTTTCGAGCAGCCCGGCAAACTGCGCGTCGGCATCTTCGGCAACCGCGGCAACTCCGGCAACTATCGCCAGGCGCTCGCGATCGAGGACGCCAATCCGAGGCTCGACATCAACGACGTGATGGCCGGCATCCGCAAGGACAATCCGAAATACGGCTTCTATTTGAACGGCGAGCAGCAGATCGTCCAGGACGTCGGCCTGTTCGGCCGACTCTCCTGGAACGACGGCCAGAATGAAATCCTGTCCTTCACCGACGTCGATCGCAGCGTCTCGGGCGGCCTGTCGATCAAGGGCGGCCGCTGGGGACGGCCGAACGACACCATCGGCATCGGCGGCGCGGTCAACGGCCTGTCCGCCGCGCATCGCGACTTCCTCGCCGCCGGCGGCCTTGGCCTTCTGATCGGTGACGGCGCGCTGAACTACAGCCCGGAGCGGATCTTTGAGACCTACTACGCCTATCAGGTGAACAAGAACCTGACCTTGACCGCGGACTATCAGTTCATCACCAACCCCGCCTACAACGCCGACCGCGGCCCGGTGCACATTTTCTCGGGCCGCGTCCACGGGGAGTTTTAGGCGGCTCTCTCCCACGTCGTCCCGGACGCGCATCACACACGGTCATTGCGAGCGCAGCGAAGCAATCCATGGCTCCGCACACGCCGAAGCAATGGATTGCTTGCGCTTCGCTTCTCACAATGACGGCTGGAATGGGATCGGGCAGGAAAGCCCCTCTCCCCACTTAGATATATGTAGACCCCCCGGGCTTGCCGCAAGCCCGGGGTGATCCCGTAGAACGCGCGCCCAATCGAACGGAGGAGTGCGGGATGCGGGAACATGCAGTGGTGATTGCCGGCGGCGGTCCGACCGGGCTGATGCTGGCGGGTGAACTGGCGCTGGCCGATATCGACGTTGCGATCGTCGAGCGGCGCGCCAGCCAGGAGCTGGCCGGCTCGCGCGCGGGCGGGCTGCATGCGCGCACCATCGAGGTGCTCGACCAGCGCGGCATCGCCGAGCGGTTCGTCGCGCAGGGAACGCGCCATCCGGTCGTCCACGTCCACCCGGTGCCGCTGGATTTCAGCGGCCTTCCGACCCGGCACAATTACACGCTCGCGCTGTGGCAGAACCATATCGAGCGCATTTTGGCTAAGTGGGTCGGCGAGCTGAACGTGCCGATCTATCGCGCGCGCGACGTGACCAGCTTCACCCAGGACGAGGGCGGCGTCGATGTCGCGCTGTCGGACGGCACGGCGCTGCGGGCGCAGTATCTCGTCGGCTGCGACGGCGGCCGCAGCCTGGTTCGCAAGGCGGCCGGCATCGATTTCCCCGGCTTCGATCCGACCACGAGCTGGCTGATCGCGGAAGCCCAGATGTTCGAGGAGCCGGCATTGGGATTCCGCCACGACGCCGTCGGCATCCACGGCATCGGCAAAATGGAGGACGGGCGCGGCGTGCGGCTGGTGCTGACCGAGCCGCAGCTCGGATCCGGCGAGCCCGGCTTGAGCGACCTGAGCGAAACGCTGATCGCGATCTACGGCACCGACTACGGGATCAACAGTCCCGCCTGGATCTCGCGGTTCACCGACATGACCCGCCAGGCCGCGAGCTATCGCGACCGGCGCGTGCTGCTGGCCGGCGATGCCGCGCATGTGCATCCGCCGATGGGTGGACAGGGCCTCAATATCGGCGTGCAGGACGCGGTCAATCTCGGCTGGAAGCTGGCTCAGGTGGTTAAGGGCATTTCGCCGGACGGCCTGCTCGACAGCTACCATGCCGAGCGCCATCCGGTCGGCGCGCGGGTGTTGCGTCACACGATGGCGCAGGTCGCGCTGCGCCGCACCGACGACCGCAGCAAGGCGCTGAACGAGTTCGTGTCCGAACTCGTCAGCATGGATGAGCCGCGCATGCGCGTCGTCGCGACAACGTCCGGGCTCGAAGTTCGTTACGACCTCGGCGACGGCCATCCGCTGCTCGGACGCCGCATGCCCGATCTCGACCTGGTGCTTGCGGACGGCGAAGTGCGGGTGTTCGCCTTGCTGCAGGAGGCGCGGCCGGTGCTGATCAATTTTGCCGAACGTTGCAGCATCGAGATCGCGGGATGGAGCGACCGTGTTCAACTGATCGACGCGCGCTATCGCGGCGCCTGGGAGCTTCCGGTCGTCGGCGCCGTCGCCGCGCCCACCGCCGTGCTGGTTCGACCCGATGGCCATGTGGCGTGGGTGGGCGAACAGACACAGGCTGGCCTGACCGAGGCGCTGACCAAATGGTTCGGCGCGCCGCGACTTTGACGGTAAGCGTAGCCTGGATGGAGCGAAGCGTGATCCGGGGCAGAACGATCCACGGAGAGACTGTCCCCGGATTTCGCTGCGCTTCATCCGGGCTACATACGTCGTCATGGCCGGGCTTGCCCCGGCCTGAACAAAAAATGCCGAAAAACAACCCCATGCAAAGTAGCCGGCGGACCGGCTTCGACCCGGCAGGCTTCGACCCGGCAGCTTGACACGTCGGGCAAGTCAGCGGTATTCTTTTATTATTCCGAAGTCACGCGACAGGCATAGCCCGTCTATCTCTCATCGTCGTCCGGGCCTAGTGCGCAATTGCGCACGGGGGGGGCCGGGACGACACTGAGTTTGCTGCGGCAACCGCCCCCTACCCCGCCGGCTGGAACGAATCCGCGCGCGCCATGGCCCAGGCGTCGCGGTAGCGCGGGTCTTGCGTGCCTTCGAGCAATTCGCCCGGCCGCAGCGCCGGATAGAGCTGCGCGAAGGAGCGGACGTCGGTGGTCGAGGTGCGCTGCGAGAAGTGGATCGGCCGCAGATCCCGGGTGTGCCCGAGGCCGGCGGCGGCGAGCAGCTCGGTCAGCGCGTGCAGGGTCGAGTGGTGGTAATTGTACACGCGCTCGATCTTGTCCGGCACATAGAGCGCGCGGTTGCGCGACGGATCCTGGGTGGTGACGCCGGTCGGGCAGCGGTCGGTGTGGCAGCTCAGCGACTGGATGCAGCCGAGCGAGAACATGAAGCCGCGCGCCGAATTGCACCAGTCGGCGCCGATCGCCATCGCGCGCGCCATGTCGAAGGCGGTCGCGATCTTGCCGGAGGCGCCGATCTTGATGCGGTCGCGCGCGCCGATGCCGACCAGCGCGTTGTGGACGAAATTGACGCCCTCGCGCATCGGCATGCCCAAATGGTCCATGAACTCGAGCGGCGCGGCGCCGGTGCCGCCCTCATTGCCGTCGACCACGATGAAGTCGGGATACAGCCCGCTCTCCTTCATCGCCTTGCAGATCGCCAGAAACTCCCAGGGATGGCCGATGCACATCTTGAAGCCGGCCGGCTTGCCGCCGGACAGCTTTCGCATGTTGGCGACGAACGCCATCATCTGCAGCGGGGTCGAGAACGCCTTGTGATAGGCCGGCGAGATGCAGTCCTCGCCCATCGGCACGCCGCGGATCTTGGAGATCTCCTCGGAGACCTTGGCCGCCGGCAGCACGCCGCCATGGCCGGGCTTGGCGCCCTGGCTGATCTTGAGCTCGACCATCTTGATCTGCTCCTCGCCGGCGATGCGCGCGAACTCGTCGGGGTTGAAGCTGCCGTCGCGGTTGCGGCAGCCGAAATAGCCGGAGCCGACCTCCCAGATGATGTCGCCGCCCATCTCGCGGTGATAGGGGCTGACGCCGCCCTCGCCGGTGTCATGGGCAAAGCCGCCCTTCTTGGCGCCGGCGTTCAGCGCCCGCACCGCGTTCGGGCTGAGCGCGCCAAAGCTCATCGCCGAGATGTTGAACACCGAGGCCGAATACGGCTTGGTGCAGTCCGGGCCGCCGATGGTGATGCGGAATTTCTCGTCGGCATGCGGCTTGGGCGCCACCGAATGGTGCATCCACTCATAGCCCTCGCGGTAGACATCCTCCTGGGTGCCGAACGGCCGCTTGTCGAGCACCATCTTGGCGCGCTGATAGACCACCGCGCGAGTGTCGCGCGAGAACGGCATGCCGTCCTTCTCGCTCTCGAAGAAATACTGCCGCATCTCCGGGCGGATTTCCTCGAGCAGGAAGCGGACATGCGCCGAGATCGGGTAGTTGCGCAACACCGCGTGGCCCTTTTGCGTGAGGTCGCGGATGCCGAGCAGCGTCAGGGCGCCGAAGATGACAAGCGGGATCAGGACGATCTTGAAGACTTTCGGATCGAAAATTCCAACCAGCAGCAGGAGCGTGGTGATGACGGCGCAGATCGTCAGCACGATGAAGCGCGGTGAAAACGGAAGCAGCATCGTTTCCATAAGTCCCTCAACCAATTGGCATGGCCGTTTGTTTGGCCGTGAGCCTAATCCAACTTAGCGAGCCAGCGCCACACGTTATATCCGCCCGGCAGTCACGGATGTGACAACCGCCCGAATGGGCGGGTGCCGCGGTTGTAGTGGGGCGACTGGCGGGAGGTGCTTTTGCGGTGCAACGAAGGGCATCCCCGCGACGCGCGCTGTTACTCCCTCTCCCCGTTCTTACGGGGAGAGGGTTGGGGTGAGGGGCTGTTTCCGCGTACACGGTGACAGTTGGATTTGCGGAGACTCCCCCTCACCCGGATCGCATCTTGCGATGCGATCCGGCCTCTCCCCGCAGGCGGGGAGAGGCGAAGAAAGCCATCGCGCGAGACAGTCCCACCTCAATGATCGTGCGGCTGCAGTTCGCGCGGGATGTGGCCTGCTTTCAGCGCATCGCTCTCGATCCAGGCATTGGTGGTGTCGAGCGCGCGGGCGATATGGTCCGAGGTCCGGGAGAAATCATAGGGCGAGCCGACCAGCGGACAGAGCGGCGGCACCACGAAATACTCGACGCCGTCGCCGAGATTCTCGAGCTCATTGACGAGCTGCCGCGCGATCAGGAGCGTCAGCGCATGCAGCGCGTTGGCGAGCGCGCCGACCGGCGGCGCCTGGTTGGCGCAGGCATGTCCGGTCGGCAGCACGATCAGGCGTTTTGCACCGTGCTTGACGGCGACGCGGACCGGCGTGTTGCTGGAGATCGCGCCGTCGGCCAGGAAATGATCGCGGTAGCGCACCGGCGTGAAGGCGCCGGGGATCGCGGTCGACGCGACGATCGCTTCCGCGGTGGAGCCTTCCGACAGCACCACGCTGTCGCCGGTGATGATGTCGGTGGTGACGATGTGCACCGGAATGCGGGCGTCCTCGAGATTGCGGAACGGGATGTGGTCGTCGATCAGCTGGCGGATGCCGTCATGCGGGATCAGGAAATCGCGCCGCCACAGAAAGCTTGCCAGCGTTCGCCAGGTCACCGGAAACACGTCATGCCGGTTCAGGCCGCGCCAGATTTTGGCCAGCCGCGCCACGCCCGCAACCGTGGGGTCGCTAGCATAGAAGGCGCCGTTCAGCGCGCCGACGCTGGACCCGACCACGAAATCCGCGGCGATGCCATGCGCGGCCAACGCCTGCAGCATACCGACCTGCACCGCGCCAAAACTGCCGCCGCCGGCGATCACAAAGGCGGTCTTCGGTGGATCGGGCTCGGTGATGGACAAGGTGCTTGCTCCCCAGCCGCCGCGCTTGGGACGTGCGCGGCGTTGGTGGAGTTATAGCAAGGCAGAAATGGTGGACGCCACAAGCTCAGCCGTCGTCCTGGCGAAAGCCAGGACCCATAACCACAAGTGCAAAAGGCTGAGACCCGATGGGACCCCAGCCTTCGCAAAACCAAGAGTGGTGGTAATGGGTCCGGGCTTTCGCCAGGACGACAGTTTCTACGGAATCAGCGCTCGACGAACGCCTTCTCGATCACGAAATGGCCGGGCGTGTTGCCGCTGCCTTCCTTGAAGCCGCGGGTCTCGAACAGCTGCTTCAGCTCCTCCAGCATCGCCGGGCTGCCGCACATCATGATGCGGTCGGTCTCGATGTCGAGCGGGCCCTGATGCAGGTCAGAGAACAGCTGGTTGGAGGTGATGAGGTCGGTGATGCGGCCGCGGTTGCGGAACGGCTCGCGCGTCACGGTCGGATAATACGAGAGCTTCTCCGACAGCATCGGCCCGAACAGCTCGTCGTCGTGCAGCTTCGCCACCAGCTCCTCGCCATAGGCGAGCTCGGAAACCTGACGGCAGCCATGCACCAGCACGATCTGGTCGTAGCGATCATAGACCTCGGGGTCCTTGATCAGGCTGGCGAACGGCGCAAGCCCGGTGCCGGTCGACAGCAGCATCAGCCGCTTGCCGGGAATGAGGTTGTCGGTGATCAGCGTGCCGGTCGCCTTGCGGCCGACCAGAATGGTGTCGCCCTCGCGGATCTTCTGCAGCTTCGAGGTCAGCGGGCCGTCCTGCACCTTGATCGAGAAGAACTCGAGCTCTTCCTCGTGATTGGCGCTCGCCATCGAATAGGCGCGCAGCAGCGGCCGGCCGTCAACCTCGAGGCCGATCATGGCAAACTGGCCGTTCTGGAAGCGGAAACCGGAATCGCGGGTAGCCCGGAAGCTGAAAAGCGTATCGGTCCAGTGCTGAACGGAAAGAACCTTCTCTCGATAGAACGCGCTCATGTGTTTTCGTTTTCTCGATTGACCAGATTTAGAATGGTTTGAATTTTAGGCTGCCTCGGACGGCGCAGAAGTGCCCGAAATCACTGAAGATCTCGCGTGTCCATCGCGCCGATGCATGAGATAGTCAAGATCGATTGGCGTGCAATTGCGATCTCAGAATGGCAGTCGTTCGAATCCGCAGAGAGGTTCAGCCACGACATCGTTAACGCGTCGTGACGGGCGTAATATACTTGCTGGGATCGCCGCCAATCCGGCAAATAATTGCTACGGCAAGGCGCGGCGAAGGGAAAATCATTCAGTGGTCCTGATCAGCCAGCGAATCTTCCTGGAAACCATCAAAAAATATTGTCTCGCGCGCGAGATCGCGGTCGAGATCCGGTCCGGCGGCTGGCTGGTGATCATGCGGCGGGGCACCGAGCGGCGGCTCGCGATCGGCTATGACGTCGGGCTCAACAGCGCGGTGGCGCATCAGGTCGCCAACGACAAGGCAGCCTGCGCCGAGGTGCTGGCCTCGGCCGGTATCGACGCGATCCCGCACACGCTGTTTCTGGGCACCAAGCACAGCGTGCACATTCCGGGATCGGGCTCGATCGACGCGATGGCCGAGCTGCTCGACGCGCATCCGCACGGCCTTGTGGTCAAGCCCAACGAGGGTACCTCCGGCGAGCTGGTGACGCGCGTCACCACGCGGCCGCAGCTGGAGACGGCGGTCGCGCGCATTTTTGCGGAGTACCGCGCGCTGGCGATCTCACCCTATGTCGAGATCAAGGACGAGGTGCGCGTGGTGCTGCTCGATGACCACGCGCTGATCGTCTACGGCAAGACGCGTCCGTCCGTGGTCGGCGACGGCGTGCATTCGCTGCGCGAGCTGGCGCAGCAGGCGGCAACGACGCAGCAGCTCAAAACCATGGCCGAGGATTTTTCCGCGGCCGAGCTCGACGCGATCCCGGCGGCAGCGGAGCGATGCATGATCAACTGGCGGCACAACCTCGATGCCGGCGCGGCGCCGGTGCTGCTGAGCGGTGGCGAGACACACGACGCCTGCGCCGCGCTCGCGGTCGAAGCCGCCCGGGCGGTCGGCATCCGCTTCGCCTCGATCGACGTCGTACGCGTCGATAACGCCTGGAAGATCCTCGAGGTGAATTCGGGGGTGAAGATGGAAGCGCTGGGCCGGCGGCATCCGGAGCTGGTCGAGGCGGCGTATCACGCGGCGCTGGACGCGGTGTTCGCCGAAGAGCCGTAGGCAAGCATGTCCCAATGTCGTCGTCCCGGCGAAGCTATCAACCCGTCATCCTGAGAGGGTGTGAAGCTTTGTCCTCACCCACCGCTGTCATCGCCCGCCCTGTGCGCAATTGCGCACATGGACCGGGCGATCCAGTACGCCGCGGCCTCTCGCTTCTATCACCGGCGTCTCTGGAATACTGGATCACCCGGTCAAGCCGGGTGATGACACCGAGCAAGCTGAGCAAACAACACCGTCATCCCTGCGCAAAGGCTTCGCCTTTGTCGCTGGAGGTGCGAGCTCTTGCGAGCCTCGAAGGATCGACGGCCACCAGCGGGGCCGATTCATCCTTCGAGGCTCGCCGAAGGGCTCGCACCTCTAGCGACAAACGCGGAGCGTTGCGCGGGGATGACGGGGTGGGTGTGCAACAGATATGGTGTCGTCCCGGCGAAAGCCGGGACGACGGTGGTGTTTGCCGCGCGACCGGAGGCTACTGGGTCTCGTCGAGCACCTTGAACGCTTCCTCGAGCTGCGGCGAGATGGCGACGTTGAGCTTTTCGCCGGTCGGCAGGCGGGCGATGAACCACTTGTTGTAGAGCGGGACGATGTCGCGGTTGGAGGCGAGGCGGCGGAAGGCGCGCTCCACCACATCCTTCATCTGCTTCTCGCCCTTGCGGTACATGATGCCGTAGGGATCGTAGGACAAATAGTCGCCGGTGACGCGGAATTTGTCCTGCGACTTGTGCCGCGCGATCAGGCCGTAGAGCAGGATGTCGTCGGTCGCGAACGCGTCCGCCTTGCCGTCGACCAGCATCTGGTAGGACTGCTCGTGGTCGGGCGAGGTGACGACGTTCAGCCCGAGCGACTGCTTGGCGTTGACGTTGTTGATCGCCTGCTCGTTGGTGGTGCCCTTGGTCACCACCACGGTCTTGCCCTTCAGGTTGGCGATCTGCGTGACGCCCGAGGCCTTCGGCACCATCAGCTTGGTGCCGGCCACGAATATCAGCGGCGAGAACGCCACCTGCTTGGCGCGCTCGGAATTCGCCGTGGTCGATCCGCATTCGAGGTCGATCTTGTTCTGCACGACGGCCGGAATCCGGTCGTCGGATGTGACCTTGATGTAGTCGACCTTGAGGTTGGCGTCGTCGACCTCGGTCCCGATCTCCTCGACGATCGCATCGCACAGCTCGAGGCTGTAGCCGATCGGCCGGTTGGAATGATCGAGGAACGAGAACGGCGGCGAGCTCTCGCGATAGCCGATCCGCACCGTGTGCGTGGCTTTGATGTTGGCGAGCGTGGGGCTGAGCCCCTCGCCGGCGGTTTGCGCCGACGCCGGGGCCGCCAGCAGGCCTGCAAGCAGCAGGCATGCTGACAGAATCCGGCATTCAGCCCGTATCGGCCTCCAGAGGACGAGATGCATGCATCCCTCCCATCAGTGCGCCGGCACAGCGTCGCCGGCCACGGCGTCGGAAGGCACGGCGTCGTCGGGCCCGAGCTCATGCTCGGCCTTCAGCTCGCCCTCCCACTTGGCGACCACCGCGGTCGCCAGCGAGTTGCCGATCACGTTGGTGGCGCTGCGGCCCATGTCGAGGAAGGTATCGATGCCCATGATCATCAACAGGCCCGCCTCGGGGATGCCGAACTGCGCCAATGTCGAGGCGATCACCACCAGCGAGGCACGCGGCACGCCGGCGACGCCCTTCGAGGTGATCATCAGGGTCGCCAGCATCGCGAGCTGGGTGCCGAGCGACATCTCGATATGGTAGGTCTGCGCGATGAAGACGCTCGCGAAGGTGCAGTACATCATGGTGCCGTCGAGGTTGAAGGAATAACCGAGCGGCAGCACGAAGGCCGAGATCCGCGACGAGGCGCCGAACCGGTTCAGCCCCTCCAGCGTCTTCGGATAGGCCGCCTCCGACGAGGCGGTCGAGAACGCGATCATCAGCGGCTCGCGGATCAGCCGCAACAGATGGCTGTAGCGCGGCCCGATCACGACGAAGCCGACCACGACCAGGATCGCCCACAGGATCAGCAGCGACAGGTAGAAGCCGCCCATGAACACGACGAGCTTCCAGAGCACGCCGAGGCCGTTCTTGGAGACGGTGGCCATGATCGCCGCCCACACCGCGAGCGGGGCGAACAGCATCACGTAGCCGGTGACCTTGAGCATGATGTGGGCGAGATCGTCGATCAGGCCCATGATCGGCTTCGCGCGTTCCGGCATGGCGCCGAGCGCCACCGCGAAGAACACCGCGAACACCACGATCTGCAGGATCTCGTTCTGCGCCATCGCATCCGCGATCGAGGTCGGGATCAGATGGGTCAGGAATTTTTCGATCGAGAATGCCGACACCGGCAGGCCGGTAGCCTGGCCCTGTTCGGGCAGCGTGCCGGGGAAGTTGGCGCCGGGCTGCAGCAGGTTGACCATCACGAGGCCGAGCAGTAGCGAAACGAACGAGGCGGTGACGAACCAGCCCATGGTCTTGGCGAACACGCGCCCGAGCTTGGAGCCGCTGCCCATATGGGCGATGCCGCCGACCAGGGTCGCGAACACCAGCGGCGCGATGATCATCTTGATCAGGCGCAGAAACAGCATCGCGATCAGGTTGACGTCGGCTGCGATCGTGGCACGGCTGTCGGGAAAGTAGTTGAAGACGATCGTCCCCATCACGATGCCGAGCGCCATCGCAATCAGGATGTACTGCGTAAACCTGCTGGACATTTCTTACCCCCGTAAGTTCCCGGCAAAGGATAAGTGTGGCAGATTTACGCAGCTACGCAACACGCTTCGCGCCGGGACGGGACTTTGCCGGAACGTTTCCGTTGTGGAATGCCAGCGCGCGGACTAGCGTTCATGCAGCGCACAATCTGTGCAACGAGCTGCGTACCACGCGGTCAATTGCGCTCAGAACGATCAAACGCAAGGGGAGACATTCGCCATGAACGACACCGTCAATCGCCAGATCCTGCTAGTTGAAAAGCCGACCGGCAAGCTTGGGCCTGAGCATTTCCGCCTGGTGAGCGGCGCGATCCCCGAGCTGAAGGACGGCGAGGCGCTGGTGCGCACCCGCCTGATCTCGCTCGACGCCGCCAACCGCGCCTGGATGCACGGCGCGACCTATCGCGCCGCGGTCGAAGCCAACACCGTGATGGCCGGCGGCGGCATCGCCGAGGTGGTGACGTCGAAGGATCCCGCGCTGAAGCCGGGTGACCTGGTGTTCGGCGACACCGGCTGGCAGGACTATGCCGCGGTGCCCGCCAAACACCTTGCCAAGGTGCCGAAGCTGGAGCCGATGACGCATCTGCTCAGCGTGTTCGGCATCGCCGGGCTGACCGCCTATTTCGGCCTGCTCCATGTCGGCAAGCCGAAAGAGGGCGAGACCGTGGTGGTGTCGGCGGCTGCCGGCTCGGTCGGCTCGATCGTCGGCCAGATCGCCAAGCTCAAGGGCTGCCGCGTGGTCGGCATTGCCGGCGGCAAGGACAAGTGCGATTGGCTGACCAGCGAGCTCGGCTTCGATGCCGCGGTCGACTACAAGGACGGCGCCACCTACAAGGCGCTGCGCGCGGCGGCGCCCAAGGGCATCGACGTCTATTTCGACAATGTCGGCGGCGACATCCTCGAAGCCTGCCTGGCGCAGATGAACAACCGCGGCCGCATCGCCTGCTGCGGCGCGATCTCGCAATATGACGGCGTCCCCTCCGCGCACGGCCCGCGCGGCGTGCCCGGCCTGATCGTGGTGAAGCGGCTGGTGATGCAGGGCTTCATCGTGATGGACTACATGGACCAGCGCGACGCGGCGCTGGCCGAGCTGCAAGGCTGGGTCGCCTCCGGCAAGCTCAAGGTGCAGGAAGACGTGATCGACGGCATCGAAAACACGCCGCAGGCGCTGATCGGGCTGCTCGCCGGCGAGAACCGCGGCAAGCGGATGGTGAAGGTGTAGCGCCCGCCGCGGCCCAGCCGGGCGTTTTGGCGCATTGCAGCCGGTGATGCGGTCGGCTTGACTGCATGGCTGGACGGGCCAACGCTGAGGACTCATTCGAGATGGCTCCTCGGCTCCGTGGTCGGCTGCTCGTCTCGAGAGGCCAATCGGGACCGGTGCAGCTATGACAGAGCAGTCAGTTCGTCCGGCATTCATGGAAGTCCACCTCGCCTCGCCGCAGGGGCTGGCCCTTCAAGGCACCGTCACCGATCGGTTTGGACCGGACATCACGCGCGCCGCATCCCTCGCTCGGCGGATGTTCATGCTCCGATCTCCTTGGGCGCCCGCACTTCGCTTCATGGGAGCGGAAACCACCGCCGAGGACATCGGCGATGGTGTGCCGCCGGTCGTGTACAGCCTCAGCGGATCCGGAGAGCGGCTGGAAGATGCGTTCGTCGCCTGTGTCGGAGAAGGCATCGATCGGCTGGCACAAATTGCACGTCCCGACGATGTTCATTGCGTCGGAACGCTGGCGGAGCTCGCGCCCCGGGTGCCGCCCGCCTTGGCGATGGCCGTCTCGGATGATTTGGCCGATCAGGGGCTTCCTCAGACAACCGAACTTGCATGGATGCGCGGCCGCCGCCTCGGCGCTGCCGGGGAGCGGACTGATGACGTGCTGGTCCCGGCGGACTGGACGGTGCGACGCGCCGCCGTCGAGCAACGGCTGCGACCACGCAGCGAGCTCAGCGTCGGTGTCGCCGCCGGCCCGAGCTTCGAATGGGCGGCCACACGCGCCGTTCTGGAACTCATCGAGCGCGATGCGGCGAGCCTGTGGTGGATCGGCGGCCGGCCCGGCAGATCCCTGCCGCTCGACGGCGCAGCAATGCGCGAAGCGGTCCGCCTCCTGGAATTCCTCCGGCAGCAAACCCAAGCTCGCGTTTCATGGCTGCTCGACATCACGACCGACCTCGAAATTCCCGTGATTGCCGCGCTTTCGTGCAACCGCCGTGGCCGGCAGCTCGCTTATGGTCTGGCGGCTCGACTGACCCTGGAAGAGGCGGCTCGCGCCGCAATCCTCGAGCTTTGCCAGACCGAGCTCGCCATACAGCTCGCGGAGCTGAAGCGCGCCGAAGCCGGCCAGGACTCGCTCGCAGCATCCGAACTTGCCCATCTCGAACGGGACGCGGCCATCGATGCCGGCCAATGCGACCTCCTGCATCCGCGCGGCCCATCGACGACACAGGATCGGACGGCAGGCGACGAACCATTCCAGGTCCTGGCGCAGGCGATGAGCGTGTCCGGAATCGAGACGATCCTGATCGACATGACGCGTCCCCGGTTCGGCATTCCGGTCGTGCGGGCAATTGCCCCGGCGCTCCAACTTCTGCCTTCGTCAAATGTGACAGAACGTCTCAAACGTGCCTGCGACGACTACGGAGGAGGCGATCGCTACACGGGAGGGCTTGCACTGATAGGCTGAGCTGAATCGATGGAAGGCAATTCGGTAGTATGATATCTAGCCGACAATTCGTTGTCATATCGCGGCAATTTTGTGGAGCCGCCAGTTGTGATTAGCGCGAGCGGAATAGGTGGCGGGATGAAAGATCCCCCGCTCTCAATCAATTTGCTCGGCAAGCTGACGCTGTCCGTTGGCGGACACGAGATCGAATCCCTCAGCCGCAAGACCAAAGCGCTGCTTGGGTACCTGGCACTCACCGAGTCGCGAGAAGAGAGCCGCGAACGACTGATCGGTCTGTTTTGGAGCGAATCCCCCGAAGAGCGTGCACGCGCCTCGCTGCGGCAGGCGCTGCACGAGATCCGAAATGCGCTCGCGCCGTCCGGCTTCGAGGGACTGCACGCGGACAAGCTCGTTGTCGCGCTCGATCGCACCCGGATCAAGGTGGATCTGGTCGACGCGCTGAGGAATGCGCTGGCCGGAACTCCGCACCCGCAGTTGCTGACGCAGCAGAACCTGGTCGACGACATCTTCGGCGAGGTCGAGAGCAGCGACCCCGCATTTCAGACCTGGGTATCGGCCAAGCGGCAAACCATTCGCGATCAACTCATTCGCCATCTGGAGACCGCGCTGCGCGATGAGATCACCATCACCGCGAAAGGCCGCGACATCGCCGCCGCGATCATCAATCTGGATCAGACCCACGAGGAAGCCTGCCGTTATCTGATTCGCGGGCATGTTGCAGACGGCGCGATCGGCAGCGCGCTCAAGGTCTACAAGAATCTCTGGGACCTGCTCGAGGCCGAGTACGACGTCGAGCCGACGCAGCAGACGCAAGACCTGATCGCTGAGGTCAAGGCAGCGCTGCCGTTCAGCGGCGCGCCGTCCGGTCTCGAAGCTCCCGGCGGTCCCGCGCCATTGCCCGCGACGCGCATCATCGCGAGCCCGCCACCCAGCCCGCCCGCGGGACTGAGCGTGGACCAGCAATTGGCCGCGCGCGACGCCCGGCTGATTCTTTCAGTCGGATCGTTCACCCTGTCGGGCAGCGAGCTGAAGCGCGACTACCTGGCCCAGGGCTTTCGACGCGAGCTGATCGCCTGCCTCGTGCGATTTCGCGAATGGCATATCAGGGATTGGGCGGGCGCCCCGGCGAGTCCCACGCCCAGTACTCAAGCGGACGAGTTCGTGCTCGACGCCAGTGGATTCGAGAGCCGCAAGGCGGTTCACCTGGTGCTGACCCTGCGTGACGGCATCAACGGGACCTATCTCTGGAGCGAGAGTCTCTCGCTGACGCTGGAGAACTGGCACCAGTCCCAGCAAAACCTGGTGCGCCGCATCGCATCGACGCTCAACGTTCACGTTTCGGCGGAGCGCTTGAACCGCGTCATGAGCCGGCAACTCGTCGACCTGAAAGCTTATGACATCTGGCTGTTCGGACAGGCGACCCTGCTCGGCTTCGATGTCAAGCGATGGGACAGGGCGGCGGAACTGTTCCGGCAGGTCGTGCAGCTGATGCCGGATTTTGCGCCGGCCTTTTCGAGCCTCGCGCAACTCAACAACTCCTATCACATCGTCAAGCCCGGCACGCCGCGCGACGCCAACCGGACCTTGCAGGCCCTCGCCTATGCGCAGGAAGCGGCGCGGCTGGATCCGCTCGATTCGCGCAGCCAGCTGTGCCTCGGCTGGTCGCACGCGATGGCACGGCACTACGAGCAGGCGATGATCTACATTCCGCTGGCGCATGAGCTCAACCACAGCGACCCGTGGACCCTGGTATCCGCCGCCAATTGCTATGCGTTCTGCGGCCGCGACGCCGAAGCCCGCGACATCGTCGATTCGATGTTGAAGCGAATGGCGACCGTCGCGCCCAGTGCCTTGCAATGGGCGTATCACACCGCGGTGCGGTTCATGATCAAGGATTACGAAGGCTGTGTCTCAGCCGCGGATTTCGC
Source organism: Bradyrhizobium ivorense (assembly GCF_900696085.1). Lineage (GTDB taxonomy): Bacteria > Pseudomonadota > Alphaproteobacteria > Rhizobiales > Xanthobacteraceae > Bradyrhizobium > Bradyrhizobium ivorense. The sequence continues at coordinate 1,635,677 of NZ_CAADFC020000004.1, forward strand.
CGGCGATCTCAATGCAAACGTGCCGGGCTTCAAGGCGGCCGCACTGCATCACCTGGGGCGCCACGACGAGGCACGCGCCGAACTCGATCACTTCTTCAAGGTCGTTCGCGAGCGCTGGTCGTCCGCGGAGCCCGCGACCCCCGCCACCATGACCCGGTGGCTTCTCTATCTGTTCCCGATCGCAAGCGCAGAAAGCTGGGCACGCCTGCGCGACGGCATCGCCGGCGCCGGCGCGCCGGTCGATGGTCTCAGCCATCACGGGTGGTAGCCCGCGACGATCCTAGCCGCAGTTTCGCACCGAATAGTCGCCGATCCGGGCCGCATGCAGCTCCAAGCGCCGAGCCTCGTCCATCGCGGGAAGCGGCGCGGCGAAGAAGTCCTCGTAGAATTGCGGCATCGGATAGAGCGCATCCGCGCCGCGCAATAGCGCCTCGGTCTCTTCGATCATCGATTTGGGCGGAAGCTTGATGACCGCCGTCTCTCCGCTGTACTGGATAATTTCCAGGCCGACCATTCCGTCCGGAAACGTGATGGTAAGCCCGATCTCGGCGGCTTGCGCCAGCAACTCGTCGCGCGTCCGCGGTATCGGCGGAGCCGGCCTGGTCGGTGCAATGTAGTTATTGCCGGTCGCCCATGATTTGACCAGCTTGCCCCACAGGACGTCGTCGCTGATCTCCAGACTAGTACCCATGATCTCCTCCATCTCGATTGCGGTCGTTACGCGTCCGGTCCGGCGAGCACACGCGCGCGCAGGACCGACCGCAAGATTTCATCCGCAGTTTCTGATCGAGTAGTCGCCGATGCGCGCGGCATGGAGATTGAAGAGATCCTCGGTGGACATTGCGGGCAGCGGGGATTCGAAGAACTGTTCATAGAATGGCGGCATCGGATAGACCGCGCCCGGCTGACGCAACTGGGCTTCCGTCTCCTCCACCATCGCCTTGGGCGGCAGCTTCACCACGGCCGTCTGAGGGCTGTACTGAATGACCGCCAGGCCGACCATGCCGTCGGGAAAAACGATGTCGACGCCGACGCCGCTCGCCGTCCTTACCAGTTCGTCGAGGGTCCGCGGAATCGGGATCGGCTGCCCGGCCGCATCGAAATAGTTCCGCCCGGTGGCCCAAGACTTCACCAACTTGCCCCAACGGACGTCATCGCTGATTTTCAAGGTCGTGCCCATATCCATACTCCTTTGCTGCAAATCCCTTTAAGTCGCAGGTCGGCTCACTACCCCTGATGCAAGAGCCCATGCGCGTTCATGAACACCAGGAGGTCTTCAAAACTCTGCATTTCCGATATGACGGAAAACGCCTTTTCATCGACGCCGAGCTTCCGGAATTCTCCCGTCTGGTCTTTCAGTAGCCGCATCGGGTCCAGGACAAACGGGCCTTTGCCGAGCGGCGACTTCACCATCGCGCCGATGATCGCCTCGGCGATGATGATCGAGCCGAGCGGACCGAGCCGCTGGCCGTCGTGCTTGATGTCCGCTTCGAACAGAACGAAGAACGGAAGCGGCGGATCGTCGACGATGGCCGCGATGTCGCCCGCCTCGAATTGTTCGGAGCCCCCCTTCGGATCCGCGGTTTCGTTCAACCAGGCGGTCAGTTTTGCAGCGTATTCCCGCTGGTAGGTCGGAAGGAAATTGGCGAGCTCGGGGTTCTTTGCCCGCAAGGCGTCGATCAGCTTGGGAACGGACCATATTCGCGCGTAGACGGCACTGACCAGGTCACGATTCGGCAATCCGGGCCCATCGCTCGAAAGCAGCAGCGGCGGAAAGTAGAATTCGCTGCGTGCAAGCGAGGAGAAGTCGGGGCGCAGCCGGCGGCTCAAATTGGCGGGTTTCTTGCCGTTGATTTCGAAGAACTGCTCCCATTTGACGATCCACTCCTTGCTCAGCGGCACGAACTGCGGCGCGCGCCGTGAGCTGAACTGCATGGCGCGCGTGGCCGGGATCGGCGTGTCGTCGCGAACGCGATAGCTGTTGCGCGTCATGGCGTGGCCGCAGCGGAAGGCACCATGCGAGAATTCGACAGGGACGCCGGCATCCGGGTCGCAGACCAGCTTGCCGCTGTTGATATCCGGCAGGAAGTAGTAGCGATACACCGAGGGATCCAGCAGCCGGTACATCACGTCCTTGACGATGATCCGCCGGTACAGAAGCGTCAGAATGAAGCGGGCGCAGATCAAATTGCGATAGGCGTCCGATGCGGTTTTTGCCGGCGTGGCGCTGTTCAGCTGATCAAGAATGAAGTTGTGCATGCGATGGAACAGCAGCGTCACTTGCGCGATCAGCGCGTGGTCGTCGTTGCGGGCATCGGCGACGAGGGCCTCGGTGCGCAGACACTCCGGATTGCCGGGGCTGGAGTCGAGGCCGCTGTCCTGGACCTCGACCGGCATCGCGCGTCCGATATCGGCAAACGGCATCTTTTCGTCCGGATGGACACGGTCCTGCGCGCGGCCGCAGCGCATCTTGGTTCGCGGCATCAGCCCGCGCGAGTGCACGCACTGCGCGCTATACTCGTACACCTGAGGGCTCACATCCGGGCCGCCGCCATAGATCGTGTCGAGCGTCAGCGGCTGCTGCCTTGCGTTCTGAAAACCGAACCGCCGCCCCGCCGTCGCCGCCAGGGAGATCGACGTGTTGACCATGTCGTGGGCGATGAACTGCAGCAGGTAGGTGTATCCGGACGGGATGTTGGGGTTGTCCTCGCTGCGGCCCGGACGATCCGAACGAAGTGTCTCGCGGCTGATGCGCGCCGCCAGCCTGCGCATCAGTTTTCGCAATTCCGCGGGCTCCTTGCCGGCGCCGAACATCGAATCGTCGGTCAACGCGAGCAAATTCTGCGTCCCGCTGAGGTCAGCGTCGACGGCGAGCCTTGTCACGCCGTCGACGAGTTCAGGAATGGTCGAGAGGCTAATTCCGTGCACGGGCGCATCTCCCCTGGTTTGCGACCTGTCAACGATGCAGCGGCTGCGTCAATCCATCGTCAAATTTATCAACTTACTGATTCTATTGAAATTTATCAGTTCGCTTCAGCTGCAAACCGGTACTGAAAGACCCGCACCGGGCGGCACATATTCTTGAAGTAATGAAGGCCCAGATCTTCCAGCGGCAGGCCCACGGCATCGCGGACACGATCGGCGACCTCCTCGGTCATCGCGATGCCGCCGGGCGGAGCCAGTGTCTGCAGCCGCGCGGCAACGTTGACGTCATGGCCGTAGATGTCTTCCGGATCGGCGATGATCCTGCCGCAACTGACGCCAATACGGAAGACAATCTGTGTGTCGGCATCCTCACCGCTTGATCTGCCGACCATTCCCTGCTGCACGTGGACGGCGCAGCGGGCGGCGTCCAGTGCGGTCTCGAATTCCGCCATGATGCCGTCGCCGGTCGATTTGAGGAATCGGGCGCCGAACTCTGCAATCTTGGGGTCTATCAGCTCGCGGCGATGCGACTTGTACTGGTGATAGGTCTGCTCCTCGTCGACAATCGTGAGCCGCGAATACTCGACGACATCGACGGCAATGATCGCGCCCCATCTCCGGATGGGGTACTGGACGCTGGGCTCGTTCGCGACGTCGTCGACCAATTGCCGCGCAGTTGCCGTGAAGCGCTCGATATACATGACCGACCTCACACTGTTTGCACGTCCCCGTTTTGATCGGCTCAACCTCGCAGGCGTGCGTCATATCAGCGTTATCCGCCTGTGCTCGGCATGAGGTGCGATTGCGCACGGCGCCGCCGGCCGCCAGCGCAAGAGGCCTTTTTGTCAGCTTGTCGAAGGACTTGGCCTGTCGGTGCCGATGCGAATCCAGCGCCTTCTCGTCGGCGGTCGGCGCCCGCTCGCCGCGAGCCCGCCCGTCACAGGCATTTGAAGAAAAATGAAATATGACGCAGCGATTGACGCTGAATTACCGGATTGCGCCCGGCGCTGGCGTCTGTTGCGTCGGCTGCGGCTCCGCCGGCTTCCCCTTCTTCGCCTTGCGCCAGTTCTCGAACGTCTGCACCACGACGAAGAACGCCGGCACGAACAGCACGGCGAGGCAGGTCGAAGCGATCATGCCGGAGAACACGGTGATGCCGATCGACTTGCGGGCGTTGGCGCCGGCGCCGGTCGCGAGCACCAGCGGCAGCACGCCGAGGATGAAGGCGAACGACGTCATCAGGATCGGCCGGAACCTGGCGCGCGCCGCGTCGATCGCGGATTGCAGGACGGTGTGGCCGTCGCGCAGATGGCGCTCCAGCGCGACCTCGACGATCAGGATCGCGTTCTTGGCCGACAACGCGATCAACAGGATAATGCCGATCTGGGTGTAGAGGTTGTTGTCGATCCGCAATCCGACCAGCACCAGCATCGGGCCGAGCAGCGACAGCGGCACCGCCAGGATCACCGAGATCGGCGCATACCAGCTCTCATACTGCCCGGCGAGCACGAGATAGACCAGCAGCAGCGCCAGCGCGAACGTGTAGTAGATCTGACCGCCGACCGCCTTCTCCTGGTACGACATCGCCGTCCATTCATAGCCCGTGCCCGGCGGCAGCGTCTTGGCGGCGATCTCCTCCATCAGCGCCATCGCCTGGCCCGACGAATAGCCCTGCGCCGGCAGGCCGATGATCGATGCCGACGGATAGAGGTTATACAGGCTGATCAGCGAGGGCCCGACCGACGGCGTGATCTTCGCCACGGTGCCGAGCGGGATCATGTCGCCATTGCTGTTGCGCACCATCATGTTCTGGATGTCGCGCAGGCTGAGGCGGTTCTGCGCGTCGGCCTGGGTGTAGACCTGGAAGGTGCGGCCGAACTTGGTGAACTGGTTGACGTAGCTCGCGCCGAGATAGGTCGACAGCGCCGAGAAGATCTGGTCGGGGGTGACGTGCAGGGTCTGGGTCTTGATGCGGTCGACCTCGACGTCGAACTGCGGCACCATCGAGCGGAACGAGGACTGCACGCGCTGCAGCGCGCTCTGGCTCTGCGCGTTGGCCACGATCGCACCGGTGACCGCCTGCAGCTTGCCGTAGTCGGCGTTGCCGTCGCGCAACTCGACCTGCATGGCAAAGCCGGCGGCGTTGCCGATGCCCTGGATCGGCGGCGGCGGGATCACCAGGATGCGCGCCTCCGGGATCACCGCGAGCTTGTCGTTGAGGCCGAAGACCAGCGAGCGCAGGTCTTCGCCCGGGCCGCGCGCACTCCAGTCCTTCAGGATCAGATAGGCGACGCCGGCATTGGCGAGGCTCGAGGAGTTGTCGAGCGCGGAGATGCCGGCGATCGAAACCACCTGGTCGACTCCCGGCGTCTTGCTGGCGATCTCGGTGACCTTGTCGAGCACGTGCTGGGTGCGGCCGAGCGCGGCGCCGTCGGGCAATTGCACAGCGGCGAGCAGATAACCCTGATCCTCGATCGGAATGAACCCGGTCGGCACCCGCGACAGGCCGTAGCCGGCAGCGCCGATGATGATCAGCGCGATGGCGACCGAAATCTTGGCATGCCCGGCAATGCCGCCGACCACGCGGGAATAGAAGCGCTCCAGCCGGTCGTAGACCGCGTTGAAGCCGCGATAGAAGAAGTTGCGCTGTTCCGGCGGCGCCGGCGGGCGCAGCCATAGCGCGCACTGCGTCGGCTTCAAGGTCGCGGCGTTGACCGCACTGAGCAGCGCGGTGGCGGCGATGACCAGCGCGAACTGCGCGTACATCCGCCCGGTCAGCCCCGGCAGGAAGGCGGCCGGCAAAAACACCGAGATCAGCACCAGCGTAATGCCGACGATCGGCGCGAACAGTTCGTCCATCGCCTTGATCGCGGCATCGTGGCCGGACATGCCGCGCTCGATGTTGTGCGCCGCGCCTTCGACCACGACGATGGCATCGTCGACCACGATGCCGATCGCGAGCACGATCGCAAACAGCGTCGACAAATTGATGGTGAAGCCGAGCGCGGCCATCGCCGCGAAGGCGCCGATGATGGTGACCGGCACGGTGGTCGCCGGCACCAGCATCGCGCGCCAATCCTGCAGGAACACCAGGATCACGACCAGCACCAGTAGGCCGGCCTCGATCAGGGTCTTGTAGACCTCCTCGATCGAGGCGTTGACGAACTTGGTGGTGTCGAACGGCGTGTCGTATCTGATGTCCTGCGGGAACTGCTTGGCCAGCTCCGCCATCTTCTTCTCGACCGCCTTCTCGACCTCCAGCGCGTTGGCGCCCGGCGACTGGAACACGCCGATGCCGGTGGCGGGCTTCTGGTTCAGCGAGAAGATCTGGCTGTAGGTCTGCGCACCGAGCTCGACCCAGCCGACGTCGCGGACCCGGGTGACGTCGCCGACGTTGCCGCTCTTGACGATGATGTCCTCGAACTGGCTCTTGTCGTCGAGCCGGCCGTTGACGTTCAGCGTGTACTGGAACGCCTGCCCGGGCGGCGCCGGCGGCGCGCCGACCTGGCCGGCGGTGACCTGCTGGCTCTGCTGCTGGATCGCCTGAATCACGTCCTGCGGCACCAGCCCGCGCACCTGCAGTTTGTTGGGATCGAGCCAGACCCGCATCGAATATTGTCCGGCGCCGAACACCGTGACGTTGCCGACGCCGGGCAGCCGCGACAGCTCGTCACGGATGCTGATGGTGGCATAGTTCGACAGGAACAGGCTGTCATAGGTCTTGTTCGGCGAGGTCAACGTCACGAACAGCAGGATCGCGGTCGAGCGCTTCTGCACCGTGACGCCCTGGTTCTGCACCGCCGACGGCAGCTGCGACAGCGCGCTGGAGACGCGGTTCTGCACCAGCACCTGCGCGAAGTTGAGATCGGTGCCGATCTTGAAGGTCACGGTCAACGTATAGGTGCCGTCGGCGCCGCTGTAGGACTGCATGTACAGCATGTCCTCGACGCCGTTGACCTGCTGCTCGATCGGCAGCGCCACGGTGTCGGCCACCGTCTTGGCCGAGGCGCCGGGGTAGCGCGTCGTCACCTGCACGGTTGGCGGCACCACGTCGGGATATTGCGCGACCGCGAGGTTGTACAGCGCCACGCCGCCGAGCAGGATCATCAAGATCGCGATGACGTTGGAAAGGACCGGGCGCTCGATGAAGAATTTCGAGATCATGGCGCGTCCTTACTTCGCCGGAGCCGGCGCTGCTTCCTTGCTAGGCGCCGCCGCGGCTTCAGCCTTTTGCAGCTGCGGATCGACCTTCTGCCCGGGGATCGCGCGCAGCAATCCGGCGGTGACGACGCGATCGTCGGCCTTCAGCCCGCTCTCGATGACGCGCAGGCCCTCGTCGAGCGGCCCGGTCGTGACCTTGCGCTGCTCGACCACATTGTCGGCGTTGACGACCAGCACGTAGCGGCCGGCCTGGTCGCTGCCGATCGCGGTGTCGGGCACCAGCAGCGCATTGTCCTGCTTGTCGAACGGCACGCGAACCCGGACGTAAAATCCCGGCAGCAGCGCGCGATCCGGATTGGGGATCAGGCCGCGCACCGGAAGCGTGCCGGTCGACTGGTTGACCGTCGGCCCCACGTAATCGAGCTTGCCCTTGTGCGGATAACCGGTCTCGGTCTGCAGGCCGACCTCGACCGGCAATTGCCTGATCTCGTCGATCGGGATGCCGCGCCGCCGCGCCTCGTCGCGGACCCGCTGCACGTCCTGCTCGCTGACGTTGAAGTTCACGTAGATCGGGTCGAGCTGCACGATGGTGGCAAGCTGCGTCGGCGACGCCACGCCGACCAGTTCGCCGACCGAGACCAGATGGTTGCTGACGATGCCGTCGAACGGCGCGGCCACATTGGTGTAGCCGTAATTGACCGCGGCGATCTTGGTGTTGACCTGGGCCTGCGTCAGATTGGAGGTCGCGTTGTCGCGGGTCGAGGTCGAAGTATCCAGCGTGGACTGCGAGACCGCCTGCCGCTGCACCAGCTCGACCTGTCGCTTGTAGTCGGCTTCGGCCTGCTTCACCGTCGCCTGCGCGCCGACCTCGGCGGCCTGCGCCTGCTCGAGCTTCAGCTTGTAGGTTTCCGGCTCGATGGTGAACAGGGTGGTGCCCTTCTTCACGAAGGCACCGTCCTTGTAATCGATCGACTGCAAGAAGCCCTGGACACGCGCGACCAGATCGACGGTCTGGATCGGCGCGGTGTTTCCGGTTGCGTCCAGATAGCGGGTGATGGCGCGCTGCACCGGCGGCGCGACCTCGACCTTCGGCGGCGGCGGCGGGACAAAACTATTTTGATCGCAGGCACTTAAATTGACGAATGCGAATCCGGCGAAGGCGATGCGCAGCAAGGGCGCGGTTCGCAGTCGCACAATATTGCCGTTGCTTTGCACGAAATGCGGCGGTGTGGGCGCAAGCCTCATTTCCGAGCCTCGATTCAAAAAGCTTTCGTCAAGTCGTCGTATCGAGTGAAAACCAGCCTGATCCAATGCATAGCAACAATCTGCTTGCAGTGGAACTCGAAAGCGAAAATGATATCGCTCGTTGAGATTGCGACAAGAAGACTTTTTTCAAAACTCGGTTCGATCGGAGCGGCGGCCTCCGGCGACAACAAGGGATTAAGTCAAATGATGAACGTGCTGACACGAGCAGCGAAGCTGTCCGCATGGCTTGCGGCCGTGACATTGGTGAGCGCCGCACCCGCTTTGTCGCAAGCGCCGACCCAGGCGCAGCGCGACGCCATCAAGTCGCAATGCCGCAACGACTACATCGCGCATTGCTCCAGCGTTCCGCCCGGCGGCGAAGCGTCGCTGCAATGCCTGCAGAAGAACATGGCGAGCCTCGGTTCGGCCTGCGCGAGCGCGGTGCGCGCGGTGGAGGCGCCGGCCGCGGCGGCTGCGCCGAAGACGGACGCCGCACCCGCAAAGACCGAAGCCGCGCCGGCTGCGACCGCCGCCAAGCCGGCCGCAGCGGCGGCGGGTAAGCCGTCGAGCGCGCAGGTCTCGGCGATCCGCAGCGCCTGCCAGTCCGATTATCCCAAGGTCTGCGCCGGCGTGCCGCCCGGCGGCGCCCCGGCGCTGCAGTGCCTGGAGAAGAACAAGGCAAAACTCTCGCCGGGCTGCGAAAAGGCGGTGACCGCCGCCAGCGGCGGTGGCGCGGCGCCGGCCGCCGGCGGCGCAACCGCGACGGCTGCGCCCGCCGCGGCACCGGCGGCAGCCCCCGCGGCGACCGTGATCGTGCTGCGGCCGCTGCGCCCGCGCGAAGAGCTGTTCGTGCTGCGCTCGGCCTGCGGCGCCGACGTCCGCTCGGTCTGCGGTGGCGTCCAACCCGGCGGCGGCCGGATCGTGAAGTGCCTTGGAGACAATGCCGGCTCGCTTTCGCCGGCCTGCCGCGACGTGCTGGCGCCTTTCGCGGCGCGCTGATCCCGTTTGCTCCTGCAACCCGACCGGAAAAGGAAGCGACAGATGTTGCGTATCATCCTGACCGCCGCGCTGCTCACCGCCGCGGGCGGCGCCTTCGCCCAGGAACTGACTGCCGCGCAGCGCGACGCCTGCATGGGCGACTACGAGAAGTTTTGCAAAAGCGTGACGCCCGGCGGCGGCCGCATCATCGCCTGCCTCGCCAAGGAGAGCGACAAACTGACACCCGCCTGCAAGAAGGTGCTGGCGGCGGCGGAGAAGAAGTAGCCGCTGCGGACAGAGACCCGACGTGTGCCCGGCGGATCGCCGGGCACGGATCCGTAGCACCTTGCTGATCAACCACAGGCCCAACCAGATCTCCCCGGGAGAGGGATTACCATGCGCGCATTTTTGCTGATCGCCGCGGCCCTGTTGTCCTTTGCCGCCGTCATGATTTTTGAATCCTCCGAGGCCAGCGCCGCCGTCTGCGGACGCGGCCCCTATCGTGCCGGATGCGCCGGCCCGCGCGGCGCCGTCGTCGTCCGCAAGCCCGTCGCTGCCGGCTGCCGCTGGGTCTGGGTCGGCGGCGTCAAGGTCCGCCGCTGCTATTGAGCGCGTCGCCAAACCTGGCGCCGACCTATCGTCATGCCCGGGCTTGTCCCGGCCATCCACGTCTTTGCTGACGCGGAACCCAAGACGTGGACCCGGGACAAGCCCGGGCATGACGGAATAGAGACCAACGACCCGCGCGCATTTTCCCTCTGGCGTTCCCGCCGGAGGGCGATTAGTCTGGACCCAAATTGTAAGTACACTGTCAATCTGGGAGGCAGACGTTGCGGATCGCCGTGATCGGCGGAGGGCCCGGCGGGCTTTACTTCGCCTATCTCTGGAAGAAGCGTCACCCCGACGCCGAGATCGACCTGTTCGAACAGAACGCCGCCGGCGCCACCTGGGGCTTTGGCGTGGTGTTCTCCGAGCAGGCGCTGGAGTTTCTGCGTGCCGACGACCCCGAGACGGTCGACGCCATCACCCCACAGATGGAGAGCTGGAAGAACATCACGCTGAACCTGCGCGGCGAGAGCGTCGAGATCGACGGCGTCGGCTTCTCTTCGATCGGGCGGCTGGCGCTGCTGCAGATCCTGCAAGCGCGGGTGCGCAGCGTCGGTATCGCACCGCGCTTCGACACGTCGGTGCAATCTGTCGACCAGCTCCAAGGCTACGATCTGATCGTCGCCGCCGACGGGCTGAACTCGATGGTTCGCCGCAGCTTTGAGAGCGCGTTCGGCGCCTCGGTGTCGCAATCCACCAACAAGTTCGCCTGGTATGGCACCACAAAGCCCTTCGCGACGCTGTCGCAGACCTTTGTCGCCACCGAGCGCGGCAGCTTTAACGCCCATCACTATCGTTACGCCAGGGACATGAGCACCTTCCTGGTCGAGTGCGATGCTGCGACCTGGGACGCCTACAGCTTTGCCGGCAAGAGCATCGAAGAGTCGCAGGCGATCTGCGAGGACGTGTTCGCGGCGAGGCTGGACGGCCATCGGCTGATCTCGAACAAATCGGTGTGGCGCAATTTCCCGTGGATCTGGAACGAGCGCTGGTCGCACGGCAACATGGTGCTGATCGGCGACGCGCTGCATTCGGCGCATTTCTCGATCGGCTCGGGCACACGGCTCGCGATCGAGGACGCGATCGCGCTGACCAAGGCGCTGGAGGCGGAGAACGACATTGCGGCGGCGCTGGCGCGCTACGAGAGCGAGCGCAAGCCGATCGTGAAAAAACTCGTCACCGCCGCGCGCACCAGCGCCGACTGGTACGAGCACTTTCCCGTGCACATGAAGCTGGGCCTGATGGATTTTGCCTACAGCTACATCACCCGCTCCGGCCGGATCGACGATGCGCGGCTGCGCGCGATGTCGCCGGCCTTCATGGCCCGTTACGAGGCCGCAAAGGGCAAGTCTTCGAGAGGCACGCCATGACCGAGATCGCCGACCAGGTCCCGCAGGACAATCCCGGCGCGCGCGAGATCGGCTTTGCGCTTCCCGAGCGCTACAATGCGAGCCGCATCCTGTTCGACAATCTCGGCAACGGCAATGCCGAGCGCCTCGCGCTGACCGGCCCGGCCGGCACGCGGACCTATCGCGAGCTCTGCGCCGAGGCTGCACGCTGGGGCCACGCCTTCCAGTCGCTGGGCCTTACGCGCGGCGACCGCATCCTGCTGTTCCTCGACGACACCCCGGCCTATCCGGCGGCATTCTTCGGCGCGGTGCGCGCGGGTTTTGTGCCGCTCCTGATCAACACGCTGACAACGCCGGAGCTGCTGCAATTCTATTTGTCCGACGCCGGCGCGCAGGTCGCGGTCACCGACGCCGAGTTTTGTTCGCGCTTCAGCGCCGAGGCCTGCAAGGACACGCCGCTACGCACGCTGATTGTGGTCAACGGCACGGCAGGCGAGCACGCCGTGGCCGAGGCGCGCAACGCAGGCGAATGGTTGCCGGATTTCGCAAGCGTGCTCGACGCGGCCGACACGCATCGCAACGACATGGCGTTTTGGATGTATTCGTCGGGCTCGACCGGCCGCCCGAAGGGCATCGTGCATCTGCAGCACGACATGGCCTATAGCGAACAGGCCTTTGCCCGCAGCGTGCTGAAGCTCTCGCCCGGCGACATCTGCTTCTCGGTGCCGAAGATCTTCTTCGCCTACGGTTTTGGCAATTCGATCACCTTCCCCTTCTCGGTCGGCGCGGCGACGCTGCTGCTGCCAGGGCAGCCGAAGTCGGCCGCGATCTTCGCCGCGATCGAGCAATACCGCCCGACGGTGTTCTTCGGCCTGCCGACGCTCTACGTGACCCTAACCAAGGCGGAGGGCGCGGATGCTGCCGACTTCTCCTCGCTGCGCATGGCGGTTTCCGCCGCCGAGGTGCTGTCGGCCGACGTCTTCAATGGCTGGAAGCGGCTGACCGGGCTCGAGATCATCGAGGGCCTCGGCTCGACCGAGGTCTTGCACATCTATCTCTGCAATCGCGCCGAGACAAAAAAGCTCGGCGCCGCCGGCATGCGCGTCCCGGGCTACGAGATCATGCTGCGTGACAGCGATGGCCGCGAGGTCGGCGACGACGAGGAAGGGATTTTGTGGGTGCGCGGCGATTCCGCGACGCCGCTGTACTGGAATCGGCCGGACAAGACTGCCGAGACCGTGCGCGAGGATGGTTGGATCTACACCGGCGACCGCTTTGTGCGCGACAGCGACGGCTTTCATTTCTTCCGCGGCCGCGCCGACGACCTGGTCAAGATCTCCGGCCAGTGGATCTATCCGCTCGAGGTCGAGCTCTGCCTCGCCGATCACCCCGACGTCCGCGAATGCGCCGTCTACGCCGCCGAACTGCCCGACCGTCGCATGACGCTGAAGGCCGTGGTGGTGATGAACCGCGGCGGCTTCGACGCAACCGAGGCGACGCGGCGGCTGCAGGATTACGTCAAGGCAAAGCTGCTGCCGTACAAATACCCGCGCGAGGTGACGTTTGTCGACGAGTTGCCGAAGACCGGAACGGGCAAGATCGACCGGCAGGCGGTGATGCGGATGTAGTCGAGCCGGCGCGAACGTCTCGCCCGGGGCCACCCCTCTCCCCACCCTCCCCCGCAAGGGAGGAGGGAGCCTGACCAGCGTGCTCACCTCACACGCATGCGTCCTCTCGGGAGATTGGTTCGTGGCGATCAATGCTGACTCAACGCGGATGTAAGGAGCACACCGGCGGAAGGGCTCCCTCCCCCCTTGCGGGGGAGGGTTGGGGAGAGGGGTGCCACACGGCGCGCTCTCTCAGCGAACGCTCGGAAAACTAAGCCTTCAGCCCCGTCCCGCCATACAGCCACGCGATGTCATCGCACCACTGATCCTGCGACTTCGCGCTCATGATGGCGTTGCGGATGCGGGCGTGGTCGCCGGCGGGGTGATAGATGTGCTCGCCGATCGCGCGCGACATCAGTTGCACGCGCGCGGTGCGCGGGAAGCGTTGCGCGCGGTAGGCTTCGAGTGCAGCATCCTGGTCGTCGTGATTGGCCAGCATGTGCGACAGGCAGACCGCGTCCTCCATCGCCTGGCAGGCGCCTTGCGCGAAATATTGCAGCATCGGGTGCGCGGCGTCGCCGAGCAGCACGGTGCGCCCGTCGATCCAGCGCTCGGCGGGCTCGCGGTCGCACAGCACCCAGAGCTTCCAGTTGGTGCCGTGGCGGATGATGTTTTGCGCCCGCTCATGGACGTGGACAAAACCCTTCATCACCTCGGCTTCGGAAACCGGCTTGCCGGCGACCGGCTCCGGCGCATCGTTGTGATAGGTGACGACGAGGTTGAACACCTTCCAGCCCGACAGCGGGTAATGCACGATGTGGCACTTCGGTCCCGCCCACAGCGTCGCCGCGTTCCAGCGCAGATCCTCCGGCATCTGCTCGGTCGGGATCACCGAGCGATAGGTGGTGTGACCGGAGACGCGCGGCGGGCCATCGCCGACCACCTGCTTGCGGATGTTCGACCACAGACCGTCGGCGCCGATCAGCAGGCGTCCGGTGACGCGCTCGCCATTGGCGATTGTTGCAGTCACCGACGAACCGTCCTGCTCGTAGCCGGTCACCTCGCTCGAGACGCGCAGCTCGATCAACTCATGACTCTCGCAGGCGCGCAGGAACACCCCGTGCAGATCGCCGCGATGCACCACCGCGTAAGGGTTGCCAAAGCGCGCGCGAAACGCATCGCCAAGATCGATATGGGTGATCTCGTCGGCGGTGAGCGCGTCCATCAGCCGGAGCTTGTCGATATAGACCGCCATGTTGCGCGCGGCCTCGCCGACGCCGAGATAGTCGAAGGCGTGGAAGGCGTTCGGGCCGAGCTGGATGCCGGCGCCGATCTCGCCGAGCGCGGCAGCCTTTTCCAGGAGGATCGAACGAATGCCCTTCTGCGCCAGCCCCAGCGCCACGGCGAGCCCGCCGATGCCGCCGCCCGCGATCAGGACCGGTTTTGCCCCTGCCATCAGGTGGACCTTCCCAAATGTTCGAGCGCATCTTCGGCGCGCAGCGGCACGCGCGAGGCCTCGTTGTTGAGATCGACCAACTGGGTCAGCAGCGCCAGCAGCGTCTTGCGGTCGGCCGGCTTCAGCGGCTGCAGCATTCGCGCCTGCGCCTTGTCGACCGAGGGCATGATCTGATCAAGCACCGCGGCGCCCGCCTTGGTAAGATACAGCAGCTTGACGCGCTTGTCCTCCGGCGCGGGCTTGCGCACGATGAACGCCTTGGCCTGCAGCCGCTCGATGACGTTGCCGAGCGTGGAGCGGTCGAACGCGATCACCGCGGAGAGCCGCGTTGCGTCGATGCCCGGATGAGTCGAGATCGCGATCAGCGCGGCGTATTGCACCGGGGTCAGATCGAACGCCTTGCACTCCTCGATGAACAGCGCGACCGCGATCTGCTGCATGCGGCGGAACAGATAGCCGGGCGCGGTGTAGACCGCGTCCATGGTGACGGGTTTGCTATTCGGCATCGGGCTGCTGGTCCGGAGCGGCGTCGGCGAATGCCTTGACCTGCCTGGCCGCGGCCTCGGCCTTCAGCAGGCGCGGAAAGGCCGAGACGTCGACGCCGAAGCGCCGCGCGTTGGCGAGCTGCGGCACCAGGCAGAGATCGGCCAAAGTCGGCGCATCGCCGAAACAGAACGGCCCGCCTTCCCCCGCGATCAGGATCTCGCAGGCCGACAAGCCCTCGCGGTTGGCCCACGCCGCCCACTCCGTTACCTGCCCTTCGGGGAAGCCGAGCTGGCGCAGCCGCGCCAGCACTTTCAGGTTCTGCACCGGGTGGGTGTCGCAGGCGAGCACTTGCGCAAAGGCGCGCACCTTGGCGCGGCGCAGCGGGTCCTGCGGCAGCAGCGGCGGATTGGGATGGGTCTCGTCCAGCCATTCG
Source organism: Bradyrhizobium ivorense (assembly GCF_900696085.1). Taxonomy (GTDB): domain Bacteria; phylum Pseudomonadota; class Alphaproteobacteria; order Rhizobiales; family Xanthobacteraceae; genus Bradyrhizobium; species Bradyrhizobium ivorense. The sequence goes on from NZ_CAADFC020000004.1 coordinate 1,650,923, forward strand.
ATGATGGCGAGCGACTGGGTCAGAATGGCGCCGGCGTCATTCTCCAGCGTCGGCACCAGGCCCTGCGGGTTGATCGCGAGATAAGCCGGCGCGCATTGCTCGCCCTTGCGCAGATGATGCGGCAGATGTTCGGGCGAGAGTCCCTTCAGATTGAGGGCGATCCGGACCCTGTAGGACGCGCTGCTGCGGAAATAGCCATGCAGCTTCATCGGAACCTCCCTTGCACCTCGTTATTGGCTGGTTGATTGACGCTAGCCACATTGTCAGTATACTGTCAATCAATCGAACCGACAAGAACGATGGGAGGCTTGCCATGGAAGCCGTGCAGAAGACCCCGGAGCGCGAGGCGTTCTACAAGAAGATCGATGGCCAAAACCTCTCGGCGCTGTGGAACGTGATGAACGATCTGATCACGCCGGAGCCGAAGAGCGCCTGCCGCCCGCATCTGTGGAAGTTCGACCAGATCCGCGACTACATGAACGAGGCCGGCAAGCTGATCACGGCCAAGGAGGCCGAGCGCCGCGTGCTGGTGCTGGAAAATCCCGGCCTGCGCGGCCAGTCCAAGATCACGACCTCGCTGTTCGCCGGCGTGCAGATGGTGGTGCCGGGCGACATCGCCCCCGCCCATCGCCACGCCCAGTCGGCGCTGCGCTTCGTGCTCGAGGGCAAGGGCGCCTTCACCGCCGTCGACGGCGAGCGCACTGCGATGGCGCCGGGCGATTTCGTCATCACGCCGTCGATGACCTGGCACGATCATTCCAACGAGACCAATGAGCCGATGTTCTGGCTCGACGGGCTCGACATCCCAATGGTGCAGTTCTTCGACTGCTCGTTTGCCGAGGGCGCCAAGGAGGACCAGCAGCAGATATCGAAACCGTCCGGCGCGAGCTTCGGGCGCTACGGCCACAATCTGCTGCCGGTCGACCAGCGGCGGACGTCGAAGACCTCGCCGATCTTCAACTATCCCTATGAGTACACCCGCGAGGCGCTGGAGAAGGCCAAGGCCAGCGACGAGTGGGACGCCTGCCACGGCCTGAAGCTGCGCTTCTCCAACCCCGAGACCGGCGATTTTGCGATGCCGACCATCGGCACCTTCATCCAGTTGCTGCCGAAGGGTTTCAAGACCGCGCGCTATCGCTCGACCGACGCCACCGTGTTCGCCGCAATCGAAGGCAAGGGCCGCACCAGGATCGGCGACCAGACTTTTGAATGGGGTCCGCGCGACCTGTTCGTGGTGCCGAGCTGGCACTGGGTGACGCACGAGGCCGATACCGACTCGGTGCTGTTCTCGTTCTCCGACCGCCCGGTGCAGCAGAAGCTCGACCTGTTCCGCGAGGATCGCGGGAACGCGTAACTGGCTAGGGAGGCAAAGGCGCCTCCTACCGTCATTGCGAGCGAAGCGAAGCAATCCAACTTTCCGCATTCGCGGGGAGATGGATTGCTTCGTCGCGGAGCCTGTCATCGGGCGCGCATTCGCGCGACCCGTTGGCGCCTCGCAATGACGGCGTGCCCTCACCGCCAATGCAGCAGCCGCGCCTCGAGCAGGTTGATCAACTTCCCTACCGCCAGTCCGAACAGCGACAGGATGACGACGCCGGCGAGCAACTGGTCGGTCTGCATCAGATTGCCGGCCTGCAGCACGAAGGCGCCAATGCCGTATTCCGCGCCGATCATCTCGGCGCTTACGACCAGCAAAAGCGCGACCGAGGCGGTGATGCGGAAGCCGGCGAGGATCGAGGGCAGCGCGCCGGGCCAGATCACGCGGCGCACGATGGCGTGGAACGGGACGTTGAAGCTCTGCGCCATCCGGATCAAATTGCGCGGCACCGCATCGACGCCGCTATAGACCGAGATCGCGGTCGAGAAGAACACCCCGAGCGCAATGGTCGCGATCTTCGGTTCTTCGCCGATGCCGAGCCACAGGATCAAGAGCGGCAGCAGCGCGATCTTCGGGATCGGGAACAGCGCCGAGATGAAGGTGATGCCGACGCCGCGCGCCATGCCCGACAGCCCGATCGCAAAGCCGACAATGACGCCGGCGACCGTGCCGATGATCCAGCCGGTGCCGATACGCAGCAGCGACCATGAGAGGTGATGCCACAGTGCGCCCGAGGTCGCGAGCTTGGTGATCGCTACAGCAATGGCCGACGGCGCCGGCAGGAACAGCGCATTGACCCAGCCGGCGCTGCCGGCGAGCTGCCAGACCGCGATGACCAGCGCGAGCGCGACCCAGCCGGAAGAACGGCTGCCGCCCGGCGCAAATCCGGCGCCGCGAAATTCGACCGGACGCTTGGCTTCCGTCGCCTGCTCCTTCGCCTGCGGCGCGCGATCAAGCATGCTGGACCTCGCGCTCGGCATCGATCGCTTCCTTGCGGATCAGCGACCACAGGTCGGCCTGCAGCGCGGCCATCTTGCCGCGCGCATCCACCGCGCCGCGCTCGGCGCGGGTCATCGGGATGCTCACGATCTCGCGAATGCGGCCCGGGCGGCGCGACAGCACCACGACGCGGTCGGCGAGCCGCACCGCCTCCTCGAGGTTATGCGTGACATACACCGCGCCCATCGCGCCGTCGGCGAGCAGCCCGACAAAGTCCTCCATCAGCAGCTCGCGGGTCTGCGAATCCAGCGCCGACAGCGGCTCGTCCATCAACAGGATCGCCGGCCGCACCGCCAGCGCCCGCGCGATGCCGACGCGCTGCCGCATGCCGCCGGAGAGCTGCTTTGGGTAGGCCGCGCGAAAATCGGCAAGGCCGGTGCGACGCAGCGCGTCGTCGATCACGGCGCCGCGCTCACTGGGGCTCAACGCCGTGTGCAGCAGCGGGAACGCGACGTTCTCCTCCACCGTATTCCAGGGCAGCAGCGCAAAATCCTGGAACACGAAGGTCAGCGGATTGAGGCTGCCCGCCGGCGGCGCGCCGCGCAACTGCGCTGCGCCCCTACCCGGCTGCAGCAAGCCGCCGAGGATTTGCAGCAGCGTGCTCTTGCCGCAGCCGGACGGCCCGACGATCGCGACCACCTCGCCGGCGGCGACCTGGAAGGAGACATCGTCGAGCACGTCGAGCGCGCCGAAGCGATGGCTGATATGGTCGGCGATCAGGTCCATGGCGCTACGAGCTCACTGCCAGTCCCGTCATCCCCGCGCAAAGGCTTCGCCTTTGTCGCTGGAGGCGCGAGCTCTTGCGAGCCTCGAAGGATGCACGGCCACCAGCCGGGCCGTCGACCCTTCGAGGGCCGCTGAAGAAGCGGCCACCTCCAGCGACAACGGCGAAGCCGTTGCGCGGGGGTGACAGCGTTGGTTTGCTCAACTTGCTCGGTGTCATCACCCGCGCAGGCGGGCGATCCAGTATTCCAGAGGCGGTAGTGAATGAACCGAGGGGCCGCGGCGTACTGGATCGCCCGGTCAAGCCGGGCGATGACAGCGGTGGATGAGGACAAAGCTTCACACCTTCTCAGGGTGACGGGATGAATGTGATGTGTGCGGCCTGCCATCAATCAATCCGCCTTCACATAGTCCTTTGCGATGATCGTATTCGCGTCAAAACCCTTGTCGACAAAGCCCTGCTCCTGCAGCCATTTGATCTGGTTGTCGACGTTCTTCACGTCGAGCCTGCCGTCGGGATCGATATAGGCGCAGTTGCCGACCACCTGCTCGACCGGCAGGTTGGTGTATTTGGCGATGATCTCGAGCAGCGGTTTTGTGCTTTCGGTGATCGGCACCACGCCGTCCTTGATGGTGGCCAGGATCACGTCGTGATATTCGCGGTCGGCGCGCAGCAGCGCGGTGAGCAATCTCGTCACCAGCGGTGCGTTGGTCAGCGTCTTCGGCGAGGCGAAGATCGCGCCCAGCTGCCAGGGCGTCTCGTCGCCGACCCAGCCCAACAATTTTGCGCCGCCCGAATCGATCAGAGAGCGCGCGGTCGAGACCGGCAGCAGCGCGGCATCGACGGTCTCGCCCTTCAGCGCCGCGGCGGCGTTCGACAACGACTGTAGCGGCACTACCTTCACGTCGGAGAGCTTGAAGCCGTATTTGTCGGCGAGCAGGCCGAGCGAGTAGTGGAAGCTGGAGCCGACCTGGGTGACCGCGACGCGCTTGCCCGCGAGATCCTTCGGCGTCTTGAGGCCGGTCGCATAGGCGTTGTTGCTGGCGAAGTAGCCGATCAGCGGATAGCCGGCCTTCTCGCGGCTCATGCCGCCGATCACCTTCAGCGTGCCCTTGCCGGCGAGATTGTAGAGCCCGGCGGTGAACGCGGTGATACCGAAATCGACGTCGCCCGACGTGGTCGCGACCGCGATCGGCTGCGCCGCGTCGAAGAATTTCAGCTCGACCTCGAGCCCCGCGTCGCGAAAGTAGCCCTTGTCCTGCGCGATGAACACCGGCGCCGAGGACGACAGCCGCAGCACGCCGATCTTCGCCTTCAAGAGATCATCGGCCTGCGCGACGCTGCTCGCTGCCCACATCACGAGACCCGCAAGCACGAGCCGCGCCCAACCCTTCATCGCCGTCCTCCGCCTATAATCGCCCTATGACCCCTTGGGCACGGCCTGATCGCGGCCGATGAATGCGCCCTGCGTCGTGAGCTGTTGTTGCAACTTTTCGACGGAAATGTCGCGCGGAATCGTGTTGCCCGACAGCGCCAGCGCCGCCGCGGTTCCGGCCGCCTCGCCCATCACGAAACAGGCACCGGAGACGCGCGCCGCCGATTGACCCTCATGGGTCATCGACGCGCAGCGGCCGGCGATCAACAGATTGTCAACGCCTTCGGGCACCAGCATCCGGTACGGCAATTCATTGTAGCCGCGGCTGTCCGGGATCGGCGGAAATTCGAAGATCACGTCGCCCGGCACATGGGATTCCTTCGGCCAGCCATTGACGCCGATCGAATCCGCAAACGAGGCGCAGCCGAGCACGTCCTCGCCTGACAGCATGTAGCCGCCGATCACCCGCCGCGTCTCGCGGATGCCGAGCTGCGGCGGCAGATCGACGATGTAGCTGTTTTCAAAACCTGGCACCGTGCGCAGGAACGCAAAGGCCTCGACCGCCTGGCGCCGGCCCTCGATCTCGCCGCGGGTCATGTCGTCGGGGTCGATGCCGGACACCGCACTGCCGTCCTCGCGCGCAAGCTGGGTGAAATTCACCCGCCACTCGATCTGCGATTTCTGCGGCCGCACGATGGCGGACTTGCGCGGAAACGTGTGTGTGCCGCTCGCCTCCGCCTCGGCCATCAGCGCCGGAATGGTCCGCCAGGCATCGCCGGCCCTAACCGGATCGATGCCGTTGAGGCGGAACATCATCGAGGGGTAGAGCATGTTGCCGGCATTGTCGCCGACCTCGAACGGCGCGCCGGCCCACACCGCAAGATCGCCGTCGCCGGAGCAATCGATGAAAACGCTGGCCAGCACCGCCTGGCGGCCGGCCTTGGTCTCGACCATCAGCGCACGGATGTGCGACCCGTCCATCACGACGCCGGCACCGAGGGCGTGGAACAGGATGTCGACCTTGTGATGTGCGAGCAGATCGTCGGCGGCGATCTTGTAGGCCGCGGTGTCGTAGGCCTGCGCAAGAATCTTGCCGAGGATCAGATGCGGCGCGTTCAGCCCGCCGAGCCGGTCGATCCGCGCGAGCAGATCGGAGGCGATGCCCTGCACCACGCGATGCATCTCGCCGAACACATTGGCGTGCAGGCCGCAGAAGTTGGTCACGCCCGCCGCGGTGCCCATGCCGCCGAGGAAGCCGTAGCGCTCGATCAGCAGTGTCCGCCGCCCGGCCCGCGCCGCGGCCACCGCCGCCGCGATTCCGGCCGGTCCGCCGCCGAGCACGACCACGTCGTATTCGCCGTAGACCGGGATTTGCCGCGCCGGTTCTTCGATCGTGTTCGACCGCATCATTTCCGCCCTGATCAATTTGATTGATGCCGACTATGAATTGATGCGAATTGAAGTACAATCCACCAAATAATGTAATCAGCTTTCTCGAATCGAGAAAGGCAAATGGACACGCTGGTCAATCTCGAAGCCTTCCTCGCCACCGCCGACGCTGGCGGCTTCTCGGCCGCCGCGCGCAAGCTCAACGTCGCGACGTCGGTGGTAGCGAAACGCGTCACCCAGCTCGAGGAGCGCATCGGCACCGCGCTGTTCCACCGTTCCACCCGGCAATTGCGGCTGACCGAAGCCGGCCAGCAATATGTGCATCGCGCGCGCGGCGTCGTCGCCGATGTCGGCGATCTCCTGTCGCGGATGGGCGAGAAGCGGCGCGACCTCACCGATCATCTGCGCGTCAAGGCGCCGACCTCGCTGACCGTCGCGCGGCTTGCGGATGCCTTCACCGCGTTCCAGAAGCAGAATCCAAGCGTCAAGCTCGAGATCGTGATGATCGACCGTCCGGTCGATCCGGTGACGGAAGGATTCGACATCGCGATCGGCGCCTTCCCGCATTCCTTCGGCGGCGTGGTCGACGAGCCGCTGAGCCTGCTGCCGCGGCTGCTGTGCGCCGCGCCTGCGTACTTGCGCAAGCACGGCACGCCAAAACATCCGCGCGACCTGGTCGATCACCGCTGCCTCAGTTTTCTGCCGACCGGCCCGGAATGGCCGTTCGAGGGACCGCGCGGCCGCATCAACATCCAGGTGCGGCCGTATCTGTCCTCGAACGAGGGCCGCGTGCTGGCGCAGAGCGCGATCGCCGGCAACGGCATCGCGCTGCTCTCGCACTATCTGGTCGAGGACGCGCTGCGCGACCGCACCTTGCAGCCGGTGCTGCCGGAGTTTCCGATCCCCGAATTGTGGGTGAAGGCCACCGTTCCCGAGCGCCGCATCGACGCCGCCGCGGTGCAGGCGCTGCTCAAGACGCTGAAGAAGGCGCTGGCGCAGCCGCTGTGACGCGCCTTGCCCCTCGCGTACGAACCTGAGACAACGGCGCGAAAGGATCGCTCGTCTTGAAACGCCTGGTCTCAGCTTCGCTCTGTCTCATCGTCGTCGCCACGCCCGCGGCGGCGCTCGAGACCTGCCGCTTCATCCAGGACAAGGCCGAGCGCGAGGCCTGCTATCACCGCCAGGAGCAGGAGCTTGCGGCGCGGCGCAAGCCAGATCCCGCGCCTCTGGCCGGGCCATCATCGGAAGCGAAGACGTTGCAATCGCTGCAGCAGATGCGCCGCGATGACGCCGAGGTCTATCGCAGCATCCGCGGCATCTGCAACGGCTGCTGAGCGGCGTGCCTACGCTGCGCCGCCGCCCCAGCGGCCGGCGCGCTTCTCGGCAAACGACGCCAGTCCTTCCGCCGCCTCTTCGGTCTGCCGTTTTGCGGAGTGCAGATGCACCAGGCGCTTGTAGGCGGCGTCGTCGACAGCCATGCCGCCGAACGAACTTTCCAGCGCCAGCCTCTTGGTCTCGGCCAGCGCATTCGGCGCGTTGGCCAGCAGCTGCTCCACGACCTTGGCGCCGGCGCCGTCGAGATCGGCCAGCGGCACGACATCGTGCACCAGGCCGATGCGGCGCGCATCCTCGGCGCCGAAGCGCTCGCCGGTCAGCGCGTAGCGCCGCACCTGGCGCACGCCGATGGCGTCGCAGAGCTGCGGGATGATGATCGCCGCGGTCAGTCCCCAGCGCACCTCGGTGATCGAGAACAGCGCGTTGTCGGCCGCGATCACCACGTCGCAGGCCGCGATCACGCCGGTGCCGCCGCCGAAGCAGCCGCCCTGCACCAGCGCCACCGTCGGCACCGGCAGCGTGTTGAGCCGCTGCACCGCCTCGAAGGTGGCGCGCGACGCCGCCTCGTTCTCCTCGGCCGATTTCGGCCGCACGCCGTTGATCCATTTCAGATCGGCGCCCGCCTGGAAGTGTTTACCATTGCCCTTGAGCACCACGACACGCGCCGGCTTGCCGGAGAGATCGTCGATTGCCGCCAGCACGCGCTCGATCAGCGCGCCGTCATAGGCATTGTTCACCTCCGGGCGGTTCAGCGTGACGGTCGCGACCCCGCGCGCATCGAGGCTCCACAGGACTGGGCTGGCGGACATGGACGTGTCTCCCTCATTGTCGGTCTGGCGGCACTATGGCCGAGAGCACATGGCCTGATCCATCACTTTCGAGCGCGCCGGGCCGCGTCACGCGCATGACCGGTTGCGCGATGCTGCGCGTCTGTGGAAACTGCCGCTGTAGCATTCGAGGACTGTTCCATCCATGCGCATTTGCATTTTCGGCGCGGGCGCCGTCGGCAGCCACTTCGCGGTCCGGCTGGCGCGCGCCGGGCACGAGGTTTCCTGCGTGATGCGCGGCGCGCATCTCGACGCGGTCAAGGCTGATGGCTTGACGCTCAAGGTCGGCGACACCGCCGTCACCGCCAGGGTGAAGGCATCGGCCGATCCGGCCGATCTCGGACCGCAGGACGTCGTCATCAGCACGCTGAAGGCGACCGGCATCGACGCGCTCGCGGCCGGACTGGCGCCGCTGCTGCACGGCGAGACCGCGATCGTGTTCGCGCAGAACGGCATTCCCTGGTGGTACGATCTCGGCCTGCCGCAGCAGCATCCTGCGGTTCCCGATCTCGGCTTCCTCGATCCCGGCGGGCGCTTGCGCAGCGCCGTGCCAAAGGAACGCATCATCGGCGGCGTGATCTTCTCCTCCAACGAGGTGATCGCGCCCGGCGTGGTGGCGAACCTGTCGCCGGACCGCAACCGCCTGCTGATCGGCGAATGCGACGACCGGCCGAGCGGGCGCATTGCGCAGCTGCGCGCCGCGCTCAATGACGCCGCGATCGAGTCGCCGGAGGTCAAGGAAATCCGCGAGACGATCTGGTCAAAGCTGCTCACCAACATGTCGATGTCGGTGCTCTGCCTGTTGACCGGCCTGACCGCGCGCGGCGTCCGCGACGATCCGGCGATGCAAGAGGTGATCCCGCGCCTGCTCGACGAGGCCAATGCGATCGCAACGCGCTACATCCCCGCGGTCAAGCGCGTCACCCGCTCGGGCCCGGCGCCGGACCACAAGCCGTCGATCCTGCAGGATTTCGAGCTCGGCCGCGCCCTGGAGATCGACGTGCTGGTCCGCGCCCCGGCCGCGTTTGCGCGCACTGCCGGCCTCGCCACCCCGATGCTCGACCTGATGGCCGCGCTCGCGATCCAGAAGGCGCGTGACAAGGAGCTGTATTCGGGCTGACAATCCGCGCAACGACAACAAGCAGGGACAGCGAACCATGCAAGTCAAGGACAAGGTCTGCGTCGTCACCGGCGGCGCGAGCGGGATCGGCGAAGCGGTGGCGCGGGCCTATGCGACGGCCGGCGCGCGCGGCGTCGTGGTCGCCGACCTCAAGACATCACGCGACCGGCTCGCCAGCGTCGCCGGCGACATCGACGGGCTTGCGGTGACGGCCGATGTCGGGCTGGAAGACGACGTCAAGGCGCTGATCGCCGCCGCCGAGGACAAATACGGACCGGTCGACGTGTTCTTCTCCAATGCCGGATTGTCGCGCAAGGGACAGGAGTCCGCCTCGGATGCAGACTGGGACGTGAGCTGGCGGGTGCACGTGATGAGCCATGTGTTCGCGGCGCGGGCGCTGGTGCCCGGCATGGTCGCGCGCGGTTCCGGCTATCTGCTCAACACCGCGTCGGCGGCGGGGCTGCTCGCGTCGCTGAACTCGATGGCCTATGGCGTGACGAAGAGCGCCGCGGTCGCGCTCGCCGAGCATCTCGCGATCCAGTATGGCGATCGCGGCATCCGCGTCTCCGTGCTCTGCCCGCAGTCGGTACAGACAGGCATGACGACGCCGGGCCCGAGCGCGGCGCGGGTCGACGGCGTGCTGCAGCCCCCAGAGGTGGCGCGGATGGTGATCGAGGCGATGGCGGAGGAACGCTTCCTCATCCTCTCGCATCCGCAAGTGCAGGAATACATGCAGCGCAAGGCCGCCAACCGCGACCGCTGGCTGTCCGGCATGCGCCGCCTGCGCGACAAGATCTATGGCGGGGTGGTGTGACCGGCGTAGCTCGGAGTGTAGCCCGGATGCAGCGAAGCGTAATCCGGGGCCACCGTAACCGCGGATCACCGCGGATAATCTGTCCCGGATTGCGCTGCGCTTCATCCGGGCTACGCAGCTTCGCTCGCAATGACGCCATCACTCCTTCGGCGCAAACCTTTCGAGCAATCCCGTGTATGCCTTCGCCGTCGGCGAGGCGTAGGCGCCGCGGCGTGATGTCGTCAGCTTGAGGCCGGCGAGCGCCTCCGCCTGCTTCACGGCAGCGGCGACGCCATCGACCACGGGCACGCCGAACTGCCGCGACAATTCATGCGCGAGATCGGCCATGCCGGCGCAGCCGAGCACGATGGCGTCCGCGCCCTTGTCCAGCGCCCGCGCGATCTCCGCCTGTAGCTTTGCCTTGGCGCCCGAGCCAGGCTTCTCGATATCCAGCACCGCGACGTCGCAGGCGGTGACCGCGGCACGTTCGGCAAAGCCGTAGCGGCGCACCAGTTCCTCCAGCGGCACGATCGAGCGCGGCAGCGTGGTGACGATGCCGATGCGTTTTGCGACCTGTCCGGCGGTGACCAGCGCCGCCTCGCAGATCCCGACCACCGGGAAGCGCGCCACTGAGCGCGCGGCATCGAGCCCGGTGTCGTCGAAGCAGGCAATGATGCCGGCATCGGCGTCGGGCGCGTTGCGCAATGCGTCGATCAGCCCGGGGACGGCGAAGGCCTCGTCATAAAAGCCCTCGATCGAGGCCGGGCCCATCGCGGAGGTGACGGCCACGATCTCGGTGCCTGCCGCGGCCACCGCCCGCGCGGCGGTCGCGATCGTTGCGGTCATCGATGCGGTGGTGTTGGGATTGACGATCAGGATCTTTGTCATGGCAAGAATTAGTAGCCCGGATGAAGCGAAGCGCAATCCGGGAAATTCTCCGCGCGGATGATCTGTCCCGGATTTCGCTTCGCTTCATCCGGGCTACGAAAGCTTCGTGACCCACGCCGCGAACGCATCGAGCACCTCGGCCATCACCTCGCCGTCGTTGCGGCCGGAGCGTTTCAGCACGTGGAAGGAATGGTCGGCCTCCTTCACCAGCTGCAATGTCGCCCGCGCACCCAGCCCCCTCACCATTGGCTGCAACAGATCAAGCTCGGCCAGCGCGTCGCGCGTGCCCTGCAGGAACAGCATCGGGATCTTGACCTCGGCGAGATGCGCAGCACGCTCGCTCGACGGCTTGCCGGCGGCATGCAGGGGAAAGCCGAGGAACACCAGGGCGCGCACGCCGGCCAGCGGCGCCTTCGCCTGGGCCTGCGAGGTCATGCGCCCGCCGAACGACTTGCCGCCGGCGAACAGCGGCAGATCGCCGCAACGGCGCGCGGCCTCCGCCACCGCGGCGCGCACGGTCGCTTGCGCCACCGCAGGCGGATCGGGCCGGCCGCTGCCCTTCTCCATGTAGGGAAACTGATAGCGCAAGGTCGCGATGCCCCGCTCGGCGAGGCCAGCCGCGATCGTCTGCATCGACGGATGCGCCATGCCGGCGCCGGCACCATGGGCAAACACATAGGCTGCGCGCGGCTCGGCCGGGCGCAGCAGCAGCGCGGACACATTGCTGTTGTCCGAGACTGCGATAGTGAGCTGCTCTGCGCCGGCCGCGTTCAAGCCATGCCTCGGAAAAAATTGCATTGCAGTTGTAGCTTTCCACCGCGATGCGCGCAAATGCCGCCCGGACGTTGCCGCGAAACGTGAACTGGTTCACAGCCGCCGAACATTTCCGTTGGTAGATCAAGCGGCGCTACTGTAGGATGGTGCACAGCACGATACACGCAGGACGCGAATCCGTTTTCGGCGATTCTTAACATCTCATCCATATCACGCGCGGTGACCGCGAATCTGGGGGACGGGGCATGCCTCGCAAGACGATCGTTACCATCGGGCTGTTGATTGTCGCCGGCCTGCTCTACTTCAAGGACGACATCGAGACGGTCACGAGCGGCTTCCACGTCAAGGCCGTCGATTATCAGGCGCCGGCCAAGACCGTGTGGCTCGACCAGAATGTCAGCGCCGAGCGGCTGCGCTGGTTCTATCATGCCGACCAGGGCACAAGGACCTTCGGCATTCCCAAGGAATGGTTCATGGCGCTGGAGCAGCCGACGGTCTGGCCGCTGATCGGCGCGGCGCCGCGGCTTTCCGAGACCGACTATCTCGGCCGCTTCGGCTTCATTCCGGATACCGTGATTCCGGGCAAGGCTGATCCGCTGCCGATCGGCTTCGCGACCGGCGGCCCGATGCTGGACGCCAATGGCGCGCCGTTCCGCAATCCGCACAGCAAGGCCGACATGAACGGGATTGGACTGACCTGCGCGGCCTGCCATACCGGCAGCTTCAACTATCGCGGCACGGCAATCGTGATCGACGGCGGCCCAGCCAACACCAATCTGTTCGAGTTCCAGAAGAGCGTCGGCCTGTCGCTGCTGCTGACGCGGTTCTGGCCCGGCCGCTTCGCCCGCTTTGCCGAGGAGATTCTCGGCAAGGACGCCAGCCTCGACGAGCGCATGGCGCTGCGCGGCCAGCTCGATCTGGTGCTAAAGCAGTACGCCAACATCAACGCGCTGGAGACCAAGGTCGCCGCCAACAGCGTCGAGGAGGGCTACGCCCGGCTCGACGCGCTGAACCGGATCGGCAACCAGGTGTTCTCGATCAATCTGAACAATCCGAACAACTACGCCTCGCATTCGGCGCCGGTGCATTTCCCGCGGATCTGGAATGCGCCGTGGTTCAGCTGGGTGCAGTATGACGGCTCCATCATGCAGCCGATGGTGCGCAATGCCGGCGAAGCGCTCGGCGTCAGCGCCGAGCTCAATCTGCTCGACGAGGCCAAGGGCCTGTACAAGTCGAGCGCGCGGGTCGAGGTGCTGTACGAGATGGAGCGGATGATCGCCGGCGAGCCGCCGAGCCCGGACAAGGGCTTCGGCGGGCTGGCGTCGCCGAAATGGCCGGAGAACATTTTGCCGCCGATCAACATGGATCTCGCGAAGAAGGGCGGCGAGCTCTACAGGGCGCATTGCCAAGAGTGCCATGGCCCGGCGATCGACAGCAAGGCGCTGCCGCCGAGCGAAGCCTTCGCGCTGTTCAAGGACACCAAGCGCTGGATCAAGAACGAGGCCGGCCAGCCGCTGCTCGATGTCGAGCTCGTTCCGATCAGCCATATCGGCACCGACAGCGCCCAGGCCGAGGGCCTCGCGACCCGCGTCGTCGAGACGCCGGACAATCTGAAGCTCAAGGACACGGCCTTCGGACCGGCGCTCGGCGAGCTGGTCGAGAAGACGGTCAATTACTGGTACGACCAGAACAAGACCCCGCCCGAGGACCGCAAGCGGATCGACGGCTACATGCCGAACAAGATTCAGGCGCCGCTGGCCTACAAGGTGCGGCCGCTCAACGGTATCTGGGCGACGCCGCCCTATCTGCACAACGGGTCGGTGCCGACCATCTACGCGCTGCTGTCGCCGGTGAAGGACCGGCCGGCGACGTTCTGGCTCGGCAGCCGGGAATATGACCCCAAGGATCTCGGCTACGTGTGGAAGGACAGCATCAAGAACGGCTTCCAGCTCGACACGTCGAAGCGCGGCAACTCCAATTCCGGTCACGAATTCTCCAACGAGAAGCGGCGCGGCGTGATCGGGCCGGAGCTGAAGGAGGACGAGCGGCGCGCGCTGATCGAGTTCATCAAGACGCTTTGAGAATTAGGCTGGCGCCGCAGGCCCGCTGCACCTCTCCCGCTTGCGGGGGAGGTCGCATCGCATCGCGATGCGGGTGGGGGCTCTCTCCGCAACGCGACTCGTGGAGAAACGGGAGAGGGAGTGCACTTCCTCCGCGGCTTCCCTCAGTGTCCCGCTCACACCTTTGGCACCGGCGCGCCCTGGCGGCGCGCCGGACGCGTCATGGCTTCCAGCTCGAGCAGCTGGTTGAGCTGCTCCTCGGTCAACAGCTTCTCCTCCAGCACGATGCCGGCGACCGAGCGGTTCTCCTGCAGCGCGCGGCGGGCGACGCGCGAGCTCGCCTCATAGCCGAGGGTGGGCGCCAGCGCGGTGATCAGGCCGATCGAGCCCTGCACCAGGCTGCGGCAGCGCTCGCGGTCGGCCTCGATGCCCTCGACGCAGCGCTTTGTCAGCGTGTCGACCGCCGCGGTCAGCATCCGCAGCGAGCTCAGCACGCAATAGCCGATGGTCGGCTCGAACGCGTTGAGCTGCAATTGGCCGCCCTCGGCGCACATCGTCACCGTGAGGTCGTGCCCGATCACCAGGAAGGCGACCTGGTTGACCACCTCGGGGATCACCGGATTGACCTTGCCGGGCATGATCGAGGAGCCGGCCTGCACCGCTGGCAGCCGGATCTCGCCGATGCCGGTGCGCGGCCCCGACGACAACAGCCGCAGATCGTTGCAGATCTTCGAGACCTTGACCGCAACGCGCTTGAGCACGCCGGAGAACAGCACGAAGGCGCCGAGGTCGGAGGTCGCCTCGATCAGGTTGGAGGCCAGCACCATCGGCTGGCCCGACAGCCGCGACAGCTCCTCGACCGCAAGCGCGGCATAGCGCGGGTCGGCGTTGATGCCGGTGCCGATCGCGGTGGCGCCGAGATTGACCTCGCGGAACAGGCTCGAGATCTCGTTCAGCCGCGCGACGTCCTCCTTCACCGTGACGTGGAAGGCGTCGAACTCCTGGCCGAGCGTCATCGGCACCGCGTCCTGCAGCTGGGTGCGGCCCATCTTCAGGACGTCGGCGAATTCCACCGCCTTGCCCTTGAAGGCATAGGCCAGATCATCCAGCGCGCGCACCAGCGGCTGGGTGGCGAGGATCACCGCGAGCCGCAGCGCGGTCGGATAGGCGTCGTTGGTCGACTGCGCCATGTTGACGTCGTCGTTCGGATGCAGCGCGTGATAGTCGCCGGGGTTGCGGCCCATCAGCCGCAGCGCGACGTTGGCGATCACCTCGTTGGCGTTCATGTTGGTCGAGGTGCCGGCGCCGCCCTGGATCGCGTCGACCACGAAGGATTCGGCGTAGACCTTGTCGGTGGCCACCTGGGCACAGGCGGCTTCGATCGCATTGGCCTTCTCGGGGCTGAGATAGCCGAGCCGCTTGTTGGCGCGAGCCGCCGCCTGCTTGACCAGCGCCAGCGCGCGGACGAACTCCGGAAAATGGCCAACCGGCACGCCGGTGATCGGAAAGTTCATCACCGCGCGCTTGGTGTGAATGCCCCACAGCGCGTTAGCCGGGACCTCGTCCTCGCCGAGCAGGTCGTGCTCGGTGCGCGACTGCGCCTGCCCGATCGGCACGGTGCGGACGGTCGCGACCGCAAGTTCGCTGGGGCCGGAGCTCTCGCCCGATGGCGGCGCGGCGCTAGCGGTGGTGGCGGTCTCAACCTTCGATTCGGCCATCGGTACCTCCGTTACCTCTGATGTCGCGGCATCGTTTCAATGAGACGCGCTGAGATCGCAGCCGCGTTCCCCACGCGCATGATGCCCCCGGCCCCGGAACAAAGCCAATGGCGTCTCCGCCGGTCCGGCGGCGTTTTGCGTGGATTGCTGGTGAAAGCCGGCTCCGCATCCCGGACATCGCGATGTTCGCGGTTGCGAGATACCGAAAGCAGTGATGCAGTCATGAGCACGGGCACGGAACGACGCTGACGCTGCCCGCGGAACTTGAGATAGCCTCTTGTTTCCAAACATGTCTTGCCAGCCAACCACGGCTTTGTGACATTGCAGCGTGGCCCGGATCGACTAACAGCTCCACACCGACAACGAGGCAGAACTCGAAATCGTGTCCAACGCTCATGACAGCTTGACCATCACCTTCCGCTGCCCGGCGGAGCTCGAGGGCAAGATCCCGCCGCCGGTGCCGGCGACGCTGGGCCTACCCGGCTGGCTCAAGGCGATGCCGACGCAGGCCTTCAACGCGGTCAACATGCGCGACGAGGATACCGTCAAGCGCTGCCCGCCGTTCGTCGACGCCATGACCACGGGCTTCCTGCTGCCGCTGATCTGCGACCTCAGGGTCGAGAACGGCGAGATCACCTGGGACAACGACCTCCCCACCGGCGTGCTCGACTTCCCGCGCGCCCCGATCGGTTTTCATGACGAGAGCCAGGTGACCGGCACGCCGCTGTTCGAGCCGGACCGCTTCGTGATCAAGTTTCACAATCTGTGGACCATCGAGGCGCCGGAGGGCTACTCGCTGTTCTTCACCCATCCGCTCAATCGCTTCGACCTGCCGTTCACCACGCTGAGCGGCCTCGTCGATTGCGACCTCTATCACGACAGCTGGATTCATTTCCCGGCGCGCTGGCACGACACCAGCTTCAACGGCGTGCTGCCGAAGGGCACGCCGGTCGCGCAATGCATCCCGGTCAAGCGCGACAACTGGTCCGCGCAGACCGCGGCGATGACACCGGACGAGACGCTGCGGGTGCAGGATCTGACCAAGCAGATCAGCCGCGAGCCCGGGCTGTATCGCCGGCAATTCCGGACGTAGCTGTTCTCAACACACGCCAACGTTAGTCCCGTCATCCCCGCGCAAAGGCTTCGCCTTTGTGCGGGGATGGCGGTGGTGGTTTGATTCAAGTGTCAAACAGCTTGCTCGGTGTCATCACCCGCGAAAGCGGGTGATCCAGTATTCCAGAGGCAGTCGTTGTTGAGCCGATAGGCCGCGGCGTACTGGATCGCCCGGTCGAGCCGGGCAATGACAGTTGTGGTGGGGGACGCAGATGCGCCATCTCGCGACGGACTCGTCGTTCCGGGGCGCGCCTCTTCGGCGCGAGCCCCGGAATGACGATAAGGATTTCTAGGGCTCGCTCAAAAACTTCGCGAATGCGCTGGGGCGGAAGAAGAAGCGGCCGTGCGAGGACTTGGCGAGCGCGTGGGTGGTGCGGCCGATCATGTGCGGGCGGCCGCGCAGCGCCAGGCGCAGATTGGCTTCGCCGGCGGCGCGGTCGCCCATCTCGAGCAGACAGGCGGAAAAATCGGCGCGCGTCATCGCATCGTCGGGCCGCAGCGCCAGCACCTGGCGATAGAGATCGGCGGCGCCGGCATAGTTGCCGTCGAGCAGCAGCACCCGCGCCAGCGTGGTGAGAATTTCGGGGTGCCCCGGCGCGGCGGTGCGCGCCTTTTCGAGCAGGTCGCGCGCCCGGCCGCGCTCGTTGCGCTGAAGAACCAGCCGCGCCAGCGACAGTTGCAGCTCGACGGCGCCGGGCGCGAGGCCAAGCGCGTCCTCGATGACACCAATCGCCTCGTCGAGGCGTCCGGCCGCGGACAGCTGACCCGCCAGTTCCTGAAACGCGGGAAAGAACGGCGGCCGGCGCGCGATGGTCTTGCGCAACAGCTCGATCGCCTCGCGGCCGCGTCCGGCCCCACCCAGCGCCGCGCCAAGCAGGGTCTCGACACCGGCATCCTCGAGGCGCCGCGCGATCCGCTCCAGCGGCGCGATCGCCTCCGCGCCGCGGTTCTGCGCCAGCAGCGCCCGGGCCAGGATGGTGGCGGCGCCGGCATCGGTCCGGCTCGCCTTCAGCAGTTCGCCGGCAAGCCGCTCGGCCTCGGCGAACTGCCCCATCTGCAGCGCCAGCGCGGCGCGCTGCAGGGCGGGAGACGGAGCTTGCCCGCGATGTGCGGACGGTGGCGGAGGCGGTTTCGGCATGCGGCTCGCGATGGAATCGTCGTTTCGGCGGTTAGCATCGCCGAGACGCCGACGTCCAGCAACAGTCGCGTGATGGCGCGTTTCGAAACGTTGCCCCGGAGACGTCCTCCTATCGCTTGCTGAGCAGGATATTGCGCTGCTGCAGATCCCTGATCCGCTCCGGCGCGATGTCGAGCTGGCCGAGGATGTCTTCGTTGTGCTCGCCCTGATAGGCCGGCACGCCGGGGGACGGCAGTTCGGAGCGGCTGAAAATCCAGGGATTGCCGGGCATGCGGACCAGCCCGCCGGCGCGGTCATCAACCTCGACCACGGCATTCCACTCTTTCGCCCAGTCGGTCTCCGCGAACTCATTGACGGTGCGCACGCGCCCGACCGCGAGCCCGGCTTCGCTGACCTGCGCCTGCAACTGCTCGAGATTCTCGAACGTCGTGATCCAGGCGCGGATGTCAGCGAGCAGCGGCGCGAGGTTCTGCCGGCGCAGGCTGGCGGTGGCATAGCGCGGATCGGCGAGCAGATCGCTCCGCCGCATCATCGCGCAATAGCGCGTGAACATCGGCGAGTAGATCGGGCTGGCGGCGATCGTCAGCCGGGTGCCGTCCGACATTTCAAAGATGTGCGACTCATTGGCCGACAGCGCGATCGGCTCGCCGTCGGTGTCGATGCCCGACATCATCGCGCCGGCGCGCTCGTTGACCGACAGCATCGTCGCGGCCATCGACACATCGATGTGCTGCCCCTCGCCGGTGCGGTTGCGATGCTGGAGCGCGGCGAGCACGGCGATCACGCCCTGCAGCCCGGTATAGACATCGGCATGGCTACAGGAATCGCCGCGCGGCTCGGACAGCGCCGCGCCGAAATGATCCTGCACGATCGAGGTCAGCCCGGTCTCGGCCTGCACCGTCGGCGCGAAGGCCGGACGATTGCGCCACGAGGTCGACTGCCCGTAGCCGCTGAGCGAGACATAGATGATGCCGGGATTGAAGGCGCGGACGTCGTCGTAGCTGAAGCCGAACCGCGCCAAGGTGCCGGGACGGAAATTCTCGACGATGACGTCGGCATCCCTGCACAGGCGGGTGACGATCTCGCGCCCCTCCGCGTAGTTCAGGTCGATGCTGAGATTCCGCTTGCCGGCGTTCTGCTGCACGAAATAGAGGCCCATGCCGCTGACGAACGGCAGTCCGGCGCGGCCGATGTCGCCGGACGGCGGCTCGATCTTGGTGACATCGGCGCCAAGATCGCGCAGCGCCTTGGTGCAATGCGGACCGGCCAATACGCGGGTGAAATCGACCACCCGCAGTCCCTGAAGAGGCGCAGCCGACATCGTCAGTCTCCCTCGAAGACGGCGGTTGCCGGGCCCGAGGCGAAGAAGGCATCGGCGCCGCGCTGGCGATCCCTGGTCTTCCAGATCATGTCGTTGATCTCGACCTGTCGCGCGTCGGCTGCGGCGACGCCGCCGCGCGCTTGCAGGTTCGCCTGCATCTTGACGCCGGCGATGACCTTGGTCGGGCCGGCGGCGAGCTGCCGCGCCATGGTCATCGATGACGCACCCAGTTCCGCTTCCGGCACGACGAGATTGATGATGCCCCAGCGTTCGAACGCCTCGGGCGTGTGACGGCGGCCGAGCATCGCGATCTCCTTGGCCCGCGCGATGCCGGCGCGTTGCGCGATGCGCTGCGTGCCGCCGAGCAACGGCAGCAATCCGACCGCCACCTCGACCTGGCCGAGGAACGCGGTATTCGCCGCGATGATCATGTCGCAGGTCAAGGCGAGCTCGAGCCCGCCGCCGAGCACACCGCCATTGACGGCGGCGACCGTCGGGACCGGCACATCCTCGAGACTGCGCGAGATCGCTTCGAGCCCGGCCTGGTCGGTGTGCAGCTTGGTGCCGGTTCCCCACGAGGCCATCTCCGCGCCGGCGCAGAAGTGCCGCATCGCGCTGCGCAGCAGGATGGCGCGGCAACCGGCCGCGACCACCGCGTGGTAGGCGCCGACCAGATCCCTGATGAGTTGGTCGTCGAGCAAATTATGCGGCGGCTTCGCCAGCGTGACCACGCCGACCTTGCCGTCCATCTCGTGAAGTACTGTCGCCATCGGGTTCCCTCCGCTCGATGCAAAAGCCGGCCAGCCGCGCTCTCGACGCGGCGGGCGGACGTCTCCTCGTTGCAGGCTGCCTTGCTCGCGTCCCGCTGTTCTGATGATTTGAATGTCGCCCGTCATAACAAGCGTGACAACGTCAAGCTCTGCCAATTATGATGTCGAAAATTGCCAAGCGGCCGGAAGAGCCGCTCGTCGGCCTGTCAATCTGTGCCAGCCGGACGTGGAGGACGCGCCATGAAGCCGATCAAGATCGTGATGCCGATCTCGAGCGATCCCGATGCGCCGACGCAGAGTCTGCTCGGCCTCGGCGCGCTGGCCGCCGAGCTGGCGGCGGAGGGCGTGTCGGTGCGCGAGCTGTTTGCGCGGACTGGCCTTGACGCTTCCCAGCTCGAGGATCCCCATGCCCGCATCTCGCACCGCCAGCGCCTGGCGATCTACCGCAACGCGATGCGGCTGGCGAAGCGATCCGACATCGGCCTGCTCGCCGGCGCCCGGCAGCGCATCAGCGACTACGGCATCTACGGCTATGCGCTGGTCTCCAGCCGGACGTTCGGCGAAGCGCTGATGTTTTCGCTCGATCACATCACCATGGCGGGCCCGGCGGTGCGGCAGATCAGCTTCCGGATCGAGCACGGCACCACCGCGATCCTGCGCAGCCATGGGCTCGATCCGCTCGGCGACCTGCTGCCGTTCGCCGCGGAATTCTGGCGCAGCTCGATGACCGCGGTGTTCAGCCGCATCCTCGAGTCGCCGTTTCCGAGCAAGCGGATGATCTTTCCGTTTCCGGCCCCCGCGCACTGGCGCAATTATGAGCGGATGTTCAACTGCCCGATCGACTTCGGCACCGATCGCATGGAATGGCATTTCGACGCCAAGGTGCTCGATCTGCCCTGCCCCAACGCCAACCCGATCACCGCGAAGATCTGCCAGCAGCTCTGCGACGTCGTCATGACCGAGCGGCCCGGCGAATCCGAGCTGGTCAGGCGGATCCGAGCCGCATGTCTCAACAGTCCGAACCGATTTGCCGGCGCGCCGGAGATCGCATCGCAGCTCGGGCTGTCGCTACGAACCTTCCACCGCAGGCTGGCGGAGGACGGGCAGTCGTTCCAGTCGATCGTCGACGGGATGCGGCGGTCGATTGCGACGGAGCTGCTCGAGAACACCCATCTGGCCATCGACCAGGTCGCCGAGCGGGTCGGCTTTGCCGACGCCACCAGCTTCCGCAAGGCGTTCAAGAAGTGGACCAACCGCTCGCCGTCGGACTTCCGTCACCCTACAGCGCAGCGAGCAGCAGCATCGCCAGACGCGTGACCAACAGCAGCGACAGCCCGACCGCCAAGGTCAGGAGCTGTCCGAACCGGACATCGTCCGGGTCGACCGCCGCGTTCTGAAGGTGTGCATGGATGAGCAAAGATTGACATTCCATATCAGCCTCCCGCTGTCAGGCATGGTTGCTTCCGGCAATCACGGCATCGGCGGGCCCGATCCTGCCGACGCATGAGCCGAACCCGACGCTCGCAAAACCTTCCCGGCTGCAGCGGCCGCGGAAGGTGACCTCGTCGCCGTCCTCGAGGAAACCGCGGTGCTCGCCGTTCGGAAGCACGGCCGGCCTCGCCCCTGCGGCGGTGAACTCGAGCATGCTCGAAAGCTGCGCCGGACTCGGCCCCGAAATGGTGCCGGTGCCGATCAGGTCGCCCGGCTGCAGATTGCAGCCGTTGATGCTGTGGTGCGCGACCATCTGCGCCGGCGTCCAATACAGGTATTTGGCATTGGAGCTGAGAATTGCCGCGGCGGGCTGGTTCGCGGCGCGCATCTGCGCGGTCGAGAGCAGGACCTCGAGATGAACATCCAATCCGCCGTGCGATTGATCGGCCGTGTCGAACAGATAATCGAGCGGACGCGGATCGCCGTCCGGCCGCGCCAGCGCCGCGACGCGGAACGGCGCCAGCGCATCCGACGTGACGACCCACGGCGACACCGAGGTGGCAAAGCTCTTGCTGAGGAACGGTCCGAGCGGAAACATCTCCCAGCGCTGGATGTCGCGCGCCGACCAGTCGTTCAGCAGCGAATAGCCGACGATCTGCTGCGATGCCTCGGCGATCGGGACGGGATTGCCGAGCCGGTTGCCGGCAGCGAGGTAGAAGCCCATCTCGAGCTCGAAATCCAGCCGTTCGCACGGGCCGAAGCCCGGCGCTGCGCCCGCCACCGCCGGCGGACGCTGCCCGAGCGGCCGCCGTACGATTCCGCGCCCGACCTGCACCGACGAGGCGCGGCCGTGATAGGCGATCGGCACCCATTTGTAGTTCGCGGGCAGCGGATTTTCCGGCGTCAACAGCGCGCCTGCCGCCTGCGCGTGATAGATGCCGGCATAAAAGTCCGTGTAGTTCGGGACGCGTGTGGGCAGATGCAGCGTTGCGTCCGCGATCGGCGTCAGCAGTTCGGAGGCACGGCGTCTGGTGTCGTTGGCCGCGCTGCCCTGACCAAGCAGATCGGCGACGCGGCGACGCAGCTCCCGCATCGCCACAGGTCCGAGTGCGAACAGCGCATTGAGCGTGCCTTGCTGCAGCGCCTGGCGGATCGGCGCCGCGAGGCGCTCATCCGAACCGAGCGCCCGCTTCAGGTCGAAGACGAAGTCTCCGATGGCCGTACAGATCCGCGACTGCGGATCGGCCGTGGTGCCGAAGATGCCGAGCGGCAGATTCTGGATCGGAAAGTCGGTCGCGCCGCCGTTTGCGGTCTCGACAAAACTCCGCCGTGCCGGGTCGTGGGTTTCGTCGAGTTGAATCGCGTTGGTCATGCTGTCTTCCAGGCTCCTCGATGTCACGAGGCCGCGGCGGCGAGCGCCGGGCGTTCGCTGGCCAGGACCGTTCCGATCTCGGATTGGATGAACTGCGCCGCAAACGCCTCGCGCTCGCGCGCCGCGCGCTCGCTGCGGTCCGTCACCGAGAACAGCCAGACGAACAGGAAGGCGAGCGGCATCGAGACCAACGCGGGATTGTCGTAAGGGAACAGCGCGGTCGGGAAGCCGAGGACGGCGACCCAGACCGTCTTGCTCAGCACGACCAGCACGACCGATGCGGCGAGGCCCGCGAGGCCGCCCGCGACGGCACCGCGCGTGGTGGTGCCGCGCCAGAACATCGCCATCGCCAGCACCGGAAAGTTGCAGCTCGCGGCCACCGACAACGCAAGTCCCGCCATGAACGCCACGTTCTGGTTCTCGAAGGCATAGGCCAGCAGAACCGCAACGACGCCGATCGCCATCGCCGAGATCTTCGAGACCAGCAGCTCGCGCGCCTCGGATGCCTTGCCGCCGGCCAGCACCTGGCCGTAGATGTCATGGCTGACGGCGGAGGCGCCGGCGAGCGTCAGGCCGGCGACGACGGCAAGGATGGTCGCGAATGCCACCGCGGAGATGAACCCAAGCAGCAGCGGACCGCCCATCGCGTGGGCGAGATGGATCGACGCCATGTTCGGGCCGCCGACCAAATCGGCGATCTTGTTGAACTGCCCGGATGCCGCGACATTGAAATAGCTGGGATCGGCCATCAGGATCGCCGCGGCGGCAAAGCCCAGCACCGGAATGATCCAGCAGAAATAGGCGATGCAGGCCGTCGCATAGAACACGGATTTGCGGGCGGCCGCGGCATCCCTCACCGTGAAGAACCGCATCAGGATATGCGGCAGGCCGGCGGTGCCGAACACCAAAGCGAGGCCAAGCGAGATCGCCGACACCGGCTCGGCAAACAGTCCGCCGGGGACGAGAATGGCGGCTCCCTTGGGATGGATGCTGCTCGCGGCCGCAAGCAGCCGTCCGAGGCTGAAGTCGAAATGCCACAGCGCTGCCAGCGCCAGCAGCGTTCCGCCGCACAGCAGCAGCACGGCCTTGGTGATCTGCACCCAGGTGGTGGCCTGCATGCCGCCGACGATCACATAGAGGATCATCAGCACGCCGACGCCGAGCACGGCGAAGATGTAGTTGATGCCGAACAAGAGCTGGATCACTTTGCCGGCGCCGATCAGCTGCGCGATCAGGTAGAACAGCACCACGACGAGGCTTCCGGTCGCGGCAACGAGGCGGACCGGCGTCCGCTGCAGGCGAAACGCCGCCGCATCCGCGAAAGTGTAGCTGCCGAGATTGCGCATGCGCTCCGACATCAGGAACAGCACGATAGGCCATCCCGTGAGAAACCCCAGCGCGTAGATGAAGCCGTCGAAGCCGTTGGCATAGACCAGCGCGGAGATGCCGAGGAAGGCGGCCGCCGACAGGAAATCGCCGGCGGTCGCCAGCCCGTTCTGCAGCGGCGTGATCGCGTGTCCGGCGGTGTAGAAGCCGGCCTTCGATCGCGTGCTGCCGGCCGAGCGCCAGGTGATGACGAGCGTGACGGCCACGATCGCGAGGAACATGGCGATCGCGATCCAGTCGGGCCCGCGGGCCCCCGCCGCGGGCGCCCCCTGAGCCATGGCCGCGAATGGAAACGCCACGCAAAGCGCGATCAACAGCGATCTGGCGATCATCGGCCGAGCTCCCGGTTGACGCTGCGCGCCAGTTCGTCGAAGCGCGCGTTCGAGCGCTGAACGTAGAAGCCCGTGAAGGCGATGATCGCCGCGACCATGAGAAGCGCGAGCGCGAAGCCGAGCGGCATCGCGCTGCCGGCAAAACTTGCGCCAAGCGCGGCTTTCGCGGTCGAGATCAGCGCGATGAAGCCGAAGAACATGACCAGCGTCAGGATGGACAGACCCCATCGCAGCCGCGCGCGTCCCGAGACGAGCTCCCTGAACGCGGCGTCGGCAAGGATTTTTCGCGTGCGGTCCGGCGAAAGGTGCAGCATCCGATTCCTCCCTCGGAGACATTTGCTGATCGCCGTGCCGATGCGCGTGCGTTGCGCCGCGGAGGTTCAGGGCTCGGGGTGTCTCCTCTCCAGGCTCGGAGCATTAGAATCCGGATCGCGTCCGGCAAGGTGATATCCTGCCAAACTCCGGGTGATTTCATGCCATGGGACGGGCGTCGCGATATCCACTTCGCGCATCAATAGCCCAGCCTCGGTGTCATCACCCGCGAAAGCGGGTGATCCAGTATTCCAGAGGCAGTCGTTGTCGAGCCGAGAAGCCTCAGCGTACTGGGTCGCCCGGTCAAGCCGGGCGACGACAGTGTGGATGGTGATGTAGCTTCGCATCTCGCGACATGATTTGTCCGAGCTTCGAGCTTAACCGGCGCCCGCGGCGAGGGGCTGCGGCAGGTGGCCGGTGCCGGGCCGAACATGAAAGTCGTAGGTCATCGTATACCAGGGGCCAGATGCCTTGCTTCCGTCCGGCATCACCGCGCCATCATGCCGCTCGGCCGGGCACACCAGCTCTTCCTTGACGCCGAACACGACGTCCGAGTCGAGATAATCATCGCCATCCATGAACACGTGCGTCACCAGCGGCTCGAAGCCCGCTGCGTTGACCAGGAAATGAACGTGAGCCGGCCGCATGGCGTGGCGGTTTGAGGCGCGGATCAGTTCGCCAACCGGCCCATCGGTCGGGATCGGATAGCTGCATGGCAGGATGGTGCGGAACGAGAACAGGCCGGCTGCATCGGTTCTGAAGCGCGCGCGCAACGAACCGTCGCCCGTAGCGTGCGTCGGCCTCTGCGTGTCGTAAAATCCCTCATCGTCGGCGTGCCACACGTCGACGATCGCGTTCGCGACCGGCACGCCGCTGGGCGCCGTCACGCGCGCAGTCACGAACATCGGCTTGCCGCTCAGTCCGGCAGATATGTCGCTGCCATCAGGCATGTCCTTGTGCTCGCCGACATAGAAGGGCCCAAGAACGGTGGTCTCGGTGGCGCCCTCCCTTTCCCGGTGATTGACCGCATCGACCAGCATCGACACACCGAGCACGTCTGACAACAGGATGAACTCCTGACGGATCGGCGTGCATTTCTGTCCCGTGCGCGTCAGAAAGTCGATCGCCGCGTTCCACTCTTCGAACGTCAGGTCGGTCCTGCGCACGAAATCGTGCAGCGTGGTCACGAGCTCGACCAGCAACGATCTCTGCCGCTCATTCGGTGTCTGCGAAAAGCTCTCGACGACCCGCTTGGTCAGCAGGCGATCATCAAACCGAGTCATGGAGGGATCCCCGGAGAGGTTCATTGCAATATCGCGGGACGGATTTTCCGTCTCGCGTCTCGGATCGCGCGCAGGTCCGGACCGGCACGCCCCAGGACAGCGAACCGTCCCGGGGGCGCAGATGTCAGTTCGCGGCAGCCGCGGCCGGCTTCTTCTCGCCGTCGCTGCCGATGTAGCCGTCGTGCACGTCCTGCGCCTTGGCGTAATCGGGCTGGAAGCGGACGCTGGCGTAGTGCGAGGCTTTCTCGGCCTCCTGCGCGCGCTTGCCCAACTCCGCGGTGTCGCCGAAGCCGAGCACCTGGCGCGCCAGCTCGGTGAGCGGGCCGTCGACCTGGTACTCCGTGCGCTGCATCGTCAGCAGGTTGATGAGATACAGCGGCGTTCCGTTGAACTTCTCGAACATCTCATGGCGGCTGCCCCACTCGGTGAGGAAGCGCTCGCTGATCTGCCGGAAGATCTTGATCCGGTCATGCGCACTGATCTCGGCGCCGCGCAGCGCTTCCGCCAGCTTCGGCCCGATGTAGGGATCCTCCAGCTCGCGCTTGGAGGGCTGAATGACCACGCCGCGGCCGCAGAAATCGATCAGCGTGTTGACCATCTTGTGCTGGTGCTCGAGATAGTAGGCGCGGCCGAAGTCGATGTAGATGTTGTTGGGCTTGTACAGCCCGCCGGGGGTGGCGAAGCCGGTTTCCTCGGCGGCGATCATGAAGGCGCGGCAGGTCTCGCGGAAGCGGATCAATTCCGCAAGCTGCGCCTGGACCACCGGATTGTTGGTCGTGCCCAGCGATTGCGTGAGCAGCAGGGCGAGCCCGACCATCAGCTCGGCATGCACGCAATGACGGATCTGGGTCTCCAGATGCACCCAGTCGAATTGCCGCTGCGGATACCATTTGGCGTGATCGGGATTGCCGATGTGCTGCACTTGAGCCCACGGGATCAGCACGTCGTCGAAATACACCATCGCGTCGAGCTCGTCGCCGATGGTGGCCAGCGGACGATCATAGGGATCGGCGTCGGGCTCGGCATTCGACTTGCGCGCGACCACCGAGATGCCCTTGGTCGCGATCGGCACCAAAGCGTAGACGGTTTGCTCGGGCGTCTGTCCCGGACGCCACAAATTGCCGATCAGAAGATGGTTCACGAACGGCACCGACGTGCCAATCGCCTTCCAGCCGCGGACGAGAATGCCGTCGTCGCGCTCCTCGATGATCTTGAGCATCGGGGTCTCGGCCATCGCGTTGTCGCGTCCGCGATCGAACTGCACGTCGAGGAACATCGGGGAGATCGCGAGGTCCTTCGACGTCACCTCCTCCCACTGGCGCTGGATGTTCTTGGAGAGATCGCGCTTGCCGTTCTTGAAGCGGGAATTCTCCGCCCACGGCTTCTGGTCGTCGACCTGGGTGAACATGACGACGTTCATGCCGGCCGGCGGCCGCGTGAAGATGCCGCCCTTGAAATGCCGGCACAGGAAGTCGCAGTACTTCCGGCGTCGCGCCACGTCTTCCTTCGATCGCGGCAGGAACCAGTGCATCGACTGCCGCTTGCCGTTGGCGTCGACGAAGGTCGCGATGTCCTGGTTCTTCGGATCGAGGTGAAGGTCGTAATACTCGGCGATCGCGTGCGCGTAGCCCTTGGTGGCCGGATGGGTCGTGATGTCTTCGATCAGCTCGCCGCCGACGTAGACCTTTCGGCCGTCACGCAGGGACGCGAGATACTCTTTGCCGGACCTCATTGCTCTAGTCTCCAGTTTGGGGGGTGTTGAGTTGGCGCTGGAACGTGGTCGCGTCCCAGTAGTCTCTGCTGGAGAGGATCACGCCCTCTCCCGTATGAAGGACGTGAACGCCCTGCAGTGACACTCGCTGACCGCGCGGCAGGATCGGTCCCATCTGCCCGCGCAGCGTTGCGGTCATGAGATAGGTGATCGCGACCGATCCGGAGGGATCGGTGATCTGGGCCTGCGCAGCCCAATGCGCATCAGGAAACCAGCTGAAGAATTTGCTCAGCCCGTTTGCAATTTCGGCGGGGCCGCGCTTGGGCTTGCCCTGCGCGACGTCCTCATGGGTCGCATCGGAGGCGTACAGCCTGGCGACCGCAGCTGGATCGTGATCGTTGTAGGCCCGGTACAGAAGCCCGGGCAGTCCGGTCAGCGTCATGGTTATGCCCCTTCGAGCGCAGCAAAGTCGTCGATCCCGACGCCGCGCAGATATTTGCCTTCGCCGTAAAGCAGCGGGCGTCGCGACGTCGGTGCGAGGATCGACTCGATGGTCGCGATGACGACGTTGTGGCTGCCGACCGGTCGGGCTTCCGCGACCTTGCAATCAAAGCTGACGATGGAATCGCGCAGGATCGGCATCACGACCCGGCCTGGGAGCAACGCGGCCGGGACGATGTGATCGTCGACATACTTGTCCGAGCCGGCGCTGGCGCAGAGCTGGGAAACGTGAAGCTGGGCCTGGCTCAGCAGGTTCACGGCGAAGCGGCCGTCGCGCAAAATGTCCGACGCCGTCACGGTGCGGCTGTTGACGCAGACCAGCAGCGTCGGCGGATCCATGCAGACCGGAGTGAACGCACTCACGGTCATTCCCCACGGCCGGCCTTCGTGACGCGTGGCGATGACGGTGACGCCGCCGACCATGCGCCGCATTGCCGCGCGGAACACGTTGGCGTCGGAGCCGCCTTCCAGCTCCCACGACGCCTGTCCGACGTCGTCGCTGCGTTCGCTCGGCAGCGCATATCGTGCCTCACACTCGGCCATATATCCTCCCGCCGCATCCCGCACCTGCGCCACGCTTGCGACTTGCTCGCTCTTGTTTGCGTGCCGCGACTGAGCGCGTCCGTTGCATCGACGATCCAACGGTAGGCGCAGGGTAGAGGGAGGGTCCAATCGATATTTGAGATTCGAACTATTGGCCGCGTGGATACAGCCTTCTGCCGCATCGCGAGGGCTGCGGCTTTCGGCGGCATTCGCGGCTAGGGCATCCGTTTGGCGGGGCTTCGCATCCCGCTAGATTGTCGCCTGTGAACGTTGATGGTATTGAACTTGCTAGCATTGAGCTCTGCCGCATTGCAGAATCTCAACGGACTCAATGCCGATGTATCACTGCCGCCGGCAGTCAGTGCGATTTGAATGCTGCGATCTGCTCCATCGACGGGAGCCTGTTTTGAACCTTCGGAACGTTGATCTGAACCTGCTCGTTGTACTCGATGCGCTGCTGAACGAGCGCAACGTCAGCCGCGCCGGCGAGCGCATCGGCCTCAGCCAGTCCGCGGTGAGCGCTGCGCTGGCGCGGCTGCGGGACATGTTTCACGATCCGCTGCTGGTTCGCGTCGGCCGGGATCTCGCACTGACGCGCAACGCCGAGGAGCTGATCGTCCCGCTGCGCGAGACGCTCGACCGGATCGAAACCAGGCTGCTGCAGAAGCCGCGGTTCGATCCTGGTGCGGACGTCCGGACATTTTCCATCAGCGCGTCCGACTATGCGGGTCTGGTGCTGCTGGCGCCTCTGGTCCGTGCGGTCGCCGCCGAAGCGCCGAACGTGACGATTCACCTGCTGCCGCGTTCGCGGGATCCCGCCCGCATCCTTCAGGCGAACCAGGCCGACCTTGTCATCGAGCCGAGCGAGCTGTTCGGCGACAGCGAATTTCTCTCTGCCGCGCTGATGAGCGATCGCTGGCTCTGCGCGTTGGATGCCGACAATCCGGCGGTGCGGGAGGGCGAGATCACGCAGGAGCAGTTTCTGCGGCTGCCGCATCTGGTCTACGGCATCGGACGCGATCGGCAGCTCAACCTCGCGGACCAGTATCTGGCGCAGCTCGGCATCCAGCGCCAGATCGACGTCACGGTTGAAAGCTTTCTGCTGGCGCCCTTCCTGATTCAGGGCACGCAACTGGTCACTCACGTCCTCGAACGCGCCGCCAAGCGCCTGATTCCAACGAGCAGCATTCGGCTCGTGGAATCACCCTTTGATGTGCCCGACATCCACGAGGCGATGTTCTGGCATCCGCGCCACACCACCGACCCCGGCCATCTCTGGCTGCGCGAGCGGCTCAAAGCGATCGCGAAGGAATTGGATTCCGCTGAAGAGGCCTGAATTCCCGCGAGCCTTGGCAAACCGGATAGTAATGGCGATCCCGGGAAGACTCGAACTTCCGACCTACGGTTTAGGAAACCGTCGCTCTATCCGGCTGAGCTACGGGACCGCGAACCCGGC
Organism: Bradyrhizobium ivorense; assembly: GCF_900696085.1. Classification (GTDB taxonomy): domain Bacteria; phylum Pseudomonadota; class Alphaproteobacteria; order Rhizobiales; family Xanthobacteraceae; genus Bradyrhizobium; species Bradyrhizobium ivorense. The sequence continues at coordinate 1,680,972 of NZ_CAADFC020000004.1, forward strand.
GAAGCATGCGGGCGTGCATCCCATAGCAGAGCTGGCGCCTGATCGCCAGCCTGCGCAGACGTTCGGCGCGCATGAAGTTGCGCGGAATTCGCGCGTCCGCTGCGCTATGCCACCTGCCGCGCCTCGCCCGAGGCCGCGTTCGCCGCCGCGGTCCGGCGCGCCGGTAGGAACTCGAGCGCGTCGTCGGCGAGCGCGCCGAAACGCAGGGTCATGATGTCGAGGGCGTAGTTCTGATACAGCCGCCACGGCCGGCGCGAGCCCTGCTTGGGGAATTTCGCGGCGGCGCGCTGGATGTAGCCGGAGGAGAAATCGACCCAGGGCAGCTCGGTGACATCGGGATCGTTGCGCCGCGGCGTCACCTGCGCGTAATTGTTGGCCTTCATGTAGTTGAGCGTGCGGCAGACATATTCGCAGGAGAGGTCGCATTTCAGCGTCCAGGACGCGTTGGTGTAGCCGAACGCGGCAGCGAGGTTGGGCACGCCCGAGTACATCAGCCCCTTGTAGTTCATGGTCTTGGAGAGATCGACGGCGGCGCCGTCGACGCTGAGCGCGAGCCCGCCGAGCACCTGCAGATCGAGGCCGGTCGCCGTCACCACGATGTCGGCGTCGAGCGCCTTGCCTGACTTCAGCTTGATGCCCTCGGGCGTAAACGTCTCGATCTGGTCCGTGACGACGGACGATGTGCCGCTGCGCAGCGATTCAAACAGGTCGCCGTTCGGCACCAGGCAGAGCCGCTGGTCCCACGGATTGTAGCGCGGCGTGAAATGGGTGGCGACGTCGTAGTCCGGCCCCAGCGCGTGGCGCACGCCGCCGAGGATCAGCTTCTTCACCCGTTCGGGGTCGCGCTTGCAGAGCCGGTAGAAATACATCCCGAACAGCACGTTCTTCCAGCGCGTGAGGCCGTAGGCGAGCTTTGCCGGCAGCCGCGCGCGCAGCCAGTCGGCCACCTTGTCCTTGTCGGGCCGCGCCACGACATAGGTCGGCGAGCGCTGCAGCATGGTGACATGCGCGGCGGTCTTGGCCATTTCCGGCACCAAGGTCACTGCGGTGGCGCCCGAGCCGATCACCACCACCTTCTTGCCGGCATAGTCGATGTCGTCGGTCCATTTCTGCGGATGCACGACGCGGCCGGCGAAATTGGCGATGCCGGGGAAATCGGGCGTGTAGCCCTGCTCGTATTTGTAGTAGCCGCTGCACATGAACAGGAAGCTGCAGGTCAGGCGCTCGATCGCCTTCTCAGGCCCGCGCTCGACCTCGACCGTCCAGCGTGAATCGGCCGACGACCAGTCGGCGCTGATGACGCGGTGGTTGAAGCGGATCTTCCGGTCGATGCCGTACATCCGCGCGGTGTCGCGCACGTAATTCAGGATCGACGGGCCGTCGGCGATCGCCTTCGGCTCGGTCCACGGCCGGAACGAATAGCCGAGCGTGTACATGTCGGAGTCGGAGCGGATGCCGGGATAGCGGAACAGGTCCCAGGTGCCGCCGATGCAATCGCGCCCCTCGAGAATGGCGTAGCTGCGGTCCGGGCAGTTCTTCTGCAGATGATAGCCGGCGCCGATGCCGGAGAGGCCCGCGCCCACGATCAGCACGTCGAAATGACTGGACACGCCCGCACCTCCCGTTTTGACAATCTATCTTGTCAGATAACTTGACATCTGACAATGCCGCGTGTCAATACTTTTTCATGGGAAGCAGCCGCAAAGCCCGCCTCTATGGCGGCATGGACGCCGAGGAACGCCGCGCCGAGCGGCGGCTCAAGCTGATCGATGCGGCGGTCGAGGTCTATGGCGAGGTCGGCTATCGCGGCGCCACCGTGAAGGCGATCTGCGAAGCTGCCGAATTGACCGAGCGCTATTTCTACGAATCCTTCGCCAACAGCGAGGCGCTGCTGATCGCCGCCTACAGCCATGTCGTCGGCCATCTGCATGAGGAAATGGCGGCGGCTGCGGCAAGCGCGGGCAACGATCCCGAGGCGCGGCTGCACGCGGCGCTGACGCTATATTTCACGCGGCTGAAGCAGCATCCGAAGCCGGCGCGGGTGTTCCTCCTGGAAATTTCCGGCATCAGCCCCGCGGTCGATGCGGTCAAGCTCGATGCGTTGTGCACCTTCAGCAACATCCTGGTGCCGCCGGCGAGCGATCCGAAACGCGGCGACAAGGCGTCAGCGGCCGCGCTGCTCTCGATCGGCATGGTCGGCGCGGTGATCTCGATCGCGCTGCGCTGGGTGTCGAAGGCGTATCCGCAGCCGCTCGAGGAGGTGGTCGCGGCCGCGGCCAGCTTCTGCCGCGTGGCGCTGGCTGAGGCCGATCGCCACCGCAGCTAGCGGTCCGTCGCAGGAAACCACGGCGCAAACAGGCCAAATCGGGCGATTTCGCGCCGAAATATCCGGGCCTGGTGAAGCAGCTCATATCCCTGGCGGTAATTTAACTTGCAAGTTGGGCGGCACCGGCTTTCCTAAGCACGGTAGCGGGCGTAAGCGAGTGCAGCGGGTTTCGTCTCGCGAAGTAAACGGCTTCTTGCATCGGGCGGAGCTGAGCCTTGATCGACCTGCGCAGACTGGACCATGTGACTGCGAGCCTCGGCGACGTGGTGCTCGATCCCGCGGGATGGCCGTCCTTCATGGACCAGGTCTGCACCGCGGTCGGCGCCACCGGCGCGGCGATGCTGCAGAGCGATGTCCGCACCGAGGACATTCCGCGCACCGATTCGATCACCGATTATTTCACCAGGATCTACTTCCCCACCAACCTGCATCGCACCGACATCCGCGCCGCCCGCGGCGTGCCGCTGATGATCGCCGGCACCACCGTGATCACCGATGGCGATCTGTTCGAGTCGGAAGCCGAGATGCTGCGCGATCCGCTCTACGCCACGCTCGGCGAGTTCGGGCTGAAATGGTTCGCCGGCGTCGGCTTCCACGCCGGTCCGGCGCTGTGGGCGCTGACCATCCAGCGCTCGCCGAAGGAAGGCATGTTCGAGGCCGACGAGATCAAGGCGCTGGCGAGAATATCGGGACGGCTCACCGAAGCCGCGACGCTGTCCACCGTCGCCGGCCGCGCCGCATTGTCGGGCGTCACCAGCGCGCTCGACCTGATTCAGGTCGCGGCGATTGCCGTCGGCCGCTTCGGCGCCATTATCGGCATGAACAGCCAGGCCGAGGCCTGTCTCGGCCCCGAACTTGCGATCCGCAACAATCGGCTGACGCTGCGCGACCGCCAGGCCAATGCCGACCTGACGCGGCTGATCGATCAGCTCGCCCACACCTCGGACCTGCAGCCATTGCCGTCATCGCCGATCGTGGTGCGCAGGATCGACAAGCGGCCGATCGTGATCCAGATGCAGCCGGTGCTGCCGGCAGCGCGCTCGCCGTTCCTCGGCGCCCGCGCGATCCTCTTGATCCGCGACCTCGAAGGTAATCCCGCATTCGACCAGGCGCTGCTCGCCGCGACCTTCGAGCTGACGCCGGCGCAGGCGCGTCTCGCGACGCGGCTTGCGCGCGGCGATTCGGTCGAGGATGCGGCCGTGCAGGCCGGCGTTGCGCTCGCCACCGCGCGCAATCAGTTGAAGGCGATCTTCCAGAAAACCGGCACGCACCGGCAGGCGGAACTGGTGGCGCTGCTGCACAAGGTGAAGTGAAGGATTCGACACGAATTGTTCGGAAGTTCTGCACGCCAGCGCGCTTAAGACGCCTTCAAATGTGGCGGAGATGCGAAAGGCTGTGTTCCATCAGACACAGCGACGAAATTGCCGTTCCGCAGCGCACCGAAATCATCGGGTTCCGGGGGTGACAAGCGTCACCAAAATGGCGACAATCGGTAAAATCTGTGTTCCCAAGGTTTGGTTTCAATGTCCGTGATGCCGTCACGATCATCGACGTTGGCTGTTGCCGTTTGTACCGCCGGCTTGATGCTGGCGTCCGCGGAGGCGCGCGCGCAATGGTGGCGCAGTTCACCGAAGGATTTTGAGGATTGCGCCGATCTCGCCGAGAAGGCGAAGACCAAGCAAGACAAGACCGCGCAGCTCGCCGAGTGCAATTCCAAATTCGCCGGACGCCGCAAGCCGGGCGGCGGCTACACCTATTACGACTTCATGCAGGACCGCAGCTACGACATCGCCGGTCCCAATCCGACGCCGGAAGAGCAGAAGCGGATCGACCTCGAATACACCGCCTATCTCGAGAAGCAGCGCCGCTCGAGCATCGTCGCGGCATTCAACGCCAAGCAGCTGCAGGAGCAGGAGAAGGCGCCGGAGCCGCCGCCGCAACCGCAGCAGCATCCGCCGCAGCTTCAGCAGGCATCGCTGCGCAGCCCGACCGAGAAGGTGCCGGTGCCGGTCGCAAGCCCGGTCAAGCAGGCGGCGCGGATCCGCGCGGCGCAATGCGCCAAGAACACGTTCTCCTGCGAATGGCCGCGGCTGTCGCAGAGCCTCGATGATCTCAAGAAGATCTTCACGCCGCAGCCCGCACCGCCGGCGACGCCGAGCCGGACCGCGAAGCGCGGCTGACGACCTCGCGTTAGTCGCTGATCACCATCGCCCAGAACCTGCGGTACGGCGACTTCGCATTGTCGACGAAGGCGACGCCGACGCGCTTCGCGCCCGGCATCAGCAGATTCTCGCGATGCCCCGCCGAATTCTCCCACTGCTTCAGCATCTCGGCAAAAGCGATGAAGCCGGCGCCGATGTTTTCCGCAGCGCGCCGCTTCTTCAGCGGCTTGATGCGGGTGAAGAAGCTGCCGCCGGCGGAGTGGCTGACCGATCCGCTCGCCGACATCGCCTGCGCCTGCTTCAGCGCCACTGCATTCAGCCTGGCATCGAGCTTCACCGCAGGCATGGCATGGGCGCGCCGATAGCTACTGATGGCGCCGGCATAGTCGGCGGCACCGGCCGTCGTCGCGAAGCAAAACACGAGACCGAGCGCGAGCACGGCGGATCTCATTTCAAATCGTCTGATCATTGCGTGGGGTGATGCGGTGGGTTGTCGGTGCCTTGTCCGCCATGCGACATTTGCAAGGCGCGGGATGGGAGGGGGCATCTATAGAGGATTCATCCGCGAACGAACAACAGCCGGCATCGCCGCAGGGGGCGCCTGCCAAAAATGCCGAAAAACAACCCCATGCAAAGTAGCCGGCGGCGGCCGGCGTTCGGCACTTGACATGTCGGGCAACTCAGCGATATTCTTCCAATATTCCGAAATGTTGGAAACGCCCCCTCGCGGGGAGCGGTGAAGCGGAGCCGTTCGCCTAGTTTCGCGCACGCTTTTTGTGGTGGTGCTTCATTGGCCGCGCGAGCGGGGTTATCTGTTCGCCCGATCGCGCCGACCTCGCGGCGCGCTGCTCCTGCAGCCGCGCGTCGTAGCCCGGTGACGGCACCACGGTCGGCGGCGCGGCGTGTGCAACGGTTGAGCTGAGTCCTGCAATCGTCACCAACATCACGACAATCGCTTTCATGCCACTCTCCTTCCGAACGCAATCCATCGCACCCTTTGTTGGAGCGTGATCGATTCGGAAAACCGCTTCGCACTTTTCCGGATCATGCTCTGCCCGCGCGGATCTGCTCCGGCGTCAGCCCGGGCGAGCCCTTGCCGTTGGCTTCGGCCTGCCGGACCAGTGCGATGACGCGGCGCGACAGCGGCGCGTCGAGGCCGCGGCGATCGGCGATCGCGGTGATGACGCCTTGCAGATAGTCGATCTCGGTGCGGCGGCCGCGCTGCAGGTCCTCCCACATCGAGGAGCGCGCCTCGGGATCGATCTTCATGGTGCGGCCGAGCAGCATCTCGAAGACCGCATCCGGCAACCGCAGCAGCGGCGGCATCCAGCTCGAGGGCAGCGGCGTCGGCGACACCGGCGCGATGCCCTCGGCGCGGACCGCGGCCAGCCCCTCCGCCATCTGGTCGGCGAACAGGCAGCGCCAGTTGCGCTGCGCGAGTTGCTGGCGCAGTGGAATGTCGGACAGCGCATTGAGCGCGTTGTTGAGGTTGACGATCAGCTTGCCCCACTGCACGCCGTCGATGTTGCCGGTCGCGCGGATGGCAAGGCCCGGGACCGAGAGGCGCGCCGCGGTATCGGCGTCGTCGTTGGCGATCACGATGTCGCCCGAGGTCGAGCGATGAAAGCGGCCGTCGCCGAGCGCCACCACATTGAACGGCACCATGCCGCCGAGCACGCTGCGGCCGGCGAGGCGCTCGCGCAGCACCGGCACATTGCCGACGCCGTTCTGCAGGCTGACCACCACGGTATCGGGCGCGGCATGGCGCGCGATCAGCTCGGCCATCTCGCCGGTGTCGGCGCTCTTCACCGTCACCAGCACCATCTGCGCATCGGCGAAGATCGACGGATCGTCCGACAGGATCAGCCGGTCAGCGGCTAGCTTTTGCTCGGCACCGTCGTAATTGGTGACGCGGAGCCCATTGGTGGTAATTTCTTCCACCACCCGCGGCCGCGCCAGCAGCGCAACGCGGCGGCCGGCCGCGGCCAACATACCGCCGACGAAGCAGCCGATGCTGCCGGCGCCTGCAATGCCGATCGGCCGGTTCTCGTTCATCTGACCCAACATCCGTTCATCAAGGCTCGATAGCAGAGCACGGGGTGGAGACCTATTCAACGCGCCGCGGGTCCGGACGGTTCGTCGCCTTGTAACCGTCATGGCCCGCAGCTATGTTTCCGCGGCGGGGCACGGTTGCGGCAGGAGGAAACGACATGGGTTTGCTCGACGTACTCAACGGCATGCAGAACGGCCCCCGCGGCCCGAGCGCGCCAAGCTCACAATCCGATAGCTCCGGCGGCGGAATGTCGCCGATCACGATGGCCATCCTGGCACTGCTGGCCTGGAAAGCGGTCAAGCATTTCGGCGGCAGCGGCCAGCCGAGTGAGGCCGCCCCGACCCCGAAGCCGGCTCAGGCGCCGCCGCTGCCCGGCAATGTCACCGTAGGCCTGCCCGGCGGAGCCGGCGGCGGCGGGCTCTCCGATCTCCTCAAGGGCGGACTGGGCGGCCTGCTCGCAGGCGGCGCGGCCGGCACCGTGCTGAGCGGCGGCCTCAACGACCTGCTCCAGCAGCTGCAGGACAAGGGCCATGGCGACACGGCCAGTTCCTGGGTCAGCAACGGTCCCAACAAGTCGATCGAACCCGGCGATCTCGCCAACGCGCTCGGCGCCGACCAGATCAACTCGCTGGCGTCGCAGAGCGGATTGTCGCGCGATGAATTGCTGCAGGGCCTCAGCCAGTATCTGCCCGACGCGATCAATCATCTGACGCCGGACGGCCGGCTGCCGAGCGGCGACGAGCTGCACGGCAGGCTGTGACGGAATTCAGCGGAGGGCGATCAACATGGGCGGCATCATCTGGATCATCATCGTCGGCTTCATCGCCGGGATCATCGCGCGATTCCTGTCGCCGGGGCCGAACAACCCGACCGGGTTCATCCTCACCACCGTGCTCGGCATCGCCGGCGCGTTCCTCGCAACCTGGGTCGGACAAGCGATCGGCCATTACGGTCCCGAGCAGGGTGCCGGCTTCATCACCGCCACCATCGGCGCGCTGGTGGTGCTGTTCATCTGGAACCGGCTGGTCGCCGCGCGGGTGATTTCGGATCCGGGTAACAAGTGACGGCGGAGCCGTCACGTCCCGTCATTGCGAGGAGCGAAGCGACGAAGCAATCCATGCCTCCGCAAGCGGACAGATGGATTGCTTCGCTAACGCTCGCAATGACGGGGGCGTTGAGCGCTGCTTCACCGCGCCTGCACTGTATCGTAAGGCGAGCACGCTAGCCGGGCTCCCTCCCCCCTTGCGGGGGAGGGCTGGGGAGAGGGGTACCACACGACGCGCTCTCTCCACCGAGTGCCGATGACGCGAGCTCAAGATTACAAGAGCAAAGCCTCCACCAATCATCTCGCCCGCGGCCACCCCTCTCCCCACCCTCTCCCGCAAGGGGAGAGGGAGCCTGACAGATGTGCTCACCTCACTTGGCGCGATCACCAGCAAGCGCTGAGTCGCTGCGCCTTACTGAATCAAATGCATGCCAGCGTCCATGCGGACGAATTCGCCGGTCATGTTGCTCGACGCCGGGCTCGCCAGGAAGCAGACCAGGTTGGCGATATCCTCGGCCGTCGACGCCACCTTCAGCGGCACCCGCGCCACCACGGCATCGCGCACCTGCTTGGCGCCCGCCTCGCCGCGGCCCTTGGTGAACCAGGGCGTATCGATATAGCCGGGGCAGACGGTGTTGACGCGGATCAGCGGCGCCAGCGCGCGCGCCAGCGACTGTGTCATGGTGTTGAGCGCGCCCTTGCTCGCGGCATAGGCGACCGACGAGCCGCCGCCGGAAATGCCGGCGACCGAGGAAACGTTGACCACCGCCGACGGCCGGCCCGATGCCTTCGCGCCGGCCTCGAGCAAAGCTCGCGCGGCGCGCACCATCTGGAACGGGCCGATGGTGTTGACGGCATAGATGCGCTGAAAATCTTCCGCCGTGAGGCCATCCATATCGTGATGCGGCACATGCTTGGTGGTGCCGGCATTGTTGATCAGCACGTCGAGGCGGCCCCAGCCCTGCGCGGCGGCCGCGATCTTCTTGCAGTCCTCATCACGCGAGACGTCGCCCTGCACCACCAGCACCTCGGCGCCCTGCTTGCGGCAAGCCTCCGCGGTCGCCTCGGCTTCCGCCTTGCTGTTGGAATAGTTGACGATGATGCGCGCGCCCTCGGTGGCGAGGATCTGCACGGTGGCGGCACCAAGCCCCGATGCCGACCCCGTCACGATCGCGCACAAACCTTCCTTCGACATCTGCGTTTCCTTGTTGTTGTGAGCCAGATGAATTGCGGTGGCATACCATATCGCGCAGCCGGATCCCTGAAAAATCTGGCCCGCGAAACTGCGAAATCCGCACTGCGGAATTAATTCATTGCATGGCTGATCGCATGCCACCTGCGCAAGTGGCCCTGCGGGCAATGCTTGTCACGGCTATGGCTTTTCCTCATCATTGAGCGCAAGACAAATAGCGCAAGCAGGGCCCGCCGCACGGCGCCTTGCGCCAATCAACATGAGGAACGCTGTGGCGGAGAGTGAGAACATCGTCGCCGAGACCGCGGACAAGATTTTCGCCGATCTCGCGGATGCCCAGACCATCAATCACGACAAGCAGGGCGCATGGAAGGCGCCGCTGTGGCAGGCGCTGACCGAAGCCGGCCTGCCGCTCTCCTGGGTGCCTGACGAACTCGGCGGTTCCGGCGCCAGCCTCGCCGACGGTTTTGCGGTTCTCAACGTCGCCGGCCGCCACGCCATCGCCGTTCCGCTGGCCGAAACCATGCTGGCCGGCTGGCTGCTGACACAGGCGCAAATCGCCTCGCCCGAAGGCAAGATGACGGTGCTGCCCGCGAGCCCGAAGGACCGCATCACGCTGGCCGCCGACGGCTCCCTCTCCGGCCGCGCCCGCGGCGTGCCGTTTGCCAAAGAGGCAAAGCATTTCGCGGTGCTGGCCGATAGCAAGGACGGCGTCTCGATCGCGCTGGTCGACGCCGCGAAATGCCGGATCGAATCCGGCATCGGGCTCGGCGGCGATCACAGCGACATCGTCACGCTCGACAAGGTGCAGCCGGCCACGATCAAGCCCGCGCCAAAGGGATTCGAGCAGACCACGCTGATGCTGATGGGCGGCGTGGTGCGCAGCCTGCAGATCGCGGGCAGCCTAGAATCGATGCTCGACATCTCGGTGCACTATTCCAACGAGCGCGTCGCCTTCGAGAAGAAGATCTCGAAATTCCAGGCGGTGCAGCACAACCTCGCCCGCCTCGCCGGCGAATCCGCCGCTGCTCTCGCCGCCGCGACCTCGGCGGCCGACACCATCGTCAACGCCAAATCGCTCGACAATGACGCGGTGTTCCTCGAGGCAGCGTCGGCAAAGATCCGCTGCGCGGAAGCGGCCGAGAAGGGCGGCGGTATCGCGCACCAGGTGCATGGCGCGATCGGCTTCACCAGCGAGCACATCCTGCACCGCTACTCGCTGCGCGCGCTGGCCTGGCGCGACGATTTCGGCTCGGAAAGCTATTGGGCCGTCGAGCTCGGCAAACTGGTGGCGAACCGCGGCGCCGACGAATTGTGGCCGCTGGTGGCTTCGCGCTGAGATCAGGCAGAAAGATCAGGACTGGACATCATGACTGCAGCCCTTCGTTTCGATCCGATCCGCCTGCCGGAAAAATGCGAGCAGCTTCGTAAAGAGGTGCGCGCCTTCCTCGCCGAGGAAATCGCCGCCGGCACCTTCGATCCCCATGCGCCGAACCGCGAGGACAATGACGCGCCGGAGTTTTCGCGCCGCGTCGGCGCCAAAGGCTGGCTCGGCATGACCTGGCCGAAAAAGTACGGCGGCCAGGAGCGCTCGTTCCTGGAGCGCTATGTGGTGACCGAGGAGATGCGGGTGGCCAACGCGCCGACCCGGCGGTTCTTCGTCGCCGACCGCCAGAGCGGGCCGGTGCTTTTGAAGTACGCGCCTGAGCACATCAAGATGGACATCCTGCCGCGGATCTGCCGCGGCGAGGTCTGCTTTGCCATCGGCATGAGCGAGCCGAACTCCGGCTCCGACCTGTTCGCGGCGAAGACCCGCGCGACCAAGACCGACGGCGGCTACCTGATCAACGGCACCAAGATCTGGACCTCGTCGGCGCATATCGCCGACTACATGATCGCGATCTTCCGCACCTCGCAACCGACCAAGGAAAACCGCCGCCACGGCCTGACGCAATTTCTGGTCAAGATGAAGCAGCCGGGCATCAAGGTGAACCCGATCGGCCAGATCACCGGCCAGTTCGAATTCAACGAGGTGGTGTTCACCGACTACTTCGTGCCCGACGATCACGTGCTCGGCGAAGTCGACGGCGCCTGGAAGCAGGCGACCAGCGAGCTCGCCTATGAGCGCTCAGGGCCCGAGCGCTTCCTCGAGACCTATTACGTGCTGACCGAGCTGGTGCGCGCGGTCGGCAAGAATCCGGACACCCGCTCCGCCGAAGGCATCGGCCGACTGGTGGCGCAGGTCCACACCATGCGCCGCATGTCGGTGTCGGTCGCGGGCATGCTGCAGGCCGGCAAGGAGCCGGTGGTGGAAGCCTCGATCGTGAAAGACATCGGCACGGTGTGGGAGCAGCAGTTGCCGCACCGGGTGCGCGATCTCGCGGCGTTCGTCGAGGAGACCGCAAGCAACCGCGAGACGCTGGAGAAGCAGCTCGATTTCGCCATCAAGACCGCGCCCAAGCTGACGATCCAGGGCGGCACCACCGAGGTGCTGCGCGGCATCATCGCCCGCGGTTTGGGCCTGCGCTGACACCCGATGGGACCGACGATCTCACCGCGATCACTCACACCTCTCCCGGAGGGAGAGGTCGGCGCGCAGCGCCGGGTGAGGGATTACGGTCCCATGAGAGAGCACAACCCCTCACCCGATTTGCTGGCGCAAATCGACCTCTCCCCTTGGGAGAGGTGACGAGCGCCGAGAGATTGAAGCCTTACGGAGAGAAGACATGACCAAATACACGGATATCGGCGTCGAGACCCACGGCCATGTCGGCCTGATTGAAATCCGCAAGCCGCCGCTGAATTTCTTCGACGTCGCACTGATCAACCAGATCGCCGACGCGCTGGAAGAGTTCGACAACAATATCGAGATCCGCGCCTCGGTGCTGGCCGCGCAAGGCAAGGCGTTCTGCGCCGGCGCCAATTTCGGCGATCCTGCGCGGCAGGAGCAGGAGGAGCGCGCCAAGACCGATCCGGCCTCCAACCTGCCGATCAACCACCTCTACGTCCAGGCGGTGCGCATCTTCCGCAACAAGAAGCCGATCGTCGCGGCGATCCATGGCGCCGCGATCGGCGGCGGCCTCGGCCTTGCCGTCTCAGCCGACTTCCGCGTCGCCTGCCCCGAGGCGCGCTTCTCGGCGAACTTCACAAAGCTCGGCTTCCATCCGGGCTTTGGTCTCACCGCCACGCTGCCCGAGCTGATCGGCAAGAATAACGCCGAGCTGATGTTCTACACCAGCCGCCGCGTCACCGGCGAGGAGGCCTATCGCTGGGGCCTCGCCAACGTGCTGGTGCCGCAGGACCAGGTGCGCGCAGAGGCGATGAAGCTCGCGCAGGAGATCGCCGAATGCTCGCCGCTCGGCCTGATCTCGACCCGCGCCACCATGCGCGCCGGCCTCGCCGACCGCGTCCTCGCCGCCACCAACCACGAGCTGGTCGAGCAGACCAAGCTGCGCGCGACGGAAGATTTCAAGGAAGGCGTCAAGGCCACCGCCGAACGCCGCGTCGCGAATTTCAAGGGGCGGTAAGCCGCAGGCGCCGGCCCCTCAACACGGTCGTCCCTGCGAAGGCCTAGGGCATGCACACATTTCACTCATCACCCAGCCGGTCTTTGCTTAAGGCTACACGGGAGGTGGGAGGGCTCTCTCCCCCCTTGCGGGGGAGAGTTGGAGAGAGGGGTAAGCCACAAACACCGCCCGCGCGGCTTACCCCTCTCCCTAACCTCGAGAGCGAGCTCCGCTCGCCTCGGACCCCGCAAGGGGGGAGGGAACCCATCCGGTGGTGCCTTCCTGACCTGTAAGCCCTCGCACCAGATGTATGCATGCCCTAGGGGCCAGCGCCGGGACGACGGTGGGGAGGGAGCGCGCTAACTCTTCGGCACCACCAGCGCGTCGACGATGGTGACGCCCTGCCCCTCCGGGTGCACCAGCACCGGGTTGACCTCGATCTCCGCGATCTCGTTCGCGTGATCTGCCGCCAGCACCGAAATCTCCGAGATCAGCCGTGACAATGCCGCGACGTCAGCTTTCGGCGCGCCGCGAAAGCCCTGCAGCAATGGCGCGGCCTTCAACGTCTGCAGCATCGTGGTCGCTTCCGCCGCACTCACCGGCGCCGGGCGATAGACCACGTCCTTGAACAGCTCGGTGGTGATGCCGCCGAGGCCGACCATCACCATCGGCCCGAACGTTCTGTCGGTCATCGTGCCGACGATGATCTCGACGCCCTTCTTGGCCATCGGCCCGACCAGCACGCCCTGGATCGCAGCCAGCGGCCGATGCTGCTGCACGCTCTCCAGCATGTCGCGATAGGCGGTGAAGGCCTCGCCCTTGGCCGCGATGTTGACGCGGACGCCGCCGACCTCGCTCTTGTGCGGGATGTCGCGCGACTGGATCTTCAGCACCAGCGGGAAGCCGACGCGCGCGATCGCCGCATCGAGGCCGTCGCGCCCGGTGACCAGCACTTCGTCCGGCAGCGCGATGCCGGCGGCGCGCAGCAGCGCCTTGCTGTCGTGCTCGGACAGCGTCTTCGACGTCAGATGCGCGGAGAGGTCGCGCCCACCGCCGGCCGGCGTCATCACATCGGGCGCCGGTTTGAACCTGGCATAATCCGCCAGCCGCCGCATCGCGACGCCGATATGGGTGAGTCCCGAGAGCACGACGACGCCCGACTTGGCGAGCTCCTGCCGCGCGAATTGCGACGGCAGCGTGTAAGAATAAAACACCACCGGCTTGTGCTGCGCCGCGATCACCGGCTTGAGCTCGGCCTCCTTGAACGGCATCCGCACCTCGCTCGACAGCGACAGCACAACCAGCGTGGCGTCGACTTCGTCCGATGCATCGAACAGCTCGATGCTCTTCTGCAGTCCCCCCGAGGCGACGCCTTGTGCGGTGACGTCGACCGGATTGCCGGCGGCGCCGTAGGACGGCATCCACTGCTTGATCTGCTCCTGTGCCGCGGCCGACAGCTCCGGCACACGCAGGCCCTGCAGCGACACGGTGTCGGCGCCCCAGATGCCGGCGCCGCCGGAGACGGTGAGCACCGCGACGCGGTCGCCCTTCGGCAGCGGATTGCTGGCCAGCACCGCCGCGATCGTCACCGCTTCATCGAGATCGTTGGAGACAATGAAACCGTATTTCGCGAACACCGCGTCATAGGCCGCCGACCAGCCCGCCATGCTCGCGGTGTGCGAGGCGGCGGCGCGCTCGCCGGCGCCGGAGCGGCCGACCTTGGTCACGATCACGGGTTTGCGCAGCTCGGCGGCGCGCCTCGCGGCGGCAAGAAACTTGTCGACGTCGCGGATGCCCTCGATGAACAGCATGATCACGTCGGTCGAGGCATCCTGCACCATGTAGTCGAGGAACTCGCCGGCGCCGAGATCGCTCTCATTGCCCGCGCTGACGACGTAGCTGATGGCGACGCCAAGCGCCTTGGCGCGATGCTTGATGGCAAAACCGATGCCGCCGCTCTGCGCGACGATGCCGATCCGCCGCGTGGTCGCGATCAGCGGGACATGGTCCGGCTTGACGTCGACGGTCGGGCTGAAGGTCGCCGCGACCTTCTGCACCTCGCTATAGAAGCCCTCCGCGTTCGGACCGGAGATGCGCATCCCCGTCCGCTTCGCCAGCGCCACGATCGCATCCTGCATCGCCGCGCTGTCGCCGCCCTCCTCCGCAAATCCCGAAGAGATGATGACGGCGTTCTTGACGCCGGCGTCGGCGCACTGCTGCAGCGCCGCCAGCACCGCGCGGGCGGGAATCACGATCACCGCGAGATCGATCGGCGCGCCGATCTCCGCGACCTGTCTGAAGCATGGCAGGCCGTCGATCTCCGCATAGTTCGGATTGATCGGATAGAGTTTCCCCGGATAGCCGTTCTTGCGCAGCATCGCGAGCAGCCGCCCGGGAATCTTCTCGTGATCGCGCGAGGCGCCGATCAGCGCAATGCTTTCTGGTGCGAAGAAGGAATCGAGCGGATGCGGCATGGGGGATGTTCCATTGTTGTTGTTGTGAGCGACGATATTGGATCGTGGCCGCGCGCTCAATCACTCTCCCGTCATCGTCACGCAAAGGCTCGCCTTTGTCGCTGGAGGTGCGAGCTCTTGCGAGCCTCGAAGGATGCACGGCCACCAGCCGGGGCCGTCGACCCTTCGAGGGCCGCTGAAGAAGCGGCCACCTCCAGCGACAACGGCGAAGCCGTTGCGCGGGGGTGACGGGACTGAGATGCGTAGCCTGACTCCATCCCCGTCATCCCCGCGCAAAGGCTTCGCCTTTGTCGCTGGAGGTGCGAGCCCCTTGGCGAGCCTCGAAGGATGAATCGGCCACCAGCCGGGCCGATTCATCCTTCGAGACGCGCGCAAGAGCGCGCTCCTCAGGATGACGGGGATAGAAAGCGCAAGATCCGTAGCCCGGATGGAGCGCAGCGCAATCCGGGGCGGTCCATCCGCGGAGAATGCGGCCCCGGATTTCGCTTCGCTGCATCCGGGCTACCAACTGCATCCGGGCTACGAACTCACGCCGTCAGGCGGAACGTGACGCCGCAGAGGAAGAATTCGTCACCCGACACCGCGCAGCCGCGCGCTTTCGCGGCGGCGAGCACCTTGGCTTTGTCGACGACCCTGAACGTCAAGCCGCTCATGATCTCGGCCTCGCCCTTGACGAAGCGGAAGGTGCTGTTCGGCAGCTTCACGGTAGCGCCATCTGCTGGCACGCCAAGAATCCGGCCCCAGTGTTCCGCCAGCCCCTGCGGCGCCTCGCTCTGCATCTCGACCTCGGTCAGCGCCAGGGTCGTGTCCTTGCGGATCGACGTCTGCCAGTCCGGGCCGGCCGGCGGATAAGGGCCGAGCACATCGTCGCTGCCGTCGGTGTGGTTGAACTCGATGAAGGCGGCGCGGCAGTCGCGCGGGTGCAGCTGCACGCCGTGATACGGCGCATGCGTGATCACGTTCGCGGTGCGCACACCGATCGCATTGGCGTTGGCGCCGCGCGCATCGGGATCCTCGCAGCAGAAGATCGCCATGTAGCCGCCGCGGCCGCCGGTCTTCTCGATGAAGCGGCCGGCCGCGGTGCCCGGCCCCGGCTCGAACGGCGCGACCACTTCGAGCAGGATGGTATCGACCGGCAGCAGCGCGTTCTCGAGGCCGTATTTGGCAACGTTGCCGTCGCGGTAGCAGACATCGAGGCCCATGATCGCGGAGATGTCGGCGATCACGGGCGCGAGCTGCGGCGCCACCAGGCAGATCTGCCGCAGCCGGATGTAGTCGGCCATGATCTACTGGCCCTGGAAGGTGGGCTTGCGCTTCTCGACGAAGGCCTTGGCCGCTTCCTTGTGGTCGGCGGTCTCGCCGGCGCGGGAGTGGTGGATCGCCTCGCCGTCGAAGCAGGCTTCCAGCGTCATGGTCTCGGCATTGTTGATGTTGCGTTTGATGTAGCCGAGCGCCACCGAGGGCCCCTGCGCCAGCGAGCGCGCCAGCTCCAGCGCCTCGGCCTCGATATCGGCATCGGGCACCACCTTGGAGACCATGCCGAGATTGTAGGCCTCCTGCGCCGACAGCACCGGCGACATCAGGTAGAGCTCGCGCGCCTTGGCGCTGCCGAGCATTTTTGTCAGGAAATAGGTGCCGCCGTAGTCGCCGGAGAAGCCGACTTTTGCAAACGCGGTGGTGATCTTGCAGGACGCGCTGGCGACGCGGAGGTCGCAGGACAGCGCGATCGAGAGCCCGGCGCCGGCCGCGGCGCCGTCGAGCTGCGCCACCACCGGCTTCGGCATCTGGTGCAGGATGCGCGAGACCTCCATGCCGCGGCGCAGATTCGCCATCTTGGTCTCAAACGGCAGCGGCGCGCGGCCTTCCGCCATCGACTTGACGTCGCCGCCGACACAGAAGGTGCCGCCGGCGCCGCGGATCAGCACCGCGCGCACCTCCGGATCGCCCTCGGCACGCCGCGCCGCCTCGATGAGGCCGCGCGTCATGTCCGGATTGAGCGCGTTGCGCCGCTCGGGGCGGTTCATCGTGATGGTGAGCAGGCCCTGCTCGAGGGATTGGAGGACCATCTGACTATCGCTCATGGCGTTTTGCCTTTCGTTGTTGTTGGTTCGCACAAAGACTGCCTCCGCACCGTCATTGCGAGCGAAGCGAAGCAATCCATCTCTCCACTCGCGGAAGCATGGATTGCTTCGTCGCTTCGCTCCTCGCAATGACGACGCGGGAACTGCGTCATTTCTTCACCAGCGGGCAGCGCGAGGCTTCGAGCGACTGGAACGCCTGGTCGCCCGGCACGGTCGCCAGCAGCTTGTAGTCGTCCCAGCGCCCTTTCGACTCCGACGGCTTCTTGACCTCGAACAGATACATGTCGTGCACCATGCGGCCGTCCGCACGAATCCGGCCGTTCTTGGCGAACATGTCGTTGATCGGGGTCTCCTTCATCACCTTCATGACGGCGGCGGAATCCGTGGTGCCGGCGGCCTTCACCGCCTTCAGGTAATGCGTGACGGAGGAATAGACGCCGGCCTGCGCCGAGGTCGGCACCCGCTTGACGCGTTCCATGAAGCGCTTCGAGAACGCGCGGGTGTCGTCGTTGAGATCCCAGTAGAACGCTTCGGCCAGCAGCAGGCCCTGCGCGGTCTCGAGCCCGACGCTGTCGATGTCGGTGACGAAGGCGAGCAACGGCGACAGCTTCTGGCTGCCCTTGGTGAGGCCGAACTCCGCCGCCTGCTTGATCGCGTTGATGGTGTCGCCGCCGGCATTGGCGAGCCCGATCACCTTGGCCTTGGAGGCCTGCGCCTGCAGCAGGAACGACGAAAAATCCGAGGTGTTGATCGGGTGCCGGACGTTGCCGAGCACCTTGCCGCCCGACTTCACCACCACGTTCGAGGTGTCCTTCTCCAGGTCCTGGCCGAAAGCGTAGTCCGCGGTCAGGAAGAACCAGGTGTCGAGGCCGGATTTCACCGCGGCGAGCCCGGTGACGTTGGCCTGCGCGAAGGTGTCGAACACGTAGTGCACGGTGAAGGGGCCGCAGGCTTCGTTGCTGAGGCGGATCGAGCCCGGGCCGTTGAACATGACGATCTTGCCGCGCGCCTTGGCGATCTCGCCGGCGGCAAGCGCGGTGGCGGAGGCCGCGACGTCGAAGATCATCTCGACGCCCTGGTTGTCGAGCATGTCGCGGGCGATGTTGGCGGCGAGATCGGCCTTGTTGAGGTGGTCACCGACCACGACCTCGATCTTGCGCCCCAGCACCTCGCCGCCGAAATCCTCCACCGCCATCTTGGCGGCGGTTTCACTGCCGGAACCGGTAATGTCGGCATAGAGGCTCGACATGTCGAGAATGCCGCCGAGTTTCAGCGGGGGCTTGTCCTGCGCCAGCGCCGCATGCGCCGAGATCGCAAACATGCAGGCCAGTGCACCGGCCACAACTCGTCTCATCCAAAGCCTCCCGTGAAGCACGGACCTCATTCCTTCAGGTCCGTTTCGCGGGCCGGATCATGCCGCATGGCCCGCACCGCAGCAAGCCGCAGTGACCGCCATCGGTTTTTCGTTCTACGGAATGACGCGTTGCGGCGGCGCGGGATCAAACGTGCATATCGACCGGCGGATAAGGTGTTCCCGGCGGCAGGCCGAGATAGAGATACTCGATGCCGTACTGGCCCATGAATGCCGACGCGGCTGCGTCGAGCATGATCTGGCCGCTCTCGTTGAAGTGCAGCTCCGGCCGCGTGATGACGCCGATGGTGAAGGCCGGCGCCGTGGTCTCGTTGATGTGCAGCGCGTCGAACGCCGCCGAGACCGTGGAGAGATCGGCGGCATTGCCGGCGATGTCGTTGACCACCGCACCATTGGCGACAAAGCCGGTGACGGAAAGCGCGGAGACGTGATTGGTCGCCGACACGACGTGATCGAACACGAGTTTCGAGGAATCGCCGAGCAGCGCCGTCGCCGCCGCGTCGTAGATCGCGCTGCCGCCGTCGTTCAATGTCAGCGCCGGCGTGCCGCCGCTGACATTGACCGCCTCGTCGAAGCCGAGCGTCAACTGCACCGTCGATCCGGTCTTCGCGAAACCGCCGGAAGGCGTGGCGCTGATCCCCGCAAGATGCGGCGCCGTGGTGTCGAGCGTGAAGGTCAGGCTCGAGACCGCGCTGACATTGCCGGCAGGATCGACCTCCTGGACCGACACCGTGTGCACACCGTCGGCGAGGCCCGTCGGCACATCGTTCGAGAAGCTCGCCGCGCCGTCGACCCGGTATTGCAGGCTGTCGGCTGAGTCGGACGTAGCGTAGTCGATCAGCGGATTGCTGGTGACGTGGTCGGTGCCGGAGATGCCGCTGTCCTGGTGCAGCGCCAGCGTCGGCGCCGCTGGCGCCTTGGTATCACCGTCGAAGCTGACCGTGTTGCTGGCCGCATTGCTGTTGCCGGCAGCGTCGGTAAACGACGACCCCTTCACCTGCACCGACGCCGACAGCGCATCGGATGCATCGGGCGTGAATGTCGCGGTGTAGATGTCCTCGCCCGCCCCATTGAGGCCGACATGCACCAGCTGGCCGAGCGCGCCGCCATGCACGGTGACGTCGCTGAGCGCGAAGGCGAGATTGCGGTCGGAGAAGGTGAAGGTCAACTGCGCGGTCTGGCCCGCCAGCAGCGAGGTGTGATCCGCCGTCACCAGCACCGTCGGCGCCCGCGTGTCGCCGCCGATGTGAGCGGTGTTGCTGGCCGCGCCGGCATTGCCGGCGGCGTCGGTGTAGCTGGCCGCATCGACCTGCACCGAGCCGGCCTCGCTGTTGCTGGCATCAGGCGTGAACACGGCGCTGTAGACGTCCTGCGCGCCGCTGAGGCCGACATGGGTCAGGCCACTGAGCGTGCCGCCATGAACAATGATGTCGTCGCGGGTGAAGCCGCTGACCGCCTCCGAGAAGGTGAAGGTCACGAGCGAGGTCTGGCCGGCGAGCAGCGTAGTCGGGGTTGCGACCACCGAGGCGGTCGGCGCCAGCGTGTCGCCGCTGAAATTGACCGTGTTGCTGGCGGCGCCGGCATTGCCGGCGACGTCGGTATAGCCTGATAGATCGACCTGCACCGAGCCCGTCTCGGCATTGGTAGCGTCCGGCGTAAAGATCGCGGTGTAGACGTCCTCTGAACCGTTGAAGCCGAGATGGACCAGATGATCGAGCGCGCCGCCATGCACGGTAACATCATCAAACGCAAAATCCGCGACCGCCTCGGAGAAGGTGAAGGTCACCAGCGCGGTGTCGCCGGCCGTCAGCACGGTGTGATCGGCCGTGACAGATACCATCGGCACCAGCGTGTCGCCGTCAACGGTCGCGACATTGCCCACCGTCCCGGCATTGCCGGCCGCGTCGGCATAGCTCGCCGCGTCGACCTGCACCGAACCGGTCTCGGCATTGGCCACATCGGGGATGAAGGTGGCGGTGTAGATGTCCTCGCCCGCGCCATTGAGGCCGACATGGACGAGGTTATCCAGCGTGCCGCCGTGAACGGTGGTGCCGCCGAGGCCGAAGCCGGTGACCGCCTCCGAGAAGGTGAAGGTCACGGTCGAATTCTGTCCGGCCAGCACCGTGCCCGGGTCCATCGTCAGCACGACGCCCGGCGCCAGCGTGTCGCCGCTGAAGCTGACGCTGTTGCTCGCCGCTCCGCCGTTGCCGGCGACGTCGGCATAGACCGATGCGGCAACCTGCACCGAGCCTGCTACCGCGTTGTCGGCATCGGGCGTGAAGGTTGCGGTGTAGACATCCTGACTCGCGCCGTTGACGCCGACATGGGAGAGGTTGCTCAAAATGCCGCCATGGACGGTGATATCGCCAAGCGCGAAGCTCGCGACCGCTTCGGAGAAGGTGAAAGTCACGGTGGCGGTCTGGCCGGCCAGCAGCGCAGTGCGATCGGCGGACACGGCCAGGGTCGGCGCCAGCGTGTCGCCGGAGAAGCTGATGCTGTTGCTGGCGGCGCCGGCATTGCCGGCGTTGTCGGCATAGCTCGACGCGTTGACCTTCACCGAGCCCATTCCGGCGTTGGCTGCGTCGAGCGTGAAGACCGCGGTGTAGATGTCGTTGCCGTCGGCGTTGACGCCGACATGGACGAGATTGCTCAGCCCGCCGCCGCTGACCGTGGCATCGCTCGGGGTAAAGCCGGTGGCTGCTTCGGAGAAGGTGAATGTCACCACCGCGGCGTCGCCGGCATGCAGCGTGGCGTGATCGGCCGTCACCACGACCGTCGGCGCCAGCGTATCGCCGGTAAAGCTGACGGTGTTGCTGGCCGCGCCCGTATTGCCGGCGCTGTCGGCATAGCTCGACGCGTTGACCTGCACCGAACCGGCCTCGGTGTTGGTGACGTCGGGCGTGAAGGTCGCGGTGTAGACGTCCTGGCCAAGGCCGTTGACGCCGACATGGACGAGGTTGCTCAGCCCGCCGCCGCCGACCGTGGTATCGGTGAGGGCAAAGCCGGTGACCGCCTCCGAGAAGGTGAAGGTGACGGTCGCGGCCTGTCCGACCAGCAGCGAGGTCTGGCTCGGGGTCACGGACACCGTCGGGGCCACTCCGTCGATCACCAGATGCAGGTCGGCGGCCGCATGGTCCAGCGTCGCGTCCTGCCCGGCCGGATCCCGGATCGTGCCGCCGTTGAGCGAAAGACTCTGCACCTTGAGATCGGGTGTCTGGTCTCCAGCCTGCACCGTGTAGCTGAACACCAGTGCCTGCGAGCCGCTGCCGCCGACATAGGTCGCGGCCCGGCCGTCGTTGAGCACCAGTTCCGGCGCGCCGGTGACGTTCACCGCGGCGCTGAAATTGACCGTGATGGTCACGACCTTGCCGGTGTTCAGCAGCGTGAGATGACCGGTGGTATCAGCCGTGACCGAGGTGATGTTGATCTCGGACCGCAGTTCGAGATGCGGCGTGGCCGCCCCGTCGGAGGCAAGCACGAGGGAGGCGGCCGAGCCGCCGGCCCCGAAGCTCAGGTTCAACGAGGCGAGCGTGGTGCCGCCACTGCTCTTCACCAGCAGCACACCGTTGACATAGGACAGCGTCGCCGTGGCACTGTAGGCGAGATTGGTGAAATCGATGGTGTCGCCGCCGTTGAAGCCGGTGATCGCAGTGCCGAGCGAGGTGCCGGTGAAGGCCGCGGCGTCGAGCACGAGCTTGCCGTCGGTATTGGCCTTGAAGTCGATCGCGCCGCTGCCTGCCGCACCGTTCGCCGCCAGTTCGAGGATCGAGCCGTCGATGACTGTGCCGCCCGAATAGGTGTTGTGCGCCGCCAGCACCAGGCGGCCGCCGCCGGTGATCTCGACATCGCCCGCCGTCGTGCCGTCCGAGATGACGCCGCTCTGGGTCACCACCTCGCCGGCCGCGACGTTGAAGATCGGGTCGCCGGCGACGGTGATGTTGTGCGTCTGCGTGAAGCCGCCGGTGAACGAGATGCCGGTGCCGTCGCCGAGCTTCAGGATGCTGCTGACGGCGCCGAGATTGACGTTGGCGGAGATCGAGACGAACGTCCCGGCGCCGGAGACGGTGGTGTTGCCGGTGTAGCTGTTGTTGCCGCCGAGCACGACGGTGCCGCCGCCGCTGATCGCAACGCCGCCGGTGCCGGCATTGGCCGCGGTGCCGCCGCTGCCGGTCTGGTCCGCGATGTCGTTGGCAATCGTCAGCGTCTCGCCGCTGCCGGGCGCGAAGCTGAGCGTGTTGTTGCCCTGGATGAAGATGCCGGAGCCGAATGCCGAGCCGCTGGCCTGGCCGCCGCCGTTGCTGCCGCCCCTGACGGCGTTGAAGCCTGCATCGTTCGACAGCGAACCGCTCTTGATGGTCAGCGAGCCGCCTTGCTGAACGAAGACCGTGCCGCCGGCGCCAAGGCCGCCACCGCCACCCGACGTGCCATTACCGCCACCGAAGCCGCCGAGGGCGCTGACGCCACCACCGCCGCCGAAGCCACCATTGCCGGCGTAGCCGCCGCCGCCGCCGAAGCCACCATCGCCGAACGCCCCGCCGCCGCCACCATAGCCGCCATCGCCCCCGTCGGCGGCGTTGCCGCCACCGACACCACCGCCGGTGCCGGGCGCGCGATTATTGTCGCCGTAGAAGCCACCCGCGCCGCCGCCGCCGCCATTGGCGCCGCCCGTTCCGCCATACCAGTAGAGAATCGTCCCGCCCCCGAAAGGGATCAGGTAGCCATCGACTCCCTTGCCTCCGCCCGCGGCACCGGCGACGATGCCGCCCGCACCGTTCTGAAGGGCCGCAGAGTTCGCGCCCTGCGCACCAAGACCGATGCCGCCACCGCTGCTGCTTCCGCCTTTGCCGCCCATTCCGCCACCGCCGCCGAAGCCGTCGATGTTGGAGGCAGACGCGGTACTGCCGGTTCCGCCGTTGCCGCCGATCGCGGCACTGTTGTGAAAGGTGACATTGTCGATCGTGGCACTGCCGTTCGACGAGACGAACAATGCGCCGCCGAGGCCGGCACCACCGCCGCCGCCGCCCTTGACGATGCCGCCGCCGGCCGCCACCGTGTTCTGGATGGTCAGGTTCTCGAGATTGACATTGCCCGCATAGACGAAGAAGCCGCGCTGGGCGTTGAGGCCGTCGATCGTGTAGCCGCCGCCGTGACCATCGCTGCCGTTGATGGTGACGCTCGATCCGCTCAACAGATTGAGCGCGTAGAGCTCCGAGGTCAGGCTGAAGTTGGCGGTTATGTTGATCGTGTAGTTGGCATTCGGCGCGGCGTTCTGACCGCCGGAATCCATCTGCAGGATGGCGGCATTGAGCTGGGCGACGTTGGCGACATTGAACACGCGGGTCGAGACCACCTGCACGATGGTTCCGCCGTTTGCATCCTGCGAAAGCTGGAAGCTGGTCCCGGCGCCGACCCCGGCAAGGGTCAGCGTATCGGTCGTGGTGCCGTTGGAGACCGACAGCGTGTTGCCGGACAGGCTGACCGTGTTGAGCGATGGGGTCTGGGTGTTGTACTGCAGCCCGGTAAGGTCGATGGACTGGCCGGGGTTGAAGTTCGCAATCGTGTTGGTGAACGCATTGCCGCTCAGCGCGGCGTTGTCGATCTTCAGCGTGCCGGCGATGCCCGAGGTGAACGAGATGGTGCCGGTGCCGGCGGCGCCGGCCGCGGTGACCCACACCGTGCCCGACAAAATCGTGGTGTTGCCGTAGCTGTTGGCGGCATGGCCAAGCGCCAGCGTACCGCCGCCGTCGATGCCGAGATTGCCGCCGCCGGTGACGAGAGCAGTGTCGGTGACGGTCACACCGTTCGCGATCGACAGGATCGAGTTGCCGCTGAGCGAGAGCGTGTCGTCGAACGTGCCGCCCGATGTCAGCGACAGATGCGTGCTGCTGAGGCCGAACGTCCCGGTCAGCCCGGCGAGCTGCCCCATCCCGAGTTGCAGCGTGCCGGCACCCGACAGCGTGAAGGTGCCGGAGCCGCTGATCGAGCTGGTAGCCGCGATCGTGCCGGACGATACGTTGAAGGTGCCGCCGCCATTGGTGAGCTGAATGGCGTGCGTGAAGCTATAGCCGCCGGTCGTGGTCAGCGTGCCGCCGCCGTTGAGGATCAGCGCGCCGGCCGAGCCGCCGATATTGTTGTCGGCCGTGATCGAGACGGTATTGCCGCCGTCGATCTGGGTGCCGCCGACATAGCTGCTCGCACCGGTCAGCGTCAGCGTGCCGCCGCCGGTGACGACCAGCTTTCCCGTGGTGCCGCTGCCGCTGATGCCGCGCTCGTCGGCGATCTTGTCGCCGATCGTGAGCGTCGTGACGGTCTGCAGCCCTTCAAAGAGGGTGGAAACGGTGTGCGTCGGCGTGACGACCATCGTGCCCTGGATGAAGATGTCGCCATAGCCGGAGCCGTTGCCGGCGCCGTTGGCGCCGGTGCCGCCGGTCTCGGTGGCACCCATCAGGCTGCCGCCGATCACCGTCAGTTTGCCGCCCTGCTGGACGAAGATGTTGCCGCCGGCGCCTAACCCGCCGCCACCGCCGCCGGCGAGCGAGCCACTGCCGGCGCCAAAGCCGCCGGTGCCGGGCGTGCCGTTCGAACCGCCGCCGCCGCCGCCAAAGCCGCCATTGCCGCCGGTGTGCGCGTAGCCGCTGCCGGTGCCGGAGCCGCCGCCACCGCCGGCGAAACCGCCATTGCCGCCGCCATAAATGCCGCCGCCGCCACCGCCACCAACGCCGCCGGCACCACCGAAGCCGATCAGCGTGCCCGACGGGCCGCCGCCGACCGAGCTGCCACCGCCGATGCCACCACCGCCGCCGCCGACACCACCGGCGCCACCGCCGCCATTCGCACCGCCGGCGGCGTGCGCGCCGAAACCGCTGCCGCCGTAATTGTCGGCGCTCTGTCCGCCGCCTGGGCCGACGACGGTTGCCGGCGTGCCACCCGAGGTCTGCGCGCCGGTGGACGGATGCTGCGAGTCGGAGCCGGCCTCGCTGTAGCCGTTGCCACCATTGCCATGGTCGCCGAAATAGTCGTGACCGCCGAAGCCGCCACCACCACCGCCGCCGCCATTACCGCTGCCGCCGTCGGCGCCGATGCCGCCGCCGCCACCGCCGCCGCCGGCCGGATCGACCACGCCGCCATTGCCGCCGATGGCGCTGTTGCTGCCGAAATTGACGTTGTTCAGCGTGACGTCGGCGTTCTGCCCGACGAACAGGCCGCCACCGAGCCCCGCACCGCCGCCACCGCCACCAACGCCGCCATTGCCGCCGCTGGCAACGGCGTTGATGATGGTGAGGTTCTTGAACGTCACCTTGCCTGATGTGACGACGAAGCCCTGATAGCCGCGCGCGTCGATGACGTCGCTGTAGTCCTGGCCGCCGAGCTGATTGTTGTAGTCGGAGTTGCCGTCGAAGGTCAGCGTCGAGCCGCTCATCAGATTGATGGCCGGCAGATCGTCCAGCAGCTGCAGCGTGCGCGCGCTGCCGGAGGTCGAGAAGTTGATGATGTAGTCGGTGTTCGCGGCCGCCATGCCGCCACCGACGCTGATCGCCTCGATCGCGATGTAGAGTTGGAGATAATCGTGGAGCGGGTCGCTGGTCGTCAGCGTCAGGACAACGGGATTCGCCACGAACAATCCTCGGCAATATGCGAGAGGCAACGAAAGTCCGTCGCCTTTACGAAAAATTAGGAGCTAGTTACGCTGCGCGTCTAAACGCTTGCAAGGACAACGAATTCTCAATCCGCGCACGGATTTCAGAATGGTGAATGCGCGGAAGAACGCAGCCGTTCAGGCGACCGCTGCGCGCGCTGATCGTGCGCGCGATGAGAAGGTTCGCGACGGTGCGCGTAGCCCGGATGCAGCGAAGCGTAATCCGGGGAGATCCATCCGCGGATACAGCGGCCCCGGATTCGCTTCGCTGCATCCGGGCTACGGCTTGCGACACATCACACGGCGAGGTCGCACCCGTTGATCTCGAAGGCCGCCCCGTGCTCATGATGGCGACACACAACGCTGGCCGTGACGAACACATGACGCGCACGCGCGACAGAGCATCGCTTCGCAGCCCGATCGGACTGGCGATGACAACGTGCGCCGCGCTGATCGGCGTGTGCAACGACCGGGCTACGGCGGCCGGATGCAATTTCGAGATGCAGGGCGAGGGTCGCGTCGCTGCTGTGATCGATGCGCGCAGCTTTCGGCTCGACGACGACCGCGAGGTCAAGCTCGCCGGTATCGAGGTGGCGGATCGCGTGAAAGCTGCGGCCACATTGTCGGCACTGCTGGTCGGGCGCGACGTGAGCTTGCGCGGCAATGACGACACGCCGGATCGCTACGGCCGGCAGCCGGCTTACGCCTTCCTCGCTGGTAGCGAGACACCCGTACAGAGCGAGTTGTTGCGACAGGGATTCGCGCTGGTGTCGCCCGCCATCGCCGACAGGGACTGTGCCGCGGCGCTGATGGCGGCGGAGGCCGAGGCGAGGGCCGCCCGATCGGGAAC
Organism: Bradyrhizobium ivorense; assembly: GCF_900696085.1. GTDB lineage: Bacteria > Pseudomonadota > Alphaproteobacteria > Rhizobiales > Xanthobacteraceae > Bradyrhizobium > Bradyrhizobium ivorense. The sequence continues at coordinate 1,707,669 of NZ_CAADFC020000004.1, forward strand.
CTGGGCGACGTCCACCGTCATAAAAAACGCCGAAAGTCCGGGCGATATTTTGGCCGGGATCGGGCGCTTTACGGTGGTCGAGGGCAGGGTTTTGTCCGTGCGTCAAGCTGGGTCAATGACCTACCTGAATTTCGGTCGAAACTGGACTCAGGACTTTGCGGCGACGATTTCAAAGCGCATAGTCCCTGCGTTTGAGGCGGCCGGGCTTGCGCCCAAGTCCCTCGAAAATCGAAGGATTCGTGTCCGAGGCTGGGTGGAAGCTCGACGTGGACCGCGAATCGAACTGCTCCGGGTGGGGCAGATTGAAGTGCTCGGCGGGAACTAGGGGAGATCCGCACGGACCCCCGCGGGCGGTTTGCTCGACAATTTGTGAGATTTTGACGTGATTGAGCGCGAAGGACGGCGCGAGGGAGTGACAGGTCGCCGCCTTTCGGCTGCGCCGGCGCTCGTCTGCGCCGCGCTGACGCTCGCGGCCTGCGGCAATGTCGGCCGCTTCGAGCAGGTCGGCGCGCCGCCGGCCGCAGCCGCGCCGGTGAAGCCTAGTCGCGTGGTGCAGCAGACCCCGGCCACCGAGCGCGAGCATGAGCGCATCCTGTCGACCTATGGCGGCGCCTATGACGACCCCAAGCTCGAGGCGCTGATCAGCAAGACCGTCGAGCGGCTGGTCGCGGCCTCCGATCGGCCCGATCAGACCTACAAGGTCACCATCCTCAATTCCGGCGCGGTCAACGCCTTCGCGCTGCCGACCGGCCAGCTCTATGTCACGCGCGGCCTGATCGCACTCGCCAGCGACACCTCGGAATTGTCCTCGGTGCTGAGCCACGAGATGGCGCACGTGCTGGCCAAGCACGCCGCGATGCGCGAGGACCAGGCGCGGCAGGCCGCGGTGGTGACGCGCGTCGTCACCGACATGAGCACCGACCCCGATCTCACCGCGCTGGCGCTCGCCAAGACCAAGCTGACGATGGCGAGCTTCTCGCGGCAGCAGGAGTTCGAGGCCGACGGCATCGGCGTCGGCATCGCCGCCCGCGCGCATTTCGACCCGTTCGGCGCCTCGCGCTTCCTGACCGCGATGGAGCGCAATGCGGCGCTCAAGGTCGGCCGCACCGCGCTCGATCCGCGCGCCCAGGACTTTACCTCGTCGCATCCGGCGACGCCGGAGCGCATCAACAATGCGCAGACCACGGCGCGGCAATACACCTCGCCGGAGAACAGCGAGCGCGACCGCGAGACCTATCTCGCCGCGATCGACAACATCGTCTATGGCGAGGACCCCAGCGAAGGTTTTGTGCGCGGCCGCCGCTTCCTGCATCCCAAGCTCGGCTTCACCTTCACCGCGCCCGACAACTTCACGCTCGACAATACCGCGCAGGCGGTGATCGGCGTGCGCGAGGGCGGCAGCCAGGCGATGCGCTTCGACGTCGTGCGGGTGCCGGCCGAGCAGTCGCTCGGCGACTATCTCAATTCGGGCTGGATGGAAGGCGTCGAGAAATCCTCGACCGAGGATCTCAGCATCAACGGCTTTCCGGCGGCGTCCGCCACCGCGCATGGCGAGCAGTGGCAGTTCAAGGTCTACGCGCTGCGCTTCGGCAGCGACGTCTACCGCTTCATCTTCGCCGCCAAGCAGAAGTCGACCGAGAGCGAGCGCAACGCGCGCGAGACCGTCAACTCGTTCCGCCGCCTGACGCTCGAGGAGATCCAGGCCGCGCGCCCGCTGCGCATCAAGGTGATCAACGTGCAGCCCGGCGACACCGTGGAATCGCTGTCGCACCGCATGGCCGGCGTCGATCACCCCGCCGAGCGTTTCCGCGTGCTCAACGGCCTCGACGCCCACGCCCAGGTCAAGCCGCGCGACCGCGTCAAGATCGTGGTGGATTAGGCGCACGTCGGGAAAGGTTCATCGAGGCGTTTCCACCTCCCCTTGAAAAGGGGAGGTCGCTTTGCTCGCTAGAGCAAAGCGGGTGGGGATCATGTCTCCCCGCGTACACCGTCGCTCGTGGCTGACCCCCATCCCGACCTTCCCCCTTTCAGGGGGAAGGAGAAGAACCGTAGCCCGGATGCTGCGCAGCGTAATCCGGGGCAGGTGCATCCGCGATGAGAGCTTTCCCGGATGTCGCTTCGCTCATCCGGGCTACAAGGGCTCAGCCCTCGGCTTCGCGGAGGCCGCTGAGCCACAGCGCGACCAAGGTCCACACCGCGCCCGATAAGAGATACGCGCCGGCCGAGATCAGGCCGAAATGCGTCGCCAGCAACAGCGCGGCGAGCGGGGCAAAGCCGGCGCCGAACAGCCAGGCGAAATCCGAGGTCAGCGCCGAGGCGGTGTAGCGATAGGCCGGCGCGAAGCTCGAGGCGATCGCGCCCGACGACTGGCCGAACGACAGCCCGAGCAGGATGAAGCCGCCCACCATGTACACGGTCTCGCCGACCGCGCCGGCATCGAGCAGCTGCGGGGCAAAACCGCTATACACCGCGATCGCGATCGCCGATCCCAATAGCAGCGGCTTGCGGCCGACCCGGTCGGCGATCATGCCGGAGGCAATAATGGCGAACACGCCGACCATCGCGCCGATCATCTCGATGATCAGGAAGCGCACCGGGCTTTCCTTGGTGAACAAGAACACCCAGGACAGCGGAAACACCGTGACCATGTGGAACAGCGCAAAGCTCGCCAGCGGCGCGAAGGCGCCGAGAAGGATGTATCGGCCCTCTTCCTTGACGGTCTCGCCGACCCTCGCCGGCTCGAGATCGCGGCTCTCGAACAACTCGGAATACTCGTCGGTCGCCACCATGCGCAGCCGCGCGAACAGCGCCACCACGTTGATGGCGAAGGCGACGAAGAACGGATACCGCCAGCCCCAGTCGAAGAAGTCGTCCGCCGAGAGGTTGCCGGCGAAGAAGGCGAACAGCGCGCTCGCCACGATCAGCCCGAGCGGCGCGCCGAGCTGCGGCACCATTGCGTACCAGCCGCGATGATGCGACGGCGCGTTCATCGCCAGCAGCGAAGCGAGGCCGTCCCAAGCGCCGCCCCAGGCGATGCCCTGCAAGATCCGCGCTGCCGCCAGCAGCCAGATCGCGGCATAGCCGATGGTGTCGTAGCCGGGCAGGAACGCGATCGCCACCGTCGAGGTGCCGAGCAGGAACAGCGCGATGACGAGCTTGGCGCCCTTGCCGTGGCGGCGGTCGACCGCCATGAAGATCACGGTGCCGAGCGGCCGCGCGGCAAACGCCAGCGTGAAGATGACGAATGAATAGATCGTGCCGGTGAGCTCGTTGACGAACGGAAACACCAGCTTCGGGAACACGATCACCGAGGCGATCGCATAGACGAAGAAGTCGAAGAACTCCGACGTGCGTCCGATGATGACGCCGATCGCGATCTCGCCGGGTTTCGCCTGCTCGTAAACTGATGCCGTCGAGGTGCCGTGAGCCATTGCAGGAACCTGTGCCATCGCGCCGAAACCGTCCTTGAGATGAGGTCGCGAGGCAACCTTTGCCACGCGGTCCGGTTGACTTTCTGAGCTTGTATCCCGCACTGCAACATTGGACAAATTGTCCAATGTCAACTTTGCTGCATCGCAGCTACCCCTTGACGAAACTCATAAAATTCCAGCCGAAGAATCCTGTGAGGTCCGCCGTGCGCGCCTTGAAATTACTGGCCTTATTGCCGTTTGCGGCCCTGCTGGGCGGGTGCGATTTCGTCGTCCTGGCGCCCGCCGGCGACATCGCCGCCCAGCAGCGCGACCTCGTCGTGATCTCCACCGTGCTGATGCTGATCATCGTGCTGCCGGTGATGGCGCTGACCGTGCTGTTCGCCTGGCGCTACCGCCAGTCCAACACCGAGGCGGCCTACGAGCCGGAGTGGGATCACTCGACCCAGCTCGAGCTCGTGATCTGGTCGGCGCCGCTGCTCATCATCATCTGCCTGGGCGCGCTGACCTGGATGGGCACGCATCTGCTCGATCCCTATCGCTCGCTCGGCCGCATCGCCGCCGACAAGCCGATCGAGCGCAAGGACGCCCCGCTCGATGTCCAGGTGGTCGCGCTCGACTGGAAGTGGCTGTTCCTCTATCCGCAATACGGCGTCGCCGCCGTCAACGAGCTGGCCGCGCCGGTCGACCGCCCGATCCGCTTCCGCATCACGGCCTCCTCCGTGATGAACTCGTTCTACATCCCCGCCCTCGCCGGCCAGATCTACGCCATGCCCGGCATGGAGACCAAGCTGCATGCGGTCTCCAACAAGGAAGGCACCTTCCGCGGCTTCTCCGCCAATTACAGCGGCGCCGGCTTCTCCGGCATGCATTTCGACTTCAAGAGCGTGTCGCCCGCCGAGTTCGACAAGTGGGTCGCGAGCGCCAAGGCCAGCGGCAACATGCTCGGCCGTAGCGACTATTTGCAGCTCGAGCGCCCGAGCCAGAACGATCCGGTCCGGCTCTACGGCACGGTCGATCGCGACCTCTACAAGTTGATCCTCAATATGTGCGTCGAGCCCGGCAAGATGTGCATGAGCGAGATGATGGCGATCGACGCCAAGGGCGGTCTCGGCCATGAAGGCCTCAACAACACGCTGCCGCTGACCTACGACAAATACGCCCGCCGCGGCGCGCCGCTCGGCAGCGAGCCGACCTTCGTCGCCGGAATCTGCTCGATCGACGAATTGAAGGACACGCCACTGCGCGAGGTCACCGCACCGCTCGACCTGACGCCGCTGCGCGGCGTCGGGCTGCAGCCGCCGCCGTTCTCTCCCGCGTTCTCCCCTGCCCATCCGTCGACGTCGCTGCTATCAGGCCAGCGTTCGAAATCCGAGTCCTGAGAGGGCCGCATGTTCAACAACCCGGAAATCCTCAAGCTGATCTTCGGCCGCCTCAACCTGGAAGCGCTGCCGATTCACGAGCCGATCCTGGTCGGCACCTTCGCCGTGGTCGCGACCGGCGGGCTCGCCCTGCTCGCCATCGTCACCTACTTCCGGCTCTGGGGCTATCTGTGGCGCGAGTGGTTCACCACCGTCGACCACAAGCGCATCGGCATCATGTACATGATCCTCGGCATCGTGATGCTGCTGCGCGGCTTCGCCGACGCCATCATGATGCGGCTGCAGCAGGCGATCGCGTTCGGCGGCTCCGACGGTTACCTGCCCGCCCATCACTACGACCAGGTCTTCACCGCCCACGGCGTCATCATGATCTTCTTCGTGGCGATGCCGCTGGTCACCGGCCTGATGAACTACGTGATGCCGCTGCAGATTGGCGCCCGCGACGTCTCGTTCCCGTTCCTCAACAATTTCAGCTTCTGGATGACGGTCGGCGGTGCCGTGCTGGTGATGATGTCGCTGTTCGTCGGCGAGTTCGCTCGCACCGGCTGGCTGGCCTATCCGCCGCTGTCGAACATCGGCTACAGTCCTGACGTCGGCGTTGACTATTACATATGGGGCCTGCAGGTCGCCGGCGTCGGCACCACGCTGTCGGGCATCAATCTGATCTGCACCATCGTCAAGCTGCGCGCGCCGGGCATGACGATGATGAAGATGCCGGTGTTCACCTGGACCTCGCTCTGCACCAACGTGCTGATCGTCGCCTCCTTCCCGGTGCTGACGGCGGTGCTCGTGCTGCTGTCGCTCGACCGCTACGTCGGCACCAACTTCTTCACGAACGACTTCGGCGGCAACCCGATGATGTACGTGAACCTGATCTGGATCTGGGGCCATCCCGAGGTCTACATCCTGGTGCTGCCGGCATTCGGCATCTTCTCCGAGGTGACCGCGACCTTCTCCGGCAAGCGGCTGTTCGGCTACACCTCGATGGTCTACGCCACCGTCGTCATCACCATCCTGTCTTATCTCGTGTGGCTGCATCACTTCTTCACCATGGGCTCCGGCGCCAGCGTGAACTCGTTCTTCGGCATCACCACGATGATCATCTCAATCCCGACCGGGGCCAAGATGTTCAACTGGCTGTTCACGATGTATCGCGGCCGCATCCGCTTCGAGCTGCCGATGATGTGGACGGTGGCGTTCATGCTGACCTTCGTGCTCGGCGGCATGACCGGCGTGCTGCTCGCGGTGCCGCCGGCCGACTTCGTGCTGCACAACAGCCTGTTCCTGGTCGCGCACTTCCACAACGTGATCATCGGCGGCGTGCTATTCGGCCTGTTCGCCGGCATCAATTACTGGTTCCCGAAGGCGTTCGGCTTCAAGCTCGATCCGTTCTGGGGCAAGCTGTCGTTCTGGTTCTGGGTTTCCGGCTTCTACTTCGCCTTCATGCCGCTCTATGTGCTCGGCCTGATGGGCGTCACCCGCCGGCTGCGCGTGTTCGACGATCCGTCCCTGCAGATCTGGTTCATCATCGCGGGCTTCGGCGCCTTCCTGATCCTGCTCGGCATCATCGCGATGCTGGTGCAGTTCGCGGTCAGCATTCTCAGGCGCGAGCAGCTGAAGGACACCACCGGCGATCCCTGGAACGCACGGACGCTGGAATGGGCGACCTCGTCGCCGCCGCCGGACTACAATTTTGCCTTCACGCCCGTCGTCTACGACAACGACGCCTGGTGGGACATGAAGCGCCGCGGCTACTCGCGCCCGCTGACCGGCTTCAAGCCGATCCACATGCCCTCCAACACCGCGACCGGCATCATCCTCGCCGGCCTCGCGACGGCGATGGGGTTCGGCCTGATCTGGTACATCTGGTGGCTCGCCGCGGTCTGCTTCGTCGCGCTGCTCGCGGTCGCGATCGGCCACACCTTCAACTATCACCGCGACTACGACATTCCGGCTGACCAGGTCGGCAAGGTCGAAGCCGCAAGGACGCGCGTTCTCACCGCGGGAGCCCAGTCATGACCGTCGCAGCCGCACCTGCGCAAAACGCCGAGCCGATCTTCCACGTGATCGACGAGCATGCGCATCCGGAAGGCGCCAGCACCATGCTGGGCTTCTGGATCTATCTGATGAGCGACTGCCTCATCTTCGCGATGCTGTTCGCGACCTATGGCGTGCTCGGCGGCAACTATGCCGCCGGCCCGGCGCCGAAGGACCTGTTCGACCTGAAACTGGTCGCGCTCAACACCACGATGCTGCTGCTGTCCTCGATCACCTATGGCTTTGCCATGCTGACGATGGAGAAGTCGAAGCTCGGCGCGACGCAATTCTGGCTCGCGGTCACCGGGCTGTTCGGCCTCGCCTTTCTCGGCATCGAGCTCACCGAGTTCCACCACATGATCCACGAGGGCGCGACGCCGCAGCGCAGCGCCTTCCTGTCGTCGTTCTTCACGCTGGTCGGCACCCACGGCCTGCACGTCACCTTCGGCCTGGTCTGGCTGGTGACGCTGATGGTGCAGTCCGCGCGCTACGGCCTGACCGCGGCCAACCGGCGCCGGCTGATGTGCCTGTCGATGTTCTGGCACTTCCTCGACGTGGTCTGGATCGGCGTCTTCACCTTCGTCTATCTCCTGGGAGTGCTGCGATGACAACCGACTCTCACGCTGTGCACACCGATGCCGGCGACCACGGCCATGACGTCCATGGCGGCGCCGCCCACGGTTCGCTGAAGAGCTACCTGATCGGCTTCGGCCTCTCGGTCGTCCTCACCGCAGTGCCGTTCTGGCTGGTGATGACCGGTGCCATCACCGACAAGGCGATCACCGCGCTGATCGTGCTGGTGCTCGCGGCGATCCAGATCGTCGTGCACATGGTCTACTTCCTGCACATGAACACGCGATCCGAGAACGGCTGGACCATGATGGCGATGATCTTCACCGTGGTCATGGTGGTGATCGCGCTGACCGGCTCGCTGTGGGTCATGCATCATCTCAACGTCAACATGATGCCCGTGCACGACATGAGCCAGATGCCGTGACGATGCGGGCTGCCAGACCGCCGTATTTGCTGCTCACGCTCGGCATGCTGGGCGTGGTGCTGCTGACGGCGCTCGGGGTCTGGCAGATCGAACGCAGGACCTGGAAGCTGGCGCTGATCGCGCGCGTCGAGCAGCGCATGAATGCCGCCGCCGTCGCGCCGCCTGCCCCGTCATCCTGGCCGGCGGTGACTTCGGCGAGCGACGAATACCGCCGCGTCACCGCAAGCGGCACCTTCCTGAATGACGACGAGACGCTGGTGCAGGCGGTGACCAATGAAGGCCCCGGCTTCTGGGTGCTGACCCCGCTGCGGCAGGCCGATGGAACCACGGTGCTGGTCAACCGCGGCTTCGTGCCGCCGGAGCGCCGCGATCCCGCAACGCGACGTGCCGGCGATCCGCACGGCCCCGTCAGCGTCACCGGCCTGCTGCGGATATCGGAGCCGAAGGGCGCCTTCCTGCGCAGCAACGATCCTGCGGCCGGCCGCTGGTATTCGCGCGATGTCGCCGCGATCGCGGCCAGCCACGGCCTGTCCGACGTCGCGCCCTTCTTCATCGATGCGGATGCTGCGGCAAACCCCGGCGGCTTCCCGGTCGGCGGCCTCACGATCGTGCGCTTTCCCAACAACCACCTGATTTACGCGCTGACATGGTTCGCGCTGGCCATTATGCTGGCGGCCGCGCTCCTGCGCGTCGTCAGCGGCAGGGGCCGCGCCGGCGTTTCCGCTTCCCGACGCGCCGCCGTGCGCCGCCTGGTCGGCGCAGCCCGCAATCTGTCTCGCAACCCAGGCCCAGATGCTCGAGCGCACATCGGATCTGCATGACGCAAAGACAGCCACCGGCACGGCGGTGATGCCGTCCGACGTGAGCGCGGCTGCCGGCATGCCGTTCGATCTTGCCGCTCCCGCCGACCTCGCGACCAATCGCAAGAACATGGCCCTCTTGGTCCAGCTGCGCTGGATCGCCGTGATCGGCCAGATCGTCACCATCGCCTTCGTGCATTTCTGGATGGACGTCGCACTGCCGCTGATGCCGATGGCGGCCGTGATCTGCGGCCTGCTGGCGCTCAATTTGATCAGCCTGCTCTGGCTGCGCTACCGCGCCGACATCAACAACCGCGAGCTTTTGGTCGCGCTGGCGCTCGACGTCGCGGCGCTGACGACGCTGCTGTACCTGAGCGGCGGCGCCACCAACCCGTTCACTTCGCTCTATCTGCTGCAGGTGACGCTCGGCGCGGTGCTGCTCGATGCGCCCTCGACCTGGTCGCTGGTGGCGCTGGTCTGCATGAGCTACGCTTGGCTGACCGGCTATTACGAGCCGCTGGCGCCGCCGCAGCACGGCTTTGGCGATGCCTTCAGCCGCTACATCACCGGCACGTTCATCGGCCTCGTGCTCGACGCCGTGCTGCTGGTGGTGTTCGTGACCCGGATCAACCGCAATCTGCGCGACCGCGACGCGCGCCTCGCCGCGCTGCGCCAGCACGCCGCCGAGCAGGACCACATCGTCAGGATGGGCCTGCTCGCCTCCGGCGCCGCGCATGAGCTCGGCACGCCGCTCGCCTCGCTGTCGGTGATCCTGAGCGACTGGCGGCGCATGCCGGCGCTCGCCTCCGACGCCGAGCTGTCGCATGACCTGTCCGAGATGGAAACCTCGCTGCAGCGCTGCAAGACGATCGTGACCGGCATCCTGCTGTCGGCCGGCGAGGCGCGCGGCGAAGGCTCGGCGCCGACCACGGTCGCGGCGTTCCTGACCGCGCTGGTGGAGGAATGGCGGACGTCGCGGCCGTCGGCCACGCTGTATTTCCGCAATGCGTTCGGTGCCGATCTTGCGATCGTGTCCGACATCGCGCTGAAGCAGGCGATCTTCAACGTGCTCGACAACGCCGCCGAGGTCTCGCGCGACTGGATCGAGCTGACGGCCGAGCGCGAGGGCGACACGCTGGTGGTGTCGGTGACCGACCGCGGCCCCGGCTTCGCGCGCGAGATGCTGCCGCAGGTCGGAAAACCCTATCAGTCGACCAAGGGCAGGCCCGGCAGCGGCCTCGGCCTGTTCCTGGTGGTCAACGTCGTGCGCAAGCTCGGCGGCGTGGTGACGGCGCGCAACCGGCCGGACATCGGCGCCGCGGTCCGGCTCGAACTGCCGCTCTCGACGCTTGCGATCGGAGACCATCTGGATGGATGAACGTCAGCTCCTGATCGTCGAGGACGATGCGGGCTTCGCCCGCACGCTGAAGCGTTCGTTCGAGCGCCGCGGCTACGGCGTCGCGGTGGCGGCCTCGCTCGACGAGGTCCGCCCGCTGCTGGAGCAGCAATCGCCCGGCTATGCCGTGGTCGACCTGAAACTCGCCGGCGGCGCCTCGGGCCTCGCCTGCGTCGAGGCGCTGCACGCGCATGATCCCGACATGCTGATCGTGGTGCTGACCGGATTTGCCAGCATCGCGACCGCGGTGGAGGCGATCAAGCTCGGCGCCTGCCACTATCTGGCAAAGCCGTCGAACACCGACGACATCGAGGCCGCGTTCCAGAAGGCCGCCGGCAACGCCGCCATCGAGCTCGGCGCCCGCCCGACCTCGATCAAGACGCTGGAATGGGAGCGCATCCACCAGACCCTGATCGAGACCGATTTCAACATCTCCGAAGCCGCCCGCCGCCTCGGCATGCACCGCAGGACGCTGGCACGGAAGCTGGAGAAGCAGCGGGTGAAGTAGCCGCCCTAGCGAGCATCCTGCCTCATGCCATTCGATCTCGGGATCGTCCTGCGTGGACCACTATTCCGGCGAAAGCTATTGCACCGCCTCCCGCAGCAGGGTCACCGGGTAGATCGGCTTCTCGAAGAACTTGACGCCGTCGGGCAAGGCGTCGGCCGGACGCTGGCCCGAAATCACCATGACCCGCACTTTCCGGTCGCAGTCGAGCGCGAATTGCGCAAGCTCGATGCCGTTCATCTTGCCGGTCAGCCCGATATCGGTGATCACCAACGCAGGGTGACGCATCTTGACCGCGAGCGCGGCGGTCTCGGCATCCTCACACTGGATCACGTCGAAATGACTCTCTTCCAGCAAGAGCGCGATCATGTCGCGCTGGATGGGGTCATCTTCGACGACAATTGCGACTTGGCGCAACATCTTGGCGTAGCCCATGAGAAGATCTCCCGCAATTAACATAGGATAAGCGCCGAGAGCCGTTTCGAGTTCTGTTCGGAGTCACTCGTTTGGTAAGTTCCTGCCGGTTCCGCCGGAACCAGATTTGAGGGTTGCGCGTCATGAATGCCGATCGGGTATCATGACCGAAGGAACCAAAGCTCATGCGGAACTCGCTTCGCCCCGCTCAAAATCCTGACCATGCGGATCGAGCTGAAAACTATTCGAGCCCGTCCGACAATCCGACTTCAGTCGCTGAAGACCCGGTTCGAAGACAGCAGGAGCGCAGCGATCGCCCTCTCACGCCGGAGCAACTCTCCAGCGCTCGCCGGCTGCGGGACATCATCTCCAACATGGAAGCAGACCTGAAGGAGCAGGTCGACAAACTGGTCGCAACGCGCAACTAGCGCTGCAGTCCGGATGAAGTGCAGCGCAATCGTGACAGCCCAATCCACCGTGACAGCGCCCCGGATTTCGCTTCGCTGCATCCCGGTTACGGAGCTACGCGCAATCCACAGCACCTGTCGAGGAGAAGGGCGCTATCGCCGTACCCCGACGCGATTGACGCCACCGTTCAAGTTGCCGCCAGCGTTGTGACGGACCGCAGCGCGCGCCACCGGACGAGGCCTGAGCACGACACCGGCCCGCGCCACGCAGCCGACCGGATAGCCAACGTATTGGCAGTAAACCACGGCGCTGGCTGGCGATGAACTGAGAGGGACGCTTGCAAGCCCCAGCACGAGGCTGGCCGCCAGTCCCGCGACTGTCACTGATCCCTTCGAAAGATTCCTCCTCCGACGCATGTTGATCCTCCTCATCGCACGTGGACCGAAAGTGACGGAGCCACGTCGAGCGCGGCCCGATACATCCTCGGTGGCAAGGGATGGGCGATATTGACCTGGATCAATGGGTGAGCGACGTCGAACCAAGATGTCAGCGTGACGCAGTTGGACAAAACAGAAAGCCCGGTCTCTCGACCGGGCTTTCCGCAAAAAACTTCTGGCCGTGCCGCTCAGGCGGCTTCGTCCTCGACGGCGGCGTCGTCGCCGTCGGTGTCGAGATCCTCACCGTCGGCATCGCCCTCGGCTTCACCTTCAGCCGATTCGGCCTTGGCGCCGCGGCGCGGGCTCTTGGCGAGCTGGCTCTCGATTTCCTTGACCGCTTCGGTCTCGGTCGAGTGCTGCACGACCGCGATTTCGCGCGACAGGCGGTCGAGCGCCGCTTCATAGAGCTGGCGTTCGCTGTAAGACTGCTCCGGCTGCGATTCCGAGCGGTAGAGGTCGCGGACCACCTCGGCGATCGCGACGATGTCGCCCGAGTTGATCTTCGCTTCGTATTCCTGGGCGCGGCGCGACCACATGGTGCGCTTGACGCGGGCGCGGCCCTTCAGCGTCTCCAGCGCCTTCTTGACCAGCGCCGGCTCCGACAGCTTGCGCATGCCGACATTGGCGACCTTCGCGGTCGGGACGCGCAGCGTCATCTTGTCCTTCATGAACGAGATCACGAACAGCTCGAGCTTGGCGCCCGCGATCTCCTGCTCCTCGATCGCCAGGATCTGGCCGACGCCGTGAGCGGGATAGACGACGAATTCGTTGGCCTTGAAGCCCTGGCGCTGGGTCACGACCTTCTTCTCTTCCGGACGCGGCGCGGCGGCCGGCTTCACGGCAGCCTTCGGAGCGGCGGCGGGGGCGGCGGCCTTCGGGGCGGCCGGCTTCGGCGCAGCAACAGTCTTGGTAACGGGAGCCTTGGGGGCGACCTTCGCGGCAGTGGTCTTCGCAGCTGCCGCTTTCGCAGCAGTCTTGGCAGTCTTTTCTGGCATCACGCTTCTTTTGTTCTTGGAGGACTTTGCGGCCGCCGCTTTTTTGGTATCCTTCACGGACGCCTTGGCACGGCCCTTGGTTGCGCTGCGAGCAACAACAGCGGCTTTCTTGGTCGTCTTAGAAGCACTCTTTTTACGCGTTTTCTGTGACACAGCCTGCGCGTGGAAACTGCCACGCCCCTGTTCGATGTTTGCGGGAACCTCGAAGCCACAAGATACGCATGGCAGGGGTTCTTGGCTTGTAATCCCAAGAATATAGCACATTTTCCGCAAAAATCAATGATTTACGCCCGATTCCGGGCATATCCGGGGTAGCCCCGGTCATATGTCCGTCATTAGGGTTAAATCATCGGGGCTGGCCGGGCCCCTGAACGGGCGCCAAAGCCCGTCAGCTTACACGACACCGCGCGAATCAGGTCGCAACCAGCGAATCAGTCGCCGGTTCCAGGATTCGGAGAAAAATATTTCTCGAACTTGCCTTCCTTGCCCTCCCACTCCTTGGCGTCCTCGGGCGCGTCCTTCTTCTGGGTGATATTCGGCCAGCTCTTGGCGTATTCGGTGTTGACCTCGAGCCACTTCTCCAGCCCCGGCTCGGTATCCGGCTTGATGGCATCCGCCGGGCATTCCGGCTCGCACACGCCGCAATCGATGCATTCGTCAGGATGGATGACCAGCATGTTCTCGCCCTCGTAGAAGCAGTCCACGGGGCAGACCTCGACGCAGTCGGTATATTTGCACTTGATGCAGGCTTCAGTGACGACGTAGGTCATCCAAAACTCCGGAAACGGTCAGCGTTTTTCTGGGGTTGCCTAGCGCAGGAATACCCCAGCCGCAAGGGAAGCGGCGGCCCAAAAAGGCAAGGAATTGCCGACTATATTCTCGTTTGACGCGCCTTCTTCACGCGAACCGGTCCCCGCTTCGCTCGAAAGCACTTTTGATAGATAGCTATTCCCGGCCGCCTTGCAAATCATCATAGAGCACGCGCGCCGAGGCGGCATCGCCGCGCCGCTCGGCAAAGCCCACCACCTTGAGCACGCGGACGCTGTTGTCGAGCGCGACCGTGACGACGTCGCCGAGCTTGATGGCATGGCCCGGCGATTTCTCGCGCGTGCCGTTGATGCGGACGTGACCGGACGCGACGAGCTCGGCCGCGCTGGTGCGGGCCTTCACCACCCGGGCGTGCCACAACCATTTGTCGAGGCGCTGTCTGTCCAATCCACTTCGCTCGAAAACGCTATGCCCTATTCCTTGCGATTGCCCGCGAGCTGCTCCTTCAGTGCAGCGAGCTTTGCGAAGGGCGAGTTCGGATCGATCGGCCGGTCGCGCTCGCGCGGCGCGCTGGAGGCGTAGGGCCGGTGCGACGGCCCGCTCTCGCGCTTGTCGCGGCCGCCCTTGTCACGGCCGAAATCGCGGCCGCCGCGGTCACGGTCGCCGCGATCCTTGCGCTCGCCGCCGCCGAACTTGTTGTCGCGGCGCCGCTCGTTGTTGTCGCGATCGCGCCCCTTGCCCTCGAAGCGCTCGCGGCGCTCGCCGCGCTGCTCGCGGTTGTCGCGCCCCGGCGCGCCGTCGGCGGGTGCGGCCGTGGCCTCGGCGGGGGCGCCTTCGCGCGGCTTGTGGCGGAAATCCTGGTGACGGCGCGGACGGCGGTGCTGCTCGCGCTTCTCGCCCTCGGCTCCCTCCGTCGCCGGTGCGCCGCCCTCAGCCTGCTGGCCCTGATGACGGCCGCGGTTGCGGTCGTGTCCGCGATGATGCGGACGGCGCTCGTCGGAACGGCCGCCGGGACGCCAGACTTCGACCAGTTGCGGCTCGGCCGGGGTTTCCGGCGCGGCAGCGGCAGCGGCTTCAGCCGGGGCCGCGTCGGCAGGCGCGGTCTCGGCGCTCGCCGCCTCGGCAGGCGCTTCCGCAGCGGCCTCTGCCGGCGTCTCCGCGGCAGCCTCAGCAAGGGCAGGTTCGGATGCAGCCTCGGTGACGGGGGCCTCGGCCGGCGCGGCTACTGCCTCGGGCTGCGGCTCGACGACGGCCGGCGTCTCCTCGCTCGCGGGCGCGGGCGCGAAGCCGACATCGGGCAGCAACGCGGCTGATGGCGCCGGATCGCCGGAGACCGGCTGTTCCGCGACGGCCTCCGCCACGGGCGCCTCCGCCGTGGCCTCGACGGCTGCATCGGGTACCTCGGCGCCGACGCCGGTCGCCGCGGTGGCGGCATCGACCGGCGCGTCTGCGGCGGCTTCAGTCGTGCCTTCGGCCGGCGGCGCTTCCGCCGCGACGGTCTCCGTGGTCTCGACGGCCGCCGGCGCAGCCTCAACCGGCTTCGGCGGCAGTGGCGGGCGGCGGTCCATGCGGTAACCGAGCGCGCGCAGGATCGAGGCGAAATCTTCGCCGGCCGATCCGGTCAGCGAGGTCATCGCTTGCGTGACGACAAAGCCGCGGCCGTCGAACGCGCCGGCGGGCTTTTCGCCCGGCGAGGTCTCGCGCCAGGCTAGCGCCGGGCGGATCAGATCGGCGAGCCGCTCGAGGATGTCGACGCGCACCGCGCGCTCGCCGCACTGGCGATAGCCGAGCACGCGATAGGCATCGCGGGCGAGCTGCTTGTCGACCGGAAACGAGGTGCGGCCGCTTGAGGCCAGATGCTGCACATTCGACAGCGCAGCCATGTCGACATTGCTCTGCTTCTCGGCCCACAGCAGCGAGGCCAGCGAGCGCGCCGCGGGCTTCAAGAGCTGCGGGAAATAGATGTGATAGGCGCCGAACCGCACGCCGTATTTGCGCAAGGTGGCGCGCGACGGCTGGTCGAGATCCTTCATCTCGGCCGAAATTTTTGATCGCTCGAGCACGCCGAGCGCCTCGACCAGCTGGAAGGCGATGCCGCGGGCGATGCCCTGCAGATCCTCGGGCTTGGAGAGCTCGAACAGCGGCCCGAGCAGCTTTTCGATGTGGGTCTTGAGCCAGAGATCGAGCCGGGTCTGCACCGCTTCGCGCGAGGCGCCGGTCAGCCGTTCGTCGGAAATGATGCGCAGCCGCGGATGCAGCGCGTCGTCGGCCGCGACCAGTTTTGCCACCGCATCGCCGGTCCAGCGGATGGTGCCGTCGGAGGTCAGCACGAACTGCTCGTCCGGGGCGGCCCCGAGTTTCTCCGCGCGCGCATCGATCTCGCGCGCCAGCACCTGCTGGGCGGCGGCCTGCAGCGCCTTGGCGTCAGAGCCGGCTTCCGCCGCATCGGGCGCAAAGGTGAAACCATCGAGCCGGCCGATCACGTGACCTTCCACGATCACTTCGCCGGTCTTGCCAATTTCCGTATTCAAAACTGAGTTCTCCCGCAGGCGGCGCATCAATACACTGGTCCGCCTGTCAACGAAACGCTCCGTGAGCCGTTCATGCAGCGCATCGGATAATTTATTTTCGAGATCGCGCGTGATCCCCTGCCAGTGCTCCGGGTCATACAGCCAGTCCGGCCGGTTGGCCACGAAGGTCCAGGTCCTGATCTGCGCGATCCGGCCCGACAGCGTGTCGATATCGCCGTCGGTGCGGTTGGCCTGGTCGACCTGGGCGGCGAACCATGCGTCAGGGATACGCCCCTTTTGCATCAGGAAGCCGTACAGCGTGCTCACGAGTTCGGCATGGGCCGCCGGCGACAGCTTTCGGTAATCAGGAACCTGGCAGGCCTCCCATAACCGCTCCACGGCGGCGGCGCCATGCGCCATGTCGCGCACCTCGGCGTCGCGCGCGACATGGTCGAGCACGCGCATGTCCTCGGCGATCGGCGCCCGCGTCAGTGCCTCATGATTGGGCGGCAGCGCCAGCGACACCTGCAGCGCGCCGAGCGAGGCGAAATCGAGCTTTGCGTTGCGCCATTGCAGCATCTTGACGCTGTCGAAGGTGTGGTTCTGCAGCGCGTTGACCAGTTCCGGCTCGAACGGCGCGCAGCGACCCGTGGTGCCGAACGTGCCGTTGCGCGTGGCGCGGCCTGCGCGGCCTGCGATCTGCGCGAATTCGGCCGGCGTCAGCCGGCGGAACTGGTAGCCGTCATATTTGCGGTCGGAGGCGAAGGCGACGTGATCGACGTCGAGATTGAGCCCCATGCCGACCGCGTCGGTGGCGACGAGGTAATCGACGTCGCCGTTCTGGAACATCGCGACCTGCGCATTTCTTGTGCGCGGCGACAGCGAGCCGAGCACCACGGCCGCGCCGCCATGCTGGCGGCGGATCAGTTCGGCGATCGCATAGACTTCGTCGGCGGAGAACGCGACGATTGCCGTTCTTCTCGGCTGCCGCGTGATCTTGCGGTCGCCGGCATATTCGAGCTGCGACAGCCGCGGCCGCGTCACCATCGAGGCGCCGGGCAGCAGCCGCTCGATGATCGGGCGCATCGTCGCAGCACCGAGCAGCAGCGTCTCGTCGCGGCCTCTGCGGTTGAGGATGCGATCGGTGAAGACGTGGCCGCGCTCGAGATCGGCGGCGATCTGGATCTCGTCGACGGCGAGGAACGACACGTCGAGATCGCGCGGCATCGCCTCCACGGTGGAGACCCAGAAGCGCGGCGCCTTCGGCTTGATCTTCTCCTCGCCTGTGACGAGCGCGACATTGTCCTCGCCGGCCCGCGCCGCGATCTTGTTGTAGACCTCGCGCGCGAGCAGTCGCAGCGGCAGCCCGATCAGGCCGGACGAATGCGCCAGCATCCGCTCGATCGCCAGGTGCGTCTTGCCGGTGTTGGTCGGGCCCAGCACGGCGGTGACGCCGGCCCCGGGAGCGCGGTCAGTTCCGAACGAAGATGTGAAAGCCATATTTTGCAGATGTTTCTTGTTGCCGCGTGCCGCGCGGATGCGCGCCTAGAAAATTACCTCGCCGCGCCCGTGTCCGCCGAAGCCTTGGCGAAGGCGGGGAGAGGTCGGCGCATCGCGCCGGGTGAGGGGGACTCTCCGCGCGAGGGAGACCATGCAGCGCGCTCCGTCAATATCGTCACTCCGGCGCGATCCAGCAACACGGCATCCCGGATCACGCGTCCTTTCGCGCAAAATCTGTCTCACAATGCGACGCTTTCCGCTGTCAGCTTAAGCTTCGGAACGAGTCTAGAACGAATCGCGGCCGAATCGCTGACTCCATTCCATGCCTGAAACGTTCACCGCAACATCTCGGTCCGGTCTGAGGCCGCGGCACTAGATCAAGTTTGAGAGGGCTCCACAAGCACAGGATATGCGGACTGAATTCCTTAAGTTCCAGGGGTCACCGAGTCGAATCAGAACCGGGCAAGAGTCAACTGGATTCGGGTGACGTTTGTTGCGTCGGCCAAGCGTAGCCCGCATGCAGCGAAGCGGAATGCGGGACCAGTCGACCCGCGGGTATTCCGGCCCCGGATTTCGCCTCGCTGCATCCGGGCTACAAAGCTACGAAGCTCAACCCGTCACCCCCGCGCAAAGGCTTCGCCTTTGTCGCTGGAGGTGCGAGCTCTTGCGAGCCTCGAAGGGTCGACGGCCGCCAGCGGGGCCGATTCATCCTTCGAGGCTCGCCGAAGAGGCTCGCACCTCAGGATGACGGGTCGAACAGTGCGGCAGGGCCCGCGAAATCAATCCTACTGCGTCTTCGCCACGCGCGGCGGCGCGGCCGTGGTGACGAACGACGTCGCCTCCAGCATGGCCTGGCCGAGCGGGGTCGGGATCGTCATGCGGAACGGCACCAGCAGGCGGGTGCCGGCGATCGGCGCGAAGGCGATCTCGATGTTGCGCTGGGCGGCGAGATATTTGATCACCGGGCGATCCGGGATGTAGCCCGCGATCGGCACGAAATAGACTGCGCAGACCAGCGCCGGGCCGTGATAGCCGCGCTCGGCCTTCACCATCTCGACCCGCTTGAAATCGAGCTTGAGGTCGTAGCGCATGCGGCCGTCGAACACCCCGGCCGAGGTGCGGCAGACATCCGGGCTCATCAGCTCGGCATTGCCGGGCACGCGCAAGAGCGAGCCGGTCATCGGGTCGAACACGCCCTTCTTGTGCGCGTCGGTGACCGGGATGCGGTCGGCATCGACCGGCGGCTCCGGCTCGATCGCGGAGTCCTTGATGGTGCCGCCCGCCAGCACCATGCGGATGGTTTCGGATTTCTTCGCGGTGGTGGTGGTCGCGCTGTAGGCGGTGGCGACCGGGATGCCGTTGACGATCCGGCCCTGCGAGGCGCCCGAGCCGCTGCCGCCGGAAAACGCCTTCAACAGCCCCGCGGTGCCGCCCTGGGCCGAGGCCGAGAACGCCTCCTCGCCGATGTCGACGGTCCAGGAGCCCTTGCCGACCGGGATACCGGCGAGCGTCGCCTCATACTGCGCCTCGAGCCGGCCCTGGGCGCGCGACGCCTCCGGGCCGAACAGCAGAAAAGCGCCGGCCAGGAGGCCGACGAGCCACCCATAGGGAGGCAAAATGGCAATCGGGGTGGTCACTTACCTGACGGTCCTGCTATCGGCGCTCTGTCTTGTCATCCAGGCGAACAAGGTGGCCGGACAACGCGAGCGTCCTGTATGGAACTAAGCGTTGCAACGGAATACGCCCTTTATATGGTTGCCTCATGCGGCGTTAAGTGGCTGGAACGGCTGATGAACCCAGCAATTCGGACGAGGGCGAAGCCGCTATAAAACCTTGACGCTCTCCCATTCTGCCCCTATACACCCGCGGTTCCTGGAAAATGGACGCGAATTCAAAACCCCTGCACGGGCCGCGTGACCGCACGCTCCGCCCGCAAGAGGCGGGGATGGAAAAGGATTTTTGCAAATGTCCCGGCGCTGCGAACTGACCGCCAAGGGCCCCCAGACGGGCCACAAGGTGAGCCACTCCAACATCAAGACCAAGCGGCGCTTCCTGCCGAACCTGTGCAACGTGACCTTCATCTCCGATGCACTCGGCCGCAACGTCCGCCTGCGCGTCTCCTCCAACGCGATCAAGAGCGTCGACCACAATGGCGGCCTCGACGCCTTCCTGATCAAGGCCAAGGCCGACGTGCTCTCGCCCCGCGCCCTCGAACTCAAGCGCGCGATCGAGAAGAAGGTCGGCAAGCCGGCGCCGGTGAAGCAGGCGAGCTGAGCGGGGCGGCCGCGAGAAGCGGGAAAAGCTGAAAGAGATTTGATCGGCCGGGTCGATGACCCGGCCGTTTTTGTTTTGGTCCGAGATTAACTCAGTCCTCTACGTGCAAGAACGTCGGATAATATCGATGAAACAGGCGATAGCTCTCGATCGCCTGCAGCGAACTCTGGGCGTCATCTGCGGGAAGGATACCGCGCCGGAGGTACGGGTGCGCCGTGCTGCGCATGGGCTTGGTCTACGATTTCGGCTCCATAGAGCCGATCTACCAGGAACGCCTGATCTGCTCTTTACAAGCCGCCGGTTGGCCGTCTTCGTCCACGGGTGTTTCTGGCATCGGCACCCGCGCTGCCCCAAAGCATCTGCACCCTCGTCAGAGTTTTGGGCGACGAAATTTAAGTCCAATGTCGCACGAGATAGGCGCGTGGAGAAAGAGTTACGCGCCTTAGGTTGGGACGTTATTGTAATTTGGGAATGCGAGACCAAAAAGTCGGAGACCCTTGCAAGAATTCTCACCACAAAAATTCTACGCCGAAAGGTTGGAAGCGTAAAACGATCCGCAAGCCGATTGAGACATCGCAAGCGCTGATGAGGTGGGCCGACGCACCGCTTCGTCTAGTGGACCAACGCCTCAGCAGGCACACGCACTAACACCCAATGTGCAACCTCTACTCCATCACCACGAACCAGGAGGCCATCCTCCGGCTGTTTCGCGTGGTCAATCGCTATGTCGGCAATCTGCCGTCGATGCCGGGGGTGTTTCCGGATTATCCGGCGCCGGTGGTGCGCGATGCCGGCGGCGAGCGGGAGATGGTGATGATGCGCTGGGGCATGCCGCCGCCGCCGCGCAGCGGCGGGCCGCCGGTCACCAACATCCGCAACACCTCATCGCCGCACTGGCGCGGCTGGCTGACGGAAGCGCACCGCTGCCTGGTGCCGCTCAACAGCTTTGCCGAATATGCGCCGGAGCCGAATCCCAAGACCAAGAAGAAGGACGTGGTGTGGTTCGCGTTGTCGGACGATCGCCCGCTCTGCGCCTTTGCCGGCATCTGGACCGAGACCAAGGCCGATCGCGGCACCAAGTCGAAGCCGATCCCCGGGCCGCATCTGGTCTATGGCTTCCTCACCACGGCGCCGAACGCGATCGTCGAGCCGATCCACGCCAAGGCGATGCCGGTGATCCTGACCACGGACGAGGAGCGCGATGTCTGGCTGCGCGCGCCGTGGAGCGAGGCCAAGGCGTTGCAGCGGCCGCTGGCCGATGACGCGTTAAAGATCGTGATGCGCGGGGAGGACAAGGAAGACAAGCCCGCCGCTTAATTCTACGTCGGCGTCTTCAATCCGCGCGAGGCCACCCATGCGTCGATATTCGCGGCGGTCTCGGCCTGGCGGGCCATGCGCATGAGGCGGTCGCGGGCGACGCCTGAAGGCATCGCGTTGGCTTCATTGCGCAGGCGGATCGATTCATCCGCGAGGCGCTGCTGCGGGGACCTGCGGGTGTCGGGAAGCTTGATCTGCATCACGCGGCTCCATTCCAAGAGTGAGGCGGGAGCGCAATGGGCGTTCTCGGTCACCGATAGCTGCCAGGATGTCTGTGCGATGATGGAAGAACGCTACGCCTGCCGCGGGGGCAAGACCGTCCACAAGTGAACACAACGGCGAAGAATTTGGGCGCCGTGCCGCGCGTGCGCCAAAGAACGAATTCTGACAGCATTTTCAGCGCGATATGTCCTGTCCAGTCCCCGCGATGAAAATATTCCTCTTTCAATTTACGGAAATCAGCATTAGAAACAGCGCATCCCGCCTCCTCCAGGAGGGGCGTATCGCGGTCGTCACGGACGTTGGAAGCGGGATGCGGTGGACGCGAGAAGGCCTCGGCCGACGATCCGGGCTTTCATCGCGGACGGTGAAGTCGTGTGGTCCCTACGCCCCAGTGGCAGGCGTTGCGCCGTGCATGACGAATGCGCGGCAGCGGTGACAATCAAGCCAGGTCTCGCCGGGGAGAGCACGTATAAGCCGTAAACCATCCGCGCGGGGAACGCCGGGTTACCCGGCCGTACCTGTGGTCCTACCCCCGTGCTTTTTGTTGCACGGGGCCCATGGGTGCGTGTCGGCACCCGGCGTTCCCTGCGCCCTCTGCTTTCCGAAGCGAGGGCGGCCTGCCGCAAAGCTCGGGCCGATTCGGCCGCGAGGATGCGGGCGCTTACCCTCCGCTGTCTGACAGGTGAATCGAGTGGCGCTGATGGCATCGTCAGCTGCGCGCGATGGCGCGAGGCGCGAGGCAGATTCTTCTCTGTGTCGGCGCGCGTGAAGCAAGACAATCCACAATGTGATCCGAGGAGAGATGGATTTCTTCGTCGCTGACGCGCCTCGCAATGACGGCGAGACAGTGGCGGCAGATGTCACGCACAGCATCACACAGCGCACACGATGCGGAGCGCGGTGAAAGAATGCTTAACGCGCGCGACTTGCTCACGACATTGCGAGCACATGAGGCGCATGCAAAAGACCGCTACCTCTCACCACGCGTTCTGTGCGAACGAGGCCGCCCGCGACGCTCGCGATTCGGCGCAAATTTTTTGGAGCCGTTCCAGCGTTGCAGGAAGATCACGGTCAGCACAACTCATCGTGAGGCGCACGCGCCGCACTCTTGGGAAGATGCCGCACCGCACATAGATCGTGTCTCAAGAACGACCTCAACGAAGGAATTGGTCAATGCAAGTTCGCGCAATCGATCCGCGCGGAAGACTGGTGCCTGCGATTGCCGCAGCCGCGATTGCGGTGCTGGCGACGACTGCGCTGTTTCTCCTCGAATTCCACCCGCCCCGCAATGTGACCGTCGGGCAAACGGGCATGATCACCAACGCCGCTGCGAGCCGCGCCGGCGCCACCGTGCTCCCGACCGATCCGATCACCACCGGCAGCGTGACGGTGCGGTAGACTTCTCTTCTCCCTCGCCCCGCTCTTCGCGGGGAGAGGGTCGGGGTGAGGGGCTCTCTCCACCAGTGAACTGGCGGACGTACCTGTACCCCCTCACCCGGATCGCATGTCGCTACGCTCATGCGATCCGACCTCTCCCCGCAGGCGGGGAGAGGTGAAGTAGGCGGGGAGAGGTGAAGGAAGAAAACGCGACATTCCACATCGCGGCAAACCTCGCCACATTTCTGCATCCCTGCCCCGGCGTCTCGCCGCAAGCCTCTCCGCTACGGCGTCGTTAAGCTCTCCCGGCCAACAACAAGAACGCCACAGGGAGGCTCTCAATGACATGGAAGGCCATCACGGCCATAGCCGTGCTCGCGCTTGCGACGCAGGCGCACGCGGCGGAGAAGAAATACGGCACGGGTGCCAGCGACACCGAGATCAAGCTTGGCCAGACCTCGCCATTCTCAGGCGCAGCGTCGGCCTACAGCGTGATCGCGAAGACGCAGGCCGCCTACTTCAAGATGATCAACGACCAGGGCGGCGTGAACGGGCGCAAGATCAATCTGATCACGCTCGACGACGGCTACTCGCCGCCGAAGACGGTGGAGCAGACCCGCAAGCTGGTGGAGCAGGAGGAGGTCGCCGCGATCCTCAATCCGCTGGGCACGCCGACCGGCCTTGCCGTGCGCAAATATCTCAACGACAAGAAAGTGCCGCAGCTGTTCGTCGGCGCCGGCGCCACGCTGTGGGGCGACCATGCGCATTATCCGTGGTCGATCGGTTTCCAGCCGTCCTACCAGGCCGAGACCGCGGTCTATGCGAAGTACGTGCTGACGCAAAAGCCGGACGCGAAGATCGCGCTGTTCTACCAGAACGACGACGCCGGCAAGGATTACGGCAACGGATTCAAGAAAGGCCTGGGGCCTGAGAACACCGCCAAGATGGTGGTGGCGGAGGCGACCTATGAATCGACCGATCCGACGGTCGACAGCCAGATCGTCAAGCTGAAATCATCGGGCGCCAACGTGCTGTTCATGCACGCGATCCCGAAGCAGGCGGCGCAGGCGATCAAGAAGATCGGCGAGATCGGCTGGAAGCCCGATTTGTTCTTCCTCGCGGCGACCTCGACCTCGGTGTCCTCGGTGCTGAAGCCCGCCGGCTTCGAGCATTCCAAGGGCATCATCTCGTCCTACTCGCTGAAAGATCCCAACGATCCGCAGTGGAAGGACGATAAGGACGTCATCGCCTGGCAGGACTTCATGACGACGTATTTTCCGGACGGCAATCGGCAGGACCAGCTGATCGTCTACGGCTATGTGGTGGCGGAGGCGACGGTGCAGGTGCTGAAGCAGTGCGGCGACGACCTCACCCATGAGAACATCATGAAGCAGGCTGCGAACCTCGATATCGCGTTGCCGATGTTCCTGCCCGGCATCAAGCTGAAGACGTCGCCGACCGACTACTTCCCCGTCGAGGCGATGCGGCTGCAAAAGTTCAACGGCGAGACGTGGGAGCTGTTCGGCGACACGATCGGGAATGATTGAGGAGCGTGGCACGCTCTATCCTCTCCCTCTCCCCGTTCTTCACGGGGAGAGGTGAAGGCAGAGAGCTACGCCACCCCCTTCACCAGCAGCGCCTTGAAATCGGCGCGCGCGCGCTGCGCTTCGGTCCGTGCGGTCTCCGAGGCATCGCCGAGGCCGAAATAGCCGTGAATCAGACCCTCGCCTTCGTGATACCTCACCGGCACGCCGGCCGCCTTCAATGCCCTCGCATAGGCATGGCCCTCGTCGCGCAGCGGATCGAACCAGGCGGTGGTGACGACCGCCGGCGCGACACCAGCAAGGCTCTTGGCGCGCAGCGGCGAGACGCGCCAGTCGGCGCCGTCGGCCATCTCGGCGAGGTAATGGCCGCAGAACCACTCCATGGTCGCGCGGGTCAGGAAATAGCCCTCGGCATTCTCGGCGCGCGACGGGAATCTTGCGTTCTCGGTCGGATCGGCAAAATTGCCGACGACGTCGGTGACGGGATAGACGAGCAGCTGCCCGGCGAGCTTGATGCCGGCATCGCGGCAGGCCAGCGCCGTGGTGGCGGCGAGATTGCCGCCCGCGGAATCGCCGGCGACGCCGACGCGCGAAAGATCGCCGCCGAACTCGCCGATGCGCGCGACCACATCGCGGACGGCGGCGAACGCATCCTCGAACGCACCGGGAAAGCGCGTCTCGGGCGGGCGGCGGTAATCGACCGAGATCACCACCGCGCCGGTCTCGATCACGAGGTTGCGGGCCTGGCGATCATGCGTCTCGAGATCGCCGGCGACCCAGCCGCCGCCGTGGAAGAAGATCACCGTCGGCGCCCTGCCGCTGCCGTTGCGATAGAGCCGCGCCGGGCGCTTGCCGGCGCCGCCCTGAACCTCGATGTCGCTGACATGCTCGACCGGCGGCGGCGGCACCGCGGCGCGGGCATCGGCCAGCGCGCGCAGCGAGTCGCGGGCGCTCTGCGGCGTCATCACGGTGGGATCGCGCAGCGGCAGCAGCGGGATGATTTTTTCAACGACGGGATCGAGCGGAAGCGGCATGAGGATGTGCTTTCTTGCGGGAGCAGTTGCCAGCCATCTGACAACATGCTCCCGAAAAGCACAACCCGTCCGTCATGCGACGTGCTGCTGCGGCGCCGGCTCGGTCTCGGCTTCCTCCTCAGCCGGCTCGGCCTGTGGCGCGGGCGCAGCAGCCAGCTGCTCGGCGATCTCCTTGGCGAGCGCGGTGGCGCCGACATAGTCGGTCTTGCCGGTTCCGAGCAGCGGCACCTTGTCGACCACGCGGATGTCGGCGGGCACCGCGAGCTCGGAGGCGCCGGCGCTCTTGGCCTGGCGCTGCATTGCGGCGCGGTCGGCGTCCTTTTGCGTCGTCAGCAGCACAATGCGTTCGCCCTTGCGCTGGTCGGGCAGCGTCACCGCAACCGACATCGCCTGCGGCCACAGCGCGGATGCAATCGCCTCGACCGCCGACAGCGAGACCATCTCGCCGGCGATCTTGGCGAACCGCTTGGCGCGGCCCTTGATGGCGATAAAGCCCTGGGCGTCGACCGTGACGATGTCGCCGGTGTCGTGCCAGCCCTCGGCAAGCGGCTCGAGCACGCCGGGATTTTCCGCGCGGAGGTAGCCGAGCATCACGTTCGGACCCTTCACCGAGAGCCGGCCGCCCTCCTCGATGCCGGGGACCGGATCGAGGCGGTACTCCATCAGCGGCGAGATCCGGCCGACGGTGCCCTGGCGGTTGGCCATCGGCGTGTTCATCGCCAGCACCGGCGCGGTCTCGGTGACGCCGTAGCCTTCGAGGATGCGGATGCCGTAACGCTCCATGTAGATCTGGCGGGTGCGCTCCTTCACCGCCTCAGCGCCAGCAATGACGAGGCGCAGGGTGCGGAAGTCGTAGGCGTGCGCCGAGCGGGCGTAGCCGGTGAGGAAGGTGTCGGTGCCGAACAGGATGGTGGCGCCGGTCTGGTAGATCAGCTCGGGCACGATCCGGTAGTGCAGCGGCGACGGGTACATGAAGATCGGGATGCCGCCGAGGATCGGCATCATCATGCCGCCGGTGAGGCCAAAGGAGTGGAACACCGGCAGCACGTTGAACACCTTGTCGCGTGCATTGGCATCGACCCGCGCCAGCGCCTGCGCGGCGTTGGCGAGGATGTTGCGGTGGGACAGCACGACGCCCTTCGGCGTGCCTTCCGAGCCCGAAGTGAACAGCACCACCGCGGGATCGTTGGCCTTGCGGGCAACGCGCGGCGCGATGCCGGCGCGGAAGCCCGCGATCTTGTCGCCAAGACCGATGCTTGCGCGCACGTCCTCGAGATAGACGACGCGGGCCTGGCCGGAAATCGCGGCGACCAGCTTGTCGAGCTTGCCCTTCTCGATGAACGCCTTCGAGGTCAGCACAGTCTTCACCTGCGCCGCCTTCATCGCCGCCAGCACGTTGACCGGGCCGGCCGAGAAGTTGAGCATCGCCGGCACCCGGCCGATGGTCTGCAGCGCCATGAACACCACAGCGACGCCGGCCGAGTTCGGCAGCAGCACGCCGACATACTCGCCGACCGAAGTGCCCTGCTCGAGCTTGCGGCTCAAGACCTGCGCGCCGAGGATCAGCTTGCGATAGGTCAGCTTGGTGCCGAGCGCGTCCTCGATGATCGGCTTGCCGGTATCGCGGTCGCGATAGGCGTGGCCGAGGCCTTCGAACAGCGTCTGGTCGAGCATGCCGTTCTTGACCATGGCGTCGATCATGACGTCCTGCAGCGCGGCGCCGGCGGCGTTGCGGCGGGCCTTGCCGCGCAGCGACTGGTCGACCGGCAGTTTGACCGGCGGCAGGATCGTGATCGTCACCTTGGGAAACCAGGAACGCTTGATCTCGCCATTGGTGAGATAGCTGAGATGCGAGCGCTGCGCGCCCTCGATGCGGACCGGCACGACCACGGCGTCGGCCTTGTCGGCGATCATCGCGGTGCCGTCATAGACCTTCATCAGCGAGCCCGACAGCGTGATGCGCCCTTCCGGGAAGATCACCACCGGCTCGCCGGCGGCGACCAGCTTGATCAGGTCGCGCGCGGCCAGCGGCTTGGACGGGTCCATCGTGTAGTGCTTGATCATCTTCAGGAACGGCTTTGCCCACCACGCCTTGGAGATCCCGGTATCGACCGCAAAGCTCGCGTCGATCGGCAAAGTCGCGTGCAGCAGCGGGCCGTCGACCAGGCTGACATGGTTGGGCGCGATCAGCATCCGCGTGCCCGGAGCCGGCAGGTTCTCCATGCCGCGGACCTCGACGCGGAACAGGGCGCGGAACAGCAGCGCGCCGAAGTCGCGCACGCCCTCCTTGCCCCACTTGCTCAGCACGAACCACACCGTGCCAAAGCTCGCAATCGCGAGGCCGAAGAAGATCCAGGCGATCGCAAGGCCTGCAGCCTGCAGCGCCGCGACGAGCAGCGCGCCGCCGACCATGAAGCCGGCCTGCAAAACGTTGCCGGCGGCGATGATGCGGGCGCGCTCGGACGGCGCAGTCCAGGCCTGCACCGCGGCGAACGACGGCACCACGAACAGGCCGCCGCCGAAGGCGAACAGGAAGAAGTCGACCAGCATGCGGAAGCCACCGAACGAGGCCGCGAACGCCGCCGCGCTGACGTCCTTGCCAAGCGAGGTGTGGCCGATCGCCCAGGCGAGGTCGAGGCCGACGATGCCCATCACGATGGCGCCGATCGGCACCAAAGCGAGATTGGGGCGGACATGGCTGAGCTGGGCGGCGAACAACGAGCCGGCGGCGATGCCGATCGCGAAGATGGCGAGGCACAGCGTCACGACGCTCTCGGTGCCGCCGACGCCGTCCTTGATCAACGCCGGCAGCAGCGACAGCACGATGGCGCCGACCATCCAGAACCACGACACGATCACCATGCCATCCCACAGCCGCGGCTCGGCATAGAGCGACTGCAACAGGCGCACGGTCGAGGTCCAGGGGTTCTTGGTGATCGGCAGATCGGGCGCCGACGGCTGCGTCACCGGAATCCGCGACGCAAAGCCCCAGGACAGCACCGACAGGCCGACCACGGCGGTGCAGATCCAGCCCATGTGGCTGGCGCCCGCGACGAACAGGCCGCCGGCGATGGTGCCGATCAAAATCGCCATGAAAGTTGCGCCCTCGACCAGCGCGTTGCCGGTTGCGAGCTCGGATACCGCAAGCTGGTCGGGCAGCACGGCGTATTTCACCGGGCCGAACAGCGCGGCGACCGTGCCGAACAGCGCCAATGCTATGAACAGCAGCGGGATCGAATGCAGGAAGAAGCCGGCCGCGGCGAAGGCGGCGGCGAAGATCTCAAAGAATTTCAGGCGCCGCGCGACGACCGACTTGACGTATTTATCGGCGAGCTCGCCGCCGAGCGCCGACAGCACGAAGAACGGGAAGATGAAGACGGCACCGGCCACCGTGACCAGCATCGGGCCCTGCTCGGTGGCGGCGCTGTAAAGCAGCATGATGACCAGCGCGTTCTTCAGCACGTTGTCGTTCAGTGCCGAGCAGAACTGGGCCCAGAACAACGGCGCGAAGCGGCGGGACGACATCAATTCCTTGATCATGACCGTTTCCTTGAGTTCGGGCCTGCAGCGCCGAATGTGGTGCAATGTCGCGGGTCGGGGGACTGGCGATGTGAAATGAACGGGATGCCGCAGCCTTTAGTCTTTTTCGTAACGGATCGGTTCGAACCGGCGCAGCTTGCCGGCAGCGAGGCGCTGGGACACTGCCCGACAGAGATGTACGAGACCTTATTCGGGCCTGTGGTCGACCGAGCGTGGGACGGGCTGACGGCGGACATGGTGAGTGCTTTGTTGCGGTTTCGCGGACAATTGCCCGATCGGTTCAGGTCAGCTCGCTCAGGCCGCCGAACGGCGACAGCGGGCAGTTGCGCTGGTTGCAGCGGCCGCTGCCGGACGCCGCCGGGCGCGGCGCGCGCGCCTCGGCGCGCCGCTGCTCCAGCACGCCTGCGACGTCGCAGGCGCGGGCGATCCGCTCGATCGGCGCGGTCGCCAGATCAACGATCGAACGGCCGAAGCCCTTCACGAGGTCGATCGCGTAGTCGAAGGTGGTGGTCTGTTGAAGTGCTAGGGTCTGCATCTGGGTGGCCTCCAAGCCGTTTTGAGCAACGCTCAAGTTAGTAGCCTGAAAATGAACATTGTTCAAGAAGAATCGCGACGGGATCGAAAAAAACTGCAGCGGCGGCTTTTGCTGATCGAGATCGCGCGCCAGTTAATCGCGACTAAGGGACTGAGATCATTGAAGGTTCGCGACGTCGCCGAGGCCGTCGAGTGTTCCATCGGGAGCGTCTATAACGAGTTCGGCGACTTCGACGGCCTGATCCTGACCGTCAACCGGGAAACGGTTCTGGCGCTGACCGCCCGGCTGACGGCGGTTCCGTCCGACGATCCCCTGCGGCAGCTGCACGGGCTCGCCGATGCCTATCTCGGCTTCGCGACCGAGCACGCCAATCTGTTGCGCTCGTTGTTCGAGCACCGGATGGAGGACGACCGGCCGTTTCCGGAGGACATCCTCGCGATGGTGATGGATGCGTTCGCGGTGATGCACGCGCCGCTGGTGCGGCTGCTGCCCGATCACGATCCGGGCGACGTCGCATTGCTGTCGCGGATGATGTTCTCCGCGGTGCACGGCATCATCTCGCTCGGCCTGGAAGAGCGCATGGTCGCGGTGCCGCCGGAGCGGCTGCGCGAGCGGCTCGCGCACTTCATCGACACGCATCTCGCAGGACTGGGCATTCCGCGCCGTTGACGATCAGGCACGCATTCGCGCGATCGTGCCGGCGACGACCTGCATGGCGACGCCGAGGACCCAGCCCAGCATGATCGCAGCGGTCCAGCTGATGTCCGGCTCGCTGCGCAATACGACAACGCCGACCGAGAAGAATGCGACCAGCGTCGCAAGGAAGGTGCCGACCGCGCTGAGCAGCTCGGCCGCATCGATCTTGCGCATCGAGGTCGAGCCCTTCGGGTGGAACAGCTTTGGCGGCGTATCGATGCCGAGATAGAAACCGATGGCGCCGCCGAGCATCATGATGAGCAGGAATGCCTGCGAGGTCAGTGCCGATACGCTCGAACCGACATGGATGGCTACGAACAGGCCGCTCGCCGCCCCTGCCATGGCAAGGCCGAAGCGCTCCAGCACATGGGCAAATTTTCGAACGCGGGCTTGCATCGCTGTGCCCTCAATTGCCCCTTGCAGCGAGGTTAAGCCTTTTCGCTGCATCGCGATAGTCGCCGCGCTCTCACATGACTGCGACCGGGCGACGCTTTGTGCGCCAGTTCACACCTAACGCGGTATCGAATGATTAAGAACGATCCAAAGTAGCGCGCGCATTTGCGCCTACTACGCTGCACTCTTGGTTTGACCCTTCCGCGAGCGCCTTGCGATGCCCAGTCCCAAGATCATCATCCTGTCGGACGGCACCGGCAACGCAGCCTCCAGCATTTGGCGAACGAATGTCTGGCGGATATTTCAGGCGCTCGATCTGAACAACGATAGCCAGGCCGCCAAGTATGATGACGGCGTCGGCACCTCGTCGTTCGTTCCGCTTGCGCTGCTTGGCGGCGCCTTCGGCTACGGTCTCAAGCGCAATATCCTTGATGCGTACAAGTTCATCTGCCGGAACTACGACCACCAGAACCATTCGAAGATTTACCTGTTCGGATTTAGCCGCGGCGCATTCACCGCGCGCGTGCTTGCTGCGCTCATTCTCGATCAGGGCTTGGTCGTCGCGGATACCGAGGCCGAGTTGCATGACGGCGCGGTGAAGGCCTACCGGGCGTATCGCGCGGACGGCTACCACTCCGTATGGCGCATCGAAGTGCTGTTCCGCGCCATTCGCGACCATATCCTCGTGCCGGTGCTGGATCACCTTCAGAGCAACAAGTCCTATGCGAAGATCGAGCGGAAGGCGGTCCCGACGATCGAGTTCATCGGCATCTGGGACACCGTCGCCGCCTATGGCCTGCCGATCGACGAGATGACCCGCGGCATCAGCAACTGGGTGTGGCCACTCGAACTGCCGAACCGGGTCCTGAGCCCACGCGTGAATTGCGCACGACATGCGCTGGCCCTCGACGACGAGCGCACCACCTTCCATCCGGTGCTATGGACCGAGCAGGAACCCGGACAGCCGCCGCCAGTCGTTCCGGCGACCATCGATGATGAGCGCCTCGTCCAGGTGTGGTTCGTCGGAATGCACGCCAATGTCGGCGGCGGCTATCCGGACGATGCCGTCGCATTCGTGCCGCTGGCGTGGCTGGTCGAGCAAGCGGCCAAGCGCGGTCTGGTCTTCAAGAGCGCGCCCGCCGCCGAGCCCGACGCGGTCAAATCGATCAAGTCGGCCGAGGACAAGGACGGCCGTCTTTACGATTCGCGGGCGGGTCTCGGCGCCTATTACCGTTACGGTCCTCGCAAAGTCGCCGAGCTCTGCAACGATTCTTACGCCGGCGTCAGCGTGCCGGTGCCGAAGATCCACGAAAGCGTGTTCGAGCGGATCGACAGCGGCTGCAACGCCTATGCGCCGATCGGACTTCCGCCCAATTATGTGGTGGTCTCGCGAAGCGGTCGGGTGAGCCCGCTGGGCCCTGACACATTCGAGACGCCAGCCGGCGCGCCGGCGCGCTATGCCGCGCAGGAGAAGCTGTGGAATTACGTCTGGATGCGGCGGATCGCTTACTTTGCCACGCTGGCGGCATCGCTGCATCTGGCGGCGTTCTGGCTGTTCCACAACCAGCACAAGGAACACGAATTCGATTCCCATGTCAGGATGGTTTCGGAGCTTGTGCGCTTCGTCGAATCGTTCCTGCCCAAGTCGTTTCACTGGTGGACCGATTGGTACGCCGGCAACCCGGAGTGGTTCGCCGGCGGGATCGCGGCCGTTGTCGTGCTGATGACCATCGGTAGTTCGCTCAGCGCCACGATCAGCGACAGGATGCGGATCATCTGGCGCGACCGCGCCAAGCCGGTTGCACTGTCAGGCTTTCTGCACAACACGCTGTATAACTTCCGGACCAGCACCATCTATCAATCGATCCTCAATGCGGGGAAACGGCATGTCGTTCCGGCCTTCCTTACCGCCCTCCTGGTATGGTTCAGCGCGACACTGCTCAGCCATTTCCTGTTCAACGCCTTCGATTCGACAGGCGCTTTCTGCAAGGGCACGGCAGCCGAGAAGCTCGTCGCCGTCGACAAGGGTATCCCGCAGGATGCGACCGATTTCGACACGACCGCGATATGCGCGCCGACCGGGCTGAAGGTCCGTACTGGCTTCAAGTATGAAATCGCAATCACCATGACCGAACCCTGGGAGGACTCCGGGCGTGCGGTCACGCCGATCGGATACAGGACGTCGACCATCGAGCCCGCAACGCGCTGGCGCGGATATGCGACGATCCTGCTTCGCCGCGTCCTGTTCCGGCCGTGGTTCAGGCTGATCGCACGCGTCGGAGAGACCGGGGTCGACGAGTATTTTCTCGATCCGGTGCCTGCGCCAAACAGCGCCCCACAGGTTTACAAAGCAAGGTTCACGGCCGACCGCAGCGGCGAGATTTTCCTGTATGTCAACGAGGCCGTCGTCGGCTTGCCGTGGGTCACCGATTGGTTCTATGTCGCCAACAAAGGCAAGGCGAAGGTAACCGTGCGTTTGCTGTAGAAGCGCAGGGCCGCATGACTGCGCGCCCCACCTTCCACATCTCGCAAGGGCTTACGCCGCGCGGCCCACCGAAGCATCGAGATGCTTCAGCTTCGGCAGCACTTCCTGCTTCAACAACCGGAGCGAATGGTGCCAGGCCTCGGGCTTGTGCTTGTAGTCGAAGCCGAACACCAGCAGCACGCCGAAGCCGCCGACCTCCCGGTAGATCTTCTCGATCTTCTCAGTGACGGTCGCGGGCGAACCGACGATCCAGTTGTGGCGCGCGCAATATTCGACGGTGACGTCGCTGTCGGGCACGTCAGGCGAGGCCTTCAGATAATCCTTGAAGCCGAAGTGGCCGAGCAGCGGCAGGAAGTACTCGCCCATCATCCGGCCCATCATGTCGCCGGTCGAGAGCTTCCACGCCTCTTCGTCAGTATCCGCGACGAACACCTCGCGCACCATGCGCCAATCCTTGCGGCTCGGCGTGCGGCCGGTCTTGGCGGCGCCAGCCTCCACCGAATCCCAGTGGCTGCCGACATAGGCCGGGTTGAGGTTGAGGCTCATCGGGATGAAGCCGCGCTCGCCGGCCAGCTTCAGCGTGTCGGAGTTCTTCGACAGGCCCGCGACACCGATCGGCGGATGCGGCGCTTGCAGCGGCTTGATGTGCGGCTTGAGGAAATCGAACATCGTGTCCGGCTTCGTCACCGTCCAGAACTTGCCCTTGTGGGTCCAGGGCCCCGGCTCGATCCACATCTTCAAGATGATCTCCAGCGCCTCGCGGGTCATGTCGCGGTTCTGGCCGGACATGCCGTCGACGTTGAACATCGCCCAGTCGCTCGGCAGTCCGCTGGCCGCGACGCCAAAATTCAGCCGCCCGTTCGAGAGATGATCGAGCATCGCGACGCGGTTGGCGAGCTCGGCCGGGTGGTGATAGGGCAGCAGGAAGCCGCCGGGGCCGATGCGGATGTTTTTCGTCTGCAGCAACGATTGCGCGATCAACAGATCCGGCGACGGATGCGGCTCCCACGGCGCGGTGTGATGCTCGCCGATCCAGGCTTCCTGATAGCCGAGCTCATCGAGCCAGCGCAGCACCTGCAGGTCCCAATCGTGGCCCTCCTTCAATCCGCACTCCGGCGGATGCGACGGCATCGCGAAGTATCCGAGTTGCATGGGTCTCCTCTCATCTTGTTTGATGCGTGTCTTGCGCGCACGCGATGGGAGAGTAGCGGCCGCTTCAGCGGCGGAATAGTGGCGCGTAGCCCGGATGGAGCGAAGCGCAATCCGGGGATCTCGCAACCGGCACAACCGTCCCGGATTTCGCTTCGCTCCATCCGGGCTTCTGTAACGGGCCTTGGTTAGTCAATCCCTTTTTGCATCATCCGCTCGCCGGGAACCTGCTTCTGTACGGGATCGGCGCGGTGGCCGTCGCCTGATGGGGTTCTAAGAGGAGCAGGCCGGCCAATCTACGGAAGCGTGATCGCATCAACGGATGCGTCGACAACCCGGATGACGGCCTGACCTGATCCATCGTCCCGGCGAAGGGACTTCGCTTCGGGAAGGCTGGTGTGGTGACCCGCCCGAAAACTTGTTTGCTCCTGTTTTAAGCCGCCATGGCGGTTGCCTTGGCAGTCGCGTTGAAGGGGACGTTGTCCTTGAGCATGCGCAGCATGATCACGGCGAGCTTGCGCGCCAGCGCCACCTTGGCCTTGCTGATGCCGGCGCGGCGGGCGATCCGCATCGCCCAGCTCTTGAGCTGCGCGCAGCCCTTGATCGGCTTGCTCAGGATGCTGTGGGCGGCCTCATAGAGCGCCTCGCGCACCGCGGCGTCGCCGTTTTTGCTGATGCGGCCGGAATAGTCGGTCTCGCCCGACTGATACTTCTTCGGCGTCAGCCCGAACAGCGGCCCCGCCCGCTTCGACGAAATGAAGCGGGAGGTGTCGTCGATGGCGCTGGC
>NZ_CAADFC020000005.1 GCF_900696085.1 Bradyrhizobium ivorense
GCCGCCACGATCCCGAGCTCGCTCAGCGCCGCCCGCAGCGCGTTCGCGGCCATCGTCCGCTGCCGAACCAGCAGCGCGCGGGTGCCGTGAACCGCCAGCGCCGCCTGCTGCGCGACGCTCTTCACCGCCACAAAGCGCATCGTCGGCCGGCTCACCGCCTCGCAGATCGCCTCCGCGTCCCGGCCATCGTTCTTGTTGCGCTTCACATAAGGCTTCACATAGGCCGGCGGCATCAGCTTGACTTCGTGGCCGTACTTCCCGATCACCCGTGCCCAATGATGCGCGCTGCCACAGGCCTCCATGCCCACCAGGCACGGCGGCAACTGCGCAAAAAACTTCTCCACGGCGGCCCGCCGAAGTTGCCGCCTCAGCACCACAGCTCCCGCCGCATCAACCCCGTGAACTTGAAACACGTTCTTCGCCAAGTCCAAACCAATCGTGCTAATCTTCGTCATGGACGGTCCCCTTGTCTGGTCGAATCAACATCACCAGTCTGGCACACTGATGCCGTTGGGGGCCGTCCACCCCATCTTTGCGAGGAGCCAACGGGTCGCGCGAACGCGCGCCCGATGACAGGCTCCGCGACGAAGCAATCCATCCCCCCGCGCTTGCGGACAGGTGGATTGCTTCGCTTCGCTCGCAATGACGGGTGGAGGGGTCCGGCCTCTCAGCAGAGAGCGACGTCCGTGGACAGGCTCAGTTCGCGGCCATGTAGATCGAGAGTGCAAAGCCGGTGAGATGGTGCAGCGCCTGGTCGACGCCGATCAGCGTCCAGAACCAGGGATGGCCGGACTCCAGCGTGACGTGGAAATGCGAGGCGCAGATGCCCTTGGCGCGGTCGACGATGATGTGGATCACGAAATCGACGAAGGCGACGTACCAGAAGCGCGGCGCCACCAGGAGAATCAGCACCAATGCAACCGCGAGATGCACCAGGCAGTGCGCGAGCAGCGGGAGGCCCCAGCCGGTCTTCTGGTCCTTGCCGATCGCCATCCAGGCGTTCTGCAGCATGAAGTCGGCGATGATGTGCTTGGCCGTGAGCAGCAGCATCCATCCGACCAGGGCACCAACCGACACCGACGATGACAGGGAGGGAAACAACAAGCTGACGCCCTTTGACGTGAATGAATGTGATCGCAGGAAATCCGGGTCAGGCCGTCAGCACAATCTCGCAAACCAAAGCTTGTCTCATTTATGACATCTCCGGCGGCGGATTGCACCAGCGATGCGCTGAAAATCACATGTGTGTTCGCCCCCCGATAGTGGCGATCGTCATGCGGCATCGCGGCGCAGGTCCGCCGGTTAAGGTTACGGCCGGCCGCCGGTTTGCATTCCCCCAAGGGAGGTATATCGTCACGGAACGTGCGAAATTTTCTTTCTTTTGTAGCCATTTACAAGTTCGCCGGGCAGCGCCGGTTCGGCTATGGCATACCGCATTCCCGGATGGGTGATGAGCCAAGAGTGCTTGGGCCATGAGTGCTGAAGCTCCCTCGCCTGCGCCGGCCTTGCCGCCGGCTCGCGCCACGGTTGTGAAGAACAACCGCGCCCAGATCGTGATCTTTTCCGCCCTGACCCTGCTGCTGACCGCGGCGACGGTGTGGGGCGGCCAGGTCTGGCTGCGCAATTCGGAGACCCTGGTGTTCGCGGTCGGCGACCAAAACGGCCCCGAGGCGAAGTTCGCCGCCAAGCTGGCGACGGTGCTGAAGAACAACTCGTCGCGGCTGCGCCTGAAGATCGCAACCAACCCCGACAACGCCAAGGCGCTGGCGCAGTTCGACCGCCGCGACGCCAACCTCGCGATCCTGCGCACCGACGCCAAGGTGCCGCCGCGCGCCCGCGCGCTCGCCATCCTCGAGCATGACGTGGTGCTGGTGCTGAGCCCCGGCGACAAGAAGATCAAGTCGTTCGCCGAGCTGAAGAAAAAGCGGATCGCCGTGGTCGGCGACGGCGACAACAGCGTCAACTTCGTACGCAGCGCGCTCGAGATTGCCGACAACCCCGATGCGGCGCAGCGGGTGCAGCCGGCGCCGCCGGGCACGCCGATCGACCGGCTGTTCGCATCCGGCTTCGGCGCCGTGATCGCGATCGAACACGCCTCCAAGTTCATCAAGGACAAGAGCTACGAGCAATTTGCGCGGCGCAGCGGCTTCACGCTGAACGCGATCGATGCCGCCAAGGCGCTCGCCCGCAAATATCCGGCGATCTCCGAGGAGACGGTCTCCAAGGGCATGCTGTCGGCCTCGCCGGCGATTCCCGACGACGACGTCGATACCATCGGGCTAGAGTGGCTGCTGGTCGCGCAATCGCGGATGTCGAGCACGACGGCGGCCGAGCTGGCGCGCCTGATCTACGAGAACAAGTCCGAGCTCGTGCTCGCCGACGGCTTCGCCTCCAAGATCGAGCCGGCGGAAACCGACAAGGATGCCTTCATCGTTGCCCATCAGGGCGCCGCAGAATACATCAATGACGACACCAAATCGTTCATGGATCGCTACAGCGACGTGCTGTATCTCGCCGCCGCCGCGCTCAGCGTCATCGGCTCGATCTTCGCCGCGATCTACACCAAGGTCACCCGCGTCGCGCCGAGGAAAGCCAGCGAGCTTGCGGCGGCGATCCTCGAGATCGGCGAGCGGATGCAGCACGCCACCTGCATCGACCATCTCGACCAGCTGCAGGACGAGCTCGAGGCGATCCTGCGCCGCGCCGTGGTCGGCTTGCGCGACGGCAGCGTCTCCAGCGACGGGCTCGACACCTTCAAGCTCGGCTACGAGCTGGTGCGCGACGAAATCGCGCTGCGCCGCGACCACTTCAAGCGCCACCCGCCGGCGCAGGACGACAACGTCGTGGTGGTGAAGGCGGCGAACGCGTGAACGGCCGTTTGCTGTGAACCGTCATCCCCGCGCAAAGGCTCCGCCTTTGT
The DNA here is from genome assembly GCF_900696085.1 of Bradyrhizobium ivorense. Taxonomy (GTDB): domain Bacteria; phylum Pseudomonadota; class Alphaproteobacteria; order Rhizobiales; family Xanthobacteraceae; genus Bradyrhizobium; species Bradyrhizobium ivorense. Next base: position 2,921 of record NZ_CAADFC020000005.1, read on the forward strand.
CGCTGGAGGAGCGCGCACTTGCGCGCGTCTCGAAGGATGAATCGGCCCGGCCGGTGGCCGTCGACCCTTCGAGGCTCGCAAGAGCTCGCACCTCAGGGTGACGGTGACGCATTGTGCTCGCGGCAATGCCGAATGCGCCTTGACGGCCGGCCCTTATTTCAATATTCGTTGAAATATGGAAAAGACAGACGCCGTCAGCGCGCTTGGCGCGCTGGCGCAGGACAATCGGCTGGACGTGTTCCGCCTGCTGGTGCAGGCCGGCCCCGACGGGCTGTCAGCCGGCGCGGTGGCCGAGGCATTAGGACTTGCCCCCAATAGCCTGACCTTCCATTTCGACAGGCTGCGCGCCGCCGGGCTGATCGCGGTGCGCCGCGACGGACGCTCGATGATCTACACGGCGCAATACGAGCAGATGAACGCGCTGCTCGCCTTCCTCACTGAAAACTGCTGCGGGGGCGTTTCATGCGCGCCCGCGGCCGAGTGCAAGCCCGCGCGCAAGCGGAAGAGCGAGATCGCCTGAAAGGACAGACCATGAAGCGCATGCATGTTCACGTCTCCGTCGAAGACCTGTCCCGCTCGATCGGCTTCTACTCGGCGCTGTTCGCGGCGCAGCCTGCGGTGGTGAAGGCGGACTACGCGAAATGGATGCTCGACGATCCCCGCGTGAACTTTGCGATCTCGACCCGTGGCCGGCAGGTGGGCCTCGATCACCTCGGCATCCAGGTCGAGAGCGCGGACGAGCTGCATGAGGTCTATGACCGGCTACGCCAGGCCGGCGGCGAGATCATCGAGCAGGGCCAGACCACCTGCTGCTATGCCAAGTCGGAAAAATCCTGGATCGACGATCCCGCCGGGATCGCCTGGGAGACCTTTCACACCACCGGCGAAAGCACCGACTATGGCGACGGCAGCGGCGAGAACCGCGCCCGCGTCGCGCAGGAAAAGCAAATTGCGCAGGAAAAGCCGAGCGCCTGCTGCGCCCCGCAGGCGGCGGCGAAGCCGTCGTCAGCGTGCTGCTGAGGCGCATGAAGATGGATGTGATCATCTACCATAATCCGGACTGCGGCACGTCGCGCAACACGCTGGCGATAATCCGCCACGCCGGCATCGAGCCGCATGTCGTCGAGTATCTGAAGACGCCGCCGGCCCGCGCCATGCTGCAGCAGCTGGTCGCGCGCATGGGGATCGCGGTGCGCGATCTGCTGCGCGAAAAGGGCACGCCATACGCCGAACTCGGGCTCGCCAACACGGTCCTGACCGACGACGAACTGTTCGATGCGATGCTGGCCCATCCGATCCTGATCAACCGGCCGATCGTCGTGACGCCGAACGGCGTGCGGCTGTGCCGGCCGTCCGAGACGGTGCTGGAGCTGCTTCCGCCGCAGCGCGGCGAGTTCGTCAAGGAGGATGGCGAACGGGTGCGGCTGGACCGCGGCGCGTGATGCGGCCGCTCGCGCAGCGCGCCTTCGCCGAGTGGCTCGGAACGGCCTTCCTGCTGGCGGCCGTGGTCGGCTCCGGAATCATGGCCGAACGGCTCGCCGGCGGCAACGCGGCGCTGGCCCTGCTCTGCAACACGATCCCGACCGGCGCCATTCTGGTGGTGCTGATCCTGGCGTTCGGCCCGGTCTCGGGCGCGCATTTCAATCCCGCGGTCTCGTTCGCCTTCGCGATCCGTCAGCAGGCACGCTGGACCGACACCGCAGTCTACGTCGCCGCGCAAATCGCGGGCGCAATTGCCGGAGTGTGGATCGCGCATCTGATGTTCGATCTTGAGGTCTGGCAGGTGTCGACGACCGCGCGCACCGGGACCGGGCAGTGGATCGCCGAAACCGTAGCGACGTTCGGCCTGCTGACGACGATCTTCGGGGTCGCGGCGCGAACGCCGCAGGCGACGGCCTATGCGGTCGGGCTCTACATCACCTCGGCCTACTGGTTCACGGCCTCGACATCGTTCGCCAATCCCGCCGTGACCATCGCCCGCGCGCTATCCAACACTTTTGCCGGTATCGCGCCCGACGGGGTTGTGCCGTTCATTGCCGCCCAGCTTGCCGGCGCCTGCCTCGCGATCCCGGTCGCGCGCGTGCTGTGGCGGCCGCCGATTGACGCGGCGGTCAAAGCCTGAGGAGAGCTGCCTCAGCCTGAAGCAGCCAGCACGCCGGCGATCGCGCTGAACACCACCACCACGAGCGGCGGCGCGCGCCAGACCGTGAGCAGCACGAAGCCGACCAGCGCGATGCCGAAATCGCGCGGCCCAAGCACCGTACTGGTCCACACCGGCTGATACAGCGCCGCGCCGAGAATGCCGACCACCGCCGCGTTGACGCCGCGCATCATCGCCTGGGCGCCGGCGCGCTTGCGAAACTCGTCCCAGAACGGCAGCGCCGCCAGCAGGATCAGGACGCCGGGCAGGAAGATGCCGAGCAATCCGATGATCGCCCCGGCAACGCCATGCGGCGCGATACCGACCACCGCACCGAGATAGGCTGCGAAGGTGAACAGCGGGCCGGGCACCGCTTGCGCGGCGCCGTAGCCGGTGAGGAACGCGCTGTCATTGACCCACCCCGGAGTGACCACGGCCTCGCGCAGCAGCGGCAGCACCACATGGCCGCCGCCGAACACCAGCGCGCCGGAACGGTAGAACGCCTCGAACAGCGCGATGCCGCCATCGCCCGACAGCCGCGCCAGCACCGGCAGACCGATCAGCAGGATCGAAAAGGCGGCCAGCGCGGCAAGCCCGACGCGCCGCGACACCGGCACGGCGAAGTGGGTGGCGCCGCCGCCCTGCCCGGCGCGGCACAGCACAAGGCCGGCGAGGCCGCTGAGCAGGATGGCGCCGACCTGGACGACCGGCGACGTGCTGAACAGGATCAGCAGCGCGGCGAGGACCGCGATCGAGGCGCGGGTCCGATCCGGGCACAGCGTGCGCGCCATGCCCCACACCGCCTGCGCGACGATCGCGACCGCGACGAGTTTCAGCCCGTGCACCAGGCCGCTGCCGACGGGACCCGAGAGCGCGCTGGCGCCATAGGCAAACAGCACCAGCACGATCGCCGACGGCAGCGTGAATCCGGTCCACGCCGCCAGCGCGCCGGGATAACCCGCGCGCATCAGGCCGAGCGAAAAGCCGACCTGGCTGCTCGCCGGACCCGGCAGGAATTGGCACAACGCCACGAGATCGGCGTAGGCCTGTTCGTCGAGCCATTTGCGGCGCTCGACGAATTCATGCCGGAAGTAGCCGATATGGGCGATCGGCCCGCCGAACGAGGTCAGGCCAAGCCGCAGAAACACGCGAAACACCTCGGCGGCGCGGCCCACTGGTTGCTCGACTGTCATCATTGACCTTGCCCACGCTGTTTGCCGGCGAAAATGTCGCGGACGGCATCAGATGGATTTCACGCCCGTGTTGCAAGGGCTACACTGACGGCGACGTCGGGGAGAAGACAAATGCGAAAATTCTTCATCGCCCTTGTGGGCATGCTGGCCTGGTGCGCGCCGGCAGCAGCGCAGGAGCGAACCATCACCGTGGCTTCGACGACGTCGACGGAGCAATCGGGCCTGTTCGGCCATCTGCTGCCGCAATTCACCAAGGCATCGGGAATCGGAGTCAGGGTCGTCGCCGTCGGCACCGGTCAGGCCCTCGATATCGGACGACGGGGCGATGCCGACGTGGTGTTCGTTCACGACAAGCCGGCCGAGGACAAATTCATGTCCGAGGGCCAGGGCGTGAAGCGCTTTGACGTCATGTACAACGATTTCGTCATCGTCGGACCAAAGGCTGACCCGGCGCACATCGCCGGCGACAAGGACGTTGCTGCGGCGCTGCGCAAGATCGCGGCGGCGAAGGCGCCCTTCATCTCGCGCGGCGACCGCTCCGGAACGCACCAGGCGGAGCTGCGGCTCTGGAAGGATGCCGGCATCGACCTCGCGGCGGTGAAAGGCGACTGGTATCGCGAAATCGGACAGGGCATGGGGCCGGCGCTCAACATGGCAGCGTCGACCGGCGGCTATGTGCTGTCGGATCGCGGCACCTGGCTGTCGTTCAAGAATCGCGGCGATCTCACGATCCTGACTGAAGGCGACAAGCGGCTGTTCAACCAATATGGCGTGATGCTGGTCAACCCGGCCAACCATCCGAACGTCAAGGCACAGGACGGGCAGGCCTTCATCGACTGGCTGATCTCGCCGGCCGGACAGCAAGCCATCGCCGGCTACAAGGTCGGCAGCGAGCAGCTATTTTTCCCCAACGCGACCCACGAGTAGGAACGCGACGGTCGAGACGGCCACACTCAGGGCCAGCAGGATCAGCCCAAGCCCGAGCGCCAAGGGCAGCTCGCCCTTGCTGGTCTCGAGCGCGATCGCCGTCGTCATGGTCCGCGTATAGCCGCGAATATTGCCGCCGACGATGATGATGGCGCCGACCTCGGCGATGGCGCGGCCGAAGGCAGCGAGAAAGGCGGTCAACAGCGACGCGCGTCCCAGCGCGAACAGCAGGGCGATGCTGCGCACATAGGACAGCCCGTCGGTCCGCGCCAGATCGCGATATTCCATCCACAGCAGCGATGACGGCCGATGCACCAGCGCAACCACGATCGGGGTGGCAAGCAGCGTCTGGGCAATCACCATGGCGGCCGGCGTGAACAGCAGGCCGGCCGGACCCAGCGGTCCGGAGCGCGACAGCAGCAGATAGAGCGCGAGACCAACCACCACCGGGGGAAGACCGAGCAGTGCATTGGTCAGCACGATGACGACTTGGCGGCCGCGAAATTTTGCAATGGCGAGCCAGGCGCCGATCGGCGCCCCGATCAGCAAGGCAAGGATGCTCGCCATCAGGCTGACGCGCAACGACAGCATGACGATGCCGAGCAGCTCGGCATCCGCATCGGCGATCAGCGACAGCGCCGCACTGACGGATCGTGCGAAATCGCTCATCCGCAGGTGCGCTGCAGCGTCCGGCAGAAGGTCTCCACATCGGTGAACACCGCGTCGCCGGCGAATTTCAGCGACTCGACGGAGCGCTGCGCCGCCTCGGCGTGTCCGCTGCCGCAGGCGTCGTCCACGATGACAGGGACGATGCCGAGATCGGCGGCGTGCCGCGCCGTCGGCTCGATCCCGATCTCCATCGCGACGCCGACCAGCGCCATCGAGGTGATGCCGCAATCGCGCAGCGCGATCGCGAGCGGCGTGCCCTCCAGTGCCGACATCGTCAGCTTGTCGAAGATCGCCTCGCTCGGCCGCGGCGCCAGCTCCGGCGTGATCTGGAAGCCCGGCGAGTCACGCAGAAACCACGGACTAACCTGTTCCGGATCGTCGGTGCGCTGCCAGGCCATCGCCATCCGGTAGCAGAACGCGCCCATCAGCTCCCGCGGCAGCGACATGTGCCGCATGAAGAAGATTCTGACGCCGGCGGCGCGGGCGGCGTCGAGCACGCGCGCCACCTTCGCCACCACAGCCTCGGGATTCTTGATCTGCTTCAGGATGCCGATCTGCATGTCGTAGACCACCAGCGCCATGCGCTGGGGGCTGCAGATCTCGTCAAGGGTTTGGGGAATATCGAGGCCGAAGATGGTTTTCATTTGCCGATACCTGTGGAGTTTGACGAGCGGGACGCGTCAGCGGGTTCAGCCGCGTCCTGCCCGCGCGCGCCGGGCGCTGACCGGCCGGCGCGACGAGCGCCGCCGCCGACCGCGGGGAGCATAGTGTGAATCCGGCAAGGAAGGTCAAGACATCAGGTCGCCCGCGCCGGGCAGCCGTTATCCGGCCGCGATGTCCGCGCTCCCGGCATCGAGCTGCCGTCCTTCGCGATCCATATGCAGGTAGTTCGGGTTGAACAGGCCTGCGCGCATCAGGCGTGCGAGATCGGGCACGGCAAGGGTCTTGCTCTTGAGCACGATCAGGCCCGCGGCACGCAGCTCCTGCAATATGCGGTTGACGTGCACCTTGGAGAGACCGGTGGCGTCGGCGAGATCGGCCTGGGTCAGCGGAAAATCGCAGTTATCGCCCCTGGTCAGCTCGGCCATGCTTAAGCGCAGCCAGATCTCGCAGAGCAAATGCGCGGTACGCTCCAGGGCGGTGCGCTGGCCGAGGTTCATCGTCCATTCGCGCTGGATCGCGGCGTTGACCAGGGTCTCCCACCAGAATGCCGTGGCGATGCGCGGATGCCGCGCGCCGACCTCATCGAAGAACTCGCGGGAGAGATCGGCGATCGTGACCTGCGTGATGCTGCCGATCGAATGATCCATCTCGCGCAGGATGAAGCCGTTGACGTCGCAGATGTCGCCCGGCAGGAGGAACGACACCACCTGCCGCCGGCCGTCCTCGAGCTGCTTGTAGCGGCAGGCCCAGCCGGACAGGATCAGATGCACGTCCCTCGGCTTCTCGCCCTCGCGGACGAGGTCGACGCGCGGACCGAGCTTGCGCACCCGCTCGGTGGCCGCGCGATCGAGGATGGCATGCTCCGCCGGCGAGAGGCGTACGAAGTGCTCCAATTTCCGGATCAGCGATGCCAACGACAGAGGTCCCCCGCATGTTCATCGGGTAACCGCCGGGTCGGTTTCAATAACGTATGTTACATTGCACAGGTATTGGCGAATGTTCACTTGTGTACATTCACGCCAACTGATTTTGGCGGCGCCGGCCACGATGTCTCGCGGCGGACACGCGGCCGCGCCGCGAGACGGGCCGGTGTCTGCTTACACGAACGGCACGCCGTAATAGTCGTTGACCGCGCGCGTGGTGCCGATGTCGGCCCAATTCCAATCGCGCTCGCTGCCGTATTTCGGCGCGCCGCGCAGCTGGGCCTCGGTCACGCCGGTGACGTAGCCGCCGAGCCGCGTATCGTATTTCAGCGATTGCCAGGGCAGCGGATAGTGGTCATTGCCAAGTCCCAAAATTCCGCCGAAGCCGAGCACGGCATAGGAGACGCGCCCGCTCTTCTTGTCGATCATGACGCGCTCGATCGAGCCGATCTTCCGCTCATCGGCGCCATAGACCGCGGTGCCCTCGACCTTGTCGCTGCCGATCAGATTTCCGATTTCCTTGTCATCGACTGTCATGCGTTGCTCCGTTCAATCCTTGTATCGGCAACCCCGATAGAGATCGCCGTTCCCGCGACAATGTCGCGCGCTCAGCCGGTCGGCGCGTCGCCCTTGTCGTCGGGCGCCATGCCCGATCCCGGCGTCTTGTCGGCGTCGTTCAATTTCGGATCGCGCGTCGCTTCGCGCTGATGCGATGACCCGGCCTTGGTCTTGTGCGCGGTCTGAGCGCGCTGCTTGTCGGCAGGCTGCTCCTGACCCTTGGCGTCCCTGACGATGCCCTGGTTGGAATGTGCCATTTGTCGAGCTCCTTGAAGCCTAATCTCTAAAAGTCATGCGGGCCCCGGCGATGAAATTCGCCGAGGCCCGTCACCGGAATGGTCCACTGCTCTCGGGGAGCAAAGCAGCGAACGCACCGGGCTTACGCATGGCCCGCGAGATCGTTCCTGGTTTTCGGGGCGCATTTTTTCGATCCGCCGGATGTCATGGGTTAACGACGCCCTTCAGGAACCTGCCCTAAGGTTTGGTTCCAGGGTGGAGACAGATGAGCAAGAAGAAGCGCAACAGAGGCCGGCCTGCAGGATCGTTCGAGGACCGGCTTGGGAAGTTTGCCGAGGATGCCCGCATTGCAGCGCGCAAATTGCCCCCCGGGCGGGAACGCGACGCGTTGATGAAGAAAGCCAGACAGACCGAGACGGTGATGGAGGTCAGCGAGTGGCTGGTACCCCGTAAATAGCCACGTCGCTGAGCCCGACAGGGAGAGCCGCGATGATCGAGGAGAGGTTTGACTCACGTACGCTCGCCAACATGAATGTGGCGCTCGACCGCGTCTGCGATGGAACCCCGCACGGCGAGGAACACCCCACCCGCAGGCGCGTTGCCCGATACATCATCAAGTGCGCGAGGAGCGGCAGGACGACGCTCACCGAGTTGACCCGGGCCGGGCAACAGGCGCTGGCCAAGGCGACCACCGCGGCGGAATAGCCATCGCACGGAGCGCCTGCGGCTCTCGGCCTTCAGCAGAGGCAGACACGCATGCGCATCGCAATCAGCGTCGGCCTGCTGGCCCTTCTGCTCGCGGTCGGCGCCTACGCCTATCAGGGCCTGATGATCCCGGACGCACCGGTGCCAACCAATGGCATCATCCTGTTCACGGTCGGACTTGCGCTGATGGTCGTTGTCGGCGTCGGCTTGATGGGCCTGCTGTTCTATTCCAGCCGCCGCGGCTACGACGAACCGCCGCATATCGAGCGGTAGCGAGCGGAGACATAGCGCGCTCCGCCCTCAGACCCGTCATCCTGAGGTGCGAGCCCTTGCGAGCCTCGAAGGATGAATCGGCCACCAGCCGGGCCGTCGATCCTTCGAGACGCGCGCAAGAGCGCGCTCCTCAGGATGACGGGGATAGATCTGATCTCACGTCGCTACGACGCAGCCTGCGGCACCCGGGCGCGGATCTCCGCGATCTTGCGCTTCAGCGCGGCCTGGCGCGGGTCGGGCATGATGGCGGCGCGGGCTTCGGTGATGGCGGCAGCGAGATCGGGCAGCGCAAGCACGCCGTCGAAGGTCGGCTTGGCGAGCCCGTCGATGATCGCGTGCCAGTCCGCGATGCCCTGGCGATAGCGATCGCCGTAGCCGCTGATCATGGTCGCGGTCTGGATCACGGCCGTCGCCGCCGCCGGCTGCTTGGTCAGGCTGCGGTCGATCATGTGCAGCCAGCGCTCGACCCAGACCCGTTCCTTGGCATAGCGGATCGAGAACAGCCGCCAGCGCTTCAGGCCCGCCTCGATCCGCAGCCGACGGACGCTGAAGCGGCTGTTGGCGGAAAAGCGGATCGAGACCCGGCGGTGCCGCCAGCCGAACCAGTCGAGCATGCCGAGAATCGGATCGGCGATCACCGCCGGCAGCGCATCGATCAGTTCGTCGAGCCGGAATTTCTTGATGTCGTCGGCAGAGCGCGCCGTCAACCCGCCGGCGGCATTGACCTCGCCGAGCTTGAGCTGCGCGATCCGGATCGGGTCCTCATAGGCCATGCGCTGCGCCAGCAGCTGCGCGATGTCGGCGAGCATCGCGTCGTCGACGCCGCGCCGGCCGACGAAGCGGTTGAGCCGGTCGACATAGAGCTGGGCGTAGCTCGTGCTCTGATATTCGATCATCAGGTGGATCGCGCCGCTCACCGCGGGGCCGAGATGCGCCGGGCAGGCGTCGGGCAGCACCGGCGGCCCCTCGTCCTCGTCGCCGATGATGTCGGCGAACAGGTAACGGAGCGAAGCCAGGAGACCGTCGTCATCCGGCACTGCGGCGCCTCCAGAACTGCTCACAACGCGCTCATGCCGGCTTCGGCTCCGCGACCTTCGGTGTGGTGTACTGCGCCAGCTGCTGCTCCAGCGTCGAAATGTTCTGGAACAGGCGGGCGCTGGCAAGCCGCAGGAAGTAGAAACCGAACGCCGGGTTCTGCACGTAGAGCTGCTCGACCTGGTCGTAGGTCACCGACAGCACGGTGCCGCTCTCGACGCATTCCAGCGTTTGGGTGCGGGTGTTCGACGGCGACAGCATGCCGAACTCGCCGACGAGGGCGCCGACCGGCAGCTCGATGCCCGACTCGACCAGGCGGTAGCGGCCGCTGACGATGTAGAAAATGCTGTCGGCCTTCTCGTCCTTGTAGAACAGGACATCGCCGACGTTGAATTTCCGCTCGGTCGTGAACGGCCGCAGCCAGTCCATCGACAGATCGCTATTGACCGATTTCTTCACGCTGCGGACCAGCTGCAGCATCTGGTGCAGGCGATAGGTGTTCACCGGCAGCAGCACGGCATGCAGGATCAGCACCGCGTAATTGTGGGTCGGGATCGCGGTCGCGATCAGGATGATGTTGGTCAGGATGGCGAAGACGCGCAGCGGGATCATGGTGCGCATCGACAGCGTGGCGACCACGAAGATCGATGCGAACAGACTGCCGGCTGCTCCGGCGTGCTCCGCGAGATGTGAGGTATCCATCGGAAACCAACCAATTCTCAAGAAGTGAACAGACCACCTTATTAGTCGCTGCAGTGCGGTCGAGGTCGCATCGGCTGGACAGCATTGCTGATATACGGGGAAAACGCGACGATTTGTCTGATTTCTCACATTTGCCGGGGCAAAATTGGGACAAGATGCCTAGGCCATTCGTCCAACGGTTCGATGTCATGCCGCGAACGCCTGCGCGTTGACGGCCTCAGCCGAGGCAGGCACGTTGTGGCAGCGGCCCCGCCTCCTGCAGGGCCTCCCTTACAAACAGCGCATCAAACCCAGGCAGGCAATCCAGCTCCGATGTCCAAGCCGCTCGTTGTTCCGGCTCTGACGCGTTTCGTGTCGGCCACTGCCGGCCGCAACATGACCACGGCGGCGTATGTGGCCGTGGCCGTCGGCGTCACCATGATGGTGCTGCTGACGGTCGAGCCGGCCTATGACGCCGTGGGGCGCTGGGTCGACGCGCTGCTGTGGGCGTGCCTGTTCTATTTCGTGTTCGAATGGCTGGTGCGGCTGCGCCATATGGGGCGGCAGGGCAAGTTCTGGTTCTACGCGCTGTCGAGCGCCGGCATAGTCGATGCGATCGGCGCGCTGGCGGTGCCGGTCGCCCTGCTCGCCGGCATCGCGCCGAAGACGGCGTGGCTGCTCGGCGTGCTCTGGGTGCTCAAGGTGGTGCCGGGCATTCCCGGCCTGCGCCAGTTGCGCCGCGTGCTGGTGGTCGAGTCAGGCCCGCTCGCCAGCGTGCTGGTGATCTTCCTGATGGTGGTGTTCCTCGCCTCGGTCGCCGAATACTATCTGGAGCGCGACGTGCAGCCGCAAACCTTCGGCAGCGTGCCGGCGGCGCTGTGGTGGGCGGTGGTGACGCTGACCACGACCGGCTATGGCGACGTGGTGCCGATCACCCCGCTCGGCCGCATCGTCGCGGCAATGGTGATGATCTCGGGGCTCGGCGTGTTCGGACTGTGGACCGGCATTCTCGCCACCGGGTTTGCCGCGGAGACCCGCCGCGACAACTTTCTGAAAACCTGGGAGACCGTCAGCAAGGTGCCGTTCTTCGCCCATCTCGGGCCTGCCGCGATCGCCGATGTCACCCAGGTGCTGCGGACCATGGACCTGCCGCCGCGCACCATGATCATCCGCAAGGACACCAACGGCGACTGCATGTATTTCGTCGCCGCCGGCGAGGTCGAGGTCGACCTGCCCGGCCGCAAGGTGCCGCTCGGCGAAGGCTCGTTCTTCGGCGAGATGGCGCTGCTCGGCAACGCCAAGCGCGCCGCCAGCGTCGCCACCACCAAGGTGACGCGGCTGTTGGTGCTTGACCTCGTCGATTTCCGCCTGTTGATGGCACGGCATCCCGAGCTCGCCGAGACCATCGACGCCGAGGCGAAGCGGCGCGAACGCGAAAATCAATGATGGAGACCACAATGGCCGACGCGGCCGACACCGGAAGCGGACCCGTGCTCGAGATCGCGGGAGCGCGCGCCACCATCCGCCTCAACCGGCCCAAGCATCTCAACCGCCTGCAGGCCGAGGATCTCGGCGGGCTGGTCAAACTGTTCGAGCGGATCGAGGCTGATCCCGCGATCCGCGTGCTGGTGCTGACCGGGACCGGGCGCGCGTTCTCGGCCGGCTACGACCTCAACTCGGTGGCCGAGCGGGCGGTGAGCGCGAACGAGCAGCAGAGCGCGGGCTCGGCGTTCGAGGTCGTGGTCAACCGGCTCGAGGATCTCGCGGTGCCGACGATCTGCCGGCTCAATGGCGGCGTCTATGGCGGCTCGACCGACCTGGCGCTGGCCTGCGATTTCCGGATCGGCGTCGACACCGCCGAAATGTTCATGCCGGCGGCGCGGCTCGGGCTGCATTACTACACCAGCGGCATCAAGCGCTACGTGACGCGGCTCGGCGTCGACAACGCCAAGATGCTGTTTCTGACTGCGCAGAAGATCACCGCGCCGGAGATGCTGCGGATCGGCTACCTCACCGCCATGGTGCCGCTCGAAATGCTGGACGAGGAAGTCGACAAGCTCGCGGCGATCCTGGCCGGCAATGCGCCGAAAGCCATGGCCGGCATGAAGCGCGCCGTCAACGAATTCGCCCGCGGCGCTCTGGACGAGACCGCCGCCGACGCCCGCCACCGCGACAGCATGCGCGGCGACGAGATCAAGGAAGGCATCAAGGCGTTCGCCGAGAAGCGCGCGCCAAGGTTTTAGTTCGGCGCTCCGCACCCACTCAGTCCCGTCATCCTGAGGTGGCCGCTTCTTCAGCGGCCCTCGAAGGGTCGACGGCCCGGCTTTCCCCTCGCGGAGGCATCGTGGCCGTGCATCCTTCGAGGCTCGCCGAAGAGGCTCGCACCTCCAGCGACAAAGGCGAAGCCTTTGCGCGGGGATGACGGGACTAACAAGTGCGTACCCTGTTTCGCGGACCTCACCCCCGCTTGCTTCGCATCGCGCGCGTTTGCGCGATCTCCGGGTCCGCGGCCAGCGCCTGGTAGCGCTTGCTGTCGACGGCGTAGATCGCGATGCGGCCTTTCGCGTCGGCGTGAACGCCCCAGCCAAAGCGCTTGCCGAGCGGCGAGGCACGCATGCAGGCTTGGCCCTTCGCGAAGAATGCCTCGCGCGCCAGGCTGCGCTCCTGCTTCGTCGCCTTCGCATCGAGCGCACGGCCGACCGCCGACGTCGCGAACACCACGTCGTCGGAGGTGTACTTGTACGGCGCGCCTGCGAGCATCGCGTATTGCAGCGTCGCGACGGTCGGCTGGCCGCCGCGCGGCTGCGGCGCTTCACCGCTGCGCGCGGGGCAATCCTCCGCGACGCGGATCAGGGTGTTGACGACATTGGTGCTGTGGAGCGCTTTCGCCATTGCGCCGTCTTATCACACGCCGGCTGCCGCGGCATGCGCCGCAGCTATCTCCTGGTCCGCGGCCGTCACACGCTGGTAGGCCGGGCGCGACGTGATCCTTTCGGCGTGACGGACGAAGACATCCCGCTTCGGCACGATGCCGAAGGTCATGGTCCAGTTGAAGGCGATGCCCCAAAGGATATCGGCCGCCGTGATCTGGTCGCCGAACAGATAGGGTCCCTTGGCGAGCTGCGCTTCGAGCGCACCCAGCATGGTGTCGTAATCGGCATAGGGCGACATCGTGATCGGCGCCGGCTCGCGCTTCATGAAGTGGTCAATCACGGCCGGCTCGAACGAGCAACCGTAATAGGCGATCCAGCGCAGATAGGGACCCCGGCGCGGGTCGCCCAGCGCGGGCGTCAGGCCGGCCTGCGGGAACAGATCGGACAGGTAGATGTAGATCGCGACCTGCTCGGTCACCAGCGCCTCGCCGTGGCGGATCGCCGGCACCTTGCCGAGCGGATTGACGGCGAGATAGGCGTCCCGACGCTGCTCGCCGGCCTTCGCGTTGAGGACGTGGAGGTCATAGGGCGCGCCCAGTTCCTCCAGCAGCACCCGCGCGCCGGTGGCGCGGGTCTGCGGCGAGTAATACAGCGTGATGCGGTCGGTGGTGGTCATGGGGTGGCTCCTTTGCGCCATCAGGGTCGCGCTCTCCTTATGCGCGCCTATACCTGACACCCTGTGTCAGGTATCATCGGCACATGCGCGCAAGCCGGCTACTTTCGATCCTCACCACCCTGCAGGCGCGGGGCCAAGTCACCGCGCCCGAGCTGGCGGAGGCCTGCGAGGTCTCGGTGCGGACGATCTATCGCGACATCGATGCGCTCGCCGCCGCCGGCGTCCCCGTTTATGCCGACCGCGGCGCCGAGGGCGGCTATCGCCTGCTCGACGGCTACCGGGTGCGACTGAACGGCTTCTCGCAGTGCGAGGCCGAGGCGCTGTTCATGGCGGGGCTGCCGGGACCCGCCGCCGCGCTCGGCCTCGAGCCTGCGATGGCGGCGGCGCAGACCAAGCTGATGGCGGCACTGCCGGCGAACCTGCGCCCCAACGCCAACCGGGTACGGCAGCTCTTCCATCTCGATGCGCCGGGCTGGTTCGGCGAGTCCGAGGAGCCAAAGCACCTGCGCGCCATCGCCGGCGCGGTGCTGCGCGAAAACCTGATCGAGATTCGCTACCAGAGCTGGAAGGCCGAGAAGCGCCGCCGCGTCGCGCCGCTCGGCCTGGTGCTGAAGGGCGGCAGCTGGTACCTCGCGGGTCTCGTCGACGGCAGCGTCCGCAGCTATCGCGTCGCGCGCGTGCTCGAATGCGTGGCGCTGGACGAGGCGTTCGCCCGGCCGGCCGATTTCGACCTCGCCGCCTATTGGCGCGCCTCCACCGAACGGCTCGAGGCCGAACTGCATCCGAACCACGCCACCGTGCGGCTGTCGCCGCTCGGGTTAAAGCTGTTCGAGGTGCTGGCGCATCCCTACGTCAGGGCGCGCATGCGGCTGGCCGAGACCACCGACGCCGACGGCTGGCGGATCGCCACCATGCCGGTCGGCAAGACGGTGTGGCACGCCGCGACCGAGCTGCTGCGGCTCGGCACCGAGGCCGAGGTGCTGGAGCCGCGCGAGCTGCGCGAGAAGATGGCCGAGATGACGGCTGCGATGGCCGAGCGCTATGCGGAGGCGCCGCCGCGGCAGGTGGCGCGGAGAGCATGAAACTCTTCACCCTCCCCTGGAGGGGGAGGGTCGTTGCGCATGAAGCGCAGCGCAATGCGATCCGGGGTGGGGTGATCTCTCAACACGGGCAGCGCTGACGTGGAGGGACTGCCACCCCACCTCGCCGCTCATTTCATTCGCGTCGATCCTCCCCCTCCAGGGGAGGATGGGCGCGCCGAGCAGCCGGGACTTCAACGCGGCGATGGGTGACGACGGCACGGAGAGCCTAACACTCTTCACCCTCCCCTGGAGGGGGAGGGTCGGATCGCATGCAGCGCAGCGGAATGCGAGACGGGGTGGGGTGATCTCTCAACACGGGCAGCGCTGACGTGGAGGGACTGTCACCCCACCTCGCCGCTCATTTCATTCGCGTCGATCCTCCCCCTCCAGGGGAGGATGAGACACAGCCCGCTATTCGTCGACGAACGTCGCGGTATCCGCCAGCGCCGCGCGCGACGTCCGATAGCTGTTCACCTTGTGGGCGTGATCGGCATAGCCGAACGAGATGCCGCAGACGACGCGGCGGTCCTCGGCCAGATTGAAGTGGCGCCGGATCAGGCTGGAGTGGCGGGCTAGTGCCGCCTGCGGGATGGTGCCGAGTCCGAGCGCCTGCGCCGCCAGGATGAAGTTCGAGACATAGGCGCCGCAATCGATCGCGCCGTATATGCCGAGCGGCTCGTTGGTATGAATCACGGCGACGTGCGGCGCGCCGAAGAAATTGTAGTTTTCCAGCGCCTGTTTTGCATACGCCGCCTTGTCGCCCCTGGCGATGCCGAGCGTGTTGTAGAGCTGAAATCCGCTTTCGCGGCGGCGCTCCAGATAGACACCGACATATTCCCGCGGCGGGGTGAAATCGTAATCCTCGCCGAGGCCGCGCGACGCCTCGGCATAGATCGCCTTGCGAAAGCTCTCCTTGGCCGCGCCGGAGACGATCAGCACCTGCCAGGGCTGGCTGTTGCACCAGGACGCGGTGCGCTGCGCCGTGGCGAGGACGTGCTCGATGGTCCCGCGCGGCACCTCGCGCGGCAGGAAGGCGCGTACCGAATAGCGCTCGTTGAGCAGGCTTTCGAGCGCGCCGATGCGGTCTTCGCTCGAATAGCGCGGGCCAGGTGTTTTCGCGTCCATGGTATTTCCCTTTTTCGTCATTCCGGGGCGATGCGCAGCATCGAACCCGGAATCTCGAGATTCCGGGTTCACGCTTCGCGTGCCCCGGAATGACGTTAGCTGCGCCCCTTGGTCGGGATCTTGTTGTAGGGCACGTCCTTGTCGACCCTGATATCACCGGGCAGGCCGAGCACGCGCTCGGCGATGATGTTGCGCAAGATCTCGTCGGTGCCGCCGGCGATGCGCATCGAGGGCGACGATAGCAGCATCTGCTGGAACTGGCCGTGCACCAGCTCCTCGCTCTCTCCGGTCAACCCGCCCGAGGCGCCCTGCAGGTCCATCGCGTAGGTTGCGATATCCTGCAGCATCATGCCGGAGACCAGCTTGCCGATGGAGTTTTCCGGTCCCGGACGCTCGCCCTTCGACAGCGCCGAGATCGCGCGGTAGCTGGTGTATTTCAGCCCGCTCGACTTCACCGCCCAGCTCGCGAGTTTTGAGCGCACCGCGGGATCGTCGATCGCGAGGCCATCGTCGAGCATCAGGTTCGAGCAGAACTCGAACATTTCAGGCACGCCGGTCGCAAGCCGCGAACCGATCGACATGCGCTCGTTCATCAGCGTGGTCAGCGACACGTTCCAGCCCTCGCCGACGGCGCCGAGACGCTGGCTGTCCGGAATCACCACATCGGTGAAATAGACCTCGTTGAACTCCTGCATGCCGTTGGCCTGCTTGATCGGCCGCACCTCGACGCCGGGGCTCTTCATGTCGAGGAAGAACATCGTGAGGCCCTTGTGCTTGGGCACATTCGGATCGGTGCGCGCGATCAACAGGCCGTAGTCGGAGTAATGCGCGCCCGAGGTCCAGATCTTCTGGCCGTTGACGACCCAGTTGTCGCCCTTCTTCTCGGCGCGGGTGCGCAGGCCGGCGACGTCGGAGCCGGCCGACGGTTCGGAGAACAGCTGGCACCAGATCTCTTCGCCCGACGCGAGCTTCGGCAGATAGCGGCGTTTTGCCTCTTCGCTGCCCCACGCCATCACGGTCGGGCCGCACATGCCCTCGCCGATCTGGAACGGCTGGGTCAGCTTGCCGTAGACGCCCTCCTCCTGCTGCCAGATCACGCGTTCGATCGGCGTGGCGCCGCGGCCGCCATACTCCTTCGGCCAGTGCAGGCAGGCCCAGCCGCCCTCGGCCTTCTTCTTCTGCCAGGCCTTGCCGACCTCGACCATGTCGTGCTTCGCAAGCCTGATGCGGCCGAGCGAGGACTTTGACAGCTCCGCCTCGAACTCCTTCGGCGCGTTGGCCTCGACCCATTTGCGGGCGGTGGCGCGAAACTCGGCTTCCTGCGGCGTGTCGTCGAAATTCATGGCGAGCCTCTTTGCTATTCTTCCGCGCTCACGCGCGGCCCTTGGTCGGGATCTGGTTGAACGGCACGTCCTTGTCGACCCTGATATCGCCGGGCAGGCCGAGCACGCGTTCGGCGATGATGTTGCGCATGATCTCGTCGGTGCCGCCCTCGACACGGGTGCCCGGCGCACGCAGCAGCATTGCCTGGAATTTGCCGGCGGCCTCGGCATCCTCAGGACCGTTCAGCGCGCCGGCGGCGCCCTGCAGGTCGAGCGCATAGGCCGCGACGTCCTGGATCATCGATCCCGCGACCAGCTTGCCGATCGAATTCTCCGGCCCCGGGCGCTCACCCTTCGACAGCGCCGAGATCGCGCGCATGCTGGTGTATTTCAACCCGCTCGCCTTCACCGCCCAGTTCGCCAGCTTCGAACGCACCGCGCGGTTCTCGATCGCCGGGCCGTCTTCCAGCATCAGATTGTTGCAATACTCGAACAGCTCCGGAAAACCGGTCGAGACGCCGGCGCCGATCGACATACGCTCGTTCATCAGCGTGGTCAGCGAGACGTTCCAGCCGTCATTGACATTGCCGAGCCGCTGCGAATCCGGAATGCGCACGTCGGTGAAATAGACCTCGTTGAAATCGGAGGCGCCGCTGGCCTGCTTGATCGGGCGCACCTCGACACCCGGGCTCTTCATGTCCAGGAAGAACATGGTGAGGCCCTTGTGCTTGGGCACGGTCGGATCGGTGCGGGTGAGCAGAATGCCGTAATCGGAATAATGCGCGCCCGAGGTCCAGATCTTCTGGCCGTTGATCACCCACTCGTCACCGCGCTTCTCCGCGCGGGTGCGCAGGCCGGCGACGTCGGAGCCGCCGGCCGGCTCGGAGAACAGCTGGCACCAGATCTTCTCGCCGGACGCCAGCGGCGGCAAATAGCTGCGCTTCTGCTCCTCGCCGGCGAACGCCATCATGGTCGGGCCGCACATGCCGTGGCCGATGATGAACATCGCGCTGAGGCGGCCGAACGGGCCCTCCTCCTGCTGCCAGATCACGCGCTCGATGGGAGACGCGCCGCGGCCGCCATACTCCTTCGGCCAGTGCAGGCAGGCCCAACCGGCATCGGCCTTCTTCTTCTGCCAGGCCTTTGCGACCTCGAGAATGTTGGCGCCCTTGAGCTGGACGCGGCCCAGCGAGGCCTTGCGCAGCTCGTCCTCATACTGCTTCGGCGCATTCGCCGCGATCCAGGCTTTTGCCTCGGCGCGGAATGCGGCCTCTTGCGGGGTGTCGTCGAAATTCATGGTCTCTCTCTTCCGTCATTCCGGGGCTCGCGAAGCGAGAACCCGGAATCTAGAGGTTACTTACTCATCTCGAGATTCCGGGTTCGCGCTGCGCGCGCCCCGGAATGACGACTCGTGGGACTACGCCGCGTTCTTCTTGCGCATGCGGTCGATCAGCGCGTCTTCCCAATAAGACAGGCTGCCGAGGCCGACCGCCACCGCGTTGGCACGGCGGTAGTACATGTGGCAGTCGAACTCCCAGGTAAAACCCATGCCGCCGTGAACCTGGATGTTGTTCTTGGCGCAGTGCTGGAATGCCTGCGTCGCGCTGATGCGCGCGGCGGCGGCGGCTTCCGGCAGTTCGCCGGCATTGGTCGAGAGCGCCCAGGCGCCGTAGTAGCAGTTGGAGCGCGCCAGCGTCGCCGAGACGTACATGTCGGCGAGCATGTGCTTGATCGCCTGGAACGAGCCGATCGGGCGGCCGAACGCGATACGGTCGAGCGCGTAGTCGCGGCCCATCTCCAGCGCGCGGTCGGCGCCGCCGACCTGCTCGAACGCCATCAACACCGCGGCGCGATCCAGCACCTGGGTGATGACGCCCCAGCCCTCGCCGGCCGCACCGAGCGGCTCGGCCTTGGCGTCCTTGAAGCTGATCTCGGCCTGGCCGCGGGTCAGGTCGATATTGGTCAGCGGCTTGACCTCGACGCCGCTCCCCTTGAGGTCGACGATGAACAGCGAGATGTCGGATTCGCGGCCGCTGGAGCCGGTGCGCGCGGCAACCACGGCGAAGTCGGCGATGGCGCCGTCGGCGACCGGCTTCTTGACGCCGTTGAGCACGCCGCCATTGGCGGTGACATTGATCGCCTTCGGCGACGGATTGCCCTTGCCCTCGAACAGCGCCAGCGTGCCGATCGCATCGCCCGCGGCGATCTTCGGCAGCCACTTCTGCTTCTGCGCGTCACTGCCGGCGATCAGGATCGCTTCGGCGGCGAGGTAGACGGTCGACGAGAACGGCACCGGCGCCAGCGCGCGGCCCATTTCCTCGGCGATCACGCAGAGCTCGAGATGACCTGCGCCCGCACCGCCGAATTTTTCCGGGATGGCGACGCCGAGAAAGCCCATCTCGGCGAGGCCCTTCCACAGCGCCTTGTCGTAGGGCGCCTTGCCGTCGAGCACCTCGCGCACCGCCTTCGGCGGGCAGTGTTCGCTCAGGAATTTCCGCGCCTCGTCGCGCATCTGCTTCTGTTCGTCGGAGAAATCGAAATTCATGGCGGCTACCTTTTTCTTGCTGTCATTCCGGGGCGATGCGCAGCATCGAACCCGGAATCTCGATGTAACTAACCTCTGGATTCCGGGTTCGCGCTTCGCGCGCCCCGGAATGACGTTGCTTTGTCACAGCACGATCACCTCGTCGCAGGGCGCATCCGCGTAGAGCTTCTCGACCAGGTCGGCGCGGCGCTCGAGGCCGGCGCGCTGGTTGATGTAGCCCTTGTCGGTGAGCTCGTTGCCGTCGATCGACGGCGGCTCGACCATCAACATCGCGCGCGCGATGCGCATGCTGCTGCCGGTCGCGGACGCATTGTGGGCCTGCAGGCCCTTTTTGAGGCAGTCGATCACGGCCGGATGCCGGATCACGTCCTCATAGGTCGCATTGGCGTTGCCGACGAGCTGGCGGCAGGCATGCAAATCGGGCCAGCACAACAGGCCGATCGAGCAGCGGTCCTGGCCCGCCACCAGCGCGTCGTGCACCACCGGCGTCGCGGCCGCGATCGCGTCGGTGCGCAGCGAGCCGACGTGAACGAAGGTGCCCGTGGTCAGCTTGAAATCCTCGACCACGCGGCCGGCGAAGATGATGCCCTGCAGCGGGTCCTCGGGGTCGACGAACACGCCGGCATCGCCGATGCAATAAAACCCCTCCTCGTCGAACATTTTTGCGGTGAGGTCGGGCTGGCCGAAATAGCCCGGCGTGACATTGACGCCGCGCAGCCGCAATTCGTATTTCGAGCCGCACGGCACCATCTTCAATTCGACGCCGGGGAACGGCAGGCCGATCAAGCCGACGCGCTCGGTATCCCAATAGGTGCCGGTCGAGGTCGGCGCGGTCTCGGTCGAGCCCCAGCCGGTGTAGAACACGACGCGCTCGCCTGTCGTTTTCACCGCCAGCGCCTGCATGCGGTCGTAGAGATCGTCCGGCAGCCGCGCGCCGCCATAGGCCATGATCGAGAGGTTCTTGAAGAAACTCCGGCACAGCGCCTCATCCTTCTCCATCGCCGCGGCGAGCGCGGCATAACCGGCCGGCACGTTGGCGTAATAGGTCGGCGACACCTCGTGCAGGTTCTTGATGGTCTCCTCGAACTGGCCCGGCATCGGCCGGCCGTCGTCGATATAGAGCGTCCCGCCGTCGACCAGCACCGGATTGAACGCGGCATTGCCGCCCATGGTGTGATTCCACGGCATCCAGTCGAGCACCGTCGAGATCGGGCCACCCGGCTCACGCGGCCGCACCTGCGTCATCATCGCCGCGTTGGCGCACATCATTTCCTGGGTGTTGATGACGGCCTTGGGCATGCCGGTCGAGCCCGACGTGAACAGCAGCTTGCCTACGGTCTTTGGCGTGATCTTCGCAATCGACTGCTCGACCGCGGGCGTCACCGGAGTCGCCGCGAGCTCGGCAAAGGATACGCTCGCGATGCCGTCGCAGGGCCGCAGCACGTGGATAACCGTGATGCCGGTGAGATCGATCGCTCTGAGCGCCTTCTCGAAGGTCGGGCCGTCCTGCACCATCACGACGGCGGGCTTGATCAGGTTGAACAGGTATTTGAGCTTAAGATGGTCCTGGCTCATCAGCGAGTAGGCCGGCGACACCGGCGCGGCCGGCAGCCGCGCCTGCATCGCGGCCTGCGTCAGCAGCGCATGTTCGATCGAATTGCCGGAGAGGATTGCGACCGGTCGGCCTTCGTCGAGACCGAGATCGAGCAGGCCCTGCGTCAGTGCATCGACCGTGCGCTTGGCCTCACCGTAGGACACCTTGCGCCATTGCCGCTCGGGGCCGCCGCGCTGCGCGAGCCAGATTCGCTCCGGCGCCTCGTCAGCCCATTTGGCGAGGGAAGCCGGAATATGCGTCGCATAGGCCTGCAGCGGAATTCGCGACTTCAGCACCACCGTGCCATCGGCGCGCCGCTCCACCGCGATGTCGCGTGCGAGCCAATCCACCTTGCGAAAGGCCGGCCTCGTCAGCATCGCCGCGTCCCCATCCATTTTGCGTCTCCCGGAATTCTTGTCCTTTTGAGGATCTGTTCTCAGCGCCTGATATAGACAGGCTTTCGTTTCTCAAGGAAGGCCCTGATGCCTTCCTGGAAATCCTCCGAGCGGCTGCACAGCACCTGATTGCGATCCTCCATCGCAATCACCGCCTCGATCGAGCCGGCATCGACGCTCATGTTGATGCATTCCTTCGAGAGGCGGAGACCGACCGGCGAGGCCGTCATCATCGCGTCGACGTAAGGATTGGCCGCGGCGTCGAGATCAGCGACCTCGACCACCTCCGACACGAGGCCGACGGCAAGCGCGCGATCCGCATTGATGAAGCGGCCGGTGAGAATCAATTCGGAAGCGACGGAGACGCCGACGAGGCGCGGCAGAAAATAGCTGGTGCCGATGTCGCAGCCGCCGAGCCCGAGCTTGATGAAGGCGCAGTTCATCCGCGCGCCCTTCGCGGCAATCCGGATGTCGGCGGCGAGCGCCAGCGCAAAGCCGCCGCCGGCCGCCGCGCCCTGCACCAGCGCGATGATCGGCTGCGGAGCGCGCCGCATCAGCATCACGATGTCGGCAATGCGGCGCTGCGAGTCCAGCGACTCGGTGACCCCGGGCGGCTCGGTCTGGGTGCCGCGGCGCGCCATCGCGTGCTTGAGGTCGAGCCCGGCACAGAAATTGGCACCGGCGCCCCTCAGCACCACGACGCGGGTGTCGCGGTTGCGCTGCAGGCCCTGGAAATAAACATTGAGTGCATCGATCAGCGACGGATCGAGTGCGTTGAGGCTGTCCGGGCGATTGAGCGTGACCCAATCGACCCCGTCGTGATGTTCGATCAGCAGCGGTTGAGACACGCGTCACTCTCCTGCATCTGCGGATGCGGTGCCCGTTACTGCGCCCTCTCCCCTTGTGGGAGAGGGCATGTGCGGCCGTGCCGCGTGCTCGCTTCGGTGAGGGGTCTGTCTCCGCGGAGAGAACCCCTCATCCGGCGCTTCGCGCCACCTTCTCCCACAAGGGGAGAAGGTACTAACGAGGCGCCATGCGAATCGCGCCGTCGAGGCGGATGGTTTCGCCGTTGAGCATCGCATTCTCGACGATGTGCACGGCGAGTGCGCCGTATTCGTCGGGCTCGCCGAGGCGAGCCGGGTGCGGCACCTGAGCCCCCAAGCTCTTGCGGGCCTCTTCGTTCAGACCCATCAAGAGCGGCGTGAAGAAAATGCCCGGCGCGATGGTGTTGACGCGGATCTTCAGGCTGGCGAGGTCGCGCGCCGCCGGCAGCGTGAGGCCGACGATGCCGCCCTTCGAGGCGGAGTAGGCGATCTGACCGATCTGGCCTTCATAGGCGGCGACGGATGCGGTGTTGATCACGACGCCGCGCTCCTCACCGATGGTCTCGATGGTGGCGGCGCGCTCCGCGAACAGGCGCAGCGCGTTGAAGGTGCCGATCAGATTGACATTGATGATGCGGACGAACTTTTCCAGCGGATAGACGCCGTCCTTGCCGACCACGCGCTGCGAGCCGCCGATGCCGGCGCAGTTCATCAGCACGCGCGCGACGCCGTGGGCGGCTTCCGCCTTGGCGATCGCGGCCTTCATCTGCTCCTCGCTGGTGACGTCGGCGTGCAGCGCGACGCCCTTCACCTCGGCCGCGACCTTATCGGCATTTTCCTTGTTCTGGTCGAGCACGCCGATCCTGGCGCCCTTGGCCGCCATGGCGCGCGCGGTCGCGGCGCCGAGGCCGGAGCCACCGCCGGTGATGAGAACGGCAACGTCTTTCAACTGCATGAGAGATACCTTTCCTTGGGCGTTTCTTCTCTAGACTTGGTTGTGGCGAATGGTGAGTAGCGAATGGCGAGTAGAAGAGGTGACCCCCATTCGCTATTCGCTACTCACCATTCGCAATTCCTTCACTTCAAGCACACCGCCGAAGATCAGCGCTTCCATGTGCTTGATGTAGTCGCGGCAGACCTCGTCGGTGACCGGACCGACGCCGACCGCGCGCGACATCGCGTGGCGGCCGAAGAACAGATGATCGCAGGCGCCGATCAGGCTGGTGTAGAACAGTACCGGATCGATCTTGCGGAACTCGCCGGCCTTGATGCCTTCGGCGAGCAGGCGGCGATGAAAATCCAGCAGCGGCGCGACGAAGAATTTCGACACCTCGTCCGCGGCCTGCGGCGAGCTCTCGTGCAGCAAATAGTGGATCAGCCGGTTCATGTAGGGGAACTGGTGATAGGCGCGGATGATGCCGCCGATATGCAGGCGCAGCTTCGCGCTCGGCGTGATCGGCTGCGCCAGCAGATATTCCAGCTGCGACATCTCGGTGGCGGCATCGCGCGCCAAGAGCGCCAGCAACAGCCCGTCCTTGTTGCCGAAATGGTATTTCACCAGCGCGGCGTTGACCCCGGACTTCTGCGCGATGTCGGACAGCGACACCTCGATCGAGGCGCGCTCGATCATCAGGCCGCTTGCCGCGACCAACAGCTTGTCGGCAGTGGCGTTTTTACTCGCCTGAAGTCTCGTCGGTACGCTGGTATTCAACTGCGCTCTGGTCCCAGGCTCGAATGCGAGGCCGCACATAAGCCCATGGCGGGGCTGCACTCAAGAGTTAATTGATTGATTGACTAAATGCGGGGCCGTCCCTTAAATCCGGCCCAACTTGCAAAACCCCAATCCAGAACATCCAGGGAGATCAGACATGGCCGAGGCATATATCGTCGCCGCCGCTCGCACCGCGGGCGGGCGCAAGGGAGGGCGTCTCGCCGGCTGGCATCCGGCCGACCTGGCCGCGACCGTGCTGGATTCGCTGGTCGAACGCTCCGGCGCCGACCCCGCGCAGATCGAGGACGTGATCATGGGCTGCGTGATGCAGACCGGCGAGCAGTCCACCAACATCGCGCGCAACGCGGTGATGGCCTCGAAACTGCCGGAGAGCGTGCCCGCGACCTCGATCGACCGCCAGTGCGGCTCCTCGCAGCAGGCGCTGCACTTCGCGGCGCAAGCGGTGATGTCCGGCACCATGGACTGCGTGATCGCCGCCGGCGTGGAATCGATGACCCGCGTGCCGATGGGCCTCGCCTCGCAGCTCCCCGCCAAGAACGGTTTTGGCCATTACAAGAGCCCGGGAATCGAGGCGAAATACCCCAACATCATCTTCAGCCAGTTCACCGGCGCCGAGATGATGGCCGAGAAGTATGGCCTGTCGAAGGATGAGCTCGACGAATATTCCTACCAGAGCCATCAGCGCGCGATCGCGGCCACGCAAGCCGGCCACTTCAAGGACGAGATCGTGCCGGTGCAGATCACCCGCGCCGACGGCTCGACCGACACCCACTACATCGACGAAGGCATCCGCTTCGACGCCAGCCTCGACGGCATCAAGGGCGTCAAGCTGATCGCCGAGAACGGCAAGCTGACCGCGGCGAGCGCCAGCCAGATCTGCGACGGCGCCTCCGGCGTGATGGTGGTCAACGAGAAGGGCCTCAAGGCGCTCGGCGTCAAGCCGATGGCGCGGATCCATCACATGACCATGATCGGCCATGATCCCGTGATCATGCTCGAAGCCCCGCTGCCCGCCACCGAACGCGCGCTGAAGAAGGCCGGCATGTCGATCGACGACATCGACCTGTTCGAGGTCAACGAAGCCTTCGCCTCGGTGCCGACCGCGTGGCTGAAGACCACCGGCGCCGATCCGGCCAAGCTCAACGTCAATGGCGGCGCGATCGCGCTCGGCCATCCGCTCGGCGGCAGCGGCACCAAGCTGATGACGACGCTGCTCAACGCATTGAAACAGCGCAACAAGCGCTACGGCCTGCAGACCATGTGCGAAGGCGGCGGCATGGCCAATGTGACCATCGTCGAGCGGCTGTAAAGTCGCGCGAATAGCGACTGGCGAATAGCGAATAGAGGAAGCAACAAGGAGCCGCGGACAGCGAGTAGCGGGTGGCGAATAGAGGAACACGGAAGATGTCCCTATTCGCCATTCGCTACTCGCTATTCGCGTGCGGAGAGCCCGATGACCCATCCGTCCATCCACGCCCGCACCACGCCCGACAAGATCGCCTACCAGATGGCGGGCACCGGCAAGGCCATCACCTATCGCGAACTCGACGAGCTCTCGAACCAGGGCGCGCATTTGTTCCGCTCGCTCGGCCTGAAGGCCGGCGACCACATTGCGCTGCTGATGGAAAACCGCCTCGCCTTCATGGAGCTGTGCTGGGCGGCGCAGCGCTCGGGGCTCTATTACACCGCGATCAGCCGTTATCTGACCGAGGATGAGATCGCCTACATCGTCAAGGACTGCGGCGCGAAGGTGTTCATCACCACGCCGCACTGCGCCGACAAGGTGAAGGGGCTGATCAAGGGCGAACTAGGCGAGCCGCTGTTCTACATGATGGACGAGCCCGAGCCCGGCTTTCGCTCCTACGACAAGGAAGCGGCTGCGCAGCCGACAACGCCGATCGCCGACGAGGTCGCCGGCTACGACATGCTGTACTCCTCAGGCACCACCGGGCGGCCCAAGGGCATCAAGAGGCAGTTCGAGGGCAACAGGATCGACGTGCCGAACCCATTCCTGCGGGTGCTGTGCGCCGACATGTGCGGGATGAATGCCGACACGATCTATCTGTCGCCGGCGCCGCTCTATCACGCGGCTCCGCTGCGCTTCAACATGATGGCCACCGTGCTCGGCGGCACCTCCATCATCATGGAGCATTTCGACGCCGAGGAATTTTTAAAGCAGGTCGAGCAGCGCAAGGTGACGCAGTCGCAGCTGGTGCCGACCATGTTCGTGCGCATGCTGAAGCTGCCCGACGAGGTGCGGACCCGCTACGACGTCTCCTCGCTGAAGGGGGCGATCCACGCCGCGGCGCCCTGCCCGGTCGACGTCAAGGCGAAGATGATCGAGTGGTGGGGACCGATCCTGATCGAGTATTACGCCGGCTCCGAAGGCAACGGCGTCACGGTTTCGACCTCGCAGCAGTGGCTGGCGCATCGCGGCACCGTCGGCCGCGCCGTGGTCGGGAAGGTCAAGATTTTGGACGAGAACGACGAGGAGGCGCCGACGGGACAGATCGGCCAGGTCTATTTCGCCGACGCACCTGTTTTCGCCTATCACAACGATCCGGAGAAGACCGAGAAGGCCTATAACGCAAAAGGCTGGTCGACGCTCGGCGACGTCGGCTATCTCGACGACGAGGGCTTTCTCTACCTCACCGACCGCAAGAGCTACATGATCATCTCCGGCGGCGTGAACATCTATCCGCAGGAGACCGAGGACGTGCTGATCACGCATCCCACGGTCGCCGACGTCGCGGTGTTCGGCGTACCGAACGAGGAGATGGGCGAGGAGGTCAAGGCCGTGGTGCAGCCGCACGACATGGCCAAGGCCGGCCGGGACCTCGAGGCCGAGCTGATCGCGTTCTGCCGACAGCATCTGTCGCCGATCAAGTGCCCGAAGAGCATCGACTTCGAGGCCGAACTGCCGCGGACACCGACCGGGAAACTGGTGAAGCGGCACTTGCGCGACCGCTATTGGCCGAAGGCTCCCGCCAAAGCCTAGCTGCCCGCCCACCCCTGAAAGGGGTGTGCGGCCAAAATGCCGAAAAACAACCCCATGCAAAGTAGCCGGCGCGGCCGGCGTTCGACGAGGCAGCTGTCCGATCAGGCCGCTTGACACGTCGGGCAACTCACCAGTATTCTTCCAATATTCCGAAATTGCGCATGCCCAAGGGAGGGTCTGCAGGCCGCGCTTCCTCATGTGTCCAGCGCTATAGCGACGCCGCCGGCTCGCACGCGGCCGATGCCGCTGCGTGCAGATGCAATTGGCCGCGCTGGCCGGAGGCGGTGGTGGTCCACTGCGCATCGATGTTTTGCAGATCATCCGACAGGTTGCCGCGATGGCTGCCGCCGGTCTCGAATGATCCGTTACCTTCCGGCGACATTTCGAAGATCTCGACCTGCAGATCGGGCTGCCTGACGAACATCCGCACCTTGATCTTGGTGACGTGACGGCCGACCTGATACGCGCCGCAGCCGAACGCTTCCGCGGTCTGCTCGTTGCGGGCGCGCACCTGATCGAAGGTCACGACGACGTTCTGCACCGTGTTGTCGCCATCCCACAGGAACTCGCCGATATAGGCGCGCGGCAGCCTTTCGGTGAGGTCCTTGAGGTCGGCGGCTTGGACGGCCGGGATCAGCAACAGGCTTGCAGCCGCGATCGCCAGACCGAGGCGCAAGATCAGGTTTGCGAACATGGCGTGGCGCATCGGCATGTATCCCGTGAACAAAGTTGCTATCGTCATTCGATAAGATTGGAGCCGCTCGAACGTGCTCCGGCTTGTCCGTCGCGACAAGGCTGGCATAGGTACATCCGGGCGCCGCGCGTTTTCAGTCAACTGCGCGGCATCTGCGATGATGTTGAATCAGGTGGTTATGATGGAAACGCTTCCCGACGTCCCGCTCCCCGCAACCATCCGCTCGCGTTATGTCGACGGCATCAACGGCCTGCGCATGCATGTGCTGGAGGCGGGTTTCGAGACGGCGGGCCGGCCCTGCCTGTTGCTGCTGCACGGCTTTCCGGAGCTGGCGTTTTCCTGGCGCAAGGTGATGCCGGCGTTGGCCGCTGCCGGCTATCACGTGATCGCGCCGGACCAGCGCGGCTATGGCCGCACGACGGGATGGAACGCCGACTATGACGGCGATCTCACGCCATTCCGCCTGCCCAACATGGTCCGCGACGCGCTCGGGCTGGTGGCGGCGTTCGGCTACCGGCATGTCGATGCGGTGATCGGGCACGATGCCGGCTCGTCGGTCGCGGCGTGGTGCGCGCTGATCCGGCCCGACGTGTTCCGTGCGGTGGCGATGATGAGCGCGCCGTTCGCAGGACCGCCGCCGCTGCCGTTCAACACGGCGAACGAGCCGAGGAAGCCAAGGTCCGAAGATCCCGTGCATCGCGAGCTCGCGGCGCTGCCGCGGCCGCGCAAGCATTACCAATGGTACTATTCGACGCGCCCGGCCAATGCCGATATGCATCGCGCGCCGCAGGGCGTGCACGATTTTCTGCGCGCCTACTATCACCATAAGAGTGCGGACTGGGCGAACAACAAGCCATATCCGCTGCAGTCATGGTCGGCGGGCGAGCTGGCAAAACTGCCGACCTACTACGTGATGGATCTCGCCAAGGACATGGCGGCGACCGTCGCCGAGGAGATGCCGTCACGCGAGGCGATCGCCGCCAACACTTGGCTGCCGGATCATGAGCTTGCCTATTACAGCGCCGAGTATCAGCGCACCGGTTTTCAGGGCGGGCTGCAATGGTATCGCTGCGGCACTTCGGGCGCGTTCGTGCCCGAATTGCAGACCTGGGGCGGCCGCACCATCGATCAGCCGTCCGCCTTCACCTCCGGCAAGCAGGATTGGGGCACCTATCAGCGCCCCGGCGTGTTCGAGGCGATGCAGACCAAGGCGTGCACCAAAATGATCGGCTGCCATCTGGTCGACGGCGCCGGCCATTGGGTGCAACAGGAGCAGCCGGCCGAGGTCAGCCGCCTGCTGCTCAAATTCCTGCGCGAAGCCGGGACGAATTGATTCTTACGAGCGGGCGGCCTATAGTTTAGAACTATTCTAATTCTAAACTAGACTGCCGAAGGCGCCAGCCGTGAAGAATTTTGCCGATCTGACCGAGCGCGAGGTGCTCGCGGTCGCGATTGCCTCCGAGGAGGAGGACAGCCGCATCTACATGAGTTTCGCCGAGGACCTCGCGGCACGCTATCCGGATACCGCAAAGATCTTCGAGGAAATGGCCGAAGAGGAGCGCGGCCATCGTCACCGGCTGCTCGCCCTCTATGAACAGCGCTTCGGCCCGCACCTGCCGCCGATCCGGCGCGAGGACGTGAAGGGTTTCTTGCGCCGGCGCCCGATCTGGCTGACCAAAAACCTGCCGCTCGACACCATCCGCAAGGAAGTCGAGACCATGGAGCTGGAGGCCGAGCGGTTCTACGCCAAGGCCGCCGAGAAGGCCGAGGATGTCGGTGTGCGCCGGCTGCTCGGCGATCTCGCCGAAGAGGAGAAGCACCACGAGAACCTCGCGGTGAAACTCACCGGCGACATCCTCAAGCCCGATGTGCGCGCTGAGGAAGACCGCACGCGGCGGCGGATGTTCGTGCTGCAATACGTGCAGCCCGGCCTCGCCGGCCTGATGGACGGTTCGGTCTCGACGCTGGCGCCGTTGTTCGCGGCTGCCTTCGCCACGCATCAGAACTGGCAGACGTTTCTCGTTGGCCTTGCCGCCTCGATCGGCGCCGGCATCAGCATGGGCTTTGCCGAGGCGCTGTCCGACGACGGCTCGCTGACCGGGCGCGGCTCGCCTTGGCTGCGCGGCCTGACCTGCGGATTGATGACGACGCTGGGCGGCTTGGGCCACACCATTCCGTATCTCGTGCCCGATGCCTGGCCGAATGCGTTCTGGATCGCGACCGCGATCGCCGGCGTCGTCGTGTTCTTCGAATTGTGGGCGATCGCCTTCATCCGCGCGCGCTACATGGATACGCCGTTTTTGCAGGCGGTGTTCCAGATCGTGCTCGGCGGCGCGATCGTGCTCGGCGTCGGGATTCTGATCGGCGCGGCGTGACACTTCCCCCTCTCCCCGTTCTTACGGGGAGAGGGTTGGGGTGAGGGGCTCTCTCCACGCAGCAGACTCGCGGTGAGTCCCCCTCACCCGGATCACATTCCGCTTCGCTGCATGCGATCCGACCTCTCCCCGCAGGCGGGGCGAGGTAAGCGTGCGCCGCTTGCGAAAAGCAATTCCGATCAAACGCGGCCTCCTTGTTGCGACTACAACCGCGACCGCCTGCACGCGCAACGCTTGCGGGCAACAGACAAAACTGCGCATCATCATGCCAACAACAAACCGGGAGCACGCCGTGGCCAGATCGCAATGGAGTTTCAAGACCGCCGTCGAACTGTCGGAGGCGCTGCGCAACAAGCAGGTTTCGGCGGTCGAGCTCGCGGAAGATGCGATCGGCCGGATCGAGCGTCACGACGGCAAGGTCAACGCGATCTGCGCGCGCGATTTCGAGCGCGGCCTCGCCGCGGCACGCGCAGCCGACGCCGCGATCGCGCGCGGCGAGCACAGGCCGCTCACCGGCATTCCCATCACGGTGAAGGAATCCTACAACATTGCGGGACTGCCGACGACCTGGGGCTTCCCGCCGCACAAGGATTTTACGCCGACCGAGGACTCGCTGCCGGTGACGCGGGTGAAGGACGCCGGCGGCGTGATCATCGGCAAGACCAACGTGCCGGTCGGGCTCGCCGACTGGCAGAGCTACAACGAGATCTACGGCACCACCAACAACCCCTACGATCTCGGCCGCACGCCGGGCGGCTCCTCCGGCGGCTCGTCGGCGGCGCTGGCCGCGGGCTACGGCGCGCTGTCGCTCGGCTCCGACATCGGCGGCTCATTGCGCGTGCCGGCGTTTCATTGCGGCGTCTATGCGCACAAGCCGACCTTCGGCCTCGTGGCGTCGCGCGGCCACACCGCGCCGCCGGCGGTCCCGATCATCTACGAGCGCGACCTCGCGGTGATCGGCCCGATGGCGCGCGGCGCGGCCGACCTGTCGCTGCTGCTCGACGTGATGGCCGGTCCCGATCCGCTCGATATGGGCAAGGCCTTCAAGCTCGAACTGCCGGCGCCGCGCCACGCCAGCCTGAAGGATTTCCGCATTCTCGTCATCGACACCGATCCGGTGCTGCCGACCGACAAGGCGGTGCGCGGCACCATCGACAAGCTCGCCAGCCATCTCGACAAGGCCGGCGCGAAAATCTCGCGCACGAGCCCGCTGTTGCCGGATTTCGCGGCGTCGTCGCGGCTCTATATGCGGATGCTGCTGTCGTTTCTCGCCGCCACGTTTCCGCCTGACGTCTATGCCGGCGCCTGCGCGGCGGCTGCCTTGCTGCCGGCTACTGACACCAGCCTGCAGGCCGAGCGGCTGCGCGGCATTGCGCTGAGCCATCGCGACTGGGTGCAGGCGACGTTCGCACGTTCGCGGCTGCGCGCGCAATGGCGAGAGTTCTTCAACTCCTTCGACGCGGTGATCTGCCCGCTCATGCCGACACCGGCCTATCCGCACGATCATGCGCCCGACCAGGAGCAGCGGAGAATCCTGATCGACGGCGAACCGCACATCTATACCGACCAGCTGGCGTGGCCCGGCATCGCCACCCTGCCCGGCCTGCCCGCAACCGCAATCCCGACCGGCTTTGCGCCGGATGGATTGCCGGTGGGCGTGCAGATCGTCGGGCCGTGGCTGGAGGACCGCACACCGCTAAAACTCGCCGAGCTGATCGAGCGCGAGTTTGGCGGATTCGTGCCGCCGAAGATGTTTGATGATTGAATGAGGGTAGCACCGTCATTGCGAGCGAAGCGAAGCAATCCATCCATCCAATATGCGGTACCATGGATTGCTTCGCTGCGCTCGCAATGACGCGAGGAGAGACAGGGAGAAACCAATGAGCAAAGACCTCGAGGAGCTGACAAAACTCAACAAGGATTACGTCGACTCGGTGCAGAACTGCGACGTCAAGCGCTTCGACGAAATTTTGGCGCAGGATTTTTATTGCAGCAATCCCGACAAGAGCCTGGTCGACCGCGCGGCGTTCCTGAAGCAGACCGCGATCCCGGTGAAGATCAAGAACCTGAAGGCCGAGGACGTCAAGATCCGCATCCTCGGCGATTTCGCCATCATCCACGCCAAGACCAGCTATCTCAACGCCGACGGCGAGCAGGCCTATGGCCGCTACACCGATTGCTGGGCCAGGCAGGACGGCAAATGGCTGGCGGTGTCGGCGCACGTCGCGCGGTGAGGCCTTCACCTCTCCCCGCGCTTTGCGGGGAGAGGTCAACGCCGGAGCGCAGCGCAGGCGGCGGGTGAGGGGCAAGGCGAGATGCCCCCGCGGATGCGAACTGTCCGAATCGTGTGAGTCGGAGCGATATTTAACGCGGCAAGATCGTGCCTCGCCCCTCCCCCGGATCGCGCCGGACAATGCTGCGCATTGCCGGGGCGATCCGACCTCTCCCCGCAAAGCGCGGGGAGAGGTGAAGGAACGTCAGCTGTCGAACATGATCACGCTGCGCAGGGTCTTGCCGGCTTTCATGTTGGCAAAACCTTCGTTGATCTCGGACAGTTTCAGCTTGGCCGAGATCCAGTCTTCCAGATGCAGCTTGCCGCGCATGTAGAAATCGACCAGGCGCGGCATGTCGACGCGGAAGTGGTTGGAGCCCATCGACGAGCCCTGAATCCTGCGCTCGCGCAGGAAGTCGAAGCCGTGCAGCTCGATCTTCTGGCCGAACGGGATCATGCCGACGATGGTCGCGGTGCCGCCCGGCGCCAGCATGCCGAACGCCTGCTCGGCGGTGTCCTTGCGTCCCAGCACCTCGAAGGAATGCTGCACGCCGCCGCCGGTGAGCTCGCGCACCTGCTGCACGACGTCGCCGCGCGCGGGGTCGACGATGTCGGTGGCCCCTAACTTGGTGGCGAGCTGCAGCTTGGCCGGGTTGGTGTCGATCGCGATGATGCGGCCGGCGCCGGCGATCTGCGCGCCGTTGATAGCGGCCATGCCGACGCCGCCGCAGCCGATCACCGCCACGGTCTCGCCGGCGGTGACCTTCGCGGTGTTGACCACCGCGCCATAGCCAGTGATGACGCCGCAGCCGATCAGCGCGGCGAGGTCGAGCGGCATCTCCTTCTTGATCTTCACGATGGCATTCTCGTGCACCAGCATCTGCTCGGCGAAGGACGACAAATTGAGGAACTGATGCAGCTTCTCCGACCTGTTCCAGGACATGCGGTTGGAGGCGCCCGGCAGCATCTTCACCGTGGTGTCGGTGCACAGCACGGTGCGGCCGGTGGTGCAATTGTCGCAAGTGCCGCAGAACACCGAGAGACAAGTGACGACGTGATCGCCGGGCTTCACATAGTTGACGTCGGAGCCGACCTTCTCGACCACGCCGGCCGATTCATGGCCGAGCACGGCCGGCAGCGGGTGCGGATACAGCCCTTCCATGAAGTGCAGATCGGAGTGGCAGAGGCCGGCGACCGCGGTGCGGATCAGGACCTCGCGCGGCCCCGGATTGGGCAGGCTGACATCCTCGATCATCAGCGGCTTGTTGACTTCATGCAGGACGGCGGCCTTCATCGGGTTTCCTCTCGGGTTTATTATTGTGCACGCTCTCCACCTCTCCCGGAGGGAGAGGTCGGAGCGCATCGAAGATGCGGTCCGGGTGAGGGGGTTAGGTCTATCGATAGGGCGCAACCCCTCACCCGGATCGCTAGCGCGATCCGACCTCTCCCCTTGGGAGAGGTGAGATTGCGCAAGCGGCTCGAGATCAGCCTACGCTGCGACGAGCAATTCGCCAACCTCGGCCATGCCGACGGCGCGATCGCCGAGCAGATGCTCGGTCATCGTGCGCTGAACGGAATTTTCCGTGAGCTGGAACGGATCGCCCGGCATCACGCGGTGGTCGATCACCATCCGCGACAGCAGCAGCCGGCGCGCATCGCCGCGCATCTCGTGGATGCGGCCGGCCTCCCAGGCGAGCGCCACTGCGCTTGCGACATTGTAGAGCAGGCTGGTGGCGTGCCGCGCGTCACCCTCATTGTCGATACGGCTTGCGACTTCGCGCGCGAAGGTAACGGCGCGGTCGCTGAGATCGCGCAACCTGTTGCGCCACACCTCGGGCACATTGGCGCTGTCGTCGAGCCGCGCATGCAGGTCGGCGGCGAGCGCAGCGTCGGCGCCGTGGCGGCCGACCGCGCGCTTCAGCGCATCGATCGCGACGATGTTGCCGGTACCTTCCCAGATCGAGCCGAGATGCGCATCGCGCAACAGCCGCGGCGTGACGAATTCCTCGATGTAGCCGATGCCGCCGCGCATCTCCATCGCATCGCCGCAGACCTTGCGGGCGTCGCGGGTGGCGCGGAATTTCAAGGTCGGGGTCAGGATGCGGAGCAGCGCCGCGGCATCCTGGCTGCCGGCCTCGGCGCGGTCGAGCGCATCGGCGGTGAGAAAGCTCATCGACAGCGCCTGCTCGGTCGGCAGCAGGATCTTCATCAGCTGCCGCCGCGCCAGCGGCAGATCGATGATGCGCTGACCGAACACCACGCGATTTCGCGCCACCGTGATCGCATCATGCCAGGCGCGGCGCATCAGCGCGGTCGACTTCACGCCGTTGGACAGCCGCGATGAGTTCACCATTTCGGCCATCTGGACAAAGCCGCGGTCGAGCTTGCCGACGGCATAGGCGATCGCGCCGTCGAGCTTGATCTCGCCCGAGGCCATCGAGCGGGTGCCGAGCTTGTCCTTCAGCCGCACGATCCGGTAGTGGTTCTGCGAACCATCGTCGAGAAAGCGCGGCATCAGGAACAGGCCGACGCCGCTTGTGCCCGGACCCGCGCCCTCGGGGCGCGCCAGCAGCATCACCACCTTGGCGTCGGCATTCGAGCAGAACCACTTTTCGCCGTAGAGCCGCCAGTGGTCGCCCTCCCGCACCGCGCGCGTGGTCAGCGTGCCGACGTCGGAGCCGCCTTCCTTCTCGGTCATGAACTGGCCGCCCTGCGTCAGCTTGCTCATGTCGGTCTGGGTCAGGCCGTCGAGATATTTTGCCTTCAGCGCCTCGCTGCCGAAATTCGCCAGCAGCTTTGCGCAGCCGTCGGTGACGTTGATCGGACAGCCCATGCCGAATTCGGTCTGGTTGAACAGGAAGGTGAAGGCGTGTTTCGCAACCACGGGATATTTGTCCGGCCAGCCCATGATGCCCTTGCGGATCGACAGCGCGTGAATGCCGAACTCGCCGAACGCCGCCTTCTCGATCTCGCGATAGGCCGGATGGTATTCGATGTGCTGGACGTCGCGGCCGAACTTGTCGCGCTGGTGCAGGACCGGCGTGTGGCGATCGGCAAGCCGCGCGCATTCGTCGAGATAGCCGCCGGCGAGGCCACCGAGCCGGTCGAGATGCGGCTCGATATGGCGGAACAAGGCGTCGGGCAGATGCAGCTTCAGCAGATCGGTCAGCGCCGGATCAGCCCGATAGAAGTTCATTCCCGTCGTATCGGGGGCCAACAATCCCGGCTGGCTGGCCGAAGATGAAAAATCTTGCTTGAGTGGCTGCATTGAATTCCCGGCTGCGTTCCTCATGTTTTCAGACAAGACTATCCTCCCCCGGCTGAGCAAAGGAAAGCCCAATGGACATCCCAAAATACAAGATCGCCCTGATCGTCGGCGCCGGCGAAGGGCTGAGCGCCTCGCTGGCGCGGCTATTTTCGCGGGAGGGAATTCGTGTGGCGCTGGCTGCGCGCAGCATCGAGAAGCTCGGCGCGCTCTGCACCGAGACCGACGCGCGCGCCTATGCCTGCGATGCCACCAAGGCTGACGATGTCGAGCGCCTGTTCGGCCTCGTCGAGCGCGAGATCGGGACGCCCGATGTCGTGGTGTACAACGCCAGCGGCCGCTCGCGCGGGCCGTTCGTCGAGCTGGTGCCGTCGGAGGTTGAGCGGGCGATCGCGGTGTCGGCGTTCGGCGGCTTCCTGGTGGCGCAGGAGGCGGCGAAGCGCATGCTGCCCAGCAAGAAGGGCGCGATCCTGCTCACCGGCGCCTCCGCCAGCGTGAAGGGCTATGCGCAGTCGGCGCCGTTCGCGATGGGCAAGTTCGCGCTGCGCGGGCTGGCGCAGAGCATGGCGCGCGAATTATCGCCGCAAGGCATTCATGTCGCGCATTTCGTGATCGACGGCGGCATCCGCAGCGCGGCGCGCACCGAGCCCGCCGACCGGCCGGATTCGATGCTCGATCCCGATGCGATCGCGCTGAGCTACTGGAACGTGCTGCAGCAGCCGCGCAGCGCCTGGACCTGGGAGCTGGAGCTGCGGCCTTGGGTCGAGAAGTTTTGAGATGACGAGGATCATGCATAAGCTTAGACTTGAAAACTGAATCCGCCGCGTCCGTCATTGCGAGCGGAGCGAAGCAATCCATGTCTCCACAAGCGGAGATATGGATTGCTTCGTCGCTCCGCTCCTCGCAATGACGGCAAGAACCGGCATGGGGAGAAAACATGACCAACGAAATCAAGATCGAAACCGGCACCGACGAACTGCTCTGCGTGATCCGCGACCGCGTCGCCATCATCACGCTGAACCGCCCCGACGCCCGCAACTCGCTGTCGGATACGCTGACGCCGGCGCTGCGGACGATGATCAGGACCTGCGGCGAGAACCCCGAGGTCGGCGTGCTGCTGCTCACCGGTGCCGGCAAGGCGTTCTGTGCCGGCGGCAACGTCAAGGGCATGGGCGCGCATCGCGACCCGAAGAAGCTGGAGATGTCCTACGAGGACAAGGTCGCGGACCTGCAGGAGCGCCAGCGCCTGCTCACCGGCGCGCTGGCCTCGGTGCGCAAGCCGACCATCGCCGCGCTGCCCGGCCCCGCGGTCGGCGCCGGCCTTGCGATCGCGATGGCCTGCGACATCAGGATCGCGGCGCAATCCGCCTTCATCTCGACCGGCTACCTGCGCGTGGCGCTGAGCGGCGACTACGGCATCGCCTGGCTGCTGACGCGGCTGGTCGGCACCTCGCGCGCCCGTGAACTGATGTTCACCTCCGAGAAGGTCGATGCCGCAAGATGCGAGCAGATCGGCCTCGTCAACCGCGTGGTGCCGGACGAGACGCTGCAGGACGAGGCGTTTGCGCTGGCCAAATCGATCGCCGAGGGCCCGACGTTGGCGCTGCGCTACATGAAGGACAATCTCGACGAGGCCTTGCAGTTCGACTTCGCCACCGCGCGCGACCACGAGGCCGAGCGGCTGGTCCGCCTCACCACGACCGCCGATCACAAAGAAGCGGTGCAGGCGTTCATCGACAAGCGCAAGCCGGTGTTCCGGGGTAATTGAGCCTCCGCACACACAATCGTCATTGCCGGGCTTGACCCGGCAATGCAAAGGAATTCTTGCTTGATGGATGCGCGGGTCAAGCCCGCGCATGACGTTCTGTAGCCCGGATGGAGCGCAGCGTAATCCGGGAAACTGCTTCAGCGGAGAGACTGATCCCGGATTGCGCTTCGCTTCATCCGGGCTACGGGACTGAAGTTAGCAAAGAAAAAGGCCCGGTTCTGGGGAGGCCAGAACCGGGCCAGTCAAGTCAAACCGCAAGCGAGGACATCGCGGCCGAGCGGGATACGGCGGCAAGCCGCCAGCTGGCACAGGGAATGTCTTGCGGTTCGACGTGGATCTCTTTTGCAAAGCGCACCAGCTTCCAGTCGCCGGGGCTCGCGGTGAAGGCGTAGCCGGACTTGCGGGCAAGGCCTATCATGGTCGCGTTGGAACGCAGCGTGTCGCCAAACATGCGCTCGGCTCCGAGGGACGCCGCGCGGCATTCGAGATTGTTCAGCAGCGCCTTGCCAATGCCGAGGCCTTGCCACCGGTCATCGATCGACAGGCCGAACTCGACGCTCGACGTATCGGCATGGAAGGCATAGCGGGCTTCGCCGACGATGGTCTCGAAACCATCGACCAGCATCGTCGCGACCACCGTGAACCGGTCAGCCTCGCCGACATGGAGAAAACGCTCGAGCTCCGACTTCGGCAGCTCGCTCAGCGCGCCCAGGAAGCGGCTGTATCGGGACCCCGCGGAGAGCGAGCGGATGTAGTTCTGCAGCTCCTCGCGGTCGCGCGGCTCGACGAAACGCACCCGGATCTCGCGGCCGTCCCTGGCGCGCAGCACGTCGGAATATTGCTTGAGATCGTCGAGATGCAGCGCAGTCATGACACGCTCCTCGGGTGAAAATTGACCGGCGCCCCTCGATCGAGGCGGCGCCGGCAGTGGCGGCCCATCAGGCCCGCCAGAACGGCTTTTCGGTTTCGAAAGCCACGTCGCTCCGGGACACCCCGATGTCGTGCAGGTCGCGGTCCGACCACTGCGACAGCTCGCGGCGGCGCTCATAGCGCTCCCACCAGACGTGCAGGGTGTCGCTGACCTGGTTCAAAAGACCCGAGACATGAACATGAGGGGCATGATGATTTGTCATCGATTCATGCGTGAAAATGGACATTTGCGGCTCCTGTCGGTAACCTGTTGGCTGTAATATCTGCCTGGCCAGCGCTTTCCACAAACGACACTTTGTACCGTTTCGCATGAATTAAAATCATGAATTAGGTCCCCTGGAAATGACCAGCCGACTGCCTTCGCTGAACGGCCTGCGGGCGTTCGAGGCCGCCGCGCGGCACATGAGCTTTACGCTGGCGGCGTCCGAGCTGAACGTGACGCAGACCGCGATCAGCCATCAGATCCGCCGGCTGGAGGAAGAACTCGGCGTGCGGCTGTTCGTGCGCCAGAACCGCTCGCTGAGCCTGACGCCGGAGGCCGCCGAATACCTTCCCGGCGTCCGCGCCGCGTTCAACGATTTGCGGCTGGCGACCGACCGCCTGCTGCGCCGGGACGACGATCACGTGCTGACGGTGTCGACGCTGGCCTCGCTCGCGGCCAAATGGCTGCTGCCGCGGCTGGCCGCCTTCCAGGAGGCGCATCCCGGCATCGATGTCCGCATCACCACCTCGACCACCCTGGTCGATTTCCAGCGCGACAAGGTCGACGCCGCGATCCGCTACGGCCGCGGCCAGTGGGCCGGCCTGCGTGCCGACTGGCTGATGGCGGATGAGCTATTTCCGGTGTGCAGCCCGTCGCTGCTGCAGGGAAGCAAGCCGCTGCAGACCCCGCAGGACCTGCGAGACCATGTGCTACTGCATACCAGTGGCGCCAACAGCGACGACTGGCGGCTGTGGCTGACCGCGGCCGGACTGCCCGCCGACATTTCCAAGCAGCCCGGCGTCACCTTCGACCTGCAGTTCGTGACCATTCAGGCCGCGATCGACGGAATCGGCATCGCGATGGGCCGCACCTCCTATGTGCAGGACGACATCGCCAAGGGCCGTCTCGTGGTTCCCTTCAAGATCACGATGCCGGCCGACGCCGGCTTCTATCTGGTCTCACCCCAGGGACGGGCGGATTCGCCGAAACTTGCGGCATTCCGCGGCTGGCTCGGCAACGCGGCGCACGCGACGTCCTGATCCGGGCGCGGCGCAGGCTGCCGCGGCGCGACTTTCTCCTACGGCGTTTTTCGCATGGCTCCGGCCCAGTTTCGGGTTGGTGGCGCCGGACAGGCGTGCCAAATTGTCGCACATGGCAGGCTAACTGCCTTGGCCGGCGAGACAATTTCCGCCGGCCATTGCGCCACGGGGAGGAATTGACGTTATGCCGCAGTCGAGTTCATCGCAAACACCGCAAATCAAATCGCGCCTCGGCGCCATCCTGCGCGCGACCAGCGGCAATTTCCTCGAGCAATTCGACTTCTTCCTGTTCGGCTTCTATGCGCCGCTGATTGCCAAGGCGTTCTTCCCCTCAGAGAACGAGACCGCAGCGCTGCTCAACGCGTTCGGCGTGTTCTGGCTCGGCGCCCTGATGCGCCCGGTCGGCGCCGTCGTGCTCGGCGCCTACATCGACAAGATCGGCCGCCGCAAGGGCCTCATCGTGACGCTGTCGATCATGGCTGTCGGCACCGTGGTGATCGCGATCTGTCCGACCTATGCGACGATCGGCATTGCCGCGCCGATCATCGTGTTGATCGCCCGGCTGCTGCAGGGCTTCTCCGCCGGCGTCGAGCTCGGCGGCGTCTCGGTCTATCTCGCGGAGATCGCGACGCCCGGCAACCGCGGCTTCTACACCTCGTTCCAGTCGGCGAGCCAGCAGGTCGCGATCTTCGTCGCCTCGATCCTCGGCTTCGTGCTGAGCGAGAGCATGCCGGCCGAAACCGTCGCGGCCTGGGGCTGGCGCATCCCGTTCTTCGTCGGCTGCCTGATCATCCCGGTGATCTTCTTCCTGCGCCGCACGCTGGAGGAGACCCCGGCGTTCCTGGCGATGAAGAAGCATCCGACCGCAAGCGAGGCGTTCGCTTCGGCGCTGGCGAACTGGCGGATCATCATCCTGGGCATGATGATCGCGGTGCTCACCACGACGACATTCTACTTCGTCACGGTGTATACGCCGACCTTCGGCAAGACCGTGTTGAAGCTGTCGACACAGGATGCGCTGCTGGTGACGCTGCTGGTCGCGGTCACCAACTTCATCTGGAATCCGGTCGGCGGCGCGGTCTCCGACCGGCTCGGCCGCAAGCCGGTTCTGCTGGCGATCGCGGGCCTGTCCTTCGTGACGGCCTATCCGGCGCTGCACTGGCTGGTGACCAATCCGAGCTTCGGCAAGATGCTGGCGGTCGAGATGATGTTCTCGTTCTATTTCGGCGTCTACAGCGG
Source organism: Bradyrhizobium ivorense (assembly GCF_900696085.1). Classification (GTDB taxonomy): domain Bacteria; phylum Pseudomonadota; class Alphaproteobacteria; order Rhizobiales; family Xanthobacteraceae; genus Bradyrhizobium; species Bradyrhizobium ivorense. The sequence continues at coordinate 43,876 of NZ_CAADFC020000005.1, forward strand.
CACCATGCTGGGCTGCCTGGTCGAAATCGTGCCGGCGCATGTCCGCACCACCAGCTTCTCGCTGGCCTTTGCGCTGGCGGCCGGGCTGTTCGGCACCTTCACGCCGTTCGCCTCGACCTGGCTGATCCAGCACACCGGCGACAAGGCTTCGCCCTGCTACTGGCTGATGTTCGGCGCCGCGCTCGGCATCGCCGCGGCGCTGATCGTCTATCGCGGCGGCCAGACCATCGAGCAGCGCGAGCCGGTTGCGGCCTGATCGTCTGCATTGCAATCGGGGCAGGCCGACCGCCTGCCCCGGCATGTTGCTTTCCATGCCAACAACGATAACAAGAGCGCATGGTTGATCTGACGCGCAGGTTCGACGTGCTGGTGATCGGCGGCGGCAACGCCGCCCTTTGCGCTGCGATCTCTGCGCGCCGCGCCGGCGCCTCGGTGCTGGTGCTGGAAGGCGCGCCAAAGTTCTACCGCGGCGGCAATACCCGACATACGCGCAACATGCGCTGCGCCCATGATGCAGCGACCGAGATCCTCACCGGCCCCTACACCGAGGAGGAGTTCTGGAAGGATTTGCTGCTGGTGACCGGCGGCCAGACCGACGAGGAACTGGCCCGCTTCATGATCCACGAATCCAAGGACATTTTGAACTGGATCGTCGAGCAGGGCGTGCGCTGGCAGCCCTCGCTCGGCGGCACGCTGAGCCTCGGCCGCACCAACTCGTTCTTCCTCGGCGGCGGCCGGGCGATGTTGAACGCGCTGTACCGCACGGCGGAGGAGCTCGGCGTCGATGTGCTCTACGATGCCGAGGTGATCGATCTCAAGATCGAGGACGGCATGTTCCTTTCGGCTGCGCTGAAGCAGCCGGTCGGCGGCAAGACCGAGGTGCGCGCCTCGACGCTGGTTGCGGCCGCCGGCGGCTTCGAGGCCAACATCGAGTGGCTGAAGCAATATTGGGGCGAGGCCGCCGACAATTTCCTGATCCGCGGCACGCCCTATAACCGCGGCGCGATCCTCAAGATGCTGCTCGCCAAGGGCGTGCAGGAGATCGGCGACCCCACGCAGTGCCATGCGGTGGCGATCGACGCCCGCGCGCCGAAATTCGACGGCGGCATCATCACGCGCCATGACTCCGTCGTGTTCGGCATCGTCGTCAACAAGCACGCCGAGCGCTTCTACGACGAGGGCGAGGACATCTGGCCGAAGCGCTACGCGATCTGGGGCCGCCTGGTCGCGGCGCAGCCGGACCAGATCGCCTATATCATCTTCGATTCCACCGTCGTGACCAGCTTCATGCCGACGCTGTTTCCGCCGATCGCCGGTGCAACGATCGCCGAGCTGGCCGGCAAGCTCGAGCTCGATGCAGGCGCGCTGGAAAAGACCATCACCGAATTCAATGCCGCGGTGCAGCCGGGTACGTTCGATCACACCATCCTCGACGACTGCGCGACCCAAGGCATCACGCCGCCGAAGACGCATTGGGCGCGCAAGATCGACACACCGCCCTACCTCGCCTACCCGGTGCGGCCCGGCATCACCTTCACCTATCTCGGCACCCGCGTGAACAGAGAGGCGCGGATGCTGATGAAGGACGGCAAGCCCTCCGCCAACATGTTCGCCGCCGGTGAGATCATGGCCGGCAACGTGCTCGGCAAGGGCTACGCCGCCGGCATGGGCATGACCATCGGCAGCGTGTTCGGCCGCGTCGCCGGGCGGGAAGCGGCGAAGAATGCGCGGAACTAGCACCGCGGACTTTTCACCTCGCCCCGCTCTTGTCCGCCGAAGCCCGCCTTCGGGCGAAGGCGGATGCGGGGAGAGGTCGGATCGCATCGCAGATGCGATCCGGGTGAGGGGGAGTCTCCAAGAGCACGGTGCTCGGAGAGCTCCCCTCATCCCGACCCTTCTCAGAGCGAGCTTCGCTCGTCTCGTCCCCGCACGCGGGGAGAAGGGGAAGATCGGAGGATAGATGTCGCGAATGACACTTGCTGCTGCGGCGGCCGCTCTGATGGCTTCGACGTGCGCCCACGCCGCCGAACCGATCGCGCTGCGCGACATGGGCTCGTTCCATGTCGGCGGCCGCCTCGTCGAGATCACGGGCAAGCCGGTGAAGGAGGTCACCTTCACGCCGGGCGGTGTGCCGGCCAAGGTCGATCCGAACGGCACCTACCAGGTCGAGCAGATGTACGTGCAGTACTTCCTGCCGCAGAACGAGAAGGGCGCCTATCCGCTGCTGCTGTGGCACGGCGGCGGGCTGACCGGCGTCACTTATGAGACGACGCCTGATGGCCGCGAGGGCTGGCTGACCTATTTTTTGCGCAAGGGCTGGAGCGTCTACAATTCCGACGCCGTCGAGCGCGGCCGCGCCGGCTGGGCGCAATACCCCGACATCTTCAAGGGCGAGCCGGTATTCCTCACCACCGCCAATCCGTTCGAGCGCTTTCGCATCGGCGATGGCCCCGGCTCCTACGATCCCGATCCGGCAAAGCGCCGGCTGATGCCCGGCAGCCAGTTCCCGAACGAAGGCTACGAGAATTTCGTCAAGCAGAACGTGCCGCGCTGGACCACGACCGATGACGCGGCGATCGCCGCCTACATCGCCGAGATCGACCGCGTCGGCCCCTGCATCATCCTGTTCCAGAGCCAGGCCGGCAGCTTCGGCTTCAAGGTGGCACAGGCGCGCCCCGACAAGGTGAAGGCGCTGATCGCGATCGAACCGGCCGGTGTCGGCGATCCCGCCAAGGTCGAAAGCTTGAAGAACATCCCGACGCTGATGGTCTATGGCGACTACATCGAGCGCGACTCGCGCTGGCCGAAGATTCGCGCCACCGGCGTCGCCTTTGCCGATGCGATCCGCGCTGCCGGCGGCAGCGTCGACATCGTCGACCTGCCGAAGGCCGGCATCAAGGGCAATTCGCACATGATCATGATGGACAAGAACAATGCCGAGGTCGCCGGCCTGATCCAGACGTGGCTGGAAGGCAAGGGACTGACCAAAAAATAGCAGGATACATAGGGCGATGCACGGGACGAGGATCTTGCAGGAAGCCGACCGTCTGATGACGGTGTGCAATTCCTGCCGCTATTGCGAGGGCCTGTGCGCGGTGTTTCCCGCGATGGAGATGCGCCGCGCCTTCTCCGACGGCGACCTCAATTATCTCGCCAATCTCTGCCATGCCTGCGGCGCTTGCTACACCGACTGCCAGTTCTCGCCGCCGCACGAGTTCAACGTCAATGTGCCGAAGACGCTGGCGGTAGCGCGCGCCGAGTCCTATGCCGCCTATGCCTGGCCGCGGGCCTTTGCCGGCGCGTTCGCTCGCAACGGCCTCGTCATCAGCCTGATCGCGGCGCTCAGCGTCGCCGGCTTCATCTTCGGCTTTGCCGCGGTCAACGACCGCGGCGTGCTCACTGGCATCCATACCGGGCCCGGCGCGTTCTACAAATTGATGCCGCACAATGCGATGGCGCTGCTGTTCGGCGCGGCCCTGCTCTACGCGATCCTCGCACTGGTGATGGGCGTGCGCGCGTTCTGGCGCGACATCGGCGAACCCGTCGGCATGACGACGAACGCAAAATCGCTGCTGCAGGCAATCCGCGACGCCGGCGAGCTGCGCTACCTCGACGGCGGCGGCGTTGGCTGCTTCAACGAGGACGACCAGCCCACCGATCGCCGCAAGCTCTATCACCACCTTACCTTCTACGGCTTTGCACTGTGCTTTGCGGCAACCTGCGTCGGCACGCTGTACCATTATCTGCTGGCGCGCGAGGCGCCTTACGCGTGGTGGGATTTGCCGGTCGTGCTCGGCACGCTCGGCGGCATCGGGCTCGTGATCGGCCCGATCGGCCTGCTCGCGGAGAAATGGAGGCGCGACCGCGTGCTGGTCGACGAGCAGCACATGGGCATGGACACCGCGTTCATCGTGATGCTGTTCCTGACCAGCATCACCGGGCTGGCGCTGCTGCTCTGGCGCGAGAGTAGCGCGATGGGCCCGCTGCTGGCGCTGCATCTCGGTGTGGTGTTCGCGCTGTTCATCACCATGCCCTATGGAAAATTCGTGCACGGCATCTACCGCTTCGTCGCGCTGGTACGCTACGCGCGGGAGCGGCAGATGATGGCGGAGTGAACGGCAGGGTGGGTTAGCGCAGCGTAACCCACCGCGCTTGTCCGCGGCGCGAGACGGTGGTTTACGCTGCGCTAACCCACCCTACGGCATCCGACGCCCTTCCCAGTCATTGCGAGCCAACGGGTCGCGCGAACGCGCGCCCGATGACAGGCTTCACGAAGTAATCCATCGCGCCACATGCGGAGATATGGATTGCTTCGTCGCGATCGCTCCTCGCAATGACGGGAACGGTTAGAGCTCCACCACCACGTAATCACTCTCCACCGCGACCTTGATGGTCTCGGCGACATACGGGCCCTTCACGAGATTGGTGCCCGGCTCGACATTGACTGGATAGGCGCGGACGCGGAAGCGGCGCGGATCGCAATAGGACTGGCCGGTGCGGATGTCGAACTCCCAGCCATGCCAGGGACAGCGCAAGATCTCGCCGAGCTTTGTATACTCGATCTCGCCGGGATCGGAGGACGAGGCGAGCCCGATCAGCGGACCCTCGCACAGCGCCGCGCCCTGATGCGGGCAGCGGTTCAACAGGCCGAAGAACTCGCCCTTGACGTTGAAGATCGCGATCGGCCGTCCGTCGATCTCGAGGAATTTCCGCGAGCCCGGCGGCAGTTCATCCACCGGAGCGATCACATGCCTTGCCATCAACCGATGCCGTACAGCTGCTTCGCATTGTCGAGATAGAACGCCTGGCGGTTGGCGTCGCTGACGCCGGCCGGCAGCACGCGCGACGGCTCGTCGTAATCCCAATGCGGGTAGTCGGTCGCGAACAGCAGCTTGTCCCAGCCGATCCATTCGATCACCTGGAACAGGTGGTCGCGGCTCTCCGGATCCTCCATCGGCTGCGTGGTCCACCAGATGTGGTCGCGGATGTATTCCGACGGCTTGCGCTTGAGGTGCGGTACCTCGGCATGCAGCTTGGAAAACACCTTGTCGAGCCGCCAGGCCAGCGACGGCGCCCAGCCGAAGCCGGCCTCGACCATCACCATCTTCAATTTCGGGAAGCGCGCGAACACGCCTTCCAGCACGAGGCTCGCCAGCGCGCTCTGCTGGCACTGCGAGTGGCCGACCATCTCCTCGATGTAATAGCTCGGCCAGCCCGACGCGGTGATCGGGTTGCCGCCGAAGCCGAACGCGTGGACGCCGACCGGAAGCCCGGCCTCCTGCGCGGCCTCATAGATCGGCCAGTAGCGGCGCTGGCCGAGCGGCTCGACATTGCGGCTGAGCAGCAGCACCTGGACGAAATTTTTGTCGCCGGCGCGCCTGCGGATTTCCGCGGCGGCCGAGACACCATCCTCATTGGCGACGACCACCGAGCCCTTCAACCGCGAATCCTTGCTGGTCCATTTCTCGATCTGCCAATCGTTGATCGCCGAGCAGATCGCGGCCGCGAGATCCTGGTTGCGGATGCCCTGCCCGGTGTTGAGCGGATTGAGCACGCCGAGCGCGACATTGTTGGGATCGAGCAGCTGCTTCTGCATGAACGACAGCGACGAGCCCTGCGGCCCGCCTTCAGGAGGATAGGCGTCGCGGCGCGATGCGTTCGGTTGTGCCTTCGGGTATGGCGGGCCGCCCATCATGCCCTGATAGGGATGGACGCCGAAGGTTTCGAGATGGGCGTGCCAGCGCTTGGCCAGGAACGGATGGAGCTCGTCGTTGGTGGCGCGCGCCGGATGGATGTCGCAATCGGCGATCGCGGTCTTGATGCCGGTGGACGCAGCGGCTTGCGGGCGATCGCGAAGCTGAACGTTCATGGCGTCGTCTCCTTCACTGTCAAGCGCGGGTAGGTCGCGTGCGGATTGTCGATCATGATCTTGCGGACGAGATCGGTCGACAATCCGTTGGGCAGCACCTCGTCACCGTCGAACTGCCAATGCGGATAGTCGGTCGAGAATAGGATCAATTCGTCCGACTGCATATGGTCGAACAGCCTGTTCAGCGTGTCGCCCTCCGGCGGCGCGTCGACCGGCTGCAGCGAAAACCGGATGTTGCTGCGCACAATCTCGAGCGGCGCGCGGTCGACCCACGGGGTTTCCATGCGCACACCGCGCCAGAACTTGTGTAGCCGCCACAGGAACGGCGGCAGCCAGGTGAAGCCACTCTCCAGCATCACCATTTTCAGGTTCGGATGGCGCGCGAACACGCCCTCGACGATCAGGCTGGTGAGCTGGGTCTGGAACGCCTGCGCCTGCGCGACATAGTCCTCGATGTGATAGGACCCCCAGCCGACCGAGGTCGGCGGGTTATGATAGGCGCTGCCGGCATGAATGCCGATCGGCAGCCCGAGACGCTCGGCCGCGGCGTAGATCGGCCAATAGTGGCGCTTGCCGAGCGGCATGTCGCCCATGACAAGCATCAGCACCTGCACGAAGCGCTTGTCCGCGGCGCAACGCTCGATCTCGGCGACCGCCTTCTCGATGCTCTGCGCGGGGATCACGATCGAGCCGCGCAGGCGATCGTCCTTGTCCAGCCACTCCTTGACCAGCCAGTCGTTCAGCGCACGGCAGAAGGCATTGGCCATGTCCTCGGAAAACACCATCTGCACGCCATAGAGCGGATTGCAGATGCCGTAGGCGGTGCCGAACGGGTCGAGTGCCTGGCGCTGCAGATCGGCGAGGCTGGAACCCGGCTTGCCCTGCGCCGGACGCCAATCCGGCCGCGCCGAGATCGGCGAATTGGTCGGGTAGGATTGCGAGACCAGGTCGGTCATGCCGCGCGTCGTCACCTGGTCGCGCCAGTAGTCGCTCATGTAGGGCAGCAGGCTGGTGAGATGAGGCACTGCGGGATGCAGATCGCAATCCACGCCACCCGCGATCGGCGACGTCATGGTGTTTCCTCCGCGAGAGCCTGATCCGGAAAAGTGCGAAGCGGTTTTCCGAAAAGATCATGCTCAAACAAGAGCGTCGCTTGCCGTCGTTCGCGCCGCTTGGCTTGTTGTCACGCATTCAAGCAGGCCCGCCCCTGCGCCGCAACTCGGCAGGGGTCGGTGGGGTGTGCTAGGAAGGCAGAACGCCCCCACGGGAATTTCATGGCACACAACAAGAAAGGCCGCCGATGAACGCGCTCACATCCATCGCCGCGCAGGTCGCCGCAAGACTGATCGCAAACAAGCAGACGATCGCGGTCGCGGAGTCCTCGACCGGCGGCCTGATCTCGGCGTCGCTGCTGGCGGTGCCCGGCGCATCGGCCTATTTCCTCGGCGGCGGCGTGATCTACACCCGCGATGCCCGCCGCGCGCTGATGGATATTCCGGATGACGCAATGAAGGGGATCCGCTCGGCATCGGAACCCTATGCGCAGCTGCTCGCACGCCAGATCCGCGCGCGCCTTGCGACCGACTGGGGACTGTCGGAAACCGGCGCCGCCGGGCCGACCGGCAACCGCTACGGCGATGCCGCCGGCCATAGCTGCATGGCGGTGGCCGGCCCGCAGCACGAGGTGATCACGCTGGAGACCGCTAGCAACGACCGGCCGGCGAACATGCAGGCGTTCGCAACGGCGGCGCTGGAGCTGCTGCTGAAGAACCTGGCGCGATAGTTTCCCTCGTCGTCCCGGCGCAGCAGGTCGTACGAATCTATCCCCGTCATCCTGAGAGCTTGTGAAGCTTTGTCCTCATCTACCGTTGTCATCGCCCGGCTTGACCGGGCGATCCAGTACGCCGCGGCCTCTCGCTTCTATCACTGGCGTCTCTGGAATACTGGATCACCCGGTCAAGCCGGGTGATGACACCGAGCAAGCTGAGCCAATCCAAGTACCGTCATCCTGAGGTGCGAGCTCTTGCGAGCCTCGAAGGATGAATCGGCCCCGCTGGTGGCCGTCGATCCTTCGAGGCTCGCAAGGGCTCGCGCCTCCAGCGACAAAGGACTTCGCCTTTGCGCGGGGATGACGGGTTGAACAGCGGTGCAGCACGGTCCCGGATTTCGCTTCACTGCATCCGGGCTACAGGCGCCTTCGCCGGGACGACGTGGGAGAGAAATCTCGCCAGCCTCACTTCTCGCGGAACGAGCGCATGAACTGATCGTGCATCGGCTTCATCAGGTAGGACATCATGGTGCGGTCGCCGGTCTGGACGAACGCTTCCACCGGCATGCCCGGGATGATCTTGACCTCGCTGCCGAGGCGCGCGACTTCCTCCGGCGGCATCGAGACGCGGATCGTGTAGTAGCTCTGCCCGGTGCGCTGGTCGGTGGTGACGTCGGCGGAGACGCGGGTGACGATGCCGTTCAGCTCCGGCGTGGTGCGCTGGTTGAAGGCGGAGAGCCGCAGCACGGTCTTCTGGCCGACCTGCAGCTTGTCGATGTCCGCCGGATTGACCTTGGCCTCGACCGAGAGATCGTCGGCCTTCGGCACGATCATCATGATGGCGTCGCCGGCGGTGATGACGCCGCCGACCGTGTGCACGGTCGACTGCAGCACCACGCCATCCTGCGGCGCGCGGATGTCGATGCGGCGCAGCTGGTCTTCGGCGGTGACCTTGCGCTCGACGAACTCGCCGATCTTGTCGTTGGTCTCGCGCAGGTCCTTGGAGACCTCCGCCAGCATGTCCTTGTCGACCTGGATGATCTGCAGCTCGGTTTCGGTGATCTTGCCCTTGGCCTGGGCGCGCGAGGCGATGTACTGCGCGCGCTCGCCGGACAGCCGCGCCGAGTCGCGCTCCAGCGTGGTCAGGCGGGTGATCTGCACCAGATGCTGCTCATAGAGCTGGCGAACGCCGACCAGCTCGGTCTTCACCAGCTCGATCTCCTTGTCCTTGGCCTTTTCCTGCGCCTGCAGTCCGGAGATTTCCTCGTTGAGCTGGGTGACACGCTCGCGCAGCTGCGCCTTTTGGCCGGTGCGGCCGTTGACGCGAACTTCGAACAGCTTGGTTTCGTTGGTGATGATGTCGCGGACATCGGGATCATTGGCCTGATCGGTCAGCTGCTTCGGAAACACGATCTTGTCGCGGCCCTGCTGCTCGGCCTCGAGCCGGGCCTGGCGCGCGTAGAGACCGTTCAGCGTCTTGACCACGATCGCAAGGCTCGCCTTGACCACGGTCTCGTCGAGCCGCACGACAATGTCGCCCGCCTTGACGACGTCACCGTCGCGCACCCGGACCTCGCCGACCACGCCGCCGGTCGGATGCTGCACCTTCTTGACGTTGGAATCGACCACTACCGAACCCGGCGCGATCAGCGCGCCCGAGATCGGCACCGCGGCGGCCCAGCCGCCGACGCCGCCGCCGAGAATGAGGACCACGGCGAGGCCGACAATCAGATGTTTGCGGATCGAGCTCTTCGCGTCGCGCGGTTGTTCGGTCATGACTTGGCCCCCGCATCGGCGACGATCTTGATCGGCGTGGGCACGGGCGGCGCGACGCGCTGCAGCACCTGCGCGAGCACGGTCTCCTTCGGCCCGAAGGTCTGCATGCGGCCGTCCTTCAGCACCAGCAGCTGATCGACGCCTTCGATGCCGATCGGCCGGTGCGCGACCACGATGACGACGGCGCCGCGCTCGCGAGCGCCGCGCACCGCGCGGGTCAGCGCCTCGTCGCCCTCGCTGTCGAGATTGGAGTTCGGCTCGTCCAGCACGATCAGGAACGGATTGCCGTAGAGCGCGCGCGCCAGCGCGACGCGCTGGGCCTGGCCGGCGGACAGCGCCGTGCCCTGCTCGCCGACCTGGGTGTCGTAGCCCTCGCGCATCTTGATGATCATCTCGTGCACGCCGGCTTCCTTGGCGGCGGCGATGATGCCGTCGGATTTGGCCTCGGGATCGAAGCGGCAGATGTTCTGCGCCACCGTGCCCGCGAACAGTTCGACGTCCTGCGGCAAATAGCCGATATAGCGCCCGAGCACGTCGGACGACCATTGATCGAGCGCGGCGCCGTCGAGCCGTACCTTGCCGCGTGCCGGCGTCCAGACGCCGACCAGCGCGCGGATCAGCGACGACTTGCCGGAACCGCTCGGGCCGATCACGCCGACGCCGGTGCCGGCCTCGACGGTGAAGCTGACGTCCTGCACGATGAGGCGCTGGTCGCCCGGCGCGACCATGGCGACGCCCTCGACCGAGAGCTTCTTGGTCGGTGCCTGCAGCAGGGTCTGCTCGGCCCGCGCCGGCATCTGCTGCAGCAGGCGGTTGAGGCGCTGCCAGCTCTGGCGCGCGGCGACAAAGCCCTTCCAGTGCGCGATCGCGAGATCGACCGGTGCTAGCGCCCGCGCGCTCAGGATCGAGCCGGCGATGATGATGCCGCCCGTCGCCTCCTGCTGAATCACGAGATAGGCACCGACCGCGAGCACGGCGGACTGCAGCATCATGCGCAGCACCTTGGCGACCGCGCCGAGGCCGCCGGCGACGTCGCTCGCGTGCTGGTTGCCGGCGAGATAGTCCTCGTTGGCGCCGTTCCAGCGCTTGTTCATCCGCCCGGCCATGCCCATCGCCACCAGCACCTCGGCATTGCGGCGGCTGGAGGCGGCGAGATCGTTGCGCCGCGCCGCGAGCGTCATCGCTTCCTTGGCGGGCGTCCGCGAAAGGTATTCGGTGATCAGCGTCAGCGTCACCAGGATGATGGCGCCGACCAGCGCCGTGACGCCGAGCAGCCAATGGAACGCGAAGCAGATCGCCATGTAGAACGGCAGCCAGGGCAGGTCGAAGAACGCGCCGGGTCCCATGCTGCCGAGGAAGGACCGCACATTGTCGAGGTCGCGCAGCGGCTGCAGGCCCTCGCTGCGATTGCCGACCGTCAGCGGGAGGCGGATGATGGTGTCGAACACCCGCGCATTGAGGGCCTCGTCGAGCGAGGTGCCGATGCGGCCGAGGATCCGTCCGCGCAGCAGGTCGAGAAAACCCTGCGCGATGTAAAGACCGGCGGCGATCACCACGAGGCCGACCAGGGTCGGGATGCTACGACTCGGCAGCACCCGGTCGTAGACCTGCAGCATGAACATGGAACCTGTCAGGTACAGCAGGTTGATCATGCAGCTCATGAGACCAACGCCGACAAAGGCGCTGCGGCATGCGCGCAGCGCCTCGTCCAGTTCGGATCGCCGCGCAGCGGGAACGGGTGCCATTAAAACCGATCTCTGCAGTAAAGGGTTACGTGATGGTCACGTTGTATCGACGTTTGTGACCACCGTCCATTTAAGTCGCGTTAATCTGGAGATGGTTCGCGGCTTTCGTGTAGACAGTTGACGGAATAATAATGGTCATTCGCCGTCGAACCACCCGGACTATCCCGGGGGGAGCTAAATCGAGCTCAATACGGCAATTGCAACCAAAGGCTTACCGGGAACCACGCCAGGGAGGCATCGGGAAGGCGCCTGGCCGCCGACGCCTCGGAGGAACGGCCTCGCACAACGCTGGGTTGCGGGAGTGATCCACCCTGGGACAGGTTAGGTCGCGGCCACCGCCGGGTCCGCCAGAATGCAGCGCGCCTGGTGATCGGGCGTAACCGGAACGTTGGGCGGCAGGCTTTCGCTGCAGCGCGGCTGGGCGAGACTGCAGCGCGGCGCAAAGGAACAACTGGCCGGGGCGCGATCGAGCGAAGGCGGCGTTCCCGGAATGGTCTCGAGCCGCGCACCGCGCTTGGCGCCATGAATGGTCGAGGCCAACAGCCCCCTGGCATAGGGATGAACCGGCGTTCGCACGATGTCGCGCAGCGCGCCCTGCTCGACGATCTGGCCGGCATACATCACCGCGACGCGGTCGCAGATTTCGATGGCGACGCCGATGTCATGGGTGACGAAGATGACGGACATGCCGAATTCACGCTGCAGCTCGCGCAGCAGCAGCAGGATCTGGATCTGCACGGTGGCGTCGAGCGCCGTGGTCGGCTCGTCCGCCAGCAGGATCTTTGGCTTGCAGGCCAGCGCCAGCGCAATCATCGCGCGCTGGCGCATGCCGCCCGACATCTCGTGCGGATAGGACTCCAGCCGCCGCTTGGCGGACGGAATCCGCACCACTTCGAGCATCTCGAGCGCGCGTGCAGTGGCCTCGCGCTCGCTCTTGCCCTCGTGGCGCATCACGGTTTCCGCGATCTGCCGGCCGATGGTGTAGACCGGATCGAGTGCCAGCGCCGGCTCCTGGAAGATCATCGAGACGGTCTGGCCGCGGAATGCGGACAGCGCCTCGTCGTCCATCGCCAGTACCTCCTGGCCCAGCACCTTGACGCTGCCGGAGATCTGCGTCCGCTTCTTCGGCAATAGCCGCATCAAGGCCCGCAGCGTCACGCTCTTGCCGGAGCCGGACTCGCCGAGCAGCCCCAACACCTCGCCCTCGCCGAGCGACAGGCTGAGATCGTTCACGGCATGGACCGTGCGATCGCCGGTGAAGCGGATGTTGAGGTTGTCGATCTCGACGAGATTGGTCATGCGAGCCTTTATACGAGCCTTGGCACCCTGGCGTGGAAATCGGTCGCGCGCTGGAACGCGGCGCCGATCCGGAGCAGCACGGCTTCCTCGAAGGCGCGGCCGATCAGCTGCATGCCGACCGGCAGGCCTGCCCTGGTGAAGCCAGACGGGATCGAGAGCGACGGCAGGCCGAGATAGTTCACTGGCCGAGTGAACCGCGTCAGCCGCTGGATCACCGCCTCCGCGCCCGGGCCGTTGCCGACATCGCTCTCGGCGATGGTCGGTGCAGGAACCGGGGCTGACGGCGCGATGACGGCATCGATGCCGCTCACCGCCGCATGATGTGCGGCCAGCGCCGGGCCGCGCCAGCGCATCGCCTCCAGATACGTCACCGCCGGAATCGTCAGACCGTTCTGCAGCCGCATCAGGACCTGCGCGCCGTAATCCTGCGGCCGCTCGATCATCCAGCGCTTGTGGTAGGCCGTCGCCTCGGCGGCCAGCACCAGTTGCGAGGCCGAAGAGAGCTGGCGCTGGTCGGGCAGCTCGACCTTGACGATCTCGGCGCCCTCCTTCTTCAGGGTTGCAACCGTCTCGTCGAGAATGCGGGCGACCTCGGGATCGAGGTCGTCGACATAGAACGCCGTCGGCACGCCGATCTTCAGGCCCTTCAGCGATCCCGTCGTCGCGGCCATGTAATCCGGCACCGGCTGGGTCGACGTGGTCGGATCCTCAGGATCGGCGCCGGCCATCAGGCCGAGCAGCAGCGCACAGTCCTCCGCGGTTTGCGCCAACGGACCGACAGTATCGAGCGACTGCGACAGCGGCATCGCACCGGCGCGGCTGACCCGGCCGACCGTGGTCTTCAGTCCGGTGACGCCGCAGAAATGCGCCGGCATCCGGATCGAGCCGCCGGTGTCGGAGCCGAGCGCGGCAAAGGTCAGGCGCGCGGCGACCGCCGAGCCCGAGCCCGACGACGAGCCACCGGTGATGTGATCGACATGCCAGGGATTATGCACCGCGCCGTAATGCACATTGTGGCCGGTCGGCCCATAGGCGAACTCGACCATCTGCAGCGAGCCGAGCCGGACCTGGCCGGCATCCTTCAGCCGCTGCAATGCGGTTGCGGTCGTCTTCGGCACGAAGTCGCGGCGGATCAGCGAGCCGCAGGTCACGACCTTGCCGGCGTCGTAATACATGTCCTTGTGCGCCATCGGCACGCCATGCAGCGGACCTCGGCTCTTGCCTTTGGCGAGTTCGGCATCGGCCTCCGTCGCAGCGGCCAGCGCCTGCTCCGACTCGATCGCCATATAGGCATTCAGCCGCGGCTGCCACTCTGCGATCCGATGCAGCACGGCGCGCGTCACCTCGTGCGAGGACAGTTTCTTCTCGGCAATCGCCTTGGCGACTGCGGTCAGCGTCATCAGGGGGGGTTCGGTGCTCATTTCGACACCTTTGCGATCTGCGCCAGCAGGAAGCTCGCGGGTTCGAGATCGAGCGGCAGCGTGCCGGAGATCGGCGCAAAGCCGTCGAAGGCGGGGCCGATCGAATTGGCGATGCGATTGGCGACCTCGTCGTTGGCGGGCACGTCGGCGACGTGCGCGATCACCTTGACATCCTTGGGCGTGGGTCTGGTCATGCCGCGTTTTCTCCCTTTGCTTTTGCCGGCGCGCGGCTGTGCCCCGAGCCTGGAATGGCCATGTAGCACGCCGCCTGATGGCCCATTGTATCGAGATCGCTGAGCTTTGGCGTGTCGTTTGCGCAGAGCGGCTCCGCAAACGGGCAACGGGTGTGAAACCGGCAGCCGGACGGCGGATCGATCGGATTGGGCGGATCGCCCGAGATCGGCGGGACTTCCGTGCGCTTGTCCGGATCGGATGACGGCATCGCCGCCAGCAGCGCGCGGGTATAGGGATGCGCCGGCGCGTCCCAGACCGCATCGACCGGGCCGAGCTCGACGACCTCGCCGAGATACATCACCAGCACGCGGTCGGAGATGTAACGGACCACGTTGAGATCGTGGCTGATGAACAGATAAGTCAGCCCGAACTCGCGCTTGAGATCGGCGAGCAGATTGAGCACCTGCGCCTCGACCGACTTGTCGAGCGCCGAGACCGCCTCGTCGAGGATCACCAGCCGCGGCGACAGCGCCAGCGCGCGGGCGATGTTGACGCGCTGGCGCTGGCCGCCGGAGATCTCGTGCGGATAGCGGTTGGCGAAGGTCTCCGGCCGCAGACCCACCTTGCCGAGCAGCCCGCGCGCCAGCGTGCGCGCGGCGCTATCGGCCATGCCGTGGACCTTGGGCCCGAAGGCGATCGATTCCTCGATGGTGAGGCGCGGGTTGAGCGAGGCGTAGCTGTCCTGGAACACCATCTGCATGCCGCGCCGCAGTTCGCGCAACGACAGCGACGGGCCGACCTGCAGCCCGTCATAGACGATGTCGCCACTATCGCGCGCCATCAGATGCATCAACAACCGCGCCGTGGTCGACTTGCCGCAACCGGACTCGCCGACAATGCCGACGGTTTCGCCCTTCATCACCGCGAAAGTGACGTCATCGACGGCGCGCACCGTCTTGCGCGGGCTGAACAGCCCGCCGCGCACCGGAAAGTGCTTGGTCAGCCCCTTGACCTGCAGCAGCGGTTGCGCGGCGCCGCCGATGTCGGCGACCGGCTCCAGCATGTCGGCTACGAGATTGGTGTCGCTCATATCTAGTTCCTGATGTCCATGGCGCTGCGCATGCCGTCGCTGAGCAGATTGAAACAGATCGAGACCGCGAAGATCATCGCGCCCGGCAGCGCCGCGACCCAGGGATTGACGTAGATCGCGGTGCGCAGCGTGTTCAGCATCAGGCCCCATTCCGGCTCCGGCGGCTTGGTGCCGAGGCCGAGGAAGGACAGGCCGGCGGCCAGGATCATCGACACCGAGATCAGGCCGGTGGCGTAGACGAAGATCGGGCCGAGCACATTGCCGAGCATGTGCACGCGCATGATGGTGAAGGGGCCGGCGCCGGAGGCGCGCGCCGCCTCGACGAAATCCATGTTGCGCACGCCGGTGGTGACGCTTTCGGCGACGCGGGTGATCTGCGGCACGAACACGATGGTCAGCGACACGATCGAGTTGACGATGCCGGCGCCCAGTGCGCCGGAGATCGCGATCGCCAGCAACACTGATGGAAACGCGTAGAACACGTCGACGGTACGCATGATTGCGGTGTTGAGCCGGCCGCCGACATACCCGGCGACAAGGCCGAGCGAGGTACCGATCACGAAGGCGAGAATCACCGGCAGGATGCCGACGATCAGCGACAGCCGGCCGCCATAGATCAGGCGGGCCAGCATGTCGCGGCCGAGCTCGTCGGTACCAAGCGGATAGCCGGGCGTGCCGATGTGGCGGAGGCGGCGGATCATCGAGCCCTGATAGGGATCGGCGAGGCCGAGCCACGGCGCCAGCAGTGCCGACGCAAAGATCAGCACCAGGATGAAGGCGCAGGCCATGCTGACCTTGTCGCGTGTGATGCGGCGGGCCACCGTCGCCCAGTAGCCACGCGCCTTTGTCGCGGGAGCGGCCTGCAGAGCGGCATCTGTCATCGTGCTCATGGTTAGCTCCGCTTGATGCGCGGATCGATCGCGGCTTGCGCGATGTCGACCAGGAGATTGAGCAGCACGAAGAACAGCGCCAGCACCAGGATCGTGCCCTGCAGCAGCGGCAGATCGCGCTGGAAGATCGCAGAGTTCAGCAGCAGGCCCGAGCCAGGCCAGGAAAACACCGTCTCGATCAGGATCGAGCCGCCGAGCATATAGCCGAGCTGAAGCCCCATCACCGCGAGCGCGGTCGGCGCCGCGTTCTTGACGACGTGGCGGAACACGTAGGTCTCGCGCAGGCCTTTTGCGCGTAGTGCCTCGACAAAATCCTGGCTCAGGATGTCGCCGGTCAGCGCCCGCACCGTGCGCGTAATGATGCCCATCGGGATCACCGACGTGGTGATCGCCGGCAGCACCAGATAGCGCAGATGCTCCCAGTCCCAGGCCCAGGCGCCGGAGCCGCCAGGCCCGGCGCCGACCGCGGGCAGCCAGTTAAGCTGCACCGAGAAGATGATGACCAAGACCATGCCGAGCCAGTAATGCGGCAGCGAGACGCCGGCGATCGCAACCGACGTCGCCACCTTGTCGACCCAGGTGTCGCGGAAATAGCCGGCGATCAGCCCGAACAGCAGGCCGAGCGTGAAGCCGATCATCGCCGCCGCGACCGCCAGCATTACGGTGTTGCCGACGGCGCGCATCACTTCCGACAGCACCGGGCGGCCGGTCGCAATCGAACTGCCGAGATCGCCCTGCGCTGCGCGCCACAGCCATAACCCGAACTGAACCGGCAGCGGGCGATCGAACCCGTAGGCCGCGCGCAACTGCGCGGCGAGCTCCTGCGAGGCATCCGCCGGCAGCACCGCAACCAGGGGATCGCCGGGCGTGATGTGGACCAGCAGGAAGCACACCAGCGCAACGCTGAGTACGATCGGAATGACGTAGACGATCCGTCTGGCAGTGTAGGCGAACACGGTGCGCTCTTTCTTCCTTCTCCTCTTGTGGGAGAAGGTGGCGCGCTTCAGCGCGCCGGATGAGGGGTTCTATCCGCGGACAAAGTCATTTTAACATGCGAGAGGTGTGTCCGCGGAGACAACCCCTCACCCGGCTTCGCTCTCGCGAAGCCACCCTCTCCCACAAGGGGAGAGGGTGCACCGATCACGTGGCTAGCACCTCACGGCGCGACCGTGACCGGCGAGAAGTCGACGAACCAGCTCTTCGGCTGCACAAAGCCCCTGATCTTCGGGCTCATCGCGCGCGGTGCGACGTCGTGTGCGACGTAGAGGAAGGCCGCGTCGTCGACGGAGGCGGCGTGCAGCTCGGCAAGCGCGGCGTCGCGCGCGGCGGGGTCGAAGGTCTGGCGCGCCTTCTTCACCAGTTCGTCGAACTTCGGATTGTTGATGAAACCCCAGTTGTTCGAGACTGGCGGCGCCATGCCCGATTGCAGGAAGCGCACCAGTGCGAAGAACGGATCCATCGCCGCGTAGGTGACGTTGGTCGCGTTCGAGCCGTTGGCCGACGGATCCTTGACGCCGCGCCGCCAGTTGGTGAACAGCGTGTTCCACTCGATGACGTCGAGCTGCACATCGAAGTAGCACTCGGCCAAAGCCTGCTGCAGATATTCGTTCATCGGCAGCGGCAGCATCTGGCCCGAGCCCGACGCCGAGGTCTGGATCTTGACCGTCAGCTTCTTGCTCGGACCAAAGCCTGCCTCCTGCATCAGCTTCTGCGCGGCCGGCTTGTCATACTTGATCTGGAAGGTCGGGTTGCCGCGCCAGGGATGGCCGGGCTCGAAGGTGCCGGTGGCCGGCACCATCAGCCCTGCGAGCAGGCCATCGCGCAATCCTTCGCGATCGACGCAGAGGTTGGCGGCCTTGCGCACGCGGATGTCGTTCCACGGCGAGCCCTCGACGCGCGAGAACTGCCAGGGCCAGACATGCGGCTCCTCGTTCGAATAGAGCGCGAAGCCACGCTGCTTGATCTCGGGCAGCGCATCCGGCGCCGGCGCCTCGACCCAATTGACCTGCCCCGACAGCAGCGCCGCGGTGCGCGCATTGGCTTCCGGCATCGGCAGCAGCACCATCTTGTCGGTCTTCGGCACCCGCGCCTTGTCCCAATACTTGTCGTTCTTCACCAGCTCGAGCCGTTCGCGCGGGGTGAAGCTCGACATCTTCCAGGGGCCGGTGCCCGAGGCGTCCTTGGCAAACGCCGCCCACGCGGCCTGCGACTTCGCCTTGGCGTCGGCGCCTTCGGCCTTGTCATAGAACTGCTGCCACTTGGCCGGGCTCGCCATGAACAGGTTGGTGAGGTTGATCGGCAGAAAGCTGTCCGGCTCCTTGGTGGTCAGCTCCACGGTCATGTCGTCGATCTTGCGCGCCGAGACCAATGTCGGCATGCGCGAGGCGGTGACGCCGACCTGGCTCGGATCGAACTGCGGCGCGTCCTGCTTCAGAACCTTTTCGACGTTCCAGACCACGGCGTCGGCGTTGAACGGCGAGCCGTCGTGAAAGGTGACGCCGGGACGCAGCTTGAACACCCATTTGGTCTTGTCGGCATCGTCGACCTTCCATTCGGTGGCGAGGCCCGGGATCATCGCGCTCGCCTTGTCGGCCGAGGAGAGGTCCCACATCGTCAACCCGTCGTACATTGTAAGGCCGGTGAAGCGATTGCCCTCAAAACCCTGATCGGGCTGGCCGAGCGTGCGCGGAATATCGGCAGCCGTCATGCCAATACGCAGCACGGTCTCGGCGCCGGCGATCGCCGGCACGCCGCTGGCCAGCGCAAACGCCAGCATCATCGCTGTCGCATTGGTCTTCCTGTTACGCATCTGAGCAACCCCTTCTTATGACCCCGTTTGGGTGATTATTTCTTGGGCAAGCGTATGCAATGCGTGTGCCAAGGGAAATAGTTTGTCACCAAATAACCGCCGGGCGCGTCAATTCTTCCCACCTCGCGCCTGGACGGCGCGATGGTGCCTATTCTGGCATCAGGCTTGCAAGCTTTGGCTCCGACTTCCCAGCAACGGAGCTTCTGTATGCGTGCGCGCAATTCGATCCTGATGGCGGCAATGGCGCTTGCCCTCGCCGCGGGCTGGCCAGCCAGGCCGGCGCAAGCGGAATCCGTTGTGCGCTACGGAATCTCGATGGCCGACATCCCGCTGACCACGGGTCAGCCCGACCGCGGCGCCGGCGCCTATCAGTTCACGGCCTACACGATCTACGATCCGCTGGTCGCCTGGGAGATGGACGTCGCCGACCGGCCGGGCAAGTTGGTGCCGGGCCTTGCCACCGAGTGGAAGGTTGATGACAACGACAAGACCAAGTGGCGCTTCACGTTGCGCAGAGGCGTGAAATTCCACGACGGCAGCGAGTTCAATGCCGATGCCGTGATCTGGAATCTCAACAAGGTGCTCAACGACAAGGCACCGCAATTCGACAAGCGGCAGAGCGCGCAGGTCAAGACCCGCCTGCCCTCGGTCGCGAGCTACGCCAAGATCGACGACTTCACCGTCGAGATCACGACAAAAACGGTCGACTCCTTCTTTCCCTACCAGATGCTCTGGTTCCTGGTCTCCAGCCCCGCGCAATATGAAAAGCTGGGGAGGGACTGGGACAAGTTCGCCAGCCAGCCCTCCGGCACCGGCCCGTTCAAGCTGACGAAGCTGGTGCCGCGCGAGCTCGCGGAGCTCTCGAAGAATCCGGACTATTGGGACAAGAAGCGGATCGCAAAGACCGACAAGCTGATCCTGATCCCGATGCCGGAAGCGCTGACCCGCACCAACGCGCTATTGGCAGGTCAGGTCGATTTGATCGAGACGCCGGCGCCCGACGCCGTGCCGCAGCTCAAGGCCGCCGGCATGAAGATCGTCGACAACGTGACGCCGCATGTCTGGAATTATCACCTCAGCGTGCTGCCAGGCTCGCCCTGGACCGACATTCGCCTGCGCAAGGCGCTCAACCTCGCGATCGACCGCGACGCGGTGGTGGGGCTGATGAACGGACTGGCCAAGCCCGCCAAGGGCCAGGTCGATCCCTCGAGCCCATGGTTCGGCAAGCCCAGCTTTGAGCTGAAATACGACGTCGCGGCGGCGAAGAAGCTGGTGGAGGAAGCCGGCTATTCAAAGGACAAGCCACTGAAGGCGACCTTCATCATCGCGCAGGGCGGCACCGGGCAGATGCTGTCGCTGCCGATGAACGAGTTCCTGCAGCAAAGCTTCAAGGAAATCGGCATCGATATCGACTTCAAGGTCGTCGAGCTCGAGACATTATATACGCACTGGCGCAAGGGCGCGGCCGACGAGATGAATGCCGGCATCACCGCCAACAACATCGCCTATGTCACGTCGGACCCGCTCTACGCCATCGTGCGCTTCTTCCACTCCGGCCAGGTGGCGCCGGTCGGCGTCAACTGGGGCGGCTACAAGAACCCGAAGGTCGACGCGCTGATCGACGAGGCCAAGCAGACCTTCGATACGGAAAAGCAGGACGCGCTGCTGGCGCAAGCGCACGCGCTGATCGTCGACGACGCGGTGCTGGTGTGGGTGGTGCACGACACCAATCCGCACGCGCTGTCGCCAAAGGTGAAAAGCTTCGTGCAGGCGCAGCACTGGTTCCAGGATCTGACGCAGATCGGGCTGGAGTAGATTTCAGCCACCTCCCCACCGTCGTCCCGGCCCCCCGTGCGCAATTGCGCACTAGGCCGGGACGACCGTGGAGCGGCTGTGCCTCAATATTCTATCACCGTCACCCTGAGGTGGCCGCTTCTTCAGCGGCCCTCGAAGGGTCGACGGCCCGGCTGGTGGCCGATGCATCCTTCGAGGCTCGCCGAAAAGGCTCGCACCTCCAGCGACAAAGGCGAAGCCTTTGCGCGGGGATGACGGGTTTGTCAGCGGTGCAGCAGTGTCGGCTACTTCGTCAGCAGCGCATACGCGCCGTCCCAATCCTCGGGCGGCGGATTTTTCTGGAAGTTGAGGATGCGCGCCTCGTAGAGCTGATAGAGATATTTCAGCGTCTGCGCTTCGTCCGTCTTGCGGCCGCGCTCGATCGCGGCCAGCGCGCCGTCCCAGTCGCGGCTGCGGTAACAGGCGAGCATCTCGATGGTCAGGTTGCGCAGCCGCTGGAAGCGGCCGGAATTGGCGACATCTTCACGGCCGGCGATCGCATAGATCACCTCGGGCTCCTTCTTGCCCTTGACCATGATGAAGTCGAGCTCGAGGATCGCGAACTTGTCCTTGACCGCGAGCGCGGTGTTCGATCCGACGATGATCGGAAAGCCGTATTCCTTGGACTGCCCCTCCAGCCGCGACGCCAGATTGACGCTGTCGCCGAACACCGAATAGTCGAAGCGCACGTCGGAGCCCATGTTGCCGACCACGCAGGTGCCGGTGTTGAGGCCGACGCCGATGTTGAGCGGCACGTAGACGTGGCCGCCCTCCTGCGCTTCCTCCTCGCGCTCGCGGTTGAGCGTATCGACCCGCTCCAGCATGTCGAGCGCGGCCTCGCAGGCGTTGATGTGGTGCTCCTTGTCGTCGAGCGGCGCATTCCAGAACGCCATGATGGCGTCGCCCATATACTTGTCGATCGTGCCCTTGCGGGCGAGGATCGCGTTGGAGAGCGGCGTCAGAAACCGGTTCATCAGCGCGGTGAGGCCCTGCGGATCGCTCTTGTAGGTCTCCGAGATCGAGGTGAAGCCGCGCATGTCCGAGAACATGATGGTCATCTCGCGCTCCTCGCCGCCGAGCACGAGCCGCTCCGGCGATTGCGCCAGCTGCTCGACCAGCGCCGGTGACATGTATCGCACGAATTGCGTACGGATCTGCCGGCGCTGCTGCTGCTCGCGCACGAAGCTCGCGAAGATCAGCGTGAGGTAGATCGCCGTCGTCGACAGCAGCGGATAGGTGAAATCGACCAGCAGCCGGTAATTGATGTAGAAGAACCAGGACGTGCCGACCAGGATCGACGCGAACAGGCCGCCGACGGCCACCAGCGTCACCGGGCCGAAGCGCGGCGCGAACGCGATCACCAGCAGGCCCATGATGATCGCGCCGAGGAATTCCAGCACGATGCCGTAGCCCGGCTGCTGCACCACGCCCCCGGTCAGTGCGCTCTCCAGCAGCTGGGCGTGGATCTCCACACCGGGCATGTCGGATGACGCGGGCGTGGCCTTGATGTCGTTCAATCCGACCGCCGAGGTCCCGATCAGCACAAGCTTGCCGGAAATCTTGTTGGCCGGCACCTTGCCGTCGATCACATCGGCAGCCGACACGTAGATCGACGGATCCTGGCGCGCGAAATGCACCCAGAGCCGCCCGTTGCGATCGGTCGGGATCTCCAGCCCCCGCAGCGCGATGCTCTTGACCCCGGCATCGTCGGTCTTGATCAGCACCGTCGGCGTCGTGGAAACGACCCGCAGCATTTCGAGGCTGAGCGATGGCATCAGCTTGCCCTGCGCCAGCATCACCATCGGGACCCGCCGGATGAGGCCGTCCCGTTCGGTCCTGATCGTGAACAGGCCGCGCCCGGCCGCGGCGCGCTCCAGCACCGGCACGTTTCGCAGCAAGCCGGGAAACTGGTACAGGAACGGCTCGGCTTCCTTGCCCAGCGTCGCAAACCCCGTCGTCGGCAGGGTCTCGTCGAGCTCCGACTGCACGTGCGCGAGCCCGGTCTCGCCCAGTACCACGCGCGACCGGCGGATCGCGTCGGACAGAATCTGGTCGTTGGTCGGCAGCTCGCGCAGCCGTGTCCTGGTGACCTCGTCGATGAAGCGCATCTGCCCCGCAACCCTGTCCGGGTTGAGGCGGTCCGGCTCCGAGAACACCACGTCGAAACCGATCGCGACCGCGCCGAGACTGGTCAGGTTGATGATAATGTCGGCGATGGTGGTCCGCGGCCACGGCCACTGGCCGAGCTTTGCCAGGCTCTTCTCGTCAATATCGACAATGGTGACCGGACGGATGGTCTTCTTGCGGGGATCGAAGCGCTGGAAGGTGTCGAAGACCCGGACCCGCAATTCGTTGACCGGCCCCGGATCGACGACGCGCAGCGCGGCGAGACCGATCAGCAGCACCACGCAGGCCAGCCGCGCGTAGCCGAAGCGCCGCCCGAACCACCTTCGTACTGCCCTTAGCCGCTTCATGACGTCTGGATATCACGCCATGCCGGATTGCGGCACCGGTTTCCAAGAACCATCGTCAATTATCCGAACCAGAATAAGGCCGGCCCTCCGGGCAAGCATCGCGTAATGACCGCCACTATTCACCACCGGGGCCGCTTCGTCTATGACATGGTGCCAAACCTGGACCACGGGCACCGATGTCCACCCCCCTGAGCGGCACCCTTCCGCCTCCTGCCGGGCGCTACGACAACATTCGTGCGCTGCTGCGGGCCGGCAAGGACGACGAAGCGATCGTGCAATTGTGCGCGATGACCGTCAGCCGTCCCGACGATCTGGTCGCCAAGGAATTGCTGTTCGACGCGTTCTTTCAGAAGCGCGACTGGCAGCCGGCGCTGGCGCTGGCCGAGGAGCTGAGCTGGCGTCAGCCCGACAATGCGCGGCTGGAAAAGGCGCGGATTGCGACGCTGACCAATCTGAAGCGCTACGACGAGACGATCGCGCAGGCGACGCGCTATCTCGCGCGCCACGGCGACGATCTCACCGTGCTCGATACGTTGAAGGTCGCGAGCTTCTTCACCGGCAAGACCACCGAGGCGATCCGCTATGGGCAGCGCGCGCTCGACCTGCGCGACGCCGAGGCCTGCCGCAATCCGCCGCCATTTGCGCTGAACGAGCCCGACGGCCCGCCGTCGGGTGCCAACGTCATCTCGTTCTCGTTGTGGGGAGCCGCGCCGTTCTACACCTACGGCGC
The DNA here is from genome assembly GCF_900696085.1 of Bradyrhizobium ivorense. Lineage (GTDB taxonomy): Bacteria > Pseudomonadota > Alphaproteobacteria > Rhizobiales > Xanthobacteraceae > Bradyrhizobium > Bradyrhizobium ivorense. Next base: position 67,754 of record NZ_CAADFC020000005.1, read on the forward strand.
CATGATCAACCTGGTGCTCAGCCGCACGGTTTACCCCGGCTGGATCTGCCGGTTCTATGTCGACGCCACCGTTCCGCCGGCCTGTGTCGCGTTCCTGCAGGGCAACGGCGGCGACGTCCGCAACATCGAGGACGAATATCCGCATGTCGGCCTGTTCCAGCGCTTCCTGGTCATGAACGATCGCGCGGTCGGGCGCTTCCTGGTGCGCGACTGCGACGCGCGGCTGTCCACGGCGGAGGCCGAGCTGGTCCGGCAATGGATCGAGAGCGGCTATCCGTTCCACGCCGTGCGCGATCACGTCATGCACAACGAGCTGATGATCGGGTGCACCTGGGCCGGCCGCACCGATTGCGGGCTCGACATCGTCGAGCTGATGCGGCGCTACTTCCAGTTCGGTCCGACCGCAAAATACGGCCACGACCAGCGCATGCTCGGCCTGATGCTGTGGCCGCTGATCCGCAGCCGCTGCCTGGTCCACGACAGGCATTACCGGCTAGAGGGCGTGCACACGCTGCCGCTCGCCGAGCGCAAGGGGCACTTCGGCGCCGGCCATCAGAACCTCGCCGCGGTGCTCGCCGAGGTCGACCGCCTCGGCATACCGCGGCTGCCCTGACATCAGGTAATCACGCCGGGATGCAGGATGAAGTCGTTGATGTGCAGGTTCGTTCGATCGACGTTCGAAAGCCTGATCGAGTCGCCGATATCGAGATGGATCAGCGTGTCGCTGCCCACCTGCTCGACCGCAGAATTGTCGTTGATCCACGCATTGAAGGATTCGGTATCGCCTGCGGTGAACGGCGTGTTGTCGAACAGATCGATCTTGTCCTGACCGGGCGTGAAATCGGTGATGGTGTCATTGCCGGTGCCGGCCCTGAACACGAATTGGTCCGCGCCCGCGCCGCCTGACAGCGTATCGGTGTAGCCGGTCGCAATGATCACGTCCTTGCCGTCGGTACCCTGCAGCGTGACATCGCCCTCGCCCGTCACGTTAAAGATGAGATTCACGGTGTCCTTGGCGCCGAAGCCGTCGGTGACGGTCAGCGCAATCTTGTCGCTGAGCGGCAGGTTGGGGCCCGGCGCGTAAGTCAGGCCGCTATTCAGCGTGCCGTTGATGTCATCCAGCGAGCCCGTCTCATTCGAGGGCGTCACGAAGCCGCCGGCGGATTCCGCGTCGAACGTAAAGGATTCCGTGGGCCCGGCATCGGCGTCGGAAACCGACAATCCGCCGATCGTGATGGTCTGGCCTTCCTCGAAGATCTGCAGATTGTCGGTCAGGATCAGCGGCGCCTGATCGACATTCACGGTCGCATACGCTGAGCCCGTATCATGGCCATTGTGATCGACGCCGTCGCCGTCGTTAAGCGTGAACTCGATGGTGCGCTGGCCGGCCACCGGATTGGCGTCGATGCTCTGGAAGCGGATCGCCTGGATCAGATGCGCGACGGCGTCGCTGGTGGCGTTTCCGTTCAAGTCGATCGCCGGGTCAATGCTGTCACTCAGCGTGCCGATCGCGACCGCCTCGCCCGAACCATCGCCATCGGCGTCGAACATCACTGTTGTGCCGGACACCGAGATGTACTGGTCGCCGGCGATCGTGAGGAAATCGCCGTCGTGCCGGCCATCGACGATCGATGCCGACAGCGATCCGCCGTTGAAGTCGCTGCTGTCGATGTCGCTGACCGTGACGTCGTTGACGAGTGGTACCGCGCCCGCGTCCGGCGCATAGATCGGCGCCAGATCCTTGGCACTCACGATGGGCGCATCGTTGGTGCCGTTGACCTCGATCGTGATGTCCTGCGTCGTGCCGTCGGCGGTCGTCACCGTCAGCGTGTCGTGCTCGATCTGGCCGGCGGCCAACTGATCCACCCGCTCGTGAACCAGGGTATAGGTCCACTGGCCGCTGTCCGGATCGAAGGTGAAATCCCCATAGGTCCCGGTCAGGTTTGCCGGGTCGACGGGCAGGAAATAGCTTTCGCCTGCGTCGGGGTCCTGCACGGTCAGCGTGCCGCTGTCGACATCGTTCGCGATGGTCTGGCCGCTGGGGATGACCACATGATCATCCTCGTACACGACGCCAGTGCTCTTGCCTTCGATCGTCGCGGCGTGGTTGCCCGAGACGTTGACCGATGCGGTGAAGGAGCTCGAGTCGTGTCCGTTGGTGCCGCCGCCGTCATGCAGCGTGAAGGTAACGACGCGCGTGCCGGCTTCCAGCGTCGTATTGCTGCTCTCGAATTCGATCGCCTGCGCCAGTGCGGCGACCGCCGCATCATCGGCGTGGTCGTTGAGATTGATCGTCAGGCCGCCGACACCGTCGATCAGCGTGCCGATCGAGACGGCGGCGCCGCTGCCGTCTCCATCGGCATCGAACATCACGTTGTTGTCGGCATCGACCGAGATATAGGGGTTGCCCACGATCGTCAGCGTATCGCCGTCGTGACCACCGCTCGTCACCGTCGCCGTCAGCGACCCGCCGTCGTAATTGGCGCTGTCGACATCCTGCACCGTGATGCCGTCGGCCAGCGCAACCGGGCCGCTGCCGCTCTGGTAGCTGGACGCGAGGTCGTGGCCGGTGAATGTCGGCGCATCATTGATGCCGGTAACCGCGACCGTGAGGTGCCCGTAGGTTCCGAGCGCGCCGTCGGACGCCGTGTAGGTGAACTGCTCCAGCCCGCTGTCGCCCTCCGGCAAGGCGGCGACCGCCGCAGCCTGCGCTGCGGTGACGCCGAGCGTATAGGTATAGGTGCCCGTCACGGGATCGACGACGAGCTCGCCATAGATGCCCTCGACCGTGAACTGCCCGGGCGTCGCATTGTCGGTTCCGACACCGGCAATCGAGAGCACATCGTGCTCGGCGTCGCTGTCATTGGCCAGCAGGTTGGCCGTCACGCTGCCGGTGTTGCCGGCGATCGAAACCGCGTCGACGGTCGTGATCGGCGCATCGTTGGCGCCGGTCACGTCGATCGTCAGCGTCGCCGTCCCGACCGCGCCATGCGCATCGATGGTCTCGACGGTGAACGTATCGGCATAGCTGCCCGCGGCCAGCGCGTTGATCGCCGCCGCGTTGGGAACGTAGCTATAGGTGCCGTCCGCGTTCACCGTGAGCGAGCCGTAGAGACCCGCGACCGCGGTGTTGACCGGAAGATGGTCGGCGTCGAGCGCGGCATAGGTCAGGGTCGCGGTCTCGCCATCGTCGACGTCGTGCCCCTGCAGGGTGCCGGCGAGCGCGCCGAAGCTGTCATTATCGGCGGTGTCGGTGAGCGTGCCGGCGTTGACGTCACCCAGCGTCGGCGCGTCGTTGGAGCCGTTGATCGTGATGGTGATCGGCGCGGTGACCACCCCGCCGTGATGGTCGACCAGCTGGACCGTATAGGTCAGAGTCAGCGTCTCGCCCTCGGCGAGATAGTCAAAATTCTTGTCCGGCGCCGAGAAGGTCCAGCCGTTCGATCCGGCGACCCCGCCGGTCGAATCGGTCAGCGCGCCCAGCGACAGCCAGCTCAGCACCGTCGCCGCGTCGGCAAGGCCGCCGGTCGCGCCCGATTCGGAAACGCCGGTGATGGTCAGGCTGTGGGTGTCGCTGCGGTCGACATCGGCGAACGTCACCGTACCCGAGGCGACGTCCGGCTGATCCGAACCGGTCGTCGCGCTGGCTTCGGGGATCACTGCGGCCTGCGGCGCAGACGTGATGACGGGCGTGTCGTTGGTGCCGGTGATCGTGATCGTCACCGGCTGCGTCACGACACCGCCGTGATGGTCGTCGACCTCAATCGTGTAGGTCAGCGTCAGCGTCTCGCCGACGGCGAGATAGTCGAAACTGTTGTCGGCGGCGGAAAACGTCCAGTCGCGTGACCCGGTTACGCCGCCGGTCGAATCGGACAGCGCGCCGAGCGACAGCCAGCTCAGCACCGTCGCCTCATCGGGAAGCCCGCTGGTGACGCCGGTTTCGGTCACGCCTGATATCGTGACGCTGTGGGTGTCGCTCAGATCGACGTCGGTGAAAGTCACCGTGCCGGATGCCGTATCGGGGTCCGCCGAGCCGGTCGCCGCATCGGCTTCGGTGAGTGCGGCCGACTGGGTCGACGAGGTAATGACCGGCGTATCGTCGGTGCCGGTGATCGTGATCGTGACCGGCAGGGTGACCACGCCACCCTGATGGTCGTCGATCTCGACGGTGTAGGTGAGCGTCAGCGTCTCGCCGGCGGCGAGATAATCGAAGGTGTTGTCGGCAGCCGAGAACGTCCAGGACCTCGATCCCGTCACGCCGTCGGTCGAATCGGTCAGGTTGCCCAGCGACAGCCAGCCCAGCACGGTCGCATGGTCGGCAATGCCCGTGGTGACGCCGGACTCGGTGACGCCGGCGATGACGACCGTGTGGGTATCGGTCAGGTCGGTATCGCTGAAGGTGATCGTGCCGCTCGCCGTGTCCGGGTCGCTCGAGTGCGTCGTCTCCGCGATCTCCGTGATCCCGGCCGTCTGTACCGCCGAGGTCACCACCGGCGCATCATTGGTGCCGGTGATCGTGATGGTGAAAGTCTTGAACGCGGTCTCGTTGCTCGGCGCGAAATTGTTGTCGACACGCGCCGTGTAGGTCAGCGTCAGGGTTTCGCCGGCCGCCAGGAAGTCGAACGCGCCGTCGGGAAGGCTATAGGTCCAGGTCGCCGAACCGAAGTTCCGGTTCGCCGGATTGTGCTCGAGCAGCAGCGGGATTTCGACCGCATGGATGGCCGCAAGCTGTGTGGCCGTCAGCGACGAGGTGACGTCGTCATTCTGGGCGTTCTGGTAGGTGAACGAGGTGAAGCTCACCATCGCGCTCGGAACATCGCCGGGATTGGGATCCGCCCATCGGATCACATTCGATGCCGTGTCGAGCTGCGTGCCATGAGTCTGCCCGGCCCGCTCGGTAAACGCCGCGTTGAACGTCACGGTTTCCGGCGGACCGGGGACGTGGTCGATCCCTCGGTTGCCGATCGCCTCCGGACTGGCGTTGCCGGAGGTCACCACGAAGACCGCTTGCGCGACGATGTCGCCGCTGGCGAACTTGAAGCCGGTCGTCATCGGGACGACCGTGTCGGTGAAGTTCGTCGTCAGCTTGGTGTTCGGATTGGTGTTGTCGGTGAACTTCAGCGCGAACACGTCGGAGATCAGCTTCTGCGCATCGGCCGACAGTTGCGGCGACGACAGGAAGCTGACCGTGCCCTGGCTGTTGACGATGGTCTGGGTACCGGCCTGATTGACGGTCGCGATCGGATTGAGCGTCGTCTTGTCGAACAGGATGTAGGAGCCGGTGGTGCCGTCCGGCTCGACCAGCACCTGGAATTTGGCCGGCGGCACGGCGCCCGTGCCCTGCACGTCGAAGTCGATCTCGACCAGCACCGCGGTGCCGCGAATGCCCATGGTCGCAACCGGCGTATCGACCTTCATGTCGCCATGCTTGGCAGTCGCGCCGGCGACGAACGAGATCGTGCCCTGGACCAGGCTCATGAACGAGGCATTGCTCGACCCGTTCGGGTCGTAGACCATTTCGTTCAGCACCATCTTCGCGTTCGACCCGAGGCCGAACACGGTGCCGTCGATGAAGGTGATACCGAGCGTCGAGTCGGCGCCGGATTGCACCACGTCGCCCTTGTAGACATTGTCGCCCTGGTTCAGCACCACCGGCACGCCATTGCGAACTGCAGTGGCGCTGCCGGTCAGCTTGGTGACGTGGCCGATGACCTTGGGCGGATCCGCGGCGCCGCCGGCCTGGGCATACTGGGTATATCCAGTGAGCGCGTTGACGAGATCGCCGGTCAGGTGCGCGCCGTCGGGCGAAGCTAGCGCCGCGCGCTTTTCACCCTTGAAGTAGTCATGCAGCACCAGCTCGCGGTCGGCGTTCGACAGAACCAGGTCGAGACCGGCGCGCTTGAAGTCCGCGGTGAATAGGAAATGACCGTCTTCAACGACGATCGCGCCGGCTGGCGCATGCGTGGAAATGCTTTCAACATGGACTGCTCCACCATGAGCGTCCAGCTTCGGCAAAGACCCGCCAAATTTATCGACAAAGTTCACCGCGGGTCACCGCACCCCAATTTCAATTCCAATTTCAAAGAAAGAATATGCAAACGACTATGCTTGCATATCATCGTATTGCGCGAGTCGAAACCCATTCAGTGCTTGCGTGACGCGCTCACATAACCTGCGATTGAGCGCCGGCCCCTGTCATTCTCTTTCCGTTTTACGTAGTTTGCAGGTAACTGAGGGTGGATGTTGAAGCCAAGACACGTATTGATCCACGTATTCGTGGTATTGATTGGCATTTTTCTACTTACCTTTATTTCCCCTCGGCCTCGTGGCGGGATTAGAACCCAATTTTCCGGCTAAAGCTGTGACTTAGCTTACAAATCGTAAAGTTCCCGCGCGGCTTGGTCGTGTTAACCAGAAAGCAAGCTTGAGGCGGAGCCAAGCGGCAAAAGGTTCGATTCCGCGTTCACAAAACCGATAAAGTTTTCGAGACCCCGACCAGAAGGCCTTTAGCGTCTCTCCTGCTTTCCCCACATCTTAAGCGGATTCAAATCGCCTTCTGCCATCCTGGCGGCATTGAAACGATCCGGTCACGTGCGCGGTGCAGAATTCGCCCGCCGATGCCCGGGCAGGGGTGTCATATGGGAATCTGGGTTCACTTTCGGACGCTGGGTGTTGCCATGCTGGCCTGCGGATCAGCGTGGCTTGCGGCGGCTACCGAGCTCAACGCCGCGTCGCTGCTGTCGCCTGGTCCGGCGGCGCTGATGAGGAAATCGGCCGAGCCGTTCGGGCTGCCGACCGCCCTGCTCGCCGATGGCGGGCTGCACGACAAATGGCTCGGCGTGCAGTACCGGCTCGCCGACGAGCTGGTGCAGCTTGCGATCTGCGACGGCGACCGCGAAGGGTGCGCGTCGCCGGAAGCGCTGCGCTTCCTTGCGATCATCGATGCGGGGCGGGCGCGTGACGGCCGCGCCAGGCTGGGCGTGATCAACCGCGCCATCAACCTCGCGATCCGTCCGGGCAGCGACCTTGCGCTCCATGGCGAGGCCGACGTCTGGACCTCGCCGCTCGCCACCCTCGCGCTCGGCAGTGGCGACTGCGAGGACTATGCGATCGCGAAATTCGTCGCGCTGCGCAAAGCGGGGGTCGCGCCCGAGGATCTGCGGATCGTCGTGATGCATGACATCATCAGTGGTGAGGATCACGCCGTCGTCACTGCGCGGCTGGACGGCCGCTGGCTGACGCTCGACAACCGCCGCATGGCGATGATCGAGGATTCCGACGTCCGGGGCCTTCGGCCGACCTTCGTGATCGATCAGCACGGCGTCAGCAAATTCATCGATACCGCGCCTGTTATCGCCGAGGCCGCGCTGCGGCCGGCGCGGGTGAATTAAAGGACAAAGGCGACCGCGATACGCTCCGTCATTGCGAGGAGCTAGTCTAAGCGACGACTTGCCCGCCGAAGCCCTTGGCGAAGGCGGAAGCAATCCACCTATCCGCAGGTGGCGGGATGGATTGCTTCGCGGAGCCTGTCATCGGGGGCGCATTCGCGCGACCCGTTGGCTCGCACCCGTTGGCTCGCAATGACGGCGTGGATGCCGTGAGCCAATCGCTCAGAACATCAGATTGTCCTTCACCAGAACCCAGCGGCCGCCCTTGACCTGCTGCACCTGGGTGATGGTGTTGGCGAGGTGGTCGGTCTTGGAGAACTTGGTCGGCGGCGAGTTGAAGATGTCGAGGAACTTGTCACCCGACTCCAGCGCATCGAGCATCTTCTGGCCGGAGAGGTCCTTGCCCGCCTTCTGCGCGTAGAAGGCAAAGGTCATCACCGCGTTGTAGCCGATGATCGCCTGGGTATTTGCGTCGCTGTTGAACATCTTCTTGTAGTTGGTGAGCCAGTCCTTCACCTTGCCCTTGGCCGTATCCTCGTAGGGAATCTCGAACCCTGACGCGGCGTACAGCCCTTCGACGGCTTCCTTGCCCAGCGCCGGCACCTCGAGCACGTTGGTCGGCGTGGCGCCGAGGAAGGTCACGTCCCAGCCGAGCTTCTTCGCCTCGCTCATCGCGCCGATGGTCTCGCGGATCACGGTGCCGAGCACGACCAGATCGCAGCCATCGGCCTTCATCTTGGCGACCTGCGCCGAGAAATCGGAGGCGCCGCGCTTGTAGCTCGTGACCGAAGCCGGCTGCACCTTCATCGCCGTGAGCTGCTGGGTGAAGCCGTCGAGCACGTTCTTCCCGTACTCGTCGTCCTGATGCATGATGCAGGGCTTCTTGAAGTTCTTCCAATCCATCATGTATTTGAGCGCGGCGCGGGTGCTCTCGACATAGGGCAGCAGGTTGTTGAACTTGAGCCGCTCCTGCGGCTTGCTGGGGTCGAACTTGAAAGTGAACTCCGCGGCGGTGAGCGGGAACAGCTGCAAGACGCCGGCGTCGAACAGCACGTCCTGCGCGGCGAGCACGGTCGGCGAGCCCATCGGGCCGATCATCGCGAAGATCTTGTCGCGCTCGACCATCTTCTGCGACGCCAGCACGGCCTTCTTCGGATCATAGCCGTTGTCTTCGAGGATCATCTTCATCTTGCGGCCGTTGATGCCGCCGCTCGCATTGATCTCCTCCACCGCCATCTTCATGCCGTTGGACACCGGGACGCCCCAGACCTTGATCGGGCCCGAAAGGTCCTGATGGGTGCCGATCACGATCTCGGTCGGCGAGATGCCCTCATTGGTCACCTTGGTCTGGGCAGTGGCCGGCAGGCAGGTCAGCGCCAGAGCGCTCACCGCAAGGCCCAGCGCTTTCAGCGATTTCGACATTGCAGTCTCCTCCTTCAGTGGCCCTTGTTGAGCGAAGGGTCGGGCCCTCTCAGACCTTCGCCGTTTTCCGCGAGCGCGATGTTGCTATTCATCGCGCCTCGTTTTGTTTGAGCGTGATCCTCTCGGAAAACCGCTGCGCACTTTGCGCTAACGCGGCCCTCCGGGTCCGGATCATGCTCTAGGCGACCGCGCGCGCCCCATACATGGCGTCGATCTCGGCCGCGTAGCGCTTGTTCACGAAGCTGCGCTTCAGCTTCATGGTCGGCGTCAGCTCCTCGTCCTCCGGCGTGAGCTGGCGCTCGATCAGATAGAACTTCTTGATGGTCTCGACGCGCGCGAATTTGACGTTGACCGCCTCGACCTCGCGCTGGATCAGGTCCTGGATTTCGCGGGCGCGGCACAAGCTCGCGTAATTGGTGAAGGGGATGTCGTGGTCCTGGGCGAACTTCTCAACGTTCTCCTGGTCGATCATGATCAGGCAGGTGAGATAGGGCCGCTTGTCGCCGATCACGACCGCGTCCGAGACGTAGGGCGAGAACTTGAGCTGGTTCTCGATCTCCGACGGAGTGACGTTCTTGCCGCCCGATGTGATGATGATGTCCTTCATCCGGTCGGTGATCCTGACATAGCCCTCATTGTCGATCGTGCCGACATCGCCGGTGTGCAGCCAGCCCTTGGCGTCGATGGTCTCGGCGGTTCTCTCCGGCTGATTGAGATAGCCCATGAACAGGAAGTCGCCCTTGATCAGGATCTCGCCCTTGGGGCAGATCATCACCTCGCCCCACGGCGCGGCCTTGCCGACCGAGCCGAGCTTGATCCGCTCCGTCGGCATGATGGTGGCGACGCCGCAATTCTCGGTCTGGCCATAGACCTCGCGCATGTCGAGGCCGAGCGCGAGATACCAGCGGATCAGGTCGGGCGAGATCGGAGCCGCGCCGGTGAGCGCGATCCGGCAGCGGTCGAGCCCGAGCATGCGGCGGATATTGCGGAACACCAGCCAGTAGGCGGCGCGGTTGGCGAGCCGCAGCGACAATGGCGGCGTCTCGCCCTCGAGCCGGCACTCGGTCATGCGGTTGCCGATCGCGAGCGCGCGGCCATACATCCAGTTCTGGAACGGGGTCGCGTCCTTCAGCGCTATGGTGATGCCCGAATAGAACTTCTCCCAAACCCTGGGCACCGCGAGGAACGCGGTCGGCTGCACCTCGCGCAGGTTGTCGGGCACGGTCTCCGGGCTCTCGGCGAAATTCATCACCGAACCCAGCGCGATCGAGATGTAGTAGCCGCCGACCCGCTCGGCGACATGGCAGAGCGGCAGGAACACCAGCCGCTCCTCGCTGTCGGTCGACGGGAACAGATCGTTGGCGTGGCGCATCTGGTGCGTCACGCTGCGGTTGGAATGCATCGCGCCCTTGGGCGGGCCTGTCGTGCCCGAGGTGTAGACCAGGATCGCAAGGTCGGACGCGGTGCGGCTGCCGGTCATCTCGTCCCACAAGGCCGCGTTGCCATGGGCGTGGTTGCGGCCGAGCGCCGCGAACTCGGCAAACGACAGCACCATCGGATCGGAGAAGCCGCTCAGGCCCTCCATGTCGAACACGACGATCTTTTCCAGCGTCGGACAGCGCGCCCGGCAGGCCAGCACCTTGTCGAGCTGCTCCTCGTCCTCGACGAACACGATTTTGGTGCGGGAATCGTTGACGAGATATTCGACCTGCGCCGTCGAGTCGGTCGGATAGATGCCCGAGGACACCCCGCCCGCGCACAGGATGCCCATGTCGGCATAGACCCATTCCGGCACCGCGTTGGCAATGATCGACGCGACGTCGCCGGGACGGAAACCGCTCGCATGCAGGCCGTGGGCGATGTCCTTTGAAATCTGCAGCCATTCGCGCCAGCTGGTCGGCTGCCAGATGCCGAACTTCTTCTCGCGGATCGCGGGCCTGTCGCCACGCGTCTGCACCGCGAGCAGAAAGCTCCTCGCGATCGTGTCGGCCACCGTCAGCACCGCCGGTCCTGCCATGCGCGTCCCTCCTCTGCCGCTTGCCTCGCGCCGGGTCTTGCTGCCCTCTTGTTCGCGAAACCGGCCTGAAATCTAGCTCCAAGTCCCTCGCAACGCCAATCTTCCTCTACGCCAGCCCGGCGCGGCGCTATCGTCAAATCTGCTAACGCCAGGTCTTCTAGCGCCAGGTCTTCTTCTTTTTCCAGCGCCGTTCGCCCCGCGCGCCGGCTTCCTTGGCGCCGAGATAGAACTCCTGGATGTCAGGTGAATTCATCAGCCGCTCGCAGGTGTCGTTCATGACGACGCGGCCGATTTCCAGCACATAGCCGTAATGCGCCGTCTCCAGCGCGATCTTGGCATTCTGTTCGACCAGCAGGATCGACATGCCCTGCTCCTCGTTGACGCGGCGGATGATGGTGAAGATCTCCTTCACCAGGATCGGCGACAGGCCCAGCGACGGCTCGTCGAGCAGCAGCAAGGCCGGGCGGTTCATCAGCGCGCGCCCGATCGCGAGCATCTGCTGCTCGCCGCCGGAAAGCTGTCCGGCCGGCTGGCCCAGCCGCTCCTTCAGCCGTGGAAAATAGCCGTAAACCCGCTCGAGGTCCTGCGCCACGCCGTCGCGGTCCTTGCGCGGATAGGCGCCCATCATCAGGTTCTCGCGCACCGACAGGAACGGAAACACCTCGCGCCCCTCCGGCACGTGGCTGAGGCCCAGCCGCACGATCTTGTCGGCCTCCATGCGCTGGATCGGCTTGCCCAGAAATTCGATCGAGCCCTTTTGCGGGTCGAGGATGCCGGAGATCGTCTTCAGCACCGTGGTCTTGCCGGCGCCGTTGGCCCCGAGCAGCGTCACGATTTGGCCGCGCGGCACTTCGAGGCTGATGCCGCGGATCGCCATGATCGGCCCGTAATAGCTCTCGATATTGCTGAGCTTGAGGATGATGTCCGGTGCGCTCATGGCATCATCCTCATGTGCCCAGATAGGCCGCGACGACGTCGGGATGGTGCTGCACCTCCGACGGCGAGCCCATCGCCAGCACGCGGCCGTAGTTCAGCGCGATCACCCGGTCGGAGACCCGGTTGACCAGCGTCATGTCGTGCTCGACCATCAGCACGGTGATGCCGAGCTCGCTCTTCATGTCGCGGATCCAGAACGACATGTCGTCGGTCTCCTCGACATTGAGGCCGGAGGACGGCTCGTCGAGCAGGATCAGCTTCGGCTCCGAGCACAGCGCCCGCGCCAGCTCGATCACCTTGCGCACGCCATAGGGCAGGCCCGAGATCAGCTTGTCGCGGTAGGGTTCGAGGTCGAGGAATTCGATCACCTGCTCGACCCTGCGGCGGTGCAGCTTCTCGCCGGCGCGCACGCTCGGCAAATACAGCAATTCCTGCCACAGCTGCGTCGTGGAATGGCGGTGGCGGCCGACCAGCAGATTGCTCAACACGGTCGCATTCTCGAACAGCTCGATGTTCTGGAAGGTGCGGGCGATGCCGAGCCTTGCGATGTCGTAAGGCGGCTCTTGGGTGATGTCCTGATCCTCGAAGAAGATCCGGCCCGAGGTCGGCGGATAGATCCGCGAGATCAGGTTGAAGATCGAGCTCTTGCCGGCGCCGTTGGGCCCGATGATCGAGAGGATCTCGCCCTTCTCGACCGCGAAGCTGACGGCATCGACCGCTTTCAGGCCGCCGAAATGCAGGGACAGGTTCTCGGCGCGGAAATAGCTCATCTGTTCCGCTCCGATTTCACATAGATCTTCTGCCGCTTGAAGGTCGCGCGCTTGTACAGCGGGAACAGCTGGAAGAAGAGCTTGATCTTGAGCCAGCGGCCATAGAGCCCCAAAGGTTCAAAGAGCACGAACAACACGATGATGACGCCGTAGATCGCGCCCTTCAATCCGTTGGCGGAGGCGAAGGCGGCGGCCGCATCCTGGATATGGCCGGCGCGCTCCTTGCCGGCGCCCAGCGTCGCGGCAACGCCGGCGATCACGCCGGGCATGTCGTCCTTCAGATAGGTGAGGAACGGATCGATCATGACCAGGAAGATCGCGCCGAGCACCGCGCCATGCAGGCTGAAGGTGCCGCCGATCAGGATCACGATGATGAACTCGATCGAGAGCTGCAGCGTGAACATCTCCGGCGAGATGAAGGAGAGCTTGTGCGCGAACAGCACCCCGGCAAACCCGGTGATCGCCGCCGAGATCGCGAACGACTTCACCTTGTAGAGCGCGACATTGATACCCATGCTGCGCGCCGCGGTCTCGCTGTCGCGGATCGCGACAAAGGCGCGGCCGGTCGGCGAGCGCAGCAGATTGAGCGTGCCGACGATGGTGAGGACCAGCACCGCGAGACAAAGGTAATAGAAGGTCGGACCATCGCGCGACACGGTGGTGCCGAGCAGCTCGATGGTCTTGACCCGCATGCCCTCGTTGCCATGGGTCACGCTCTCCCAGCGCGCCAAAATCTCCTCGACGATGAAGGCAAACGAAATCGTCGCGATCACGAGATAGATGCCCTGCAGCCGCAGCGCCGGAAAGCCGACCAGCGCGCCGACCACGCCGGTCAGCAGTCCCGCCGCGAGGAAATAGACCGGAAACGGCACGTTGAATTGCTGCAGATAGGCCGCGGTGTAGGCGCCGATCGCCAGGAACGCGGCGTGGCCAAGCGAGGCCTGCCCGGTAAAACCGGTCAGGATCAGCAGCCCGACGCCGACCGTCGCATAGATGCAGACAAAGACGAGCTGGCTCATCAGATAGCTGGACAGCAAATACGGCGCGATCAGCAGCACCGCGAGCAGCAGGCCGTATGACCAGACGTAGCCCGAATGCGGGAACAGCTTGATGTCGTCCTCGTAGTCGGTCTTGAAGAGGAATCGCATGCTCAGACTTTCTTGCGCACGTGGAGGCCGAACAGGCCCTCGGGCTTCAGCAAGAGCACCGCGAGCAGCACGAGGTACGGCGCGACGTCCTTCCAGCCCTGCGGCAGATAGAAGCCGGCCATGCTCTCGATCACGCCGATCAGGACGCCGCCGACGACGGCGCCAGGGATCGAGCCGAAGCCGCCGAGCACCGCGGCGGGAAACGCCTTCAGCCCGAGCACCAGTCCGACATTGGAGTGGATGAAGGTGATCGGCGCCAGCAGCACGCCGGCGCAGGTCGCGACCGCCGCCGAGATCGCCCAGACGATCGACACCACGCGCTTGACCGGAATGCCCATGTAATAGGCAGCCAGCATATTCTCGGAACTCGCACGCATCGCGGTGCCGAGCGTGGTCCGGTTGAAGAACAGATAGAGCAGCGCGCACAGAATGACGGTCGCGGCGATCACCGACAGCTTGTCATAGGCCAGCACCAGGCTGCCGATCCGCAGCACGCCCTGGCTGAACGGCGTCTCGATCTTGAAATCGTCGGTGCCCCAGATCATGCCGGAGATCGAGCGCAGGAAATAGCCGAGCCCGATGGTCGCCATGATGATGGAGAATTGCGGATAGCCGAGGATCGGGCGCACCACCAGCCGCTCGGCCAGCATGCCGAACAGCGCCATGCAGATCACGGCGCCGGCAAAGCCGATCCAGTAATTCAGCCCGAGGATGCCGATGAAGGTGAAGGCGAAGAAGCCGCCGAGCATCATCAAATCGCCTTGGGCGAAATTGACGACCTCGGTTGCCTTGTAGACCAGCACGAAGCCGAGCGCGATCAGGCCGTAAACGCAGCCGAGCGCGATGCCGCTGACGAGCTGCTGAACGAAGTCCAGCATCGTTTCCCTCCCCGATGCCCCGGCGATTCTTCCCGATCGCCTGGAGCATCCCGCCTTCGCGCCCTTGTGTCGCAAGCGCTGAAAGCCGTATGTCCCTTGCCGGGATTGAGCCAAAAGGCCCGGTTCCTGTCAACAAACCGCTGGCCGTATTGGCTCATTACATTTGCGGAGAAATGCCGCAGTACGGACTATTACGGGTATCGCACGCGATTTGCCTGCCACGATTCACCGCGCCGAAACGGTTTTTCTCCAAGGTGCGCAACCGATGAGCGAAGTCCGGGATCGCGACCAATCATGACATCAGAACTGTCCGCACTCGCCGTGCGAGGGTTAACGAAGCGTTTTGACCGCCCGGCGGTCGATGCGCTCGATCTCACGGTGCGCGTCGGCGAGTTCTACGCGCTGCTCGGGCCGAACGGCGCCGGCAAAACCACGACGCTGCGCATGGTGGCGGGGCTGTTGCGGCCCGATGCCGGCACGGTCTCGATCCTCGGCATCGATGCGCTGTCCGATCCGGTCGTCGCCAAGCAGATCATGGCCTGGGTGTCGGACGAGCCGATGATCTACGACAAGCTGACGCCGCTGGAATATCTCGAATTCGTCGCCGGCCTCTGGGGCATCGATCCCAGGCAATCGGAAACCTCGGCGCGCGACCTCTTGATCTCGCTCGGGCTCGAGGCGCACCTCAACGAGCGCTGCGAAGGCTTTTCCAAGGGCATGCGCCAGAAGGTGGCGCTGGCCGGCGCGCTGGTGCACGATCCCCGCCTGATCATTCTCGACGAGCCGCTGACCGGCCTCGACGCGCTGTCGGCCCGTCACGTCAAGGGACTGCTGCAGCAACGCGTGCGCGCCGGCTGCACCGTGATCATGACCACCCATATTCTCGAGGTCGCCGAGCGCATGGCCGACCGGATCGGTGTGATCGCCGCCGGCCGGCTGATTGCCGAGGGCACGCTGGCCGAGCTGCGCCAACAGAACGGCCGCAACGACACCAGCCTGGAAGATATGTTCATCGCGCTGGTTGATACCGAAGCGGCGGCGGCGTGAGCTCGGCCGCCCACATCGGCTGGTTCGCCCGCCACGAATTCCGCCTCGCCTGGCGCGAATGGCTGGCGATGATGACCGGCGGCCGGCGCCGCCGCAATCGCGCGGTGATCGGATTGATCGTCTTCGCCGCGATCCTGCACTTGCCGGCCTATGCCGTGGTCGGCCGCTTCGCCGAGCTGCAATTTCCGCTCGATCCGTCGGCGCTGATCGTGCTGAGCGGAACCATCTTCCTGTCGTGGGCCCTGATGCTGTCGCAGGCGATCGAATCGGTGACGCGCGTGTTCTACGCCCGCGCCGATCTCGACCTGATCATGTCGTCGCCGGCCAAGCTCACCAACATCTTCTCGGTGCGCATCGCCGCGATCGCGCTGACGGTGAGCAGCATGGCGCTGCTGCTGTCGGTGCCGTTCATCGACGTGCTGGCGTATCTCGGCGGCGCGCACTGGCTCGCCGGCTTCGGCGTCGTTATCGCGATCGGGCTGTCGGCGACCGCCACCGCGATCGCCGTCACCGTGTGGCTGTTCCGCCTGATCGGCCCGAGCCGGACGCGGCTGGTGGCGCAGATCGTCTCCGCCATCATCGGCGCCGGCTTCGTCATCGCGCTGCAGGTCGTCGCCGTGTTGTCCTACGGCACGCTGTCGCGCTTTGCGTTCCTCAGCTCCGACACCGCGGCGCGCATTGCTCCCGGCCCCGACAATATCGTGTGGTGGCCGGCCCGCGCCGCACTGGGCGATGTCGGCATGACGATGCTGCTGATCGCCGGCGGGCTCGTGATGCTCGGCGTCGTCATGGCGGTGTTCGCGCCGCGCTTCGCCGACACGGTCGCAAGCGTGGCGGCCAATCCGGCCGTCACCACGCGCGGGCGCTCCCGCAGCTTCCGCGTCGGCTCACGCCAGCACGCGCTGCGCCGGAAGGAATTTCTGCTGCTGCGCCGCGATCCCTGGCTGCTGTCGCAGAGCCTGATGCAGATGCTCTATCTGGTGCCGCCGGCCTTGATGCTGTGGCGCAGCTTCTCCGACTCTTCGACTGCGATCATCCTGATCACGCCGGTCGTGGTGATGGCCGCAGGCCAGCTCGCCGGCGGGCTCGCCTGGCTGACGATTTCGGGCGAGGATGCCCACGATCTGGTGGCGACCGCGCCGCTGCCGCCGTCGCGGGTGACCCGTGCCAAGATCGAGGTGGTCTTGATTGCGATCGCCGCCGTGTTTGCGCCGATGATCATCGCGCTGGCCTTTGCCTCGCTCGCGCAGGCCGCGGTCACCACCACGGCAGTCATCATCGCGACCGCGTCGGCTGCCGCGATCCAGCTCTGGTTCCGCGCGCAAGCCAAGCGCAGCCAATTCCGCCGGCGCCAAACCTCGTCGCGGGTCGCGACCTTCGCCGAGGCGTTCTGCTCGATCGGCTGGGCCGCAACCGCGGCGCTGGCCCTGACGATCCCCCTTGCCGCGATTGTCAGCGGCATTCTGACGCTGATCACGCTCGCCACCGCCTGGAAGCTTAGCCCGCGGCGCGGATGACCCACCTCTGGTCCTCGGATATTTCCCTATCCCGTTGAACCAGAAACGGATTTCCCGCGACTTGGATAACAGGGACAGCCCCTGCGCTGTCATCGAATCGTTCGAGTGCGATCGTTATCTTGCTGGGGTCTTGACCCGATACCATGTCTTGCCCGAGGGCAAAAAGCACAGGAGAGGAAGCGGATGAGCGAAACCATCAATGTCCCGGCGGTGGTGGTCGATGCGTCCGCAGTCGCACGTATCAGGTCGGAGATCGACATCGCCGACCGCTCGCGTATCGTCACCTTCGGCGATCGCGCCCAGCGTTCAGCGGTCGAGTTCGCCGACCGCATCCTCGCCCAGACCCAGAACCGCGAGCTCGGCACCACCGGCAAGCTGCTGTCGGACATCCTCGCCAAGGCGCGCAACCTCGATCCGGCCGCGCTCAGGGATGGCAACTTCCTCACCCGCCTGTTCTCCTCGATGGAGGCGCGGCTGCGCCGCTTCACCGAGCAGTTCGGCACCGTCTCCTCGCAGATCGACCGGGTCTGCGTCGAGCTCGACCGCAACAAGGAAACCCTGCGCCGCGACATCGCGGTGCTGGACGAGTTGCATGAGCAGACCAAGGACTCGCTGGTCGACCTCGATTCGCATATCGCGGCCGGCAAGGCCTTTGTCGAGGATTTCCGCCGCGGCAAGCTGGTCGAGCTGGAGCAGGCCGCGAAGGCGGCCGGCCAAGGTAGCGACGCGTTGCTGGCGGCCCAGACCTTCCAGGACGCCGCGCAGGCGCTCGACCGGCTCGAGAAGCGCATCTTCTATTTGCAGCAGGCGCGCCAGATCGGCATCCAGCAATTGCCGCAGATCCGCATCGTGCAGTCCGGCGACGAGACGCTGATCGAGAACCTGCAGGCCACCACCGAGCTCACCATCCCGGTGTGGAAGCAGAAGATGATCCTGCTGCTCGGCCTGTCCAGGCAGAAATCGGCGCTCGACCTGCAGAAGACGGTCACAGACGCGACCAACGAGATGATGCGGCAGGCGTCGGAAATGATGAAGACGCAGGCGATCGACATCGAGAAGCAGTCGCAACGCGGCATTGTCGATATCGAGACGCTGGAAAAGACCAATCGCGATCTGCTCGACACGATCTCGGGCGTGCTCAACGTCCAGGAAGAGGGCCGCAAGAAGCGGGCCGAGATCGAGCAGCGGATGGCGCAACTGACCGACCAGCTCAAAACCGCGCTGTCCAAGTCGCCCACATGAGCCTCGCCGTCCCAAGGTCCGCTGCGAAGTTCGTGGCCGGCCTGTTGCTCGCGCTCGGTCTCGCCGCCTGTTCGGCGCCGGGTCCGCAATTCACCATCCTGTCCGGCTCCGAGAACGACGTGCTGGCGCCGATGGTGCAGGAGTTCTGCGCGTCGCGCCAAGCGACCTGCACGGTGCGCTACCAGGGCTCGCTGGATATCGCACTGGCGCTCAAGCCCGGCGGCGATCCCGACGCCGACGCGGTCTGGCCGGCGGCGTCGATCTGGATCGACATGTACGACACCGCACGGCGGGTCAAGTCGGTGAAGTCGATCGCGCAGATGCCGGTGATCCTCGGCGTGCGGCGCTCGGAAGCGCAGGCGCTGGGCTGGATCGGCGCCAAGGTGAAGACCAAGGACATCCTCGGCGCGGTGGAAAGCGGCAAGCTGCGCTTCCTGATGACGTCGGCGACGCAGTCGAACTCCGGCGCCGCCGCCTATCTCGCGATGCTGGCGGCCGGAATCGGCAAGCCCGATCTGATCGAATCCGGCGACCTCGACAAGCCCGAGGTGCTCGCCACCGTGCGCGGCCTCTTGCGCGGCGTGCAGCGTTCGTCGGGCTCCAGCGGCTGGCTCGCCGATCTCTATCGCGAGGGCGAGCGGACCGGCGCGAAGTACGACGCGATGTGGAACTACGAGGCGGTGATCAAGGAGACCAACGACAAGCTGATCGCCAATCACCAGGAGCCGCTTTACGCGATCTATCCCGAGGACGGCGTCTCGGTCGGCGATTCTCCGCTCGGCTTTGTCGATCGCGGCCGCGGCAAGGAGGTCGAGGCCTTCTTCAACGACCTGCAGGCCTTCCTGCTCAAGAACGAAACCCAGGCGCGGATCGCAGCGACCGGGCGTCGCGTCGAGCTGGGACGCGCGGCCCCGCTCAAGGCCGACCCGGCTACCAATCTCGATCCTGGCCGGCCGCTCACGGTGGTGCGGCCGCCGGAACCCGCCGTGATCCAGAAAGCGCTGGCGCTTTATCAGGAGGCCTTGCGGCGGCCGTCACTGACCGCGCTGTGCCTCGACGTCTCCGGCAGCATGCAGGGCAACGGCGAATCCCAACTGCTCGATGCAATGCGGTTTCTGTTCACGCCGGCGCGGACCCGCGAGGTGCTGGTGCAGTGGTCGCGGGAAGATCAGATCATCGTGCTGCCGTTCAGCGACCACGTGTTGTGGACGGCGACCGCCGGCGGCGACGATGCGGCGCAGGCCGATCTGCTGGGCAAAACGCTGAAGCTGCGCGCCGATGGCGGAACCGACTTCTACACCTGCGCCGCGCGGGCGCTGGCCGCCATGAAACCGTTTCTTGACCGTGAGCAACACCTGCCTGCTATTGTCATCATGACCGACGGCAAGAGCCAGGGCGCCATGTCGACCTTCGAGATGCCATGGCGGTCGGACGGACACCGGGTGCCGGTGTTCGGCGTGACCTTCGGCGACAGCGCCGACCGCAGCCAGCTCGACAATCTGGCGACCCTGACCGGCGGCCGGGTGTTTGACGGCACCAAGAGCCTGACCCAGGCGTTTCGTGCCGTGCGGGGATACAACTGAATGCCATCGGCGTGGTCAGGCATGAACTGGATCGCGGGCGGCGCCGGCGCCGCCGTGCTGTTGCCGCTGCTCGCGGTCGGCGTCGGTATGCCGTTCTGGGCCGCCGGTCTGATCAGCGTCATCGCCGGCGGCGGCGTGGTGGCACTGCTCGCGCCGCGCAAAATGTTCGAGGGGCTCGACAACAGTGGCGCGGCGCGCGGCAAGATCGAATTCGCGCGCGAGCTCCTGACCGACGCCGAGCCGCTGGCGATCCGGCTCGAGGTCGCGGTCAGCACGATCCAGACCAAGAAGGTCGCCGAGCGCGTCCGCCATTTGGCGCGGACCTCGCGCGAGATCTTCGCCGGCATCGAGGAAGACCCGCTGCGCGTCGACCGGGTGCGCCGCTTCCTGACCTATTACTTGCCGCGCGCCGCTGATCTCGCCGAGGCCTATGCCGTGCTCGAGAAGAGCGGCAACCGCGACACTACGCGGCTGGTCTCGACCAGCGATCTGATCGACCGCCTCGACACCGCCTTCACGCACTATGCGGCCAACCTGCAGGAGGCCGACCTCGACAATCTCGACATCGAGCTAAAACTGTTGAAGAGCTCGCTCGATGAGGATCTCGGGACCTCGGCCCTTCCTGCACCGTCGGATCCGAGCAAGAGGAGAGCCTGATGGCCATTTCCCGTCGGGCTTTTGGCATTGGACTTTTGGCCGCGAGCGCTGCCGGCACGGGTGGCTATGTCTATCTGCGGCAGCATCCGGAGATCGCGGGCCGGTTCGGCGAGCCGAAGCGGCTGTTTGGATTCGCCGGCGGCGAGAAGGAAGGCTTTCTGGCCAATGCGCGCGTCCGCAGCGTGCTGGAGCGGCGATTCGGGCTGATCCTCGACGCGCGCCGCGCCGGCTCGGTGGAGATGGTGCGCGAGCGCACGCTGCTCGACCAGAAGCCGCAATTTCTGTGGCCGTCCTCCTCCGTGCTGGTCGACGTTGCGCGCAGCTCCGGCGTCAAGATCTCGCGCGACCAGGTGATCTTCAATTCGCCGATCGTGCTGTATTCCTGGGATCGCATCGCCGACGGCCTGGTCAAGGCCGGCTTCGCCGAGCCCGCCGGCGGCCCGCGCTACACGGTCGACCTGCTCAAGGTGCTGAAGGCGATCATCGCCGGCGAGAGCTGGGAGGCGATCGGCGTGAGCGGCCTGTTCGGCCGCGCCCGCGTGGTCTCGACCGATCCCAACAAGTCGAATTCCGGGTTCATGTTCGCCGGGCTGACCGCGAGCCTGTTGAGCGGCGACGTCATCGCGCTCGACTCGCTCGGCAAGATCGACGGCGACGTCGCGACCGTGTTCCGCCGCATGGGCTACAAGCCACCGTCGTCGGGAAAACTGTTCGACGATTACATCGCCGGCGGCGCCGGCGCCCAGCCGATGATCGTCGGCTACGAGAACCAGCTGATCGAGTGGGTGCTGCAGGATGCCGACCGCTGGAAGCGGGTCGAGGCCAACGCACCTTCGAAACCGGTGATCCTCTACCCCAAGCCGACCGCCTTCTCCGCCCACCCCCTGATCAGCGTCGATCGCAGCGCCGACGAGCTGATCGATGCGCTGATCAGCGAAAGCCTGCTCGAGCTCGCCTGGGAGGAGCACGGCTTTCGCGGCCCGCTCGGCACCATTGGCAAGGCGCGCAACAGCCTGCTGCAGTCGCGCCTGATCGAACGAATCGATGCCGTGCTGCCGATCCCCGACGCGCCGGTCATGCTGGCGCTGCTCGACCGGCTCTCGACCGCCTGAGCCGCCGGCGCGGGATCAATCGGCCCCTGGAAGCGTGAGCCCGCCAAGCAAGGCAACCAGATCGGCCTGGCGATTGAGCCCGGTCTTGGCAAAGACCGCCTTGAGCTGGTTGCGCACGGTATCGCGCGCGACACCGACGTCCTTGCCGATGACATCAAGTGTCAGGCCGGCGGCGATGCCGCGCGCGACGCGGGCCTCGGCCGGGGTCAGATCGAACAGGCCGGTGAGCAGCTCTGCGTTCGGCACCACCGTGCGATCGACCGGCGTGATCACCACCAATGCCGACGCCAGCGAGAAGAAGTCCTGCGCGGTCCGCCGCACCGGCAGCACATGGACGATCATCGGCACCTTGTCGTTCTGGGCCGGGATCGGAATCGAACAGACGCTACGCGCATCGGGCTGGAGCCGCGCCTGCGCAAGCATCTCCAGCCCGTCGGCGAACAGGCGGTCGACCGCCGGGTCGGTAAACGCCAGCCGTTCGAGCCGGTCGCGGCAGACCTCCGGCACCAGCGCCTCGAACAGCGGATTGGCGGCGTACAACCGACCCGGTCCGCGCAGAACCGCCGCGGGCAAGCCGACTTCGGCGAGCACGTGAGCCATCGCGCGCGCCTTCTCCAGCCCACGGCGTGCGCCGAGCAGAGCGGCGCGCGCAAGATGCGGCCGAAGCGAATCGAAGAACCCGATCATGCTGCGGTCGACCGGGCCGATCTCATGACGTCGCTCGAACGAGAAGATGATGGTATCGCCGCTCGGCACGTCGAACATGGTTCCGACCGCCCAGCCGAGGCCGCGCCTGCGATAGAACTCGTAGACCGGATCGCTGGCGAGTTCTTCCGGCGAGAAGTGATCATGGTCACACGCGAATCCGAGCAGCGCGCTCTCCCGCATCCGCGTCGGGCGCGGATTCTTCTCGGCCCAGCCGTCGCGGAGAAATTCCACCATCGTGTCGTGAATGTCGGGCGAGGCTTCCCAACGCATCCGGTCGAGATTGGTGGTGAACAGCACGCCGCCGGCACCGTCGATGAGGCCCGACAGCCGGCCCAACACGGTCGGCCACAACTCGGGCACGACCGCAGCCTCGTAAATCGAATCTGTCAGATGCTGAAATTCGTCGCTTGAAATCATATGAGCATCATCAATAGGGCCGAAGCGGTCGTGCGGCAAGGCACGGCGCAAGCGGCCAAGCGACGCTGACGCCGATCCGTTCGGACCTGCCTAGTCCTTGATCAGTTCGATCACAGCCGCAGCGAATGCCTCGGGCGCCTCTTGCGGCAGGTTGTGGCCGGCGCTCGGGATCACGCGATGCACCCGGCGGCCGGTGAACCGGCCCGCGCTGGCGCTGCCGTCGGTCGCGGGCGCGACGCCGTCACCGGCGCCATCAAGCGTGATGGTGGGCACGGTGATGTCAGGCAGTGCGGCGAGGCGGCGCTGCAGTTCGGCATAGCGTGGATCGCCCTCGGCGAGCCCGTAGCGATGGCGATAGCTGTGGACCACCACGTCGACATAATCAGGGTTGTCGAACGCCGCAGCGGTGCGCTCGAAGCAAGCATCGTCGAATGCCCAGTTCGGCGACCACTGCGACCATAACAGTTTTGCGATGCCGCGGCGGTTGGCGGCGAGCCCGGCGCGGCCGCGCTCGATCTGGAAATAGTACTGATACCAGTAAGCCGCCTCGCGCTCCGGCCGCATCGGCGCCATCGCGTTGGCGATGTCCTGGATCAGGTAGCTGTTGACGCTGACGAGCCCGATGCAGCGATCCGGCCACAGCGCGGCGCCGACGCACGCGGCGCGGCCGCCCCAGTCATAGCCGGCGAACACCGCGCGGCTGATGCCAAGCGCATCCATCAGCGCCATCATATCGGCACCGACCGCCGCCTGCTCGCCGGAGCGCGGCGTCGCCTTGTCGCGGAATGTCGTCGGTCCGTAGCCGCGCAGATAGGGGACGATCACGCGACAACCCTGTGCCGCCAGCAGCGGCGCGACGTCGACATAGGAATGGATGTCGTAGGGAAAACCGTGCATCAGCATCACGGCCGGGCCATCGGCGGGGCCGGCCTCGTAATAGCCGATGTTGAGCACGCCGGCATCGACATGACGCAGCGGCTCCAGCCGTTTTGTCGAAGGCGCGCGCGGTATCGAAACATCGTCGGTCACGGCGAACTCCCTGATCGTGGTCGTTGGCTGGGATGATAGCTCGTCCGGCGCGCCCAATCACTAAAGTCGCCTTGCAGCGCGCGCCATGGAGCGATGCGCCTGTCTCATCATGACGGCTGGCCAATTGCGCGATAGGCTAGCGGCCGCCGATGTCTCCGAAGACGGACCGTGTCATGCCGCGATTGCTTGCCGTGCTCGCCTTGTTGGGATCGCTTGTCAGTCAGGCCTGGGCGCAGGACGCCCAGCGCAGCGAATGCCTGGCGATGGCGAATGCGCCGCCGCGGGCGGTCCCGGTGAGCTACCGGCGCGTCGCGGCAAAGGCCGACGAGGTCGCGATCACCTATGGCGGCCACTCGACCTATTACATCGACACGCCGGGCGGCATCCGCATCGCGACCGACTACAACGGCGCCTATCGCACCGGACGGCTGCCCGACGTCGTCACCATGAACCGCGCGCACGAGACCCACTACACGCTGTTTCCGGATCCGAAGATTCCCCATGTGATGCACGGCTGGGGCGAGAAGGGGCAGGCCGCGCACTACGCGGAGCGGATCGGCGACGTCTACATCCGCAACGTCACCACCGACATCCGCCGCTACTGGGGCGAAGGCTCCGGCGGCGAGATGATCAAGGACGGCAATTCGATCTTCATCTTCGAGGTCGCCGGGCTCTGCATCGGCCATCTCGGCCATCTGCATCACAAGCTCGACGACAGTCATTTCGCGGCGATCGGCCGGCTCGACATCTTGATGGTGCCGATCGACGGCACCTATACGATGTCGCTCGACGGCGTCTCGGAAATCACCAAACGGCTGCGCGCTTCGGTGGTGCTGCCGATGCACCGCTTCTCGACCCCGCTCGACGAATTCATGCGCCTGATCGGCCAGCAATTCGAGATCGACCGGCGCGGCGGCGAGCGCACCTTGAGGATATCGCGCGACTCGCTGCCGGCGACGCCGACGGTGATCATCCTCGACGGCGTGTGACGCTTAATCTTCCGCCTGCGCACGCAGGTAATGCCGGCGTGATTTGGCGAGATTGCCGCAATCGCCCATCGAGCACCAACGCCGGTTCTGCGCGCGGCTCTCGTCGACGAACAGCGATCCGCAGCCGCGCTCGTCCTGGCACTGCTTGATCTTCTGCGCGCGCGGACCGGTCAGAAGGCTGACCGCCGACCATGCGATCGGCTTCAGCAGCATCTCGGGCACGACCTTCTCCGTGGTCGGCTGCCATCGCAGCCCGCTTCCGGCGGGACCGAGTGCAAGCCCGCCGAACGGGGTTCCGAGCCACCGGTTGAGCGCGGCCAGCGCTGCCGCATCGACCTTGCCGCCGCCGATCTGGGCCGCGAAAATCTGGTAGATCGCCTCGCGGAGCGCATGCATCGTCGCCAGAAAGGCTTCCGCCTCCCGCGGCGCAGACTTCCATCGCGCCTTGAGCTGCGTGACCAACTGGCGATCCGCCAGTTCCACATCGACAAGCCATTTCAGCGCCGCGTCCGGCGTGGCGATCCGCTCCTCGACCAGGTCGCGCCGCCGCCACGCGACGGTATTGACGAATCGGATGCTGAGCTCTTGCCGGGCCGATGCTTCGGCCGAGGTCATATGCGACATGATCCGCCGGCTCCCTTCGGAACTTGCAACCCCTTAAGGGGTTAGGCTAGATATAACCTCATAAGGGGTTGCGTGCAATCTAGCGCGGGAGCTTGCCATGTCCAAGCGCGTTCTGATCCTCGGCGCATTCGCGGCGATTTATCTGCTCTGGGGTTCCACCTATTTCGCGATCGCACTCGGCCTGAAGTCGATCCCGCCGTTCCTTTTGATGGCGCTGCGCTCGCTCGGCGGCGGCCTGATCCTGGTGGCGCTGAACGGCCGCGGCGTGATGCACACGTCGCTGTCGAGCTGGGTCAATGCGGCGACCTGTGGCGTGTTATTCTTCGTCGGCTGTCACGGCGTTCTCGCCTATGCCCAGCAATCGGTTCCCTCGGGAATCGCGGCCATCCTGCTGGCCACGATCCCGTTCTGGATCCTGCTGATCGATTTCCTGTTTCCGCAAACCCGCCGCCCCAAGGCAATGACGCTGGCCGCCCTGCTGCCAGGCCTGGCCGGGGTCGCGATCGTGGCCTGGCAATCGGCCGGTCACAGCAACGTCAGCGTGCTGCCGATCATCCTGCTGCTCGGCGCGTCACTATCTTGGGCAGCCGGCACCGTGCTGTCGCGCCGAACGTCGAACCATGAATCCTCGACGCTATCCGCGGGGATGCAATTATCGATCGGCGGCGCAGTGCTGTTTGCGGTCAGCCTTACATCCGGTGAGTTCGGCGAATTCTCGTTGCACAATGCTTCGCCGGTGTCGCTCGCAGCCGTCGCTTACCTCGCCATCGCCGGCAGCGTGATCGGCTTCGCGGCATTTCGCTGGCTGCTCGGCAACGTCTCGACATCGATGGTTTCGACCTACATCTTCGTCAATCCGATTATCGCGGTGCTGCTCGGAACGCTGGTGCTGGGCGAGCCGTTTTCGGCCTCGATGCTGTTCGGCGGGCTGCTGGTGATCGCCTCGGTCATCGCCACCTGGCGGGCCGAGCAGGCGACGCCTTCGTCGACCGAGCCCGATCGATCATTGCCGGTACCGCGACCGCTCCTGCGGCCGGCTGACGGTCGGCGCGGGCGCGTTGCCGACACGCACGATTGCGTTAGCCGGCGATTTTCACGCTTGACCTAGAGCATGCTCTAGCATGTTGACTTGGAACGGTCCGCAGACCACCGCAACAAGGATCAGTCCCATGGCAGCAACCAGCACTCTCCCGCACCGCAAGCTCGGCAATGACGGCCCCCAGGTTTCCGCCATCGGGCTCGGCTGCATGTCGCTGTCCGGCGTCTATGGCGCCAATGACGATGCCGCGACGCCCGACTTCATCCGCGCGGCCATCGACAAGGGGATCAACTTCCTCGATAGCGCCGACCTCTATGGCTTCGGTCACAATGAGGAGCTGCTCGGCCGCTCGCTGAAGGGCCTGCGCGACAAGGTCGTGATCGCGACCAAGTTCGGCCAGGTGAAGACCGCGACCGGAATGGGCGTCGACGGCCGGCCGGCCTATGTTCAGCAGGCCTGCGAGGCGAGCCTGAAGCGGCTCGGCATCGAGACCATCGACCTCTATTACCAGCACCGCGTCGATCCGAATGTGCCGATCGAGGAGACTGTCGGCGCGATGGCGCGTCTGGTCGAGCAGGGCAAGGTCCGCCACCTCTGCCTGTGCGAGGCGCGTCCCGAAACCATCCGTCGCGCCCACAAGGTCCACAGGCTTGCGGCGGTGCAGACCGAATATTCCCTGCTCTACCGCAGCGAGGCCGAGGAGACCCTCGACGCGACGCGCGCGCTCGGCATCGCCTTCGTCGCCTATTCGCCGCTCGGCCGCGGCTTCCTGACCGGGCAGATCCAGTCGCAGGCCGACATTGCCGGCGATCGCCGCGGCGACCATCCGCGTTTTGCCGGCGACAATTTTGCCCGCAACCGCGACCTGGTCGGCCAGATCGTCGCGATCGCGCGCACCAAGACCTGCACGCCGGCGCAGCTGGTGCTGGCCTGGCTGCTGGCGCAGGGACAGGACATCGTGCCGATCCCCGGCACCAAGCAGCTGACGCGGCTGGACGAGAACATCGGCGCGCTCGCCGTGACGCTGTCGCCGACCGAGCTGGCGCAGATTTCCGCGGCGATCCCGCCCGGCGCTGCGGCCGGCGAGCGCTATCCGGCCGGCGCGATGAAGGCGGTCTGTCTCTGATGGACGCCCGGACGCCGCATCCGCAAGCCGTGCCGGGCGCGCTCTATATCGGCGACATCGCGCGCCGCACCGGCCGCAGCGTGCACACCATCCGCTGGTACGAGGCGCAGGGCCTGATGCCCGGCGTGACCCGCGACCGCGGCCGCCGCCGCGTCTACAGCGACTATCACATCGGCTGGCTCGAACTGATGGAGCGGCTGCGCCTGACCGGCATGTCGATCCGGCAGCTGCGCGAATACACCGCGCTGGTGAAGCAGGGCAGCACGACCTTGCGCAAGCGCCGCGCCCTGCTCGCCGAGCACCAGCGCCGCGTCAAGGCCATGATCGCCAAATGGACCGAAGCGCTGGCGCTGGTCGACGCCAAGATCGAGTTCTACGACGAATGGGTCGCCGGCGGCACGCGGCCCACGGTCTCGCCGCAGCAGCGCGCCCGCGCCAAGCGCGCTGCGGCCAAGGCTTGAACAGCAAGGCCTGAGCGCCCCGCCTAACCAGACAACAGGATCTGCCATGGACGATATGCTTCGGCGTAATCGGATGGTCACGCGCGCGTCGCATCGGCTGACGCTGCTGACACTGTGCCTCGTGGTGATGATCGCGCAGATCGATACTTTCATCGTCAATCTCGGCGCACGCGCGATCGGCGAGCATTTCGACGCCAGCATGGGCGAACTGCAATGGATCGTCGACAGCTACAACCTCGTCTATGCGGTGTCGCTGCTGACCGGCGGCATGCTCGCCGACATTCATGGCCGGCGCCGGATCCTGTTGGTCGGCGGACTGATCTTCACCGCCGCTTCGCTTGTATGCGCGGCCGCGCCGACCGCGCCGGTGCTGATCCTCGGACGCGCGCTCACCGGCGCCGGCGGCGCGCTGATGATTCCGGCCTCGCTCGCCATCATCCGGGTGGTCTGGGATCAGCCGGGCGAACGCGCCCGCGCGCTCGGTGTCTGGGCCGCCTGCAACGGTGTCGCGATGGCGCTGGGGCCGAGCCTCGGCGGATTGCTGCTGCCGTGGTTCGGCTGGCGCAGCATCTTCCTGGTCGTGGTGCCGTTCGCGGTGCTGGCGCTGATCCTGGCCGGGTACGCGATCCCTGAATCGTCGGATCCCCGGCCGCGCCCGGCCAACGCGGCGGCGCAATTGTTCGGCGCGCTGGCGCTCGGCAGCCTGACCTATGCCGCCATCAGTGCTCACTCCTCGCCGCATGCGATGATCGCGGCCCTGATGATCGCGATGCTGTCGGCGGCGCTGTTCGTCGCGATCGAACGCAAGCGCGGCGCCGAGGCGCTGCTCTCGCCTGACATCCTTGCGGTGCCCGAGTTCCGCGGCGCGATGGCCGCCACTTTGGGCATGACCTTTGGCGGATACGGGATGGTGTTCGTGCTGGCGCTGGCCTGGCAGGCCAGCGGACGGCTCGATGCCGCCGCGAGCGCCGCGGCCCTGCTGCCGATGTCGCTGGTGTTCATCTTGGTCGCGCCATTCTCCGGCGCGCTGTCGGAGCGGCTCGGCATTCGCGTCGCGACCTCCGGCGGCGTGACGCTGATGGGCATCGGCCTGCTGCTGATCGGCGCCGGCGGCCTGCAGCGGAACATCGCACCCGCCGAGTTCGGACTGGCGATCACCGGCCTCGGGCTCGGCCTTGGGTCGGGGCCGCTCTCGGCGATGGCCGTCGGCCACGTCGCCGCGGCGCGCGCCGGCATGGCGGCCGCGCTGATCAACGTCGCGCGGATCAGCGGCGCGACGATCGGGGTCGCGGTCCTCGGCGCGTGCTATTCAGCCGCCGGCGGTGGGACGCAGGGATTGTTGTTGTCGATGATGATTGGCAGCCTCGTGCAGTTCAGCGGCGCCGCCATCGCATGGATGATGACACAGCGCGAAGGCGTCAGACCCATTTGACGCGCTGATACGCCGCTCGTTATCCTCCCGTAGCCGACATCGTATCGGCGGCCGACAAGAGCAAGAACAGGGAGCATCATCCATGGCCAGCACTCTGCCCGCCTCTGCGAGCGGGCTCTATGCCAATCCGCGCGAAGACTGGCTCGCCCAATACACCGAAGACATCATCGATCCCGCCAGGCCGATCGTCGATCCGCACCACCATCTCTGGGACCGCGGCGGGCTGCGCTACCTGATCGAGGACATGCGCGACGACATCGCCTCCGGTCACAACATCGTGGCCACCGTCTATGTCGATTGCCGCTCGATGTACCGCGCCGACGGCCCGGAAGCCTTCAAGCCGGTCGGCGAGGTCGAGTTCGCCAACGGCGTTGCCGCGATGTCGGCGAGCGGCGGCTACGGCAAGGCCAGGATCTGCGCCGGCATCGTCAGCCACGTTAACCTTTTGATCGGCGACCAGGCCAAGGCGGTGCTGGAGGCGGAGATATCAGCCGGTAACGGCCGGTTCCGCGGCATCCGCCACTCCTCGGCCTGGGACGAGGACCCCAACGTCGCCCACATGTACGCGAACCGGCCGAAGGGCATTTTGCTCGATTCGACCTTCCGCAAGGGATTTGCCTGCCTTGGGCCGCTCGGCCTCAGCTTCGACGCCTGGTTGTTCCATCCGCAGATCGGCGAGCTTGCCGACCTCGCCCGCGCCTTTCCCGACACCAGGATCGTGCTCGACCATTGCGGCGGGCCGGTCGGCATCGGCCGCTTTGCCGGCAAGCGCGCCGAGGCCTTTCCGGTCTGGAAGGCGTCGATCCAGGAGATCGCCAAATGCCAGAACGTCGTCGTCAAGCTCGGCGGGCTGGCAATGTGCCTGCTCGGCTATGACTTCCACCTTCGCCCCAAGCCGCCGTCGTCGGAGGAACTCGCCGCCGCATGGCGGCCTTATGTCGAGACCTGCATCGAGGCGTTCGGCCCCAGCCGTTGCATGTTCGAGAGCAACTTCCCACCTGATAAGGGTCAGTGCAGCTATCAGGTGATCTTCAACGCCTTCAAGCGGCTTGCTTCACAATATAGCGAAGTCGAGAAGACGGCCCTGTTCTTGCAGACGGCTAAGGATGTTTATCGGCTCGATATCGGGTAGGCTCGCGCACCATGGATGACGGCATCACCATCCGGCCGCTCCGGGAGACTGATGCGGAAGCGGTTGTCGCGCTCTATTCCAAGGCTGCGGCGGTGGAACCGCGGCTCGGCCCGGTCTCGCTGCCGCAATGGGACCAGTTTCTGAAGCTGCCGCAGAACCGCGGCGGGCGCGACTTTCGGGTTGCCGAACGAGGCGATCGCCTGGTCGGGCTCGCCGAATCCTCGCTGCGCGGTCACGGCGCGCCGCAATCTCGGTTTCTCAAGATCGTGGTCGCGCCGGAGGCGCGGCGCCGCCACATCGGGCTTTCGCTGTTCGACGACGTGCTGGCGATCGACACCGACGCCGATCTCACCGTGCAGACCCAGGTCAGCCCCGACTGGCCGGCCGGCATGGCCTTCGTCGCCGCGTTCGGCTTCGTTCATGTCGGCTCCGAAATCGGGATGAAGTGCGTGGAACCGCTGCAGCCGGCCCGCACGCTTGCCGCCGCGCGCGCCTCGATCGAACGGATCGGCGACGTCTCGACCTACGCAGCCGAGGTCGCGCGCATCCACAATGCCGCCTACGCCTCGGACGCCGCCTTCCGGCTGTATTCGCCGGAGGAGATGGCGCAGCTTTTGACCGAGAGCGAAATCTGGATCGCGTCCGAGGACGGGCAGATGTCGGGCTTCTGCCTGACCGAGCCCGAACAGAACTCGATGTGGATCGAATCGATGGCGGTCGAGCCGGCGCGCCAGGGACGCGGGCTCGGCCAGCTCCTGCTCTATCGCGTGCTGACCGCGCACGACGTCTCGGTCGAGCATCCCTGCTGGCTCAACGTCTCGAGCCGCAATGCCGCCGCGCTGAAAATCTATCGCCGGCTCGGCTTCCGGCCGCAGCACGAAACCTGCCGCTTCAGCGCCCCGCGCGGCGACCTGCTCGCCTCGCGTGCGCGAAGATTCCACTGAGGCATCGCGAATCGACGTTGAGCCGGCGCCGCCCGCGGCGGTGTTCACCTCTCCCTTGGGAGAGGTCGGCGCGAAGCGCCGGGTGAGGGTTGACGGACCCTCGTTGGAGTTGCGGCCCCTCACCCGATTTGCTTACGCAAATCGACCTCTCCCCTTCGGGGAGAGGTGAGCAACCGCTCCGATCGCTCCTCAACAGGCCCTCACGCCCACTCGCCTTTCCGGAACACCGGCACGCTGCGGCCGTCGGCATGGATGCCGTCGATGTCGGTGTGCGCGGAGCCGATCATCCAGTCGATATGGATCAGGCTCTTGTTGCCGCCCTGCTCGGCGATCTGCTGCGGCGTCAGCTTGTCGCCACCAACGAAACACTTCGAGTAGCACTGGCCGAGCGCGATGTGCGAGGCCGCGTTTTCGTCGAACAGCGTGTTGAAGAACAGCAGCCCGCTCTTGGAGATCGGCGAGGAGTGCGGCACCAGCGCGACTTCGCCGAGCCGGCGCGCGCCCTCGTCGGTGTCGAGCACCTTCTTCAAAACTTCCTCGCCGCGCGACGCCTTGGCCTCGACGATGCGGCCGTCCTCGAATTTGACCGAAATGTTGTCGATCAGCGTGCCCTGATAGGACAGCGGTTTCGAACTCACGACATGGCCGCTGACGCGCCGGCAGTGCGGCGTGGTGAAGACCTCCTCGGTCGGAATGTTGGCGTTGCAGACGATGCCGTTCTTGGCGGTCGAGGCGCCGCCTTCCCATTCATGGCCGTCAGCCAGCCCGATCGTGAGGTCCATGCCCGGGCCGGAATATTTCAGCGCGTGGAAGCGCTGGCCGTTGAGCCACTCGGTACGCTCGCGCAGTTTTGCATTGTGCTTCTCCCAGGCCGCGACGGCGCCGTCCTGGTCGACGCGCGAGGCGGAGAAGATCGCATCCGCAAGTTTTGCCACCGCGACGTCCTCGGCATCGTCAGGGAAAACCTGCCTGGCCCAGGATGCGCTCGGATAGGCGATGATGTTCCAGTTGGTGTCGAAATTGACGATCTTCTCCAGCGCAGGCTGGTAGGCGATCGAATTGGCCTTGCTGGCGCGCGCCACCTTGGCCGGGTCTTCGCCCGACAGCAGCATCGGGTTGTCGCCGACGATCGCAAGCCGCGCGGTGTTGTCGCCAAACGCCTTCGCCATACCCTCGTAGAGCCAGCTCGCGGCACGGTCGAAGCTCGCATCATGACCGTAGCGGTAGCGCGCCAGCGTCAGCTCTTCGTCCGAGAAGAACGGCGTCACCAGAGCGGCGCCGGCCTTGTAGGCGTGCTCGGCAATCCGCCGCACCAGCGGCATCGCGACCGCGGGCGCGGTCAGCAGCAGGTCCTGGCCCGGCCGCAGCTGCAGCCCGACCTTGACCGCGACTTCGGCAAGGCGATCGAGCTTGACGGGATCGATCGAGGCGGAAAGGGCGCGTTGATGTGCGGTCATGAAACGTCCAGCGATGTCGGTTGAGGATTGATGGAGTCGTAGTCCAATTCGAGCTGTATCCGCAAGGTTCCCGCCGCCTTCTCCGATCACGCGACGGCGAGCGGCCGCGGCAAAATTACCGCCTCACCGAGGCCAGCACCCGATCCACCATCTCGGGCGCAAGCCCGAGATAGTTCCTGGGCGCGGTGAGACGGTCGATCGTCGCGCGATCGATCCGGCTCGCCACCCGCTGATCCGCCGCCAGCGCGTCGGCCAAGGTCAGGCCCTTCTCGTTGGCGACGCGGCAGGCGTCATAGACGACGTCATGCGCCTCCTGCCGGCCGATCGCCGGCGCAAGGCCCATCATCACGGCTTCGGCGACGATCAGCCCGCGGCTGATGTCGAGATTGTCGGCCATTCGCTTCTCGTCGACGATCAGGCCGCCGAGCGCGAACTTCGCCTGATGCAGCGCGCCCGCGGTTAGCACGAAGCTTTCCGGGAGCGCCATCCATTCGGCGTGCCACGGGCCGGTGGCGCGCTCGAAATCCTGCATCATCGCATC
The DNA here is from genome assembly GCF_900696085.1 of Bradyrhizobium ivorense. Taxonomy (GTDB): domain Bacteria; phylum Pseudomonadota; class Alphaproteobacteria; order Rhizobiales; family Xanthobacteraceae; genus Bradyrhizobium; species Bradyrhizobium ivorense. Next base: position 101,370 of record NZ_CAADFC020000005.1, read on the forward strand.
CAGCATCAAACCGGCATGCTGGCGCACCGCCTTCGAGGCCGCCAGCATCAGCTCCGACGAAATCGGGTTGCGCTTCTGCGGCATGGTCGAGGACGCGCCGCGGCCCTTGACGAAGGGTTCATAGACCTCGGCGAATTCGGTCGACGCCATGATCATGATGTCGAGCGCGATCTTGCCGAGCGTCCCCGTGATCAGCGCGAGAAAATTCACCGCCTCTGCCAGCCCATCGCGCGCGACGTGCCAGGTCGAGACGGGAACGCCGAGGCCGAGCTCCTCGCACAGCGCCTGCTGCACCGCAAATCCCTTGTCGCCGAGCGAGGCCAGCGTGCCGGCAGCGCCGGCGAACTGACCGACCAGCACGCGCGGCTTGAGCTGCGCCAGCCGTTCGGCGTGACGGTCGAACGCCGCCAGCCAGATCGCGATCTTGTAGCCGAAGGTGATTGGCAGCGCCTGCTGCAGATGGGTGCGGCCCGCCATCGGCGTATCGCGATGACGCTTGGCAAGATCGGCGAGGATGCCGCGCAGCGCGGTGATGTCATCCTCGATGATTTTAAGGCCGTCGCGTAGTTGCAGCACCACGGCGGTATCCATGATGTCCTGGGTGGTGGCGCCCCAATGGACGTAGCGCCCGGCCTCGCCGCATTGCTTCGCCATCTGATGCACCAGCGGCAGGATCGGGTAGCCGACGACGTCGGTCTCCTGTCGCAGCAGGTCGAAATCGAGCGCAGCCACGTCGGTGCGTTTTGCAATCTCCTCGGCCGCCGCGGCCGGGATCACGCCGCAGCGCGCCTCGGCCTTGGCCAGCGCGACCTCGACCTCGGCATAGCGCGCGATCAGGCGCAGGTCGGAAAACACCTCGCGCATCGCCTGGGTGCCGAAGGCATCGCGGAACAGCACGGAGTCGAGAACCGTGGTCGAGGTCGGGAACGCGGGCATGGGCAAATCCTGTGGCCGATCGCAGCTCGGCAATTTGCCTATCATGCCGCTTGCCGACGCCCTACCCCTCGGCCGGCACCTCGCCGAACACCTCGGCTGCGATTTTGCTGGTCTCGATCGCGGCGGGAATGCCGCAATACATCGCGACCAGCAGCAGCACGTCCTGCACCTGCGCGGCGGTGCAGCCATTGGCCCGCGCGCCCTTGGCGTGGACGCGGAATTCGGTCGCCTTGCCGCTCGCCGCGGTAATGCCGAGCATGACCAGGCTGCGGACCTGGTCGGACAGGCCGCTGCGCTCCCAGACGTCGCCATACACATAGGCGTTGATGATGTTCTGCAACGGCGCGCCGAACTCGCCCGCCGCGGCCATCCGTGTGGCGACATCGGCATCGCCGAACATCTTCTGGCGCCGGCGCAGGCCGCGCTCATGGAGGTCGCTGACATCAACCATCGTCTGGCTCCGTGTTTGGAATAATTATACGGACAAATATGCCTAACCTCAACCACTCTACACGCGGAAGGCTTGCCTTCATCGTCCATTTGTCCGTATAAATCTGTCAAAACAGACATGGTCGAAAACCGACCGGCGGAGGAATCGGGATGAAGTTGCGCCTGGGCTTGCTTGTCGTCCTGCTCCTCTCCGGCTTCGCGGCGCAGTCTGCCCCGGCCGCCGATGACTTCCCGCAGCGGCAGATCAAGATCATCGTGCCGTTTCCGGCCGGCGCCGGCCCCGACAATGTGGCGCGGCTGATCGGCCAATATCTGCAGGATGCATTCGGCCAGACCGTGCTGATCGAGAATCGCGCCGGCGCGCTCGGCAGCATCGGCGCCCAGGAGGTCGCACGCAGTGCGCCCGACGGCTACACGCTGTTGATGGGCACGAACACGACGCATGCCAGCAACGTCGCGACCTTCAAGAGCCTGTCCTACGACCCGGTGAAGGATTTTGTCCCCGTCATCCGCACCACGACGACGGCGATGGTGCTGCTGATCAACCCGAAATCTGCGCCCAAGGACCTGGCGCAGTTCCTCGATTTCGCCAAGGCGCATCCGAACCTGACCGCGGGCTACGGTTCGGGCGCCTCGCAGATCTCGGTCGCGCAGTTGCAGTCGCGCGGCGGCCTGTCGCTGGTTGCAGCCTCCTATCGCGGCGTGCCGCAGGCCATGACCGACGTGATGGCCGGGGTGATCGATCTCACCTTCGGCGATTTCTCGGTCGCGATCCCGCAGATGCAGGGCGGCACGCTGCGCGGCATCGGCGTGACGTCGGCGGGGCGCAACGAGCTCACGCCCGGCCTGCCGGCGCTCGCCGAAGCGATGCCGGGCTTCGAGGCCACGATCTGGTACGGGCTGTTCGCTCCGGCCGGGACGCCCGCGCCGGTCGTCGACCGGATCTACGCCGAATGCGCAAAGTTCCTGGCGATGCCGGAGACCCGGAAGAAGCTCGCCGATGTCGGCGTGATCGTGGCGCCGCTGACGCCGGCCGAGTTCGGCGGCTTCGTGAAAAGCGAGGTGGTGCGCTGGTCGGCGGAGGTGAAGGCCGCCGGCATCCAGCCGCAATGAAGCGAGGTGGCGAGGCCGCGCCATGGAGAGCACAACACAAGTCGGCGTGATCGGGCTGGGCTTGATGGGATCGGCGCTGGCGGCCCGACTCAGCGATGCCGGCGTCGGGGTGATCGGGTACGATATCGACGCGGCCAGGAAGGAAGGGTTGAGCGCCCGCGGCGCTGAATTCGCCGCCTTTGCCGCCGACGTGGCGGCGCGCTGCCGCACCATCGTCATTGCGGTGTATGACGCCGCCCAGATCATGGCATTGCTGCCCGACCTCGCCAACGCGACCGCACCGCCGCTGCTGATCTGCACCACCACCTGCGCGCCTGACGAGATCACTGCGATCGCCGAATTCGCCGCGCGATCGCATCTCACCTTCATCGAGGCGCCTATTTCGGGCACCAGCGCCGAGGTGCGCGCCGGCACCGCCACCGCGCTGGTCGCCGGCGAGCCCGACACCATCGAGGCCGCGGCGGAGACGCTCGACATCCTCTGCCCGTGGCGAGTCAATGTCGGCGCGATCGGCAATGCCAGCCGCACCAAGCTTGCCATCAATCTGATCCTGCAGAGCAACCGCGCGGCGCTGGCCGAGGGTATCGTCTTTGCCGAGAGCCTCGGCCTCGACGGCCTGAGCTTCCTTGCGAGCGCGCGGCACTCGGCGGCATATTCCGCCGTCATGGACAGCAAGGGACCAAAAATGCTGGCGCAGGACTTTTCGCCGCAATCGCACATTGCGCAGACCTTGAAGGATGCCGAACTGATCCTGCGTGAAGCCGGCCGGCAGGGGCTGTCGCTGCCGATGACCTCCGTGCAGGCCGATCTGCTGCGCACGACGATCGCGCTGCACGGCCCGGCCTGCGACAGTGCCGCGGTGATCGAGGCGATCCGTGCCGGGCGCCGCCTGAACGAGGAAGGTCCATGATCAATTGCGCAATCGCGGGCCTCGGCCGATGGGGCCGCGCGCTGGTCGAGGCTATCAGCAATGAGCCGCGGCTCAGGATCGTCGCGGCGGTGGAACCCGACATCGCCAGTGCGGAGCGCTTTCGCGCGACGCACGGTCTTGCACCCACCGCCAGTCTCGACGCCGTGCTCGCCGATCCCGCCGTCGACGCCGTGCTGCTGGCGACACCGCATTCGCTGCACAAGACCCAGGTGATCGCCGCCGCCGCTGCCGGCAAGCAGGTGTTTTGCGAGAAGCCGCTGGCGCTTCGGCGCGACGATGCAGCGGAGATGTTTGCGGCCTGCCGCAGCGCCGGCGTGGTGCTCGCAGTCGGGCATAACCGACGGTTCTGGCCGTCAATGCAGGCGCTGCGCGCGGTCGTCGCCGGCGGCGAGCTCGGCACTATCCTTCATGTCGAGGGTCACAACAGCAACGAGAACTCGCAAGCCGTCACGCAGGGCTGGCGGCTGTCATCAGAGGAATCGCCGGGCGGTGGGCTCACCGGCGCCGGCCTTCACGTGCTCGACGGCTTTGTCAGCCTGCTCGGCCCGGCGCGGCAGGTCTATGCCCGGTTGAATACACGCGAGGCCGGGCCGCCGCCGCTCGATACTGCAACCTTGGCGATTGAATTTGTGAATGGCGTCAGCGGCACACTTGCGACGATCCGCGCAACACCGTTCTATTGGCGGGTTCATCTGTTCGGAACGAAGGGATCGGCCGAGGTGCTCGACGAGGTGACGATGGTGCTGCGGAAATCCGGCGAGGCCCCCGCGACGATGCGGTATCCGGCGGTCGATACGCTCACCGCGGAACTGTCCGCCTTCGCCGACGCGGTCGAGGGCCGGCGGCCCTTCCCGATGCCGGAAGCCGACGTGCTGGCGACACTGGCCGCGTTCGAGGCCGCGCTGCAGTCGATGCAGATAGGGCATCCGGTCAACTGCCATTTGGCATGCCAGTAGCCCCGCATGTCTGACAACCCGGGCAAGGCGAGATCGTCCCGCTACCGCGACATCGCTACCGGTTTGCAGAAAGACATCCGGCTCGGCAGCTACGCCGTCGGTGGCCTGCTGCCGACCGAAACCGAGCTGATGGCCAGCTACAAGGCGAGCCGCCAGACCGTGCGCGAGGCGCTGCGCATCCTGATCGACCAGGGCCTGATCGTGCGCCGCGCCGGCCTCGGTTCGGTGGTGATCGCCTCCGAGCCGCCGGTGCTGTTCACCCACAGCGTCAAATCGCTCGGAGAATGGCTGCGCTATTCCAACGAAACCTATCGCGATGTGGTGAGCAGCGGCGACATCGTCGCCGACCGCAAGCTCGCCGCGCTGCTGAAATGCGAACCCGGCAAGAGCTGGTTCCTGATCGAGGCGGTGCGCCGTTCCGACCAGTTCGCGGCGCCGCTCGGCTGGGCCGAGATCTATGTGCTGCGCAAGTTCGCCGACGTCGTGAAGCGCAGCGATCACGGCCGCTCGCCGGTGCACGAGCAGATCGCCAAGACCTACGGCCAGGTCACCGAGCACGCCCAGATGGAAATCTTCGTCCGCGGCATGCCGGCACCGATCGCAAAGGCGCTCGGCGTCAAGACCGGCTCACCGGCGCTGACTGTGGTACGCCGCTACTACGGTCAGCGCGAGGAACTGTTCGAGGTCACCATCACCACGCACCCCGAGGGGCGCTACACCTATACGATGGACATGCAGCGCTCGCCGCGGCCGCCTCTGTAGCGTGTGTGATCGCGGGTATTTGGCTCTGCCTGGGGCCTAGAGCATGATCCGGAAAAGTGTGAAGCGGTCTTCCCTCGCGACAAACGCGAAGCGTTTGCGCGGAGATCATGCTCAAACAAAGCGCTAAAGCGCGATGATGATTCAACCTAATCTCATCGCGCTTTAGCGGGTGCCGGCGTAGTGCTGCTTGACCGAGGTATGTGCCATTTGCGGCGACCCGACCGCGCCCCAGACCGCAACCGCGATCAAGACGGCCGCCCACATATACGGCATCGCATTCAGCTGCTTCATTTCCAACGTCACCCCACACGACATTCAGGCTTCCCGAACGGGCGGCCCCGACCGGAATTTTCGTAAGCCTAGAGCGTGTCCGTTTCAGGACGTCTTCATCGCAATCCAGAAATGATTTCGCGGCAATTCGAAAAAGGCCTGATAAGAGAGGAACGCCTGTATTTTCACCAATTGCAGTGCATTTGAGCCAGGCCATCTGCACATGAGAGAATCTTCTGCTCAGTTCGGACTCAGTGGCGTAAGAGACCTTCCAAAACTTTCATGTCTGAATTCTTTTTGATTGTCCGGCTGAATCGACTCGTGCCAAGACTCCCTGTGACAGTACGATGACAAGGGTTCCCCTGTGACCTCCCAGCCTGCAAACCCCGAAACCGCGAAGCGCTCCCGTCTCAAAGAATCGCAGGAGGAAGTTGCGCGCTCGCTGGAGCGGGAGTTGAGGCTGATGGCCGAAGATCGCCAGGACCGCGCAAGCCGGCTCGGCTTCGACATCGGCGCGAAGCGACTGACAGACGGCGACGCTTAAGCCTTTGGTCGCATAGGCGACCCTCCTCCGTAGTTCTGCTGATTCGCGCGGCCGTTTGCCACGGCCCGCGCGGGTTTTGCCGTGCGCCGGGCGGCCATAACGGCTGCCGCGTTAGGTCGAACTTTATCAATTGCCGTTAGGCCTTTCTGAACCATCGGCGCCCGAAGCGGCGGCCGCCTTCCCAGAAAAGGATCCTCATGTTCGGCAATCTGCGAATCTCCTCCAAGCTCATGATCATGGTTGGCGTCGCGGTGCTCGGCATCGTCGCCGTCGCGGGCGTCGGGTTGACCACGCTGCGCGCCAGCCTGCTCGAGGACCGCAAGGCCAAGCTGCAGGACCTCGTGACCCTGGCGCGGCAAGCCGTCGAGCTCAACTACCAGGCCTCCAAGGCGGCCGGCCTGTCCGACACTGATGCCTTCGAGCGCGGCCGCGCGCTGCTGCGCACGCTGCGCTTCGGCCAGGGCGACTATTTCTACGCTTTCAATGCGCAGGGCCTGGTGCAGTCTCATCCCAATCCCAAGGTCGAGGGCCAGACCCTCTACAATTCGCCGGACCCGGACGGCGTGCTGTTCACCAAGCTGCAGATCGAACGCGCGGCGCAAGGCGGCGGTTTCGTGAGCTACCGGTTCCAGAAGCCCGGCGGCACCGAGCCGCTGCCAAAAATCTCCTACGCGGTCGAGTTCAAGCCCTATGGCTGGACCATCGGCGGCGGCATCTATCTCGACGACGTCGACGCGATCTTCTGGGCCCAGGCGCGCTGGATCGGCGGGCTGGTCGCCGCCGCACTGCTGCTCGTGATCGCGATGTGCCTGTTGCTCGGACGCAGCATCGTCGGACCGATCACCGGCATGACCGCGGCGATGCGCAAGATCGCCGCCGGCGATACCGCAACCTCGATCCCGGCGCAGGACCGCCGCGACGAAGTCGGCGCGATGGCGCAATCGGTCCAGGTGTTCAAGGACAGCATGATCGAGGCGGTGCGGCTGCGCGGCGAGCAGGACGAATTGAAGAAGCGTTCCGAGACCGAGAAGCACGGCTTCCTCGGCCGGATGGCCGACGAGTTCGAGAACGGCGTGCGCGCCTCGCTCGACGCACTGGCCGGTGCTGCGGTCGAGCTTCGCGCGACCTCCAACAGCATGTCGACCGCCGCCGACGACGCCAGCCGGCAGGCGACCACGGTCGCCGCGGTGGCGCAGCAGGCCTCCGCCAATGTGCAGACGGTGGCGGCGGCGACTGAGGAACTGTCGTCGTCGGTCTCCGAGATCGGCCGCCAGGTCGCGCAGTCGACCGAGATCGCGTACAAGGCAGTCGAGGAAGCCAACCGCACCAACACCACGGTGCAGGGCCTCTCCGCCGCGGCGCAGAAGATCGGCGACGTGATCAATCTGATCAGCGACATCGCCAGCCAGACCAACCTCCTGGCGCTCAACGCCACGATCGAGGCGGCGCGCGCCGGCGAGGCCGGCCGCGGCTTTGCCGTGGTGGCGAGCGAGGTGAAGTCGCTCGCCAGCCAGACCGCCAAGGCCACCGAAGAGATTTCGGCGCAGGTCGCAGCGATGCAGGAAGCCACCACCGAAGCCGTGCATGCGATCGAGCATATCGGCGGCACCATCGGCGGCATCAACGAGATCACGGTCGCGATCGCCTCTGCGGTCGAGGAGCAGGGCTCGGCGACCCGCGAGATCGCCCGCAACGTGCAGGAGGCCGCGCGCGGTACCAGCGAAGTCTCGGGCAATATCGGCGTCGTCACCCGCGCCGCCGGCGAAACCGGCACCGCCGCCGGCCGGGTGCTGACCTCGGCCGAACAGCTCAACACCCAGGCGACCGCGCTGCGCCAGAAGGTCGACAGCTTCCTCGCCAACATCCGCGCGGCGTGAGGCGACGGTCGCCCCTGAGTTGCCCGTCGGGTTGTTTTGCGCCTACGCAAGTGAAGCGGGCACAATGCCAGGGCTCCCTCTCCCCTTGCGGGAGAGGGTGGGGAGAGGGGTGGCCGCGGGCGAGATGGTGACATGAACATCGGTCTCGAAAAATCGCTTCTGTGGCTCGCGCGCAAATGGAGAGAGCACGTCGTGGGGTACCCCTCTCCCCAACCCTCCCCCGCAAGGGGGGAGGGAGCCTGAAGGGCGTGCTCACCTCACTCGTCGCAATCGTTCTGGGCGCGCTCGCCACGCGATGGCCGGGGAGCGTCATACAAATCAAGCTCCATTGCCGCTAACATCCCCCGTGCAACATTTTCCGCGCGGCGGCGTTTGTTGCAGGTCGATTTTCTGGCTGGGGGACACGATGTCCGATTTCGTCATTGAGGAAGGGCTGCCCTATCCGCTGGGCGCCTCCTGGAGCGGCAATGGCACCAATTTTGCGGTGTTTTCCGCCAACGCCACCAAGGTCGAGCTCTGCCTGTTCGACGGCGCGCGCGAGACGCATCGCTTCGAGCTGCCGGAATACACCGACCAGGTGTTTCACGGTTTTGTCCATGGCGTGCAGCCGGGCACGTTCTACGGCTATCGCGTCCATGGGCCCTATCAGCCCGACGGCGGCCACCGCTTCAACCCGAACAAGCTGCTGCTCGACCCCTATGCCCGTGCCCATGTCGGATCGTTGATCTGGAATCCGGCGGTGTTCGGCTACAGGATGGAGAGCGGCGACGACTTGACGTTCGACGAGCGCGACAGCGCGCCGTTCATGCCGAAATGCGTGGTGGTCGATCCCAATTTCGACTGGACCCAGGAGCCGCAACGGCAGGAAGCGCACTGGGACGAGACCATCGTCTACGAGACGCACGTCAAGGGTTTTACCAAACGGCATCCCGGCATCGCCGAGAACCAGCGCGGCACCTATGCCGGCCTCGGCTCGAACGTGGCGATCGACTATCTGAAGGCGCTCGGCATCACCTCGGTCGAGCTGCTGCCGGTGCATTCCTTCGTCAACGACAGCAATCTGCTGGAGAAGCACCTCACCAATTATTGGGGCTACAACACGATCGGCTTCTTCGCGGCCGATCCGCGCTACGCCGCCGACGTTGCGAACTGCCTGCGCGAGTTCAAGGAGATGGTGTCGCGGCTGCACGGTGCCGGCCTCGAGGTGATCCTCGACGTCGTCTACAACCATACCGCCGAAGGCAATGAGCGCGGGCCGACGCTGTCGTTCAAGGGCATCGACAATGCGAGCTACTACCGGCTCTTGCCCGACAAGCGGCGCTACTACATCAACGACACCGGCACCGGCAACACGGTGAACCTGTCGCATCCGCGGGTGATCCAGCTGGTGATGGACAGCCTGCGCTACTGGGCCGGCCACATGCATGTCGACGGTTTTCGCTTCGACCTCGGCACCATTCTGGCGCGCGAGGTCTATGGTTTCGACGAGCAGTCGGGCTTCCTGAAGGCGATGAACCAGGACCCGCTGCTCGCCACCGTCAAGCTGATCGCCGAGCCCTGGGATTGCGGCCCCGGCGGTTACCAGGTCGGCGGCTTCCCGCCGGGATGGGCGGAGTGGAACGACAAGTATCGCAACACGGTGCGCGACTTCTGGCGCGGCGAGGCGCAGCCCGGCGCGCTGGCGCCGCGGCTATTGGGCTCACACGACGTATTCAACCGCGAGGGACGCCGCACCTGGGCGAGCGTCAACTTCATGACCGCCCACGACGGCTTCACGCTGAACGACTGGGCGAGCTACAACAACAAGCACAACGAGGCCAACGGCGAGAACAACAACGACGGCTCGTCCGACAACCATTCCTGGAACTGCGGCGCCGAGGGCCCGACCGACGATCCCGCGATTCTGAAACTGCGCGAACGCCAGAAGCGCAACATGTTGGCGACGCTGCTGGCCTCGCAGGGCACGCCGATGCTGCTCGGCGGCGACGAATTCGGCCGCACCCAGCGCGGCAACAACAACGCCTATTGCCAGGACAACGAGATCTCGTGGTTCGACTGGAATTTGTCGGAGGCTGCCGAGAAGCAGCTCGCGTTCACCAAACGCATGATCAAGCTGCGGCGCGACTATCCGATCCTGCGCCGCAGCCGCTTCCTCTCCGGCGACCGCGACGCGCAGCTCGATATTCGCGACATCGTCTGGATCAACACCTCGGGCGCCGAGATGACGCAGTCCGACTGGACCACCGGCTGGATCAAATGCTTCGGCGTGCTGCTCGACGGCCGCGCGCGCAAAACCGCGATCGCGCGCCAGGGCGTGGACGACACGGTTCTGATGATCCTCAACAGCTATGAGGGCGAGGTCGATTTCAAGCTGCCGCCGACATCGGCGGGTCCGCACTGGTCGCTGCTGCTGGATACCAGCGCGCCGGAGGAAATGGCGGCCACTCCGCTCGAATTCGGCAGCATCCGCAAGGTGACGGGCCGTTCGTTCCTGCTGTTCACGGCCGGCGAGGTGAAGTGATCGCCGCCCGTCGCGCTCAAGGCGCGAGCTCTGCGTCGACCTCGCCGAGCAGCGCCATGCCGCCCAAGCGGCCCAGCTCGTCCGAACACTTCGCGCTCTTGCCATAGCAGCCGAACGCGACGGTGACGCGCGCCGACAGCGGCCCGATGCACGGCAGACCTGTGTTGCCGAAAGTGGTCATGCACGGCACGACGCGGCGCTCCTCGAATCTGAGGTCGCGAATGCGCGCGAGGATTTGCTCTTGCAGCCGGTCAGCCACGGCAACCGTGCCGCCCGATCTGAACCAGTCCTTGATGTCAGCCTCGCTGTGGAGCGGAATATCGACGGGATCGCCGCCGAGCTTGAGCCAGGTCTGGCCATCCGGATAGGCGATCGGCGGCAGGATATAGGGATTATCGCCCTTCGGTCCGATGCAGCGCATCGACGGCATGCCGGCGAGGCGCTGCACCTCCGCCGCATCGAGCCGAAACAGCGCCACGGTCCGCGCATAGACGGTGAAGCCCAGCGATCGGCCGAGCAGCGATTGGGTGTGGCCGCCCGCGGCAACGAGGACGCGCTCGGCCTCGACATCGCCCGACCGCGTCCGGATAGTCACGCCGGCGCCGCTTTCCGAAATCCCCAGCGCGGGCTCGGCGATGATGCGCGCCCCGGCGCGCTCCGCCGCGATGGTCTGCGCCCGCACCAGGCGGCGCGGCGAGATGTATCCGGCATCGCGCGGCTCGAAATAGCCCAGCATGGCCGCCGTCGATCGGAGATAGGGAAATCGCTCCGCCAGCCGCGCATCCTGATAGGCCTCGCAAGGAATGCCGTCCGCGGCACAGATCTCGCCGACCGAGGTGACGTCGCGGCTGTCGCTGCGGCCGACGTGAAGCGCGCCGGCCTCCCGATAGAAGTCGACACCGCTTTCCGCAGCAATCTCGCCATAGCGCGAGAGCGCCGCGCGATTCATCCGCCGCCAGAACGGGTATGGATCGAACCAGCGCGTGATCCGGCCCTCGTCGTAATGGCTGCCGAAGACGCCGTCGTGATGCGCGAAGTCCGCCGGCTCATCGGGCCCGATCAGCGCAACCTCGTGGCCCATCTTGCTCAAATGGCGTGCCGCCGCCGCCCCGAACAGACCACGTCCGATCACCGCAAGTTTCATCGCTTTGTCCACGTCCGCGACCAGTCTTCTTCTTGCTTGCACCTGTGGAGGACATCGTCGTTCGGCGCGTCGGAGGTGTCAAATGCCTGCCCCCGCGACCCCGGCGGCCAATTGACATTCGCTCGCCGGCTGCCAGACTTCGGCAAAAATACAGGGTGGAGACCTCTGGATGGCCAACCTTTCGGCCTCAAATCATGTCGCCCGTGTTTTATCGACGGCGAGCCAGGTGGCCGGCGTCGAGGCGGAGTCGCGGATTGCGGCCTCGTGGCGGCGCTGTGTGGTCAATCACAAGCTGGATCCGGCGCGGCGCGGGCCGCCGCAGACGCTGACCGAGGCCGAAATCCGCCACGTCGCCGAGCCGATGGAGGAATTGATCCAGGTCGCGGTTCCCGAGCTCGAGGACCTCGCGCGCCTGCTGCGAGACTCCGGCTACTGCGTCAATCTCGCCGATCCCAACGCCACCATGCTGGTGAGCCGCCTGCCGGAAGGCGACTACGCGCGGATGTTCCTGGAGTGGAAGATCTACACCGGCTCCAACTTCGCCGAGACTTTTGAGGGCACCAACGGGCTCGGCACCGCGCTGGCCGAGCAGCGGCCGATCATCGTGCATGGCGACGAGCATTTTCGCGAGCAGTGGCACATGTTCACCTGCGCGGTGTCGCCGTTGTTCGACCATGCCGGCCGCCTCGCCGGTGCCGTCAACATCTCCTCCTGCCGTAGCGATCTCGGCCGCGGCGCGCACGAGCTGGCGCTGGCGGTCACCACCGACGCGACGCGGCGGATCGAACGATCGTTCTTCCGCCGGCGTTATCGCGCGTCCTGGATCGCCACCCTGCCCGGCAGCGATGGACAGGGCATGCTGGCCTATGACGACGACCGCCGCGTCGTCGGCGCCTGCCGCAGCGCGCGGGCGGCGTTCGGCCTGACCGATGCGATGATATCCGACGGCATCGACCTGTCGCGGCTGATCCAGCTCGACGAGCGCGCGGCGCCGAGCTCGGAGGAGCGCGTCGCGCTGCGCCGCGCCGACGGCTCGCCCTGGGGACACGGCCGCGTGGCGCCGCCGCTGCGCGCACGATCGCCGCGTCCGCCTCCCGCGCCGTCGCGCGACAAGCCGGCGGGACGGTTCGATGGCCTGCACCGGCTGGCGGGCCACGACCCCGTGCTGATCAAGGGCGTGAAGCGGCTGATGACGGTCGGCAATCTCGATCTGCCGATCCTGCTGCATGGCGAGACCGGCGCCGGTAAGGACGTGTTCGCGCGCGCCATCCACGCCGCCAGCAACCGCGCCGCCAACAATTATGTCGCGCTGAACTGCGCGGCGATGCCGGAAAGCCTGATCGATGCCGAGCTGTTCGGCTACGAGGCCGGCGCCTTCACCGGCGCGCGGCGCGAGGGCTCGAAGGGACTGATCGTGCAGGCGAGCGGCGGCACGCTGTTCCTCGACGAGATCGGCGACATGCCGCTGGCGCTGCAGACGCGGCTGTTGCGCGTGCTTGAAAACCGCGAAGTGTGGCCGCTCGGCGCGCTCAAACCCGTGCCGGTCGACATCCGCCTGATCAGCGCCACCCATCGCGACCTCGCAGCGATGGCCGAGGACGGCAGCTTCCGCGCCGACCTGTATTACCGGCTGCGCGGCATGGAGGTGCGGCTGCCGGCGCTGCGCGAGCGCGCCGACAAGCGCGAGGTGATCGCGCAGATCGCCGACGAGGAAGCCCCGCACTACCGCATCGCGCCCGACGCCTGGGCGCAGCTGATGGCCTATCCGTTCCCCGGCAACATGCGCCAGCTCCGCCACGTGCTGCGGCTCGCCGGCTGCACCGCGGAAGGCGGCGTCATCGGCGAGGCCGATCTCGATCTGCCCGTCGGCGGACGGGCGGCCGTGGCCGATCACGACGCGGCCGAGCGCGCAATGGTCGTGGACGCGCTCCGGGCGAGCGGCGGGCGCGTGACGGAGGCGGCGAAGGCGCTAAAACTCAGCCGCGCGACGCTGTACCGCAAGATCAAGGCGCTGAAGATCGGGTTGGACGGCTAAGGCGTGATGAAATCGGGTTGAATTGCGGCCGCGAGGGGGTTGGCACACTCCCGCTTGCGGGCCCGCAGCGGGGCGGGCTACCAAATCCCGAAAAACAACCCCATGCAAAGTAGCCAGCGGCGGGTGGCCGCCCGCGTCGACCAGGCCGCTTGACACGTCGGGCAACTCACCATTACCCTTCCAATATTCCGAAATTGCGCAAGTTCGTAGCTCGTAGCCCGGATGGAGCGCAGCGCAATCCGGGAATCTTGCCACGGATGCTGCCCCCGGATTTCGCTTCGCTGCATCCGGGCTACGGGAGCTTATTCCCTCACCGTCACCCTGAGAGGATGTGAAGCTTTGTCTCACTACCTGTCGTCGCACGGCTTGTGCGCAATTGCGCACATAGACCGGGCGACCCAGTACGTCGCGGCCTATCGGCTCAAGCACTACCGTCTCTGGAATACTGGATCACCCGCATGCGCGGGTGATGACACCGAGCGTGCTGAGCAACCAATTCCTCAGCCGCGGCGCTTTTTCTTCTTCTTTCCGGACGCAGCTTTGGTCGGCCACGCCGTGACGCCGACCGCTGCGCCGGTGTGGCCGGGCTTGTTGCGATGCTTGTTCTTCTTCCCGAAGCCCCGCTCGTCGGTAAATTCTGCGTCGCCCTCGCGCGATGGCTTGCCGTGGTGCTTCGGCCGTGCCGCCTCGCGCGGCCGTTCGTCTCCACGCGTGTCGCGATCCTCGCGCCGCGGCACATGCGCGCGCTTGTCCGGCGGCGCTTCACCTTGCGGCGCGCCGGCCAGCGGCTCGATGCGGATGCTGTCTTCCTTGTCGGGTCGCTGGATCTTGACCGCGAAGGAGTCGGCGACGCGCGCGGAAATCTCGAACTCGGTGACCGTGTCCATGATCTTGATCGCGCCGATGTCGCGCTTGTCGATGCCGCCGCGGCGGCAGATCATCGGCAGCAGCCAGCGCGCTTCGGCGTTCTTGCGCCGTCCGATCGCGGCGCGGAACCAGACGCTGTCTTCCGCCATGCCGTGGCGCGCCAAGGACTTGCCCGGCTTCGAGCGCGGTCGCTCCGATCGGTCGTCGCCGCGCGCACGCGCCTTGTCGCGGCCGCGATCGTCGCGCGACCGGATCTCGCCGGGATCGATGATATCCTCGGGCGACGGCAGCCGCGCGCGATAGAGCCGCGCCAGCGCCGCGGCGATCTGCTCCGCGGACCGCTCGGCCAGCAGCGCCTGCGCCAGCACCAGATCGTCGGCGGTCGCCTCCTCGGAAAACACCGCATCCTTCAGCATGCGGTCGTGATCGAGCCTGCGGATCTCGTCGGCCTGCGGCGCGGTGCCCCAGAGCGCATCGATGCCGGAGAGATCGAGCAGCAATTCGGCGCGGCGACGGCGTGCCGGCGGCACCAGCAGCACGCTGACGCCCTTGCGGCCGGCGCGGCCGGTGCGGCCGGAGCGGTGCTGCATCACCTCCGGGTCGTTCGGCAGATCGGCATGGATGACGAGGTCGAGGCTCGGCAGATCGATGCCGCGCGCCGCCACGTCGGTCGCAACGCAAACGCGCGAGCGTCCGTCGCGCAGCGATTGCAGCGCCTGGGTGCGCTCGTTCTGGGTCAACTCGCCCGACAGCGCGACCACGGAGAAGCCGCGCTCGAGCAGCGCCGCCTGCAGATGCCGGACCGCGTCGCGCGTGTTGCAGAACACCAGCGCGCTCGGCGCCTCGAAGAAGCGCAGCACGTTGACGACGGCGTGCTCGACGTCGCCGGGCGCAATCCGGATCGCGCGGTAGTCGATGTCGGCATGGCCGCCCTCGTCGCCCGCGACCTCGATCCGGAACGCGTCCTGCTGATACTGCTTTGCCAGCGCGACGATGCCGCGGGGAAACGTCGCCGAGAACAGCAGGGTGCGGCGCGTCTCCGGCGTCGATTCCAGGATGAATTCCATGTCCTCGCGAAAGCCGAGGTTGAGCATCTCGTCGGCTTCGTCGAGCACGACGGCCTTCAACTCGGAGGTGTCGAGATGGCCGCGGCGCAGATGATCGCACAGCCGGCCGGGCGTGCCTACCACGATGTGGGCGCCGGCGGCCAGCTCGCGCTGCTCGCGCCGCGGGTCCATGCCGCCGACGCAGGACACGACGCGCGCGTCCGCGTGCGCATAGAGCCAGGCGAGCTCGCGGTGGACCTGCAACGCAAGCTCGCGCGTCGGCGCGACGATCAGGGCAAGCGGCGCAGCCGCCGGCGCGAACCGCTCGGCCTCGGCCAGCAGATCGCTCGCCATCGCGAGCCCGTAGGCGACGGTCTTGCCGGAGCCGGTCTGCGCCGACACCAGCAAGTCGCGGCCGACGGCGTCATCGGCAAGCACGGCGGATTGAACGGGCGTCGGCCGATCGTAGCTGCGCTCGGCAAGCGCCCGGGCGAGCGGCGGACTGGTGGTCGGGAATGACACGGGAAAAACCTTGGTTGGCGCGGCGCAGCGCACCGCGTGACATGAAGCGCCGGGTCCGGCAAATGGCACGGCCGCGCGCGTAGCGATTTGTGATTTCGGCTGCTTTACGCCAAACCCGGCCAAATCACCATGCCCAAGGGCCAAAAAAGCCCGCGCCGGGGGTAGATTTGATCGGGCGTGCCGGCCCCGGAGGCGGCCAAGGGGTGTACTCAGCCAATTCGGCTTTCCCCCTAAAACCGGACATTGTCGGGTGACGACGGCATGTCGGCTTTCTTCGGCAGATCCAAGGCAACGTGCGGACCAATGCTCCGCAGCAGGCAGGCGCTGCCATTGGACTCAATCCGGCCGCTGTTTGAGGACGAAGGTATTGGTCCCCAGACGCGATCGTCCGCTCAAATAGACAGCTATGGTGTGCAACACCGGTCGGTTGAGACCGCCGATCGAGCGACGTAGTCTTTCTCGCCCCGGCTATTTCGACCAGGCGAGGTGGCCAGCACACGTCCCTTGGCGCGCGCTTGACAGCTCGCTTACATTTTCTTCGCTGGCAGCTTATCCTTGGATTTCAGAGATAGCCGCGAGAGGGAATGCAGCTTGCGTTTTCTTTTTGAGGATTACGCATTGGATACCGACAGGCGCGAACTGCAGCGCGCGACGGACGTGGTTGTTGTTACACCCCTGGTGTTCGATCTGCTTGAATACCTGATCCGAAACCGAGAGCGCGTCGTCAGCAAGGACGATCTCATCAACGCGATCTGGAAGGGCCGCATCGTCTCGGATGCTGCGCTGACGACTCGCCTCAACGCCGCCCGGCGCGCAATCGGCGACACCGGCGAGAAACAGCACTTGATCAAAACATTGCCGCGCAAGGGTTTCCGCTTCGTTTGCGCAGTGAAGGAAGACCGGAGGCCCGCAAATGAGACGGTTGGCCTAATTGAGCGAACCGGCGAAGCGCCGCCGCGCCTGTCCATCGTCGTGCTACCCTTCGCGAACCTGAGCGGTGATCGTGAGCAGGACTATTTCGCGGACGGTATAACCGAGAGTCTGACCACGGACCTGTCGCGCATCGGTGGTTCATTTGTAATGGCACAGAACAGCGCCGTCTCATACAAGGGCAGAGCTGTCGATGTGCGCCAAGTCGGCCGCGAATTGAATGTTCGCTACGTGCTCGAAGGCTCAGTGCAACGCAGCGGCAAGCGACTTCGGATGAATGTTCAGCTGATCGATGCCAGGAGCGGCCAGCATCTTTGGGCCGAGCGCTTCGAGAAGCCTGTCGTCGACCTGTTCGATATGCAGGACGAAATCGTGTCGAGCCTCGCCGGTACATTAGGTGCCCAGCTCATCGAGGCTGAGGCGCGACGAGCCGAGCATACGCTGCATCCCGATGCGATGGACTTGTGCTTCCAGGGCCGGGCCTGGTTGATGAAGGGGATTAGCCTTGAATGCGTGACGCAAGCGCGGGGCTTCTTCGAACGCTCGCTGGAGTTCGATCCGGGCAACGTCGAAGCAATGATTGGTCTGGCAAATGTTGATACGGTAGTTGGAGGTAGCTTTACGACGGATGATGGGCCCGCGCGGCTTGCGGCGGCCGAGGCGATGGTGAACAAGGTATTGTCGATTAGGCCGAACAGTGCCTCAGCCCACATGGCTCGGGGTTGGGTCCAGACCTTTACGAACCGGGCCGCCCAAGGCATCCGTGAGTTCGAACATGCGTTGGCGCTGGCTCCGAATTTGGTCCTCGCTCATGCAGCCCTTGGTTTCGCCAAATCCTACATAGGTCGCGCTACCGAGACCGAACGCCATATACTCGAAGCTTTGCGGCTCTCTCCTCGCGACGTTTTCGCCTACCAGTGGGCGTGTTTTGCGGGCGTGGCCAAGCTGCTGCTTGGTTCAGACGTCGAGGCCGTCAGTTGGCTGCGACGAAGCACCGAGGCGAACCGTAACTTTCATCTCGCTCATTTATCGCTCGCCGCTGCCTTGGCCTTGACCGGCGCGCTCGATGAGGCGCGAACTGCTGCGAGAACGGGACTTGCGCTCAACTCAGGTTTCACCATTCGTCGCTTGCTCGCAGCTCAACAAAGCGACAATCCAATTTACCTTGCCGGGCTGCAGCGCTTGTGTGAAGGCTGGCGCCTCGCCGGCGTGCCGGAAGGGTGATCGGCGCTTCCGGGCAGCAGCCGACTTCAGCGCGTTCCTGCCTGCGTCGGTTTTGGCGCGATGGACGCTGCTTTGATAGAGTTGCGCGCAGGTCCGCCTTTCGATCGGGCCAGTAGAGAGGCCGTCAACCGGGTTCAGAACGAATGATCAACCGCCCGCCCGCGCGCGGCGCAGCCATTCGTTCAGGTCGATGCGGCCGAGACGCGCGTCGCCGAGCGGCACCAGCGAAAGCTGCTCGACGCGGCCGCCCCAGTAGAGGGCATCGGGGTCGCGCACGACCTGGCGCGGGTCGCCGACCGCCTTCAGGTAGCGGGTGACGATTTCATCCAACGGCGCCCGGTCGGGGCCGGCAATGTCGACGATGCCGTTGCGCGGCGGCTCGAGCGCGATATCCGCGACCAGGGCGGACACCTCTTCCGCCGCGATCGGCTGGAACAGGCCGGGCGAGAGTTTCACGGTGTTGCCGACCGCGCCTGCGTCGGCGATGGCGCCGATGAATTCCATGAACTGGGTGGCGCGGATGATCGTGTAGGGAATGCCGGACGCCTCGATCAGCTTCTCCTGCGCGACCTTGGCGCGGAAATAGCCGTTCTCCGGCGTGCGGTCGGTGTTGACGATGGAGAGCGCGACGTGATGCCGGACACCTGCGGCGGACTCGGCCGCGAGCAGGTTGCGACCGGCGGTCTCGAAGAATTCCAGCACCGCCTTGTTCTCGAACGAGGGCGAGTTGGCGAGGTCGATCACGGTCGCCGTGCCCGCCATGGCCTCCTTGAGGCCCTCGCCGGTGATGATGTCGATTCCGCTCTTGGACGATGCGGCGACCACCTCGTGGCCGCGCTCGCGCAGGATTGCGACTGTCTTGGAGCCGATCAGGCCGGTCCCGCCGATCACGACGATCTTCATAGTGGCACTCCTATGATCCTGAGAGGATGTGAGGCTTTACACTCACCCACTGTTGTCGTCGCCCGGCCTGTGCGCAATTGCGCACATGGACCGGGCGACCCAGTGCGCCGCGGCATATCGGCTCAAGCACGACCGCCTCTGGAATACTGGATCACCCGCATGCGCGGGTGATGACACCGAGCAAGCTGAGCAAACCAGTCCGTCACCCTAAGGTGCGCGATAGCACGATATCATGAAGTACGGATCTATGGCGAGTTGGCCGACCAGTCAGCAATGCTGATCGTTCACGGACGACATCAAACGTCACAAAACCCAGCCCGCTAACGGACGACGATGCAGCCGTCATATTTCCGCTCGCGCGCAAATGGTGATATCGTGTCCGCTTTCATCGACGACACGGAGCGGGTCCCATGACGCGGTTTCCTCTCACTGTGGTCCTTGGCCTGGTTGCCGCGACCATTTCGCAACCTGCCGCCGCACATTCGGCCGAACAACAGCTCGGCACCGTGCACTTCACAACGTCCTGCACGCCGCAGGCGCAGGAGCTGTTCGACCAGGCGATGCGGTATCAGCACTCGTTCTGGTACAGCGCATCGCGGCGCACCTTCGAGGAGGCGCTCAAGGAAGACCCGCAATGCGGCATCGCCTATTGGGGGATCGCGCTCAGCTATCTCTACAATCCGCACGCGCCGCCGCCGCCGGAGAACCTTCCGCTCGGGCTGGAGGCGGTGAAGAAGGGCCAGGCGGTGGGCGCGAAGACGGACCGCGAGCGGGATTACATCGATGCGATCGCCGCGATGTATGTCGACTACGACAAGGTCGATCACCGCACCCGCGTGCAGCGATTCCTCGCCGCCGAAGAGCAGGTGGCGAGCCGCTATGCCGACGATGACGAGGCCCAGATCGCGTATGCAATCACGCTCAACGTCGCGGCTCTGCCGACCGACAAGACCTACGCCAACCAGCTGAAGGGCGCGGCGCTGCTGGAGCCGATCTTCAAGCGCCAGCCCGACCATCCCGGCGTCGCTCATTATCTGATCCATCTCTACGACTATCCGGCGCTGGCGGAGAAGGGTCTCGACGCGGCGACGCGCTATTCGAAGATCGCGGCCCATGCGCCGCATGCCCAGCACATGCCGTCGCATATCTTCACCCGGGTCGGCTACTGGAAGGAGTCGATCGCCTCGAACAAGGAATCGGCGCGGATCGCCAAGGATGATGGCGAGCAGCAGGATCAGGCCCACGCCATGGACTACCTGGTCTATGCCTATCTCCAGCTCGGCCAGGACGAGGAGGCGCGCGCCGTCGTCGACGAACTCGGCCAGATGCAATTCAGGCTCGAGCGGTTCGCCGGACCGTACGCGGTCGCGGCAAGCCAGGCGCGCTATGTGTTCGAACGCGGCGACTGGAAGGCCGCCGCCGCGCTGCAGCCGAAACAGACCAAGTACGCTTACGCGGATGCGATCACCTACTTTGCGCGAGCGGTCGGCGCCGCGCGCTCCGGTGATCCGGCTGCCGCCCAGGGCGATGTCGCCAAGCTCGCCGAGCTGCGCGACAAGCTCAAGGAGGCGAAAGACGCCTACTGGTCCAACATCGTCGACATCCAGCGCCAGGTCGCGAGCGCATGGATCCTCTACGCCGAGGGCAAGCACGACGCGGCGCTCGAGGCGATGAATGCCGCCGCGGAGGCGGAAGACAAGACCGACAAGCATCCGGTGACGCCGGGGCCGCTGGCACCGGCGCGCGAGCTCTACGGGGCGATGCTGCTCGACGATGGCAAGGCCAAGGAAGCGCTTGCCGCCTATGAGGCCGTGCTCAAGAAGGAGCCCAACCGGTTGGCGGCCTACATCGGGATGAGCAAGAGCGCCAAGGCGGCCGGCGACCAGGCCAAGACCGGAGAATGCGCGGCGCAGATCGCCCGGCTCACCGCGGATGCCAACGTGTCGCGACCGGACCTGATCGAGCTCCGGCAGACAACCGGAAGCAAGCTGTGATGCGACGGACCATCAGGCGCGACGGTTGGGCGGTGCTGCTCGGCACCGTCGCGCTCTGTCTTTGTCACGCCCCTCGGCTCAACGCGATGGAGTTCCTCGCGCAGGCCGGCGTGCTGGGCGAATGGGAATTGACCGGCAATCTCAGCGAAAGCGAGCCGGGACCGGGCAAGCAATTTTCCGGTCCGCTGAAGATGAAGCACGTCGGGATCTGCACCCAGGACGGTCCGGACGAACGCGCCGGCGAGATCAGGCTGCAATTCGCCGGCTCCGACTCACAGGTGACGGCGGAGCTGGTGCTGGATGATGCACCCTGCAAATACAGCGCCCGCAAGACGCACGCCTATGAGGGGACGCTGTCGTGCGCGGGCCGCGCGCCCGTGCCGATGCTGGTGTGGCTCAGATAGGCCGAGCGCGAGCGGCGTGCGGAGACAGGCCCTCACCCCAACCCCCTCACTCAGCCGATCTTGCTTGAGGCTGCACGGGAGGTGGGAGGGCTCTCTCCCCCCTTGCGGGGGAGAGTTGGAGAGAGGGGTAAGCCACAAACACCGCCCGTGCGGCTTACCCCTCTCCCTAACCCTCCCCCGCAAGGGGGGAGGGAACCCATCCGGTGGTGCCTTCCTGACCTGTAAGCCCTCGCACCAGATGTGCGCATGCCCTAGCGTAAGAACGGGGAGAGGGGCACAAGCGCCGTCGCCGTTCGACCTAACCTCACCACACTATAGGAGAGCCGCGTCGACGGGTTTCTCAGGAAAACTCGTTCCAGCTGATGCGACGGGCGTCGAGGTCGCCGAGCACGACCGGATCGTGGATGTTGCGCACGCTCTGAAAACCGCTGCGCAGGTAGATCAAGGGATCGACCGCGGTGGCGGCGCGGACGTGCTTGACCTCGCCGATGAAGACCGAGTGCGTCTTGGTCTCGAGCTCCTGGGTCAGCACGCAGTCGAAAGCCGCGACCGCGTCCTCCAGCACCGGGGCGCCGGTGGCGCCGACCGTCCAGTTGCCAAACGCAAAACGGTCGTCGCCGTTGACGCCCTTCTGGCCCGAAAAGGTCAGCGCCAGCAGCGCGTGCTCCTCGTTCAGGAAGTTGATGACGAAATGGCGCTCCTCGCGGATGCGGGCATGGGCGCTGGCATTCCGGTTAACGCAAACCAGGACCGAGGGCGGGTTGTCGGACAGCGAGCAGGCCGAGGTCACGGTCAGCCCGGTGCGCTGCCCAGCCTCCCGACCGACCGTCACCAGCGCAACCGCGCCGGCGCAATGGCGCATCGCCTGCTTGAAACTCTGTGCGTCGACCGTCATTCCGCCAACCTCGGTAGCAAAAAACTCCGCTTAAGATATGGAACACGGGGTGCGAGGCAAGCCCCGCACCCCGCGCAGCAGTCATGCAGCCTTCTCGAACTCGGCGCCGAGATGCTTGAGCTTCGGCATCACCTCGTTCTTGAGCAGGTCCAGGGAGTGCCGCCAGGCTTCCGGCTTGTGCTTGTAGTCGAAGCCGAACACCAGGAGCACGCCGAAACCGCCGACCTCCTGGTAGATTTGCTCGATCTTCTCGGTGACAGTCTTGGGCGAGCCGACGATCCAATTCCGGCGCGCGCAATATTCGACGGTGACATCGCTGTCAGGCACGTCGGGCGCGTGCTTCAGATAGTCCTTGAAGCCGAAATGGCCTAGCAACGGCAGGAAGTATTCGCTCATCATCCGGCCCATCATGTCGCCGGTCGAGAGCCGCCACGCCTCCTCGTCGGTATCGGCGACGAACACCTCGCGCACCAGCCGCCAGTCCTTGCGGCTCGGCTTGCGGCCGGTCTTGGCGGCGCCGGCTTCCACCGAGTCCCAATGGCTGCCGACATAGGCCGGGTTGAGGTTGAGGCTCATCGGGATGAAGCCGCGCTCGCCGGCAAGCTTGAGCGTGTCGGAATTCTTCGACAGACCGGCGACGCCGATCGGCGGATGCGGCGCTTGCAGCGGCTTGATGTGCGGCTTGAGGAAGTCGAACATGGTGTCCGGCTTCGTCACCGTCCAGAACTTGCCCTTGTGGGTCCAGGGCCCCGGCTCGGTCCACATCTTCAGGATGATCTCCAGCGCCTCGCGGGTCATGTCGCGGTTCTGGCCGGACATGCCGTCGACGTTGAACATCGCCCAGTCGCTCGGCAGGCCGCTCGCCGCCACGCCAAAGTTCATCCGCCCGTTCGAGAGGTGATCGAGCATCGCGACGCGGTTGGCGAGCTCGGCGGGGTGGTGATAGGGCAGCAGGAAGCCGCCGGGGCCGATGCGCAAATTCTTTGTCTGCATCAGCGCCTGCGCCATCAAGAGATCGGGCGACGGATGCGGCTCCCACGGCGCGGTGTGGTGCTCGCCGATCCAGGCCTCCTGATAGCCGAGCTCATCGAGCCAGCGCAGGGTCTGCAGGTCCCAGTCGTGGCCCTCCTTCAATCCGCACTCCGGCGGATGCGAGGGCATGGTGAAATAGCCAAGCTCCATGTGCGTTTCCTTCTGGCTTTACGGTTGAGATGCAATGCGTCTTGCCGCGCATTCGCAGCACATTGAGCAAGCGCTGTGCCATCGTGAAAATCGCAGGGAAGGAAGCGAAATGCGGCGCTTTCGGCCGGCTGCACACGGTGGTTGGGGGTTGGTCAGGTCGTTGCCGTCTCGCTGTCGCGAGACGGTGTCGCAACCGTGAGACGCGTCGAGCCTCTCGTTCCTGCGCCACCGCAGATGCGGGCGAGAGATACTCTCGAGGAGACCCCCCTCACCCGGAACGCATCTGCGATGCGTTCCGACCTCTCCCCGCAAGCGGGGCGAGGTGAAGTGGAATTCGGCTCTTAGCTGGCGGCGCGGCGCGGCCTCGCGTCGGCGTCCGGCTCCGCAGGTGGAGGGATCTGCATCAGGATGGTCTGGCCCATCGAGGCGATCTCGATGCCGCTCTCCTGGAAGCGGCGCTTCATGCGGCGGTTGAACTCACGCTGCACCGACCAGCGGCCGCCATCGGTGCACCGGATCTGGCCGACGATCGTCACCATCGAGCCGTCGACCTTGTCGACGCCCCACAATTCGAGATCGCCGCGGATCAGCGCGCGATACGCGGTTTCCTGGCGCATCTCGGCGACGATGTCCTTCAGGATCTCGCCGGCGCGGTCGGTGTCCTCCTTGTAGGACACGTTGACGCTGACCGACGCATTGCCGGCGCCGCGGCTGGCATTGGTGATCGTGGTCACCGCGCTGAACGGCACGACATGCACCGAGCCATCGCCGGCGCGCAGCCGCATGGTGCGGATCGAGACGTTCTCGACCACGCCGGACAGGCCCGACACCGTGACGTTGTCGCCGACCTGCACGGTGTTCTCGATCAGGAGGAACAGCCCGGTGATCAAATCCTGAACCAGTTTTTGCGAGCCGAAGCCGATCGCGATGCCGACGATGCCGGCGCCGGCGAGCAGCGGCGCCACATTGACGCCGATCTCGCTCAGCGCCGTGAGGCCGACCACGGCGACGATGACGCAGAACAGCGCGGTGCGCAGCATCGGCTGGAAGGTGCGGAGCCGCGCGGCACGGGCAAAATGCCCCTCGCGCGACAGCGTGTTGATCTGGCGGTCCATCAGCGCATTGGCGACCTCCCAGATCACGGCGGCGGCGAGCGCGGCGATCCCGATCGTCACCAGCGCCGAGATCAGGCGGGAGCCGATCTGGCCGCCATAGAACCAGACGATGGCGTCGACGCCCCAGACCTCCAGCAGCGCGACGAAGCCGATAAAGGCGATCACCGCCGACACCACCCGGCGCAGCAGCGGCAGATAGCGGTTGGCGCGCGACTCCAGCCCCGGGAAGCGTTGCAGCAGATCCGGCGAGATGCGGAAGCCGCGGTCGATCAGGCTCAGCACCACCATGGTGACGAGGCGGGTGATCAGGAGCACCGCGATGGTGCCGACGAAATATTGCAGCAGCAGCGAATAGCCGTTGCGGATGTTGAGCGCCCACACCGCCCACAGCGCGAGATCGAGCGCGATCGCCAGCACGTGCCAGAGGCCGGCGACGCGGTTGCGGATCCGCGCCGCGACGCCGGCGCGGTCGGCCGGCGCGCGGATGGCGTCGGCGACCTGGCGGCGGCACTGCAGGATGATGACGACGATGAACAGATGCACGACCAGCATCACCAGCCGCAGGATCGCGGCATAGCCGGCGCGCGACAGCCCGAGCAGCAGCGCGACATTGGCAAAGGCGATGCCGGACACGCCGACGGCGACGATGCGGCGGGCCCAGATCTCGATATAGGCCGCGGTCTCGGCGCGAACGCGAAACAGCCCGAACGGGCCGGCCAGCGCCCGCACCGCGCAGATCAGCGCGCGCGAGAATGCGTAGGCGTTGACCACGGCAAGGATCACGAGGCGCGTGGTCGACTGGTCGCCGATCTCGGTGCCGAGCAGCATGGTGGCAAGGCCGACAAAGGCGACCACCGGCAGCAATTCGAGCACCAGCCGTCCGAGCACGAAGGGCAGCCGGATCAGCGACTGCCAGGCCCGCGCCAGGCTGAGCCGGCGGCGCTGCAGCTCGCCCTGCGGGGTGACATCGGCCACCGAGGACGGCGGATCGACGCTCGCCAGCGTCTGCACCGGCACGCGCGCGGTCTGCGGCAGCCGCTGCTCCAGAAACGCCACCGGCCGCTTGATCAGGCGAAACACCACCCATTCGGCGGCGAGCGCGCAGCCGAACACCAGCGCCAGCTTCCAGGCGATATCGATCAATTGGCCGTAGGCGGCCGGATCGTTGGCGGTGCGCAGGAACCAGTAATAGAAGGCGGGGAAATGCGTCAGCGTGCGCGCGACGTCGGCGACCTGGCTCGAGACCTCGGTGACCTGCTCCGACACCATCAACAGCAGTTGCGCGCCGAGACTGTCGGCGGACAGCGGGATCGGGGACGGCTCCGCCGCAGGCTGCGCGCTCTGCGCGGCCTGCGGCGAGGCGGTGGCGATCGCGCGCAGCGTGTTGATGATCTCGCCGCGTTTCTTGTCGTCCTGCAGCGTGTCGAGCGCGCGCTTCGCCTGTTCGGGCGTCAGCGCATCGCTGGTATTTTGTTGCGGCGGCGCCGGCTTGGCGGGCGGCTGCGCGACGGCAGGAGAAAGCAACAGCGTGAAGACGAGAAGGATCGCAAAACCAAGTTTGTGCGACACGAGAGCCTCATAAAATAATTGCGCGACGGAAGATTCGCTTGAAGTCGAATCTCCCCTCGCGCGCTGGCCATGTCGATCGCCCCTTTTCGCCCCGATGATGTGTCGGAAGTTTGCCGCTGGGGCGGCGATGTCTTGGCAATTCCGTCGGCAGGTCTTCCTGGCATTCGCCGCTGCACAAATTCGTCACAGGCATTGCGCGGCGTTTACCATTGCGAGCCGTACGGACCTGCCGATCGTTCGGCATCCCACACGTTCAAGCTGCGACGGAAAATCTTTCGCTTGACGGGTTCCGGCCGATATGATGTTCTCGTTTTGTTCTTATCTCTTCCAGTAGCGTTTTGAGGCTTTCATGCACGACGTCTTCACCGAGAACGGCCCGGTCAAACTCTTCATTCGAGACGACGGCGATACGCCACTGAGCTTCGTCCGGCACCTGCTGCGCGTGGTGTTCGGCAAGTCCGAGCGGGAAGCGATTACGGTCGCTGCGCAAATCGAGGACCAGTACGGTATCATTTGCGGCCCATTTCCCGCTCAAGTGGCCAGGGCGCTGCTGGAGGCCGCGCAGCAGCTGATCCGCGACGACGAGCAGCCGCTGCTGATCACGGCCGAAGCCGTCGATGCGGTGCGCCCGTGCGATCTCTGTGACGCGCAAAGATCGGTGACCAATATCTTTCTCAACGACAGGAAGGTATGCCTTTGCAGCGGCTGCGTGCTGGCCGTCAGGAGGAGTTCGGAAGAGCTCCCGGGCGACGAGTTCAAGTTTGCCGTGACCGCGCTCGATTGGCATTTCGCCGGCGTCCCGCGCAACCAGCTGCTGACGCGGTCGCGGCTGTTTCCCGGCCACATGCGCGCCGACGTTCAGATCGCGATCGACCGGTTGCTCGCCGACCCCATCCATTTCTTCGGCATTCATGAGGAACATCGCTACGAGACGCTCGATGTCGCAACGCTGATGCGATACGGGCGCGGCGCGCCGGCAATCGCGCCGCCGCAATACCACGATGTCGATATCGGCGAGGCGCAGCCGGTCAAATGCCTGGTCAATGGACTATGGCTGTGCCGCAGCGGCGAGTTGCGCTATGCGGTGCTGCTCGCCTTCCATCGTGACTACAACCGCGAGTCGGGAATGCGGATCGAGCTTGTGGTGCCGGCCGGTATGGCTGGCAACGCCTTCGTGCAGCGCATCTTCGCCGAGCTGGAAATGGCGGTGG
Organism: Bradyrhizobium ivorense; assembly: GCF_900696085.1. GTDB lineage: Bacteria > Pseudomonadota > Alphaproteobacteria > Rhizobiales > Xanthobacteraceae > Bradyrhizobium > Bradyrhizobium ivorense. The sequence continues at coordinate 128,771 of NZ_CAADFC020000005.1, forward strand.
ACGCCGCGCGATCCTATCGCGGCAAAATCCTCTCGCTCGACGGCGACGCCGACTATAGCGGCCGCTCACGCGGCGTGACCGTGCATCGCCTGCCGACGGTCGACCGTGACGCGGTGATCCTGCCGGAAAAGACGCTGCGGCTGCTCGAGCGCAACGTGCTCGACTTCGTCGGCAGCCGCGAGCTGCTGCGCAGGCTCGGCCAGTCGACCCGCAAGGGCATCCTGCTCTACGGCCCGCCCGGCACCGGCAAGACCCACACCATTCGCTATCTCGCCACCAATTTGCCGGGCCATACCACGCTGATCATCACCGCCGAACAGGTCGGCTTGCTCGGTGCCTATATGAGCCTGGCGCGGCTGCTGCAGCCGACCATGGTTGTGATCGAGGACGTCGACCTGATCGCCCGCGATCGCGACGAGATGGATTCCCCTTGCGAGGAATCGCTGCTCAACAGACTGCTCAACGAGATGGACGGCCTGAAGGAGGATTGCGACATCCTGTTCGTGCTGACCACCAACCGCCCCGAGGAACTAGAAGGCGCGCTGGCCGGCCGGCCCGGCCGCATCGACCAGGCGATCGAGGTGCCGCTGCCCGACGAGGCCGGGCGCAGCAAGCTGGTCCGGCTCTACGGCAAGGGCCTGCCGCTCGCGCAGCCGATCGTCGACGAGGCGGTGCGACGCACCGCGGGGGTCAGCGCCGCCTTCATCAAAGAGCTGATGCGGCGCCTCGCCCAGGCCAGCATCGTCAGGGACGGCGGCCAGGACGTCACCGCCGACGACATCGACGGCGCGGTCAACGAGATGCTGTTCGACGGCGGCCGGCTCAACGCAAAACTGCTCGGCGGCGCGCAGGGCATGAGTGCGGGGTGATGATCGGCTGTCCCGCCGGCCCCTCTTGACGGCGGCGCCATCATGTAACATATGAAGTTACATGATACGCGACAGCCGTTTATCCGGCGTGCTGCACGGCCTGCTCCACATGATCGGCGCGGGCGAGCCCGTCACGTCGGAGCACCTCGCAACCGCGATGGCGACCAACCCGGTCGTGGTCCGCCGCGTCATGGCCGGGCTGCGCGAGCAGGGGCTGGTCCGCTCCGAGAAGGGCCATGGCGGCGGCTGGACGCTGGCGCGCGATCCCGCCGCCATCACGCTCGCCGAGATCTACCGCGCGGTCGGCGCGCCCACCATCGTCGCGATGAGCCATCGCTCGGAGAACCCCGGCTGCCTGGTCGAGCAGGCCGTCAACGACGCGCTCGGCGACACGTTTCGCGAGGTCGAGGCGCTGTTTCTGAAGCGGCTCGGCGCGGTGACGCTGGAGGCGCTCGCCAAGGATTTCAAGCGCCGGCTGGCAAAACACCGGCAGACCCTCAAGGACCAGATCCATGCCGCAAAGTGAGCCCGCGCATCATCAGCCGTTCAACGATCCCGCGCATTGGGACAAGATGGTCGCCACCTACGAAGCGCAGTCGCAGCCGTTCACGATGCACTACGCCGAAGCCGCGCTCAAAACCCTCGACATCGGCCCGTCGTCAAAGGTGCTCGACGTCGCGACCGGTACCGGCGCCGCGGCGCTGGCCGCCGCCCGCATCGGCGCCAAGGTCACCGCGATCGATTTCTCCGCCGGCATGGTGCAGCGGGTGCGCGCGCATGGCGTGCAAAATATTGAGGCGCGGCAGATGGACGGCCAGGCGCTCGACCTGCCCGACGCCGCGTTCGACGCCGTGCTGTCGGTGTTCGGCGTCATGCTGTTTCCGGACTGGCGCGCCGGCCTGCGCGAGATGGCGCGGGTGACGCGGCCGGGCGGAGCCGCGGCGATCGCGGTGTGGAACAGCGCCGACGGCGGCGGGGTGCACATGCTGGTGTCGCGGATCGTCCGCACGCTCTATCCCGATCGTCTCGGTCCGCCGCCCGCGGCAGGGCTCGCTCAGCTTGCCGATCCCGCGCGTTTCGCTGCGGCCGTCGTCGACGCCGGCTTCGCACCACCTGTCATCACCGAAGTCACGCGCGACTTCGGCCTCGATGTCGCCGACTTCAATGGTGTCGAGCGGCTGTTCCCCTTCATCTCGCATTGGAATGCGCTGGACGATGAACAGCGCGCCGCCGTCGCCCGCGCATTCTGGAGCGAAATCGAGCGCGGGCGGGTCGGCGATATCTTCCCAATACCCTCGACTGCGATGATCGCAACGGCACGACGGCCCTGATCGTGGCTCTACGGCCGCAGCCAATCGTCGTTCGCCGAACTCGGATTGGATAGGGCGCCGCACCGCCCCGCCGCGCTTCGTCACTCACGCGAGCGCGCCTTGCCGTCGTCGTTCTCGGCATCATCGGCCGTCGGCGGCTGGAGGCCGGGGCTGTTGGCCCAGCGGTCCAAATCCTCGATGACCCGCTCGTGGCTCGGCCGCAGCGGCGCCGGCGCACCGGGCTCCTGAGACAGTTTTCGGGGCAGCTTGACCTTGTCCGTCATGGCTATCTCCGGAATAGGACAGTGCTGGTGGAACGGCGCGCGACGTGCCGGCCGAAGCGCGATGAGATCACGCGAACCGGCATCCGCTTCGCGCGAGAATGCGTTAGACGCGCGACTTCAGGAGGTCGCGGATTTCGCCGAGCAACTCCTGCTCTCTGGTCGGCTTCGGCGGCTCGGCGGGCGCAACCGCTTCCTTGCGCTTGAACTGGTTCATGGCGCGAATGACCATGAACAGCACGAAGGCGACGATCAGGAAGTTGAGCGTCAGGGTTAGGAAGTTGCCCCAGGCCAGCACGGCGCCCTGCTTCTTGGCGTCGGCCAGATTGGTCGCGGTCACGGCCTTGGAAAGTCCGGTGAAATAGTTGGAGAAGTCGAGGCCGCCGGTGATCGCGCCGATGATCGGCATGATGATGTCGCCGACCAGCGAGGTGACGATGGCGCCGAACGCAGCGCCGATGATGACGCCGACGGCGAGATCGACGACGTTGCCCTTCATGGCGAATTCGCGGAATTCCTTCAGCATGTGATCTCCCGTTCTCGAAGGGGGGCGCGCCGGCCCGGCATGTCGATGCAGGGCTGCGCGCGGTGCAAGTGGCGCGGACTATCTACGATTGGTCGGCTCGGCCGGCGCCGTGACGGGGCGCGCGGGAGCGGCCTGCTCCCATGGGGCCGGCAAGATCACCCGCGCCGGCGGCGGGCTCTGCGCGGCACGCTGGAGGTTCGCATCCGCCTGCGGCGGTGGCTCGCCGTTCGCATTATCCGCATATGCGACGGCCACCCAGATGCCGAGCGCCATCGCGACGACTACCGGAGCCGCGCCGATCAGGGCGGCGGAACGCACAACGGCGGGCCGCAACCCGCGCATGATGGCGAGATGATGCGAAGCCATGGCAACTGCTCCTCACGCGATACACGTCGGTCCGAGGCGTGCGAGGCCGCTCGGCTGCCGCGAGCGCCTCGCAGCGCGTCAGCGCAGGTCGTCAGGACTTGATATCGTCCGGCAGCTTGCCGCCGTTGGCGGCGAGCTTGGCCATCACCTGCTGATGCAGCCAGACGTTCATCGCGGCGGTGTTGTCGGTGTCGCCGGTGTAGTGCAATTCCTTGGCGAAAGGCTGCTGTCGAGGCCAAGCGCCTTCATCAGGTCGACGATCGAGGTGCGCCAATCGAGCTTCTCGCCCTTGGCGGCGGCCGCCTTGTCGACGATCGCTGCGACGTCGACCGTCGGCGTCGCCGAGGTTCCGGGCGCAGCTGACGCGGTCGATGTTGCCGGCGATGCGCCAGGGGCACCCGCGGTTTCGGTTGCAGGAGACGTAGTCTTGGCCTGGGCGCCATGGCCAAAAATCGCACCCATGATGCTTCCAAAAATGCTCATGATCTCTCGCTCCGTGGGCCCGAGACATTGTCGATCTCGCGGCGGTTTCCAGTGACGGGGCGAACGATAGGCAGGCCGCCAAACCGGCGGAAGATGACCATCGTCACTTTCGGGGAGCCGCGCAGCGTGATGCAAATTCACCTTGGTGCGCGTGAATCGACCGCACGGCGATCGCCGTTCATCGTGCGCTCCACGTGCGATGAAAGTCAGCCGTCCCGGCCCGATTCGCCAGCCCCGAGCAGCCGGGGCGGCTGACACGCTCGTAAACTTTGCAAAAAGCGTAGCAAGGCCACAGGCAACTTAAGCGCGACAATGGAATGATGCCGCGGCACGACCTCTCCCGCTTGCGGGGGAGGTCGCAGCGCATCGAAGATGCGATGCGGGTGGGGGCTCTCGCCACAATACGACTCTTGGAGAGAACCCCCACCCGCCGCGCTACGCGCGTCGGCCTCCCCCGCAAGCGGGAGAGGCAGAGCGAGCCTGCGGACAGGCTGATTCAACCAGGACGTTCCTAAAACTGGCGGCGCTGAATGATCCGCGCCAGTTCGGCAAAACTTTCGACGATGCCGGCGCCGGTCTTGGCGCTGACCGATTTGACGCTCGACCTCGCAAGTTCGCCGATCGCGCCGGCGCTGCCGGCAGCCTCCGGAAGATCGACCTTGTTCAGCAGCGCCTTGTAGGGCCGGCCCGGAAACCGCTCCTCGAAGCCGCGGACCAGCTCGACCATGCGCGTCACCGTCTGCGGACGCGTCACGTCGGACACGATGATCGCGGCGGAGGCGCCGGTGACGTAGACGGTGTCGAAGATCTGGGTGCCGAAATCGCCGTCGGTGTCCCACAGCACGAGGCGCGTCGGCTCGCCGCCGTCGGCCGGCGCGACGTCATGGCTCAGGATCTCGACGCCGAGCGTCGACTTGTACTGGCCCTCGAACCGGTCGTAGACGAGACGGTGCAAAATCGAGGTCTTGCCGACCCCCATATCGCCGAGCAGCATGACTTTCGCGGTCAGCATCAGCGCGGCACTTCGGTGCGGTAAACGGTTTCGAACGCGACGCGGCGGTTGCCGCCGACCGTCGGGTCGAGCCGGTCGGTGATCGGCATGGTCGCCGCGCGCGACACCGGGGTCAGCCGCGACGGATCGATTCCGAGCGCCGTCAGCTTGTGCATCACCTGCTCGGCCCGCTTGCGTGCGAGCGTCCGGTTGGTCCCTTCGGTTCCGCTCGGATCCGCATAGCCGACGATGCGCAGGCGCAGATCGTTGTTCGCCAGCAGACCGGCGAGTTCGCGGAGCTGCTGCTCGGCCGCATCATTGTTCAGGAAATCATCCGAATTGTAGACGAAGAACACCGCCGTCGTGGCGATGAAGCGGTCGAGCCGCGCCGCCGGACTGTCGACGATCGACTGCAGCGCGGCCGACTGCTCGCCCAGTTTGCCATACTGCTCGCCGAGCTTCGCAACCTGCTCGTTCAGCCTGGCGTATTGCTGGTCGCCCGACTTCGCTTGCGCCGCTATCGCATCGCGGATCTGGTCGAGGCTCGCCTGGGCGCGCGCCAGCGACTGCTGCAGGCCCGCGATGTCGGCCCGGGCCGCCGCCACCTGCTGCGGTCCGGTCACGACGCCGATGCGGTCGACGATCTTGTACGGTGCTGCGGCGGCGCTGAGCGCATCGATCAGCGACGCCGCCGTGAACTCGCTCGGTTCGATGCCCGATACCGCGACGCTACGGTTGCCATGATCGAAATCGAGCCGCAGCGGAAACGACGCCAGCAGCGGCTGCTGCGTGGCGAATTGCGCCAGCGCCGCCTCGGTCCGCCGTTCCAGCAGGCTTCGTGTCAGCGACGTCGCGGCGAGCCAGACCAGCAGCGCGGCCGCCGCCGTGAGCAGCCCGATCAGGATCACCTTGCCGCGCCGGCCGCCGGTCTTGCGCGGCGCGTCATCCGCCTCGATCGACGCCGCCAGCGATGCGAGCATCCTGGCGTCGCAGGTGGCGCCGCGGTCGATGCGCTCGATCGCGTCGAAGAACAGCGCATTGATCCGAGCATTGTCGGCGGGGCGCAGCGGCCCGAGGCACTCCGCCGCCAGGATGAAGCGCGCCGAGGCGCGCAGCGCGATCTCCCGTCCGCCGAAATCCAGCGTCTGCAGATTGCCCTCGCCAGCGAGCGCCTGAACCGAGAACTCCAGGATCGCCGCGACCATCGCGCTGAGCAAATCCGCCCGCTCATCGGCGGTCGCGTCGTGCTTGTAGTCCGCGACCAGCCGGCCATTGCCGCGCTCGATGATCAGGAGCCGGTTCACCCGCGGCGGATTGTCCGCCAGCACGAACTCGCTGATCGGACGTCCGGTCACCAGCGACTTGATGCGCCCCACCCACAATTGCGCTGATGTCAGGCTGTTGATGCGCTGCTCGAGCGAGGCAACCATCTCCCTGAAGGAGTTCGCGACCGCGGCGCTGACGAGACGGCCGACGATCGGATAGAGCGCCTCGATCAACTGCTCGCGCGAATTCCTGATCTCGCTCCTGATCGCGGAGACCACGGTGGGCGCAATCGCATTGGCGAGCTCGCGCGGACGAGTGACCTCGGCGCGCTCCAGCGCCTCGACCAGGATGCCGGCGGTCGCCGTCTCCAGCCGGTCGGCGGTGCCGACATAGTGCTGCAACGATTCAAGATCGGCCTCCAGCGACTGCAGGCGCGTCGCTTCGGGCTGAAACAGCAATGTCTTGAGCTGCTCGATCTCGCGGTTCTGCCCGGCAGCAGCTGCCATGCTATCTGTCCGTGCGGCCGGATCCCAATCCACTGACGGCCGCGCCGAGTTGCGAGATCGCCGCGCCGATATCCTTCAGCGAGTCGAGCCGCTTCTGCTCGGTGTGCTGCTCGAGATCGGCGACCTTGGCCTGGAGGGCGGCAAGCTCATTGGCGAAGTGGGCCTGGAGCTGCTTGAGCGAGGCCTGCATCTCCTCGCGGAGGCCGGCAAGGTTGCTCTCGATCGACCGCTGCGCGCCGCCGAACAGGAGGTCACGGACCTGATCGATCGTGGCCGCGCCATGCGCGGCGGAATCCGCACCGTTGCCCGCGGCCGCTGCGTTTGCGAGCCCATCCGTAGCCTTGGTCTCGCGCTCGATACCCTTCATGGTCGTTCCCTGCTTACCCTAAACCGCGCCACCCGGCCCGCCGTCAAAAAGCAATCCGGACCAATCCTATAGCCAATTTTGCGGGTGCGGGCGAGCAATCGCGAGACAATGCAGCAACGACGTGCGCGCGAAGCCAATTGATTCTAGTAAGTTATTGCCTTTATTGCGAGTTCCGTGCGGTTCTTGACCTGGCATTTTTCCAGGATGGTGCTGACGTAGTTTTTCACCGTGCCCTCGGCCAAATGCAACCGCTCGCCGATCTCGGTGTTGCTCTTGCCCTCGACGATCAGCGTGAGAATTTCATTCTCCCGCGCCGTCAGCCCGTCGCGGACCGGCAGCTTGGCCGAGACGCGCGGGCCGCGCAGCCGCTTGAACTCGTCGAGGATGCGCGCGGCGACGCTCGGTGAGAGGCCGGACTGGCCGTTGATCACCGCCCGGATCGTCGCGGCGATCTCGTCGATCCTGGCGTCCTTGAGCAGATAGGCCTTGGCGCCGGCGCTGACCGCCTCGAAGATCAAATCGTTGGTCTCGAACGTCGTCAGCACCACGACATGAGTCTGCGGCAGTTCGCGGAGAATGCGCTGGGTCGCCGCGATGCCGTCGACGCGCGGCATCTGCAGGTCCATCAGAATGACGTCGGGCCGATAGCGCCGCGCGAACTCGATCGCCTGCTCGCCGTCGGCCGCACCGGGCAGCATCTCGAAATCGTCGTTCTGCTGCGACAGCAGTGTAGCGATACCTTCCCTGATCAGCGCCTGATCCTCGGCGATCAGCACCCGCACCTTCTCTGTTCTGCTCACGGGCTTACCGCCATCCTCTCGTTCCGAGTCCGCGCTCGGCAACTTAATCGGCCAGCACGCCGGACGACGCTGCCGGCGGCACCGCCACGGGCAGCGAGATCCGGACCACCGTGCCCTGCCCCGGCGCGCTCTCGACCGCGCAGGTTCCGCCGACAAGTTCAGCAAATTCAGCCATTCCGATCAATCCGAAATGTCCGGGCTTGGGAACAGCGGGATCGAAGCCGCGGCCGTCATCACGAACTTCCACCACAAGTCTGCGGCCGACCGCGGCCGGCATCTCGAACGCGCGAAACGCAACGTGGCGGGCCTCGGCATGGGCCTGAACGTTGCGGAGCGCCTCGCCGAGGATGCGCTGGATCGTCAGGCCGCAGTCGCGCAGCCCGGCACGCGCCCGATCGTCGATCTCGGTCGACACCTTGACGCCGCTGCGCTTGGCGAAGTCGGTCAGCAGTTCCTCGATGTCGGTATCGAGCTTCAGATCGTCGGGCATGCGCAGGCGGGCAATCGCCTCGCGGGCGCGCTGCAGGCCGCTGGCCGCCGCATCCTCCGCCGTCGCAAGGCCGTCGGCGACGCGCGCCGGATCGGTCGACAGGTAATGCCGGATCAGCCGGATCTGGGTCAGCAGCGCCACGATCGAGTGCACCAACGTGTCGTGGAGATCGCGCGCCAGCCGCAGCCGCGTCCGCGCCAGCGAGGCAAAGCGCACCTCCGCGCTTGCCGCCTCGAGCTGCTGCTCCATCAGGCGGCGGGCCCGGCGCTCGCTGCCGAGCAGCGTCTCGACCTGGCGCGCGGCGAAATCCGGCATCGCAATGATGAAATAATGCGACTGCGCGTCGTTCCACAGCACCACGGCGGTCACCGGCTGGGCGATCCCCGGCGCGGCGCCGCGCACGCCGGCCAGCGCGATCATGTCACGTCGTCCTTCGGCGAGCGCCACGAGCTCGGCCTCCATGCCGACCAGCAGCATGCACTCGCAGCAGTCGGCGCCGACCGCGGGAAGCCATTCGACCAGCCGCCCGATCTTCCGCACCATGCGCCGGTCGGCGCCGATCACGGCGAGGCCGATGACGTCGGCTTCTGCGGCCGGAAGCAAGTCCGCGCTCAGGTCGATCATGCGTTGCCCAGTCAGCTCAGCGAGCATCCCACTCTGACGTAAGCCGATAGCGGCCGCAAACGAATATGACTTTCGTCATAACCGATCCTGACTTCCGTCAGATGTCGCAGCCGCCCGAAATGCGGTTTCTGGTTAACAAGCGAAAGTGCAAGCCATCGCGTGCCAGATGCCGGCGCCGACGGCGATGCCAGCTCGGCGGCGCCTCTCGAAAGCCGCGCCAATCGACCGGAGTGTGAGTTGACGGAGATGAGCGCCGCGCCACGGAAGTCGTCGCGCACGGAGCAGCGCATGTTGGCGGAGGCGGTAAAGCCTGCGCGGCGCCGCCGCCTGAGCGCAACCCAGAAGGCAGCGCTGCAGGCCGCGCTTGCCGGCCGCCTGCAACTCTTTCCGCGCGGCTATGCCGCGAGCAAGACCGGCCCGTTCCACTCGCGCCGCGCGATTCTCGGGCTGGTGCGCGCCGGCCTGATGAGCCTCAGCGCGACGGCGCGCTACGCGGCCCTGACCAAGCGCGCCAAGGAAATGCATTCCAGTCCAACGACTGACGCAGCGGACCTTCAGGCCAAGGGGCCGGGCGCCGGCGGCCGCACGGGTGGCGGCCACAAGGCGCCCCAATAGGTCTCGCCCGCTCTTCTCAAGATTGGCGCGAGCATGCCCCGCGGTCCGCAACGGGCGGCGGCGGACGCGGCGCGCGCGGGGCAGCCATGCAGCCAAACTGCGAAGCTCATCTTTGCAGTTTATCTTCATATCTGCTACGCAACCGGCATGAACGCTGCATCGGGCCGTGCCGGGTCTGCGCGTGCGTCCGCGCTCGCCGAAGAACTGCGCTTGCTGATCGGAAAGCTGAAGCGCCGGCTGCGTGAGCAGGGCGAACGCGACGACCTCTCGCCGTCGCAGGTCGCGGTGCTGCTGCGTCTCGAGAGGCACGGCCCGGCAACCGTATCCAGTCTGGCGCGTTCGGAAGGGATGCGTCCGCAGTCGATGAGCTCGGCGATCGCGGCGCTCGAGGCCGCGGGCCTGGTCCGCGGCGCGCCGGATCCACAGGACGGCCGGCAAACCATTATGTCGCTGACCGACGCCTGCCGCGAGCGGCTCCGCGCCAGCCGCGCCGCGCGGCAGGACTGGCTGTCGCGCACCATCACCGCGCAGCTGTCGCCGAAGGAACAGGACGAGCTGGCGGCCGCCGTCGGGCTGCTGAAGCGCCTGATCGACGATTGAGGCCGCTTGAAAGGAGGTACGCCCATGAACTGGCCTGACCTTGTCGCCTATTTCTTCGGCGGCGCCTTTCTCACCAACGCCATTCCTCACGTTGTCGCCGGCATGATGGGCGAACCGTTCCAGACCCCGTTTGCAAAGCAGCGCGGCGAAGGACTGTCGACATCGACGGTCAACATCCTCTGGGGCTTCTTCAACCTCCTCGTCGGATATCTGCTGGTCTGCCGCGTCGGCGAGTTCGGACTGCGCAACACCGGCGACATCACTGCACTCTTCCTCGGCGGCCTCGCGATCGGCCTGGTGCTGGCGCGGCGGTTCGGACGGTTTCACGGCGGCAACGAACCGGGACGCTCATGAGGCGGGTGTTTCGATCGCTGCGCAGCTTCAACTACCGGGTCTGGGCCGCCGGCGCGCTGGTGTCCAATGTCGGAACCTGGATGCAGTGCGCCGCCCAGGACTGGCTGGTCCTCACGCAGTTGACCGATCACAGCGCATCCGCGGTCGGCCTCGTGATGGCGCTGCAGTTCGGCCCGCAACTTTTGCTGATGCCCTGGTCCGGCCTCGCCGCCGATCGCTTCAACCAGCGCCGGCTGTTGATGATGACGCAGGCGGCGATGGGCACGCTGTCGCTGATCCTTGGCATACTCACCGTCACCGGGCTGGTCGAGCTCTGGCACGTTGATGTGTTCGCATTCCTGTTCGGCTGCAGCGCCGCGCTCGACGCCCCGGTGCGCCAGACCTTTGTCGCCGAGCTGGTGGGTGACGCGGATCTGTCGAACGCGATCGCGCTGAACTCGACCTCGTTCAACGCCGCGCGGATGATCGGACCCGCGGCCGCCGGGCTCATCATCGCCTCGGTCGGCACCGGCTGGGCGTTCCTGTTCAACGGCATGTCCTTCATGGCGGTGCTGACGTCGCTGTCGCTGCTGCGCAAGTCCGAGCTGCGGCCGAACGCGCGGGCGCACCGCGCCAAGGGCGGCATCACCGAAGGGTTTCGCTACGTCTGGTCGCGCTCCGACCTCCGCGCCACGCTGGTGATGCTGTTCCTGATCGGCACTTTTGGGCTGAACTTCCCGATCTTCATCTCGACCATGGCAGTCGGCGTATTCCACACCGACGCGCGCGGCTTCGGCCTGTTGTCGTCGATGATGGCGATCGGGACGATGTCGGGCGCGCTGCTGGCCGCGAGCCGCGAACGGCCGCGCTTCGGCGCGCTGATGGCGGGCGCCGCGATCTTCGGGGTCGGCTGCACGCTCGCGGCGCTGGCGCCGAACTACTGGCTGTTCGCCGCCGCGCTCGTCATGATCGGCGTCGCCTCGCTGACCGTCCTCAACACCTCGAATGCGCTGATGCAGCTCTCGACAGAACCCGCGATGCGCGGCCGCGTGATGGCGCTGCGGCTCGGGGTGGCGCTCGGCGGCACGCCGATCGGGGCGCCGATCGTCGGCTGGGTCGCCGATCACCTCGGCCCGCGCTGGGCGCTCGGCGTCGGCGCCGCCGCGGGCTTTGCCGCGGCAGCGGTGGCGGTTGCCGTGATGTCGCGTCGGAACGCCGAGGCGGCCAGGCACGCCAGCCTCCCGCACGCGGCGGAGTGACGGCGGCAGCCAGCCGCGGCCAGGGCGATCGCGTATGCAATGCGCCGGCTTTCCGCGGGCTCGCTTCGCCTCTCCCGCTTGCGGGGGAGCGTAGGCCGCCTTCGGCGGCCGTCTCTAAGAAACGCCGAAACAGAATTTCGGCTATGTCGCATCGCAGACGCGATCCGGGTGGGGGCTATTTCCGCGATACGACTCCCGGAGAGACCCCCACCCCAACCCTCGCCCGCAAGCGGGAGAGGGAGCCAACTGCCGATGCCGGCAACACTGCGATCCAATGCGATAGCCCCGCCTGCCGCGGCGGGCGCTTCCCTCAGACGAACGCGCTCAGCCCGGTGATCGACTTGCCGACGATCAGGGTGTTCATCTCTCGGGTGCCCTCGTAGGAATAGATCGCCTCGGCATCCGCCACAAAGCGGCCGATGTGGTTCTCCAACAGGATGCCGTTGCCGCCGAGCAGCTCGCGCGCATAGCCGACGGTCTCGCGGCATTTCACGGTGCAGAACGCCTTCGCCAGCGAGGCGTGTTCGTCCAGCATCACGCCCTCGTCCTGCAATTGGCCGAGCCGCAACATCATCGCCTGCGTCGCGGTGACATTGCCGAGCATCCGCACCAAAAGATCCTGCACCAGCTGGAAGCCGCCGATCGGGCGGCCGAACTGCTGGCGCTCGGTGACATAACGCAGCGCGTGCTCATAGGCGCCCATCTGGCAACCGACCGCGAACCAGGCAACGCCGGTGCGGGTCATGCGCAGCACCTTTGCGGTGTCCTTGAAGGTGTTGGCGTTCTGCAGGCGATCCGCCTCCGGCACGCGGCAGTCCTTCAGTGTGATCAATCCGTTCTGCACAACGCGCAGCGCCATCTTGGTCTTGATCTTCTCGACCGAAAAGCCGGGATTGTCCTTAGCCACGACAAAGCCCTTGACCTGGTTGGAGCCCTCCTCGCGCGCCCAGATCACGTTGATGTCGGCGAAGGTGGCGTTGCCGATCCACTTCTTCTGGCCGTTGAGGATCCAGACGTCGCCCTCGCGCCGGCAGGTGGTCAGCATGCCGCCGGACGTCGCGGAGCCGACCAGCGGCTCGGTCAGGCCGAACGAGCCGATCTTCTCGAAGCGCATCATCGCAGGCAGCCAGCGCTGCTTCTGCGCCTCGCCGCCGCACAGATAGATCGAGCCGGCCGAGAGCCCGGTATGCACGCCCCAAAAGGTCGCCACCGAGGAATCGACCCGCGCCAGCTCCATCGCGACAAAGCCGTTCAGCAGCCAGTTGCCGCCCGCCGCGCCATAGCCCTGATAGCCGACGCCGCCGATGCCGATCTCGGCCATCTTTGGAATGATCGCGAACGGAAATTCGTCGCGGCCCCAAAACTCCTCGATCACGGGCGCGACCACGCCTTCCGTAAATTCGCGCACGCGCTTCACCAGTGCGCGCTCGCTCTCGTTCAGGACGGTTGCAATCCGGTAGAAATCGCCGTCGATCGGCGGCGGCGCATAGGCCGGCTTTGCAGCCCGTGTCGCCTGCGGGTTCGCCATGGTTTCCTCCCCTGATGCGTGCCGAGATCTTTCGCCTTGATATGCCGCCGTCCCGGCAGGACTGACGTCCCGCCGGGAGCGGTCGTCGTTGATGGCTCAGGACGCGACGTCAGGTCGGCTTGTTCGGACGGACGCTGGCGCGGAACTCCTCAAAGCTCTCCTTCATGCGGTCCTGGATGATCTTCACGGCCTCGGTGGTCGATTGCCGTGCGGTGGAGGCGCTCTCCTGCGCGCCCTTCACCGCGATCTCGAACATCTTGCGGGCGAACTCGGATTGCAGCGTGATGTTCTCCCGGACCTTGAGCGGCTTGTATTCGCGCGCCAGCGTCGCGGCCTCACGCAATCCGGCTTCCATCACCTCGCGCTGCTTCTGCGCCACCGCTTGCGCGCCCTGCGCCGCCACCTTGGCGCTCTGGGTCAGCGCCTCGAGATTCTTCTTTTGGGCCTGCATCAGGTCGTCCACGTTCAGCTTCGGCAGACCGAGATCAGTGCCGAATTTTCGCAGCATATCGTTGTATGAGCTTTTATCCGTCATGAGATCCTCCCTGGTTGCTGATGTTTACGACTTCTCCCGTCCGCCTCCGGACGTTGGAATGAGATCCGTGAGGCGACCGTTGGTGCGCGACAGCAGCGTCGCCGGCGCGGCCTCGCGGCTCTCGCCGGCGAGAAACGCCTCGATCAGTGCCGCGGTTTCGCCCGGCCGCGTCACCATGAACAGATGCCCGTCGTCGATCATGCGCAGCTCGGCCTTCGGGATCAGGCTCGCCATGATCTGACCGTTGATCGGCGGCACCAGCGGATCGTCGCTGCCCATCAGGATCAGCGTCGGCTGCGGCAGCGACCACAGCCACGGCAGGCTGGTCCAGCCGGCCATCGCCAGCAGCTGATAGAAATAGCCCATGCTGCGGGCCCCATGCATCGCGCCGGCATGGCGGCCGATCAGTGACGGGTCATTGCGAAACGCGCCGCCATAGATGTCGGCCGCGATCTGCTTCATGTAGCCCTTGTCGGTGTAGCGGCGCGGCGTCGCCATCTTCCACAGCACCGAGGGACTGGCCGGCACCATGGTGAAGCCGGGCGCGGTCGCGGCGAGCACCAGCCGCCGACAGCGTTTTGGAAACTGATGCGCGAATTGCTGCGCGATGCCGCCGCCCCAGGACACGCCGGCGACGTCGACCTCGGCGTAGCCGAGCTCCGCCACGAGCTCGGCAGCAAGCCGCGCCAGCGTCGACGGGCGGTACGGCCACGCCGACCGCGGCGATCCGCCGACGCCGGGCACGTCGAAGATGATGGCAGTGGTGCTGGTGAGCGCCGCGAGGAACGGCTTTGCCAGCTCCCAATTGGCGCCGATGCCGTTGAACAGCAGCAGCGGCGGCCCGCCGCCGTCGCCATGCCGGATCGCGACCTGCAGCAGCTGGCCGTCGATCGTGATCTCGCGCGTCTCGATCGTGCCGCGGGTTGCCGCCACGGCCGGACTCGCGAGGTCTCTCGTAGGATCATCACTCAAAGACATAAGTCCCCGGAGCCGGACCAAGGACCGGATAGCGCGCGCTGCCGAGCGATGCCGGCGCCGCCACCTCGTCGCCCGAACGCGGCTGCAGCCAGTCGCGCCAGTCGAGCCACCAGCTGCCCTTGCGCTTCTCGGCCGCAGCCAGGAAGGCGTCGGGCGTGGCGGCGCCGACCGTCCCGATCATGAATGAGGCCTTCGGATTGCTCGGCGGATTGAGCAGGCTCTGCAGATGCCCGCTGTTCGACAGCACGAAGGTGGTGCCCTCGCCCATGATCTGCGCGGTCTTGTAGACGCCCTTCCACGGCGTGATGTGGTCGGTGACCCCGGCGACGACATAGCTGTCGGCCTTGACCTTGCTCATGTCGATGGTCTTGTCGTTGAGCGTCACCTTGCCGGCATTGACGAACGGATTGGTGAAATAGAGATCGAGATAGTCGCCGTGCAGCGCCGCCGGCAGGCGGGTGGTGTCGGCGTTCCAGTACAGGATGTCGAACGCCGGCGGCTGGTTGCCGAGCAGATAGTTGTTGACCCAGTAGTTCCAGATCAAATCGTTCGGCCGCATCCAGGCGAACATCCGCGCCAGATCATGGCCGTCGACGATGCCGCGCAGCTGCGACGACGCCTTGGCCGCGCGCATGGTCTCGGGCGTCATCAGGCAGCCGAACGCGCTCTCGTCGGCCGAGTTGGGATCGAGCAGGCAGACCGCCAGCACCAGGTTCCTGATCTTCTGCTCCGCCGCGCTGCCGAGCGTGGCGAAATAGGCCGTTGAGGTGATGCCGCCCGAGCACGACCCCATCATCGAGATGTCGTCGCTGCCGGAGATTTCGCGCGCCGCGTCGACGGCCTCGTCGAGCGCGGCGACATAGGTGTCCAGCCCCCAGTCGCGGTGCGCCGCCGTCGGATTGCGCCAGCTGACGGCGAAGACCTGGATGCCGCTCTCGAGCAGGAAGCGGACCATGCTCTTGTCCGGCGAGAGATCGAGCGCGTAGTACTTGTTGATCTGCGGCGGCGTGATCACCAGCGGCCGCTTCCTGACTGTCGGCGTGGTCGGCGTGTACTGGATCAGCTCGAGCAGATCGTTGCGGAAGATCACCGCGCCCGGCGTGGTCGCCAGATTCTCGCCGACCTTGAACGCGCTCATGTCGACCATCGACGGCATGCCGCGGTTGCGCGTCAAATCGTCCATGTAGTTCTTCAGGCCGCCCCACATGCTCTGGCCGCCGGTGTCGATGAACTTGCGGACTGCCGCCGGATTGGTGAGCATCGTGTTGGTCGGCGCCACCGCGTCGATCAGGATTTCGGTGATCAGATGCGCGCGCTGCTTGTCGATGTCGCTGAGGCTGGTCTTGTCGACCAGGCCGTTGACCGCTTCGCCCCAGGCCAGATAGGCCTTGAGCAGGCCAGAGTGCAGCGAGCTTTCCTTCCAGGTCGGATCGGCGAAGCGCTTGTCGCCCGCCTTCGGGGCGCGTTCGGATTTGCCGGAGACGATCGAGCCGAGCTCGCCGACGAACGACAGCCACTGTTCGGTGGCGACCTTCGGCTCGTTCATCACGGCCTTGAACAGGACATTGGCGCCCTCGACCAGGTCCTGGCTCTGGATGCCGACCAGCGGGTTGAGCGCCAGCGTGTTCCTGGACGCGGCTTCGGACATTTCCGACGGCGACGAATCCGCACTGCGATTTTGCGTGGTCATGGCCGTGCTCCCGCCGCTGGAATCAGAAGCGCCAGGGTTTCGGCGATCAGGGCGGGCTTCTCCGATCCTTCGACCTCCAGCGTGTTCTGGGTCTTCATGATCATCTGCCCGCCCTCCCGCGGCTCAATCCCGGCGAGTACGACGCGCAGCCGCACCCGCGCGCCTGATGGCACCGGCGCCAGGAAGCGCACCTTGTCGATCCCGTAATTCAGCCCGGCGGCCGCATCACGCGGAATGACGCCGACCTGCATCGACAGCGGCGCCACCATCGCCAAGGTCAGATAGCCATGCGCGATCGGACCGCGGAACGGGCTCTCGCGTTTGGCCCGTTCAACGTCGACATGGATCCATTGCTTGTCGCCGGTGCACGCCGCGAAGCTGTCGATGCGCGCCTGATCGACGACGGTCCAATCGGAAACGCCGAGCTCCTGTCCAATGCGGTCGCCCAGGCCGGCAAGTGTGAGGTTGCTCATGTCGCTGTCCTCCTCGATGCTCCCTTCGGCTGCGCGCGCACCGTCACATGTTGCCGTACTGCTCGCGCAGCTCCTTCTTGTTGATCTTGCCGACGCTGGTCTTGGGAATGCTGTCGATGAACAGGATCGTTTCGGGGATGCCGTATTTCGAGATCACGCCCTGGTCGGCGAAGGTCTTGAGGTGGGTCTTGATGGCGGCATCGCTGAGGCCGTCGGCCTCCAACGCCTTCTTGACCACGAGCGCCAGCGGCCGCTCGCCCCATTTGTCGTCCTTGATGCCGATCACCGCCGCCTCGGCGACGCCGGCGCATTGCGTGATCAGGTCTTCGATCTGCAGCGAGGAGACCCACTCGCCGCCGGTCTTGATCACGTCCTTGATCCGGTCGGTGATGTGGACGTAGCCGCCCGGGCTCACCACCGCGATGTCGCTGGTGTGCAGATAGCCGCCGGCCCAGAGCTGCTCCGAGCCCTCGGGATTGTCGTAATAGCCCTGGGTGAGCCACGGCGCGCGCAGCACGATCTCGCCGGCGGACTTGCCGTCATGCGGGATGTCGTTCATGTCGGGATCGACGATGCGCAGGTCGACCAGCGGCCCGGCGATGCCGGCTCTGGCGCGGAATTCGACCTCGCCGTCGGGATCGCCGGTGAGATCCTTGGACATGACATGCGACACCGCGGCGAGCGGCCCGGTCTCCGACATGCCGTAGCCCGCGAAGATGTCGATGCCGGCCGCGAGCGCCTGCTTGGCCAGCGCCTTCGGCAGCGCCGAGCCGCCGATCACCATCTTCAGCCCGTTGAAATCGACCTTCGCCGCAGCCGCCGCGTTGAGCAGCATCTGCAGGATGGTCGGCACGCCATGGGTGAAGGTGACGCCCTCGCTCTTGATCAGCTTGACCAGCATCGCCGGATCGTAGCGGCCGGGATAGACCTGCTTGACGCCGGCGAGCGTCGCCGACCACGGAAAGCCCCAGGCGTGAACGTGGAACATCGGCGTGATCGGCATATAGACGTCGTCGCGCGAGAAGCGGCCCTGCGAGCCGGCCATGCCGAACAGCGCCAGCCCGGCGAGCGAATGCAGCACGAGCTGGCGATGGCTGTAATAGACGCCCTTCGGCAGTCCGGTCGTGCCCGTGGTGTAGAAGGTGGTCGCCTGGGTGTTCTCGTCGAAATCGGGGAAGTCGTAATCCGGCGAGGCCGCGGCCAAGAGACTCTCATACTCGCCGATGAAGGACAGGCTGCCGGTCTGCGGCGTCGGCCGGTCCGACATCACGATCATCCGCTTCACCTTCGGCAGGTGTGCCTTGATGCCCTCCAGCAGACCGACGAACTCGTCGTTGACGAGCAGCGTCGTGGCGCCGGCGTGATCGATCGTGTAGGCGATCTGCTCCGGCGACAGCCGGACATTCACCGTCTGCAGCACCGCAGCCATCATCGGGATCGCGAAGAAGGCTTCGAGGAAGCGGTGGCTGTCCCATTCGAGCACGCCGACGGTGTCGCCCGGCTCGACGCCGGCCTTGCTCAGCGCCGAGGCGAGCCGGCCGATGCGCTCCTTGGTCTGGCGATAGGTCTGGCGTTTCTGATCGCGGTAGACGATCTCCTGATCCGGCGATTGCACGCGCGGCGTGTGCCAGAGCTGCTTGAAGATGAGCGGATATTGGTATGCGGATTTGGCGGTCTGAATCAGCCTTCCAACCATGAAAGCCTCCCTCGACTTGGCGTGTCCTCCGACCATTGCAGCGTCCGCAATTCTGAAGCGAGCGGATCGTGTGGCCTGCCGTCTGGTGACGGCGGTCCCACCGCATGACCTTAGGCCGAAGCGTCGCGTGACGCCCGAGATTTGTGAAGGTCCGGAACGGACATCAGCCGGGTCCGAACCGGACAGGCCGCATACGCCGGCGGCATCGCCTTCTTCCGCAACGGCTTTTTTGCCGTTTTCCGTGGCGCACTTCCTTTGCTGCTTTGCAGCACGGGCGAAGATGGCATTATGGTCTGGCAAGCGGTGAGCAGACTCCGTCCCACTCCATCTCTTGGGATCGTGCGACCCCGGCACCGAAGGAAAGGCAGGGTTGATCTTGCAACCGACGACGCGACTGAAGCGGCCCTTGAGCGCCCGCAGCGACATCCTGACCGTCGGCGTCAGCGACAGGATCTATGAGACCACCAAGCTCGGCGCCATCTTCGACATGCTGCACGGCCAGGGCGTGGCCGCCGACGCGATCCTGCGCGGCGTGAACATCACGCTCGAGGACGTGCATTCGCCGCAGGCGCGGATCTCGCTGACGCAGCTGATGACCGTGTGCCAAAACGCGTTGCGGCTGTCGAGCGACCGCCATTTGCCCTATCGGATCGGCGCGTCGATCCACATCTCGACCTACGGCATGTACGGCTACGCGCTGCTGTGCTGTCCCGACTTCCGCAAGGCGATGGAATTCGCCATGCGCTACCACGCGCTGGCGGCGCCGCTGGCGGCGATCAACTTCAGCGAGGACAAGTCATCCGGCCGATGGAGCATCGAGCCCAACCTGCCCGCGATGGCCGATCCCGCGCTCTACCGGTTCGTCACCGAGATGCAGATCGGCATCCATATCTCGCTGATGCGGGACATCATGGGACCGGGCTTTGCGCCGTCCGAAATCAAGCTCGCCTATCCGCAGGCCGCGGACTTCGAGCTTCCGCCTGACCATGTCGGATGCCCGGTGCGCTTCGAGCAGCCGGCCAATCAGATCGTGTTCAAGTCGCAATGGCTGGACCGCAGCGCCGATCTCGGCAACAAGACGACGTATCCGACCATCGTTGCGCTGTGCGATGATTTGCTCGGCGACCTGGAATTGCGCATAGGCGTGGCCGGGAAAATTCGCGCCTACCTGCTGCGCGATATCGCAAACCCGCCGACCTTCGAGGCGATCGCCAAGCTGCTCGGCGTCAACGAGCGCTCGTTGCGGCGCCAGCTGCGTCAGCAGGGCTTTTCATTCCGCGGCCTGCACGACGAGCTGCGCACCCAGATTGCGCTGAAATATCTCCGTCACACGACGCTCGCCAACGAAGACATCGCATTGGCGCTCGGCTTCAGCGATGCCGCCAATTTCAGGCGCGCGTTCCACCGCTGGACCAACAAGGCCCCGAGCGATATCCGCGGCGAATAGCCGCGACGCAAGCCACTCATCCTAAAGCGCGATGAGTTTGAATTGAATCGTCATCGCGCTTTAGCTCTTTGTTTGAGCATGATCTTTTCGGAAAACCGCTTCACACTTTTCCGGATCATGCTCTAAAAAACGTAGGAGGTCTTGTTCGGCTGCACGGTCAGGCGGAAAGCGATCTCGGTCGAGCCGTCCATCAGCTCAAGGAGATCGTCACAAACCAGGCAGCGAAACTCGCCGGCGACGCCGCCCTTCGACGTCAACTCGATCCGGCGATAGCCGGCCTGGCAATTGGGGCAGGTCACATCCGATTTGCGCATGGGTTTGGCAAGTTCTGTTGCTCGCTCTACTTTCCCACACGCCCATAGGCGAAAATGTGACGACATCACGCGTTTGCCGTGGTGATCGTCGGCGATACGTATGGTGTCGATGACGCTTCCATGAATGTGTGAACATCGCAGCGGAGGCCACCCTCGCCGGATCGGCCCAGTCGATTGGCGCCGCGAACAGTGGCGCTTATTGCTTCGGGCCGACGGTGCCGGTTGTCTTCAGCCTTGCCGATCTCACCCAACCCGAGACGTCGTTGCCTGTCTTGGGATTGAGATACATCACCGATGACCATCCATCGCGGGTTTGCGCATAGGCGATCAGCCTGTCATTTGGAACAACGAAGACGCCGCTGATCGGGCAGTGAAGATTCGGCGCCGAATAGAATTTCACCCGTCGCGTGCCCGTGACCACGCTGGCGAGCGGCGGCGACAGCATCGGGACGCGGCTGGTGCCGGCGTGTGGCTCCTTGCAGCTTGACGGCGTCTGCGCGTGCACGGAGGCGCCCAGCGCACCCAGGATCACGGTGCTGCAGATGATGATGGCGAGGGCTGTCCTGTCCAACATGGCATTTCTCCTTCCGCGCCGAGGCAACCATCCGCACCGCTGACGCGTTTGTCGCCGGATCTGGCGAGCAGGTTCTATGGCTGCGACGAAAGTCGCGCCAAACCGAACCAGCCGTCAAGGTCGCAGGATCGATCGGGGTGCGCCGCCGGCCGCCAGATGATTGCCCTCAGGCCCTCAGCACGGCGCTCGATCGCTCGGACGGTTGCCGGCCACAACGCCGACAAGCACGCGAAATCTCGATGAAAACAAAGCGGAATGGCGCGCCGCGGCCGATGAAGCTGGGCGCTCTTGTTTCGCCGTGGCGCTACGACGCTGCAGCGTGTGCTGCTCTTGGATCGCCAAGATGGCGACAGCCCGCGATCTTACGCTACGCGTCGCCGCCGTCTCATGGGGCAAACGGCTCCAGTCCTTTGCTCCGGATCGCAGCAGCGGCCACTGGCGAGCGCAGGAATGCGATCAATTCCTGGGCGGCCCCGGGCTCCCTGGCGTTGGCGCTGAGGCCGCCACTGAAAGTCGTGTAGTTCTGCAACTCGTCCGGAAGCAACCCTGCGAGGGTGACGCCCTCTACCCCGATGATGTTCGGCACGGTGATCACGGTTAGTTCCGCCTCCCCGCGCGCGACGGCCTCTACCGGGCTCCGACCCGTTACGGCGAGGAGCTTCGGCTTCACTTCGCTCTCGATTGCGAGGCGATCGAGCAGATGAAGGAGATAGCTCCCGCTCGCGCTGTCACGCGAATAGGAGATCGTCCTCGCCGCGAGCAAGGTGCGCCTCAAGTCCTCGATCGAGGAGACCTGAGCTTTTGGCGCGCCCGCGTGGATCGCCACGCCGGCGGCGGTGCGGGCAATGTCTGCACGCGTGCCCTCGGCGATCTTGCCCAGCTTCACGAGATCATCGATCGCCGCCGGCAACAGGATGGCGACATCGAACATCTCGCCCGCTTCGATCTGCCGCTTGAGCACCGGCACGCCCTCAAAGGTGAGCTTGAGCGTATGGCCGGTTGCGCGCGCAAACGCTGGCGCGAGGTCATCCAGTGCGCTCTTCATGGTCGGAGTGCTGAGGACGTTGACCTCGGCGGCACTGCCGGCGGCGGTGCTCATCACGACGACCAGAGCTGCAACCGCGATACGAAGGCCTCTCATCGCCATCTCCCCCCATTTCACGCGGCTCCGGGCCAAGAATCGAAGCCGGAACTGGAGTCAGCGCCAGACTAGGAGTATCCACAAGATCGATTATTGGACAGGCTGGTAGCAGTTTGGATACGTCAACGCATGCGCTGGGCAGATCGGGTCGGACGACTTCTCAAGCCTCGGGACCTCCACGTATTCATGACGGTGGTCGAGGAGGGCAGCATGGCGAAAGCCGCCGAGCGCCTGGCGATCTCGCGGCCGGTGATCTCGCGCACCATCGCCAATCTCGAACACGTGCTCGGGGTGACGCTCCTTGACCGGACCGCGCGCGGCATCGAGCCGACGCTATTCGGCACGGCGCTGCTCAGGCGTGGCACCGCGGTGTTCGACGAGCTTCGGCAAGGCGTCGAGGAGATCGCATTTCTCACCGATCCCCAGGCTGGCGAGCTGCGCATTGCCTGCACGGAGGTGTGGGCCGCCGGGCTCGTGCCGGCAGCGATCGAGCGACTGTCACGACGACTTCCGCGCTTGCGGGTCACACTGGAGCAAGGCACGGCTCAGCATCAGTTCAACCTTCTCCGGGAGCGTCGTTGCGAAATCGTGATCTCGCGGCTGCTCACGGAGACACCCGACTCCGACATCGACATGCAGCCGCTGTTCTACGAGCCGCTTGTCGTCGTCGCCGGCCCGCAAAGTTCCTGGGCGCGCCGCCGCAAGCTGACGCTTTCGGAGCTCGTCGCTGCGCCGTGGATCCTTTCGACGTTGGAAGTCGAACCCGGCTCCCCTTTCGTCGAGGCCTTCCATGCCGCGAGACTGCCGATCCCTGCTGCAACGATCTTCAGCAACTCGCTGCACCTTCGCATCAGCCTGCTTGCCACCGGCCACTACCTCACCCTCGTGCCGGGCTCGGCGCTGCGGTTCGGCCCCGGGGCCGATTTGCTCAAGCCGCTCCCCGTCGCATTGCCCCGCTGGCATCTGCCGACGGGGATTTTCACCCTGAAGGGCCGAATGCTGAGCCCGGTGGCGCAGGTGTTTGCCGATTGCGTTCGCGACGTTGCCAAGCCGCTCGCCCGCGGCGCGGCGCTCGATCGTTCCCGCAAGCAATAGCCCCGCGCCGTCCTGCCGTCGCAGCCCCAGGGCGCGTGGCTCATGTTCTTGAAGAGCACAGTCTGGGACGGGAGCGAGTCGCTGCGGCAACGCATGCTCGACGATCCGGACCGCGATATCGCCATTGCCGCCTGGATTTTCTGGGCTCGGCCGGCTTCGCTGGGTCACGCGAAGCTGGCGGGGCAATCGGCAGTACTACGAAGGGGTCTAGCTGAGAGCCTGGCAGCTCACGGGCTGCGGAGGCGGGACCAGTCAAGCCGTGCGCTATTTGGCTTGTACGGAATGGCGCGCCCGGAACGATTCGAACGTCCGACCCCCAGATTCGTAGTCTGGTGCTCTATCCAGCTGAGCTACGGGCGCATTTTCGCGGCAGGGCGTTAAGCCCGCATGGATCCGGAAGGCCGGAACGTCGCGAAAGAGCGCTCTAGCTACAGGGTCCCGATCCCGTTGGCAAGGTCTGACAGGCATGTCCGGACCGGTGATTTTGGCCCGTTGTTCGTCATTCCGGGGCATCGCGGCCGGCGATGAACCCGGAATGACAGCAGAAGAGGCCTTACGCCCGCGCCCGTTCGTTGCGGATCGACAGCAGTTCCACCGGACGATCCGGGATCGAGAGGCGGAAGGTGGCGCCGATGGTGCCCTCGACCAGGTGGATCTGGCCGCCATGGGCGCGGATCAACTCGGCGGCGATGGCAAGGCCGAGCCCGCTGCCGCCGGGGCGGCCGGAGGTCTGGAACGCCTCGAACAGGTGCTCGCGGGCCTTCGCCGGCACGCCGGGGCCGGTATCGGAGACCTCGATGATCGTCACTGTCCCCTCGCGGCGGCCGGTGATGCGAACCTGCCGGGCGCCGCCGTCGCTCGCCGGCCGGCTCTCCAGCGCCTGGGCCGCGTTGCGCACCAGATTGAGCAGCACCCGGAACAGCTGGTCCGGATCGGCGTCGATGGTGAGCCCGCGCTCGATTGCGCTGATCCAGGTGATCGAGGCGTCGGTCGCAAGCCCGGCCGACTCGCGCACCTCGGCGACCGCCGGCTCGACCAGGATCATGCGGCGGTCGGGCGCCGCCTCCTGGGCGCGGCCATAGGACAAGGTCGACTGGCAGAAGGCGATGGCGCGCTCCAGCGAGCGCAGCAGCTTTGGCGCAAAGCGCTGCACCCGCGGATCGGGCACGCTGGCCAGCTGATCCGACAGCAGCTGCGAGGATGCCAGCAGGTTGCGCAAATCGTGGTTGATCTTGGAGACGGCAAGGCCCAGCGCGGCGAGCCGGCTCTTCTGATGCAGCATCGAGACCAGGTCGCGCTGCATGTCCGACAGCTCGCGCTCGGCCACGCCGATCTCGTCGCCGCGCTGGCTCGGCACGATGATTCGCGCCGAGCTCTCCGGATTTTCGTGGAAGCCGACCAGGCTCGCGGTCAGCCGCCGCATCGGCCGGACGAACAAATAATGCAGCGCCAGATAAACCAGCCCCGCGGTCAAGGCGGCGATCAACAATGCCACGACGAGACTGTTGCGCGAGAAGCGGTACATCGCCGCCCGCAGCGGCTTCTCGTCGATCACCACCTCGATGAATTGCGCCTGGCCCGGCGCCGGGCCGACCACGCGGATGGTCTGGTCACCGCGCTCCAGCATCAGCTCGAAGGCATCGACGATCGCCGACCACACCGTGATCTTCCGCATGTCAACGTCATGGTCGATCGCGGCCGGCAGATCGGCGCTGGCGAGCAGGCGGCGCTGCTGCCCCATCTTGATGGCGACGGCGCGGGCCCCGATGCTGGTCAGGATCTGGCGCGCCAGCGTTTCAGGCACGAAGCCGGAGGGCGCGGCGTCCAGCACCAGCGCGGCCGTGTTGGCGGCGGCCAGACGATCGTTCAGGCGGTTGATGCGGAAGTTGGCAATGGCGGCGACATAGATCAGCAGGCCGGCGATCATCACCAGCGGAATCGTCAGCAGCAAAAGCTTTCCCGACAGCCCGAGCCGTAGGGATGGCTTGGGCCGCAGCTCCAGCGCGGTCGCCTGATCGTCAGTTTCAGCCACAAGCAAGGCCTTGTTTGGCTCAGGGGGTGGAAGATGCGGCCCCGGCCCCAAGCCGGTCAAATTACGGATCGCTAATGTCGGCGGTTCCCGAGCGCCGCATAGCGCTCCCCTCTCCGGCAAAAACCCCGCGAAAACAGATATATTCGCCCCAATTGCGACGTTTCAAAGAAGCCCGTTTGCGGCAGCCTGTGACATTGACGAAAAGGAGGCGCTGCCCTATAAGCCGCGCCAACTGTCCGCGATGGCCCGGTTCTTGACCCCGGGGGCGGCTCATTTGGGCCGCGAGCGGCCCGTTTTGGGCGGCCGGCATCACCGGACTTCATCTCAACGGACTAATCTTAATCCTGGCAAATTGCCCGGTCAGCGGAGACTTACCCGTGAAGCGGACTTATCAACCCAGCAAACTGGTGCGCAAGCGCCGTCACGGCTTCCGCGCCCGTCTCGCCACGGCCGGCGGCCGCAAGGTCCTCGCCGCGCGTCGCGCGCGTGGCCGCAAGCGCCTGAGCGCCTGAGCCCGGACGTCTCCCGCCGGAGATTTCTCTTATGGATCGGCTAAGGCAGCGGGCGGACTTCCTCGCCGTTGCCAGTGGCGCGCGGGCGAATACCGCAGGCTTTGTGCTGCAGGGCCGCCGCCGCGACGATGATGGCCCGGTCCGCATCGGCTTCACCGTCACCAAGAAGAACGGCACCGCGACCGAGCGCAACCGCATCCGCCGCCGGCTTCGCGAACTGGTGAAGCGCGTCGACCCCGTATCGATGCGTCCCCAGCATGATTATGTGCTAGTCGGCCGCCGCGACGCGCTGACCCGTGACTTTGCGACCATGCTTGACGATCTGCGGTCGGCGCTGCGCCGCCTCGACCGGCCTGCGCCGAACAAGAGCCGGGCGTAACACCAGCGTGCCCAATCCGAATGGAATGACGAGACCATAAGAGATGTCCGACAACCGCAACACAATCCTCGCCGTCATTCTGTCGGGCTTCGTCCTGATCGCCTGGCAATATTTCTACAATATGCCGCAGATGGAGAAGCAGCGCATCGAGCAGCAGCGGCAGGCCGAGCTGCAGAAGTCGGCGCCGCCGGCAGCGCCTGGAGCCGTTCCCGGAACTGCCGCCACGCCGGCGCCGGGTGCGCCCGCGGCCGAAGCCCCGGTGCAGAGCCGCGAGGCGGTGCTGGCGTCCGGCCCGCGCATCAAGATCGAGACTCCGCGGGTGATCGGCAGCATCGCGCTGAAGGGCGCGCGGATCGACGACTTGTCGCTGGTCCAGTTCCGCGAAACCGTCGATCCCCATTCGCCGGCCATCGTGCTGCTGTCGCCGTCGGGCACGGCGGAGCCCTACTACGCCGAGTTCCTGTGGCTTTCGTCGAGCGGTGTCGCCGTGAAGACCCCGAATGCCGAGACGGTCTGGCAGCAGGAGGGCTCCAACAGCCTGTCGCCGAACAATCCGGTGACGCTGAAATACGACAATGGCGAAGGGCTGATCTTCCGCCGCACCATCTCGATCGACGATCGCTACCTGTTCAACGTCAAGGATGAGGTCAACAATCTCGGCAGCGCGCCGGTGACGCTGTACCCGTTCGCGCTGATCTCGCGCGGCGGCAAGCCGCCGGTCTCCGGCTACGCGATCCTGCACGAGGGCATGATCGGCTATCTCGGCGACCAGGGCCTGCAGGAATACACCTACAAGAACATCGACGACGCCAAGACCTCCACCGGCGGCAACTCGCGCGGCGTCGTGTTCCAGAAGGTGCTCAACGGCTGGCTCGGCATCACCGACAAATACTGGGCCACCGCGCTGCTGCCGGACACCAACGCGACGCTGGACAACGCCCGCTTCACCACCGGCGACAAGCGTTATCAGGCCGACTACATGCAGGGGCCGCAGACCGTGCCGATCGGCGGCACCGCCGTCGCCAATTCGCGGCTGTTTGCGGGAGCGAAAGAGGCGGCCGTGGTCGGCCTCAACTTCCCGCTGGTCGGCTTCGGCGGCTACAACAAGCAGCTCGGCCTCAACCATTTCGATCTTCTGATCGACTGGGGCCACTTCTACTTCATCACCAAGCCGATGTTCCTGGCGCTCGACTGGTTCTACCGCCTGGTCGGCAATTTCGGCATCGCGATCCTGCTCGTGACCGTGATCGTGAAGCTCTTGTTCTTCCCGCTTGCCAACAAATCCTACGCCTCGATGGCGAAGATGAAGTCGGTGCAGCCGCAACTACAGGCGCTCAAGGAGCGCTATCCCGACGACCGGGTGAAGCAGCAGCAGGAGATGATGGAGATCTACAAGAAGGAGAAGATCAATCCGATTGCCGGTTGTCTTCCCGTCGTTGTCCAGATCCCGGTGTTCTTCTCGCTCTACAAGGTGCTGTTCATCACCATCGAGATGCGGCACGCGCCGTTCTTCGGCTGGATCAAGGATCTCTCCGCGCCCGATCCGACCAACCTGTTCAACCTGTTCGGACTGATCCCGTTCGATCCGGTCGCGCTGCTCGGACCGCATATCGGGTCCTATCTGGTGATGGGCATCTGGCCGATCATCATGGGCATCACGATGTGGGTGCAGATGAAGCTCAATCCGGCGCCGCCGGATCCGACCCAGAAGATGATCTTCGACTGGATGCCGCTGATCTTCACCTTCATGCTGGCAGGCTTCCCGGCCGGTCTCGTGATCTACTGGGCCTGGAACAACCTTCTGTCGGTGGCACAGCAGAGCTACATCATGCGCCTCAACGGCGTGAAGGTGGAGCTGTTCGACAATCTGAAGGCGACCTTCGCCAAGAAGCCGACGTAGCAACCGTCGGCTTAGCCGTCATTGCGAGGAGCCAACGGGTCCGGCCGCCGGCCGGCCCGATGATAAACTCCGCGACGAAGCAATCCATGTCTCGACACGTGGCGCTTGGATTGCTTCGCTCCGCTCGCAATCACGGAGGAGTACCCTTCTCCGCCAGGAACACCGTCGCATGACCGCCGAACCCGACCCGAAGCTGATCGAGCAGGGGCGAAAGCTGTTCGCCGGCGACTGGCGCTTCATCTGGGCGTCGCCCTCGATTGCAACGCTGCCGCCGATGACCGGCCTCGAGGTCGCCTTTGCCGGCCGCTCCAATGTCGGCAAGTCGAGCCTGATCAACGCGCTGACCGGCCGCAACAACCTGGCGCGCACCTCGCACACGCCGGGCCGCACCCAGGAGCTGATCTTCTTCGAGGGACCGGAGCACGCCGGCTTCCGCCTCGTCGACATGCCCGGCTACGGCTACGCCGCCGCGGCGAAGTCCAAGGTCGCGTCATGGACCGAGCTGATCCATAAATTCCTGCTCGGCCGCGCCACGCTGGCGCGGGTCTATGTGCTGATCGATGCCCGCCACGGCATCAAGGACGTCGATCTCGACGTGCTGAAGACGCTCGACAAGTCCGCGGTCAGCTACCAGGTCGTGCTGACCAAGGCCGACCAGGTCAAAGCCGGCGAGCTGAAAACCATGATCGCCGACACCACGGCGGCGCTGGCAAAGCATCCGGCGGCGTTTCCCGAGGTGCTGGTGACGTCGTCGCGCACCGGCGGCGGCATGCCTGAACTGCGCGCCGCGATGGTGCGCCTGATCGAGGAGCGGCGCCGGTGAACGGCGTATCCCGCCTGCTGATCGGCCTTGCCGCGATCATGGGCGCCTGCGGCGTGGTGCTGGCGGCAGCCGCCGCCCATCTGTCCGACGCGTCGCGGCTCGCGGCGGCCTCCTCGATGCTGCTGTTTCATGCCCCCGCCGTACTGGCGACCGTTGCGATCGCGGAGCGCGCGATCGTTCCGGCAAAGATCGCCCTCGTGGCCGCCACGGGTTTCGTCATCGCATCGTCATTGTTCGCCGGCGACCTCGCGCTGCGCCAATATGCCGGCCACGGATTGTTTCAGATGGCGGCTCCATCAGGCGGAACGCTGCTGATCGCAAGCTGGCTGGTGCTGGCGGTCGCGGCGATGTGGCCGCGGCGGTAAACTTGTAGCCCGGATGCAGCGAAGCGAAATCCGGGGCCTGCATCCGCGGACAGGCCGTCCCCGGATTGCGCTGCGCTGCATCCGGGCTACGGAAATTCACGAATACCTCTCCCGCTTTGCGCCCTGCCCGGCAATCAGATAGAACCGCGCCCACCCCTCCGCTGACGACGAGACCCGCCCCATGACCGACCAGCACATCAGCCCGCTCGATCAGGCCCGCATCCTGTCGGAAGCGCTGCCGCACATGCAGGAATATGACGAGGAAACCATCGTCATCAAATATGGCGGCCATGCCATGGGCGCGGAGGAGACTGCAAAGGCGTTCGCGCGCGACATCGTGCTGCTGGAGCAGACCGCGATCAATCCGGTGGTCGTGCATGGCGGCGGACCGCAGATCGCGACCATGCTGAAGCGTCTCGGCATCCAGTCGGAATTCGCCGCGGGCCTGCGCATCACCGACGCCGCAACCATCGAGATCGTCGAGATGGTGCTGGCGGGCTCGGTCAACAAGCAGCTGGTCGGCTACATCAACGAGGCCGGCGGCAAGGCCGTGGGCCTCTCCGGCAAGGACGGCAACATGGTGAAGGCGTCGAAGACGACGCGCACCATGGTCGATCCCGACTCCAACATCGAGAAGGCGGTCGATCTCGGCTTCGTCGGCGACCCCGAAAAGGTCGACCTGACGCTGCTGAACCAGCTGATCGGCTACGAGCTGATCCCGGTGCTGGCGCCGCTCGCGACCTCGCAGGACGGCCAGACGCTGAACGTCAACGCCGACACCTTTGCCGGTGCGGTGGCGGGCGCGCTGAAGGCCAAGCGCCTGCTGCTCCTGACCGACGTGCCGGGCGTGCTCGACAAGTCGAAAAAGCTGATCCCCGATCTGTCGATCAAGGATGCCCGCAAGCTGATCGCCGACGGCACCATTTCCGGTGGCATGATCCCGAAGGTCGAGACCTGCATCTACGCGCTGGAGCAGGGCGTGCAGGGCGTCGTGATCATCGACGGCAAGACGCAACACGCCGTGCTGCTGGAGCTGTTCACCAACCAGGGCACCGGCACGCTGATCCACAAATAATGCGGGGCGGGGTCAAGCGATCGAGGGCGGTCACGGCCGGGTACGTCCCTGCCGTGCGCGCCCTGCGCATTGGTCGCCGCACCACATTGCACGCGCGGATCGCCGCCGCGCTGAAGTCGCCGTGTCGCTCTCCGCTCGCGCGCCTCTTGATGTCGCTGCCGGCAGCGGCCGTGTCGCTGCTGTTCTCCTCGGCGCCGGCCAATGCGGACCTGAAACTCTGCAATCGGATGAGCTATGTGGTCGAGGCCGCGATCGGCATCGACGACAAGGCGGCCTCCGCAACGCGCGGCTGGTTTCGGATCGATCCCGCGACCTGCCGGGTGGTGGTGCAGGGAGCGCTGACCGCCGACCGCGTGCTGCTGAACGCCCGCGCGCTCGGCGTCTACGGCGCCTCGCCGATCCCGCAGAGCGGCACCGACACGCTGTGCGTCGCGCAGGACAATTTCGTGATCGCCGCCGCGCGGCAATGCCGCTCCGGCCAGATACCGGCGCAGTTCACCCAGATCACGCCGACCCGGACCGACGACGGCAATCTCGTCGCCTATCTCGCCGAAGACTCAGAGTATGACGACGAACAGGCGCGGCTCGCCGGCATCCAGCGCCTGCTGGTGATCGCAGGCTACGACGCGGCGCCGATCGACGGCGTCGACGGGCCGAAGACGCAGGCCGCGCTGTCGGCATTCCTGAAAAGCCGCGGGCTCAACAGCGACATCGTGCAGTCGCAAAACTTCTTCACCGCCATGGTCGATGCCGTGCAGAAACCGTCGGCATCGGGGCTGACCTGGTGCAACGACACGCCGCACAAGGTGATGGCGGCGGTCGCCACCGACGACGGCAAGGCCGTCACCAGCCGCGGCTGGTACCGCATCGATCCCGGCAAGTGCCTGCATCCCGACGTGTCGGGCACGCCGAAGCAGATCTATTCGTTTGCCGAAGCCGTCGACAACGACAACCGCACCGTCCGCATCAAGGACAAGCCGCTGAACTGGGGCGGCGCGGTCCCGCTCTGCACCCGCGAGAGCAAGTTCGAGATCAACGAGCAGGGCGACTGCGGCAACCGCGGCCTCGCCGTCGCCGGCTTCACCACCGTCGACATGACCAGCGGCGGCAAGACGCTGCGCTTTGCGATGCCGTGAATGAGGCGCTCATGAAAACTCCCCGCAGCTTCGGCCATGTCGAGACCTGGGTGTTCGACCTCGACAACACCCTGTATCCGCACCACGTCAATCTGTGGCAGCAGGTCGATGCGCGGATCGGCGAGTTCGTCAGCAACTGGCTGAAGATCTCGCCGGAGGAGGCACGGGTGCTGCAGAAGGACTATTATTTGCGCTACGGCACCACGATGCGCGGCATGATGACCGAGCACGGCGTAAGTGCCGACGACTACCTCGCCTATGTGCACCAGATCGACCATTCGCCGCTGCAGCCGAATCCAGCGATGGGCGCTGCGATCGCAAAGCTGCCGGGGCGCAAGCTGATCCTGACCAACGGCTCGGTGGACCATGTCGATGCGGTGCTCGGCCGGCTCGGCATCACCGATCACTTTGACGGCGTATTCGACATCATCGCCGCCGACCTCGAGCCGAAGCCGGCGCCGCAGACCTACCAGAAATTCCTGAAGCTGCATGACGTCGACCCGGCGAAAGCCACGATGTTCGAGGACCTCGCGCGCAATCTGGTGGTGCCGCATCAGCTCGGCATGGTCACCGTGCTAGTCGTCCCCGACGGCAGCCAGGAGGTGGTGCGCGAGACCTGGGAGCTCGAGGGCCGCGACGCCGCCCATGTCGATCATGTCACCGACGATCTGACCGTATTCTTGCAGCGGTTGAGCGGGACGCCACTGAAACCGTAGCACGGATGCAGCGAAGCGAAATCCGGGACGGGCGCCTCCGCCTGCCGCAAGGATCCCGGATTGCGCTTCGCTGCATCCGGGCTGCACGGTCGAGTCAGCCTTGACTCCGCGGGCCCAAATCCCGAAAAAGCCCTGCAAAATTCCCGTCATAATCCCGCTACGTCCAAGGATCGTCCCGATGTCGCTGTCCGCCCTCGAAACCACCGTCAACGCCGCGTTCGACGCCCGCGAGGGCATCTCGACCTCGACCAAGGGCGAGGTCCGCGAGGCGGTCGATCATGCGCTGGAGCTGCTCGACAAGGGCGAGACCCGCGTCGCCGAGCGCGAGGCCAGCGGCAAGTGGAAGGTCAATCAGTGGCTGAAGAAGGCGGTGCTGCTCTCGTTCCGCCTCAACGACATGGGCCAGATCGCGGGCGGCCCGGGCAAGGCGTCGTGGTGGGACAAGGTGCCCTCGAAGTTCGACGGCTGGGGCGAGAACCGCTTTCGCGACGCCGGCTTTCGCGCGGTGCCGGGCGCGATCGTCCGCCGCTCGGCCTTCATCGCCCGCAACGTCGTGCTGATGCCCTCCTTCGTCAACCTCGGCGCCTATGTCGATGAAGCCACCATGATCGACACCTGGTCGACGGTCGGCTCCTGCGCCCAGATCGGCAAGCGCGTCCACATCTCCGGCGGCGTCGGCATCGGCGGCGTGCTCGAACCGCTGCAGGCCGAGCCCGTGATCGTCGAGGACGATTGCTTCATCGGCGCGCGCTCGGAGGTCGCCGAGGGCGTGATCGTGCGCAAGGGCGCGGTGCTGGCGATGGGCGTGTTCCTCGGCGCTTCGACCAAGATCGTCGACCGCGAGACCGGCGAGGTTTTTGTTGGCGAAGTGCCGGAATATGCCGTGGTGGTGCCCGGCACGCTGCCGGCCAAGCCGCTGAAGAACGGCCAGCCGGGCCCGGCGGTGGCCTGCGCCGTGATCGTCAAGCGCGTCGACGAGCGCACCCGCACCAAGACCAGCATCAACGAGCTGCTGCGCGACTGATCGGAAGGAGCGCCTGCTGTGCGACCCGTCATCCTGAGGTGCGAGCCTTGCAGCGCAATTGCGCTGCTGGGCGAGCCTCGAAGGATGCACGGCCACCAGCCGGGCCGTCGACCCTTCGAGGGCCGCTGAAGAAGCGGCCACCTCAGGGTGACGGGTTGGTTAGCTCAACTTGCTCAGTGTCATCACCCGCGCATGCGGGTGATCCAGTATTCCAGAGGCGGTGGTGAATGAACCGAGAGGCCGCGGCGTACTGGATCGCCCGGTCCATGTGCGCAATTGCGCACAGGCCGGGCGATGACAGCGGTGGGGGAGGACAAAGCTTCACACCCCCTCAGGGTGACGGGTCGGGCTTCTCGAACCAAGTTATCGTCACCAACGACAAAGACTCCGGGCCGCGAAGATTGCCGCCCGGAGTTTGCCATGGACTGGGCCTGGTACCTGTTCAGCTTCAAGGGCCGCATCAACCGCGCCAAGTTCTGGCTCGGTGCGCTGGTCATCGTCTGCTGGATGGTGTTCCTGGCGGCGCTGCTGATCGCAATCGGGCTTGCCGGCAAGGGCGCCTCGTTCGGCTTCAATGTCGAGGATATCTTCCGCGTCCTCGATCCCGACACGTACCGGTCGCTGACCGTCCGCCAGTTGCCCGCGCTGCTGGTCAAGGCGAGCGGAACGGCGCTGTTCACCTGGGTCTATCTCGCGGTGTCGATCAAGCGGCTGCACGACCGCGACAAGAGCGCGTGGTGGATGATCCCGTTCTTCGTGGTGCCGGGGCTGATCAATCAATTCGCGGGCCGGCTGCCGGAGAATGTCTACGCGCTCTCGATCGTCGGCGCGATCGCCTTCCTGCTGTACATCTGGGCCTTCATCGAGCTCGCATGTTTACCCGGTACCCGATACCCCAACCGCTACGGCGCCAATCCGCTGCGGAAAGTTCAGGCGCGGCCGCGCCACGACCGCGACATCAGGCCGCGTGCCACGCAGGGCTGGGATCAGCAGAGCGAGCTCGAAAT
The DNA here is from genome assembly GCF_900696085.1 of Bradyrhizobium ivorense. Taxonomy (GTDB): domain Bacteria; phylum Pseudomonadota; class Alphaproteobacteria; order Rhizobiales; family Xanthobacteraceae; genus Bradyrhizobium; species Bradyrhizobium ivorense. Next base: position 162,897 of record NZ_CAADFC020000005.1, read on the forward strand.
CGAGCCGCACAAAGCTGGCCCACCTCCGGTGTGGCGTGTTAAGCGGGAGGCATGAGCGATGCCGTTTCGATCACCCGCGATCTCGTCCGCTGCCCGTCCGTCACGCCTGCGGATGCCGGCGCACTCGGAGTCCTGGAAAACCTGCTGAAGGCCGCCGGCTTCGAGGTCCATCGCGTGACCTTCTCCGAGCCCGGCACCGCCGACGTCGACAATCTCTATGCCCGCATCGGCACCGCCGCGCCGCATCTGTCCTTCGCCGGCCACACTGACGTGGTGCCGCCGGGCGACGAAGCCGCATGGACGGTCGGCGCGTTCTCCGGTGAGGTGAAGGACGGCTATCTCTACGGCCGCGGCGCGGTCGACATGAAGGGTGGCATCGCCTGCAGCGTCGCCGCGGTGCTGCAATATCTCAGGGAGCATGACGGCAAGCCGCGAGGAGACGGCAACGGCTCGATCTCGTTCCTGATCACCGGCGACGAGGAAGACGTCTCGATCAACGGCACCGTCAAGCTGCTGAAATGGTGCGCCGACCGCGGCGAGAGATTCGACCATTGCGTGCTCGGCGAGCCGTCGAATGTCGAGGTGCTCGGCGACATGATCAAGGTCGGCCGGCGCGGCTCGCAGTCCGGCACGCTCGTTGTCGACGGCGTGCAGGGCCACGTCGCCTATCCGCACCGCGCCTCGAACCCGGTGCCTGATATCTCGCGGCTGATCGTAGCGCTGAGCGACGAGCCGCTCGACCATGGCAGCACCCAATTCCAGGCCAGCAACCTCGAATTCACCACCGTCGATGTCGGCAACACCGCGGGCAATGTGATCCCGGGCCAGGCGCGGGCGAAATTCAACATCCGCTACAACGACAACCACACCCAGGAGAGCCTGCGCCAGCTGGTCGACGCGCGGCTCGCAAAAGCCTGCGGCAACCGCATCCGCGCCCGCATCGACTGGGCGCCGTCGAACTCCAACGTGTTCGTCACCAAGCCCGGGCCGTTCACCGATCTTGCCGTGGCGGCGATCGAGGAGGTCACCGGCCGCAGGCCGGAGCTCTCGACCTCAGGCGGCACCTCCGATGCGCGCTTCATCTCCAGCTACTGCCCGGTGATCGAGTTCGGCCTGGTCGGCCAGACCATGCACCAGGTCGACGAGCGCACCCCGGTGTCCGATCTGGAGAAGCTGACCCGGGTCTATCGCGGCATCCTCGACCGGTATTTCGCGCTCGGCTAGACCAAACCTCGAAAAACAACCCCATGCACAGTAGGGATTGGGGTTATCAGTAATCCACCCGCACCAGATATAGCCCCTCCGGCGGGGCGACCGGGCCGCAGGCGGCACGGTTGCGGGCTTTGAGCGCGGCGGCGAGATCGTCAGCGCTCCAGCGGCCCTCGCCGACCCAGACCAGCGACCCCACCATCGAGCGCACCTGGCTGTGCAGGAACGAGCGCGCCGAGGTGACGATGTTCACCGCGTCGCCCTCTCTGACAACGTCGAGCTGGTCGAGCGTCTTCTCCGGCGATCTGGCCTGGCACTCGGTGTCGCGGAAGGTGGTGAAGTCGTGCTTGCCGAGCAGCCGCTGCGCGGCCGCGTGCATCGCCGCCGCATCGAGCGCGCGCGGCACGCGCCAGACCCGGCCGATGTCGAGCGCGAGGTTCGCGCGGGTGTTGACGATGCGGTAGAGATAATGCCGCTTGATTGCCGAGAAGCGCGCCTCGAAATCGTCGGCCACGATCTCGGCCGCGAGTACGGCGATCGGATGCGGACGCAGATGCGCGTTCAGCCCGTCGCGCAGGCGTCCGCGCGGAAACGACTTTGCGATGTCGCAATGCGCGACCTGGCCGCGCGCATGAACGCCGGCGTCGGTGCGGCCGGCGCCGTGGACGCGCACGTCCTCGCCGCAGATCGCCTTCACCGCGGCTTCCAGCGCGCCCTGCACGGTCGGCGCAGTGTCCTGGATCTGCCAGCCGGAGAACGGCGTGCCGTCATATTCGATGGTGAGCTTGTAGCGCGGCATCAGACGAGCCGCGCAGGCGGCTTCAGCGGCGTGCCGCGCAGGAAGTCGGCCGCCTTCATCGGCGCCTTGCCGGCGCGCTGCAGCTCGAGAATCCGGATCGCACCGTCGCCGCAGGCGATCGCAAGGTTATCGTCGAGCACATCGCCGGGCGCACCCGAACCCTTGGCGAGCTCACAGCGCAGAATCTTCAGCCGCACCGGCTCGCCTTCGCCGGCGAGTTCGCACCAGGCGCCCGGGAACGGCGAGAGCCCGTGAATGTGCCGCAGCACCGCATGCGCGGGCTGGTGCCAGTCGATCCGCGCCTCGGCCTTCTCGATCTTGGCGGCGTAGGTGACGCCGTCCGCGCTCTGCCTGGTGAGCTGCAGGCCGCCGCGCTCCAGCCCGCCCATCGCGCGCACCATCAGGTCGGCGCCGAGCGGCGCCAGCGCATCGTGCAGGTCGGCGGCCGTCATGCTGTCCGAGATCGGCAGCCGCTCGGCCATCGCGACGTCGCCGGTGTCGAGCCCGACATCCATCTTCATCACCATGACGCCGCTTTCGGCATCGCCCGCCATGATGGCGCGATTGATCGGGGCGGCGCCGCGCCAGCGCGGCAGCAGCGAGGCATGCAGGTTGAAGCAGCCGAGCTTTGGCGCATCGAGAATGGCCTGCGGCAGGATCATGCCGTAGGCAACGACGACGGCCGCATCAGCCTCGTGCGCGCGGAACTCGTCGAGCGCCTCGGCCGTCTTCAGCGTCTTCGGCGTCAGCACGGGAATGTTAAGCCGCCGCGCCTCCTGCTCGACCGGGGTCGGCTGCAATTGCAGGCCGCGGCGCCCGCCGGGCTTCGGCGCGCGGGTGTAGACCGCCACCACCTCGTGACCGTGGGCCACGAGCTCCAGCAGCGTCGGCACCGCGAAATCAGGCGTGCCCATGAAGATCAGGCGGAGGGACATGACGAGAACTCGGTCTGTTCCTACCCCTTGCGGGGAGAGGAACGCATATGAAGCGCGCGGGTCTTTCCGCGAATTCGGTTTGCCTCTCCCGCTTGCGGGGAGGCATAGGCCGCCTTCGGCGGCCGTCTCTAAGTGACGCCGAAGCAAAAGCTTCGGCTATGTCGCATCGAAGGTGCGATCCGGGTGGAGGCTATCTCCGCGATACGACTCGCGGAAAGACCGCCACCCCCCCCCCTCCCCCGCAAGCGGGAGAGGGAGTCGAGCCTTGATGACGAAGCTACTCTGCCGCGCGCTTGGCGGCCTTCTCGAATTTCTTGAAGACACGGTCGCGTTTCAGCTTCGACAGATAGTCCACGAATAACACGCCGTTGAGGTGATCGATCTCGTGCTGGATGCAGGTGGCGAACAGCCCGTCGGCGTCCTCCTCGTGCAGCTTGCCGTCGAGGTCCATATAGCGGACGCGCACCCGCGCCGGCCGCTCGACCTCCTCGTAATATTCGGGGATCGACAGGCAGCCCTCTTCATAGACCGACAGTTCCTCGGAGCGCGCGATGATCTCGGGATTGATGAACACCCGCGGCTTCGGCTGGGTTTCGCCGTTCTCGTCGCGCTTGGCGAGATCCATGGTGATCAGCCGCAGCGGCTCGGCGATCTGGATCGCCGCGAGCCCGATGCCGGGCGCGTCATACATGGTCTCGAACATGTCGTCGGCCAGCTTGCGGATCTCCGGCGTCACCTTCTCGACAGGTTTCGACACCAGGCGCAATTGCTTGTCCGGCAGGATGATGATTTCTCTAAGTGCCATGCGCGCGATTTAAGCCGACGCTATCCGGGGGTCAATGCGCTCCGGAACCGGTTAAGGCAGCCTTAACCACGTTTCTTCACACCGCGTTAACCACGAAAATTGACGTTCCATTAACCATAAGTGTTCCCTCTTCGTTCGCCATGGCCGGCGAATCGGCTACAACGGCCGACATGAACGAGATTCTCCTCATGATCGGCGACCTGCCGGTCCGCGTCTCCGATGCGCTGATCGGCCTCGGCGCGCTGGCGCTGGTGCTGCTGTTCGCCATCGCCGTGGTGATCGCCCGCGCCAGCCGGCGCGGCGCCGAGCTGGCGATGGCCCAGACCATCCGCGCCGACGAGCTGGAGGAGCGGCTCGCCGACATGCTGCGGGCCCAGAGCGAGGCCTCCGGCCGGGTCGACGCCATGGCGCAGGCGCTGGCGGGCCGCCAGGCCGAGATGGCGCGGGCGGTCAACGAGCGGCTGGACTCGGTCACCCACCGGGTCGGCCAGTCGATGGAACAATCGACCCGCAACACGATGGACTCGCTGCGCGTGCTGCATGAGCGGCTCGGCATCATCGACCACGCCCACAAGAACCTGGGCGAGCTCACCACCCAGGTCACGACCTTGCGCGACGTGCTCGCCAACAAGCAGTCGCGCGGCGCGTTCGGCCAGGCGCGGATGGAGGCGATCGTCCAGGACGGCATGCCGAAGGGCTCCTACGAGTTCCAGTACACGCTGACGTCGGGCAAGCGGCCGGACTGCGTGGTGTTCCTGCCCGACCAGCGCCCGCTCTGCATCGACGCCAAATTTCCGCTCGAGGCGATGACCGCGCTGCACGACGCGCGCAGCGACGAGGAGCGCCGGTTCGCCAGCCAGCGGCTGCGCGCCGACGTGCTCAAGCATGTCAGCGACATCGCGGAAAAATACCTGATCCCGGGCGAGACCCAGGACACCGCGTTGATGTTCGTGCCCTCGGAATCGGTCTATGCCGAGATCCATGACGGGTTCGACGACGTGGTGCAGAAGGCCTATCGCGCCCGCGTCGTGCTGGTGTCGCCGTCGCTGTTGATGCTGGCGATCCAGGTGATGCAGCAGATCCTGAAAGACGCCCGCATCCGCGACGCCGCCGACCAGATCCGCAACGAGGTGATGCATCTCGGCGACGACCTCGGCCGCCTCCGCGAGCGCGTGCTCAAGCTGCAGACCCATTTCGGCCAGGTGAACGAGGACGTCAGGCAGATCCTGATCTCCGCCGACAAGATCGAAAAGCGCGCCGGCCGCATCGAGGAGCTCGACTTCAGCAAGTCCGAAGCCCCGATCGAAGTCCCCCGCTTCGTCAAGGCCGCCACACCGGAGCTATTCCCCGCCCCGCGCAAGCTGCAGGCGGGGGAGTAGGTGTCGTCTACGATGCACGCCAAATATTCGGTGTCATCGCCCGGCTTGACCGGGCGATCCAGTATCCCAGAGGCGGAAGTTGGGAACGCGCACCTACTCCATCTACATCCCTTGCGAGCCGCATCGGCGGCACGCTCTACATTGGCACGACAATAGATTTGCTGCAGACGACGGATAGGCCTCTGGAATACTGGATCGCCCGGTCAAGCCGGGCGATGACAGTCTTTGTGGGGCCGCATTTCGTACGAACGCTCTATGACCGCACTTGGGAGAGTGATTGTCATCGAGTGATTTTGCCAACATACTCGCTGTCATCGCCCGGCTCGACCGGGCGATCCAGTATCCCAGAGGCGGCAGATGGGAGCACGTCACTATTACGTCTACATCCTCGCCAGCCACATCGGCGGCACGCTGTACATCGGTGTGACAAATGACCTCATCCGCCGCGTGGGCGAGCACAAGCTGAAACTCGTCGAAGGCTTCACCGAAAAGTACGACGTCGTGAAGCTCGTCTATTTCGAGCAATTCGATGACCCGGAGAACGCGATCAAGCGTGAGAAGCGGCTGAAGAAGTGGTCCCGCGCCTGGAAAATTGCCCTCATTGAGAAGGACAATCCGGGCTGGATTGATCTTTACCCGGAGATTGCCGGTGGCGGCGGATAGGCCTCTGGAATACTGGATCGCCCGGTCAAGCCGGGCGATGACACCCTCTTTGTGGCTCGAATCTGCTACCAACGGCCTATGACCGCACCTGAAGCGACGTCAGACGTGCCTGCAACGCAAAAGCAGACACTAAAGTCCACCTCCTGGCGCGACAGCCTTGCGGTTTACCTGCAACCGCGGGTGCTGATCGTGCTGCTGCTCGGCTTCTCGTCGGGGCTGCCGCTGGCGCTGTCGGGATCGACGCTGCAGGTGTGGATGAAGGAGGCCGGCGTCGATCTCGGCACCATCGGTCTGCTCGCGCTGATCGGTACGCCCTACACGCTCAAGTTCCTGTGGGCGCCGCTGGTCGATGCGCTGCATGTGCCGCTGTTCACGCAGGTGTTCGGGCGCCGCCGCGGCTGGCTGCTGTTCTCGCAATTGCTGCTGATCGCCGCGATCCTGGTGCTGGCGATGGCCGATCCGGCGCGCTCACCGTGGTTTGCCGCCTTTGCCGCGCTGCTGGTGGCAACCACGTCGTCGACGCAGGACATCGTGGTCGACGCCTTTCGCGTGGAGAGCCTGCCCGAGAGCGAGCAGGCCGCCGGCATGGCGTCCTATGTCGCGGCCTATCGCGTCGGCATGCTGGTTTCGACCGCGGGCGCGCTGTTCATCGTCAGCGGCTTCGAATCGTCAGGCCTTGCCCGTCCGTCGGCGTGGATGTGGGGCTATGTGGTGATGGCGGCGCTGATCCTGATCGGCGCCGTCACTGCGCTCGCCGCGACCGAGCCCGCCCAATCGAAAGGCGCGGAGGCCGCCACGCATGCGCAGAACGCCGCCGAGCGTGTCGCTCATGCCGCGCTCGGCGCGTTCTCCGAGTTCCTGACCCGCAAGGACGCGCTCGCGGCGCTGGCCTTCGTGGTGCTGTTCAAGTTCACCGACGCCTTCTCCGGCACCATGACCGCGCCATTCGTGATCGACATCGGCTTTTCCAAGGTCGACTACGCGGCGATCGTCAAGGGCGTCGGCCTTGCCGCGACCTTGATCGGCGGCTTTGCCGGCGGCTTCGTGGCGCGGCGCTATTCGCTGGCGGCCAGCCTCTGGATCGGCGGCGTGGTGCAGGCGATCGCCAACCTCTCCTTCTCCTGGCTCGCCCATGTCGGCGTCAATCAATGGGCGCTGGCATTCGCGATCACCGCGGAGAATTTTACCAGCGCGATCGGCACCGTGATCTTCGTCGCCTACCTCTCGGCGCTGTGCCGCAATCCGCTGCACACCGCGACCCAGTACGCGCTGCTCACCGCGCTCGCCGCGGTCGGCCGCACCTATCTGTCATCCGGCGCCGGCTATGTGGCGCAATATGTCGGCTGGTCGGCGTTCTTCGTGATCTGCGTGCTGGTCGCGATCCCGAGCCTGCTGCTGCTCGCCTGGCTGCAGCGGCGCGGACATTTTGACGAGCTGGGACCGGTGCGGATCTAGCCTTCGTAGCCCGGATGCAGCGAAGCGCAATCCGGGAAACCTATCGGCTTGCACGACTGCCCCGGATTTCGCTTCGCTGCATCCGGGCTACGGGCTTCATCCTTCCCCTTCCCCCTGAAAGGGGGAAGGTCGGGATGGGGGTCAGCCGCACGCGCCGACGTTCGTGGAGAGACACGATCCCCACCCGCTTTGCCCTGGCGAGCAAAGCGACCTCCCCTTTTGAAGGGGAGGTTAAGACAGGCGTAGCCTCTACTTCGTCACCACGCTCCATTTGGTGACGATGGCTTCGCTGACCTGGCCGGCGTCCTGGGCGCAGGCGACCTCGTCGATCTTGACCGAGATTTCCTTGCCGACGAGCCGCTTGAGCTGCGTGGTCTGCGCGTCGCTGGTGGTGACGAGCTGGAAGGTTTCGGGGCCGGTCTCGAGGTTGCAGAGGCCGTTCGGCGCCGGCAGGCGGCGCGGCTCGCTGGTGATCTGGTAGGTCGCGACCCGCTTGCCCTGCTTGCCGGCACGCACCCGCAGCGCGCTGAGTTCCCCCGACAGCACCTCGCCGGCATGGATCGGCTTGCCGGGCTTCTGCGGCGCCTCGGCCTGCTGTGCCATCGCGCTAGGCGCAGCGAGTGTGCCCGCCACAAACGCAAAGCCCAACGCAAGGCCTGAGCGCAGGCCGAATCGGTGTGTCGTCATTTTCAGTGAATCCGTGTCTGATTCGCAGGAAGCGTGAATCACCGTCCCCGAATCGTCATCCAACCCTATCACATTGTTTCAGCGCGACCTTTCGCGATCGCGCTGGCTCGCCTGGCGGAGGCCGCAGCATCCCTCGTCGGAATCGGTTCGCTAGAACAGCGTTCGCTGCCGCATCGCAGCCGATAGCGTACCTTCATCGAGGTAATCAAGCTCGCCGCCGACCGGCACGCCATGCGCCAGCCGCGTCACCCGCACATTGGCCTCCGAGAGCAGGTCGGTGATGTAATGCGCCGTGGTCTGGCCGTCGACGGTGGCGTTGAGCGCCAGGATGATCTCGCTAACCTCGGCGGCATGCGCGCGCGCCACCAGCTGATCGATGGTGAGGTCCTGCGGGCCGACGCCGTCGAGTGGCGACAGCGTCGCGCCCAGCACGTGATAGCGCCCATTGGTCGCGTTGGCGCGCTCCAGCGCCCAGAGATCGGCGACGTCGGCGACCACCACGATGATCGAGGGATCGCGGCGCGGATCGGTGCACACCGTGCAGGGATTTTGCGTATCGATGTTGCCGCAGGTCTTGCAGACCTGGATTTTTTCGATGGCGACCTGCAGCGCCGAGGTCAGCGGCGTCATCAGTGCCTCGCGCTTCTTGATCAGATGCAGCGCCGCGCGCCGCGCCGAACGCGGGCCAAGACCGGGCAACCGCGCCAAGAGCTGGATCAGCCGTTCAATCTCGGGGCCGGCAACGCTTGCGGCCATTAGAGTATGATCCGGAAAAGTGCGAAGCGGTTTTCCGAAAAGATCATGCTCAGACCAAGAGCAATAGAGCGATGATTCATCTTAATCCCACCGCACGTTAAGTCGGGCCAAATCCCGGCGGCAGGCCAAGGCCACCGGTGAGCGCCATCATCTTCTCCTGCATCGCGGTCTCGGCCTTGCGGCGGGCGTCGCCATGCGCGGTGACGAGCAAATCCTCGAGCACCTCGCGCTCTTCCGGCTTCATCAGCGAGGGATCGATCCTGACGCCCTTCACTTCCATCTTCGCGGTCATCCGAACCGCGACCAGACCGCCGCCGGAAATGCCCTCGACCTCGACGTTGCCGAGTTCCTCCTGCATCGCCTGCATCTTCGATTGCAGCTGCGCTGCCTGCTTCATCATGCCGAGAAAATCAGCCATGCGTTCGTTCCTGTAGCCAGATCAATCGTCGTCGCTGTCGGAAGTTTCAATCGGGTCTTCGCCGGTCGCATCCTCGACCGGCACTTCGGCGGCAAGCCGGCGGACCTCGATCACCTTGGTGCCGGGAAACCGTGCCAGCACCTCCTGCACCCGCGGATCGGCCTCCGCGGCGCGCTGGTGCTCGCTGCGCGCCAATTCGTTCTGCGAGCGCACCGTCGGCTGGCCGGCCTCGTTGGAGATGATCACGGTCCAGCGCCGCCCGGTCCATAGTTCGAGCTTGCGGGAGAGATCAGTGACCAGCGCGCGCTGGGCCTTCGGCTCGAGCGCGATCTCGAGCTGGCCGTCCTCGATGCGCACCAGCCGCACATCGGCCTCCAGCGCACTCTTCATCATGATGTCGCGCTTCTCGCCGGCGAGCGCGATCAGTTGCGGAAAGCTCGTGATTCGCAGCGTCGGCGCGGCATCGGGTGCCGAAACCGCCATCTGCGGCCGCGCAGCCAGATCGGCCCGCGGCCCGCCCTGCGGCGCCCGCACCGGCACCGAGGCCATCGCCGGCATCGACGCGGTCGGCGCGCCGCGCGACGCGGCCGAAGCGCCCGACGTTGCGGGCGCGGCACCGCCGCCGTTCTGCTCCATCATCATCCTGATGGCTTCATCCGGCGTCGGCAGGTCGGCGACATAGGCGATCCGCACCAGCACCATCTCGGCGGCGGCCGCCGGCCGCGTCGCGGTCTGCACCTCGGCGATGCCCTTGAGCAGCATCTGCCACATCCGCGACAGCACGCGCGTCGAAAGCTTGGCCGCATACTCGCGCGCGCGGACGCGCTCGGTCTCGCCGAACGCGACATTGTCGGCGGTCGCAGGCACGAACTTCACGCGGGTGACGAAATTGACGAACTCGGCAAGGTCGGACAGCACCACGACCGGATCGGCGCCGACATCGTATTGCGCGCGGAACTCGGCGAAGGCCGCGGCGAGGTCGCCGCGCGCGAGCGAATCGAAGAGGTCGATGACGCGGGTGCGGTCGGCAAGCCCGAGCATCTGCCTGACCGCATCGGCCTTCACCTGACCGGCGGCATGGGCGATGGCCTGGTCGAACAGCGACAGCGAATCGCGCACCGAGCCTTCCGCGGCGCGCGCGATGATGCCGAGCGCCTCCGGCTCGACCTCGACGCCTTCCTTGGCCGCGATATTGCCGAGGTGCTTCATCAGCACGTCGGCCTCGACCCGGCGCAGGTCGAAGCGCTGGCAGCGCGACAGCACCGTGATCGGCACCTTGCGGATTTCGGTGGTGGCGAACACGAACTTGGCGTGCTCCGGCGGCTCCTCCAGCGTCTTCAGGAAGGCGTTGAACGCCGCCGTCGACAGCATGTGGACTTCGTCGATGATGTAGACCTTGTACCGCGCGCTGGCCGGCGCATAGCGTACGCTGTCGTTGATCTGGCGGACATCGTCGACGCCGGTGTGGGAGGCGGCGTCCATCTCCAGCACGTCCATGTGCCGGCTTTCCATGATCGCCTGGCAGTGCACGCCGAGGTCGGGCATGTGGATGGTCGGGCCCTTCACCGAGCCGTCCGGCTTTTCGTAGTTCAGCGCGCGGGCGAGGATGCGGGCGGTGGTGGTCTTGCCGACCCCGCGCACCCCGGTGAGGATCCAGGCTTGCGGAATCCGCCCGGTCTCGAACGCGTTCGAGACGGTGCGCACCATGGCCTCCTGGCCGATCAGGTCCTCGAAGCTGGAGGGGCGGTATTTGCGGGCGAGAACCCGGTAGGGTTTTGCGGCGTCCGCCGCGCCCAGGTCGAAGCCGCCCTGGCCTGCACCGGACGGATGGGGAGGGTCGCCAGCGTCGTTCATGCGTCGATCCGCAACTTGATCAATCTCTCGGCAGCCGGCGTGCGGATAGGAGCCAAAATCGAGCGCCGGGCGCGGAGACCGCCATTCCAGCGCGATTCGCTCGGAAAAACAGGTAGGAGACTGACGAGCGACCCGATCCGGACCTCGTTAGGGCTGCTTCCTTCCGGACCTGACCCGGTTGGCGAGTGGCTCGTCCACCGCCAATCTCCCGGTCCCTATTTGGGGCCAAAAGCGCCGGAAAGCAAGCGGCGAGACCAGGGTTTGTGACCGGGGTTTGTGGGACTTGTCTGGGAACAGAGAAAGGCATTATTTGCCCCTCATGCCCGCCGCCAACTGGTCACTGCATTCGCAGCTCAAGAAAGACACCATCGACATCGGCGACCTGCCGCTGTGCAAGGTGCTGGTCATCAAGGATGCGCATTATCCCTGGCTGCTGCTGGTGCCGCGACGCGACGGCGCGGTCGAGATCATCGACCTCGACGAGGTCGAGCAGGCGCAGCTGATGACCGAGATCTCCCGGGTCTCGCGCGCCCTGAAAGAGATCACCAAATGCGACAAGCTCAATGTCGCGGCGCTCGGCAATCTGGTGCCGCAGCTTCACGTCCATGTCATTGCCCGGCGCACCAGCGACGCTGCATGGCCGCGTCCCGTCTGGGGCGTAATGCCGCCGCTGGCGCATGACGCCGAGGAAGTGCAGAATTTCATCAACGCGCTTCGCCGCAAGATCTGGTTGGGTTGAGATTCATGTCTGCATCGAAATCATTTCCGCTCGGGCAACCGGCCTTCGTCACCAATGTGCTGGACCGCGCCGCGCATCTGCGCAGCAACGACGAAAAACTGTTCGCGCTGGAAGGCCATCGCGAGGCTAGAGCCTATGTGATCTATCGCGACTCGCTGGTGGTGAAGCAGGAGGATGGCGGCGCCCGCGCGCTGCTCTCGCTCGACGAGGCCCGCAGCTACGGCGCCAATCCCGGCACGATCTTCCTAGGGCTGCGCGACGGCGCGCCGGTGTTCGGCATGGGCATCGCGCCGCAGGCTGCCGAGAAGCTGGTCGGCCGCAGCGACGTCGCTGTCACCGAACTCCGCGGCATGGCGATGCAGGGCGTGGTGCCATCCGAGCAGCTCTCGGCGATCGCGATGGCGAAATCGATGGTGAGCTGGCACCAGCGCCACGGCTTCTGCGCCAATTGCGGCGTGCGCACCGCGATGAAGGACGGCGGCTGGAAGCGCGAATGCCCGAGCTGCAAGGCCGAGCATTTTCCCCGCACCGATCCGGTCGTGATCATGCTGGTCACCCATGGCGACCGGGTGCTGCTCGGCCGCCAGAAGCAGTTCATGCCCGGGATGTATTCCTGCCTCGCCGGCTTCGTCGAGGCGGCGGAGACCATCGAGGACGCGGTGCGGCGCGAGATTTTCGAGGAAGCGGGCATCCGCTGCACCGATGTCAGCTACTACATGACGCAGCCCTGGCCCTACCCGTCATCGCTGATGATCGGCTGCACCGCGCGCGCCACCAACGAGGACATCGTGGTCGACCGCGCCGAGCTGGAGGATGCCCGCTGGTTCGACCGCGCCGAGGCGACGCTGATGCTGAAGCGCCAGCATCCGGACGGCCTCGCCGGCCCGCATCCGTTCGCGATCGCCCACCATCTGCTCGGGCGCTGGGTCCACGACGGCAGCGCGTCAGACAAATAGCGGGAACCGGACATGGTTCTGCCGATTAAATCCCGACATTGTTCTGGCAGTTGACGGAACCAGCGCGACGGATCCCCGCATGAATTTCCAAGACGGCGCCCCGAAAGTCCCGCCCCGCATTCTCTGCATCGGCCTGCCGGTGCGCGACCTGACCTTCCGCGTCAATGTTCCGGCGCGCGGCTCCAAGGAGCACGCCACCCACTTCGCCGAGATCTGCGGCGGCAACGCCCTCAATGCGGCGATCGGCATCGCCCGGCTGGGCGGCCGCGCCTCGATCTGCGGACCGATGGGCGATTCGCGGGAAACCTCGAGCCGCTACATCTTCGACAAGATGGCGGAAGAGGGCATCGACACCAACCATCTAATCCACATGCCGGACCTGGTGACGCCGATCTCGGCCATCATGATCGACGAGACCGGCGAGCGGTCGATCGTCACCTTCCGCGATCCCGACCTGTGGAAGGTCAAGCTGCCGCCGACCGAGCTCTTGCTGGAGGATTGCGCGGCGATCCTGACAGAGAGCCGCTGCGCGCCGTTCTGCACCGAGCTGTGCGCCGAGGCGGTGCGGCGCGGCATTCCTGTCGTGGTCGACGTCGACCGCGCGATGTCGATGCGGGAGGGGCTGCTCACCGCCTCTTCGCATCTGGTGTTTTCCAGCGAGCCGCTGCAGGAGACCGCCGACGTCACCGATGACGGCCAGGCGCTGCACAAGCTTGCAAAACTCACCCCCTCGTTCCTGGCCGGCACGCGCGGGCCCAGGGGCACGATCTGGCTCAACGAGCAGGGCGAGCTGGAGGAGACGGCGGCGTTCCCGGTCCACACCGTCGACACGCTGGGGGCCGGCGACGTCTTCCACGGCGCGTTTGCGCTGGCGGTCACCGAGGGGCAGGAGCTGCGCCAGGCGCTGCGCTTCGCCTCGGCCGCCGCAGCGCTGAAATGCACCCGTCACGGGGGCGCCTATGCCGCACCGCAACGTGCTGAAGTTGAAGCGTTTTTGAGCCAGCACGCCGAGGCCGGGCCGGCCTGACCGGCCACGAACCGCTTGCGTTAGAAGATTTTTCTATATATGAGGGATATCAATCCTTCATATGGAACTTTCTTCTATGACTGACCTTGCCACCGTTCATGTTTCCGACAGCCGCCGCCTTGACGCCATCGATCGCAAGATCCTGACCGTGCTGCAGGAGGACGCCTCGCTCTCCGTCGCCGAGATCGGCGACCGGGTCGGGCTGTCCTCGACGCCGTGCTGGAAGCGCATCCAGCGGCTGGAGGCCGACGGCGTGATCCTGCGCCGCGTCGCCCTGGTCGACCAGAACAAGATCGGGCTCGGCATCTCGGTGTTCGTCTCGGTCGAGAGCGCCGATCATTCGGAGGCCTGGCTGCGCAAATTCGCCGACGCCGTCAGCGCCATGCCGGAGGTGATGGAGTTTTACCGGATGGCCGGCGACGTCGACTACATGCTGCGCGTCGTGGTCGCCGACATGCAGGCCTATGACGTCTTCTACAAGAAGCTGATCTCGGCGGTGCCGCTCAAGAACGTCACCTCGCGCTTTGCGATGGAGAAGATCAAGTCGGTGACCGCGCTGCCGGTGCCGCCGGCGTAAAGCGCACACGCACGCTGCCGGCACGCGCCCTGAGGTCGTGCCCCGGCGCAGCATTTACCTGAAGTTAGCGACGTCAGCGATATCTTCCCGCCATGGAGCGAGGGGGAATCGTCCTGACGACGCAACGGCCTGCGTGGCTCGGCGCGGCGGCGTTGCTGATCGCGAGCTGGGTCGCGGTCGCCGCGCTGTCGCTGCAGGTGCGTGCCGGCACTGAAGTGGTCGCGGTGGCGTTTCCGCCGTGGTGGGGAGCTCAGCGTGCACTTCTGGCCGTGGCATCTGCCAATGCCGCGATCGTGCGGATGACGGCCGTGCCGACCCTGCTGGTGGTGCGGCCCGACCGCGATGACGGGCTGCAGCGTCTGCATGCGGCCGGTGCCTGGCTGACCCTCGATCCGCGGGCGATCGCCGCCTGTCTTGCAAGCGATGACGATCTGGGGGTTGGGGATGACCGGCGAAGGCAATGAGATGGCCGCCTTGCGTGAGACCGCAAGCAAGATCCTGCTCGCGGTGCTCTGGCTGCATGTTCCGATCGCGCTCATCGTCGGCGTGGTGCTGCACACCGACTGGCTGATGCCGACCGCCTTCATGGTAGCGATGGCGCTCGCAGCGACGGCCTCGTGGCGGATGTCGGGGAATGGCCCCGCAACCCGCATGATCGTCGCCGTCGCCCTGATGGGCGGCGTCTCGATGCTGGTCTACCAGTTTGCCGGCCACGCCTGGCAGGTCGACATGCACATGTACTTCTTCGCGGCGCTGGCCTGCCTCGTTGCTTACTGCGATTATCGGCCGATCGTCGCCGGCACCGTGGCGGTCGCGCTGCATCATCTGACGCTGAACTTCGTGCTGCCGGCCGCGATCTATCCCGGCGGCGCCGATTTCGGGCGCGTGGTGTTGCACGCCGTCATCCTGCTGATCGAGGCCGGCATCCTGATCTGGCTCGCCCACACGCTGAGCCAGCTGTTCGAGACGGCCGCCAGCAAAACGGCGGAAGCCGAGGCCGCCGGCGCCGCCGAGGCGCGCGCCAATGCCGATCGCCTCGCGGCCGAACAGGCCAAGCAGAAGCGGGATGCCGCGCGGCGCGAGCTCGCGGCCGGCTTCGAGCGCAAGATCGGCGATGTCGTCGAGGCTGTCGCGACCGCGGCGAGCGCCATGCAGGCGCTGTCGACCTCGATGGACGGCAGCAACGCGGAAACCATCCGCCAAGCCACTGCGGTCGCCTCCGCATCGACGCTGGCATCGGCCAATGTGGAAACCGTCGCCTCCGCAACCGAAGAGCTCACCGCTTCGATCAACAGCATCACCGAGCAGGTGACGCGCTCGACCCGGATCGCCGGCAAGGCCGCGGAAGAAGCCCGCCGCACCAACAGCGTGGTCGAGGGCCTTGCCGCCGGCACCCAGAAGATCGGCGAAGTGGTGACGCTGATCCAGAGCATCGCCAGCCAGACCAACCTCTTGGCGCTGAACGCGACCATCGAGGCGGCACGCGCCGGCGAGCATGGCCGGGGATTTGCGGTGGTCGCGAGCGAGGTCAAGGCGCTCGCCAATCAGACCGCCAAGGCGACCGAGGAAATTTCGGCGCAGATCCAGGACATCCAGTCTGCAACCGGCCAGGCCGTCAGCGCCATCGGGACGATCGGCGGCACCATCGCCGAAATCGACCAGATCTCCGGCGAGATCGCCGCAGCCGTCAATCAGCAGGGCGCGGCGACCAGGGAAATCTCCGGCAACCTGCAGCAGGCGGCGGACCGCACCAGGGAGGTCAGCAAGGGCATCGTCAGCGTCAACCAGGCCTCGGAGCAGGCCGGCAGGGCGACCGCGCAGCTGCTTGATGCGGCGAACGGCCTGTCGTCGCAATCGGAATGGCTGAAGAGCGAGCTCGACGGCTTCCTAAGTTCGCTGCGGGCGGCGTGATCCCGCTCCACATCTCGTCCGATCGCAGCGGACGGCCGCCCCGCATTGTCAATTCGGCTGCATCAAAATATTGTAAGCAGCGCATATTTCGAACTTTGTACAAGGCAGCGTTCATGAGCCCTGGACTGGGACAATACCCGCTCGATCATTTGCCGATCGTCGACTACCGGAACCACAAAGCTTACGGTCAGGCCCTGGCGAAGCCTGGACTCGGCACCCGCATCGCGGCGCTGAAGCGGTTCGCCTTCGGCATGATGCTGATCGCCGGCCGGCGTCTGGCGGATTACGAGCATCTGCCGCGGCCGAAGGACAAGCAGCGCAAGCTGCAGTGGATGCTGCGGCATTCGCCGACCTATCTCCGCCTGATCGTGTCGCAACGCCTGCGCCGCATGGCCGCAGGCAGCGCCTATGCGCCGAAAACCACGACGGCAAAGGCGATCCTGAACACCATCGAGCAGGATGGAATCTTTGCGGTTCAGCTGTCCGCGGATCAACTCGCTGATATGGCCGACAGACTGCAACCATATTTCGGCGAGCTCGAGCAGCGGCTCGCCGGCAAATCGCCCGATCAGCGCAAGTTCGACGAAACCCGGCTATGGATCGATCCCGACAAGGATCCGGAGATCTATGCGTGGTTCAACGAGACCATGCGCGCCACCGGAATCGTCGAGGCCGCCAGCGCCTATCTGAAGCGGCAGGTCGTGGTCTCGCACATCGTGCCCCAGATCAATGATCCGAGCGACAATTTCTGGGCCAACCATTTTGTCGATGTCGGCGTCGAGGATTCGATCTGCGATTATTTTCACGTCGACGCCACCTACAACCTTCTCAAGATGATCATCTACGTCAACGAGGTCGGCGAGGAGAACGGGCCGTTCTCCTATGTCAAAGGCAGCCACCGCGCGGGACGGGGTTTCTGGGACGGCATGATCCGGCGCGCCAACGACTATGCCGAGCTGTCATGGACCAAGCCCGGCTACCGCAAGCTGTTCTTCGCGCTGCCGCGCGCACTGCAGCGCAAGGGCGCGTTCGGCGCCGACATCCCCAATGACAGCCGCTATGTCAGGCCGCTGCTCGACAATGCGTTGCGCGTGACCTCGGCGAACGGCGCCGGCGTGCTGTTCGATCCCGGCGGCATCCATCGCGGCGGAATGGTCCGGGCTGGCCGCCGGCTCGCGGTCGGCATGATGCTGACCGAGCAGCCGGACTGAGGCGCCGCAAGCAGGAGAGGCGGAGCCAGTCTGCCGCGAGACCAATTCAACCCGACTTCATCCCGCTTTAGTGCTGCGCGCCACGGCCGGTCTCAGCCGGCCACCATCTCGGCGCTCGAGGTGCTTTCGCGCGGGATGGTTGCGAACAGGCGGCTATAGGCATCGGCCACCAGCCCGACATTCTCGGGCCCGAGCGAGCTCGGATCGGTCAGCGGCTCGATCACCGTGCCCGGATGCGAGTTCGAATAGAGCCAGGCCAGATAGCGCAAATCGCGCTCTTCCGAATATTCGCGCTCCGGCTTGCGGAGCAAGAGATCACCGATCTCCCAGGGCGCGGACGCCCGCTCGCAGGTGGAAAAATTCTTGATGAAGATGTCCGACAGCAGGATGGTCCGCTTGCCGTAGATCGCAGCTTCAAGCGACGCGGTCCCTGACAGCGTCACGACTGCCTCGGCGCGCTTGATCAGATCGTGGCTGTCGACAAAGGGGTCGATCAGGCGGACGCCGGGGAGCCGTTTGATGCGAAACAGCTCGGCGGGACCGCGAATGCCGAGCGCGTTGGGGTGTTCCTTGACGTACAGCACGATGTCGCTCGGCATCGAACGCACCATGTTCCTGACCGTCTCCAGCGGCGAGACGAAGTGCGGCGCCTCGACGTCGATCGTATGCTCGGGCGCATAGTTCAGCGTGAACAGCACGAACCGCTCGCCGTCCCTGCCGCGCTCGAAGATCCACCGCCACAGCAGCCGCGTCAGGCGGTAGTTGATCGCGATCATGTGGTATTTGAGATCGAAGAAGATGCTCCGGAGATTGTACATGTAGACGTCGTGGCGGGAGACCACGAGCGCCCGGTAGAAGAAGCCGCGCGCCAGCCGCTGCAAATAGGACGCGCCGATCCTGGGCTGCTGGTCCTTTGAGAGCACCCGCTGCTTGCCGCCTTCGCGAACGCGCTTGCGCAATCGCCGCGCTGCCTCGAGCTCTTCCGGCGTCACATCGTCGGGCGTTCGCGCGCCGGTGATGTGCGGGGTCTGCTCGATCGCCGAATCCCACAGCACGAACCGCTTCTCCGGCAGGCGGAATTCGAACGGCGCGGCATATTTGCCGCGGCCGCGGAACCGCAGGATCATCAGGCCGATGAGGTCCGGAATGTTGTCGGGCTGTCCGGAAACGACGTCGATCTTGTTGTCTTCGAGAAATTGCAGCAGCTCGCGGAAGACGTAGCGGCTGTATTGCATCGCCCAGTCCTGCCGCTCCGAGCGCATGAAGCGATCCATCAGGATGAAGTTCCTGACCCGCTCGCCGGTGGCGTATTCGTAGTGCTCGAGCAGTTCGACGTCCTGCCGGGAGAACTGCGCCTGCTCGGCGGCGCTGCGGTTGAGCCAGAGAATGCGGCTGCGATCGACCCCTGCCGCCATCGCCTTGGCGACGTATTCATCGCGGGTCACAACGAAAAAGACGTTGGTCCCGCGTCTCGCCAGCTCGGCACCGACCGCGATCCAGGTGTCGGTGCGCTCCCAGTTGGATAGAAAAGCAATATTCATTGCCTGGACGAGTTGAATGCCGCCTCGATTGCACTGATCACGCGCGCCTGGTCCTGCTCGGTCAAGCCGACCGAGCTCGGCAGCGACAGCACGTTGGCCCTGACCGTCTCCGCGACCTGGCCGCCGACGGCCTGGGCGCCCTTGTGCGCGAGGCTGAGATGCAGCGGCTCGTACAGCGGCAGCGATTCGACGGCGTGCCGGCGCAGGAAGATCAGCAACTCGCGCGACGTCATGCCAAACCTGGCGGCGTCGACCACGACGCTCGACAGCCAATAGGTGTAGAAGGTATCGGGCTTCTCCTGAACCAGCGTCAGGCCGGGAATCTTCGAGAGCTCCCGCGCATAGGTCGCGGCGATGCGGCGCTTTGCCTCGATGTGCCGATCGATCTTGCTCAGCTGTGCCAATCCGACGGCGCCGTGAAGATTGGTCATGCGATAGTTGTAGCCGACCTCCTTGTGCGAGGTTTCGACCGCGTCGTCCTTGGCCTGGTTGGCAAGGTAGCGCGCACGGCGGGCGAGATCGGCGTCGTTGGTGACGATCATGCCGCCGCCGCCGGCGGTGATCAGCTTGTTGCCGTGGAAGCTGAAGCAGCCGATCGTGCCGAAGCTGCCGACCCGCCGGCCGCGATACCGCGTCCCCAGCGCCTGCGCCGCATCCTCGATGACGGTAATATTGTGCGCCCGCGCCACTTCGAGCAGCGGATCGAGATCGACCGGGATCCCGAGAAAATGCACGGCGACGATCGCACCGATCCTGCGCCCCGACGACTTGTTGTACAGACGCCCGTCGCGAGACGTGCACTGCTGCTTCAGGAAATCCACCGCCAGCGCGGCGTCCATTTGCCAGGTGTCGCGCTCGACGTCGATGAAGACCGGATAGGCGCCGACATAGCGGATCGCATTGGCCGGGGCGATGAACGTCAGCGGCGTGATCAACACTTCGTCGTCGGCCTTAACCCCGGCCAGCAGCAGCGCAAGATGCAGCGCTGAAGTGCCGCTGTGGGTGCCGACCGCGTGTGCCGTGCCGACGAACTCTGCGATCCCGCGCTCGAATTCCGCAACGAACGGGCCATGAATCAGGAGATTCTGCCGGATGCACTCGGCCAGATTTGTCGCTTCGAGGTCCCCGACCGACGGTGCGTAAAGGGGAATGACCGGCATGCCGGTTCCGGCTGGTCGCGTATCCATTTCCCTGTCAGTATCCTGCAATCGAAGGCAATTATCACATTGACCCGCACGTTATAGTCGTCCTCAAGCCGGTCTGCCTAGTATCGACATGCGAAATAACATTAATCAAAGGTAGGGGGCAGCGTGACGGGGGCTGCTGCAGGACGGGAAATTTACGCCCTGACGGGAAAGCGGGTTTGGGTCGCGGGCCACACGGGGATGGTCGGCAGCGCAGTTGTCCGCGCGCTGGCACGGGAGAATTGCGAGGTCCTGAAGGTTGCGCGTGCCGATCTCGATCTGCGCAATCAGGCCGACGTCACGCGCTGGGTGAGCCACGAAAAGCCCGATGCCGTGATCGTTGCCGGGGCCACCGTCGGCGGTATTTTGGCGAACGACACCCGACCTGCCGAATTCATCTACGACAACATGATGATCGCGACAAACATTGTCGACGCAGCGCATCGCGCCGGCGTCGGCAAGCTGCTGTATCTCGGCTCGTCGTGCATTTATCCGAGGTCGCCGCCGCAGCCGATCGTCGAAGATGCATTGCTGACCGCGCCGTTCGAACCGACCAACCAGTGGTACGCGACGGCGAAGGTCGCCGGCATCATGCTGTGCCGTGCCTACCGGCGGCAGTATGGCTGCGACTTCATTTCGGCGATGCCGACTAATTCCTACGGTCCGAACGACACCTACGATCTCCGCTCGAGCCACGTCATCCCGGCCCTGATCTCGAAGATGCACACCGCAAAGTCGGAAGGACGGGAGGAGGTCGAGGTTTGGGGAACGGGCAAGCCGCGACGCGAATTCATCTTTGTCGAGGATCTGGCCGACGCCCTGGTGTTTCTGCTGAAGCACTACTCAGGCGAACGGCACGTCAATATCGGCGTCGGCAGCGACGTCTCGATCCGCGAGCTGACGGAAACCATCGCGGACGTGGTCGGAGCGCGGTGCCGGATGCGTTTCGACACGTCGAAGGCGGACGGGCCGCCGCAGAAGCTGCTCGACTCCAGCTATCTGTTCCAGCTCGGCTGGAAGCCGAGCGTCACGCTGACCGACGGCCTGCAGCGAACCTACCGCTCGTTTCTGCAGGGCAGGATACATTCGTCGAGTGCTGCGTGAGCACAGCTTAAGCACGATGAGTTTGGGCTAGAGCGGCAGCGGAGGTCCACCTCTCCCTTGGGAGAGGTCGCGCCGAAGGCGCGGGTGAGGGGTTACGGTCTCTCGTTGGAGCTGCGGCCCCTAACCCGATTTGCTCCGCAAATCGACCTCTCCCCGTCGGGGAGAGGTGGATCGAACTCGCGGTCAGACCGATTCAACCTAACTGCATTCTGCTTTAGTTAGGGCGCTACGCTCAGATCTTCTGATTGTATTCGCCGACCTCGGGATGGGTGCGCAGCACGGAATCGACGGCCTCGAACATGTCGCGCATGCGCTGCTCGCTGACCGGGCTTTCCACCACGACGACGAGCTCGGGCTTGTTCGAGGACGCCCGCGCCAAGCCCCAGCTGCCGTCCTCGACCGTGACGCGCACGCCGTTGACGGTGACAAGATCGCGGATCTTTTGCCCCGCGACCCGCTCGCCGCTTTGCTGCAGCGTCTCGAAGTGCTTCACCACCGCGTCGATCACGCCGTATTTCGCCTCGTCGGCGCAATGCGGCGACATGGTCGGCGACGACCAGGTCTTCGGCAGCGCGTCCTTCAGATCGGCCATCGACTTGCCGGGCGCGCGGTCGAGCATCTCGCAGATCGCGATCGCCGACACCAGGCCGTCGTCATAGCCGCGGCCGAACGGTTTGTTGAAGAAGAAATGGCCGGACTTCTCGAAGCCGGCGAGCGCGCCCATCTCATTGGTGCGGCGCTTCATGTAGGAATGGCCGGTCTTCCAGTAAGCGGTCTTGGCGCCCTGCTTTTGCAGCACCGGATCGGTGACGAACAGGCCGGTCGATTTCACGTCGACGACGAACTGCGCGTCCTTGTGGATCGCCGACATGTCGCGCGCCAGCATCACGCCGACCTTGTCGGCAAAAATCTCCTCGCCGGTGTTGTCGACGACGCCGCAGCGGTCGCCGTCGCCGTCGAAGCCGAGGCCGACATCGGCCTTGTGCGCCAGCACCGCATCGCGGATCGCGTGCAGCATCTCCATGTCTTCCGGATTCGGATTGTATTTCGGGAAGGTGTGATCGAGTTCGGTGTCGAGCGGGATCACCTCGCAGCCGATCGCCTCCAGCACCTGCGGCGCGAACGCGCCCGCGGTGCCGTTGCCGCAGGCGGCGACGACCTTGAGCTTGCGCTTCAGCTTCGGCCGGTTGGTGAGATCGGCGATGTAGCGCGCCGGATAGTTTTCATGGAATTGATAGGAGCCGCCGGCCTTGTTGTTGAACTCGGCGTTGAGCACGATCTCTTTCAGCCGCGTCATCTCGTCGGGGCCGAAGGTCAGCGGACGGTTGGCGCCCATCTTCACGCCGGTCCAGCCATTGTCGTTGTGCGAGGCGGTGACCATCGCAACGCAGGGCACGTCGAGATCGAACTGGGCAAAGTATGACATCGGGGTGACGGCAAGGCCGATGTCGTGCACCTTGCAGCCGGCCGCCATCAGGCCGGAGATCAGCGCGTATTTGATCGAGGCGGAATAGCCGCGGAAATCGTGGCCGGTGACGATTTCCTGCTTGACGCCGAGCTCCGCGATCAAGGCGCCGAGCCCCATGCCCAGCGCCTGCACCCCCATCAGGTTGATTTCCTTGTTGAACAGCCAGCGCGCGTCGTATTCGCGAAACCCGGTCGGCTTCACCAGCGGCTCGGATTCGAAGGCGTAAGTATTCGGAACCAGCGCGGATTTCGGCTTCGGAAACATCAGGAATGGCCTCGTGGGAATGCGGAGGAACAGTGCCGCTGGCTTTAGCGAATGCATCGCCGCAGCGGAAGGCAGGATTGACGGCTTGTGGCTGATAATTACGGCAGATTTGGCGTCGGCAAAATACTGTCGTATTTGAGCCGCTCTCGGCGCTCTGCAATCTGCGCGTCGAATAGTGCTCGACCAAGCAGTGCTCGACCAAGCCACTTGACACGTCGGGCAACTCACCGTTACCCTTCCAATATTCCGAAATTGGGCAAGTCCGTAGCGAACTCGTAGCCCGGATGGAGCCAACGGGTCGCGCGAACGCGCGCCCGATGACAGACTCCGCGCAATCCGGGAATCTTGCCGCGGATGCTGCCCCGGATTTCGCTGCGCTGCATCCGGGCTACGGGGGCTTATTCCCTCACCGTCACCCTGAGAGAATGTGAAGCTTTGCCCTCATCTACCGTTGTCATCGCCCGGCCTGTGCGCAATTGCGCACATGGACCGGGCGATCCAGTACGCCGCGGCCTCTCGCTCTATCACCGGCGTCTCTGGAATACTGGATCACCCGGTCCCGTCTACGCCAAGGCTTCGACGAGGCTTGCGACCTTGGGCACGCCGAAGCTTTAGCGGAGGCGGCAAGCCGGGTGATGACACCGAGCAAGCTGAGCAAACCATCCTCGTCACCCCCGCGCAACGGCTTCGCCGTTGTCGCTGGAGGTGGCCGCTTCTTCAGCGGCTCTCGAAGGGTCGACGGCCCGGCGAGGACGATGGGTAAGCCGAACCGGAAGCGACACTTCCGCGCCATCGCGCAAGCCATCCTTCAAGCACTTGCCTTCAAACACTTAAAGCCAACCCAGCCCTCTCCGCGAGGTGCGGTCACGCACGGGCTCGCCCGAAGCTGTCCGCAATATCTGTAGGTGATGATCAATGCCCGATTACTCTCTGGTGCCGGTGGACCATCAGCCGGATTTCGATGACTACTCGCTCGTTCCCGTTGACTACGATCCGTTCGCCGCGGATGGCGTAACTCAACAGGCGCAGCTTCAACCGCCGCCGACACCGACTCAACCAGCGCAAACCCAGCCGCAACAACCTGCGACAGGGGCCGGTCAACCCGGCGTCAACGGGCCGGCGACTACCAACGACCCCGGCAGTTCTGGCGGCATCGTTGGCATCAAGCGTTTTGGCGGCGACGAAGGTGGCGACTTTCCGAGCCGCAATGCGGGGATCGGTTTCGAGAGCGCGGAGCGCGCATGGGATGCTGCCCTCAAGTAAATGAGGGACCTTGGCGCCCAACACTACCCGGAAGAGACCAAAAGCAAGAGGGGGCATAATCCCGGAGTTAGGCGTCGAAATCTTCAAGCGCGGAGGACTATATTACTATGATCGGATAGCGCGCGGGTACCAAGACGGAGCACTGGGCGGTTACAGCGCATGGGTTGGGTCTTGGTATGGGTACAGAAAGTATTGGCATAACGGCAAGCCAACGGGGTCGCCGATGCCGGATTGGAATCGATACAAATACTGAGGATGTCGATGAAAACGATCGCGCTCGCTGCAGCTCTATGTCTTCTATTTGCCAGTTCAACGTTATGTAAGGCGAACTCTAGTCCCTGGTGTGCGGCGGATGTTGCGATTCTGAATTTCAAAAATTACAAAGGTCAAGATCTTGCGAGGATCGAACTTCGCTCCCTCAAGGCGTCTGCGACCGGAACCCGGAAAAGGAAGGGTTTGGAGCAAACTTGGAACGCTCGATGCGCATCGAACACAATGGGCAATGGACTGACCTGCCGAAAGCGTGTCTATCCGGTTTTTCTTTTGCGGTGGAGGGGCTGGCGCTATCGGGCGACGATGCCGGTCTGGGCATATCTCTTATTGGAAAATCGCCGGACAACGACGAGCGTGTAAAACGCACGATATTCAAGTTGCGTGATAGGGTTTTCTGCTATCAGGTAGAGCGCTATCCGAATGTCGACGATCAGGATCACGAAATTAGGGAGTACGAAAGGGACTTACAGTGAGCACGCCAGGAGACCGGGTCGACACTCTGCGCCTCAGGTCTGATGTTGCCCGCGAACATCTGGCGCAATGCCGCGCCGTCGCAAAGATCCCTACTGCTCCAGCACCAGCCTGCCCTTGGCGTATTCAAAGCGCTTCAGCTTCGACAGGAACGACAGGCCGAGCAGGTTCTCGGACAGCGCCTCGTCCGGCAGCACCAGCGCGTCGACGTCGCGCACGGTGAGGTCGCCGAGCTGGATCATGGCGATGCGGGCCGGCGCGGCCTTGACGGTGCCGTTGGCGGTGGTGACGCGCGCGGTGTAGTTGTTCGGCGTCGGGCGCAGGCCGAAGCGCGCGGCCGAGCTTTCGTTCAGGGCAACCACCGACGCGCCGGTGTCGACCATGAAGTTGAGGCGCTGGCCGTCGATGCGGCCGTCGGTCGCGAAATGGCCGCGCGGGTCCGGCGGAATGCTGAGCGTGCGGGCGCTGGACTGCGCCACGGTGACGGCCGGCGCCAGGGTTTTCGGGGCGGGCGCGGTGGTCGCGGCGGCGGGGGCCATCCTGCTGGCCATCTGGCCCATGAAGGTGCCGAGCCCGATCAGGAGGGCCGCGAAGATCATCAGGTTACGCATGACACCACTCGGATAACCGAACGCACGATTTGACCACGCCACCAGCCCTGCCGCGAGCGACGCCGGGGGCACGAGCCCGCCATTTTGGCGAAAAGGATGAGCGAAGGGTTAATCTGGGCCGCGAAACGCCGGCAGCGGGGCCGGACACGCCCCGCTCGATCGTTTCAGGCGGTCTCCGCGACCGGCCACGCGCAAATCTAACCACTGTTGACGGACGCTCGCCAGCGCGACGCCTCGGACTGCGAAATGATTCCCATCATTGCGAGCAAAGCGAAGCAATCCATGGCTCCGCGGGTGTGGAGGGATGGATTGCTTCGCTTCGCTCGCAATGACGGTGGTGCGCGAAATTCGTCACGTGTTAGGTGCCGCGCGGTTTCACCCGCCTCGTCGGCGTCGCGCTGGCGGGATCTTCCGGCCAGGGATGGCGCGGATAGCGGCCGCGCAGGTCGGAACGGACGGCGGCATAGCTGCCGCGCCAGAAGCCCGGCAAATCGCGCGTCACCTGCACCGGACGCTGCGCCGGCGACAGCAGTTCCAGCACCAGCGGCACCGCGCCCTTGGCGATCGAGGGATGGGTGTTGAGCCCGAACAGCTCCTGCAGCCGCACCGCGATGGTCGGCCCCTGCTCCGCCTCGTAATCGATCGCAAGCTGGGTGCCGGTCGGTGCCTCGAAATGCGTCGGCGCCTCGCGATCGAGCCGCGCCCGCAGCTCCCACGGCAACAGCGCCATCAGCGCGTCCGACAGGTCGCCGGCGGAAAAATCCTTCAGCGCGGTCTTGTCGTAGAGCGCGGGCACCAGCCAGTCGTCGGCGCGCTCCGCCAGCGCCGTGTCGGACAAATCGGGCCAGCTCTCGCCCTCGGCCTTGCGCAGGAACATGACGCGGTCGCGCCATTGCTTGGAATGCTTCGACCACGGCAGCCGGTCGAGCCCCGCCGCGATCAGGCCGTCGGCGAAGATCCGCGCGGTCTCGGCCGACGGCGACAGCGACATCGGCGCCTCCGACAGCGTGATCGCATGCAGCGACCGCTTGCGGCGCGCGCGCAGCGCCATCGCGCCGCGGTCGAACGTCACCTCCTCCACGCTCTCGATCTGCTCGGCAAAACGCTGCTCGATCTCCTCCTGGGTGATCGGCGCGGCCAGCAGGATGCGGCCGCTCGCCGCCGTGCCGGTCAGCTCGGCCACCGCGATGTAGGGCGCGCGCGCCAGCGCAGAGGTCTGCTCGACGGCAGCGCCGCGGCCGTTGGCGAGCACGAAGCTGCCATTGCCGCGGTTCTTCGCGACACGATCCGGGAACGCGAAGGCCAGCATCACGCCGGTGGAGAGCTCTGCCTGCTCGCCTCGGGACGTCTCCACCTGTCTCGCCCAGCGCTCGGCCATGCTGCGCGCGCTCGACGCGCGCTGCGAGCGGTCGCGGCGGAACTGATCGAGCCGGTGATCGAGATCGACGCTGTCGCCGCCGAGCCCGCGCTCGGTGAGGACGGCCGCGATGTCGGCGGCCGCATCCGCCGCGCCGAAACGGGCTGAATCGACGATCATGCGCGCCAGCCGCGGCGGCAGCGCCAGCGCGCGCAGGCTTTTGCCCTCCGCGGTGATGCGGCCGTCGCCGTCGAGTGCGCCGAGCTCTGATAGCAGCGACTTCGCCTCCTTCAGTGCCGGCGTCGGCGGCGGATCGAGGAAGGCAAGGCTTGCGGGATCGCTGACGCCCCATTGCGCGAGGTCGAGCAGCAGCGAGGACAAATCGGCCGAGAGGATTTCGGGCGCGGTGTAGGCGGCAAGCGAGGCGGTCTGCGGCTCGTCCCAGAGCCGGTAGCAGACGCCGGGCTCGATGCGGCCGGCGCGGCCGCGGCGCTGGTCGACCGCCGCGCGCGAGGCCCGCACGGTCTCCAGCCGGGTCAGCGCGATGTCGGGCTCGTAGCGCGGCACCCGCGCGAGGCCGCTATCCACCACGATGCGGACGCCCTCGATGGTCAGCGAGGTCTCGGCAATCGAAGTGGCCAGCACCACCTTGCGGGTGCCCTTCGGCGCCGGCGCGATGGCGCGGTCCTGCACGGTCGCATCGAGCGCGCCGAACAGCGGCACGATCTCGACCGAGGGGTCCTGCACACGTTCGCTGAGGAAGGTTTGCGTGCGGCGGATCTCGGCGGCGCCCGGCAGGAAGGCCAGCACCGAGCCGGCGTCGGCACGCAGCGCAGTCGCGATGGTGTCGGCCATCTGCCGCTCCACCTGCGTGTCCATCTTGCGGCCGACATAGCGGGTCTCGACCGGGAAGGCGCGGCCCTCGCTCTGAACCACCGGCGCATCGCCGAGCAGTCTTGCGACGCGCGCGCCGTCGAGCGTTGCCGACATCACCAGGATGCGCAGATCCTCGCGCAGCCCGGTCTGGGCGTCGCGCGCCAGCGCCAGCCCGAGATCGGCGTCGAGCGAGCGCTCGTGGAATTCGTCGAACAGCACCGCGGCGACGCCGTTCAGCTCGGGATCGTCGAGGATCTGCCGCGAGAAGATGCCCTCGGTGACCACCTCGATCCGGGTCGCGCGCGACACTTTTGAGCCGAACCGCACGCGATAACCAACGGTCTCCCCGGCGCGCTCGCCGAGCGTCTTGGCCATCCGCTCGGCGCTGGCGCGCGCGGCAATGCGGCGCGGCTCCAGCACGATGATCTTCTTATCCCTGGCCCATGGCGCATCGAGCAGCGCCAGCGGCACGCGCGTGGTCTTGCCGGCGCCGGGCGGCGCCACCAGGACGGCGGCGTTGTGGCGGTCGAGCGTGCGATCAAGATCATCGAGCACGGCATCGATCGGGAGCGGACTATCGAACTGGCGAGGCAATATGGATCCGGTGTGCTCTGCAGTCTCCCTCGCCCGTCGCGCGAGCGAGGGAGAAACAGATATCACGCCCGCGGCAGCGGCGCGCGGCCGACGCTGTCATAGGCAAAGCCGTGGGCGGCCATGTCCTCGGGACGGTAGATGTTGCGCAGGTCGATCACGACCGGCTGCTTCAGTTCGGCCTTCAGCCGCTCGAGGTCGAGGGTGCGGTACTGCACCCATTCGGTGACGACGACCATGGCGTCGGCGCCGCGCACGCAATCATAGGGATCGTCGCAATACTCGATCTCGGGCAGTTCCTTGCGGGCCTGCTCCATGCCGACCGGATCATGCGCGCGGACCCTGGCGCCCATGTCGAGCAGGCCGGTGACGATCGGAATCGACGGCGCCTCGCGCATGTCGTCGGTATCCGGCTTGAAGGTGAGGCCGAGCACCGCGACGGTCTTGCCGCGCAGGTTGCCGCCGGAGAGGCTCGCGACCTTGCGCGCCATCGCGCGCTTGCGGTTGTCGTTGACGCCGAGCACCGCCTCGACGATGCGCAGTTGCACGTCGTGGTCCTGCGCGATCTTGACCAAAGCGCGGGTGTCCTTCGGGAAGCAGGAGCCGCCGAAGCCGGGGCCGGCATGCAAAAATTTCGAGCCGATGCGGTTGTCGAGACCGATGCCGCGCGCGACCTCCTGCACATCGGCGCCCACCTTTTCCGACAAATCGGCGATCTCGTTGATGAACGTGATCTTGGTGGCGAGGAAGGCGTTGGCGGCGTATTTGATCAGCTCCGCGGTGCGCCGCGCCGTGTACATCAGCGGCGCCTGGTTGAGCGACAGCGGCCGGTAGATGTCGCCGAGCACCTTGCGGCCGCGCTCGTCCGAGGTGCCGACCACGATGCGGTCGGGGAATTTGAAGTCGCGGATCGCAGCGCCCTCGCGCAAAAATTCCGGATTGGAGGCGACGACGACGTCGGCTTGCGGATTGGCCTCGTGGATCAACCGCTCGACCTCGTCGCCGGTGCCGACCGGCACGGTCGACTTGGTGACCACGACGGTGAAGCCCTTGAGCGCGGCAGCAATCTCGCGCGCGGCGCCGTAGACATAGGTGAGGTCGGCATGGCCGTCGCCGCGCCGCGACGGCGTGCCGACCGCGATGAACACCGCATCGGCGTCGGCCACGGCCGGCGCCAGCTCGGTGGTGAATTCGAGCCGCTTCGCCTTCACATTGTTGGCGACCAGCGCATCGAGGCCAGGCTCGAAGATCGGGATCTCGCCCCGATGCAACGCGGCAATCTTGCCGGCATCCTTGTCGACGCAGGTCACATGGTGACCGAAATCCGCAAAACAGGCGCCCGACACCAGCCCCACATAACCCGTGCCAATCATGGCAATGCGCATAAGACGACCCGCTTCCTATGGTTAATGATTCCGTGGATTGCGTCGCCTCTTAGAACATTTGCCGGCCCAAGGGAAACGCCGAAAGCAGCGGAAAAACCCGGATTGGGCGGCATGTCATTTGTATGAATAAAGGAGAAAGAAACCGGTCGGGCCGATGATGCGCCCGATCCCGCCGAAACGAGACGAACATGACCATGAACGGCACATCCGCTGCGACATCTGGTTCCCTGGGGGCCGGGCGCGTCGACTGGGTCGACTACGCCAAGGGCATTTGCATCATCATGGTGGTGATGATGCATTCGGTGCTGGGGGTCGAGAAGGCCGCCGAGCAGACCGGCTTCATGCATTATGTCGTGATGTTCGCAAAGCCGTTTCGGATGCCGGATTTCTTCCTGATTTCAGGGCTTTTCCTCTCGGTCGTGATCGGCCGCGACTGGCGCACCTATCTCGACCGCAAGGTGATGCACTTCGCCTATTTCTACGTGCTGTGGGTGACGATCCAGTTCGGCTTCAAGGCGCCGTCGCTCGCCGCTGAGGCGGGCTGGGACAAGGTCGGGCTGATGTATCTCGAATCCTTCATCGAGCCGTTCGGCACGCTGTGGTTCATCTATCTGCTGCCGATCTTCTTCGTCGTCACGAAACTGACACGCAACGTTCATCCGCTCATCATCTGGCTGATCGGCGCGGTGCTCGAAATGTCGCATATTGTGACCGGCTGGACCGTGATCGACGAATTCTGCTCCCGCTTCGTCTATTTCTTCACCGGCTACATCGTCGCCGCTTACGTGTTCGCGCTGTCGGACTGCGCCCGCGCGCGGCCTGGTCTCGCACTCGCCGGGCTGGCGGCCTGGGCGCTGGTCAATGGCGGCCTGGTCGGGCTCGACGTCAGCGAATGGCCGATCGTCTCGCTGGCGCTCGGGCTTGCCGGCGCCTGCGCGATCATCGTGACCGGCACGCTATTGGCGCGGGCGCAATGGCTGACCTTCCTCCGTTTCTGCGGCGAGCATTCGATTGTGATCTACCTAGCCTTTTTCCTGCCGATGGCCGCGTCCCGGACGCTGCTGCTGCGATTCGGCGTGATCCACGATATCGGCCTGGTCGCACTGATCGTGACCGCGGTCGGGGTCGCCGGCTCGCTCGTGATCTGGCGGCTGGCGCTGGCGGCACGGGCCAATTTCCTGTTCGAGCGGCCCGCTGCGTTCTGGATTGCCCCGAAGAAAGCGGCGCCCTCACTGCAGGCGGCGGAGTAAGGTCAAACCCTCCAAGACGTTCGAGGCGGATTCGTTCCGACCGGGCCGATTCCGGTCGATCGGATTTTCCACGTATTGAAATAATTGGCCTTTTGCCCCCGAATGTTTCGTCGCAAGGCGACCGACGAAACAAATATCCCGCTCACGAAACCATTTTCCACTTTTCGCGCAGACATCCAGAAACCAGCCGTAACTAACAATTCTCCCAACGAACCGCCGCCCAACGGCGAACTGGGAGCCTGTCATGCCGAACGTCATCGCCATCACCGACGCAGCCAAGAAGCACATTGTCGCTGCCCGCGCGACCTCGGATGAAATGCTGCTCGAGAGTATCGGCAAGAGTGACCGCACGGCGATGCACACGCTCTATGCCCGCCATAACGTCCGGGTCTACCGTTTCGTGCTGCGCATGGTGCGCGACACCACGATGGCCGAGGACCTGGTGAGCCAGGTGTTCCTGGACGTGTGGCGGACCGCGACCCAGTTCGAGGGCCGCTCACAGGTCTCGACCTGGCTGCTGTCGATCGCCCGTTTCAAGGCGCTGACCGCCCTGCGCCAGCGCAAGCACGAGGATATCGACCAGGAAGACGTGCTGGAGATCGCCGATGGCGCCGACACGCCGGAGGCTTCGCTCGACCGCGCCACCACCAGCGAGATCCTGCGCGCCTGCGTCGCCAAACTGTCGCCGGCCCACCGCGAGATCATCAACCTGGTCTACTACCATGAGAAGTCGGTCGAGGAGGCCGGGCTGATCATCGGTATCCCGCAGAGCACGGTGAAGACCCGCATGTTCTATGCCCGCAAGCAGCTCGCCGACCTCCTGAAGGGCGCCGGCGTGGATAGCGTCGCGGCATAAATACAAACAAATTCAATAGATTAGACGAATAAAGGCAATCCAGGCATTTGTCCGCGAAGCCAAATAGGTCCGGCGACGAAACAATTGAAACAATCGACGACATCACCCGGAAAAACGCGACCTCTAGAACCAACACCAACGACGCAACGCCAACCGCCGAACAGGAGAGAGACATGCTGAAGCCTTCCCTTCGCTTCCTCATCGTCCCGATCGGCGCGGTTGCAACCCTGGCCACGCTGTCGAGCCAGCACATCGCCCCCCGCGCCCAGCGCGACGGCATCGTGCCGGTCCGTGAACAGGTGGTGGATTGCAGCGTCAAGCCGTCAACCGAGGTCTGTGTGATCTCATCAGGATCAAGCGGCCACTAACCAGTTTCCACCTGCCTAGTTCCAACCTCCCAAGTACCCTCCAACGACCCGGCCGGGATGCCCCCCAGCCGGGTCGTTCTCTGTTTGGACTCCAAAGCCGAAGCGATCCCGGCCTAGCCTCAGAAGCTCCAGCCCTTGGTGGCGGCCCAATCCAGCATGAACTGCTCGGTCTCGCGCCCGGCGTCGGCCAGCCACGCCGTGAAATCGGCGATCGCCAGCGCGCTCTCATTGTCTGCGAGATAGAACGAGCGGTATTCGCGCTTGCGCAGGCCGAGGTCGCCGAACGGCAGGCAAAGCTGACCCGCCATCAGTTCGTCGATCACCAGGAACAGCGGAAACAGCCCGATGCCGATGCGCTCCAGCGTCGCCTGCAGCGCGAAGAACATCTGCTCGAACCGCAGCGTCTCCTGCTCGGCACTCATCTCGCCGCCGGCTTGGGCGAGCCAGCGCGGCCAATCGTAGGGCTCCGTCAGGTAGGTGATCAGCGTGTGATGCCGCAGGTCCGCCGGGCTTGCGAGCTGCCCGCGCGTCAGCAGGTCGACATGGCACACCGGCGCGATCAGCTCGGTCATGAAGTGCTGCGACATCCAGCCGACCGGCTCGCCGACATTGCCGCGGATCGCAACGTCGAACGAGCGGTCGTTGACATTCAGCGGCCCGATCGAGGTCAGCAGCCGCAGTTCGACATCGGGACGCATGCGCTGGAACGAGGAGATGCGGCGGATCAGCCAGCGCATCGCGAAGGTCGGCGGCGCACTGACGCGCAGCACCGACGGCGAGCCGTATTGCTTCATGTCCATCGAGGCCAGCGCCAGGCGATCGAGAATCGCCGTGACCTCGCGATAGTAGATCTGCCCGGCGGCGGTCAGCGTCAGCTGCGAGGGCGCGCGGCGGAACAGCTTGACGCCGAACCAATCCTCCAGAAGCGCGACCTGGCGGCTGACCGCGCCGTGGGTGACGAGCAGCTCTTCAGCGGCCTTGGTGAAGCTCACATGCCGCGCCGCCGCCTCGAATGTCCGCACCGCGTTGAGCGGTGGCAACTTTCTCATGGTCGTGTCGCGTCTCCGGAGGGATCACGAGGATAGCGTGGCGGCGTCCGGATTGTCGAGGGCGCGAACGAACTGCGCGCGGTCGAGGTCGCCTTCCCAGCGCGACACCACCACGGTCGCGACCGCCGTGCCGATGAAATTGGTCAACGCACGCGCTTCCGACATGAAGCGGTCGATGCCGAGCAGCAGCGCGATGCTCGCCACCGGAACATGGCCGATCGAGCCCAATGTCGCGGCAAGCACGATGAAGCCGCTGCCGGGGATGGCGGCGGCGCCCTTCGACGTCAGCAGGCAGACCACGACGAGACCGATCTGCTGCACCAGCGACATCGGCGTGTCGGTGGCCTGGGCGAGAAACACGGCGGCCATGGTCAGATAGATGCAGGTGCCGTCGAGATTGAAGGTGTAGCCGGTCGGGATCACCAGGCCGACGGTCGATTCCGCGCAGCCGGCGGCCTTCATCTTGTCGATGAAGCGCGGCATCACCGATTCCGAGCCGGACAGGCCGAGCACCAGCAGCAGTTCTTCCCTGAGATAGCGGATCAGCTTGAAGATGCTGAAGCCGGCGAGGCGCGATACGATGCCGAGCCCGACGATGATGAACAGCAGGCAGGTGAGATAGAACACCAGCATGAAGTGCGACAGCACGAGGATCGAGCCGGCGCCGTACTTGCCGATGGTGAAGGCCATGGCACCGAATGCGCCGATCGGCGCGATCCGCATGATCATGCCGATCAGGATGAACAGGATCTTCGACAGCCTCTCGATCGCCTGCAGCACCGGCTTGCCGTTCTCGCCGAAGCGTTGCAGGGCGATGCCGAACAGCACCGCGAAGAACAGCACCTGCAGCGTGTCGCCGCTGGTGAACGCGCCGCCCACCGTCGACGGAATCACGTTCATCAGGAAGCCGACCACGGACTGGTCGTGCGACTGGGTCACGTAGGAGGCGACGAGACGTGAATCGAGCGAAGCCGGCGAGACGTGCATGCCGACGCCGGGACGCGTCAGATTGATCACGACAAGCCCGAGGATCAGCGCCGCCGTGGTCGCGACCTCGAAGTAGATCACGGTTTTGAGGCCGATGCGGCCGGCCTTGCGCATGTCACCGAGGCTGGCAATGCCATGCACCACGGTGAGGAAGACGATCGGCGCGATCGCCATCTTGATCATCTTGATCAGCGCGTCGCCGAGCGGCTTCAGCGCCGCGCCGACATCCGGCCAGAGGTAGCCGACCAGCGCCCCCAGCGCGATGCCGATCAGCACCTGGACGTAAAGCCGCGCGTGCCATGGCGCTGCGACCGCGTCGAGACGGGTGGCGCCGTCATTGGTAATGGTGGACATGGGCGTCGATCCTCGGATGTCTTGATGTTGGCCGCGCGTTAGACATCATCGGCAGACGCCGATGCGGCAGCGCCGGAACGTTGGCGGGCGATCGCGCCAGGCGCAAACGAGTTATGCTCAGGCAGCGTGACCTCAGCTCACAGGCCGGCAAGGGCAGATTGAGCTGGCGCGACATCGGAGGTTCACCTCTCCCTTGGGAGAGGTCGGCGCGCAGCGCCGGGTGAGGGGTGACGGTCTCTCGTTGGAGCTGCGGCCCCTCACCCGATTTGCTTGCGCAAATCGACCTCTCCCCGTCGGGGAGAGGTGGACCGAGCCCGCGGTCAAACCGATTCAACCTAGGTTCATCTAGCGCTAGCCCAGCGCCCGCACGCGGGATCCGCCCGCTCCGGCCGGCGGCGTGAGCCTACGTCACGCTCCGTCAGCATTACTCGTTTGCGGCCGCTGCGGGCTTTGA
The DNA here is from genome assembly GCF_900696085.1 of Bradyrhizobium ivorense. Classification (GTDB taxonomy): domain Bacteria; phylum Pseudomonadota; class Alphaproteobacteria; order Rhizobiales; family Xanthobacteraceae; genus Bradyrhizobium; species Bradyrhizobium ivorense. The sequence continues at coordinate 197,984 of NZ_CAADFC020000005.1, forward strand.
CCGACAAAGGTGCAGGAGCCGGCGGTGAGGCGGCACAAACGACGAGGAACGACAATGAGCAGACTTTCGGTGGCGGTGATCGGCGCCGGCATGGGCGGACTGGCCTCCGCCGCGGCGCTGAGCCGCGCAGGAATCGATGTGACGGTGTACGAACAGGCCCAGCGCTTCACCCGGCTCGGCGCCGGGATCCAGATCGGCTGCAACGCCATGAAGGTGATGCGGGCGTGGGATCTCGAGCCGGTACTGCGCCGCGAGGCGTTCTACCCGCGCTCCTGGAACAACAAGGAGTACGACAGCGGCGAGGTGCGCTTCGACATGGTGTTCGGGCCCGCCGCCGAGGAGCGCTATGGCGCGCCGTATCTGCTGGGGCATCGCGGCGATCTGCATGCGGCGCTCGCCAGCGCCGTGCCGCAAAATCACATCCGGCTCGATCACAAGCTGATTTCGATCGAACAGCGCGCCGACCGTTCGGTGGCGCTGATATTCGCCAACGGCCACACCGCGACTGTGGACGCGGTGGTCGCCGCCGACGGCGTGCATTCCTTCGTCAAGGAGCGGCTGTTCGGCCGCGACGAGCCGAACTTCACCGGCCGCATCGCCTACCGCACGGTGTTTCCGGCGTCGTTGCTCAACGGCTATCCGATCGACGACTGCACCAAATGGTGGGGGCCGGATCGCCACATCGTGATCTATTACGTCAAGCCTGACCGTAGCGAAGTCTATTTCGTCACTAGCCAGCCGGAGCCGGGCTTCACCGTGGAATCCTGGTCGGCGACCGGCGACATCAGCGAATTGCGCAAGGCGTTCGAAGGCTTCCACCCGCAGGTCCGCAAGGTGCTCGAAGCCTGCCCCTCGGTGCACAAATGGGCGCTGGTCGACCGCGATCCGCTGCCGCGCTGGGGCGAGGGCAACATCACGCTGCTCGGCGACGCCTGCCATCCGATGACGCCCTACATGGCGCAGGGCGCGGCGATGGCGATCGAGGATGCGGCGGTGCTGTCGCGCTGCCTGACCGGCGTCGATCGCGACGGCGTCTCCGACGCCTTCAAACGCTTCGAGGCCACGCGCAAGCCGCGGACCTCGCGCGTGCAGGCGAGCTCGCGGACCAACACCTGGCTCAAGAACCCGACCGATCCGGACTGGGTCTACGGCTACGACGCCTGGACCACGCCGCTGGCTGAGCCTGCGCTGGCGTGAACGCAATTCAACAGGAGAAGAAAATGACCGACGCAAACTCCCGCGGCGAGAAATTCGAGCGCGGCCTGCAGACCCGCCGCACCGTGCTCGGCGAGGCCTATGTCGAGCGATCGCTGAAGGCCGCCGACAGCTTCAACTGGCCGATCCAGAAGCTCGCGACGGAATATTGCTGGGACGAGATCTGGAATCGTCCGGACCTCGACAAGCGCAGCCGCAGCCTGCTCAACCTCGGCATGATCGCGGCGCTCAACCGGCCGCACGAGCTCAAGGTCCATATCCGCGGCGCGCTCAACAATGGGCTGAGCAAGGCCGAGCTGCGCGAGGTGTTCCTGCAGGTCGCGGTCTATTGCGGCATGCCCGCCGGGCTCGACAGTTTTCGGATCGCCAAGGACGTGTTCGCGGAGATGGGCCTTGTCGACTGAACCGGCCCCGATCGTAACCGCGGCATGGCAGGGCTTTGTCCGGCACGACGTGCCGGGCAAGGACGGGCGGCTCAGCCTGCGCATCGGCGGACCGGAAGGCGGCGCGCCGGTGCTGCTCTGCCATTCGATCCTGACCAGCAGCGCGATCTGGCATCGCCAGGCGATCGCGCTCGCCGCCCGCGGTTTTCGCGTGCTCGCACTCGACAGCCGCGGCCACGGACAATCCGAGGCGCCGCGTGGCCCCTACACAATGGACGATCTGGTGGCGGATGCGGTCGCGGCGCTCGATCATCTCGGCATCGCGCGAGCTCACGTGATCGGCGTCTCCCAGGGCGGCATGACGGCGTTCGGCCTCGGCGTGCGCCATCCTGACCGGATCCTCAGCCTTTGCGTGATCGCCGCGCGGGCCGATGCGCCGCCGCCCTTCGCCGCCGCATGGGACGACCGCATCGCACTGGTGCGCGAGCGGGGGATTGTGCCGCTGGCGGCGCCCACCGCCGACCGCTGGTGCGGACGCGCCTTCCTCGAGGCGCATCCGGAGATCGCCACCGCACTGCTCGGCTGTATCGGCGAGACCGATCCCGAAGGCTTCATCGGCTGTGCCCGCGCGATCCAGGGCCTCGCCTATCTCGATGGCGTGAAACGGCTGACGCTGCCGGTGACGATGATCGTGGGCGCGCTCGACCAGCTGCTGGTGGCGCCGACGACGGAGCTCGCGGCGGTACTTGGCTGCCGCCTGACGGTCATTCCGGACGCCGGCCATTTGCCGCAGCTGCACCGACCGGCGGAGGTCGACGCCGAGATCGAACGGCACCTGCGCGAGGTGGCCTGATCTGCACCCCGGTCCAGGGACGCGGCCGGACGGGCCGCTGCCCCGACAGCTCCGGTTCGCGTGAAGTCGGCCGCGGCTCGTTTCACACAGACGTGACGCCGCGCGCGATCCGCTTGCGGTAACGCCCCATCCATCCCCGCGAAGAACATCATGCATCCCGACGCGGCCGTTTGGCGCGGCGGGACCTCTGATGGATGGACGATGCTGAGCCTTGCCCTTGCCCTGCTTGCCGGCGTCGCCACCGTCGCCGCTCCTTGCACCCTGCCGATGCTGCCGATTCTGCTCGGGGTATCGATAGGACAGACCCGCAAGGCGCGGCCCGCGATGATCGCGCTCGGCTTCGTGATGTCATTCTCCATCGTGGCATTGCTGCTGAGCGCGATCACGCGCGCCTTCGATTTCGATCCGAACGTGCTGCGGACCGGCGCGGCCGTGCTGCTCGCCGGCTTCGGCCTTTTGATGATCTGGCCGGCGCCGTTCGAATGGCTGTCGGTCCGGCTCTCCGGCGCCGCCGGCGGCGTCGGCAACGCCGTGCCGTCGCAAAGCCTGTTCGGCGGCTTCGTGCTCGGCTCAACGCTCGGCCTGGTGTGGACGCCCTGCGCGGGTCCGGTGCTCGGCTCGATCCTGGCCATCGTCGCGACCTCGAAGGATACCGCCTGGGCCAGCCTGCAGCTCGTCACCTACGCGGTCGGCGCAGCGATCCCGATGCTGGCGATCGCCTATGGCGGCCAGGCCGTCACCACCCGCGTGCGCAGCATCGCGCAGATCGCACCGCGCCTGCAGCAAGGCTTTGGCGTCGTGATCATCGCCTTCGCGGCGCTGTCCTACCTGCAATACGACACGCTGATCGTGGCGTGGCTCACCCAGTTCTATCCCAATGGCCAGATCGGCCTGTGACCAAGAGGAGATATCGATGCCCCTGCGCCTGGTTGCTGTATCCGCCCTCGTTGCCGCCCTTGGCGTCGGCGGCGCCGTCATTCCCGGCCTCTGCGCGGAGTCCGATGCGCCGGCACAGCCGGTGCCTGTCGCGGCGACCATGGTGGCCGAGCAGGCCCAGACCGCGCCCGAGTTCGTCGGCATCAACAACTGGTTCAATTCGCCGCCGCTGAAGCTCGCCGATCTCCGCGGCAAGGTCGTGCTGGTGGACTTCTGGACCTATGGCTGCGTCAACTGCGTCAACACGCTGCCGCATGTGACCAAGCTTTATTCAAAGTACCGCGATCGCGGCCTGGTCGTGGTCGGCGTCCACACCCCGGAATTCCCGTTCGAGCATTCCGCCTCCAACGTGCAGGCGGCGCTGAAGCGGCACGGCATCCTCTATCCGGTGGCGCAGGACAACAACTCGCAGACCTGGAACGCCTATCGCAACCAGTATTGGCCGGCGCAGTACATCATCGACCAGAACGGCAAGATCGTCTTCCAGCATGCCGGCGAAGGCCAGTACGACGAGATCGACCGCACCGTCGCCAGGCTGCTCAGCGCCAACAGCTAGGCTCATTCCCGGCGCGAGGCGAACATCGGCTCGCGCGGAGAAGACGCGTCAAAACAAGGCACTAGGGTTGCTTCTGACTTGATCAGAACAGCAGCCGCGGGCAAAGGACGGCAGCCCTAGACAATCCGCCCCGTATTGCCATCACATCTGGCGTGGTAGGGTCCACGCCAGAGCAGTGATGGATGGTGCGTGATGTTCGAAGGCTGGGATGCGGTCGTACTCGCCCGAGCGCAATTTGCTTTCACGATGTCGTTCCACATCGTGTTTCCCGCATTCTCGATCGGGCTTGCGAGCTATCTCGCGGTGCTGGAAGCGCTGTGGCTGATCACAAAGCGCGAGGTCTTCATCAACCTGTTCAATTACTGGCTGAAGATCTTCGCGGTCGCGTTCGGCATGGGCGTGGTGTCGGGCATCGTGATGTCCTACCAGTTCGGCACCAACTGGTCGGCTTTCGCCGACAAGACCGGCCCGGTGATCGGCCCGTTGATGGCCTATGAGGTGCTGACCGCATTCTTCCTCGAGGCGGGCTTCCTCGGGGTGATGCTGTTCGGGCTCGAGCGCGTCGGCCCAAGGCTGCACTTCTTCGCGACGTTGATGGTCGCGATCGGCACGCTGATCTCGGCGTTCTGGATCCTGTCGGCCAATTCCTGGATGCAGACGCCGACCGGCCATGCCGTCAACGAGCACGGCCAGTTCGTCGCCGCAGACTGGCTGAAATTGATCTTCAATCCGTCGTTCCCGTTCCGCCTCGTGCACATGGTGCTGGCGGCGTATCTCACGACGTCGCTGGTGGTCGGCGCGGTCGGCGCCTGGCATCTGCTGCGCGACCCGCATCTCGCAGGTCCCCGCGTGATGTTCTCGATGGCGATGTGGATGGCGACCCTGGTGGCGCCGATCCAGATCCTCGCCGGCGACCAGCACGGCCTCAACACGCTGGAGCATCAGCCGGTCAAGGTGATGGCGATGGAAGGCCACTTTCAGAGCCACAAGGACGGTGCGCCGCTGATCCTGTTCGGCTGGCCCGACGAAAAAGACGCCAAGGTGAAATACGCGATCGAGATCCCGAAACTCTCGTCGCTGATCCTGAAGCATTCGCTTGACGCGCCGCTCGGCGGCCTCGACTCGGTGCCGCGTGAAAACTGGCCGCCGGTGCCGATCACCTTCTGGGCGTTCCGCGTCATGGTCGGGCTCGGCTTTCTGATATTGGGCCTCGGCCTGTTCAGCTTGCTGATGCGCGTGCGCGGAAAACTGTATGAGTCGCGGCTGCTGCACATGTGCGCGGTGACGATGGGGCCGGCCGGCTTCATGGCGGTGCTCGCCGGCTGGATCACCACCGAGACCGGGCGCCAGCCCTTCACCGTGTATGGGCTGTTGCGGACGGTCGATTCCGCCTCGCCGCTGGCCGCGCCTGCGGTCGGCTCCTCGCTGATCGCCTTCATCATCGTCTATTTCGCCGTGTTCACCGCGGGCGTGATCTACCTGCTGCGGCTGATGGCGCAGCCGCCGCATCAGGGTGAGCGGGGCCCGACGTCCGATTTGCCGGCGCGCGCCGCCGGCATTACGCCGGCCGCAGGCGCAGCTCCGGAGGGTGCGCGATGAGCATCGGTATCGACCTCGCCATGATCTGGGCGTTCATCATCGCCTTTGCCGTGTTCGTCTATGTCGTGATGGACGGCTTCGACCTCGGCCTCGGCATCCTGTTTCCGCTATTTCCGCAGAAGGCCGACCGCGACGTCATCATGAACACGGTGGCGCCGGTGTGGGACGGCAACGAAACCTGGCTGGTGCTCGGCGGCGGCGGCATGATGGCGGCGTTTCCGCTGGCCTATGCGGTGCTGATGCCGGCGCTCTACACCCCGATGATGGCGATGCTGCTCGGCCTCGTGTTCCGCGGCGTCGCCTTCGAATTCCGCTGGCGCACCCAGAAGGCGCGCAACAAATGGGACCTCGCCTTTGCCGGCGGCTCGCTGGTTGCGACGCTGGCGCAGGGCATCGCGCTCGGCGCTATCCTGCAGGGCATCCATGTCGACGGACGCCACTATGCCGGCGGCTGGTGGGACTGGCTGACGCCGTTCAGCATCCTGACCGGCATCGCGCTGGTGATCGGCTACGCCCTGCTCGGGGCGACCTGGCTGGTGATGAAGACCGAGGGCGAACTGCGCGACCGCGCCTACCAGCTGAGCTGGGTGCTGCTGATCGCGATGCTCGGCGCGATCGGCGCCGTCAGCATCGCGACGCCGTTCCTTGCCGTGCAATACACCCAGCGCTGGTTCAGCTGGCCGAACATCATCCTGACCGCGCCGGTGCCGATCGCGGTCGCCGCGGTCACCGCGCTGCTGCTGCGCGCGCTCGCCAACAGATTCGACCTGCAGCCGTTCTTCCTGGTGCTGGTGCTGTTTGCGCTGTCCTATGCCGGGCTCGGCATCAGCATGTATCCGTACATCGTGCCACAGAGCATCACGATCTGGGAGGCGGCGGCGCCGCACAACAGCCAGGTGTTCATGCTGGTCGGGGTCTCGATCCTGATTCCGCTGATCCTCGGCTACACCGCCTGGGCCTATTGGGTGTTTCGCGGCAAGGTGCGGCCCGGACACGGGTACCATTGATGCGCTCCGAGCCCAAGCTGCGGCCGCTCGGCCAGCGCCTGCTGTGGTTCGTGACGCTGTGGCTCGGCGGCGTCGGCACCGTGGCCCTGATCTCGTTTGCGCTGCGACTCTGGATCGCGCCGAAATGAGTCGGCCGGCGCCGTGCGCACCCGCGCCCTCGACAAAAAACGGAAGCATTACAGCGGTATACCGGCTGTGCTCGCCCTAAACTTGCCATCAAGCCGTCCCTGAGATTTGATGCTCTGAGCGCGATCAGCAAAAGTGGATACCGGTTTTGCGTCCGATCGCGCTCGATTAGAAAGTGGCGCATGATCTGATCGCCAAACCGCGTACACTTTGGCGGATCATGCGCATTTGGGTGGAGCAACTGCTTGGCCGCGCGCCAACAAGGAGAGCTTTGCATGACGAGACTTCGTCACCTGGTCTGGATGTTGATCGCCGCGGGCACTCTCGTGCTGTCGACATCGCAGGGCTTTGCCCAGGGCCGCCCGGACGCCGACGAGCCCGGTCTGGTCGCCGACGACAGCTACGAGCTCGATCCGGAATGGCAGAAGCAGGTGGTGTACTACCGCTCCAATGAGGCGCCGGGCACCATCATTGTCGCCACCGCCGAGCGCCACCTCTATCTCGTGCAGGGCAACGGCCGCGCGCTGCGCTACGGCATCGGTGTCGGCCGCGAAGGCTTTCAGTGGCAGGGCCTGGTGACCATCACCCGCAAGGCCGAGTGGCCGGACTGGGTGCCGCCGCCCGAGATGATCGCGCGCCAGCCCTATCTGCCGCGCTTCATGGCCGGCGGCCCCGGCAACCCGCTCGGCGCCCGCGCGATGTATTTGGGCACCACTGTCTACCGCATCCACGGCACCAACCGGCCCGACACCATCGGCACCGCCGTGTCGTCGGGCTGCTTCCGCCTGGTCAACAACGACGTCGCCGACCTCTACAACCGCGTCCCGGTCGGCACCAAGGTGATCATCCGCCAGAAGCCTGAACTGTAACCGCACCCGCTAGCCCGCCTCGACCTCCGTCCATTGTCCCGATCATCGCGAGAGATAACCCATGCGTACATTTCGAGGCGGCCTGATCATCGGGCTCGCGATCGCCGTGCTGGTTGCGGCGGCCGCCATCGTCTATGAATATTACGACACCCGCACGCTGAAGCGCACCGTTCGCCGCGGCGAGGTGCTGTGCGGCGTCAACAAAGGCCTGCCCGGCTTCTCGAACCCCGACGACAAGGGCAACTGGACCGGCTTCGACGTCGATTTCTGCCGCGCGGTGGCTTCCGCGATCTTCAACGATCCGACCAAGGCGAAGTTCGTTCCGCTCGACGCCAGCGAGCGCTTCAAGGAGCTGCAGAGCCGCAAGGTCGACATCCTCTCGCGCAACTCCACCTGGAGCATGTCGCGCGAGACCAATTACGACCTCTACTTCCCGGCGGTCGCCTATTATGACGGCCAGGGCTTCATGATCCCGCGCGCGCGCAACATCGATTCCGCGCTGGACTTGAATGACAGCAAGGTTTGCGTGCAGGCCAATACCACGACGCGGCTCAACCTCGCCGACTATTTCCGTGCCAACAATATGAAGTACACGGAGATGAAGTTCGAGAAGCTCGACGACGTCGTGAAGGCCTACAATTCCGGCCAGTGCGACACGCTGACCTCGGACGCCTCGCAGCTCTATGCGCTCCGCCTCAACCTCGCCAAGCCGGGCGACCACGTCATCCTGGCCGACATCATCTCCAAGGAGCCGCTGGCGCCGGTGGTGCGGCAGCGCGACGACGACTGGATGATGATCGTGAAGTGGACGCTCTACGCCATGATCAACGCCGAAGAACTCGGCATCACCTCGAAGAACATCGACGAGGCGCTGAAGTCGAAGAAGCCCGAGGTGATGCGGCTGGTCGGCACCGAGGGCAGCTATGGCGAGGACCTCGGCCTGACCAAGGACTGGGCTGCGCGCATCATCCGCCATGTCGGCAATTACGGCGAGATCTACGACCGCAACGTCGGCAGCGGATCCAAGCTGAAGATCCCGCGCGGCATGAACCAGCTCTGGAACGCCGGCGGCGTCCAGTACGCGCCGCCGATCCGGTGATCTCTCACCGTCATTGCGAGGAGCCAACGGGTCGCGCGAACGCGCGCCCGATGACAGGCTCCGCGACGAAGCAATCCACCTTTCCGCATATGCGGTGAGATGGATTGCTTCGCTTCGCTCGCAATGACGCGGGGGCTATATCAGCATCCTCCGCTGTCATCGCCCGGCTTGACCGGGCGATCCAGTACGCCGCGGCTTCTCGGTTCAAGCACCACCGTCTCTGGAGTACTGGATCGCCCGGTCAAGCCGGGCGATGACAGTGCGTTGTGTGGCGTCGAGCCGGGCGATGACGGCGAGTGTGCGGCGGCGCCCCCCGGCGATGACAGTGCGTTGCGTGGCGACGGCGCGTGCTCAGTAGCCCTTGCCGCGGGCGAGTTGGTCGGCGTGGAAATTGCTGTCGCCGAACAGTTCCTGGCAGACGCGGGCGCGCTTCATGAAGAAGCCGATGTCGAACTGGTCGGTCATGCCCATGCCGCCGTGCATCTGCACGCCTTCCTGCACGGCCAGCGTGGCCGTGGTGCCGGCGCGCGCCTTGGCCACCGCGACGGCGGTGCCCGCCTTGTCGACGCCGGCATCGAGCGCCTGCAGCGCCTTCAGGACTGCGGCGCGGGTGATCTCGATATCGATGTAGAGCTGGGCGGCGCGGTGTTGCAGCGCCTGGAATTCGCCGATCGCCTTGCCGAACTGCTTGCGCTCCTTCAGGTAGGTCACGGTGCGGCCGAACACCTCTTCGCTGAGGCCCACCATCTCCGACGCGACCGCGCCGCGGCCGATATTGAGCACGCCCTCAAGCAGCGCAAAACCCTGATCGACCTCGCCGAGCACGCTGTCGGCGTTGACCTCGACATTGTCGAACACGATGCGCGCCGCGTTGTGGGAATCGACCATCGCGGTGCGCTCGACCGCAAGCCCCTTTGCCTTCGGATCGACCAGGAACAGCGTCAGCCCGTCCTTGTCGCCGACGCTGCCCGCGCTGCGCGCGGCGACGATCAGCAGATCGGCGGTGTGGCCGTCGACCACGAACGCCTTGTCGCCCGACAGCTTAAAGCCGTTGCCGGAGCGCGCGGCCTGCAGCTTGGTCTGCAGCGGGCGATGCTTGGCGCCCTCGTCGATCGCGAGTGCCGCAAGCAGCGAGCCGTCGGAGATCTTCGGCAGATGCTGCGCCTTCTGCGCCACGGTGCCGCCGCGCGCCAGCGCCGAGACCGCGAGCACCGAGGTCGCGAGGAACGGCGACGGCATCAAGGTGCGGCCGATCTCCTCCATCACGATGCCGGCCTCGACGCAGCCGAGCCCGCTGCCGCCGAATTGCTCCGGCACCAAGAGGCCGGAAAATCCCATCTCGGCGAAGGTTGTCCAGAGCTCGCGCGAGAAGCCGGTGGCATCCTTGCCGTCGCGCAGACCGCGCAGATGCGCCACCGGCGCCTTGTCGCTGATGAGGCCGCGCGCACTGTCGCGCAGCATGGATTGTTCTTCGGTGAGGACGAGGGCCATTGGGAATCCGATCTAACGTTCTATGCAAGTATCTCTGAGTACGTCATTCCGTGACGCGTCGCAGACGCGAACTACGGTGCGCAATTGCGCACCTGAGAATCTCGAGGTTCCGGGTTCAATGCTGCGCATTGCCCCGGAACGACGGTTAGGCTCCCGGCAAATCCAGGATGCGCTTGGCCACGATACCAAGCATCACCTCACTGGTGCCGCCCTCGATCGAGTTGGCCTTGGTGCGCAGCCAGGCGCGCGGCCGGGCGCCACCCTTGGAGCGCTCGCTTTCCCATTCCAGCGCGTCGATGCCGCCGGCCGACATCAGGATCTCGTAGCGGCGCTTGTTGAGCTCGGTCCCGTAATATTTCATCGCCGACGAGAACGCCGGGTGCGACTGCCCCGCCTTGGCGAGATCGACCGCGCGCTCCGCCGCCGCGGCGAGCGCCGCCTCGTCGACCTCGAAGCTTGCGATCTGGCTGCGCAGCTGCGCGTCGTCGAGCTTGCCCTGCGCATCGGCGCCGATCGAATCGGCCGCGATCTGGCCGAGCGGACGGCCGACGCCGCGCTCGCCCATGCCAGAGATCATCGCACGCTCATGCTGCAGCAGATATTTTGCGACGTCCCAGCCGCGATTGACGGTGCCGACGACATGCGACTTCGGCACCCGCACATTGTCGAAGAAGGTTTCGCAGAACGGCGAGTAGCCCGAGATCAGCAGGATCGGCTTGGTGGTGACGCCCTTCGACGTCATGTCGAACAGAATAAAACTGATGCCGTCGTGCTTCTTGGCCGCCGGATCGGTGCGCACCAGGCAGAAGATCCAGTCGGCGTAGTTGGCATAGGAGGTCCAGATCTTCTGGCCGTTGATGATGTAGTCGTTGCCGTCGCTCTCGGCGCGGGTCTGCAGCGAGGCGAGGTCGGAGCCGGCGTTCGGCTCGGAATAGCCCTGGCACCAGCGGATCAGGCCGGCGGTGATCTTCGGGAGGTGCTCCTTCTTCTGCTCCTCGGTGCCGTATTTCAGCAGCGCCGGCCCGAGCATGGAGATGCCGAACGAGGTCAGCGGCGCCCGCGCGCCGATCGCCGCCATCTCCTGGCGCACGATCTTGGCCTCCTCGCCGTCGAGGCCGCCGCCGCCATATTCCTTCGGCCAGTGCGGCACGGTCCAGCCCTTGTCGCGCATCCGCTCGAACCAGACGCGCTGCGCCTCCGAGGAGAACTTGGCGTTGCGGCCGCCCCAGAACGTGTCGCCGTCGGAGGTCATCGGCTTGCGCATCTCCGCCGGGCAGTTCTGCCCCAGCCAGGCGCGGGTCTCGCTGCGGAATGTCTCGAGGTCAGCCATGTGCGTTTCCGGTCAAATATGACGAATTGCAAACGACCTTAGCCACCGCGTCGTGGAATTCAATATGTCTTGCGGACGCGCCATGCCGTGGCGCCGCTGGTCACCTCGCGCGATCGGGTGTATCGGCGAAGTGGGCGGCAATTGAAAAACAAGAGGAAACGGACATGCGGATCAAGCTCCTTCCGCCTGGCGAAATGAACCCAGCGCAAAAAGAGGTCTACGACGAGTCGATCGCCGGCAAGCGCGGCGCGCCGCCGGCGCCGATGATGGCCTGGCTCAACAGCCCGGAGATGGCGCGGCATGCCACGCGGCTCGGCGAGGTGCTGCGCTTCGACACCATTTTTCCCCCAAAGCTGTCGGAGATCGCGATCCTCGTCACCGCGCGGCACTGGACCGCGCATTACGAATGGTACGCCCACAAGCGGCTCGCGCTGAAGGGCGGCACGGATCCGAAGCTGATCGAGGACATCCGCGTCCGCCGCACGCCTGTTTTCGACGATCCCAAGGCGAAGATGATCTACGACGTCGCCAAGGCGCTGCATGAAGGCCACGGCCTGCCCAAGGGACTCTATGACGAGGCGGTCGAGGTGCTGAGCCTGCGCGGCCTCGTCGAGGTGATCGGCCTCTGCGGCTACTACACGATGGTGTCGATGACGCTGAACACGTTCGAGTTCCAGCTGCCCGGCGGCGAATTGTCGGAGCTCGGCTGATATCCTCTCCCTCTCCCCGCTCTTCGCGGGGCCGAGACGAGCGAAGCTCGCTCTTAGAGGGTTCGGGTGAGGGGCTCGCTCCGCAAACAAACTGAAAGTTGTACTCGCGGTGAATCCCCCTCACCCGGATCGCATCTACAATGCGATCCGGCCTCTCCCCGCAAGCGGGGCGAGGCGGAGCGCCGCTTCCGGAAACGATGGGTTTCGGAACTGATCAGTGTCCGATCTCCAGGCCAAGGCTTAGATTGCGGTTTAGAGAAACAACGGAGCCAGGCCATGCCGCAAAATCCTCCCATCATCGCGGGCACGCGGATCGGGCATGTCCATCTCAAGGTCGCCGATCTCGAACGTGCGCTCGGCTTCTATTGCGGCGTGCTCGGCTTCGAGCTGCAGCAGCGGATGAGCTCCGGCGCGGCGTTCATCTCGGCCGGCGGCTATCACCACCACATCGGGCTCAACACCTGGGAGAGCAAGGGCGGCCATCCGCCGCCGCCGGGCACCACCGGCCTGTTCCACACCGCCATCCTCTATCCGACCCGCCCGGCGCTGGCCGATGCGCTGCACCGGGTGCTGTCCGCCGGCATCCCGCTCGACGGCGCCAGCGACCACGGCGTCAGCCAGGCGCTGTACCTGCGCGATCCCGACGAGAACGGCGTTGAGCTGTACTGGGACCGCCCCGAGGCCGAATGGCCGCGCGACGCCGACGGCAAGATCGCGATGTTCACGCGGCGGCTCGATCTTGACGATCTGCTGAAGCAGCGGGTGACCTGACATTGTAGTCCGTAGCCGGATGCAGCGCAGCGAAATCCGGGGTCTCTCCATCGGGCGAGACTGCTCCCGGATTACGCTGCGCTCCATCCGGCTACGAGTTACGCCCGTCTGCGAACCATGATCGTCACCGCGGCGATCAGTTCGAGGCCGATGCAGCCGTAGAACGGCAGCGCATAGCTGCCGGAGAGATCGCGCAGCAGCCCGACCACGCCGGGACCGAACGCATAGGTGATCTGGTTGATCGCCGTGATCAGGCTGACCAGCACGCCGAAAGCGCGCGGATCGAACTCGCGCTGCACGATCAGCGCCGGCAGCGTGATCAGATTGCCGACCGAAAAGCCGAACAGCGCGCAGGCCGCGATCTGCGCGATATCATTGTGCACGTTGATGATGACGGCGAGTGCGATCGCCTGGCTGGTGAAGGACAGCGCCGAGGCCAGGCGCTGGTTGAGCCGGTCGATCACGAAAGAGAACGAGACGCGGCCGACCACTGCCATCGCGGTCAGCAGCGCCATCGCCACCGTGGCGCGTTCGCGGCCGATCACCTGGTCGAGATAGGCGATCAGATGAACGATGAAGCCGACCTGGGCGAACAGCACCAGCGCAAAGGCGACCGAGACCGAGAGGAAGCTGATGTCGCGCAGCGCCCGCGCGCGCACCTGAGTTGCCGACGGCGCGTCGGCGGCGGCCGCCGTCACCGCATGCAGATGCGCCGGCGGCCGGCCGACGAACAGCAGGATCACCGGCACCATCACCACGATCAGCAGCACCGCGGCGGCGATCATCGCGCCGGAGAAGCCGAAATAGCCGATGCCGGTCACCAAGAGCGGCACGCCGACGATGCCGCCAAAGCTCGCGCCGTTCAGCGCCAGGCTGATCGCCATGCCGCGCTTCTTGTCGAACCACAGGCCGAGCGTGTTGGTGATGATGCCGAGGCTGGTGCCGGCCCAGCCGAATGCCAGCAGCGCATTGGCGAGATAGAGCTGCCAGGGCTCGCGCACCTCGCCGATCGCAACCGCCGCGATCGCCATCGCGAAGGTGCCGGCGATCAGGCAGCTGCGCGCGCCGAACGCCTTGATCGCCTCGGCGACGAAGGCAACCAGCGCCGCGCCGAACAGATAGAAGAACGTCGTACCCGACGAGATCAGCGACGCCGGCCAGCCGCGCAGCCGCTGCAGCTCGGCGACGTAGACGCTCTGCCCGTAGAAGCCGAGCCCCCAGCCGAACGTCGCCAGCAGGAAGCAGACGACGACGATGCGCCAGCCCTCATAGCGCAGCGAGGCTTCATCTTGCGGGGAGTATGAGGATGCGTCCATTTCTTGCTCTTGCTTCTCACATCGTCACGGCCGGATTGATCCGTTGTCACGATGCAGGAAGCCTTGATGTAAGAAGCCTTGCAAGCCGATCATTTCGATCTGGATCGAACTGTCAGCAGATGGCAGCAAGAATTAGATGCTCGGATCGGGAATCTCGTCCATTGCGCGCAATTTCGCCCGGAGCTTCGCGAACGAGGCGAATGATAACACGGCGAGGCCAAGCAGCACCGGCGGGAACACGACGAGATTGACCGCGCTCCAGCCGTAATGCGCGAGCAGCTGGCCGGAGGAGAACGAGCCGATCGCCATCATGCCGAACACCAGGAAATCGTTGAACGCCTGCACCTTGTTGCGCTCCTGCGGCCGGTGGGTTTCCAGCACCAGCGCGGAGGCGCCGACAAAGGCAAAATTCCAGCCGACGCCGAGCACGATCAGTGTCGCCCAGAAGTGCGGCGCGGTGATCCCGGACAGACCGATCATCGCGGCCACCGCTTCGAGCGCGAGCCCGAGCGCGACGATTGCGGGGGCGCCGAACCGCGCGATCAGCGAACCCGTGAAGAAGCTCGGGCCGTACATCGCGACGATGTGCCACAGAATGCCGAAATTGGAATCGCTGACCGACAGCCCGCACATCTTCATGGCGAGCGGCGCCGAGGTCATCACCAAATTCATCATCGGATAGGCGATCACGCCGCACAGCGCCGCGGCGATGAAGCGCGGCTGCCTGGCGATCTCGAGCAGCGGACGGCCGCCATGCAGATCCGCCGCCGCCGGCTTTGGCGCATCGACGCCCGACAGCACCGCCATCGCCACCAGCGCGACGATTGCCTGCACCACGAAGGAGAATGCGAACAGATAAGGCGGCCAGAAATCCATGGTCCATTGCACGAGCTGCGGCCCGAGCACGCCGGCGAACACGCCGCCGGCCATCACCCACGACACCGCCTTGGGCCGGAACGCGACGCTGGCGCCGTCGGCCGCCGCGAAGCGATAGGATTGCGCCACCGAGCCGTAGAGCCCGCCGAGGAAGGTCGCGCCGCAAAACAGCCAGAACGCCGAATGCAGGATCGCCCAGGCGCCGAGCGCGCCGGTCAGCGTGCCGCAGAAGGTGCCGATAATGAAGGCGGTGCGCCGGCCATAGGCACGCGAGATCGCGCCGGTCGGCAGCGTGCCGGCGGCCATCCCGAGCACATACATCGAGAGCGGCACGGTCGCGAGCGAGACGTCCGGCGCCAGCGTCGCGCCGACGATCGAGCCGGTGGCGAAGATCACCGCCGAATTGGCGCCGGTCAGCGCCTGCGCCGCCGCGAGCCGCCACACATTGCTGCGCGCCCGCGCGTCGTCGGCGGTCTCATCCAAAGCTGTCACGTCGATCATCGGCAGTCCCGCGCCTGAAGCCCCTGCGGGAGCCCCGTGTCGCGGGCACTATGGAGACGCCGGATGTGCCGATCAACCGACGCAAACGGGCGCAGGCCATGCGAGGAGTGCACGGTGCATTGCGGGGCTCTCATGTGAAGCTTGCGCTTCCTTCAGTCCCGTCATCCCCGCACAAAGGCTTCGCCTTTGTCGCTGGAGGTGCGAGCTCTTGCGAGCCTCGAAGGATGAATCGGCCACCAGCCGGGCCGTCGACCCTTCGAGGGCCGCTGAAGAAGCGGCCACCTCAGGGTGACGGTAACGGAGATGGAGCTTGGGCGCGGGTTAGAGGCAGGCGCGCTACCGCACGCCCTTCTTGCCCGGCTTCTTCTCCGCACGCAGCGCGCCGGTCTTGTGCACCTTGGAGCGTGGCGGCGTGAGGCGCATTGTTGGAAGCCGCCACTCGAGCGCGATCGACGCAGCAAAGCCGAAGAAGCTGGAGCGGCTCATGCCGATCGATGCCGCGTGCTTATCGATCCGCGCAATCAGGCTCTTCGGCAGATAGACATTCACCCGCTCGGACGGATCCGGCGGGTCGACACCGACGATGAAGTAGGCGGCAACGTCCGAGCCCTTCGGCGGCACGATCTGCTCGATCGGCGTCGGCTCCGGCAGCGGCCGGCCCTGCTCGGCCCAGCCGTCGACGGTCTGCGCCAACGCCTCTTCGGCGCGCCCGATCGCGTCCTCCTGCGACTTGCCAGCGGCGACACAGCCCGGAAAGTCCGGAAACCATGCGCCGAATGTGCCGCGCGGACCGCGCTCCAGCACGGCCGGATAAAGCCGCCTCTTCATTCTGGCCTCCGTCATCGGAGTATGCTATTTCACACACCTGCCGTGTGTCAAATGACACATCGCGCGAGGGACAGCACCGCCATGGACCCGCAAGCCGAGCTCCGCATCATCCGCGCCGCCTATGCCAAGCAGATCATGGCCGCCGCCAATGTCGTCAATCCCAGCGTTGCGGCCGCCTTCGCCGCCGTGCCGCGCGAGGATTTCGTCGGCCCCGGGCCATGGCTGATGCTGCGCTGGTGGAGCCGCGACTATGTGCCGACGCCCGATGCCGACCCGGTCTATCTCTACACCGACGATCTGGTCGCGCTGGTCCCCGAACGCCGGCTCAACAACGGGCAGCCCTCGCTGCACGCCTATCTCATGCACCAGGCGTCGCCCGCCGCCGGCGAGCACGTGGTGCATATCGGCACCGGCACCGGCTACTACACGGCGCTGCTGGCGCATCTTGCCGGACCGTCCGGCCGCGTCACCGGCATCGAATATGATGGCGAGCTCGCCGCGCGCGCCCGCGACAATCTCGCGTCCTATGCGAATGTCGAGATCATCCCGGGCGACGGCACGCAGCTGGCGTTCGACACGGCCGACGTCATCTATGTCAACGCCGGCTGCACCCAGCCGGCCGCACGCTGGCTCGACAGACTTGCCGATGGCGGCCGGCTGATCCTGCCGCTGACATCGGACGAAGGATTCAGGGGCGGCGCGCTGGACCAGATAGCGCGGTCCGGCGCCGTGTTCCGGATCCGGCGCGAGGGCGCGGGCTATCAGGCGGCATGGATCTCACCGGTCGCGATCATTCCCTGCGACGGCGGCCGCAACGAGGCTTCCGAACGGGCGCTGGCCGAAGCCTTCGCCCGCGGCGGCTGGCAGAAGGTGACGCGGCTCTATCGTGATGCCGATATTCCCGACGAGCGCTGCTGGCTGCGCGGTGATGGCTGGTGCCTGGCTTACGATTGAATCGCATCCTTGCGCACGAACATCAGGATCATGTTGTTGGCCGGCAGCTCGAACGTCTCGGCCAATCGCAGGCCGACGCTGTCAGCCAGCTTCTCGAGATCGGCGATGTCGCGCACGCCCCATTCGGCGTCGCGTTCGCGCAGCGAGGTGTCGAACACCGCGTTGCTGAGCGCGGTATGCTTGCCGTCGCGCTTGAACGGGCCGTAGAGGAACAGGCGTCCGTCGGCGCGCAGATGCCTGTTAGCACCGGCGAACAGGCCTTCGGCGACGAGCCAGGGCGCGATGTGGATCACATTGGCGCAGAAGATCGCGCGCAGTTTGTCCGGACCTTTGCCGTCCGACGGCGCGACCGACCAGGCCGGATCGGACAGATCGATGCGCTGCGGCGGCCGGATGTTGCCGAGGCCGGCATGCACGCGCCAGGCCTCGATGCTGCGCAGATGCGCGTCATTCAGATCGCTCGGCCACCAGACGATGTCAGGCGTATGACCGGCGAACGACACGACGTGCTGGCCGGTGCCGCTGCCGGCCTCGAGCACGTCGCCGGATTGCCCGGCCAGGAAGTTCTTCAGCACCGCCCAGATCGGCGCGTGGTTGCGGTGGAACGCCGCCGCGTCGAGCCGCCCGTCGGCCTCCACCGGGCTGCCGTCCTTGCCGAACTCCACGACGAATTCTGCCACCGCATTCTCCTGTCAGCCTGTTTGTAGACTGTGTGTCCGCAACCCGCAAAGGCGGAACCGATGGCCACACTATCTAACCCGTCATCCTGAGGCGCGAGCCCTTGCGAGCCTCGAAGGATGCACGGCCACCAGCCGGGCCGATTCATCCTTCGAGGCTCGCCCTTGCGGCGCAGCTGCGCCGCAAGGCTCGCACCTCAGGATGACGGGACATACAGCACGTGTGCCCCCGGCACTATTAACCGCCCGCTCCGCCTCGCCGATTCTCCACATTGCCAGCCGATGGCCTTTGTGCTTTCCACTCTTTATATTGCGATGGGAACATCGAGATTGAAGCCCGGGAAGCGTCCTTGATCGTCACCTTTTCCAAGCCAGCTTTGGTTCTGGCACTGCTGGCAGGCGCGGCAATGGCGGGCCCTGCGCAGGCCCAATCCGTCGCCGAAGGCCAGAAGCTTGCCTTCGAGCGCAGCAAGGGCAATTGCCTGACCTGTCACGTCATCAAGGGCGGCGATCTGCCCGGCACGATCGGTCCCGAACTGAGCGGGCTGAAGGCAAAATACAGCCGCGACGAGCTGATCGCGATCGTATCTGACGAGACCAAGCGCAACCCGCAGACCGTGATGCCGCCGTTCGGACGCAACCGGATCCTGACCGAGAAGGAAATCAGCGCGGTGGTGGATTTTCTGCAGACGTTGTGATGCCGCAGCGTTCGCTTTTGGGAGATTTTGCGATGGAGATCACAAGCAACGAATTTTTCAAAACGCGCCGCCTGGTGCTGAAGGGCGCCGGCGTCGCCGCGCTGATCGGCCTCGGCGTCGTTCCGTTCGAGGTGCCGCAGGCGCTTGCCGCCGCCAACGACAAATATCCGGAAGAGGCGTTCAAGCAGAAGACCGAGGCCGAAGCGATCAAGGCGCTCTACGGCAAGACCGCAGAGCCCTCGGACAAGATCAAGTTGGACGCACCCGAAATCGCCGAGAACGGCGCCGTGGTGCCAATCTCCGCCACCACGACGCTTGCCGACGTCAGTTCGATCTCGTTCCTGGTCAGCGAAAACCCGATCTCGCTGGTAGCCTCATACAAGATCCCGGCCGGCACGCTGCCGAGCGTCGCCAACCGGATCAAGATGGCCAAGACCAGCAACGTCACCGTGCTGGTCGAAGCCGGCGGCAAGCTCTACAGCGCGGTCAAGGAAATCAAGGTCACCGTCGGCGGCTGCGGCGGCTGAGCCCAACCAAGGGACAAATCAGATGGCATCGAGCATTCGCGTGCGCGCCACGTCAAACGGCGACACCACCGAGGTGCAGGCGCTGATCCAGCATCCGATGGATTCCGGCTTCGTCAAGGACGCCAAGGGCGAGATCATTCCGCCGCATTTCATCCAGCAGCTCACCTTCGAATATGACGGCAAGGCTGTGTTCCTCGCCGACTGGGGTGGCGGCGTCTCCAAGGACCCCTATGTGAAGTTCGCCTTCAAGGGCGGCAAGAAGGGTGACGAGTTGAAGGTCAGCTGGGTCGACAACAAGGGCGCGACCGACAGCACCACGGCAAAGATTCAATGATGCTGCGTCTTGCAATCCGCACTGCCGTCGCGCTTGCGCTCGGCGTTCTGGCGCTCGCGCCGGCGGCGCGCGCGGCCGACACCGTCGATCCCGCAGCCGACAAGGCCGCCTTCCAAAAATTCTTCACCGACAAATTCCCCAAGCTGAAGCTCGAGGATTTCGTCAACGGGCCCTATTCGATGAATGAGGACCTGCACCGGCAGTGGGAAGAGAAGGAGCAGTTTCCGCCCTACGAGTTCTCGCTCGAGGCCGGCAAGGAGATGTTTTCAAAGCCGTTCAAGAACGGCAAGACCTACGCCGACTGCTTTCCGAACCAGGGCATCGGCATCCGCCAGAACTATCCCTATTTCGACGAGACGGAAGGCAAGGTCATCACGCTGGAGCTTGCGCTCAACCGCTGCCGCGAGGCCAATGGCGAGGCGCCCTTCTCCTATGTCAGGGACGACATGGCGGCGCTCACCGCCTACATGGCTTTTACCTCGCGCGGCAAGCTGATGGACATCAAGATCCCGAACGACCCGCGGGCGCTCGAGGCCTACCAGAAGGGCAAGGAGTATTTCTACACCCGCCGCGGCCAACTCAATTTCTCCTGCGCCACCTGCCACATCCAGAGCCCGGGCGAGCGGATCCGCGCCGAGGTGCTGGCGCCGGCGCTGGGGATTCTGAATGCGATGCCGATCTACCGGTCGGAATGGTCGGGCATGGGCACCACCAGCCGCCGCTTCACCACCTGCAACAGCCAGATCCGCGGCGTGCCGCTCAATCCGCAGGACGACGAGTATCGCAACCTCGAATACTATCTGTCCTATGTCAGCAACGGGTTGCCGATCTCGGGGCCGGGAGCCAGGCCATGAGACCCGCCATGAGAGCGACCACGATCTTCGCTGCCTCGGCCCTGCTGCTCGCGGGCGCGACCGCTGCGCTCGCCGCCTCCGAGGCCGACTACAAGGCGGCCTATGCCGCAGCCGAAGCCGCCAACAAGGAGGCCGGCGCCCTGCGCAACCAGTGGACCACGACCGCCGCGACGCTCGCTGCCGCAAAAAAGGCCGGTGATGCTGGTGATTTCGACACCGCGGTGGCGCAGGCCAAGGAGGCCGAAGCCCTGGCAAAGGCATCGATCTTCCAGGCCACCAGCGAAAAGGAACGCTGGAAGGACATGGAAGTTCGTTAGCGTATGGTGAGATGACAACGAGTACACCCCGCACCGGCGGTGCCCCACCTCTCCCATTGGGAGAGGTCGCGCCGGAGGCGCGGGTGAGGGATGACGGTCTCTCGTCGGAGCTGCGGCCCCTCCCCCGGCGCTGCGCGCCGACCTCTCCCCGGCGGGGAGAGGTGGAAGAGGCCGCGCGGAGAGAGTGATGATTATCCGCCGCCGGGATTTCCTGAAAGCATCGGCCGCCGCGACCTTGACGGCCGGCCTGCCGCGGCTTGCCCGCGGCGTCGACACCGCCAGCGTCTACGATCTGGAACGCTTCGGCAATGCGCGGATCCTGCACATCACGGACACGCATGCCCAGTTGAAGCCGGTGTTCTTCCGCGAACCCAGCGTCAACATCGGCGTCGGGTCGATGGCTGGCCAGCCACCGCATCTAGTCGGCAAGGCGTTCCTCGACCGCTTCGGCATCCGCCCCGACAGCGCCGACGCCTATGCCTTCAGCTGCGTCGAGTTCGAGAAGGCCGCCGCCCGCTTCGGCCGGCTCGGCGGCTTTGCCCATCTGAAGACGCTGGTCGAGAAGCTGCGCGCCGATGTCGGCGAGCGGCGCACGCTGCTGCTCGACGGCGGCGACCTCTGGCAGGGCACCGGGTTCGCCAACGCCATGAAGGGCGCCGACATGGTGGAGGCCGCCAACCTGCTCGGCATCGAGGCGATGACCGGGCATTGGGAATTCACCTATGGCGAGCAGGTGCTGCGCGACAATCTCGCCCGCTTCAAGGGCGAGTTTCTGGCGCAGAACGTGTTCCTGACCGAGGAGGCCGCGTTCAACGACGCCAAGGCGTTCGACCCGGCGTCAGGGCGGGTGTTCAAGCCATCAATCATCAAGGAGATCGGCGGCCACCGGGTCGCGATCATCGGCCAAGCCTTCCCCTATGTGCCGATCGCGCACCCAAAGCGCTTCACGCCGGACTGGAAGTTCGGCATCCGCGACGAGGAGCTGCAAAAGCTGGTCGACGGCCACCGCAACAACGACAAGGTCGAGGCGGTGATCCTGCTGTCGCACAACGGCATGGATGTCGACCTCAAGCTCGCCGGCCGCGTCACCGGCATCGACGTCATCCTCGGCGGCCACACCCATGACGCGATCCCGCTGCCGATCACGGTGACCAATGCCGGCGGCGTCACGCTGGTCACCAATGCCGGCTCCAACGGCAAGTTCATCGGTGTGCTCGATCTCGACCTCGCCAAGGGCAAGGTCGCCAACGTCCGCTATCGCCTGCTGCCGGTGTTCGCCGAGTTGCTGAAGCCCGACCCGGCGATGCAGGCGCTGATCGACAAGATGCGCCAGCCCTATGTCGACGACTGGGACGACAAGCTCGCCGCCGCCGACCGCCTGCTCTACCGCCGCGGCAATTTCTCCGGCACCGTGGACCAGCTGATCTGCGACGCGCTGCTCAATGAGCTCGAGGCCGAGATCACGCTGTCGCCTGGTTTTCGCTGGGGCCTCACCACGCTCGCGGGCCAGCCGTTGACCATGGAAGACGTGCTGTCGGAAACCGCAATCACTTATCCGGAGACTTACGTCGCCACCATGACCGGCCACCAGATCAAGGATGTGCTGGAGGACGTCTGCGACAATCTGTTCAACGTCGATCCCTATTATCAGCAGGGCGGCGACATGGTCCGCGTCGGCGGCCTCGCCTACACCTGCACGCCGGCCGAGACCGTCGGCAAGCGCATCTCCGAGCTGAAGCTCGCCAACGGAAAACATCTCGAGGCCGGCAAGAGCTACAAAGTCGCGGGCTGGGCCTCGGTCAATCAGCAGAGCGGCGCGCCGGTTTGGGACGTGGTGGCAAAGCATCTGCGCGCCGGCCGGCCGCCGAACCGCGACGCGCCCGGCGTGACGCTGAAGGGCGTCGACGACAATCCGGGCATCACAAAGCTTGGATGACGCGGCGGCGGATGAGTGTTGCCGCGCGGACCGAATGGATTGCCGCGTCGCTTCGCTCCTCGCAATGACGGGGTGACGTCACCATCGTGCCATCAGCTACATCTGGTCGTAACGTTCGGGGCCATCTAGGCCTCTCACCCGACACTTGGACGTCATCCTGAGAGGGTGTGAAGCTTTGTCCTCACCCACACCTGTCATCACCCGCGCAGGCGGGTGAATCCGGTATTCCAGAGGCAGTGGTGAATGAATCGAGAGGCCGCAGCGTACTGGATCGCCCGGTCAAGCCGGGCGATGACAGCGGTGGGTGAGGACAAAGCTTCACACCTTCTCAAGGTGACGGGATGGTGTTTGTACGGGGGATGGATTTGCTTTGAATCGCCCCTATCTATGGAATAATATCCTCCCGGCGTCTCAACCCAGAGAACAGGTAAGCCGTCATGATCTTTCGCCAACTGTTCGACAGCGTGTCCGGCACCTACAGCTATCTACTCGCGAGCCGCGCCGGCGGTGAGGCGCTGATCCTCGATCCCGTGCTGGAGAAGGTCGAGCGCTACTGCAAGCTGCTGCAGGAACTCGATCTGCGCCTGGTCAAGGCCGTCGACACCCATCTGCACGCCGACCACGTCACGGGCCTCGCCGAACTGCGCGACCGCACCCAGTGCATCACCATCATGGGCGAGCAGAGCAAGGCCGACGTGGTCTCGATGCGCGTCTCCGACGGCGACCGGGTGATGATCGAGGGCCTCTGCCTCGATGCGATGTACACGCCGGGCCACACCGACGATTCATACAGCTATTTGATGGGCGACCGCGTCTTCACCGGCGACACGCTGTTGATCCGCGGCACCGGCCGCACCGATTTCCAGAACGGCAGCGCGCGGGCGCAGTACGATTCGATCTTCAACCGCCTGCTGAAGCTGCCCGACGAGACGATGGTGTTCCCCGCGCATGACTACAAGGGCGACACCGTCTCCACCATCGGCGAGGAGAAGCGCTACAATCCACGGCTGCAGGTGAAATCGATCGACGCCTATGTCGAGCTGATGAACAACCTCAATCTGCCGAACCCGAAGCTGATGGACGTCGTGCTGCCCGCCAACATGCATGTCGGCCTGCACCAGGACGAGCTCGCCAAGGAAGGTCTCGCGCTGTCGGCGCGCGATGCGATCATGAGCCTCGGCCGGCCGGACATCCTGCTGGTCGATCTGCGCGAGGTCGCCGAACGCGCCAAGCACGGCACGCTGGCGGGTGCGCTGCACGCGCCCTACCCCGGAATCTGCGCCACGCTCCAGCCCGGCGGCATGCTGCGCGAAGTCGCGGCTGCGACCGGCCGCCGCGTCGTGTTCTTCTGCGCCTTCGGCGAGCGCTCGGCGATGGCGGTGGCCGCCGCGAAGAAGGCGGGACTGGCGAATACCGCGCACATCGAGGGCGGCATCGACGCCTGGAAGAAGGCCGGCGGGCCGGTGGTGATGGGGTGATCCCGTAGCCCGGATGAAGCGCAGCGCAATCCGGGGCCAATCCCTCCGCGGAGACTGATCCCGGATTTCGCTGCGCTGCATCCGGGCTACCCAGCTACACCATCAGCGCGTCACGCGCTGCAGCTCCTCCGTCAGCCGATCCAGCGCATCGGCCAGCATCACGCCGCCACAGACGGTGAGCCGCTCGGGCAGCACGATGCGCTTGTCCGGCGGGTAGAAGCGTTGCAGCGCGGGATGCAGCAGGAAGGCGCGGCCGTCATCCTCGGCACGATCGCCGGCTTCCGCCACCAGGATGAAATCCGGCCGCAGTTTGATGATCGCCTCCAGCGAGGCAAAGCCGCCGGCATGGAAACCGAGCTCGCCGGCGGCATTGGTGAGACCGACTTCTCGCAACAGCGAGTTGATCAGGCTGTCATCGCCCGCCACAAAACCGCGCCGCTCCAGCGGCAGCACGCGATAGTGACGATCGCTCGCCGCCGCCCGCGCGCGGGCGATCGCGGCATCGAGCCGCGCGATCTCGGCTTGCGCGCGATCCAGATGCTGCAGCACGTCGCCCATGGCGTGGATCTGCTCTCGCACCTCCTCCAGCGTGCGCGGCACCGTGAACTCGACGAGATTCAGCCCCTGCGCCTTCAACAGATCGCGCGTCGCGCGCTTGTCGAACAGGCTGACGACAACAATGTCCGGCTTGAGCACCAGCACGTCCTCGGCCCCGCCCGACAGCGTCGGGTAGCGCTGCGCCTTGTCGGCCGCCCAGGACTGCCAGGCATCGCGCGCGAAGCGGCTGAGGCCGAGGATCTGGTCCGAATCGGCCAGCGACAGCACGAGCTGGTCGCTGCAGACGTTCATCGAGACGATGCGCGGGCCGGCAGCCGACGCGATGCTGGGCAACATCGCCGACAGCAGGATTGAGAGCGCGAACACAATGCAACGTGAAGCGAAATGGCGGCTCCGACGGCGCTGCGCCCCCTCTCCCGCTTGCGGGGGAGGGTTGGGGTGGGGGTATCGCCGCAAGTCATATTGTGGAAAGAGCCCCCACCCGCTGCGCTCTTCGAGCACAGCGACCTCCCCCGCAAGCGGGAGAGGTGACGCGACTTCGTGGAGCCGCCGCCGCCGCATCACACGTCCGCCCACGGCACGATGACGGCCTCGCGCTGATACTCGGCGCGATAGGCGCGGACCCGGAACACTTCCGCCAGCACATTCTCCGACAGCGCTTCTCCAGGCGCGCCCTGTGCGGCCAGCCGGCCCTCCGATAGCACCAGCACGTGATCGGCGAAGCGCGCGGCAAGTCCGAGATCATGGGTCACAACGACGACCAGTACGCCGGTATCGGCGACGTTGCGCAGTTTTTGCATCACATCGATCTGGTGGCGCGGATCGAGCGAGGCGGTCGGCTCATCGGCCAAAATCACCGGCGCCTCGACCGCGAGCACGCGCGCCAGCGCGACGCGGCTGCGCTCGCCGCCGGAGAGCTCGGTGACGCGGCGGTCGGCGAATTCGGTGACGTCGACCGCCTGCATCGCCCGCAGCACCGCCTCGATGTCCGTCTGCGACAGCCGCGCCGGATCGGTTGCGCCATGCGGATAGCGGCCGAGGGCGACGATATCGCGCGCCGGCAGCGGCCAGTGCACCATGTGGCCCTGCGGCAGATAGGCGAAGCGTTTTGCCCGCTCGCGCAGCGACAGTGTCGACAATGCATCGCCGCCGATCTGGATGTCGCCGCTGGACGGGATCAATCCGGCGAGCACACGCAGCAGCGTGGTCTTGCCGGCGCCGTTCGGGCCGACCAGCGCGACCAGATGGCCGGCCGCGAGCGACAGCGAGATATCGTGCAGCACCTTGCGGCTGCCGAGCGAGGCATCGAGATGGGTCGCGGCGAGCAGCGTCATGCCACGCCTCCGCCGAGCGCGCGACGTTCGCGCATGATCAGATAGAGGAAGAACGGCACGCCGATGATCGAGGTCAAGACGCCGACCTTGATGTCCGAGGTCGACGGGATGATGCGCACCGCGATGTCGGCAACGAGCAGCAGCGCCGCGCCGGCGAGCGCGCTCGGCACCAGAAGCCGCGCCGGATCGTGACCGATCACCGGACGCATCAGATGCGGCGCCACCAGGCCGATGAAGCCGATCGTCCCGGTGACCGCGACCGCGCCGCCGACACCGAGCGCGACGCCCGTGATCACCAAGAGCCGCAGCCGCCCGACATCGACGCCAAGACTCTGCGCCGCCTCCTCGCCCAGCGTCAGCGCGCGGAAGGCGCTGGCCTGGCTGAGCAGGATGGCGGCACCGGCGGCGATGAAGGGCAGCGCCAGCGCGACATGGACGAAGCTGCGGTCCTCCAGCGAGCCGAGCAGCCAGAACGCAATCTCGAGCACCACGAAGGGATTGCTGGAGAGGTTCATTACCAGCGCGGTTGCGGCGCCCGCGAAGCTCGAGATTGCGAGCCCGGCGAGGATCAGGATCAACAGCCCGGCATTGCGACCGGCGATCGCAAGCAGCGCGAACACCGAGCCGAACGCGGCGATGATCGCCACCACCGGCAGCGCATAGGAGCGCACGTCGGCAAGCCCGAACGCGATCACCAGCACCGCGCCGAACGCCGCCGATTGCGGCGCGCCGAACAGCGACGGCGAGGCCAGCGGATTGCGTAGCAGCCCCTGCAGCGCCGCGCCCGATAGCCCCAAAATGCTGCCGATCGCAACCGCCAGGATAGTGCGCGGCAGACGAATCTCGCGCACGATCACCTGCGCGACGTCGCTGCCGCCGCCGAACAGCACCTCGGTCACCGCAAGCGGCGACAGCCGCACCGGCCCGGTGCCGAGCGAGAGCAGCGTCAACAGCACCACGAGCGCGGCCAACGCCGCGGTCGCGCCCCACCGGCGCCGCGCCGCAACCTCGGCTGCAAAAGCAAAATCCTGCACGCTCATCGTATCCATGCTCTTACAGCGATCGCCGTGGCAGACAAGCGACACTCGGCAAAAACCGTGGCCGCCGGGCGCCGGCCCGGTTTCCGCCGGGATTGACTCTAGCGCCCTGCCGAACCCTAGATGACCGGGACGGTTCCTTTAGTGGGATCAAAAGGGAATGCGGTACGAGGAAACTTCCTCCAGGCCGCGGCTGCCCCCGCAACTGTAGGCGGTGAATCCTTCGTCACAGGCCACTGGGAATCTCGGTCCTGGGAAGGCGACGAAGGGTAACGACCCGCGAGCCAGGAGACCTGCCGTCAACCGTGGTCACACGCGACGATGTCGGTCGGGGAGTACAGGCATTAGCTTCACCTGAGGCTGTTAGCACGATGGTGAGACTGGGTCGCGGTGACGTGCCACTGCCGTCATTCCGAGGCCTCGCCTATGTTGTCCTTCCCCTCAATCCGGCCGCGTCGCGCGCTTCTGCTCGCGACGACGATGCTTGCGCCGGCGCTGTTCGCCACCGCGGCGCGGGCGCAGCAGGTCGCTGTCGCCGGAGAGCTCCCTCCGATCGAGGTCACCAAGCCGGGCGAGCAGAACGTCACCCGCGCCAAGCCGGCCACCGATGAGACGCCTGCGCCGCGCCGCCGCGCGCCGGGCAATACGCAGACCGGCGACACCGGCAGCGGAACGGGATCGAACACGGCAGCAACGGGCACGGCATCGGGGACCGGCGGTGGCAGCGGCGGCCGCCAGTTCTCCGGCATCGTCGGCGCCTCCTCAACCGTGATCACCGCAAACGACATCGCGCATTCGCCGACGCAATCGCTGCCGGAGATTCTGGCGCAGGTGCCGGGCGTGCAACTGCAATCGCTCTATGGCGGCCCGAACGACGCCAAGACCGCGGTCGACCTGCGCGGCTTCGGCGCGTTCGCCTCCGACAACACGCTGTTCCTGCTCAACGGACGCCGCCTCAACGACATCGACAAGGCCGGCTTCGACCTCACCACCATCCCGATCGATTCGATCGCGCGCATCGAGATCACCCGCGGCAACAGCGGCGCCGTGCTCTATGGCGACAACGCGGTCGGCGGCGTCGTCAACATCATCACCAAGACCGGGGTCGGCGGCCCTCCCGCGACGATCCGCACCGAAGGCGGCGTCGGTTCGTTCAACACCCGGATGGCCGCGGTGTCCGCCGCGCTGAATGCGGGGCCGTGGTCGACCTCGTTCTATGGCAACGGCATCAAGTCCGACGGCTATCGCGTCAACAATGCGCTCGACCAGCGCAACGCGGTCGGCAACGTCAACTACACCACGCCTGACTTCACCGCGTTCCTGACCGTCACCGGCAGCGACCAGAAGCTCGGCCTGCCCGGCGGCCGGCTGGTCGATCCGTCGATCGGGCTCAACGAGCTGGTCACCGACCGCCGCGGCGCCGCCACGCCGTTCGACTACGCCAACCAGCAGACCGCGAGCGTCACCACCGGCTTCACCAAGACCCTGATCAACGGCGTCGACCTGATCGTCGACGGCGGCTGGCGGCAGCGCGACACCCAGAGCGCGTTCTTCGGCACGGTGCCGACCATCGGCTTCGCCTCGACCTACAACGACGCGGCGCTCGACACCTGGTCGCTGACGCCACGGCTCAGCGTCAAGACCGTCATGCTGGGCATGCCGTCGACGATCCTGACCGGTATCGATTATTACGACACGACGTTCCGCCAGGCGCGCGGCGCCTTCCAGGGCGTCGACCCCACCCACGTCTACAATCTCGAGCAGCAGTCCGTGGCCGGCTATTGGCAACACACCATCGGCGTGCTGCCGACCACTGATTTCTCCTATGGCGCGCGGGTGCAGAACACCCACCTCTCGGCGCGCGACCGCTATGACCCGAATGCGCCGTTCGCGTTCGATGCGCAGGCGACGCCGCTCGACAGCGACGAGACGCAATATGCGCTGCATCTCGGCGTCGAGCACCGCATCACCGATACGTTCTCGGTGTTCGGCCGCGCCGCGCGCGCGTTCCGTACGCCCGATGTCGACGAGCGCGTCGCCTCGGGCCCGGCGTTCGATCCGCTGACCTTCATGGCGCTGGCGCAGAATTTCAGGCTCAAGACCCAGACCTCGGAGGACGGCGAAGTCGGCTTCCGCGTCAAGACCAACCAGTTTCAGGTGCAGACCAGCGCCTATGTGATGGATCTGCAGAACGAGATCCATTTCCTCCCGACGGTGTTCTTCAACGTCAATCTCGATCCGACCCGCCGCTACGGCTCGGAGACCAGCGCATCGCTCAAGGTCAGCGATACCGTGACCTTGCGCGGCGGCATGGCCTATACCCGCGCCGTGTTCCGCGAGGGCGCCTTCGTCGGCAACGACGTGCCGCTGGTGTCGCGCACGACCGGCAATCTCGGCGTGACCTGGAATATCCTGCAGAACTACCTGGTGTTCGACGCCACGCTGCGCGCCTGGAGCTCGCGCATCATGGACAACGACCAGGCCAACACCCAGAGCCGCATCCCCGGCAACGCCACCGCCGACATCAAGCTCAGCGGGCAATACGACCGCTTCTTCTGGTCGGTCAGCGCCAGCAATCTGTTCAACGCACTGTACTACGACTACGCGATCGCGAGCTCGTTCACGGCCGGCCGCTTCTCGGCCTATCCGCTGCCCGGCCGGACCTACATGGTACGGGCAGGTGCGACCTTTTGAGCCCCGCAGCGCGGCTGGATGTGACCCGCCGTGTCGCTCTTTCCATTACAAGCGCCCGGGAACTGGGGTAGAATTGCACCATCGATCTGACCCTCGCAGGGGGAATCATGGGCAAACCCGGAAAGAGTACGGGCGGTGCCAAGCCCGACGACGCAGCGAAGACGCCGCCGCCACCGCCGCCGGAGGATGACGAGTGTTATGAGGACGGCGACATCGCGACGCCGAAGCTCGACCATTACGGCAATGATGACGAGCCGTTGTAGGCCCGCCTTCGCTCTTCGCGAGCCGCTTTGCTCACCTGACGACGCCTGGAGTAGACTTCCGGCAATCGACCGAACTCGCGCAGGAAGACACATGGGCAAAGCCGGAAAGAAGAGTACGGGCAGCCCCAAGCCCGACGACAAATCGAAAACGCCGCCGCCACCACCGCCGCAAGACGACGAGTATTACGAGGACGGCGACATCGCGACGCCGAAGCTCGACCGCTACGGCAACGATGACGAGCCGTTGTAGGCGCCGATGTTTCCAAGCGTCCCTGCGAAGGCAGGAATCCATGACCACGGGGTCCGGTCACCGGACGGCGCGCTTCGCGCCGACCGGTTGGCTTGCCCGGGACGCCGCCGCAGCAGGGGCGCTTCTGCCAAAATACCGAAAAACAACCCCATGCAAAGTAGCCGGCGGCGGCGCTCGGCCAGGGCACTTGACACGTCGGGCAACTCACCGGTAATCTTCCAATATTCCGAAATCACGCAAAGGCCCTCGGGACGACGCGTTGAGAGACCTACGCTGCCCTCCGTCACCCTGAGAGGGTGTGAAGCTTTGTCCTCACCTACACCTGTCATCGCCCGGCCTGTGCGCAATTGCGCACATGGACCGGGCGATCCAGTACGCCGCGGCCTCTCGGTTCATTCACTACTGCCTCTGGAATACTGGATCACCCGCCTGCGCGGGTGATGACACCGAGCAAGTTTGGGCAAACCAACCCGTCACCCCCGCGCAACGGCTTCGCCGTTGTCGCTGGAGGTGGCCGCTTCTTCAGCGGCCCTCGAAGGGTCGACGGCCACCAGCCGGGCCGATTCATCCTCGAGGCTCGCAAGGGCTCGCACCTCCAGCGACAAAGGCCAAGCCTTTGCGCGGGGATGACGGATCGAAGAGACGAGGGGAAGAGTCAGCAAAACCCCTCGCTCTCGATCGCCGCGATGCTCGCGCGGTCGAGCAGATGCGCGCCAAAGCCGCCGCGGGCGAGCGACGCGGCGAGCTGCGGCGAGACGAGCATCAGCGCGGCGGTCATTGCCAGCGGCACGGCGCTGAGCCAATCGAGCTGCACCGGCGTCAGCTCTTCGGTGCTGTCCCGATAGGGGCCCTCGCCCGCGGCGATGCGGCCGCATTCGCGGATGATGTCGCGCCGCGTGCCGTCGCGCGACGCGCTGCCGAGCAGCGCCTGCATCGCCAGATGGGTGCGCACGCCGGCGCGGCTCTCTGCCAGCGGGGCCGGCGTCTCGTCGAGCGAGACCCGCAGCAACAGATCGACCAGATCGGTGCCGGCGCGGTGCGCATTGCCCGGCTCGACCAGCCGCGGATTGCAGTCGATCAACAGCGGGGTTGCGCTGTCGAGCGGCATCATGACGTCGACCGACAGCGCCCCGTGCCAGCCGAGATGCGCGCCGATGGTCTCGAGATAGTTGCGGATCGCGGGCCGGCTGACGCTCTCCTTGATTGCCTCGCCGCCGCCGACGCCGGCTGCGATCTGCCGATAGGCGTGAAAACCAACCAGCGTGCCGCGGCAGAACACCGACTGGGCCTTCTCGGTGGTGCCGGTGATCAGGTCCTGCACCAGCACCTCGCCGGCGAAATCACCGGCCGACTCCAGGTCGTAGAGTGCGAGATTGAGATCGCTGGCATCGCGCACGAACCAGATGCCGCGGCTTGCGGTGCCGACCGACGTCTTGACCACGGAGGGATAGCGCACCGCCTCGCGCAGCTCGCCAGCCGACCTCACGATATGGGTCGGCGGCTGTGGCAGGCCGAGTTGGTCGAGCAGCCGGCTGAAGCCGGCCTTGCCGTGCACGGCGCGATAGGCGGAGAAATCCGGCAGCGCGAGGCCGACGTGCGGCTTCAGCCGCGCCGCGGCGCGGGCGAACAAAAACCCCTGCTCATGGGTCGGCAGCAGCACGTCGAAGCGCCGCGTCGCCAGCAGGCGCTCGACGAAGCGAAGGAAGCCGGCCGGATCGCTGCGCAGCGGCGGGCAATGGTGGAATTTGCGGACCAGGCGCGAATAGCGCGCCAGGCACCAGCGCGAGGGGTCGCAGACCTCGACGTGATGGCCGGCCGCGCCCAGGATCGTGACTGCCTCGCGGCCGGAGGTGCTGGAGCCCTCCGACACCAGCACCCGGAGCGGCTTTCTGGCGTCGATCATGGCCGATCATCGCTGCGTCGCCCCGCATTGTCGCCGCCCTTGATGCCGCATGTGTCGATCCGGCACGCCCTCCCCGGGGCAGCCATGCAGCGGCGTTCATGGACAATTATCGGCCAGCCTCTATTTTGCCGGACCAACAGGAAACGGGGGTTCGCCCAGCAATGGTTGACGTTCTGGCTGCACCGCAGCAAGCGAAAGCCGACAGCGCGCTGCGGACGCTGACGGGGATTTCCGTCGCGCATTGGGTCAGCCATTTTCACATCTTCGTGCTGCCGATGCTGTTCCCGTTCCTGAAACAGCAGCTTGGCGTCGGCTATATCGAGCTCGGCTTCGCGCTGACCGTGTTCGCGGTCACCTCGGGGCTGACCCAGGCGCCGATCGGCTACCTCGCCGATCATATCGGCGCGCGCAAGATCCTGCTGATCGGGCTGACCGTCGGCGGCTGCGCGCTGATCGGGCTCGGCCTGCATTTGAGCTATACCTCGCTGATCGTCTGCGCCGTGCTGCTCGGCCTCGCCAACAGCGTCTATCATCCGGCCGATTACGCCATCCTCTCGGCCCATATGGACGAGGCGCGGATGGGCCGCGCCTTCTCGATCCACACCTTCGCCGGTTTCCTCGGCGGCGCGGTGGCGCCGGCGATCATGGCGGCGCTGGTCGCCTCGATCGGCGGCCTCGGCGCGCTGATCGTGGCCGGCGCGATCGGACCCTTGGTGGCGCTGTTCCTGATCGTGCTCGGCATTCCCGATGCCGGCGCCAACAAGGACAAGAAGGACGACGCTGCCCCGAAGGCCAGCGTGATCACGCCGGCGCTGATGATGCTGACCGCGTTCTTCACGCTGCTCAGCCTGTCGACCTCGGGCATCAACAATTTCGGCGTGGTCGCGCTGATGGGCGGCTACGGCACCTCGTTCTCGACCGCCAACATCGCGCTGACCGCGTTCCTCGGCGCCAGCGCCGCAGGCGTGCTCGCCGGCGGTTATCTCGCCGACTGGACCCACCGCCACAGCCAGGTCGCCGCGGCCTGCTTCGCCGTCAACGCCGCCCTCGTGCTGCTGATTGCGCTGATGAACCTGTCGCCTGCCGTGCTCACGCTGGCGATGGGCTTCGCGGGGTTCCTTGGCGGCGTGATCGCGCCATCGCGCGACATGATGGTGCGCAACGCCGCGCCTCCCGGCGCCGCGGGCCGCGCCTTCGGCATCGTCTCCACCGGCTTCAACTTCGGCGGCATCGTCAGCCCGCTGCTGTTCGGCTGGATCATGGACCAGCAGATGCCGCATTGGGTGTTCGGCGCCTCCGTGATCTTCATGGTGCTGACCGTGCTGCTGGCGCTGGTCTCCGAGCGCAAGCCGGCTGGTGTTCCCGCCGGCGCATAACGCTGCGGCCGCGCGTTTCTCCACGCGAAACACGAAGCCAGCGCATTCCAGAGCCTCACCGGCGGCGGTTGACTGTATCAAGGGGTGACCCATGATACCGGCACAAAACAACCCCGGGATGAGATGCCATGACCTCGACCCCTGACCTCGTGATCCGCGGCGGCACCATTGCCGATGGCAAGGGCGGCGACCTCTATGAAGCGGACGTCGCCATCAGCGGCGGCAAGATCACCGAAGTCGGCAAGGTTTCGGCAAAAGGCAAGGAAGAGATCGACGCCCGGGGCAAGCTGGTCGCGCCCGGCTTCGTCGACATCCACACTCATTACGACGGCCAGGTGACCTGGAGCCAGGACATCACTCCGTCGTCGCAGAACGGCGTCACCACGGCGATCATGGGCAATTGCGGCGTCGGCTTCGCGCCGTGCCGGCCGAGCGACCACGTCAGGCTGATCCAGTTGATGGAAGGCGTCGAGGACATCCCGGAGCCG
Organism: Bradyrhizobium ivorense; assembly: GCF_900696085.1. Classification (GTDB taxonomy): domain Bacteria; phylum Pseudomonadota; class Alphaproteobacteria; order Rhizobiales; family Xanthobacteraceae; genus Bradyrhizobium; species Bradyrhizobium ivorense. Next base: position 232,128 of record NZ_CAADFC020000005.1, read on the forward strand.
GTGCTGAGCGCCGGCATTCCCTGGGCGTGGGAAAGCTTCCCCGATTACATGGAGTGGCTGTCGAAGCGCAGTTTTGACATGGACATCGGCGCACAGCTGCCGCATGCGGCGCTGCGGGTCTATGTGATGGGCGAGCGCGGCGCGCGCCGCGATCCCGCGACGCCTGAGGACAATCGCGCGATGGCAAAGCTCGCCGGCGACGCGGTGCGGTCCGGCGCGCTCGGCTTCTCGACCTCGCGCACGCTCAACCACCGCACCTCGACCGGCGACTACACGCCGACCTTGAAGGCCGGCGAGGACGAACTGACGGCGATCGCCGACGCCATGCACAAGGTCGGCCGCAGCGTGCTGCAATTCGTGCTCGACCAGAGCACCGTGCACGAAGACCTGCCGATGATGCTGCGGGTGGCCGAGACCACCAAATGCCCGATCTCGTTCTCGGTGGCGCAGGCCGACAAGGCGCCGCGGCGCTGGCGCCAGACCATGGACACCATCAACGAGGCCGCCGGCCGCGGCCTGTCGATCACCACCCAGATCGCCGCGCGCCCGGTCGGGCTGCTGCTCGGGCTGGAATTGTCGCGCAACCCGTTCCAGACCCATCCGAGCTATCGCGCGATCGCACACCTGCCGCTGGCCGAGCGGCTGGCGCGGCTGCGCCAGGCGGAAGTGCGCGCCGCGATCCTGAGCGAGACGCCGACCTCGACCGACGATCCCCTGTTCTTCCGGCCGAACTACGACAAGATGTATCTGCTCGGCGATCCCCCGGATTACGAACAGCCGCCGGAAAACGCGCTCGGCGCGCAAGCGCGCCGCCAGGGCCGCCAGCCGGAAGAGCTCGCCTATGACGCGATGCGGACCGACGAGGGCCGCGGCATGCTCTACGTGCCGTTCCTCAATTACGCCGACGGCAATCTCGATGCGGTGCACGAGATGCTGCGCGAGCCTAGCGCCGTACCGGGCCTCTCCGACGGCGGCGCGCATTGCGGCATCATCTGCGACGCCAGCTTCCCGACCTATCTCTTGACGCACTGGACGCGCGACCGCACCCGCGGCGAAAGGCTGTCGATCCCGTTCGTGGTCGCGGCGCAGTCGCGCAAGACCGCGCTGTCGGTCGGGCTCCATGATCGCGGCGTGATCGCGCCGGGCTTCAAGGCCGACGTCAACGTCATCGACTACGACCGCCTGCACCTGCATCCGCCGAAAGTGCATTACGATTTGCCGGTCGGCGGCCGCCGCCTGCTGCAGCAGGTCGACGGCTACGACGCGACGATCGTGTCCGGCGTCGTCACCCAGCGCGGCGGCAAGGCCACCGGCGCGCGGCCCGGCAAGCTGGTGCGCGGCGCGCAGAGCTTGCAGTCGACCTTCGGCGCGGCCGCGAGCTAGCCGTCGCGTTGACGTAGTCTTGTAGCCCGGATGAGCGAAGCCACATCCGGGATTCTCGCAACGGAGAGACTTTCCCGGATATCGCTTCGCTCATCCGGGCTACGAGATCCGTCTACGTCGGTGACACCGCGCCCTTGATCGTGCCGCCGGCCGGCTGGGCCTCGCCGGTCAGCCGTGCGCGCTCGGTGTTCGGCCACAGCAGGAGCAGCCCGATCACGCCGGAGCCGGCCATGATCGCGGCGTTGATGGTGAAGCCCGACAGATAGCCCGCCATCGGCGTTGCGGCGTGCTGGATCACGTTGCCCATCACCATCGGCGCCAGCAGGCCGGAGATCGTGTACAGCGCGCCATAGATCGCGATGACGGCGCCGCGCTGCGACACCGGCGTGAACTCGCCGAGCATCGGCGGGCAGACGACATAGATCGAGCCGCAGAGGCCGGAGCCGACCACCAGCAGCGCGATCATCAGCCCGCCGGGCGCGACCTGCGGCAGCAGCGCGAGAATGCAGCCGCCGACGATCAGCGGCACCGAGCCGAGCACGCCGCGCGCGGCGCGGGTGGTGTAGCCGCCCGCCAGCATGACCTGCGAAATCCACCCGGTGAGCAGCACGACGGTCGCACCGAAGATCCAGGGCAGGATTGAGACGAAGCCGGCCTGCTGCTGCGAGAAGCCGAGCCCCTCGATGATGAACGAGGTGAACCAGGTGAGCCCGAGCGACAGCGCCCAATAGGCACCGAAGGTCGCAACCACGCAGCCAATGAAGGTGCGCGAGGTCAGAAGCTTCAGGTAAGGAATCCGCGGCTCGTCGGCGACGGTTGCGACCGTCGATACCAGCGGCCCCTCCTTGCCGAGCGCGAACCAGGCGACGACCCAGAGCAGGCCGACGATGCCGAGCGCGCCGAAGGCGTGATGCCAGCTGTGATTGACGATGATCCAGTTCAGCGCCGGCACCGCGAGGATCACGCCGAACGCCGAGCCCTGCGACAGGATCGCGGTCGGCAGCGTGCGCTTCTCGTCCGGAAACCATTTGTAGATCGCATGCGCAGCGACCGAGAACGCCGGTCCTTCGCCGGCGCCGAGGATAATGCGGCAGATCACCAGCGTCGTGAAGCTGACGGTACCGACCATCGGGAATTGCGCCAGCGACCAGATCACCGCGAGCACCAGCAGCACCCAGCGCGTGGCGACGCGGTTGACGATGAAGCCGACCACGATCGCCGAGATCGCGAACAGCAGGAAGAACGACGAGCCGAGGTCGCCGAACTGCTCCTGGGTCAGGCCCATTTCCGTTTTGATCGGCACGCCGGCAAGCCCGACCACGATCTTGTCCGCAAAGTTCACCACCATGAACAGGAACAGAAGGAAGGTGATTGTCCAGGCGCCCTTGGGCGTCCGCCCGGACGTCGGTTGCGTCGTCATGTTCTCGCTCCCCGTATCGTTTTTGGCTTCTGTAAGATCGGCCCCGAATAGGGATGCTAGCCACGCCTTGCCGCGTAACGCAACTACGCATTTCCACGGGCTATGCGCCGCGGCGACACAGCGACGGGTGCGCGCGGCGCTCGATCACGATCGCGTCGCCAGGCGATCGAAGCGATGATCTGACATGTCTGGGCTGCTATGCTCGACCAGCCATCAAAGCCCGGGGTTTTCCATGAACAGATCGATCCTTCGCGCGGCTGCCAGCACCACGCTCGCAGCCTTAGCGCTACTCTTCGCCGATGGCGTCCGCGCCCAAACCGGCGCGGCGCCCGACTATGCGGCGATCGTCGCCGCGCCCGACCGCAGCGATGCCGACCGCCAGACCGACCAGCGTCGCCAGCCTGCAAAGATGCTGGCGTTTGCCGGCGTCAAGCCCGGCATGACCATCCTCGACATGGAGGCGAGCGCCGGCTACAGCACCGAATTGTTGGCGCGGACCGTGGGGCCGACCGGCAAGATCTACGCCCAGGATTCCGCGGCCGTGATCGAGCGGTTCGTCAAGGACAAGTTCGACACCCGCGCCCAGAAGCCGGCGATGCAGAACGTCGTGCATGTGGTGCGCAACTACGACGACCCGATCCCGCCCGAGGTCTCGAACCTCGACATGATCACCTTCTTCTTCGCCTATCACGACATCACCTATATGGAGGTCGACCGCGCCGCGATGAACAAGAAGATGTTCGCCGCGTTGAAGCCCGGCGGCTTCCTGATCATCGCCGATCACTGCGCCAAGCCCGGCGAAGGCGTAAGCGTCGGCAAGACGCTGCACCGGATCGAGGAGGCCACGTTGAAGCAGGAGGTCGAGGCCGCCGGCTTCAAGCTGGTCGCCGAGGGCGATTTCCTGCATCATGCCGAGGACCCGAGGGACATTCCCGTCTTCAAGGCGCCCGTGCCGATCGACGAGTTTGTCCTAAAATACCAGAAGCCGCAGTGAGGCCCGGCCATCGCTTCGCCTGACCAGACCACCGTGCTCCGCGTCACCGGACTGACCAAGAGCTACCGCTCGGCGAGCGAGGACGTCGCGGTGCTGCGCGGCGTCGATCTTGCCGTCGGCGCCAGCGAGAGCGTGGCGCTGACCGGCGAATCCGGCAGCGGCAAGAGCACGCTCTTGCATCTGATCGCGGGGCTCGATGCGGCCGACGGCGGCGAAATCCGGCTCGCGGATACCGTCGTCTCCGCGCTCAACGATGCCGGCCGGGCCGAACTGCGCCGCGACCGGCTCGGCCTCGTATTCCAGCAATTCAACCTGATCCCGAGCCTGACGGTCGCGGACAATCTGGTATTCCAGTCGCGCATCGCCGGCCGCCATGATGAGGCCTGGCATGACGAACTGGTCGAGCGGCTCGGCCTCAAAACCCTGCTCAGGCGCTATCCCGAGCAATTGTCCGGCGGTCAGCAGCAGCGCGTCGCAATCGGCCGCGCGCTGGCGCCGAAACCGCTGTTGCTGCTGGCGGACGAGCCGACCGGCAATCTCGACGAGGACACCGCCGACGAGGTGCTGGCGCTGGCACGCGATCTGGTCACGCGCACCGGCTGCGGTTTTCTGATGGTCACCCACAGCGCGCGGCTCGCCGCGACGCTGGATCGCCAGGTAAATCTGCATGCTGGAGTCATAGCGTGAAGCGCGTGCTGTGGATCCTCGCGGTGCTGCTCAGCCACTGGCGGCGGCATCCGATGCAGCTTGCGACCTTGCTGATCGGGCTGATCTCGGCGACCGCGCTGTGGAGCGGCGTGCAGGCGCTGAACCAGCAGGCGCGCAACGCCTATGACCGGGCAGCGGCGACTTTTGGCGGCTCGCGCACCGCGATGCTGGTCGGCCAGGACGCCGCAACCTCCCCACAAAAGCTGTTCGTCGATCTGCGCCGCGCCGGCTGGCCGGTGTCGCCGATGCTGGAGGGCCGCATCCAGATCGACGGCCGCGGCGTGCGCCTGCTCGGCATCGAGCCGGTGACGCTGCCATCCGAGGTCGGCAATGCGCCCGCGGTCGGGCGCGGCGATTTGCTTGCCTTCGTCACGCCGCCCGGCGAGATGCTGGTGGCGCCGGAGACGCTGCGCGATCTCGGCCTCAAGGAAGGCGCGCGGCCGGAGGCGAACGGCATGACCTTGCCGCCGCTGCGCGTGCAGGGCGAGCTGACGCCCGGCGTGCTGGTCGTCGATATCGGCATCGCGCAGCAAATTCTGAAGCTGCCCGGTCAGGTCTCACGCCTGCTGGTCGGGAAGTCCAAAGCCCCGCGCGCGGCGCTGGAGAGTGTTGCCGGCGAGAAACTCCGGCTGGTCGAGCCGAACGCGGAGAGCGACCTCGAGCGCCTCACCGACAGTTTTCATCTCAACCTCACCGCATTCGGGCTGCTGTCGTTCTTCGTCGGCCTGTTCATCGTCAATTCGGCGATCGGGCTCGCGTTCGAGCAGCGGCTGCCGATGCTGCGCACACTGCGCGCCTGCGGCGTCTCGGCGCGGCTGCTCAATACCGTGCTGGTGCTCGAGCTGGTGTCGCTGGCACTGGTCGCCGGCCTGATCGGTCTGGTCTGCGGCTATTTTATTGCGGCGGCGCTGCTGCCCGACGTCGCGGCGTCCTTGCGCGGGCTCTACGGCGCGCAGATCCCGGGGCAGCTGTCGCTGAAGCCGATCTGGTGGCTCGCCGGCATCGCGATCAGCATTTTGGGCGCACTCGCCGCCGCGGCTGCGAGCCTCACCAAAGCGATCCGGATGCCGGTGCTGACCACGGCGCAGCCGCAGGCCTGGCAGCAGGCGCAGCGGCGCTGGCTGATGTTTCAGAGCGCCGCGGCGCTCGCGGTGTTTGCAATGGCCGCCGGCCTGATCCGATTCGGCGATTCCCTGATCGCCGGCTTTGCCGTGCTCGCCGCGCTGATGCTTGGCGCCGCGCTGATCCTGCCGATGGTGCTGCAGATCGCGCTCGCATTCGGCCAGCGCAGCGCGCGCAAACCGGTCGGCATCTGGTTCTGGGCCGACAGCCGCCAGCAGCTCTCCGGCCTGTCGCTGGCGCTGATGGCGCTGCTGCTCGCGCTCGCGGTCAATGTCGGCGTCGGCACCATGGTCGGCAGTTTCAACCGCACCTTCCTGGTCTGGCTCGACGGCCGCCTCGCCTCCGACGTCTACATCAATGCGGCGAGCGACGCGCAGGCGACCGAGATCAAGGCATGGCTGCGCGAGCGGCGCGAGGTCGAGGCGATCCTGCCCGGCGGCCGCGCCGACAGCCAGCTCGGCGGCGCGCCGATCGAGGTGCTCGGCCTGCCCGACCACGCGACCTATCGCGACAACTGGCCGCTGCTCGAAAGCGCCGCCAACGCCTGGGTCAGGTTGCGCCCCGGCGACACCTGCTTCGTCAGCGAGCAATTGGCGCGGCGGATGAAGCTTGCCGTCGGTGATCACATCGACGTACCCGCCCCCGGCGGCAACTGGCCGCTCGAAATCGTCGGCATCTATGCCGACTACGGCAACCCGAAGGGCCAGATCGCGGTGAACTATGCGGCGCTGACCCGGCGCTTCCCGCAGACGCCGCTGACCCGCATGGGCCTGCGCGTCGCGCCCGACAACATCGCGCCGCTGATCGCAGCGCTGCAGCAGCAATTCGGGCTCGATGATCGCAACGTCGCCGACCAGGCGACGATGAAGACCGAGTCCAAGCGGATCTTCAACCGCACCTTCTCGGTGACCTCGGCGCTGAACGCCTTCACGCTCGGCGTCGCCGGCATCGCGCTGCTGACCAGCCTGCTCACGCTGGCCAATTCGCGGCTGCCGCAGCTGGCGCCGCTGTGGGCGATCGGCCTGACGCGGCGGCGGCTCGCCGCGCTCGAGCTGCTCAAGACCATGGCGGTCGCGCTGATCACCGCGCTGTTCGCGCTGCCGCTCGGTCTGCTGGTGGCGTGGTGCCTGCTTGCGATCGTCAACGTCAAGGCGTTCGGCTGGCGGCTGCCGTTCCACGTGTTCCCGCTGCAGCTGATCGAGCTGCTCGCCGTGGCGCTGCTCGCGGCGCTCTGTGCGGCGGCGCTGCCGGTCGCTAGACTGGCCCGCATGCAGCCGGCCAGCCTGATCAGGATCTTTGTCAATGAACGCTGAGATCAGATGAGGTCGAACTGCGTCCGCGCAGGGACTCTGTTCCCTCTCCCGCTTGCGGGGGAGGGTCAGGGTGGGGGTCTCTCCGCGAGTCACATTGCGGAAGGAGCCCCCACCCGCCGCGCTGCGCGCGACGACCTCCCCCGCAAGCGGGAGAGGTGAAGCGAGGCTGCGGATGCATCGGATCAAGCCAACTGCACTCAGCGCTAGCCGCGCCCTCACGCGGCGCGCGTTCGCCGGCGGTGCGGCGGCGCTCGCGCTTGGCGGCAAGGCATTGGCGCAGGGCTTTGCCGGGCTCGGCGAGACCGCCGAGGGATTTGCGCAGGTCACGCCGGGCAAGGCATTCGCGTTTCCCGCCGATCATGGCCCGCATCCGGAGTTCCGGATCGAGTGGTGGTACGTCACGGCCAATCTCTCCGACGCGAGCGGCGCAACCTATGGCGCGCAGTGGACGCTGTTCCGCCAGGCGATGAAGCCGGGCGCAGCGGTCGAGGGCTGGGCCAACCAGCAGGTCTGGATGGGCCACGCCGCGGTGACCAGCGCCACGACGCATCGCTTCAGCGAGACGTTCGCGCGCGGCGGCATCGGGCAGGCGAATGTCGAGCCTGCGCCGTTCCAGGCCTGGATCGACGCCTGGCAGCTGCGCGGCCTCGATGGTTTCGATGCACAGCGCGTTGCCCCGCTCGAGCTGACGGCCGCGGGCGCCGACTTCGGCTACGCGCTCCGGCTCGACGCTGGTCATCCGCTGGTGCTGCAGGGCGACCGCGGCTACAGCCGCAAGTCGGATCGCGGACAGGCCTCCTATTACTACAGCCAGCCGTTCTTCAGGGCAGCCGGCCGCCTCGTCATCGAGGGCAAACCGGTCGACGTCAGCGGCCGCGCCTGGCTGGACCGCGAATGGAGCAGCCAGCCGCTCGCAGCGGACCAGACCGGCTGGGACTGGTTCTCGCTGCATCTGCCCGGCGACGAGAAGCTGATGCTGTACCGGCTGCGCCAGAAGGACGGCCGCGAGAACCTGTTCGGCAACTGGATCACGCCGGATGGCCGCTCGGCCGAGATCACCGCCGGCGGCAACAGCATCGCGCCATTGGCGATCACCGAGATCGGCGGCCGCAAGCTGCCGACCTCGTGGCGGGTCACCCTGCCCGCGCGCGGCCTCGCCATCGAGACCACGCCGCTGAACCCGACGAGCTGGATGGGAACCAGTTTTCCGTACTGGGAAGGCCCGATCCGCTTCTCCGGTAGCCACGCCGGAATCGGCTATCTTGAGCTGACGGGATACTAGCCGGAAGCTTCGCAGGACTTTCCTTGCGATCAGTAAGACGAAAAAAATCGGACCGTGTGTCACACCGCGTCCTGCCGCTCCGTCATGATATGGGACCACAGAACAAGAGGAAACGTCCGACATGTACCACTATACGGCGATCGTCACCTGCCTTGCCGTCGCACTGCATTTCTTCTTCGCGCTGCAGGTCGCGCGCGCCCGCGCGCTGTACGGCGTCAAGCTGCCGGCAATCACGGGCAATCCGGATTTCGAGCGCGTTTACCGCATCCAAATGAATACGCTGGAATGGGCGCCGATCTTCCTACCGTCGCTCTGGCTGTTCGCGATCTATATCGGCGATGCCGCCGCGGCTGCCGTCGGCGCGGTGTGGGTGATCGGCCGCATCGTGTATTTCCTCGGCTATCGCGAGGCGGTGCCGAAGCGCACCCCCGGCTTTGCCATCCAGGCGCTGGCCTGCACTGTGTTGTGGGTCGGCGCGCTCGGCGGCGCGGTGTGGCGCCTGGTGCATTGAGGGCGGGACGCATCAACACCCTCCGCCGTCATCCCGGGCTTGACCCCACAACCACAGGATCCGGTTTTGCGAACGCTGGGACCAGTGCCGTCAGCCGATATTCCTCCACGTCATTCCGGGATGGTCCGAAGGACCAGACCCGGAATCTCGAGATTCCGGGTTCGCCCTTCGGGCGCCCCGGAATGACGCTATCGCGTCACTTGGTCAGCGGGCAGCCGCTGTCCTTGACGGTGAAGAAGGCCTGGTCGCCCGGCACCACCGCGATCTGCTTGTAGTAGTCCCACGGCTTCTTCGATTCCGAGGGCTTCTTGACCTCGAACAGATAGAGGTCGTGCACCATGCGGCCGTTCGCGAGCACCTTGCCCTTGGCGAAGGCGTCGTCGACCGGCAGCTCCTTCAGCTTCGCGGCGACCGCTTCAGAGTCCTTGGTGCCGGCGGCCTTCACCGCTTTCAAATAACTCAGTGTTGCCGAATAGGTGCCGGCATGGATCATGCTCGGCATATGGCCGGTACGTTTCATGAACCGCTCGCTGAAGGCGCGCGAGGCGGCATCGTGATCCCAGTAAAAGCCTTCGGTCAGCACCAGCCCTTGCGCGGCGTCAAGCCCGAGCCCGTGCACCTCGGAGATCGTCATCAAAAGACCCGCGAGCTTCTGGCCGCCTCGCACGATGCCGAACTCGGCGGCCTGCTTGATCGAATTGGTGGTGTCGAGACCGGCATTGGCGAGCCCGATGATCTTGGCCTTCGAGCTCTGGGCCTGCAGCAGGAAGGACGAGAAGTCCGACGAATTGAGGGGGACGCGGACCTGGCCGACCACCTTGCCGCCCTTCGAGGTAACGATGTCGCTGGTGTCCTTTTCCAGCGCGTAGCCGAACGCATAGTCGGCCGTCAGAAAGAACCAGGTGTTGCCGCCGGCTTCGGTCAGCGCGCCGCCGGTACCGACCGCCAGCGCGCGGGTGTCGTAGGCCCAGTGGAAGCTGTAGGGCGTGCACGCATCGCCCGATATGCGCGAGGTCGCCGCCCCCACCACGATGTCGATCTTCTTCTTTTCCTTGGACAGCTCCTGCACCGCGAGCGCCACCGATGAGGTCGTGAGCTCGGTGATCATGTCGACGTTCTCGACCTCGTACCAGCGCCGCGCGATCGCAGTCGCAAGGTCCGGCTTGTTCTGATGGTCGGCGGTGACGATCTCGATCTTCTGTCCCAGCACCTCGCCGCCAAAATCCTCGACCGCCATCCGCGCGGCTTCGAGCGAATATTTTCCGCCGTAGTCGGCATAGACGCCGGACTGATCGTTCAGGATGCCGATCTTGACACCCTGTGCCGATGCCGGTGCCGCAAGCAACAGGCTGCATGCCGCGACGGCGGCCAAAGATCCGAACAAGTATCCCGATTTCATTGTTATGGTCTCCCCACAGTTTCTATCAGGAAAAAATCGGCGCGAGACTATTTTATAACCCTGCGCCTGCCCATCTATTTCGGCTCAGCCAATAGTATGGGCTTGATGGTGTCATTTTCGGGGGCGGGGTGCCAACTCAGGCTTGAGGCCGCAGATCAAAAGCGCTTCTCGGAAAGAATACGCGCGACGTGTTGAAGTCTCTCGACCGAGCGCTCGGTGTGGGTCAGCGCACAACAGCTGACCAAGGTATCGATAATGGCGAGCTGAGCGACGCGGCTGCTCATCGCTTCGGGCCGATAACGCGTTTCGTTTGCGACAGTATAGAGCAGAACGTCGCAATGGGCCGCGAGCGGCGATTTGCCGAGCCGGGTGATGCCGATCGTCCGGGCGCCGGCTTCCCGCGCCAATTGGGTGGCGAGCACCGTCTCGACCGTACTGCCGGAGTGCGACACCGTGACGGTCGCAACCGTCGGGCCGGTCATGCCCGCGCTGACCGCCTGGACATGGGAATCGACGACGGCGCTCGCCGAGAGCCCCAGCTGCAGCAACCGATAGGACAGGTCCTGCGCAATAGGCGCCGAACTTCCGATGCCATAAATCTCGATTCTCTGCGCTTCGTTCAACATGCTCGTCGCCTGCGCCAGGGATTCCATCGACAGCAGACGGCGTGTCTCGTGCAGCGAAGCCGCGTGAGCGGCAAAGATGTGGTCCGTGACGGTCGCGGGATCATCGCCCTGATGCAAATTCTCCTGAATCAGCTGAACCGGCTCGATGAGATCGCGCGCCAGAAGGATCTTCAGCTCCTGAAATCCGCGAACGCCCACCCGCCGGCAGAACGAAACGATCGTGCCTTCGCTGACATCGCATGCCTCGGCAACCTCGGTGATCGACATGTGAATAAAGGACTCGGGCTGTCCGATGATCCGCGCGGCGATCTGCCCGGCTTTCGGAGGAAGATCAGCCTGCAGTTCCCGAATCCGGGACAGGACGGCGTTCACGGATTGCCCTGGATCGACGTTCAAGCGCTTCACCGCCCCCCTCGCACGCGATGTGGGAGTCCATTGAATTGGCTATCGGCAGCATGAAACTGCAGTGCCGGTCGCGCTGTCTCTGTCATTCCACCTTCCTGCCGTTCACCGTCTGCATCTCATCCTGATCACCGGAAAAAATCACGAGCTGGTCGCCCGCGGCGCCATCAAACCTATACACTGAAAAAAACTCATAATGGAGGATCTGAAAAATAAATTATTCACACCCGCGTCAAATCGCCTTGCTACGCCTCGTCCGCCTGCGCGGGGCGCCAAGCCAGTGCCGCGCGATCACTCCTTCATCTCAAGAAAAGGTCGACACAGGATGACAACACGTCGCGATTTTCTGGCGGGCGCTGCGGCGGCAGCTGCCTTCACCAGCATCAACCGGGCGCTCGCCATTCCGGCGGCGCGCCGGACCGGCACCATCATGGACGTCAAGCACATCGTGATCCTGATGCAGGAGAACCGCTCGTTCGACCACTATTTCGGTACGATGCGTGGCGTGCGCGGCTTCGGCGATCGCTTCCCCATTCCGCTCGAAACCGGCAAGGACGTGTGGTTTCAATCCGATGGGACGCGTGAAATTCCGCCTTACCATCGCGACTCCGCCACCAGCAACGCGCTGGTCGGATACGGCACGCCGCACTCGTTCGGCGACAGTCAGGCCGCGTGGAACCAGGGCAAGATGGGCTTGTGGCCCAAGTACAAGACCCAGTACGCGATGGGCCACTTCCAGCGCGAGGACATCCCGTTCCAGTTTGCCCTCGCTGAGGCGTTCACGATCTGCGACGCCTATCACTGCTCCATCACGACCGGCACCGACCCGAACCGGATCGTGTTCTGGTCGGGCTCCAACTTCAATCCGGCGCTGCGCGCGCAGGGCATCAACTGCACGACGAACGACTCCGAGCCCAACAACAACCGCTGCTGGCCCAACCCGTCCAAATGGGTGGCCGGCCTGCCGCAGCCTCAGCCGACCTACAAGTATGTCGGCAGCGACTTCAACTGGCCGACGCTCCCCGACCTGCTGCAGCAGGCCGGCGTCAGCTGGCACATCTACCAGGACATGAACGACAACTGGACCGGCGCGATGAACGGCTGCCTGGCGTTCTCCAGCTTCCGCCACGCACAGCCGGGTGATCCCAACTATCTGCACGGCCTGACCGGTGGTCCGGACTATCTCGCGAAATTCAAGGCCGACGTGATGAGCGGAAACCTGCCCCAGGTGTCGTGGATCCTGCCGACGCAGGCCAACTCCGAGCATCCCGGCGGCGGCAGCCCGACCCGCGCCGGCAACTTCACCGACCAGGTGCTGGACGCGTTGACCTCCAACCCCGAGGTCTGGAGCCAGACGGTCTTCTTGCTGACATTCGACGAGAACGACGGCTTCTTCGACCACCTGCCGGCACCGGCGGTGCCGTCCTACGACATCGACGGCAATCTGATGGGCAAGGCCACCATGCCGCTCGCCGGCGAGTATTTCTCCAACACGGTCGGCAACGTGCTGACCGCCACCGACACGGTCAGCGGCAACATCCGCCCGTGGGGCCTCAGTGCACGCGTGCCGATGTACGTCGTGTCGCCATGGAGCAAGGGCGGCTGGGTCAATTCGCAGGTCTTCGACCACACCTCGGTCGGGCGCTTCCTCGAGAAGCGGTTCGGCATCAAGGTGGACTCCATCAGCCCCTGGCACCGCGCCATTTCGGGCGACCTCACGACGGCTTTCGACTTCGCGCGTCCCAACGATCCCCGCTTCCCTGACTTGCCCGACCAGAGCAACTGGCAGGCCTCGGATACGCACCAGAAGACACTGCCCGCCCCCACGGCTCCGGCCACGCCTCAGCCGTTGTTCCAGGAAACCGGCGTGCGCTTCTCCCGCGCGCTGCCCTACATCCTGCACGCCAACGCGCATGTTGACGTCAACAAGGGCAAGGTCAGGCTCCTGTTCGCCAACACCGGCTTCGAAGGCGCCGTGTTCCACGTCTACGACAAGACGCACCTTGCTCGTATTCCGAAGCGGTACACCGTCGAGGCCGGCCAGATGCTGGACGACGAATGGGCAATCGGCGCCGACGGCCAGTATGATCTTTGGGTGCTCGCTCCCAATGGCTTCCACCGTCACTTCTCAGGCAACATCAGCACGATGCGGCCCAAGAACGAGCCCAACCCCGAAATCTTCGTCGGCTACAATATCCACGACGGCGGCGTGCATCTGCAGCTCCGCAACGACGGCAACAGCCACCTCCGCTTCACGGTGAAGTCCAACAAGATCTACGGTCCGTTGGTTGCCGTGAGCGCCGCGGTATCCGCCGCGACGCAGCCGGAGTCTCCCGGCTTCGGTCCGCGTCCCGGCGTCCAGCCGGTCGGAGTCGGCCCGGTGCCAGGTTTCCGGAAGGCCCCCGACCTTTCGGCAGCCGGCTTCGGCTTCAATCCGTCGGTCTTCTTCCCTGGACCGGACGTTGGCGGCGGTGCCCGCACGTCGTGGGATGTCAAGGTGCCTGCTTCCGGCCAGCCGAGAGAGCTGTATTGGAATCTGCGCACCACGGGCGGCTGGTACGACTTCGTCATCACCAGCGACTCGGACAGCAATCTCTATCGGCGCGTGGCCGGCCATGTCGAAACCGGCCGGGCATCGGTGAGCGATCCCGGCATGGGCATCGCCGACCAGTTCTAGAGCTTAGTCTCAAAAAGATGCGGATGGATTCCGGGGGCACGCCCCCGGAATCACGTTGGAAAGGTTCGCTCACCCGGCCGCGGCCGCGGTGGTCTGATCCTTCTTGCCCTCGTTCTTTCCTTCGGCGAGGTTGCGCACCACCATGTAGAAGATCGGCGTGAAGATCAGGCCGAATAGCGTGACGCCGAGCATGCCGAAGAACACGGCAACGCCGACCGCCTGGCGCATTTCCGAGCCCGAGCCGGTCGACACCACCAGCGGCAGCACGCCGAGGATGAAGGCGAACGACGTCATCAGGATCGGCCGCAAGCGCAGGCGACAGGCCTCGATCACCGCCTCCAGCCGCGACCTGCCCTCGAGTTCGATGTCGCGCGCGAACTCGACGATCAGGATCGCGTTCTTGGCGGCAAGCCCCACCAGCACCACGAAGCCGATCTGGGTCAGGATGTTGACGTCCTGGCCCATGATGCGCACGCCGATGGTGGCCGCGAACAGGCACATCGGCACGATCAGGATCACCGCGAACGGCAGCGTCCAGCTGCCATATTGCGCGGCCAGCACCAGATAGACGAACAGCACGCAGATCGGGAACACGTAGAGGCCGGCATTGCCGCCGGTCACCTGCTGATAGGACAAATCCGTCCATTCGAAGGAGAAGCCCGACGGCAAGGTCTGGTCGGCGAGTTGCTTGATGGTGTTGAGCGCCGTCGTCGAGCTCACCCCCGGCCCAGGCTCACCCTGCAGCTCGGACGCCGAATAGAGATTGTAGCGCGCGACGCGGTCGGGTCCCGAGATGTCCTTGAAGTCCACGACGCTGCCGAGCATCACCATGTCGCCGGCGGCGTTGCGGGTGCGCAGCCGTGACAGATCGGGGCTGTCCTTCCGGAACGGCTGATCGGCCTGCGCGGTGACGTGATAGGTGCGGCCGAACAGGTTGAAGTCGTTGACGTAGGTCGAGCCGAAATAGGTCTGGATCGTGTCGTTGATGTTGGCGATCGGTACCCCGAGCTTCTGCGCCTTGACGCGATCGATGTCGACGAACAGCTGCGGCGTATTGGCGGAGTACGGCGAGAACACCGAGGTGAGGCTCGGTGACTTGCGCGCGGCGTTCACCAACTCGTCGGTCGCGGCCGCCAGCAGCTCGGGACCGCGCCCCTGCCGATCCTGAACGCGAATGGTGAAGCCGCCGCCGGTGCCGATGCCCGGCACCGCAGGCGGCGGAATGACGATGATGAAAGCGCCCTGGATCACCGACAGCCGCTTGCGCAATTCAGCCGTGATGGCGTTCGCCGTCAGCCCCTTCTTCAGCCGCGCCTCCGGCTCGTCGAACACCGGGAACAGGGCCGCGGCATTGCCCGCCTGGGTGCGCGTCGCGCCGGAGAAGCCGGCGAAGGCCGCGACGCGGACGATACCCGGCGTATCCAGTGCGATCCGCTCGATCTCGCGCACCACCGCCGTGGTCCGCGCCAGCGACGCGGCACCGGGCAGCTGCGCCGAGATGATCACGTAGCCGCGATCCTGGGCCGGAATGAAGCCCTGCGGAGTGGTGGCGAGCAGCCAGCCCGCACTGCCGATCAGCACCAGGTAGATCGCGACCATCACCACGGTATGCCGGATCACGAAGTCGGCGGCGGCCGCGTAGCCGTGCGCCAGGCGGTCGAAGATGCGGTTGAACACCCCGGTAAAACTGTCCCAGCCGCGCGCGATGATGTTCCAGCGCGCCGGCGGCCGCTTCTCCTCATGCGGCACCAGGATCTGCGAGGCCAGCGCCGGCGACAGCGTCAGCGAGCAGAAGCAGGAGATCGCGGTCGCAACCGCAATGGTGACCGCAAATTGCTGGAAGAACTGCCCGGAGATGCCGCCGAGGAACGCGGTCGGCACGAACACCGCGCACAGCACCAGCGCGATCGAGACCAGCGCGCCGCCGACCTCCTCCATGGTCTTCAGCGCAGCTTCACGCCGGCTCATGCCGTGTTCGAGATGCCGCTCGACATTCTCCACCACGACGATGGCGTCGTCGACCACGATGCCGACCGCCAGCACGAGGCCGAACAACGTCAGATTGTTGATCGAGAAGCCGAGCGCGGCCATCACCGCGAAGGTGCCGACCAGCGACACCGGGATCGCGATGATCGGGATGATCGCGGGCCGCCAGCCCTGCAAGAACACCAGCACCACGATGACGACGAGCGCCATCGCCTCGTAGATCGTCTTGATCAGCTCATGCACCGATTGGGCGATGAACTCGGTCGGGTTGTAGCCGATATTGTAGTCGAGCCCCTTCGGGAAAGAGGTCTTGAGCTGCGCCATCGTGTCGGAGATGTGCTTGGCGGTGGCCAGCGCGTTCGAACCTGGCCGCTGCGTTACCAAGAGCGCGACGGCCGATTTGCGCAGCAGGAAACTGTTGGTGGCGTAGGACAGCGCACCGAGCTCGACGCGGGCGACGTCGCGCAGCCGCACGGTGCGGCCGTCGGAGCCGGCCTTCACCACGATGTCCTCGAATTGCCTGATGTCCTTCAGGCGGCCGGTGAAGACGAGGTTCGGCTGGAATGCGCGATCGGCGATCGGCGGCTCCGCGATCTGTCCGCCCGCGATCTGCAGGTTCTGCGCCCGGATCGCCGCCAGCACCTCGCCCGAGGTCAGGCCGAGATTCGCAATCCGGTCAGGGTCGAGCCACAGCCGCATCGAGTAGTCGCGGGCGCCGAACATCTGGATGTCGCCGACGCCGTCGATCCGCAAGAGCTGGTCGCGGACCTGCAGCAGCGCGTAGTTCGAGATGTAGAGCTGGTCGAACGTGTCGTCGGGCGACAGCATGAACACGACCATCAGGATGTCGGGCGAGTTCTTGCGAGTGACGACGCCGTTGCGCTGCACCTCTTCAGGCAGCCGCGGCTGCGCGATCGCGACGCGGTTCTGCACCAGCACCTGGGCCTTGTCGAGATCGGTGCCGAGCTTGAAGGTGACGGTGATGGTGAGCTGGCCGTTCGAGGTCGCCTGGCTGTAGAGATACAGCATGTCCTCGACGCCGTTGATCTCCTGCTCGATCGGGGCCGCGACGGTGTCGGAGACAGTCTGCGCCGAGGCGCCCGGATATTGCGTGGTGACCGTGACGGTCGGCGGCACCACTTGCGGATATTCCGAGACCGGCAGCGTCTGGTAGGCGATCGCGCCGACGATCAGCAGCACGATCGACAGCACCATCGCCAGGATGGGCTGGTTGATGGAAAGCCTTCCGAGATTCATGGCTTGGCACCCGCCGCGGGCTTGTCACCTGCCGGAGCGGCCGGCGCTTTATCCCCTGCGGGAGCCTGCGCCATCTTCGGCGTCACCTTGGCGCCGACGCGGGCGCGCTGCAGCCCGTCCACGATGACGTGGTCCTCGGCCTTGAGGCCCTCGCGGATCACGCGCAGGCCTTCATCGAGCGGCCCGAGCACGACCGGCCTCGCCTCCACCGTGTTGTCGTCCTTGACCACGAACACGATCTTGCGCGACTGGTCGGTGGCGATGGCGGTATCGGGAATCAGCAGCGCCTCGTAAGGCGAGGAGCCGACGATGCGGACGCGGCCGAACTGCCCGGGCAGCACCGACAGATCCTTGTTCGGGATGATTGCGCGGCTGCGCAGCGTCGCGGTCGAGACGTCGAGGCGGTTGTCGAGGAAGTCCATCTTGCCCTCGTGCGAGGGCTTGGTCTCGCCGGTCAGGGTCACTTGCACCGGGTTCGGCGTGTCGCGCGAGCTCGGCCGCTTGCCTTCGAACCAGAGCCGGCTGTTGCGCTGATAGGTCGTCTCGTCGACGTCGAAATAGATGTAGATCGGATCCAGCGACACGATCGAGGTCAACAGCGTCGAGCCGCCCTCGCTGCCCTGCACGAGATTGCCCGGCGTGACGAGATGCCGGCTGACGCGGCCGGTGATCGGCGCCAGCACATGGGTGAATTCGACATTGAGCTGGGCGGCCTTCAGCGCACCTTCGGCCTGGGTTTCGGCGGCGCGCGCCGCCTGCAAGGCCTGACGGCGCTGGTCGACGACCTGTTCGGAAACCGCGCTGGTCTGCACCAGGTTGAGGCCGCGCTCGAGATCGCGCTTGGCAAGCTCCCCCTTGGCGCGTGCGTCGGCGAGTTGACCTTCGGCCTGCAGCACGACGGCCTCGAACGGGCGCGGATCGATGATGTAGAGCAAATCGCCGGCCTTGACGATCGCACCGTCCTTGAACTCGACGCTGTTGACGAAGCCGCCGACGCGGGCGCGGACCTGAACCTCCTCGATCGCCTCGAAGCGGCCGGTGAACTCGTCCCAATCGGTGACGGTGCGCTTGACCGGCTGGGCCACGGTGACGGGCGGCGCCGGCGGCGCGGCCGCCTGCGATTGCGCCTTGTCCTCGCAGCCGCCGAGCGCCAGCGCGGCCAGCAGGCCGATCGGCACAAGGCCGCGTGATACGTAACGGCGGAGCGAATCACGCTCGACGCCGGTCCCTGGAGCCGGATACTCCGTTTTGCCAATCAAGCTCATTCCGTCTCCCCAACGACGTCGCAAATAAAATTGCCGTGATTCAACCCGGATGGACCGCCGTGATGTAACCGCGGCGGACGTCACAGATGTAACCGCTTCCCAGTCTGTTCAAGATGGCCGCCGGATCAAGCTAATAGTTTCGTAGTCTGAGAGCCTTACGACGTAATCGCGAAGCCGGGACGACGGGAACAGGCAGCAACGCTGGCCTATCAGGCCGGCAGGTTCATGTCCTGGTTTGCGGCGGGGACAATCACAGAGCGAGTAGCTGACATATATTTGTCATGACCGGGCGATCCCGGCGGCGCGGCAAAAACGTCGTCCGGCAAGTTTGCCGAAATACGACTTATTGCTGAGCTCTACCTCCCGCTGCATCGCGCCATAAAGGTTAATGGCTCATTTGTCATGTGCACACACATTGACACTCGGAAACATCGCCAATACGGTCATGGTTGCCGAAGGGTAAAATTTCTCGGCCGCCGCATTTTTCTTGAACATTTGCTGGGCTTAGTCGCGGCGTGAGTATGTGAAGGCGACTACGTAAATGGCAAGCGCATTTGATCTTGCTGACAGCACAGCTGCGCGCTCGGTGCGGTTTTCTCATTTCGCGCACGACCCCATGCGGTCTCTGGTCGCGGCTAATCAACCCCAAGGTGTGAACGAGTTCACACGTCCGCTTTCCCGACAATTGTAATTAGGACCGGCCTTCACGCCGGTTGCAGGAGCGCTTCATGACGACCATACCCGCCTTTACAATCGGTGGTTTCACGCGCCCGGAACTTCACCTCGATCCGACCGGTCATATCATCCTGGATCCGGTCGCTCAGGCGTTCGCCGACACGTATGGTCTGCAGTATCTCTATATCGGTTGCCCTCCCGGCACGCTGTTTCCGCCGATCCCCGGCTTCCTGTCGCCGCCGACCGACACCAATTCCGGCACCAACACGGTCGTCGAAGGCGCCGCTGCCAATACCTCGGTCAATATCACCGCGCACGCCAGCAGCCTGATCGGCTTTCCGATCACCTATTCGCTGACCAACGACGCGGGCGGCGCCTTCAAGATCGATTCGCACACCGGCGTCGTCACCGTCGCCGATCCGACCAAGCTCGATTTCGAGAGCTCCGGCGGCAGCTACGGCATCACCGTACGCGCCACTGACGGCATCTTCGTCTCGTCGCAGACTTTCTCGATCGCCGTCACCAACGCGCCGCCGTCGACACCGATCGACAGCTTCACCGGCGACACCGCCGCCGTATATGAAGGCGCCGCCGCCGGCACCGTGGCCGGCATCAACGCATTCTCGTTCGACGTGAACGGCCCGGCCGTCACCTATTCGCTCACGGCGGATTCCTCCAACGGCGGGTTCACGATCGATGCCAACACCGGCATCGTTACCGTCGCCGATCCCACCAAGATCGATTTCGAGTCCGCGCCGGGCCATTTCTATGTCATCACGGTCCAGGCCAGCGACGGCCATGGCGGCGTCAGCTCGGAGAGCTTCAGCATCGGCGTCTACGACGTCGCGCCGCCGGCGCCCGGCGACAGCGACGCCGCGACCAACACCGTCACCGAGGGCGCCGTCGTCAACACGACCGTCGGCGTGACCGTGCATGCGGACGACATCAGCGGCGGCACGGTGACCTATTCGCTGACCGACAACGCGGGCGGCGCCTTCAAGATCGATCCCAATACCGGCGTCGTCACCGTCGCCGACCCCAGCAAGATCGACTATGAGAGCGCGCCCGGCCACAGCTACACCATCACGGCGCAGGCCAGCGACGGCACGCTGACGAGCACCCAGAGCTTCACTATCGCGATCGGCGACGCCGCGCCGTCGACGCCGACCGACAGCAACGCGGCCCCCAATACCGTGGTCGAAGGCGCGGCCGCCGGCACCGTCGTCGGCATCACCGCAGCGTCGACCGACGTCAATGGCGGCGCGCTGACCTGGTCGCTGACCAACAGCGCGGGCGGCGCATTCACCATCAACCCGACCACCGGCGTCATCACGGTCGCCGATCCCAGCAAGATCGACTTCGAAACCGCGCCCGGCCACGCCTACACGGTGACCGCGCAGGCCAGCGACGGCACGCTGACCAGCTCGCAGAACTTCACCATTGCCGTCACCGACGTCGCGCCGTCGGCGCCGGTCGACAGCAATGCCGCCGCCAACACGGTGGCGGAAGGCGCGGCCGCCGGCACCGCCGTCGGCATCACGGCGTCCTCGACCGACATCAACGGCCCGGCCGTGACCTGGTCGCTGACATCGGACAGCTCCGGCGGCGGTTTCACCATCAATGCCACCACCGGCGTCATCACCGTCGCCGATCCGACCAAGATCGACTATGAGAGCACCGCGCCCGGCCACACCTACACCGTGACCGCGCAGGCCAGCGACGGCACGCTGACGAGTTCGCAGAGTTTCACCATCGCCGTCAGCAACGTATCGATCACGACGCCGGTCGACGCCGATGCCGCGGCCAACACCGTCACCGAAGGCGCCGCCGCCGGCACCACGGTCGGCATCACCGCGTCCGCGGTCGATCCGAACGGACCGGCGACGGTTTATGCCCTGATCGGAGACACCTCCGGCGGCGGCTTCACCATCAATGCCAGCACCGGCGTCGTCACGGTCGCCGATCCGACCAAGATCGACTATGAAACCGCCGCAGGGCACGCCTACGGCATCACCGTGCAGGCCACCAGCGGCGCCGACGTCACGACGCAGAGCTTCTCGATTGCGGTCGCCGACGCCGCGCCGTCGACCCCGGTCGACAGCGACGTCACCGCCAATTCGGTCATCGAGGGCGCCGCGGCCGGAACCACGGTCGGCATCACGGCGTCCTCGACCGACGTCAACGGCCCGGCCGTCACCTATTCGCTGACCGGCGACACCTCCGGCGGCGGCTTCACCATCAACGCCACGACCGGCGTCATCACCGTCTCCGATCCCTCCAAGATCAATTATGAGACCGCCGGCCACAGCTACACCGTGACCGCACAGGCCAGCGACGGCACGCTGGCGAGCTCGCAGACCTTCACCATCGCGGTCGGCGACATCGCGCCGTCGGTCCCGGTCGACAGCGACGCCACCGCCAACTCGGTCAGCGAAGGCGCGGCTGCCGGCACCAGCGTCGGCGTCACGGCGTCCTCGACCGACATCAACGGCCCGGCCGTCACCTGGTCGCTGATCGGCGACACCTCGGGCGGTGGCTTCACCATCAATGCCGCCACCGGCGTCATCACCGTCGCCGATCCGACCAAGCTCGACTACGAGAGCACCGCGCCCGGCCACAGCTACGCCGTGACGGCGCAGGCCAGCGACGGCACGCTGACGAGCTCGCAGAGCTTCACCATCGCCGTCACCGATGCCGCCCCGTCGGTCCCGGTCGACAGCGACGTCGCCACCAACAGCATTGCGGAGGGCGCGGCCAACGGCTCGACCGTCGGCGTCACCGCGTCCTCGATCGACGTCAACGGCCCGGGCGTGACCTATTCGCTGATCGGCGACACCTCCGGCGGCGGCTTCACCATCAATGCCGCCACCGGCGTCGTCACCGTCGCCGATTCCACCAAGCTCGATTACGAGACCGCAGCGGGCCACGCCTACGCCGTCACCGTGCAGGCCAGCGACGGCACGCTCGCGAGCTCGCAGACCTTCACCATCGGCGTTGCCGACGTCGCACCGACGACCCCGGTCGACAGCGACGGCGCGGCCAATTCAATCGCCGAAGGCGCCGCCAACGGCTCCACCGTCGGCATCGTCGCATCCGCCGTCGACGTCAACGGCCCGGCCGTGACCTATTCGCTGATCGGCGACACCTCCGGCGGCGGCTTCACCATCAACGCCGCGACCGGCGTCATCACCGTCGCCGACAGCACCAAGATCGACTACGAAACCTCGGGCGGCAGCTACACCGTCACCGCGCAGGCCAGCGACGGCACGCTGACGAGCTCGCAGACCTTTACCATCGCCGTCACCGACGTCGCGCCATCGATCCCGGTCGACGGCGATGCCACTGCCAATTCAGTTGCCGAAGGCGCGGCAGCCGGCACCACCGTCGGCGTCACGGCGTCCGCGACCGACGTCAACGGGCCGGCCGTCACCTGGTCGCTGACCGGCGACACCTCGGGCGGCGGCTTCGCCATCAATGCCACCACCGGCGTCATCACCGTCGCCGATCCCACGAAGATCGACTTCGAGAGCTCCGGCGGCGGCCACAGCTACTCCGTCACCGCGCAGGCCAGCGACGGCACGCTGACGAGCTCGCAGACCTTCACCATCAACGTCGCCGACGTCGCGCCGTCGACCCCGGTCGACGCCGATGTCGCCACCAACACCGTTGTCGAGGGTGCGGCCAACGGCACCACCGTCGGCATCACGGCATCCGCCACCGATGTCAACGGACCGGCCGTGACCTATTCGCTGACCGGCGACACCTCCGGCGGCGCCTTCACCATCAATGCCACCACCGGCGTCATCTCCATCGCCGACGACACCAAGGTCGACTACGAATCCTCGGGCGGCAGCTACACCGTGACCGTGCAGGCCAGCGACGGCACGCTGACGAGCTCGCAGGCCTTCGTCATCGCCGTCACCGACGTTGCGCCGTCGACCCCGGTCGACAGCGATGGCGGCGCCAACCAGGTCGCGGTCAGCGCGCCGGTCGGCGCCTCGGTCGGGATCACCGCGTTCTCGACCGATATCAACGGGCCCAACGTCACCTATTCGCTGGTCGGCGACACCTCGGGCGGCGGCTTCACGATCGATCCGACCACCGGGAAGGTCACGGTCGCCGATCCCTCCAAGATCCATCTCGCCGACGGGTCCTACGACATCACGGTGCAGTCCAGCGACGGCACGCTGCACAGCCAGCAGACCTTTACCATCGGCGTCGTGATCGATGCGGCCCCGGTCGTCACCGCCGGCCATACGCTGAATTACACCGAGAACCAGGCCGCCACCGCGTTCGATCCGGCGATCACGGTCACCGATTCCGACAACGCCAACCTGACGCATGCCACGGTGCAGATCACCGGCGGCTACGTCAACGGCCAGGACGTCCTCGCCTTCACCAACACCGCCACCATCACCGGCTCGTTCAACGCCGCCACCGGCACCCTGACGCTGACCGGCACCGACACGGTCGCGAACTACCAGGCCGCGCTCGCCTCGGTGACCTACTTCAACAGCAGCGACAATCCGTCAGCAGCGGCGCGCACGGTCACGATCATTGCCAATGACGGCACGCTCGACAGCTCGCCGGTCACCGGCACCATCAACGTCACGCCGGTCAACGATCCGCCTCAGGTCGTCGCCGGCCATGTCCTGAGCTACACCGAGAACCAGGCCGCGACCGCAATCGACCCGGCGATCACCGTGTCCGACGTCGACAACACCACGCTGACCGGCGCGACGATCCAGATCACCGGCAACTACGCCAACGGCCAGGACGTCCTCGCCTTCGTCAACACCGCCAACATCACCGGCTCGTTCAATGCCGCCACCGGCACGCTGACGCTGTCCGGCACCGATACCGTCGCCAACTATCAGGCGGCGCTGGCCGCGGTGACCTATCAGAACACCAGCGAGAACCCGTCAGGGCTGGCGCGAACCGTGACGTTCGTCGCCAATGACGGCGCGGCGACGTCGACACCCGTCACCGGCACCATCAATGTCACGCCGGTCAACGATGCCCCGGCGACCACCGCCGGCGGCACGCTGAACTACATCGAGAACCAGGTCGCCACCGCGATCGATGTCAGCGTCAACGTCACCGACGTCGACAGCGCCAACTTGTCCAGCGCGACCGTGCAGATCACCGGCAACTACGCCAACGGCCAGGACGTGCTGGGCTTCACCAACCAGAACGGCATCACCGGCGTGTTCAACGCCGCGACCGGCACGCTGACGCTGTCGGGCTCCTCGAGCGTCGCCAACTACAAGGCCGCGCTCGACTCCGTCACCTATTTCAACTCCAGCGACAACCCGTCCGGGCTCGATCGCACCGTCAGCTTCACGGTCAACGACGGCTCGCTGAACAGCAACACCTCGACCTCGACCATCCACGTGATACCGGTCAACGACGCGCCTTCCGTCAACGCCACCGGCACCCTGGCCTTTACCGAGAACCAGGGCCCGACCGCGGTCGCATCCGCGCTGACCGTCACCGACGTCGACACCGCGACGCTCTCCAGCGCGACGGTGCAGATCAGCGCCAACTACGTCAACGGCGAGGACCTGCTCGCCTTCACCAACACCGCCAACATCACCGGCTCGTTCAATGCGGCCACCGGCACGCTGACCTTGACCGGCACCGACACGGTGGCGAACTACGAGACCGCGCTGCGCTCCGTCACGTATAACGACAACAGCGACAACCCCTCGACCCTGGCGCGCACCGTGACCTTCACGGTCGACGACGGCCAGGCGGCGAACCATCAGAGCGCCGGCTCGGCCCACACCATCAACGTCACCGCGGTCGACGACGCGCCGGTCAACAACGGCGTGCCGGCGAGCTTCACCTTGATGTCGGGCTCCAGCCACAACATCACCGGCCTCTCGATCTCCGACGTCGACGCCGCAGGCGGCAACGACATCACCACGACGCTGACCTCGGCCGGCGGCGGCATCGTCAACATCGCCGCGGTCGGCGGCGGCGCCGCCATCACCGGCAACGGCACCGGCGTCGTCACGCTGACCGGCACGATCGCGCAGATCAACGCCTCGCTCGCCGGCACCGTGACCTACACCGCGGCCGACGGCGCCACCGGGTCGTCGACCACGACCATCACGATGGCGACCAACGACCACGGCCACACCGGCACCGGCGGCCCGATCACCGACACCGACGTGATCCAGGTCGGCGTCACCCAGCAGGTCTGGTTCATCGATCAGGCCCAGACCATCACCGATGCCACCGCGCCGCGCGGCTCGCAGGCCAACCCGTTCACCGACATCCACGAGTTCAACATCTCGAGCGGGCCGGGCGTCAACGACATCATCTACCTGAAGGCCGGCACCTATACCGGCGAGGGCATCAACCTCAAGGACGGCCAGACCCTGCTCGGCGACGACCAGGCGCTGTCGTTGCCCGATCCGTTCGGCGGCCCGGCGATCCAGATCGAAACCTCGAGCGGCGCGCGGCCGACCATCAACGTCACCACCGCCGCCGACCAGGGCATCGATCTCGCCCAGAACAACACCATCCACGGCATCAACATCACGACCGCTTCGGGCACCACCGGCCTCGATGACGGCAACAACTCGGTCGGCAATCTGACCATCGACCAGATGTCGATCACCGGCTCCGGCCAGGCCGTCGACATCGACCAGGGCGGCGCGCTCAACGTCTCGCTCGGCACGGTGAGCTCGTCGGGCGGCGCCTTCGGCGTCCAGCTCGGCGGCGCCCTGACCGGCAGCTTCACCACCACCGGCGGCACGCTGTCGGGCCACACCACCTCGGAGTTCGACGTCAACGGCGGCACCGGCAACATCAGCTATGCCGGCACGATCGGTGACGGCACCGGATCGTCGGTCTCGGTCGCCAGCCACACCGGCGGCACGGTTGCCTTCTCCGGCGCCATCACCGACGGCGCCGACGCCGGCGGCGGCGTATCGCTCTCGGGCAACACCGGCAGCACGATCAACTTCACCGGCGGCATGACGCTGAGCACCGGCGCCTCGAGCGGCTTCGCCGCCACCGGCGGCGGCACCGTCAACGTCACCGGGACCAATCACATCACCAGCACCACCGGCACCGCGCTCAACGTCACCGGTACCACGATCGGCGCCAGCGGCCTCACCTTCCAGGACATCAGCGCCAACGGCGCGGCTAACGGCATCGTGCTGAACAACACCGGCACCAGCGGCGGTCTGACGGTGACCGGCACCGGCTCGACCACCGGTTCGGGCGGCACCATCCAGAACACCACCGGCGACTCCATCAGCCTGTCGTCGACGCGCGGCATCACCCTCGCGAACATGAACATCACCGACGCCGGCGCAAACAACGCCGGCAACGACAACTCGAACTGGATCGACGCCAGCAGCGTCACCAATCTGACATTGACCAACATGCATGCGACCGGCTCGGTCGGTCATGGCGTGAACGGCAACAACATCACCAATCTGACCATCACGGGCGGCGTCTTCTCGGGCGGCGGCGCCGACAACGATCAGGCGAATTTCAACGGTTTCGAACTTCACAACCTGCTCGGCACCTCGTCGATCACGGGCACCACGTTCTCGAACTCGAACACGATCCAGTTCCACGTCAACAACGACACCGCCACGAACTTCGCGGGCACGCCTGACCAGCTCACCGTTTCAGGGACCACCTGGAACAACCAGACCGGGCCGTTTGCCGGCGACCACCTGTCGGTCAACTCCGACACCGGCGGCAATTTCAGCCTGATCGTCAACAACACGAGCGGCCAGAACACCTTCGTCACCGGCGGCACGGCCGTGCAGGCAACGGCGGGAGGAACCAACGGAAAGATGAACGCCGATATCTCCGGCGTCACCTCCGGCGGATCGCTGGCATCCAACAACTTCAACACGGCGATGGTCGTCATCGGTGAAACCGGCACCGGCATCATCACCTACGACATTCACAACAATACCTCGCTCGGAACCGGCAGCGTTGCGATCAAGGTCACGCACGCCTCCGCCGGCGGCACCTCGACCGGCAAGATCCGTGACAACACGATTACCCACATCGCCGGTCCGGGTACCGACGCCGTGTCGGTCGACGTGCAAGGTGTCGGCGCAACCGGCGGCACCGGCACCGTCCTGATCGAGAACAACACCATTACCGGCAACTATCAGCGAGGAATTCACGTCCAGTCGGGGCAGGGCAATGCGGTCATCAATGCCACCATCGACAACAACCATTTGACCGGCACCGACACGACCGGTCAGGGCCTGCAGCAGATTGCAGTCATTGCCGGCATCAGCGGCGGCGGCAGCGCCACGACGCTTCGTCTCAACATGTTCAACAATGACGTCCACAATGGCGCAGGCGCGACCTATACGGCCGACTACCGCCTGCAAAATATGTCGGGCAACACGTTCCTGCTTCAGGACTTCGCGGGCAACGGCTCCACGGTCTCCGACATTCAGAACTGGGTGACGGCCACCAAGGGCAATACGGCCGCCGGCACCGGCGTCATCACCGTCAATGTCGGCAGCCCGTTCGGGACCACCGGCGCCATCCCGACGCCGATACTGGCGGCGGGCGGTGGCGTCACCGCCTCCACGCCGACGCCGGGCGAGACCCATCTCACCCAGACTCAACTCGATACCGTCGTCGCGGCAGCGATCGCCCAGTGGATGCACGCCGGCGCAACGCAGGCCCAGTTCGATGCAATGCTCGCCACCACCTTCAGCGTGGCCGACCTCGGCGGCAATATTGCCGGCGAGCAGACCCCGGGGCACATCACCATCGATGACGACGGCGCCGGCCATGGCTGGTTCGTCGACCCGACGCCGAACGACAACTCGGAATTCACCCATGCCGTGAACGGGTCCACGACCGATTTGCAGACCGATCCGACCAGCGCAGCGGCGGGCCATCTCGACCTCCTGACCGCCGTGGTCCACGAACTCGGTCACGTGCTCGGCCTTCCCGACACCACCGATCCGACGACCGCCAACGACCTGATGTACGTCAACCTGGCCGATGGCGAGCGGCGGCTGGCCGACCACGCCGACGTCACCGCGGCGCTGGCGGCGCTTCCGAATCCCTCGACGCCGGTCACGGTCGCGGCTCCCGCGCCGGCACCGACGCTCGTGATCGCGACCAACGTCTCCAACTACACGCTCGAAGCCACCGACAACGATCTGACCCACGTTGGAAACAACGACTTCATCGGCGTCGGCAACGCCCTGAACAACGTGCTGACCGGCGGCGCCGGCAACGATTATCTGGTCGGGCTGGACGGCAACGATACGCTGATCGACGGCGGCGGCCTCACCACGCTGCAAGGCGGCAAGGGCGACGACATCTACGCGGTCCAGTCCAAGACGGACACCGTGTTCGAGTTCGCCAACGAAGGCACCGACGAGGTGCAGACTTTCCTGGTCTCTTACACCCTGCCGGCCAACGTCGAAAAGCTGACCTTTGTCGGCAACTTCTCGCATCAGGGCACCGGCAACGCACTCGCCAACACCTTCACCGGCACTGCCGCCGACGATACCTTTACCGGTGCGGGCGGCAACGACGTGTTCAACTATCGCGTGAGCGGCAACGGCCTCGACACCATCACCGACTTCAACGCCGACAACGCCGATACCGCGGAGCACGATCATATCGACCTGCACGGACGCGGCCTGACTTTCGCCGAGCTCGCCGTCACCGAGGTTGCGGGCGGCGTCACCATCGGCATTCCCGGCGGTGATGCGATCTTCCTGAAAAACGTGTCCGTGCATTCGATCGACGCCGGAGACTTCTTCTTCTAGCACGTTGCCCGGCTCTGAGTGAATCAGAGCCGGGCTCCAATCCACTCTTCACGTCGTTCTAACTCGCGCGCGTCACGGCCGGGCAAAATCGCGAGGCGCGAAAAAAATTGCAGCGACCATGCTATCGTTGAGGTTGCACTAGCCGTAAAACACGCTATCGTGCGCACGTTATCGATACGGCGTCGCTGTCTCGTGTTTTTGCAGAATTTAAATCGTATTTGGCGGAGGACCGATGGCTGACCCGTTTCTTTCCGAGATCCGCATAATGTCGTTCAACTTCGCGCCCAAGGGATGGGCGCAGTGCAACGGGCAGTTGCTTCCCATCAATCAGAATCAGGGGCTGTTTTCGCTGCTCGGTACGACATTCGGCGGCGACGGGCGGGTGAATTTTGCGTTGCCCGATTTGCGCGGGTGCGTTCCGATCCATGTCGGCGGCGGCAACGCGCTCGGCGGGCGCGGCGGCGAGCAGGCCCACACAATATCGATCGCGGAAATGCCGGCGCACATGCACGTGTTTCAAGGCTCGACTGCAAACGCGAGCTCCGTCGCGCCCGCCGGCAACGTGCTCGCAAGGGGCACGACTGCGGTCGGTACCAATCCCATCAACTATTATACCAATACGATCACCAACCTGACCCCGCTCAACGCGGGTGATTTGGCGAACACCGGCGGCAGTCAGGCGCATCTCAACCTGCAACCGTTCCTGACGGTCCTCTTCTGCATCGCCCTTCAGGGCATCTTCCCCTCGCCGAACTGAGGAAACGCACTCATGGCACAGCCTTATGTTGGCGAGATTCGCATGTTTGCCGGCAACTTCGCGCCGGCCGGCTGGATGTTCTGCGAAGGGCAATTGCTGCCGATCAGCGAAAACGAGACGCTGTTTCAGTTGATTGGCACGACCTATGGCGGCGACGGCCAGTCGACCTTCGCGCTTCCGGACCTGCGCGGACGCCTGCCGCTCCATCAGGGCAACGGCTTCGTCATGGCCGAGACCGGCGGCGCCGAGGAGATCACGCTGACGGTGCAGCAAATACCTGCGCATACTCACCCGCTCGTTGCCTCGACCAACGCGGCAAACTCGCCCAACGTCCAGAGTGACCTGCCGTCAACGGGCCTGGTCAGCCAACTGTATTTTGCCAGCGATCCGGATACCAACTGCAGTCCGCAGGCCGTCACGGCGACCGGAGGCAGCCAGCCGCATAGCAATTTCCAACCCTATCTGTGCGTCGATTTCATCATTTCACTGTTTGGCATTTTTCCGAGCCAGACCTAGGAGCCGACAATGGCCGACCCGTTCGTCGCGGAGATCCGCATCTTTCCGTTCAATTTCGCACCCACGGGCTGGGCATGGTGCGACGGCCAGCTCTTGCCGATCTCGCAGAACACCGCGCTATTCTCCCTGCTTGGCACCACCTACGGCGGCAACGGCAAGAGCAACTTCGCGCTGCCCGACCTGCAGGGCCGCGCGCCGATGCACCCCGGCCAGGGCCCGGGCCTGTCGCTGCATGACCTCGGGGAAACCGGCGGGTCGGATACTGTAACCTTGCTTGAGTCCGAAATTCCCTCGCACTCGCATCAATTCAAGGCGTACGGCAGCGATCCCTCCGATCATTTCAACCCGTCCGGCGCGTCCCTGGCTCGATCCAATGGCGGCAACGCATGGGGCGCGGCGAGCAGCCTTGTATCCTTGGCACCGCAAGCCATCAGCCCCGCCGGCGGCAATCAGCCGCACAACAACATGCAGCCGTATCTGACCTTCTATTTCAACATTGCGCTGCAAGGCGTTTTCCCGCCGCGCGGCTGATTGGCCTTCGATCATGGAAGCGTCCGTCGCTGCGGTTCCGTTTGGCTGGGCGCGTGCGGCGGACGCTGGCCTGACATTCCGCCCGATCGTCGATACCGACCTGCCGTTTCTGGCACGGGTGTACGTCTCGACCCGAATCGAGGAACTGGCCGTCACGGATTGGAGCGATGCGCAGAAGATGGCATTCCTCCACGACCAGTTTCGCGGGCAACACGCGCACTATCAGAAGTATTATCCCGAGGCCGACTGGCTGGTGACGGCCCACGCCGGCCAGGATATCGGCCGCTTCTATATCGAGCGCTGGCCGAGCCAGCACCGCATCATCGACATCGCCTTCCTTCCGGAGCATCGCGGCAGAGGTCATGGCGAAGCGGTGTTGCGCGATGTGATGGACGAGGCGGCGGCCGCCGGCAAGGACGTCTCGATCCATGTCGAGAAACTCAATCCGGCGATGCGGCTCTACCGCCGCCTCGGCTTTGCAGTCGAGGAGGACAAGGGCGTCTACGATTTGATGCGCTGGAAGCGGCCCAACCTCAGGTGAAGACCGCCTGATAGCCGTTGCCGTCCGCGAGCGGCCCGATCGGCACCAGGAAAATCTCCATCACGCCCAGCGCCGGATGCTGCACCGGGTAGATCGCCTGCGGCAGCCATTGTCCCCTGGGTGCTGCGAACAACAGCGAGAACGCGCCGCCTGGCCGTCCGCTGTTGCCGGCGGGATCGACCTTGGCCAGTTTCAAGGGCACGACGCCGTCCGCCGCCTGCAGCTCGAAGATGCTGTCCGTGTGCGCAGCGAAGTCGTCGATGTGCAGCTTCGCGAGATCAACCGATGATGTCATGCCGTGCTTCCCCAGATGTCGCCAAGCTGTAGCACGCCGCGCGCCGCAACGCGCGACGAAATGCGCGGACGAGTAGCGCGACAAAACTAAACTCGGACAAATCACGTCGCGGGTATGCAGGGCTGCGTCCTCCCTCCACAACTGTCATCGCCCGGCCTGTGCGCGATTGCGCACATGGACCGGGCGATCCAGTACGCCGCAGCTCATCGATTCAAGCACTGCTGCCTCTGGAATACTGGATCACCCGCATGCGCGGGTGATGACACCGAGCTAGCCGCTTGACACTTGAATCAGGCCAACACCAATACCCCCACCCCCGCACACCCCTGATGACGGCCCCGCTTTCCTCCGCTAACCTGCCCGCCAAGGCCGCCGGCAAGGCGGCGCAGTCAAGGGAGGACGGGCGCGTGCATCGAGGCCGTGTCATCTTCGGCGCCATGGACGAGGTCGTGTTCGGGCACCCGGCTCGCGAGGCCGTGGTCGAGCAGTTGGACCGGCTCGGCGCGCAGCGCGCCTTCCTGATGGTGTCGGGGACGCTGAACCGCGAGACCGACGAGATCGAGAAAATCCGCCAGGCGCTCGGCAGCCGCTGCGTCGGCACCTTCGACCAGATGCCGGCGCACACGCCGCGCGCCGCGGTCATCGCGGCCACCGCGCAGGCCCGCGACGCGCAGGCCGATTTGATCGTCACCATCGGCGGCGGCTCGATCACCGACGGCGCCAAGGCGGTGCAGCTCTGCCTCGCCAACGACGTCACCACGAGCGACGGCATCGACTTGATCCGCACCCGTGGCGGCGTTGCGCCGGAGATGAAGCCGCCCACCGTGCGCCAGATCAGCGTGCCGACCACGATCGCCGGCGGCGAGTTCTCCTCGATCGCCGGCGTCACCAACGAGGCCAAGCGGCAGAAGGAGATGCTGCGCCATCCGCTGGTGATGCCGCGCGCCACCATCCTCGATCCTGAAATCTCGGTGCACACACCGGACTGGCTGTTCCTGTCGACCGGTATCCGCGCCGTCGACCATTGCGTCGAGGGCATCTGCTCGCGCGAGGCGCATCCTTACGGCGACGCCCAGGCGCTGAAGGGGCTGGAGATGCTGGCGCAGGGTCTGCCGCGGGTAAAGGCCGACCCGAAGGACATTTCCGCGCGGATGGATTGCCAGATCGGCACCTGGCTCTCGACCGGCCCGCTGGCCTCGGGCGTGCCGATGGGCGCGAGCCACGGCATCGGCTATGTGCTCGGCGCCGAGTTCGACGTGCCGCACGGCTACACCTCCTGCGTGATGCTGCCGGCGGTGCTTCGCTGGAACAAGCGCGACAATGCCGACCGCCAGGCGCTGGTCTCGGCCGCGATGGGTCATCCGGGCGAGGACGCCGGCGACGTGCTCGACCGCTTCATCCGCGAGCTCGGCATGCCGCGCACCTTGCGGGACGTGCACGTCGGCCCCGAGCATTTCGACCGCATCGCGGCGCAAGCGATGCGCACCCCCTGGGTGCCGCGCAATCCGCGCCGGATCGACGGCCCGGCCCAGGTCCGGGAAATTCTGGTGATAGCGGCCTGACGCATGATTCGGACCGCGGGAACGGCTATCCGGAGCGATCAAACAGGAGATGCGATCATGATGTGATCGCGTCGTCACATCATGATCAACGGGGATCTGAGGTTCGATGTACACCGGCAAGCATGCTCATTTGCGCCCGCTGCAACCCGCCTTCATCATGGCCGGCAGCGGCGAGATCGTCACCTATCGCGAGCTCGAGGCGCGCAACAACCGCCTCGCGCATCTGTTCCGCCGGCGCGGCATGAAGCGGCTCGATCACTATTCGATCTTCATGGAGAACAACGACCGCTATCTCGAAGCCTGCGGCGCCGGCGAGCGCGCCGGCCTCTACTTCACCTGCGTCAATTCGTTCCTCACGCCGGGCGAGCTCGCCTACATCCTGACCAACAGCCAGTCGCGGATCCTGATCACCTCGCAGCTGAAGCTCGACGTCGCGCGCGAGGCGCTGAAGGAGTGTCCGCAGGTCGAGCTCTGCATCGTGGTCGACGGCGACGGCGAGAGCGAACGTATCGTCGGCCTGACGCAGGCGACCGCCGGCCTGCCGTCGACGCCGATCGCCGACGAGGCGCTGGGCACCGCGATGCTGTATTCCTCCGGCACCACCGGCCGGCCCAAGGGCATCGTGCGGCCGCTGCCAGAGCAGCCGCCGGTACAGAACCTGCCGCTGTTCGATTTCCTGATCAAGCTCTGGCACTACCGCGAAGGCATGGTCTATCTCTCGCCGGCGCCGCTCTACCATTCGGCGCCGCAGGCCGCGGTCAACCTCACGATCCGGATGGGCGGCACCGTCATCATCATGGAGAGCTTTGATCCCGAGCGTTACCTGCAGCTCGTGCAGCAATGGGGCATCACCCACACCCAGCTGGTGCCGACCATGTTCTCGCGCATGCTGAAGCTGCCCGAGGAGGTGCGCCGCCGCTACGATTTATCGTCGCTGGAGATCGCGATCCATGCCGCCGCCCCCTGCCCGGCGCTGGTCAAGGACGACATGATCAAATGGTGGGGCCCGATCATCCACGAATATTACGGCGCCACCGAAGGCCTCGGCTTCACCGCCTGCAACAGCGAGGAATGGCTGGCGCATCGCGGCACCGTCGGCAAGGTCCTGCTCGGCGACCTGCATATCCTAGACGAGAATCTCAAGCCGTGCCCGAACGGCACGCCGGGCACGGTGTGGTTCAAGACCGGTTCGCCGTTCGAATATTTCAACGACCCCGCCAAGACATCGGAAGCGCGCTCGCCGGACGGCAGCATGAGCACGGTCGGCGATGTCGGCTACATCGACGACGACAATTTTCTCTACCTCACCGACCGCGCCACCTTCATGATCATCTCCGGCGGCGTGAACATCTATCCGCAGGAGTGCGAGAACTTGCTGATCACCCATCCCAAGGTCGCCGACGCCGCGGTGTTCGGCGTGCCCAACGTCGATCTTGGCGAAGAAGTGAAGGCGGTGGTGCAGCCGGTCGACGGTGTCGCGCCCGGGCCCGATCTCGCCGAGGAGCTGATCGCGTTCTGCGCACAGTCGCTGTCGCGGCAGAAGGTGCCGCGCTCGGTCGATTTCGAGGCCGAGCTGCCGCGGCTGCCGACCGGCAAGCTCTACAAGCGTCTGCTGCGCGACCGCTACTGGGGCAACAAGACCTCGCGGATCGTGTGAGCGCGGCGGTGCGGCACGCCGGACCGATGCGGCAGGCCGCAACGGACTGGCCCATGGCGCGGATTTCGCGTTATGCTCCGCAATCGCAAGCCTGCATCGCCGGAGGCCGCCATGCCGTCGCCCCAGCCGCGCGAGCCGGAGCCCTTAGCGGCCCGAAGGCTCGAATTCACCGCCGCCGAGATCGGGGCGCTCGCCCATCTCTATCGCGGCGAGATCTACCGCTCCACGGTCTGGCGCACCCGCCTCGACAGCTCGACCAACTGGGCGGTGGTGACCACCGGGATCGCGCTGTCGGCGACCTACAGCAACGCGGAGGCATCGCCGCTGCCGATGGTGCTGGTCGGCCTCCTGGTCACCGTGTTCCTGCTGTTCGAGGCGCGGCGCTACCGCTACTTCAACGTCTGGCGCGCCCGCGCGCGGCTTCTCGAAACCGATTTCTACGCACCGATGATCCGCGGCGAAAGCCTGTCGCCGAACGGGCGCTGGACCGAGCTGCTCGCCAACGACTATCGCCATCCGAGCTATCACATCAGCTATGCCCGCGCGATCGGGCGGCGGCTGCGGCGGACCTATGGCTGGATCTTCGCGATCCAGGCCATCGCCTATTACGGCAAGCTCGCGATCCATCCCGGGCCTCTGACCGCGCTCTCCGAGGTTGCGCAACGCGCGGCCATCGGGCCGATACCGGGCGACATCGTCATTCTGGCGGGCGTTGCCTTTCACACCAGCTGGGCGATCTTTGCGCTCGTCACCCATCGCCTCGAGGCCGCCAAACGCCGCGAGCGGCGCAACCTGATCGCGATGGGGTGACGCTGGTCCGCGTCCCGGGCCGGGGGCACAGCCTCGCGGCCTGCTGCATGCCGGACCCGACGGGCGCGCGCATTGTCGCCGTCCGGCCTTTCCCATAAGCTCGCCACAGAACGACAAGAATGGGAGGACCCGCCGATGGATGTGATCCCGCTTGGTCCGGGTTTCGGCGCCGAACTGCGCGGCGTCACGCTCGCCGATGTCGCCGCCAGTGATGCCGCCTATGCTGCGGTACGCGCGGCGTTCGAGGAACATTCGGTGCTGGTGTTCCGCGGCCAGGACGTCAGCGACGACATCCAGCTCGCCTTCTCGCGCCGCTTCGGTCCGCCCGAGGTGACCAAGGTCGGCTCGATGGGCACCGGCTCGCATTTCGTGATCCTCTCGACCTTCGGGCCCGACGGCAAGGTGGTGCCGTCGGATCACCGCCAGCAGCTGCGCGCCAGGGCCAACCAGCTCTGGCACACCGATTCCTCGTTCAAGCGGACGCCGGCGCTGACTTCGATCCTCTCGGCGCGCATCATCCCCGAGCATGGCGGCGAGACCGAATTCGCCTCGATGCGGCTGGCGTTCGAGCGGCTCGACGCCGCGCAGGCAAAGCGGCTGGAGAATTGCTTCGCCTGGCACTCCTACGCGCATTCGCGCAGCAAGGTCGCGACCGGGCTTGCGACACCCGAGGAGGTCGATGCGCTGCCGCCGGTGTGCTGGCGCATGGTATGGCGCAATCCGGTCAACGGCCGCGGCGCGCTCTATCTCGCCTCCCACGCCTACGGCGTCGAGGGCATGGGTGCCGAGCAAGGCCAGGCGCTGATCGAGGAACTGACCGAGGCCGCCACCGCGCCCGGCACCACCTATCTGCATCAGTGGAAGCAGGGCGATGTCGTGATGTGGGACAACCGCGCCACCATGCATCGCGGCCGCCCCTGGCCGGCGCATGAGGGCCGCCTGATGATCCGCACCACCATCTCCGCCACCGACGCCGACGGCGTCGCGAGCGTGACGCCGCCGTCATCGCAGGCGGCGGAGTGAGGGCGAGCATGTCGTTCCGTCATCCTGAGGTGCGAGCCTTGCGGCGCAATTGCGCCGCTGGGCGAGCCTCGAAGGATGAATCGGCCACCAGCCGGGCCGTGCATCCTTCGAGGCTCGCAAGGGCTCGCACCTCGGGATGACGGGAGTGCGCTGGAGAGATCAGATCAAGCGACAAACTGTCGCTCATCACGGCAAGGAAACTCATCGCTGCATAGCAAAACAAACCGCGAGTTCCGTGCCTCACCACACTATTCCCGGACCATGGAAATTTTTGCTCTGGCGCGTCATCCGAATTGCCAATCCCTGCGCGACCCTCGCCGGTTGCCCGGCGGGCTCACCATGGTATCGTCAATGCCAATCGGCCATTGAGACCGAGTTGTGTGGAGGGGACTATGCGGAGCGTGCAAGCGCTGGCCGTCGCGGTGGTGTCTGTTCTGGCGATCAGCGACGTTTCATATGCGAACGGCGAGCCGAAATCCGGCGGCATCTTCAGGATCTATCACCGCGACAGTCCCGGCAGCGCCTCGATCCACGAGGGTGCGACCTATTCGCTGAACGTTCCGTTCATGCCGATCTTCAACAACCTCGTCATCTTCGACCAGCATATCGCGCAGAACAGCGCCAAGACGATCCGGCCCGAGCTGGCGGAGAGTTGGGCCTGGAGCGGCGACAACAAGACCCTGACCTTCAAGCTGCGCAACGACGTGAAATGGCATGACGGCAAGCCGTTCACCGCGGCCGACGTCAAATGCACCTTCGACATGCTGATGGGCAAGTCGCAGCAAAAGTTCCGGCAGAACCCGCGCAAATCCTGGTACGACCAGGTCGACGAGGTCACCACCAACGGCGACTATGAGGCCTCGTTCAAGCTGAAGCGGCCGCAGCCGGCGCTGCCGTCGCTGCTCGCCTCGGGCTATACGCCGGTCTATCCCTGCCACGTGTCGCCGGCGGAGATGCGCACCAAGCCGGTCGGCACCGGTCCGTTCAAGTTCGTCGAGTTCAAGGCCAACGAGTCGATCAAGCTGACCAAGAACCCGGATTACTTCAAGAAGGGCCTGCCCTATCTCGACGGCATCGAGTTCACCATCATCCCGAATCGCTCCACCGCGATCCTCGGCTTCGTCTCCGGCAAGTTCGACATGACGTTCCCGACCGAGGTCTCGATCCCGCTGCTCAAGGACGTCAAGTCGCAGGCGCCCAATGCCGTCTGCGTGGTGGAACCGAACAACGTCTCCACCAACATCATCATCAATTCGAGCGCGCCGCCGTTCGACAATATCGACATCCGCCGCGCGCTGGCGCTGGCGCTCGACCGCAAGGCGTTCATCCAGATCATGTTCGAAGGCCAGGGCGACATCGGCGGAACCATGGAGCCGGCGCCGCAGGGCTTGTGGGCGATGCCGAAGGAGATGCTGGAATCGATCCCCGGTTACGGCCCCAACATCGAGAAGAACCGCGAGGAAGCCCGCAAGCTGATGCAGAAGGCGGGCTATGGCCCCGACAAGCACCTGCAGCTCAAAGTGTCGACCCGCAACATCGCGGTCTACCGCGATCCCGCGATCATCTTGATCGACCAGATCAAGAGCATCTATATCGACGCCGAGCTCGACGTGGTCGACACCGCGCAGTGGTTCCCGAAGGTTGCGCGCAAGGACTATTCGCTCGGCCTTAATTTGACCGGCAATGCCGTCGACGAGCCCGACCAGTCGTTCTACGAGAACTACGCCTGCGGCTCGGAGCGGAACTACACCAACTACTGCAACAAGGACATCGAAAAGCTGTTCGACCAGCAGTCGGAGGAGACCGACGTCGAGAAGCGCAAGAAGCTGGTCTGGGACATCGACAAGAAGCTGCAGGAGGACGTCGCCCGTCCGATCATCTTCCATGCCCGGACCGGAACCTGCTGGCAGCCTTACGTCAAGAACATCACGGTAATGTCAAACAGCTCCTATAACGGCTATCGATACGAGGACGTCTGGCTCGACAAGTAGTCGAGGCCCGAGCGCGCTTTCGAGCGAAGTGGAAGACCGGTTCGCGTCAAGAGAGCGCGTCAAGCAAGCTACGGGTCAGGGAGAAGAGCCAGGGTGTTTGCCTATATCGTCCGGCGGCTGTTTCTGATGCTCGTGACCCTGTTCGGGATCTCGGTCATCATCTTCGTGCTGCTGCGGGTCGTGCCCGGCAACATCGTCGACATCCTGTTCGACGCTGCCGGCTTCGTCGATCCCGCCGACAAGGCCAATCTCGAGCGCGAGCTCGGCCTCAGCCAGCCGATCGTGATCCAGTATCTCAACTGGATCGGCGGCCTGCTGCACGGCGATCTCGGCTATTCCTATGTCTCGGAGAAGCCGGCGCTGCAGGAGATCTTGCCGCGGATTCCGATCACCGCGCGGCTCGCCGGGCTGGCGCTGCTGTTCTCCGCCTCGATCGGGATACCGCTCGGCGTCATCAGCGCCGTGCACCAGGGCTCCAAGCTCGATTACGCGCTGCGCGTCGTCAGCCTCAGCGGATTGTCGCTGCCGTCGTTCTGGCTCGGCCTGTTGATCCTGATGGCCTCGGTCTCGCTGTTCGGCACCATGCCGATCTTCAATCCGAACCCGCGAACCTGGTTCGAGGCGTTCAGTATCTATGCCGTGCCGGCGGCCGCGGTCGGCTTCCGCAGCGCGGCGCTGACCATGCGCATCACGCGCTCCTCGATGCTGGAGATCCTGCGCCAGGACTATATCCGCACCGCGCGCGCCAAGGGCGCCTCCGAGGCCTCGGTGAACTACCACCACGCGCTGAAGAACGCGGTGCTGCCTGTCATCACCGTGATCGGCATCGAGGCCGCGTTCCTGATCGGCGGCCTGATCGTCACCGAGACCGTGTTCAACATTCCCGGCATCGCCCGCTTCCTGGTCGAAGCGTTGCGCTGGCGCGACTATCCGATCGTGCAGAACCTCGTGATGTTCATCGCCGTCGTCGTGGTGGTGGTGAATTTCATCGTCGACATGCTCTATGCCGCGATCGATCCGCGGATCCGGTTTGGAGACTGACATGACAACGTTGGTCGAAGTCCGAGCTCCGGTCTCACCTCGCCCCGCTTGCGGGGAGAGGCATAGGCCGCCGTCGGCGGCCGTTGAGAAGAACGCCGAAACAAAGCTTCGGCTATGTCGCATCGCAGATGCGATCCGGGTGAGGGGGAGTCTCCGCGCGCTCACTGAACACCGTCCTCGCGGAGAGCCCCCCTCACCCCGACCCTCTCCCCGCAAGCGGGGCGAGGGAGAGGAAAGTTCCGCGATCGTCGAGCAAGAAAGCTAGCTTCACGTGGCCACGATCAATTTCGAGAGCGAACTGCGACGGGCCGGGGCCAACGCCACCAGCGGCTGGGGGCGGTTTGCGTTCCTGGCGCAGCGCCATGTGCTCGGCACGATCGGCCTGATCATCATGGTGCTGTTCGTCTGCACCGCGCTGTTCGCCGACCTGATCAGCCGCTACGACCCGCTCAGCGTCGATTCCGCGCACCGGCTGGCGCCGCCCTCGGCGCTGCACTGGTTCGGCACCGATTCCTTCGGCCGCGACGTCTGGAGCCGGATCATCCATGGCGCGCGGATCTCGCTCGCGGTCGGCATCGGCTCGACGACATTGGGTGCGACGCTCGGCGTGATCGTCGGGCTCACCTCCGGCTATCTCTCCGGCTGGGTCGATCTCCTGTTCCAGCGGGTCACCGACATCCTGCAATCGCTGCCGCTTTTGGTGCTCGCGCTTGTGATGACCGCGGCGCTCGGCCCGTCGCTGCCGAACGTGATCCTGGCGATCGCAATCCCCCTGATCCCGACCGTTGCCCGCGTGATCCGTGCCAACACGCTGGCGCTGCGCGAGCAGCCCTTCGTCGAGGCCGCCAAATCGATCGGCATGAGCGAGATGCGGATCGCGCTGCGCCACGTGCTGCCGAACACCATCGCGCCGCTGATCGTGCTGGCCACCGCGCAGCTCGGCTCGACCATTTTGACCGAAGCGTCGCTCTCGTTCCTCGGCCTCGGCATTCCCGAGCCCTATCCGTCCTGGGGCCGCATGCTGTCGGAATCCGCCGCCGAATATGTCCGCACCGCGCCGTGGCTGGTGATCTTCCCGGGCATCGCCATCAGCCTCGCGGTGTTCGGCACCAATCTGTTCGGTGACGCACTGCGCGACATTCTCGATCCGAGGCAGCGCGGCTGATGAGCGAGGCTACCACGGCAGATATGGTTCTCGATGTGAAGAACCTGCAAACGGTGTTCTTCACCAATTCCGGCCTGTTCCGCGCGGTCGACGACGTCTCGTTCTCGGTCCGCCGCGGCGAGACGCTGGCGATCGTCGGCGAATCCGGCTGCGGCAAGAGC
The DNA here is from genome assembly GCF_900696085.1 of Bradyrhizobium ivorense. Lineage (GTDB taxonomy): Bacteria > Pseudomonadota > Alphaproteobacteria > Rhizobiales > Xanthobacteraceae > Bradyrhizobium > Bradyrhizobium ivorense. The sequence continues at coordinate 272,983 of NZ_CAADFC020000005.1, forward strand.
GTCAGCGCGCTGTCGATCATGCGCCTGGTGCCGGATCCGCCCGGCCGCATCGTCGGCGGCTCGGTGATGCTCGAAGGCACCGACCTCCTGAAGCTCGACGATGCCGCGATGCGCGACATCAGGGGCAACCGCATCTCGATGATTTTCCAGGAGCCGATGACCTCGCTCAACCCGGTGATGCGGATCGGCGACCAGATCATCGAGGCGGTGCGGCTGCATCAGAACGTCAGCAGCAAGGAGGCCTGGAAGCAGGCCGTCGACATGTTGCGGCTGGTGCGCATCCCCGAACCGGAGCGGCGCGCCCACGAATATCCGCACCAGCTCTCCGGCGGCATGCGCCAGCGCGCGATGATCGCAATGGCGCTGGCCTGCCGGCCGGCGCTCTTGATCGCCGACGAGCCGACCACCGCGCTCGACGTCACCATCCAGGCGCAGATCCTGGCGCTGATCGTCGACCTGCAAAAGCGGCTCGGCACCGGCCTGATCCTGATCACCCACGACCTCGGCGTGGTCGCGCAGACCGCGCAGCGGGTGATCGTGATGTATGCCGGCAAGAAGGTCGAGGAAGCCACCGTCGAGGCGCTGTTCGAGACCCCGCTGCATCCCTATACGCGCGGGCTGATGGCCTCGATGCCGGCGGTGATCGCGCTCGGCGCCAAGACCGACGAGCGGCTGACCGAAATTCCCGGCATGGTGCCGTCGCTGACCAAGCTGCCGCCCGGCTGCGCGTTTGCGCCGCGCTGCAAGCTCGCGGTCGACCGCTGTCGCCAGGAGTACCCGCCACTCGGCGAGGTCAAGAGCAATCACTGGGCGGCGTGCTGGCGCGCCGGCGAATTGGCGGAGGCGTCATGACCGAACAGCGCCCGCTCCTCGAGGTCACCGATCTCGTCAAGCATTACGCGGTGCGCGGCGGCGTGCTGCGCCGGCAGATCGGCACCGTGCATGCGGTCGACGGCGTCAGCTTCGCGCTCGGTACGGGCGAGACGCTCGGCCTGGTCGGCGAATCCGGCTGCGGCAAGTCGACGGTGGCGCGCACCGTGTTGCGCCTGGTCGAGCCGACCAGCGGCGCGATCAAGCTCGACGGCGAGGACATCGCGCCGCTCAGCAAGACCGCGCTGCGGCCGTACCGCCGCTCGATGCAGATCGTGTTCCAGGATCCGTTCGCCTCGCTCAATCCGCGCATGACGGCGGGCGATATCGTCGGCGAGCCCTTGACCGTGCATGGCCTCGCGACCGGTGCGAAGAAGCAGGAGCGCGTCGCGGAGCTGTTCCAGCAGGTCGGGCTGCGGCCCGACCAGATGAAGAACTTTCCGCATCAGTTCTCCGGCGGCCAGCGCCAGCGCATCTGCATCGCACGCGCGCTGTCGCTCGGGCCGCGGCTGATCGTCTGCGACGAGCCGGTCTCCGCGCTCGACGTCTCGATCCAGGCGCAGGTGATCAATCTGTTGATCGACCTGCAGCGCAAGCAGAACTTTTCCTATCTGTTCATCGCGCACGACCTCGCGGTGGTCGCCCATATCAGCCATCGCGTCGCCGTGATGTATCTCGGTCGCATCGTCGAGATCGCCGACAAGCGCGAACTGTTCGCCAACCCGCGCCATCCCTACACCCAGGCGCTGCTCGCCTCGGTGCCGATCGCCGACCCCAAGGCCAAGCGGCTGACGCCGCTGATCGACGGCGACGTGCCGAGCCCGATCAACCCACCCTCCGGCTGCGCCTTCCACACCCGCTGCCGCTACGCGATGGATCGCTGCAAGACTGAACGGCCGATGCTGAAGGAAGCGGGCGTGGGGCATCAGGTGGCGTGCTGGCTGAATGACGGTACGGGGCGGAGTGAAGGCGCGTAAACCGTCATTGCGAGCGAAGCGAAGCAATCCATCTATCCGTTCGCAGCGGCGTGGATTGCTTCGTCGCGGAGTTTATCATCGGGCCGGCCAGAGGCCGGACCCGTTGGCTCCTCGCAAAGATGGGGTGGACGGCCCCCAACGGCATCAGTGTGCCAGACTGGTGATGTTGATTCGACCAGACAAGGGGACCGTCCATGACGAAGATTAGCACGATTGGTTTGGACTTGGCGAAGAACGTGTTTCAAGTTCACGGGGTTGATGCGGCGGGAGCTGTGGTGCTGAGGCGGCAACTTCGGCGGGCCGCCGTGGAGAAGTTTTTTGCGCAGTTGCCGCCGTGCCTGGTGGGCATGGAGGCCTGTGGCAGCGCGCATCATTGGGCACGGGTGATCGGGAAGTACGGCCACGAAGTCAAGCTGATGCCGCCGGCCTATGTGAAGCCTTATGTGAAGCGCAACAAGAACGATGGCCGGGACGCGGAGGCGATCTGCGAGGCGGTGAGCCGGCCGACGATGCGCTTTGTGGCGGTGAAGAGCGTCGCGCAGCAGGCGGCGCTGGCGGTTCACGGCACCCGCGCGCTGCTGGTTCGGCAGCGGACGATGGCCGCGAACGCGCTGCGGGCGGCGCTGAGCGAGCTCGGGATCGTGGCGGCGCAGGGCTATGAGGGGCTGCGCGAGCTGATGGCCCGGCTCGAGAAGCCGAGTGAGGAGATCCCGGAGATCATGCGCG
>NZ_CAADFC020000006.1 GCF_900696085.1 Bradyrhizobium ivorense
TCGCCGGCGACATGCGCATCACGCCGTCCGCGATCGTTGGCCAAACGAACTTGCAACCTTCGAGGCGTTTGTGCACCAACACCAGGCCCGTTCGGTCCCAGACCAAAATCTTGATCCGGTCCGCTCGTTTTGATCGGAACACGAAGGCCGCGCCGCTGAACGGATCGAGACCAAGCATCTCCTGCACCTTCGCCGCAAGCCCGTCGTGTCCACAGCGGAAGTCGATCGGCCGCGTGGCCACGTAAATCTTCAGATCAGCACCGGCCGCGATTATCGTGACGCTCGCACCGCACGGATCACCCGGGATAGCTGGTCAGCATCAATGGCCGTATCCGTCCGCAGCACGACATCGCCGATCGCGATCTCAAGCTTGATCGCCGGAACCTGACGCTCCTCCGACGCATCTTCCACAACCAGCGGCGCAAACGTCGGTGGAGACGCCTCGCACGGCGGCAACATACCTCGTTGTCGAAGCCGCCGTCGCCAATCGTAGACCTGCCAGCGCGTCGCTCCGTGCTTGCGCGCCACCTCGGATACCTGGGCGCCGGGTAACAGACTCTCGGCGGCGATCCGAGCTCTCTCAGCTTCCGACCGCACACGACGTCCTGACGGCCCTTCAAGGATCTCCAGCCGGCTCACCGACCCCGCCGATGAGCCGTCCAAATGGACGTCCTTTTTGCTGTCCAATCCCATCCCAAACCTCCGTACAAGCCGGAGGCTTCTTCGCATAGCTACCCAGATCCCGAAGCAAGGGTTCCGGCTAAGCGCTTACGACGCCCCTTCGGATAATGAAGCTAAGAAGCGCCTATAAGGCAGGAATCACGCCAAAGCAAAGCACCTTTAGCTTGGTTCGACCTCGGCCGGACGGCGGCATGAGGCCGCATCAGGGATGGGACTTGGCCGCTGCAATAGGAACGGAGGTATATGCAATCAACGAGCCGTGGGATCGCCACGGGGGCCACGATCCAGCTACGAACTCAGGTGGCATTGACGTCTCAGAACTGTTTCCCGGCCAGCAGGCGTTTCCATTTTTCGCCAGCGGCATCGCGACAGTCGCTCAGGTAGCGGCCAACTTCGGCGCATCGGCATTCGCTCACGATGTGCCGTTCGGGTTTGTCGCTTGGGACGTTGTCGAATGAACGCGTAGCGCGCTGCGTGAGCAAGATCGAGGTTCATGCCTGATGCCGACGCCGCGCGACAAACATTGGGCGGCGTTCTCAATCACCGGGGCCAGATTACCAAGGCGGCCGAGCGCCATGAGGAGGGCGCTCGGGTACGGGCCCTGCAACCTTGGAAAGTAAGTCTTGGCGGAGCGATGATGGCATCCCGAGCACCCCTGACATTTGTCTCAAGAAATCTGCCGGGAACAAGGTCGTGCTTTCGAGCTTCTCCCAGCGTTTGTTACGATACGCAAAGGTGGTCACGACAATCGTGCTGCTCGCGAGATTTGGCTGCAGGTAACTGACGAAAATTCCAGGATAGGTTATCCCTCCGATAGTTCCTTTCGGCCAAATTAGAAAAGTCGAGGGATTGGGTTTGGTGATCCAACGTTGTGTCGCCCTGAGCTCGTCAAGCGCGCTAACGATGCTTTCGAGAAGCACCTTTGGGGCTCGGCGCGCATCAAGCCCGGATTTGATGACCGAACTGGCGAAATACCCAACGGCACCGAGTAGAACGAAGGCCAATAACGGGTTCATTTCTACCTCCCTGTTGGTATAGCGAAATCAACGATCCCGATCGGACAGGTGGCGAGCTTTTAGAGGACCAAAAAGAATCAACTCGTGCCAGCGATGATGAGAAGGTTGTTCAGTACTGGCGTACAGCAGAACGCCGCCACGATAGCGATGTTGTAAGGGTTGTTGCTGCGCCAAAGCAGAAACATCATAAAATAGGTCAAACCGAGCTTGGGGATCAGCCACCAAGGGCCGAGCCATGTCTGAGCGACGTGCATGAACGGGTTCAGCTCGCCGAGGCCGAGATTGAGGATCGTGTTCGTGGTGTAGAGGTCGGCGACTCCGAGGAGCAGGACGGCCAGCACCAGGAATGTCTTAGCGACGTAACGCGGCCCGAGAATGATCTCGTAAGCGAATGCGACGCCCTCGGGGTCGTTTTTCTTAAACCAAACTTGCGCGGTATGGTTGGTTGCAAAGACCCTCAAGTGTTCTGGGTCGCCAACGATTTTGCTTGTGTCGGTATAGATCCAAATTTTAGCCATGCGGCTTTCCGCCCCTCTCGTCGAGTGCGTTGTCGGCTATGCTGCCCTCCGCCATGGCCTCTACAGCGTCAATAAGGCGCTGCCGCGTTGCCCGAGCTTTGATCGAGCGAAATGCTCGCAGCAGTCGGAAAAGATCTGCGGCGTCTTGAGCGAGCTGCTCCTTCGTCAAAACAAGCCCCGAAACAAAATGAAACAATAGGGCAAATCTACCGATGGCCAGCTGCGTTGCAATTGGGAGATGGGCCACCCGTGGTTCTACGGGGCTCGAAACCCGCGTTGGATGTCAGCGCGGCCCGCTTATCGAAGCTGTTGGGAGTGGCGGGCAGCGAGGCCCCGTGGGGTTTTGTGGGCTTCGGAGCCTCGCCTTACGCCGGATCTCGAACCCTTGGAGGGTGCCGAGAGGAGGAATTGAAGAGACTTCCTGCGTGGCCGTCTTTAACCTGCGTTAGCTCTGAAGCGAAGTGTGCTCCATCAAGCCTGCGCGGCGCTTATCGCTCTCCCGGCCACCAGGTCGACGGCGGGTTCATGGTGGAAATCTTGGTTGTCCGCAGTGCCACCAGATGGCTGCGCTTGAACGGATGGCCGTGCTGGCGCGAGCAGTCCTTGCAGCGCATGTAGCGCTCCAGTTCATGGATCGGCGTCCACTTCGGCCGTCTGACGATGTCGAGGGCGACCGTCTGGTGAGTCTCGCACCCTGGCACTTCACTTCGAGATAGCGGTAACCGGCGTTCAGGGCGTCGCCCAGAGCGGGGGACGCCGCTGCGGACGTCATCGAGCAACTCGATCAGCCCCTCTCGGCGTTCGATGCGAAGGCCACTGCGGCCTTCGTCCGCGTAGGTGCGAACGATCACGAGATCGCGTTGCGCGGCATAGACCGCGATGGCGGCAGCCTGGTTCTGCGTCGAGTAGCGCTAATGGTCGGTCGACATCCGGACGTATTGAGCGGCGCGGCCGACGCGCGTCGGCGACAGCAGATCGGACCGCGGGCGTGCGATCAATGCGTTGGCCATGGGATTGCCCCAAAAGACCGCGGCTGCTTTGAGCCGGAATGCGAGAGTTTTAGCAGGACACTCAGTTCGGGCCAGCAATCAAGGTCCACATTCCTTTGAGATGGCTGTCTCGAGTGCCGGCACCCAGGCCTTGTAACCTTTGGCGTTGAAATGCTTGCCGTCGGTCATCTTGGATCCCGATGGCAGTTCAGGATCGACAAATTGAACGCCGCGGGCGGTTGCGGCTGCCCCCGATCGCAGCGTTGGTACGCGCGTCGGCGACGGCGGCGACCACTGGTGGCCGCGTCGACAGCGGTTTGACCATGTCGATAAGCTCAGCGAAATCGCGTTGCACCGTGGCCGATCCTACATCATTCGCCCCGACGGTCAGGGCGACCAGGAATGCGCCTTTTGGGCCAAGCAGGCGCGTGGCCAATCGTCGCCACAGCTCTCTCGGCAGTGGGGCCATCTCGGTTATGCTATCGCCGAGGACGACGATGGGAGCCGCGGCATCCGCGAGCGCGGCGCGTATCATGAATTCGCGCACGTCGGCGTGATCGTGAAAGGTGCGCTGAGACACCTCGCCAAAGCGTTTGCGCATCCTCTGTAATTCAGTGAAGGAGGCGACAAAACCGACCAGAAAAACGACAGTCAGTATCCAGGGGAGCGCGCGGTGCATGGCGCTCAGCTACCATTGGCTGGAGAGCCTTAGCAAGATTCAGCGACGTGATGCGGCTGCGCTAATTAGTCTTAGTTACCCCTGCGGTATGCGCAGAAAGCCGCCTCCGCCGTTTGGCTACTGGCCGCTGGGTGCAGGTGAGCGGATTATGCGCGAGCTTCGGGGACAAAAGCTTAACGCAAGTTATAGTTCCGCTCGCGAAACTCAGATCGCGATTGTCAACGTCTTGATCCAAATCAAAACTGCTCGGTGTGAGAGGCAAAAGCTCTGAGTGGGGCGCCCTTTCTCAGTGGGCACGCCTCACGGAATGGGCACCCCAAACTTTAGGGAGGAAATGCCATGCTCCGATGCCTTCTCGCTGTCTTAGCAGCGCTCGTTCTTATCACTGTGAGTCTCATCCCCGATGAAGCCTTCGCTCGCCGTGGCGGAGGTGGAGGGTTCCGTGGCGGCGGTGGATTTCACGGCGGTGGTATGCGTGCCGGTGGCTTCCACGGCGGCGGGATGCGAGCTGCCCACGTTCGCGGTGGCGGATACCGAGTGGCGGGCGGCCGCTATGGTGTTGCCGGCCGCGGCTATGGATATCGACCGATACCGGGTCGCCCCGTCGCGCGAACGGCAGTTCGACGAGGGGCCTACCGGAATGCCGCTTATCGCGGGGCTTACAGAGGAGCGGCGTATGGTGTGGGTGCCGCAGCTGTAGGCGCCGCCGCAGCCGGAGCCTACGGCTATTACAACAGCGGCTGCTATTACGACGCCTATGGCAGTTATGTCTGCCCAGGCCAGTATCCCTACTCAGGATATAGGTACTGATCGAAACTGAGTGAGACGGCGGTCGCCACTGAAGCTGCTGCCGTCATCACTCAAAATTTGCTCCGCCCGCGTAGATCCGGCCAAGCCGCTTGTTCTTCGGCGATGGTCCTGAGCTGATGCTGCGACCGAATTTGCAAGCTGTCCATCAGCCTTTGTCGCTGCAAAGCAATTTGATCTTCTCTGCCACCGATCTCAACAGCGATTTGCCCGTCCGTTTTTCCTTGCGCCAAGCGCCTAAGCAATTTCTTTTCACGTGGGGATAGGATCAGCATGGGCGATACATCGCCTTCAAAACCTTTCCCGGAAGAATTATCGTTCGGGATGTCAGACCACCGCGATCGGCGATCCACTGCTGCACAGGCTTTGGATACAAAGAGTAGAGCTTCTGGGTCGCCTGAAGGTTGGTGACAGGACGTCCACGTGGGCCGAAATCCCAGGCCGCGTGGAAGGCGAGTTTCGCCTGCGGCGTCACGCAGATCTGGTTCCAAGGGATGGTCAGCACAATCGTGCAAGCCGATGCACACAATCCATCGATGATGACAGATTGGCCTGACTCTCGCACCACGTCGTACTTGTGCAAATATTTCTCAATCAGCCCGCCGCGATCATTCTTAATCCATACCGCGGCATCGCTCGCGTTTGATCCGATCAGCAAGAATGCAGCGATAGTCAGCTCTAAAGAGCATCTCATGCTGCACCTCAACTCAATAGCCTCCGAGCCCGCCAGCATCAAACCTCTGGGTGTGTTTCCACCGCTTGATCTGGATCAAATTGCGAGTCCACGGCAGCGACCTTCCGTCCAAACAGGAGGGGGGGCCCGTGCACGCCCAGTGTTTTGGACTCCCCGGTGGCTCAGGCGAACAAGTCGGCGCCGGCCTGCTTGATCCGCACGTAGGTTCCGCTTTCGTGAAGCTCGAGCCAGCCGCGCTCGATCGCGAGCTTCAGACCGGCGCTGTACTCCGCCGGCGTGCCCTTGTCCTCGAACAGGAAGGGGCCGTTGATCTTCTCGATGTAGATGCGGGCGTCCTGGATGGGCTCAAAGGCGCGGGCGTGCTCCATCAGGCGACGGGCGGCTTTTTCGGGATCGGCATAGGGGCGGTCGGTCACAGATTTCATCGGGTGTTGCCTGGCGCGCTGTTTGCGCAGGACGGAGCTAACCGAAAAGCCAAGCCAAAGCTTCCCAGAAAAGCCATCCCAAAAAATAAATCCACAGGCCGTTCGCCAACATCAGACATGCTAGGAAGCTCGTCGCCAGCAGTCTTTCTCCAGCAACTCTAAGCCGCCCCCGCGAGCCCCAAAACCTGAACTGCGCTGCGGACGGAGCTGAAAGGTTCTTTTGAGGCTGAAAGCCTTCTCGATCCTCGTCATCGGCACAAGTCGCTGAAACCGCAGCAAATGCGAACGCCCTCCTCCGAGCGCACTATAAACCCACGCTGCGCTCAAAACGTGCCGGGGTAGGCGCCGCCGTCTATGAGGATGTTCTGGCCCGTGACGTAGCCGGCTCGCGCCGAGCAAAGGAAGGCGCACGTCGCCCCGAACTCGTCGAGATGGCCAAATCTTTTGGTCGGATTGGCGGTCCTAACCTCCTCAGTGACCTCTGCGACGCCGCGCGACGAGCTTTTCGCGAGTGAGGTGTCATTCGGCCTGCAATATTGACCCCCTAAGCCGGGGGATCGGCGTCCAAAATTGACCCCCTACAGATTGGTCTGTTGCGCTGCCTGCTTTGGAACGAAGCAGGTGGTGGGGGATGCTGATCGTGGAGACGATTGCCCGGATCCGGCGCGAGCACTTCATCAAGGGCAAGACGATCAAGGAGATCGCCCGTGACCTGAAGGTGTCGCGGAACACGGTTCGGAAGGTGCTGAGGTCGGGAGAGACCTCCTTCGAGTACGAGCGGCAGGTGCAGCCGCGGCCAAAGCTGGGACGATGGGCAGTAGAGCTTGACGGACTGCTGGCGGCGAACGCGGCTAAATCGGCTCGTGAACAGCTGACGTTGATCCGCATCTTCGAAGAGCTGCGCGGTCGCGGCTATGACGGCGGTTACGATGCGGTGCGGCGTTACGCCAGGCGGTGGAGCAAAGAACGCGGGCAATCGACCGCGGCCGCTTATGTTCCGCTGAGCTTTGCGCCCGGCGAAGCCTACCAGTTCGACTGGAGCCACGAGGTGGTCTTGCTGAGCGGCACCACGGTGATGGTGAAGGCCGCCCATGTCCGGCTCTGTCACAGCCGCATGCTGTTCGTGCGGGCCTATCCGCGGGAGACGCAGGAGATGGTGTTCGACGCCCACGACCGGGCGTTCGCCCTGTTCAAAGGCACCTGCACCCGCGGCATCTACGACAACATGAAGACCGCCGTAGAGACGATCTTCGTCGGTAAAGGGCGTCTCTACAATCGCCGCTTCCTGCAGATGTGCAGCCACTATCTGGTCGATCCGGTCGCCTGCACGCCGGCGTCGGGCTGGGAGAAGGGGCAGGTCGAGAACCAGGTCGGGCTGGTCCGAGAGCGCTTCTTCACGCCGCGGCTACGGTTCAAAAACCTCGACGAGTTAAACGCCTGGCTGCTCGACAAATGCATCGCCTACGCCAAGGCTCATCGCCATCCGGAGCTGGTCGATCAGACGATCTGGGAAGTGTTCGAAGCCGAACGCCCCAAACTCGTTCCCTATGCCGGCCGCTTCGACGGCTTCCATGCGGTGACGGCATCGGTCTCGAAGACCTGTCTGGTGCGCTTCGACAACAACAAGTACTCGGTCGCAGCCAGCGCAGTCGGACGACCGGTCGAGGTTCAAGCCTATGCCGATCGCATCGTGATCCGTCAGGATGGACGCATCGTTGCCGAGCACCCGCGATCCTTCGGCCGCGGCGATACCGTCTACGACCCCTGGCATTATGTGCCGGTGCTCGCCCGCAAACCCGGCGCCTTGCGCAACGGCGCTCCCTTCAAAGACTGGGTGCTGCCGGCCGCGATCGAGCGGATCCGGCGCAAGCTTGCCAGCACCGACGATGGCAATCGGCAGATGGTCGACATCCTCAACGCGGTGCTGACGGACGGTCTGCCCGCGGTAGAAGCCGCCTGTGCCGAAGCGCTCGGTCATGGCGTCCATTCCGCCGATGTCGTGCTCAATATCCTGGCCCGTCAACGCGAACCCGCCCCACCGGCCAACATCATGACGCCGGCCGCACTGACGCTCCGTCATGCGCCGATCGCCGACTGTGCCCGCTACGACAACCTCCGGAGGACCATCTGATGGAACGAACCCAAATCTTCGACCTCATGGGCGAACTCAAGCTCTACGGCATGAAGGCTGCCTTCGACGAGATCATGGCAACTGCCGTCAAACGCCAGCACGAACCTCAGCGCATTGTCGGCGACCTGCTCAACGCCGAGATCAACGAGAAGCAAGCCAGGTCGATCAAATACCAGCTCACCATTGCCAAGCTGCCGCTTGCCAAGGACATCGCCGACTTCCAGTTCGACGGCACGCCGATCAATCAGACTCTCGTCAATGATCTCGCCGGCGGCGGCTTCATTGCCCAACAACGCAACGTCGTGCTGGTTGGCGGCACCGGCACAGGCAAAACCCACCTGGCCATTGCCATCGCCAGAAGCTGCATCCGATCCGGGGCCCGCGGCCGCTTCTTCAACGTAGTCGACCTCGTCAATCGCCTCGAGACCGAGACCCGCAACGGACGGCAAGGACGGCTCGCCGAGCATCTGACCCGGATGGACTTCATCGTGCTAGATGAACTCGGCTATTTGCCCTTCGCCCAGTCCGGTGGCCAGCTTCTCTTCCACCTCGTCAGCCGGCTCTATGAGCGCGCCTCTGTCATCGTGACCACCAATCTCGCCTTCGGCGAATGGCCGAGCGTGTTCGGCGACGCCAAAATGACAACCGCGCTGCTCGACCGGTTGACCCATCACTGCGACATTGTCGAGACCGGCAACGATAGCTGGCGGTTCAAGAGCCGAGACGACGATCACGCCACCCGCGCTCGTCTCGCCTCCGCTATCCCGGCCAGCTCCGACGAGACGAGCGCTACCAGCAAAGCCCGCCGCGCAAAGGGGTCAAAATTGGACGCCGATGAGGGGTCAAATTTGCAAGCCGATTGACAGAGCAAGTAAGCTACTGACATTCTTGGTGGGCCCGGCAGGACTCGAACCTGCAACCAGACCGTTATGAGCGACGGGACAACGATCTGGTCGGTTGATTTCCCTTGGCTTTTGTTTGTCTTCGTTCGCGTTTGTGGTCGTTTGATCAATTCGTTTCTGGTGCGAAACTGGTGCGGCTAGTCTGATCTTCCAGCTTCTGCTTTCTGTATCTTCCGTCTTCGAATTTGAGCTGCGGGACGAGGTGTTATCGACGGCGCCCTTTCTTGCGGGAGTCCGGCCGACTCGCTGCGGAGGCTCGCTGATCCTCCTGCGACTTGAGCGTAGCCTGCACATGTACGGCCAGCTTCAACGCGCTATCAGCGTTTGACGCAAGCCGTGACAGCAGCTGAGCCAGCATCTTGAACTCCTCGCGCGTCAGCATGCCAAACAGCGCGTCGTTGACCGGTCGCTGCAAGGCGGCAAGGCGGATCAATAGGCTCATTCCGTGCTGGGTGAGGGCAAGTTGCACCCGCCGTCCGTCTTCGGGATGAGGGCTTTTCTCGAGCAGGCCGTCCGACACCAGTTTGTTGATCTCATTGGTGACGAAGGCGCCGCTTAAGTACAGCCGCTCGGCGACCTGATTCACGCCCATCGGTTCTTCCGCAGTCGAATTCTTGATCGCGATCAGGATCAGATACTGGGTAGGCGACAGGTCGACGAAGCCTGCGAATATTTCACGGCAGGCCTCCAGGCTGCGTCCGAACGCGAAATAGTCGTAGAGCAGGCCGCGGAGTGTGCGGTCTCCCTCCTTGTCGAGCAACTCAGGCTTCGAGGCCGTCAGCAGCGCATCGGACACGGGCATTCTCTCCGCAAAATCATAGCGTTGGACTCTGCCTAAAGAGCACGCACGCGCTCGGTCAGCAAGGGTATTGACATTTCCAAGTAGCTTTGCCAGAAAGCTATCTGAGAATTATAAATCAGGGCCGGGCGACGAGGCAGTGTCCATGGAGGATCGTGCATTCAGGCGTGCTCTCGGCGAATTCGCCACCGGGGTTGCGGTGGTGACCGCGCGCGGGAAGGGCAAAGAGCTTATCGGCATGACCATGAGTTCGTTCAATTCCGTCTCGCTCGATCCGCCGCTCGTTCTTTTCAGCGTCGACCGCAAGGCGCGCAGCCTGCCTGCGATGCTCGAAGCCAAGGGTTTCGCCGTGAACATCCTGGCGCGTGACCAGGAAAACATCTCCAACCAGTTCGCGCGCGCTCTCTCCAACAAATGGGACCAGGTGAGGACGTCGGTCGGCCATGCCGAGGCGCCGCTGATCTCGGGCGCGATGGCTCATTTCGAATGCGCGCCCTACGCGGTCTACGAGGGCGGCGACCACGTAATCTTCGTCGTCCGTGTCATTAGGCACGCGAGCCGCGCCGAGGACGCTGCTCCCCTGATCTTCTTTCGCGGTCGATACCGCGATCTCGTCGATGAAACCGAGCGCGAGCCGACCTGGCCGCTTCCCATTCACTACTAGTTTCGAACCGGAGAAACTGCGATGCGCAGCGCAAAGGAATATCTGTCAGGCCTGAAGGACGGTCGGACCATCTACATAAACGGCGCCTCGGTCGGCGATGTCACGACGCACCATGCCTTTCGCAATCTCGCGAGCTCCATGGCGGGCCTGTTCGACTTCGCGAGCGCGCCGGAGAACGCGGAACTGATGTCGTTCGACACGGGCGCGGGTCGCGCCAACCGCATCTGGCAGCTTCCGACCTCCTATGCCGAGCTCGTGACGCGGCGCAAGGCGCTGGAGGCGTGGGCCTCGCTGCATGCCGGTTTCATGGGCCGGGCTCCGGACCACGTGGCGTCCTGCATTTCCGGGCTCTACATGGGGCTCGACGTCTTCAAAGCCTATGATCCCGCCCGCGCCGGCGCGCTCGAGAGCTATTACCGCTACGTCCGCGATAGGGATCTCTATCTCACCTACGTCATCATCAATCCGCAGGCCGATCGTTCGAAGGGCGCGGCCGAACAGGCCGATCCATTCCTCACCGCCGGCGTCGTCGACCGTGACGCGGAGGGGATCACGATCCGCGGCGCCAAGATGCTCGCCACCGGCGGCGTGGTCGCCGACGAGGTCTTCGTCACCACCATCCAACCGATGCGTCCGGGCGAAGAGCGTTATGCGATGTCCTTCGCGATTTCGATGAACACGAAGGGCCTCAAGATGCTGTCGCGCAAGTCCTACGAGGATGCGGCGGGTGCAGTGTTCGACAATCCCTTGTCCAGCCGTTTCGACGAGAACGACTCGGTTCTCTATTTCGACGATGTGAAGGTGCCGTGGGACCGGGTCTTCATCGAAGGCAACGTCGAAATGTGCCAGAAGCAGTTTCACGCAACGCCGTGCCACGTCTACCAGAACTATCAGGCCATGGTCCGATTGAGCGTGAAGCTCAAGTTCCTGACCGGCCTTGCGCATCGGACCGCCGACATGAATGGCGTCACCCAGTTTCCGCAGGTGCGCGAAATGCTCGGTCAGCTCGCGGCCGAGACCGGAATGGTCGATGCGCTGGTGGCGGCGATGGAAGCCAAGGGCACGCAGGTCGGCCCCTATTTCGTCCCGGACCGGCACACGCTCTACTCCGCGCAGGTGCTGACGCAGCAGCTTTACGCCCACGTCATCAATACGCTTCGCGAGCTCGCCGGTGGCGGCATGATCATGCTGCCTTCGTCGGTTGCGGACTTCGACAATCCCGAGATCGCGGCCTTGATCGCCAAGACCCAGCAGTCGCCGAAGGCCAATTCGCATGATCGCGTGAAATTCTACAAGCTCGCCTGGGATGCGGTCGGCTCCGAGTTCGGTTCGCGCCACCAGCAGTACGAGATGTTCTACGCCGGTGCGACCTTCGTCACCAAGGGTCACTCCTATCGCACCTACGATTGGGCCGGCGCCGACCGCTTGGTGCAGACCATGCTCGATTCCTACGACCTCAACGGCGTCTCGACCGCCAGTAAAGCCGCCTGAACCAGGAGACCGCTCATGCCCGTCAATAAGAAGCACGACGAATTTTACACGCTCGACATGGCAACCGGTTGGGAAGTGCCGGCCGGCTATCCGGCCGGTATCCAGCAGAAAATCATCTCGGGCGGATTGGACGAAGAGAGGCGAAGCGGGACGCGGACCCGACTGCTTCGCTTCGCGCCCGGCGTCTACACCACAGCGCCATTCTCCCACGAATATTGGGAAGAGGTCTATCTCGTCTCGGGCGACTTGATCGTCGGTAACGATGCGAAGGGCGAGGGTGGCAAGAGCTTTCCGCCGAACACCTATGCATGCCGCCCACCGCACGCGCCGCATGGCCCGTTCAAGTCGGTGAACGGCTGCCTGCTGCTGGAAATGCACTATTTCGATCCGGTGTGATCCGGATCGCTGCCGCACAACATCATTCGACCAGCACAGGGGGAAGAGAAGTCATGACGTCTAGAGGTATCTCTGTCGGAGTTGCGCGTTGCCTATCGTCACTTGAACGGCTCTTCAGGCTGGATTGCGGCCTGCCGCAGCGGAATGTCCGATGGATGGTGGATGGACTTGCCGGGGCACTCGCGCTCGGTGTCGTCGCCTCCACGCCGGCTGCGGCGCAGGACAAGCCGAGCGCGGTGGGACTGGGCATCTTCACGTTCACCTCGGGGCCTGCCGCAGCCTATGGCATGCCAGGGAAGAACGCGGCCGACCTCATGATCGACGAGATCAATGCAAAGGGCGGCATCGGTGGCGTGCCGGTCAGCGCGACCTATGTCGACGAGGCGCAGGGCGCACAGGGTGTGATCGCGGAGTATCGACGGCTCGCCGGGGACGCGAAGAACCAGGTGATGGTCGCTGCCCTGTCGAGCGCGAATTGCCTGGCGCTGGCACCGCTCGCCGAGCAGCTCGAGGTGCCCACCGTAGGCTGGAACTGCGATACCCACCAGCTGCTGATGGACGGCAAGAGCAAATATGTGTTTCGCCCGAACGGCAACACCGTGCCCGAATTCATCGCCTACGCGATGTACCTGCTGGACCGCAAACCCGACGTGAAGACGGTGGCGATCATCAACCCGGACTATGCGTTCGGCCATGACGCGGCAAAGATATTCACAGCGGCGCTGAAAGCCCTGAAGCCGGACGTCGAGATCGTCGCCGAGCTCTATCCGAAGCCCGGCTCGCCGAACTACCAGACCGAAATCTCGCGCCTTGCCACCGCGCGCCCGGACGTCGTCTTCTCAAACCTCTGGGGCGCCGACCTCGAGAACTTCGTGCGCCAGGCGGCGCCGCGCGGGATCTTCACCTCTAGTCAAGTCATCCTCGCGCTCGGCGAGACAGTGCTGCAGCGAGTGCCCTTGCCTGACGGGGTGATCGTCGGTGTTCTCGGCGACGGCTGGTGGATGTCCCCGGACGCCAAGGCGAAGCCGGAGACGGTGAAGTTTGCCGAAGCCTACAAGGCACGCTTCGGCGAGTATCCGGTGTTCCCATCGATCAAGATGGCCAACGCGCTGATCTATGTGAAAGTGGCGTTTGATGCCGCGATGCAGAGGAACGGCGGCAAATGGCCGACGCGTGCCGAGCTCGCCGATGCCATGAAGGGCAGCAAGGTCGAGACCCTGACCGGCACTGCGCAGACGCGGGCCGACAATGATGGCCTCGTCGATCAGATCGTGGGCGTGACCGTGAAGACACCGGCGCAGCAGTTTCCCGTGATCGGTGACATGGTCCGCTACAAGGGCGACGGCCTGATGCCGCAGGTCGGCCAGGATCCGCTCGCGTGGATTGCGACGCTCAAGCCCGAGTTCGCAAAAAATCTGCCGAAGCCGGGCAGCTACAAATAGGTCGGTGACGTTCACCTGATTCCAGTCACGGAAGGCGGAAGCCGATGTCGAATGCAATCATCCCCCTGCTGCTGGACAGTCTGGCCAGCGCCGCGTTGATCTTCTTCGCGGCGGTCGGCCTGACGCTGGTCTTCAGCGTGCTGCGCGTCCTGAACGTCGCCCATGGCAGCCTGTATTCGATTGGCGGCTATGTCGCGGCCTCGATCTGCCTGTTCATCGCGAGCCGCCAGCTCAATCCGTACTTGTCGTTCCTCGCGCTGCTGTTCAGCGCGATCTTCGTCGCGGCGATCTTCGGCCCGCTGATCGAGCGCGGCTTGGTCCGCTGGACTTACGGCAAATCGGAGGCGGTGCAGATCCTGATCACGTTCGGACTCTTCCTCATCCTGGAGGACCTCCAGCGTGTGATCTTCGGCGTCCAGTCCTTCTACGAGGACGCGCCGATGCGATTGCTCGGCGCCACGAGCATCGGCGGCGTCGTCTATCTCAACTATCAGATCCTGCTGATCGCCATGGCACTCCTCGTCGTCGTCGGCCTGCGGCTCCTGATCAATCACACCCGGCTGGGTCGCCTGATCACGGCCGTCGTCACCGACCGCGAGATGGCGCAGTCGATCGGCATCGACACCAACCGGATCTTCATCCTGGCGTTTTCGCTCGGCGTGTTCCTGGCAGCATTGGGCGGGGCGCTGGCGACGCCGACGTCGGGCATCGCGCCGGGGCTCGGGGCCGACACCATGGTGCTCGCCTTTGCGGTTGCAGCGATAGGCGGTCTCGGACAGATCGAAGGAGCCGCATTGGCCTCGCTGATCGTGGGCCTGGCACGCGTGCTGGCGATCTATCTGGCCCCATCGCTGGATGCCGTCGCGCCCTATGCGGCGATGCTCCTCGTTCTCCTGATCCGCCCTTACGGCCTGTTCGGATCGGTCACGGCGCGGAGGATATGATGCCAACGATCATTGCCGCTGCGGCGGTCATCGTTCTCGCGTTGCTGCCTCTGGCGGCGCCTTGGCTTCAGTTCGTTCTGACTCTTGCGATTGCCAAGGGATTTGCCGCACTCGGCGTCGCTGTGTTGCTCCGCGCCGGACTGATCTCGATCGGCCATGCGATGTTCTTTGCCGCGAGCGCCTATGCGGTCGCGTTCCTGGCGCGCGCCGGCGTCAATGATCTTGGGCTGCTGCTGATCCTGTCGGTGCTGGGCGGGGCACTCATGGGCGCCATCGCCGGATCGTTTCTCGTCCGCTATCGCGCGATCTTCTTCGCGATGTTGAATCTTGCGGTCTCTATGGTGTTCTACGCGCTCTGCGCCAAGCTCTACGGTGTCACCGGCGGGACCGACGGCATGGCGGTGCCGGTCCCGGCGGTTTTCGGGATCGTGCTTGGCGAGCCGGCCTTCAAGAGCGTGCTGTTCTATCTCAGCCTGGGGCTGATGGTGCTCGTCGGTCTGGGCGTGCAGCGCTACCTGAACAGCCCGCTTGGTCACGCGCTCTCGGCGGTCCATACCAACGAGATCCGGCTCGAATATCTGGGCATCCCGGTCTGGGCGGTTCTACTGATCGCCTATGTCGTCTCGGCGGCGCTCGCCGGCCTCGGCGGCGCGATCGCCGGCTTTGCGATCGGTCGCGTGGTTCCCGATTTCGCGTTCTGGACCGCATCCGGCCACCTCGTGCTGATCGCCGTGCTCGGCGGCATCGGTGGCGTGCCAGGCGCGTTCATCGGTGCCTTGTTCCTGGAATTGCTGCACAGCGCCGCGGTCACCGTCACCGATTCCTGGAATTTGATCGTAGGCATGACGCTGATCATCGTGATCATGTTCATGCCGCAAGGGGTCCATGGATTGTTCGCGCGCAAGGAGGCGACGAGCCTATGACGCCTCCTATCCTGGAAGCCAGAGGCCTTCACGTCGCATTCAACGGCGTCAAGGCTGCCGACGATGTCAGCATCGCGATCCATGACGGCGAGTTCCTCGCGATTATCGGTCCGAACGGATCCGGCAAGACGACACTGCTCAACATCTGCACGGGCTATATCCGCCCGAGGTCCGGCAGCGTGCTGCTCGACGGCCACGACATCACCCATCTGTCGCCGCGCGCCATCGCGCGCCGCGGCGTCGCCCGCGCATTCCAGATCCCGCAGCTCTTCTCCGCCCAGCGTGTGATCGACAACATGATGCTGGCTCTAGCGGCAACGGGTGGTCTGTGGAGCGCGGTGCAGCCGCTCGAAACGGCGAGACGGCGCGAAGAGGCCTGCGAGTTGCTCGATCTGGTCGGCCTCGCCGGCGACGCTGACCGGATCAGCAGTACGCTTCCGGAAGGCCATCGTAAGCTGCTGGATATCGCGGTTGCGCTGGCCCTGAAGCCCCGGCTGCTGCTGCTCGACGAGCCGACCAGCGGAGTGAGCGCCCTCGAACGCTTCCCGCTGATGGAGGCGCTCATGAGTGCGCTGCGCCAGCGCCGCATCACAGCGCTGTTCGTCGAGCACGACATGGACGTGGTCGCGCGCTACGCGAGCCGCGTCCTGGTGTGGAACGCCGGCAATATCATGGCCGAGGGCCGGCCCGACGAGGTGTTCAGCAATGCGCAAGTGCGCCAACGTGTCGTGGGGGTTGCTTGATGCTCAGGCTCGACAAGGTCAGCGTCTCGATCGAGGGCGTCCGCGTGCTGCGCGGCGTCAGCTGCGAGATCATCGCGCGCAAGACCACGGTGTTGATTGGACGCAACGGCGCCGGCAAGACCACGACCCTTCGAGCAATCATGGGCCTCATCGCACTTGACGAGGGCTCGGTCCGCCTCGATGCCGACGATCTGGCCAGCAGGCCTGCCCACACGCGCGCCCGCGCCGGGATCGGCTATGCGCCGGAGGACCGTCGCTTGATTCCGGAGCTGAGCGTGGAGGAGAACATTCGCCTCCCGGCGCTGGCGCTGAAGCTCGACCGTGCCGAGATCGCGCGCAGGCTCGACGAGATCTACCAGCTGTTGCCCGAATTGCACGTGATGCGCGCCAGGCCGGCCGGCGGCGTTTCCGGAGGGCAGGGGAAGATGGTCGCGCTGGGGCGTGCGCTGACGGTCGCGCGTAAGGTTCTGCTGCTCGACGAGCCGTTCCAGGGTCTGGCACCGGCCCTCGCGCTCGACTACGCGCGAACGCTCGGGGAACTGCGCAAGCACCGACCGGAACTGGCCATGCTGATCACCGAATCCTCGCCCGCGCTGCTCGATCGCATCGCCGACCGGACGCTGCAGATCGAGCGCGGCGAAGTCCTGCCCACACCGACCAAGGATAGGGAATTCCATGTTGCTGCAATTTGAACGCCTCGCGAATGACCGGACCGACCGCATTGCAGTGGAGATAGAGTCCCTCGTCATCGCGGGCTGGGCGGGCAGGGACGCGGCAGCGATCGAGCACCATATCCAGGAGCTGGCTGCGCTGGGCATTCCGCGTCCGTCTACGACGCCGCTCTATTACCGGCTCATGGCGCAAACATTGACCCAGCAAAGCCGCCTAACCGTGCTTGGCCCGGACAGTTCCGGCGAGGTCGAGCCTGTCATTGTCGCTATGGCTGATGGGCTCTGGGTCGGCGTCGGATCCGATCATACCGACCGCAAGGCTGAAGCGTCAGGCATTGCTCTTTCGAAGCAGCTCTGCGGCAAGCCGGTCGGCCCGCGGCTCTGGTCATATGCAGATGTCGAGGGCCATTGGGATGAGCTGGTCCTTCGTTCGTGGGCAACGATCGACGGGGAACGGGTGCTCTACCAGGAGAGCCCGGTCTCCTCGCTCAGGACGCCGCGCGATCTCATCCGTCGCTACACCAGCACGGACATGCTGCCGGCCGGCACGCTGATGTTCTGCGGTACTCCGGGCGCGATCGGCGGCATTCGGCCGGGGACGCGCTTCGAGATGGAGCTGAAGGATCCGGTCCTGAGCCGGTCCCTGATCCATGGCTACGACATCGACGTTCTTCCGGTCGTCTCCTGATCGGCCATGTCAGCAATGCAGGATCGATCGCAACCTTCCGCCGTCGCACGGCTCGAGGCGGCACTTGCGCACATCCATGCGCCGCAAGCAAAGAACGTCTTCACGACGGTCTTCGCAGACGCCGCCCGGTGGGAAGCTGAGGCGGCGGATCGGCGCGCTGCTGCCGGAGCGTCTCGCGGCCCGCTGGATGGTCGTATCGTTTCGGTGAAGGCGTTGTTCAACGTTGCCGGCACGGTTACGAGCTCCGGGTCCGCCGTCCTGCGTCGTCTGCCGCCGGCCAGCGAAGATGCTGAAGTCGTGAAGCGGTTGCGGGCTGCGGGCGCCATCATTATCGGCAAGACGCAGATGACCGAGTTCGCCTTTTCAGCGCTGGGCACGAATCCGCATGATGGGATGCCGCCCAATCCGCGAGATCGTGCCCGCGTTCCTGGAGGGTCGTCATCGGGCGCGGCTGTGTCCGTCATCGACGGTATGGCAGAGCTCGCCATCGGCAGCGACACCGGCGGTTCTCTGCGAATCCCGGCCGCCCTGTCGGGCGCGGTCGGCTTCAAGCCGACCAGTGGATTCGTGCCGACCACCGGCGCATTCTCGCTGTCATCCACGCTGGACACGATCGGTCCAATCGCCGCCAGCGTCGAAGACTGCTTCATGGCTGATCAGGTGCTTTCGGGTGAAGGGGCGCTGTCGCGGTTGCGGCCGGCATCTCCCGGCACGTTCCGCCTTGTGGTTGCCCGCGGACGACTGTTCGATCGATGCGAACCCGAGGTGCTCGCTGCGTTTGAGAAGGGTCTGGAATGCATTCGATCAGGCGGCTTGCAGATCAAGGATGGATCTATCGAGGTTGCGCTCGATGATGTTGCACAGATCGACAAGATTGGCACGTTCCCGTCGATTGAACTCGGCGCGACGGTGCGCAGCTTGGGCGTCTCGGCGCTGGACGGAGTCGATCCTCGAACGCGCGTCCGCATCGAGGCAGGCGCCGGCATTCTCGGCACGGACTATGTGCGCATGGCGCGGCTCCGGCAGGCGGCGATCCGGTCGTTCGAACAGTCTTTCGGCAACAATGAGTTGTTCGTTCTGCCGACGACACCCATCCGAGCGCCGCTTCTCTGCGCGGTTGCGGAGGATGCGGCATTCCATGATCTCAATGGCCTCGTGCTGCGCAATCCGCGCGTCGCCAACTTGCTCGACTGCCCGTCGATCTCGCTGCCGTTGCCGGTCGACGGTCTTCCCGTCGGTCTGATGCTGATTGGCCGCAGAAATGCCGACCGGCGCTTGCTGGAGATCGCGTCCAGCGTGGAAACGCTTCTGCGAGAACGTTTCCATGCTGCCTAACCTTTTCGTGCGAAATGGCCGCCGAATCTACGACAGCTTGGAGAGGCTGTGGCGAGGCCGCCTCTGAAGCCGTATCTTCCGAATTGCCAATGGGATGATGGCGGAACGTTTCTGGTGCGGCACTCCCACCGAGGGCAAAAGGAGATCCGACAACCCGCTGATTTTCGCTGGTGGGCCCGGTAGGACTCGAACCTGCAATCAGACCGTTATGAGCGGTTAGGTACGTTGCGACACTGATTCCAGGACACGGGGTCAGAGGACGCAACCTGACGAGATCGGTTATTGCCTTCGCTGCAGCATCATCGCATGGCTTGCCGACCGTTTCGACATCGACGGTTCCGTCGAAGAACTGACGCAGCAGGTCGTAGATATTGAACGGCTGTGCGAACACCTTGGGAAAGTGTTTCAAGCAGACGTCAATCAGAAACTTCTCTCCGAATGCGCCCACTTCAACGAACTTCTCCCACGCACCGCCCATAAGCTTTGTGGTGGCGTCGTGAACCTCTTTGTCGACGCGCTGTGTTGCTTCTGGAACATCGACCAGTCGCTCGGAGTCATCAAGGTCGTTCGGCTTGCATCGCGCAGCTTCCAGGTCGACAATACGAGCGCCGATGCTCTCGTAGGCTGCGGCCGCGAGCTGAGAGCAGAAATACCCGCGGTCGGATTCCTGACGCAGTCTTTGCCATATTGTGGCGATGGTTCCACGCGTCGAATAAGGCCGGTAAAGTAACTCCCAGACCAAATCGACAAGCTGCGATTGCTGATCAGGCGTCAACCCTTGAGCCCGCCGCACATGGATCTTCGTGTTCGCTTCATAGCTGACGGCGGGCAGGAATAGCCGACCGACGAGCACTGCCACCCTCTTCTGCCAATCGCCGAGTTTTTCGCTGACATCCGCGGGCTTTGGAACGGGCCGTTCGAATTCGTCCCGGCATCGTGGGGCACGCGCTCCCTCTCGACACGCAAATGAGTCGTTCGGGTGGCCGCAAGATCCCTCAGCCCTGTTGACCGATCGCGGACCGCCGGCAAAGCCTCGCGTATGGTATCGTCGAATGCGGCCGGGTGAGTTTTACCTCGCCTCTCGCCCGGCCCGGCGCTTGATGCGCTCGTCATCCCTTGAAGCTAGGAGCACGTCCAACGAAAACGGAGGATCACCATGAAGATCGTTGTGATCGGCGGCACCGGCCTGATCGGTTCGAAGACCGCCGCCATTCTGCGCCAGAGCGGCCACGAGGTCGTGGCCGCCTCGCCCCGCGGCGGTGTCAACACCATCACCGGCGAAGGACTGAAGGAAGCCATGGCGGGCACGCAGGTGGTGATCGACCTCGCCAACTCGCCCTCATTCGAAGACAAGGCGGTGCTGGAATTCTTCGAAACCTCCGGCCGCAACCTTCTCGCGGCGGAGGCCGCAGCGAACGTCCGGCACCATGTCGCGCTGTCGATCGTCGCGACCGACCGGACCGACAACGGCTATTTCCGGGCCAAGGTCGCCCAGGAGAAACTGATCGAGACCTCCAGCATCCCATACACCATCGTCCGCGCGACCCAGTTCATGGAATTCCTCGGAGGCATCGCCGATTCAAGCGTGGATGGTAACAAAGTCAGGCTCCCGCCCATCCTGTTCCAGCCGATCGCGTCGGACGATGTTGCTGCCATGGTTGCCGATGTGGCGCTCGCGCCGCCACGAGGCGGCATCGTGGAGATCGCCGGACCGGAACGAGCTCCGTTTAACGAAATCATCGCCCGCTATCTCAAGGCCGTTGGCGACCCGCGCGAGGTCGTGAGCGATCCCGAGGCCGGATACTGGGGCGGCCGGGTCAGCGAGCACTCGCTCGTGCCGCTCGGCGAGGCCCGCCTCGGCCGCATCGGTTTGGACGAGTGGCTCCGCCGCTCGAAGACAGCGGCCTGATCTCCATGGGAGAAACGCCCGGTCTCTCACGAGCGGATCCCGGCCGACGAACGAAGGAGGTAACCATGACGTTCAAACTTGCGGCATTGGCTCTTCTGTGCCTCGCGGCCGGCACGGCGGTGGCTCAGGAGCCGAAGGTCACCCCGCTGATGTCAAAGGATCTTGCGGAGGCTCCGGGCCGGGAAGCTCTGATGATCACGGTCGAGCATGCACCGGGCGGCTCGAGCACCATCCACCGGCACAATGCACATGCGTTTGTCTACGTGCTGGAGGGCTCGGTGGTGATGCAGCTGAAGGGCGGACAGGAGGTGATGCTGACGCCGGGTCAGTCCTTCTATGAAGGGCCTGCCGACGTTCATGTCGTCGATCGGAACGCGAGCGCCACCCAGCCGGCGAAATTCCTGGTGCTCCTGATCAAGAACAAGGGCGCCCCGGCGCTCATGCCCGCACAGTGACCGGGACGCGTCGAGCAGACATGCCGTGCCGAATTAGGCGGCGTCCCGAGCAAGCCGGAAATCAACTCTATTTCCAGTGCTTGCCGGCCTCGAGAGGTGGTACACGGTGGTGATCGCAAACGTTCGCCGGCCTATTCGCAAATGCCTTGTTTCAAGGGCTTTTCGGAGCGTCCGCGGCCGCCGGGCGGGCCGCGATCGATTGCATGAAGGCTTGATCTTCCGGCGGAAGCGCGGCCGCCCAAGGCGCTTCGTCACCTGGCTCTGGCAGCACATGGCCGAACTCGATCATCTGCCGCGGAGGTAGTTCATTGAGGTACACCCAGACACCCCGATGACTTTCAGCACGCGCCGCCAAAGCCACAGCTTCGGCCATCAGCTTTATCATCCGCGTTTTGTCGACGGCCGCACGTCCGGTTCGGATGTGGCCATACACAAAGATCTGCTCGTGTGTCAGCGGCGTCCCACCCATGAACCAATCGCCGGCGTTTACTTCTTGGAAGATCACTTGCGCGAAAAAGCCAGGTGCGCCTGTAATCTCGCTGTGAATTCTCGTGATCTCGCCCGCGATCCTTGCCTTTTGCCCGGCGGCGAGACGACCGCTGGCACTCGTGCAGAAATAAGTCGGCATCTGATCCTCCTCGAGCTGAATGTCGAGATTCGTTCTGATCCTTCAATAACTGGTCAGTTCTTGCAACGCCCTCACGATAACTACAAATGCTCCGTTCGCTTGCCGAGTTGCAACACAGCTACGCCGGAGAGAACGAGCAGCACGGCGACGCATTCGAGAGCGTCGATGCACTCACCCGCTAGGAGGATGCCGATAACGAGTGAGACGATCGGCGGAATGTAGGTTACGCTTGACGCGGCGAGTGCGCCCAGATTGGCTACTATGAAATAGTAGAAGATATAGGCCAGACCTGTCCCGCAAATTCCAAGACCAAAAACGAGCCCGATCCAGGCGCGGGTATCGCTGAAGACCGCTTCGATCCCGTCAAGGCGGGTCCCCATGACCAAGAAGACCACCGCGAACCCGATCTGGTACGTCGTCAGCGCCGAGGCGGGCAGCTGCAACGGGCTGATGAACTTGCGAGCATAAACGAAGGAGCATCCAATGCTAAGAGAACCCGCCATCATATACGCGATCCCTTCCAGACTAACGTGACCCACGGTTGACCACGGTCGTGCGATGAGAACTACGCCCAAGATGCCGAGAGCGACGCCTGCCGCCTTGGTCACCGTGATGATCTCGTCACGCAGGAACAAGTATGCGCAAATAAACGCAAACAAGGGAATCGCACCGCTCAGCAATCCGGCGATGCTGGACGGAAGAAGTGACGCCCCCTTGGCAAAGGCAAAGTAGTAAATTGCCGTCGCCAAAAGCGACATGACGATGAAGTGATGCGCGTACCGCAGATGCCGCCAACGCAAGGCCCCCTGCCATAACGCGTAGAGCAATACGGTTGGAAACGCGAAGACAGCACGGAGCAGCACGATTTGTGCAGGTGCGATTTCCGCGCTGGCCCATTTCATGAAGATGAAGTTGCTACCCCAGATCACACCGAGGAAGACGAAGGCGAACAGAGCGATCCCCTTCGTCGGTTTCGGGTCGGCGGCATCAGTCCATCGACGCAGAGCAGGTGCTTCCTGCGTCAACGACACCTTCTTTATCGTCATTGGAGTTCTAGCCTCGCCACGCGCTGGCTTCATCCAGCCAAGGCGCGCAACGTGGTACCTGCGGCCAACCCGGTCTTGTCGATTCCTTACCTGGCCGATGACATTTCCGCCGCGAACCGGCCGGGAGTCACCCCCGTAAGTCTTTTGAAATGGCGCGTAAACTGGCTTTGGTCCGAAAATCCTGCGTCGAGCGCCGCCTCGGCCAAACCTATTCCCGATCTCAGCAGCGCCTTTGCCCGTTCAACCCGTAAGCTGACGAGGTAGGAATGTGGCGGCATGCCAGTTCCTGCCGAAAAGGCTCGAATGACCTGTGTACCGGAGACACCTGCAGCCTGCGCAAGGTCGGCGATACTGACCTGACTTTCGGCATTGGCGTGAAGGTAGTCGCGAACGAGGGCCACCGTGCGCGGAGCCGCTCTCGCCCGCCTCGCTACAGGCACGAAATTGCCGTGACGTGCAAACAGTCGTCGAAGAAAGACAGCGATGCGTGTTTGCCGTTCCAACAAGGTTTCTTTGCGTTGCGACGAAACGTGCAGAGCAACGAACTCGCGATAGAGCTCGTGATCGCCGATGACGTGTTGTCCAATACCCCACTCTCCACTTGAGGCAAGGCGGCGTGGCTCTTCCAGTGCGCCCGCAACGAGTGCAGGAGAGGGATAGAACATTCGGTACCGCCAACCTCGTTCGGTTGCCGGCCTTCCTTCATGCACGACGCCGGGATCAATCGTGCACAGCGTTCCCTCAGGCATGATCAGGGATGGTGACCGCCCCGGCTGAAAGTGCTGTCCACCGGCTTCGATGACGCCAATCGCGAATGTCTCATGCACATGGAGAGGAAACACGAAGTCGCGATAATCGGCAAACAGAAATTCTGTGGCCGCGAACGAGTCGTCGGACCACGCAATCGATTGGTTACCGTTCGGTAGCCGGTCGGCCATCCGTGCAATCCAATTCCTCAAACAAAATGGGCAATGGCGCGAACGTATGACCGCATCAGCTCCTTGTCGAGGTGACAGGGATAGCGATCCGTCTTCACACTTCTGTGCAGCAGGTAAGGAATCGACAAGATCGGGGCGCGCGACGCCGCTATCTCCAGCTCATAGCTCATCAAGAGGAGATACGAAGTGACCCTCAAAACCCCTGCCCCGGTCGCGGCTTGCATGACGTTCGCTGCGAGCGCCCTCGCGGAAACCGCGAGGACGGTTCGAGGCTCGACAGGACGGTCCCTCCCGGCACGGACTGCCAATCTCTTCCTGCCCGAGGATCTCAACGACGTCGGCAGGACGAGCGAGCTAACTGAACGGGATCGAAACGCGCTTCGCGCGGTCGCAGACTGGATAAATGGCTTCGTGGCCAAACCCGACAAGCAACTCGGCCGCTCGGGGCCCGTGTGCCCCTTCGTTCCTCGGGCCATCGAGCGTATGACCCTCTGGCTCGCTCCCGAGCGGATCGCCGACCGGGGCGTGCAAGATATTGTCCAGCTCATAGGCGACTACAAGAAGCTCTTCCTTGACTCTCAGCCCTTTGACAGCGACGCAGTCCACAAATCAGTCGTCGTTGTCTTCACCGATCCGTCGGCAGAACGTGCGAAGTCCGTGTTCAACCACGTGCTGCAGCATCTCGCCGTGCCATCCTACGCGGAAGACGGATTGGTGCTTGGAGCGTTTTACGAACGCAATGAAGGGACTGCAATTTACAATCCCAGTTTTCGACCGTTCACCGCGCCGGTGCCGTTCCTGCTGATAAGGCAAGCAGTCGTTAGCGACTGGAAGTTCTTTCTGGACAGCGAACAGTGGCTGGATCTCTGGGCGCGCCGCTTTCAGGGTTCTGCGGTCCATGCGCTTGCCGACGAACTGCGCCGCCAGCCGTGGCGCGCAAAGCGCGATTAGCTCACCAACTTTCGTCCATCGATCCGAAGAACTCCGAAGCTGCACCTTTAGAGGAAGGTAGTGCCATGACTCACGTCAAGATCCTTGCTGCAGCCATCGCGTCCTGCGCAGTGCTCGCAGCCGACGCCTCAGCCCAAAACGCGAGGGAAATCCGCGGGGCTTCACCATACGTCGCCGTCGAAAACGAACCCGCTCCCAGGCTGATCGTCGATCCCCCGCTTCCCGAGGGGTTGGCGATTGGCGTCTTCTGGGCGCAGTATCGAGTGGAGAACGTCCGGATTGTCCAGGTGTTCGGGGCCGGCGCGCGCCAAGTGTCGCCCCGTATCGGCCATCTTCACATCACCGTCGATGACCTGCCGTGGTGGTGGGCGGACGCGAGCGACAACAACACTGTCGACATCGCCGGTTTGCCTGCTGGTCCGCACCAGGTGACGATCGCGTTGGTCGATGCCGACCACAACGTCTTCCCTGGCCAGACGACGACACTGAAATTCATCGTGCCCGAACACGAAAAAACGAGCCACGCCGGCCACCACAAGTAGGCCGCCGGGTCGACGACAGGAATCTCGCTTCCGGAAATCAAACAGCCCAAACGATCGGAGAATTCAATGCTAGACGGGAAGACCGCGCTGGTTACTGGTGGCACATCGGGCATCGGCCTCGCTACCGCAAAGCTCTTGCGCGCCAACGGTGCGCGTGTTGCCATTACGGGCCGCGGAACGGACGCTCTTGAGCGGGCGCGTGAAATCATCGGCGGAGACCTGCTGATGCTGCAAACCGACGTGCTATCTCGCGACGCCCTCCGAAAGATGGCTTCCGATGTGCAGCAGAACTTCGGCGCGCTCGACATTTTCTTCGCGAATGCCGGTGTGGCCTATGTGACGCCGCTGGCGACCACGAGCGAGGCGCAATATGACGCGCTCATGGACACGAATGTCAGATCCGTGTTCTTTTCGGTCCAGGCGGTCGAGCCCATCATGCGCGTGGGGGGCTCCATCATCTTGAATACGGCCTGGTTGAACCAGGTCGGGGTGGCCGGTCGTGCGATCCTGTCGGCGTCGAAGGCGGCGGTACGATCCTTCGCCCGCACGCTATCCGCCGAGCTGCTCGCCCGGCGCATCCGCGTAAACGCGGTCAGTCCAGGGCTGATCGAGACGCCCATTCTTCGGGGCGTGGGCCAATCCGAACATCCCGGTCAGACCGATGCCCAGTTTTGCGAGTATCTCGCAGGCGCCAGCAAGCTGATTCCGCTCGGGCGACTTGGAAAGCCCGACGAAATCGCGGCTGCGGTCCTGTTCCTCGCGAGCGATGCATCGAGCTACATGCTTGGATCGGAAATGGTCGTCGATGGCGGGTTCGCCGAGCTTTGAGGCGTCAACACAGCACGAACGTACGAATGGAAGCGAACCCATAGCAATCTCAAGACCGACGAAAAGACTCTACTGGAGACTCGCAACTCCCAACGGCTCGCCATGAAGCTCGAGGTCGCAGTCCTTCCGGTTGCCGACGTCGATCGCTCACTTTCCGGGTTGAACCTGTTCCAAGGCGGTTTGGATAAAGCTCTCCACTTTCGGCAGTGCGTACTGGCGACCGGCATAGACAAAGTACAGGGTCGCCTGCCGCTGCTGCTTCGTACGCCATTCCGACAGGACCCTCACTAGCTTGCCGGCTTTCGCCGCGTCTGCGGTCAGATAATCCGGCAACCATGCCATACCTTCTCCCGACACGACGAGGGACTTGCACAGTTCTACGTCATCGACCTGAACCCGTCCCTTCATTACAACCTCGAAGTCCGACTTCCCGTTCGTGAGAGTCACGGATGTCTTTTGGAAGAGGTACTTTATGAATTCTGCATCAGCCAGGTCGCGCGGATGGCTGAGCTTGCCTAAACGCTTCACATATTGGGGCGAGGCCCACAGGTCCGAACTTATTTCGGTGAAACGCCGAGCAATGAGTGACGAGTCCTTCAGCGCCCCAGCAAAGCGAATAGCAAGGTCGACACCTTCCTCAACTATATCGACGATCCGGTTCGTGAGGATGAAACGGAGTGAAACGTCCGGACACTTCGCCGCATAGGCACGCGCGATACGAGGCAGAATAGCGTGCCCTACGTCCACTGGCGCCGTAACCTTGAGGATACCGGACGGTTTGGATTTCGAGACCTGAAGCGCCGCTTCACCTTGTTCGACCTCGCGGACTGCGATCGCACAGTGTTGGAAATAAGCGTCGCCCGCTTCGGTCATCCGGAGCTTGCGGGTGTTGCGCTGGATCAAACGGACGCCGAGGCGCTTTTCCAATCCCGCCACTTTGGCGCTGACCGTTGTCTTGGGCATGCCCAAGCGTCTCGCCGCGGCGGAGAAATTGCCTGCTTCCACGACCTTCACGAATACCGTGATTGCATCCATGGTCGCTGTCCAAATACTTGCACGGTAAATCCCGACTTTACCAGCTAGTGGATGGTCTGGCGAGGCTCCTACCTTCAAGGACGAGCGGAGATTGACGTTGCTCCGCACATTGATCCTTCAAGCAGGAGAGCCAGTCGTGACTAAGGTTGATAAGCCCGAAACAATCGATATCGGTCGTCGTAGTATTCTAACCGGCATCGCGGCGGGAGTTGCCGTGGCTGGCGTCGCCAGCTTGCTTCCAGAACATTCGGCATCTGGCGCGGAGGGGGATGGCATTCGTCCCTTCAAGGTTCAGGTCCCGCAGGATGAACTCGACGATCTTCGCCGGCGCCTGGCAGCGACCCGCTGGCCCGACAAGGAGACGGTCGTCGATCAGACGCAAGGTGCGCAACTCGCAAAGCTCCAGCAATTGGTCCGCCATTGGGCGACCGACTATGACTGGCGCAAGGGTGAGGCAAAGTTGAACGCCTTGCCGCAGTTCAAGACTATGATCGACGGCGTCGATATCCACTTCATACACGTGCGCTCCCGCCATGCTAACGCACTGCCGCTGATCATCACGCATGGATGGCCCGGGTCGGTCTTCGAGCAGATCAAGCCCATCGGTCAGCTCACAGATCCGACTTCGTACGGCGGTCAGGCAGAGGACGCTTTCGACGTCGTGATCCCGTCGCTACCAGGGTTCGGCTTCTCGTCGCGACCGACCGAGACCGGCTGGGGCGTGGAGCGCATCGGCCGCGCATGGGACATGCTCATGAAGCGGCTCGGTTACACAACCTACGTCGCGCAGGGCGGAGACTGGGGCGCCGGCGTTGTCGAGGCGATGGGGCGGCAGGCCCCAACGGGATTGCTCGGCATTCACACCAATCTGCCGGCGGTCTTCCCGCCCGATGCGGCTGACGCGATCGTCAGCGGCGGGCCCGCGCCTGCGGGACTGTCCCCAAAGGAGCGCGCCGAGTTCGACGCCATGCAGTCGTTCATCAAGGGCGGCGGCTGGGGATACCTGACAATGATGAGCGCGCGACCACAGGCAGTCGGTTACGGCCTGACCGACTCTCCGGCCGGCCTTGCGGGGTGGATGCTCGTCCATGGAGGGTTCGGGAAGTGGACGTACGGCAAGGATCCCAAGCAGGCGCCCACCCCGGATGAGGTGCTCGACAACTTCTCACTTCACTGGCTGACCAACACGGTAACCTCAGGAGCGAGGCTCTACTGGGAGAACCGCGATCAGAACCTGATCAGTGCGGCCGCGCAGAAGACCGACACGATTACTCTGCCGGTGGCCATCACGACGTTCCCGAACGACGATCTGTTCCGAGCCCCGGAGACTTGGGCGCGCCGCGCCTTTCCCAATCTGATCTACTTCCGCGACGCTGAGCGGGGCGGCCACTTCCCGGCTTGGGAGGAGCCTGAGCTCTTCTCCTCCGAACTTCGCGCCGCGTTCAGGCCGCTTCGCCAATCGATCTGAAAACCGCGATCCCACATTCAACAAATGGAGAATGTCATGACTCACGTCGACACGTTTGACGCAGCCGCGGCTGGCTCCGCGCCAGTCAACTTCTTGCCAACACAGAACACCAATCTCTTCGCCCTCGACGATCTCGACTACTTGTCCATGACGAGGACGCTCGCGGAAAGCGATCTGACCGCGCTTCAAGCCGTCGCAGACTGGATCAGGACTTTCGTGGCAAGGCCTCACAAAGATCTCGGCCACGACGGTGCGGTGTGTCCCTTCGTGCCCGCGGCCCGCGAGCGCAAGACGATCTGGCTCGCGCCCGAGCGGATCGCCAAGCTGAGCGTGCCAGAAGTCGTCCAGCTCGTGAAGAACTACAAGAAGCTATTCATGGAAGCTCAGTCTGCGAACAGCCATGACGCACACTACAGATCGATCGTCCTGGTCTTCACCGATTTGGCGTCGGATCGTGCAAGGGATCTGTTTGACGACGTCCTGCAGCATCTTGCAGTTCCATCGTACGTGGAGGATGGACTTGTGCTGGGAGCCTTCTACGAGCGCAATGAAGCGACAGCGATACACAGCTCCAGCTTCAGGCCGTTCACACCACCCGTACCGTTTCTGCTGATGAGGCCCGCAGTCATCAGCGACTGGGAGTTCTTCCTGGAAAGCGAGGACTGGCTCGACCGTTGGGTGCGTCGCTTTGGAGCGTCCGCTGTCCGGGCTCTTGCCGACGAACTACGGCAGTTGCCGTGGCGCAAGAGCCGCAGCTCGTTCTGACCGCCGAGAACAACTGGGAGAGTTCCATGCTTAACGGAAAGACTGCGCTCGTCACTGGTGGGACCTCGGGCATCGGTTTCGCCACGGCCAAGCTGCTCCAAGCCAATGGTGCGCGGATCGCCATTTCAGGCCGCGAGTCCGCCGCTCTTGAGCGGGCGCGCAAGCTCATCGGCGGCGATGTGCTGACACTGAAGACCGATGTGCTCTCCCGAGACGCCCTTCAAAAGATGGCGTTGGACGTGCGGCAAGCCTTCGGCGCGCTCGATGTCTTCTTCGCAAATGCCGGTGTAGCTTATGTCACGCCGTTGGCGGCCACCAGCGAGGCGCAGTACGACGGCCTCATGAACACGAATGTCAGGTCCGTTTTCTTCTCGATTCAGGCGGTCGAACCGGTCATGCGCGAGGGCGGCTCGATCATCCTGAACACAGCCTGGTTGAATCAGGTCGGTGTTCCCGGTCGTGCCATCCTTTCGGCTTCGAAGGCAGCTGTTCGCTCGTTCGCGCGCACCTTGTCGGCCGAACTCCTTGGCCGGCGCATTCGCGTCAACGCGGTCAGTCCGGGCCTGATAGAGACACCCATCCTTCGGGGCGTGGGCCGATCCGAGCATCCCGGACAGACTGAAGATGAATTCCGCGAGTATCTCGCAGGCGCGAGCAAGCTGATACCGCTCGGACGGCTCGGCAAGCCGGAAGAAATCGCCTCTGCCGTCCTGTTCCTCGCCAGCGATGCGTCGAGCTACATGCTTGGATCGGAAATGGTTGTCGATGGAGGGTTCGCCGAACTTTGATCGGCTGCCCTGCCATGGATACGCTCAGTTGCGTTGAGCAGTCCAATACCCCCGAGCATAAGGAGCGGCCGGCGCGACCGCTCCACGTGCCGTGGCCGATGGTGCCGGCGAGCTTGCGGGAGCCTGAGGCGTATTTGTCGTGAACGGAGACGGACGCGCGAACCGCGCCCGATTTGGCCACCGATCCCCTGAACTTCAGCAGATTGGGATGTGATACGATCCGGCTGGCATCGGCAAGACGTCGGTCGTCATCGCTTTGGCACGTCGCCTGCCCACATGGTGTAAGGCTCCTGTAGTGGGTCCATCGACAGGCCGGAGTTGAGTGAATGTCCAGCTCAGAGTGATGAGATGGCTACAACAACCTCTCTCGTGGTCACAATCGCACTGGCGTAGTTCGGCATGGTGACCTCCAGCGCGGCGTGCATCTCTCGATCCGAGTAGCTCGCGATGCCGTCGCTGACAACCGTGACCTCGTAGCCGAGTTCTGCCGCGAAACCACCGTCGCTTCCACACAAGTATGGGCTATGAGTCCGATCACGATGAGCTGATGAATACCGTGCTTCTCGAGCTGTAGGTCCAGATCTGTATTGGCAAAGCGGCTGGAGCACCAATGTTCGAGCGCCACGATCTCCCCGGCCAGGGGTGTGAATTCGCTGATACGATCCCAGACCTTCGCGCCCTCAGAAATAAGGTCGTTATACGGATCGATCACCAGCAGTGCCGTGATCTGTTTGTCGTATGTCAAATGAGCCATAGCTTTGTGTTCCACGCTGGAAGTATGGGTATCAACGTGCGTAATGAGTGAAGACAAAGTCGCGGTCCTTGGCTGGCTCGTGGCAGGAGAAGCATGTCTTGTGCACCGCTTCGCTTGCAGGTTTACCGTCCTTGAAATCGGCGAATCCCCATCCACCGGTCGCGGCGTATTTCCCCGAGTCCTTCACCATGAACTGAATATTCTCGGCGGGGCCGGCAACGAAAGACTGGAAGCCTGCGCCAGGAAAGCCTGTAGCCAGAACCTCGTTGTTTTCGTCAGACGACGTCTCGTTCCAATGCAACGCAGCAATGATAGCGCCGTCCGGGAACGGAAGCTTACCTTCGCGGAATGCCTTGACGGCAATTTCGTTGCCAAGCTGCGCGCGCACTTGCTTCAACTTGTTCCCCGCCAGATGATTGACCGAGATCAATTGCCAATCGCGGTATCCTGGCGGGATTTTGACTCCGTAAATTGGTGAAGCCTTACTGTCGGCATGCCCATAGGCGGAAGCCATGCACGCAATCGCGTCGGCAAGAACCCCAGTTGCAATGCCTGCGAGAACAATCCGTTTCATGAGGTGCGTCCTATTAAAGATGAGCCTTGAACCACTGAACGGCGGCGTGCGACGAGGTCTCGAATTCAGTGAGATATGGGTCGAAGTGGCCGCCCTTGATCATCACAAGGCGTTTGGGTTCCAGCGCGCGCTCGTATGCTTGTAGCTCGAGATCGGTGACAGCAATTTGGTCGTGATCGGCAACCCAGCATCAGGAGGGGGGTGGGCGACACCCGCTCGACGAAATCGCCTGGAGCGTACATCCGCGCCCACCGCGTCGAGCGCACGGTCACGTTGTTCTCCCAAACTCCATCCGGGAGGGGACGAAGGTAGAAGTCGACAGTCAGCGGCCTTGTAGGAAGAGATCTTGCCAACTTCATCGCTAACGATGACCTGGGTCGCCGGCGGCTCGCCCCGCATTTGCGCGCGCTCGTCTACTGCAAACTGCGCCTCAAGGGCCGCGACTGCTTCCGGAGCAACGCGGCGCAGCCCGGCGGCATGACCATCGATTGTGGGGATTTGGGACACCACCGCCTTGAGCTGCCTGTCGGTCGCGCCGAGGACGATGGCATGACCGCCCGCGAAACTCGTTTCCCACCCGCCCACATGGCTTTCGTCGACCTCGGGGCGGTCCTGCAGATAGGAAACGGCGCGCCGCCAGTCGCCGATCTGTTGCCACGGGTTGATGTCGTGTCTTGGCTCGCCGCCGCTATCGCCAAAGCCGTGATGGTCATGTAGCAGCACCGCGAACCCTGCCTCGGCAAAGGCTTCGGCCATGGGCTCGATGCCGTGATATTTGGTGCCCCCATAGCCATGGGCCATTGAGACCGCTGGAAGGCGGGTAGCGTTTTGCGTCGGCAAGAACAACCACGAGGAAAGCGTGATCCCGCCCTCGGCAGGAAAGCGCACGTCCTGTTTCGCGAACATGATGACGTCTCCGTTCACGGATTGATTAGCTAAGGCCGCCAAGCATGCCGGCAAGATCGAGTTCGGCCTGTCTGGTCTGGAAGCCGCGCTTCAGCGCAACTTGAATACGATGTTGTGCCCCCGGGTTCTGGACGCCTTCGCCAAAGAGGTTCGAGTCGCGGCGAAACTCGTCGACCGAGGCGAGCCGATCGCATTGACCCGCTCCTTGACCACGGCAAGGTTTGCGACGGGGAAGTCCGCGATGCGACGCGCGAGTGAAGCGACAAACCCGCCAAGGTCAGACGCAGGTAGCGCTCGGTTGATCCAGCCATACCGTTCGGCGAGGTTAGCGTCGTAGTCGGTTGCGCTGAGGATGGCCTCGAGCGTTCGCGCGCGTCCCATCAGGCGGGTGAGGTGCTGGATGCCGCGCGCACCTGGAATGACCCCAAACCCGCCCTCCGGCTGGCCAAAAATCGCGGTCTCTCGTGCCGCAAAGCTCATGTCGCATGCCCGCACGAACTCACTGCCGGCGCCGCGAACGCGACCATCGACCTGTGCAATGGTGACGAGGCGGCTTTCGCTCAGGCGTCGGAACAGGAGCCCAATGGATGCTTCGCCAGCCAGCCTCGCGGCTTCCTCGCGGTACTCCTTGACCCGGGTTACCTCGACATGGGCAATGAAGTAGTCTGGGTCGGCGCTTGCGAACACCAGCACACGGATGGCCTTATCAGCCTCTGCTTGCTGGATGAGGGATACGAGATCGCGCACAACTCCGGTCCCAGGAGGTTCATCGGAGGGGCGGCAATATCGGCGAACAGAGCCGCGCCTTCGTTGCGCACTTTCAATGTCTCGAAAAACATTTCTTTCTCCTGCATGGCTCAATGAGCCGCATCGCGATATGGGGTCAGGAATGGTATCAGCGCGGCCAGCAGTTTCTCGGGAGCTTCCTCGGCGACCCAGTGGCCGCTTCCCTGAATGACGACGCCTTGCACGTTATCCGCGACGAGTTTCATCGTGCTTACCGTGCTCTCGTTAAGGCCTTTTTCCCCGCCGATGGCGAGAACAGGAAGAGTGAGCCGCCGCGTCCTGCGCTCCGCGTTCTGTGCAGTCGTGGCATCGATCGCGCGATACGATCCAAAGCTGCCGCGCAGAGCATCGGGGCTTGAGGCAAGGCCATCGACATAGTGCTTAATGACGCCGGCGGGCAGTGCCGTTCCTGCGGACTGGGCATACTCCGCACCGAAGTAGATGTCTTCGCGCCCGCGTACGAGCGCTTCGTTCACGCTGGCGTCGAGCCGGTTGAAGGCGATGTGCCAGAGCCGCTTGTTGAGCGGCCCGGGAACGAGTAAGGGTGGCGAGTGGGTGACTCCCGTGATGATGGCCTCGCCGACGACGAGTCGCTCTACGCGATCGGGATGATCCGCAGCGAGCGCGTACGCGATCCCCATGCCGGTATCGAAGCCCACAATCGCAAAGCGCCTGTGGCCCAACGCATCCATCAGGGCAACGAGGTCGTTGGCTTGCGTGCCCGAGTCGTACCCGCCCTCAGGTTTGTCGGAGAGTCCGATGCCTCGTTGGTCGACCGCGATGACGGTGAAGTCCCGGGCCAGTGCCGGCATGACTAGACGCCATTGGTACCAAGTTTGCGGCCAGCCATGGACCAGCAAAAGCGGCGGGCCGTTGCCGCCGATTACCGCGTGGAGCCGCACGCCATTGGCGTTGATGTAGCGGCTGCCGAATCTGTCGGTAAAGCCTTCGGGAAGATAAGGGGAACTGCGAACGGAGCCGACACTTTCGGATTTCACCGCGCGTGCAGCCGCTAGGCGCAATTGGTCGCCAAGCAAGCCGATGGCAGTGGCTGCAGTTGCAGTGATAAGAACGCTTCGTCGGGTCCGCATTGATGGATTTGTGGTCATGGCCAATCTCCTGCCTCAGTCGGGGCCAAGTGCTGGTGGCAATCCATCAGCCGGCCCTCGTCCTGAGGCATATCGGAGTTGGCGCACCTCCCGTCTTGTCGATTCCTTACCCCCGCCGCAAATCGCCTGGCGGGAAGGTGCGTTGCACCGATCGACGTCGTCGAGGGCCACGCTGACAAAGGCATTCGGCTGCCTGGGCGGCTACATCGCGGCAAGCGCCGATGTTATCGATGCGGTGCGCACCTACGCACCGGGATTCATCGTCACAACCGCATTGCCGCCAGCGGTCTGCGCCGCCGCCACCGCGGCGATCCCGCACCTCAAGTCCTCGCAATGGGAGCGTGATCTCCACCAGGAGCGCGGACGAGTGAAATCCGTGCTCAATGCAGCAGCCCTGCCGGTCAT
Organism: Bradyrhizobium ivorense; assembly: GCF_900696085.1. GTDB lineage: Bacteria > Pseudomonadota > Alphaproteobacteria > Rhizobiales > Xanthobacteraceae > Bradyrhizobium > Bradyrhizobium ivorense. The sequence goes on from NZ_CAADFC020000006.1 coordinate 34,826, forward strand.
GCCCAGTGAGACGCACATTGTGCCGTTGATGGGTGATCCGGAGAAGTGCAAGGAAGAGAGTGATCTCCTGCTCAACGAGTACGGCATCTATGTGCAGCCGATCAACTATCCGACCGTCCCGCGCGGCACCGAGCGGTGCGCATCACGCCGACGCCCTATCACGACGACAATTGTGCTCGCTGAGGCGATGGTCGATGTTTGGGCGCGTCTCGCATTGCCGCGACCACATTAGTGGCTTTCCACTTGGTAAGCTCATGAGATCTCAGTGGGAATGTCTTCTCGCCTCTTAGGCAAAAGCCATGCGCAACACATTTGCAACACAGTGATCTTAAACCATTGATATTGTTTAGCAGGAAACGGTTTCCTAAGCCGTAGGTCGTTGAGTTGCGCCGGGGCATAGGCGCGCCAAGGTTCGATCCCGGCCTTGCTGGGGCGCTGCCCCGTCCCTTCCCATGAGACATCGAACGTGATGGCGAGCACGCATCTCACTCCATTTCGAAGGGCGATATGGCGCGCTTAATGGCGGTTGAAGTCGCCGAAAAAGTGGTACACAAAGGTGGCCACACAACCGAAACCGGGTTGTCGAAAAGCCTTATTTCATTGGATTTTCTGTTCTCGTTAGATCGCTGGGTGAGAGTCCCACTCTCTCCGCCATGTCTTAATGATTCTACGGACGTTTTCTTGATTTTCGGGCTCCGAATTCGCCCCTAATGTTCGCTATTTCCTTTTGTCTGAACCTGACGCCATGACATGAAGGGAGCCGACTGATTAGTACAGGTCAGTCAATGCGCATCGCAAATTAGGATATCACCGCGAGCAACGGAGTACCTGAGAGCTGAGTGGCGCACCACCTGCGTAAAACCACGAACATGAGTGTTTTCGATATTGCCGGCACAGCGCCTGCGGGCGCGCGCGTTAATCGGCCCGACGCGCCTTACATTGCACCTCGGCCCCGGAAGCGCAGCGGCGACATTCCCTTCCAGCGCTTGAACGCGCGCGAGAAACTCGCGGTCTCGGCAAAGCCCAAGGCCTCTGCCACCGCCTCGACCGACATGCGGGTGTTGTCGAGCAGGTAGGTCGCACGCTGTTCGCGGACTTGGTCCACCATCTGGCCGAAGGTCAGTCGTTGAGCCGCCAACTTTCGATAGAGCGTCCGTTCGGAGAGGCCGAGCATTCGGCAAGCCTCCGGTGCGCTCGGGAACCGACGCGCTGAGCGCACCAGCAGCGCGTAAAGTTGGCTCACGACCTCGTCGCTGACGCGTGCTTCCTCGATGAGGCGCGCGCACAGCTTGCCGTAGGTCTCTTCCAGCAACGGGCTGGCCATCGGAAGTGGCGCCCGCGTGACGCCCGGCATGAGGATCCATCGGGTGACCGGCGCGTCAAAGACGATGGGGATGCCGAGCACAGCTTCGCATTCGTGCCGTCCGTGGCCCGAGTCGAGCACGGTCTCGATCCGCAGGATCGGCGAGAGTCCGGGATCCATGTCGTTGAGGAATTGGGTGGCGGACCCGAGCGCCCGCTCCTGGGAGAATTCCCGGTAGTCCGCCGGCACCTGCGTGTCATCGGCCGCGACCGCGATCACTTCGCCGGCCTCCTCAACAAGCGTGTACTGCATCAGGGAATAGGTGAGCGCCAGGAAGGATGTCATGACCCGCAGCCCGGCGCCGAAGGTGTCCGCTGCCAAGACGGCAAGACCAAGTGGTCCATATCCCATCAGCCGGTACTGCAGGCCCGTCCGAAACCAGGCGCCGGGCATATGGCGGGTGGCCTGCACGAAGACTTCCTGGAGGCGCAGTTCCTGCGCGCCCGACACAACGCCATTGGGGTCATCCGTGATGTCGGCGGGGATGCCGGCTTCCGACAGCAGCGGTCTCCATGCCAGGCCGGCCGCCTCGATGACTGACCGCATGATCCGCGCGCTCTGGTTCGGCAGGCGGATTGCGGCAAATGACTCGAGCCTCATGCGCATCTCCCTGCGCCGTAGTGAACCCAAATGGCTTTGCAAGTCAAAGCCTTGGTTGCGGGTCCGCGCGGCATGGATTGGACGCAGTCGCCGCGCGATTGGCAGAAACGATCAAGAATTCGGCAGCCTTCGACATTAACCGAACCGATCGTCCGTGGGAGGAGTGGACAGCGCCGATCGACCCGGAAGTTGGCGGCGCGAGGAGGAAGCTGCCTTGGATAGAACGTGCATTGCGCCTCAGCAGCTTGCAGAGGATCAATTGCCTGCGCAGGCACTGCAGCCGGACGATGTTGGGCCGAGCTGGCAGAGCCGCTGCATCGTTGCTCTGCTTCGGCTTCTGCCGATCAAGAAGCGGACCGCGTCTGCGGCTGCCGTGCAGGAATATGTGCGCGCTGCAGCATCCCGGCCGGCTTCCCATGAACCGACGGGTCTCGGCCGTGGCGTCAAGGTGACCCTCAAGAATGTCGCAGGAAGGCCGATCTACTTCACCGTGCCTGCGGCAAATCCCGATGCCGGCAACTACGTGGTGTTCCTGCATGGTGGCGGCTACATCAAGGAGATCGTTCGCGCCCATTGGCGCTTCATTGGCCACCTGACCCGCGTTGCGGGCGTGCGTTGCGTCGTCCCGATCTATCCGCTGGTCCCCCACGCCACGGCGAAGGATGTCGTGCCGGTCATGGGTGAGCTGTTGCGGCAGCTTCTGGACGACGTCGCTCCCGCGAAGGTTACGGTGGTCGGCAATTCGGCGGGGGCCGGATTGGGGCTCGCCGCAGCGCAATGGCTGCGAGATGCCGGACATCGCCAGCCGAACGGGCTGGTGCTGATCTCGCCCGGGCTCGATGGGTCGATCAGCCGGCCCGAGCAGGTGGCGATCGCCGCGCGCGATCCGGTGCAGGATATTCCAGGCATCCGCGAAGCCGGTCGTCTCTATGCCGGCGATCTCGGTGTCGCACATCCCTATGTCAGTCCGTTGAACGGCGACTTCCACGGCCTGCCGCCGATGATCGTGTTCTCCGGCACACTCGACCTGCTCTACCCCGACAGCATCGCGCTGGCCGCAAAGGCGCGCGCGGCCGACGTGCCGGTCGAGCTTCATCTGCGAAAGGGCCAGCCACACAATTATGCGGGGATGCCGACGCCGGAGGGCAGGCAGGCGCGCGCTATCATCCTGCGCGCGGTTGCGCAGGAACTGATGTGATCGTCGTCAGCAAGGCACCGTCTTCGCCAATAAACAGAGACCCGGCCTGTGCAATCGAGGCTCCATGGACGAGAGCAAGGTCTGAGGCCGCTGGCCGCGAATAGGGGAGGGAGCAATGAAGGACAGGATAGCAAGGCGTGCAGTCTTGAAGGCCGGTATCGGCCTTGGCGCCGCGGGAATTTTCGGTGCCCGAGCGCCCGCGCGCGCGCAAGCACGGACCAAGCCGCTGCGGTTGGGCGTGCTGACCGATATGTCGGGACCGTATTCAAACATCGGCGGGCCGGGCTCGGTTGAGGCCGTCCGCATGGCCGTCGAGGATTTTGGCGGACGGGTACGCGACCTGCCGATCGAGGTCGTGACCGGTGATCATCAGAACAAGCCCGATACCGGCGCGGGAATCGCGCGGCGCTGGATCGATCTCGAGGGGGTCGACGCAATTCTCGATGTACCGACCTCGTCGGTCGCGCTCGCGGTCCAGCACGTGACGAGAGAGAAGGGCATCGCGACGATTTTTGGAACCGCCGCGATCGAGAGCTTGACCAGCGAAGAGTGCTCACCGACCGGCATCCAATATGTCTACGACACCTATTCAATCGCCAACGTCACCGCCAAGGCCGCGATCGCCAATGGCGGTGACACGTGGTTCTTCGTGACGGCCGATTACGGTGTCGGACACGCCATGGAGAAAATGGTCGGCGATGTCGTCACCGCGAGCGGTGGCAAGATCCGCGGCGCGGTCAGGGCGCCGCTCGGCACCGCCGATTTCTCGTCCTTTCTGCTGCAGGCGCAAGCGTCGAAAGCCAAGATCGTCGCTTTCGCCAATGCCGGAAACGATACCGTCACCAGCATCAAGCAGGCGCAGGAATTTGGCCTCGTCTCCGGCGGTCAGCGTCTCGTCGGCCTCCTGATGTTCCTGTCCGACATCGATGCGCTCGGGCTCGAAGCGGCGCAAGGCAGCCTCTTCACGACGTCGTTCTATTGGGATGCCGACGAGGAGGGCCGCGCATGGTCGACGCGATACTTCGCGCGAATGAAACGGATGCCAAATGATGTGCAGGCTGGCCTCTACTCCGCCGTCACTCATTACTTGAAGGCCGTGCAGGCCGCGGGCGCGAACGGAATCGATGCCGTTCGCTGGATGAAAGACAATGAAGTGAGTGACTTCTACGCGAGGCCCGGCCGCATCGGCCAGAACGGGCGAATGTACAAGGACATGTACCTCGTCGAGGCGAAGAAGCCGTCCGAATCCAGGAAGCCGTGGGACTACCTCAAGATCGTGGCGACCTCGCCGGCCAGTCAGTCGTTTCGGCCGGAGGCGGACAGCAAATGCAAGCTGCGGGCTTGATGTCGCGACCTCAGGGAAAGGAAGGGGGCAATGACTAAACGACTGGAGGGGCGCGTCGCTTTGGTGTTCGGCGCAGGCTGCGTCAGCGATGATTGGGGCAATGGCAATGCGACCGCGGTGCTCTACGCGAGAGAGGGCGCCCGCGTGATCTGCGTCGATCGCAACCGCCGGGCCGCCGAGCGGACGCAGGACCTGATCCTCGGCGAGGGCGGAGATGCGATCGCGCTCGACGCGGACATTGCCGTGTCCGCCGCGGTGAACGAGGCGGTCGCGCGCGGCATCGAGACCTACGGACGCATCGACATTCTCCACAACAATGTCGGCATCCTCGAGATCGGCGGGCCGGAGCAAACCGACGAGGCGACGTGGGACCGGGTCATGGCCGTGAACATCAAGGGCTTCTACCTGACCTGCCGGCGCGTCCTGCCGATCATGACAGCGCAGCGCGGCGGCGCGATCGTCAACATCTCGTCGATCGCGTCGAATCGCTGGCTCGGGGCGTCGTCGGTCACGTACTACGCGTCGAAGGCCGCTGTGAACCATCTCACCCAGACCATCGCCGTCGAATATGCGGCAAAGGGCATACGATGCAACGCCGTGCTGCCCGGGCTGATGAACACGCCGATGGTGATCGAGCCTTATCGAGCATTGTACGGATCCTTTGATGCGATGGTTGCCGCGCGCGACGCGATGTGTCCGACCGGCAAGATGGGAACGCCTTGGGATGTCGCCTATGCATCGCTGTTCCTGGCGTCGGACGAGGCGAAATACGTCAATGGCGCGCTGCTGCCGGTCGACGGCGGCCTCTCGTGCAAATCCGCGTAAGAGCGCCACGTCTGCTGGAGATCAGGGCCATGACAGTCTATATAGCCGGCGTCGGCATGACCCGTTTCGGACGCCATTCCGGCGAAACCGTCCGCTCATTGGCGTCGGACGCGGCGCTGGAAGCGATGGCAGATGCGGGATGCAATCCCGCGACGGTAGACGCCATTTTCTTCGGCAATGCCGGGCAGGGCGCGATGGAGGGTCAGCATTCCATCAGGGGCGAACTGGCGCTGATGGATATCCCGTTTCGACCGGTTCCGATCGTCAACGCGGAAAATGCCTGCGCGAGCGCAGCCACGGCGTTCTACCTCGCGGTCGCCCACGTCAGGGCCGGGCTTGCCGACGTGGCCTTGGCGGTCGGCGCCGAGAAGATGTCAGGACCGGACAAGGCGCGCAGTGCCGCGATCTTCAACGGCTCATGGGACGTCCACGACGTCGAGCGCTCGACCGCAACGCTGCTTGCCCTCGGAGAGGGGATCGAAACGCCACCGGAATTTCAGGACACCGGCCCGCATAGCGTCTTCATGGACGTCTACCAGGGTTTCACCAAATTTCACATGCGCGAGTTCGGCACGACCGTCAGGCAGCTCGCGATCGTCTCGTCGAAGAACCACGCCCATTCCGTCGCCAATCCGCGTTCTCAGTATCGGCAACCGTACTCGGTCGACGAGGTGCTCGCGGCGCGGATGATCGCCTGGCCGCTGACGCTGCCGATGTGCTCGCCGGTCAGCGACGGCGCGGCGGCGGCGATCGTGTGTTCGCAAGCGGCGTTGGCGAAGCTCAGTCGGAGCCGGGCGGTACAGGTGCGCGCCAGCGTGCTCGCTGCGGGCGGGCGTCGCAGGGCGGAGGACTACATGCTGGACACGGCACATTTGATGGCGCGGAAGGCATACGAGGAAGCCTCGATCGGCCCCGACGAGGTCTCGCTGGCGGAGGTGCATGACGCGACGGCGTTCGGCGAGATCCAGCAGGCTGAAAACCTGATGTTCTGCGGCTTCGGCGAAGGCGGGCCGCTGGCGGAAGCCGGCGCGACAAGGATCGGCGGCCGCATTCCGATCAATCCGTCGGGCGGGCTCGAAAGCAAGGGCCATCCGATCGGCGCAACGGGGCTGGGACAGATCTTCGAGCTGGTGACACAGCTTCGCGGCGAGGCCGGCGCCCGTCAGGTCGAAGGTGCGCGGATCGGAATTGCCGAGAATGGCGGCGGCGTGATGGGCGTGGAGGCCGCGGCGGTGGCGATCACGATCCTCGGCGTCTGAGCGGACTTCAGGAGGCCAGGGATGAACATTGCAAGCTTGCTCGCGAACACCGCCAGAAGCCAGGGCAACGAAACCGCCGTCTTTCATGGCGAGCGCCCGGTATGGACGTATCGTGAGATGGCGCGGCGCGCGGCAACACTCGCACAGGGGTTGCAGCATCGACTGGGCGTCGCGCGCGGGGATCGGATCCTGCTCTGGGCGGGCAACAGCCCCGAATATGTCGAGGTCATCTTCGCTGCGTGGTTCGCGGGCGCCGTGATCGTTCCCGTCAACGTCGCGCTGCATCCGCGAGAGGTCGCCTCGATCGCCAACGACTGCGGCGCCAGGGTCTGCTTCACGGCTATCGAGAAGGTCGGCCCGCTGCAAGAGTGCGCTCCCTCGCAGCACGTGCCACGCATCCTGCCGATCGGGGATACTACGCTGAACGAGTTGCGCGGCGAGGAGCTCGGCCAGGCTGACGTCTCGTCGTCCGACACCGCATGGGTCTTCTACACCAGCGGCACGACGGGGCGCCCGAAGGGGGCGATGCTGAGCCACCAGAACCTTCTGGCGATGACGCTCTCCTATCTCGCCGACGTCGACTTCCTATCGCCGCAGGACAGCTTCTTCCACCTCGCGCCGCAGTCGCACGCGGCGGGGCTGCTGATGCTGGCGCATGTGATGAAGGGCGCGCGAAACGTCATCCCCGATCCGGCGGGTTTCGATCCGGACGACGTCTGCCGCCTGACGCGAACGTTCGGTTCGGTCACGAGCTTCATGTCGCCGACCATGCTCGGGCGCTTCATCACGGCGTCCACCCTCGACGACGATGTGATCGCGCAAACGCGGACCGTCCTCTGCGGCGGGGCGCCGATCTATGTCGAGGACATGAAGCGTGCGCTCGATGTCCTCGGGCCGAAGGTGTGGAACGGCTATGGCCAGGGCGAGGCGCCCTGCACCATATCAGCGCTGTCCAAGGCCTGGTTGGACCCGTCGCATCCGGATTTCGAGCGTCGCCTTGCGTCGGTCGGCGTCGCGAGAAGCGGCGTCGAGATTGCGGTACGAGCCGCGGACGGATCGTTGAGCCGAACGGGCAGCGGCGAGATCGCGGTTCGGGGGCCGGTCGTGATGAGCGGCTATTGGCGAGACGAGCCGGCTACGCGCGCGGCATTACGTGAGGGGTGGTTGATGACCGGCGACCTCGGCGTGATCGATGACGATGGCCTGCTGACGCTGAAGGGCCGGGCCAAGGAACTGATCATCAGCGGCGGCTCGAACATCTATCCTCGCGAGGTCGAGGAGGTGTTGCTGCGGCATCCTGCTGTCGCGGAGGTCGCGGTCGTCGGCGTGCCCGATCCAGTATGGGGCGAGAATGTCGTGGCCTTCGTCGTGGCGCGAGCTGGGGACGAGGTGACCGCTTCCGAGCTGGACGAATTGTGCCTGTCGCAGATTGCGCGCTTCAAGCGCCCGAAGGAATACCGCTTCCTGCCTGGATTGCCGAAGAACAATGCGGGCAAGGTCCTCAAGCGTGAACTGCAGGCCAAATTAAGGTCTAACGCCGATTGCTTGGCACAAGTCCAAGGGCAGGTAGCTAGGACCGTTGGTTCCCATTCTTTGGAATGAAAAACAGCTTACACATAAATACGGATTGACTGACACCTTTGCGCGATGGCGCGCGATAAACTACGGTTTCGTGCGCGTCGTTCATTGATTGTGCCGAATGTAATGCCGACCTGCCGAGGGTCTGTGTGTCGGTTCTTTGGCGGCCAGCAAGGCCGCTCGCGCGAACAAAAGTCTTTCATTCTGCCCAGGAGACGCGTCAGTCCGCGACCTTGTCGAAGTCACACGCCATGAGTGCGGTTTCGGCCAGGCTGATAATGTCCACCCGTAGATCCGTGGTCGTCCCCTGACCGACAATGCCTTGCAGCGTCAGTTCTTCTCTGAGCGCTTCGATCATCCGTTTCATACGTCGCTGGTACTTGATGCTCGAGCATCCGTCGTCGTGACTGAACATGTCGCGGGCTGCAGCTAGCGCTTTATCGATGAATCGCCAGGGGCAAAATGAGATGTCCAGCATGGACATTGATTCCCCGAAAAGGTGCTGTCGGACCAAATTGGGAGCGATTTTCGGACATGGCCGATCGGCATTTCTGGCTGGCTGGCGCCGTCGGCCGATCGGGGCAGATTGGCTGCAGCCTCAGTCTTTGAGCCGCCGCCGCAACAGCTTGCCGGCCGGTGAGCGCGGCAACTCGGTAACGAAGCTGACATCGCGCGGCACCTTGTAGGGCGCCATGTTCTGGCGCGCCCATGCCACGAGCTTGGCGGTGTCCAGTTCGGCACGCGGGGCCAGGACGACGAAGGCTTTGACCACCTCGCCCTTGGTTGCGTCGGGCACGCCGATTACGGCCGACGCCGCCACGTCGGGGTGCTTGTTCAGAATCGACTCGACCTCTTCCGGGAACACGCTGTAGCCGGAGACCTTGATCATCTCCTTGAAGCGTCCCATGAAGGTCAGATAGCCGTCGGCATCGAGGCGGCCCATGTCGCCGGTGTGCAGCCAACCGTTGCGCAGCGTTTCTGCGGTCGCGTCGGGACGATTGCGGTAACCCTTGAATACGCCTGGACCGCGGATCATGATTTCGCCGGGGGCGCCGGCCGGCATGACCGTGCCGGAGTCGGGATCGACGATCCGGATCTCGTTGCCGGGCACCGGCCTGCCATGCGTGCCCCAGCGGATTGCGTTGCGCGGCATGAAGGTGTCGACCGTGTGGGTCTCGGTCAGCCCGTACGCCGCCTCGAAGCTCTCGCAGTTCGACGCGACGGTCTGCCATTGCCTGGCAAGCGCTTCAGTCCAGTCGATGCCGAAACTGGTCACGGGATTGACGCGGAGGCTTTTCAGCCTGAAGTCGGAAATGTTCGGGAGCTGCGTGACCGCGACGTTCATCGGCGCGATGCTGTACCACCAGCTCACCTGATAGCGGTCGATCGCCTGGGCTGTTACAAGCGGATCGAACCGGTACAGCAGCACGGACGTGGCGCCGGCATAGACCGGTGTATTGACGCCCATCACCATGCCGGCGATGTGATAAAGCGGCGCGATCGAGAGCAGCACGTCCTCGGCGCCGATCCCGTTGCAGGTCACGGTCGCGGCCGTCTTGAAGATGACGTTGCGATAGGACAGCATCGCCCCCTTGGGCCGACCCGTGCTGCCCGACGTGTAGATCATCAGCGCCGTATCGTTCATGTCGATCGCGACATCGCGGGGCGACGCACCGCTTGCGGTGACGGCGAGGAAGTCCTCGATCTCGCCGGCCATACCGGCCGGCCTGGAGGCGGATGCGAACAGCTCGTCGGGAACGCCGATCGGCGGCCGCTCGGGCAGCAGGTCCGGGTAGCGGACCACGAAGACATGCTCGAGCTTGGTCTTGTCACGGACCTGAGCCACGACCGGCAAGAGCGGTTCGGCCGCGACGATCACGCGCGCGCCGAGATCGTCGAGCTGATAGGCGNGCGAGTGGTGCGTGTTCAGCGGCCCGGAGGGCGAGGCAGTGGCGCCGATCTTCTGGATGCCGTATTGCGCCATCGGGTATATCGGGCAGTTGGTCGTGAACAGTGCGACCGGCTCGCCGTTGGCGACGCCGGGCGGCTGCAGGCGCGCCGCGAATGCATCACTCGCGCGATCGAGCTCCAGGAACGTGATGGCAAGGCCATACCAGATGCAGGCCGCCTTTTCCGGCCGCTCG
>NZ_CAADFC020000007.1 GCF_900696085.1 Bradyrhizobium ivorense
TATGGTAGTTCACGCTGACCCCACCGCACAGCCAGCGATACGCATCATGGCTTTCGCACAGCCGTGCCAGCGCCCGGGCACTGCCGACACCCTGGCTCGTGGCAAACAACCACAACGCCAGTTGCAGGCGTGGGCTGACCGGCGCTTGACCCGGACCATGGGCACGCGCCCGAACGGTCCCTTCAAGCGCGCTCAGATCGAGCCTCTCGACATAGGCCCAGATCACGCGTGCCGGATGCTCAGCCGGCAGCAACGCCTCAAGATCGACCGCCCGCAGCTCAACTTGATCGCGGACAGGCTCGCGAAGCCGGGCGCTTCCCGGCCAGTCCCGCGCAACCGCCTCTGCTTCAGGTAGATCACCAAACAGTGTTTCGCGTGACATCCGTGCCTCCATCGACCTTGAAAGCAGGGAATCATCCGACTCACGCTTACGCAAACAGAAACCCGCCAAATCACATAGATTCACAGCCTCTGAGGTGCGAGCTCTTGCGAGCCTCGAAGGATGAATCGGCCCCGCTGGTGGCCGTCGACCCTTAGGGCCGCTGAAGAAGCGGCCACCTCAGGGTGACGGTGCAAAAGTCAGGGTGACGGTGAAAGAGTGAGTGCGCGGCGCGAACTCAATTCACCGCATTGCTTACCACCACCTCGATCAGCTTCGCGCCCGGGCGACTGAACGCGGACTGCATCACGCCCTTCAGCTCCTGCGGATCGGTGACCTTGATCGCCTCGAGCCCGAGCGCGCGCGCCATGCCGGTGAAATCGACCGGCGGATCGATGAAATCCATGCCGACATAATTGTCGTCGCCGTGGAAGGCGAGCAGGCGCTGCTTGATGATGCGGTAGCCGCCATTGTTGACGATGACGAAACTGAGCGGCAGCTTGTGGTTGGCCGCGGTCCACAGCGATTGGATCGAATACATCGAGGAGCCGTCGCCGGAATAGCACACCACCGGACGCGTGGGATTGGCGAGGCTGACGCCGACCGCGGCCGGCAGGCCCCAGCCGATGCCGCCGGAGGCGAGCGCGTGATAGCCGTAGCGGTCGCGGTGCGGCCGCAGGCCGATGATCTGGCGCGACGAGGTCAGGCCTTCGTCGACCAGGATCGCGTTGTCGGGCATCGCCTCGACGACCTGCAGCGCCAGCCAGTCCGGATCGATCGGCGATGTGTGGCTGGACTTCGAGATGTGCTCGACAAGCGCTTTGCGCTTCGCCGCCCAGTTCTTCGTCGACAGCGCAGCTAAGCTCTGCTTCGCGCGCGTCTCCAGCGCCGCACCGCCCGCCTCCTTCAGCGCAGGCACCAGCGCGCGCAGCGTTTCCTTGACGTCGGCCTTGACCGCGATCTCGGCGCCGTAGTTGCGGGCGAGATCGTTGTCGACGAGGCCGACCTGTACGATCGACACGCCCTCCGGCAGCGGATCGACCTCGCTATAGACCGACATCCGCAGCGGGTCGCCGCCGATCGCGATCAGCAAATCATGCGGCGCCAGCACGTCGCGCGCGACCTTCTGCAGCCGCGCGATCGCGCCCATGAAGCTCGGGCTTTCCGAGAGAAAATGCGCGCCGTAGGGCGTCGATGATTGCCAGGCCGGGCAGCCCAGCGTCTCCGCGAGATCGGCCGCCTCGCGCAGCGCGTCGCTCTTGACGATCTCGTCGCCGACGACGATCACCGGACGCTCGGCCTTCAGGATGCGCGCGGCCAGCGCCTTCAGCGAATCGTCTGAGGGCTTGACGCGGGTATCGATGCGGGTGGAGCGGCCGAGCTCGATGCCGGCTTCGGCGTTGAGGACGTCGCCGGGCAGCGAAATGAACACAGGCCCGGTCGGCGGCGTGGTCGCGATCTTGGCGGCGCGGCGCACGATCCGCGGCAGATCTTCGAGGCGCGTGACCTCGACCGCCCATTTCACCAGCGGTGCCGCCATCTGCAGCAGCGGGCCGAACAGCACCGGCTCGGTCAGGCCGTGGCCCTGCTCCTGCTGGCCGGCGGTGAGGATCAGCGGCGTGCCGGTGAAGCTTGCATTGTAGAGCGAGCCCATCGCATTGCCGAGGCCCGGCGCGACGTGAACGTTGCAGGCGACCAGTCTGCCGGAGGCACGGCTGAAACCGTCGGCCATCGCGACCACCAGACTCTCCTGCATCGCCATCACATAGGTGAGGTCGGGATGATCCTTCAGCGCGTGCATGATCGGCAGCTCGGTGGTGCCGGGATTGCCGAACAGATGGGTGACGCCCTCGTCCTTCAGCAGCGCCAGGAATGCCGAGCGTCCGGTAATGCGGTTCTTCATGTTTCCTCCGGGCCGGTCAGCGCTTGGCCGACGGGACGCGGCAGATGACCAAACTTGCGCAGCGGGAGCAATCGAGCGCGCGGTCATGGCTGCATTCCGCAGGCGCGCGTCTGACGCTTGGCTTTTGATCAAATCAGAAAACGTCCTAGAACATTCCCTCGCGATCGCCGCGCTTCTTCTTTTTCGAGCGCTGCCAGACCACGCCGGGATAGCCTTTCAGCGGCACCAGCGGCTCGCCGGTGTAGGCCCATTCCTGCAGCTCCTCGATCGCGATGTGGTAGAGCGGCTGGCGGCCGGTGCGGCCCGAGAACAGCGCACGGGGGATGTTGACCATGTGCGGCGAGCGCGCACGTTCATAAGCGATCGGCGTGCCGCAATTGGCGCAGAAGCTGCGCGCGGTCTTGGTTTTGGGATCCTCGTAGCGCGACAGCTCGCTCTCACCTTGCGTGATGCGGAACCGCTTGCGCCAGCTGCCGACATAGGTGGCGTAGGCGGCGCCATGCGCGCGGCGGCTGGCGGCGGTGTGGTCATGCCAGGCCCAGCGCGCCGGCACGTCGATCTCGAAGCGGATTTTTCCGCACAGGCACTGGCCCGCCGCCGGCTTTGCGAGGGCCACGGGTTTTGGCTTTTTGGCGGGTGAGAGATCTTCGTCTTCCGGAAACATCGGTCGCTCCATTTCCCACCGTCATTGCGAGCGAAGCGAAGCAATCCATCGACCGGCGTATGCGGAACGATGGATTGCTTCGTCGCTTCGCTCCTCGCAATGACGAGGATGCAGTCATTGTAGCCCGGATGCAGCGAAGCGAAATCCGGGGGGCGGTCGATCCGCGGATGCAGAGGTCCCGGATTACGCTACGCTTCATCCGGGCTACGAAGCTCCTACGAAGCTACGAGATCAGGCCTGCTCCAGCTCGTCGTGCACGGGATAGTCCGTGTATCCCTTCTCCTCGCCGCCATAGAACGTCGCGCGGTTGTAGGGTGTCAGCTTGTGGCCGTGCTGCAGGCGGCGCGGCAGGTCCGGGTTGGAGATGAAGTAGCGGCCGAAGGCGATCGCATCGGCATGGCCTTCCGCCAGCGCGCGCTGCGCGCTGTCGCCGGTGAAATTGCCGGCGGTCACCAGCACGCCGCTCCACATCGGGCGATACAGCACCATCGCCGACGGCACGTCCTTCCAGTCGACGTCGGCACGGCCGGTGCCGGAGGCGCGCGGCTCGATGAAATGCAGATAGGCGAGCCCGAGCTTGTCGAGCGAGGTGATGGCGTGGCTGTAGAGCGGCATCGGGTCAGCCTCGCCGCTGCCATTGGCGATGCCGTAGGGCGACAGCCGCACGCCGACGCGATTCGCACCCCAGACCTCGGTCACCGCCTGCGTCACCTCCATCAGGAAGCGGACGCGGTTCTCGATCGAACCGCCATACTGATCGGTGCGCAGATTGCTGCGCGACTGCAGGAACTGCTCGATCAGATAGCCGTTGGCGCCGTGAATCTCGACACCGTCGAAGCCGGCGGCGAGCGCATTCTTGGCGCCCTGCCGGTAGGCGTCGATCATCTGCGGGATCTCATGGGTTTCGAGCGCGCGCGGCGTCTCGTAGTCGACCACCTTGCCGTCGGCCGTGAGGCACCTGAACTCGGGCGAGATCGCCACCGCGGAGGGCGCCACCGGCAACGCGCCGCCGGGCTGGAACGAGGAATGCGAGACGCGGCCGACGTGCCAGAGCTGCAGGAAGATCAGGCCGCCCTTGGCATGCACGGCATTCACGACTTCGCGCCAGCCCGCGACCTGGGCTTCGCTGTAGATGCCGGGAACACCGGGATTGCCGAACCCGGTCGCGACCACCGGCGACGCCTCCGCGATCAGGAGCCCGCCGGGCGTCGCGCGCTGCGCGTAATATTCCGCATTCAGCGGCCGCGGTGCGAGAGATGGCCGCGCCGCGCGCAGCCGCGTCAGCGGCGCCATCACGACGCGATGCTTGAGCTCGTACGGCCCGACCTTGAGCGGAGAGAACAGCGACGGAGGATTCATGCCTGCCCCGGATATTGTTGTGTGACTTTGCGTTATCTAGTGGCTTCATCTTGTTCGCAAAAGCGGTTAGTGGCAATCTCGTCACCAGTTGCGCGAGAGCACATCTTCCATGCCGAAACCGGGCGTCAGATCGCTCCCCTCCCTCAGCGTCCGCATCGATCTCGATGCCGAGGACCGGATCGGGCCGGGCAAGATCCTGCTCTTGGAAAACATCCGGGAATGCGGCTCGATCTCCGCCGCCGGCCGCGCCATGGACATGAGCTACAAGCGCGCCTGGGACCTGGTCGACGAGATCAACCGGATCTGCCGCCAGGCCGCGGTGGAACGGCAGACCGGCGGCAAGAACGGCGGCGGCGCGGTGCTGACCCCATTCGGCCTGTCGCTGGTGGCGCGCTATCGCAAGATCGAGCGCGACGCCGCGAGCGCCGTGCGCAAGGACCTCGAGGCGCTGCGCAGCGACATCGGCAAGCCGAAGAAGGCGGCGGGGCGGTAAATTGCGGCCGGCGCAGGGGGCGCATTGCCAATATGGCGAAAACAACCCCATGCAAAGTAGCCGGCCGGCGCTCGACAAGACCGCTTGACACGTCGGGCAAGTCAGGGGTATTCTTCCAATATTCCGAAATTGTGAGGCGTAGGCGTGGGGCTTCTCTCCACGAGTGCGCCGAATGTTGAGACCTGTACCCCCTCACCCGCCGCGCAAGGGCGCGGCGACCTCTCCCCGCATCCGCCTTCGCCAAGGCTTCGGCGGACAGGGGCGGGGAGAGGTGAAGGCTGCAGCAGCGCGCTTCTTGCTAGCCGGTCTTGATCCAGACAGCCTTGACGTTGAGATATTCTTCCACGTGCTGCTTGCCGGACTCGCGGCCGTAGCCGCTCATCTTGTAGCCGCCGAACGGCACTGCCGGGTCCATCGCCTGGTAGCAATTGACCCAGACCGAGCCGGCGCGCAGCGCCTTGGCGACCTGGTGTGCCTTGCTGACATTGGTGGTCCAGACGCCGGAGCCGAGGCCGAAAGTGGTGGCGTTGGCGCGCTTGATCAGTTCGTCCGGATCCTTGAACGAGATCGCCGAGATCACTGGGCCGAAGATCTCTTCCTGCGCGATGCGCATGTTGTCCTGCACATTGGCGAACACCGTCGGCTGCACGAAAAAGCCCTTCGACAGCGCGCCCTCGGTGAGGCGGCCGCCGCCGGCCACCGCCTTCGCGCCTTCCTTGGTGCCGATGTCGAGATAGCCCGACACGCGGTCCATCTGCTGCTGCGACACCAACGGACCGATCTGGGTGTTGGGATCGAGGCCGTTGCCGACCTGCAGCTTCTTTCCGAACTCGGCGACGCGGCCGACGAATTCGTCATAGACCTTCTGCTCGACGAACAGCCGCGTGCCGGCGCTGCAGATCTGGCCTGAATTGGCGAACACCGCCATCGCAGCACCCGGCACCGCCGCATCGAGATCGGCATCGGCGAACACGATGTCCGGCGACTTGCCGCCGAGCTCGAGCGAGACGCGCTTCAGATTGCCGGCCGAGGCGCGGATGATCGATTGGCCCGTGACATGCGAGCCGGTGAAGGCGACCTTGTCGACGTCGGGATGCGAGGCCAGCGCGGCGCCTGCGGTCTCGCCATAACCTGGCACCACGTTGACGACGCCGGGCGGAATGCCGGCCTCCACGCAGAGCTCGCCGATGCGCAGCGAAGTCAGCGGCGACTCCTCAGCCGGCTTCAGCACCACGGTGCAACCGGTCGCGATCGCAGGTCCGATCTTCCAGATCGAGGCGGTCAGCGGCCCGTTCCACGGGATGATGGCGCCGACCACGCCGATCGGCTCCTTCAGCGTGTAGGAGAAGATCTCGCCGGGCAGCGAGTTCTCGATTGTCTCGCCATGGATCGCGGTCGCCTGCCCCGCGTAATAGCGCAGCATGCCGAGCGAACGCAGCCGGTTGCCGCGAGTGCGGCTGATCGGCGCGCCCATGTCGAGCGTGTCGAGCTGCGACAATTCCTCGAAATTGGCCTCGACCAGCTCGGCGAGCTTGAGCAGCATGTTCTGCCGCTCGAACGGTTTTACTTTGCTCCACGGCCCCTCGAACGCGCGGCGCGCGGCGGCAACGGCGCGATTGATATCCTCGGCGTCGCCCTCCGCGACGGTCGCAAGCAGCTCGCCGGTCGCGGGATTGTGCGTTTCGAATTTCTTGCCGGAGGCGGCGTCGACCCATTTGCCGTCGATCAGCATCTTCTTGTAGGAGCCATCGGCATAAGGATGGCGCGTGAGCGGAATAGCCTGTGAAACAGCCATGTTTGCACTCCCTGTAAAATGTCGGCTGAGGTCTTCTGGAAGCGTTATATTGCTAATTCTACAGCGCAGATGCGAAACCGTAAAGCCGAGCGGGCGTTGAGGAGAGCAGCGCGCACGAAACTCTCCTATGCGCCCGCGTGCGTGCTACGCGCGATATGCTAAGCCTGCTAGCGTCAGCCACAATTGTGTCCGGAGACCACCGATGCCCCATCCTGCGATGTCACCCAATCATGTTGCCGTGATCACCGGCGGCGCGTCCGGCATCGGGCTTGCCGCCGCGATGCGGTTCGCTACGGCCGGCATGAAGGTCTGCATCGCCGATCTCGGCGACGACAGGCTGAAGCAGGCTGCGGCAAAACTGTCATCCGTGGCGCCGAGCGGCGCAGCCGACATCATGACGGCGGCGGTCGACGTCAGCCGCGCCGATCAAGTTGCGGACCTCGAGGCCAGCGTCGCGAAAAAATTCGGCGGCACCGACATTTTGATGAACAATGCCGGCATCCAGCCCGGCAGCACGATGTTCGGTCCCGCTGACAACTGGCAGCGCATCCTCGCCGTCAATCTGTGGGGCGTCATCAACGGTACGCAGGCCTTCGCACCCAACATGATCAAGCGCGGACGGTCGGGGCTGATCATCAACACCGGCTCCAAGCAGGGCATCACCACGCCGCCCGGCGATCCCGCCTACAACGTCTCCAAGGCCGGCGTGAAGGCGTTCACCGAGGCGCTGCAGCATGAGCTGCGCAACACCGACGGCTGCAAGATCACGGCGCATCTGCTGATCCCGGGCTTTGTCTTCACCGGGCTGACCGCGCGCGGCCGCACCGAGAAGCCGGCGGGCGCCTGGACGTCGGAGCAGACCGTCGACTTCATGATTGAGCGGCTCGACGCCGGCGATTTCTACATCCTCTGCCCCGACAACGACGTGCCGCGCGCGCTCGACGAACGCCGCATCCTGTGGGCCGCCGGCGATATCGTCGAGAACCGCCCGCCGCTATCGCGCTGGCACAAGGATTACGGCGATGCGTTCGCGGCGTTCGTGAAGGGGAAGTAGTGCCTCTTCGTAGGGTGGGTTAGCGAAGCGTAACCTACCATTGCAGGACACAAAGTTGGTGGGTTACGCTTCGCTAACCCACCCTACGAAGCTCACCTCTCAATTCGCCCGCACACGCACCGGCGCCATCGGCTGCGCCGCAGGGCTTCGCCGAGCTCGCTCTGCTGGGCGCGCGGGATCGAGAAGCAGACGCTGAAGCCGTCGGTGGCTTTCAGCGTCATCATGCCATGGCTCGGATCGGTCGACTGCTCGATCACCCAGGAATCCAGCGGATAGGCATAGCGCAGGGTCTGGTCGCCGAACCGGGCCTGCAGCGCCTTGCCCGGGCAAGGTCATCACCAGCGCGCCGACCTAGCTGACCGACAGCCGGATCGTCGCCGGCTCGCCCCTGCCGTCGACGAAACCGAGCGAAATCGCGCAGCCGTCGGCCGCGACCTCGCAGGTGGTGAGCTCCTGGGTTTCGATCTCCATACCGGCACTCCGGATCGTCGTTATATTCTACGCAATATATCGAGAGGACGACCAGCGTCCAGCCCCCAAACTAGTGCGGCAGCCCGCCCAATGCAGCCGCCCCGGCGTTAGAATCGCTTGAAGGGTGCGCACACAAGGTTGACGCCGGATCGGCCGCCACCAATAGTGATCGAAGACGATCACGCCGGTTTTTCTTCGTCGCGCCGGATCACACCACGGTGTGTGAGGTGTCGAAGTAGCGCTTCGACGCCGTCATTGCGAGGCACCCGGTCGGCGCGAAGCGCCGCCGGATGACAGGCTCCGCGAAGCAATCCATCCCTCCGCACACGCGGAAAGATGGATTGCTTCGTCGCTTCGCCGCAAAATTGCTTTGCAATTTTGTGACTACGCTTCTCGCAATGACGGGAAGAAGAGAGCTCACAACGTTTCCTGCTTCTGCCCGCAATTCTTGCAGGCGAACTTGACGCGGGCCTGGCCCTTTTCCGCCTGCACCCTGTTCGGCGCGCCGCACTTGCCGCAGACGGCCTCGATCCGGGTCATGCCCTGCTTGATGACCAGGTTCCGCTTTTCCATGGTCTCGCGGATCAGGCGCTCGGCCTCCTCGCGCTGCGATTGCTTCGACATCGTGCCCCACCGGTCGCTCGCATGATCCGGAACAGCGTGCAGCGGCGTTCCGAAGCGATCATGCTCAAAGAAGGATTCCAAGGCGCGCGTCGCGCCTCGGGTTCGCGGGCGGCGTCATAGCATGATCGCGTGAAGCTTTGACAGCGTTAAGATGCCGGCGCGTCAGCACCGCTTACACAACGAGCCGCTCGACCGACAGCCGGAAATGCCGCGGTTTCTGTGCTGCTGGCGGCCGACCGACGCGGAACACGTTGACGAGGCGCAAATCGGCGGCGACGTTGCCGAGCTTGCGCAGCCGCTCGTTGCAATCCGGATCGTCGGCAAGCGCCGAGATCGGACAGGCCGCAAGCCCGGCGCGATCGATCTCAAGCCAGGCGCGATAAAAATACCGTCCGGTCATCAGCGGATCCTCGCCGACCGGGCGGCAGAACAGCACGATGGCGGCGGCTGACGCGGTCTTGGCGCCGTCGGCGAGCAGCGATGCGGCAAGGCCGAGCCGGTCGAGCGGCTTGAACAGGCCGCCCAGCACGAAGCGGGCGGCGGTGGCCTGCAGTGCGTTCATCGCGAGCGCGTCGCGGTTCAGCCCGTCCTGCAGATAGTGCGGATGGCCCGGCGACAGCCGCATCCAGCCCAGCAATTCCTGCCGGTAATCGTCGCCGCGGACAAAGGAGAACTCGGCCTGGTCGGCCCAGCCGGCGACATTGCTGATCGCCTGCCGGTCACTGACGCAGATCACGTCGCCGCACGCGGCGGCAAGCTGGGCCAGTGCCGTCGCGTCGCCAGGCGATGCCACGAATTTGCCGCGCCAGGACATCCGATGCGCCACGCGGTCGGCCAATGGATCAGGCGTGGCGCACGGCTTGACCGCAAAGTTGCAGAGCGCCGAGAACTGCGCCGACAGCGGCTGCTCGATCGTCGTGAGACCGCAGATCGAAAGGCCGCGGCGGTTGAGCGCAAGGCTCATGCCCTCCAGGGCCGCGCCGTGCGAGATCAGGACATCATGGCCCGCGGGGTCGGCCACCGGCGCGCGCACGCTGGTGTCGTCGACCAGCGCCAGCCTGACGTCGTCGAGCAGGCGCCAGCGCGTCGGCTGGATGTTGTGGACGCTCGGCGCCAGCCGCGCTTCGGCGACCAGCTCGCGCAGCAAGTCCGGTGTCAGCGCGCTCATGCGCCGGCCAGCCGCTTGCTGAACAGATGCAGCCGGTGCAGCGGCTGGGCGCCGACCTTCTCGGCCTGGCGCAGCGACGGGCCGTTGATATCGGCAATCCAGGTGCCGCCGAGGGTGCGGTAGCCGGCCTGCTGCAGCGCCAGCGCGGTGCGGTACAGCATCGCGCCGTTGAGACCGCGATTGTGCAGCTCCCGGCACACCGACTGATAGATCAGCACGGCGCGGGTGTTCATCATGCGGTGCTGCATGAATTTGAACGGCGCCGATAGCCCAACGCGGCCGCCGATCGTCTTGACCAGCGGGTTGAGGTCGGGGATCGCGATGATCGCCCCCGCAGGGCGGCCGCGGTAATACACCACGGTCGAAATCCGCTTGTCGATGATCCACATCATGTCGCCGGCCTGGAACAGATATTCGGCCGCAGTCGGCGGCACGAACATCGGGTTGTCGGCAAAGCCGTCGTTGAGGATCAGCCGGGCGTCCTCCAGCCGCGCCTTGAAGGCGGAGCGCTTGATCGGCTGCCAAACGAAATCGGGGTCCTTCAGCACCGCGCGCTGCTTGTCGCCGAGCAGCTGCTCGGGCTTGCCGCCGTCGAGCGCGATCTCGAAGCTGGTCATCGGGAAGGTCGCGGCATAGCCGGCGCGTTCGAGCTGCTGCGCGATGTGCGGCGGCGACCACATCATGTCGGTGAACGGCGCGTGGTCGAAACCGTCGGTCATCACGCCGATCTGCTGCATCGCCGTCAGATTGAAATTGCCGGTGATGCGGCTCATGCCGCGCGCGGCGAGCCATTGCTCGGCGGCGCGCAGCAGCGCATCGGCGACCTCAGCATCGTCGATGCAATCGAAGAAGCCGAAAGCGCCGTGGCGGGTGCCGTGCTTGCGATTCGACGCATCGTGGATCGAGGCGGCGATGCGGCCGACCGGCTTTCCGTCGCGGTGCGCCGACAACAGCGCGTAGCGGCCATGGCCCTCGGTGATGAAGGGATTTTTCGCCGGATCGAACATCCGGTCGAAATCGCTCCACAACGGCGGCACATAGAGACTGTCCGGGCCATAGGCGTTGAGCGCCGCATCGAACGCGCTCCTGCGGTCGCCCTCTCGGATCTCGAGCGTCATTTCGCCTCCGGGGTCAGCGCGAGCAGCCGCCGCACCAGCGCGAGCGCGGTTTCGGTGGCGGGATCGGCCGCGGTGACGGGCACCGCGAGCACGATGAGGTCGAGCGGATCATGCGCCAGCACGATGACATGGGTGGCGCTGTTGGCGGTCATCAGCGAGACCATGCGCTCGGCCGCGGGCTCCGTCGGCGACAGCCCCCAGGGCGCATCGGGCCGGCGCAGCACGCGCCGCGTGGACAGGAAATCGCGCAGCAGCGGCGGATCGTAGAGCGACAGCTCGCTCTCGCGGAAACGTCTTGCGCTCTCGAAGATCGGGTGCCGCGCCAGCTCGGCGATCAGCTGGTCGCGGGTCTGTGCCGGCGACGCCGCGACCGAATTGAGCACGCCGGGCTCCTGCGATTCGAACAGCGCGCGCAGCGCGTCGGTCATCAGGCCGATGGTCAGCACGCCGGATATCGCGACCGCGACGAAGCGGACGATCTGCGCGCCGTCGACATCGGCCGCCATGAAGGCCGCGGCAAAGCCGAGCAGGCCCGACGAGATCAGCCGCAGCGCCATCATCGCAAGGCCATGGCGGCGGGTCTCGGCGCCGCCGCCGGCGATCAGCATCACCGTGACGGTGAGCAGCGCGCCCAGTGCGCCGAGCCGCACCGGAATGTCGGGAAACAGGGTGCGGAAGTCGGTCAGGATGAACGGGATCACCACCAGCGCGCCGACCGCCATGCGGCCGATGCTGCGGTTTTCCGAGGCCATCAGCCCCGCGCGCTCGCGGGTCGCCAGCAGGAACGCGCAGGTGGCGAAGGCCAAGAGCTGGAACAGCGCCAGCGTGATCGCATACGGCATGACAAAGCGCTGTAGCCCGAAGCTGCCGCCCAGACCGAGCAGGATGCCGCCGCCGAGCGCGATCATCTTCACCGCGCGCGGCGCGTGCCGGCGCAAGATGCCTTCGGTGACGATCAGCGCGCCGAGCGGGATCAGCGCGGCCGGGATCACCGACAGGCGGTCGAGCAGCACGCTGCCGGTCCACCAGGCGAGGCCGCGGTCGAGGAACAGGATCGCGATCACGCCGAGCGCGAAGAGCAGGCGGCGGGTCAGCGGGCTCTTGGGGTCGCGCCGGTAGAACGTCGCCATCGCCACCGCGAGCCCGATGGCGCCGCAGAGATTGACGATGGAATCGGCGATCACCCCCGCGGTCATTTGCCGCCCGTCAATTGATCGATGGCGCGGCGCACCAGCGGCCGCAGCAAGGCGGCGACCAGCGCATTGCGCGGCTTCTCGATCGCGGGCCGGTGCGGGTTGAGAAACCAGCCGCGGCAATCGGTGCCGGAGGTGCGGCCCAGGATCAGCGCGATCGCCTCATAGGCCATCAGCATGCCGGTCGAGATCACCATCGGCGCGAACGACATCCGGCTGCGGCGGCCGGCCGCGACCTCGCCGGCGATCGCGAGGTCGACATAGTTGCGCGACGAGGAGTGCAGCATGACGTGCTCGATCTCGGCGCGCATCGCGGCGCGGCGATCGTCGTCGGTGATCTCTGTCCAGTCCTTGGCCATGGTCGGGAAGCCGAGCCGTTCCTCCGGCCGCGGATCGTCCGGCCGCACCACGATCACCGAGGGCAGCGGCGACATATAGGCGTCGATCACGGTGGCGTCGGCGCGCTTCGCGGTCCTATACAGATGCACGCCGGCGGCGATGTCGTCCATGCCGTTGACGATCACGGGACAGCGCGCCGCAATGCCGGGCAGTTCGCTGGTCCAGTTCGCAGCCAACACCTCGACCTCGATGGTCGGGTTGATGCGTTTGGCGGCTTCGGCGGCGACCTCCGCCTTCTCGCGGCCGACCTCGTCGGCAAAGGCGAACACCTGGCGGTTGAGGTTGGAGACCTCGAAGCGATCGATATCGGCGATCACGAACTTGCCGACGCCGGCGCGCGCCAGGGCCATGAAGGCGGCGCCGCCCATGCCGCCGACGCCGCAGACGAACACCCGCGCCTGCCGCAGCAATTGCTGCTCGCGCTCGTCGATGAAGCCGATATTGCGGCCGGTGAAGGAGTAATAGTCGAAATTCATCTGACAGCCTCGGCGTCCTGCTTGCGCGGCCGCAACGTGCCGAAGGCGCGGCTGTCGTCGAGCCAATACACCACCGGCAGCACCAGCCGCTGCAGCGCCAGGATCGCGGACGCCGCGAGCAGCGCCGGCAGCGAGCCCGACGGCACCTCGCGCATGACGTAGCGGCGGGCGCCGGCGAGATCGATGCGGCCGAGCTGCAGCACGTCGTCGCCGCGCGCGTAGTCGAGCTCGCGCTCGCAGAATTCGTTGTAGACAGCGTTGCGATGCTTGGGCGCGATCTCAAAGGTTTTCTTCAGCGCGTCCGAGCCGCCGGTATAGGCATTGGTGATCACCGAGCGCGCCTCGTCGAAACCGGCGTCCTCGCCGACACCGAACACCGCGCGGTGTCTTGCCATGATGCCGCGCGCCAGCTGCAGATGCGCAAAGCTCTGCCGCGTGCCCGGCAGCGGCGACGGATACACGTCGGAGAAGGTGTCGCTGACCATGCCGACCACGGCCGGCACCTGCGTGACGTTGGAGATCCATTTCGGCCGCAGTCCGTCGCGGGCGAACAGCACCAGCGCGGTGAGGCCGTAGAGCACCCAGGACAGCCCCTGCCCGCGCACATCAAGGTCGACCATGACAAGGCCGAGATGGGTGACCTCGGCGGGCTCGCCGTCGAGCGGCACCGCCATCACCGACAGCGCATTGAAGGCGATCGGCCGTCCCGTCTCCTCCTCGGAGATCACGGTGACGACGGCGCGCGCCAGCCGCTCGGGCTCGCCGGAGAAGATGCCGTAGGTCAGGCTTTCCTGCGGCAACGTCTTGGCG
Source organism: Bradyrhizobium ivorense (assembly GCF_900696085.1). Classification (GTDB taxonomy): domain Bacteria; phylum Pseudomonadota; class Alphaproteobacteria; order Rhizobiales; family Xanthobacteraceae; genus Bradyrhizobium; species Bradyrhizobium ivorense. Next base: position 13,907 of record NZ_CAADFC020000007.1, read on the forward strand.
GCGACGGTGCGCAGCTGCGCGACCAGCGCGTCGAGCTCGGCTTGCGGCAGCGAGAGGCCCGGCGATTCGATGATGCGGGTGAGTTGGCCGGCGTCGGTGCGCAGGGTGAGATCGATGGTCGGCTGCGACAGCGCCTTGAGCCAGAAGCCGGCATGGCCGCGCAGCCGGTCAAACGCCGCGCGCGCTTTCGCAAGTCCCTTGCCAGCCCCGTTGCCGCCGCGCGGAGCCGGATTGCCGTTGTCCGTGGACGCCATGTCTTTGTCCCTCGGGCGCGATTTCTGCACTGCCGCCTGTTAAGGAGCGATGAGCGCAACCTGACGCTGTTCGCCGCAGGGTAAACGATCCGTTCTGGAAACGGGATAAGTTGCCCTGGAGCGTTCGCGGTCTATCCACCGCGTCATTGCGAGCCAACGGGTCGCGCGAACGCGCCCGATGACAGGCTCCGCGAAGCAATCCATCGTTCCGCATACTGGGTGGCAATGGATTGCTTCGCTTCGCTCGCAATGACGCCGGGGTCGCGTCCTGCTTCCAACTGGTGAAAGCGGCGGGTGCAAATCACCCGCCGCTTCGCGCTTGCTCCGGCTCAGGCCGCCTTGGAGACTTCCATCAGCAGGCGCTCGGCCTTGGCGTCCTCGATGCGGTTCACGAACTTGCTGCTCTCGTGGTTGTCGCGGACGGTCTTGGTCATGGTGACGCAGGTCTGGACCAGCATCACGATGCCCATGGTGAGGTAGCCCTTCATCCAGAGATCGATCGGCAGGAAGAACACGCCGATGCCGACGAGGAAGGCGGACGCTGCGAAGGACGCGTAGGTGAAGGTGACCCAGGCGCCGCTGTGGGGTTGGATGGTCTGGTTCATGGTACTCTCCTTGATGTGACGAGGTTTGCAATTGGCTAAGGTTCAGGCTTGGTTTCAGACTTGGTTTCAGCTTTGGCTTCAGGCTTGGAGTTCAGGCAGCGGGCGGGCGCTTGGCTTTCAGCCGCGCCAGCACGTCGTCGGCGGTGGATTTCATCCGCGGGCCAAAGCCCTGCTCGGCGAGCTTTTCGGCGGTGGCGAGCGGGCCCGACGCGGCGTCGATCTCGATCAGCGCCTCGTCGGCGGCCTGGGCTTCGATCTGCCGGTCGCGCAGCCGCTTCAGCGTCGCTTCGGCTTCCGGCAGCGTCGATTCGTAGGGACGCGCCGCCTCGATGCCGCTGCGGCGCAGCGAGCGCACCGCCTCGGAGGCGCGAGCGAGGCGCCGGCCACGATCGAGCTCGGCGATCCGCGCCTCGGCGCTGGCGACATGGCGCTTCAGGCGGGTGATCTCCGAGGCGAACAGCGTGCGCGCGGTCATCGCGGCGTCGCGCTCGGCTTCGAGATTGGCGATCGCCTGCGCGGCTTCGCGGGCGAGGTCTTCGCGGCCGCCCTCGATCGCCGCGGTGGCGCGGACTTCGAGATCGGCGATCCGGGCGTTGGTGGTCTCGAGCCGGCGGCCTTCCTGCTGGTCGCTGGCGATCGCCAGGGCCAGCGTCCGCTTGGAGCGGTCGACGGCCGCCGCGGCGTCGCGCATCTGCTGGTCGAGGATGACCAGGGCTGTCCGGTCTTCCAGTTCCTCGCCCGCCGCCGCCACGCTGCCGCGGAAAAGTGTCAAAACGGTTTTGAACATTTGGTCTCTCCCTGTTATGAGCATCGCTCATGATTCACTTGTACCACATAATGAGCATTGCTCAAGAATTATTTGAGCGACGCTCACGGTTGTGGTTAACGATGGGTAAACAATGTCCAAAGCATTGGAACGACGAGCAAAACTCCGCGAAGCGCTGATCGAGGCGGCGGAACGGGCGATTGCGACAAAGGGTCTCGGCGGGCTGAAGACCCGCGAACTGGCCCAGGAAATCGGCGTCGCCAATGGCGGCGTCTACAATCTGGTCGAGGACGTCGACGAGCTGATCCTGCGCGTCGGCTCGCGCACGCTGGCGCGGCTGGATGCCTCGCTGTCGCTGGCCGAGATCGGCGCCGCGGCCGCGCCGCGCGAGATGCTGGTGCGGATCGCGGTCGCCTATTGCGACTTCGCCGCCGACAATCTCGAACTGTGGCGCGCCCTGTTCGAGCACCGCATGCAGCCGGGCAAGCCGGTGCCGGAATGGGCGATATCCGAGCAGATGGAATTGTTCCGTCACATCTACAAACCGCTCGCCGTGCTGTTTCCGCAGCGCTCGCCGACCCAGCTGGGCGTCACCGCGCGCAGCCTGTTCTCCGCCGTGCACGGCATGGTCGCGCTCGGGCTGGAGCAGAAGCTGATCGCGGTGCCGCTCGGCGCGCTGCGCAGCGAGATCGCGACCCTGACCCGCGCAATGGTCGACGGGCTCACGGCGAAGAAGGAGTAAGTCCGCCCTCGCCTTGCCGCCTACATTGCATACAAGCCAGATCGCAGCCTCTCGCCCGGCATTGCGCGATCGCCCATTCGAACATCTGCTGGCTACAAGCTGACGCTGTAACATCGCGTCCGCTGCGGCTGTGCGCGGATCGAAGCCCTTGCCTGCGCTGCGCATGCGTTGCAAGATTTTCCTGACGAACGCATCTCGGTCAGTGAGTCCTGCATGAACAAGAAGATGACGACGCGGCTGCTCAACGTCACCGCTCTGGTGCTTGCCGCGACCGCCGCGGGCATCGTGCCGGCGTCTTCGGCGCCGGCCGCGCCGCAATGCTCGATGTCGGTCACGCTGGCGGATTGGGGCGAGAATTCGAGCGGTGATATCGACGTCGCATCGGGCGAGAGTTGCCAGATCCCGATTCAGATCCGCGGCAAGGTCACCGACTCGGCGATCGCGCAGAAGCCGTCCTACGGCAAGCTGAAAAAGATCAACGCGTCGACGTTCGAGTACAGGGCGAAGGCCAAGTACAAGGGCAACGATACGTTTGCCATCAAGGCGACGGGGCAGGGGCCGAAGGCGTCCGGCACTTCGGTCATCACCGTGCGCGCGACGATCAAGTAATCGATTTCGTCACGGCTCTGTCGCGCGCCGGACCAACGCGGCGCGCGCCCGTCCACCACCGCGCGCTCAGGCGGCGCGCGCGCCGGTGTGAATGATCGACCCGACGTGCTGCCCGCGCAGCGCCGCGGTGAGCCGGCCGGGAATTGGCCCGCTCACCACCTGCATGCGTGGTAGAGAGATGGATCGCGAGCTGGCCCGCCATCACAAGCACCTCGAGCTCCGCTCGCCGTGTTTGCTATATCACCGCGCCTGCCCGTAGAAACCCGGTCTCCACGACGGTTCGCGGAGGCCCGCATCCGAAGTTCCGTGCTGGCGATAAGCCGGACGGATCTCAAGACGCAATGGCCGCGGGTTGCTTTCGGGCAACATCTTTGGAAAACATAGGACAGTTCGCGTTTTTCGCCCTTGTCCGTCCATATCCTGAACCGACAATCGGCAGTGTCGCATGCTTGGCTGTGCAGTCGGGCTCCGGGGGGAGCCCTTGGAGGCTGGCTTGATGAACTCGCGGCGAATGGGAACGGCGGCGTTGTGCCGAACGATGGTTCTCCCGGCCTGGATCGCGGCGTGGCTCGCATCCGGTTCCGCCGGCGTCGCGCTCGCCGGCGCGCCTCTCGCCGACCACCCCGCACCCGTGACCGTCGCCGCCACCGCGCCTGATGCGGCAGCTGCGACCGAGATCGGCAACGCAGCGCAAGCCGACACAGGAGACGCCAGCAGCCCGGCGCCTGTGACCATCACCGTCACGACGACGGCGGACCGGGCCGAAGCGATCGTCGAGGCGGCACTTGGCGATCCGGCGGAGGTGTTGCCGGCTGACACATCGCCGGTCCGGGATCCGGCCGCAACCGCGCCGCGCAGCTCCGTGCCGGCGGTCGACACTGTCGAAGTTCTCGACGAATGCTGGGTCGTGGAAGCCTGCGTCGACCGCTATCTGTGGGCGCTCTATCAACGCGCGCCCAAGGAGGACACCATCAAGGTGCCGGAACGGCGGGCGGTGACGATCAAGAAGAAACGCAAGACCGTGACCGTGATGCGGACCTTCACCAGGCTGGTCGACGAGGATTTCGGATGGAAGGATCCGAAGGCCGCCAAACGCATCGGCATGCCCATGGCGGACTATGTGATCGGCGGCATGGATCGCAGCTTCAAGCTAAAGCTGTTTCGCGCGCTGCTCGCCGCCGAGCAGGCCGGACTGTCACCGGGCATCACCAGCGCGTTCCGCGACGACTACCGCCAGTCGATCGCAAGCGGCCTCGCGGCGGCGAGCAACAGATCCTTTCACGGCGGCAGCCTGCGCGGCGGCTATGGCCATGGGCTCGCGGCCGACGTGGTCAGCGTCGATGGCGCGACGCGCGACGATCGATGGGCCTCCTCGGCGAAACTCTGGCGATGGATCGATGCCCACGGCCGGGAGTTCGGCATCGGACGCCCCTATCTCGGCAGGGATCCGGCGCACTTCGCGCCGATGGACGGCAAGGAATACACCGCGCGCCGCGGCTCCGGTGGGACCAAGACTCGCGTCGCACTCGCCGCGAAGAAGCACGGCCGGGACCATGGCAAAGCGAAGCGCCCGGACATTGCAAAGCCAGTCAAGCCGAGAACGATTCGGACCGCGCGCCGGACCTGATCGCGCCAAGCCTAGTTCGGCGTAAAGATCACCTTGCCCTTGAACGCTGAGGCTTTGGCGATCGCTTCCGAGAATCCCTCGAGGCCGTAGCTTCCCACGACTGGCGCGCTGATCGCACCCGATGCGACCATCGGGACGAGATGGCCATACATCGTCGCCATCGCGTCATCCGTCGCGGTCTTGTACCAATGGCCGAGCCAGAAGCCGCGCACCGAGACCTCGTTGAAGATCACGCTGAGCGGCGAGCCGGTGAACGGCTGTCCGCTCATCCCGCTGTAGATCACCACGACGCCGTGCGGCGCCAGGCACGTCATCAGGTTCAGGGTCGACGCGCCGCCGACGACGTCGAGCGCCAGCCGGATCGGCGCCTTGCCGGTTTCCTTGGCGACGCGCTTGGCGAGATCGGGGCCGTCGAGCAGGACGACATCGGCGCCCAGCGCCTTGACCTCCGCCACCACCTCCTCGCGCCGCACCACATTGACCGTCTTGATTCCCAGCGACTTTGCGATCGCGATCACGGCGCGCGCCGTCGCCGAATTGGCGCCGTTCTGGATCACCCAGCCATCGCGCGGCACTTTGACAAAATCGGTCAGCAGCAGATAAGCGGTCGCCGGATTGACCCCGACCATGGAGAGCTGCCGGACATCGGCATTGTCAGGCAGCGGCCGCTGCCAGGACGCCTTGAACTTGACGCGCTCGGTCCAGGTCGGGTGCATGGTCGGAACCAGGGTGCGGTCGCCTTCCTTCAGGTGCTTCACCTGCGCGCCCCGGGCGACGACCCGTCCGACGCCCTCGATTCCGAGCGTCGCCGGCAGCGGCGGCAGATAGCCATAGCGCCCCGCGATGATCATGAAATCCGAGTTGTTGATCGGCGCCGCCTCGACCGCGACGACGACTTCGTCGGGCCCGGGACTGCCCACATCAGGCACCTCGTTCAGCTTGACCACCTCCGCAGCACGTCCGAACGCAACGACCTGAACCGCCTTCATGACACGTCTCCCCGGTTTATTCTGTACTTGATAGTATAGAATGGAGCGACCGTCAACGAGCAGGACCGCCTTTCACAGCGAGTTGAGGGCTTCACATCCGACCCGGCAGTACATAAAACGCTGTGATGGCACGGCCGCGCAGCTTCGATCCCGATGACGTGCTGGAAATCGCCCGCCAGGTGTTCTGGCAGAAGGGTTTCCAGGCAACCTCCCTCGACGAGATTACGGCAGCGAGCGGCGTCGCAAAGCCCAGCCTCTATGCCGCGTTCGGCGACAAGAACGCGCTGTTCCTCAAGGTGCTGGACCGCTATCACGACGGCATCCTGGGCTGGGCGGAGCGCGTGCTGGTGCAGCCAGGATCAGCCCGCGACGCCATCCGGCAGTGGCTCATCGGCTTCATCCCGTATTGCTCGGGCGAAAAGGGCCAGCGCGGCTGCCTGTCGGTCAATTCCCTCACCGACGGCTCGCTCGATCAGGCCGCCGTGCGCAAGAGCATCGAGCGCTACAACAGGCGGCTCGAGGATTTGCTGCGCGCGCGGCTGCGCGCCGATCGCGCCGAATTCAGCAGGGGTTTTGACCCCGACATCACCGCGCACACCATCATGGTGGTGCATGCCGGGCTGATGGCACTCGCGCATCAGACGCCGGATTCGAAGCGGGTGAAAGCCGTCATCGACCAGGTGATGCAGTTGCTCGCCTGACCACCCAAACACCAATCGGCACGGTTCTTGCTTTTGATACTCCCGCGTTTTCTCGCGTGAACGTGATTGTATGATAAATATCATCCAATTGAAGCAGGGCAGCTCATAACCATGTCCGGACAGCATGAGACAGCACGGACAGGATAGGTATGACATGACGAATGATGGTTGGCGCGCGGCCTTGGCTGCGTTCGCGGTCATGGCTGCGTTCTTGGCGGCACTACCGATCTCCGCGATCGAACCGGCGCGCGCCCATGATCACCAGCGTCCGGAGCTGAACGCCTGGTATGAGAGCCTGCACAGCGGCAAGGGGCCGTGCTGCGACGGCAGCGATGCCAAGCACATCGACGATGCCGATTGGGACACCAAGGACGGCCACTATCGCGTGCGCCTCGAGGGCGAATGGGTCGACGTTCCCGACGATGCCGTCGTGGCAGGACCGAACCGCGCCGGCCGCACCATGGTCTGGCCCTATTATCTGGACGGTCATCCGAAGCCGCGCTGCTTCATGCCGGGCAGCATGGGCTGAACGATCCGCCGTGTCGGCGACATGCCGGCCGGCGCTGGACACCATCGCCGCGCGCGAGCGCGCGCCGAACCGCACGAGACCTCGGCGATCCTCACGGCCGCGGCGCTATGCGCTTCGCCCGACCAGACATAAAATCGTACAATTGCAGCACGTAGTATCCTTGAACACGGCTCCAGATTGCCGTGAGAATGCCCATCGCGTCGAGAGCTTTTCATCGGTCAGGAGCGGCCTTGGACTTGGTTCTGGTATTTCAATTGGCAGCGGCCATCATCCTTGCGTTGTTCGTGGCCTACATCCTTCTTCATTACGTGCTTTTCTTCCTGGTCACCCGTCCGCGAGACGCGAGCGGGATCGGCCATCAGCTGAACCAGTTCGAGCAGCAGCAACTGGTCGAGTGGGCGCCGCAGCCGAACGATTTTCTCAAGCACGATGACGAGCGACGCACCTATGACGACGTGTTCGGCACCTATCGCGACGAGGAGGCGAACTACAGCACCTGTGTGTTTCCCCGGACGCCATTCTCGCACCCCTACGAGGCCGAATACGTTCTGCTGAAGCCGAAGGACGGGATGCGGTTCCTGGATCTCGGCTGCGGGTCCGGTGCGGCGGCGGCATATCTCGCCAGCCGGCGCAATATCGAAGTCACCTGCGTGACCAATTCGCCGGTGCAGGCCGAGATCTGCCGGCGGAAATTTGCCAGGCTTGGCGGACGCGGCGAGGTGATCGTCACGGACTTCGACAGCCTCGATCTGCCGAACGAAAGTTTCGATGCCATCTATTCGTTCGAGTCGATCGGGTACAGCAAGGATCTCGACGCCTGGCTGGCGCGCTGCTGGCGAATGCTCAAGCCGGGCGGCCGGCTGCTGATCCGCACCCCGGGCGCGCTGGATCATTGCCGCCGCAAGGAGGACTATCAGAGCGTCACCGCGTTCTTCGACAACTGGCGCTACAATTTCGTCGGCGCCAACCTTCTGGTCCACAAGCTGCGCCCGCTCGGCTTCAGCCCGATCCGTTACCGGCGTTTGCCATTCTGGGCCTGGGGCCTGACCTGGAATTTCATTCAACACCTTCTGCTGTGGAAGTTCCGGCTGAAGATGCGCACCTTCGTGGAGCTGGAACGGATCATCTGGCGCACCTCGAAGACCTTCGTGTTCGGCAATCCCTACAGCACGGTGCTGGCCACCAAGCCCAAGACAAGACGCGAGCCGGCACGGCTCAACGAAGCATCCTCGCACGCCCATCAGCCTCCCGGCGCGCCCTGACACCGCGACGGTCACGGTATTGTTGCGCGCCGCCACCGAAGCGATTGCGCGGCCACAAGCGGACTCTACTGCCGGCCGAATCTGGTCTACGCTGACAAATCAGCTTCCCGCGGGAGGGTGAAATGCCGTCGCCTGGTCCAGGTCCATTGAGCCTCGTGCCGTTCGTCAGCGTCGCCGACATGATGGCGCTGGTGAACGGGATCGGCGCGGAGCGCTTCCTGGTCGAACTGGCCGCCTATATCGAGGCCGACTTCCGCCGCTGGCACATGTTCGAGAAGACGCCGCGCCTTGCGACGCATTCGAAGGAGGGCGTGATCGAGCTGATGCCGACCAGCGACGGCGTCGAGTTCGGCTTCAAGTTCGTCAACGGCCATCCGCTCAACACCCGCGACGGCCGCCAGACCGTGACGGCGTTCGGCATGCTGGCCAATGTCCGCGACGGCTATCCGGTGCTGCTGTCGGAGATGACCATCCTGACCGCGCTGCGCACCGCTGCGACCTCGGCGCTGGCGGCAAAATACCTCGCGCCGAAGGGCAGCCGGACCATGGCCGTGATCGGCAACGGCGCGCAATGCGAATTCCAGGTGCTCGCCATTCGCGCGCTGTGCGGCATCGACACCGTCCGCCTCTACGACATCGACGCGCGCGCAACAGAGAAGGCGGCGCACAATCTCGCCGGCAGCGGAATTTCCGTCGTCGCCTGCGCCTCCAGCCAGGAGGCCGTCGAGCAGGCCGACATCATCACCACCTGCACCGCGGACAAACGCAATGCCACCATTCTGACCGACAACATGATCGGGTCAGGCGTTCACATCAACGCCATCGGCGGCGACTGTCCGGGCAAGACCGAACTGCATCGCGATATCCTGCTGCGCTCCGATATCTTTGTCGAATACGAGCCGCAGACCCGCGGCGAGGGCGAAATCCAGCAGCTCGATCCTGGCCATGCCGTCACCGAGCTCTGGCAGGTGATCGCGGGTCAGGCCGCCGGCCGGCGCGATGCCGGACAAATCACGATCTTCGACAGCGTGGGGTTCGCCATCGAGGACTTTTCCGCCCTGCGCTGCGTCCGCGATCAGCTCGCCCGCATCGGACAGCCGAGCAAGCTCGATCTGCTTGCCGATCCCGATGATCCGCGCGATCTCTTTGGCATGCTGCGGCGCGCGGCCCAGACCGCCGGCGCTGCGGAGTAGAGGTTCGCGCCTAAAGCGCGATGAGATTGGGTTGAATCATCATCGCGCTTTAGCTCTTTTGTTTGAGCATAATCTCCGCGCAAACGCTTCGCGTTTGTCGCGAGGGAAAATCGCTTCACACTTTTCCGGATCATGCTTTACACCTCGACGATGACGTAATTGTCCTCGATGTGCACCGGGAAGGTCTCGGCCACATAGGGGCCCTTTTGCAGCTCGGCGCCGCTTTCGACCGCGACCGGATAGGAGCGGATCCTGAACCGGTTCGGATCGAACCAGGACTGGCCGTTGCGGATGTCGAACTCCCAGCCGTGCCACGGACAGCGCAGCATCTCGCCGACCCGGTCGCGCTGGTAGATGCCGGGCTCCGGCGAAGTCAGGCGCGCCACGCAAGCCGCCTTCTCCAGCGGCGCGCCCTCATGCGGACAGCGATTGAGCAGCGCGAAGAACTCGCCATTGACGTGGAACACGACGATGTCGCGGCCCTCGAGGCCGAACACCTTGTTGCCGCCGGCCGGGATCTCACTGGTGCGCGCGACGATGTGACGGGCCATTGGAATCCTAGAGCGAAGTGAGATGAGGTCGGGCGGCGACGGGACTGCGCTCCCTCTCCCCCTTCTTAGGGGGAGAGGGTTGGGGTGAGGGGCTCTTGCCGCAAAGATTGTGAGAGATGGATTCGCGGAGGTTCCCCCTCACCCGGAATGCATCTGGCGATGCATTCCGGCCTCTCCCCGCAGGCGGGGAGAGGTGAAGGGTCTGCTCGAGTCGAAGTAGCGTCATCTTGTCCTAGAACTTGTAAACCGCGCGGGCGTTGCTGTTGAAAATCTTGCGCCGCTCGGCTTCGGTCAGCGGCGTCTTGAAGGCGTAGCGCGCGTCGTCGTAGTCCCAGTGCGGATAGTCCGAGGAGAACAGCAAACGGTCGATGCCGACCCATTCGATCAGCTGGCGCAGATGCTTTGCTTCGTCGGGCTCGTCGATCGGCTGGGTCGTGAACCAGAAATGCTGCTTCACATATTCGCTCGGCTTGTGCTTGAGATGCGGCACCTCGCTGCGGAAGCGCTCGAAGTGCTGGTCCATTCGCCACATCGTCGCGGGGATCCAGCCAAAACCGCCCTCGATGAACACGATCTTCAGTTTTGGAAAGCGCTCCGGCACGCCTTCCAGCACCAGGCTGGTGAGGTTCGAGGCCACCGTGTGCGCGTTGGACTGATGCTCCTCGCAGTAATAGGACGGCCAGCCGCCACCGGTCGGCGCGTGGCCGCCGTAGCCGCCGACATGGATGCCGAGCGGCAAATCGAGCGCCTGCGCGCGTTCGTAGATCGGCCAGTAGCGGCGGCGGCCGAGCGGCTCGTTGGCGCGCGGCGAGACGTTGATCTGGATGTACTCGCCGGTCCTGGCGCAGCGCTCGATCTCGGCAAGTCCGAGGTCCGAACCATCCTGCCCGACCAGGATCGAGGCCTTCAGGCGCGGATCGCGATGCGCCCAGAATGCCAACTGCCAGTCGTTGATGGCGCGCTGGATCGCGGCGCCGAATTCCAGATTCTGCTGCGAGAAGATGAAGAGGTCGAGCACCTGCAGAATGCCGAACTCGACGTCGAACGGATCGAGATGCTGCTTGCGCATGAAATCGAGATCGGAGCCCGGCACGCCGCCGGTCGGCGGCCAGGCATCGCGCCGCGCGATCAGCGGCGAGGAGCGCGGATACGGCGTGGTGCCGATATAGGGCGTGCGCAGATGGCTGCCGTAGTCCTTCAGATGCTGCTGCCAGCGCTTTGGCAAGAACTCGTTGAGGTCGCTGTGCGAGTAGATGCTCGGATGAATGTCGCAGTCGATGATGCGCAGCCGCGTCGCGGCGGTCTTCTCTTGGTCGAGCATCGGGCGGTCGATGACGTCACTCATGCGATTCTCCTTGAATAGAATCGGTGCGGCCGTCACCTCTCCCCATCGGGGAGAGGTCGGATTGCATCGCCAGATGCAATCCGGGTGAGGGCCTTGCGGTCCCTCGTGAGACCTGTGCCCCCTCACCCGGCGCTGCGCGCCGACCTCTCCCCGCTGGGGAGAGGTGGAGCACCGCCGATGCGGCAACAATTCGATCAGTGAGTATCATGTCTCACGAATCCAGCTTCAGACGCGGAAATGTCTCTAACGGATTATCCTCGCACATCCGCCTGACCAGACTGTCAGGCAGGTGAGGCGGAATCGGATCGTCGCCGTCGAACTGCCAGTGCGGATAGTCCGACGCGAACAGGAACATTTTTTCCGAGCCGATCTGGTCGATGATGTCGGCGACGCTGGTCGCATCCTGCGGCGCGTCGAACGGCTGCATGGTGACGCGGAAATGATCGCGGATGATCGCGGCCGGCTCGCGCTCGACCCAGGGCACCTCGACGCGCACGCCGCGCCAGGTCTTGTTGGCGCGCCACATGAAGGCGGGCAGCCAGCTGACGCCCGACTCCATCAGCACCACCGTGAGGCCCGGATATTTTCCGAACACGCCTTCATAGATCAGGCTCAATATCTGCGCCTGAAACGCCTGCGCCTCGGCGAGATAATATTCGTAGCGATAGGACGGCCAGCCGATCGAGCTCGGCGCGCCGCGGTAGGCGCTGCCGGCGTGGATCGCGAGCGGCAGCTGGTATTTTTCCGCGGCTTGATAGATCGGCCAGAAGTGCCGCCGCCCGAGCAGCGTCTCGCCTTGCGAGGGCACCAGCACCGAGACGAAACGGTTGTCGCCGGCGCGGCGCTCGATCTCCTCGACCGCGAGGTCCGGCGCCTGGATCGGCACCACGATCGAGGCGCGCAGCCGCTTGTCTTTGGCCAGCCATTCCGCCGCGATCCAGTCGTTGATCGCCTTGCAAAAATCCGCCGCCATGTAGGAATCGAACACCGCCTGCGCGCCATAGACGACGTTGCAGATCGCATGGCTGGCGCCGAGCTGGTCGAACGCGCCGCGCTGCACCATGGCGAGATCGCTGCCGGGCTTGCGGCCATCGGCAGGCCGCCAGTCGGCGCGGCCCGACAGCGGCATCGACGGCGGATAGGAATTGAGGTCGAGCCCGTCGATGGCGCGGCTCACCACCTGCTCCTTCCAGTGATCGCTCAGATAGGGCAGCAGCGTGGTGCGCGTTCCCCCCACCGCGGGATGGATATCGCAGTCGATGCGCGTGGCCGCCATGGCGTTCCTCGAACTCTAAGCCTTGGTCGCTCAAGTCTTGTTGCTTGTTGGCGGCGTTGCCGCCGCGACACGGACTGTGACGCCGATGGCGCGATCATGCAAGCCGCCCAGCGCGGGTCCGCCCTGCCCTGGGAGCACATCGCCGGCTTCACGCGATCTTGCGGGATTGCATGTGAATGATGTCACGATGTCGGGCTGTGCGCAGTGTTAGCGCTTCCGCGTCACGGAAAGGGCGCGGCGCCAATTGCAGCTTCGAGCCGAGGAATTGGTGGCGACCTCCGTTGCTGATCTCACAAAGCACAAGCGCAACACCCAACCCGTCACCCTGAGAGCTTGTGAAGCTTCGTCATCTACCGTTGTCATCGCCCGGCCTGTGCGCAATTGCGCACATGGACCGGGCGATCCAGTACGCCGCGGCCTCTCGCTTCTATCACCGGCGTCTCTGGAATACTGGATCACCCGGTCAAGCCGGGTGATGACACCGAGCAAGCTGAGCAAACCACACCGTCACCCCCGCGCAAAGGCTCGCCTTTGTCGCTGGAGGAGCGCGCGCTTGCGCGCGTCTCGAAGGGTCGACGGCCCGCCTCCCTCCGCACGGCAACAGCCGGGCCGATTCATCCTTCGAGACGCGGCCAAGAGGCCGCTCCTCCAGCGACAAAGGCGAAGCCTTTGCGCGGGGATGACGGGTTTGGGTTGTTCGCTTGCAAAGAGGAAGAGCAGACTCATTTCTCCATCGACTCGCGATTGACAGTCAAATCCATCCCTCCGCACTATCCCTCTCCCGCGCTGTCATGCGCGGTTTCGCCGCAATGGCGATGACGGCGGCAGCGGCTATGTTCGCCTTGTCATGATTTATGCCATGAGCATCGACACGCATATTGCGCGACTGGCGTTGCGCGCCGGACGTCTGCACGCAGGCAATTAGCCGGGCAGCGAGCACGCGCGCTGTCCGGCTCTCAATCATCGCAACATCAATCGGTTCGCGGCTTCGAGAGCGGGACGTTGAGTTCCTGCTCCTGAAAGGGCGCGGGGCTGCGGCCCCCGCCGGCCGAGCCTCCGACACGAGCCAGCAGCGGCAACAACACGGTAACGGACATGACCCAGAGCAAGCACCACGGCACATTCACTCCCGCATTACCTCCGATCATGATCGCGGCGAGCGAAGCGCTGCGTCTCGGCGCGCTGGCCGATTGCAGCATGACCCTGTTTCCGCGCGTGGCTCAGTTCCTCGCGCGCGAGACCGAGCGGGCGCAGATCGTGGCCGACGACGCCGATCTGCATGACTTGGTCCGCATGGGATCGCGGGTGCGCTACTGCGACGACGAGACCGGCGACATCCGCGAGGTCGTGCTGGTGTATCCGCACGAAGCCGACATCGCCTTGAAGCGCATCTCGGTCCTGACGCCGGTCGGCGCCGCGCTGATCGGATTGTCGGTCGGCCAGACCATCGAATTTCAGACGCCAAGCCACCAGACGCGTGCGATCAAGGTTCTGGCGGTCTCACCTGACGGCGCGTAACCCCGCGCTCACGCCGCGCGGTGGCACTGGCCCATTTCCAGGCCGTGCTGGCGGCCGCGTGCGATGCCCTCGGCGATCGCTTTGGCGACGATTTCGGCGGTGTCGGGGGGAAGCTGGTCGAGCGGTTGCCACGCGCGCATGATGTCGCGCGCGCGTTCGAGGTCGCCATAGATTCCCAGAGGAGGCAGCGGTCTGATCGGCATGGTCGTGGCTCCCGATCGCACATCTGCGCAAGCCTATCCCACTCGGATCGGCCGAGCCATGCATTCGGCTGCCGCATTTTCACGTCGCGCCGTCCGCCGACGCATGGCGAGGGCGCCTGCCCTCGCCACCAACGCCCGCGTCACTCCGCGCCGGAGCCGCCCTGCACGATTTTCTCGTTCAGCTTCAGGTCGACGGTCTCGACCGTGCGGTCGATCTCGGCGCTGGGCTTGCCGAGCTGATGCGAGATCAGTTTGACCAGCAGGTCGACGCGCTCGATGAAGGGCGCGCCGGCGGCGACCGCGCGGGCGGCCGATGACGGCTTCAGCAAGCTTTCCGCCGCCTTGGCGTATTTCGCGAACGGCACCTGGTCGGCGGGATCGGCGCCGAGCTGCCGCGCCAGCGCGTCGACATGGTCGTAGATCGCCTGCGAGCGCTTGAGGTCGCCGTGCACGGCGTCGCGGATCGACTGCGGCTCTGATGGCGTGATGCAGCGGTAGTTGCCGGTCAGCAGCATCGACCATTTCGCCAGCGGCACGAACAGCGAAGAGAACACTTTCAGCTTCACCGGAACGTCCTGGCCGTCCAGCGTCACCGCGTCGATATCGGCCTCGAGCTCGCGCAGCACCTTGTTGTGCTTGTCGTCGGCGAAGGCGGAGGCCTTGAAGTTGGTCGGCAGGCCGACATGCAGCACGTTGGCCTTCTCCTCCGGCGGACGGAACGCCTGCGGATCGGGCGAGCACAGCGTGACGAGGCCCGGCTCGAAACGCTCCCACACTTGCGCGTTGGTGTAAGCCTCCTCGAGGTCCATGCCGGCGAGCGCGGGGATCCGCTTCAGGTAGGGCAGCGGCGGCATGTTCATGATCGACAGGCACGGCAGCTTCGCCGCCGCGATCTTGACCATCAGCACGCGCACCGTGTGGTTGGTGTATTGCGGCTCCTGCATCGCAAGGCCGACCATGTCGTAGCGCGACACGTCGACATCGGCGGGGGTCACGGCGTCGAGCTTGCCCGGCAGGTCGCGCGAGAAGATCGAGCGATGGTTCGGCTCGTCGCGCAGCTTGATGCGCACCTCGGTGCCGTCGCGGTTGATCAGCTCCGCGGTGTTCTTGCGGCAGACCAGGGAGACGTTGTGCCCCGCCATCAGCAGCTTCGTCCCCAGCAACGAGCCGTACGAGGCCCCAAGGATCAGAATATTGCGCGCCATGCTCTCTCTTTCAAAACCCTGCTTGAATGTCCAACGCCCGTCCCGGGCCGGAGGTCCGCGGGAAACGCCGGAGGCCCCGGCCGTGGTATACCAGTGTCTATCGCAGTTCGGCAGGCCCGACAATCGCGCGGACAAGGCCCTCCCCGATCGGCCGCGAGCCTGATTTTACAATTGGAATCAAGCCGTTGCGCGGGCGGTCTTCCTGTATTCGGCGGTTTCGGCGCGCAGCAGCTCGCAGAATTGCAGCGCCAGGCGGCTGCGCGGCCGCTGCGACGGAAACAGCAGCACGGTGGTGATCTCGAGCCGCGGCGTGAACGGCTTCAGCACGATCCGGGCGCTGGCAAAATCCCGCGCCACCACCGGATCGACGATCGAGAAACCCAGCCCCTGCGCGACCAGGGCGCAGCGCTGCATACTGTACTGGATCTCGGCGACCGTTCGCACCTCGACATTGGCATCTTCCAAGGCGCGTTCGAGGCGCAGCCGGTGCGGCGCGCCGGGCGCGGGCGCAATCATGGTCTCGCCATGCAGATCCTTCGGCGCGATCGATCGCTTGGCGCGCAGGCGGTGCTGACGCGGCAGCACGCAGACCGCATCCGTCGTCATCAGCAGTTCGTCGTCGACGGCGGTGAAGCCGGCCTGCGGCCGCGCCAGCCCGACATCGCATTGGCCGGACGCGACCAGGCTCCACACCCGTTCCGGACTGTGCACGGCGACCGACAGCATGATGCCGGGATTCTTGCGCGAGAAACTGCTGACGATCCGCGGCATCAGCGAATAGGTGAACGCCGGAAGGCAGGCGATCCGCAGCGTGCCGCTGCCGCGCTCGCGAATGCCGCGCGCGGCACGCGCCAGATAGTCGAGCCCGACCTGGTTGCGCTCGACCTCCTGCAGGAAGATCTCGCCCTCGACCGTCAGCGTAACGCCGCCCCGGCCGCGCTCGAACAGCGCGAAACCGATCTCGCGCTCCAGCCGCGCGATCGCACGGCTGACGAAGGGCTGGCCGATCCGCAGGCTCAGCGCGGCCTTGGTGATTCCGTTGTGGCGCACGACCTCGCGAAACAGGTCGACGTGCCTTGGATTCAGGGATCTTGGGTTCAGGGACATGACCAATCTGCATATGAACTGCCGATCCGGTCATTTGACGGCATGCACACAGGATGCGTCAATACGGCATGCAGACCTCGAACCGCGAAACCAACTTCGCCACCGACCGCATCCTGCTCGCCAAGATCACCGGCGCGGCGCCTGCGCGCGCGAAGCTGCTCGGCGAGACCGACCGTCTTCGGCAGCTCGATCGCGGCGGCTCCGGCCGGGCAGTGGCCGCGCGCCTCGCAGCGACGCTGAGCCGGGCGGCAACGACGGCCGCGTTCGCGCTCGAGGACGTTAGATCGGGCGAGTTGCTCGGCCTCACCGCGTTCGCGACCGTCGAGCCGGAGGAGAAGCGCGCGACGCTGGCGCCGATCTGGTGCATCGGACAATTGGACGAGGCGCTGCTGGTCAGCCATGTCGCGCATCTCATGACGCGCTATGCGTTCGAGGTACTCGCCGTCGAGCGGGCGGAGGTGCATCTGGACTGGCGGCTGCGGCGTAGCCTCGATCTCTACACCAGCCTCGGCTTCCGCTGCGAAGGCCGGCTTCGCGCCTGGTTCGCGGCCGACGAGGGCGCATCCGCCGATGCGGCCGTTCTCAGCGTGATCAGCTCCGAATGGCCCGCGATCGCCGACCGGCAGCGCAGGGTGCTCGCCAGCGAAGATTGGCGCGGCCGGCTTCCGTCCGACCGTCCGCCATAGCTGAAAGGCCGCCGCTCAATGATCCGAGCGGCGGCCTCGCGCATGAGTTCAGATGAGATCAGCTTCCAGGCGGGCTGTAGCTTGGACGCATCTTGGCTGCGTTCTGGCGGACCTGCTTGATCTCGTCCTGCGTGAACAGTCTCATCAGCTTGACGTTCTGCATGGTGCCGGCGGCGACGGTGAGGCCGGAAATCGCCGGAGCCGCACTCGGATCAGGCACGTCGAAAATCACCAGGACGCCCGGGCCGTCGGTCGCCGTGCTGTACATCGAGACGAGCTTGCCGCCCGCGCTCTCGATGAGTTTTCTTGCCGCCTCCTGGCGGTTCGTCGTCGGGTTTTCCAGGATCGCGTTGAGAGCACGTGGCGTGTATTGTCCAGTCATACAGAAATGCATGAATGCCTCCATCTGAGGTTTGAAATAACTTTCACGTGCCGTTCCGAACCAGTCGTCACGGGCGCCGCGTCTGAAATGTCACAAGAAAGTTGCCCGCCGTGGGCATAAAGGCCGCCTATGACTCCCGGGAATCTCGGCACATCCCGGTGGCGGCTCGCTTGCACGATACATCAGCCGGCGATGAGGCGGAAGAGGACTTCACGATCGTCTCGCTCAAAGAAGAGAGCCCCGCTTGGTAGCGGGGCTCTTGCATGGGTTAGTATTTTCTGTCGCTTGCACCCTGACCGGAGTTTTGCGCCGGCGTCTGTGCACCTTGTTGTGCGTTGTGGCCCGAGCTTGACGATGACGGACCGCTGCTCTGGCCGTGTCCGGACTGCGTATTCCGATCCGCATTCGGCTGGTTGCCGCTCCGGCCGACGGTGGACTGGTTCTGCGGAGCAGACTGTCCGGTCGTATTCGACTGCGGCGCGTTATCCCGAGCGGATGGCTGGGGTCCGGCCTGACCGGTGGTTGACTGGTTCTGCGGCGGGTTCGCCCGATCATTCGTTTGTCCCGTCGTGCTCTGTCCAGTCGTGTTCTGCTGCTGGCTGCCGCTGCGGCCGACCGTCGACTGTCCCTGCGACGCGCCGCCACCGATCCGATCCGACAGACCCAGCGCGGTCACGGTGCGCGTATCGACGCTGCCGCTTGTCGCGATGCCCTCCCGGCGCTGGAACGTGATCAATGCCTCGCGGGTCCGGGAATCGAACACACCGGTAACCTCGCCGACCAGCAGGCCGCGATCGATCAGCACCTCCTGCACCTCACGGATCTGCTCCGGGCTCAGGTCCATCGCGTAGCTACCACTGCCGCCGCGGCGATGGCTGTAGTGCGTACGCGGTCCAACCGGGACCACGTCGACAACCCGGCGGCTGCGGTCGAGGAACACGACCTCATCCTCGACGATGAAGAAGCTGTCGTCGCGATAATACGGGAACGCCTCGATCAGCGCCGGGAAAGCGGCGACCGACACGACATGGAAATTCCTCGGCACCACCACGCCGCGGTTAACCGCGAAGTTGATCGAGCTGACGTTGACGCGCGGCGCGTTGCGCGCCGACAGCACCGAGCGCTGGATCGTGCTCTGCTGTTGCGCCGTCACGGTGCGCCCGGCTTCGCTCTGCACCGTCGTGTTCGACTGGGTCTGAGCAGTGGCGCCAGACTGGCTCTGCGCCTGACCGGTGGTCTGCCCGGGCTCCGTGCGGCCTTGCGCGGTGCCGGACTGCGGTGCGGCCGCGCCCGTCGTCTGGCCGGGTCTGGTGTTCTGACCGGTCGTCGTGCTCGCGCCGCCCTTGCCCTGCCCCGTCGTGGTGCTCTCGTTCAGCCTTGCGGCGCCGCTGCGGTTCTGCGGCTGCTGCTGCTGCTGGGTTTGCCGCGAAGCGGCGCTACCGCGTTCGCGGGATTCGGTCTGGCCGGTCTGCTCGCGCTCGCGTCGGCTCTGTCCAACGGTCTGATCCTGTCGCGCGCGATCACGCTGGCTCTGCCGCTCGCCGCTCTGCTCCGCGCGGCCGCTCTGCTCGACGCGGCTGCGTTCGCGGGCCTGTCCGGTGGTCTGGCCGCGCATGCCCTCGCTGCGCTCGGCCGCGCCACCGCGCCCCATCCGCTCGGTCTGGCCCTGAACGCGACCTTGGGCCTGACCTTGTGCCTGGCCTTGGGCTGGACCCTGGACCCGGGCGCCTTCGCTCGCGCCGTGGCCACGTCCCTCCGTCATGCCGCCGCCGCGCGCCGCACCGGACGGACCTCCATGCATTTCGCCGCCGGAGCGGCCTGCAGACGGGCCTCCTGACGATCCGCGCTCGCCGCCGCCGGCTCCCGCTCCGGCGCCGATGCTTGCGCCGCCACCGGCGCCAGCACCACCGCCGCCGCCTTCCCGCATGCCTTGTGCCGATGCGAGACCGACGCCGGCCAGCAACACCGCTGTCGTCAACAGAAATCTGTTTTTCATCATCTTGCTCTGCATTACTGATTCCCTCCTCTATCTCGCGATCCGCCTGCAAAAGCAGACGCCACAGACTGGCGCTGCTTCAGCCGGAGCCGCGCTCCACAAACCCCGATCATTGTCGCGGCAAGGTGTGCGCGCGAGTCACCCGGTGAACCTGCCCTGTGAGGAAAACAACGGTGCCTCGGCGGCCGTTCCTAACGACGCGCGCGCGAGTCGATGCAATTGCCGGAGAACCGGAACCGTCACGTGGGAACATGCGCGTGTTCCCCACGCTCCAAAAGTCGGAACGCCGCAATAGGCACCAACGCCGCATTGTCCCGTTGACGCGTTGCGACAATCGCCCGCTAAGGAGGACTTTATGAAGACAGCACTTGTTCTAGCGACAGCCGGCGCGCTCAGTCTTGGCGCAGTGGCTGCCCCGGCACCCGCTGAAGCGCGCGGCGGATTCGGTCGTGCGCTCGCGGGTGGATTAATCGCCGGCGCCGTCGTCGGCGGGCTCGCCTCGTCAGCCTACGCCTGGGGTCCCGGGTACGGTGGCTACTCCGGTCCCGGCTACGGCGGCTACGACGGCTACGGACCCGTGTACTATGATGCACCCGGAGCCTACGGCGCCTATGCCTACGATGACGTCTACGACGTCGCGCCATATCGTTGGGGCGGATACACCACGACGTACGATAGTGGATACAGCCCGGCCTATTACGGTTACGGCTATCGCCGCGTGGTTCGCCCGGCATACGCCTATTACGGCGGCTACCCGCGTTGGCACCATCGCTGGCATCGTTACTGGTAAGATCGGGCAGAAGCCCGCCGAAGCGCATGCGGGCTTCTGCTCAACGAGTTCGGCATCGCCCTCAGTATCGGCCCGCGGATCGCTGCCTTGCCCGCCGGCACAAATCTCGCGCGGCCCGCTTCACCCGATCGAGAGGGCGCGTTGCCTGATTTGCTCGAGCCATGCGGCGAAGCGGGGATGTTTCGCAAATCTGCCTTCCAGCGTCGCCAATTCCTGCTGGAAGACCGGCAGCAACAGCACGCGTTCGATGTCGGGCTCCCTGATCCGCCAAATCGCAGGCGGAATGAAGCCATGGACCTTGAGCTCATAGAGCTCGAAGATCGAGTAGATCACCTCATGCACGGTTCGGCGTTCGTCCAGCGTCATCTCCGTCTCGGCCGGAACGCCGGCATCCAGGAATGCCGCCATCGGCAATTTGCGCCGCAGATCGGAAATGCGGTCGGAGTAGCGGAGAAAGATGTCGGCGCCCAGCCGCCGGTTGTTGGTGTACAGCGCCATGTAGATCGCCGTGATGCCGACCATGATGGTCCCGAGCGTCATGAACTTGAGAATATGATCGAGCACCGCAAGGCCTCCTTCCCCATCGCCAGACCGCACGAGACATTGTGCGCGTCCCGGGCCGCCCGACTCAATGCCGCAGGCACGCCCCGATTGTCGAGACGCGGAGCGCCGGTTGACTCCCAAGCCTTGGTGCAGACGGGACCGGGCGCCCCACGACGCGGCAGGCCCGGACTCCCTGTTGGATGCTGGATCGACGAACGGCTTCCACGGAAGTCCGAGAGACGCGGACGCGCCCGATGTGCGGATTGGGATGCCGCCAAGCCGTCTTCTACCGGATGCCGGATGTGAACTGGTTCACAAAAATGCAGTGAAATGGCTGCTAGAGCATTACGCGCTGGGGGATTTCAGGGGCCCAGCAGCAGGGCGCCGCCGGGACACGATATTTCGAGCCCGACGGCGTAGCTTTTTCAGGGGGCGATTTGTCCTGGTCCCGGCTGCGGGCTTTCCGCCGCGTGTGCGCAGCCATGCAATCACCCGCCCGGATTCGTCTCGGCTAGGCGGCTCCCGACCGCAAGGAGGATTTGCGACCTTGCGATCGGGACAGGCGATGCGACTTCGAGCGCTTCGACGCACTGCGTTTTCGCGACTTCGCGCGCCGCACCCGCTCGAAGGTATTCAATAGATCCTTGATGGTCTTGAACCTGAGAACCGAAGGCTCGTTCTGCCGAACGATCGTAGCCTTGCGGCGCTCGACTGGAGGCAGCAACATCGCTCGGGCGACTGCATGCCGCAACTTCATGGAGCCATGATTTGTGAGTTCAACAAGCTCTTCCGGGTTTGCTCTCATTGTGACTCCTTACGCCGGCAAAAGCCCTCCCTCCGGAAGAACGTCGAGCACCGACTGGAGTTTCTCAGTGCACGCAGTTGGCCGACCGGATTCGTCGATCGAGTTTCTCGAGTCTCTCGACCGACTTTCTTTCTGCTGGTGGAGCTCAAATCCGGAACCGGAGGAACTGAACGGTGTCCCTCAAGCAGCGCGTTCCCGGTTGGACTGCTCCTCGACAGTGGTCGCGGTTTCTTCCATGCCCTTTTGATAATTGCCCGCGAACCGCTCGATGCTGTCGGCCCACATCCTCAGAAATGAGACTTGAAGCTGCATGATTGGCCTGAAGGCATTCAGGCCGATCGCCGTCGCTGCGGTCATTCGACTTTGTGCGTCGCGTGCAAAATGGTTCGCGTTGGAGGCATTGTCCGCTGCCATGCTTTTCGCTCCTTCTGCTCTGGTGCTATGGCCAAAAGCTGCCTGTCGAGTTGCGAACTGGTGACGCCAAGCGCTCGGCCAGAGCCTGATCTGCCGCAGCTCTTGCATCTCGGTCGTCGTGCAATTCGTCCAGCTTTCTCAAGTAAGCGACGGCCGCGATTTGCAAGTGACCGAAATCATGTTCGCCGGCATCGCAAAGATTGCTGAGATAGCGATGCAGGGCGGAGCGCCGATTATCGATCTCGCTGACGCCGCTGTGGTGCAGCATGTAGGTCCGCCAAGCGAACGCACATGCGCCTTCTATGGCGTGAGATTTCATGGGCACCTCCCGAAGGCCAGAGAAAGACTGACGAGCGATTTCGTTCCGCAAATTTCTCGGGCGGATCGTTGTTCCGCGGGCGGCGTCAATTGATCGTCCGCAGGAACGTCAGGGGGCTTCG
Source organism: Bradyrhizobium ivorense (assembly GCF_900696085.1). Lineage (GTDB taxonomy): Bacteria > Pseudomonadota > Alphaproteobacteria > Rhizobiales > Xanthobacteraceae > Bradyrhizobium > Bradyrhizobium ivorense. The sequence goes on from NZ_CAADFC020000007.1 coordinate 36,445, forward strand.
AACCGTTGAGATTCACCACGGCAGGGCTCTGACAAGAGGAACAGAGCTATGAAGCGTGAACGGATAGATTCCGTCGACCGGAACCTCGTGGAAGACATCGAGCGCCTCCGAAGAGAGGCTCGCGGCACCCCGCCTGGAGTGCATCGTGATGGACTGCTTCGCCAGGTGAAGCAGGCCGAGGCGATACTCCGGATGAGGAGGTGGGCCACTTCACCAGCTTTACAATCGCCCAAATAAACGGGAGCGCCGGCTCTCGCGTCGCCCGCCAGTCACGCAGCGCGAGATTGCTCAGAACCTTGTACGCACGGAGGCTTCGGTCAGCTTGCGACTTGGCGGCGATGCGGAAGCGGGATACGGCTCGGAAAGCAGCAAAATTAACCGGGAGAGATTCACACCGGTTATTTCGGGAACATGCATCCGCTCGGATGATCCGACAACCGGGCAGGTTATTTTCATCTCGAATTCTTACAGCCCTCGGGGCCGCCATTTTGCGGCGCAGGAATTCTCGGCCCCGGCATCAACCTCCAAGGGTGCTGGGGCCGTTTCTTTCGATGCAATCAGGTTCAGTGGAATTTTGCGCCGCCCGACCTCGATCGTCCCGGCAGACGGCAGACGAAAAATCGCCTGAAGATCAGACGGCCGGAGAATCTGAGAAGTCGGCTGCGCCACGGGGATCAGTCGGCCTGGCTTGCCGAGCCAAAGCTCGCGGCCGCAAGCCCGCCTGCGCCCGTTGGGCTTCGGCGCGGCATCCTTCGCACGCTGCGCGAGCGAAGGATGGTGGGTGCGACAGGGATCGAACCTGTGACCCCTACCATGTCAAGGTAGTGCTCTCCCGCTGAGCTACGCACCCAAAGCGATGTTTGGATCGGGTCCCTATAACGGACCCGGACGGGGCAGGCAAGGACGCAAAGTCGTTAAATCGGGGCCGAATCAGGCCGCCAGCAGCTTATTCACTTCGCTGACCAGCTCCCGCAGGTGCACCGGCTTGGCCAGCACCTTGGCGTTCTTCGGCGCTTCCGAGTCGGAATTCAGCGCCACCGCGGCAAAGCCGGTGATGAACATGATCTTGATGTCGGGGTCGAGTTCCGAAGCACGGCGCGCCAGCTCGATGCCGTCCATCTCGGGCATCACGATGTCGGTGAGCAGCATCTCGAACGGCTCCTCGCGCAGCCGCTGATAGGCCGACATGCCGTTGTCGTGCGGCGACACCTTGAATCCGGCGTTTTCCAGCGCCTTGACCAGGAAGCGGCGCATATCGTTGTCGTCTTCGGCGAGAAGGATTTTCGGCATGGCAGGAATCGTCGAATCCGGCTTTGAGAATCTGTCCGAACACTAAGCCCGACAGACGGTAAATTTCGGGTGAAATTTGCGCCGGGCGATGGCCGCGGAGCGGAAGCTAGTTGTGGACCGAACGGTGCATCGAATCAACCGCCTGGCGCATTTTCCGCTCTTAAGACGCGTTCCAGCAGCTGGCCACGCTCTTTTCACTTGGCAGAATGGCCGCGATTACCGACAATGCCTGCCCATAAATCTCCGCTTTTCCGGCCGAATCAAATTCTTTCCGGACAGGCGGACGCAAGGGACGGCGCCAAGGGAATGACCGAATTTGCTGGCGAGTTGTCGCCCCCGTTCGAGATCGTCGAGCCGCAGGTCTGGCGCGCCCCGATCATCTTCAATTCCCCGCATTCGGGCTCGGCCTATCCGGCCGAATTCCTCGATGCGTCGCGGATCGATCTCGCCGCGCTGCGCCGCTCCGAAGATTCCTTCATGGACGAGTTGATCGCTGATCTCAGCGATCGCGGCTTTCCGACGGTGCGGGTCAACTTTCCGCGCTCCTATGTCGACGTCAACCGCGAGCCCTACGAGCTCGACCCGCGGATGTTCACCGGACGGCTGCCGAGCTTCGCCAACACCCGCTCGATGCGGGTGGCCGGCGGCCTCGGCACCATCCCGCGCGTGGTCGGCGACGGCCAGGAGATCTATCGCGAGCGGCTCGAGGTCGACGAGGCGCTGCGGCGGATCGAGGTGCTCTACAAGCCGTATCACCGCGCGCTGCGCCGGCTGATCAACAAGGCGCACCAGGCGTTCGGCGCCGTGGTCGTGGTCGACTGCCACTCGATGCCGTCGGTCGGCGTGTCGCGCGACGAGCCGCGCCGGCCCGACATCGTGATCGGCGACCGCTACGGCACGAGCTGCGCGGCGCTGCTCCCCGACCTCGTCGAGGAGGTCTTGAGCTCGCTCGGCTATTCGATCGGCCGCAACAAGCCCTATGCCGGCGGCTTCATCACCGAGCATTACGGCAACCCGGCGAGCGGCCTGCACACCGTGCAGATCGAGCTCAACCGCGCGGTCTATATGGATGAGCGCCGCCGCGAGCGCGGGCCGCGCTTCGCCCAGATGGCCGCCGACTTCGCGACGCTGGCCGATGCGCTCGCCAAAATACCGTTCGGCGATCTCGGCCCGTTCCAGGCCGCAGCGGAGTAAGCTCCTCGATCGCCCCCCGGTGCGCAATTGCGCACCTGAGGGCACGACGAAGTCGTGAACCGGGAATCCATTTGGCGGCTTCGCCGATGGCGAAAATGAAATCTGCATTCACACGCGCAGTGGCGCGGACAAGAAAAAAGGGCCGCTTGAATGAACAAGCGGCCCAAGTCTAGGGAGGAAACGCCCAAGGAGGGCAGCGATAGCGCGAGGCGCTACCGCACCGCAACAATATGCGACCGCGCTGCACAAAACGCAAGAACTTTCGAAACATTTCCTCTGCAATGTTGGCCCGGCTGACGATTCTGCAACAGGCCGGTTAAATGCAATTTTCCCATTATTTTTCAATTAGATATTTGATCGTACACAAATGATCAGCGCTTGGCGCATAGCTTGTATACCAGAATTCGCAACTTCGTGAACGGTACCGGGACGGTTGCGAACGTTCGAAACGAACCCGATTCGAAAGTCCGGAACCGTCATCAGAATGGGATAACGCTCCGTTAATCGTGCGCAGCACGCCGGATTGAGCTAGGCAAGAGTGCTGTTTCCACTGCGCGTCGCGCATTGCCAAAGACCTGTCGTGAAGGATCCGCCGTGACGGTCATCGACTTCAAAGCCTTCATCGGCCGCCTCGCGACCGCATCCGGCGAAACCATCCTGCCGTTCTTCCGGACCTCGCTTTCGATCGAAAACAAGAGTTCCAGCGATTTCGATCCGGTCACCGAGGCCGACCGCGCCGCCGAGGCGGTGATGCGGCGGCTGATCAAGTCGAGCTTCCCCCAGCACGGCATCGTCGGCGAGGAATTCGGCAACGAGCGCGAGGACGCCGATTATGTCTGGGTGCTCGATCCAATCGACGGCACAAAGTCCTTCATCGCCGGCTTTCCGATCTGGGGCACGCTGATCGCACTGCTGCACAAAGGTACGCCGGTATTCGGCATGATGCACCAGCCCTACATCGGCGAGCGCTTCTCCGGCGACAACGGCTCGGCGCATTATTCCGGCCCGTCGGGCGAGCGGCGGCTGCAGGTGCGGCGCTGCGCCACGCTGAAGGAAGCGACCGCCTACACCACGAGCCCGCTGTTGATGAATGTGGCCGACCGCGCCTGCTTCACCCGCATCGAGCATGTCGCAAAGCTGACCCGCTATGGCGGCGACTGCTACTCCTATTGCATGCTCGCGGCCGGCCATCTCGACCTCGTGGTCGAGACCGAGTTGAAACCCTACGATATTGCCGGCCTGATCCCGATCATCACCGGCGCCGGCGGCATCGTCACCACCTGGGACGGCAAGCCGGCGCAGCGCGGCGGCCGCATCATCGCGGCCGGCGATCCGAGGGTCCACGAAGCGGCGATGAAGCTGCTCAACGCCTGATTTTGCCGGTTGCCGCGCAATCGATCCGCGCTCATTCTGGCGGCAACCACAAAAGTCAGGGACGGGCGCACATGACGAGTTGCGGCAGACTGCTGGCAGGACTGCTCCTGCTTCTCGCGCCCATCACCGCATCAGCCCAGGACTACCCTGCCAAGCCGATCCGCCTGATCGTGCCGTTCCCGGCCGGCGGGCCGAACGACATCATTGCGCGGGTGGTCGGGCAGAAGATGTCGGAACTCTTCAAGCAAACCATCATCGTAGACAACCGCGGCGGCCAGGGCGGCGTGCTCGGCACCGACGCGGTCGCCAAGGCCGCGCCCGATGGCTACACCATCGCGATCACCAGCGTCGGCGCGCTCGCAATCAGCCCGAGCATGGAGAAGGTCGCCTACGACACCTTGAAAGACCTCGCGCCGGTGACGCTGGTGGCCACCGTCCCGGAGATGCTGGTCGTCGCCGGCAATGTGCCGGCGAAGAACATGAGCGAGCTGGTCGCGTTGGCCAAGGCGCAGCCGGGCAAGCTCAACTTCGCCTCCACCGGTCCCGGCGGCCTGCCGCATCTCGCCGGCGAATTGTTCCGCCTGACGGCGAAGATCGACATCGTGCACGTGCCCTATCGCGGCGCCGCGCCGGCGATGAACGATCTGCTGGGCCAGCAGGTGCAGATGACCTTCCTCGACCTGCCGGTGATCCTGCCGCAGATCAAGGCCGGCGCGCTGCGCCCGATCGCGCTCGGCGGCCGGGTGCGCGCCCCGACCGCGCCCGACGTGCCGACCACGGCGGAGGTCGGCATGCCCGATCTGATTATCGAGAACTGGTACGGCATGGTCGCGCCGGCCGCGACGCCGCCGGCGATCATCGCAAAACTGAACAGGATCGCCACCGAGGCGATGGCGGACGCTGCAGTGAAGGAAAAGCTCGCCGAGCAGGGCCTGACGATGGCCCCCGACACGCCGGAGCATTTTCGCGACTTCATCGCCGCCGACATCAAGAAGTGGGCGAAGGTGATTAAGGACGCCGGTGTGGTGACGGCGAAGTAGTCAGAGCGGATTTCATCAAGGTCCGCCGCAGCCCGCGAAGCGGTCGTTGCCGTCATCGCGCGCCGTGAGGTGAGCACGCCGGTCAGGCTCCCTCTCCCCTTGCGGGAGAGGGTGGGGAGAGGGGTAGCCCCGAGCGAAGATGCCTGAAACAGGTCGATGCTACATCAATCAAGCGTCGCGCTCACCGCTGAGTGTCCTTCGCGTTCAACAAGCAGCGGAGCCAGCGGCACCCCTCTCCCTAACCCTCTCCCGCAAGGGGAGAGGGAACCCGCGCGCCGGTGGCCTCCTTACATTGACGTCCCGCACCTCTGCGCTCCGGCGCGCGAATGCGTGAGGGGCCGACGGCATCAATCCGATCTTGATCAGATGACAACGGCGCATCACCGTTCGACGGCAAAGACGCGCCAGTCTCCAGGGACACCCTTGAGCGATTGATTGCCGCGGTCACCAAAACGCAAACCCGACCCCGCCACCAGGTCCTTGACCGTGCCCGACACCAGCACCTCGCCGGCGCCGGCGAGCGCCGCCACGCGCGCTCCGATGTGGACGGCAATGCCGCCGATATCATCGCCGATCATTTCGCACTCGCCGGTGTGAAGGCCGGCGCGGACTTCGATACCCAACGACCTGGTTTCGTCGGCGATGGCGCACGCGCAGCGCACACCGCGCGCCGGACCGTCAAAGGTTGCCAGAACGCCGTCGCCGGTCGTCTTGATTTCGCGGCCGCGGAAGCGCGAGAGGATGCGCCGGATCGCGGCGTGATGCGTGTCAAGGAGGTCACGCCAGCGGTGATCGCCGAGCGCGGCGGCTTTTTCGGTCGAGGCGACGATGTCGGTGAAGAGCACCGTGGCAAGCACGCGGTCGACCGCGACCGGCGCTCGTGAGCCGGTCAGAAATTCCTCGATCGCATCGGCGATCTCGCCGGCATTTTCGCCGATGAATGGAAGGTGGTCGACCCCAGGCAACTCGAGATAGCGGGCGCCCGGAATATGCGCGGCGAAAAACCGGCCGCCCTCCAGGCTGACGGTCTTGTCGTCGGTCCGGTGAATGACGAGGGTCGGGACCCGGATCGTCGAGACGATGTCGCTGATGTCGATCAGATGGTTCATGCGCGCGTACGCGGCGGCGCCGGCAGGGCTCATCGACACTCGCTCGTTCTTGCTCCACCAGCGCTTGAACGCGGTATCGTTTACGCGGGAGCGCGCAAATTTTACCACGCTGCCGCCGCTGCCCCAGCCAAGCTGGATATACCCGAGACTTTCCTCCAGCGTCGTCAGAGTGAATGTCGTTGCCGGATAGGCGTTGCAGAGCACCAGCGCGCGGCAGCGATCGGGATAGGTCGCGGCGAACAGCGCCGACATCGTGCCGCCTTCGGAGAAACCCAGAAGCGCCGCCTGCTCCATGCCGGTGGCGTCCATCACCGCCCGCAGGTCGTCCATTCGCTGGTCCAGGCCCGGGAAGTCAGCAACTCGATCCGACAGGCCCGTGCCGCGCTTGTCGAACATCACCACCCGGGCGTAGCGCGCGAGGCGCAGCAGCCAGCGACTCACCTCCGGTTCGTCCCACCAGTGCTCGACATTCGTAAAGCCCGGCGGCGCGAAGACAACGTTCAGCGGACCCTCGCCGAACACTTGATAGGCGATGTGAACGTCGCCGCTCTTGGCGTACCGGGTGTCTGGCTGCATTGACCACCCCCACCTGCCGGGACTTTCCGGCCGCCCGAGCTTATAGCAACCGCGCCGATTGCAGGGAGCGACTCAATGTCTCTGGGCGCGGCGCTCAGCGCTGCGCCTCGGCGCGCAAATGCTCCACGACCTGCTTGGCCGGCCGCGGCATGATGTCACCGCGCGGCCCGTAGCACTTCCGGGACTTGCGGGTCATGATCTCCGCGGATCGGCAAAAGCGGTTTTCGCGGTCATTTCAGCCCGCTTTGGAAATACTGTGCGGCCCGTGACGATAATTTCCTCAGCCCTTTTCAGAACCAGGATATTCGCCAAATGCCAGAGATTACACCCAATCCCCGTGGAGCAGAGTTTTGGAACAGCACCATGGGACACGCATGGGTTTCGCAGCAGGCCGTGATCAGTGACGTCTTCACGTCGGTCACGAACGTCAGCCTGGATGCTGCGTCGGCAAAGCGGGGCGAGCATGTGGTCGACATCGGATGCGGCACCGGTGACACGCTGTTGGCGTTCGCCAAGGCCGTTGGCCCGTCAGGCGCTGCGTTGGGTGTCGATATTTCGGCACCGATGCTGGATCTCGCCAAGCACCGTGCCGCCGAGGCGGACTTCGGCAACGTGACCTGCGCGCTGGCCGACGCAACGTCCTATCCTTTCGAACCGCGCTGGGCGGATCTGGTCTATTCGCGTTTTGGCCTGATGTTCTTCGGCGACCCGGCCAAGGCCTTCGCCAATATCCGCAGCGGCATGAAAGCGGACGGGCGGCTGGTGTTTGTCTGCTTTCGGACGATGCCCGAGAGCCCGTGGTTCTGCGTACCGATCGAGGCGGCACGACCGCATCTGCCGCCGCAGCCGCCCGCGGATCCATTGGCGCCGGGGATGTTTTCCTTCGCGCACGAGGAGCGCGTTCGCGGCATCCTCACCACGGCAGGGTTTCGTGAGATTGCAATCAAGCCCACCGACGTACCGATCCACGGCAAGGACGTTACGCAAAGCATGGCCTTTATCACGCAGGCGGGCCCCCTGCCTGCGCTGCTCGAAAATGCCTCCGATGAGCAGCGACATCGCGCTATCGAAGCAGTACGCAACGCGCTCGCCGCGGGCATCGGAGCGGATGGCCGCGGCCTGCATGTTGGTCTGTGGCTCGTGTCGGCGTTGGCGTAGCGAGACCGAGGCAGCCTGTCACCGCTGCGCTTCAGCCCGCAGATGCTCGACGAGCTGCTTGGCCGGCCGCGGCAGTGCCTTGAAGCTGCGGGCGCAAATCGTCAGCCGGCGGTTGGCCCAGGCGTCGCGGATCCGGATCGTCACGATCGGCATCGAAGCCGCGCAGCGCCGTGCCGCGGTTTCCGGAATCACGGCGATGCCGACATCGGCGGCGACCATCTGGCAGATCGCGTCGAAGCCGCGCAGCCGGGCGCGGAAGCGCAGGCGGGCCCCGAGCTTGGCGGCATGCCGGGAGATATGGACCTGCAGCGCCGAGGTTGCGGTCAGCCCGACGAAATCGCGGCCGACCACCTCCTGAAAATCGATCTGGCGGCGGCCGCCGAGATCGCTGCGCCGCGATGCCACCAGCATCAGCTTGTCCTCGCTGAACAGGAAGCGCTCGACGCTGTCGGGCAGCACGTGCTCCGCCGCGAAGCCGAGATCGGCGGCGCCGCTGGCGATGGCGTCCGCGATGTCGGTGCTCTCGCGCTCCTCGACGTCGACGCTGATGTCGGGATGCTCGTGCAGAAAATTGGCCAGCGCCCGCGGCAGATGCTCCGACAGCCCCGAGGTGTTGGCGAGCAGCAGCACGTTGGCGCGGACGCCGGAGGCATAGGCGGCGAGATCGCCCTGCAGCGCCTCGACATTGTGCAGCACGATGCGGGCGTGGCCGAGCAGGCTCTCGCCGGCCGCGGTCAGCTCGACGCCGCGGCGCCCGCGCTTGAGCAGCGCCACGCCGAGCGCGTCCTCGAGGCCCTTGATCCGCTCGCTGGCCGAGGCCAGCGCCAGATTGGCGCGCGCCGCGCCATGGGTGATGCTGCGTGCATCGGCCACCGCGATGAACAGCTGCAAATCGACCAGGTCAAACCGCATGATGGTTCCCCCCTCGCCCGCAGCCATCGCAATGGCCGAAGGCTAACTCCGTAAGCTCCAGATTGTGCCGATTGCCGCGATCGGTCAATGTGCAGCCATGGTCGACCATCTGCTGATCTTGATCGCCTTCGCCTTCCTGCTCGCCGGTTTCGTCAAGGGTACGCTCGGCCTCGGCCTGCCGACCGTGGCGATGGGGCTGCTCGCCACCACGATGTCGCCGGGCCGCGCGATCGCGATCGTGATCGTGCCGGCGATCGTCACCAACATCTGGCAGACCTTCGTCGGCCCCTATCTGCGCGACATCCTGCGCCGGCTGTGGCCGCTGATGCTCGGCACCGTGGCCGGCATCTGGCTCAATGCGGGGCTGCTGACCGGACCTTACGCGGCCTACGGCACCGTCGTGCTCGGGCTCTTGCTGGTGATCTATGCCATCGTGGGCCTCAGCCGGTTCAGCTTCAAGGTCGCACGGCGCCACGAGAAATGGGTCGGCGGCATCGTCGGCCTGATCACCGGCGTGATCTCGGCCGCGACCGGCGTTCAGGTAATCCCGTCGATGCCGTTCATGCAGGCGATCGGCATGGAGCGCGACGAGCTGGTGCAGGCGCTCGGCGTGTTTTTCACCACCGCGACGGTGGCGCTGGCCTTCAACCTCACCGCATCCGGCCTCTTGACGGCCGCCACCGCGCTGCCGGGCGCGGTCGCGATGGCGGCCTCGTTCGCCGGCATGTTGATCGGCCAGGCGGTGCGCACCCGGATGCAGCCGGATGTGTTCCGGCGCTGGTTCTTGATTTCGATGATCCTGCTCGGCCTCTATCTCGCCGCCAGCGCGCTGCTCAAGCTGCACGGCTGAGCGCGCGCAATAGCGGTGACAACAAGTAGCCCCCATGAGCGGAGCGACATGCGGGACTTCGTTAATCCCCGCACATCGCTTCGCTCATGCGGGCTACGCTACGGCGAAACACGTCCAGCAGGCGCGACCGCCGAGAATAGGGTTGGACAAGACGGCCGAGCTGGCCTTAAGTATCGCGCATTGCGGGCATGCAGGCCGCTGGGCGGTTCTGGCCATGGACTGGTCCTATTATCTCGTGGGCGTCGTGATTGTCCTGCTCCTCCTTGCCTATCGTCTGCACGGCGGGTTGTTCAGGAAGGATACGCTGCGCGACCAGAAACTTAATCGATTGATCGATGAACGCGTCGAGCGGATGAATCTGACGCGCGACAAGAAGCCCGACTGATCGTCCCGCACGCCTCTCCTTGATCAAATCCAGTAGCCCGCATGAGCGCAGCGATATGCGGGGCTTTGTGAAACCCGCATGTCGCTGCGCTCATGCGGGCTACGCTTGCACCTCTGCTTGGTCAAAGAAAAAGGGCCGCTCGAACGAACAAGCGGCCCAAGTCTAGGGAGGAAACGCCCTCAAGGAGGGCCGCGACAGCGCAAAGCGCCGCCGCACGAACCCCATATAGTCGTTCACAGGCTTCGGGAAATAGTCGGACGCGCAAGGCAGCAACGCTGCTGCGCGCCTTGAATCTGGGCCTCGCCAACATAAATCGCCGTAGGGGTACCCCCGACCGCGGGATCTGCGGTTTCCTGTCCTTCAAAGGGGTGCCGCAAAGCGGCCATGGCGCCGGATGGTGTCAGCCTTGGAGCGCCAGGCCCCTCCCCCTCACATGCCTTTGGAACCCGCCTGTTTCCGGACAGTTATTGGGGTCTGCAGCTTTGCGAGAGGTTTGAACACATGACTCGGCCGCTGGCAGTTCTCGCATTTCTCGCCCTCTGCATCCCGCCGGGCGCAGCATCCGCATCTCAGTGGAAGCCGCCGGGCAGCCAGGCGTCCGATTTCAGCTCGCGTCAGCGCTGCGTGTGCGGCAGCACATGGCACAGACACGCCCGCATCATCAGCTACAGGCACTACCGGCTGAGAACGGCATATCTGATCGGCTATGATCCTCTGCCATACCGTTACGGCTCGACCTACGTCTTCGAACCGCCGTACCGTTATTATCGGCGGTAGCAAGCAGCAAGTCGCCCGCATGAGCGACGCGGCACGCGGGACTTCGTGAAACCCGCATATCGCTTCACCCATGCGGGCGACGCTTACTCCCACATGTCGGGGCCGACACGCGCGGCGAAGCCGCAGTCGATGACGCGATCCTGCGGATCGCGGTCGACGATCAGCCGCAGCAGGTTGGGGCGCGAGTAGTGGCCACCGATATCGCACAGCGCCTTGGCGGCGAGCACGACTTCGCGCGATCCCTCGGCGATCAGGATGGTCTCGCCCTGGGCAGGCCCGGCGATGATCTCGCCGCGCGGATCAATGATCACGCTGTCGCCGCCGTACTCGATCGTCGACAGCTCGCGATAGCGTTCGGGCGTCGCCGCGTGCGACCGCATGCCGCCGACGGCAATGACGTAGCAGCCGGCCTGGGATGCGAACGCGCGCGACAGCAGAAGCTGACGGGGCCAGAGCGGCGTGGGTGACGGCGGCGCCACGGCCGGCTCTCGTCCGGGCCACGCCGCGACGTGAATCTGCGTGCCCTGCGCGGCCAGCGCATAGCCCGGCAGCATCGTGTTGTGCTCCCAGCAATTGAGCCCGCTGATCCTGCCATAGGGCCTGTCATGCACGCGCAGGCCCACCGCGTCGCCGTCAGCCCATACCGAACGCTCGTTGAAGGTCGGCTTGAGCTTGCGATGACGGCCGATGATCCGGCCCTCACGGCCGACGAACAGCAGCGTGCAGTAGACCGTGCCCTTCGTCACGGCGTCCCGTTCGGCGATGCCGATGACGACATCGATGCCCGCGTCCGCGGCGGCCTCGCACAGGCGATCGGTCGCGGGCGACGGAATGTCGACGGCGTGGTCGAGATAGTCCGCCATCGCCCGAAAAGTGTTTGCGCCAGTCGGCGCGTGGCAGAAGAACGGATAGCCGGGCAACCAGGCCTCGCCGAATGCGGCGATCGTCGCTCCCATGGCGCCGGCCTCGCCGATCAGGCGGCAGGCCTTCTCCAGCGAAGCCGCGCGATCGAACGGTACCGCAGCGGCCTGGATCGCCGCGAGCCTGAAATTCGCATCGATTGTCATGGCCTGCCGCCGCGTCACTCGACGCCCTTGCGGGCCGCATCGAGCGCGCCCGCAAGCAGTTCGACCGCTTTGACGCGCCGCCGCCGGGCAAGACGCGCTTCGCCGACCTTGCGCTCGTGCTCGCCGGCGATGAAGGCCTGGATGTCCGGCAGCGGACGAATGACGCCGCGGCTGCCCCACTGGCCATCGGGGACCTCGGTCGGGAATACCCAAACCTGCGGCGCCACCTCTTCGAACGAGCCGCCGGCGGCGCGCACCACCGCGTCGGTCACGTCCTTGACCAAGGCCGCCCGCGAGGCTTCGGTGTACTGCCCCTCGGGCACCGAAGGGACGATGCGGTAGCGCGGCGACGGCGACGGCGCGCCCGCCACATAGACCGCGGCCGGTCGATGCAGGAATACGACGGTCACACTCTGCGCGACCTTGTTCGCCGGGTCGAATCCTTCGTGACCGATCAGGATGTCGCCGAGCTCCCTGATCAGCCGCGCTTCCGCGTCCGGGTTGAGGGCGCCTTCGGGAATTGTCACGTCGATCATCGGCATTGGGAGACCTCCTGCTGTTGCCTGCACGAGGTCTATGCGCGAGGCGCTCGCGACAGCAGTGGCAGGATCGCCATTCTCAGGGCAAATTCGGACAGAGCATCTTCAGGCGGCCGGTGCCGCGTGCGCGGTAGCACGCGCAAACCGGCGCTGATATTCGCGCGGTGAAAGTCCGGTTTCACGCTTGAACAGGCGGCGAAAGGTCGACAGATCGCTGTAGCCGACGCGCGCGCTGACGGCGTCGAGCTTCAGCCGCCTGGATTCGATCAGGCGCTTGGCCACATCGACGCGCAGCGCCTGCAGATATTGCAGGGGTGCTTCGCCGACCGCCAGCTTGAAACGGCGATTCAAGGTACGCTCACTGACGGAGAGATCGCGCGCAAGTCTGGCGAGACTGAAGCCCCGTTGCAGCGACTTTTCCATCAGGCTCTGCGCCCGCGCGACCAGCGCGTCGGAGTGCCTGATGTCGTGGGTCCGGCTGGCATAGGACGCCTGCGACACGCGGTTGCTGTCGATCAGCAGCAGCTTGCCGGTCTCCGCAGCCAGTTCGGAGTCGGCGAAGGTCTCGACCAGCCGCAGCGCAAGATTGAGCGAAGTGGTCACCGCGCCCGAGCAGACGATCCGGTTCTGCTCGGTGAGGATCTCGGCGACGCGCAGATCCACCGCCGGGTAGCGCATCGCGAATGTCCGCCCCTTCGCCCAATGGGTGGTTGCGACCCGGCCGTCGAGCAGGCCGGCCTCGGCGAGGATGAAGCTCCCCGTGCAATAGGACGCGAGCAGGGTGCCGCGCTCATGCTGCCGCCGCAGCGCCGCGAGCAAGGGCTCGACCGTATCGAGCCGCGTGAAGAAGCGCTCGATATCGCCGACGAACGGCCCGGGAATGATCACCGCATCCGCCTCAGACCGTGCGTTGATCCGGCCATCGACGTCGACGATCTGGCCGGACGCCGTTTGAACCGACCGACCATTCAGCGACTCGATGCGCCACCGCAGCACTGGCGGCCTGACGTTGTCGCGCAACGGCCGCCTCGCCGCCACCGCGTTGGCGGCGGTGAACACGTCGACGATGCCCGCTACGCCCGAAGCAAGGATGCCGTCGTAGACCCAAATTCGGATGAGTGGCATGTTGTGTCCGATCCTGCACAATATGGTTCGATTCTGCCATCGCCGGCGCGACCGGGCAAGCGGTCGCCCCGCCGTCCCTGCGGCCACGACGACGGAGAAATAGCTGCGCAACGGCGGGCGCCTTTCACGGCGCCGCTTCCGGGGTAAGCTGATCGCTTGCATTGGTCCAACCATTGGGGTATAGGACCTTTATGAACTTCACAATCGTCAAATCGATGCGCCTTTTCGAAGAGGTCTCGCGCCAAATCGGCGAGCAAATTCAGTCGGGCAGGCTATTGCCTGGCGAGAAACTGCCCAACGAAAGGGACCTCGCCTCGACCTTCGCTGTCAGTCGGCACGTCGTGAGAGAGGCCCTGCGTTCGCTCGAGTCTCTCGGCCAGATCGAGTTGCGCAAAGGCGCCGCAGGAGGCGCGTTCGTCGCAAACGGCGGTCCCCAACCCTTGACCAAAATCATGCAAGGCATGGTGGCCGTTGGCGGGGTGGATTTGGAGCAATTGACGGAAGCCCGCCTGGCGATCGAAACGGCAGTGATCCGAGCTGCCTGCGACGCGGCTGACGAAGCGGGACTGGCCGCCCTCGATGCCAATATCGATGAAGCCGAGCGTCAAACGCTTGCTGGACACTCAACGCTGAAGACGCAGATCAACGTCCACTTTCACATCCTGGTCGCGGAGCTGACCGGCAATCCGATCCTCATCATGATGATGCGATCGTTGATGAGCATCCTGAGCGACTTCATCGCTGAGTTCGGATCGGTCATGGGCGTCGATGTCATTCGATCCCGCAGGCGCTTCATGAAGCATATGCGAGCCCGGAACGCCGAGCGCGCCGCCGGCGAGATGGAGTCGCACCTGAAGATTCTGCATCAACACTATCTGGATGCGGCGGCGCAAGCGGCCAGGACAAGAGGAAAGCTAAATGGCTGACGCGGAAACTCTTCGATCAATGGTGGATCAAACCAGGCGCCTGGTGCGCGAAGAACTGATCCCTGCAGAGGAATGGGTCGAGGAACACGACGAGATCCCTGGTCACATCGTCGATCGCCTCAGGCAATTCGGCTACTTCGGCATGACGATTCCCGAAAATTACGGAGGGCTCGGCCTGTCGATGTTCGAGGAGGTCAGCGTCGTCTGCGAGATCGGCTACGCTTCGCCCGTGTTTCGCTCCTATTTCGGTACCAGCAACGGCGTCGGCACCCTGGGCATCATCATCGATGGAACCGAGGAGCAGCGCAGAGAATATCTTCCGCGTATCGCGGCCGGCGATCTCGTCGCTTCCTTCTGCCTCACCGAGCCTGGGGCAGGCTCTGATGCCGCCTCGCTGACGACAAGAGCAACGCGGGATGGCGACGGATACGTCATCAACGGCACGAAGCGGTTCACGACCAATTCGCCCCATGCCGGAATCTTCACCGTCTTCGCGCGGACCGGTCCGAAGGAGCAGAAGACATCAGGCATTTCCGCATTTCTTGTCGAGCGAGGCACGCCCGGGATCACGATCGGGCCGCGCAACAAGAAGATGGGATTTCGCGGCGCGCACACGGCCGACGTCATCTTCGAAGATTGCCGGGTACCGGCTACCTCACTCTTGGGTGGGCGAGAAGGCGTCGGTTTCAAGACCGCAATGAAGTCGCTCGACCATGCGCGACTTCACATGTCGGCCGTTGCGACAGGCTTGAGCGAGCGCATCATCGACGAGGGCGTGCGTTACGCCTCGCAGCGCGTCCAGTTCGGCGAGCCGATCGCCAATTTCCAGCTCATCCAGGGCATGCTCGCAGATTGCGAAGCGGAGGCGCTTGCGTCCCGCGCGATGGTCGAACGCGTCGCACGCATGCGCGACGATGGACGGGGCGTCACCAAGGAGACCGCCTGCTGCAAATATTTCACGACGGAAGCCCTTGGCCGCATTGCCGACCGCGTCATGCAAATTCATGGCGGTTACGGCTATATCAAGGAATATCCGATTGAACGGCTGTTCCGAGACGCGCGCTTGCTGCGCATCTACGAAGGCACAAGCCAAATCCAGCAACTGATTATCGCGCGCGAGATGCTCAAGGAAAAGGCCGCATAGCGTGGCCGGACCTCTGCAAGGCATTCGCGTTCTCGACCTGACGACGGTGGTGATGGGCCCCTACGCCTGTCAGTTGATGGGGGACTACGGCGCTGAGGTCATCAAGGTCGAGTCGCCTGACGGCGACGTGATGCGATTGTCCGGCCCCATGAAGAGTCCCGGCATGGGCCACCTGTTCATGTCGACCAATCGCAGCAAGCGCTCCGTCGTGATAGACCTCAAGGCTGCCGAAGGGCGGGATCTGCTGCTTCGGCTCGCGAAGCAAGCGGATGTCCTGCTCTACAATATCCGTCCACAGGCGATGGCTCGCCTTGGTCTGGGATATGAGGATCTTCGCGCCGCAAACCCGAGGCTCGTCTATGTCGGCGCATTCGGATTTAGCCAGCGCGGTCCCTATGGAGCACGTCCCGCCTATGATGATCTGATCCAGGGAATGTCAGGGATTCCCTGGCTGTCTCTCCAGGCAGGAGCGGCGGAGCCGCGCTATGCACCCGTCATCCTCGCCGACCGTATCGTCGGCCTACAGGTTGCCTTTGCCACAATGGCCGCGATACGCCATCGCGACATTAGCAATGAGGGACAGCGCGTCGATGTGCCGATGTTCGAGAACCTGTTGACCATCGTCCTTGGCGAACATCTTGCTGGCTCGCTCTTCGAGCCGCCGATCGGCGAATCCGGGTATCAGCGGAGCCTCGCGCATAACCGGCGTCCTCATCGAACGCTCGATGGATACGTTTGTACGCTTGTGTACACCGACAAGCACTGGCGCAGTTTCTTCGCGGCGATCGGGCAGCCTGAAATGTTCGAGAAGGACGCGCGGTTCTCCTCCCAGAACGAACGCCTGACACACATCAACGAAGTCTACGGATATCTCGCTGATGTCCTGGCCACGCGCACCACTGCGAACTGGATAGAAACACTCACGGAAGCCGACATTCCCGTGGCGCGGATGAACTCGATCGACGAGATCCTCGGCGATGAGCATCTTCACGCCATAGATTTCTTTCGGACGTTCGCGCACCCGTCGGAAGGCCCGATCAAGGACATGGCCATTCCGACCGAATGGTCGACTTCGCAGCCCGAAGTCTCCCGGCACGCGCCGAGGCTAGGTGAACATACGGTCGAGGTTTTGGCCGAAGCCGGGTTGGACGCCCGGACCATCACCGAACTGTTGAAGAAAAAAGTCGTCAGATCCGCAAAGGATCGTTTTGTCGGGAAGGAAGACCATGACTAGGAGAGTTGCGTTCGTCATCGCCGCGTTAGCGGTTCTTGCATCAACGCCGCCTTTCGGCGGGGCCGCGATCGCGGAGGATGTGAGCGGCCCCGTCAAGCTGGCCGTGCTCGACGACATGAGTGGCCCTTATGCCGAGAATTCCGGGCAAGGCAACGTCCTTGCCGTACGAATGGCCATCAAAGATTTTGGCGGCTCACTGCTCGGCGAGCCCATCGAAATGACGTCCGCCGATCTCCAGAACAAGGTCGACGTCGGCATGAGCATGGCGCGCAAATGGTTCGACGTGGAAGGCGTCGATGCGATCCTCGGGATGGGTAGCTCGGCCGCGGCGCTCGCAGTCCAGAAACTCGCTGCCGACAAGAACAGGATCACGCTCGCCACAACCGCCGCGACCGCCGAACTGACCGGGAAATCCTGCTCGCCCACTGGAGCCCACTGGGTTTACGACACATATGCGCTCGGCAAAGGCGCGGCCACCGCGGTCGCCGCTCAAGGCGGGAAGAGCTGGTATTTCGTGACTGCCGATTACGCCTTCGGACATGCGCTGGAAGCGAGCGCCGCGACTTTCGTCAAAGCGCTCGGCGGAACGGTGCTGGGCGCCGTGAGACATCCGCTCAATACGTCGGATTTTAGCTCATTCCTGTTGCAGGCCCAGAATTCCAAGGCGCAGATTATTGGCGTGGCGAATGCCGGCAACGACACCATCACCGCCCTCAAACAAGGAGCCGAATTCGGCATTCAGGAGGGCGGCCAAAAAATGGTCGGTCTTTTGATGCAGGTCACCGAAATTCACTCGCTCGGCCTCAAGGCAACCAAGGGGCTTCAGTTCATCGAAGCCTTCTACTGGGACCAGAACGATGAGACGCGCGCCTTCTCGAAGCGCTTCTGGCAGGAGTACAAACAACCGCCGACGCAGGTGCAGGCCGGCACCTATAGCGCTGCCATGCACTACCTGAAAGCGGTTAAGGCCGCGGGCACCAAGGAGGCCAAGGCCGTCATGGCAAAGATGAAAGAGATGCCCATCAACGACTTCATGACAAAAAACGGCAGCATCCGTGACGACGGGCGCGTAATCCGGGACATGTATCTATTGGCAACCAAGGACCCTTCCGAGTCCAAGGGCGAGTGGGATCTCATGAGGGTCGCCGCCACAATTCCTGGCAAAGACGCCTTTCGTCCATTGAGCGAAAGCGAATGTCCGCTCGTTCGGCAGACCAAATAGCCCGGATCTCGCTTGTTAGGACCGCCTCTCGGTCCGAGCACCGCCGTTTCTGGAATACTGGATCACCCGCGGATGCGCATGCGCGGGTAACGGCACCGCGTTATTCGGCTGCTGAGTGCAAACAATCCGCAGCGCCGTTCCCGCCCTAGCGCGCCTCCAGCATCGCGACGCGGACGCCGAGATAGACGAACAGGCCGCCGAGCGAGCGATTGATCCAGGTGATCACGCCGGTGGATTGCCGGATGCGGCTAGCGGCGCGCGCCGCGAAGGCGGCGATGCCGAAACACCACAGCGTGCCTGTTGTGATGAAGATCAGCCCGAGCGTCAGGAAAGCCAGCGTCTTGTGCGGCGAATCGGCCGCCACGAATTGCGGCAGGAAGGCCAGGAAGAACAGCGCCACCTTGGGATTGAGAATGTTGGTCAGCGCGCCCTGCCAGAACACCCGCGCGACCGTGGTCTCGCCGCCCTCCTCGGCAGCTGCCGTGACCGGCTTGGCGCGCGACAGCAGCATCTGCAGGCCGGTCAAGACCAGATAGGCCGCGCCGACCAGCTTGACGGCGAGGAAGGCGGTCGACGACGCCATCAGCAGCGCCGAGAGCCCGATCGCCGCGCCCAGCACATGAACCAGGCAGCCGCCGCTGATTCCGAGCGCTGCGGCGGCCCCGCCGCGCCAGCCGAGCTGAATCGTGCGCCCAATGATATAGGCGGTGTCCGGCCCCGGCGTGATGTTGAGCAGCAGGCCGGACAGGACAAAGAGCCAGAGTTCGTGAATTCCAAGCATGTCAGGGACACTAACCTATGTGAGTAACCGCGTGTAATAAAGCCGAAAGGACGATTGAGCAGACTAGCGTGCCATCCCAACGACATACGAATTCAGTAGACAAACGGATTGTTCGGTCCGTTCGCCGCATGCCAATTCTTGCTACAATGCATTATAGGTGCCTACAAACCGAGCTTCCGCCGGACCCAACCTGTCCTGTAAGTATCGGATTCGGTCACGTCGGCTAGGGTGGCCAATTCCAAGGCACAAGAAACATGGAACGACGGCTCGCTGCCATCCTTTGCGCTGACATCGCCGGCTATTCCCGCATGATGGGGATGGACGAGGCGGGCACGCATGCCGCGTTCAAGGCCCATCGCAGCGCGATCTACCCGATTATCCTCAACCACGGCGGCCGAATCGTCAAAAACACCGGCGACGGCTTCCTGCTGGAGTTTCCCAGCATCATCGGCGCGATCGAGGCCGCGGTCGCCATGCAGACCATGATGGCTGAACGCAACGAACATTTGCCAGCCGACCGGGCCATGCATTTCCGCATGGGGGTCCATATGGGCGACGTCATGGCCGACGAGGACGAGGTGTTCGGCGACGACGTCAACATCGCCGTCCGGCTCGAGACGGTCGCGGCCCCCGGCGGCATCGCGGTCTCGGACAAGGCCCGCACCGAGGCCGGGCGGCGGCTTGCCGTCATCCTGGTCGATGCCGGCCCGCACCGCTTCAAGAACATCGCCGAGCCGATCAATGTCTGGACTTGGGCGCCGGCCGGATCCGACATCCAGGACGAAAAGGCCCCGCAGGACGGCCCGCATCTGCCGGCGCAGTACCGCACCGCGATCGTCGGCGTGCTGCCGTTCGACAACCTCTCGGGCAGCGCCGACGAGTACTTCTCCGACGGCCTGACCGAGGACCTGATCCACGCGCTGTCGCTGCAATCCTTCTATCGCGTGCTCAGCCGCAACTCGACCTTCGCCTACAAGGGCAAGAACGTTTCGACCCGCCTGATCGCGCGCGAGATCGACGCCACCTATCTGATCCAGGGCTCGGTGCGCCGCGCCGGCAACAAGATCCGCGTCACCGCCGAGCTGATCGCGCCGGAAAAGGGCGAGCAGCTGTGGACCGGCCGCTACGACCGCGACATGGGCGACCTGTTCGCGATGCAGGACGAGATCACCGCCAATCTCTCCGCCGCGGTCGCCCAGGAGATCTACCGCGCGGAGGCCTCGGCGCCGGCACGCACGCCGAACTCCGAATTGACCGCCTGGGACCGCTTCCTGAAGGGGCTGTCGCATTATTACCACCAGACCAAGGACGATTTCGAAACCGCGATCGCGCTGTTCAAGGAGGCGATCGAGCTTGATCCCGCGCTGTCGATCGCGCGCGCCTATCTCGCGCTGATCCAGATCCAGGGCGTCCAGTTCGGCTGGATCCAGAGCACCCGCGAGCTGTGGGCGTCGTCGGTCAGCCTCGCCGAGAGTAGCGTCCGGCTCGACCCGCGCTCCTCGTTCGCATTCCAGCTGCTGGCCTATCTGCACGCGATGCAGGGCCATTACGAAGCTGCGATGGACGCCATCAAGCGGGCGATCGAGCTCAACCCCTACGACATGGGCGCGCGCGGCGTGCTCGGCATCTGCCACATGGTGATCGGCGATCATCGCAAGGCGGTCGAGCTGTTCTCGACGGCAGCGCAGCGCGGCAACAGCGATCCGCGCTACCAGTTCGCGGCGCTGAACACCTTCAGCCACTATCTGCTGGGGCAATATGACGCGTCGCTGTCATGGTCGCGCGAGCAGCTCTACCTCAACCCGAACCATCTGCAGTGCCTGGCGGTGCGTGCCGCCGCACTCGCCCAGCTCGGGCGCGCGGATGAAGCCAAAGAGGCCGCCGAGGCGCTGCTGACCAACTATCCGGGGCTGACGGTCGAACGGCATCTGCGCAATTTCCACTGGAAGAACCCCGCCGACATCGCCCACTACCGCGAGGGCCTCTTGAAAGCCGGCGTCCCCTTCGGCAAACTCGCCTTGGTTGCATCGGCATCAAAGTTCGCCGTCGACTCCTGAGCGATCGCATCGCCAGGTCATTTTGGCTGACGACTTTTCAGGACCTGGTTTCATGACCGAGACGGCTCGCAGCGAAACCCCTGCCCCGCAGGTTTCGCCCAACAATCCCTGCCCGTTCCTGCGTGCGCTGGTCGCCGGCAACTATGTCGGCGGCCACATCGTGCCGCTACCGGAATTGACCGAGACGATCGGCCGCGCCACCGGCAAGACCGGATGGTCGGGCTTCGTCGCCCGCGCCAAGATCTTCGTGGTCGCACAGGGGGCGAACGGCTTTGGCCCGGTCAGCCAGCTGCGCAGCCTGTTCCGCGGCGCCATCCTCGACGAGCTGCGCAACGGTCCGCTCGACAAGCACGGCGCCGGCTCGCGCATTCTCGATCAGCATGCCGCGGTCCATGAGAGCGAGATCGAGCGTCTGGCGAGCTACGGTAGCGACCACGCGCGCCCCGACGGCGGTGTCGAGCGCGGGCTGTCGGCGTCGCAGATCAAGACCTTCATGGCGGAGAATTTTCAGCGCGACGCCAGCGAGCACTCCTCCTCCTGGACGATCCTGCATTACTACTACCGCGTGCTGATGCTCGGCGAATGGCCGGTGCTGCTCGACATCATGGGCAAGGGCGAAGGCAAGGATCGCTATCTCAGCGTCGACGAGGTCAGGACCCTGTTCGTGGAGCGGCGCTTTCCGGACCGGATCATCGCACTGCTGAACAGCTGACGCGTTTCGGGGCGCGGGTTATTTGAAGAGCGGCGTGCCCGGCACGAAGGCGTCGAACGCCGCCCAGAACTGGCCGCGGTAGCGGTCCTGCTCCTGCAGGATCTCGTGCTTGGCGCCGGCGATCACGAGGTGTGAGCCGGCGCGCAAATGATAGGCGAACTCCTCGATCGCCGCCGTCGACACCACCTCGTCATTGCTCGCCGCCAGCATCAGGATCGGCTGGCGGATGTCGGACGGGTAGGACGTGCCGCGGAAAGTGCGCATCGCGGTGAACGCGGTGTCAGCCCAGGCAATGGTCGGCGCGGCGATGCCGAGCGTCGGGTCCTCCTCCAGGATCGCGGCGTTGCGGGCATGGCGCACCGGATCGCTGGTCACGGGATTGCCGATGAAGGGCGCGGTGCCGACCAGCACGTCGTTGCCGCCCGGAACGTAGCGGCCGCCCTGCCCGGCGAGGCGCAGGATCCGCAGCAGCGTGCTCGGCAGCAGCGACACCCGGCGCCGCGGCAGATCGATCATCGGCGCCGACAGCACCATGCGGTCGAACCAGCGCTTGCCGGCATGCGCGATGCGCAGCATCACCGCGCCGCCCATCGAATGCGCCAGCGCGAAATACGGCGGCGGGCAATCCGGCAGCACCACCTGCTGCACGAAGGTCTCGACGTCGACCTCGTAGTCGGAAAAGTCGCGCACATAGCCCTTGCGCGGATCGCGCAGCCGCCGCGACGAGTGACCCTGGCCGCGCCAGTCGATCGTCGCCACCGCAAAGCCGCGGTCGCGCAGGTCGCGCACCGTCTCGAAATACTTCTCGATCATCTCGCCGCGACCGCCGAACACGCACACCGTGCCCTTGCGGCCGGGCGGCGGCGCCCAGCGTGCGAAGCGCAGCTCGGCCCCGTCGGGGGTCTTGATCGTGCCGCTGACAAATTCGTCCGGGACCGGATTGGCGGGAATCGAGACGAGCGTCATGCAGGAGACCGACTGGATGGAGCAGAGCGGAGATCAAGGGCGCCGGCGCGAAAAGCTGCGCGGTGTCCGCCTCTTGAACGCGACGTAGCTCCTCCCATATCACCTCAGTGCAGGCCGCTACCAGTGTTTCGGGCTCGAAACATCAGGCTGCACACGTCTAAGCCCGGCCCGATGGCGGGCGGGTAACTGAAACAGTCGCTCACTGGAGGACTATTCTATGCGTAGCTACGATCTCACGCCCTTCTACCGTTCCACCGTCGGCTTTGACCGCCTCTTCAACCTGCTCGACCAGGTGACCTCGGACGGCAGCCCCGGCTATCCCCCCTACAACATCGAGCGCACCGGCGAGAATGCTTACCGGATCAGCGTTGCGGTCTCCGGCTTCTCGCAGGCCGAGCTCTCCATCGTCGCGAAGGAAAACACGCTGACGATCAAGGGCGAGAAAACCGCCAACGAGAATTCGGGCAATCAGTCCGAGGTGCTCTATCGCGGCATCGCCTCGCGCGCCTTCGAGCGCGTCTTCCAGCTTGCCGACTTCGTGCAGGTGAAGAACGCCTCGCTCGAGAACGGCCTGCTCCATGTCGATCTCGTCCGCGAGATCCCCGAGGCCAAGAAGCCACGCAGCATTCCGATCAGCGGCGGCGAGAAGGCCCCGCAGGTCGTCGACGGCTCGGCCAAGGTCGCGGCCTGAGCAAGTCCAGCGTCAGCAGATATTGGCTGCACGCGAAACGCCCCGGGAAACCGGGGCGTTTTGTTTGGGGCTGCCGTAGCCCGGATGGAGCGCAGCGCAATCCGGTGAACACTCTCCGCGTCAAGATCGTCCCGGATATCGCTTCGCTCATCCGGGCTGCGGACCCCTCACTCCAGCCCCTGCACCTTCGGCATCTCCTGGGTCGGCAGGATCGCGGTCGCGGCGGGGGACGGCGGGGCGACCTTGCCGACGGTCGGCGCCGCCTCAGCCGGCGGGGCGGCTGCTGCGGCCTGGGCCTCGGCCGGCTTCGGCGCGGGGGCTGCCGGCTGCTGAGCGGGCGGCGGCGGGGCCGCCGCTTGGGTGGGTGCCGGCTCCGGCATCGCGGCCTGGGCGTTCGCCGGGGCCCCTGCAGACTTGGCGACTGCCAGCGGGCTGCGCTTCGGCACCGGCACCGCGCGCCTCGCGACATGCGGGATCGGCATCGGCGGGCGCGGCACCCGGGCCTGGATCGGTGGCGGCATCGGTTGGCCCGGCTCGGCCTGCCCGTAGGCCGGGGCAAAATCGTCGTCGAAATTGCTGCCCATCCGGTCGGCCGGAATGAAGCGGATGATGCGCCCGTCGCGGGCGTCGATCACCAGGCGGCCGTCCGCGCCGCCCTGGTCGATCACGGCGATCGTATAGGTGAAGCCGCGCTGCCGCGGGGCACCGAGCGGCAGATAACCGTTCTCCCGCAGCACGGTGTAGACCTCGACCGGCGGCAGCAGGCTCGGCAGCCGGCCATAGCGCGGCGGCGGCGGAACCTCCGGCATGGCGGCGTAGGGCCCGTCCATGTCCGACACCGCGATGTAGGGGGAGCTGCCGATCCGGCCCGGGGTCAGCAGCTGGGCCTGCGCGGCGGCCACGCTGAGCGCGAGGGCGGCGGCGGCGACCGATCCTGTGAACAACTTCATCACCGAAACTCCTGTCTGCCCCTCGCCCCGGGGAGCGTTTCCGCCCTCTTGCCGGCTTGCGTTCAGCGAAATTTCATTTTGAAATCCGGCAGTCCTTGGTCAGTGCTTGGGCCAGATCGGGGCGCGTTTGCTTCAAATCAGGGGCGCGAGGGGCCCCGAAGCCGCTCGGTCCAGACATGCGGACGAGGACTTTCACGCGCTTGTGTGATAGACAAAAATTTGGCAAGGTCGGAGTTAGGACAGCAAGACTGTCTCAATTTCGAGGCCATCCCGGCATAGGGATTGCAACGAGATCTCGGCGCCCCGAGCTCCGAGAATGCTGCAGGCACGGCCGTTCCACTGGGACGTTGAACGCCCGTCGTCTGAATTAAGGAAAATGCGGCTCGCGGCGGACGAGCGGTGGCCCCGGTGGGTGCCGCAACGTCCAAGGTGCGCCAAACACGGTGAGGCCCCTTACGCAAGGGAGAGGACACATGAGCGGGTCGGAATTCGAGCGCGAAATCATCGTGGCAGGAACGCTGCCGGCGACCGCGGACTCGAAAGCCGAGACCGCGCCTACTCCCGAGCTACACACCTGGCGCCCGAACGCCGAGGGCCTGTACGACCTCAGCCTGGAAAAGGATTCCTGCGGCGTCGGCTTCATCGCCAACATCAAGGGCAAGAAGTCGCATCAGATCGTCGCCGACGCGCTGAGCATTCTGTGCAACCTCGAGCATCGCGGCGCGGTCGGCGCCGACCCGCGCGCCGGCGACGGCGCCGGCATTCTGGTGCAGATCCCGCACACCTTCTTCGCACGCAAGGCAGGCGAGCTCGGCTTCAAGCTGCCGAAGCCCGGCGAATACGCCATCGGCGCGCTGTTCATGCCGCGCGATGCCGCCTGGCGCAACGTGATCAAGAGCATCATCGCCGACGAGATCAAGAACGAGGGCTTCAAGCTGCTCGGCTGGCGCGACGTGCCATCAGACAATTCCTCGCTCGGCGTCACGGTGAAGCCGACCGAGCCCTACCACATGCAGGTCTTCATCGGCCGCAACGGCGCCGCCAAGACCGAGGACGATTTCGAGCGCCGGCTCTACATCCTGCGCAAGTCGATCTCGCAGGCGATCTACCAGCGCCGCGACCGCGGCATGGCGGGCTACTATCCGTGCTCGCTGTCGTGCCGCACCGTGATCTACAAGGGCATGTTCCTCGCCGACCAGCTCGGTAAGTACTATCCCGACCTGCACGAGGCGGACTTCGAGAGCGCGCTGGCGCTGGTGCATCAGCGCTTCTCGACCAACACCTTCCCGACCTGGTCGCTGGCGCATCCCTACCGGATGATCGCCCACAACGGCGAGATCAACACGCTGCGCGGCAACGTCAACTGGATGGCGGCGCGGCAGGCCTCGGTGCATTCCGAGCTCTACGGCAAGGACATCAGCCGGCTGTGGCCGATCTCCTACGAGGGCCAGAGCGACACCGCCTGCTTCGACAACGCGCTCGAGTTCCTGGTGCAGGGCGGCTACTCGCTGCCGCACGCCGTCATGATGATGATTCCGGAAGCGTGGGCCGGCAATCCGCTGATGGATGAGCAGCGCCGCGCCTTCTACGAGTATCACGCCGCGCTGATGGAGCCGTGGGACGGCCCGGCCGCGATCGCCTTCACCGACGGCCGCAAGATCGGCGCCACGCTGGACCGCAACGGCCTGCGCCCGGCACGCTATCTCGTCACCAGCGACGACCGCATCGTGATGGCGTCCGAAATGGGCGTGCTGAAGATTCCGGAGGAGCAGATCGTCACCAAGTGGCGGCTGCAGCCCGGCAAGATGCTGCTCGTCGATCTCGAGCAGGGCCGCCTCATTCCCGACGACGAGATCAAGGCCGACCTCGCCAAGAGCCATCCCTACAGCGACTGGCTGCATCGCACCCAGACCCAGCTCGAGGAGCTGCCGGATGCGCCGGCCAAGGGCGTGCGCTCCAACCTGCCGCTGCTCGATCGCCAGCAGGCGTTCGGCTACAGCCAGGAAGACATCACCATCCTGATGACGCCGATGGCGGCGACCGGCGAGGAAGCCGCCGGGTCGATGGGCAACGACACGCCGATTTCGGCGCTGTCGGACAAGCCCAAGCAGCTGTTCACCTACTTCAAGCAGAACTTCGCCCAGGTCACCAACCCGCCGATCGATCCGATCCGCGAGGAGCTGGTGATGAGCCTCGTCTCGATCATCGGGCCGCGGCCGAACCTGTTCGACCTGCAGGGCCTCGCCTCGACCAAGCGCCTCGAAGTTCGGCAGCCGATCCTGACCGACGCGGATCTGGAGAAGATCCGCTCGATCTCCGACGTCGCCGAGACCCACTTCAAGTCGCGCACCCTCGACACCACCTTCCACGCCGGATTCGGCGCGGCGGGCATGGAGCAGGTGCTCGACGAGCTCTGCGCGCGCGCCGAGGGCGCGGTGCGCGAGGGCATCAACATCATCATCCTGTCCGACCGGATGACCGGCACCGACCGGATCCCGATCCCGTCACTGCTGGCCTGCGCGGCCGTGCATCATCATCTGATCCGCACCGGCCTGCGCACCTCGGTCGGCCTCGTCGTGGAATCCGGCGAGCCGCGCGAGGTGCATCATTTCGCCTGCCTCGCCGGCTACGGCGCCGAGGCGATCAACCCCTATCTCGCGTTCGAGACCATCCTCGCGATGAAGGACCGGCTGCCCGGCGCGCTCGACGACTACGAGATCGTCAAGCGCTACATCAAGTCGATCGGCAAGGGCCTGCTCAAGGTGATGTCCAAGATGGGCATCTCGACCTACCAGTCCTATTGCGGCGCGCAGATCTTCGACGCGGTCGGCCTCAAGGCCGACTTCGTCGCCAAGTATTTTGCCGGCACTCACACCCGCATCGAAGGCGTCGGCCTCGCCGAGATCGCCGAGGAGACGGTGCGGCGCCACAGCGACGCGTTCGGTGACGGCCACGTCTACAAGAGCGCGCTCGACGTCGGCGGCGAATACGCCTTCCGCACCCGCGGCGAGGACCATGCCTGGACCGCGGAATCGGTCTCGACGCTGCAGCATGCCGTGCGCGGCAACTCGCTGGAGCGCTATCGCGCGTTTGCAAAGATTCTCAACGAGCAGTCGGAGCGGCTGCTGACGCTGCGCGGCCTGTTCCGGATCAAGAGCGCCGAGGACGACAAGCGCAAGCCGGTCAAGCTCGAGCAGGTCGAGCCGGCCAAGGAGATCGTCAAGCGCTTCGCCACCGGCGCAATGTCGTTCGGCTCGATCTCGCGCGAGGCCCACACCACGCTGGCGATCGCGATGAACCGGATCGGCGGCAAGTCCAACACCGGCGAAGGCGGCGAGGAATCCGACCGCTTCAAGCCGATGCCGAACGGCGACAGCATGCGCTCGGCGATCAAGCAGGTCGCCTCGGGCCGCTTCGGCGTGACCACGGAGTATCTCGTCAACTCCGACATGATGCAGATCAAGATGGCGCAGGGCGCCAAGCCCGGCGAAGGCGGCCAGCTGCCCGGCCACAAGGTCGACGCGACGATCGCGCGCGTGCGGCATTCGACGCCGGGTGTCGGCCTGATCTCGCCGCCGCCGCATCACGACATCTACTCGATCGAAGACCTCGCGCAGTTGATCTACGACCTCAAGAACGTCAATCCCGACGGCCAGGTCTCGGTCAAGCTGGTGTCTGAAGTGGGCGTCGGCACGGTTGCGGCGGGCGTCGCCAAGGCGCGCGCCGACCATGTCACCATCGCGGGCTTCGAGGGCGGCACCGGTGCTTCGCCGCTGACCTCGATCAAGCATGCCGGCTCGCCGTGGGAGATCGGGCTTGCCGAAACCCACCAGACGCTGGTGCGCCAGCGGCTGCGCAGCCGCATCGCGGTGCAGGTCGACGGCGGCTTCCGCACCGGCCGCGACGTCGTGATCGGCGCGCTGCTCGGCGCCGACGAGTTCGGCTTCGCCACCGCGCCCTTGATCGCGGCGGGCTGCATCATGATGCGCAAGTGCCACCTCAACACCTGCCCGGTCGGCGTCGCCACCCAGGATCCGGTGCTGCGCAAGCGCTTCACCGGCCAGCCCGAGCACGTCATCAACTACTTCTTCTTCGTCGCCGAGGAAGTCCGCGAGATCATGGCGCAGCTCGGCTACAAGACCTTCGACGAGATGATCGGCCAGGTCCAGATGCTGGACCAAACCGCGCTGGTCTCGCACTGGAAGGCCAAGGGGCTGGATTTCTCGAAGCTGTTCGTGCGGCAGCCGGAGGAGAAGGGCCAGAAGATCTATCACTCCGAGACCCAGAACCATCATCTGGAGGCCGTGCTCGACCGCCGGCTGATCGAGAAGGCGCAGGCCGCGCTCGACCGCGGCGCGCCGGTCAAGATCGAGGAGGAGATCAACAACACCGACCGTTCCGCCGGCGCGATGCTGTCGGGCGCGGTGGCCAAGATCTACGGCCATGAGGGCCTGCCGCTCGACAGCATCCATGTCAGCCTGAAGGGCACCGCCGGACAGGCGTTCGGCGCCTGGCTCGCCAAGGGCGTCACCTTCGAGCTCGAGGGCGAAGGCAACGACTATGTCGGCAAGGGCCTCTCCGGCGGACGCATCATCGTCAAGCCGCCGAAGGTCTCCGGCATCGTGCCGGAGGAGTCGATCATCGTCGGCAACACCGTGATGTACGGCGCGATCGAGGGCGAGTGCTACTTCCGCGGCATCGCCGGCGAGCGCTTCGCGGTGCGCAATTCGGGCGCGGTCGCGGTGGTCGAAGGCGCCGGCGATCATTGCTGCGAATACATGACCGGCGGCATCGTGGTGGTGCTCGGCAAGACCGGGCGCAACTTCGCGGCCGGCATGTCCGGCGGCATCGCCTACGTGCTGGACGAGGCAGGCGACTTCGACAAGCTGTGCAACCTGTCGATGGTCGATCTCGAGCCGGTGCTGTCGGAGGAGATGATCAACGCCGACACCTACCACCACTCCAGCGATCTCGAGGCTCATGGCCGGGTCGACGTGTTCCAGAACCTGCTCGACTCCGACGTCGAACGGCTGCACGTGCTGATCACGCGTCACGCCAAGCTGACCGGCTCGAAGAAGGCCGCCGAGATCCTCGCAAACTGGAAGACGTGGCTGCCGAAATTCCGCAAGGTGATGCCGGTGGAGTACCGCCGCGCGCTGAAGGAAATGAAGGCGAACGCCGACGCCGAGCCGAAGATCGCGATCGGCGCGTAACACCACCACGCGTCATTCCGGGGCGCGCGAAAGCGCGAACCCGGAATCTCGCAAGGCAATTTCGAGGTTTCGGGTCTGCGCCTCAAGGCGCATCCCGGAACGACGGACAACGACGAACACATGATGCAGGGGCATCGGGTTTAGATGGGCAAGATCACAGGTTTCCTCGAGATCGACCGCAACGAGCGCAAGTACGAGCCGGTCGCCGAGCGGCTGAAGAACTTTGACGAGTTCGTGATTCCGCTGAGCGACAAGGACACGCGCGACCAGGCGGCGCGCTGCATGAATTGCGGCATCCCCTATTGCCACGGCACCGGCTCGGCCGAGCCGGGCACGCCGGGCTGTCCGGTCAACAACCAGATCCCCGACTTCAACGACCTCGTCTATCAGGACAACTGGGAAGAGGCGTCGCGCAATCTGCACTCGACCAACAATTTTCCGGAGTTCACCGGGCGGATCTGCCCGGCGCCGTGCGAGGCGTCCTGCACGCTCAACATCGACGACAACCCGGTCACCATCAAGACCATCGAATGCGCGATCGTCGACCGCGCCTGGGACGAGGGCTGGCTGAAGCCGGAGATCGCCCAGCAGAAGACCGGCAAGAAGGTCGCGGTGATCGGCTCCGGCCCGGCCGGCATGGCCTGCGCGCAGCAGCTCGCGCGCGCCGGCCACGACGTGCACGTCTACGAGAAGTACGCCAAGGCGGGCGGCCTGCTGCGCTACGGCATCCCCGACTTCAAGATGGAGAAGGGTATCATCGACCGCCGCGTCGCGCAGATGGAGGCCGAGGGCGTCACCTTCCATTACGGCAAGCCGGTCGGCGGCTCCGCCCCCGGCGCGATCGACCCGAATGAGCTGGCCAAGCAATACGACGCGGTGGCGCTGACCGGCGGCGCCGAGGCGCCGCGCGACCTGCCGATCCCCGGCCGCGACCTCCAGGGGATCCACTTCGCGATGGATTTCCTGCCGCAGCAGAACCGCCGCGTCTCCGGCGAGCCGCTGAACGGCGTGACCGACATCCTCGCTGGCGGCAAGCATGTCGTCGTGATCGGCGGCGGCGACACCGGCTCGGACTGCATCGGTACCTCGTTCCGCCAAGGCGCCAAGTCGGTGACCCAGCTCGAGATCATGCCGGCGCCGCCCGAGCGCGAGAACAAGGGCGTGACCTGGCCGAACTGGCCGCTGAAGATGCGGACCTCGTCGAGCCAGGCCGAGGGCGCGGCGCGCGAGTTCGCCGTGCTGACCCAGAAGTTCGAAGGTGTCGACGGCAAGGTCGCAAAGCTTCACTGCATCAAGGTCGACGACAAGTTCAAGCCGCTGCCCGGCACCGAGTTCACGCTCGACGCCGAGCTCGTGCTGCTGGCGATGGGCTTTGTGCATCCGGTGCACGAGGGCCTGCTCAGGACGCTGGGCGTCGATCTCGACCAGCGCGGCAACGTCCGCGCCAACCTGCACGACTACCAGACCTCGCAGCCAAAAATCTTCTCCGCCGGCGACATGCGCCGCGGCCAGTCGCTGGTGGTCTGGGCGATCCGCGAAGGCCGCCTCTGCGCTCGCTCGATCGACAGCTTCCTGATGGGGAAGACGGACCTGCCGCGGTAACGCGGCGGTCGGCCGAGCCACATCCACACACGCAACTGTCATCGCCCGCGAAAGCGGGCGATCCAGTATTCCAGAGACGCCAGCGCTTGAGCCGAGAAGCCGCGGCGTACTGGATGCCCCGCTTTCGCGGAGCATGACACCGCGAGTCTACAGCAGACGGCTCGTCACGCATTCCCGCATTGCCGCAAAGTCGATTAAGATGGTCAGTGGCGGTTGGCCGGATTTACTTCAACGAATTTGGGCTGCCCTACATCCCTCACCCAAACGATGACAGGTGCATGCGAAGCAATAAGGCCAACCATAACGACGCGTCCAACGCCGATCGCAATGAAAAAACGCGATGACGGAAATTCAGTCCGACGTTCTAGCAAAGACGTAGGCATGTGACGGCCCTTCTCTAACAGCGGAATGATAGCATACAGCGAGCTACTTGGATCACCCGGTTCTGGTACCTTGAGTCGCGCGCGCGGCGGTCTGCGGTCAGGACACACGCTAATTCTGCACCCGCACGCCCAGCATCACCACCGTCGAGGCCGAGCTATTGCCCGCGATGTTCGAATCCAGCCAGTCGCGGCGCAGGGTGCCCTTGATCCAGAGGCTGCGGGTCATCTTGTAGATCAAATCGGCGGACACCGAGTAGATGGTGTCGTCGCGGTTCTCGCCGCCCTTGTACTCGAGCGTGCCGTAGGTGAACTTGCCGATGGCGGTCAGCCAGCGGCGGAAGTCGTGGTCGACCTCGACGGTGTACGTGCGCGACAGCACGCCGGAGCTGCCGGGCAGTGTGGTCTCGCCGAGCTGGGTGTCGGAGAAGAACTTTGCCGTGGTCAGCGGCGTCACTGTCCAGGTCAGCGACGCGGTGGTGAGCAGGCCCTCGAGCCGGTTGAGCCTCGTGTCGACATAATTGCGCATCCCGTAGCCGATCGAGATCTCGCCGAACAACAGCCGCGAGAATTCGAAGGAAGTGCCGGCCTTGGCGTAGCCACCCGACGAATCGCGCGCGTAGCCGTTGCGGTCGAGAAAGAGATCATGCACCCGGCTGTCGCCCTGCACTTCGACGAACGGCTTGACCGCGGGGTTGAGCTCGTAGCTGACGCGGCCGACGCCGCCATACTGGGTGAAGTTGCGGTCGTCGTTCGACGAAGAGGTGCCGTCGGTGAGCTTCGACCATTGATAGTCGGTGCGGTCGATGGTGGCGCCGGCGGAGACCTGCAGGCGGTTGAAATTCTGATCGATGCCGAAGGTGCCGCCGACCGTGGAGTAGACCGGATATCGGGCGAGGCCGGCCTGCACGTTCGGGCTGCCGGGATTGTCGGTCGAGACGAACAGCCGCGCCTGTCCCAGCAGGCGGGTGTCCCTGGTGACGTCGATGCGGCCGTCGATATGGCCGGTGAAGTTCGGCCGGTCGACGTCGAGCGGCGCCGACAGCGGAGTGCCGTCGGCATTCGGCGTCAGCCCGGAGCCGTAGCCGGTGAAGGAGCCGCGCAGATCGGCGACGACGGCGTGGCGCTCCCAGTCGGACACCGCGAGGAATTCCGGCGCGATGACATAGAAGCCCTTGCCCTGCGGAGAGTTCAGCCGACCAGGATTGGTGTCGTAGCCGCCCATCACCTCGACCGCGGTCTTGATCAGGAACGAGCCGGCGTAATCGCCGATCGCGCCGAACGGATCGTCGTCGATCTTCAGCCGTTTGCGCGGCGGCTGGCCGACCACGGTGCCGGCCATCGCCGGCGGCAGCGGCGGCTTGCTGGCGGTCTCCGACGGCGGGATCGACAGCCGCAACTGCCCTGACGCGTTCAGCGGCGGCGCCGTCGGCACCGGCGAGCCGGGTCCCGGCGACGGCTTCGGCTTCACCTGGCCCGGATAGTATTTCGGCTTCAGCCGCTTGCGGTTGAGCGAGTCGTAGCCTGACGTCGCGGCGCCGGTCGCGGCGGTGGAGAGCCCCGTGGCCGGGAGCTGGCCGCCGCGTGTCGTCGTCGAAGTCGATGACGACCTCGACGAACGCCGCTCGCGCTCGCGATCGCGGTCCGGGTCAGGCAGCCTCAGGCCGTTGAGGGGATCGAGCACATCCGCCGTGGTCCGGCGCAGCGGGGAATTCGGGTCGACGACCTGGCTCTGCCGGTTCGGGCTGAACAGGTCGGGCGTCACGGTCTGGGCCCGGGCGAGCCCGCCTGGCGCGGTCAGCACGAGGCATAACAAGGCCACGCGAACAACACGTCCGCGCCGATCCCGGCCGCTTGCAGGCCTCCGCACCACGATGGAAAATACTCCAACGAATTCATGCACTTGACGTACGCATCCCACCCGGCGGCGGAAAACGTCCTTAATGGAGTTAAAACAATTATGGTTAATGGGCCGTTGAGGATTGGCGGGTGCGCGTCGCATCGCGGAAAAGAGCGTGCTAAGGGAGACGCCCGGGGCGCAAAGCCCCTCCCCTGGAATCCAGTATGGCCAAACCGAAACCGCTGATGACCAAATCATCCGGCCGCGATGACGGCGCCGTTCAATCAGCGCTCCGCACCCTCGATGCCGAAGCCGGCGGCGTCGCCGCGCTGACCGCGGCGCTGAAATCCGACCTCGGCCCGTCCTTCACGGCGGCGTCCGACCTGATCCGCAACGCCAAGGGCCGCGTGATCGTCACCGGGCTCGGCAAGTCCGGTCATATCGGCCGCAAGGTCGCCGCGACCTTCGCCTCGACCGGCACGCCGGCGTTCTTCGTGCATGCCGCGGAAGCCAGCCATGGCGACCTCGGCATGATCACCGCCGACGACGTCATCCTGGCGCTGTCGTGGTCCGGCGAGCAGCCGGAGATGCGCAACCTGATCGCCTATGCGGCGCGCTTCGGCATCCCCTTGATCGCGATGACCGCCGACAAGGATTCGACGCTGAGCAAGGCCGCCGACGTGCAGCTGACGCTGCCGAAGGCGCGCGAGGCCTGCCCGCACAACCTCGCACCGACCACGTCCTCGCTGATGATGCTGGCGCTCGGCGATGCGCTGGCGATCGCGCTGCTGGAGGGCCGCGGCTTCACCTCGACCGATTTCAGCGTGCTGCATCCGGGCGGCAAGCTCGGCGCGCTGCTGAAATACGCCCGCGACCTGATGCATACCGGCGACACGGTGCCGCTGAAGCCGCTCGGCACCAAGATGTCGGACGCGCTGGTCGAGATGACCTCGAAGGGCTTTGGCTGCGTCGGCATCGTCGACCGCCACGGCCATCTCGTCGGCATCGTCACCGACGGCGATTTGCGCCGGCAGATGCGCCCCGACCTGCTGACCCTGTCGGTCGACGAGGTCATGACCAAGACGCCGAAGACGATCGGCCGCGACACCCTGGCCGGCGAGGCGCTGGAGCTGCTCAACGCCTCGAAGATCACGACGCTGATCGTGACCGATGCGAAGAAGCCGGTCGGCATCATCCATCTGCACGATCTGCTGCGGGCGGGCGTGGCGTAGCACTCGCGGTCCGTAGGGTGGGTTAGCCGAAGGCGTAACCCACCACCTTCGGCGCGAGACACGGTGGGTTACGCTTCGCTAACCCAACCTGCATTCTCATTGCGGAAACCGCGCCGCGGTCGCCTCGAGCGGCAGGGCCAGCGAATTCGCGAGATACGACACCGTGCGGTAGAAGCCGCACAGCAAAATGATCTCCAGGATCTGATCCTCATCATAATGCGCGGCGAGCGCCGCGAACTCGGCATCATCGAGCGTCGCCCGAGCATGCAGCGCGTCGACCGCCGCCAGCATCGCCTGTTCGGCCGGCGACCAGCAATCGGCATCGGCCTTGTCATGCACGGTGGCGCGGACCTGCTGCTCCGACAGCCCAGCGGCCGCGCCGAAGGCGGCGACATGCACGCCCCATTCATACTCGCAGGCATTTTTCGCACAGGTGCGATCGATCACGATCTCGCGCGCCCTGAGCGACAGCGGCCCGCGATCCAAGAGGCTGCCGCCGCGAAACTTGTCCCAGGCGCGCGGATGGCCGGCCATGACGCGGAACAGCACCAGCGGCGGCGCGCCGCGCATGATGCGGTCGAAATGTTGTTGGACCTCGGCCGGGTACGGTGGTTCGAGCGGCGCAATGCGTGACATGGCCAAAGCTCCTTGCTACAAATACTGTAGCGATACGCTACAATATCTGTAGCACTGCGCAAGAGGGATTCGGCATGGCGAAGCAGGTTCCATCCGCACCGCGCAGCGTCCGCGGCTCGCGCAGCGGCCGCCCGATCATGGCGCTGCTCGACCTGCTCGGGCGGCGCTGGACCTTGCGGATCGTCTGGGAGCTGCGCGAGAGCACGCTGACGTCGCGCGCGCTGCGCACGGCCTGCGACGAGGCCTCGCCGACGATCCTGCAGACGCGGCTGAGCGAATTGCGCGAGGCGGGTTTTGTCGAGCTGACGGACGATGGCTATCGGCTCACCGGGCTGGGCCGGGAGCTGTTTCAGACCTTTACGCCGCTCAATCGTTTTGCAGAGCGATGGAGCAAGCAGGTGGGCTGATCTGCTCCCTCTCCCGCCCTTCGCGGGGCCGAGACGAGCGGAGCTCGCTCTGAGAGGGTCGGGGTGAGGGGCGATCTCCGCCAGCGAGCCGAGCGTTAAGACCTGTACCCCCTCACCCGCCGCGCAAGGGCGCGGCGACCTCTCCCCGCAGGCGGGGAGCGGTGAAGGAAGCGTCTATGCCATCGCGACCGTCAGGCTGGCGCCATCGGCGCCGACCACCTTGACCCGGCTGCCGGCCGGCATGTCGGGGCCGGCGACGCGCCAGATGGTGTCGTCGATCCGCACCGTGCCTGTCCCGTCGATGATCGGCTTCTCCAGCGTGAACTCGCGGCCGATCAGGGCCTCGTTGCGGCGGTTGAGGAACGGATTGCTCTTGCTCGCCTCCCGCGTGCTCCGGGCAAAATGCCGCCACGCCGGCACGGCGGCCACCGCAAACACCGCGAACATCAAAAGCTGCGTCTGCCAGGACGGCGTGAACACGAACGACAGGAGGCCGACCAGGAGCGCCGCGAGCCCGAGCCAGAACAGGAACACGCCGGGCGCCAATAGCTCCAGCGCCATCAGGATGAAGCCGAAGATCAGCCAGTTCCAGGTGCCCAATGTCGAAAACATCTCGGCCATGACACGACCTCTATCATTGCAGGCACGGTGCCGTCACGCTCCTCAGCGCTGCGGCACCGGCGGTGGTGCCGGCGGCGTTGGCCCCGCCGGAGGCACCGAGCCGCGCCGCGCGGCGGCGGTGGCGGAGACCGCGCTCTCGCCAAACGTGGCGCGGGCGATCTCGCCGATGCCGGCGAGCGAGCCGAGCACGCTCGAGGTCTCGATCGGCAGCATCAAGACCTTCTGGTTCGGCGACTCCGCGAGCTGGCCGAACGCCTTGATGTATTTGTCGGCAATAAAATAGTTCAGCGCGGCGACGTCGCCCTTGGCGATCGATTCCGAGACCATCTGGGTCGCCTTGGCCTCGGCCTCGGCGAGCCGCTCGCGCGCCTCGGCGTCGCGGAAGGCGGCTTCGCGGCGGCCTTCGGCCTGCAGGATCTGGCCCTGCTTGGCGCCCTCGGCGCGCAGGATTTCCGATTGCCGCTGGCCTT
Organism: Bradyrhizobium ivorense; assembly: GCF_900696085.1. GTDB lineage: Bacteria > Pseudomonadota > Alphaproteobacteria > Rhizobiales > Xanthobacteraceae > Bradyrhizobium > Bradyrhizobium ivorense. The sequence continues at coordinate 72,925 of NZ_CAADFC020000007.1, forward strand.
CCGCCTGCAAAATGTCGGCGCGCTTGACGCGCTCGGCCTTCATCTGCCGGCCCATCGCCTCGACGAGGTCGGCCGGCGGCACGATGTCCTTGATCTCGATGCGGTTGACCTTGACGCCCCAGGGCGACACCGCGGCGTCGACCACGCGCAGCAGCCGCTCGTTGATCTCGTCGCGATGCGACAGCACCTGGTCGAGGTCCATCGAGCCCATCACCGAACGGATGTTGGTCATGGTCAAGACGGTGATCGCCTGATTGAGATTGGCGACCTCGTAGCTCGCCTTGGCGGCGTCGAACACCTGGTAGAAGGCGACGCCGTCGACCGTCACGGTGGCGTTGTCCTTGGTGATCACCTCCTGCTCGGGGATGTCGATCACCTGCTCCATCATGTTGATCTTGCGCCCGATGCGATCGAAATACGGCACGATCAGATTGAGGCCGGGCGACAGCGTGCGAGTGTATTTGCCGAACCGCTCGATGGTCCAGTCAAACCCCTGCGGGACGGTCTTGACGCCGGCGAACAGCGTGACGATGACGAGAAGAACAAACGCGATCGCGAAAATATCGAAACCAGTCATAAAGTCCTCCAAGGCCGGCACGATCGGCGCCGGATGCGGTCGTGCATTGGTCGGCAGGACCGCTGCGCCGGTTCAGCCGGCTGTTGTTTGACCATGACGTAGGTGGTGGTTGTGCGGGCCGCCAGATGTATGAAGGGTGAACGGCGACAGGGATATGTCCGGCGTCACGGATCGTTAACGATCAGATCCAGACTTCTCAAATCCAGACTTCTCAAATCCAGCCCTGCAGCTCGCGCAGCACCAGGTGGCGGATCACGTCCATGCCGCCGTCGCTGTCGTTGAGGCAGGGGATCGCGGCAAACTGCTCGCCGCCATTGTGCCGAAAGATCTCGGCGTTCTCCTGCGCTATCTCCTCCAGCGTCTCCAGGCAGTCCGCGGAGAAGCCCGGCGTGACCACGGCGATCCGGCGCACGCCCTCCTTGGCCAGCCGCTCGACGGTCTTGTCGGTATAGGGCTGCAGCCACTCGGCGTTGCCGAAGCGCGACTGGAAGGTGAGGATCAGTTTCGAGGCTTCGAGTCCGAGCCGCTTGCGCAGGGCGTCGGTCGTCGCCACGCATTGCGCCTGGTAGGGATCGCCCTTGTCGACATATTCCTTCGGCATGCCGTGGAACGAGGCGACGATGATCTCGGGCTGGAACGGCAGCGTCGCCACATGCGCATTGATCGACGAGGCCAGCGCCTCGATGTAGTCGGAATCGTCGTAATACGGCGGCGTCACCCGCAGGATCGGCTGCGCGCGCATGCCGGCGAGCACGCGGAAAGCCTCGTCGCAGACGGTGGCCGAGGTCGCGGCGGAATATTGCGGATAGAGCGGCACCACCAGCAGGCGGCTGCAGCCCTGCGCCGCCAGCGCCTCGATCCGCGCCTGGATCGACGGGTTGCCGTAGCGCATCGCCCAATCGACCACGACATGGTCGTGATCGGCGATCGCATCCGCAAGCTTTGCGGCCTGCGAGCGCGTGATGGTCTTGAGCGGCGACTCGTCCTTCTCGGTGTTCCAGATCTTCAGATAGTCGCGCGCCTTGCGGGCCGGGCGGACGCGCAAAATGATGCCGTTGAGGATCAGCTTCCAGACCAGGCCCTGGTCCTCGATCACCCGCGGATCGGACAGAAATTCCTTCAGATAAACCCGCACGCCCGCGGCGTCCGCGGTATCCGGCGTGCCGAGATTGACCAGCAGCACGCCGACGCGCGCAGGCTTCGCCGCCGCGGCGGGCTTCGCGCTCTCGAAGGGAATGACCGTGCTCATGATGGTGTTCTCATGACAGGCGTGCTCAGGACAGGTTTGGGCTTCGCGCGTTGCTCCAACCTTGTCAAGCCGAGTGCTCCTTGGCTAGTTTCCACCCCGAAAATGGGAGGAACCATGACGGTCGCCGAATGGTGCGTCTTCGGGACGCTGATGCTCTCGCTCCTGACGATCCTGTCGGCGAAATGGTCCAGCGCTCGCGGTTTCGACAATTCGCGGCCGCGCGATCCCGAGTTCTACGACGATCCGTTCCGCTCGCGGGCGCTCGGCGCCCACCAGAACGGCCTCGAGGCCTTCCCGTTCTTTGCCTTCGCGGTGCTGCTCGCCGAATTCCGCGTCGGCCCGCTGCGGCTGATCGACGAACTGGCGGTGCTGTTCTTGATCGTGCGCATCGCCTACGTCCTGACCTATGTCGGCAACCGCCCGACGCTGCGCTCGATCCTCTGGAGCATCGGCTTTGCGATCAACATCGCGATCTTCCTGCTGCCGGCGCTGAGGGGCTATGTGACGGGGTAGGCCAAGTGATCCGTCATCCTGAGGCGCTCGCCTCTTCGGCGAGCCTCGAAGGATGCACGGCCCCGCTGGTGGCCGATTCATCCTTCGAGGCTCGCAAGGGCTCGCACCTCAGGATGACGGATCGGTGACTGGCTTCGTGGGTCTAAGTTCTAGAAGCACGTCACCCGCTCGGCCGCGACGTAGCCGAACAGCAGCCCGATCCCGAACAGCAGCACGAGCCCGGCGGCGGCGAATTCCAGGCCGCGCATGATCAGCATGCCGCCGCCGTCGCGCGCGGCGCTGAGCCGCTCGGCCATGCCGCGCGCCGAGACCGCGACCAGCGCGATCGCCGCGACCGTGATCGCGGTGCCGAGGCCCATGACGAAGGTCGCGGCGATGCCGGCCCAGAACAGGCCCTGCGCCAGCGCAAACACCAGCACCAGGATCGCGCCCGAGCACGGCCGGATCCCGACGGTGAGGATCGCGCTGAGGCCGCGCCGCCAGCCGCCGGGGCCGGCCAGTTCGGCCGGCGTCGGGCCGTGCGAGTGGCCGCAATGCTCGTCATGGACGTGACCGTGATCATGATCATGGCTGTGACCGTGGTCGTGGTGATGATCATGGCCGTGATCGTGATGCGCGTGACGATGGTGGTGATCATGGCCGTGGTCGCCGTGATCGTGCTGATGCGCGCCGGCCAGCGCCGGGCGCGGCACCTGCAGCGCGCGGATGAAGCCGCCGCCCTTGACCCAGACCAGGCGGGCGCCGAACAGCGCGATCAGCACGTAGCTTGCGATCTCGACCGCCCGCTCCGCCCCGCACATCGTCTTCGCGGTCGCGTTGAGCAGCCAGGCGCCGATCCCGACGATCAGCACGGCGACCAGCGACTGCATCAACGCCGAGGCGAACGACAGCACGATGCCGCGCCGCGCGGTCTCGCGGTTGGCAACCATGTAGGAGGAGATCACCGCCTTGCCGTGGCCGGGGCCGGCGGCATGGAAGATGCCGTAGGCAAACGAGATCCCAAGCAGTGTCCCGACCGCCGAGCCGTCGGATTTCGCCGCGCGGATCGCCGCCGAGATCTCGCGGTAGAACTCCGACTGCTTTGCCAGCAGCCAGCCGACCAGGCCGCCCTGCGGCTCCGGCGCGGTGCGCGGCGCGCCGAACGGATTTTGCGCCAGCAGCGCGTGCGCGGACGCGTCGAGCAACGCGAACGCGGTCAGCACCACAGCGGAGAGCGCGAGGCCGCGCACCGCGCGGGAGACGATCGGCGTCATGGGCATTCCACCGTGATCTTGTTGGCGAACATCATGCCGAAATTGGCATTGCCGCCGTCGAGAAAGTTCTGCTCGCCAAGCTTCTGCGCGGCCGCGGTGCCGTCATTCGGCCGCTGGAACTGGATCTTGCAGTCGGCGGCCGCGCCGACCAGCTTGACCGGGTCCTGCTGCACGTACTGGAAGTCGATGAAGTAGGTCGGGTCGAACACCTCCAGCGAGAGCTCCTTCGCCTTGAACGGCGTCTTCGCCGGCAGGGTGAAGTGCAGCGTCAGCGCCGTATCCTTGTATTCGAGGAAATAGTCGACCGGCTCCGAAAACTTCTGCTTCTTGCCGTCGGCCTTGGCGAAGGTGAAGTAGGCGTATTCCTTCAGCGACTCGACATTGGTCTGCGCCAGCGGCGCCAGCTCCTCGCGGCTGTAGGCGCCCTTGACCTTGGTCTCGAGGCCCTGCAGCGCATAGGTCGAGAACATGTCGTCGAAGGTCCAGGCGTGGCGGACCCCGGTGATGGTGCCGTCGGGCGCGTAGATCAGTTCGCTCTTCGCCGTGATCCAGACATGGGGGTGGGCCTGCGCGGCCGCCGCGCCGAGGACTGCGGCGGCAGCCAGCACGAGCCAGCCGATCAGGCGGTTGCAGGCGGGCCGCACCTTCAGGCCACCTCGGGGGTCTCGAGCAGGCCGCGGCGCCGCAGCAGCGCGTCCGGCTCGGGCTCGCGGCCGCGGAACGCGATGTAGGCCTCCTCCGGATCGCGCGAGCCGCCCGACGAATAGATGTCGTCATGCAGCCGCTTGGCGGTCGCCGGATCGAAGATGTCGCCGGCCTCCTCGAAGGCGCCGAAGGCATCGGCGTCCATCACCTCCGACCACATGTAGCTGTAATAGCCTGACGCGTAGTGGTCGCCGGAGAAGATGTGGCCGAACTGGGTCGGCCGGTGCCGCAGCGAGATCTCGGCGGGCATGCCGATCTTCTCCAGCTCCCTGCGCTCGAAGGCGCGGACGTCGCCGCAGGCGGCCGCCGGCTGGGTGTGGAATTCGAGGTCGACCAGCGCCGACGAGACGAACTCCACTGTGGCAAAGCCCTGGTTGAACTTGCGCGCGGCCAGGAAGCGCTTCAGCAAATCGTCCGGCAGCGGCTCGCCGGTCTGGTAGTGGCGGGCGAAACGCTGCAGCACCTCGGGTCGCTCCTGCCAGTGCTCGTAGAGCTGCGAGGGCAGCTCGACGAAGTCGGTGAAGACGGAGGTGCCCGACAGCGACGGATAGGTCACGTCCGAGAGCATGCCGTGCAGGCCGTGGCCGAACTCGTGGAACAGGGTCCGCGCGTCGTCGGGCGACAGCAGCGACGGCGCGCCGTCGGCGCCCTTGGCGAAGTTGCAGACATTGATGACCAGCGGCGCGACCTCGGCGTCAAGCCGCTCCTGGTCGCGCAGCGAGGTCATCCAGGCGCCGGACCGCTTCGAGGGCCGGGCGAAGTAGTCGCCATAGAACAGCGCCTTGTGCTGGCCGGCGCGATCCTTGACCTCCCAGACCCGGACGTCGGGGTGCCAGACCGGAATGTCCTTGCGCTCCTCGAAAGTGATGCCGAACAGGCGGGTGGCGCAGTCGAAGGCGGCCTCGATCATGTGGTCGAGCACCAGATAGGGCTTGATCGCGGAATCGTCGAAATTGGCGCGGCGCTGGCGGAGCTTTTCGGCGTAGTGGCGCCAGTCCCAGGGCGCCAGGGAGAAATTGCCGCCCTCCTCGGCGATCAGCGCCTGCAGCGCGTCGCGGTCGGCGAGCGCCCGCGCCCGGGCCGGCTTCCAGACCCGCTCCAGCAGGCCGCGCACGGCCTCCGGGGTCTTGGCCATGGAATCCTCGAGCCGGTAGGCGGCGTAGGTCGGATAGCCCAAAATCCCCGCGCGCTCCTCGCGCAGCTTGAGGATCTCGACGATGGTCTCGTTGTTGTCGTTGGAATTGCCGTTGTCGCCGCGGGCGGTGAAGGCCTTGTAGACCTTCTCGCGCAGGTCGCGGCTCTCCGAGCTTTGCAGGAACGGCTCGACCGAGGAGCGCGACAGCGTCACGATCGCCTTGCCGGCCATGCCGCGCTCTTCCGCCGCAGCCTTGGCGGCCGCCACAAATGTGTCGGAGAGGCCGGCGCGGTCGGCTTCGCCGAGCTCCATGAACCAGTCCTGCTCGTCGCCGAGCAAATGGTGGCTGAACGAGGTGCCGAGGTGGGCGAGGCGCTCGTTGATCTCGGCCATCCTGACCTTTGCGGCCTCGTCGAGCCCGGCGCCGGCGCGGTGGAAGCGTGTGTAGGTGCGTTCCAGCAGCCGCAACTGCTCGCCGGTCAGGCCGAGCTTGGCGCGCTTCTCGTGCAGCATGGCGATGCGGCCAAACAGCACGGCGTTCATCATGATCGGATTCCAGTGCCGCGCCATTCTGAGCGACACTTCCTTGTCGATCTCCAGGATCTGCGGGTTGGAGTGCGCCGAGACCAGGTCGTAGAACACCGCGGCGACCTTCGACAGCAGTCGGCCGGAGCGCTCCATCGCGGTGATGGTGTTGTCGAAGTCGGGCTGCGTCGGATCATGGGTGATCGCGGCGACTTCCGCCGAGTGATCGGCAAAGGCCTGCTCGAAGGCGGGCAGGAAATGCTCCGGCAGGATCTCGGCGAAGGGCGGCGTCTCGAACGGCGTGTGCCACGCCTTCAGGAGCGGATTGGCCTCGGCCGGTGCGCTGGTTTCTGACATCGAATGTCCCGTTTTTCGCCTTGAAAATCAGGCCAATCTATATCACGCGATGCGGCATTTTTGCGCCTTTTGCGCTTGATAGAAGGGCACTTTTCGGAGAGATTGCGCCCCCTGAACAGGACCTATTCCATGAGCACGCAGCCCACCACTTCCGCCACCCGCACCATCGCCTGGCCGAGCGTCATCACCGTGATCTCCGCGGCGATCCTGATCGGCGCCGAGGTGTTCGGCGCGGCGTTCGCCGGCGGCTGGGCGCTCGCGATCCTGCTCGGGCTCGACGATCTCGGCGCGCACATCCTGCAGGCCGTGCTGTTCGGCGTCGGCGTCCTGATCATGATCGCCTTCATCCGCGCCGCGCAGCGCGTCGAGCCGTTCACGCGTCGCGCCTGAGCCGCACGATTCAAGAAAGCCCTGCGGCACAGGGCTAAAACGCACACGCTTCGTTAGGCAATCTTAACAGCCGTTCATCTTCAGCGTCGCGAGACGCGTGCTCAGCGCGAGATCGCAAGCACGCGTTAGGGAAATTTGTCGCGATCGCAAAAAAATTCTTGCGAAGCCAATTCAAAAGACTTATTTCCTGCCTTGCCCAATTTCGCACGTGCCTGTGGTCGTGTGTCAGTCGGTAGGTATCCGGACAAGAGGCCGGACAGCCGCCAAGGGGTGGAAGAACCGAGGGTCGCTCCCGTCAGTTAAGACGGACAAGGCGGCCAGCATCTCTCTCCAGGGATGCCGTTGAAGGTCTCGCCACTTCTTGCAACCGTGACTGGCAGCCGGAGGCGAACCGGCGCACCCCGCTCTCAACGGGGGACGCGACTTAAAGCAACGACGGATCGGGCTTTTTTGGTCTCTACCGGCGGTCCAACGCCGGCGCGGGCTACTGAAAAGGCTTGTCCTTCATTGCCAGGTGAGTGGGTGGGAAACTCTCCCAACCAATCCACGGCAGCACAGTCTGGTTTGAGTCCCTTGGCCTCAGCGCGCCTCCATCGCGCGATGTGGCCAGAGCGCTCTTATCCGACGTCACGTTGATGCGGTCCCGTCGCTGGGGCCGTTGGAGAGTGCCATGACCGAACGTATCCAGGAATTCCTGCGTCACCGCCGCAGCGAAGGTCTCGACACCGAGCCGTGCCTCGTCGTCGACCTCGAGGTCGTGCGCGACAACTACCAGACCTTCGCCAAGGCGCTGCCGGACAGCCGCGTGTTCTACGCGGTCAAGGCCAACCCGGCGCCCGAAGTGCTGTCGCTGCTCGCCTCGCTCGGCTCCTGCTTCGACACCGCGACTGTTGCGGAAATCGAGATGGCGCTGGCCGCCGGCGCGACGCCGGACCGCATTTCCTTCGGCAACACGATCAAGAAGGAGCGCGATATCGCGCGTGCCTTCGCGCTCGGCATTCGCCTGTTCGCGGTCGACTGCGCCGCCGAGGTCGAGAAGATCGCCCGCGCCGCCCCCGGCGCCAAGGTGTTCTGCCGCATCCTCTATGATTGCGCCGGCGCCGAGTGGCCGCTGTCGCGCAAGTTCGGCTGCGACCCGGAGATGGCGGTCGAGGTGCTCGACCTCGCCAAGCGCCTTGGGCTCGAGCCGTGCGGCATCTCGTTCCATGTCGGCTCGCAGCAGCGCAAGGTGAAGGCGTGGGACCGCGCGCTCGCCATGGCCTCGACCGTATTCCGCGACTGCGCCGAGCGCGGCATCAACCTGACCATGGTCAACATGGGTGGCGGCTTCCCGACCAAGTACCTGAAGGACGTGCCGCCCGTGCTGCAGTACGGCCGGTCGATCTTCCGTGCCCTGCGCAAGCATTTCGGCAACCAGATCCCGGAGACGATCATCGAGCCGGGCCGCGGCATGGTCGGCAATGCCGGCATCATCGAGACCGAAGTCGTTCTGATCTCGAAGAAGAGCGACGAGGACGAGGTGCGCTGGGTGTACCTGGACATCGGCAAGTTCGGCGGTCTCGCCGAGACGATGGACGAGTCGATCCGCTACGCCATCCGCACCCCGCATGACGGGGCGGACATGACGCCGTGCGTGCTCGCTGGGCCCACCTGCGACAGCGCCGACGTGCTGTACGAGAAGCTGCCGTATCCGCTCCCGGTGACGCTCGAGATCGGCGACAAGCTGCTGATCGAAGGCACCGGCGCCTATACGTCGACCTACTCGTCAGTGGCCTTCAACGGCATTCCGCCGCTGCGGACCTACCACATCTGACCTGCCTCATAGTCGAGGCCTGAACCGGGAGCCGGCCCCGCCGGCTCCTCTCCGATCCATTTTCGAGTTTTTCCAACGACGCTTGCCGCGGCGTACGCCATGCCGTTGCGAGCGAGGACTGACGTGCCATGACTGCTAAACGGAACACCGCCGTTGCCCTCATCCGAGAAACCGCTCCGTTCGCGATCCGTGCGGAGCGTGCCTCGGACGTCGTCGCACGCGAAGCGCTGCTGGATGCCTGCTTTGGCGACAACCGCCATACGCGCACCTGCCAGCGCCTGCGCGACGGACGCGCGCCCGCCGAAGGCCTGAGCCTTGCGGCCGTGCGCCAGGACGGCCGGCTGGTTGGAACCGTGCGGTTGTGGCACGTCAGCGCGGGGGGCCGCAGCGCGCTGATGCTGGGGCCGCTGGCAGTCGACGGCGACTGCCGCGGCCTCGGCGTCGGCGCCGCGCTCATGGCGCGCGCGCTGACGGTCGCCAAGACGCGCGGCCACGGCGCGGTGATCCTGCTCGGCGACGCGCCCTACTATGCCCGTTACGGCTTCTCCGCCACCAAGACCGGCGAGTTGTTGCTGCCCGGCGCGTTCGAGCGCGAGCGGCTGCTCGGCCTCGAGCTGGTCGAGGGCGCGCTGGACAGCGCCTGGGGCATGATCGTGCCGACCGGCGCCCCGCTGAAGACCAGGGCCTCGCGTGCCCGGTCCCGGAAGGCACCGCTCGCCGTGCCGCACGCGGCTTAGGGCGGCCGCCATGTCGGAGAACCTTTCCGCCAGCGATGCCGCGCGTCCGCGTTGGCGCGGCCTCGTCACCACGGTCATGCTGGTGCTGATCTCGGTGATGATCGTCAGGGATATCCTGATCCGGCGCTGGGCCGGCTCGCCGCCGACGCCGCCGGACACCACGCAGCAGTCCCGCTGAGCCTGCCGTCAGGTTAGTATTCGGGGGGTTGCACGGGTGTTGAAAATGCCCGTAAACCCCGCGCCAAGCCCATTTTCAGTCGAGGTCAAGACATGTCCCGTCGCCTGATTTCCACAGGTTCGCCATTCGAGAAGACCGCCGGCTACAGCCGCGCCGTGATCGACGGCGACTTCGCCTTCGTCGCCGGAACCACCGGCTACGACTACACCACGATGACCATGCCCGGCGATGTCACGAGCCAGTCACGGAACTGCTTCAAGACCATCGAGGCTGCCCTGAAAGAGGGAGGCTTTGCGATGGCCGACATCGTCCGCGCGACCTACTACCTCACTGACGTCAGTGACGCGGAAGCGCATTTCGCGGTCTGCGGCGAGGTTCTCGGCGACATCCGCCCGGCTGCCACGCTGCTGATCGTCGCCGGGCTCTACAAGGCGGAGATGAAGGTCGAGATCGAAGTCACCGCAAAGCGACGTAACCCCTGATCCACTCTAGCCGCCGCTAGGCACTCTCCTGGAGAAAATGATGAGTCCCTCCTCGCAGATCTACGCGAAGATCACCGGCCCGATCGTCATGGTCGGCTTCGGCTCCATCGGCAAAGGTACGTTGCCGCTGATCGAGCGGCACCTCGATTACGACAAGTCGCGCGTCACCGTGATCGACCCGAAGGACGAGGGCCGCAAGGCGCATTGCGAGAAGCACAATGTCAAATTCATCCAGAAGGCGGTGACCAAGGACAATTATCGCGAGTTGCTGACCCCGCTGCTTACCGAAGGCGGCGGCCAGGGCTTTTGCGTCAATCTCTCGGTCGATACCGGCTCCACCGACATCATGGAGCTCTGCAACGAGGTCGGCGCGCTTTATATCGACACCGTCAACGAGCCCTGGCTCGGCTTCTATTTCGACGCGTCGAAGGGTCCGGAAGCGCGCTCCAACTACGCCCTGCGCGAAGTGACGCTGGCCGCCAAGAAGGCGCGCCCCGCGGGCTCGACCACGGCCGTCTCCTGCTGCGGCGCCAATCCCGGCATGGTCTCGTTCTTCGTCAAGCAGGCGCTGCTCAACGTCGCCGCCGATCTGAAGCTCAACGCCCCCAAGCCCAAGACCCGCGCCGAATGGGCCGACCTGATGCGGCAGGCCGGCGTCAAGGGCATCCACATCGCCGAACGCGACACCCAGCGCGCCAAGTCGCCGAAGGAGCCGGACGTCTTCGTCAACACCTGGTCGGTGGAAGGTTTTCTGTCGGAAGGCGTGCAGCCCTCCGAGCTCGGCTGGGGTACCCATGAAAAATGGATGCCGGAGAATGCGCGGACTCACGAAGCCGGCTGCGGTGCTGCCATCTATCTGATGCAGCCCGGCGCCAACACGCGCGTGCGCACCTGGTGCCCGACCCGCGGCGCGCAATATGGCTTCCTCGTCACCCACAACGAGTCGATCTCGATCTCCGATTACTTCACGGTGCGCGACGCATCCGGCACGGCGATCTACCGGCCGACCTGCCACTATGCCTATCATCCCTGTGACGATGCCGTGCTGTCGCTGCATGAGATGTTCGGCCGCGCCGCGAAGATGCAGGAAAAGCACCACATCCTCGACGAGAACGAGATCGTCGACGGCATCGACGAGCTCGGCGTGCTGCTGTTCGGCCATGACAACAATGCCTACTGGTACGGCTCGCAGCTCTCGATCGAAGAGACCCGCGACCTCGCGCCCTACCAGAACGCCACCGGCCTGCAGGTGACCTCGGCCGTGCTCGGCGGCATGGTGTGGGCACTGGAGAACCCGAACGAAGGCATCGTCGAGGCCGACGAGATGGACTTCGAACGGCTGCTGGAAATCCAGCTGCCCTATCTCGGCCCGGTCAAGGGCTACTACACCGACTGGACCCCGCTGACGGATCGCCCGGGCCTGTTCCCGGAGGACATCGACACGTCCGATCCGTGGCAGTTCAAGAACATTCTGGTGCGCTGAAAAGCGCACCGAACTTTGCCATCGAAATGCCCGGCCCCGCGCCGGGCATTTTCTTTTTCGACGTCCGTCACTTCGCCAAATAGTCGAACGCCACCGAGCCGAGGCCGAGCGTCAGGTCGGCCTTGTAGTGCAGCGCCGAGACCACCTCACGCACCGGCAGGCGGGCGACGTCGCACAGCGCATGTGGGAACAGGCCGAGCGCGGCGGGGCCGGTCCAGGCTTCCTTCAGTGTGATGTCCTCGAGATGGAAGCGCACCAGCTCGCAGACCCGCGCGCTGCCGTCGACATGCGGGATGATCTTGAGAATGAAGTTCGGCGCCTTCATCGCGCTGAGCAGGCTGTCGTGGTCGACCTTGCGGTGCTTGTAGCCCATCGTGGCGGAAGCGCAGAGCACCGAGCCGTAATGCAGCGAGCCGACCAGGACGTCGCTCTCGATCGCGATCTTGGGCCGCGCCAGCTTCTTCGGAAATCCCCACAGCTCGCGGCCGCCGGCGATCGGTGCCTCGTCGTCGAGGTACATCGCGTGGGTATAGGCACCCTCCTCGCCCCTGAAGCGGACCGGGATCACCTGCCCGGTCTCGGTGTAGTCGCCGAAGCCGGTCGAGTCGGGCATGCGGATGAATTCGTACTTCACCACGGGCTCGGCGACCTCGAGCGGCTCGGGCACTATAGCGGCGAGCGCTTCGGGGTCAGTCTTGTAGGTGATGATGAAATATTCGCGATCGTAGAACCTGTAGGGTCCGGGCGGAAACGACGGGTTGGTGAGCGGCATCGAATAGGCGGTGCGCCGGACGTCCTCGATCTTCATGATGGCCCCATCTGCCGTTGGCGTGACGGGTCGATTATGGAGCGGCGAGGCGACGGAGGCGAGAGCGTATAATCGGCAGCTGCCGTCAAATGCGCGTCACAATGGCGGGCGGGCTATTTCTCCTTGATCGGCGGCGCGGTCTTCTCGGCGGGCGCCGGCGGCAGCACTGGCTTGGCGCCGCCCTTCTGCGCGTCGGCATCGGGACGGGCCGGCTCCGGCGCCGGCGTGGTCGGACGGTCGCCGCCGGGCTTTGACTCGGCCGGCGGGGGCGTTTTCTGCGGCTCCGGCGACTGCTGCAGCGGCTGGGTGGCCTGTGCCACCTCCTGCGGCGGGGACGAGGCGATCTCGCGCAGCGAAACCGAGGCTATCGCGACGCCGGCCACCACCATTACGGCGGCGATCAGTATGTTGTTCCGCAACCTGGTCTGGTCCGCAGCCATCTCGTTCACCCGCGTCGTGTTCGCGAGGACCAACGATCCGGCAACGGCATGGTTCCGAACGACGAGAGCCGGCGGAACTCAGTCCGCGGTGTTGCTCTCCCAGGTCGCGTGGCGCACGCCCGCCTGATGCTGCAAGTCGACGACCACCGCATTCAGTTCGTTGGGATCGACCGCCGTCGAGACCAGAGTCGCGACGATCTCCAGGAATTCGTCGCCGGTCTCGACCACGGCGACGTCGGCGACCGGATAATTCGCGGCCTCGAGCTTTTCCACCAGCTGGTCGCGCAGGACGGGCAGCGCTTCGGTCGAGACCGCGAGCTTCACGTAATAGGTCGCCTCCGAGGCCTTCTCGTTCAGCGGGATGCGGTTGATGGCATTGACCACCGGACGCAGCAGCGTGTTGCCTGCGATCACGAACACGGTCAGCGCCGCCGCCTGCGCCACCATATCGGCGCCGGCGCACGAGCCGACCGCGGCCGAGGCCCACAGCGTCGCGGCGGTATTCAGACCGCGGACATCCATGCCCTGCTTCATGATGACGCCGGCGCCGAGGAAGCCGATGCCCGACACCACATAGGAGATTACCCGCACCGCGCCGCCGGCGCCATCGAGATGCATCGCCAGGTCGACGAAGGCGGCCGCGCCGACCGCGACCAGCACGTTGGTGCGCAGGCCCGCGGTGCGCTGCCGGTACTGGCGCTCGGCGCCGATCAGCGTTCCCAGCACGAAGGCAGAAAACAGGCTGACCAGCGTGTCGATGAAATCGGCAAGCTGGAATGTCGTGATGAATCGCATGGCGGCCCCCAGAGCTCGGTCCCGAGAATCAGAACCGAAACTCTAGATTCTTTTTTTGATGCGTTTTCTTCACGCGAACCGGTACCCACTTCGCTCGAAAACGCTTTGCACGCCGCGATCCCTTACATTTCCAGAATGCCCGCGTCACCATCTTCCGAACCGAAGGCGAGCAGCGTGCCCTTGGCATTCCACGCCAGCCCGGAGACCGGAGCGCCGCCGGTCCGGCGCACCAAAATCTCGGCGCCGTCCTCGAGGCGGACCATCAGCACCGTGCCGTCGCTGTAGCCGACCGCCATGATGTCGTTCTTGGGATGGCAGGCCACCACGGCGACCCGCGCCGGCATCGGCGCCAGCATCGCCGGCTCCTTGCCCATCGGCCCGTCCTTGCTGGTGAACGGCCAGACGATCACGCTGTCGGCGCCGGAGGTCGCAAGCCCCTTGCCGCCCGCGCTCCATGACATCGAGCGGACGCGGCCGGGATAGCCGCTCATCCGCATGTGCCGGTTGTCGGCGAGCCGCCAGCCATGCATCGCCGGCTCGTGCATCGCGGTGACCAGAAACTTGTTGTCCGGGCTGAACATGACGGCGAGGTGCGAGCCGGCCCATTCCAGAAATTCCGGATTGGCGGCCATGTTGGGAAACCACAGCGTCACGCCGCCATAATGCGCGATCGCAAGCCGCAGGCCTTTTGGCGCGAACGCCAGCCCGCCGACGGTCGAGGGCACTTCGAACGTCTTCTCCTCGCCTTTGGGATTGCGGACGAAGGCGGTCTTGCCGGCCGACCACGCCACGGTGCCGTCGCCGTGCAGCGCCACATTGTCGATCCAGCGCCGCTTGGCGTCGGTGGCGATCGTCGAGGTCTCGCCCTTGGCGTCGATCGCGATCAGCTTGCCGTCGTCACCGCCGGTAACGATCCGCTTGCCGTCGGAGGCCGCGCACAGGATGGCGCCGAAATGCGTCTCGGTTCGCGTGATCTCGCCATCGGCGGTCACGATCGCGATGGTCTCCTCGGCGCCGACGAAGAAGGCGCGGTCGCCGAGGAAATGCACCGAGCCGACGCCTGAGCCAAGCGGGGTCAGCTTGACGCGGTCGGTGATCGAAACGATGGAAGGCCCGTCGGGGGCGTCGAAGTTATCAATCACGACGTGATGCACTGCTCGAAGCCGTCGCGGATCGCCTGTTCCGGCAGATCGCGCCCGATGAACACGACCCGGCTCTCGCGCTTCTCGCCGTCCTTCCATTGCCGCTGATGGTCGCCCTCCAGCATCATGTGGACGCCCTGGAACACGTAGCGGTCGTCGTCGCCGGTGAAGGCGAGGATGCCCTTCGAGCGCAGGATCTTCTGGCCCTCGGTGGCGACCAGCTGCTGCAGCCACGGCATGAACTTGGTCGGGTCGAGCGGCTTGTCCGAGCGCAGCGACAGCGACTGCATGTCCTCGTCGTGATAGTGCTTCAGCCCGTGGCCGTGATCATGGTGGTGGTGATCATGATCATGGCCGTGATGGTGATGATCGTGGTCGTGGTCATGATCGTCGCCGGCCTCGAGGAAGTCGGGCTCGATCTCCAGGATGCGGTCGAGATCGAACGCGCCGCGCTCCAGCACGTCGGTCAGCCCGACCTGACAGCGCTCGGTGCGGTGCAGCTTTGCGTAGGGGTTGATGCCGCGGATGCGGGCCTCGACCTCGGCAAGCTCGGGCTTGGAGACGAGGTCGGTCTTGTTCAGCACGATGACGTCGGCGAACGCGATCTGGTTCTTGGCTTCCGGCGCATCCTTGAGGCGGTCGCTCAGCCATTTGGCGTCGGCCACCGTCACCACGGCGTCGAGCCTGGCGTTCTTCTGCACGTCCTCGTCGACGAAGAAGGTCTGCGCCACCGGGGCCGGATCGGCAAGCCCGGTGGTCTCGACGATGATGGCGTCGAACTTGCCCTTGCGCTTCATCAAGCCGTCCATGATGCGGACGAGGTCGCCGCGCACGGTGCAGCAAACGCAGCCATTGTTCATCTCGAACACTTCCTCATCGGCGCCGATGATGAGGTCATTGTCGATACCGATCTCGCCGAATTCGTTGACGATGACGGCGTACTTCTTGCCGTGGTTTTCCGACAGGATGCGGTTCAAGAGCGTGGTCTTGCCGGCGCCGAGATAGCCCGTCAGCACGGTCACAGGAATCTTTTGTGAAGCTTCAGCCATAACAACTCCAAAGGAACATTTGGAAGGGCGCTCGACCCCGGCAGGGAGGCCCCTGCCCCTAGTTGGCGAGCGCGCTGGTCAGGGCCTTTATATTGTGCCTGACCATGTCAATGTAAGTGGGTGCGGGGCCCTTTTCGCCCGTCAAACTGTCCGAATACAGGGTGCCGCCGATCCGGGCGCCGGTCTCGGCCGCGATCCGCTCGATCAGGCGCGGATCGCTGATGTTTTCGAGAAAAACTGCTGGAATTTTTGCGGCCCTGATCTGGGCGATGATGGCGGCGATATCCCGTGCGCTGGGCTCGGCATCGGTGGAGACGCTGAGCGGCGAAAAGAACGTGACTCCGTAGGTGTCAGCAAAATAGCCGAAGGCGCCGTGGGTCGAGATCACCTTGCGCCGCGCCTCCGGTACTCTCGCCACCGCGTCGTGGACCTCGCGGTCGAGCACCTCGAGCTTGGCCAGATAGTCGTCGGCATTGGCCTTGAAGACGCCGGCCTGGTCGGGGGCCGCGGCGATCAGCCCATCGCGGATATTGACGACGTAGATCTTCGCATTCGCCACCGATTGCCAGGCATGCGGATCCTCATGGCCGCCCATCTTCCGCGGCATGATGCCTTTGGTCGCCACCGCGACCGGCGCCTTGCTGCCGGAGGCTTGCAACAGCCGCGGCAGCCAGCCCTCGAAGCCGAAGCCATTGATGACGATCAGCCGGGCGTCGGCGACCTTCTTCGCATCCGCAGGCGTCGGCGCATAGACATGCGCGTCACCATCGGGGCCGACCAGCGCGACCACATCGACGCTGTCACCGCCGACATTGCGCACCATGTCGGCGAGGATCGAGAAGCTCGCGACGACGTTGACCCGCTCGGCGGCCGGCGCCGGACCGCTCGCCATCGAAAGCGCCAGAGAGATCAACGCGAACAGCCGCCGCATCGTCACGCCTCGAGATGCCGGCCGGGGAACAGTTGCCGCACCAGCCCGCTGACATTGCCGAACAGCAGCGACACCACGTAGAGGCCCGCCGCAACCAGGATGATCGCAGGGCCGGACGGGATTCGCGTCTGGTACGACAGCACCAGCCCGGCATAGCCCGACAGCATCGCGCTCGCCACCGCGATGCAGATCATGGTGGTGATGTCGCGCGACCAGAACCGGGCGATGCCGGCGGGCAGGATCATCAGCCCGACACCGAGCAAAGTGCCGAGCGCATGAAAGCCGTTGACCAGGTTGATCACGACCAGCGCGAGGAAGGCGAGATGCGCCGGCGCGCCGGCCCGGCTCACGGTGCGCAGAAACACCGGATCGACGCATTCGATCACCAGCGGGCGGTAGATCACCGCCAGCACCAGCAGCGTGAGGGTGGCGTTGAACGCGATCACCAGCAGCGTCTGGTCGTCCATCGCGAGGATGTTGCCGAACAGTACGTGCAAGAGGTCGATGTTGGTGCCCTTGATCGAGACGATGGTGACGCCGAGCGCGAGCGAGACCAAATAGAAGGTCGCAAGCGAGGCGTCCTCCTTCAATTCGGTATTGCGCGCGACCAGGCCCGCCAGTAGCGCCACCGTAAAGCCTGCGATCAGGCCGCCGGTGGTCATCGCGAACAGGCTGAGCCCGGAGATCAGGAAGCCGATCGCCGCGCCGGGCAGGATCGCATGCGCCATGGCATCGCCGACCAGGCTCATCCGCCGCAGCATCAAAAAAACGCCGATCGGCGCGCCGCCGAGCGACAGCGCGATCACCGCCGCGAGCGCCCGGCGCATGAACTCGAATTCGGTAAAGGGCGTGATCAGCGCGTCGGAAAGCATCGGCGTCAGGCGGCCCTCGAGCGCGGATCGACGGCGCAGGCGGCAGCCGAGTCGTCGAAGGCCTCGCACATCCGCATCGCGACCATCAGATTGTCTGGTGTCAGCGCCTCTGCGGTCGGGCCCCATTCCACCGGGCCGCGCGCCAGCAGCAGCGTCTCCGGGAAATTGTTGCGCACCATGTCGAGGTCGTGCAGCGCCGCCAGCACGGTGCGCCCCTCGGTGTTCCAGCGCTTCACCAGCGCCAGCAGGTCGGCGGTGGTCTTGGCGTCGATGGCGTTGAAGGGTTCGTCGAGCACGATCAGGCGGGCGTCCTGCAGCAGCACGCGGGCGAACAGCATGCGCTGCATCTGGCCGCCGGACAGCGTGCCGATCGGCCGGTTCTCGAAGCCGTTGAGCCCGACCGCGGCGATCGCCGCCAAAATCTTGTCCCGCGCGGCCTTGGCGATGCCGCCAAAGAATCCGGTGGCGCGCCACAGCCCGGTGCCGACGAAGTCGAACACCGCGATCGGGAAGGTTCGGTCGATGTCGGCCGACTGCGGCAGATAGGCGATGTCGCGGTGGTCGAGCCCGTCGAGATCGATCACGCCCGCCAGCGGCTTGAGCACGCCGGCGATGCCGCGCAGCAAGGTCGACTTGCCGGCGCCGTTGGGGCCGATCACGGCAAGCAGCGCCCCCGCCTCGACCACGCCGTTGAGGTGGTGCACCGCCGGGTGGCGGTCATAGCCGAGCGTGACATCCCGGAAGGTGACCAGCGCGCCCACGGCCCTACCTCATCGCCAGCCAGACGACGCCCCACAGCCCGGCGCTGACCGCCAGCGCCGCCGCCAGGCGCGCCGGAACCGTCATGCGCAGGATCGACCAGGGCGCGATCTGGGCCGGATGCGGCGCTGCCGGGCCGTGGCTGTGGCCGTGATGGGCGTGGGAATGTTCGTGGGGGTGGGAGTGCGTATGGGCCATGGGAACAATGTTATATTATAACATAACGCGAGTCCATCGGCGCGGGCTTCGCGGTTTGCCGAGCAGGGTTGCAAGGGTGGGTGCCGGGAACGGAAGTCGCGGCGCAACCGCTGGACCGTCATCCTGAGAGGGTGCGAAGCTTTGTCCTCACCCACCGCTGTCATCGCCCGGCCTGTGCGCAATTGCGCACATGGACCGGGCGATCCAGTACGCCGCGGCCTCTCGCTTCTATCACCGGCGTCTCTGGAATACTGGATCACCCGGTCAAGCCGGGTGATGACACCGAGCAAGCTGAGCAAACCAACACCGTCATCCTGAGGTGCGAGCCTTGCGGCGCAAGTGCGCCGCAAGGCTCGCACCTCCAGCGACAAAGGCGAAGCCTTTGCGCGGGGATGACGGGAAAACAGCAAGTGCGCGGTCAAAGCATAGTCTCGCGTTCCCGCGGCATGACCTGCCCGAGTTTTGCTCTTCGTTCCGCCCTCTCCGTTGGCAGAGGGCGCAGGGAAAGCCGGGTGCCGATCGCACCCATGGGCCCGGTGCAACAAAAAGCACCGGGGTAGGACCACAGGTGAAACCGGATACTCCGGCTTTCCCTGCGCGATGGGTTACGGCTTATACGTGCTTACCCCGGCGAGACTGGGCTTTTTTGTCACCGCTACGGCAAAGGCGCTTGCGCGCCTTGCCGGAGGACACCTGCCACTAGGGCGTCAGGCCTGCACGACTTCACCGTCCGCCTGGCGTGCTCTCGTCAGCCACACACCCGGCGTCCACCGCATCTCACCGCAACACTTGTGACGACTCGCGAAGCGCCCCTCGATCGGGTGAGACGGCGGCATTAGACATCTGAGTTGGGGGGCGCGTCAAGAGAAAATTCCGAAAATACGAATCCATCGGTATTACGGAAATCGAAGGCGGCGCCCATCTCGCCGGCGCGCCGCTCACGGCATCGCCGCTTCCGCGCAGTTGGTCAGCCGCGCGGGGACGCCGACGGCGGTGCAGCCGGGCGGCACGTCCGAGGTCACCAGCGCGCCGGCGCCGATTTTGGCGAAGTCGCCGATGCTGATGTCGCCGATCACGGTGGCACCGGCGCTGAGCAGGACGCCGCGGCCGATCCTCGGGGCGCGGCGCGGATCAGCCTGATCGCGCGAGATCGTGACGTTCTGCAGGATCGTCGCCTCGTCGCCGATCGCAACCAGCGCGCCGATGATCAGGCCAGTGCCGTGGTCCAGAAACACCTGCGTGCCGATCGCGGCCGACGGATGAATGCTGACCTGGAGCTGGTCCGAGGCCGCGCTTTGCATCAGCCGCGCGAGATCGGCGCGGCCGCCGCGCCACAGCCAGTTCGAGACCCGCCAGGCCTGCAGCGCCACAAAACCCTTGAAGTTCAAGAGCGGTGGCAGCAGGCCGGTGATCGCGGGATCGCGGCGAACGATGGCTTGCAGATCGCGGCTCGCCGCTTCGACCAGCGCCGGCTCGGCGGCGAACGCCTCGCGCGCTGTGCGGGTGAACTGCGCGCGATCGGCTCCGGCGCTACCGATGCGCTGGCCGATCAAGGACGCCAGCGCGCTGCTGAGATCGGGGTGATCGAGGATGGTGGCGGCTGCTGCGCTGAGCATGGAATCGGCAGCCATGGCGGCATCCGCCTCGCGGCGGAGCTGCTGCCAGAGTTCGCGGGTCGACAGGAATTTTGCCGTGTTCATGAGGCGCTCTCGTCGTCGGACTCCAGAATTGAGCACGAGAACGCCGAAACGCAAGCAGCACCGAGTGAGGGACGCAATGCTGCGAGGGTTCCCTCTCCCCTTGCGGGAGAGGGTTAGGGAGAGGGGTGCCGCATGCTCCGATCTTGGTTGGACACGAAGAGCTGTGTTCGAGGGTCGAGATGCAGGTTGATGTGATTTCGTACAACGACCGACGTCAGCGCCCGGGGCCACCCCTCTCCCCAACCCTCTCCCGCAAGGGGAGAGGGAGCCTGAACGCTGTGCCCCCCTCACAGTGCTTCCAACTTCTGGTGCGGTTCGACGCACTCGTCCAAAAGCGAAACCGCCCGCTTGCGTTGCGCAAGCGGGCGGCTCGTGGCCATCAGGTGCTATGGGGGCACATCGCCTGAAGGCTTAGCTTGGTGCCGCGCGGCTTAGCTCTGCGGCGGCGGCTCGTTCGGCGGGGTCGGACGGGTCCGCTGCTGGGCCATGAAGGCGTCGAACTCTTCCTTGTCCTTGGCGTGACGCAGGCGGTTCAGGAAATCCTTGAACTCCTTCTGCTCCTCCTCAAGACGGCGCAGCGTCTCGGTGCGATATTCGTCGAAGGCGCGGTTGCCGCTCGAGGGCGGGCCGAAGCCGAAGCCAAAACCGCGGCGCTCCATGCGGTCACGCATCCGGTCCATCTTGTACTGCATCCGCTCCATCTTGTTCTGCCAGCGATCCATGTCGTGGTGACTCCAACAGGCCATCTTTCTGCTCCCGAGTGTGAAAAAGAGAATGGCGAGACCGATCGGCCACCAGATCATGAAGCCGAGGATGATCAGCGCGATCTTGAGGGGGTGCCACGGCGCCCAGTGCATGTGCGGCGGGTACTGCTCTTCGACGGGGCCGCGCCAGCGATTGACATCAGCGGTGTAGGCCATTTCCCTTCTCCATCACGGCATCACGCCGTTGTGAATGTAAATAACATTTACATAGATAGCCGATCCCTTGGCGAAGTCAAGCGGAGCGGATGACGCACCCAGCTAATTATTTTCGGGTCTATTTTTGAAACTTTATTTCGCCTTGCCCCAAGGACCAGCCTTTTCGCCGGCCTTGTCGCCGGTCGGCTTGTCGTTCAGCGGCGGCGGCGTGGCACCCGGCCGGCGATCGGTGGGGAAGCCGAGGCCGCGCAGATAGATCAGCACCTCGGCCTCGAGCAGGTCCTCCGCCGACATCGGCAGTTTTCTGCGCGCGGCATCGCCGCGGCCGAACAACGAGGCCACGCCATGCGACATCGACCAGATGTGCAGCGCCATCATCATCGCCGGCGGGCGCGGCGTGCCGGGCGGCGCCAGCGCGGCAAGCCGCTCGGCAGCGGCACGGATGATCGCAAAGGCGCGCTCGCCGGCGGCCATGAGCGCCGGATTTGCATCGGGCGGCAGCCCGGATTCGAACATCGCCGAGTAGAATGCGGGCTCCTGGCGCGCGAAGGCGAGATAGGCCTTGCCGACCCGCTCGAACGCCGTGACGGTGTCGGGGCGGCCGTCGTCCCAGGCCTGCGTCAGCTGCTGCTCAAACTGCTCGAAGCCGCGCTGCGCGATGCTGGCGATCAATTCGTCGCGGTCGCGGAAATGCCGGTACGGCGCCGCCGGGCTGACGCCGGCCATGCGCGCGGCATCGGCGAAGGTGAAGCCGGCCGGCCCCTTCTTCGAAATCAGGTCGAGGGCGGCCTGCAGCAACGCCTCTTTGAGATTGCCGTGATGATAGCCGCGCTCGCTGCGGCCTTGGTCCTTCCGCCAGCTCATGTGAACGGCTTTTACATGAGGTCGCGGTAAAGGTCACTAGCGGCGGGATGCGGCCCCGACCAAGATTAACGGACCGCGTCACCGCAAACGCTTTCTCGCCCCGTCACCCTGAGGTGGCCGCTTCTTCAGCGGCCCTCGAAGGGTCGACGGCGACCAGCCGGGCCGATTCATCCTTCGAGGCTCGCAAGAGCTCGCACCTCAGGATGACGGGGAGATATCGCGGCGGCGGCTCGCTCAGTCCGTTGCCCGGATGGAGCGCAGCGCAATCCGGGGTGACCTCGCGACGAAGAGACCGCCCCCGGATTTCGCTTCGCTGCATCCGGGCTACGAAGACCTTACCGACCCGGGATCGGCAGCACCGGCATGATCTCCACCGCTTCGCCCGGGAAGATCGTGAAGTGCGGGTGGTTCTCGAACAGTTTTGCGGCGGCCTCGTGCGACTCGGCGCGCACCACGGTGAAGCCGGTCATCAGGTTGGAGATGTCGGCGATCCCGCCGGGGCCGACCCGCTTGGTCTTGCCGAGCGGCCCGCCCATCTCGACCAGCACGTCCTTGTGCTTTTCGACCCAGGCGCCCCAGGCTGCCATGCCCTGCTGCTCCTTGGCGCGCCGCTCGGCTTCGGGCATCGCGTTCCAGGCGGCCATGCCGCTGCCAGTGCTGCCGCTGCCGAGATAGACCGCGAGGAATGTTTTGGTGGCGCTCATCGTGTGCTCCGTTGTGGTTGGTTGGGTTGCATAGTTGGTGGATCAGCGCAGCGCCTTGCCCCAGCCACCCTGCGGATGCTCGAAGGTGGCCGCCGCCTGCTGCACCTCCTCGGAGAAGTCGCCCATCTCCTGGACCTGGCGGATCTCGATGACCTCGTTGGCGGTGGCCGGGCACTTCTTCGCCCATGCGATCGCCTCCGCGCGCGAGGCGACGTCGATCATCCAGAAGCCGCCGATCACCTCCTTGGCCTCGGTGAACGGACCGTCGGTGACGACAGGCTCGCCGGTCGCGAAGCTGACTCGGGCGCCGGTCGCCGGCGGATGCAGGCCCTCCAGCGTGATCAGCACGCCGGCATCCTTCAGCGCCTGATTGTACTTCATCATCGCGGCGACGCGCTCGGGGTCGAGGTCGAGCTTGGCCGGCGCGGTCTCGTAGCCGTGCGGGATCATCAGCATCATGAAACGCATTGTTGGTTCCTTTTTCCGATGTCATTCCGAGGCCTGCCCGGAATCTCATGCAACAACTTCTGGATTCCGGGTTCAGCCCTGCGAGCCGCCGCGGAATAACGCTTCGTCACTTCTTCGTGGTCTGGGCGCGCAGGCGCTCTTCCTGGTCGCGCAATTCGGGGGTCAACGCCTCGCCGAAATCCTCGGCCGCGAAAACCTGGCGGATTTCGATCTCGGAGCCGCCGTCGAACGGCGCGCGCTTCATCCAGTCGATGGCCTCGTCGAGCGATTTGGTCTCGATCAGCCAGAAGCCGCAGACGAGATCGCCGGTGAGGCTGAACGGCCCGCGGGTCACGGTGCCCTGCCCGCCCGCATATTTCACGCGCGCGCCCTTGTTGGTCGGATGCAGCCCCTCGCCGGCCTGCATCACACCGGCCTTGACCATCTCCTCGTTGAACTTGCCCATTGCGGCGAGCAGTTCGGTGCTCGGCATCACGCCGGCCTCGGTGTCCTTGTTCGCCTTCACGATCACCATGAACTTCATCGTCCTGCTCCGTTGTCCTCAAGGCCGGTTTGGCCGCTGCTCGCCTGAAAGACGATGCGGACCTTGCCGCGCCGACACGCCCGATGAAATTATTTGCCAGGTCATTGCGGCGCGATGTCGCGCAGTTTTCCGGATCATGCTTCAGCGTTCTCGCCTGACCAGCGCGCCGTCCCGGTATTCCGGGCCGAAATAGACGTCGATGCGCTGCACCTTGTCGCCGTCGAACACGAAGAATTCGGTGTTGCGAAAGCGCGTGCCGTCCTTGGCGACGCATTGATAGGTGACGAAGGCGTCACTGCCGTCGACCATGATGCGCTCGATCGCGTGGCGGCCGATCCAGTTGCTGTCGCGCCAGCACCTTTCGAAATAGGTCGGCTTGTCGATGGCATCGTCGTAGGGCGAGGTGAAGCGGAACTCGTCCGCAAACGCGTTCTCGACCGTGGCACGGTCGTTGGCGAGATAGGCGGCGAAGATCGCGCGGATGGTCTCCGCCTTGTTGCCAGCTGCAGCCATGTCATCTCCACATGCGTTGCCCGGGCATCCGAAGCGGCAATCGCTCCGGAACCCGGGCCTCGGATGGAAGACGAACGGGGCGGCCCGAATGCGACAAGCGGGCCGGGATTTTCTTTTGAGGCGGAACCGCGCTCAGCCGTCCTTCGGCAGCATGCCGAAATAGGGCTCGGCCGCCTCGAGCACGCGCGCGAAGGACGGCCGCGCCTTCAGCCGTTCCAGATAGGCGGCAAGCCGCGGATGGCCGTCGCCGAACGGCTCGTTCATGTCACCGTAGAACAGCGCCGGCGCCGCCGAGCAGTCGGCCAGCGTGAAGCGCTCGCCCATCATCCAGCCGCCGTCCGCGATCTCACGTTCGAGCAGCGCGTAGGTGGTGCGGATCTGGGCGCGCGCCTCCGCGACGCCGAGGGGATCGCGCCGGTCCGCCGGGCGGAGCCGGTCGAGCACGACCTTCTGCATCGGCAGATGGATGTAGAGGTCGATGACACGATCGCGCTGCCGGGTCTGCAGCGCGAGCGCGGGATCCTCGGGGATCAGCCTCTTGGCGCCCGGATAATGGCGGTCGAGATATTCGATGACGATGCTCGATTCCGGCACCGTCTCGCCGCGGGCCGCGTCCTCAAGCACGGGAAAGCGGCCGATCGGCCAGAGCGCGAGCAGCGCGGCGCGCTGCGCCGGATCGCCGAGATTGACCAGGTTCGGCGTAAACGCCGTACCGTTCTCGTGGAGCGCGATCAGCGCCTTCCAGCAGAACGACGACAGCGGGTGGTAATGCAGTGTAAGTGACATCCGGAACTCCATTAATCTGGTCCACGGGCACAGGACGAACCGGAGCGCTCCGCGCCGACATCTTAGCTCGGCGATATTTGGGCCGCGCGGTTGACATCACCGGGCAAAGATCGCAGACGGGTCGAGCCTCGAACGACGGACGCCTGATGAATTCTCCCGCACAGAAAGTCGCACTGGTGACCGGCGCCGCGCGCGGCATCGGGCTCGCGACCGCAAAACGCTTTCTCGCCGAGGGCTGGCGCGTCGCGCTGCTCGATATCGAGGGCGAGTTGCAGGCGCGCGCGGTGGCGGCGCTGGAGCGGCCCGACGACACGCTGGCGCTGACCTGCGACGTTTCTGACGCAGAAGCGGTAGCGGCGGCGATCGCGGCGGTCAACCAGCGCTTCGGCCGGCTCGATGCGCTGGTCAACAACGCCGGCGTCGCGGTGTTCGCGCCGGTGCTGGAGACGTCGGATGCCGACTGGAGCCGGATCATCGCGGTCAACCTCACCGGCCCGTTCCTGTGCACCAAGGCCGCCGCGCCTGTGATGCGCGAGCACGGCGGCGGCGCGATCGTCAATATCACCTCGATCTCGGCGGTGCGCGCCTCGACGCTGCGCTCGGCCTACGGCACCAGCAAGGCTGGGCTTGCGCATTTGACAAAACAGCTCGCGGTCGAGCTCGCTTCGCTCGGCATCCGCGTCAATGCCGTCGCGCCCGGCCCGGTCGAGACCGCGATGGCGAAAGCCGTGCACACGGCGGAGATCCGCGCCGATTACCACGACGCGATCCCGCTGAATCGCTACGGGCTGGAAGAGGAGCTGGCGGACGCCATCTTCTTCCTCTGCTCGGACAGCGCCAGCTACATCACCGGCCAGATCCTCGCCGTCGACGGCGGCTTTGACGCCGCCGGCATCGGCCTGCCGACGCTGCGCGGCCAGCGGCGCAACGGGTAGCGCAATCCCTCAACGGCCGCGGTTTGCGAACGCGAGCCGACGATCACCGTTCAAAACCCGCGCGGGCGCGGCTGCCTGGCAGCGTAATAGGGGTTGACCAGGCAGGTCGCCGGCAGCCCCGCCGCGGCGCCCTGGCACTGATCCATCGATGTGAACAGACAGTCCATCCGCTCGCCGATCAGCTCGCCGTAAACCCGCATGCAGATCGGGTAGCGCGCATCATAGGTTTGCGCCGCCGCCGGCCTTGTCATCCAGAGAACGCCGAGCGCGAGCAGCAATGCTCCGAGTAATTTCATGTGTGGCCTCCTGCACCCTGCCCTCCTGCACTGGCTATATCACCGCTGGTTCACCGCGACCACGCGCCAGGCACCCTGCAGCCGGTCGATCCGGGTCAGCGACAGCGGGTCGATGACGAAGCGCAACGCCAGTTCCGGCGCAAGCTCGAGCGCGATCGCGAGCAGCGCGCGAATGGTGCCGGAATGCACCACCAGCACGACATCATCAGCCGGCAACCGCGCGAGCCCGGCCCGCGCTCGCTCGATCTGATCGGCAAAGCTTTCGCCGCCGGGCGGCCGGTTGGTCGCGGGTGCGTGCCAGAACGCCCCATAGGCGGCGCCGAGCTCGGCCTCGAGCTCGCTGTGGCGGCGGCCGGTCCAGTCGCCAAAATCCTGCTCGCGGAAGGCATCGTCCTCGATCGCCGCGAGGCCGAGCCGCGCCGCGGTCTCGCTTGTGCGCCGCGCCGGGCTGCAGACGGCGAAGCCGCGCTCCGGCAGCCGCACGCGCAGCGCCGCGAAGGCCGCGGCATCGCCGAGATCGGCCGGCGCATCGGGTGCGTGGATCACGCCGCGCGGCCCGTCGACCGGGGCGTGTCGGATCAGCCAGAGCCGGGTTTCGCTATTCATCACGCTCACCCCAGCCGGGCTGCGAGCAGCAGCAGGATCGCGGTCTCCGCGACCTGCTCGGCGCCGCCGAGCACGTCGCCGGTCAGGCCGCCGATCTGCCGCTTGGCCAGCAGCGCCATGATCAGCGCCGCGGCGCCGGCCGCGATCGCGGCGAGCAGCGCGCTCGCGAACGGAAGCATCAGAAACGCAATCACAAGCGCGATGCCCACACCGATCGCAGCGATCGCGCCGTCGGGCCGGCCGGCATTGGCAGCAAGCCCGTCGCTGCGCGCATTGGACAGGCTGATCGACAACCACGGCAGCACGCCGCGGCCCAGCGCATGCGCGGCGATCAGGCTCTGCACGACCACGCCATTCGGGATCGCCGCCAGCGCCGCAAGCTTGGCGGCAAAGCCGACCAGCAGCGCCAGCGCGCCATAGGTGCCGAGCCGGCTGTCGCGCATGATCTCGAGCTTGGCCGCGACATCGCGGCCGCCGCCAAAACCGTCGGCGACGTCGGCAAGCCCGTCCTCATGCAGCGCGCCGGTCAACAGCGCGCCGCCGCCGAGCGCGAGCGCCGCGGCGGCGAGGTCCGGCACACCGGCCGCGCGCAGCAGCATACAAAACAGCCCGATCGCGGCCCCGATCAGCGCCCCGACAACGGGAAACAGCCGCTGCGCCCGGGCAAAATTCTCCGGCCGCGCGCCGTCCCGATGCGGCATCGGCAGCCGGGTCAGGAAGGCGGTGGCGGTCCTGAGATCGTCGAGCCATTCACGCATGATTACAGCCTTCGAGGAGCTTCTTGTTGGGCATGATCCTGTCGGAAAACCGCTTCACAGCGTTCCGGATCATGCTTTAGCTTGCGCCCCGCTCGACGAGGGAATCGCATGCAGTTCAGTACCCTAGACGATATCAGCGGCTTTTGTCGCGAGCTGCCCGGAGGTGACGACGCCGCCGCGGAGGCCGCTGCGCTGCGCCAGCGGAATTTGACCAAACCGCCGGGCAGCCTCGGCCGGCTGGAGGAGCTTGCGATCTGGCTGGCGCGCTGGCAGGGACGCGAGCAGCCGCGGCTCGACCAGATCACCATCGCGGTGTTCGCCGGCAATCACGGCATCGCGGAACGCGGCGTCTCCGCCTACCCGTCCGAGGTCACGGCGCAGATGGTGGCGAACTTCGCCGCCGGCGGCGCTGCGATCAACCAGATCGCGAAACTGGCCGGCGCCGAGCTGCGGGTCGAGCCGCTCGAGCTGGCGCGGCCGACCCGCGATTTCACCATGGCGCCGGCGATGGACACGGCGGATTTCCTGCTCGCGCTCGACGCCGGCTGGCGCACGGTGCCGGAGCAATGCGACCTGCTGGTGGTCGGCGAGATGGGCATCGCCAACACCACGGTGGCCGCGACGCTGTGCGCGGCCCTGATGGGCGGCCGCGGCGCGCGCTGGGCCGGCCGCGGCACCGGCGTCGACGATGCCGGGCTGTTGCGCAAGCGTTTGACGATCGATGCGGCGCTGAAATTCCATCGCGACCGGCTCCACGATCCGCTCGCGGTGGCGATGGCGCTCGGCGGGCGCGAGCTCGCGGCAATCGCGGGTGCGGTGCTGGCGGCGCGGGCGCGGTGCATTCCGGTGCTGCTCGACGGCTTTGTGGCGACATCAGCGGTGCTGCCGCTGGCCAAGCTTGCGCCCGGCAGCCTCGCGCATTGCCGCGCCGGACATGTCTCGGCCGAGCTCGGCCACCGCGAATTGCTGCGCGAGCTCGCGCTTGTGCCGCTGCTCGATCTCGACATGCGGCTCGGCGAAGCCTCCGGCGCGGGTGTCGCGATCCTGTTGCTGCGCGCGGCGCTCGCCTGCCATGGCGGGATGGCGACCTTTGCCGAGGCCGGGGTGTCGGGCGCGGGCTGACAAATTGTCGCCGCATGGGCTAGCGTAACTTGGCCGGACGTCGTCAACCGAGGGGGGACTGCCGATGCGCATGGTGGCAATCAGGACGATCTTGGTGGCGGCTGCGCTCGGCGCTGTGATTCCCGCCGCGCACGCCGAGGTGCGCATCCTCGCAAGCCCGGGCGGACAGGTCGGCCCGTTCATCGACCTGTTCGAGAAGGTGCGCGAGTCCGGCGAGCGCGTGGTGATCGACGGCCCGTGCCTGTCGGCCTGCACGCTGGTGCTCTCGATGGTGCCGAACGATCGCATCTGCGTGACGCGCCGCGCGGTACTCGGCTTCCACGCCGCGCGCTCGATCGACCGGCGTGGCCGCATCTACGCCGAGCCGGAAGCCTCGGTGGCCGTGCTGCAAGCCTATCCGGCACCGGTGCGCGGCTGGATCGTCCGCCGCGGCGGCCTGACCTCGCGCCTGCTGCTGCTGCGCGGCCGCGAGCTCGCGGCGATCTATCCAAGATGCAGGTGAGGCCCGCTTGACAGTGTCGTAGCCCGGATGGAGCGCAGCGCAATCCGGGAATTTCCCGCGCGGATCGGTGACCCGGATTGCGCTTCGCTTCATCCGGGCTACGAAGCGGTTATGAATCGGCCACCTGCCGGGCCGTCGATCCTTCGAGGGCCGTTGAAGAAGCGGCCACCTCCAGCGACAACGGCACGGCCGTTACGCGGGGATGACGGTCCGACAAGGGTACCGGGCCCTACATCTCCTGCGGACAGTTCACCATCCAGGGGATGCCGAACTGATCGACGCACATGCCAAAGCCCTTGGAGAAGAAGGTCTTGCCGAACGGCAGGGTGACGGTGCCGCCTTCGGACAGCGCCTTGAAGCGGCGCTCGGCATCAGCGGGATCCTCGACCTGCAGCGCCACGGAGAAACCTTGCGGCTTCTGGAAGTGGCCGGGAGGGGCGTCGGAGGCCATGATGATCTCGCCGTCGATCGTGATCTTGGCGTGCATGATCTTGTTTTGCCAGCCGGGCGGGGTCTGCATCTCGGCATTGCCCTCGCCGTAGGGGAAGGTCAGTTCGATCTTCGCGCCGAGCACCTTTTGATAGAACTTCAGCGCGGCGTCGCAATTGCCGTCGAAGGAGAGATAGGGGTTGACCTGCATCGCGTGCTCCTTGGGTACCAGACTTTTGTTTGACGCGTCTTCCTGATGCGAACCGGTGTCCGCTTCGCGCGAAAACGCCCTACTTTTCAGTCAGCTTCTTCAGGTTGGCAAGGCCGACTTCAAAATCCCTGCCGATCATGTGATCCAGGTTCATGAACACCTGCATCACTTTCGACATGAAGACGGCCGGACCATACATGGTCCATGTGACGTTGGTCGCATCGCCCTGCGGCAGCATTGTGAACTCGGCGGTGTTGTGGCCCTCGAACGGCTTGAAGAAATCGAGCTTGATCACGATCTTCGACGGCGTCTCGGCCTGCAGGATCTCCATCCGGCCGGCGCCGACGTTCTTGTTGCCGTCCCAGGCATAGACCGCGCCCTGCCCGCTTTGCGGGCCCTGATAGGTCCGCTTCAGCGCGGGATCCCGGTTCTCGTAAGGCGACCACGCCACCCACTGATGGAAGTCGTTGATCAGCGGAAAGATCCGATCGGCCGGCGCCTTGATGCTGGCGGCGCGCGTGACCCGGAACGTGCTCGGCTTGGTCGCGGCGAGGATGAGAACGACCGCAATCGCGATCGCGAGGATGACGGCGATGATGCCAATGATCTCAAGCATGACTGTTTCCTTAAGCAATGGTTGAAGAGGTGTTCAGCGGCGAAACGGAATCAGCGCGCGCAGATTGCCGTCGCGCAGGTAAAGCCCGCCCCACAGCAGCAGGCCGAGATAGAGCCCGAACAGCGTGTGCGTGAACAGCGGGCTGTCGATCCGCACATGGGATGCGATCGCGCCGCCGAGATAGCCGGTGAGCAGGATCGCGCCGAGGATCGAGGTCGGCGGCACCGAATACAGCAGCGTGCAGACGATGGTGATGATGCCGAGGCTGCGCGCCAGGGTGTCGCTCGCGCCGTAGCCCATCTTGTCCATGGTCTCGGTGACGATTGGCAACGGGATCAGCTTCATCGCGCCGTCGAACAGCAGAAACAGGATGACGAGGCCGCTCATGACGCGGCCGGTGATGCGGGCAGGCTTGGGAAGTTCGGGCTCGATGATCAGCGACATGACAGGCTCCGCAAGGGTTGAGGATGTTCTGCCACCATGACGAACGGGCGAGTACGGGACCGACAATGACGACGAAGATTTTTCGGGAGCGCGATGAGACCGGCGGTGGCGGCAGGATTGCGAGAGCGACGCATGCGTCGGTCAACGCGCCCGGGGCGTACCCCTCTCCCCAACCCTCCCCCGCAAGGGGGGAGGGAGCCTGACCAGCGTGCTCACCTCACTTGATCGGATCTAAGGGAAGTTCGCACGACACCCCACTGGATTGATCTGTGATAGGCGCGCGATATTCCCGCCCTCGTGTGAGAGAGCCACCGGCGGCAGGGCTCCCTCCCCCCTTGCGGGGGAGGGTTGGGGAGAGGGGTATCACACGGGAAGTTTCTCGACCTGCACCCGAACAGCAACGGCGCCGCGCTGCTACTTCGCCTTCGCCTTACTCGGCTGGCTGTCGCGCATCAGGCGGTCGATATGCATGCGGATGTGGGCGGCTTCGGCGGTGGTGTTGGCGAGCGCAATCGCACGGTCGAAGGCGACGCGGGCTTCCTCGTTGCGGCCGAGCTGCATCAGGAAGGCGCCGCGCACGCCGAAGTAATGGAAGTAGTTGGAGAGCCGCGGCGCCAACGGCTCGATCATCTCGAGCGCGGCTTCGGCGCCCCGCACCTTGGAGACCGCGACCGCGCGGTTGAGCGTCACCACCGGCGACGGCTGCATGATCTCGAGCGCGCCATAGAGCAGATCGATCTGCGCCCAGTCGGTATCCTCGGGCTTCTCGGCGCGGGCGTGCAGGGCCGCGATCGCGGACTGCACCTGGTAGGGCCCGCTCCTGCGGTGACGCATCGCCTTGTCGATCAGCGCCAGCCCCTCGGCGATCAGCTTCTGATTCCACAGGCTGCGGTCCTGATCCTCGAGCAGGATCACCTGGCCGTCGGCGTCGAAGCGCGCGGCGGCGCGGGCGTGCTGCAGCAACAGCAGCGCGGTCAGCCCCATGATCTCCGGCTCGCTCTGGAACAGCCGCAGCAGCAGGCGCGCGAGGCGGATCGCCTCCTCGCACAGCGGGCTGCGGATTTCCGCGGTGTCGCCGCTCGCCGAATAGCCCTCGTTGAAGATCAGGTAGATCATCGCGGCGACCGAGACCAACCGCTCGCTGCGCTCGACCGCGCCCGGGGTCTCGAACGGCACCTTGGCATCGGCGACGCGCGTCTTGGCCCGCGTGATGCGCTGCTCCATCGCGGCCTCCGAGACCAGGAAGGCGCGCGCGATCTGCTTCACCGAGAGGCCGGAGACGATGCGCAGCGCGAGCGCGATCTGCTGCGTCGCCGGCAGGTCCTTGTGGCAGCATATAAACAGCAGCCGCAGGATGTCGTCGCGGTAGTGCGAGCCGTCGAGCCGCTCGGCGATCTCATCCTCGGCGTCGTCGATGTCGGAGATTGCCTGGTCGTCGTCGGGCAACGGTTCCTGCTTTTTGGTGCGCCTGATGTCGTCGATCGCGACGTTGCGGCCGACCATGATCAGCCACGCCGCGGGATCGCGCGGCGGCCCGTTCTGCGGCCAGCTCTTCAGCGCCCGCAGGCAGGCGTTCTGAAAGGCCTCCTCTGCGGTGTCGAGGTTGCGGAAATAGCGCAGCAGCGCACCGACCGCCTGGGGACGCGCGGAGGTCAACGCGGCATCGATCCAGGCGGTGTCGGTCATTGTTCTACACTCCCGGGCCGGAACACGCCGACCGGGCGGATCTCATAGGTGCCGCCGGGGTTGGCCTTGCCGAGGTCACGCGCGACGTCGAGCGCCTCGTCGAGGTTCTTGCAGTCGACGACGTAGAAGCCGAGCAGCTGTTCCTTGGTCTCCGCAAACGGGCCGTCCAGCACCAGCGGCGGGTCGTCCTTGCGCAGCGTGGTCGCCGCCGTGGTCGGCAACAGCCGCGCCACCGGGCCGAGCCGGCCCTGCTTGGCGAGCTTTTCCTGCACCACGGACAATTTCTGCATGACTTCAGTGTCGTGTTCCTTGCTCCAGGAACCGACCATGTCTTCGTCATGATAGCAGAGGATGGCGTACAGCATCGAGAAGGCATCTCCGTTCATTTCCAAGAACGAACGATTATGCCCGCCACCGACAGGGGTCCAAAGAAATTTGGGGACGGCGAACCGGCACCGTTCCGCGTGATAAACGAACGTCAGCGCGATCCACAAACCTTCATGCGACGCCGCGTTGCAGCGGTGCCGGCCGCAGCTTGCGGTCGTGGTCACCAATAGACGCCGTAGCGGGCGGCGATGCGGCGCGCCTTGGCCTCGTCGCTCTCCCGGCGGCGCGCGTAGCTCCTCTTCGCGGGCTTTGCGGCCTGCTGCTTCGGCTGCTCGGCCGATGCGGCCTGCGGCTGGACTTGTGGCGCTTGGACCTGCGGCGCTTCGACCTGCTGCGCCTGAACCGCTTGTGGATTGGCAGCCGGCGCGGTCTCGGCCGCCGGCGCGGGCGTGTCATGGGCCGCGAGCACGAGGCTGCGGCTCTGGCCGGCCTCGGCGGTGACGACAGAGGCGAGGACGAAAGCCGACATCAGGACCAGTTTGCGCATGGAAGTTCTCCCCTGTTGATGGCAGGAGTTTTACGGGGCCGTCGATAGCCGCTCTGTGACATCAGTCACACAAACCTCGGAGGTATCTGGATGGGTAAGGGCGCGCTGGCGCTGCTGGTCAACGGCGGCACCGAAAACTGGTCGTCGTCGCGCTGGAAAAAGCGGTTCGACACGGTCTGTCCCGACCGCTCCGTGGTGCTGCTGCCGGACGAAGCGCTTGATCCGGACGAAGTCCACTATGCGGCGGTGTGGAAACCAAAGCCGGGCGAACTCGCCGCGTTCAAAAATCTGCGGGTCATCTTCAATCTCGGCGCCGGCGTCGACGCGCTGATGGCCGACCGCTCGCTGCCCGACGTGCCCTTGGTGCGGGTCGCGGTCGGCGATCTCACCGACCGCATGACCGAATATGTCGTGCTGCATGTGCTGATGCATCACCGCCAGGAGCTCTATCTGCGGGAGTCGCAGCGGGAGAAGCGCTGGGCGCCGAAATATCAGTGGGCGGCGGGCGCGATCACCGTCGGCATCATGGGGCTCGGCACCCTGGGCGCCGCCTCGGCGCGCGCGCTGCGGGCGCTCGGCTTCCGCGTTGTCGGCTGGAGCCGCAGCGCAAAAGCGATCGACGGCATCGCCTGCTTCCATGGCGCTGACGGGCTCGATCAATTCCTGCGCCAGAGCAACATTCTGGTTTGCCTGCTGCCGCTGACGCCGGACACGCGGCATGTTCTCAACCGCGACGTCTTTATCAGACTGAACCGCGACAGCCCGCTCGGCGCGCCGGTGCTGATCAATGCCGGCCGCGGTGGCCTGCAGAACGAGCCCGACATCCTGCGCGCGCTCGACGACGGCACGCTGGGCGCCGCCTCGCTCGACGTCTACGAGACCGAGCCGCTGCCCGCGGCGAGCCCGTTCTGGAGCCATCCGAAAGTGGTGCTGACGCCGCACAACGCCGCCGACACCGACGCCGACGAGATCTCGAAATACGTCGCGCAGCAGATCGCCCGCTTCGAGGCCGGCGGCGCGCTGGAGAATTTGGTGGATCGGACGCGGGGGTATTGACGGCAACCCGTAGCCCGGATTCAGCGCAGCGAAATCCGGGGTCTTTGCAGCGGACAGACTGATCCCGGATTGCGCTTCGCTCCATCCGGGCTACAGCCTTGCGTCATTGCGAGGAGCGAAGCGACGAAGCAATCCATCGCTCCCCACGCGGAAGCATGGATTGCTTCGCTTCGCTCGCAATGACTGCTGGAGGGATCGGCGTGCTACCCCTTCGCCGGCAGCGCGTGGGCAAAGCTCCAGGAATGGCCGAACGGATCGATGACGCGGCCGTAGCGGGCGCCCCAGAAGGCATCCCACGGTTCCATGGTCACGGTGGCGCCGGCGTCGGCGGCGCGTTTCACCGCGGCATCGCAATTCTCGACCTCGAGATGCATGGTCACCGAGGTGCCCTTGAGCTGGTCCGGCGGGAACACGGCATCGACATGGGTGCCGCGGTGCTCGGGGAAATCATCCATCAGCATGATCCGGGCACCATAGGCGTTGATCTCGGCGTGCATCAGCCGCTTGCCGTCCTGCGCCGGCATGCGCAGGACTTCGGTGGCGCCGAGCGCCTTTTTATAGAAATCGACGGCGGCATTGCCGTCATTGACCACCAGATGCGGGATCACGACCTGCGCGGGCTGGGACATGTTGAGGGCCTTTCCTGACAACAGCGACCGCGGTACGCAGCCGCCACGGCACGATGACGGATGCGGCTGCCCGCATCCGACATTGTGCTGCAATTTTTTGTCCCGGCGTCCGGTTACCGCGCAGCTCACGCCATCGCGGCAACCACGTCGGCGAGGCGGTCGTAGGCGGGCTCGACGCCCTTTTCGATGCCGGAATTGAGGTGACCGTCGCGCGCCTCCTTGGTGGGGTGCTCGATGATCGTCGTCAGCTTGGTCTTGCCGCCCATCTCGGTGAAGATCGACGTCACCTGGTATTCCTCGCTGGTGAAGCCGGGCATGCAGAAGGTTTCGCCGAACACAACGTACTCCGGACGCACCACTTCGCGGTAGGTTCCTCTCAACACGTGCTCGATACCGTCGGACGAGCGGAATACGTAGCGATAGGCGCCGCCGACGCGCAAATCGATCTCGCAGACCGGCATCGTCATCGCGCCGCAGCCGAGCCAGCGGACCACGAATTCCGGTTTTGTCATTGCATCGAACACCAGATGCCGGGGCGCGTCGAACTCGCGGGTCATCGCGATTTCCAGGTCCGACGGGGTGGTGACCTTCAGCTTCCTATCCACGCGTGCGTCCACGTTGCTTCTCCTTGGTTACTCTGACTTTGGATTTCTTCCGCGGCGAGGCCTTGGCCGTTACCTTGGCCGCCTCCTCCGCCTTCATCTCCTCGAGCAGGCCGTCGAGCCGGTTGAAGCTTTCGTCCCAGAAGCGGCGGAAATTTCCGAGCCAGCCGTCGACCTCCCTGAACGCGACCGGCGCGATCCGGCACGGCCGCCACTGCGCTTCGCGCCCGCGCGAGATCAGCCCGGCATGCTCGAGCACCTTCAGATGCTTCGAGATCGCCGGCAGGCTCATGTCGAACGGCTTTGCCAGCTCCATCACCGAGGTCTCGCCGAGCGCGAGCCGCGCCAGGATCGCGCGCCGGGTCGGATCGGCCAGCGCCGCAAAGGTCGAGCTCAGGGGGTCCGGCTGCATCCGTATTTTCCGTATCGGTTAAATAACCTATCGGTTAACTACGACCAAATCGCGCGCGCGTCAATGACGGATTTTCGGCGGCGACGGCCGCAAAGCTCCCTCTCCCCGTTCTTACGGGGAGAGGGCTGGGGTGAGGGGCTGCTTCCGCGCATACGGTGAGAGACACACTCGCGGAGACTCCCCCTCACCCGCATCGCATCTCCGATGCGATGCGACCTCTCCCCGCAAGCGGCGCGAGGTGAAGAGGAGCCTACGATCTGCGCGCGAAGGTGAGGTGCGTGGCGTTCGGGCTCGCGACATGCGTGACGACCTGATAGCCGAGGCGCGGCAGATCCAGCCCGGCGAACAGGTTCTCGCCGGCGCCGAGCAGCACCGGCGACTGCGCCACATGCAATTCGTCGAGCAAACCCGCCTGCAGGAATTGCCGCACCACCGACACGCCGCCGCCGACCCGGATGTCCTTGCCGTGCGCGACCTCGCGCGCCCGGCGCAACGCGGCTTCGATGCCGTCGGTCACGAAGTGGAAGGTGGTGCCGCCCTGCATCTCGAGGTCCGGCCGCGCGTGATGGGTCAGCACGAACACCGGCGTGTGGTACGGCGGCGTGTCACCCCACCAGCCTTTCCAGGAATGATCCGGCCATGGGCCGCGAACCGGGCCGAACATGTTTCGCCCGAGAATCCAGGCGCCGACATTCTCCATCGACTTGCGGGCGAAATCGTCGTCGAGCCCGGTACCACCGCCATCCTGGCCGAACATGGCGCGAAACGTTCGCGTCCCGAGGTACCAGGTGGGCAGAATCATGCCGCCCTCGCCGAATGGATTTTCCAGGCTCTGATTTGGAGCGGCGCCAAAGCCGTCGATCGAGACCGTGAATGCTGAAGTCCTGACTTTTCCCATCGTGTTCCGCTTCCGTTTGTGGCCACTCTAGGAAGACGGGCGGGAAAGTCAGACGCCGACATTTGCGGTTCGGGAAATTCCGCTGCTATTTCGGCCCGCACATCACGTCGATGGCGCCCTGCACGATCGCCTCGAGCTCCTTGCGCGGAACATGGGCGCGGGCGCGGATCGCGATGGTGTGGATGGTGGCGGAGGCGAGTTGCGCCAGCGCAATCGGGTCGGCGCCTTCAGGCAGTTCGCCGCGCTCCTTGGCGAGGCGGAAGCAGGTCGAAAACGCCTTGTCCATCTCGGTCAGGCCTTCCAACACCATTGCGCGGATGTCGGGATCGGACACCGCTTCGGAGGCCGCCGTCATCACCGTGAAACAGCCGCGTGGACCTGACGCGCCGGACAGATAGATGTCGAGCGCGATCGCATAGATGCGCGCCAGCCGGTCGCGCAGCGGCGCCTCGGCACGAAAGATCTCGATCATCGCGGCGCGCGCCTCGTCGCGGTAGCGCTGGTAGCTCTTGATATACAGGGCGCGCTTGTCGCCGAACGCGCCGTAGAGGCTCGGTCGGTTCATCCCTGTCGCGGCGGAGAGATCATCGAGCGAAGTGGCGGCAAAACCGTCGCGCCTGAACAGTTCGAGCGCCCGGCCGAGCGCGACATCGGGCTCATAGGCGCGCGGCCGCCCGCGCCGCTTCGGCTCTGCGGGCGCTGCGGCTTTGGCAGCTTGTGGTTTGGCAGCAGATGGCGGCTGCTTATTTTTTTGTACCATTTCGCATTAAATTCCTTGACGCATTCCATATTATGCAAGACAGTACAAAAATCAACCGTGGCCGGGACACCCGCGCCGAACACCCCAAGGAGGCACCCATGGATCTGTATTTCTCGCCGCTCGCCTGCTCGATGGCGACCCGCGTCGCGCTGTACGAGGCCGGCCAGCCGGCCAACTTCCTCGAGGTCGATCCGAAGACAAAACAGGTGCGGACCGACGGGTCCGACTTCAACTCGATCAACCCGCTCGGCCTGGTGCCGACCTTGCGCACCGACGACGGCGTGGTGCTGACCGAGAACGCCGCTATCCTGCAATATGTCGCCGACCAGTTCCCGCGCGCCGGCCTCGGCACCACGTCGAATGCCGAACGCTCGCGGCTGCATCAATGGCTGTGCTTCATCGGCACCGAGCTGCACAAGGGCCTGTTCCTGCCGCTGCTCGACAAGAAGGCGCCGCCGGAGGCGAAGGCCTATGCGCTCGAGAAATACACCTCGCGGCTCGACTATCTGGAAAACCACCTGAAGGGCCGCGACTATCTGCTCGACCATTTCAGCGTCGCCGACGCCTATCTCGTCACCGTCATCAACTGGACCATGGCGACGCCGCCGATCGAGCTCGCAAAATGGCCGGCGCTGAAGGCCTATTACGAGCGGCTGCGGACACGGCCGTCGGTTGCGAAGGCGATCGCGGAAGAATTCGAGCTCTACAAGGCCGAGCTCGCAAGGCACAAGGCGGCGGCGTAGCCTTCTCCTTCTCCCCGCGTGCGGGGAGAAGGTCGGGATGAGGGGGAGTCTCCGCGAAGTCGCTGAAAGATGGATTCGCGGAGACTCCCCCTCACCCGGATCGCATTGCGCTTCGCTGCATGCGATCCGACCTCTCCCCGCAAGCGGGGCGAGGTGAAGTGCGTAGCCCGGATGGAGCGCAGCGCAATCCGGGGCCGCTTTCACCGCAGGAGAGACCGCCCCGGATTACGCTTCGCTGCATCCGGGCTACACCCGCAAATCATTTCGGTCAGCAGCCACGGCAAATTGAAGGAGTACGCGTATCGAACAAACCAGTCCCTGGCTTCCCCTTCTCTTTTGGAGGGGCCGGCAACTCGACAAAGATCGGCATGAAGTGCTTCCATTGCTCGTAATATTCCGCCGGCAAGGTGTACGGCTGGCATTCCGTTAGTGCTCTTAGGGCGCTCTTTTGATAGGCCTGCGCGTAGTCTGACGCAGTCGCACTGCTCTCCGGCGACACGGACGGTTGCTCCACGAGTCTGCCCTCTCGAGTCAGGCTGATCTCGAGAACAACCTTCATTTTCCCAGTCTCGGCGCCGACGGCGGCAGGCTTGTGCCAGCACCGCTCGACTTGGGATGTGAACATCGGCCCCCAGGTATCGGGTCCGCGCATTTTGCCTTTCGCCGCGCTTGGCTGGATAGGAACGGCTATGCTGGCAGTCGCGAGGAGGAAGCCTGCGACCGCAACGGCCGTAGAACGTTTCGTTGGCATGGAAAGGGTCCGGCGACGCGGTGAGGTTGCAACGCGGACCAGAATAAACCGATCTTCGTCGAGACTGGCAAACGTTTTTCGATGCGTCCGCACAAACGATTCCGTAGCCCGGATGAAGCGTAGCGCAATCCGGGGCCGCTTCATCCGCGGAAAAACCGATCCCGGATTGCGCTTCGCTCCATCCGGGCTACTTAGATCAGAACGGCTCCGTGCCAAGTCCCGGCACGTCGGCGGGACGCGGGCCCGGGGCGGGCCAGTGGAAGCGGCGGTCCTTCTCCGTGATCGCGATGTCGTTGATCGAGGCTTCGCGGCGGCGCATCAGGCCGTGCTCGTCGAACTCCCACTGCTCGTTGCCGTAGGAGCGAAACCAGTTGCCGTCAGCATCGTGCCATTCGTACTGGAAGCGCACCGCGATGCGGTTGTCGTCGAACGCCCAGAGATCCTTGATCAGGCGATAGTCCTGCTCCTTTTCCCATTTGCGGGTGAGGAAGGCGACAATGGCCGCGCGGCCGGCAAACACCTCGGAGCGGTTGCGCCAGCGGCTGTCCTCGGTATAGGCGAGCGCGACCCGCGCCGGATCGCGCGAATTCCAGGCATCCTCCGCCATGCGCGCCTTCTGCGCGGCGGTCTCGCGGGTAAACGGCGGCAGCGGCGGGCGTGACATGGAAGGCTCCTTGCGGCGGTTGGGCTCAGGCAAATCTAGCGCCGTGGCGCGCAGAGTCGATGGGCTCGCGCCTATCGGCCGATAGCTAGCCGATATCGGCCTTCATCAGCGCACGGATCGGCTTCGGTATCGGCTGCGCACGGCCGCCGCTGATGAAGGCGACGCGGACCTCGGCCTTCACAAGCACGTCATCGCGGCGGCGGATCTCCTGCGCCAGCATGATCGAGGCGCCCTTCACCGCGAGCGGCCAGGTGACGACGTCGAGCACGTCATCCATCCGCGCGGGCTTGAGGAAATCCAGCGTCATCGAGCGCACCACAAAGGCGAAGCCGCCGGTCTCGGCCTCGGCTTCCTCGAACAGCGCCTGCTGCTCGGCGCCCATCAGGCGGAGATGGTTGGTGCGCCCGCGCTCCATGAAGCGCAGA
The DNA here is from genome assembly GCF_900696085.1 of Bradyrhizobium ivorense. Taxonomy (GTDB): domain Bacteria; phylum Pseudomonadota; class Alphaproteobacteria; order Rhizobiales; family Xanthobacteraceae; genus Bradyrhizobium; species Bradyrhizobium ivorense. The sequence goes on from NZ_CAADFC020000007.1 coordinate 113,213, forward strand.
TAATTGGCGTGATAGACGATGCCGGAGAAATCCGTGTCCTCGTAATAGACGCGGACCTGCATGTGGTGGCGGCCGTCGCGGATCTCGCCGTCGAGAATGGGTGAGGTCATGTGCGCCCCCGGTTGCCTGAAGTTGCGCGCCAAAGCGCGATGATTGGTCATCGTGCTTTGGCTGCTTATTTGCGCATGATTCTTGTCGGAAAACCGCTTCGCACTTTTCCGGATCATGCTCTATTGCGCAAAATCGGCCGCCGGCGCAAGCGCGGTCAGGACACCAAGGGCCCCTTGCCGCCCAGCGTTACCTGCACGATTTCGGGCGGCACGCCGAGGCGGAACGGCATGATGCTGCAGCCGAGGCCGCCGGAGACGATGACGTCGCATTTCAGCTTGAGATGCCCATAGGCGAGCCGCATGCCGTGCTTCACCGGCACCGCCGGCGACCAGCCGAGCAGCCGAACCTGACCGCCATGGGTATGGCCGGAGAGCTGCAGCGCGACGCGCGACGGCACGCGGCGCGCGATGTCGGGCTCATGCGCGAGCAAAATCACCGGCGCGTCGTCGGTGACCTTGTCGAGCGTCGCGCCGAGATCATCGGCGCCGATCCGCGCGATCTGGCGATAACGCCGCGCCGGCATATAGGCGAGCTGATCGCCGAGGCCGGCGAGCCAGAACGGACGGCCATCTTTCGTGAGGCGCACCGCATCGTTCTCGTAAACCGGAATGCCGGCCCGCTCCAGCGCGCGGCGCGCGACCGGCACACCCTGCCCCTGGCGCTGCACGGTCTTGTCGTCCCAATAGTCGTGATTGCCGAGCACGGCATGGATGCCGAGCGGCGCCTTCAGCCCGGCCAGCACCGCGGCCCACTCCGAGGCCGGAATGAAGCGCGTGACGTGGCGCAGCCCCGCGACATAGTCGCCGAGCAGCACGATGATGTCGGGCTTCAGCGCGTTGGTGCGGTCGACGATTTCGGCGATGCGATCGAGCGACATCCAGGGATCGCAGGCATGGATGTCGGCGAGCGCGGCGATCCTGAGCGGAAAGTTCGCCGGCCATTGCCGCGGCGACAGATCATAGCGCGTCAGCGCCAGCCGGACGACCGGCTCGCTGACGCCATAGGCCGCGGTCGAGGCCGCGGCGGCGGTCAACCCGCCAACGGAGCGAAAAAAATGCCGACGTGAAATCATGGACGTTCGATCGGTGATGCCTGAAGCGCGACGCGCTTCAACTTTCTCTTAGGCATGATCTCTTCGGAAAACCGCTTCGCACTTTTCCGGATCATGCCTCAACAACCATGGCCCCGGGATTGGAGCGGAATTGGGCCGCGTTTGTGCAGAACGTCTGCAGGGATTTTGCAATGGTTAGCGGTCAACGTTACCGGCAGCGGCGGCGCGCTGCACCAACACGACTGATCACGTCTTCGGGAGCGAGCTTAGTCGTCGTCGCCATTGCCGCCGAACAGACCGAACTGCGCGGGGTCGCGGTTCGGCTCGGCGAGGCCGAGATGGCGGAAGGCATGCGAGGTCAGCAGCCGCCCGCGCGGGGTGCGCTGCAGGTAGCCGCACTGGATCAGATAGGGCTCGATGATGTCCTCGATCGCATCGCGCGGCTCCGACAGCGCCGCGGCCATGGTCTCGACCCCGACCGGGCCGCCGCCGTAGTTGAGGGCGATCGTCGTGAGATAGCGGCGGTCCATCGCATCGAGGCCGGCGCTGTCGACCTCGAGCGCGCTGAGCGCGCGGTCGGCGATGCCGCGATCGACGGAGTCGGCGTCCGCCGCGGAGGCAAAGTCTCTGACCCGGCGCAGCAGGCGGCCGGCGATGCGCGGCGTGCCGCGGGCGCGGCGCGCGATCTCGTTGGCGCCGTCAGGGCTCATGCCGATGTTGAGCACGCGGGCGCCGCGGGTGACGATCTTTTCCAGCTCCTCCTCGGTGTAGAAGTTGAGCCGGATCGGAATGCCAAAACGGTCGCGCAGCGGATTGGTCAAGAGGCCCGCGCGCGTCGTGGCGCCGACCAGCGTGAACTTTGCCAGCTCGATCTTGACCGAGCGCGCCGCCGGGCCCTCGCCGATGATGAGGTCGAGCTGAAAATCCTCCATCGCGGGATAGAGCACCTCTTCCACCGCGGGACTGAGGCGATGGATTTCGTCGATGAACAGCACGTCGCGCTCTTCGAGATTGGTGAGCAGCGCCGCAAGATCGCCGGCCTTGGCGATGACAGGACCTGACGTCGCACGAAAGCCGACACCAAGCTCGCGCGCCACGATCTGCGCCAGCGTGGTCTTGCCGAGGCCGGGCGGACCGACGAACAGCACATGGTCGAGCGCCTCGCCGCGCTTCTTCGCCGCCTCGATGAAGATCGAGAGATTCTTGCGCGCCTGCGCCTGGCCGACGAACTCCGTCAGCGACTGCGGCCGCAGCGCAGTGTCGCCGACATCATCGGTGCGGCGTTCAGGCGTGACAATGCGGGAGGGCGTATTCACTTCGACAATTCCTTCAGGCCCAGCCGGATCAGGTGCGCGGTCTCCGCCTTCTCACCGGCGCTGCGCGCGGCGGCGGCGATCGCGGCGGCCGCCTGCGGCTGGCCGTAGCCGAGATTGACCAGCGCGGAGATCGCATCCGTGACCGGACGCGGCGCGCGGTTGTTGTCGAGCGCGCCGGACAGATGCACCACCGCAGGATCGACATTGGCAAAGCCCGGCGCCTTGTCCTTCAACTCGCTGACGATGCGCTCGGCGACCTTGGGACCGACGCCCGGCGTGCGCGCCACCGCCGCCTTGTCGCGCAGCGCGATCGCATTGGCGAGGTCGGTCGGCGGCAGCGTGCCGAGCACCGCAAGCGCGACCTTGGCGCCGACGCCCTGCACGGTCTGCAGCAGGCGAAACCATTCGCGCTCGTGATCGCTGCGGAAGCCGAACAGTTTGATCTGGTCCTCGCGGACATAGGTCTCGATCGACAGCACCGCCGCCTCGCCCGGCGACGGCAGCGCCTGCAGCGTGCGGCCGGCACAATGCACCTGATAGCCGACGCCGCCGACGTCGAGGATCACATAATCCTCGCCGTAGGAATCGATCAGGCCCTTCAGCTTGCCGATCATCGGGCCACTCCACATTGAGCGCCGACGCGGCGTTCGAATTTTTTGCAAACAGTGAGGGAGCCACCAGGGGAAGGGTTCCCTCCCCCCTTGCGGGGGAGGGTTAGGGAGAGGGGTACCGCTTGCTCGGTTGCCGAACGTGTTGCGCGAATCGCGTGACCTTCGTTGATGCGTCGTGGCAGATCAGCGGTCAGCGCCCGGGGCTTACCCCTCTCCCCGACCCTCCCCCGCAAGGGGGGAGGGAGCCTGACTGGCGTGCTCACCTCACGCGCTAAATCAACGCTATCGATCATAAGCTCGCCACCTTCAGCCGCAGCGCGGTACTTTGGCGGTGATGGGCGTGGGTGATGGCGACCGCGAGCGCGTCGGCGGCGTCGGCGGAGGGCGGCTCGGCTTTCGGCAGCAAAATCTTCAGCATCACCTGGATCTGGTTCTTCTCGGCATGGCCGGCGCCGACCACTGTCTTCTTGACCTGGTTCGGCGCGTATTCGGCGACAGAGATGCCGAACATTGCGGGCGCCAGCATGGCGACGCCGCGGGCCTGCCCGAGCTTCAAGGTGGCGACGCCGTCCTTGTTGACAAAAGTCTGCTCTACCGCGGCTTCCGCCGGCCGGTAGTCGCCGAGCACGGCGGCGAGCCCTTCATGGATCGCCAGCAGGCGGCTCGCCAGCGGCAGGTCGTCCGGCGGCTCGACCGAGCCGCAGGCGACATAGACCAGACGATTGCCCTCGGTCTCGATCACGCCCCAGCCGGTGCGGCGGAGGCCGGGGTCGATACCGATGATGCGGACGGGGGAGCGAATCGGCTGGGCTGTCATGGGGTAGTGATACCGCCTCTGCCTGCGAGAACGAAACACAAACGGAGCGTCATCCCCTGCCCCGCGTGTCATCGGTGCTCGTCATCCAGCCCTGCTCGTCATCCCCGCGAAAGCGGGGATCCAGTACGCCGCGGCTTCACCGATCAAACGCCGGTCTCTGGAATGCTGGATCGCCCGGTCGCGCCGGGCGATGACAGCGGAGTGTGGGGCGAGGACGCGACGCCTAGCCACCCATCTTGGCGACCAGCGCGTCGGAGATCTCGAAATTGGCGAACACGTTCTGCACGTCGTCGTGCTCGTTGAGCAAGTCCATCAGCTTCAGCAGCTTTTCGCCGGTCTCGTCGTCGACCGCGACGGTGTTTTGCGGCTTCCAAGTCAGCGCCGCCTTGCGCGGCTCGCCGAATTTCGCCTCCAGCGCCTTGGCCACCTCGCGAAAGGTGTCCTGCGAGGCATAGACCTCGTGGCCGGCCTCGCTGGAGACCACGTCGTCGGCGCCGGCCTCGATCGCGGCGTCCAGCATGGCGTCGTCGGAGGCAACGCTCTTGTCATATTCGATGATGCCGGTGCGGTCGAACATGAAGGCGACCGAGCCGGTTTCGCCGAGATTGCCGCCCGATTTGGTGAAGAAGGAGCGGATGTCGGAGGCGGCGCGGTTGCGGTTGTCGGTCAGCGCCTCGATGATGACGGCGACGCCGCCGGGGCCGTAGCCTTCGTAGCGGATCTCGTCATAGTTCTCGCCCTCATTGCCCGCGGCCTTCTTGATGGCGCGATCGATATTGTCCTTCGGCATGTTTTCCGCGCGGGCCGCAACCACCGCGGCGCGCAGCCGCGGATTCATCGCCGGGTCAGGAGTGCCGAGCTTGGCCGCGACGGTGATTTCGCGGGCCAGCTTGCCGAAAAGCTTCGACTTCTGGGCATCCTGCCGGCCCTTGCGGTGCATGATGTTCTTGAATTGGGAATGGCCGGCCATGCGTCGTCTCTTGGAATCGTAGGTCTGAACGGGATGGAAAACGCGGCCTTATAGGCCCGTGACCCGCCAAAATCAAAGCATCGGCGGGACGCTTTCCGTCCGGACCATCCTACCGCATGCCGGAATATGAGGCACCTGTTAACCATGACTTCATGCCCGGATGCGAGGATCGCGCGTCCCGCCCAACTCCCAAGAACAACCCCCAAGAGCCCCCCATGGCGTTCGGTTTGTTTCGAAAGCAGGTGCCGGAGCCGGTCGCGCCGGCCACCGAGGCCAAAGTTCTGGCTGCGGCCGCGCCTGACGCCCCTGCCTCTGCCGAAATCGATTCGGCCCGGGAAATCCTGGAACTGCTGGAACTCGAGCTCGGCGCGATGATCCGCCAGCTCGAGCGCGCGGCGGGCTCGGTGGCCGACGGCGCCGATGCGACGGCGGCGACGCTCGCGACCATCCGCGCCCGCACCGACGCCCTGACCGGCCGCACCAGCGACGCGCAGAGCACGGCGACCACCTTCTCGGAGGCCGCCGACCGCTTCACCCATTCCGCCGAGGACATCGGGGCGCAGGTGCGCAGCGCCTCCCGCCTCGCCGACGAGGCCGCGGCCGCGGCGCGCGAGGCCACCGCCAATGTCGACCGCCTGCGCGAATCGTCAGCTGCGATCGGCAACGTCGTCAATCTGATTGCGCAGATCGCGCGGCAGACCACGCTGCTCGCGCTCAACTCGACCATCGAGGCGGCGCGCGCCGGCGCCGCCGGCAAGGGCTTTGCGGTGGTCGCGACCGAGGTCAAGGCGCTCGCGGTGCAGACCCAGAGCGCCACTGAAGAGATCACCAAGAAGATCGAGGCGCTGCAGAAGGACGCCACCGGCTCGGCGGACGCCGTGCACCGCATCTCGCAGGCGATCGAGGCGATCCGCCCTGTATTCGAGAACGTCAACGGTGCGGTCGCCGAGCAGAACCAGATCACCGGCGCGATGGGGCAGAACGCCGCCTCCGCCTCCCACTTCATCGTCTCGGTCGGCACCAGCGCCGGCGAGATCGACAGCGCGACGCGCGAGGCCGAGACCCATGGCGACAGCGTCGCCAAGGCCGGCAAGGCGGTCACCGCCTTCGCCCAGAAGCTGAAAGCGCGCTGCGCGGTGCTGCTCCGGCAGAACGAGCGCGGCGATCCGCGCCAGAACGAGCGCCTGCCCTGCAATCTTCCGATCGAGATCAAGACCGCGCGCGGCGTCATCACAGCGCCGGTCTACGAGATCGCGATGGACGGCATTTTGATCGGCGGGCCGAACGCGGAAAACCTTCCGGCCAATGAGAGCCTGAGTGCAACGCTGCAGGACATCGGCGCCTGCAGCATCCGGATCGGCGAGCGCGCCAAGGCCGGCGCGCGTGCGCGCTTCGAGGCTACGACACCGGCGCTGCGCGAAAAGGTCGAGGACAAGATCTGGGCGATCCGCGAGGAGAACGCCGAGCTGATCACCCGCGCGATGGAGGCGGGTCACGCGCTGACCAAGCTGTTCGAGAACGGGCTTTCGAGCGGCGCGATCACCATCGCGGACATGTTCGACACCGACTATGTCGAAATCCCCGGCACCAATCCGGTGCAGTACCGCACCAAGATGCTGGACTGGGCGGACCGCGCGCTGCCCGAGCTGCTGGAAGCGTTCCTCGCCAAGGACAAGCGGATGGCGTTCTGCGCAACCGTCGACCAGAACGGCTATCTGCCGGTCCACAACCAGATCTACTCGCAGCCGCAGCGGCCGGGCGACGTCGCCTACAACACCGCCAACTGCCGCAACCGCCGCATCTTCAACGATCCCGCCGGCCTTGCCGCCGCGCGCAACCAGCGTGCCTATCTGGTCCAGACCTACGCGCGCGACATGGGCGGCGGCAACACCGTGATGATGCGCGAGATCGACGTACCGATCCGCGTCCGCGGCCGGCACTGGGGCGGGTTCCGCAGCGCCTACAAGCTTTGACGGTCCCAAAGCGCGGATGGAGCCAACGAGTTTACCGGCTCTTCTCCTTCCCCCTGAAAGGGGGAGGTCGGGATGGGGGTCAGCCACACGCACCGGCGCGTGTGGAGAGAGCGGATCCCCACCCGCTTTGCTCTGACGAGCAAAGCGACCTCCCCTTTTCAAGGGGAGGTTGAAAGCGCGTAGCCCCGATTTCGCTGCGCTGCATCCGGGCTACGCAGTGCACGCTCAGGCAAGACCGCGCGCGAATCACGCTTTAGGAATGGGAATGCAGCGGCGAGGCGATGGGCCGCGCTGACGGAGGAAGCTGGAAAAATGTCGGTGGTGCAGGTCGCAGTTCTGGACACTTCATCGAACCGGACGCTGGCCGAGCGGCTGGTCGACCAGCTCGCCGACCGGATCGGCGGCCTTGGGGTGGAGCTCGCCGACATCGCCGGCAACGTCCAGGAGGTCGCCAACCGCGTCGCCAGCCAGTCGGAGCGGTTCCACCATCTGCAGGAGACCGCCGAGACCATGGTCTCGGCCAATCACGACATCGCCAATGCCTCGCAGGCGGTGCAGTCGACCGCATCGGCCGCGGTCGGCCAAATCGCGGAGTCGCGCCACGCGGTCGAGACCGCGGTCAGCCATATCGCCGAGCTCGTCGCTGCGGTCGGCCGGATCGAGGCGCGGCTCGCTGCGGTCGGCTCGGCGCTGAGCCAGGTCGCAAAAGTCTCCGGCTCGATCGAGGCGATCGCCAAGCAGACCAATCTGCTGGCGCTGAACGCCACCATCGAGGCCGCGCGCGCCGGCACCGCCGGCCGCGGCTTTGCGGTGGTCGCGAGCGAGGTGAAGAGCCTCGCGGAGGCGACCCGCCAGGCCACGCATCAGATCTCCGACACCGTGCGCGATCTCGACGGCCAGATCGGCAGCCTGATCGGCGAGAGCAGCGATGCGTCGCTGCGCGCGAAAAGCGCCGGCGAAGGCGCGCAGCAGATCTCCGGCATCATCATGCGCGTGCAGGAGGGCTTCTCCTCGGTCGGCGCCGAGATCGGCAGCGTCGCGCGCGCCGCCACCTCCAATCTCGGCCATTGCGACACCGTGATCGCCGAGCTCAACGAGCTTGCCAAGGGCGTCGATCTGTCCTCGCGCGATCTCCGCAACGCCGATGCGCGGGTGGCGAAGCTGCTCGAGACATCCGAGAACCTGATCGCACTGATCGCCGACAGCGGCGTCGAAACCTCAGACGCGCCGCTGATCCGCGTCGTGGTCGACACCGCAAAACAGATTTCGGACGTGTTCGAGACCGCGATCGCGCGCGGCGAGATCACGATCGAGCAACTGATGGACGAGAACTATCGCGAGATCGCGGGCACCGATCCGAAGCAGTATCTGACCGATTACGTCGCCTTCACCGATCGCGTGCTGCCGGCGATCCAGGACCCGATCCAGAGGAGCGATCCGCGCATCGTGTTCTGCGTCGCCTGGGCCAAAGGCGGCTACCTGCCGACCCACAATCCGAACTACCGCCACCCGCAGGGACCGGACCCGGTCTGGAACAACGCCAATTGCCGCAACCGCCGCCTGTTCAACGACCGCGCGGTGAAGCAGGTCGCGGCGAATACAAAACCGTTCCTGCTGCAGACCTATCGCCGCGACATGGGCGGCGGCAACTTTGTCCTCATGAAGGACGTCTCGTCGCCGATCGTCGTCCGCGGCCGCCACTGGGGCGCGTTCCGGATGGGTTTTCGGCAGTCGTAGGAGACCCGTAGCCCGCGTGCGGTGAGCCGTTCAGCCAAAACCTGAAAAACAACCCCATGCAAAGTAGCCATGCGGGCAACTCAGCGGTATTATTCTACTATTCCGAAGCGGCTCGCCCCAGGCAGTCATGAAATCCGCGGCCCCGTCATTACGAGGAGCGACAGCGACGACTTGTCCGCCGAAGCCTTGGCGAAGGCGGAAGCAATCCATCGTTCCGCATATGCGTTGCGATGGATTGCTTCGCTTCGCTCGCAATGACGGGGGATGGAGCCGTAGCCCGTAGCCCGGATGCAGCGCAGCGCAATCCGGGGGCCTGCCAGCCGCGGGACCGGTCCCGGATTGCGCTTCGCTGCATCCGGGCTACGCGTCGCCTGCTTCTCCTTCCCCCTGCAAGGGGGAAGGTCGGGATGGGGGTCGGCCACAGGCACCGGCGCGTATGGAGAGAGCAGATCCCCACCCGCTTTGCTCTGGCGAGCAAAGCGACCTCCCTTTTCAAGGGGAGGTGAAGTCTACGTCCAGAACGCCGGCACGGCGGGCTCGAGGCGGCCGCCGGCGCGGACCGGGGCGATCTTCACGGCAAGTCCCGTCGCGTCGTCGGTCTCGACGGCAATGCCGCTCAAGGTCGCGACGCCTGCGGCGGGCTCGAAACGGCCGGAGGGAATGCCGGTGAGGAAGCGCTGCAGCGGCTCCTCCTTCTGCATGCCGATCACCGAATCATAGTCGCCGGTCATGCCGGCATCGCTCATATAGGCGGTGCCGCCTGATAGCACCTGGTGATCGGCGGTCGGCACATGGGTATGGGTGCCGACCACGAGGCTGACGCGGCCGTCGCAGAAGAAGCCGATGCCCTGCTTCTCGCTGGTGGCCTCGGCATGGAAATCGAGCACGATGGCATCGGCGCCTTCGCGCAACGGACAGGCCTCGAGCTCGCGCTCGATCGCCGCGAACGGATCGTTGGAGGACGGCTCCATGAACACGCGGCCGATCGCGTTGATGACCAGCGCGCGCTTGCCGTTCTTGGTGTCGATCAGCGCCGAGCCGCGGCCGGGCGAATGGCGCGGGAAATTCAACGGGCGGATCAGGCGCGGCGCGCGCTCGATGAAGACCAGCGCCTCCTTCTGATTCCAGGCATGGTTGCCGAGCGTGATCGCGTCGGCGCCGGCATCGAGCAGCTCCTGGTAGATCGCCTCGGTGATGCCGAAGCCGCCGGCGGAATTCTCGCCATTGACGATGACGAGATCGAGTGACCAGTCCCTGATCATGCCGGGAAGGTGGTCGGTGATGGCGGTGCGGCCGGTCTTGCCGACGACGTCACCAACGAAGAGGATTCGCAATGCTAGGCACTCCGGAAATCAAACGTCTTGCGCTCCGTTAGCACATAATCCAGCGCGACGTCGTGCGATAGCGCAGGGACCGCCTTGGTTTCCTGGGCCGCGAAGGCCAGCCCGGCCCCGATCACATGCTTGGTCTTGCGCAAATGCGCGAAGGTATAGTCGTAATAGCCGGCGCCGTAGCCGATCCGGTGACCGAGCCGGTCGAACGCCGCCAGCGGCACCAGCATGACGTCCGGATGCACCTCGGCGGCGGCCGGCGACGGCTCCGGGATGCCGAGCGGCCCGAGCATCAGGCGGTCGTGCGGCGCCCAGGTGCGGAAGGTCAGCGACTGGCCGCGGGCGTTGATGCAGGGCAGCGCCAGCCGCGCGCCCTTCTCGGCGAGCTTGAGCATCAGCGGCTTCGGATCGAGCTCGCTGCGGATCGGGGCGTAGCCCGAGACGATCATGCCCGGCGTGATCTCGAACGGCGTGCCGCGCTTGGCCAGCGCCTCCGCGGCGGCCGCGCGCTGCGCATCGCTCAACGCGTCGCGCTTGGCCAGCGCCAGCGCGCGAAGCTCGGCTTTCGATGGAGATGCATGCATGACCATCTTCCGCTGTCATCGTCCGCTCGCGGCGGACGCAGAAATTCCAGAGACGCTAGCAGTCCAACGGCCAAGCCGCGGCGTACTGGAGACCCCGCATGCGCGGGGCGACACTGCACCACAATCGAACGCCCCAGCGCGACGACAAGGCAACAGTCGAATTCAGGGCCTGATCCGGAAAACGCAAAGCGGCCTTTCCCGGCAAGATCATGCTCATCAACAACCCAAAAGCGCGATGAACCCATCGCGCTTTTGAGTGCGAAGCCGCAGAGGCCGTTGGAGCGCTCGATCCCGGAGTTCCCTACGAAAGTAGGTGGGCACCATATGTCCGGGTCCACGGACCCGGCCAGGGACAGTTCCCTAAAGGATCGATAAGGCCCCGGGGATATATGGCTCCTGACGCGCAACGCAGCTTCGCTGGGCCTAATGTAGCGACGAAGCGGTTGTTCCGCCAGCGGCAAGGAAGACGCAGTCCACGTGATGTTCTTCACCCTCCCCTGCAGGGGGGAGGGTCGCATCGCATCGCGCGAAGCAAGATGCGATACGGGGCGGGGTGAAAGTCTCTCCACTCGAACGGTGCCCGTGTTGAGAGATCACCCCACCCCGCCTCACATTCGCTTCGCTCATTGTGAGCCGACCCTCCCCCCTCCAGGGGAGGGTGAAGAAGGAATCACCCGATCGCGATGCCGCCGCCGATGGTGCGGTTGAGCACTTGGGTGGTGCGCTCGATCCGCTCCGCGGCGGCGTTGAGCGCGTTGGAGACGGCGGCCTGGGTGGCGCGGGCGCGGTCGACGGCGGCACTGCGGGCGTTGCGCAACTGCTCGATCTCTTCCTCGAGGCTGCGGATGCGCGCAGCCGAATCGACCACTTCGTCGCAGGCGGTGAGCGCCGCCATCACTGTCAGCCGCGCATCGCCGATCTCGCCGAATTTTCCGCGCAGCGATTCGATGCGCTGCTCGAGGTTTTCCGCGAGCTTGAGCAGCCGCACCTCCTGGCCCTCCTCGCAGGCCATCCGGTACTGCCGGCCGTTGATGGTGACGTTGATGTGGCTCATTTGGCCTCTCCGCCGAGCACGGCGCGAATCGTGCCGATCGCCGCGTCGAGCTTTTCCGCGATCTCGCGATTGGTGCGCTCGAGCTTGCGCGTCTTCACCAGCGAGCCGTCGAGCTCGTCGGCGAGCCGGGATCTGTCGGCGCCGAGTGCCTGAATCCGGCTTGCCAACTCGTTCTCGTCACGGTCGGCCTCGCGGCGCCGCTCCACCGAGCTTTCCAGCGCATCGAGCGCCGACATGAGCCGCTTGGTCGCGGCATCGATATCAGCAAGCGGTGCCTCGGTATTGCCAGACCCGTTGGCGAGACGATCACTCATGACACGCGGCGCGGACCCCTTTCCGGTAGCCTGCTTGAAGGATCAAGCCTGCCGCACGGCAAAACCGGCGTTTCGGCAAGCGCTTACGCCACGAAATTTACGTGGCAAGCGAGCAATGCGCAACGCCGGCGCAGAACTATGCACCGAACAATGAAATAGGCCCATTTCGAGCAACTTTTCCCCGTTTTGGGGCGTTTCATCGCCTTGGACTTGCGGAATTGAGGTGCTAATCCACCCCCCAACCCGTAAGGCCATCCACGCGCGCGTCGCGGCTGCCCGCCCCGATGCGTCCCGCAACAGCTCCTCATTCCAGGCGGACTCTTCATCATGACGCAGGTCGATCACACCCGTATGGCCAATGCGATCCGTGGCCTTGCCATGGACGCCGTCGAAAAGGCGAAATCCGGCCATCCCGGCCTGCCGATGGGCGCCGCCGACATCGCGACCGTGCTGTTCACCCAATTTCTGAAATTCGACGCCGCCGATCCGGCCTGGCCCGACCGCGACCGCTTCGTGCTGTCCGCCGGCCACGGCTCGATGCTGCTCTATTCGCTGCTGTACTTGACCGGCAACAAGGAGATGACGCTCGACCAGCTCAAGCATTTCCGCCAGCTCGGATCGCTGACGCCGGGACATCCGGAGAATTTCCACACCAAAGGCATCGAGACCACCACCGGCCCGCTCGGCCAGGGCATTGCGACCGCGGTCGGCATGGCGCTCGCCGAGAAGATGCTCGCCGCCGAATTCGGCAAGAAGATCGTCAACCACCACACCTATGTGCTCGCCTCCGACGGCGACCTGATGGAAGGCATCTCGCAGGAAGCGATCGCGCTCGCCGGTCACTGGCGGCTCAACAAGATGATCGTGCTGTACGACAGCAACGGCATCTCGATCGACGGCCCGACCTCGCTCTCCGATTCCGTCGACCAGGTGAAGCGCTTCAAGTCCGCGGGCTGGGCCGCCGAATTGATCGACGGCCAGGACCAACAGGCGATCGCCGCCGCGATCACCCGCGCGCAGAAATCCAACAAGCCGAGCATGATCGCCTGCAAGACCACGATCGGCTACGGCGCGCCGCATAAGGCCGGCACCGCCAAGGCGCATGGCGAGGCGCTCGGCGAAGAGGAATTGAAAGCCGCGAAGGAAAAGCTCGGCATCTCGCTCGAGCCGTTCTCGGTGCCCGACGACGTGCTGAAGGCATGGCGCGAGGCGGGGGCCCGTGGCGCCGCCGCGCACAAGGAATGGGACGAGCAGTTCAACCAGCTCGGCAGCCGCAAGCGCGCCGAGTTCGAGCGCCGCATTCGCCACGAGCGTCCGCAGTCGCTGGCCAAGGCGCTGCGCGCGCACAAGAAGTCGCTGCTGGAAAATCCGCTCAACGTCGCGACCCGCAAATCGTCGGAAGCCGCGATCGAGGTGATCGCAGCCGCGATGCCGATGGAGTTCGTCGCCGGCTCCGCCGACCTCACCGGCTCCAACAACAACAAGGCGAAGTCGGCGGTGGCATTCGCCGCCAAGGCGCCGAAGGGCCGCTTCATCCATTACGGCATCCGCGAGCACGGCATGGCGGCGTGCCTCAACGGCATCTTCCTGCACGGCGGCTTCGCACCGAACGGCGCGACCTTCCTGGTCTTCACCGACTATGCCCGCGGCGCGATCCGGCTGTCGGCGCTGATGGGCACAGGCGTGGTCTATGTCATGACCCACGACTCGATCGGCCTCGGCGAGGACGGCCCGACGCATCAGCCGGTCGAGCATCTCTCCGCACTGCGCGCGATGCCCAACATGCGCGTGTTCCGGCCCTGCGACGCGGTCGAGACCGCCGAGTGCTGGGAACTCGCGCTCAACCGCATCGACGGCCCGACGGTGCTGGCGCTCACCCGCCAGAACCTGCCGCAGCTCCGCACCACCGCGCCGAACGACAACCCCTGCAGCCACGGCGCCTATGAGCTGGTCGCGGCGCAGGGCGACGCAAAAGTGTCATTGTTCGCCTCCGGTTCCGAGGTTCAGATCGCGGTCGAGGCGCAGAAGCAGCTCGCCGAGCGCGGCATCGCGACGCGCGTGGTGTCGGTGCCCGCGCTGGAATTGCTGCTTTCGCAGCCCGCCGAGCGGCAAAACGCCATTATTGGCAATGCTCCGGTCAAGATCGCGATCGAGGCCGCGGTACGCTGGGGCTGGGATGCCGTGATCGGCCATGATGGCGAATTCATCGGCATGCATGGCTTTGGCGCCAGCGCCCCGGTGAAGGACCTTTTCAAGCACTTCGGCATTACTGCCGAGGCCGTGGTCAACGCTGCGCTGAAGCGCGTCTGACGCTGGCCAGACACCCGTCGGAAGGTTGAGCTTGTCGCAAAAAAGGATTACCAAGGCTCCATCTTTTCCGTCCGCGCCCGGCCGAACCGGGCGTTCCGCCGCAAAACCCTCGTGGGATACTTCCCACGGGGTTGGCAGCAGCTTTTAAAGGAGAGACGAGCATGGCAATCCGCGTCGCGATCAACGGGTTTGGCCGCATCGGCCGCAACATTCTGCGCGCCATCGCAGAGTCCGGCCGCAAGGATGTCGAAGTGGTCGGCATCAACGACCTCGGCCCGGTCGAGACCAACGCGCACCTGTTGCGCTACGACTCCGTGCACGGCCGCTTCCCCGGCACCGTGACCGTCGACGGTGACTCGATCGACCTCGGCACCGGCAAGATCAAGGTTTCGGCCGAGCGCGATCCCTCCAAGCTGCCGTGGAAGGCGCTCGGCGTCGACATCGCGCTGGAATGCACCGGCATCTTCACCGCCAAGGAGAAGGCGGCCGCCCATCTCGCCGCCGGCGCCAAGCGCGTGCTGGTCTCCGCCCCCGCCGACGGCGCCGACGCCACCATCGTCTACGGCGTCAACCACGACACGCTGAACAAGGACCAGCTGGTGGTCTCCAACGGCTCCTGCACCACCAACTGCCTCGCGCCGGTTGCCAAGGTGTTGAACGAAACGGTCGGCATCGAGACCGGCTTCATGACCACGATCCACGCCTATACCGGCGACCAGCCGACGCTCGACACGCTGCACAAGGACCTCTATCGCGGCCGCGCGGCGGCGATGTCGATGATCCCGACCTCGACCGGCGCGGCGAAGGCGATCGGCCTCGTGCTGCCGGAGCTGAAGGGCAAGCTCGACGGCGTCTCGATCCGCGTGCCGACCCCGAACGTCTCGGTGATCGATCTGAAGATCGTCGCCAAGCGCGCCACCGACGCCAAGGAAATCAACGAGGCGATGAAGCGCGCCTCCGAGCAGCAGCTCAAGGGTATTTTGGGCTTCACCACCGCGCCGAACGTCTCGATCGACTTCAATCACGATCCGCACTCGGCCACCTTCCACATGGATCAGACCAAGGTGCAGAACGGCACGCTGGTGCGCGTGATGGCCTGGTACGACAATGAATGGGGCTTCTCGAACCGCATGGCCGACACCGCCGTCGCGATCGGCAAGCTGCTGTAAGTCGAACGCTCCGTCATGCCCGGCCTTGTGCCGGGCATTTCGTTCTTGCTCCTCCGTCATTCCGGGATGGTGCGTCAGCACCAGACCCGGAATCTCGAGATTCCGGGTTCAATGCTCCGCATCGCCCCGGAATGACCGTCCAGAGTTCGAGTTGACCCCATGACAAAATCATTCCGTACCCTCGATGACGTCGACGTGAAGGGCAAGCGCGTGCTGCTGCGCGTCGACCTCAACGTCCCCATGGAAGGCGGCCGCGTCACCGACGCCACACGGCTCGAGCGCGTCGCGCCCACCATCACCGAAATCTCCGATAAGGGCGGCAAGGTGATCTTGCTCGCCCATTTCGGCCGGCCCAAGGGCCGCGACGCCAAGGACTCGCTGAAGCCGGTCGCCGCGGAGCTCGCCAAGGTGATCAAGCGCCCGGTCGGGTTCGCCGACGACTGCATCGGCGAGGTCGCCGCCAAGGCGGTCGGCGCCATGAAGGACGGCGACATCCACTGCCTGGAAAACACCCGCTTCCACAAGGAAGAGGAAAAGAACGACGCCGGCTTCGTCGCGGAGCTGGCAAAGCTCGGCGACATCTGGGTCAATGACGCGTTCTCCGCCGCGCACCGCGCCCACGCCACCACCGAGGGCCTCGGCCACAAGCTGCCGGCCTATGCCGGCCGCACCATGCAGGCCGAGCTCGACGCGCTCGGCAAGGCGCTGGATGCGCCGACCAAGCCCGTGATCGCGATCGTCGGCGGCGCCAAGGTGTCGACCAAGATCGAGCTTTTGGAAAACCTGGTGAGCAAGGTCGATGCGCTGGTGATCGGCGGCGGTATGGCCAACACCTTCCTGCACGCGCAGGGCGTCGCGGTCGGCAAGTCGCTGGCCGAGAAGGATCTAGCGGCGACCGCGCTGCGCATCCTCGACAAGGCCAATGCCGCCAATTGCGCGATCATCCTGCCGGTCGACGCGGTCGTCGCCAGCCAGTTCGCCGCCAACGCGCCGTCGCACGCCTACGGCCTCGACGCGATTCCCACCGACGGCATGATCCTCGACGTCGGCCCGCAATCGATCGCGCGCATCCATGCCGCGATCGACGACGCGGCGACGCTGGTGTGGAACGGGCCGCTCGGCGCCTTCGAGCTGACGCCGTTCGACCGCGGCACGGTGGTGTCGGCCAAGCACGCCGCCCAGCGCACCAAATCGAAGAAGCTGATCTCGGTCGCCGGCGGCGGCGATACCGTCGCGGCGCTGAACCAGGCCGGCGTCGGCGGCGATTTCACCTACGTCTCGACCGCGGGCGGCGCGTTTCTTGAATGGATGGAAGGCAAGCCGCTGCCCGGCGTCGAAGTGTTGAAACACGGCTGATCCGGATCAGAACCGCGCAAGTGCATCAAATACAGGGAGAATTGGAATGGCTCGCATTACGTTGCGGCAACTGCTCGATCACGCGGCCGAGCACGAGTACGGCGTACCTGCCTTCAACATCAACAACATGGAGCAGGCGCTGTCGATCATGGCGGCGGCCTCCGAGGTCGACGCCCCCGTCATCATCCAGGCCTCGCGCGGCGCGCGCTCCTACGCCAACGACGTCATGCTCAAGCACATGATGGACGCGGTCACCGAGATCTACCCGCAGATCCCGGTCTGCGTGCATCTCGACCACGGCAACGAGCCCGCGACCTGCATGACCGCGATCCAGGCCGGCTTCACCTCGGTGATGATGGACGGCTCGCTGAAGGCCGACGGCAAGACCCCCGGCGACTGGGACTACAATGTCGGCGTCACCAGGACCGTGACCACCATGGCGCATCTCGGCGGCATCTCGGTGGAGGGCGAGCTCGGCGTGCTCGGCTCGCTGGAGACCGGCATGGGCGACAAGGAGGACGGCCACGGCGCCGAGGGCAAGCTGTCGCACGACCAGCTGCTGACCAATCCCGACGAGGCCGTGAAGTTCGTCAAGGAGACCAAGGTCGACGCGCTGGCAATCGCGATGGGCACCTCGCACGGCGCCTACAAGTTCACCCGCAAGCCCGACGGCGACATCCTCGCCATGAACGTGATCGAGGAGATCCACCGCAAGCTGCCCAACATGCATCTGGTGATGCACGGCTCCTCGTCGGTGCCGCAGGACCTGCAGGACATCATCAACGCCAACGGCGGCAAGATGAAGCCGACCTGGGGCGTGCCGGTCGCCGAGATCCAGCGCGGCATCAAGAACGGCGTGCGCAAGATCAACATCGACACCGACAACCGGATGGCGATGACCGGCCAGATCCGGAAAGTTCTGAAGGACAACCCGGAAGAGTTCGATCCGCGCAAGTATTTGAAGCCGGCGATGGAAGCGATGACCAAGCTCTGCAAGCAGCGCCTGCAGGAGTTCAACACCGCGGGCCAGGCCAGCAAGATCAAGAAGGTGCTGACCACCGCCGAGATGGCCAAGCGCTACGCCGCCGGCGAGCTCAATCCGAAGATTGCGTGACCGGCACGCCCTATCCCCTCCCTCGCCCCGCTCTTGCGGGGAGAGGGTTGGGGTGAGGGGCTGCCTCAGCATTCACGCTGTCAGACGGACTCGCGGAAGGCCCCCCTCACCCGGATCGCATCTAGCGCTGCGATCCGACCTCTCCCCGCAGGCGGGCGAGGTGAACCGAGCCGAATCCGCTTCCGATTCCGGCCGCGACCAACGTTTTCTAGGCAATTGCCCGAGAACCGCCTATTTTGGTTTGCAAAGGCAATTCGCTCTGGAGGACGCCAAATGAACCTCGCTGACCTCAACAAAGTTGCGCTTGCCATGGTCGCCCCCGGCAAGGGCATCCTCGCTGCCGATGAATCTTCCGGCACGATCAAGAAGCGGTTCGACGCCATCAAGGTCGAATCGACCGAGGACAACCGCCGCGACTATCGCGAGATGCTGTTCCGCTCCCAGGACGCGATGAGCAAGTACATCTCCGGCGTCATCCTCTATGACGAGACGATCTGGCAGAACGCGAAGGACGGCACGCCGCTGGTCAAGCTGATCGAACAGGCCGGCAGCATTCCCGGCATCAAGGTCGACGAGGGCACCCAGCCCCTGCCCGGCTGCCCCGGCGAGCTCGTCACCGTCGGCCTCGACAAGCTCGCCGAGCGACTGAAGAAATATTACGAGCGCGGCGCGCGCTTCGCGAAGTGGCGCGCGGTGATCGACATCGGCTCGGGCGGCGGCGGCAGCGGCACTGGCGGCCGGGGCATCCCCACCATGACCGCGATCCGCGTCAACGCGCATGCGCTGGCGCGCTATGCCGCGCTGTGCCAGGCCGCGCAGATCGTGCCGATCGTCGAGCCGGAAGTGCTGATGGACGGCGATCACGACATCGACCGCTGTTACGAGGTGACGCAGCGCGTGCTGAACCGCACCTTCCAGGAATTGCGGGTGCAGCGCGTCGCCCTCGAAGGCATGATCCTGAAGCCGAACATGGCCATATCGGGCAAGAAGTGCCCGAAGCAGGCCTCGGTGCAGGAAGTCGCCGAGAAGACGGTGCGCCTGCTCAAGAGCTGCGTGCCGGCGGCGGTGCCCGGCATCGCCTTCCTCTCCGGCGGCCAGAGCGACGAGGAGGCGACCGCGCATCTCGACGCCATGAACAAGATCGGCAATCTGCCCTGGGGCCTCACCTTCTCCTACGGCCGCGCCCTGCAGGCCGCGCCGCAGAAGGCGTGGTCCGGCAAGGCCGAGAACGTGCCGGCGGGCCAGCGCGCCTTCTCGCATCGCGCCAGGATGAACGGCCTTGCGAGCACCGGCAAATGGGACGCCGGCCTGGAACAACAGGCGGCATAGTTGGCGACAAAACCCGTTCCGCCGCGGCCGGCGCCGCGGCTCTATCTGGCGACGCCAGAGGTCGCGGAGCCGGCCGAGCTTGTGGCCGCGCTGCCGGAGCTGCTGGCCGCGGCCGATGTCGCCGCGGTGCTGGTACGGCTGGTCGAGACCGACCAGCGCACCATGATCACCCGCATCAAGGCGCTGGCGCCTGCGATCCAGAACGCGGGCGCGGCGCTGCTGGTCGATGGCCATCCCGACATCGTCGCGCGCGGCGGCGCCGATGGCGCGCATCTGACCGGCCTTGCGGCCATGGAAGACGCCACGCCGTCGCTGAAGCCGGACCGCATCGTCGGCGTCGGCGGGCTTGCGACCCGCCACGATTCGATGGCGGCGGGCGAAGCCGGCGCCGACTATGTGCTGTTCGGCGAGCCGGACGCAAAAGGACAGCGGCCGTCGAGCGAGGCGATCGCCGAGCGGCTGCAATGGTGGGACGAATTGTTCGAGCCGCCTTGCGTCGGCTTTGCCACCTCGCGCGCGGAGGCCGAGGAATTTGCGGCCGCCGGTGCGGATTTCGTGCTGGTCGGCGACTTCATCTGGGCCGATCCGCGCGGCCCGAAGACGGCCTTGATCGAGATCGGCGAAGCGATCGCGCAGGCGCACGCCACGACATTCGGAAAGGCCAAGGCCCAAGGAGAGGCTGAGGGATGACGCCGGAATGAAGTGCCTGCGTCCGATAGGTGTTGCGCTCGGCTGCACGATGCTGGCGAGCGGCGCGATGGCGCAGCTCTCGATCACGCCTCCGGCCCAGACGCCGCCCGCGAAGAAGGAGGCGCCGAAGGAGACCAAGCCGAAGGTCCATGCGCCGGTCGTCAAGAAGCCCGCGCCGAAACCGGCCGCCACCGCAACGCCGACCCCGACGCCCTCGCCCACGCCGACCCAGGCCGCCGCTGACGATCCCAATGTCGACCTCGTGTTCGGCGCCTATCAGCGCGGCATGTACAAGACCGCGTTCGACCTCGCGACCGCGCGGGCGCAGAGCAACAACGATCCCAAGGCGATGACGATGCTGGGTGAGCTCTATGCCAACGGGCTCGGCGTCAAGCGCGACTACGTCAAGGCCGACGACTGGTACAAGCGCGCCGCCGACGCCGGCGACCGCGAGGCGATGTTCGCGCTGGCGATGATGAAGATCGCCGGCCGCGGCGGCCCGGTGGACAAGGATGCCGCGGTCAAGCTGTTGGCGTCGTCGGCCAAGCTCGGCGAGCCCAAGGCGGCCTATAACCTCGCGCTGCTCTATCTCGACGGCCAGACCCTGCCGCAGGACCTCCGCCGCTCCGCCGAGCTGCTGCGGATGGCGGCGGATGCCGGCAACCCCGAGGCGCAATACGCGCTGGCGACGTTCTACAAGGAAGGCACCGGGGTGCCGAAGGACCTCGAAAAGGCGGTGCGGCTGCTGCAGGCGGCCTCGCTGGCCGACAATGTCGACGCCGAGGTCGAATATGCCATCGCGCTGTACAACGGCAGCGGCACGCCGCGAAACGTGCCGGCGGCGATTGCGCTGCTGCGCAAGGCGGCCCGGCAGAACAGTCCGATCGCGCAGAACCGCCTCGCCCGCGTGCTGGCGACCGGCGCCGGCGCGGCGGTCGACAAGGTCGAGGCGCTGAAATGGCACACCGTCGCCAAGACCGCCGGCAAGGGCGATCCCGACCTCGACGACATCCTCGCCGACATGCCCCCCGCGGACCGCGCCAAGGCGGAGGCCGCGGCGCGAAAATGGATCGGAAACAACGTCAAATGACGCCTTGACGGCGCCACTTCCAGAGGGCACCCAGTCCGGCAAATCCAAGGCAGTTCCCCTCCCACCCCGTCATCCTGAGGTGCGAGCGGAGCGAGCCTCGAAGGATGCACGGCCCGGCTGGTGGCCGTCGATCCTTCGAGACGCGCGTTCCGCGCTCCTCAGGATGACGGGGAGAGAACTCCCTGCGCTGCCAGCGCCGACACATCCAACATTCTCGAGTCAGTACACATCATGCTCTACTCCGCCCTCATCAATGTCATGGTCAAGGCCGCGCGGCGCGCCGGCCGCAGCCTCAAGCGCGACCTCGGCGAGATCGAGCATCTCCAGGTCTCGCTGAAGGGCCCGGCGAACTTCGTCTCGCTGGCCGACAAGCGCGCCGAGGAGATGCTCTACGCCGACCTCGAGAAGGCCCGGCCCGGCTACGGTTTTCACGGCGAGGAAGGCGGGCACCGCGAAGGCTCCGACAAGAGCCACACCTGGATCGTCGATCCGCTCGACGGCACCACCAACTTCCTGCACGGCATCCCGCAATTCGCGATCTCGATCGCCCTGGCGCGGGAAGGCACGGTGATCGCGGGCGTGATCTACAATCCGGCCAATGACGAGCTCTACACTGCCGAGCGCGGCAAGGGCGCGTTCCTCAACGACCAGCGGCTGCGGGTGGCCGGCCGCCGCCAGCTCAACGAATGCGTGATCGCCTGCGGCCTGCCGCATATCGGCCGCGGCAACCATCAGGTCGCGCTGCAGGAGATGGCCGCGCTGCAGACCAAGGTCGCGGGCTTCCGCCGCTTCGGCGCCGCCTCGCTCGACCTCGCCTTCGTCGCCGCCGGCCGGCTCGACGGCTACTGGGAGCGCAATTTGCAGCCCTGGGACATCGCGGCCGGCCAGATCATGGTGCGCGAGGCCGGCGGCACCGTCTCCGGCATCCAGGGCAATGACGACCCGCTGCAGACCGGCCACGTCGTCTGCGGCAACGAGTTCGTGCACGGCGAGCTGATCAAGATTTTGAAGCCGCTCGGGCAGTAGCGCTACAGTCCCGGCGATCTCGCCGCCCAAGCCTTGGTGGCCTGGCAGCTGTCCATCGCTCGGGCGTAGGCAGGGCGTGCCGTCGTGCGGGCGAGATAGTCCCGCTCGGTCGGACCGGGGACGTAGTTGCCGGTTCGCAGGCCGAGCAGCAGGGCGTAGCTCACCGAGATATCGGCAGCGGTGAAGCGGTCGCCGGCGAGATAGGGGTGGTCCGCGAGGCGGCGGATCACGAGCCCCAGCCGGCTCTCGAAGGTCTCGAATGCCCAGCAGGTCACCCGGGCACCTCGCTCGGCTTCGGGTGCCAGTTGGCGGCCGACAAGGACGGCGTTCATCGGCCCGGCGAGCCCGGCCTCGCCCATGTGGAGAAACTGCAGATAGGACGCGAACGCGGGATCGTCGGGGGCGACGGCAAGCGAACCTGAGCCGTGGCGGGCGAGCAGGTACTCGAGGATCGCGATCGATTCGACCATGATCGTCTCGCCGTCCTGCAGTGCGGGAATGAAGCCGCCGGGGTTGATCGCGAGGAAATCGCGATCATTCTCGACGGCCAGTACATCGACCGGGCGCAGCCGATAGGCCAATCCCAATTCCTCGAGCAGCCAGACAACGCGGAAGCCACGACCTTCGCCATAGACGGTGAGCATAGTTGAGCGTTCCTGATTGGGCTGGATACTCGCGGAGCTAAGCCGGTCGCGTAACTTATGGGTTCACGATCTAATCGTCATCCTCGTCGTCGTCCTCGTCGCGAAATTCACCAGCGATGGTCAAGCCTTCGATGGTCGTGGCGCCCTTTTCCTTGATCACCCGGCGAAGCGGGACCGAGCTCTCGCTGCGCAACGCCTCCATCAGAGGTTCCGAATGGGTGACGATCCAGACGTCGGCGCGGCGGGACGCCTTGGCGATCAGGCGGGCCAGCGGGCCCAGCAGCGATGGATGCAGGCTGGTCTCGGGTTCGTTCAGCGCGATGAATGGCGGCAGCCGATAGCCCATGAACACGGCGAGCAGGCAGATATATTTCAGCGTGCCGTCGGACAGTTCGTGCGCCTTGAACGGACGCGGCATATCCGCCAGTCGCAGATCGAATTCGCACCGGCCGTTGTCTTCCCAGGCGCGGAGCTCGGCACCCGGAAACGCGTCCTCGATCGCATTCTGCAGGTCGGCCGTGTCTTCCCTGATGAGCGACAGTGTCGCCAGGGCGGCAGCCAGATCGCTGCCATCGGCGCTCAGCGCAGGCGTCGTGATCGCGAGACAGGGTTTTCGGATCGGCGACGCCGGGTCGCTGCGAAAATCGTGATAGAAGCGCCAGCTCTGCATCGCGTTTCTGATCAGCTCGACTTCGGGACATTCCCTGCCATCGAGAAAACCGGCGAGCGCGGTTTCCGACGGCAGCACCGCCTCCCTGTGCTCGCACCAGGCGCCGCTCTCGCCACGGACACGGACCACTGAATTGGTCCGCTCCATCAGCGTGACTGTTCGCTTGCCGTGGGTCGCCTCGATGCTTTCCGACTTGATCATCGGCTCGCCGGAAAATGCCGCCTCGACCGGGGCGGGATATCCGAGCTCGATGGCATATTTCACGTGGTCGAATCTGGCCGCCAGACGCAGCCGTCCATCCTCGCCGCGCTTGCGGATGCCGGACCAGCAGACCGAGTTCAATCCACCTTCGTCGGCGATGGTGCGCGTGATCTGGCCGGTCGCGGCGTCACGCAGCAGCGACAGCGACTTGTAGAGATTGGATTTGCCGACACCATTCTCGCCGACGAAGACCGACAGCGGTTGAATGGGCATGACGAGCCGCCGAATGGAGCGATAATTCGAGATCGCAATATCGGTCGGGCGCATCACATGCTCTCAATCTCCGGGTTGCCTACACGCTCCCCGTTCAATCCAGAGATGCAATCTGGATTGGTCAGCTCGCAAAAGCAAGCCGGGAGCGGCGCCAAGGTTGAACAGCGCCAACCTCGAGCATCAATGCGCGCCCTTGGCCGGCGCGGGCGGGCCGTAGACTTCGCCCGTCTCTGCCGCCTTCTCGCGGTCGCCGGCGAGCACGCGCTGGACGCTGACGAAGAACACCGGGACCAAGAGCAGCGCGAGGATGACGACGGCGATCATGCCGCCCATCACCGAGGTGCCGAGCGCCTGCTGGCTGGCGCCGCCGGCGCCGGTCGCGATCGCCATCGGCAGCACGCCGCAGACGAAGGCAAGGCCGGTCATCAGGATCGGGCGGAATCTGAGACTGCACGCCTCCACCGTCGCCTCGACCAGCGGCTTGCCCTGGGCGCGCAGGTCCTTGGCGAACTCGATGATCAGGATCGCGTCCTTCGCAGCGAGGCCGATGATGGTGATCAGGCCGACGGTGAAATAGACGTCGTTGGACAGCCCGCGCATCGTCGCGGCGACCACGGCGCCCAAAATGCCGAGCGGAATCGTCAGCAGCACCGCGAGCGGAATGGTCCAGCTCTCATAGAGCGCGGCGAGCAGCAGGAACACCACCAGCACCGACAGCGCCAGCAGGAACGGCGCCTGCGAGCCCGACAGTTTTTCCTGCAAGGATTGCCCGGTCCATTCATAGCCGAAGCCGCGCGGCAGCTTGTCGGCGAGCCGCTCCATCTCGGCGATCGCATCGCCCGAGGTAAAGCCGGGCCGCGCCTCGCCGGAGATGCGCACCGCCGGATAATAGTTGAAGCCCCCGATCTGCGTCGGTCCCTTGGTCCACTCGATGGTGGCGAAGGCCGAGAACGGCACCAGCTGGCCGCGGCTGTTCTTCACATTGTAATTGAGGATGTCGTCCGCGTTCATGCGGCTGGTCTTGTCGGCCTGCACGATGACGCGCTGCATGCGCCCGCGGTTCGGGAAGTCGTTGATGTAGTTCGAGCCGAGATTGGTCGAGATCGTGTTGTTGATGTCCTCGAAGGTGAGGCCGAAGGCGCCCGCCTTCTCACGGTCGATCATCAGATTGACCTGCGGCGCCGGCGGCAAGCCTTCGACATAGACCTTCTGCAACACCGGGCTGGCATTGGCTTCGGTGACCAGGCGATCGGACGCCGCGATCAGCGCCGCGTAGCCCTTCTGGCCGCGGTCCTGCAGGCGGAACGAGAAGCCCGAGGAGTTGCCGAGGTTGTCGATCGGCGGCGGTTGCAGCGCCGAGATCCTGGCGTCGCGGATCGACGACAGGTCGCGGTTGATGTCGGCGACGATGGCGGCCGCGGAATCCTTCGGCCCGCGCTCCGACCAGTCCTTCAAGGTGATGAAGGCCTGCGCGGTGTTCATGCCCTGGCCGAGGAAGCTGAAGCCGGTGAGGAACGTCACGTTCTCGATGCCGGCGCGGTCCTTTAGGTATTTTTCGACCTTCTCGACCGCAGATTCGGTGCGCGCATAGGACGACTCAGACGGCGTCTGCACGTCGGTGGTGATAAAACCCTGGTCGTCGACCGGCAGGAAGCCGCCGGGCAGCCGCACAAAACCCCACCCAACCGCGGCGAACAGCACGGCATAGATCAGCATCAGCCGGCCGGTGCGCTTCAGCCCGGCCTGCACCGTGCGCGTATAGCCGGCGCGGCTCGAATCGAGCACGCGGTTGAACCAGCCGAACACGCCCCTGCGGGCATGGCCGTGGCCCTGCTGCACCGGCTTGAGCAAGGTCGCGCACAGCGCCGGCGTCAGCGACAGCGCGAGCAGCGCCGAGAACGCGATCGCCGCCACCATGGTAACCGAGAACTGGCGGTAGATGATGCCGACCGAGCCGGGGAAGAACGCCATCGGTACGAACACCGCCATCAGCACCAGCGTGATGCCGATGATGGCGCCGGTGATCTGCGACATCGCCTTCTTGGTGGCCTCCTTCGGCGGCAGGCCTTCCTCGGCCATGATGCGTTCGACGTTCTCGACCACGACGATCGCGTCGTCGACCAGGATGCCGACCGCCAGCACCATGCCGAACATGGTCAGCATGTTGATCGAGAAGCCGGCGATCATCAGCGTCGCGCAGGCCCCGAGCAGCGCCACCGGCACCACGATGGTCGGAATGATGGTGTAGCGGATGTTCTGCAGGAACAGGAACATCACGATGAACACCAGCACCACGGCTTCGACCAGGGTCATCAGGACCTTCTCGATCGAGGCCTTCACCACCGGGGTGATGTTGTAGGGGATCTCGTAAGTGATGTTGGCCGGGAAGAAGCGCGACAGCTCCTTCATCTTGGCCTCGACCGCGCTCGCGGTCGCCAGCGCGTTGCCCTTCGGCGACAGCAGCACCGAGAGGCCGGCGGTCGGCTTGCCGTTGAGGCGGGTGTTGAACTGATAGGACAGGCCGCCGATCTCGATCCGCGCGACGTCGCGCAGCCGCACCGTCGAGCCGTCGGCATTGGCGCGCAGAATGATGGCGCCGAACTCGTCGGGCGAGGCGAGCTGGCCCTTCACCAGCACCTGCGCGGAAATCTTTTGCGTGTCGGTGCTCGGCTCGGCGCCGATGCTGCCCGAGGCGACCTGGGCGTTCTGCGCCGAGATCGCCTTGTTGACGTCGTCCGCCGACAGGCCGTAGCCGACCAGCTTGGCGGGATCGATCCAGATGCGAAGCGAGCGCTCGGTCGAATACAGCGTGGCGCGGCCGACGCCGGGAATGCGGCGGACCTCGCCCAGCACGTTGCGGATCATGAAGTCGCCTAGACCAACCTCGTCGAGGCTGCCGTCGGTCGAGTTCAGCGTGATGATCTGCAGCACCGCGCTGGATGCTTCCTCGACCAGGATGCCCTGCTGGATCACCGCGCGCGGCAACCGCGCCTCGACGCGCTTGAGGCGGTTCTGCACCTCGACCGAGGCCTGGCTGGTGTCGGTGCCCGGCTTGAAGTTGGCGATGATCTCGACCTGGCCGAGCGAGTCGGAGGTCGATTCGAAGTTGAGGATGTTGGCGGCGCCGTTCAGCTCCTCCTCGATCAGCCGGGTGACGCTGTTGTAGAGGTTTTCAGGCGACGCGCCGGGATAGCTGGTCGAGATCGAGATCGAGGGCGGCGCGATGATCGGATATTGCGCAACCGCAAGCAGCGGGATCGAGATCGCGCCGATCAGACAGATGAATAGCGCGACGACCCAGGCGAAGATCGGCCTGTCGATGAAGAAAGCGGGCATCTCGGATCACCGCACCGCGTGCGCGGCTTGCTGAGTATCCGCCGGTGCTGCAGCCGCGTCGACTTCGCGCCACGGCAGCGGCCGGACCTTGTCGCCGGCGGCGAACTTCTGGAAACCTTCGACCACGACCTTGTCGCCGGCCTTCAGGCCCTCGGTGATGAACCAGGTGCCGCCCTGCAGCGAGCCGGTGCGCACCGGCTGCACCGCGACGTGATTGTCGGCCTTGACGACGAACACCTCGCTGCCGCCGCCGCCGTTGCGCTGCACCGCCTGCTGCGGCACCGCGATCGCGTCGCTGTCGATGCCCTGCTCGATCTGCACGCGGACATACATGCCCGGCAGCAGGATCCGGTTCGGGTTCGGGAACTCGCCGCGCAGGGTCACCTGCCCGGTATAGGCGTCGACCTTGGCGTCGGAGAACAACAGCTTGCCCGGCACCGAATAGATCGAGCCGTCGTCGAGCACGAGACGGACCTTCATTGCATCGGGCGCGATGCGGTCGAGGTCGCCGTTCTCGAAGGCGCGGCGCAGCTGGTTCATCTCGGTGACCGACTGCTGGAAATCGGCGTAGATCGGATCGAGTTGCTGGATGGTCGCGAGGCTCGACGCGTCGTTCTGCACGACCAGCGCGCCTTCCGAGACCAGCGCCGCGCCGATGGTTCCATCGATCGGCGCACGGATGGTGGCGTAATCCAGATTGAGCTTTGCGCGCGCGACCTCGGCCTCGCGGCCCTGCACGTCGGCTTCGGCCTGCTTCAGCGTCGCGATCGCCTTCTCGTTCTCGGATTCCGGCGCGGCGCGCTGGCTGGTCAGCGTTGCAATACGGCGGGCCTGCAGCGAGGCCTGCTCCTGCACCGCCTTGGCGCGCGACAGCGCGGCCTCGGCCGACTGCAGATCGACTTCGAACGGGCGCGGATCGATCTGGTACAAGGGATCGCCGACCTTCACCTCGCTGCCCTGCGAAAACATCCGGTTGACGATGATACCGGAGACGCGCGGACGCACCTCGGAGACACGGGTCGGCGCGATGCGGCCCGGCAGCTCGCGCACCATTGCGCGCGCCTGCGGCCTCACGGTGACGACGCTGACGTCCGGCTCGGGTGCTTGCACGGCGGCGACTGCGGTATTCGCGTCATCGCAGCCGGCAAGCAGTGGCGCCATCGCGGCCAGCATCAGAGCAATGCATGCCGATTGCGCGCGAAGTCCAGACATCGAGATTGTCGCCCCTGATTGGTGTGAACAAACAAACGGCGGTGCCACGACGAACACCGCTGCGTTGATGCCATGAAAATAAAACCCCGTTGCTGCGACGCAATGCGTTTCGCGGCGGCTCATTGTCACACAAACCTATCGCACTGAATTTTCGCATCTTTTCACGACTCACCGGATTGTGAGCGGGTTCCATTGCAGGCTGTGGGAAGGCATTAAGCAATGCGTGAGCGAGAAAGCGCAATTTGCGTCGTCTCGCTGACGGGTCGCGCAACATTGTGAGGCGGCCGCCCGAATCGCGGGCGCCGCGCCGCGATGATGCAACTACGATCACCGCATCCTCGTTGGCTGGTGTCCGGATCGCCGATCGCGGGACGATTGCGCCGGGATGCCCGTTAATCCCGGATAACTGCACCGAACGGGTGCAGACCAGACAGGCTCAACCAAAGGTTCGTCCTTCGGGCGGTGGATTCGCCTTTCCTCACTTTCCTCCCTCTGCCGCTGTGCCATATTGCT
The DNA here is from genome assembly GCF_900696085.1 of Bradyrhizobium ivorense. GTDB lineage: Bacteria > Pseudomonadota > Alphaproteobacteria > Rhizobiales > Xanthobacteraceae > Bradyrhizobium > Bradyrhizobium ivorense. The sequence goes on from NZ_CAADFC020000007.1 coordinate 142,015, forward strand.
GTCAGATGCGGCCTTCGCGAACGGATGATCCGGCAATGCCCCCTTCCCGCTCCGACATGGAGATCGAACTGAGCAAATTGTCCTCGCCCCGCATCTTCCTGGTGCGGATGCTGGTCTTCCTGGTGCTCTGCGGCCTGATCGGGGTCGTGCTCTACAAGCAGATCATCACGGCGTTTTTTGCCAATCCCGGGCTGAATGCCCTGATCGGCGCGGTGCTCTTCATCGGCATCATCCTGACGTTCCGGCAGGTGATCCGGCTCTACCCCGAGGTGGCCTGGGTCAACAATTTCCGCATCGCCGACCCCGGGCTGGCGATCGCGCGCCGCCCGACGCTGCTTGCCCCGATGGCGGCGATCCTCGGCGGCGAGCGTTCCGGGCGGATGTCGATCTCGCAGCAGACCATGCGGCATCTGCTCGATTCGATCGCAACCCGGCTCGACGAGGCCCGCGACATCTCGCGCTACATGACCGGGCTGCTGGTGTTCCTCGGCCTGCTCGGCACCTTCTGGGGCCTGATCGAGACGGTCGGCTCGGTCGGCAAGGTGATCGACGGGCTGAAGGTCGGCGGCGATGCCGGGGCGCTGTTCGACACCCTGAAGGAGGGCCTCGCCGCCCCGCTCGGCGGCATGGGCATCTCGTTCTCGTCCTCGCTGTTCGGCCTCGCCGGCTCGCTGATCCTCGGGTTCCTCGATCTGCAGTCGAGCCAGGCGCAGAATCGCTTCTACACCGATCTCGAGGACTGGCTCGCCACCACGGTGCGCGGCATTTCCGGCGAAGGCGCCGGGGCCGGCGGCGCCGACCTGCAGGGCGCGATCGAGCGGCTGCGCACCTCGATGGAGGAAGGCGGCGGCACCCGCAACACCACCGCGGCGATGGCCAATCTCGCCGAGGCGATCCAGGGCCTGGTGGCGCATATGCGCACCGAGCAGCAGATGATCCGCGAATGGGCCGACGGCCAGGGCGAGCAGAATCGCGAAATCAAGCGGCTGCTCGAGCGCCTCGCCCGCCAGCCCGAGAAGAGTTGAGCCACGGAGGCCAGCGTGCTCGATCACGTCACCATCGGCGTCACCGATGTCGAAAGGTCGAAGGCCTTTTATGACGAGGCGCTGCGCGCGCTCGGCATCAGCCGTCTCTATGCGGAGGGCACGGCGTTCGCCGGCTACGGCATCCGGCCGAAGGCGTTCTTCTGGATCGGGGTCCGTGACGCGTCGCAAACCGGAGCCCACATCGCCTTTACGGCCAATGATCGCGCCACCGTCGACCGGTTCTACGCGGACGCCATCAAGGCCGGCGGCAGGGACAACGGACCGCCCGGAATTCGGCCGCACTACCATGCAAACTATTACGGCGCCTTCGTCCTCGATCCCGACGGCCACAACATCGAGGCCGTTTGCCACGCGCCGCAGGAAACCAAGGGAACCTGAATGGCCCTCGCCCGTTCGCGCCGCGGTGAATCCGCCTTCAACTACTGGCCCGGCTTCGTCGACGCGCTGTCGACGCTGGTGCTGTCGATCGTATTCCTGCTCTCGGTGTTCCTGGTGGTGCAGTTCTTCCTGTCCCAGGAAGTTTCCGGCAAGGACAAGGCGCTGGAGCAACTCACCGCCAAGATCGCGCAGCTCAATGATCTGCTGTCGCTGGAGAAGCTCGGCAAGCTTAATCTCGACGACCAGCTGACGCAGCTGCGCGCCGGCCTCGCCTCCGCCGAGAGCGAGCGCGACCGCATGAAGGGGCTCTATGAGGGGCTCGCCAGCTCCGGCAGTGACGCGCAGGGCCGCGCCAGCGAGCTCAACAAGGCGCTGGAGTCCGAGAAAGGCGTCACCTCGCGGGCGCTGGCGCAGATCGAGGTCTTGAACCAGCAGATCAGCGCGCTGCGCCGCCAGCTCGCCGCGCTGGAAGAGGCGCTCGATGCCTCAGAGAAGCGCGACAAGGAATCGCAGGGCCGGATCGCCGATCTCGGCCAGCGCCTCAACGTCGCGCTGGCGCAGCGGGTGCAGGAATTGTCGCGCTACCGCTCGGAATTCTTCGGCCGGCTGCGCGCCATCCTCGGCAACCGCCCGGATATCCGCATCGTCGGCGACCGCTTCGTGTTCCAGTCCGAAGTGTTCTTCGAGACCGGTCAGGCGACGCTGTTGCCGGAGGGCAAGACCGAGCTCGATACCGTGGCGAACGCGCTGATCGATCTCGACAAGAAGATCCCGACCGAGATCGCCTGGGTGCTGCGGGTCGACGGCCACACCGACGTGCGGCCGATCAACAGCCCGCTGTTCAAGTCGAACTGGGAGCTATCCTCGGCGCGCGCGATCTCGGTGGTGCAGTATCTGGTGTCGCTCGGCGTGCCGGCACAGCGCCTGGTCGCCGCCGGCTTTGCCGAATTCCAGCCGCTCGACACCGCGCAGACCGAAGAGGCCTACAAGCGCAACCGCCGCATCGAGCTGAAGCTGACGGAACGCTAAGTGGCAGCCGATTTCACGCTCCGCCCTTATCGTGCTGCCGACGAGGACGCGGCGATCGAGCTGTGGCGGCAGACCTGGCAGCAGGCCTATCCGTCGATCGATTTCAACGCGCGCGTCGCATGGTGGCGCGACCGCTGGCGCAGCGAGCTGGTGCCGCAGGCGGCGATCGTCGTCGCCGAACAGAGCGGCGCGCTGACCGGCTTCGTCACCATCGACCAGACCGGCTATCTCGACCAGCTCGTGGTCGATCCCGCGCATTGGGGCTCGCCGCTCGCCGGCGCGCTGGTCGACGAGGCCAAACGGCTGTCGCCCGCCGGCGTCACGCTGCTGGTCAACAAGGACAACGCCCGCGCCATCCGCTTCTACGAGCGCAACGGCTTTGCGCATGCCGGCGAGGACGTCAACCCGACCTCGGGACGCCCGGTGCTGAAGATGGCGTGGACGCCGTAGGGGCGGCGCGATGCGCACCGTGCCGTCGTCCTGGCGAATGCCAGGACGACATTGAGTATGTGGCGCTACCGTTAGTCCCGTCATCCTGAGGTGCGAGCCCTTGCGAGCCTCGAAGGATCGACGGCCACCAGCCGGGCCGATTCATCCTTCGAGGCCCGCCCAGCAGCGCAATTGCGCTGCAAGGCTCGCACCTCAGGATGACGGGGATAGATTTTGCCCCCAAACCTCTCCCAGGCGTCGTCCCGGGCTTCGCCGGGACGACACGGAGTTTGCTGCGCGCCGCCTGCCAAATAACGGTGTCATCACCCGCGCACGAGGACAGGCATCGCCGCTTCAACTGATGGCGAGCATGCGCGCGGCGCATCCCACAACGACGTGAGGGCGGTTGGGGAACGCGACCTGCAACGCCACGTTGATGCTGCGAAGACTTTTGTCGCGTCTCAATGCGGAGATTACCGAATGTTCAGGAAAAGGCTCGCCATGATCGTTGCCGCGTGCCTCGTGCTCGCGCCGGTCCAGTCGTTTGCGCAGAACGCGGGCGGCACCCCGCTGCCGCCGAGACCCGGCGACCGGGCCGCTCCGACCGGCGCGGTGGGCGGCAGTGCGCTTCCCGCGTCGAGCGGACAGCGGGTCGGGGTGTCCGGCACAGGCGGCACCGCGCTGCCGCCCGACCCCGGCGCCATCGGCGGCACATCCAGCACCGGCAACGGCGTAGCAAGACGTTAGCGCGTAGCCCGGAAGAGCGCGCGCGATGACAGGCTCCGCACAATCCGGAGGTAGTCGCGCAACGTGTGAGAGCATTCCCGGATTTCGCTTCGCTTCATCCGGGCTACGAAATTTTCGTGAAGCTGGAATGCTTGGATGCGCTAGATCACGCCGACCGGATCCGCGGCCTCCGGCGCTGTCTCGGCCACCACATCCGCCGTCACGAACTTCAGCCCGTAGGTGTTGCCGCGACGCCAGACCACCTCGCAGGGGTAGCGCTTGGAATGATCGGCGAGCAGCGTCAGCGCGAGGCGGTCCTTGACGTCGAACTCCACCGCCGTCGTGATCTTGGCGCCGCCGGGCGAGACGTCGACGACGGCGCATTCGCTCTCGGTGGCGCCGTCATCGACCGTGATCCAGGCCGCGCGGTTGTTGAGCTGGCGCCGCGGCTCGCGACTGACCTTGATCCGTGCACCATTGCTCGTCATCGTCGTCGATCCTGAGGGCGTTGCGCGCCGGGTGCGTCGATGGACGCGCCATGCCGTTCGGCGCACAACCACGACCGGCACATTGGCGAGGTCGCGTAAAGCCCGGCTTAGCGCGATCGCTTGAACTTTACCGGAATCTTGACGCGGCTTTTAGGGAATGGGGATTCCGCAAGCCCATCAGCGGGATACCGGCTGCGCGGAGGTCCCGGCGCTTGACTCGGAAGCGGCTCTCTTGGTGAACTGGCAAGGCGCGGCATCGGCCGCGCGCCTTGCATCAAAGAGCGCCGCAACGCGCCTCGCCCAACGGAAACGCCCCATGCTGATCCCCCTCGCCGACGTGCCGCGCTGGTATGCCGAACGCAAGCCCACTGATGCGATCGCCGTCAGTCACGGCGCGGACACCCTGACCTGGGAGCAGCTCGAGCGCCGCGCCAATGCACGGGCGCGCGCCTTCATGGCCAAGGGCGTCAAGCCCGGCGACTTCGTCGCGATCGGGCTGCCCAACAGCAATGCGTTCTTCGAGACCAGCTTTGCGGTGTGGAAGTGCGGCGCGACACCGACCTCGCTGTCGTGGCGGCTGCCGCGCGGCGAGGCGGCGGCCGTGCTCGATATCCTCAAGCCCGCGCTGGTGGTCGGCGGCGAGGCCGACTGGAACGCGCCGAATTCGCTGCCGGCGAACTTCGTGCCGGACGGATTTTCCGATGCACCGCTCGATCCGCCGGTCGCACGCTACTGGAAGGCGATGACCAGCGGCGGCTCGACCGGGCGGCCGAAGGTGATCCTCGACCACGGCCCCGCCGTGATCGACACCGCCGCCGAGGCGACGCTCGGCATTGCGCGCGACACAGCGCTGCTCAATCCGGGACCGCTGTATCACAACGCACCGTTCATCCTGTCCCACTACGCGCTGTTCGGCGGCGGACGGGTCACCGGCATGGTGAAGTTCGACGCCGAGGAGACCTTGAGGCTGATCGCGCGTGATCGCGTGCAATGGGTGAATTTCGTGCCGACCATGATGCACCGGATCTGGGCGCTGCCCGAGGAGGTGCGCAGCCGCTACGACGTCTCCAGCCTGAAAATCGTGTTTCACATGGCGGCGCCGATGCCGCCCTGGCTGAAGGAGAAGTGGATCGAATGGCTCGGGCCGGAACGGATCTGGGAGCTCTATGGCGGCACCGAGCGGCAGGGCGCCTGCGTGATCAATGGCGTCGAATGGCTGGCGCACAAAGGCTCGGTCGGCAAGATCGGCGAGACCGCAAAGCTGCGCATCATCGGCGAGGACGGCAACGACGTCGCGCCGGGCGAGACCGGCGAGATCTATTTTTTGCCCAATGACGGCGCCGGCTCGACCTATCACTATCTCGGGGCTGTGCCGAAACGGCGTCCGGACGGCTGGGAATCGCTCGGCGATATCGGACGGCTCGATGCCGACGGCTATCTCTATCTCGGCGACCGCCTCGCCGACATGGTGCTGCGCGGCGGCGCCAACATCTATCCGGCCGAGGTGGAGGCTGCCGTGAGCGAACATCCCGACGTGCGCTCCTGCGTCGTGGTCGGACTGCCCGATCCGGAGTTCGGCCAGCGCGTGCACGCGATCCTCGAGCTCGACGACGGCGCGGACGCGCAGGCGATCGCCGACGGCATGGGCGATTTCCTCAAAGACAGGCTGAGCCGCTACAAGCATCCGGAAAGCTTTGAGCGCGTCGGCACCGCGCCGCGCGACGATTCCGGAAAGGTCCGCCGCACCCTGCTGCGCGACGAGCGCGCGGCCTGGATCAAGCAGGACCGCAATTTCCGCATCATGCCGGCGCGAGCCGCGCGGGCGGAGTAGCACGGCCGCTCCTCATGCCGGCGGTGGCGTCGCCGCAGTCGTATCCTGTCCGGCAGGTGCATCGGTTCGGCGTTCCGCGACGAGGCCGGCCAGCAGGCGGAACGTCGGCAGCGCCACCGCATTGGCATAGGGATCGCCGAACTTGCTGCGGAACTCACTGAGCGCAGCCTGAACCAGCTTGGCGTCCTCTGCCTGCTCGCCGCCTCCCATGATCCGGACGCTCAGATCGTCCAGCTCGGCCCCGAGCAGCTCTTCGTCGACGTCACCGGTCACCGCCATCGCGACCAGCGCCGCCTCGGTGAATGGCGGCGTCTTCCCGGCCCGATCCGCTTCGGTGCTCAGGTCGCGCAGCCGCATCGCCATGAACCGCAGCCGATTGACAAACCGCTTGATCGCGCGCGGGGTTTCGCGCGTCCTGGTGATGCCGTCGATCCAGATCCGCAACGCCTCCTGAAAATCCGCACTATCGCTGACCACAGGCTCGATCTGCAGCCGCGGCAGGAACTGGATGCTGATGATGATCAGGAACAGCGCGAATGCGGCAACCATGGCGGCCGGCGGCACCGTCCCGAGCACACCACGTGCACCGAGCCCGGCATTGGCGAGCTCCGGGCTGCTCACCGGCGCGCCGGTCAACGGGGATCGCAGCGTCGTGGCCGCAGGTGCATCCGGCACGGCGGGAGGCGACGACGGATTGCCGTTGACGGTGGCGCTCGGCACGGTGCTCGACGCCGCGGTGGATGCGGCCACCGTCGGCAATGACCGCGTCACCAGGGTGACGCCGAGCCATGCCGATGCGATCAGGAGAGCAACGACGAGGGCCGTGCTCAGCATCCCGGATATCGTGCGCGCGACCGTGCGCCAGGTCTCGACCTGCGGCGGTCCTGCGTCGGCGCGCTTGAGGCCGAGCAGAAGCTCGACGGTGTCCTCGCGGCTGCGCGGAACGGGCACGACGAGGTGAATCAGCTTTTCAAGATAATGCGAAGCAAACTCATTGAGGGCCAGCAGCCGCCGGCGCCGCAATTCGGACGGCGACGGTTCGGCCGCACCCGACGGCTCGCTGTCGTCGAGCTGCAGCGTCATATCCTTGTAGGAGTCCGCGATCGCTGCCTTGACCTTGTTCTCGTCCAGCCCGAGCACGACAAAGCAGCGGCCGGCGCTGGTCACGAAATTGATGGCCTCGAGGATGTCGACAGTCTGTTTTGGCGCGCAGCGATCGAGATCGTCGATGAAGATGACGAGCCCGGGATGCGGCGGGCGCCGCAGCGTGTCGCAGAAGACCGCGAATTCGGAGGCAAAGCGATAGCGGAACGAGAGCTGCTGCTCCATGTCCTTGGTGCTGGGTTGTCCGCCCAGCGTCGACAGCAATTCCGCCGGGATCGATTTGAGCGGCTTGAACAGCTCCCACAATTTCTTGCCGGCATAGATCAAGGCCGAGATTCCGCCGGTCGACAGGCCGATCGACGTGACGGCGGACGCCGTCCCCGGCGTGCCCGCCGCAGGGGCCATCCGGGCGGCAGGCGGCTCCGGCATCAGCAATGCCCCGATCCGGTCCGCGAGCTGACCGAGAACGCTGGCCGCCATTTCCAGATGCGTGGCCACGATCCACAGGGCGACGCCCACAAAGACCAGCAGCGCGACCGTCGCATTGGGATCGGCACCGATCCGCTTCCAGGCGACGCGCAACCGATAGATGAATCCGGGCACCGTCCAGAGCGGCGGCACCGCCTGGCTGCGCACGGCCTCGAGCAGCGCCGCAAGCAGATTGTCCTCCTTCTGATTGTGCCAGGCGTTGAACCATACGGTTCGGACATCACGCGCGCCGAGTTCCTCGCGCACCAGATTCATCAGCGACGTCTTGCCGGATCCCCATGGTCCGGTCACCGCGATGGCGACCGTCGGCTTGGTTTCGGTGTTGCGCAGGAATCTCGCCATCGAACGCGCGATCGGCCGCAGACCGAGTGCATCCTCGTCGTTCAATCCGATCGGATCGTCGGACACGCCGTGGTCGGCGATATGCTTCTGGGGCACCACCGGCAACTGCTTGAGCCGCGCCCTGGTGCCGCGCTCGAATGCGAACGCGCCGAGGGCAAAGGCCACGAACACCCACGGCGCCGGCAGCCAGCGGTACGATAACAACTGCCAGCCGGCGCCGCCGTTGAAGGTTTGAAACGCCGCGTCCGACGAAATCCCGCGCTCGCTCCCCTGCGCGCTCCAGGCCCAGCCGCGATCGGACGAGACGAAGGCCACGAACTTGATGGCGCCGGCTCCGGGGACATTGAGCCGCGTGACGCCGAGCGTTCCGTTGGCGTCGGCGGTCATCCGGAAGATGTCACCGAGCTCACCACCAACCCAGATTGCCTGCTTTCCGCCGGACGGCGGAGTTCCGGCTTCGGCTCCCAATGTCGCGGAGTAGACCCATGATAGTGGATCGACCCGCGGCGCGCTGGCATAGTTTGCAAGGAACAGCTGCGGATCGGGCTGGTCCGGGAAGACACCACCATCGATCAGCTGCAAATCCAGGGGCGTGATTTGGACGGTCGGAAACGCTAAGGTCGTGGTCGAGTTCGCAGGCGTGTCATGCGGAAGCGCGAGGCAAGGACCGGTATTCTGACCTTGCCTGACAAATGTGAGGCAGGTCCCGCTGGCCGGATCCGGATTTCGGAGTTGCAGCACCGTACGGGCCGATGCGATCCGGGTCTCGAAATACGGAATCAAGAGCGGCGCGAACACAGGGGGGCGCGCGGCCTGATTTGCGACCTGCGCCTGCTTCGTATTTGCGACGGCGTTGTCCTTCGAGAAGGATTGCGCGCTGGCGGCGCGCGCCGGCCCTTGCGGCACCCTGACCTCGAGGGTGCCTTCGCTCCATCCCAACGCGCTGCGAAACTTCTCGCGAACCTCGAAGCCGTCGCCGGCTTGCTGCGGAACGAACGGCAGGTCGGCAAAGTCCGGATGCGGGATCGTCGTGAACAAATCGCGCAGCGCCCACCCGCGTTCCGTGAACAAATCCTGACGAATCTCGCCGCCGACCGGCAGCCCGAAATACCAGCCGCCGATGACACCCCAGAAGCCGGCGAACGCCAGCAGGTATGAAGCCGCAAACCACAACGCATGGCGCGGCAGCGCGGATGCGTTTGCAGCCTCTGGCTTCGCGGCGCTCGGGTCAGCTTTGCTCGTCTCGCTCGGGGACGGTGTTGGACTTTCCGGTTGATAGTCCATCTGTGCCTCTCTCGCGGTCAGGCATCGGACGCAACGGGGCAGATCACGGTCTGCAGACGGCTTACCGTCTCTTCTCAAATGCACGCCGGAACGACCCGGCAATCGCCAATGAGGTTTACTCTACTCACGGCACAACTTTGAGAGGAAGGGCGGATTTCACATTTTGGAGGAATTTTTCGCAGGTAGCGCGCATCTGAATAAATTGCCGATTTTCGGGATTTTCGTTGCGATGCGTCCCCAAATAGGGTGCCCTTGTCCCACGCAACAACCCGAGCGAGAATCCCATGTCGTTTCGCAGTGACAACGCGGCGTTCGAGGCCTGGCTCGGCCGGCAGTGCAAGGTCGTCAAATCCGAGATCAAGTACAAGCACCGCAGGATGAAGAAGTCTCCGTTCATCTTCCTGCGCGCGACCTATTTCCGCTGGGCGCGCAAGATCGGCGACTGGTGCCCGGAGCTGATGGATGCCCCTCGCCTGCTCGCGATCGGCGATTTGCATCTGGAGAATTTCGGCACCTGGCGCGACGCCGACGGGCGGCTGGTGTGGGGCGTCAACGATTTCGACGAAGCCGCAATGATGCCCTATGTGCTCGATCTGGTGCGGCTTGCCACCAGCATGCGGCTCGCGCCGCGACCTGCGATCAGCGCGCGCGAGGCGGCCGAGGTGCTGCTCGACGGCTATCGCGAGGGCCTCGACGATCCGCAACCGGCGCTGCTGTTCGAGGGGCAGACCTGGCTCAGACCCTATGCCGAGCCCGGCGAAGGCAAGCCGGAGAACTTCTGGGATGAGGTCGCGAAGTTTCCAACCGCGAAGCCGCCGCCGCAGATCACCGCTGCGCTGCGCGCCAGCCTGCCGCGCGACGTCGCGCGGGGCAGCATCCGCTTCGCCCGCATCCTGCACAAGGGCGGCGGCAGCCTGGGACGGCCGCGCTATGCCGCGATCGCCTATTGGCGCGGCGGCCAGATCGTCCGCGAGGCGAAGGCGCTGGTGCCCTCGGCGTGGAGCTGGGCGCATGGCAAGGGTGGCCGTGCGCCATCGAACTTCATGACGCTCGCGACCGGGCGGCACCGCGCGCCGGATCCGTTCCTGCAGGTGCGGCAAAACTTCATCCTGCGCCGCATCGCCGCCGATGCGCGCAAGATCGAGCTCGGCGAGGAGGCCGGGCGCAAGCTGCAGCGCAGGCTGATCAAGGCGATGGCGTTCGATGTCGCGTCGATCCATGCCGCCGGCGTGTCCCGGATCGACCGCTTGAAGGACGATCTCAAGCGGCGGCAACGCAAGCAGCGCAACTGGCTGGATCAGGCCGCCGAAATCGCCGAGGAAAAAGTCCGGCGCGATTTTCGGGAATGGCGCGGTTGACTTGACGGTGATCGCGCCGGCCGCGGCTGGCATGCGATGTGCCATCTCGAAATCGGGTCAATTCACTGTTATATATGACAGAAGCGTCCGCTGTTCCGGACCGTGATCTTTTCGGGTCGCACGGCGTTAGTGTGCATACGCGCGTTTTGCGATCCTGCGGAGACCCTCCATGACCTCGATGACCGAATGGAAAGTGCCAGCGGCCTTTCAGCCCCGCCCCGAAGATTACCGCTTCGATCTCGATCGCGCGCTGATGAGTGTGGTCGGGCTGCATTCGATCATTCCACCCGACGCCTTCAGCGCCGAGACGCTCGGCACCGAGCGCGTCGGCAACGGCGTCTTGATCGACGACGGGCTGGTGCTGACGATCGGCTATCTGATCACCGAGGCCGAAGCGGTGTGGCTGCATCTCGGCGACGGCCGCGTGGTCGAGGGCCACGCCATGGGCTTTGATTCCGAATCCGGCTTCGGCCTGGTGCAGGCGCTCGGCCGTCCCAACATCGCGCCGCTGCCGATCGGCTCGTCGGCGGCCGCGCGGGTCGGCGACAATGTCGTGGTCGGCGGCGCCGGCGGCCGCACCCGTTCGGTCGCGAGCCAGATCGCGGCGAAGCAGGAATTCGCCGGCTACTGGGAATATCTGCTCGATGAAGCGATCTTCACCCATCCGTCGCATCCGAACTGGGGCGGCTGCGGGCTGATCTCGGACAGCGGCGAACTGATCGGCATCGGCTCGCTGCAGCTCGAGCGTGAGCGCGCGGGCCACGCCGAGCATGTCAACATGATCGTGCCGATCGATCTGCTCGGCCCCGTCATCACCGACCTGCGCAAGTTCGGCCGCGTCAACAAGCCGGCGCGGCCGTGGCTCGGCATGTACACGACCGAGATCGACAACCGCATCGTCGTGGTCGGCATCGCCAGCAAGGGACCGGCAGCGCGCGCCGAATTGAAGAACGGCGACGTGATCCTCGCGGTCGCCGGCGACAATGTGACGGACCAGGCCGGCTTCTACAAGAAGCTGTGGTCGCTCGGCTCGGCCGGCGTCGACGTGCCGCTGACCGTCTACCACGAAGGCGTCACCTTCGACGTCACGCTGACCTCGATCGACCGCATGCGGCTGTTGAAGGCGCCGCGGCTGCATTAGCGATGCGATGAAGCTCAGGCGGATCACGCTCTCTTCACCTCTCCCGCTTGCGGGGGAGGTCGCATTGCATCGGAGATGCAATGCGGGTGGGGGCTTTCTCCACGCAAAGGCTTTCGCGAGCGGCGACACCCCCACCTATAGCCGATGCTTCGCATCGGCGTCCTATTCAAGTACGGCGGCCGAAGGCCGCCTGTGCCTTCCCCGCAAGCGGGAGAGGGGGCGCAGCTCGCGCTGCGGCTGCGATTCTCTAGCGATCAACAAGGATAGAAACGATGAGCGAGGCCGTGGTCGACAACATCGTGGCCGTGCTGCCGCCGCTGCTGCAGACGCTGGAATCGCTGTCGTTCGTCGCGCGCAACCTCAACCCGGCGGAGTTCGGCAACGTCATGCAGATCGCGGGCGAGCCGGACGAGGCCCTGCTCGCGGTGAAGCCGCGGCTAGCCGATTGGCCGGAGCAATTCTCGCACATCAGGGCGCCGCTGCAGGCCGCGATCGACGCGGCGCTGGCGGGCTATGCGGGGCTGCGCGCCGTGATGAACGGCGAAGGCGACCTCGTCAGCGTGTTCCGCGCGCTGCGCTATCTGCCGCGGGCGCTGGAGGCGCTCTACCCGCTGACCGAGTTGCCGCCGGTGAGCGGCTTCTTTATCGCGCCTGAACTGCGCGAGGATGCCGAGCTGCAGGCAAAACTCGCCGCCGTGCCGAACGACAACACCGGCGTCTTCCATGAGGGCAACGAGCCGGGCAGCCGCGGCGGCTTCTCGATGTACGTGCCGGAATACTACACGCCGGACCGCGCCTGGCCGCTGGTGACGGCACTGCATGGCGGCAGCGGTAACGGCCGCGGCTTCCTGTGGAGCTGGCTGCGCGATGCCCGCAGCCGCGGCGCCATTCTGGTCGCACCGACCGCGACCGGACAAACCTGGGCGCTGATGGGCGGCGACAGCGACACGCCGAACCTCAATCGCATCCTCGACCAGGTGCGCGCGCGCTGGAACATCGACGAGACGCGGATGCTGCTGACCGGCATGAGCGACGGCGGCACCTTCAGCTATGTCAGTGGGCTCGACGGTGCGTCGCGCTTCACCCATCTTGCGCCGGTTTCCGCGACGTTCCATCCGCTGATGGCGGAGATCGCCGACGCCGAGCGGCTGCGCGGCCTGCCTGTTTTCATCACCCACGGCCGGCTCGATTGGATGTTCCCGGTGCAGACCGCGCGGCAGACCCAGGGCCTGCTCGCCGCCGCCGGCGCCAACGTCACCTATCGCGAGATCGACGACCTCAGCCACTGCTACCCGCGCGAGATCAACGCGGAGATCTTGCAGTGGCTGAATGGGGCACAGGCCGCCGACGCCTGAGGGACTCCCTCCCCGTCATGTATGGACGGCCCCCTGTCGGCAAGGGCTTTCTTGATGTTTCGGCAAGCGGATCGGGGAGCGGTCATGTATACGGCCTCGAGATGCGGCCATTGACCGCGGGCCCTGATGGAGATCGCTGATCGAATTCCAATCATTGCGGCGCGCTGTGACGCGCGATGACGTGGCGGAGTGTTTCGATCCCGGTTTCCTGACCATTTGCCATCACACCTTGATTGCCCTTCCGATAGGAATGAGCGCGAGCGCGGCGGCTGTCGCCCCTCGACTAGGCAGCAGCCGGCGCGCTCGCGCGGTCGCGGTAAGGTTCTCCTTTGACCAGCATGGCCCAGATGATGCGCGCGGTCTTGGCGGCGAAGGCCACCATGGCGACCTTGTAGGGCCGCCGCGCCAGCAAATCACGCAGCCATGGATCGCTGACGCCGCGCGCCTTCTGCTGCCGCAGATGGGCGCTGGCGCCGTTGATGAAGAGCGCGCGCAGCACGCGATCGCCCTGCTTGGAGATGCGGCCTGGGCGATGCTTGCCCCCGGTGCCGTGATCTTTGCCGGTGAGCCCGATCCAGGCGGCAAAGTCCCGGCCGGAGCGGAACAGCTTCGCATCGGGCACTTTGGCCAACACCGTGCTGGCGATCATCGGG
>NZ_CAADFC020000008.1 GCF_900696085.1 Bradyrhizobium ivorense
GAAAACTGCCCGGGAAGGCAACAAGGGCAAACCGGTCTCTCCGATCGCGCTGGAGGCGGTCAGGCGCCTCGATGCGCTGTTCGAGATCGAGCGCGCCATCAACGGCCGCGACGCCGACGAGCGGCGCGCCGTGCGCCAGGAAAAGAGCAAGCCGCTTCTCGAGGACATGCACGCCTGGTTGTTGCGCGAGCGCGAAACCCTCTCGCGCTCCTCCGAGGTCCTGAAGCCTATGAACTACATGCTCAGGCGCTGGGACGACTTCGGCCGCTTCCTCGACGATGGCAGGATCTGCTTGACCAACAATTGCGCTGAGCGCGCATTGAGAGGCATCGCCTTGGGAAGGCGCAACTGGACCTTCGCTGGTAGCCAGCGTGGCGCCGACCGTGCCGCCATCATGCTGACGATGATCACGACCTGTCGCCTCAACGAGGTCGATCCCAAGGCCTGGCTCGCCGACGTCCTCGCCCGTATCGCCGATCTTTCCACATCGCATCTGCACGAACTGCTGCCCTGGGAATGGAAGCTCCTGGGCCAAGCCGGCAAGCCCGCCGGTCAACAGGCCGCCTGACCTTCACGCAACGCCATCATAGAGCTCGCCGGGCCCGCGCGCACGCGTCAATCGGGCGGTCTTCATCGTATGTGTACTCTAAGAGTGATAAGCGATGTGGTCGATAATTATACGAATCGCCACGTATAGTATCATTGCAATTCATCCGTCGCTTACCTGCTTACCTTGCAGATGTTTACGACACCGCTACCCAGCGTCGGCAGAGAACAAATTAGGCCTGCAGTCCGACATTCATAAGAGCTTTCGCGGTTTCGATAGAATAGACAACATCCTCCGTGATCCGCTGCTTGGCGCCTTTGATCCAGCCCTGAAGAACGCCGATCTGATCAGGTGCTGAACACGTTGAGGAGACTTCCTTGAAGAACTCTGTCAACTGTGTCGATTCGATTTGAATGCGCTCCCGGCAGTGCCAATAGGCCTCAGAGTACTTTTTCACAAACTCGTTGTGCGCTCCTATGGCATGCTTCGTGAAGTCCTGAAATGCGCCGGCTGCAATGCCGATGTCATCGTTGATTCCGGTTTCTTTCGTCATGGCCATCTCCTGTGTCGTTATATATGGACGAGACGACGCCTGAGCAGAGCTCCCGCGTGTCTCCTATGATCACTAATTGGCGCGTCTGCACTCTGGCCCACGATTGTGAGGCCGCTATTGTCCTTCAGCTCGACCGAACAAGCAACGTGCCACAAGCGATCCTGAGGGGGTGCCGTCGACGAACAGGAAAAACATGTGTTTGATGCAGCGCTCCCGTAGCCCTGATCCGCGGCGTCGGAGTCTGGACATTGTAAGTTTCACACCGGACAGGGCAGAGTGCGGCAGGAATAAAGGGGAATGGCAGTTCGCACTAAACAGCGACGAAGATGGATCGGGAGCATTGCCAATCGTTCCAATGCTCTAAGTCTGCTCAACTAGCATTCTCGCACAGCACGTTGCTTGGCGCATGTCCCATCGCTCGACGCTCAGCGACAGCAGATAGTGGCGGCAAAAGTGTCGTGCAGTCCGAACAACCGGCCGATGGTAGACTGACGATGCTATGCGTGTCGATCAGTACGACGGAACCAGTCGGCTTCACGGAGGCGACGTTCGACCCAATGAGCGGTAATCGCGCGTATTCCGCTTATTCTTGGCTTGCTCCTCACCGCGATAAACCTTCGCTGGCCATTGACCGGGACCTTGGATTGGGCCGAGAACAGTACGAGCCGGAATTACCCCACCAAAACTAAGAGGCGACGGCGTCTCGTATGCAGCTAATATTTGCCAGGGCTCGGAAAGACAAAAACGTTCGCCCGAGCGCTCGCGACTAGGGGACAGGGATGATCACGCCGGTTCGGCGGGACTGGAGTCCAAAAGAATTGTTCAGCGCTCTTACACCGACGATGTTCAGCGCCGAACCATCAACCATACGCGCACGTTGGGATAAATTGTGGCCTGATCTATACACGGAGTATGACGCCCGGCATTTGAAACAAGAACTTGCCGCTAGAAATCTTATCGCGACCGATGAAGCTGCGGCATTCCTCAGCGCCTGGGCGATTGATGAAGAGCGTCACACCAATGGCTTCATCCGTATCATTGAACTTGTCGCGAACGGATCCGAAAAGGATCTTCGCGAGAGATTGGGCGCTCGATCGCATGATTTTGGTCCGATCACCGAATACCTGAAGGACGAATTCTCCTTGTTGGTTATGATTGCGTTTGACGAAATGTGCACTTGCCGCGCCTACGCAGCAGAAAAGCCGTTTTACGACGCTCTCGGAAACAACACGTTTCATCATTGGCTGCGGCAGGTAATTGCCGACGAAGCAGTTCATTCGATGAACGCTGTTAATGTCATTCGCGCGCGCTATCGCGACCGCATGGGGCAAGTCGGCGCAATGCTCGATAGCCTAATCCGCGGGTGCGAGAATCTACGCTATTCCGGCACCTTCGTCCTGGACTACTTCGGCGCAGCGTACTCCAAGGAGCTTCTCGCCAACTCTCGCCTCGCGATCATGAGAAACATCGCCAAGCCACTCCCGGCATAGAACGAGACAGTAAAAGCGAGGGGATTTGATCCGGCGTCATATCGCGGCTCAATTCGTCTTTCTCTGTAAGTTGCCATTCTGGAAGTTTGCGCCAAATGTCGTGCGCTTTCCTGCGCCGCTATCTCGTACCCTCGGGGTTTGCGATCAGCGCCTGGACGCGCTACCGCGCTACCGCGCTCGATCCCTCGCAATTCGAGATTTTTGCCATGCCGAAACCGGACGTCGAGCTCGGGCAGCTCGAGTGCGCCATCGACGAGGTGGTCGCCAATATTGCACACAATTCCCCGCAGGCAGAGGATCTCGAGCGGGTCAAGACACAGCTGATCGCGCGAGCAATCTATGCCCACGACAACCCGGAAGAGCTCGCGACCTGGTATGGCGGCGGGCTGACGACCGGATTGAGCATCGACGACGTCCGAGGCTGGTCGGACGGCATCCGCGCCGTACGGGCGGAGCAGCAAAACAACTGCGCTCACAATTCTCGCACCAGCGGCGCAATCGCACATTAACCGCTTGCCGATCATTGCTAATCTCTGACTGCTGGCCCGAGCGGCGATTCCAGGCCCTAGAGTCTTCGCAGAGCTAGAGTTTGCTCCTGTCGGCGCACTCCGAGGCAGAGAAGCAGAAGCTATGAAGTCGACGCTTCTTGTTTCCGCTTCTTACTCGATTTGCCAGCGAATATCTGCTTTAGCCGCCTTGCGCGTTACAGGCGTGCTGAGCTGGCGTGACCGTCGCGAACTGGCGTTATGTTTTGTGGCGTCACGCGTGCCGGCCCCATGGCGATGATCAGCGGCGGCCCATCGTGGCAATGGCAGACAACAATAATGGCGGGTCGGCTCGACCGCGCTGCCTGGGATGCCACCTGATCGGCCGCATTGTGGCTGACCCATCCCGATCGATTGTATGCACGACTAAAATATCACTTTCGACGTGTCGCGGGACGAACGGGCTACTCTCCGAGCGATCAACCTCCGTCCCGCTAGGTGCAAGCACGCGGGGTGGTCGATGACGCCCGTGCGCAAAGTGAGGATCCCTAATTGAGATAGTCATCAGGCTCGCCGATCAAGCAACTGCAGAAGGCCCGTCGGACGCCGCTTCCCGCCGTCGAACGGATCAACAGAGTCAAGGTTCTGGGGCCGAGCTCTCAGCTTGGCACTCTGGCATTCGAATGTGCAGCGAGGCTTTAAACAGGCCGATGCTCCATACTTTTCTGCTCGCTCGCCGCTTCGCCTGCTGGATAAGACGGCCGTCATGATTGTCGAGTTTGACGATCGACTGGGTAACAACACCGTGCGACCCAACGCGCGAAACGCGTCATGCGCACCGGCGCGGAACCACCTCGGTCTTGCCTGCGTCAAGCCCCACTTTTCTCTCGTTACGTGAGATTCGAGTTACACGCTGATCAAAGATCAGAAGAAATGTGCATGACGGTGATCGCGATCATCAGCGCGTATGGTCGACTGTTTGACGAATTTGTCCTTCAGCTCTTCATAAACCTCACGTGAAGCGCAATCACGAGAGATTAGCTGCTGTCATCGACCTGCATCGTCGTTGCAATCAAAGAGCCCCGATGGCTGGGCATTGGAAAACCTCGTCGATTGTGCCGCTCTTGTATCGAAGATACAATTGCCCCTTCTTTCCGCCATGTTCGCATCGAAAGCAGAGACTCGCCGATTGCGCACGTCGCGCGCGGCAATAGCGAGTGTCTCAGGAGAATTCCATGGTGAAGCCGGTTGTGATTGTAGTGGGCGCAGACAAAGGAGGCGTCGGCAAGACGACCGTGTCACGAACGCTTCTGGACTACTTCAACGTCAATAACGTGCAAACACGCGCATTCGACACGGAGTCGCCGAGGGGAACGCTGAAGCGTTTCTATCCCGCAATCACCGAGATCGTCGATATGACGACGACGGCGGACCAGATGAAGATCTTCGATACCCTGAACTCAGGGCTATCCGTCACCGTCATCGATGCTCGCGCCGGCTTACTATCCACAGCACTGGCCTCCTTGCGCGACATCGGCTTTTTGGATTCGGCGCGGTCCGGCCAGATCACTTTTGCCGTATTCCATATTTTGGGATCATCCATCGCTTCGCTGGACGAGATCGCCGAGACCGCGACCTTCATGGCCGGCGCAAAGTACTATCTGGTGAAGAACTTCATCAACGACACTCAATTCTTCCAGTGGGACCAGTCGACCTATAATTCCTATTTTCACCGCATCAAGCATGCGACCGAGTTGACCATCCCGAAGCTCAACGAGATGGCCTATGAGCAGGTCGAAGTCGCTTCTGTCCCATTCGTAGATTTTGTCGCAAACAAGGGGCGGAACGATGAGCCGGCGAACAATTCCTTCGTTCTGCGCGGCTATGTACGGCACTGGCTGGCAAATGTCTGGAGCGAGTTTGATCGCATCAACTTGACCGAATTGGCCGGCGCCAAGTCAGCGACTCGGAGCGGCGAGAAGTAGTCGCATTATCGGCGAGCGACGGGTTGAGCCGAGGGACGAAGCGAGATTGATCTGCTGGCTATGTTAGCGACTCCTATCTACATCATCTGCTCCCCTAGCCCGCAGGTCGGCAAAACTCTCGTCGCTCGCCTCGTGAGCGAGTACTTGCTGCTGAAAAATGGTACGGCGCTCTCCTTCGATGTAAATCTGAAGGAGCCGTCATTGCTCGATTATCTCCCCAACATCACGGAGACCGCAGATGTAATTGACACTTACGGTAAGATGCAACTGATGGACCCGCTGATCATACACGATCGGGTAGCCAAGGTGATCGACCTCGGCTTCCACGCCTTCGACGAGTTCTTCAAGATGTGCGAGGAGATCGGCTTCATCAAGGAAACAGCACGCTGCTATGTCGCGCCTGTCATCCTCTTCGTCGCGGGCGCTGACCGCCATTCCTTCCGTGGTTATGAAATGCTGCGGCGACAGATTCCACCGGCGGCGCTGGTCACCGTCCACAATGAATTCGTGCTGCGCGGAGGACTACCTGAAACGATGGATTGCGAGCGAGTGCTCCGGATTTCCGCTCTGCCGTTGTTTCTAAAGAGATATGTCGATCGACTGAGCTTTTCCTTCACCGGGTATCTGCGTGACGAAAAGGACTGGACCACCGAACTGCATCAGTGGATCCGACGAAACTACACCATGTTTCGTGATTTGGAGTCGAGCGTGATGCAGCGATGGTCCTATCGATCTCGCGCAACGAATGTCGAGAGCCTACGAGGCACAAGAGCAACTGAGGGACCGGCTCACTATCCATTTCGCTATCAGAGATGAACGAGTGAGATTCGATACAGAATGCTCGCCTGGTCGAGCAGCCGAGAGAAGTATTTCTCGTGATCGTCCGCACGCACCAAGCGACCGAGACCTGCCGGCAACTCATTCGCTCGACGAACCTTCCAGATTCGCTCCTCGATAAGGATCGATAGCCGCCTGAGATTGCGCGCGGCTGGCCGGATCGACGGCTCCCGCTCGAGGGCGCTTCACAGCTCGAGGCCGAATCTTTCGAGGACCTGGTGCATAACCGGGCCCTTGATCTCGAGGGCGATCTCTTTGCGAATCTGGGCGCCAAGCACTCGCTCTGCATCGGCATCGCCCGTCAGACCATTCTCGGCCAGTCGCCGATCCAAGCGGGTTTGGAATTCATCGCCCATCGCGTCGACGAGCCGCCTCTCCATTGCAGCATAGTCTTCGGGTGCGATACGCCTCAACACGCTATCCCATGGGTGCCAACGCGTTGCCAGGTAGTCCGGAAATTCCGCTGCCTCCTGATTGCGCACCGACGCCTCGGCCCTGGCAGTATCGTCCTCGGTTACGTTAGAGACATTCAAGAAGCGCATGTCCGGAGCGATGTGCAGCAGCTGCAGCGGGTCGCGCAGCTGGGTCTGGTAGGCAAGGTAGACCTCGATCTCGTCGACGTAGGCGTCAGGATCGGCACGACGAAGCGAGTTGACCGTCTCGCGTGCGATCCCGTCCAGCGCCTCCAGCCGAAACAGGACACGGCCCTGCTGGAGCAGCTCGGCCAACCGCCCGTCATAGACGCCGTCTTCAACGTCAGCGTTCAGCCGTGCGCTCTGCATGCCGTTCCAGGTCAAGGTAACCCGATCTTCGCAGCGCTCGCTCGCTCCCGAGGCCAGCTGGAAAAACTGCTCACGCAAACGCGGCCTGACGGCTGCCTGCCGCAGATCTTCGACGACCGCCTGCCGGAACGCTTCGTTGCCATAGTTCACGGTACCCCGGAGCCTGCCGAGGAAGCGTGCATAGTCCCGCGCACCCGGTTCTTGGGCGAAGCCCTGCCAGGTGGCCGTTATCGAGGGCTCGGCCTCGAGCCAGTCCGCCACAACCTCTTGCAGGGACCGCGGCTGGACTGCCGGCGCGCCTTCGGCGGTCGAGAAAAAGACCTGCGGGCCTGCATAGTCTGCTGCTTGTATCGCTGCCGCCAGGCCGGCCTGCACCAAATCGGGGAGCGGATTATTCTCCAGATTAACGCTAGAATCACGACCTAGATGTGTCAGCAGGGTCTCGGGTACGCTGGTCAGCTGGTTGTTGCTGGCGCCGAGCCATAGCAGGTCGGGTACCGTTTCGGGCAGATTGGTTAGTTCGTTATGGCTAGCGCTGAGCCATTCGAGCCCGTCCGGAAGAGGCTCGGGCAAGTCCGTCAGCTGATTGTAGTCGACGTTCAGGCGCTGGAGCCGGGCTGGAAGGTCGGGCAGATTGGTCAAGCGGTTGCCGCTGGCGTCAAGCTCCTCAAGCGTCGCCGGAAGGCGATCAGGCAGACTGGTTAGCTGATTGTTATCGACCCTCAGGCGCCGCAACCCGGGCGGTAGCTGTGCGGGCAGGTTGGTGAGCCCGTTACTGACGACATAGAGCCGCCGCAGGCCATTTGGAAGCTCGGGCAGGCCGGTCAGCTGGTTATTACTGGCATAGAGGCGCTGGAGACTGGCCGGAAGGTCCCCAGGAAGGCTGTTCAGCTGATTGTCGTCGACATTCAGGCGACGCAGCCCGGCCAGGGTCGGCGTAGGCAAGCCGGTCAGGGACAGGGACGACAGATCTAGGGCCTCATTGACATCGCCTGTGTCCTGCCAAGCCCTCGCACGAGTTACCGCTTCTTGCCGGTCCTCGTGTTGCCCCTGCCCGTCTTCGGCAGCCCGGCTCGTCAAGACCTCGAGCTGCGAGCTGGACGCCTGGCCGGCGGACGCCAGCGCATCCGTCAGGGCTTCGCCCCACTGCGTTGCAGCCGGAGATGCCGGCTCGGAGGTTTCCGAATCGGAAGTTTCGGAAGGAGTGCCTGAGCCAAGCTGCTCTGTATTCATCGCCGTCTCTCCGTGTCCAAATCAAGCGCATCTGCAGCCGCGCTTTAAGCCGTCAGATCTCACCATGGTTGGCGCTGATCGGCTGATGACAAAGCTGGCAGTCATACCGCCCGCGGCTGGCGCGAACACCTGCCGGCCTGCGGGCGAGCAACTGCGACTCACCGCAGCACACCCAAAGCCTCGGTGGTGGATCGCTTGATGGCGCCAGATCTGAGAAAATCAAGCCGGACCCGCCAGCCAGTAAAGACCTTTATGCTATGAGACGTAGCTGTCGATAAGCTGACGGGCTTCGGAGCGACGAACAATGGGGCGCACGGCTGGTCGTCGGCCTCTCGCGACGCTTAGGCGTCGACTGTGGACTGACGAAAAACGGACTTGGATCAACGGAGTTTCTGGCTTGGCAATGTGCTCGCTGGTCACGGCGCCTCCTCAGCGCGGCGCTGAGAGCTGCCGAGTTGCTGCCCTGTGCGCCCGAGGCGAACGCGTCCCTGCTCGCTCAGTTCGCCGCGCTGGTATCTTAGCTAGAAGCCCGCAAGCCCATGTAGCACAGCTCGCGCTTCACTGCGAGGCGGTAGGCCCGGCGGCAATCGGCGAAGGCAGGCTTATGTCTTCCGGGATACGAGCTCTCACCTATTCTGACATCGAAGGCGAGGCTCGAGCCTGCCAGATCGGCTCACCCTGCCGCGATCTCGGACAGCAAAGCCCCGCGCCGGGACGCTTTCTCAGTCGAACAATTGAAGCCGCGCGCCGAAACTGCATCCGTCACTAATTCGTTGGATGTTTCTTAACCTCAAGATCAATGGTAAACGGTACGAGAGGGCCACGGACTTGGTGCGGACGGCCTACGCACCGCGCTTGAAGCGTATAGGCATCCAGAACTGGCGCAGGGCCTCGACGGTTGCTGGAATGTCGCGCCAGGCGTTTTGGACAATGGGCTGCGTTCCCAGCGTGCGCCGGGCCGGAGGTAGCAAGGGCCGACCGGCGTCGTCGATGCAATGGACCAAGATCGGCCGCAGCATAAGGTGTTCGGTTCCGTTCGGGGAGAGAAGCCGCGACCAGACGAGAAGCCGAAGCTTCATGACGGCGTAGAAGCCCATGCACCAGGGCTGCGGGTTGACTTCGCCCTCCGGTGATCGCACGAACAGCGGCTCGAAGCTCTCCGGTCTTGTCGACAGTATCTCACTGATCGCGTTGTGGCGCATCAGCGTGGCAGCGATCGCCGAGAACTCCTCGGTGTCGTGATTGAAGGCGTCGGGATCGACGCCGAGGAGCGGGCACACCCATTCCTCGGATGCCATCGAGACCGGCCCGGCGACGACCGCGGCCACCGCGCCGTCGAGCATGGAGAGCGACGTCGCCTGCGGATGCCGAAGCGTCGGCGACCTGGCGCGCTCGCTGATCCATTGCCCGAGCCGTTCGAACGACATGGCATAGTCCGCCATCGTCGTCTTGCGTGCTTTTCGCGTTCCCCGCCGTTGCTTCGGCTTCGTCATGCCACGGCTCGCTTTTCGGCTTCGCGCGCGGCCTTCCAGTTCCAGGCCAGAAGTTCGTGAAGCTGGTTGGTCTTCGTGGCGCCGCTCACCATGCGATCGAGAACGTCGACGAGATACGCCTCGGGGTCGAGGCCATTCAATTTCGCTGTGTTAAGAAGCGAAGCGAGTACCGCCCAGGTCTCGCCCCCGCCTTCGTCACCACTGAACAACGAGTTCTTTTTTCCGATCGCAATCGGCCTGATCGATCGCTCGACCGTGTTGGTGTCCGGCTCGAGCCGCCCGTCATCCAGGAATGCCGTCAGGCCCTGCCTGCGTTCGAGCATGTAGTCGATCGCCTTGATGAGCGTCGAGCGGCGGGAGATCCCGTCCTTCACCGCGATCAGACGGGTCCTCAACGCCTCCATCAGCGGCTTCGTTTCGGCCTGTCGCGTCGCGCGGCGTTCCCCAGCGTCGAGACCGCGGATCCTCTCCTCGATCGCGTAGACGGCCGCTACGCGCTCGATGACCTCCGCGGCGAAGGGTGAGTTCGTCGTCTTGTGCACCCTCACGAAGTTGCGGCGCGCGTGAACGAGACAATACGCCAGCTGGATCTGGCCCGACATCTTCGCATCACCGGCCAGCGAGGCGTAGGCGGCATAGCCGTCGACTTGCAGCACGCCTTCGAAGCCGGCCAACTGCGCCACGATCTCCTTGCCGCGACCGCCTGCAAACACGTAGGCGACCGCCGGCGGCGCCGGCCCCTTCCACGCCCGATCGTCCGTCGCGTGCGCCCAGAACTGGCAGATCCTCGTGCGGCCGCGTCCCGGATCGAGAACTGGCATCGGCGTCTCGTCGCAGAACAGCCGCTCGAAGCCATGCATGGTCTTCAGTTGCAGATCGTAGAGGCCCCTGACCAGCCACGCCGCGCTCCCCATCCAGCGCGCCAGCGTCTGACGATCGACGACGACACCCTGGCCCGCCAGGATCTGCGTCTGGCGGTAGAGCGTCGATTGCCAGGCATATTTGGCCGCGGCGATATGCGCGATTAGCGCCGTCGTCGCCATGCCGCCCTCGACGAGCCGCGCCGGTGCCCGGGCCTGGACAATCGGGCCCTCACAGGCGCGGCAGGCGTATTTTGGACGGATCGTGCGGAGCACACGCAGCCACGCGGGAACCCGATCGAGCGCTTCGCTGCTCTCCTCGCCGATCCGATGCATCTGAGCCGCGCAGCACGGGCACAGCGTGGACGCCGGCTCGATCACCCGCTCGATCCGGGGCAGATGCGCCGGCAGCGCGCCGATGTTGCGCCTCGCTTTGCGCCGCTTCGGTCTCGGCGCGTCCGGTTTGTCGTCATTGGCCGGAGGCTGCGCGCCCGCGGTCCATTCCAGATCGAGCGCGATCTGTTCAGCGCAGACGATTGCCGAGCGCTCCGATCGTGCGCCGAAGATCAGGCTCTTCAACGTGGCGATCTCTGCGCGCAGATCGTCGTTCTCGCCTTCGAAAGCCAGCACCATCTCGGCGAGAGCCGCAGGGTCAGAGGGGAGATCTTCAGGATGAAGCGCCATATCGCAGAGCTACACGAACACACTCGCAATCGCCAGCAAAACAAGACGATTCAGGCAACTTTCGTCGGCCGCTTCGTCACCTTCGGGACCACACGCGACCACTCCGCAAGACCTTCAATCAGCATCGCCAGTTGCGCCCCCGTCACCGGCATCGTACCCTCGCGAACAGGTGGCCAGGCGAAGCCCCCATTCTCGAGCCACTTCGTCGCTAGAACCATTCCCGAGCCGTCAAAAACCAGTAGCTTCAAACGATCCGATCGCTTCGATCGGAAGACATAAACGTCGCCGCTGTAGGCTCGCCGCCTAATCCCTCCGCTACCACCGCGACCAGGCCATGAACGCCTTTGCGAAAGTCAATCGGCTGCGTCGCGAGGAACACACGGACCATTGGACCAAACGAGATCATCGCGTCGACCTCACCGCCGCCAGCACGCGCTCCAGCGTCGCGGCGTCGACGCCGACGGGCACGCGCACCGTCGCGCCCGCGATCATCACCTCGATCCGCTCGGCCGGACTCACCAGAACATGCGCCTTATCGATCGCGTTCGGTTGCGCCTCGACGGCGGCGTCGAGCCTGACTTGCACGAACTGCGGCGCTTCGCTCGACGCGAGCCGCGCCTGGCGCCGCCACACACTGAGCAGTCCCCGGTTGACCCCGTTGCGTCGAGCCAGCTCGGAAATGCTCGTCTCCGGATCGGCGCTCTCGGCCACGATCCGCGCCTTCTCCGCATCGCTCCAACTGCGCCGTCGCCTCTCCCCCGTGATCACCTCGATCCGCTGATAGGAGGCGGCATCATGCCTGTCTTGATGCCTGTCTTGATGCATGGAATGAGCGTCCCTCGCCTTGTCAAATCCACGCGCGAGTCTCGCTCATCCCGTCCACCTAAACGAGGTGGGGTCGTCGTACCGCTATCGATCAATGTAGTAGATCAGCCCCGCGACCGATAAACTCGAGCACCGACTGCGCCTCGTTGATCTCGCTTGAAACGCGCTTCAGTATCCTAATTGCCACCTCTTCCGTCGCGATCAGCCCTGCTCTCTCGCAGGCCAATCCAAACTGATGCATCACCTGTTCGTAGGAAGGCGCAACACGATTCTGCAACAAGCTGATCGCCAATGATGAGAGCATCTGCTCGACGACATCCTTCTCAGCATGGATCAAGAACTACGTCCTTCCGATTGTTTACTCAATTCCGTGACTGTAGACGCCTTCGACCACATCGCAAGAGCGTCGCTGCGTGGGATTGTCGTATTCGACGTAGCCGCATCATGTGTGTTGAAACCGCTAGGAAGAGATTTCTTTGGCCGATTGCCTCGTTTGGTTGGACCACTTCTCCCCTATTCGGAGCTGCGTGGCTTCACTTTGTGTGAGTTGCAGCTCCCCGATGATCTTCGCTATCGCCTCATGACCTACTGCGCCTTGCGGCCATCTACTGAAAGCATTCATCAGGCTCTCCGACTCCGGCTTGGTAAAGTCAAAGAACCGGACACCGCGGCCGAGGACCTCATTGACGATCGCGATCGTGGCTTGGCGAGCGGCGCCCTCCTGCGGCCATCTGTTGAAACCGATCACCAGTCCCCTGAGATCCTGGGCAGTGAAGTCCGAGAGTCCCGTCCTGCGGCCGGCACGGCGAAGGACCTCGTCCGCGAGCACAACGGTCACTTGACCACACGGCAACTCCTCCGGCCAATTGCTGAAGCCGTTCACTAAGTTCGCGAGTCCCTGCTGTGAAAACTCGTAGAGCTGAGTGGCACGCCGCAGACCCTCACGAGCGAGCGCGACCGCTGCTCGGCGAAACGCCGGCTCTCGCGGCCACTTGCTAAAGCCATTCACCAGGTTCGCCAGGCCCTGTTCAGTAAGATCGGGGAGTTGGGCAGCACGCCAAAGTACCTCACCAGCGATCGCAACTGCAGCCTTACGACAGGTCGCATCTTCAGGCCATTTGCAAAACCCGTTCACCAAGTTTGCCAGTCCTTGTTGGCTATAGTGAGGAAGTTGGTCAGCACGGCGCAGGAGCTCACTTGCGATCGCGACTGTGGCTTGACGGGACACTGCCTCATCTGGCCATTTACTGAAGCCATTCACCAAATTTGCCAGATCCTGCTCGCTAAACTCATGAAACCGGGCGACCCGACCAAGAACTTCGCTTGCGATCGCAATCGTGACCTGACCACACGGCAGCTCTTCCGGCCACTTGCTGAAACCGTTCACCAGGATGGCCAATGCCTGCTGAGGAAACTCGCAGAGCCTGCCGGAACGATGCAGAATTTCGAGCGCAAGCGTGGCTGCTGCTTGGCGCGAAGCCGCCTCATCCGGCCACTTGCTGAATCCGTTGACCAGGCTCACCAATCCTTGCTGTGTAAAATCCGAGAGCTGGTGATGGCGGCCTGCGCGCCGAATGACACACCCCGCAATTACAACCGCCGCCTGGCGAAAGTCCGCTTCTTCCGGCCATTTGCTGAAGCCATTTATCAGCGCCGCCAGGCTCAGATTGTTCAACCCTTGAAGCGACCTGCTTTCCTCGCGACAAAACTTAGCTATTCTGATCGCCCCTTTGCGACATTCTGCTCTGTTGGAGTGCCGACCGAATGACGCTGCAAATATGGAAAGGGCTTTTATTCCGATCTTCCCAATCAGCGCATGGTCAAGCAGCGACACGCGAGAAGCTAATCTTTCGCAAACGTCCCGGCCGGCCTGACCTCCGGCTTTTCGGCTCACCGCATTGCATGCCGTGGCATATCCCCACGATCTCCCGGCACGGATGCTTTCCTCGAAATTCGGCAGGAATCTAGATTGAAACTCAAGCGCAGCCTTTTGCAGAAAGATCGGATGATTCGTCTTGCGCAGCTGCTTGTCGCGCGCAACCACCACAGTTGAGAATTCAACGATGTCGCGAGCACGATCGATCTCGCTTAGCGCCGTCGTCAGATTGGCTTGAGCAGACATGGAATCTTCCGAGCTTTCACCGCAGCGCCTTGTCAAGCCACGAGCTCAATGCGACCGGACACCGCTTCTGGCTGAATGTGAACCGCCTATGCAGTTGACGCTTCTCTCGCGAGAACCGGCTATTCACTCGCCGGGCCCTCACTGCACAGCGAGGAATGCGATTGGAGCAGTTGTCAGCGACATCCTGCTGCATGCATCGCTCCATCACCTCATGACATATCGCGACTCCGGTTGTTGCAGCGCGATTGACAACGGCCAGCACGGCATCGCCCCGCCGATCGACCCAAGGCCTTGCCATGGCCCGCAAGCGACAACGTCGGCAATTAGGAAGCCATCCCTGTCCGATCATATTGAACCATTCGACGCCCGCCCAGCCTGCCTTTGTCCTTGCGAGACTACAACCTGACGCAGCGTAGGGTTCAAGCTATTAAATGGTATCGAAGCGTGGCGTTGCACAGCCGACAATCGCGGCGACTACCAATGGGGCGCCACGGTTCGACACGGTTTCGAGTGACATTTACCCACTGAGGTCCCACGCTCGCTCCTGCGCTTCGTTCGATCGAGTCACACCCGGGATATCGCGGTAACGCTCGTTTTATCTATAGAAGAAAACATTGCCGCCATGCCCTTTCCAGGATGTTGATGAGCGCGCGCACCTACTCATAAACATGCCCATTGGGAAAACGATTGTAATGCTCCGACGGCTAGCGACACTGACCATTGTCACGGAAACGGCGAGCGCAATGAAGCCGCAGCGTTTGACACCGCACACGCCGCCGGAGATCAACATCGCTACGTTTCCAGTCGTGAGCCGCTGCTCCGCGTTTGCATGTGACTGCACGCCGATCGCCCCTGTGGAGCGCAGGAATTCCTCAGCCCATACGATCGTAGCGCCGAAAACCCGCAGCAATCCGTAGCAAATTTCGGTCGCACGCCCAGCGTAAGGCGATATCGGTGGATAACAGTCTTGAATACATCGAACCGCTCGCCACATCCGCCAAGCAACGGCGACCAATCGCACAGGCGCAACTCCATCGGCATGAATGCCGACGGAGCGACGACGCAGTGCTGACGTGTACGCTTTGTACTTTCAATGCCTACGTTAATTGCATCTGTGATGACCTCGATTGATGATAGATTAAGTGAGATCAGATGGGTGCGAAACGAGATCTGGCGCTGTCGTCGATTGCTTAAGACGGAACTGCCTCGTGAGGAGAGTGCTGCCGTCGAGAAGCGTCTGCTTGAACAGCTTACCGCCTTTGAACGGCTCTTGACGACCGCGTTTCCTCTGGTCTTGAGCCCTTCGGTGAACTCAACCAAAAGCAGTCCCGCCGGTTCAAGTGAATCCATTGAAACGCTCGTTGAGAACGCCGCAACGGCACCAACCGGCCCCTTCCGGACCTCGATCGATGGCTAACACGAGCATTCTGGTGCTTAAGAAGCTCCCCGCTCCGGTGCCTCACTCTCGATGCAGGATCGGAACGTTGTTGACGCCTCGTTTTTTCGACCCACCGTTTCTCTCCGTCGCGGTTGGCATCACGCGGCGACATTCGACACGCAAGCCTTTGAAATTGTCCCTAAGACAAAACATGGCCGCGTCCATATCGCCACGCCCTGTAAAACGGTCACAGAATCGCATCACGTCTGGTCTGCAAGACGTCAAGATCTCTTCCGATCTTCGTTCTCGCGCGCTAGCGTATCCCGTGCACCACGTTGCTGTGATCGCAACAAGGGCAGTGACATGGCAAGGCGCACGGTAAGCCCAACCCGTTCGCCGCTTTTGGCTCAACAGAACTCTCTTAAGCTGCATAACCTTCACTATCGTTATTTGCCTCGCAAGTATTACCTGTTTAGGAAAGCAGGCTGCCGCATCGGCAGGAGCGGCCGGCGTCATTTGTGGTACTTCCGAATCATCGTTGCATCGCGCGTCAGCCTTGTTGCCAACATCAAGGCGCAACGCAGGCTAGCTACATTTGCAGCGGGCGCCACCCACTTTAGGCATTGTGTCTAACCTTGTGACATTTGCGACGTTAGTTCCCAACATGACATTCCTGCAAAGGCGCCGATCCTGCTTGGCACTGCCTACAACCTGACGCTACGGTCGATTCAAGCACTTTGATCGTCGAACGGCGACAATACAATCCAAGATAGGCATACCCATATCTTGACGGGAGCTCGCAAGTGGGTTCCTCGACAATTGCACGCTTCACCGGCCGCAGCGCACACGAAACGTCATCCAGCGCCGACCGATAATTGCTCGGCTACGCTGGAGCGCAACGCATAGTTGAAGGCTTCGCATGGCCACATGATTCCGTCGCGTTCATGACGCGACGAATTGCGTCGACGCTCCGCCTTTTTGTTCGGCGTCCTACTAAGTTGCAAGCCTGCACGCCCAAAATCGAGAAACCGACAGCTTTACGGCTCGCTCAAAGGTTCAAATCACAGGCCGAAATACACTTCGTCAGGATGGCCATCGTCGCGTGTGTGACAGTCGGTAGATCCCAAAGATTCGAGCCGACTGCTGCCATTCCTGTAATTGTTCAAGACCAATCAACGGACAGCCCCTGAACTCCACTGGCACGGCGGTTGCTACTACACAGCGACAGCGGATCAGACTAGGTGAGCACACCCCGAGCAGAAGTCGCTCGTCTCTGACTGCTGGGAGTGATTTCGGCGATAAGCAGGCTAGTACGACCCCGCACTCTGTTCGCGACTTCCACGAATTACAACAAGGGCAAGCCAAGGATGAGGAAATCAGTGGCACGAAAGCTTTACATCGCAGCCAAGTTATGTGTTATGGCCGCTGGGATCCTGGCCTCGTCAACAGCAGGCGCCGATGATGATTTGATGAGTGCGGCGAGGCAGATTTTCAAGCCGATCCCCTCTATCGTTCCTGCGGTCAAGGACAACCCTATTACCCACGATAAGGTTGCACTCGGCAAGGCCCTATTCTTCGATCCGAGGCTATCGGCGAGCGGGGTCATTAGCTGCAACACGTGTCACAACCTTGGGACCGGTGGAGCAGATGCCGGCCCGAGGTCGGTTGGTCATCGCTGGCAGCTAGGTTCACGTCGCGCGCCAACGGTCTATAACGCAGTCTTCAATGTGGCACAGTTCTGGGACGGGCGCGCGGCTGACCTCAAGACGCAAGCCGCAGGCCCCGTCCAGGCCAGTACGGAAATGAATGCGACGCCCGCTCGCCTTCTCAATACGCTGAACTCAATGACCGATTATATCGTCATGTTCAGCAAGGCGTTCCCTAACGATGCGACGCCCATTACCTTTGACAACTTCGCCAAGGCCATCGAGGCTTTCGAGGCGACCTTGATCACGCCCGCCGCTCCCTTCGATCAATACCTCGAGGGCGATGCGTATGCTCTCAGCGCTCAGCAGAAAGCAGGATTAAAGCTGTTCATAGAAAGGGGATGCTCAACTTGCCACAATGGTATCAACGTCGGCGGCCAGGACTACTTCCCGTTCGGCGTGACGGAACGGCCAATTACAAGCCTGCTGCCGAGAGACGACAAGGGCCGTTTCGCCGTCACCAAGGTACCCAGCGACGAGTATGTTTTCCGCTCCGCGCCGTTGCGCAACGTCGCATTGCGTCCTCCCTACTTCCATTCGGGCCAAGTTTGGAGCCTTAAGCAAGCTGTCGGCGTGATGAGTGAGATACAACTCGGCGCGAAGCTCAACGATACAGAAAAAGACGACATCGTCGCGTTTCTAAATTCACTCACCGGGCAGCTGCCTAGGATCGATTATCCGATATTGCCCGTGCGCACCGACACAACGCCAAAGCCCTCTATGGACAAATAGGCCAAATGGGCTGTCAACTTACAGAGCCAGGCTCGTCAACTTGCCAAGGAAAGATGGCGCGGGCACTCAAGCCTCCCGCAGCGAAATCAAAGTACACTGTATCAAGCTGAAGCTTACAGTAAAAAAATCTGGCTCTGAGTTCCTCCGGCTTGCCTAAGCGCTCCCGCCTCTCGAGGCTCATTTGGAGCGAGGACCGGGCGCGACGTCGCGGGGCGTCGCAATGCCGACCGTCGCGCGCGCGGCGTTCTCGCGCCCCGATTTTGGGCCAATTGATGAGGCCACCGCAAACCCATCTTTGTTGTCGGCATCAGCAGCTGCGTGCGCCAATCAGGAAGGAAGTACGCATGACAGCATGCGGCGATATTCGAGAGACCTCGTCGTAAATGGCAACGAGCATTCCTCAATTTCGAGAACGCGATCGTGGAACGCCACGGACCGGGCTGGATCTCGATGGATCGTCAGCCATCATGGCCTGATTTGCTCTTCGGCAGTTCCATTGAGCCCGCGTTCCAGTTTGGCTGGTGTTTGCTCGAGAATGTTACGGACCAAGAACTCCAGGAGCCTGAGCTGTGCATAACTTCCCGGTGTTCCGTGATCTGCGCCTGGCACATACAGCATGTCAAAGTATTTTCCCGCCTTAATAAGCCGATCGGCAAGCTGGAACGTAGCGGAGGGATCGACGTTGCGGTCCAGTTCGCCGACTATGAGAAGCAATCTACCTTGCAGTTTGGCGGCATTGTCGATGGCGGAGGATTGCGAATATTTCACCAGATCTTGTCTAGCCGGTTGTCGTAGCAGCCACTGTTCGCGACCGCGACCTTATAGAAATCAGGATGGAAGAGTAACGCGCTCACCGCGTTCTGCCCACCGGCGGAAGCGCCAAAAATGCCGACGTTGGATATGTCATACCAGAGATACTTCGCACTCGCCGCCTTGTGCCATAGGATCCGGTCCGGAAAGCCGGCGTCCCTCAAATTTTTCCAGGCAATGTCGTGGAACGCGCGAGAGCGATGGTTGGTACCCATTCCATCGATCTGAATAACGATAAAGCCGAGTTGAGTGAGCGGTTCGATTGAAGCTGAGAAGGACTTGGGAACGAAGGAACCGGTGGGGCCTGCATAGATGTGCTCCACCACTGGATATTTCTTGCGCTAATCGAAATTAGTCGGCAAGTGAATGACGCCCCATATGTCCGTCTTGCCGTCGCGTCCCTTGGCGTTGAAGCTGAGCGGCGGCCGCCGGCCGGCGGCAATGAGCTCGGAGATCTCGGCGCTCTCAAGCTGCATCAGTTCGGCATTATCACTGGCACGGTACAGTACCATGCGGGGCGGAACGCCGATGCGTGACCACAGGTCGACATAATAGCGACCGCTAGGCGAGAACTCGATGTGATGATTGGCTGGCTCAGGCGTCAGCGGCGTGAGTCCTTTTCCATCAAAGCCAATGCGATAGGCATGGACGAAGTAGGGATCCTCCCCAGGGTTCATTCCGCTGGCGCCAAAGCAGATCTCACGCTTCACCGGATCGACACAATACACCACACGGACCACCCAATCTCCTCTGGTGATCTGGTTCTTGAGCTCGCCTGTCCTGCCGTCGAACAAATAGAGGTGCTCGTAACCATCGCGCTCCGGGGCCCAGATAATCTCATTTCCACCATCGACGTCGTAGCGAAACGTTTTTCCAGTATTCAGCTGCTTCATCACCAAAGGCTGGTAGTCGACGAGGGTCTTGCTTGCCTCATCAATCAACGCGCGCGCTCGGCCCGTGGCGGCATCAACCTCCACCAGGCGATAGAGCTGGTGGCCACGCTGATTATATTCGAAGGTAAAGCCCCGCCCGTCCTTCCACCACTGGATCGCCGAAAGACCGTAAGGATTCTGGAACGTGGCATTATCGATTGCGACCGCGCGTCGGCTGCTGACTTCAAACAGCACGGGTTGGAGCAACGCCAAGGCATCACCCGGTTTTGGATACACCATGGTCAAATGTCTGGGTTGACGCTGGTCCGCCGGCGATGATTCGAGGTAATGGACTTCCCGTTGATGGCCTGGACGGATCCGGTAGACGGCCAGGTGAGTTGAGGCTGGAGACCATGTCAGTGTCGAGAGAGCATAATAGTCACTCTCAGCTCCGTCCCAGGTCAACGGGATGTTTTGCAAACCGTCTTGGCTGCGCAAGAAGATATTGTAGTTTCGAATGCAGGCCAGCCATTTGCCGTCAGGTGATGCGCTTGTCTTGTTCGGATCGTTGTCTGCCGGCGGCGTGTCGTCATAGGGCTCTGCTCATTGGCGCCCGAGTGCATTGCATTGCCGGTGCAGGTATAGCTTGCAAGCTCGCAGCTCCAACGCGTACTCTCGAGGTCGAAGCTCATCCTGCCACCCTTGTCGGTCAGCTCGAAATGGTCGAACGGAAGATCCTCGGGCTGATAGTTCTGGTGGCTCGCTCTGTTCAGAGCAGCCGCGAGTCCGGCTTGATCAAAAGCGGGCTGCTTTACGCCTTTTTCGGCATCAACCAAGATAAACTGGTGCTCGCCATGGGTCGTCCGCCGATAGACGAACGCCTCGCGCTCGCCGAGCCAAAACGGTACGTCGGGGACATTGACGGTAAGCTGGCCATATCGGTCTGCGGTCGTCAGTGCACGCTCGTAATCCGACCGCGCGAGGGGCACATTCACGACATCCTCCGCCGCGTGCGCCTGCGCGGCTTTGCACTCCTGCTGAGCCAACAGCGCAAGCATTAAGGCAACCAATCCGTACATTATGATTCACCTCCCCTCTTAGTGCGCGGACCCCGATGCGAGGTCACTTCGCGATTGATGCGCAGCTCTTCGGTGCGGCTGGCCTTCTTGCACTTTAAGCGACATGCCCCTTCGGCTCAGCCTCGGGCGGATTAGTACCTGACGAACATTCGGCTCGGCGGCTCGCCAGCAGCGACAAGCGCCTCCAACAATCCTCACACAGCAACATGAGCAAACGCCGCGCGCCATTTGCAACGAACGCTGCAGCGCCGACATTGTCACATTACTTCCGTGCTGCTTATGCTGAGCAGAATCTGTGCCAACTGTATATCGCTGCGGTTTACTCTGCGCACAGGTTCGCTGATTATTCCGAAACAAGGTGCGCATCTGAGGCCCAGCACAACACGCATGCTGCGCGTGGTCACCCGTGGCGAATGACTTCGAGGAATGCCATTGCGTTGGGAGTTATTTGTCCCGTCTATTGGCAAACCACTCAAATAGCCTCTGGGACTTCGGGCAACATGGACCGCGCCGAGCTATAGATCGACGCTGGGTCAAATCCGACGACAACTCACGCGATGCCGTGGAGACATTCGCGGCAATCCATCGCAGATCATCCTCGACACGTTGGCCGCCGGCCGCCGACGAAATGTACGCATTGAGAGCTTCTGGCGTATGGCGATATCGTAGGATATATTGCTGGCTTTCGATGCCGATTCTGACGAACTAACGCGCGCACTTGGAACAGCTCGAAGCAAATCGTGCGCTTGTCGGCGTCAGGCGCGAGGATTTTTCTGAGCGCCTATAAGCGCGCCGCCGCTGCTCGCGAGCCAGTCCGCCAGCGGGTACCGCGTGTTCAAAATGAATGTGCCGTACGATCTAACAACGCGACGCTCGCCGCTTCCTTCGCCACAAGCGCCGGTGTAGTCACAATTCATTAGATACCCGGCGGCTCTGCCTCGCCAGATCGCGCGCTCCGATCTCAACGGTTATCGGGGCCAGGCGGTAGGTGTCGCCGATCAGACGGATCACATCACCTCCGTTGACACTTCGTTGACCATCGCGGCGGCCGCCGCAAGTGACGGGCTTGCAGCGGTCAACCCAATGTCGGCATCAGTACAGATGACCCTAGTGGGCGTCGTCGGATCCGTCTCCAAGACTGCGATGTCGCAATCTCAATACGGTGACTGCGGAGCGCTACTGCGCAGTGGGGCGATAGTCATGGCTTCTTGGCTTCTCCTATGTGCCCGCATCAGGACACGAGAGCGGTCCAGGCAGCGGGAGCAAGCGATTGTTCGCATGCGAAACCACCTGCGTGCTGGTGATGAGATCATGAGATCATCCGTGAGTTCGCGTGTGAGGCGTCGCCGTTGCAAGGGCGATCGCGCTAGGGGCGCGGACAAGGGCTAGATGTGATGCTCATGAGCTCGGGGTAAGGCGGATTTTTGAAAGGTCCGCCCAAGAGATCACTAACCTTCTAGCTATGTGGTCAAATCCAGCCGATGAGCGCCCCTTTTGTCGGCGCGGATCAGACGGACGACAAATTGTAGCGACGCCTCCAACACCGTTCTCGACGCAAGAGCCGACGGCATCATCTTCAGTATCTATCTCGTCCGTCCTGCGTGGCCGGTTGACGACGCGAACGTCTGAAACCCGACGACACGATGCGGCCATTCCACACGCTGGGTGGGACATATAAGAGTTTCACCATGAGCCAAGCGGGTCGTGCGCCATTTTTTCGAACCGGCACGCAGATTGCTGGCTGAGGAGCAAGGAGCTGTCGCGACGAAAGCAGTCGCGGCGGTCCATCTTCGGGGTCCCAATGAGGTTTATCCGGTTGATCCTATTCGATCTGGCTTTGATGCTGCTTGCGCCTGACGTTGCGGAAGCCATGAATGTGGGCACCGGCGCACACTTCACATTGGTCACCAAAGCTGTGGCGCCTTTCAAGCCGATTGCCGGCCCCGAGGCGGTATCAAGCTCTGGCGATAGCCGACACCTCTACAGCCAAACGACGCAAGCCTTGCCAGTTCAGCCAGCGGACAACCGGCGTCCAGCCAAGCTGGCTGAGGATTCCGCGGTATTGGAATCCCGCCTTGCGTGTGCGATCGGTATGCGCGCCCGGCATTGTCACGATTCTCGATGGCACGGAAACGCTCAAGATGCCGGCTGCCGTAACACCCGATCTGCAATGCTGCCGCCGCGCCTGTTGGCCTCCTCGGGGCGAAGACGCCGCGCTGGAGCCAAGCAGACTGGATTGTCGGCGGCATGGTGTTCATTGCCTTTGCGGCCATTCTCCTCGTGATTTGATGGCAAGATGCAGCATAGGCGTGGGCAGGTGAGAGAACCAAGACCGGGCTATATCGAAGTCGCCTTCAACGGTGCTCCCGCAGGCATCCCGCTGGACGCGCAATTCAGCGCCCCGGCCAAAGGTGTCACGGCCGTTTTCGGTCCTCCGGGGTGCGGCAAGACCACGCTCGCGCGTTGCATCGCCGGCATCCAGCATCTACCGAGTGGATTCTGTGGCGTCGATGGCGAAATTTGGCAGAACGAGACGACGTTTCGGCCGCCTCATCTGCGTCCTGTCGCATACGTATTTCAGCGACCCATTCTTTTTTCTCATTTGTCTGTCAAGCGCACCCTTCTGTACAA
Organism: Bradyrhizobium ivorense; assembly: GCF_900696085.1. Classification (GTDB taxonomy): domain Bacteria; phylum Pseudomonadota; class Alphaproteobacteria; order Rhizobiales; family Xanthobacteraceae; genus Bradyrhizobium; species Bradyrhizobium ivorense. The sequence goes on from NZ_CAADFC020000008.1 coordinate 23,105, forward strand.
CGCATCGAAATCGAGAGCGACACTGATCGACTTTGATGGTGTGGTTAAGTTGCTCGACTTGGCGCCACTGCTTGACTGTTCCCCGTCACATCTTTCTGGCGTCCAGCGACAGCGACTTGCCCTAGGCAGCGCGCTACTAGCCCAACCGCGGCTACTTTTGCTGGACGACCCGCTCATTGTGCTCGACCGCCCCGCCAAACACGAGATTCTGCCATTTCTCGAGCGCATGCGGGAAGAGCTCACGTTGCCGATGATCTATATCTGTCATGACATGGCTGACATCGAACGCTTTGCCGATCATCTCGTCATGATGAAAGATGGCATGGTGACCGCGGCCGGACCGCTTCAAGTCGTTCAAAGTGATCCAGCGCTTGCCGCGCGTGGCGAAGCGGCGGTTTGCGTTGATACCGTGGTCGGCGGCTACGACGGGCGCTATGGACTCATCATCGCCCGCCTCAGAGGCGCGCGTCTGCTGATACCTGGGCCGCCGCTCAGACCTGGCGCGCAGCTACGGCTGCGCATCGCGGCCACCGATGTCAGCATCGTGCGTGAGACTCCGCGCGCAAGCTCCTTCCTGAATGTCTTTCCGGCACGCATCAAAGCCTCCCTTCCGTTCGACGAATCGGAGGTCACGTTGGTTCTAGCGCTCGAAACTGGCCGTTCGGGCGTGCCGCTTTTGGCCCGCATCACACGCCGCTCTTTTGATGTGCTAGGGCTCAGCAACGGAATGGACGTATTCGCCGAGGTCGCGCGAGCCTTGCCGGTCTCACCCCCCGAGCGGTTGCTCATAACGCCTGCAACACCACTAGGAGATGCTCTACAACGGAGCGCCGACACACGAAATGAACAGAAATCGGATCATGGCCATGATCGACAATTTTGACAGTATCGACCCGACAGCTGTGGCCGCGATTCTCTACCAGCCAGAGGACGACGCCGATAAACTGCTTGCCGATTTCGTCCAGGATCTCGCGCGGCATGACGTACGTGTCGGCGGCATCGTCCAGCGGCACTTCAGAAATGCAAACGGCACGCACGTTATGCTCGCTGTCGACGTCTCGACAGGGCGAGAGATCTCGATTTCCCAGCTACTCGGCAGCGGAGCCGCGTCCTGTAAGCTCGATACAAACGGACTGGCTGAGGCCGCAATTATCGTTTCCCAAGCGCTTCGCGACAAAGTCGATCTCGTCGTGATCAGCAAATTCGCCAAACAAGAGGCGGTTGGCCGCGGCCTGCGCGCTGAATTTGTTGACGCGATCACTCGGGGTGTGCCGCTCCTGACAGCTGTTCCGCAAAAATGTCTTTCCGACTGGAGAGCTTTTATGGGTGATGTTGGCACGCTGCTCCTTTGCGATCGTCAAGCCGTAGAGGATTGGTGGCGCGACGTCGCCGCTCGCCCGGCGCGACGCCGCGCCTTCAGTCCTAGGTGGAGCTATTTGGGGACTATGATACCGGACAGCTTGACGACGGCTGCGAGAATATCGCCAAGGGCGGCTCCGGAATCGCCGGTTGCGCTCATTCGCGGCATACGAAAGCAACCTTAGCTTCGCGGCCGTTTCACACCGTGAGATATCATGATGCTCTGCGCGGGCGCCGAGGATCCGTTCTCGGTCGGCAGTTAGCCGTTTCAACCAGCGGTTCAATCGCTGGTCGAGGAATTTGGCTGCGACTTTTTAACTGCGGTACCCACTCGTGACTTCCGCGGCGCTCACCGACCGTTCCAAGCGATCGAGCATCGCGTTTCCACGCGGCATGATAGAGGTGGATGTGAGAGCCATCAGACCTTACGATCAAATGCCTGCAGCCCGGTCGCTGGTTCGCTTCGTTGCGACAATCCGATCTAGAGAACGGATGGCATATAGCTTGCTTCACTAGTGGCGGCACAACTTACGCAAAGCAAACTTGTGAGGTCAGCATGCTCGGAATTGGAAGTCAGTTGCCGCCGTTCGAAATCACGGGCGTGAAGCCGGGCTTTCAGGCGCAGGAAGAAGAAGGACACAGCGCGTTCGAGACGCTGACAGAAACGAGCTTCCCCGAAAAATGGAAGATCATCTTTTTCTACCCCAAGGATTTCACGTTCGTCTGTCCGACCGAGATCGCGGAATTCGGCCGGCTATCCAAAGAATTCGCCGATCGCGATGCTGTCGTAATGGGTGGTTCGACTGACAATGAGTTCTGCAAGCTTGCCTGGCGGCGCTCGCATGCAGACCTGCACAATCTACCGATTTGGCAGTTTGCCGACACAAAAGGGACCTTAGTCGATGGCCTTGGCGTGCGTTCGCCCGAGGGCGTCGCCTATCGCTACACCTTTATCGTCGACCCCGACAACACAATCCAACACATCTATGCGACCAATCTGAATGTCGGGCGTAGCCCCAAGGACACGCTCCGCGTTCTGGACGCTTTGCAAACCGACGAACTCTGTCCCTGCAACCGCGAAGTCGGCGGCGAGACACTGAAGGTTGCGTGAGGCAGCATGTCGTCGATTGAGCAGTTGAATGAGACGATTCCCAATTTCGCCAAGGACGTCAGGCTTAACTTGGCGTCCTTGCTGGCCGATGATACGCTGTCGCCGCAGCGACAATACGGCCTGCTGCTGGCGAGCGCGATTGCCACGCGCAATGCAGCCCTGATTTCCGCGATCGAAGCGGCAGCCTCCGCCGTGATGACGCCTGCGGCGATCGCCGCAGCGAAATCCGCAGCCTCTGTGATGGCGATGAACAACGTCTACTACCGATTCGTTCACCTCGTATCCAACCCGGAATATAAGGCCATGCCGCCACGGCTGCGCATGAACGTGATCGGCAATCCCGGCGTGGATAAGTCCGATTTCGAGCTGTGGTCGCTGGCGGTCTCGGCCATAAACGGCTGCGGTGCCTGTGTCGACGCTCACGAGAAGACGCTGCGGGCTGAGGGCGTCAGTACCGGAGTGATCCAGACTGCCGTGCGCTTTGCTGCGATTGTGCAATCAGTGGCGGTTGCGATCGAGGCCGCCGGCCCCGCCCCCTCCAAGGCGACGGGCTGAATTTCCTTTGCGCCGTCGGATCGACGCCGTTTGTGGCACCAATCAATGGTGCCACAACCAATGCTTCGCCGGTCCGGAGCGAATGTAATATGCTCAAGCTGTGTCTTGCGGGGCGTCCTCCACGGCTGCGCGCCGTTCAAATTTCATCTGCAGTGCTGATGAGCCAAAATGCCCACAAAAGCGGTGAAATCCCCCATCGCATGGCGATCACACCGCGGCCCTTCGTTGCACTTCACCCAAACTTGAACAGCACGCCGTAACCGCCGCGCGGATAACTCCACTTGATGTCGCCGGTGGGTTCGGCGATCACGCGGCAGGTTCCGCACTCAATGCAGCCGTCGACGGTTATCTCGACTTGGCCGTTGTCGTTGAGTTCGTAGCATCGCGCGGGACAGGCGTTCAAAAGCGCAAGTAGCTGTGGCGACGGCGTCGTGTGCGCGCGCACCGTGACGTGAGGACGACCGACGTCGACAAGATAGCGGTTGTAGTACAGCTTGTCTTCGACGCGCACTATGGGCTCGACATTCATGCTTTGACCTTCCATTGCTGAACTTCACACTGTTGGCGGTCAGCGCCAGGCCCGGGTAAAACGACACGCATCGCCGAACAGACCAGTCCATGACCGCGCCTTGACGAAGGATTTCAAGGTCGCCTTCTCCTTCTCAACTTTCGGCGTACCATCGACACGTACAAAGTTCTGCAGCGCCTTGGAGATAAGCTGCGGATAGGTAAGGAAGAAGTTTTGCGAATGGGTGTGCATCAACATCGGCATGTCTTTGTACTTCTTGAGGTCCTTGATGACAAAGGACTCGTCCAGCATCTTCTTGTAGAGCGACAGATTTGTCGCGGTCATCGGCTCGCGGCGCGATTGTACCTGGGCGATCGCTTCGGCTGCGATGCGGCCTGAGGTCATCGCAAGATTGGAACCTTCGCGATGAATGGCATTGTTGAGCTGTGCCGCGTCCCCCACCACCACCCAGCCCTCGCCGTAGAGCTGCGGGATTGCCTTGTAACCGCCTTCAGGAATGAGATGCGCCGCATATTCCTTGACTTCGGAACCTGCGATGAGCGGCGCCACGGACGGATGCCGCTTGAAATGATCGAGCATACCGTAGGGCGTCTGGGCGGTGCGCTGGAAATCAGCGACGAGACAGCCGATGCCGAGCGAAATGCACTCCTTGTTGGCATAGATGAAGCCCATTCCGGTCATGCCGCGAGAAATGGTACCGGCCGCCTCGATCACAACGCCTTCGTCGCCCTTGAGATTGAAGCGCGCCTCGATAGTCTCGCGAGGCAAAAAGTGCATTTCCTTCACCGCGAGTGCAACATTATCGGGTTTTGGCCGCGACCGCAGGCCCGCGCGCGTCCCGAGCAGGCCATTGACGCCCTCGGCCAGCACGACGACGTCGGCGTGTATTTCGCCGTCGCGGCGATCTGTACGAACCCCGACGATCCTCTCACGGTCGTCCCGTACGAGCTCGGTGACTGTCGTCTCGCACAGCACCGTCGCGCCGGCCTCCCGCACTTTCGAGGAGAACCATTTGTCAAACTGCGCGCGGATGATCGTGTATCTGTTCGGCCGCTCCTCGTTGAAGTCATCCGAGCGGTAGTGCATGCCGACATGGGAGCGATCATCCATCATCCAGAACCGCTGTTCGACCAGATGGCGTTCGAGCGGCGCCTCCTCGCGAAACTCGGGGATCAGCTTTTCCATCATGTCGGCATAGAGAATTGCGCCCTGCACATTCTTCGATCCCGGATATTCGCCTCGCTCGAGCTGCAGCACCTTCATGCCGCGCTTGGCCAGAGTCAACGCCGCCGCGTTTCCGGCCATACCGGCTCCGACCACGATCGCATCGAACCTCTCTTCAATCATCACAGCATCTCCTCTAGACCGCGAGCCGGGCGCGCGACTCCGGCAACAGCCTGGCGCGAAATGCGGCCGTCAACGACGGGAGCAACTGCATGGCATCGCTGACGATCGCGACATGGGCGAAGTCGAAGATCGGCGCGTTCTTGTCGGTATTGATGGCGACAATCAGGTCCGCACCTTCCACGCCGACCCTGTGCTGGATCGCGCCGGAAATGCCGGCCGCAATATAGAGCTTTGGCCGGATGGTCTTGCCGGTCTGGCCGATCTGCCGATCAGACGTTACCCATCCCTTCTGCACCAGAGGACGCGAGCAGCCATACTCGGCGCCAAGCAAAGTTGCCAGTTCGCGCACCAGCCGAAAATTCTCGGGCGATCGCAGTCCCAAGCCGCCGGCGACTACGACATCGGCATAGGCCAGATTTGACGTTTCGGAGTCGCGGTCGGGAATGAACGTCAGCACCTTCGTGACGATATCATCTTCAACAAGGTCAAGCGGATGGATGATGATACGAGCGGCATCGCGTACGACGCGCTCCGGCATCGGCATGACGCGCGGGCGGACGGTTGCCATCTGCGGACGATAGTTCAAGGTATAAATCGTACACAGCAGCGAGCCGCCAAAGGTCGGACGCGTCGCCGCAAGCGAACCATCGGCGTCGACGTCGAGCGCAGTACAGTCGGCTGTGAGTCCCGTCGACAAGGTGGTGGCCACCGAACCTGCAAGATCGCGACCGAGTGTCGTCGCGCCTAACAACAGGATCTCAGGCTTGTAGGTGTTGACGAGTTCGGTTAGCGCTTTGGTATATGATTCGTTGCGGTAATCCGACAATACATTATCGCTCACGAGATAGGCCAGATCGGCGCCATAACAAAATGACTCCAGCGCGGCGTTACGCGTCGGCTGCCCCTCCGGACCGATAACGACCGCGGCGAGATTCACCTTCAGCCTGTCGGCAAGCCTGCGCCCCGCTCCCATGAGCTCCCAGGAAACCGGATGCACCTGGCCACGCTCCTGCTCGACGAAAACCCAGACATGCTTGTAGGCCTTAAAGTGCTCCGGCAGTTCCTTTTTGGCCGCCGCGCGGCCGGCCGCCGCCGGCGCGGCCGTTTTGGTGACATTGCTCATGCTTTAGATTCCCCTCAAAAATACGCGCGACCGCGCCACAGGATTGGTTTCTACTTCGGTTGGCTGAAGGTCACTTTTGATCAGCAGATGGCCGGCTTCTCGGTGGTCCCGCCTGCCCGGCGCGGCCCGACCGCGCAACGAGAGGCGTCGCACGGGGTGAACGTGCCGGGCGGGCCGAGTTCCGAGAGAGCCCCGAGACAGGCTTCTTGCGCGCTCTATTCGACAAGCGCCAGCGAGGCGGCCTGGCCGCTGCGATCACTCTAATTGACTCTCTCCATGCCTGAGTACGCCGGTTCGCTTGCTGCGCAATAGCTGCACCTTGCTTTCGGCCTAGCGCGCCACATCGGCCGTGACGATCCGGCCGATCTTGCCACCGCACTTTCATGCGATGAGTGCTCGGCCGCCAGCGCCGCTGACTCGCAGGGTCCTGGCGCATGTTGCTATCGGCTCTGGGGTGGATGTGGATCTGCGCGCAAGTGGACACCCGCCCGATGCGAACGATGATGCGCATACGCTCCCCAGGTGTAGCGTGGACAGGCGGCTTACCCATCGCCCCCCATCGCGGACTCGATCGTCGCTTCAATCGCGTCACAAGCCATTTCGGGTGACACTGCGCGAGTGTGAGCCACGAGATGATGCCGCACAACTCGGCCGGCAGTAGACGTAACGTGAAAGGTCTTCCTTCAAATCTCATCTCGGACGGCTACCATTTGTCTGCATCGATGACCGGATCGACACGACAACAGCAAGTGTCGTACCAGTTGCAAGAATCAAGGAAGATTAGGCGAACGCAATGACTTAGGAGACACTTGGAGTGGTTGCTAATCCCCAAGACACGACCAGGCTGGACATGGGTCGGGAATACGACAGCGCCGCGCGAGTCATGGCTGCAGAGAGTTGATCTGAAAGAAGACGAGTGCTGCACGAGGGATCATCACCACGCCACTTGGGACAAACTTCGGGGCGCGAGATCACTTCAGCTCGCTCAATGGGACAAAGGCCGTCGGCTTGTCATGGTCTGCGACAGCATCCTTCAAAACCTTGAACACCCGCTGGTCGATTGGCGACGATGCCACGAAGTCAGCATAGGCCTGCTCCAGCATCGCTTTGCAACGAGCTCTGATGTCCGGCTCTGCGGCACCAGCGAGTTGCTCGTTGGCAAGATATTGTCCCATGCGCTTTAGGATGTGAAGGCGCGCGACATTGACGATCCCGGGGTCGTATTCGACGCCCAGCAGTGAAAAGAACTCTTCCGCCGATGAGGCTTTGTTGAGCCGATCCAGGATACTGGCTGCTGAGTGCGAGTTACTCATCGAAAACTCCCCTTTGAATTGGCACGTGGACGGTCGGCGACAACGCAGCCGTGCTTGGTGATCCTGCTGCAGCCCCACCTCGCACAACTATGCGGACGCAGGCCGTCGTTGCCGCCGATCAACGATGCCCGATACTGTCCTCGCGGCGCTTGGTTTTCGAATGCCTGTCTAGATCCTGCTGGGCGCGCCTCTTCACGCGGGGTGGGGCGACAAGCATCCGCATACATCGCGCCAGATCGCCGCTACTGTTTCGCGCTCGACCGGCACCTTGTGCTCTATGGCATGCTTGCGGACTTGCGCCAGGATTTGTCTGGCCTGGTCGGCGCTGGCGACGAGCTGTAATTCATTGAGCAACGCGGTGATCGCCGAGAGCCCGGAATGCTTGCCGATCACAAAACTGTTGCGGCGCCCAAGCAGAACCGGATCAAGCGACTGGTAGGTACGTTGATCCTTTAGAAGACCATCCACATGAATGCCCGATTCATGCGTAAAAACATGCTCTCCGACGATGGCTTTGTTCAGAGGAATCGCACGTGCGGCTGCGGCTGCAACCACCGCGGCGACGTTCTCGAGCTCTGGCATTATGATCCCGGTCTCGTGCCTGTAGAGCTGCTTGAGCGCGACCGCAACTTCCTCGAGCGGTGCATTTCCAGCCCGTTCGCCGAGGCCGATAACGGTTACTGAGGCGTGGCTCGCGCCGGCCTTGATGGCGGAGAGCGTATTGGCGGTTGCGAGGCCGAGATCGTCGTGACCATGAAACTCGAGTTCGAGATCCGTGGTCGCCCGCAAATTTCCGACCAGCGCGGAGGTTGTGTCCGGGTCGAGCACACTGAGCGTATCGGCAATACGAAAGCGACGCGCTCCCGCCGCTTTTGCCGCGGCTATCAGCCTGATGAGAAAATCGATGTCGGCGCGAGAGGAGTCCTCGCCGCCGACGGCAACCTCAAGTCCCCGCTCACGTGCATAACCTACCACTCGCTTCACTTGTTCCAGCGCCAGGTCGCGACGACCGCCAAGCTTGGCCGCGATCTGGACATCGGAACTCGGGATCGACATATTGACCATGGACACCTTCGCTTCGATCGCCGCGTCGATATCGGCTTCGCGCATCCGGCACCAGCCTATGGTGGTCAGCGGAAGCTCTGCTTCGACGATCGCGCGGATGGCAATGATCTCCTCGTTGCCCATCGCGGGCGTTCCCGCCTCGATCTCCGTCACGCCGGCCCGCGCCAGCGCCTGCGCGATCGCCAGCTTTTCCTCTGTGGTGAACGCAACGCCAGGCGCCTGCTCGCCGTCGCGTAACGTCGTGTCGTTGAGCACGGTCGGCTTGGCGCTCGCCTGCTCGGGCCAAGCCGGCTTGGCGGTCTTGGTGGCGGCCATCACGAAAGGGCTCCTCATTGCTTTTGACCCGGATACCCTTCAGCAACCCCCATGCCAGCCCGCCATTCTTGGCAACCCGTTGAAAAAGATACGCTCTCTTCCTCGGCCAGCTTCCCTTCGCAAATGGATTGTCGCAAACGCGACAGGCTTATGAAGCGCACGCCTCACCTTGCCTCTTGCAACGCCGAACGCAAATGTTAGCTCGATTGCGGCACGCCGGGGGGGCAGGAATTGTCGCGGAGCATTTGTGGCCCGGCACCGCCCTAGACCCATGGTTGCGCGCATCGAACGCCGTTCGCCGCGCCCTCCAGCTCCTGCGGGACTCGCCAAAGCTCGCGCGGGGTTCTAGCTGACTGGGCGATCGCGTCTTGCAACAGCTTAAATGGGCCAGTCAACGCTGATGACAGGGCGAGCCGCCTGCAACAGAACGTCGCGCCGGCGTTCTGCCATCCGGCTCTCGCCGCTTTCTTCGCCGAAGCAGAGATTGAAGTCGTTACATTGCGTGCAAACGGGCGTTGTGCACATGACGAGGCCTTCATCCTCGCACAGCGAGCGGTAGAAGAAGCGCTTCCAGCGCATATTGTTGTTATTACGTGCTGCGAGCGGCGCGAAGTGGCGGCTCAGCAGCCGAGAGAGTTCGCCGCGATTGCGTAATCCGAGATCTTTCCACAAGTGGTCTGGCTCTATGGCGCGGCGTGCAATCATCGCGGCCAGCCACCCCCCGATACGCTCTTCCGTTGAGCGTTGCTTGAGCAAGAGATCGCGCACCATTGCGATTTCGTCGTTCTCATCGCACTTGAAAGCCAGGAGCTGCTCTGAGATCTTGACCCCGATCGATGGAAAATAGCGCTCCAGCAGAGCCGCCAGCTCGTGGCCGGACAGGCCGGCCCGCTCGGGAAGCGGACCACCATCCATCGAGGCGACCGCCAGAATTGACGCCAGGACATGGCAATCGAAATTGCTGTCGCTCGCAATGTCGGCCTCGTCAGGAGGCACACCGTTGAGCGCTCGGTAGGTCGCTATTCCTCTTTGCACCTTGCTGCCCGCGTCGGCGCAAGCAGCTACAAACGGTTGGAAGTTCGCTTCAGGCATGAATTTTTTTAGAGCGGTCACGTGTGCCCCGCCCCATTCTAGCTGGCCGGGTGATCGTCAGAATGCCGGTCTCCCCGGATGGGGGGTGAGGGAGACCGGCATCCGTCGCGCGCCTTCACAAGGCCGCGACCCGCGACCTTAAGAGGCCGCGAGTTCGGCGGCGGTCTTACCGATGATGGATTCGTCGACGGGCTTCATTATGCCATGCTCCATCAGCATGTCCTCGAGCTCGTCCATGGAGATCGGGGTCGGAATGATGCCTTTGCCGCCATTGTTGTGAACCTTGGTCGCAAGATTGCGATAGTGATCGGCCTGCTTCGACTCGGGCGCATACTCCAGCACCGTCATGCGGCGCAACTCGGCATGCTGCACCACATTGTCGCGCGGCACAAAGTAGATCAGCTGGGTGCCCAACTTCTTGGCTAGCGCCTCCGCCAGCTCCAGCTCTTTGTCGGTCTGCCGCTCGTTGCAGATCAGGCCGCCCAGCCGTACGCCGCCAGAGTTGGCGTATTTCAGGATGCCTTTGGAGATATTGTTTGCGGCATACATTGCCATCATTTCTCCGGACATGACGATATAGATCTCCTGCGCCTTGTTTTCACGGATTGGCATTGCAAAGCCACCGCAAACGACGTCGCCGAGCACGTCGTAGGAGACATAGTCAATGTCCTCGTAGGCGCCGTTCTCCTCCAGGAAATTGATCGAGGTGATGACGCCGCGGCCGGCGCAGCCAACACCCGGCTCAGGACCGCCGGACTCCACGCATCGGATGTCCTTGTAGCCGACCTTCATCACGTCCTCGAGTTCGAGGTCCTCTACGCTGCCGGCGCTCGCTGCAAGGCTCAAAATCGTATCCTGCGCCTTGGCGTGCAGGATCAGGCGGGTCGAGTCCGCCTTAGGATCGCATCCCACGATCAGGATTTTCTGACCCATCTCGGCCAGTGCCGCCAACGTATTCTGGGAAGTGGTCGACTTGCCGATGCCGCCCTTTCCGTAGAACGCGATTTGTCTCAGTGAAGACATGTTGTTCTCCATCAACCGATTTGCCAAAAGTTGCGCGATTCCTACACGCGAGCTTGTTTCTCTCCCAGAAACGGGGCACACGGGTTCAAGGGAAGGAGCGCATCGCTCGTCTTGCGCGTCGGCGTGCACTCAGCCCTCACTCAGTGTTGCTGCCGCTTAATAGCAACCGCCATGCCAACACTGTCCGCGCTCATTAAGCTTCTGATTGCGTTCTAAAAAGCCGACGAGCCGTTGAGTAACCCCAGAGTGTTTTGCAGCGGACAGGATCCGCTGGACTGTCGGAAAACGAACACCGGTCACACCGATCAGGCTGGAAAACGGCAGCTTGGCATGACCAGATCCAATGCTCTCAAATGGAACGGGACTTGCTCCTTCTCTTGTAAACCGGTGGTCGGCAATTTCGGCAGAGCGAGATGCAGGTCGAGGTCGGCATCTCTAAGGCACGTGGCCGGCGATGGGGTTTCGTCGGTCGATGATGACGAGGTCAATTGTGCAGCCAAACTACCAATTGATCCAACTAATCAGAACGATGCGCCGGAGCCTAAAGGCAGCAAGAAGCGCCTTACAAGGGTGCCTCGAGTCGAAACTAGCTGAGGTCCTGCGTCGCGCTTCGTTGGCGAGACATGAAAGGCCAATTCTCGTTAATGAGTTAGTGGTCCAACGAAGGCATTAAAGCGGGGCGCAAGCACGATACGGTGGTCAAGCCGCTTATGTGCGATCGTTTGCACGAGTGTCAAACGCGCTCTGCGACGTAGCGGAACCGCCTCCGATCGTTCAGCTCAGCGTACCCACATAGGTATACCATGGCGACAATCCTCTTTTATCAAAAGCCCGGCTGCGTCACCAATGCACGTCAGATGCAGGCGCTGAAGGCCGCTGGCCATGACGTGATAGCCAAGGATATATTGAAGCAGCCGTGGGCTGCGGAGGAATTGCGACACTTCTTCGGCAAGATGCCGATCGCATCCTGGTTCAACCGAGCCGCGCCTCGTATCAAGTCAGGCGCGGTTAATCCTGACGTAATCAACGAAGCGAGTGCACTTGCGTTGATGCTGGCAGATCCGCTCCTGATCAGACGACCGCTGATCGACGTCGATGGTGCAAAATGCGCCGGATTCGATCATGAACCCGTGCTGTCGTTGCTTGGCCGGGACACGCAAGATGATCTTGAGGGATGCTCCCACGAACAACAGGGCACGCACTGTCCGCAGATGTGAGGATACGATCGATCATACTGCCACGCCGCCAACCGATGCGAACAACGATCCTCCCAGTACCGGCTTTGTCGGGAATGGCCGACGGCATATTCGGCGAGAACGTCGGCGTGCGTGGCGCTTCGTAACCAGCGGCGCTCAGTATACTCGGTTTGAATAAGACATGTTCGTCGCCTGCGGTGCGTGAAACCATCGCAGTTCGATCGCGTTTGTCGCGCACGATTCCTGCAGTCTGGATTTGATCAGAGCTTTAAGCCGAGACACGGTTTATTGAATAGATTCGGCTCGGACAGAACACTGCACTGAATACCGATCCGAACAGAACCACGGAGCGTCGCGGTCGTGACCCTTATGCAACGTGGCTGCATAATTGCGCTACGTCCGCCGCCGTTTTGATCAGCATCAAATCATTGGCCGTCTCCCATGTGTGACAGAGATCTCGCGCGACTCTTCGCGCGGACTTTGGAATGGAGAATTCGATGAGGATGAAAACAATTCTGACGACGGCATCGCTGCTTGCGCTCGCGAGCTCGTTGGCCAGCATCTCGGTTGAGGCCGCGGACCTGGCGCAGGCACCTATCTACTACAAAGCACCCCCAATGGAGCCCTTCAATCCGTGGATGATCCGCCTGCGCGTCCTTGGCGTTTTGCCGGATACCGCAGGCAGCTCCGTCAATGTCGCCGGGGCGCCGCCGCTGTCCTCGCCCGCTTCCGGGCTATCGATCAGCGACCAAGCGGTACCGGAGCTCGATATCACCTATTTCTTCACAAAAAACGTTGCCGCCGAACTCATTCTCGGTGTGAGCCGCCATCACATCAGCGGCACAGGTACGCTAAATGGACTAGATATCGGCAAGGTTTGGCTGTTGCCGCCAACGCTGACGCTGCAATATCACTTCACCGATTTTGGCCCGCTCAAGCCTTACATCGGCGCGGGCATCAACTACACCGCATTCTTCAACCAATCGGCTGCCAATACGTCGCTCGCCGGCCTTGCCGTGACGGATTTGCACATCGGCAACCAGTTCGGCGCCGCGGTCCAATTTGGCTTCGATTATATGCTTGACCGCCATTGGGGCCTCAACTTCGACGTGAAGAAATTGTGGTTGCGCCCGGAATATTCGGCGACCGTAAACAATGCGATTGCCGTCACCGGCCGCGCCAATATCGACCCATGGCTCGTCAGCGGTGGCATCACCTACAAGTTCTGAGGCAGGAAACACCCTTCAGTGAACTTTTCGGACGCGCCGGGGGTCGTCGGGCGCGTCTCTCCGTGTAGTGCAGTGCGAAGGCGAGCGAGATGATGTGTAAAGACACGTCGTCTCGCTGAAGGCCAGGAGCCATTCCCAGCATTGCTCTCGCTGTGAGTCACGGTGTATCGGTAAGTGGCGGAAAACAAGCAAATCGAGCCACCAGCGATCAATAGGATGCTGCTCGTTGTTTCTCGGCATTAGCGGAAGCGGCCGCCTGCTTATCGGACCTGAGAATTCAAGGCGGTCGCCCCCTGTGTGAGAACGACCGCACTTGCAAGAGACTTGAGCTCAGGGCTCATCGGCCCCGATCATGAGGAGGATCCGATCAAGGCTTCGCTCTCACCGCATGTTCCTGAAATCCAAAGCCATAGCGACAAGTAAGCAGTCCGCGTTGGGCACGTATTGGAAGCATTAGATCACCCGGCGTTCCGAGATGCCAGCTATTGGGCGGATAGGCCATCGATGTTTGATACACCGGGCGAGCGGCGCTCAAGCGACGCCTTTAGCTTCGCCTCAGCACCATCACGAGGCGATCGACACGCTTACCCTGCTTGAGATGAGAGTCTACGATTTCATCAACGTCCTCAGTCGTGGTGGGGCGATACCAGATTCCGTCTGGATAGACGACCATCAAAGGACCTGAGTTACAAAAACCAAGGCAGCCCGTCACCGTGAAGCCGACATCAGTGAGGCCTTGCGTTTCGATCGCCTTGCCCATCCGATCCCAGAGGGCCTGCGCCCCAGAAGCGCCGCAACTGCCGTGCGGATGATTCGGCGGACGCTGCGTGTTGCAGGCAAAGACGTGATGCCTATAAAGTTGACGAAGCTCGAATTCGGTTTCTGCGTTCATGCGCCTATCCTGAAATCTACGGCCTCCATCATCTGAAAAGAGACAAGATCCGAGCACATCCGCCCGAACAACCTGCTCCTCAGTCGAACGCCGCATCGACCAATTGATCCCACTAACCCCCACTCCAGCTTGCGAAAGCAGGGCGAAATGCCGATGATTGTCGCTGACGATCAGCGATACTCGGCATCTAGAACAGCCTCCTTGATCAGTTTCAACCTCGCGATTGTCTAGCTCCTTACGCAACCATCCAACTTCTCCAAGCAAGTTCCGCACCAGGTGCGTAGCGCTCATTTCTGCAGCGATCTCATTCTCCGCTCCGGCGCGACTGACAATTATGCCGAGGTTGCAACAATGCCACCCTCCCCTGTTCCATACGTGACATATGGCGCATCGCGTTTGACCCTCTCCCGCTTCAGCGTTTCGCAGATCGCACGCACAATAGCCGGGCCGCGTCCACGCGCCCGTTCATGCATTTGAGCTTGGCCGCCGCCACCGGCTGACTATGGTGGCGGCACTTGCTAAGGGCATCGCATGAACGAAAGCTTGGCATTGCAATTGCTACGCCCGCTTCGGCAATCGTCCAATAATCGTGACACAGGATCGTCATTCCTCCAAACCAAACGGTCCTGTCAGTCTGGGTCCCCCCATTTCACCAAGCCCAGACGGTGCCCTCGGCGTAACCGCCGAGGGCATTTCCTTCTCGAAGACATTGTATCAAGCGGCGGCAATGGCCTGCTGGCTCGATTTGGTGAGCTAGCACCAAAGCACTTGTGCCGCCAAGATCGCAGTTGCACGTTTGGGAAACGACGGTTCGCCTGTTTGCCTCTCAACTTCAAAACCATTGACGCGCATCCGCGCCAGCGCTCACTAGTACGATGGCATTGTTCGGCGACAACGCGCCGGGAAACAACTGAGCAACGGCCAAGTGATACGCCTGTTAATCGGGATGGATGGTTATATCCATGGTTTCGTCGCCGTCCTCGAACGGCTCGGAAAACCGATCATCCTCAAGCAGCTTGATGCCACACAGGCAGACGTCACCTTCGATGACGGCGAGTGCGACCGGCTCAAGCGCTTGTCCAGTGCAGGGACCATCGATGCACAGCCCAGTGTCGATCTCAAATCTCGCACCGTGCCGTGCGCATCTGAGAAAGGAGCGATCGGAGGAGAAGAACTCGCCGGAGCCGATGTTGAGCCATAAGCTGTCATGCGGACAACGATTGACGTACCCTAAATAGTCGTCGCCAAAAGTGCGAACCACAACAATTGGAAACGGCCGGCTCTCGCCGCTGTCGTCTACCTGCGACAAGCTAAAGGCCTTGGCGCCACACCGCTCGATGGCATCGGCCGGACAGACGGCGAACACCTCGATCTGATCACACATCGGGCCGCTCATCCCTTTGCTCATCCAGGCCTCGCAGTTTCCTGCTTGAAAGCTTCGACAGCAGCCCGGGCCAGCCGAAAAACGCCGCGGCCACGAGCGAGCGGCCGATAGGTCGAGCCGGCACGGGTATTGAGGACATCAAACCATTGGTTCGGCGTGAGCTTCGCCGGACGCTCGCTGATTTGGATTACCCTCCCGTTTGGAGCGAAGCGGACGTGAATGATGACTTGTTGAGAATTCATGGCAACCCCGATTTGACCGACTTTAAAGACCCGATCCGAGACTGAGGATCTCTGTTGTGACGTGCCCGGTTTCCGGCAGCTTGGCGCGTGGCCTCGAGCCGCGGCTTGGAGACCGCGCCTCGCTACTTTCGAGCAGGTCTTCTTCGTGCTCACGGGCCTGCCCTCGGTCGCCCCGCTCATCTTGCGCGACGTCACAAAGTAGGATCATCGCCATTCCATCCTCGTCCTTCGATGTGGTGGATGACGAGCATCTCAGTAGATCGCTGCCCCTGCGCCCACGTTGATCGACGCATCTTTCATGGCCTCGACAATGAACTCGATCTTGTTGTTCGTGAGATGGGTGTGAAACGGCAGCGCCAGGGCGCGATCGGCGATCTTTTCCGTAACCGGGAAATCGCCACGTCGATAGCCGAGCTCGAAATAGTGGCGTTGCAAGTGCAGCGGGTAGCTATAGGCGGTGGCTTCAATTTGGGCGACGCGTAGATCATCGACGATGGCATCGCGGCCGGATCGCGTGAAGCGTGTTCCGAGATGAACGAGATAGAGCAACCAGTTCACCTCGGTCACATGGGGACCAACATAAGGCGGCTTGATGCCCTCAAATGATTGCATATGCGCATTGTAGACCTGCTCCACCAGCCGACGACGCTCCAGGATTTCATCGAGACGCTTGAGCTGTGCCAGCCCCAAGGCTGCCGTGAGATCGCTCATGCCGGCTTGGTATGGCGCTGCGGCACCGACGATCACCGAGGAGCGTTCGTCCAGGCGGTGGGAGCGATAGCGACGCAAGCCAACCGCGATGTCGATATCGTCCGTTACCACCATTGCGCCTTCGCCACAGCTTAGGGCCAAGGGCTGGGCAAAGTCGAAGACCGCCAGGTCGCCGAACCGGCCGACGAGCTCACCCTTGTAACGCGATCCGATTGCTTCGGTGGAATCCTCTAAAAGCGCCAGATGGTGGCGCTGCGCGATCGCCCGCAGTTCCGACCACGGCGCGGGATGGCCGTTGGGATTGCCGGCAACAATCGCCCGCGTGTTGGCCGTGATGCGCTCTTCGGCTTTATCTGGGACCAATGTTCCCGACCAATAGTCGATGTCGGCAAATACCGCCCGTGCGCCTGCAAGACCGATCGCATGGACCGTCTCGCGAAGGGAATAGGGCGAGGCGATGACTTCCTGCCCTGGCCCGATGCCGACCGCCTTGAGCGCAAGCAGGAGCCCGATGGTACCGCTCGAGATCGCAACGGCATATTTGCGGCCAAGATTGGCTGCAAAAGCGTGCTCGAACTCCTCGGTGACCCGCCCATTGGAAATCTGCGGCGAGCACAGAACCGCTTCCACGGCGGAGAGCTCGGCGAAGGTGATATCGGGATCGGACAGTGGAATGAAGGATGTATTTGCCTCCATCCTGTCAGCACCATCAAGCCGACGCTCTGCGAACTCAATGCCGCTCACCGGGGAACATTCCTTTTTGCCAACACGATACCGGTCGCCCGCTTCGGATCGGCCGTAATCTGCACGCAGTGATCCGACCCGTCGAGCAAATGCAGGTCGAAACGAGGAAACTGCCGAAACGGCGGATCCGTCACATCCGACGCATCGCAGCGAACGCATGCAAGCTGCGGAAAGCGGCGCCGCAGCTCGACAAGGGGACCCGTGTCCGCGCTATCGGAGGCAAGCAGCCGTTCGATTTCGATCAATTCCTCCGCAGTAAGCGCCATCGTGGCTCCTCTATGACTCGCCAAGGCGGTCGTCATTGCCAGAACAGGCGCTCCGGATCTGCGTTCAACTCATCGATTGCTGAAGTCAAGCGGTGATAAAGGCTGTAAAATTCCCAGATCCCTCGCGCGTGGTTCTTGCAAAACAGCTTCCAGATCCCACTCACGGCGTCGTAAAGAATCAGCGCGACATCAATGAGACCACCATTCTTGTCAATATTGCGCGAGCAACAGGGACTCTCGACCAGATAGCCACCCCTCACTGGCGTCACGTTCGGCGAGACATAGAGATAGCGCTTACGCGAGCTCAAGCCGCGCTCGATTCGCTTGCGATCGAGCTCGTTTGGGTGAGGAACCAACCCGGTCTTTACCTTCCTCATCAGCGCGGCAGTCATTGCGAAAGCCCCCTTCAGAGCACCGTGATTTCTTCTTCAAAACAGCCAATGAGCAGCTGCACACCAAAATCGACAGTATAGATCGGCACGTCGGCTTCGGTATGGATAGCGACCCTGACGATCTCGCCGGTTGCTCCGGCGCCAAGCACGATCCCGTCGGGTTCCGTGTTGGGAAACGAGCCATCGTTGATGAGGTCGATCGCCGCTTTAACACGTTGGCCCCGCCGATATTTCGGAAAGCGGCCCTCAGTCACGACACAGCCTCTTCCGGCAATGGCGAATCATCGATCTCCTCGCACGCGTCCACTGACTCAAGCTCCTTGCACTTCATGCCAACGCGGTAGCCACGTTCGATAAACTCGACGCCGTAGATGTAGAATTGCTGCAGGAACGTGCCGATCGAAACGACGTAACCCACCTCTCCCTTCTTGACCAAAACCTCGCCAATCTCTTTGCCGCGAAACGTACCGTCATTACGGATAGTGCGATTGGCGCGCACCTTTTCGCTAAAGCTGAAGACAGGCGGCCCGCTGAGCTCGACAACGTCGCTATCGCGAACGATTTTATTCATGCAACGCTCCCTCGTGAACATGCAGGGCCGCTGCCGTACCAGCGCAAGCGAGGTCCTGCATCGATTTGGCCTCATTCTCGAAGGCATCTGGCGATTCACCAGTGGCGATGCCGCACGCGATTTCATGGCGGACATGCCGGTCAGGACCGCGCTGCGGAGCAGTTAGCGCCCTCGGCAACAGTCCTTGCATATTCTCGAACCGCACGGAGGCGTTCGGGTCGTTCACCATGGCTAACGGCCACTCATTGTGGATAACCCGTGCCACAAGTGGCGACACTCGACCTCCTCATCGCTGATCAATCGGTCGAACAGCTGCGGCGCGATGCGGCGTGCGACGGCGCGATCAACTTCATTGTCCTGGCCGGCCAGCATCGGCGTCATTCCCTCGCATCAAACGAAGATCCGGGCCAGACGGCGAGGCTGCGATGGGGCACGCTTCGCAGTCCCAGGAGCAGGCGGGCGCATTCCCGGGCACGGTTCGCATCCTCAAGCGGCGGCAATCCATTCACGGGGCTCACCCTTTAGGCTGGCGCTTGGTAGCGCGCCAAGAATGTGTCAACGACGCAGGTATTGTCGACCGGACAGGCGGCGACACATTGCGGCTCGTCGAAATGGCCAATGCATTCGGTACATTTTGCTGGTTCAATGACGAAGCTCCCCGCGTTCTCCGAGATTGCAACGTTCGGGCATAAGGGTTCGCAGGCTGAGCAGCTCGTACACTGCGAGGCAATGATCTTGAATGGCACATACCCCCCCTACGCCGCAGAGATCAGGGCTCCCTGCCGAATTGAGGCGTCGCCACGTTTCGCGTGCTGGATCTCACCGCTTTTCACCCGGTCGAGATAGGAACGGAACCAGGCGATCGCCGACTTCTCGATGAACTCATGCGCATATTGATCAACCGGCTCGATTCCGGCCTTGATCAGATTGCTTCTCGGGTCGCCGCCGATTTTGGCCACGAACACCGCATGGCAGTCATTGATGCCGCGAATGATGGTCGAAAGCCTATCCTCCTCCCCATAACCACCTTGGCAGTAGACGTCCACGCGGCGGTGGCCGACGAATTTTGCGCCGGATGTGGAAAGTTCGTAGACTTGGAATTCCTTCGCATGTCCAAAGTGCTCGTTGATCAGCCCGGAGCCTTTGGTTGCGACTGCCACCAGAAGCGTGATCTCGCTCACCTCTCTGGCCAATTCCCCGAGCTCCTCTTTGCTGCCCGCGGCCTTGGCGGCACGCTCGTCCTCTACCCGATCTTGGTAAGCCTTGCGCATCTCGAGGTCGTATTTGACGTCCATCTTCATGACTTGGTCGGTCGTAAACTCTGCGCTGCGATCTTCTCCGAGCAGACCCACAGCATCGGCCCGGCACTGACGGCAGTGACGCATCATGTTTATCTCCCCTTCGCAAGCATCTTGCAGTGCCTTCAATTCCTGCGCTGTCGGCCCGCGCTGACCGTTGAGGCCAAACACTGTGCCGTACTCGGGTGCGGAGATCAGCGGCATGATATTGTGAAGGAAGGCGCCGCGCGACTTCACCGCCTGGTTCACTTCGACCAGATGATCGTCGTTGATATGCGGGATCATCACAGAGTTGACCTTACACAGGATCCCCCGTTCGCTGAGCATCTCCAGGCCTAGCAGCTGGCGATCGGCAAGTATCCTTGCCGCGTCGAGGCCGGTGTAGCGCCTGTGGTTGAAGAAGATCCAAGGATAGATCTTGGCGCCGATTTCGGGATCGATCATGTTGACAGTGATCGTGACATGATCAATCTTTGACTTGGCGATGACGTCAACATAATCCGGCAGGCTCAGCCCATTGGTTGACAGACACAGCTTGAGGTCCGGAGCCGCCTTGGCGACGAGTTCGAACGTCTTGAATGTCTTTTCTGGATTGGCCAGCGGATCGCCGGGACCGGCGATGCCAAGCACGGTCATCTGGGGAATAGTGGCCGCGACTGCCAGCGCTTTCTTTACCGCCTGCTCCGGCGTGAGCTTCTCGCTCACCACGCCCGGACGTGATTCGTTGGCGCAGTCGTATTTTCGGTTGCAGTAATTGCACTGGATATTGCAGGCTGGCGCTACTGGGACGTGCATGCGGGCGTAATGATGATGCGCCTCTTCGCTGTAACAGGGATGGTTCTTTACTTTTTCCCAGATCTCGGTCGGCAGATCGCCTTGCCCTGCCCGCGAGCCGCAGCTCGCCTGGCCGGTGTTGGACGAGACGCGGCAGCCCCGATGCTCAGCGGCCGGCTGCACCATCTTGCCGGCACCTACCGCAGCTTTGGCACATTTTCCGAGCCCGACGACCGCGTTCATTTCCCATGTCTCCCTGCAGGCAATCATCGGCTTCTCAGGACCAGCCCCGAGAGAGCTTCAGCCAGAGCAGTAGCAACTCACATGCCATGGTAGAGACGATGCGATTTGCAGCCATGCGCCAAACAGTTAGCGGGAACATCAACGCCAGCGGATGCAAGAACAGCAATGATGCACATGTTTGAAACGCAACAAGCACGTCGTGTTTCTGCCGCGGAGTTCCACGGCAGGTGCATTCATTTAACGGCCAAGTACGCGCGACCCTGGGCTCCATCCCTGTTGGCCTTAATGCGACGCGGCATCTCACAATGGGCCGATGCGGGCTGAGCGATCCGACCTCGCAATGCCGCTAATGAGTGAGCAGTATCTCGACTGCGCGAGGCAATCCAATCGCAAGCGGCGTCAGGCCCTGCTCGCGCAGAAAGCGGAGCTCATTGCGTGAGAGCGCATCCAGATCAACGATCGCATAGTGGGTTTTGGCTGAACGCTTGATGATTTGCCGGGCATAGCTACGCAACAGCTGGTCGTTGAACCGACAGCCGATAAAGAGAAAGCTCTGTCCGATCCGCCTTTTCTTGATGATGTCCGGAATCGGTGTCTGGATATCGATTTCGGTCAGCAGCTCGACATAGTCAGCGTCGGAGATCAGGAAGTTCTTTGCCGGCCGCACACTGCCATGCGGCTTGTACAGCACCGTCGTCCAGCTGTCCGCCACGATACCGTCGACCTCTTGGCCAATCGAGTCATAAAATCGATACCAGCGATTCTCGCCAATGCTGGCGCGGGTGATACCCTGCACTTCGCCCCATCCATCGCGCTTATCCAACGCCCCGCGCATCGCGCCATCGTACCATGTGTCGACTATGATGGGCAGCGACAGAGACGCAAGATGATCGTGCAACACGGTCGACTCGACCGGCCGAGCGAAGGCCTGCGCCATCAATGCCGTCACGGTGGAGCGATGTTTGCTGATCTCGATGTGCTGCGCCGCGGCCCATGCATTGCCCTTGGCCCGCCGCGGCAGCGCAACCTTGCTGGCGAAGAAAGCAGATAACGCCTCGGGTGTCGTCGGCACATCGGGTCTGGACAGTTCGGCAAGCCCAGGACCGATATAGGGAACAATGCTCGCGGCCCTCAGCCCGGCAGCGACATCCGCGAGAATGGCCTTAGCATCGGTCGCGTTGACAAAATCGATCTGCACGGGCGCCTTCACGGATCGTCACCGTTTTCGCCCCGTTTTCTGGCATTGATTGTCACCGGCAAGCGCGTATCGCTCGCCATCTGCGGCAAATCGAGCACCCAGCCATTAGCTATTTTGATCCAGCCGCCCCATAGCGTCTCATACTCAGATTCCACGATCGGCTCTTCGAGATCCTTTTTCGGCACGTAGATCGACAGGCCCGAATCCGGAGCGCGGCGGATCATGATCTTCACGAGCTCAACTCCCTCGACTGCAGCGCATAGCTGGCCAGACTGGCCGATCCCCGCAAATTGGCGCGCAGGCGAGCCACGATGTCGCATAGTACGCACACGACCTCATCGACTTCCGCAACAGAGGTTTCACGCGACAGAGAAAAGCGCACCGCGCCGCGCATGCTCCGCGCCGGCACCTGCATGGCGCCCAGAACATGCGATGGCTCCATTGAGCCGGACTTGCAGGCTGCCCCCAGCGACACCGCAATGCCCGCACGATTGAGATGATGGACGATTGCTTCGCCTTCGAGATCATCGAACGCGACACTGGCCGTGTTCGCTAGGCGGTTGCTAACATCGCCGAGCACCGCGCACTCGCCATTGTGCAAAATCCCCTGCTCCAGGCGGTCACGCAACGCACCAATGCGAACACGCTCCGGCTCGAGCCGCTCCACCGCCAGCTCCGCAGCTTTTCCAAGACCAACGATGCCGGGGACATTCTCGGTACCGCCGCGGCGCCGACGTTCCTGTGATCCGCCCCAGATCAGCGGCCGGAATTTTGTCCCTTTGCGCAGATAGAGCGCGCCAACCCCTTTTGGGCCATGCAGCTTGTGCGCTGAAAGCGACAGCATGTCGATCGCACTGTCCTTTAGGTCGACGCGTACCTTACCGATGGCCTGGACCGCATCTGTGTGAAAAAGCGCGCCTGCCTCACGGGTCAACCCGGCCAGAAACTCCACGGGAAAAATCGTACCGGTCTCGTTATTGGCCCACATGGCCGAGGCGATTGCCGTGCGGGGCCCGAGCGCGCGCCGAAACGCCTCGATGTCGAGCCGGCCGCGGGAGTCTACCGGTACAATGTGTGTCTTGACGCCTTTCGCCGTCAATTGCTCGACCAGCGAAAGGATGGCGGAGTGCTCAACCGAGGTGGTGACGATCTCGTCGCGGCCTTCCTGGCTCGCAAGCGCCGAGAGGATCGCGGCATTATTTGCCTCGGTCCCACCGGAGGTAAAAACGATCTCATGATCGTGGGCATTCCCCAACAGATCCTGCAAGCTACGGCGCGCCTGCTTCAGCGCGATTGCGGCCTCGCCGCCAAAGGCGTGGCTGGACGACGCATTTCCGAATCGCTCGGTGAAGAAAGGCAACATGGCTTGCACGACGGACGGATCGGTCCGCGTCGTCGCGTTGTTATCGAGATAAATCGGCACCTGATCCCCCGCTCAATCTCACGCCTTGGCTGCGGCAGCAAGCCGGATGAAGCGGGCGAATTCGCCGAGCCTCTCGACAAGCCACGCCTGAATGCCTTCCAGCACCCCGCTCGAAAGCTTGCAGAATGCGCAGGCACCAAGGCTGACCATGATCCTGCTGCCAGCGATTGTGATCAGTCGACTGCTGCCGCCACGTTGCAGAATGGGTCGGATCTCCTCGAGTACGGCGCGAAGGCGCGGTTCTCGGCCGTTCGCGGCGGCTTGCAATTGCTTGAGTTGCTCTGATTCGGCCAGCATGCTTGATGTCCCTTCCTTGTCAGCTGAACGATTTTCCGCAGGAGCAGCTTGAGGTGGCGTTCGGGTTGTGAAAGGTGAAGCCTGAGCTCTCCAGCGCCATCACGAAGTCGATGGTTGTTCCGACCAGATGTTGATGGCTCTTGTCGTCGACAAACACCTTCAGGTCACCGCACTCGATCACCTTGTCGTCGGGCTTCGGTTCCTCGGCCAGACCCATCGTGTATTTGAACCCGCTGCAGCCGCCTGCCTCGACCGTAATGCGCAGGCCGCTTGCTGGCTGCGTCGATGATGAAATCGCACTCTTGATTGCATTCACCGCGCTATCCGTCAGGTTGATCATGGCTTATCCTTCGTCTGCTTAAGACTGCGTGCTCATGGCAAGTCATGTGCCAGCGTACAGACATCTGATGATGCTTGCCTTTTAAGACCGGGCCTGTTGCCTTTGGAACTCGTGTCGAATTTCCGACAGGGCTGCTTCAGGCAGTCGGAGCCCATTTCATGCCTTTTCCTTCCAGGCTACGCCGCCGACTGCTGCACATGGACGGCAAGCAATTTGCACTGCATCTCGCACCGGCGCCGAAGCGTTGGTGAAACGCTTAGATCGAGGAACGTTCTAATGACTGCAATCGAGAACACCGCACTCGGCAGACTTGAGAAGGAGGGTCGCCTGCTCAATGCCGTATTCAAAGGCGGGACCATTAAGCCTGGGCGGTTCGGCTTTCGTGGTGACGTCGCACTGAAATTCCAAACCCAGGTCGCGGACGAGAAGCGGCCGCCGGACTATTCGATCGAACAAGTTTTGACCATCGCGCAGGATGGAGAGCGAACCATTCCAGTGCTAGCCGGCTATCTGCATTCCTTCGCCTATCTTGCCGACGTTGCAGGCGTGCTGGACAGCGCGTTAAGCCCCGACGGCAGCTACTTCATGTTCTGCAACAACATAGATCTGCTGGCGAAATACCGAGTCAAGCTTGGCGATGCCAATTTCCACGTCCTTCCGTGCGACGAGTCCACAGTTTGGAAGGAGATGATGGACCTGGTCGGAATCAACAAGGACGACATCAAGAAGCTCGATTCAGGTGGCAAGCTGGATTACCTGCTCGATGCGGCAAAGAATCTGGATCTGTCCTGTGACGAGATCTCGTACGAAGATGGACTGAAGAGGATGGAACCCGTGAAGAATCGGAACGAAAATCGGCCGGTCTGAGCGCAGGCTTCATGCATCGGAGGGCGCATCGTCTTCGACAAGACGCACGCCGACGACGCAGATTTCGCCGTCCAGAACTGTCAGCGCGATCGGCGTGAGCACTCTGCCCTTGCATTGACCCTCGACGCACCGCCCGGTGCTCAGTTCAAAGGTCGATCCGTGCTTGCCGCACATCAGCCGGACGCCATATGGATCGAGGAATTCGTTTCGCTCCCAATCTAGTTTGACGCTGTTGTGCGGGCATTTGTTGACATAGCCAAGCACTTTCTTACTCCATCGGATCACAACGATGGGCCACGGCCGCTGATTGCCCTCGTCATCGACGACCATAAGGTCAAATCCCCTCGCCCGTCGGTTTGGAATGTCGTCGAAGCCGCAAATCGCATAGATGGCATCTGGCTGCATTGACTGCTCGTTGATTGCGAGACGTGCCTCATTATCGCTGTACGTCAATTAAGCAAGACCCGGTAGGAGCGCCCAACCGGCTCAGCTTTGTGGCACGCCAAGCGAGCAAGCTCGACAGCGAGCACAACTCATTGGCGCGGGTGCGGCCGGCCGCGTCGCTTTCGCCCATCAGATTCCGATCACTTGATGGAAACCGCTAAGCTGTCGCTCACAGAGCGGCAATGCCGTTCTGGTCAGCCGAACAAACCAGACCTGCGGATTGGCGTGGCCGTCACGTGTCTTCGACGGGAGGCGGCACACCGTCTCTCTGTACCCTCGGTCTTCGGATACACGGCGACGTTCCCGTGCATGCGGGGGCCGTAGCGGCTTGAACAGTGATGAGAATGATGCGGTCCGATCAGAGCCGAATAGAATACAATGAATCCTGGATGCTCGCAGGCCTTCTCGCTGAGCGCCAGCTAATCGAGAGCGGCGATGCAAACGTTTGCGTTACGACTAGCGCTCGCCGGTCGCCACTTCGCCTTGACGAGCAGACTGGATTCGGCGGCGACATCAGAATCGATGTGCCAATACCGAGCGCCTCGTTAATGAAGCCGATTTGATAGTTGGCAATGATTCACGCCTTGCAGTCGGGCGAGCTTGCCGATGGCGGCACCCCTATCACCGCCAAATCCGAGGCAGGTTTTCCTTAGGGCGCACGCAGAAAGCGTGCGCCCTATCAAGCAAGAACGGTCGCTGCTGCGTGCACTCCGCGAATGCGGGCCGGCCACTTCTGGCCGGGTGGCATTATCGCGACTGCTTTACTCCATGCTCAGCCCGGCAAGGGCGCGCTCTAAGTAGAATGACGGATCATCGTCAGAAGAGTTCCACTCTTCAGTAGCAGTATCGCCGTCATCTACCTTAGCAAGGTACTTTGTGGGCTTGCCTACTCGCTGCCACTCGTTGTTATCATTCTTCGTCCACACTTCGGGATGCTGATGAGGATCAAGCACCCAGTTATTTTCATCCCAGTGAACAAAACCCATTTCCGCCAAGCGGGGTTCCATGCCGGGCAAGGCCGGGTTTGACAAGATCAACGGATCAGCGCCATCCTTTCTCAATTGGTGTTCCAGCAGAATATCGCCCGCATTTTCGGCCAGGGGATGCGTCACCCGGAGGTCTACGACAGAAGTGATATCGTTGCGCCCGAACTGTTGCCGGAAATCCTCTCTATCGATGAGAACCGGACCTCCCGCTCTTAGGAGCCCAACAGTTTCGTTACCCAACTGATAGCTGTAAAATCGCGCGGGCCTGGTCGGATCGTAATGAGTGCTTCTATAGCCTCCAGCAACAATTGCCGCGCGCTCGGCCTTCTTGGATACGAAATCCGAGTACTCTTGTGGATTCCTGGCGATCTGCCTGATGTCGTCGCCCAAAAATCTCCGCAGCCCTGCATTGAAGGAAGATTCGGTGATGTCGTCTATTGGTGGATCCGAAGCCAGAAAGTATAGCGCCGGCGACGACCCACCTGACCCGACGTCTGAAAGCGTTTCCGCAAAGCGCGGGCTATCTCCCGCCTCTTCCGATTCATCAGCTTGGCTGGCGTTTGGGGACTGGCTGGATGAGCCGACGATTCTGCCATACATCAGATCGCTCTCTTATCGGCACAATTGCACGCTGTAGAGCTCGTGCCGCGCAAGCTCTGACCACGAGGATACGCGGCTTAGCTGACCGTAAGCTGACCCACACGGCGCAGAACATCTGCCCGGCTTCCATGTAACGACCAGGCTATCAGCACGCGATTCGTAAACACGCGTTGCTCATCGAGCTGCAATCGATAGCCGCGCATATTTCTGATGGTTGATTTTTCGGAGACCGGCCGGTTGTCGATACAGATCCGCGACCACCGCCACATCAGACCGCTGGGACCTCATAGGTTTGAGCAGGCCATTGACCAAATGCAACCGTTCGTCGAGGGCCGGCCCGAGCTTGCCCCCATCAGCCGTTCCATGCTTTTCTTAGTGTGCTACCGATCTCGACGATCCCGCATACGCTCTTGCACTGTCCCTCCGATCCGGTGCAACGACACCGTCAGTGCCAAACCAAGACGGGTACGGAAGAAACAACTAACTGCTGCCGTCACCAGATTCCGCGTCAACGCGATCGGTCATGGATCCATCGTTGGCGGCACCGAGGCCAAGGTACGGCTCCCCTGTTCCTGAAGAGGACAAGCTACGGGACATAATCGGAACCATCTGGAGGAGTGCGCCCTACTTCGGGGAGCCCGCATTCTCCGACCATCTGGATCGCGTCTAGTTCACCCTACTCTCCGAGCCCGGATAGGTGCAGGACGTCCTTCCACGAAAACGTAGATCTTGCGGAGGATCTTCTCCACGGGATTACCACTCAATGTATTGGCTTGCCTTCTGCGAGCCTAACCGCAATGTCTCCGCTCCCTCCGTCCAACAATCGAGGCTACCACTCACGCCGGCCCAGTCTCAGGTTCGGGTTGTACGAGACCAGCGATGGTTCTAGTCTATCGGGTCCATCGCCCCTGCCGCAGAGAAAGATCCAGCCTTGGCTCACGCAGCTTCGGCCGCGCCTGAACCGTGCGTCTGGCAATTGGCCGGACAAACCCTGGCGCAGGCGCCGCAGCCGATGCAGGCACCCTGATCATTCAAAACCATGATCTTCTTTTCGATCTCATCATCCTCGTCGTCGTCAAGGTCGACAAGTTCGTCCTCCTCGTTGATTCCCTTCAATGTCATAACATCTCGACCGCACACCTTGAAGCAGCGGCCACAGCCGATGCACTTTTTGGCATCGATCGAGATCAAGTAGTCCGGCGTCCAGTCGCGGCCATCGCGCGTGGCAAATGACATGAATCGGACTCCTTTAGCTATTTTCCAGCGCCTTCAAATCATGGTTTTTGCGTTCGAGTTCGGCATACGCGTCATGCGCCTTCTGGGCCACCGCCATGATCGACGTCCAGTTGATGGGAAGTTCTTCCGAGAGGTCGTGCAGATCCATTTTGGCTTGTAGCGCTTTGGCCGAAAGTTTCTTTAGCTCCGCCTTCAGTAGTTCACGATCGCTCATGAGTGCCCTCAATAATTTGCCACGTCCGGAAATTTCCGGATCAAGTCGATTCCGGCCCCGACATATTTGTCACCCTCCCGCGCGAGCTTTGCGAGGTTGTCAAAGCCGAAGCGATGCATATCGCGCAGCTGCTTGTTCACGGCGATCAGCCGCCCCCCAATCAGCACCATGCGGCCAAAGCCTTCATGATGCATCTTCAGCATCGGCTGGATCATCACGCCGGTGGCCCTCTCGATCGAGAGTGCGACTGCGTTGAAGAACAGCTCCAGCCGCCACAGCGTGTCGGGATCAGGATCGCCGACAATCGGCAGTGCTCGTCGCTTCTCCTTGTCCAAGATATAGGGTTCAAGCAGCTCGAAATCGCTCTTGGCCTCCCAGGCTCCGTTGGTATCCTGAGCGCGCCATATCTTGACCAGCTCCTTGAGGAACGGGGAATCGAGGGCGTCGCCCTGCTGCGCCATCTCTGCGGCCTCGGTCATCTCACCTCATTCGTCGAACTCGAATGTGCGCCGTTGGTCCTTCGCCAAGGCCTTGCGCAGCCACGGCGGCGGCGTGCCTTTCAATACGCGCTCGAGCTTTTCGAGCAGCGCAAGGATGTTTTCTGGCTTGTTCACCTTGATAGGATGGATGTTGTTGGCCACGACCCGTGCAGCGCCGGCACCGCCGATGGCGGCAACATACAGGATTGCGCAATCCTTGATCGCCTCGATCTTCGGCGCCAGCTTGTCGTCGTCGCCGTCTTCCTTGAGATCTCCCTCGAACTCAACCGCTTTGAGAAACACGTGCCCGCTTGGCGCGACATCGTAGATAGCGATATTCTTTGCCCAACCAAAATGGGCATCGACGCGTCTTAGGTCTTGCGTGGCGAATGCGACCTTCATGCAGTTGACCTCTCAGCTGCACTGCGGTGGCCCGACACTAGCGGCAGTGCCGCCGAAGGCCTCCATCTATCAGGCGTCGGCTGATGATTCTCCTCGCGGTCCGCGATCACAAGATTGGCAATATCAAAGATGAGATCGCGCGTGCCACGATAACCGATCGATAGTTGGTGCCCTGCGCCAAGCCGATCGAACATCGGAAAACCGGCTCGATAGAACGGGATTTTCAGCCGAGCCGCCGCTTGCCTGCCATGCGAATGCGTGATCAGCAGGTCGCAATGCTTTGTTCTGGCTAGCTCTTCCAGATCCTCAAGATCGCCGATCAGCACCTCCTCGGTCTTGATCCGCTCGGTCACCGCCGACTGCGTGGTCGTGACGGCCGCGCTCACCTGCGCGCCCATCTCGTGCAGCATGCTGGACAGGTCGAACAGCAGGTCTGGCTCGGCCGCGATTGCAAGTTTGCGACCACCAATATGGAAGTGCGCGTCCAGCATTGCGTCAGTGAGCTGGCCGCGCTGGCGCCGATATTTCGATGGCACGGGGCGGCCGCTGATCTCACTCAGAAAAGTCATGAATTCGTCGTTCGGACCGAGACCGCATAACCGTTCGAACAGGCGAAATGGCACGCCGGTCCTGGCCTGCATGACCTCTGCTGCTCGCCGCATCTGCCAGCCTATTGCGATAGTCCACCCTGCGCCGCCCATGTTTGCGATTTCGGCCACGCCGATGCCGCCGATGGTCGTCGGGATAAAGTCATCAGGGATATGCCCATCGAGCGACCCCGCCAGATCAGGCAGGAAAGACGGCCGCAACCCAAAATCCTCGAGGATAGCGCGGAGTTCATCAAGATCACCCGGCGTGAGGTGGCATCCTGGAAGAACATTCACCCTCGATGGATCGCGCAGGCCATTGACGTTTGGCCCTTCCACCAGCAACTCCACAATGCTCGCCACGGCCTTCTCCCAGCCGTCCTGGAACGCCCCCTTGAAATCAGGCGTCGAGACATAGACCAGCGGTAATTTCGCAAGCTGCGGATGCTTGTCCCGGATCAGCTTGAGGTAGGCATCGACATCGTCTCCATTGGTCTCGGTGACACCGGTCGAGCAGATTCCTATGATCTTTGGCTTGGCACGATTGTAGATATTGAGTATCGCCTGCTCGAGATTCTCATAGCCGCCGAGCACGGTCGCGACCTCGCTCATCGCGGTGGTCTGCAGCGGTACAGCCTCCTTGAAATGCCGCACAAAGAGGGTGAGCCCGAAGGAGGTACAACCTTGTGAGCCGTGCAAGAGCGGCATCGCCCCGCTTAGCCCCATGAACGCAAATGCGCCGCCGATCGGCTGGCTCATCTTCAACGGGTTAACTGCGCATGCTTTCGTCGGCACCGTGGCGATGGCCATGACACCTCCCTATTCGGCGGCCTGCAGCCCGGCGGGCGGCGAGGACGCCAGGACGTCCTCGATGCGTCGCCTGCAGCATCCGCCGACGGCGTTGGTGTGGTCTCTGACTGCCTCGACGCTCCTCAGGTCATGCGTGTAGATCGCATCTTCGATCGTGCCGAGATCGACTGTGTTGCAGAAGCAGATCTTCCTCGCGCGCCGCGCCGCTTCGGCGAGCGCCGGATCGTGCGCGATCGCGGCCACCGGCGATTGCATCTGCATCATCGCCTTGGCCAATGCCTCCCATGGCGCCGGTCGACGTAACTGCTCCCACATCGGGTTGGAGAGCGACTTATCGATCTCCTCCACCAGCTTGACCATTCCGACATAGCCCATATAGGCGTGGCAACGCTCCTGGTTGACATCGAGCCAGGGCATCGCCGCCTTCAGTGCAACGAACTGCGATTTGCCGCCCGAGAGCATGATGTCCGCTTTGGCGTCCTTCAACATCCTGTACATTTCGCGCGGCGTCATATCCTCGATCATGTGGGCATCTTGCCCCATGAGCAGCTTGATGCGTTCCTTGTCCTGCCTTGTCGACTTCTTCACACTGGTTCCGACCATTTCGAGGCCGGCTTCCTGTAGTGCCGCAACGACCGACCATGACTTGACGCCGCCGGTAATCAATAACGCCTTCTTGCCTTTTAATCGTGGCTTGTACGGCTCGATCGCAGCCCACGCTCTCGCCTCCTCGCGTGCGATCACCGCTTCGGTGCGCTCGAGCAGCTCTTGCGGCGCGCCACGTTCAACCAATAAGCGGGCAATCTGGCGCAGCGAATCGCTCGAATCCTGAATACCGTAGAACGACCCTTCGAAGAACGGGATCCCGTAGCGTTCCTCCATCTTGCGTGCGACGTTGACCATGGCCTTCGAGCACACCAGCATCGCCGCCCGTGCCCGATGGGATGAAGCGACCTCGCGATATTTGGCATCGCCCGAGATGCAAGACAGAATCCGGATGCCAAGCTCTTCGAACAACGGCTTTACCTGCCAGAGCTCTCCCGAGAGATTAAATTCTCCGATCAGGTTGACGTCGTACGGTGTGGCGTAGTCCGGCTCCTGTGTTCCGATTACATAGTCGAGCAAGGCCTCGCCGGCGAGCTTGTTACCGAGGTTCTTGGAACCAACGAACCCCGGGGAATTGATCGGAATCACCGGCTTGCCGAACCTTTGAGACGCCGCCTTGCAGACCGCGTTGATATCGTCGCCGATCATGGCCGGGATGCAGGTCTGATAGACGAAGATTGCGGGCGGATCGTGCTTGTCGATGATCTCCTTGATCGCTTTGCAGAGCCGCTTCTCACCCCCAAATACGATATCTGTTTCGCTCATGTCCGTTGTGAATGCGGTACGCCACAGACTAGAGCCGGAGGACGCCGCGCCGCGATTGTCCCAAGAATTGCCTTCGCATGCGATCGGGCCATGCACGAGGTGAGCGACGTCGGTAAAGGGCTGCAGCGCAATCTTGGCGCCGTCGAAGGCACACCCGCCCGCAGCGCTGCCCGGCTGCAGTTGCTTGGTGCAACCCTTCTTGCGCTCAGCCTCCGACTTACTGCCATTCTTAGCGCAGCCCGGCTCGCTGAAGATATCCTTGACCGTGGCCGCTAGCGAACTCATAAGCTTTTTCCTCTCAGCGAAAGCAACTCTCTGCCGACCATCTTGCGCGTGCCATCGGCGAGTGTTCCGGCGATGGGCACGCGCACTCTCCGCCATCAACGAATGATGTCGAAGCTATAGTCAGTTTTGCCAAGAACATTTGTCTTCTTGTCGATTTCATCGAAGATCTTGTCGAGGATCTTCACCAGCACATTCAGGCCGCCCTGATAGCCCCACACAGGGGAGCGGTGATGGTGATGCCGATCAAAAATTGGAAACCCGATCCGGATCAGTGGCGTTCCAGTGTCCCGTTCCAGGTACTTGCCGTGGGTATTGCCGATCAGAAAATCAACAGGCTCCGTGAACAAGAGCGAGCGCATGTGCCAGAGGTCGCGCCCCGGATAGACTTGGCAGGCTTGACCAAATGGCGAGCTTGCAAACAGCGCCTGCATTTTTTCCTGCCACGCCTTGTTGCCATTGGTGGACAGAACATGGGTCGGTTCGGCGCCGAGTTCGAGCAGAAAGGCAGCCAACCCATAGCAGAGATCCGGGTCGCCATAGATCGCGAACTTCTTGCCATGGATATGCGCGCTGGAATCCGCGATGGCATCAACCAAGCGGCCGCGCTCTCGCGCGAGTTCCTCCGGAACCTCCTTGCCGCTGATGCGTGATAACGCCACGAGAAACTCATCCGTTGCGGATACACCCACCGGGTAATTGAAAGACACGACGTCCTGGCCATGCTCGGACACGAACGGCAGCGTTTTTTCCGTACACCATTGCTGCATGGAGATTGTCGCCTTGGCATGAATCGCGTTAGCCGCGTCTTCCAGCGTGGTGCCGCCGTCATACATCCGGAACTCGCCATCGGTCGGGGTATCGAAGACTTCAGAGTTATCGGCGAGAATCGTGTGTTTGATGCCCATCAATGCCAAGATTCGCTTGATCTCGCGAAGGTTTCCAACGGTATTGCCATCAAAACCACCGATGATGTTGATTGCCTCATTTGGCTTGCGCTCCAGCTTCGGCGCCGTTCCAGCCTTGCCGTCCCAAAAATGCTCGAGAATGCCCTTGAGTGCATTGTCGTAGCCCGTGACGTGGCTGCCGACGAACGCTGGTGTGTGCGCGAACGGCACGTCGAACTCTGCCGGAACTGAGCCTTTTTCCTTCGACGTCTTGATGAAGGCGTTGAGGTCATCACCGATCACCTCAGCCATGCAGGTCGTCGAGACCGCTATCATCTTGGGTTTGTACATGTTGTAGCTGTTGGCGAGGCCGTCGATCATATTGTTCAGCCCCCCGAATACAGCGGCGTCTTCCGTCATCGACGAAGATACGCAGGAGCTCGGCTCCTTGAAGTGCCGCGACAGATGGCTGCGGTAATAGGCCACGCAGCCTTGCGAGCCATGGACGAAGGGCAGCGTGCCCTCAAAACCGACTGAGACGAATACCGCGCCAAGCGGCTGGCAGGCCTTGGCCGGATTTACCGTAAGCGCCTCCCGCGCGAAATTCTTCTCGCGGTATTCGGGCGTTTTCGTCCATTGCTTGATACGTTCGACCTCGGCAGGATCGCGGGGATTTTCGAACAACTTCTTGTCGGCCAGCATTTGTTGGTATTCTGGACCGCGGAACAGTTCGAGATGATCGAGCACATGTTCTGCACTCTGCGCCATTGTTAAGATCCTTCACTATCGAAATTGATGTCGCCCAGCTCTCCGCGGAGAGCTGGGATCGGTTGCTCTATTTTGGGACCAAGTGCTTGTTATTCTGCAGCCAGGAGCTTGGCTTTCGACGCTTCCTTCCAAGGTGCCTTCATCTTCTTCCAGATCGGCGAGTTGACAGCCATGTCCATGTCGCGAGCAAAGATCGCAAAGCCGTCATAGCCGTGATATGGGCCCGAATAGTCCCAGGAATGCATCTGCCGGAACGGCACACCCATCTTTTGGAAAACGTATTTCTCCTTGATGCCCGAGCCGACCAGATCAGGCTGGAGCTTTTCGACGAAGCGCTCGAACTCATAACCGTTGACGTCGTCGTAGATGAGGGTGCTGTCCTTTACGTAATGCTGGGCGGTGCGCTGATAGTCGTCGTTATGACCGAACTCGTACCCGGTCCCCACGACTTCCATCCCGAGGTCCTCGTAGGCGCCAATCACATGACGCGGACGAAGCCCGCCGACGTACAGCATCACCGTCTTGCCCTGCAGGCGCGGGCGATATTTTGCGATCACGGCGTTCACCAGCGGCTGGTATTTTTCGATCACCCGCTCGGCGCCCTCCTTGATCTTGTCGTCGAAATAGCCCGCAATCTTGCGCAGCGATTCTGCGATCTTCGAAGGTCCGAAGAAGTTATACTCGCACCACGGGATACCGAACTTCTCCTCCATATGACGCGAGATGTAGTTCATCGAACGGTAGCAATGCAGGATGTTGAGCTTTGCCTTCGGCGTTGCTTCGAGCTCGGCGAGTGAACCGTCGCCGGACCACTGCGCAATCACCCGCAGGCCCATTTCTTCCAGCAGAATTCGCGATGACCAGGCATCGCCGCCGATATTGTAGTCTCCAATGATCGCAACATCGTAAGGCGTCGGCTCGAACTTTGGTTTGTCGTCGGGGTCGAGCTTGTCGAAAATCCAATCGCGCACCGCGTCGTTGGCAATGTGGTGGCCAAGCGACTGCGACACGCCGCGAAAGCCTTCGCAGCGGACCGGCACGATGGTCTTGCCGCCATATTCCTTGGATTTCGACCTTGACACGGCCTCGATGTCGTCCCCGATCAATCCGATCGGGCATTCCGATTGGATGGTGATGCCGTGGTTGAGCGGGAACAGCTCCTGGATCTCGTCAAGGACTTTGACCAGTTTCTTGTCGCCACCGAATACGATGTCCTTCTCCTGGAAATCGGAGGTGAATTGCAGGGTCACAAAACTATCGACGCCCGTTGTGCCAACGTAATAGTTACGACGCGAGCCCCACGAATACTGGCCGCAGCCAACCGGGCCGTGGCTGATATGGACCATGTCCTTGATCGGCCCCCAGACCACCCCCTTGGATCCTGCATAGGCGCAGCCTCTGATTGTCATCACACCAGGTATGGATTTGATGTTGGATTTGACACCGCAATCGGACTTCCCGGCCTGGTGAACGTTGAGATGCTTGGCACGCCGCTTCGCGGTCTTCTCTGGATAGACCTTCAGCACCTCGTCGATCAGCTGTTTGTTACGAGCCCTGATTTCTGCAATGCTCTGGGTCGTGGCGAGACTCATGCTGATGTCCTTCAAGGGTTAGCGGTTGGAAGAGCTTCTTGCTGACCAAGACTTTTGCAACGAGCATGCCAGTCCATCGGGAGCGCAAAAACCAGAACAAATAAACATAGTTAGCGCGGCTCGCCCGATGAGGCTGGTTGTTGTTGCGAACGCGACATCGCGCCTTGCACGGAGACTTCTTCGTTGACCCTGTTCGAAATGGAACAAGTGCCGGCCGCGAAACTGCGCCGCGCAATTCTCGAAGGCGCGAAGTTGCAGCCGATTGCATTATCTTGCGATCGCGCTCGCCGGGACGGCCGCTGACATGGACAAGCGGTTGGCTCGCGGCTCCGGCTTGCCGATACCATCTATGTTGCCGGGACGACGGATGCTTACCTTCAGCGAAGAGGGTGATGGTCTTGTGCATGACGTCATCGCCCGCCGAGGTCGATGCAGGCTGCCTAGCCACTTAGACGTGGGACACTCGCCGGCTCACGAGAACAGCTGCCGCGCCTTGGTAAGCGCATCGACGAGCGTATCAATCTCTTCATATGTGTTGTAAAGGCCGAAGGACGCACGGCAGGTCGCCAGAACACCGAACCGCTTGAGCAGTGGCATCGCGCAATGGGCCCCTGCCCGCACCGCCACACCTGCGCGGTCGATGACGGTGGCAATATCATGCGCGTGCGCACCGTTCATATCAAAGGAAACGATCGGCCCCTTCTCGGCTGGTGTCCCGATCAAGCGCACGGATTTGATGTCCGCCAGCTGCTGCTGAGCGTAAGCAAGCAGTGCGCTCTCGTGCACGCGGATCTGCTTCTTACCTATTGAATTGATGTAGTCCACAGCCGCCCCCAGACCGATCGCCTCAACGATCGGAGGCGTACCCGCCTCGAAGCGGTGCGGCGGATCACCATAGATGACGCCGGTACGCGAGACCTCACGGATCATCTCGCCCCCGCCATTGAAGGGTGGCATGGACGCCAGATGCTCGGATTTGCCGTAAAGCACGCCGATGCCAGTCGGACCATAGAGTTTATGGCCCGTCATCACATAAAAATCGCAACCGATGTCGCAGACGTCGGTGTTCAGATGGACGCATCCTTGCGAACCATCGATCAGCACCGGGATACCACGAGCGTGCGCGATCCTCGCCACCTCCTTTACCGGCAAGATGGTCCCGAGAGCATTCGACATTTGTGTGATCGCAACAATCTTGGTGCGCCGGGTCAGGAGCTGCTCAAAGGCATCCAGCAGGAAGTTGCCGTCATCATCCACTGGTGCCCATTTGATCACCGCACCGTGGCGCTCTCTGAGAAAATGCCACGGCACGATGTTGGAATGATGTTCCATCGTCGAGAGAACGATCTCATCCCCCGGGGTGACGCGTTCCCGGCCGAAGGTCTGGGCGACCAGATTGATTGCCTCGGTGGCGCTGCGGGTGAAGATGATCTCTTCGTTTAGATGGGCGTTCACAAATCGCGCCAGCTTGGCACGCGCGCCTTCATATGCCTCGGTCGCAGCGTTAGCGAGGTAGTGCAGGCCACGATGCACGTTGGCATATTCGCTTGAGTAGACCTGCATCATGCGGTCAAGTACCGCCTTCGGCTTCTGAGCCGAGGCGGCATTGTCGAGATAGACCAGCGGCCTGCCATAGACCGTCATGCTCAGCGCAGGAAAGTCCGCACGCAGACGGTTAACCTCGTACCTACCATTGCTGATCGCGGGATGCACGCTCATCTGCGCGCCTGCATCCAGTGTTCAGCTTGCGCGGTCACAAGATCGCGCAGATTCTCCGGGGCGATTTCCTCAATCGCCTCGCCCAGGAATGCTCCAATCAGCAACGCCTGCGCGTCCTTCTCGGATAGACCGCGAGCACGCAGATAAAATACGAGAGAACCGTCCAGCGCTCCTGATGTCGATCCGTGGCCGCAAGTCACGTCGTCGGCCAAGATTTCGAGTTCTGGCTTATTGTCGGCCCGGGCCTCGTCGGACAGAAGCAGCGCTCGCGTCGTCAACGTGGCGTCTGCCTTCTGCGCGCCAGGACGAACGACAATCTGGCCTTGGAACACCGAACGGCCGCATTCGTCGATGACCGCACGGAACTTCTCCCGACTGGTGCAATGTGGCACGGCGTGATCGACGACCATTGTCGTGTCGACATGCTGCTTGTGCCTGATGAGATTGACCCCGTTCGCCGAGAGCTTGGATCCCTCGCCAGCCAGCGTAACGAATCCCTGATAGCGACTGACGGAGCCGCTGCAGGTCATGCTGAAGAGATCGAGCTTCGCCCTGGCGCCGACCACGATGATGCCCGATGAGATATTCACCGCGTCAGCGGCGTCGGCCGCCAGTCGGATATACGAAAGGCACGCCTCGTCACCAACCAGGGCAATTGTCGCGTCGTTGGTCTGATAGCCGCTCGCGCCTTCAGCCGAGACGAAACTCTCCACTACGGCCGCATGCGCGCCTTGACCGAGCTGCAGATAGGAGCGCGTGAAGTTGGACACCAATGATCCGGTCGCGACGTGAACGATCTGAATCAGACGCTTCACCGCTTCGCCCTCAGCTATCGCAATAACCAAGCCATCGGTCGCCATTGCCGCATTGAGCGTGATCACCGCATCAGTTGTGGTCGCCAGCACCAGGCCGGCCATCGCGCCGTCGGTCGTATCTTCCAGGACCTCTCGGAGCGACCGCACATCGACCCCGTCTTCCAAACTGTCCACATCGGAAAGCTCCGGGGCGAATATGCCATCCACCAAGACGAGTTTGACCACCCGATCGGCACCTGCTTGCTTAACCGACGCCGCTGCGCGCACCAGCGCGGCCGCATCGGGTCGAGGAGCGAGTGGCAGGACCGCGCCAATCAGGGTGCGCAGATCGGTATATTTCCAAGCCTCGATGCGCCGATGCGGGAGGCCGGCGCGCTCGTAGGCCTCGAACGCCCTCGTACGGATATGAGCGACGAGCCCGGAGCCAGGCAACCGTCCATGCGCCGCGGCGAAGACATTGTCCGTTGCGTGCCCGGCGGCGGCTTTGGTCACAACCTGCTTCATCGGGAAATCCCTTGCGCGGTCACGCCGCGTCTTCGAATTGGGCATAGCCACAAGCCTCAAGCTCCAGCGCGAGTTCTTTTCCGCCGCTCTTTCTTACCTGCCCTTTCGACATCACGTGGACAACGTCCGGCACGATGTAGTCGAGAAGCCGCCGATAGTGTGTGATTACAATCATCGCGCGTTCCGGCGAACGCAGAGCGTTGATGCCACCCGCGACAATCCGCAGCGCGTCGATATCGAGGCCGGAATCTATCTCATCCAGGATGCACAGGCTCGGCTCGAGCAACGCCATCTGCAAAATCTCGTTGCGCTTCTTCTCGCCGCCGGAAAATCCGACATTGAGGCCGCGCTTGAGCATGCCTTGCGGTATGTTGAGCGACTTCGCAACCTCGCGAACTCGTTTTATAAAATCGGGAGTGGAGAATTCCTTTTGTGCTCGCGCCTTGCGCTGGGCGTTCAACGCCGCACGCAGGAAGTTCATGGTGGTCACCCCGGAAATTTCCACCGGATATTGGAATGCAAGAAATACGCCATTGGCGGCGCGTTCGTTTGCTTCCATCGCGAGCAGGTCTTCACCCTTGAATAGGATCTGGCCAGCGCTCACTTGATAGCCGGGCTTGCCGGAGATAACGTGACTGAGTGTGGACTTTCCGGAGCCGTTCGGCCCCATGATTGCATGCACCTCACCCGCATTGACCGTAAGATCGAGGCCGCGAAGAATTTCGCAGTCCTCGATACCAACATGCAAATCTCGGACTTCGAGTAGCGCCATTTTAACCCGCCCCTGAAATGCGTCATCCAGAACGCAAGCCGCAATCGCGAGGGCTCGCGGAAACATTTAGTTATCCGACGGATCCATCGAGCGAGATCGAGATCAACTTCTGCGCCTCCACCGCGAACTCCATCGGCAGCTGCTGCAGCACGTCCTTGACGAAACCGTTGACCACGAGGCCGACGGCTTCCTCCTGGCTGAGCCCGCGCTGGACGCAGTAGAACAGCACGTCCTCGGAGATCTTTGACGTCGTCGCCTCATGCTCGAACGTCGCCGAGGAATTCTTGGCTTCGACATAGGGCACGGTGTGCGCGCCGCATTTGTCGCCGATCAAAAGCGAATCGCAGGCGGTGTAATTGCGCGCGCCGGTTGCCTTGCGATGGGCGCTGACCAGGCCGCGATAGGTGTTCTGCGACTTGCCGGCCGCGATGCCCTTCGAGATGATGCGGCTCGACGTGTTCTTGCCGAGATGGATCATCTTGGTGCCGCTGTCGACCTGCTGGAAACCGTTCGAGATCGCAATCGAGTAGAACTCACCGCTCGAATTGTCGCCGCGCAGGATGCAGCTCGGGTACTTCCAGGTGATCGCGGAGCCGGTCTCGACCTGGGTCCACGAGATCTTGGAATTCTTGCCGCGGCAGTCGCCGCGCTTGGTGACGAAATTGTAGATGCCGCCCTTGCCCTCGGAATTGCCGGGGTACCAGTTCTGCACCGTCGAATACTTGATCTCGGCGTCGTCGAGCGCGACCAGCTCGACCACGGCGGCGTGCAGCTGATTCTCATCGCGCTGCGGCGCGGTGCAGCCCTCGAGATAGGAAACGTAGGAGCCCTTGTCGGCGATGATCAGCGTGCGCTCGAACTGGCCGGTGTTGCGCTCGTTGATGCGGAAGTAGGTCGACAGCTCCATCGGGCAGCGCACGCCCGGCGGCACGTAGACGAACGAGCCGTCGGAGAACACCGCCGAATTCAGCGTCGCGAAATAGTTGTCCGAGGTCGGCACCACGCTGCCGAGATATTTCTGCACCAGCTCGGGATGCTCGCGGATCGCCTCCGAGATTGGCATGAAGATCACGCCGGCCTTCTTCAGCTCGGCCTTGAAGGTGGTGGCCACCGAAACCGAATCGAACACCGCGTCGACCGCGATCTTGCGGCTCGGCGTCTGCTCGCCGCCGGGCGCCGGCTCGACGCCCTCGAGGATCGCGACCTCGCGCAGGGGAATGCCGAGCTTCTCGTAGGTCTTGAGAATCTCCGGATCGATCTCGTCGATCGAGGTCAGCGCCTTCTTCGGCTTCGGCGCCGCGTAATAGTAGATGTCCTGGTAGTCGATCTTCGGATAGTTGACGCGCGCCCAGGTCGGCTCGGTCATGGTCAGCCAGCGGCGGAACGCCTCCAGACGCCATTCCAGCATCCAGGCCGGCTCATCCTTCTTGGCGGAGATGAAGCGGACGGTGTCTTCCGACAGCCCCTTCGGGGCCTTCTCGGACTCGATCTCCGTCTCAAACCCATATCGATACTGGTCGACGTCGATGCGCCGGACGCGCTCGACCGTCTCTTGTACAGCAGGCATTCAATCCTCCGCTCGCACACGGAAAACTCCAGCCGACGATGATTGCCCCGCGCGCCCCTCCAAGCTGATCGCGCAAGTCCTGGCCAACGCGGGATCAGCGGGTGAGAGAACCAGGTCCCCGACCCAGACAGCCGTCGCTAGAGTCTTCATCCTGCTTTGTGCCGCAGTCCCCCTCATCGGCCACCCCTTATGCCGGCACGCAGGTGTCGGGCACTGGGCAAACGACAGCGCATTGCGGCGCCTCAAAATGACCCTCACATTGAGTGCACTGAGCCGGATTGATCACATATATATCGTTCTTCAGGCTGATCGCCGCGTTGGGACATTCGAACTCACACGCGCCACAGACGGTGCACTGGGACGCGATTATCTTGTAGGCCATTACTGCGATTCCATAAGCAAAGTGCGGACCGCTTCTTGCCTTCAAGTCTTATGCCAAAGAGCCTGGGCTTGATCTGTCTCGGCTATTTTCCAAAGGCATGTCGCCGCCTCAATGGTTGTCGCAAATGCTACAATCGGCCTCACGGCAGCTTGATCTCGACACTGTAGTTAGAGCGCAGGGTCGATCCGCCAGCCCAGTTCGCATTTCCCAGCACAGCCAGAAAACGTCGTGCCCGATCGCGCAGATAACGGTCGCTTCGGTGATCGCGGTCCCTCTGGGCGAGCCGCGGCAGGCAATGTTCGATCCCTGCGGATGACCGGCAAACCTGCTTTCCCTGTAGAGGACGGAGGTAGTTGGCTCGCAGCACGGGGACGACCGAAAGCCAAGCGCGATCGTCTGGTGAT
Source organism: Bradyrhizobium ivorense (assembly GCF_900696085.1). Taxonomy (GTDB): domain Bacteria; phylum Pseudomonadota; class Alphaproteobacteria; order Rhizobiales; family Xanthobacteraceae; genus Bradyrhizobium; species Bradyrhizobium ivorense. The sequence continues at coordinate 64,825 of NZ_CAADFC020000008.1, forward strand.
CCCTCGGCTTCGTTCCGCGCTCAAAGAAATGCCAGCGGTACTGAGCAGGTCGAAAGAGCCGAAAAAAAAGCCACCCCGAAGGGTGGCCCAAGTCAGGGAGGAAACGCCCGTGTGGGCCTCTGGGAATCAGGCCGCAGCCTGTTCGATCGGAGAGAAGGGGAGCCCGAGGCTCTCGGCAACCGCCTTGTAAGTCAGCCGACCCCGATGGACATTGAGGCCCGCGCGCAGGTGCGGACTCTCGAGCACGGCGGAAAAGCCCTTGTTGGCCAGGGCCAAACCAAACGGCAGCGTGGCGTTGTTCAGTGCCTGGCTCGAGGTCAGCGGCACCGCGCCGGGCATATTGGCCACGCAATAATGAATGATGCCATCCACTTCGTAAGTTGGATCAGCGTGAGTGGTTGGGTGCGACGTCTCAAAGCAGCCGCCCTGATCGATAGCGACATCCACGATGACCGCCCTCTTACGCATTGAGCTCAGCATGCTCCGGCGGACCAGCTTCGGCGCGCTCGCTCCTGGAACGAGCACCGCACCAATCACCACATCGGCCGCAAATACCTCCTCCTCCACGGATTCGATGGTAGAAAATCTGGTACGAACCCGCCCTTCGAATAGCTCGTCCAGCTCGCGGAGCCGGGGTATCGAACGGTCGATGATGGTGACCTCCGCGCCCAAACCGACCGCCATGCGTGCGGCGTGCGTGCCGACGACGCCGCCTCCGATCACAACGATCCGAGCCGGCTGAACACCGGGCACTCCACCGATCAACAGCCCTCGTCCGCCTGCACTCCGCTTCAGCGCACTACCCGCAGCTTCGATCGCAAGCCTACCTGCGACCTCGCTCATTGGCGCCAGCAGTGGAAGACCACCATGGGCATCAGTTACGGTCTCATAAGCGATCGCGGTGCACCCAGATTTCAGGAGCCCCTTGGCCTGCTCCGGGTCCGGCGCCAGATGCAGGTAAGTGAACAGGATCTGGCTCTCCCGCAGCTGGCTCCATTCGGACGGCTGAGGCTCCTTAACCTTTACGATCATCTCGCTCGATGAAAATATCTCCCCTGCGGAATCCAGAATCGTGGCGCCGGCGGCGCGATAATCGTCATCGGTTGCACCAATGCCGGCGCCGGCATTGGTCTCGATCATCACGCGGTGGCCCGCTGCCACGTATTCGCGGACGGCTCCAGGGGTAAGGCCCACGCGATATTCGTGCGCCTTGATTTCCTTGGGGACTCCGACCTTCATTTGAAAACTCCCTGCCTAGAGGGGCTTTTTAATCGCAAGAGCGCAGCGATATTGCGATGCAGGCGGCTAAATGGCGCAGGAATTCAGCGATCTTTGATCAGCGACGCAGGATTTCAAACAAACAGATGCGAACCGGATTGAGACGACCATGCTCGCTGAGCTTGACCATCGTTCCCTCATGCTCCCCGCAAATGGGTGTGGCGTGTTCAGCAGATCCGAGGCAATTGTTCGCCTGACAACCAATCGACAATACGTCCGCCGCCGAAACTGGTGGCCAATTGCACAAATTTGTGATCGTCAGCTACGGCCTCGCCAATATCGGCTGCATCGCACCCGAGCGGATGCGCCTTCATGGCTGCAAGCACGGCATCAGCCACATCAGGCGCGACGATCGCAACGAGCTTGCCCTCATTAGCGACATGGATCGGATCAAGCCCAAGGAGTTCGCAGGTGGCCGCAACCGCAGGCTTTACCGGAATGGCCGCTTCCTGCAGACGGAACCCGAGGCCAGACTGATGCGCAATCTCGTTGAGGGTGGCGGCAAGACCGCCGCGCGTGGGGTCACGCATCACCCGGATGCCGCGCCCGCCAGCCGCCATCATGACGGCCACGAGGTCATGCAGCGATGCCGAATCCGAGACGATCTCAACTTGAAGAGCGGCGTTCTGGCGCGTTGACATGATCGCCACCCCATGATCGCCAAGGCTGCCCGACACCAGCACACGGTCCCCGATCCTTGCTTTGTCGGCGGACAGATCGAGCCCATCGGCCAGAACCCCGATCCCGGTCGTAGAGATGAACAACCCATCCGCCTTGCCGCGCTCGACGACCTTGGTATCCCCGGTGATGATGTAAACGCCGGCACCGCGCGCCGCCACGCCCATCGACTGCGCAATCGTCCCTAGATCCGAAAACCGGAAACCCTCCTCGATGATGAAGCTAGCCGACAGATAGAGCGGACGCGCGCCGGCCATCACGACATCATTGATCGTGCCGTGCACAGCCAATGACCCGATATTGCCGCCGGGAAAGAACAGCGGCGAGACCACATAGCCGTCGGTCGTCATCACCATCCTGCCTGCCGCAACCTCAAAAGCCGACTGATCATTGCAGCGGGCGAGCCATTCATTACCGAAGGCTTGGTGAAAAAGGCCGGAGATCAGTTGTGCCATGGCGCGCCCCCCGGATCCGTGGGAAAGATCAACGCGTCCGTTCTCGACGTCGAGCTTGCCATGATAATCCTTACCGCTCATGACAACCGCCTCACCTGATCATCGCGAACTCGGCCGTAGGTCCAATACGCGGCACAAGCGCCTTCCGAGGAAACCATGCAGGACCCGATGGGTGTTTCCGGCGTGCAGACGGTTCCAAACAGCTTGCAGTCAACCGGTCGCTTGGCGCCGCGCAGGATCGCGCAGCATTCGCATGCCGGATTGTCGGCGACACGCAGCTCGTGCATCGCAAAGCGCGCCTCGGCATCAAATCCCGCGTAGGCCCGCTTCAGCTTCAGTCCGCTGTTGGGGACGAGACCGAGCCCCCGCCATTCGAACTGCTCACGCAGTTCGAATACCTGCGAGACCTCGTCCTTGGCGCGTCGATTGCCTTGGCGCGTCACCGCTCGGCTGTATTGGTTCTCCACCTCGTAGCGGCCTTCGTTCACCTGCCGCACCAACATCAGGATCGCCTGCATCACGTCGAGCGGTTCAAATCCCGCGATGACGATCGGCTTGCCGAATTGTTCCACCAGGGGCTCGTAAGGCTGCGTACCGATGATCGTGCTGACATGTGCAGGACCGACGAAGCCATCGATTGCGACCCCACCGATGTTGCGCATCTTCGGGTTCTCGAGAATGCTATGCATCGCAGAGGGCGTAAGCACGTGGTTGCAGAACACGCTGAGGCCCCTCAGCCGCTTCTTTTCGGCAATCCGGACCATCACCGCCGTCGGGGGCGTCGTGGTCTCAAATCCGATGGCAAAGAAGACCACCTCCCGGCTTGGCACCTGTTCGGCGAGCCGGATAGCGTCGAGTGTCGAATAGACCATCCGAATGTCTGCGCCGAGCGCTTTGGCGCGCATCAGGGACTGTCCCTGCGACCCGGGCGCGCGCATCAGGTCGCCATACACGCACAGAGTGACCTCCGGCCGCTCGACGAGCCGGATCGCCATGTCAATCCGGCTGGCGGGCAGAACGCAGACGGGACAGCCGGGCCCGTGGATCATGCGAACGTTCGCGGGCAGCAATTCCTCGAGGCCGTAGCGGGAGATCGCATGAGTGTGTCCGCCACAGAATTCCATGAACCGGTAAGCCCGTCGCGGACCGGCTTCGGCGCCAATCGCCCGCGCGAGCCCCAGTGCGATGGTCTTGTCACGAAATTCATCGGCATATTTCATGATCAAGGTTCCTGCCCTGCACTGCCTAGCTCCTGCAGGAGCTGCAACGTGCGCTTGGCTTCTGTCGGGTCGATCTTCGATAGGGCGTAGCCGACATGGACAAGAACGCTGTCGCCGACATCGAGCTCATCGATGAGAGCGATCGATATTTCCAAGCTGACCCCATCGATGGACACGATCGCCATATCGTCGGGAAGAATTTTCGAAATCTTTGCCGGGACCGAAAGACACATATCAGGTTGCTCCTTTCAGGGCTGACGGCTGTTCGGCAGTCTGCAGAGCGGCAATCCAGGCCTGACCAAGGCTCAAGCCGCCATCGTTGGGCGGCAGCTGCCGTGGCACCAGCGGGGTGAGGCCTGCGCTGCGGCAACCGCGCTCAATTTCATCCGCCAGCACCGCGTTCAGAAAACAGCCGCCGCTTAGAATGATGGTATTGACGCCGGTTCTCCGCGCAGCGCGCCCGACCCAGTCGATGCAGGCGGCGGCAAAGGTGCCATGAAACAGCCCGGCTCCGTCTGCGGCGTCGAGGTCGTCTGCAATCAACCGCGAAAATAGCGGACGAAGCGACAGCACGCCGCGGTCGATGGTCCAGCCCGCTTCGAAAATCTCAGTCCGCCGCACCATCGCTTCGAGCTTCATCGCGGCTTCGCCCTCATAGCTCTGCAAACTTGCAACCCCCAGCAGCGCCGCCGCGGCATCGAACAACCGGCCCGCGCTGGTCGTGGTGGCCCCGCCCGCTTGATCGAGCAATGCCGACACACGCCCAGCCTGCCGCTGCGCAGCAAAGCGAGGCCCGATTTCGTGACGTCGGCCGAGCGCCTGCAATATTGCGCTTGCCATGCGCCACGGCTCGCGGGCTGCGCGATCGCCGCCAGGCATTTGCAGGGGCGCGAGATGCCCGATGCGTCGAAACCTCGTTCCTTCGCACAACAATAGCTCGCCCCCCCAGTTACCACCGTCGGAACCGAGGCCATGGCCGTCGAGCACCAAGGCAAGCGCAGGTCCGGCATGGCCATGCTCAGCGATGACGGCGGCAGCGTGGGCGTGGTGATGCTGGACGGCGACAAGCGCCCGGCCGCTTGCTTGCGCAAACCGGGTCGACGCCATATTGGGATGCATATCATGGGCGATGACGACAGGCTCCACATCAAGAGTCGATGTGAGGTGGTGGATCGTCTGCTCGAACACACATATCCCTTCGGCCGTATCGAGATCGCCAATATGCTGGGAGACGAAGGCTTCGTTGTCGCGCGTGATGGTGACGGTTGATTTCAGCGCGCCGCCGACGGCGAGCACGACCGGCACAGACCTCGCAAGCCGGATCGGGTCGGGAACATAGCCACGTGCCCGGCGAACGAATTGGGTCCGGCTGGCCACCACCGACAGCACGGAGTCGTCGGCTCGCGTCAGGATATCGCGATCATGGGTCACGACAAGGTCGGCGATCCCCTCGAGCCGCCGCAGCGCCTGCGCGTTGTCAATCACGAGCGGTTCGCCGCAAGAATTGGCGCTGGTTGCGACGATGACCGGGCCTGCCCCCGCAAGCCATGCTCCTGTCGAGTGAAGCGCATGAAAGATGAGGTGATGCAGTGGCGCTACCGGCAGCATGACACCTACGCGGGATAAGCCAGGAGCTATGGCGGGCGCCAAATCATTGCGCGAAGCTAAAAGGACGACGGGACGTGCCACGGATTCAAGCAACGCAAGCTCTGCCGCGTTCGCTTCCGCGATTTCATTGACACGCCCTATGGAAGAGACCATGACCGCGAACGGCTTCTGGGGGCGCTGCTTTCTGCTGCGCAAACGCTGCACGGCGTCCTGGTTGCGCGCATCGCAAAGCAGCTGATACCCGCCGAGCCCCTTTATCGCCACGATTTGGCCGCGGGCAATCGCCGCAACAATGGCATTGACCCCATGGCTAAGCCGAGGACCGCATATCGGACACGCGATCGCCTCCGCATGAAACCTGCGGCTCGCTGGATCGGCATATTCGGCCGCGCAGGCGGCACACAGCCTGAAAGCTTTCATGACCGTGTTGCGGCGATCGTACGGAAGCTGTTCGGCGATCGTGTAGCGCGGGCCGCAATGGGAGCAGCTGACGAAGGGATAAAGGTAATGACGATTTTCTGGATCGAATAACTCACCCAGGCATTGCCGGCAGGTCGCGGCATCGGCAACGATCCGCGTTGACAACCTGCCGTCTTCGCTCGCGCAAATCGAAAAGTCTTGTGCCGCGAGCGCCCTGGTGCGCTGAACGCTGATGTGGTCGATACGTGCCAGTGGAGGCGGCTCGAGCGGCAAAGCGGCGACAAACTCGGGCGCCCGGTTACCCTCGACTTCGATTGTGACGCCCTCCGGACCATTGACGACGAACCCCGCCAATCCGTATCGCGTGGCGAGGCCATAGACGTAGGGACGAAAGCCGACCCCTTGCACGGCCCCGCTCACGCGCACGCGCAGCCGCGTTGGGTCGCGGATGGTGGCGGCGCTCATCGCCTGGTGTCCTCCAAGGCGCGCCTTTGATGCGCTGCCTGCTTATCGATCCAAGTGTAGAGTGCGCCAAAACCCTCGCCGGTCCGCGCCGAGACCGCGAGCATTTCGATCTTGGGATTGACGCGTCTTGCGTATTCGACGGTCTTGCCCAAATTGAATTCAAGCACCGACGCCAGATCGATCTTGTTGATCAGCATCAGCGAAGAAGCGGCAAACATATCCGGATATTTGAGCGGCTTGTCTTCACCTTCGGTGGTCGACAACACCACGATCTTGCAGGCCTCACCTAGATCGAAGGCAGCGGGACAGACCAGATTCCCGACGTTCTCGATAAAGAGAATACCGCGCGTGAGCGGCGGCAAGCGGCGATACGCCTCACCGATCATGGCAGCATCGAGATGGCAACACTTGCCGGTATTGACTTGAATAGCTGGTACACCAGCCGAGCGAATGCGTTCGGCATCGTTCGAGGTCTGCTGATCGCCCTCGATGACTCCGATCGGGCAGCTGCGCTTGAGCTCGGACACGGTGCGGACCAGCAGCGCGGTCTTGCCTGCACCAGGACTGGACATAAGATTAAATACGAGCAGATCGTCGGCCATGAAGAGGGCGCGGTTTTCCGCCGCGATCCTGTTATTCTTGCCAAGGATGTCGCGCCCGACCTGAATGACGTGCTCGCAGCTCATGCCCGCGACCTTCAAGGCAGACAGGTCGGCGCCGCGGCTCACAAGCGCCTGCCCACCATGCGCCTGATGATGGCCAGGATGATGAGGGTGATCATGGCCGGCATGGTGTGAATGCTGCAGGCGCTGCTCGCCATGCAGATGCGCCTCATGGCGATCGCGATTGTCCTGCACATGGGGACGCTCGCGAGCGCGGCCTTGGGCATCATGCAGTTCGGCGCGTTCGGTTGAAGACGCCTGTCCGCTGCAGCCGCATACGCTACACATCAATCGATCTCCAGCTCTTTCACTCGCATCTCTTCGCCTGCCGTTACCTGCAACTGATAGCTGCCGCAGCATGGACAGCACTCATCGCGCCGTGCAATCTCGACGCTCTTCGAACAGGTCATGCACCAGGCCACGCCGGGACGTTCGATGATCCTAAGAGCCGCGCCCTCGGCAATGGTTCGCGTTGCAACGACAGCAAAGCAGAATCTGATCGCTTCAGGCGCAACATGGCTCAACGCCCCGATCTCCAGACAGACGCTCCGCACCTGGGAAAGCGATCGGCGACGCGCCTCCTCCTCGACGATTTCGACGATGCTTTGACAAAGCGCCATTTCATGCATCGTCAACTTTGCGAAACTTCAGCGTGAACCCGACGCAGGGATCAAGCGATTCAATCACCGCACGAACCGCTTTCTGATGTCGTCTGGCCGTCAGCGCCGCGCCCTGCAGATTCCGGACAAGCGGTCCGCGCAAATGGAAATTCCATTCCGTCGGTGCAAGACATTCGAAGCGGGATATCTGGCCCTGAGGATCAAGCTCGACCGCGTGATAGAGCCGGCCCCTGGCGCATTCGACCGCGGCCGCTCCTCGTCCGGGACCTAGCTTGTAGCTTTCGATGATCCCAGGCTCGGCCGACTCGATATGAGCACCGGACTTGAGCCAATCGCATAGCTGCACGATTTCTGCAATTCTGGCCTTCAGCCGCGCGACCGCACCCGACCGACCCAGCCAGAGCCGATCACGCGTCATTTGGCGCGCCCATGGACCCGTCTCGGGCGCACGTCCCCCAAGATTGGGACAATGGCAAAATGTCGGGTCATCGCCGAGCAGCCGTTCAGTGATGTTGCAGTCGTCGGCAGCGGACAGGAACGAGTGCGCGATCGGGATGGACTTCAAGTCGACCTCGTCAAGCGCTGCAATGCAAAGCGCGAACGGGCTACCGGGCCTCGGCGCGCCATCTTCATCCGGCATGCCGAGTGCCGCGAGCGCAGCCACAATCTGCGCTATAGCCTCTCGCCGAGCAGAGCCGCGTGCTGGCCGTGCGCTGCTGACAAGCACTGACAATCCTCGTATGAGGGACCGGATCGCCGCCGCACTGACGTTGGGCGTAGGATGCCCGACAAAGAGGCCCCGCAGCAATTCTGAGATGCGCTCGGCAACCACCAGGATCATCCGACGCTGTTTCGTCCCGAGCATGATCTTTTCGTCACGTGCCGCCTCGATCGCGAACAGCAGTGCGGTTTGTTGCGCAGCGGCACATACTGTGAAGAGATGCGGCAGCGCCTCGAGCAACGCCGATGCCGGTTTGCCGGCGGCCAGCCGTGCCAGTGGCGGCCGGACTCGCGGCAGGATCTCGACCGCGGCGATGACGTCGGCAGCAAGCGATATGGTGACATCGATTTTATTGCGGGCGACGAGGCTCATGCGCACCGCTCCGCCATCATCTCACGCAAGAAATGCCGGCGGTCGGTCAGACAGAGATGTGGCGCATGGATATGATTTGGCGCTCGGCGGTTGGCCGGCCACATCGTGGCAAGGACCGCTGCTTCGGCGCGGGCACCACCCATACCTTTGCGTGTGGAGATCGCCGAGAGCAGGGAGCAACAGGCAATCGAGCTCAACGATGCGATTTCGCTGACACCAAGCTCAATGTCGCGAGATCGAACTCGCAAGCGCAGGTTCGATTTCCGCCCAGCATGCCCCTGGCAGGCGCTGTTACGCAGGAAAACGACCATCTTCATGGCCCAAGGCGCGCCCATCACGCTGCCGGCCCTGCCCTCCGCCCGTGCGAAACCCAATCGCTTCGGCCCTGAACGCGGATCGTTCAAGGTCGGTCGCGTACGCACGGTTCGACCGGCCGTATCCCAATAGGCTGCTACGAGCATCTCCTCAGATGCCGACACATCGGCGTGCCCGCTCCTGCGAAGGTCCTGTTTGCGCTCAAGCATCATTTTCAACCGACGCGAAGCCGAACTTCGACGCGCGAAAGCCGAAGACGCTTTCGATTTTTGGGACGCAACGCACTCACGCAGCAGTCTGCGTCGCCATTGCTCTCTGGTCGGTTGTGCATGATCCAGCCAACGCCACATTGGACGGGCGCGCCGTCTGTGAGAACCGGCCGGATGCCAAATATTCTCCAAGCTCTTCATGTGACGTAAGCCTTCATGATTTCCCGCAGGCGTTCGGCGGAATCCTCGAAATCCTCGTCGGCAGCCAACGCAACAATCGGCACGCCGCCGACCTCAAGCGTGTCCAGGATGATGTTGTCGATAGAATTGAAGAACTGCACCGACCACACATTCCGTGTCGCAGTCGCCCGCACTTGGCATGCGCCGTAGCCGCGAAGGATGAGTTGGACCGGACCATTGCCCACGCTTTGCTGGAGAAACGCCAGGTCGATGGCGTTCATCGGCAACAGCGTGAGATTGATGACATGCGCGCGCATGCCGGACCGCCAGGCGCGGACCCGCTCGCGTGTTTCGGCGAGCACCGGCAGCACGTTCATCGCGCCGCCAGGCGCGGCGCCGATCACCAGATCGGTCGACGTCAGGTCCGTTGCGGCACGCCGCACAATCTGCGGGATCGCGCCGACCTCAACATATTCGTGTGCCGGATCCGCCCCGATACGCACGCGCCAGATTCCCGCAAGTACGGACTCCTGGATTTCCGCCCGGGAGCCATCTGGCAGCGCAACGACGCCGGCGACCTCGCCTTTTCCAAGCACTTCGGCAATCAGGTTGCGCTCGAGATCACTGAGATTCGAAAGCCTGTACAGTTGTGTGCGTGCGCCGCTCTTCAGGCCACGAGCGGCGGCAGCGGCATTCGATAACAGCGTGATGGCATTCGGACAATTTTTTGCAAGCTCGTCGGCATCGCGCCAAGCGCGCTTGGCCGGCGCCGCGACAGCCGTGGGCCCGCTATGGACGATGTCGCGACTATCCGCATCCACGGGAAACCCGCCCACCGCCGCAGCGGCGCCTTCGTATCCGATGCGCGCCGCTGTTTTCATGATGCGACGTTCCGTGGGGCTGGCCGAGAGGAAATGCCATCGGCTGTGCAGTCGCCACCGGCGTGTGATCCCACGATCGGCGCCGAGATGCGGTCGATCTTGACCAGACGGATCTGGCTCTTGCCGACCCGGCGGAGTGTGCCGCGCTGATGGCGCTCGATCTGCGTCGGCGGGCCACGCAGGCCGAGGCGCCCGCCCAGCCCGCCGCCGGCGCTGCGCGCGGTTACGACCCCTTGCACGGGCCGCGGATGCGCCTTGATCTGTTCAGAAAGCGCGATTGCGACATGGTTGGCCCGGAGCGAATATACGGGACCGGCTGCCGACGGCAGCTCCACGCCCCACCTCCCAGGATCCTGTGTGGCAAGATGTGCATGGACGCCCACACTCTCTACCTCGGACAGAGCGGGCCGCGCCAGATCATGCTTCGCCGGCTGGAAGTTCATCAGAGGCCTTTCTGATAGTGTTCTGGCTCTGCTCGGCGAGGTATTAGCAAGGCACATGCCAATCCATCGTCTCACGGCGATCGCGTTCGCGCCCGGATCAGCGGCTGTGAGCGCTTGACATTTTCGGTGCAGGGGTTGCCTACGATGCAGATTCGATTTGCGAGCAAGGCGCGCTAGCGCGATGTCCGTGCGCGGCGCCGCTAGCGCAGATGGTCGGGCAATTGCGGCTCACGCGCGACCAAGTCCGCAAAGAAGCGATCGCAGTCCTCGCCATTGAGGCCGGCCTCAAGCCCGTCGAGTGCTTCCGAGATCCGACTTGCTTCATCCTCCTCCAACAGCCGCACCGCTGTGTCGATATGGACGAGGACCTTGGCGCCGACTGACGCGCCGGAGAGCAGCATGACTGAGACGCGCCGCTGTTCATCGCCATACTCGCATAGCGCCGTGATGCCGTCGGTCTCAACAATCGTCATTGGTAAGCCGAGGCACATGAATAGCCGCGCGCCGCTAGATCGGCTGCGCCCTTTCATAATTTACATGGTCGATATTGTTCCCCAACAGCCGTTCTGATGCAGGCAGCGGCGAGGCTCGCAGTTTCGCCGGCGAGCCCCACTGGGCCAGCAGTTTGCAAGCCAGTTCGATCGCAGGCGCGATCTGAAAGCGCACCGGAGCAGTCAGCGGACCGCCCCAACGCTCCAGGTCCAGCGGCTGACAACCGATCAGAGCGAGTTCTCGCGGGCAGCGGTCAAGCAGGTCGGCTGCACTCAAGACCTCTTGAAAGCCGGTCTGATGCAGGCTCAGCTTTTTGGCAGCGCTAAACTTCGGCACCTCGTCATCCCGCACAAGCTTCAACTGCCCGGGCGAAAGTCCATAGTCGATGGCATCGAACACGATCAGGCAATCGGCCTGCTCAAGGAAACTGACAAGGTAGAGCCCCTGCGTGCCACCATCGAGGATGGAGACGTTGTCATCGATGCTGTAACGACGATGAAACTCCTCTACCACTCGCACGCCGAATCCCTCGTCGGCCCATAGGATATTGCCGATGCCAAGCACCAGGATCCTTTTCTTGTTCTCCGGAGTCAGCATCGGCTTCCCAGTCAATCGCGAAACTGACGCTGACCGGAAATCATCGAGGAGATGCTCCGCTCCGACATGATGTCTTCCCGGATCACCGCGTAGATGTGGACCAGCGCAAAGGTCACGACGACCCACAGCCCGAGATGATGCCAGGTATGGACGTCCTGACTGTTAGGCCAGATTGCAAATACCCAGCCGAACAGTCTGTACTGCCAGCTGTCACGGCCCGCGCCCTGTCCATAAAGTGCAAAGCCTGTGACGATCATGAACGTGATCGTCTGCGTGAACATAAAGAACATCGCAAGCTGAGCCAGCCGATTGTGCCCGACGCGTCTGTCGGGCTCAACTGCGAGGAACGCGTACCAGCGCATCTCATCGTAAACTTCGCGCCAAAAGCAGCTGCGCCAGAGCGGCACGCAAAAGATCTGCATGGCATGCGGGTTTCCCATCAGGGCCCAGTAGATGCGCAGCAGAAAGCCGACGCCGAGCACATATCCTGCAGAGAAATGCGTAAAGCGGATATAGCCGAACAAGAAATTGCCGCTAGCCTCTCCCGGCATCGCCGGTGTCCCGGTTCCAATGAGATAGCCGGTTACGCCCAGCACCAGAATGGCCGCCGCATTGACCCAGTGCCACAGTCGCACCGGCGCTTCATAGACGTAAGCGGCGCCACGGCCGCCGCCAACAGTCGGTGGCGCATCGACGGCGGCAGGGTTTTGCGGAGCCTTGTCGGGCATGTCCCTACCGAACATTGACTGAAGCCATTTCTTGGCCGTCAGGACTGATCACATGGGTTGAGCACGCCAAACACGGATCAAAGGAATGGATCGTGCGCAAGATCTCCAAGGGCCGCTTCGGGTCCGCGATCGGGGTCCCGATCAGGGAAGCCTCAAAGGCGCCAATATTGCCCTTGGAATCGCGAGGAGACCCATTCCACGTCGTCGGCACGACACATTGGTAATTGTCGATCTTGGTGTCCTTGATCTTGATCCAGTGCCCGAGCGCGCCGCGCGGCGCCTCGGTGAAACCGTAGCCGTTGGCCTCGTTAGGCCAGCTTTCCGGCTTCCACTTGCCGACGTTGGCGGTTGCGCTATTGCCTGCCTTGATGTGGACGACCAGCTTGTCCTGGAAATAACGCATCTGATGTGCCGCCCACTGGCATTCGAGTGCCCGCGTCGCAGTACGGCCAAATGTCGAAAACAGCGCGCTCAGGGGAAGATTGAGCCCCTTGAGCAGTCTGTTGGCCGGCTCCTTGAATTCGGCTTTGCCTTGCGCATAACCGATGATGTATCGCGCCAACGGCCCGACCTCGACGGCGTGGCCGCGCCAGCGCGGCGCTTTGATCCAGGAATACCTGCCGCCTTCGTCGAGCTCCTTGATATCTGTTCTGCTGCCTTTGACGTTTGCCCCTAGCTCAAAGTTCGGCTCGGTGATGCCCTCCCAGGGATGCAATCCGCTGAACTCGCTAGGGTATCTATACCATGAATGCGCCACGAATTCCTGGATTTGCTCGGGATCGCCAAGGTCGACCGGCAAAATCTCCTCAAGATTGCCGCCAAGAATGACGCCGCGCGGCAGCTTGAGACTTTTCGCGGAACAGTCATTGGCGATTTCGGGGATGTCGCCATAGGACATCACGCTTTTGCTGGAAAGTCCGCCGCCGTGCAGCCAGTCTTTATAAAACGAGCCGATCGCCGCAATGTCGGGCAGATAGACCTGCTCGACAAACTCGATTGAACGGTCGATGACCGAGGACACCAGGTTAAGCCGCTCCATATTGACCGCACCGGCCGCACCAGTTCCATCGATATTGATCGCGCAGGCCACGCCGCCGACCAGCCAGTTCGGATGCGGGTTCTTGCCCCCATAGACTGCTTGGATCTTGACGATCTCCTTTTGGAAGTCGAGCGCTTCCAGATAATGCGCCACGGCCATCAGGTTCACTTCAGGTGGCAGCTTGTACGCCGGATGCCCCCAATAGCCGTTCTTGAACGGACCGGGCTGCCCTGATTCGAAGAATTTGGTGAGCCTGATCTGCAGATCCTTGAAATAGCCAGGGGACGACAGCGGCCAGGGCGAGATAGACTGCGCCAGCGCCGAGGTGGACTTGGGATCGGCCTTGAGCGCAGAGATGACGTCGACCCAATCCAGCGCGTGCAGGTGATAGAAATGCACGAGATGATCATGCACAAGCAGGCACAGCTGCATGATGTTGCGGATCGAGTTGGCATTCTCCGGAACGGTGATCCCCAGCGCATTTTCAACGGCGCGCACGGAGGTGAGCGCATGGGTGCCGGTGCAGACACCGCAAATCCGCTCGGTGAACGCCCAGGCGTCGCGCGGATCCCGCCCGCGCAAGATGACTTCGATTCCACGCCACATCGTCCCGCTCGAGACCGCATTGCGGACCACGTTGTCCGCATCGAGGTTGGCTTCGACGCGCAGGTGGCCCTCGATCCGGGTCAGCGGATCGATCACAATGCGCTTGCCGGAACGATCGAGGTTAAACCCATTCGGTGTCTGGACCGCCACCGTCGCCCTCTCAAGTCGGCTTGTCTTTGGGAGCTGCGCGATCCGGCTTGTGGGTCAATCGCTTCACGGCCGTGACCGCCGCATGTGCGGCAACGGCCAGCCCAACCACGCCGGCAGCGGCCATGCCGATCTGATCGGCGTTCTTCTCGATGCCGAACTGCTGGATGGTCGTGAGCCGATCGTAAAACGAACCTTTGTCCCAAAAGCCGTCTTCGGAGCAGCCCAAGCAGCCGTGGCCTGATTGAATGGGGAATGAAACGCCCCCGTTCCAGCGAAGGGCCGAACAGGCATTGTAAGTGGTCGGCCCCTTGCAGCCCATCTTGTACAGGCAGTAGCCCTTGCGGGCGCACTCATCGTCCCACTCCTCGACAAATTGGCCGGCGTCGAAGTGCGAACGCCGATAGCACTTGTCGTGGATGCGCTCGGAATAAAACATCTTTGGGCGTCCTTGGCGATCGAGCTCAGGAAGCCTTCCGAACGTGGTGATGAAGGTCACTAGGCCGGTCATGACCTCTGCGATGGGGGGACACCCGGGAACCTTGACGATCGGCTTTTCGGTGATCACCTTATCGATCGGTACAGCGCCTGTCGGATTGGGCTTGGCGGCTTGCACGCAGCCCCAAGATGCGCAGGTCCCCCAGGCAATGACCGCCATGGATGATTCCGCCATCCACCTGAGCCTCTCAACGAACGGCTTGCCGCCGTCAATGCAGAACATGCCCCCCTCATTCAGCGGCGCGTTGCCTTCGACGGCAAGCACATATCTACCTTTGTGCCTGGCACGGGTTTCCTCCAGAATGGCTTCAGCCTGGTGACCTGCCGCGGCCATGATCGTATCGTCATAGTCGAGCGAAATCATCGACAACAGCACGTCTTTGATTAACGGGTGGGCCGAGCGGATAAAGCTTTCCGAGCAGCAGGTACACTCGAGCCCGTGCAGCCAGATGACGGGCATACGCGGTTTGGTCTCCAGGGCATGGGCAATCTTGCTTGCGGCAAGCGGGCCGAGTCCGAAGCTCGAGGCGGTCAAACTGCAAAATCTGTGGAAACTGCGGCGCGTGATACCCTGGCGTCTGATTACGCTGTAGAAAGTTTCCGTTGCCCTGCCCATGAACCCCTTCCAAGTTTCTCGTCGGCCGTGACGAATTGCTCACATTCGGCAGCAAAAAACGGGCCAGCGCACGGCAAACATCTGACGGTACCAAGCCGCCACTCCGCGATTTGCGGTGGATCGGCGAGCTCGGCGCAGGCTGCGCAACCCGAGCGCTCGTCGTGCTAATGTGTCCGGTTTTGACCGTCGACGTGAGAACTCCAACAATGCCGCACAATGGCTCGTCCCTCGCGGCCAATGCGTCATACTCACTCGCTAGGTACGGCCGCGACACCGGCCGGCACGACAATTGCCGCAGTTCACGCCACACCGCACTGAGCACCGATTTCAATGGGACTTGTTCGCCATTCTCAGATGCAATGGAGGCCGCGATCGTCGCAACTGCGCACAGACACCAAAGTGGCAGTCACCACCAACAACCCGAACCAGCGACCAAGAAACGTCGCGATAGCGAGCCCTCCGCTCCGCAGTACACCGCCTTCAGGGCGGATCGATCCGATCTGCCTTGGGTCAATGACGCTCGGTAGCAAGCCCGCCAGGATTGCGGGTCCAAGGCTGGGTGCATTTGAGAGCTTTCTCCCAGGACCGTTCATCGCGCGAGCCAAGCGCCAGCACGGCGATCGCTTGGCGCATCACCTCTCTCCGGTGAGCTTCGCAGCGATGGCAGAGGCGATCTTGCTGTTTCCATGCACTGGGTCCGATTCGCCCGACGCGGATAGCAGGCGACGGTGTGGTATTTTTAGTTTGACGCCCATCCGCGGCACAGGCATCACTTGCTAATTATCCAATCTGTTTATCGAGCTTTTCCGACGGCAAGCGAACTAACGAACTATGCCAGCATAGACGATATCCTGGACTTGCTCGCGGTAGTACTTGCGGATCTCTCCGGGCGCAGCCGTTCCAACCACCACGACCAGGCGCTCCTTTGGATCACAGAAAAATTGTGTTCCGTAAGCGCCGGTCCAGGTGAACTCACCTGGATTGCCTGGAACGGCCGAGAGACCCTCGCTTATGCGTACAGCCACTCCGAGCCCAAACCCAAAGCCGGCACGGTGCGGCTCCACATTAGCGACCTTGTTTTTGATCTCTGGCCCAAGGTGGTTGGAGATCATGTGATGCACCGTCTTGGGACCGAGAATGCGCTGCCCATCGAGCTCCCCACCGTTTAGCAGCATTTGCCCAAAGCGCACGTAGTCACCAACTGTCGCAAATGCACAGGCTCCCCCGCAGTCAAACTTCGTCGGACTTTCGAGGAGTTCGATGTCTTGTGGCTTTCCCGTCAGTGGGTCGTCTTTAAATGGACGCGCGAGCCGCTCGCGTTGCGATCCCGACAAATGGAAAGTGGCATCCAGCATTCCGATCGGCTTCCACAGGTTGCTGGAAAGATACTCGCCTAATGGCTGCTCGCTAACCTGTTCCACGACAGCGCCAAGCACATCGGTCGAGAAGCCGTATTCGAATTCCGTTCCCGGTTGGTGCGCCAACGGCAGCTTGGTAATGCCTTCGATGAAAGCCTGCTTATTGCCCTTGACCGCTGGCGCTGCGAAATCCGGATAGAGACGCGCCACTTGGTCTGAGCTGTCCGGCGGCGTGCCATAGGTGAGACCTGATGTGTGGCGATAAAGGTCGTGGACGTAGATCGGGGAACTCTGCGCTTCGAATTTTAATGAACCGTCAGCTTGCGGTACTCCCACTTTCATGTTTGCAAATTCGGGATAGTAATCCGTAAGTTTGGCCCGCAGAGGCAGGCGACCCTGTTCCATGAGGGTAAGCCCAGCAACCGCCACCATCGGTTTGGTCATAGATGCGAGCGCGAATATCGCATCGAGCCTCATCGAGGTTCCTTTTTCAGGATCGAGTTGCCCATACGCCTTGTAGTGAATCAGCTTGCCGTCTCTGGCGATTGCAACCACTGCGCCCGGCACGCGCTTGGTTGCGATCTCGCCAGCGAAGAACTCGTCCAGTTTGGCAAGGCGCTGCTTGGAAACTCCGACGTCATCGGCCCTCGCCTCGGGCAAAGGCGCGGAGTGTGCTGAATTAAAGCTGATACCAGCGGCCGCCGCGGCTGCAACGAGCTTGTTCATTGTATCCTCGTCAAGAATGAACGGATCTAACTTGCAATACTGCTGCTCGGTTGACCGGCCAGCTTGGCCAGTACGCCGAAGATGCTTCGATCCGGCCTGGTACGTCTGCCCCTCACGTGCCTCTCCTGGCACATCTTTTGTCGATGAGGGTCAAAGTGAACATGACCGCAAAGGCAAACATTACCATACCGCCGGCAACCCAGCCTGCCTCGCGCCAGCGCGATGCTTGGACGTAGTCAATGACATAGGCTGACAACACCTTAGTGCGCCCAGGAATGTTGCCTCCGATCATCATCACGACACCGAAGGTGCCGATCGTATGAGCAAAGCCAACCAGGCCAGCCTTGAGGAACTCCAGCCGTGCCAGCGGCAGGCCGACGGTAATGAAGGCGAACAACGCAGAAACGCGCTGACTTGCCACAACGTCCTGCGGGTGGTTGCCCATCGCAACAAAGGCGCTACGGATCGGCTGCACCACCAAAGGGAGCGCCGAGAGGACCGATCCGACCACGATTCCTGCAAAGGTAAAGGCGAGTGTGTGCTCGCCCCAGAAAGAGGCGAGAAGACCCCCTGGTCCGTTCGGACCGAGCAGGACGAGTACGCAGAAACCGAGCGCCGTGGGTGGCAGCACAAGCGGCAGCGCGACCATTGTCGCCACCGCCTCGCTCAAAACCGTTTTTGACCGTGCCAACCACCACGCGAGCGGCGCGCCAATCACCAGCAGGATCATTGTCGTCACGCTGGCGAGCTCGACCGTGAGCGCAACGGATTGCCAGATTTCTGACGAAAGGGCATCCATGTGTGTCAGCCCACCGGCGAGAGCACGTCGCCATACCGGCGCAGCGATCGCGTCGTTTCTGCAAGCAAAAGCAGAATCGCAAGGCTCATCGGAAACTCCTGTGACAGGGCAGCTTCGACCGGCCCGACGGCGGCCGCTCCTTAGCTCACCAACCAGCAATCCGCGTGCCGCTTGCGAAATGTGGTGGGCTCTGCGTCTAACGTGAGAAAAACGCGCGTGGCTGCCAGCCCTACTGCGGGATGAACCTAACGCGCTGTCGGGTTTCCGGCATCTTTGTTCTCAAGCAGACAGCGACCGCAGAATGAGACGGCAGAGTGGCAGCCCGAGATGCGCGCATCCGCAACGCCTCGATGCAAATCCTCACGTGGATGCTGCTTCGAAGTGTTGGTTGCCTGTCAGTGTCCCTCAAAGGCCAGCGTGTATAATCGCAGAGCCTCCGTCACAGCCCCACTGCGAGAATGGACGCGATCGACTCTCGGAGTTCAGTCCGTACTCGACTTTCGCCTTGTCGAGGAGCAAGACAGGCTGCGGACCGCCATCCGGCAATCATGCGCGCACTGTTCTATGATAACGTAGCAAACCATAGCCATGCGTTGGTTGCCGAGTTCTGAGGCAACGATCTGCTACCTAAAACAAGAAGTTGCAGCGAAGCTATAGCGCGTCCGGGCGATGCAGTATATCGACGGTGATCGTGCCGCGAGCGCGAGAAACACATGCACAGATCTTTTCGTTCGCGTGCTTTTGCTGTTCGCTGAAGAAAACGTCGCGGTGGTCAAGCTCACCGTCGATTTTGACGAGATCGATGGCGCAGACGCCGCACTCACCGCGCCGGCAATCCGAAATCACCTCGTAACCGGCCCCATTGAGCACGTCCAGCAACGAGCGATCGCGCGGAATCTCGATCTCAATGGCCTGATCTGCAAGGCGCACCCGAAACCCCTCGGTCGGCAGCGAGCCGCTCGAGCCGAAGGTCTCGTAGCGTAGGTCGGACAGTGCGCGTCCTGCACCAGTCCAGGCCCGGCGCGCGGCATCGAGCATCCGGATCGGACCGCACAAGAGGGTCAAGGCGTCGGGCGGCAGCGAAGCGAACAAGTCATCCAAATTGAGCCTGCGCCCTTCGTTGCCTGCATGGACAATAAGCCGCTCGTTCAGCAAGGGAGCGAGAACATCCAAATAGACGGCCTGCTCACGAGACGTCACAGCATAATGCAGAGTGAAGTCGGCATCGCGGCGCGCCAACGCCTGAGCTGCCCCGATCAGTGGCGTAATGCCGATGCCGGCCGCGATTAGGCAGTAGTGCCGGCGCGCCCAGTCAATCGGCAGCAAAGAGGCCGGCAATGTAATGGTCAATCGGGCACCCGGCGCGAGCGACCACATGTACTGCGAGCCGCCGCGGGAGTCCTCTGCGCGCCGCACGGCGATACGATAACCGGTTCGGTCGGCTTCGCCGACCAAGGAATAGGACCGCGCCTCCGGGCGCCCATCGATCGTGACGGCGATATTGATATGGCTGCCGACCGGATAAGCCGCGCCATCAAAGTTTTCCGGTTTGATCAGGAACTCGCGGATCGAAGGTGTCAGATCGCGCGTCGCGACGAGCGTTGCGGGTGTCCAGCTTTCAATGAACCGCATGGAGATTTCCTTTAATCGCCTGCCATCCTGATGAGGGCCAGTCCTGGCAGCAGGTCAGAATGCGTCTTGTTCCTGAGCACCAGGCGCAGATTGCGCGCCGCTACTCGGGCGTGCTCGCGCATGATTGCTTCGGCCCGTGCTCCTTCGCGATTTTCGATTGCGTCGACCACGACGCGATGTTGATCTTGCGCAATCAACAGTGTGTGGCGCGCATCCGGCAGTGTCGATTGGGTCATCACAAAGCCGCTGGGCGAAGCGAATGGGAGGGCCGACGCGCGATCGACCTGCCGGATCAAGGGAGGACTGCGCGACAATTCGGTCAATAGCGCGTGAAAACGCGCATTGAGCGCGACGTAGGAGGAGAACGCCTCGACGGAGATTGGATCCTGCCGCACCAAGCCGTCGATCTCGTCAAGACATCCTTTTAGAGGCTCAAGATCGCGCGACGAAACACCGCGCTCGGCGGCAAAGCGCGCGGCCAGACCCTCCACCGTGCCACGCAGCTCGATCGAATCCAGGACATCTCGCTCGGAGAATGCCTTCACCATGAAACCGCCAGAAGGGATCGCTTCCAGAAGTCCTTCCTCCTCCAGCCGGACCAATGCCATTCGCACCGGGGTGCGCGATGCGCCGGTCGTCTCCACAGCCTGCAACTCGGAGATCCGCTCGCCTGGCCGCAAGTCACCCGAAAGGATCAGGTCGCGCAAGCTGAGCTGGGCGCGTACTGTCTGCGAGACGGAACGATCGCTGTCGCGCTCGACCATGCCCTACTCCGCGGCCTGTCGACCTTGCGACGGATTCTCGGCCTCGATCATGCGATCTATCAAGCGGCGAGCCCACATCGCGCCGGCATCGATGTTGAGATTATAGAAGACCCGGTCTGGATTTTCGTCGATCGCGCGCTGCTGCGCCTCGAGAATGACCTCGTCCTCGCGGAAGATGCCAGAAACGCCTTGGCGGAGTTCGGTGGTCAGGCGCTGTTCGTTCAGGCGATAATTGCGCACGAAGGCCCACAAATAATGGCAGCTCGTTTCCGTTTCGGGCGTAATGGTGTTGAGGACAATACCATTGACGCCGGCCGATCGGTTGCCTTCCGGCGCGCCTGTTCCAGCGGGCGCCACTCCGACGTCGATATTGATGGTGCACGGCGCCTCGAAACGAATGATTTGCCAGCGGTCTACCGGACCAGGTTTTTGCAATTGCTTGGCCCAGAACGGCGGGGCGGTAATCCCCTTCATCCAGCGCGTTACGGTAGCGGTCTTCTCACCATGGGTGACGTCAAACGGCGCTTCCGCGATGGCGTCATTGCCGATGCTGGCGCCGTGCACAAAAGTTTCGTGCGTCAGGTCCATGAGGTTGTCGACAACCAGACGATAATCGCATTTCAGGTGAATGGTGTCACCATCACCGGCCCAAGCGGAATCATCGTTCCAGTGCATATCCGGCACCAAGCGTGGGTCGGCCAGCGCGGGATCACCCATCCACAGCCAGACGAAGCGATCGCGCTCGACCACAGGATAGGCACGCACACAGGCGGAGGGGTTGATCGTCTCTTGCGAGGGCATGAAGGTGCAGCGGCCCTGCGCGTTGAATTTCAGCCCATGATAGCCGCAGACGACGCTGTCGCCCTCAAGACGCCCTTTTGAGAGCGGCACCAACCGATGCCAACAGGCATCCTCCAGTGCCGCCACCTCTCCGTTGGCGCGTCGATACATCACAACGTGCTTGCCGCAGATCGTGCGCGGCAACAGCGCCTGCTTCACCTCTGCATCCCAAGCGGCCGCGTACCAGACGTTCGTCGGAAAGCAATGGCTCATGTGCCGATTCCTCGCTTATGGACACTGACTGTATACATTGAATCGAAACGGGCCGAAAAAATGACGAACATGCGGGCTTACAATGGATTTTCTGTATACATAGATGATCCAAGATGCCGATCGAGCTGCTTGGTAGGATCTTGCGGCGCACCAAAACAGCTACCGGCTGAATCCAACCTCGCCATCGTGGATATCCCGCTGCATCTCGTCCCTGCACTGTCGCGGCCTCGTACGGCTATCGGCGAGGTTCCTGTCCAGCGTAGGGACGCAGCATCGGGCGCTTCTTGGCCGGCAGCACAGTCCCCTTGCCGGGATCGGACGTCGACGTCTTGGTGCCGAGATCGGCCCACGCTCTCAAATCATCCAGTGCGTAGATCACGCGACCGCCGATCTTTCGATACGCTGGCCCCGTGCCATATGTGCGGTGCTTTTCGAGCGTGCGGCCGGATAGGCTAAGATAACGCGCAGCCTCCGGTGTACGCAGGAACCGCGTCGCTAGATCTGACATCGAATCGGGCATTTGAGAGCTCCAGGTGAGAGGCCGGCCGCGAACGGCGGCACTTTCGTGCCATCATCATGGAGAAGCGCGCGCTCTGGAGGGATACCGAATATCGAGGAAGCGACTTTCGACACCCCAAGTTGAAGCGCTATTCATCCCCAGCGCTTGGCGGCAAAGCTCGCTTCTATCTAGCGCCCATCCAGCCTACGACCTTGGTCGATCACCACTCGCGGCTGCAAAGACGCACCTTGCACGGATGGGCATGGCAAGTTGATCGGGCGCCTTCACAATGCGGAGGCAGAATCACTTTGCGCAGAAATTCTGCCGAACCATCGGTTTTACCGGACGATACCGGAGCACGTCCACCGCCATCCGATTGTCGCAACTCGATTCAAACTCGCCGGGACATCCGCAGCAAGAATAAGTCACATTGGTCTCGTCCTGCCTGGCAAAGAGTTCAGAAGAAGAACGTTCAAAACTGCCAGAGCGGAATGAACGAGTTGAGAACTCCATCGCAACGCCGAGACGCCTAACTGCTCGGCGAGCGCCGATGCGGATACGACCTCACATCGACCAGCCCGCTAGATGTCGCACGCTTCCATCGCCTGGATGCCTACGATCCAAACAATCAATTTTACCAATGTAACGTACTGTTGCATCAAGCTCAGCACTTGAAGCGTACCGATCACTCTAGGATTTCTATGCCGAGACGTGCCTCGGGAAACTTGCCAGCAAAATGCGGCATGACGCTGAGCAACGCCTTCGCGACCGACCTCACAAATGCCATTCGAAGATTCAATCAGACCTCGTCAGAAGACAGGCCGCTTATCCGACGGCGACTCGATCGTCTGCAGGTTAGGCTCTGGTGCGGATCTTGCTTGACGAAAAAAGATAACGTAACTGAACGCCTGCCTTTGGAATGACGCGCCGGCTCCCGGAATCGTCTTCAATCGGACACGGCTAAAATGACAGCCTCGTATGATGCCGTCGCCTCTCAACGATGTAGCGGCGCGCATTCGAGTGTATTCGGGAAGGAAGCGTCATGACCACCATGGCAACTGCGGCGCCCGCGCGCGCGTCGCAGACTTGGTATAAAATTCTCTACGTTCAGGTGTTGATCGCGATCGTGATTGGCGCCATCGTCGGCTGGCTATGGCCGTCGGTCGCGACCAACGACTGGGTCAAAGCGCTCGGTGATGGCTTCATCAAGCTGATCAAGATGGTGATCGCACCGATCATCTTCTGCACCGTCGCATCCGGGATCGCGCATATTCAGGACGCAAAGAAAGTCGGGCGCGTCGGCGTCAAAGCGCTGATCTATTTCGAGATCGTATCGAGCTTTGCCTTGGTGTTGGGCCTTGTCATGGGCAATCTGGTCCAGATCGGCCATGGCCTTGCGGTCAAACCGGACGCTGCGGCGGTCGCCAACTACGTCAAGCAGGCGGAAGCCTCGAAGACCGTCGATTTTTTTCTCAATATCATTCCCGATACTGTGATCGGCGCCCTCGCCCGCGGCGATGTTCTGCAAGTGCTCCTGTTCGCGATCCTGTTTGGCTTTTCGCTGATGGCGCTGGGGGAGCGTGGAGAGCGACTGCGCGGCATGATTGACGACGTCGCGCACGCAGTGTTCGGCGTGATCGCCATCATCATGAAAGCGGCCCCGATCGGTGCGTTCGGCGCGATGGCCTTCACGATCGGCAAATTCGGGCCGGCGGCGCTCGGTAATTTGATCGGGCTGATCGTACTATTCTATGCGACGGCCGCGATATTTGTGGTCGTCGTGCTCGGCCTGATCGCGCGGATCGTCGGCTTCTCGATCTTCAAGTTCATTATCTATATCAAAGACGAGCTTCTGATCGTGCTTGGCACCTCGTCCTCGGAAAGCGCGCTGCCACAATTGATGGAGAAGCTCGAGCGGCTGGGCTGCTCAAAGCCCGTGGTCGGCCTCGTGGTGCCAACCGGCTACTCCTTCAACCTCGACGGCACCAACATTTATATGACGCTTGCGACTTTGTTCATTGCCCAGGCACTCGGGGTCGATCTCACCTTTGGCCAACAGCTCACGATCTTGCTCGTGGCAATGCTGACCTCGAAGGGAGCAAGCGGCGTCACCGGCGCAGGCTTCATCACACTCGCCGCGACATTGTCGGTGGTCAACCCGGCATTGGTGCCGGGCATGGCGATCGTATTCTCGATCGACAAGTTCATGAGCGAGGTGCGAGCCCTTACCAACATCACCGGCAATGGCATCGCCGCTGTGTTCGTGTCCTGGTGGGAAGGCGAGCTCGACGACGCGACGCTGCATGCCCGGCTCAAACAGCCCACCGCCGGTATCGATACACGAAGCTCCAGGAGGTAGGCTCCAGGTCCTATCCGTGATTTCAAGGCGCGCTCGAACTGAGCGTAGCCAACTCCGTGATTTTTTCGCAGTTCAATCGGCGCAGCCGACTGAACTGCGAGCCGGAGTTCTTCTCGCGAATCTGCGGATCGCACCACGAATCGGTGTCGCGCCCCAACGCGATCCAAATGCCGGCAAGGTTGGCCGGAGGCAGACGATTCCGACCGAACTGGCCGGCCTGACGGGCCAAGGTACTGGATCTCCCCATGAAACGGCTTGGTGCGCGGCCACCGGACTGGCCTCGTCCACTGATGCTGCGCCAGTGATGACTCGTGAACCAGATTGGCACTTTCACCAAGTCGAGATGGATCGCATGGAGCAAACGTCAAGGCGCTCCACTGCTTGTCGGCGCTCTTCTAGAGATTTAACGACGCGCGCCTCATTGTTCAGCGTCGGGGTCTTGGTGGGTTCGCGGCAGCAGCTATCCTCGTCGTTGGACGTGCCTTGGCGGCACGGAATTGTGCTCGGCCGCGCCTCCACAGCCGCGCGCGCCTGCCAACGGGCTATCGCAGTGAAGGAAAACAGACATATGAGCCCCGATTGTACGCACGTCAGCGCGCCATATGGAAAGGTTTAGAACAACTATACCTACGTTTGTAATGCGCCTTTCTTCGGCACGTGCTGAGTTCAGCTGCAAGCAATTCGCCCGGAACCGCTCGCGAGCGTGGAGCCGAAGGGATTGCCCCATTTTTGCCTAAAATGTTATAACTCTCCCGCCGGAGAAAGGCCGGACGGTCCAAGAATGTATAACCAGATCAATAACTTCAAACGTTCTGCCACGCAGTTTACTTTCGGCAGCGTAACGCTGGCGGTGGTGACGCTAGCTTCCTTGTACCTTCAAACACATTTCGCTGCGACGGCGTTCGGCTATTTGCTGGTTATATTGCTGTTTTCATTGATCGGCAGCTTTATCGCGTCATCCGCGCTTTCGGTCTTAGCTATCGCTGCTTTGGCGTACTACTTTGCGCCGCCGGCGTTCAGTCTGCGGATCGACGACCCTCAAGTTCTTCTGGTGGTTGTCGCATTCTTTACCGTCTCGATTGTCGGAACGCACCTGATTGGAAAGATCCGCCAGGAACGAGAGGCTGCGCGTGAGACTGCGGCCGAGCTCCGGCGCAGCACGGCCGATTTGAAAGACCGTGAAAAGCGGTGGCGCGCAATCTTTGAGCACAATCCGGCCATGTACGTCATGATCGACGAAACCGGTACCATCCTCAACGTCAACACGTTCGGCGCGACACACCTCGGCTATGCGCGCTCCGAACTGATCGGTCAATCCGTCCTGAGGCTCTTTCCGGAGGAGGATCGCGAGTTCGCTCGCACGTGCATTCGCACATGCCTTGAAGATATCGGTCAATCGCAAACCTGGGACGCCCAAAAGGTCAGGAAAGACGGCGCGGTCCTGTGGGTGCGAGAAAATGCCAAAGCCATGCTTTGGGCTGATGACAAGCCGGTTGTCCTGATAGCCTGCGAAGATATCACGGAAAAACGGCGGACGGAACTTGCCCTACAGCGCAGCGAAGCCCATTTGGCTCAAGCGCAGGAGTTGAGCCACACAGGCAGCTTCGGCTGGAATGTCGCCACTGGCGAGGTTTTTTGGTCAAAAGAGCTTTTTCGAATTTTCCAGTTGGATCCGAAGACGATACCGAGCCCGCAACTCGTCGTCGAGCGCACGCACCCGGAAGATCGAGCTTCCGTCCAACAGACGATCGATCGAGTGATGCAAGACGCACAGGAGTTCGAGCATGAATACCGATTGCTGCTACCGGACGGCTCGGTGAAGCACATCCGCGCGCAGGCGCGAGCCACGACAACTGCCTCTGGCGAAATCGAGTTTGTCGGGGCAGCGACGGATATCACAGTTACAAAGCAAGTAGAGCAGCAGCTACGCCGCAGCGAGGCCTATCTGGCCGAAGCCCAGCATCTCAGTCATACTGGCAGTTGGTCATGGGACGTCCACGGAGTCGATTTTGTGTATCGCTCCGCCGAAGTGAATCGTCTCTTCGGCTTCGACCCGCAAGAGAGCCTGTCCATAGAGACTATTCGTTCGCGGATCCATCCGGACGACCTGCCGCGGCTTCAGGAAGTGCAGCGACTTGCGAGAGACGGCAAGCAAAACCGCTTTGAATATGATTTTCGAATCTTGCTCCCGGACGGCTCGATGAGGCACATACATTCTGTGGCTCATGTCGTGGTTGGCAGCGACGGCAATATCGGCGAGCTCATCGGGACACATATGGATGTCACTGAGCAATACGCAGCCAGAGAACGCCTGGAAAGCACACTTGCTGCGCTGCGCGAAAGCGAGCAGCGCTTTCGCGACTACGCCGAAACGGCTTCCGACTGGCTCTGGGAGACCGGGCCAGACCATAAAGTCACTCACTTATCGGAACATACCAGCGCTGCGGGAATCCTGGCCACAGGCCTCCTGGGTCTGCCGCGTTGGGACATTGCTTGCGACTTGGAAGACGAACCTGAGAAATGGCAGCAACATCGTGCAAGGCTAGAGGCACATCTGCCATTTCGTGATCTGGTCTATCGCGCCGTCAACCGGATGGGATCTCCGATCTACGTCCGGACGAGCGGCAAGCCATTTTTTGACGTAAGCGGCACTTTTCTTGGCTACCGTGGCGTCAGCACCGACATCACCGCTGTTATCCGCGCAGATCAGGCCGAACAAGAGCTGCGGAAGGCACAAGCGGAGCTCGCGCATGTGACGCGCGTGACGACGTTAGGAGAGCTGACAACCTCCATCGCCCACGAAATCAACCAGCCACTCGCCGCTATTATCAGCAACGCCGACGCGTGCCTCAGTTGGATGGGCCGCAAAACTCCTGATCTTTCCGCCGCGCGCTCATCCGTTGAATGGATAATCGAAGACGCGATCAGGGCAAGCGAGGTGATCCGTCGCGTTCGCGCGCTTGCGAAGAAGGGCGAGATCGAAATGCTTCCGCTCGACATCAACGACGTCGTTAAGGATGTCATTGCGCTGGTGAATCGTGAGCTGGTTAGCCACCAAGTGACACTGAAAACCGAGCTGACGGCAGCGCTGCCGGCGGTTCTGGGGGACCGGATTCAGCTGCAGCAGGTGATTATCAATCTGGTGATGAACGGGATCGAAGCTATGGACGCAGTTACGGACCGGACCCGCGAACTGGTGATCCAGTCATCTAGGGACGACATGGAACACGTGCAGCTTGCGGTGACTGATAGTGGCGTCGGCATCGCGGAGAATGACGCCGATCGGGTGTTAGACCCCTTCTTCACGACAAAATCGAGCGGTCTTGGCATGGGCCTCTCGATCTGCCGCTCGATTGTGGAAGCTCACGGAGGGCGTCTTTCGATCGTCCACAAGCAGGGGCCCGGAGCGAGCTTTCGGTTTGACCTGCCGTTGCACAAGGAGGTGGTGTCGTGAACGAACGCTCAAACCCCCAGCGCGAAGGCAGCAGCGCCGAGGCATCGGCAAATGCGATTGTCTTCATTGTCGAAGATGACGTCTCGATGCGTCGGTCGCTTACAAACCTTTTTCAATCCGTCGGCCTGGACGTCGTTGCATTCGGATCGGCACGAGAAATGCTGCAGAGCAAGCTTCCGGACGTCGTTAGTTGCCTGGTTCTTGATGTCCGGCTGCCAGGCTTGAGCGGCCTTGAGTTCCAGACTGAGCTAGCCAAGTCGAACATTCATATTCCCATCATCTTCATTACAGGCCATGGCGACATTCCCATGAGCGTCAGGGCCATGAAGGGTGGAGCGGTCGATTTTCTCACCAAACCGTTTCGCGATCAGGAACTGCTGGACGCCGTGATCGCGGCGACCGAACGCGATCGCAAAAGACGGGAAGCCGACCAGACCGTCGCGAACCTCAAGTCCCTATTTGAGACCCTAAGCCCGCGCGAGCAGGCGGTCATGAAACTGGTCGCTACCGGCTTGATGAACAAGCAGATAGCTGCCGAGCTGGGGCTCGCCGAGATTACGGTCAAGATCTACCGAGGACACGTGATGAAAAAGATGCGCGCCCGATCGCTGGCGGATTTGATCAGAATGACTGAGACGCTCGGAATCCGTTCTAACCGTCCCGAACAAACCTAAGTATGATTTTACAATTTAACCACGCAAGCCCACTTTTCGTCCAGGGATGGCTAATGCCTCGGCAGTCGCTAGTCCCGCGCAAGGAGGGCCTGTCTTGTCCACGCCTTTGATTTCTGTCGTTGATGACGACGCATCGGTCCGTGCGGCGACAGAGAACCTTTTGAAATCGCGTGGCTACGTCGTTCAAACGTTTGCGTCGGCCGAGGAGTTCTTGAGGTCGCCGCGGTTGAACGAAACCTCCTGTGTAATTACGGATGTGCAGATGCCGGTTATGAGCGGCTTGGACCTGCTGGCGGAAATGCGGACCCGTGGCTACGGTGTGCCATTCATTTTCATTACTGCCTTCCCCAACGACCGCGTGCGCGCCTCAGCCCTGAGCGCGGGAGCGGCTGGCTTCTTGGCCAAGCCCTTCGCCGGACATACGCTGATAGAGTACCTAGATGCCGCACTGGAGGAGAACGGCGGCGGCGGAGACACCTGAAACGATCAGCCGACCGCCAACTTTAGGTCTGATCTAGGCGCTTCGCGCGAGAGACGATCTCGATCAACTTCTTGGCAGCGCAGTCAGCTTCTCGTCAGACAGTCTGACTTTCAAGTCCCGCTAGGCCTTAGTAGCCTGACACTCATACCAGGTTTCTTAGATCGGAGCGCGAACATCCATGTACAATCGACTAGATGGTTCACCCAGCTTTCCATGGATGGTTAGTTCCGACTTTGATGCAATGACGCAAACTGAAACCGGTGGTGCGCACAGATCAAGGCAGCCAAAGCTTCGTGAGCGTCATGCAGAGACCACGTGCTGAGGGTTGATCTGGTGGGCTAGGAAGATCTCGCGGAATGTTTTGTCGCGAGGTCACAATGTCTAAGGATAGTCGTAAGGATAGCGATAAGGATAGGCATATGCCTATCCTGGAACACGGCGCCGACACGCTGCAGCGTGTCGAGATCATCACCGGGACGGGCCGGCGTCGGCGCTGGTCGACCGATGCAAAGGCGACGATTGTCGCGGAGAGTTTTGCGCCGGGTGCAAGCGTGTCCGCGGTTGCGCGGCGACACGACATCAGTCCAAGCCTGTTGTTTCTCTGGCGTCGCCAGGGCACCGGGGAGCAAGGGGACAGAGGCATGCCAGCTGGCTTTGTCCCGGTCGCGATCGCCGGCTGTGGGGGCCCGAGTGAGGAGCAGGCGGCGATCGAGATTGAGGTCGGCGCGGTTCGCATCCGTATCAGGGGGACAGTCGACCGGCAGGCACTGTGCGAGGTGCTGGCGGCAGTCAGGACGGTTGGTCGATGATCGGGGTTCGAGCTGGGTTGTCGATCTGGATTGCGACGCAGCCGGTCGATTTCCGCCGCGGCATGGACTCGCTGGCGATGCTGGTGAGCGAGGCCTTTGGAGCCAATCCGTTCGACGGGGGACTTTATGTCTTCCGCTCCAAGCGCCGAGATCGCGTAAAGATCCTGACCTGGGATGGAAGCGGCCTTGTCCTTTTACTGCAAAAGAATCGAGGGGCAGTTCACTTGGCCGCCGATCAAGGAAGGCGTCATGTCGCTATCTCATGCTCAGCTCTCGGTGCTAATCGATGGCTCGGACTGGAGGCATGTGTCGATGCGAGTTGTGGATCAGCCGGTACGAGCTGGTTGATCATTATCAAGAGCCGTTCGTCACTCATGCGGAGTTGTTGTAGAATCACTCTGCATGAGTGATTTGCCTTTCGATCCAGCATTGCTCCGACAAACCGTGATGGCGCTATCGTCACGGCTCGCGGCGTTGTCGGAGGAATGCAGCACGCTGGCGACCGAGCGTGATGCAGCGATCGCCCAACGCGACGCTGCGATCCAGGAGAACGACAAGCTCCTGATGATCCTGTCCCAGTACAAGCGCACGATCTTCGGTCCGCGCTCCAAGACACTGGATATCGGACAGCTGTCTCTCTTCACCATCAGGGCACAGGCGGCTCGTGCCGCCGCCAACGACGACGTGACCGGAGGCAGGCTGCCTGACGGAGCGGAGGGCCGTGGAAAGCGACCGGCGCGACGCAACCGGGGGAAGCTTCCGGAGCATTTGCCGCGCATCGATGTCGTGATCGATATCAAGAGCCACATCTGCCCCTGCTGCGGCGAGCAACTGCACAGGATCGGGGAGACCGTCAAGGAAGCATTCGACGTCATTCCGATGCAGTACCGGGTCAAGCGCATCGTGCGTCCACGGTACGGCTGCCGGGGATGCCGCCAGGGTATACTGCAGGCACCCGCGCCGGCCCAGGCGATCGACGGTGGAATGGTGACGGAAGCCTTGCTGGCCCACGTCGCGGTGATGAAATACGGCTACCAGCTGCCGCTGTATCGCCAGGAACAGATGTTTGCCGCCCAAGGCATCACGCTTGACCGGCAAACGCTGGCCGCGTGGATGGGCCGCGTCGCCTGGTGGCTGAAGCCGCTTCACGCGCTGTTGCGCCACGCGGTGATGTCCTACCCGCGGCTGTTTGCCGACGAGACGCCGCTGCCAGTTCTCGATCCCGGCCGTGGCAGAACCAAAGTCTGCCAGTTCTGGGCGATCGCCACCGACGACCGCCCGTGGGGCGGCCCGGCGCCGCCGGCGGTGGTCTACGTGTTCGCCGAGGATCGCAAGGCGATCCGCGCCAAGCAGCTGTTCGGGGACTACCACGGCATCCTGCAGGTCGACGGCTATGCCGCCTACAAGGGCCTGATCAAGAGCGGCGGCCATCTGGTGCAGCTGGCGTTCTGCTTCGCGCATGCGCGGCGGAAGTTCTGGGACGTTCACGTCGCGACCAAGTCGCCGATTGCCGCGGAAGCGCTGCAACGGATCGCGATGTTCTACGCCACCGAGGATCGAATCCGCGGTTTGCCGGCGACGCAGCGAGCTGCGGTGCGACAGTCCGACATCAGACCGTTGATAGAGGACTTCAAGCCCTGGCTCGAGGCACGACTGCTGGAAGTCTCGAAGAAATCCGGCCTTGGCAAGGCGATCCGCTACACTCTCAACCATTGGGAAGGCCTGACGCGATTCCTCGATGATGGGCGCATCGAGATTGACAGCAATACGGTCGAGCGCAGCATCAAGCCGATCGGGTTGGGAAAGAAAAACTACCTGTTCGCCGGTAGTGAAGGCGGCGCCGAGACATGGGCCATTCTCGCCTCGCTCATCAACTCGGCAAAGCTGCAAGATATCGACCCGCGGCACTATCTGACCGATGTTCTCGAGCGCATCGTTTCCGGGCGCACCAAGTTCAATCAGCTGCACATGCTGCTGCCGTGGAATTGGAGGGCCGAGCGCGACAGTTCGCCGGCAAAGCTCGCCGCCTGATCAGTTCGACGGCAGGGCATCTGGAACTTCCTGCGCATCGCTGGTGTCGTCATAGATCTCCTCGCGGATCACGCGCAGCGTCACCTCGTGCAGATAGACTTGCAGCGCCCTCTCCAGCTCGGTGAACTCCGGCAGCAGCACTTTGTCGACGAAGCCCCGTGACGCGCGGATCATCACCGTGTTGCGTCGCTGGCGGTGATAACGAAACGGCCGCAGCCCGCAGCGACGGCAAAGCGCCAAAAACAGGTGCCGAGACCACTGGTCGGGAAGTGAGAATTGCTGTTCGATCGGTGGATCGTGGCGAGCGAGTTCCTCGACCCGGGCTCGCACCCGCAGCAGCGCGGCTTCCGCTGCAAGGCGCTCACCAGCAGTTCCGGCACCCACGAACAACGCCTCGATCTTCCGAAGCTTCTCGCGCAGCTGCGACTCGCTGGTCATTCTGATCCCCGTTGCCCGCTCCGAACCGAGATCAACCCATCACCGCGCGCCGGCGGCGTCAATCATCCCGACCGCGCTATCCAGAGCATTCCGCGCAAGTCAAGCCCGGGCACCGGTGATCCTCTCGTGACGCTCACAAAGCTTCGAGGATGTTTTCTCCGGTATGCAGGTTGCGCCGCAAAGGCACTACACTGGTTCATCTTCGGCAACAGCACGGCCGTACTCACTAACTGCTAAACCACCCATCGTGGATATCTCAAGCACCACATTTCAGGAGCTATTGGAAGATTTCTATGGGGATGGAGTCGCCTGCAGCAAGGGTGCTCTTAATCGACGACCAGTGGACGACATAAGACGACCGTTGTCGCCGCGTATCGAAGTGTATGCTGGCTCAGGTCGCAAGCAGTGGCCGGACGATTTGAAGGTCCAGATCGTCGGGGAAAGCCTTGAGCCAAGGGCGACTCTCACGGATATCGCACGCCGTCATGGCTGCCGGCCGCAGCAGGTACATTACTGGCGGCGCCGGGCGCGTTTGGGTCAGTTGGTGCTGCCGGCTTTGGCCGATACATTGTCGTTCGTGCCGGTGGTGTCGGAGGCGGCGCTACCGGCCGCCGGGGAGCCTTCCAGATCACCGGATGCGCCGTCGTGACAGTTGAGTTCCAGGGCGCCCGCCTGGAGGTGCGCGGGACGCCTGGCCTTGCTGCGTTGAGTGATGTGTTCATTGCGATCCGACGGACACGTTCATGCTGACGCCACCCGGGAACCTCATTCGCAAGCGAGGGGCGCACAGGCGCATGTCCGTCGTCACAACGATACCAAGGAAAAGGCGAAGGGGTTTGTTCGCGAGCTCACTGAAGCCCTTTCCGGCAATCAAGGTGTCAGCACGGTCGACATGATCGCCGGCCTGCGCACGTATTCCGGCGCATCGACCATGCCGTATTCTAGAAGATGGCGCATTGGTTGGCGCACAAATACCGATCTCGCATCAAACCTTTGATGCGGAAATGGTACCGAACCCCGGAACCGGGCAAGGCGAAACCTGGCTCTCGTGTTTGGTCGGAATGAACGCGGCGGGCCGCACGGAAATGCACTTTACCGGCTTGTCTCAAGTCCGAAGGCGGAATTCCGGTGGCGCAATCCGGAGGCGCCGAATACCTCTTCTCTTCCGTAAAACGATTGCGCTTCATTGAGCCCACGGGATGCGGCAAATGGGGCAGGCGCACCCCAGGCGCGCACTGCAGTTTACGACTATCGTTCGCAAGAACCAGGAAGATAGACGAAGTGTGTCAACGTGTTCTCACCGGTCTAACATCACATATAGTCATCCTCGTACTCGTACCCGGAGCTTGCTACATGAACATTACGGCGCTCTCCGTCGTCTGCTTTAGCGAGATATCGTTCAGGTTTGTTGGCGCGCTGCCATTCACCTGCGCTATTCGTTGTCCATTTGTCAGGATGCTGAGTAGGATCAAGTACCATATTGCAATCGTCGACCTCTACGAAACCTAACTTCGCCGCGCGAACTTTCGATTCTTCATTAAGTGGATACCATTTGAGCAACGGTTGTTCGCCCTCTCGCG
The DNA here is from genome assembly GCF_900696085.1 of Bradyrhizobium ivorense. GTDB lineage: Bacteria > Pseudomonadota > Alphaproteobacteria > Rhizobiales > Xanthobacteraceae > Bradyrhizobium > Bradyrhizobium ivorense. The sequence continues at coordinate 98,732 of NZ_CAADFC020000008.1, forward strand.
CATCTCGCCGAAGCTGATACTCGAGCAGAATATCGCCTGCGTTCTCCACCAAGGGATGGGCAAGCTGAAGATCGACGACGGAGGTGATGTGTTCTCGCCCGGGAAACAGTTCTCGCCACCTGTCGTCGTGGAATTCGTTCATGCTGTATCCGCCTTCCGTCCGCAGCAGTGCGACAGTTTTGTTTCCTAGTTCATAGCTGTAGTATCGCGCGTTCTCCGAATCTCTGGTCGTGCCGTAGTCCTCTGCAGCCTCTCTGACGTTCTTAGCTCGCGTCGATACGAAACGCGAGTACTCCCGCGGATTCTCGGCGATGCGCAATATTTCATCATCATTTTGGAAGACCTTTGCTTCCCTGCGAAACGTCTCCTTGTCGATCGGCACTATCGGAGGTTTGGTCACGAGGGAATACGTTGGCGCTGCAGAAGAGGAGGTCGGCTCCGCTGCGGACAGGTGCATGTTGGCGAACCTGCCCTCGAAATCTCCTGCATCCACGTGTCCGTCGTGGGATGCCCACGTATCTGCTTTATAATATCCACCGATTCGACCGTACATGAGGATCCGTACTCCTAAGGCAAGAGAGTTTCTTATTGATTTGAGGCTCATTGGGCCACGCCAAAGTAGCCAGGCGACCTGACGGTAAGCTGACTAGCGTCAATCACGAATGAGATCGGCCGAAAGTTCGCCTTTTCGGGCCATCGGATCGCTCTCCTTCCGAGGGCTGTTGGCGCCGGACCAGAGCCATTCGCAGATCGTAGTCTCGACAATCTCGGGCAGAACGCGGCGGCGAGCCAGACTATTGTCTGTCATGTTCTTGTATCCGCAGAACTGTCACGGGAGAGCACGTCAACGTTGGCGCGACGTCTATTCAACAGTGACCGACTTTGCAAGATTGCGCGGCTGATCCACGTCCGTTCCCATAACCACGGCGGTATGATAGGCTAACAGTTGCACCGCGATGGCATAAACCATGGGCGTAAAGCTTGCAGCCATGTTTGGCAACACAATGGTCATGAGCGTATCCACCGTCGCTTCCGAAGCGCCCCTCGCATCGGTGATCAAGATAATGCTGCCGCCTCGAGCGGCGACTTCCTGCATGTTCGAGACGGTTTTCTCGAAGACGTCGTCGTAAGGTGCTATCACCACCACGGGCATGGTCTCATCGATCAATGCGATTGGTCCGTGCTTGAGCTCGCCGGCGGCATAACCTTCTGAGTGGATATAGGAGATTTCCTTCAGCTTGAGCGCGCCTTCCAACGCCAGGGGCGCCGATGTGCCTCGGCCGAGATATAGCACGTCGCTCGCCTTTGCGATATCACGCGCGAGCTTCTCGATCTGTGGTTCGACCAACAGCGCCGCAGCAATCAGCCGCGGCACTTCGATAAGCTCACGTACGAGTTCCGATTCATCGAACTCGGACAGCTTGCCGCGCTCCTTGCCTGCTGCGACGGCAAGCGCCGCCATCACCGCCAGCTGGCAGACGAATGCCTTGGTGGAGGCGACGCCGATTTCTGGACCCGCCAGTGTCGGCAGCACGGATTCGCTCTCGCGCGCGATCGTCGACGTCGAGACGTTGACCACGGATATCGTGTGCAGGCCCTGGCTCTTGGCATAGCGCAACGCAGCCAGCGTGTCGGCGGTTTCCCCCGACTGCGAGATGACGATCGCGAGATCGCCGTGGCGCAGAGGCGCCTCCCTGTAGCGGAACTCGGACGCAACATCGATTTCGACAGGCAGGCGCGCCAGCCGCTCGAACCAGTATTTGGCGATATAACCGGCATAACTTGCCGTGCCGCACGCCGTAATTGAGATGCGCTGAATAAAATTAAAGTCGAACGGTAGTGTGAGCGGCAGGGCTACGCGTTCGGCTGACATATCGAGATAATGCGCCAATGTCTGACCGACCGCTGTCGGCTGCTCGTGGATTTCCTTGGCCATGAAGTGGCGATAGTTCACCTTGTCCACCAGGAGTGACGACGCGCCAGACTTTGATGTTTCCCGATGGACGACCGTCCCGTCTGCGCCATAGATCATGCAGATCGTGCGGGTAAGCACGGCCCAGTCGCCGTCTTCAAGATAGGTGATGGCATCAGTCAAGGGCGCGAGTGCGATCGCGTCCGATCCTAGATAAACTTCGCCGGTACCATGCCCGATCGCAAGGGGCGACCCCTTGCGCGCGCCGATCAAAAGATCCTCATGGCCTTTGAACAGGAATGCCAGAGCGAAAGCTCCGCGCAGTCGTGGCAGCGAGGCTTGTACCGCATCCTGCGGCGAGTAGCCATTCTTGAGGTACGATTCGACGAGATGCGCCACCACCTCGGTGTCCGTCTCTGAGCTGAAATGAGCTCCATTCCGCTCCAGTTCGGCCCGCAGTTCGCGGAAATTCTCAATGATCCCGTTATGAACGATCGCGACATTTTCCGTTGCATGCGGGTGAGCATTGCTCTCGGTGGGTTTTCCATGCGTCGCCCAGCGAGTGTGACCAATACCGCTATGACCTGACGGCGGATAATCGCGCAGCCGCTCCTCAAGGTTTCTCAGCTTACCTTCAGCGCGCCGGCGCTCAATATGGAGACCTTCGAGCGTCGCGACGCCCGCGGAGTCATAGCCACGATATTCCAATCGCTTGAGCGAAGCGATCAATTGCCCAGCGACCGGACCACGTCCCAAGATGCCTACTATTCCACACATATCGATCAATGCAGCCCAAGTTCAAGAAGCCAAACATCCCCTAAAAGAGCATTTTCACGAAATTCGCGTACCCGATTGGTAAGGGGATCAAGCTCGGAATTTGACGCGGCTGCCTGTATCGCCGCCGCATTCACAGCGTGAGTTCGGTCTCTTTCAACCATCATCGCCTCGCCCAGCCACGCTACGCCTTTGCTTGCCGCCATCGGGTATAAACTGTGATGCGGCAGCGAATGGCGTGGCTGCTTCGAGGTGAGCTCCATATCCGGGCACGCTTGCGCGGCTTGGTGCGGCATCTAATCCCAAAACAAACAGACCCGTTGCTCGATGGCGACGATAGCCATCGGCGTCGCAATAAGCCCGCTGCGAGGACATATCGCGCAAGCCCTCAGGCTTCATAGATTGAGGACATTTGAACCAGATCGGCAGACTAGTTGTCTCACAGTAAAACGTCATATCCTATTTGGCTCATCGCCGCTGATGAGCCATTCACGGCTCTTCAGCTCAAACTCCCGAGAAAGCGAGCTGCGACGCGGCCGGTCCGGTTAGCAGCTGGTGTAGGGGCAACTGAGCCCCGCCCCTCACCGAGGGTCTCCACGAGAGGCCTGCACCGGCCGCGCTCCATTGGATAAGGGAAGCCGCCTCACGGCACTTTCGACATGGCCAGCCGTCGGTGTATTTACGCAGCCGCTCTAGTATGTATGTCCTGTGTTGTTTGGAACGATTTTGTCGTGCTGGCTTAAGACGCTCATCATACTCGGATGTAAGCTATACGATTGGCATCCAACACTCTATTGTACGAACGTAAGCTTTTGATATCGAAACGTTCGAAGACCTATACCAACGTTTGCTACTCTTTCTCATTTCGTCTTGCGTCTGCCGTCCACTATGCGAACTGATCGATGACCCTATTGACCAGATTGCGTGCTCTGTTCGGACTCTGAAGGTGCGTCCGCTTTGTAGAATACGATATTGGTGTGCAGCTTCGCTGTGCTGGCTTGTATGCCGTCATTCCCAAATGCATCGACAACTGCACCTCAGCACATCACTCTATCCGGCCGTGGCGAGACCACGCAAAATGGATATAGCATGTACCTGGATAACACCGTCGGCATCTATCTCATTGGAAACATCGCTGGAGCATCGCGTCTGGCTGCGCGTACGGCGTTTTCGTCCCGCTCGTTTGCTTAGGACCATCGCGGGTGTCAGGCGGGCCGCCTGTGTTAACGGACGTTCTTTTCTTGAACCTGAATGGTACAGTCGAGAATAAATCAATGTATATAGTGCACATTTCTATATGAGATGTATGACCTAGAGTAACGATCGCTTTCCTCTTATTGCGGGTGGTGCGCGCTTGCGCATCTAGATCGAGAAAGCGCTCCGCAAATTGCGTTTCGAAAGGGCGCTTTCGTTCCGGCGGAACTAAGAGAAACCATGGCGGCTCAGGACTCGAAGCGGCGCGTGGCGCTGATCACCGGTGTCACCGGGCAGGACGGTGCCTACCTCGCCGAATATCTGCTCGGCCTCGGCTACACCGTGCATGGCATCAAGCGGCGGTCGTCCTCGTTCAACACCGCGCGCGTCGATCACCTCTATCAGGACCCGCATGTCGGCAATGTGCCGTTCCTGATGCACTACGGTGACATGACCGATTCGACCAATCTGATCCGGCTGATGCAGCAGATCCGGCCGACCGAGGTCTACAATTTGGCGGCCCAGAGCCATGTCGCGGTCTCGTTCGAGAGCCCGGAATACACCGCCAACGCCGGCGCGATCGGCGTGCTGCGCCTCCTGGAGGCGATCCGCATTCTCGGCATGGAAAAGGAGACCCGGTTCTACCAGGCCTCGACCTCGGAACTGTACGGCCTGGTGCAGGAAGTGCCCCAGAAGGAGACCACCCCGTTCTATCCGCGCTCGCCCTATGGCGTCGCCAAGCTCTATGGCTACTGGATCACGGTGAACTACCGTGAGGCTTACAACATGTTCGCCTGCAACGGCATCCTGTTCAATCACGAGAGCCCGATTCGCGGCGAGACCTTCGTGACCCGCAAGATCACCCGCGGCGTCGCCCGCATCGAGGTCGGCCTGGAGAAGACGATCTATCTCGGCAATCTCGAGGCCAAGCGCGACTGGGGCCATGCCCGCGACTATGTCGAGGGCATGCACATGATCCTGCAGGCAGATAGCCCCGACGATTTCGTGCTGTCGACCGGCGAGACCCGCTCGGTGCGCGAATTCATCGAGCTGGCGTTTGCCGAGGTCGGCCGCAGCGTCGAATGGCGCGGCAAGGGCGTCGACGACGTCGGTATCGACAAGGCAACCGGCAAGACCGTGGTGCGCATCGACCCGACCTATTTCCGCCCGACCGAGGTCGATCTTCTGATCGGCGACGCCAGCAAGGCGCGCGCCAAGCTCGGATGGAAGCCGAAGACGTCGTTCGCGAAGTTGGTGAAGGAAATGGTCGCCGGCGATCTCGCCGAAGCCAGACAGGACGCCGCCAATGGCAAACGCTCCGTTTGAACTGAAGGGCAAGACGGTTTTCGTCGCCGGCCATCGCGGCATGGTCGGCTCGGCGCTGCTGCGCCGGCTGGCGCGCGAGGGGGCGGACCTCTTGACGATCTCGCGCAGCGAGGTCGACCTGCGCAACCAGGCCGCGGTGGATGCCTGGTTCGCCGCCAAGCGGCCGCAGGCGGTGTTCCTCGCCGCGGCCAAGGTCGGCGGCATCGTCGCCAACAACACGCTGCGCGCCGAGTTCCTCTACGACAATCTGGCGATCTCGACCAACGTGATCCAGGCCTCGCACGCCAATGGCTGCGAGAAGCTGATGTTCTTCGGCTCGTCCTGCATCTATCCGCGGCTGGCGTCGCAGCCGCTGCGCGAGGACTCGATGCTGACCGGCCCGCTGGAGCCGACCAACGAGCCCTACGCGATCGCCAAGATCGCCGGCATCAAGATGGCGGAAGCCTATCGCAGCCAGTACGGCTCCGACTTCATCAGTGTGATGCCGACCAATCTGTACGGCCCCGGCGACAATTATCACCCCGAATACAGCCACGTCGTCGCCGGGCTGATCCGCCGCTTCCACGAGGCCAAGGTCTCGGGCGCGGGCAGCGTCGCGATGTGGGGCACCGGCGCGCCGCACCGCGAATTCCTCTATGTCGACGATCTCGCCGACGCCAGCATCCATCTGATGAAGACCTATTCCTCGCCGGAACTGGTCAACATCGGCACCGGCGAGGACATCACCATCGCCGAACTCGCACTCATGGTCGCGGCCGCCGTCGGTTTTCGCGGCGAGATCAGCTTCGACACATCGCGCCCGGACGGCACGCCGCGCAAGCTGCTCGATGTCAGTCGTCTGGCCAGGCTCGGCTGGCGTGCCCAGACCTCACTGGAGGAGGGCATTCAGCTAACGTATCGGGCATATCTTGCCGATAACAAATGGACGGCCCCAGAGCGAACTGCTTGCCCCGACAAGTGGCGTAAGCAGGCCGATCCGAGGATCCGTGGGCGGGTATCCCCTCGCTGCCCCGTCCCTCGACGTAACGGTTGACTTTGCCGCGCGTTGCCCACGCTCTTCGTCAGCAGCGGTTGGACGTCCGATCATCCAAGTGACACGCACATTCTAGCTACGGTTCAGCGAGCCGACTCGCAGGAACAGAGGAATGGTTGTGATCGAGACGTGCCGTCTTACTGCTATCAGGTTGAGACCTGATCGCCCCTCAGTCTCAACCGACGGCGCCGCAACCGATCATCGGTTCGAAACGCGCCGGCAACCTTTTCCTCTCGATCAGCGGCCTAGCGAGGGTCGGCTATGACCATCCGCGCCGACAGCGTGACGATGCACATGAGCGCGCCTAACATGCCGAACGCAAAAGGCAAGCCGGTCATGTGTGCGACGAGCCCGATGCTGGCAGGCCCCATCAGTATACCCGCGTAGCCGGCTGTCGTGATGACCGCGATCGCAACGCCTACCGGCATCACCTTCTGTTTGCCGGCGCGGCGACACAGTACAGGTACTACATTTGAAATACCCAATCCAATAAGCAGGAACCCCGCCATGGCAATCACCGCAACCGGCGCGGCGACCACAGCCAGGAAGCCTATCATGATTGGTAGAGTTCCGAGCATCAATGTGGCACGGTCGCCAATTCGTTCCACCACGGCATCTCCACCGAGACGTCCTGCAGTCATCGCGATGGCGAAGAGCATACAGCCAAGACCTCCATGCGCCTCAGCGAGAAGATCTTGCCCAACGAGAAGTAAAGCGCTCCAATCAAGCATTGCACCTTCGACAAGAAACGTAATAGCCGCGAGCGCAGCTATTAGCACCACACTGCGATGGGGCAAGACAAACACTGGCCCCTGCTGCCTTACGCTCGTCGCGGTCAACCGCGGCCAGGCCGACACAATCGCGATCATCATAAACGTCGAACAGACTAACGTCGAGAAAAGCGGACCAAGCTGAAGCGAGAGGAACAAAGTCACGACGGCAGATCCGGTAAATTCTCCGATGCTGTAATGGGCATGGAAGCCGGACATCAATGGACGGCCCGTGACGCGCTCCAATTCGAGCGCATAAATGTTCATGGCGACATCGATCGAACCGAGTGAAACGCCGAAGGCAAACAGCGTGGCGCCCAGCGTAAGAGATGTTCCGGCGATAGAAAGCCACGGCAGGATAAGCGCGAGGCCGAGTCCACCCACGAGGATAATGGGCTTGCTGCCGTACCGCGCGTTCGACACGCTGGTCAAAAGCATAGCGAGAACGGATCCCATTCCGAGACAGAGCAGCAGAAGACCAAGCATGCGGTCGTCTACCGCGAGCCGCTCCTTGGCGAGCGGCACCAAAGGCGCCCACGCCGCAAGGCCAAATCCGGCGACAAAGAACGCAAGCCGCGTCCCAAGCAGGCCGGTAGCCCAATTGGCAGATGGTATCACAGGCACTCCTGAGAGAACGGGCTGGTGAGCGCGGCGCCCCTCATCCTGTGTGCGTCGCCTGCAAGCGGCCCGCAGCTCGACGATGATGGCCTCACGTTGACATTTTCATCGTTGCAAATGCGATGCCATCGTAAAAGCTCGGGCCACCGCTAGAGCGGCGAGCGTCAACGCGGAATGATCCTCACGCCCCCAGACACGTGTCTCGGCCTATCGTTCTCGGATGGGCTAGCCTTGCGAGGGACGCCAGTCTTTGCTTGTTTCCGACAGTCAGAAGTGCAACAGCTCAAGATGGCTTTGTCGCAAAGCGCACAAAGCCGACGGCACCCGGACCTTGCGTGTACTTCGAGAAGAACACCACAGCTAGCGCGAATACGGCCGTAGGTTCCCCGGCAGAATTTCTTGTCAATCTGGAAGCTCTCATCAGAAGCAAGGGCGCCGCGCTACGCCTGAGCTCAATACAACGAACATTCGTGGATCTGTCTTCCGGATAACGCCGTACGGCGAGCACAACCCGCGGCTGTGCGGCGCACGATTTTCGAACCCGCTATTGCTGCGGCAGCGACCGACGGCTCTGCATTTACGGCTGGCTTTTCCGAAGCGTCTCCGCCCGTCCAATGGCCGGCGAATTGCCGCCTCGTTGTTGGGAAGAAATTGCACCGCATGTGGCTCGGATCGCGATAAGGAAACTCTCCGCTGAATATCGCACAGATGATCTTCAAACGTGGCACGGCGCTTGGAGTGATTTCCGTCCCGTTCGGATCTGCCGCGATCCGATGTCCCGGTGTAGTGTAGAAGCTCGCCGCGGTCAGCTCCGGTCCCGCAAGCCGTCACTGTCGGGCTCGATACCTGAGAATTTCCCTTATTCCGGCTTCAGACTGCAAGATGGTTTCCGCGCCCCGCTCGATGTGTTTGTGTCTCGAGTGATCCGTTTTTGACCGATTAGCGCTCGCAGGCGACGATCACAACCACTTCGAGTGGTAAGGCTGCAACAACTGCCTCCGAAGGTTCAGAGCTGCGATTCCAAATTCCCGGCGTCAGAGCGCTGGGGGTTATCATCGAGCAATCAACCAAATCCTCCCTGCCATTTATGTTGCCGCCAAAAGGCAACAGCTGCGTCGCGTGCAGTCATCAATTACCTTTGCTATCGGGCTGGTCAGGTCAAGACGCGCGCATGCTCGATACTGAGGCGCCCGCCGACATCCCTCAAGCGCTTATATCCGCAGAACGCCGTGACTGTCGCTCTGACCAGGTCGGACTGTGCGTGGTAAAGAAAGAGTATAGCAAGCAAAAATCGATCAGTATCGTCGCCGTCATCACGCTGTAAGCCCAGGCGTTCTGCACGAGATCAAGCTCGATCAGCACCCGTGACAGACCGAATCCCACGATCCAAGCATCAAAGCTCATGCAGATACGTCGGAACATCTCCGGATCAAGCCGCCGAATGACGTAGGATCCCAGCGGGATGCCGAGCACAACACTGGGTATGAAGGCGTAGAGCAGGCTGCCGCTTTCGGAAATGAAAAGGCCGAGCTTGTAATAGACAAAGGCGGTCGCGCCCGATTCCACTACGCGAACCAGGGCTAGGCCGGCGCGAAATTCGTTTTTGACCAGGCCCTGGTTGTTAAACAGCATGGCCAAAGGCGGGCCGGAGATAGTCGTCACCGAATAGAGGATGCCCAGCATCGCCCCGAAAGGCAGACCGATCAGCCAGCTTGCTTCGATGGGGCGGCGCCAGCCCGCGGCTTGCAACAAGATCAGAGGCAAAATGATCGTGTACGTGGCGAATTTGATCCACCCCGGCTGCAGTGAGGCCAACGCATAGCCGCCGAGCGCAATGCCCGGCAAGAGCCCAAGCAAGATGGGAAACACTCGTCCCCAAGCCGCCGGCACGCCCTTCAGATTGATGAAGAGGACGTAAACGTTGACGAACACCTCGATGACGACGATGGCGGGATTGAGAATGCGATTGGTGTAGAAAACCAGCGCAAGGGGCACAGTGAGCGACGAAAAACCGTAGCCAATGGCTCCATTTACAAAGGCCGCAAAGCAAGTTGTTGCGGCCAAGAATAACATAGCACCATCAAACTCAGGCATTCTTAACTTTCCTAGTCCGGAGCACGTCCGATCACACGTGAGCGGATCAGACATGGGCATTGATCATCAGGATTGCGGCAGATTCTGACCACCAGCTTCACAGCTTCGACCGCCATCACATTGGCTTTGGCTGTGGCCAAGCGCAAAGTTCAACAGTTTCTCCCATTATCCACTTCGGCTGTACACTTCCCCTACGCGACCACGATCACTCAGCCAATACGGGTCAGTCCATTTTTCGGCTGGTGATCGATGGTTTTCGTGTCGAAGCCAGGATTGCGACGGTCGTAGATATCATGGCTCCTGACGACCAGTTTCCGAACCGTTCACCGGTTGACTTGAACTGTCGGTAAGTAACCCTAAGGCCGTTGCAACCCAGAGGTCGTCCGTTTCAACTATCAATGTGACGCGCTCAGATGGAAACAAGTGATTCTCCTCCAAAGCCGTTGGGATAACAGCAACACCACCTTTTCAGCATCGCCGACAAGTTCTTCGCCGGACGCCTGACGCTCGCCAAGCTAGGCAGCACGGAGTGAAGATCTCAATGCGCGATTCAGTGTGAAGCCGTCCTAGGCTCTATCGCTGACCGCATCGGCATCATGAGCCGGCCGTATTTTTGGCGGTGCAGTCCTTCACCTCGAGCGAATGATGGGTCGACAGAAGGGCGGCAGGCGGAGATCATCCTTCGGTACCCTCGCGAATTCGAGCCGATGAAATCACCGCGGTCGGCGAACAACGTCCTATAGGGAGCAACCATCGAGCGAACCAGAATTGAGTTATCGCTATTGCTTGGCCAGCTGGGCGTCAGCGGCGCCGGTGAGTTCAACCTCGGTACCGTTCTTCGCGTGGCCGGCACTCGCGTCGGCCCGGTGATCGGACGCGATCGCGACATAGACGGCCGGCAGCACGAAGAGAGTGAAGAGCGTGCCGATAGACATGCCAGCGACAAGCACGAGCCCGATCGAAAAGCGACTCGCGGCGCCAGCTCCCGTTGCGGTCAACAAGGGTATGAGGCCCGTGACCATCGCCGCCGTCGTCATCAAGATTGGACGCAATCGGACGCGCGCCGCCATCTCTATAGCCGAGCGACGGTCAAGTCGCTCCTTGAGCTGCAGTTCATTGGCGAACTCAACCATCAGGATGCCATGCTTGGAAATCAACCCGATCAGCGTCAGCAGTCCGACCTGGGTGTAGATGTTCATCGTCCCCCAGCCCAAAAACAGCGGTATCAAGGCGCCGACGATTGCCATCGGCACGCTGATCATAATAACAAGGGGATCGCGCAGACTTTCGAACTGCGCCGCAAGCACCAAGAATATGACGATCAGGGCAAACGCGAAGGTGATGGAAAGTTGGCTACCCTCGTGCACATATTGCCGGGCGTCGGCAAGGAAGTCGTGGCTGAAGCCTGCGGGCAGTTTCTTTGCTTGCGCTTCCAGGAAGTCCACGGCCTGACCGATCGTGACGCCGGGCATCGGCACGGCTTGAAAGGTCGCGCAGTTGAGCTGGTTGTAGTGCGTAAGTGCGTTCGGATCAGTCGCAGTCTCCATCGAGACTACGGTAGATAGCGGAAGCATCGAGCCCGTCGCGGTCTTCACATAATAGTTCCCGATCGCTTCCGGGGCCAGGCGTTCCTCGCGCGGCACCTGCGGAATCACCTGGTAGGAGCGGCCCTGCAGATTGAAGCGATTGACGTAGTTTCCGCCAAGTAGGGTGGCGAGCGCGTTACCGATATTCTGCATCGTGATGCCAAGATCGTTGGCCTTCGATCGATCGACCTTGATTCGTACCACCGGCTGGTTGAACTCGAGGTCAGAGTCGCTGACCATGAACAGACCGCTCTTGCGCGCGGCATCCTTCAGGTTCGACATCTGCTCATAGACGGATTGGAAACCTAGTGTCGAATTGATCACCATCTGCACTGGTAGCCCGTCCGTGCCTCCCGGAAGCGGCGGCAGGCTAAAAGCAAATGCGTTAATACCTTCGATTTTGGACAGTTCGACCTGGACAAAGGACTTTAGCGCGATCGATGACCGCTTGCGCTCATCCCAAGGCTTGAGCAACATGCCGGCCATCCCCGCCCGCGAGCCGCTAGTGCCGTTGAGCACGAAGCTCAAATCGGTCTCGGGAAATTTCTGAAACGCCTTCTCGAGCTTGGCGCCGTAATAGTCGAGGTAGTCGATATTGGCGTATTTCGGCGCCTTAGTTAGCGCGAATACAATACCTTGATCCTCCTCCGGCGCGAGTTCCTTGGAAGTGTGCATATAGAGAAAACCCACGAGACCCAGCATGGTCAGGGCAAACAGCCCGGTAATCGGACGATAGTCGAGCGAGCGGTCGAGCTGGCGTCCGTACCAGCGTGTCGTGGCGCCGAACACGCGGTTCACAACTCTTGCAAACCGCCCCTCCTCAGCACTCTTCAGGAAGACCGAGCACATCATCGGCGACAGCGTCAAAGCGATCACGCCCGACACGATCACCGCGCCCGCCAGCGTAAACGCGAACTCGCGGAACAGCGCACCGGTGAGCCCCCCGAGAAAGCCGATGGGCGCGTATACGGCGGCCAACGTAATCGTCATGGAGACGACGGGGCCCACGATCTCGCGCGCCCCTTTCGTCGCAGCCTGCAGGGGCGGCGCACCTTCTTCCAGATGGCGATGAACGTTCTCCACCACCACGATCGCGTCGTCGACCACGAGACCGATCGCGAGCACCATCGCAAGAAGGGTAAGGAGATTGAATGAAAACCCCAGCGCCAGCATCATGCTGGAGACACCGACGAGCGACAACGGAATAGTAACGACAGGAATGATGACCGAGCGAAGCGAGGCCAGGAATAGGAAGATGACCAGCACCACTATCACGACGGCCTCAATGAGCGTCTTCTCCACTTCATCGATCGACGATTGAATGAATTTGGTGGAATCGTAGGCCACTTTCATCTTCAGTGCTGGCGGCAAGTTACGCTCCATTTCTGGAAACAGCGCCCGAACACCTCGCACTATGTTCAGCGGATTGCCTTGCGGGCTCGCTTGCACGCCGATGAAGACCGCGTGCTCGCCGTTCATGGAGACGCTGACGTCTGCCGTCTGCGCGCCAAGCTCGACTGTCGCAATGTCCTCCATGCGTACAAAGCCGCCGTCATTGGCTTTGACGACCATGCGCTTGAAGTCATCGACACTCCGCAGGTCGGTATTTGTCGTGACATCGGAGATAGTGAAGTAGCCCTTGGTCTGGCCGGCCGCGGCCTGGAAGTTATTGGCGGCGATTGCAGCCGAAACATCTGCCGGCGACACGCCGTGCCCCGCCATTTTCGCAGAATCGAGCCACAGCCGCATCGCAAAACTCTGGCCGCCCAGGATGTCTGCCGCCGCGACGCCGTCGACGGTCGACATAACCGGTTGCACGACGCGCGAGAGATAGTCCGAGATCGCGCTGGCAGTCAGTTCCGCGCTGGAGAAGGCGATGTACATGACAGCGGTGGCCTGACCGGATGACTTAGTGACGACCGGATCGTTTGATTCCTTCGGGATTAAATATTTGACTGAATTGACCTTAGACAGCACCTCGGTGAGTGCCTCATTGGGATCGAAATTGAGCTTGATATAGACTTGGATCGTCGACGTACCGAGCACAGATGAGGAAGTGACATAGTCGACGCCATCTGCGGAAGCGACCGCCTGCTCCAGAGGAGTGGTGATGAAGCCTTGGATCATGTCGGCGGAGGCGCCAGGATAGGAGGTCGTGATATTGACGACCGTATTAGACAGCTTGGGATACTGCCGGATTGGCAGAACAGTGGCCGCGCGAAGGCCGATCAGCAAGATCAGGAGACTGACTACGATAGACAACACGGGACGTTTGATGAAAAGCTCTGTAAATGTCATCTCGACTCGCATTCAAAGAGGGTGACGCAAACTCGCTAGCACGTCGCGCTACGGCCATCGCCATTAAAGCGGCCACTGCGGCCAAGCCACTATTATGAGGGAAACGAAAACGGCCGCTCTAAAGCCTCACATGTCCCCAAGCAGAGGCTCAATCCTCCGCTTCTTCCATCCTCGTTGCTTGAATGAACGCCGGACCCGCTGGCTGAGCGCGATCTCGAATAGAGAGCGCCTTCGCAAGATAACGACCCGCGTCTTTTTTTTTGCGCGCAATCAGCCTGAGGTCCGCCTCAAGATGTAGAGGTGGGCTCACGTGTTTCCATTTACTCTCGTGCTCAAGTCTGAATGGAGCGCAACGCCTTCTAGGTGAATCGCGTCAGTTCAAGGTCGACCGTTCGATCGAATGATTCAGCTTCGAAATCGAAAGTAGGGACAACCTGAAGGAGGCTCAACTCTACAAAGGTAAGCAGGTAATATCGCATGGGCTGCAAAGCCTATACCAAGGTTTGTTCTCGGTCCGACTTAACTTCCACAGTATCCCCCCAGGCGGGTCGGGCGACGGGCCAGTCTCGTAGGCGGCCTCGTGCCACTCAAAAGCTTCTTCTTGGGCATTGTCACCATCCCTAGGTCGGCTCGCAAGCGATCGACTGCGCCATTCGTTTTGCTCGAGGCAGGATTTCATCTCGAAGTATCTAGTCCGTCCACGCGATGGGGTTGGAAAAGCCGACATACGCAGGTTTGACTCAGAGAGTCCGCGCGCGTGAGAGATATGCACTCGCGTCATTGAGGGCTTTGCGCTGAACGGCAATGAATAGGACGGTATCTATGTTAGCCAAGGATGACGAGTTGATCTACGCCAGCAAGGTCGACCACGGCTTCGACAAGGCCTCGGCCGCCGATATCTCCACAAACGCCTGACGCCGCTGATCCGTAAAACGCAGGCCTACACCAAACGAATCGAGCACAAGGCGATCTGGGTTGCGCCGAAGCTGATCGTCGAAATCGAGTAATCGTGCCAACTGCCGAAGGTAACGTGCGGCATTCGCTCTTTCATGGTGTCGGGGAGGGATCTATTACCTCACCGCGCCGCAACTGCTGCAGTGATACCCGCTGGGTCTGGGAGGCGAAGCCGGATCAGCCACACAAGGACCATGCGCCTGCATGTGCGGCCGCACTGTCGGATGCCGTGCACGGTCTGTTGCACGCCCGACAAACACGGCTTTGTTCCGCCCTCGCCGCAAGGATCCAGGCCGGATCTATACCGGCGCTGGGGCGCCTACTCGTAATCCGCCGTGTCGGCTTTACCCCTAAAACCGGACATCGCCGGGTGACCACGGCATGTCGGTTACGGGCCATTATGGCAAAATCCTCAAAACTTGTCGTTGCGAAGAACGGGCGTGCGCTTCTGGTCAGACGCCGTCGCGACGGGCTCTGGATGTTTCCGGGGGGCTGCTAGCGTGCCCGTGAGAGTGACAGGGCGAGCCTTCGTCGAGAGATTGCGGAAGAACTTCCGAAAATCAAACTCGGACCGTAAAGCTCCGGAAAGAAGTGAAGGGCACGAACCGCCGATCTGGGCACAAGATGGGCGATGCTATTTTCGTGGCTAAGAAAGCGTCCGGCCAAAGAAGATTGGTGACACAAAGGAAATCACAAGGCGGTCTGGCGCAAGCCGCGACGGATCGGGCTAACGCCGACATCCCGCTACATTCGGGACAAGCTGTTTCCCAAGTGAACGATAGCCGGTTACGGTTGATCTCCGCTCAAGGCAACAAACTTGACTTCGCCGCATCGCATGGATCTCACCGTCCGACGGGCTTACCACTGGACTAGCGACCGTCGGGTATGCCGAAACAAACAAGAAGCAGTCGCCATCAGGGCCTCATAGCCAGCCACGTTGCACGCGTCGAAATAGCGACTGATCGTCGCCTGGCAGAAGGCGACATCTTACTCATCTCGTCGCCCGCCCGGATTGTGGTTGCCCGCACCGGATGCGCGCCGTGCCACTTATCTTTGAAACCTGAATCGCGCTATGGAGTCGGCAGCATCATCCCTTTGCAGATGAGCCGAATTTGCGCGTCTATGGCCGTGCGCTGTTTCGGCTGCATCTGGCCGGATGGCTCCCCGCCCGAACCAGATCTTCAAGCCAGCGCGTCGGCAGCATCCCTGATGCCTTCGTAGATCTCCTTAAGATCTGCTTCCGTGACGCAATAAGGCGGCATCAGGTAGATCGTATTTCCGAGCGGCCGGAGCAGCAGATTTCGCCCCTCAAAGAAAGTCTGAAGCTTCGGACCAATGCCCGCGAGATAACCTGCATCGCCGGCCTTAAGATCAAGCGCCGTGATGGTCCCGGTCCGGCGAACGTTTAGAAAACGGGCGTCACTGCGGAATGGCGCAATAAGCCGCTCTTGCATCGCGGCGACCAACGCCATGTGCTTGCGGGCGTCCTGCTGCCAGAGCTCGAGGTTTGCCCTTGCCGCAGCACACGCTACGGGATTCGCGGTATATGAACTTGAGTGGAAGAACGTGCGTGCACGATCCTTCGAATAGTGGGCATCGAAGATGTCGCCGCGGCAAAGCGTCACCGCGAGCGGAAGCGATCCGCCTGTGAGGCCTTTGGAATAGCAGACAATATCCGGCGAGATATCCGCCTGTTCGCAAGCGAACAATGTTCCGGTGCGACCCCAGCCAGTCATGATCTCGTCGGCAATGAAGAGGACATCCGAGAGCTCGCAGATCCGCCTCATCTCTTTCAACACCCAGTTCGGATACATGAGCATCCCACCCGCACCTAATATCAGGGGCTCCACAATAAAGGCGGCCGGAGCTTCATTCCGACATGCAGATTCGAGCGCATCGATGGCCGCCTGTTCATGACCGCTCGCCGGGAATGGGATTGTGGTGACATCGAACAGAAGTGGCTCGTACGCTGCATTGAAAACGCCCCGCGCGCCAACTGACATCGTCCCCACTGTATCGCCGTGATAGGAGTGCTGCATCGCGACCACACGTGTCCGCGGCTCACCGATGTTGTTCCAGTAACCGAGCGCCATTTTCAGCGCCACTTCCACACTGGTCGAACCGCTATCGGAGAAGAAGACATACTCGAGGCCACGCGGCGCAAGCTTCAAGAGCAGTGCAGCCACCTCCTCGGCCGGTTCATGAGTATGGCCAGCGAAGATGATCTGGTTGAGCTTTTCTGCCTGTTCCTGGATGGCGCTTACGATATGAGGATGGCAATGGCCGTGGGTCACGACCCACCAGGAGGAAATTGCATCAATGATGCGACGGTCATCTGCGGTATAGAGATGAGCTCCCTTCCCCCCCACGATCTTTGTCATACTCTCTTGCAGCGCATGCTGCGTGAAAGGGTGCCAAATCGGCGACGTCTGTTTGCGCCTCATGGGTTGAAATCGTCGCGCCGGAATGAGGTTAAGAATGCGTTGCGGAGTGTACTTGTCGAGAGTGGAGAAAGTCGAGGAAGTCGGCCAAGCCTCCGAATCCGTCCGATGCTGCAAATCGTGCTCTCCGTGTCGAGATTTTCGTTGCCAATGAATGCAATCCCGAGAATATTGACGTTTCGACTTCGCAGCGCTTCAATCGATAATAGCGAATGATTGATAGTGCCGAGTGAAGTACGCGCACACAGCACGACCGGCAGCTGCCATCGCGCAAAGACATCAATATAAAGTGTGCTGCCATTCAGAGGTACCATGAGCCCCCCAGCGCCTTCAATCACCAACGGGCGCACGGAATCTGGCGCATCGAGCAAATCGGTATCGATGCAAATTCCGTCTGCTTCGGCGGCATAATGCGGTGAAGCGGGTGTTTTGAGCTTGTAGCACTCCGGGACAATGCGATCATCGGAAAGCTCACCCAACCGTGCGACCAGCTGTGAATCGGTCTCCCCGTCGAGACCGGCCTGAATGGGCTTCCAGTAATCCGCACTGAGAAAATTGGCGAGCCCGGCGGAAAAGACCGTCTTTCCTATGCCGGTATCGGTGCCGGTCACCACGAACCGGCGGCTCATGAGACTTCGCCTCTGACCTCTTCCATTAGGGCATCAAGCATTGCGCGCACGTCATCCTCGCCGACGTTCAAGGTCAGAGAAATTCTCAACCGGGCCGTCCCCGCCGGCACGGTTGGCGGCCGGATCCCACGGATATCAAAGCCGCGAGCTTGCAGCGCGAATGCAAGCCGCATCGCGCGCGCATTGTCACCAACGATGTATGGAACGATTTGCGAATCTGCACGAGTCAGGCCACCGCGCGCGATGATCTCTCGATGCGTGAACGTAACCAGGCTGGCTAGACGCTGTTGCCGCTTAGGTTCATCCTGCAGGATCAATAATGCCTCTCGCACTGCGACGGCCATTAGAGGTGACGGTGCGGTGGCGAAAATGAACGGTCGGCAGCGATTGACCATGAAGTCGCGCAGCACTCGTGTGGTCGTAACTAGTGCGCCTGCTGCACCCAGCGCCTTGCCACAGGTATGAACGATCACGAGGTTTTCGCGGCCCTCATAGGAGGCGGCCAGTCCTCGTCCGTGCTCACCGAAAACGCCTGTAGCATGTGCCTCATCCACCATCAGGAACGCATCATGCCGATCGGCGATTACGATGAGTTCAGCAAGCGGCGCAAAATCACCGTCCATACTGTACAGACTTTCGACCACGATCCAGACGCGGCCGGCTCCGCCCTTTGCCCGCCAGTCACGAATTGCATTTTCCACCGACTGGGGATCGTTATGGGCACTTATCCGAATCTCGGCCCGGCCAGCTCGCGCGCCTTCATGAATGCTCGCGTGCACAAGAGAATCGAGAACGAGCAGATCGCCCCTTTGTGGAAGAGTCGTCAGGACGGCAAAATTTGCGACATAACCGGCGCCAAAGAAAAGAGCCGTCTCTGCTCGGAAGAACTGAGCCGCTTCCGCTTCGAGACCTTCATGTTCCTCGCAGTTGCCGCGCAGAAGCCGCGACCCACCAGCTCCGATCGTGGTCCCTGTCTCGAGCGCAGCCGAGATGGCATTCTTCAAACGCGGGGCGCTAGCCAACGCCAGATAGTCATTCGAAGCGAAATCGATCCCCGCACGCGGCCTAAGACCGCGCAGACGGTTGTCGTCCTTCAGGGCGTCCAGTGCCTTGAGATAGTCGCCAATTTTGGCCGCTTGGATTGGGCTCATTCGCCACTCCCAGGGAGTATCGGGCACGCAACTATTCTTGAAGCCAAAGCTCCAGCGCCGGCTTCGCATCTTCAAGTCGGCAAGATGGGGTTCTCCCGGTCAACCAACACAACGCGCGGTCGATACGTTCTTGCTTCCGCTCCATCAAAGGAGGCATATGCAACGATGATAATTTTGTCTCCTGGCAGCGCGAGTCGCGCTGCCGCTCCATTCAGGCCTATGATGCCAGACCTCTGAGGCGCTTCGATCACGTATGTAGCGAAACGCGCTCCCGTCTCGATGTTGTAGATTTCGACACGTTCATTGATCAGGAAGCCCGCAGCATCCAGCAGCGCGCGATCAATCGATATCGAGCCTTCATAGTGCAGGTCGGCTTCAGTTACCGAGGCGCGATGGATCTTGCCCTTCATCAAGGTGATTTGCATGTGTGACCTGTGCGGATGTTTGCCGGTCTGACTACGCGATCTGGCTTTGAGTAAGCCGCGACGTCATGCCGAGTCGCTCCAGCAAATTCGCGTCGCGATCGCGCTGCGGGTTCTTGGTGGTCAGGAGGACGTCACCGATGAAGATGGAGTTCGCGCCGGCCAGGAAGCAGATTGCCTGCAATTCATCGGTCATGTACTGCCGTCCGGCGGAGAGGCGCACGACGCTCTTCGGCATCAGAATGCGGGTGACCGCGATCAGCCGCACCAGCGCGATCGGATCGGGCCGCTCCGCGGTGTTGTTGACTGGGACGCCCTCAACCTCATTCCAGAGGTTGATCGGCACGCTCTCGGGATGGCTTGGCAGATTAGCGAGCAGAACCAACATGCCCAGCCGGTCGTCAATGCGTTCACCCATGCCGATGATGCCGCCGCAACAGACCTTGATGCCGGCGTCGCGCACATGCGCCAGCGTATCAACGCGATCCTGCAGGGTACGGGTGGTGATGATCTTGCCGTAGAATTCGGGCGAGGTGTCGACGTTGTGATTGTAGAAGTCGAGGCCGGCGTCGAAGAGTCGTCCAGCCTGCTTAGGTGTCAGCATGCCGAGTGTGGCGCAGGTCTCCATGCCCAGACTCTTGACCGCGCCGACCATATCGCAGACTTTCTCGAGGTCACGGTCCTTCGGATTGCGCCAAGCGGCGGCCATGCAGAATCGGGTCGCGCCAGCGTCCTTGGCGCGCCTCGCCGCCGCAATCACATCCGGCGTGTCCATCAGGCGCGTGGCCTTCAGGCCCGTGTCATAGTGCGCGCTCTGTGAGCAGTAGCCGCAGTCTTCGGGACACCGGCCGGTCTTGATGCTTAGAAGGCTCGCCGTCTCGACGTGGTTCGGGTCGAAGTTGCTGCGATGAATGCTCTGTGCCTTAAACATTAGGTCGGCAAACGGCAGGGCATAGAGTTGTTCGGCGTCGATGCCGGTCCAGTCATGACGGACGGCCCCGATGTTAGCGCCGTCATTCCGATCCACTCCTACAGCATCGACCATTCGACTTGCCCTTCGGCCTGGGATAGATCATAGATAATTCGACGAACTATCTATGATTAGGTTCTCTGCTGCAACGACGCTACTCGAACTCGAAGGCAAGAACACCCGTTTTCTTGATAGATAATCTATGATGTTGCCTGTGGATGAGAACGCGACGACGGCAGCGCGCATTGCCAATTCAATCGCGGAGCGCATTATCAACGGAACGCTGCTACCAGACGCTCCACTGCGACAAGACCATGTCGCGCGTGAATTCAACTCGAGCCACGTCCCTGTGCGCGAGGCGTTTCGGCAACTCGAAGCTAAACACCTCGTCGTCAGTTTGCCCCGCCGTGGCGTCCGGGTTGCACCGCTCGATACAAACTCGGTGAAGGAGATCGCCGAGATGCGCGCGGCGCTCGAATTGGTCGCGTTGCGAAACGCCGCGCCAAAGCTGACGTCGGCCCATTTGGCACAGATCGAGATAGCACTGAATGAAGCAGATAACGCCAAGACCATTCAGGATTTCGAGACTGCCAATCGCGCCTTTCACCACGCGCTGGTGGCACCCTGTGCCATGCCGCGACTGCTCGCCAGTCTCGACGGACTGCAGCTTGCAAATTCTCGATTGGTGCTCGCCACGGCACGCAGTGCCGGCTGGCGCCCGCGCTCCAACCAGGATCACCGCATGATTCTGCAAGCGCTGCGAGCGCGCAACCTTGATCAAGCCTGCAACCTGCTTGCGCGCCACATCCAAACCGTCGAGCGCCTGGCCCATCCCCCGTCCTAACAGAAGATTGGCCATTTGAACCCTCCGTTCAAACGCCTTGCCTTCTCAAAACTAGGCTCACCCACGTACGTCAGGACTCGGCTCATTCTCGGATATCTCGACAAATGAACGTTTTGGCGTCGTGCTGACGTTTGATGTTACCAGCTGCATGAGATCAATCGCGCGATTGTTGACGATAGCTTCCATCGAGAACGATCCGGTTACGCGGTCGAAATCGAAGCTCGTTATCAGCCGCTGGTAAAAGTTATCCTAGCCACTGGTTCCTTTGGCTGCGATCTTGCTCATGTAGTCCCAGTCTCCACCGATGCGATGGAAGTCGATAACTTCTGGCTGGCGCTCGACGTACTTCCGAAATCGGTCCGCCCACTCTCTCGTGTGGTGCCGGGTTCGGACCATCACGAAGATAGTGAGATCAATTCCGAGCGCCGAAAGATTGTCCTCTCGCAGCACCTCAAGCCAGGAGCCAATATAGTCCGCGTGCCGCACCGTCGGCACAATGCCGAGCGAGGCGCAACCGAATGCGGACGATATCTCCGCGATCAGTTCTTCAAAGGGATACTTCTTGGTACCGTAACCGCCGGACAAGTCGCGGTTGAGACGTGACGGATGGCCGCTGGCATGCGCTAATTCAT
The DNA here is from genome assembly GCF_900696085.1 of Bradyrhizobium ivorense. Taxonomy (GTDB): domain Bacteria; phylum Pseudomonadota; class Alphaproteobacteria; order Rhizobiales; family Xanthobacteraceae; genus Bradyrhizobium; species Bradyrhizobium ivorense. The sequence goes on from NZ_CAADFC020000008.1 coordinate 120,380, forward strand.
GCAGGGCCGTTCGATGCCAGTTGATCGGCTCGAAATAGGCTTGTGGTGGCGGCACCTGCACATAGTCTTCAGCCGGCACATAGAAGGCGCGGTTCCCGCCAATGCGGAAGTCAATCCCGGTCGCCTTGATCAGGGTATTCAACCTTTGGCGCGATCAGGCCTGGCGGCGGAGGCGGCGCCGTCGTTGCGATCTCCGGAGGCAAGCCATCGCACTGATCGGTGTTGAAGACGGTAAATCGTTTGAGGAATGGAATTGCCTGCGCGTCTTCGCCGGTCTCGGCGGCGCGTCGCCTTTCGTCATTCGGCACGAAACGATCCGCGTAGACGACGGTAGTCCCGCGCTCTCCCTTGCCAACGTGGCCGCCAAGAGAGAGCGCCTGACGGAAGGTGAGCCAACTTTGACCGGTAAATCCGCGTTCGACCACGGCTCCCCAGAGGATGAGGATGTTCACACCACTGTATTGCCGGTTGGTCGACGCATTTTTCGGCATCGCCAGCGGCGCCTTCGCCGCGGCCGTACCCCACGGCTGAACCCAGGGGACGCGACCGGCCTCAAGCTCGGCAATGATCTTGTCGGTGATTTCGGTATAGAGGTTCGCCCGGTCCTGGCCGACGCGCGCGCAAGCAGTAGGGTTCGACATCGCGGGGTCTCCGCGACGGGCGCCACGAGCCTCTCTCGCAGCTTGTAACCCGTCACGGAGAAACCAGCCTGCACTCTTACTCTCAGCCTCTTTGCAATCGCCTCGCGGCCGCAGGCCTGATCAGTCGTGCGGCAGGGCGCATCGCCTCAACGGAAAATGGCACCCGGAGAGCGTGAGCATAGCGACCCGAAGGGGCACGCGGGTCCGAGTGCAGCGACGAGACCGGATCAATAGCGGCACCCGGGAACGGGGCAGTGATAGCGATCGCCGCAGGCGAGCCCCTTTCCCGAGTGCCCCCGGCGAGGAGCAGCAAAGCTCTGGCGCGAGGGATCGAAGCCGCAAGGCGTGCGCCGTTGTGGCGTGAAGAAGAAGGGAGTGTTCGAAAGAATGGAGCCTGCTGGTTATGGCTCTTACTTGCCCGGCTTACCGGTGTCGGAAACGACTGAGACTCCGAAAGGGGAACGGGACCAGAGCATGCCGGGAAACGTCTCGAAATCGGGCGCCGTAGCCCGGTGGAGAGCACAAAGTAAGGTGTGCATGGTGAAAGCTGTATTGCCTGAATCCCAGTTTCCAGTCGCCAAAGGGCTGGCAGTAGCGAACGCGGCTGACACGCTACGCCACGCGGGGCAAATCGCACCGGCCAGTGTGATTTGCCACCAGTCCGCGTGGGACGACCTCCGTCGGAGGGTTAAGGAAGCGAAAGGGACACCTAAACACACCGCAACTCCCCGCACACGTAACTACGGGATCGCCTGCAGCAGGTTCATTCGCGAACCTGTATGGCGACGGAGCCGTCATAGTACCCAAATGCCCGGCGTAATGGCCGGGACAGCCGTCGCGAGGCGGACGATCATGCGTATAAGGCCGGGTGACCGGACCGAAAGCGCCTCCGATCGGAGGAAGGACGATGCCGCTAACAACGGCAAGTGCAGTATGCGAAGAGAAGATTCTTCGACGGAGAGGCTCTGCTGATGCAGGCCGTCACCATCCAGAGGAGAATTGAATCACTGCCGACCTTGTCGCGGTCGGGTAAGCGCGTAAATAGCCTTCACCGTTTGATGAGATCTCCGTATCTCTTCGAGCAGGCTTACGAAAAGGTCTCCCGCAACAAGGGAGCCCTGACGCCCGGTGTAGATGGCAAGACCTTCGACGGCATGTCGCTGGAGAAGCTCGCCGACATCGCCAGGCGCGTGGCAGATGGCACTTATCGCTTCCGGCCGGTCCGGCGGGTGTATATCCCGAAGGACAACGGCAAGACACGACCGCTGGGTATCCCCACGGTGGAAGATCGGCTCGTTCAGGAGGCGGTCAGGATTCTACTCGAAGCGATCTACGAACCTGTGTTCCTCGATGAGTCACATGGGTTCCGCCCGGGCCGATCCGGCCATACCGCTCTTAAGACTATCAAGAAGACCTGGACGGGTTGTAAGTGGCTAGTCGAAGTGGATGTGCGTGGGTTCTTCGACAATATCGACCATGACATTCTGCTCGAGCTTCTGAGGAAACGGATCGATGACGATAGGTTCATCGGCCTGATCGAAGGAATGCTCAAAGCAGGTTACATGGAAGATTGGGTCTACGGACGCACGTACAGTGGTACGCCACAGGGCGGCGTTGTGAGCCCGATCCTCGCCAACATCTATCTGCATGAGCTGGATCAGCAAATGCAGACAATGAAAGCGGACTTCGACAAAGGCCGCGTGCGGCGTCCATTCCCGCGCTATGCCGCGCTGGAACGGCGCGTGCTCCGTCTCCGCCGCAAAATTGAACGGCTCCGTGCCGACGGCGCGGATCAGGCTGAGATCGACGCTGCATTTGCAGAGATCAAAGCCGTCAACAAGGACAGACGGAAAGTACCTTCCGTCGATCCGATGGACCCCAACTTCAAAAGGCTCCGCTACTGCCGCTACGCCGACGACTTCCTCATCGGCGTGATCGGGAGCAAGCGGGAAGCGTATGAGATCATGGCGGGCGTCGAACAGTTCTTGACGCACGCCCTGAAGCTCGCCGTGTCGCCCGAGAAAAGTGGAGTTCACGCTGCTTCAAAGGGAGTGACCTTCCTCAGCTATCGCATCTCGACATACACATCCTACGGGGCTGGACGGAAAACCAGCCGCACGGGACCGGACGGACGGACATGGCGCGTGCTACGCCGCCCGACCACCGACAATGTCAGCTTGCGAGTGCCTCGGCAAGAAGTCACCAAGTTCTGTAAGCGACACGGCTATGGCGACCTCGCCAAGAAGACTGGCCGTCATCGCGCACAGTTCCTTGTTACCAGCGACGTCGCAACCGTCCTCGCCTATAACTCAGAGTTCCGTGGATTCGCGAACTACCATTCGTTGGCCGACGACATCAAAAGCGCCTTGAGACTGTTGGAGCTTGTCGTGTTCCGCAGTGCCGTGAAGACGCTGGCGATGCGACATCGGACGACGACAGCAAGAACCATGAGGCGTCTGTGGAATGGGACGGACTACGAGGTTAGCTCTGTAGTTCGTGGCAAGCTTCGCAGCATCAAGCTGTGGAGACTGAAGCATCTCACTCAAACCTTCTGGCCGAGTCCTGTTGTGGACAACGTCACGGCAGGCGCGTGGTGGGTCAAAAACCCAAATGATCTCATCGATCGACTTAGCGCTCGCAGGTGCGAAGCGTGCGGCGGTACGAGCGGACCATTTGAGATGCATCACCTCCGCCGCGTAGGAGATCTGCGCAGCGTGCTGGCGGTTTGGAAACAGTCCGGTTGGCGGCGCAAGACCATTGTCCTGCGCCCGTCATGCCGAACAACCGTTTCTGGTCGAAAGCATGCGCGTACGGAAAGCCGTGTGCATTGAAAGGTGCCCGCACGGTTTGGAGGGAGGCGTAGGGATGTCCTCTTACGAGGTGTCCCGCGCCTACCCTACCGAGACGCTGCGCGGCTCGGTTCACGAGAGCCCGGTGCGGCCCTAGCCGCACGCGCACACCCACTAAAAGACTTGAGCGAACGTGACGCTGGCAATCCTGCGAGAACAGCCTGGTATTTTTCACAGGTCTCAAAATTGGGGAAAACCTTACCCTCTGCTGACCTACACTAGCATATTGTTCCTCATGGCCCGAAAGTACAGCCGGATGCGCTCCACCAACGAAACGCGCGGCTGACCTGCACTATTTTCCCCTGCCATGTATTTGCGGATATCGAAGGCCATGTCGCCGACCGCAGCATTCGGGTAATGCGTGCAGGAAGCCGACCAGCGCCGAAATCGTTCGGCCTCCGCCACCAAGCCCGAATTGCCATCGTATGAGAGGTAGGCTCCCGGCCTGGTACGTCGGCTCCACGGCGTGATCAATTGCACGACCAGCCCGACCGCCAGCGAGGCGAGGACGCCGTTCGACCACACCACCTGCGGACGCCCGCCGGCGGCGCCGTACCTGCGGGACTCTTCCACCAGCGCCGCGTCGGTCACGATTCCCATGCAGCGCAGGCACGGGCTGCCGGGCTCGGACAGCACCACCTGGCCTGCAACAAGGTGACCATGCCCGCCGCCCAGCTTGTGCACGTCCATTCCCTGATCGATGTACGGAATCAGGAAACGCCGGCAGAAGGCGTCGAGTTCGTCCTTGCCGCGCACGTTGTCGAGACCGCCCACGATGACCTCACAGCGCTTCAGCGCGTCGCCCGCGAGCTGCCATTGCTTGCGATGGATCTCGACGCGGGCGTTCGGATTGACCGCGAGGATCATCCTTTTCATGATCGCGACCTTCGCGGTCCGCTTGAGCACGTACCACCAGGTGCCGCCGATCAACCTGTTGAGATTAGTCAAGGTGATGCGGTCGTCGTCCACCAGCACGAAGTTGCCGACGCCGACATGTGCGAGTTGCTGAGCGACGTGCGAATTTCCGCCTCCGAGGCCCACTAGGCCGACCGTCACCTCCGCCAGCCGCTGTTCGCTCTTGGCGCCGAGAAAGCTCTGTCGGTCAAGCCAGCTCATATTTCGCACCCCATTGTTCGACGATCGGCTGATCGACGCGGATGAAGCGGTCGATCGACACGGAAGGCTTGCCGGGCTCGAGCCAGAGCAGGCCCGTCGCGCCGTTGTCGCTCAGCACCAGGAGGCCGTGCGGCATCTTCGGGCACGACTGGAAAAAGCCCGGAACGAATTCGTTGCCGCTCTTCAGGTCGACGCCGCTGAATCCGGGAAGGCCGCGGCCGCCATGGGTATGGACATGCAACAGCGTCGACGCGGGTCGGTACGCCGATTGCGCGGCCTTACGCATTGCGTTGGATCCGATCCGCGCACCGACGCCCGGGGCGACTTCGTAATCCTCGTCGGCGACCGGCACGTATCCGCGGACCAGCAGCATCAACCCGCCCGGCGCGGCGGCGGCGCCTGCCGTCAGGAAGCCGACGCGCTCGCGCGCGAAAAAATGGGGGCGCGCGAGATCGCGCCGGACGAGGTCCAGCATCGGACCCGTAATCTTCAGTACTACCTTCATTTGAGTTGCCCCAGGTGAATGGCGAGGATCTCGGCCCAGCGCAGTGATGCCGGCACGTAGTTGTAAGACATCGTGTGCCAGGCCCTGCCCATGATCTGATGGACGGTCCAATTCTGACCGCGGTTCGGAAAGGGCTGCGACAGGAAGAGGCGGGTGGTGTAGCTGCCATGGCTACGTGGGCAGAGCAGGCCGTCGACCGTCGCCGTGCCTCCGTTGTGCTGTACTTTCATCGCCGGCAGGTAGACGAGGGGCTGACCTCCCTCGTCCCAGAGTTCGGCGCCGCGGTTGATCCGCCGCAGCGCCGCGAGTTGAAGCTCGGTGGTCACGACGACTGTCCCACCGGCGGATGGGAGGCGAATTCCATTCCGTCCTTGACCTTGAGGCGTTCGCCCGGCGCCATCTCGCGGAAGACGCCGTCGCTGCCGATGATGTCCAGCTTGTAGCCGGCGGGCACGCCGAACACCGCCATCAGCTCCTCGGTGGTGTAGATGCGGCGCTCGAGTTCGAACTCGACATCGCCGCCATAGATCACCGTCACCGTCTTCTTGCGGCGCCGCAGCTTGAAGCGTTCGACCCCGTCGCCGCCGATGTCGACCTCGTCGTCATCCTCGAAGACCTGATCGACGCCCGGGCGTTCCAGCGACAACGCCTGGTCGTCGCCGGCGCCGGCGAGGAACTTGATCTGCGAAGCAATCAGCTTGTCGTGGGGCCATTCCATGGCCAGGCCCTCGACGAAGAACCGGTGAGTGTCGCCGCCCTTGATCACGAAGAAGCGGCTGACCTTGTTCTTGTCGAGGTCGGAGGTCTCGGTAGGACGGAGCGATTCAAGCTCCCCCATCCCGAGATGCCGCAGCACTACATAATCCTCGACCGGGTGCCGGCCGGCGGCCATGCAGACCTGGGCGCCGGTGACCTTGGCGTCATCGAACGCGACAGTGGCGAAGTCGAAGTTGGCGTCGCCGATCTGGACTTCGAACGAGCAGGTTACCGCCTGCTCGCCATGGGAACTCGTCAGCACCGTATCCATAAGTCTCTCCATTTCCGGGCACACGGACGGGGCCCAGGCCTTGACGAAATCCCGGAAGGGACGGATGATCTCGAATCAGTCCGTTATGGGACTGTATCTAATAGGACTAATTTTGCAAATCAAGTCCGATTTGACACTATGCCATGGAGGGCGAATGCACCCGGGAAACCACACGGAGACCAGCGAACGACCCCGTGGGGGTCAGCCAACCTCTCTCGACTTCTTCTTCAAACTTGCGGAAATCTGGGATTTGAGCACCGAACAGCAGATTAAGTTGCTGGGATCTCCGGCACGCTCGACCTTTTTCCGCTGGCGCAAGGACGGTGGCGATGTGTCCGCTGACACGCTCGAGCGGATTTCACACCTCGGATCGATTTATAAGGCCCTCAGCATCCTGCTCGACTCCTCGGAGGCCGCCGTGAGCTGGATCCGACGGCCGAACCGGTACTTCGAGGGGGCCACGGCCCTCGATGTGATGCTGAGCGGCAATCTGAGCGACATCATCAGGGTACGACAGTACGTCGATGCCCAGCGCGGAGGGTAAGTTTGGAGTATTCGCAAATCTCAGTCGACGACCAGTATCGTCGGTTGATTCCCTCGAAATGGCCGACCATCGACATCTACGAGAAATTCGGTTCTCGCGAGATGCAGACGTTCGCCGCCGAGCTCGAGACGATCACCAACCCGCGTCTTGCAGCGAAAGCCCGCATCACCGGCGGCGACATTTCGGCCGACTCCAATTCTCCCAGGCTGCAGAACTGGAACCACGCACCTTTCGCGTATCCCATGCCGGAAGGCACGTATTCGCTTCCGCCGCCCTACTCGGTCCTTGAACTTGCCGCCGACGAGCGGGGCGCGCTCGCTCGCGCGATCATTCGACGTGAGGAATTCCTTTCCCGCACCGACGAGCCGGCTTGCGGTGTCGATATGAGGATGATCACCAACAGGGTCGTCGGAAAATTCGTCGATCTTCGCGGACTGCCGCCCGAGACGTCGCAGACGGCGCGGTGGATGATGGGACAGCGCCTTTACGAGGACGGCGTTCACGGCGTCCTCTTCAAGATGACCGAACTGCCCGGCAGCGAATTCATCTGCATCTTCAACAACGAGGTGCTGGTGGACCGCGGCGTCCAAGGCGCCCACTTTCGCTTCCGCTGGGACGGCGAGCGCATCAGTCGCCTTTATGATTTTGCCGCCGACCGCGATATCGATCGCAGCGACATCATTGCGGATTCGATGGCTGCGTTGGGGGCGGCGGGATAGGAGCGCCAGCATGCGCACGTGGCTGTTTGTTGCAATTTCGCTGATCGCCGCGGCCTTGTTTGGGCAAGCGCCGGAGTTCGCACAGCAGTATACCCAGCGCCTCGGCGGAGCCATCGACGAACTCGATCGCATCGTCAGTCACTTCGACGAGGACTCGCGACGTTCGGGGTACGACCGCGCCGGTGCGCTGGCGCTAATGGGTCGAAATCAAGAACAGCTTATCCGCGACCAGGCGACCAGAATGTCGGAGGCGATCGATCGCCTGGCCAGGCTTCGCGCGCAGCAATCCGCGATGAACCAGCCAGGCGCATTCACCCGCGTCGCCGCCTTTGCGAATGGCTACGACCAGGACATTGCAAGCCGCACCTGGAGGAACTTTCAATTCGCCCTGCCCATCTCGGTCGATTCTTTGCTGTTCATGAGCGCCGGCTTCATCGCTTCGCTTCTGCTCCTATGGTTGGCAGCAGTCGGACTTGGGCGACTGGCGAGGCGGGAAGCGTCGGCGCAATAGAGCGCAGGCGCGAGATCGAGGCGGATGGCACAATGGACAACGCAAAGAAGCGGCCCAAAGGGCCTGACATCGGGCTCCATCAAGCAAGGCGTCTATGCCAGCTCGACGATGCCGAACGATTGGCGTTTATCGCCGAAGGACTGCCGGTCATTCTGCGGAGTGCACAGGGCTTCTGGGCCGCCGCGGAAAAACTGCAGGCGCACAGTCGGGAAGCAAAAGTCCTGGAGAATTATGCGGACGAAGAAGCCGCCAAGATCCTGATCCTGGTCGATGCGGTGCGTTGCCCACCAAAACTCATCGCGTCCCGTCTGAATAAAATCGTCGGTTGGTTCTACAATCATCTGGCGCGGTTGATCTATGCCGAAGCAGTTTCGTGGAAGCCGACGCATCTCGCCGAGCTTCGCGAATACGTGGATCAGCAACGACACGGGCACTATCTCGAAGGGCACGCCGGCGAATACATCGCGCCCAATTGGGCTATATATCAGCGCGAGAGCCTGCTCTATGCCGACGTCGAGGCCTATCAGGACGGCACACTGGAATGGAGCGCGCCACGCGATCCACCTTACGGTCACTTCGGATCGTTCCGGCCGCGCGCACTACTTGTCGCCGAGGCCATGGAGCAGGTCGGCATGTTCACGACCGCCGGATTGAAGGCGGTGTCGGAAATCTGGGGCAGCCTGGAGTACAGGGAGAAGGAAGATCATCACGACGGCAGAAAGCTGACGGAGCAATTGCTGACGCGGTTGCACGACGAGGGCCTAATTCTGGATACAGCCAAAGCCGAACATGCCGGGACACTGTACAATGAGTGGCAGATTCCGATGTACAATCTCGAGTTCTCTCTCATCCCGGTATCGCTCGAGGAACTTGAGGCTGAGCAGGAGCGGGAGTTCTGGTCCATGGCTGGCGATCCGCGATAGGGGTCGCCAATAATTCACCGCGACGGCCTGACCTGACAGCCATTCAGTCGCCACTCTCAGTCGACGACCACCGACACTTCCAAGGGCGTGAAAATGGGCACGGGCATTTGAGCGACGATCGTCTACCCACACTCCGGACCGCGGTGATCGAGGGACCCCTGGCGTTCCAGATGCGCCGCTTCGCCGCGGCGCAGGCCAACGACTGCGGTCTCCAGATCCTGAACTTGCCACAGGTCGCCGCAAGGCTCGCCGGTGGTTTCGCGATTCCGGCTTCGGCCGATCAGTTGGAGCCCGCAATTCAGGAGGCGCTCGACGAAGGCGGCTTCGACGAACTCGAGCGCGTGCGACATCTGCCGGGCATGACGCGGGCGGTATTCCGGGCCCTGAGGAAGATCTGGGCCGCGGATTTCGATCTCTCGGCGCCGGGCCGCGACACTCACCGCCGCATCGCGGACATGTATCGGATAGAGGCCCGACTGAAATCGCGCTTACCTCAGGCTGCGATGACGCCACGGGAACTGCGCGACGCCGCGCTGAAGCGCGTTCGGCATGCGCCTCGGATCGTCGGTGAGATGCGCATCGAGGGATTGTCCTTCATCGCGCCGGTCTGGCGGCCGCTGATCGAGGCGCTTCACCAAGTCGTCCCGGTCGAGTGGATCGCGCCTACCGGAACCGACGCCGGCTGGTTCGGTGGCACGATCGTGCGGCTGGATCCGGCGTCGACCAAGCAACCCGCCGTCGTTTCGTGCGCCGACGTCCGCCACGAGGTGGTCGAGAGCTTGAGATGGGCGCGGCAACTCATCGCTTCGGGCATCGCAAAACCCAACGAGATCGCGATCGCCTCGGCTAACACGACGGCATGGGACGATCACTTTCTCGCATGCTCCGAAGGCACCGGCTTCCGCCTTCATTTTTCCCATGGAGTTTCGGCACTCGCCTCGCGCGACGGACAACGCTGCGCGGCCTTGGCCGACGTCCTGATGCACGGCTTGAGTCAGCAGCGCGCTCGCCGGCTTTTCGCCGTGACCCGGGGGCAAGGCCTGCCGCCGGACGAGCTCCCGGACCGTTGGCTGGACGCCATACCGCGCGGCGCGGCGCTATCGAGCGTATCGGATTGGAGGCGCGCGCTCGAAACGGCGGATCGCCAAGCACCAGGACGGGTTTCCGTCGATGCCACGGCGCGCCTTCTCGAGGTGCTCGCGAAGGGACCAAACGCGGCGAACGAGGCGGCGGCGATGTTTCTTCATGGGCGCGCGCTCCGGATTTGGCAGGCAGCAACCCGTTCCGCGCCGACTGATGCCATCGAGCTGTCGTTGCGGGGCATACGTCTCGCGTCGGATACGGATGCGGCCGATGCCGTCGTGTGGTGTCCGGCCGGCGATCTCGCCGCCGCACCCCGTCCCCACGTGCGGCTGCTCGGACTCACGAACCGAGGTTGGCCACGGGGAAGCGGAGAAGATCCGATTTTGCCCGACCATGTCCTGCCGGCTGACGCCTTCGACGTCGATCCGGTGGCGCGCGCTGACCGCAGGTATTTCGCTGTCATCCTCGCTGCCGCGTCAGGAAGCGCCGTGCTTTCGCGCGGTCGCCGAGGCCCGCAAGGCGGTCGTGTCGGTCGCAGCCCGCTGCTGCAGAACCGCACAGAGACCGTCCTTCCGCGCGAGCGAATTCCGGAGCACGCCTTCAACCATTCCGATCGGCTGCTGGCCCGCCCCGAAGAGGCAACCAGCATTGATCAGGTAGGTTCGGCCGGCCGGTGCTGGCGCAACTGGCACGTCGAACGCCTCACTGATCACGACGGATGCTTCCAGCCTGGTCATCCGGCCATCAAGCGTTCGATCGAGCGAATCCAGTCGGCGACATCGCTGCAGCGGCTACTGCAAGACCCGCTGGGATTCGTCTGGAAGTATGCTCTCGGTTTCGACGTCCCACAGGAGCGCGAGCAGCCGCTGACGATCGCGCCGGACGAATTCGGCAAGCTTGTGCACAAGCTGCTGCGGCGCGCCGTCGATGCCCTCGAACCGAAACCAGGGTACGCGAAGGCGTCCGACATCCAGATCGAAAACGCGTTGGAGAACGCGAGCAGCGTCGTTCACGCCGCCTGGCCCCTTGAACGTCCGGTCCCGCCGAGGCTGCTGTGGACCAATACCGTCGACTACGCGAAAGCGATGGCGCTGGCAGGCCTGCTGCGGAAGGACATCAATGAAGACGGCACGCGCAGTTGGACCGAGGTGGCCTTCGGTCAATCCGCCGACTTCGAAGCCGGTCGCGAACTGCCGTGGGATCCGACGATACCGGTCAAGATACCGGGCACGCCCGTCAGTTTTCGCGGCACCATCGACCGCCTCGACATGCGTAGCAATCCGTTTGCTGTGAGGGTAACCGACTACAAAACGGGAGCACCGCCCAAGAACGCAGCCCGCATCGTGATCGGCGGCGGTGCCGAATTGCAACGCGCCTTGTACGCGCTTGCGTGCCGGCAACTGTTCGAAGAAGAACCAAGGGTCTTAGCGAGGCTGTTGTATCTAGCCGGTGAGCCGTTCGAGGTCCGATTGCAGGATGTCGATGCGGCTATCGTCCGGGTCGGCGACTTCGTGACCGAAGTGGTGGCCATTTTGGACCGAGGAAACGCAGTCCCCGGAAGGCTTGCCTACGGCAGCTCCAACGATCTTCGATTGGCCTTTCCCGCCTCCCCCGGGTACGAGCGGCGCAAACGCGTGGCCTTCGACCGTGCTGCGGGAGGACTCTATAAATTTTGGAACATGGCATGACGCTGCGAGACGACGACGGCGACCGCCACCGCGCATTGACCGAGCTCGATTCGACGCTTCTGGTCGAAGCCGCCGCAGGAACGGGCAAGACGTCGCTGCTCGCCGGGCGGGTGGTGATGCTGCTCGCCGGCGGCGCGGCTCCTAGGTCCATCGCGGCGATCACCTTCACCGAGCTCGCCGCGGGCGAGCTCCGCCAACGGATCGCTCACTACCTCGACTCCCTGCTCTCCGGAACCGTTCCGGACGAAATGCGGTTGTGCATTCCGTCGAAACTGAAGGCGGCGCAGCGGAGATCGCTGGAGAAGGCGAGCGAGCTACTGGACGAGTTGACCTGCTCGACCATACACGGATTCTGCCACGACCTGCTGCGGACCTATTCCGTCGAGGCAGCGATCGATCCGGGCGCAGAGATTCTCGATCGCGATCAGGCCGATTTCATATTCGACGCGATCTTCGATCATTGGTGGCGCGATCGGCTCGACGAGCACCGTCCGGCCGATGATGCGATCACGGTGGTGGCGCGAAAGGATCCGACCGGAGCCGAGAAGCTCCTGCGCGACTTCGCCAAATCGAGGCGGCGCCACAGGAATGCGCGCCCCCTGTCGCCCGACCTGGATGCCGACGCTCACCTCGGCTTCGGGGAGAACGTTCGCGAATTCCGTCGCTGGTACGACCGTGTCGGGGGACCGCGCGACGCCGAAAGCGATATCGCCGATCTCGAAGCGCTGGCTACGCACTTCGAGCGCAGCTTTGCGGCGGGCCTCGACTTCGCGCGGTTGTGGGACGCGGCGCATCCCGCGACGCTGTCCTTGATGCGATCCAAATCGTTCGATCTGCGCGAATACAGGCGACGTTCGACCTGGAAGCGCGCCAAGGGTGACGTAGAGGGTGGCCCCCTCGCCGACCAGGCTGAAGAGCGTTATGCGCGATGCCGCGATGCCTACGGCACGCTGATGGGCCGGATCGCAACGGCGATAGTCAGCGTGTTTTCGTCCGAGCTCGACGGACTCCTTGCCGAATACGAGGCGTTCAAGCGGCGAGCGGCGGCAATGGATTTCGACGACCTGCTGTTCACCTGCCGCGAGGTCCTTCGCGGATATCCCGGGGTACGGGCCGCCGCCGGCAAACACTTCTCGCGCATATTGGTCGACGAGTTCCAGGACACGGACCCCGTGCAGGCGGAGATCTTGTTTCTTTTGGCCGGATCCGACGGCGCCGCCGGTGCTGCCTGGCAGCAGCGTCGCCTGGGACCTGGCCAACTCTTCCTGGTCGGCGATCCCAAGCAAGCCATCTACCGCTTCCGAGGAGCCGACCTCGCTACCTATCTCATGGTGAGGAACGCGATCGAGACCCAGTTTCCCGACAATATACTGCGGGTCACCGCCAACTTTCGCTCGAGACCGCGCATCCTCGAACACATCAACGGCTGCTTCGTGGGACCGCTCGCCGCGCAACAGGCTGGGTACGTCGCGCTGCAGGGCACGAGAGACGACGCTGATCACGGCTTTCCAAGCGTCGCCAAGGTTTCCGTCGACCTGTTGCCTAACACCCGAATAGACACTAGCAGGGACGAAGAGGCCCGCGTTGTCGCCGAGATCTGCAGCCGCCTGATCGGCAACGTCGAACTGAAACTGAACAACGGCGGCAGCAGGCGCCTGACGCCGGGGGACATCGCCCTGTTGGCGCCCGTCTCGACCGAGCTGTGGCGCTACGAGCGAGCGCTCGAGGAGGCTGGACTACCGTTCGCGTCGCAAGCCGGCAAAAACCTCTTCAAGCGGCAGGAGGCCCAGGATCTCGTCGCGCTGGTGCGAAGTATCGTCGACCCGCGCGACACGTTGGCGTTGGGCTCCCTTCTGCGAGGGCCCCTGGTGGGACTCTCCGAGCAGGATTTGCTCACGATCACCACAAGCCTCCCCATTCCGCCGGGCAGCGAGTCCGCCCGCCTCTCGCTAAACACCGACCCGACCATCGTACAAAACGGTCTTGCGCGAGAGGTACTCGGCATTTTGCGCGACCTTCGGCTCCGGCTGCGCGTCACCACGCCTGCATTGCTGCTCGCCGAGGCGATCGAGCGGCTTCGAGTGCGCGCCATCGTCGCCGGACGCGGTGCGGACCAGGCCGCGCGCTCGCTCGCCAACGTCGATGGTCTGCTCGAGCGCGCCCGGAACTATGGAGTGCGCGGATTCGTGCAATTCGCGCGGGATCTGGACGACGATTGGTCGGCCGGCACCGGATTCGCCGAGGGCATCGTAGAAGCGGACGGCCGATCCATCGAGATCGTGACGGTTCACAGCTCAAAGGGCCTTGAGTGGCCGGTCGTCATTCCCATCAACCGGGCTTCGATGCCGCGCCCGCCCGAGCCCTTCGTGTACCGCCGGAGCGACGAGAGCCTGCACTGGGCGCTCGGCCAGGTGACGCCGCCCACGCTGGAGAGCGCGCTGCAAGGAGAGAACCAGGAAAAGCGCGACGAGAACCTTCGGCTGCTCTACGTGGCTTGCACGCGCGCCATGGAATTGCTCGTCATTCCCCACTTCACCTGGTGCGACGACAAGTCCTGGGCGAAGCAGCTCGACTTCGGGCTCGACGACATCCCCGAACTGGACGTCTCGAAGCTTCCGCGCGCCGTCGTCGCTGCACCAAAGTCGAGCGAGAATCGACAGTCTGCAGAGGTCTTCGCCGAAGAACAGTCGCGGATCGAGCGAGGCTCTCCGCCGATCGTATGGATCAAGCCCAGCGAGAGCGATCCGGATATCCTATCGACGCAGCTCCCGGATTCCGCCGAAGACGCAGCGCTCGACGCCCCGGTGCTAATCCAGGGAAGTCGCCTGCGCGGCATCATTCTGCACAAGCTCATGGAGGAGCTGGCGACCGGAGAACTCGCCGCGATAGCAGGCGAAATGCGAGAAAGGGCTCACGACTTTTGCCGGCAGCTCGACACGGACGCGACCTCGAACGGCAAGCCCGATCCCGACGAGATGGCGGACACCGCCCTTCGCACCTTCACCCTGCCCGAATTACAGCCGTTCATTCACCGGCTCGTTCCGGAAGTGCCGTTGTACGGCGCAACGATCGCAGGCACCGGCGGACTGATTTCCGGGCGCGCCGATGCGGTCGCTCGAGCAGACGACGGCGATCTGGTCGCGTTCGACTGGAAAAGCGACGTTGCGCCGAGCGGACGAGACCGCATGGCCTATCGAGAGCAACTTGGTCAGTATCTTCATGTCTTGGGCGCGCAGCGCGGCGCGATAGTTTACATGACATCTGGCCGCATCGACTGGATCACCGCGAAAGGTTGAGCGAGCGGGCCGGCACATCGCGTAGTTCTCATCGAATTCCGTCCGCTGTTCCGGACGCACGTCCCTCCGCCAGAGCCTCGAGCAATCGATCGACGAAAATCGCCTGTCCCTTGAGGATTTTCCGCCGCGCGTCGGCAATGGCGAACCAAGCCGCACGGTCGATTTCCGGAAAGGTCCGAAGGCGCCCGGAGCGCGGCGGCCACTCAATCTCGAAGGTGTTGCTACGGATGATCTTGGCATCCCAATCGTCTTCGACGGCCCACGCCTGGACGACCTTGCCGCCCGGTTGCCGTGTTTCTCCGAGTGGCAAGAAAGGTCCCTCGGGGTCGTGTCCAGTTTCTTCGGCGAATTCGCGCCGAGCGGCGGACAGCGGCGCTTCATCGGCGCTTCATCGGCGCCAATCAGACCTTTCGGGATGCTCCAGGCTCCGTCATCCTTGTTCTGCCAAAATGGTCCACCTGGATGACCGAGCAAGACTTCGAGATCGGTGGCGTGTCCTCGAAACAGGAGTAGCCCCGCGCTTTGCGGCTTACGCGAAGCCATCGTGCGCGCTAGGCCGACTTCCGGTGCGGCTTGGACACCGACTTCTTAGCGGCGGCTTCCTTCGGCTTCTTGCCGGTGATCGGCATCAGCATTTCCTTCTGCCCAACCGCCGCCTTGCGCGGCTTCTTGGCCGTCTTCTTCGGCGCCGCTATCGGGCCCGTCGCGTCTCGTCCGATGCTCTTGCGCAACGCGTCCATCAGGTCCACGACGTTCTCACCTCGCGGACGCGCTTTCGCGGTAATGGGTTTGCCGGCACGCTTCTGATTGATGAGATCGATGAGGGCGGTTTCGTACTGGTCTTCGAACTTGTCCGGCTCGAAATGGCCTGCCTTCTGATTGACGATGTGTTTTGCGAGATCAAGCATGTCCTTGGTGACTTTGACATCCTGGATCTCGTCGAAATACTCCTTTTCGGAGCGGACTTCGTAGGGATAGCGCAGCAGCGTTCCCATCAACCCTTTGTCCAGCGGATCGAGGGCGATGATGTGCTCCCGATTGGTCAGTACCACCCGCCCGATCGCGACCTTGTTCATCTCTCGGATGGTTTCGCGGATGACGGCGAAGGCGTCGTGGCCAACTTTCCCATCTGGCACCAGATAGTAGGGGCGGATCAGATACCGTGGGTCGATCTCGCTCCGATCGACGAACTCGTCGATCTCGATGGTTCGCGTCGATTCCAGCGCGACATTCTCGAGCTCCTCCTTCGTCACTTCGATGTAGGTATCGGTGTCGACCTTGTAGCCCTTGACGATGTCCTCGTTGTCGACCTCTTCGCCGGTGTCGGCGTCGACCTTGGCGTACTTGATCCGATGGCCGGTCTTTCGGTTCAGCTGGTTGAACGAGACTTTTTCGGATTCCGAGGTGGCCGGATAGAGCGCAACCGGACAGGTGACGAGGGAAAGACGCAGGAAGCCTTTCCAGTTAGCGCGGGGGGCCATGTCGGGGGAACTCCGATCCTGATACCGGATTCAAGACGAACGACCGGGCTTGGTTCCGACACCGCGACCCGCCCCACAGGAGGATTTTTCTCGGCGGCCACCTTGTCGGACTCGACATTTGTTCTTGTTATGTTCTAATTCGGGCATGACCGACCGACCCGCGAGCTGGCGCATGCCGACCCCGAAGCAGATGGAAAAATTGGCCGCTGAAGCCGACCGTAGACGAGCGCCGTCCGCTGCGGGTCCAGATGCCCCCCTCCCGGCCGAATATTGGGAATCGGTCCTCAAAGATCCTCGCGCCGGCGCGGCTGTGGCCCAGGTCCGACAGCGACGCCTTTCGGAAATCAAGGGCCACGTGTTGCGCGTCTCCTGCCGCCGTTGCGAGCGGACCGTGGAAATACAGACCGCCGATGCCGTCCGCTTGTATGGCGCCAACGCAGTCTGGAAGGACGTGGCGCAACGTCTGCTCGACAAAACCTGCCAGCAGCGCACCGGCCGGCATGAAGAAGATGGGTGCTGGCCAGCATTCGAGACGCCGTAGCCGCTCTGCATTTGCCGATCCGATCTGTTTGCGCCTGGATGTCCGGATGGCCCCGAAGTATCACCCTACGCCACTGTCGGGCGGCGATCGCAAGGCTCTGGCGAAAGAGCTCGGCAAGGCGCGCGCAATGGCCAGCATGCTGGCTACCCAATCAGCGGAGATGCGGGCCAAAGGCGAGGCGATGATCCAGCAAGCCGACAGGTTGCTTTGCGAAAGCTGGAACGAGCGGATGTGGAGTGACGGCGAACCGATCCATCCATCGCCGACGATTGATCAGGCCGTAAACGGAGGCTTCCCCTGGCTGGAGATCAGGTGCGGGCGCTGCAAGACGCCGAGCGACGTGGACCTCGCGGCGATGAAGCACCCGCCGACCACTTTCGTGCACGATCTCGCCAGCCGGCTGCGCTGCCGCAAATGCGCCAAGGCAGGCCGGCGCCCATCGGCGACTCTGCTACAGTTGACGTGGCAGCCACGCCACCCTCGAACCGAACCCTGACCGATGTGCAATCTTTATTCGATCACGACCAACCAAGCCGCGATCAGCGCGCTGTTTCGTGTCGTGAACCGATACGTGGGCAATTTGGCGCCGATGCCGGGCGTGTTTCCCGACTACAAGGCCCCTATCGTGCGCAACGGGGCCGAGGGTCGCGAGCTCACTACTGCACGATGGGGCATGCCGTCGTCATCAAAGGCGCTGATGGACGCCACGAAGAAGCGAGCCGAGAAGCTGCAGGGCAAAGGCAAGGCAGTGGATTTCAAGGAATTGCTCAGAATGGAGCCGGACAGCGGCACAACCAATATCCGCAATGTGAAGAGCAAGCATTGGACGCGATGGCTGGGAGTCGAAAACCGCTGCGTGGTGCCGTTCAACTCCTTTAGCGAGTTCAACAAAGCCGAGGGCGGCGACATCTGGTTCGCGCTCGACGAGACCCGTCCCCTCGCCTGCTTCGCCGGTATCTGGACCAACTGGACGTCCGTCCGGAAGGTCAAGGAAGGCGAGACGACCAACGACCTTTACGCGTTCCTCACGACGGAGCCGAATGCCGAGGTCGGCGCCATCCATTCCAAGGCGATGCCCGTCATCCTGACAACGCCGGAAGAGATCGAGACCTGGATGACAGCACCTCCGGACGAGGCCCTGAAGCTACAGCGGCCGCTTCCGGACAGCAGCCTCCGAGTCGTCGCCCGCGGCGTCAAGGAAGACCCGGCCGCGCTAACGCCGTGACCATCGCGGGCGATGAAGACCAGACAGCCCCGCGGCCATCAGCGCAAGATCATCCACAACGACGAGGATACCTTTTGATGCGTCCCTCGAGCAGAGGCACAAGACTATCATGAAAGTCGTCATTCCCTCCGAATTAGTAGCTCTGGGACAGTATCTTCCACGCTTCCTTGGCCTTGTCGGCGAAAGACTCTGGTTCAAACGTTTGGACCAACTCGATGCGGCACAACATAGGTCGCCCTTCAATTGGAAAATCATTAGCGACTATCACTGGCTTGAAATGGCGATTGGCTTTCAACATGACGTCTTAATGAAAGAAGGCGTTTTGCGACCAGAATTGGTCGATGAACTGATCGTCGCAGCTCTGAAGTTCGCAGCAAGCACGGTCGAAATACACGCGCGGCTATCGCCCCTGGGACAAAAGAACTTGGAAGGCCGGTTGCGCGATTGCCTCAAGGCAGAGACAAGTTACGCGTCTCTGTTCCTCGAGCTCGATCTCGCCCAAAGGCTGATGGATGCTGGGTTCGACGTTAGTTTTGCCGACATGGAGGGAACGGGCCAGTTCGATCTCTTATTCGGCAAAGATTCTTTCGTCGGTGAGGTTGAATGCAAAAGCCAATCGGCTGATGCTGGTCGACAGATCCACCGGAAAGACTTCTACCGCTTCATGGAAGCGATTCTACCAGCGCTTGAAGTGCAACGCGCTGCTTGCCGACGCGAAGTCTTGCTCATTACGCTCGACACGCGGCTGTCGCCGAGCACTTCAGACCAAGCCAGGCTCCTTACGGCAGTCCGGTCAATTCTAGCGGACGGTGCGCGGACATCATTTGCTGGAGGTGGCTTCGTTTTGGAACGCCTGAACTTCGATGCCGTGGTGCCGGATCAATCGATGTCAGGCCCAGAGGCGCTGTACAAGGCTTGCGGTACAGCATTCGGTGCGAACACGCACATCTCGGGTGGCCTTACCGCAGAGGGTGGGTGCCTTGTTGTCATGCGCAGCAAGCGCGAGGACGACACCTCTAAACCATTGCTCGAAGCGATGCGCAAAGCTGCGAGCCAGTTGTCCGGCCAGCGTCCAGGTTTCATAGCAATCCAAGATCACGGGATTGCGGCTGCCGATCTCATGCTTCCCCATGTCCAGCGACGAGCGGCCATCCTGTCATTGGCCCTGTATGGTCGCTATGGCGGGTCGCATGTGACCGCAACTTATGTGACTGCGTTCGGAGCGGTCATCTTGCGTAACGGGGTGTTGGGTACGCCAGCGTTCGCTGTTCTCAATCCTGTGCCGAAGTTTCCATTGAATCCGGCCGACGCATCATCACTCCTTGCGCTCATGTCGGACGAGACTTACACGGGCAGCACCGAGCCATTGTCTTCTGAAACGATTTCGCCGGGTGTTCGCCGTTGAATTGACTGAACAGGAAGCCCACAGCTGACCGATCTCTTTCCGTCCGGTACATTCTTTGGCCGCATGCAGCACTTCAGCCCAGCCCGATGTCGGCGAGACGTCGCCTTCCTGCATTCGCGCGGATCCCGATGCCCGTCCGGACGTCGTTCGTTATGGATGACTCCCCCTGCGATACGCCGCATCCACCCGGACCTGCGTAACATTGCGGCGCGTTCATGTTCTATGACTGAGCCGCGAGGGCTCGGCTCTATCGTCGTATTTCACGAAAATCTCCGGATCGCCGCAAGAACGGTTGTCACTTCTGCCGTTCTTGAGATTGAACGGTCGGCTGCTGCGATTTCGCTGCTATCGAATCCTTGAGCCAATTCACGCTCAACGCGACGACGACGGCGAGCACAAGAGCGGCGATGCCGCGGTAATAGTTCTGCTCGCGCTCGATCGCGTGGATCCGATCACCGAGCGATTTTTCTTGATCCTTGATCTTCTTGGAAAGGCCCGCGAACGACTGGAGCTCGCCCGCTACCGACGTGATGACGTCGATATCGATGCCTCTGTGGACCGGTCCGTCCTTCTTGAGCTTCGTTTCGCGATCGAGACGGGCGAACCAGATCAGGAAGATCGGCTGACCCCGCCTCAGATGGATTGGCACCGGCCCGGCGTTGAACACGGCGAAGGTCAACTGGCCGCGATAGCCGGGATCGACGTGGAAGCCCGATACGTTGACAAGCCCCCTGAACTTGATCCTGGCGCGGATTGAGATGAACGCGATCGCGTCCGCCGGCAACGAAACGACCTCCTCGGAGAGAAGAAACGCGAATTGTCCCGGAGGGATGGTGAATGCCTCTTCCTCGGAAAGCCTGCGGACCGTCACCTGCGCGGGATCGACCGACTGATCGCTGGGCGACACGTACACCTCCGGCCCGACGGCCAGGGTGTACGCGGCGCAGTCGATCCTGTCAGCGGAGAACGGCTCGATCAGATCCGGCAACCGCTCGCCCAACGTCTCGCCGCTCCAGAAAGATCCCGCTCCGTCCATGGTAGTCGTCCTCCGGCTGCCGGTCCGGGACGACGATTAGCACACAACTCGGGATTGTCCGAGACGTCCCACCTCTATAGATTGTGCGCATGATGGTGCTGGGACATGGGGTCGATCTCGTGGACGTCGAATCGATCCGTCGCTGGATCGAAGATCCGCGGGATCCCCTCGTCTCCCGCTGCTTTAATGCCGAGGAGATCACCGAAATCGGCGAGGGATCGGACCGGGTCGAGCGTCTCGCAGGTAGGTTCGCTGCCAAGGAGGCCGTGCTCAAGGCTCTCGGCACCGGCTATGGCGCCGGCATCTCCTTCAAGGACGTCGTGGTGCGGCGGAATGCAGGATGCCCGCCGGAGGTGGTGCTGAGGGGGGGCGCGGCGTCGGCCGCGGCCGCGATGGGCGTCATCGACTGGAAGCTAAGCATCAGTCACGCCGGCGGCATGTCCATTGCCAGCGCGATCGCACTCGGCGTTCCGCCTCAGTCAGCGCACCCGGCCGAGGGACCCAGATAGTCCACGCGATGGGCGTCGAGGTCGACGGAGATGCGGCCGCCGCCGGCGGCATGCACGGCGCGCCAGACCTCGAAGCCCTGAAGGATCGCCTGCTCCCACTCTCCCGTCGTGCGCAGCTTCACCTCGAGGTGCGACGTCATGTCCTTGACCGTGCGCAGAAGCTGGAAGTCCAGGCTGCCGACGCCGTCGAGCATCCGGTGCCGGCGGGCATAGTCGAACGCGAGCGCGGCGACGCCCTCCTCGATCACGGCAGCTCGGCCACCGTCTTCCACCTCGTCGAGCAGTGGCCTGCTCTTCCGCTTCCGCCTGATCAGCGAGCGCGTGACCGGCGACCAGCCGAGGACCGCGGCGTAGGCGAAATGGAAGACGTCGTGAAAGCGATAGCCGTCGGGATCGTAGGCGTTGTCCGTGAGCTCGCTGCCGAACGGCTCGCCGTCGATGACGACGCGCACCCGCCGGCTGACGCCTCCGTCGCAGTCGACCAGTTCGACCTCGAACCTGCGCGGTAGACGTTCGTTGTCGGGAAGATCGGCGTCGAAGCTGTCCGACGTCGTACTGCCGGAAATGAAGCGGCCGCGCGTCTTGCGGAGATTGGCGGCAGCGACCTCGTCGAGATCGAGATCGAACTTGCTGGCGACGTTCGCGACGTACCACATCAGATCGCCGAGCTCCTCGGATACGCGCTCCTTGAAGAGCCGATGCGCCTCGCCGTCCCGCAGGTGCTTTTTGTATTCGCTCAGCAACTGGCCGGTCTCTCCGGCGAGGCCCAGCATCGGCACGATCAGCGACGCCATGTCGTCCGGTCCCTTCGTCGGCACGCGATCGGTGCCCAGGGCCTCCCGCTGGTAGGTCTTGAAGTCCATCCTATGCTCCTGTCGCGGCCGGTCGCGCGACCGGCGGCGCGCCCGATTCGATCTTCAGGTTCAGTTTCCATTTCGGCGGGTAGAACGGTTTGATTGGCGTCAAATTCGCCTGGAATTTCTGCTTGATGCGGGTCCGCCCGGTCTTGCCCGACACGTTCGGGTGGACCACGCGGGCATACTTGTCGACCTCGCAGAACAGGTTCTGGCAATCGATCAGCTGGAGACGGCGTCCCCACAGGCTTTCGAACTCGAGACCATAGCGGTCGAATTCCCGCTCTTGAATGTCCGCCATCAGGCGGATCAGTTCGGGCTCGTTCAGTCCGCCCGGGTCGCGAAAACATTTGCGCAAGCCGTCCCGTGCGCCCGGTCCCGGAACGACGAAGTCCATCTCGCTGAAGTCCGTGATCTCGCTGTAGTTGATGTCGATGATGAACTGGTAGGCTAGGAAGTCTCCGATCGTCGGGTAGGAACGCAGCTTCTCGAAACCGTCCTGCATCGAGTTGGCCTGTGCGAGACGGTCCGGAAGGCGATCGGCCATCATCCGCTCCAGCATCAACAGGTTGTTCTGGTGCTTGGAGGGACACCCGTAGGCCGCCGCGCCCGGCGGCATGATGTAGGCCGCCGAGTAGATCTGCCTACCCGCGGCCTTCGCGCGTTCGAGCACGGCGTTGAAACGTTCGAAGCGGTAGCCCTCGAAGGTGATCTGTCCCAACGCGCGTTCGAGCATCTCCCAGGTCTCGATCTTGTTGAACAGTTTGAACAGCAGGATCCGGAAGAACACCTCGGCGTGGCTCTTCGGCAAGTCCTCGCGGTATATCACCCGCCTGATCAGGTACTGACTGACACGATCGGACGCGCGGTACGCGTTGGTGAACTTGTAGGTCTCGATCACTGCATCGCGCGTCCAAGGCGGCGCCTCCGCGCGCGCCCTGCGGAAGAAGACAGCCTGCCGCTCTGCCGCGAAACGCCAATAGCTTTCGTAGACCTCCGAAATCATTGCCGGCGCAAGATGGCTCAAGACGACCGGCGATGCGGGCCGATGGTCCGACGCCCCCTCCGCTTCCGCCCTTTTCCCTGCGCCGCGCGTCCTAGCCGACCGGTTACGCGTAGACTCCTTCAAACCGAAACTCCTCCCGCGAGCCCGACCGGCTCGCCGATTCCCGGAACGATCGACGGCGCGACGGCGGCGCGCAAGGCAGCGATCATCGGCTCCAAAGACGCGTCCTTCTTCTTGACGCCGTCGAGCTTCGCGACGCCGACGGTCACGTTGAGCCTGACGAGCGGAAGCTGCATCTCGTGCGCCATGAAGGCGCCGAGGCGCGCGAGGCCGAGATAGTTACCGTAGGCCTTATCGAACACGTATTGGGTGGCGTAGAACGCGTTCGCGACGAGCCCCTCGTTCGTGGGCACGAATGAGACGTGCTGCAAGCACGGGAACACTATTCGCGCTTGCCTCGTGTGATCGCGGGCCGGATCGAAAATCGAAACCTGCAACATGGTGTCGCGAACTCCCTCCTTCCAGTTCGTCAGAATGAATTCAAGTTGATTGCCATTCGAAGGCGTCGCCTCGTTGAAATGCGTCATGCGCTCGAAGTAAAGCCCCCTGCCGTTAACGGAGCGGTTCATCGCGACATATCGCGGAAACGCGCCGGAGTAGAGGGCGAACAGACGTTCCCGGTCGCCTCGGGCGATCTTCCACAGCCGCTCGGGGAAGATCGTGAAGGCCACGGTATCGACGGAGATCTTCTTCTTCAGCTTGAGCATCCTGTCGAGTGCGGCGCGCACGTCGGCGATCTCGGGAACGACGCCGGCCGCATCGAATCCCGTCAAGCTCAGCGTCAGGGGCGAAATCTCCGTCCGCCGGCTGTCGTAGATGGCGAGGAACAGCCGCGCCCATCCCCGTGACAGATTGGTGTCGCTGATGACGGTCGGTTCGTCGGCGTGAGAATTCGACCTACTCATCGGGATCTTCCTCCAGGTGCCTGAATTGAGCCAACCCCACGTATTCCTTGGGTGCGATGCGGACGAACGACGCCCAGTCCTCGGCCGCCGCCCGCACGATGCCGGGACGAACGGCGCGGAAGACGCGACCGGCTTCGACGTCGCCTTCGCGGACAAGCGCGGAACCTTCGGCGTCGGTGCCGCCCGGCATCAGCACGAGAGTGCCGACCTCGGCGTCGATCGTGGTCGCGACGCGGTGACGGTCCGCGACGATCAGCGGTTCGGAAACCAGCCTGCCGAGCAGCCCGGCGCGGATCGCGCGCGGTCCCGTCCGCTTCAGGATCTTGGCGCGCGCGTAGGGAATGATCTTCACGCCGAGCGAGAGGTGCGTGAGCAGCGTCTCGTAACCTATGCCGAACTCGCAAGCGACTGCGAACATCTGATCCGGGCTCGCCGCCGCGGCGGCCCAGCCGCGCGCGCGGAAGGCACGTCGCAGACCCATGGTCGGCATCATCAGGAAGCCCGCGAAGGTGTCCGCGAGGAATTCCTTGGGGTCGTTCCAGGGATTCTCCTTCGCGTCCTCGCGGAGCTCGTCGATCGAACTACCGTGACCGAATACATGATGGCCAAGTTCGTGCGCGCAGTTGAAGGCGCGTCGGGGAAGCGGCCTGCGGGCCGACAGATGGATGCGCGGCTGGGCGCTGCGCTGGTACATGCCTTCCATGTTGATGTTGTTGAAGCGGACGCTCACGCCCAGCTTCTCGCAGATCCCGTAGACGCAGATCGGCTGCGACTGGTCGGCTTCCGCCTTGGCGCGCGTCGCGACCGCGGCTTTCAGCGCGCGCGAGGCCAGTGAGATCCGGTCGAAGCCCGGTTTATCCGTCCGCTGCATCTGCATCAGCCGCCGCTTCCCTCGTCTTTTTCGTCCCGCATCACGGCCAGCAGCTTGAGCAGTCGCTGGAGGTCTTCGGGCTTGAGCTTGGAAAGCTCGCGCGCGGCGAGTTCGAGGCGGGGATCCTCGGCCTCGACCGTATCGGGCACTTCGCGGAGCAACCAGGCCACGCTCACGTCGTAGAGGGACGCCAACTTCGCGAGTTCTTCGGCGGAGACCCTGCGGTTACCCGCTTCCATCTCCGATACCGACGGCCGATGCAGCCCCAGGATACGAGCGACATGCCCCTGCGAGAGACCGGCGAGCCGCCGGGCTTCCTTGAGACGTTCGGCGATCTGGCCGCGCTTGACTGATTCCTGATCCGTCATGCCGCTGCTTTTTTCTCGCCCTGCTTCTTCTGCAGCTCGCATACGAAGACCGCGATCTCGTCGAGCGAGCGCGGTTCCTTGGTCGTCTCGTCGATGAAGATGTTGACGTCGTCGGGGATCGGGACGTCGATCTGCGTGGCTAGGATCGTGGTCGCGACCGGCCACACCTTGCTGTCGAATTCCGGAACGGCGCCGATGGGTTTGGTCGCGCCGGTGAGCGGCGGGCATTCAAGCTCGCTGTCGGTCTGTATCTGACCGATGATCTCGATCAGGGTTTTCAAAAGCTCTTTGGGTTCCATGGACTCTCCTATCTGACGCTTGGTAAGATAATCTTACAATGCCATTCGTCAAGAGGGCCTCTGGCCTCTTTTTCGCGATCGCAACCTTGCATACTGGAAGACGTCGTTTACCTGATTGAAAATACTTGCGTATGTACGTGTACGGAAATCCTTGCATGTCAGAAAAACTTACCCTATTTTCTGACGAGAGGAGCGATCTCAATGATTTCGGTTGCGGATAAAATCCTGCGGTATGTTCGAGTTCGAGGTCCGGGCAGCGTCTTCACGCCCTCTGATTTCATCAGGTTCGGTAGTCGTCCCGCCGTGGACCAGGCCTTGTCGCGGCTCTGCAAGGACAAGCGTCTTCGCCGTCTCGCCCATGGCCTCTACGACTATCCGCGCGTGCACCCGCAGCTGGGCGACCTGGCGCCAGCGCCGGATGCAATCGCCAAGGCCTTCGCGCGCGAGACTGGCTCGCACCTGCAGATGACTGGAGCGCAGGCGGCCAACGCTCTCGGACTGTCCACCCAGGTGCCGGCACGCAACGTGTATCTGACCGACGGACCGTCGCGCCGGGTCGTGCTCGGCAAGCGGACCGTCGACATCCGCCACGCCTCGCCCAAGCATCTGATCGCGCCGGGCAGCATGGCCGGCAACGTCGTCCAGGCGCTACGCCATCTCGGTCCCGACTCGACCGCGGCCGTGGTTGCCGCCGCAGCCGCGCGCATGAAGGATTCCGACCGGCGCGCGCTGGCGAGCGGCATCAAGCAGGCTCCCGCCTGGATGCGGCCCGCGCTTGACGAGATCGTGCAGCGGACGGCCGCCTGAACCGTGGACACGATCGCTAAAACACCGGCTGCGGACCGCGCCGCCCTTTTCAACGAAGCGGGCGCGGCCCGTGGCCTGGCGAACGCGATTATCGAAAAAGACTTCTGGGTCTGCTGGACACTGAAGCGTCTCTTCGGCATCCAGGGAGAAGGCTCGCCCGGTCTCGTCTTCAAAGGCGGAACGTCGCTGTCAAAAGCGTACGGCGCGATCCGCAGGTTCTCGGAGGATATCGACCTGTCGTTCGATCGGGCCGACCTCGGCTACGAAGGTGAACGGAATCCGGAAGAGGCCCCTTCAAGAAAGAAGGCCGACCGGCTCATCGAAGATCTGGTTGCAGACGTCGAGAAGCATATTGCAGACGTAGTGTTGCCTAGCTTGACCGCAGCCATCGCCGGCGAGCTGGGTCCGGCCACCCAGGCCGGATGGAGCCTGACAATCGAGTCCGGCCATCCTCAGAACCTGATATTCGAGTACCCGTCGAGCCTGTCCAACGGTGACTACGCCGGCTTCGCATACATGAGCCGCAGGGTGAAGCTAGAGTTCGGAGCGCGTGGCGATCCCTGGCCCACCGAAAAGCGCCAAATCGAACCCTATGCCGCGCAGGAGTTTCCCAATCTCTTCGCCGACCCCGCATGCAAGGTCGACGTCCTGGCGCTGCGACGAACCTTCTGGGAGAAGGCGACGGCGCTTCATGCCGAGCACCATCGCGAACCGCAGTCGCCGACACCGCCGTACTTCTCGCGGCACTACTACGACCTCGCGACGCTGGCGGACACGGACGAGGGCAAGGAAGCGATGAAGGACGGCGATCTGCTGAAGCAGGTTGCCCATCACAAGTCGGTTTTCTTCCGCGCGGCCTGGGCGAGCTACGATACCGCACGTATTGGCACTCTCCGGCTTTCACCTCACCCCGATCGCGTTGCGGATCTACGTGCCGACTACCGCAAGATGGCGCCGATGATGTTCGACGACCCGCCGCCAACCTTCGACGAAATCCTGGATCGGATCGCCGGGCTAGAGAAGCGGATTAACGGCGCCTAGGGCGCAGCCACCGTCAGGCCGGAGGCGAGATGCCGAGCTCGACGTAGAAGCCCTTCAGCTTCGCCCAGGCCGCATCGAAGCCCTCCCTGGAATTCGCACTGTCCGAGGCTGGTCGCGAACTCGCCGCGGAAGGCAGAACGGCTATCCGGCGAGTGTTCGCCAGTCCTTGACAGCGACGGCAAGAGCAATCAGCGGCAGGACGATCTGCATCCATGCCTGCAGCATGGGTGGCTCGAAGAGCCAGGGCATATGTTCCTGCGTCTCCGCGGGCAGATACATGCAATATTCGGGTTGGAACGCATGAAGCCACTCGAACAGAAGGCGACTTCTCTGGAAGGTATTGCACTCGCCCTTCGGCGTCAGCAACAGAAAGAACTGCAGACTCAGGAAAGCCGCTCCCAATGGAGGTATTGCCCGGAAGAGCCCGTTCTTGAGGTCCTTCTTCCCCCGCGTGCGCGGCATGTCTTCCCGAAGGAAGTGAATCGCCAGTATCACGAGCACGATCAACAGCGGCCCGAACACGAGAAGATAACCGGCGTTCAGCTTCAGCTTCAGATCGATCAATGGGACTTTGATCTCGTCGAATACCGAAGGTGCTCGGACGGCGACGCAAGCCGCGATGCAACAGAGACTCAGTATGAGGAAGTCCCGACGCTTGGGATCCTTTTTCGTTTGGTCGGCATCGTCGCGAGGCATCTGAAGAGGCATTCTTTCTGAAAACGGAGAACGAATTTATCCCGCCGCTACCGGACCGTGCGTCAACGAGACTCGCATACGGCGTCATCCCACTGAGGTGCAAACAAGGGTGACGACTTGTAGTCAAAACCCCAATCTTTGACG
This sequence comes from Bradyrhizobium ivorense, assembly GCF_900696085.1. Classification (GTDB taxonomy): domain Bacteria; phylum Pseudomonadota; class Alphaproteobacteria; order Rhizobiales; family Xanthobacteraceae; genus Bradyrhizobium; species Bradyrhizobium ivorense. Next base: position 148,530 of record NZ_CAADFC020000008.1, read on the forward strand.
AACCCAGCCCTTGCGACCGACCGCGTCGTTGGTGGGACCCGGCCCTTGGGTAAGATCTTTGGCCGCGTTCTTGAGCGTCGTCGCCACAGCACCATCCGATCCGACGAGATCATTGCTCGGTCCAGGACCTTTCGTGATGTCATGCACGAAGTTTCGGAGGGCCCTCATAATCTCGCCGTTGGGACCGATCTCGATGTCGCCGATGGTCACCCTCATGTCGCCTTCCACGGCCGGGCAGGCCGGATGCTTGGCGGACTCGAGAGCGGCCGAAATCGCCGCTCTCTGGGCCTCCGGCTCGGACCGCGAAATCGCGCCATCCGAGGGGTGCACCTCCAAGTCGGCGGACACGACGTAACCGTCCTGGCTTGCTTGGACGTCGGCGACGCTGACGCGGTATTCGATGGCATCGTGTGCCATCCGGAACGAAGTACCGTCGTCGAAACGATGCGTGGTTTCGAGAGCGAACTGCTTCGGAAGGTCGTCGACGACGATGGTCGGCTGACCAATGGACTGAGGCACTGGGACGTTCCATCGCAGGCCGACCGGAAACAGATCGGTCTTGAAATCGCCGACCTCGATGCGGCCGTCGGTCTTGACGTCGGCCATTACGCCGCCGCACGGCACGGATGCGTCGAGAACGAGCAGAGAATGGCCATTGGTCGCAATGCGGTTGAGCCGGAGCGTGCCGTCGACATGCTTGCCGGCACTGCCCTTAAGCAAGACGGTCGTGCCCGCGCCGCCGCCGACGGGAAGCGGGTTGGCGTGAACGTGAACCTTTGCCTCCATGTCCATGTTGAGGTTGACCGCAAGCGCGGCGCCCTGGTTCGGTATCCATCGTGCAGCCACGTTGGACATGACGACACGGGCGGTCGCCGACGTGGGGTCCCTCAGTTCGACGTAGGACTTTCCGTCGGAAACCAGCTGACCCGTGGTCGCAATCGAGGCGATCGTGGCGGTGCGGTTCGCCTCGGGCAGCCGCGCGATCTGGTCCGCCATTCCGACGATGGCGGCCCCTCTCAGCATGAGGACGAGATCGTGCTTCTGCTCCAGACCTTCGACTTCGTTGCCGATCTTCGTCCGCAACGCGGCGACTTTGGCCGGCAGATCGGCTTGCGGAACGGTCGGCTTGGCGGGCGCGACTTCACCCGGCGCAGTCCGCGTCCCCATCAGCCAGACGCCGGACTTGACGAAGAGCGGCATCGAGAACGCGAAGTTCTGCCGCACGGTTTGGCCGGGCAGAGAGCTTTTGAGCGTCACCGAACCCGCGCTCGTAGGAACGGTGCTGACGTTGTTGAACCCAGTGTCGAACGCCAATCCGTTCTCCATCGGGATTTCCACGACGAGGTGACGGTCGAGCGCAAGCATGAGACCGGACGCGATGACTTCTCCGACCATGCGCCGTCCCGGCAGATCCATAAAGCCCCAGTCGAGCCGCGGCTCCGCGTTCGCGATTGAGATCGCAAACTCGGCGACGGTCTGCGCACTCGCAGCCGCCCGCTGGACCAGCCTCGTGCCTCGGAAGGCGAGGTCGCCCTCTACATGCATCTTGACGGCGGCGCCGTGGCTCGGGCTCGCCACGCGGATATCCATCGCGGCTCCGGCGAGACCGATGCCCGGCTTGATCCGGATCTCTTCGATCGTCGCCGCGATGCCTCCGACCTTCTCCGCAGGCACGTGGACCGTCGCGCCGACCAGTTGCTGCAATGCACCGTTCAGCGCCTTGTTGGAAAGGAATGCCGCGGCATCCGCAGCCTGAGGACGCCGCCCGTTCGCAAGAGCCTCGTCCATGAGCGCCAGCGCGGTCCACTCGGCTCCCAGCCGTTCTCGCATCACGAAGTCGTGCTTGTAGGTCAGCCAACTCGCGGACGTGGCGACGCCGATAGCTGCCGCAAGACCAACCGATGAGACCAGCGTAAGCTTTTTCATGTTAGAGCGTTCCTCGCGATAGTCGGCCCGGAGAAAAGGATCTGACGCGGGACTTTCCGGGTAGCATGTAGGAGTTGAACTGCAGATGAACAACTACCAGGCGAAGGCCCGCGTCCAGAGGTGTCGCAACACTTTCGCAATTGCCGCGGAATTGGGTCTAAGGCCGGGCGGGTAACCGCCCTAGCCCACGCGCAGAGCAAAGCTCCGAGCAGAATGACCGCGCAGAACGTTGCATGCGGACGACGCAGGCGCTTATCGCCAGGCCGCGGCACGCGGTTACGCCGTTGCTACGCTATAGCCGGCGGACGGCGCGACAATGCTCGCTCGTCGAGCTCCGAACCAGCGACAGTACTACATTTGGTACGACATGATCGATCGAGAAGCGGCTTAAGTGCTGGCGCTGCTTCCTTTTTTGCGATGTCCGGTCCAATCCATCATGGGACAGACTGTGTCGCCAACGGCGTAAAGTGTCTATCGAAGCTCACCGACCGCACCAGTTTCGCACCAAAAACGACGTGAACAAATCACGACGAACGTGATCAACTTCAAACGAAAATGCAACAAAATCAACGAAGCTGATCGATAGTCTGCCGCTCATAACGGCCTAGTTGCAGGTCTAACTCCAAGAATAAACGTTATTGAAATGACCCAAGATAGCCGCGCCATGTACCCTCGCTTCTTGCCGATGCAGAGCGCCGAGCGCTCCTTTTACTGCGCTAGGTGAATTCCAGCGAGGAGGACGTGGCCGTCCCACACTGTGCGCAAGTGGACTAGCTCACACTTCGCCCATGCAATCTGTGATATTGATTGGCCTTTGGCGCACTTTTGGGGATGGTGTGCAATGCCGAAGAATATTGTGATCTTGTCCGACGGCACAGGCCAGGCTGGCGGCATCAATTTCGACGAAGCTCGGACGAATGTTTACAAGCTTTACCGCGCCTGCCGGGTCGGCCCAGACACGAAGGTCGAACCATCAGAACAGGTCGCCTTCTACGACGCCGGTCTTGGTTCGGCGTCCGACGGCGGCCACTTCAAGATCGGCTGGATGCGGTGGCTCTACAACCTCGCCAGTATGGCGACGGGCCTTGGGATCACCCGGAACATAGTCGACTGCTATGCCGCGATTATAGCCCTGTATGAGGAAGGCGATCGCATATTTCTCGTCGGCTTCAGCCGGGGCGCCTACACGGTCCGATCAGTTGCCGGTGTCATGACCTATTGCGGAGTCCCGCGCCATATGCCCGACGGCTCGCCCGTACGCCGCGACCCAAAGAGCATCCACAGTCTGGCCGAGCACGCCGTCAAGAATGTCTATCAATTCTGCCCATCGTACTCGCGCAAGATTGTTGGGTATCGCCAATTCCTGCTGGAGACCCGCGACGCTATCGCCGCCCAATTCAGAGAGCAATACGGCAGTACGATCACCGTCGCTGGCGCCGAGCACGCGAACGTCTTTCCCTACTTCATCGGTGTGTTCGATACCGTCGCGGCCCTCGGCCACAAATATCTGGGCGCGGCGCTCGTGACCTCCGGCATTGCGCTACTGATCGGGCTTCACTGGCTCGGTGGCTTCCTTCAACCGGTCCTTCCTTGGGCCGGTTGGGTGGCCTGGATTCTGAGTTACCTCGGCGTCGCCACAGCCCTGATTGTCTTTCTCATGAACTATTTCAAAATCGCGCCATCCTTGCCCGGCTACGGGTTCTTGAAGCGCCTCCGGACCGTGCATTTCGCGCCGCCGAAGCACAAATTCTACGACACGACGCTGAATCCCAACGTCGGCTACGCCAAGCACGCGATTTCGATCGACGAGAACCGCGCCGACTTCAAACGTGTCGGCTGGTCGCCCACGGCCGAGAAGCAGGACGAGCGGGACGCGCACGGCAACCTTTACTTCGAACAGGTCTGGTTTCCGGGCGTGCACGCCGATATCGGCGGCGGCTATCTCGAGAATGAGGCGCGGCTCTCGGACGTCGCGCTCAACTGGCTTCTCGCCGGAGCTTCGCTCATCCCGGGCGGCCTGAAGCACGACGGCAGTGTCCTACGGCTGTCACCCGACCCCGCCGGGCCCCAACACAATGAGCAGGCGGGCGGCTTCCTCAAGGCCGGGGTTCGCGATCTTCCCATTGATCCGGAGTCTGGGGAGTCGAGATCACCGGTGCACAAATCGGTCTATCGGCGCTTCGAGGCAGGATCGGTTCTCCTCTACGACCGCATCGCGGCCTATCGGCCGGACAACTTGAGGGTTCACGTTGACTTCAAGCACTATTTCGATGGCAGCGCGGCGCAGCTGCCCCGATGCGTCGCCGATGACATTGAACAAAAGTGGGAAAATGCCGGCTGTATTGGGCGGCTCTGAACCAGATAGGGCATTGAAAAGCGGTTCTGGCTGGCGGCCTTCGAGTCGGGTTCGCCGCCGCCGAGGCGAGCAAAGGAGATCACAATACCGAGAGTGGACTCGCCAACCGACCGCCAAAAACACCGTTTGAAAAACCGTTTTAGTTCGGCTCTCTCAAACGGTTTCTCACGCTAAGGTCTTGATTTATATGGTGGGCGCACCAAGGCTCGAACCTGGGACCGCTGATTAAGAAGCGTATGATTCATTAGGAAAATCAATGACTATTCCGACAAACCGGTCGCCAGATCTGGATTGAAGTCGCAATGGATTTTTTCTCTGTCGGAATAGCCGCTTCGCCTGCCGGGCACGATGAGCACGGCTTCCATCCTCACTGTTGGAAGGAGAGCGGAAGCGGCCCCGGATCGCCCCCGATGCTGCGAACCGGCCGCGGACGATCTTATTGCACCCCGTTCAATCGGAGACGGCATATCGCCCGCGGCGATCGGCAGGCTGAACGCAAATCTTGCGCCACCCAAGGTCGAACTATTGTCGGCACCGATATGACCACCGTGCGCCTCGATGATCGATTGGGTGATCTGCAAACCAAGGCCCATGCCGGTCTCCTTGGTCGTGAAGAAGCCATCGAACAAATGCGGCAAGTGGTCGGCATCGATGCCTGGCCCGCTATCTTCGACTACGCAGCAAACGGTCTCGGCGTCGATCTTCTGCACCCGGACCGCGATGCTCTTCTCCGCAAGCCCCGCCTTGGTCAGGGCCTGCGCGGCATTGATCACGAGATTGACGACCACCTTGTTGAAGCTGAGTGCGATCGCCGACGATGATCGGAAGATCGGCCGCCACTTCGAGGGAGATCGACACGTTTCGTATCTGAAGCTCGTGCTGAACGAACGCGATCGATTCCTTTAAGATATCAGCGAGCTTGATCTCCGAATGTGTCGTTGAACCCGACTCGCCATGGTCCGGATACCGTCAACGATTCCAACTGCGCGCCTCGCATCGTCAACTACGCGCATCAGCAAACCCTCTACCTTCGTCAAATTCGGCTCGTCACGCTTCAGCCAGCGCAGCCCCGTTTCCCCGTTTGTGATGATCGAGGCCAGCGGCTGATTGACTTCATGCGCAATGGGACGCGATTGGCGTACTCCAGACCGACCTCAACCCATGCTTCAGCACATGTGGGCGGCACGGAGCTTCTAACCACCGCGGGTCGGACGCGATATCTTCCGCGATGATCTGGCTCTTCTTGCTAATCGACCGCCCTCGCGGTGAGTCATCGAAAGCCAGCGAGAGACCTTCGATCGATTCGGTATAGCTCGCAGGAAGGGACGGAGCGACGCCGAACTCAAACGCCTTGCTGCGATCATCGATCGGATATATGCCGCAGTAACAATCTGGCACTGACTCCTCAAAAAGCTTGCATAGTTCCGCGAGAACATCGCGCAGACGCTGCCCCGAAGCGATCAACTCCAGGACACGCTTCTCGCCTGCAAGGTGACTCTCCGCCCGTTTCAGATGCTCAATCGCCTGTGCGAGATCTCCGTAGAGATAGGTATTCTCAAGAGAGACGGCGGCTTGCGAAGCCAGTAGCTTCAGTATGGCTGTACGGTCGGGCGTGAACACTCCGGAAGCAAGATTATTCTCGAGATAAAGCACGCGTTCAACCTGGCCTCGTTGACGAGCGGTAGGCACAGGACGGACCTCGTCTTGCTCTTGACCACATATCCATCGGCGGAATAGGTCGGGTGACTTGATGGTGCGCGTTGACCTCAAGATCCGGGCTTGGGCCGAGCATCTCGAAGAGGGCGCCGGGGCTCTCCCGTCGCCGGCATTTAAGGCTCCGGTAGTCCGGGGACGCCCGATCGAGATATGCGGCGCAGCCGCGAGATCGAAGAGCGCCCATGCGCGCGTGGAAAAGCCTGGGTCAAAGCTACGGAGATGATGCCAATTTCACGTTTGAGATCGACATGGCGGGACGGGCTGATTACGATTAGCTTGGTTGCAGCACCGCGCTGACGCTCAATGGAGTTGAGCGTACCTGCTTCGGGCATGGCTTCCGCGCGCTTGCTGATTTTGACGGACCACATGCCCGTTCTGAGTGACCCTATTATCACCGAGTTGCTTGGGAGCATTGAAGCCAACCGGCTCATGCTTCTTTGTGGCGCCGGGCTGTCAATGCCGTCGCCGAGCAACCTTCTACCCGCCTGGAGGGTGGCCGAGCTGTGCTACGAAAAGAGGCGTGATATCGAGGTTCTGCCGGAAGCGCTCCGCTATGACCTTGACGCCTTGGCCGGTCATTTCCACGCGGCCGGTCATTTCAAGGATCAATTCTTGGGCCTTATTCCCTGGGCCGAGTTGCTGGGCGCGCCCAATGCCGGGCATGCTGCCGTGTCCGATCTGCTGGTCGCGCGCGCGGCGCACTCGACACTGTCGGCGAACTTCGACCCGTTGATCGAAATCTGGGCCAAGACCCGGAAAATCGATCTGCGCGGCGCGTTGGATGGCGCGCAGGCCACCGAATTCAGTGCCGCGACCAACCCCCTGCTCAAGTTTCATGGCTGCCTCGACCGAGACAGGGATGGGACGCTGTGGACGCAGCACCAACTCGGCGAGGCGAACGTCCAGCAGCGCATCGAGAGCATCAAGCACTGGCTTTCCATCAATTTGCCCGGCAAGGACCTGCTCATTGTGGGCTTCTGGACTGACTGGGGATATTTCAATGATGTCCTAGCCGATGCCATCGCTGTCGGCGGCATTGGGCGCGTGCTGGTCATCGATCCCGATTCGGCAGAGGGCCTTCAACGGAAGGCGCCGGGTCTTTGGGGCCATCTCACCGCCGGCACGCAGTTTTCTCATATTGCCGGCTCGGGCGACGAGGCGCTCGATCAATTGCGAACGGCCTTTTCAAAAGTGTGGGCTCGCCGGTTCTTTAGGCTTGCCCAAGCCATGGCGCCCGCGATTCCTGCTCCGGACCCGTCTGGCTGGCTGGGTGATGAGCTCTACGATTTACGCAGGGACGCCGAAGGCGTTCCATACAACCGGGCAGCCAGGCAGAAGGGTCCGGCCCCTGAAGCCGCCCAAGCCGCCCTGGCTCATCTACTTTTGACACAGGCGAACGCGACACGGGAGGGGGCCTGGTATAGGCTTAACAACCAAACGATCCGGGTGGTCCAAGGTGGAGGCCAATCGCTGTCGACCGTGCGGGAGCGATACGACGAACCAACGTCGCTCGCATCGCCCGATTATGTGATTTGTGCAGGCGCAGTCGATCTCAGCTTGCCTGCCAAGATCATCCCGGGGGGCGCAGGCGCGAGCGTGGTCCGTCCAACCAAAGGCGGAAGCGCAAAATGGCTTACACTTGAACAGGCCCGGGTGGAACTTGGAATATGACAGACCTGCTTTCGACGCTCCAGTTGGTTCTCAAAGACGGCGGATATCAATGCTGGCTGATGCCAGTGGAGCGCCGCGCCGGCGTGACGTTTGAAGACGATACCTTGATGGGATTTGGCTATGTCTTCGAGGATCCGCAATCTCTGATCGAACAGTGGCGGGCGCAGGAGGCAGCTACCTTGAACCGCTATGCGTCCCGCTTCCGCGCGGCGAACGAGAAAGCTTGGAACATCTACTCGATTTTCCTTTGTGCGACCGCGGCCGAAGAGGAGCAGGCGCGAGTCATTCGGCAGATTGAAGAAGACCTCGACCGGACGCGCAAGATCGCTGCATGTGGCGTAGGGACCGTCGACGAAGTCGTGACGGCGCTATTGCCCATCATGCCCCTTCAATACCGCCCCACACTTGAACAGGAAGATTACGCCGCCCGCTTGCGCCGCCGGATCGCAGACTTCGCGCCGGACGCGGCCGAAGCCGCTCTGAATGAAGACGTGCCGCCAGCGGACGTCATCGCGCTGCTAGGGACGAAATCATGAGGATCGAATTCGTCGAAATTGCCGGATTTCGCGGATTCAAGGAGCGAACGCGCTTCGAGCTCCCTGCGGGTTTCGCTGTCCTTACCGGCCATAACGGCGCCGGCAAGAGTACCGTCTTGGACGCGATCGATTTCGCCCTCACCGGCTCGATCAACAAATTCACGGTACGCAACGCGCGTGGCGGTGGACTTGAAGACCACATCTGGTGGATTGGCGGCGGCCAGGCCAAGGAGCATTTCGTCTCGATTGGATTCATCACGGATGATGGGAAACGCTTCACAGTCACGCGCACCCGTCGTGGCCTGGTCGATCAGGGACCGACGGGCGTCGATTTCCTGTGCGGTGGCGGCGGACGGGTATCTGCCGAAACTCTGATGAAGACGACCCTGATCCGGGACGAGTCGATCGTCCGGCTAAGCGTCGATCAGTCGGAACAAGCGCGTTTCGAGGCCGTTCGTGAGGCCATTGGCGGATTGGTCGGCCCTGACTTTTCGGAGCGGACGCAGGAAATTCTCGATGCCGCCGTCAGCGCAAGGGACGAACAAAAGCGACGCCTTGACAACGTGCAAGCGGAGCTTGGGCGCGCCTTGAGCTCGCTCACCGAAGCAAGGAGCGCAGCCGAGAAGTCACCCGACGTCGCTGAAGCGATGAAGACGCTCGAAGACATGAAGCTCTCCCTCCCCTCCGAAGGCGGTAACGATGCGTTGCGGCAGATCGTCGCCGAGAGAAGGCAGCGTGTGGCGGAGTTGGAGCGGCTGATCTCGCGGGCGTTCGACTTGAAGTCCGTTCTGGACCGCGTTCGGTCGAGCACGTGGGATGAAGAGCTCAAGGCGATGGAACGCGAGCTTGCTGCAGCCGAAGAGCGCGCCTCGCTTGCGGAGGCGGGGCTTGACGCAGCCGCGCGGGCTCTTGAGGCCGAACGCGAAAGCGATACCTTTGCCAGCCACCTTGCCGCACTTATCGACCATGGCGCGCATCTTGGGCTGCAGGATGGTCATTGCCCTCTTTGTGATGCTGTACGCTCCAATGACGCGTTCGAGGCGGCGCTCGCCGCCGCGCGAACAAAACTCGCGGGCCGTGATGACAGCCTTGCGCAAGCAACCGTTGCCATGCAGGAGGCGGAACGGACTTTCCAGACGGAACGCACGCAAATTGATGGCCTCCGCATCGACATCATGGGCGCTCAACAGCAACAAGCGGATGCCTTAAAGCGCCTCCAGGATATCACGACGCTGTTCGAAACCTTCCAATTCAAGGCGGATCCGGCTGAGCCTGAACTTGCGCAGATCGCTTTGCTGGACGAACAGGAAGAGATTGCCCGCATCGAGCGCGCTTTGTTCATTCTGGAAGCCTCCGGAGCCGCCGACCGTGTGGCGACCTGGCAGAACCGTGTCAACGGATTGCGCAGCAGCCTTGATGCTGAATCGACGAAGCATGCCGATACCGAGCGGGCGGTTTCCAAGGCCCGCGAGGTCCAGACGGCTGCAAAAACGGTGGCAAACCAGATTTCCGCAGAACAATTCGATACCGTGATGCCGCTGCTGCAAGAGCTTTACCGGCGGCTTCGCCCCCATTCCGAGTGGCGCGAGATCGAATCCGACTTTGGCGGCAAGGTAAGAGGGACCCTGAACTTCACGGTCGGCAACGGACACAACGTGCAGTTCCTTTTCAGCAGCGGCCAACGGCGCGCCGCAGGCTTGGCGTTTCTTTTGTCGATCCATCTTTCCCGGCGCTGGTGCCAATGGCAGACCCTGTTGCTCGATGATCCCGTCCAACACATCGATGATTACCGGGCCCTCAATCTCGTTGAGGTGCTGTCCGCGATCCGGCGGACCGGCCGGCAGGTCGTGGTTGCCGTCGAGAACCGAGCGTTAGCCGATGTCCTTTGTCACAAGCTGCGCAGCACGATCACGCAGCCGGGCCGCCGTTTCGATCTGACGATGTCGACGTCGGGTTCCGGAAGCATTGCGGAGATCAGCGATATCGTCCCAATGCCGCGTGAAATACTAAGGCCGGCGCAAGCTTCTTAGGCTAGATCTCGCAGGCCCGGTGAAGCCACTACGGCCACGAGCTTCACGAGCGGATCATTCATAAAAGCTGCGGTTATCGACCGAAACGGCGACGGTGTCCTTGATGATCTCGCTTCGCGACCGGACCTTTGATTTCATGCGCGCCTTGTAAGGATAGGAATCCGAGATCACGGCGCCCATGTCATTGCGCAGGTCTGAACCGGAGCCGTATTAAAGTTCGACATAGACGGTTCCGTTGGCAACGATATTGATAAATTCCTCGTCCACCTTGTGGACGCGAACTTCGGAAACGTAATGGTCATCGACCGTTGTGTGCGTCGACAGCTCGTCGAGTTCTTGGAGAGTCTCTGTCAAGAACGCATCGAAGACGGCATCGTGAATTTCGTCGGCTAGCTGCTTGTGAACTTCCGCGAATACGTCAAGAAGGCCACTCAATGCGTCATCGACAAGCCTGCGTATTTCCTTGTCATCCGTCAGGATAGTTTCTTCGCGCACATGGGTGGCTCGATTCAACCTATCGATAGCCTTAATACCTATCGATAGCCTTAATCAAAGGGGTCAAGCTTGAGGGTGTTGGTCACGAAGTCGATTGGTAGACCGCCCTGTACAATATAGATCGCTCGCTGCTGTCGGGTCGGGCCGTTGGCTTTCGGTTCTTGCTTGTACCAGCAGCACTTGGACACACGCGAGTCCGGCGAGAGCGCGTGCAGAACGTGCCCGGCAACTTCGCGGATCACCGCCGCGCCGAGATTGCCACGGATCGGGTTCCTGCTTTCGCCAACCTGAAATGCGCCCGCAAGTACGGTAGCCGCAAAGGCGTCGTTCGGGATTTCGCGCAGGAAAGCGTCGCCGCGCAGACGTAATTCCGGCCAGGAGGCAGCGCTTGATTTTTGGCGCGATCGTCCATGTGTGGCTTAGGCAAGCATTGTTCTCGGTTTTGAGCTGCTCTCGCGCTAACAGCATGCGAGGGCAGAGGGAGGCCAGGGGAAAGTCTCTCGCGAGATAGTCATAGTGCCGACGCCTTCAAGTCGTAATCGTTCGTCGCGAGGAAACGGCAGGCAACCGAGCGTAGCAGACATTCCCAGCCATTCCGGGCCATCGCGAATAGCTTCGCGATCACCCGTAGATAGATTGAGCGTGCACCTCCGGTGGGGAGACCACGCATGCAGAATCCGTTTACACCATATAGCCGGCCGACGCCCATCAACGACAGACGCAATCTCGCGCGCGGCATGAGCTATCAGGGCTTCAACCAAGCCCGTCCACGGGTCAGGGCATGGTACGAGCTGGCTTTCATGCCAACGGCTGCGAGTGCACTCGCCTGTGTTGTGATCCTGGCCGGCTGGAGCTTTTCAGATGGGAAAGGGACCATCCCTCGCGCTCCTCTGGAGAGGAAGAAACCATCAGAGGCAAACGCGCCGTCGTCGATTAAAGAACGTCCTGTCGTCGCGCCGGAAATCGGTTCTGCGCAGCCGCAGCTTGCCATGCGGGCGGTCAAGGACCCACAGCGAAAGCTACTTTACGTCAATCGCTGGGGTCAGGTGGGTACGCAGGATGGGCAGCGCTTTCGCACGCTGGTGACGCCGTATGTACGGGCGGGCTACCTCCTCTACCGCGTGACGATCTCCTCCCTCGGCGCTTCAGTCGAGGCGCGATGGATATTGGCGAGCAGATCCGCACCTTACGCGGCGAGGTGCGCGCGCCGTTTCGTGACAAGCAGGGCGAACCCCATTGCGCGTTTCAGCAAGCAACAGGATAAGGTGCGCGCCGGCGGCGATGGCTTGGCTGACCCTGATGGATTTGCCTGCCGCTGCGCCAGCGCATGTTCTTTCATCTGGGCCAGCGGCTTCCGGCGCGATGGCGACGTGATCGGCGTGCATATGTTCACCTTCGTGGATGAAGCCGCGGCGCGCTGGTCGCCCTGTGAACTGCATCGTCAAACCGCGCGAAGCGTGCGCGAGCTCGACGGATTCCTGGCCAAGATGGGGATGCCTGCACCGATCCGTCCGCGTCTTTGGTCAACGCCGCCGGACATGATCTACGACCTTACCCCTGCGGAGGTCATGACCATGACCAGGCTGACGGATTTCTCCACCATGCTCCAGGCGAACTGCAAAACCGGAACCGATCCAGTGCCGCGATGGGAGCCGCTCATCCCAACGAACGATCCGGCGCGATCGGCATGTGACCAACGGACCCTAATCACCATGATGCGGCTCGGCGCCGCGCGCTTATCTCGGGCGGCTGGATAGCTAGGCTCCTTCGCGATTCGCCGCTAGTCGCATCCCAGCAGTGAATGAAATTCGGCCAAAGTAACGTTAAATCAACATGTTAACAATCGTACCTTGCTATACAATGGAAAATCCAGTAAGTGACCATAATGGTACATTTCAATGATTCGATGACCATTTTGGTGCTGAACGATGACGCAAGGCAAGCCAGCGGACCTTACACCCCAGGAAATCCGCCGTATCCGCGAGAAGATCGGCCTGTCGCAGGTGGAGGCGGGCGAGCTGCTTGGCGGCGGTCCGCGCGCCTTCACGAAATATGAATCCGGGACGATTAAGCCGACGAGCGCGACGGCGAATATCCTGCGTCTGCTCGACGCCAACCCGTCCGCCATCATCACCCTGTCCGGCGGCAAGGTCGCGCCGATGGAACTAGACAGCACGGGACCGTTCGAGGTCACCGGCAAGCACATCGCGGCGCTCAGCCCGAGAAAATTCGTCCTGCTCATGCGCCGGCTCCTCGATGGTGAGGCGCTCAGCGGGAACCTGCCGATGGACGGCATCCACGTCGCAGCCAACATCACCGCTGCCGACGGCGGCGAGGATGCGCGCATCGAGTGGCAGGACGGCCCCGAACGGACGACGTTTTTGCCAAACCGCATCTCGCAGTTCCAGTTGAAGGCCGGACCGATCTCGCCGGCTGAAGCCGGCGCGGACGTTCTGACGCCGGCCGGCGAGGTCAAGTCGATGGTACGCGACGCCTTGGAAAAAGGCGGCTGCTACATTATGGCGTGTGGTCACTCGTACGAGAACAAGCTCGTCAAAGCGCGCGCCGAAAGCATCCGCAAGGCCCTCGCGAAAGCAGGGCTCAAGGTCAAACCCGAGCAGGTTCAGTTTCGTGACGCCGACCAGCTCGCGTCATGGGTAAACATTCTGCCGCCCGTCGCGGCCTGGGTTCTCGAGCAGACGCAGCCCGGCTTGGTCGGGCCCTTCAAAGACTGGACGCATTGGGCAGGCCGTTTCGACGGCAGCCCGTGGATTCCGGACCCGCGCTTACCTTCTTTCCGCGAAAAGCTCCACTCGTTGGTCGGCAGGCCGCGAGGCATCGCCCGCGTCGTGGGTTTGTCCGGCGTTGGTAAGTCGCGACTGACGCATGAAGCTCTCGGCCCGACCGAGGAGGAGGAGGCATCGGGCGTTCAACTCTCGGACCTTGTTCTGTACTCGGTGGAGTCCGAAGCTGGACCGGTGGCTATCAAGAATATCGTACAAAGCCTCGTCGACTCCGGTTTCCGAGCGATCGTCGTCGTTGATCGTTGTCCGCTCGAGTCCCATCACGACCTCGTCGGCATGGTGAAGCGTTCCGGCAGCCGCGTCTCACTCATCACCATCGACCACGACGTTCCCCCATCCGTTCAGGGCGACGATGAGTTGCTGATGGTCGATCGGGCGAGTGACGCTGTCGTCGAAGGGATGATCAAGCAGATCGCCCCTGAACTGCCGAGCGAAGATCATCGCCGTCTTTTGAGATTTGCGCGTGGGTTCCCACAGATGGCAACCCTGCTCGGTCAGGCGTGGCTCAGCGATATGCCCATCGCGGCCGCCACGGATGACGAGCTCATCGACCGGATTGTTCTTGGTCGAAGGCCGACCGATCCGGCGTTGCTAAAAGATGCGGGGATGCTCCTGGGGGCGTTCCGGCTTCTCGGCACCGCCGGTGAACTGGATGATCTCACACATGTTGCTCGTTTTGCGCGGGGCCGATCCGTCGAGGATCTGCGCGCCGCATTCGCCGATCTGCAGGCGCGCGGCGTGGTGCAGCAGCATGGGCGTCTGGTTAGCCTGCAACCCAAGCCGCTCGCGCTGGCGCTTGCTGAACGGCAGTGGCGGCAATGGGGCCACGCAACATGGGACGGCATACTCGCTGGAAATCTTCCAGAGCGGCTACGGCAGAACGCCGCTTGGCAGCTCGCACTCTTGAACACCGGCCATATCGCGCCGCAGGTCGCACGGCATGTGATGCGCTTTGATGGCCCCTTTGCTTCATTGGAAGCCCTCGGCCAAGAAGGTGCCGGCGACGTTGTCAGCGCTTTGGCGGAGATCGATGCGGAAGCGGTCGTCACACTCCTGGAGCACGTCCTGAACCCGCTATCTATCAAGGAGCTCGAAGAGGTTCGCGGCGACCTGCGGCGCGGACTGGTCCATGCTCTTGAAAAAATCGGCTTTATCGACATCACCTTCGAGCGTGCCGCGCTGTTGCTGCTCAGGCTGGCCGTTGCCGAAAACGAGCAATGGGGCAACAATTCCGTTGGGCAGTTCAAGGCGTTGTTCCCGGTATTTGGGGCGAATACGACTGCGCCGGCGGCGCCCCGCCTGCGTCTCTTCGATGAGTTGTTGCAGAGAGATGATCCGCAGGAAATGCCCATCGTGATCGATGCACTCATCGAGGCATCCAGTATGCAATCGCATGCAAGCATGATGGGGCCTGAAACACACGGTAGCCGTCCGCAACTGGTCCCCTGGCAACCGAAGTATTGGAAGGACGCGTGGGAATACGTGATTGCGTGCGTCGATCGATTGGTCACGATCGGCCTCCGCGGCGACGCGTTGGGCGCGCAAGCCCGCAATGGGATCGCTCAGGAATTCCGTTCATACGTGAGCGGCGGCTTGATCGACGATGTAGAGAGGTGGGTTGCGCAAGTTCGGGCAGTTCATCCCTATTGGCCCGCAGCGCTCAACGCGCTGGGCGATGTACTGCAGTACGATTTGTCTGAACTCAAGGACGATGAAGAGCCGCGCGTTCGTAAACTCATTGCTGATCTTTCACCGCAAGACATTGCTGGCCGCATCCGCCTGCTTGTCACCGAGATGCCATGGGATTATCCCATCGACGCGAAGCTTGAGTTTCACGAGCGGGAAGCGCACCAAATCGAGACGGTGCGCACGGTGGCCAGCGAGGCCCTCGCGCAGCCGGATGCGCTGCTTAAGGCGCTCGATGCTTTGTCCCGTGATGAACAGCGAATGTCAGTCCCTTTCGGCAAGGCTATCGCCGAACTCGCCGACGACCCGCTTGTATGGGAACAGCCGATCAAGCGAGCCTACGCCGCAGCCGCCGAAGACAGCCGGAACTACGGGCTGATTGCCGGATATTATTCCGGCCTCGCCGCCCAACATCCCGCCGTGCTCGGCGCCTACAAGCGCGAGGCCGTCCATTCGAATATTTTTGCACCCACGCTGCCGTTCTTGTGCCTGTTGCTGGGCATAACGGCAGATGATGTCGGGCTCGTATGCGAAGGCCTGAGAGCAGGAACACTGCGGCCGCGCGCCATGTCGCATTGGGGTATGGGCGGGGTATTTGCGAAGCTTGACACTGCGTCGGCAGCACCGTTGTTTGATCAGCTTCTGGGTATGGACAGCGCGGCCTATTCCGTCGCGCTGGACGTGATGGGCATGTTCGTCCATGGCAATCTAAATCGCCTTGAGGAGTTGCGCCCCCAGATCATGCTGGCGGTCGACCACGTCGGCAAGCGTCCGAAGCGGCGCGGTTCGCAGATGAGCGCACATCACTTCGAGCACGTCTTGGTCTGGCTTCTCAAAAAGGGGCGAGACGACACCGACGCGCGGGTGGCGGCTGGTAAGTTGGCGAACTATCTTGCGGCCAACCCGGACGGCGACACGGCCAAGATGATCAAGCCGTTGTTGCCCATCATGTTTCACAATTTCGCGTCCATCGTATGGCCGGTGTTCGGTAACGCGATCATTCGGGACCGAGCCACGGCATGGCGGATCGAGCACGCCATCGGAGATGGCTTTTCGTTTGCAGACAAGAAACAGCCGGCCATCCTGCACGTGCCTGAAGATATTCTGTTTGCCTGGGCGCACGCCAATCCTGATGCGGCTCCCGCGTTCCTGGCGCGTACGCTTCCGGTTCTCACGACCCGCGCTGCAGGCGTCGAACGAAGCTTTCACCCTCTCACGATGCGGCTTTTGAACGAATTTGGCGATCGCGACGACGTGCGGCGCTACCTCATGCAGAATATGCATACGTTTGGGTGGTCTGGGTCATTGGCTATCTATTTCGCGCTCTACGAGGAGCCGCTCCGGTCGCTCTTCGAGCACCCGATTGGAGCCCTGCGGCGCTGGGCAACAGTCGCGCACACGCAAATGCGAAAGCAGGTAGAGTCAGCCAAGCGCGATGACGATGAGCAAGCTGCTCAATGGGACGCATGACTCTACCACCCGAAAAGACGAGCCTGCGAGCAGCCTACCCGGTTGCGACAGATCGAATTTGCCAGCAGCCACGTTCAACAATGGCCATCAGCAAATGAAGCCACTTACAGGCCTCTTCCTTGGCGCAGGTGCATCCTATGAGGCGGGACTGCCGCTCGTCTGGGAATTGACCGACGAAATCAAGAAATGGCTTACACCCAAAGAGCTACGCGAGTTCAATAAAGGATGGCGGATTCAGGGAGGCGGCCATCCGGATGAGGTGATCGAGGATCTGATTGTTTGCCTTGGGCGCCCGGAGATGCACTACGAGGCGATCCTTGGCTACCTTGAGGCGCAGTGGCGCCGTCACCGGGCGCATGCGCTTGCGTATCACGGGCTCTATGTGTGGCTGGTCGAAATGGTCTACCACATGCTCTACTATCGGCATGTCAACAACGAAGCGTACCTCACTCGACAACTTTCCGCTTACGACGGCCTTCGGGCGCTGGCTGATGAGAATTCACCTTTGTGGATTTTCTCGCTCAACCATGACGTAATTGTCGAGGCAATAGCGGCACGCTTGTCCATCTCGCTTCACAGCGGGTTCAGTCCGGAGCGAAAGAAGTTTATCCGTCGCGATCGGGCTGGAAAGCCGATCGGTGAGATCCAGGCGGAAGTGCTCACCAAAGCCGAACTCGAGAAGTACGCCATGTATTTCCCGAACCCGCCTAAGCCAGGAATCTATCTTCTGAAGATTCATGGTGCGCTGGACATTTTCACGTTCAACGAGGGTGAGGATTTGCTAAAGCTGCTGCCAGGCGCGCCGGGGCAGGAAGGCGTCATCGATGTTCTACGCGCCGCCAACGAGGGCCTCTTCTATGAGATCCCCGGCGGTCACGGCATGCGCGCGAAAGCGGCGAACCAGATTTGCTACCCCGATGAACAGGGCGTGATGCAGTTTCTTCGGCGGACTCTCCTGGCCGGCGCCTACAAATTTGACGCCCGAAGCCAGCAGGTTCTGCCAAAGAGCATGCTGAAGCACTTTCAGCAGAATCTCAACTTTGTCACCACGCTCGTATGTATTGGCTATGGCTTTGGCGACCTGCACATCAATCTTGTCATCCGCGAGTGGCTCGAATTCCATCCCAACCGGCGGCTCGAGATCGTCAATCCCGGTGTGCGTGATGTCCCGGCATTTCTTCTGCATCTCCTATCGCAGGTGCAGATCACATCAAGTACCACGACCGAGTATATGGACAAGCGCGCAAGCATCGTGCGGACGCCGAAGGAACGTCTCGAACGACGCATCGGTGAGATCCTGCGGCGGCTCGGCAAAGAGCGGGGGGACGAGGCGCGCGAGAGTTTCGCGCGCGCTATAAAAGACCAGGCGGCAAAGGGGCTGGCCGAGAAGCTTAAGTCCCTACCCGTCATTGACGGACAGCCGGACATCGCAGCACTTGGAGATCCCACAATGGTCGCCAAGCAATGGGCGACGGAATTGCGGCTGACGCCCGAGGAAGAGCTGCAGCAGTTCCTTGCATATTTGGAAGACATCCTCGCCAAGGGACAGTCACCGACCGCGGGAACGATCTGACATAATCGCGCCACGCAAGCATCCGACGCGTACTACGTTGGGATTTGGAGAACCTAAAAGAAAGAAGGCGCCCGATTTTCGGACAGTGATAGCGACGCCGGCATGAAATGACGGCGGGGCCCGAAAGCGAGTGCAGTCGCGAGACCGGTTAAACGCACCCGGGCAACGGCAACGATAGCGGCGCGGAAGGCGAGCCCATTGCGCAAGTGCCTCCGGCGAGCGACACGTCAAGGACGCGTCGCACATCTCACCGGGACCGCCGCACTGATCCACCGGCAATCAGCGCGCACACCATGGCGAGTTCATACAGTTGTCAGCTGGTCTTAAAGCGCCATGCGTCCATGATATTTGTGTCCTCCATGTCTTCAAACGTAATCTTCTTTCCAGCATCAAAGAGCGCCTTGGCCTTGTTCATCGCTGCGACGGTTGGCGGCCAATAACCAACGTCGGACACAATGCGGGGGACGCGTATGCGCATGACGAGGGAGTTGCGCTGCTTCTCGACAATATCCGCCAATGCTTTCTCGGAAGTCACGGGCTCAAGCGTGAGCGGGCCCTTTGTTTCCTCGAACGTCGCCGCGATATGCACACGATCGATCGTCCCCGCTTGGGCATCGCGGAGAATCCCGTGTTTCACAATACCCGGCGCAGATGCCATCCACCCCGTCACGGTGACGGCCCCCACGGCAATCCACGTGGCATCCGGGTTCTTGGGCGCGAGGCGAACGAGGTGCTCGCCAATCGAGGCCGGGATTTTTTCGGAGACCCATAAGAACCAGATCGCGTTCAGGATCTCGGTTATCGGCGGCTCATCGAGGCGATCCAGCACCACCGTGATGAAGAGACCATCATCCTTCCACCCCTCGGGAACGTACGGAAGCATGCTGAGATTGAATTGCGAGACCAGGAGATAGACGACGGCCTTCAACGCGGCGTTGATCTCTTGGCTCAGCCGGTCGACGTTGAGTCCTTCGAAGACCAGCGTCCGGATGCGGCGCGCGGCAGCCGCGTCCCGCGCGTCGGCCGTGTATCCCTTCGCGCTGACGAGGATGCCTTGCTGGAGGGGGATGCCGGTATCTTCGAGGATGCCGGCGAAATTGTCGACTGCATCGGTGTCGAGGGGTTTGCTCTCGTTCTTGCATCCGATCGCAATGTGTACCGGGTATCCCGCCACGTCGGCCGTAATCAGGACGTCGACTTCCCGCTTGCGCTTGCGGTTACCGCGTATCACGGGCAGCTTCCGCCGCGTCTCCACAGTGACACCCGGCGCGGCGTGCAGCATCGCCACGAGGTCCTCGAGGAGCCTTCCCTTGATCTTGTTCGACATCGCCGGCCGTTGTTATCAGTATCTCGCGCCAGGTTAGCCTGAGTCGTGCACTTCCGCGAGGCCGGCGATATCAAGCAGCGGAGAAAAGGCGCCTCCCAAGAGTGCTTTAATTTGAACAACTGATCTCCGACAAATTAAGCTAACAGGGCACCGTCTGGGAAAGCGATATGCAGGATCATGCCGATGACTGAAAAGAACCCTCGGTATAATGGGCTCTATGTCTACGTGTTCGATGCTAACAAGCTAGAGTGCGGCGATGTCATTCTCGCAAGAAACGCGGAATCAACGTCTTTCAAGGGAAAGGCAGTCTCAGACGCGATTGCGACGGGATCACGTGGCGATTTCAGCCACGCACTCCTCTGCACGACGCCACCCACGCTCATCGAAGCCATCGATTCCGGTGTTTCGAATATCAATTCGCACAACTGCTTCATCCATGACCCCGAGCATGTGCGGGTTCTCCGGTATCCCAACGCAGCGATTGCAAGCGCGGCGGCCAGCGCGGCAATGATGTCGTTTGCCAAAGCATATTCCAAGCGAGCGGCGATTTCCTCGATCGTACCGGGCGTACACCTGGGTCGGCCGCGTGACGATCGCACATTTTGCTCGGCGCTCGTCGCGGCATCGTTTCGCGCGGCTGGCGCACCCGAATTTAAGACGATCGACCCCATGAAGACGACTCCTGCTACTCTGCAGAGATCCGCTCGTTTTGCGGACGTTACGACCGACGTTCTCAAACGCGTCCTGTCGTTTGAGAATATTGAGGACATGAGCGCCCTGGACGGTGACAGGAGGCCATCGCCCATGGCCGGGCAAGCCAAGCTGCTATTTGAGTACTACTCAGCGCTACTCATTCCTATCGATGCGTTGATGGCGACCTATCCAGGGCTCCTCAGCTTTCGCCCGACCAGCTTTTTCCAGTGTTTGGACATGATCGGAGCGCTGTGTTTTGAGGTCGACAAGCTGCCGGATACATTCGAGGCTAACGATCTGCGCCAGCGCACCGGAGTCATCGACGAACTAGCGTTCAAGCTCTTGTCTGAGGGTAAGTGGCAGGCGATGCAGACAGCCGCCGAAGCAATCGACGATAAGAGCATGCGCTATACGCTCGAAGAGTCGTTCAAACCGGACCCCGACATCGATCTAGAGGGGACGCTCGGCTTCATTCGTCAGACCCGCGACCAGATCCGATCCCGCGCCTCCATTCTCAACGATCCCGAGAGGCCTCCCGGCCATTCGCTCGTTTGGGACGAATGGATCAGGCTCACGCATCTCTCGCTCCAATACTTTGAGAAGCGATTGAGCGTTCTTACGGAAGCCTTAGGACGGGCCTATCCGAACGCCCCGAGTGCATGACGGTAACGACATTGACGTCTATCGGGACCAGCGCGATGATCTACGCCCGATATGTAGTCGCCTCACGAGCTATCCGATCCAAGTCGGTATTCAAGTCGGAAGCTGCGGACTGAACGTCTGAAAATACACCTGCATACCTAAATAGGAATATGCGCGCGCTAGGAGGGCACACGACGGGAATGCGGCGCAAACTATGACGGCGACAACTGTCGCCCGGAGGCGGATGCGCTTCGGGCGCCGGTCCCGACATATGCCAGCGGCAACGATGTCCGCCGAGGCCACCGATGCTGGCCTCTTAGCGGGCTTAAAAGGAAGGCACCCGATTTCGGGACAGTGATAGCGACGCCGGCATGAAATGACGGCGGGGCCCGAAAGCGAGTGCAGTCGCGAGACCGGTCAACAAGGCACCCGCGCGACGGGCAGTGATAGCGATGCCGCGCAGCGGCAGCCCTTCGTGCGAGTGCCTCCGGCGAGCGACACCATGGATTTCTCGACCGGGTTTGGTCTTCCGAGAGAGGCCTCCGAGCCAGGCAGGAACGATGCCCTCGATCCGCCGCTGCAATACGGTTATGCCGCAGCGCGGTCCCGGGCAGAGCCCATCGATGAGCGTTTCGCCAAGCTCGGCACCTATGAAATTGCAATCTCCTGAACGGCTTGCCGCCCTCCTGCCGCTACGGGGGCAAAGGAACCGGCAGGGGAATGCCGCCGCACCTGCTGCTGCGTCAAAGGATCGAAGTGTGTTTCGCTTACGGACCGCCGCCTCGAAGCGCCCGGCGACGACTTCGGCTCGCCCTTACGCGAAGAATTTAAGCGGCCTTGCGATTTTGCAAGCGCCAGTGAGCCTCAAGCTTGTCGCAGAGTTGTTTTTGACGGGCTTCCACGATGGCAGGCATCCAATCGTTGTGCTCGAGAACCTGCGTCGTGAGGACGAATGGCGAAACGCCATCTTTTGAGAAGTAGGCCTTTTTCTTGCGGTCGAAATCCCAATTGCTGGCCGAAGCATTTTTCTTCCTTGTCAGAAGCGCAAGGTTACCGAGCGAGTGGACCACCTCGATCCGCTTCTGCGCGTCAGGAAACCACTCGGCCCACTTGCTGTCCGCTTTGGGATTCTGCGGGAGCACGTGCTCGACCGTGATGGTATCGTAGTCGTAACTTGCGCCACCGCCGGACATAAGCGCGTCCAGACGAAGCAGAACGGCGGAGCGGGCACGAGCGGCGAGAGTGTCATATAGAGGTCCGCTCAAGACCTTGTACGTCGCCGCTTGTTCAGCCTGCGAAAGCTGCAAGGCTGATTTCTCGCTCGTCAGATCATCACCGCTTTCAATTTCTTTGGTAAGCCGCGAGAATTTATCGATGCGGTCATTGATGCTGCTCTTGCGGATCAACATCGAGTATGCAAGGCGCTCCAAATCTCGGAAGAAGATCTCCATCTTCTTCGGCTGACTGCGATGGCGCACGGCGAAAGCCAAGGCGGGCGGGAGCCAGTCGTTGAATTCGAGGCGATTGAGCCATTTCAAATGCTCGTTGACGATCTCCGCTTTTTCCGAGCTAACGTAAGCGGAGTCGGTCAATTCCGCGAACACCTCGCCGATGGGAACGATGACATCGTCGATCAGTTGCTTCGGCTTGTACGCCTGCGCGACGTGCTCTTTGAATTCCTTGAGAACCGTGCCCTTCGGCTTTGCCTTGCGATAGATCATGCGAATGAGGCTTAGAAGCTCGCTGAACTGATCGCGTCCCAGAGACTCTTCCAGATCTTCCCACTTCTTCGTGTAGGCGTCGCGCTGACTGTCCTCGATCGCGCCGACGATTTCGGCCTTCAATATGTCGCCCGGGGCGAGCGGCAAGCCCCGGCTATTGAGGATCGAGAAAATGCGATAAGCGGAGTCTAGATCAGGGGTCGACACCACAACGAGAAAGCATCGCGTCACCATGAACTGCGCGAGAGTCACGCGCTCGGCGACGGTCATCTCTTTCAGCCGCTCGTCGAAATAAAGAGCATTTCTGCGCAGGTTCTGTCGGCTGTCTGAATTCTGCTCGCCTAACGCAATGAGCTTGGCAAAGCCGCCCTCGCGCTGAACGTAGGTCTGAAAAAAATCAAGGTCCCGGGACCGCAGGGCCAACCGAAACCGGTCCTGCGTACCCAGGATCTGACTTCCTTTTTCATAGATGAGTTGGGTGATGTCGCGGCCTTCTTCGGCAGATAGGTTTGCCCGGATGGCCGAAAGAAGGAGAGTGATCGTGGTCAGTCTCTGCTGGCCGTCCACGACCTGGCAGTCCGGTACATTTTCCGGCTTGATGAGGACAATGCTTCCCAAGAAATAGGGTGAGTACTCTTCCCCCGGGTCTTTCGACTTGGCGGCATCCCAAAGATCGTCCAGGAGGTCGCGCGCCTGCTCAACCGTCCACGCATAGGGACGCTGAAAACCGGGAATTTCAAAAACATAGTCGCCACCGAATATTTTAGAGACCGGCTGTTCGTGCGCTGAAAGTGGTGAAGCCATTATTTCCTCTCCCCAAATGCAGAAAACATCGCATCCAGAACCCGGGGTTGTCGAGGCTCATTTCCACAATTCCTCAGGTTTACGTCGTCATCTGCGCCGTTCAGCAGAAATTACGGCAGCCATCCCCCCGGAGGCGTGAGGTTTCCCCGGCCAGAATGAAAGGATCAACGAGACCTACAAAAGGCCAAACGGTGTTCCCGCGCGGCGGAAATGAGCGAGAGCGAAGACGGCATTCGTCACCTGAAAGCCTAAGCCGCGGTCGCGGCCTTTCAGGCATCGGGCTTTCCCAATCCGTCGCCGGATCTGGCGGCGTACGTTACGACCGGTGGCGATGGCGGCTCGGGCGTTGTTGTGGTCCGCGACCAAAATCAATAGCAGTTGTTTGGCGGCCACCGTGAACGTGCGCGCAGTCCCCTTCTCTCAACGCGTCGTGCGCAGGTGGGCGATTGCCTCTTCGATCAGCGCCAGGACGCGCTCGCCGCTATCGGCAAAAATCACGCCGAGCTCGAGGTCGCCATGCTCTGGGATAGGCTCCTCCCAGACCTCCACTTGTCCCGTGGTCTTTCGTTTCCCTGCATTTTCTTCCAGAAGACGGCCCCACTGCATAAACGCGCACCATTCCAGGTAAAGATCGCTTTCTCGGGGGAGCCTGTCACGCGCGATGACCAGCTTTGCGTGGTAGGCCTTCGTCTCCCTGCCTGAATACGCTCCGACGCGCAGCTGTCCGACAAAGAAGCGATAGTAGGTCGCCGTGTCCCGGGCTTCCTTTAGGTATTCGATCTCTTCACCAAGTTCGGCTCGCTTACGACTGATCTCATCGCGGTGCTCATCAAGCTCCTTGGCAAGCAAGGTCTTGTGATCCTCCAAGGCCTTCATGTTATCCGTCTTCTTGTTGTCCAGTTGTTCAAGAAGCGTATTGCGTTTCCGGTCGAGATCCTCGTCGATCGCGGCTTTTTGAGTGGCAAGCTCCCGGTTCATCGCCCGCTGGGCACCCGTCTGCATCAGGGCGCTAACGCCGCTCGTAAGCGCGGCGAGCAACGTCGCGATGGCAGCGGGCAGAACGACCAGGAGCTTGTTGGTCTCCTCCGCCTTGCCGAGCCGCGTCGTTACGATCGGAATCCATTGATCGGCGGTGTAAAGGAGGCCACCGACAACACCGGCAAAGATAACAAACGTGATCAGAAAGAAGAGAAAGAGCCTCCACATAGCATCACTGGCAGGTGCCATTGATGCAAAGGCAGAGATCATGCGCGCATGATTTGTTGCAAAGGACGCCCTTGGTCGGACATTCGGTTGTCCCCTGGCTCAGCTTCTTGGGCAGCCATTTGTAGACCATGCAGTTCTGGCCTCGCCGAACGCAATCCGGATAGGTGATGTCGGACACGATTACTTTCTTGAACGCACCCTGCTCGGGGCTTGTAGGATCCGGAACGGCAAAAACGCCGCTTCCCTTGTCGCCTGGCTTTTGACCGTCGAGAGCTTCGTCGCTGGTTTGATTTTCACCGGGTGGCATGGTGAGTCCTCCTTAAGGTAACGAACAATGAAAGAACCGAATGGCACCCGGACTCTATTCCTCGGTAATGCTGAAAGAGGCGCCGTGATTATCGAAGTACTTCCACGGCACGCCATCTTTGAACACGAGGGCGTCCAATCCCGTTGCCGTGTTTCGCGCATCCTGCTCGCTGGACACGACGACATGGAGATTTTCGAATGTATCCGACACTGCATCTAAGGTGTAGATTGCGAATGAAGACATGTCGTACTTTCATATGGTGAGATGTCGAAGACGGGCGTCGGAAGTTATTAGGTCCCTGCCACGCTAGAAGCTCAAAGTTGCGGTCGACGGACAATGATCCGAGATCGCCAGCAACGGATCGGGATGGCCTTGCCCGGCCGGCCGCGTCCCTCCGAAGCGACCGATCGCGACCTTGGTGGCGGGATTTGACACCGAAAGGCTCGAGCTCACGAGCATTTGGTCCAACCCGATCGGATTACGGCAGCCAAGGCTATCTGCGCGCGTTAGCGGCTTCAGCGCATCCTGATCGAAGAGCTCCCGCTTAGAGCGCTCGCAGAGCTGCCTGGCGACAGCATTGACCGGGCATTCGGGTTCCAGGTGAGCAAGGGCGCTGGAAGCTGGGGCGCCATCATTAACCTCGCCGTATAAGCTGCGAACGAGAACGCCGGTTGGCAGGGACGTCGCTGGGTCGCTTCCGTCGGAACGGATGGCTGATTTCGCGATAGAGGTTTTCTCGTGCGAGAGATTCCGGTTGAAATCCCCCATCAGGATGACCGGCATGCCGGAGGAGCTTGTTTCTAGCCAATCCTCGAGCGGACGAACCTGTCGCTGGAGGATCGGGCAAGCAT
This sequence comes from Bradyrhizobium ivorense, assembly GCF_900696085.1. GTDB lineage: Bacteria > Pseudomonadota > Alphaproteobacteria > Rhizobiales > Xanthobacteraceae > Bradyrhizobium > Bradyrhizobium ivorense. The sequence goes on from NZ_CAADFC020000008.1 coordinate 174,344, forward strand.
CGCCGCCACCATCAAGTTTGCCTCGGTCTTCGAGCGGGCTAACACAGGACGACTTGAGATGCACGGTCATGATCCGCAGCGGTTTGCCGTCGATCTGAAGCGTCAGCGATAACCCGGGGCGCACCTGATCCTTCGCAGCGAGATCCGGCAACGATAATGGCGCAATGACGCCGCAGTCGGAGCCGGTGCCTAGGCTCTTTTTCCAGGCAATCGCAAGCCGCTGAACCTTGAAAGTGCCAAACGAGCAGATCTCGTAGTCAGCACCGTTGTTGGGCAGAACTTCGCGCACGGCGGTGGCGCCGCTCACCTCCTGAAACGTCATGATGTCCGGATCGAGGTTCCGGCCGATGAAGTCTTGGAGCTGCTGAGCGCGCTTTTGATAGGCCGCTTCGGTTACCGGGACGATCTTGAAATTCGCCTGATAGACGTCGCATGGGGGCTTTACGGCGATGTCCCATTTGATCTTTGCGTTACGCCCCCATTTGAGCTCCCAGCCGGGCTTTGTCGTCCCGGTTGTCGCGGGTTCGAACAATCCGCTGGCGGGATTGAGCTTGAAAGGCTGGCCGCAATCGCGGATCCAGTCCTTTGCTTCAGCCTGGCTCAGATGCCATCCAAGATTCCACGTTGCGATCTTGACGTCGCGCGCCTGCACGCCCTGCGTTGCTTCAAGCAGCATGAAAGCGGCTAACAGGATCAACCGGTGAATTCGCATGGGACGCTCCTGAGGTTGACCGATGGACGAGCCGGCCGCGACGGCGACCACCCTATCGTGATTGAAAAACAGAGAAGGGTCGGCGATCGTGCAGACTGGGCCATGGTTGCAATCGCTTCGTTTTAATCGGCTGCGAACAGCATAGGTTCAACGTCAATCAACAAAGTTATGCGCAAAGTCAAAAAAGCAAGCCGTCGTGCCGCCCTTTCGGCGTTCGGCCTATAGACCACGCTCTCTGGCGAGCGATGCCTTCGTTCCTTTCTTATAAGCATCCTTTACCCACTCATCGCGAGTTTGCTTGAGCACAAGCGGGTCCGCGTCGGAACCCGGCTTCGGTTTCGCTCCCTTTTTCTCATGGGTCTTGTTCCAAATGGCGCGCGCCCGATAGTGGTTGTAGAGGCGCATGAATTCCGCGACATAGGCCTGAGCGAGCGCGGCATTGCCCTTTATCTCCAGGACGTTCTCGTCGTTGGAATTCTCCGAGGCTTTGCTGAAATTGGGGGAGCCGGTGTAGATGGTCGGCGCCGCGGTGTCGCCGTCGATCACGATGAACTTGTGGTGCACATGAATCGGCGGAACGCGCGATTTCTTTTTCCCGGCCTTGGCCTTGCTCTTGGTGACCGACGCGTCGTAAGCCGTTGTGTCGATCGTCCTCAATTCGGGCAAGAAGCCACGCGGCGCATTGGCGCCGAAGGCTGAATAGGGAAGCGTGTCCGGATTCGTCTGCGAGCGGTGGAAGATGGTGCTGGCGATCTCCGGAAGCTTTCGCTTTTCGCCCTTTTTGGTCGGCTTATCGGGATCATCAATGCTGTTCAACAAGCCATAGATCAGATGCTTCGGTGAATCGCCCTTGGCAAAGATGGCTTCCATCAGGTCCTTGTCGGACGCTGTGAACATACAGAACAACACCGAGGATTTGGCCTTGCTTACGGCCTCCGTGACCGTGTCCAAAAATTCACGCTGCGTGCCGGGCTCCGGCAGAAAGAAGACGCGGATCTTGGTATTTTCAACGTCTGTCACATCGCTCCAGGCAGGCGCCTCCATGTCTTTCTTGCCGATGTTTTTGGCGAGGAGATTGCCGCGCTCTGCATAGAGCGCGGCGAGCTCGCGCGAATGGATGATGTGCAGAAGGTTCGCCTGCACCGTCTGGGCTTCGGGCGTGAAGTTTGTCGAGCCCATCAGCACGGCCTGCTCATGCTTCTTCTTGTAAGAAATAATGAACTTGTCGTGCATCAGCTTTGAGATGGCATCGCGCTTGTGGATCGAGATATTGTGGCGTTCGTCCGCGATCAGACGGGCGGCGGCGCGGGACTTGGAATCGTCCGCCTTGTCGAAATAGACAATCGAGCCGCGTCCCTCGAAACTGGTAAAAGCCGGGATGACCCATCGATTGTCAGTCAGATGATAGATGGCGCAGTCGAACGCGTCGCTTTCCTCGAGGATGTCTGGGATTGCATGTTGGAGGCCATTGGCTAGCCAATCCATTTGCTTCTCGAGCGGCTTGTCCTTTTGTTTGGCAAAGCTCTGGGCGCTCACGACAGCCCGGTTGAAATAGGTGGCGATCTGCCCTTGGAGCGGCTTTGGCACGGCGACCTTTCGCTTACCGGCAGCCCCCTTTTGTAATGTCAAGTCATTCGGGCCTGTGCCCAGGACCGGAATGACGGAGTATTCAAAAGTCCTTCCCTGGTCGTCGACATTGATGCCGCCGTCCCACCAGTTAAACTTCTGGATCGGCGCGCGGTCGCTTCCCTTCGGGCGGGCGTCTTCCGCAAGCGGCACGAAATCGAGCTTGTTGAACAAGAACTGCGGTTTTCCGTCGCGCCCGTAGCCCGGGTTACGCTCGATGGCGAAGCCCAGGAAATCCGGATGGTCGACACCGTCCGCCCAATTGAATGTCAAAAGCACGCAGCCTGGACTCGCATAGGCCTTGACTGTCACTGGAGTGACCATGACCGCTTCCCCCGCTCGGCTGGATATCATGCACGAATAGACCGCTCGCGCAATACGTGCAGGAGGAGTATAACGCCCGTCCAGACGCCTTCCGCCCTTTATATTCTTGTCATTTTTCTCCGGAGGATTGCGATGCCTGCGACCGTGCCCCATCAGCTCTACACCGCCGACGATTTGTTGGGAGGCTTTAACCCGTGGGACCCGATGGGCTTCACGCTGTCGCGAGATTTCGCGATCTATCGCGAGTTCGCCAGCGACGGGGGCCCCTTGCCGACGTCGCTCGCCATCCGCGCAGCGCAGGCCGCGCATGACGCCGCGATTGCCGACGCCTTGCGGGTCTTTCTGAAGACGGTTCAACGGCCGCTCGTGGGAGTCATGGGCGGCCACAGCCTTCCGCGCAATCACAAGGCCTACGCAGCCATCGCCCACCTCGCGCGCGATCTCGCCCGGCAGCATTTTCTGCTGGTCACGGGTGGCGGGCCGGGCGTGATGGAGGCCGCGCATCTGGGGGTGGCATTTTCTTCGTTCGACAGCGCTGGACCGCTCGACGAAGCAATTGGGCTCATAAGCGCCGCGCCAAAAGCCCCCTTCCTCGACGATCTCTTTAATGATGATTGGACGATCAAAAAAGATAAGCTTGGGGCGATCGACGAAGCACGCAACTGGTTGAAGACGGCCGTTGAGGTTCGCGCTAAAGCGCCTTCGATCCTGCCGGTTAGTTTGGCGATCCCGACCTGGCTCTATGGCGCGGAGCCAACCATGCCGTTCGCAACGCACTACGCGAAATATTTCCAAAACAGCTTGCGGGAGGAGGCCCTCGTCAACAATTCGCGAGCGGGCATCATTTACGGCCGCGGCGGCGGCGGGACGATGCGGGAGATTTATCAGGATGTGGAGCGCAACTACTACGCCAAAACCCTCGACGAGGTGACGCCGATGATTTTCTTCGATGGTGACAAGTATTGGGAGACAGACCCTATCCTTAGCGAAACGCAGGCGGCGACGCCAGGGATCAATGTTCACCCAACAATCCGCCCGATCCTATCCTTCGGTCTCGTATCGGAAAAGCGGCCGAAGGGCGACGTGGAAGCTTGCCTTGATGAAAAACTGCTCTTCACCACCGATCACGCGTCGATCATCACGGTCCTGCGCGGACATGAAAAGACGTCCCAGCGCAACCTGACCTTTGCGCTCGCAGCCGAGCCCTTGAAAATCGGGACGCTCAGGATGAACCGCAGGTAGGCTCGCGACCCACTCTTCTTGGTAGCCGGACGCGGTCCGGTTCTGCCGTTGTGAAAAGAAACAAGTCCAGGAGCGGCCGAGGCAGGCTACTCTAACGGATTTTCACGCGGTCTATGAGCCCGCTAAAAAAGCGGCTTCGCTCCAATCGCGATCCCACGTTCAGTAAGCGGCGCTAGCGCACATAGGCAGCGGCTGAGCCGATTAACCAGCGACGCCCGTTCGCCCACGTTCGCCAATGCTTATTCGACGGATATTCGAGGATTTTTGTCAAATGGATCTAAGCCATTGACATCACTGGCGCTCCCTAGGGGAATCGAACCCCTGTTTCAGCCTTGAGAGGGCCGCGTCCTAACCGCTAGACGAAGGGAGCGTTGAGAGGCAAGGCAATAGCCTTGAAATCGGCCTGCCGCAAGATGGCTTGTGCATTGCGGCGGAGATTTTGTCACTGATCCTTTACGGGCCCGGGGGCGGAATCTTGCGCCGGAGCTCCGGATTTGCGGGTTCAGCGCGGCGCGATGCCCGCAGATGCGGCATTGGCATCGGGATATGACGGGTGTCGGACGAGACGCCACCGTCGCCTCGCCTGCAGCAGCATGTCCCACCTTAAGATGTCACGCCGCTGTCGTGCACGGCCCCGCTTTTGCCAAACGGCAAATGCAAAACACCTGCCTGTGAAGTCACTCGGCGCCAGCCTCTGATAGCATTGCAGCCATTCACCATGCTGCGCCCGGCGGGGCGCCCGAGAAGCGAGAGGAGTGCTTGGAACACAGCGCACGCCCCAGGCGCACGCACGGCAATTTGGCTTAACCAACAGCTTATCCAACATCTTGGCAAAACAAACATCAAGGCGGCCGCCGGCAAGGGAAGACGTTCCATCGCCTGCACCGCTCCCGGTCAAAGGCTTAAGCAGAGCGAGGACAGACCATGATCAAACTAAAAATCAACGGCCAGGAACAGAATTGGGACGGCGACCCGGATCTTTCGCTGCTCTGGTATCTCCGCGATGAAGCCGGGCTGACCGGCACCAAATACGGCTGCGGCCAGGCGCTGTGCGGCGCCTGCACCGTGATCGTCGACAAGGAGGCGGTGCGCGCCTGCATCACCTCGGTGTCCGACGTGGTCGGCCGCGAGGTCGTAACCATCGAGGGCCTGCATCCGACCGGCGATCATCCGGTGCAGAAGGCCTGGCGCCAGGTCAATGTTCCGCAATGCGGCTACTGCCAGGCCGGCCAGATCATGCAGGCCGCCGCACTGCTCAACGAAAACCCCAAGCCCAGCCACGACCAGATCCGCGAAGCGATGTCGGGCAATATCTGCCGCTGCGGCTGCTACCAGCGGATCGAGAATGCCGTGCATCTCGCATCGACGGGGGTGTGACATGAACATCATCACCAATCCCGGAAAACTTCGCGGCTTCGAGAAGCACGTGAAGGTCGAGAACGTGTCGCGCCGCAGCATCCTGAAGGGCCTCGGCATCGCCGGCTCCTTCGTGCTCGCCGCGCCCGTGATGTCGCGCACCGCCTTTGCCTATGAGACCGGCGCCGGCAAGATGCCGCATGGCGTCGTGGTCGACCCGCGCGTGTTCGTCGCGATCGCGCCCGACGGCATCGTCACCATTCTGGCGCACCGCGCCGAGATGGGAACCGGCGTCCGCACCAGCCTGCCCTTGATCGTCGCCGAGGAGATGGAGGCCGACTGGAAACGCGTCCATGTTCAGCAAGCCCATGGCGACGAGGCCAAGTTCGGCAACCAGGACACCGACGGCTCGCGCAGCACGCGGCACTATCTGATCCCGATGCGCCAGATCGGCGCCTCGGCGCGCGCGATGCTGGAGGCCGCCGCGGCCAAGAAATGGGGCGTGCCGGCCAGCGAGGTGAAGGCGCAGAACCACGAGGTCGTGCACTCCGCGAGCGGCCGCCGCGCCAGCTTCGGCGATCTCGCCGCCGATGCCGCCAAGGAGCCGGTGCCCGCGATCGACAGCCTCAAGCTGAAGGACCCGAAGGACTTTCGCTATCTCGGCAAGGGCGAGGTCTCGATCGTCGACCTGCACGACATCACCACCGGCAAGGCGCATTACGGCGCCGATATCCGCCTGCCCGGCATGAAATATGCCGTGATCGCGCGGCCGCCGGTAACCGGCGGCAAGCTGAAGTCGTTCGACGACAGCGCCGCGAAGAAGGTGCCGGGCGTCGAGAAGGTGATGGAGGTCAAGGGCTGGCCGTGGCCGTCGAAATTCCAGCCGCTCGGCGGCGTGGCCGTGATCGCGCACAACACCGGTGCCGCGATCAAGGGCCGCGACGCGCTGAAGATCGTCTGGGACGACGGCGCCAACGCCAAGTACGACTCGGTCGCGTATCGCGCCTCGCTCGAGGAAGCGGCACGAAAACCCGGCCTCGTGGTGCGCAAGGAGGGCGATGTCGAGGCGGCGCTGAAGGGCGCCGACAAGGTCATCACCGGCGAGTACTACCTGCCGCATCTCGCCCATGTCAGCATGGAGCCGCCGGTCGCGGTGGCCGACGTCAAGGGCGACAAGGCGGAAATCTGGGCGCCGGTGCAGAGCCCCGGCGGCACCCGCGAGGACGTCGCCAAGACGCTCGGCATCCCCGAGGGCAATGTCACCGTCAACGTGACCCTGCTCGGCGGCGGTTTCGGGCGCAAGTCGAAGTGCGACTTCGCGATCGAGGCGGCGCTGCTGTCGAAGGAGCTCGGCGTGCCGGTCAAGGTGCAGTGGACCCGTGATGACGACGTGCATCACGACTTCCTGCACACGGTCTCGGTGGAACGCATCGAGGCCGGCCTCGACAAGAGCGGCAAGGTGATCGCGTGGCGGCACCGCAGCGTGGCGCCGACCATCGCCTCGACCTTTGCGGCCGGCGCCAATCACGAGGCGCCGTTCGAGCTCGGCATGGGCCTGATCGACAACCCGTTCGAGATCGCCAATCTGCAGTGCGAGAATCCGGAAGCGGCCGCGTTCACGCGGATCGGCTGGTTCCGCTCGGTGTCGAACATCCCGCGCGCCTTCGCGGTGCAGTCGATGGTCGCGGAGATCGCGCAGGCGACGGGCCGCGACCCCAAGGACATGCTGCTCGAGCTGATCGGCAGTCCGCGGATCGTCAACCTGTCTTCGGTGAAGGATCCCTGGAACTACGGCGAGCCCTATGACAGCTACCCGATCGACACCGCGCGCTTGCGCAAGGTGGTCGAGCTGGTCGCCGACAAGGGCGAATGGGGCCGCAAGGTGCCGAAGGGCCACGGCCTCGGCATCGCCGTGCACCGCTCCTTCGTCAGCTACATCGCGACCATCGTCGAGGTGCAGGTGGACGACAAGGGCAAGCTGACGGTGCCGCGGGTCGACACCGCGATCGATTGCGGCACCTATGTCAACCCGGAGCGCATCCACTCGCAGATCGAGGGCGCCGCGATCATGGGGCTGAGCCTCGCCAAGTATGGCGAGATCACCTTCAAGGACGGCAAAGTGCAGCAGAGCAATTTTGACGACTTCCCGGTGATCCGGATGGACGAGTCGCCTGCGATCACCAACGTCTACATCGTGCCGCCCGCCCCCGGCACACCGCCGAGCGGCGTCGGCGAACCCGGCGTGCCGCCGTTCGCACCGGCGCTGATCAACGCGATCTTCGCCGCCACCGGCAAGCGCATCCGCAACTTGCCGATCGGCAAGCAGCTGGAGGCGTGATCACGGCGAAGCGCCAGACGCAACAGACCGGACGCCCGCGACTTGCTCGCGGGCGTTTTCTTTTGGAGTGCGGGATTGTTGAGCCGTCATTGCGAGCGCAGCGAAGCAATCCATGCCGCAGCGTATGCGGAGCGATGGATTGCTTCGCTTCGCTCGCAATGACGGGGGATAGACAGAAAGCGGACCAGGAAGCGGCGGAGCTCCCCCCTCCGCCGCTTCCCGATCGCATCGCCCCCTGACTACGGTTCGCGCTTCTAGTTTCTTGCTACTTCTTATTAAGCGCGAACACCCAGATCACGCCGCCTTGCGGCACGTTGTTCTCGAAGCCCGCAACCTTGCCGGCGAGCGCGTCCTGGATGCGCTGCGCGTCGACACCCCAACCCGACTGGATTGCGATGTATTGCGTGCCGTCGACCTCGTAGGACATCGGCATCGCCATGATGCCGGAGTTGGTCTTCTGCTCCCACAGCAACTCGCCGGTCTTGGCGTTGAAGATGCGGAAGGCGCGGTCGTTGGTGCCGCCGGCCAGCACCAGGTCGCCGGCGGTCGCAGTGACCGAGCCGAACAGCTGCGAGGTCTTGAAGTCGTGCTGCCAGACCTTCTTGCCGGTGGCCGGATCCCACGCCTGCAGCTCGCCGAAATGATCGGCGTTCGGCCCCGGCGTCAGTCCGATGTCCTCCGGCTTGGTGCCGAGCCAGAGCTGGCCGGGAACCAGCGGCGTCTTTTCGCCGGTGAAGCCGCCGCAGAAGTTTTCGTTGGCGGGAACGTAGACCAGCTTGGTGTTCGGGCTATAGGCCGCCGACGGCCAGTCCTTGCCGCCCCACAGCGACGGGCAGAATTCGACCCGCTTGCCGAGCACCGGCTTGTGCTCGGGATCGACGATCGGACGGCCGGTCTCGGCCTCGATGCCCTTCCAGACATTGGTCTTCACGAACGGCCAGCCGGCGACATAGTTGATCTTGTCCGGCTTGCGCTCGAGCACCCAGAAGATCGCGTCGCGTCCCGGATGCACCAGGCTCTTGAACGAGCGGCCGTCGCGCTGCAGGTCGATCAGCATCGGCGCATCGACCTCGTCCCAGTCCCAGCTGTCGTTCTGGTGATACTGGAAGTGGTTCTTGATCTTGCCGGTCTCGGGATCGAGCGCCAGCACCGCGCTGGTGTAGAGGTTGTCGCCGGGATGTCCCGACCCCGGCCACGGCGCCGCGTTGCCGACGCCCCAATAGATTGTCTTGGTGTCCTTGTCGTAATTGCCGGTCATCCAGGCCGATCCACCGCCGGTCTTCCAGTCGTCGCCCTGCCAGGTCTCGCTGCCCGGCTCGCCCGGGGCCGGGATGGTGAAGGTGCGCCACAGTTCCTTGCCGTTCTTGGCGTCATAGGCGACGACATAGCCGCGCACGCCGAACTCGCCGCCGGAGCCGCCGACGATCACCTTGCCGTCGACCAGCAGCGGCATCAGGGTCATGTACTGACCCTTCTTGTAATCCTGCACCTTGGTGTCCCAGACCACCTTGCCGGTCTTGGCGTCGAGCGCGACGACGTGATCGTCGGTGGTGGCGAGATAGACCTTGTCGTCCCACAGCCCGACGCCGCGGCTGGTCGGATGCAGCTGGAACAGATCGTCGGGCAGCTGCCGCTTGTAGCGCCAGTATTCCTCGCCGGTCTTGGCGTTGAGCGCGATCACCTGCCCCATCGGGGTCGCGACGAACATCACGCCGTTGTTGACGATCGGCGGCGCCTCGTGACCCTCGATCACGCCGGTGGAGAAGGTCCAGGCCGGCTTGAGGTCCTTGACGTTGGAGGTGTTGATCTGGTCGAGCGGACTGAAACCGTGTCCGTCATAGGTCCGCCGATACAGCATCCAGTTGGCGGGTTCCGGATTTTCGAGACGCGCCGACGTCACCGGACTGTAGTTTTCGATCGGGCCTGCGGCGGCGTAGGTCGAGACCAGGCATGTGAACGCGACACAGCCCGACAACAACAAGTGCTTCCTTGTCATGAGATGCTACCTCCCTGCTCTGTTTTGTTTTTCAGATTTATTTTGAGCACGATCTCCTTCGGAAAACCGCTTCACGCTTTGCGCTAACGCGGTCCTCCGGATCCGGATCATGCTCTAGGTCATGCAGAAATCCCGATGCGGCGGCCTCATCCTCCCTGTTGAGCACCCACCTTTCCGACGAATGGCGCTGCGACCGAGATCGCGCCGTCGGCGACCGAAAGCGGCAGCGCCGCGATGCGACGCGGCGCCGGCCCGAACACCACCTGCGCATTCTGCCGCGGATCGAATTCGGAGTTGTGACACATGCATTTGAGGACGTTCTTGTCGCCCTGCTCTTCCTTCACCCAGGCGGTGATCGGGCATCCGGCGTGTGAGCAGATCACGGAGTAGCAGACGATGCCGTCAGGGGCGCGGGCGCGCGTGGTCTCGTCCAGCTCGTTGGGGTCGAGCTTGACCACCACCACCTCGTTCAGCCGCGAGCCCTTGCGGACAACCGAGGTTTTCGGATCCTTCGGCCAGGCGCGCAGCGGCGGCCCGCCGAGCGTCAGATCCTCCGCCGTGATGACTTCGCCGGCCTTGTCGCCTTCGGCGCGCACCAGCACGTCGGCTTTTTGCGGCCGCTCACTGGCGCCGGGTTGTTCGTCATCGGCGGCGGCGGACTCGATCGCGGCGAGACAGGCGCATCCGGCCAATGCCGTCAGCAGCGCGCGACGCGTCGGATCAGCGTACGACGACGTCGGCTCGGATTGACCGATCTGATTGACGGAAGCGCTGGGATTGGACTCCGACATGGCGCAAGCTGAACGTGCAACTCGGCCGAAAAGATGGCGGCGCGCATCTCAATGCGCGAACGCAGATGCAAAAATACTTTGCAGCTTTTGGTTGATCGCCGCTGCGAATTCGCGATTGCTTCGATCAGGGCTCGGTGACGAAGGTCAGCCTGCCGGCAGGTTTCAGCGTCTTTGCATCAAATGTGCGGATTTCGGTGGCACCGCCGATATCGAGGGTCACGACCAGCCGTTCGCCGGCGACGCCGGTCGAGACGATGCGGGCGCCCTTCGGCAGCGCAGCGCTGACGTCGGTGACCGAAACGGGGCTTCCCTCGCCGCGATAAAGGCGGTAGCCCACGGCGATCAGCACCACGGCGACGGCCAGTGCCGAGGTCAGGCCCGCGATCAGCATCATGCGCCGCACCCGCGCGATCAACGCGGCCTGCTCGGGGGTCGGTTCGGTCACGGCGGTGTCGGTCATCACAAGGCTCTTCTTTGCAACAGGTCTCTACCAATGGCGGTCGGAAGCTGGAGGTCATCGTCGCGGGCGACGAGGGCTCGGTGCGGCTCGACCGCGTGCTGGCGCAGCGCACTCCCGAGCTGTCGCGGTCCCGGCTGAAGGCGCTGATCCTCGCCGGTTCCGTGACCGTCAAGGACGCCGCCGTCCGCGACCCCGCTTATCATGTCGCCAAGGGCGATACGATCATAATCGACGTGCCGGAGGCGGCGCCGGCCGAACCCCAAGGGGAAGACATCGCGCTCGACATCGTGTTCGAGGACGACGACATCATCGTCATCGACAAGCCGAAGGGCCTCGTCGTGCACCCGGCGGCCGGCCACGCCACCGGAACGCTGGTCAACGCGCTGATCGCCCATTGCGGCTCCAGCCTGTCCGGCATCGGCGGGGTGAAGCGACCGGGCATCGTGCACCGGCTCGACAAGGACACCACGGGGCTGATGGTGGTCGCCAAGAACGACCATGCTCACCAGTCGCTGACCGCCCAGTTCGCCGACCACGGCCGCACCGGGGCGATGCAGCGCGGCTACATGGCGTTCGCCTGGGGCGTGCCGAACCGGCCCCACGGCACGATCGACGCGCCGATCGACCGCCACCCGCATGCGCGTGAGAAGATGGCGGTGCGCCAGGGCGGCCGCGAGGCCATCACCCATTACGAGGTGCAGCAGACCTTTGCCGGCCGCGACGGCAGGCCGATCGCCTCGCTGCTCGCCTGCCAGCTCGAGACCGGACGCACGCATCAGATCCGCGTCCACCTCGCTCATATCGGCCATCCCCTGCTGGGCGACAGCGTCTATGGCGCGCACTTCAAGACCAAGGCCGGACAGCTCAGTGCGGTAGGTAAAGAATCACTCACCGCGCTCGGCCGGCAGGCCCTGCACGCCTACCTGCTGGCTCTGGAGCACCCCCGGACCGGGGAACTTTTGCACTGGGAGGCGGCTTTGCCGGAGGATTTGCTTCTCCTGCAACAGGCCCTGGCGGCGGCGGTATGACGCACCCCCTCCGGAAAAGCTGAGGTATGACAGCAGGTTATAGCTGGCACACGGGGACGTGACGTCAGCAATCCTTCCCTATCACGGACAGTTTGGTGTATGTTGCACCTGCGTTGAATATCCAACGCGGAACATCGCAGCACGGCCGGCTTTAACACAGCGGCCGCCTGCCGGGCCCGCCGCTATCGGGGGCCTGAACCACTGGAGGGCGCACGAATGGCCCGTACAGCTACGTTACCGGTCCTCAACGGAGAATCCGGTCTTTCCCGTTACCTCGCCGAGATCCGCAAGTTCCCCATGCTGGAGCCCCAGCAGGAGTACATGCTCGCCAAGCGTTGGCGCGAGCATGACGATCGCGACGCGGCGCATAAACTCGTCACCAGCCACCTCAGGCTCGTGGCCAAGATCGCCATGGGCTATCGCGGCTACGGTCTGCCGATCTCCGAGGTCGTCTCGGAGGGCAACGTCGGCCTGATGCAGGCGGTCAAGCGATTCGAGCCCGAGAAGGGCTTCCGTCTCGCCACCTACGCCATGTGGTGGATCAAGGCGTCGATACAAGAGTACATTCTGCGTTCCTGGTCGCTCGTGAAGATGGGCACCACCGCGAACCAGAAGAAGCTGTTCTTCAACCTGCGCAAGGCGAAGAGCAAGATTTCGGCCCTGGAAGAGGGTGATCTGCACCCCGACCAGGTCAAGCTGATCGCCAAGCGCCTCGGCGTGACCGATCAGGACGTGGTCGACATGAACCGCCGCCTCGGCGGTGACGCGTCGCTCAACGCCCCGATCCGCGACGACGGCGAAGCCGGCGAATGGCAGGACTGGCTGGTCGACAACTCGCCCAACGCCGAAGCCATGATGGCCGAGAGCGAGGAGTTCGATCATCGCCGGCAGGCCCTCAATGGTGCGATCGGCGTGCTCAACCCGCGCGAACGCCGCATCTTCGAGGCGCGGCGCCTGGCGGATGAGCCGATGACGCTGGAAGACCTCGCCGCCGAGTTCGGCGTGTCGCGCGAGCGCGTGCGGCAGATCGAGGTCCGCGCCTTCGAGAAGGTGCAGTCGGCGGTCAAGGGCACCATCGCCCGGCAGGAAGCCGCTCTGGAAGCCGCGCACTAAGCGCGGCGGCCAAGCCAACAACAGACACGAAAGCCGGCGGCAACGCCGGCTTTTTTGTTTTTTTGGGGCAGCTTTCTCACCAACTCCGCTGTCGTCCTCCGCGAAAGCGGGGGACCCAGTACGCCGCGGCGGTCGAGCAAGGGCGCGCAATAACTGCTGCCTCTGGAATACTGGATCGCCCGGTCAAGCCGGGCGATGACAGCTTTTGCTGAGCCGAACGTCCTCGTCCAATCAGGACGACGACCCCCCTACTCTCCCCCAATCCTACGATGATTGCATTTGCGCGTTGGTTGCCGAGGGCCGGTTTGACGGCGCTACCGGATCCGGTGATCGGAAGGCGGCGTCGGGCGGCGCTTCCCGGGATGGCCGATTGGGCGCGGGCGGCGGGAGCACGATCACCTTCGCGCCGACCTTCACCCGCTCATAGAGGTCCATGACGTCCTCGTTGGTCAGCCGGATGCAGCCGGACGAAACCCGCTTGCCGATCGTATCGGGCTTGTTGGTGCCGTGAATTCTGTACTCGGTCTCGCCCAGATACATCGCCCGCGCGCCGAGCGGATTGCCGGGACCACCGGCCATGAACCGCGGCAGATAAGGCTGGCGCGAAATCATCTCTGCAGGCGGACGCCAATCCGGCCATTCCGTCTTGCGCGCCACGGTCTGTTCACCGGACCATGTGAAGCCTTCGCGGCCGACACCGATGCCGTAACGCATCGCCTGGTGGTCGTTCAGCACGAGAAAGAGGAATGTGTTTCCGGTATCGATGACGACGGTGCCCGGCGTCTGGTGGCTGACGTAGTCAACCACCTGGCGAACAAATCTCCCGGGAGCATCAGCGGCTTTTGCGTCGACGGCTTTTGGTGTTTCGACCGGAGGCGTCGGGACCGGGATTGGAGCCGGAGCCGGAGCCGCCGCTGCCGCACGAACTGGAGCTGGTACTGGAACAGGTACGCGCGTTGGCGCCGATAATGCCGAAACCTGATGCGCGGACGGCCTCGGTATCGGTTGAACGCTCGCCGGGCTAGACAGCAAGCCGTAGCCCAACGCGGCAGCGGCGACGGCGCCAATTGCTATTCTTCCGGCCACCGGTATCGCGAGCGGCTCGGTCTTTGCACGTTTGGCCCGCTTGGCCATATCTTGTCTTCCCCTGATCCCTTGCGTGGAACAGGTACTCAGCAAATTTTAACAAGCCTAGAAGCGATTTCGCTCAGGCCGGAAATCGTCGAGCGTCGTTAACGCGAGCGAGCTCTTGCTCGGCTGCGGGATGGGTGGGGCCGACAGACAGGAAAGCCGGCGGCGACGCCGGCTTTTTGTTGTCGCGCGATGAGACGAGGGCGAGCCGGAGCGGCGTCGGAGGTTCACCTCTTCCGGACTATGCGCACTCAATCCAATCACCGTCATCCTGAGGAGCGCGAAGGCGCGTCTCGAAGGGTCGACGGCCCGGCTCTGGCCGCGCGGCAAAATCCGGGCCGTGCATCCTTCGAGACGCGCGCAAGAGCGCGCTCCTCAGGATGACGGGTTGAAGCGCGGTGCAACACATCGAGTGTCGAGGAGAGATGGCCCGAAACCGGCCCGACCAAAAATGCTCTCGTCCGCCCGATCAATAATACGTCCGCAAATACTCGGCCATGCTGTCCGGCTGGTGCAGACTGTCCCAGTCGTAGGGATCGCCGTAGAGCAGCGCGCTGGCCTGGGTCTTGTAGTCGGGCGCGACGTCGTCGGGCTGCGTGATCGAGCGGCCTACGATGTCGCGGTAATCCTGGTAGTTGGCCGCTGTGCCGATGAAGATGCAGACGCAGTGCTGCGGCTCGGCGTAGAGATAGCGCACGTCGCCGCCGTTGCGGTGGATCACGAAGCGATGCGGCGGCAGTGCGTCGAGCGCCTTCTTGCCGGCGGCATCGTTGGCGACCTGGACGCGGAAGCCGGCCGAGGACAGCAGAAAACTGTTCCTGTCGAGGAACGGCTTGCTCGGCGGCTCCAGCGCAATCAGCAGCGAGGCGCACAGCGCAGGGGCGACCAGCCCCACCGCCAGCGCTTTCGCGTGGCGCCTCAGGACGGCTCCGATGCCGAAGGCCGGCGGCCCACCACGCAGACCAATTTCCATGATCACCCCTCACCTACACCATGTGCTGGACGAGGAAACCGCAGGCGGCGTCACGATACAAGGTATCGGCTTCGAGCAACAGAGCCTACTCGCCCCACTCCCGCGCCATCGTCGCCAGCGCGCAGCCTTCGCAATAGCGGGCGTCCTTGAAGTCGATCCAGTTGTGCGCATAGACGCGATCGAGCGGGATCTTGTAACGCGCGCGCAGCAGCTTCACCAGGACGCGCCAGGCGGCGATCTGTGCGTCGGTCGGGCCCTTGGTGACATCGGGATAATTGCCGGCGAACTCGACGCCGATCGAATTGCTGCCGACCACCTGGCGATAGGTCGCGCGGTTGTCGATGTACTTGTTGTCGTTGCGGTTGGCGCCGTCGCCATGGGTCGGGACGAGGTCCTCGGTGACCGCCCAATAGACCGTGCCGTCGGTCTCGACCCAGACCATGACGCCGCGCCGCGTCGGGTTGTTGTGCTGCTCATGGGCGCCGAGGCGGGCCGAGCCGGCCGGGCCCTCGGTCTGGTGCACGATGATGTTGCGCCACGGATGGGACTTGGCGACGTCGCCCCAGGGCGACAGCCAGACCATCTTCAGCCCGGGGATCTCGGGCGTGCCCTGCGCGCGCGCGAGCGCCGCGAGGTCGGGCGTTTCGGCGCGCGCGGTGGAGGACAAAGCGAGGGCGAGGCAGGCGGCAAGCAGGCGAAGCATCATACAAAGGGGTCCGTGTCGCCTTTTGCTCTCTGTTTGAGCCTGATCTTTTCGGAAAACCGCTTCGCACTTTTCCGGATCATGCTCTAGCACGCTCACGCGCGCTTGCGCAGGGCGGCCTCCAGCAGTTCGAGCACCTCGCGCGACGGCGCCGGGCCGGGCTCGTAGGCCGCAAAGCCGTTCTTGCCGCCCTTCTTGGCGTCGTAGAGCGCGTGGTCGGCGGCCGCGATCAGCCGCTCCGGATGCATGCCGATCTCGCGGGTCCATTGCGCGACCCCGATCGAGACCGCGATCGGGATGTCCTTGCCGGTGCACTGCGCGGCGTCGGCGCGGCACACCTCGACCACGCGGCGGGCGATCATCGCTCCCTCGCGCAAGGTCGAGGACGGCAGCACGATGCAGAACTCGTCGCCGCCAGAGCGGGCCAGCATGTCGCCCGGCCGCAGCCTGGTCTGCGCCATCAGGGTGAAATGCTGCAGGCAGGCGTCGCCGGCGGCGTGGCCGTGGGTGTCGTTGATGCCCTTGAAGCCGTCGAGGTCGATCACCAGCAGCGCGAACGGATCGCCGCTGCGGTCGGAGCGCGCGCACTCCTCGGTCAGCCGCTGCAGCAAATGGCGGCGGTTGCCGACGCCGGTGAGATCGTCGAGCAGCGCGAGGTCGGCGACCTCGTTGCGCAGCCGGTCGATCGCCATCAGCAGGAAGCCGAAATTGAGCGCCATCGCCAGGAACACCATCAGCAGGATCACCAGCGACTGGCTCGCATTGAAGCGCACGAAGGAGAACTCGCCGGGCTGCAGCAGCGCGCCGACGAGGCGCAGCGCATAGATCGCGATCAGCACGCAGGCGACGATGCCGGCGAGCCGGGCGCCGGGGCTGACGCGGCCGTTCTCGGGCGACAGCAGCAGTCTCAGCGTCAATGCGAACGGCGTGACCTGCCCGACGGTGTAGACCAGGATGCGCAGCGGCATGCTGTCATGGGCGAAGATGAAGACGGCAAGACCGGCGAAAGTCAGCGCCGTGGTCAGCGCGGTGCGGCGCCAGGTCACGGGTTTGCCGTAAAACCGCTCGATGCCCATTGCGGCAAGGCAGGCGGCGAACACCATCAGCGTCCCGGCCACCAGCAGCGGCAACAGCGAATCCGTCATCACCACGCGGAACATGGCGCAGGCGGCGCCGGCGGCCGCGACGAAAGCCGACGCAGTCCAGAACCGCGCCGCGCCCAAAGCCGGATAGCTCTGCGTCACATAGGCCCAGATCAGGCCCAGCGCGAGAAAGTTGATGACGAACACCGTCCAAAGCGTCGGAACGCTCAACATCGCCCATTGTCCGAGATCGCTCTGGATCCCGCCTCTCCTGTAGTCGAACCGCCCGCCGTTGGGCTTCCTCCGACGACAATCCCCGTTGTCTTGCGGGCAGGATGCAGCCGCGCCGCTTAACGGTCCGTCACCCGTAACCGGTCAATCCCATGCTGTGGTTTTGATTTGATGAAGACGCAGCGTTCGGCGTTTGCGCAACGTTAAGCATGCCGCTTGCGACAACGACGCGGCCGACAGCGGCAACAACGGGGCGAAAACCGGCCGAAAACGCATAACAGTTGTGGATAACGTGATGACGGCGTCGTGACAGCCCGCGGCAGCCGCCGCCGAATCTGCTGAGTTTGATATCGAGGATGTTGCGAGGCTGGCCCTCCGCCAAGCATGCCTCGGAGTCGCGTTCAATCCATGAAACCTTGAGAGGATACTATGGCTAAGAAAGCGAAGAAGGCGAAGAAGGCGAAGAAGGCCACCAAGAAAAAGGCCAAGGCCAAGAAGTAGACCGTTTCTCGCCCGGGTAGCGGCTTCGCCCTGCCCGGGCACCCGATCGGGATCATCGGTCGCAACGACATCACGATCGAAGACGGCAGCAGGCGCAAGGCCTGCTTTTTTATTGCCTAGGGCATGATGAGGTTAAGTCGAAGTCCGACGGCGCCTCGCTCCCTCTCCCCGTTCTTCACGGGGAGAGGGTTGGGGTGAGGGGCTCTCTCCACGCATTCGGTGACGGCTGCGTTTGCGGAGACTCCCCCTCACCCGGAACGCATCTATCGATGCGTCGTAGCCGAGGCATTGCCTTGGCGTTCTTGATGACGGCCGCCAGAGGCGGCCTGTGCCTCTCCCCGCACGCGGGGCGAGGTGAAGCGGAGTGTGCCGCACGGTTAGCGCTCAGCGAAGGCGAGTTTGGCGCCGAGCAGGGCAAAGCCAGCGGCAAAGCTCCGCCTGAGCCAAGCCATCACCTGCGGCCGGGTGATGACGCGGTCGCGCACCGAGGCGGCGAACACGCCGTAGACCGCGAACACCACAAAGGTCATCGCCATGAAGACGCCGCTGAGCTCGACCATCCGCGTCAGCGGATGGGCCTCGTCGGCCGCGATGAACTGCGGCAGGAAGGCCAGGAAGAAGATCGACAGCTTTGGATTGAGCAGGTTGATCAGGATCGCGGTGACGATCACCCGGCCGTTCGAGCGCGGCCTGAGCTCGGTGTCGACCGAAAGCGCGCCGCGCTCGCGCAGCGCCTGCCAGGACATGTAGAGCAGATAGACCACGCCGCCCCATTTCAGCACCGCGAAGGCCAGCGCACTGGTGTGCAGGATGGCGGCCAGCCCGAGCATCGCCGCGATCATCTGCGGCACGATTCCGAGCGTGCAGCCGAACGCCGCCGCCACGCTCGCCCGCGAGCCCCGCGTCAGCGCCACCGCCAGGGTGTAGAGCACGCCGGTGCCCGGGGACGCGACCACGATCAGCGTGGTGAGGAGGAAGGACCAGGTCATGCGGGTGCTCTTTCAAGCGGGATGAAGTCAGGTGGAATCGGTTTGGGACGGGTGAGATGGCCGACCAGGTCGGTCGCGCCGTCCAGCGAGGGGAAATTGACGATCGCCTCTGCCGCCGCGGCAGGCGCCGCGATCGCCAGAAAGAGTGACAGGACAAGCCAGACCAGTCCGATGGTCAACCACGGGCGGGACATCGGCCCGCCAATATCACGCCCTCCGCCGCGGCGGAAGCGCGGGGCGGCATTCTGCCATCCGCCCCGCTGACGTCTTCGTTATGACGGCCGGCGCGCGTCCTGGAGCGCCGAGGCCTTCATCTCGGCGACCCGGATCACGTCCAGCGGCGCCCAGGGCTTGGCCCAGAACATCGCGCCGGCCGGCAGCGATTGCCGCAGCGGCTTGCCCGAGGTGACGATGACGTCGACATCGGGATTGTACTTCTTCGCGACATAAGCGAGCTCGACCCCGGTCATGTGTCCGGCCAGCTCGACATCCGTCATCATCAGCGCGACGTTGTCGCCGCTACCCTGCAGCACCAGCTCGGCGGCTTCCGCGCTCGCGCAGGCGACGACCTCGAACTCGCTTTCCTCCAGCAGCAGCTCAAGCATCGCGCGCTGCATCGGGTCGTCCTCGACCACCAGGGCCTTCGCACGATAGGGCGTTGATTGTCCCATATTGGCGGTGCCTCCCTTGCTTGAGTGCTTTTGGTTCGAGTACGTATCCTGACGTCAATGCATAAAATCGCTGGATGGTTCGGTTCCAATTTGAGAAAAACGGCAGGCTTGCCCTGTTCCCCATTTGCCATTTTCAGAAACAAAATTGTTCGAGGGAGTTTGACCCAGCATGACCACCATCCGTGGATCCGCCGCCGCCGTGACCGGAGCCGCCAACGGCATCGGCCGCGCGCTCGCGCTTGAGCTCGCCGCGCGCGGCTGCGACCTCGCGCTCGCCGACCGCGACGAGGCCGGTCTGCAGGCGGTAGCCGCCGACATTGCGAAAGCCGGCCAGCGCAAGGTCTCCGTGCATCGCGTCGATGTCAGCGAGCCGCATCAGATCGCCGCGTTCGCGGAGGCCGCCGGCGCCGCCCATCCCGCGCTCAACATCGTCATCAACAATGCCGGCGTCGCTTTGCTCGGCCAGTTCGACGAGATCGACCAGGCGCAGATGGAGTGGCTGTTCAACATCAATTTCTGGGGCGTGGTGCACGGCACGCGCGCCTTCCTGCCGCAGCTTGCGCGGCAGCGCGAGGCCCACATCGTCAACATCTCGTCGATCTTCGGCATCCTCGCCCCGCCCGGCCAGAGCGCCTATTGCGCGGCGAAATTCGCGGTGCGCGGTTTTTCCGAAAGCGTGCGCCACGAGCTTGCGGTGGCAAATAGCCCGGTCCGCCTGTCGGTGGTGCATCCCGGCGGCATCGCCACCAACATCGCGCGCAATTCCCGCACCGGGGTCGGCGTCACCGACAA
Organism: Bradyrhizobium ivorense; assembly: GCF_900696085.1. Lineage (GTDB taxonomy): Bacteria > Pseudomonadota > Alphaproteobacteria > Rhizobiales > Xanthobacteraceae > Bradyrhizobium > Bradyrhizobium ivorense. Next base: position 194,403 of record NZ_CAADFC020000008.1, read on the forward strand.
CGCCCGCCGCGCCGAATCGATCGAACGGTTCGACGCGCTGGCGCGGACCGCGCCGGCCGCCGCGGCGCAGCGCATCATCGCCGGCATCGAGAGCAACGAGCCGCGCATCCTGATCGGCAAGGACGCCCGCATCATGGACCTCTTGCAACGCTTCCTCCCCGCCACCTACTGGAAGGTGATGCAGCGCCAGATGGAGAAGACCGCGGCACGCCGGCTGGCGCGCGACGCGGCGGCGAAGTAGCGCTGTGGACGATTGCACGACCACAGTGATGAGCAGGTGAGGCGAGCACAAGGGTAGGGTTCCCTCTCCCCTTGCGGGAGAGGGTTAGGGAGAGGGGTGCCACACGGCATGCTCTCTCGATGCACGTGTCGAAGCAAGCATGACCGGAGTTGCGAAAGCCGCGCCTCCCTCGACGATCACGCCCGGGGCCACCCCTCTCCCCAACCCTCCCCCGCAAGGGGGGAGGGAGCCTTGGCGGCGTGCTCGCATCACGTTGGATGCGCCCTCACCCCAGCTGGTTCTTCACGCCGAGCGCGAGGCGATAGACCGGATCGCTCTTCTCCGACGGATAGAGCGCGCTGCGCGCCACCCGAGGAAAGTCGTCGTTCTTCCAGAACGAGGCCGGCTTGAACGAGAACTTTGCCACCAACCGGCGGCCGAAATCCATTTCGTAGGGATAGTAGTTTTCCTCACGCTCGTAGCCGGTCATATCGGGGTATTCGCCGAGCAGATAGCCCTCCTGCAGGTGCGGCCGCACCGCCGATGGCGGGCAGACAGAGGACAGGCGAACGATCTGCAGACCTGCCTCGGCGCTCGCGGTGTTCGCGCCGCTCAGGTTCGGGACACCGAGCACGTAGAGGAAGGCGGTATCGGTCTCGGCCAGTGAGGCAAACGAAGCTGCGATCCGGACCGAATGGGTGACGTCGAGCAGCGGCGTAGAACAGACCTCGTAGTGCTGCAGGATTGACCAACGCAGCAGGTGATGCCGTTTCAGCCGATCGACGCCGAGCAGCTTTTCTTTCGCATACTCCGCGATCAATATCTGCTCGGCGCGCTTGAGCCGCTCGAACCGCTCGACCAAGGTCACGCGGTCCGGATTGCCGCGTCCGCCGCGGAACAGCGACGGCTTCAGCGACGAGTTGCCCTTGACGTTGCGGTGGTCGGTACCCTGGCCGCGAAACAGCAGCACGTGGTCGCGGTTGCGAAACTGCAGCTCGGCGATCTTGGTCGCGAGCTCGACATAGGACCCGACACGATGGCCCGCCCCCTGCCGCACCGCCGAGTTCTTCGCGACCTGGCAGCCGCGGTGATCGAAGAACGACCAGGTCTTTTGGCTGCCGATGGTTTCCATGCCGGGGCACTCTGCACTCTCAACTCGTCATTGCGAGGAGCGAAGCGACGAAGCAATCCATCGCTCCGCATATGCCGAGAGATGGATTGCTTCGCGGAGCCTGTCATCCGGCGGCGCTGCGCGCCGACCGGGTGGCTCGCAATGACGTCGGGGCCAGAATCCGGCCCTCACCGCCCCACCAACTGATCGGCAAAATACCCGATGGTCTTGCGATAGATCACCGCCCTGTTCCACTCGCGCATCGCCTCGAAATTCGCGGTACCCTCGCCATAGGGCGCGCCCATCTTGAAGCCGTTGGTGTGGAGCAGGTTCGCGGTCGAGGCCAGCACGTCGGCCACCGAGTGGCGCAGATCGACATGGCCGTTGCCGTCGAAATCGACGCCATACTTGATGTAGGACGACGGCAAAAATTGCGTCTGGCCGATCTCGCCGGCATAGGCGCCGATCATGTCGTTGAGCGCGAGGTCGCCGCGCTGCACGATCTTGAGCGCCGCGAGCAGCTCGCCCTGGAACAGCTCGGTGCGGCGGCAATCATGCGCCAGCGTCGCGAGCACGCGGAACACCGGCAGCTTGCCCATGTCGCCCTTGCCGAAATCGGTCTCCAGCCCCCAGATCGCAACCAGGATCTGGCGCGGCACGCCGTATTGCTGCTCGATCCTCGACAGCAGCGCGGCATGCCGCTGCAGCATCGCCCGCCCGCCATTGATGCGCCCCGGCCCGACCCGGGTCGCGACATACTGCTCAAACGTCTTGTTGAAGGTGTAGCGCTGCCGCCGGTCAAACGCGAGCACCCCGCCATCCTGCTGCACGCCACCGAGCGCCGACGAGATCACATTCTGCGAAATGCCGGCCGCAGCGGCTTCCTGCGAGAACGATTGGATGAAGCTGTTGAAATTGCCGCCACAGCGGGCGGCGTGGGAGGGGGATACAAACAAGAAGGCCCCGGTAAAGGCTACTAACCAACATCTGAGCATGCGAAATTACTCCCGCTTCCGTGACCAATCATGCCATGGCCGAAACGAAGTCGTCAAAAGCGGCAAGCAGATATCCCGCCTCTGTCGACGTTCGTTGCACAGTAACTCGGGTAACATTACCCGGCATTCCGCATAGCCAGCAGCTCTTGATATAACATCTAATGGTTGTGCTACATTGGCTCATCCTTCCTCTTTTTGGAACGCCACCTTGAGCAAGATCGATCTATCTAGCGGACTTGATGCAGCCTTGACTGCGCTCGTTGCGGGTCTGACAGAGACGCTGGATGACGCCACAGAGGAAGGCGTCCACCGGAATGTGATAGAGTTCTACAATGACATGATGGAGATCGCACTCGTACATCAGGACTCCTCCGTCAAGCTCGCCGAAAGTGCAGTGGCCTTCTTCTCAGAAAGAGCTTTGAACTGGCCACTTTGCTTGTTCCTTGAGCTCTTGGCCAGGTGCCTGTTTAATGCTGGGCGGGTGCATGATGGCTGTCTACAACTCGAGAGATTGGCGTACAATGTTCGATCTGACGATCGACGCGCGTCACTAATCGAGCTCGCGGGAGAAGCTAGCCAGATTGCGAATGAGTACAGCGCGGACGTAAGTCCAATTATCTTGGCCAGCCTAACGCGCGTGTACACCGCACTATACGAGAGTCAGCTCTTGGTAGAGACATTCCTTCAAGCGGCAAGCATCTATTCGAGCCATGGAGCCCAAAAGGCGGCCTACAGCTGTCTAGAAGACGCCGAAACAATTGGAAGAGCTGAAAACTCGCTCACACTTCTAGCCAAAGTATACGCGGAGACTGCAGTCGCAGCCTATGAACTGCAAGATTTTGCCTCTTCGATCGCAGCTGGCAACCGGTGTCTGGGCTCTCATCCTTACGGTTGCAATGATCATCTTGTGGCTGGCAAATGCGCGAAATTCTGAGCAGTGCTAAGACCACTACCGTCAATCCGGATCATTCGGTGAGCCGCCGCTCCAGTCCCGCAAAATCTATCTCCGCCCACCTCTCCATGATCCGTCCCTCCCTGATCCGCCAGAACGTCATGCCGCGGAATTCGACGTGGCGGCCGGTCGGCGGGATGCCGCGCCAGGGGCTGCGGTGCCGGCCGCGCCAGACGAGGCGGCCGGCGACGATGTCGCGTTCCGCCACCAGACATTCGGCCACCGCCGACAGGTCGGCGAAGGCCTCGTGCAGCGCCGCCGAATGCGCGATCACCTCGTCGGCGCCCATCCTCTTGCCCGCGGCGTGATCGAAGAAGCCGGGTGCCAAGTGCGCCCGGATGGCATCGGGATCGTGGCGGTTGATGACGGCATCATAATGCGCGAGCACGAGCGCCTTGTTGGCGTCGAGGGTGGCACTGGACATCGGGGGTGGCGTCCCAAGAGGAAAGTTGCAGAGGTGGCAGGATTCGCCTCATACGCGAATCGGCGGTAGCCGCGCAAGTGACGATGGTCAGAAAATCGCTCGGCTTTCGTCCGGCTTTTCGTTTCAGCTGCGTTGCGAAAGTCGGCTGCCGGGAAATCGCCGGAGCTTCCGCGCGCCGGCCTGCTCACCAGCGGCCGTTGCGCCGATTCCAGGCAAACAGCAGGTCGGCGAACCGGTCATAGCCGAACCGGGTCAGCGGCAGCATCACCCGGTTGCCGAACACCGCCGCCAGCCAGCCCTCGCTCGCGGTCAGGCGCCAGATCGCGATCGCGACATCGGCGCCGACGATCAGGCGGCCGTCCTGGTCGGTGGCATGCAAGCGGCGGCGGACGTCGTCGAGCGAGACGCCGAACTGCGCCAGCGCATCGGGCGTCTCATTGATGTCCTTGAAGGCGATCCGCCCGGCGCGCACCGCGGCAACCAGCTTGCTGCGCTGCCAGTCGATGCCGGCGTCGCAGACCGGGCAGCGCGTGTTGTACCAGACGGTCAAATGCGGATCGGGCATGGCGTACGGCAGCCTAGCCGCCCGCCGGTGCTGCGTCGAGGACCGGCGACAGTTGCTGCGCCCTCTCCCCTTGTGGGAGAGGGCAGCACCGGTGTCGGCCAGGAATGCGCTGGCGATATCGGCCTCAAAAAGGCACGGCGGCTATTACTGCGCCCTCTCCCCTTGTGGGAGAGGGCTGCACCGGCGTCAGCCAGGAATGCGCTCGGGTGAGGGGTATATCTCCACGTACACCGCACTCGCGGAAGCATACCCCTCATCCGGCAGCCTTCGGCTGCCACCTTCTCCCACATCCGCCTTCGCCAAGGCTTCGGCGGACAAGGGGGAGAAGGAAGGGATGCGTGAACGTCGAGCGCACCGGCCGCGACAAAACAGAGATCGCAAAAAACCGCTCCATACCGCCTCCATTCGTCCCGTCTTGTTCATGCAAAGCCGCACCGTTAAAGCGAGGCCGATGACCGATCACCACGAAGGTGCCTGCCGATGAGATTTGCCGGACTGGCTGCGCGCATCATCGCCGCATCGATCGGGTTGGCTGCGCTTGGCGCGACGCTCGCGGTCACCACCGGCATCGCCGCCGCGCAGGATGCCCGCGCAAAACGTCCGGCACAGGGCGCGGCCGCGACGCAGGCCGTCACCGCGCAATTGAAGAGCGCGATCGCGACGACGCGCGGCGGCAAGGCCGAGGTAGGTTACGCGCAGCTCGTCGCCGCGCTCGACGCGGCAGACAAACTCGACGTCGCGGGCAAGCCGGAGGACGCCCAGTTCGTGATGGGCTGCTATTACCAGGCGACCTCGGCGCTGCGCGCGGTGAAGCGCGACGAACTCGCCGAAAAGCTGTTCGCGCGGGCGATGCAGAGCAAGGCGGCGGCGCAATCGCCGCCCGCCAATGCCGACGTGCTGTTGGCATACGCCATCCTGACCTCCGACCACGCCCGGATCCAGGAGGCGGTGCCGCTCTATTTGAAGGCGATCGCCCTGTTCAACGGCTATTGGGGCGAAGGCTCGGAGGAATCGCTGATCGCCAACGACAAGCTCGCGGTGGCGCTCTCGGCCAACGGCTCGCCGGCCTCCGCGACCAATCTCGGCCGGCGCAATTTCGAGCTGGCGCAGAAGGCGCTCGGCAACGATCATCGCACCACCTGGAAGCTCGCCAACAACTATGCCGACATGTTGCGCGAAATCGGCGCGCCCGCCAAGGCGTTGGAGCTCGATTTGTTCGCGATCGAGAAACGCGCCAAACATTACGGCGAGAACCACCTCAACACGCTGGTGACGGTCAACAATGCCGGCCAGGATTTTCTCAATCTCGGCCGCTTCGACGAGGCGCGGCGCTATTTTCGCCGGCATCGCGCGATCGCGACCGTGCTGGCGCCTGGTGATCCGAGCTTTGCCGGGCAGGCCGACGCCTGGCTGTTCTATACCGACATGCTGGCCGCGGGCGACACGGCGATGCCGGAGGCCAACCTCGAGCGGCTGGAGGCGATCGTCGCCAATGAGGAGAATTTCGCCGACTTTCTGCGGATCAAGGCCGCGGTGCTGGCGGCAGGCCAGCGCGAGCAACGCGGCGAGCGCGACAAGGGCCTGCGGCTGCGCGAGACCGCGCTCAAGATCTCGACGCGCGCCTTCACCGCGCAGCATCCGGTCAGTTTCGAGATCGAGCTCGGGATCGCCGAGGCGCTGATCGCGACCGATGCAAGGCTCGCCGTGCAAAAGTTTGCCGCGCTCGATCGCGCGATGTTCGACTGGATGAAGCGCGAGATTGGCACCGCCGGCGACCGCGCCGTCGCGGAGGCGATCCGCGCCCATGCCGATCATCTGCTGTTCGCGTTCGGCCGCTTCGCCACCGGCGCCGGGAGCGCGGTGGCGCAGCCGGCGTTTGCCGCCGCGGTGCTGCGCTGGAAGTCGCTCGGCGGCGCCGACGCCACCGCGCTGCGCCAGCTCGAGACGAAGCTTGCCGGCAAGGACGAGGAGACCGCGCGGCTGGTGCGCACCGCGCTGCGGCTGAATGGCGAGAAGCAGGAGCTGTTCTCGTCCGGCAATATCGACGACTGGGCGCGCGCGGTGTGGCGGCGCCAGGACGAGGCCGAGAAGGCGCTCGACCAGCGGCTGGCCGCGATCGGCGTCACGCTGCCGCGCGAGCCGGTGCGCCCGGCGCAGCTGCTGGCGCCGCGGGAAGCCGTAGTCAACTACTTCATCACACGGCAATGGAAGGCGGACCGGCAGTCCGAGGCGCCGCTGGCGGCGACCGTGCTCTATGCCATCATCGACACCGCGCAGGCCGAGCCGCGCGTGGTCAATCTCGGCGATCCCGGCCGCATGGTCGATGTCGGCGTGCGCACGGAGATCGCGCGGCTGCGCTCGACCCGGGCGACCGTGCCGGACCTTGCGACAAGCGGCCGCTTCCAGAACCTCGAGGCGCGGCTGATCGCGCCGCTGGAGCCGCTGCTCGCCGACAAGACCACGCTCTACATCGTGCCTGATGGATTCCTGTTCGCGGTGCCGTTCGCGCTGCTGTCGGGCCGCGACGGCGGCCTGCTGGAGGATCGCTTCACGATCCGGATGCTGACCAGCCCCGATGCGCTGATCGCGATCCATGCCCGCGAGACGCTGGAGCAGAAGGGCGCGATCCTGCTCGCCGGCGGCATCGACTATGGCGTGCCGGGGCCGATGCCGCTGCCCGCGACCAAAACCGAGATCGAGGCGATCGCGCGGCTTGCCCGCGCCCGTGGAGCTGCGGTCGAGATACTGACCGGGGGCGGCGTCGGCGAAACCGTGCTGCGCAAAGCGATCGGCAAGGCCCGCATCGCGCATCTGGCGACCCACGGCTTCTATCACGACTCGACGCCGTCGGGCCTCGACACGCTCTGGCAGAGCGGCATCGTGCTGTCAGGCGCCGGCGATCTCAGGTTGCCGGTGCCCGACGAGGCCGACGGCTATCTCTACGCCTTCGAATTGATGGACTGGGATCTCTCCGGGCTCGATTTGCTGGTGCTGTCGGCCTGCGAGACCGGCCGCGGCGACGAGAGTTTTGTCTCTGGCCTGCGCGGCCTGCCGACCGCGCTCGGCATCGCCGGCGCGCGGCGCTCGCTGCTGACGCTGTGGCCGGTCGCCGACGAGGGCACCGCGAACTTTACCGTGCGCTTCTACGAGCACCTCGCCGGCGGCCTGACCTATTCGGACGCGCTGCGCCAGACCAGGCGCGATGCCCGCGACGGCAAGGTCACGGGCGCAGCCGACCCCAGTGTCTGGGCGGCATTCGTGCTGTTCGAGGGCTGAGGCTCGCAAGGGGCTTTTGCGGGCGAATCCCGCAGGGCAGACCGGCGCGGAAACGCGGCGATTTGCTTTGACAGTGCGGCTCCGATCGATCACAAGCCGCGCATGCCGAAGAAACCCGGGACCAATCCCAAAGGCGAATTCGCCTTCTTCAACGTCGTCTATGAAGACGGCTCGCAGCGCTCCAACCGCCGCGTGCCCGCCGAGCTGCTCGGCGGCCTCGACGGCGACGAACCGGCGCGCGCCTACATCCACGAGCAGGACCGCGAGATCGCGGAAAAGAGCGGCCGCCCGCCCCTCGAGATCAAGAGCATCGCCCGCGTCGGCGCGAAGAAGAAGTAACGCGTTCCTCCCTCCCCTCTCCGTTCGCGGCGCGCGAGATGCCCGCCGGACCGATGTGTCGCACCGGCGCGATACGAGGCGATCTGCCGCGGCTGCATCATTTGCCGGCCGGATCGCCGCCCCCTAAAGCGCGATGAGATTTGGTCGAATCGTCATTGCGCTTTAGCTCTTTGTTTGAGCATGATCTCTTCGGAAAACCGCTTCACACTTTTCCGGATCATGCTCTAGGCTGAGCGCGGCTCGCCTTGACGTTGCGCTCCCCCTTTTTCCGCTTCCCCTTGAGTCCGCGATCCCTTCGGGCGCCGGCATGTGCGAGGCCAACGACAACAACAACCAAGACAGCGGAGGATATCGATGAGCAGGCTCGCTTGGCGCTGGTGGCCGCGGCGCAGGACCCACTCTCCGGAGGCGCCCGCGTCCCGGCCAATCCACGGCGACGACCGGCGTCATCTGTTGCAGGCGCTGTCCGCGCTGGCGGGCGGCGGCGCCCTCGCCGCGATATCGCGCGCGACTGAGGCCAAGGACGCCAGCGAATTGCCCGCGCCAAAGCGGGTGGTGACCGGGCGCAATGAGGCCGGCAAGTCGGTGTTCAAGTCGGTCGACGTCACCAGCAAGGTGGTCGAGATCGACGCCAACCCGGGACTGACCTTCTACGAGCTCTACATGACCGAAGGCGTGCCGCGGCTCACCGGCCTCGAGCCGGACCCGATGCTGGGCGGAACGAAAGCGTTCCCCGGCCCCGGCGGCACGATGTTTCGCCTGATCTCCTATCCGCCGAAGCGGCCCGAGGGCTGGAAGCCGCCGGCGGGCGTCACCTTCGAGAGCGGGCTGAAGGAGATGACGGAAAAGGTCCCCGGCATGGGCGACCATTTCGAACGCAATGCGCCCGGCTTTCATACCACCGACACCATCGACTACGGCATCGTGGTGCGCGGCGAGATGACGCTTGAGCTCGACGACGGCGAAAAGGTCCATCTGCGCCAGGGCGATTGCGTGGTGCAGAACGGCACAAGGCACCGCTGGCGCAACCCGTTGCCGGAGCCGTGCCTGATGGCGTTCATCTCGCTGGGCGGCAGCCGCGGGTGAGAGTCTGATCGTGCTGAGGGTGTTGTTCTCGCGCTCGATCGGCAGCGGAGCGGCACCCCTCTCCCCACCCTCCCCCGCAAGGGGGGAGGGAGCCCTTCCGCCGGTGCTTCACTTACGCGCGATCGACGCTGAAGCTTCGCGCAAGCTACGAGACGCGTTGCGGTGTGAGGTGAGCACGCTTCTCAGGCTCCCTCCCCCCTTGCGGGGGAGGGTCGGGGAGAGGGGTGGCCGCGGGCGCTGGCGCGAGAGATGTGGCGCGGTCCAGCAACAAAAAACGGCGGGCTCTTGCCCGCCGTTCTTGTTGCGATGGATCGCAAAAATCAGTTGTCCAGGAAGCTCCGCAGCTTCCGCGACCTTGACGGATGCTTCAGCTTGCGCAGCGCCTTGGCTTCGATCTGGCGGATGCGTTCGCGGGTGACCGAGAACTGCTGGCCGACTTCCTCCAACGTGTGGTCGGTGTTCATGCCGATGCCGAAGCGCATGCGCAGCACGCGCTCTTCGCGCGGGGTGAGCGAGGCCAGGACGCGCGTGGTGGTCTCGCGCAGGTTGGACTGGATCGCGGCATCGATCGGCAGGATCGCGTTCTTGTCCTCGATGAAATCGCCGAGGTGTGAATCCTCTTCGTCACCGACAGGCGTCTCCAGCGACAGCGGCTCCTTGGCGATCTTGAGAACCTTGCGCACCTTCTCGAGGGGCATGCCGAGCTTCTCGGCGAGCTCCTCCGGGGTCGGCTCGCGGCCGATCTCGTTCAGCATCTGGCGCGAGGTGCGGACGATCTTGTTGATCGTCTCGATCATGTGCACGGGGATGCGGATGGTGCGGGCCTGGTCGGCGATCGAGCGGGTGATCGCCTGCCGGATCCACCAGGTGGCGTAGGTCGAGAACTTGTAGCCGCGGCGGTACTCGAACTTATCGACCGCCTTCATCAGGCCGATATTGCCTTCCTGGATCAGGTCGAGGAACTGCAGACCGCGGTTGGTGTACTTCTTGGCGATCGAGATCACGAGGCGGAGGTTGGCTTCCACCATCTCCTTCTTGGCCTGACGGGCCTCGCGCTCGCCCTTCTGCACGCCGTGCACGATCTTGCGGAATTCGCCGATCTCGAGCCCGGTGAGCGCCGCCAGCGACTGGATCTCGTGGCGGAGGTCCTTGATGCGGTCCTTCTCGTGATGAACGAAGTTCTTCCAGCCCTTGGCCGACAGCTTCGAGACGCGGTTGAGCCAGCGCGGATCGAGCTCCGAACCCTGGTAGTTGCGCAGGAAGTCGTCGCGCGCCACGCCATGGCTGTCGGCGAGCCGCATCATGCGGCCCTCGAACGAGACCAGCTTCTTGTTGATGTCGTAGAGCTGCTCGACCAATGAATCGATGCGGGCCTGGTTGAGCCGCAGCGACTTCACCTCGACGATGATCTCGTCCTTCAGCTTCTTGTACTTGCGCTCCTGCGACGGCGACAGCGACTCGCTCTGCAGCTGGTTGGCGATGTCCTGCTCCTGCAGGCGGCGCAGCTTCTTGTACTCGGAGGCGATCTTGTCGAACGTCTCGACCACCTTCGGCTTCAGCTCGGCCTCGATGGCGGCGAGCGACATCTGGTTCTCGAACTCGTCGTCGTCCATGTCGGCTTCGGCGGCGGCCTCGCCGGGATCCTTCTCCTCGGCCTCGGCCTCGCCGCCAGCGGGCGCGGCGCGGAACGGGGTTGCCGCCGGCGGCGCCGCGGGCGGCGCGACATGGGCGGGCGCGGCCGCGTCGGCACCGTTGCCATTGGCCTCGGTCGCAGCGCCCTCACCGTTGGGGCCAGCGATCAGGTTCGGATTGATGCCGCCCTTCGACTCCGGGCCGGCATAGGTCGCTTCGAGATCGATGATGTCGCGGAGGAAGATCTTTCCTTCGTTCAATTCATCGCGCCAGATGATGATGGCCTGGAAGGTCAGCGGGCTTTCGCAGAGGCCCGCGATCATCGCCTCGCGGCCGGCCTCGATGCGCTTGGCGATCGCGATTTCGCCCTCGCGCGACAACAGCTCGACGGTGCCCATCTCGCGCAGATACATCCGCACCGGATCGTCGGTGCGCTCGCCGGGCTCGCTCTTCTTGACCTCGGTGACGGCCTTCTGCGTGACCTCGACAAGCTCGTTGTCGGTGTCGTCGTCGCCGTCGTCCTTTTCGTCCTCGCCTTCGCTGTCGTCGGCCTCGGTGACGTTGATGCCCATGTCCGAGAGCATCGACATGATGTCCTCGATCTGCTCGGGCGAGGTGGTGTCGGATGGCAGCACTTCGTTGAGCTGATCGAAGGTCACGAAGCCGCGCTTCTTGGCCTGCTTGATCATCTTCTTCACCGCGGCATCCGACAGGTCGAGCAACGGCGACGGCGCGTCAGCGGAATCCTTCTCAGGGGCATCCGCTGCCTTGTCGTCTTTTTCCTTGTCCTTAACCTGCAGCGTCTTTGCCTTGGTGGCCATTCACTAAGCTCCCGAAACGCGGTCGTGCGGAATGGCGCAACGCGCGCATTTCGCACAATTCATCTGATAACTCTCGACGCGCAAAGGGCGGCGCAAGTTTCGCCACCCCTTTGATCCGTCTCGACGGTTTCCATTCTGAAATAGCCCGTCGCGTCTTCCGTAAAAGTGGATACCGGTTTTACGGTCGGAAGACGCGACAGATTTTAAATCTGACGCATTTTCGGACGGCGAACCGGGAACCACTTCGCCTGAAAATGCTACGTTAGCTATTAAGTTTCGCTTAACCCTGTTTTTGCAGCCAAACCATGGATTTGGCGAGTCTTTTCGCGGGTGCGGCCAGCGCCGTCCGCAGCATTTTTGTTATCAGACATTACGCTGGAACCGGCCCGATAATTCGCCGAACCCCTCGATCAGGGCCTCGGTCCCGTCGGCTTCTGCCATCCGGGCCTGGATATCCTGCAACCATGCCAGATTGGCCTCGCTGGAGTCCTCCGCCAAGGCCGCTTCCGCATCCTTTTTTTCCCTAAGTAAGGCGTGGGTTTTCTGATGCAAGGCAACAAGTTGGCGCCACGTCGATAAAACATCCTCGCGCGCCGCGCCGATTTGCGTACCCCACACCGCCTGGGTTGTGATCGCTCGCTCAACCCTTTGAAGTACCTGCGAAAATCCGCCAGCCTCGAGATCGGCCCGCATCTTCTCGGCCTGCTCCTCCTCGTCCGGGGAATGGTGGTGATCGTTGGCAAAGGCCGCAATGATGGCCGCGCGGAGCTTGTGGGCCTCGGGATAGGCGAGTTCGAGGGCCGCGACCTCCTCCAGATGGTCGTGCAGCAGCCAGGGGTGGTTGATCAGGGATTGCAGGATCAGGGCCTCACGACGGGAGATCGCGCTGCGCTGTCCCCGCATGATCGGGCTGTTGGCGAGCTGCGGGCTCGCCGCCTGGTACGGCCCCCGCAAAATCCCGGGGGTGGGCGCGCCCTTGGGGGCAAACCGGCCGGCCTGCGCCGGGCCGCGGGGTACAAAATGGCGGGGTGATTCGCCGCCGCGGCCGCCGCGAAAATTGCCGCCGCCGTAACCGCCCTTGCCGTAGCCGCCGCGGCCGCCCTCGGGGGCAAAGGTGCGCTGCAGCCGCTCCTGCAGATCCTGGCGGTAATAGCGGCGCACCACCTCGTCGCGGATGCCATTGGTGAGCTCGCCGATCCGCGCCTCCAGCGCGGCTCTTCGCTCGGGCGTCCCATAACTGCCGCCCTCAATCTCGCGCGACCAGATCATGTCGGCGAGCGGACGCGCCGCCGAGATCACCTCCTCGATCGCGCCGCGGCCGCCGGAGCGGGCGAGATCGTCGGGGTCCTGGCCTTCCGGCAGCAGCGCAAAGCGCAGGCTCTTGCCCGGCTTGAGATGCGGCAAGGCGAGGTCGGCCGCGCGATAGGCCGCCTTCTGTCCGGCGCGGTCGCCGTCGAAGCAGAGCAGCGGCTCGTCGGCCATCTTCCAGAGCAGCGCGAGCTGGTTCTCGGTCAGCGCGGTGCCGAGCGGCGCGACCGCGCCGGGAAAACCGGACGTCACCATCGCGATGACGTCGACATAGCCCTCGACCACGATCAGCTGCGCGCCGTCATGCGCGGCCTGGCGCGCGGTGAACAGGTTGTAGAGGTTGTCGCCCTTGTGAAACAGCGTGGTTTCCGGCGAGTTCAGATACTTCGCCGGAACATCCTTCTCCAGCGCGCGGCCGCCGAAGGCGATGACGCGGCCGCGGGCATCCGTGATCGGAAACATCACGCGGTCGCGGAAGCGGTCGAACGGCACCGGCTTGTCCTCGCCGGACACCAGAAGCCCGGCCTCCACCATGTCCTCGGTGGAAATGCCCTGCGCGCCGAGATGCTCCTTCAGCGCAAAACGATCCGGCGGCGCATAGCCCATGCGGAACTGGAGCTGGGTCGCTGGCGACAGGCCGCGGTCGGCGAGATAGCCGCGCGCCTTGGCGCCGTGGCGCGAGGCCAGCGTGTCGGCGAAGAATTTTGCCGCCAGCTCCATCACGTCGTGCAGGGTGCGGCGGTGCTGCTCATGCCGCGCCGCATCGGCCGTCACCGCCGGCAGCGGAACACCCGCCATCGCCGCGAGCCGTTCCACCGCCTCGGGAAACGTCACGCCCTCGGTCTTCATCAGGAAGTCGAAGATGTTGCCATTCAGCCCGGACGAGAAGTCGAACCAGGCCTGCTTCTGGTCATTGACGAAGAACGACGGCGTCTTCTCCTGCTGGAACGGCGACAGCCCCTTCCACTCGCGCCCGGCCTTCTTGAGCTTGACGCGCCTGCCCACGACTTCCGAGACCGGAAGCCGGGCGCGCAGCTCATCGAGGAATTCCGGCGTGAAACGCATCTGGCTCGGGTTCGGTACGAAACGATCATCGATATAGTGCGGAATTCCTCAGACCACCAAGTTTATCCGCCTCCACCCGCTATCCATAGTATCCACACCCCCGTCATTCCGGGGCGATGCCAACGGGTCCGCGCCAGGCGCGGCCGGATGACAGGCTCCGCGTCGAGCCCGGAATCCATGCATCCGCATCGTCGGCCTATGGATTCCGGGCTCAGCCCTTTCGGGCCGCTCCGGAATGACAAGTGGAGTGACCATGTGGCTGACTTGCCCTCTCCCCGGTTCCGCGCTTGGATGGCGCCATGTTTACGACATTCAGAGGCGGACAGAGCGGCGGCTGGAAGGTGACGTCGATCGCCCGGATCAAGGGCGAGACGTTGCCGAAGGTCGCGGCGCTTTCGGTGATCGCGAGCGAGGCGATCGCGCTGCCGCTGTTGCCGTCGCAAACCGCATGGCGGCTCGCCGGCGTCGCCAGTCATCTGCGCTACACCGAGAAGGCGGAGAAGGAGCAGCTTGCCGCGGTGCAGGCCGGGCTCGGCCGCAGCGAGGCAACCCAAGCGGCGTTGATCCCGATCCGGAAATCCGCCGCCTGGTGGGAGCTGACCCAGGACGAGCGGCGCCAGATTTTCGAGGACAAGTCGCACCACATCTCGGGGACCCTGAAATACCTGCCGGCGATCGCGCGGCAGCTCTACCATTCGCGCGACCTCGGCGTGCCCTTCGACTTCCTGACCTGGTTCGAATTCGCGCCCGAACATGCGGCGCTGTTCGACGAGCTGGTCGCCATGCTGCGCGCGACCGAGGAATGGAATTATGTCGAGCGCGAGGTCGACGTCCGCGTCGAGCGGGAAATCTAGGATCTAGGCGATCCGCCCGAGGCCGTCGGCGCTCGCCCGTAGGGCCGGCACGAACGTATTCACCATCTGCGAAATGGTGACGCGCGCCGACGACGCGCTGGCGCTCATCGCCGCCACCACGTTGCCGCGGCCGTCGAACACCGGCACCGCGATCGAGCGCAGCCCGATCTCGAGCTCCTGGTCGGTGGTGGCGTATCCGTTCGCTCGTGCCTGCTTGACGGCATCGCGCAGCGCCGCCTTCTTCACCAGCGAATGCCGGGTGCGAGCCGTGATCTCCGTCTCATCCAGGTAGCCGGCGATGCGATCGTCCAGCCAGCCGCTGAGCAGCACCCGTCCGGTCGCCGAACAATACAGGTCGATGCGCGTTCCGAGCTGAATGCCGGTCGTCACCAGCCGCTCGGCCTCGGCCCGCGCCACGAACAGCGCGGATTGGCCATCGAGCACCGCGAGCGAAATCGACTCGTTCAGCCTGTTGCGCGCCGACACCAGGAACGGCTGCGCGATCTCCGGCAGCGAGCGCGAGCCGGAATAGCCCGAGCTCAATGCGAGCAGCCGCGCCTGCGGCCGGAAGTATTTTCCGTCGAAGTCGAGATAGCCGAGCTCGGCGAGCGTCAGCAGGCATCGTCTCGCCGAGGCGCGCGACGTTCCCGACACCTCCGCCGCCTCCGTGATCGTCAGGCGCCTTCGCCGCGGCGAGAAGGCCTCGAGGATCGCCAATCCCTTGGCGAGGCCGGCCATGCCCTCCGGCAACCGTGCTTCAGTTTTGCAATCCTGCATGCTCTGGACGCCGTGTTGACAACAGGAAAATTCGGAATGATTCTGGGTTGATCACTTGTTCGTTATACGAACAAATCAGGGCGTTGGCAACGACCACGCGCCACGGAGTCGGGAGGTATTCATGCTGGATCAGGTCAGCGGCACGCCGCGCGAAAGCGATCGCGTCTGGTCGAACGATGGCGTGACGCGCGTTCCGTTCTGGATATTCCAGGACAAGGCGATCTACGCCGCCGAGCAGCAGCGGATCTTCCAGGGCCCGAGCTGGAACTTTCTCTGCCTCGCGATCGAGGTGAAGAACACCGGCGACTTCGTCACCACGTTTGTCGGCGACACGCCGGTGATCGTGTCGCGCGATTCAGACGGCGAGCTCTATGCGTTCGAGAACCGCTGTGCGCATCGCGGCGCCCTGATCGCGCTGGAGAGCCGCGGCAACACCAAGGCATTCACCTGCGTCTATCACGCCTGGAGCTACGACCGGCAGGGCAACCTCAAGGAGGTCGCGTTCAAGGAAGGCATCAAGGGCAAGGGCGGCATGCCGCCCTCGTTCTGCATGGAGCAGCACAACCCGCGCAAGCTCCGGCTCGCCGAAGCGTTCGGCGTCGTGTTCGGCAGCTTCTCCAACGACGTGCCGCCGCTGGAGGAGCATCTCGGCGAGGAGATCTATTCCCGGATCGGACGCGTGATGAGCGGGCGGACGCCGGTCGTGCTCGGCCGCTACACCCAGGCGCTGCCCAACAACTGGAAGCTCTACATGGAGAACGTGAAGGACTCCTACCACGCGAGCATCCTGCACCTGTTCTTCACGACCTTCGAGCTCAACCGTCTGTCGCAGACCGGCGGGATCATCGTCGATCCCTCCGGCGGCCACCATGTCAGCTTCTCCGCCATCGATCCGAACGCGGCGAAAAGCAGCGACTACGACGCGCAGGATTTGCGCTCCGACAGCGAGTTCAAGCTCGCCGATCCGTCGCTGCTGCAGAGCTTCAAGGAATTCCCCGACAACACGACGCTGCAGATTCTATCGGTGTTTCCGACCTTCGTGCTGCAGCAGATCCAGAACGCCATCGCGGTCCGGCAGATCGTTCCCCGAGGTCCCGACAAGACCGACCTGCATTGGACCCTGCTGGGCTTCGCCGAGGACACGCCCGAGCAGCGAATGACGCGGCTGAAGCAGGCCAATCTGGTCGGCCCGGCCGGCTACATCTCGATGGAGGACGGCTGCGTCGGCGGCTTCGTGCAGCGCGGCATCCTGGGCGCGCCCGATGAGCAGGCGATCATCGAGATGGGCGGCTCCGGCACCGACTCCAGCGAAAGCCGGGTCACCGAAGCCTCGGTGCGTGGCTTCTGGAAGGCCTACCGCGCGCGGATGGGCGTTTGAGGTCATGCACGTGAGCAATACGATCGGCCTCATCAACCACGTTCAGAACGCCTACGCGCGCTGCATCGACAGCGGCAATCTCGAGGCCTGGCCCGACTTCTTCGAGGACGACTGCGTTTACAAGATCACGACATCGGACAATTTTGCGCAAGGCCTGGAGGCCGGCGTGATCTTCGCCAACTCCAAGGGCATGCTGCGCGACCGCGTCGCCTCGCTGCGCGAGGCCAATATCTACGAGCGCCACGTCTACCGCCACTTCCTCGGCCAGGCATGGATCGTTTCCGAAAGCGCGGACGAGGTCCGCAGCGAGACATCGTTCTTCGTGGCGCGGATCATGCGCGACGGCACCACCGATGTCTATGCGACCGGCCGCTACATCGACCGCTACGGCATGCACGGCGGCGGGCCCAGGCTGCGCGAGCGCATCGTGGTCTGCGACAGCTCCCGCTTCGATACCTTGCTGGCGTTGCCGCTATGAACCAGGACAGCAAGACCATCGCGCTGACCATTGGCGATCCCAATGGCATTGGTCCGGAGATTGCGGTCAGGGCCGCGGCGGAGCTGCACGCGAGCAACGATATCCGCATCGTGCTGGTCGGGGACGCGCACGTCGTCAGGCACTATGTCGAGCGCGTCGGTGCCGGCGCCCGGCTACAGCACTTCACGGCTGCCCCCGCGGCTGATGGCGCCATCCTGCTGCATGGGGTCGACGCGCTGGCCGCATCCGAATTCCATCCCGGCCAGATCGAGGCCGCCGCCGGGCGCGCCACCGTCGCCTATGTCGAAGCCGCGATCGGCTTGGTCCGCGATGGCACGGTCGACGCGATCGTCGGCTGCCCGCACAACGAAACCGCGGTCAACGCCGCCGGCATTCCGTTCTCCGGCTACCCCGGCCTGATCGCGCGGCTCACCGGCAAGCCCGAGGAAAAGGTCTTCATGATGCTGGTCGGCGGCGGCTTGCGCATCCTGCATGCGACGCTGCACGAGCGCATCCATCACGCCTTGGCGCGGCTGACGCCGGAATTGATCGAAGAAGCGGGACTCGCCTGCGCGTCCACCCTGCAACGGCTGGGAGTAGCACACCCGCGCATCGGCGTGTTCGGCATCAATCCGCATGCCGGCGAGAACGGCCTGTTCGGCGATGACGATGATCACATCACCGCGCCCGCCGTGGCGCGGCTGCGCCAGGCCGGCATCGCGGCCGAAGGCCCGGTCGGCGCGGATATCATGCTCGGCCGCAAGGACATCGACGGCTTCGTCGCGATCTATCACGACCAGGGCCACATTCCGATCAAGCTGTTGGCCGGGCGCAACGCCTCGGCGCTGTCGGTCGGCGCCGGCGTGCTGTTTTCCAGCGTCGGTCACGGCAGCGCCTTCGACATCGCCGGTCAGTGCAAGGCCGACCACTCGGCCGTGCTACGAACGCTGCGGCTGATCGGCAATCTGCCCGCCGACAAATCCACCACGCAGGCGGGCATCGCATGAGCTTCAACGTCACCGTCGCCGAGCATGGGGTGACCTTCCCGTGCGAGCCGCGCGAATTCGTGCTCGACGCCGCCGAGCGCGCCGGCTACGCGATGCCGTCGTCGTGCCGGAAGGGTGCCTGCAACACCTGCGAAGCCGGCCTGCTCGGCGGCGAGGTCGACCAGCGCGGCCGCGGACGCCGCACCGCCGAGGACCGCACCGCGCTGATGTGCCGGGCGCGGCCGCGGTCCGACCTCGTGATCAAGCCGAAGCGGTTCGAGCGGATCGACATCTTCCGCCGCAAGACCATCAGGGCGACGGTCTACCGGCTGGCGCGGCCGGCCGCCGACGTCAGCATCGTGACGTTGCGCTTTCCGATCGGGCTGCGCGCCCCGTTCAAAGCCGGGCAGTATCTGCAGGTCATCATGGACGACGGCGAGCGGCGCAACTTCTCGCTGGCCAACGCGCCGCGCGACAATGACGGGGCGGAGCTGCACATCAGGCACGTCTCCGGCGGCAGATTCTCGACGCAGATCCTGCCGCGGCTGGCGGTGGGGGACACGCTGCAGATCGAGGCGCCGTTCGGCGATTTCTTCCTGCGCAAATCCGGGCGGCCCGCGATCCTGCTGGCGAGCGGAACGGGTTTTTCGCCGATCAAGTCGATCGTCGAATCCGCGATCCATGCCGGCGCCGAGCAACCGACGCATCTCTACTGGGGCGCCCGGACGCGCGAGGACATCTATCTGGCGGATCTGCCGATGAAGTGGGCGAAGCGGTTTGCCTGGTTCAGCTTCACGCCGGTGCTGTCGGAGCCTTCGCCGTCCTGGACCGGCCGCACCGGCCTCGTGCACGAGGCGGTGCGCGAGGACCATGGCGATCTGTCCGCTGCCGACGTCTATGCCTGCGGCAACCCGCTGATGGTCAGCGCCGCGCAACGCGACTTCACCGAAAATCATCGCCTGCCGGACGCGCAATTCTTTGCCGACGCGTTTGTCGAGTCCGGCGCACCCGCAGACCTCCAACCGATTGTAGCTCAGACATGAGATTTTACACCGCCGCCCGCATTGCCCTGGGCTTGCTCGCCGCCTCAACGCCGCTCGCCGCGCAGGCGAACGATGCGGCCGGCTATCCGGCCCGCCAGATCCGGATCGTCGTGCCGTTCCCGGCCGGCGGCACCGCGGATACGCTGCCGCGGATCCTCGCCGAGAAGCTGCGCCAGAAATGGAATCAGCCTGTCATCATCGACAACCGTTCGGGCGCCGGCGGCAATATCGGCGCCGAGGCGGTCGCCGGCAGTCCGCCCGACGGCTATACGCTGCTGGCGAGCCCGCCCGGTCCGATCGCGATCAATCAGTCGCTCTACGCCAAGCTTGGCTACGATCCATCCGAGCTGAAGCCGGTGGCGCTGATCGGCATCGTGCCGAACGTGCTCGACGTGCGCCCCGGCTTTCCGGCCAAAACCGTCAAGGAGCTGATCGACTACGCCAAGGCCAATCCGGGCAAGGTCACCTTCGCCTCGCAAGGCAACGGCTCGACCTCGCATCTGACGACCATCCTGTTCCAGAAGCTGACCGGCACCACGATGGTGCACGTCCCCTACCGCGGCACGGCGCCGGCGCTGCAGGACATCATGGGCAATACGGTCGACCTGTTCTTCGACAATCTCGGCTCGTCGCTGAGCCTGCACCAAGGCGGCACGCTGCGCATTCTCGGCGTCGCCGGTCCGACGCCCGCGCCTTCGCTGCCCGACGTGCCGACGGTGCGCGAGACCGTGCCCGACTTCACCTCGGTGACCTGGTTCGCGCTGATGGCTCCGAAGGGCACGCCGGACGACGTCATCGCCAAGCTGAACGCGACGGTGACGGAGCTGCTGCGCGAAGACGACGTGCGCGGCCAGTTCGGCAAGCTGGGCGTGCAGGTCGATCCGATGGATGTCGAGGCGACGGCAAAGTTCATCGCGGCCGAGCGCGTGCGCTGGGGCGAGATCATCAGCACGGCCCACGTGACGGTCGACTGAACCAGCGCCTGGTCGATCGCTCTAGTGTTCCAGGAATCGTCCTGACGCGATCCGCGGCAGGTCGGTGACGGGCCAATTGTAGAGATAGGTCCAGGCCTCACTGATGCTGCCGTCGGCGAGCCTGACCGGCAGCATCTCGCGGACATATTCGGTCGGTGGCGGAAACCCCTCGCCGCAGGCCTCGTACATGTCAAACTCATCCAGCATGGCGTCGCGCGCGCGCAAGCGGAACAGCTCGCCATGCACGATGTCGGCCGCATCGTCCGATCGCACCAGCCCCGGATAGTGCTTGACCAGATAGAGCCGGCCGCGGCACTGCGCCTCGGCGAGGAAGTCGGCATTGCCCGCCAGCAGTTTTGCCATCGGATGGTCGAAGCCGCGCATCAGCGTGCCGTAGACGAAGAGAAGGTCGGAGGTCATGGCCTTCTATGTCATTGCGAGCGGAGCGAAGCAATCCAGGCCGCTCACGCCGCGGCCACCTCCTCGGTCACCACCACGAATTTCGCCAACGTCATTCGGCCAAAACTCGTGGTGAGCGCGACGTCTGCGGCGTCGCGGCCGGTCGCCATCAGGATGCGGCCGATCCGCGGGGTGTTGTGGCGGGCATCGAAGGTGTGCCACTGGCCGGAGAGGTAGACCTCGAACCAGCCCGAGAAATCCATCGGCGCCGGGTCGGGCGGCACGCCGATGTCGCCGAGATAGCCGGTGCAGTAGCGCGCGGGAATCCCCATGCAGCGGCAGAAGGTCAGCGCGAGATGGGCAAAGTCGCGGCAGACGCCGGCGCCGCTCTCGTAGACATCATGCGCCGACTTCATGTGGTGGGCATGCTGATAGCCGAAGCTGACATGGTTGTGGACGAAATCCGTGATCGCCTGCACCCGCGCCCAGCCCGGCGGCGTGTTGCCGAACAGCGACCAGGCGATGTCGGTCAGCTTGTCGGTCTCGCAGTAGCGGCTCGCCATCAGATAGACCAGCATCTCGTCCGGCAATTGCTCGATCGGCACTTGCTGCGCGGCTGGATTGACCGCGTCGGGCACCCCGGAATCCCGCACCAATGCATTGCCGCGGAACGTGACGCCGCCGGCCGCCGCAACCAGCCGCCCACAGACATTGCCAAAGCTGTCGCGGTAGAAGCCGACCGGCACGTCGGGATCGGTCGTGATCTGCTCGGTGCCGACGATGTCGGCGAAGCGCGACGGATGGATCGACAGCATGATCACCATCGGCGTCGGCTGCGGAGCCGTGTAGGTGATCTCGAAGCCGACCCCGATCTGCATGGTCACGCCATCTCCCTGTTCGCACTCTGGCTGGCCGAGACCACGTCGATATCGACGTCCATGCCGACAAAGGCATCGGCCGGACCGAGATAGACGCCGTGCAACGGGATCGCCTGGCGGGGATCGCGGGCCACCGCGACGCGGATCAGATCGCGCGTACCGACGATGCCGTTGGTCGGATCGAACTCGATCCAGCCGGCGCTTGGCAGATAGGCCTGCACCCAGGCATGCGTCGAGCCGCCGCCGAGATAGCCTGCGCCATCCGACGGCATCGCCAGATAGCCGGAGACAAAGCGCGCGGCCATGCCGAGCCGGCGCAACGCTTCGATCATGAACAGCGCATAGTCGCGGCAGGTGCCGGACCTCGTCTGCAGTGTATCAAGCGGATGCTGGGTGCCGCGCTCATGGCGCTTGCGGTAGCTGAACTCTTCCCTGATCGCATGCGTGATGCCGCTCAGTATCTTGAATGTCGGGGTCGGCGCCTCGGCATCCAGGAAGCGGCGCGCCCACGCCGACAGCTCGCCGTTCGGATCGCCGTACTGCGGCGTGACGAACTGCTGCACGTCGGGATATTCCTCATCGTCGTAGAGGAAGGGATAGAAATAGGCGGGATCGTCCGGCGTCAGCGCGAAGGCTTCCGCGGTGTTGAGCTCAACCGTCGCGGTCGACACGAACGACAGCGTGTCGGCGCGCTCGTCGAAGGTCGCGATCGCCACACTGTTGCCGAATACGTCGTGGATCCAGCGTAGCGACATCGGCGCCGGATCGATCAGGAGCGCGCTGTCGAGCACGCGCAGATCGTGGCCGTCGCGCGGGCGCAGCATCAGGCGGTGCTCGCCAAACGCCACCGGGCGGGCGTAGCGATAAACGGTCTTGTGATGGATGGTCAGCAGCGGCATCGTCGACAATCATCGTGATTCTGGCTTGGATAATCTATAGAGGGTACTGCTCGATTACAGATCAGCATGCCGCCTGAATAGGCAAAGTTGAGGAAAAAAGCCGTTGAACTATGCTGGTGGTCCATCCGTCCTACTCGCAAGCACCGACGCGTCACCGGTCCTCGAACATAATTCCGACGGCCGCTCGCCGTTCCTGTTCACCTGTGATCACTACGGCCGGCAGATCCCCGCGCCGCTCGGCGGCCTCGGCCTGCCCGAGGGCGAGCTGGTGCGCCACATCGCCTGGGACATCGGCATCGCCGGCGTCGCCACGCAACTCGCCGACCACCTCGGAGCGCATCTGGTCGCGCAGCGCTATTCGCGGCTGGTGATCGACTGCAACCGCCCGCCGCATGTCGCAAGCTCGATCCCGCTGATCAGCGAAGCCACCACCGTTCCCGGCAATGAAGGGCTGTCGCGCGAGGCGGCCGAATTGCGCCGCGCGCAGATCTTCGATCCCTATCACGCGCGGATCGACGAGATCATCGAGCGGCGGCTGCGCGACGGCATGCCGACGGTGCTGGTGGCGCTGCACAGCTTTACCCCGGTTTATGCCGGCATCGCGCGGCCCTGGCACATCGGCACGCTCTATCATCGCGACACCATGCTGCCGCCGCTGCTGCTGAAACATCTGCGCAGCGAGGGCGATCTCGTGGTCGGCGACAACGAGCCCTATGCGGTCAGCGACGAGACCGACTACACCATCCCCGTGCACGGCGAGAAGCGCGGCCTGATGAACTCCGGCATCGAGATCCGCCAGGACCTGATCTCCGACCAGGCCGGCGAGACCGCGTGGGCCGACCGCCTGGCGCGCATCCTCGGCGAGATCGAAACGACGCTGCGCAAGGAAGCGAAGATCTAGCCGCGAAAGGAGATTGGATTCGAAATTCGCTCATCTCTCCCGCTTGCGGGAGAGGGGCACGTTCCGATGCGGCTACTGCTCGACCTAATCTCATCACGCTCCGGCGGCCCGCGATCAATCGGGCCTCGCCGCAGCTCTCAGCCCAGCGACACGCCGGCCTTGGCGCGGCTGATGCCCAGCGCAACAATCCGCCGCAGCAGGTCCGGGTAGTCGAACCCGTCGTGCCGGGCCGCGGTCGCGAACTCCTGGCTCTTGGCGATTTCGGGATTGGGATTGGCTTCGATGAAATACGGGATGCCGTCGGCGGAGAGACGAAAGTCGATGCGCGCATATCCATCGAGTCCGAGCGCCCGGTAAATGCGCTTGGCGGTATGCTGGATGCGGGTCGCCAGTTCCGGCGCCAAATCCTTGGCGGGCCCGTCGACGATTCCGACGCGTTCCTGATAGCTGGTATCGTGCTTGGCCTTTTCGGTGGCGATGCGTCGCGCGCGCTGGCCGCCCATGCTGCCGAATTCCAATTCCCAGACCGGCAGCGCGCGCAGCCGGTTGTTGCCGATGACGCCGACATAGAGCTCGCGTCCCTCGATATATTGCTCGGCGATGGCGGCCGATCCGATCCGCTCGTGAATGAAGGCGACGCGCTCGGCGAGCTTCTCGTCGGTATCGACGATCGAGGCCTGCGAGATACCGAAGGAGCCGTCCATGTTCAGGCTCTTGACAATCAGCGGCAGCGCCAGCCGCGCCGGCCGCTTCACCTTGCGGCGCATCGGAAACACCGCAAACGCCGGCACCGCGATGCGGCGATGATGCACCAGCGCCTTGGACAGATCCTTGCCGCGCGCCAGGATCAGCCCGCGCGGGTTGCAGCCGGTATAGGGAATCCGCATCAGCTCGAGAAAGCTCGCGATGTGCTGGTCATACACGACCTCGTAGTGGAACTCCTCGAGCAGGGTGAACACCACATGCGGCTTGAAATTCTCGATCTCGTCGCGCACCGGCTTGATTTCTTCCTGCACGCCCAGCGGCCGGACTTCGTGGCCGGCCGCGCGCAAGGTGCTGACGACGTCGTATTCGGTCTTCCACGCATTGATTTCCTGCGCGGAGTATCCGTCGGACGAGTCCGGCGGCACGAAGTCCGGGTGCATCAGCACGAGAATGCGAAGGCGCCTCATAGCGCAATCCATTTCCGCCGCGACGGACCAAACAGCGCGTGCATGGTCTTGGCGGTCAAGAGGATGGTGAAGTTGGTGACGAGCCTGTGCTCGGGCCCGACCGCGCGCAGATTGAGCTCGCGGCAACGCGAGATCATGTCATCGAGCACGGCATCGAGCGTCAACTGGTTCTCGCCGGTCCACTGCGCGACCAGCTGCCTGATCCTGGCACGGTGACGCCGGATGAATACCGCCGCCGGCGGCGAGCGCACATGCTTGATATCGGCGGAGAACAGCCGGGACAGATCGCGGTCGTAGGTCTTCGGCGGACTGAAGGCGTAGAACGCCTGCTTCTTCCTGTAGTGTTCGGCAAGCGTTTGGCTGAGAGTGTGCAGCGGATCGACCCGCTCCCGGTTCACGACCAATGGCCGCTTGCCGGCAATCTCGCCCATCAGCTCGTCGACATATTCGAGCTTCTTCAGCGCCGGCCAGCCGGCATAGCGCGTGCGCCAGTTCGAGCGCGGCCGCAGCCACACCGCAAAGGTTTCGGCGAAATCCTCGTCCGGATGGCTCTGCGCGTACCACAGCCGCAGATGCTGGACGTAGTTCCGGCTGGCCGGATTGGGCCGGTAGTAGCGCGGGTAGTGTTTCGAGGACGGCCCGAACAGCTGCTGCCAGCGCCGGCGGCGTTGCAGCTGGTAGCCGTGCTGCAGGGCATGGCCGGCCTCGTGACGGAGAATCGCCATGCACTGCGACCAGGTGCCGCCCTCGACGTCGAGCATCATCTTCTTCTCGAGCTTCATCAGGCGGGGATGCGCGAGATAGAACGGGATGGCGATGCCGGGCACATTGGCCGGGCTGAACCATTCGCTCGATATCCACGCGTGCGGCCGCAGCCGGATGCCGCGCTCTTCCAACTCTTCGTGCAGCGTGCCGAGACAATCCTGCAGCCAGGTGCCCTCGACCGCAACCCGCAGGCTGCTGAGACGTTGCCCGAGCAACTGCTCATCCGACAGTTTTTCCCAAGCAAATTTCCGCCGTGGCATGGGCCTCCAGAAACCATGACAATTCGATGTCTGGATGGTGACATAGGTTGCCGCCGGCAACAACCGCCGGGCTGCATCGCGACCATCGCGCAACAGACATGGTGTCGTGCGGCGCTGTTCGTTCCGTCATCCTGAGGTGCTCGTGAAGCGAGCCTCGAAGGATCGACGGCCGCCAGCCGGGCCGGTTCATCCTCCGGGGTTCAGCAGCGCAATTGCGCTGCTGGGCTTGCACCTCCAGCGACAAAGGCGAAGCCGTTGCGCGAGGATGACAGTTTGGAAAATCGTAACACAAAGCTCGGTTCTTTGCTCAGATGCGTCAGGATTGTTGTCTTTCACAAACGTCGCACCGCCTTGCGATCGAGCGCGCGTTTTCGGATAAGTGCAGCAGGATCGGACAAATCGCAGTCGCTTCGGGAAAGACCCCAGACCCGTACCGCGCCTAGAACGCATCGAACGCGCAAGACAGACCCTCTCACCGGCGAGAACAGGTCCATGAGCAAGCCGCTTGCGCGAGCTATTTCGCAGAATCAGGCAGGCGCGTCTCCGGTGCAGCAAGACGATTTACCGACCGGCGAACGCCCGCATGCCGACGCAGAAATGGCGCGGGTGCTCAAGACGGCGCCGCTACACATGGCGTCGGACCCAACCAGCGGCATGATCACCTTCTGGAGGCATGATCCGCTGCATGACGTGGTCCGGCCGATGGCCGACCACGTCATCATGACTTTTCCCGCCGAGCCGGTGCGGTTCGAGCGCCGCGACGGCCGGGCGTTTGTCAACGGAATGACGCGTCCCGGGACCGTCACGGTGATTCCGGCCGGTTCGACCTCGCGGTGGGATATCTTTCAGCCCTTGAGCGTCCTCCAGCTCTATCTTCCGCAAACAACGCTCGATCGCGTTGCCCTCGAAGCCGGCACCGCCGCTGCCGGTGACCTTGTGGAGCGAACCGCGCATCCCGACCCCATCACATCCCGATTGCTGCTGAGCGCGGCCGATGCGCTCGAGGGCTGCGCGGCACTGGATACGCTGTTCAGGCACCAGCTGACCGACCTTCTGGCGACGCGCCTGCTCTCGGCGCACGCCGGCTCACCTGCCGCGTTCCGGCCGGTCATGGGCGGGCTGTCGCCCAGGGTGCTGAGCCGGACTATCGAGCGCCTGCGTTCGGATAGCGACACCGACGTCTCGCTTGCCGCCCTGGCTGCGGATGCAGGCCTGTCGCGCTTCCATTTCTGCCGCGCGTTCAAGGAAAGCACCGGGCTCTCCCCGCATGCCTGGTTGCGCCAGCATCGGCTCGAGCAGGCCATGAGCATGCTGCGCGACACCGACGTGTCGGTCGTCTCGGTCGCGGCCGCGCTCGGCTATTCCTCCCAGACCGCCTTCGCCGCGGCGTTCAGAAAGTTGACCGGGGAGACCCCCAGCGATTGGCGGCGACGCGTGCGGTGAAGGTTCAAGTGCAGCGTCGAAGGGAAACAAGCGATGAAGACATTTCTCAGCATCGGAGCGGGCCCGGGAATGGGTTTCGCGACCGCCGAGCGCTTTGCAAGGGAAGGCTTTCAAGTGGTTCTGGCCGCCCGGCGGCTCCCCAGGGCTCAGGAGCTGGCCGATCGGCTCATGTCGAAAGGCTACAAGGCCGAGGCGCGGAACGTGGATGCGAGCGACGCGAAGAGCGTGGCGGAGCTGGTCGCCGAAGTTGAGACGCGGCACGGCTCGGTGGACGTCCTGCACTACAACGCGGCGTCATTGCGCAAGGCGACGCTCGCCGAGCAGCCGCGCGACAGCTTCAATTTTGATCTGGCCGTGAATATCGGAGGCGCGCTTGCCGCCGCGCAGGCCGTTGCCTCGAAGATGGAAGCGCAACGGTCCGGTACGATTCTGTTGACGGGAGGCGGCTTCGCCCTTGCCCCGAGCCCGGACTTTCTCTCGATCAGCATCGGCAAGGCCGGCATTCGCGCGTTGGCTCACGGGCTTTTCGAACAGTACCGGGCCAAGGGAATCCATGTCGCGACGGTGACGGTCTGCACCCTGGTTGCCCCGGAATCGAAGGAAGCCTCGGCGGTGGCGGACCAGTTCTGGCATCTGCACAGCCAGCCGAAGGACTCCTGGACGGTCGAGACGAACTACGGACTATGATTTCGGGGTGCTGGGATCTCTCAGTGCGGCTTGCCGAGGACGGATGCAAAGGACAGGAGGCAGATCTCGTCGCCGGCCTCGTCGCTGACATGCATGGCCCAGTCGCGCCAGTCTTCCAGGCTGGCCGTCGCGACCAGCGATCGCATCGCGCAGGTGGCCGCCTCGCACGCCTCGGTGAGGCTGGTGACGGCGGTGCCGCGGCGATCCATCAGCACGCCTTGGGTGTTGGAGCAGTGAAAATAGACCTGGGTCATGCACGTGTCCTCGCAGCATCCGGGCGAGCAGGCTCGCCCTTGCATGACCGAAGTGTAGGCGGCCGACGCAAGGCTATCTGTGAGGCCGCTCACACTGGCGCGAGGTTGCTGATTCACGGGGCGCCCGCTTTAGCTCTTTGTTGAGCATGATCTTTTCGGAAAACCGCTTCGCACTTTTCCGGATCATGCTCTAACCGCGGAACGGCGCCAGCAGGACGTGCGGATCGGTCTGCAGGTCGGGATTCCTGCGCAGATGCTCCAGCATGAATTTGACAAAGGCCCTGACCCGCGCCGGCAGGCCCTTGCGGCTCGGGTAGTGCAGCAAGATCTCGAGGCCGGGCGAGAACATCGCCGCGCACGCGCTGGCGTTCTGATCAATAGGACCGGCGCCGCCAGATGAACAGCAGATACAGCAACACCGGCAGGCCGAGCGCCGCCCACGAGATGGCATCCCACCAGCCGTCGCCGACCAGCGCGCTGATCAGTCCCACCGTGCTCAGGATCGCGATGACGAGCGGGGCCGCGAAGATCTGGGCCAAAGAGCGATGCGAGATCATCAGCGGCGCGACGACGACAAGAGTGGATTATCGATCGCCCCGGCATTGGCGATTGCGCGCTCCTGGCTGACGCCGGCCTTGCGCCGCCGCCACCATAAATAAAGGCCGGTGACCAGGATGAAGATGGTCAGGATGTCGAGCAGCGCCCAGACGATCTTCAGCGGCATGCCGCCATAGTCGCCGAAATGCAGCGGCTGCGACACGAACAGGGTCAGCACATACCAGGGCATGTCGCGGCTGTCGGTCAATTTGCCGGTTTCCGCATCGATCAGCGCCGGCTTGAGCAGCCGCGAGGTCAGCGGCGTGTCGCCATGCAGGAACACGGCATAGTGGGTCTTGCTGCTGAACAGAGTGCCCGGAAATGCGACGAAGCTCGGCGTCATCCCGGGCACCGCCTCGGTCGCGACCTGCACCGCGGCATTGACCGAGGTCAGCTTCGACGGCACTGGCCGGTCGCTGTACTGCGCCGTCATTTCGGCGAGCTGGCCGAACTGCCACATCTTCAGCACGAGATCGGCCCAGGTGTCGATGACGCCGGTGAAGCCGACCACCAGTGTCCAGGCCACCAGCAGGATGCCGGCGAGATTATGCACGTCGAGCCAGCGCACAACGCGGGTGCGCTTGGCGCGGTAAGCACCGAAGCGCAGCTTGCGCATCGAGGGCGCGTAGACCACGATTCCGGAAATGATCGCGACGCAGAACAGGATTCCCATCAGCCCGAGAAACAGCTTTCCGGGCAGGCCGGCGAACATGTCGGTGTGCAGCTTCAGCATGATGTAGGTGAAGCGCCCGGTCACGTCGGGCGCATCGAGATAGGCGCCGGTGTGCGAATCCATCCGGATCAGCAGGTTCTTGGTCGGATCGGCATCGATCGTCGGGCCGACGCTGACGAACATGGCGTTGGGATCGTCACGATCCCAGATCAGGAAGTGCGGCACCTTTCCCGGCGCCTGCGCCAGCGCGTTGGCGAGCATGTGGTCCAGATTGGCGAGCGGCGTGCCGGCCGGCACCTCGGCCGCCTTGACCTGCTCGTGCAGCAGATCGTCGATCTGCTCGTGAAAGATCAGCGGCAGGCCGGTGATGCACAAAAGCAGCATGAACAGCGTGCAGATCAGGCTGGTCCACTTGTGGACCGCGCCCCAGCGCCGCAGGGATTTTGTGGTTGACGTCAATTGAATTGCCAATTCCGGATCATCTGACGCGCGCGTCAGATGCATTTCATCGCCACGTCACTAGCATGATGAGATCGGCGCGCAGCGGTGCGGCCCTTAGAACCCGTCCAAGGTCCGGCTATCTCGCTGCTTCTGTTGCGAACCCGCAACGCGCGTTGAAGTAGGCTGCGGCAATTTCGCCCACTTCAGTCGAGGACACTTAGGATCGTTCTAATCGATCCCGGTCGCCTCCCGCCGCTATTGCGAACCGTTGATCGGATTCTCCGGAGAGCCGAGCCCCGAACCGGTCGGCCGTCCGTTGGCGGCGTGGCCGACGCCGACGCCGGGCCCGCCGACGGTGTTGTTGGCCGTCCCGCCACTGCGATCCAAATTCTCCGTGACGCCATGTTCCGCTCCATTTCCACCCCCGCCGACAATGCGTGTCGGCAGAGATGGTTTCGCGGAAAGGCGGCACCACACTCAGGCGGCCGCGTGGCCGGCAGGTGCCACGGCTAGGCGAGCCCCAGACCGCCGTCGGCCGCGATCACCTGGCCGGTCATCCATTCCGAGGCCGGGCCGGCAATCCGAACGATCCATTCAGCAACATCGTCGGGCACACCGCGCCGGCCGAGCGGAATGCGCGCGCGCTCCTGCTGCTTGATCGCTGCCGCCTGCTCCGGGGAGAGCCCCATCATGCCGGTCAGCGCGCCCGATTCGGTGGGCCCCGCCGCCACCGCGTTCACCCGAACGCCGAACGGCGCGAGCTCCAGCGCCCAGCAGCGTGTCAAATGCTCCAACGCCGCCTTGCTGGCGGCGTAGTGCGACAATCCCGCCGCCGGCTTGTGGCCGAAGGTGCTCGAGACGTTGACGATGCTGCCCCGCGTGGCCCGCAGGTGAGGAAGCGCGGCCGCCGCAAGCAGGCTGGGGCCGATCACATTGACCGCGAAGATATCCATGATGCGATCAGCTGCCGCATCGGCCAGCGGCAAGATCGCGCCGGCGCCCGCATTGTTGATCAACGCATCCACCCTGCCCCAGGTCTCGATCGCCTTGGCGATGGTGCGCGCGGCGTCGTCCGCGGAGGCCGCATCCGCAACCAGGCCCACGATGCCCGGGTGCTCCGCAACCGTCTGCTCGATCGGCCCGGCACGTCGTCCGGTTACGAGCACCCTGTCGCCTTGCCGGGCAAAGCGAAGCGCCGCCGCGCGCCCGATGCCGGAGCTCCCGCCGGTGACAATAATGACTTTCGCGTCCTGCATGTTGGTTCGCCCTTCTGTCACTGCGCGGTCCAGCCGCCATCGACCGAGATCGCGGTCCCCGTGATCTGATCGGCCGCGCCCGAGCACAGGAAAGCCACAGTGCCGCCGAGCTGCGCCGGCGAGACGAACTGCAGCGACGGCTGCTTCTCCGCCAGCAACTCCTTCGCTGCATCCTGCTGGCTGATGCCGCGCTGCGCGGCGATGTCGTCGATCTGCTTGTCGACCAGCGGCGTACGCACCCAGCCGGGACAAACCGCATTGCAGGTCACGCCGCTGCCGGCGGTCTCGAGACCGACCACCTTGGTCAGGCCGATCAGCCCATGCTTGGCCGCGACATAGGCGGCCTTGTGCGTCGACGCGACGAGCCCATGCGCGGAGGCAATGTTGACGATGCGGCCCCAGCCCTGCTTCCGCATCTGCGGCACCGCGGCGGCAATACCGTGGAACGCGGCCGACAGATTGATCGCCAGGATCGCGTTCCACTTCGCGGCCGGAAATTCCTCGACCGGCGCGGTGAACTGGATGCCGGCAT
Source organism: Bradyrhizobium ivorense (assembly GCF_900696085.1). Lineage (GTDB taxonomy): Bacteria > Pseudomonadota > Alphaproteobacteria > Rhizobiales > Xanthobacteraceae > Bradyrhizobium > Bradyrhizobium ivorense. The sequence goes on from NZ_CAADFC020000008.1 coordinate 225,844, forward strand.
TGTTCACGAGAATGTCGAGCCGGCCGTATTTCTCAACCGTGGCGGCGATCAATCCGCGCACTGCCTCCTCCTTCGACATGTCGGCGCCGTCATAGGCGACGCGCACGCCATACTCGCGCGTGATGCCGCCGCGGATCTGCTCGATCTCCCCGGCATCCCCAAAGCCGTTCAGCACGATGTCGGCGCGGAGCCTCGCCAGCTCGCTGGCGATGCCGAGCCCGATGCCGCTGGTCGATCCGGTCACGATCGCGACCTTGCCCTTCAACATGACAATTCCTTTCGATGCTTTGTAGGTGAGATGTGCCGCAAGCTCAGTCGCGGCGATGGATGTCGTGGGTGACGATGCCGAGCTCCGGCGCCGGCCGGTCGAGGCGGCCCGGGTCGGCCAGCGTGCGGCGGATGTCCTCCAGCCCGCTCTGCCAGTGTGCGCGCATTCCGCTCAGCCCGAACTCGTAGTCCCGCGAATGGCCTTCGTGGAGCTTGGTCTGATAGATCAGGTGGACGATGTTGCAGGAGCGATGGCGGGCCATCTCGGCGATGGCGCGGATTTCCGGATCCTGCTTGGCGGAGTCCGGCAGCAGCGCGAGCGTCCGTTGCAGCGCCTGCCGCATCTTCTGCATCCGCAGCGCCTGATCGGTGATGGCGCGGGTGCGGCTGGAATATTGGATGTCCTTCTGGCGGCTCGACACTTCCATCATGTCGTAGGGAACGCGGCCCTTGGCCGACCAGAGATCGATCTGGAACGTCAGCGTGTCGCATGGCTCCCCGGAGAGCACACGGGACAGCGGCGTGTTCGAGACCACGCCGCCATCCCAGTAGTGCTCGCCTTCGATTTCGACGGCAGGGAATCCCGGCGGCAGCGCGCCTGACGCCATGAAATGCTTCGGTCCGAGGCGGCGTTCGGCGGTGTCGAAATAGGTCAGGTTGCCGGTGCGGACGTTGACGGCGCCGACGCTGACCCGCACTTCCCCGGAGTTCAGCCGGTCGAAATCGACCAGCCGCTCCAGGGTCTGTTGCAACGGTGCCGTGTCGTAGAAGCTTGTCGAGGCATCACCCGAGAACGGCGACCACAGCGGCGAGGGAAAGCGCGGCTTGAAGAAGCCGGGTTGCCCCTGGACCAGCGCCCGCATCGCCGCCAGCGCGTTGCGGACCGAGCTGATGTCGAATGCAAAGGGCAAGGCATTGACCAGCCCCTCGCCGGCGGGCCACTCGATCGAGTAGGCGCAGATGGTCTCCCAGAATTGCCGCAGCCGCTGCACCCGCTCGGCTTCGGGCGAGCCAGCGACGATGGCGGCGTTGAGCGCGCCGATCGAAATCCCGGCAAGCCAGTTCGGCCGGATGCCGGCCTCGTGCAGGCCCTCATAGACGCCGGCCTGATAGGCGCCGAGCGCGCCGCCGCCCTGCAGCACCAGCGCCACGACATCATACGGCAGCGACCTGGCCTGCCGCGGCACCGGATTGGTCTGCTCGCGCATCACATTCAACATGGTTGGCACTCCTGATGAGGCTGATTCCGCTCAGCCGGCATTCGCTTCGATCAAGGCGTCGGCGCCGCGGCGCGGCGCGGTGTGGCCGGCGGCGAGATAATCGTGCACCACGCTGCCGAGCCCGAGCGTGAGGTCGGCGACAAGGTGCTTGGCTGACAGCACCTGCAGCACCGGCAGCTCGGCCACCGGGGCCAGCGCGTGCGAATAGAGATCGAGCGCAGCCGGTCCGGTCCATGCACCCTTCACGGTGATGTTCTCGAGGTGATAGCGCACCAGCTCGCAGATGCGCGGCGTGCCGTCGACATGCGGAATGATCTTGAGCAGGAAATTCGGCGCGGCGAGCTTCTTCGCCTCGGCCGCGATGTCGAGCGCGCGGTGCTTGTAGCCCATGGTGCCGGTCGCGATGCGCACCGAGCCGTAGTTCAACGTGCCGACCAGCGTATCGATCTCGACCTCGAGCTTCGGCTGCGCCAGCTTCTTGGGAAAGCCCCACAGCTCGCGCCCGCCGGCGATCGGCGGATGATCGTTGAGGAACATCTGATGGGTGAAGCCGCCGAGCTGGCCCTTGTAGGCGACCGGGATCACCTGGCCGCTCTCGGTGTAGTCGCCGAAGCCGGTGGAGTCGGGCATCCGGATGAACTCGTAGTTCACCACGGGATCGGTCAGCTCCAGCGGCTCCGGCACCACGCGGCGCAGCGCATCCGGATCGGTCCGGTACTGGATGATGAAATATTCGCGGTTGATGAAGCGGTACGGCCCGGGCGGAAAGGCCGGATTGGTCAGCGGCATCGCGAACGACGACGCGCGCACGGTGTCGTGTTTCATGGTGATCGAGCTCCAGAGTGATTTGAGGTGGGCGGGCCGCGCTTCAGGGCAAGCGCGGCCCGCTCCGTGACGGGTCTAGAAGAAGCCAGACACGTCGGTCACATGCTCCGGATCGGCGGAGGCCAGCGCGGCGGCACGCTCGGCCCGCGGCGGGTAGATCCAGACGGTGTTGATCTCCTGCTTGGTCTTCTTGGCGACGTCGCCGACCATCGTCACCTCGCGCTCCCAGCCCCGCGTGAACAGCGCGCCGGCGCCGCCGAGGTCGAGGCAGGTGACGTAACCCTTCTGATGGTAGGGCCTGGTCGGAACGCCGAGCAGCTCGGCGGCTGCATTGTTGCCGGCAAAGGCGCCCATTCGCGTCGCATGCTGGCACGACATCAGCGCGTAATTGCCGACATCGTCGCACGCGGCGCGCGCCGCATCGCCGGCGGCGAACACGCCGGGGATCCCCTGCACGCGCAGATCGCGGTCGACCAGCAGGCGGCCGAAATTGTCGCGCTCGGCGGGAATCTGCTGGGTCAGCGGCGCGGCGCGAATGCCGGCGGCCCAGACCACGGTCGCGGCCTCGATATGCTCGCCGTTCGAGAGCGTGACGCCGGACTTGCTCACCTCGGCGACGCCGGCGCCGAAGCGGCCCTCGACCCCGAGCTTGCGCATCGCGTCCTCGATGATCGGGCGCGGGCCCTCGCCCATATCGGGCGCGATGGCGGCGCCGCGATCGACGATGACGATGCGCGGCTTGGCATCCTTGCCGAGGATGGCGCGGAGCCGTGACGGCAACTCGGTGGCCGCCTCGATGCCGGTGAAGCCGCCGCCGGCAACGACGACCGTGTCGCGCGCCGTCGATTGCGGCAGTTTGGCAAGGCCGTGCAGATGCTTGTCGAGCGCGATCGCGTCCTCGAGGCTGTCGACGCTGAAGCCGTGCTCGGCAAGCCCAGGCACGTTGGGACGGAACAGCCGGCTGCCGGTCGCCACGATCAGGCGATCGTAGGGCAGCGTCTTGCGCGCATCCTTGGCGGTGACGATCTGCACGGTGCGGGCCTTGGTGTCGACCGCCTCGGCGCTGCCCTGCACATAGACCACATCGATCGCGTTGAAGACGTCGAGCAGCGGCGCGGTCAGGGTTTCCGGCTTCGGCTCGTAGAGCCGCGGGCGGACCACCAGCGTCGGCTGCGGCGCGACCAGCGCAATCTCGAGCTCCTCGGGCGAAGCGCCCTTGATCTCGCGCAGGCGGGCGGCGGACAGCGCGGCATACATACCGGCGAAGCCGGCACCAATGATGACGATTCGCATTTCAAGTCTCCTCTGGTTTGGTAGTCAGGCGCGCGCGCCGCCGCTGCCTGCCGCGGGCGGCAAGGCTTGTTGCGATCAACGACGCGAACAGGTGAATCGGGCTTCAGTCGCGCTATTGACGCGAGACGCAGCCGGTGACGAATGGCATGCGCGCGGGACGCTCGCATGCCGCAAGGCAACCTCGCGAACTCAGCGACGCGCCGCGGCGAAGGGCAGCCAGTTGCGCCGGACCCGGCAGCCAGTCCCCGGCGAGGATCGGCGTACCGTCATTGATCATGATCGACGTGATCGGATCGCTGCCCTGAACGGCCTTTGCCGGCGTGTCCGCTTCGTCACCGGCCGCCGACGTGAAGCGAACCGTCAGCGTGAGCCCGTACATGAGCGCAGTGGCGACGGCCCTGCGTCGCCGGGTGAGAGCAAGGGAGCTGCCTAAATCTTTCCAGATCATCGCGTGTCTCCGTCGTTGGCGTGGGCGCGATGATGGTCTAGCGAATTGGACGTGCCGCCGCCCCAGAGCGATTGCCGTACCTGCAGAGCGATTGCGGCTAGTGCACCTGCCGGCGCCGGCCGCCGGCATGCGGCGCAACGTCATCGGACCTCAATGCCCTTGAAATCATTTCGAAATCGCGTTGTCGTGATCGCTCCGCCAAGGCCGCTTACGATCGCGCCAGGAACTGGACGGCGCCGCGCCGATCTCTGATAATGCAGTACGACCATTTGGGACGACGATCGTGGGCTCCCGGGTCTGATAACACTGACGGAATTCATCGACATGGCACAGGCTGGCGTCTACGGACGGAGGCTCGGGCAACCCCTGCAATTGAAACATGCGCCCTCGCTGATCACGCGTTCGTTGCGCAGCGATGCGCTCGCGGTCACCGAAATTCGCAACGACAATCCGGTGCGCGATCTGTCCGGCTCGCTGCCTGCGGACGACGCCTATCTCGTCAGCCTCAAGTTTCGCGACTACGACGATTGCGAGTGCTGGGAAGACGGCCGCTGCATCACCAAGTCGAACATCCGCAGCGGCGCGACCTATCTGTACGATCTGAAGCGCGACCCGCGCTACGTGATCGACAAGCCGTTTCACTCCGTCTTCTTCTACCTGCCGCGCTCGGCGCTTGACGATATCGCGCGGCAGTCCCGCGCGCGGCGGATCGACGAGCTCGGCTACGAGCCCGGCATCGGCCACGACGACGGCGTCATCCGCCATCTCAGCGCCGTGCTGCTCGAGGCCTTGCGCCGGCCGGAGGAAGTCAACCAGCTGTTCGTCGATCATGTGATGCTCGCCTTCAGCGCCCATGTCGCCCGGACCTATGGCGGACTGCACAGCGTCACCGCGCCGGCCCGCGGCGGCCTTGCCGCATGGCAGGCCAGGCAGGCCTGCGAACGGCTCGAGGCCGACCTTCGCGGCAAGATCCCATTGAAGCAGATCGCGGCCGAGTTCGACCTGTCGGTCAGCCATTTTTCGCGTGCGTTTCGCGTCTCCACCGGCCTGCCGCCGCACCAATGGCTGCTGCAGCAGAGGGTGAAGGTCGCCAAGCAATTGATGGCGGTGATCGACCTGCCGCTGTCCGAGATTGCGATCGCGGCCGGCTTTGCCAACCAAAGCCATTTCACGCGGGTGTTTTCCGCCGCGGTCGGCATCAGCCCGGCGCTATGGCGCCGCGAGATGTATCGCGTGCCGAATATCGAGACCTGAGCCGCGCCCCGCGCGGCAAGGTGTCCCCCCCGGCAGTCACCAAATCGCGATTTGACAAATTTCCATAATTTGTCAAATTCGACAAATGGGACCGAAAACCCGCATTCTCGATGCGACCATGCTGGTGTTCCGCCGCCACGGCTTTCGCCGCTCCTCGATCGAGCAGGTGGCGGAAGCCGCCGGGCTGACGCGGCAGGCGCTGTATCATCATTTCGAATCGCGCGAAGCGCTGTTCCGCGCCGTGATCGAACGCGTGCATGAGGATGCGATTGCCGCCGAGCAGGCCGCGATCGGCAAGGCGGAGCAGGACGGCGGCACGCTTGCCGACATCCTCGTCGCCGGCATGACGGCGCGGATGCAGACGATGATCGCCTCGTTCGACGGCTCGCCGCATATCGAGGAGCTGTATTCCGAGCATCTGGCGCAGGCGCGCGACCTCTACCAGAAATATTCGGCCGTTTATGCCGAGCGTCTCGTCGCGACCGTCACGCGCACCGCGCAGAGGCTGCAGCTCGTGCTGCCGCAGGGCATGGCACCGGCCGAATTCGCCCGACTGGTCGAAATGGCCCTGCACGCATCGAAATCGCAGCACCCGGGGATGCAGCCGGTCGATGCGTTTCTGAAGGACATGGCGCTGATGGTGCGGGTGCTGTGCGCCGGCGCCGCGCCGAGGCAAAAGCCGTCCGCCCGCAAGGCGGCGGCGGAGCGAAGACCGTCACGGAGCAAGGCTGGAGGATCTCCATGAGCACGATGACCATCAACGGCCGCGTCGAAGCCCTGCCCGACGATCCCGACGCGCTGCTCATCGACGTCGTCCGCGACCAGCTCAGGCTCACCGGCACCAAGCTGGTCTGCGGCGCCGGTGTTTGCGGTGCCTGCACGGTGCTGGTCGACGGCGCGCCGGTCGCAAGCTGCCTGATGCCGGCGCAGGCCGCCGCCGGCAAATCGGTGACGTCGGTGGAGGGCATCGGCGCGGCAAGCCTGCATGCGGTGCAGAAGGCGTTCATGGCACACGACGCGCTGCAATGCGGCTTCTGCACGCCCGGCTTCATCGTCGAAGCCGCCGCGTTCTGCGACCGCTGGCGCGCGACCAAGGGCACGGCGGTGCCGTCGCGCGAGGAGATCGGCGCGGCGTTGTCGGGCCATCTCTGCCGCTGCGGCGCCTATGACGGGATTTTTCGCGCGGTGGCGGATGCCTGCGCCGGCCGGTTCGACGGCAACGACGTGGCCGCGCCGCGCATCGAGGCCCGCGACAAGGTGACGGGCGCGGCCAAATACACCGTCGATATCAGGCACGACGGCCAGCTCGAGGGCGTGATCCTGCGCTCGCGCGAGGCGCATGCCCGCATTACCGCGCTCGATCTGGCGCCGGCGCGCGCACTGTCCGGCGTCGCCGCCGTGGCGTTGCTCGCCGACGACCGCGTCGTGCGCTATGTCGGCGAGCCGATTGCCGCGGTCGCCGCCAAGGACCGCAAAAGCGCGCTGGCCGCGCTCGCCGCGATCAACGTGACTTATGAGCGCCTGCCCGCGGTGATCGGGCTCGACGCCGGACGCAAGGATGACGCGCCTGTGGTGTTCGACAAAGCGAGCCGCAAGCGCGCAGGCAACGTCTCGGAAGCTGGCGGCGGGCCGGCGCCGTGGAAGCAGAACGTGCGCGGGCCGACCGCGGCGTTCTCGCAGCGCGCCGGCAAGGTGCGCAGCTGGGTCAACGAGGCGCGCCAGGCCGGCAGCCCGCTGCTCGTGGAAGCAACCTTTCGCACCGGCACGCAGCAGCACACCTGCCTCGAGCCGCACGCCGCGGTGGCGCGTTTCGTCGGCGACCGGCTCACCGTGCACGCCTCGTCGCAGTGGGTGTTTCATCTCAAGGAGCAAATCGCAAAGCGCTTCAAGCTCGACCACGACAAGGTCCGCGTCATCGCCGATCATGTCGGCGGCGGCTTCGGCTCGAAGTCGAGCATGGGCGTGGAGACGATCGCCGCGATCGAACTCGCGCGCGCGGCGAAGGCGCCGGTCCGGGTCGCCTACGACCGGCACGAGGAGCTCTCGGTCGCCGGCTATCGGCCGGCCGCGGAGGTGAAGGTCGCGCTGCTGCCCTCCGAGCAGGGCAGCTTGAAGGCGCTGTCCGTCACCGCGCATGCCGATACGGGCGCCGCCATCAATTCGACGATCGCCGGCCTGGCGCGGCTGATCTATCCGGCCGAAGCCAAGGCGCTCTCGGATTTCGACGTCATCAGCAATCTGCCGCCCGGGTCCGCCTTCCGCGGCCCCGGCGGTCCGCCGATGGCTTTTGCGGTGGAGCAGGCGGTCGACGAGGCCGCGCGGCGGCTCAAGGTAGACCCGATTGCGCTGCGCAAGCGCTGGGATCCCGATCCCAACCGGCAACGGCTGTATGACTGGGCGGCCGGGCTCGACGTCTGGCGCAACCGCAAGGCGGGCCAGAGCGGCCGCTATCGCCGCGGCGTCGGGGTCGCGACCGGCTACTGGCTCTATCTCTGGCAGCCCAAGGTGAAGGTCGAGGTCGCGGTGAGAGGCGGCCGCATCATCGCCAGCACCGCGACGCAGGATATCGGCACCGGCACCCGCAGCGTGATCGCCGACGCGGTCGCGCGCGAATTCGATCTCGAGCCTCATGAGATCGAGGTCCGCATCGGCGATTCGTCGCTGCCGGAAGGGCCCGGCTCCGGCGGCAGCCGCGTCACCGCCTCGGTGCTGCCGCCGACGCTGCTCGCGATCCGGAAGCTGAAGGCCGCGATCCTCGATCAGGCGACGCGCAAGCCGGCGCCCGGCTCGAACGCGCCGTGGCGCGAGCTGATCGCGCGCTCGGCGGACATCGCCGTGACGGAGACCCGCGGCGAGGATGGCAAGAACACCGCGCCCGGCGTCCGCTCGCCGCTGCGCGACGCCGGCTTCATCGGCATCATCTTCGGCTGGATGATGCGCCGCTTCTCCAACATCGTGGTCGGCGCCGGCGTGCCGAGCTCGGTGCAGGTGATCGAGGTCGAGGTCGACACCTGGCTCGGCCACGTCCGCGTGCTCAACGTGCACACCGGCCTTGCGGTCGGCAAGGTCGCGGCTCCCGCGCTGGCGCACAGCCAGGCCTGCGGCTCGGTGATCCAGGGCCTGGGCTACGCCCTCTACGAGGCGCGCGAGCTCGATCCGATCAGCGGCGACGTGCTGACGGCCGGGATGGAGGATTATCGCATCCCGGGGATTTCAGACACGCCGGAGATCAACGTGCATTTCGACGAGGCCGGCTTCGACCATGTGCTCGGCAACAGCGTCGGCATCGGCGAGGTCGCCACGGTGCCGACGTCGCCCGCGGTGGCGAACGCGATTCACGACGCGATCGGCGTCCGCCTCACCGAAATTCCGATCCGGCCCGACCGCATCATTGCCGCGCTGAAAGGGAGGACCGCCGCATGAGTGCTGCAGCCGCAGCTACAATCACGGCGCCGGAATTCCGTGCCGCCGGCACCGATCTGTCGGAACGCCGCCGCAGCGGCGTGTCGCGCGGGCCGATCGTCGATCTCGCCGCCACTCCCGATACGATCGGGATCACCTGGGCCGCCGACGGCGCGGCGCGGATCGGCGCGCTGACCTCGATCGCGGCGATCGCCTCCGATGCGCGGATCGCGCAGGCCTATCCCGGCATCGCCGCGGCCGCGCAGGGCCTTGCGACGCCGCAGATCCGGCAGCTGGCGACGCTCGGCGGCAACCTCGCGCAGCGCTCGCGCTGCTGGTATTTCCGCAATCCGCAGATCGGCTGTCTCAAGAAGGGCGGCACCGACTGTCCGGCGCGAACGGGCAACCATCTCTATCACGTCGCGTTCGACCTCGGCCCTTGCGTCGCGCCGCATCCGTCGACGATGGCGATGGCGCTGTTGGCCTATGACGCGAGGATCACCACCGACCGGCGCAGCGGGCTGTCGATCACCGACCTGCTCGGCGACGGCAGTAATGGCACCGCCGACAATTTGCTTGGATCAGGCGAACGGATCCAGCGCATCGAGCTCGCTGCGCCGCTCGCCGGCGAGCGCGCGCTCTACAAGCGCGCCATCAGCCGCACCCATGCGGAATGGCCGCTGGTGGAGGTCTGCGTGCGGGCCGTGATCTCAGGCGGCACGTTCGAGCAGGTCGATATCGCCGCCGGCGGCATCGCCCCGGTGCCGCTGCGACTGGCGGCATGCGAGGCGGCGCTGAAAGGAAAGCCCACCGATGCCGAAACCGTCGCGCGGGCCGCCGAACTTGCGACGTCGGGCGCAAAGCCGCTGCCGATGACCGGATACAAGCTCGACCTGCTCAAGGGCTTGGTGCGCGACGTGGTCGAGCGGCTTGCGGGCTAGGTCGGATGGGATGAGCCTGTAGCGGCATCGGAAGTACCACCTCTCCCTTGGGAGAGGTCGATTTGCGCAGCAAATCGGGTGAGGGGTCATGGTCTATCGAGTGAGCAAGGCCCTCACCCGGATTGCACCTGACGATGCTTCGCATCGCCGAGCGCAATCCGACCTCTCCCCGACGGGGAGAGGTGAACCGAGATCCCGTCCCGCCGCATACTCATCCCGCTCGAGGCTCAGCGCGCCCGGGTCAGCGCAAGCCAGATGCCGCCGCCGATCATGAAGCCGCCGGAGATCCGCGACATCAGCCGGGTGCGCTCCTTGGAGAAGAATTTGCGGGCGCGGCCGGCCAGCAAGGCATAGAGCCCGTCACTCATCACCGCCGTCACCATGAAGGTGATGCCGAGCAGCGCCACCTGCGGGACGTGCGGCTTCTCCATATCCATGAACTGCGGGATGAAGGCGCCGAAGAACACCAGCACCTTCGGGTTCGACAGCAGCACCAGAAAGCCCTGCAGGAAGAAGCCGCCGCGCGGCGGCGCCAGTGGTTCGTCGGTGCTGACGCCCTCGACCGGCGCACGGATCAGCTTGTAGCCGAGCCAGACCAGATAAGCGGCGCCGGCAAAGCGTACCCAGTCGAACCAATATCCCATGGTCGCCATCAGCGAGGTCAGGCCGACCGCGACGATGCCGATCACGATCGCCAGCCCGGCCTGGGCGCCGAGCACATTGATCATTGCAGCGCGCGTGCCGTAGCGCAGGCCGTTGGCGATGACCATGGTGACGATCGGACCGGGCAGCAGCGCCAGCGCAACGCAGGCGGCAACGAAGGCGAGATAGGCTTGCAGGGACATAAGAGGACTCTTTTGTTCGTTGCCGACATTATGCATGGGGCGGAGGCGGAGGGAAGCGGCGCGCTTCCCCTTCTCCCCGCGTGCGGGGAGAAGGTCGGGATGAGGGGGGCTCTCCGCACGTCTGGTGCGGATGGTGAGACCAGTACCCCCTTACGCGGATCGCGCCGGACGATGCTACGCATCGCCGGGGGCGATCCGACCTCCCCCCGCGAGCGGGGAGAGGTGAAGAAGGAGCGTTGCGCTCAGCGCGCGATCTGCTCCCTCTCCCCGTCCTTCACGGGGAGAGGGTTGGGGTGAGGGGCTCTCTCCACCAGGCGGTGCGGGTTAATAGACCTGTACCCCCTCACCCGGATCGCATCTTGCGATGCGATCCGACCTCTCCCCGCAAGCGGGGAGAGGTGAAGCGGCATCAGTTCAGCGGCCGTCCATTGCGGCAATCATCCATTGCTTCAAGCTGGCGGATTCCAGCAACGCCAACACCGCGCGCTGCACATGCGCCGCATCGCCGCTGCCCTGGGCCGCAACTGCCATCAGATCGCAACGATGCGACACTGCGATGCCGATCGCGGTTCGCTTGCCGCCGGGCATGTCGAGGTCATAGGCTCTGATGCGGCCGGGCATCTCCGCGACCCGCACGACATCGCCCGCCCGCAGTGGCGCGAAGCGCGGGGTGATCATGTCGACGTCGGCGACGCGATCGACCTCGTCGTCATCGGCAACGCCGGTATCGCAGTTGCAGAAGCCGAGCTTGGGCCGGAGGTACACCTCGATATCGGCGCCGCACGCGGCGGCGCCGCAGCGGTAGGCGCGGCCGGCGGGCCAGCCGTCGCGCGGGAACGGCCAGGCGATCTCGCGCCATGCACCGCCGCGCGGAGACGCCATCTCGTAGCCGGCCACGGCCGAGAGGCCGCCGAGCGCCAGAAACATCGCTGCGATGACCGGCCATGCGCGCATCACGGCCTCACGGCAGGCCGGCGATCGCGCGCGCAGCGCCGGTCAGTTCGAGAATGTGCAGGCCGGTGTTGGCGCGGTCGACCGCGTAGATGTAGCCGCGCTCGTCGGTCTCGACATTGTTGGTCTGGATCGCGACCTTGCAGCCGTCCTTGCCGTCGATGGTGACGCAGCGCTTGTCGGTCGCCGCCGTGATCGACGGAATGAAATAGCCGACCTCCTTCGGGTGGTAGGGATCGCGGATGTCGAGCGCGCGGACGCCGGCGTTGAAGAAGGCGATGAAGGCGAGCTTCTTGTAATAGACCGGCGCCATGCTCTCGTTCGACGAATGCGAGCCGAACCGGCCGCCGCGCTCGCAAAAATTGCCGCTGGCTTCCGGCACCGTGTAGCTCGAGATCAGCATCGGCCGCGCCTCGGTGGTGACGTCGGCGAACCACACCATCTGCCGCGCCTCGCCGCACTCGTTCTGGATCGCCTCGTCGACGATCATCACGATGTCGCGGGTCTTGCCGTCCTTGTCGTGGGCGAATTCGGCGATCGGCATGCCCGGCATCGGAAACACCGTGTGCGCGCCATTCAGCCCCGACAGCGGCATCCGCGCGATCTCCGGGAGTTTCAGATTGTCCGGCGTCGGCTCCTTCGGCCCGTTCAGCAGCTTGTCGCGATCGACGATCTGCAGGAAGCCGCCCTTGTTGGTGCCGTAGCCGAAATAGACGCGGTTGCCTTTCGGCCCGGTCGAGATCGGCCCGTGCAACTCGGTCGGCACCGCGCCGGTCGAGCCCGGCTCCTGTCCCGGCAAGCCGAAATCGCGGATCTTCCTTGGCTGCACGGGATCGCTGAGATCATAGATCTGCGTCATCCGCCGCGTGCGCCAGTCGGGTGCGCCCGACACCAGGTACGCAATTCCGGTATCGCATTCCCAAAAACTCTTGTGCGTGTCCTTCAGGCCTTCGCCGATCCTGGTGACGAGAACCGGATTGGCGGGGTCAGCGACATTCCAGATCTCATGCCCTTGAGAGCCGACGGCGCGCAGCATGTAGACCGCGTTGCGGTCGCCCTTCGGCAGATCCTTGCCGTCGCAGATCCGCACCATCTGCGCGCCGCCGGATTCATATTTGCCTTCCTGTCCCGGAATGTGCCGCAGATACTTCGGATGCGCGGGATCGGTGACGTCGACGATCGAGGTGCCGTTCGGTTCCGCCTTGCCGGTCATCGGATTGACCGGATCGGGAATGTCGTCGGTGCCGCCGTGATGACCGATATAGGCGATCCACCTGTCGCCCTGGTGATGAATGGTCGGCTGATACGCGCTGCGCGCCTGCAGGTCGCTGGTTCCAACCAGCCTCATGTTGGAGGCTTCGGGCGGGTCGCCGATCTTTTGTTGCTGGGCATTCGCGCCACCTGCGAACAGAACAAGCAAAACCGTGCAGCAAGCTGCCGTAACGCGACCACCCATCCGCATCACCCCGTGTTCCCGCGCCAATCTGCGTTGGCTGCCGGTGACATAGCACGCCGAAATCAGCGCCCAAACACACGCTCTTGACATGCAACCATTTGGTTGCCTATTATCCGACCCATGGATGAAGTCTTCAAAGCACTCGCGGATGCCTCGCGGCGGACGCTGCTCGACCGGCTTCATGATCAGAACGGGCAGACGCTCGGCGAGCTCTGCGACGGCCTCGACATGACGCGCCAGGCCGTCACCAAGCACCTTGTGATTCTCGAAGAGGCCAACCTCGTCACCACGATCAGACATGGCCGCGAGAAGCTGCACTACCTCAACCCGGTTCCGATCCATCAGATCGGCGAGCGGTGGATCAGAAAATTCGAGCGCGGGAAACTTGCCGCGCTCAGCGAATTGAAACGACAACTGGAGAAGCGTGATGAGTAAGCCGGACTACGTCTACGTCACCTACATCGAGGCCACCGCCGAGAAGCTGTGGCACGCGCTGACATCGGGCGATTTCACCGAACGCTACTGGTTCGGTTACCGCGCCACATCGGACTGGAAGGTCGGCTCACCGTTTCGCCTCGTCAAGGACGGCCGCAGCGCCGTCGAGGGTGAGGTGCTGACCGTGGAGCCGCCGAACAGGCTCGCTTACAGCTGGGACGTCGTGAAGGACGGCGCCGCGCGCGAGCAGACCTCTCGCGTCACCTTCGACATCGAGCCGCGCGGCCGCGTCGTCAAGCTGACCGTGACGCACGACAACCTCGGTCCGAAGACGCTGCGCGACATCTCCGGCGGCTGGCCGATGGTGATCGCAAGCCTGAAGAGTTTCCTCGAGACCGGACGCGAGCTGCCGGCCGATCTGCCCGCGAGCGGCGCCAGGGAGGCCAGCCATGCCTAAGCCCGAATTCGTCTATGTCACCTACATCGAGACCACGGCGGAAAAGCTGTGGGACGCGCTGACCCGAAGCGAGTTCACGCGGCAATACTGGTTCGACACCGAGCTCAAGTCCGACTGGAAGGTCGGCTCATCGCTCGCGCTGGTGATGAGCGGAACGATCACCGACACCGGCGAAATTCTCGAGGCCGACCGGCCGCGCCGGCTGTCCTACACATTCAAGCACGAGGCCGATCCCGAGATGCGCAAGGAGCCGGCGACCAAGGTCGTCTTCACGCTCGAGCCGCATGGCAAGATCGTCAAGCTGATCGTGACGCATGAGGGTTTTGGCGTCGGCAGCAAGCTGCTCGACGGCATCTCCAAGGGCTGGCCTGCGATCCTGTCCGGGCTCAAGAGCCTGCTCGAGACCGGCAGGGCGGCTGCGATTCCGCTCGCGGCGCTCGGGATTGAGGGCGCCGAATGACAATGAAGATCTATCGAAGGATACGCCTGGACATGAACATCGAGAAATTCAAACCGGCGATCGTCTACACGATCTACATCGCCGCCACGCCGCAGAAGGTGTGGCAGGCGCTGACCGAGGCCGAATTCAGCCGGCAGTATTTCTCCGGCCATGCGGTCGAAGTCGACCTTCGGATCGGCGGCGCCTACATCGTGCGCACACCGGACGGTGCGCTGCATATCTCCGGCGAGGTGATCGAATGCGATCCGTTGAAGCGGCTGACCGTCACCTTCAACGTCAACTGGCCGCAGTTGGTCGAGAAGCTCGGGCCGACGCTCGTCACTTACGAGATCGAGCCGGCCGGCGACGGCGTCAAGCTGACGCTGCTGCAGTCGCATGACCGCCCGATCAGCGACGACATCCTGTCTGGCGGCCGCACCGGCTGGCCGGCGATCCTCTCCAGCCTGAAGAGCCTCCTGGAGTCCGGCAAGGCCATGGTGATCCCGATGCAGCCCCCGGCACGCATGATGGCCGCGCTGAAGGAATTGGGGATCGCGCTGCCGTCGTGAAGCTTGCGACGCAAGTCGTCCCAAACTCCGCCGTCGTCCCGGCCTAGTGCGCAATTGCGCACGGGGGCCGGGACCCATAATCACAAACGCGAAGCTGTGTTCCCACCCATAACTGTCATCGCCCGGCCTGTGCGCAATTGCGCACATGGACCGGGCGATCCAGTACGCCGCGGCCTATCGGCTCACGCACTGCTGTCTCTGGAATACTGGATCACCCGCATGCGCGGGTGATGACACCGATTTGTTTGGCACGCGATGCGACACCACACTCACGGTCGTGGAGAAACGACCACCCGATCACGATACGAGCAGCAGCGCGACAATCAGATTGGCCACGAACAGCGTCGCATCGATGACGAAAATCCGAAGCATCGGGCCCTTCAGCACCGGCCAGTAGGCGACCCCGACGCGGCCGCCGCGCAGCAGGACGGGCAGGTTGTAGACGAACTGGCTCAAATGACACGCGGCGAAGAACAGGAACAACGCGAGCTGCGCGTCGGTCGCCTGAAAGAAGGGCGGCCGTGCCAATAGGCAATATAGCGACAGCAACCCGATCGGCAGATTGATGCCGCCGAGAAACGCGACGCTGGCCGACAAGGTCGGCGCAATCGGATTCCCACGCTCTTCTCGCGGAACCAGTATCTTCAGCGTATTGCCTTGCGCGATGCTGAACTGGACGAAGGCGGCGCAGAACCAGAGCGCGTTGAGGAGCAGGATGAAATCCAAAAATCGCATCGGCTATTTTCCGTAGAAGGCTTCGCTGCGCACCACACGGCCGGCACCGTCGAAGTCCATGAACTCGCTGGCGCGTGTCTCGCCGAGTTGCCACCACACCGTCAGGCGCGCGATGGTCTCGTCCCAGCTCCAATTCAGGATCTTGAGGTCTGCGCTTTCGAGGCTTCCGTAGGCCTGGCGCCAATAGGCGCGGATGTTCTCGGCCCCCGCGACCACCGGAGAATCCGTCAGGTTGAGCGCCAACGGGCTGCGCATCTCCGCGTCGTCGGCAAAGTGCGCGACGACGGTGTCGATATCGACCTTGCACCAGCTTGCGCACCACGCCGCGACAAAGCGTCCGGCGGCCGCCCGATCCATGATCTGTTCGCCCATGCCATCGCCCTCCCCGGCATCACCGCGGAGCACACTGGCATGGTCAAATCCTGACGTCAACCATGTTGACGTGAGACGACTAGTTGTTGTCGGCGATGGCTTCCATGACTTTCATCCACGCCGCGGCGCCGGGTGCGCCGGCGCGATCGAACGCCTCACGGAGCACCTTGCGCTCGTAGCCCGACGCGCGCTGTTCGATGCGTTGCCCGGCCTCGGTCAGGCGCAGCAATTTGGAACGATGCTGCTCGGGCGAGCGCTTCGACGCCAGCAGCTTGCGCTCCAGCAACAGACCAAGCGGCCGGTTCAAGGCTTGCTTGGAAATCCCGAGCACCTCGATCAGCGCGCCGATCGAGATGTCGGGCCGCCGCGCAACGACGTAGAGAATGCGATGGTGCGGGCGCGACAGGCCGAGCGTGGCGAGATACCGGTCCGCCTCTAGCGTCATCCCGCGCCAGCCGTAATACATCAGCTCCAGCGCCGCATCGAGGTCGTGGAGTTTTTTGAGCGAGGCGCGGTGCAGGCCCGGGGCCTGAGAGGCGGTTTTTTGCATGTGCGTATCGTGTCGAACCTGCCGGAGATAATCTAGCCCAACGCCCGCAGCTCGCGCCGCAGCACCTTGCCGGTCGCCGTCATCGGCAAGGTCTCGGCGAACTGCACGAAGCGCGGGTATTCGTGGGCGGCGAGCTGCACCTTGACGAACTCCTGAATTTCGCGGGCAAGCGTATCGCTCGGCGCGTAGCCCGGGCGCAGCACGATCCAGGCCTTGATCGATTCGGTCCGGATCGGATCGGGGATGCCGACGACGGCGGACATCGCGACCGCCGGATGCTTCATCAAGGTGTGCTCGATCTCGGACGGGCCGACGCGATAGCCGGCCGTGGTGATGACGTCATCCTCGCGGCTGACGTACCAGAAATAGCCGTCGGCATCCTGCACGCCGAGATCGCCGGTAAGCAGGAATTCCCCGGCATATTTCTTCGCGGTCGCGTCGGGATTGCGCCAGTATTCGATCATGGTGCAGGGGCATGGCTGGCGCACGCCGATGATGCCGCGCTCGCCGCGCGGCAATTCCTCACCCTTGTCGTTGACGATGCGGACGTCGAAGCCCGGCGTGGCACGGCCCATCGCGCCCGGGCGGATCGGAAACAGGTTGGAGTTGCTGCCGATCACCAGATTGCATTCGGTCTGGCCGAACACCTCATGGGCATCGATGCCGAAAGTGTCGCGCACCCAGCCCAACAATTCACCGCCGAGCGACTCGCCGCCGGTGAAGATGCTGCGCAGCTTCACGCCCGGATTTTCCACATTGGCCTGGCGCATCAATTTGAGCGCGGTCGGCGGCAGGAACACGTTGCGGATGCCGAGCTCGGCCATCATCTGCATCGCCGCCTGCGGCTCGAATTTGCGCGCGCGATGTCCGACCATCGGAATGCCGTGATACCAGAACGCGAACAAGCCGTTGATCAGGCCGCCGATCCAGGCCCAGTCGGCCGGCGTCCACATCAGATCGCCCGGCCGCGGCAGGAAGTTGTGACACATCTCGACATTGGGCAGATGGCCAAGCACCACGCGGTGCGCGTGCAGCGCGCCCTTGGGATTTCCTGTCGTGCCCGAGGTGTAGATGATCAGCGCCGGATCGTCGGCCGAGGTGTCGACGGTCGCAAACTCGGGCGATGCCGATCGGATCGCACCCCAGAATGATGTCGTGCCGGCCGGCACCTTCTCGCCGAGGATGTAGACGCGCTTCAGCTCGGGCAGGCGATCGCGGATCTTTGCCAGCTTCTCCCAGCCGGCTGCGTCGGTGACGACGGCCTTGGCGGCGGAATTCGACAGGCGGAATTCGAGTGCGTCCTCGCCGAACAGCGCAAACAGCGGGATCGAGATCATGCCCGCGCGGTAGGCTGCAAAATGCGCGACCGGCAGTTCGAGCGATTGCGACAGGAACACCGCGACGCGGTCGCCGCGAACGATGCCGTCGGCCGCAAGCACATTGGCGAAGCGGCGCGAGGCGTCCGCGACCTCGTCGAACGAGGTGCGCGTGATGCCGCCGTCCTCGTCGACATAGATCAGCGCGAGCCGGCCGGTGCCATCGGCATGACGGTCGCAGCAGGCGGTCGCGATGTTGAAGCGGTCCGGAATCTCCCAGCGGAAGTTGCGGTAGAGCTCGTCGTAGGTAGCGGCTTCCTTGAGCATGGCGCGCGTCGCTTCCGTCCCTCGTCATGGCCGGGCATGACCCGGCCATCCACATCCTTGATTGGACGCCAGTCTAAAGACGTGGATGCCCGGGACAAGCCCGGGCATGACGAAGAAACTTATAGCCCGGATGCAGCGAAGCGTAATCCGGGGACCTCACCAAGCGGATGGACCTACCCGGATTGCGCTTCGCTGCATCCGGGCTACGAAGTCAGATCAGGCCGATAGCGCCGCCTTCACCAGGCCGCTGGCCTTGCCGAAATCCATCTGGCCGGCGTATTTGGCCTTGAGCGCCCCGATCACCTTGCCCATGTCCTTGATGCCGGCGGCGCCGGTCTCGGCAACGATGGCCGAGATCGCGGCCTTCACTTCGTCGTCGGACATCTGCTTCGGCAGATAGGCCGAGATCACTGCGATCTCCTCGCGCTCCTGGGCGGCGAGCTCGGCGCGGCCGCCCTTGTCGTAGAGCTCGACGGATTCCTGGCGCTGCTTGATCATCTTCTGCAACAGGCCGAGCAGATCGGCGTCGGAGAGCGGCGGCTTGCCCTGCCCGCGCGCGTCGATGTCGGCGTTCTTGATGGTCGAATTGACCATGCGCAGCGTGGAGAGCTTGCGCTCGTCCTTCGCCTTCATCGCGTCCTTGACCGCATTATTGATGTCGTCGCGCAGCATCCTGATGTCCTTGAACCGGTAATCCCCTCATGTAGGCAGTTTGCCGCGTGAGAACAACTAGTTCCGCAACCATTCAACCAGCGCGTCGGCGCAGGCCTTCGGCTGTTCCAACTGCGGCAGGTGACCGCAATTGGACAGCACCACGAGCTTCGCGCCGGGAATGCCGTTGGCCATCTCGTCCGACAGCACATTCGGCACGGTGTTATCGGTATCCGACGTCAGCACCAGGGTCGGGCACTTGATCCAGGCCATGCTCGGCCGCGAATCCGGCCGGCTCAGCACCGCGGTCTGCTGGCGGGCAAAAGCCTCCGCGCCGACGTCCTCGCTCATATCGTCGACGATCTGGCGCAGACTTGCGTCGCTCTGCCGCGACGGGTGCACGAAGCCCGGATACAACTCGTCGACCACGCTGCGGTACTGGCTGGTTTTGGCGCGCTCGATCATGCCGCGGCGGCGCGCCGTCGCCTCCGGCGTGTCGGCCCGCGCCTGGGTGCTCATCAGCGCCAGTTTGGCGACCCGGTCCGGCGCCTGGCGCATGATCTCGAAGGCGATGTAGCCGCCCATCGAGTGGCCGGCGAGCGCAAAGCGCGGCGGCGCCTCGGCCAGGATGCGGCGGGCGATCGCCCCCATATTGTCGTCGCGGACGTGGTTGGCGACCGTCACCGGCCCGAACCGCCACAGCGCGGGGATCACGGGGGCAAAAATCCGCGGCGAGCAGATGACGCCAGGGACCAGCAGGATCGGCATTGTGTTGTCCATGGACGCTCCGGACCCGGTCATTTTCGGCAAGCAAACCGCCTGCAAAGGGAACTTTAGATTAAAAGGCCGATCCGGCCTGTCAAATCGGCCGGCATTGCCGTGTGAATCCGCGCCCTTTCGCTTTGACGCCACAGGGTGCGGCGGCTATTTAAAGCGCTCATGACAACATCCGAAAATGCTCCCGCCTGGCCGGACCACAAACCGACCGCGCTCCTTGTGCTCGCCGATGGCACCGTGCTGGAAGGCTTCGGCCTCGGCGCCGAAGGCCACGCCGTCGGCGAGGTCTGCTTCAACACTGCGATGACCGGCTATGAGGAGATCCTGACCGATCCGTCCTATGCCGGCCAGATCATCACCTTCACCTTCCCGCATATCGGCAATGTCGGCACCAACGAGGACGACATCGAGACGGTGAACATGGCCGCGACGCCGGGCGCGCGCGGCGTGATCCTGCGTTCGGCGATCACGGATCCCTCGAACTACCGCGCCACCCGCCATCTCGACCAGTGGCTGCGGGCCCGCGGCATCATCGGCCTGTCCGGCATCGACACCCGCGCGCTGACGGCGCTGATCCGCTCCAAGGGCATGCCCAACGCGGTGATCGCGCATGCCAAGAGCGGCGCGTTCGACCTGCACGGGCTGAAGGAAGAGGCGCGCGAATGGCCCGGCCTCGAGGGCATGGACCTGGTGCCGATGGTGACCTCCGGCCAGCGCTTCACCTGGGACGAGACGCCCTGGGTGTGGGGCAAGGGTTTTGGGCAGCAGACCGCGCCGGAATTCAACGTGGTCGCGATCGACTACGGCATCAAGCGCAACATCCTGCGCCTGCTCGCCGGCGTCGGCGCCAAGGTGACCGTGGTGCCGGCAACCACCTCGGCCGAGGACATCCTGGCGATGAAGCCGGACGGCGTCTTCCTGTCGAACGGCCCCGGCGATCCGGCCGCGACCGGCAAATATGCCGTGCCGGTGATCCAGCAGGTGATCGATTCCGGCACACCGACCTTCGGCATCTGCCTCGGCCACCAGATGCTCGGCCTCGCCGTCGGCGCCAAAACCATGAAGATGCATCAGGGCCATCACGGCGCCAATCATCCGGTCAAGGACGAGACCACCGGCAAGGTCGAGATCACCTCGATGAACCACGGCTTTGCGGTCGACCAGGCGACGCTACCTTCCGGCGCGACGCAGACCCACGTCTCGCTGTTCGACGGCTCCAATTGCGGCATCGCGCTCGAGGGCCGGCCGGTGTTCTCGGTGCAGTACCACCCCGAAGCCTCCCCCGGCCCGCGCGACTCGCACTATCTGTTCCAGCGTTTTGCCGACCTGATGCGGCAGAAGAAGAGCGCGGCGTAGCTCCCTCGTCATTGCGACGAGCGAAACGACGAAGCAAACCATCGTTCCGCAAATGCGGAGAGATGGATTGCTTCGCTCCGCTCGCAATGACAGAGACCTTTGCAGATGACCGACAGCTCCGCCCCGAAGGTCGAATACGGCGTCGCCTCGCTGGCGGTGATGGCCTCGATGTCTGGGCTCGACTTCGTGCGCGGCATCTTTGCCCGCACGCTGCCGGAGCCGCCGATCATGGAGAATGTCGAGCCGTTCGACTGCAGCGCCGAAACCGGCCATGTGGTGATCCACAGCGTACCTAGCCTGCGCCACTACAACCCGATCGGCTCGGTTCATGGCGGCTATGCCGCGATCCTCTTGGATTCCGCGATGGGGCTTGCGGTGCAGAGCACGCTGCCGCAGGGCTTTGGCTACACCACGCTGGAGTTCAAGATCTCGTTCGTCCGCGGCATGAGCAAGGACACCGGCACCATCCGCACCGAGGGCAAGGTGCTCAACGCCGGCCGCCGCGTCGCAACCGCCGAGGCCCGCATCACTGACGCCAAGGGCAAGCTGGTGGCGCACGCGACCACGACCTGCCTGGTGTTCGAACTGCCGAAAACCTGAGACCATCACGTCCGCGCGCATTGGAGGCATGACGCCGTGCGCTGGATCAGCGCCGGCGTTGTGTGGTTGACTTTCGCTGTCCGAGATCAGGCCAACATGACCCGGCAGTGACAGGGAGACGCGCGATGACTTCAGCCAATCCGGACATGACCATCCGTGACATCAGCGTGACGATGCTGCGGCTGCCCTGGGCGGATGATCCCTGGCTGAAGGGCGCAGCGCTCGGCGACACCCGCGACATCCTGATTTGCGACGTCGAGACGGCGGGCGGCATCACCGGCATGGGATATCTGTTCGTGTTCCGTCCGGCGATGAAGTCGATTGCCGCCTGCCTCGACGAATGCATCATCCCACGCGTCAAGGGCAAGGACGCCACCGCCATCGAAGCGATCTGGCGCGACCTCTGGACCGCGACGATGACCTATGGCCGCGGCGGCATCGCCGCGATGGCGATGTCGGCGCTCGACATCGCGCTGTGGGACGCGGTCGGCAAGCGCGCCGGCCTGCCGCTGCACCGGCTGTGGGGGCACTATCGCTCGCAAATCCCGGTTTACGGCTCCGGCTGCTTCCGCGGCGCCGGCGGCGACGGCATGATCGAGAAGGCGCTGCATTTCGTCAAACAAGGCTACAAGGCGATCAAGATGCAGGTCGCGCATGTCCACACCCCCGCGCAGGACCTCGACAATGTGCGCCGCATGCGCGAGGCGCTCGGTCCCGACATCGACATCATGATCGACGTCAACATGGGCTGGAGCGCCGATCTCGCCATCGAGATGGGGCGCAAGTTCGAAAAATACGACATCTACTGGCTCGAGGAGCCGGTACCGGCCGATGACTTCGCCGGCTACCAGCGCATCGCCGCCGCGCTCGACATGCGCGTGGTCGGCGGCGAGACCCATTTCACGCGTTACGATCTGCGGCCGTTCTTCCTCAATCCCTGCCTGCCGATCCTGCAGCCCGACCCGATGCGCGGCGGCATGACCGACCTGCGCAAGATCGCGGCGCTTGCCGACACCTGGGGCGTCACCATCGCACCGCATCTGTTTCCCGAGCTGAACGTGCACCTCCTGGCCTCGATCCCGAACGGCATCTGGTGCGAGAACATGGCGCTGATCGACGATCTCTGGGTCGATCCGCCCGCGATCAGGGGCGGCATGATCACGGCGCCGGAGCGGCCGGGGCATGGGCTAAGATTCAAGGACGAGGTGCTGAAGTTCAGGATCCAGTAGGAACCGGCCTTCGGACAGACGATTTGGTCTGTGCGAAGATCAGTTCGTTCAAACGCCGGAGAGCTGCCATGTCCGTCGTCCGTGCCGATAGCAATCCCCTGACCATCGTGTTTCAGGACGACGGCCTGGTGCCGAACAATCCGATGCCGTTCCTGGTCTACAAGGGCGCGGTCGACGTCGGCAAAGATCCCGAAGCCACGATCGAGCGGTTGTTCGGCAGCCATGGCTGGGGTGCGATGTGGCGCAACGGCGTCTACGACTATGCGCATTATCACGCCACCGTGCATGAGGTGCTCGGCGTCGCCCGCGGCAGTGCCCGCGTGCAGTTCGGCGGCGCGCACGGTCGGGCGCTTCAGATCGCGGCCGGCGACGTCGCGATCCTTCCCGCCGGCACCGGGCATCAATGCCTGTCGGCGAGCGACGATTTTTCCGTTGTCGGCGCCTATCCGCCGGGGCCGCCGATGGATCTGCAGCGGCCGACGCCGGAGAACCACGCGAGGGCGCTGAAGACGATTCCGCTGGTCGCAATCCCCGCGACCGATCCGGTGATGGGCAAGGACGGCCCGCTGGTGCGGCTGTGGAAGCAAGTCCGTCGGCCCGGCGAAAGCCGCAGCCCGTGAGCACACAGGGCTATCCCAGGGGCCGGACTCCAATAATGGCGAAAACAACCCCATGCAAAGTAGCCGGCGGCTGCCGCCGGCTACCGCGGCTCGAGAAGGCGACTTGACACGTCGGGCAAGTCAGGGGTAATATTCCAATATTCCGAAGTTGTATAAATTCGTAGCCCGGATGGAGCGCAACGCAATCCGGGAACGGCATTTCCGCGGATTGACGATCTTCCCTTCTCCCCTTGTGGGAGAAGGTGGCGCGGACGCAGTCCGCGACGGATGAGGGGTTTCTATCCGCGGAGACATACCCCTCACCCGGCGCCTTCGGCGCCACCCTCTCCCACAAGGGGAGAGGGTGAATTCTACGCCGCGTTGCTGCCTTCCTGGCGGCTGGCCTCGAACAGGAACCAGGTGCGGCGCTCGGTCTCGTCGATGAAGGTTTCCAAAAGACCCGCGGTGCCGGAATCCTCGTGATCGTCGGCGACCTTGTGCGCCTTGCGCATCGCGGCGGCCATGTGCTTGTTGTCTTCCATCAGTTCGCGCAGCATCTCGCGCGGCGGGACGTAGTCCTCGTCATTGTCCTTGATGGTCTGGTGCCTGGCGATATCGCCGATCGACTTCAGCGTGGCGCCGCCGAGCTTGCGCACCCGCTCCGCGAGCTGGTCGGTGGTGGCGAAGATCGCGTCCGACTGCTCGTCCAGCAACAGATGGTAATCATGGAAATGCCGGCCGCTGACGTGCCAGTGGAAATTCTTGGTCTTGAGGTAGAGCGCGAAAGCGTCGGCCAGAAGCGTGTTGAGCGAGGCCGAAACCGTGTCCACCGCGGCCTGCGGCAGATCGCTCGGCGTGTCGAGATCAGAGGAAATCTTGCCGGATTTGTTGTTGGCTTTGCTCACGGTGAACCTTCCTGTTAGGAACCGGACTATCGGCGCATTGAATGCTGGCTGCCGGACCGCTAACGCATCACCCCAATCACCGGTTCCTGCGCTCAGGAACCCCTGTTCTACCGGATACCTAACGCGATGGATGAATGGATCGACTATTACGATTCCACGCATACGATCTATGCAAGCCGGCTGCACCGCGACCTGCATTTTGAAGTCATCGCGCGCGACATCATCGGCTACATCGCCTCGCCCGATGCCGTGGTGCTGGACTATGCCTGCGGCGAGGCGCTGTCGGCCGCCAAGGTCGCCGATGCCTGCGCACGGCTCTATCTCGCCGAGCCCGCGCCCGGCGTGCGCGGCCGGCTGGTCGCGCGCTTTGCGCCCAACACCAAGATCCGCGTGCGCTCGCTCGACGAGCTGAAGCAGATGGAGCCTGACTCGATCGACCTCGTCGTGATGAATTCGGTGGCGCAATACATGACGCCGCAGGAACTGGACAACGCGTTCGACGTGATCCACCGCCTGCTGAAGCCGTCGGGCCGCTTCGTGCTCGGCGACATCCTGCGCCCCGAGGTCGGCATGATCAGGGACGTGCTGGCGCTGCTCGGCTTCGCGGCGCGTCACGGCTTCCTGCGCGATGCGCTGATCGGACTGATCTCGACCGCCCTGTCCGACTACCGGCAGCTGCGCAACAAGGTCGGCCTGCAGCGCTACGGCAAGGACGAGATGATCGCAAAGCTCGGCGCGGCCGGCTTCAGCGCCACGCTCGCGCCGCGCAACATCGGGCACAATCCGTGGCGAATGACCTTCGTCGCGCACCACTGATCAGAGGTTGCAACACAGGTTAACGTTAATCAAAATGATAGATGGCCGGTGCGGAAATAATCAGCAATGATCCGCTCGGCCCGGTGGCGGAAGCGTCGACGCGGCAGTGGTGCAACACTGAGTATCCTGGTTCAAATCCAGGCCGGGCCTCCAGCCTTCGCTGCTCGCGCAGCTTCGGCTCGGCAAGCCCTCTCGTAGCGAAGGCTGCCGCGGCGTAGCCCAAAGGGCGAAGCCGGGCCTCGGCAAGCCCTCCCCAGCCCCCAGTCCCTCACTCGCCCAATGCGGAATTTCCCCCAGAAACGCTGTCGATTCGGCACTTTTGGGGGTTTCGCGGGTGCGGAAACTGGTCTAAAGACCACCCGCGCGCGAGGGATCGCGCTTCCGGCGCTACAAGCGTAGCGCATGGCCCCGAGGGACGCGCGACCAGCGCGCCCTTTTTTTGTGCCTAAATTCCAGTCCGCGAGAGCTGATGCCCAAAAGAACCGACATCTCCACCATCCTGATCATCGGCGCCGGTCCCATCGTGATCGGCCAGGCCTGCGAATTCGACTATTCCGGCACGCAGGCGGTGAAGGCTCTGAAGGAAGAGGGCTACCGGGTCGTCCTGGTCAATTCCAATCCGGCCACGATCATGACCGATCCGGAGTTGGCGGACGCCACCTACATCGAGCCGATCACGCCCGAGATCGTCGGCAAGATCATCGAGAAAGAGCGCAACGTCATTCCGGGCGGCTTTGCGCTGCTGCCGACCATGGGCGGCCAGACCGCGCTGAATTGCGCGCTGTCGCTGCGCCGCCAGGGCACACTCGACAAGTTCGACGTCGAGATGATCGGCGCCACCGCAGACGCGATCGACAAGGCCGAGGACCGCCAGCTCTTCCGCGAGGCGATGACCAAGATCGGGCTGGAGACGCCGAAATCGCGACTCGCCAACGCCTCGGCGCTGAAGAAGTCCTACCGCGACAAGTACCTTGCCGAGCGGGAGAAGCTGTCCGGCGAGGCGCTAGAAGAACTCGAGCGGCAGTGGACGCTCGGCGAGAACGAGCGCCGCAAGCGCTATCAGGAGCACGCGTTCGGCGAGGCTCTGATGGCGCTGTCCGAGATCGGCCTGCCCGCGATCATCCGGCCCTCCTTCACCATGGGCGGCACCGGCGGCGGCATTGCCTACAACAAGGAAGAGTTCCTCGACATCATCGAGCGCGGGCTCGACGCCTCGCCGACCAACGAGGTGCTGATCGAGGAAAGCGTGCTCGGCTGGAAAGAGTACGAGATGGAGGTGGTGCGCGACAAGAAGGACAATTGCATCATCATCTGCTCGATCGAGAATCTCGATCCGATGGGCGTGCATACCGGCGATTCCATCACCATCGCGCCGGCCCTGACCCTGACCGACAAGGAATACCAGATCATGCGCGACGCATCGATTGCGGTGCTGCGCGAGATCGGGGTCGAGACCGGCGGCTCCAACGTCCAGTTCGGCATCAATCCGGTCGACGGCCGCATGGTCGTGATCGAGATGAATCCGCGCGTGTCGCGCTCCTCGGCGCTGGCGTCGAAAGCCACCGGCTTCCCGATCGCCAAGGTCGCGGCCAAGCTCGCCGTCGGCTACACGCTCGACGAAATCGCCAACGACATCACCGGCGGCGCCACCCCGGCCTCGTTCGAGCCGACCATCGACTACGTCGTCACCAAAATTCCGCGCTTTGCGTTCGAGAAATTCCCCGGCGCGTCCTCGACGCTGACCACATCGATGAAGTCGGTCGGCGAAGTGATGGCGATCGGCCGCACCTTCCAGGAAAGCCTGCAGAAGGCGCTGCGCGGGCTCGAGACCGGGCTGACCGGTCTCGACGAGATCGATATTGAAGGCCTCGGCCGCGGCGACGACAAGAACGCGATCCGCGCCGCACTGGGCACGCCGACGCCGAACCGCATCCTGCAGGTCGCGCAAGCGATGCGGCTCGGCTGGACCAACGAGGAAATCTTCAACTCCTGCAAGATCGACCCCTGGTTCCTCGCCGAGATGCGCGCCATCGTCGAGATGGAGGACAAGGTCCGCAGCAACGGCCTGCCGCCGAACGGGTTCGGCATGCGGACGCTGAAGGCCATGGGCTTCTCCGACGCGCGGCTCGCCGTGCTCACGGAGACCACCGAAGCCGACGTCGCCGCCAGGCGTCACGCGCTCGGCGTGCGCCCGGTGTTCAAGCGCATCGACACCTGCGCGGCGGAATTCGCCTCGCCGACCGCCTACATGTACTCGACCTATGAGCGCCCGTTCGCGGGCGAGCTCGCCGATGAAAGCGCGCCGTCGGACCGCAAGAAGGTGATCATCCTCGGCGGCGGACCGAACCGCATCGGCCAGGGCATCGAGTTCGATTATTGCTGCTGCCATGCCTGCTTCGCACTCGACGACGCCGGCTATGAGACCATCATGATCAACTGCAATCCGGAGACGGTGTCGACCGACTACGACACCGCCGATCGGCTGTACTTCGAGCCGCTCACCGCCGAGGACGTGCTGGAGATCATCGCGACCGAGCGCAAGAACGGCACGCTGCACGGCGTAATCGTGCAGTTCGGCGGCCAGACCCCGCTGAAGCTGGCGCGCGCGCTGGAAGCCGCGGAGGTGCCGATCCTCGGCACCTCGCCCGATGCGATCGACCTTGCGGAAGACCGCGACCGCTTCAAGCGCGTGCTCGACAAGCTGCGCCTCAAGCAGCCGAAGAACGGCATCGCCTATTCGGTCGAGCAGGCCCGCCTGGTGTCGGCCGATCTCGGCCTGCCGCTGGTGGTGCGCCCGTCCTACGTGCTCGGCGGCCGCGCGATGCAGATCATCCGCGAGGAGAACCAGCTCAACGATTACCTCTTGGGCACGCTGCCCGAGCTGGTGCCGGCCGACATCAAGGCACGCTATCCGAACGACAAGACCGGGCAGATCAACACCGTGCTCGGCAAGAACCCGCTGCTGTTCGACCGCTATCTGTCCGACGCCACCGAGGTCGACGTCGACTGTCTGTCCGACGGCAAGGACACCTTCATCGTCGGCATCATGGAGCACATCGAGGAAGCCGGCATCCACTCCGGCGATAGCGCGTGCTCGCTGCCGCCGCATTCGCTCGACGCCAGCACCATCGAGGAGCTGGAGCGGCAGACGCGTGAGCTTGCGCTCGGCCTCGACGTGGTCGGCCTGATGAACGTGCAATACGCGATCAAGGACGGCGAGATCTACGTGCTCGAGGTCAACCCGCGCGCCTCGCGCACGGTGCCGTTCGTCGCCAAGGTGGTCGGCACGCCGGTCGCCAAGATCGCGGCCAGGATCATGGCCGGTGAGAAGCTCGCCGATTTCAAGCTGCAGAAGAAGCAGCTCGGCCATGTCGGCGTCAAGGAATCGGTCTTCCCGTTCGCGCGCTTCCCCGGCGTCGACACCGTGCTCGGACCGGAGATGCGCTCGACCGGCGAGGTGATGGGCATCGACCGCTCGTTCGAAGTCGCGTTCGCGAAGAGCCAGCTCGGCGGCGGCACGCGGGTGCCGCGCCGTGGCACGGTGTTCGTCTCGGTGCGCGGCGACGACAAGATCCGCATCGCGGATGCGGTGCGGCTGCTGCACTCGCTCGGCTTCAAGGTGATGGCGACGTCAGGCACCCAGCGCTACCTCAGCGACAACGGCGTGCCGACCGAGAAGGTGAACAAGGTGCTCGAAGGACGGCCGCATATCGTCGACGCCATCACCAATGGCGACGTCCAGCTGGTCTTCAATACCACCGAAGGTCCGCAGGCGCTGGCCGACAGCCGTTCGCTGCGGCGGGCTGCCCTCTTGCATAAAGTGCCGTATTACACCACTCTTTCCGGCGCGGTGGCGGCCGCGCAGGGGATCCGGGCCTATCGGGACGGGGACCTTGAGGTCCGCACGCTTCAGAGTTACTTTTCCGAGAGCTGACCGCTTCCCGGGCTGAAGGCCCGAAGCGGTCAATTAGCCGAATGGCTGGAACTCACCGCGCGCTTAGATGTTGTCACGGCCCTTAGCGGGGCCGAAAATCACTGGGCTCCGGGCACGCTTGTGCCCTGATCCTGCGTAAACCGAACCAAATACTCGTGCACGCCGGCGGCGTGCGCGATGAAGGACCGAAGATGATGGATAAGGTTCCGATGACTGCCGGTGGATACGCCGCGCTGACTGACGAGTTGAAGCATCGCCAATCGGTGGATCGTCCGCGCATCATCGAACACATCGCGGAGGCGCGCTCGCACGGCGACCTTTCGGAAAATGCCGAGTATCACGCCGCGAAGGAAGAGCAGTCGCACAACGAGGGCCGCATCGCCGAGCTCGAGGACAAGCTCGCGCGCGCCGACGTCATCGACATCTCGAAGCTCTCCGGCGACACCATCAAGTTCGGCGCCACCGTCACGCTGATCGACGAGGACACCGAGAAGAAAGCGGTGTGGCAGATCGTCGGCGAGGTCGAGGCCGACGCCAAGAAGGGACGCATCTCCATCACCTCGCCGCTTGCGCGCGCGCTGATCGGAAAAGCCAAGGGCGCCACCGTGGAAGTGATGGCGCCGGGCGGCGCCAAGGCCTACGAGATCACCAAGGTCGAGTGGCGGTAGTTACCTCGATGTGACTGGTGCAGAAAAGCCGCGGATCGCCGCGGCTTTTTTGTGCGCAAGCCCGCGCTGACACGATTGTGAGTTGGCAAATCTGATTAACTTGTTAATTGGTTCGTCCCACGGAATTGATTATATTGCATAACCATCTGGGGACACCAGCAGCATGAACAGCGTTCTGATCGGGCGGTATTCGCCCAGCCTTCTCAGCATCCTTCGTATCTACGTCGGCCTCAGCCTGCTCCAGCACGGCACTGCAAAGGTTCTCCATTTTCCGACCGTTCCGATGTTCGCCAATGTCGATATCGGCTCGCTGGCGGGCATCGGCGGATTGATCGAGCTTATCGGCGGCGCCCTGTTTCTCGTCGGCCTGTTCACGCGACCGGTGGCCTTCATTCTTTCGGGCTTCACCGCGGTTGCCTATTTCATGGCGCACGCGGGCAAGAGCTTCTATCCGATCCTGAACGGCGGTGAGCTCGCCGCGGTCTACTGCTTTGTCTTCCTCTATTTCGTGTTCGCCGGCCCGGGCCCATTGAGCTTGGATGCGATCCGCGAAAGCAAGACCGCATAGCGCTCCGGAAGGAATCGCACGCGGGGGCGTGACAGCGTCGCTACGTTCTCCATAATGCGCGCCGGCATCGGCGCGCATTATCATTCGGAGGGCAACATGGACATGGATCGCCTTGGCGCAACCGCTCGGCCCTATTTGCTGAGCGTTCTCCGCTTCATCACCGGGCTGCTGCTCTTCCAGTTCGGTGTCGCCAAGCTGTTCAAGTTTCCGCATGTCGAGATGTTCGCCGAGGTGACGCCGTTCTCGCTGTGGGGGGTCGCAGGCATGTTCGAGCTGGTGCTCGGCGGAATGCTGATGCTGGGCCTGTTGACCCGGAGCGTCGCCTTCATCCTCTCCGGTGAAATGGCATTCGCCTATTTTATTGAGCACGCGCCAGTGAGCTTCTTTCCGTTGCGTAACGAGGGAAGCCTTCCCATCATTTTCTGCTTTGCCTGCCTCTATCTGGCCTCGGCCGGCGGCGGGCCGCTCAGCCTCGACGCCCTGCTGCGATGGAAGCGGAGGCTGTAGCGCGACACCGTGTAGCGGGTCACGCAGGCGCCTCGGAATTTCCGGCCGATCCATCCGTCCCGCGAGGCGCACCACAACCACCGTCGGGCCAGGTTCCAATGCTTGACGATACGGATCTATTTTCAACGCTCACGAACTCGTTAGCGTGTCGCGCCTCTGCGATCTGCTGATCGTTGAACCAAACATCGCCGCTGTCGTTGACCGCGGGGATGGTCGGTGGTGGAGAGCACGATGAACATGAACCTGGATCCTCTTCCCGTAACCTATCGGCCCTTCATATTGAGCCTGTTCAGGTGCATTACGGGTCTGCTTCTGTTCCAGTATGGCATCGCAAAAGTCTTCAAGTTTCCGGCGCTCGCCTATTTCGCCAATCCGCCTCCATTGATTGTCACCGCCGGCGCGCTCGAACTCGTGCTCGGCGCATTGTTGATGATAGGTCTGCTCACCCGGATTTCGGCGTTCATCCTGGCGGGCGAAATGGCCTTCGCCTATTTCCTCGGCCACATGTTCAAGACCGGAGAGCCGGTGTTTCTGCCGCTCGTCAATGGCGGAACCGCAGCGATCCTGTTCTGCTTCGCCTGTCTCTATCTGTCGGTCGCCGGCGGCGGACCGGTCAGCGTCGATGCTGCGATTGGCAAGTTGCGCTACTCGCGTGATGAGGAGCAGCGGCGCGTCAGGCAGGCCGCTGCTGAATAGCGCGCGTCAGCCCGCCGCCTTCAGATCCAGCGGCACCGCGGCCTCGTATTTCGAATTGTGCAGCACCAGCGAGGTCCGCACGTTGCGCACATGCGGCGCGGCGGTCAGGTGGGTGACAAAATCCTGGAAGGTCGCCATGTCGGGGGCGACGCATTTGAGGATGAAATCGACCTCGCCCGACAGCATCCAGCATTCCCGCACCAGGGGCTCGGCGCGCACGAAGTTTTCGAAGGCGCGGAGATCGGCGTCGGCCTGGCTCGATAGATGCACCGCGGCAAACACCGTGACGTCGAAGCCGAGCCGGCGCGGATCGAGCAGGCCGCGGTAGCCCTGGATGTAGCCTTCCTCCTCCAGCGCCCTGACCCTGCGCAGGCAGGGTGGCGGCGAGATGCCGACCCGTTTGGCCAGTTCCACGTTGGTGATTCGGCCATCGGCCTGGATTTCGGCCAGGATTTTAAGGTCGATCTCGTCAAGGCTCTTCGACACGCGACTACAGTTCCCTAGAAAGTTTGCAGGACTTGATTTACAGGACTTGGCAAGTCCGTCCGCAACTCTCATAGCGCAGGCGGCGCGCGTTGCGCAATTTTATTGCGCGTGCAGCGCACGATTTCGCGATTGTGACCTTCAGTTCCGGGGAAAAATCGCTGAGATGGATTGCAAATCTTGCATAGCTATCCAGATATCCTAGACTTGGATTTGACACTTTTGGCGCCGCCCGCGACGCGTTTCCGGGGCGCTTCCCGCACAAGTCCTCATCAAAGTCCCCAACACAGAGGGATCGCAAAATGCCCGCGCCTATCCATGCCAAGATCGTAATCATCGGTTCCGGCCCCGCCGGGTACACCGCAGCGATCTACGCGGCGCGCGCGATGCTCGAGCCGGTCCTGATCCAGGGCATCCAGGCGGGCGGCCAGCTCACCATCACCACCGACGTCGAGAACTATCCGGGCTTCGCCGACGTGATCCAGGGCCCCTGGCTGATGGAGCAGATGGAGAAGCAGGCGGCCCATGTCGGCACCAAGATCGTGACCGACCTGGTCACCAAGCTGGAGCTCGGCCAGCGGCCGTTTCGCCTGACCTGCGACAGCGGCGACGTCTATCTCGCCGAGACCGTGGTGCTCGCCACCGGCGCCCAGGCGCGCTGGCTCGGGATACCGTCCGAAGCGAAATTCCAGGGCGGCGGCGTGTCGGCCTGCGCGACCTGCGACGGCTTCTTCTACCGCAACAAGGAAGTGGTGGTGGTCGGCGGCGGCAACACCGCGGTCGAGGAGGCGCTGTACCTCACCAACCACGCCTCGCAGGTCACCATCGTGCATCGCCGCGGTCATTTCCGCGCCGAGCGCATTCTGCAGGAGCGGCTGTTCAAGCACCCCAAGATCAAGGTGGTCTGGGACTCCGTGGTCGATGAAATCTGCGGCACGGAGAACCCGAACAAGGTCACCCATGTGCGGCTGAGGAACGTCAAGAGCGGCACGCTGACCGAGCTCAAGACCGACGGCGTGTTCGTCGCGATCGGCCATGCGCCGGCGACGGAGCTCGTCAAAGGCCAGATCAAGCTGAAACCGTCGGGCTATGTCGAAGTGGCGCCGAACTCCACCGCGACCTCGGTGCCCGGCCTGTTCGCCGCCGGCGACGTCGCGGACGAAACCTATCGGCAGGCGGTGACCGCCGCCGGCCTCGGCTGCATGGCAGCGCTCGAGGCGGAACGCTTCCTGGCTTTACGCGCGAGCGATCGCGCAGCGGCGGAATAAACCCATGGCACGATCTCGCGACGGATTTACGGATATGGACTGGGACAAGCTGAAGGTCTTTCACGCAGCGGCGGAAGCGGGCAGCTTCACGCATGCCGGAGAGCAGCTTGGGCTTTCGCAATCGGCGGTCTCCCGCCAGGTCAGCGCGCTGGAGCAGGAGCTCTCGGTCTCGCTGTTTCACCGCCACGCCCGCGGCCTGATCCTCACCGAGCAGGGCGACCTGCTGTTCCGCACCGCGCATGACGTGTTCATGCAGCTGCAGGCGGCGCGCGCCAAGCTCACCGACAGCCGCGAACGGCCGAGCGGCGACCTCAAGATCACGACGCCGCCGGCGCTCGGCATCAACTGGCTGATCCCGCGGCTCGACGAATTCACCGCGCTCTATCCCGACATAAGGATCTCGCTGATCGTCACCGACGAGGATCTCGATCTCTCGATGCGCGAGGCCGACGTTGCGATCCGCACCCGCAAGCCGACCCAGCCCGACCTGATCCAGCGCAAGCTGTTCTCGATCGGCTTCCACGCCTATTGCTCGCCGGAATACATCAAGCGCTTCGGCACGCCGCGCACGCTCGACGATCTCGACTCGCATCGCATCATCATGCTCGGCGACGCGCAGGTGCCGCCGCATCTGCAGAACCGCAGCTGGCTGATCGACGCCGGCCGCAACGGCTCCGGTCCGCGCGAACCCTATTTCAAGGTGAACAACATTTTGGGATTGGTGCGCGCTTGCCAGCAGGGCCTCGGCATCGCCGCGCTGCCCGACTATCTGGTCGAGCAGAACAACCTCGTGCAGCTGTTCGGCGAGTCCGACTCGATCGCGCTCGACACCTACTTCGTCTATCCGGAGGAGCTGAAGACGGTGGCGCGCGTGCAGGTGTTTCGCGACTTCGTCGTCAGCAAGGCGCAGCGCTGGCCGTCCTGATTAAGCGGCGCTTATAGGCATTGGCTATACACAAATTGCGCGACCTCACGAGGCCGCGAGCGCCCCCCAAGTCTCCGCATGTCTGACATGCGACCTGGATGGTTGCTGCATGGCACCGATGGGGATCATAGTGCCTACACGCTGAGCGTTCGCGTCGCGCATATGTCCCCCTCCTCCAGTGGCGCGGGTGTTCAGTAATCCCTCTTGGAAGGTGATTGTGTCGGCCTCACGTGGCCAATACCTTAAGCCGGGCTCGTTCGAGCCCGGCTTTTTTTTATCCAGATATCACGTCGAATGCGCTGCACGCCGCGGTCAGCGCGCGCATTGACAACAACCACGCGGCGCAGCATGATTAACGAATGATCACGACTTCGTGCGCCGTTCTCTCGTCGAAAAAAGCTCCCCTCACGGGGACACGAGATCGCGCGCGATAAGATCATCTTCGCATTTGACCGATCCCGAAACCCCGCCGCCTGGACGGGGTTTTTTGTTGGTCCCGTCTCCGGCTTGTCTGCCCAAGGAGATGGAACATGACCGAACTACATCAGCAATTGCAGGGCCTTTGGCTGCCCTTGATCACGCCGTTTCGCGACGGCGAACTCGACGTCGCCTCGCTGCGCCGCCTGGTGCGGCACTACGCCGGCGGGCCGATCGACGGCCTGATCCTCGGTGCAACCTCCGGTGAAGGCATGTCGCTCAGCATGGGCGAACTGGAAGGGCTGGTGAGCGTGGTGCTCGCCGAGCTTACTGCCAACTCCCGCCAATTGCCGATCTGCCTCGGACTGTCAGGCCCCAGCACCGCCCGCATGAAGGAGACGCTGGACGATACCTGCGACTGGCCGATCAGCGGCTATCTGATCGCGAGCCCCTATTACACGCGGCCCTCGCAGCGCGGCCTGCTGCAGCACTTCAATGCGCTTGCCGATCACGCCGCTGCGCCGATCGTGCTCTACAACATCCCGTATCGCACGGCGGTGAACCTGACCAACGAGACGCTGCTGGCGCTCGCCGCGCATCAAAACATCGTCGGCATGAAGGATTGCTGCGCCGACCGCGCGCAGTCGATCGACTTTCTCGCGCGGCGGCCCGCCGGCTTCCGCGTGCTAACCGGCGAGGACGCGCAGACCTTCGATGCGCTCTCCGACGGCGCCGACGGCGCGATCCTGTTGTCGGCGCATCTGGAGACCAAGACCTTCGCCGCGATCCGCACGCTGCTGCACCAGGGCAATCGCGATGCCGCGCAAGCCGCATGGCGCAGCGTCGCCGGCCTGACGCGGCTGTTGTTCGCCGAGCCGAGCCCGGCGCCGGCCAAGCACTGGCTGTGGCGGCAGGGCCTGATCGACAGCCCCGAAGTGCGGCTGCCGATGATCGAGGTCAGCGAGGATCTCGCGACCTGGCTCGATGCGGAGATCGAGCGGAGGGCCACGGTGCTGCAGCCGGCGTGAACTTCGTAGCCCGGATGCAGCGAAGCGCAATCCGGGATCGCGATGCGGAAAGAGCGGCCCCGGATTTCGCTGCGCTACATCCGGGCTACGCACTTCCTTCTCCCTCTCCCCGTTCTTTACGGGGAGAGGGTTGGGGTGAGGGGCTGCATCCGCAATCACGGTGAGAGATGAGTTCGTGGAGAGTCCCCCTCACCCGGATCGCATCTTGCGATGCGATCCGGCCTCTCCCCGCAGGCGGGAGAGGCAAGGGAGAGCTCTAATCCAGCTTCGCCCTTCCCAGTCGCAGCGCATTGCCGATGACGCTGACCGAGGACAGCGCCATCGCGGCGGCGCCGAGCATCGGCGAGAGCAGAATGCCGAACGGCGGATACAGCACGCCGGCCGCGATCGGCACGCCGGCGGCGTTGTAGACGAAGGCGAAGGCGAGGTTCTGGCGGATGTTGCGCATGGTCGCGACCGACAGTTTTCGCGCGCGCACGAGGCCAGTGAGGTCGCCGGTCAACAGCGTGATGCCGGCGCTCTCGATCGCAACGTCGGTGCCGCCGCCCATGGCGATGCCGACGTCGGCGGCTGCCAGCGCCGGCGCGTCATTGACGCCGTCGCCGGCCATCGCGACGGTGCGGCCCTCGCCGCGCAGCCGCTGCACCACCTCGCTCTTGCGCTCCGGCAGCACGCCGGCCTCGACCTCGTCGATCCCGAGCGTGCGCGCCACCGCGCGCGCGGTGGTCTCGTTGTCGCCGGTCAGCATCACGACGCGGAGGCCCTCGGCGCGCAGCGCCTGCAGCGCGCTCGCCGCCGACGGCTTTACGGGATCGGCGATCGCGATCACGCCCGCAATCCGGCCATCGGCCGCGACGTAGATCGCGGTCGCACCGTCGCGGCGCGCGGCCTCGGCGGCCTCGTCCAGCGCCGACGTTGCGATCTTCAATTCGCCCATCAGCACTGCGTTGCCCAGCGCAACTTGCTTGCCGTCGACCGTACCGGTCGCACCCTTGCCGGAGGGCGAGGCAAAATCGCTGACGGCGGCAACCGCAAGCGTGCGCTGCTTTGCCGCCGCGAGGATGGCCTGCGCCAGCGGATGCTCGCTGCCCTGCTCGACGCTGGCGGCCAGACGCAGCAAACCGTCTTCATCAAAGCCCTCGGCAGGGATGATGCGCACGACCTTCGGCTTGCCCTCGGTCAGCGTGCCGGTCTTGTCGATCACCAGCGTGTCGATCGCCTCCATCCGCTCCAGCGCCTGCGCGTCGCGGATCAAAATGCCGGAATGCGCGCCGCGGCCGACACCGACCATGATCGACATCGGCGTCGCCAGTCCCAGCGCACACGGGCAGGCGATGATCAGCACGGTCACGGCGGCGACCAGCGCGAAGGTCAGGCGCGGCTCAGGGCCGAACATCGCCCAGGCGGCGAACGCAGCGACGGCCGCGGCGATCACCGCCGGCACGAACCAGCCGGCGACGCGGTCGGCGAGGCGCTGGATCGGCGCCCGCGAGCGCTGCGCCTTGGCCACCATGTCGACGATCCGCGCCAGCATGGTGTCGCGGCCGATCTTGTCGGCGCGCATCACGAGGCCGCCGCTCTGGTTCACCGTGCCGCCGATCACATTCTGCCCGACAGCTTTGGTGACCGGCATCGATTCACCCGTGACCATGGATTCGTCGATCACGGCGCTGCCCTCGATCACGACGCCGTCGACCGGGACCTTCTCGCCGGGACGCACACGCAGGCGATCGCCGACCTTGATCGCGTCGATCGCGATGTCCTCGTCGCCGTGCTCGGTGATCCGTCGTGCCGTCTTCGGCGCGAGGCCGAGCAGCGCGCGGATCGCACCGGAGGTTTGCGCGCGGGCGCGCAGCTCCAGCACCTGGCCGAGCAGCACCAGCACGGTGATGACGGCGGCCGCCTCGAAGTACACCGCGACCGCGCCATGCATGTCGCGGAAGGTCGGCGGGAACAGATCTGGCGCCAGCGTGGCGACGACGCTGTAGACATAGGCGACGCCGGTGCCCATCGCGATCAGCGTGAACATGTTGAGATTGCGCGTGCGCTTTTCAGTGGGGCTTGATCTGGTCCGAAAACCGGAAAGCCACTTTTCGGGATCAAGCCCTAGCGACTGCCAACCGCGCACGAAGAACGGCGCGCCGGCCCACAGCACCACCGGCGTCGCCAGCACCAGCGAGATCCAGTTCGACCAGCTCTGCGGCACCAGATGCATCAGCCCGAGATGGCTGCCCATCTCGAGCACGAACACCGGCAGCGTGAGCGCGAGGCTGATCCAGAACCGCCGCGTCATGTCGATCAGTTCGGGATCGGGGCCGTCATCGAGCGAGACCTGCTCGGGCTCCAGCGCCATGCCGCAGATCGGGCAGCTGCCGGGACCGACCTGGCGCACCTCCGGATGCATCGGGCAGGTGTAGATGGTGCCGGCAGGCGCCGGCGGCTCCGCCTCGCGAGGCTTCAGGAATTTTTCCGGCTCGGCCTCAAAGCGCTCGCGGCAGCGGCCGCTGCAGAACAGATACTCCTCGCCCTTGTAGCTGAAGCGGTGCTTCGCGGTCGCCGGATTGATCTTCATGCCGCAGACCGGATCGATCGCGAACGCCGCCTCAGCGGGCGCGGCACTATCATCATGCTTGCCGCCGCAACAGGCGTGCGCGGCGCCGTGATCATGATGATGCCCGTGCGAATGGTCGTGCTCTGCGTGTGCCACGGCAACTCTTCCCGGCCGGTATCCCGGCCTCTTGATTTAGATACCCTAGGGGGGTATATGAGCCTTATGAGGGAAGAGATCAAGGCATCCTGTTTAAAACGGCTCAAACGGATCGAAGGTCAGATCCGCGGATTGGCCGGCATGGTCGAGGACGACCGCTACTGCATCGACGTGGTGACGCAGATCGCCGCGGCGCGCGCGGCGCTGCGCCGCGTCGAGGAAGAGGTGCTGCGCGACCATGTCGCGCATTGCGTCGAGCACGCGATCGCCTCCGGCGACAAGGCCGACCAGCGGCGCAAGATCACCGAGCTGATGGACGTGATCGGCCGGGCGGACCGGTGAAGGCGAGAAGGTGAAAGCAGCGGCGGAAGTTCACCTCTCCCCTTGTGGGAGAGGTCGGATCGCATCGCAGATGCGATCCGGGTGAGGGGGTATCTCTCCGCATACTCCCACGTCCTGAGTCCGCGGAGGCATACCCTCATCCGGCGCTTCGCGCCACCTTCTCCCACAAGGGGAGAAGGGAAGAAGGTGCGGCCGTGATCGCGATCACGTATTGAACCGGAAATGCATCACGTCGCCGTCGGCGACGACGTAGTCCTTGCCTTCGAGCCGCAGCTTGCCGGCATCGCGCGCGCCGGCTTCGCCGTTGCCGGCGATGTAGTCGTCATAGGCGATGGTCTCGGCGCGAATAAAGCCCTTCTCGAAATCGGTGTGGATCACGCCGGCGGCGGCAGGCGCCTTGGTACCGCGGTCGATGGTCCAGGCGCGGGCTTCCTTCGGGCCGACGGTGAAATAGGTGATGAGGTCGAGCAGCTGGTAGCCGGCGCGGATCAGGCGATCGAGCCCGGCCTCTTCGAGACCCAGCGTCTCCAGGAAGTCGGCGCGCTCCGCACGCGACAGCGTCGCGATCTCTGATTCGATCTTGGCCGAAATCACCACCGCGACCGCGCCCTCCTGCTTGGCGCGCTCGAACACGGCGTTCGAGAAGTTATTGCCGTCCTTGGCGGAGGCCTCCTCGACATTGCAGACATACAGCACGGGCTTCGAAGTCAACAGCCCGAGCATGCGGAATGCGCGCTCCTCCTCCGGCTTGCGCTCCAGAGCGCGGGCCGGCTTGCCGTCGCGCAGCAGCACCAGCGCGCGGTTGACCAGATCGAGCTGCTCCTTGGCTTCCTTGTCGTTGCCCTTGGCCTTCTTGGTGAGATTGTCGACGCGCTTTTCCAGGCTGTCGAGGTCGGCGAGCATCAGCTCGGTCTCGATGGTCTCGATGTCGGCGATCGGCGCGATCTTGCCTTCGACATGGGTGATGTCAGAGTCCTCGAAGCAGCGCACCACGTGCGCGATGGCGTCGGTCTCGCGGATGTTGGCGAGGAACTGGTTGCCGAGGCCTTCGCCCTGCGAGGCGCCACGGACCAGGCCCGCGATATCGACGAAGGTCAGCCGGGTCGGGATGATCTGCCCCGACTTCGCGACCGCAGCGAGCTTCTCCAGCCGCGGATCGGGCACCGCCACCTCGCCGACATTCGGCTCGATGGTGCAGAACGGATAGTTCGCCGCCTGCGCCGCCGCCGTCTCGGTCAGCGCATTGAACAGCGTCGACTTGCCGACGTTAGGCAGCCCAACGATTCCGCATTTGAATCCCATGTCTTCCTCAACATTGTTTTGGCTCGTCATGGCCGGGCTTGTCCCGGCCATCCACGTCTTGCGCTGCATGTCGCGCAAAAGACGTGGATGCCCGGCACAAGGCCGGGCATGACGACAAGCGGATCAGGCGGGCTCTCCGCCGTTCTCACCCTTGTCGAAAAATCCCTTGGCCTGCATCGTCAGATGCACCTTGTTGGCGAACGAGGCGTTGTGCCCTTTCGCCAGCAGGGCGGCATTGTCGGCGACGGCCTCGCACAGGGCCTCCACCCACGCCCGGTCGCTCTTGGCGAAGTCCGACAGCACGTGGCTGTGCACGAGCTCCTTGACGCCGGGATGACCGATCCCGAGCCTCACCCTGCGATACTCGTTGCCGATATGCGCCGAGATCGAGCGCAGCCCGTTGTGGCCGGCGATGCCGCCGCCGATCTTGACGCGCACCTTGCCCGGCGGCAGTTCGAGCTCGTCCTGGAACACGGTGATGTCGGCGGGTGCGAGCTTGAAGAAGTTCGCCGCCTCCTGCACCGCGCGGCCTGACTCGTTCATGTAGGTGGTTGGCTTCAGCAGCACGACCTTCTCGTGGTCGAGCACGCCTTCGGAGGTCTCGCCCTGAAAGCGACGGCGCCATGGTGCGAAACCATGACGCCGCGCAATCTCGTCAACCGCCAGAAACCCGATATTGTGGCGGTTGCTGGCGTATCTGGCGCCGGGATTACCGAGACCGACAAAGAGG
Source organism: Bradyrhizobium ivorense (assembly GCF_900696085.1). Classification (GTDB taxonomy): domain Bacteria; phylum Pseudomonadota; class Alphaproteobacteria; order Rhizobiales; family Xanthobacteraceae; genus Bradyrhizobium; species Bradyrhizobium ivorense. The sequence continues at coordinate 266,454 of NZ_CAADFC020000008.1, forward strand.
CGCATGGCGCGGCATCCCATGCCGGCGCGTGATCAAGCGATCGCGCGCCGACCTGCCCCCTTACTTCTTCTTGTCGCCGCCGGCAGGCGCCTTGGCCGCCGCGGCCGGAGCCGCAGCACCCGCAGCCGGGGCCGCCGCAGCAGCCGGAGCCGCAGCACCCGCGGCCGGCGCAGCCGCGCCGCCAGCAGCCGCCGCAGCCGCGGCCTTCTGCTCTTCGGCGTAGCCGGACGGCGGCACGATGGTGACCAGCGTGGCGTCCTCACGGGCCAGCGACTTCACACCCGCAGGCAGCTTGACGTCGGAGAGATGCAGCGAGTGGCTGATCTCGAGGCTGCCGACATTGGCCTCGATGTATTGCGGGATGTTGTCGACCGAGCACTCGAGGTCGAGCGCGTGGGTGACGATGTTGACGGTGCCGCCGCGCTTGATGCCGGGCGCGGTTTCAGCGCCGACGACGTGCAGCGGAACGCTGACGCGGATGGTCGCGCCTTCGCCGAGCCGCATGAAGTCGACGTGGAGCGGGAAATCCTTCACCGGATCGAGGTGGAAGTCGCGCGGAATCACGCGGTGCTTCTTGCCCTCGAGATCGATCTCATAAATCGTGGTCAGGAACCGGCCGGCCAGGATGCGCTGGCGCAGTTCGCGGTCGTCGACCGAGATGGTCACCGGGGGCTGGTTGTTGCCGTAGATCACTCCGGGAACTCTCCCGGCGCGACGCTCTGCCCGGGCGGCCCCCTTGCCGCTCTTCGGACGCGCGGTCGCCTTCAATTCCTTGACGGTCGCCATAGCGTTAAGTCCTTGTATTTGAAAAGTTAAAGGCCGCAAAGCGGCCCATGCTCAAGTCCACAGCAAGCCTCCAGGGGTGCGGGGGCCGCGGACGTGGCGGGCTTTTAGCCCCAAAGGGGCGAAATGACAAGGAAATGAAGGAAATTTTCTTGCGTCACCCTCCCCTTGAGGGGGAGGGTCGGACCGCATGCAGCGAAGCGGCATGCGGGCCGGGGTGGGGTGATCTCCCAACACGGGCACTGGTCGAGCGGAGGGACCTTCACCCCACCCCGGCTCACATTTCGCTGCGCTCAATATGAGCCGACCCTCCCCCTCCAGGGGAGGGTGAAAAGGTCAGCCCGGCGTTCCCGGGGCGATGCCGAGCTTGGCTTCCAGCGCTGAGATCCGCGCCTTCAGCGTCTCGTTCTCCTCGCGCGCCAGGCGGGCCATGTCCTTGACCGCGTCGAACTCCTCGCGCTTGACCACGTCGAGCTCGCGCAGGATGCGTTCGGCCTGGTTGCGCATGACCTGATCGACCTCGCGCTTGACGCCCTGGGCGGCGCCCGCGGCGTCGTTCATCAGACGGCCGATCTCGTCGAAAAACCGGTTGCTGGTCTGGGTCATCTGGCAGGCTCTCCGCATTCACTAGGGGCGCGCAAAGACAATGGCGATCCGCGCCGACAGGTTCAAGTGCGGCGCGAATGGCAGGCCCCACCCGGCTCGCCTTGTCATAACAGCCTTTCCTTGCAATCGTATTGAACCCACAACAGAAATCGCACCTCTCAACGCGAGCAGAAACGCCATGATCGAGCACACCGTCGAGATCGAGACCAAGGACGGCAAGACCACCACCTTCATCACCCATCCCGAGCGCGGCGGCCCGTTTCCCGTCGTCATCTTCTACATGGATGCGCCGGCGATCCGCGAGGAGCTGCGCGACATGGCGCGGCGGCTCGGCACCTCGGGCTACTACGTGATGCTGCCCAACATGTACTACCGCGCCGGCGTGATGGAGCTCGGCCCGATCAATCCCGATCCGGAATCGCCGGAGCGCAAGCGGATGTTCGCGCTGATGAGCTCGCTCAACATCCCGCTGGTGATGGAAGACACCAAGGGCCTGCTCGCCTATGCCGAGACCCAGAAGGCAGCGAACACCAAAATCGTCGGCACCGTCGGCTACTGCATGAGCGGCCGCTATGCGGTAAACGCGGCGACGCATTTCCCTGATCGGGTCAAGGCCGCCGCCTCGGTCTACGGCACCCATCTGGCGACCGATCAGCCCGACAGCCCACATCTCGCCGCAGCCAAGACCAAGGCCGAGCTCTATTTCGCCTGCGCCGAGACCGACATCTACGCGCCGGCCGAGATCATTGAGCGGGTGAAGGCGGGGATGAAGGGATCGAACAACGAGGTCGAGATCTATCCCGGCACGCATCACGGTTTTGCCTTCCTCAAGCGCCCGGTCTACGACCGCGACGCCGCCGAACGGCACTGGGAGCGGCTGCTGGCGCTCTATCGCCGCAACCTGGTCTAGGCACAGCGATGACGGAGCGCGCGCGCATCCGGGACTACCGGACGTCCGACGCCGGCGCGGTGAACCGGCTCGCGCTCGCCGCCTTCGACCAATTCCGCGAGCAGTACAGCGACTGGCCGGCGATGCGCGCCGGCCTGGCAAAAACCTCCGAGCTCAGTTCCAGCGGCGAGATCATCGTCGCCGAGATCGGCGACCGGGCGGCGGGCGCGGTCGCCTACTTCCGTCCCGGCATTAAAAAAGCCGCGTTCTTCGACCAGGAGTGGCCGATCATCCGCATGCTGGTCGTCGACCCCGTCGACAGGGGCAAGGGACTCGGGCATGCGTTGACCTCGGAATGCATTGCGCGAGCACGGCGCGACCTAAGTCCGATGATCGCGCTGCACACGAGCCCCATCATGACGGTCGCACTGCCGATGTATCTGAAGATGGGTTTCGGCAAGCGCCACGATGCTCCGCCGATCCATGGCGTGCCCTACGCCGTCTATACGAAAGCGCTCTGATCCCGATGCCGTTCCTGCTGATCGACTTTCCGGTGTTCAACCCCGTCGCGGTCTCGCTCGGGCCGATCGTGATCCGCTGGTATGCGCTGGCCTACATCGTCGGCATCGTGCTCGGCTGGATCTACGCCCGCTCGCTGATCAAGAAGGAGCGGCTGTGGGGCGGACCAGCGCCGATCACGCTGCCGCAGCTCGACGACTTCATCCTCTGGGTCACCATCGGCATCATCGTCGGCGGCCGCACCGGCTATGTGCTGTTCTACAATCTGCCGTTCTTCATCGAGCACCCGGCGGAAATCCTCGAATTGTGGAAGGGCGGCATGTCGTTCCACGGCGGCTTCCTCGGCTGCGTCGCCGCCGTGATGTGGTTTGCCCGCCGCAACAACATCTCGATCCTGTCGCTTGGCGACATCACCACCGCGGTGGCGCCGATCGGGCTGTTCCTCGGCCGCCTCGCCAATTTCATCAACAGCGAATTATGGGGCCGCCCGGCCGAGGCCAGCCTGCCCTGGGCCATGATCTTTCCCAATGGCGGGCCGCTGCCGCGGCATCCGAGCCAGCTTTACGAGGCGGGCCTGGAGGGCATCGTGCTGTTTGCCATCCTCGCCATTATGATCCGGATGGGGGCCTTGCGGCGGCCCGGCCTGATCCTCGGCAGCTTCATCGCGATCTACGGCATTGCCCGAATCATCGGCGAGCATTTCAGAGAGCCCGACCCGCAGCTCGGATTCCTGTGGGGCGGGTTAACCATGGGTATGTTGCTGTCGGTGCCAATGATTATTGTCGGCGCTATCATCATCGTGGCCGCCGTCCGCCGCAAGGCGAACGGGCCGGCGCCCGACTCCGTTTCAAGCTCAGTTCAAGGACAGCCGTGAGCGACCCCTCTCCTCTGCTGGACGAGATCAGGAAGCTGATCAAGCTGTCCGGGCCGATGCCGGTCTGGCGCTACATGGAATTGTGCCTCATGCATCCGCAGTACGGCTACTATCTCTCGCGTGATCCGCTGGGCCGCGACGGCGATTTCACCACGGCGCCGGAAGTCAGCCAGATGTTCGGCGAACTGCTCGGGCTGTGGAGCGCCTCGATCTGGCGCGCGATCGGCTCGCCGGCGACGCTGCGCCTGATCGAGCTCGGGCCCGGCCGCGGCACCATGATGGCCGATGCGCTGCGCGCGCTCCGCGTGCTGCCGCCGCTGTACCAGTCGCTCAGCATCCACCTCGTCGAGGTCAACCCGGTGCTGCGCGAAAAACAGAGCGCGACGCTGGCGGGGGTGCGTAACATCACCTGGCACGAGAGCATCGACGAGGTGCCCGAGGGACCCGCGGTCATTCTCGCCAACGAATATTTCGACGTGCTGCCGATCCACCAGATGGTCCGGCGCGAGACCGGCTGGCACGAGCGCACCGTCGGGATCGATGCCAATGGCCGGCTGTACTTCGCCGCCACCCCCGACCCGGTGCCGAACTTCGAGGTGCTGCTGCCGCCGTTGGTGCGCGCCGCGCCGATGGGCGCGATCTTCGAATGGCGGCCCGACACCGAGATCATGAAGCTCGCGACGCGGGTGCGCGACCAGGACGGCGCCGCGCTGATCATCGACTACGGGCATCTGCGCAGCGACGCCGGCGACACCTTCCAGGCGATCGCGCGCCACAGCTTCGCCGACCCGCTGAAGAACCCGGGCGAGGCCGACATCACCGCCCATGTCGATTTCCAGGCGCTGGCGCGGGCCGCCGAGGATGTCGGCGCCAACGTGCACGGGCCGGTGACGCAGGGCGACTTCCTCAAGCGCCTCGGCGTCGAGGCCCGCGCCGCGGGGCTGATGGCCAAGGCCAGCCCGGAAGTCTCCGCCGACATTGCCGCTGCGCTGAAGCGGCTGACCGATTCGGGCCGCGGCGGCATGGGCTCGATGTTCAAGGCGATGGCGATCTCCGATCCGCGCCTCACCTCGATCGCCGGCCTCAGCGATCAACCTGACGAGGCTGAATAGTCATGACACTGGGATCTCCGCTGCTGTCGGCCATTCCGGGCCTGCGCCACGCGTTCTTCTCGCGCGAGGGCGGCGTCTCCGACGGCGTCTACGCCAGCCTCAATGGCGGCCTCGGCTCCAACGACGATCCGGCCAAGGTCACCGAGAACCGGCGGCGGATGGCCGAGCAGCTCGGCGTGCCGCTCGCGCAGCTGATCAGCGTGCATCAGGTGCATTCGCCCGACGTCGCTGTCGTCACCGAGCCGTGGAACGGCGCCCCGCGTCCCAAGGCCGACGCGCTGGTGACGCGAACCGAGGGCCTCGCGATATCGGTGACCACCGCCGACTGCGGCCCGATCCTGCTGGTCGATCCCAATGCGCGCGTGATCGGCGCGGCGCATGCCGGCTGGAAGGGCGCGCTGACCGGCATCCTGGAATCGACCATCGCCGCGATGGAGAAGCTCGGCGCCGACCGCAGCGGCATCGTCGCCGCGATCGGCCCCATGATCCGCCAGGAGTCCTACGAGGTCGGCAGCGAGTTCGTCGCGCGCTTCATCGATGCCGATGCCGAGAACGGGATGTTCTTCATCCCCGGCGAACGCGACGGCCATGCGATGTTCGATCTCGCCGGCTTCATCCGGATGCGGCTGGAAAATGCCGGCGTGCTGATGATCGACGATCTCGGCATCGACACCTATGCCGACGAGCGTTGCTTCAGCTATCGCCGCTCCGTGCACCGCAAGGAAGCCGATTACGGCCGCCACGTTCACGCGATCGCGCTGGAAGGCTGAGCGCGGACAATCGCCGGATGCCAGCCAAACCGGGAATGGAGCTGGATCACCGAGGCGATGCGGCATCATCTGGCCGACTGAACACAGAAATGCGATCCCGCGGCCTGGCTCAGGTCGGCCCAGAATCAGGCCGTAGATTCTTGTTTTGCCGTGGTTTCTTCAGGCGAGCCTGCCATCCATCCCCTTTGCGGGCGGTTTCGCTCACGGCGCTGTGCCCTCGCTGCCCTAGACGTTAAGCGGTTTTAACGATATCGCAGGACGCAAATGAGGGAAGCGTCAAACAGCCAGTCTCGAACCGGGACGATCGTACGCGTCGCGATCGCCGCGACTTGGCTTGCGATCGGCGGCACGCTCGGTGGCTGCGCCGCCGGCGGCGGTGCGGCCGATTCCTATGCGATGGCAACGCCGGCGAGCGGCGCGACTGTTACGTTCGAATCGATCGACGGCCCGCCGCCGCAGGTGTTCGACCGCATGGTCGGCGTGCTCGACAGCGAATCGAAGCTGCGCAGTCTCTCGATCGTGTCGCGCGAAGGCGCGGCGGCCTATCGCGTCCGCAGCTATCTGTCGGCGCAGGTGGTGCGCGGCCGCACCGTGATCGCGTGGGTGTGGGACGTCTACGACAATAACCAGCAGCGCGCGCTCCGCCTCTCCGGCGAGGAGCCCGCCGGCAAAGCGGGCCGCGACGCCTGGGCCGCCGCCGACGATCTGGTGCTGCGCAAGATCGCCCAGGCCGGCCTCAGCGGTCTCTCCAGCATGATCAATGGCGGCGCGGCGAGCCCTGCGCCCGGCCCGGCCCCCGAGCTGCGCGGCCCCGCGGTCGCCAACGCCCCACCGCCGGCGGCGGCCGAGACCGTCGCGCTCGGATATTCCGCTAACTAAACCCCGCGATACCCCGGAGAAGGGGTATTTTTGCCCAAGAAAACGCTGGTCGAGCCGGGCTAATGGGTTGCCAGCCGAGGCGCCATCCTGATATTCCCTCGCGCACCGAAAACCCGCCGGTTCTGTAAGGACTTGAGATGCTGCACGTCGTATCCAGCAAGGCGCGGGGGGAAGCATCGATGTCGGCAAAGAACGGATCAATCAAGCTCGTCGCCGGCAACTCCAATCCTGCGCTGGCGCAGGACATCGCCAAGGGGCTTGGCCTCGAACTGACCAAGGCCGTGGTCCGGCGCTTCGCCGACATGGAGATCTTCGTCGAGATCCAGGAGAACATCCGCGGCTCGGACATGTTCATCCTGCAGTCGACGTCGTATCCGGCGAACGACAATCTGATGGAGCTGCTGATCATCACCGACGCGCTGCGCCGCGCCTCGGCGCGCCGCATCACCGCGGTGGTGCCGTATTTCGGCTATGCCCGCCAGGACCGGAAATCCGGTTCGCGCACGCCGATCTCGGCCAAGCTGGTCGCCAATTTGATCTCGCGCGCCGGCGTCGACCGTGTCATGACGCTCGACCTGCATGCCGGCCAGATCCAGGGCTTCTTCGACATCCCGACCGATAATCTGTTCGCGGCACCGCTGATGGTGCGCGACATCAGGGAAAAGTTCGACCTCGCCAAGGTGATGGTGGTGTCGCCCGACGTCGGCGGCGTGGCGCGGGCGCGCGGCCTCGCCAAGCGCATCAACACCCCGCTCGCGATCGTCGACAAGCGCCGCGAGCGCCCCGGTGAGTCCGAGGTGATGAACGTGATCGGCGACGTCGCCGGCTACAATTGCATCCTGGTCGACGACATCGTCGACTCCGGCGGCACGCTGGTGAACGCGGCTGAGGCGCTGATCGCGCACGGCGCCAAGGAGGTCTCGGCCTACATCACCCACGGCGTGCTGTCCGGCGGCGCCGCCGCGCGCATCGCCTCGTCGCGGCTGAAGGAGCTGGTCATCACCGACTCGATCCTGCCGACCGAGGCGGTCAACAAGTCGCCGAACATCCGCACCATCTCGATCGCCGGCCTGATCGCGGAGGCGATCGGCCGCACCGCCGCGGAAGAGTCGGTGTCGAGCCTGTTCGACTAAGTTCGGTATTAGCCGTCGTCCCGGCGAAGCCGGGACCCATCACCACCGCGCTCCATTGCGGCACTAACCTGTGGGCCCAGCCTTCGGGACGACAGTGAGCGTGTGGCGCCACCGTCGGATCCGTCATCCTGAGGTGCGAGCTCTTGCGAGCCTCGAAGGATCGACGGCCCCGTCTGTGGCCGATTCATCCTTCGAGGCTCGCGCTGCGGCGCAAGTGCGCCGCAGAGCGAGCGCCTCAGGATGACGGGTTGATCTGCTTCAACTGTTAATCGACCAACTCGATGTCATCACCCGCGCGTGCGGGTGGTCCAGTCGGCCCGAAGGAATTACCTTGGCGCTCGGGCGCTTCATCCTTAAAGTCCCGCTCCCGGCGCCTGGTGCTCTGGATGGGAACTCGATCCTTACGGAGGTGAAGCTATGCCCAAACCGGAAAGCTTCCCGATCGACAAGATCTACGTTCCGGTGAAGCGGAAGAAAGCTCTCAAGCCCGAGCTGGTTCAGGAAATCGCCGAAAGTATTCTGGCCGTCGGCCAGCAGGCTCCTATCCTGGTTCGATCCGACGAAGACCGCTTCGTTCTGGTCGAGGGACTGCACCGCTTCGAAGCCTGCAAGGCGCTTGGCGAAGAAACCATCATCGGGCTCCTCGTGCCCGCCGAGACCGCTCACCCGAAGACGCTGCTGTCCGACACTGCTGAAGCCGAAGCTGAGCGTGACAAGATGGCGCGCTTGAAGAAACTGCGTCTCGAAAAGGAGGCCGCCGACCATCTGGCCGCAGCGTCAAAGGCCGCCACGGCGCCGGACGCGCGGGAGCTCCGACAACGCCCGCAGACGGCGGTCCGGAACAAGGCAATTCCGGGCCAATCAAATCGCGGCACAGCGGAAGCGCGACCCAAGACCTTGTCGGAATGGATCACGCAGCAAAAAGGCAGTGGCGGCCGTTATTGATTGCCGATCGGCCGCGCCGCCGCTTCAAAATCCCGGCCGCGGCACGTGGCTCATCAGGGTCCGCGCATAGCCGCCGTCGACGATGATCTCCTCGCCGTTGACATAGGACGAGCGGTCGCTGGCCAGGAACAGCGTCGCATCCGCCATGTCCTGCGGCGCGCCGATCCGGCGCAGCGGCACCACGGCGGTGCGCCGCTCGGTGACCCCCGGCGTATCGTAGAACGCCTGGCTCATCGGCGTCACCACGAGGCCCGGGCTGACCACATTGCTGCGGATGCCGTGCGGCCCCCATTCGGCGGCGAGCTGCTGCGACAGCATCACAACGCCGGCCTTGCTGACGCTGTAGGCGCCGCTCTGGCCCTGCGCGTTACTGGCGGCGATCGAGGCGACGTGGATCAGGCTGCCGCGCCCGATCTTGCGCATCTGGCGGCCGAACGCCTGCGCGCAAATGAAGTAGCCGGTGAGATTGACCGCGAGCACCGCATTCCATTCGGCGAGCGACAGCGTGTCGAGCCCGCCGGGACGCAGCACCGCGGCGGTGTTGACGAGGATGTCGGACGGCCCGAGCGCGCGTTCCACCGCGTCGGCGGCGGCCGCGACGCTGTCGGCACTCGTCGTGTCGCACGCCTGGACGAGATGGTGCTCGCCAAACTCGCGCAGCTGCTCTTGCGTCCCCGCCAGCCCGCGCTCGTCGCGATCGATCACGGCGACCTTGACGCCGGCACGGGCAAAGCTGACGGCCGTGGCGCGGCCGATGCCGCCGCCTCCACCGGTGACGACGGCAACGCGGCCCGACAGGCCGAGCCAGTCGGTGGAATGTTGTTCGGTCATGGACGCCTCCCACGCTTTTGTTTTATGCCCGCAAGCATAGCCGAAAGCGCAGCAGGCGAGCGATCCCGGCGCGCATGCCGGGATCGCATTTGCACCAGTGCTAGCCGACGATCCCGGCCGCGACCTGGCCGCGCAGGCGCTCCAGGCTGAGCAGCGTGTTGGCACAGGCTTCCGCGACCTCGACGCCCTTGATGGCGAAGTGCTTGCGGAAGAAGTCGTAGTGCACCTCGGTCTCGTGGAATTGCTGCGGCGTCAGCACCGCCGAGAACACCGGCACCTCGGTGCGCAGCTGCACGTCCATCAGCGCCTTGATCACGGTGTCGGCGACGAACTCGTGGCGGTAGATGCCGCCGTCGACGACGAGGCCGGCGGCGACGATTGCGGTGTAGCGCCGCGTCTTCGCCAGGATCTGCGCATGCAGCGGAATCTCGAACGACCCCGGCACCTCGAACACATCGACATTGGTGATGTGGCGCTCTTCGATCTCCCGCAGGAATGCGATGCGGCACTCCTCGACCACGTCGCGATGCCAGGCCGATTGCACGAAGGCGACGCGCTGGGGCTTGGCGAAGCGTGGATGCTCCACCGCCGGCGGAAGCGCCGGCGTGTCGGGAGCATTTTCGGTTTCGGTGGCTTGGGCTTGAGAAGTTTGGACTTCAGCGTCTTGCAACATCTGATTCATGGCTTTCCTCTTTCAGGACCAGAATCAGGGCACACGGACAACGACACGAGCCCCACGCGAATCCGCGCGGGCTGCCGCAACCGTTCTCTTTCATCCGGACTGTAACCGTCGGCTTCGGAGTTGCACCGAATCTGCTGACCCTTCTCCCGGCTTCGCGGAGGAAGGCGCTCGCGGGCTTGGGCTCATCACCCTTACCGCCGGTGGGGATTTCCACCCCGCCCTGAGAACATCGGCACGCCCGGGATGGACGTGCCTGACAGCAAATATGACTAAACCGCGACAGGCGGGCAAGCACCTTGGCACGGAGAATCGGCATGTCCCCATGAGCGCCCCGCGAGGCTCGGCGGCGCGATCGCGCGCTCCCGCAGCTGATTCACGGCCGCTTTGAGGCGCCGATAAATAGTTAACAAACCGTTACGGCACCACGCCGATTCCGATTTGTTCTCAAAATCAAAAGTGTGGCGGAGATCAGTTGTGGACGACGCGCGCTTTGGCTGTGGACGGACTCGGCGTGCGGTTGCGCGGATTCCGCAAATCACATCACTTCATCCGCGTCAGGTCCAGGGGCATCCGGAAGCCCGCTCAAAGGAACTGCACTCGGCCACGACGCTGTTTGTCGCATGCCGGCTTCCGTGTGCGTATCAACCGATCATCATAAGAACAAGGGTCGAGTCGGCATGTCCCTCCTCGAAAGCGTAATCGAATCCCGGAACAACCCGCTTGCGGTGGTCGAGGATATCGCCACCGACAACAACTGGGCGTTCGAGCGTTCCGGCGAAGACGAGGTGACCATCGTCTCCAAGGGCGACTGGACCGACTATCAGCTCTCCTTCACCTGGATGGGCGAGATCGACGCGCTGCATCTCGCCTGCGCGTTCGACATGAAGATTCCGCCGGCGCGGCGCGCCGAGGTGCAGCGGCTGGTCGCCGCCATCAACGAGCAATTGTGGGTCGGCCATTTCGATCTGTGGACCCACACCGGCATGATCATGCATCGCCAGGCGCTGGTGCTGCCCGGCGGTCTCACCGCCTCCACCGCGCAGTGCGAGACCATGGTGGTCAACGCCATCCACGCCTGCGAGCGCTACTACCCGGCGTTCCAGTTCGTGGTGTGGGCCGGCAAGTCGGCGGCCGAGGCGATGTCCGCCGCGATGTTCGACACCGAGGGCGAGGCGTAGGCTCCGCAAACTCGATCGTCATGCGCGGGCTTGACCCGCGCATCCATCCAGCAAAATCTTCCAAGTCGATGGATTGCCGGGTCAAGCCCGGCAATGACACTTGAACTTGTGGCTCCCTTCTCGCTTTACTAGAACCGCGTGTGGTTATGGGTCCCGGCTTTCGCCGGGACGACGGGAGAATGTGTGGAGCGCCCTGTGAGCACATCAAGCAGCGCATTGACGAATACCACCGGTACCATCGCGCTTGCGGGCGCGGGCAAGATGGGCGGCGCGATGCTGACCGGCTGGCTGGCGCAGGGACTTGCGCCCGAGCGGGTCGTGGTGATCGATCCCTACCTTTCGCCGGAGATTTCCGCGCTCGCGGCAAAGGGCGTCCGGCTCAATCCGAAAGCGCAGGACATCGGCGCGGTGGATACGCTGGTCGTCGCGGTGAAGCCGCAATCGTTCCGCGAGGCGGGCGCCGCGCTGAAGGCGTTCGTCGGCCCCGCAACGCTGGTGGTCTCGATCATGGCCGGCACCACGATCGCCGCGCTGGAGGAGGTCGTCGGCGGCGCGGTGGTGCGCGCGATGCCGAACACGCCGGCGGCGATCGGCCGCGGCATCACGGTTGCGGTGCCGGCAAAGACAGTCACCGCCGCGCAGCGCGCCACCACGGATGCGCTGCTGCAGGCGACCGGGCTCGTCGAGTGGATTGGCGATGAAGGCCTGATGGACGCGGTGACCGCGGTCTCCGGCTCCGGCCCGGCCTATGTGTTCCTGCTCGCCGAAGAGCTGGCGCGCGCCGGCGTTGCCGCCGGCCTGCCCGAGCCGCTCGCGACCACGCTCGCGCGCGCGACCGTCGCCGGCTCCGGCGAGCTGCTGCACCGTTCGGATCTGCCGTCGGCGACCTTGCGCCAGAACGTCACCTCGCCCGGCGGCACCACCGCCGCGGCGCTCGAGGTGCTGATGGCTGATGACGGCATGCAGCCGCTGATGACCCGCGCCATCGCCGCGGCGACGAAGCGCTCGAAGGAATTGGCGAAGTAGGATTGCAGGGTGGGCAAAGCGCCAGCGTGCTCACCGCCGCGAGCATTTCTGTAAGCCCGTCATCCTGAGGTGCGAGCTCTTGCGAGCCTCGAAGGATGCACGGCCCGCGGCCCATCCTTCGAGGCTCGCCCAGCAGCGCAACAGCGCTGCAAGGCTCGCACCTCAGGATGACGTTGGAGTCTGTGGCCAGCGCAGACGCACCGGTCTACGGCGCCTGCCCCGACGTCCCGGCGAGCCGCTTGTTGAAACTCGCGACGTTGATCAGGCCGCGGGCGTGGCGGCCTTCGCCGAGCTTGCGCGTGCCTTCAAAAGCTTCGACCTCGAAGCGGATCACGCGGCGCTCGACCGCGATGACCTTCGAGGTGGTGCGCACCGTGGCGCCGACCAGCGCTGCGGCGAGATGGCGGATGTCGACCTCGGTGCCGACGGTGACCCAGCCGGGCTGCAGCGCGGCGCGGATGGCATCGCCCGACGCCATCTCCATTTCAAGGATCATCATCGGCGTCGCATAGACCATCGGCATTCCGGGCACGAAATGCCCGACCGTGCGCTCCGGCGGCACCACGAGCATGCGCTCGGCGCTCATGCCGATTGTGATGAAGTCGCGTGCGTCCATGGTGCCTCAGACGTCATTCCGGGGCACGCGAAGCGTGAACCCGGAATCCAGAAGTGGCGGATCGAGATTCCGGGTTCAGCCCTGACGGGCCGCCCCGGAATGACGCTAACGCGTCACTTCTTCGCGGCCGCAGCGCGTTCGACGAAGCTCTTGCCGCCCTTCATCTTGTGATGCAGCGGCGCTTCGTTGATCTGGATCACGACCGCGTCCGCGTCGACGCCGAGGTTCTTCACCAGCGCCTGGGTGATGTCGCGCATCATGCCGAGCTTCTGTTCCTCGGTGCGGCCGGCGGCCATGCTGACGGTGATCTCGGGCATCGGAAAAACTCCCTTGTTATCGTTGACATGCGAACCGGTCATTGCCGGGTTCGGCGCGCCATCCTTTTGAAGATGGCTGCGCGGGTCAAGCCCGCGCAGGGCAATCCAGCTATCCCCACTTCACGTCATGCCGCGCCAGCACTTCGCGCACCTTGGCGACCAGATCGGCCTCGGCGCAGGAGAACTGCGCCGGCCGCGTCTCGCGCCATTCCTGGTTGGAGGCGATCGCGGCCGCGGCCTTGGCGCCCTCGATCAGATCCTTGATCTGCACCTCGCCGCGCGCTTTTTCATCGGAGCCCTGAATGATGACGCAGGGCGAGTTGCGCCGATCGGCGTATTTGAGCTGGTTGCCCATGTTCTTCGGGTTGCCGAGATAGAGCTCGGCGCGGATGCCGGCCTGGCGCAGCGCTGCGACCATCTTCTGGTAGTCGGCGACGCGGTCGCGGTCGAACACGGTGACGACGACGGGGCCGAATTCGGCGCGCGTATCGAGCTGGCCGAGCATGGTGAGCGCAGCCTGCAGGCGCGACACGCCGATCGAGAAACCGGTCGCCGGCACCGGCTCGCCGCGGAAGCGCGAGACCAGGCCGTCGTAACGGCCGCCGCCGCCGACCGAGCCGAACCGCACCGGGCGGCCCTTCTCGTCCTTGGTGTCGAGCAGCAGCTCAACCTCGTAGACCGGGCCGGTGTAGTATTCGAGGCCGCGGACCACCGAGGGATCGATGCGAATGCGATCTTCGCCATAGCCCGATGCCGCAACCAGCTTGGCGATCTCTTCGAGCTCGGCCACGCCGGTCTGTCCGACTTCGCTCTTGGCCAAATAGATGTCAGCGGCAGCAATCGCCTCTCGCCAATCGTCGCGCTTTTCGGTGACGGCTAGCACGATGTGAGCATCTGCATCGCTCAGGTCGGCACCCTTGGTGAAATCGCCCTTGCCCTCTTCGCCGCCATCCCAGCGTCCGGGACCCAGCAGCTTGCGCACCTCGTCGGCGGGAAACTTGTCCAGCTTGTCGATCGCACGCAGCACCGTGAGGCGGCGCGCCGCATTCTCCTCGCCGCTCAGCCCGATCGCCTCGAGCACGCCGTCGAGCACCTTGCGGTTATTCACCTTCACCACATAGGCGCCGCGCGGAACGCCGAGCGCCTCCATCGTGTCGGCCGCCATCATGCAGATCTCCGCATCCGCCGCCGGCGAAGCGGAGCCGACCGTGTCGGCATCGAATTGCATGAACTGGCGGAAGCGGCCGGGGCCGGGCTTTTCGTTGCGGAACACATAGCCGAAGCGATAGGAGCGATACGGCTTTGGCAGCGCATCGAAGTTTTCGGCGACGTAGCGCGCCAGCGGCGCGGTGAGATCGTAGCGCAGCGAGATCCACTGCTCGTCGTCGTCCTGGAACGAGAACACGCCCTCGTTGGGGCGGTCCTGGTCGGGCAGGAATTTGCCGAGCGCGTCGGTGTATTCCATCGCCGGCGTCTCCACCGGCTCAAAACCGTAGAGCTCGTAGACGGCGCGGATCTTCTCGACCATCTGGCGCGTGGCGTTGATCGCGGCCGGGCCACGATCCTCCAGCCCGCGCGGCAGGCGCGCCTTCAGTTTCTGCGGTTTTTTGGGTTTGTCGGCCATGCGCGGCGTTTACCAGCCGCCGCGAATTGCGGCAACCCGGGGCTTGCCGCCTAAAGCGCGATCGTCGCGCTTTAGCTCTTTGTTTGAGCATGATCTTTTCGGAAAACCGCTTCGCTCTTTGCGCTAACGCGGCCCTCCGGGTCCGGATCATGCTCTACGGCTGCTCCATCCGCGCGCGCAGGGCGTCGGCCTCGGCCTTCGGCATCGACTTCAAGAGCGGCTTGATGGTCTCGCCACCGACGATCTTGCCGTTGCGCATGAACATCCAGTCCGAGATGTCGGCCTGCTTGAATTCGACCAGATCGCCCACCCGCTTGCCCGGCAGATCGCGCGGCTGGTTGGCGAAGCGTGCGGAATAGCCGCCGTTCGGCAGTTTTTTGACGTCGGCCATCCAGATGTGCTCGCCGCGGCTGCCGCCGGTCGGGAAGCGGACCTTGAGCGAATGGCCAGTTTCGGACGGCTTCGGCGCCTCATAGGAGGCCCAGAAGGTCGGCAGCGTCTCGCGGGCATGGGCGATGGCGGCACTCATCTCCGCGTCGGCGGTGCGAACGTCGATGATGGTTTCGGCCCGGGCCGGCAAACTGGGTGCCGCGAACGAGAACGCCGTAGCCATGATCAGCGCGGCGCAGTTCAGGCGTGGTGTGAGTGTTTTGGCCATATGTCACGCGAGCGGCTTGGGTGATCGGAGCAGCAACCGAGGCCTTTGTCGCGCGTCCGCGCCGGGCCGTTCACCAAACCACGGCCGATCGCACAGGAAAGTGACGGCGTTTCACCTCTCCCCGCCCTTTTGCGGGGAGAGGACGAAATTCGCGCGAGCGAATTTCGGGTGAGGGGCATGGCACGCGGTCTATTGCGAAGGCGGTGCCCGCGGAGAGATGAGCCCCTCACCCCACCCTCCGAGAGCGAGCTTCGCTCGTCTCGACCCCGCATCCGCCTTCGCCCGAAGGCGGGCTTCGGCGGACAAGAGCGCGGGGCGAGGGAATCAGAGAGCGTGCCTGCCTTACGCTCACGCGCACCTTACGCGACGTTGCGGATCCAGTTGTGCGGATCGTTGGTGCGGCCGTACTGGATGTCGACCAGCTTCTTGCGCAGCCCCATCGCGACCGGACCGGCGACGCCGCCGCTGATCTCGAAATTGCCGCTCGCCGAACACACCTTGCCGATCGGCGAGATCACCGCCGCGGTGCCGCAGGCAAAGGCTTCTTTCAGCCTGCCGCTGGCGGCGTCAGCGCGCCATTGCTGGATCGTGTAGGGCTCCTCGCGCACCTTGGTGCCGGCGTCCTTGGCCAGCGCGATGATGGAATCGCGGGTGATGCCGGGCAGGATGGTGCCGAGCGGCGGCGTCGCGAGCGAGCCGTCGTCGAACACGAAGAACACGTTCATGCCGCCGAGCTCCTCGATGTAGCGGCGCTCGACCGCGTCGAGGAACACCACCTGATCGCAGCCATGCTGGATCGCCTCGGCCTGCGCGCGCAGGCTCGCGGCGTAATTGCCGCCGCACTTGACCGCGCCGGTGCCGCCGATCGCAGCGCGCGTGTAATTCTCCGACACCCAGATCGACACCGGCGCAGGCCCACCCTTGAAGTAGGAGCCGACCGGCGAGGCAATCACCGAGAAGATGTATTCCGCCGACGGCTTCACGCCGAGGAAGATCTCGCTCGCGATCATGAAGGGACGCAGATAGAGACTGCCCTCGCCGCCCGGAATCCAGGCGCGATCGATCCGCACCAGCTGGTCGACCGCATCGATGAAGACGTCCTCGGGCAGCGGCGCCATCGCCATGCGCTCGGCCGAATCACGGAAGCGCCGTGCGTTGGCGTCCGGGCGGAACAGGTTCACGCCGCCGTCGTCGCGCTTGTAGGCCTTGAGGCCTTCGAAAATTTCCTGTGCGTAATGCAGGACGGCGCCGGCCGGATCGAGCGGAAAATTCGCCCGCGCCTCGATGCGCGCGTCGTGCCAGCCTTTGGCCTGGTTATAGCGGACGATCGCCATGTGATCGGTGAAGATCCGGCCGAAGCCGGGGTCCACGAGCTTCGCCACGCGCTCCTTCTCGGGCGTCGGGCTGGGCGCAGGCTGGATATCGAATTTCAAGCTCATCTTCTTGTTGCTTTCCGCTGTCGGAACCGGCGCGATGTCTCGGCGCCGGCCCGTTTCTCCCGGGCCTAAGGACTCGGTCGGCCTGAACTTCACCACTTCCGGCCGACGGGCCGGTTCCGTTGCCAACATGCCGGTTAGACATGCTTTTGCGGATTGCTGAAGTCCAGTATGTTTGCCGAAATGCCGCTCGACAATCGCACGGTAGTCCAATTTGCGGCCCAAACCGCCATCACTGGCTCTTTCAGGCCGCCTCAAACGCTGTCGAGGGCGAAACGACCTAATGTTTCGTCGCGACAGGCAGTTTTGTAACATTGAACCCAAGATACGTCAATATGACTGACATAAATTACTCAGGCATGGCAGCCAAGCCCGATTCGCAGGGGAGCGAGGCCGCGTCCGCCGCTCCGGCGGGTGCGCGCGAACTGCGCTGGGACATTATCGAGCTGCTGTTCTTCGCTTATCGGGACTTTGTCGGTGACGCCGACCAGGAGCTGGAGGCGTTCGGCTTCGGCCGCGCCCACCACCGGGTCATCCACTTCGTCACCCGTTATCCCGGGCTGAAGGTCGCGGATCTGCTCGACGTGCTCCGAATCACCAAGCAATCGCTCGGGCGCGTGCTCAAGCAGCTGCTGGACGAGGGCTACATCGTGCAGAAGACCGGCAACAACGACCGCCGGCAGCGCCTGCTCTACGCGACGCCCAAGGGCGAAGCGCTGGTCGCGCGGCTCGCCGGGCTGCAGACCGATCGCATCAACCGCGCAATCGCCGGAATCGATGCCGAGGGTGTCGAGACGGTTCGCCAGTTCCTGCGCGCCATGATCGACCGCGACGATCCCGACAAGGTGCTGGAGGCGATCTTCGGCGGCAGAAAAGCAAGGGAGTGACCGTGGTGCAGGCTGCAACCGTGCTGCGCACGCCGGCGGAGCCGGCCGACGATGCGCCGCATCTTCTGCTGGTCGACGACGACCGCCGCATCCGCGACCTGTTGTCGCGCTTCCTCTCCGGCGAAGGCTATCGCGTCACCACGGCGATGAGCGCCACCGACGCCCGCGCCAAGCTGCTGGGGCTGCATTTCGACCTGCTCATCCTCGACGTGATGATGCCCGGCGAAAACGGCTTCGACCTCGCCCGCTTCATTCGCAGCTCCTCGACCGTGCCGATCATCATGCTGACCGCGCGCCACGAGGCGGAAGCCCGCATCGAGGGCCTGCAGATCGGCGCCGACGACTATGTCGCAAAACCGTTCGAGCCGCGCGAGCTGGTGCTGCGCATCGGCAACATCCTCAAGCGCACCGCGCCGCCGCAGGTCACCGCGGTCGAGCAGATCGCGTTCGGTCCCTACCTGTTTCATATCGAGCGCAGCGAACTGCGCCAGGGCGAGGAGATCATCCATCTCACCGACCGCGAGCGCGAGATGCTGCGCATCCTCGCCAGCGCGCCGGGCGAGACCGTGCCGCGTGCCGCGCTGACCAGCGGCGGCACCGTCAACGAGCGCGCGGTCGACGTGCAGATCAACCGCCTGCGCCGCAAGATCGAGCATGATCCCGCCAATCCGCTGTTCCTGCAGGCGGTGCGCGGCATCGGCTATCGCCTGGTGGCCTCGCCGTAAGCAGCTGCCGAAGAATTTGCCATGAGCACGCTCGACACCGGCCTGACCCTAATCAAGAACGCGTCGCAGCGCGTCTCGAAGGCCAATGGTGCTGTTGGCAATGCGTTCAAGAGCTGGATGCCGACCGGCCTCTATGCCCGCGCGCTGCTGATCATGATCGTGCCGATGGTGATCCTGCAGACCGTGGTCGCATTCGTGTTCATGGAGCGGCACTGGAACACGGTGACGCGGCGGCTGTCGGCCGCGGTGGTATCGGATATCGCCGCGCTGATCGACGTCTACAAGAACTACCCGCAGGACAAGGACCGCGCGCAGCTCCGCCGCATCGCGCAGAAGCTGCAGCTCGTGGTCGATTTCCTCCCCGCGGGCGACATGCCGCCGCCGGGACCAAAGCCGTTCTTCTCGCTGCTCGACCAGACGCTGTCGGTGCAACTCGGCCGGCAGATCAACCGTCCGTTCTGGATCGACACCGTCGGCAAATCCAATCTGGTCGAGATCCGCGTCCAGCTCGACGATTCCGTGATGCGGATCTTCGCGCAGCGCAGCGCCGCCTACGCCTCCAATTCGGAGATCTTCATCTTCTGGATGCTCGGTACCTCGACGATCCTGTTGATCGTCGCGGTGCTGTTCCTGCGCAACCAGATCAAGCCGATCCTAAGGCTCGCCGATGCCGCCGAGAGTTTCGGCAAGGGCCGCGAGGCGCCGAACTTCCGGCCGCGCGGCGCCCGCGAGGTGCGGCGCGCGGCGCAGGCGTTCATCGAGATGAAGGCGCGCGTCGAGCGCTCGATCGAGCAGCGCACCGCGATGCTGGCCGGCGTGTCGCACGATCTGCGCACCATCCTGACCCGCTTCAAGCTCGAGCTCGCGCTGCTCGGCGAAGGTCCGGAGATCGACGCGATGCGCAAGGACGTCGACGAGATGTCGATGATGCTGGAGGACTATCTCGCCTTCGCGCGCGGCGATTCCGGCGAGGTCGCGCAGCCGACCGACATGGCGATGGCGCTGGAAGAGTTGCGCAGCGACGCCGAGCGCCACGGCCACACCACGACGGTCGCATTCCACGGCCTGCCGGTCGTGACGGTGAAGCCGGCCTCGTTCAAGCGCTGCCTCGCCAACCTCGTCTCCAACGCAGCGCGGCACGCCGATACGATCTCGATCACCGGCCACAGAGACCACCGCTACCTCACCATCACCGTCGACGACGACGGCCCCGGCATTCCCGCCAACATGCGCGAAGAAGTGTTCAAGCCGTTCCTGCGGCTCGACGACGCCCGCAACCAGGACGAAGGCGGCAGCGGATTGGGCCTTGCGATCGCCCGCGACATCGCCCGCTCGCATGGCGGCGACATCATGCTCAGCGAGAGCCCGATGGGCGGCCTGCGCGCCGCAGTCCGGGTGCCGGTGTAGGAACGATCGCGTAGCCCGGATGAAGCGCAGCGCAATCCGGGAGCTCGCGACGCGGACCACGGCTCTCAATCCGTGTCCCGAAAGGCCGTAAATCTCTGCGGCCCGTCATTGCGAGGAGCGATAGCGACGAAGCAATCCATGCCTCCGCACATGCGGCACGATGGATTGCTTCGCTTCGCTCGCAATGACGAAGGATAGAATTGCTGCAATCTCTCAACCTGTCATCCTGACAGGATGTGAGGCTTTGTCTGCATCCACTGCTGTCGTCGCCCGGCTCGACCGGGCGACCCAATACGCCGCGGCCTATCGGCTCAAGCACTACCGTCTCTGGAATACTGGATCACCCGCATGCGCGGGTGATGACACCGAGCAAGCTGATCAAATCGACCCGTCATCCTGAGGCGCGAGCTCTTGCGAGCCTCGAAGGATGAATCGGCCACCAGCCGGGCCGATTCATCCTTCGAGGCTCGCCGAAGAGGCTCGCACCTCAGGATGACGGGGAAAGTTTGGCAATGCGTAAGCGGCGCGCTACTTCGGCGGCTGCTTCGGCAGCAAGCCCTTCAGCTTTTCCATGTCCTTGATGTTCATCTTCATGCCGCCGGGCATGATCATGTCGCCGGGCTTCTGGTCGGCCTTGCAGGCGCCGAGCCATTTCGCCTCGATGGTCATGGTGGTGTCGTGCGCGCCCGCCTTGCCGCCTTCGGCGTGCGAGGTGCTCTTCACCGTGTAGGCCGAATTGAAGTCGCCGGTGATCTCGGCATGCCCCTGCACGGTGACGCCGGCGACGCTGCAGACGGAATCGGTGACATAGCCGGTCGCGGTCTTCTGGATGTCCTGCTTGGAGCAGATCTCCTTCGCCATCGGCGAGGCCGCCGTGCTCATCTCCTTGTCGGTGGTCTCGTCGGTGCAGTGCTGCATGGTCATTTCCGGCATCGGACCGCCGCTGCGCACCATCTTCATTTCCCAGAGGCCCGCCTTGCGGGTCGGCAGCTCGACGGCGCCGGCGGTGCCGGCCGACAGGACAAGGCAGATGGCCGAACCAAGCAAAGCAAGCTGTCGCGTCATGCGAATGGCTCCCGGCGAAACGTGGCGATGGCGGTCAGCGCTTGGCCGTCAGGCGCTCAGTAGAGCGTGCGCAGCGGCCGGCTCTCGGAACCGTAGGGCACCCAGCGGCAGGCAAACGAGAGATAGCCGCCCGGATGGGCCTGCACCGAGAGAAACTTCACCACCTTGCCGTAGCGCGCGCAGTGGTCGACGGCGAGCTGCCGGGCATCGGTCTGCGCCGCCAGTGTATAGGCGACAATCCCGCCGGTATCATTGCCCTTGAACGGCGGTACCGTCTGCAGCCAATCGGCCTGCGCCGGCAGCGCGGCCAGCATCCCGCAAACGGCAACCAGGCACGCGGCCACTTTCCTTCGCATCGCAGACTCCATTTCGCTCAACGGCAACATAGAGTGCGCCGGTGGCCGTGAAAAGCACGAGCCGCCGGCCAAACGTGGACTTCTCCGCAGGTGTTGCCGCGCTGCACTTGACCTTGCCGGGGCTTCACGGCACCGTCCGCGGCATCGGACAATCGGGTGGATTCCCATGCGCAACCTGCTCATCTCCCTCAAAAAGCTCAGCCTCGGCGCCGCGCTCGTGTTCGGCGTGCTGGCCCCCGGGAGCACCGCGCAGGCCGCCAATCCGCTCGAGCTGAACTTCTGGCTGTCCGGCCCGCGCTATGACGGCAGGGTCGCACCGTGCGAAGCGGCCATCCCGGTCATCACCGAGCGCTTCCAGGAGAAGGAATCAACGTTCTGGAATTCGCCGCTGGTGATCACCGGCTTCACCCGCGTCCACGAAACCGCGTTCCGCCCCTGGCAATCCGACAATATTCCGCGCCGCTATTGCTCCGGCACGGTGATGCTGAGCGACGGCAAGGCCCGCGCCGTGCATTACTCGATCATCGAGGACGGCGGCTTTGCCGGCTTCAACCAGGGCGTCGAGTGGTGCGTCACCGGGCTCGACCGCGACTGGACCTACAACCCGGCCTGCAGGGCCGCGCGGCCCTGACCTTCCGCTAGATCAGCCGAGACATCGCGCGCAGACGGCCCGCCTGCGGGCGGTGCAACGCTTTTGTTCTTGAAATGTTCCGGTGGCCTGCTAGGTTTCGGCCAGGTCGAGTTAGGGAGCATTTGATGCCTCGGTTGGTCACAATTTCCCGATTTCTGATTTCGATTGCCGCCCTGGTCCTCTGCAGCACGGGGGCGCCGGCCCAGGACCGCCGGCAAAATGCGCCGGGCGAGTTCGATTTCTATGTGCTCTCGCTGTCGTGGTCGCCCTCGTTCTGCGAGGCGGCGAGCGAGCGCGGCAACAATGGCCGCGGCACCCAGGCCCAGTGCGGCGGACGGCCCTATTCATTCGTCGTGCACGGCCTGTGGCCGCAATATGAGCGCGGCTTCCCGGAATACTGCCAGCGGCCCTCGCCGCGGCTCGCCCGCGGCATCATGAGCTCGATGCTCGACCTGATGCCGGCGCCCGGGCTGATCTACAACGAGTGGGACAAGCACGGCACCTGCTCGGGTCTCGGCGAGCGCGCCTATTTCGAGGCGATCCGCAAGGCCCGCGCGGCGGTGAAGATCCCCGAGGAATTCCTGCAACTGGCGGAGCCGAAGACGATCGCGCCCGATGCGCTGGAGGCCGCCTTCATCAAGGTCAACCCGGGACTGAGCAACTCGGCGATCGCGATCACCTGCGACAGCAAGCGGCTCAGCGAGGTGCGGATCTGCCTCAGCAAGGACCTCCAGTTCCGATCCTGCGAGGAGATCGACCGCCGCGCCTGCCGCCGCGACCAGGTGGTGATGCCGCCGGTGCGTGGCGGTTGAGATTCGGCTATTACGGAGTAATCCGAAGGGAGCCCGCCGCCCCTGAATTCTGCAATGCGGGATTGCGCGCCCGATTTGCTGCCGCGCATTGCGCCGAGCAACAAGGGTTGCATTGCCGGCCCGATGTCGGCATCGCTACGCCATGAACTATCGCCACGCATTTCATGCCGGCAACTTCGCCGACGTCATCAAGCACATCGTTCTGGTGCGCATGCTGACCTATCTGCAGGAGAAGCCCGCGCCGTTCCGCGTCATCGACACCCATGCCGGCGCCGGACTCTACGACCTGACATCGAGCGAAGCGCAGCGCGGCGGCGAATGGCTCACCGGCATCGCGCGATTGATGCAGGCGCGGCTCACCGACAAGGCGTTGCCGCTGATCGCGCCCTATCTCGACATCGTCAGGTCGTTCAATCCGGCCGCGGAACTGAAGGCGTATCCCGGTTCGCCGTTGATAGCGCGAGCATTGCTGCGGCCGCAGGATCGTCTCACCGCCTGCGAAATCCAGCCTGAAGCGCGCAAACAGCTGATCGACGCATTGCGGCGCGACACCCAGGCGCGTGTCGTCGATCTCGATGGCTGGATGGCACTGCCCGCTTTCGTGCCACCGAACGAGCGGCGCGGACTGGTGTTGATCGATCCGCCATTCGAAGCAAAGGACGAGTTCGAACGACTGACTCGCGGCTTCGTCGAAGCCTTCGCAAAATGGCCGACCGGCTCTTACCTGATCTGGTATCCCGTAAAATCACGGAGAGCCACCGACGACCTCGCGCGCAGCGTCGCCGCAGCAGCTGCAACGAGCCGGCCGGCCGGCAAATGCTTGCGTTTGGAATTCAGTGTGGCACCGCAAGAATACGGTGGTGGCCTCGTGTCGACTGGGCTCTTGATCGTGAATCCGCCATGGACGCTGGTGAGTGAGTTAAAACTCATCTTGCCCGAACTCGAAAAGCCGCTTGGCCAGGGCGGCGCTGGGCGCTTCAGAATAGAGACGCCTCATCCGTAATCGCACCATTTGAAAAGTGCATTTGATCGTAGGCAATCGGCGCGGAACCGTATTATGCTCATCCTGTTACGACTGGCTTTACGTTCCGCTTCCGCGAATGGTTGCGGCGGAGTGACAAGGCCGAAATAAAATCCAGGCAGACCGGCGGCGTGACGCCGGCCTGTTCAGGTGGCCAGGCTTCCGACAAGCGAATGTCGGTCAACCGCTACGCGGCGTGCGCGTAGCGGGGGAGCAATACGGGGGAGGAGTTTCCCGATGGCCATGACTGGGACAGTCAAGTTCTTCAACGGAGAGAGAGGCTACGGCTTCATCAAGCCTGATGACGGCGGCCGCGATGTGTTCGTTCACATCACAGCCGTTGAGCGGGCGGGGCTAAAGGACCTGACTGAAGGACAGCGCATTACATTCGAGGTCGAACCGGACAAGAAGGGTAAAGGCCCCAAGGCGGTCAACCTGGTCGTGTCATCATGAGCGCGGCTCGTGATGCAAGCCGAATGAAGCGTTGCATGTAAATGGTTGCCGGGCGCACGGCGTGCGCTCGCTGCGTGACTTAGCTGCATGATGCGGATGCCAGCGGCGGCGTTCGTGTAGCGAAAACATGCGGCCGCGCTGTCGCGCGCGTGACATCCAAACCATCAGCACAAAAAAATCCCGGCCGCGCCAGGCGCGGCCGGGAGTTGATGGTTGACGTCTTCTTGTTCTCAGAAGTGATAGTTGATGCCGGCGCGGACCAGGCCGAAGCTGTAGCCGTTCGACGTGCCAGTGATCGCAAAGCGGCTGTTGGCGAGATCGACATAGAGATATTCGATCTTGGCGCTCCAGTTCGGAGCAAAGCCCATTTCGGCGCCGGCGCCGACGGTCCAGCCCACATTGGTGTGGGTCTCCGACAGACCGAAAGTCTCGCCGCGCAGTTCGCCGAAGGCGAGACCGCCGGTCGCGTAGAACAGCACGTTGTTGATGGCGTAGCCGGCGCGGCCGCGCACCGTGCCGAACCACGGATTGGAGAACTTCCAGGGCGCGAAGCGGTCGTCCGCCGAGGAGCCCTGGATGTCGGCCTCCAAGCCGAACACAAACGGCGTCCCATTCTGGAAATTGTAGCCGGCCTGGATGCCGCCGGCGAAGCCCGCCGGCTTGGTCGGGTTGTTGGCGACCGAGCCCCAATTGTAGCCGATGTTGCCGCCGAGATAGGGGCCGGCCCAGCTGTAGGCGTTGAGCGGCTGGGTGACGGTGTAGGGCGAGCCGTAGCTGAGGTCGGCCGACGCCGCCGCGGTCGTCCAACCTGCGACGAGCAGCGCCAGCGCACGCGCAACCAACCGGGTCATCGGTATTCTCCACCACGCAACTGCCGCAGCCCGCCGGCAACCGACCGGCGTGGTTACGGATTTCCACTTTTTTCGCTAAGGTTTATCGAGAGTTTTAAGTTAAAGGGTTGTTAAGGGCCCTTACCGCCTGCCGAGCAGTCCTAACGATCCGTTACAGACCCGCCCCGGTGGCCGTACGGGTCCGATAACCCCCTGCAATCAGACCGCCTTTTCCAACATCGCGGGGCGCTGGCGACCGCCCACTCAAGCGCTTAATTTACGGCCATGGTTCACGATTCTTCCGAGCGTCCGGCGCCGGCCCCCCGCAAGGCGCGGCGCGGCGCCAAATCCGATCTGCCGCAGGACGATCTGACGCTCGATACGGGCGACGTCGATCCCGCCACCTCCGCCGCGGACGAGGACGACGAGGCGCGCCTGCCCGATGCGCCGGAGGATGCGGCCGAGACCATCGCCGAAGCCACGCTCTCGATCGGACATGCCGCGATCGAGAATGCGGTCCGCCTCGCCCCGACTTCGCCCGGCGTCTACCGCATGCTCAACGCCGCCAATGACGTGCTCTATGTCGGCAAGGCCAAGAACGTCAAAAAGCGGCTGTCGTCCTATGCGCGGGCCAGCGCGCCGCTGCCGGCGCGCATCCTGCGCATGATCGCGGCGACCACCCAGGTCGAGATCGTCTCGACCACGACCGAGACCGAGGCGCTGCTGCTCGAGGCCAATCTGATCAAGCAGCTGCGCCCGCGCTTCAACGTGCAACTGCGCGACGACAAGTCGTTTCCCTATATCCTGATCTCCGGCGATCACTGGGCGCCGCAGATCCTCAAGCATCGCGGCGCGCAGTCGCGGCCGGGGCGCTATTTCGGCCCGTTCGCCAATGCCGGCGCGGTGAACCGCACCATCACGGCGCTGCAACGCGCGTTCCTGATCCGCTCCTGCACCGACGGCTTCTTCGAAAGCCGCACGCGGCCGTGTCTGCTGTACCAGATCAAGCGCTGCGCCGGGCCCTGCACCCGCGAGATCGATTTTCCCGGCTATAGCGAGCTGGTGCGCGAGGCGACCGAGTTCCTGTCGGGACGCAGCCACGCCGTGAAGGAACTGCTCGCTGCCGAGATGGAGAAGGCCTCCGGCGAGCTCGAATTCGAGACCGCGGCGCTTTACCGCGACCGCCTCGCGGCGCTGTCGGCGATCCAGTCGCAGCAGGGCATCAACCCGCGCACCGTCGAAGAAGCCGACGTGTTCGCGATCCACCAGGAGGGCGGCTATTCCTGCGTCGAGGTGTTCTTCTTCCGCACCGGCCAGAACTGGGGCAACCGCGCCTATTTCCCGAAGGCCGAGAAAACCTTCACGCCGGAGGAGGTGCTGTCGTCGTTCCTCGCGCAATTCTACGACGACAAGCCGCCGCCGAAGCTGATCCTGCTCTCGCACGAGATCGAGGAAAGCGCGCTGCTGGCAGACGCACTGTCGGTCAAGGCCGGATACAAGGTCGAGGTCTCGGTGCCGAAGCGCGGCGAGAAGAAGGAGTTGATCAGCCACGCGCTGACCAATGCGCGCGAGGCGCTCGGCCGCAAGCTCGCCGATACCGCAACCCAGAGCCGGCTGCTCGAGGCGATGGTCTCAACGCTCGGCCTGCCGCATGCCCCGAAGCGCATCGAGGTCTACGACAACAGCCATATCATGGGCACCAACGCCGTCGGTGCGATGATCGTGGCCGGGCCCGACGGCTTCATCAAGAACCAGTACCGCAAGTTCAACATCAAGTCCGAGGGGCTGACGCCCGGCGACGATTACGGGATGATGCGCGAGGTGCTGGAGCGGCGTTTCAAGCGGCTGTTGAAGCCGCCGGAGGACGGCGCCGCCAAAGTTCAGGACAAAGCGGACGACGATGCGTTCCCGCAATGGCCAGACCTCGTGATCATCGACGGCGGCCGCGGCCAGCTCAATGCGGTCAGGCAGATTTTCCAGACTCTCGGGCTGACTCAGGTCGCGCTGATGGCGGTCGCCAAGGGTCCGGACCGCGATGCGGGCCGCGAAACCCTGTTCATGCCCGACCGCGAGGCCATCAAGCTGGAGCCGCGGGACCCGGTGCTGTATTTCATCCAGCGGCTGCGCGACGAGGCCCATCGCTTCGTGATCGGCTCGCACCGCAAGCTGCGCAAGAAGGACATCCGCGAGGCCGGCCTGCAGGAGATCCCGGGCATCGGCCCGTCGCGCAAACGTGCCTTGCTGCACCACTTCGGAACGCTCAAGGAGATCGAGCGGGCCTCGATCGCCGACCTCGGCAAGGTTCCCGGCGTCAGCGCCGAGAGTGCCCGCAAGATTTTCGAGTTTTTCCACGCCCAGCCGGGGTAAAGGAGGCGCGAGTCATCAGGGCGTCGCCTGTGGCTGGCCATCTAGGAACACGATCCGGAAAGGTATCAAGCGGGTTTCCGAAAAGACCGTGCTTAAACAAGGAGCTAAAGCGCGATGACGATTTAGTCTAATCTTCGTCGCAGTTGAGTGTCCGCACGGTTGACCTTCTCGTTTCAGCGGTATTGGTAGGACGAATGAACATCGCCACGACCCGGGGACAGCCCAAGACCATGTCCCTTCCGAATATCCTGACCTACGCCCGGATCGCCGCGATCCCGGTGGTTATCGGGTGCGTCTACTGGCAGTCGATCCTGGACGGCCCATTATGGTTGCGCTGGGTCGCGCTGACCGTGTTCATCGCGGCGGGGATCACCGATTACCTCGACGGCTATTACGCCCGCATGTGGGACCAGCAATCCGCCTTCGGGCGGATGCTCGACCCGATCGCCGACAAGCTCCTGGTCGCCTCCAGCCTGTTGATGCTGGCGGCCGACAACTCGATCCATGGCTGGACGCTGTGGGCGGCGATCGTGATCCTGTGCCGCGAGATCCTGGTCTCGGGCCTGCGTGAATATCTGGCCGGCCTGCGGGTCAGCGTTCCCGTCACCAAGCTCGCGAAATGGAAGACGACGATCCAGCTCGTCGCGATCGGCTTTCTGATCGCCGGCGAAGCCGGCGAGCAGATCCTTCCGGCGACCACGCTGATCGGCATCGTGCTGCTGTGGATGTCGGCGATCTTCACGATCTACACCGGCTGGGACTATTTCCGCGCCGGCATCCATCACCTCATCAAGGAGGATGAGGGATGAAGGTGAAGTATTTTGCCTGGGTGCGCGAGCGCGTCGGCAAGGCGGAAGAAACCATCGAGCCGCCGGCCGAGGTGCGCACCGTCGGCGACCTGATCGGTTGGCTGTCCGCGCGCAGCGAGGCCTATGCCTACGCGTTCGAGAAACCCAAGGTGATCCGCGCCGCGATCGACCAGGCCCATGTCAAACCCGACGCGGCCATCGCCGGGGCCCGCGAGATCGCGTTCTTTCCGCCGATGACGGGCGGCTAACCTTCCGATGTCCGTAGTAGCGACCATCCGCATCCAGCAAGCCGACTTCGATGTCGCGCAGGAGATCGCTGCGCTGAGCAAGGGGCGCACCGATGTCGGCGCGGTGGTCAGCTTCAGCGGCATCTGCCGTGGCAGCGAGCAGGACGAGCCGATCGCGGCGCTCACGCTCGAGCATTATCCGGGCATGGCCGAAGCCGAAATCCAGCGCCACGCCGAAGAGGCGCTGGCGCGCTGGCCGCTGCAGGGCCTCACCGTCATCCACCGCTTCGGCCGCATCGTGCCCGGGGAGAACATCGTGCTTGTCGTGACCGCCTCGGCGCACCGCCAGGCCGCGTTCGAGGCCGCCGAATTCCTGATGGACTATCTCAAGACCAGCGCGCCGTTCTGGAAGCGCGAGGAGAGCGCGCGCGGCACGAACTGGGTCGAGGCGCGCGATCATGACGACGCGGCTGCCGCGCGCTGGACCAAATCCTGATGGCCAAGCGCAGCAAGGCGCCGGCCAAAGCGCCGGCAAAGCGCGGCCCTGCCGCGCCGAAGCCGCTCAAGGGCAGCGCCGGCGAACTTTTGACGCTGTTCGATTTCCTGCGCTATGCGGTCAGCCGCTTCAACGCGGCAAAGCTCGTGTTCGCGCACGGCACCACCGATCCCGTCGCGGAGGCCGCCTTCCTGATCTCTGAGACGCTGCATCTGCATCCCGACCAGTTCGAGAGCTTTGCGACGGCGCGCGTCACCGCAGCCGAGGGCAGGCAGATCCTCGACCTGATCGAGCGCCGCATCACGACGCGCAAGCCGGCGGCCTATCTCGTCAACAAGGTCTATATGCGCGGCGTGCCGTTCTACGTCGACGAGCGCACCATCGTGCCGCGCTCCTTCATCGGCGAACTACTGGATTCGCATTTCGGCGGCGACGAGGACGGCACCTCGCTGATCGGCGATCCCGCCGAGGTCGAAAGCGTGCTCGACCTCTGCACCGGCTCGGGCTGCCTTGCGATCCTCGCTGCCCAAAACTTTCCCAATGCCACGGTCGACGCGGTGGACATCTCCAGCGATGCGCTCGCGGTCGCCGCGCGCAACGTCGCCGACCACGGCCTTGCCGATCGCCTGACGCTGCACCGCGGCGACCTGTTCAAGCCGCTCGGCGACAACAGCTACGACCTCATCATCACCAACCCGCCCTATGTCGACGCCGAGGGCATGGCATCGCTGCCGCGCGAGTGCCGCGCCGAACCGAAACTCGCCTTCGACGGCGGTGCGGACGGGCTCGACATCGTGCGCCGCATTCTCGATGAAGCCGGCCGCCATCTGAACCCGCGCGGTGGGCTGCTCTGCGAGATCGGCCGCGGCCGCGACGACCTCGAGGAGGCCTATCCGAACCTGCCGCTGCTCTGGCTCGACACCGAGGACTCCGAGGGCGAAGTGTTCTGGATTGCGGCTGCCGACCTCTGATCCCGGAAGGGTTCGGGCGAGCAGCGGGGCCGGGAATGGGCGAAGCGAAAATCGTGTGCAGTTCCAGCCCCTTCCAAAGATCGCTCGCCCGTCGAATCAACAATGGTGCTAGATTGGGCCGCTGGGGATATCCGGACTGGGGCTGCGGACGCGCGACATGATTCGCATTTCGACGATCTTCATCGCCATCTGCATGGTGCTGGTCGCAGCCTCGCTCGGCTTCGTCCTGTATTCGGTGGCGGGCATCAGCGGCCCAGAATCGGCGATCGTGGCGCTGACCGCCCTCACCTTCCTGATCCTCTACAACGCGGTCTCGATGCGGCTGCGCGACCGCAGCGACGTCGGCAACCAGATCGCGGATCTGTCGCGCGGCACCGCCGACCTCGCTCGCCAGGTCGCCGAATTCGGCCGCCGGCTTGCCGCGGTCGAGGGCCGCGTCACCTCGGTCAATTCCACCAGCGCCGACCGGATGCAGGGCCTCGCCGGTGAGATCAACGAGCTTGGCGGGCTGGTGAAGCAGCTCGCGGCGTCGGTCGCCCACCATGAGGACCTGTTCGCGTCAGCGCCGCCGGCGCAAACCCAGTCCTCGCCGCCGCGCGATGATGTGCAGCAACCGGCTGCAGCGGCCCCGGCGGTCGCCGCGGCACCCGAGCCGCCCCCTGCGCCGGCCGCGCCGACGCCGCGCAGCCAGGGCCAGCTGCTTGCTGCGATCAAGAACGCGATCGAGGAGAACCGGCTCGACATCTATTTGCAGCCGATGGTGACGCTGCCGCAGCGCAAGGTGCGCTACTACGAGGCGATGGCGCGGCTGCGCGACGAGCGCGACCAGATCCTGGCCGCCGACGACTTCATCGCGGTCGCCGAGGCCGGCGGCCTGATCGGCCGCATCGACCACATGGTGATGCTCCGCTGCGTCCAGGTGCTGCGCCGCCTGATGGTCCGCAGCAAGGATGTCGGCGTGTTCTGCAACGTCTCGGCGGCGACGCTGGCCAATCCGGCCACCTTCACGCAATGCCTCGACTTCCTCGAGGCCAACCGCGCGCTGGCGCCGTCCTTCGTGCTCGAGTTCAAGCAGGCCACCTTCCGCAATCTCGGCCCGGTCGAGAGCGAGAACCTCGCCGCGCTGGCGCAGCGCGGCTATCGCTTCTCGATCGACCATGTCACCGACCTCCGGCTCGAGCCGCGCGAGCTCGCCGACCGCGGCGTCCGCTTCATCAAGGTTCCGGCGGCGCTGTTGCTCGACACCAGGCAGAGCGCGACCAGCGACATCCATCCCTCCGATCTCTCCGACCTGCTCGGCCGCTTCGGCATCGACTTGATCGCGGAGCGGATCGAGGGCGAGCGTTCGGTGGTCGACCTGCTCGACTACGACGTCCGGTTCGGCCAGGGCTTCCTGTTCGCGCCACCGCGGCCGTTGCGGCCCGAAGGGGCATCTGCTACCGCCGAGCCTCCACAGACCAAGCCGCAGGAACTCAATGGCACCGGCACTCCAGCCCCTGTCTCAAGCCCCGCCGCGCCGCCGCGCGCAACCGGCAATGCCGCGCTGGTGCGCCGCGCCGTCGGCCCGAATTAGCCGGTATTCCCAGCCATGACCTCGCTGCGCTTCGTGGAACGGCTGCGCGACCTCGTGGGCGGCGTCGACGTCGTGCTGTCGGACATCTGGGGTGTCGTGCACAACGGGCTCGAATCCTTCCCCGAGGCCTGCGCGGCGCTGCATACGTTCCGCAAGCAGGGCGGCACCGTCATCCTGATCACCAACGCGCCGCGGCCGGCCGATTCCGTGCAGCGGCAGCTGCGCAAGCTCGGCGTCGCCGACGAGACCTATGATGCGATCGTCTCCTCCGGCGATCTGACGCGGCATTTCGTTTCTGATCATCCCGGCCAGAAGATTTTCTGGGTCGGCCCGGAGCGCGACAGCTCGATCCATCGCGGCCTCGACGCCACCTTGGTGCCGCTCGAGCAGGCCGACTACATCATCTGCACCGGCCTGTTCGACGACGAGGTCGAGACCGCGGAAGACTACCGCGAGATGCTGCTCAAGGCGCGCGAGCGCAAGCTCACGCTGGTGTGCGCCAATCCGGACATCGTGGTCGAGCGCGGCGACCGCCTGATCTACTGCGCCGGCGCGATTGCCGAGCTCTATCGCGAACTCGGCGGCGAGGTGATCTTCTACGGCAAGCCGCACCGGCCGATCTACGAGCGCGCCATGGCGCTGGCCGCCGAACGGCGCGGCCGTCCGGCCGAGCTCTCACGGGTGCTGGCGATCGGCGATTCCGTGCGCACCGACCTCGCCGGCGCCCACGGCTTCGGCATCGACCTGCTGTTCATCACCCGCGGCATCCATTCCGAGCAGTTCGAAGGCATCGAGCAGCTCGACCCCGCCTCGGTGAAGGAGCTGTTCGGCCATCCGCCCCGCGCGCTGATGCGCGAGCTGAAGTGGTAGCGGCGCGCACTCTCCTCTCCCTCTCCCCGTTCTTCACGGGGAGAGGGTTGGAGTGAGGGGCTATCTCCACGAGTTGTGAAGGTGGTGAGACCTGTACCCCCTCACCCGGATCGCATTCCGCTAACGCTGCATGCGATCCGACCTCCCCCCGCATCCGCCTTCGCCCGAAGGCGGGCTTCGGCGGACAAGAGCGGGGAGAGGTGAAAGGGGCCCGCGGCCAAAATGCCGAAAAACAACCCCATGCAAAGTAGCCGGCGGTGGCTAGCCGATGGTCGATCAGGCCGCTGTCCGTAGCGGGTGAAGATGTCGTGTTTTTGTAGCTCGTGATCTGTCGCCTTCGTTTTGGAGTTTTGGGCGCCCGCGGAAGGCGTGGACGGGAGCGCCGGGTTTGTCATGCCATGGATGGAGCGGTCTGGTCAGCCCTGGGGGCGGGTTTCTTTGTTCGATTTGAAGCCCGTTTCTCCGTCCCGACCCGCGCTTTCTCGACGGCGGCGCGCGCAGGAGCGGTCAAGGACGCGCGCTTGCGCGCCCGCCAGGGCTTGTCCTTGACGGCTCCGAGCACGCTGCCAGGCTGAGGCGCGTCGGGGCTGATCTGCTGTCCGTTGGCGCTAAACCTCGCCAATCGATGCGGGCCGAGGAACACGCTGACGGTGCCATCGGGATACTCATGCACCCGCACCAGGGCCCTGACGAAGTGAGGCCTCAGCCGGCTCTCCGGCAACTGCAGCCGGCGACCTTTCCATGCGACGGTATTGTCGTTGGCGACGGTTCGCTCCTCGATCACGCACAGCGCCTCGCGCCAGGCCTCGTGGCGGTCGGCAACGAAGGCGGTGCTTTGCTGTTCGGCCTTGATCGCAAATGCGGCGTTGTGTTCGGCGATG
>NZ_CAADFC020000009.1 GCF_900696085.1 Bradyrhizobium ivorense
GCCCAGAGCGGCGGCGCCGCCGGAGCACACCTCGTGCAGGAACCTGCGGATGACTGGGAGATGGCGGACGATGGACCTCGGGGCCAGGCCGCGCTCTGATCGCAGGTAGGCATCGAACTCCTTGAAGATCTGTTCGTGCGGGGTGAGAGGCGGCAGCACCAACGGCGCGATCACGCCTTCCTCGCGCAGCACCAACAGCCATCGCTTGAGCGCGGCCCGGTCACCGGGTTGGATAGACTGCCTCCCGCCTCGATGTCGGAGGTACCGCTCAACGACCTGCTCATCGAGATCGACCAGCTCATAGCGACGGCCTGCCATCCAACTCAGGAGCCCGCCAACCACGTTGAGGCAACGCCATGTGCCGTGCCGAACGAGCCTCTCTTCGATGAGACGAGCGGCGTAGCGCTCGATGAGTTGTCTGTGCGGCCCGCTTCTGAGACGCCGGCACAGCCGGCTTCTGCCCAAGTACTCTTCAACTTCCATCTTCCTGTTCTCCGCTGTTGAAAGCGGAGGCACAGAACGAACTATGCCGAACCGACCAAACGCCGGTCAGCGAGAAATCTGGGGAAAACGACCCGACTCGGCATAGTTCGGCGGGCGGCATAAACGGCCCTATGCCGCACTCGGCATAGGGCGGTCTCAATCAGCGAAGCCAGCAATGCCCAATTCTCGGCACCCTCGTCGCAACCAGCGAACAGAGCGTTCTTGGCATTGAGCTTGATCGGCCGCATCGCACGCTCGACCGCATTCGTGTCCATTTCGATGCACCCGTCATCAAGGTAGAGCGTCAGGCCGTCCCAATGACGCAGCGCATAGCGCAAAGCCTTCGCTGTCTCACTCTTCTGCGCGAGATCACCAAGCTTCGCCTCAAACCACTGTTTCAAGGCTACGGCCAAAGGCCGGGCATGCGCCTGCCTGCCGGCGCTGTGCTCGGTAGCAGATCGGCCGCGTAGTGCCTTCTCGATCGCGTAGAGCTGGGCGATGCGCTCGAGGGCCTCGCGGGCAACCGGAGCCGGCGCTGGCGCCGCCTCGCGCTCGATCTTCACAAACTGGCGTCGCAGATGCGACCAGCAGAAGGCAAGCGTCCCGGACAGTGCGTCCGCACGCGTCACTCGGGTCATGGTCTTGTAAGCCTCATAGCCATCGCAATGGATGATGCCGCGATAGCCCTCAAGCAGCCTCAAGCCATGAACGGCCCCCCGGCCCGGAGCATAAGCGTAAACCACGCCAGGCGGATCAGGTCCGGCCCAAGGCCTGTCATCACGCGAGAGCGCCCAGAAGTAGCCGGTTTTGGTCCTGCCGCGCCCCGGATCCAACACCGACGCCGGGGTCTCATCGACACAGAGCTTCGAGGACGCGAGCAGAATCTCGCGCAGACGATGCCACAAGGGCTTCAATTCCTGGGCGGCATAGCCGACCCAGAAGGCGAGCGTGGAACGGTCGATGTCGATACCGTGCGTCGCCAGCATCTGCGCCTGGCGATAAAGCGGCAAATGCCAATGATACTTGGCGTCGATCACATGCGCGACGAGCCGCTCGGTGGGCAGTCCACCCCTGATCAGTCGCTCGGGAGCGGCTTGTTGGAGGACGACACCGTGACAGGCGCGGCAAGCCAGTTTGGGCCGGCGGGTGACGATCACACGATATTGCGCCGGTACCACGTCCAGCCTCTGGCTCTCATCGCGCCCAATCTCAAAGAGGACGCCTTTGCAGCACGGGCAGCAGGTTTCAGCGGGCATCAGGGTTTCGACGATGCGTGGCAAATGCTCCGGCAGCTGACCACGATTGGCCCTGCGCTCGGCAGTTCTCCTCTCGCGTATTTTGGGATCGGCGCGATCCTCGGCTGCTTCGAGAGCCGCAACGGCCTCACCGATATCCTCCAGAACAAGCTGTAGCTGATCAGCTTCAAGCTTTTCCGACGATCGACCGAACTGCGCATCTTTTGCAAGCTTGAGTAACCGCTCGAGCCTGGCGCAGCGATCCAGCAGAGCCGCGGCAAAGACACGCAGCTCGGCTGGATCGCTCGGCAGCTCATCAGGCAAATCACTCATTGCCCCGAGTCTGCCATGCTTCGCGCCCCGATGCAGCGAAGATTTTATATCCTTACGCGAGCGCTTTCGGCTGCGGGATTCGAGGTGCGTGCATGCGTGTCCAATCCATGCCAGCCAGAAGCGCCGACAGCTGCGCGGCGTTCATCCGCACCACGCCGTCAACAACAGGAGGCCACTTGAAGCCGCCGCCCTCAAGCCGCTTCCAATACAGCACAAGGCCACTGCCATCCCAGACGACAATCTTCACCCGATCGGTGCGCTTCGCACGGAAGACCACCGCCACGCCCTTCATCGGATCGTGGCCCAGCGCCTCCTTCGCCAAGAGCGCCAGGCCATCCGCGCCCTTCCTGAAGTCCACAGGTCGGGTCGCAACGTAAATCATGAGGCCAGCGGGAGCCGTCAGCATGAACGTGTCCGGCGCAATGCCATGAACACATCACTCAGCACCGCAAGCCCAGGCGTTCCGCGCACCTCTACCCGCGCACCCAGGAACTCAACCGTAACAGTGGCTGCTTCTGGCGATCCGGAGGGCTCCGCAGCCGCCGGTAACGACACTTCCGACACCAAAGGCACGAATGACACTGTGTCCGCCGAAGCCGGCAGCACCAATTGACCTAGACGCGTCCGGCGCCGCCAGTCATGCACCTGCTGGGGCCGGCAGCCATGGCGGCGTGCGATATCCGTGACAACCGCGCCTGGCTCGAGGCTTTCCGCGACAATTTGCGCCTTCAAATCATCCGGCCAGTGCTTTCGACCTACGCCAGCATACACTTCGATGCGCGGCGACAGCGGTCGTCTTATGTCGTCCGAATGGTCGTCCATTGTGAGCACCCTTGCCGAAGATGACTCTTCTAACGGTGCTCCCAAGACTGCGCACAAACAATCTGAAGGGCCTCGGCGCCACGCTTACGCTCGAGACCGTGCGGGCGAACCTCCTTGACCGGCAGTTCGCCGACGAGCGGCCGAACCAGAAGTGGAACTCCGATTTTACGTATCTCTGAACCGGCTGAGGGACTGAGGGCTGGGTCTGTGTCCCAGCGGTGATCGACCTGTCCTCATGCCGGGTGGTGGGCTGGTCGATGAGCGCCGCCATGGCGGCACAACTCGTAGCAAACGCACTTCTGATGACAGTCTGACGGCGGGGTAAGCCCGATGCGCTGTTGCACCACTCGAACCAGGGCAGCCAATACACAAACGAGCAGTTCCAGCGCCTAATAGCCGACCATGACATCGTCTGCAGCATAAACCGTTCTGGCAACGTTTGGGACAATGCGGCGATGGAGAGCTTCTTCTCGCCGCTCAAGACCCAACGGACGGAGAGCAAAAGTACAGGACCACTGACCAGGCGCGAGCCGATGTGTTCGACTCCATCGAGAGATTTTACGAACCGACCCGCAGGCACTCGACCATCGGCTATCTCAGCCCGGTTGAATTCGAGCGCAAGGTGGGATTGGCTTCACCGGTGTCCATCAAACGGGCAGCAGCTCAGTTCTCCCAGATCTTTAGTGGCAAGGGGATCCACTTACCATCGCGAGCC
Source organism: Bradyrhizobium ivorense (assembly GCF_900696085.1). Classification (GTDB taxonomy): domain Bacteria; phylum Pseudomonadota; class Alphaproteobacteria; order Rhizobiales; family Xanthobacteraceae; genus Bradyrhizobium; species Bradyrhizobium ivorense. Next base: position 3,589 of record NZ_CAADFC020000009.1, read on the forward strand.
TGTTTGAGCTGCGACGATAGCGTGGAATCGTTGCGTCCAAGCCATGTCGCGCGACGGGGAGTGGCAAGAATCGCTCGATTCCGGGCGGGTAAGAAATTGCACCTGACGCGGCGCTTGCTCTGAGATCGCGAGGACAAGCTGGATCAGCGCGCTATGGACGGGCTCCTCGAAGGCGCGAACCGGGAACAAGAGCGAATGGCTGTCAGGCGCAAGTTGTGCGTCCTGACATTGGAGCCCCGCTTCGTCTCGAGATCGGGGAGGAATACGCAGAATCAAAAATCACCGCGGTCCAGGCCGATGGAGACTTGCGGAGCCGCGCCCGTGGTGATCCTGTCCTTGGCCCTCATGAGGGAAACGAAATCGCAGAGTCGTCGGGCCTGATCTTGGTACTCGCATCTAAAGCCCTTGCGGCGTGCTTGGACGTCCCTCGAGCGCCGATCGCAGAGTAGTCTTTGTACCCTCCTCGGCCACGGCAACAGATGCGCGTCTTGTTATAGCTCTCGTCGTTTCTCACCAATTGGCCAATCTTTGACAGGGTCGCGCCGGATCGGAGAAGCTGTTGGGGCTATGTCGCAAGATATGGGTTCCGTAGTTGGAGGAGCCACGAACGCCAGCGCGCTCCAAGGCGCTCTTGGCGAGCATCGTAATCGCACAACCGATGCAAAGGCGACGTTAGGGGCCAGCGTGCGTAGAAACTGCCGGCGGCACGACGACCTCGGTCGGCGATCACGCAGGTACGCAACGACAGAGCACCAACGTATCGGCACTCGCCCTCGCTGCCGATCTTCGCGAACGGAGAGCGGGACTTTCTCCAACGAACCGCAATCGCAAGAAGGACGCTTCGCGGCAAAAGCAGCCCAGCCCACACTGTGGGCCTGGCAGCTCGTGAACGTTGCGATCACTGGTTAAACGCCCGGAATTATTTCGCCCGCCAAGCCAGCCAACGCTCCTGCAGATGATCGTTATTGGTCTTGCCGTCAGGGCGTTTCGCCAAGAGCCAAGCGTTGTCAGTGATAATGCACTTCCAAGCGTTCTCGGGAGCTATGCTGAGCAGCGGGATCAAGTCCGGCGGCAAGTACTTGAGCTGGTTTGTATTCGGCGCGGGATAGCCCGTGCCCTGAGTAAAAGCGGCAGCAACTTGCGCGCGGTTCAAGAAGGCAATAAACTTTTGCGCATTCGCGGTATTGGGCCCGCCTTTCAGCACAGCAGCGCGAACGAATCCCAAGGCCGCCCCGTCCCAGACCATCTTGATGGGCGCACCTTGGCGGATCGCTGCTAATATACGTCCATCGTACGCGGAAGTCATAGCGTACTCACGATTGATCAGGAGTTGAGGCGCCTCCCCACCGGCCGACCACCATTTCGCAATGTGAGGTTTGATCTCATCAAGCTTCTTAAGCGCGCGATCCACTTTGTCATCTGTAAGCGGCCAGATGTCCGTCTTCGCAACACCATCGGCAAGGAGCGCAAATTCCAGATTACGCGCCGCCTGGGGACCAAGGAACCCACGGGGCTGTGGGAACTTTTTAATATCCCAGAAATCTGCCCAGTTTTGTGGCCCTCCCTTCGGGAAAGCTCGCTCATCATATGCTAACAGCAACGCGACTCCGAATATTGAAACGGCCTCTTCGAGACGAGCGTGTTGGGGGGTACCCTCGATCGATTCTTTGTCCCAAAGGCTGTAATCAATCGGCTCGAATATCCCAGTTCCGCGCAATTGCTCGAAGGTGTCTACGTAGGCAACATCCCAATCAATTCGTCCCGCCCGGCTCATGGCCTTTATCTGCGGCTCAGCGGTGTCCCCCACCACATCAACGACTTTTATTCCTGTGACCTTGGTGAACGGCTCATACACATATCGCCGGATGTTTTCGGTGAAAGAGCCGCCGTAACTAAAAACTACCACCTCGCCACTGCCGGCGAGCCTTTCTTGCGCCCAAGCGCTGTTGGCTTTGGCTACGATTGACGCGCTGGTCAAAGCCGCCGCTGACCGAAGGATCGAGCGCCGATTCACACGACGTAGTGAAACACTAGTGAAACTCCGATCAGTCATAAAACCCTCCTGCTCCCGAGAAATGTCATTTGTTGGCCTATCGTTCCACACCCGCTCGGCAGAAAAATTCCGAAAAGTCGACATGCATCGCACAAATTCTGCGAACTGGACCGGCATTTTAGCTATCTTTGCTGCGCGACTCTCGCCGTCTTGACCAAAAGGCATATTAGTGCCCTTGTCGACGCAAGGCGAAAACTCGACGTACCGCACCTCGCCATATTAATGCCCGCTTGAACTGTGACGAGGACTGCAAACGAACGGCGTGGGGCCGACCGTGCCGCCATCATTCTGACCATGATCGCGACGGTCGTCTCAATGACGTCGATCCAAAGACCTGGCTAGCCGATGTCCTCGCCTGTATCGCCGATCTTCCTACAACACGGCTGCACGAACCACGGCCCTGGGATTGGAAGCTTCTGCGCCGAGCCGGCAACTCCGACGATCAGCAAGCCGCCTGACCTTCACCCAACGCATCATATAGCTCGCCGACCCCGCGCGCACGCGTCAATCCGGCCGCCCTCATCGTAGGCGTACCGACTGTGTCTCCTGCTCCTGTGTGTATACTCCGTCGGAGCAGCGAAGCACGCGAGCGCTGGGTGGGTAAGCTCATGACCGGGAACGCACTGCTGTGCAGAATGCGCGCTGCCCAATGCTCCTCATCAAAGATTCAGCGTTTGGTCCTTGTCTACCCCAATATCGGATTCGCGGCGACTCCGCCGCCGCCGCTGCGGAACGCGTCGCACTGGTCGCAGCGACTCCAAGACTAAGTCTGAATGCGACCTGCGATTATGTAGCCCGACTGATCGATGATCGAGGGGTTCAGGCCGCTCCTGCCAGAACATTTGGCCGCCGACGGCTCCAAGGTCGAGCTTCCTCCAGGTCCCGCGCGACACGGACCAAGTTGGCCTCGTCACCAAAGCGGCCGACGACCTGAACACCAATTGGCAATCCTCTGTGACCATGCTCCATTGGTAAGGTTACAGATGGATGACCAGTCACGTTGAATACTCCAAGGAATTGATATAGCGCCTCGTTTGCTTCCATGAACTCGTGCGCGGAAAGCGTCGGATTGGTTGTCGAGTAGACGCCACTATGCGGCAGTGCGACCGTTGGCATCGTGGGAGTCAATAGAATGTCATAAGGATCTATCGCCTCGCCGATTTGGAAGCGCAATCTCCTGAATGCCTCGTTTACGTCCCTGTGGGGAAATTCCGCCTTTCGACAATGTTCGTAAAGCTTCAGGTTGATTGGCTCCAACGTGTCCGCGTTGATTGCGCGTCCCATAGCCAAGGCGCCGCTTTCGAGCCAAGACGCACTGAGATTGAATCTGCCGAGCAATATTGCCATGCGCAAGTTTTTGCGCTCAGTAGGCTCGCAAGGCGGTCCGACTTCCGTGACCACGTGCCCCATTTCCTCGAGCAGAGCGGCCGTCGAATTAACGGCATGCAGCACTTCCGGCTCGATCTCAACGTCCCCCCATTTGGTGCGCGCGACGCCCACTCTTAACTTACCGGTTGGCTGGGAAAGTTCTTCTTTGTATGGCCGCTTCGGCTGAACGATAATGAAAGGATCGCCAGGGTGCGGACCGGAAAAAACATCAAGAGCGGCCGCCATGTCGCGCACGGTTCGACATAGAACGAAAGTGTAACCGAGACCAAAGCCCGCATCCTGCTTGTCCGGCCCGCCAGAGACACGTCCACGAGATGGTTTTAGCCCGACGAGGCCGCACCAGGCGGCTGGGATGCGAATGGACCCACCGCCGTCGCTGCCATGTGCGATCGGAATGATGCCGGCGGCTACCGCAGCCGCTGCTCCGCCCGAGGATCCACCCGCGGAGCGCGCCAAATCCCAAGGGTTGCGGGTGACGCCATGTAGAATGGATTCGGTGAATCCGGATGTACCAAGCTCAGGTGCCGTTGTTCTTCCGAGAGTCCGGAGGCCAGCTTCCCGAGCGCGACGAAAAAAATAGCTGTCTTTGTTCGGGCAATAGCCTTTGAATAAACGGCTTCCATTTTCCTGTAGACGGCCAGCTTCGGCAGCTCCGGTATCTTTGCGAAGGAAGGGCACTCCGTGAAACGGACCTCCGTCCGCACCCGCGACACTCTCAGCATCTTCGTAAAATTGTATGACAGCATTAATGTGAGGATTGACTTGGTCGTGTGCCTCTCGAGATAACTGCGCCAATTCTAACGGCGTCACTTCGCCTTTTCTCACAAGAAAGGCCAAACCATTCGCATCGTAATTGACATATTCGCTCAATTTCATTTCCAGAATTTCTCCGAGCTGATCTACGATGCTAAACCTCTCCTTGCGATTACGTCATGCGTTTCTTCGACTAAGCCGCAGTATTTCTGCGTCGAGCTGGACAGACCGCACGAAAGTGGCCTGATGCGAGCGGCAGTCGCTCTTAGCATGCCTCGGCTATGCTAGCGCATATCGCCTTGATGAGCCATTCCCCCGATTTTCACAGTAGCAGACGCGGAAACAACGGGCGGGCAAATGCGCCGGAGAGCCTGGCAGGTTGAATGTCAGCGCCAACTGCTCGATCAGGCGGGAAGAACGCTCCGACCGTTGCCCATAGATCTGATGCTTTAGCTTGGCGATCTGCAGCTTCTGTTGTGCGATCAGCGCCTCGTTCCGACGCTTTCTCAACGGATGACAGCGAACTCGGCAGCGACCTCCAAACGCTTCGCGCGCGCCGCAGTCAGCCCGTCCAGATCGAGCAGCGCGAGGACTCCAATAGCCCCGGCGACCTCGTTGCGGTTGGTGGCCTTCCGCTGAGCCAGCTCCATACGAATGCCAGCCGCCCAGACATTGACCATATGCAGCGGCGTGGCCTGGCCACGCGTGGAGGCTCTGCGCAGAGCCTTGCCATCGATGCTGACCACCCCCTTGATGCCAAAGCTTTTGCTGAACTTGCGCAAAACCGCCTCCAGGCCTTCGGGTCCAACGCACGGAAGACGTTGCTCAACGTATCGTGGCTCGGAATCCGCTGCCTGAGCTCCAGAAATCGCAGCAACAGCTCCTCGCGGCCTTGGCTAAAGAACTTGAACTCGGTGCAGGTCTTGGCGCCAGCCAGCGTAGCCGCCAATGCAATGACAAGGACATCCATCAGATCGTGTCGAGCGTTGCTGGCGCGCGGATCCTTGAGCGATCGCAACAGGCGCTTGAGCTTGCGCATTTAGGTCTCCCTCGGGAATCGAGAGATACCCAAAGAATCCAATAACAATCGCTTGGCAACACCTCCGGCGTCATATGCGATTCCTCTACCGCACGGAAGGCCGTTCTCTCGGATCAGGCAACTATGGCGTCTTCGAGAACATTCCTCGTGAGCCAATAAGCGCTTCTGTTGTCGCGTAGCGGCCTACGCCAAGTGAACAGCAGGCTTTGAGCGAGTCCGCACACAATTTCCCCAGACGCAATGCCTCCTCGGCCAGACGAGCCTTCTCGTCGCAAATCCAGCGCCGCCGACTCTCGGAGCCTGACACTTTGACCTGCATTCGCCAGAGACCTTGACGCAAGGGTTTAAGGCCAGATCATGGGGCCTCATCTCAAAATACACAAGGCGCCCGCGGCGGGAGGGATACGATCTGACCGGTCGCTGACGGCGCTGGATGCGACCGGGTGCGACGCGAAGCGCACGATCACCATCCCGCCCACGGAGGGACATACCGGCTGGCCATGGATGCTCCGCTCTGGGAGGGTGTCACTAGCCTAGCCGCCAAGTCGGGACATGCCGCCGTTGCTCTGGCGCCCAGAGACGTTGGTGCAGGAACTGCTGCAAACCAGGAGCCGGCCACACGTAACTAACCCACCCGCCACATCCGCATCGAGCTCTTGTACCCGAAGCTTGGGCGTGGCTCCCTCAGTTTGCACAGTGCGCATAAGCCGGTACGAAACGCGCGATTTTGATACAAGGATTCGTCGGAGCGCTTAGGTGTTCTTCGGCTTGACGCTTGCGCCGCCCGGAGATCCCAATCTGCGTTCACGCTCTCATCTTGTCGCTCAGGCCGAATGGGAACAGTCGCTGCGTCACGAAGTCTAACGAATTCCTAGGTTGCGGCCTTTTTCACCTCGCGACGTGACTCAATGAATTTTCGGAGATACCGCTGTGGCTCGCCCGAAGAATAGGCGTGCGCGAAAAGCGGAATACTGGCAGAAATCGCCTCATCGAGCGGCTGATTTTCCCAACGTCGAAGTAGACGCTTCTGTTCTCGCACGCTTTCGGGACCGCATCGACGAATAGCTGCGACGACATCGGCGATGGCCGAATCCAGTTGCATTTTAGGAGCCACACGGGTTACAAGGCCGCTGTGGAGCGCTTCTTGGGCACTGATCTGCTCCCCAGTGAGAAGAAGCCAATTCGCCTCGCTCTGCCTAGTCAGTCTGGGCAGCAGCGCCGAATGGACCATCGACGCCATGCCGATGCGCACTTCTGGCATACCGAACCTAGCTTCCTCAGCAGCCATGCGGATGTCGCAAGACGCCGCGAGCTGCAGGCCGCCACCGAGACAATATCCGGGCAATCGCGCGATCACTGGGACCGGGCAATGACGCACCGCTTCGCATAGAGCATACAGGTGTGTGATAAAGGGCGTCGCCGACGTCTCATCGAGATCCACCATTTCGTAGATGTCGGCACCCGCAACGAATGCCTCGTCTCCCTCTCCGCGGACAATCAGGACGCGAAGTTTCGCCGCTCTGCCGACCTCCTCGATCGCAAGGCGGAGATCATTCATCACCGCAGAGGTCAGAATGTTGAGGGGGCCAGCGTTCCGGATTGTTACAATCGCGGCATCAGAACTGGGCCAAGCAATCGAAGCGTGTTCCATTTCCAGATCTGTATCCGTTCTCTTCAAGCTAGCGCTCCTCGCCAATCGCAGTAAATTGCTTCAGCAACTTGTGCTTCTCTACTTTTCCCGAGGGCGTTCGAGGCAATGCATCAACGAGGCGGACATACTGTGGCGCCTTATATCGGGCGAGGTGCATACGGCAGGCGGAGCGCACCTGCTCCGCAGAGACCTCAATATCCTTCTTAGGCACGACCAGCGCCAGGCCAACTTCTCCCCATCGCTTATCTGGTACCCCGATGACAGCGGCCTCCGCGATGTTGGGCAACGTGTAGAGGAAGCTCTCGATCTCGGCGGGATAGACATTCTCACCACCCGAGATATACATGTCCTTTAGGCGATCGATGATGAATATGTCGCCGGACTCGTCCCGCATCGCGACGTCGCCGGTACTCAACCAGCCATTCTGAATTGCAGCTTGTGAGGCTTGAGGCCTGCGCCAATAGCCCGGCGTTAAGACCGGACCTCCGATCTGGAGCTCTCCCTTTGCTACACCGGTGAGTTCACGACCATCGCGATCAACGATGCGGACCAGTGCCGACCCGACCGGCTTCCCAACGCAAGTAGGCTTCCTTGTGGCGGTGTTCAGATCAGCTGTGAAGATCATCGGCCCTGCTTCGGTCATTCCGTAGCCTGGTGTAACGACTACACCTTTTCGAGCGAACGCTTCGGCGATGCTAGCTGGAATAGGCGCACCGCCAACCGAGAGATTGCGGAGTCGCGGAAACGTGGCGGCCGCAAAATCGGGATGATTCAAAATCGCAAGATAGATGGCCGGAACGCCGAACATCGATACGACGTCACGCGACAGACGCTTCATCGTTGCTACTGGATCGAAACGCCGCGCGATGATCACCCTACCGCCGCACATGAGGACGGGCAGCGTGTAGAGGTTGAGCCCGGCGGTGTGGAAGAAGGGAAGAACATTCAGATGAACATCTCCCGGTGCGACGTTACCTGAGACGAACGTGTTCATTGCATTGACGAAGACCATGCCGAAGGTCTGCATCACCCCTTTGGGTTGCCCGGTAGTACCCGACGTATAGAGCAGCATCCAAACGTCGTCGCTAGAGCGTGACACTATGGACGACAACGTGCCGGCCGCCGTCGACGTCATCGTGTCATAGCCCTTCGGCTCGTCCAAGGCTATCGGAAGGCAACGCGTCTGTTGCACAAGACATGCCGCGACAACTGCAAAATCGTTCTCGTAGATAAGAACCGACGGTTCGAAGTCCTCAACAATAGCCAGAAGCTCCGATGTCGAGAGCCGCCAGTTAAGTGGAACGGCAACGAGGCTCGCCCGTGCGCAAGCAAAAACCAATTCTATGTGGGCAGCACGATTGTGCGAAAGGATCCCCACACGAGCTCCGGGCGGCAACTTGAAATGTTCCTTGAAAATCCATCCAAGGCGGCCTGCTCGTGCATCCAGTTCGCCATAGGTTCGTCCGGCGCCTGTTTCCAGTTCTTCGAGCGCAATGCGCTCGGGATACTGCTCCGCTGCCCGGCGCAGCCAATCGATCACCTGCATAAGGAACTCTCGTATTCGTTCTAGAACAGTATCGGTCAGACTTGTCTTCAGGATCGCAAGACTTATTCCCAGCCCTCAAGGCAGATCGGTATGTAATGTTACCATTCGGTCCAGGCGGCGCGTTTAAACGAGAGTTGATCGTCACACGGATGACTCGCGCAACATCCGCCCTAGAGCCAGCATCTGCGGCGCCGTGATCGGATAGTGGGCAGCACTGGATGCGATGGGGTGCGATGCGAAGCGCGCTACCACCATGTTTGCTTTTGGCGACACATACAGACGCTGGCCATGAATCCCGATGGCTGTGAACGTCCCCAACTCATCGAACGTTACCCACCACATGTTGCGGTACGAGTAAGCGGGCTGTCCGGCGGGCGCCTCAAATTTCCTGAGATCGTCTCGGCCTATGTCAAGCACGACAGATGCAGGAATGAGCTGCTTACCATTCCACTCGCCTTGACGAAGCATGAGCTCCCCGAAACGAGCAACGTCGCGGAGGCTCGCATTCAGGCCACCGCCGGCGAAAGGCGTACCGGCCGCATCGACAATGACGTACCCACTCTCTTCGCAACCGAGCGGCGCCCACAGGCGCTCTTGCAGCAATTGCGCGAACGATTGGCCGGTCACCCGCGCCATTACCCAAGCCATCACCTCCGTGTTGACGCTCTTGTACGCGAACTCTTCACCGTGCTGCCCCGCCTTACGCACAGTCCGCAGATAATCATACGTCGTCCGCGGACTATCGTGGCCGCCCCAAGGTCGAAGACCGCAGGCGCGCATGCAGGCCCGAACACCGGAGCCCGGATCAGCATAGTCCTCGTCGTAAGCTAAGCCGGTCTGCATATCCATTACCTGACGCAGCGTGGCATCTTCCCAAGCGGTACCACGTAGCTCGGGCAGGTAGTGCTGGATCACTTTGCTATCATCCAGTAGGCCTTCATGCACTAAAGATGCCGTCAACGTGCCCGCATACGATTTGGTGATCGACATACACGCATGCGGCAGGTGCGGCTCGAGCGCCCCGAAATAGCGCTCGTACACAATGTGCCCACGATGCAGCACCACAATTCCATCCGTATAGGTATCGAATAGGGCCTCGTCAAAGCGACGGACGCGCCCGGTCAAGTCAGTGAAGTTTAGCGACTCAATCTCGGCGGTCCTGTCATGCCGCTCAAGATGCGAAGGTGAGCCGCCGCGCCACACATTCACTGTTGGCGTGAGCTCACGCATGTGGGACAGCGACCAACGGATCTGTGGAAAATCGAGAAACGTGTCGCTCTCGAATCTAACTTGCTTGTCTACGGACGGCGTCCCCCCCTGCATCCAACCGAGTTCGCGCGGATCGGAAGCGTGACCGTCGAGGTAGCTACGTCCGTCGAATTCAAGCATGTCTGTTGGCTCCCGCCTTTAGTTGCTCGTAGCAGGCCTTCGAGGACCGTCTGGCATACCTACGGCGAAACTGTTTTCCGTACAGGAGACCATAACCGGTCTCTAGCGCCGGATTTGCCCAAGTATGGGCTCGCCGGGCCGCGATCCTGCGCGAACACGCGAGTTTTCCACGGTCGGCACAGGGGGCGATTCGACAGGTTTGCGCTTGTCTCGACTCACCGGGACGTCAGGCGCGTCGACGTGGGAAACGCAGCTGAAAATGAGAAGCGCGGAAGAGCCTCCAATGATGGAGCTGAATGGCTGAAAGCTGTCGTAGTTCCAACCTACAGTGCTCCCGCGGCGCAGCAATTGTTGAGCCCACCCGAGCGTCAGGTGCGAGTGCCGGCCCTTGCGGAACCGGCAATCGCTCAATGCAGCTCTCAACTGTAAGCCGAAGTTTGCGTCGCCCGCCGATCCGGCGGCACGCTGGATGGTCGCGGATGCTGACCACAGCCGGAACACTGGTGAAACGATGGCGCAACGATGCTTTACCGGCGAGCAAGCACGATTGCACCGACTGCGCCTCGAAGGTTCCCTGCTTCCCGAGGACTTGGTCCGCAAAATGTCTCGCTCGATCTACAAGGGCGCTCGGGGCATGGCGCGCGAGATAGCACGATCATGGGAGAGGTTCACTGCACGCCGGCTGCGAAAGAAGATCGAGATGCTGTTCGCGCACTTCAAGTGCAATTCTCAAGCTCAACCGTTTACGGTTACAAGGCCCAAACGGCCCACGCGACGAGTTCACTCGCAGCCGCCGCGCAGAACCTTCGGACGACGGCCAAGCTGATCGCGATGCCTATCGCAAGTCCAGTACAGGACCACCTCGATCTCATCCCGGCTCAACGATTATAACGAAATGCTGTCGCTCTTTTTTCAATCGAATCGATCCAGATCAGACTCTGCGATATTTCGACAACTACGATTTTCGGAAGACGCAGAGCTTGCTTAATTGAGACGAAGATCTCTGCTACGGTTAAGTTGGTTGAAGCCTCATCACCCCAATCTCGTTCTCGATCGCGATTTGGGTGCCGAATGGCTTCGAGAGCCTCTGAAGACGCTCTAGGATAGCTATTGCTTTCCGCCTGGGAGCGAAACGCGGAATCCCCCGGTTGGCAAGCCTCTTTGAGTGACCAAGTTCTATAGGCAAGAGTCTCAACTCGGCAAGCTGGTTCTGCTCAAATCGGCTGACAGTGACAATGCTCTCATAAAAGATTGGGTCCGAAAACCCTGGACCATCTTCGTATCCGGTTGCCATCTCGTCCGCTGTCACTTCTGGATCAGTATCAACTCGAGGGTCCTTGTTATAGGCATCAAACATGTCAGCCCCCACTGGCGTTCGGAGGTCGTCCATAATGAAGTTTCCAAGGCTATAAAAGATGGGCCTTCCCTTGTAGATTTCTATGCCTCGCAATTGGTGCGGTCCGTGGACGACATAGGCGTCTGCTCCCGCGTCAATCAGTAGATGCGCAAACGACCGCTCATAGTCAGCCGGTTCCTGGCTCAAAGTGCCGGGCTGGTGGCCGTGGTTAGTCGCGATGCAAAAGTCGGCAAGCTGCTTACCCTGGCGCACATTTCTTATGATAGCAGCCACATCGCGGGGCTCGGCCTCGTAGCTGTAACGGACTCGGTCACCGCTCTTAAATGTGACGTCGGCCAAAACGACGCGGTTTTGACCATCGTCGAGATGCGAATCACTTCGCAATGCATTTCTGACCCGCCTTAAGTTCTCAAGCATGTCGGGCAACACTACCACGCTTCGCGTCAAACGAAGGCTATTGACTCCCGGTCTACCGGGCGCCTCTCCTGCGGGATCGGCGGCACGAGATAGCGGCGTAAACGATGAAGCAAACGAAACTAAAGCGACGCGACCGCGGGGGGTCTCCAGAAAGCGGGCGGCAGCCGCCTGTGCGAGATTCTCGCCCGCTCCCGCATGCACGATCCCACTCAGATCGAGAGCCCGACTGGTCTCCCGCATTCCCTCAACGCCCCAATCCAACGAGTGATTATTCGCGCGACTAAGAAGGTTAAAACCCATCGCTTTCAGATCAGGGCCGACTTCTGGCAAACTCACGTGATAAGCACCGCCGTATTCCGCTTGCGGGCTGCCCGTAAACGATCGAATATCAAAGATATTGGTTTCCATGTTGCCGAAGGCCACATCGGCTTCACGAAGACTTTCGACCACAGCGCCAAAGCTTGCGTCTTGGTATTTGGTCAGCGGTCGCGTTATGATTAGGTCGCCGACTGCTACAACACTGAAATTGTCCGCAACATTCGTCGCGATCGAACCAACCATATCGTAGCCATCACTCTTTCGCGTCATTAGTCGCTCCTAGCGCGCAGTTCTACGCTCTTCAGCTGCTCTTACTTACCACTTCACCAGCGCCGATATCGATGTCATAGTACCTAAAGTTACCTGTGCATCGAATCTTCTCGAGGTCAGCTATTTTATTGATGGCTCTCAGTTCGAGCTGGCAGCCAACCAGGTTTGATGGTTGATCATGCACCAATGCATTCAGGGGGCTAAGAAATAGACGTCGGTGCCGGCAAATTAACCGTCAGACCGCTCCGGCTCGGACACTTGCTAGCCGGCCGGTCCACGGTCTTGCTTCCTCCAGATCGCGGGCAACACGGACCAACGTGGCTTCATCACCAAAACGGCCGACAACCTGAATACCGATGGGCAGGCCGCTTTTGCTCTGAACCAAAGGCAACGACACCGATGGTTGTCCGGTGACGTTGAATACTCCAAGATACTGATATAGCGCTTCGTTTGCTTCCATAAATTCCGTGGCAGAGAGCGTCGGATTGGGCGTGGAGTATATACCAGTGTGTGGCAGCGCCGCTGTCGGCATCGCAGGGGTCAGCAGAATGTCGTAGGGATGAATTGCCTCCCCTACGCGGGCCCGCAAAGTCCGCAGCGCCTCATGAAACTCTCCAGCTCGAAACAATGATGGATTTCTGCAATACTCGTGAAGCTTAAGATTGATTGGCTCAAGGGTATCCGCGTTGATTGCGCGCCCCATGGTCCGCGCCGCATCTTCCAGCCAAGACGCTCTGAGATTGAATCTGCCATGCAATATTTTTAGACGCAGTCTTTTGCGCTCAGCAAGCCCGCAGGGCGGCTCGATTTCGGTGACGATGTGGCCCATTTCCTCGAGGAGTGCGGCAGTCGAATCGACCGCTGCCAGTACCTCCGGATCGAGATCGACTTCGCCCCATTTCGTCCTCGCAACCCCTACCCGCAATTCACCGGTGGGTCGCGAAAGCTCCTCTCTATACGGACGGTTCGGCTGGATGATTATGAAAGGATCACCAGCGTGGGGACCGGAAAATACGTCCAGTGCAGCGGCCATATCGCGCACAGTCCGACAGAGAACAAATTCGCGGGGAATCCCAAATGATTCGTCCTGGCTGTCTGGCCCGCCAGAAACACGTCCGCGAGATGGATTTAGCCCGACGAGACCGCACCAGGAGGCAGGGGTGCGAATTGACCCGCCGCCATCGTTACCATGCGCGAGTGGGGTAATACCGGCAGCCACCGCCGCTGCGCTCCCCCCCGAGGACCCACCTGCGGAGCGCTCTAAATCCCACGGATTGCGTGTGATACCGTGGAGAATGGATTCGGTGAACCCAGACGTGCCAAGTTCGGGTATGGTTGTTCTTCCAAGAGTCCTAAGGCCGGAGTCGCGGGCGCGACGAAAGAAATAGCTGTCCCTATTTGAGCGACAGCCTTTGAACAGACGGCTTCCTTCTTCTTGAAGGCGGCCAGCTTCTGCCGCCCCGGTATCCTTGCGAAGGAAGGGCACCCCACAAAAAGAGCCTTCGTCCGCGCCCACAATGGCCTCAGCATCCTCATAAAACTCGATAACGGCATTGATGCGAGGGTTGACCTCGTCGTGCGCCTGTCGGGCTAACCGCGTCAGTTCCAACGGTGTCACTTCGCCTTTTCGCACGAGGGCGGCCAGACCGGTGGCGTCGTGACCGACATATTCGCTCAATCTCATGTTTCGTAGATTCCCTGGCTCAGCGAGTTGCTTCAGAATGCTAAACCTGCTCTTGCGCTGGGATGGTGCGTTCTTTCGGAGGGGTCGCAGTATTCCTGCATCTTTAGGGATGCGGCGCGGCAAAGCATTTGTGCTTTTGATCAGCGCCCCTTAGATGACAGCAAATCTTCATAGCGTCTTTAGTTAGAAGCAAGAGCTGCGAGGCGGCCTCCTATTGGACGTCCGGGGCTGCGCAGTTGTAAAGCGCTATGCTCGGCGGGCTCACCAAAATTGGACATGATTTGCAGAGCCGAACTCGTAAGAACATGGCTTTGGTCTAACTGCTAGCAATGATCGTCAACTGAACTTGCCAGTGTCATACGTCAGTTTTAAATTGGACCTGAACCTTAGAAAAAGGCCTCCGGTGGGCATACCGGAGGCCTTCCTTGGAGCTAACACTTAGATCGTTAGAGCCGCTAATTTTCTCCTTCTGCTAGTCTTTACAGAGATCTTAGAAGTTTTTCTGAGCACGGAGCAGCAGCACAAGGCTGTTCTGGTCTTTCAGCTCATATGTAGCAGCAGGCTTTGCGATACCCGCTTGCAGCGGGAGGGTCACCGTGCTTCCGCCGGCGTATTTCTGGTCAAGCATCATGTAGGCGAGCTCGGCCGAGAAGGTTAGGTCTTTGACCGGAGTCCAACCCGTTCTCGTACCAACAACCGCGTAATTGAAGTCAGGGTTGCAGCCCGGGGCACCGTTGGAGAGCGCGAGAGTTGTGACGAAGGCTCCGCAGATGTAGCCCTTGGCCGTGTTGTTGTACCGCACAGCAGCCCACGCACCGAAAATGGACGTGTTCCAGTATGGATCCCAGTTGTGGGTATAGCCACCATTAAAGCCATACGTCGTGGTCATCTCTTGACCAGCACCCGTTACGAACACGCTGTCCGAGACACCGGCAAGCCCGAGACTTTGATAAGCGCCAGCCACGTTTGTACCCCCGTACATGGCGAACGAGTAGCCGAGGTAATCGTGGAAGTTGTAGCTGCTTGCACCATTCGTGTACACACCCGTCAAGTTGATGCTGTCACCCGCCCCGGTTGGGAGGTTTTTGATCGACAACGCCAACTGTCCAGCCCAGCCCCATTTGTCGCCCGGATGGCCCGTCACTTCGGACGCGCCATAGTAAGCTGCGTGGTTCTCGTGGGCCGCGAATGAAGCCTGAAAGAGACCCCAAGCCTGGTCAACACGAACCCTCGCAACGAGATCTGGAGCTCGGGAGCCACTGATATCGGTAGCGCCGTAAACGCCAGCGGCAAGACCGGCTGCAGTTGCACCGCTCACATTCCAGACGTTGGTCGTGTAATTTTGAACCTGATCCTGAGCGGAGATGGAAGCCGTGATGCCCTGGCCGAAATCGGCAGTGTACGAGATTTGGTTCACAGGATCCCACCCGGCGCTGCCGGGCAGCTCCATGCTATTCGCCGGATATTCGGCCCAGGGCGTCCTGAACTGGGACTCCGCCTTGCCAAACGTGAACCCCCCGAACTGGATGAATGCGTAGTAGAGACCGAGCGAACCACCAGCGACTTGAGAGGCGGCAGCTGTCGTATAGGACGTGGCGCCATTCACGCCAGTTGTGCCAGCGCCGGCATATGTACCGGTCCTCCAGGTGAACACCAGCTCGGCGAAGGTCCGGACCACGCCGTACTCGGTCGCGGTGCGCGTATCGATTTTCAGATCTTGACGGGATTGAGTCGTATAATAGTTGCTGAGACGGTTCTGCGCGCCACCAAGGCCGCGATTTGCCGCGTCGAAGTCGGAGCTACTTCCAAAGACCGCGTCGATACGCATGTAGCCGCCGAGCTTGATACAAGTGTCGGTGCCAGGGATGTAGTAGAAGCCCGCCCCATAAAGCGAGCAGATTTTCACATACTCGATCGCCTTCGCTTTTACGGGAAGGTCGGCCGCTTGCGCCCCGCCCCCCAGAAGCATTGCCGCAAAACCGAGAACAAGAGTCTTCGTTAGTCTCATTGATGAACCCTCCAAGCTGGAAACGCCGTTTCCGTCTTTCAAAGATCCGCCTCTGATAGCCGCGCCAACGGGCGATGCTTGACGGAACGACTTCGAGGCGCCCCTCGCCGTCAGTCGATCCATAGCTCGCCCATATGATTGCATCAATTAATTAATGACAGCAATTATCACAGGGATCTCCGGTGTTGTTTTTCGACAACAGCCCCTACCGAAAAGGTGCGATACTACTCCCGCAAAGCGGAGTTCAAAGTAAAAGAGCCCCTAGGGGGCATCCCGGGGGCTCTTACTTGGAAGTTTCACATGACCGCTGGTGAGGAAATAGAAGAAACGGCCTGCGACCGACATGGCACATTCAATTGCATTAATCAATTGATTTTTTGCATGACCGGTCTGTCTTCTGGGCTCTTTTGCGTACTTCGTGGGCAGTATAGGTAAGGCCGCTGGGTGGAGCTAATCAGCTGGGCACGCCTTATCAGCGGCGCCAAGACTTAGCGGAAAGAGCAACATGGCCGAGAAAGAACACGTCAACAGAGCCGTCGCCGACTTCATGTGGAACATTGTCGAAATTCACTCTCAGCTTGAGGAGATTCGTAAGAGCTGGGCACAGCTCCTGGGCATAAGCGAACCACAGTGGCTGATCTTGATGGCAATCGACGAACTGGACGAAGGTCGCGGCGTTCCGGGGATTGCCGTCGCAAACAAGCTGCGAATCCATCCCGCCTTCGTTACGAACCAAACAAAGAAGCTTGAGCACTCGGGCTTCCTCACGCGTATAACCTCGCCAGAGGACGCAAGGTTCCTACAAATCTCGCTAACCGAAAAAGCGCGCGCGGAAATCGCGAGTCTTTCAATGAAGAGGGAGGCCCTCAACTCGACGATGTTCAGCGGGCTCGACCGGGAATCGCTTGAGTACCTCAATAAGCGCCTAGCCTCTATTGCGAAGAACAGCCGCTTCGCATCTCAGAAGCTGAGCATAGGTATCATGTAGTGAGAGCGATGCGGGCGCCATTGCCGGCGCAACCGCAACGTTAGTTGCTGCCAGCAACGTCCTGTCGCTAAGTCGCCAGCAGCTCGGGCTATCTTCCAAGTAGCGTCTATTAGATCGGCCGTACACATACGATGAAGACCGCCCGATTGACGCGTGCGCGCGGGCCCGGCGAGCTCTATGATGGCGTTGCGTGAAGGTCAGGCGGCCTGTTGACCGGCGGGCTTGCCGGCTTGGCCCAGGAGCTTCCATTCCCAGGGCAGCAGTTCGTGCAGATGCGATGTGGAAAGATCGGCGATACGGGCGAGGACGTCGGCGAGCCAGGCCTTGGGATCGACCTCGTTGAGGCGACAGGTCGTGATCATCGTCAGCATGATGGCGGCACGGTCGGCGCCACGCTGGCTACCAGCGAAGGTCCAGTTGCGCCTTCCCAAGGCGATGCCTCTCAATGCGCGCTCAGCGCAATTGTTGGTCAAGCAGATCCTGCCATCGTCGAGGAAGCGGCCGAAGTCGTCCCAGCGCCTGAGCATGTAGTTCATAGGCTTCAGGACCTCGGAGGAGCGCGAGAGGGTTTCGCGCTCGCGCAACAACCAGGCGTGCATGTCCTCGAGAAGCGGCTTGCTCTTTTCCTGGCGCACGGCGCGCCGCTCGTCGGCGTCGCGGCCGTTGATGGCGCGCTCGATCTCGAACAGCGCATCGAGGCGCCTGACCGCCTCCAGCGCGATCGGAGAGACCGGTTTGCCCTTGTTGCCTTCCCGGGCAGTTTTCTCGATGTCGGCCAGCTCGAAGAAGCCCCGTCGTGCATGGGCAAAGCAAAACGCCGGGGTGATCGGCAGCACCTTCTTCCGCGGGTCGAACAGCGGCTCGAAGCCGTTGTAGCAATCGGCTTGCAGGATACCGGCGAAGGCGGCCAGATGCTTCTGGGGATGCTCGCCTCGTCGGTCGCTCGAGGCGTAATAGACCGCCGCCGGCGGCGCGGGCCCGGCGAAGGGCCGATCGTCCCGCACATAAGTCCAGATCCGTCCGGTCGTGCACTTGCTCTTCGCCAGGATACGGATGGTGGTGTCATCGCCATGAAGGCGCTCGGCCGCAAGCACATGGCGTTCGATCAAGTGGTAGAGCGGCATGACGGCAAAGGTGCCGTGGCCGACCTGGTCGGCCAGGGTCGACAACGACAGGTCGATCCCCTCGGCCTTGAAGCGCGCACTCTGCCGGTTGAGCGGGATATGCATGCCGAACTTGTCGAACAGGATGGTCGCCAGCAATTGTGGGCCGATGAAGCCGCGCGGCGTGGCATGGAACGGCGCGGGCGGCTGGCTGATCTTCTCGCAATCGCGGCAGGTGAACTTCTCCCGTACCGTCTCGATCAACTTGAAGCGGCGTGGGATCTCCTCCAGCGTCTTGGTCACATCCTCGCCGATCTTCGCCAGCCGCGACCCGCCACAGCAGGCGCAGCTCGTTGGGGCCTCAATGACGACGCGCTCGCGTTCGATGTCATCCGGCCAGGGCTTGCGCACCGGCCGCTTGCGCGTGAAGGAACGGACGTTCTGCGTCTTTGCTGCTGCAGCCTGCGCGGCAAGCTCATCCTCGCTCGCCGTGGTGACGAGTTCCTCGAGCTCCAGTTCCAACTGCTCGAGCAGCCGCGCCGTGCGCTCGGAGCGCGGCCCGTACAGTTCGCGTTTGAGCTTCTCGATCCGCAGCTCAAGATGCGCGATCAGCGCCTCGTTGTCCGACAGCTCCGCCCGCACACTGGCAGCCACCGCCTCAGCATGTAGCCGCGCCTCACGCTCGGCCTGCAGCGCCGCCAGGGCACTGGCAAGGTCCGATGGAAGGTCGTCCGGCTTCGATATCATGAAGCCAGTGAATCAGATCAAGCCGCAGATTCAAACCACAAAACGCTATCCGACCCGCGTTGGACGCTGGGTTTCTTGTGGGTTGCGCCAATCGATCCCGGACAACAGATAGCTCAACTGCGCCGGCGAGATCGTTACCGATTCACCGGCAACCGATGGCCAGATGAACCGGCCTCTCTCGAGCCTTTTGGTAAACAGGCATGCTCCCTGGCCATCGTGCCAGATCACCTTCACAAGATCGCTGCGGCGACCGCGGAAGACGAACAGGTGACCGTTGAGCGGGTCTTTGTGCAGCACCTCCTGTACCTGGAGTGCCAACGACGGAAAGCCTCTGCGCATATCGGTGTAGCCTGTTGCGAGCCACACTCGCGCGCCTGTCGGAACCGGGATCATCGGCGCACCAGGGCGTCGAGAACGCGACGCAGCGCGTCTCCATCAACGTCGCCATCGACCCGGATGCGGTGTCCGCTACCAAGGTCGATCTCGATGATGCCCTGGCCCTTCCGTCGACGCGCCGACGCCGTCGTCGATCGTACTTCGGTCACATCCCGCGCCGGCACAGACGGCCCAATCTCGACCGGCACGAACGGCGCCACGCTCGTCTCACCGTGCTCGCAAAGCTCTTTACGCCACCGGAACAGCTGGCTCACATGAAGGCCGGCCATGCGAGCCACCTCGGAAACAGTGGCTCCTGGCTCGAGTGATGCTGCAACTAGCCGTTCCTTCTCATCTCGCGACCACCGCCGCCGCCGCTCTACCGATGTGATCACCTCTGCCCGCGATATCGTCATAGCGCTTCTCCTAGGACTACCCCTAGGACCTGCAGCGCTCGCCTCCGTCAAACAAGGCGGCCGTCAGCGGAGGCGTACCTCTTAGAGGTTTGGTGGCGGTGTATAGTGCGGCAGCTTAGGGCGAGCCCAGCTATCGGCAAGTTGGCGATTCAGGCATCAAGCTCTGCACGCTATTGTTCGCTGCGCCATCTTGCTCGGGCCAAGGCGCAATCTATCTACGGTTGTGGTCCGGCATCCTCGGTCTCCGTCTTACTTTCTAGCGCAAGCGACAGTTTGAGATTGTTGCGCAACATCGCATTTGAGGGCTCTCTTTCGAGAGCTTTGCGGTATAGCCCTTGCGCCTCATGATGGTGCCCCTTCTGATCGAGGACAACACCCTTGGCATTCAGTGTGCGCAGATCGGCGGGAGCCGCCAAGAGGACATTATCGAGAACCTCAAGCGCTTCATCGGGCGATTTGCGGGCCAGCAGGACCCGCGCAAGAGGGATCGCCGCATCGACGTTGCCCGGTTGTTGCTTCAATGTATCGCGCAGAGTTTGCTCATCAGCATCCCGGCCGAGGCTGTATGGAATTCGTTCGCGCACAGCGGGATCGATCGCCTTGGCGTCAGCTAGGTCTGACAAGGGCGTCTGCCGCGATGAAAGGGCCGACCTGTCCGGATTAGCGCAGCCTGCGAGCAGAACGATAGCGAGCGAGCCCAAGCATAAGACCGAGTGAAAAAAGCGCGCGTGTCGCCAGAGGCTTATCTCATAGGAATTCATAGGCTATCTCACGACGAGCTGCTGTGCTCTGTTAGCTTGCGGCGGGAAACAGCCCGCCACGCTCCGGGGAAGGAGCCCTTTCCTTGGCAGCTGGAAGCTTCACGGATCCAATCGGCTGGACTGTGAAATCCGAGGCGAGATCCTGATAGGACAGAACGGGCAGATCGATCCCGTTGCGGGTGAGAAAGCCGCGTACGAAGCGCCGGATATCCATCGAACCGAGAATGACGGGCTGGCTTTGACTTTGTGCGATTGTCGAATGGATCTGACGAAATTGTAAAAGCAGCTTCTCGCTCTGCCAATCGTCCAAAACGAGATATGGTCCGACAGCGGTTTCGCGCACCGAACCGCGCACTATCTCTTCAGTCTCACGCTCGATGATAAAGGCGGCCACAACACGGTGGGCATTGGCGTAGCGAAAGCAGATCTGCCGCTTCAGCGTGCCACGAACATATTCAGTGAGCAGGACGGCGTTCTGCTCGCGTTCACTCCATTCTGCAAGGGCCTCCAGGAGGAGGCGAGTGTTGCGAATGGGTATCCCCTCATCGAGCAGACGGCGCAGGACCTCTGCGATCCGAGGAATGGTCGCCGTACGAAGCACTTCCTTCACCAGATCGGCGTACTCCTGCTCCATTCGGGCAAGCAGTTGACGAGTCTCTTGAATGCCTACCAAGCGCTGTGCGTAGCGTGTCAATGTGGAATGGAGACGTAAAGCAAGAATTTCGACCGGACGGTGGTGTCCGATCCCGGCGGCTTTGAGCGTAGCTGCATGGCGTTCTTCGATCCATACGCGAGCCGTCTCCGGATCTTGCCGAAATGGGATGCCGCTCAGTTCAATGTTCGCAATATCATCGTTGAGCGCGAGTTGCGTCGGATCGATCACATCCCCTTCAACCGGCACGCTATCGACATCTATCCTGAACTGCGACTTAGACAGGGTCTGGTCAATCTGGGCCGGGATACGCGGAACCGTGATTCCAAGGTCTGCCGATACCGACCTTGAAACGCGCGCGATGCTTTGTTCCAACTCGTCTTTGTCGATTGAATGTGTCAGGTTCGGCGCAAGGAATAACGCAATCGGAAGTGCTTCCGCATGAGCGGCTTGCTTCTGTGCCTGTGCTGGAGCCGGTGCCGAAGCGGCCACATTTGTTCCTGTCTTCGCGGCAGGCTTGTCGCCTTTCGCGCCGACCTTGACATAGCTTGCGGCAGCGAAGAGCACGGCCAAGATGACGAACGGGGGCAAGGGGAAGCCAGGAACGAGTCCCATTAACAACAAGACGCAGGCCGCCAGCCGAAGCGCTTGTGTGCTCGCCGTAAGTTGGCTGACAATATCGGCCCCAAGCTTGAGCTTGGAAGGCCCGTTGACCCGTGTGACGATGGTCGCGGCCGTAATCGACAGCAACAGTGCCGGAATCTGTGAAATGAGCGCATCACCTATCGTCAGCAGCGTATAGTGATGCATCGCGGCATCGAGCGACATACCCTTGGAGAGCAGGCCGATGCTGATTCCGCCCAGCATATTGATGCAGATGACGATCAGCCCGGCGATCGCGTCGCCTTTCACGAATTTCATGGCGCCATCCATTGCACCATGAAGTTGGCTTTCTTGCTCAAGTGCCGCGCGCCGGCGGCGTGCTTCCTGTTGATCGATATGGTTGTTGCGCAGCTCCGCATCTATCGCCATCTGCTTGCCTGGAAGTGCATCGAGCGTGAAGCGCGCTGACACCTCTGCGACGCGCTCGGCGCCTTTGGCAAGGACCATGAACTGCACCATGGTCACGATCAGGAAGATGACGATTCCGACAGCGATATTCCCCGAAATGACGAAGTCGCCAAAGGTGTGGATGATGCTGCCGGCGTCGCCCTCCGCAAGAATCAGGCGCGTTGTTGCGATGGTCAGCGCCAGACGGAAAACCGTCGAAATCAGAATGACGCCCGGCAGCGACGAAAAATCAAGCGGCGTGCTGAGATAGAGGGCAACCATCAGCAGCAATATGGCGAAGCCGAGGTTGAAGCCGATAAGCATGTCAATCACGATGATCGGGATCGGCATGATCATCATACCGATCGCCAGAAGTAGCATCAGTGCGACCATGATATCCGGATGTGCCGGTGCGCGGGCGACGAGATTTCGTAGGTGCCTGGCCATGCAAAGCCTTATTGTTTGACCGGAGCCGAGCTGCCCCGCAAGGAAACATAGCGCTTGAAGGTGGCCTGCGCCTCTGCCATGCGGCCAGCGTGACGCAGAGCATGGCTGCGCAGCAGCAGCAATGGCAGACGCGACGATGGCTGATCATCAAGCATGTCCAGCCTGTCCAATACCGATAGCGCTTCCTCGCCGAGGCGCTCTGAGATGAGAGCATAGGCAAGGATGCGAAGCAGCTCGACGTCTTGAGAATGTTCGTGAACGACGAGCCGCAAGAGAGCCAGACTGTGTGCGCTCTGCCCGCACGCAAGGTGGACGTAGGAAAGCGCGCAGAGAAAATCGCGTTCGGGCCCAGAGATCGGAACTACCAGATCGGTTTTGGAAACATTCGACGACTGGGTAGGTGTGAAGTGCTGCACTTCGTGCGGATCTGGCATTGCTAGCCTTGGATCAAGCTGTTGTGATTCTGCCGGAGCAGGATTAACCGCCGCAGCTCCAGCCGCAGAAGCGCGGCCCCTTCGCCTGCCACCGAGCCCTCTGGCGCGGCTGACAGCGCATCGACCAGACGCTCAAGGAGAAGGCCGTGTTGCTCTGGACGTACAACATGCGAATGACGCAGGCGGGGCGTGACGAAGGAGAGCAGGCTATGCGCGAGATTGGCGCCCTTCAGCCAGGCAAGTTCCGAACTCGTTTCGATCCTACCTGCGTGCTCGGTGGCATCGGTGGGATTGATCCGCGAGATTGGATCGATTGACTTGAGCTCGAGCGCGTTATCGATCGGGCTGGCAGCCAACCGCTCCTGCGTTTCGCGCTGTTGGACAACTGACGTGTGACCCTTGCCGTTTCCATGGACCTTGTCGATGCCGATGCTGCTGGCCCGAGGTGTGGCCGGGTCGATGACAGGTGCATGATGCTCGTTGTTGATTCCCTGAAAGGCGATGCCAGGCTCTACGGACCGCTGCGGCAGCCTAGTCATGAAACGTTCCTTCGTTGGCCGCGGGCTAAAACTCTAATAAGACAAAGCCGCAAGCTGGCCATTGCGTGTCAGCAGCACATGTCCGTCGTCGATCTCCTTTACGGTCCATCCATTACTCAAGAGTGCACCCGCGAAGTACTTTTGACCAGCAATGACCAGATAAGGGTCGTTTCCGCGCCAAACTGCCTGGACGGCAATTGCGGGGGGCGCCTTCTCCTCCTTGATGGCGACCGCGCTGACGAGCGTATAAGCACCATTGCTTTGGACATCGAACCGCTGCTGGACTTCTCGCCATTTGGCGAGCGAGGCAGGCGTAATGGTGCCATCGGCGGTCACAACGCCCGGCCCAGAACCGACTTTGATCCCGAGTAGGCCCGCTGCGTCAACTTCCCCTTGCAGCCGTTGAGCCGCTGCGTCGGTGGCCGGAACATCAGGGGCCGCAAGTGCGATTTTGGGGCCAATGTCCGTGGCGGGGGACGAGGTGCTCAGCGTTGCGGCGCTGTCGAACTGGACAAGTGTCGTTGAAAGGGTGCCAACTGCGGCAGAGCTGATGAGGACCAAGGCGAGGGGGATAATCGGTACATGCCAGCGCCCGGTAGAGCCGGCTTGCTGAGTGCCTTCGATCGAGCAGCGAATGGACATCGCGCCCATATGGATGACGGCAGGAAGAGGGACAACAACGGTCTCATTCGGCGAAATTGGGCCGCGGCCCTCGATCGCGACATCCGCGGCAAGGGCCTCGATCTCGATCGAGCTGACATGCCAGCTGACGCGAAGATGGTGCGGTTCGAGGCCTTGCTCGATGAAGACCAAATCAGCATCGAGGCTGCTGCCGATCAAGCAGGAGCCGCTCCCCGCTTTGCCGGTCAGCCCGGAATAACACCCCGACAACACTTCGAATAGCGGGGAAGCTGGTTCATTCACGATCGTCTCCTGAATGAAGAACGAGACCGTACGGCAAAGCCGTACGGTCTGTTGCGACTTCACAGATCATGCGGCCGGCAAAAGCGGGAGGATATAATTTCGTCCCGCTTCATCCGTTACTGCACCCGCTCGTCGGCCACTTTCTTGACGGTCGAGAGCTCTGTCGAGACGACGCGAAGTTCTACATCCCTTTCAGCAGCCTTCGTGCTGCTGGCAGTCAGGGCGGCGAGCTGCCTATTGAATGCCGCTTCTCCCGCAGCTTCAGCAGCGGCGGAACCTGCAGCTGCAGCACCAGTACCAACTGCACCACCCGCCGTCGAGGTATGAGAAGCACCAACCTTATCAGCCATATTGTTTCTCCTGTTTATTTGAAGATTGCCGCGCCTTGCGGCTCCGATTTTCCTGACGCCGCAACATGCGAGGTCAGGAATCCTCCTCTGTCTCGGCCATGGCATCGTCGAAACGACCCATTGCACTACTTACAAACTGGATAGCGACGGCGCCGAGAGCGACGTTGAACGCTTGCTGCATAGCAGCGGCTTGCGAGTCAGCGTCTGGACCAGACGCGCCGCCATTTACGGGAGCTCCTGCACTAGGCGATTTGCCATGATCATCGTGCTCGCCAGGCGCCCGAGATCCCTTTTTGCCGCCGCCAGTCGCGTGGAGGTCAGAATCAAAGTGCCCAGCGGCGCTAGAGCTGGAAATGCGCATCGGGTTCTCCTACTTCAAGACTTCGTTCGTGCGGAGGGAGCGGTCGCCGTCACGTCGATTATGGAAGCGTTAGCTTTCGACAAGCTGACGAGCCTCAGAAATACAGTGAGCCGATCTCTTTGAGGTTGCCTCTGGACAGGCCGCCTCATATTTCGGCAGTGTGTCGGCTAAAGCTGCAGATCACAGCGTTGGTACAAGACCTCGCCTATATGGCACTTGATCAGGCAAGCCGTTGTTCATCAAAGCGCAGCTTTGATAAGCGGAATGTAAGCGCCGGACGGATAAAATGGGCTTAAGCTTTGACGTGGCCCAATCTCGGGGCCCGCCCGGCCGGGACCCCTCGCAGCTCGTTCGCCAATTTAGTTACCTCGAACCACGCAGCGATTTGTCTCGATCCTGCCCCGGGCAGGCGGCAGGTGAAAGTTGCTCATGCGAGTCAGCGAAGAAAGAGCGATCTTCCATTCCCGCTCGTAGCCATAAAAATGGATCACTTTCGTGGACAGCGATCAGGAGGCGCTGGAGACAAGGACCTTGAGCGTCACGTCCGCTAATGGCTCTCGATCCGACGACGTAAACCGGTCAGGTACGCCACTCCATCCGGTTCCGTCGCGGCGTGAAGGCATCAACAAGCTAACCGTCCGTGATGGGTGGCGCAATTGGCCCGTCGAAATCTTCGCGGTGGCCCACGCGATGTGAGAACGCCCGTCGGGCGCTCGAGTGCAGCCGACAAAGCGCTGGTTTAGCTAGCGACAAACACGCTCGTCGGTGTAAGCATCGAATATGCTTGCGCGACCTGCGCGGCGGGGACGACCCTACCGCGTGGTGGCCTCGCAAGCTAGCCTTTCGTCCAGCTTTATCCTGTGTCGATAGCGCCGCTACGACTAGGCGTAGGCACCTGCAGCTTGCGTGCGCTCGGCTTCAATCCGTGCCTTGAGGTTATTCAGATAGTCCTCCACGTAGGACTGGGCCATCGACACCGGCAGGTTGATTCCGGCCGTCGCCGCTTCTTGAATTGCCTGCTTCACCAAGCCTTCTCGAATCGCTATCTTGACCTCGGGGCCGGCGATGCAGCCCACGGCCTGCGCCGCAAGACTGAGCCCGGCTTCCTCCAGCGCCTTCTTCATGTTGCCGCCGCTGATCGCGGTGTGCAGAAGATTTGCAGCTTGCGCTTCGGCCTCGATCACCATTGAAGCAAGATCGGCCAGTTCGCCCAGCCCTGGAATGAAGCCGAGTACACCAACGGCCGTCGCTGTCCAGTCGAGCACCTTCGAGCCTACCTTAAGCACGTCATTAAGTGCGTGCATGAGGGCGCCACCGTTCTTCTTGGGAGACTTGATGTCGGGCTGGTCTGCCACGCCAATCATCATGTCCGCGGTGGCCTCCTGTTCGGCCGGCGTTTGAGCGGCATGCGTTTTCAATTGCGGAGCGGCGCGGTTCGCACCAGACATGTTGTTGAAGAACTGGTTGAAATCGTTTCTGCTGATGTTTCCGGAATCGACCGTATGGCCGCCGCCGAAGTCGAAAAACTTGTGGTGGGTTTTGTAACCAGTAATCGCGTTGTTCATCAATCCGAACAGCACAGGATCCGAGAGCAGCTGGGAAGCCGCGCTTCGCACCTCAGGGGAAAGGCTCTTGTCGTCCACCATACTCACGAGCTTTTCCCGGGTCAGATCGCCATTTCCAAAGAAAGCGTCCTGGTTCTTGTTGACCGTGTTTAGTGTGCTCAGCTCGGGTCGAGTGAGACTCATCGATGACGAAGCGACCTGCAGGAAGTCCTCTTTGTGGACCTTATCTATCGAGCCGCCGTACAACTGCTTCCATTGATCCGGGTGGTCGAGAAAATATTGAGCCGCCGCGAGGACCTGTGGGGGGCATTTGCCAATGTCGGCGTTGCCGACCACGATGCGCTTGAAATCCGCAAGGCTCAAGTTCTTGGGCAGGTTATCGGAATAGCGGTAGAGTTCGCGCACGGCATCGGTCAGTGTCATGACCGATGGCTCACCGTTCCCGGTACCGTCGGAAGGCATGTAGTTCTGCTCGTAGGTCCGCGCCCGCTGCTCCTGGAACGCGGCAACTTGAGGGTGATGGTCGGAAAAGCCGCTGAGATCGCCCGCTTTGATCCTGCCGCCACAGCGGCCGTCGCCTTGCGAACCGATCGCATAGAAGAGCTCCGGGTCCTGTTGCAGTGCCTCGATCGCCGCCTTTAGATCCGGCGGTGTCGAGGGATCGTTGGCCAAATCTCCCAGAGACTTCCAATCAAGCGGGCATTTGTCCTTATGGCGGTTCAGCACAGAGACAATCTGCAGTTCCGCATTAGTGAGCGTGCCGCCGTTCCAGGTGATCCTTGAGCTTTGTACGGGCGCTTCCGCAATGATTGGGCTGCCGGCAGCACAGGACGGCTGTGGGTCATCCTGATATGCATCCAATGCTGCCCTTATCTCTGGTGGCAGGATATTCCGCGCCTCCTGCGTGAGTTGATCAGTCAGTTGCTTGGTTGATTCTGTGGAGGCCGCCACTTGCGGTGCTGAATGATCGTTGGTCGTATCTTTCGAGGAGAGGCTGGCCAGCATCGCCTGAAAGCTGGAAAAGTCCTGCGCCGAAGAGGGCGGGGCGGGCATTCCGGGGAAAGCCACAGTTGAGTTGGCGGTTGGCGATAGGTCGACTGACATTACACGTCCTCCGATGTAAGTGTGCACCACAAGACGGTCACCGGCGCGGCCCGAGATCGCGACGAACAAGGAGTGTTGATCGGCAGAGTTCAACAGGTCCTACCACTTGCACCTGTTGCTCAGTGCGCCTTCAGCGCTCAGTTTCGCGACTATCCATGGGAACACCGCCGTCTAGATATTCACGCCGTATGGTAAAACGGACAACCTTTCGAGAAGCTGACGGCGCTCAGACGATTTCAAGGTGGTTGATGAAATAGCCTTGCCAGCAAGGGCCTGGACGTATTTCAATGCCGGTGCCAGCTTCGTTTGGTTGCGTTCGCCTGGCCTGGTGCCATGTCAGCGAGTTACAGCTTTACGTCTGCCTATCAGGAGCATTCGTTGATTTGGTCCAACAGTCTCGCTAGAGCTCCGGAACATCTTAAGGTGGGCGCTGATTTCGCAGTAGCCACCCCGCGCCTGCGCCAAAAAAGTGCTGGCGCCTTCTGAGCTGCGCATCCAGCATGGTCGGCTCAGATACCGGTCGTCGACTAACTCCTCGAAAAACTCCATCGTCAAACGCGTTGAGCGGACCCAGGTTGCACTGACAAACATCAAAGCTCAGACGCCCCGGCCTTTGTCCTTTATTCGTCCTTGGCCGCCGCGCTCTTCGACCCCGCATCGAATCCACGTCGCGGGCTCAGTACGAGATAACAGTTGGATCACGCGGTTACGAAGGGCGGAGCACTGGCCCCAAGAGCAGGTTTAGCGACTTGTGAGACGAATAAGTCTTCTCCTCGCCATTCGGCCGTGTGCGGCACACCCGCGATGGCGAAAGTTGTTGTCCGGAGGGTGCCTGCCTGACATCACATTGCAGGTTCTCAGCATGTCGATCTAAGAAATGTGGCGGCTTGGCGAGTGAAGACCTGTGGTCCTTGGCGGCACGTCCGGGAACTCGACCGCTCGCCGCCATCCAATGATAGCTCGGCGCGTGACGGCGCCGCTCCCAGCTTCGGCCAAATCAGATGCTAGTTAGTTAGATTCGTTCGCTTCATGCGGTCCCGTCAGTTCCTGCTCAAAGCTCCTTGGATTGGCCGCGCATGTCTGCTTATTGGCGGTTGAGGTCCGTTTACTTCTGACAGCGGAACGTCTCTCATCCTTACTCGTCGAATTTCATCCTTATGACGTATCTTTTAGAGCAGTTCAAAGGTTCGCATCAGAAAGAAATCCGCAAGCCGCGATGTAGGATACCGCTACCTCCCTCCTAGCTCGGACAGCTGTTGCTCGAAGCCTGTGGCGTCGTTGCGATACTGGCTTCGCCGTCTCAATACCGGCCCGCTCATGCCGGGCAGCACCAGCTTTCGAGAACCTGACGAAGAGTATGCACGACGCACTGAATTTCTTCGCAAGCGACTTTTTGTGATCGAGTCATTGTTGACCAGAACTGGTCGCATGGACAGGGCTGTCTTGATGCGGTGCCTGCGGCGAAGCAGGGGCATCCGGTCGGCCGTCGCGAATGACCGTGCCTGAGGATCCCCCAAACAGCATCAGAGCGGACGCGTGTCGCCACTTGTCGACACCGGCCGTACTCTGCCGTGCCTGTGTCTCCGCCAGCAGCCCTTCCAGCGTTTGCACCACAAGTGTGATAAACTGCGGGGGGACCATAAAGCGAAGACCAGACCTTCTCCCGGTGTAGCTCTCACGATTTAACGCTCATCTGAGATGCTGAGTGCATCGAGTGCCGCTTGAATGCATCAAAGCTGATCGGATTCAAGATCAGCAGTCGGCTTTGCGCCTCGTGCGCGTCGGATATGTAAAGCACCCGCCCATCGAAGTACCATTGAAGATTATAGAGATTGATCAAGCGGTCGAGAAACTCTCGCGGTGGGAGTTCCGGTAGCCGCCCGCGAATCCGCCCCTTCACCTCAGTACTTACATTGACCCGGATATTCCGATTGTGACCGAACTCCTGCAGTGCGGTCGCGAGGTCCTGATCCAGAACCGTGTAACTGTAAGGCGTCGATGGCAGCGTCAGCGGCGCGCCGAGCGTGCTGACGACGTCAGTCAGGTGAAAACAGTAACACTTAGCACCTTCTTCAAGACGACAGCCTCCGAGATCGGATGAGTATACCTGCTATTTTTCACGATAGGATCGACACCAAAATTCGTCCCAAATTTGGAGGCCGATGCGTCTTTCCTAAATGGAAGCCCGCCGCGATCATCAGGTAACGAACGCTCGTCAGCTTTCGGTCAGCTCGCTTCTCTAAGGTGCTGGCCCATTCGCGCTCACGAATGCTGCCAATCTTATCACGCGACAGAAACGGTTCTTCTCATGTTGCCTGCCGTTGCCTCGACCGCTCTCAACTCGGCCGAATGTATCTCCAGCGGCTGTTCATCGGTGTGGGACCAGTTTCATGATAGTCTTACGCAGGCGGATGCTCTTGTCCGCTTGCCGCTTCTGCTGTCGCATCGGCGGGTGTAAGACCGACCTGTATACCAATGTGCGGGCGAGTACGAAGGCACCTGCCGTCGACTCGCTTACAAATGAGATGGGAGAAATTGCGTTGCGGATAGATTTTTCGCATATTAATCGGTCTAAAGCTATATTCTATGATATTTATGCTTCTGATGATCCGAGGGCATATTTCTCGATCCTCGGAGACCTGGATTATATGATCCCGGACGTGGCTGAGCCGGTTGTGCGCCAAATCCTGGCAGCGAAAGCTTCGGCAACCGGCCTTAAGCCCGTCGTGCTCGATGTTGGATGTTCATACGGCATCAACGCAGCGGTGCATCGCTTTCCGCTGACCTTCGGGGGCTTGCGTCACCGCTACGCCCGTCGTGAGATGAGAGCGATCAGTTCTGAGACACTGGTGAGTCTCGATCGCAGTTTTTATGCAGCCTGGCCTGATGTCGGGTTGGCGCGCTTTATCGGCCTCGATGTGTCGGCACGGGCGATCAGCTATGCAAAGAGTGTTGGCCTCTTGGAGCAGGGCATCGTGGCTGACCTTGAAAAGGAGGCGCTATCGACGGACAGCGCGCGCATTCTCCGCTCCGTGGATGTTATCTTGTCAACCGGATGCATCGGCTATGTTACCGAGAAGACGTTCAGCGAGATTCTCGATGCGACAGAGAAGCAACCATGGATCATCTCCTTCGTGCTACGAATGTTCCCATTTGAATCGTTGGCCGAGGCGTTTGCAAAGCGTGGTCTTGTGACAGAACGTCTTACCGGCGCGACGTTTATCCAGCGTCGCTTTCGCGATGCTGAAGAGTTTGAAAGTTGTTTGGCCAGCTTGGCGGCCCTTGGCGTGGATGCGACCGGCCTCGAATCAGAAGGGTTGTTTCATGCCGATCTGATCTTGTCTCGCCCAGAGGCGGATGCGCGGGCCACGCCTCTGGAAGACGTTGTCACCGTCGCCAGCGGCAGGGGACGGCCGATTGGACCCCGTTACGTTCATGTTGAAAGCAACGAGGGCTTGCAGGTCGCGCTGGAGCCCTGACAGTTAAGGACCACTGTGCAGCGCGCGAGTCTCTTCGGCGCTGGATCAAGAAGTCGAAAAACAAGGCCATTCTGGTCGAAGGCGCGCCAGAGCCGATGTTGTTCGCCGACGATGGATAACGACTTCGTCCAGATGCCATTTGTCGCGGCGAGCGGGAGCGCTGCGATTCAGATCGGAGAGCGGCCTTGCCGAATTCCCTCTCCACTGACGCGCGGTTTCATAGATCCATCAATGCGACACGTGGGCCAGAATTTCCTCGACTATGCGCAAGCTTAACGGAAACCGGAAAGGCAGCCCAACGGATCTCCAATCATCTGCAGCGGAAGTGACAGCGGCGGTAGAGTGGTCCGGGCGGTCGGTATGTTTTTGCCTTCTAAATCTTGACCTTCTCCAGTTGACGAATCCCGACGGGTAGTGCCTATCTCTAGTTAGTCACGGTCTTCCGTTCCCCACACCTTGTAGGTCGGAAGCTAAGAGGGAACCCGGTGCGCCGAAACGGCTACTCCGGGGCTGCCCCCGCAACTGTAAGCGGCGAGCGGTTGTCATCATGGTCACTGGCGCGACACAGCGCCGGGAAGGCCGACGGCCGCAGTGACCCGTGAGCCAGGAGACCTGCCGCGACTGAACGAAAGTCCTCGGGCGGGGTGCCCCGGTGGTCGCTTGCAGCCGGGACATTTGCCCGGATTCCTCGCAAGTCGTCCGCCCGGCCCGCGCCTAACATCGCGGGGTCGCCGATGTCGCCGTCTTACAATTTCGATCAGCATGGTCATCTCATTGAGCCGTCGGACGTGCGGCCGCGCCCAGCTCAGGCAAGGCCTACCCCGCCTGAGTTGGGTCTTGTGTTGCCATCGCCGGCTCCGCTGCCGCGTCCCCTTGCGCCATCCCCAAGGCCGGCCGATCTCAAGCTCGATCGGAAGCGCGACGACCTGTTGACGCCGTTCGGTAAGCTGACGGCGACCGACCGATATCTGCTCGCCGGCGAAATGCTCCAGGACATGTTCGCGCGGGTGTCTTGCGCCTTCGCGGATGACGTTGCGCATGCCCAACGTCTCTATGATGCGATGTCTCGGCTGTGGTTCATGCCGGCCACACCGGTGCTGTCCAACGGCGGCACCACGCGTGGTCTGCCGATCTCCTGCTTCCTTAACTCGGTGTCGGACTCGCTCGAAGGCATCGTCGGTACCTGGAACGAGAATGTCTGGCTTGCCTCTAACGGCGGCGGCATCGGCACCTACTGGGGCAATGTTCGCTCGATTGGCGAGAAGGTGAAGGGCGGCGTTACCTCAGGTATCATCCCGTTCATCCACGTCATGGACGGCCTGACATTGGCGATCAGCCAGGGCTCGTTGCGGCGCGGTTCGGCGGCGGTCTATCTCGATATCCACCATCCCGAGATCGAGGAGTTCCTCGAGATCCGCAAGGCGTCCGGCGACTTCAACCGCAAGAGTCTCAACCTGCACCATGGAATCAACGTTACCGACGCGTTCATGCGTGCCGTGGGTGCTGGCACCGCGTTCGCTCTGCGCAGCCCGAAGACCAACGAGGTCATCCGCGAGATCGACGCCCGCCAGCTGTGGCAACGCATCCTGGAGAACCGGCTGCAGACCGGCGAGCCTTATCTGCTGTTTATTGACACCGTGAACCGGTCGCTCCCCAAGCACCAGCGCGAGCTCGGCCTCAAGGTCTCTACCTCCAACCTGTGCAGCGAAATTACCCTGCCGACCGGCATCGATCATCGCGACGAGGAGCGCACCGCGGTGTGCTGCCTGTCGTCGCTCAACCTCGAGACCTGGGACCAGTGGAATGAGAAGCCAGGCTTCATCGAGGACGTCATGCGCTTCCTCGACAACGTGCTGACCCACTTCATCATGGTGGCGCCGGACGGCATGAAGCGTGCCCGCTACGCCGCCTTGCGTGAGCGCTCCGTCGGCCTCGGCGTCATGGGCTTCCATTCATTCCTGCAGGCCAAGGGCATTCCGATGGAAAGTGTCGTGGCCAAGTCGTTCAATTTGAACATGTTCCGGAAAATCCGTCGCGATGCCGATGCGGCATCCGTGACGCTCGCGCGCGAGCGTGGGCCGTGCCCGGATGCAATGGAACGCGGCGTCATGGCGCGCTTCAGCCATAAGATCGCGATCGCGCCAACCGCCTCGATCAGCATCATCTGCGGCGGCACCAGCGCTTGCGTCGAGCCGATCCCGGCCAACATCTACACCCACAAGACCTTGTCCGGCGCCATCTCGGTGCGTAATCCGCATCTCGCCAAGCTGCTGGCCGCCAAGAGCGCCGATACTTCGGCGACCTGGCAGTCGATCATCGCGCACGAGGGTTCGGTCGCCCATCTCGACATCCTATCGGAGCACGAGAAAGCGGTCTTTCGCACCGCCTTCGAAATCGACCAGCGATGGATCGTCGAGCTTGCCGCCGACCGCGCCGCGTTCATTTGCCAGAGCCAGTCGATTAACCTCTATCTGCCGGCTGACGTGGATAAGTGGGACCTTCACATGCTGCATTGGACGGCATGGAAGCGCGGGGTGAAGAGCCTCTACTACTGCCGTTCAAAATCGATCTCGCGCGCGGCGTTCGCCGGCAACATCGCTGACGGCGACAAGGCGGCGCCGCCGCAGCCGCCGCAGCAGCGCACTGACTATGAGGAGTGCCTCGCATGTCAGTGATCGATCTCTCATCCGTCGATCCACGCACGCTGATCGGCAAACAGCGCGTCGGCCTCCTCGACTCGACCGGCAGCTATGACGTCGATCGCTACGCCTGGGCTTACGAGTTCTGGAAGCGCCAGCAGCAGACCCATTGGATGGGCGAGGAGGTGCCGCTCGGCGCAGATCTCAAGGACTGGGCGTCGGACCGCGTCACCGACAGCGAGCGCGCGCTGCTCACCCAGATCTTCCGTTTCTTCACTCAGTCGGACATCGAAGTCGGCGACAATTATCTAAAGCGCTACATCCCGATCTTCCAGCCGCTCACCGTCCAGATGATGATGGCGGCCTTCACCAATATGGAGACGGTCCACATCGACGCCTATGCGCTGCTGCTCAAAACGCTCGGCATGCCCAAGACCGAGTTCGAGGCATTTCGCGGCTATGGCGAGATGCGTGCCAAGGCGGACTACATGCACGAGTTCGGTGTCGACACAGTAGCCGATGTCGCCCGGACCTTGGCGATGTTCGGGGCCTTCACCGAAGGCATGGCGTTGTTCGCGAGCTTCGCGATGCTGCTCAATTTCCCCCGCCACAACAAGATGAACGGCATGGGACAGATCGTCAGCTGGTCAGTGCGCGACGAGAGTCTGCATTGTGAGGGCATCATCAAGCTGTTTCACGAATGGAACTGCGAAACCGGCGCAGTGACGCGCTCCGTCCGTGACGATATCGTCGACGTCGCCAAGACCATGGTGAAGCTGGAGGAGAACTTCGTCGATCTTGCCTTCGGCCTCGGCAAGATCGAGGGCATGAGACCTGAGCAGATCCACGCCTACGTCCGCTATGTCGCCGACTGGCGACTGACCCAGCTGCGGATTGCCCCGGTCTTCGGCTTCTTCGAAGCCAAGGAGGGCGGGTTCGCCCAGCTCAAGGCGCATCCGCTGCCTTGGCTCGTCGAGATTCTCAATGGCGTCGAGCACGCCAATTTCTTCGAGCAGCGCGCCACGGAGTACTCCAAGGCGGCGAGCCGCGGCAGCTGGGACGGCGAAGACGGGGTGTGGGCAGCTTTCGGCCGGATGTAGCCAGACGGAGCAGCGCTTTGGAGCGCCCGCCCGCGCATTTTCGGACGTTGCGAAAGTCGGCTCTGCCGCGCCTTGGCGGGGCCGCAGCGGACGTCAAGTGGCATGATCTATGCCGCTCGAAATCATGGTCGCGGCCTTCGGGACAGACCTGCCAAAGTGGAGGTGTTGAGCACAGCTAAGGGTCCGCCAGTATCGGAGTTTATCAAAAACGCTCCGGGCGGGATGAGCAAAGGCAGCGCGGTATCGGGCAACCGATCGAAGAAAACTGCGCCCGTAGATGCGCCGATGCGCAAATGACCTCAATCCCGGTTTCACGAGGCGCGCGAGGTAATCGATGTCCACACGGTTTGCGTCAAGGCCGCCTGCAATGCGGCTTGAGAAGAATTGGTCACACGCTCGCCGTCCTTTTGGGAAGGGCGGACGGTAACCTGACTTGAATGCCGCGGGACGGCGGCTGTGTACGTGACAATCGTGCGTGATGGTCAAGGTGGCCGACTCCGTGACGTCGGTCCATGCAAAGTGCAAGGAGGAGAAGGCAAAAGTGAGAAGAGGGCGCACTGGTGATCGTTTGTCTCGCGCCGTGCGGCTATCTTGACGTGACCAGGTCTCTGCACTGATCGATTGGGCCTTAAAGAGGGAGCTTGGCAATTTTCCGCCGGCCTGGGGCGGTCACCAACTGCTGTTGCCGTCCGCAATTTCAATCTATCGGCGCCAGGGACATGGCCCTGCCGAGGCGCGGGCCATGGTCGCTAACGGGGAGGCGGATCTTCCCCAGAGTCCGCAGGTCGATCTTCAGCCAGCTCTTCGGGCCAAAGGGTTGGGTCCAGCGACGGTGTGAGACGAATGAAGCCCTCTTCTCTGCGTCCGGCTGTGTGAGGCACCCCGAGAAGAGTGAAAACCTTTGTGGGGTGGTCCTTGCTCGGCCTCACTCCGCTGCGCTCCAGCATATCGATCTGATTGCCTGTGGCTGTTTGGCCAACGAAAATCCAGTAATCCTTGGCTAGTCTAGTACCTCGACACAGAGGTTTTGACTCGTTGAAATTGGCCTGATTTGGCTGATGGCTTTGGATAGGCGCGCGCCATTTTGGCGCGCGCCTTTTCGCTTGTGAACATCCATTTGACGCGGGCGCGTTCGGCATTGCGCCGTTTCTCCCAGGCGGCAGTGTCGACGACGAGGCGGGCGAAACTGTCGATGCGTCGATCGAGGCATTGGCGGGCGAGGACGCCGATCTCGATCTCGACCATGTTCAGCCAGCTGGCGTGCTTTGGGACGTAGTGGAACTCCAATCGGCGCAAGACCCGCCGGGCTTCGTCGGCCGGAAAGGCCTGGTAGAGCGCCGCGGCCGAATGGGTTGAGAGATCGTCGAGCACGAGGCGGATGCGCTCGGCTCGGGGATAATGGATGTCGACGAGGTCGCGCATGCAGGCCGCAAAGTCTTCCGCGGTCCGTCGCTCGGTCACCTTCACCTTGCGCCAGGAGCGATACGCGTTGAGGAAGACGAACAGGTTTGCGGTGCTATTGCGCCGATACTCGCAATCGTAGCGCTCGATCTGTCCCGGCGTGGCCGGGATCGGCTGGCGCACCTCGCCGATGAGCTGGATCGGGCTCTCGTCGAAGCAGACCACCGGCCGCTTCGGATCAGGCGCCTCAGCATAGAGATCGAGCACGTCCTCCATGCGGGCGACGTAGTCCGCGTCGATCCGGGGGATGCACCATATGTCCTTGCGCCACGGCTTGAGATCGTTCTCGGCCAAGCGTCGGCGCACCGTCTCGCGCGACAGGCACTCGTGGAGCGTCAGCTTGACGATCGCATCGGCCAACAGGTCCAAGGTCCAACGGGCGCGGCCTGCGGGAGGGCTTGAGCAGGCGGTGGCCACCAGAAGCGCTTCTTCCTTGCCACTGAGCTTACGCTTCGCCCCAGGTCGCGGCTCCTCGCTGAGAGCCGCCTCCAAATTGCCAAGAACAAAACGTCGTTTGGTGCGATAGACGGTGGACCCGCCGATGCCGACGGTTCGGGCAATCTCCTCGTCGCTCGCCCCGGCATCAGTGGCCAGCAAGATCTGCGCCCGCTTGAGCTTGCGGGCCGCGTGCTTGCCTCCGCTCAAGAGCGCTGTGAGTTCGGCGCGCTCGGTTTGGCTGAGTTCGACCCGATAGCGTACATTCATCCGTGCCTCCTCCTGTCGAGGCACGGACGAACAGCTGAATCGGATGGCCAAGGTGAGTCATTCTGCAAAAGCCTTCACGCCCAAGCAGGGCCAGTATCTGGCCTTCATCGATGCCTACACGCGCGTGCATCGCCGACCACCGGCCGAATGGGAAATGCAACGGCACTTCGGCGTCACCCCGCCTTCCGTCCACCAGATGGTGTTGACCCTCGAACGCGCGGGCCTCATCAGGCGCCAGCCCGGTTCGCCGCGCAGCATCGAAGTGCTGGTCCCTCCTGACCAGCTACCCGTCTTGGAAATCCCAAACCAATCAGTCAAAACCTCTGTGTCGAGGTACTAGACGTCCGTCCAGCATACGGAACTCGGAAAGTTCCGATGGTGGGCATCGGAAGGACCTGGCTGAGACGGTCCGGCTTGCAATGGTCGAGCGTGGGAGGGGCCGGCGTGCCACGGCCGAGCGTGCGAAGGGCCGAGCCCGGCATCCACATCCTGCCATATGAGATCCTGATCGATGCCAGGATGAGCCTCGATCGCCTGAGCGATCGTCTGCTGGGAGAGATACTGGGGGGCTTTCCGGTTCTGGCGCGGCGTGCAGCCAGCGTATGCGAATCATCTTCCCAACCCAAGTCGGGCGATGGATGCGCTAAATCCAGGTACGGCGAATAGGGATGGCCTGCGTCCAAATATGGCGAATAGGCATCACCCTGCGGACCGGCATGTTGTGGCGGAGCACTAGGGCGCTGGCGGAGTTCATGTCTAGGACCGTCCGGGCGTTCCCTATTCGCTGGCACGTCAGACCCCAATCCCGTGCGGCTTGCTCGGAGCCAGAAGCATCCGCAGAAGAGCCTCCACGCCCGGCGAGATCATCCCGGAATGGTGGCGAAATCATCTCGGAATGCGCAGGCCGCAGCGCGTCGGCACACGCGCGCGAGATCGTCGGAATTCGCAGTTTCGCTGCCATGGGATGTTGGGCGCATCGAAACGAAGAACTCGGGGACTCCCAGCCCAAGCGCGTTCTTCAGTCACTTTGAGGGTGATAGATGAGATAAACGACGTGGCCGGACCCCAAGATCGCGTTACTTTGCCTGCTCCTCAACTCGGCCGTGTAGAGCACACCGTTTATGGTGAACTGTATGCGTCGGTTCTGCGGGGTCGGAAGTAGGTTCCATGTGTTTAGTATGTACATCATGCCGCTGTGCGAGACCTCTCGGCCCTGGCCTTGATTGTCCCAGCGGCTGTGGTTCCAATCGTCGCCGAGAAAAGGTCCGATATCCGGTAACTCCGCTCGGCGGCGATAGGCCCCTGATGATCCGGGAGACGACGAGCCGGCGCCCCGCACCGGCTGAGCATGGTCACGCAACTCGAACCGTGTGATTGGATTGAGATCAACCAATGATTCAACACTGCCATAAATATCTGAGGGAGCGCTGGCTGACGACGATGACGCAGGCTCGTGGAGCGGCTGACGGGATCTCCGGAATTCACTCATCTGGCTGGCGCGCGGATGATGGACGAGTTGAACGTCCCTGCGTCCTCCCGGTCCCAATGTGGCCGAGTAAAGCTGACTCTCGATGGTGAACTGTGTTGGGCCGAACTGATTCGGCAAGAGACCGACGTTACCGAGTATGTCTATCAGGGCGTCCGAGGCAGGTTGGGAACGGTGGCTCCAGTTGTCGACCATATGTCCGATTTCCGGTAGCTCTTGAGGGGGCAATGATGGCCCGATGAACGACGGGGGTTTTGCGACACCACGCGCCGGCGCAGAGTGCGCATAGTCACGCAACTCAGACACTGTGGGCGCATTCGGATGAGGCACTGGCTCAAGGCCGCCGTAGATATTTGACGCCGCAGCCCTAGTAGACGACCATGGCTCGGGTTGTAGTACCTGTTCGCTAAGCCAGTTCCGATTGGCGGGCCGCGAGCCAGGATACGGCGTGGGCGACGTCGGAGTGGGTTCTTGCATCTGCTCTCTGAACCAATCCCAAGCTCCCGTGCTCGGGGTAGCCGTCGTTGCCGGAAGCTCCTGATACGAGCTGGGCTGCAGGCCACGATGTGGTGTGGACGATGGAGTGGGTTCTTGCATCGCTTCCCTAAACCAATCCCACGCTCCCGCGCTCGGGGTGGCTGGCGTTGCCGGAAGCTCCTGATATGAGCTGGGCCGCAGGCCACGGTGTGGTGCGGACGATGACGGAGCTGGTTCTTGCATCACTTCCCTAAACCAATCCCACGCTCCCTCGCTCGGGGTAGCGGGCGTTGCCGGAAGCACATGAAGCGAACTCGGCTGCGGAGCGCCTTGCCCGGCGAGCGAGCCCGCTTGTCCCGTTGGACCCAAACCCAGCGCTCGGTTCGCCTCGACAGCCTGTTGATATTGCCAGAGCCTTGGCAACGCCGTCCTGAGAAGATTCCGCAAGCGAACGTCATCGCCCGCAAACTCGTCGGCCTCGGCACGTAAAGCCTCTAGATTCTCAATCCGACCGGTGATTGACGGCTTCTGTGTCGCCTGAAGCCAGGCGCTGAACTGGCGAAGTGCCCACAGGTTCACGCCGATGTTCGGGGCCACCTCGTTGAAGCCGAGAAAAAGCGCCTCGTCATCCGCGCTGGCGGAAACTTCCTGAGGCGGGAACGGCTGCGGCGCGTTGGCGCGTTGTCGGTAGTTCTGAAGAAGATTCCACGCGCGTGGAAACTCTCTAAGATAGGAGCCCTTCCCAGAGTTAATATAGCGGTCTCGCTTCTCGGGATCAGCCTGAGTAATACTCACCCCGCGCTTGTTGAGCCACCTACCGAAGCTGTTAAGAGCCCTACGGTACTCCTGCATGGTTACCGGCGCAAAGCCACGCTTAACGCCTTCGTCACACGCAGCGTTGATGAGCGCCTCGTCTTCGGGGAAGAGAGCCTCGACCCGCCGGCCGCCCCGCGGCAATGTCATCACCGACGGTCCGACTGCGGTGACGGGATCCTCAACTGGCCGGCCGCCTCGCGTCAACGTTGTCACAGGCGCTCCGACTGCGAATTGCTCGAGCCTTGTCAACGCTGCCTCGATACGAGCGCCCAAGCGAACATCATTGGCCGCATACTCGATCCCCGCGGCACGCAATGCTTGAAGATTCTCTAGTTGGCTGCTGATTGGTGGCTTCTGCTTCGCCTGAAGCCAGGCGCTGAAGTTGCGCAGTATCTCTTGATCCCTTCGGATCGTGCGATCGCTTGGTCCGCTTTTCTTGGCTTCCTCGCGGATAGTGCCATCGCTGGCTCGGCTTTTCTTTGATGCCTCGCGGAATCTAGAAAAAAGCTCCTCGTCCGGGCCATCGTTCTCGCGGCTTCGCTTGGACGGCACTTCAGCCGAACGGCCGAAGGGGGTATGGGGTATGTCCACGCTTTGGCGCGTGCTGCTGAATGAGTGGCTCTCAATGGACGGCACCTGCATCGAGCCGCCGGCATCAGTGCGCCGAATCGCTTCACCTCCGTCTGCGGTTTGTCCATCAGGCGAACCCGCTTCTGCGGAGCTGCTCTCATAAAACGCAGTGTGTTGCAGCTCGCTCAGCTGCTGCTCAAACCTCGCTTGCTGGCTCGTATTGCCCGGCTCTTGCTCCTGCTGCTCCAGCGGGGCGCCTGAAACTCACCAGAGCTGAATGGGTTGATGTTGTTCCGGTCCACTCTAATCGTCCTTGAGAATGTCGATTGTGCGCAAATCCGCCACTCGGACGTGTGCACGCAGCAAAGCTCGTTGTCCACTCGAAAACAGCAACAAACAAGAAATTGGCGCAGCTGCAAGCCGCGATGCTCCGATTAATCGAGCCCGTCCGACCACACGGAGAACCGCGCGCTGCCACGTCCATTCCATTTGCGCCCGCTAGGCGGCCTCGCCCTCGAGGATCCGGTTCTCATATTAGGATGGTTAGCTTTCTAGAAGCTGACGAGTTCTCAGGATGATTCAACTGTGTGGTTCTGCTTCTTCGTCTGTACTGAAGAGCGGTGACAGCGAAAGGCATAACGGTTTACCCGCGACAAGCCAATCCTACTCGACGATGGCCAATGCGCGATGATCTCGCCTGACGACATATCTATGACGGGAGCTCGCTGCATCGATCAAGCTCGGTCACCAATGGGCGCATCAGGTAAGTGTCACGTCCTTGGACGTATCAACTGAAAATGCGCAGCAGCTCTCGCGGAGGTCAATGCCTTCTCCATTGGCTCATTGCGAATCCTTTTGACGCCCGTCAGCTTCTCGAAAGCTAACTCTCTTAGCATGAGAGAGCGGATGTCTAGAGGGCGATGCCGCCTATCCATCTTAATGGAGATGCACGTCGGGCACCAGATGCTCTGCCGGCAGCTCGGAGGCTGCACTCCACACGAGCCTTCGAAACGGTTCTCTGGAGGTCGCAATGCAAATGGCCTTCGTCGAACTATGGCTCGAGCCAAACTGTCAAAGGAGGAACAGGATGGATTTCAACTCAATCAGCACAACGAACACAAGCCCGCAGCCCGATTCACCATCACCGCCC
Source organism: Bradyrhizobium ivorense (assembly GCF_900696085.1). GTDB lineage: Bacteria > Pseudomonadota > Alphaproteobacteria > Rhizobiales > Xanthobacteraceae > Bradyrhizobium > Bradyrhizobium ivorense. The sequence continues at coordinate 45,162 of NZ_CAADFC020000009.1, forward strand.
GCGGGCCCAGCGGGCTTTGAGCGCCAGCTGCGCGAGGTCGAAGACAGTGCTCTGCCACCTGCTGCGGGATCTCCCGTGCAGCAGGGCAAAGCCTACTCGCCATATCCGGACGCCCGGCATCCCTATTCGCAATATTTGGAGTCGGGGTATCCCTATTCATCACTGTTGGATTGGCACGATGATCTATATGCGCCGGCTGCGCGCTCCCCCGGGCCATTGGTGGCCGCCAGAGAAAGCTCCCCGCAGCCCGGCTCGCAGCAGCCAATTGCTCAAGCCATCGCGGAACTCCCAGAGTTTGATCCTGATCTGATTTGGCAGAATGTGGAAGCCGGACCATCGCAGGCTGGACCATCGCAAGCTGGACCGTCTCAGGCCGGACCTTCGCAAGCCGGGCCGTCCTCGTCCGCCGGGGCTGCGCTGCCGGAGCTCACAAATTTCATTCCCGAGAACGAGCGTCTCATAGCCGACCGCTGGGTCTTCCTTCCCCATACGGCCTCGGATGCCCAGATCAACATACTAAGGAGGGCCGGCCGCTTGCCTAGCAATACCTCCCGGACCACAACTTTCACCATGCTGGGTATGCCCCACACAGCCGAATTTCGACAAGAGGGGTTCGTTCGTATCAAACCGTCGATGGACGCGGGCGTTTGGCCTGGACAATCGCGCGGCGACGCGCCCACCGGGTAAGCATTCCATAGCCCAGCCCGCGGAGCGGACATACTCGCGCCGCCAGCAGACCTTCGCGACGTCGCCGACGGCAGGAGCACTTGGCGACGTCCTTTCTGGCCGGCGTCGACGATCTTGGCCATCTTGGCCTCCCGCCAAGATGAGTGTAGTCAATCATGAGTTATGCGTCCTTTCAGAGAATTGGTCAGGTATTGGCGGCTCATCGGAATACCAGGAGTCCGCACGACCTAGCGTGCGCGCCACTGAGCCGCTGCTCAAAGCCGGTCGCGTCCGTAGACGGTTCTGGTGAGTCGGGCTCTCGGCTCATATTCGCTGGACCGATTGCATTGAAATCCATCCTGTCACTCCTTTCCCATAATGAGCGGATCGAACAATACGAAGACTCATGCCCTGCGGCTCCGACGCAGTTGGTTCGGAGGCTCGCGTTGACCTTTAAGCCTCGAGCTCGCTCGCGCCTAGGGTGGCTGGTTGCCCACGTCCGTTGCGTTCGGTAGCAGGCGCCGCTGTCCAGACATCCGCACGCTCATGCTGGGCGCATTAGCTTTCGAAAAGCTGACATCGGACGGATTGAGCGAATGCAGATCGGATCGACCTTGGCTGAAGGTTTCTCGCATCGGTTGGTCACCTCTGGCCCGTGCCAGCTTCGCGCACGGTGCCGTCCGGATGCCCCGCGTCGGGCGAATAATGCCCTTCCGGGCGTCCGTCCCGAATAACCACGCTCGAGGAGCCGCGAAACAACATCAAAACCGAATCCCGCGGCGGCCTTTCGGCGGTGGCGGGATTTCGCCGCGCCTGCGCCTCCGCCACAAGGCCCTTCAGCGTCTGGTCCACCAGCGCGATGAAGCGTGGCGGGCCCGAAGCCAGGACGAGGCCATCTCCCGGGGCCGGTTTCACGATATAGCGCTCATCGGAGATGTTGAGTGCATCGAGCGCGGTCTTGAACGCATCGAAGCTGATTGGGCTCAACACCACCAGTCGGCTTTGCGCCTCGTGGGCCGCGGATATGTAAAGCACGAGGCCGTCATAATACCATTGAAGATTGTACAGGTTGGTCAAACGCTCGAGGAACTCGCGCGGTGGTAGGTCCGGCATTCGTCCGCGAATCCGGCCCTTCACTTCAGTGCTGACATTGACTCTGATGTTGAGATTGTTGCCAAACTCCTGCAGCGCGGCAGCAAGGTCCTGATCCAGAACCGTATAGCTGTAAGGGGTCGATGGCAGCGAGAGGGGCGCGCCGAGCGCCCTGACCATTCCAAGGTAGATGAAACCTCCTGCGTAAAGAATTCTCTTCAATACCATCGTGGATCGGACAAACATTCCTGAAGGCCTTCCGCCTGAGAATTAAACCTGGATTTTCGGTCCAGCCTGGAGGCCAAACGTGATCTTTAAATGACGCAAGGCGGCGCTTCCTCGTCAGGTTTTCGTCAGCTCACCGCTCTACGATCTTGATCCGTTCAGTGTCGACAACGCCTGGTTTCATCAACGAGCGCAATGACTCCTTATATGATGTTAGGCGCAACGCCGATCTCACCCAATTTAGCCGACTGTCTTGCAAATGCCTGCTCGGCGGCAGCTCCCAGCGAGCAGGCGCACTTTGAGCAGTCTCTTGCGCAGGCGGCCTCCAATCCGGGGGGCACCTCATCGGTCGTAGATAGAGCCGCAGTCGTTCCGCCGGTATCGGAAGTGCAGCGCGCGAACACGCTGGCGAATCCGCCGGGCGATCGCATCCTTCAAGTGCTTTCTACCATGTACCACAGCCATGTCGGTGCTCCGGCGGTCGGTAGTGTGTCGTCTGCGCCGAGCGTCATCCAGCCTGGACCCGCCGCGCAGCCGTTGTTGCAGCCGCTCGACATCGGCGCGCATGCGACGGTTAAACCGGTAGCGGTAGATTTCGATTCGATGATGGTGAATCTGCGGAATGTCTACCGGGACGTCGTTCAGGTGTCCCTTGTTTCTAAGAGCACCAGCGCCGTGAGTTCGTCTCTGAACAAGCTGCTATCGGCGGGCTGAATGAAGCTGATGCCGGGTGTGATGTGCAGTGCGGGCAGCGGCAGCCGTCAATCGTGGCGACGGCTTCGCGTTTGCCTTGCTCTACCCCTTCTTGTTCCGTTGATCGGCTGCAAAGCTGATCTTTACAGTAAGATTCAGGAGCGTGAAGCCAACGAGATGCTTGCGCTTCTCCTTGGCAAGGGTGTCGATGCCGTTCGTGTTGTCGCCAAGGATGGGACCAGCACGATCCAGGTCGAGGAAAGGCAACTCGCCTATTCGATTGACTTGCTGAATGTTGAGGGGTTGCCGCGCCAATCTTTCAAGAATCTTGGCGAGGTGTTCAAGGGATCGGGCCTCGTTGCCTCTCCGATTGAGGAGCGGGCCCGTTACGTTTACGCCCTCAGCGAAGAATTATCGCGCACCATTAGCGATATCGATGGCGTCCTTTCCGCCCGGGTCCACGTGGTCCTTCCTAAAAACGATCTGTTGCGGCAAGATGCGACCCCGTCCTCAGCGTCGGTTTTCATCCGACATGGCTCCAACGCAAAGCTCTCGGCGCTGTTGCCTCAGATCAAGATGCTCGTAGCCAACAGCATCGAAGGGCTGTCCTACGACAAGGTGGCCGTGGTCTTCGTGCCGGTTGAGCGAACTCCGCTTGAGCAGCCAGCGTCGCCGGCAGCGGCTTCAGTTCAATCCGCAAAATCTGCTTCAACGCCGTGGCTTGCGCTTGGGGTTGGAGGCGCCGGCGCCGTATTCGTCATTGCGTCTTATCTGTTGTTCGGTGCGCGTCTTCGTCAGTTCGGGCAATCATTGCGCAACCTGATCATGTTCAGCAGGCGTTCGAATGTGCCCGCCGTTCAGGCTGCTGGTAAGAAGATCACGCCTGATGCGACATAGCCAGGACGCTCGTGTCGGTATCAATGTCTCCCACTGAACCCAATCGTTCGTTCACGCTGGCTTCCGATCGATTGCGCGAGCTTACTGCCTCGATCCATCCGAGCCGTTTTGCTGCCTGTCTTGATCCGCTGCTGTCGCATGCCACGTTGCTTCGACTACAGCAGAGTTTTAGGCTGCAGCCAAGACTGGCCGCACTGTTGGTCGGCCACGAAGTCGATGTGAGCGGAGCTGGCTGGAACGAGGATCCTTTGCTCGGGCATGATCCGCGGCGGGCTGCCCTCCTCGCCGGCAGTATCTGGCATGCACGCTCCGTCCTGACGCTGGTTTCAAAGCACGATCTGTCAATTTTGGTCAAAATGATCGGCGCTGAAGCGCATGCTTTCGCCATCCGGCATTTATCCAGTGCGGTCGCAACATCGACCATTGCCGATCCGGAACACCTGTTGCGACAGATTGAACATGATGGACATGCCTGTCTTGGCGCCTGGCTCGACGAGGCTCCAGCGCTCGACCGTATCCGCGTGCTTCTACGCCTGCCCGTTGGGACCGCTGCGGAGAATCCGGCGGCTGAGCACCGTTGTGCCGCAGGCCCGCTGCTCTCCTTGGTTATCGCCCATTTGCGGGCGGAGGCTGTCACGGTATGACAGTCGACGTCCCAGCATTGCCCGTGACCCCGCAGATCTGCCCGCTTGGACCCCTGATCCCGGCAGCCGAGCTCAAGATTTGGTATGACGCCGTAGACGCGCGGGCCGCTGCCGAACGGCACCTGCAGCGTGTTCGCAGCTGGGGACGCAAAGCTTATGAGCGGGAACGGGGGCGCGGCCATGCCGAAGGCGTCAAGGCGGGCGCAGAGGAAATGACGCGGCTGATTGCGCAGGCTGCGTGTGAACTCGCGCAGCGAAAGGCCGTTCTGGAGCAGCAATTGCCCGAACTGGTCATTGAGATCGTGCGCGATTTACTTGGCGCCTTTGATCCGGGCGAGATGCTGGTGCGCAGTGTTCGTCACGCGATCGAGCAAAAATACAAGAACACGGAAGTGTGCCTTCACGTATCGCCCTTAAAGGCCGATCTGCTTGCCAGAGAATTCGCAGCCTACAACGGACAGGATGGCCGGCCCAAGGTCAGGATCGAGCCGGATCCGGCGCTCGCGGCGAACCAATGCGTTTTGTGGAGCGAGTTTGGCAATGTCGACCTCGGACTTGCCGCGCAGCTCCGCGCGCTTCATTTGGGGTTTGGCTTGCCTCCGCAGGAAGGTGAGCCATGACCACGCAACGACCGACGCATAATGCTGCGTCTGAAGAAGGGGCCGTCCACGCCGCACTCTCATCCTTGAGATATTCCGCTAAGCATATCGACACGCGTGCCGTCCGCGGTCGGATCACGCGGGCGATCGGTACACTGCTCCATGCTGTCCTGCCGGAGGCCCGGGTTGGGGAACTATGCCTCTTGCAGGATCCCCGCAGCGGATGGTCGCTCGAGGCCGAGGTGATCGGTCTGTTGCCGGACGGGGTATTACTCACGCCGATCGGTGATGTGGTCGGCTTGTCCAACCGTGCGGAAGTCGTCACGACCGGCCGAATGCAGGAAGTGCCGGTCGGCCCCGATTTGCTCGGCCGCGTGATCGACAGTTTCGGTCGTCCGCTCGATGGTAAGGGCCCAATAAAGGCTGGCGAAGTGCGCCCGCTGCGCGGCAAGGCGCCCAACCCCATGAAACGGCGCGGTATCGAACAGCCTTTTCCGCTCGGCGTTCGTGTCCTGGATGGGCTCCTGACATGTGGAGAAGGCCAGCGGATCGGAATCTATGGAGACGCCGGGTGCGGCAAGTCGACACTGATGTCGCAGATCGTCAAGGGTGCAGCCGCCGACGTCACGATTGTCGCGTTGATCGGTGAACGCGGCCGAGAGGTGCGTGAATTCATTGAGCGCCATCTTGGCGAAGCGCTCCGCCGCTCGGTCGTCGTTGTTGAGACCTCCGACCGTTCGGCCATGGAGCGGGCGCAGTGCGCCCATATGGCGACGGCGCTGGCCGAATATTTTCGTGATCAGGGGCTGCGCGTCGTTCTGATGATGGATTCCTTGACGCGCTTTAGCCGCGCGATGCGCGAAATCGGTCTTGCCGCAGGAGAGCCTCCGACTCGGCGCGGATTTCCACCCTCCGTCTTTGCGCTGCTGCCGGGCCTGTTGGAGCGGGCCGGCATGGGTGAGCATGGCTCCATCACGGCCTTCTATACCGTGCTTGTCGAAGGTGACGGCACAGGCGACCCAATCGCCGAAGAATCACGCGGCATTCTCGACGGGCATATCATTCTCTCGCGTGCGCTAGCCTCGCGAGAACATTTTCCGGCAATCGATGTGCTGTCGAGCCGAAGCCGCGTCATGGATGCCATCGTGTCTGTTCAGCATCGCAAGGCCGCTTCCTTCTTCCGTGATCTGCTCTCGCGCTACGCCGAGGCCGAGTTCTTGATCAAGGTCGGCGAATACAAGCAAGGCTCCGATCCCCTGACCGACCGGGCGATCGCCTCGATCGAGGAATTGCGAACGTTCCTGTGCCAGGGACAGGACGAGGCATGCAATTTTGAGGAGACGGTGGCATGGATGTCGCGTCTTACCGCTTGAACGGTGTTCATGCGTCGAAATTGCGGCTGGTGAAGGACATGAGGGAGCGGAGTGCCCTTCATGAACTGTCCAACATGGAAGCCAAGCGCCGCATCGCAGGTGAGGCCGTCGCACAGGCTTGCGAGCAGCTTGCAAATGCCGAAAGACACCGTGCAAGGGTCGAAGCCGAGCTCTATCGGCAGATGTTATCGGACGATGCGATATCCGTCAGCGAACTCGAGCGCCGCCATCATCTCATCATCGGGCGGCTCACAGAGGACATCGCGGCGGCCCAGCGAATTCTTGACGAGGCGCGCACCGCTCAAGATCAGGCCGAGACAGCAGTCCGTGAGGCGCGGACGCTTTGGGCCAAACGTTCGGCGGCGTGCCACAAATGGCAAGAGATCGAGCGTGACGTTGAGCGCAGCACCAATGCTCATGTTGAAGCCGCGGCGGAAATCGAAGCCGATGATGAGGTGTTGCTTCGCTACCGCAGAGGTGCGCCCAACCAAAGGGGAGGCGAGCCGAGCTGATGGCCGATACTCCTACCTTAGCGCCAGCGTGCCGTGAGGGGCAGGCGCCGCCTGCGACCCAGAGGCCGGATGGATCGGTGCCATTCAGACCGCAACTGACCCTCTCGCATGCTGTGGTCTCTTGGCTCAATGAGATCGCAGTCTTTCGCGGACCTCTGCAAAGCCGTCTCGGCGATAAGCCGCTATCGCTGCGTATAAATCGGCTTGTCTGGCAGGTCGAGCCGACTGAGACATCGATGCTCGATTGCGTCTTTGACGCCGGCGGCGAAATGCTCGTCCTGTCCTTGCCCGTCCCGCTTGCTGAAGCGCTGGTTGCGACCGTACAGAACGGCCTGAGCTTACCTTCCGAGCCGACGCGTTCGCTGGTCCTTGAACTTGCGCTAGAGCCGTTGCTCGCTCCACTGGAGCGACTGATGCAGCGGCATTTGCAGCTTCTCCGCACCGATGAAGCGGCGACATCAGGTCCATACCTGGAATTCGACGTCGCCTATGGTCAGCTCACGAGCAAGGCTCGCCTGCTTTTATTCTCGTCTCTTGACGCTCTGGTTCCACCAGCGTTCAGCGTCCTGGGCGAACTGCTTGGCCGATTGCCGCGACAGACGCCCAAGCTTCGTTCTGAACTGCCTGTCATTGTCGCAGGCCAAGTTGGCTCGCTCCGCATCACGATCGGCCTTGTTCGTCAGGCACAGCGAGGCGATGCGCTGTTGCCGGACGCTATTCCGCTTGCTCGAGGCCAGGTCATCCTCACTGCGGGCGCATTGTGGGCTCCTGCCGAGATCGCCGGCGAAAGGCTCGTCCTGCGGGGGCCATTCCGCTCGCAATCCCACCCCTTGAAAAGTAGACACATGACGACACAACAGCTCCCCTCCGAGGCCGATATCGACAGTCTCGAGATCACGCTCGTATTCGAATGTGGCCGCTGGCCGATGTCGATTGGAACCTTGCGGAGCATCAACGAAGGCCATGTGTTCGAACTCGGCCGTTCGCTTGACGGCCCCGTCGATATTCTTGCCAACGGACAGCGTATCGGCCGCGGCGATATCGTGCGGATCGGCGAGGAACTTGCCGTCAGGTTACGCGGCAGGTTGGCGGTCAATGACTGAGATTCAACCCAGCATCCTGGCGCTTCTTGCGATCACGGTCGGACTCGGCCTGCTCGCCTTCGCAGTCGTTACAACGACCGCTTTCATAAAGGTCTCCGTTGTGCTTTTCCTGGTACGCAACGCGCTCGGAACCCAATCAATACCGCCCAACATTGTCCTGTATGGGGCGGCACTGATCCTGACGGTCTTCATCAGCGCGCCAGTGTTCGAGCAGACCTACAACCGCTTGACGGATCCGCAACTCCGCTACCAAACGTTCGATGACTGGGTGACGGCCGCCAAGGAGGGGCAGGAGCCGCTGCGCGCCCATCTGAAGAAGTTCACCAATGAAGAGCAGCGTCGGTTTTTCCTGTCATCAACCGAACATGTCTGGTCGGAGGAGATGCGCGGCAGTGCCACGGCTGATGATTTTGTGATTCTTGTGCCGTCGTTCCTGATCTCGGAGCTCAAGCGCGGCTTCGAAATCGGCTTTCTTCTCTATCTTCCCTTTATCACCATCGACCTGATCGTCACGACGATTTTGATGGCCATGGGGATGTCGATGGTATCGCCGACAGTAATATCTGTTCCCTTCAAGCTCTTTCTGTTTGTCACCATCGACGGCTGGTCACGTCTCATGCACGGGCTGGTACTAAGCTACACGACGCCCGGAGGTTGACAATGAACGAAGCCAGCATCCTCATGCACCTGAGCCAATCGCTCGTGCTTTTCATGATCTGGGTTCTGCCGCCGCTCCTCGCAGCTTTGATTTCGGGATTGATCATTGGCCTCATCCAGGCGGCAACCCAGCTCCAGGATCAAACCTTGCCCCTGACGGTGAAGCTTCTGGTCGTCGTCGCCGTGCTCGCCGGCTTCTCTCCTGTGCTCAGTGCACCGCTCATCGAACAGGCCGAGCGCATTTTCAGCGAGTTTCCTGCACTCACCGCAAGATACTAGCGGGATCTGGATGGCTGGCCTGTCACCCACCGATGCGCATGCTCTCGTCCAGGGCGGCATCGAACTTGTCGCGGCAACCGGCCTAAGCGCGGCTCGCGCCTTAGGCATCATGCTTGTGCTTCCCGTTTTTACGCGGCCGCGTATCAGCGGCCTGATTCGCGGCAGCCTGACGATAGCGATCGGACTACCGTGCCTCGCGCAGATCAAGCTGGGCCTGGAGACGCTCGACCCGAACACGCGCCTGCTCAATGTCACCATGCTCGGTTTGAAGGAGGTCTTCGTCGGCCTTCTGCTCGGCATCCTGCTCAGCATTCCGCTATGGAGCATCCAGGCAGTCGGCGACATCATCGATACCCAGAGAGGAATCTCGAGCCAGGTCGCGGCGGAAGATCCTGCAACGCACAGCCAGGCGTCGGGAACCGGGCTTTTTCTCGGTGTCACTGCGGTCACGATCTTCGTTCTGGTCGGCGGCCTTCAGACCATGGTGAGCAGCCTTTATGGCAGCTATCTGATCTGGCCCGTGTATCAGTTCCTGCCTGCGGTCACGGCACAAGGGGCAATGGAATGCCTCACCCTTCTCGATCATATCATGCTGACGACGCTATTGGTCGCCGGGCCCGTGCTGGCCCTGCTGTTGCTGATCGACGTGTCGGTCATGATGCTCGGCCGCTTTGCATCGCAGCTCAAGCTGAACGATCTTTCGCCTACGATCAAGAATGTCGCCTTCGGCGTCATCATGGTCAGCTACACCGTCTATCTCCTCGAATATGCGGGAGCTGAAATCCTGACGTCGAACAACGTGCTCGAGCATTTCAAGAAGCTCTTGAAATGAGCGGCACGAGCGAGGAGAAAAAGCTTCCTCCGACACCGAAGAAGCTGCGCGATGCACGCAAGAAGGGGCAGAGCGCGCGCAGTTCGGATTTGGTGAGCGGGGTCAGCGCCTGCGCCGGTTTTTCCTGTCTGTGGTGGAGAGCGGGAGCGATCGAAGACAAGTGGCATGAAACAGTCCGGCTGATCGACAAACTGCAGGAGCAGCCTTTTACGAGCGCTGTTCCGCAGGCGCTCAGCGGCTTACTGGAACTTTCGATCGCAACGGTCGGGCCTTTACTCGCGGCTGCCGTGGCAGCTGCCCTTCTGGCTAATGTTCTGGCCAATGGTGGCTTCATGTTTGCTTTGGAGCCACTCAAACCGAAACTTGAGAAACTGGATCCCTTCAAAGGCTTGGCGCGGATCGCATCGAAACGATCGGCCATCGAGCTTGGCAAGACGCTGGTTAAGGTGGTGCTCCTCGGGACGTGCTTTTTCCTCACAGTGACCGCAAGCTGGAAAGCGCTGGTGTACTTGCCGGTCTGCGGCATGGGCTGTCTCGGAACAGTCTTCACCGAGGTCAAGCTGCTGGCCGGGATTGCGGCCGGGGCGTTTCTCGTCGGCGGATTGACTGATCTTCTGATCCAGCGCTGGTTGTTCCTGCAGGAGATGCGCATGACCGAAACCGAGGCCAAGCGCGAGAACAAGGAACAGCAAGGCAATCCGCAGGTGAAACGCGAACACCGGCGTCTGCGCCAGGAATCCGCGAACGAGGCTCCGCTTGGCGTTCATCGCGCCAACCTGATCCTAAGGGGGGCCACAACCTTGGTTGGGCTGCGCTATGTTCGCGGCGAAACCGGCGTGCCGGTCCTGGTCTGCCGTGGCGAGGGCGAAACTGCTTCCACATTGCTTGGCGAGGCGCGCGCGCTGGGCCTCAAGATCGTGGATGAGGACGTCCTGGCGCGACAGCTGCTCGGCAAAGCAAGGCTCGGCAACCCGGTTCCTTCGCAATATTTCGAGGCGGTCGCAAAAGCACTTTACGCTGGCGGGCTGGTCTAGAGTGCTTTCGAGCGAAGCGGGTACCGGTTCGCGTGAAGAAAACGCGTCAGACCGAAAATCTAGAGAACCGTTCCCAATCCATCGGATCGGAAAAAACGCTAGATCATCTTGACGGTGGCGCTAGGTGGCGGCCCCCTCATCGAGGAGGGGCTTCCAGTGTCGCCCTGTTGCTCGCTCCATCTTCCCCTTTGTCCTTGTTGGGCGGGGCGAAGGTGCCGTAGCTGGCAACAGGAATGGCGGCGCGATCGCCACTACCTGTCATGACAGATCGATTGTCCAGCAAGTCGAGTGGATCGTTGACCATGACTGCCAGGTTGTTTCTGGTCGAGCAGCCGAGCGTCGGATCGAATGAATTGTCGTTTACTGCAGGCCCGACGATGGAAAGCGACGGACAGACAGGAGGATGGGCTTCAAAGGTGATCGCCTCGATCCGTACCCCGAAACGGGCGGGCAGATCGAGCGGGGAGGCGGCCAGGCGGATGTTATAGGGGGCAATGCCCATGGCACGCGCCTCGTGGGCCACTTGTGCAATAAGCCGGGGTGAGCCGCTGACATCGACATGGAGTGCATCCCGCCGGCCGCCACTGGCACTCGCAATGAAACTCCGCAGCCGATGCCTTTCAGAGCCACGAAGGCTCTGCAGGAACAAGACGTTGCTTTTCTGCTCCACCTGGATCGCTTGCTCAGCTGGCTCGGAACGGACCGAAGCGCTATTTGCGCATCCACCTAGTGTTGCCGCCATAACGATCAAATGGCACAGACGTCGCAAGGTCATTTGACGATCCTCATTCGATGATAAAGCCGGCGCTGCCGGTCAATCCTGGTGCGCTGGTGCGGGGCGCATCGCGGTCTTTTGGCGGCCGCGCCAGCGTGTTCGTCAAAATGCGGCCCGTGTCCGACGGCGGTGCGATGCGATCGCTCGGCGCACTAATCCGGCTCGGGTTCGATCCGGGCCGCACGATGTAGGGCGTGACAATAATGACAAGTTCGGTTTCGCGCTTTTGAAACGATGAGGAGCGAAACAGCGCGCCGAGGATCGGCACGTCGCCGAGCCAGGGAAATTCGCCGATGTCGTTGTTGAAGTTGCGCCTGATCAGTCCGCCGATTGCAAAGCTCTGACCGCTGGCGAGCTCGACCACGGTGCTGGCCCGCCGCGTCGAGAGGGCGGGGACTTCCATGCCATTGATCTTGATCTGGCCTTCGCTCGACAGTTCGCTGACTTCGGGCTTCACACGGACATTGATCTGATTATTGTTGAGAACCGTCGGAACGAATTCGAGGCTCACGCCGAACTGGCGGAATTGGACCGAAACCTGGCGATTATCCTGCATCACAGGAATGGGGAATTCGCCGCCGGCCAGGAAGCTTGCGGACTCGCCGGACATCGCCGTCAGATTCGGCTCAGCCAGGATCGAGGCGAGGTGTTCGCTGGCGAGCGCATCGAGAACAGCGCTGAGGTTGGTATTGCCGGCGCTAAACCCGATGCCGATCGTGCCGCCGCCGCCGGCCGCCCCGGACCCGCCATCTTTACCGCTGATCAGAAAAGCGCCGTTCGGGCTAGATGCGGTGAAATGGATATTGAGATCCTTGACGGCGCTGCGGGAGACTTCCGCGACCCGTACGCTGAGGTTCACCTGCAACGAGCCGGCGACCTGGATCTTGTTGACGACCAGCGCCCCCGCCCCAAGAAACTGCTCGGTGACCTTCTTGGCGGTCTCGACGACCTCGGCATTGGGCGCCGTACCGCTTAGGATAGCGCCGCGTGGGGTATAGCTGACCTGGATCGGATAGTCGCCGACCTCGGCTCGAAGCGTTGCTCGCAGGTCCTCGATCGGCTGTGTAACGACCACGCGCAGCTCGGCGAGAGCCTCGCCGTTTTCGTTCAGGGCAAAGAGGCTGGTCCGTCCGGATTTCTTACCAAACACGAAGATCGTCGTGTTCGACGGCGCCTGATAATCCGCAATCGTCGGGTCGGCAACAAAGATGCTCGCCGCCGCAGCGGTCAGATGAACTGTCTTGCCCTGTGAAGAAGTCAGGTTCAGCGTGCCGGAGGTGCCGCCGGGCGCCGCGCGTGGCGGTTCTCCTTTGCCATCCCGCTTGATCTCGGCTGCCGCAGCAGCTGGAAACAGCAGAGCAAGTCCGCACAGGACGTAGCAGAGGCGAGATAACACGGCAGTGCGCGACGCCCTGGCGACCGTCGACGGCTCATCAGCGCCGGCAGCATTGTAGATGACCTTCAAGGGATTGTTGCTTTCAAGTTCGATTTGGTCAGGCAGCCGAGGCTGCGCCAATGAGTTCAAGGGTGTAACCGACGCCGCGCGCGGTCTTGATCCTGAGCGTTGCACCCGACTGGCTCAAATGCGTGCGCAAGCGATAGATCCCGACTTCCAGCGCATTGGTCGAGACCTCATCGTCGAACGCATAAAGGCTATCCTCCAGCGATGCGCGCGGCACGGTGCGTCCGGCACGGCTGAGCAAATGCTCAAGAATGCACACTTCGCGGCGAGCGATCTTCAGTATCCGACCGCCGACCGCGACTTGCCTTGCAATGGGGTCGAAATGCAGATTGCCGAATGTCACGAGCGGCGCCGTCATTTGCGTCGACCGCCGCAGAATGGCCCGCATGCGTGCGATGAGTTCGTCTGTCGACACGGGTTTCGGGAGGAAATCGTCCGCGCCCGCATTGAAAATCGCAATCCGCCGGCCGAGATCATTGAGACTGCTCATCATAATGGCCGGCATCGAGCGTCCCTCGCGCCGCAGCTGCTTCAGCCAATCCAAGCCGTCTCCATCGGGCAGCACCAATTCGAGCAAAAGAATGTGGTAGTTGGCGCAATCCAGCGCGGCCGCCGCCTCATCCAGCGTGCGTGTCACGTCAACGGCGAACCCGCAACAAAGGAGCGCTTCCTTCACAGCACGGGCAAAGTCCGCATGATGATCAACCAGGAGAATTCGCATGTCATCGCCTCTCGTCCATCCACGCCCAGACCTTAAGTGCGTCACGGTTGACCTAGAGGTTCGACGAAACTGACAGACGTTCGCTTTGGCGTGTGCGCCAAAGTGTGGCAGCGATGAAGCGGAGCGTGGTGGCGGGCGATCAATCCCGCTGACTTCCTTTTTATAAGATTGAAAAATGCGATGACCTGACGGCGACGGCATGCGTCGTCGGCGATGCCGAGCAGGCCCCTTGTGACGGGAAGAATCGCGAAATCATTCACGAGGCCGCAAGCAGTTGCAGCAGATCGGCGGATCTGCGCATCGATCGCAGCGATGTCTGCACGCACGGAGTAGCCGTCTTCGATCATAATAGCGCTAGAGCGCGCAATCGAAGCCCAAGCGCAGGAGCGAGCGGATGGATTTGTGGTTGACCAGCCTGGCGAAACCGACATTGTTGGAACTCCCCACCTTGCCCCAGTCTCGCGGTCAATCTTGCTATGCTGTCGAGCCTGTGGCGTCGCCAAGTCACGATAAGGCAAGGTTTTCCGCGTGAATGATAATTTCACGCTAAGCGTCTGGACGATGCCTCCAGAGCCGCGATGTGCGACGAACAGATCGATGCGCCTCCCGGCTATTGAGAAAATCGCTCCCTAGCCGGCGATAGACATGCAGTACGCCAACGATCCCGATGTTTTGCCGCGTCGGATGCTGCGCCCCATCGACAGTAGTGAATGAGAGGCAGATAGGGGCGCCGCTCATCGGGGCTACGACGCCTCTGATTGAGGTCATTGCGCCAACTGCATCTCATCTTGGATGAGCGGCGGCGGAATGATCGAAGCGCGAATTTGTGGTTACGTGGTGCACTCACAGCGCGAGGTAAACATACCCCGCTTTCTGCCCAACTGCTAAATCCTGATCCGGCTGCAGCAGGGGTGGAACCGATTCCTTTGCGCTGAACGTGAGCGGTGTTGAGAACACGCCGTCGACAGGAGTGATCGATCCGCGTGGCGGAGCGAAGCGGCGCGGCGTTGAGTTTGAGAGACGTTCGCAATTCTTGCTACCTGTCAGGAAGTGTTCGCGCGAGCGCTGTTGTGTGTCGCGAGGTTGTCGGAAATCCTACAATCTGACGTTAGGTGAGATTCAAGTGTCTTTAACAGTTGGTTACACGTACCCTCAAACTTGTGCGCGTCTTGAAGCGACGGCGACGCAGTCTGGACACGGTCATAGGTTTGAGGATCGCGGTCGGTCTTACTTTCTCCAACGTCGTGAGCATTTCGTCTCTCCAAATCGTACGAGGCGCAGGCGGACCCGCAACGATGGCGTGAGGCAGTCGTTCTTGCTGCGCGTTAAAGGGGAAGCCATAGCGCGCGTAAGCGTGGGATTGCCGGATCGCCTCACACCCGGCGAGTGGCAGGCAGACTATGGCTGGCGGCAAGATGCGTTGATCTGACCCGTGGGGCTTAGCGTCATGGATGCAGACGCGCGATTGCCAAAGTCGAATTGACCGGCAAGGGATTGAACAGAGAATCGAACGTCACACCACATTCTTGAATGCTGCCTCCAAAGACCGCAACCCTTTATGGGGGCTTCATGCAGGATCGGAAAAATCAATTGTTTTGATGGAACGCATTCAAGCGGCAGATAGGTGTAGGGCGGCTGCGCCGCTTGCCGTGGTTGATGCAGGTGTTTACTGCGCTCAGTCATGCGATCGTGTTGGCGGTCTTCTGATCAAGCGCGCGTCTCGCATCACGCCGAAGGCGTTCTCCGGTTCACCACACGAGTTCGGTATCGAATATGTACGCGGCGATCGGATCGATGTCGGGCATTAGCCGAAGCTCTCCCGAATGAGTGACGTCAAACAACGACTTGGAATGGCTGGTCGAATGGGCGCCACGCGTCGGACCCCGCTCTCGGGATGTTGGCGTCGATTGAGTCATTTGAAGGCCGCTTGATGCGCATGCTGCGGTGGCTGTTGTTCGCGATGTTTGCGCGTATCCTCGAGCTCGCCCTAGGCTTGCTGCCGCGGTGTTTGCACATGGATGCACGTTTTCGCGATAGAGCACGATCGGTAGCTTATCTATTCAGCGCCATCACGCCTGTACGGATTGTCTTCGCGGGCGGTCCGGTAGTCGTCGAGATTGCCGCCTAGAAACAGGCGTTCGGTCTCTCGGGTTGGGGCTCTGCCCAGGGAGCACATCAGATCCACATCTGCATCGATGTTGTCCTGATCCCCGACATTGATTCGAAGCCCAATACTGCTCAGGACGTCGTCTGGCGTCCAAGCCGAGGACTTCGGTACGGTGTAAGTGTGCAACGTGCTCGCATTGTTGGCGATCGCTCGTGCCCAGTGGTCGCGCGAAACGACGAGTTTTGACGGATCCTCAAACTAACGACACGAAAGGAGAATCTTGTTGTCGTGCCGCGCATATGCCATCCAGCCAGGCGCGCAAGGTCCATAGGATATCGTTCCAGAGGATCACCAACGGGAGGAATGATCTCCTGCCGTGTTACGAACATGCGATATTGCGCTCGTGTCGGCTTTCGTGCGCAGCTTGGAATCGCTGTCTTGGTTCTGAAAGCGCCGCAGTGTGACGTATGACGACCCCGCTACACCGTCGAAGATGCGGTCCCGATCGACTCTGGCATCGAAAGCAGCGGTCGCTGGCGACCAACGTGCTGATTGCTGGTCGGCAAGATCGATCTCGCTTCTGAGCGCATCAAGCGCACCTGTCAGCGTTGCGGCAAGCTTAGCGCGGGCGCTGACAAATGATGTGGCTGGATAGCGACCGGTTTCCGTGGCGACCTCGTCCGGCGCAGACGTGGCCGTCCCGGGATTTGCCGCAAGGCAGACTGAATCGGACGCGGGGTTAACCGAATCCAAGTCATTTAGCTGCTGCTCGAAGCTTGCTTGATCCTCGGACCGGTGTGCCGGCGCGTCGGTGTGTGCGTTCAGCTCGGCTGGCTGCCGGTCCACCCGGTGCGGCTGCTGCAAGACGTCGTGAGCCTCAAAGGGAGTATCTGCGGGATTCCGTGGATCAACATTCATTTCTCTTCCATCACCCCTGGAGTGCCGGCCGTTGGCATGGAGTGTTGCAGGTGCAGCTTTCGAGAAGCTGACGGACCAGGAAGGAAGCCAGTATCCGTTTGAGGGGCGCCGGATGAATTCAGTTCAGCGAGGCGAGCGGTCCGCCAGACGGAAGCTGCGCAAAGCGATATAACAAAAGTCGACGCTGCTTTGTGCCATCTGGCATTCCTGTTTCGACGAGGGAGAGATCCGGTGCCTTGACTGAGCTTGTTCGCCCGGCCATCCATTGCCGGCCTATCGTCTGGGTGGCAGAGAGTCCTTGCCAGGTCTCAACGTGGACAAGCTGGCAGATGCGGTTGGTCGACGTGTTCTTTCGGAAATCGTCCGCTTAGGCACATGTGAGAGCCGCATTCTCTCGTTCATATCGGCCTCCGTTGGATTAGCGCGGCCGGTTGCCGTTTGTAGTTCCAAGCGGCCGCCGCTCGATCAAATCGTTCCAGCGATGTTGCATGAGGCCAGGCCACTTTAGCGAACCTGACCTACGAGGTTGTGACGTCGGAATAGCCGTCACAACCACTTGCGCCTGGTTGCGACAGGTTGTTTTTGTCACAAGCGCGGGCGTGCTTGATGTCTGGAATCCGCCAAACGGCTTGCTAGGACGACGTCTGCAACATGCGATCTGTGGTACTTATCGAGGAGAAGAGCATATGAAGTTTACTGGCAGAGGGCTGGCGATCCTGTTGTCCTTGCTTTCGGCCGCAAGCATGAGCACGATGGCGAGAGCCGACGAGCCGTCGCCGAAATACACCGAGGTGCTCAATGCCCTGCAGACCGGAAAGAATGTGAAGCTCATCCTGGACATGAGCCGCTGTGCCACCGCGGAGGGTAGCAAGCCTGCGTCGGCGACGCAGGCTGGTCTGGTCATCAATGCCTTCAGGGTGACGCCCCAGAACGGCATCAGCTTCGCCAATGCGCACCAAACGGTGGACAGTTCCGGGCATGCCGTGACCGAATACATCCGCCATAGCCTTAGCCGCGAAGGCAAGCTCACGGTTCGGGCCTCGAAGCTTGTCGTCGGGACCACCGAACTCGTGAACCAGGGCGAATTCATCTGCGATCTGCCTGATGGCGCAAGGTTCATCTGGTAAACCAAGAGCACTGCCCAGGGACAGCACTTCGAAGCCGTTTCCTTAACGCGTGGATGCTTCACCGAACATGGCACGATAATCTAGATCGTGAAGACGGCCAGATTGTTTTTGACCGTCTTTTCGTCCGGCGCCCGAGTTGTACGAAGTTGCGCCAGTTCGCTCAACGCCGCCGTATGAGGGCTGACGATCCTCATCGGATCTTTGTGATCGGAAGATCGGCAGTTCCGGCTATGCTCGTACGATCAGGAGCCAAGGAGCCTCATTAAACCAAAAAACGGGTCGCCAAAGTACGTTCGCATCATTGTCCGAGACTCTTGTGAGACATTCCTTCCAATCCGATTAATCTGCCGGCCCGCGATGATTGGCGCTTGACCTCGGCCAAGCCATCGTCTTGTAGCGCGTTCGCATCTTGTATCCCGATGGTGCTCGGATCTGGTCGTCTGAAAGATAGATCCTGCTTGAGATCATGCTGTGACTGGCATGGTCAGGTTTGGCGGACAGCGCTGGAACGCAGTTCTAGGACGTCTGGAAGCAAAAGATCTTCGTGGCTTCGGGAGCCCCTTGGGAAGCTGTCCCAACGTGCCGACGAGCCCTTCGTTCAGCCAAATAGCGGCCGATGGAAGAGAAGAACGCCGCCTCCGGGTAGGCTTTCGGCCGTGTAGGGCTGACCGTGGATCAAGAAACGGGTCATTGGGACATCCTGGCTCGGCAGAGAGCTCTATGATGTTACTGAGGAGGACGATCGCCTCATCCAGGCAGCGTCCGGTGCTGCTCTCGAGCGAGGCCCACCGCCGAGCTCTGTCACCATCAGTATTTATGATCGTCGGCTTCGCAAATTGGCTGAGGAGCTGAAACGGTCGGGCAAATCAATGGCTAGCCTGGATGACGATAAGTTACTCAGTTACGCCAGCAAGCTGCTGCCAAACGACAAGATCAAAGCGCCGCTCAGGAAGAGCTTTTCGATGCCGCGACCTGGCAGCCTAGCTCGCGGCCGCAGAATTTCGCCTCTGAAGACTATTTTGGACGGATGATGAACCAAGGCGCTGCGGCCCAGAGCACAGTGGGACTTCTTGCCTGTTGCGGAACATCCGGTCATGAACTACGAGATTGCCGGCGAACGCTACACGGCCATGTTGGGACCGGGAGGACCCAACGACGTTCACTGCGCGGAGGCGCTGCAGCATGGGGCGGGGGCCCCAAAGAAAGTTCGTAACAAAAAAGGGGGACGGTTGAAAAGTTGAACTGCAAGAGGGGTGTGCCGCTCCATTGATGATCGTGGTCCGTCAGCTTTCGATTGAGGCGATCCGCGGTATGATCGCGACGACGGGTATGCCATTCGGCGAGTTTCGATGATCCGAGACCTGCGCAGGGCGAAGTAGCACTCCTTTAGATCAGCTAGATAGTCATTTGGGCGGCATCAAAACCGTGAATAGAGCGGAGTTTTGTCCGTTCCTGACGCGATTTCATCGAAACGTGAATTCTAAAAGACCGTCGAGATTTTTGCGCTCTGGTCGACTGCCCTGAAACTCGCCGGGACACGAAGCCATCCGTACACCAACTCGGTCATACGTGTTCGGAGTCCGACACTCGCGCCGACACGCTCGCCGGGGCGGCAGAACACCCCAGGGCTGCCGGCGCCCGTTCTCCAAGGAAATCAGAAGCCGAGCGCGATTTGAATTCCGATGGCACGGCCGTTGCTATTGAGAGGCAACGATAGTCAGCGAAGGCGCAAAGTGCATCAGACCCGTTGGGACAAACCTGCTCGAAACTTCTTTAAACCAGTAGGCCTTGTACAGTGCACCGAGCGTGAACAGCTGCCGCAGTTGCTCAATAGGGCGTTCCATCGATTGGATGGCAGGACGATGAGGCAAAGCGCGCGCTAGCGAACTGGAGAGTTGAAATGACTGCCCCCCAAGCCATATCGGCGCGACGCCAAACGACCGATGTAGACGCTATGATCGCGGATCTGCGGTCATGCGAACACCCGCACGACGTGGAAGTGTGCGGTATGCTCTTGCACATTCTCCCCGGCGTTCTGTCGCCACGCCTAAGTCACGCTCCCGATGCCTTGATATCGAAGTGGCACATCCAATCTGGAGCAACAATATTGGATCTGGGATGCGGATCAGGCGTCCTGGGGTTGGCGGCACTTCGCGCTGGGGCAGAACACCTGGTGGCTCTCGATATCAATCCGCAAGCCGTTCTCACCACAAAGTTAAACATCGAGCGGTTAGGTTATACCGAGCAAGCAGAAGCGCGCCTCAGTGACATTTATTCTGCCCTGCTGCCTGAAGAAAAGTTCGACCTTATTCTGTTTGCCGCTCCGTACTGGAACCGAAAAGCAAGGGACGACCTGGAGCGTTCTTGTTTTGACGAAGACCACAGAGCGATGGCCACAGCTCTCGGGGGAGCGCATAATTGGCTCAACGCCAATGGCCTGATGTATGTCGTCTTTTCTGATCAGGGAGATATTGGGCACGTCCTGAACTTGATCGAAAACAGCAAGCTGCGTGCTAGAAATATGCATATTTTCCGACCATCGATTCATGGGGGGCATATCCGGATCATCTGGGAGCTAACGGTTCGGTGAAGCCTCTTCCGCTCCTGGATCCCGCCAAGCGCTGCTGCTGGTCAAACTGTTAAAGTGCCGGTTCAGGACTCGTTCGGATCGGTAGTTCGATAACGAAGACCGCCGGCCGAGCCTGATGCGTTGCAGAACGAGTTCGTCGGATGCAAGGCAATCGCAAGTCGCACGGGTTATGGGAGCTGACGGCGCCAGCGCCGCCGTATACCGGCCCTCTCGTGGGTGATTTGCAAGCCGATGTCGTTGTGATCGGCGGTGGATATACTGGACTCTCTGCGGCTATCCACCTCGCGGAGGGCGGCGTGCGCGTCCTCCTGCTGGAGGCATCCGAAATTGGATTCGGCGGTTCCGGGCGCAACGTCGGGCTCGTCAATGCGGGCATGTGGGTCATGCCCGACAAGCTCTCAGACACGCTTGGCCCTCCGTTTGGAGAGCGGCTCATCGAATTACTGGGTGGAGGACCGCAAGAGGTTTTTGAACTGATCGAGAGACATGGGATCGACTGTGAAGTTGAGCGCACGGGGACCCTGCATTGCGCGGTCGGCCGCAGGGGCTTAGAGGAAATCCAGATTCGTGCCGAACAGTGGCGGAAACGCGGCGCTCCGGTCCTGGTGCTTGATGCGAAGGAAACGCGCAGAAAGGTCGGTGGTGGCAACTATACCGGCGCGCTGCTCGACACGCGCGCCGGTACAATACAGCCACTGGCCTATGTGCGCGGCTTGGCACGCGTTGCGCTTGCAGCGGGCGCGAGGATATTCGCGCAGACCGAGGTCCTCACAGTCAGCGACATGGGGTTGCGCTGGAGGGTCGGCACGGCAATGGGATCTGTATGTGCTGAGTGGGTAATCGTCGCCACCGACGCCTACGGCAAAAGACCTTGGCTGCAGGTTCAGCGAGAGCAGATCTGTCTACCCTACTTCAATTTGGCAACGCGGCCCTTACCAGATCGTCTCAGGACCTCAATCTTGCCCGAACGCCAAGGAGCATGGGACACCCGCGAGGTCCTTTCCTCGTTTCGCTGCGATCAGTCCGGCCGTCTGGTGTTCGGCAGCGTTGGCGCTCTGGAGGGTATCGGCGCCTTGGTTCACCGAGCCTGGGCGATCAGGTCGCTACGCAGGCTGTTTCCGCAGCTCGGCGACGTCGAGTTCGAAGCCGGCTGGTTCGGGATGATCGGGATGACTCCCAACCATCTGCCGCGCTTTCACAAGCTCGACCGTAACCTCGTCTCCTTCGGTGGTTACAACGGGCGCGGGATTGCACCGGGGACCGTCTTCGGCCGCGTGTTGGCGTCCTACGTCCTCGGCCGCCTTGCGGAAAAGGATTTACCACTTCCAGCCGCGCCGGTTGAATATCGGCGGTTTCGTGCCGCCCGTGAGGCCCTCTACAGAGCAGGCTCTCAACTGGTTCACCTCACTGAAGCGCGGCTCTGATCCGCCTAGTGTCATCGTATATCCGATCTAGCGGGTTTACCATCGGTTTGGGCATTTGCGGCACGAGGCGAGTGAATTGGCTTTGGTTGTATGTCGTTCTTCAGAGAAGTCTTGACCTCCTCACTCGCGCGATGCGGCCGTCACGACTGTTGGTCGGCATCCATATCGCATCCCGACGGCCGCGGACTGGCAAACTCACACATCCTGCAGAGCAGAAAGCCATTCATTCCGTTCATGCGATCGACGATTTCGTGAAAAGTTGGGCTTTCGAAGAGATATGCGTATTCGTCGCGCAAAAGATTACCCAGGACATGACGGCGCTCAAAATCCATCCCGCACAGAGTAACGTCGCCGTTTGGGAGAAGGACATTCCGATGTTGTTGTTTACCAACACACGTCAAAGTTCCGATGGCCGGCTGTCGTGGTTTGATGATATTCGAATCTAGACATCCTCGCCTGCTACTCAGCGGCCGCAACCGCTCTAGCGTGTTGGCGGGAATGATGTCGGCGAGGTCGGGATGGACTTTGCCCAGGACGATGAATCGAATCGAGGGAATGTTCGCCTCGACGAGTCGGCGCATGACATTGAGATAGGACTTTCCGACGAGCCGGCTGTTCATATAAGTGCCGTCATCAGGAACGTGGACGACGAAAGCCCTGAACTGCAGCATTTGCAAGCGCCGAACGTCACTCCCGTTCATTCCGACGAGGGTCGTGAAAATTCGGATGTCATGGCCACGTGCGAAAGCGTGCTCAACCATCCTGGTGCACTTCGGATGGAGCCAAGGCTCCGAGTAGCCGGCAAAACTGATGTCGGTAGCCGTCGGCACGCGTGCAAGACACCGCTCGAAATCCTGAAGACCTAGGTATTTCGCTTGAGAAACGGGTCTTTGCCGATCGGCGAACTTGTCTTGGGGGCAATAAGAACACCGGACGATGCATCCTGCGGTCGTGGTTATCTCCAATACCCTGCGACCAGGATTGGCGGCGCGTAAGTTTTGTAACACCATGGGATATGCCGTCATATTGTCGGGTCCTTTCAGGCGCCGGAGCAAAAAACTGCTGGAGAAGGAGCGCAGCGTTCGATGAGGAGGCGCTAGCTTTGCTCCTCACGGATTGCAAATACAGGATATGCACGTTGGCGAAATGACCTACACCAAACTTCTATCTCATCGTTGGCAATGCGCCGATCTCGACCATGCGATACCGAAGTTGGGATAGGCCTAGCGTGCCAACCCGGCTCTCTACGCGTTGGCCGCTGCGTAGCACCATTGGCTGTCACTAACATCTTCGTTCCGAGTCGGCGCACGCCGAATGCTGGGCTGGGTGTCCTCGCTAGAAGGATCTGCGCAGATGCTTCCGCAGCCGTAGCGATGCGGAACCAGCGCCGGATCCGCCCAAACGGGACATCCTAAGGCCTCCCGATGGCAGCGCAGGTTCTGGACCATCTTTCTATTTGTCGCGCAAGCGATTGCGCTCGCGAACTGTTCGAGCACCATGAATGCGATGGACAAGCGATCGAGCATCGCAAGCTCTTAGCGGCGATCGTCCGCGAAAGCTTCCTGTTCCGGTTAGATGGCAAGTTGCTGGTCAGGATGATGGATGAAGCAGGCTTCTTGCCATATTGAGGACAAAATGGGCCTTTCTCGGCGGAGCGGTGCTAACCGATTTCGCCGACGACCAGCGCGGCTCGTGCTCTCCGCCCGATTCTGCGGCCAAGGTGCGGCTGTGAGCAGCCGAAGACGTCGCATCTGCCATCTTAAAGAAGTAGGAGGTCGCCCCTCATATTGCACTGTTTGGTGGCTCGAGCAGCGATCTCGCTGGCATTGGGCGACGTCTGTGTAGCGAGGATTGTTCTCATCGATCCACTGGGCAGTTCGAGTTGGAAAGTCAATGCGATCTTTACCTGCAGGAACTGGTAGGGGTGACTGCCCGCGCTTTGGCATATTCTGTTGGGGCGATGATCCGCTCGCAACAAAACGCCACGGCAGCTCGAAACGATGGATCGCGACCTGTGGATCTCCAAGCTCTCAAGAGAGCAAAATCTGCGGAGACACGATCATGAAAACACAATTGGCAGACTACAGAACCGACGGCGCGTGTAAGATCCCGCTGAGCAATCTGGATGTAAGCGAAGGCAAGCGCTTTCAAGATGGTAGCATATGGGGTTACTTCGAGCGGCTGCGAAGGGAAGATCCCGTTCACTACTGCCAAGATAGCCCCTATGGTCCATATTGGTCCGTAACGAAATACCGCGATATCGTGGAGGTAGATACCAATCACAAAACATTCTCGTCGGAGCAGGGCGTCACCATTGTCGACGTGCCTGACAAGCACTGGACGCAGAGTTTCATCAAGATGGGTCCGCCCAAGCACCGCGAGCAGCGTGATACTGTAAGTCCGATAGTCGCGCCGGAAAACTTGACGAAGCTCGGGAGCTTGATCCGTCGTCGCGTCAGGACGATTCTGGACGGCTTGCCGCGTAACGATGACTTCAATTGGGTGGATAGGGTCTCCATCGAGTTGACGACGCAGATGCTTGCCACGCTATTCGACTTTCCATTTGAGGATCGGCGTCTCTTGACCTATTGGTCGGATGTAGCTGTTGCAATGCCGAGAACTGGCCAGCCGATCGACAGCTGGGACAAGCGAAGTGCGATCTTGTCCGAGTGCTTGGCGTGTTTCGCGCGGCTTTGGAACGAGCGCATCAATGCCAAGCCGCGTCTCGACCTGATTTCCATGATGGCACACTCGCCTGCAACTCGACACATGGAGCCGAGTGAGTTTCTTGGCAATCTGATTCTGCTGATTGTCGGTGGAAATGACACCACGCGCAATTCGATTACCGGCGGCCTCCTGTTCATGAACCAGCACCCCTCCGAGCTGCAAAAGCTGCGCGATAATCCCAAACTGGTCTCGAGCGCCGTGTCCGAGATTATTCGATATCAAACGCCCATCGCACATATGCGCCGCAACGCCGCGGCCGATACCATCATCGGTGGGAAAAAAATCAGGAAGGGCGACAAGGTCGTCATGTGGTACATCTCTGGAAATCGCGATGATGAGGTCATCGAGGACGCCGACAGCTTCGTCATCGACCGCAAGAACGTGCGGCAGCATCTTTCGTTCGGATTCGGGATCCATCGCTGTGTTGGTCGACATCTTGCGGAGCTGCAGCTGAAAATCCTCTGGGAGGAAATCTTGAAGGCGCGACTGGAAGTCAAGGTTGTCGGCGAACCCCAGCGAATTGCGTCGAACTTTGTGCACGGTTATTCCGCTCTTCCTGTGCGGATTACAGGTTAGGTCGTGATGCTCCGGCTTGGCAGCCGCCAGCAGCGCGGTTTGGTCTGCCTCTTTGACCTCTCTCTTCGCTGCACAGTCCGCGAAAGCGGTTGATCGGCGTGAAGGAATTTCCGGCACCGGGCTGTCGGCCAAATGCGAGGAGGCCGGCGGCGTCGACCATCTCGGGAGCTGGGCAGCATTCAGCAGGCATTGAGTGCCTGCGAGGGGAATGAACGGGGTGCACGGCCGAGGCTCTTTGCGTTTCCAGCTGTCAAAGGCAGCCAGATGGATTCCAATTTGGAAGCGACCTTTGACTTAGCGTTTTCGGTACGTCAGGCAATGAGCTTAACATTGAAGATTGTTGCGGTGGGGGCGATTTTCCTTGGAGAGGCGCTTTCGATCATCGCAGAGTTGATTGCCTCAAAGCAGTTTGGAAAGGCCGGCGGAGATCTGACAACGCTCCTGCCGATGTGTCTGCTGATATCCGTCGGCGGCATCCTGCTCGTCTTCGGATATGCACTGGGCTACATGCATCTTGAGAACATCTGGATCATCATCGCGATATCGGTAGGAGCTATTTTAGTGGTGGAACCGACTCTAACCCTGCTGCTGTTTCGAGACGTGCCGACGGCAGGCTCGCTGATCGGATTGGCGCTCGGTGCGCTGGGCACGCTCGCTGCGATATTTTTATGAGCGTATTCTAAGTACGCTTGGATGGACGGCGTCTTCAGCGAGATCCTATTTTGGAGTTGCGCAACGTCGGTTCTGCTCAATTTGAATGCAGGAAGAAGATGTTGCTTTGACGAATTGTCCACATCCAGCCGGGATTTGCGCATCGTTGGATCCGTGAACGTTTCGATCGAAGATCAGCATCTCCTGCCCGGAAACAGGACGCTTGCGGCTGCCGAAGGTCTGCCATCCGGCGGTACTTTCGTTCGCCACCAATCTCCAGTCCGTTGCACGATACGGGCATGCTTGTGACGGCTCTTCAGTATTCGGGATAGCCCTTGGCAAGGCTGTTCCATAGACAAAGCCGCCGGCATCGGCCGAGTTCTTAAGCATCGCCGTCACGGCCATTCTGCGCGGCTGGCAGCGCACATGGCTCTCACGGCGGGGTAACGCCAGGCTGCGGCCCTGCACGGCACGGCACTATCCTGCGGCGTCGCGTTCTTCGCTGCGTCGTAGTCTCCCGTGCCACAGCAGCTTCCATGGAATCGGAAACTCGGGCGACTCGGATTTTTCTTGTGCATCCGAAGAGCGCCCTTCGTCAGCCAGTCGTCAGCTAGGCGGTCTATCCAGTCCGGCTGCGCATTGTTGACTGTATCGGAGATGGAACATGACGGGCATAGGCCGACCTGGCGAACCGCACATTGGGGCTGCAGGAGCCGACAGCACGTCGGGATCGAGCAGTTCGCGCTCGGAGTCCGGTCTCATCCCTGCGGAAGGCAGCCAATTTTTCGACTCCGTCGTGGAGCGGATGAGCTCTGTGCCTGAAGATGGAGCGGCGGTGCTCGCGAGCCAGCCGTCCGGTTCTGGTGTGGCAGTCCCCATTTCCTCAGGAGGTGAGGGGATCAACACAGCAAGGCGAAAAATGGACAGCCTGCTTGAGGAACTTGATACTTGCCGCAATGCGGCCATGAACGCCCAGAATTCGTCGGAGGAGCAAGAACTGATCGATCAGTTCGTCAAGGCGGGCTCAGCAGTTCTGGACTACTACACGAACCTGCCCTCACATGTAGCGCGCAGCATTCTGTCTGACGATCAGGCTCGTCGACTTCGTGACGAGACACTCGAGGCAGCGGACCGATGCAATGCGCTAGGCACGCCGACGACCTACGCCCTGGAGGGGAGCAGGAAGAATGCGGCGGAGGTGCTTGAGAGGATCCGCCAATCCAACGCTCCACAAGACCAGCTGATCCGAGCGGCGTCCAGTGTGGCAAAACACTATTTGGCTTGCGTGGAGTGGTGGGGAAAGAAGGCATTGCGCTCGGAACGGATGCAGTCCGTCTGCGCGGCCACTGCCAACTTGCCAATCACAACGGCCGAGATGCGGCAGGCCGAACAGGCTGCACTACGGTTGCACACCGGCTGGGCGCTGTTTACCAAGAACATGCATCTGCAATCGCAGGTGGCTCTCGCGCGGGTCATGATCGAATCGCAGGCGAGCACATTCGAGCCGGCCGTCGGGCAAATCCTCTTGGGTGAGAACGGTCGGGCGCGCCTACTCGGAACCTTCATCCAGGACGTTGTTCCGGCATTTCTCTCGACGGGCGATGCTGTTCTAAACAGCAAAGGACGGGCGCTCGACGCAGAGCCCTGCGCCGTTCTGGAAGGGGTCATGGAGCGGCTATCGGAATTTGCGTCGGCTTTGCACGACATGGTTGCCGAGCTAAGGAATGTCGGAGCAGGTGGGAACCTGCCGCTGCAACTGTTGGATCAGATCGAGGAAGCCGCGTGGGTCACTGCCCATGAGATCATGCGTCTTCTGGCAGTACAGCCGAAGATGCCCGCCGTCATTGCGCCTCCAGCCGAGACTGACGCTGCGCTGCCTGTCAAAACAACCGGCAACGCTGCGGTGGCTGAAGGCACTGCGGCGCGCAGGAAGGGGAAAGGCAAGCGCAGGCCGGCCGCTGGTGCGGGCAGTTCGGCCGTCGGGCGGCCGGAGCTGCAGCCCTCTGGGCCAGACGCCGACACGGCGCCAGCGGCCAAGGTTATCGTGCTTTCGGATCTGGGCACCAAGAAGCTCGCGACTGCAGAGGAGGCACATGCGAGGGCGTCGTCGGCGACGGAACACTTGGCGATGTGGCAGGCCCCGCCATCGAAAGAGGCTCTGACACGACTGCTCCAGCGGTTGGACGAACTCCTGCAATTCGATCTGGCCGGTCAGCAAAGGACTATCTCGCAAGCGCGCCACATGAAACCCGAAGATGCCGGTCACGTCGTGGACATCGTCGTCGAGCGCCTGCAGAGCCATGCCGCCGAGACTGAGGCCTGTGTAGCCGCGCTGCAGGAGCCTCGTCGACGCGGCCTACTCACGCCTGTGCAAGTACCCGAAGTGCACGACAAAATAGTCCGCCTCAAGGCAATGTTGTCCGAGGTGCAGGGGCAGGCAAACGCTTTGAAGGCGCGAAAGGCCATGATCAAGATGGATTGCATGAAAACCTACGCCTTCCCCTCGCAGCAGTACATAGAACGCTTGCAGGCGGCCGAGGAGGTGGCGCCCTTGGAGCCACCGCGCGCGTTGAAGGGCGAGCCAGGGAGGCTGTTCGAGATCAAGCTGCAGCCGAAGGCACTGGGCAATGGTGCAATGCCAAGTCCGATGTGGGTGCACATCCATACGAAGCGGCCGGTATATGCGTGGCAGCTGGCGACATTGGACGACGCCGAATTCGCCGCTAGCCACGTGAAATCCAATGAACAACGCGGCTACAATCGCCTCTGGCAGAATGCCCGAGCTGCAATGGGCCACGAAGACGTCGTGATTCACCGCGGCAAGCTTACGCCGGCGTTCTGCAAGTCCTTGTTGAGCACAGTTGATGGCCAGGCAGGGTATCCCCGTCTCGAGGCGGAGTTCGGCTCGATGCAGCTCGCTCGACACGGGATGTAGTGCGCGTATCTCGTAATAGAGTGCTGCTTGCGCCGACACCACCAATAATGCCTCCGATTCCGGATACCAGGCGGGCCGCTGATCCGCTCCAGGACGTCCGAGGCGTCCACTCAGGCGAGGATGGAGCGAGGAGACCACGCTCTTCGTCCACTGCAGGCTGGCGAGCGGACGGTCCGGATGGTTTTCGATCACCGAGGCGGGGACGTCTTCCGCGATCAGGAAATTCGGCCGATTGCGGCGAAGTCAGCCGCTGGGCGAGAAACTGTGCACCACTGAACGCGGCAGGCGGAACGCGAGGTGTCGCTCGCTCGTGGGCTACCGCGGGGGCACCTCGTCCTGCTTGAGCTCGATCAGGAATTCGCGTCAACATTGGTGCGAGTATGCAAGCATGTCCATTCGGCCCGCGTAGGCGGACCGCTGCGCTGAGTAGTGGTTCGGCTGGCGGAAGCCGACGAATCTCGAGCGATTTCCGAGTGATGGGCATCTCGCGAGAATACGCACCTTGGGCCGATTTGACGAATCGAATTGGCGATGCACAATAAGCTGGCCTGTCCACCTGCTACCCTCGGATATGGCGACGACGGTCCCAGCATCGGTCTCCATGGCCCCCAGAAGGTGCTGGGACCTGTTCGTTCTGTACCCCTCAATCAGGTGAACAGTTCGTTTCTCGCTTGCCGCGGTCTCGTTTGTTCTTTGTCGCGCTGGCCGGGCTGTCCCGCTCATTCGTAGTTGGCAACCCGAGTGTAGGCTCGAAGTGTAAGGCAGAACGACTGGTCGCGGGCTGAGATCGAGATGCACATATGCGGTGCAAGACTGTGCCCGGCGTCTGCCCGCATCGCCTAGACCTCCGAACCATCCACCACCAGATGGAACGCGATGTACCACTCAGACGCGCGCACCGACTGCGAAGGTCAGGCGGAACGAGACTTGGCTCGGAGATGGTCGCCTCAGACGTGGCAGATGTGGCCCGCGGTTTTATTTCCGTTCTTCGACCTTCGTCAGTTTCTCGAAAGCCAGCCTTTTTAGCATTCGAACTTGGCCTCTCGATGACGAAGCCGCACATGTCTGAATTCGTGATGAGCCTCAGCTCACTCGCCGGCAAGATTCTTCAAGAGGCCGTTGTTCTCATAACAGATAGGAGAGCTGAATGGATCCCAATCCGATCGATAATGCCCGCTCACCAGGATCACCGACGGCGCACGTCTGGACACAGGAAGATCATGACTTGTTCAGTCAGATCATGAATGAAGCCGGACCATCATCATCTGCCGCGCCTGAAGCAGCGATAGATGTCTCATTCGCCGTCCCCCAAAGATTTTCCCATGGTTCGCAAATCGCTCCTGACTCAATGGTCGAGCGGCTGTTCCATCGTGGTCTCTTGCCGGATGCGGACCAGCCGACGATGACCTATGAAATCCAAGGTCACCGCTACACGGCCGGTTTGGAGGGGTCCAATCGCGTTCGTCTTGTTCATAACCCTGCGGAGGACCAAGTGGTTGGGGCAGGCCGGGCGGGGATACCGGACTTCGGAGCCTTCTTCACCGTTCATCGGCGCTTCGGAACGCCGCTAGCACAGCAATGGGCCACACCTGCCCTCATGGACAAGTTGCGCGAAGAAGGCTTCATGCCGACCGCAAACAACCCCACAACAATCGAGCTTAACGGAAGGGCTTACCAAGCCGAGTTGGCCGAAGGAGGGTTCGTTAAGCTTACGCGGGTATGAGACGCACCCCACTTTGACCGATCGCGCCGGGCTGGAACCCTGCGATCGCTTCGGTCGTTACCGACATTGGCAATTCATCGCTCTGCAGTGAATTGTTCGCGCCGCCAGTAGGTACGCATCGTCGGACCCGCTGGCAGGCTGCGAGACCCGATCGACGCGCGATTGTGGCAAGCTGCGTCGTTGCGCAAGGCCGAGCATCCCTCGACAGTGCTTTCAACATTCCTATCCGCTGACGGCAAGGCAACCGCAACCGCGTCGCTCCTAGGCGACGTGCGAGTGACCAGCGCTATCGCCGAGCAAGCGGAATGCAGCACAAGCTTTGCCTGTGCGTTCGATCAAGCTCATTCAGCTGGCGGGTGCTGCGGCCGAGCCGGTCCAGCTTCGTCACCAGCACCACGTCACCGGGTTGGAGGCGCACCATCAACTTGGCGAGTTGCGGCCGATCGGCGCGGGCACCGCTGATCTCCTCGCGGTAGATCGAGGTCGCCCTGGCCGCCTTTAGGGCGTCGAACTGGCGGGTGAGATGCCGTTCCTGGATGCGAACGCGGCATATCCGTGAATGGTCATTTGGTGCTTCTACGTTCGCAGCAGCTATCGCCTTGGTGATAATCCGTTTGTTCCATTAATCTTCCCATTCCCGGAGAGCGCCGTGTGGATCTTGCTAGGAGACAACCGCGATCAGGAGCTTCGAGGAAGTCCAACGCTGACGGCTGCAGCCAGCGGCGCCGTCGCTGCGAGACGACGTCGGCCGCGCGCTCAGCAACCATATCGCCCTATGTGGCAAGTTCTGGTCAGGAATGCTCTCCCGCTTCATCGGCAGCATGCCGCCGTACTTGAACGGGTCGAAGCCCTGCGGTGTGGCCTGCAGCGTAGCCGAACAAGCGAATGGATTTCAGCGATCGCCGCAGTCATCCCTCACGAAGAGATCGCTTCTGCACCCATCAGGAATGTGACGGACCGCACGGGCAGCACACATCCGGTATCCAAGCACTGCAAGTCGTTGCGCCGGGACTGTGTAGTCACCGCGTTGTTCGATTGCTTCGATCTATGCGGACCGCTTCGAGGTCGGTGCCGGATCAAAAACGGCTTCTCCGAGCGACTCGTAACCGAGCCCGCGCAGATGTCAAACTCATCCATTCCGTAGATAGACCTGATCAAGAAAATCAATTTTACCACTTATGGCGCCGTCATATATCCATGAGGACGGCTTGGGGCCGAGCTAAGGGAGCGACTCTGGAATGAAAAAATTGCTGTTTGTAACTGCGAGCGCCGTCGCGCTTGCAACGGCGGCAGTGCCGGCCTTTGTTGCTGAGGCCGCCGCTCAACCCGTCGCCGCCAAGGTGCAGGTAGCCGATACGTCATATCCTCAATGCGCGGACGACCCGTTGAATGGTATCTGCGATCTGTTTTTTTGTTTGACCGATCCGGCGTGCGTACAGCACTAACCACGGGATACAAACCAAGCAGAAAATGAGGATCGAGGCCTCGCATCCCGGCCGCTCGAGAGAACAGCGGCCGCGTCCTCTTGCACAACAGATTTGCGACCAGGCTCTGCCGCTCCAGTTTCGTCGCTGGAGCATGATCGCGTGGAAAACTACATAAAGCAAACGGGTAGGCAGTGGCGTCTAGTGTCGCGTTCTCTGCTGAGAGCCCCGTGCCGATGCACGCCGACACTGTCACGTTCCATCGCGCCGATGGGCGAGAACGTCCAATTTTCAACCTTCCTCTGCTGTAGCAGGTGTTCTGACAGGTGATTGTTGATGGTGGCGCGCTCAACAGAGTTGCCGAACGAAGCGCTCCGCCCAGAGGAAGCGAACCAAGGCGCTTGTTGCAGAAAACTCGTGCGTTGTTAACACCCTATTCAACAGCGTCATAACGGACTCTCGCGAAACCAAGCCAAAGTCGGCCAGGGCGCAAGAGGAAAGCTGCGATGAAATTGTGTCTGCACGAGCCGCAATCGCCTCTGGTAACACAAGCGCGAAGGTCTCCTTTACATAACCGTGCGGAAACACATCACAGCCCAGCCGATTACGCAGGTAGGAACGGAGTACCTCCTTGTCCGCGCGAAGTGCAAGCGGAAGCTTCGCTGCAGTATTAATCAATCTCGGATCGCCTAGCGGGCGAACGGGCCAAAGTCCTCGCTTTGCGAGTGGGCGAGCATGACAAAGGCTTGCGAGCAGAAATGTGGACACAGTCGCGCTAAGCGGCGCGCTAAAAAGGAAAGATGAACGAGCCGCGTCGAGCGCGCGCCTTGTCAACAGGCCTTCTGCGAGTTCAACGGCGATCTCCAGGTGACGTGACGACGAAGATCTGGGCTCTCCCTCTTCGGCGGTGGAGCAAGCGCAAAGCTCGTCGCCGCCTATGCCGGACCAGATGAGTTCGCAGCCGTCAGCACGAAACCTGTCCCAGAGCGACTCAAACGCCTCAAGGTAATACTCTGAATTGAGTGGCAGGCGTCGTTCCGGGGCAAGATTCAGATCAATCGCCGGCATGTGGGCGTGCATTTCAAGGGAGTGATCGCGGCAATTCAGTGCGCTCAAAACACGCGCTCGCCGATCGGACTGCCTGGGGCTACTCCCGTCGCCCAGCAGTATGCCGCCACATGTTAGCGTTTCCACGCTTTTGCCAACAGCAATCGCGACGGAAGCGGAATCCATACCTCCGCTCAGTTCCACAGCGCTGGCACAAATGCCCGTTGGCCGCGAAAGAACAACTTCCTGCAAAGTATCCGCAAACTCTAGGAGACCATTGCTCTGCTCCCGCCCAGAGAGCTCGTCGGTAAACGGATTTAATGAACCGTACTCAAAAGAAGTTTCCGCTCTCTCGACGTACAAGGTTGCGCCGGCAGTCAGTAAGTTAATTCCCATGCAGGGCTGCCGCGCAGAGTAAAACGTTCTCATCGACAGGTGATGAGCCATAATCTCTGCATCAATGGCTCGCGATGAACTCAAAAAGTCGACGAAATCCCAGGAGAGCGTAACCGTACGAGTGCGTTCCTCCACGTGGAAGTAGATCGGCAGGCTGCCGATATGGCCAGCTCGTACCCGCAAGCGGGGACCTCGACGGGCGGCCTCGATCACGACAAAGTCGAGCGGCCAGTGCATGCATTGTTGGTAGTGCTGACGAAGCTGATCCGCAGCAGCGTTTTCTGTGGCGATGGAGTGGGTGCCGAACTCGTCTGCAACTCGTTGACGCTCCCGTATGACGAAGAACCATTGCTCAGAGTTCTTCACCAAAGAGCTCTCGAGACTCTTATGCTGGAATGGCCGGATGTAGCTTTCACCAATTGCTATTGAGCAGCCTTTGACGGCAGGATCGAAGTTTTCCAGATTACCTATTCTCAGAGTAGCCTTGAGCATTGTGCTTTATGCAAACTCAAGCGCCCCTCGTGTGAGGGGCGCTAACAGAGAGTGAAGAATGATGCAATCAGTCTTAAAGCCAGCCCTCCGTGGCGCTGTCGTTAGGCAGAGGTCCCTTTGGCGTCTTAATGGTGGGGGGCGGCAGAACTGGTAGGGGAAGGTCAGTTGCATCAGACCCGGGTCGTTTGCGCGTGTCTGCAGTTGCACTCTTCATGTCGTATTCCTTACAGGTCGGGCTTCTCGTCGTCTCGATATCACATGCTTCAGTAAGAAGCCGGATAGTGTGGCGCGGGTGTCGTCGGCCACAACATGACGTATTTCATGTGAGAAGCCGGGCGACAACCTACCAAGACTGGCGGGGCTAAATGACAGCGCTGGACAGAGCCCCTTTGAAGCCTACTGGCGGTAAACGATTAGCAAATTCCGGTGAGCCCGCATCGAGCATCTTTACGCGAGTTCGTTTCAAATCTAGATCCTGCGAACAAGGCCATGCCGCTCTCTGCGCAAAGCAAAGCGCCGTTCCCTCGACTCGTCGCAGATATGTCAAAGTACACAGCGTTGTCGCCGATTTCCGAAATCTTGCATGCGTACTGGCGGTCCGATCGGTGCCTGCTTCTCGTCGTTGCCACGGTGGTGCTGATCTCAAGCGCGAGCAGCGTCGCAGCCCCCTATGTATTTTCGTCTCTGATTGATCGTCTGCCGCGGAGTGAAGGCACGTCGGTGCTCGCCTGGGGTTTCGCTGGCTTATGCGGTCCTGCTTGGCATAGCTTCCGCATTTCAGCGTATGCTGCAGTATCTTTCCTTTATGACAGCAGAGAACCTGGGTTTCATCGCTGCAACTCGCTTTTTCGATCGCATCCTGAGAAAAACCGCAGCCTTTTTTCTTGAGCACAATCCCGTGGAAATACAGAGTGCGGCCGCGCGCGGGCGCAGCGCGTTGATCACGATGGTCCAGCTTGGAACTACGATCTTTTTCCCTGCTGCAGCGCAGCTTTTGCTTACGATCGCTACTCTAGGTGCGCTCGTCAATATTCAGATCGCCGCAATCGTCGTCGCCTATGGGGCTGCCGCGATTACATTGACCTGGAGTTCGACGCGTCGGGCGCGCGTATTTCTGGACCGGGCCGTCGACGCCGGACAGGAGAATGCGCGTTTCGTGGGCAACGTCATGAACGCCATGGACACGTTGCGCCATTTTGGCAGTCATGCCTGGATGAGCCAGCGCTTTACGATGAAAGCGCGGGAGGTGCGCGATAACTGTCGAGCCTACGTGCTTCAACGACTGCCCTACATCGCCGTGCTCGGCTTAGCCGTCGCGCTACAATTCGCCGTCACTCTTCTCCTTCTAGTTCCTGACTACCAGGCCGGCGTGGTCACGATCGGCGACATTGTGCTATTCAACACGCTTATACTCCAACTCAGTATGCCCTTCGAGATGGTCGCGCGCGCGATCTCTGACGCGTCGAGGTCGCGCGCCGACCTCATTCCTCTCACCAGACTGTGGGGCGCACCAGAAGAGCGGCGAACGTCCCATACTCATGATTTCACGCCCTCCGCTGGCCAGCTATCTTTCGAGGACATTGGGTATGCCTACGAAAACGGTCGTGGCGTTACGAACGTCTCGTTTTTGGCTGGACGCGGCGGGATTACCTTTCTGGTCGGCGAAACAGGATCGGGGAAGTCGACAATCTTTAGGCTCGTCCTGAAATCAATCGCGCCAGACTGCGGCCGTATTCTGGTCGACGGAACCGATATAACGGGTATCGATCGCACGGATTGGTATGCTGCAGTTGCGGTCGTGCCGCAGGACGTGATGTTGCTCAATGAGTCGCTGGCCGACAACATTCTGCTAGGTCGGCCCCGCGATGAGGTGCGCCTTCGCGCCGCGTCGGAAAAAGCCGCTATTCTCCCTTTCATCGAGGCGCAGCCGGAAGGATTTGAAACAACTGTTGGAGAACGCGGTTTGAAGCTTTCAGGCGGGGAGCGCCAGCGTATTGCTATTGCCCGTGCGCTCTATGGCGAGCCGGCGATCCTTCTTCTCGACGAGGCCAGCTCCGCCCTTGACGAGCGAACCGAGCGGGACATCATGGACCATATTCGGAGCCTGGCGGAAGACGTGACCGTGCTGGCGATTACGCATCGCAGAGGCGTCATCTCTACAACCGACGTCGTGGTCGATCTGACACCCTGCGCTTGTCAGACATAGGCAAGGCGGATGCTCAGGCCGCGCGTCTGCCGGTCTAAGAATGCCGATTGCGGAATGTCTTCAAGTTAGACGAACCAAGCCACTGCCAACAGCCGGCCGGCGAATCTGGTGGCTAAAGCTGGACAGAACGGGACGTTCGAGCCGTCACGTCGTCTCGAGAATTCCCTGCCAAGGCTCATGTCAGCCGACTTGCGATTCAAAGGCCGCGAAACCCCGGCCTGGAATAGGTAACAGGTGAACAGCTGGTTCAGTCGAGCTCAATTCGATCTGAGTCAGCCGAGTGATGCATCTTATCCAATACTATCCAACGCTCGTTTGAAAAGCCGCTCAAGAGGAAAAAAATAAGGGATTAGCACAAGTGGAAAGAGATCGACTTCAATGGACCGCGGGTGCTGTTAGGCCGCCCAGCTTCCGGAAGAGGAAATCTCCTTCTAGCTCGCGGCACGGTGGCCGCCACTACTGGATTGAGTGGGTTTGCAGTTCCCCGGCATGAGCTACTGGTAAGGCCGTTTTGACGGCACGTCTCGCGTACCAAGGTGCGCGCCGGACCAGGAAAACCCCGATGCAACTGATCGCACTGTACCGTACTTCTCTCGCACTGATTCTGTTTGCCTGCGGGGTAATTGGGAGCGCGCAAGCCGACGATCCACCGCGGCCCGCGCAGGTTACGACGCCGTCCGGCCAAAAGAGTAGCGCCGGCCAAACGCCGAGTATGCCGTCTGCTGCTGAGCCGCATCGCCTGCCGCCGGACTCCAGCACCAGGCACACGCTTGAGCTCCCTGGACGGACGCTCGCTTTCGTCGCGACCGCCGGCTCCATCCGCCTGTTCGACGACAAGGGCGAGCCGCAGGCCGACATCGTCTATACCTCCTATCAGCTCGACGGCACCGATCGCGGCACACGCCCGGTGACGTTCTTCTTCAACGGCGGACCGGGCTCATCATCAGCCTGGCTGCAATTCGGCAATGCCGGACCGTGGCGGCTGCGGATCAATGCTGACGAGGTCACGCCATCGACATTTCCGGAGGCGAGGCCAAACGCGGAAACCTGGCTCGATTTCACCGATCTGGTGTTTCTCGACCCCGTCGGCACCGGCTACAGCCGTTTCGTGGGGACCAGCGATGACGTGCGCAAGCACTTCTTCTCCGTTGAGGGCGACGTCAACTCGCTCGCGCTGGTGGTCCGCCGTTGGCTCGAAAAGCATGACCGGCTGTTGTCGCCGAAATACATCGTGGGTGAAAGCTATGGGGGCATTCGCGGGCCAAAGGTAGTGCACCAGTTGCAGATGCGGCAGGGCATAGGCGTCAAGGGCCTGATCATGGTCTCGCCAAGACTAGACTCCAGCCAGTTTGCCCGCACGAGCTTGCTGCAATACGTCGCAAGACTGCCGAGCTATGTCGCTACCCTGCGTGAAGCAGAGGGTCCGGTCAAGCGAGCCGATCTCGCCGACGTGGAAGCTTATGCACGCGGCGAGTATCTGGTCGACCTTATCAAGGGCCAGGCAGACAAGGAAGCAACCATGCGTCTGGCCGACAAGGCTGCGGCGCTGACCGGCATCGACCGAGCGGTGAGTCGCCGGCTTGCGGGCCGCTTCGACCTAGCCGAGTTCCGCCGTGAATTCGATCGTAAGAACGGAAAGCTCATCGGCAATTATGACGCCTCGGTGCGTGGTCTAGATCCATATCCGGAGTCGGATCTTCACGTTTCCGGGGATCCGTCGAGCGATACACTGCTGGCGCCTCTGACCAGCGCCACTGTCGATCTCCTGACCCGCAAGCTAAACTGGCGGCCCGACGGCTCCTATGAGCTATCCAACCGCACCGTCGTCCAGGCTTGGGACTTCGGCCGCAGCCCTCCCGAATCGCTCTCGGAGCTACGCCAAATCCTGGCAACGGATCGGACCATGAAATTGCTGGTCGGGCACGGCCTGTTTGACCTCGTCACGCCGTATTTCGAAACACAAATCCTGCTCGATCAATTGCCGCCATTTGCCTCGGCTCCGCGCGTCAAACTTGTCGTTTTTCCCGGCGGCCACATGTTCTATTCGCGGGACAATTCGCGGCAAGCTTTTCGTACAGAGGTCGAAGCGATGATGAAGTAGTGCCGGCGACGAACTTGATCACAAGCAAGCTCGTATTCCGGCGCGCGCAGTCACATTCTCTCAACGAGTGCAGAAGAAATCCTAGCGCCGGTTCGAGGTGCGAGATGCCGGCCACGATTCGTCGTATGCGCCGTTACTTACGATGGGGCAAGCACAATGAGACGATATTTCTGACAACAGGCTCTGGACTTGGAAGATTGCACGTTGGGCTTCTATCGCCAGCATTCTTGCAGCCGCAGTCGGCTTTTCATGGAATCCAAGTCCGCTCGCGCAAGCGCTCGCGGCAATCTTCATCGCCTGTGCGCAGATCCATGCCGCTCTTGCCTATGGTTCGGCCGAGCCTCAATTCTGTTTGCTTTGTGCAGCGCGATTGCATTTATGATGGAAGCCTTGGCACCCCTACGGGCATTCCATTTCGGCAGCTATCATTTCGAGCTGAGCGCGGATCTCCCCCATATCGGCCTCGTTCCACTCGTCATCGGACCGTTCTGGTTCGGGCTGGCTTATTTTCGTGACAGTGACGTCGATCCTACTTGATGGCGCCGATCGTCAGCTCGATCGGCCTTTCAACTGATCGCTCTGCCAGTCGTCGTTGCGTTCGTCGTGAGCCAATTGGACAAATTGACCATCGCGCTCGCGGAGAAGTTCGGGCCCGGGGTTTTGCTTTGGCGCCGTCAAGCGCGGGATGGCTAACTGGATCCCCCGGGCGGGCACGGCCTGCGAGCTTGCTCCAAGCAGGATTGGACATGAGGCGTACTTCTGTCCCTGCAGGTTCTTAGAAACGCCTAGATCAATATTCTCGGCAAATGCCTTCCTTGAAGAAAATTCGCCTTGCTGTGCGAGCATTGCGGAATGGCCCAGTTCAGGCGGCTGCCTTCGGCTTGTTCAGATGCGGTGCAAGCTGGCTTCAACGCTTCCGCGTCGTGAGGATTCCAGCCTTGAAGAATATTCTCGATCTTGCGTCCATTCGCCCAGCATCGCTCCAGGGCGAGATGAGAATCGTTTTGTACAGCACTTTCTTACACCACAGCGGCACGATGTCGAAAAATGCACCTACTAGGCGTCGCCATAATATCCGGTCAGCTTGAGTGCCGCGCATTCACACATGCGGCCAATGCGGATTTTGCGATTCGTCCCTGCCTTCAGGCGTGCTGACGAATCCTGTTGTGTGCGCATGCGACCTCGTCCGTGCATCAAGCGAGCGGCGTAAGCATTGCGGCGATAGCGGCTGTGAAGATCCTGTCTTTTCGGGGGCGGTCTGGCTCCATAGCTAGATGTTTGTGCCCCTCATTTTTCTTCTTCATTGGCTGGCCGAGCCTCCAGGTCCTTCGCGGGAGATGTTTCAGTAGGCCGCGCTTTCTTGTGCTGCTCTCTTGCGTTCGGGGATTTTGGCGGCTCGCTGGATCCGGACACATCTTCTTTTGCTTGCGCTGCGTGGCGTCTCTCAGGACGTCGGCGCCGCATGATGCCGATGAGGCCGACAAGCACCAGCGCGAGGCCGGCAGCGATCACGATAACCGGGACTGCGTTTGCCCAATTGAGGCTCAAGGATTTGACCCTTACTAGATTGCGGGCGCCAACCGGGCACCATGGACGACGAAAGACTAAGTTTGGTGGTTGCCCCGAGTATTCGTCAGGCCCTCTTTTATGTGTTCAGCCTGTTCCCTTGTCAGTTTTTCGGCCAGGCGGCTGTCTTTTATCAGCGCTGGCCCCTTGCGTTCTCGATCATAAACCATCCAGCCAGAGGTCCCCATTCGAACGACAAATCTGGCCTGCGCAGGCGTTCCAAAATTCACTGGTGCTCTCCATAAGCTGCAACCCATCAATTAGGCTCGCCATCGGCATGCATGTCAATTGTACTGTGTGAATCTGCGCATCGGGTTGAGCGAGCAGTCTGCCGAGACGTTCGTTGCATCTATCATCCCTTGAAATTCGAAGCCGGGTTTGGAACGATCCTGCCGATCGATCCAATGAACGAGAATGGTCGAAGGGCGTGGCGGTCGCGGTCGATGCGGCAGGAGCCGCGCGGGCTGCCTATGAATTCACCGACATAGCGACGAAGAGGCAAGAAGCGGGCCGAGGGGTATTTAGAGGCCCACGATGCCATCGAGACTTGGATCGACCATAGGTTGGTCGGCAGCTGAAGCGTGGCTAAGTGGGCGGTCAATGCCCTGCTTGCGTCACGCCTTACCCCCATCTGGACCAAAAGCGGACGCCCTCGAGCCCTTTTGCTGGAAGCTGTTGGAAGGTCGTGCAAGGCAATCATGAGGTGAGCCGGACCTGGGTTTTTGGCTAACTGCCCGCAACCAAATCGTCCAGCGCTATGACGGACGTTACCTGAGCGCAGCGTTCTGAATCTTGAGCGGCGCAGTCTCGGGAATCATGAGCATGGCACAGAACCCGGCCGCGCTAGCGACAAGCATGTACCAGGCCGGCGCCAGCGCGCTCCCGGTCAGGTGGATCAGCCACGTGACGATGGGTTGAGCTGTACCTCCGAAGATCGCAATGGCAAAAGCGTAGGTCGTCGCAAAGGCGCCGCCACGAATGTTCTTGGGCAAACGTTCGGCCATGCTCACATAGAAGGCGCTATACGGAATCGTTCCGATCAGGGTGAGCGCGCCGAGGCCTCCGAGAAGTGCGAGAGCACTGCGGCTCTCCGAGATCCAGAAGAACACCGGATAGGTCATCAGCAACGCAGCGATCTGCGGCCAAATCATGGTGTGCCGGCGGCCCGCGCGGTCGGCGAGCCAGCCGCCCAGCAGTGCGGCGGCAATTCCTATCGTATTGCTGATGAGTGTGGCGCCAAAGGCGAGAGGCGCGGAAACCTGCAAGGTGTTCAGCGCATAGGTGGTCATATATCCCGTGACGTAGGTGATGATCGTGCAGCTGGCCAAAATGACAAATCCCAGAGCCATGATGCGGCGAGCGGTTGGCGATCTCCGTACAGGCTGAACGTCGGGGGCCTGCGCGTCGGGGCGGTGCAACGTTTCGGGCAGGGCGCTCCGCAACCAGACACCGAACGGCAGCGTAGCGGCGCCGAGCAAAAGCGCGATCCGCCATCCGTAAGCACTGAGTGCCTCGCTTGTCAGGGTGAGGGAGAGTATTTCTCCCACAAGCGCTCCGGCCGTCGCAGCAATCTGTTGGCTGGCAGGCTGAAACGAGACAGCAAGACCGCGCCGTTCGGCCGGGGCCGCTTCCATCAAATAGGCGGTTGTCGGACCAACTTCACCGCCCAGTGCGAAGCCTTGCACCAAACGTGCGAAAATCACCAGTAGCGGAGCGGCAATTCCTATTGTCTCGTACGAAGGCGTAACCGCCAACAAAAGGATTGCGGCGCTCATCATGGCAAAGCTCGCGGTCATGGCGGGCCGGCGGCCGGCCCGATCCGAATACGAGCCGAGCACGATGGCCCCGATCGGTCTGGTCACAAAACCAGCGCCGAAGGTTGCGAGCGACAGCATGAGGCTGGCGAAAGGGTCGCTTGCCGGGAAGAACGCCCGGCCGATGTGGATAGCGAAAAAGCTATAGGTCCCGAAGTCATAGAATTCAAGAATATTGCCGATGGTTGCGCCCAACACGGCGCGGCTGGTCAAGCGTTCGTCTGCCGCAACGAGGACTGTCTCCGGCTTCTTTCGAGTCATTGGTCTGGCCATCCTCGGTCCGTCTGAAGCGCGATGGCTGACTTGAGCATCTCGATCAGTGAGGCCGCGCGCACTGCACTCCACTTGCTCCATACGCCGTTTAGCATGAGGTGGCCGGCCCGCGTCTTGGTGCTCTGCATGTGCCTGGCCCACCAGGACAAGAGCTCACAACGATGAGTGCAATAAAGGTGAGTGCAATAAAAATGCCTGCCTCTTGCAGCCCCATTCAAAACTTGAACTGATCGCGGCAATCGCCAGCAAGGACGAATGAAAGAACGTCGCGACGTGGTGGTTGCGATCCAGTGCAGTGGCGGCTTTGAGACAACATTGGCGGACGCCGAACAGGCGGAACGTTTTTCACACACAAGGCAGCCACGCGTGGATGCTGCGTTCAGCTGGTTGCGCGTGAACAGACGCATCAGGTGATTGGCCCAGCTTTGCTCTGCGGCTTGTCTGTTGCGCGCGAGCCGCCTGCTTCCTCGGGAGTGGTCCGCTGCAGAATGCAAGATCTATGTGCGATCAAAAGACAATAGGAACTCGCATTGTTGAGGGTACCATCAAAGCGATCGATATCGCCCGGCGCCGCGAGGCAACAGGCGGCAATGTTCGCTCAGGCGAGCCGCGGCTCGGCGGGTTGCAAATGGAAAGCATCACGCGCCAGCGCTTGAGCTCCAGGAATTCGAAACCAAAGTCACCAGCAACGCAGACACTTGAGTGGACTTGGTTTCACCAAGGACGAGCCAAGGAAATACCTTCCTTTCGTAATGAAGTGTTGGCGTCAGGGGGCGTGTCGCTTGCGGTGTAGCTCGGTAGAGGAAAGCCGCCTCCACGTCCGCGGTCGACAGCCAGCTTTGCTGCAGGTTCCAGCGCGTTTGCAGCTTCAGGCGTATCCATTGGAAAGGATGTGGCACTCGTGGAATCCGGCCTGGACTTCCAGCTTTCGAGCAACAGAACCCTTGGCATCGCCTATCAAGGCCAGTTCGGTTCTGGCCTCACCCAGAACGGACTGAATGCCACCTTCAACGTGAAGTTCTGATACGCATGCTCAATCCATCGTGGCCCGGCGCGCTGCGCGCGATGGACCAAGTTGGCTTCGATCCAGATCTCGTGGCCAGAAACCTAGCCGGCGAGGTTGGCCCGCTTGAACGCCGCGCGGGCCTGAGCAAGATATCTAAAGCGAGCCTGCGCCAGGGGACGCTCATCAAACGTGAGGCTCACTAGGACGCACCGGCCGCCCGGCGGAACCGGAACGGACAGCGCGATCGCAAAGCCCTCGTGCTGGCATAGATCGGATACGCTTCCTGGTGGTGCTTGCAGTCGATACAGACCCTATCTTGCCGCCGAGTTGTCAGCGGATCTATGCCGAATAGCCTTCAGCATTTGTTCTGCTGCCTTTTGCCCGGTGCTTGGATTCAATTGCGACCAGAGTGCCCCATCAGCTTCGACTGGATACGAGCTAGCGCGTCACTGAGCCTCGCCGCTTCGTTAAAGCGTGTTTCCGAGTATGGCGGGCGCGCGGATGGATCATGCAAGAGGGACTCCGCTGTGTTCGAGAGCCGGCGGAGCGGCGTTCTCAGCCACTGCGCCGCACAGAAGAGTAGTGCTAGTGTGGCAATGGCACAAACACCGAAGCTACTCCAGAATGATCGGATTAAATTACGGGTGGACGCAAGCGCCTCGTCGGTACTCTGCCGAACCAGAAGAGACCAACCGAAGCTTGGAAGGTTTGCGAAACCGACCGTCGGAACGATTACTGTGAAGTAGTCCCTGCCGTCAGGCCAGCGCTCGCGTAGAGACGCAGTCGTCACGCGACTAGCCGCAAGCGCGGAGCCGATGTTGAGCGGCTTGTTGATGAGATCGGGCGGGCCAAACAGGACGGTTCGATCACCCGAAAGCAGCAGCACGTCAATACCGGGCACTTGTAACGAGTCCATGCCTTCTGCGACCCATTTCCAGTCAAGGTGAGCGCCGATAACCCCGGCAATGGAGCCGGCGTGGC
The DNA here is from genome assembly GCF_900696085.1 of Bradyrhizobium ivorense. GTDB lineage: Bacteria > Pseudomonadota > Alphaproteobacteria > Rhizobiales > Xanthobacteraceae > Bradyrhizobium > Bradyrhizobium ivorense. The sequence continues at coordinate 88,810 of NZ_CAADFC020000009.1, forward strand.
GCAACGGCGCTGCCAGGTCGATAAAACGATAGGGCTCACGAGATGCAGGCAACTGGGTGGCCAGTAGTTGAGCTGCATGCACATCGATAGCCGCCGGCGAGACAAGGCCCCGCCTAAACCAAGGTCGCTGTGCAACGCTTACTCCTTCGAGCATGCCGTTTTTGGCCGCGAGAATGGTCCCTTCGAGATCCGCGACGCCGAGCCAAGTGTAGCGTCGATCAAGCCGGCTCAAGAAGCCGATGTGTTCTCGCGCACTCTTAAGATCTGTCGGGTCAATGAGCTCAGCGGACCGAGCTACATCCATCCAAACTCCATAGAGCCGGCGGGCCAACAGCGCGGAACTCATTTCGCCGCGAATCCTTAGCGCGTCGAATTGCAGCTGCTCTCCCCGTTGCTGTAGCAGGGCTGTGTAGATCGTCGCGGTCACCACGGCAGGCACCAATAAGAGCAAGGCGCCTCCACAGAACACCAAGGAGAGTAGGCTCGGTCTTTTCGGCATCTCACGCTCCTCAACTCGTTAGAGCTCGCGCCAACTCGCGGATCATTTGCAAGATGTTCCCTCGATCGGCCCCTGGCATGGCCGATTCGGTGTGAAGCTTCTTGATAATTTTCGCCCTTTGCTCGGGAGTTGGAGAGAACTTGATTCGATAGCCATCACGAGTAGTCGCAGCAACATGCGCGTCGACTCCGCCAATCCCGGGCAGGTCGAGCTTCCCTGCTGCTCCGGCGGAAAGTCCGGATGGACCGCTGATTCGAGCGCCCCCTCGGCCCAGATTGAGAAGCCATCCGCGGTGCTTCTCACCTTGGATCACCAACGTGATGGGTTCTGGGACCTGGCGCTGAGGTCGGTCGTATCGCGGTCGTTCGATGCACACCACGACTGCCACGAACAGCACCAGAATGTTGTAAACTGTCCAGAACATCACGATCGCCGTGCCGTCGCCCGCTGTTGGGGACGTATTGAAAACGAAATCGGAGTTCAACGGCACGATCAGGCCGCCGATCGTCAGTGTGAGCAGGAGTAGAAACGGTCGCATCAACGCCCATTGAACAACGACCTTGGTGCGGTCGCCGCCTTTGGCCGTCACCGAGAATTTATGCGATCCGCTGGTCAGAAGCCCGAGAGCGGCTGCCCGGCTGATGGGCCAGGCCGCGATCAGTTGAGCCGTATCGTTGAGAAGCGGGACAAACAACCCTTTTGAAAGCCAGTTCAGGGACAGCAGAACCATTAGGTAATAGGGTACATAATAACTGATAATTTCCACCAGCGACGCGTTCACGATGGTGATACCGAACCACCAGTACAACAGTGGGCAAATCAGGCTGGCAAGCCTGAAGGGAAAGGTGCTGAGCCAGTAGAGCAATGAATCGAGGATGCCGATTCGATGCATCAGCCCAAGGCCTCGCATGCCAAAGGGGCTGTATGAGCTGCGGACAATCTGCATCAGGCCAAGGCACCACCGTCCACGCTGAGTAATATATTCTTCCAATCCTTCGGGAGCCAAACCTTCAGTCAATGGCTCGTTAAGGTACACAGTTTGCCAACCGTTTTCCGCAAGCTTAAGCGTGAGCAGGAAATCCTCGGTTACGCTTTGTGTTGGAATCCAGCCAATCTGCTCGACGGCTCGGACCCGCATTACGGATGATGTCCCACAGCAGATGGCAATCCCCCAAGCGTCCCGCGCTGGCTCGACGTTGTCAAAGAAATGACGTTGTTCATCGGGATATGCGGTGCTTATTCCCAGGTTATGTTGGATCGGATCAGGATTGAAGAAGTGCTGCGGGGTTTGCACGAGCGCGACGCCTGGCTCGTGAAACAATGCTAGTGTCCGCTCGATGAAGTCCGCATGGGGAACGAAATCTGCGTCAAGTACAGCGACAAAGACGGGGGGAGCTGGATCGCGGGCGTGCACGCGAAGTGCATGGTTGATGTTCCCCGCTTTAGCGTGCTCCTTATCCGAGCGTGCGAGATACCCGATTTCGTGCAGCTCGCAAAGTTGCCGCACCCAATTCCTGGCGCCGTCGTCGAGAATAAAAATCCGAAGGCGTGGATAGCGGATTTCGGTCGCGCCAATGATCGTGCGCTCAAGCACTTCCGACGGCTCGTTGTAAGTCGTGATGAAAACATCGACGCGCGGCGCTTCTCCAGGCAGCCACCATTCGGAGTACTGGTCTGCTTCTGCCGACCGCTCTTTCACCCGCGACAGTATGAAAAACGCGACGGTGGAGGAAAGCATCGTCAGAGCTTCGAGCATCGCGAATCCCCAACTGAACAGCGCGTCCGCAGTCCAGTCGAGCGGTGCCAGCGTTTCCGTGAAGCGCCAAGCCATATAACGCCAAGACAGTACGGCAGCCGTCCCCAGGAGAAGCGCGCGCCAATACCACTTCATCGGATCAAGCAGCGGAAAGACGGTAAGACGAACCCCAATTAAGAAGGCGGCGCCTGCGAAGGCAGCAACGAGTGGCGACAGCACAAGCATCAGAGTCCGTACCGCGTGATAAAGCGACGGAATTGTGCGATTGGGCCAGCTGTGAAGATAACGCGTCCAGTACGTCCAATCGCGCAGCCGAAATCTGCCTCTCCTGCAAGGTCTGGAACAGTCACGGTAACATCAAAGCGCTGTAGATGTTGTGCACTTGGACCCACAGCAAGATTGGTGTAGAGCGAGGCCGCACCGGATCCGCCAAGGCGGGTTATGGTGCCATTGAAAATACGATCATCTCGAAACAACCGAAATTGCACGGCCGTTCCCACCGAGAGACCATCGTAGAGAGATTCGCTGACGCCCGCGGTGACGATCAGTGTACTGCAGTCGACGATCTTGACGAGATCCTGGCCGCGACGCGCGTATTGGCCATCGTCCACTAGTATGTCCCAGACCAGACCAACGACGCTGGCATTAAGAGTAGCGAAGCTCAAACTATTGACACGAAGGCGCTCGGCATCGATTTGCCCGTCGAGCTGGACAATACGTGCTTTCACCTGCTCCTTGTCGACATTCAGCTCTGCCAGCCGCTGCTCGAGCTCTCGGATACGCTGGGCCGAGGAGGGAGCGTCGTTATAGGACTCCCCGATGAAGACGCCGTCGCGAGCGGAGGTAAGTTCTGTCTCTAGATAGTTTACTCGCTGCTGCGCACTCTCCAGTTCTTGCTGCGCCACGTCGTAAGTTGCGCGAGCGCGATCCAGATTCGCCGCCGTCTGTACACCACGCGTGTTTAGTTCGTTTGCTCGCGTGAATTCTGCGTCCGCTTGACGAAGGCGCGCAGCCGCAGCGTCTTGAGCTGCTTTCGTTTCGGCAATTCGAGCCTCAATCTGCCGAACCCTGCCGCGCTGGTAATCAGTGGATTGAACATCGAAGCGAGACCTGGATACGGACAAGGCCTCTCGCTGGCCGACGAGACGGTTGAGCTCGATCTGCTGGTTTGTGCGATCGCGAACAAGCTCTAGAAGCCTCACCGTATCGAAGCGTTGGTCGTTGATTTCTGCTATGAGTTCGCCGGGACTGATGCGCGCGCCGATACTCTTTACGGCAAGCGTTACCTTTCCTTCGATCGGGGCGCGAACGATGTAGAGTCGAGCATTGAGTGTAGCATCCGCCGATGTTCCAGCGAAGTGCTCACCGATAATAACGTACAATCCAATTGCCAACAGGGCCAAGCCGACGGTTGCACGTACGAGCCTCATAAGAACATTCCAACTGCATTTATGATGGGAAGGTCCCGTAGCTTATTCCCCATCCGGGACAAGCATACACTGAGCAGCCTACGGTCGAATCGTTTTCGCCTAAGCGGACCCTCCGCCCCGCTTTGAATTGCCAGGTCCGGTACCACTCGGATGCAAGTGTTAGCGGCTCAGGCGTCATGATCAGACTAACAGGCTGGTAAAGAATAGCTTCGTGATCTCAGCGGCAGGAGGATCCGTATCGTCAGACGCGGCAACGGTTATAAATTCGTTCCTGCAGTTCCAGCAGCGCCAGAGATCTTGAACTTCCCGCTCACCGATGCGTTCATGCCACTCGAGGTGGACCAATGCAGAACCACATTGAGGGCAGTTTTTGTGACGTGCTATTGAGACCGACTCCATGTGGCAGCCCCGTGTCATTACGCCAAAAGACATAGCCGAAAAAGCATTATTGTAGCCGCCGCTTCGTGGGCGGCTGCGGTGGACGGACCTCTCTGTTCAAACCCTGTGCCAACTGCGACAGCTTGATCAGTAAGGGATATTTTTCAAGGAAGTGTACCAGACCGACTGCATGTCAGGAATCGGACAGCTAGGTCACGTTCTCGCAAATCGGGCTAAGTCTCTCGTTTGGAAGCCTTGGGTGGATCGTTTGGCGTTGAGTAGTGCGGCGGAGGGACGGGACAAGCGGATGCTTGTGGAAGTGTGCTTTGGATCTTGTGCTTCCGGCACTCGCTGGCGCAACCAGGAGCCGTTAGGAGACCAGAACGGTCGGCTCCGGCGCTTCAGTCGGAGGGGCATTGGGGATTTGGTGACGGATCTTCGAGACGATATCCAGACTTCGGATATTTGATCGCCGTTATTTCGCCCCATCGTGTATCTGCACGCCACCAGAGCGAGGAGGAGTAGTTAAAGATCAGGCGCTGGGCCGCTCGCTCACCCTGAGCGCATAGGGCCGTTCGGGGATGCCCCTGTGCGTTGACGTTCGAGCAGGTCAATACGGTGATGCACGACAGGCCGCTGCCAGTGATCTAGCCAATGTAATCTCTCAAGACTCTGCGCCTTGTCCAAGTGAATGCGCCCGCCCCAAGCAACAATGCGGGGGCATGCGTCTAGTGCACCGCGGCAAATTTAGACGCTTTATTCTAATCGAGCGCCTGCCGAGCACGCTTGAAATTGGCGCGTCGACTCATGCATGTAGACTTCTTGCTCCATCTCCAGTAACAGGTCCGTCGCTGGCTTCGCGATCAAGCAGCGCCGGGATGCCGGCGGCTGGAACAGGACCACTGAACAGGTAGCCTTGTCCTTCTGTGCAACCATTGGACACCAGATAAACGAGCTGGCCTTCGTCTTCGATTCCCTCGGCCGTGGTCGTCAAACCAAACCCATTAGCAAGGCCGAGTATAGCACGAACGATCACCCGGCTGTCGGTGCTGTCGTCGAGATGCGAAACGAAGCTGCGATCGATCTTGATCTTGTCAAGACGAAACGAAAGCAGCTGGCTAAGCGTAGCATAACCGGTTCCGAAATCATCAAGCGCGATGCGGACGCCGGCTTGACGAAGCCCGTCAATCACGGTCTTCGCAGCCCCGCTTCTTTCCACGAACGCGCTCTCTGTAATTTCAATCTCCAGGCGGTGTGGACTAAAGCCGGTTTGCTCAAGGATCGATATAAGGCGCTCTCCAAGCGCGGAATCCCGCAATTGAACGGGCGAAATATTGAAGGCGAGCGAGAACGCCTTCGGCCACGCAGTGGCATCAGAACACGCGCGGCGAAAAAGCTGATCTCCAAGAGCGTTGATGAGGCCGGTTTCTTCTGCAATCGGAATAAACACGTCGGGCGGGATATGCCCTAACGTCCTGCTTTCCCAACGCGCTAATGCCTCGAACCCGACGATGCGATTACTTACGAGCGAAACCACCGGCTGGTAATGGGGCTCGATAATATCCGCCGCGATAGCGCTCCGAAGCTCACGCTCAATATTGATGCGCCGCTCGACATGCATGTCCATGTCCGGTTCGAAAAAGCGGACCCGCGACCTGCCGTCGCCTTGGGCGCGATAAAGTGCGCGTTCTGCGCGCCTGACCAATTCGTGGGGAGTGACGCCATCAAGCTGAGCGATGGCGATGCCAATTCCAAGACTGAGCTCGGCTGCGCCAGTCTCAATCGCGAAACTGTCGGCGGTAGACGCCACGATACGGCGCGCCAGATTGGCGGGATCTTCGAGGGAGCTAATGTTGGGCAGGACGATCCCGAATTCGTCGCCTCCGATCCTCGCCAGGAGGCCGTCCTTGCGCAAGATGTCGGCAAGCCTTGTGGCAAATTCGCAGAGTGCCTTGTCCGCCGCTGCATGGCCGTGCGTATTCTTGATCCGCTTTAAGCCGTCGAGGCCGAGCATCAGAACAGCGACTTGATGCGTGTCGGTGGCGAGGCCAACGCAAAGATCAAGTTTCTCATCGAACAGGCGGCGGTTTGGCAAGCCAGTCAATGGATCGTGTCGTGCCAAATCGCGGACTTCTCCTTCGGTAATGGTTCGTGCTTCAGTTCCGCGAGCGAGTTTTCGGTAGCGCCGAACACTAAAGACTGTGAGCCCAATGCTCAGGAAGAATGCAACGAACACGATGAATATGATGTCGTCGAGTACCGAATCCACATAGCGCTGTCCCAGCCGCGCCAAACGAGTGCCAAGCCCATAGAGATGCGCTAAGAGCGAAACGAGAACGATGCCGCCGAAGATGGCAATGAAGTCCCTCGTGGCAGAACTACGCCAATCGAAGTGCAGTACGCGCAATCGTGGAGTTGAAAGTCCCATCTCAGTCGAACCGTCGCAACGCAGATTGGCCCAGGGAGGTTCTTGCCCGCAGCATGATTGTTAGCTGAGAGCCAGATTTTGCGCCAAGCTGCAATAAGCCATCGGGTCGCGATAGTTGTTCCTCGCAAAAGTTGTATTCGAGCGACCGGCAAGTTCGCACTCGTTAGCACGGCCGAAGCAACAAGGTATATCCTGAATATGCCGCTTCAAAACTTTGAACACTCTTGAGCGCGAGCGCCAAGGGGGGGGCGCTAGTTCACGTGCGATAGCAATCAGCGCGACTAGGTTCCTGCCAGTAGTGCCTCCTGATCCGGAACTTCTGCCAAGTGCCTGGCGAGCGGATTGGTGATCGCGGCGCGCGCCAAGGGGCGGCGGCCTTGGCGAGATGAGACGACCGCCAGTTGAGCGCTCGACGGAACGACGGCTGTCAAGCGACGCCGTTGTAGCTAGCAAGGACATTACGGCTCCCGACAGCTAGTGGCCGCAGCCTATTGCGGTGCGAACCTGCCTGCAAACATTGCAATGGATGGACCATGACCGAATAGTTGGTTAGTAGAGTTGCGGTTTTGACTCGGAGAATAACAGCGAGAACGGGCATCGGGGCCCAGAGCACCAGAGACGAAGTGAGCGATTAACGATAACCTAGGCGACAACCACACGGTTGCGACCTTCAAATTTTGCGCGATAGAGTCGCTGGTCGGCGACGTTCAAAAACCCGTCGAGCGTGTTTCCATCGCGCCCGAACTCGGATACTCCAACACTGATGGTGACGCCGATCGACGGTTCGGCTCCGACGTCGAACGCAGTGCGTTCGATAGCCGATCGAAGCCGCTCGGCGACCGCGCACGCCGCGTCGAGCGTCGCCCCCGGCAGCAGTACCATGAATTCCTCGCCGCCCACGCGCGCGACAGAGTCGTAAGGGCGGATCGCCTCCAGACACTTTCGCACGAATACGCGCAGGACCTCATCGCCGACGCTGTGACCACGTGAGTCGTTGATACCCTTGAAATGATCTAGATCGAGCGACAGCAGAGACAACGGAGCTCCGGTCCGCTTGGCCCGTGCGATCTCCGCGCCGATATGCTCGATGAAGTGGCGTCGATTCCCGGCACCGGTTAGTGGATCGGTTGCGGCGAGCCGCTCCAGCCTTTGATTGCTCAATTGCACTTGCTGGAGTGCCTTTTGAGTGTCGGCCATCGATTCGGCCAGGCGAGCGGTCATTTCTTCCTGGCTATAGATGGTCGCGAACGATTGCGTTGTTCGGAAAGCCTGGACGACGCCATAGCTGAGCAGAAAAAATCCGCCAGCAAAGATTGCGTGGGCCAGCCACCACATATGGTTCCACGGCGCGGCCAAAATGAATGCGAGCGACGATAGCGCAAACCATGCGACAGAAACGCCAAAAACAAGCATGAGCGGCGAGTGAATCCGTCGCATGAGCAAGACCGCGACGTTCAGCGCACTAAATAGCAATGCGCCGCCCTCCATGGACAGGCGGACCACCGGGTGCCCAGCATAGGGTGAATAGGCGACCATTGCGACAGCTAGGTCCATCGTAAGGAACAGGCCAATCCACATCAGCCATGCGCGCGTGTCCGAGCGCTTCTCAAGCCCGTCTGACGGCCGGTTGTAGCTGAGTAGCCCGACAAAGAGCAAAATCGACATCGCCAGACGCGACGCTGGCCCATAGAGCAGAAACAGCCAAATGTTGCGATGTGCCATCCCGGTGAAGGCGCCGTGCAGCGTATAGATCAGCACGAAGGCCAGAAAACCAAGGGTCAACCACCGCAACAGGGGCTCGCCTGAAGACCGATAGCAACGCCACGTCACATATGTGACGAACAACCCCTCGAGGGTGGCGACGGCAATGGCGAATTCGTGGAACAGATGGTCTTCAAACTTCAGCGCGGGATCTTGCTGGAAATAGAGGTAAGCGATGAACTGAGTGGGCAGCAGGGCGAAGCCGATAATGAGAAGGCTAGTATACGCCTGTGTGATCAGCCGCAGCGCGTTGGGCGGCTCGTGCAACATTAGATTGGTACTCATATGCTATACCGTCATTCCATGATGATCCCACACGGTCCTTTCATGAACTCGTGGGCCTTTCTTCAGAGCACCTTGGAGTCCTGCTGTACAACCAATGTGAAGGGCATCATGGGTCGTCTTCGCCGAAGGTCATCTAACACCCCGGCACGGGTGATCGCCGCCGCACGGGCGCGGAAGTCACAAGAGTTGCCTTCCCGTCCATCGGCTGCACTCATCCGAGCAGGGCGGCGCCGCCGCGGGATCGGCTTGCCATCCAGGGAGCGGCTAAGTCCCGCCACCGCGGGATCGTCGGTGGTCCGCTAAAGGAAAGGGTATCGTACGTGTTCAGTACAGTATCCCCAGCTGCTGCCCCGAGTCGGCACGATCTGCGACCCGTTCGAAAACGCGCCATCGGAAGATGAGGAAATCACGAGCCCGTTGAGGAAAGGATTCTGCGCATTACCGTACTCAATCGTCTGCTTGCCACCGACCGGTAGCGCCGCTGCGACGATCGGTCCGGACTGGTTCGGCTCTGAGCCAACGCGCGTGATGAGCAACACCGTAAGTGTCAGGCCGCTTTGATTGACGAGTGTCTTGTACGCCATCTGTGACCTCCGTTATCTGCTGGGTGGCCCCACGCCGAATTGCGGGACAGAGGTTCCGCTATATACATAAGCTGGTTGAGCTACGCCCCTGTCAAATCTTGTAGGCGGCCAATATTCGGAACCTGTCAGATAGTTTTCAGCATATAGAGAATGCGGTGCCGCTTCGGTGTAACGCGCTCATGGCCGTGTTGCAGGAATAGGCAACATCCCCGCTTACTCGGCACTGGCCAAACTGGTCGCCTGGAATGTTAGCATAGTAGTCGGCACAGGCCCCACCGGCACTATATGAACTTCCCTTTTGCCCTGTCTGGTTGAAGACGGCGAAGTCAGAAACCCGACATGACGATGCTTCCATTCCGTATTCAAGCAAGGCCTCTAATCGGTTTTTGCGTGCTGCGAAACTCGGCGGGCATGACTTTGATTGGTCTCGGTCAACGCGGCCGCAGTTGCTGCTTATGATCTTTGCAGTGATTGTCCCGGAGCTGTGCTTCGCGAACATTGTTTGCACGCGCCGTTATCGGCGCGCCGATTGCACTGACTGATATTCCAACCGCTACATGCCGGAGAACGTTATGCGCTCTGCCTCTCCCTCTTCCCGCCTGGATTCACCTAAGGCGGCTCCTCGCAACGCCTATTTGATCGGAACAGGCATTGCCGCCTTGGCCGCAGCGGCCTACCTGCTCAAGGAGGGCGGCCTGCCGGGCCCAAATATCGTCCTTTTCGAACAAATGGAGCAGTTCGGCGGAAGCCTCGACGCACATGGCAATCCGAAGGAATGGATATGTCATGCGTGGCGGGCGCATGTTCGAGGAGAAGTTGAACTGCACCCACGACTTGTTGTCCTTCATTCCTTCGATTGCTGACCCGACGAAATCGGCCAAGGACGAACTGATGGAGTTTCATCAGGAATTCTTCTGGAACGACAAGGCGCGCTTGGTTTCCGGCGGCCAGATCGTCGACGTTTCCGATCTGGGTTTCAGCGAGAGAGATCGGCTCGACCTGATCGCCCTTTGCGCGACGCCAGAATCGGTGCTTGGCGTCAGGACGATCCAAGACTGGTTCGAACCCCGTTTCTTCCGCAGCAACTTCTGGCTCATCTGGTCCACGACGTTTGCTTTTGCGCCTTGGCATAGTGCGGTCGAGTTCAAGCGCTACTGTCTACGCTTCCTGCATCTGTTCTCGACGATCGATACGATGGGTGGAATCTATCGCACGCAGTTCAACCAGTTCGATGCAGTGGTCCGCCCGATCGTCGCATGGTTGAAGGCACGCGGCGTCCGGCTCGAGATGTCGGCGGAAGTGACCGATGTTGATGTCGTGGTCGAGAGCGGGCAGAAGACCGCGACCCGTTTGCACTATCGGAAGGGCGGCGAGGATCGCACCGTCGATCTGGCCGAACGGGATGTTGTGTTCGTCACCAATGGGTCAATGACATCCGACACCAGCTACGGTTCTATGGACACGGTTCCGGTGCTGAATACGCAGCGAAGTGGAGGTTCCTGGCGACTTTGGGAGCGCCTGGCCGCTAAAAGCCCAGACTTCGGTCGGCCTGCTGCTTTCATTTCCAACATCGACCAGTCCAAATGGGAGTCATTTACCGTCACTGCAGACGACTCGAGCTTCTTCGACCGACTAGAAGCCATCTCTGGTAGTCGAGCCGGCAAGGGCGGGCTGATAACGATCAAAGACTCCAGTTGGCTCCTGACCGTCGTCCTTAATCATCAACCGCACTATTACCAACAGCCGAAGGATGTCTGGGTCTGGTGGGGATACGGACTTTTCCCGGACAAGCCGGGTCAATTCGTGCATAAACCTATGGCGGAGTGCACGGGGCGTGAAATCCTCACCGAGTTGCTTTCGCACCTGCGATTTACAGAGAGCATTGCGCACATTCTCGACACTTCGCGCGTCATGACGTCGCTGATGCCTTACGTTACGGCCCAGTTCATGCCGCGCGGGAGGTCCGACCGACCGAAGGTCATTCCGAACGGATCGCGCAATCTCGCCTTCATCGGCCAATTCTGCGAGATCCCCGACGACGTAGTCTTTACCGTCGAATATTCCGTGCGCGCGGCGCAGATCGCCGTTTTTGGCCTACTCGACGTGCAGCGTCCGGTCTCACCCTTTTACAAAGGCCAACATGATCCCAGCGTCCTCTTCGATGCCTGGAAGACGCTGCACCGTCACTGATCAAGGGCAGGAAGCAAGGAGCTGCCATGGGACGTGTGAACAACAAAGTCATTCTGGTGACGGGCGGGGCTCGTGGGATGGGTGCGGCTCATGCGCGCCTATTGGTGGCTGAGGGGGCCAAGGTCGTAATCACTGATATTCTGGATACGGAAGGCGGAGCTCTTGCCGCTCAACTTGGCGGATCCGCCGTGTATGTCCGTCAGGATGTTACCCGGTCGGAGGAGTGGGCCGAGACGGTCGCAAGCACCGAACGGCGGTTCGGCGCGCTGCACGGGCTGGTGAACAATGCTGGGATCGTCAACATGGCCTCCCTCGAGCAGCTCGCGCTCGACCAATGGAATAAGACCCTCGCCGTCAATCTCACCGGTGTATTCCTCGGAATGCAGGCGGCCTTGCCGGCCATCAGGCGCGCCGGCGGAGGTTCGATTGTCAACATCTCGTCGGTCGAGGGGCTGCGAGGCAGTGCCGGGCTCCACGCCTACGTCGCTTCCAAGTTCGGCGTGCGGGGCATAACCAAGTCCGCCGCGCTGGAAGCCGCGGCCTCGGGGGTCCGCGTCAACTCGATCCATCCCGGCTTCATCGCCACTCCGATGAGCGAGAGCTTCGAGTCCTCTCTTTTCCCCATTCCGCTCGGCCGGCCAGCCGAGCCGCAGGAAGTGTCCCAGGCAGTCTTGTTCCTACTCAGCGATGAGTCCAGCTACCTCACTGGTTCTGAGATCGTCATCGATGGCGGCCTGACGGTCGGCGTCCCGCGCAAATGCCCGGCGCCCGAGAACATCTTCTGATAAGCCCAACTGATCGTCAATCCCACCCGGACGGAGTGTTCCATGTATCATGGTAGCGGAAATTACGAAGCATTTGCCCGCCCCCGCAAACCTGAAGGAGTGGACAATAAGACGGCGTGGTTCGTTGGTGCAGGCCTGGCAGCGCTTTCCGGCGCAGCCTTCCTGATCCGCGACGGCCATATGCGCGGCGATCGGATCACCATCTTCGAACGGCTCAAGCTACCGGGCGGGGCGCTCGACGGTGGCCAAGACCTGGAAAGGGGATTCGTGATCCGGGGAGGCCGCGAAATGGAGGATCATTTCGAGTGTCTATGGGATTTGTACCGGTCGATCCCTTCGCTCGAAATAGAAGGTGCCAGCGTCCTCGACGAATTCTACTGGTTGAACAAGGATGATCCGAACTACTCGTTGCAGCGGGCGACTGTGAACCAGGGACAGGATGCGCGCACAGACGGCCTTTTCAGGCTGAGCGAAAGGGCGTTCAAGGAATTGATTGCAGTCTTTCTTGCCTCCCGTGAGGAGACGGAAAACAAGCGCATCGACGAAGTGTTCGGAAGTGATTTCCTGAACAGCAATTTCTGGCTTTATTGGCGAACGATGTTCGCTTTTCAGGAATGGCATTCTGCTCTCGAGATGAAGCTTTATCTGCATCGGTTTGTTCATCATATTGGCGGCCTGCCGGATTTCAGCGCGCTGAAGTTTACCAGGTACAATCAGTATGAATCGCTGGTTCTACCGCTGTGCAAATGGCTGTTGGAGCAGGGCGTTAACTTCCGCTACGGCGTCGAAGTCACCAATGTCGATTTCGACATCAAGGCCGGATGCAAGCAAGCCACGGCCATTCACTGGCTGGAGGACGGCGTCGCAGGCGGTATCGGCCTGGGCGCCGACGACCTTGTATTCATGACGATCGGCTCGCTCACCGAAAACTCGGACAAGGGAGACCATCACACGCCCTCTAGGCTCGACCAAGGCCCGGCGCCTGCTTGGGATCTGTGGCGACGTATTGCTGCCAAAGACGCGGCCTTCGGCCGCCCGGACGTCTTCGCCGGCAACATCCCTGCAACCAAATGGGAATCGGCGACCATCACGACTCTGGACGCGCGCATTCCGGCATACATCCGTAAGATCGCTAAACGTGACCCGTTCAGCGGCAAGGTCGTCACGGGAGGGATTGTCACGGCGAAGGACTCGAGCTGGCTGCTCAGTTGGACCGTAAACCGCCAGCCGCATTTCAAGCACCAGTCCAACGATCAGATCGTCGTCTGGCTCTATTCGCTTTTTGTTGATAGGCTCGGTGATTACGTGAACAAGCCAATGCAACATTGCACGGGCGAGGAAATCACGCAGGAATGGCTTTATCACCTCGGCGTGCCAGTCGAGGACATACCGGGACTCGCCGCGACGGCGGCAAAAACAGTGCCGGTGATGATGCCCTACGTCACCTCTCTCTTCATGCCGCGCAAGGCGGGTGATCGGCCAAATGTTGTGCCGAACGGCGCCGCCAACTTTGCTTTCGTCGGCCAGTTCGCTGAGTCGGCGGAGCGCGATTGCGTCTTCACGACGGAATACTCGGTTCGCACGGCGATGGAGGCCGTATACACGCTCATCAACGTCGAACGTTGTGTGCCGGAGGTGTTCAATTCGACCTATGATATCCGCAAGCTGCTCGCGGGAATCCGCGGGCTGCGCGATGGCAAGGAAGTCCAGATCCCGGAACAGGCGTTCTTGCGCAAGCTGATGCTGAAGAATATCGGCGCTACAGAGTCCGGCAAAACCGCTCTATGAATATCATCTGATCGCCGGGTGACCATCCTGCGGTCGCCATGGGTTGATCGCCCGGTCGTTGAAAAGACCCTTCGTGCTGTCCCTACGCTCTGCTCCGGAGGGGCAAGCGCCGCCTCGCCGCGCGCGCCAACCGTCGAGCCCAGCAACGCAAAGCTTGAACCATGAGCGAACTCGCGGACGAATAGCGGCAACCATCACCGCTGCAGGCTGCGAATATAAACCGAAATATAGACAACGTCGATCATTCGCATGATCACCACACCGCCTCAGTGTATCCCTAACGGCTGGCCCACAGAAATCAATGCGCTCATGCCATAGAACCACGCCGCCAGCGGCCTTTAGCTCGCGGCCTCCCGCGTTCTTTCGCCAGCAGCCGCGGCACGGACCGGAACATAAGCGATGCGGTTCTCTATTTCGATCGTGGCCTTATGCAAAATACGGGCACTAATGCCTGGCCGGCCTTGCTGCCTTTACACCCGCATCCGTTTTCAGCAAACGGCGGCAATGAGCTGGCCGCTGGCGGCTCGAAAATTCTTCGCTTCTACCGAAAGCGCATTGCCATCAGAACTGGCCGATCAGACGATCTTGGGGAAGTATTGCGCGACCGCCCCAAGCTCGTCGCTCATATCGATCGACTCGACCGCTCACCGCTGATGTTGTTGTATCTTGAGATTATCCAACAATTTCGAGCCTTCACTGAACGATCTCGACCAGGATCGCTCTGCAAAGTCCAGATAGATTTTCAGCAACTCGGAGGGATTTTTGACCTCGGCAACGACTTTTAGAAAATTGGCCTGATCGTGCAAAGAGGAAGCAGCCAATCTCAATCCGTCTTTCAAAGCCGCCGCGAAGAAGTTTGTCGTTGCTTCGATCGACTTCTGCCATTCTGGAAACACAAATGAGCCGCGCGCGGCTGCGGTCGACTCCTTAGTGTGCTCGGCGGCGCCACCTAGCCCAGCGGCCGATGCCTGGGCCACTTGCGGCCCTTGTTGTGTACGGCGTTTCTCGTCTTCGGCTACACTCGATGCCATTGCATGTCTCCTCACTGAAGGACTGTAACGTTATGATTGGTTTCGCGGCTCAGCTCCCATCAACCGTCAGAGCCTAACACGATCTCCAATATGTGATACCTACCTCTTTTGGTAGCTTCGATCGCAAGGACTGACTTCACGACGACATACAACGCGAGCATGCTAGCGGCGGATTATTTAGCTTGCTGGACTCTGGTAGGCGCCCGACGGCAAATTGCGGCGATAGTATTCGCGAGCAGAGGCGATACAGATCGCTGAGCGCCGGATTGTGTAGGACGCGAACGGCAGGGCCGCCACGATGACGCCATCGCGGTCAATCAGCGATTGGTTCGAAGAGGCGGGGCGCAGAAGTACGATGCGCGTTCGCTTGCATGGTGGCGACTTTGGTCTTCTAGGGGGCTCGATTTGGGCGGCCGAGAGTGTGTGGTGGATTTTGCGACGATAGATGCGCGAGGGGAGATTGCCGGCTCATACGGTCATTGGCCGTGCTTTGAGGTTCCGAGGCTGTATTTCACGAAGAGCAGCTTTTGCAGACCGGGGGAAGCGTCTGCAAATGGCATGTCGCAAAGCCGTTGAAGGGGCTAAGCAGCATCCGGGGTAAAAAAGCAGGTGGATTGAATCGGGAGGTTTTCAAGAGAGCTCGACTATGCCGACCTCACCGAACGCTGTCAGGGTTTGGAGCGCCTTGCACTCGAAACGGCAGGCACGCTTGAGAATAATGCTTAACGTCAAATGTGTGCGTGATGTGCTGGCCCAGAGATCTGGAAGTGATGCGCGATGACTAGCTGCAGTCGCTCCCAACGGAAGCCGTGAAGCTCGAGCTCAATCCGGTCCACCGCAGTCGTCGGGCCACTAAGGGCTTAGGTCTGACCTCAATCAGTAGCGTCCGGCTAATGACACATCTGTCCGGAACCCATCACCACCGTACAGGTAGCCTAGTGTAAAGCGTTCTTTCTTCTCTTTATGGCCTGACTCTCGCACGCTGGTTGCTGATACATGTATGGTTTGGTTGCTTAGATGACGGCACTCGTTAAACAGCCCAGCCGCTTCTTAGCGCACGCTCGTCCGGGTGGCGCCTCGAGCTGTCCGTTTTTCCATGGTGCGACCCTCAGGCGCGATCGGCGTTCCGATATTGGAACGATGCTACCTTGGTCCGCTGACAAGAACGCACGCCGCGTCGAATCCTCTCGCCCTGTTGCCGGTCAGTACAGTGTGGATCTGGTAAGGGACAACTGCCGCCAACTCGTCGAGGAGGGCTCTGGCCGCGGCGCCCGTGGCCTTTCTCACCAGCCATGCAAAGGCATACTTGGCGGTCCGGTCCACCGCCACGAAGAGATAGAGTTTGCCTTCCTCGGTCGAACCTCGGCGATGTCGATGTGGAAGTAGCCAATGGGGTAGCGCTTGAAGGGTTGCCTGGCTGGCTTGTCGCCGGCGATCTCGGGCAAGCGGCTGATCCCGTGGCGCTGCAGGCAGCGGATCGTTGCCTGCAATGCGTAGAGACAGTCATCCAGAGGCAGCAACGTGTGCTTGCGGAAGGCGACGACCATCGCCTCTTCTGCGGTCGAGAGCGCACGGTCTTGGGGCCCATCGGCGCATTGTGGACGAAGGCGCGTTTACGCCACTTGGCGACGGGCTTCTGATTGAGACCGTGCTGGGCGGCTAATTTTTTGAGCGAAGCCTTCGATCGTTGTATCGCCGCTCGGGTGGCGTGCGTGGTCGTGGCGCTGCCATGGAGTATCTGGCCCATAGGTCCTCCCGGAATGAGGACCAGCACGGCTGATTCCCCGCACTCCGGGACTAGGCACCTAATCAGATAGCATGCTGTCCAATGCCCTGCGGATCTTGGTCGCCCGCGACGTCTCGATTAGATGCACTGTAATTTAGAGGGCCGCGCTGGACAGCAAAGGCTTCGCGCCTTTCGGCCAACGATTCCGATTTGGGGGCGCGACTGCTGGTACTCACATCTTCGTCTCTGAAACCAAACCGGTTGCTTGCAGCTTCCTCGATGACTTTGCCCGAGTGGGAGTGCTTGTAAAACAACGCCGGGAGGACCTTTTCCCGTGAAACAGATTGATCTCAGCATGTTCGAGCATCGCGTCCGCCAGTGCAGATTGCATGCTGAACATCAGGCAATCGCTAGCAGATTTCTGCGCGCCAACCCCGATAATGGCCCACTTCGGCTCCGTCCCCAGCTGTTGTAGCGTTTCCCGTCGCGGTTGGGAGTATGGGGCGATGAAGGTGTAAAGGTCGGCCGGCTCCATCACGATGACCGTCGGAGCCGCCGCGGCCCGGGTTCGAACATCAGCAGCAAAATGGTGCGCCTCGCCATCTGCCAACCGCACGATAGCACGCCAGGCACCGGTCGATGATCGGTTTGTCAACGCTTCGAGAAAACTGGCAGGCGAACCCATGTATCTGAGATTAAGATCCGGGTAACGCTTGTTGTAGCTGTCAGCTAAGCGATCAATATTGTCGACATCGAGGGAGAGCAGTTTTTCGTCGGTCTGGATGTTGGCGGCCAGATTGCGAGCGACTTGCTGACCGTAGTCGACTAGGCCGGGCGAAATTCCCGCCTGGCTGGCACGCTGAAGTGTTCGCCTAAGCAACTGGAGTTTTTCGTCAATGCGGGCCGGCCGAATAGGTTGCGACGTGGTTCCGCGATCGGTCTCACGAGATGGCCCGGCCGAGTGCTACCATTCGTCAATGGATCGAGGCGGGTCCGATCGCACGGAATCCAGCTGAGCAGCAAAATCAGCTTCCTGGGTCGGTCCGTCGTCCTGAGAAGTCTCGCGCCGTACGCTCAGTCGTGAAATGCAGCCGCCCATTCTTACCTCTTGTTGAAAGGAACCCGACCGGGCTCGCCACGAGCTCGCCCGCAAGGGCTGATATGAGTCTAAATCGCGCATTGAGCGCCGTCGAAGGTCCGGGATGAGGCTTCTCGCTCGATGGTGCGAGCGCTTGCCACGGTTGACTAAGGTTCCTGAGGATTAATGATGAGAGCTGCATCAGGAGTCCCTGATGTCTCTTAGTTCAAGGGCGCGCTTCATAGCGCGAGGCCGCGGTCTGCGAGCAACTGATGCATCAGTGCGCCCTTGATCTCGCGGGCGATTTCCTTATTGATCTGGGCACCGAGCTCCCGCTCGGCATCGGCGTCGCCGTCAGGCCATGCTCGGCAAGCCGCTGCGCCAGGCGGCTGTTGAACTCGTCGCCCATCGCAGCGAGGAGCCGCTCCTGCATTACTTCATAGGCTCGGGGCGCAATGCGGCTCACCACCGTCTCCCGGGGTTGCCAGCGGGTCGCCAGATAGTCGGCGAATCCCGTCGCCTCCTGGTTTCGCACCGACGTCTCGGCCGCAGCAATGTCGTGCTCGGTGACGTGCGAGACAGCGAACAAGCGCATGTTCGGAGCGATGTGCAGCAGCTGCAGCACATCGCGCAGCTTGACTTGATAGGCGAGATAAACCTCGATCGTCGTCGACGAAGCGGAGCGAGCTGACCTTGTCGCGCGCAATTCCCTCCAACGCGTCCAGGCGAAACATGACGCGGCCCTGCTGCAGGAGCTCGTCGAGCCGCTCGTCATAGGCTCCATTATCCACCGTCAAATCGAGGAGAGATCAGCGGGACCCGTCAGTGTGGATAGGCATGCGACGTTATGAGGCTTAGCTGTCGATAAGCTGACGGGCCTCGGAAGAATTCCTTTGCAGCATGAGCGGGCAATAGACTGTCGAGAATTTTGAGCGCCCAAGACGATAGCGGCGATCTGGGTCGGAAGAGCGCGGTAGGCAGGTTCTTCCGAGTCAACCCAAACCCGACAAGAAGGCGCGGCGCAACACCAGAGCTTCCTTAAAAAGATCGAACGCTTCATCGAGACAACTGTTGCCCATCGCTCAGGCCGATCTACTTCCTTGCCGGAAGACTTGACGCGCGATATGACCGGGGAGTGACCTGTGATCAGATCGTCCAGCGCTGCGATAGGCTTCGCTTATTCGCAGCGCTTTGAATTTTTCGGCGGCGCGGTCTCGAGCATCATCAGCATGGCGCAGAGTCCGGCCGCGTTGGCGACAAGCATGTACCAGGCGGGCGCCAGCGCGTTTCCGGTAACGTGGATGAGCCAGGCGACGACGGGGTTGAGCTGTGCCTCCGAATATCGCTATCGCAAAAGCGTAAATCGTCGCAAAGGCGCCACCGCGAATGTTCTTGGGCAAACCGTCGGCCATACTCACATAGAAGGCGCTATACGGGATCGTTCCGATCAGGGTGAGCGCGCCGAGGCCTCCGAGAAGTGGATGGCACTGCGGCTTTCTACGATCCACAAGAACACCGGATAGGTCATCAGCAACGCAGTGATCTGCGGCCATATCATGATGTGCCGGCGTCCGGCCCGATCCGCGAGCCAACCGCCCAGCAGTGCGGCAGCAATTCCTACCGTATTGCTGACGAGCGTGGTGGCAAAGGCGAGAGGCGCAGAAACTTGCAGGGTGTTCAGCGCATAGGTGGTCATATATTCCCTGATGTAGGTGATAACCGTGCAGCTGGCCAAAACAACGAATCCCAAACTCATCATGCGGCGAGCGGCAAGCGATCTCCTTACAGGCCGGACTACGGGAGCCGGCGCTTCGGCGCGGTGCAACGTTTCGGGCAGGGCGCTCCGCAACCAAAGTCCAAACGGCAGCGTAGCGGCGCCAAGCAAAAGCGCGATCCGCCATCCGTACGCGTGCAGTGCCTCGCTTGTCATGGTGGGGGAGAGTATTTCTCCAACCAACGCTCCGGCGGTTGCAGCTATCTGCTGGCTGGCAGGCTGAAACGAGACAGCAAGACCGCGGGCCTCAGCCGGGGCCGCTTCCATCAAATAGGCGGTCGTCGGGCCAACCTCACCGTCCAGCGCGAAGCCCTGCACCAAGCGTGCGAAAATGACCAGCAACGGAGCGGCAACTCCTATTGTCTCGTACGAAGGCGTAATCGCCAACACAAGGATCGCGGCGCTCATCATTGCAAAGCTGGTGGTCATCGCGGGCTGGCGCCCGACCCGATCCGAGTACGAGCCGAGTACGATGGCCCCTATCGGTCGCGTCACAAAACCCGCGCCAAACGTCGCGAGCGACATCATGAGGCTGGCGAACGGGTCGCTTGCTGGGAAGAACGCCTGACCGATCTGGATAGCGAAAAAGCTGTGGGTTCCGAAGTCGTAGAATTCAAGAATATTGCCGATCGTTGCACCCAACACGGCGCGTCCGGTCAAGCGTTCGTCTGCCGCAACGAGGACCGGCTCCAGCTTCTTTCGAGTCATTTGTCCGGCCATCCTCCATCCGTCTGAAGCGCGATGGTTGGCCTGAGCATTTCGATCGGTGAGGTCGCGCCACATTCCACTTTACCTACTCTTATGCCGTCTAGTTGAGGTGGCCGGCTCCGCGTCTTGGTGCTCTGCATGTGCCTGACGCATGCCGGACCGAAGCTCACGACGGTGAGTGCAGTAAGAATGCCCGCCCTCGCAACCCCATTCAAAACTTGAACTGATCGCGGCAATCGCCAGCAAGGATGAATGAAGGAACATTCCAACTGCCGGAGGGGCGCTCCAATGCAGTGGTGAGTTTGCGACAACAATGGCCGTCGTCGAACAGGGCAGTGTCTGTTTTACACGAAGAGCCGTCGCGCATGTTGCTGCGTTCAGCTGGTTGCGCACGGCGGACGCACCAGGCGATTTGGCCCGACTTTTGCTGCGCTGCTTGTTGGTTGCGCGCAGCCGCCGCCTTGTCGGATTGGGTCTGCTGCAGAGTGCAGGACCTTCGTGCGATCAAAAGACAATAGGAGTTCGCATTGCTGAAGGCACCATGAAATCAATCGATATAGGCGCGGCGCCGCAGGCATCGGGCGGTCATATTCGGTCTGACGAGCAGCGCTCGGCAGGTCGCAAATGGCAAGCGTGATGTGCCAGAGTCTGAGCTCCAGGAATGTGGAATCAAAGTCAGCAGCAATGGGGGCACACCTCCTTGAGTGGACTTGGTTTCATCAAAGCCGCCCCAGGGAAATGGCTTTCCTTTCGTATTGAAGTGCTGACGTCAGGTATCGCGCGCGAACGACGTACGCCGACGTCTGACCAATGACGGTCGCGCTTCATTCGCCCATCTGCGTGCACCGGTGCTCAAGTTAGATGGCAAAGCACGCCTGTAATCAATGCATCGAATAGAATGTGTAGTATGAAGACGAAGACGAAGACAGTTACGGCCATCGTACTTGCGGTTAGTGCGTCGCTGGGTTCGCCCAGTAGGGCCATTGAAACTTTCGATGTCACGGACACGAACGGCGTGACCTTCATGCGAACGCAGATATTCGGACCCGGCGATGGCCCTTATTGGGAAGGTGACGGGGCTTCAACGAGGAATTTGCAGAAATCGGAAATAGATCATTCATTGGCGGGGATTCAGTATTGGGCAGAAATCATCAAGGTTATGCCGGGTCACGCGCCGGCCATTGTCAACTTCGGGGGAAATAGCGAGAAAAACGCATCTGCCTATAGTGGTATGTCCCCCGGTGGCGGCACCAAGGTGCAGGCGGCACTCATGGGCCAGGATCCAGGCGAGCTGCACCACGGCGCGCATGGCATGGTTACAATTGGCCTGATGGGGTTTTCGTCCGAAGCATACATCCCTTCGCAATTGCCGACGACTCCAGAGATTGGTCTTACGCCCGTAGTGATCCATGAGCTCGGCCATGCACACGGTATGCTCAGCACTATCAACTATGAACCATCTCCGTATTTCCCTGGGCCGATATCAACGTATTTCCCTGAAAAGATAAATGCGTGGACGGAGCATTTGCGCGACGACAATGGCAAACAAGCCAAGCCCGGACAGACGATCTATTGCTCCGTCTGCACGAACTTACCAGCTGACGACGTTTTCGATCTGCGCCGCGATCGGGGCTATTTCGCCGGGAAGCACGTGAGTGAAGTGCTGGCCGGTGCCATGCCGGGTATTCCGGTGCGCGTGATGAGCGAGGATGGTCGACGGGATGCGCCCTTCGTCTCGCATAGCGAGCTTAAGAACAGCCTGATGAGCCACCAGGGGTACCGGAACTACACCGCCCTGATGGAGGCGGAGATCGCCGCGTTTCAGGATATGGGCTACAGCATCGATCGGCGCAACCACTTCGGTTACTCCATCTACGGCAATGGTCAGACTCTGGTAAACGACAATCCCTTCTTCGCTCGTAATGCTGACGGCACCGCCTATCTGCCGAATACGTACAATACGGCTACGCTCGGACTTGGGCTGCACGTCTACGGCAGCGGCAATACTGTGGTCCAGCGTGCCGACCTGCTTTCGAGGGGAGCAGGGGGCGCCGGCATCCGCGTCGACGGCGAAAACAACCAGGTCATAATCCCGCCCGGAACCCGCGTGTACGCCGATGGCGCCTATGGGCGCGGCGTCATGTTCGCCTATGGCAAGGATCATACGTTTACTCAGCGCGGGGACGTGCAGGCTCTCGGCGAGCATGGCATCGCAGCAAGTTTCGATTTTGGTAACAATGCGATGGGCAATGACCTTGAATATCGTGGCTCGTATATTCGCACGATTGGCAATAACGCGGCCCCGATGCTGAACGAAATCGACGGTCCCCTCGTCAGCAAGTTCGATCTGACCGGGCGCCTGACTGGCCGTCATGCAGCGATGTACATGTCGAACAATGGCTACGTCAGCGAGATCAATGTGATGCGTGGCGCAATGCTGTCAGGGGACATCCTGTCCGATTACGCCCAGCTTGACGAGAACGGTACTCCCCGCCTGACCAAATTAACGTTCGGTATGATGCCGGATGCAAACGGTCACTCAACGCAGGAGCCCGACGGAAGCTTTGCGACCCGCTATGAAGGAAATATCGTTGGACGCAACCTGTCGCTGCAGCTGTCCGGTGGCGACACTTTGTTGACCGGCAATCACGAAGTGTATGACGCAACTGTTGCGCAAGGCGCAACCTTGTCCGGCAATGGCAGTTATCTGCTCAGTACTGACGGGCGCTTCACCAATAGCGGTGCTGTCGCGCCGCTTATCGGTCGCCTTGATAACAGCATAACGGTGGATGGCGACTATCTGCAGACCTCGACCGGTCGCTTGCAGGTCGCGGTGAATGATAGCGGTGCGTTCAGTCGTCTGGTGGTGAACGGCAATGCGACGCTCGACGGCACGCTCACGATCACCCCGCAGCGCGGCTGGTATGGCAGCGGCTTTAGCTTCTCCTCCAACCAGTGGCTGAATGCAACAAATCTCACGGGCTCGTTTGCGAATGTGACGACATCGTTGCAATCACCAACCTTGCTGGCGAGTGCTACAGCCGAGGGCGGCAACACCTATGCGTTGACGCTCTCCCGCCCATCCGATGCTTACTCGCGGTATGGGGCCGATGCCAACAGCCGCAAGGTGGGCGCGGCGCTCGATCAGGTCGCCGGCAACGCCGCGTCGGGGCTGCACCCGCTCGTCGCGGCACTCGACTTCTCCTCGCCCGACGGCACGGCGGTGACATCTGCGCTGCGACAGCTCTCGCCCTCGATCTATGCGTCCGAACAGGGCAGACGTATCAATGACAGCTTCTATGCGCGATCGGCGGTCTACGACCGCCTGGAACAGGCGTTTGGCGGGGCGCCATCATCAGCGATGGCGGCAATCGGTTATGGTTCTGAGCAGAAAAGGCCAGCTGGCGATTCCGTCCCTGCCATCGGTGCCATCGCCGCGGCGTCTTCTGATCCGCCATCCTATGACCTGCAGGGTTATGCCGCGTGGGCTTCTGCCTTTGGCGGATGGACGACCCAATCAGGTGACGGCAATGCCGCAAGCACCAGATCCAGCATCAGCGGCTTCATGACCGGTATCGACAGGCCGGTATTTGAGGACTGGCGCTTCGGTGTTCTTGCGGGCTATAGCCGCTCCACTTTCAAGACTGGCGCTGCTTCTTCGTCAGGCCGCAGTGACAATTACACGTTCGGGACCTATGCAGGCACCGAGTGGATCCTGCCGGAAGGAACCCTCGCCTTCCGCTCAGGCATTGCCTATACATGGCACGATCTTGAGATGAGCCGCAACGTTCGGTTCCCCGGGTTCAACGACAACTTGATCTCGGATCACGATGCAGGCACTTCCCAGATCTTTGGAGAACTGGGTTACAAAGTCCATCTCGGCAAGTCTTCTGTGATCGAACCCTATGCCAATCTCGCCCATGTTCGCGTCGCGGCGGATGCTTTTTACGAAAGGGGATTGAACGGGGCGGCGCTTGATGTTTGCGCTGACACGATGGATACGACGCTCTCCACGCTCGGGGTCTACGCGACCACCCGTTTTCAACTTGGCCACATTGCCACGACTGCGCGCGCTGATGTTGGCTGGCGTCATGCCCTAGGTGACATTATTCCGCTGTCGACAGCCAGCTTTGCTGCAGGTTCCGGCGCTTTTGCAGCTTCAGGCGTATCCATTGGCAAGGATGTGGCGCTCGTGGAATCCGGTCTGGACTTCCAACTTTCGAGCAACAGCACCCTTGGCATCGCCTATCAAGGCCAGTTCGGTTCTGGCCTCACCCAGAACGGACTGAATGCCACCTTCAACGTGAAGTTCTGATACGCATGCTCAATCCATCGTGGCCCGGCGCGCTGCGCGCAATGGACCAAGTTGGCTTCGATCCAGATCTCGTACCCAGAAACCTGACTCCGGGGTCTCCGTTGTCAATTGTGGTCCTGCCGAGGCCCCGGTCGCCCCGGGAATGTTCTCTGCTTGAATATAAGGGGGAACTTGAACTTTAGGGCTGGCGGAGTGGGCCCGACTGGACCTCGTCGGCGAAAGCGGGAGGAGCACCAGAAGTGAACGGGGGCACACTCGAGGGGGGCGGACGCCTCCAGCCGGTATTCCCGCCGACGGAGTGCCTCGTTACAGGGCCATTTACCGGGAGGCGTGGTGGGCCGGACAGGTGCCGCGTCGGTCCAGAGCGTCGTGCACTTCATCGAGCTTGATGGAGGCCTGCTTCGCGACGAGCTGCCGTAGGAACTCCTCATGATCGTCGATCTGTGACTGGACTGCGAACTTGCGCGGCGCGACGACACCGGTCTTCCGGCAGACCTCGGCCCACCGTTTGGCCTAGCGGTAGGGTAGGTCCAGAGCAGGGTGGGATAATGTCAGGATGGCGAGTGTCCGTCTTACGTTTTGTGGATCTGCCGTGGCCTGGTTGATTTCTCGCCGGGACAGGGGAAGCAATCGTGGACGCCGAGGGCGCAGTGCCAGAAGAGGGGACCGGCTGGACGGCCGAGCAGGTCGCCATCGTGGTCGCCAATTATTTCCTGATGCTCGAGCGGGTAGCGGGCCGGCGAGAAAATCAGGCTATGCGGATCACGGTGTGGAGCAGGTCCAATTCTTCGTTCAATCCGCAGCCGAAGCGTCCGGACGCCTATTAGCTGGTCGCGGTCCAGGGATTGATTGTCGTCAGACCGCCAGCATTGAACGCAACCCGTATCGCGCGATGCCACGGCGAAGGCGTGTGCGGCGGCGATCGCGGCAATGTAGCCATCGGACGTGGGGAAGCCTTTTCCGGCCGCGCGCGCCTTAACGGCGAGTTCGGCATAGCGCCGCGCCGCGGCGGCATCGAAGGGCAGGATGCGGGCCGTGAACAGGTCCAGCACGCCGTCGAGCGCAACTGCCAGCCCGTCTTGCGCCTGCCGCGCCGCAGCGCGCCGATACCGAACAAAAGTTCGGCGACGGTAACGCTAGAAAGAAACACCGTCTCGGCCGCTTGGGCGTCGAGCCAGTGGCGAACCGATGGATGTGGTTCGGGCCTCAGAGACCACATATCGGGCAGCATCACTCGATTTGCATCGGCTCAGCGGGACGCACGTCGCGTCCATGTTCAAGTGCCTCGACATCGGCATTGGTGAGGCCAATCTTGCGGCTCATCTCCGAAAGGGCGGTGCCTAGAGCAGATTCTGATCAGACGCGATCATAGCCGGCAGCGGCGAAGAAGTTCAGACACTCTTGGGGGATGAAGGCGGCCAAGGCGAGGGCGATAGCGTTGACCAAAGCCTCGATAGATCTGGCGGCCGCCTTTCGAAGGGCGGCTTTGAGCTTGGCGAAGGCCATTTCGATCGGATTGAGGTCGGGCGAATAAGGCGGCAGATAGAGGAGCCGAGCGCCCGCTGCATCGATTGCGATGCCGACCTCGGCCCGCTTGTGTGCTGCGAGATTGTCCATCACCACGATGTCGCCGGGCCTGAGTGTCGGCACGAGGACTTGCGTCACGTAAGCCTCGAACGCCGAACCATCCATGGGGCCATCGAGGACCATCGGCGCCGTCATGCCAGTCGCCCTGAGCGCGCCGACGAAGGTCGTCGTCTTCCAATGACCATGCGGGAGCGCTGCAACACAGCGCTGGCCGTACGGCGAACGGCCATAGAGCCGCGCCATCTTGGTCGAGGCTCCGGTCTCGTCGATGAACACCAACCGGTGGATGTCGATCTCAGGCTGGGATGCCTTCCACGCCGCGCGTTCAGCGGCGACGTCCGGCCGATCCTGCTCGCTGGCGTGCGATGTTTTTTTTGAACGTGATGTTGCGGCGATCGAAGAACCGCCAGACCACGCTCGGCGCGAAACGCTCGCCGTGGACTTTGAAGAGATGATCGGCGATCTCGGCCAGCGTCATGTCAGGCGTAGCCTCGACCAGGGAGAGGATCTCTGCAGCATGCCCCTCGATCCGAGCCGAACGCCGGTCGCCACCCTGCGCTCCCGCCTCACAGGCGCCGGTGCTTCGCCACTCGCTGACCAGTTCGATCGCTGTCGACGGCGCCACGCCGAACCGGCCGGCGGCGCCCCGACAGCTCATGCCTTCATCTTCCACGGCCCGAACAATGCGAAGGCGAAGGTCCGGCGAGAGGGTTTAGCCATGGGGGCTGGCCTCCATCACCAGCCCTCAGGGTGAATCACGATTTGCCCCGGAAGGGAATCCCTTTCGATTCCGCCAGGTCGGAAAATGCTCTAGCCGCAGCCGGCCCTGGGGACGCACGGCGGCCTCCAGAATGGCGCGCATTTCCGCTTCCGCGCTGCGATTGTGCTGCGCCGCACGGACTTCAGGGCGCGATGCGCCTCCTCGGAGAGGTTGCCGATGGTGACAGCGGGCATGATAGCGTCCTTCGGAGATTGATTGCGATGATATCAAAATCGAGCTCTTGATGGCATTTTTCAGGGGTGATCGCGGTGCTCACGCGCCGGGCCCGGGAAACCTAAGATGAGCACGGCTGTCCCGACGGCGACATGCCCTCTCTCTGCGGATAATCCGATTTTTTCCAACATCCGGTAGTGTCTCAGTTTGAATTTAGTCCCAGTCGTTATCGCCGATTTTTGTAAAGCCGACGCCGGTACGATCAAAGACGGAATCAAAGACGCGGGCATCAGAGCATCTGGGGCAGTAGTTTTCCCATTTCCCCTCGTGCTCCACGCTCTCCCAACCTTCGGCTCGGCTTAGTAGGTCGACTGCCTGTTGGAACACTTTCAGGCCGGTATTGTGCTTGTTGGGGCAGCGGTCGCAGTAAGCCACTACATTGCCCTTGATGTATCTCATCATTGATGTGCCCTCCGGTCGCCAATGGACCTTTGCCGGTGGAACCTCATATAGGAACTGCTTCAGGGGAGCCCACGTTGCCGGGCGGACTCATCTGGCTAAAAATCTTAACCTTATCCCCAAAATGTTCTTTCTTTGTTCTCATTTGTGCATAAGTTATTAGAGCGTCGGAAGTTTTTCCGACCAAAAATGCAAGGCTAGAGATGATTCGCTATTGATAGCGATACGAGAGCGGGAGATACTTCCATGATGCGCCTTAAAGTCGAAAAAATAGGTCAAGGTCTTCACCCAACTGAGGTTGTGGTGGGCGTTAAGACGACTTCAGGCGTTCAGCAGCTATATATCGACAACGACGTGCTGGCGCAGGATTCAACCGTTAGCGTTGGATGGCCTGTCGCACAGGACAAATCTGGAGCCACGTTGCTGGTGGAACTTCCTGGTGAAACAGCCAATGGCTCTTGGCGGGTTTGGGTCGACCGTGAGGATTTGCAGACCCAAGAGAGATAAAAAGCCGCATGATTCTGACGGATCGTGAAATCAAACTCACTATGGCGGCGGGACAGATTGAGATCGACCCGTCGCCAGAGGCTGCAAGTTTTTCCTCGACAAGCGTGGATCTCACGCTGGCCTCTATAATCCGTGTCTATAAGCCAACTGTGAAAGGGGCTAGCACGGTCATCGACCCGTCAGTTCCTGATTTCAATGCGAAGGAATTAATTGAGGGGCTCACTGAGCAGCGTGAGATTCAAGGGGCGGGTTACGATCTTCCCATAGATGAATTCCTGCTCGCTTGGACGCGCGAGAAGGTAAATCTAAAGGAGCATTCTAGGATCGCTGGACGCGTTGAGGGCAAAAGCTCTTTGGCTAGATTGGGTCTCGCTGTCCATGTTACCGCTCCTACTATTCACGCGGGTTTCCGTGGGCCGATCCAGCTTGAAATCAAAAATCACGGTGCTTTGCCGATCCGTTTGCGGACCGGAATGAAAATCTGCCAACTCATATTTGAAACGACGCTCGGAATGCCTGATCGGGCTTACAAGGGGCAATTCCTCGGCCAATCCGCAACGTAAGCAGCATTGCGAAGCTTACCGCTAAGCATTACTCTTGAGCTGACGATTTAGGGCGGCCAGGAGAACCCTTATGCCTTATGTTATCGAAGTATATCGCGAAGGCGCATTGGTGGCACGTCCAGCGCCCTACGATGTCCACATCGAGAATGCTAAGCACGTAGCTAACAGACTAGGCGTCGCTAACAGGGGTAATTTCGTTCGCGTCCTAGATGAGGATGGCAGGCTTGAGCTTTGGTCGGAACGGTTAGATGCCAAGAGGCCCTAAAGGCGAAAAGCGTCCCGGCGACGTGATCGGCGCTGCCGTCATGATCGGCAAGATCGCCACCGGCGAGATCGTGGAAGGGCAGCCCGAAACAAGGGCTGCGGCTGCCTTGGGTAAACGGGTCGGCAAAGCGCGAGCTGCCAACCTCACGCCGGAGCAGCGGTCAGAAATTGCTCATATTGCCGCAGAAGCTAGATGGAAGAAGGGCGACCGCTAGGCCACCCCTCCTTCTTCATCCGGTGCATTCCGGCGCAATTCGATATCGAAGGTTAGGTCCATCGGTAGCTGAATAGGCTCTTCCGTCGCGTGCACGGAATTCCAATGATCCAGAATTGCCGATCCTGTCATGCTTGATTTTTCCCATTCAGCTTCGAGACGCGAACATGAGGGGGATCGATTTTCGATTGGTTAGCGGCCGGCTCGGAAAGCATCTATGGTTGGCAAATCCTTGCGATTTGAAACCTCTCTGCCCCCTCAACACGGGACGTCTGATTTCCAACCGAAGAATCTTGGCCATGGGCATGGTTGGGTTCTGGATACGGGGCAACTTTTGGTACGTGGCCGAAATAGCCTCACTCGCCATCCACCGCCAGAACGAACGTAGACTGGTTGGAGAAGATCAGCGACGAGCGGTATCGGGAAGTGATGCGTCGGTGCTGTAGAGTGCGCTTCAAAACATCTGCAGGTGCAGCGCATGGCTATCGTATTCATTACCGGCAGTACGGATGGTCTCGGCGGCGCAGTCGCTTCTCGATCAGGGGCATCGATTGGTGCAGCCCGCGCGATCGGCAGATCGCGCCGCAGCCCGCGGAGAACTCGCGTTGCGCTCCGAACGAGCTCTGGTCGGGGACCTGCAGAGCGGCGCCGAGACGAAAGGCATCGCGGACCAAATGAAGGCGATCGGGCGCATGGATGCGATCATCCATAACACCGGCGTCTATACACAGCGGAGTCGTGGTTCAGCTCCGGAAGGCCGTGCTGGAACGCTGGCGATCAATGCTCTTGCACCCAGCTTGCTGACGGCACTAATCGAGCGCCCCCTAGATTGGTTTTCTCAGCAGCGGATTGCATCGCGGCGGGGGAGGCTCGTTGGACGACCTCGATTGGACGAAAAGGTCTTGGGATTCGGCCAGGACCTACGCCGAGAGCAAGCTGCACCTCGTCGCGCTTGCGTCCGCGCTGGCACGATGCTGGCCAAGCGTCCTAAGCAACGCGGTCGATCCAGCTGGGCGCGCAAGAAGACGGGCGGCGCGCGCGCCCCGGTAGATGTCGAATGGGTCAGAAGATCGCAATCCTGGCCGGCCGTGAGCGACGATCCAGCCGCGCTAGTTAGCGGCCGCTACTGGCATCGCCTCCACAGCAGGAGCCGGCCAATGAGGCGACCGATCCGAGCTTTCAGGATGAGCTCATCGATAAATTGGACAGGCCGACCGAGGCAAAACCGCCCGCGGCGGACCGATTGCCTGCACTTAAAAAAATATGAAAAAGTTCCTTGATTTTGGCGTGTCACCGACGCCGTCGAAGACTTCCTCGACGGCCGTTTTCACTCGACGGCGGGAGCCACGGATGTCCATGCGGACGCGAAGGGGGCCCGCGCTGGTCGAGATAGCTGTAGGCCATTGGGGACTCTCTGACCAAGAAGATATGTTTGCGGATCATCTTATCGCTATATGATACGTAAACAGATCTAAACCTTGACGAGATTGGCGGTAAATGATACCTTAGCGTATCTTTTAAAATAGAAAAGATATGTAAACGGATCATGAAGCGGAACTCAGAAGCAACCCAGCAGCTGGGACGCCTCCTCCGGGGTGCAAGGAAGCAAGCGGGCCTAACTCAAGAGCAGGTGGCCGAACGCGCGGGCATTTCCCGGCCGCGTTACCGCGATATTGAGCAGGGCAACGCCGCTGCGCGGGCGACTACGCTGATTAACGTCGCGCGCGCTCTCGGCATGGAGCTGATGCTGATCCCACAGGCCGTGGTACCCGGCGTCAACGCACTCCTTCAGCCCTCCGAAGACGAGGATCGGCCAGCGTTCACCACCGATATGGATGACGATGATGAGCACCCGGGTCCGCGCCCCTAATGCGGTTCAGTCGCTGGACGTATTCCTTCAAGACCTCAAGGTCGGAACGCTCGTGCGTACGCCAGGCGATTTCAACGCCTTCAGTCTTGACCCGGCCTATCGAGCCATCGCGCGGCCCCCGACATTGAGCCTCTCGTTCCGCTCCGCCGATGGTGGCCTTCGCAAGGATCCGAAGCCCGCAGCACACGTGCTGCCCGCGTTCTTCGCGAATCTGTTGCCCGAGGACAAGCTTCGCGAGGCGATGGAAAAGCACCACGCGGGAGCAGTCAGGCAAGGAAATGATTTCGACCTCCTGGCGGCGCTTGGCGAAGATTTGCCAGGTGCAGTGCGCGTCGTGCCGAGCGACGGCAGCACCACGATAGCGGTTCAAGACAATCCACGTGAGATTAAAGCGCGGTTTTCCTTGGCGGGAGTTCAGATGAAGCTCTCCGTGATGAAAAATACGGGCAAGAGTGGCGGACTGAGTTTGCCCATCGGCGACGAGCAAGGTCAGTACATCGCAAAATTCCCCTCGACCAATCTTGTCGGATTATCGGAAAACGAGTTCGCCGTTTTGGCGCTGTCCGAAATCCTCGGAATGGATGTGCCGGAACGCGAGCTTGTCGAAAAATCCGATTTCGAGGGAATTCCCGAAGAATTCAATACACTGTCGACCGGCAAGGTCTTGCTGGTGAAGCGTTTCGACCGTGGACCCAAAGGTACCCGAATTCACATCGAAGACTTCGCTCAGATCTTTGGCCGGCAGCCATCCAAAAAATACGACGACGCATCGTACCACGACATCGCCTCCGCGCTGAACGTGGCGATTTCGACCGACGCCGCACTCGAATTCGTTCGCCGACTGGCACTTGCCGCGCTCGTCGGCAACGGCGACATGCACTTGAAGAATTGGTCCACAATATACCCAGGCGATGGTTGCGCTCCGGCCATCGCTCCCGTGTACGACGTCCTATCAACCACCGCCTATTTTCCGAAAGACGATATGGCTTTCTCTTTGGGAGGAGAGAAATCCTTCAAAGCGCTTACTCTGGACCGCTGGCGAAAGTTCGCCAATCGCGCGCGGCTACCCGAACCGGCGGTGATCTCGGCCGTTGAGGAGGTCGTATCGTTGGTTAACGACCATTGGCGGCAGCTCCCAGAGCGGGATGTCGTGCCGGCCGCTGTTCTCAGTAAGATCGATGCCAAAATCGAGGAGATGAGCCCGGTTCTAGATCCCAGCCATGTTCCGAAGCCTTCCCTGGCTAACCCCTAAGCTTGGTGCTGCCCGGCTTTGGATTCGCGGTAGCGCTGATTTCGCTACCTCAAGGTATTTCGCGTAGGCCTGGCAGTATGGAGGTCTTGAAATGAACAGCCTCGATTTTTCGATTGTCGTGCAGGCATGGCCCTATATGGTCAGGATTGCTATTCTCGCTTTTCTTGACTGCAGCCGCCTTCCTGGTTCGGATGTTTCTTGGAACGCCCTTCGCCCTGCTGCAGCACTTTGAGCTCCGCATTCTGAGCCAACTCGTGCGTAGCTATGTCGCCCTGTTGCGATCGGTTCCGCTCATTCTTGTCCTGTTTTGGTTCCTGGTGCCCATCGTTCTGGGGCATCTCTCAGGCAATGGCCGTCCGATTCCGGTCGGTGCCACCTATATGGCGTTCGTCACGTTCGGCTTGTTCGAAGCCGCCTACTATTCCGAAATCATCCGCGTCGGGTTGCGCGCAGTGAACAAGGGCCAATTCGAGGCTTGCCAGGCTCTCGCCCATGTCGACATTCGATACGTATCGTCATGTCGTCCTTCCGCAGGTGTTTCGGGTCGCCAGCCCGATCATACTGAGCCAGACCATTATTCTTTTTCAGGATACGTCCCTCGTTTACGTTCTATCGCTCACTGATCTTCTTGGTGCAGCTTCGAAGCTTGCGCAACTCAATGGTCGTCTCGTCGAGATGTACCTCGCAGTGGCCGTTGTTTATCTCATCATAAGCTCCGCCGCGTCCCAATTCGTCGCCTTGCTCCGCAAGAAATCCGCAATCGCGGGCGCCCACCGATAGTCAATCGATTATCTGGTGACCCGTTGTTCCTGGGGGCTACAAGCTGGAGATCAGTATGCAACAAGAGCGCAGAGTTAGCCTCTCCGACCAGGCGTCGATGGTTGTCGTCGAGCATCTCGTCAAGCGGTTCGGCAGCTTCAATGCCTTGAGCGACATCAACCTCAACGTCGCAAAAGCCGGCAACGGCGACGCGGCGCCCCGGCCAGCAGGGCGGCATCGGCCAAGCGCCGAGTATGTCATTGGCGGCCGAGCAGCATCACCTACAGCTGGACTCCAGCACCAGGCACGCGCTCGAGCTCCCGGCCAGACGCTTTCTTTGGGCGCGACTGCCGGCTCCATCCGCCAGTTCGACGACAACTGCGAGCCCACGCCGACATCATCTATACCTCTTACAGCTTGCCGGCACCGATTGGAGCACGCGCCGGTAACATTCTTCTCAGCAGCGGGCCGCGCTCATCATTGGCCTGGCTGCAGCTAGGACATTGCCGACGATGGCGCTGCCGATCAATGCTGACGAGGTCACGCCCGATTACGGATCACAGATCGTACTTGATCAATTGCCGCCACTTACCTCCGTACCGCGCCTCAAACTTGTAGTCTTTCCGGGCGAGTCCAACGACTCATGCCGTAACGCGAGCGGGAAACGATATCTGGGCCGGACCACGATTCGGGAGTCGAGCGGCGTGTTGTCCTGCGACGATGGCAGCGATATTTTTCGCTGCGCGCTTGGTAGCGACCGAATCGATTGGACGAATGAGAGGGAATGAGGATAGACGTGAGCAAGCCGCATTGGCGTCCGGCCAGCACGACCGACATTACTGCGATCATCGCGATCGCAGAGCGCATCCATCCCGATCTTTTTGAGCGGCCTGACGTGTTTGCGGAGAAGATGCGGCTTTGTCCCGACGGCTGCCGCGTGCTCGTCGGGGACGAAGGGATAGTCGGCTACGGCCTTGCCCACCCCTGGAAGCAGCATCAGATCCCGCCGCTCGATTGCTTCCTAGCAAGCTTGCCCGACGATGCGGACTGCCTCTACGTGCACGACGTGGCCGTGTTGCCCTTCGCCCGCGGTGGTGTAGCGGCCGCCTATATCCGGACGCTCGAGCAACTCGCACGCTCGTCGGGGGCAGTTCTAGCGTTGGTCTCGGTCTATGCCACGCGGCCGCTATGGGAACAGTTCGGCTTTCGGTCCGTCACGACGAATGCGGAATTGCGCGCAAAGCTAGCATGCTACGGCGAAGCTGCGACCTATATGCTCCGGGATCTCGCTGCAGCGCCGTCTCCTCGCCCTCCCACGCCAAATGACGACATCAGAATCCGCTGATCAGGCACAGACCTAAGCTCGCGAGCAATCGCTTTGCGGACGGATTGTTCGAGTCTTCGAGGGTGGAAGATTTGTTCCTGTATTATGGCAGATCTTACGTTGTAAGCGTGCTGAAAAGGCCCCTCCGGACCTGAGAACCAGGCGTCGAGCGGCCTATTGCGGCGAGGTCCCCGAAAAGGATCTCCAGGTTCTTGTATTCACCAGCGAGCCGCATGGCCGTCGGCAGATGCTCATCCAGCTTCAACGCCGCGTAAAACGCCGGCACGATGCCGGCGATCAGCGCCATGGTAGCCGTGAGGTATTCGTACTTGTTGTCGCCCTTTAAGATTTCCCAGCTTGCAAGCGCGCCGAAGATGATCGGCACTACAACGAACACAATGCGCGTAGTGCGCAGCGCGCGAAGCCAGACCATGAGGGTGCTTGACGTATAGGCACCTATTCCTAGTCATGCTGCACGCCCCGCTTCGCGACGAAGCGCTAAAGTACCGCCGGATGAAGGGCTGCCTAGCTCTGCACTTGACGTAACCCTTCGCTCCACTTGACTTGCCCCCCGCAAGCGACCGAGTTCGCACTCGTCGTGCTACGGTCCAAGCGGATCCGGATTCAGCTTCAGGAATCTATCGTCTAGCTTGATGCCGAAGCCGTCGGGCGTCTTGCCGTCGGGAAAATTCTCAGCCGCATGCGCCATCCAACCCAGCGAGATGTCGGAGAGGCGGGCTTCGTTTTCCGGATAGCTACCGCCGACATCGGAGTGGTTTCCGGCGAACCACACCTGCTGCAGCCAATCCGGATGCGTGAAATATCGCGTTAGAGCTGCCCCGCACATTCAGCGCGAGAGCGGGCCTTTGTCGGCACTTGCTGCGCCGGTTGTCGGCATTGAGACTCAACGCCAGAAACCTGACACTACGCGCCGCTACGGAGTGCCTGCTGGGCCTGCGAATTCACGGCACGCGATTTGCTCTGTTCACGCATCATCACCAATCGCAGTGCGATGGTCTTCGGGACGGACACGGCGCTGGCGCTGGTCAAGCTGGAGCTCAAGGCGGTGTTCGGTTCGATCTTCCTGCGCTTTCCCGCGCTCCGCCTGGCCGTGGCGGCCGAAGAACTGAAGTTGCGCAAGGAGATCATCCTGGCGGGTTCGAGGAGTTCCCGGTGCTCTGGTGATGTGGTGGACGCCGCCGGGGATCGCGATCTTCTCCGCAATTTGCCAGCGCGCATGGCGTGCCGGTCAGATCAGCCGGCCAACAGGTAACCAGGATGGACGTGCAAGAAACCACGGCAGCATGCGGGGACGCCTTCGCTGAACTAGCGTCGCCAGCGCGCATCCACGACCCGTATCCGTTCATGCGCTGGTTGCGCGAGCACGATCCGGTGCATCGCGCGGCGTCGGGCCTCTTTCTGTTGAGCCGCCACGCCGACATCTACTGGGCGCTCAAGGCCACGGGCGATGCGTTTCGGGGACCGGCGCCGGACGAACTGGCGCGCTATTTCCCGCGTGCGGCGACCAGCCTGTCGCTCAATCTGCTGGCCTCCACGCTAGCGATGAAGGACGCATCGACGCATACGCGTCTGCGCCGGCTGATCTCGCGCGATTTCACCATGCGCCAGATCGACGACCTGCGGCCGGGCATCGCGCGCATCGTCGCCGCGCGCCTGGACGGCATGGCGCCCGCGCTGGAGCGCGGGGAGGCCGTGGACCTGCATCGGGAATTCGCGCTGGCGTTGCCCATGCAGGTCTTCGCCGAACTGTTTGGCATGCCCCAGGACGACATGTTCGGGCTCGCCCCCGGCATCGGCGCCATTCTGGAAGGCCTGAGCCCGCGCGCCAGCGATCCCCAACTCGCCGCGGCGGACGCGGCCAGTGCCAGAGTGAAGGCCTACTTCGGCTGCCTCATACAGCGCAAGCGCACCGATCCCCGGCACGACATCGTGTCGATGCTGGTCGGCGCACATGACGATGATGGCGACACGCTGTCGGATGCCGAGTTGATCAGCATGTTATGGGGCATGCTGCTGGGCGGCTTCGCCACCACTGCTGCGACCATCGACCATGCGGTCCTGGCGATGCTGGCGTATCCCCAACAGCGGCACTGGCTGCAGGGAGACGCCGTGGGGGTGAAGGCATTCGTCGAAGAAGTCCTGCGCTGCGACGCGCCCGCGATGTTCAGCTCCATTCCGCGTATCGCCCAGCGCGACATCGAACTGGGCGGCGTGGTGATCCCGAAGAACGCGGACGTGCGCGTGCTGATCGCGTCCGGCAATCGCGACCCGAACGCCTTCGCCGATCCCGATCGCTTCGATCCCGCGCGGTTCTACGGCACCAGTCCAGGCATGTCGACCGACGGGAAGATCATGCTGAGCTTCGGCCACGGCATTCACTTCTGCCTCGGTGCGCAACTGGCCCGGGTGCAGTTGGCCGAGAGCCTGCCGCGGATCCAGGCCCGCTTCCCCACGCTGGCATTGGCCGAGGAGCCGACCCGGGAGCCCTCCGCGTTCCTTCGGACGTTCCGCGCGCTGCCGGTGCGGCTGCATGCGCAGGGGAGCTGAGATGCGCGTCGTGGTCGACCAGGATCTGTGTGGAACCAGCGGGCAGTGCGTGTTGACGCTGCCGGGCACCTTTCGACAGCGCGAACGGGACGGCGTGGCCGAAGTGTGCGTGGCGACGGTCCCGCAGGCGCTGCAGGCCGCCGTGAGGCTCGCGGCGAGCCAGTGCCCGGTCGCCGCCATTCGGGTCATCGAAAGCGACGCTGGCGATGGCGAGCGCCCCGTCGCCGACCCTGCGCCTTCTCCAGCGGAGGGCCGAGCGGCATGCGCGAGAGACCAACGCCATCCAGGAGGACACGATGGGACGGTTTGAAGATAAGGTGGCCGTGGTGACCGGCGCCGGCGCAGGCATCGGCAAGGCATGCGCCCTCGCTATCGCGCGCGAGGGAGGCAGAGTGGTGGTCGCCGACATTGATGGCTCGGCGGCCATCGCCTGCACCGCGCAAATTGCATCCGAAGCGGACCGCGCGCTGGCCTCGGCCACAGACATCGCCGATGTGCACGCGGTGGCAGCGCTGTTCGAAACGGCGGAGCGGCACTTCGGTGGGGTCGACCTGCTGGTGAACAACGCGAGCGCCATGCATCTCACTCCGCGCGACCGCGCGATCCTCGACCTGGACCTAGCGGTCTGGGATCAGACAATGGCGACCAATCTGCGCGGCACGTTGCTCTGCTGCCGGCAGGCCATCCCACGGATGATCGCCCGCGGTGGTGGCGCGATCGTCAACATGTCGTCGTGCCAGGGGCTCAGCGGTGATACCGCGCAGACGTCCTACGCCGCGTCGAAGGCGGCGATGAACATGCTGTCCGCCTCGCTCGCTACCCAGTACGGTCATGCGCAGATCCGCTGCAACGCGGTTGCGCCGGGTCTCATCATGACCGATCGTCTCCTCGCCAAGCTGGACGAGTGCACGCAACGGCATCTGCGCCGGCACCAGCTCCTGCCGCGCGTCGGCCGCCCCGACGACGTGGCCGCGCTGGTGGCGTTCCTGCTCTCCGACGATGCTGCGTTCATCACCGGCCAGGTCGTGTGCATCGACGGCGGCATGCTGGCGCATGTGCCGACGTACGCCGACGGTGGCAACAGCCGCGCCGCGCGGCCTTCCGGCGAGACCGCCGAAGCGAAAGCCTCGCCGCGCTGCTGATGGACATGCTGCTCAACCCGCTGAACCGTCGGCATCGGCTGCGGCACGACATCCCGGTCGTGCCCGGCGCTTTCCCCTTGGTCGGGCATCTTCCCGCCGTCGTCTGCGACCTGCCGCGCCTGCTGCGGCGCGCGGAACGGACGCTGGGCAGCCACTTCTGGCTGGATTTCGGCCCTGCCGGACACCTGATGACCAGTCTGGATCCGGATGCTCTCGCACTGCTCCGGCACAAGGACGTGTCCTCGGCGCTGATCGAAGACATTGCGCCCGAATTGTTTGGCGGAACATTGGTCGCCCAGGACGGCATCGCGCACCGGCAGGCGCGCGATGCGATCCAGGCGGCGCTTCTGCCCAAGGGGCTGACCCAGGCCGGCATCGGCGAGCTGTTCGCGCCCGTCATCCGGGCGCGCGTGCAGAGGTGGCGCGACCGCGGCGACGTGACCATCCTGCGCGAAACCGGCGATCTGATGCTCAAGCTCATCTTCAGTCTCATGGGAATCCCCGCGCAGGACCTGCCGGAATGGCGTCGCAAGTACCGGCAACTGCTGCAGTTGATCGTCGCGCCCCCGGTCGACCTGCCCGGACTGCCCTTGCGGCGCGGCCGCGCCGCCCGTGACTGGATCGATGCGCGGTTGCGCGAGTTCGTCCGCGCCGCGCGCGAACATGCCTCGCGCACCGGGTTGATCAACGACATGGTGAGCGCCTTCGATCGCAGTGACGATGCGCTTTCCGATGACGTCCTGGTCGCCAATATCCGCTTGCTGCTGCTCGGTGGTCACGACACCATCGCCTCGACGATGGCCTGGATGGTGATCGAGCTGGCGCGGCAGCCTGGGCTATGGGACGCCCTGGTCGAGGAGGCGCAACGCGTGGGCGCGGTGCCGACCCGGCACGCGGACCTGGCGCAGTGTCCGGTCGCCGAGGCGCTGTTCCGCGAGACGCTGCGCGTGTATCCGGCGACGCCGCTCCTAGTGCGTCGCGCACTGCGTGAATTGCGACTCGGCCAATGGCGCATTCCCGCGGGCACCGATCTGTGCATCCCGCTGCTGCATTTCTCGACCTCGGCGCTGCTGCACGAGGCGCCTGATCAGTTTCGGCTGGCGCGGTGGCTGCAACGCACCGAGCCGATCCGGCCGGTGGACATGCTGCAGTTCGGTACCGGCCCACACGTCTGCATGGGCTACCACCTGGCATGGCTGGAACTGGTGCAGTTCTGTATCGCCTTGGCGCTGACCATGCACGAGGCCGGGGTGCGGCCGCAGTTGCTGAGCGGCGTTGAAAAAGGCCGGCGCTATTACCCGACCGCACATCCGTCCATGACGATCCGCATCGGATTCTCATGAGCTGCATCGCATGCCCCTGTGGCGAGACAGCGGCGCCGGCGACGCGCGGCATTGCTGCACTCGGCAGCGCGCTCGGTGCGATGCCGACAACACCCTGGCGGCTCGCCGCTCGCGGTGGCGGTCTCCTGTCAAGGACAAGAACATGAACAACATGCAGACCGGATCCACGCCACAGGACGACAGAGCTGATGATTCCGCGCCCGGCGGATCGGGCACGCAGGCGCGCGGCGCATCCGGCACGCTGCTCTCCGAGATCTGGATGCAGGACGGCGCAAAGCGGGTCGAACTGGAGCTGGCGCGTCTTCTCCGCGCCGAACATGACGGTGAGACCGAGCTGATGGCGGCGATGCGCTACGCCACCTTGCATGGCGGGAAGCGCACCCGCGCCTTGCTCTGTCTGGCTGCCGGCGCACTGGCCGACACACCGGCGCACATGCTCGACGACGTCGCCGCCGCCATCGAGATGATGCACGCCTGTACCCTGGTCCACGACGATCTGCCCGCGATGGACGACGACGTGCTTCGCCGCGGCCTTCCGACCGTGCACGTCAAGTTCGGCGAAGCTACTGCGATCCTGGTCGGCGATGCGCTGCAGGCGCACGCCTTCCTGACCCTGGCGAGCCTGGATGCGCCGGGCGACAACCGTATCGCGCTCGTGCGCGAACTGGCGCAGGCGGTGTCCGCCGAGGGTGCCGCAGGCGGGCAGGCCATGGATCTGTCGCTGGTTGGAAAGCACGTCGAGCTGGACAGGATCGTGGCGATGCACCGGATGAAGAGCGGAGCGCTAGTGCGCGCGTCCGTTCGCATGGGCGCGCTATGCGCAGTCGCGGATGATGCCGCGCACGCTGCGCTGTACTGTGCGCTCGATCACTACAGCGCCTGTTTCGGCCTGGCGCTGCAGGTGATCGACGACATTCTCGACGTGACAGCGGATACCGCGACGCTGGGCAAGACCCCCGGCAAGGACGTGGCGGCGCAGAAGCCGACCTGCGCGTCGATCATGGGACTGCAGGCAGCACGCCAGTTCGCGCTGGATCTGTTGCGCGATGCCCGGGAGGCTATCGCGCCGCTGGGGCCGCGTACGGAACGGTTGGCGCAAATCCTACAGCGGGCCAACGCGTATCTGCTCAAGCACGCGCCATCCGCATGAGCGCGCCTGTCCGCATGGAGTCCCCCCTGTGGAGCTGCGATCGGCCGGCGGCAGCGGTGCATGCTGCACTGTGTCCCGAGTCCGCGCCGCGGATCGCAGCGGTTGCCCAGCATTGCCGCGGCGCACGTGGTGCGCTGCGCGCAAGCCTATGCGGCCGTCCGGCGCTGCTCAGGCGCCGGGCCGCGAGGGACCTGCGGCGACGTGCGCGGCGTCTGCCCGATCCTGGTTCCCGTCAATCGTTTGCAGAAGGAACATCCCGCGTGAATGCGCTGTCCGAACAGATTCTTTCCGAATTGCTCCACCTGCTGCGCGAGATGAGCGATGGCGGCAGCGTCGGTCCGTCCGTCTACGACACGGCGCGAGCTCTGCAGTTCCGCAGCAACGTCACCGGTCGGCAGGACGCATGCGCGTGGCTCATCGCGCAGCAACAGTCCGACGGCGGATGGGGAAGCGCGGACTTCCCGCTGTTCCGCCATGCGCCCACGTGGGCGGCGTTGCTGGCATTGCAACGTGCCGATCCTCTTCCTGGCGCTGCCGACGCAGTCCAGGCTGCAACCCGGTTCCTCCAGCGCCAACCCGATCCCTACGCGCATGCGGTGCCGGAAGACGCGCCGATCGGCGCGGAGCTGATCCTGCCGCAGTTTTGTGGCGAGGCCGCATCCTTGCTGGGCGGCGTAGCGTTTCCGCGCCACCCGGCGCTGTTGCCCTTGCGGCAAGCGCGCCTAGCCAAGCTGGGGGCGGTGGCGATGCTGCCGAGCGGTCATCCGTGGCTGCACTCTTGGGAAGCCTGGGGGACGTCGCCGACCACCGCATGGCCGGATGACGACGGCAGCATCGGCATCAGTCCGGCGGCCACCGCCGCGTGGCGTGCGCGCGCCCTGACTCAGGGGAGCACACCGCAGGTCGGACGCGCCGACGCGTATCTGCAGGCGGCATCGCGGGCGACGCGCAGCGGCATCGAAGGTGTCGTTCCCAACGTCTGGCCGATCAATGTGTTCGAGCCGTGCTGGTCGCTGTATACCCTGCATTTGGCCGGGCTGTTCGCACATCCCGCGCTCGCCGAGGCGGTGCGCGTGATCGTCGCGCAGCTCGACGCCCGCCTGGGCGTGCGCGGTCTGGGCCCGGCCTTGCACTTTGCGGCCGATGCGGACGACACCGCCGTTGCGTTGTGCGTCCTGCGCCTTGCAGGCCGCGACCCGGCGATCGATGCGTTGCGCCAATTCGAAATCGGCGAGCTGTTCGTCACCTTCCCCGGCGAGCGCAATGCCTCGGTGTCGACCAACATCCATGCCCTGCATGCGTTGCGACTGTTGGGAAAGCCCGCCGCCGGCACCAGCGCCCACGTCGAGGCCAATCGGAACCCGCACGGTCTATGGGACAACGAAAAATGGCACGTTTCGTGGCTGTATCCCACCGCGCATGCGGTCGCTGCGCTGGCGCAAGGCAAGCCCCAGTGGCGCGATGAGCGCACGCTGGCGGCGCTGCTGCTGGCGCAGCGCGACGACGGCGGCTGGGGCGCGGGTCGCGCGTCCACGTTCGAGGAAACCGCCTATGCGCTGTTCGCGTTGCACGTGATGAACGGGAGCGAAGAGCCGACAGGGCGCCGGCGCATCGCGTGGGCAGTGGCGCGTGCGCTGGAGTGGATGCTCGCCCGCCATGCGGCGCACGCGTTGCCGCAGACGCCACTGTGGATCGGCAAGGAACTGTATTGTCCAACTCGGGTTGTGCGCGTCGCCGAACTCGCCGGGTTGTGGCTGGCGCTTCGTTGGGGACGGCGCATCCCGGCCGAGGAAGCAGGAGCGACGCCATGATCCAGACCGAACGCGCGCTGCAGCAGGTGCTGGAGTGGGGGCGTTCCTTGACCGGGTTCGCTGAGGAGCATGCCGTGGAAGCGGTCAGGGGTGGCCAGTACATCCTGCAGAGCATCCACCTGAGCCTGCGCGACATCAGCGCCCGCACCGGCCGCGATCCGCAGGACGAAACGCTGATCGTGGCATTCTATCGCGAACTGGCGCTGCTGTTCTGGCTCGACGATTGCAACGATCTTGGCCTGATCGCGCCGGAGCAGCTCGCCGCGGTAGAGCAGGCGCTGGGGCAGGGCGTGCCGTGCGCGCTCCCCGGATTCGAAGGCTGCGCTGTGCTGCGCGCTTCGCTGGCCGCGCTCGCCTACGATCGTCGCGACTATGCTCAGCTTCTCGACGATACCCGGTGCTACTGCGCGGCGCTGCGCGCCGGACACGCGCAAGCGGCAGGGGCGGAACGCTGGTCTTACACCGAATACTTGCACAACGGCATCGATTCGATCGCCTACGCGAACATGCTCTGTTGCCTGTCGTTGCTGTGGGGGCTAGACATGGCGACCTTGCGCGCGCGTCCGGAGTTTCGCCAGGTCCTGCGGCTCATCTCCGCGATAGGGCGCCTGCAGAACGACCTGCATGGACGCGACAAGGACAGGTCGGCCGGCGAGGCCGACAACGCGGCGATTCTCCTGCTGCAGCGCTATCCGGCTATGCCTGTGGTGGAGTTCCTCAACCACGAACTGGCCGGCCATATGCGCATGCTGGACCAGGTGATGGCGAAAGAACGCTTTCCCGCGCCCTGGGAAGCGTTGATCGAGGCCATGGCGGCCATCCGCGCGCAGTACTACGAGACCTCGACCAGCCGCTACCGCAGCGACGCTGCTGGGGGAGGCTAGCGTGCGCCGGCTTGAACGCGGGAGGCGGCGGCGTGCGCGCGCTGCCGTCGGTTCGATCCGACGCAACACCGTCGCCCGAAGCGACGGATACCCTCGTTGTCCACCGTGCAATATGCTGTGGTAG
The DNA here is from genome assembly GCF_900696085.1 of Bradyrhizobium ivorense. Taxonomy (GTDB): domain Bacteria; phylum Pseudomonadota; class Alphaproteobacteria; order Rhizobiales; family Xanthobacteraceae; genus Bradyrhizobium; species Bradyrhizobium ivorense. The sequence goes on from NZ_CAADFC020000009.1 coordinate 132,081, forward strand.
AGGGGAAGCGGATAGTCGGCCTACGGATTGCCGATGAAAGGGGCTGCCATCGCTCATCGCGAAATCCCAGAGATGCTGCTTCAGCAGCAGCAGAACTCCGCTTACGTTCTTGTGCGCGCTGTGGTTGTATGCCGCAATACGCGTTGACGATAAGCCCGACAGCCATCATCAGCAGCATCATCGGGGCGATGCCGATCCCGGCTGCCTACTACGTCAAGAGGCATCGTGAGGACTTTACACACAGGGTGGCCGGTGCTTCCTACTGTATTTGCGCGGGCTCTTCTGGTTCCTCTTATGCTTCGCCGTGCTGGGCGGAATCGGCTATCTGTTGGTCCGGTTCGGAGGCCCCGGATCGTAGGATTTCGCTGGACCAAGATCGGTCAGGTTACGGCGTGGAATCGACGGGTTGCTTTGCTGCATCGAGCGGATCCGTGAACCACTTCTTCAACGACCCCCGCGTGCACTTCATGCGCAACGCCCTGGCGCACGCCGGCAAGAGCGGCTGGCGCATCGTCTCCGCCGCCGCGTTTGCCAGGACGACGTTGAAGCAGCGCGTGCCCAAGGCGAAGGGTCGCCGACCAACTGCGGCCCAAATTGCCCAAGCTCGCCAGCTTCCTAGATGAGGCCGAGACCGACGTGCTCGCTTATATGAGCTTCCCGGCCGCACACCGGGTCAAGCTGCACTCGACTAATCCGCTCGAACGCGTCAACGGCGAGATCAACCGGCGGACCGAAGTTCCGGCCATGGGGCAGCCTGCGTGTCCGCTGCAGGAAATCGGCGGCTCCGCGTCAGGTTCTCGACAGATATCGCACATAGAGCAGGGTCTCCAGAGGCGATCATAGCTGGCGATCGCTGCAAAAATACTGGAGGCGCGCGGTCGGAGTGCTTCGACGCGGCATTTTGGGGCGTTCACGATAGTTTCTGCTGGGTTCGATGCTGCCGAGTCGATTCCGTGGCAAATCACAACCGACCTCAGGCTTCAAATTGGCCTATAGTCCGAAAGTGAGAACGAATGAAGTTCGAATCCACCAACTGGGTGCGTCAACAATCGGGCACCGCAGGCCCGCAAGAGAGCTCACCGGCTCCGTCCACAGATGCGGCGGCCTTTGAGCAGCAACTGAGCGAGATCGCTGTCCCGTCTGCTCCCGTGCTCGTGCAGGTCCGCGCCCATCAAGCGGAGGCATCGCGATCTGAGGCGAATGCCGGAAAGGATGAGGCGGTGCTGGACGCCGCAGCGCTCCAGACCGTTCAGTCAAATTGGGTCTTGGTAGGTCGCAGCAAGGAGCCGCTTTATGCTAAGGATGCGCGCTTTATTTCCGGCCTTAAGCAGGCGCTCCTTGGAGCCGCCGAGAGCACCGCCACGAGCTACGTCGGTTATCTGCTCAGCTTGAGCCGCTGGCTCTTTGCAAACGACAAGCCGGGCATTGCTGATCGGCTTCATGACGAGTCGATGGACAAGGATGTCGAGGAGTTCATAACCAAAGGTGGGACGGCGAACGTCCGTTGGGCACTATCTCATCTGCGGACCTCTCAATTGACGGGGGGAGTCGTACCGATCGCAGGCCGCCCTGACCTCACTCCTTATCCCAAGGACGGAACTCTCATCAAAGAATACAGACAGCAAGCAGTGGCGGCCGGAACTTCGAGTACCGCCAAAACCTATGCATCCATTCTCACGGATTTCAGCCACTACCTTCGTGCAAACAACAAGCCTGGCATTGCTGCTCGGCTTCAGGACGAGAAATGGAACGAGCACGAACCGCTCAATGAAGAGATCAAGCGCTACAAGGACGCCGGGGGTAACAAAAGTATCGGCGCGGCACTTGATCATCTGCGTAATGGAGCGAGAAAGCTCAACGGTCCGCCTTTTCATCCCGAAGACGCGCCCTTGATTTCCGGACTTCAAGAAGCACTCGTTAAGGCTGGGTACGAGGAGATCACCGCTAAGACGAATTATGTTCGTCCTCTTCGCAGATTCAGCCAGTGGCTCTTTGCAAAAAACGAGCCGGGAGTGGCTGCTCGGCTTAACGACGAATCGCTCAACAGCGACGCTGCGATCTTCGATCAAAGTCGCAGGCACCTCGTTCTTACCGCACTAGATCGTCTCCGCGCCTCTCAGTCGCCGGGCGGAGTCGCGTCAATCACTGTCCGGGCAGGGGGCATTGAGGCCGCGGCCAAGCAGGGCGGGTCGCAGCCCGCCTTCAGTTGGCCAGCGGCACTCGCTGAGGGGGATGATCGAGATTTATTCTTTGGGACGGTCGACGAAGCCGGTGCATCGTCGTCCCTTCAGCCACCGCGGCATGGCCTGGCATTGAATCCTACAGAGTCCCCTCATCTCGTGAACTGGCGCCACCAGGACGCCGAGCTGACGGATGAACGTCACCGCAACGTCCTCATGCCAGGCGAGCAGATTCCCATCATGCGGGCGAGCGGACACCCATCTACGCCGCCTCCGCACGGTCAAGGCGGTGGAACGATGCTGAATGCCTCGGCGCTACCGCCCGGCCATGCAAAATTGGTTTTCGCAGGTAGCAGCCTAGATCCTGTTTATTGCGAAGATGCTTCTCTTATTGAGGGGCTGAGGCCCGCACTCATCAAAGCTGGGGCCTCCGAGAGCACGGTCGGTCGCAATCTACGTGGTCTTCTCAGCTTGGGGCATTGGCTCGTGAAGAACGACAAGCTGGGCATTGCTTCCCGGCTTTACGACAAGTCGCTGGACAAGGATGCCCAGGAGTTCGCCGAGAAGGAGGAGCAGGCCATCGCTACCCCACTGGATCATCTTCGAGCCTCCCAATCGCCGGGCGGCATCACGCCGTTTGCAAGCCGGGTAGAGCAGAATCCCTATCCCCAGGATGCGGATCTCATTAAAAGGTACAAGGAAGAAGCACCCCCGAGCACCGCCAACACCGCCAGGAGCTATGCAACTCTTCTTATCGATTTCAGTGATTACCTCCGTGAAAACGATAAGCCCGGCATTGCTGCTCGGCTTGGCCACGACTCGCTGGATGAAGATGTCACTCGGTATAAGGAGGCGGACCCCCATGGCCGCAGAAAAGCCGGAGCCGCACTGGCTCATCTCCTGAGGTCGCCGGCGGGTGCTAGAGCGATCGAACTCGTGCGTCATATTCGCCCCCTTCCTGATCTCGAAGACGCGGTTCGCGCCGAGACGACGCCGACCCTCACCGCGACTGCGCACCACAGCGGGTCGAACGGAGCTGTCAGCTGGCCGGAGACTCTGCCCGCGAACCAGCAGGATCTGCTTTTGCAGACGATGGACGGACCCAGCTTCTCGCCGCCTCCGCAGGGCGACGCAGTTGAGCGGCAGCTGATGCAGACCCCATCCCATCAACTGGCGGCGTCACCATCGCACAGGCAAGCTCCGGTGTCGTCGCCAGACGAGCTGATCGCCGAGCAGCTTCCGGCCGAAGACGCGGAGCTCTTGGCGAGGTTTCGTGTAGACGCCGAAGGGCGCAGGCTCACCCCAGGGGCCATCAACAACAGTGTTTCCGGGCTTGGGACTTTTGTCCGCTGGGTCAACGCAAGTCATAGGGGCCCTGTAGCTTCTCGGCTGCGAGACGGTTCATCGCTCGATGAGGAAATAGCGAAGTACAGGAGCTTGGGCCGTGACCCCCAGAACCGCATTAGATCGGCTGTGGACGTTCTCAAGCGGCTGCTACGTGGGGGGGACGATGTCGAAGCACCCGAACCCCGCATTCTCGGTGCCCCCCGTCACCACGTTCCTCATCCAGAAGATGCGCCCTTCATCGAGGGCGCGCTGAGCCAAGCCCTGAGCGATCTTAAAATCCAGATTGCGAAGCTGAGGCAGTCTGCGCAACAGCGGGCGACACGTCTTCGTGCGCTGAGTGCGTGGCTTAGAGAGAATGGCAAAGGGAGCATTATTGGGCGACTAAACGGCTCCAGCAGGCAGCAGTTATCCCTCGACAATGACGTGGTAGCATTCCAACGGACTGGAGGCAGAGTACACGGTCCCGATCTGTCGCATCTTCGCAGCTACTTGAAACTCATCGAGGCGAACCGAGAGCTGGGGCTGCCAGGCCCTGAGCAGCCGAGCTCGCCGGCCGCGCAGGGCGATCGGTTTTCCGGCTCTTCGCAGGATCTTCCCTCAACGCCGGCCAGCCTAAGCGCTGGAGCTTGGGTTTGGTTGAGTGAACAGCTGCAAGAACCAGGATCACCATCCAGGCCCGCGTCAAATGCTAAGGGCAGGCTTGAGCCATTTGTTGATCTGAATGCGCCACCGCCCTCCGAGTTGCGGGACGATGCTCACTTTGCGCCAGCCGATCCTGCCAGGGCTCGCTCAAATTCCTACGCTGGTCTTGAGCCATTTGTTGATCTGAATGCGCCAGCGCCGTCCGAGTTGCGCGACGATGCTCATTTTGCGCCAGCCGATCCTGCCAGGGTTCGCTCAGACACCTACGCTGGTCTTGAGCCATTTGCTGATCTGAATGCGCCAACGCCCTCCGAGTTGCGGGACGATGCTCACTTTGCGCCAGCCGATCCTGCCAGGGCTCGCTCAAATTCCTACGCTGGTCTTGAGCCATTTGTTGATCTGAATGCGCCAGCGCCGTCCGAGTTGCGCGACGATGCTCATTTTGCGCCAGCCGATCCTGCCAGGGTTCGCTCAGACACCTACGCTGGTCTTGAGCCATTTGCTGATCTGAATGCGCCAACGCCCTCCGAGTTGCGGGACGATGCTCACTTTGCGCCAGCCGATCCTGCCAGGGCTCGCTCAAATTCCTACGCTGGTCTTGAGCCATTTGTTGATCTGAATGCACCAGCGCCGTCCGAGTTGCGCGACGATGCTCACTTTGCGCCAGCCGATCCTGCCAGGGTTCGCTCAGACACCTACGCTGGTTCTGTATCATTTGTTGGTCGGGATGCGCCCAGACCGCAGGTGATTGATCTAAATCCGCCCACGCTGCAGGAGCTGCGTGATGACGCTCGTTCTGCGCCTTTCCCGCGCACATCCGCCGATGTTCAAATTGGGGCTATGGATCCGAAGGCCTCCTCCTACGGCCGCAGTAGACTAGAGCTCGGTGCCAAGCAATGGCTGGGCGACAAGCATATCCACAGGGATTACGAGCTCCTGGCCGAGGAGTTGCGGCGGGGCCGTCCGGAACTCGCCGCCCTGACGCAGTTCGTGGACCCCCTGGTAGCTCACTATCAACTGCGCTTTGGCGCCGAGCCCGACATGCTCCGCGCGTTCCAGCGCATCGTCTACGATCCAAATGGTAATGATACGGCCGACTTCCTGTTCCTGCCAGTGAACGGCGCTATGGATCCTAATCGCCTCGGCACACATTGGTCGCTGGTGCTCCTTGATCGCCACACGCGTGAAGAGCCGGTTGCCTATCACTACGACTCTGTCCGGGGACACAACCACGAGGCGGCAACGCAGCTCGCACGACGGCTGCGCGCTCGCCTGGAGTCACCCAGCATGGCCCAGCAGCGGAACAGCTATGATTGCGGCGTCTTTGTGGTGGACGGCACGCGGGCGCTGGTTCGACGATTGGCCCAAGGAGAGCGGCCAGCGCACGAGCCGCTGCACCTTGACAACCTCGTCGCCAATCGGCGGTCCCTCCAGAGTCGACTGGCTCATCCCGGCTTGGGCTAATGGAGCTGGCTGGAGCGGCTCTCCCGGACACTACACCGGGGGGCTCGCCCGAGCGAGCGGCCTGTTTGGCCGCGGAAGCCGAAGCCCAGGGAGCCTTCCTGATCGAGAAGCTCAAACTCACGATCAAGAAGCTCCGCCACGAGCAGTTCGGACAGTGCTCCGAGCGACGCGCATTGCTGGAGCAGCTCGAGCTAAAGCTCGCCAACGTGGACGAGACCGCGGCGCAAGCTAGAGCATTCGCCGATCATGTTGCAGCGTATCCTGCGGTGATGAAGTAGTTGCGGCATTCGGTTGCTGTGAAGCGATCAATGATGCCACCAATCGCGGTCCAGAGGCCTTCGACGGTTCGTTTTGCGGCCTGACGCAAGAGCGCTTTGAGCTTGGCGAAGGCATTCTCGATCGGATTGAAGTCAGGGCGTACGCATCCGGCGACGGCCCTGGTCAGGTCGCTTTGGGCGGATCGCCGATTGCGATTAGGCGGCGTGAGCGATGCTCTGAGGGCGCCAGTTCCAAGGCAGGAGTTCGTGGATACGCCTGGAGGGATGATCTGGCGGGCGGGCCAGTAGGGAATCGAACCTTTGACGGCGGTCTGAGGCCTCTATCAAGGTCCATCTCCCAGTGCGGAACTCACAGCCCCCTTGATCGCGCTTGCGACACGCGCCACATCGTTGCGCTTCAAGCCGGCGACGTTGATGCGGCCTGATGTCGGAATGTAGATGCCGTGCTTTTCCCTTAGTTTCAGCACCTCGGTCTGAGAGAGGGGCAGAATGGAAAACATGCCCTCTTGCGAGCCGATGGCGACGGCATTCGACCATCTTCCTGCCAATGCGTCGGCGAAAGATTTTCGCAACGCGAGGAGGCGATGACGCATCGATTCCAACTCTTCACTCCAGTCCCGGCATAGTTCGGGGGAGCAGAGGATGGTCTTCACGATTGCGGCGCCGTGATCGGGCGGCATTGAGTAGCTGGCGCGGGCGATAGCAACAAGATTGGACCGAGCAGTCTCTGAAGCTGATTGCAAAGACGCGACCGCAAACACCGCGCCCGTACGCTCGCGATATAGTCCAAATGATTTCGAGCAGGACACCGCGATAAGCGCCTCTGGAACGGCAGAAATTATCGAACGAAGCGCGGCGACGTCTTCGTCGAGCCCGGCACCGAAACCCTGATAGGCAAGATCAATCAGCGGCGTAAGTCCGCGCGCAGCGATCATCGCGGTGATCCGACACCAGTCGTCCGCCGTCAGCACAGCGCCGCTCGGGTTGTGACAACAAGCATGGAGTAAAACTGCGTCGCCGGGCTCGGCCCGTTCTAGTGCATTTATCATGCTGTCAACTAGAATGGTCTGCGAGGCAACATCAAAGAATGGATAAGTCTCGACCGGAAGACCGGCACCCGAGAAAATTCCTGCATGATTCGGCCAACTCGGTTGACCTAGCCAGATCTTACCCGTTCCGGTCCCGCGAATCAGATCGGCGGCGAGCCGCAAAGCACCCGAGCCACCGGGTGTCTGCACACCAGAGGCGTGGATGGTTGCCGTATGCCCGCCAACCAACGACCACAGCAGATCAAGGAATGTTTGATCACCCTCCGGCGCCACGTACGACTTAGTGTTCTGGGTCTCGTAAATCAGGTGCTCCGCAGCCTTTACGGCACGAAAGATCGGCGAATGACCCGCCTCGTCGCGATAGACGCCGACCCCAAGGTCGATCTTGTCTGGTCGGGGATCTGCGTCAAAGAGCCCAATCAGCGCAAGCAGGGGATCGTTGGGTTTACGGCTTAGTGTTTCAAACATTGTCGGCTTTCTTGTTCGAGCGGAAACCGGCCGCATTTGACCGGATGGTTGGCTGCATTCAGAAGTCAGAGAGTCGCGGCTCAAAGTCACGCGTCATAGTCGCGCAAGTACTCCTTGGCGCGACGTCCGTTTTGCCGGACGAAATTTCCGAGTTCTGGCCGCCCAGCGCCCGCCGACGACGACGGCCCGGCTCGCGACGGGCCGGGTCTCGATGGCCACCACGCATCAGTTCGGATTCAAGGTGTTGCCAAATCGAATCGCTGCCGCAATCGGAAGCTTCCGCAGCTCGGGATGGCCCTGCCCGCGATGGCGCGGGTGCGATCTCCTGACAAATCCGATCCTGGTCGTAATCGGGGGCTTCGGCCAGCGCCTGCAATGCGCTCAGCTGATGCTCAAAGCCCGCTGAATCGGGGGAGGGTGGTGCGTCGGGCCGTGGGCTCGTGTCCGCTGGGTCTGTTGGGTTAAAATCCATCCTGTCTATCCTCTCAAATGACGGAGCCGCTCGAGCCCTCGTTCGACGAAGGTCGTTCGTGTTGCGACCTGCGGAGAACTATCTCAAAGGCTCGCGTTGAGCGCCGGCCTCCGAGTTACCGCCAAAATGGTGCCACCCTGCTTCCGGTCGAGCATCGAGTACCCAGAAAGGTGCGCGTCCACTGCGTTCACTGGGCGGCATCGCTCGCCGTCTAGGCATCCGCGCTTTCATGGTGTGGCGCTCAGCTTTCCAGAAGCTGACGGGCAGACGGATTTAGGCCGATAGGACTAGACTGATTTTCGTCGTAAACTGCGCAGTGCCGCGGGTGAGTAGGCTGGGGAACTTTCGCCACCAGCACCGGGTCACCGGAGGCGGTCGTCCCGCCCCCGGTTCCCAGAACGTGGCGTACGGATTTCCCGTACCGACGCTCTTCGACAGTTGGGTCACAGCACTGCGAGCGTCTGCAGCTCCCACAAGGGAGGCGTAGCCTTCCGCCACTGGCATGCACGGCGCCGATATCAGTATGGTGCACTCGATCGATTGCAAGAATCGATTTGTTGCACACTTCAATCCCTGATCGCCGCGTAACTAGCCACGGCATCCTGGAAGAGGTGCCGTTCGCGTTTTAGATTCCATTTCGCGGAGATAGATGTTGCGCCTCCTCGTAATCACCGATGCTTGCGATAGCCCAGAGTGCTCCCTCATATTGCCTCAGATGAGAATGTTACCGAAGCGCTCCCTGGTGTCTTCTGGATCGGGTGCCGCGAATCGGAGCGAGCGGCTTGCGAAGCGCGCCCTCCAGAGCGCCGGAGCGAGCGGCTTGCGGTGATTCGGCGAAAGAACCTGTCGGGATTAGATAGTAAGAGACGAAGTTGGACCGATAGTTTGATCTCTGTGCTGCTGATGAGCTGTCGAGCGGCCTTTGATTGCCAGTTCTTCACCAATCGCTGCACCGTACGCCGCTGATGGCGGCCGAACCGACCGGGCGCATGCGCTTGCAGGCGGGATAGAAGATCGACCGCGGACAAGTGCGGAGCGCCGGCGAGCCATTCCTCGATGATGGGAATGTAGGGGTCGAGCATCGATGGCCGACGTGGCGCAGGTTTGCGCCGTACCTAGCGGCGCCGATGAATACCCCGCTGCTCACCCTGTTTTCCAACCATCGCCGAGCTCGCGGGCAAAGCTCGCCAAGTCAGCTTTGCACCGGCGCGACAGCCATCGTTAGCTTTCCAGCCCGCTGATCAACGCGCTTGCCCAGATCATTTTTGAGCGTCCCGCCCGCGTCTGTGCCAGCAATGCCACCGGATCAGGCGTGCGGTAAATCTCCCGCAGCCGACGTTTGAGTGCCTCATCGAGCCGCGGGTAAGCCAATGCTCCCCTATGGGAGTGGAATCGGTTGGTGTTGAATGACGTCGCCTCCTCAAGACCTCTTCAAAGATAATATCAAGGCCTTCTCGAATTGCTCTTGCCCGGTGGCTTGCTCGTCATACTGAATGTGAGGTGCGGGTACTTCTTCATCTTCACATCATCCGCTCGAAAAGATCGGCCGCGAGACGTGGGAAGATGCTCGATATGCACGAAATACCTCGCGCGAACGCGACTTGTATGATGGCTATCAGATCCTGCAGCATCGGCTCAAGCAAATACGGTACAGATCGTACGTAGATCTATCTGGCTCAACGGGACCGAGTCTTCTCTGAGAAGCTCCAATGATACGCCTGCGCTATCAAGATCAACCTTAGAGCTGTCGATTCCGTGTATATTTACTTCTTGCAGGCTAAGTGGACTTCGCAGTGCCGTTGCCCTCGGCGCTCTGCCTTGGCGGCGGCCCTGTCGTGCTCTCTGCACGGCAGGGCCGCTCGCCTAGGTGCTAGCTGCGCTTTTGATGTTGAGGTCAAGCTGCTGATCAAACGGCGCGCGGCGCACTCAATAGCCTCCCGACGCCCAAGTTCTGTGGCCCTCACCGTTGAGAAGTAAGCCTAGGCTGGTCGCCATCCTCGTGGCCACGATGGCGCATTCGCGTTTCACCTCGATCAAAGGGGCAGTTGCAGAATCGCGCTCTATCTTATTTGCCCGACTTCTGGCGCGAAGCCATCATCACAGTACGGGCACACGTCTCCGAGCCGCGACTTTCCGCATTCTTCGCAAAAAACTGTTCCGCAGTTCGGACATTTATGAATAGCATCGTCAGAGCCGCTGTTCCCGCAACGGGGACATTTTGAAAAATAGTGCGTTCCCAGCCTTTCCACCATGCCTACGCGATCTCGACCCGATTGATCCTGCACGAATTGAAGTGTGCCCTATGCGCGCTGATACAATGGCAACATTGAGGGCTTCGCACTCACTAGCACGGTACGCGACGAACGAACTATCTCGCTTCTTACCCGAGTGGGCTCTCCCGGCTTCAAATCGGCACGTTTCGTACAAAGCGCCATGCTGTTCCGTTCGATTGAACGCACTTGATGGATACTCTTGCAACCACAACGATCGACATCGTTGGCGCTAAAGCTGCATGGGAGACTTTTCAGTGCGGGAACCGCTATTCGATCTGACTGTCGATGACATTGCGCCATCGGGTGCGGCTACTTGACGCCGATGCTGAGGGGGCAGATTGGCGGGAAGTTGCGCGCGTTGTTCGCCGCGAGCCTCACGGCGGCGTGCAGCGCCTGCGGGACCGTCGCCACGCACCACTTCGGCCACGTCGTCCGGTTCGCGCTGGCGAAATTCTTCGGGATCACCACGCCACCTAATTCGGTGTCGCGCTGGGCGATACGCGGAATGGAGCTGAACATCGCGGGCGCGTCGCGCGGCTTTTTTGCCGCTGTCGCACCCGGACGGACTCAAAGAAAACGGCCCCGGCGGGGCGGGCCAGGGCCGTCAACTTGGAAGGTGCGTCAGCCAAGTGGGGTCAAGGAAGACGCGAAAACAATTGTAGCGATCAACCGACCTCATGTTCAACTATATCAAGGTTTAGAGCCGGCGTGGAGCCGTAAGCCTCCTGTACCAGCCGGCCTGCCGTCCTTCCTCAGGCGGCGTGATGGAGAGCCCTGTCGAAGTGCTTCTTGACTTGCCCGCGCATGTCTGTCGCAAGCCTCTGGCCGAGCTCCCACAATTCCTTGTTCTGGTCGAAGGCCTTGCGGGCTTGCTCGGTGGACAAGGTCAAGACCTCGGACGCCGACCCGCTGCCAAGCAGATGGGCGAACAAATCGAACGCGAAGGCGGTATTGGCGTGAGAGATTTCGAGCACCTTGAGCCCGTAATCGGTCGCCACGCCCGCGTTGCGCGAGTACGTTTCGCTCAACGCCTCGGCCATCTGTTCAGAGGCTGTGCGCGCGCGAGCAAAGCTCTCCACAGCTAGATCGCCGACCACTCCGGGCAATGCGATCTTCGGGAAACCCAACAACGGCATTCCGAAGATGTTCGTGCCGTTCACCATGACTTTCATTTCACTTTCACTCAAGGCGCAGTCCCCTTCTCGCGCGAAAGCATTCCTCGCAACGCTTGCATGCGTCACGACGGCGCTGACGCTCCGTGTTCGATTCTGAGTTTTGGGTGAGCTTCGATCCCGCCCCTGTGGCACCATTGGCATGGTCCCCAGCTTCCCCCTTTGTTCGCTAATGTGCTAGAAGTGCTTGAATATAAGCGCTTTCTTGTTCGCTGACAATCGCGACCTTCCGCCAGCAGCCGCCGATTTTGTTGGTATCTCTGTTGGTATTCCGTCGGTCACGTGTTGGTAGATTGGACCGTGGGGATCGAATCGATGCCACTTTCGGACGCCGCCTGCCGTTCCGCCAAACCCGCCGAAAAGCCCTACAAAATCAGTGATGGAGGCGGGCTGCATTTGCTCGTTGAAAAGAACGGATCGCGGCTTTGGCGGCAGGCGTATCGGTTCGACGGGAAGCAGAAACTGATCGCGCTGGGCGCCTATCCGGCGGTAGGTCTTGCCGACGCTCGCGCTGGTCGAGACGCGAACAAGGCACTTTTGGCCAAGGGCATTGATCCGTCCGAGCAGCGCAAGTTGGATCGCCGTGCCGCGCGCATCGCGCGCGCCAACACCTTCCGGATCGTCGCCGACGAACTGATCGAGAAATTCGAAGCCGAGGGCGACGACCCGAAGACAATTGAAAAGAAAAAATGGCTTCTCGGCTTCATCAACGCCGATTTGGGCGATCGACCGATCGCCGAGATCAAGGCGTCGGAATTGCTGGATGTGCTTCGAAAGATCGAGAGGCGAGGGCGATATGATACGGCGCGGCGCGCCCGCAGCATAAGTGGTCGTGTTTTCAAGTATGCGATCAGCACCAATCGCGCTGAGCGCGACCCATCGGCCGATCTGGCGGGGGCCCTTATTGCTCCAAAAGTCAATCACCGGGCTGCCATCACCGAGCCGAAGGCCGTTGGCGCGCTTCTCCGCGCGATCGACGACATAGACGGTCAGATGACAACGCGCGCGGCGTTGCAGTTGATAGCCCTTACGTTCGTTCGGCCGGGCGAGCTGCGGCACGCGGAGTGGAAAGAATTCGATCTCCAGGGCGCTGTCTGGAACATTCCGAAGGAAAAAATGAAGATGCCGCGGCCGCACAAGGTGCCGCTATCTCGGCAGGCGATCGCGATCATCAATGACCTTCGCGAAGTCACTGGCACGTCGCGCTACCTGTTTCCGCAAATCCGCTCATGGCATCGTCCGATTTCGGACGGCACGCTGAACGCTGCGCTGCGCCGGCTTGGGTATCCCCTGCGCCTGAAGGTCGATTCGAGTATTCACCCGCGGGTAACTTCAATGCGATCGGCGTGGCTGTCGCTAAGGAAACGCCTACTAATCCGGTATTGGGCGTTTCAGCAGCATTTGGCGACCCAGCCTAGATAGCCGATTCGAGAACAGCATTATGTAGCGCCTGATGTGCTTGGAGTGTCGCCCGGCCACATCCTCGCTACGGCTTAGATCCTACGGAGCGTGGCGGCCGACATCTTGTCGAGGCCGCGGAGGTAATCGGAACGACAGGCCGGGCGCCTTCGCCTTTGGGGTGCTTCTGAGTGGCGTTGAACAGATCGCATTGACGGTCCACCAGCGGCTTGACCGCATGCAAATGTTCTTGATATGTTCTGCAGTGGGTTATTGCCGCGCCCTTTCTGAAGTGCCTCCAACCGGGCGTTAACCATCGCGTTGCTATCACTGGGTTCGGCACGCCGCGCGCTTGCGGTGATATGCGGAGACGGTCATGGCCGAGACACAGATCGAATGGACCGATGCCACCTGGAATCCCGTGGCAGGGTGTTCGATAGTCAGCGCCGGCTGCACCAACTGCTATGCCATGGAGATGGCGAAGCGCCTGCAGGCGATGAGCGTCCCTAAATACAAGGGGCTGACTCGTCGAAGCGGCAAAAGAACCGTTTGGAACGGTGTCGTCCGTGAAGATGCGACGGCACTCGAGATTCCCCTGCGCTGGCGGAAGCCGCGGAAGATATTCGTCAATTCGATGTCGGATCTCTTCCACGATCGCGTTTCAGAGGCTTTCATCCTGAAGGTCTGGGACGTGATGGCTCGCACGCCGCACCACCACTATCAGATCCTCAGCAAGCGCCCCGAGCGCATGGGAAAGTTCGTCGGATCGAAAATCCGGAAGGTGTTGCCGAACGTTTGGCTGGGGACCAGCGTTGAAAACGCTGGCGTGGTTCACCGCATAGATCACCTGCGATCCGCTCCTGCAGCGATCCGGTTCATATCGTTTGAACCTCTGATCGGCTCCGTCGGCCCGGTGAACCTCAGGGGTATCGATTGGGCTATCGTCGGGGGAGAAAGCGGTAAGTCAGCACGCCCGATCCGAGAGGAGTGGATCGACGAAATCTTCGACCGTTGCGCTGTGCATAATACAGCGTTCTTTTTCAAGCAGTGGGGGACTTGGGGGAAGGACAACAAGCGCCGTTCTAAGAAAGCCAACGGGCGTATCTACCGCGACCAAGTTTGGGATCAGATGCCCCTTGCGGCGCCCTTATCTTGACTTCCTGCATGCAATTGCCGCCCGGCGGTAGGGGTTCGAACGGATCGGTTTCGGGCAGGCGGCGGATGAACTGTGGTTGTGCCGCAGGGCGTCTGTGGAAAGTCGGGATGTCCTGAGTCGGGGCTCGGCACGCTAGACGCGAATCGACTAGGTTGATCTTCCGAAAATCCCCGGGAAGAACGTCGGCGATATGAGTGGACAGTACGCCTGGAAGATTGGTCGGCGTCCCCCCATTCTGGGAGAGCATAGCCTCGCCAAGCACGAAATCTTCGAACACTACGTAAAGATCTACATCGATCGCGTCACGCGAAGCCCGGCTCAGACGATGCTCAACCTGACCATCGTCGACGGCTTTTGCGGCGGTGGGCTCTACCGATCGGGATCGAAAGAAGTAGACGGATCTCCCCTCCGGCTTTTGAAAGCCGTCGAAGCCGTGGACGAGGCGCTCGGCTCCGCCCGCTCGAAAGGGTTCAATCTGAGGGTCGACTTCTTTTTCATCGACGAGAAGCGTCACCATATCGAGTTTCTCAACGACGTGCTTCAAAAGCGCGGATACGGATCGAGGCTTGGGCGGGATATCTTTGTTCGCAAGGCCCTCTTTCAGGAGGCGCTTCCCGATATCGTGGCTCACATCCGCAAGAAGGGCACGGCGCAGCGCTCGTTGTTTTTTCTGGACCAATACGGTTGGAGCGATGTCGCTTTGGGGACAATGCGCGAGGTCATGAGCTCGATCGAAAAGCCGGAAATCTTACTGACGTTCGCGGTCGATGCCCTGATCGATTTCCTTTCGGAAAAGACAGGCGAGACGCAGGCGCTCCTCAACGTCGAACTCGAGCGGGAAGATGTCCGCGAGTTGACAGGCATGCGCGATGCCGATGGTTGGCGCTATCTAATTCAAAATGGCCTCTATCGCCACATCCGCGATCGGGCTGGAGCCCGTTTCTACACGCCCTTCTTTATTCGCTCGGTCGAGGCTCACCGATCATATTGGCTATTGCACCTGTCCAACCACCGGCAGGCGAGGGATGAAATGGGAAAGCTGCACTGGCGGCTGAACAACCATTTCCAACATCATGGCGGGGCCGGTTTCCATGCTCTCGGTTTCGATCCGTCGAAGGATTTGCGCCAGGGCATGCTCACGTTCATGTTCGACGATGACGCTAGAAGGCGTTCGGAAGCTGCAGTCCTGGAACAGCTGCCACCCATGATTCATTCAGCCAGCAGGGCGGGGCGCGGCCTCCTTGTGGAGGAGCTATTCGCCGGGAACTGCAATGATACGCCCGTAACTTCGGAAATCCTCCAGAAGCAGCTCGTGCTCCTTCGGGACGAAGGAGAGCTATCGATTATCGCCCCCGACGGCTCCAGAAAGCCGAGAGCAAGAACCATCGGATGGGGAGATCGCTTGTTCTTGCCTGAAGAGCGATCGTTATTCAGTAGGCTGGGTTTCTGAAAAGTTGCGGATTTGAAAAATGCAAGTAATATCAGTGCGTTGTTCTCGCCGGCGCGCCTTCGTCTATATTTCCTGCGGATTGCGCCGATCAGGGCTCGCGGCGCGCGCAAATCCCGGTTAGGAAGCGCAACGCGACGACATATGAGAGGATCGTATCGGAGGCATTTCCGAAGCAATCTCAAACTTCTGTGGAGCCCTTAGGAGTTCCGGGAGTGGGATCAGGAAAGCGACTATCGGCGCAGAACGTTTGGGGATAACTTGACGAAGTCGCGCTGCGGCGCGCGCGAGGGCGGAGCGACATCTTGTTTTCACTATTCGATTCGGAGGGGGTCAATCCGCCGACCTCGCGGACGCGAGCGGTCCTACCCGTCCGCAAGAGTGCCGCGCCCGACGTCAATCTGTCGCCTATCCTCTCGCGGGACGCTCGAGTCCTATTTCTGGACGTCGAGACCACGGGCCTTAGTTGGTTCTACGACGAGATCACGATCATCGGCTGGGCCATCGACGGCACCTACAAGGTCCTGGTGAAGGGCGAGGACCCAGCCCCCCTGCTCAAGGATCTCGCCTCGGCTACCGTTCTGGTGACCTTTAACGGCACTCTGTTCGATCTTCGATTCCTTCAGAAGACGTTCGGCGATCTGGTGCTGCCGGGGATCCATGTCGATCTGCGTTACCTTTCACGCCGGGTCGGACTCGCCGGTGGGCAGAAGAGCATCGAGAGGGAGCTCAAGATCGACTTCCGAAACGATCTCGATGACGTCGATGGCGCTGCGGCCGTGCTTCTGTGGCACGATTACCTGCGCGGAAGCCTGCCGGCGTTGCAGAAGCTCGTCCTGTACAATCGAAGCGACGTCCTTGGTATGGCAGCCATCTTGGACATCGTGATGGCTCGCCTCAATCTGCAGCGTGATTTCTGGCTTCAGCCTCAGGCGTTCGAGGAGATCGCCCGGCGCATCTTCGGTCAACCGGCCCCGATCATCTCGGACCGTGCGCTCCAACCCAGTGTCGTGTTCCGCAGCTTCGCGTCGATCTTCTCTGCTACTCCGGCCGAGCAGGCCCGGATCGTCGGCATCGATTTGACCGGTTCGGAGAAGCGCGGCTCCGGATGGTGTTTTCTAAACGGTGCGGTCGCCGAGACGCTTACGGTGCATACCGATGAGGAAATGGTCGGTCGGATAATCGATCTCAAGCCGGATCTAGTCTCCATCGACTCCCCACTCTCGCTTCCGTTCGGACGCACCGTGGTGACCGACGATGATCCAGGTCGACAGCAGTACGGCATCATGCGCAAGTGCGAACGCGAGTTGAAGCGGCGCGGCGTCAACGTGTATCCGGCGCTGCTGCCGAGCATGCAGGGACTGACAAGGCGCGGCATGTTGCTGGCGGCCAGGATCCGAAGCGAAGGAGTCGCGGTCATCGAAAGCTATCCTGGCGCGGCTCAGGATATCATGGCGATCCCGCGCAAGGGAGCTGGGATCGAATATCTGAAGCGCGGCCTCTCCGATTTCGGTATCGAAGGACGATATGTTTCGGAAGACGTCACGCATGATGAGCTCGACGCAATTACTGCCGCGTTGGTCGGCTCCTTCTTCCTCGCCGGCAAGTACGAAGCACTCTGCGGCCCGACCGAAGGCGCCTTAATCGTGCCGAAGCTGACCGACAGTATCGATGCTCCTCTCGTTGTGGGGATCAGCGGACGCATCTGCTCCGGAAAGACTACCGCCGCCAGGATGCTGGAAGAACAGGGCTTCGCGTACACGCGATTTAGCCTGGTCATAGACGACGAGATCAGGGAAGCGGGACAGACTCCCGATCGCGCGACACGTCAGCAGTTCGGCGAGCGGATCCATAGCGAGAAGGGCCAGAGGTGGCTATGCGAGCGTGTCCTTCAACGCGTGGGAGGCCATAACCTGATCGTGATTGATGGGCTTCGTTTCCCCGAGGACCGGGCGTATTTCGTGGAGACCTTCGGAGCCCGTTTCATCCATCTCCATATTTCCGCATCGGATGAGGTCCGCCGCGACAGATATGCGGAAGATGCATCCGTTTCTTTCGAGTCGGCCGACGATCAGCCGGTCGAGGCCGGTATCGGGCCGCTCGCGAAGTTGGCTCAGATCCATTTGACGAACGAGGGAAGCTTGTCCGAGTTGAAACAGTCGCTAGATCAGGTCATCTCGGAGGTCTCGAAGAGCGGCAAATGCCTGTCTCAGTAATCGTTGGTGGCCAGTACGGTTCGGAAGGAAAAGGCAAGGTCGCGCTCGCGATTGCCCGCGGGAAGGGGGCTCGCTGCGTCATCCGCGTCGGCGGAACCAATTCAGGGCATACGATCGTCGACGAGTGCGGCAAGCCACGTTCCTTCCGTCAGTTGCCAGCGTCCGTCTTCGCAAAGGATACGATCGCGGTACTCCCGCCTGGGGCCCTCATCGACGCCGAAATATTCGAGAGGGAAGTCGCCGAACTCGGGTTGGGGCCGGACCGCGTCAAGGTCAGCCCATTTGCGAGCTTGATCTCCGCGGAGGATCGTGAGGCGGAAAGATCGAGCGGGCTCGTCGATCGGATCGGTTCGACCGGATCGGGAACGGGTGCCGCGCTGGTACGCCGGATCGGCCGGGCCTCAACGGTTCGTCTGGCGGAGGATGAACCGAAGTTGGGGCCCTATCTCGATGATACCGCTCAGCTGATGCGCGACCTTCTGGCCAAGGGGCAACGCATCGTCATCGAAGGATCGCAGGGATTCGGGCTTTCCGTGCTCCATGGAGGCTTCTACCCGCATGCGACCAGCCGGGACACAATAGCCGCCGCGTTCGTCTCGGAGGCTGGTCTGAGCCCATTAGACGTCGACGAGATCGTGCTCGTCTTGCGCGCTCACCCGATCCGGGTAGCAGGTAATTCCGGCCAGCTCGAGGCTGAGATGAGTTGGAAGGAACTCGCGATCGAAGCGGGCCTTGCCGAGGACTATAGAGAGCTTACCACCGCGACGAAAAAAGTCCGACGTATCGGCCGTTTCGAGGTCGACGTCGTACGAAGGGCCGTCGCCGCAAATCAGCCCACCTCGATCGTTCTGAACCATCTCGACTATGTCGATCCTGCCCTCGCCAAAGGCAAGCGAAGCGGCCTTGCGCGCGATTTTGTTGCGCGCGTGGAATCGCGGATTGGAGCAGCGGTGACGATGGTCGGATTCGGACCCGATTCGTTGGAACCGAGATCCGTTCTCGAAAAGGATGGCCGAACTCAACCCACCTCGAGGCAGTCCCTCAAAGCCGTCTGAGAAATCCGTTCGATCGAAGCGGCCAGGACGTGCGCGTGCTCGTTCTGAGCCACAATCCAAAAATGTCGACACGATCCGCGACGCGCCAAGAAATGTCGAAGGAGCGGAGCATCGGGAAATCGCTCGCGGAATTTCGCCTTCAGTATGTCGGCTTGACGCGCGACCGTCGCCGTCCGGTTGAGATGGTGATAGATGATCAGCGAATGTCCGGCATCCCAGAAATCGGCAACTTCGTTCCAGAAAACATATTTTCCGCTCTTTGGAGAGTGCCGTTGGACCGATGCCGTCTCTAGTCCGTTGTCCGGATCGAGAAAGACGAGCTGGTGATCCTTCGCACTGGCCAACGCCTTCCTGAGCCAACTTGCGCGCTGTCGGGCCCTTGCCGCACGAGGAAGTCTAATCTCGCTCTTCCGGTCAGAAATGATCTTGTCGAAGAAGGACGTGTCCGGGGGCAAAATTCGCGATCTGGCGATTGCCCGAACGTTCCTTCGGTTGTTACTCACGATCTTCTCAAGCGCAGCGTGCAGGTCGGGATCCAGCCTGGCGAGACTTGGATCCTTGAGATAACTGACATGGCGACCATCTGAATTATGATCCTCGTCCGAGAACAGATACCAGATCACGGCCATTCGGAGCCTGGTGTGTTCAGCGATCGCGCGAAGCAAGGCGAATTTCGCGAAGTCTCCAACGTCTCCGACGTATCGATTTTGCATGGGTGCGTCTCTAGCAATTCGACCGGACTACGGTCTGCCCGCAGGAACGGTCCCGAGTTGCTTCTTCAAGACGTCGTTCTCCTTCTCCAAAGCCGTGACCCGCTGCTCCAGCGATTTGGCGATCGAAATCGCATCTGATACATCTTTTCCCACTCCGGTCACCTTGGCGACACGCTCGTCCAGGGTCTTGAAGGAGGGCGGCACTATCCACTGCACGGCGACTGCCGCAAGCAGAGCGATGCCGAGGCAGAAGGCTAGACTGCCATACCAATAGTTCCTCAAGAAGCGTCGAACCTCGCGCGCCGTCTGTGCGAGGACCGTCGGATAGCGATCGAGATGCAGCCGGGCCAGGCGAAATTGAAGATGCGCGAAATAAGCCATCAGAAACGCCGCGACGGCGAGGCCCAGCGTTATAGGGCCCAACAGTGTCGCATACTCGTCGAGTGCGTTCGCTCCGGCTTTCGAGTAGATCGCCAAAAGCGTTAGTGCCATGGCGAACACCGCAAAGGATATTTGAGTGAATTGAATGAACCGCCCCTCCAACGTCTTCACAGACTCCTCGAACTCCTCGATCTTTCTACCGGCGCGCGTGAACAAGGCGCTTTGGAAGTCGATGATCTCGAACTCCTCAAGGATCACGCGTTTGGGCGGCTGAGGATATCGGACGAGTTCGTCCTTCGGCTTGCCCGGGTCGAAATGCGTCGTCCGGGAAAAGTCCATGAGCGCCAGCTCTTGACCCTTGTACAATGTGACGGGCTTGTCCGAGAGATTGTAGATGGGGCAGAAGAGGTACCCGGCGTAGCCCGGATCGACCTGTGGTCCTCCGACCCACAGCAGCCCGGCATAGGCATGTTTCACTCGGATGTTCCACCGCGCGATCATGAAGCGCGGTAGCCGCACCCTCTCTCCGGTCTTGATGACCGCTACCTCGAACGGCTGGATCGTGATGTGGCTCTCCAGCGGCAGGTACCGGCCCGACATGAAGTATTCCTCGCCCACCGTGAGCTCGTAGCCGGCGGGCTTGAGCAGCTCTTTCTTGAACGGCTCGATCATGTGGTGGTTTTGGGCGAAATAAGTGATCTGGTCACTCAGAAGGATGCCAGGCGAGCCCTGGATCGGATCCACTTCCAAGACCGGATACTTCGTGATTTCGGCAAGCTCGTCAGCCCGCTTTTTAGCCAGATCTGCCACTAAACCTCCCGTTGATCGGAATCGTCGGACCGGTATACTACGGAGATGGTTATCAGGAGAATATTGACCGCCATAATCGGTCGGACCACCATCGCGATGGACACGATCGAGAAAAATGCTCCGCCCGACCAAGGCGTCTATCATCAACTGCCCCCGAGGACGTGGCGGAGAGCCGCCAGGTTGATCGAGCGTTTTGGCGCGGATGAAGCTCTGGCGGAGCTCGATCGGCGCGCGGAAAGTTGCGTGGATCGACGGGATGTGCCTTCGGCGATACGCTGGCGCAACGTGATGGCGGCCATTCATGCGATAAGTTCGGATGAGGGCGTCAAGAGCCGGATGAACTAGCCTAGCGCGGCCTGACCCACCATTCGGTGGAGTATCCGGATCCGCATTCCTCGAAAACCGGCACGAGAGCCTTGCAGATCGCGTGAACGTTCTTCTCGAATTGCCAAGGTGGATTGCAGATCACCAAGCCGCTTCCGATCAGTCCTTCCCGGCTCTTCGCATATGCGAGGAATTCGACGCAAAACGTCGGGACCGCCTCGCTGAGAAGTTTCTTGAACTTGGCGATCTGACTGCGTCCTGTGATCGGGTACCAGAGGGCGTAAGTACCAGTCGGCCATTTACGGAAGGCCGCATTGAGCGCCGCGGCTGCAAGCGAGAGCTCATCCGGTTTCTCGAACGGGGGATCCAGGAAGACCAGCCCGCGCCTCTCCTTGGGTGGAACGAACGCGTGCACCGCAGCGAATCCTTCTCGCTGGTGGACCCCGACGCGGCCGTCGCCTTCCATGGCTTCCTTGAGCCGCGCGGCTGGTCTGGCTTCCAACTCGCAGGCGACCAAGCGATCTTCGCTCCGAAGCAGATGACGTATGATTGCCGGTGAACCCGGATAAACCTTTAGCCCGCCTGGATTGAAGTGCTCGATGACGCCGAGATATCGTTGCAGGGCTCGCGTCCGCTTTGGATAAACCAGTCGGATTCCACGATCAGCCTCGCCCGTTCGCATAGCTTCGGGTGATTCCAGGTCATAGAGACCAGACCCCGCGTGGGTGTCGACGACGCAGATCGGCTTCGGCTTCAACTGAAGGTGATCGATCAGCGCGCAGAGCAAGGCATGTTTGAAGACCTCTGAATGATTGCCTGCATGAAAGTCGTGACGATAGTTCATGACGTTGCTAACTCTGCCTTTGGATACGCGGGAATCGGGTCGACCGCGTCATCAATTCGACCCTCGGCCTCGCCCTTACCTCGCCAGAAACCGCTCCGCCCGGCAAGACTCTCTTGCGCGACGCTGATGGCAACTTGAGCGATCATCACCAGAGGTCGGACAATGCAGCCCGGGCCGGAGTCGAAACCGATGGAGGGGGCAGAAGGGACCAGCTTCCGGCCGGACGCCGCTTGTCTCATCGGCGTCATCGGGCGAGATAGCCGGGCCAGGGACGATGCGCGTAAGCTCCGCGGGCGAGCCTCTCATCGTGGCGCGAATGCCATCAGCTACGTGGAGCCCCCATTCAGATCAGGGAGACGCCCGCAGAACGGCCGACGCGATGTCGAGCACGCGGGATGAAAGCGAGCAGAGAAGGAAGAAGCCAAAAAGCGCGAGTATCGCTCCGGGGGCGCTCCGGACCAGGAGCAAATGAATAAGCTCGGTCCTCGCTCTCGATCTGTTTTCTTCACGTGCCTCGGCCTTTTCTTCGGCCGCTCGCGTTGGCAAAATCCGCAACATGGCTTCGACGTCATCCCGCACGTTGCGCAGAAGGGTGGCGCCGACGTATGACACCACCGTAGCGCCGACGATGCCGATCGACATCGCGAGAAATAGTGTTGCTTCCTGCATGAGGACCTTCAATGCCGCCTCCTAGCCATAACCCGCCTGCGCCGGACCAGACCGACACGCTGACTTTCATGGCGGAGGTCGAGTTTGCTGACACGGAACCTGTAGCCGAAATTCGCGCGGCTCGATACCGGAAGAAGGACGTGGACATCGATCCATTTCCAGATATCCCGCCGGCGCTTTTGTCGTCCGAGCACGTCAAGGCCTATGTCCGCCAGACCGGGATGATACACCCGTTCTCCGAAGGCCACCTCAAGTCTGCCTCGTACGAGGTCAAGCCAGGCGGACGCTTCATCTATTGGGATGAAAGCGGTAACAAGATATCCACGCTTGTGGCGAAGGACGGCACCATCACGCTGCCGCCAAATTCCATTAGTTTCGTTCAGATCGACACTACATTCCGCCTCCCTCAGTACATCGCAGTCCGTTTCAACCTGCGCATAACGCATGTGCATAGAGGTCTTCTGCTCGGTACGGGCCCGCTCGTCGATCCTGGCTTTCACGGAAAACTGCTTATCCCGCTTCACAACCTAACGTCGGATGAGTACACCATCCGAGGCGACGAGGGACTGATATGGATGGAATTCACGAAAACCTCGCACGAGGCGCAGCGTGGTTTCGTCAAGGACTTCGTTCCCGAGGAGTTCGAGAAGACCGATCCGACCAAGAACTTCCAGCCTCCAGAGTACTACTTTGACCGCGCGAGCAAGAACCGGCCGATCAGAAGCTCAATCCCCGACGTAGTCGCGGAGGCTCGTTCTCAGGCAAAGGAGGCGGTGGACGCGGCGAGGAGAGCTGAGCGATCGAACACAATCTTCGTAGGAGGCGGGTTGCTGGCTGTCGCTGGTCTAGTCGTGGGCTTGTTCTCCTTTTTCGAATCCGTTAAGGCGAATGCGATAGCTGCCTACACTCTCGCGACGACCGTTTCTACCGCCGCGATGCAGGCCGGTACCGACGCGAAAAAAGCGCAAGACGATGTGAAGGACATCCGTAACACCGTCGACGCCAACAGCGTTAGGATTTCCGCGGATGAGGTACGACGCTTGCGCGAGCAGCTCGACGACACCCGGGTAGAAGTCCAGGTTCTACGCCGTGAAATGGATCGCATAATTGAACGGAGCGGGGCCAAGACGAAGGGCGTGGACGAAGCCAAGTAATTGTTGAGAACTTGGCGCCGCTGCGAATCGAGGCCACAGCGGGAGACCTTGGTTATGCAACTTCGAGGCAGGCGGTAGTACCCCAGACGCAAGCCGAACATGACGGGATTGCTCTGCGCAGGGCTGCGGCGGGACAAGCTTCCGCGGTGATCATGTAGCTTGAGGCGGTCTTCCGGAACCGCATTTGGAGATAATAATCGCGCCCTCAAGCGATCCATTGCGACTCAGATGGCTGCCATGGCATTGGCGGAGAGGCAAACTAGGGCGGTTCTGATAGCTGGGCGAGTTTCGATGGCAGATGGTAGCGAAACGACGACCGAAGATTTTGCAGGCAACGAACAAAATACCATCTTCACGATCTCGATCCCGGACCTTCGCGAAGCATCCGACGAGATGATAGCCCAATTCGCGCGTGATCGCGATGGGCGTTGGAGCGCCCAGACCAAGGACTTGCTGCTCCAGTTTCAAACGACGCGACACGATTTGAATAGCTCGTGGGCCTGCACCTGGGCGGGGTGGAGATGTCCGTGTTGCGGACGCGGAAAAGCGCAAATCGCTCGTCTGAGCCCCGGCGGCGTCCTCCTCTGCCGTCTGGAGTTTCATCACGACCATCTTTCCGATCGGGCCAAACGAGTATTCCGCGACGACAATCCCCGAGGCGACGATCGTGAGGCGAATATTCAATCCGACCGAGCCCAGAAAGCACTTATGGTGTTCGTTGAGCGTTTCGAAGAAACACTCATCTGCATCGACTGCAATCTCTCGGAAGGAAAGGCCAAGGTAGAATTGGTCCGTGAGATCGACCCTGATTCTACGTTCACGCCTTCGGAGATCGCCTCGTTTATCGAGGTCGCGCCCAATCGTCTCCACGAAGTCGATTTCGATAGGACCCGTGCGACTTGGCTGTCGGTCAGGGACGACGTCGCAGAGCGTCTAGATTTCGCGTCGCGGATGGCGAAGAGGGTCGCTGCGGGC
Organism: Bradyrhizobium ivorense; assembly: GCF_900696085.1. Taxonomy (GTDB): domain Bacteria; phylum Pseudomonadota; class Alphaproteobacteria; order Rhizobiales; family Xanthobacteraceae; genus Bradyrhizobium; species Bradyrhizobium ivorense. The sequence continues at coordinate 156,568 of NZ_CAADFC020000009.1, forward strand.
CGTCATCGCCGTGAGGTAGCCCCTGGGAAAAAGCGTGACGTCGTCTTCTCACAGTTCTTGCGAGCGGCGCCGAGAAGCTATCGCTACGATATCGGATTTGTTCTCGAGGCCCGTTCGACTGCGAATGACAGCGCGGGAACCTCGCCGAGGCCCAAGCAGAAAACTCGGGGAATTGCGCCCTCCGACGAAGAATTCGCAGAGTTCGATCGCGCTCAGCAGCAGCAAAAATCTTGGGCTAGGGTCGGCGAGGATTGGTCCTGCATCGGCTGCCATCGGTCCAAGCGTGAAATTGTCCTCAGATCCAACAGCGGGAGGTGGACTGGACAAATACATATGGTTACTGAGTACGAGCGAGAGGACCGCGAGGAAAGGTTGGCGTCGCCATCGGGGCGCTCCGTCCTGGTTGCCGATGCAACCAGCGACGAACGTCTTGTCCCAGCGCTCGCAACCGCCCCCGATGTGCTGTCGACCAAGATCCACATTGCACGTTGGAGCCCGGACCTCATTGGAGACCGCAACACCCCGGTCCTGGTCAACTGGCTCGCAAAGGCCGCCGAGGACGCAAGCCATGGTGTCTCGAGTGGCTCACCGCCGTGATTCTCACGCAGTCCAATCGGATCATGGCGGCATTCCCGGCAACAACGTCCCGGGGGAACCAACGCAAGACATTTGGCCCACTCGGTAGCCAATCGCTGAGGCCCCTTTCGCGCGAAACGTAGCGTAGCGGCTGTCGTCGTTGGGACCGCGCTCAGGGCCCGCTCTAGGTGGTGTGGACACTTACCGCAGCCAGAGAATGATGGCTGCGAGGGTGACGACCGCCCGATAATTTCGAGCGGTCTTTTCGAAGCGGGTTGCGACGCGGCGGAATTGCTTGAGCTTTGAGAAGCAGCATTCGACGAGGTGACGCTGGGTATAGAGACACTTGTCGAGCGGATGCTTGAGCGCTCGTGGCGGGTTGTTGGGGATGACGGCGAGCGCCCCTTTGGCTGCGATGGCTTGGCGTAAGTGATCGGCGTCATAGGCCGTGTCGCCCATGACCACCTCGGCAGGCAACCCTTCGATCAATTCGGCAGCTTGCGGTGCATCGCCCTTCTGACCCGCGGTGATCGTGAACCGTACGGGACATCCCAAGCCGCGAACGGCCATATGTATCTTGGTGCTCAGGCCGCCGCGCGAACGGCCAATCGCCTGATCTTCAGACCCCCTTTTTTGGCCCCGGCAGCATGCTGATGGGCTCGGACGATGGTGGAATCGACGATCAAATATTCGAAGTCGGGGTCATCGGACATCGCCTCGAAGATGCGGCACCAGACGCCTTTGGCGCTCCATCGACTGAAGCGCCGGAACACGCTGTTCCAGTCTCCGAACGCCTCCGGAAGATCACGCCAGGGAGCGCCCGTACGCACGATCCAAAGCACACCCTCCACGAACATCCGATTGTCGCGGCCGGTCGAGCCCTTCTGGTCAGGCCGGCCTATGATCAGCGGCGCCATCCGCTCCCACGCCGCGTCGCTCAACACCAGCCGATCCATCACACCCAAGACTGCCTCCCCAAAAGCAATCTTGAATCTGATTTGCCCCTAAAAGGGAATCCCTAGAGTCCACACCACCTAGTGGTAGGTGTCTCTCAGTGAGAGGTAGTTCTCTTGCTGATGACGGTGACAACCAAGCCCAGTCTCGCCGGGGCGAGCACGTATAAGCCGTAACCCATCGCGCAGGGAAAGCCGGAGTATCCGGTTTCACCTGTGGTCCTACCCCGGTGCTTTTTGTTGCACCGGGCCCATGGGTGCGATCGGCACCCGGCTTTCCCTGCGCCCTCAGTTCAAGGAGAGGGCGGAACGAGATGCAAAGCTCGGGCGAAACGCGCCGCGAGAATGCGAAACCGTATCCATCCACAGCTGTCATCGCCCGGCTCGACCGGGCGATCCAGTACGCCGCGGCCTCTCGGCTCCATCACCACTGCCTCTGGAATACTGGATCACCCGCCTTCGCGGGTGATGACATCGAGTAGTTGTTTGACAGTTGAATCAGATCGATACCGTCATCCTGAGGTGCGAGCTCTTGCGAGCCTCGAAGGATGAATCGGCCCCGCTGGTGGCCGTCGATCCTTCGAGGCTCGCAAGAGCTCGCACCTCCAGCGACAAAGGCGAAGCCTTTGCGCGGGGATGACGGGACTGATAGTGGCGCGCCGTGCCGGAATGACCAGTCCCCTCACCCGCCGCGACATTGCGCCGCTGACCTCGTTGCGGCGCAACAATCAAAATGAGACTGCCCGTCAAACCACAACGCGGCGACGACATCCGCGCCGTGCCCGCCTTCGGCTAGCCTTGCGCGCAACAACCGGACGTCCGCACTCAAGGCGCACCGGCGACAACACCATGGAGGGAGCGATGTTGAAAGGCAGTGTGGGACTGATTGCGCTGGGCAGCCTGTTGCTTTCGGGAACGGCGTTCGCCCAGGAAAAGATCAAGGTCGGCGTCACCGCGACGCTCGAGGGCACCTACACCGTGCTCGGCGAGGACGGCATCCGCGGCTTCCAGACCGCGCTCAACGTGCTCGGCAAGAAGGTCGGCGACAAGGAACTCGAATTCGTCATTGCCTCGACCGACGCGACGCCGGACTCCGCGGTGCGCGCGGTGCGCAAGCTGATCGAGCAGGACAAGGTGCAGATCCTGCTGTCGCCGCTGTCCGGCGACGAAGGCATCGCGGTGAAGAACTTCGCCAAGACCAAACCCGATCTGACCTTCGTCAACGCCGCCTCGGGCGCGCAGGAGACGACCTACGTCGATCCGGCGCCGAATTTCTTCCGCTACAACATGGACGGCGCGCAGTGGCAGGTCGGCCTTGGCAAATACGCCTATGACACCAAGGGCTATCGCAAGATCGCAACCGTGGGCGAGGACTATTCCTTCATCTACACCCAGGTGTTCGGCCTGGTGCTGGAATTCTGCGGCGCCGGCGGCCAGGTCACCAACCGGCAATGGGTGCCGCTCGGCACCAAGGATTTTGCCTCTGTGATCGCCGCGCTGCCCGACGATGTCGACGCGATCTATCTCGGGCTCGGCGGCGCCGACGCGGTCAACTTCCTCAACCAGTACCAGCAGGCCGGCGGCAAGGCGCATCTGATGGGCGGCTCGATCATGATCGACCAGACCATCCTGTCGTCGAAGGGCAGCGCCAAGAACGCGCTGGTCGGCACCATCGCGGCGAGCGGCCAGGCCGACACCTGGGAGGACCCGGGCTGGCAGAAGTTCGTCAAGGCCTACCAGGACTCCTTCCCGGAGAACAAACGCTTCCCGAGCCCGTCGCTGCTCGCGACCAACTATTACGGTTCGACGATGGCGCTGATCCAGGCGCTGCGCCAGGTCAATGGCGACCTCTCCAACAACCAGGCCAAGCTGAAGGAGGCGCTGGCCAAGATCGAGATCGACGCGCCGAACGGCAAGATCAAGCTCGACTCCAACCGCCAGGCAATCGGAACCAACTTCGTCACCGAGGTGGTCGACGACGGCAAGGGCGCGCTGTTCTCCAAGGTCGTCAAGGTGATCCCGAACGTCAACCAGACCCTCGGCTACGATCCGGCGGTGTTCGCCAAGATCGGGCTGCCGAGCCGCACGGTTCCTGAGTGCAAGAAATACTGACGTATTTTTTGCAAGTTTTTGTGCACGTGCGAGCAGGCCGGCCGTGACAGAGAAGCGCGGTTGCAACAAGCGGCCTGCTCGCCCTTGCTTTCCTCCGGCGGATGTTGAACGCTTGTTGAAAAGACAAGAACATCCCGCGGGAGGGGAGGCATGAGCAGGGCGCTTGCCGTCTTCCACGGCCGCTTCGGTCGCGCGACGGTCTATCAGTTGAACCGTCCCTTCAACGTGCATGCGCACCGCGAAGGGCATCTGATCTTTCATGTCGGCGGCACGCCGGCGCAGATCGACGTCTCCGAGCAGCGCCTGCTGCTCAAGGACGACACCGTGGTCGCGGTCAACCCCTGGGAACCGCACAATTTTCTGCCGACCGACATGGATCACGGCGCGATCTTCTTCGTGCTCTATGTCAACGCCGAGTGGTTCGCGCCCGATGCGGCGAATGCGCAGAGCATGCGGTTCGGCCGCACCTTCTTTCCCCGCACCGAGGCGCTCGACAAGCACATCCGCCGCACCGCAGCTTTGGTGTGCGGCGCGCCGTCGCTGCGCAGCCTCGACAGCGAGCTGAGGCAGCTGATCGATTCCTGCTACGAGGAGAGCTGGCGGGCGGCGCAGGAGGCGCGCACCACGGCCGCGGTCACCGATTTCCGCGTTCGCAAGTCGATCAAGCTGATGTCGGAAAGCCCCGGCGCCGAGATCGAGCTCGACGCGATCGCGCGCGAGGCCGGGCTGTCGCGGCCGCATTTCTACCGGCTGTTCCGCACCCAGACCGGCGTCACCCCGCACCTCTACATGAACACGCTGATCATGGAACAGGCGCTGGACGCGCTGGTCGCGACGGAAGCGCCGATCGCCGACATCGGCTTCGACCTCGGCTTCTCCTCGCAGAGCGGCTTTACCCGCTTCTTCTGCGCCAATGTCGGCATGGCCCCGACCGACTATCGCCGCGCCGCCAAGGTGCTGCGGCCGTGAGGCGAGTTCCGGATAAGCCACAGGAGAATCGATAAAAGATACTCTCGATCAAATCCGCCTGCTTCTCCCCCGATAGGATGGCCGGCACGCGACCCGGCAGACGGTCGCGGCTACCTGAGGGAACGCGACGGAGATGGCCTCCTTCATCGAACGCCATCCGGCCTGGGCGCTGATCGCCATCATCGCGGTCGCGGTGCTGCTGTGGCTGGTGTTTTCGATCTGGCCGCCGGGGCTGGAAGCCGCGATCGGCCGCAAGCGCGTGTTCCTCAACGCGGTCTTGAACGGCATCACGCTCGGCGGGCTGTATTTCCTGGTGGCGAGCGGCTTCACGCTGATCTTCGGGTTGATGCGCAACGTCAACCTCGCCCACGGCTCGCTCTATCTGTTCGGCGGCTATATCGGCTACGCCGTCAGCACCTGGACCGGCTCCTGGATCCTGAGCTTCATCGTCGCCTTCATCGTGGTGGCGCTGGTCGGCGTGATCCTGCAGCTCGCGGTGTTCCGCCGCATGGAGGGCCAGGATTTGCGCCAGACCATGGTGACCATCGGGCTCTCGATCGTGTTCGCCGACCTGATGCTTTGGGTGTTCGGCGGCGATTTCTACCAGATCCAGACCCCGCGCTGGCTGATCGGCCCGGTGCAGCTGCCGCTGCTCACCGCGATCAAATCCTCGGGCGAGCCGGTCTATCTGCAATACCCGCTGGTGCGGCTGGTGATCTTCGCGGCCTCCGTGGTGATCGGCATCGCGATGTGGCTGGCGCTGAACCGCACGCGGATCGGCATGATCGTGCGCGCCGGCGTCGACGACCGCGACATTCTGGCCGCGACCGGGGTGCGCATTCAGCTCGTGTTCGTGCTGGTGTTCGCGCTCGGAGCTGGATTGGCCGGCATCGCCGGCGTCGTCGGCGGCACCTTCCAGTCGCTGTCGCCGGGCGAGGACACCCGCTTCCTGCTGGCCTCGCTCGTCGTCGTGATCGTCGGCGGCATGGGCTCGATCCCGGGGGCGGCGCTCGGCGCCGTCATCATCGGCCTCGCCGAGCAGCTCGGCTCGGTCTACATCCCGACCTACGCCATCGTCGTCACCTTCCTGATCATGGTGCTGGTGCTGGCGCTGCGGCCGCAGGGCCTGCTCGCGAGGCGATGAGATGTCGCTGCTGCAGAGCACCCAGTTCCGCCCCGACCCGTCAGCCACAACGGCGCGCCGCGCCTTCATCCGCGCCTGGCCGGACTTCCAGAATCCGGCCGCGTGGATCGTCGCGCTGATCCTCGTGATCATGCCGCTGATCGCGAGCGGCTTCTTCCTGATCGAGATCTTCGCCACCACGCTGATCCTCGGCGTGATCGCGCTCAGCCTGATGTTCCTGGCCGGCTATGGCGGCATGGTCAGCCTGATGCAGCTCACCATCGCGGGCTTTGCCGGCTACATGGTCGCGGTGTTCGGCGTCAGCGCGAACACCAATATCAGCCTGGGCTGGCCGTGGTGGCTCGCGACCCCGATGGCGCTGGCGCTGGCGACATTGTTCGGCACGCTCGGCGGCGCGCTCGCGGTGCGCACCGAGGGCATCTACACCATCATGATCACGCTGGCGATCGGCGCCGCCTTCTACTATTTCACCAACCAGAACTGGGCGATCTTCAACGGCCACACCGGCATCAACACGGTGGCGACGCCGCATTTCTGGGGCGTCGACTGGCGCGCCGACATCGCCTTCTATTACATCACGCTCGGCGTCGCCGCGATCTGCTACTTCGCGGTCCAGTACGTCTCGCGCGCGCCGTTCGGCCTCGCGCTGCAGGGCGTGCGCGACAATTCCCGCCGCATGGCCGCGCTCGGCTTCAACCCCAATGCGCACCGCATCGCGGCCTACGCCTTCGCCGCCTTCATCGCCGGGCTCGGCGGCGTGCTGCAGGTCTGGAACTATCGGCAGATCTCGCCCGGCTCGGTCAGCGTCGGTGCCTGCATCGACGTCCTGATCATCGCCGTGGTCGGCGGCATCACCCGGCCGATCGGCCCGTTCATCGGCGCTCTGATCTTCGTGCTGCTGCGCACCTTCGCGCTCGATGTGCTGATCAAGTTCGGGCTCGACGGCAACCGCTTCCGCCTGCTGATCGGGCTCGGCTTCCTCGCCATCGTGTTCTGGTCGTCCGACGGCGTGATCGGCCTGTGGGAGCGCTGGCGGCGACGCAATGCATCCTCCGCATCACGTGCTGGAGGCCGCCATGGATAGCGTCGCGCATCGCCTGTCCGCGGTCGGCGCCGGCGCGGCACTGGAGCTGCGCGGCGTGACGCGGCTGTTCGGCGCGCTGGCGGCACTCACCGACGTCACCATCACGGTGCGGCCGGGCGAGCGGCGCGCGGTGCTCGGCTCCAACGGCGCCGGCAAGACCACGCTGTTCAACTGCATCACCGGCGACTTCCCGCCCTCCTCCGGCACCATCCGCTTCTTCGGCGAGGACATCACCCAGTTCCCGCCCTATGAGCGGATCCGCCGCGGGCTGCGCCGCACCTACCAGATCTCCGCGTTGTTCCCCGGCCTCACGGTACAGGACAACGTCTACCTCGCCTGCCGCGGCGTCTCGCGCGGCCGGTTCTCGTTCCTGCGCCCCGGCCAGAACGACGCGCTGATGCACGCCACCGATACGCTGGTGCAGGCGGTGCATCTGTCCGCCGTCAAGGACCAGCGCGTCGCCGAACTCGCCCATGGCCAGCAGCGCCAGCTTGAGATCGCGCTGGCGCTGGCCGGCGCGCCGCGCTTCATCCTGTTCGACGAGCCGGCAGCGGGATTGTCGCCGACCGAGCGCCGCGAGCTGATCGAGATCCTGACCTCGCTGCCATCGCATATCGGCTACATCATCATCGAGCACGACATGGACGTCGCGCTGCGTGTCGTCGAAAGCGTGACGATGATGCACAATGGCCGCATCTTCAAGGAAGGCCTGCCGCGCGAGATCGAGTCCGATCCCGAGGTGCAGGAGCTCTACCTCGGAGGCGGCCATGAGTGACCGCCGCGCCGCGCCTGCGCTCGAGGTCAAGGGCCTCGACGTCTATTACGGCCATTCGCACGCGTTGCAGGGCGTCGACCTCACGCTCGATACCGGCGTGTTCTCGGTGGTCGGCCGCAACGGCATGGGCAAGACCACGCTGTGCAAGGCGATCATGGGCCTGGTCCGCGCCAGCGCAGGCTCGATCCGGATCCGCGGCGACGAGGTCGCAGGACAAAGCCCGGCGCGGATCGCGCGGCTCGGCGTCGGCTACGTGCCGCAGGGCCGGCGGCTGTGGCGCTCGCTGACCGTCGACGAGCACCTCGCGCTGGCCGGCGGCCTGCGGCGCGGCCCGTGGACCATCGAGCGCATCTACGACACGTTTCCGCGACTGGCCGAACGCAAGAGCAACGGCGGCAACCAGCTCTCCGGCGGCGAGCAGCAGATGCTCGCGATTTCGCGCGCACTGCTGACCAATCCGCAGCTCCTGATCATGGACGAGCCGACCGAGGGCCTCGCGCCCGTGATCGTCGCGCAGGTCGAGGAGATGCTGCTGCGGCTCGGCGACGAGGGCGACATCTCGGTGTTGGTGATCGAGCAGAACATCGGCGTAGCGACGGCGGTGTCGCGCAACGTCGCGATCATGGTCAATGGCCGCATCAACCGCATCATCGACTCGGCCCGCCTCGCCGCCGATCGCGAATTGCAGCAGCGGCTGCTCGGCGTCGGCACGCATGGCATGGACGAGACCGACGCCGAGGCAGCAGCCCCGACGAAGACCGATGCGCCAAGTGCCCCGCAGCCGGAACGCAAGGGACTGGTCCGCATCTACGTCTCCAACCCGGTGCTGCCGACGCGCTGGTCGCAGCCGGTGCCGATCGCGCGCATCGAGGCCGCGGCGCGGACGCAGTCCGCCGGCGTGACGCGGCTCGAAGAGGCTACCCGGGCGCGGCGCGAACCGGCACTGTCGAAGACGTCGGGGCCGCCGGTCGTGCTGGTGGTCGGCACGCTCGACACCAAGGGCGCCGAGCTGCGCTATATCCGCGACATCATCGCCGGCAGCGGCCTGCGCACCCGCCTGGTCGACGTCTCGACCAGCGGCAAGCCGGCGAGCTGCGACGTCACCGCGCAGGAGATCGCGCTAAACCACGGCCGCGGCGGATCAGGCGTGTTCGGCACCGACCGCGGCGCCTCGGTGACGGCGATGGCTGAGGCGTTCGAGCGATGGCTGCGCCGCCAGGGCAACGTCGCCGGCATCATCTCGGCCGGCGGCTCGGGCGGCGCCTCGCTGGTCGCGCCCGGCATGCGCGCGCTGCCGGTCGGCGTGCCAAAGCTCATCATTTCCTCGGTCGCCTCCGGCGACGTCGGGCCCTATGTCGGCCCCGCCGATATCACGATGATGTATTCGGTGACCGACGTGCAGGGTCTCAACTCGATCTCCCGTGCCGTGCTCGGCAACGGTGCTAACGCGCTGGTCGGCATGGTCAAGGCGCGGCTCGACGTGCAGGCCAACAGGCAGCACGACACCAGTCCCAGCCTTCCCGCCATCGGCATCACGATGTTCGGCGTGACCACGCCGGCGGTGCAGAAGATCGCCGCCGATCTGCGCGAGGATTTCGAATGCCTGGTGTTCCACGCCACCGGCGTCGGCGGCCGCTCGATGGAGAAGCTGGTCGAGTCCGGGCAGCTCGCCGGCGTCATCGACCTCACCACAACCGAGGTCTGCGACCTCCTGATGGGCGGCGTGTTCCCGGCTACCGACGACCGCTTCGGCGCGATCGTCCGCAGCCGCGTGCCCTATGTCGGCTCGGTCGGTGCGCTCGATATGGTCAATTTCGGCGCGCCCGACACGATTCCCGAGCGCTACCGGCAGCGCAAATTCCACGTCCACAATCCGCAGGTCACGTTGATGCGGACGACGCCGGAAGAGAACGAGCGCATCGGCCGCTGGATCGGCGAGAAGCTGAACCAGATGGACGGCGTGGTACGCTTCTTCCTGCCCGAGGGCGGCGTCTCCGCACTCGATGCGCCGGGCCAGCCGTTCTGGGACCCCGAGGCGGACGCGGCGCTGTTCGGCGCGCTGGAGCGCACCGTGCGCCAGACCAGCAACCGCCAGATCATCCGCGTCAAGCGCAACATCAACGATCCCGAATTCACCGCCGCCATCGTCAGCACGTTCCGTCCGTTGCTCGGGCGCGCCGGTGGGCGGCGGAGAGTGGCGAGGTGACCCATGCCCAGGTTTGAACGCACGGCGCTGCTGAAGAAATTTCACGACATGATCGCGCGCGGCGAGCCCATCGTCGGCGGCGGCGCCGGCACCGGGCTGTCGGCCAAATGCGAGGAGGCCGGCGGCGTCGACCTGATCGTGATCTACAATTCCGGCCGCTACCGCATGGCCGGCCGCGGCTCGCTCGCCGGCCTGATGCCCTATGGCGACGCCAATGCGATCGTGGTGGAAATGGCCGGCGAGGTGCTGCCGGTGGTGACCAAGACGCCGGTGCTCGCCGGCGTCAACGGCACCGATCCGTTCCGCGACATGGACGTGTTCCTCGACCAGCTCAAGGCGCTGGGCTTTGCCGGCGTGCAGAATTTTCCGACCGTCGGCCTGATCGACGGCATCTTCCGCGCCAATCTCGAAGAAACCGGGATGTCCTACGCGCTCGAGATCGACATGATCGCCAAGGCGCATGACAAGGACATGCTGACCACGCCCTATGTGTTCAGCGAGCAGGAGGCCGCCGCGATGGCGATCGCCGGCGCCGACATCATCGTCTGCCACATGGGCCTGACCACCGGCGGCACCATCGGCGCGCAGACCGCGCCGAAGCTGGCCGACTGCCCAGCCCGCATCGAGGCCTGGGCGGACGCCGCGCTCAGCGTCAATTCGAACATCATCGTGCTCGCGCATGGCGGCCCGATCGCGGACCCGGCGGATGCCGATTTCATCATGAAGAACACCCGCAACTGTCACGGCTTCTACGGCGCCTCCTCGATGGAGCGGCTGCCGGTGGAGCGGGCGCTGACGGATCAGGTTCGCAAGTTCAAGGCGATCGGCGCACGATAGGCGCCGTGACCAAGGGAGGAAGATATGTCGGGGATGCTGGTCGGTGAATTGATCCTCTGGCTCATCGTCGCAATCGTCGCGATCGTCATCATCGTTTATGTCGTGAACTGGCTGTACCACCGCTCCTCGAAGGAGGTCTCCTTCGTCCGCACCGGTTTCCTCGGCGAGCGCGTGGTGATCAACGGCGGCGCCTTCGTGCTGCCGTTCATCCACGACACCACGCCGGTCAACATGAACGTGCTGCCGATGGGCATCGTGCGCTCCCGGCAGGATGCCGTGATCACCCGCGACCGCATGCGCGTCGACATCGAGGCCGACTTCTACGTACGCGTCCAGCCGACCCGCGAGGCCGTCTCGATCGCCGCCGCCACCCTCGGCCGCCGCACCATGGAGCCCGAGCAGCTGCACACCCTGCTCTCCGGCAAGTTCATCTCCGCGATCCGCTCGGTCGCCTCCGAAATGACGATGGAGCAGATGCACGAGCAGCGCGGCGACTATGTCGCCCGCGTCAAGGCCAATGCCGCCGAAGCGCTGGCGCAGAACGGCCTCGAGCTGGAGTCGGTCGCGATCACCGATCTTGACCAGACCGATCTGGAATTCTTCAACCCCTCGAACCGCTTCGACGCCGAAGGCCTCACCCGCTTGATGGAGGACATCGAGGCCAAGCGCAAGCTGCGCAACGACATCGAGCAGGACTCGATGATCAAGATCCGCTCCCGCAACCTCGAGGCCGAGCGCCAGGCGCTGGAGATCGAGCGCGAGAGCGAGACCGCCCGCCTCGAGCAGGAGCGCGACATCGAGATGCGCCGCGCGCTGCAGCGGACCGAAGTGACCCGCGAACGCGCCCTGCGCGAGACCGAGGCGGAGCAGGCCCAGATCGCCGCGCGGGAAGCCATCGAGAAGGCCCGCATCGCCAACGAGCAGGCGATCACCGAGGCGCGGATCGCCTCTGAACGCGAGACCCGGCACCGCGAGATCGAGCGCACCCGCGCCGTTGAAGAGCGCGAGCTGCTTGCGCGCGAGGAGATCGAGAAGGCCCGCATTGCCAACCAGCGCTCGGTCGACACCACGCGCATCGCCTCCGAACGCGAAGTGCGCCAGCGCGAGATCGAGCGGATGCGCACGGTCGAGGAGGCCGAGATCGCCGCCCGCGAGGCGATCGAGAAGGCGCGGATCCAGCAGGACCGCGTCGTCACCGACGCCCGCATCGCCAACGAGGAAGAGACCCGCCGGCGCGAGATCGAGCGCACCCGCGCGGTCGACGAGGCCGAGATCGCCGCGCGCGAGGCCACCGAGAAGGCGCGCATCGCCCAGACCATGACGGTCAATGTCGAGCGCATCTCGTCCGACGAGCGCACCCGCGCGCTGGAGATCCAGCAGGTGCGCATCATCCAGGAAGCCGAGATCGAGGCGCAGAAGGCGGTCGAAGCCGCCCGGATCGCCCGCGAAAAGACCTTGGCTGCCGAGCGCATCGCCGCCGACCACACCACGCGAAAGCTCGAGATCGAGCGCAACCAGGCGATCGAGATCGCCGGCATCAGCGCGCGCGAAGCCACCGAAGCGTCGCGGATTGCGCAGGAGGAGCACGTTCGCGCGCTCGAGATCGCCCGCACCCGCGCGATCGAGGAGGCCGATATCGCCTCGCGCGAAGCGATCGAGGCGGCGCGCATCTCGCAGGAAAAGTCGGTCGCCGCGCATCGCATCCGGGCCGAGCGCGAGACCCGCGGGCTCGAGATCGCCCGCACCGAGGCGATCGAGGCCGCCGAGCTGAAGCGGCGCGATGCCATCGAGCGGCAGCGCATCGATGTCGAGCTGGCGCTGGAGAGCGAGCGGATCGCCTCCTCGCGGACCCGCGAGGTGCTCAACATCGATCAGAAGAAGGCAATCGAAATCGCCGACGAGGAGCGCGTGATCGCGCTTGCCGCCAAGCGCTCGGAGCGGATCGACGCCGACCGGCAGGTGAGGCAGGCCGAGATCGTGGCCCGCAAGGAGGTCGAGACATCAGATGTCACCCGCGAGCAGGCGCTGGAAGCGGCCCGGATCGGGCGGCGCCGCGCCATTGAGCAGCTCGAAGTCGCGCGCAACCAGTCGCTGCAGGAAGCCGAGATCGCCGCGCGCGAGGAGGTCGAGCGCGCCCGCATCGCCTCCGACCGCGGCCTCGACGAGGCACGGATCGGCCGCGAGCGCGAGCTGCGCAAGCTCGAAGTGAACCGCGAAAAGGAGGTCGAGACCACGCTGATGGAGAAGGCGATCGCGATCCATCAGAAGTCGCTGGAGGAGTCCGCGGCGCGGGCCGCCGCCGAGGAAGCACGGATGCGCGCCACCGAAGCCGCCGAACGCGTCGTCACCGCGCGCGAGAGCGAGATCGCAAAACGCCGCAAGACCGTCGAGGTGCTGCTCGCCGAGAAGCAGGCCGAGGAGACCCGGATCGCGGCCGAGGCCGAGCGCGTGCGCTCCGCCGTCGAGGCCGAGGCGCAGCGCCTGCTCAACGAGGCCGAGAACGTGCTGACCGACCAGGCGCGCTACTCGCTGTTCCGCCGCAAGCTGCTCGACCGCATCGAGGGCATCGTGCGCGAGAGCGTCAAGCCGATGGAGAAGATCGAGGGCATCCGCATCCTCCAGGTCGACGGCCTCAACGGCAACGGCAACGGCGGCGGCAGCGGCCGCAGCGCCACCGACGAGGTGATCGATTCCGCGCTGCGCTACCGGGTGCAGGCGCCGCTGATCGACTCGATCCTCTCCGACATCGGCGTCGAGGGCGGGAGTCTGGCAAAAATGCCCGGCCTGATCCGCGAGGCGCGCGACATGCAGGGCATCAAGGACTCGGCGCGCAAGAGCGGCGGCGAGGCCAAGCCGGCGGCGCCGGAGGCTGGCGGCGGCGAGCCGCGCCCGGAGCGCGCGCCGCGCAAGAAGGACTGAGCTGACCCCATGGCACGAGTCTACGTTTCCACCGTCGTCAACGCCCGCAACGACCGGGTCTGGGCCCGCGTGCGCGACTTCAACGGCCTGCCGAACTGGCATCCCGCGATCGCCGAGAGCCGCATCGAAGGCGGCGAGCCCGCGGACAAGATCGGCTGTGTGCGCGACTTCCGGCTGCGCAACGGCGACCGAATTCGGGAAAAACTGCTGGGGCTGTCGGACTACGACACGTTCTGCACCTACTCGATCCTGGAATCGCCGATGGGCGTCGAGAACTACGTCGCCACGTTGCGGTTGACGCCGGTCACCGACGGCGACCAGACCTTTCTGGAATGGACCGCCGAGTTCGACTGCGCGCCGGAGCGCGAGACCGAGCTCGTCAACAACATCGGCGGCGGCGTGTTCCAGGGCGGCTTCGACGCGCTGAAGCGGGCGTTTGGAGGATGAAGACGTGATTGCAGCTGCCACGAACGATGCGCGTTGCGCCCCCTCGCCCCGCTTGCGGGGAGAGGGTCGGGGTGAGGGGGAGTCTCCGCAGGGACGGTGTCAGCTTGACTCGTGCAGAGTCCCCCTCACCCGGAATCTGCGCGTTGCGCAAATTCCGACCTCTCCCCGCAAGCGGGGCGAGGTGAAGCGGCCGCCCGTTCGAACCACATCGCTCGAGGTGTAGCCGTGCCGCATATCGTCAAGAGCACGATCCTGGATGCGCCGACCGATGCGGCGTGGGCGGTGCTGCGCGATTTCAACGGCCACGACCGCTGGCATCCGGCGGTCGCGACCAGCGCGATCGAGCGGGCGCAACCGTCCGACAAGATCGGCTGCGTCAGGCGCTTCAAGCTGAAGGACGGCTCCGAACTGCGCGAGCAATTGCTGGCGCTGTCCGACCTCGAACAGTCCTTCAGCTACTGCCTGCTCGATACGCCGGTGCCGATGTTCAACTATGTCGCGCATGTCCGCCTGCTGCCGGTCACCGACGGCGACCGCACCTTCTGGCACTGGGAATCGCGCTTCACGACGCGGCCCGAGGACCGCGACCGCATCACGCACATGGTTGCCGAAGACATCTACCAGGCCGGCTTCGCGGCGATCCGCCGGCATCTGAAGGAGGCCGCGTAAGCGGGGAACGACATGCCAGTTACGGTGAAGACCTTCACCAGCACCCATGACGCGGCGGCAGCGCTGTCGTCGGACCGCGGCGCGCGCTATCTCGGCGGCGGCACGCTGGTGATGCGGGCGCTGAACGAGGGCGACATTTCGATCTCGACCATCGTGCGCGCCAGCGACCACACGATGACGCGGATCGACGCGACCGGCTCGCGGATCACGCTCGGTGCCGGCGTCACCTTCGCGCGCATCCTCGCCGAGCGTGACCTCGGCTTCCTGCACGCCCCTGCCCGCTCGATCGGCGGGCCCGCCGTGCGCAACATGGGCACCGTGGGCGGCAATCTGTTCGCGCCGGTGCCCTATGGCGACTTCACGGTGGCGATGCTCGCGCTCGACGCCGTGGTGTCGGTGCAGGGCGGCCTTGGCGGCCGCGAGATCGCGCTCGACGAATTTTTGCAGTCGCGCGACCGGCAGAGCGGCGCGCTGGTGCTCGCGATCTCCTTCGCAAAACCCGGCAGCGCCGACGCGTTCCGCTACCGCAAGATCGCTCGGATCACGCCGAAAGGCGGCGCCGTGATCACGCTGGCCGCGCATCTGCCCGTCAATGGCGGCCGGATCGTCGGCGCCCGCGTCGCGCTCGGTTCGATGGCGCCGACGCCGATCCGCGCCCGCGCCGCCGAACGTGCGCTGGAGGGACGCTCGCTCGATGCGTCGACGATCAATGCCGCTGCTACGGCGGCCGCCGAGGGAACCACGCCCGGCGACAATGCGCTCGCCAGCGCCTGGTATCGCCGCGAGATCGTCGGCGTGCATCTCCGCCGTCTGCTCTCCGGTCAGGAATAGTTCGTCATGGCCAAGACCGCGCTTCAATTCCAGCACAACGGCCGCGACGTCGCGATTTTCGTCGACGGCGGCACCAATCTTCTCGTCGCGCTGCGCGAGCTGATCGGCGACATGACGCCGAAATTCGGCTGCGGCCAGGGCGGCTGCGGCACCTGCAGCGTCCTGATCGACGGCGAGATTCATCTCTCCTGCCTGACCTTGGCCGAGACGGTTGCCGGCCGCTCGGTCGAGACGCTCGACGGCATCAAGGACGGCCCCAATCTGCACCCGCTGCAGCGCGCCTTTGCCGACAATTTCGCCGCGCAGTGCGGCTACTGCACGCCGGGCATGCTGATGGCCGCGAAGGCGCTGCTCGACCGCAATCCGCAACCGAGCCGTGCCGAGGTAGTCGAGGCGATCTCCGGCAACATCTGCCGCTGTACCGGCTACGAGCCGATCATCAACGCCGTGCTGGCCGCCGCATCCGGCGGCCGGGCACGCGCGTAAAGGAAGAGTGCGATGCTGGAACTCCGCAAGGACCTGTTCGCCGACGAGCGCGACGATAACCTGAAAGAAATCGGCAAGGGCACGCAGCGCCAGGACATGCTCGGCCATGTCACCGGCACCTCGCCCTATTTCGACGATCACAAGCTGCAGGGCATGCTGCATTTGAAGGTGGTCCGCAGCGCCCATGCGCATGCCCGGCTGCGCCGCATCGATACCTCCGAGGCCGAGCGCTCGCCGGGCGTGCGGCGGGTGATCCGTGCCGCCGACGTGCCGCGCAATCTGAACACGCTGCTCAGCCTGATCAATTTCGGCAAGGACGACGAGCCGTCGCTGGCGGTCGACAAGGTACGCTACAAAGGCGAGCCGGTCGTCGCCATCGTCGCCGACAGCCCGCGCGAGGCCTATGAGGCCATCGCGAAGGTGAAGATCGACTATGAGCCGCTTCCGACGGTGTTCGACGTCGAGGACGCGCTGAAGCCGGGCGCACCCGTGGTCAACGAGGTCTATCCCAAAAACACCTTCACCTATCACGAGACCTACGATCACCAGCAGCTGCGTTTCGGTGACGCCGACCGTGCACTGGCCGGCGCCGACCATGTGCTGGAGCAGCGCTACCAGATGTCGCCGATCGAGCACGCGCCGACCGAGACCAACGGCTCGATCGCAGCGCCCGACACCAACGGCCGCTACATCGTCTACACCTCGACGCAGGCGTTGTTCTTCTCGGTCGACACCTGCGCGAAGATCCTCGACGTGCCGTCCAACACCTTCCACTTCATCGGCGGCACGGTCGGCGGCGGGTTCGGCGGCAAGGTCGACACCCTGACCGAGCCGCTCTGCATCCTCGGCGCGATGCTGACCGGACGGCCGGTGCGCTACGTGTTCGGGCGCGAGGAGGAGATGCAATACGGCCCGCCGCGCGGCGCCGAGCGCATCTACATCGAGGACGGCGTGATGCGCGACGGCCGCATCGTCGCCCGCAAGGTGCGCGCCTATTTCGACAGCGGCGCCTATACGCGGTTGTCGAGCTACGCGGCGGTGAAATGCGCCGCGCATCTGCCCGGCCCCTACACGATCCCGAACGTCCATGGCGATGTCTACTGCGTGTTCACCAACCGCACGCCGGCGACCGCGATGCGCGGCTTCGGCGTCACCGCGATGGATTTTGCCATCGAATGCCAGATGGACAAGCTCGCGCATCTGGTCGGCATGGACCCGATGGAGTTCCGGATCCTCAATGCGTATCGCGACGGCGACATGAAGGCGCACCGCCGCGAGGCCAAGAACACGGCGCTGATCGAATGCGTGCAGGTCGCCGCCGAGAAGGCCAAATGGCCGATCCGCGACGAATTCAAACGGATGTCGTCGCGTAAGGATGGCGGCGGCGCGCGCGCTGCCGTAACCCCGACCCCGCGCGAGGTGCCTGCGCCGCCTGCGGCCGCACCCGTGCAGCCGCGCACGACGTATGACCGAGCGCCGGCCGCAAGCCGCGAGCCGCCGCCCCCGCCTCCTCCGCCGGCGCCACCACCGCCACCGCGACCATCGGCGCCGTCGCATGGCGCCACCCGCTTCTCTTCCGTCTTCGGCACCAGGAGGCGCTGACCATGACCAGGCATCGCGGGCGCGGCATCGCGTCGGTCAACTATCCCATCGGCATGAATCTCGGCGGCGATCCGAGCCAGGCGCTGGTGCATTCGAATCCGAGCGGCAAATTCACGGTGGCGCTGTCCTCGATCGATCTCGGCCAGGGCATGAAGTCGGTGACGCGGCAGATCTGCGCCGAGACGCTCGGTGTTCCCGTCGAGGACGTCTATGTCGACACGGCGGATTCCGACACCGGCCCGCACTGCATGGGCTCGTTCGCCTCGCGCGGCACCCATCGTGTCGGCAACGCCGTGATGGCGGCGGCGCGCGAGGCGCGCGGCGTGATGATGGAAGCGGCCGCCGAGGAGCTTGAGGTGAACGCCGCCGATCTCGAGACCGACGGCCGCGGCAACATCCATGTCAAGGGCGCGCCGCACCGCTCGATCTCGACCAAGGACGTCGCGATCGCCGCGCAGTTCAAGCAGGGTAAGACCATCTCGGGCCGCGGCATCTTTCTGGTGCCGCTGTCCGACGTCGATCCGGAGACTGGCGAGATGTCGCCGGCGACGTGCTACGCGCATGCCTGCCTGGTCGCCGAGGTCGAGGTCGATGACGAAACCGGCGAGGTCGCCATGGTCAGGATGGACTCCGCCTATGAGCTCGGCCGCGCGCTCAATCCACGATTGGTCGAGCAGCAACTGGTCGGCGGCGCCTGGATGGGCGTCAGCCACGCGCTCTACGAGACGCCGGAGCCGTACTATCCGGAGCCGGTGCACGGGCCGCGCGACTTCGTCGAATATCTGATGCCGGGTCCGGGCGACATCTGCCCGCACGATATCGCGGTGCTGGAACGTCCCGCGCCCGACGGGCCGTTCGGCGCCAAGGGGCCGGGCGAGATGTGCGCCAATCCGGTGCTGCCCGCGGTCGCGAATGCGATCTTCAACGCGGTCGGGGTACGGATCGACGATCTGCCGATCACGCCGGAGAAGGTGCTGCGCGCGATCAAGGCGCAGGGCGGCGCGCGGCCGCAGCCGCGGCGCTGAGGTTTTGCCATGCCGGTCCGCAGCAACATCGTCGGCATCGACAGCCCGGAGGCGCTGGAGAAGGCGCTGCGCGCGGCCTATTACCTCGCCGACGACGGCATCGCGACCGCGTCCTATCTCTCGCTCGCGCTCGGCAAGCCGCTGCTGCTCGAGGGCGCGCCCGGTGTCGGCAAGACCGAGGCCGCGAAGGCGATCGCCGCCGTGCTCGGCCGCAGGCTGATCCGCCTGCAGTGCTATGAGGGCATCGACGCCTCCGCGGCGCTCTATGAGTGGAATTATCCGCGCCAGATGCTGGCGATCCGCCAGGCCGGCGAGGAGAGCATCGACATCTACGGCGAGTCGTTCCTGATCGAGCGTCCGATGCTCGCTGCGTTGCGGGCGCCCGATGCGACGGTGCTGCTGATCGACGAAATCGACCGCGCCGACCAGGAGTTCGAGGCCTTCCTGCTCGAATTCCTCTCCGACTTCCAGATCTCGATCCCGGAGCGCGGCACGGTGCGCGCCGCAGAGCATCCGGTCGTGGTGCTGACCTCCAACCGGACCCGCGACCTGCACGAGGCGCTGCGGCGGCGTTGCGTCTACCACTGGATCGACTACCCGAACGCCGAGCGCGAGGCGCGGATCGTGATGATGCGGGCCTCCAGCGTCGCCGAAGCCACGGCCCGCGCCGTGGTCGCCGCGGTCGGCCGTCTCCGCCGCGAGCCGCTGAGCAAGGCCCCGGGCATTGCAGAAGCCGTCGACTGGGCTGAGGCCGCAACCCTGCTCAACAAGGGCGGCGCGCGCTGGCCCGACGCGTTCAAGCGCTCGATCGGCGTAGCGCTGAAGGACGAGGAAGACCTGCATTACATCTCGCCCCGGCTCGACGCCATCATCGCGGAGGCGGCCGCGTGAGCGACGATCCCAGGCTGCCGCGCGCCGCGCAAATCTTCGTCTCCTTTGTCGTGCTGCTGCGCGCCAATGGCTTTTCAGTCGCGCCGGAGCAGACCACGAGTTTTCTGGCCGCGATCGAGCTGCTCGGGCCGCGCAGCCTCGAGCACATTCGCCAGGCCGGGCTCGCGACCTTGGCGCCGCCGCCAGAGCGCCGCGCGACCTATGACCGTCTGTTCGACATCCATTTCCGCGGCGCGGAGGCGATCGAGCAGGCCGAGGGCGAGGACGAGGAGACCGTCCGCCTGCAGGAACAAGGCCGCGGCGACGACGAACCGCCGCTCGCTGAGGAGGCCAATGAATCCGGCCTCGCCGCCGCGCGCGCCGAGGCGCTGGTCGAACGCCGCTTCGCGCAGACGTCGATGAGCGACCCACTGCGAAGATTGTCGCGCGAGGCGGCCCGGCGGCTGCCGCGGCGGCGCGGCCACCGGCGGCGGCGGGCGCGCTCCGGCCCGTTCGCCGATCTCCGCCGCACTTTGCGCGACAGCGTCCGCAATGACGGCGAGGTGCTGCGGCTCGGGCGGCTGCGCCGCCGGCCGCGGGCGCGAAAAATGCTGCTGCTGATCGACGTCTCCGGCTCGATGAAGGCGCGCACCGAGGAGAACATGAAGCTGGCGCATGCGCTGATGCAGTCGGCCGGCAATGTCGAGGTGTTCACCTTCGGCACGCGGCTGACCCGCGTCACGGGTGCGCTGCGGCTGAAGCGCCGCGAGCAGGCGCTGAGCGCCGCATCGTTCCTGGTCAGCGACTGGGACGGCGGTACAAGAATCGGCGACGCGCTACAGGCGTTTCTGGCCGTGCCGCGGTTCGGCGGCTATGCCCGCGGCGCCGCGGTCGTGATCGTCTCCGACGGCCTCGAACGCGGCGATCCCGCCGCGCTGCGCGATGCGGTGGCAAAGCTGGCGCGGCGGGCTTGGCGGGTGAGCTGGCTGACGCCGCTGGCGACCTCGCCGAGCTTCAAGCCGCAAACCGAGGCGCTGGTCGCGATCGAGCGCTTCGTCGATGATCTCGTCGACGGCGGATCGAGCGCGTCGATCGTCGCGCACCTGCTGTCGCTTGGACGAAGGAGAGCTGCGTGACCGACATTGTCGACGGCCATCACCACATCTGGCGACAGGCCGATCTCGCCTGGCTGTCGGGCCCGATGCAGCCGCGCATCTTCGGCCCCTATGAGCCGATCCGCCGCGATTATCCGATTCAAGAGTATCTCGACGACCTCAAGGGCACCGGCGTCACCCGCTCGGTCTACGTCCAGACCAACTGGCCGACCGGCCAGTTCGAGGACGAGGCCGCTTGGGTGCAGCAGACCGCCGACGCGCATGGCTGGCCACACGCGCTCGTCGCCTACGCCGATTTTTCCGTCGACGACGTCCGCCCACAACTCGATCGCCTGAAACGCTATCCGCTGGTGCGCGGGGTGCGCATGCAGCTGCACTGGCACGACAACCCGCTGTATCGTTTCGCGACGCGGCCCGATCTCTGCGCCGATCCGACCATTCGGCGCAATATCGGCTATCTCGCCGACTATGGCTGGAGCTTTGATCTGCAGGTGTTCGCGCCGCAGATGACTGATGCCGCCGGCCTCGCCGATGCCTGCCCCGGCGTGACGTTCGTGCTGCAGCATGCCGGCATGCTGGAGGATCTGTCGCCGCAGGGCCGCGCCGCCTGGCGCGCCGGCATGGCGCGCCTCGCGCAATGCCCGAACGTGGTCTCAAAACTGTCCGGGCTCGGCACCTTCATCCACCGCAACGATGGCGCGCATATCGCGGATGTCGTGACCGACACCGTCGCGATCTTCGGCGCGGAGCGCTGCCTGTTCGGCTCGAACTTTCCGATCGAGAAGCTGTGGACCAGCTACCGCGACCTCATCGGCGCCTTCAAGGAGGCGGCTGCGCGCCTCACGCCTACGCAGCGCGAGGCGATCTTCAGTAGCACGGCGGCGCGAGTCTATCGGCTAGGGCCGTAGGCGCGGCGCGCGCAAAACGACACAACAGGAATTGGGAGGGATGTAATGCCGTTGGAGATCAAGATCCTGGACTATGGCGATATCGAGCTGGAATCGAGCTTCCTCGTCCTGGGACACAATTGCGGCCGCACCAAGCGTGTGCTGACGCTCGGCTTCTTGATCCTCGGCGGCCCCTACCCCGTGCTGGTCGACACCGGCTATCGCTCCAACCAGATCATGGAGACGCTCGGCATGCGCGGGCTCCAGTTCCACGAGAACATGATCGAGAACCAGCTCGCCCGCCACGGCGTGCGGATGGGCGACGTCCGCTTCGTCTGCCACACCCATCTGCACATCGACCATGCCGGCAAGGACGATCTGTTCCCGATGAACACCACCGTCGTGCTCAACCGCAAGGAGCTGGAATACTCCGTCTCCGGCCTGATGCACCCGCAGTATCCGGCCCCCGACATCAAGCATTTGATCGACCGCCTGCACACCAAGAGCGCGCTGCGCTTCCTCGATCTCGAGGTCACCGGCCCGGTCGAGCTGATGCCGGGCGTCTATTGCGACGCCGCCAACGCCCACACCGAGGGCTCGATGAACATCCACGTCCACACGGCCGACGGCATAGCGACGATCTGCGGCGACGTGATCTATGACTTCAACGATCAGATCGTAAATCCCTTCAACGAAATTCACGACGCCGAGCCGCGCACCACCGGCAACCACGGTACCAGCAAGCGGGCGGAGAAGGCCGCGATCAAAAAACTGCTCGCCGGCTCGCGCTACCTGCTGCCGGTGCACGATCGCCCGGCGAAGATCGAGGGCGGCATGGTGGTGGGGCGGCTGCACGACCAGGTGCCGGGGCCGGTGGTGCAGAGCCTGCCGCAACGCAGCTGGTTTCCGGCGTAAGTGAAGGATCGACGCGATGACGCATGTCACGCTGCGCAGCGAGTTCGAGGACTTGATCGACCCCTACGCGCCGGTCGGCCAGGTCGGCACGGGCTTTGATTTCACCGAGGGCCCGATCTGGCATCCGCTCGAACACTTTCTGCTGTTCTCCGACATGCCCGGCGACGTGCGCCGGCGCTGGGATGCGCGGCGCGGCGTGGTCGAGGTCCGGCGCCCCTCGAACAAATGCAACGGCATGACCTATGATGCCGACCTCAATCTGATCGTCTGCGAGCACGCGACGTCGTCGCTGATCCGCGAGCGGCCGGACGGACGGCGCGAGGTACTGGCCTCGCATTACGACAACCAGGAGCTCAACAGCCCCAACGACGTCTGCGTGCACTCCTCGGGTGCGATCTATTTTTCCGATCCCTGGTATGGCCGGATGCCGGTCTATGGCGT
Organism: Bradyrhizobium ivorense; assembly: GCF_900696085.1. Classification (GTDB taxonomy): domain Bacteria; phylum Pseudomonadota; class Alphaproteobacteria; order Rhizobiales; family Xanthobacteraceae; genus Bradyrhizobium; species Bradyrhizobium ivorense. The sequence continues at coordinate 179,431 of NZ_CAADFC020000009.1, forward strand.
CGAGCGGCCGCGCCAGCTCGGCTTTCAGGGCGTCTACCGCGTGCCATCAGGCGGCGGCGCGCCGCAGCTTCTCGTCGACCGCTATCTGTTCGAGCAGCCGAACGGGCTGTGCTTCTCGCCCGACGAGCGCATCCTCTATGTCAACGACACCGTGCAGGCGCTGATCCGTGCCTTCGACGTCACCGCCGACGGCGCACTCGCCAATCCGCGGGTGTTCGCCTCCGGCATCCGCTCCGAGCTCGAGCCCGGCCTGCCCGACGGCATGAAGTGCGACCAGCGCGGCAATGTCTGGGTCACCGCGCCCGGCGGTGTCTGGGTCTATTCGCCCGCCGGCAATCTGCTCGGCAAGGTCCGCCTGCCGGAGCTGGTCGCCAATCTCGCCTGGGGCGGACCTGATTTCCGCACGCTCTATCTGACCGCGACCCATTCGGTCTATGCGATCCCGACAAAAGTCGGGCCGCGCCACGAGCCCTATATGAGCGGCAAGCCCGGCGGCGCGGGCGCCGCCTCGTCGACGGCGGTGCCGAACCTCGCTACCGGCGAGATGCGGATCGATCCGCAGCGCTGTGCGATGATCATCCAGGACATGCAGAACGACGTCATCATGGATGGCGGCGCGTTTGCGGATTCCGGCGCGCCCGCGCATGCGCGCCGGCAGCACGTTGTCGAGAACGTCCGCCGCGTTGCCGAGGCGGCGCGCGCCCGCGGCGTCGCCATCATCCATGTCTGGTTCGTCGTCGAACCCGGCGCACCCGGCGTGACCTTGAATGCGCCGTTGTTCGAGGGGCTGGTCGACAGCAAGGCGATGGTGCGCGGCAGCTGGGGCGCCGCGCCGGTCTCCGGCCTCGAGCCGCGTCCGGGCGACTTCGTGGTCGAGAAGATGCGGATGAGCGCCTGGGAAGGCACCCGGCTGGAGACGATCCTGAAAGCCACCGGCCGCGACATGATCATCAACACCGGCGCCTGGACCAACATGTCGGTCGAGCACACCGCACGCACCGGCGCCGACAAGGGCTACTTCATGATCGTGCCGGAGGACTGCTGCTCGACCATGAACGCCGACTGGCACAACGCTGCGATCAATTTTGCGCTGCAGAACGTCTCGGTGGTGACCAACGCCGACACCGTGATCAAGGCGCTTGGCTGAAGGGGCGGTGGTGCCAAAGCTGCTTCACCTCGCCTGCTCGCCCCGCACTGAGTCGGAATCGGCCGACGGTGCGCGGGTCTTCCTCGACGCCTTTCGCACGGCGCGCCCGGACTGGGAGATCGATGCGATGAACCTATGGCGCGATCCGCTGCCGGATTTCGAAGGCTATCTGCTGGAGGCCAAATATTCCCGGATCGGCGGCAAGCCCTTTACCAACTCGCAGCGCGATGCGTTCGCGGTCGCCGAGCGCCTCGCGCTGCGGCTGTCGCTGGCCGATCGCGTGCTGATCTCGACGCCGATGTGGAATTTTTCGATCCCCTACAAGCTCAAGCAGTGGCTCGACGTGATCATCCAGCCCGGCCTGACCTTCCGCTTCGATCCCGCGACCGGCTACCTGCCGCTGCTCAAGGACCGGCCGACCGTCGTGATCGTCGCCAGCGGCAGCGACTTCGTCACCGGCATGAACCGCGGCCGCATCGACATGGCGACGCCCTATCTGCGCGAGGCATTGCGCTTCATCGGCATCAGCGACGTGCGCTTCGTGCCGATCGGCCCGACCACCGGCCCCACCGAGCCGATCCGCGCCGCGCGCGAGGCCGCGCATCGCAGGCTGGCGGAGATGGCGGGAAGGTTTTGACGAACGCCACTGTCAGTCCCGTCACCCTGATCAGGGGTTTGCTCAACTTGCTCGGTGTCATCACCCGGCTTGACCGGGTGATCCAGTATTCCAGAGACGCCGGTGATAGAAGCGAGGGGCCGCGGCGTACTGGATCGCCCGGTCAAGCCGGGCGATGACAACGGTAGATGAGGACAAAGCTTAACAAGCTCTCAGGATGACGGGCAGAGAAGAGCGCCCCCGATTCGCATGTCAAACACCTTGCTCGGTGTCGTCCCCGCAAAATTCCGTCACGCGGCACCGGGCGTTAGACCAATTGCGTAAGTAGTCGTCCGGATACCCGACGGGTTCCCGATCTGGCTATGCAGCCTTCAGCCAACAAAAAGAAACGGCATGAAGAAGCTGATCGATCGCCATCGGGACATCCAGTACACGGTCACCAACATCGAACCGGATCTCTGGAGCTGGTCATTCGAAATCAACGGCAAGATCAAGCGCGGCACCACCCGTGCGCGGCTTGATCTGCTGGCGCAGCGGAGGGTCTGCACCATCATCGACCGCGAGCTGAAAAGCCTCGCGCGCAGCAAGCCGCGCGAGCCCGACTGAGCGCGATCTGCATCGGCCTCAATACCTTGCTGCAGGATATTCATCGCGCAAGGCACTTCCTGTTCAAGGTTCGCGATTTTATCTTGGTCGAGGACGATCCACAGCCAGCGCATCGATTGCGAAACTGTCGGCCGCGTCCAGCGGACACGCGAAGACCAGGAGCACTGCAATGGCCGAGATTTCCGGCATCGTGATTCCCGACAGCAAGATCGCCCGCGAGGCCGCCGAGCTGGTGCGGCAGCACGAATCCGAGATGCTGTTCAACCATTCGGTTCGGGTGTTCGCGTTCGGCGCGCTGAAGGGCATCCGGCAGAAGCTGAAGTTCGACGCCGAGCTGCTCTATGTCGCAGCGCTGTTTCATGACCTCGGCCTCGCCGACGCCTTCCATACCGAAACAAAGCGCTTTGAAGTCGACGGCGCCGACGCGGCGCGCGCCTTTCTCAGGAGCCACGGCATCCCCGAGCCGCAAGCGGACCTGGTGTGGGAAGCGATCGCCCTGCACACCACGCCCGGCATCCCGCAATACATGCGGCCGGAGATCGCGCTCACCAATGCGGGCGTGCTGGTCGATGTCGTCGGGATCGGTTACGATGACTACACACCGGAGCAGCGCGATCAGGTCGTCGCCGCCTTTCCCCGCGGCGATTTCAAGAATGAGTTCATCCAGGTTCAAACCTGCTCGGCACTGAAGAAACCGCAGACCACGTTCGGCACGGTCAACTTCGACTTCATCCAGGAGCACGACCACACATTCCACAAGCCGAACGCCTGCACGCGAATCCGCAATACGCCCTGGCAGAGCTGAGCACACGCGACAACGCTGGCATCATTTGATATGGCTAGCCGCTCAAGGCAGGCATTCAGCCGCTGACGGTTGCAGCCGGCGGCGGCTTTTGGGATCGTGCGTATCGCGCTGCAACTATCAGGGAGGTCCCGACATGGCCATCCTCAAGGACTTCACGATCGGCTTCTACAAGATCCCGCTTCCGGTGGTGCTGAGCGACAGCACGCATGGCGAGATCACGGCGTTCGAGCTGATCACGATCCGTGCCCGCGATGCCGACGGTGCCGTGGGAACCGGCTACACCTACACGGTCGGCCGCAACGGCGGCGCCGTCGCGGATATTCTGAGCCGCGAAATCGGCGAGGTCGCGCTTGAGATGGAAGCCGACGACACCGAGCAGCTCTGGCACAAAGTGTGGTGGGCGCTGCACTATGGCGGCCGCGGCGGGCCGGCGGTGCTGGCGCTCTCGGCGCTCGACATCGCGCTGTGGGACCTGAAGGCGCGGCGCGCATCGTTGCCGCTGTGGCGGCTGCTCGGCGGCTTCGATCGCCGCGTGCCCTGCTATGCCGGCGGCATCGATCTCGATCTGCCGCTGGACGGGCTGCTCAAGCAGACCGACGACAACCTCGGCAAGGGATTTCGCGCCATCAAAATGAAGGTCGGCCGCCCCAGCCTCGCGGCCGACGTGGCGCGCGTCAAGGCGATGCGCGGCCATCTCGGCGACGAGTTTCCATTGATGGCCGACGCCAACATGAAGTGGACCGTCGAGGAGGCGATCCGCGCCGCGCGCGCGCTGCTGCCGTTCGACCTGACCTGGCTGGAGGAGCCGACCATTCCCGACGATGTCGAGGGCCATGCCCGCATCCTCAGGGCGGGCGGCGTGCCGATCGCGGCCGGCGAGAACCTGCGCAGCCTGTGGGAGTTCAAGCCGTACATCGCCGGCGGCGCGCTGTCCTATGCCGAGCCCGATGTCACCAATTGCGGCGGCGTCACCAGCTTCATGAAAATCGCCCGCCTCGCCGAGGCGTTCAACATCCCCGTCACCAGCCATGGCGCGCACGATATCACCGTGCATCTGTTAGCGGCCTGCCCGAACCGCTCCTATCTCGAGGCGCACGGTTTTGGGCTCGACCGCTATATCGAACATCCGCTGGTGCTGGAACAGGGCATGGCGATCGCGCCGGATCGCCATGGGCACGGCGTCGCGTTCGACTGGAAGGGGTTGGACAAGCTCAGCGCGCGCTGAGTTTGTAGTGCATCGATTTGTCCGCGCATTCCGTTCACCTCTCCCCGACGGGGAGAGGTCGATTTGCGCAGCAAATCGGGTGAGGGGCCGCAGCTCCAACGAGAGACCGTAGCCCCTCACCGGGCGCTGCGCGCCGACCTCTCCCAAGGGAGAGGTGGACTAGTGCTGCGGCACCGACCGGATCTCAAGATGTTTCCAGATGTGGCGCTGCGGGAATGCTGCCCTGCCGCTAAGTGCTAGGCGCGCTGATGCCAAGCTGCTAGCGTCCGGCGCTTCAGATTGCCTTGCAAGGACCGGAGCAAATGGATAACCGTAGTGATGTTTGGCGCGGCGTCGACACCATCAAGCCGCGATTCATCGAGCTGAGCGACCGCGTGTGGGCGATGCCCGAGGTCTGCTACACCGAAGCGCGCTCATGCGCCGAACATCTGGCCGAGCTGCGCCATCAGGGCTTTCGCATCACGGAAAACGTCGCCGGGATTCCGACCGCGGTGATCGGCGAATGGGGCGAAGGCGGCCCTGTGATCGCCTTCATGGGCGAATACGATGCCCTGCCCGGCCTCAGCCAGGAGGCCGGTGTCGCCGAGCATCGCCCGGTCGAGAGCGGCGGCCATGGCCATGGCTGCGGGCACAATCTGCTCGGCTCCTCGGCACTGCTCGCCGCCACCGCGGTGAAGGACTGGCTCGCCGAGAACAAGGTGCCGGGGCGCGTGCGCTATTACGGCTGTCCCGCCGAGGAAGGCGGCGCGGCCAAGGCCTTCATGGTGCGCTCCGGCGCATTCGCGGACGCCGATATCGCCATCACCTGGCACCCGCACAGCTTCTGGGAAGTCGCGGTGACGCCGTCGCTCGCCAACACCCGCGCCGATTTCAGCTTCACCGGGCGCACCTCGCACGCCTCGGCCTCGCCGCATCTCGGCCGCAGCGCGCTCGACGCGGTGGAATTGATGAATGTCGGCGTCAACTACATGCGCGAGCACATGCCGAGCGACGCGCGCGTGCACTACGCGCTGCTCGACACCGGCGGGATTGCGCCGAACGTGGTGCAGGCCCATGCCAGGGTGCGCTATTCGATCCGCGCCCGCGACCTGCCCGGCATGAACGAATTGGTCGAGCGCGTGCACAAGATCGCGCAGGGCGCGGCGCTGATGACCGAGACCAAGGTCGAGATGAAGATCATCTCCGCAGTCTCCAACATCCTGCCCAACACGCCGCTGGAGCAGGAGCTGCACCGCATCATGGAGGAGCTCGGCCCGCCGCATTTCGACGATGCCGACAAGGATTTCGCCGGCAAGATCCGCGCGACCCTGACCGACAAGGACATCGCCTCGGTGTATTACGCGATCGGCATGGAGCCGACCGACCGGCCGCTCGCCGACTTCCTGGTGCCGATCGACGCCAAGCGCAATCCGCTGATCGGCTCGACCGACGTCGGCGACGTCAGCTGGGTGGTGCCGACGGTGCAGGTCCATGCACCGACGGTTGCGATCGGCACCCCGTTCCACACCTGGCAGGTGGTGGCGCAGGGCAAGACCCCGGCGGCGCACAAGGCTATGGTGCAGGCCGCGAAGGCGATGGCCGGGCTCGGCGTCAGGGCATTGCTGGATCCCAAGCTGATCGAGGCCGCCAAGGCCGACCTGACCAGGCGGACCGCCCGCACCCCCTATGTCAGCCCGCTGCCGGCGCATGTTGCACCGCCGTTGACAATGTCGGTGGCGTAACGCCGCAGTTTGCCGCGCCCGGCCCGCCGCTTCGGCGAGGCCCGGGCGCGAGAGAAAAAACCGCCTCGGAACAAAGGATAACGAACAAATTTTCCGCAAGTCCGAGGCGCGGAGGGACGGACTTTGGCGCCCGATTGCCGAAGCCGTGTGCGGTCGCGAAAGATTCTGCCCAAGCGATAGCCAAAAGACCTAGGACCTGTGGCGCTGGAGACGTTGACCTTCGCGGTCATTCGGTGTGCCATCCTGCCGCCAAATACCCGGCGGCCCGCTTGTCGTGGCCAGCCGCAATAACCGGAACCGGACGAGGGGACTATGTTCGACAAAGACCTGCGAACCATGATCGACGACGTGAAGGACGGCCGGATGAACCGCCGTGCCTTCGTGCAGCGGATGATCGCCGTCGGCCTCACGGCGCCGATGGCCAACCAGATTCTCGCCATCGGCGGCGTCGCGATGGCGCAGAGCCCCAATCCCTACAAGCCGACCAAGCGCGGCGGCGGCGGTCCGCTGAAACTGCTGTGGTGGCAGGGCGCGACCCTGCTCAACCCGCATTTCGCCACCGGCACCAAGGACCAGGACGGCTCGCGCATCTTCTACGAACCGCTCGCGAGCTGGGACGCCGACGGCCATCTCAACCCGATCCTTGCCGCGGAAATTCCCTCAATCCAGAACGGCGGGCTCTCCGCCGACGCCAAATCGGTGACCTGGAAACTCAAGCCCGGCGTGAAATGGCACGACGGCAAACCGGTTACAGCCGACGACCTGGTGTTCAACTGGGAATACGCCACCGATCCCGCGACCGCGGCGGTCTCGAGCGGCACCTACGCCGACATGACCGTCGAGAAGGTCAACGACCTCACCATTCGCATCACCTTCAAGCAGCCGACCCCGTTCTGGGCCAACGCCTTTGTCGGCGCCTATGGCTGCATCATCCCAAAACACCTGTTCGCGGAGTACAAGGGCGGCAAGTCGCGCGAGGCGCCGAACAATCTGAAGCCGGTCGGCACCGGGCCCTACAAGTTCGTCGAGTTCAAGCCGGGCGACCTGATCCGCGGCGAGATCAATCCCGACTACCACATGGCGAACCGGCCCCATTTCGACACCATCGAGATGAAGGGCGGCGGCGACGCAGTCTCGGCGGCGCGCGCGGTGATCCAGACCGGCGAATATGATTTCGCCTGGAACATCCAGGTCGAGGACGAGGTGCTGCTGCGGCTCGAGAAGGGCGGCAAGGGCAAGACGCTCTATGCGGTCGGCGGCGACATCGAGTTCATCGCCCTCAACTTCACCGACCCGAACACCGAGGTCGACGGCGAACGTTCCTCGATGAAGACCAAGCATCCGATCCTGTCCGACGCCCGCGTGCGCAAGGCCTTGGCGCTGCTGGTCGACCGCGAGTCCGTCAAGAAGGTGATCTACGGCCGCGCCGGCCGCACCACGTCCAACTATCTCAATGGTCCGGAAGAATTCGTCTCCAAGAACACCAAATGGGAATTCTCGATCGAGAAGGCGAGCGCGCTGCTCGACGAGGCCGGCTGGAAGATCGGCGGGGACGGCATCCGCGAGAAGGACGGCAAGAAGCTGAAGCTGCTCTACCAGACCTCGATCAACGGGCCGCGCCAGAAGACCCAGGCGATCGTCAAGCAGGCCTGCCAGAAGGCCGGCATCGACGTCGAGCTGAAATCGGTGGTGGCCTCGGTGTTCTTCTCCTCCGACGTCGCCAATCCCGACACCTATGCGAAATTCTACGCCGACATCGAGATGTTCCAGATCCCGATGACGCAGCCCGATCCGGCGCTGCACATGCGCCGCTATCACTCGCGCGAGGTCGCCACCAAGGACAACAAGTGGCAGGGCCGCAACTTCCCGCGCTGGGTCAACAAGGATTTCGACGCCGCGGTCGATGCGGCGGATACCGAGACTGATCCGATCAAGCGGGCCGACCTCTACGTCAAGAGCAACGACCTGATGTGGCAGGACACGGTGGTGATCCCGGTGATGCATCGCGCCGCGGTAGAGGCCTGCACCAACTCGCTGCGGCCGGCGCTCTCCGGCTGGGCCAACCAGACCGACAATCTGCAGGACTGGTACCGGGAAGCCTGAGCACCGGCCCGGAAATTGCTTCCTCTCTCCCTGTCCTTGCGGGGAGAGAGTCGGGATGAGGGGCTTTATCAGCGAATGCGGTGGACGGTGAGTTCGTGGAGAATCCCCCTCACCCGGAATTCAAGCGGTGCTTGAATTCCGACCTCTCCCCGCAAGCGGGGCGAGGTGAAGTTCGAGCTCGCCTGTCGACTGGAAGCAAAATCATCGTGCCCTATGTGCGAGCGTTAGTTAGATGATCTCCCCATGAGTCAGTATGTCCTGCGTCGCCTGATGATCGCGATCCCGAGCCTGCTCGGGATCTCGCTCGTGCTGTTCATCGTGCTGGCGCTGGCGCCGGGCGATCCGTTCGGCGAGCTCGCGACCAATCCCAACGTGCCGCCCGAGGTGCAGGCGGCGCTGCGCGCCAAGTTCGGCCTCGACGACCCGATCTATCTCCGCTATCTGCACTGGCTCGCGGCGATGGCGCAGGGCGACTGGGGCTTCTCCTTCGTCAGCCGCATGAATGTCGACACGCTGATCCTGCAGCGGCTGCCGACCACGCTCTACGTGATCGGCTCAGCGCAGCTTTTGGCGCTGGCGATCGCCATTCCGGTCGGCGTCTACGCCGCCACCCGGCCCTACTCGATCTTCGACCAGATCGCCAACACCTTCGCCTTCATCGGATTCTCGCTGCCGACCTTCTTCACCGGCATCCTGTTCATTCTGATCTTCTCGGTGAAGCTCGACTGGCTGCCGTTCGTCTATTCGACCGACATCAAGGCCACCGGCATTCCCTGGGTGCTGGAGATGATCCGCCAGGCGATCATGCCGGTGATGGTGCTCGGCCTGTTCCAGGCGGCGTCGATGACCCGCTTCGTGCGCTCGGCGATGCTCGACGTGATCCGTCTCGACTATGTCACCACCGCCCGCGCCAAGGGGCTCGGCCAGGCCAAGGTGATCGTCAAGCATGTGATGCGCAACGCGATGATCCCGGTGGTCACGCTGATCGCGCTGCAGATGCCCGCGGTGTTCGGCGGCGCCATCGTCACCGAGCAGATCTTCCGGATTCCCGGCATCGGCTCGCTCCTGATCTCTTCCATCCTCGCCAATGACACGCCGGTCGTGATGGCCGTGACCTTCGTCTTCGCGTGTCTCGTGGTGCTGTTCAACCTGATTGCAGACGTGCTCTATGGCTGGCTTGACCCTCGCATCTCCTTCCGCTGAACCGCAGCGGCGCGGCTACTCGCCCTGGCGCGAGACCTGGCGGCGCTACCGCCGGCACAGACCGGCCGTGGTCAGTGCCGTGCTGCTGCTGCTCTTGATCGCAGCCGTCGTACTCGGCCCGTTCGCCTGGCGCGTCTCGATCAGCGACATGGACGTCGTCGCGGGCCTGCAGGGGCCGTCGCTGGCGCATCCGTTCGGCACCGACGATCTCGGCCAGGATATTTTGGCCCGCATGATCTATGGCGGCCGGATCTCGCTCGCGGTCGGGCTCGCCGCGATGCTGGTCTCGGTGTTCGTCGGCACCCTGATCGGCGCGCTGGCCGGCATGTCGCGCGGCGCGCTCGGCTACGCGCTGATGTGGCTGACCGACCTGTTCCTGTCGCTACCGCAGTTGCCGCTGCTGTTGATGCTGATCTATCTGTTCCGCGACGGGCTGAAGGCGGTGTTCGGCCCGGAGGGCGGCATCTTCATCCTGATCGTGCTCGTGATCGGCGGGCTGCGCTGGATGCCGGTGGCGCGGCTGGTGCGCGCCCAGTTCCTGTCGCTGCGCGAGAAGGAATTCGTCGAAGCGGCGCGCGCGCTCGGCGCGAGCCCGGTGCGGCAGGTGGTGCGCCACATCCTGCCCAACGCGCTCGGACCGGTGATCATCGCCGGCACCATCGACGTCGCGGCGGCGATCATCGCAGAATCGACGCTGTCGTTCCTCGGCCTCGGCTTCCCGCCTGATACCCCCACATGGGGCCGCATCCTTTATGACGCCAAGGATTTTCTCGACATCGGCCCGCACTGGGCGCTATTCCCCGGCGGCGCGATCTTCATCGCCGTGGTCGCCATCAACTTCATCGGCGACGGGCTGCGCGACGCGCTCGACGCGCGCAAGGTGATTTGATGGCGCTGCTCGACATCAAGGGCCTGAAAACCCATTTCACCACCGACGCCGGCATCCTGCAGGCGGTCGACGGCGTCGACATCTCGATCAATCGCGGCGAGACGCTGTGCGTGGTCGGCGAATCCGGCTGCGGCAAGACCGTCACCGCGATGTCGATCCTAAAGCTGATCGCGATGCCGCCGGGCAAGATCGTCGCCGGCGAGATCATGTTCGAGGGCCGCGACCTGGTGCCGCTGACCTCTCACGAGCTCGACGACATCAGGGCCAAGGAGATCGGCTTCATCTTCCAGGAGCCGATGACCTCGCTCAATCCGGTGTTGACGATCGGCGAGCAGATCGCCGAGAGCCTGCGCCGCCACGAGGCGGTGACCAAGAAGCAGGCGCTCGAGCGCACCGTCGACATGCTGAAGCTGGTGCAGATTCCCAACGCCGCGGGCCGCGTGCACCACTATCCGCACCAGTTCTCCGGCGGCATGCGCCAGCGCGTGATGATCGCGATGGCGCTGGCGTGCCGGCCCAAGCTGGTGATCGCGGACGAGCCGACCACCGCGCTCGACGTCACCATCCAGGCGCAGATCCTCGACCTCTTGCAGGACATGAAGGAACGCTTCGGCATGGCGGTGATGCTGATCACGCACGCGATGGGCGTGGTCGCCGAGACCGCGCAGCGCGTCGTCGTGATGTATGCCGGCAAGGTGGTGGAGGAAGCGCCGGTCGACGAATTGTTCGGCAACCCGCGGCATCCCTACACGCAAGGGCTGATCCGCTCGATCCCGCGCATCGATCTCGACGCCGCGCACAAGACGCGGCTGGAGGCGATCGGCGGCTCGGTGCCGATCCTGATCAACCCGACACCAGGCTGCCGCTTTGCGCCGCGCTGCAAATACGCCATGAGCATCTGCACCGAGCGGGAGCCGCGGCTGCGCGAGATCGCACCCGGCCATCGCATGGCCTGCCACCTCGGAGACGCGTCATGAGCGAGCCGCTGCTGCGCGTCAGCAATCTGAAGAAGCATTTTCCGGTGCTGGGCGGGCTGTTGTCGCGCGAGATCGGCCAGGTCTATGCGGTCGACGGCGTCTCGTTCACGGTTGGCCGCGGCGAGACGCTGGGGCTGGTCGGCGAATCCGGTTGCGGCAAGTCGACCACCGGCCGCTGCGTGCTCCGCCTGATCGAGCCGACCTCGGGCGAGGTGGTGTTCGACGGCCAGAGCGTGATGGGCCTCGGCGGCGGCGATCTGCGCGCCATGCGGCGCAACATGCAGCTCGTGTTCCAGGATCCGTTCGCCTCGCTCAACCCGCGCATGACGGTCGGCGCGATCCTCGCCGAGCCCTTCATCATCCACGGCACCGTCACCTCCCCCAGCGAGCGCGAGGACCGCGTCGCGAGCCTGCTGGTCAAGGTCGGGCTGAAGGCCGAGCACATGCGCCGCTATCCGCATGAATTCTCCGGCGGCCAGCGCCAGCGCATCGCGATCGCCCGCGCGCTGACCCTCGAGCCGAAGCTGATCGTCTGCGACGAGCCGGTCTCCGCGCTCGACGTCTCGATCCAGGCCCAGGTGATCAACCTCCTGGAGGACCTGCAGGCCGAGCTGAACCTGACCTATCTGTTCGTCGCCCACGATCTCTCGGTCGTGGAGCACATCTCCGACCGTGTCGCAGTGATGTATCTCGGCCGCATCGTCGAGCTCGCCAAGGCGAGCGACCTCTACCGCAACCCGCAGCATCCCTACACCCGCGCGCTGCTCTCGGCGGTGCCGGTGCCGGACCCGAAGGCCAAACGCGAGCGCATCCGCCTGAAGGGCGACGTGCCGAGCCCGATGAATCCGCCGAAGGGCTGCCATTTCCACACCCGGTGCCCGATCGCCGAGGAGCGCTGCAAGCAGACCTCGCCGGAACTGCGGGAGGGCAGCAACGGGCATTTTGTGGCGTGTCATCTGGCGTAGCCGGCCAACGCCGCTTCCGCGGGCTCACGTCGCCGGGCGCGCCGCCAAATATCGAAAAAAACAACCCCATGCAAAGTAGCCGGCAGGCGGCGGCCGGCGCCCGACCGGGCACTTGACACGTCGGGCAACTCACCATTATCCTTCTAAAATCCCGAAATCACGAGCTCGTAGCCCGGATGCAGCGCAGCGCAATCCGGGAATCTTGCCGCGGATGCTGACCCCGGATTTCGCAGCGCTGCATCCGGGCTACGTGGGTTATCCCTCACCGTCACCCTGAGGCGGCCGCTTCTTCAGCGGCCCTCGAAGGGTCGACGGCCCGGCTTTTTCCACGAATGTATTGAGACATCGGGGCCGTGCATCCTTCGAGGCTCGCCCAGCGGCGCAATTGCGCCGCAAGGCTCGCACCTCAGGATGACGGGGTGGGCTCGAAGACGCTTGGACTAACGCCGCCGCTTCCTTGCGACCTTCATCTTGCCCTTTGCCTTGGCTTTCGATTTCAGCCGCGGAGCAGGCGCGGCCTCCGCCCGCTCCACCTCGCTCGCATCCGCACGCAGCGTCTCCAGCAGCCAATCGCGGAAGGCGCGCATGCCTGGCGTGGTGTCCTTCGACTTCAGCCAGCTCAGCCAGTACGAGCCGGCCGGAACCTCAGCCGCGAACGGCCGGGCCAGCCGGCCGGTGACGAGCTCGTTCTCAAACATCGCCACCGGCACGAGGCCGACGCCGACGCCGCGCGCGGCGGCTTCGGCCATCGCGACCGAACTGTCGAAGATCGGCCCCTGGATTTTTGGGCACGGGGCGCCGGCAACTGCAAACCACAGCGGCCATTCCTCGGCGCGGTAGGAGCGCAGCAGAAACTCCTGCGCGAGATCGGACGGCTTGCGCAGCCGCTCGGCGATGTCGGGGCGGCACACCGGCGACAGCGGCGCGGACAACAGATGGATCGCTTTGGTGCCGTGCCAGGAGCCGTCGCCGAAGCGCAGCGCGAGGTCGAGCCCGTCGCCGGCGATGTCGACGCGGTTGTTGTTGGTCAGCAGCCGCAGATCGATATAGGGATGCGCGCGCTTGAAGCGGTCGATCCGCTGCAGCAGCCAGCCGGTGGCAAAGGTCGCGACGCAGCCGACGGTGACGACCTCGCTTGTGCCCTTGGCCTCGATGCGGTCGATCGCCGCGCCGATCCGATCGAGCGCGTCGGTGAGCACGGGCAACAACGCGAGGCCCTCGTCGGTGAGCACCAGCCCGCGCGGCAGGCGGCGAAACAGCGACGCGCCCAGCGTGTCCTCGAGCTGCTTGACCTGATGGCTGATCGCGGTCTGCGTCACGCGCAGCTCCATCCCGGCGCGGGTGAAGCTGAGCAGTCGCGCCGAGGCCTCGAAGGCGCGCAACGCATTCAGCGGCAGATGGCGGCGCACGGGATCATGACCACATTTTTCTCATGCCTCGTTGTATAAATGATTGTTTGTCGATCGTCACGCCGCCCGGCAGGTTCGCGCCGCCAACGGAGAATCGGACATGCTGACGAGACGGACATTTGGAACGCGCACGCTGGGCCTTGCGATCGCCTTCGCGCTGCCGAGGCAAAGCGCGGCGGCGGACCGCAACGAGCTGACGCAGCGCCTGCAGCAGGCGTTTTCTCGCATCGAGCAGGGTACCGGCGGCCGGCTCGGCGTCGCCGCGCTCGACAGCGAAACCGGATTGCGCGCCGGCCTGCGCGGCGACGAACGCTTTCCGATGTGCAGCACCTTCAAGGCACTGGCCTCGGCCGCCGTGCTGCGCCGGGTCGACCGCGGCGAATCCAGCCTCGACCAGCGCGTTCGGTTCGAGGCCAAGGATATCTTGGCCAATTCCCCGGTCACCAAGGAGCACGTCGCATCGGGCATGACGCTGGCCGAGATCTGCGAGGCCGCCATCACCCGGAGCGACAACACCGCGGGCAACATGATCCTGCACGAGATCGGCGGGCCGGAAGGCTTGACCAGCTTCTTCCGCGCGATCGGCGACAATGTCAGCCGGCTCGACCGCTGGGAGCTGGCGCTGAACGAGGCCGTGCCCGGCGATCCGCGCGACACCACCAGCCCGACCGCGATGCTGAAGAATTTGCAGCGCGTGCTGCTCGGCGACGCCCTGTCGGCCACTTCACGCAAGACGCTGACCGACTGGATGGTCGCCAACAAGACCGGCGACGCGCGGCTGCGCGCCGGGGTCCCTGCGGATTGGCGGGTCGGCGACAAGACCGGCACCGGCGAACGCGGCACCTACAACGACATCGGCGTATTCTGGCCACCCGGCCGCAAGCCGATCGTGGTCACGGTGTATCTGACCGGCGCGACTGCGCCCGCGGACAAGTGCAACGAGGCGATCGCCAGCGTGGCGCGGGCGGTGGCCGGGGCGAGCGCGGGGCAGAGCGGGTAGTTTTGGCCGCGCGATGCGCCCTGTCGCCGTCATCCTGAGGTGCGAGCCTTGCGGCGCAATTGCGAGGATGAATCGGCCCGGCTGGTGGCCGTCGATCCTTCGAGGCTCGCAAGGGCTCGCACCTCCAGCGACAAAGGCGAAGCCTTTGCGCGGGGATGACGGGTCTATCCCCGTCATTGCGAGGCGCGTAGCGACGAAGCAATCCATTCGTCCGCATACGCGGTGACAATGGATTGCTTCGCTTCGCTCGCAATGACGTGGATAGAGTTTTAGTCACCTACTCCCACGACCACGCCGAAAAATCGTTTTCGAACTGCGGGACTTCCTTCCAGACGCCCTTCAGCTTCTTGGCTGAGATGGTGATCCATTGCGGCTGGAACAGGAAGCCGGCGACCGCGTCGGTGGCCAGCATGCGCTGGGCGTCGCCGAGCAGTTTGGCGCGGCCGGCTTCGTCCGGCGTCGACATGATCTGCTGGTAGAGCGCGTTGAAGGCCTCGGACTTGTAGCCGAGATAGTAGTCCGGCTCGGTCAGCTTGACGAGATCGAACGGCTCGACATGCGAGACGATGGTGAGGTCGAAATTATGCGGACCGTTGCCGGCAAATACCTGCGACAGCCACTGCGCCCATTCGACGTTCTCGATCCTGGCGGTGATGCCGATCTTGGCGAGTTGCGCCGCGAGGATCTCGCCGCCCTGCCGCGCATAGGGCGGCGGCGGCAGTTTCAGGCTCAGTTCGAGCGGCGTGGTGACGCCGGCCTCGGCCAGCAGCTTCTTGGCCTTCTCGGGATCGTAGGGGTTGATGCCGGTGGTATCGACATAGCCGAGCGAGCCCGGCGTGTAGAAGCTGCCGATCGGCGTGCCGAACCCGTCGACGGCGCCGTCGATCATCGCCTTGCGGTCGATCGCGGCGAGGATGGCGCGGCGGACCCGGACGTCATCAAGCGGCTTCTTGCGCTCGTTGATCCCGACGATGGTCTTCGCCTTGGAGCCGCCGACCATCACGGTGAAGCGCGGATCGGCCTTGAACTGCGCCAGGCTGCGCGCGGCGGCGACGCGCGGGAACGCGTCGACGTCGCCCGACAGCAGCGCTGCGACCTGCGCGGCGGGATCGCCGATGAAGCGGATCGTCACCTTGGAGAGCTTGATCGCGGCGGCGTTACGATACTCCGGCCATTTCGTCAGCGTGATCGATGAGCCCTTGGCCCAGGCGCCGAGCGTATACGGCCCGGTGCCGACCGGCTGCGTCACATCTGTCGGCGCGCTCTTCGGCTCGACGATCGAGCCCGACGCCTGCCCGATCAGGAACGGCAGGTTCGGCTCGGAGTATTTCAGCTTCACCACGATGGTCTCGGCATCGGGCGCGGTGACCGACTCGAACGCCTGGTACAGGCTCTTGTCCTTGTTGGTCGAGGTCGGCGCCGCGTTGCGCTCGTAGGAGAATTTCACCGCCGCGGAATCGAACGGCTCGCCGTTGTGGAATTTGACGCCCTTGCGGAGCTTGAAGGTGTAGGTCTTCAGGTCCGGCGAGGCCTGCCAGCTCTCGGCAAGCAGCGGCGACACCGAGCCGTCCTCGTTGATCTTGGTCAGCGTCTCATAGATGTTGTAGAGCGTCACCTCGGCGATCGCCGCAGCCGCCGCGTTGGTCGGATCGAGTCCCGGCGGCTCCAGCGTCATGCCCATCACGACGCTGTCCTTCTTGGACTGCGCAAGGCTCGGCAGCGGCGCCATGGCAAAGGCGGCGGCGACGGCGGCAATGGATAGTTTCTTCAGCATGTGTTCGTTCCCCCGGACCTCTTCTCTAATAGCTTAGGCCAATCCAGCACGGAACGCTAACCCGCCTCGGCCACCGCCGGCGGCAGCGCCATCACGGCTTCGGCGTGGTGGCAGGCGGCGAGATGGGCCGGCCCCACGCTGCGTAGCGCAGGCGCGGTCTCGCGACAATGCTGATCGGCCAGCGGGCAGCGCGGCGCATAGGGGCACCCTACCCCGGCCGACGATTGCGAGGCGACCAATTGGGCTCCGCGGCGCCGGCGCACCCTACCGGCACGGGCGCGCGGCACCGCATCCAGCAATGCGCGCGTGTAGGGATGCGCGCTGTGCGCGAACAGATCCTCCGGCCGCGCCTGCTCGACGATACGGCCGAGATACATCACCGCGATTTCGTCGCAGAGCAGGTCGACCACCGCGAGGTCATGGCTGATCAGGATGTAGCTCAGGGCGAACTGGTCCTGCAGGTCCTGCATCAGATTGAGCACCTGCGCCTGCACGGAGACGTCGAGCGCGGAGACCGGCTCGTCGGCGACGATCAGCTTTGGCTGGGTGATCAGCGCGCGCGCGATCGCGATGCGCTGGCGCTGGCCGCCGGAGAATTCGTGCGGAAACTTGTCCATGTCGGCATCGCGCAAGCCCACCTGGCGCAGCACCGTGGCGACGCGCTCGCGCAAGGCGGCGCGATCGATCCGCCCCAGCGCAGTCAGCGGCTCGGCGACAATCCGCGCGATGGTCTGCCGCGGGTCGAGCGAGCCATAGGGATCCTGGAACACCATCTGGAAATCGCGCCGGGCGCGGCGCAATTCATCCGAGGGGAGTTGATTGAGGTCGCGCCCGAGCAGCGAGACCGATCCCGACGACGGCCGCTCCAGCGCCATCACCAGCCGTGCGAAGGTCGATTTGCCCGAGCCGGACTCGCCGACGACGCCAAGGCTTCTGCCCGCCTTCACCTGCGCCGTGACGCCATTGAGCGCGTTCACCTGCGCCGGCGGCTTGAAGAGACTTTCGCGCGGCAGCGTGTAACGTTGCGCGAGATCCTTCACCTCGAGCAGCGGCGTCTCGCGCGCGGACGGAGCCTGGTCGAGCATGGTCATGCGCCGGCCCTCGGAGCTGATGCCATCGAGACATCGGTCCTGATGCAGCGCACGCCATGGCCGGCGCCGACATCGACGGCAGGAGGCAGTGCTGTGCGGCAGCGCTCCACGACGATGCCGCAGCGGTCGGCGAAGGTGCAGCCGGCCGGCAGGTCGGCCAGCTCCGGCACGGTGCCGGCGATGGTCGTCAGCCGCGTCCCCTTGCGCGCGCCGAGCTTTGGGCGGGCGCGGAACAGGCCCTGGGTATAGGGATGGCCCATCCGCGTGAACACGGCATTGGTCTCGCCGCTTTCGACCACCGTGCCGCCATACATCACCATCATGCGCTGCACGTTCTCGGCGATGACGCCGAGATCGTGCGAGATCAGGATCATCGACATGCCGCGCTCCTCGACCAGATCGGCGATCAGATCGAGGATCTGGCCCTGGATGGTGACGTCGAGCGCGGTGGTCGGCTCGTCGGCGATCAGCACGTCAGGCTGGCAGGCCAACGCCATCGCGATCGTGATGCGCTGGCGCTGGCCGCCGGAAAACTGATGCGGATAGGCATCGACGCGCCTCGCCGCATCCGGCAGGCCGACGCGGTCGAGCAAGGCAATCGCCTGCTTGCGCGCCTCGCCCGTCGCGCAGCCGGTGTGCCGGCGCAGCGGCTCGGCGACCTGCCGTCCGATCGTGTGCATCGGATTGAGCGCGGTCATCGGCTCCTGAAAGATCATGCTGATGCGGTTGCCGCGCAGCTTGCAGTAGCGCGCATCCAACAGGCCGACCAGTTCGCTGCCCTCGAGCCGGATGCTGCCGCTGACGACGGCGCTGTCCGGCAGCAGGCCCATCAGCGCCAGCGCGGTGACGGATTTGCCGCAGCCGGACTCGCCGACCAGCCCGAGCGTCTCGCCGCGGCGAAGTGAGAAGCTGACGCCGCGGACCGCCTGCGCCGGGCCGCGGCTGGTGTTGAGGCGGACGCCGAGGTCCTTGACCTCGATCAGTGGGGCGCTTGCTGAGCCGTTCATGCTCAACGCTCCCGTGCCAACCGCGGATCGAGCAGATCGCGCAGGCCGTCGCCGAGCAGATTGAGGCCGAGCACGGCGATCGCGATCGCGGCGCCCGGATAAACCGCCAGCATCGGCGACTGGAACAGCAGCGTCTGCGCGTCGTTCAGCATGCGGCCCCAGGACGGCTGCGGCGGCTGGGTGCCGAGGCCGAGATAGGACAGCGCCGCCTCGGCGAGGATCGCGAGCGCGAACTGGATGGTCGCCTGCACGATCAGGATCGACAGGATGTTCGGCAGCACGTGCTCGATGGTGATGCGGAACGTGCCCTTGCCGGCGGCGCGCGCGGCGAGCACGAATTCGCGGGCCCAGATCGCGTTGGCCGAGCCGCGGGTGACGCGGACGAAGGTCGGGATCTGAAAAATGCCGATCGCAGTGATCGAGGTCAGCATGCCCGGCCCCGCCACCGCCGCGAGCATGATCGCCGACAGCACGGCGGGAAAGGCGAAGGTGAAGTCGCTGAGGCGCATGATGAGCTCTTCGGTCCAGCCTTTTCGGGCCGCCGCGATCAGGCCGAGGCAGACGCCGAAGGTGAGGCCGATGCCGACGGCGATGACGCCGACCATGATGGTGGAGCGTGCGCCGACCAAGAGCAGCGAGACGATGTCGCGGCCGAGCACATCGGTGCCGAGCCAGTGCGCGGCCGAGGGCGGCCGGAGTTTCGATGCGATGTCGATGTCGTAGGCGGACCACGGCGTCCACAGCAGCGACAGCAGCGCCGAGCCGAGCACCAGCAGGCTCAGCGCTGCGCCAAGCACGAAGCTGCGATGGCGCAGCGCGCGCCGCCAGAAGCCAGTTGCCGGCCGCGCGCCGGGCGTGAGCGGCGGCGCATCGGCGGGAATGGTCAGCGGCGCGCTCACAGATTGGCCACCTTGATGCGCGGATCGATGAAGGCATAGAGCACATCGACCACGAAATTGACGATGACCACCATCGCCGCCAGCAGCATCACGCAGTTGCGCACCACGATCAGGTCGCGATTGGCGATCGACTGGAAGATCAGGCGGCCGAGGCCGGGCAGATAGAACACGTTCTCGATCACGATGGTGCCGGCGAGCAGATTGGCGAACTGCAGGCCCATCACGGTCATGACCGGGATCATGGCGTTGCGCAGCACGTGGCGCCACAGCACCTCGCGCTTGCCGAGCCCTTTTGCGCGCGCCGTGCGCACGAAATCTTCGCGCAGCACTTCCAGCACGGCCGAGCGGGTGACGCGGGCGAGGATCGCGGCCTGCACCACGGCGAGCGAGATTGCGGGCAGCAGCAACGACTTGATGCCGGGCCAGATGCCGTCGTCCCAGCCGGCAAAGCCGCCGGCGGCGAGCAGCTGCAGCTTCACCGCGAACAGCAGGATCAACAGGATCGCGAACCAGAAGTTCGGCAGCGCGATGCCGACTTGCGTCAGCGACATCACGCCGACGTCGCCGAACCTGTTGTGGTTGGCGGCGGTGTAGATGCCGGCGGTGAGCGCCAGCACCACCGTGATCAGCATCGACATGATCGCGAGCGGAATGGTCAGCACCAGCCGCTCGGCGATCAGGCCGGCCACCGGCGTGCCGTAGACATAGCTGTTGCCGAGGTCGCCGGACGCCATGCCCTTGATCCAGAGCAGATAGCGAACGGTGAGCGGCTGGTCGAGCCCGAGCTTGACGGTGAGCGCGCGCACCGCGTCCGGCGAGGCGTCGGCGCCCATCAGCATCTGCGCGGCATTGCCGGGCAGCGCGTCCAGCACGAGGAAAATGATCACCGAGGCGGCGAACAAGGTCGCCACCAGGGTCAAAATCCGCCGTAGCAGGAAGACGCTCATGCGCGCTCGGATTCAAAAAGCCTGGCCGCAGGTTTCAACATGTTCGCCTGCGAATGCAAGCCCTCCGAACGGTGCTTCATGCGTCCGGCCAACGGCCGAGCAGATCGCCGGCCGCCTCGAACAGTGCGGAGACGCGCAGCAGTTCCGCATCGGCCCGGAAGCGGCCGACCAGATGCAGGCCGATCGGCAGGCCGTCGCGGCCGAAGCCGGCCGGCAGGCTGATCGCCGGGTGCCCGGTCATGTTGAACAGCATGGTCCAGGGAAACCAGTGCGGCCGCACGCTGTCAAAGCTGCGGCCGTCGATGTCGACGGTGCCGAACAAATCCTGGTCGATCGGCAGCGCTGATCGGGTCAGGGTTGGCATCGCCAAAAAATCGCCGCGCGCGAGCAGCGCCTGGATGCGGCGGAACAAAGCGGTGCGGTCAAACATCGCCTGCTGGTAGTCGACGCCAGAGACCTTCGCGGCGAGCGCGAGCTGCTTCAGGAAAGTTTCGCTGAGGTCATTGGGGTGATCGGCCGCGAGCTTCTCGAAGCGGGTGCGCCAGACGGTGTGGTTGATGGCGCGCCAGATCGGCTCGATGTCAAAGCCTTCGCCGGAAAACCCTTCCAGCTCGGCCCCTAAGCTCGCCAGCTTGTCGAGACTGGATTTGAACGAAGCGGCGACGTCGGCGGTGACGGGGCGGCCCGGCGGCGAGACGCAGAACAGCACCCGCTTGCCGCGGAGATCGCCGTGCGGCGCGGCAACGCCGAGATAATCCTGCACCGGCACGCCGATCGACCAGGGATCGGACGCGTCCTCGCCGGCCATCGCCTGCATCATCAGCGCAGTGTCGGCAACGGTGCGCGTGGTCGGCGTGACATAGGTCTGGTTGCCGAAGGCGTCCTGCACCTGGCTGTGCGGGATCACGCCGCTGCTCTGCTTGATCCCGACCACGCCGTTGCAGGCGGCGGGAATTCGCGTCGAGCCGCCGCCGTCGGTCGCAACCGCCAGCGGTGCGATGCCGCTCGCCACCGCCACCGCCGCGCCGCCGCTCGAGCCGCCGCTGGAGCGTTCCGCGCTCCAGGCGTTGCGGGTGCGGCCGAACAGCGGCGAGTCGGTCAGGCACTTGCTGCCGAATTCCGGCGTCGTGGTCTTGCCGATCAGGATGCCGCCCTGCGCGCGCAGCCGCGCCACCGCCACGGCGTCGCTGTCGGGCACATTGTCCCGGTACGGCACGGCGCCGAACGTCGTCCGCACGCCCTTGGTGTTGACGATGTCCTTCACGGTGAAGGGGATGCCGTGCAGCAGGCCGAGCGGCTCGCCGGCCATGATTTTCCGCTCGGCGACCCTGGCCTGCGCCATCGCCTCGTCGCCGCACAGCGTGATGAAGCAGTTCAGCCTGCCCTGCAGCCGTTCGGCGCGGGCGAGCACGGCGCTGACGATCTCGACCGGAGAGATCTCCTTGCGGGCGATGCGCGCGCGCAATTCGGTGGCGGGCAGGAAGCAAGGATCGCCGCTCATTCAGACCACGTCTCCCGGGGGCGCCCTCACCATTGACGGCGTTGACAGCGAGAATGACACCCATGTTAACTCGGCGTCCAATACGAATTTGAAGGCCAACCCATACGTTTTCGGTATGCCTATGGATTTGCGTCGGCTTCGTTACTTCGTCGCGGTGGCTGAGGAGCGCAGCGTCGGCAAGGCCGCCGAGCGGCTGCGGATGGCGCAACCGCCGCTCTCGGTGCAGATCCGCAAGCTCGAGGCCGAACTGGGCACGGCGCTGTTCCGCCGCGGCACGCGCGGGATGGATTTGACCGAGGCCGGCCTCGCCCTGATGTCGCGGGCGAGCGAGGCGCTGGCGCTGGCCGAGGAAGGCATCGAGGCTGCCCGCGCGATCGCGTCCGGACAGCGCGGCCGGCTTTCGGTCGGCTACATGTTCGTGCTGGCCAGCGCGGTGCTGCCGCGCCTGGTGCCGGAGCTGCGCCGCTCGCTGCCGGGCGTCGATCTCGATTTCGTCGAGCTCAGCGCGTCGACGCGCGAGACGCTGCTGCTCGACCGCGCCGTCAGCGTCGCCTTGTGCATGCCGGCGATCCATCACCGCGAGATCCAGGTGGCACAGATCGGCACGCAGCCGCTGATGCTGGCGATGCCGAGCCGCTCGCCGCTGGCGCGGCTTGCCGCCGTGCCGGTCGAAAGATTGCACGGACGGCCGCTCGTGGCCTTGCCGCGACCACAGGATGAACCGACCTCCTCCGCAGTCGCGGCGCTGCTGCGGCGGCACCAGGTCGTGATGCCGGTGGTGAGCCGGGTCGAGACCGTGCACTCGGCGCTCAGCCTGGTGCTCGCCGGCGAAGGCCTTGCGATCCTGCCAGCCTGCGCCAAGCTCGGCGCACCGCCCGGTATCGTCTTCAGACCTTTCCTCGAGATCGCCGACGCAATCGAGATCGCCGCCTGCTGGCGGCGGGACTCTTCGAGTCCGCTGATCCGGAATTTCGTCAAGAGCGCCGAGAAGGTGGTCGCGCGGCTGTGACGCGGGATATCGGCCGTCGCTTTCCTACCAGGTGCCGGCGGGCAGCTCGCGGCTGCGCGGCGGATCGGCGCCGGCGCGGGTGCAGGTGAAGGCGGCGCATTTGCAGGCGAACGTCAGCGCGCGCTCGAGCTCGGCAGCAGAGATGTCGCGCAGGCGTTGCCGCGCGATGCGGTCGAGCCGATGCAGCGCCGCCAGCAGCGCGGCCTGAAAGCTGTCACCGGCGCCGATCGTGTCGACCACTTTCACCACCGGCGAGGCGACCTCGATCGGTCCGGCCTGGCGATGCCAGGCGCAGGCGCCGTTGTTGCCGCGGGTGATGACGACGAGGGAGCAGCCTCCCGCCAGCAGTTTGAAAGCCCTGTCGGCATAGGCCTCGTCGCCGAACAGATAGGCGAAATCGACGTCGGACATTTTGACGATGTCCGCTCTGCCGCAGAACGCCAGCATGCGCGCGCGGTAGGCGTCCTTGTCCGCAACCAGGTTCGGCCGGCAGTTCGGATCGAGCGCGATCGTCACGCTTGGCCGCGCATCCTCGATCAAGGCCAGCGTCTCCGACGCGCCCTTGTCATGGACCAGCGTGGTCGAGCCGGTGTGGATGCATTCGACGTCCGCAAGCGCGATCGCGTCGCGCCGATAGGTCCAGTTCCGCGATGCGGTGTCGGCGTCGTAGAAGGCGTATTGCGTCTCGGTGCCGGTGACGCGCGCGAATGCCAGCGTCGCCTGGTGATCGCTGCGGGTCGCGCGGCTGAGATCAACGCCCGAGCTTGCGGCGTGATCGGCGATCATCTTTCCGAACGTATCGGTCGAGATGCCGCCGACAAAGCCGGTGGCAACATCGAGCCGCGCGATGCCGACCGCGATGTTGAGGCAGGAGCCGCCGACCGCCGGCGTCAGCGCCTCGCGCCCGTCCGCCGTCTTCGACGGCAGGAAATCGATCAGTGCATCTCCGCAACTGAGCAGCATTTTGCAAATGTCCTAGCTCGACGGTGCTTCGCCCGGCGCGCGCTTCATGGCCTCGCGCGTGTTGCGATCGAGGTCGCGCAGCATCTTGTGCACGCCGCGCTTCTTGCGGTGGAAATCGGCAAGCTCCGGCCTGGTCGGCTCGCTCAGCCGGCCGAGTGCCGACATGCCGGCCATCGCCGCGTTGATCGAGTCGTGCGCGCCGCTGGCGACCGCACCCAGCATCGCGGCGCCAAGCAGCACCGGCTCCTGGGTCTGCGGCAGCGCCACGGTATAGCCGGTGGTGTCGGCCATGATCTGGCGGACCAGCGGGCTGCGGCTGGCGCCGCCGCCGATCACGATGGTCTTGCCACAGGCGCCGTGCGCCTGCAGTGCATCGATCACGTCGGCGAGGCCATAGGCGAGGCCGCACAGGCCGGCGACGAACAGCCGCTCCAGCGCCGACACGTCGGTGTCGAGATCGAGCCCCGCGATCACCGCGCGCGAGCCCGGATCGGCATAGGGAGAGCGGTTGCCGAGGAATTCCGGCAGTACGTGCACATTGCGCGCGAGCAGCGCGGCGGCGCCGGCATTGCCGGCGCGGGCGAGGATGCGCTTCTCGAGGAATTCGATGACGTCGACGCCGTCGCCCTTCGCCGCGGCCAAAACCTCGGCATGCGCCGGATGCGAGCGCAGCAAATGATCGACTGCGGCGCCGGCCGCGGACTGGCCGCCCTCGTTGAGCCAGAAGCCCGGCACCATCCCTTCGAAATACGGCCCCCAGACGCCGGGCACGAAACAGGGCTCGACGGTCGTGGCCATGATGCAGGCCGACGTTCCCATGATGTAGGCGAGCCGCTTGCAGACATCGACCTCCGTGCCGGAGCCGTCGCGGCCGCCGATCGCGCCGACGCCGCCGGCATGCGCATCGATCAGCGAGGCGCCGACCGCGTTGCCCGGCAGCATGCCGAGATCGCGCGCGGCGGCTTCCGACAGGCCGCGGCCGAGCGGCGAACCGGGCGGGACGATCTCGGTGCCGATCCGGGCAAAACGATCCGCCGCCAGCGCCTCGAGCCCGACTCGCCGGAGGAACGGTTCGCTCCAGCCGCCCTCGCCTGCGACGTAGGTCCATTTGCAGGTCACGGTGCAGGTCGAGCGCGCCAGCGAGCCGGTGGCGCGGAACGAGAGATAGTCGGCAAGGTCGAAGAAATGTCCCGCGGCATCGAAGGTCGCCGGCAGATGCCGCTTCAGCCAGAGGATTTTCGGGATCTCCATCTCCGGCGAGATGGCGCCGCCGACGTAGCGCAGCACGCGGTCGCCGGTCGCGTTGACGAACTCGGTCTCCTCCATCGCGCGGTGATCCATCCAGACCACGACGTTGCGCGCGGGATCGCCGGACGGGCTGACGGTGAGCGGCCGCCCGGCCGGATCGAGCACCACCAGCGAGCAGGTCGCATCGAACCCGATGCCCTTGACGTGCTCGGCTGCGACCGCCGCCTCGCGCATCGCGTTGCGCACCGACGCCACGCAGGCCGCCCAGATATCGTCGGAGGATTGCTCGACGATATCGCCGGGCTCGTGCCAGACCCGGATCGGATGCTTCGCCGCACCCAGCAGTTTTCCGGTCTCGTCGAACACGCCCGCGCGCGCGCTGGTGCTGCCGACATCCACCCCGATGAACGCTTGCCGCATGCCCACTCCGTCAGTTGCGGGCCAAGCCTACCAGCAAGTGTAGCCGCCATCGACCAAAACGATGCTTCCCGTCATCAGGCTCGCCGCCTCGGAGGCCAGGAACAGCACGACGGAGGCGATCTCGTCGACCTGGCCCATCCGCGCCATCGGGGTTCCGCCGATCCAGGCGTCATACATTCGTGGGCTGCTCTTCACAAAGGCGTTCAGCGGCGTCTCGATATAGGTCGGCGCCACCGCGTTGACGCGCACCCCGCGCGTCGCCCATTCGGCGGCGAGCGATTTTGTCAAATGGTGCACTGCGGCCTTGGAGGCGTTGTAGAAGCACTGCTCCTGCGGCTTGTTGACGATGAAGCCGGACATCGAGCCGACATTGACGATGGTTCCCGACTTCGCCTTCAGCATGTGGTTGCCGAAGGCGCGGCAGCACCAGAAGGTGCCGTTCAGATTGACGTCGATGACGTTGAGCCAGTGCTCGTCGGTGACGGTCTCGGCCGGGGTCTCGCTGCGGGCAATGCCGGCATTGTTGACCAGGATGTCGACCTTGCCGTATTTGCCGACCAGCTCGTCGGCGACGGCCGCGACGCGCTTGGAATCCGTCACGTCCATCAGCGCGATATCGGCATCAAAACCCTTGGCCTTCAGCGCTGCCTTGGCGTCGTCAGCGACCTTGGCGTCGCGGTCGCCGATGATGACTTTTGCGCCGGCTTCTGCCAGCGCTTCGGCGCAGGCGAGCCCGATGCCCTGACCGGCGCCGGTGATGATGGCGGTCTTGCCGCCGAGCTTGAATTTTTCGAGGTACATTTTCTTCTTCCTTTGCCTGTGCCGCATTGAGCGGCGTGTCGCCCCGGCCTGAGCGTTTCCGCAGGAATCGTCCGCGTCTTACGCGTGGATCGACTTGCCGCTGTCGTCGAACCGGTGGATGCGCGCCGGATCCGGGATCAGCGACACCTTGTCGCCCGCGCTGAGGCCGAGCTCGCCGACATAGCGCGCCGTCAGCGTTCCCTGCGACCCGGCATCGACATAGAGGAAGGTGTCGCTGCCGAGATGCTCGGCGACCGCGACGGTGCCCTGCCAGCCGCCATGTCCGTCGCGCTCGACCTTGAGATGCTCCGGCCGCACCCCGATGGTGGTGGCGCCCTGCTGCTTCGCCGGCTCGCCGGTGACGAAATTCATCTTCGGCGAGCCGATGAAGCCGGCGACGAACAGGTTCGCCGGCTTCTCATAGAGCTCGAGCGGCGAGCCGTATTGCTCGATCTTGCCGGCGTTCAGCACCACGATCTTGTCGGCCATGGTCATGGCCTCGACCTGGTCGTGGGTGACATAGATCGCGGTGGTGCCGAGCTGCTTCTGCAGCCGCGTCACCTCGAGCCGCATCTGCACCCGCAGCGCGGCGTCGAGGTTCGACAACGGCTCATCGAACAGGAACGCCTTCGGCTCGCGCACGATGGCGCGGCCGATCGCGACGCGCTGACGCTGGCCGCCGGAAAGCTCCCGCGGCTTGCGGTCGAGATAAGGCGTGAGGTTGAGGGTGGCCGCGGCGGCCTCGACCTTGCGGTTGATCTCGTCCTTGGCGACGCCGGCCATCTTCAGCCCGAACGCGATGTTGCCGCGCACGCTCATATGCGGATAGAGCGCGTAGGACTGGAACACCATCGACAGCCCGCGCTTGGCCGGCGGCACGTCGACCACGTTGCGGCCGTCGATCAGGATCGCCCCGCCGGTGACGTCCTCGAGTCCCGCGATCAGCCGCAGCAGCGTGGTCTTGCCGCAGCCGGAGGGGCCGACGAACACGACGAAGGAGCCGTCGGCGATGTCGAGGTCGGCGCCCTTGATGATGTGGACCGGCCCGAACGATTTTTGCACACCCTGCAGCGTAATCTGACCCATTGCAAAAGCCTTTCTGCTACTTGACCGCGCCGAAGGTCAGGCCGCGGACGAGCTGCCGCTGACTGAACCAGCCGAGCACGAGAATGGGCGCGATCGCGAGCGTCGACGCCGCCGACAATTTGGCCCAGAACAAACCTTCCGGGCTGGAATAGGATGCGATGAACACGGTGAGCGGCGCGGCCTCCAGCGTCGACAGGTTGAGGGTCCAGAACGCCTCGTTCCACGCCAGGATCAGATTGAGCAGCAGGGTCGAGGCCAGCCCCGGCACCGCCATCGGCGTCAGCACGTAGATCAATTCCCGCCCGATCGTGGCGCCGTCCATCCGCGCCGCCTCCAGAATGTCCTTCGGGATCTCCTTGAAATAGGTGAACAGCATCCAGATCACGATCGGGAGATTGCCGAGACAGAGGATGAAGATCAGCCCGGTGCGGGTATCGAGCAGGCCGAAATTACGGAAGATCAGGTAGATCGGCACCAGCACGCCGACCGGCGGCATCATCTTGGTGGAGAGCATCCAGAGCAGGACGTCCTTGGTGCGCTTGGTCGGCGAGAACGCCATCGACCACGCCGCCGGGATCGCGATCAGCATCGCGATCAGCGTCGATCCGCCGGCGATGATGATCGAGTTGAGCGCGTGATGCAGATAGTCGCTGCGCTCCTGCACGGTGGCGTAGTTCTCCGTGGTCCAGTGGAAGAACAGGAACGAGGGCGGGATCGCAAACGCCTCCAGCTCGGTCTTGAAGCTCGCCAGCACCATCCACAGGATCGGGAAGAAGATCAGGAAGCCGACCAGCCAGGCCGCCACCGTCGAGATCACCTTGTTCTGTGTCGTGACCATGCGCGCCATGACGTTACGCCTCCAGATTCCGGCCAACGATGCGAACGAGGAAGAAGGCGACGATGTTGGCGAGCACCACCGCGACCAGGCCGCCGGCCGAGGCGCTGCCGACGTCGTACTGGATCAGCGCCTGCGAATAGATCAAGAAGGCGATGTTGGTGGTCTGCAGGCCGGGACCGCCGCCGGTGGTGACGAAGATCTCGGCGAACACCGTCAGGAGAAAGATGGTCTCGATCAGGATCACCACGGTGATCGGGCGCGCCAGGTGCGGCAGCGTGATGTAGATGAAGGTGGAGAGCGCGCTGGCGCCGTCCATCTCGGCGGCCTCCTTCTGCTCCTCGTCGAGCGATTGCAGCGCGGTGAGCAGGATCAGGGTGGCGAACGGCAGCCACTGCCAGGAGATGATCAGGATCACCGAGAACAGCGGCGCATCGTTGAACCAGTCGATCGCCGGCATCCCGAACAGATGCGCGATCCAGGCAAACAGGCCCGACACCGGATGCATCAAGAGATTCTTCCAGACCAGCGCGCTCACCGTCGGCATCACGAAGAACGGCGCGATCACCATCAACCGGACGATCGAGAGCCCGACCACCTGCTGATCGAGCAACAGCGCCAGCGGCACGCCGAGCACGATCGTGATCGCGAGCACCGAGCCGACCAGCACCAGAGTATTTTGCAGCGAGGCGAGGAACGCCGGATCGGTCAGGAAGTAGCGAAAATTCTCCAGGCCGACGAAGGATTCGGAGCCGGGATCCAGCAGATTGTAATGCAACGTCGCAAAGTAGATCGTGAGCGCGAGCGGCACGATCATCCAGATGAACAACAGTGCCACGGCAGGCGTGAGCAGTGTCCGCGCGAGCAGTTGGGTCTGCTGGGTTGCCATCCCCGCCTCCTTTCCCAAAGCGTTTCCAGCGAAATGGACGCCGGTTCGCGTGAAGAAAACGCGTCAATCAAAGAACCGAAAGGGGGCGACCATCCCGTTGCGGGAGGGATGGCCGCCAGTGGCCCAGCCCGGGAGGATTGAGCTGGTTCGCAAACCGGGACGCTTTTTGCGCGCCCCGGCCTTAGCCGATTGTCTTGCGCATGATCGCTTCGGAAAACCGCGACACACTTTTCCGGATCATGCGCTGGGCTATTTCAGGTAGCCCGCGCGCTTCATCTCGCGTTCGGTCGAGGACTGCGCCGCAGCGAGCGCGGCATCGACCGTGGTCGAGCCGGACAGCGCCGCCGAGAATTGCTGGCCGACCGAGGTGCCGATGCCCTGGAATTCAGGGATCGCGGCGTATTGCACGCCCACGTAAGGCACCGGCTTCACCGTCGGCTTGTTCGGATCGGCGGCGTCGATCGAGGCCAGCGTCATCTTGGCGAACGGAGCCGCCTTCAGATAGTCGGGGTTCTTGTAGAGCGACATGCGCGTTCCGGGAGGTGCTGCGGCCCAACCCTCCTTGTCAGCGACGAGCTTGGAGTAGTCCTTGCTGGTCGCCCAGGCGATGAACTTCTCGGCCGCGTCGACCTTCTTCGAGCCGGCGGGGACCGCGAGGCTCCATGCCCACAGCCAGTTGGCGTTCTTGCCGAGCCCGGTGTTCGGCGCCAGCGCGAAGCCGACCTTGTCGGCGACCCTGGAGTCCTTCGGATTGGTTACGAACGACGCCGCCACCGTGGCGTCGATCCACATCGCGCATTTGCCGGCGTTGAACAGCGCGAGGTTCTCATTGAAGCCGTTCGAGCTGGCGCCGGGAGGTCCGGCCTGCTTCATCAGGTCGACATAGGTCGTGAGCGTCTTCTTCCATTCCGGCGAGTTGAACTGCGGCTCCCATTTCTCGTCGAACCAGCGCGCACCGAACGAATTGGCCATCGCGGTCAGGAACGCCATGTTCTCGCCCCAGCCGGCCTTGCCGCGCAGGCAGATGCCGTAGACGCCGCCCGACTTGTCGGTCAGCTTCTTGGCGGCATCGACCACGAAATCCCAGGTCGGGCTGTCCGGCATCTTCAGGCCGGCCTTGTCGAACAGATCGGTGCGGTACATCACCATCGAGCTCTCGCCGTAGAACGGCGCGGCATAGAGCTTGCCGTCGACCGAGACCGCGTCCTTGATCTTCGGCAACAGGTCGCCGACGTCATAGTCGGCGCCGAGCTTGTCGAGCGGCACCAGCCAGCTCTTCTTGGCCCAGATCGGCACCTCATAGGTGCCGATGGTCAGCACGTCGAACTGGCCGCCCTTGGTGGCGATGTCGGTGGTGACGCGCTGGCGCAGCACGTTCTCCTCGAGCGTCACCCATTTCACGGTGATGTCGGGGTTTTTCGCGGTGAATTCGCTGGTGAGCCCCTGCATGCGGATCATGTCGCCATTGTTGACGGTCGCCACCGTCAGCGTGGTCTGGGCGATCGAGGGGGCAGAGATCAAAAGGGCAGCCGCGCCCGCAACGGCGCAAAGGACGTTTTTCAAGGTGACCTCCCATCTGTCACGTTGAGCATATGCCCACGTGTTGAGCGTATGTTCAACCTGTCGTCAAATTTTGTCAAGCGCGCGAACGCCCCGCCACGCGCGATTGTGGGTTCCGGCACACGCTGGAGGGGAGATGTTGCGGGAGCGAAAGAGGCGCTGCTGCGTCCGGCAAAATGAAAACGCAGTGCGGCCGCAACGGGACTGCGCTCCCTCGCCCCGCTCTTGCGGGGAGAGGGTTGGGGTGAGGGGCCTCTATCCGGCGAGCACTTTGGGTCTGTTGAGCAGCGTGCCTGGCCCCTCACCCGGATCGCATCTGCGATGCGATCCGACCTCTCCCCGCAGAAGAGCGGGGAGAGGTGAAGGCGAGCGCACGGCTCGCTGCAAAAAAGCTATCGTTCGAGCACGGCGCGCGCGGCCGCAACGGGACTGCGCTCCCTCGCCCCGCTCTTGCGGGGAGAGGGTTGGGGTGAGGGGCTTCTATCCGGCGAGCACTTTGGATGTGTCGAGCAGCGTGCCCGGCCCCTCACCCGGATCGCATCTTTGATGCGATCCGACCTCTCCCCGCAGAAGAGCGGGGAGAGGTGAAGCCCGCTACCGCTCGAGCACGGCTCGCGCGGTGGCCTCGTCGGTGATCAGGCCGTTGACCACGCGCCCTGCCAGCGCGGCCTTGATCGCCGGCACTTTGCCGGCGCCGACGGCGGCGGCGATCGTGGTGGAGACCGCTGGGATCTGCGGCGGAATGCTGGTGAGGCGCTTGTTGGTACCGCCCTTGATCAGCCGTCCCTTGGCGTCATAGGCCCAGCCCGTCACCTCGCCGATCGCGCCGAGCCGCATCATCTCCAGCAGCTCCTCGCGGGTGACAAAACCGTCGACATGGACCTGGGCCTTCTGATCCATCTGGCCGATGCCGATCAGCCGGAGATCGGCCTTGGCGGCGACCGCCCTCACCCGCGCGATCGGGTCGATGCGGACCATGCGGTTGCGCTCGTCCTCGCTCGACATCAGGAACGGCAGCGGCATCGGGTAATGCCGCGCGCCGGTGCGGTCGGCGAGCCGCCCCACCGTGTCGTAGAAACTCGCCGAGCCGTCGGCAGAGATGTTGCCGACCAGCGAGACGATCTGGTGATCCGGCCGCTCGATCGGCGAGACGCGCTCGACCGCGGCGCGCACCGCGCGGCCGGTGCCGAGCGCCACGATGACGGGCGTTTCCGAGCGCAGCGTCATCTCCAAGAGATTGGCGCTGCGCTCGGCGATTCCCGCGGTCGACAGCGGCGCCGCCGGATCGCTCGGAACCACCTCGCAATGCACCAGCTCGAACCGCTCCTTCAGCCGCGACGCCAGTTCCATGCAGGCCGCAATCGGATGCTCCAGGCGAAACGTGATCAGCCGCTCCGCGAGGCACAGCGACACCAGGCGCTGCGCCGAAGCACGCGACACCTGCAGCATCTTTGCAATTTCATCCTGGGTGTGGCCGGCGATGAAATAGAGCCAGCCGGCGCGCGCCGCATCGTCGAGGCGGGACTTTTCGTTGTCAGGCGCCACCATCGTCGTCCGTCAGCCTTCCGTCCAGAAATCGGTCATCGCCGCAAAGATTCGATCCGCCCCCGCGTCGCGCAGCAGACTATCGCCTTCCCGCCCGCGGTGGTGGGCACCGCCGACAAATCCCCACACTTTCATGCCCGCCGCCTTCGCCGCTATCACGCCGCTGACGCTGTCCTCGATCACCAGCGTCCGCGGCGGCGAGGCTGCCATCTCGCGCGCGGCATGCAAAAACAGATCCGGCGCCGGCTTGCCGTGTTGCACCATCTGGGAGGTGTAGAGCCGCTCGCCGAAATACGGCGCAAGTCCCGTCAGCTCCAGCGAAAATCTGACACGCTCGAGGTCGCTCGACGATGCGACGCAATGCGGCAGCCGCAACTCCGCCAGCACCGCCGCGACGCCGGCGATCGGCTTGAGCTGCGCGCGAAAGGTCTCGCGCACCGCGAGCGCCAGTTCAGCCAGGAAGCTTTCCGGCAAGGGCTGGCCGGCCGCGCGGCAATGCTCGGTCACGGCCGCCGTGCTGCGGCCGAGGAAGAGTTTGAGCGCCTGCGCGGTGCTCATTTCGATGCCGGCCCGGCCGAGCGCCTCGGACAGGCAGCGGCAGCTCAGCTCCTCGCTGTCGACGAGGACGCCGTCGCAGTCGAAGATGACGAGGTCGGTCTCGGGAAGCCGGAGGTCCATCCCGCCATGAGATCATATGCTCAGCGCATGAGCAATAGATCACAATTTATGACCGCCCCGCACGCACCCGCGACCGACCGTGCGGGCGCCGCATCGCACCGGCGATTTCAATCCCTCCGTTGCCGACCGGCCTTGGCATCGAGGCGCTGCGTGAGACGGCGCAGATCGATCACCGTCCGCTCGTGCGTACCCCTGCCGATCTCCTCGACCTCGTCGCGCGCGGTCACCGCGAAGACGATCCGTCGGCCCTCGACATGCGTCACCTCCGCCTCCGCGGTGACGCGCTGGCCGACTGGCGTCGCCGCGAGGTGGCGCACGTCGACCACGGTGCCGAGGGCGCTCTCGCCGGGCTCCAGATAGTCACGAATGGCGTTGAGCGCGGCGTTCTCCATGATCAAGACCATGATCGGTGTCGCCAGCACCGGCGGCAGGATCGCATCCTTAAACCGGCTCGCCAGGTGCTCGGGCGCGACGACGAGCGCAAAGCTTCCCTTCGCTCCCGGGGGTATCGCACGCATGTTTTGCCTCCGTGTCGCCTGCGCGACGAGATTAGGTTGAATCGTCATCGCGCCTTCGCTCTTCAGTTTGAGCATGATCTTTCGGAAAACCGTTTCGCATTTTTCCGGATCATGCCCGGTCGGCGCCAAGGAACGCAGGCGCGAGGTCTTCCTGCACGATGACGCCGGCCGCCTCCGGCGTCAGCTCGCTGCCGACCAGATCGAGATTCCGCGCGGCTTCGAGCAGCATGGCGCGGACGTCGTCCGGCGTGAGCACGCCTTTCGCAATGAGCTTGCGGACCAAAGCCTGCAGGATGAGAACGTCGATTTGGCCGTGTGCAAGCGGCGTCAGCTTTTCGCTCATGATCGTCTCCGGATCGTTGGTTCCGTCACGTGCCGGCCTGGGCGGGCACCTAAGGCCGTCGCGCGATGTCGTCGTGCAGTTCTGCGAATGCCTTGCGCAGGCCGTGCAGCTGATCGACCAGATGCAGGATGACGTCGATGCCCTCGTCGTTGACACCGAAATCGCTCTTCAGATCCTGGATCAGATGGGCGCGCGCCACATCGGTGTCGGAGAACGTCATTTCGTCGGTGGACTGATCCGGAACCAGCCACTGCTGCTCGATCCAGAACTCCAAGGTCTGCACCTCGAGACCCGCGTGGGTGAGGAACTGATGTCTGTTCATGATGCGCCATCCTCCCGCGGATTGAATGCCTTGCGATCCCAGCCCGACACGAACGCTTCGAGCGCGGGATCGGGTCCTTTCGGCAGGACCACCTTGAGCTTGACGAATTCATCGCCATGGCCGCCGCCGACATGCGGCGCGCCCTTGCCGCGCAGCCGCATCGTCGTGCCGGTGTTGGATCCCTTCGGCACCGTCATCGTGACGTCGCCGGTCGGCGTCGGCACCCGAACCTTGCCACCGAGCACGGCCTCGGACAGCGAGATCGGCAATTCCAGCGAGATGTCGTCGCCCTCGCGCGTGAAGCGGGGATCGGGCCGGACCGCAACCTCAATCAGCGCATCGCCGGGGCCGCCCTTGCCGGTGCCCGGTGCGCCCTTGCCGCGCAGGCGCAACACCTGCCCGTCGACCAGGCCCGGCGGAATCGTCACATCGAGCGTGCCGCCGTCGGGCAAGGTCAGGCGCTTGGCCGCACCGGTGATCGACTCGGCGAAATCGATCGTCAGGCTGTAGTGCAGATCGCGGCCGCGCCGGTTGGCGCGCGCCTGCTCGCTTCGTCGCAGCAGCTCGGCGAAGGCGTCGTCGGAATCCATGTAGTCGGCGTAGCCGGATGCATCGGCATAGGGATGCCCCTCATCCGCGGTAGCAAAATCCCGGTAGTAGCGATGCTGCGGCCGCTCGGCGCCGCTCTCGTCGATCTCGCCGGCGTCGAAGCGCTTGCGCTTGTCGGCGTCGCTGAGCAGACCATAGGCCGCGGAGACTTCCTTGAACTTCTCCTCGGCGGCCTTGTCGCCGGGATTGAGATCCGGATGCAGCTTCTTGGCCAGCTTGCGATAGGCCTTCTGGATGTCGGCCGCAGTCGCCGCCGGGGCCACGCCAAGCACTTCGTACGGATTTCTCACGATCTGCTCCGCAACATCGAGAATGCGCCCGAGATCATGAGGGCTCAAAAGCAGGCGATTTGCAAGGCCGCTCGCACCGCCTCCAAGCTTGCAGACATCCGATTATCCGTCGTAGCGCAGCTCGAGGCTACCGAGCTTCTCGGCGATGCGACGGCTGGCCTCGTCCTGCTGACGCGATGGCCGCAGCGCCATCACACCGTTGACGCCGCCGGCGAGGTTGCGCCCGTCGGACGCGGCCGCCGCACCGTAGGTGCCGGCAAGCCGGCCGGGCGTCAGCCACGGCGTCGGTGCGATCACGTCCCAGCTCAGCGCGATTTCCGCTTCGCCGATGTTGATGCCGAAGTTGACGGCGAAGTTCTGGATGGCGGCGAGATAGCGGTCATCCGGCTTGCCGGCGACGTGCAGCACGCACGCCAGATTGGTCACCGACCCCAGGATGAATCCGCTCCCGGCGCCGCCACGGCACGTCAGCGTTCCGACCTGAACCGGCCCGGTCTGCTGCGCGAGGCCGGCGCCGAACGGCGCAGCCAGGACCAGGGCAACGGCAACAGCCGATCCGATCAACCTGTCCATGACGGCACCCTCCGCTCGGGCTGCTCGCAAAATCCTGCGCAAGCCTTACGCGCGAACACGGCATTTGGTTCCGGTGGCCGGTATTTCAGCGATCGAACGGCAATTGACTATCATTTGAAACGACCACACCATCGCATGACGGGTGCCACCATCTGGCGCCGGCGCAGATTGCGTGGCATGCACGGTTTCGGCTCGTTGATATGGCCTTGAGGTGCCGCGATGAACATAGAGAAGTACACCGACCGCGTGCGCGGCTTCATCCAGTCGGCGCAATCGCTCGCGATGCGCGAGGGGCACCAGCAATTCACGACGCTGCATCTTCTGAGGGTGCTGCTCGACGACAGCGAGGGCCTTGCGGCCGGCCTGATCGATCGATCCGGCGGCAATTCGCGCGCGATCCTCAAGGCGACCGAGGATGCGCTGGCAAAGATGCCGAAGGTCAGCGGCGGCGGCGCCGGACAGATCTACCTCGCGCCGGAGACCGCGCGGGCCTTCACTGCCGCGGAGCAGGCTGCCGACAAGGCCGGCGACAGTTTTGTCAGCGTCGAGCGGCTGCTGCAGGCGCTGGCGGCCGACAGGGATAGTGAGGCCGGCAAGCTGCTGGCCAAGGGCGGCGTCACCCCGCAGCACCTCAATGCGGCGATCAATGCGCTGCGCAAGGGCCGCACCGCCGACAGCGCCTCGGCCGAGAACGCCTATGACGCACTGAAGAAGTATGCCCGCGACCTCACGCAGGCCGCGCGCGACGGCAAGCTCGATCCGGTGATCGGCCGCGACGAGGAAATCCGTCGCACCATCCAGGTGCTGTCGCGGCGAACCAAGAACAACCCGGTGCTGATCGGCGAACCCGGCGTCGGCAAGACCGCGATCGTCGAGGGCCTCGCGCTGCGCATCGTCAACGGCGACGTGCCGGAAAGCCTGCAGGACAAGGCGCTGCTGGCGCTCGACCTCGGCGCGCTGATCGCGGGCGCAAAATACCGCGGCGAGTTCGAGGAACGGCTGAAGGCCGTGCTGCAGGAGGTGACCTCGGCCGAGGGCGGCATCATCCTGTTCATCGACGAGATGCATACACTGATCGGCGCCGGCAAGGCCGACGGCGCGATGGATGCGTCGAACCTGCTGAAGCCTGCGCTCGCCCGCGGCGAGCTGCACTGCATCGGCGCCACCACGCTCGACGAATACCGCAAGCATGTCGAGAAGGACGCCGCGCTGGCGCGGCGCTTCCAGCCGGTGTTCGTCTCCGAGCCGACGGTCGAGGACACCATCTCGATCCTGCGCGGACTGAAGGACAAATACGAGCAGCACCACGGCGTGCGCATCGCCGACTCCGCGCTGGTCGCGGCCGCCACGCTGTCGAACCGCTACATCACCGACCGCTTCCTGCCCGACAAGGCCATCGACCTGATGGACGAGGCCGCGGCGCGGCTGAAGATGCAGGTCGATTCCAAGCCGGAGGAGCTCGACACCCTCGACCGCGAGATCATCCGCCTCAAGATCGAGCAGGAGGCGCTGAAGAAGGAGACCGATCTCGGGTCGAAGAGCCGCCTGCAGACGCTGGAGCACGATCTCTCCGAGCTCGAGAAGAAGTCGGCCGACATGACTTCGAAATGGCGCACCGAGAAAAGCAAGCTCTCCGATGCGCAGAAGATCAAGGGCGAGCTGGAACAGCTGCGCACCGAGCTCGCCAACGCGCAGCGCAAGGGCGAATTCCAGAAAGCCGGCGAGCTCGCCTATGGCCGCATTCCCGAGCTCGAGAAGAGGCTCGCCGCGGTCGAGGCCAGCGAGACCTCCTCAGCCAGCGAGACCGTGACCGCCGACAACATCGCGCAGGTGGTGTCGCGCTGGACCGGCGTGCCGGTCGACAAGATGCTGGAGGGCGAGAAGGACAAGCTGCTGCGCATGGAGGAGATGCTGGGCAAGCGCGTGGTCGGCCAGGCGCCGGCGGTGCGCGCGGTGTCGACCGCGGTGCGCCGCGCCCGCGCCGGGCTGCAGGACCCGAACCGGCCGATCGGCTCCTTCATGTTTCTGGGGCCCACTGGCGTCGGCAAGACCGAGCTCGCCAAGGCGCTCGCCGAATATCTGTTCGACGACGAGACCGCGATGATTCGGCTCGACATGTCGGAATATATGGAGAAGCACTCTGTGGCGCGGCTGATCGGCGCCCCGCCCGGCTATGTCGGCTATGACGAAGGCGGCGCGCTCACCGAGGCGGTGCGGCGGCGGCCGTACCAGGTGGTGCTGTTCGACGAGATCGAGAAGGCGCACCCCGACGTCTTCAACGTGCTGCTGCAGGTGCTGGACGACGGCCGCCTCACCGACGGCCAGGGCCGCACCGTCGACTTCCGCAACACGCTGATCATCATGACCTCGAACATCGGCGCGGAATTTCTGGTCGCGCAGCCCGAGGGCCAGGACACCAGCGCGGTGCGCGAGCAGGTGATGAACATGGTGCGCGCGCATTTCCGGCCCGAATTCCTCAACCGGGTCGACGAGATCATCCTGTTCCACCGGCTGCAGAAGAGCGAGATGGGCCGGATCGTCGAGATCCAGTTCACCCGCCTGCAAAATCTGCTAGCCGATCGCAAGATCGAGCTGGAGCTCGAGCCGAAGGCACGCGACTGGCTGGCGGAAAAGGGCTGGGATCCCGCCTACGGCGCGCGTCCGCTGAAGCGGGTGATCCAGCGTGCCGTGCAGGATCCGCTCGCCGAGATGATCCTCGCCGGCGACGTGCGCGACGGCTCGCAGGTGAAGATCTCGGCGACCAAAGCCGGGCTCACCTTCAACGGCAAGCGGCCGGAGACCGCATCCGCCGACGAATTCGAGCCGGTGTGAAGGCGGTGCATGCCGCGCCGGTGCCGCGCGATGTCATCGCAGCGTCGTCAGGCGGAATCATATGTCAAGCAGACCGTCGAATGACGCAGATGCCCTTGCGGGGGCCGGCCATTTCGAGCCCTTGTAAAGGCTTTTGTGGCGTGCTCCTCTGCCCGTGCCTGGCGGTCCGCCAGGCATTCTGTCCCTGCCTTTTGTCCTCGTCGACGTGCCGTTCAGTAAGGAGAGATGCGTGCCATCAGCCGTTCCGCAACCGGTCGCTGCGAAGCTGACGCGCGCGGCCATCTTTCTTGCGGTCACGATCAAGCCCGATCCGAATCATGACGTGGTGGTGCGGTCGCTGTGCGGCGATCTCGCCGCGCTGGTGCGCGCCGTCGGCTTCCGCGACCTCGAGGGTCGGCTGTCCTGCGTGATGGGGATCGGCTCGGAGGCGTGGGACCGGCTGTTCGGCGCGCCGCGGCCGAAGGATTTGCATCCGTTCCGCGAAATCCATGGCGTTCACCATGCCGTGGCGACGCCGGGCGACCTGCTGTTTCACATCCGCGCCGTGCCGATGGATCTGTGCTTCGAGCTTGCGACCCAGATCATGACGCGGCTCGGCGACGCCGTCGCGTCGGCGGACGAAGTGCACGGCTTCAAATATTTCGACGAGCGCGACCTGCTCGGCTTCGTCGACGGCACCGAGAATCCCGAAGACCAGGCCGCGACCGACGCCACCATCATCGGTGAGGAAGATGCGGCGTTTACCGGCGGCAGCTATGTGATCGTGCAGAAATACCTGCACGACCTCGGCAAGTGGAACGAGCTGCTGGTCGAGATGCAGGAGAAGATCATCGGCCGCACCAAACTGTCCGACATCGAGCTGGATGATTCGGTGAAGCCGAGCTACGCCCACAATGCCTTGACCACCATCGTGGAGAATGGCGAGGAGCTCGACATCGTCCGCGACAACATGCCGTTCGGCAATATCAGCAAGGGCGAGCTCGGCACCTATTTCATCGGCTACGCCAAGTCGCCGCACCGCATCGAGCAGATGCTGCAAAACATGTTCGTCGGCAAGCCGCCGGGCAACTACGACCGCCTGCTCGACTTCAGCCGCGCCGTGACCGGCACGCTGTTCTTCGTCCCGTCCGCGACCTTCCTGGAGGACGCCGCGAACGTGGTGCCCGCGCCCGCCCAGCCCGCGCTCGATCCGGCCGACGAGACAACTGCACCAAGATTGCCGCCGACCGATGGCTCGCTCGGGATCGGCTCACTGAAAGGAGAGGCTTGATATGAATAACCTTCATCGGGGACTTGCTCCCATCTCGGACGCGGCATGGGCCCAGATCGAAGAGGAAGCCTCGCGCACGCTGAAGCGGCATCTGGCGGCGCGCCATGTCGTCGACCTCGACGGCCCGAAGGGTATCGACTACTCCGCGGTCGGCACCGGCCATCTCAAGCGGATCGCGACCCCGGGCGACGGCGTCGAGGCCAACCAGCGCGACGTCCGGGCGCTGGTCGAATTGCGCGTGCCGTTCGAGCTGACGCGCGCGGCGATCGACGACGTCGAGCGCGGCGCCAATGATTCCGACTGGGAGCCGCTGAAACAGGCGGCGCGCAAGATCGCGTTCGCAGAGGATCGCGCGGTGTTCGACGGCTATGCCGCCGCCGGCATTCAGGGCATCCGCCAGGGCACCAGCAACCCGGTGCTGACGCTGCCGTCGAGCGTAAAGAACTATCCGAGCGTGGTGGCGCAGGCGGTGAGCCAGCTGCGGATGGCCGGCGTCAACGGTCCCTATACGCTGTTGCTCGGCACCGAGCCGTTTACGGCGATCGGCGGCGCGACCGATGACGGCTATCCGGTGTTGCAGCACATCCAGCGCCTGGTCGACGGCAAGATCATCTGGGCGCCGGCGATCGAAGGCGGCGTCGTGCTCACCACCCGCGGCGGCGATTTCCAGCTCTCGATCGGCCAGGACCTCTCGATCGGCTATCTCAGCCATTCCGCGAGCGCGGTGCAGCTGTATTTCCAGGAAACCATCACCTTCCTGATGCTGACCAGCGAGGCCTCGGT
The DNA here is from genome assembly GCF_900696085.1 of Bradyrhizobium ivorense. Taxonomy (GTDB): domain Bacteria; phylum Pseudomonadota; class Alphaproteobacteria; order Rhizobiales; family Xanthobacteraceae; genus Bradyrhizobium; species Bradyrhizobium ivorense. The sequence goes on from NZ_CAADFC020000009.1 coordinate 219,890, forward strand.
GGTGCTCGCGCCGGAGGCAAAGAAGCCCGCCTGATCGCGGGCGGCACCGATCAATCCGGACTGCTGTTGTGCGGGGGATGTCGTCAAACCGTAATGGAGAAACTCCATGCAGGACTACGATCTCTACATCAACGCCAAGAAGGCATCGGTCGGTCTATACGTCCGCAAGGGCGCAGGTCTGCCCGACCTCGCCGACGCCAAGGACTGGGTGTTCGACGGCACTTCGGCAGAGGCCAATCTGCCGCCACAGCTCGTGAAGGAGATCGAGGCCAACGGCCACGCCTTCCGCGACATGAATTGAGCGCGTAGCTTACCGCGCTCTATCCCCGACCTTGACCGGCGCGGTCTCGGGCATCAGCCCCATCGCGACAAGGCCGACGATCGCCGCCAGCAGCAGGTACCAGGACGGCGCCAGCGGATCTCCGGTCACGTGCAGCAGCCAGGTGACGACGAGCTGCGCGGTGCCGCCAAAGCTCGCGATCGCGACCGCATAGATGGTGGCAAACACGCCGCCGCGGATGTTCTGCGGCAGCGCTTCGGTGAACGCGGCATAGAACGCCGTGAACGGCAACGATCCGATGAACGACAGCACGCCGAAGCCGAACAGCAGCGACCACGCGCCGGGCGCCTGCACGATCCACAGGAACGCCGGATAGGTCAGCACCAGCACGACCAGCTGCGGCCAGACCATGATCGGCTTGCGTCCGAGCCGATCGGCGAGCCAGCCGCCGAGCAGCGCGCCGATGATCTGCAGCCCGTTGCTGACCAGCGACACCGTGAACGCCAGCGACGGCGACACATGCAGCGTGGTCTTGGCGTAGGTCGTCATGTACTGCGTGACGTAGGTCGAGATCGTGCCGCTGGCGAGAATCATCACCGCCAGCACGATGACGCGAAGATGGCGCCGCGCCTGCGCGACATGACCCGAGCCTTCGACGCTGACGGCGGGACGCTCGGCGTGCGAGATCGTCTCCGGCAGCGTGCGGCGCATCCAGATGCCGAACGGCAGGCAGACCGCTCCGATCAGGAACGCGACGCGCCAGCCATAGGACTGCAGCATCTCGGGCGCCATCGTGCTGCTCAGGACGACGCCGACCAGCGCGCCGGCGGTGGCCGCGATCTCCTGGCTGGCGGGCTGCCACGCCACCACGAGGCCGCGATCCCGCGGCGCCGCGATCTCGATCAGATAGGCCGTGGTCGGCCCGACCTCGCCGCCGAGCGCGAACCCCTGCACCATCCGCGCCACGATCACGACGATCGGCGCGACGACGCCGATCGTCTCATAAGCCGGCGTCAGCGCGATGGTCAGGATCGCGCCGCCCATCAGCGCAAAGCTCAGCAGCATGGCCGGCCGCCGGCCGACCCGATCGGAGAAGATGCCGAGCACGATGCCGCCGATCGGCCGCGTCAGGAACCCGGCGCCGAAGGTCGCCAGCGACAGCATGAGACTGCCGTACTCGCTGTGCGCGGGGAAGAAGGTGCGCCCGATCTCGGTCGCGAAGAAGCTGTAGGTGATGAAGTCGTAGAACTCCAGCACGTTGCCGATGGTCGCGGCAAAGGCTGCGCGCTTGACGTCGAATGCCTGTTTCGCCTCGCTATCCGGCAACAATCTCGGTTCCTTGTACGCCTGTTCGGAGCGAATATTATTCGTCGCGCCATGCGAGGCAAGGCATGGCAACACCGCGCGATCGCATGCCGTTCGCAATCGACGGGAGGACAGATGTGATGCCAGCCGACAGTGCTCACGGCGCGCGACAATCGGGTCGTCAAGGCCGCCGACCACGCGTGACGCGAACGGCACGGCGGCTCCGGTCGCTGGGACCGGAGCGAGCAACGGATCGCGGGGTCGCTCAGTCGCGCTTGGTGAGCGAAGGCCGGGTCTGCTGGAACAGCAGATAGAGCGCGCGCGGATTGGTGGTCAGATAGCGCCAGAACAGCCGGCGCGGCTCGAGCCAGAGCCGCCAGGCCCATTCCAGCCCGACGATCTGCATCCAGCGCGGGGCGCGCGGCAGAGTGCCCGAGAGGAAGTTGAACAGTCCGCCCGAGGTCTTGATGGCGCCGACATTGCCAAGCCGCGGCAGGTACTCGTCGACGAACGCCTGCTCATAGGGCACGCCGAGCGCGACCCAGAGAAAGTCGGGCGCCAGCGCGTTGATCTCGTCGACCTTGGCCCGCAGCGCTTCACCGCGCAGGTAACCGTGGCAATGGCCGACGATCTTCAGGGCGGGAAACGCCCTGCGGACATTGGCGACCGCCGCCTTGTTCTCGGCCTCGTTGGCACCGAACATGTAGAATGTCAGGCCGAGCTCTTCGGCCTTGCGTGCGACCACGCCGAACAGGTCGGTTGTCGCGACGCGCTCGGGAAGCGGCTTCGACGACCGCAGCTTCGACACCATGACCAGCGGCTGCCCGTCGGCATTGATCAGGTCGGCGGCTCTGAACAGCCGGTCGGTCATCGGCTCGGTCGCGCAGCGCGACAGCACCTCGCCATTGGCCGAGGTCAGGTACAGCGGCCGGCGCACGCGCCGCTGCGGATGCACCAGATCGACCATGAAGTTCGCGGTCTGCTCAAGATCAAGCACGGCGAGCCGCAACCCGCCGACGGTCGCCCGGTCGACGCTGTCGGTCGCGGCCCGGCCCACCGGATTGACGCGACGTTCGCGCATGCCGGTTGACGGCATACCGGCGGATTTTGCCAGCGTGCCGCGCGAGGTGTTGCAAATCTGGACAGGCGGAGCAGCCGTGTCGGAATTGGTACGCCGGGACACTTCGCGACCGTCGCGCGAGGGCGAAGTTGCGGAGGAAACGCGGGCGTTTTGGCTGTGACTCAACATTTCACCAGGAGCTCCAATGCTTACGGGCTCCCGACTGCAATATCGAGTCCAGACTCGGAGGGATATCTCTTGTCTTAGCGGGTCAACTGGACCGTAAAGGTTCGTTAACGGTAACGATCGCACGTCTGTCCGGCGCACGTTAACCGGCGCGCACGATCGCGCACGAAAGCACGCGCGCCATCAGCAACACTGTGCAAAGATGAAGGCACTATATTAATACAAATCGCATTCCATCGGTGCATGGCCCCGTGGGCCTTGTGCTATAGGTCGCAGCGTCGGATTGTCCCGACACGTTGAAAACGCCCGGTAGCTTGGTCACGCATGAACAAGAATGATGACGCGTTCGATGTCTGCATCGACGACGCATTCGACTTCCTGTCCGAGGAATACGCGGAGCTGTTCAGCGGCTCGGACGCGACCGCTTTTCAGCATCCGCTGTGGCTGAACAGCATCTACCGCCGGCTCGGTCCCGCGATGGCGGCGAAGCCGCTGGTCGTCGTCGTTCGCCGCCGCTCAACCGGCGCGATGGCGGCCGTGCTGCCGCTGCTGCGGGTGCGGCGCGGGCCGATGCGCACCATTGAATTCGCCGATCTGCGTGTCTCCGACTATCTGGCGCCGGTCTGCTCGGTGCAGACCTTCGCCGAGCTGCTGCAGAACAAGGCTGCCTGCGAGAGGCTTCGACAGCTTGTCAGGCCGTTCGACCTGCTGCGCATCCCGAAACTGCTCGACGCGAGGATGCCGATCGAGAATCTGCTCGGTGCGCCGCACCGGGCTTCGATGGACACCAACGCCTATGCAACGGTGCTGTCGGCGCCGTTCGAGCAATGGCAAATCAATGCGCTGGGACGCTCCTATATGAAGGAGCTCGCAAAGAAATGGCGCCAGATCCACAAGAAAGGCACGCTGACCTTCTCGTGGTGCGAGGATCGCGCCTCCATCCTCGAGGCCATGGACGTCATGAGGAAGTTTCGCGGCCCGCGGTTTCAGGCCCATGGCGACGGCGATCTGCTGCAGCGTCCGGAATATTTCGACTTCTACTCCGATGTGGCGCTGCGCCTCGATCCGTTTGCGCGGATCTACACCATGAAGATGGACGGCAATGTGATCGCGACGGCGCTTGGGCTGACGCACCGTGACCGCCTGCTGATCGTCATGACCGCGTTCGACATCGAGGGATACAAGAGCCAGTCGATCGGCGCGCTGACCTTCGAAAGTGTCGCCAGGGATTGCATCGAGCGCGGCTATCAGGTGCTTGACTTCACCATCGGTGACGAGCCCTACAAGATGCAGTTCGGCGGACAGCCCACGCCGATGTCGAGCGTGACGCAGGCCGGCAGCGCCGCGGGCGCGGTCGCGTTGTTTGCGCTGAGGCAGGCGCCCTGGATCAAGCAGGCCGCCAAGCGAATGACCGAGTTCAGGCTGCCGCCCGCCCGGACCTCGACCGGCACACGCTAAGGCAGTATCGGGTCTGACCGTTCGGTCCACCTCTCCCCGACGGGGAGAGGTCGATTTGCGCAGCAAATCGGGTGAGGGGCCGCGGCAATAATGAGGGACCATAACCCCTCACCCGGCGCTACGCGCCGACCTCTCCCAAAGGGAGAGGTCAACTTCCGATGCTGCGCAAGCTCAACTGAATCTCGTCGCTCGCTCCAGCGACGCCGCCGAGTGGCGCTTGTCAAATTATCGCAACGCGCCGCGGACGCGCGTGACCCATCCCGGGTGAATCCGGTCCACCCGATGCGTGATCATGCGCCGCAGGAAGTGCAGCTTGCGCCGCGCGCTCCACCTCGCGTCGTTGTTCAACGTCAGGGCCTGGCGGAAACGCGCCATGTCCAGCGAATGGCGGTCGGCAGCGAGCTTGCCCTGATCGGAATAAAACTGCGCGATCTTGTCTGCGCCCATGCCCTCGGTCTCGAGCCAGCGCGGCACATGGTCGGTGCACAGACGCTCGACATCGACCAGCAGACGGCTGACGCCGGTCCCGGCGGCCGGACAGTTGGTTTGAAACGCGTCGCCGATCAGCACGACGCCTGGCTGCAGATGGCCCTCGACCACGGACAGGTCCATGACCCAGCTCTGCACCTGGCCGACGACATCGAAATCGCCGAGATAGCGCTGCAATCCCGGCATCAGCCGAAGCAGCGTCCGCTTGGTGTCGCGGCGCAGCTCGCGCATGATCGGATCGGTCGGGTCGCGGAACATGAACAGGTTCGCCCGCATGCCGTCCGCGATCGGAAACAGGCTGAGATAATCGACGCCGTCGGCGGTGCGCTCGCCATAGGCGGTCAGCGCGTCGAACTCGAACGGCGCGTTGTCCGGACGCGCGATGGTAAATCCGAATGACACCGAATGGCGTTCGGCGAGCATCCGCCGCTTGATTCCAAGACTGTACGCCAGCGGGCTCGCCATGCCGGTCGCCAGGATGACGAGCCGCGAAGTGACGCGCTTGCCGGAGGCGAGCTCCAGCTGCTGACGATCGTCGCTGCAGCTGATGCCGGTCACCTGATCGATCAGGAAGCTGGTTGGATCGGACAACAGCCCGCGGGCCATGCCGACGAGGCTGGCATAGGACAACCCGAACGCCTGGCCGACGCTGATATCGACCACCTTGCCGTCGCGGATGTTGAGCACCCGATTATACGGCGCGCCGACAGCCTCGAGGTCGTTGATGAAGCCAAGCTGGCGAATGAGATCGAGCTGCCGGCCGCCGATCTTTTCGACACGAAATTCGTCTGGCGGGACCGTGCGCTTGTCGATCAGGACGACCCGGTATCCGGCCCGCACCAGCACGGCGCGCGCGAGCGAGCCCGCTAGCCCAGCGCCGACGATGGCGACGTCCGCTTCGATTGTGTGCGCCTCGCTGGCTGCGATCGGCCTTGCAATGCTTTCGTCAACGATCATCTGTCCGCTCCGAACGGCTTAACTGCCCGCCGAATTGCAATTTCCTTGCCTGCTGTGCCGCGGACCGGACAGCGCGTTCCACGATCGAGGTTAACGGCAGCGCCGGGAGGCACGTGGGGGAGAGCTCGGCACACGCCTTGCCCTGTCATAGGCGGCGTGCAGCGGTATTTTCCGGAGGTCCGGCTGCAGGATGGATGGTTACTGCATCGTCAACGGCGCCAATCGGGGTCTGGGAGCCGCATTGGCGTATCCGCGATGTGTGGAGGCTGCTCCGCCGGTTCGTCACGCCGCCGGCTCGGCCCTGCGTGAAACCTCTGCGCCTTTTGGAGACAGGCGTTTCAGAATGGTGCAAGACGGAAAGGTCGCCGGGGACCAGATCCGCGCGACGCGCGGCCGCTGAAAACGAACGGAATCTTAGCAACAGAACATTAACACTCCAGCATTCGCCAAGTGCTACGTTGGCAGGTGCTACGTTGGCAGGTGCTGCGTGCCAAGTACATCGTTGCCAAGTGCTAGCCGCCCAGATGCTAGGTTCAACGGCCTGACAGGATCCTGAGAATACCCGGTCTCCATGTTTGACTCCCTCCTCCAACTGATGCGTCGTGATGTGACGCGCGGCGTTGCCGGGACCATTTTGCTCAAGGTCGGCAGCGGCGGGCTCGCGTTCGCGATGTTCTCGCTGGCCGCGCGGGCGATGTCGGCCGACGAGTTCGGAGATTTCGCGACCTGGCTGTCGGTCGCCCAGATCGCCTCGGTCGTCGGTCTGGTCGGCCAGGAGCTGCTGCTGGTTCGCTTTCTCAACGAGTACCAGGTGCGCGGTGAGACCGACCTCACCAAGGGCGTCCTGCTGTCCAGCCTGAAGAACTCCGCGATCGGCATGCTGATCTCGATCGCCGCCATCGCCGCGGTCGCCTGGATTCGCGGCGAGTGGTGGCTGCTCATCCTGTCGGTCTCGGCCTTTGCCGCCGTCAATTCCGGACTGATGCTCGGCAGCCAGATCGCGCGATCCCTGGTCAGCATCCTGATGGGCGAAGGCAATCGCGAATTCTTCTGGCGGGTCGCCGTCGTGCTGCTGCTGATCGCGGCGCTGTTCGGTCACCGGCAACTCACGCCCGCCGAATTGTTCGCCGCGATGGCGATCGCGATGTCCGCGAGCCTGCTCGTGCAGATCGCCTCGATCGTGCGCGTGCTGCCGAACCTGCGCAGCGTCGACGCCCGCTTCGAGCGGCCGCGCTGGCGGGCGAGCGCGTTCCGCTACTGGCTCGCTTCGATCCTTGAGGCGGCCAACCAGTACTTCGACGTCATCCTGGTCTACTGGATGCTGGACCCGGCAACGGCCGGCGTCTATTTCGCGGCTTCGCGCCTCGCCAACCTGTTCGCCATGCTCTCGGCGGCGCTGTATACGTTCGGCGCACGGCGGCTGCCCTCGCTGTATTTCAGCAGCAACCATCGTGAGCTCGAGCACACCTTGAAGCTGATGGCGGAGGTGACCGCGATTTGCGTCTTCGTTGGCCTCGTCATCGTCTGCGGCGGCGCTTCCTGGCTGCTCGGCCTGTTCGGGCCGCATTTCGCCGCGCAGCAATGGGTGTTGATCGTGCTCGCGCTCGGAACGGCGTTTCAGGCGGCGGGCGGCCCGTCGGCGGCCATCCTGCAGCTGACCGGCCATGAGCGCGAATATGTTCCCGTGCTCACCGCGAATGTGGTGCTGCGGCTGGCCGGCTTCCTGGTCCTGATCCCCTGGCTCGGCGTGCTCGGCGCCGCGATCTCGGCCACCGTCTCGCTGGTGCTTGCCACCATCGCGCTCAACGTGCTGTGCCGGCGGCGAACCGGCGTCGACCCGTCTGTGCTGGTGCTGTCGCATCTGTCGTCGTCGAAGGACGGCAGCACCTACGCGGTCCGCGTCGCAGACACCAACGACTAAAGCGCGATGAGATTAGGTTGAATCGTCATCGCGCTTTAGCTTCTTGTTTGAGCATGATCTTTTCGGAAAACCGCTTCACACTTTTCCGGATCATGCTCTAGATCTCGTTCGGTCGATGGATGTCAGCTCGCCATGCCCAGGGCATCGCCCTGGACCGGACGGACGGGGCTGCCGACCGGCACGCAATTGACCACCAGCGCGGTCGGCACGGCGGCGAACTTCGACAGGCCGGCCCGCGCCTTGCGCACGGCAGCCGAATTGGCCGCGCCGTCGCGCGCCACCAGGATGATCAGGTCGGCATGATCGGCGAGCGCCGACGCGTCGAATTGCGCGGCCAGCGCCGATGCGTCGACGATGATCAGGTCGAACTCGGATCGAATGTCGTCTGATGACAACGGCTGCGTCTTCTTGCTGGCGCTCAGCAGTTCGACGACGGCACGCAGATCGGCCTTGATGATACCCGCGCCCTGCGCCGGCGCGGCATCGGCGCCATCCGGCGTCATCTCGATCAGGACGCTGAGCATCCCGTTCTTCACGGCCGACCGGTTGAGCGACCGCGCCACCGTGCTGCCGCCCGCACCTAGCTCGACCGACATCAGCAGCGCGACCTTGCCATGCGACCCGGCAAGCTGCTGGATGTTCTCGATCAATAGATGCAGATGCGGACTGAGGTCGGGCTCGGCGGTTGCAGACGCCGGATTCTGCCAGACGCTTCTGACGGATGCCGGCGACGCCAGGTTCGGAATGCGGGCCAGCACCGGCAGGCCCGGCGGCAATGCCGGCTGCAGGACCGGCGCCTCCTCGCGCGGAGCTTTCAGAACCGGCCGCGCCGGAATCCATCTATAGGCGGGGACGGCGACGATGGCGGTCGACATCAGCAGCGATGCGATGGCGAGCGCGGCCAGCAGCAAGGGCAGCGGCGGAAGCGTCGAACGGATCGGCGGCGTCGCGAACGAGGCGACCTTGGTCTGGGAGTTCTGCAGCGAGCGCTGCTCGTCGGTGGTTTTGTACCGCGACAGGAATTGCTCGTAGATGCTCTTGTTGGCATCGGCGTCGCGCTGCAGGTCCTGCAGCTTCACCAGCGCCTGACCGTCGACCAGGATCTGCGATTCGACCGCCTTCTGCTGATCCTCCAGCGCCTTCTGCTGATCGCGCTGGGCCTCGTATTCCGACCTGGCGGTATCGATGTTCTTCTTGCGCTCGATCTCGATCTGCCGGTTGAGATCGTTCAACTGGCTCAGCGACATCACGAGGTCGGGGTGGCGGTCACCGAACACCGCCCGCTTCTGCGCGATCTGATCGTTCAGCGCGGAGCGCTGGGCGCGCAGCGTGCTGAGCAGGTCCTGCTTGATCGGGCCGTCGACATTGGCCTTGAGGTCGCGCTGCGCCTGATCGAGGCGGGACTTGGCCTCTTCGGTGCGGGCCCGCGCAGCGGCCACCTGCTGGGTCAGGTCGGTGACCCGTAGTTGCTGGGTGGTGGATTCCTTGCCGGCATTGACGATGCGATGCTCGAGCTTGAATTTCGCCACGGCATCTTCCGACGCCCGCAAGCGATCGTTCAAGGTCTTGAGCCGGCTCTTCAGCCAGTCGGCCGCCTCGTCGGTCGCAACGGTGCGGGTTCCGCGCTGGCTGGCGACGAAGGCCTCGGCCACGGCATTGGCGTAATGCGCCGCGCGCTGCGCATTGTTCGAGGTGAACTTGATGGCGATAACATAGGTTAATCCACGGCGGGAAATATCCAGCCGATTGCGAAACCGATCGACCAGGCGCGTGATGTCGGTCTTGCCGCCGGCGATATCGTCATCCTCCGCGATCTTGAGCTGCTCGATCAGCGGCCGGAGAAAGTCGTCGGACTTGGCGATTTCGACCAGGCTCTGCAGCGCAGCGGCATCCTGGCCGATCCCCGGCAGCACGTCCTGCTCGGTGGTCACGCGCTGCTCGCGCGGATCGACGACGACCAGCGCGGTCGCCGCGTAACGAACCGGCACCAGCATGAGAACAATGACGCCGAGCGCGAAGATGACCGCGGCAAGCATCAGGATGCGCTGGCCGTTTTCGCGCAGGAACGACGCGATACCGGAAAGGGTCAGCGCGCCCTTGATGGTCTCGGCTTCAGGCCCGTCGGCCGGCGCACCGGCAGCCTCCCACGACGCCGCGGGCTCGGTCGGACCGGACCTTGTCGGGCCTGGGCGGCCACGGAACATCATGGGCTTTGACTCGAATTCAACTGGCACGGTGCAATACCTGCTCCAGCCTAAATATCTATGGTTAATCGGCAGTTACCCGCGCTTTGCGCCGCCGTAACCAATTAGTTAACGAGCCGTTGTATCGTGGCTGTCAGACAGCTTCCTGATTCTTTGACCGGCGCATTGAACTAAATCAGCAGTAACCTCAACACGCGCTCCTCGATGTACGAGCGATCCTCGCGTGATAGATACGGGCTCATAATTATGGGAGGCCAGTCGACTCCTTCATCGGGTGAGGAATCCGTGCTCCACTACACGCCCAGCACAGACCTGCGAGAGGCCCCCACCGCCTCCGGCATCGGGCCGAAGGCGGGCAAGCCGAAGCTGCGCGTGATGCTGGTGCAGACCCAGGCGGAGAACGCCGGCGCCCAGGAGATTTCGCGGCTGGTCGGGGCCGGCCTCGCCGCGCGCGGTTACGAGGTCGCCAACCTGTTCTTCTTCCGCAGATCGGCTTCCTTCGACGAGCCGCCCAATACGTTCTATTGCGCGGACAGCCGTCCGGGCAACCCGCTGGCGCTGCTGCGGATGCTGTGGACGCTCGCCGGTCACATCAGGACCATCCGGCCGGACGTCGTGCTGACCTTCCAGCATTTCGGCAACGTGATCGGCGGCGCCGTGTCGAGCCTCGTCAGCCGCGCCCCCGTCATCGCCAACCAGGTCTCCTCGGCGATGTCGATGAGCTGGCCGGTGCGCGTCGCCGATATCGTGATGGGCAGCGTCGGCTTCTTCCAATGCATCACGCTGAACTCGCAGGCCATGGAGCGCGAATATGCCCGGTATCCGGCGCCCTATCGCGCGCGCATGAAGCACGTGCCGCACGGCTTTGACGACAAGTCGCACGGCCTGTCGAAAGAGGAAGCGCGCCGGCAGTTCAAGCTGCCGCCGGATCATGTCCTGCTCGGCTGCGCCGCGCGGCTGCACCCGCACAAGCAGCTCGATGCGGCGATCCGCCTGCTGGCCAACGAGCCGTCGTGGCAGCTTGCGCTCGCAGGCCAGGGCGCGGACGAGCCGCGGCTGCGGGCGCTGGCGGATCAGCTCAAGGTCTCCGGCCGGCTGCATTTCATCGGCGAGATTCCGCCGCGGCAGATGGCGGACTTTCTCGCCTGCCTCGACGTGTTCGTGTTTCCGACCCAGGCCGAGACCTTCGGCCTCGCCGCCGTCGAGGCCGCCAGCGCCGGCATTCCCTGCGTCGTCAACGACCTCCCCGTCCTCCGCGAGGTGCTGTCGTTCGAGGGCAAGCCGACCGCGATCTTTGTCGATGCATCCGACCAGGCCGCGTTTTCGGCGGCGGTTGCCAAAGTTCTGACCGATCAAACGTTGCGCGACGCGTTGCGACAAAGCGCCAAGGGGCTGCGATCGCGCTATTCGCTCGACGGCATGATTGAGGAATACGTCCAGATTCTCGACGCCGCCGTGACAAGGGGCGCGCAATAGACGGGGTGGGCCGGACATGATCATCCAATTTCGTTGCGAACGCGACCACGCGCGGCGCTGGATGTGCCGCGAGACGCTGCACGTCAACGGCGAGGACATTCCCGTTCAGATCGCCTGGACCGCAACCACGGAGCCGCGGCCTGCCGGCCTGGAGGCGCTGTTTGCGCTCGAGCGCGTGGTGTTGCGCAAGGGCAAGGCCGGTGGCGCCGACATGGTCAAGGCGCTCCCGGAGCAGTCGCAGGCAAGGCTCGGCGACGCAGACGTCGTGGTGGATTTCACCACCGCCGAGCGGGACCGGGACAGCGCCGCAAAGCTCTATCTCCGCCCGAGATTCAATGGCGTCGCGGGCGAAAACGCGGCACTCGCGGCGATCCTCGCCGGCAACCTGCCGGTGATCGAAATCGTCAACGAGCGCGACGGCACGGTGATCGACCGCGGTCATCCGTCTGCGGAGGTTGCCGCCGGCCTGAGCGGCGGGCTCGACACGGTGATGGCGCGAACCCTGAGCATGCTGGCGGCGGCCGTGTCGGGCGCGCCGAGACTGGTGCCGCAGCTGGCCTATTCGATGGGCGCTCCGCGCAAGCCCGCGCCCTATGTGCTCCGCGGCGTGGCAACGTCAATCGCGAAGGAAATCTATCGCCTGTGCTGCTATGCCCCGCATTGGCACGTCGGCTGGCGCTACAACGACAACTCCGACATCTGGCAGACGCGCGATCTAAGCGGACCAGCCTGGAACGTGCTCGCCGATCCCGGAAACCACTTCTATGCCGATCCCGTCCCGGTGACATGGCAGGGCAGAACTGTCGTGTTCTTCGAAGACCTCGACCACCGCGTCGGCAAGGGCATCATCTCAGCGATCGAGTTCGACGGCAAAGGCCCGATCGGTGACGTGTTTGCCGTGCTGGAAGAGCCCTGGCATCTGTCCTACCCGTTCCTAATCGAGCAGAACGGCGAATTGTGGATGATCCCAGAGAGCACCGGGCATCGCGACGTCCCGGTCTACAAATGCGTCCGCTTTCCGGACAAATGGGAGCGGCACGCGACGCTGCTCTCCGGGCTCGAGCTCGCCGACGTCACGATCACGCAACACAACGGCCTCTATTACATGTTCGGCGCCTGGCGCGACGGCACCGGCGGCTACTCCGATACGCTGGCGATCTACTACGCCGAGCAGCTGTTCGGCCCCTGGCAGCCGCATGCCAGCAATCCGATCCTGATGGATCGCGCGACGACGCGGCCGGCCGGGAATTTCGTCACCATCGATGGCCGGCTGTGGCGGCCGGTGCAGGACTGCACCAACGGCTATGGCGCAGCGCTTGGCCTTGCCGAAATTCTCGAACTGTCGCCGACGACATACCGCCAGACGGTGCGCCATCTGCTCAAGCCCGGACCGCTATGGACCGGACGGAAGCTGCACACGCTCAACCGGTGCGGCACGCTCGAGGTGATCGACGGCTCGCGGGTTCAGCCGAAGACCACGGCCTTGCTGAACAGGTTTCGCTCGTCCGGCAAGTCGTCGCAGCCGGAATGGCGCGGCGCGATCGCGAAACCCGTAGCCGAGCGCCAGCACTAGCACACCCACGGTCACGCCTGCGAAAACGCGACCTCGCTGAAATCGATCGCGACCATCAGCATGTCGGTGATCGGCCTGCGATTCGGGCCGCGGGTGTAGGCACGCCGCACGCTCGGCAGCCGAATGCCGCCCGCCTCGATGTAGCCCGACGTCAGCTGCGCCGCCGGAAAGCCTCCTGCGATGCTCACGCTGTAGTCGTGACGGCGCAGCATCATGTCCGGACCGAAGAAGAAGTCCTGCGTCATGCAATGCGTCTCGATCCAGCCCGGGAAATAGGCGCGCAGCACGCGCCAGGTTTCCTCGCCCTCGCGCCAGGCCTCTAGCTCCTCGACCCGGACGCCGTCCATAGCCAGCACGAACGGCGTGGTCAGGTAGGTCCATACCGCCTCGCCGTTGAAATAGGCGCGGTGCAGCGGATCCCAGGGCGTGTGCATCTGGTGACCGGCAAACGAATCGCGCGGCGCGCGGCGCTCCGCCACCAACGTGCCGTCGAGCTTCTCGATCGCCACCCGGTCCTGGGTGAACATCGTGCGCTGGTCGGCCGCGCCGAACGGGGTGATCGACGCCCGCTCCTCGTGCAGCCACACCGTCATGCGCCGCGGCGAGCGATCCTGCAGCAGGCCCTTCAGGGCGAAGAAGCCGCCGCCGGTGACGATGGTCGCCTCCACCTTCGCATATCGCCGCCAGCGTTCCAGCCCGCCATGCGCCTCGAGAACTTCGCCAAGCAGCCCGCTCATGACCGCCTCACTTCGCGTCGGCGCTCTGCACGCCGCCGAACTGCTCCCAGGAGCTTCCGGTCCAGCGCTGCAGCTGCAGCTGGGTGTAGGCCATGCTGTTGTCGGGGCCGGTGTTGATGGTGATGCCCGGCATCAGCGTCGGCAGCGTGAGCCCCTTGATGTTGCGCGCCTGCTTCACGATGTTCTCGCGCGACAAATCGTTGCCGCATTGCTTCAGCACCTGTTCGAGGATCTGGCCCTGGTGCGTGCCGAACAGATAGTTGCTGTCGCCGATGTCGGCCCCGGGAAGATACTTCTCGAAATGCGCGCGATACCATTTGACGCCGGGATCGTCGGCCCATTTCTTGTCGTTGGGATCCTTGGCAATGGTCGCCACGACGACGCCCACCGCCTTGTCGGCGCCGGCCGGCACGATGGTCGAAGAGACGGAGCTCGACACGTAGTTGAGGACGGTGAGCGGCGTCCAGCCGATCTCGCTCGCCTTCTTGATCGCCTGTGCCGCGAATTTCGGCGTGCCAGCGATCAGGAACGCCTGGGCGCCCGATGCCTTCAGCTGCACCACGCGGGAATCGATGGTCGGCTCGGTGACCTCGTAGGGCGACGTCACCACCTTCTTGTCGAAGTCGGCCTTCAGCGTCTCCTTGAACGCGGTGACGAAATCGCGGCCGAGATCGTCGTTCTGATAGAGGATCGCAATCTTGGCGTCGGGCGCGGTCTGCGCGATGTATTTTGCGTAGATCTTGCCTTCGGTGTTGTAGCTTGGCAGCCCGGTAGTGGTCGTCGGGAACTCGGCGAAATTCGTGAACTTGGTGGCGCCGCTGACCACGAAGAGATCCGGCACCTTCTTGGCCGTGATGTACTTGATCGTCGCGCCGATGCCGGGCGTGCCGAGCTGGCTGAACATGAACGCCACCTCGTCGCTCTCGATCAGCTTCCTGACCTGCTCGACCGCTTTCGGCGGCGTGTAGGCGTCGTCATAGGTGATGAGGTTGATCTTGCGGCCGTTGATGCCGCCGCGGTCATTGATCGAATTGACATAGGCGATGAGGCCGCGGCCGGTGTTGCTGAGCGGCGACGCGGGGCCGCTGAACGGGAAGACCGCCCCGATCTTGATCTCCGATTCCGTGACGCCAGGCGTTTCGGCGCGCGCCGGAGCCGCGACAAGCGATGCAAGCAATGCAACCGATACTGCAAACTGCTTCAACATGAAATTTTCCTCCCGTGTTATGATTTGATCGGTTCTCGCGTCCTCGGCCGCGGCTACCAGGCCTCTCCGAACGGCCGGATCTCGACATTGAACGACCACGCGCTGCGGTCCTGATGCACGACGTGCCAGATCTCGCTGGCGATCGCGGCCGGCTTGATGAAGAAGTCGTCCGGCCGGTCCGGCCAGCGCTTCCGGGTCCATTCCAGATCGATCACGGCGTCGATCACGACATAGGCGACATGAACGCCCTGCGGCCCGAGATCGCGCGCCATCGCCTCGGCGAGAATGCGCTGCGCCGCCTTGGTCGGCGCAAAGCCGGCGAAGCCGGCCTTGCCGCGCAACGCCGAGGTGTTGCCGGTCGCGACGATGGCGCCCTTGCCGGCGCTGATCATCGCCGGGGTGAATCGCCGGGCGAGATGCAGCAGCCCCATCGTGTTGACCTGAAAATTGCGATTGAGAAGCTGCGGGTCGATCTCCCGGAAGGTGCCGAACCCGCCGCCGACCGCGTTGTGGATCACGACCGCGGGACTGCCGAGATCGCGCTCCACTGCTGATGCCGCCGCCTCGATCTGCGCCAGATCGGACACGTCGCAGCGATAGGCCTTCGCGCCCGGCAGCTGCTTCTCGAGCGCGGCCAGCCGTTCCTCGTTCCTGGCAAGCATGGCGACGCGGTAGCCGCCTTCAGCAAATTTTCTCGCCAGCGCCGAACCCGTGCCGGGGCCGACGCCAGTGATCAGACAGACAGGCGCGGTCATGCGATCAGCCCTCCAAATTGTCAGTCATACCCATGCTCAGGCAGCGGCTTTCGACAGCAGCTTCTCGACGTATGGCTTGAGGTCCGGCGAAAAATGCGCGTGCGCGACCAGCCGGTCGAAGTGCGCAAAGGTCAGCGGATATTCAGCCCGCACGCCCGGGTGCAGGATTTTGCCGAGCCCCTGCGCGCGTAATTGCTCGGACCGGGCATGCTCGTTCATGAACAGCGCGAGTTCAGCGGCAAAGCAGATATCGGCGATCGAGATGCCGTCGCCGACCAGCGCGCGCCGCTGCGGCGACAGCGCCTGTTCGATACCGGAAGCGTAGATTGCGAACGCGTCCCTGGCGCGCCCATGAATGGCCGTATCGACCGTGCCGCCCGACAGCGCCAGCAGGTAGATCTGCGAGTCCCGGGCGAACACCAGGCTGACATCGAGAAAGCTGTCGATCCTGGACGCCTCATAGGCGTCGCGGCCGTAAAGCGGGAATTTTGCCGCACCGAGCCGCGCCACCGTCCGCATGATGCTGTTGGACTCGAAGATCCCGACCTTGCCATCGGGCCCGAATGCCGCGGGCACGTTGCCGAACGGCTGCGCCGCCATGAACGCGTCGGTCTTGAACAGCTGGGCGCCGGTCAGCCCGACCCGGCCGGTGCGCGCGAGCGACGCCAGCGATGCGCGTTCGTCCTCGGTCAGCGGGCGGGCATCATAGTCCCACAGCCAGTCGCGCAGCTCCTTGCCGGACGCCCCGCGGACCTCGACATCGACGCCGCAGAAACGTGCGGCGATCGTCGCCTTCCAGACGCGCGGGTTCGGCAGGTACGAGAATATCCGCAGGTCAGCCATCGGACTTGCTCCGGATACGAACGGTCAGGCCGCGAGCTTGAGGATCTTGACCACGTCGGCCGGCTCGCGGATCGGCTGCGGATTGGCCCGGGTGAAGATCGACAGCATCGCGTTCTTGCCGATCAGCTCAAACCGATCCTCGCCGACGCCGACATCGGCCAGCCGCCGCGGCAGGCCGAGCTCGGCGATGAAAGCGGCAAACGTCTCGCCGGCGTCGCGCCCCGGCGCACCGAGCGCGGCGGCGACCGATTTCTGCGCGGCTTCCGTCGCGGGCCGGTTGTATTTCAGCACGCTCGGCATCATCACCGCCGTGCAGAAATAGTGCGGCACGTCGCAGGTGCCGCCGAGCACGTGGCCGATGGCGTGGCTGGCGCCCATCGGCACCCGCGACTGCAGCCCGAACGCCGACAGCCACGAGCCGAGCTGGCAGCTCAGCCGTGCGTCCTCGTCGCCGGGATTGGCCTTGGTGCGCAGCAGGCCGTCATGCAAATAGCGCAGCCCCTGCTGGCAGACCGCATCGACCAGCACGTTGGGACGGCTGGAGCAGATCGCCTCGATGCCGTGATCCATCGCCCGCGTGCCGGAGCCGAGCCAGAGTTTTTCTGGCGTATATTTCGTGATCGCGGGATCGAGGATGATGGCGCGCGGCATCATCATCGGGTGATTGAAGATCTGCTTCAGCTTGCGGCTGGTGTCGGTGACCAGCGCGCCGGAATTGTACTCGCCGCCCGAGAGCGTGCTCGGGATCGCGATCATCCGCACTTTTGGCGTCCGGAACGGCCCGAAGCGGCGATCCGGCGTGGTCTCGAAACCGTCGAGTCCGGCCGGCTCGAAGATCTCGTTCTCCATGCACATCAGCACGATCTTCGCGGCATCGACCACCGAGCCGCCGCCGATCGCGACCACCAGATCGGCCTTGGCCTCGCTGGCCTGCCGCGCGATCTGCGTCACCACATCCCGCGTGGTGTGCTGCGGCACGCCGTCGAAGGTCGCGGCATGACGATCGCCGAGCGCCTTGCGGATCTTCTCGATCTCGTCGGTCGTGGTGTTCAGCGTCCGGCTGGCGATCAGATAGACGCGCTTGGCGCCGAGCCGCTCGGCCTCCTCGCGCAGCGCTTCGGCTGCCGGCCTGCCGTAGATCACGGATTCCATGGTGGGATACTGATGACTGCCGACGACGCCCATGCGCTTGCTCCCTCGATCTGTCCGTGATCCACGCGGCCGATGCGGCCTACAGTTTTGAAAAGTCCGGCTGCCGCCGCTCCGCGAAGGCGGCGAACGCCTCGCGGGCCTCCGGCGTCGTCAGCCGTTGCTTGAACAGCACGCCCTCTTCCGCAATCTGCGCGGCGATCCGCTGATGCTCGCGCATCAGCTTCTTGGTCAGGCTGAGCGAGCCGGCCGGACGCTTGGTCAGCGCGATGGCGGCGTCATGCGCCTTCTTGCGCAGGTCGGCCTGGGGCACCACGGCGTTGGCGAGGCCGGATGCCAGCGCGCCTGCGGCATCCATCGGCTCGCCGAGCGCGAACATCGCATAGGCGCGCGCATGCCCGATCCGCAAAGGCAGCAGCCAGCTCGACGCCGCTTCGGGAACCAGTGCCAGATTGACAAACGGCGTGATCAGCCGCGCGTTATCGGCGAGATAGACGAGGTCGCAATGCAGCAGCATCGTGGTGCCGACGCCGACGGCATTGCCCTGCACCGCGGCGACGATCGGCTTGCCAACCTTGCTGATGGTGTCGATGAAGCGATGCGCCGGGCTGTCGACGGTGCCCTCGCCGCGCGCCTGGCTGGCGAAGTCGGCGAGATCGTTGCCGGCGGTAAAGCTGTCGCCGTCGCCCTGGAACAGGATGACGCGGACCGACGGATCCGCCTCCGCCTTGCTAAGCGCGTCGGACATCGCGTTGTACATGGCGCCGGTCAGCGCGTTCTTCTTCTCCGGCCGCTGCATGGTCACCGTCAGCACGCCGCCGGCGATCTCGGTCTTGACATGTTCGGTCATGACATCCTCCTTCAGGCCACCGCGCGGGCCGGGCTGGTTTCAAATTGGCCGTCGAGGAAGCCGGTCAGCCGCTGGCGGATGATCTGCTCGGCTTCGCTCATGATGCGGTCGATCAGCTCCTTGACGGTCGGGATGTCGTTGATCAGGCCGACCACCATGCCGCAGCTCCAGGCACCGGCATCCATCTCGCCGTCGATCATCACCTTCGGGTAGACGCCGGCGACTTGCTCGTGAATGTCCTCGATCTTCAGCTTGGCGCCCTTCTCGCGCTCGATCTCGAGCAGCTCGTCGACGCCCTTGTTCTTCAGCACGCGCTCGGTGTTGCGCAGAGCGCGCATCACGAGGCGAGTGTCGAGCTCGTTGGCCTCGACCAGCGCCTTCTTCACATTGGGATGAACCGGCGCTTCCTTGGTGGCGATGAAGCGGGTGCCCATGTTCATGCCGGCCGCGCCCATCGACAGCGCCGCGACCAGGCTGCGTGCATCCGCCATGCCGCCCGAGGCGACGAACGGGATCGTCAGCTCGTCCGCGGCACGCGGCAGCAGGATCATGTTGGGGATATCGTCCTCGCCGGGATGTCCGCCGCACTCGAAGCCGTCGACGCTGACCGCGTCGCAGCCGATCTTCTCGGCCTTCAGCGAATGCCGCACCGAGGTGCATTTGTGGATCACCTTGATGCCGGCGGCCTTCAGCGCCGGCATGTACTGCTCCGGGCTGCGGCCCGCGGTCTCCACCGCCTTGACGCCGCCCTCGCGGATCGCGGCGATATATTCCGGATAGGGCGGCGCGGTGAAGCTCGGCAGGAAGGTGAGGTTCACGCCGAACGGCTTGTCGGTCATGTCGCGGCAGCGCGCGATTTCCTTGGCCAGCAGCGCCGGCGTCTTCTGGGTCAGGCCGGTGATGATGCCGAGTCCGCCGGCATTGGACACCGCGGCGGCCATCTCGGCAAAGCCGACGTAATGCATGCCGCCCTGGATGATCGGGTGCTGAATGCCGAACAGTTCAGTGATCGCTGTCTTCACAAGTTTCTCCCTGCGTTTTCCGGTCAGTGGACGATTTCGAACAGGCCGGCGGCGCCCATGCCGCCGCCGATGCACATGGTGACAACGCCGTACTTCGCCTTGCGCCGGCGGCCCTCGATCAGCAGGTGGCCGGTGAGCCGCGCGCCGGTCATGCCGTAGGGGTGGCCGATCGCGATCGAGCCGCCGTTGACGTTGAGCTTCTCGGGATCGATGCCGAGCTTGTCGCGGCAATAGATCACCTGCACCGCATAGGCCTCGTTGAGCTCCCAGAGGTCGATGTCGTCGATCTTGAGATTGTGCCGCTTCAAGAGGCGCGGGATCGCGGCGACCGGGCCGACGCCCATCTCGTCGGGCTCGACGCCGGCGGCGACAAAGCCGCGGAAGATGCCGAGCGGCTTGATGCCCTTCTGCGCGGCGATCCGGTCGCTCATGATCACGCAGGCCGAGGCCCCGTCGGAGAGCTGGCTGGCATTGCCGGCGCTGATGGTCTTGCCCTCGAACACCGGCTTGATCTTTGCCAATCCTTCGGCGGTGGTGTCGGGGCGCGGGCCTTCATCCTTCGACAAGGTCACCTGCTGGAAGGAAACCTCCTTGGTGTCCTTGTTGACCACGGCCATCTTGGTCGTGAACGGCACGATCTCGTCGTTGAAGCGGCCGCCCTGCAGCGCGGCGCCGACGCGGCGCTGGCATTCGAGGCTGTATTCGTCCTGCTTGTCGCGGCCGATCTTGTAGCGCTCGGCGACGACCTCCGCCGTCTCCAGCATCGACATGTACATCTCCGGCTTCATCGCCATCAGCTCGTCGTCGACGGCGTGGAACCGGTTCATGTGCTCGTTCTGCACCAGGCTGATCGACTCGATGCCGCCGCCGATCGCGATCTCGACGCCATCCAGCATCACTGAGCGCGCGGCGACCGCGATCGCCTGCAGGCCGGAGGCGCATTGCCGGTCGATGGTGGTGCCGGCGACCGTCACCGGCAAACCGGCGCGGATCGCGCCCTTGCGCGCGACGTTCATCACCATGGTGCCCTGCTGCATCGCGCAGCCCATCACCACGTCCTCAACCTCGCCGGGCGCGATGCCGGCGCGCTTCACGGCTTCAGCCATGACGTGGCCGGCCAGCGTCGGCCCCTCGGTGTTGTTGAGCGCGCCGCGATAGGCCTTGCCGACGCCGGTGCGCGCGGTGGAGACGATGACTGCTTCGGGTGATGACATGCTTGCCTCTCTGTCTCAGGCGGCCGCCTCGAGCTGCGCGAAGCGCAGCACGTGGTAGGCGGGATCGCCGAACTGGATGTTGATGGATGAAATCCGCTTGAAGTAGTGGCCGACATTGAGTTCGTCGGTCATGCCCATGCCGCCGTGCAACTGTACCGCCTGGTCGGCGACGAACTTGCCGGAATAGCCGATCTTCGACTTTGCGCCCGAGGCCAGCCGCGAGACGCCGGCGTCCGCGCCGCTGAGGCTCAGCGAGAGGTGCTGCATCAGCGACAGCGCCTCCTGATGCGCGATGAACATGTCGACCATCCGGTGCTGCAGCACCTGGAAGCTGCCGATCGTGGTGCCGAACTGCTTTCGTGTCTTGGAGTATTCCAGCGTCGCCGAATTCAGCTCGCCGATCGCGCCGACCGCCTCCGCACAGAGTGCGCCGATGGCACGGTCGCGGCAGGACTCGAGCGCGGCAACGCCCTCGCCTTCCCGGCCCAGCAGCTGGCCGCGGACGCCGCGCAGCTTGAGCTCGGCGGCGCGGCGGCCGTCGATGGTCTTGAAGCTCTGCAGATCGAGATTGGCGGCGCGGCGATCCACCACGAACAGGCTGACGCCGCCGCGATCGTGGCGATGGCCCGAGGTCCGCGCGGAAACGATCAGATGGTCCGCCCAGGGCGCTGCCAGCACCGCGGTCTTTTCGCCGGTGAGGACATAATCGTTGCCGTCGCGGCGCGCCGACGTGGTGACGGTGGCGAGATCGAAGCGCGAGCCTTTTTCGGTCCAGGCCAGCGCCCAGAGTTTTGTGCCCGCAGCGATGTCCGGGATCAGCGCCTGCTTCTGTGCGTCGGTGCCTACCTGCTCGATCAGGCCGCCGGCAACCACAACGGTCTCGACAAAGGGCTCGACGACGAGATGACGGCCGAACTCCTGCATGATGATCATGGTCGACAGCGGTCCGCCGCCGAGCCCGCCGACCTCCTCGCCAAACGGCGCGGCAAGCAGGCCGAGCTCCGCGAACGCGGCCCATTGCTTGCGGCTAAAACCCTCCTCGCTGGCGACGATCTTGCGGCGGGCGTCGAAATCATACTGGTCGCGCAGCAGACGCTGCACGCTGGATCGCAACAATTCCTGCTCTTCCGTGAACTGGATATCCATTCGATCCTCGTTGCCTGTAGTTCTTGTTTGAGCATGATCTCTTCGGAAAACCGCTTCACACTTTTCCGGATCATGCTCTAGAGACCAAGCACCGCCTTGGCGATGATGTTGCGCTGGATCTCGTTGGATCCGCCGTAGATCGAGAGCTTTCGCGAGTTGAGATATTTTTCCGATGCCGTGTGGCCGTAGTCCGGCCCCGGCATGAAATGGTTGGCGCTGACCGGGTGCTCGCGGATCGCCAGCCCGTAATTGCCGATCGCGCGGTGCGTGAGCTCGGTGATATCCTGAAAAATCTCGGTGCCGCGGATCTTGAACAGCGAGGCCGCCGGCCCCGGATCGATGCCGCGGGCCATCTGGGCGACGACGCGCAGCTCGGTCGCCTCCAGCGCCAGCACGTCGAGTTCGACGCGGGCGATGTCGCGGATGAATTCGAGATGCGCCGGATCGTCCTCCGGGATCTCGGCCTTCACGATCCTCTTCAGCCGCTCGATATAGCGCGTGGAGCGGCCGATGCCGGCCATGCTGGTGCGCTCATTGCCGAGCAGGAATTTGGCGTAGGTCCAGCCCTTATTTTCCTCGCCGATCAGGTTCTCGGCGGGGACGCGGACGTTCTCGAGGAAGACGTCGTTGACCTCATGCGAGCCGTCGATGGTGATGATCGGGCGCACCGTGACGCCCGGCGACTTCATGTCGATCAGCAGGAACGAGATGCCGGATTGCGGCTTAGCCGCGGGATCGGTGCGGACCAGACAAAAAATCCAGTCGGCATGCTGCGCCAGCGTGGTCCAGGTCTTGTGGCCGTTGACGATGTAATGGTCACCGTCGCGCACCGCCTTGGTGCGAACGGTGGCGAGATCGGAGCCGGAGCCCGGCTCCGAATAACCCTGGCACCACCAGTCCTCGCCCGAGAGAATGCGGGGCAGGAACTTGTTCTTCTGCGCGTCGCTGCCGAAGGTGTAGATGACCGGGCCGACCATGGTGACGCTGAACGCCAGCGGCGGCATGGTGCCGGCGCGGGTCGTCTCCTGCTCGAAGATGAAGCGGCGGGTGATCGACCAGCCCGGCCCGCCATATTCCTTGGGCCAGAGCGGCGCGATCCAGCCCCTCTTGTGCAGGATGCGATGCCACAGCAACATCTGCTCCTTGGAGAGATCGGTCTCCGGATTGGGGACGCGCATCTCCGCCGGATAATTGTCCTTGATGAAGGCGCGAACCTCGTCGCGAAACGCCGCATCTTCAGGGGATAGCGCGAGCTCCATTTGCCGTGCTCCCTACCACTTCTCGCCGAACGGCCGGATCTCGAGCTCGAAGGTCCAGGCGCTCTTTGGCTGCTGGTAGAGCTGCCAGTATGACGCCGCGACCGAGGCCGGCGGCATCAGCAGATCCGGATCGTCGAGCGCGTTGGGACCGAGCGCCTCGACGCGGCGCTGCCGCACCCATTCGGTGTCGACGCCGGCATCGATGATCAGATGCGCGACATGGATGTTCTTCGGTCCGAGCTCGCGCGCCATCGCCTGCGCCACCGCGCGCAAACCGAATTTGGCGCTGGCAAACGCGGCATAGCCGCTGCCACCGCGCAGCGACGCGGTCGCGCCGGTGAAGAAGATGTTGCCGCCGCCGCGCGGCAGCATCAGCCGCGCCGCCTCGCGCCCGGCGAGGAAGCCGGAGTAGCAGGCCATCTCCCAGACCTTGCGGAACACCCGCTCGGTGGTCTCCAGGATCGGGAAGTTGACGTTGGCGCCGATGTTGAAGATGCAGACTTCCAGCGGCGCATGCTTGTCGGCGTCGTTGAGGAAGGAGATGATCTCTTCCTCCTTGCGCGCGTCGAGCGAACGGGCGTGGATTTCGCCGCCGAGAGCTTCGACTTCCTTGACCAGCGGCGCCAGCTTGTCGCCGTTGCGGCGGCCGGCGAAGATCGTGAAGCCCTCGGAGGCGAACTTCTTGGCGATTTCGCCGCCGATGAAATCGCCGGCACCAATGACGGCGACCGTCCTGTTTCTCTTCTGCATGGTGTTCTCCGGCTTTGTGTTTGAGTGAACTGATCTGCGAACGCGGCGTCAGCTTTGGCTGCGCAGCGACTCCGCCAGCTTGTGCTTCAGCAGCTTGCCCGTCGACGTCGCGGGCAGCGCGTCCATCAGAATAATCTCGGACGGCCGCTTGTACGAGGTGAGTTGCGGTGCGACATGGGCCATCAAGTCCTGCACCGTGGCGGTCGAGCCCTTGATCAGCTGCACGAAGGCGACGACTTCCTCATTGCCCTCGACCGGCCGCCCGACCACGGCGCATTGCACCACGGCATCGTGCGTGCTCAGCACCGCCTCGATCTCGGCCGGGTAGACGTTGAAGCCGGAACGGATGATCATCTCCTTGGTCCGCCCGACGATGTACATCGCACCGTTCTCGAAGCGGGCGAGATCCCCGGTGTTGAACCAGCCGTCGGGATCGATCGCCTTGGCGGTCAGGTCGGGCGCGCGGTAGTAGCCGCGCATCACGTTGGGGCCGCGGACATGAAGCTCGCCGACCTCGCCATCCGCGACAGGCTTGCCGTCCTGGCTGACCAGCTTGGCCTCCAGGCCCGGCATGATGGTGCCGACCGCATGGTCGGCCCGGGGATTGTCGGGCCGGACGCCGGAAATTCCCGGCGAGCATTCGGTGATGCCGTAGCCGTTGAGAAGGGGCAGGCCGAGCTCCTGCTCGACGCGCGATTTGAGCTCGATATCGAGCGGCGCGCCCGCCACCGAGATCACGCGCAGCTTGCCGCGATCGAGCTTCGGCAGGCCGGCAGTGCGGCGGTACTCGAGCAGGCGCTGATAGGTCGCCGGCACGCCGTTGAGAATGGTGATGCCTTCGTCCGCCATCGCCTTCACCAGCGCGGCGGGATCGTATTTTGCGACCAGGCGCACGGTGGCGCCGACCATCAGGGTCATGGTGAGCAGCGAGATGCCGACGATGTGCGAGATCGGCAGCACGCAATATTGCACGTCATCGGCCGTCATCTTGCGGAAGGCGGCGGTGCCGCGGGCGCTGAACAGGAGATTGCGGTGCGTCAGCATCACGCCCTTCGGGGTACCCGTGGTGCCGGACGTGTAGATGAGAACCGCAACCTGCCTGGCGCCGTCGGCCTCGACCGGCTCGGCCACGGTCGCAATGTTCAGGCTGGTGACCGCGATGCCGCGCAGCGGCCCGACATCCTGCACGGTCGCCTCATAGCGCGTGGCATGGGCGGCCGCCTCCTGCGAGACTTCGGCGGTCAGGAACACGCGGCGGGTGCCGCTGTGATCCTTGATCTGATCGATTTCGCGCGGCGACAGCCGCGGATTGACCACGATCGCCCAGGCGTCGAGCCGGCTCGCGGCAAACAGCAGGCAGGACAGCGGAACGGAATTTTCGCTGACGATCATCATGCGGTCGCCGGGCCGGATGCCGAGCGCGCGCAGGGCTTCGGTGACACGGCCCACGACCTGATCGAGCTCGCGATAGGTGAGCCACATCTTGTCGTCGACCAGCGCCATACGATCCGGTGTCGCTCCGACGTAGTGGTCCATCACCTCGTGGAGGCGGTTCGGCAGACCTTCCACACTTCCTTCTTCCACCTGCGTCATCGCCAGCACGGGAACCTCCCTCGAACTGCCCTTTGGGCTTGATTGTCGTCTTGAAGCGTTCCTTGCTCAGGCGGTCTTGCGCCGCCCTGCCGCAAGCTGCGCCACGATCTCTTCCTCGACCTCGCGCAGGCGATCCTTGCCGAAGAAGATCTCGTCGCCGACGAAGAAGGTCGGCGAGCCGAACGAGCCGCGCGCCACCGCAGCGCTGGTGTTGTCGATCAGCTTCTTCTTGACCTCATCCTGCTGGGCGCGGGCGATGATGCGGTCGATATCGAGGCCGGAGGACAGGAACGCCTCGCGGAACACCTGCGGGTCGTCCATCTTCTTGGGCTCGACCCACATGTGGTGATAGGCGGCGCGGAAATACGGTTCGAACAGTCCCTCGAACTCGGCAGCGACCACGCCGCGCATCAGCATCAACGTGTTGACCGGGAAGAACGGGTTCTGCTTGAACTTTGTGATGTTGTAGCGCCGCAGGAAGCGCTCGGTCTCGAGCGCATTGTATTCGGGCTTGTTCTTGATGCCGCGCAGCGACTCGCCCGGCGACATATTGCCGGTCGCCTTGTAGACGCCGCCGAGCAGCACCGGGCCGTAGGCGAATTTCACGCCGGTGCGCTTTTCGATCTCCGGCAAGGCGAGTTCGGCGAGATAGGCGTTGGGGCTTCCAAAATCGAAATGGAACTCGACCTTGAGCGGAGCAGCCATCAAAACGCCCTTCCCTGCGCTTGGCGGCCGTTGCTCGGCCACCCGGTTGATCGTGGCCCGGACCTTAAGTTCTATTTTAGAACTGTCAATATGATATTTGTCATGTAACTAGCTATCTGAAGGCATCCTGTTGAAATGACGTCAGTTCTGTTTTAGAATTTTATTTGTACTGTCGTGGCAGATCGCTGGAGACGCCGATGAAATGGGATGCCCTTGAAGAGGAGCCGTGCTCGCTGGCCCGCACCGTGGCCGTGATCGGCGACCGCTGGAGCCTCTTGATCCTGCGCGAATGTTTCCTGCGCATCCGCAGGTTCGACGACTTCCAGGCGTCGCTCGGCATCACCCGCCATCTGCTCGCCGACCGGCTCAAGAAGCTGGTGCGCTTCGGCGTGCTGCGCAAGATTCCGTATCAGGAATCGCCGAAGCGCTACGAATACATCCTGACGCAGAAGGGCCTCGACCTCTACCCGGTGATCATGTCGATCGTGCACTGGGGCGACACCCACATGGTCGACGCCCGCGGCCGGCCGATGCTGCACGAACACAAGAACTGCCACAAGATGTTCGACCCCGTGATGGTCTGCTCGGAATGCGGCGAGCCGCTGAGCGCGAAGGCGGTCCACGTCCATCGCGGCCCGGGCGCACGGCAATCCTCGCCGGTGCATGCCAAGGCGCAGGAGCGCGGCAAGCGCGTCGCCGAGCCGGGCTAGGCAATCGGCTTCATCGCGGGCCGTCCACGAACGCAACCGGGATGCCCTTCGCGATGTGCTTCGCGACGCGTTCGGCGTCCCAGTTGGTGAGACGCACGCAGCCGTGCGATTCCGCCTTGGAGATCCTGTCCGGCGCAGCCGTGCCGTGAATGCCGTAGCCTTCGGCCGAAAGATTGATCCAGACCGAGCCGACCGGATTGTTGGGGCCGGGCTTGATGGTGAAGGGCCTGCGCGAGTGGACGCCCTTGAAGTGATAGTTCGGGTTGTAGCGATAGGTCGGATTGCGATGGATCTCGGTGACCTTCAGGGTGCCGGTGGGAGACGGCTTGTCCTTGCTGCCGACCGTCGCCGGGTAGAAGCCGATCAGCGCGTTCGACTTGTCGTATAGCTTGACGACCTGCCGGCTCTTGTCGATCTCGACGCGGTCGGCCTTTGCGGGAGCGCTGCCCGGCGCTCCGCCGCCGGTATCGATCACGACGATGGTCGCGCCGGCCCGATCGAAGCGTTGTCCCGGGTTGAGGCTGGCCAGCAACGCTTCGCTCATGTGAAATCGCTCGGCCAGCTTTTCGCGCGGGCTGGTAAAGCCGAGATGCGGGAGGTCCTTCATCGCCTCCATTTTGGCAGGCAGCTTGTGCAGGAAGGGGCCGGCGAGATCCTGTTCGGTGATGGTGTAGCTGGTTGTCGCCGGCCGGTTGTCCGCCCGCAGCGCCGTCCAGACCTCATCGGTCGGCGCATCGCCGCTCGGCAACTCGCGGGCTTCGGCGTAGGCGCGAAGCGCTTTCTTGGCATTCTCGCCGAACTTGCCGTCGATCTCACCGGGAGAAAAGTGCGCCCGGTCGAGCAGCACCTGCAGCCGCACCCCTGCCGGCGTCGGTTTTTCGTTGGACAGGGTTTTGCTCGACGGCTCGGCCGCGTCGATCGCAGCCGCATTGATCTCGGCGCCGAACGCGCGACCGGCCGCCAGGACGACGGCCAGGGTGATACCAACATTGCACACGGCTCTGAGCGACATCGGGCCGCCTTTCACATTGCCGACGCTCTCCTTCACGACTGTATGCAATGAAGAGAACGGCCAAGTGAACGCGCGGTTCCTGTGTTGGGCCGGCGCGCGAGCCGAACTGGCTCAGTGCGACGGCGCGGTCATCAATGCGACGTTGCCGCCGAGCAGGCAGCCGACCGGGCGGCCGCCGGCAAAGCCGATGCGGACGCGGATCTCCGACAGCCGCCCCATCGCACGGCCCTGCAGGATACGAATCTCGCCGTCGTTGGCATCGACCAGACCGTAGTCGAGCAGGCCGAACGCCAGCGCCGCCGCCGCAATCCCGGTGGCCGCATCCTCCCGATACCCCGATGAGCGCGGAAACTGCCGCGCCTCGAACAGCCGCGCGGCGCGGTCGATCACGGCGAACGGGTAAAGCCCGGTCGATCCGATCCTGCCGCAGACCGCCTCGACGGCCTCGACCGCGGGATCGAGCGCGTTCAGCGCGTCCGGGGAACGCATCGGGATCAAGGTCTTGACCCGCGACGTGACGGCGTTGGCGGGCGCTGCCTCGCCGATCGCATCCGGGCGGGCTGCGAGGGCGCGCAGCACGTCGTCGCGTTGCGCGGCGGTGAGCGGAACGACCTTGCCGGCCGGCTGGGTGATCTCGACCCGCGGCTCGCCGCCGCGATCGCGGCTGATGAAGCCGGTGACCGGACCGCTGCGCGTCGAGATCCGGATCGTATCGCCGGGCAATCGTCCCTGCCGTGCCAGCAACCACAGAGCACCGATGGTCGCGTGGCCGCACATTTCCATTTCGTGGTTCGGAACGAAGAAGCGAAACGTGGCGTCGAAATCGTCGCTCTCCGCCGGCAACACGAAGCCGGACTCGTGGCCATGACGGCGGGCGACGTCCTGCATCTCGGACGCGCTCATGCCGCTTGCATCCACCACGATCGGACAGGGATTGCCGCCCGCCCCATCTACCGTGAACACGCTGACCAGTTCGGCTGTCGTCATGATGGTATCCTCGCGCAATCAGCGGCTACACTGCCCAAGCCGCCGCTACTTGACCAGCGTCTTGCCGGTCTCGGGGTGCTGCAGCCAATCGAGCAGCGCCGCGTGGAAGCGCGCCGGCGCCTGGATCTGCGGGGAATGGCCGAGGTCGGGGAATTCGATCAGCTGCGAATGCGGAATCCGCTTGACGGCTTCCTTGCCGAGCACGGGATAGTTGCCGAGCGTCTTGCGGATCTCCGGCGGCGCGGTGTCCTTGGCGATCGCCGTGGTGTCCTTGTCGCCGATCACGAGCAGCGTCGGCGGCTTGATCTGCTCGAATTCATAGAACACCGGCTGGGTCGCGATCATGTCGTAGAGCCGCGCCGAGCTCGACGCCACGGCGTCGCGGTCCGGGCCGCGATACATTCCGGCCAGCATCTGCACCCAGGTCTCGTAGGACGGATCCCAGGTGTCGGCATAGTACGTGGCGCGCTCATAGGCGCGGATGCTGTCGGCGGTGACGCGGGTCTCGCGCTGCATCCAGCCGTCGAGGCTGAGCCACGGCACACCCCTGGCCTTCCAGTCCTCCAGCCCGATCGGATCGACCAGCACCAGGCGATCGGTGGCCTCCGGATACATCAGCGCGTAGCGCATCGCCAGCATGCCGCCGGTGGAATGGCCGACCATGATCGCGCGCTCGATGCCGAGCGAAGCCAGCAGCGCGCGGCTGTTGCCGGCGAGCTGCTGGAAGGTGAACTGGTAGCGTTCCGGCTTGCTCGACTTGCAGAAGCCGATCTGATCCATCGCAATGACGCGGTAGCCGGCGCCGCTGAGCGCCTTGATGGTGCCGTCCCAGGTCGCGGCACAAAAATTCTTGCCGTGCAGCAGCACCGCGGTCTGCCCGTTCGGCGCCGCCGGCTTGACGTCGAGATAGGCCATCTCGAGCTCCTGCCCCTGCGAGCTGAAGCGATAATGCGCGACGGGATAGGGATATTCAAAACCCTGCAGCTCCGGTCCATAGGCTGGCTCTTCGCTCGCCGACTGCGCGAAGGCGTTAGAGGCGCCGAGCGTGACGCTCGCGGCAACGGCAATATGAAACAGAGTTTTCAGGTGCATCTTGCAAGGTCCGAGCGCGAGGGATGATCTGGCGATGCCGTAGCCGAACGCAGGGACGCCATCCAGCGCCCCCGCGATGATTTGTTCGTGATCCGGCGGCCGGACGCGCCGTTACACCGGATCGAAGGCGCGGATCGGCGGCAGGTTGCCGCTAAAACGCTCGACCTCGACCACCGTGAGCTGGCCGGTGCAGCCCTGCGCGAAGGACGAGGTGCCGATGTCGCGGGTCAGCACGTTGGGATTGCCGTGCACGCAGAGCGGCGCCTCCTCCTCGGGATCCATCGGGTCGTACCAGGCGCCGGTCGGCAGCTGCACGACGCCGGGCGCGATGCCGTCGGTGACGTGCACCGCGGCGAGGCAGGCGCCGCGGGCGTTGAACAGGCGGATGATGTCGCCGTCCTTGATGCCGCGCGGCTCGGCATCGCGCGGGTTCATGCGCGCGACCTCGCGGCCGCGATGTTTTGCTGCAAGCGAATGGCCGCCGAAATCGAGCTGGCTGTGCAGCCGCGTCACCGGCTGGTTGGCGACCAGGAAGCACGGCGTGCCTGGTTTTGGCATGTCGGTCTTCGCGAGCCAGACCGGATGGCCGGGACAATCGGCATCGCCATGGTCGGCGATCTTCTGCGAAAAAATCTCGATCCGTCCGCTCGGCGTCGGCAACGGCCGCGCCACCGGATCCTCGCGAAAACGGCGCAGCGTGCCGCCGTCGTCGGGCTGCTGCGGCACGATCAGGCTGCCGCGCGCCCAGAATTCCTCAAAACTCGGCGCTTCCAGCCCCTGCGCGGCGAGCGATTTTCGGGTCGGCTCATAGAGATGCGCCAGCCATTCGCGCGAGGTGCGGCCTTCGGTGAAGGGCTCGCGGGCGCCGAGACGCTCGGCGAGATCGGCGAAGATCTCGTAATCGTCACGCGCGAGGCCGAACGGCTCGGCGATCCGGTGCATCGCGACCATCAAGGGATCGTTGGTGGAATAGCCGATGTCCTCGCGCTCCAGCGTCATCGTCGAGGGCAGCACGATGTCGGCGTGGCGCGCGGTGGCGGTCCAGGCGAGCTCGTGCACCACGAACGTATCGAGCCGCGCAAACGCCTTGCGCAGGCGGTTGATGTCCTGGTGGTGGTGGAACGGATTGCCGCCGGCCCAGTAGACCAGGCGGATATCCGGATAGGTGCGCGTCTCGCCGTTGTAGCGATAGCTGGTGCCGGGATTGAGCAGCATGTCGGTGATGCGCGCCACCGGAATGAAATCGGCGACGCCGTTGCGGCCCTGCGCCAGCGTCGGCCCCGCCACCGCGTTGACGCGGCGGCCGTAATAGCCGATGGCGCCGAGCGAATAGGCGTAGCCGCCGCCGGGCAGGCCGATCTGGCCGAGCGCGGCCGCCAGCACCATGCCCATCCACACCGGCTGCTCGCCATGCTCGGCGCGCTGCAGCGAATGCGACACGGTGATCAGCGCGCGCCGCCCGGCGAGCCGGCGCGCCAGCGTGCGGATGGTGCCGGCGTCGATGCCGCAGATCGCGGCGGCCCATTCCGCGCTCTTCGGCTGCGCATCCGCCTCGCCGGTGAGATAGCGCAAAAACACCGGCCAGCCCTCGGTGTAGCGATCGAGAAAAGCCTGGTCGTGCAGGCCTTCGCTGACCAGGGTGTGGACGATGCCGAGCATCAGCGCGGTGTCGGTGCCGGGCACCGCCGTCAGCCATTCGGCGCCAGCCTCCGCGGGCAGATCGTCGCGCAGCGGGCTGACCAGCACGAATTCGCAGCCGCGCCGGCGCGCCGCGGCCATGGCGCCGCGCTCGACATGCTTGCTGATCGAGCCGCCGGCCACCATCGAGTTCTTCAGCGCCATGCCGCCGAACGCCAGCACGATCTCGGTCTGTTCAGCGATCTGCTCCCAGGTGACGTTGCGCTTGGTGATCTCCTCATAGCCGGCGAGGATCTGCGGCAGCAGCACCGAGGACGCGCCGGAGGAATAGGTGTTGACCGAGCGCACATAGCCGCCGAGCGCGATGTTGAGGAAGCGGTGCACCTGGCTCTGCGCGTGATGGAAGCGCCCCGCGCTGGACCAGCCATAGGAGCCGCCGAACACGGCCTGCGGGCCGATGCTGTCGCGAATCCGCGTCAGCTCGCCGCCGAGCAGGTCGAGCGCCTGCTCCCAGCTCACCGAGACGAACTCGTCGCGGCCGCGGCGGTCGTCGGGCCCGGGGCCGCGTTCGAGCCAGCCGCGGCGGATCGCCGGCTGCGCGATGCGGGCCTGATGGCGCAGCGCGCCGGGAAAATTGTCGATGATGCGGTTCGGATCGGGATCGGCGGCATAGGGCCTGACCTCGAGACCGGCCTTGCCGAGCCGCGCCGAAAACACGCCCCAATGCGAGGTGTGCGGCCTGAAACCGTCGGACAGATCGAGGCCGGGATCGGGGTGGCCAATCGTATCGCTCATCGCATTTCCTTCATCCGCGGGCCGGCAGCCGGGCCGCCTTTGTCGCAACACCCTCGCCAGTATAATGATCCAATCGGCGCTGTCGCCCGCTTCAGGGTTGCCGGAAACGCAGGCGGCCGTGCGCAGGAACTCGCTGTCGCAGGGGCGCGCGGCCAATATGGCGAAAACAACCCCATGCAAAGTAGCCGGCGGCGGCCGGCGCACGACAGGGCGCTGTCCGACACGGCGCTTGACACGTCGGGCAAGTCAGGGGTATTTTTTCAAAATTCCGAAATCGTGCACACTCACTCGCCCGCACTCAGCGGGATGACGTCGGTTGAATCAGCCGGGCGGCAAATTCGCCGCACCTCTCCCGCTTGCGGGGGGAGCGCAAGTTTCTTCGCGGATACAATTCAACCTGATCTCATCGTGCTCCGGCGGGCGCGCGTTTGCGATCGCGGCCGAACATCCTCCCCAGCATTGAAACCGCACCGGCGCGCCCAAGCGAACGATCGCCTGCGCACGCCCGGCGCATTCCAGGGACTATCGACATGACCACCGCACCTGACATCACCGTGCCGACGATGGCCGCCGCACCCGGCCAGACCCAGGAGACCAAAACTCCCACAACGCCGCGGCTCAAACTCTCGCCGCATGGTTTCCACATCGACCATCCCGACCCGGAACGCGGCGAAGCGCTGATGATGAACGCGCTGGGGGTTACCGATCGCGACGCGATGGAAGGCATTCTCCGCCAATTGGTGAGGGCCAGCGTGAGCGGCGGGCGGGCGAACGCGGTCAACCTCGCCTTCATGCTGTCGATGGTGAAGAGCATTCGCCCGCGGGATGCCGTCGAGGCGATGCTGGTGGCGCAGATGGTGTCGGTGCATGTGATGGCGATGCGCTGCGCCCATCACCTT
Source organism: Bradyrhizobium ivorense (assembly GCF_900696085.1). Lineage (GTDB taxonomy): Bacteria > Pseudomonadota > Alphaproteobacteria > Rhizobiales > Xanthobacteraceae > Bradyrhizobium > Bradyrhizobium ivorense. Next base: position 253,162 of record NZ_CAADFC020000009.1, read on the forward strand.
GCGCATGCGAGAGACCTCCCCCAGCACGACAGCGCCGCGCGCGCCCTCGGCCGGCTCGCCCGCACCTTCCCCGCCCAGATCGAGGCGCTGAACCGCTACCGCAGCCGGGGCGAGCCTGCCATCACCGTGCAGAACGTCTCGGTCGCCGACGGCGGCAACGCCATCGTCGGCAACGTCACGCAGCATGCGAACGTGATCGTCTCCGACCAGCCCCCGCCCTCCGCCGCGCGGCGCGCGCCGAAGCCCGCGCGCGGCCAGCGACGGCGGAATTCCACCAAGGCCAGGCGGAAAGCCCAGCCGTGAGCGATCACATCAGACATACCGGCCCAATGCTGGCGAGCCCGCGCTGCGGCGCCAAAACCCGCAGCGGCACCGCCTGCCGCGCGCCGGCCGTGCACGGCAAGCGGCGCTGCCGCATGCACGGCGGCGCCGAAGGCTCCGGCGCGCCACGCAGAAACCGGAACGCGCGCAAGCATGGGCTGTACACCGGGGGCGCGATCAAGGAGCGGCGGGAGATAGGGGTGCTATTGGCGGAGGCGCGGAGGATGTTGGAGCGGATGAAGTGATCGACAGGACGCAGTATGCTGCATGCGCGAGCGGTTGAGCCGCAGAAATCGTTGTAGGATTGCCAACAACGGCTGATTTAGTGCATAAGACGATGCTCGCAGCACAGGTGCCGTCATGATGAGAAGAGCCTCCGAGCCTGATCTATTGGAGACGGGGATCTACACAATCCCCGAGGTCGCTGAGCTCGTGCAGGCCCCTCAAGATGTCGTCCGAATTTGGATCGAAGGACATACTGGCAAACAGGTCGCGGTCATCGACAATCAGCTTGGCCGGGTTGCCGGCAAGGTAGCCGTCAGCTTCACCAACCTGATGGAGTTGCGGTTCGTAGCCACGTTCGCGAACGCGGGTGTCGGGCTGCGTGAAATCCGCAAGATCATGGATGAGGTCAGAGAAACGCTCGAGCACCCTCATCCATTTGCCACTCACACTGTCTTTAAGACCGATGGCAAGAAGATCGTTGCGGAGATCGCTAAACGAAATGGCGTGAGCATCTACGACCTCCGAACAAAGAACTACGAAATGCTTGCAGTCGTCATGAAGTCATTGAAGAACGATGTCGAGTAGCTGCCCCCCACGGCATGCTATCATGGGTTGCGCAGCCTGCAAGGTCCAAACCTGGGCGGGCCACGCGAGCGACATGCAGGGACGGACCATCCCCGGATATCGCTGCGTTGATCCGGGCTACGCTTGCTCGAGCTCCCCTCATCTCCGCCCTTGACTCATCGTTCTCTATTCGTTCTTATGGCACCTCACCGCCAATTCAGAGCGAACCATGCCAACACTCGACTATCTCCGTTCGGAGATCGAGCGCATGCGCGTGCAGGTCGGCCGCCAGCGCAAGGAAATCCTGACCCTGCAGCGGGCCGGCATCCCGACCGGCTCGGCTGAAGAGCTGCTGCAGCGGATGCTGGACAAGATCGACACCCTCTGCGCCGAGCGCGACCGGATGAAGGCCGCGCTGCCGAAGCCGAAGGGCAAGATGCTGGGAGGCCGCTCCTGGTGACGCAACGACCGCAATGGTTCTCCGACTGGGATGATCCACCGCCGTTCATCAAGGCGCTGGCGGAGGTGCGCGCGCTCTCGACCCGGGAAGGTTGGTGCTTCTTCCACGTCCAGGCCATCCAGGTCGCCATCGACCAATACGCCGAAGCCGCGCTGGGCAACCGCGGGTTCTTCCTGAACAAGCCCTACGGCATCGGGCCGATCAGGAAGGGCGACATCCCGTAGGAACGGGGCAGGTCCGCGATCGTTGTCGACTCCGGAAGCACGGCTAAACTGCCCGTCGTTGGTCCCCCTCCAGCGGCGGGCTTTTTGTGAATTGCGTATGAAGTACCGAAAGCCCGGCAGGCAACGTGGGTGAGCCGGCGTTCTATGCCGACATCGAATACCGGGACATCACGTCCGAAGGTTTACTTCGAGCGAGTTCTTTCAAGGGGCTTGTTCGGAAGTGATCCGGTCGGCGGACTCTCCACCCACGCCGGCGTATCGTTCTCCTCGCCCATACCATCGCAGGATATGCAGCGAAGGTCGGTGCGTTGGTCGAGAGCCATAACGGCCTTGAGTGGCTTCCCGCAGCGCGGACATCTGGTGAGATCCATCTGTCCCTCCTCTTTTCGCCGTCCAACCGCTCAGAGGAACAAAAGTTCCTACGCGACGTTGGGTGGATTTTTAGGGAGGACTTGAATGGAAATGATCGTCGAGCGCGTCGTTCGCACTTATGGGATGATGGTAACGCTCAGCCCGCAGGAAGAGGACTTGGTCCGGCAGCGGGTTCTGAAATTTGTGGAAGGGAAGACAGGTGATGAGAACACCATCGCTGTCGAGGCGATCAAGTTCTTGAGGGGACCTAAGCCGTCCCGGACGCGACGGCCCAAGGTGTAGGTCCGAACTGCCCGGTTTGCCACGGCCTCGGCCGAGTCTGTGAGAACCATCCGCATCTCGCCTGGACGAAAGATCCGCACGGCTGCATGTGCGGCGCCGGCATGCTGTGCCAATCCCCGGATGTCGCTGCGCTCATCCGGGCTACGCTCGCCTGGGATCAGGATGTTGGTGTCAATATCCGTTATTCGCCGAGGCAACGTGATAAGATCTGCGACATGTTCCGAAGAACAGTAGGCTTGAGCGTCGAGACCTGCGATGTCTTTTTGGATCAGGTGCTCCACAAGTGCGACACGGAAATGCTTTGCGCATTCGGTAGCCGCAGCGCTGTTGGCGACGGCCGTATCCATCACGGCGGTGCCTCGTGCGCCGGCGCAACAAGGTCCGGCGGACATCGGAATAGTTGGATCTCCTGAACGCCCCGTCTATCCGCTCAAGGCAAGCGCCAACAACCGCTATCTCGTCGACCAGAACAATACTCCATTCCTGATGGTCGGAGACTCTCCGCAATATTTGAGCACCAATTTGTCGCAAGAAGAAGCTGCGGCATTCATGGCCAATCGTCGAAGCTATGGCATCAACACGCTCTGGATCAATCTGCTTTGCATTTGCGAGGAGGCAAAGACGTTTGATGGAATTGTGCCGTTCCTTGTTCCGGGCGACATTGCAACGCCAAATCCTGCGTATTTTCAGCGCATCGACGATATGCTCCGTGTCGCGGCCGACCACGGCATGGTTGTACTCCTGGATCCCATCGAGACCATCAGTTGGCTGGATGTCCTGCGGAAAAACGGCAAGTCCAAAGCGTTCGAGTACGGACAGTATCTCGGAAATCGCTACAAGGACTTTCTCAACATCATCTGGATGCACGGCAACGATTTTCAGTCATGGCGAAATGCTGCCGACGACGATCTGGTTCAGGCCGTCGCACGCGGGATCAGAAGCATGGATGCGATCCACATCCATACGGTCGAGCTCAATACTGCGACCAGCGGCTCTTTGGAAGACCCGTCATGGGCGCCGCTTATCGAGCTTGATGCGGCATACACGTACTTTCCCACCTACGCGCAGGTTCTGACCGAATACAATCGACCGAACTTCAAGCCGATCTTCATGGTGGAGGCGAATTACGAGTTCGAGAATGTCGGTCCCGATCCCGAGGGCGGCTCTCCGCAAAACCTGCGGCGGCAGGAATACTGGACGATGCTGAGCGGCGCCGCGGGGCAACTCTATGGCAGCGCCCACTCATGGAAGCTCGAGAGGGGATGGGAAGCGAACCTGGATACACAAGGTGTGCTCCAGCTCAGCTACATGAAAAACCTCTTCGTCTCGCGACAATGGCACGACCTGGTCCCCGATCAAACCCACGCCGTGGTGACTGCCGGTTATGGCCGCGTTTCCTGCCTGGTCGGAAAATTCGTGGCTGGAGTCAGCAAAGACCCCGACGCGCTCTGGACAAAGGTGTTCGGCAGCATCCGGAAGTATTTTGGCGTCGGATCCATCACGGGCAATAGCTGCGCGACGGCTGCCCGAACCTCCGATGGCTCGCTGGTGCTGGTTTACATGCCGACGATCCGGGCGATCACGGTCGATATGTCGAAGCTGGCGGGCACGACGACGGCCCGCTGGTACGATCCCACAAGCGGTGAGTACGCGGACGTGAAAGAGTCCCCGTTCGCCAATGAGGGGAGCAGAGTGTTCATGCCTTCAGGAGCCAATAAATCCGGCGATGGCGATTGGGTCCTCGTCCTCGAAGCAAGAACCCCGCCCTGAAGTGCAATCACCGGGGACTACGGTGAGGCTGCACTTGATTTCCATTCTCAAAATAGTCCGCGCGCCAGCTGAGCCGGTTAAAGCGGTTCAGGGGGTGACCACAACGTGAGGCGCGATGACCATGATGCAAGGTGCGGCACCATGCACCAATTGAGTGCACTGTCACCGTAATTCCGGAGGACGACACGGGCGAGGCGGGACGAGCATGACGCTAGCAACGGCACCCCGTGTTCTTGCGGAGGCGCGCCTGGCAGGCAATTTGCGATGTGCGCGTGAACAGTTCGGCGCCAGGTTGCGGGTGTGCCGAACTCAGACACGCGGAGCACGCAAAATGAGTTTGCATCGTCGTTTTGGAACAGTTCGCGGCAGCACCACTGTCGAGTCGAAGATCAGCAAGATGCTGTCCGACCTTGTCCTGGCCTGCCAACAGATCGAGGCCGACATCGCGGCCGAGGAACAGCGCACGGGAATTTTCGATCGATCGGACGCAAGATATCCGATTTTGGCGAGGTCGCTGAACGAGCGGCACGGCAATCTCAAGGGCACCATCGCCACGCTTGAAAAGCGTGTCATGGAGAAATCCCGGCTCGACGCAGCATAGTCCGATCAAGCCGCGGGTCAGCTGCCTTTGGCGCGCTTGCCTGCGCCTTTGCGCGACCATTTTTGGCGAGGGCGGCAATCGCCGTCATTCGTCACCGTAATTCCGGGATGACGGGGCCGGGAATATAAAGCGGCTTGCCGTCGCGGCCGAAGGGAAAGACGGCGTCGATGCCGTCGACGCTTACATCGCCGAATATCCGCTCCACGGTCGCAAAGTCCCGGTGCGGCGCGAAGCCGATCGATCGCGACCAGGCGGCAAGATCGCGCAGCAGCTTGCGCGCGTAGCCCGGATCGACCGACATCATGGGGGACATGGCACTCATCGTGTTCACGTAGAACTGGAAATATTCGCCTTCCACGAATTCGAATGTCACGTCCTTGATGCCGAGACAGAACGTGTCGAGCAGGTAAGAACTCAACGCGACGTGATGCGGCGTAGCGCCGCGCGCAAGCACCAAGGTGCCGATGCCGCCTTCGAACAGGGCTTCGGTGAGAAGGCAGCCTTGAATGGGCAAGGCCGCAGCCCGCCGCACGCGCGCGGGCAGGCTTGCTTCCAGTTCCTCAGCCCGGCGCTTCTGCGCGACCACCTGCTTCCGCCGCTGCGCCTTCCGGGCCCGCTTCTGCGCGATATTGGTCGCCATGGCCACTCTCCACTGATTCGAACGTCCCGATGATAAACGGAAGGCGACCGGTGGTGCCGGATATCCAATGAATTATTCCGCCGCATGACGCACGTTACGGTGACAGTACACCTAATTTCCAGCGCCCGCACTGGGTGACGCGGTGTGGCTAGTCGGGTTGATGATACCGGCGAGGCGGGACAAGTATGGTGCAACTCATGGCATCGGGCCTCAATTGCGTGCACCGTTACCGTAATTGCCGGCCGCGAGATTGATCAGCCAGTCGAACACCCGGCGAGCGCGTGACGCGCCGCCTTGACGGCGGACCGGTCGGCATCATAGATGACGATCATCATATCTTGAACCACGCTCGAAACCTTGACCGTTTCGAGCACCGGCCACGCCGGTCAAGACGCGACAGGAAGCATCATGCGCCGAATTGTTGTGACGGGCCTCGGGACGGTGTCCCCGCTCGGCTGTGGCACCGAACTGGCCTGGTCGCGGCTGCTGGCGGGGCGGTCCGGGCTTGGCGCGTTGCCGGACTGGGCGGCGGCGCTGCCGGCGCGCGTCGCCGGCATGGTGCCTGGCAAGGCCGGGGATGCCGAGGGCGGGTTCGATCCCGATGCCGCGGCGCCGCGCAAGGACCACAAGAAGATGGACCGGTTCATCCTGTTCGCGCTGCTCGCAGCGAGCGAGGCCGTGACGCAGGCGGGCTGGCTGCCGGCCGAGGCACGCGAGCAGGCGCGCACCGCGACCGTGATCGCATCCGGCATCGGCGGGTTTCCCGCGATCGCGGAGGCGGTGCGCACCGCGGAGCGGAGCGGCGTGCGCCGGCTGTCGCCCTTCACCATTCCGTCGTTTCTCGCCAATCTCGCGGCCGGGCACATCACCATCCGCTACGGCTTCAAGGGCCCGCTCGGCGCGCCGGTGACCGCCTGCGCGGCGAGCGTGCAGGCGATCGGCGACGGCGCGCGCCTGATCAGGTCCGGCGAGGCCGACGTCGCGGTGTGCGGCGGCGCGGAGGCCTGCATCGATCCGGTGAGCCTCGGCGGCTTCGCGGCCGCGCGGGCGCTGTCGACATCCTTCAACGACACGCCGGCCCGGGCGTCGCGGCCGTTCGACCGCGACCGCGATGGTTTTGTGATGGGCGAAGGCGCAGGTGTCGTCGTGATCGAGGAGCTCAACCATGCCTTGCTACGCGGCGCCAAGCCGATCGCCGAGCTCGTCGGCTACGGCACGACGGCGGACGCCTATCACATCACCGCCGGCCCGGACGACGGCGATGGCGCCCGCCGCGCGATGGAGACGGCGCTGCAGCAGGCCGCCCTGCGGCCCGACGAGATCCAGCATCTCAACGCGCATTCGACCTCGACGCCGGTCGGCGATCTCGGCGAACTGGAGGCGATCAAGCGCGTGTTCGGGCGCGAGGGCAACATCGCCGTCAGCGCGACCAAGTCGGCGACGGGACATCTGCTCGGCGCGGCCGGCGGCGTCGAGGCGATCTTCACGATCCTCGCGCTGCGCGACCAGGTCGCGCCGCCGACGCTCAATCTGGACAATGCCGATCCGGCCGCTGATGGCATCGACCTGGTGGCGGGCGTTGCACGGCGCATGGCGATCGAGCACGCGATCTCGAACGGTTTTGGCTTTGGCGGCGTCAACGCCAGCCTGGTGTTTCGACGCTGGTCCTAAACCGGGCGGCGGTCTGAAGGCCGGCCCGACGACGATTTCGAATAGATCGAAAAACGGCTCGCGGTGGCGCTCGATGTTGCGGCTGCGAATTCCCGCACTGCAACATGGCGACCCAAGGGTTGGAAAATGGAAACAAGCCTGCCCGGTTGCCAGAAACGCAATTTCGAGTATGGTTTGCGCCCCCTCCTTTAGTATCAGTTCAGGGACGCCCGCCATGCCTCTTCTCCAAGCCAAGCTGGAACGATTTGAGACCCTCGCTGCTGAGTGCGAGTTGATCGCCGGCCGGGCGCTGGATGGAGGCAAACGCGAACTCTATCTGCGGCTGGGTGCGCACTATCGCGCGCTGGCGACCGATATGCAGGCGGTGATCGCGTCGGTCGACGCTGCCGCGTAGCAGACGCTGGCGCCGACAAGGTCGGTCAGCTTTCGACCAAACCTTATCGGTGGGGGCTTGAGGCTGTTGCGACTCCACCCATTGCCGCGTTGTCAACACTGTGGCGCGTTGCGGACCGTTGGCGGAAAAGTCGAAGCAGCAATGGATCCGATCCGCCCAAAAGCCGGCAATACGGCTGCGACAGATCTCGAACAATATGCAATTGACGGCAAACGTCGACGCGTAACCCCCATGTCCGCCCCCCGCTGCAACGTGCAGCTACAGGTTGTCAAGCGCCCGTTGCCGGGGGCCCCGGATTGCCGTGGCGTTTTGGGTCGCGGAGCGCGCAACGGGGGACGAGGGGATACGCCGGGCTCATTCGGGCAACCCTGCTTTCCGAAGACCTTCCACCATCAGCTTCGAATTTGACTGCCCGCCCCGAGCCACGAATGCCCCTATCGTGAAGGCGGGATCGAGCTCAAGCAGACGCGCCGCCGCCTCACGCGCTTCAGCGTCGCGTCCGAGAAGGGCGAAGGCGGCCGCGAGACAGCGGTGAGCCAGCGAGTAGGAGGGGTTTTGCCGCAAGGCTTTCTTGCCTGCGACGATGGCCTCGCCGAAGCGATGAAGCTCGATAAAGGCAAACCCCATCCCGGTAAACGTCCGGTGCAGCAGCGGATCGATCGGGCTCATGCGAATGGCACGTTCAAAGCTCTGGACCGCTTCCTCCGGCAGTCCCGCAACTCGATAGACGTGACCTCGCGAGCTCCATGCCCGAAATGAATTCGGGTTGAGCGCGACCGCCCGGTCGACCATTTCGATCTCACTTTCACTATCGCCGACCATGAACGCCGAGGTCAGGGCAGCCAACGCCATCGTGTCCGGATCATCATCGTCGATGCTCAATGCCAGGCGAACAAGCCGAACTGCTTCCTTCTTGTCGAACTGAGGATCGACTGCATAGCCCCAAACGACGTTTTGCATGTGAGCGGCACTTGCCAGCGCCGCGACCAAGCCGAACCGAGGGTCCAACTCCAAGGCGCGATGCGCCAGCCTCATCGTCTCGGCCAACCCTTCGCGGGTCGATCGGTAAAACTGCTGCATGGCCCGGAGAAACAGATCATAGGCGGTGAGGTTTTCCGGCCGCCGCCGCGCCGCCATCACGATTTCGGTTTGCAGCAATTTTGGCTGAATGGCGGAGACAACTGCGACGGTCACTTCGTCCTGAAGAGCGAAAACGTCGGTCAGGTCGCGCTCGAACCTGTTCGCCCAGAGATGCGCGCCCGTGACCGCATCGATCAACTGCCCTGTGATCCGAACTTTCCCCGACGCCTTGCGGACAGACCCCTCGAGAACGTAACGCACGCCGAGCCTGCGTCCGACCTCCTTTACATCGACGGCTTTGCCTTTGAATGTGAAGCTCGAGTTGCGAGCGATGACGAACAGCCATTTGAACCGCGAAAGTGCGGTGATGATCTCCTCCACCATTCCGTCGGCAAAGTACTCCTGATCGGGATCACCGGACATGTTCTCGAACGGCAGAACGGCGATGGAAGGCTTGTCGGGCATCGGAGGCGGGCTGTCGGTGTCGGCAACACGCGTGGGAGCCATCTCTCGCGCGTCACCCGGCGCAACCACCTGATAGGCCCTGATCGGCTCCTGAATGTTCCTCATCTGTTGAACACCGAGGTCCATAAAGGTCATCGGCAGGACCTTGCGCACCTGATCGTACGTCGCGCCCGAGATCAGGACGCTTCCAGGTTCCGCCATTGTCTGCAACCGCGCGGCAATGTTGACGCCGTCGCCGAACAGGTCGCCGGCGCGTACCATCACGTCACCGATGTGCACACCGATGCGAAAATTGACGTGGCGGTCGGGAGCAAGGCCGGCGTTAGCTTCGGCCAAGGCGGTTTGCGCAGCAACGGCGCACTGCACGGCGTCGACCGCACTCCCGAACTCCGCCAGGACGCTGTCGCCAGCCGTGTTCGCGATGCGACCCCTGTGGTCCGCAATGAGCCGGTCGAGGATCGCGCGCCGTTCGGTCAGCCGTTTGAGCGTACCGACCTCGTCTGTGCCCATCAGGCGGCTATAGCCCTCCACGTCTGCCGCGAAGACGGCGACGAGCTTTCGGCTGACCTCGCCAAGATCGGACATTCGGTGCCCCGATGCCACCAGTCTGCGGCGGTCATCATTCCGCAAGCTGGAACACAGGGCAAGGTCGGCCGCCGAAGGGCAGCGAGGAAGCGAAGATGGATCACGCTGGTGTCGCCGCGAGCTAGTGCGACCCGGACAATGGCGACTGAAGCCGCTTGGCGCGCCACCCAGAATAAAACTGCGAACTCTTATGTCATTGAAATCGCGATATGATCTTGAGCAGAGCCCAATCGTGGCGCCGCGTTCGTGATGGGGTGGACACTAATGGCCGACGGGACGTCGGTTCATTTCCTCCAAGAGCTCGCGCATTGCGTCGAACTGCGTGCCAAAGCCTTTCCAATCGCCGGAGCGCAATCGTTCAACGGCCTGATTGTAGCGATCGAGCGCCTCCCTTGCCTGACTTGTCGACGGGCCTGTAACAGGCATTTCCCCATTTGTGCTCGAGACCGGCCGCGCCCCGCCAGGCTCGATGAACAACGCGGACAAGGCTTCGCCGAGCGTCTCCTTCATCACCACATGTTCACCATAGGCTGCGATCACACGCTTTAGTTCTGGCAGGTGTCCGTGCTCCGCGCGCAAATAGAGCGGCGATACATATAGGATCGAGTTCTCGATCGGGATCACAAGCAAGTTCGCGCCGCGTATCACCCGCGAACCCATCTGATTCCACAGCGTGATTTGTTGCGATATCTCGGTACTCTGGTTGATCCGCGCCTCGATCTGGAACGGCCCGTAGACGAGCTTCTCCTTGGGAAATTCGTAGACGATCAGCTTGCCGTAGTCGGGCGCGTCACAGCGCGCGGCGAGCCACGCGATCATATTGTCGCGGCGGCTGGGCACCATGGGAAGCATGAGAAAGAACTCGGCCTGCGGCTCTTCGGGCAGCCGCATGACGATGTAGTACGGCGCCATCGTTGCAATGCCGCCGCCGCCTGGCTGGCGCGGGAATTGCCACAGATCCTCGCGGTTATAGAAAACGTCGGCGGCCTCCATATGGTAGGTCTGATAGAGCCGCGCCTGGATCAGGAACAGGTCCTCCGGATATCGAATGTGCTTCTGCAAGTCCGAAGGCATCGCCTCGAACGACTTGAACAAGCTCGGAAAGATACGCTGATAGGTCGCCGCGACCGGGTCACCGGTGTCAATGAGGTAAAAATCGACGGTCCCATTATAGGCATCGATGATGACCTTCACCGAATTGCGAATGTAGTTGAGATCGAAATCCTGCGCTGGCTGCGAAGCGGGGAAATAGGAACTCACCGTGTAGGCGTCCTGCATCCAGAACATCCGCCCATTGCTGATGACCAGATAAGGATCGTGATCGAGCCTGAGGAACGGAGCGATCGTTTGTACCCTTTCCCCGATATTGCGGCGGATCATGATCCGACTGTCGGTGGTGATGTAGTTCGAGAGCAGCAGGTTCGGGTCATTGAAATAGTAGGCAAACAGGCCTCTCCACACCGCCGCTCCTATCGGAATGCCACCCGTGCCGTCATAAGCCGCGTAGACATTGTCTTTTCCCTTCGGATGGTCGAACTCAGCTGTGCTCCCCTTGACGATGACGTAGTCGTTGCTCTGTTCGCTGTAGTAGATGCGCGGCTCGTGGATTTTGGGGCCTCCATCCGCAACGGGCGGGATATCCCGCAAATAGAGGAGCGGCAGTCCTTCAGCGCTCTTGCGCGTGACCGGGCTCATCACCGCACCATTGCCATGAGTAAACAGCACGTGGCGGTTGACCCATGTCTGGGCGTTCGGCGGCAGCAGGGAGGGCCGCAGTTCGCGTGCCGAGAGCATCACACTTTGGTAGGAGCCGTCGAGCCAGTAGCGATCGACGTCAAGATCATGAAATTTGTAGTAAGTGCGGATCTCCTGCAGCTGCGCGTAGGTGTCCGACAGAGGCAGCCAGTCCCACAGCCTGATGTTATCGATTGTCGCCTTGTTGGCGTCGAGCGTCTTGGAGGTAAGCTTCTGTTCGGCAGCAAAGGGCCTGGCTGAGATCTTGTCCAGATTGTAGGCCTGCCGGGTGAGCGCAATGTTGCGCTCGATGTAGGGCTTCTCCAGATCCAACTCGCTTGGTTTGACGAAGAATTGCCAGACCAGAACGGGGACTACGCCGGACAGCACGAAAGTGCCGATGACGACGAGCAGGAACGCGGCGACAGGAAGCCGGTAGCTGCGCGTCCGCAAGTTCGCCCACGTGGCGAGAGCCGCGACGATCGAAAGTCCGATCATCAGCCACAGGGCCGGCAGCCCCACATGGACATCGGTGTAACTTGCGCCGACGACCACGCCGTTGTCGCCGTAGAGCAGCAGATAGCGATCGAGACTATAGGACCAGGCCTTCACCGCGAAGAAAAGACCGAGCAGCGCCGAGCCGTGGCCAATCGCTGTCGGCGACATTGAACGGTGTTGAGAGTCGTATTCGATATCGCCGTGAGCCCAGTAGATCGTTCCGGCGACAAGCGCACTCAGAGCGAGCGTGAGCATCATCCAGTTCTTGATCAGGATATAGGCGGGCAACGAGAACAGATAGAAGCCGATATCCTTGCTGTAGAGCGGCTCGTCAGCGCCATATGGTACCTGATAGAGAAACCGCAGGAAGGTGCCCCAGTTGCCCACTTCGGCCACTGCGACGAGAAGGGCGAGCAGGACAGCCCCGCCTGCGATAATCGAGCGCCACGGCAAGCGATCGCGCCACTGTGCCAGCGGATCCGGCGGCGCGCTGCCCGCGGCCTGCCACACCGCAGCCGCCGCAAGCTGTGTCGACCGCTTGCCGGCGGCACGCAGCGCGAGCCACCAGTTCACCCAAAGTACGAGAGCAGTTGCTGTCCAGATCGCGACAAAGACGGCGGCTTTGGCGCCGATCGTCATCCAGAAGACCTGCAGATAGCCGACCGACGAAAACCATAGCCAGTCGACCAGGAAATCGCTCGCGAGCCCGAGCAGGATCAGGCAAATCGTAATGACGACAGCCGCAACGGTCAGCCCGACCACGCCACTTAGCCGTGGTGCCTTGCGTTGGGGTCCGGCAATCCGGATCGTCATGCGCCTGATCATAGCGGAAATGACGGGCGTCCGCCGCTTGATTCGGGCCGGGATTGCACCCACGGCGAGGGACGCAACTGGGCGAAGCCCCGGCGCGCGCGGAACAACGCAAAGCGGAAAGCTCGGCGATGCTGCCGTCGCAATCAGTCAGCCATCGCCCGAGATAGTGCTGCGGCTGCGGAGCCGTATCGTACAATGTGGTGGTAGAGCGCAGATTTGGCGCTCCCTAGGGGAATCGAACCCCTGTTTCAGCCTTGAGAGGGCTGAAAGTTTCTTCTCGGCCGGTTCACACTTGTTCGCCACAATCTAGTGTTATCAATCGCTTAGATGAATCTTGTCCGTCACCGTTCGGCCTCGTACGCTGGTGCTTATTCGACGGATATTCGACGACTTTTGGGGACGGGTGCCGTGACGAAAACACTGACAGAGGCTCAGATCACGACTGCTAAGGCGCGCGCCCGGCTGGAGTTTGGCGCACATTGGCGCCGCCTCGATGCCGAGGCGCACCTAGGCTATCGCAGGGGCAAGCGGAGCGGCGTATGGTTCGTACGTTGGCGTAATCACCATGACGGAGCCAACTACAAGCAGGCGCCGGTCGGCGTCGCCAACGACGTCAACGACAAGCCTGCCGAAGGAACGCTGACTTTCGAGCAGGCGGTGGCGCAAGCGCGGGAACACGTCATCCGGTCCAGAATTGAAGCGGCCGCCCAAGCTGCTGGACCCGCCCCCTCCGTTCGGACGGCTGTAGAGACGTATATCAGGGAGCGGAATGCCCGTGACAGCCGTAGGGCTGGCCGCGAGGTTCGATCCGATGCTGGTCACCGCTTGCGGCGCTACGTTCTTGGTCAAGAAGAGCGCGGTAGCCGGGAAGCCGTTGAGGCTGCCTCTCTCGCCGTAGTCCAATTGCACGCGCTACAGGAAGATCATCTGTTCACGTGGCGAGAGGACCTTCCTGCAGAATTGAAGGCCACAACAAAGCAGCGGCTCATAAACGACCTGAAGGCAGCGCTGAATGCAGCATGGCCACGCTTGACGGTGGACCAAAAGAAGCTGAATCCAACATTCCTCTCGATTGTGAAAGACGGGTTTAGGGCTGAGCGCATCGATGACGATGACGAGATATCTGTCGCTCGAGACAATCAAATCCTCACGGACGCGCAGATCAGCACGTTGCTTCGAGCCGCATGCGAGATCGACAACGAGCACGGATTCGAAGGCGATCTATATCGCATTGTCGTGTGCCTTGCAGCAACGGGCGCGCGATTTGCGCAGGCAAGGCGCATGCGCGTTAGTGATGCACAACGAAAAGAGCGACGCTTGATGGTGCCAGGTTCCTACAAGGGACGAGGCGGCAACGGCGGCTCCGTACCGGTTCCGGTGGGCGAAGATATCATCGAAGTCCTCTTACCGGGAATCTTAGATCGTCCAAGAGACGCGCCGTTATTCGAGCGATGGAGCTATGAGCAGGAAGCAGGTGGCATCGTTTGGAGAAAGTCAGAGCGCGGTCCATGGAAGACGGCAGAACTTACTCGTCCGTGGCATGCCATCCGAGAACGCGCAGGGCTGCCGGAAGCCATTCCTTATGCGCTACGACATTCCAGCATCGTCCGCGGCTTGCGAAACCTACTCCCAATTCAGCACGTTGCTAAACTGCACAACACTTCTGTGAAAATGATCGAGCGGCACTACGCGAAATATATCTCGACAGCCTTGGAAGATCTCGCTCGAGCAGCAGTTGTACCGCTCGTCCCTCGGCCCGCTGAAAATGCGGCCGGCGCAGATGACAGCAAGAAGAAGCTATTGCTATCTAGCGCATAATTCTGCCGGCCTGGCTGGCGGCCGCTGGGTGGTGCTGGCTGTGTCCAGCACGGTGGCACTGCTGCTCGCCGGCGTGATCCACCTCGCCTCGCCGTGGATCGATCCGCACGCGGTGGTGCCGCTCTATATCGGCTGCCTGACGCTGCCGCCCTTCGTCCTCGCCAACACGCTGGACGGCATCTCGCGCGAGCATGACTGGATGCAACTCGGCCTGATGCCGCAATTCATCGTGCGGCAGGGCCTGATCATCGCGCTCACCGCCGGCGCGCTGGCGCTCGGCCTCAATCTCGGCGCCACCGTTGCGATGATCGCCAGCGCCGCCGCGGTGTACATCGCGGCGATCGGCCAGATGATCGTGCTGAACCGCCGCCTTGCCGCCCATGTCGGACCGGGCGAGAAGAGCTACGACGTAAAGGGCTGGTTCGCGGTCTCGCTGCCGATCATGCTGGTCGAGAGCTTCTATCTCCTGCTCGGCTACACCGACGTGCTGATGAGCAGCAGTTTCGCTCGTCCGAGGAAGTCGGCATCTACTTCGCCGCCGCGGCCCCAAGCCCGGAGCGCAATCGCTGCTTTTCCGGGCTGATACACAATTGAATCAAGAGCTATTTCACGATCGATGCGATAGGCGCGCTGTCGTCAGCCTCCGCACCTGTTTGGGTGACTGTCATCAGGAGCCGCGAACCTATCCACGGTCGGCTGGTGTCGTATTGACGCCAACCAGAGTCAGCAGAGATTGCACAATGACTAGCCGACGGCGACCGACGGTCGTCGTGGCAACTCGACCATCGCCGATTAATTCATAAATCTTGGTCCGCCCGAGACCGGTCACTTCACAAGCCTCCGCGACGATGCAGGTCAACCGCTGCGCAAGCGGAAGGCGTCGACCTTGATGACAGGGCATCGACTTATCTGCCGCCGCCTCGCGTTCAATTTGGACACTGCGTTCGAGCTCCGGACCAAGCCGTATCAAGGTTACGCCTCCCCCACAATCGAAGGAGCTACCCTGAGGCGTGCCGCCTTCCACGTCAACGGAAGCGGAAGCGCAGACCGGAGAGCCTTAGCGAACGTCAGGAAGCATCGGAAAACTCTCGGCCACAAAGGGCAACGCAGAATTTTTCACAACCGATATCGATGTACAGTTCGATTCCCGCCAGGGCACCAACCAGGTTGTTCGAGCCCGTTTTAAAACGTCCGCGACCGTCCGCTCAGTGCTCGGAAGCCCCTGAAAAATAAGCTCTGCGTACATCGGTGTTCGCCAGCGTTTGTTCTCATCCGATCCCAGCCGACCGATTTGTTGGTATTTTTGTTGGTATCGTGTTGGTATCGGGAGAACAAACGTTCACGGTGACTTTCGCTATTCCGAACGAGGGAATTGAGCTGATGGCCGCAAGAACGGTGGCGCGCGCGCCAACCCCAAACGAAGGGATCTTATTGTGCCCTTGCTTGTCGGCGCATGCAAACAAGGTATGACGCTAGTGCTGGCGATCGCGAAGTTCCTGCCCCCTGATCGAGAAGTCGTGGTTCTGGACGCGTTCACAAACGGCCCGAATGACCTGGCGGATGTTCGGATCATCGAGGAGATACTTCGACGACTCAGTTTTCTCTTCTTGCCGAAGCCAAAGCGAGCATAGCTTGCGGGCCAATATATCATTGGCCGACTCTGACGTTGAATCTGGACCTGACTAACTGCGCGGCAATAGAAGGGTTGTCCGGCACGCCTGTGTCTCTTCGTCGAAGATCATGGATCGATCTACGCGCATATACGCCGACATAGCATAACTAAGCTCGGCTTCGTCCCAGTCGCGGAATATCCGGAGCTGATCGCTCGCCGGCAGGTATCCGGAAAAGGACTTTACATGGAGCTGATCCACCTGGATTCGCTCTTCATTTTCAACCGTCAGGTAGAAGTGAGTCGCGTCTCTAAGAGCGGCTTGGTAGTGCACCCGTGCCGCAACTTCCCTGAACTGGATCTCCGACAGCTCCCTGCCCACCAATTCGAAAGGCCCTTTCGAACCGACATGCATCTGGAAGCCGCCATCGTTGACAAACATGGCGCCCAGTTGGCCAACCCTTATCGCAATCGATTGTCCTGCGACGTTTGTCGAGAGATCGAACTCATGATCCTTCCTGTATTCTGATATTCTGTAAGAATAGAACGAGAAAGGAAAATCACCATGAAGACAAGTGAATGAGGTCGGCTTTCTCGCGCTTTGCAACACGAAATGACACTGGCGTAGGTCATCGATAAAACCTGGATCGACGATTGACCCGCGGTGCGGCTGTGAACGGTCAAACAGCAGGCTTGTTTCTTTGACGAGCAGCCCGATCAATATCTTGGAAAGCCAACGCGCCGGGGCGAGCCTCTCGTCTAGGCGCATTAGATCGCCACGGTGGAAGAGCGGCTGAACGGCACTTTCGATGCTCGACAAAAAACCGGTATTGCAGTCGATGCAGCATGGGACTGTCAAATTTCGATACGGAATGTACGTTCCATTTAGCAGAGTCAGTCGCTCGTCGAAGAGGTGGCATTCATTCTGAAGCCACTTAGGAATTACGTGCTCGCCATTGCCGCTACTGGATGCGCCGCCGCAGGCAAAACACCTCTTTGCAGAAATACTGGCTTCCGAGACGGCTCGATCAGTTAGCTCCAAGACTTTCATCGGGGTACTTTACTATCACTCAAGCTCGATCGGGGACCCGATTGCCATGGCTGCTCGCTTCTAGCACGGGTCTAGGCTAAGTCGGAGAATAGCGTTTCAGAAGGGCGGGCGTCGCCCCGCTTGCGGGCGTTTCATGTGGCGGCTGGTGGTGCGGTGGCCGCCGTAAAGGATTTTTGCTCTCTTTTGGCCGACCCCGGCGACGCATACTCCCGGATCTCAAGGGAGTTTGAACCGATGGGGAGGAAAGATCTTCGGTTAACGAAGTTGCCCGAGCAGCGGCCGGATACGCCAACGTGCCACCTGTCGAGCTTGTGGCCTTCGTCGTACGCTGGAACCGGGGGCTTAGGCAATGGAAAGCCACGCCCTTGGCGAGTTGCCGGCATTTCCGTGTCGAGCGTCGAACGGGTTGGCCGCCTCGGCTATGTCCGCGGGCTCGACCGGATCATGCTCGACCGGCTGCTCGAAAAACACCACTGCGAGATCGCGATCAGGAATCCGGACCTTCTGTTCGTGATCGGCGGCGCAGAACCTGACGTGATCGCGCTCTGCGATGAGGCCGCAACAGCGGGAGCGCGCACTGGCCTTCTCGCCGTGAAAATCGCTTCGCACACCTCGCGGCTCGCGCAGGCCTGCGCTCCGTTGCACCAGGCGCTCGATGCTAGCAAACGTTTCCCCATCTCAGCCCAGCGCATCCTGCTCGCGGGAGGCGATGGCGAACGCATCTTCACTGCAAGCCGTGCAACAGCGAAGCTCGCACGCCAGGTCGCGCACCCCATCGACTGGGCAGCTACGCTGACAGCGCTCTCCGAGCTTGGGATCACGAGGGTGCTGGACCTCGGACCAGGACATGCGCTTGCCGAGATGGCGCAGGCCTTCCTGCCGTCGATCCGTTGCTACGCAGCCGACGGGTTCCACACGATCGAAGACCTGCGAAACTGGGTTGCGCATGAATAGCGTAACTCCCTCAGTCGCGGGTCGCGCTCCGTATGGGGCAGGCCCCAATTGATGGCCGGCGCAGTTTCAGAATCTCGATACCGCGAATGGCAAGAATTCCTCAACGCTGCCCCGATAGCATCGCCGCGATGGTGATGAAAAATATGCTACCAACGATCAACAGAACGATCTTTCGCCTTAGAGACCGCTGAGCGTCCAACCGCTGCGTGCACGATGGACAGAGTGTTCGCAGGCCAAAATAGCTTCTGATTGAGGGGACCTTGACGCCGACAAGAGCGGCCAAGGCGACCAGGAACGCTGATGGTGGGATGCTAAACAATCCCGCCACGCTCGTCCCCGTCCTGACGTTTCTACGCGCGCCCTGTCCTTTTGCCAAACCGGTTCCACAAAGATAGCAGCTCGCCATTCCCAAACCTCGCTAGCCACATCGATAGTATTTTGCATTACCCTTCGCGCTCGACCAGGACAGAGACTTCCCGGAAATGGCAAAACTGATGGTCGCTGGCCACCGATCCTGTCCAACTTGACAATGACCTCGCACCGTCCAGCCAGACCTGTTGGGAAGAAAGGCGTCGAAGGTACATGCCCCTGCCTCGGTCCGAGCCTCTTGTGTCGAAATCGTGAGTTGCGTGCCTTGCGTACACGCCGGGTCAGTGGACCACCCACCAAGAAATGAGCGATTACGCGCGATTGCCTGAGGCGACCGCAATATCTGAGCTGTCGTGGCGTCCAGGCGAGTGTCAGCCGCCAGATGGTTGATAATCTTGAAATCACGAAGCGCACTGAGGGCGATCGTGTTCGAAGGTACGTCGCTTGGCCCGATGTACCCCAAGTCTCTCAGCCTGCCGACCGACGGATCTGGCGCGGCCGTCCCCGGCCCTGTTTGGGCGTCACTTATGGCGGTCTCGGCTGGCGGTTGATGTGGAGGCTTTATCTCGCGAAGAGGATCCAGCGGTGGAACGGCCGGAACGGCGCTTATCGCGGCGGCCGTGTTTTGTGGCCACGGTGATAGTGTCTCGGGTCGAGATGTCTGCTGCACGGACGATGAAGCCAGCTTCGACATAGTTGTTTGTTCGGCCAGCTTACCGGACAAACTCACATTGGATTGGCCGCTGCTCGATGCGGTTGCGACATTGGGAGGAACCGACGGCGACACGCTCGCCGCGGGTCGAGAAGGTGGATTTGAGGGCACCGTGGCCGCACTGGGTCCGCTGCTGTTCGCACCGGCGACAATGAACGTCGCAAAGCATGCCACCCCGAAAACCCAGCGACGGGCGACGACATCACCAAACACGCGTACTTTTTCGTCAGCTTCCGCCTGCTTGTATTCGACCCAGATCGCCCGCGCCCGATTGGTGAGGTCTGCCCGTGACCGCTGAATTTCCGCCGCCACTGTCCTGATGGCAATCAGATCGGCCTTCAGGGCGGTCTCGAGTGCAAGACGCCTCTGGCCAATGTCGGACTTCACTTGAGCGACCTCGCCCGGACTGATCGGCTGAGCGGGATTGAAAACGAAACGCTGTTCAAGTGCAGAGCGCCATGACAGGAGGACTGCGGCGGTCGCGGGACCGAAGCCAGAAATGCTTTCGATCCGCTGTCTTGAGATATCCGCCGCGGTATGAATTCCATTTGACCGCAACGTCGCTTTCCTGCCGCTACCGACCCCCTTTATCGTGGCGCTCACCAGGCTGAACCGCTCAAGGAAGTACTTGAGCTGCAGCTCTCGCTGCCGCCGGCTTAGATCCGCCAGGCGGCGTGCCTCCTCGCCTGGAAGATCATTGTATTCGCGAATTCTCTGTTCGGATTGCCGTCTCGCTGTATTGAAGCGCGATACATCCCCCTCGGTCCTGTAGCGCTGATCAACTTGGTCCCAGGCCTGCTTGAGTTGATGAGAGCGAGGGCTGTTGGCATGCAGCTGTTTGGGGCTCCTCAGAGCAAAATAGGCCGACGCGCCGAGAGCGGCCAACCCGATCACAGGCGGAACATATCCCAACCGCAAGATGGCCGCAGCAGCAATACCGCAAGCAGTCGAAAGCAAGAACTGTCCCGCAGAACTGTCTAAAGCACCCTTGTTCTGATTGACCGGCGCGCTCTGAACGACCGGCATTGCTGAATCAAGGGCCGGCGCGTTTCCCGGATCAGCCACACCGCGTATCGCTGCAATGAGCTGGCCAAGGTCGACAGGCGTGGCTGTGTTGACGATCAGAGGAGATGGAAATGCAACAAATCCAGGTATCGCCTTCTCAAGCCCGCACCACGGGCAATTCGGAGCTGCTGAGAAGTGGAAGTGCCCAGCCTTCGCAGCACACTTGACCAACTGCGACTCGGCGCGTTGCAGCAGCGCGATCCAGTCAGCCGCCTTGGGCCGGCAGCCATGGGCTCCGCCCGGGCCAAAGCACATCTCGAACGCGGACGCCATCTCGCGTGGGATATAGGAGAGCGTCGGCGCAAATGGTGGCGGCTCAGTTTGAGTTCGTGACTTTTCCGTCGAATATGCAAAGCGATACTCAGCGATCGCCCGCTCTTCGGGCATGTCCCCTCGACCGAGATACCGACCCGAAAATGGATGGCGGCCTAGAAACAACAGACTGAAGATGGCCACGCTCAATCCAAACGCGTCGTGGTTCGGTGTTCTATGAATATTTTCGAGCGACTTCCCCTGCAGTTCTGGAGGCGTGTAATCAGGCACGCCTACTGCGCAGAGAAACGTTCGCCCTTCTCTTGAAAACTGAAATGAGTCGCAGTCGATCAAAGTTGCGGTGGCGTCTGCACCAACGAGGATACCGGAGTGATTCAGGTCTCCGATGACGCAACCGGCCGCGTGCACTGCGGCCACTGCTTTTGCGATGTTCAGCGCGGTACGAACCAGCAGCCTATAGTCAGCATCTGGAAACTCATTGCGTCGGCTTGCCGGGGAATACAGTTGATGAATCGGCTTTTGCTTGCCAATTCGCAGCATGGTAAAGCCAGCGAATATGCCGGCGCCCTCGAACAATGGAGCGATGGGAAACGCCGCGTTGGATACCTTGTTCTGCATCCCGCTAGCGACCATTGCCGCGATCTTGTCTTGTCGCTCCCGAGCCTTGTCAGGGTGATATATTTTGGCCACGAGATCGGGCTTGCCAACGATCTCGAACACAGCCCCCTCGCCGCCGCGTCCCAAGAGCTTACCGAGGGGTACCGAGGCCCGGTGCTGATCAAAGATGTTCTTGAGGCGCGACATCGGAAATACGACGTGCAAGTACAAGGGTTTTGTCATCATCAGTCTTGTCGCAGACCGACGGACCATTCAAATAGTTACATAAGTGACGCGACAAAACGCGGTTCTTTCCAACCCCTCCGGGTTTGAAACTGGAAAACATCTGGTTGAAAAACGGAGGAAACGCGCTCTGCGTCGAGAAATTCAGAACAAGATGCTCGATCCCGTCTGTGAATACCGCGAGTTCAGAGAGCGAGCCATCGATCTCGCTCAACTGAAATGAGGGCTCGGGATCGTCGGTTACGAAGTAGGTCGTTGATGCGTATTCGCCGTGCGAGGGCCAGCTCGCTACGGTCCATTCCGCAGAATTCGTCTTACGATAGACGGCCGCACCGTCGCCGACATGGAGGACCTTGGCGTTGGTATCACCGACGATACAGCCAACCAGCGTTGCGGCAAAGTCGCGCGGGACCAGACCTTCAGCTTTTGAAGCGCTCTCGATGCGCCCTCGCATGTCATCGAGCCAATCGCACGCAATCTCGCGGGAAAGGCCGGCTAGCGTTCCACCGGCATGCAGATAACTTCTGACATTCCGGCAAAAAGCGCGGACGATGATGCGAGAGCCAATCGAAGATCGCTGCGCCGAGCCTGCACCATCGGAGCAAACCACGACCAATGCAGACTCGTTCCTGCCAACGACAAAAATGCTCGCACTCGAGTCGTCACAACCACGACCAAGCCGAATATGTGAAGTCCCAGTCGCGCTGGCTGAAACCCATTCCCAGTCGGGTCTGGTCATCCCGCCGTGGCCCAGCCGTCAGGAGCCGTCGGATTCTGCAGCGGCACCTGGTCGCCCGGATTGGATTTGGAGACAGATGAAAGCGAGGCCGATAGCCACTGGAAGAACTCCTTGAATTGCAGCCCCTTCAGTTTCAATGGCTCACGAACGGCGAGCGTACGCAACGTACCGAAATCGGCGCCTTCGACGCCGACGGCATAAAACATGAACGATTTCGCGGCCTCTCCCTCATGGACGAGTTGGGTCGCGCGGCTAACTGAGTCGGTCGGTGATCCGTCCGTGATCAGAAATACCCACGGACGGTAGTGCTTGACACCGGCCGATCGATAGGTGGCCTTTCTCTCCCGCAACATATCGAGCGCCCTCTCGATGGCCTCCCCCATCGGAGTTGCCCCTGCACTTTCGATCCTTGGCGGGTAAAAATTATGGACGGTTGCAAAGTCCGACTCGACCTTGACAGGGCCAAACGTGATGACCGCCACCTCAACCCTCTTGGCGGCCAGGCTGTCCGACGACAGTTCGGACCGAAACGCCTGAAGGCCATCGTTCAGCTGCTCAATGGGTGCGCCGCTCATCGAACCGGAGTTGTCAAGAATGAGGATAACCGGACACCGATTTTCCGGATTATCAACGAATTCCGCCGCATTGAACGGCTGTTGCGCAAAATCACCCTCTGACATGCCTGCCCCTCAAATAATTTCGATAAAAAGCGCAAGCATATCTATACAACGTGGCTGATTTTACAACTAAAAGAAGTACCGAGCTTGCTCCCTTCGACTAAATGGGGAGCCAGGCATTGCGGTGATGATCCGGTCAGATTGGCCACTGTCGCTGCGGGCCCTCATTTTACCTTCGACAGGCAAAAAGCCGTTTGAAAATTCCAATTCCTCGAGACCCTCAGGCGCGGCCTATCGGGCAACCTGCGGCTGCACGGCCGAAGCCGCCGGGTTCTCGGCTCAGCTATGATTCTGCGAATTTCGAAACGCGGTCCGTGACGTGACGTCGCTTGCACCAGGTCGGCCATGATCCCGCGCAAAGACAGATCGTCCCGGCTAATATTCCGAAGAGATCCGCCCTACTGCGTACGGACCGTTCGTTTTGGTCAGCGCCAGAGCCAACAGAATTCAAGCCTTTTGTGGGTTCATGTTATCTGCGCTTAGTACGCCCAGCGTCGAACAGGAGTCGCGTTCGATCACGCGCCATTCAGCGTGCGGCCAGAGCGCTCGCGATTTCCTCTACCAGACATCTCTTCGCCAAGAAGCCGTGCTACAGGCCGCTCCTAAATCAAAGGAGCCACCATGGCGAAGAAGAAGAAAGCGACAGAGAAACGCTTAAAGCGGCGAGAATGGAGCAAGGCAGATGTCAGGGAGCTCAAAAGTCACTCCAAAGCGCGTACGCCCGTCTTAAAAATAGCCAAGCTGACTAAGCGCACAGTGGGTGCTCTGCGCCAGAAGGCGTTGCACCTTGGAATTGGGCTGGGCCACCAGCGATAGTAGACGCGGGCGGACATTAGGCCGCCCGCGCGATCGTATCTAAGGCCGTTCGAAGACATTGCTGCTGAAAGCGCATAGACGCTGATGACCCGCTGACGCGACCAACACAGCACGATTGTTGGCGGGGATCTCGCCGCCAAATGGGCGATCGGGCGAACATAGGTCGGATGGGTTAGATCCGTCCCACGGTCACGAGGCCGGTAAAAACTGCAAGGCACTCAAACAAGAAGTAACTACTAAATATCAGTTCTGCATCGGGCGCCGTGTCGATGTCCCGCGCCAAGGCTTTCCGGGTGAAGCATCCTCCGGTGAGCATTCCGATGGGACGCTGGTCGCCTGAGCTGGTGGGCGTCAGGTAGCCCGAGACCAGCTGGGTTGCGGTACGTTCTGCGAACTCTCGATACTTGGCGCCGTCGGTGGGTCCGAGTGCGGACGCAAGTCGCAAGGACGCTGCTGCAGCGATCGCAGTGGCCGCAGTGTCCCTGCTGGTACTCGGAATTGCTGGATCGTCAAAATCCCAGTACGCAACCAGGTCCGCCGGGACGTGGTCGATCCACCAGTCCAGCACGCGCACTGCATATTCGCGCCACAAGGGCTGCTTCGGACGAACCATCGCTGCATGAGCGGTGTATAGCATCGCCCAAGCCTGCGCACGTCCCCAGGTGCTTACGTCGCTGTACCCCTTATGCGTGTGCGTTCTCAGCACCTTACCGGTTTGCGGGTCGAGTGTGGATGATTGGATAACTGAGTTATCGGGTCGCACATGGATGTCCAATACTCTCCGCATGTGAGCGTTTGCGACGTCCTCCAGGTGCGAGTCTGCCAGCTGGTCCGCGGCCCAATAAAGCAGGCCCGTGGCTTGGAGGGAGTCGATGCTGCTTTCGGCTGTACCGACAGCGTTAGCCTCCTCCGCATCCTGGCCCAATGGGATTAAGCCCAGTTTCGGGTCGAACATCTGCCCAAGCGACCGCGCTGCCGTAAGCGCTGCATTGCGTGCCATTTCATCCCCGAAGAGGATGCTTCCAACTGCACCACCGTGGTAGAACCCAAAACCCTTGAATGCAGTGCGAAGCTGGGCTCGAGGCAGCATTCGGGTCAAGGCATCACGCGCGTCGGATATAGGGAAGCGCTTCGGATCGGCGAGATGGGCGAGCCAGAGTTCGCCGACGAAGGCTCCGCCGGTCCAATCACCATCCGACGTGAACATCCATGTTCCATCCGCGGCGCGAGCCCAGTGTGGGAGGCCAGCTTTAGAAGCATCCCGCGTTTGCGCAATGCGCGTCAGCATGCGCTCGCGCGCAGCGAAAAAGTCGTTGCTCGACATGTTTTCTCCTATGATGCCTGTTTTGGCTCGAGGCAAATCCGGAATTGTGCAGCGACAGAGCTTTACGTCAGTCGCCGATGTAGACGTGACCACGCTTCTTTGCGACGTGATAAACGACCACGCTCAGCACGGCGACCACAGATCCATAGACGGGAAACATCCACGCCATCTGCGCATGCTGTAACCACACCAGCAAACAGGGTGACGTCCCACCAAACAGTGATACGCCGAGCGCATACCCGACAGCGATACCTGTCGTACGCACCGCGCGCGGCATGAGGGTCGTTGCGATGAAGTTGTAGAGAGCCATGTTGAAGCCGACGAGCGCGCCTCCGAACACCATAACAAAGAAGAACGTGGAAATGCTCTTCTCGGAATAGATCAGCGTGAGGAAGAAGCAGGCGGCGAGGAGCAGCCGGAGCAGCGTGAACGCGCGCGAGGGGCGGATCTTGTCTGCGAAGGCGCCCACGAAGGGTGCCGTGACGATCCAAATTACGCCCATTAGGGTCGTAATGCCGTACACCCAGGTGCTGTTCTCCTTGAACACGCCGTTCGCCAGATTGGGCAAACCAGCATTCCAAGCGTAGTTTGCGATCTGGACCGCTCCAACGACCAGGATGACGGCGAGCAACGAAAGCCGCACGCTCCAGAGCGTCTTCCACACGTCACCCGTGGTCTCCTGAGTGCGGGACAGTTCGTCGCTATGCATGACGTGCCTGATCAATCTTTCTGGCAGCTTGCTGCGCAAATAGATGATCAGCAGGCCGAGCGCCCCGCCGACCGCAAAGGGCAGCCTCCAGGCCCATTCGTGCATCGTCTCGGAAGCCACCGAGGCACTTACGAGAAAAGCAACGAGGCTGGATGCGAAAACACCGAGTTGGATAAACGTGCCACTGATCAGGCCGAGGTATCGTCCCTCCTCACGTGGCGGTGCAAGTTCGATCGCAATGGCGTTGGCGATCCCCGCCTCGGCGCCGGTGGCGAGCCCCTGGATGAGCCGAACGAGCAGCAATATTGCGGCCGCCGCAACGCCAAGCTCCTTGTAACCAGGCAACACTGAAATCAGTAGCGAGCACAATGCCATCGCGGTGACGGAGATCATCATCACCCGCTTGTGGCTGATACGATCGGCAATGGGACCAAGTATCGCTGCTCCTACCGGTCGTGCGAAGAAGCCAGCGCCGTACACGGCAAGTGCGGCTAGCAGCGAGGTCGTCGGGTCACTGGAGGAAAGAAGAGGGGCGACAGAAAAGAAGCCATCATCCCGTAGACCGTCCAATCGTACCATTCCAGGGCAACGCCACCGCCCAAAGCTATGGTCATGCTTTTGGTGGCAACTTGCTTTTCGTGCGGCGTGCCTGACGCCATGGTTTGCGGTGCTGCTGGAGCGAGGGGTTCAACAATGGTCGTCATTCATTTCCTCCGGTTTTGTCATTATGAAAACGTTTACATTCTGGCTCGATCGCGCCGCTTTGCCCGTTGCCGCGATGCGGACGACCGCTAAGTCATGAGAGGATCTGAGTTCGGCGCCCCGTCAACGTCCGGAGAACACTGGTGGTCGCTTTTCCAGGAAGGCAGCCATGCCTTCCTTTTGATCGTCGGTGGTGAATGCGTATCGGATCGCGCGGCGCTCAATTGCCAAGCCGGCCGACAGTGGCGTTTCGTAGGCCGCCTGAATTGATTCCTTGGCTAGCCGCGCAGCGACTGGCGCACGAGTCGAGATTGTGCGCGCTATCGCGAGCGCGCGCCCGAGCACCTCGGACGCCGGCAGCATTTCGGATGCAAGTCCCGCAGCTACCGCCCGTTCCGCGCTGATTGGCTCACCTGTCAACACCATCTGCGTGGCCAGGGACCTGCCAACGATCCGCGTCAACCGTTGGGTAGCGCCGTCTCCAGGCATGATTCCAATGGTGATTTCCGGCTGCGCGAGCACGCTGTCTTCGGCCACCAGCAGGATGTCAGCGAGCATCGCAAGCTCGAGGCCGCCGCCCAGGCACACGCCTCGAACGGCCACAATGAGCGGCTTGGGGAAGCCGGCGATGATATCCCAAGCATCCTGCCGTGTCGGATCGCTCAGCGCCTCGAAGCCGCGCTGTTGCATCTCCTTGATGTCAGCACCAGCGGAGAAAGCATGTTCATCGCCACTGAGAACTACGCACCGCACAGCCTCATCGGAACGAGCTGCGCGAAGCGCATCAGCCAGCTGACCCAGCAGGGCCGCATTCAGTGCATTTCTTTGTCGTGGTCGATTGAGCCGTAGCAGGAATATGGCAGGATCTGGCCTCTCAACGACGATGAGGGACTGCGTGGCGTGGTTCATATCGTTCCTCGAAAACAACCCGAAGAGCCTTACATGTACCCGGAGGCTAGGCGCCGAGGGTCTTCTTCGGAAGGAAGCGTTGCATATTTGCGCGTGCCGTCTCGTGGAGGATGTCCCGAGCAAAGTAGCGATTAGCCAAGTCATCCATGACTTCTGCCCTCGCGGTTACCGAAGTGGAGAAGAACTGCTTCGTGGTCAGCACGGCATGGGGCGGCAAACCGATCGACGAGCTCAGTATCGATTTCAGGACATACATCGTCACGCCGATGGACAAGAAACGGCTGCGGTTTGTGGAATCCTTCTTCGAGTCCGCTCAAGGCCCATGGAGTTGATGACTCTCATTGGCTTAATAAAACAGCAAAGCTACTGACAGGCTTCCTGCTCTTGGCGCTGTTGCCAGCGATCACCGCAATTCGGGCAACCCAGCTGCGTTGATCGCAGGTTTTTCCGCCCGCTCAGCATAAGGCGCTGCGAGAATTCGGCTTGGTGGCACCAACCTAGCTAGGGTGAGCGCATTCGGCGGCCTCACTGCGTGCTGGAGGCTGCAAGCGTGGGCACCGATACCTTGCTCGGTCAATTCGCGCCAAGCCTCACGACCAGCAGGTCGGCTACTATCAACCTCCACAGCGTGGCAACAGATTCCGCACATCCTCCACCAGCCCGGGCATCGTCTGCTCAGCAGTGGCACGACCGGTCGCGAGCCTCGGTGTGCGTCTTGATCACTTCGATGACTTTGAGCGAGTTGTCGCCCGGGAACGCCACCCACCCAGTCAACAACGGCAGATTGAATGGCGAGGCACTTCCCTATGCCTGGAGTGCTGGCGTTCGTCCGGCACGACAAGACGGCAACTAGCTCCCACCTTCTCGAGAGCCTCGCGCATCAAGACAATGAACACCCGGGATCCCGCCCTCGGGCAGGAGGGGGGCCTTCCCCGTTCCGGCGTGCGCCAATGGCGCATCGCCTTAACAGAAAATGGCACCCGGAGAGCGCGAGCATAGCGACCCGAAGGGCGCGCGGGTCCGAGTGCAGCGACGAGACCGGTTTAATAGCGGTACCCGGGAACGGGGCAGTGATAGCGACGCCGGCATACGCCATGACGGCGGGCCCCTTTCCCGAGTGCCCCCGGCGAGGAGCTCCATAGATCTTTGCGCGAGGGATCGAACCCGCATGGCCGAGACGCTGCGCGGCTCGGTTCAGGAGAGCCCGTTGCGGCATCGGCCGCACGCGCCAAGCGGAAGAAGTGTCCCAGGCTTGAATCGGAGGATCTAGATGTCCTCACGCGCATGCGTCTGCGCGTCATAGATCCTGACCTGAAGCTTGGGAAAGCGTCTCTTCAGTTCTTCTCCGCCGGCCCTGGCGCCCTCTTTGGTAACAAACTCGGTTTTCAATAGACCGTCGACTTCAAGCGCGAAGCCTGAAGTCGGCATCTTGCGGGCGGCAGCAACCATCTTGTTTCGTCTCATATTGGATTCAGCGCAAAGACTGCTTAGCCTGTGTCGGCGGGAAGCTGCCAGACACAACAGCCGTTGTGGATCACCAAGAGCGGCTGTAGGCAATTCGCATGCGGGTCCGGATGAGAGCTTTTCGGTCTCGGCCTCCCCAACCTACGCCGCCTGGATCCTGGCCAGGAAGTCGTCCAGCTCACGCTTCAGCCGAGTGCCTTCTTCAGACAGCAGTTCGGCTGACCTTAGCACGCCCACCGACGCCTCTCCGGTCAGCCTGGCGCCCTTGGTGACCTCACCGGCGCTTGCTGCCACCAGCGTCGTCCTGGCTGCTGCTTCCTGCACATTGAGTGCGATGCTTTGGCTGGTCGTCTCCTGCTTTCCGATCGCCTCCACCACGGTCCCCGCAATCTCCGAGATGCGTCCGATGAGGCCGCCAATTTCAGCAATAGTCCCAACCGAATCGCGTGTCGCAGCCTGTATCCCGCCGATGTGTTCGCTGATCTCAGCGGTGGCATGGGCGGTCTGCGTCGCGAGAGATTTCACTTCCTGCGCGACGACTGCGAATCCCTTGCCGAAGCCTCCGGCGCGTGCAGCCTCGATGGTGGCGTTCAGCGCGAGCAGATTTGTCTGCCGCGCGATCGCGGCGATCAGCTGAACGACGCCGCCTATCCGCTCGGCTGCGACGGCCAAACCGGATATTCGCTGGTCGCTCAGTTGCGCCATACGGACCGCGTCGTGGGACATACTGGCCACCTGGCCGACCTGCCGGCCGATGGTGGCGATGGTTCCCGCCATTTCGCCGGTTGCGTCCGCGAGGCGCTGAACATTGGCGGAGGTTTCCTCCGATGAAGATGCAACCTCGACGGAGAGTTGCCTGCCCCGATCGGCCGTGCCGGTCAGGCTGCGCGCGGACGCTTCGAGCTCTGATGATGCGGATGAGACGGCGCCGATAATCTGGCCCACGGCGCTTTCGAACTCACAGGCGAGCCGCGCAATATCGGCCCTGCGCTGCTCGGCGGCGATACGATCCAGTTCGGCGCTCGCATCGACGTCGGCCCGCGCCTTCTGGCGGGCCTTCAGTTTGAACATTTCGACCGCTTCGGCCATCTCGCCGAGCTCATCCTTTCGGCCAAGTCCCGGCAAAACCACATCGAATCTCCCCTCGCCGAGCTGGCGCATGGCTGCCGTCATCGAAGCCACTGTTTTGGCGATGCGCTGGCCGAACAGGAGTGCGGTGAGCCCCACAAGAACCGTTGAAAGTCCGATCACCCAGATGAGCGTCTGCCGGATCTCTTCAGCACGGACTTCAGCAACCTGCGAACGCGCCCCGGCGGCGGCCATGATCTTCACGAGCGCTGGACGGACACGGTCGTAGATCTGTCCAAGATCGTCCACCTGGTCGTTCAGCGCTTGCTGCGTGACCATGAACGCAACAAAACTCGACTTGTATGCGCGGATCAGTTCGAGGATCCGGGATTTCGCCTCCTCTGGCAGGTTGGCCTGAGCAAGCGCGGTTTCGAATACCGATTCCTGATCGACCAGCTGATCGCCATATTTGTCCTCGCCGCGCAGGATGAAATCCTTCTCGTGCCGGCGCATCATCAACATCAAGGTGGTCAGGCGCGGCTGGTTCAGCTCCTTCAGCCGCTGCTCGACGTCGTGAACGGCATTGCGCAGCTTGCCCTGAAATCCCTCATTCTCATTGAAGCCGAGATTGCGCTGGGCGGAGACAACGTTATGAAAGCGCGTTGCATACAGACCGATCACCGAGCGCAGGGACGTCACCTGCTTGAGCGGGTCGCCATCGGGCAACATCGTCACAAATGTTTCAACGTAACCGAGGTCTGCGAGCTGCCGTTCATAATTGTCGGCATGGTTCCTGATCAAGACATCACTTGGTTTGCGGAGGAAGTCGTTTGCGATTTGTCGCGCCTCCAGGAAACTCTGTGACAGTGATGCGACATGATCCTTGAATTTGTTGCTGTCGTTGGATTCGCTCTGAACAAGGCGCGCGTAATTCAGAGCGCCGGCGCAGATCATGCCGGTGACAACGACCCCGGAAATCCCAAGCAGTGCCATTTGGCTGCGCAACCCCATGCGGAAACGCCTCGATGGCCTGCCGTTCCTCGTCACAACTTCGCTCATGTTACCCCTTGAAAGAGTTCGTGCCCCGGTGGCCGTGTTGGTGAACACGGCGCCGACAGACGTAGGTCAGTATTGGCTAGACGGGAGTTGTTGACCTGGTTCGCTCGGTCGATGATGACCGGCTCAATAGGTCAGATTGATTTCGAAAATCTGAACTCGCACTGTACGTTCTGATCGACGTGAACGACGAGCAATCTCCGGCTATTGCAACAGCATGCCCGCGATGTGCGGCTCATCGATCATCTTTGCAGAAAAGATGCGAGCCTGAGACAAAATCCGCCGTGAAACGGCGCAAGACATCGATACCGCTATCATGCGCTCACGCAGTTGGCGGCCCATACCCAAAGCGTCACAATGTGGGGCTGATAGATCTTCACTTGCGTTGGCCTGGTTTTGACGGAAGCGAAACCCAATCGAATCATTTTATGGTCGTGCCTTGTGCAAGGCTCGCCTTGCATCTATTCACTGCGATCACGCACCTTGCTCTCCGCTCAGTATTACAAGCAGCGCCTTCCACGCTGCTCTCGTACGCTGCGTACAAAGCTGATGCGCTATAGACGCATTTGGTTTCTCGAGGCCGCCCTCGTGGAAAGACTTCACTCCAGAAAGACACCGAAAGGAATAATCAACCTTCGGATACGGGTCTCACGATGATCAGCGAAAGCTTGGCCGCCCTACGCACGCACCGCAACCGGATCTACCGTTATCGCCGCCTGCTTGAAACAGACCTCGCCGTGCTCGATCGCCAGTTTATCGAGCGACGCCTGTGTGAGGAACAACGTGCTTTCGATGCTTTGGTCTCAGCCAGCTTTCCCTTCATTATCGATATTTCCGACCCGAGTTGGTAGGCTGCCATGCGCCTCAAATCTGCACCCGCGTCGGTAGGACCCGCTGCAATGAAGTTGAGATTGAAAGAATGGCGCCGGTCCGACGGGAATTCAACCACACCCGAGAGACCTCGCATCGCTCGAAGGAAGTATCGCTGCATGATTGGTGCGCTTGACTACCCCGCGGCAACACCTAGTTGACTCTGCTCCCGTTCGCCCATGGCCCGATTCCTTCCACGATGTCGTGATCAAGGAACTTCCTGTCGCCTTTCTCGAAGACCTTGTCCATCGCTCGCTTAAGCTCTGCTCTGTTGAGCTGCATATGTGCAAGCTTGGATGCGAAGAAGCTGTCACTCTCATCCCGCCGCTTCACGACAGTACGCATCCAGCTCCATGCGCGCGCGTCAGCCGAGCACAGAAACAGGACCCAAGCCGCATAGGCCTTAACCGGATCCTGAGCTGTGAGATAGGCCTGCCACCAGTGGTGGGCGCAGGCTTCACGCCAGCGAAGCCGGGCGGCCTTGCGGCGAAGATCGGCACTATCTGTGCGCATCCGGCCTTCAGGCCAGGCCTCGGGGACAGGAAGCGTATGACTGGTGGCGAGTCCGCCCAGCAGCGCGCCACGTCGCTGACGCCACGCCAACGGCGATGCGCGATCCGCAGCAGCCATATCGGCGATCCAGGCCGACTTGCCGTTGTACGCTGCCGCAGCAGCTATATCGGAGAGCTTCCGGTCCGAATGGCAAAACGGCAGACTCAGAAGTTCACAGCGAAGCTCCGCTACAGGTTCCGAATCAGGAACGCGAAATACGATGTGCAACAACTCGTCGAGCCCAGCTGGCCCAACGTAGCGCGTTGCCACGGTCGTGCGCAATGCGCGCCACAGCTCGGTACCGCGACTGGGATCTCGAATGAGCAGCGCCTCACAGAGTGCAAGAAACGCCGTTTCGGCAAGATGCACGCGCCTGCGGAAATCCGTGTTGATCTCACGCGAACCTTCGAGCCAGCGATCGATCATGTCGGAGGCATGCTCGATCACAGGATCGAGATCGACGGCGTCGACGCCGGTGAGATAGAGGCTGGCGCCTGATTGCCTGGCTTGCTCGATGCGTGCTGTTGCGGTCTCTGCCGCGCGTTCATAAGCCTTGATGCGCGCATCGATATCGAGCGCAGCGCTGCCCGAGGCAGCCGGGTTGTTTCGTTCTTCGGGACCTGGCCTTGGCTCCGCGGAAATGAAAAACGGTGCGAACCTCTCCTCCGTACGGTCGATCGTGAGTATCGACCCCGGATCCGGTTCGGCGAGATTGTTGGCTGCCAACACAAGACCGAAGATCTCGGCAGCAAGACGCACCTCAGCGGGATCAGCGCCACGTAAGCGCGCCGCTTCGAGCAACCGCCACGGCGCAAGCCGCGGCGCCAATTGGTCAAATGGCAGAGCCGGTTCGGCTCTGATGA
Source organism: Bradyrhizobium ivorense (assembly GCF_900696085.1). Taxonomy (GTDB): domain Bacteria; phylum Pseudomonadota; class Alphaproteobacteria; order Rhizobiales; family Xanthobacteraceae; genus Bradyrhizobium; species Bradyrhizobium ivorense. The sequence continues at coordinate 286,301 of NZ_CAADFC020000009.1, forward strand.
GTGCGCCGGTGCCATAGTGGTTGATCCAGATATCAGCCGATGGAGCCCAGCTCCAAGCCTTTGCAGCGAGATAGCGACCAAAGCGAGCGGCATCGGCCAAGGTCAGCATGCGAAACAGCACACCGTCCAGCTCATGATCGGGTTCGCCGATCAAACCTGTCAGCCACGACCAGGCGCTGTCGTTGAAGCCGCCCGGGTGAGCCGATAAAAGCAGCACGAGATCATGCCGCGGCTTGGCAGGCGCCGTGCCATACCGCTCAATGAGAGCATCAACGTCCGCGGAGGACGGCGTTCGCACGAGCTCCGCAAGATCGGAAGGGATGAATTTGAGATCGGCCGAGATTACCCTATCGAACTGACTTTGCGCATCATCGAGGGACTGCAGTTCGATCTTGAGCAACTCGCTGGCCGCGAACGTGTCATTATTCTCGTCCTCTTCGTGGGCGCTGAGGCGCAAGGTCTGCGCTGCGGACGCCTCCGCCGCCCCCGTCAAGATGAACGCCTCGCTGGCGTTAACCGCGCTCCAATAGCGTGACTCGGACGGACACGACGCGAAGCTTTCCATCTTGCGGCGTAGCAACGCGGCCAGAATGTCCGGCGCGCATCGTGCGAGCGCCGGCCGAAGCGCTTCGAAGAACAATTCTTCAGCGGTGCGCCCCATCGCCCGGTGGAGCTTCGTCACGTCGAACCCGGCAGCTGCAAGACGCAATTCCTCGATGAAGTCAAGCGGCGGCTGAAAGGTTGGATCAAGCCAAAGCTCGCTTGTACGCTGCAGGCGCACGTGAAGAGATAGCGCCTTATCCCCAAGCGCAATGCCGGCGTGCCGCCGTTCAAGGGCAAAGAAACTCCGGACCGGGTTTGGTAGATAATCTTTCTCATAAGTGTAGTGCCGGTCGATGCCGGGGTCGAGTCTGGCGGCGCCTTCCTCGTCGGCTTCCAGCCCGGTAAGCCAGAGCAGGAGAGCAGCGGCCCTTGCAGGCAGCTGTGGATGAATACCGGGTTCGGGCACGCGCGAACGGATATTCTCAGACAGGCCGCGGATGGCAACAGCTGTAGGCTCAGGATCGACCTCATTCAAATAGCAAAGCCATTTCAGGCCTTGCCAGCCATCCGCGCGTCCGCGGACCGCCGAAGCGAGCGCTATGGCTTCGAGGCATGGCAGGATGTTCGATAGCGGGAACCCTTCGACAATCGCGGGCGCCGCAGCCTGCAGCCTGCCATCGTCGCGGTCGACCAGACGAAGCGTGACGCCCAGCACCGTCAATGGACCGGACGCATCGTTTCCGACACGGCCGCGATAACGTTCCGCTCGACGCCGCTCGGAATCGGCGTTCGCGTCCGGCCTGTTGTCGATTTCGCGCGATACAATGGAGAACCAGGCACGGACTCGCGCCACGATCGCGGTCAATTGCGGGCCGTTCTCGCGCGGGATAGCGCGAAGTGCGTTGACAGCCCACATCCGAGCGGATGCCTGTGCATGCGCATCCGACTGTTCTACCGCGTCGAGAAGCGCGTCGGGTATACTGGGTGCCAGGCCGGCGAGCTCTCGGCGGTGGCCGTCGGTGACGTTCTGGGTTTGCAGCCACGCCGTAACCAGAACGCCTGGAATGGAGGTTGTGAAGGGTCCGCCGCGCTCGACGAGGATCGATACTGCCGCCCTGAGAATTTCGGCGCGCTGATCAAGACCGGCGATCGGGTCCAGCCATTGCGTGACCTCGGCTTCGGCCGCCGCAAAGGTCGCACCGCCCATTGTATCGAGATGCGCAAGTAGCGCGGCCCCGAGCGCGTGAGCGACGACGGTCGGACTGAGCTGCATGGCGCCCGACGGCCCCGGCCGTACGAAGCGTCCGTCAATGATGTCGCTCAGCCGAGCATATACCTCCCGCTCGGAAAGATCGGGCCGGCTTGCCGTTTCGCCGAGGCTCTTGAGTGAGAACTCCTGAATACCGCCGCGGTAGCGCCCGGCGATTTCGGCGAGCCACGCACGCCAGTCATTTTCGCTGAAGGATTTGCCGGCGCGATCTCCGAAGGTGTCGCGCCCATATTCCCATAGCAGGCGATGGACTGTGACCTGGCCTGCCTCCACGAGCCGATCGCGAAAGCGGATGACAAGCTTGAACAAGCGCGGCGTGCGCGCAAGTTCAATGAGGTCGGGATGCAATTCTGCCTGCGTGAGGTTTTCGAAGGCGAGCATCTGATCGAGTTCGCCGCCCGCTGTGGTATCATAGACGTCGACGACCACAGGCACCGCTGCAACCACAAGCCCGCGAAGACTCGAGAGCTTGTCTTCAAAGTGATGCCTGCGCGTGCTCAGCATCACACGCACCCGCCCCTCGAAGGCCAATCCCTGGACAGCCTTGAGCAGCGTCAACCACGGAACCGAGGGCTCCTGATTGAGGCCGTCGAACAGTACGGTGAGAACCGGTCCCTCTTCCCTCGGCCGTTTGAGCAGGTAGTTAAGCCGACGCAACCAATGCTCGGGATCGCGCGCGCCGGTAAGCTCACAAAGACGCTCAGCCAAAAAACGCCTGAGGGTCGATTCCGAGGTCGCGGCCAGACTGGCAAGCGCGGAAGAGGGAACAATGAGGACAATCGGCAGTTCGCGCATCCGGTCAGTCAGCCAGTCGAGCGCGGCCCAGGTCTTGCCGACTCCGTCCCAACCGATGATCGCCGCCGGCGCGTCGCTAACTGCAGGACCCCGCCACCAGGCATCCAGCGCATCGTGAACCCGTTGACGCCGCACCCTCTTTGACTGAGCACCTCCTGCCGCATCCTGCCCCAATTCGGCATTCGAAACACGATGCGAGGTCCAGACGCCCTGCAGCTTGCGCTGCGATGCGGATCGCAGGCTTTCGAAGCCAAGCGACCAGACCTGCAGATTTCGGCGCAGGGTGGCTATGGCCTCGCCCATGGCGGATTGCAGGGCTTGCGCGTGATTGGCCGCTTCCTCCGAGAACTCGGCTTTGACGAGGTCGGGCCCAAACGCGCACAGGGCAGCGAGCGGCGCGGCCTCGTGGTCCTTCCAGTCGATGATCAGAACGGGAATGCCAAGCCGTTCGCCCTTTTGCACCAGGTCTTGGGCGAGTTGCTCGGGAACGCTGCGCGTGGCAATCAGAACCCACGCCTCCAGCGCCTCGTCGCGTGCCAGGGCATGATCGATTTCGCCGAGGAGTTCGCGATCGCTCAGGCTGGTATCATCGGCATATTTCTTACATTCCAGCCGGAACCGGCGATCCTGCTGGCCGACCGCGCCCGCGTCGCCACCGTGTTGGAAGCCCGACTTGGCCACCGCAATCGAGACGCCGAGCAAGCGGCCCACAAGCCCTGCCGCGAGATTTTCCAGCTTGTGGGGACTCCTTTCGGCCTGAAGCGCAGATTTCAGTTTACTCTGATGGGACAGCTCGTCGGGAGTCGGTGACATGACAATCGCCTACAACGAATTGGACTGCGATAGGGGTACTGTATCGCGCCAGTGGCGCAACGAAACTCCTGCTCCGGGGCCCGCTCGATCGAAGGCAGCTCGTCCTCGCGGCGAGGACGCGCTGAATCTCCTGGACCGCCGATTTGACGAGCTCGACCACCTAATCTTGCACCCGGGCCCGAAGCGCCGCCCCCTCAAATCTTTTGACTAAGAGACCGGTAGTAGCGGTACTGATTCGAGCCTGCCGGATGCTGAAATTGAAAGCAAAGGGCGAAATTCTCTATCGCTTGCATCACGCCTTTCAGGGACGGTGCCGTGAAGGCGTGGGTCTGACCCGTCGACCAGTGCGAGAGATAGTTGCTCACGATGGTTGCCACCGCGGTACCAAGGCCGGCGAGTTGGGCGGGCTCCAGGACCAGGCGGCCAGCCGCATCGTGGAGGTCGACGGCTGCCTTGATGGCGTCGATCAGGTTCTTCGCCATGTGCCTGTCATCATTGAAGGCAATGCCGATTGGCACGGGAATGCCCACCCGCGAGATGACCTCCTCGAGCTTGAACTCGAGGTACTGCCTGATCCGGGGAGCAGCATCGTCAGTGTTGCCCGTATCAAGAAAAGCGTGAGTCGCATCGCGGATCTTATGGATTGCGCCCGACTGCGGCAGGACCGAGGTTCGCGCGGTCCCCTGAATGCACTGATGCCACCAGCCGCCTTCGTTGGCATTCGTGTTGAACAGCTTCTCCAGGACCTTGTCGTGGCTCAGCAGAATGACCTGGGGGCCATCAGGGACGCCGGGGCGCGCAAATTGTCCTTTGATCACGTTCATCAGATGGAACTGATGCCCGGAGTCAAAGCTCGACGTTACGTCGTCGAGGATCAGAAACCTGGCGCCCCCGCCATAGAGGGAGGCGGCCGCCAAATAGACGCTGATCGCAAAGGCGTTACGATAGCTTTCGGAGAGGACGGCTTGGGCCGAGATGTCAGGTAGCGTCCAGAACTGAGCAAGCGAGATGGAAAGATCCTCGCTCCCGGCGCGTTTCCTCAGGGCTGGCACGACATCTGTGTACATGATCGCTGCAAAGATATCGCGCGTAATGGGTTCGATCGCGGCCAGCCGGCGCGCGCTCGCGGCGGACTCGGCCCTGGCGAAGCATGAGCTCGCCGTGTCAAGGAAGCTCTTGACCCGGGCAATTCGCGCAAGTTCCGCAGCGACGGTCGCTTGTTCTCCCAAGGCAGCGCGCAGGTCGGACAAATTGCTCTGCAGACGGCGTGCAGCCTCAGCCTTCTCCACGACGGCTGTGAGCTTCTCGGGAAGGCCCTTCTCCAGGGCGACTTTGCTGTCGGTGAGCTGCTTGACCTGGGCGACTGCACGATCAGTCAGCGTCTTCAGCCATTCCGTCACTGCGCGCGCGCGCCCCCCATCGAGGGCGCCCTTCAATCCAACATCCTTTGCGTCGGCGAGCTGGGCTTGCTCATCTGCCTGGTGACCCAATCGTTCCAACTCGTCGAGCTGATTCCAGCCTTTTTCGGTCCACTCTCGAGCCAGATCGGCAGAGGCAGTCTCCACGGCCTCAAAGGCCGCGATCTTGTGGCGAACGTGATCGAGGACCGAAACAGCATCAGATCGATCACATGTCGGACAGACGCACTTATCCGCCCAATCGTCATCGGCGAGGATAGCTTCGCTAACGCCATAGAGCTGGCGAAACAGATCGCCTTGAGTGAGTTTCAAGGCGGTGTCACGAGCCTCGGCCAACTCCACCAGGCGCTTGGCATCCGCTTCGCTCGGCGCGGCCTTGACAGCTTCCGACCACCTCGCCTCCTCACGCAGGATCTTCGCGAGTTCTGCTCTGGCCTCACCACCTTCGGCGGCTTTCGCTGCATCTACGCAACTCGAAGGATCGATCTCCTCGAAGGTCTTGCCCTCGCATAGCGGCTTGAGCAGTTCGATACCACTGAGGGCGGAATGCGCCTTCGCGAGCATCGTCGCCTCAGCCTCTGCCGGATCGTACTCGTCACCGACGAGCGCCGTGAAGGCCTCCCTGATGTTGCTCCGGGCACGCTGGACAGACACGACCGCGCTGCTCTGCCTGGCTTCCTTGGCCGCCACGCCGAAGTGATTGTTGAAGGCCTTCGTATTTGTAAGCGAGGCCAACCCCTGACGTAATGACGAATATCGCTTCAGGCCCAGCAGCCCGGCGAACGATCGGCCGCGCTTCTGCGGCGCAAGATCGATAAAGTCCTGAAATGTCTTCCCATCGAGAAGAACGAACTCGCGATTGAGGTCCGCCAGAATCGCATTTCCGTCTGCACCTGGACTAGCCGTAACGGTTCGCCCGCCTGCGCCGTTGCGCCGGACAGTCACATCGACCTCGGCGCCGCCACCCGCAGGCGCAAGGGTCAGGGTGATCGTTCCCACACCACCGGCATGGAAGCGGTTAAGATAGTAGGACGGACCTTTTTCGGCCGCGGGCAGATCATCGAGCTTGGGAACGCGACCGGTAATCGCGTAGACCACCGCATCAAATATCGATGTTTTCCCGACACCATTCGGCGCGGAGATGGAGTTGACACAGTCGGGCTTGAGCTTGAGAACAAGGGGAGCACCCTCGTTGTTGATGCCGCGAAAGCCTTCGATGGAGATCTTCTGAAGATACCAGCCACTCATTCTGCAGCGCCTTCCTCAGAGGGGGTCTCCTGGGATTCAATTGGCGCGCCCGCTACGTATAGCGCATCCAGGAGCGTACCCTGATCGAGGGCGATTTCCAGGCTGAGCTTTGAAAGCGCGCCCGACAGGACGTCCGCCAGAGGATCGTCGATCTGTTTGAGCGCGACCGAGAGCGCCGAGATATTCTGATCGACCGTTTTGCTGTCATCGATCTCGAAAACAATTTCACTACTGGTCAATATATATCCCTCAGACAATCATCTTCCGTCATCTCTCGTCGATAACGGAACCGCAAGACTTCGTTACCGCTGTCTCGCGCACGTAAGCGAGTACGGGCTGGACGTTCAACACGAGTAGCGCGTTAGTAACGCCGCAAACAGCGCGTCTTTGGTACTTTCCGTACGGAATTCTGCGCGACCTCTTCAATCTTGGGAGCACATCCCGGCGCCCCGTCGTCACCATTCCGTCATGCGTCAATTCGCGGAAAACGTCGCGCTGCCATCTTGGAATTACGAGCGCGGTCGAGCCCCGCGCAGTGCTCCGCTTGAATAACGGCGACGCTTGTCTCGGCCGGCGCGATGCGACCGCCCGGAGACGGCAAGGCCTATTTTCCAGGCCTGACGATCTGGATGTCGAGCTTGCACGCGCTGGTCTTGAACTCCAGGAAAAACGGGCCTACTGAATTCGCCCAGCGCTTCAAACATCATCGGCTCACCGGTGGATCGCGTTCCCTGGAAAATATATCGACCCTGTGCTGTCTCCAGCGGCCGCTTTTTCCGCATTCGCCGTCAGGCACCCGTAATTCTTGTCGTAACAAGCGCGGACGCTGGCATTTACGTCAGGCAGTTTTCCGGCGCATGCGAACTGCCAGGCTATCTCATCCCAAGCCGAAGTGATCTCAGGCAGGAATTGCTGCGGGACCAAGACGAGTAAGCCAAGCCCTCAGACCAGTTGCCCTGAGGCAACCCAAAATGCGACACAAACTGGCGTTCGTATCCAATCGGCTGATCATCCAGCCTTCCGCTCGGGTTCAATCCGGCTTTCCAGCAGCGGCATGTCGAGGCTCGGAATCTCCGGCATAGCCTTACCAGCGATTGCCTGCAGGTCCCCGACCATGCCAACGGTAGAGTCAATTACGGACAGAATCTGTGTCTCGCGCTTCGCCCATTGGCGGCCCATGAATTTGCGTTCCTTATCGAGGTCCTCTCGCATGTCGTTGAACTTCTCAACCACGGCTTCCACCCGCTGCCGAAACTTTGTGCCGGTCAAATATTGATAAACCTGTTCCATCTTGGTTTGCTGGCCTTGCTGGACCATGCGGGAATTACTGACATCGATAAGTGCCTGACGAAGAGCAACAGCTACCGGTACGGCGCAGCGAGGATGCGCTACCCAGACTCCGTCGATCAGATCGAAATGCTCAACATGTTTCGGGAGCGCTTGCGATACAATGAGTGCCACATCGGCGGCACTACGCCGTTGGTCCTCGCGTAGCTTCGCAAGCCATCCATCGCTCCACGCCTTGGTGCGCTTGGATTCCCAGAGTATCACCCCGGCAGGTTGGCCGATGGTGCCATTGACCTGCTGTACCAGGTCGGCGCCAAGTTCACCTTTGCCGACCGGCTCAATCACATCGGCGGGAAAGCGGCCGCGAAGCACACCTTCGAGCTCGAGTTCGAGAACCTCCCCCTGAGACTGCTGTGATCCCTGTTCAGCCTTCCGCTTGAGCTCTTCGATGGTGCGCGTCATGGATTCAATCGTTTGGTCCTTCTCCGCAACCCGCAGCCGCGCAGCATCGTCGGCCTCCTGCCTGGCCCGTAAGCGGATCTGTTCGACGGACGCTTGCACTCGCTTTTCCACAGTCAAATCAAGTTCGCGCTTTTCCTCGTCGAGTGCGCGCTGCTTGCGCATCAGCTCGGCCTGGGCCTGCTGCGCTTCGGCGAGCTTGGCATTATTCGCTTCAAGCGCCTGGCGAAGTTCTAACGCTTCCGCGGCGCGCGCCGTCAATTCGGCTGCTGCGGCTTCGCGCGCCTTCTTGGCTTCGGCGGCCACCAACTGCCCACGCTCCGCTGCAAGCCGCTTTGCGATCTGGTCGTCGATTTGCTCACGATCCCTCAGGAGCTGCTCGCGTTCTGCGCGCAGAGACTCGGCCCTATTGGCGATCTCGGCATCTTTGGTCGCCAACAACTCCTGGAAATGCCGTCGTGTTTGTGCAAGCAAAGGGGCGGCAAGGGATTCCGTCAACCGAATCTCGTGATCGCAGTTCGGGCAACGCAAGGTGGGCTCATGCGCGGCGCCGACCGCGACTGCTCTGAAGTTCATGACCCCACCTCTTTGGACATCGCTATATTGCCGGACAAGACGTGATCCGGCCAAGTTTGCCAAGTTTGCGATCCCGGTTTACCGTGATTTCCACATTCCAGTCGAACCGTCTTGACATCCGGATCGGATTTTCCACTGAAACCGGGCTCAAAGGACGTGCTTTGGGAGCGGTCTGACGGGGCGCCCCCCGGAATGTCCGGCCTCGAGAGCTTCCTCATGAAGGGACCTCGAAGTGCCAGGGGTCTGCAGTTGGCTTGGGCTTGAACTTATCAATCCTTCACTTGGTCGAGCGCAGTTTATCGCCAAATCGCTTATGGCCCTTTGTGAGCCGGCGACCGCCTGACAGGATCGACAGGCTGGCCTGACAGGCCGCCTGCTCCCGAGATGCCGACACACATGACCATGGGGCGAGCCATGCGGGGTGAGGCCTCTGTCCTGTTGTCACACACGGGCATAGCGGTATCGCCCCTTCAGGTTAGCGTTCATAAAGCCTCCGACCGAGGAAGCTCGCATAAGCTCTTCATAGATCTGCTGCGGCACCTCAAAATACTGATAAACTGAACCGGTCTTGAACAGAACCTCAAGAATGCGACTATCTGGATCGTAACCGATCTCAGCCACGTTCGAAGAAGTCACCTGATCTCGTCTCACTTCGTATCTCCTGTCTCAGAAACGTCTGCTTCAATTGCCTCAACAAAAACATTGGGCGGCCGCGGATTCTGGCGCCGCCACAGCTCGACCGCCTCGGAATAGTTTGCCGGATCCAACTTTTGATTCCAGCCGCCCGGTCCTTCGTAGCCCTCGGCTTCCGATCCAGCGACGACCACTTTCGGGTCAGAACTGTCGGGCCGTCGATTGGCACTCGGCGGATTAATGAGCGTACGGATAGGCAGATTCACCGCCTCGCCAATGATGACAGCCTCCCCGGTTCGAAGGATGGGGAGCATTGCAAAGAGACCATCCAGATTGTCGGAAGCAGCACCCTTCACATGATTACGGTCTTCAGCGTTACTTAGGCGCAGTGCGAACAGGGTCCCGCACTGCGAGAGAATAGTTTGATCAATTTCCGCTGGCCGCTGGCTGACGAGCATCATGCCTATCCCGTATTTGCGCCCCTCCTTCGCAATCCTGCGAACCGCCGTTGAGGCAATCTGCTTTTCGTTCAAATAGACATGCGCCTCTTCGAGGACGACGAGCAACGGACGCTCTCGTCCGCCCTCTGGGATGCTTCGTGCCCAGTACAGGGCATCGTAAGCGATGCGCAGAACCGCCCCGACCAGCTCCGACTGGATAGAGGGTGGAATATTCGACAGATCGAGAATGGTGACCGGACTGCGGTCGCCAAGCCAATCCGCCAGCAATGTATCGAGATCTTGCTCAGTCTTGCCGTTCTCCGCCGGGCAGTACGGCCCTGGCCGCAACAAGAAATCAAATCGCGGGTCGCGAATCTTGGAGCCAAGCGCATCTATCTGCCGGCTGATCGATAGTGGCGACCGGCTCAGCCTTATCTTCTCAGCATCACCCTTGATGTCCTTTGCGGCGCGGAACCGGGGTGGTATTCCTCTTATCGCGCTCCCCTCCTGCACCGGCTTGTTCGTCGCCGGATCAAGCTCCAGCGCCCATGTGTCTCGTGATTGAGCTTGTCCGTCGCGCTCGACGTGGGTTGATCGCATGTCACAATGCATATCGAACCAAAGCTTGTGAATGCTGAATGGAACGGGTGTATCAACGCTTAGGGTATCCGCATCAACACCGGGAGCCGGTCGAGCCTTCAGCCCTTCGAGCTTAAGCGCCATGATACGATCGATGATCGCTCCGCGATCGCCGGGGTTTTCAATCGTACCAAGCGTTATTGGTAACAACTCGTCGAGAGTCATCGCCCAGTAAGGGATATAGAGAGGTCGCTCTCCTTTCCTGATATCGGGATTGATACGAAAGATTGCGGCTCTATCCTGTAGCGCCTTACCATACTCTCCGTGGATATCGATGACCAGGATGCGCGCCGACGGATAGCGGCGGCGATCCGATAGCGCAGCCAGCAAGCCTGCAACCGTTGTCGATTTTCCCGAACCAGTCGTCCCGAGTACAGCACTGTGTCGCGTAACGAGCTTATCAATCTCTATGAGAGCTGGAATGCTGCTGGCGCTCGCAAGCTGCCCGACTTGCACAAAGCGATAGTCGTTAGGCCGACCATAGATCGTCCTGAGATCGGTTTCGGTGACCAGATGAGCGGTGTCACCGACTGTAGGAAACTGAGAGATTCCTCTATCAAACCGAGCGCCAGGCTGACCTTCCCCGACAAGCTGAATGGTCATCCACCTATTGCCGTGGATTTCCACATCCGCCAGCCGCTCGGGTACCGCACTCGCACCAACGTGTGAAATTACGGCATAAAGATTCACGAACCCCAGCGGAATTCGAACAAAGCCACCGACCTGTCCAACACGGTAGCTTTGTCCTTCAATGAAGCTCAATCCAGAAACCGTCTCGCTTCCAAGCTTTACCCGAACTGTCGCCCCGCTTACGTCTTCCACTGTTCCCAATAATGTAGGATCTGTTCGAGCCATTGCAGTTACCTCGGTTCACCCACAGTGCTGGAAACGAGGCGCAGGAAATCTCCAAATTTTGCAAAGTTGCCAACCTCAAATTCGCAAGGACGAGGCGCGTCTGAGTCTGTTCCCGCGACTTCCGCACCGACCGTGAATACTTCGGCCAGGGCGGCTGCGTCTCGGGCCGGCGTCATGATCCAACCGCCCTCCCGCCGTCTGATGACGGCCCGGTCCTTTGCCATGACAGACAGATTTGAATTCTCCGTCGCAAGCTTCACTGCGGCGGGGTAGCGCGAGAGAGCGTCGTATTGGACAGCGAAACACGCGGCCGACGGATTGGAGCGCAGGCAATCGATCAGAGCCTCGTTGATGTGCTCGTCTCCAAATGAATATCCCAGGATGAAGAGGGCAACGGGGCGTTCGCCCCGCTTCAGAAATGTTTTCAGCCGATCCGCCATTACCAGATAAGGCATTCGCCGGCTTTCGTCGTACTTCAGGTGCGAGGGATGAATGAGGAGCTCATCACCGGCGTCTTCGCGGTCGGTTCGCACCACAACCTTTGAGGCTCTGTTGAAACGCCAGTTGATGGAGCCGTGCAGCTTCCACAAACGAGCCCATCTCTGGGGCACCTCACCGTCCTCAATCGCCTTTTGATCAAAGAAGGGACGAGACGAGCCTACAAATCCATCAAAGTACGGCACCTGCTGATGTTCGAGGGCTTCTTCAAGGAGCATGTCGTAGTTTGTTGTAAAGAGCTCAGTCGATGGGGAGCGATGGCGCCCCACGTATTCCGCTAGCGAATGATACGGCGTCCAATCAAGCGGAAGAGATCGCTTCACTCTCGCTCCGATAGACTTGCAGATATGCCGGTCGAGCGCTGCCAGCTCATCAGCCGAAAGCCCCCTAACGCCCACCTTTCCGGCCACTTCGCGAAATTGCCGCACACGATTGAGCATTAGCTCAACGTTAGGCGATTCAATCTCGTCCTCCTTGAATAGCTCCAGGAGCTTTGAATACGCCTCTTTCGCGTCGTCCGTCGCGATTAGAACTTCGTGAATGTGGGCGGTGAGACCTCGAATGTCGGGGATAATTGACGACATCCCCTTATCGCCGTCGACCATCACTGCGCACGGGCAGCCCGCCCCCAAGAAGAACCCAATCGGGAGCTTGTCTGCTGCGAGCGTTTGCCGGAGCTGAGATACACACTGATGGGCATCGTGCCCGAATGCCATTGTCTTGCTTCCTATGTCTCGAACCAATTTTGTTCTTGCAATAATTGTCTAATACTTAGATTGCAACCGTTAAGAACGACACGTCACCCCGCTGAACGATCTCTCGCAAGCCGACCACGCGATAATTCTCAATAAGGATACATCCAATAGGTCGTGTTGAGCTCGTCAGGCATGGAGCGCAGGGTGGGCGTGCGCTGGGGAGGTTTAAGGTGCGCCGTGGAAGAGATGATCCGGCCTATGTCGTCGAGGACTGCGCGGCTGGTTGAGTATGTACTGTGGTTCAGAGCGAACATGTCGCTGCCGATGGCGGAAACATCGATCGTTTCAATGCCGGGCACGAGAGTCGGCCCTTTTCCGGTCACGAGGCCCATTCTGGATTTGGATTGCGCCTTCTTCATAGAGGCGAGCAAGGCGCGATCGGTGGAAGATGCGTAAAGGGTTACGGCGCCGGCTGCTGACTTGATCTGGTTCGCCCGCTCCAAATAAAGATCGCGGTCTACGTCCGGAGCTGCGAATATCAGTTCAGTAACCCCGAGCGTCGTCTGGCTCAGCGCAGCCTGCTGCAACGCGGCCAGGACCACCTCGCTGCCCAGGCTGTGGGCAATTACGATGATCCTTGAGACCTTCCCCTCTTTCTTGATCAGCTGGAGGAGATCGAACAGACCGTCCGGCGCATAGAGCGCGCTCTCGCGGTCGTAGTCATAGTCGAGCAGTCCGCCCTTGGACGGCCAGGAATACATCATGACGCGACCCTTGTAGTTGGCGTCAAATGCGATTTGCGCCGCCTTGAAAGCAGCATCCGGGAAGGCAACGTTATAGCCATGCACGAAGAGCATCAGGCTGTCGGCCGGATTGGCGATAGCGGAGGCAAACTCTTCGCGAGAGAGACGATTCAGCTTCTGAATTCGGAAGTGCTTTCCATCATCCTCCGCCTCCTTGCGCAGTCCAAACCAGCTCGTCCCGGGCGTTTCCACCTCGCCCATCTTGTGAACGATGGGAATGCTCACCGTCACGTAGCCGAAGGTGTTGGCAGGAGCCCGGCCATAGGAGATCTGGCTCAACTCCAGAGCGGGCCCGCCCGTCACCACGCGATTCGTCGCGAAGTAGACCGGCACCAGGCCCTTGATCTTGTTGGCCGCCACCTCTCCTCCCGGAGCAGGAGGCGCTTCCTCACTTGCCTCACCGGTTGCCGGTCGGTGGGCATGGTGACGGTACCGCGCACCATAGTGGTAGTAGCCCGGACCATGGCGGTAGCCGTATCCCTTGAAAGCGCTCCCATGTTTCTGATGCGTTTTGTTAACCTGCGGCTCGGCCGGCTGCGCGGTTGGACCTTGGTGCGCGCAAGCAGTTGCGAGCGCGCAGAACAGAACAATGAGGATTGTCCGCAGCCATTGAAAGGGATGGGCGAGCCGACCCGGCCCGCCTTGAGCCTCATCTGGCGATGTCAGCATGACCATTGATCCGACACCTACTTTGCAAGGGTCTGAGAAAGATTGACGGTCGCGCCCAGCCATCCGCGGTACCTGTCCACGGCAGGTCCGCTGGTGAGCTTGTAGGTGAAGCGGGCCTGCGCCCCGCCGTCGCCTATCGCGCAAGCGATATTGCCGGCACCGTTTGCTGTCTCGACGTGCCATGAGCAACCTGTGATGCGGTAGCCCGGTTCAGCCGGGAAGGTGTCGGCGTAATCCGCGGAATGCTCGGCAAATACGACCGGGTGATCGTCCTTGGTCTTGTCGACCGTATACGAGCGCTCTAGCTGCTTCGGCTCAACGAGCTGCGAGACCGGAATGTTTACGATGAGACGCCGGTCTTCCGGCAAGATCGCACCGGCAAGGATTTCGGGGATCTTCATGCCGGCGTTCGCTTGCGTTTGCACATGCGTGGAATTCAGCTTGCTCCAGTTCTCAAACGAGATCGTGGTATCGACCCACTTCGTCCAGCAAACGGATGGCTGGGGAATGGCGCTGATCATTCCGTAGAGGGGGCTTGCGGTAATGACGGTGGCGGGGATGATAAAGTTGACGCCAGAGACTTGCGCGTCGTTCCACTTGACGATGCCTCCGACCGCAATTCCCAGCAATGCGCCGAACTCGTTGAATGCGGGCCCCCCGCTGTTGCCGACGTTCATGACCGTATCGGTCTGCCATCGGCCAGTGGGGTTGGACTGGTTGCTTATCAGACCGCTCGATATGCTGAGATCCAGATCGAGAGGATAGCCGAGCAGATACAGCTGCGTCCCCATCGGCGCCTGCTGGTTGTCGTCGATCACCGGCATCGGACACCGTGAGGTGCCCCCGCTGTCGCCGGCGGGCTGCGACAATTCGAGGAGCGCCAGGTCCCTGGCATCGTCGCGATGAACCGCAGTGACCTTGATCGGGTTTGCGTTGCGCGACCCGAGCCGGGCATTGATCTCCAGGGTCTTGTAGTTCTCCTCGCGTCCGATCACATGGCTGTTGGTCAGCACGAGATGATCGCCGATGAGCAGCCCGGAGCCGCCGCCGACTTCCCGCTTGCCGTTAAACATGACGCCAACGTACTGGACGTGAACCGTCCTGACGTTGTACCGCGCGGCTATCTGCACCGCGGCGCGGTCCGCCTGCGCGGGATCGCACATCGCAGCAAGAAGGCCGACTGTCAGGAGGGATAGAACGTTCTGACGGCGGCGATATCGAGTGGGCTTAATTGTCCGTTTCCGTTCCATGCGGGATTACAATAGTTCATGATGGAATTGGGGTCGTACTTGGTGACTTTATAATCGCCGACCGAGCCTGAAGCCTTTTCGTTCCGGCACTGCTCCGGGGCGTCGTCGCGATTCTGTTCGTGCGTGAAGCCAAGCGCATGTCCGAATTCGTGGACTGCAACGGCGCGAATGCAAAATTCCCGTCTGCCGCGACAGCCCGTGCTCCAATGATTGAAACTGAAATTGAGCGTCATGCCGGAAGGCCTGGCATCCAGGTATTTCCCGACGACTTCAGTGTGAGCCCCCTCATCGGCGACCCGCACGTGTAAGCCGGGCGCGCCGTCCGTGCAGGACGGCCAGGTCTTTGCGAACCAGACGCCGCCTTGCGCCGCAGTCTCCCAGGTCTCCGCCACGGCTTTTCGCACGAGGTCGGCGTACTTGCGGTCCTGCGGCCGCAGGTTTTCCCAGCAGACCGGGATCTCCTTGATGTCCCACTTGGAGCCGCGGATCACCGTGCCGAACAGCTCCATTTCGGACACTCCCGAGGGGAGCGCAGGTTGCGCATTCGCGCCCCAGCACGACAGGAGCGCGAGCAGCAGAACGAGTCTGGATAGCCAGAGGCGAAACATTTTCTACTGCGACGGGGTCGGGGACGGCGGGAAGACAGGCACAGGCGCGACAATAAAGCCATTTGTTCGAGGCCCGGCGCCTGGGCGACGGCCGGCCGCTCCGCCACCTCCGGGGAATTCCTGAGACTTCTCTCCTCCCGGCAGCGGCGTGGTGTACATGGGGTTGTCCTTTGATCCGAGCGGCGGCGTCTTCTCCGCATAGCCTGCGGAGCCGGATTTCGCTCCATTGGCCAGGACCGCATTCGGACCATTGATATAGATTCCGAGATTGCTGAACTGCTGTGAGGAAGCAGAAGCCTGGACCGCAGCCGGGGTCCAACGTGTGGAAGTCAGGGAGTACTTTGCCTCGGCTCCGCCTGTGACCTGGATCGAAAACGTGTACGTCATCTGCGCCGGCTCGGCTTTCTCCGAAGGCATTGCCGGTGACAGATCGTTGGCTGCGATGAGAATGGCATTGTCCCGCAACCAGGCCGCCAGCGGCTTGGAGGCATCGACAGTAATGCGCTTATAGGCGGTTCGCTCCGGATACTTGTTCTCTGCGAGCGCTTCCAGCTCAGTCAAATCGGCAGGCGTTCCGCGATAGCAGCCGCGCTCGTACAATGCCGGCCCCGCGGCCCGCGGCGACGTATCCGACGCAAGCTGGGCATTCTGTTTTAAGAGGAATGACCAGATCAGGTCATAGGTGTCCTGGGCCGAAGCGGTGGGGCCGACATGGGTCACGTCGTTACTGGTCGCGGACAGAATACGCTTGTAATCGAATGCCGTACCGGATCCGAGCCCGCCCGTATCGGTTACCTTCAACTCCAGAAAGAACGTGCCGTACAGAAACGGATCGATGTCGAAATAGGCGTACCTGTTGAAGGCCTCTTCAGGCCGGGTCTTGGAGATCTTCAGATACTGCGTCCGCCTCTCGCGCTCGATCTGGTAGAAGGTCACCACCTCACACCTGATCGACTTGAGGAAATACGGCAGCTCACCGGCAGTGATCACACCTGTCTGCGGATCATGCACGTAGTACAGGCTGGTGCACCCGCCCATCGCAAGGCAAACGCCAACGCAAGCCGCGGCTCGGCTGAAATTCCACATAGACTCGCCCCCTTCCGCGTCGCTGAGCACGCGCGGATTTTCCCGCCCAGATAGAAAAGGG
The DNA here is from genome assembly GCF_900696085.1 of Bradyrhizobium ivorense. Classification (GTDB taxonomy): domain Bacteria; phylum Pseudomonadota; class Alphaproteobacteria; order Rhizobiales; family Xanthobacteraceae; genus Bradyrhizobium; species Bradyrhizobium ivorense. The sequence continues at coordinate 302,947 of NZ_CAADFC020000009.1, forward strand.
TCTTCTGACGCTCGTCAATAGCATCCCGACGACAATGCAGCTTTTCGTTGCTATTTCAGGTTTGCGCGCAGATTTTCCCTGGCGTGCAGCGCCAATTGGGACACACAGTTGTGCGGAACGACGAAGATCGGTGAGCAGCGACTCGAACCGGTTGCAAGTGCGTCAGCTGACGACTATGGATGGTGCATATTTCTGATTGATTTGGAATGAAGCGTTTGCCCAGGCCCGTGGACAGCCAAACCGAGGATGCGGCCTTCGATACCTGGAAAGAAGCAGCGCGCCAACTTTCCCGGCGACAGGCATCCATCAGGAATGCGGGACGAGACGAGCTCAGGCATGCTCTCATCGATCTCGATGCACTATTTCATAAGGCCCCGGGAAGTGTTGGCAAGGCGTACCGGAATCTTACGGAAAAACGAATCGAAACCGCCCGCGAGATCTTCACCGAGGCTATTGGAGACGGCCGTATCCTGTGGTCGTTGACCGATCAGACACCTGAACTCTCTGCCGTCACGCTGGGCGGCCTCATACGGGAAATCGACCGGGTGCTCGCAGAGCGGCGCTCCCAGTGGCCGATCGCGCCGAGCCATTGGCACCTCGAGAAGCTTGGATGCTGGTTCATCCCGCGGCAGGGCGTGAGCGCCTTACGCACCGCCCGACGGGGACAAGCCTACTCGAAGCGGGGCATGCTGTTTCACCGGATATTGCCTGACGTCATTCAGGGGTACCCGGTCCACGTGGTTGATAACCGGACTCTGCACAGCAAAGCCGCGGACGCGAGGAAGTGGCGGATGGGAGCTTGCCTGTTTGAGGCATTGGAGCCCGTGCCTGAGTTCTCGGTCATCGATGACGAGAAACGGTTCATTGTCATCGGCATCAAGGCTTCTTCCGCCGAGGGCACGATCTCGACCCAGATCACGGATGCCCTGAGAGAGAATTGCATCGCAATTGTCTGGCCCGAGCTGACCGTGCCGCCGGACTTGCGCGAGAAGATCGTCAGGCTCGTTCGGGATCGTGACGTCATGGACGAGCTCGAGGCGCCCGAACTTCTCATTCCAGGGACCTGGCACGAAACAAACGGTCAGGGGATCGTCAACCGCGCCCGGATCTACGACGGGTATGGAGAGGAACGTCTGGTCTACGACAAGATCGCTCCTTACGGCGACGACGATTGGGGCACCGAAAACATCATTGCGGGACGTCGCATATGCGTGCTTGCAACGGAAGGCGCCCTGATCGGAATCGCCGTCTGCCTCGACTTCTGTGACGTAGGTTCTAGTCCTTTCGGCAGTCTCGACGTTGACGTGATGCTGGTGCCCTCGATGGGTAACGATCGAACCATGCAAGGTCATCAGACGACCGCGACCCAAGTCGAAGTGAAGTTCGGGACGCGAAGCTTCGTGGTGCAACATCCGACCGGTGCGAGTTCGAAAGATGGTCGACTTGGTACAATATTACCTCTCCTCAAGGAACCCAACTCCGTTCCCGCGGCGAGCCTGGGTCAAAAAACCGTATGGAAGGGTTACGACTGGCCGGTTTGACACCTAGATTCCGGTCCTCAAATCAGAGTAAAGCGTTGTAAAGCGTCCTTAACCGTCATGATGTAGACCGCTCCCATGTTGGACTCGGCACTGGAAAAGATAGAGACCGGCGAAGTCAGCGCGCGCGAGGCGAGGGCCACCATTTCGGCGCTTCTCAAGGAAGGGTCCGAAAAGGGGCTCGAACGCCTTTACGCGGCCCTCGGTGCCTGGCTTTGGAACTCACTCGAGGGCCGCCGTCGCGACGGTGAGCTCCGGGAGTGGTTCGACATCCTGCGACGAACGAGCGCGACGCTTGCGCCGAAGAATGCCGCCTACGCCGAGCGCTTCAGAGCGTTCTATGACCTTCTTCAGATGTCCATCAACACCTCAAAGGTGATCCGGCCAAGCGAGGTCATGCATCGCCAGCACGTGGTCCCGATTCTGAAGTTGCTCCGGGACGCTCCGACACATCAGCTGGAGAAGATGGCGATTGCCAGGAAGTTGGATCTGAGAGACGCCAATCTCAGCCGGGTTCTCCATCTGATGACAAACGCGCGGTTGGTGGAACGGACAACCGAGGGAAAATTCGCGCAATTTGCCTTGACGAGAGAGGGGCGGCTCGCATTGGAGAAGCGCGAAGCCAAGGAGCACGACAAGCAGAGGCTTGTCGCTCTCACTCCGCGTGAAATTTTGCCGACTATCGCCCACCCTGCTCACGGAGCAGGGGGCGCGGATCTGTACGTTCGTGCTTTCGTTGACGCAATACAGGGACCCGGCCACGGCTCGGGCACGCTCGGATTATTATCTGCGGGAGACCAAGTTGGTTTTCGGCGAGCGGTTGAGGAATGGCTGCAACATCTCCATGGGCCTTCGCCTGCCGTTCCCGGCTACATGAAGGTCAGAGCGAAGAGCTCGTATCACGGATCGATGGTCGTCATCGTGCCGACGAAGAAGACCGACATGCAGGGCTACATACCGATCGAGACTGACACATCCAAGTCAACCTCCTTCCCTGCGGGCATGCTGCAGCTTCATGAAGAGGAAACTGATCATGCCGAATGAGGATCTTGGAGTTTCCAATATGTCCGATGTGGCTATCGATCCCGACTCGGTCGTGTTGTACGGGAATTCCCTCGTCGACCGTGTGACCTATGTGTCTGCTACCTTTAGCTCGCTGATCATGAGCATGGGGAAGGTTGCAGGGGATGGACGTGAAGTGCTGGTCCCTCTGGTCGAGGTCAAGTTCGAGGGACCCGCAGCCCATGATGAGAGTGCGTCCAAGACGTTCTTTTCGGAGATGATGCCGCTTGAGAATATCGCTTTCATTCTGGAGGACATCTCCAGCGATCTCACGACCGTTTGCCGTCACCTGAGCGAGGTAAGCGCGGGGCCGGTCAAACCTGATATCAAACGGCTGAGCGAAACGAGACGATTTTTGGCCGAAGCAAAGGGCAACCTCGAAAAGTGTCTGGGCGACCTGGAAAGGATTGCCTGAGGGCTATCAGCTTCGGCCGACGATGAGGATCCTTGTCGATTTCGTTTGCGGCAAGAGAGATCCTCCTCAAACCGCTTCACACTTATCCGGATCATGCTCCAGCCCGGCGAATTAACCGGGCATTAAAGGGCCACCACTCCGACGTCTTTCCAGGATGGCGGCTCCGCTTAGGACGGCCGCGCGCGGCACCTGCAACCGCGCCACCAGCGAGACCAGCACCGCCGGCGGCAACCCGCGCGCCCGCCTGAACTTCGAGGGATTGGTGATGAATATCGGCAACGCTTCGCCGAGCGCGCCCTCAAAGGTGGATAGTCCTGTCGCCATCGGGCCGAGAGTTTCACGGGCTTCCTTCAAAGCTTTCTGGAAGGCTTCCGTATCAGCCACACGCTCACGGAGCAGCGCAATCCTCTCAGAGGTCAGCGTGTCGTCGGCCCCGCACAATGGGCAATCGATGGAATGCTCTGCCTCATGCACGGAAGGCAGGGCGAGCGCCTCGCGGAACAAGTTGGCAACCGGCCCGTACGAAGCCTGATCAAACTCCGCAGTTTCATCCGGCGTCGCCTTCCCAGATCACGACCCAAAGCTGTATACTCCATACCTTATATCGCGACGAGCTTGATCACAGTGCGAGGCTCAACCGCCGCAACTGCGCAACTACGTGTACATTTCCAAGGGAAAGCTGGATGTCTATCTTCCCCACGCCCTTAAGGGATCGGCCATTTTCTTGACCCTTCCGAACTGGCCGCTGCTGAGAAACAGGTGGTCGACATCAAACTTCGAGACCATATGGCGGCCATGTCGAGACGCCCGCGCAGACCGCTTAGCAAAGACTGGCCGATCCGCTAGGCCCTACACCATGCTTAACCCGCAAATAGTTTCTGCCATTCGAACGCACAGCATAGCCGACTTTCACCAAGAAGGTTCCTGGCGTATCCTGAGAGACCTGAAGATATGGACGAGGATGCTCCGGGCCGATCTGCGTCACTGAATGTGGAGACGTGCTATCATGAACAGGCGTAGGTTTCTGCAAGGTCTTTCCGGTACGACAGCCTATCCGTTTCTGCTTCAGGCCCCATTAGCACTACTCTCTGGTCCTGCCCGTGCTGTAGAGCCGATTACTATCATTGTTGCTGCCATAGGCATCATCAAAGCGATCGCAGATGCGAATCGAGGCGATGGCGGCCTCGGAGCCAGTATCTCAGCGATCAACGGTAAGGTGGAGCTCGCCATCCACCAGCTCGCAGTCATACAGAAGACACTGGAGTTTATGATCACCCAGGTCGCGCAGCTGCGCGAAGACCTCTTCAATGCTCTTGGTGAGCAATACGCCTATCAGCTCCACAATGAAGTAGTCGCGTCGATAGGCAAGATCGAAGATATTCGGCGGGAGGCCAAGCTGAAGGCCGTGGACCTTGCCGCAGATAATCCCGCGCGCGGCGATTTTCCTGCGAGGCTACTCGCAGCTTACGAAATCTTCGATCTCGCCAGAAGGAAGCTCTGGGCGTACCCGCAAGGCGTCTCGACGCTTTGCTCGACCACGTGTTCCTCAATGGCGGCCATCGATAGCATCGCGTTCGCGTACGGCATCGCTTCAGATGCGCGCATGGCAATAAACCTGCGCCGCCATTTGTCGTGGCTGGACCGCATGGCGGACCCAGACACACCTTATTCCGTAGCAACAGCGCTTGTAGAAGCGCGTGCAAATGAGGCCTCGATCGTAGAGCGAACCAAAAAGGACGCTCAAAAGCTCGATGCGCCGAGCATGATAGCCGATAAATTATACACGGCCTCGCCGGCAGAGCTTTGCGTCGTATCTCACATGGATGTTCAGTATTTTAACGAGATCCACTACCAATCATGGGATCGAGCGGGCCAGACGACATCGGTTCTGGTCGCAACCTTTCTCCGCGATGTCACGGATCGAGCTGGCGCGAAATTTCTCACCAATTCAAGGGTGCAGGAATACTCGGTTGCACACTACAAACCCGACGGTTCGCTGTTCGACATGAAATCGAAGCCGCGAGCTCAACAAATAGACCGGGCTCAATGCGTCGTTCGAGATCTACCCGAGTATGCCATCGATCCGGTCCATACCAAGCGAAACAACACCGATACGACCAATCCGGCAACGGCCTGGAAAACGATCTCGCCGCTTGTGTTCGACAAAGCGAGAAACTCAAATCCACTTTGGCGTTCCTGGACAGATCCGCCCAATTGGAAAGCCGCACAGCTCATCCTGGACGGCATCAATCTCGAGCGGCTTAAACAAGAGCACGCGAAAACCTGCCTCTTACACGTCACTGAGCATCGCGAATTTGTCCGGAAGATCAGCAAGCAATTTCCTGAAGTCGACGACTTGAAGGAGGTGCCCAAATGAGCCGACTTCCCAAAGCCACGCGATGCCTGCTTCTATATTTCACGACTGCGCTGGTCGGTCTTACAAGCGCGCATTCGCAAGATGGTGGCCCGTTCGTCCCCCTACAAAAAGAACCATACCTCCCGCCCGGCGCACCTACCCGACCCGCAACGGCAAAAAATTGGGCCGATTTCATTTCGGGCGGGCTCGTTTACCTGAATGACTATGGCCTCTCTCGAAAGATCGCCGCGAAACTTGAAGACCTTAAGCCGAAAATATTGAATGATCTGCCGTATTCAAAAGGCGGAGTCTTAGTCGTTGTGCGGTTGGAAACACAACAGAACGACGCGGGGGCATTTCGGAATCTCATCGCCGATCGCCTGGACTATGTAGGCTTGGGCGCGAGTCCAGCCGATGCGGAATTGTCGAGGATCGCAAGGGGAGACAACGACCCGTTCTATGTCGTCTCCCAAGGCAGGCAACTCGACTACGATAACAGCGTCGCCTATTGGTTTCGAAGAGACAAAGACGGAGAACTCGTGGCGGGCGAACAGTCGCTGGCGTCGCTGAGGCAGCAAACCCTTTCACTCTATGCAGACCGAGAGCTCAACAATTTCGACTGGAAGGTCGCGCGCAACAATGAAATCGAACGGTTGGTTACAGCATTCAGGGAAGTCAACGTGCGTGCCGCGGCGAACCAACAGGTAGACACCCTTGCGGAAAGTCGCAGACGGACACTGGAAGAACTCAAAGACTTGAATCGACAATTACAAGACGCACTTGATCGGGCTGCGAAAGCCGCTGAGACGGCGAAAATACTTCAGATCCTCTACATCGGCGCCCAGTTCGCCGACTTTTCTTCTAAGGCGTCGGAAGGCTTCGCACCGAAAGACCAAGAAGCAATAAAAGGCCAGACGACCCGAGAAGGCGTCTTTTCAGAACTCGACCGTATGAACAAGGAATCGATGTCGAAGGGAAATACGTTACGCGAAGAAATCCGCGTGAAGACGAATGTGGTCAATGGAATTGAAACGCAAATAATCACCATTTTTCGGGAGAATGCCGTTCCGACAGAGAACATCCCGCCGAATCAACTCAACGTTCCACCTCCCCGTTAGAGAGCAAAATCGAACCGTTACCTCTGAGGAGCGCACGCATGTATCTCAATAAACATGAAGATGCTGTCCGCCGATAGCTGGTTCTGATCGGCGACGTGAAGGATGCAAGCGAGCTGGAGCAGGCCGCAGTTGCATTTCACAAGGAAGAGATGGAGAAGAGTACCTTCCCAAGTACGATTTCGGGCCACTGAGGGGGCAGCGATGCTCATGCGCTTTAGGCATAAAGTTCGCTGCATACCTTTTGGCCAGCTATCGGCATGTCGTCCATCTCTTGCGAGAAGGCGCTTCGCTGAACCCTCACGGAAGTGGCCCTGCGAAGGCAGCGAGCTGGTGCAAATGACAGGCAACATCCTGATCGGCGCAAGTGCCGTGTTTTCTGAAGTAGTGGCGATTTTGCCGTGCTGGAGAGGATAAAACTGGGGAACACGTCGCTTAAAATCCCGCTGGATTCCGAACCAGGTTTCGGAAACTGGTCGGTTCAGGGCTGCCCGGCGACGCTCCACGGTCTACTTGATCGGCTTAATCCGGTCTGCATCAGGCATTGAGCCATCTATTGAAAGCTGTTCGCGTAAAGCTGCTCGATTTGCTCGATCTCCTGCGGGGTCAATTGAGCGAACTCGTTTTCCTTGGCCCGCTTCGAAAGGTTACCCTGGTTTTGCCTGAGGAAGCCAAACAGGTTGTTCAGCGTTCGCTCGGGCATGTCGATGATATTTTCGACCCCGGACCGGAACGAATCGAAGTTGCGGAGGAAATTCGTCTCGTTTGGGAGGTCCTGTTCAATCGTCCGCCGCACGCATTCGTAGAGGAATTCCGCATGGGGCGTTGCGTCGAAGAACCGATAAAAATCGGCAGTGTCGTTCAGGACCTTCACATTGCCCTTCTGCGTTGCTTCCCACTGGACGTAGGGAAGCAATCTGCTTGAGTAGCTTTCCAGGACGCCCTTGTATTCCGTGATCCTGTCGAGGATTGCCGACGATACCGGGAAATGAAGTTCCGGCGGATTGAAGCCGCGCCGCGCAAGCACATGGTGCATCAGGTAACGATGTATGCGGCCATTGCCATCTTCAAACGGGTGTATGTAGACGAAACCAAACGCCAACACCGCTGCGGCGACAACCGGATCAAGTTCGTCCTCGGCGCTGTGATCGAACGCGATCAGACCCGCCATAAGGGATGCGATATCTTCGTGCCGCGCGCTGATATGATCGGGGATGGGCCGCTGCGTATCGCGGTCATGCTCGCCGACAAAACCGCCCTCCTGGCGGAAGCCCATCTTCACGAATCGTTCGTCGCCGATAACGATGCCCTGCAACCGCAGAAACTCTTGCGCGTCGAGCGGCGCCCGCCCTGCCTCGCCGATGGCACGGCCCCACCGCTGGATGCGGTCCTGCGGTGGCCTCTCGCCCTCGATCACGTAACTGGACTTTGAATCCTTAAGCAGAAGAAACGCGGCTGTCCGGGCGAGCAAATCCTTCGGGACTTCGCTGATGACGGCGCGCGCGCGCGCCTTCCAATCCTGCGCAATGAATTCCTTCAGCGCGGGCGTCCTAAACACGAGCGGACAGAATTCCGGCGTGCCCGGCAGATTGTTGCGAACGCGGTGCCGGGTTGAGTTCTGCCCCGCCGCGCCGAACTGGAGATCGGTATCGACGGCCTCCACATACGAAACCTTATCCGCGGATGGCAGCTGCAACTCCCGGTCAAGCAGCCACTCATACAGAAACCAGATGCGGCGCGTGTAGAGGCCGGTTGGCTTTTGGCGCACAAGTTCGGCGATATCGCCTTCCTTTACCGTAAGGAAAAGCCGCTTCAGAACGGCGAGGTCGAGCCCTTCATACTTGAGTGCGAAAGTCAGATGCCCCTCAAGAGATGCATCAGGCGCGTGGCGCGGCGTGTAGATTCGCCAGCCACCCTGCTCGATGATGCGGTGCTTGGACCCAATGGCCGATAGTATCCGGGGGATCGGAACGGGCAGCTTGTAAGCGTGAATCAAGGCGGCATAGCCAGCCGGGGAAGCCGGCTCTGGCAGCCGCCGGTCATGAAAAACACTCACCGCTCCTGAAAATTGCACGCTCAAATCAAACTCCCTGAAAAATCATCTCCGGCCTGATTTCCCTTCACTCCGGGCACGAACGCCGAAATTCCATTATAATCCGTGAAAAACAATCCCTCAAAGCATTTTTCGTGAAAAGTGATCTCCGGGCGAAGCGGATCAGCCTGCCTCAAAATCGCTGGCTATCAAAATGACGGCTGCGAAAAGAAAATATCTCGCTGAGTCAGTAGCTTGAAAGAAATCTGGCCGCGAAACTTGACTCAAGTCTGCTGAATCTCATATTACTCACATATAAGGAGTGAGATGCATGAGATACCCTTACATCAACATGCGGGAGCTGACGGGAATCGACGTTCTCTCCAGCGCCTCGGACGGCAGGGCTGGATTTAAAGCCATGCTCGAAAAGATCCAGACGGACCCGGCATCTCCAACACCGCTGGTTATCGACTTTGCCGGCATCACCGTGGCGACCGCCAGCTATCTGCGCGAGGCAATCTTCAATCTCAAAACCTTCCTCCGCGGCTCCAATTCGAAATTCTACCCGGTTGTGGCGAACGCGAATGCGGTCGTGCTGGACGAACTGGCGGTTATCGCGGACGCAAGAAAAGAAAACCTGTTGGCAGCAGATGTTTCTCCCGCGGGCGCGGTGGAAAATCAGCATATCATTGGCCAGCTTGATCCGAAGCAGGCATCGACGTTTGAGCGCGTTACCGGCCTTGGTCGTACGACCGCTGGCGATTTGAACCGCATGTTTGGCGAAGCGGACGGAGTAACCGCTCCTACGGTCTGGAATAACCGCCTTGCATCGCTGGCGGCAGCGGGCCTGATCCTCGAATTCACGCAGGGTCGCGCGAAGTTTTATCAACCTTTGTTCACGGAGGCCAGTTGATGGGAGCCGAAGAACTTCAGAAACGTCGGCCCTCGCACGACAAGTACATCGATCGTCAGCGGGTTGCGCTTGCCACACTCGATCTCTTTACCCGTTTCCCTGAAGACCAGCCCCGCTCATTTATCGCGGTGATGGAAAAGGGCATTAGTCCGTCTGTCGGCAGCGACCACATCCTGCAGGCGGACAAAGGCAAACTCCTGGGCTGTGTAGGAAACTCGGTGCAATTCTCCGCTCCGAACGCACCGTCTGACATCCTCAAGGCGCTCTCTGCGGGCGCTGGCATTGCGGTCGGCGAGATCATCCGCGTCAATCCGCTCTCGAACACGGTCGAGGTGAAGATCAAATGATTTCAGCTCAACCCGACACGCGTAGCAATGAGACCATAGTAGATGCACTAACCCATGATCCGCAGGCATATTCGCTATCACTCGGATGTCACGGCTGCCACCATTTCGCAGCCTGTGGCGGATTATGTGTGAAGGACTCCCTTTTTGATTGCCTCGGCCTCTGCTGCAACAAGCCGGACAAATGCACCCGGGTGTGCAGAAACGCGCCGAGCGTCCGCTTCGCCGATCAGTTGCGCGAGATCGATGGCTTCGATTTCGACAGCGTACCGCGCGCGGCACTCGTCAGGCATCAGATTAGCGACGATATTGTACCGCTCGTATACCATGGAAGCAGCCGCGTCGGACAGCTCTCCGGCTCGACATTCGCCCTGCGCCTGCCGGATGTGGTCAGCTTTCGTGGAAGGAGGCTTAAGTTCCAAGACCGCGCAACGCTCTGCGCTGCATACCATATCCCCGAGGACGCTCGGATTATACTCAGCGGCGTCCATCAGGATCACCGCATTGAACCATGGTGGACGCTTGGGTCAGATCGCATTCATGTTATCAAGCAAATGCGCGATATCGGCATCGACATGGTCACCACGCCAAACTTCAGCGTGGTGCTGGATCAGCCGCGCACTGATGATATGCATGCGCTGAAGCGTATTCTCATCGTCTTCGAAGAGTTTGCCCGGGGCGGCATTCCTTGTGCTCTTCATTCCCATGGCCGGACCGAGCGTGACTTCGAACGCTGGGGCGCGGAGATCGCAACCCGCACCGAAATCGAGACATTGTCGTATGAATTTACGACCGGCCCAGGACGCCGCCGGCGCCGTGGCTGGCATCTTGAACAACTTGCCGGTCTTGCGGCTGCTGCAGGTCGAGACATCGATATCGTCGTGCGCGGCGATCCCGAAGTGATCGACTTCCTGCGCGGACACTTCCGCAAGGTAGTTTATCTCGAAACCACTGCTTTCATGAAGACGCTGAAACGCCAGCGTGCCGAGCGCGACGGCAATGACGCGCTGCGCTGGCTACCAAGCCCGACTGAGCCGGGCGATCCGCTTGACGGCCTTTTCTTTCATAACCTGCGAGAACGGGTGACTTTGCTGCGTGCTCTTCACTATGCCGGATAGGTGGGTTGAGACGCGTGGTCCATGAACTGTCATTCGATCTTGCCAACGATATCGCTCTGGCGCTGGCCGGCGGAGTGGATTTTTCGAAAGATCTGCAGGTTCAAGCCCGCGACTTTGGTCCACTGGCCGAACTTCATCATGCTGGAATAATATTCAACCGGCATGGCTGGCTCAAAGTCGGAAGACATGCCGAACTTCTTCGGGCCATGGCCACCGGCAAGAAGTGGTTCTCCGCGTCCGGCGCTCAGGGGTTTGTCACTCTGACGGAAATCCTGGCTCAGCATAGTAATTGGACCGAGTTCGCGATGCGGGGCAAGAAAGCCGCCGTGGAAGCGGGATTCGCGCCCGCTTCGGCGGGCCAGTTGTTCGGGGCAATTGGGGAGCTACGCGGAAATATTGAAGAGCACAGCGAGAATATCGCGTCCGGCTATATGGCTTTTGACGCCTTGCACGGACATTTCGAATTCGTCGTCGCCGACTCCGGAATTGGAGTCCTCAAGAGCCTGCGGACTCATCCTCACTTTCATTATATCGCCGACGCCGGAACGGCGCTCAACCTGGCGCTGACCGAAGGCGTATCTCGTCACTATGACGACAAGGACCGAGGCAGAGGATTTAGGACCATCTTTATCGGACTTGCGAACAAGAGCGAGCACCTTCGTTTCTGTTCCGGCGACCATGCGAGGGAGTTCAGGCGGTCCCCCGACATGCGGGTGATCGCAGAAACGCGCCAGAAGGCCGCATCACCAGGCTTCTTTTGCTCAGTCCGATGCACGGCCTAGCCATGGATGCGAGCACGAACGCAGGCTTCGTCAACGTTCCGCAAGGGCCTCCATTGCGTCATTCGTCCTCATCTGACCCGCGGCTCGTTTCACCTGGTGACATAGGCGTTCCGTCCGGCCTCAGGCGGACGCTCAGGTAGTAAACGCCGCTGTTTGGACCCGGATTGAACGCAAGCTGAATGCGGCTGCGAAGAGTGCCGTCGGCCATTTCCAACAAGCGGCGAACCACTGCATTCATCGCGGATGGGGTTGGCCATCCTAAGGTCTGGGCCTCATGAACGCTGTCCGTGACACCAAGTTTGACTGTCGCATTCGATGCAACATTCTCTTCGCCAGTAAGGGAGTGAAGAACCCAGCGGGCAGCATGCCACTGGAGGTCTATAAGTCAGTAAACATCCTGCAGAGCTTCCTCTGGTGGATCGAAATGCTCGCTCGACCAGTCGATGACAGTCTGATCGGAAACGCCATGCAGCGAGGCCGCTTCTTGCGCCGAGAGATCTGTCGACCGAAGAAGTAGACTATAGAGGCTGACCATCGAAGGATTATCCAGCAATATGTCAAATCAAATGGACCAGTCAAAAGCTCGCAATTACTTAATTCTACCGCTTCGCGAGCCGCGGTCAAAGGTGCATCCGGCAAGATAAGAAAGCATCAAGAACAAGCGGACCGGTGCTCATTAAGGTTGATGCCCTTCTAGGCGTGAAGATGGAACGACTATGGGTGAACGCAACCCGCCCGGTCGTGAGGGCCTTCTTATCATGCAGGTAATAAAGGGCGGCGCCCTTGAAGGACCCTCCCCGCTTAGCGACCCGGGGGATCATTCGTCAATGAGATCCATCACGACTTTCTCGATTGCCGCGACGGCCTTCAGGAGCTGCGGTGGCGCTTCGCCCGGCTGGTTGAGGTTTATCCCGATGCGACGCGCGGCGGCCCGTATGAGTTTGTGAAGATCTTTGTCTGTTTGGCATGTGTCCGTCTCCTTGTTAGCCCCGAGGGGCGGTTGTAGACGGGCAAGGCCGTAAGGGCCGGTAGCGTCATATGGCCGGCTCGGTCGCTCGGTGCGGCCGGCCCATTGACGCGACGAACCGGCCCTTCGGCCTATGCGCCAAGTCTCGCCCCTCTGGGCCGGAGACGGTGCGGCTGTGCGGGAGGACGATCACGAAGTTGAGAGGACCTAACAGGCCGGCGCGCTCTGGAAACAGGTGGCAGGCCCCCCGACCAAGGTATGCTCGATCCTTTGATCGAAAACCGTTCGGACGGAAGCAGGACCATCCGGATATGTTAAGATCGTCGCCTCGATCAATCGTAGAGGTGGCAGAATGAGCTTCAACGGGTTTTTCGATGGGATCGAACCTGAGCCCCAGCTGGCTGCGAAGCACGGTCCGTTTCACGGCATCATCCGGCTCAATTTCAACGTCATGCGGGAGAACGCCTTCTACCTAGCCTACGGCTTTAAGGTGCCGACGACCTGCATGGTCGTCGTCGACGTGCTCCTAAACATGGAGCTGCTGCAGGAAGAAACCAACGCGGCCAACCTGAAGAAGCGGGTGGGTGCGGTGATCGAACGGAAGAATGGCGCCGCCCTCGAGGCGATCAAGCTAACGCTGCATAAACAAATGATCGCCTATCAGCAGGTCGGCACGAAAAAGATCTTCGGCATGTCGGTAGCTCAGAAGACGCTCTCCGAGACGGTCAGCCGGCACATGCAGCCGATTGCTGACGTGCTTCTGGCACAGATGGCAAACCCGAGAGACCCGGTGGCGGGCAGCGCGCTTGTGGACCCCAAGGTCTACTTCAATGCAATCTCACAATACTGAACGGAGGTCACGAATGAAAAAGATGATGTGTATCGCAACGACCGCGTTTGCATTGTTGACTGCATCGCCGCCGGCGCTGCTGGTTGCGAGCACGTCGGCTTCGGCCGGATGGGGCGATGGCGTGGTGAAGTAAATTCCGAAAGTCACGATGGCTGAAATTACGGCCCCGCGAGAGCGGGGCCGTTTTCGTTCAAAAACCGATCTTAGCACGGACCAGAGACAGGAGGCGGGGCTCATTTCATAACCGACGCGATAAGCCACGACATCGGCGTCGATGGCGCCCCGGCATTCTCAGCGAGATGTTGGGGACAGCTTTCCCAGGAGGAAAGAAATGGACTCCATCATTAAGAAATTGCTGCTCGGCGCGACCGCAGTCGGTCTGACGATGGCGGCAGTGTCGGCTCCGGCGTACGCGGCCGGCGACATGAGCGGCATCCACGCCTTCTTCAATGACGACAGAAATCAGTTCGTGGACTTCTGGCTGAATAACAACGGCCGGGTGACGATCAAAGCAAGCAACGGTCGTCCGTGGTCGCCGATGTGGGTCACGGTCCACGCCACGTTCATGTCGGGCGGCCAAGTTCTCGGCCGGAAAGACTATCACGTCTACGCCAGTTCGCCGGTGCCCGGCGGCGGCGGCAGCGAGAAGTGGTTTCTGTACGGCAACCCCGGCTTCTCCGGCGTGACGTCCGTGGTCGTCACCACGAATAAGGAAAAGCCGTGGGGCAAGCCTGAGGGCGGCTGGGAGATCGAAATCTCCGGCTCGACCAAATTCTGATTCTTGTCGGGTCGTCCAAGGAAGGGGCGTTCGCGCGACCGCGAACGCCCCTTATACGTTGACGCAACGAAGACCTCAGGCGAACAGGTCGGCGCCGGCCTGGGTGAGCTTGACGTAGGTGCCACTCTCGTGGAGCTAGAGCCCGCCGCGATCGAGCGCGAACTCGAGGCCAGCGCGGTACTCTGCCGGCGTGCCGCAATGCTCAAAAAGGAATGGGCCCTTGATGCGTTCGATGTGGATGCGGCCGTCCTGGACGGCGCCAACCGCGTTGGCAGTCTCCATCAGCTTGCGGGCGGCAGCTTCCGGCTCGGCAAAGGGGCGGGAGCCACAATTATCATTACGTGACACGCGACGACAGTCGGTCTTAATATGCTCTCTTTCGTTGCTGGCTTGGGCGCTGTCGACCTCGTTTGTGATCCCAGGCACCGGTTTCAACGGATTTCGACGGACCACGAGTGATGAGCTGGATCGAGCATGCCGTCTGGTGGCACATCTATCCGCTGGGCTTTGTGGACGCGGAACGCGAGACTCGCCTGCGCGGCAGCATCGAGCACCGTTTTGGCAAACCGGTCGCTTGGCTAGACTACGCGGTGAATCTTGGCGCTTCCGGCCTCTTGCTGGGACCGATTTTCGCATCTTCCACCCACGGCTATGACACGATCGACCACCTCACGATAGATCCGCGGCTGGGGAACCAGGCGGATTTCGATGCCTTCATCGACGCCGCGCATCAGCGCGGTCTGCGCGTTGTTCTCGACGGGATATTTAATCACGTCGGTCGTGACTTCCCGATCTTCCAACGTGCTATTGCGGGCGGCCCCGGCTCTAGGGAGGCCTCGTGGTTTCGACTGACCTGGCCGTCAGACTGGGGTCCGGGCAAGGAGCCCGACTACGCGACGTTCGAAGGCCACCGCCAGCTTGTCGCCCTGAATCATGATGAAGCCGAGGTGCTCCAATACGTGACGCACATCATGAACCATTGGCTCGACCGTGGCGTCGATGGCTGGCGTCTCGACGCCGCTTATGCCGTGCCAAGGCTCTTCTGGAAGAAGGTCATGGGTCCGGTCCGCGAACAGCATCCGGACGCATACATGGTCGGCGAAGTGATCCACGGCGACTACGTCGGCTTTGTTCAAGAGGCCGGTGTGGACGCTGTCACGCAATATGAGTTGTGGAAAGCAATCTGGAGCGCACTAAACGATCGGAATTTTTTCGAGCTGGCTTGGGCCCTGAATCGACACAATGAGGTGCTTGACACCTTCGTGCCGCAAACGTTTGTCGGCAATCATGACGTCACGCGCATCGCGAGCCGATTGATTGATGAGAGGCATCTGGCCCACGCGCTCGTTATCCTCATGACCTGCGGCGGAACGCCGTCTATCTATGCCGGTGATGAACAGGCCTTCCGCGGAGTGAAGGAGCACCGCGCGGGAGGCGATGATGCTATCCGTCCGGCGTTTCCTGCCACGCCGGTCGATCTGGCGTCATTTGGCTGGCCGACTTATCGTCTTCATCAAGAGCTCATTGGATTGAGGTTGCTCGCTGCGATGCTCCGGAATTTCTGCTGCGCTTCATGCGCCGCGCTGCTCCGTCCAAAACAACACCATGGGTATGTTGAGGACCTTAGAGATATCGAGCAGCGTGCTCGCGGTCATGCGGTTCAAGGCCTTCTCGGATTTCTGAATCTGCTGGCAGCTTAGTCCGATGGCTATTCTAAGCCGTTCTTGCGTCATCCGGCGGATGATCCTGGCGGGAAGGTTTCGCCAATGATCTTGTCGATTTTGCTAGCCCTGCATTCCATCTGGCCTCGATCCAGATCGGAACACGCCAGAACCGCGCCATGAACTCGACGTCTTCGGGGCCGCACGCGGAGGTGTAGATTGCGGTCGTGCTGATCCGCGAGTAGCCAAGCCAGCTTTGGACTCGGTGCTGGTCGAGAAGAACACTTCATTGAAGAGCGTCATGACGCCGCCTTCTAGCGCCGGTGACCGAGCCGGATTCCCAGCTTGAGCGCTTTTTGCCGGAGTGAGCCTTCGGAGCGTTTTGTGAGCTTCGCAATATTTACAACGGGCGTCTTCGCTTTCGAATGAGCGCGCAGCTCCTTCACGTCGGCTTTTGTGTATTCGCGACGCACAGGTTTCTTCTTCGTAGCCGTCTTCTTTGCCATCTTCGCCAATTTTAGCTCCTCGATTCGAGAGTGGGCGTACTAGCATAGCCGCAATGAGTCACAACTCAGTTGACTGATGTGTGCCTCTCTCAACAGAGGCGGCTGATAAACCTATGCCGCCGAATTCTGGCAGGAGCGCCGTGCGGATGATGCGGTGGTGGGCGGACGAGTTCGACTCGCTAAGGGAGCACGGTCGTTTCATCAAAATGAGTGCCCTAGGAAAAGCGCGTTCAAAGTGGGGTTGCTCCCTTAAGTCGCACGTCATTAGTTCGACATGTTGGTGTCAAGGAGGGCCAGAAGTGAGCGCACCACTACTAGTCGCCGACGTCCGATCGTTGTCGTGACGATACGCCCAGCTCCTATCAACTCGTAAAGCTTCGTGCGTCCCAAGCCGGTCACTTCGCATGCATCGTCAATCGTGCAGGTGAGCCGCTGCGTGAATGGTATCGTGCTCGGTTCTGCGGCATTCGGAGCGGATAGGCTGACTTGTGACTGTTGTCCGCCAGTTTTCTCTCGTCGATTGTATCTCACATGGCCCTCTATTCGCACAAGGCTCGACAGGACAAGAGTTGATTGTGCGACGAGCAACGTCAATGCGAACATCCGAGGGCGCTCGCGTACGACAGCGCGCGTCAGCGGCCGTTTGAATATTTCCGGACATCAAGGGCGACGAGGAAATTTTTTCGCGAATGCGCCAGCCACAGTGAGGCATCGCACCGAGGCTAGTCTGCTAATGTCGGCAGCAAATTCCACAAGCGTTCGCCGCTGTTCACCAGCGTCTTATTCAACCATTATTCAACGAATGTGGCTGGTGGCTACCTAAGTGCCTGAATTTGCTGGCGCTCCCTAGGGGAATCGAACCCCTGTTTCAGCCTTAAGAGGACGAGGGCAAACACAGGCCGTGACCTCTCGAAATGTCGCACCCCAATTGAAGGTGCGTCAGTGCGTCTCAGAGTGTTTGCCGAAGCAAGAAAAATCAACTGCCGCGTTTGCGATAGCGCAGTCTCTGATCACAATCGAGTCATCGCACGCTCGCAGTTTGCACGCTGCGACTTTCCTCCCGCCGCTTCTACGAGAGAAATTTCGGGCCAGATGGTGAGCAGTAAAAAGCCCTTGAAATAGGGCTTGGTGCTTGGTTGCGGGGGGAAGATAAACGGTCTGGGCGCAGCTTCGACTGCCGTCTAATGATAACGAAATCAATGGCGAGACAGGGCCTCGTTTGGACCGCGATGGACTTTCGCTCCAATACGCGAGTTGAAGACGCGACCGACAAGCTGTCGTCCTTTTCCTTCGCTGTCGCATCCAATCGTACGATGAGTCATAGCATTCATTCCATTCTGGCCTCGCCTGAGCATGATGCTCGGAATGATCAACGCTTCCGGCATTTGCCCGATAGGTAACAGAACAAGAGCGTATGCCGCGGCTATGGCGACGTTGCAGAGCTCGCCGGCGAAGCATTGATTGAGGGGCAACGGATGCTGGTCGCCGGAAACATGGATACGATGAGGTGACCGCGTTCGCCACCATGGCCGCCATCATTGATCGCGAGCCACCGGCCTCTGCTGTCTTCTTGATCGGCATCGACTGTGAAGCCATCATTGCCCGCGTGGTCGGCGACGCCGCGGCGCTCGCCAACGAAAGCCTCACGGCACCTCTTAATGTCAAAACGATCGAGGACGAGCCCGGCCTCCGATGACCAACTCGCCGTGCAAGTTATCCGCGGAAAGGCCTGGCGCGGCCGCTTTGGCCGTTGCGCGCGCCCTTGCATTACTGCACGCAAGGCAGGATCATGCGGCGGAGCTCGTCCGCCGAGCCGAGTTGGAGGCAACGGCAAATGATCCGCGCAGCCATTTACGCCCGCTTCTCGTCCGATCGTCAGAACGATAGATCCGTCGACGATCAGATCGCTTCCTGCCGCGAGCTCTGTGCACGCGAAGGCTTTACGGTCGTGCTGACCTTCTGCGATCGCGAGATCTCCGGTGCCTCGACCGTCAATCGTCCCGGCTTCCAGAACTTGATGCGAGCAGCAGAGGCCCTCCACTTCGATGTCATCGTCGCCGAGGACGTTGATCGCATTTCGCGCGACCAGGGCGATTGGCATACCGCACGCAAGCGGCTCGACTTCCTCGGCATCGCAATCCACACGGCGAGCGGCAAGGTGGGTAAGCTCGATGGCGCGCTGCGCGCGCTCATGGGCGAGATGTTTCTCGAGAACCTGGTCGTCCACACCCGCCGCGGCCTCGAGAGCGTGATCCGCGACGGCCGCCACGCTGGGGGCCGCGCCTACGGCTATCGGGCGATCGCAGGCAAACCAGGCGAGCTCGAGATCGACCAGGCTGAAGCCGAGATCGTGCGGAGGATCTTCTGCGAGTTTGTCGAGGGCAAGACGCCGCGCGAGATCGCCGCGGGCCTCAATGCCGACGGTGTCAAACCGCCCCGCGGTAAGAATTGGAACGCGTCGACGATCAACGGCAATGCCGCACGCGGCCATGGTATGCTGATCAACGAGCTTTATGCGGGCCGTATCGTCTGGAACAAGGTCCGCATGATCAAGGATCCCGCGACCGGAAGGCGCGTGCCTCGCCCGAACCGCAAAGACCAATATCGCAGCGTCGACGCGCCGCACTTGGCGATCGTTGACGACGCGACGTTCAAGGCCGCACAGGTGATCAAGGCTGGCCGCAGTCACCAGGGCGCCTCGCACTCGCGCAAGGCTGTCCGGCCCTTGTCAGGCCTACTGCGCTGTGGATCCTGCGGCGCTGGCATGTCGGCGATCGGCGCACAGAGGAAAGGGAAGCCTCATCGCATGCAGTGCTCGGCATTCCGCGAGAGCGGCATATGCAGCAACGGCCGCAAGGTTTCGCGCCCGGCTATCGAGACCCTCGTGTTTGAAGGCTTGCGCGAGGAGCTCGCCAATCCTGAGGCAATCGCCGAATATGTCCGCACCTACAACGCCGAGCGCCGGCGCTTGGCCAAGCAGAGTGGCGATCGCGAGAAGCATCTGCAGCGCCGCAACGGTGAACTCGACCGCGAGATCGATCGCCTTATCACGAACATTGCGAAGGGCGCGGATTTCGACACGTACAACCCGAAGGTCAATGACCTCGCGGCAGAACGGAAGCGCGTCAAGGCCGAGCTCGCACAGATTGCGGCTACTTCCGAGATTGTCACCGTGCACCCGGCGGCGATCGAGCGCTACCTCGCCGATATCGGGCGCCTGGCTGAGGTCGCCGCAGAGGCCGCGGAACTCGACGAGCCCGGGCTCGTCGCAACGCTGCGCCAGCTGGTCCAAGCCGTCGTGGTTCATGCGCCGCCGGGGACCGACGAACTAGCGATCGAGATCAAGGCATCCTTGTCGGAATTGACGTTGCCCGGACCGTTGCTGAAACGTTCGAACGGGAGGGTGACCGTTGGTAGCGGGGGAGGGACTCGAACCCCCGACCCCAGGATTATGATTCCCGTGCTCTAACCAGCTGAGCTACCCCGCCACGGCATCGCGGCCGGCGGCAGATGGCCGCGGGCGCGAACGCGCGGGATATAATGAGGTGCGGATGCGCCTGTCAAGCAAACCCGGCCCTGCCGGCAACTTATTGGCGGCAGGGGCTATTTCGGCCGGATCGACTGGTCGCCGCCGGGACTGCCGGGCGGCGGGATCACCGGCGTGGTGCCACCCTCCGGGGTCGGCGCCCGCATCTCGGGATCGACGCCGGCCGGCGGGCACAGCACGCCGTCGGATTTGGCGAGCTTGTCGCCGAGCGACTGGCCGCTCTGGCCGGTGGTGGTTCCATCCGGCGCCTTGGTGCCGGGCTGCGGGGGCTGCTGCATCGGCGCGCAGTTCGCGGCGCGCGTCGGCGATGGCGGCGCGGTCTGTGCCGGCGGCGTCGCGGGCGTCGGCGGCGCCTGGGCTACGGCCAAAACCGGCAGCGTCATCAGGGCGCAGGACAGCGCGAGTGTGCGAGTGATCTGCATGGCAAACCAACGACGCTGATGCGCCGATGTTCCCGCGCATCACCGCGAGAGCTTCACGTCTTGCGGAAGCGGATCAGCGAGAAGTGCCCCATCGGCGGCATCGGCCGCCGTTCCGCGAGACTGACGCCGCCATGCCGCGCCGCCCAATCGGTCAGCCGCGCCCACGGAAATTCCGGGCGCCAGCCGAGCCGCCGCGCCAGCGGCGCGAAGGCGAGCTCGAAGGCGCGGCGCGGTCCGCTCTCGGCGCCGATGTGGTTGACCAGGATCAATTCGCCGCCGGGCTTCAGCACCCGGACAAAATCGTCCAGCGTCGCCTCGGGATCCGGCACCGCGGTGATGACATATTGCGCGACCACGGCATCGAAGAACGCGTCGGGGAAGGCGAGGTTCTTGGCGTCCATCACCGCCAGCGTCTCGACATTGGAGAGACCCAGCGCACGGACGCGCTGCTGCGCGCGCCGCAGCATCGGCTCGGAAATATCGACGCCGCAAAGCTTCGTGGTGCGCGCATATTCCGACAGCGACAGCCCGGTGCCGACGCCGACATCAAGCACGCGGCCGCCGATCCGGTCGGCCTCCGCGATCGTGGACTGCCGGCCCTGATCGAACACCTTGCCGAATACCAGATCGTAAACCGGCGCCCAGCGGCCATACGCCTTTTCGACCCCTTCGCGGTCGATGTCCCCAGCCATCCCCTGCCCCGACGCCTCTTTTTTCTAGCCGCGAACCGCTTCCAGCGCATCGCGTGGCGCAGCCCGCGCGACGCGGCTTGCGCTCGCGCTCCTGATAAAACCGCCGCCGAGCACGCGCGCCTGTCCTGACGGCGCGTCGTAGAACACGCAGGCCTGGCCTGGCGACACGCCCTCTTCGCCGACGACGAGCTCGACCTCGTAGCCGCCGTCGGCGGCGCGCAGCCAAGCCGGCTGCGGCGCGCGGGTCGAGCGCACCCGAACATAGATCTCGATGCCGTCGCCGATCACGCGATCGAGCGCACCATCGCCGATCCAGTTGACGTCGCGCAGCGCGATGCGGTCCATCCGCAGCGCCTCGCGCGGCCCGACCACGACGCGGCGCGTCGCCGCATCGAGCTTGACCACATAGAGCGGGCTACCCGCGGCGATGCCGAGGCCCTTGCGCTGGCCGACGGTGAAATGAACGATGCCCTGGTGCTGGCCGATCACGTGGCCGTCGAGATCGACGATCTCGCCCGGCGCGATCGCGCTGGGCTTCAGCCGGCCGATGATGTCGGTGTAGCGGCCGGTCGGCACGAAGCAGATGTCCTGGCTGTCCTGCTTGTCGGCAACCTCGAGGCCGAAGCGCCGCGCCAGCTCGCGGGTCTGCGGC
This sequence comes from Bradyrhizobium ivorense, assembly GCF_900696085.1. Classification (GTDB taxonomy): domain Bacteria; phylum Pseudomonadota; class Alphaproteobacteria; order Rhizobiales; family Xanthobacteraceae; genus Bradyrhizobium; species Bradyrhizobium ivorense. The sequence goes on from NZ_CAADFC020000009.1 coordinate 324,697, forward strand.
TTGGTCATGTCGCCGAGCGGGAAGCGCAGGAAATCGAGCTGCTCGCGCGTGGTCGCGAACAGGAAATAGCTCTGGTCGCGGTCGGCATCCGCCGCGCAGACCAGCGAGCGCGATCCGTCGCCGAGCCGCCGCGAGGCGACATAGTGGCCGGTGGCAAGCGCCTGCGCGCCCAGCTCGCGAGCGGTCGCCAGCAGATCGCGGAACTTGACCGAACGGTTGCACTCGATGCACGGCACCGGCGTTTCGCCGAGCGCGTAGCTATCGGCGAAATTGTCGATCACCGATTCCTTGAAGCGGCTCTCATAGTCGAGCACGTAATGCGGAACGCCGATCCGCTCGGCGACGTTGCGCGCGTCGTGGATGTCGCGGCCGGCGCAGCAGGCGCCCTTGCGATGGGTCGCGGCGCCATGGTCGTAGAGCTGCAGCGTGATCCCGACCACGTCATAGCCCTGCGACTTCAACAGCGCAGCCGTCACCGACGAGTCGACGCCGCCGGACATGGCGACGACGATCCGTGTATCCTCAGGGCGGCCTTCGAGATCCAGACTGTTGAGCATCCTAGCGGTCATCGATCAGTGTCGCGGCGAGCTTGCGGCCTCCCGCGACGAAATTTGAAAAAGCCTTTGTCCAGAGAGCCCTGGAACACGTCCAAGAACACGTCCAAGGCCGGATCGGCCGGTTCGGGACGCGCTGCGGGCTCTCTTTAATATAGGGCCGATTCGAGCGAGGCAATCAGGCGGAAGCGACGAGGTGCCGCGCGCGGACGGCAAATCTTGCCGCCGGGCAAAAACGAGACCGCCGGGAACCCACTCGGGAACCGCATTCCGTCGCGGCAAGCGACTGAAATTACTAGACAATATTTGACCTTGGGGATTGGCCCGGTCCTTGCTGACCTTGAGGCCGGAAGTCTCATTGCGAGGTTGGTTGTGGTCACGTCGGAAGCATTGGCAAGCCTGTCCCTTCAGAGCGCCCCACAGCGCTCGTCCCGGCCGGACCCGAGCGAGCGGCCCGGGAACGACAGCTTTGCCGCGTTGGTCGACAGCAATGCCGCGCCCCGGAGCGACAATCGCCCATACGACACGCCACCGCCGCCGCGCCGCTCCGACGATTCCGCGCCGCCAACCACCGACACGCGCGCGCGCGACACCGCGCTCGCCCCCGATCGAACCTCGCGCGATCCCGCCAGCGCGCCTGACGACAGCAAGGTCGCAGCCGACGGCGATGCGCCGCGCAAGACCAAATCGAAATCCGACGAGTCGAAGTCGGATGATTCGAAGCCGGCCGGCGATAGCAAAGCCACCGACGATCAGTCGGCCGCTGCGCCAGCCGCCGCGCAGCCGGACACGTCCAGAACGATCACGGCGACTGCCCCCGCCGTGCCGCTTCCCGTCGCCGCCACACCGACCGATCCTGCGGTGACCGCTGTTTCCTCCGACAAGCCCGCCGCGCCGCTGGCGATCGCCGCTGCGGCGATTGCTGCCAGCGCGGCCGTCGCCGGCACCGGCGCCCCGGCCGGCGCCGACACCGCAATGGCAGCGACCACTACCGCGAATGCCGCCAACGTCGCCAAGGCGGCGGGCGTCAAGACCACGGCGCAGGTCGTGACCAGTGCCGACGCTGCGACGGCCGAGCCCGCTGCTCAGGGAACAGTTCAGACGACCACTCAAGGCACCGCGGCAGCGACTGCGACCGGCGATGCAATGCTCGCCGCGACGGTCGCAACTGGAATTCATCCCGGCAAGGTGACGGCGCAGGCTACATCGCAAGCAGCAGCGAAGGGCAGCACCGTCGCAACGCCTGCCGATCCGGACGCCGCGACGCCATCCGGCAACGCCGCCGCGACGGCGCCAACAACGATCGTTCCCGCCGCTGCCCAGCCCGCGGCGGTAGCCGTCAAGCCGAAGACGGCAGACGGCGCCGCCGATGCGATCAAGCCCGACGCCGGCGGCAACGCAGCGGCTCCCGCGCCCGCGACGCCCGCGGGCGGCCACGCGGCCGCGCAGGCTCAGCTCACGACGCCCGATCCCAGCGCGCAGGCAGCCAACACCATCCAGCCGCAACTGCCGACCAACCAGGCAACGCCTGCCGCGACCGCGCAGCTGACCGTAACCAACGCGGCACAGGCCGCGACCGTGCCGCTCAGCGGGCTTGCGGTGCAGATCGCAGCCTCCGCCAAGAGCGGCAAGAGCCGCTTCGAGATCCGGCTCGATCCCGCTGAGCTCGGCCGCATCGATGTCCGCATCGACGTCGACCGCAACGGCCAGGTGACCTCGCATCTCACCGTCGAGCGTCCGGAAACGCTGCAGATGCTGCGCCAGGACGCCAACCAGCTGCAGCGCGCGCTCGACAATGCCGGCCTCTCGACCGGCAACAGCGGCCTGCAGTTCAGCCTGCGCGACCAGTCGCAGTCGGGCCAGAACAACAACGGCCAGCAACCCAATCCGAATGCCCACCGCCTGATCGTCAGCGAGGAAGAGAACGTCCCCGCTGCCGTGGCGGGCCGCTCCTACGGACGCGCAACCGGCGCCATCGGCGGCGTCGACATCAGAGTGTGAGGAGTTTGCCATGTCAGTCGATGCAACCATGCCGACGCCGGTCGTCTCCGCACCGGCCCCCAGCAACGGATCGAGCTCCAGCAGCAGCAACAGCTCGTCGACCTCGACGCAGGGCATTGCCGACAATTTCCAGACCTTCCTGACGCTGCTGACGACGCAGCTGCAGAACCAGAACCCGCTGGATCCGCTCGACACCAACCAGTTCACCCAGCAGCTCGTGCAGTTCGCCGGCGTCGAGCAGCAGCTGAAGTCGAACGAGCAGCTGAAGTCGCTGATCGAGATCGAGAAGAGCGCGCAGTCGACCCAGGCGCTGGTCTATGTCGGCAACACGGTGGCGGTCGACGGCAGCAAGGCGCAGTTCGACAAGTCGGCGACCTGGAATTTGAACGCGCCGGCGAACACCAGCGCGACCATCAGCATCACCAACGCGTCCGGCCAGCTCGCCTATTCCGGCAATTTCACCATGAGCCAGGGTAATTCCAGCTTCGTCTGGGACGGCAAGGGCAATGACGGCGCGCAGTGGCCGCCGGGCACCTACACGCTGACCGCGACGGGTAAGGACTCCAAGGGCAACGACATCGCGATCTCGACCGAGGTGCAGGGCGTGGTCGATTCGGTCGACCTCACCGCCTCGCCGCCGCTGCTCTCGATCGGCGGCCAGACCTACACCACCGACAAGATCAAGCGCGTGGTGCGCCCGTCGACCAGCAGCTGATTGCCGCGGTACCGTCATCCTGAGGTGCGAGCTCTTGCGAGCCTCGAAGGATCGACGGCCACCAGCCGGGCCGATTCATCCTTCGAGGCTCGCCTTGCGGTGCAAATGCACCGCAAGGCGAGCCCTCAAGATGACGGTGTTGGTGCCGATCGGTTTCACGCTTCAAACAACTTGTTCGGTGTCATCACCCGCGCAGGCGGGTGATCCAGTATTCCAGAGACGGTGGTGATTGAGCCGATGGGCCGCGGCGTACTGGATCGCCCGGTCGAGCCGGGCGATGACGGTTGTGGGTGGGGACGCAGCTTCGCATTCTCGCGACATGATTTGTCCGAGCTTTGCTTTTCGTTCCGCCCTCTCACTTGCAGAGGGCGCAGGGAAAGCCGGGTGCCGATTGCACCCATGGGCCCGGTGCAACAAAAAAGCACCGGGGTAGGACCACAGGTGTAACCGGAAACAACCCGGCTTTCCCTGCGCGATGGGTTACGGCTTATACGTGCTCTCCCCGGCGAGACTGGGCTTTTTTGTCACCGCTTTCGCAAAAACGCTTTCGCGTTTTGCGAGAGGACACCTGCCACTAGGGCGTCAGGCCTGCACGACTTCGCCGTCCGCCTCGCATGCTGTCGTCACGGACATGCGAAACGTCCACCGCATCTCACCGCGACGCTATGACGATGGCCAGCGCCCCTCGATCGGGTGAGACGGGTAAACCCTACACTGAGTTGCCCTTCCGAAAAAGCGAAATATTTTTGCGCGGAGGGATTGACGGGGCGAGCAACTCACTTTTAGAGCGAAGCCTTCTCGTCATTCCGGGGCGCGCAACGATATCCGTCCTACGCCTCACCGCTTTGCTGGCGGGCCGCTCTTGTTGCCGGGCAATCCCTTGATGTTCGACGGGTCCTGCTGTCGCACATGCATGTTCTGCGAATTGGATCCCACCGTGCCCTTCGCCGGTCCACTCTTACTGCCGGGCGCACCGCTAATTCCGGTTCCGGAATTTTGTGCACTCGGGGACGTTGCGGCGTCCGCGGAGCCGGCGGCGTTATCGGGGCGGCCAGGCGGCTTGGCACTGGCCCCCGGCCTTTCCTGGTTGCCGACATAGCCTGACTCGCCGGAGTTCCGGGTCTTGACGCCCTTGTCGGCGTCATTCTGCAGATTTTGGCCGTGCGCCGGTTGCAGCATGGCCACTGGGCCGATCGCGGTAACGCCGGCGATCAGGAGGGCGATGGTACTGGTCCGCATAAGCTTCCTCCTCAGTCTGCCTCAACGGACTCAACACATCGGCCGGAAATCGTTTCCTCCCCAATCGAGAAATCCGAGGATCACGGCGCGCGCCGGCGATGCCGCGTTCCTGTTCCCTTCATCCGTCTTGCCGGATCAGCCGGAACGAAACGCCCGCGTTTCAGGCGATCAGAAAATCGTGTGCCGAAACCGCCGGATGCGTGGTGGTGCCGAGCGTTGCGAACTGAACCGCGGCGGCGCCGTCGCTGCCATCGGCATCGTAGGACAGGGCGCCGCTGTTGGGGTCGTAGATGAAGCGCGTGGCGGCGGTCTCCGCGGCGGTGGACAAAGCGAATGCCGCATCTTCCAGCGCCCCGGGTGCGACCCCGGCAAAAATCGCATGATCCAGCACAATCCTGTCGGTGCCTGAGGTGAAGTCGGTGATCGTGTCGACGTTGTTGCCGCCGGCGATCGACGTCGTGAACACGAACAGGTCGGCGCCGGCACCGCCGGTCAGGGTGTCGGTACCGGCCAGACCGTTGAGAAAATCATCACCGCCGTTGCCGACCTCGACATTGCTGCCGTCATTGCCGATGCCGGTGTGGCCAACCGAACCCACGAAGGTAAGATTTTCGACATTGGGCGCCAGCACATAGGCCGACAGCGACGTCATCACCTGATCGGTGCCCTCGCCTGCGACCTCGTAGACGCTGTCGAGATTGGATTGAACGAGGTAGGTGTCGTCACCCGTACCGCCCTGAAAGGTGTTGGCGATGCTGGCATCGATGAAGGTGTCGTTGCCGTCGCCGCCGATCAGATAGTCGGTGCCGGCGCCGCCGGTCAGGACATTGTCGAGGCTGTTGCCGATGCCGACAAAGTCGTTGCTGCCGGCATGGGTCAGGTTCTCGACGTTTGGATCGAGATGCCAGATCGCGAGGGCGGTGGTCACCGTGTCGACGCCCTCGCCCGCGTTCTCGATCACTATGTCGCCGGCATTATCGACGATGTAGCTGTCGTTGCCGGCGCCGCCGATCAGCGTGTCGGCGCCAAGACCGCCATCGAGCGTGTCGTTGCCGCTGTTGCCGGTGATGACGTTGGCAAGCTCGTTGCCGATCCCGGTGTGATTGCCCGCGCCGATGAAGATCAGGTTCTCGACATTGGCCGAGAGGTGATAGGACGCCAGGAACGTCTGCACCTCATCGGTGCCCTCATTGGCGAACTCGAACACGGTTTCGGCGTTGGATTGGACGGCGTAGATATCGTCACCGGTGCCGCCCTGCAGGGTGTTGAGGCCGCTGCCATCGATCAGCGTATCGTTGCCGCCGAGGCCGATCAGATAGTCGTCGCCGAAGCCGCCGTGCAGGACGTTGTTGTCATCGTTGCCGATGCCGGTAAACGCCGAACCGCCGGTATGCGTCACGTTCTCGACATTGGCGCCGAGATGATAGGTCCCGAGCGCGGTGGTGATCGTGTCGATGCCGGCATTGGCCTGCTCCAGCACCACATCGCCGGCATTGTTGATGGTGTAGCTGTCGTTGCCGGCGCCGCCGTCGAACAAATCGGCACCGGCCGTTCCCGTGTAGGTGCCGTCGACCGCAGGCGTAACATTGACGAACACGACCATGTTGCCGGTATCGACACCGTCGGTGAACGTGAAGTTCAGGGTCACCACTTCAACGGATGCATCACTAGTGACCGGGGCGAGATATGTCAGGTGCTGCATGTCGTCTTCAAACAGATTCTGCGCACCCACGCCGACCGCCGCGCTGTCGAGCATGACCGTGCCGGCCTGGTGGCCGGCCGACGGCTGAACCGCGATGAGCTGGAAGACGGCGGTCGTGCTCGCCGGATCGACCGGAAGCGTCAGATTCAGGGGCGCGTTATTCGGATCCGAGATCGGAGCGGCCATCGCACCGGATTCGACCGATACGTTGGTCTCGGGCAGAACGACGGGAAAAAGAGCGGTGCCGCTGTCGAAAAAGGTAAAGCTGAGCACATCGCTGCTATCCGGATCGACGCGCATTCCCACACAAACCTGAAATAATTTACTCGAACTTAACCAAAGCCAGTATGCGAATTCCTTTATTGGGACAAGCCGAGCGCGGCGGCATCTCGGCGTTAAGGTTTATGCCGGTGGCCGGGTAGTTGCCGGCTCCGGGGCGGCCGTCGCAGACCGCCCCGATTTTCCGAGCACTATTTCGCCGCGCCCGCGGCATCGAGGATCAGCTTTGCGATCGCGCCGGGCTGCGAGATCAGCCCGAGATGGCTCGCCTTCACCTCGATCGTGGTGGCGCCCATCCGCTTGGCCATGAAGCGCTCGAGATCCGGATTGATGGTGCGGTCCTCGGTCGAGACCGCATAAAAGCTCGGCTTGCTGCGCCAGGCGGCGTGGGTGGTCTTGCCGGTCAACAGCGCCTTGTGGAACGGCTGCTGCACGGCATAGAGCACCTTTGCCTTGGCTTCCGGGATGTCGCCGGCGAAGTCGCGCAAAAAGGCTTCTTCGGTCAGCCGGCCTTCGTCGCCATCGAACACGATGCCGGCGCTCGCCGGCGGCGTCGGGTAAGTCTTCGCCAGCGCGGTGTAGTCCTCGCCCGCATCGGGCGCGCGCGCGGCGACATAGGCCAGCGCCGAGACATTCGGATGCACGCCGGCCTCGGTGACGATCATGCCGGAGAAGGAATGGCCGACCAGCACCGTCGGGCCGTCCTGGCGATCGAGCACGCGCTGCGCCGAGGCGACCGCGTCGGGCAGCGTGGTCAGCGGGTTCTGCACCGACGTCACGTTGAGGCCGGCGGCCTGCAGCAGCGGAATGACCTCGGTCCAGCACGAGCCGTCGGCAAACAGGCCGTGCACCAGCACGACGTTGCGTGCCTTCACCGGCGGCGTGGTGGCGGCCATGCTGCGTGTGGAGATCAGCGAGGCCGCCGCGCCGGCAAGCAGGGCGGAGGCAAAGGTGCGTCTGTTCATCATCATGACATTTACTCCATCGTTTCTTTGGCGGGGGTGAGTGACTACAGAAGGGCGTCCACCTGCGGTGAACGTACGATCTCTCCTTCGCGCGCGAAGGCCTCGTGGTTACGCTCGATGCTGTCGTGATCATAAAGATAATTGACCATGATGCCGAAGGATTCCTGCATCGCACGATCGGCGGTGTTGCCGAGCCAGTTGATGCGCTCCAGCCGCGCGCCGTTGCCGAGATGGAAGCGCGCCACGGGATCGATGCGATTGCCTGACGCCGGCGAGCGCGTCAGATACTGCGCGCAGCGCTTCATCAGGAACGGGCGCAGCCGCTCGCTGGTCGACGCATCGCGCCACCAGCTATCGCGATCAAGCTCGCGCAGCATCGCGGCGTCCTCTGCCGCCGCAGGCTGCTGGCCGAGCCAGCGCCGAAAGCCCGGGATCGGCGACAGCGTCGAGAAGCGCTTCAATTGCGGAAACTCGGCCTGCAATTCCTCGACCACCTGCTTGATCAGGAAATTGCCGAACGACACGCCGCGCAGCCCGTCCTGGCAGTTCGAGATCGAATAGAAGATCGCGGTGTCGGCGTGTGCCGCCCTGCTCCGCGCGGCCTCTGCATCGGTGTCCTGCACCAGGAGCGGCGGCACGGCGGTGGCGAGCCCTTCGACCAGCGCGACCTCGACAAAGATCAGGGGCTCGCCGGGCAGCGCGGGATGGAAGAAGGCAAAGCAGCGACGGTCGGGCGCGAGGCGGCGTCGCAGATCGTCCCAGCCCTTGATCGCATGCACCGCCTCATAGGCGATCAGCTTCTCGAGCACCGCGGCCGGCGAGTCCCAGTCGATGCGGCGCAGCTCGAGAAAGCCGCGATTGAACCAGGATGCGAACAGATGCTTGAGATCGGCATCGAGCAGTTTCAGCTCGGGTTCGGTGGCAAAACGCTTCGCGATCTCGCTGCGCATCGCGATCAGCGAGGCGGTGCCGCCCGGCGCCATGTTCATCCGGCGCAGCACCTCCTGCCGCGGCGGATCAGCGGCCTGCGCCAGCGCCGCGGCGGTTGCCGCCGTGCTGTCGGCGAGGTAGCGCTGCGCCGCATCGCGCAGCGCCGCCGCGTCGGGTTGGAAGTGGGCCGCCAGATAGCGTTGAAAGCCGTGGCGGCTGTCGGCGTCGAGCCGGCGCATGGTCTGCTGCAATTCGCGCGCGATCAGCGCACCGGAGGCTTCGCCGCGCTCCGACAGCAGCGCCGCGGCAAGCTGCCTGGCGCTATCGAGCGAGGCTGGTGTTGCGTTTGATGTTTGCTCTGCATGGGTCATGACAACCTCCATCATTTCCGGAATTTGGCGGGCGGCGTGTAGAGGCCGCCGGACGCGGTGACGAGATCGTCAATGCTCTTGGCGGCGAGCCAGTCGCGGGTCGCGGTCGCGGCGTCGATGCCGAGATCGGAGGGCCGCATCACGATGCCGCGGCGGCGCAGCGCCTCGGTCATGTCCGTGTTCTGCCGCTTGCCGAACTCGGTGTCGCCGGCCACCGCGCGCAGCGCGGCCTCGCGCTCCTCCAGCGAGCGGCAACGCAGCAGGTTGCAGACGCCGTGCTCGGTGATGACGTGGGTGACGTCGTCGCCATGGATCATCACCGGCGGCAGCGCGAAGCCGGCCGCGGCGGCGAGATCGAACGCGTCGAGACGCTCGACAAAGCTCGGCGCGCCGTTCGGCTGACGGGTCTGCACCATCTGCACCACGAGCTTGCGGCCGCGCAGGCGCTCGCCGGCTTCCTCGCCGGCGCGCAGCCAGGCCGGACTGTCGTGACGCCGGCCGTGCGGGTCGGCCCCCATGTTCGGCGCGCCGCCAAAACCGGTGATGCGGCCCTTGGTGGCGGTGGAGCTGTTGCCCTGCGGGTCGATCTGCAGCGTGCCGCCGATGAAGAGATCGCAGGCATATTGGCCGGCGACCTGGGCCAGCGCGCGGTTGGAGCGCAGATTGCCGTCGGCGCCGACCGGAAACACGCTTGGGCGGCTCGCGACATAGCGCTCCATGCCGAGCTCAGAGCCGAAGCAATAGACATTGTCGACGAAGCCGGCCTCGATCGCGGGGATCAGCGTCGGATGCGGATTGAGCACGAAGTTGCGCGCGACCTTGCCCTTCAGCCCGCGCTGGGCGGCGAAGGTCGGCAGGATCAATTCGATCGCGGCGGTGGCGTAGCCGATGCCGTGGTTGAGGCGGGTCACCTGATAGGGTTCGTAGACCGCGGCGACCGCCATCATCGCCATCAGGACGTTCTCGTCCCTGATCTTGGCGGGATCGCGCGTGAACAGCGGATCGATCGCATATGGTTTTGGACCGGGCACCACGACATCGACCCAGCCGGCGGGGATGTCGACGCGCGGCAGGTGGTCGACCACCTCGTTGACTTGCGCCACCACCACGCCGCCGCGGAACGCCGCGGCTTCGGCGATGGTCGGCGTGTCCTCGGTGTTGGGACCGGTATAGAGATTGCCGTCGCGGTCGGCCTTGTCGGCCACGATCAGCGCGACCTGCGGCGTGAGGTCGACCAGCATCCGCGCGTACAGCTCGAGATAGGTGTGGATCGCGCCGACCTTGAGCGCCTTGGCGGCGACCAGTTCGGCGAGCCGGCGGCTCTGCGGACCGGCAAAGGAGAAGTCGAGCCGGTTGGCGATGCCGCGCTCGAACACGGCGAGATGATCCGGCAGCGCCAGCACCGACTGCACCATGTGCAGATCGTGAACCCGCGCCGGATCGACCTTTGCCAGGCACGCCGCCAAAAAGTCGGCCTGCTTCTGGTTGTCGCCTTCGAGCGCGACGCGGTCGCCGGGGGCGATCACAGCTTCGAGCAGTTCGGTGGCGCGGTTGGGCGGGCAGACTTTCGTGCTCGCGCCGAGGACGGCTTTCGCGCGCGCCAGGCGCGCTGCGCGATCGGTGGGGTGTGTGGTCTCCGACATGATGAGCCTCGTTTCGCTTCGTGATCTGACGCGAAGGTAGGAGGCTGGCATTGATAAGAGAAACGATATTCTATAATATGATTGATTATGAAATTGGATCAATCCGATGCTCGAGCTTGAACTCCTGCGGGCCTTCGTCGCGGTGGCGGATTGCGGCGGCTTTCATCGCGCGGCCGAGCAGCTGAATTTGACCCAGTCGACGATCAGCCAGCAGATCAAGCGGCTCGAGCTCGAAACCAAACGGCCGCTGTTCCGCCGCACCACGCGCAGCGTCGCGTTGACCGACGAGGGCGAGATGCTGCTCGGCGACGCGCGCCGCCTGCTGCAGCTCGAGGAGGCGGCGCGGCAGCGGCTGATGGCGCCGCGGCTGTCGGGATCGGTGCGGCTCGGCGTGGTCGAGGAAGTCGCCGGCGGTTCGCTGCCCTCGGCGCTCGGCCGCTTCTCGGCGCTGCATCGCGGCGTCAAGCTCGAGGTGCAGATCGGGGTCAGCGCCGAGCTGATCGAGCAGCTCGACGCCGGACGGCTCGACCTCGTATTCGCGAAGCGGCCGCTCGGCACCTCGAAGGGAAAGCTGGTGTGGCGGGAGCCAATGGTGTGGGCGGCGGCCGAGACCTTTGATTTCGTGCGCGGCGCGCCGCTGCCGCTGGCGCTGTATCGCGAACGCTCGGTGTCGCGCGATGCGGCATTGGCGGCGCTGCGCGACGGCGAGCTCACTTGGGAGATCGTCTACACCAGTCCGAGCCTGACCGGCGTCCGCGCCGCCGCGGTCGCGGGCCTTGCTATCACGCCGCTGCCGCTGAGCGCGGTCACCGCGGGGCTGCGCGTGCTCGGCGCGGGCGACGGCCTGCCGCCGCTGCCGGATCTCGAATTCGCAATCTACGAAAAGCGCCGGCCGGACAAGGCCGCGGAAGCGCTGGCGACTGCACTGCTCGCGCTGGCGCGCGGCCCGCTGCGGCCGACGATTTGAGTGCGTGGGGTGCGCAGGATTGCAGGACCGACGTCTTCACCAATCATCTCGTCTGGGGCTCACCCCTCTCCCCAACCCTCCCCCGCAAGGGGGGAGGGAGCCTGACCAGCGTGCTCACCTTACTGCCGATTGTTGCTCATTCATTTCCGAGATTCATCAGGGGCACTGGTGAGGCAGGCACCGGCGGAAGGGTTCCCTCCCCCCTTGCGGGGGAGGGTTAGGGAGAGGGGTACCGCTTGCTCCGCTGCCTGACGAAGGCCGCGCGCGACGCGCTCCGCGGCTGCTCACGCCTCTCAAAGGAGCTTGTTCCCGGCCATTCCAACGAGAATCGTATTGAACCCTTGGGCTTAGCCAAATTTTAAGCCGGCAGGCGTAGGTTCGACGCTGTGAGTTCAGTGGTCGAGAGTTTGTGAGTACGCCATGACAGAACCCCATCGCCCGAGGGTGAAGTACGTCATCGGGCCTGACGGCAGCCCGTTGACGATTGCAGATTTGCCGGCGCCCGGCACCAAGCGCTGGGTGATCCGGCGCAAGGCCGAAGTGGTAGCCGCGGTCCGCGGCGGCCTGCTTTCCCTCGAGGAAGCCTGCAGCCGCTACACGCTGACCGTCGACGAATTCCTTTCCTGGCAGTTCTCGATCGACCAGCACGGTCTGGCCGGGCTGCGCACCACACGGATCCAGCAGTATCGGCAATAAATCTCGCCCCAAAGGCGGCATTTGAACAAAACCGGCTTCGTTTCGCGAAGCCGGCTTTTTTCATGTCCGCATTTTGCCGCGGTCCTTAATGGTCGTTAACCAGATGGAAACCATACCCTAGGCAATATTTGCCCAGTCGGACCCGCTCTTCCCTTGGGGCCGAATCCCTGGGGGCGGTGCGTGCAAGGTCTGGTTGCTTTCCTGAGAGATCTTGGTGCGGCCCGCCTTGCGGCCATGGTGGCGGTCACCGCCGCCCTGATCGGCTTCTTCGCCTTCGTCATCATGCGCGTCACCACGCCGCAGATGACGACGCTGTTCACCGACCTGTCGACCGAGGATTCCTCTGGAATCATCAAGGAGCTGGAGCGCCAAGCGATCCCGTTCGAGCTGCGCAATGACGGCGCCGCGATCATGGTGCCGAAGGACAAGGTGACGCGGCTGCGCATGAAGCTCGCCGAGGGCGGCATGCCCAAAGGCGGCGGCGTCGGCTACGAGATCTTCGACAAATCGGACGCGCTGGGCACCACGAGCTTCGTCCAGAACATCAATCATCTGCGCGCGCTGGAGGGCGAGCTCGCCCGCACCATCCGCGCCATCGACCGCGTCCAGGCCGCGCGCGTCCATCTGGTGCTGCCGGAGAAGCCGCTGTTCTCGCGCGAGACGCCGGAGCCGTCGGCCTCGATCGTGCTCCGGGTGCGCGGCGCGCTGGAGGCGCAGCAGATCCGCGCCATCCGCCATGTCGTCGCCTCCGCCGTCAACGGGCTGAAGCCGCAGCGGGTCTCGATCGTCGACGAGGCCGGGCAGTTGCTCGCCGACGGCGCGCAATCCGATGCCGACGCCGCGGTCGGCGACGAGCGCCGCGCCGCCTTCGAGAAGCGGATGCGCAAGCAGGTCGAGGACATCGTCTCCTCGGTGGTCGGCGCCGGCCGCGCCCGCGCCCAGCTCTCCGCCGACTTCGACTACAACAAGATCACCCAGACCTCGGACAAGTTCGATCCCGAAGGGCGGGTGCTGCGCTCGACCCAGACCCGCGAGGAATCGAGCCTCACCGCCGACAATAGCGGCCAGGTCACGGTCAACAACGAGCTGCCGGGCAACCAGAACCAGGACAACGCCGCACGCGCCCGCGACCAGAGCAAGAAGAGCGAGGAAACCAACAATTACGAGATTTCCCGCACCACCAAGACCGAGGTGACCGAGGCCGGCCGCGTCAACCGCATCTCGGTCGCGGTGCTGGTCGACGGCGCCTATGCCAAGAACGAAAAAGGCGAGATGGTCTACCAGGACCGCAGCAAGGAGCAGCTCGACCGCATCGCCGCTTTGGTTCGTTCCGCGATCGGCTTCGACCAGAAGCGCGGCGACCAGGTCGAGGTGGTCAATCTGCGCTTCGCCGAGCCGCCGGCGAGCCAGCCGATCGCCGAGCCGACCGGCCTGCTCGGAATGCTGCAATTCACCAAGGATGACGTGATGTACGTCATCGAGCTCGGCGTCATGATGATGCTCGGCCTCGTCGTGCTGTTCATGGTGATCCGCCCGCTGGTCAAGCGCATCGTCGCCGCCGACGTGATTCCCGCTCTGACCGGCGCCGCCGCGGTCCCTGTCCTCGCCGAGGCGCGCGCCGAAGCCGCCACCGGCCAGGCCCTGATCCCGAGCGGCAGCGGCGCGGCGCAGCTGATCGACGTCGCCCAGATCCAGGGCCAGGTCCATGCCCAGGCCGTGCACCGGGTCGGCGAGCTCGCCGACCGCAATCCGAACGAGACCGTCTCGATCATCCGTCAATGGCTGAGCGAGCCTCAAGAGAGCTGACATGGCCGGCGTACCGCAGACCACCAATGCCAACGACATCACTAGCGTCCTGTCGACGCTGGCGAGCCGGCAGAACGGCCGCCCCAAGGCCAAGCCGATGGCCGGCCCGAAGCGCGCGGCGATTTTGATGCTGGCGCTCGGCGAGCAGTATGGCGGCAAGATCTGGTCGATGCTCGACGACGACGAGGTGCGCGAGCTGTCGGTCCACATGTCCACCCTCGGCACCGTCGAGGCCGAGGTGGTCGAGGATTTGATGCTCGAATTCGTCTCGCGGATGTCGGCCTCCGGCGCGCTGATGGGCAATTTCGACGCCACCGAGCGGCTGCTGCAGCAGTACCTGCCGGCCGAGCGCGTCTCCGGCATCATGGACGAGATCCGCGGCCCTGCGGGGCGCAACATGTGGGAGAAACTCTCCAACGTGCAGGAAGAGGTGCTCGCCAACTATCTGAAGAACGAGTACCCGCAAACCATCGCCGTGGTGCTGTCGAAACTGAAGCCGGAGCACGCCGCGCGGGTGCTGGCGATCCTGCCCGAGGACATCGCGCTCGACGTCGTCGGCCGCATGCTGCGGATGGAAGCGGTGCAGAAGGAAGTGATCGAGCGCGTCGAGCAGACGTTGCGCACCGAATTCATGTCGAACCTGTCGCAGACCCGCCGCCGCGACGCCCATGAGGTGATGGCGGAAATCTTCAACAATTTCGACCGCCAGACCGAGACCCGCTTCATCACCTCACTCGAAGAAGAGAACCGCGAATCCGCCGAGCGCATCAAGGCGCTGATGTTCACCTTCGACGATCTGATCAAACTCGACGCCGCCTCGGCGCAGACTTTGATGCGCAATATCGACAAGGACAAGCTCGGCGTCGCGCTGAAGAGCGCCAACGAGGAGGTGCGCAGCTTCTTCCTCGGCAACATGTCCTCGCGCGCCGGCAAGATGCTGATGGACGACATGGCCGCGATGGGCCCGGTGCGGCTGCGCGACGTCGACGAGGCGCAGGCGCTGCTGGTCAACCTCGCCAAGGACATGGCCGCCCGCGGCGAAATCACGCTGACCAAGAACCGCGCCGACGACGAGCTGGTGTACTGATGGCCGCGCCCGCGAAATTCATGTTCGACACCGACTTCTCGGCACCCGACCGTGCCCGCGAGCGCGCGGCGACGCCGGTCGAGATCGCGCAGAAGATCGCCGATGCCGAGGCGCGGGCCTATCGCGCCGGCTACGATGCCGCGCTGCGCGAGGCCAAGGTCGAGAGCGACCGCCGCTCCGCGCAGGCGCTGGAGGAGATCGGAACGTCGATCCGGGGCATTGCGGCGCGCTTTGCCGGCATCGAGATGCGGATGGAGACCGAGGCGGTCGACGTCGCGGTCGCGGTCGCCCGCAAGCTCTGCACCGAGCTGGTGGCGCGCGAGCCGCTCGGCGAGATCATGGCGCTGGTCAGCGACTGCTTCTCCCATCTGGTGGCGACGCCGCATCTCGTGGTGCGCATCAACGATGCGCTGTACGACGCGGCGCGCGACAGCATCGAGCGGATGGCGGCGCAGAACGGCTTCCAGGGCCGGCTGGTGATCCTGGCCGAACCGACGATTGCAACCGGCGACTGCCGGATCGAATGGGCCGACGGCGGCGTGGTGCTGGAGCGCGCCGCCATCGAGGCGAAGATCAACGAACTGGTCGGGCGCTATCTGGCGTCCCGCGGTCAGGCTGGCTGACGGCGATTGAGGGCTGAACCATGAGCGACACCGACACCCACGTCCCGCTTCCCGATCTCAACGCGGCCGATGCGCCTACGATCGACGACATCGGCTACAACGAGGACGAAAATGCCTCGCGCATCGCCGCCGATCTCGAGGCCGTGTTCGACGTGCCGGTGCAGGTCTCGGCGGTGCTCGGCCGCTCCAAAATGGACGTCGGCGATCTCTTGAAGCTCGGGCCCGGCACCGTGCTGGAGCTCGACCGCCGCGTCGGCGAGGCGATCGACATCTATGTCAACAACCGCCTGGTGGCGCGTGGCGAAGTGGTGCTGGTGGAAGACAAGCTCGGCGTGACCATGACCGAAATCATCAAGGCGGAACGCTCTTAACAATTTGCGGCAGCGCGCACGACCGGCGCGGCGAGACGAACAGGAGATTTTTCATGCGGCTTCTCATCGTAGGCACCCTGAAGGGCCAGCTCACGACCGCCACCAAGATCGCGATGGAGAACGGCGCCACCGTCACCCACGCCGAGACCTCGGACCAGGCGATGAACGTGGTGCGCGGCGGCAAGGGCGCCGATCTCTTGCTGGTCGATGTCGGGCTCGACATCCGCGATCTCGTGATGCGGCTCGAGGCCGAGCACATCCACGTGCCGATCGTCGCCTGCGGCATCTCCAACGACGCCCGCGCCGCGGTCGCCGCGATCCACGCCGGCGCCAAGGAATACATCCCGCTGCCGCCCGATCCCGAGCTGATCGCAGCCGTGCTCGCCGCGGTCGCCAACGACGCCCGCGACCTGATCTGGCGCGACGAGGCGATGGGCCGGGTGATCAAGCTCGCGCAGCAGATCGCAGGCTCGGATGCGTCGGTGATGATCACCGGCGACTCCGGCACCGGCAAGGAGGTGCTGGCGCGCTACGTCCATTCCCGCTCGGCCCGCGCCAAGCGGCCGTTCATCTCGATCAACTGCGCGGCGATCCCGGAGCACCTGCTGGAATCCGAGCTGTTCGGCCATGAGAAGGGCGCCTTCACCGGCGCCGTCGCGCGCCGCATCGGCAAGTTCGAGGAGGCGACCGGCGGCACCCTGCTGCTCGACGAAATCTCCGAGATGGATGTCCGTTTGCAATCGAAGCTGCTGCGCGCGATCCAGGAGCGGGTGATCGACCGCGTCGGCGGCACGAGGCCCGTGCCGGTCGACATCCGGATCGTCGCGACCTCGAACCGCAATCTGTCGGAAGCGGTGCGCGCCGGCACCTTCCGCGAGGACCTGCTGTTTCGCCTCAACGTTGTCAACCTGAAGATCCCGCCGCTGCGCGATCGCCCGGCCGATATCCTCGAACTGGCGCAGCACTTCGCCAAGAAATATGCCGAGGCCAACGGCCTGCCGGTGCGGCCGCTCTCGGCGGAGGCGCGCCGCGTGCTGACCGCGAACCGCTGGCAGGGCAACGTCCGCGAGCTCGAAAACACCATCCACCGCTCGGTGCTGATGGCGCAGGGCGACGAGATCGGCCCCGACGCGATCATCACCCCGGACGGCGACCGGCTCGACCTTGCCAAGACCGCGCCCGCGGTCGCCCATGCCACGCTGGCCGCCGAGCAGGTCACCCGCGCGCTGGTCGGCCGCACCGTCGCCGACGTCGAGCGTGACCTGATCCTGGAGACGCTGAAGCATTGCCTCGGCAACCGCACCCACGCCGCCAACATTTTGGGCATCTCGATCCGCACCCTGCGCAACAAGCTGAACGAATATGCCGACGGCGGCATCCCGATCACCCCGGCCGGCAATGGCGGAGGCGACTACCAGCGCATCGCAACCGCTGGTTGAGTAACGCAAAACAGCGAGGCAGGCCCATGCGGCCGCCTCGCCTCACGAATAGTTCGGCGCGTCGGGCTTGCGGAAGATGTGGATCGGATCGCCGGGTGTGATATCGTGGCCGGTGAACATCATATACGCATAGAGCGCGAGATAGCCGACGGCGACCGCGCCGACGAGATAGAACAGCCAGGTTCCCACGCGCTTCATCGAACCGTCACGCCTCCGAAACATCGGAGGCTTCTAATCCGTCCGCCGGCAAAGCGCCACCGGCAACATGCCGCGCCTGCCGCCGCAGGCCCGCGGTGACGCCGCCGTTTCATCCCTTGAATCTTGGAACCAGTTGCCGTACTCAATCTCCCATTGTTTTAGACTTTCAAACAACTGGAGAGCGATATGGCTGTTTACGCGCAGACCAGCGGCATCCTGACCACCAATTCCGGGTCGTTCGTGGCGATACCAGGCCTTTCGATCACGATCCCGGAGGGCGTCGGCATCACCTCTATTATCATCCTGAACGTTCCGTTCCCCTACGCCCAGGGCAACGATACCCCAGGCGGCAGCTTCGGTATCACCGTCAACGGCGTGATGTCCGGGGTCGTCGCGGGCTTCACCTATAACGAGCCGACCCCGCAATCCTTCGGCCGCGTCCCGACCACATTGGTGGTCGGCATCCCGCTCGGCAACAAACCGCAGGTCATCCAGGCGGTCTGGTCCGGCGTCCGCGGCAGCACCGTCACCATCGATACGCCGGCGACCCTGACCGCGATCATGAGCTAACGCCTGGCGTCGTCAGGCCAACACGCACGCGCTGCACGGCGGCGGCTGCCCCAATCAAGGGCGGCACCGCCGCTGCAAGCAACGTTCAGCCCACCGGTCCCGGGACCCAATAGTCTCCTGCAAGCGGGCTAACTTTCACGTCGTTAATGACTCCGAGGTCCAGGCTCGGATCGAAATAGCGCATCGTTCGCTCGTTGAGGTCAATGATACGGCCGGGCCTTAACGGCCCCACGTCATTTATCTTGACGATGACCTTCTTGCCGACGGCCTCGACGAGGGCATATTTCGGCCGTGCGCCAAATTGCACCCCACCAAATTTCCGGCGCAAACTCGTTTTGATGGCAGCCGCCCAGACAGAGGGATCATAGCGTTCGCCGGAGGCTGTGCTCGGACCGCCCTCCTCCTTGCCGGGCTTGAACGGGTTGTACGTGGAAGCCGCGCCAACGATGGCATCCCCGGAGGCGGCATTGACGACGGCGCTTGAGTGAACTCCACGCTCTTCACTTCGAGCAACGGTAACAAAAACGGCAAGCGCGGCCAGGGCGCCGCAAACCGCGGCGCTCGAGCGGAACAACATCATATCTCCTGTGATTTTCTCGATCGTCCGGTTCCCGAAATCGCAAACATGGTCGAGTGAACGCGGAAGCGTTCATGACCTCGCGCCAATCCTTTGCGGATTCGAGCCGACCCCCGGCTTAGGGAACCGTCGTGTGAACCAGAGTGGTCCTCACGCAGTGCTTTGAATTGTCAGCGATTAAGACAGAGATTGCGTCAGCAACATGGCTTGGTGGAGCCTCGCGTGAGTGGCGCGTACGATATTGGCCAATGTCAAGCCTTCGCGGGCGAGCTCTTCTGCGCTAATCCTCGTGATCGGTCGGTGGGCTGAGCGGAGGGCGCGGCTCGACGTCTTTCTCCAGCCGTTCGCCGGACGCAGAGGCACGACGGACCGCCGGCGAAGGCGCGATCGGGCTGCGATCAGCACCCGGCTCGACGACAGCGTCGGCATGAGCCTTCATTAACGCATCCAGCCTCAACACCCGATCGATTTTCATCTTGACGCGGCGCGCGGCCAGCAATCCCAGGACCGCCTGGATCTTGCCCGCGAAGTTGCGATTGCCGATCGAAAACGAGTAACGCCAGGCGCCTGCGGTCTCGTCTTCCGTGATCAGGAAATGAATTGACCGGTGCGTGCCGCTCTGTTGAGCTCGTCCTGGTCCAGTCATCACGGCTTTCCAGTCGGCGTGCGCTCGGCCGCAGCAGCCTGCAGCGGCTCCCAATGCGTGACGATGTCCTTCATGAATTTTGCCCTTGCGCCGGCCAGTTGGAGCCAGCTGCCGTCGGTTCAGGGCAGTGGAGCGGCCGCGAGGCCATCGGCTAGATGATTGCCTTCGTCACGTCTTGTGATCCTGGGCCAGCTAATTGGGAGATCTTGTCAAAACGGATTGTCTCGAACCCGCGAGGTCATTTGACATAGGTCAAAATGCGATCCGGGAAGCTCTCGACGTTTGCCGAGAACACACATCGGTGCCGAATGAAGACCGTCAGACGCCCTGCAAGCACCCTGCCCTCGATACCAAGCTCTACCGGCGGGATCGCGCGTCTCGCATGTGCCCGGCTCCGGGACGAGCAGGTTGCCCTCGCCCCGATCCTGTCGGCCGCAGGCCTGACGGCCGACGACATCGCCGACAGCAAGCGTCGCATCGCCGCACGAGCGCAGATCAGAATCCTCGAGCTCGCCGCCGCGAAGTTGCAGGACGACTGCTTCGGATTCCGCCTGGCTCAGGGTTTCGAGCTTGGGGAGATCGGGCTTCTGTACTATGTCATGGCTTCATCGGAGCAGCTCGGCGACGCCCTGCACATCGGCGGACGCTACTGCGCGATCAACAACGAGGGGGTGCGGCTACGGACGTCTCTGGAGCACGGATTCGGCATTCAATTCGAGTATGTCAACATCGACAGGTCATCGGACCGTCACCACGCGGAATTTTGGTTGATTGCGCTGGTCCGTATTTGCCGCGCGCTGACCGGCGGCAGGCTGGCCCCGACGCAAATCAAATTGAGGCACTACAGACGCGAAATCCCATTGGATGTCCGATCTCAACTGGGATGCGAAATCGAATTTGCGGCTGACAGGGATGAGGTCCTGTTTCCTTCCCAGATCGGCGCGCTGCCCGTCGTGGGAGCGGATTTGCACCTCAACAAGATGCTGCTTCAATATGCCGACCAGGCGCTCGGCGACCGCGCATCACGACGGACCAGTGTGCGATCCCGCGTTGAAGATCAGATCGCCCGGTTGCTCCCGCACGGCAAAGCCAGCGCCGTGGAGATCGCGCGCCGCCTTGGCATGAGCCGGAGAACGCTTGCGCGGGCATTGTCGTCCGAGGGACTGAGTTTTTCGAATGTCCTCGAGGCGTTTCGAATTGCGCTTGCGCGCCGTTACCTCAAGGAAGCCGAACTGCCGATTTCTGAAATCGCATGGCTATTGGGCTATAGCGAGGTCAGCTCGTTCACACATGCTTTCGTCCGCTGGACCGGCGACACGCCACGGGCATATCGTGGTTCGAACAGCGATGGCTGACACACAACCTCAAACTTCTGGCAACGAATAGCAAGGCTCGGCAGAGCGTATTCCGCTAAGCGAGTGTCATGCGTCCACGCCTCATGTCACAACTCGCGGCCGGCTGTCGCCACGCATGGGCCGCGGTTCTCGGCCCCATGAACCGGGACGACTGAGTCTTCCTGTGGTCCATCATCTTGTTCCACAGTCTCCTGGTCGCACTGGTCCGGGTCGTGATCGCGAATTGAGCCCTAGCGTAGGCCTCGCGCATGGACGTGACGCGACGGCAAACTGACTTCGGCCAGCCGCACGGCGTCCTCTTCGCGGTCGATCGCGACATATTCACCGTGCCAGTAGGCCAGCGCGGCGGTGCGCTGCGAGGCGATCACCTCGAGCACGCGGCCGATCACGATCGCATGCGAATGCCGCTCGATGATCTCCTCGACCTCGCAGTCGAGCGCGGCCAGCGCGCCGACCAGGAGCGGCACGCCGGAGGCGCTTGTCGTCCATTCGGCCCCGGCAAACCGCTCCGCCCCTTTCAGGCCTCCCTTGCCGGTGAAGCGTTCGGCGATGTCGAGCTGATCGGCGGTCAGGATGTTGACGCCGAACACGCCATGGCGCGCGATCAGCGGATAGGACGAGGCGGTGCGGTTGATGCTGACCATCAACGACGGCGGATCGACCGACAGCGACGACACCGAGCTCACCGTCATCCCCGAGATGTCCTTGCCCCGCCCGGCCGTGATGACGCTGACCCCGCCGGTGAGGTGGCGCATCGCGCCGCGAAATTCGGCAGCGGAAACGGCAGAGTCGATCGCGATGTTGCGCACGACGGGGTTCATGACGGCCTCACTGCGTGTCTTCACTGCCTTCGAGCAGATGCTTCAGGATCTCGCCCTCCAGCGCGGCAAGCTCCGCCGAGCCGCGGCGGCGCGGCCGCGGCAGATCGACCGTGACATCCTGGGCAATGCGGCCGTCCTCGATGACCAGCACGCGGTCGGCGAGCGCAACCGCCTCGGCGACGTCATGCGTGACGAGGATCGCGGAAAAGCCCTGGTCGCGCCAGACGCGCTCGAGCAGTTGCTGCATGGAGATCCGGGTCAGCGCATCGAGCGCGCCGAGCGGCTCGTCAAACGCCAGCACGCGCGGCTGGCTGACCAGCGCCCGCGCCAGCGCCACGCGCTGCTTCTGGCCGCCCGACAACACCGAGGGCCACTGCCCGCGCTTGTCGCCGAGCCCGACCTCGACCAGCGCGTGCTCGGCGCGCGCCTGCGCATCGGCCGACGCGCGCTCGCGCCCGAGGCCGACCTCGACATTGGAGAGCACGCGCGCCCATGGCAGCAAACGCGGCTCCTGGAACATGACGCGGACGTCCTGCGCCCGCGGCTCCTCGCCGAAGGCGATGCTCCCCGCCGTCGGCTTGTCGAGACCGGCAATCAGCCGCAGCAGCGTGCTCTTGCCGCAGCCGGAGCGGCCGACGATCGCAACGAACTGGCCGGCGGGGATGTGTAGGTCGATGCCGCGCAGCACCTCATTGTCGCCGAACGACTTTCGCAGGCCGCGGATGGTCAGCGACAGCCCGCGAGCCGCATTGTCCGGAGCGCGCCGCAGATGCTGCACCTCGGCGATGAAGTTGGCACGCGCAACCGGCCGGGCATCCACGGGTTGGAAACGAAGCGCTTCTTGCATTCTTCACTCTCACTTGTTCTGGAAGGCGGGATGCCAGGCCAGCGTCAGCCGCTCCAGCGCCCGCGAGGCGCTGTCGGCGAGCTTGCCGAGCAAGGCGTAGATCAGGATCGAGAGCACGACGACGTCGATCAGCATGAACTCGCGCGCCTGCATCGCCATGTAGCCGAGGCCGGACGAGGCCGCGATGGTCTCGGCGACGATCAAGGTCAGCCACATGATGCCGAGCGCAAAGCGCAGGCCGACGAAGATCGACGGCAGCGCGCCGGGGAAGATCACCCGGCGGAACAATTCGCCGTCGCTCATGCCGTAGATGCGGCCCATCTCGATCAGCTGCGGATCGACGGTGCGGATGCCGTGCAGCGTGTTGAGATAGATCGGGAAGAACACCCCGAGCGCCACCAAAAACAGCTTTGCCGACTCGTCAATGCCGAACCACAGGATGACCAGCGGGATCAGCGCCAGATGCGGGATGTTGCGCACCATCTGCAGCGTGGTGTCGGTGAGCTTTGCCGACAGCTGCGACAGGCCGTTGGCGAGCCCGAAGGCGAAGCCGATGCTGCCGCCGATCAAAAAGCCGATCGAGGCACGCCAGAAGCTGACCCAGATGTTCTTGATCAATTCGCCCGACAGCAGCAGCTTCCATCCAGCCACTGCGACGTCGCTCGGCGCCGGCAGCACGCGCGAGGGCACAAAGCCGGTGACGCAGGCAAGCTGCCAGATCAGGATGATGGCGAGCGGCACGATCCACGGGATCAGGCCATCGACCTTCGGCAGCTTCGGTGCGCCGACGCGCGGGAGAGAATCAATCAAGCTCATGATTGCGATGCCTGTTTCTGCGGACGGTAGTCGTTGCCGATGGTTTCACCGAACGGCCCGGTGTTGACGCGGATCGGCGTCACATTGCCCGGCTGCGCCAGCGACAGCAGCGGGAACACCAGCTCGGCGAAGCGATAGGCCTCTTCGAGATGCGGGTAGCCCGACATGATGAAGGTATCGATGCCGATGTCCTGATACTCCTTGATCCGCGCGGCGACGGTCTGGGGATCGCCGACCAGCGCGGTGCCGGCCCCGCCGCGCACCAGGCCGACGCCGGCCCACAGGTTCGGGCTGATCTCGAGCTTGTCACGGCGGCCGCCATGCAGCTCGGCCATGCGCTGCTGGCCGACCGAGTCCATCCGGCCGAAGATCTTCTGCGCGGCGGCAATGGTGTCGTCGGTGACGTACTGGATCAATTCGTCGGCGGCGCGCCAGGCCTCCGCGTTGGTCTCGCGCACGATGACGTGCAGGCGGATACCGAACGACAGCTTGCGGCCGCGCTGCGCGGCGATCGCCTTCACCTTCGCGACCTTCTCGGCAACCTGCGCCGGCGGCTCGCCCCAAGTGAGGTACTTGTCGACGGTGTCGGCCGCGACGTCGATGCCGGCGTCCGACGAGCCGCCGAAATAGAGCGGCGGCCGCGGCGACTGCACCGGATTGAACAGCAGGCGGCCGTCCTCGATCCGGATGTGCTTGCCCTCGACGTTGACGGTCTTGCCGGCAAGCAGATCGCTGTAGACGTTGAGGAACTCGCGCGTGACCGCGTAGCGCTCGTCATGGTCGAGGAAAATGCCGTCGCCCTTGTTTTCGATCGGATCGCCGCCGGTGACGACATTGATCAGCAGACGGCCGTGGGAGAGCCGGTCCAAGGTCGCGGTCATGCGTGCGGCAACGCTTGGCGATTGCAGGCCGGGCCTGACCGCCACGAGATAGCGCAGCCGTTCGGTCCACGGCGCGACGGCGGAGGCCACCACCCAGGAATCCTCGCAGCTGCGCCCGGTCGGCAGCAGCACGCCGTAATAGCCGAGCTGATCGGCGGCCTGCGCGATCTGGCGCAGATAGTTGAAGTTCACCTCGCGGCCGCCGATCGACGTGCCGAGATAGCGGCTGTCACCGTGGGTCGGCAGGAACCAGAGGATGTTGGCGTTGTCTTTGCTGCTCACGTGCCCGGCCTCCAT
Source organism: Bradyrhizobium ivorense (assembly GCF_900696085.1). Lineage (GTDB taxonomy): Bacteria > Pseudomonadota > Alphaproteobacteria > Rhizobiales > Xanthobacteraceae > Bradyrhizobium > Bradyrhizobium ivorense. The sequence continues at coordinate 349,093 of NZ_CAADFC020000009.1, forward strand.
GCGACGTCGGAAATCTTGATCTGTTTGGGAATCAGGCCCAGTGCGAAGAACGTGTCGGCGATCTGCTGCTGGTCGGCGATCACGGTATCGTTGAGCGGCTTGATGCCGTAGGACTGGCGCTTCAGCGCGACCTCGACCACCGGCACCGACAGGCCGATCGTCGGCGCGAGCTGCTCGGCGACGGCGTGGATATCGTGCTTCGCCCAGTCATCGACCTCGCTGAGCTGCGCCAGCACGACGTCGACGACCTTGGGATCGCTCTGCAGGAACTTCTTCGAGGAGAAATAGAACTGGTAGTTCGCGACGATGCCGGTGCCGTCGGCGAGAATGCGGGCGCCGGTGGCGGCTTCCGCCGCCGACTGGAACGGATCCCAGATCACCCAGGCGTCGACCGCGCCGCGTTCGAACGCCGCGCGGGCATCGGCGGGCGCCAGGAACGCCGGCTCGATCTCGGAATATTTGACGCCGGCCTTCTCCAGCGCCTTGACCAGGAGATAGTGGACGTTGGAGCCCTTGTTGAGCGCGACCTTCTTGCCCTTTAGATCAGCCACCGATTTGATCGGGCTGTCCTTCTGCACCAGGATCGCCTCGCCCTTCGGCGCGGCCGGCTCATAGGCGACATACTGGATCGGCGCACCGGCGGCCTGCGCGAACACCGGCGGCGCCTCGCCGGTGTTGCCGAAATCGATCGCGCCGACATTGAGCGCTTCGAGCAGCGGCGGCCCCGAGGGAAACTCGGTCCAGACCGCCTTGTAGCCGACCGCCTTGAGTTTCTCCTCGAGCGTCCCCTTGCTCTTCAACAGCACCAGCTTGCCGTATTTCTGGTAGCCGATGCGGACGACCTTGTCCTCGCCATAGGAGGCGCCGACGGTCGCGGCGACCATGCTGACCGACAGCACCGCGTAGGCAATCCAGCGTCGAAACAAACGCGTCATGTGAGGTCCTCGGATCAATGAGTGCGGGATCAGGTCTGCGGGTTGCGCCAGACGATGTCGCGGACGGCAATCTGCCGCGGGATCAGGCCCAGCTTGAAGAAGCGGTCGGCGACGCCCTGCTGGGTCGCGATGATGTCGGCGGTCACCGGACCGACCGCAAAGCCGGCCCGCCGCGCCGCGATGGTCTGGATATCGAGCGGCACGCCGGTGACCGCGGCGAGCGATTGCGCGACCTCGTCGGGATGCGCCTGCGCCCAGGCCGCCGTCGCCGTCGTGACATCGACGATCTGCTGCAGGACCTGGCCGCGGGTCTTCGCGAAGTCGCGATTGGCGATGTAGAACGAGTTGGTCTTGGTGATGTCGCGCGTCTTGACCAGGATGCGACCGTTCTGCCTGGTCTCGGCGATTGCAAAATAGGGATCCCAGATCGCCCAGGCATCGATGCCGCCATTCGCAAAGGCGGGGCCGGCGTCCGGCGGCGTCAGATAGACCGGCGTGATGTCGTCATAGGTCAGTCCGGCCTTCTCCAACGTCTGGATCACGACGTTATGCGCACTGGACCCCTTGGTGAAACCGACGCGCTTGCCCTTGAGATCCGCGATGCTGCTGATCGTCGAGTTCTGCGGCACCAGGATGCCCGAGCCGTTGATGATGGGCTGCGCCGCGGCATAAACGATGGCGGCACCGACGGCCTGCGCGAAGATCGGCGGGGAATCGCCGACGGCGCCGTAATCGACACTGCCGACATTCATCGCCTCCATCATCGGCGGGCCCGAGGAGAACTCGACCCATTTCACGCTGATGCCCTGCGGCCTGAAATGATTTTCCAAGGCTTCGCGCTGGCGCGTGATGACGAGCACGCCGTTCTTCTGATAGCCGATACGAATCTCCTTCGCGTCCGCCTGTGCCTGCGCGCGCCCCGACAGCGCGGCGGCCGCAACGGAGCCGAGCGACAGATTGAGGAACTCACGACGCTTCATTCCAAAACTCTCCTGACGATCAAGCGCGATGGCCGCGCGATCATGCGATGTCAGGGATGATGGGACGTGCGAATGAAGCTGTCGAGCGCTGCACAAAAATAGCGATGCCAGCGCTTCGGTCCGGGCATCGCGCGTGTCGTTTCTTTCAAGCCGCTGTGTGGGTGTAGCGAATTATTTTCCTCACGAGATCGCGAGGTTGCGGCACAGAAACGTTTTCGAGCGGAGCGGTCGCCGGTTAGCGCGAAGACTACGCGTCAGAACAAGGAATCTTAAGCTGCACCCTCTCTTCACCCTCCCCTGGAGGGGGAGGGTCGGTTCGCATGAAGCGAAGCGCAATGCGAACCGGGGTGGGGTGATCTCTCAACACGAGGACTGCTCGGGTGGAGAGACCGTCACCCCACCCCGCCGCTCATTTCATTCGCGTCGACCCTCCCCCTCCAGGGGAGGGTGATCGGAGCGATGCTTCAGCAATCGATCAGCCTGCGGCGGCCGACTTCGGAGCGACGCTGACCGCGAGCTTGCCGTAGCGATCGGTGAACGCCTCGGTGTCGATCTCCTCGAGCTGGATCGCGCCGGACAGCACGCCCCGCTTCCACGCCTCGTGCTCGGGATCGTGCTGGAACTCCGGCATCACTTCCTTGGCGAACAGTTCGAGCGACTCGCAGATATGCTCATGGCTGTTCTTGCCGGCCTGGTTGAGCAGGATCACCTGGTCGATATGCGAGGTGCGGAAGCGCCGCAGCTTCCTGGCGATGGTCTCCGGCGAGCCGATCAGGCCGCCGCGCAGCGCGGCCTCCTGTGCCTCGGGATTTTCGCGCTTCCACTTGTTGTACTCGTCCCACATGTTGACCGTGCCCGGCGCCGGCCGCTGCCGGTTCTGCGCCTGGCCGTAATAGCGCAGCGCGAACTGGAAGAAGGTGGCGCCGTCGGCGCGGCGGCGCGCCTCCTCGTCGGTCTCGGCGCACATGAAGAACGAGACCAGCGCCATGTTCGGATTGATCTCGTAGTCGGCGAGCTTGTTCAGCCGTTTGGTGATCGCGTTGTAATAGGCGTGCACCCAGGCGTGCGCGGCGTCGGCGCTGACGAACTGGAAGCCGAGCGCGCCAAAGCCGTTCTGCCCGGCACGCTCGATGGTCGGCAGCTGCGAGCACGCCATCCAGAGCGGCGGGTGCGGCTTCTGCACCGGCTTCGGCACCACGTTGCGCAAGGGGATGTCGAAATACTTACCGTGATGCTCGGTGCCGACCTTGGTGAACATCGGGAAGATCGCCTCGACGGCTTCCTCGAACACCTCGCGCTTGGTCTCCATGTCGCGGCCGAATGGCGTGAGCTCGGTGATCGAGGCGCTCTCGCCCATGCCGAACTCGCAGCGGCCGTTGCTGAGGAGATCGAGCACCGCGACGCGCTCGGCGACGCGCGCCGGATGATTGGTGGTGAGCTGGAAGATGCCGTGGCCGAGCCGGATGTTTTTGGTGCGCTGACTCGCCGCGGCGAGGAAGGATTCCGGCGCCGGCGAGTGCGAATATTCCTCGAGGAAGTGATGCTCCACCACCCAGGCGTAGTCGTAGCCGAGGCGGTCGGCGGTCTCCAATTGGGTCAGCGCGTTCTGGTAGAGGCGGAGCTCGTCGCCGTCGTTCCAGGGACGCGGCAGTTGCAGCTCGTAAAAGATGCCGAATTTCATCAGGTCACTCCCGAGGTCGCGTCTTGTTGCGGTCCCGACCTCTTGTTGTTTTCGGCAAGTGTAGTGCCGCCTCGACCCAAGTCTAGCCTCGGACGCGAAACTCCAATTCCGCGCAGCGGAAGCTGACTTGATCGAAACGCATGAATGTTTAGCTTGTGTTCGCCCGAGTCGCGGCGTTACCCGTCACGTGCTCATTCCTCCGAAAGCTCATGACCACCTTTACGCCGCATCAGGACATCGCGTTGAAAGCCGTCGCCGACTGGCTCAAGGCCAAGCCCGGCCAGGGCGGCACGCCGCCGGTGTTTCGGCTGTTCGGCTATGCCGGAACCGGCAAGACCACGCTGGCCCGCCACATCGCCGAGGGCGTCGACGGCGAGGTCAAGTTCGCGGCCTTCACCGGCAAGGCGGCGCTGGTGATGCGCAACAAGGGCTGCGACAACGCCTCCACCATCCATTCGCTGATCTACCGCGCCCGCGAGTCCGGCGTCGAGCAGCCGAGCTTTGAGCTCTGGGACGACGCGCCGGCGTCGAAGGCAAAGCTGATCGTGATCGACGAGTGCTCGATGGTCGATGCCGAGCTCGGCCGCGATTTGATGTCGTTCGAGTGCCCGCTCCTGGTGCTCGGCGATCCCGCGCAATTGCCGCCGATCCAGGGCGGCGGCTTCTTCACCGACGCCGAGCCCGACGCGATGCTGACCGAGGTGCACCGCCAGGCGCAGGACGATCCGATCGTGCGGATGTCGATGGACATCCGCGAGGGCCGCGAGCTCGAGATCGGCCGCCACGGCGAGAGCGAGGTGGTGTCGCGCAAGGAGCTCGATCCGGACCGGGTGATGGGCGCCGACCAGGTGCTGGTCGGCCGCAACAACACCCGCCGCGCCTACAACATGCGGGTGCGGCAACGGCAGAACATCGAGGATCCGTTGCCAGTGGCCGGCGACAAGCTGGTCTGCCTGCGCAACAACCGCAAGAAGGGCCTGTTCAACGGCGGGCTGTGGCGGGTGAAAGCGCGGGCGCAGTCGAAATCCAAGATCATCACCATGCGCGTGATGCCGGACGAGGATTTTGGCTACAAGGTCACCAAGGTTTCAGTGCGCGGCGAATGCTTCGACGGCGGCATCGAGGGCATCCCGTGGGAGCAGCGCAAGCCCTATGACGAGTTCGACTACGGCTATGTGCTGACCGTGCACAAGTCGCAGGGCTCGCAATGGGACGACGTCGTGCTGTTTGACGAAAGCTTTGCGTTCCAGGATTCGCGGGCAAGGTGGCTGTACACGGGAATCACGCGGGCGGCGAAGCGGCTCAGCATCGTGGTGTAGCCACCGTCATTCCGGGGCGATGCGTTAGCATCGAACCCTCAGGTGCGCGATTGCGCACCGAGAATCTCGAGATTCCGGGTCTGGTCCTTCGGACCATCCCGGAATGACGCTTTTTGAACGGCCCGCTACTTCCTTGAATCGCGGGCCTTTTCCTCACGGAACCGTGTGGCTGCGGCCGTAACAAAACGCCCTTTGCCCCGTATCTTGGGAGCGTCGGAGCGAGCCGGCCCGATTGCGAATGCCGGCTTCCGCTCTAAACTGGCCCCCAAATCCGATCCCACGAGGAACCCATGCCCAGCCGTTCCCTCAGCCGCCTCACGCTTTGCGCCGCCGCGATCGGCGCGCTGGCCGTTGCCGCCTTTGCCGTTGCGCCCTCGGTTGCCGCCGAGGACGCCGTGATCATCCCGCCGCCCGCGGCGGACGCGCAGGAGACCGGGCTGAAGACCGCGGTGCTTGCCGGCGGCTGCTTCTGGGGCGTGCAGGGCGTGTTCCAGCACACCGCCGGCATCGCCAGCGCGGTGTCCGGCTACTCCGGTGGCAGCAAGGCGACCGCCGACTACAGCATGGTCTCGACCGGCTCGACCGGCCACGCGGAATCCGTCGAGATCAAGTACGACCCGCAGAAGATTTCCTACGGCAAGATCCTGCAGATCTTCTTCTCCGTCGTGCACGACCCGACCCAGCTCAACCGCCAGGGCCCCGACAGCGGCACGCAGTATCGCTCGGCGATCTTTACCACCAACGCCGAGCAAAAGAAGGTGGCGGACGCCTATATCGCCCAGCTCAACGCGGCGAAGGTCTACAAGAAGCCGATCGTGACCAAGGTCGGCGCGCTGGAGGCGTTCTATCCGGCGGAGAGCTATCACCAGGACTATCTGACGCTGCACCCGAGTCAGCCCTATATTGCCTATAACGACATCCCGAAGGTCGAGAACCTGAAGAAGATCTTTGCGGAGAACTACATCGAGAAGCCGACGCTGGTGAATGCCGCCAAGGCTACCAACTAGGAGAACAGTCTCCGTCATTGCGAGGAGCGAAGCGACGAAGCAATCCATTCTGCGTCCCTGACACTGGATTGCTTCGCTTCGCTCGCAATGACGACCAACAACGGAGTTTCCATGTCCGACACCAAGACCGACGGCAAGATCCGCAAGAGCGAGGCCGAGTGGCGCAAGGAATTGACGCCGATGCAGTATGCCGTGCTGCGCGAGAAGGCGACCGAGCGGCCGTTCACCGGCGAATACGAGCATGATCCCCGCAAGGGCACCTATGTCTGCGCCGGCTGCGGGCAGACGCTGTTCGAGTCCGACCAGAAGTTCGACTCCGGCTGCGGCTGGCCGAGCTTCTCGAAGCCCGCGGTGGAGAGCCATGTCGACGAGGAGCAGGACACCACCCACGGCATGATCCGCACCGAGGTGCTGTGCTCGAAATGCGACGGCCATCTCGGCCACGTCTTCAATGACGGCCCCGGCCCGACCGGGCTGCGCTACTGCATCAACTCGGCGGCGCTGAAGCTGAACGAGAAGAAGTAGGCCCGGTACCACCACCCGTCATGCGCGGGCTTGCAGTGCCTCGGCGAAGCCTCTTGGCGCAGCCGGGACCCGCGCATCCATCAAACAAAGGAATCTCTTGCTGCGATGGATTGCCGGGTCAAGCCCGGCAATGACGAGCTGGGGCTGCAAATAGCCCGCCATCGCGTCGAACGTATTGCCCGCCCCGCGCGACCAAGAACCGGTCGCGCGGGGTTTTGTTTTGGCCGCGCGGCTCCCCGCGCGAAACCCCAAGGACAATTTCAAAGACAATTTCAAGGACAGTTTGATGCCCAGCATTCCCAGAAAGCTTTTGATTGGTCTCGGACTTGCCAGCCTCATCATGGAGAGCGTCGTGAGCCTACCTGCCTTTGCCGCCGACAAGGTCTCGCTGTTCAAGGTCGTCACCAGCAAGGATGAGATCGTGATCGGGCTGACCGATGCCGAGCTCGCGCAGGTCGAGGGCCAGAATGCCGGCGGGGTCGCTAAGATGCTGGTCGCCAAGGGCTCGCTGAGCGTCTGGCAATATGCCGTGCACAAATCCGCCGCCGGCGACCTCGAGCAGGCGCCGCTGCACAAGGTCGGCCTGATCGCCAGCGACTCGCTGCGCGTCGAGCCGTATGCGACGACGCTGAAGGTGCTGCCGATCGACGACAGCAAGAAGTGACGGCAACGGGATTGTCGTCGCGATCGTCATCCCGGGGCAGTCCGCAGAACTGAACCCGGAATCTCGAGATTCTCAGGTGCGCAACTGCGCACCGGAGGTCGGTGCTGCGCATCGCCCCGGAATGACGGCGGACTCACACACCCCGGAATGACCACGAAGTTCTCGTCCCGCCGCGCGGAATGTGGTTTGCTGAGGTCCGCGGGGCCGTCGGCGTCTCGCCGGGCGGCTGCCGCCTCCTTACGAGGAGGGCGCCATGTCGCTCGGACTGATCCTGATCATCCTCCTGGTGATAATCTTGCTTGGCGGCTATAGCGGCCGGATCCGCGGCTATGGCTATGGGCTCGGCCACTCCGGAATGGGGCTTTTCGGGGTGATTTTGATCGTGGTAGCGATCCTGGCCTGGCTCGACAAGATATGACGGCCTTAAGTTATTGAAATAAAATGACTTATCCGGCCGGTTCCGGCGCTATGCGCAGATTCATCATGTGCCTTGCCGGGCCAGTTCTGGGGTCGCATTTCTGTCAAATGGGCCTATATTAGAGGGCGAAATGACACGTCGGCGTGCCGCCGTTTGCCGCCTGTCGTGCCAAAAATCCCTTTCACCGCCCTAGCGCCAAAAACACAAAGAGGTCGTCGACCATGCGTCCCCTGCGTCCGTTCAACTACAACACGTCCGCCGAGCTGTTTCCTGCCGCGATCCGCAAGAAGAAGCGGGCCGGCTTCGCCTATCGCCGCTTTGGCACCGCTGCCGAAGCCGTGCAGTTCGCGATGGAGCAGTTGCCGGCGGATTCGCTGAACGGCGCCTATCTGCAGGTCGAGGAAGCGCGCTTTGACCAGAACGGCATCCGCTCGCTCTATGAGAGCGAGGCCTTCCCGCTGCCGCGCCGTCCGCGCCCTGCCGCCAGCCAGACCGACGCCGACGCCGCATAACGGCTTCGTCCCTCTTCAACGAAAAGCCCTCGGATCGATCCGGGGGCTTTTGTTTTGACGGGTGAAGGTGGCGCGTTACAGGCGCGGCTGCTTGTCGAGCCAGCGCCGCAGCATCCGCACGTTGCGGACGTTGGCGCGGAACATGACGTCGAACGCATCGCCCGCCACCGGCACCATGCCGACCACGCCGTCCACCGCGACATTGGCGAGCATCCGCGCCGTGATGTGCCAGGGTGCGCCGAGCAAACGGGCCTCGCGCACCAGCCACAGCGAGATCGCCGTGGTGATGATGTCGCCGATCACCGGGATCAGGCCGATCAGCCCGTCGATGCCGTAGCGCACATTGGTGCCCGGCACGATGAAGGCGACATCGAGCAGCTTTGCAATCATCTCCAGCCGCTCGAGCCGCTGCTCGCGCGTCAGATTGCCGAACGGGTTGGCGGTGGCGTTGCGGAAGTCGAACTGAAAGCCCTCGAACTGCTGGAACGGCGCGGCATCCGACAGCTCGCGCCCGTCCTGGTCGATGACCTTGCCGCGCGCCTGCGTTCCGCCGAACGGCGGCCGCGATCGCGTGGCGTGAGGTGAAAAAATGTCGTCCTCGGGCATGGCCATCACATGGGTAACGCATTCCGCCGCTGCAAGTTGCGGCACATTACCACTGTGTCATCTGCTCTGCTCCTTCTCCCCGCTTGCGGGGAGAAGGTCGGGATGAGGGGGACTTTCCGCGAAGTCGGTGAGAGACGCTGTGCGGAGAGTCCCCCTCACCCGAAATTCAAGCTGCGCTTGAATTTCGACCTCTCCCGGCAAGCGGGGCGAGGTACACCCTGCTTCTCGCATGATGGGATCAGTGCTGCGCCGCCGCCGCCGGCTGATACAGTTCCTCGGCATATTTGTGCGCCAGCCACGAGGTGAGCGTGGCCGGGATGAAGCCGACCAGCCCGTACAGGATGAACTGCGTCGGCCCGCTCTCGGAGCCGTGCGAGGCATACATCAGCGCCGTGCCGGTGAACGCCAGCGCCGCGACGATCAGCATCCGCACCACGGGCGCGACGCGCCTGACATGCATCAGGATGTCGTCGATCGCGCCGAGCATCAGCGCCGGCACGATGCCGAACAGATAGTTGTATTGCAGCGATTTCAGGAACACGGCGAACAGCTTTGCCACCTCGCCGCTGTTGGTCTCGGTCCAGTAGCCGGACTGGTAGGTGTTCGCCAGCAACAGCAGGAAGCCGGCGATGAACGGCCCAATGGCTGCGAAGATGATGTAGCGTTTCATGGCCTGCCCTCGCCCGACGTCAAACGAGTGTAGCGCAGTCCTACGACGGTTCTAGGGGAAATTCGTTCCGCGCTGCCAGGCCGCGTTTGCGCGGAATGAGAGGCGAGGCCCCTCACTCGCCCCATGCCGCGAAGGCTTCGTTGAAGGCGCGCTCGCCCGGAGCGCCCTTTTCGATCGCGATGATGGCGCGGCGCTGGTTGGTGTAGACCAGCGGCACGTCGAACCAGGAGCGCTCCTTGAGGAGCTGCAGGTTGCGCGAGCGGTCGAGGTCGACGTTGGAGAGGCCGACCAGGAAGAAGCCGTCGGTGACCTTGACCGCGAGGCCGGACAGCGGCGTGCCGCGCGCCTGCTCGTTCGACTTCATCAGGATGCCCGGCACGTTGCCGACGCCGCCATTGGCGAAATCCTGCGGCAGGATGAAGGTCAATTCTGCGGTGTGGCTTGCCGGCAGCGATGAATCGGTGTTGCGGCGGAACGACATCGTCATCTTGAACTTGCGATCGGGGATGTCGATGTCGGCGCGCACGGCGATATCAGGCTTCTGGTTGCCGGACGCCTTGACCTGCTCCGTGCGCCACACCACCGAGCCGACATACTGCTTGCCCTTCGGATCGGACGGATCCTCGTCATAGAGCACGACGCGCTGCGCCACCGGGGCGACCGGTTCGCCCGACGCCGAGGGCTGGCCGACGCGGTCGGCGATCTTCGGCTTGGTTGCGGGCGCCGAGGCATCCTTCGGCGCTTCGACGGCAGGCTGCGATTTGAACAGGCTGCTGGCGAAGATCATCGCGTCCTGGCGATAGAGAATGCCGACACCGACCAGGATCAGCAGAATGCCGATCACGATCGCGGTCTTGAACGGGAACGTCGAGCCGAGCCGCGGCTTCTTCGGCTCACGCTCGCCATTGCCGATCCGCGATCGCGGCGGCGGCGCCTGCGACGGCTGCGGCGCGTAGCGCTCGGCCTCCTCGGCCGCCTCGTCGTAGGCGTATTGCGCGTCGGGATCGGCGCCGCGGTTCTCCAGGCTCGGCTCGAGTCGGTCGAATTCCGGCGAGGGCGACGGCACGTTGGCGTAGGTCTTGCGCGCGTTGCGGCTGGCCTGCGCCGCGGCGCGGCCGAGATCGTCGGCGTCGGCCGTGATGTCGCGGAAGCCGCGGACACCGGGGGCAGCCGGCGGCGGTGCCCCCTCCGGGCCACGGCGCGGCGGACCACCCGGCCGTGGCGGCGATGACTGCGACTCCGGGGCCGACGGGAGCGGCGGGTTTTGCGGGCGCGGCGGGGTCGGCGGCGCATCGGGTCGCAGATTGCGCGGCGGGCGCGGTTCGCCGGGCGGCGGGTTCGACAGCCGCGGACGCACCGGCTCGGCGGAAGTGCCCTCCGGCGGCCGGGCGTTGGCCCGGCGCGGCGCATCATTGCCGCGGGCGGCACCGCCCGGACGGGAGGCCTCGCGGGCGCGCTGGGCGGCTTCCGCCTCGACCTTGCGGACGGCCTCCTCCAGCGACAGCCGCTCGCGGGTGATCTCGGATTCCGACAGCGGCGGCTGCACGCCGCGGAGCTGCTGAATCAGCGCCGTGCGCGCCCGCGCGTACAGCGCGCGGCGGGCTTCGCCGGGGGCGTTGGGGTCCAATCCGGCAATGGCACGGGCGATCAGCGGGTAGTAGTCAGCCATTTCCACACAATTGGTGGGATATAGGTAATATCCCGTTAAGCCTCGAACGGATTCTGTACCAGAATAGTATCCTCACGTTCCGGGCTGGTGGACAACAGGGCGATCGGACACCCCACCAGCTCCTCGACCCGGCGGACGTATTTGATGGCCTGGGCCGGCAGATCCGCCCAGGACCGGGCGTTGGCCGTCGGCTGCTTCCATCCTTCGATGGTCTCGTAGATCGGCTCGACGCGGGCCTGCGCGCCCTCGCCGGCCGGCAAATGATCGATTTCCTTGCCATCGAGCCGGTAGCCGACGCAAACTTGGATGCTGTCGAACCCGTCCAGAATATCGAGCTTGGTCAGCGCCAGCCCGCCAATTCCACAGGTCCGGACAGTCTGTCGCACCAGCATGGCGTCGAACCAGCCGACCCGCCGCTTGCGCCCGGTGTTGACGCCGAATTCCTTGCCGCGGCGGCCGATCTCCTCGCCGATCTCGTCCTTCAGCTCGGTCGGGAACGGGCCCTGGCCGACCCGGGTGGTGTAGGCCTTGCAGATCCCGAGCACATAGCCGACGGCGCCCGGTCCCATGCCGGTGCCGGTCGCGGCCTGGGCCGCCACCGTGTTGGACGAGGTCACATAGGGATAGGTGCCGTGGTCGACGTCGAGCAGCGCGCCCTGGGCGCCCTCGAACAGGATGCGCTTGCCCTCGCGGCGCTTGAGGTCGAGCAGCCGCCACACCGTCTCGGCATAGGGCAAGAGCTTGGGCGCCATCGCCGACAGCTCGGCCAGAATGCCCCTGCCGTCGATCTCCTCCAGATTGAGGCCGCGGCGCAGCGCGTTGTGGTGCGCCAGCAGGCGGTCGATCTTGTGCGGCAGGGTGTCGAGGTCGGCGAGGTCCATCAGGCGGATGGCGCGCCGGCCGACCTTGTCCTCATAGGCCGGGCCGATGCCGCGGCGGGTGGTGCCGATCGAGGTGATGGCATTGGAGGATTCGCGCAGCGAATCGAGCTCGCGATGCAGCGGCAGGATCAGGGTCACATTCTCGGCGATGCGCAGGTTCTCGGGCCCCACCGCGACGCCCTGCCCCTTCAGTTTGGCCACCTCGTCGAGGAAGGCCTGCGGGTCGAACACCACGCCGTTGCCGATCACGGCGAGCTTGTGCGGCCGCAGCACGCCGGACGGCAGCAGCGCCAGCTTGTAGGTCTCGCCATTGATCACGAGCGTATGGCCGGCATTGTGGCCGCCCTGGAAGCGCACGACGATGTCGGCCTGTTCCGACAGCCAGTCGACGATCTTGCCCTTCCCCTCGTCGCCCCACTGGGCGCCGACGACGACAACATTGGCCATTTCGAAGCTGTTCCCTTCAGGTGTTTTCAGACCATGATCGCGGCGAAAACGCGTCCGCTCGCGTTCGATCATGCGCTTATGCCCAGCCCAATCCGCGGCCAGGCCACGCGCAGGCAAGGCGCCTACCGGATAAAGGAAGCGGCCCGGCTGCGCAAGCAAGAAGGCCGCCTTTTAAGCCTTTTGGATAGGGTCCAACTCCTTGATATCCCCTGAAAATCCCGGGGCAGGCAAGCCCGCCCCACGCTGGCGAGAATTTAATGTTGGGGCGGCCGCGGTGGACCATATGGATCATTGATCGCACTGCCCATTGCGGCGATCATTCCGCTTTCATGAAATCAGTTTGATCCATGCCCAATTCCACACCCGCCACCATGGCCCTGCGCAGGCTCGGCATCGCCTTCAAGCTTCACACCTATGTCTACGATTCCGATGCCGAGAGCATCGGGCTGCAGGCGGCGCAGGCGCTCGGCGTCGAGCCGGACCGGATGCTGAAGACACTGATGGTGGAGGTCGACGGCAAGCCGGTCTGCGCGGTGGTGCCGTCCGACTGCGAGCTCAGCATGAAGAAGCTCGCCGCAGCGTTCGGCGGCAAGTCGGCGAAGATGATGCGCCCGGCCGACGCCGAGCGGCTCACCGGCTACCATGTCGGCGGCATCAGCCCGTTCGGCCAGAAGAAGCGCGCGCCGACCGCGATCGACGAGTCCGCCCTCACCCACGTCACCGTCTTCGTCAATGGCGGCCAGCGCGGTCTGCAGATCGAGATCGATCCGAACGACGCCGCGCTTGCCGCAGGCGCGACGATGAAAGCCCTGACCGCGACGCGCGACTAGAGCATGATCCGGAAAAGTGGGAACCGGTTTTCCGAAAGGATCATGCTCAAATAAAGGGAGAGCTGAGATCATGATCGCATCATGATCTCAGCTGGGCGCGGGCCTTCACGTCACCGCTGCAAGGTCACGACTGCAACGTCACGGCTGCGTGCGCGCCCACAGCATCGCTTCGACGATCGCCTCGCGCAGCTTGGGCCGCACTTCGTTCGAGCATTCGATCAGCGCGAGGATTGCATTGGCGCGGGCGGCATAGCGCTCGCGGCGGTCGAGCGCCTCATCGTCCGGCGCCGGGTCTTTCAGAATGTCCATCAGGATTTCGCTTTTCGTCGCGAGGTCGGCGACCAGTGGGAAGGCTTCGATGCATGCCGAGGCAACGTATCCGGGCTGAACTCGCTTCACGCATCACCCCCTGATAGCCGCGCAGCAACGCTGACCGGCAAGCTGCTGCCGCCTCCAGATGTCGCCTCATCTGGGACAGAAGCCGACAATTGTGATACCCCCCGAATCCGGGGGTTTGAGCGATGGGTCTCGACGACGCAATCTCGACCATTGAGACATCGGCGACGATGGACGAGCTTCGCCGGTCGCTGCACCGGATCATCCAGGATTACGGCTTCTCCGGCTTTGGCTTCATCGATGCCGGCCGGCCGGAACTCGATCTGCCGTATCACACCGGCACCTACCCACCGGCATGGGAACGCACCTACATCCAGAACGACTTCGTGCATTGCGATCCGGCGCTGGCGCGCTCGCGGCGGACCAACACGCCGTTCACCTGGAGCAGCCTGAAGCTGCCGGAACGCAACGGGCGCAAGCGGCCGCCCGAGGTCAGGACGATGGATGCCGCCCGCGAGTTCGGCTTCAAGGACGGCTTCGTCGTGCCGTTGCACTATCGCGACCGGTTCGGCGCGGTGCACTCCAGCTCGACCGTGTTCTTCTGGGAGGACGAGCCGCAGAGCTTCGACAAGCTCATGAACCGCTCCCGGCACGAGCTGCATCTCGTGATGATCTACTGGGTGCAGCGGGCGATGGACATCGTGGGTCGCGACCAGCGCAACGCGCCGGCCATCCTGAAGCCTGCCGACGCCGCCGCGACGATCAAGCTCACGGGCCGCGAGCGCGAGGCGATGGCGTGGGCGGCGCGCGGCAAGACCGTGGCCGACACCGCGCAGATCCTCGGCCTCTCGCCGGAGACGGTGGAGGGCTTCATCAAGCAGGCGCTGCGCAAGCTCGATGCGTCCAACAAGACGCACGGCGTCGCCAAGAGCATCGCGCTCGGCATTATCGATTTCTGACATCGGCTGCACGACCACATCGCACCCTTACAGCTGCTTGCGCGCCGGCGGCATCGCCTCGACAACCGCATCGTGCAAATTCGGCCGCGATCGCCCGGAACATTCCGTAACGGTCCGAATTGTACCGGCGCGCGTCGCCAACCGTGCGCGCCGGTCTTCGGCTTCTTGCGCTTCTTGGGCCGGTGCCTGCAGTTGCATCAGGTCCACCCATGCGTCCGCGCATGTCGCAAGATTGTCGAGCAGAGGGAACGCTTCGATAGAGGTCGAGGCCGCAGGTCCGGGCTGGGTTCGTCTCACGCTTCACCCCCTGATTGCATTCGCGCGCGGTCTTGATAATAAGGTGCAGCCCGGATGAATTGTATGCGAACATCTCAGACCATGGGTGCGCACTCCGGTGCGCGCCAGGCCCGGCTCACCGATTGGGACACGGTGCGGATCTTTCTGCAGGTCGCCCGGGTCGGCAGCTTTCGGGCCGCCGCGGCCGAGCTCAACGTCTCCGCGAATTTTCTCAAGAAGCGGATCTCTCAACTCGAGGATACCTATCAAACGCGGCTGCTGACGCGCCATGTCGACGGCGTCAGGCTGACGCCGGAAGGCGCCCGCGTGCTCGAAGAAGCACGGCAGATGGAAGAGGCGTCGTTCCGGCTCGACCGCATGCTCAACCAGGTGGCGCCGGCGCTCAACGGCGAGGTCCGGCTTGCCGTCACCGAAGGTCTCGGCACGTTCTGGCTGGTGCCGCGACTGGTCGAATTCCAGCGCGCCCATCGCGGGCTATTGGTCGACCTGAAATGCGAGATGCGCCCGGCCGATCTGCTGCGGCTCGAAGCCGACGCCGCGATCCAGCTCGAACGGCCGGAGCAACCGGATATCAAGCGGCTGAAGCTCGGCCGGCTGCACATCATGCCGTTCGTCAGCCAGTCCTATGTCGACCTCTACGGCATGCCGAAGAGCGCCGACGACATCAAGCAGAACCACCGCATCGTGCTGCAGGACGCCGAGCAGACCAAGGGCCGGGAATTGTACGAGAAGCATCTCGGACGCGAGCAGGTCGGCTTCGTCGCGATGCGCAACAACGTCTCGACGGCGCATTTCTGGTCGGTCGCGAAAGGCGCCGGGATCGGCTGGCTGCCGACCTACGTTCCCACCCTCGGCGATCCGCTGCTGCCGCTCGATATCGGCTTCAAGTTCGAGTTCGACATCTGGCTCGCCTATCATCCCGACGCGCACCGCATTCCGCGCGTGCGGCAGCTGATCGACTGGATCATCCAGGCCTTCGACGGCCGCAAATATCCCTGGTTCCGGGACGAGTTCGTCCATCCCAACGATCTCCTGAAGTCGTATCAGGGCGAGCAGCTGATCAACATGTTCGCCGGCTTTATCTCCGGGCGCCGGGGATCGCTTGATGAAGATCGGGTGGGCGCGCCATGAGCACATCGCACGACGAACAGATCGATCGGCTGGTGCAGGAGCGGTGGCGCGCGATCGGGCTGTCGCAGCGTGACGTCGCCGAGGTGCTCGGCACGACTCCAGCCAAGGTCGGCGCCGGCGGCGCGGCCCGGATCGACGATCGCCGCCTGACGGCGCTCGCCAGGATGCTGGGACCGTCGACCGAGCTCCCTGCGGATGTCACGCCGTCGCTGCAGTCCCTGCTCGAGCTGCGGATGCTGCGGGTGTTCCGCGAGGTGCAGAGTTCCGACACCAAGCGGATCCTGATCGAGCTCGCCGCGCAGATCGTCCGCCGCCAGGTGACGCCGCCCGAGGCCGGCTAGGACCTGATCCGGCCGCCAAGCAAAATGCCGAAAAACAACCCCATGCAAAGTAGCCGGGCGGGCTGCCGGCGTTCGATATGGCCACTGTCCATAGCGGGTGAAGATGTCGTGTTTTTGTAGCTCGTGATCTGTCGCCTTCGTTTTGGAGTTTTGGGCGCCCCCGGAAGGCGTGGACGGGAGCGCCGGGTTTGTCATGCCATGGATGGAGCGGTCTGGTCAGCCCTGCGGGCGGGTTTCTTTGTTCGATTTGAAGCCCGTTTCTCCGTCCCGACCCGCGTTGTCTCGACGGCGGCGCGCGCAGGAGCGGTCAAGGACGCGCGCTTGCGCGCCCGCCAGGGCTTGTCCTTGACGGCTCCGAGCACGCTGCCAGGCTGAGATGCGTCGGGGCTGATCTGCTGTCCGTTGGCGCTAAACCTCGCCAATCGATGCGGGCCGAGGAACACGCTGACGGTGCCATCGGGATACTCATGCACCCGCACCAGGGCCCTGACGAAGTGAGGCCTCAGCCGGCTCTCCGGCAACTGCAGCCGGCGACCTTTCCATGCGACGGTATTGTCGTTGGCGACGGTTCGCTCCTCGATCACGCACAGCGCCTCGCGCCAGGCCTCGTGGCGGTCGGCAACGAAGGCGGTGCCTTGCTGTTCGGCCTTGATCGCAAATGCGGCGTTGTGTTCGGCGATGTAATGCGCCTTCAACCACGCATTGGCGGCTTCGACCGTCTTGATCCCGGCGAGCCGCAGCTCCTTTGGCAGGCGGTCCTGCAGCGTGCCAAACAGCCGCTCGGAGCGTCCCCGCGCCTGCGGCGAATAGGCCGCGATATGCTCGATCCCAAGATGCGACAAAGCCCGTCCCACCTGGGTTTGTTGCGTCTTCGAGACCTTCTCGCCAGCCTTCGGGGTAAGGAAATAATGGCTGCCGCGATCGGTGTAGAGCGCACAGAACAAGCCGCGCTCGCCAATCACCTCGCGCAGGGCCAGGAACGTCGAGGCGTGCCTTCTTCCTCGACCAGCAGCATCGAGTAGACCTCGCTGGTCGCATCGTCCATCGTCACGATCAGGTCCATCGCCGGCAGATCCTCGATCCAGACGTGGCGCGATCCGTCCTGGTGCAGCAGCATCCCCGGCAGCGGCCGGCGTGGGCGCTTCTTACGGTGCGCCGAACGCTTCGGCGCCTTCCGTACCAGGCCCGCCGCCTGCAGCGCGAGCTTCGTCACCGTATAGCCCAGCACATAGTCATGCCGCTTTTGCAACTGCTCGTGGAAGTGCTTCACCGTGAAGTCCGCGTACTTGTCCCGGAACAGTCCCAGCATCCGCTCCAGCTCTTCCTCCGGTGCCCGCCGCGGCGATCGCCGTCCCATGCGCCGGTCCACCAGCCCGATATCGCCCTCCGCCTCATAACGCTCCGCCCAGCGTTGGAAGGTCCGAACACTGACCCCGAGAAACTCCGCAGCCGCCTCCTGCGTCAGTTCCCTCGCTTCCGTCCGTTCCAGCAAATCTGAAAACCGCATCCGTCGTACACCCTCGTGAATGGATGCCGTGCCCATCGTGCCCCCTTTGTCCCGGGGCACCAAAAACACGACACTTCACGAGCTACAAACAGGCGACAGATCACGAGCTACTGACACGTTCGACATGGCGGCTTGACACGTCGGGCAAGTCAGGGGTAGTCTTCCAATATTCCGAAATTGTGCCAGGCGCCGGCTCGCTCCCGCAGAGCGAATGATGACAGGTTGAATCGGCCGGGAGGCATTTGCTGCACCTTCCGCAAGCGGGAGAGGAGCGAAGGTTCTTCGCGGATACAATTGCAGCCCAGGGCATGCGCTCGGGCTAGACGGTCATGCCGAACCGCTCCCTGAAGCCTTTGATGCCAGGGGGCGTGATTGCAATGGCTCGCGTGCCGGGCAGGCGCCGTACCCAGCCCAAATCGAAGCAACGTGTGGCGAATGCCGCGGCGACGGCGCCACCCAAGTGTGGCCTTTGCTCACTCCAGTCGAGGCACGATCGGCAAAATTGACGCTTCGAGCCTTGTACCGCCGCCAGATCGATGCCGAAATCGGAAAGCGATTTCGTCCCACGTGCCGTAAGGAGACCGCCATCCCTCGAAAGCACGATCAGCTTCTGCTTTATGAAGGCCTGGGTCAGCCCCACTCCTAATTTTCCGGCAAAGTGGTCGTAACAGGTTCGCGCATCGCGCAATGTCTGCTCACGCTCCGAGAGCGCATGCGAGCGCGACGGACGCACCGCGGTTATCGCAATCGCCATCACTGCTTCCAGCGCTTGCCCCACAAGCGGTCCCGCCAGTCGGAAATACCGGTTACGACCTCGCCTCTCGGGAGTGATCAACTGACCGTCCGTCAATTTCGCCAGATGCCAACTCGCAGTCTGCGGCGTAACGCCCGCAACTCCCGCCAGTTCGGTCGCACTGTGGCTACAACCATCCAGGAGCGTACAGAGTATCACTGCGCGCGCCTGGTCGCCGATGATGTCCCCGACTTCCGCCAGCTTGTTAGGACTGCTCATGACCGGAGTGTACGGAGGTCACGCAGGAATAGTCCAGAGATTATGCTTCGAGCGCGGTCGAAGTAAATCCGGTTGCGACACATGCGAAGGTCGGCGCATCCAATGTGCAGGACACGCGCGATCCGTCGACGAGTCGTTTTTGTCGTCCGTGCGAGGAATGCCGAGCCACGGAGGGCGAAGCAATTGATCGAGGCCACGCAGAGCCGCGAAGCGGCCCGGCGATCGAGAACGGCACGCCGAGCAATATCGTCTCACATCTCCAGGGAGCCGTCCGGTGACATCGCCACGGAGCAACAACATGACGTCCGCATCTGGTACTTTTCTGCTCTCCTTTCTCATGCTTGTGACCGGAGTCTGCATTCCGATCATGGCCGCGTGGAACTCGAGGCTTGGCTCCGAGCTCGGGAGTCCCTGGGCGGCCGCCTTCATTCTTTTCGTTCTCGGCTCCATCGTCTGCGGTATTGCCATGATCTTCCTTGGCTTGCCGAAGCACGACTGGTTCAGCGCGACGCCGCTCTATTACGCAGGCGGACTGGTTGTCTCTCTGTACATCCTGGGGATCACATGGACGGCGCCGCGCATCGGCGTTGCCAACGCCGTGTTTTTCGTGCTGCTCGGGCAGATTGCGTCGGCCGCGCTCATAGATCAGTTCGGTGCGTTCGGTGCGCTGAAGTCGTCGCTCACCACGACGCGCATCATTGGCATCGCGTTCATGCTCGTTGGAACATTTCTCGCACGACGTATCGCATGATGCCGGCGCGGCGAGCCTCGGTGCCGGGTGAATGGATCGGCGGACGAGCTTTTACCAAATTGAAAACAGGAATCGGAGCGGCGCGGAGCCGTTCGTGCCGTCACAATTCTCAAACACGACTTCTCAATCCGCGCATCGAAGCGATGTTCGGAGCAATGTGTGGGATGCCTCACTTGCTCCGGCCGCGATGCCTCGTTTACGACTCCGCGCGCAGAAGCGCTGGGGGCTCTCGGCGATCTGTTGTTTTCAGAATCCTTTGCTGACGGAGATTTCCGATGAAGACCACGGCCTCGATCCTGCTTGCCGCCGCGCTCGCGCTGTCGTCCGCGCCCGCCAGTGCCACCGTGCTCGATCTTTCCACCATGAGCTGCAAGCAGTTCGTCGAAGGCGGCGACGACACCATCAAGATGGTGCTGGTCTGGATGGACGGCTGGTACAAGGGCGATTCCGACGAGGCGATCATCGACACCGACGTGTTCGTCGAGAACGCCAAGAAGTTCGGCACCTATTGCGGAAAGAATCCGACCATCAGCATCGTCAACGCCGCCGAGGCGGTGCTCGGCAAGTAAGCTTGCAGCGTCGTCCCGGCGAGACCCATAACCATCGAAGGTCATGGTTACTCCGTCACAAGCTCTCAGGGTGACGGTGTTGGTTTGCTCAGCTTGCTCGGTGTCATCACCCGGCTTGACCGGGTGATCCAGTATTCCAGAGACGCCGGTGATAGAAGCGAGAGGCGGCGGCGTACTGGATCGCCCGGTCAAGCCGGGCGATGACAGCGGTGGGTGAGGACAAAGCTTCACACCCTCTCAGGGTGACGGATTGGTTGCTCGGCTTGCTCGGTGTCATCGCCCGCGAAAGCGGGCGATCCAGTATTCCAGAGACTGCAGTGCTTGAGCCGATAGGCCGCGGCGTACTGGATCGCCCGGTCCATGTGCGCAATTGCGCACAGGCCGGGCGATGACAGCTGCGTAGGATGGTTAGAGCGAAGCGAAACCCATCATCTCAATGCGCGGCACGAAGTTGATGGGTTTCGCTGCGCTCTACCCATCCTACGGGCTACGCAATCGCCTCAAGGGAGCGTGAGCTTCGAAGGATCGACGGCAACCAGCCGGGCCGATTCATCCTTCGAGACGCGCGCAAGAGCGCGCTCCTCAGGATGACGGTGATGGGTGCTGCGGCTGTCTGATTCAACTGTCAAACAGCTTGCTCAGTGTCATCACCCGCGCATGCGGGTGATCCAGTATTCCAGAGACCGCGGTGATGGAATGAGAGGCCGCGGCGTACTGGATCGCCCGGTCCCGTCTACGCCAAGGCTTCGACGAGGCTTGCGATCTCGGGCGCGCCGGAGCTTTAGCGAAGGCGGCAAGCCGGGCGATGACAGCTGCGTAGGATGGTAGAGCGCAGCGAAACCCATCAGCTTCTCAGGATGAGGAGATACACCGTCTCTAATGCAAGAATCCTATCCCGGCAGCATCGCGAAGGCGCTCGAGACCATTGCCACCGGCTTGTTGTCGGCGGCGGAAAGCAGGGTGACGCGGCCGAAGCTCATGGTGCGGCCGAGGCGGACCACGCGGGCGTCGGCCAGCACGTCGGAGGCGGTCACCGCGCGCATGAAATGCGTGGTCTGGTCGACCGTGGTCATCGCGCGATAGCCCTTGTTGGCGGCGAGGTTGGCGATCACCATCGCGGTGTCGGCGAACGCCATCAGCGCCTGGCCGCTGACGGTGCCGCCGCTGCGGCAGAGCCGCTCGGAGAACGGCAGCCGCAGCACCGCGCCAGGCTGCCAGTCGGCGCCGCCGCCCGGAGGGGCTGCGAAGTCGAACTGCTCGACCGCCAGATTGAGATCCTGCACCCACGGCGCAAAGATCTCGCCGAGCGCGCGCCGCGCGTCCTCGATCCCGAATTCACCGGCCTGCTGCTGCATGACGTTCCGTTTCCTCTGAACTGTTGCTCGTGATTTATTCTAGCGCGGGACGGCAAGCAACGGACTCCGTTTACCTCGCCCCGCTTGCGGGGAGAGGTCGAAATTCAAGCGCAGCTTGAATTTCGGGTGAGGGGGAGTCTCCGCGAGTCCAACTGCCGCCATGTTGTGTGGAAGCAGCCCCTCACCCCAACCCTCTCCCCGTAAGAACGGGGCGAGGGAGCGCAGCGCCGTCGCCGTTCGACCCAACTTCATTTCGCTTCAGTTGCGCGTGACATGCACGCGCGGCGTCTTGCCGTCGTTCCATTTGCCGCCGATCGCGCGTTCGATCTGGGCGGCGAGTTGCAGCAGCAGCCCGTCGTCGGCCTGCTTTCCGATTGCCTGGATGCCGAGCGGCAGGCCGTGCTCGTTGGTCGCGAGCGGCAGCGAGATCGCGGGGATGCCGCAGAGATTGGCGAGCGGCGTGAAGGCGAAGTTGCGCCAGAGATTGCCGAACCAGTCCAGCACCGACGGATTGTCCGAGATGGTGAGATATTCCGTGGTGCCGACCTTCGGCGTCGGCAGCGCCGTGATCGGCGTCAGGATGATGTCCCAGTCCTCGAAGAAGGCGCCGAAGCGGCGCGAGGTGGTGTTGAACACGGCCTGCATGCGCGCCCGATCGGCGAAGCTGGTGTCCTTGCCGTGCTCCCAGATCCGGATGTTGATCGGCTCGATCAGCTCGGCCGGCGGGCGCGGCAGTCCGCGCGCCGCCAGCATGTTGCCGATCACGACCGCGAAATTGCTGATGTAGCAGGTGGTCTGCGCGGCGAACGCCGCCTGGTAGTCGATCGCGGGCAGGGCGTAATCGACCTGATGGCCGAGGCCCTCGAGGAAGCGTCCGACCCGTTCGAGCTCGGCCGAAATATGCGGCGTCGCGCGATAGTCGCCCCATTGGTGCGACAGTGCGATTTTGAGCCGGGCAGGGTCGCGCGCGATCATCGCGGTATACGGCTCCGCCGCGCTCCAGTACGGCATGAACTCGCCCGGCGCGCCGCCGCGGCAGGCATCGACGAAGGCCGCGGTGTCGCGCACCGAGCGCGACTGGCAGCCCTGGATCGAGACCAGGCCGGAGAGATCGGACAGATGCGGCGCGATCGAGAACACGCCGCGCGAGACCTTCAGCCCGATATTGCCGTTGACGCCGGCGGGAATCCGGATCGAGCCGCCGCCGTCGGTGGCATGCGCGATCGGCACCGCGCCGGCGGCGACCATCGCCGCGCTGCCGGCCGACGAGCCGCAGGTGGTGTAGTCGGTATTCCAGGGATTGCGCGTGACATAGACGGCGGGGTTTTCCGCCGAGCTGCAGACCCCGAATTCCGGCGTCGTGGTGCGGCCGATCAGATTGAGGCCGGCCTTGCGCAGCTTGGTGGTCAGGAAGGTGTCCTCTGCGGCGCGGTTGCCGCGCATCATCAGCGAGCCCATCTCCTGCAGCCGCCCCTTCAGCGTCGGGCCGAGATCCTTCATCAGGAAGGGCAGGCCGGCGAACGGGCCGTTGAGGTCGGCGCCGTCGCGCGCGGGGTCGGCGATGACGTCGTCGAACAGCTCGACCACGCCGGACAGCGCGCCATCGACCCTGGCTGTGGCGGCTGCGGCCTGCGCGGCCAATTCCCGCGGCGTCAGTTCGCCGTTCCGCACGCGCGCGGCGAGCGCCGTCCCGTCATGCCGCGCCCACTCGTCCCAGCTCATCGCCAAAGTCATGCCGTCGATTCCTTTTCTGCTTTGTTTCGCAACTGTAATTTGCGCTGGCGCAGGGTCAAATCAGCGCTCCGGGGGCGGGGCGCAGGGGCTTGAAAATGCCCCAGTTCTGGGGCCCTATGGCCGCCTGTTCAGGGGATGGGGTCGTCATGTTCCGTCGATTGGTGATGCTGGGCGGCGTGATCGCAATCGGGCTCGCGCTCAGCGGCTGCACCAAATGCGGTCCGATCTGGGACGACTGGATGCAGTCGCCGAAATCCTGCAAGTCAGACCATCTTTGAGGTCCTGCTTTGAAGATCTTGGCGCCTCTGCCAGGCGCGCTTGGCGACGGCTTTTTGGCGGTGATATACCCCCCACGGAAATGCAAGGGAGCGCCCTTATGAGAATTCTGAGCGCGGTCGCGGTCGCGGTGCTGCTGTCGGCGCCGGCCTATGCGCAGATGCCCAATGTCAACCTGATGCCTGAGGTCAAGACCAAGACCCAGGAGGAGAAGGATCAGGACGCCGCCAACCAGAAGGCCTATCAGGAGTCGCTGCGCAAGATTCCCGACGCCAAGACATCGGCCGATCCCTGGGGCGCGGTGCGCAACGACGCGCCGCCGAAGAAGGCCGTCGAGCATCCCGCCAAGCCGAAGACCAAGTCTGGAAGCACAGCGTCCGGCAGCGCAGCGTCCGGCAATACGGCGCAGCGCAGCCAGTAGCGTCCGGCGGCCGTTCCCGAATCGCGCGTCCCGCAGACTCGGATTCCGCCGGCGCCGGCCCTATATATCGGGGACGTCGTCAGTTGGTCCGGATTAGCGACAATGGTCTCTCGCCCGCGCGATCTCGCCAGCCGGATGGCCGCCCGGCGCAAGCCGGACGACGGCTATCTGCGCGAGACCTTCACCCTGCCGCGCGATCAGGCGCGCTCGCGGGCGCGCGACTTCCTGAACCGCTACCCGAAGGCCGCCTATATGAGCGCGGTCGAGAGCTGGCGCGAGCTGCCCGGCGGCGAGATCGAGTTCACGATGCGGCGGCTCGCCAGCGCCGACTGAAGGCGCCCCCGCTCGGGCCGATCCCGGCTCAGTCCTTGTCGCCGTTGCTGCGGGCCTGCTCGCGCCCGAGCTGCTTCAGCTCGCGGTCGATCCGCAGCTGCACCCGGCGGATCGCCAAGAGGTCGAGCTTTGCCTCGGTCTTGCCCGTGAAGACCCGGTTCCCGATCTGGAAGCGCCATTTCCAAACGCCGGCCATCACTTGGGTGACGCTGTATTCGATGCCCTTGTGGATCATCTGAAACTTCCCCAGCGACTCAGGGCGGCACGCGGCAATTAAACTATAAGTTGCATCCATAAAGCAAAACCCGCAAAGCGACAATGTTATGGAAATTCCGTCCGGGACCCGGTCCCGGATCCATCTGCTGGCGGCATCGTTGCCGCTTCCGGCGCGCCAATTCACGCCGGCCAGCATTGCTGTGACGAACACCGCTGAAATCCGCGTGTTCCACCGAAGGTTTAAGTAGTTTTTCGGGCTCTGGAACTTTGTTCTAGCCCGGAGAACTACGGACCGCGGCGCCCGCCGGCGCGGCCGCGCGCTGCCGGACAGCCGCTGGCTGTCGGAACCGGACGCGAGGCGGGCCGTGACGATGATCTAGGTGGAAGGCGGGCCGCCAACCGGGCCGGCCTTAACCATGTCCGTCGGTGCAGTGATTCTACGGACTCGCCAGAACCGCGCCGGCGGGGTTAGGTAAACGAAGTGTTGACGCACTAATTCTGTGACCAAATCATAATTTTGGATTTTGGGTCAAAGGGGCCGCCCTCGAGCGGCCCCTTCATTTTTTCGGAACTCCGTTCACCCGCGGAGAACCCCGGACGACCGGGGGGCGCCGTTGAGAACGTCTTGCGTCCCATAGCCAATGATGTGGCCAGAACATTCACCAAGCCGTCTCAGTAGCTCTACCGAGAACAACGGCTAACCCTTGGTTGCTGCTGGGTTAATGGCAATCCAGGCCGCTCCGAAAAGCAAAGCAGGACGCTGTGGATGGAGGCGGGCCGGCGTTTACTTGTTCGAAAGAACATATTGCGAACATAGAACAAACGTGGTACGCAGTTCCTCATCAACAAAAGCCTGCCACCCGGTCGCATCGTCCCGTTTTCCCGCTAGCGAATCCCCGCCATAAGGAGCACATCCCAAATGTCCGCCACCGCACTGCGTATCGTCGAAGGATCCTCCATGGACAAGTCCAAGGCGCTCTCTGCCGCGCTCTCCCAGATCGAGCGTCAGTTCGGCAAGGGCTCGGTGATGAAGCTCGGCAAGAACGATCGTTCGATGGACGTCGAGACGATTTCGTCGGGATCGCTCGGGCTCGATATCGCGCTTGGCGTCGGCGGCCTGCCGAAGGGGCGGATCGTCGAGATCTACGGGCCGGAATCCTCGGGCAAGACCACGCTGGCGCTGCACACGGTGGCGGAAGGCCAGAAGAAGGGCGGCATCTGCGCCTTCATCGACGCCGAACATGCGCTCGATCCGGTCTATGCCCGCAAGCTCGGTGTCAACATCGACGAGCTCCTGATCTCGCAGCCCGACACCGGCGAGCAGGCGCTTGAGATCGCCGACACCTTGGTGCGCTCCGGCGCGGTTGACGTGCTGGTGATCGACTCGGTCGCGGCGCTGGTGCCGAAGGCCGAGCTCGAGGGCGAGATGGGCGATGCGCTGCCGGGCCTGCAGGCCCGCTTGATGAGCCAGGCGCTGCGCAAGCTCACCGCCTCGATCAACAAGTCCAACACCATGGTGATCTTCATCAACCAGATCCGCATGAAGATCGGCGTGATGTACGGCTCGCCGGAGACCACCACCGGCGGCAACGCGCTGAAATTTTACGCCTCGGTCCGCCTCGACATCCGCCGCATCGGCGCCATCAAGGAGCGCGACGAAGTGGTCGGCAACACCACCCGCGTCAAGGTGGTGAAGAACAAGCTGGCGCCGCCCTTCAAGCAGGTCGAGTTCGACATCATGTACGGCGAGGGCGTCTCCAAGATGGGCGAGATCCTCGACCTCGGCGTCAAGGCCGGCCTGGTCGAGAAATCCGGCGCCTGGTTCTCCTATGACAGCCAGCGGCTCGGCCAGGGCCGCGAGAATTCCAAGGCGTTTTTGCGCTCCAACCCCGACATCACCGCGAAGATCGAAGCCGCGATCCGGCAGAACTCCGGCCTGATCTCCGAGCAGATCCTGGCCGGCACGCCCGAGAGCGACGCCGACGGCGATGAGCCGACCGAAGAGTAAGCCTCGAGGCCGCATAAGTTCGCTGCAAGCGGGCGCTGAGGACGTTGAGTTGCCGACGTCTTCGGCGCCCGTTTCGTTTTGCGCGGGATGTTGGGATGCTGAATGAGCGGCCGATGAAGCGTTTGATTTTGACCAGTTCGTCCGGCACCGACTTGGAACGTGCAGGGCTTGCCGCGAGCGTCGCTTCAGTCTGGTTTCGGTTCGTCTGGGGACCGTTGCCCTCACCGCAGCAGCTGGACGCCTATTTCGGCGCGGGAAGCGATCAGAGTCCTGGCGATCAGAGCCCCGGCGATCACTGGTCCGATTGGTTTCCCCGGAGTCGCGAGCGCGACGCCGTCAGGGATCTTACGTTCATCGAATATTGCGCATCATTCGATCGCATCGAGCTCTGGTTCGATCCGGACCCGAACGATCAAATGCAACTGGCCTGCTTGCTCGATCATGTCCGATCGCATCCCGAGACGGTGGCCAAGTTGGAATTGCGTCTGGTCGGCTTCGATCTGATGATGATAGAGCCGACGTGGAAGGGGTGGAGCGAAGTGCCGCTGGTCAAGGTCCGGCCGGCGCATGTCGAAGCCGCCAGCAAAGTGTGGCGGGCCTATTGCGCCTCGACCCCCGAAGCCAGCTTCGACGTGCTCCCGCACGACCTGAGCGCGTTTCCCTTGCTGCGGCCCGCGCTGCTCGACTTGCTTCAGGAACTTCCGTGGAGCGGATCGGGACTTGGCGCGACCGAAATGCGGCTGCTCGAGCTGATCGGGGCGGGCTTCATGAGCACCAATACGCTGTTCTACCTGCGCGGCTTTCGCCAGCGCGGCGTGTTCAACGATAAGGAAATCGGCACGCTGCTCCAGGGTCTGGCGCACGGGCCGCGGCCGGCGATCGCCGGGCTCGACGACGAGTTGCGCGTCATCGACCCGGAAAATCGACGCGCTCGCGTGGAAGCCTATCGGCGAAGCCGCTTGACCGTGACCGAATTCGGCAAGGCGGTCCTCGCCGGCGCCGACGATTTCAGCCGTCACAATCCGATCGACCGCTGGTGGGGCGGCACGCATCTCACCAACGACAATCTCTGGCGCTGGAATTTGGCGCTGACCAAATCGTAGCGGAGCCGATTGAGGATCATGTCCAGGCTCATCCTCACCTTTACCGATAGCGGCGCCGGCGGCCTGAAGACAGCGAGGCTCGCGGATTGCGTGATCGGTATTGAGCATCGCTTCGTTTGGGGGCGGCTGCCCGCATCGGACGAACTCGATCTCTCGCTCTCGCGGCGCCCGATCGAGCGCCACGACCCGTCACCTCACTGGCTGGACAATCTCACCGGTGCCCCGTTTGCGGACGCGCGTGATCACGGCCTTGGATTGATCGAATTCTGCGAGCGCTTCGATGCGGTCGATCTCTGGGTCGATCCCGATCCCAATTCGCAATTGCAACTGGTCTGGCTGCTGGACTTTTTGCGTCTGCACCCGAACATCACGTCCCGCCTTGCCATTTTGCCGGCGGACCGCGTCATTGGCGATCAACAGCCGGGCGACCTTTCCGCGCAACAGCTGCGGCTTGCTCCTGTCCATAGCGATCACCTCGACATCGCCAGCGCGGCGTGGGCGGCCTGGCGCGCGCCGACGCCGGAATCCTGGTTCGGTCTGTTGCAGCAGGATTTGGGCGAGCTTCCGCGCCTGCGGGATTCGGTCATTGCGCTGCTGGAAGAGCTTCCCTTGCGCAACTGCGGAGTAGGCGCGACGGAAATGCGCATGCTGGAGCTGATCTCGGCGGGATATTTGCATCCGTACGACCTGTTTCCCGGTCACGAGAAACCCAACGAGCGGTGCACGTTCGGCTATTGGGAGGTTGGAGCCCTGCTGGATGGATTGGCCCGGTGTTCGATGCCTGCCGTATCGGGCCTCGACGAGGGGCCTTTCGACCTCGCCATGCACGATGCGCCCGATCGTCACGAGCGCTACAGCCGAAGCCGGCTTGCACTGACTGAACTTGGCAAGGCGGTCCTCGCCGGCGCCGACGATTTCAGCCGCCACAATCCGATCGACCGCTGGTGGGGCGGCACGCATCTCACCAACGACAATCTCTGGCGCTGGAATTTGGCGCTGACCAAATCGTAGCGTCGTCAAACTGAGCGAGCGGTGCCGTGACAACTCTGATCCTGGCGACGGACGACATCGGGTGCGACAGACTCAGGCGAGCTGGAAAGGCGGACGTTGTCATCGGCCTGAGGCATCGGTTTGTTTGGCGAAAGCTGCCATCCCCATCGGAGCTTGCAGGTTCGCTGGAGGCGCGTTCGGCAAAACATGGCGTGCTCGGCTCGCATTGGCTCGACGATCACCGTCCAAAGCGGCTTGAACCATTCAGCAAGGACCTCGGCCTGATCGAGTTATGCGCCCGCTGTGACAGCATTGAGCTGTGGGTCGATCCCCGGCCCAACGACCAATTGATTCTGATCTGGCTGCTTGATGTTCTGCGGCCGTACCGGGACATCCTGTCACGGCTCAGCATCGTCCAGACCGACGCTGAGACCGGCAACTTTCTGCCTGAAAGCCTGGCAGAATGGCAGTTGCCGAAACTGCCAGTAACTGACGACCGTCTCAGGCTGGCAAGCCGGGCTTGGCGCGCCTATCGCGCGCCGACGCCCGAGCCTTGCTTCGCTCTCCTCATGGAGGACCTTGCTGCGATTCCGCGGCTTCGCGCCGCGCTCATTGCGCTTCTCGAAGAGATTCCTGGATCGCGGACCGGGTTGGGTGCGACCGAGTACAGGATATTGGACCTGGTGTCCGACGGTTGCGAAAAGCCGACAGGACTTGCCTCCGAAACGTATCGGAGGTGCCCGGTTTTCAATCTCCGGGAGATTGAATCTCTGCTGGATGGTCTCGCTTATTGCCTGACACCGGCTCTCTCAGGGTTCAACAGCGAGCTCGAAGCACCCGATGATGTCAAGGCCCGGTACGAGCGACACTTATGGAGCCGGTTGTCGTTGACCGATTTCGGCGAAGAGGTTTTGGAGCACGAGCTGAACTTCCGGCGCCACAATCCGATCAGCCGCTGGTGGGGAGGCACCGAGCTGATCAATAGCCGGCTCTGGCAATGGGATACTGACCGCAGGTGCCTGATTGCTCCTTAGAACTCAACTCGCGCAACGCTTGGCGCGCCGCGCGCAGCTACCCCTCCGCCAGCGCCTTTTCCCGGCTCGCGATCAGCGCCCGCAAATCCTCGGTCACCGCGACTGACTGATGGGTCTTCTGGTCGGTGGCGACCCAGATGATCTCGCCGGTGGCGCGCAGGTCGTCCGAGCCTTTGGCGAAGATCGCGAGCGCAAGGTTGATCGAGGAGCGGCCGATCCGCGCGACGCGCACGCAGACCTCGATGTCCTCGTCAAAGCGGATCGGCGCCTTGTATTCGACCACCGTCTTCACGGTGTGGAAGTCGATGCCGGTGCGCGCGACCTCGCCGAGATAGTCGTAGCCGAGCGCGCGAAAATACTCCGTGATCGCGGTGTCGAAGTAGGTCAAATAGTGGGCGTTGAACACCACGGCCTGCGCGTCGACCTCGGAATAGCGGACGCGGAACGGGAAATGAAACCAGAATTCCTCGCGCATGGCTCCTCCTGCCGCGGCTTCGTTGGCCGCGTAATCAGCCGGACGTTATAATAGCAGATCGTAGGATGCGTAGAGCGAAGCGAAACCCATCAATTGCGCCCGCGCGGCGAGATGATGGGTTTCGCCAACGGGGCCGCGCGCTGCGCGGACCCGTCGGCTCTACCCATCCTACAACATATTCCGCTATTCCGCCGCCTGCGCGTAATCCGCGACCGGCGGGCACGAGCACACCAGGTTGCGATCGCCGTAGACGTTGTCGACGCGGCCGACCGGGCTCCAGTATTTGTCAGAGCGCGACACGCCGGCCGGGAAGCAACCCTCGGCGCGGCTGTAGGCGCGATCCCAGCCATCGTCGGCGATGTCGTGCACGGTGTGCGGTGCGTGGCGCAGCGGCGAGGCCTCGATTGTCCAGCGGCCCTTCTCGACCTCGGCGATCTCGTTGCGGATCGCGATCATGGCATCGCAGAAGCGGTCGATCTCGATCTTGGATTCCGATTCGGTCGGCTCGATCATCAGCGTACCGGCGACCGGGAAACTCATGGTCGGGGCGTGGAAGCCGTAGTCGATCAGCCGCTTTGCGATATCGTCGACGGTGACGCCGCTGGAGGTCTTCAGCGGCCGCGGGTCGACGATGCACTCATGCGCGACGCGGCCGCGGGCGTTGCGATACAGCACCGGGAAGTGCGGCTGCAGCCGAGCCGCGATGTAGTTGGCGTTGAGGATCGCCACTTCCGTGGCGCGCGTCAGCCCTTCGCCGCCCATCATCAGGATGTAGATGTAGGAGATGGTCAGGATCGAGGCCGAGCCGAACGGCGCCGCCGACACCGGGCCGATCGGGTGCGCAATGTCGGCGTCGGTCGCGGGATGGCGATTCTCAGGATGACTTGGGAGATAGGGCGCAAGATGCGCTTTGACGCCGATCGGGCCCATGCCGGGGCCGCCGCCGCCATGCGGGATGCAGAAGGTCTTGTGCAGGTTGAGATGGCTGACATCGGCGCCGTAGTCGCCGGGCCGCGACAGGCCGACCTGCGCATTCATGTTGGCGCCGTCGAGATAGACCTGTCCGCCATGCGCGTGCACGACCTCGCAGATCTCGCTGATATGCTCCTCGAACACGCCGTGGGTCGAGGGATAGGTGATCATGACAGCTGC
Organism: Bradyrhizobium ivorense; assembly: GCF_900696085.1. Classification (GTDB taxonomy): domain Bacteria; phylum Pseudomonadota; class Alphaproteobacteria; order Rhizobiales; family Xanthobacteraceae; genus Bradyrhizobium; species Bradyrhizobium ivorense. Next base: position 380,237 of record NZ_CAADFC020000009.1, read on the forward strand.
GAGGTTGGCGGAATGCTTTTCCGCCTTGGCGCGCAGGTCGTTGACGTCGACGTCGCCGCGCGCATCGCACGCCACCACCACGACATCCATGCCGACCATCGCGGCCGAGGCCGGGTTGGTGCCGTGCGCGGAGGAGGGGATCAGGCAGACTTTGCGGTGCGGCTCGCCGCGCGCCAGATGATAGCCGCGGATCGCAAGCAGCCCGGCATATTCGCCCTGCGCGCCGGAGTTCGGCTGCAGCGACACCGCGTCATAGCCGGTGATGTCGCACAGCCACTGCTCCAGCCGCTTGAACAGCGCGTGATAGCCCTTGGCCTGATCCACTGGGGCGAACGGATGCAGCTGGCCGAACGCCGGCCAGGTCAGCGGGATCATTTCCGTGGTGGCGTTCAGCTTCATGGTGCAGGAGCCGAGCGGGATCATCGCGCGGTCGAGCGCGAGGTCGCGGTCTGAGAGCTTGCGCATGTAGCGCAGCAGCTCGGTCTCCGAGCGATGGGTGTTGAACACCGGATGGGTGAGGAAGGCGCTGGTCCGCTTCAGGTCCTTCGGCAGCGCCTCGCGCGCGGTCGCCTCGATTTCGGCAAAGACGAGCTTGCCGCCGAAAACCCGCCATACGGTTTCGACCGTCTCCGGCGTCGAGGTCTCGTCGAGCGCGATGCCGAGCGTCGTCTCGCCGATCCGCAGATTGATCCGCTCCGCCAGCGCGCGGGCGATCAGCTCGTGCTGCCTGGCGCCGACCTCGACGGTCACGGTGTCGAAGAAGGCCTCGCTGGTTGGGGCAAAGCCGAGCTTGCGCAGGCCGGCGGCGAGCACCGCGGCGCGGCGATGCACGCTGCGCGCGATGTGGGTCAGACCCTCGGGGCCGTGATACACCGCGTACATCGAGGCGATCACGGCCAGCAGCACCTGCGCGGTGCAGATGTTGGAGGTCGCCTTCTCGCGGCGGATATGCTGCTCGCGGGTCTGCAATGCGAGGCGATAGGCCGGCAGCCCGCGCGAATCCACCGACAGGCCGACGATGCGGCCGGGCAGCGAGCGCTTCAGCGCATCGCGCACCGCCATGTAGGCGGCATGCGGCCCGCCATAGCCCATCGGCACGCCGAAGCGCTGCGCCGAGCCGACCGCGATGTCGGCGCCGAGCTCGCCGGGCGAGGCGAGAACGGTCAGCGCCAGCAGGTCGGCCGCGACGATCGCCAGCGCGCCTTTGGCGCGCAGTGCGGCGATGGCGGGCTTGAGGTCGCGCACCGCGCCCGACGTGCCCGGATATTGCAGCAGCGCGCCGATCACGTCGGCCTTGTCGAGCTCGGTGAGGGGATCGCCGACGACCAGCGCCCAGCCCAGCGGCGCGGCGCGGGTGCGCATCACCGCCAGCGTCTGCGGATGCACCTCCGTGTCGACGAAGAACAGTTTTGACTTCACCTGCGAATGCCGTTCGGCGAGCGCCATCGCTTCCGCCGCCGCGGTCGCCTCGTCGAGCAGCGAGGCGTTGGCGACGTCGAGCCCGGTGAGATCGCAGATCATGGTCTGGAAGTTGAACAGCGCCTCCAGCCGGCCCTGGCTGATCTCGGGCTGATACGGCGTATAGGCGGTGTACCAGGCCGGATTCTCCAGAATGTTGCGCTGGATCACCGCGGGCAGGATGGTGCCGGAATAGCCCTGGCCGATCAGCGAGGTGAACACCTGGTTCTGGTTCGCAAGCTCGCTCATGTGGGCGAGCGCCTCGGTCTCGCTCAGCGCGCGCCCGAGATCGAGCGGCGCCTGCTGCCGGATCGAGGCGGGCAGGGTTTCGCTCATCAGCACCTGCAGGCTCGCGGCGCCGACCGTCTCCAGCATCGCGTTGATGTCGCGCGGCGAGGGGCCGATGTGGCGGCGGACGAAATCGGTGGCGGCTTCGTTGATCGGCTTGAAGGGTGCGTTCATGGCATCATCCTCAGGCGGTGTGCGCGGCGTAGGCGGCCTCATCCATCAGGCCGCCGAGCTCGCTCTTGTCCGATATCTTCATCTTGAAGAACCAGGCCTTGCCGGCGGCGTCCGAATTGACCAGAGCGGGCTCGGCGACGAGCGTGTCGTTGACCTCGACCACCTCGCCGGTGATCGGCGCATAGACGTCGGACGCCGCCTTGACGGATTCGACGACGGCGGCGGCCTCGGCCTTCTTCAGGCTGCGGCCGACCTTGGGCAGTTCGACGAACACGACGTCGCCGAGCTGCGATTGCGCGTAGTCGGTGATGCCGATGGTCGCGACGTCACCCTCGATGCGGAGCCATTCGTGGTCGGACGTGTAGAGCGTCGTCATTGTTGATCCTCAGCGTTTGTAGGTATTGGGAACGAAAGGCGTGGCGGCGACCTTGAGCGGCAGCCGCTGGCCGCGCACTTCGGCGAAAACCGTGGTGCCTGTGGCAGAAAGCGATGTCGGCAGATAGCCCATCGCGACCGGCGCATTGAGGCTCGGGCCAAAGCCGCCCGAGGTCACCTTGCCGATCGGCTCGGTCGAGGCCGGATCGGCGAACAGGATCGCGCCCTCGCGCACCGGGGCGCGACCGTCCGGCCGCAGCCCGACGCGGCGGCGCGATGCGCCCTGCGCGAATTGGGCGAGGATCTTGTCGGCGCCGGGAAAGCCGCCGGCGCGCCCGCCGCCATTGCGGCGGACCTTTTGCACCGACCATTCCAGCGCACCCTCGACTGGCGTGGTCGTGGTGTCGATGTCGTGGCCGTACAGGCACAGACCGGCCTCGAGCCGCAGGCTGTCGCGGGCACCGAGCCCGATCGGCAGCACGTCGGGATTGTCGAGCAGGGCGGTGACCAGCGCCTCGGCCTTGTCCGCCGGCACGGAAATCTCAAAACCGTCCTCGCCGGTATAGCCGGAGCGCGAGACGAAACAGTCGATGCCGGCGACGCGGCGCGGGCCGGCATCCATGAATTTCATCGAACCGACATCCGGGCAGAATTTCGCCAGCGCCGATTCGGCCTTCGGTCCCTGCAGCGCGATCAGCGCGCGGTCGGCCAGCGCCACGATCTCGCAGGCGTCGGAGAGGTGCGCGCGCAGATGCGCCTCGTCCTCGTCCTTGCAGGCGGCGTTGACCACCAGGAACAAATGGTCGCCGAAATTCGCGACCATGAGGTCGTCGAGCAGCCCGCCGTCTTCATTGGTGAATTGCGCGTAGCGCTGCCGTCCCGGCGCGATGCCCAAAATATCCTGCGGCACCAGTTTCTCCAGCGCGAGCGCGGCGTCCGCGAGCTTGCCGGATTTCGGCCGCAGCGCCAGCTGGCCCATGTGGGAGACGTCGAACAGCCCGGCGTTGCTGCGGGTGTGCAGGTGCTCCTTCAGCACGCCGGCGGCGTATTGCACCGGCATGTCATAGCCGGCGAACGGCACCATCTTGGCCCCACGCGCGATGTGCAGCGCGTGCAGCGGGGTCTGTTTCAGCGGGGAAGTTTCGCGCGCAAGCATCACAGGGCCCTCGCGGTTCCCGCGGGGACCTATTTCCCCTTGAGAAACCTGCAGAAAGCCCCATCTGTCGCTTTGCCTGAGAGTATTATCCCGTCGGCGGACGCATCGGGGTCGAACCCCAGCGCCTCTTTCCAGATGTCAGACGTCACGCGGTCCTTTTGCCTGAGAGTTTCCGGGGCGGTTGCTCCTTCGGCGCCGGCGGGTAGGGCCGGTCTCTCCCGACGTGACGGGGTAACAGATAAGATGGAAACACGACGCCACCAAGGCTGTCAACGCAGCCGCAGCAACTATCCCATGCGGTGTTGTGTGCTGCGGCAAGCTTATGATCCGCCTGCACAGTTTCTGGACACCGCCGCCCGCAATGTCTAAAAGCGTTCGGCCGGAAAAATACGGTATTTTGCGCCCGACCGGCCCATTTTCCGATTGGATGAACATGAGCAGCGTCAACGACATCAGGTCGACATTTCTGAACTACTTCAAGGACAACGGCCACGAGATCGTGGCGTCGTCACCCTTGGTGCCGCGCAATGACCCGACCTTGATGTTCAACAATGCCGGCATGGTGCAGTTCAAGAACGTCTTCACCGGGATCGAGAAGCGTCCCTATCAGCGCGCCACCACGGCGCAGAAATGCGTGCGCGCCGGCGGCAAGCACAACGACCTCGACAATGTCGGCTACACCGCGCGCCATCTCACCTTCTTCGAGATGCTCGGCAACTTCTCGTTCGGCGATTACTTCAAGGAGCGCGCGATCGAGCTCGCCTGGAACCTGATCACGAAGGAGTTCGGGCTGAGCAAGGACAAGCTGCTGGTCACCGTCTACCACGACGACGACGAGGCGGCGGGCCACTGGAAGAAGATCGCCGGCTTCAGCGACGACCGCATCATCCGCATCGCGACCTCGGACAACTTCTGGGCGATGGGCGATACCGGCCCGTGCGGGCCGTGCTCCGAAATCTTCATCGATCGCGGCGAGCACATCTGGGGCGGGCCTCCGGGCACGCCGGAAGAGGACGGCGATCGCTTCCTGGAATTCTGGAACCTGGTGTTCATGCAGTACGAGCAGGTGACGAAGGAGGAGCGCGTCGCGCTGCCGCGTCCCTCGATCGACACCGGCATGGGACTGGAGCGGATGGCCTCCATCCTGCAGGGCGTCGAGAGCGTGTTCGAGAGCGACCTGTTCCGCAACCTGATCGATGCGGCATCGTCGGCGCTCGGCCATGGGCCGAACGCGCAGAACGTGGCGTCGTACCGGGTGATCGCGGACCATCTGCGTTCGTCGGCTTTCCTGATCGCCGATGGCGTGCTGCCGTCGAACGAGGGCCGCGGCTATGTGCTGCGCCGGATCATGCGCCGCGCGATGCGCCATGCGCAGCTGCTCGGCGCGAGCGAGCCGCTGATGCATCGGCTGGTCTGGGCGCTGGTCCGCGAGATGGGCCAGGCCTATCCGGATCTGGTGCGCGCCGAGAAGCTGATCGAGGAGACGCTACGGCTGGAAGAGACACGGTTCCGCAAGACCCTGGTGCGCGGATTGTCGCTGCTCGACGAGAAGAGCGCCGGCCTCAAGAAGGGCGACATGTTCGATGGCGACACCGCCTTCACGCTGTACGACACCTATGGCTTCCCGCTCGACCTGACCCAGGACGCGCTGAAGTCGCGCGGCATCAGCGTCGACCAGGCGGCGTTCAGCGACGCGATGGAGCGCCAGCGCATCAAGGCGCGTGCGTCCTGGGCGGGCTCCGGCGAGGCGGCGAGCGAAGCGATCTGGTTCCCGCTCCGCGAGAAGCTCGGCGCGACGGAGTTTCTGGGCTACGAGACCGAGAGCGCGGAAGGCGCGGTGACGGCGCTGGTCAAGGACGGCGCCGAGGTCGACAGCCTCAAGCAAGGTGAGACCGGCGCGATCCTGCTGAACCAGACGCCGTTCTATGCGGAGTCCGGCGGCCAGGTCGGCGACATCGGCGTGCTCACCGGCGAGGGCGTCACCTTCCGCGTCACCGAGACGCAGAAGAAGGCCGGCGACCTGTTCGTGCATCTCGGCACGGTGGAGCAGGGCACGCTGAAGGTCGGCACCGCGCTGCAGCTCGAGGTCGACCACGCCAGGCGCTCGTCGATCCGCGCCAACCATTCCGCGACGCACCTCCTGCACGAGGCGCTGCGCCAGGTGCTCGGCGATCACATCGCGCAGCGCGGCTCGCTGGTCGCGCCCGACCGGCTGCGCTTCGACTTCGTGCATCCGAAGCCGATCACGGCCGAGGAACTCGCCCGCGTCGAGGACATCGCCAACGACGTCGTGCTGGAGAATGACGAGGTCACCACCCGCATCATGGCGGTGGACGACGCGCGCGAGGCCGGCGCCCGGGCGCTGTTCGGCGAGAAGTATGGCGACGAGGTCCGCGTCGTCTCGATGGGCAAGTCGGCCCGCGCGCACGGCCAGAACGCGCTCGGCTGGTCAGTCGAACTGTGCGGCGGCACCCATGTCCGCCGCACCGGCGATATCGGGTTGATCTCGGTGACCAGCGAAAGCGCGGTGGCGTCGGGCGTGCGCCGCATCGAGGCGCTGACCGGCCGCTACGCGCGCAAGCACGCCAACGATACCATGGCGCTGGCCAAGACCGCGGCGCTGGAGCTGCGCACCACGGTCGAGGACGTGCCGGCGCGCATCGCCGCGCTGGTCGAGGAGCGCAAGAAGCTCGAGCGCGATCTGTCGGACGCCCGCAAGAAGCTCGCGATGGGCGGCGGCAGCGCGTCGAACGGCACGGGCGCCGGGGTCCGCGAGGTCGGCAACGTCAAGCTGCTGGCGCGCGCGGTCGAGGGCGTCGAGACCAAGGATCTGAAGAGCCTGGTCGACGACGGCAAGAAGCAGATCGGCTCCGGCGTGGTCGCCATCGTCGGCGTCACCGAGGACGGCAAGGCCGGCATCGTGGTCGGCGTCACCGCCGATCTCACCTCGCGCTTCAACGCCGTCGAGCTGGTGCGCAAGGGCTCCGAAGCCCTCGGCGGCAAGGGCGGCGGCGGCCGGCCCGACATGGCGCAGGCCGGCGGGCCCGACGGCGCCAAGGCCAGCGCCGCATTGTCGGCGATCGAACAGGCGATGGCCGGCGCCTGACGGAGAGGCACGATCGTGACCACGGTTCCGGGCAAGCGCATTGGCAGCGACCCGGAGCTGCGGGAGCGACTCTACGAGCTGCTTGAACGCGATGACCTGCCGCATTCCGGCGGGTCGCGGTTTGCCCGCTTCATCGTCGCCATCATCGCCGCCGACGTGCTGGCGGCGATCCTGGCCTCGGAGCCCGAGATCGATGCCCGGTTCGGCTGGCTGCTGACGACGGTCGAGATCGGCGCCGTCGTCGCCTTCGCGCTGGAATATGCCGCGCGGCTCTGGAGCGTGGTCGGCCATTCCTTGCGTCACATGACGCCGCTCAGGGCGCGACTGGAATACGCGCTGTCAGCCCTCGGCCTGATCGATCTGCTGGCCTTCCTGCCGTCGGCGGTCGCGCTGGTGATCGGCGACAAGACCGCGCTGGTGCTGTTCGGCATGCTGCCGTTCCTCAAGCTGGTGCGCTATTCGCCGGCGCTGCGCTCGCTGCTCGCGGCGCTGCACGCCGAGCGGCGCACGCTGTTCGGCTGCCTCGTGATCCTGACCGGCGCGGTGCTGCTGTTCGCCGCGCTGCTCTATGCCATCGAGCACAAGGTGCAGCCGGACAAGTTCGGCACCATGCCGCAGGCGATGTGGTGGGCGATCGTGACGCTCGGCACCGTCGGCTATGGCGACGTCGTGCCGGTGACGCCGCTCGGGCGGATCGTCACGGTGTTCGCGATCGTGGTCGGCTTTGCGATGATCGCGCTGCCGGTCGCGATCGTCTCGACCGCGTTTGCCGAGGAGGTGCGGCGCCGCGATTTCGTCGTGACCTGGGGCATGCTGGCGCGGGTGCCGCTGTTCGCCCATCTCGGCGCCGCCGAGATCGCCGACATCATGCGGCTGCTGCGGGCGCAGACCATCGAGCCGGGCGAGGTGCTGGTGCGGCGCGGGGACGCGGCGTCGTCGATGTACTTCATCACCTCGGGCGAGGTCGAGATCGACCTGCCGGGCCAGCGGGTGCGGCTGTCCGACGGCAGCTTCTTCGGCGAGATCGCGCTGCTCCGGCGCACCAAGCGCTCGGGCACCGTGACGGCAATCCACAAGAGCAGGCTGCTGGTGCTCGATGCGCAGGATTTTCATGCGTTGATCGAGCGCATGCCGGCGCTCGCGGCGCATGTGAAGGAGACCGCGGAGGCGCGGCTCGCCGACACCGTCGTGGCCGGCGGCGGCGATGTCGCACCCGGCGAGATCGCGCACGCGGCGCCGGCGGAAACCGACGGCGGCAATCGGGATTAGGGTGCGTCCTCATGAATTTGGGACGCCGCTTTCGGGGGCGAAGGGGACACGCGACCCGACTCCAGCAATATCGTCTTGTGACCCGAAGTGGACCTATGCGGTGCGTGAGGTGAACGCCAGCACGGAGCCTGGTGCTCGTCGTTCCGCCGATCGAAAGCGATTCCGTAGACCGGCGGGCATACGTCGTTCCCTTTCATGATTCGATGGATCATTCGGCAAAGGCGGCTCACGCAATGGGCGGATTTTCTTCGAGACGCTCGATCAACAATTCAGTGAGGGCCTGTACCTTCCGTGAGGGATGTTGGCCCGGCGGGCGAACGACGTATGCACCTGCCGAAGGTGGTGGATGGCGTTTCATGACGGCAACGAGCGCGCCGGATGCAATGTATTGATGGGTCACGCAATCGGGGAGCCAAGCGACGCCAAGTCCTGCTGCCGCGGCGACGGCGAGAGCTGTGCCGTTGTCGGCCTTGAAGCGCCCGCGCGGATGAACCGTGACGATTTCGTCTCCATTCATGAATTGCCAGGTTTCGGTGCCTTGCATCAGCGCTTCATGAGCGATGAGCTCGTCCAGCGTCTCCGGGACACCGTGCGCCTTGATATAGTCCGGGCTCGCGACAAGTTTTCCGTAGATCCGTCCGACACGTCTCGCGATCAGGTTGGAGTCTTGAAGATAGCCGACCCGAATGGCGCAATCGAATCCCTCGGCAACGATATCGACGAAGCGATCACTATAGGCAGTGTGAACGTGAAGCTGCGGGTGACGTCGCGCCATTTCCGCGATTATGGGAGCGAAGTGGGTCGGGCCGAAAGTAAGCGGCACAGATATTCGCAGGCGGCCGCGAAGATCGCCTGCGGGTCGGATGATTTCCTTGGCGGCTTCGATCTCGGCGCGGACTATGGCTGCATGGTTTCGAAACGTGACGCCGGCTTCCGTGAGAGCGGCGCCGCGGGTGGTTCTTGCAAGAAGCTGGACGCCTAGCTCCGTTTCAAGCCGGAGTAGCCGTCGGCTCACAATCGATTTCGAGACGCCGAGCCGGCGCGCAGCGCCCGAAATGCCTCCAGCATCGGCAACCTCGACGAATGTAGTCACGTCTTCAATGTCCAACTCGGCGTTCCCCACTTTGCGACACAGCTCGCCAGAATTGGGGCCTATCGTATCAGAAACAGGAATGACAAGTGTCTGGGCACGGCGCCGCAGCCGGCGCATGTCTCACCACAAGAGAGGATATGTTCATGAGCTTTCGTAATGGGCTTGCTTCGCTTCTTCGCCCTGAAGATTCGGTGCTCGTTCTGATCGACCACCAGCCTTACCAGCTTGCGAATCTGAACAGCCACGATCCGCACATGGTGGTCAACAATTCGACAGCGCTGGCGAAGGCCGCGAAGGCTTTCGGTGTTCCCACCATCTTGACGAGCGTGATCGCCGATCGCGGCGGTCTCATCTTCCCCCAGATCACCGATGTCTTCCCCGGTCAGGAGGTGATCGACCGGACGTTCATCAACACCTGGCAAGATCGAAAGGTGGTCGACGCGGTCAAGGCCACCGGCCGCAAGCAGCTCATCATCGCCGGCCTATGGACCGAAATTTGCGTTGCGATGCCGACCATCCAGGCGCTCGGCGAAGGTTGGGATGTGACGGTTGTCACCGATGCGTCCGGCGGCACTTCGGTCGAGGCCCACGAGGTCGCCATCCAGCGCATGATCGCGGCCGGCGCGAACATGATGACCTGGCTGGCAGTGGCTTCGGAGTGGCAGCGCGACTGGGCCCGGACAGAGCATGCCGCTGAGCTTTCGGAGCTGCTTGTGCAGCATGCCGCCGGCAGCGGCATCGCCTTCCTGTGGGAGCAGCAACTGCTCAATACACCGGTGTCGAGCACCGCACGCTGATCTAACCGGGGGTGACGAGAACCACTAAAGCGCGATGAGATTGGATCGAATCATCATCGCGCTTTAGCTCTTTGTTTGAGCATGATCTTTTCGGAAAACCGCTTCGCACTTTTCCGGATCATGCTCTAGTGTCCGTCGCCCTTGCGCAGGAAGACGTAATCCGCCGCATAGGGCGCGCCCGTCAGCGCGCCGGGCTTGTCGCAGGAGCCGTCGAGCTGGCCGCCCGAGGTGTTGATGCGCTGCACGGTGGTCACAGCGGACAGCACGCCCTCGCCGCGGTGGGAGATCACTGTAAGCTTCAGCCAGGGGATATCGGCGGCGGTGGCGCCGGGTGCGGTGCCGGCGGTGCGCCCGGTGACGGCGCTGCCGTCGACATGCTCCCAGTTCGGCCCGGCATAGTGCCGGCCGATGGTGCGGCCGCCCTCGATCAGGGTGGCGACCGGCTCGCGAAACGACCAGGCGAGCTTGCCGTCGGTGACCGGCTTGCACTCATAGACCTGGGCGCCCACGGCGTGGAGGGTGAGGACCACGGTCTCGCCCGGTGCCGCGATGGCGTCGGGCAGTGGATCGGCGGCCAGCGCCGCCGACCCGGTCAGCAACAGCGCTGCGAGCGTGACGCTCCTGAGAAGGGTCATGGTCACGCCCGCTGCTCTGTTCCGTGACGACGGCGTCAGGCCATCGCCTTCACGAGGTTGTCGGAGACCTTGTCGAGGAATCCGGTGGTCGAGAGCCAGCGCTGGTCGGCGCCGACCAGGAGCGCGAGATCCTTGGTCATGTAGCCTTCCTCGACGGTCGCGACGCAGACCTTCTCCAGCGTGGTGGCGAACTTCGCCAGCGCCTCGTTGTTGTCGAGCTTGGCGCGGTGGGCGAGGCCTCGGGTCCAGGCGAAGATCGAGGCGATCGAGTTGGTCGAGGTCTCCTTGCCCTTCTGGTGCTCGCGGTAGTGGCGGGTCACGGTGCCGTGGGCGGCTTCGGCTTCCACCGTCTTGCCGTCCGGGGTCAGCAGCACCGAGGTCATCAGGCCGAGCGAGCCGTAGCCCTGGGCCACGGTGTCGGACTGCACGTCGCCGTCGTAGTTCTTGCAGGCCCAGACATAGCCGCCGGACCATTTCAGCGCCGAGGCCACCATGTCGTCGATCAGGCGGTGCTCGTAGGTCAGGCCCTTGGCCTCGAATTCCTTCTTGAACTCGCGGTCGTAGATGTCCTGGAAGATGTCCTTGAAGCGGCCGTCATAGACCTTGAGGATCGTGTTCTTGGTCGACAGGTACACCGGATAGTTGCGCAGCAGGCCGTAGTTGAGCGAGGCGCGGGCGAAGTCGATGATGGAGTCGTCGAGATTGTACATCTCCATCGCGACGCCGGCGCCGGGCGCCTTGAACACTTCGCGCTCGATCACGGTGCCGTCCTCGCCGACGAACTTCAGCGACAGCGTGCCCTTGCCCGGGAACTTGATGTCGGTGGCGCGGTACTGGTCGCCATAGGCGTGGCGGCCGATGATGATCGGCTTGGTCCAGCCGGGAACCAGCCGCGGCACGTTCTTGCAGATGATCGGCTCGCGGAAGATCACGCCGCCGAGGATGTTGCGGATGGTGCCGTTCGGCGACTTCCACATCTGCTTGAGGCCGAATTCCTTCACCCGGGCCTCGTCCGGGGTGATGGTGGCGCACTTCACGCCGACGCCGACCTTCTTGATGGCTTCGGCGGCGTCGATGGTCACCTGGTCATTGGTTTCGTCGCGGTATTCCATCCCCAGATCGAAATACAGCAGCTCGACATCCAGGAACGGGTTGATCAGCTTGTCCTTGATGTACTGCCAGATGATCCGGGTCATCTCGTCGCCATCGAGTTCGACGACGGGGTTGGACACCTTGATTTTTGCCATGACGGAGAGGCCCTCTTGGGAATAGCGCACTGACGGCGGGAAGTGGATTCCCCCGCGCTATAGCACCGCCCGGGGGCGGGCGGAAGCGGACGGGGTATGCACTTTAAGCCCATCTTTTAGCCGAGAACCGCCATCTGACGGCGGCTCTCGGTCCGCTTTCTGGACGGGTTTTCTTCACGCGAACCGGTGCCCACCCCGGATCAAGTCCGGTGCCCGCTTCGCTTGAAAACCCTTCTAAAAAAGCACCTGAGTGGCCGTGCCGGCCACGATGTACCAGGTCACGAACAGGCCGGAGATCAGGGCGCCGGGCAGGCTCGATCCGGTCCGCCGCCAGGTGAAGGTGGCGATCACGGCCACGATCGCCAGCAGCGGCACGAACTGGATCGCGACAATGGTCGACAGCGGCACGAAGCCGGGGTCGGGGACCGGGTTGAACAGCTTTCCGGTCAGCCACAGCGTGCCGTATTGCAGCACCAGCAACACGATGAAGCCGAGCGTCAGGGCGAAGATGTTGGTGAGGTAGAGCGCCCCGCGCGGGGCGTCCATGGTCGAGAAATTCCGGTGCAGCAGGTGCAGCGCCACGACGAAAAACGCCGTGAACGGAATCAGATAGATCAGGAAGATGAGGAATTGCTTCGCGCTCATCAACTTCAGCGCGATGATCCAGAACCTGAAGTCGATCTTGAAGGCGAGGTCGGCGAGCCACAGCGCGGCATAGCCGACCGCAACCGAGGCCAGCGCGATCGCGATCGACTGCCCGACCAGGCCGGACCGGCTGGCGCGCTTCGGAGCGAGCCACATCAAGGCGAGCGTGATCAGGCCGTTGATGATGGCCCAGACCAGGATCTGGTTGGTGATGCCCTGCGGCAGCAATTTGCTCGGAGTCACGACGGTGCCGCCCAGCGCAAAGGCCGGGTAATAGGTCAGCGCCGGAATGAAGGCGGTCAGGATAAAGGCCGCGGTCCAGCGCCGGCCGCTCGCGGCCTGGTGCGGCGGCATGGTGCCGTCGTCGATCGCCGGCAGCCGCAGTCGGGAGAACATCGCCGCCTCCAGCAGCCCGTCGAAGGTGCCGATCACCAGCGCCACGAAGCCGAGCAGCGCGATCAAGGTGCCGATCTCCTTGCGGAACCAGATCTGGTCATCGACCGGGCGCGGCGTGCCGCCCTTCAGCGTGGTGGCGAACCAGTCCAGCGCAAAGCCGATCGCCTCCGACGAGATGTGCTCGGCAGGGTGGGTCATCGCCGGCGTGTACAGCACCCGCGCGGTGCCGACAGCCGGATCGCCATAGACCTTGCCGGGCTCGACCGGCCCTTGGGTGCCGAACAGCGCCCAGAGCTTTTGGCTTTTTGTCACGTCGCGGGCGAGGTCGACGCCCCACATCAGGGTGGAGAATTCCTCGTACTGCGCGAACACCAAAGCGGTGTTGCGCGGCCAGCTCGTGGTGCCGTCGGCGGCGAACGGCTTTCCGGTCGAGGAGCCCTCCAGCACCACCGACTTGTAGTCGTTGGGCATGGCAGCCGCCGCCGCCAGCACGGTCCAGCCGCCCATCGAATGGCCTTCGAGGCCGATGTTCTCCTTGTCGACGATCTCGAGGCTGCGCAGATAGGCGAGGCCGTCAGGGCCGCCAAACCCGTTGGCGAACGACGGCGGGTCGCTGTAGCCGTGGCCGGTCTGGTCGAGCGCCAGCACGACATAGCCGCGGCGGGCGAACTCGATGGCAAAGCCGTCCTGGGTCTCGCGCGAATTGATGTAGCCGTGGACCGCGAGGATGCCGGGCACCGGGATCTGCGGCGTGGCATTCGGCGGGATGTAGAGCAGGGCGCTCATGGTGTTGCCCTTGGCGCCCTTGAACCTGATGTCCTCGATCCGGATGCCGCCGGCGGTCTGGGTGAGGTAGGCGAGCAGCCCGCCGGCCACGATCAGAACCACGCCCAACATCGCCAGCGTCCATCTGCCCCGCATTGTCGTTCCCCGTGCCGTTTCTGCTGCTTCGGCCGTTAAACCGGCGCCTGAAGCCCGGCTTTACAGCTTCGCTTTGGTTGTGGTTGATAGCCTATCCGTGGCTGAAGCGCGCGCAAAGCGCAGTCCCCGCCTTGCACCATTGTGATTCCGGCTGAGGATTCGCAAGCGCCGCTAACCCTGTTATCTCCTTGGAGAAATCGGATTTGGCCAGGGCCGGCGCAGGGCTGCGGCCGATGCCCCGCATGAGATCTTGAATCAGTCTCCTCGGAAGCTGATTCAAAATCTTCAGATGTTGAATCAGAAGGTGAAGTGAGATGTCCGGCACCGACAAGACCAAGGCAGGGCACGACCTTGCCGGTCCCGTCGTCATCCTGGTCGAGCCGCAGCTTGGCGAGAACATCGGCATGGCCGCGCGCGCGATGGGCAATTTTGCGCTGACGCGGATGCGCATCGTCAACCCGCGCGACGGCTGGCCCAACATCGCGGCGCAGCGTGCCGCGGCCGGCGCCGACCACATCATCGGTTCCGTCGAGCTGTTCGACACCGTCGAGCAGGCGATCGCCGATCTGACACTGGTGTTCGCGACCACGGCCCGCGCCCACGACCAGGCCAAGCCGGTGGTCGGACCGGAGGCGGCGGCCGGCGAGATCGTCGGCCATGTCGCATCCGGCGGCGGCGCCGGCATCCTGTTCGGGCGGGAACGCGCCGGCCTGACCAACGAGGAGGTCGCGCTTGCCAACCGCATCATCACCTTCCCGGTCAACCCCGGCTTCGCCTCGCTCAATCTGGCGCAGGCGGTGCTGCTGATGGGGTATGAGTGGTTCAAGCTGTCGACATCAGGCGCGCTGCCGTTTGCGATGCCCGAGCGGTCCGAGCCGGCCTCCCAGCACCAGATGCAGGCGTTCTTCGATAACCTGGTCGCCGAGCTCGACAAGGTCGAGTTCCTGCGTCCGGCCGAGAAGCGCGACACCATGCTGGTGAACCTGCGCAACATCTTCACCCGGATGGACCCGACCAAGCAGGACATGCACACGCTGCACGGCGTGGTGATGGCGATCGCCGAGGGCCGCAAGGGACCGGCGAAGGGCGGCGTGCTCGACGGCGCCCAGGCGACGCGGCTGCGCGCGCTGCTCGCCGAGCAGGGCCACGGCGGCGCCACCGCCGACAGCAGCTCGACCGTCCGCGGCCTCGCCCGGCTGCTCCGCCGCAACCCGACCGATGCCGAGCGAATGCTGTGGCAGGCTTTGACAAAAGACCGCCGCTTCGCCGGCTTGTTCAAGCGCCAGACCCCGGTCGGTCGCCACATCCCCGACTTCGTCTCCTTCGTGCACCGCATCGCGATCGAGCTGGTCAACCGCGGCGAGAGCGAAGCCATCGCCATCGACCGCGCCAAGCGCCGCGCCTGGCTCGAGGCCCGGGACTATCGGGTGGTCGACATCGCGGTGGCCGACGTCGAGCGCGATCTCGACGGCGAGCTGGTGCGGTTGGAGGCGGGGCTCAAGCAAGGGCGGTGAGCTTACGATGGCGGGAGTTTTCTCGTGCGACGCGTAGCTGTCAGACCCGTCATCCTGAGGTGCGAGCCTCTTCGGCGAGCCTCGAAGGATCGACGGCCACCAGCCGGGCCGATTCATCCTTCGAGGCTCGCCGAAGAGGCTCGCACCTCCAGCGACAAAGGCGAAGCCTTTGCGCGGGGATGACGGTGATGGACCTTGGCGCGTGGATCTCCGCCGAGACCAGCTCGTTGCCCGTCGGATTGTTTTGCCGCACGCTGCGGCATGTGATCCGAACGAGGTGAAAATCCGATGGCGAGGGAACTGGAAGGCAGGGTCGCAGCGGTGACCGGGGCGGCGTCGGGCATCGGGCTGGCGAGCAGCGAGGCGATGCTGGCCGCAGGTGCGCGCGTCGTGATGGTCGATCGCGATGCGGCCGCGCTGCAGGCGCTGCGCAACAAGCATGGCGAGGCGGTGCTGCCGCTGGTGATCGACCTGCTCGATCCCGCCGACTGCGCGACGCTGCTGCCAAAAATCCTGGAGCAGGCGGGCCGGCTCGACATTTTTCATGCCAATGCCGGGAGCTATGTCGGCGGCGACCTGATCGACGCCGACAGCGCGGCGATCGACCGGATGCTGAATCTGAACGTCAACGTCGTGATGAAGAACGTCCACGACGTGCTGCCGCACATGATCGAGCGCGGCTCTGGCGACATCATCGTCACCAGCTCGCTTGCCGCGCATTTCCCGACGCCGTGGGAGCCGGTCTATGCCGCGTCGAAATGGGCGATCAACTGTTTCGTCCAGACCGTGCGCCGCCAGGTGTTCAGGCACGGCATTCGCGTCGGCTCGATCTCGCCTGGACCCGTCGTCACCGCGCTGCTCGCCGACTGGCCGGCGGAGAAGCTGCAGCAAGCGCGGGAGCAGGGCAGCCTGCTCGAGGCCGCCGACGTCGCCGAGGTCGTGCTGTTCATGCTGACCCGGCCGCGCGGCATGACCATCCGCGACGTCGTGATGCTGCCGACCAATTTCGATTTGTAGGGGATCGTCATTGCGAGGAGCGTTAGCGACAAAAATTGCGAAGCAATTTTGCGCTGAAGCGACGAAGCAATCCATGGTTCCGCGTATCCGCCCGATGGATTGCTTCGCTTGCGCTCGCAATGACGCGGATAGTGCCCTGGTGCGTCAGCCTGAGAGGACGTGAGGCTTTGTCCTCACTCACCGCTGTCATCGCCCGGCTTGACCGGGCGATCCAGTACGCCGCGGCCTCTCGGTTCAAGCACTACGGTCTCTGGAATACTGGATCACCCGCATCCGCGGGTGATGACACCGAGCAAGTTAAGCGAACCAACCCGTCACCCTGAAGAAGCGCATGGCGCCGAAGGACTAGACCGCGACCAGCTGCTCCGCCGCGCTGCCCGTGCGCTTCGTCTTCTTCGCCTTCGCCGGCGCGAACAGGTTGCTCGCGGCAAGCCCCGCCGTATCGGCAACGCCGGGATCACACGACACCATCGCGGCGACGATTGCGCCGTCGATCAACAACGCCAGTTGGTGCGCGAGCACCGCGGGCTCCGCGGCGCCCATCTCGGTTGCCAGCTTCTCGATATGCGCCAGCACCACCTTCTTGTGCTTCAGCGCGATATTGCGGAACTGCTTTGCGTCCTTGTCGTGCTCGGCGACCGCGTTGATGAAGGGACAGCCGTAGAACCGCTCCTCGGCGAACCAGCTCTTCAGCGCCGGAAAAATCCGCGCCAGCTTGGTCTGCGGATCGCCGCCGCCGGCCTCGATCGCGCCGATGAACCATTCGCGCCACTGCCTGCCTTCGCTCTCCAGCACCGCGTGCACGAGGTTGGTTTTCGAGCCGAACAGCTTGTAGAGCGTGGTCTTGGCGGTGCCGGCCTCGTCGATGATCGCATCGATGCCGGTGGCGTTGATGCCGTTCTTGCAGAACAGATGCGTGGCCGCGCTCAACAGGCGCCCGCGTGCGGATTCATCGTCGCCGGGGGCGAACGCCGCGGCAGGTTTTTTCTTCGCAGGCGATTTGCTCATGGGCGGCAGTAAATCGAACCGCGGCAAAATCATCAAGCCGCATCTTCACGGGCCGGTCATGCGCCCACCCATGCGAGCGGTCCTGCGCTCAAAATAATCGCGCGCTCGCGGCAGATGCATCGCCTTTGAGCAGTGGCGCGCTGGTCAATCGATGGGCACGACAGTCTAACCGCCTGCGCGGCTTCGGCTTTTGATTTGGCTCCACTCTGGCACGGCTTATGCAGGAAACAGACCGTTCGGTATCCTGACCCAATCCACCGTTCCAGGGAGAAAACTGATGACTGCTGTCGCTCAAAAAACCGCACTGACCGGCTGCCTCGCGCCGATCGACAGAGGCGGGCTCGAGCAGCTCATTGCCAACGGCAAGGCCAACCCGAAGGTGATCAAGACCTTGAAGTGCAAGACGGTGGCCGAGGGCAAGTTCCGCCACGCCAACTACATCCGCAACCTCGCGCCCTACATCGTCGATGAGCCGCCGGGCCTGCTCGGCGACGACACCGCGCCCAATCCGTCGGAAGCCTCGCTCGCCGCGCTCGGCTCCTGCCTTGCGGTCGGCCTGCACGCCAACGCCGTGCATCGCGGCTGGATCGTCAACAAGCTGGAGCTCGAGCTCGAGGGCGATCTCAATATCACCGCGGTGTGGGGCACCGGTGACGTCAGCGAGAAGCCGGTCGGCTTCACCGACGTCCGCGTCAAGGTCGACATGGAGTGCGAGGGCGTCTCGCAGGACGAAATCAACGCGCTGGTGGCGCATGTGAAGAAATGGTCGCCGGTCGCCAACACCTTCACCCGTCCGGTCAATCTCGAGGTCAGTGCGTAGCTCGGGCCAGGCCATCACTGCAGGCAATCACGGAAGGTGCGGAGACGATCGATGGGTTCATTGGCTTTATCGCGGGTCGCAGCTCAGGATCCCGCACCGACCATCACGGACGAGGTCGCGCGCCTCGCCCGGCAGGAGCTGGCACCGCTCGCAAACGCGATCGATGCCGGCGAAGTCTATCCCGCCGCATTCCTGCGCCGGATCGGTGAGGTCGGGGCGTGGAGCAGCCACGTGCCGCAGGAAGGACCGGCCGACCTGCGCTGGGCCATCCAGGCGATGGCCGCGATCGGCGAGGTCTGTGGCGCCACCGCGTTCATGGCGTGGTGCCAGAACACGCTGGTCTGGTACGCCGCCAACTCCACCAACGTGAAGCTCGCGTCGCGCTTCGGCAACTGCTTTTCCAGCGGCCGCGTGCTCGGCGGCACCGGGCTGTCCAACCCGATGAAGAGCTTTTTCGGCATCGAGCGGCTCAAGCTGAAAGGCCGCAAGGTCGACGGCGGCTATATCGTCCGCGGCGCGCTGCCCTGGGTGTCGAATCTCGGCCCCGGCCATTACTTCGGGACGATTTTCGAGCGCGAGGACGGCGAGCCCGGCGATACGGTGATGTTTCTCGCCGACTGCTCCGATCCCGCCATTACCCTGACGCCGTGCAAGCCGTTCCTGGCGATGGACGGCACCGGGACCTATGGCATCCAGTTCCGCGACGTGTTCGTGCCGGATGATCTGATCCTGGCCGAGCCGGCCGCGCCCTTCGTAAAGAAGATCCGCGCCGGCTTCATCCTGCTGCAGGTTGGCATGGGCCTCGGCCTGATGAAGGACTGCATCAACATCATGGACGAGGTCCATGCGCCGCTCGGCCACGTCAACCGCTATCTGCCGCAGCAGCCGACCCAGTTCCGCGAGCTCTACGCCGAGTTCGAGAAGGAGTCGATGGCGCTGGCGTGCGATCCCTACAATGCCGACGACAGCTACTGGCGCCGCGTCGTGGCGCTGCGGCTGCGCATCGGCGACGCCAGCGTCGCGGTCGCGCATGCGGCGATGCTGCATTGTGGCGCACGCGGCTACCTCAAAAGCCACCGCGCCCAGCGCCGGCTGCGCGAGGCCTATTTCGTCGCCATCGTCACCCCCGCCACCAAGCAGCTGCGCAAGATGCTGGCGGACGGGTGAGGGGAGAGTCCGGGACCACCAAGACTGCAACCACGCACAGGAGAGAGCCATGACGGAAGTTCTGATCACCGCCGGCGAACTAGCCGAGCTCGTCACCAAAGAGCCGTGTGTCATCATCGACACGCGGAATCCGGATGCCTATGCGGCGGGACACCTGCCCGGCGCGGTCAACGTGCATGACATCTTCACCTATCTGGCGACCTCGACGCCCGAGGGCATGCACGAGCTCAAGACAAAGTTCGCCGACGCGTTCGGCGCCGCCGGTCTTTCGGGCAAGGAGACCGCCGTGATCTACGAGCAGTCGATGAACTCGGGCTTCGGCCAGTCCTGCCGCGGCTATTACTTGCTGACGATGCTCGGCTATCCCAAGGTCAAGGTGCTGCATGGCGGCTTTGACGCCTGGAAGGCCACCGACCTTCCCGTCACCACCGACGTCGCGGTGCCGATCAAGGCCGCGTTCACGATCGTGCCGGAGGCCGGCGACATCATGATCGACGCCAAGGCGATGCTGGCGGCGCTCGACAAGCCCGGGGTCGCAATCCTCGACGTGCGCGACGTCGACGAGTGGATCGGCGAAAGCTCCTCGCCCTACGGCAAGGATTTCTGCCCGCGCAAGGGCCGCATCCCGGGTGCCGTGTGGCTGGAATGGTACCGCATGATGAAGCCGACCGCGGAAGGCCCGCGCTTCAAGTCGAAGGATGAGATATTGGCGGAATGCGCCACCGTCGGCATCTCGCAGACCACGCCAGTCTATCTCTACTGCTTCAAGGGCGCGCGCGCCTCGAACACTTTCCTGGCGCTGAAGAACGCCGGTGTGAAGGACGTGCGGATGTATTTCGGCTCCTGGAACGAATGGTCGCGCGACCCGTCGCTGCCGATTGACGAGGGGCTGCCGACGACTGCCGTCGTAACAGGCAAAGCGGCATAGAACGTGCATGTTGGTCACCGTCCAGCGGCGCAAAACGCAGCTGGGCGGTGAAAATTTGACCGACGCGCGATGTCCTGAGCGCTTCGGTGCGACAATGGGGCGCAGCATGTCTACCTTCGACGATCCGTTCGACGCCGACCGCGAACTCACCCGATCGACTTGCGTGTGCGGCCGGCATCGCTCCATTGCCGAGCACGAGCACGCCGAGCACGCGCTGCGCTGCGAACCGGTCGCGGTGAGCGAAGAGAAGCGCTACGAGGGCGTCGTCGCCTCGGCGGTGATGCGCGCGGTGTTTCCGCAGGATGCCGCGCGCCGCGCCTTCCTGAAATCCGTGGGAGCGGCGACCGCGCTCGCTGCGCTGTCGCAATTCTTTCCGCTGAAACTAGCTACCGAAGCGTTTGCCGACGCCGGTCCGCCGGAGAAGAAGGATCTCAAGGTCGGCTTCATTCCGATCACCTGCGCCACCCCGATCATCATGGCGGCGCCGCTCGGCTTCTATGCCAAGCAGGGGCTCAACGTCGACGTCGTGAAGACCGCCGGCTGGGCCGTGATCCGCGACAAGACCATCAACAAGGAATACGACGCCGCCCACATGCTGGCGCCGATGCCGATCGCGATCTCGCTCGGCCTTGGCGCCAACGCGATCCCGTTCACGGTGCCGGCGATCGAGAACATCAACGGCCAGGGCATCACGCTGGCGATCAAGCACAAGGACAAGCGCGACCCGAAGGACTGGAAGGGCATGAAGTTCGCCATTCCGTTCGACTATTCCATGCACAATTATCTGTTGCGCTATTATCTCGCCGAGCACGGGCTCGATCCTGATGTCGACGTGCAGCTCCGCTCGGTGCCGCCGCCGGAGATGGTCGCTAACCTGCGCGCC
The DNA here is from genome assembly GCF_900696085.1 of Bradyrhizobium ivorense. Classification (GTDB taxonomy): domain Bacteria; phylum Pseudomonadota; class Alphaproteobacteria; order Rhizobiales; family Xanthobacteraceae; genus Bradyrhizobium; species Bradyrhizobium ivorense. Next base: position 401,134 of record NZ_CAADFC020000009.1, read on the forward strand.
GACAACATCGACGGCTTCCTCGCACCCGACAACATCTGCCAGCGCGCGATCTATGACGGCGTCGGCTTCCTGCACATTCTGTCGAAGGAGATCTGGGACGGCCATCCCTGCTGCAGCTTTGCCGCGAGCCGCGAGTTCATCACCACGGCACCGAATTCCTTCGCGGCGCTGACCCGTGCGATCGTCGACGCGACCTCCTATGCGGCGAAGGCCGAGAACCGCAAGCAGATCGCGGAGGCGATCGCGCCGGCCAACTACATCAACGCGCCGGTCACGGTGCTGGAGCAGGTCCTGACCGGCACCTATGCCGACGGGCTCGGCGGCGTGAAGACCGATCCGAAGCGGGTCGATTTCGATCCGTTCCCCTGGCAGTCCTTTGCGGTGTGGATGCTGACGCAGATGAAGCGCTGGGGCCAGATCAAGGGCGACGTCGACTACAAGGCCGTCGCCGAGCAGGTGTATCTCGCCACCGACACCAGGAAGGTGATGGCCGAGATGGGGCTTACGCCGCCGGCTGCGAGCTACAAGTCGTTCGCGGTGATGGGCAAGACGTTCGATCCGGAGAAGCCCGACGATTATCTCGCCGGCTTCAAGATCAGGAAGTCGTCGTGAGGGAATTCTCGCCGTCGTCCCGGCGAAGGCCGGGACCCATAACCACGGCTGTCGGCAATTGCGCATGGCGTCTCCCCGCGTGCCCGATTGCGTGGGCGCGGCGTATGGGTCCCGGCTTTCGCCGGGACGACGCGGGGAGGGAGCTCGCGCGATGACCCTCCGCCTGCGCGCCGCGATCGTCTCGCTCGTGCTGCTCACTGCCTTCCTCGGCGTCTGGCATCTCGCAACCCGCAGCACCGGCGCGGCCGCCACCATGAGTCCCGAGTATGCCAAGCTCATGGGGTTGACTGCGACGCAGGGCAAGTCGGCGATGCCGGGGCCTTTGGATGTCGGCGCCAAACTGTGGGAGCATCTGCAGCGGCCGTTCTACGACAACGGGCCGAACGACAAGGGGCTCGGCATTCAGCTCGCTTATTCGGTCGGCCGCGTCGGGCTCGGCTACCTGATCGCGGTGATCGTCGCGATCCCGCTCGGCTTTCTGATCGGGATGTCGCCGCTGATCAGCAGGGCGCTCGATCCGTTCATCCAGGTGCTGAAGCCGATCTCGCCGCTGGCCTGGATGCCGCTTGCGCTCTACACCATCAAGGATTCCTCCATCTCGGCAATCTTCGTCATCTTCATCTGCTCGGTGTGGCCGATGCTGCTCAACACCGCGTTCGGCGTCGCCAGCGTGCGCAAGGAGTGGATCAACGTGGCGCGCACGCTCGAGGTCGGCACCGTCAGGCGCGCCTTCACCGTGATCCTGCCGGCCGCGGCGCCGACCATCCTCACCGGCATGCGGATCTCGATCGGGATCGCCTGGCTCGTGATCGTTGCCGCCGAGATGCTGGTCGGCGGCACCGGCATCGGCTACTTCGTCTGGAACGAGTGGAACAATCTCTCGATCACCAATGTGATCATCGCGATCCTCCTGATCGGTATCGTCGGCATGCTGCTCGACCAGGTGCTGGCGCGTTTCACGCGCATGGTGACGTTTCCGGAATGATGATGTTGTTCACAAATATCGCCGTATCTTCACCTCGCCCCGCTTGCGGGGAGAGGTCGATCGCGAAGCGATCGGGTGAGGGGGGTTCTCCGCGAGTTCGTCTCTCACCGTCCAAGCGGAGAAAGCCCCTCACCCCAACCCTCTCCGCGCGAAGAGCGAGGCGAGGGAGCGCAGCTCGTTCGCGGAGCTATCGCGGATGACCGACAAGTTCATCTCGATCGAAGGCATCGCGCGGCGCTATCCGGCGGCGAGCGGCGGCACCACCACGGTGTTCGAGAACCTGTGGCTCGCGATGGCGCGCGGCGAGTTCGGCTGCATCATCGGTCATTCCGGCTGCGGCAAGACCACGGTACTCAACATCCTCGCCGGCCTCGACGAGCCGAGCGAGGGTACGGTGATCGTCGACGGCGAGGCCATCGAGGGCACCAGCCTCGACCGCGCCGTGATCTTCCAGAGCCATGCACTGCTGCCGTGGCGCACCGTGCTCGGCAATGTCGCCTATGCCGTGAGCTCGAAATGGCGGCGCTGGGATCGTGCGCGGGTGAGGGCGCATGCGCAGAAGTTCATCGATCTGGTCGGCCTCACCGGCGCCGAACACAAGCATCCGTCGGAACTGTCGGGTGGCATGAAGCAGCGGGTCGGCATCGCACGCGCGCTGTCGATCACGCCGAAGATCATGCTGATGGACGAGCCGTTCTCGGCGCTGGATGCGCTCACCCGCGGCACCTTGCAGGACGAGGTCCGGCGCATTTGCCTGGAGACCGGGCAGACCACCTTCATGATCACCCATGACGTGGATGAGGCGATCTTCCTCGCCGACAGGATCTTTCTGATGACCAACGGCCCCGGCGCGGTGCTGGCCGAGATCGTCGAAAATCCGCTGCCCAAGGACCGCGGCCGCATCGATCTGCACCGCCACCCCTATTACTATGCGCTGCGCAACCATATCGTCGACTTCCTGGTCAGCCGGAGCAAGAGCTTTGCCACTGAGGTGATCCATCACGATCCGCGCCGCGTGCCGACGGTGCGGCCCGGCGTCGGCGAGCCCACCATCGTGGCGCCGCCGCGCGTCGTCGAACCCAATCCCGCGCAGAGCGCTGCGCGCTGAAGCCAAAGGAGGAACCCCATGAAACGCGAAGACCTCACCGAAAAGCTGCTCGACATCAAGCGCGAGAAGGGTTGGAGCTGGAAATACATCTGCGAAAAGATCGGCGGCTATTCGGAGGTGCTGATCACCGGCGCGATCCTCGGCCAGATGAAATTGACAAAACCGCAAGCGGCCAATGCCGGCGAGCTGTTCGGACTGTCGAAGGCGGAAATCGCGATGCTCAACGAGGTGCCGATGCGCGGCACCGGCACGCCGATGCCGCCGACCGATCCCCTGATCTACCGCTTCTACGAAATGGTGATGGTCAACGGCCCGGCCTGGAAGGCGCTGATCGAAGAGGAATTCGGCGACGGCATCATGTCGGCGATCGACTTCGACATGGGAATCGAGCGCGTCGCCAACCCGAAGGGCGATCGCGTCAAGATCACGATGTCGGGCAAGTTCCTGCCGTACAAATATTACGGCGCCAGCGGCAACGTGCCGGAATACGGGTTCAAGGAAGGCTGAGAACGCGAATGGCCAATAGTGAGGTAGCGAATAGCTTCTTTCCATTCGCTATTCGCCACTCCCTATTCGCTTTCGCGGTCCAGAGCGCGCGCCACACCCTCGCTTCCGCTCGGCCGCGCCGATTGCCGGCGCGGCCTTCCACGGCTGATGGCGCAGCGATCGGCGTTCGGATCACGCGGCCGGAAAGACCTTGTCCTGGGACACGAGATTGCCCGAGGAAATGACGAGGTGGGTCCAGGGGTAATTCAGGTAAGCACCTGAGTAATGTTTATCGCCGGCAAATTCGACGTCGCCGCGGTAGGTGCCCGCCGGGATGACTGTCCCGGTGTTCTGGTCGACCACCGACAACTCGTACATGAGGTCCCAGAGCATCCAGACGCGGGTTCCCGCCGCGGGAGGATCGACGGAGTATTCGGTGGTCGTCGATGTTTGACTGCTCACCGTGACCGACTTGCCAAAGGTGGCGCTCAATCCGGCACTGATGCCGTCCGCCTTGATCCCGACCTGCGCGGTAATCGACTGCGAATCGGTCGTCGAGATGCCGTTGGTATATTGCCAGCTCTGTCTCAGATGGCTGCCCGGGGACAGGTGCGTGAAGGTGCCCGGCACCAGTCTCCAGTAGTGGCTCAGGACGAGCCGCCGCGGCGACCTCGGCGCCTGGCCTGACCACCAATTGTTGAGGCGGGGGTTGCCCGATCCCCTCGGAACGTCCGAAACCCAATTCTGGTAGTTGGCATTGTCCGCATCTGCGTAGATGTTCAGGCTGACGTTATCGATGCGCGCGGCCTCTGTCGGCGCGGTCTGCGCCGGCGGTGCCCATGACAAACTGTCGATCGTCGGAAACGGCGGAAGCGTATCAGGCATTTTTTATCTCCCATGCATCGGGCGCAATTGATCGAACGGCGATCGTTCGACCGTACCCGGGACGGGCTTCTAGCTTGGGAATCGCTTAAGGTTGTGTGAATCCGTTCACACGCCCTAAGGGAGAATGTGCGTTTCTGCCTGGATTGCGCCGATTGAGCATTCCGGATGCGCGGATTGGGAAGTGAGGGCGAATGGCGAATGGCGAGTAGCGAATGGCGAATGGATTCATTCTATTGGCACCTCGCCATTCGCCCCTCCCTATTCGCCCTTGGCGGCAGCGAACGCTTCGCGCACCTCCTTCACCGGCGCCATGTCGCGGACGAAGCTGAACGCGCCGTTGTCCTTCATCTCGCGGGCGCAGCGCAAAAACGCCGCAAGCGCGTGGCGCTGCATCGCGCCCCCGACGCTGATGCGTTTGACGCCGGCGGCCGCGAGCTGTTCGAGTGTCAGCGTCGGATCGGCGAAGCCCATCACGAGGTTGAACGGCTTGTTCACCGACGCCACCACGGTGCGGATGGTCTCGAGGTCGTAGAGGCCGGGCGAATACAACACGTCGGCGCCGGCGGCCTCGAAGGCCTGCAGCCGCCGGATGGTGTCGTCGAGGTCCTTGCGTCCCCACAGAAAATTCTCCGCCCGCGCCGTCAGCGTGAACGGGAAGGGCAGGGCCCGCGCCGCCTCGACCGCCGCCTGCACCCGCTCCACCGCAAGCGAGAAATCGTAGATTGGTCGCTGCGGATCGCCGGTCGAGTCCTCGATCGAGCCGCCGACTGCGCCGGCCTCCGCAGCGAAGCGGATCGCCTCGGCCGCGAGCTTGGGCATGTCGGCGCCGCAGTTTTCGAGGTCGGCATTGACAGGCAGATCGGTGGCCTCGGCGATCTGCCGGCAGTTCTCGATGATGGCCGAGAGGCTGATGCGGGACTGGCCGAGCGTGTTCGCAACACCGAGACTCGTGGTCGCCAGCGCTTCAAAGCCCATCGCCGCGAGGATTTTTGCCGTGCCGGCGTCCCACGGATTCGGGATGATGAAGGCGCCGCTGCGCTGATGCAGGTCGCGAAACCGTGCCGCCTTGTCCGCCTGGGTGCGCATGTCAGCTCCTGTTGTCTTGAACATCGCGAACTGGTCTCGCGATCGACTGGCCGCAAGCTAGGGCTGTTTCGCCCATCAGCCAAATTTGTTATTTCTCTGGATCACATCAGTTTTCTGCATGAGGTTGTCGATGGACAGCGACGCGCTCAACACCTTCCTGGTCGTGCACCGCCGCGGCGGCATCTCGAACGCGGCAAAGGCACTGCATCGCTCGCAGCCGGCGATCTCGCGGCGCATCGCGCTGCTGGAGCAGGAGCTCGGCGTGCCGCTGTTCGAGCGGATCGCCGGCAAGACGAGGCTCAGCGACGCGGGGCGGGTGATGGTGCCCTATGCCGAGCGCGCGGTGGCGGCAGCGCAGGATGCCGAGAACGCGGTGCGGGCGCTGTCGCGCGACAAATCCGGCCCGGTCGCGCTTGCGGTGACCGGCACGCTGGCCGGCGAGCGGCTCTCCAGGGTCTTGAAGCGCTTTGCGAAGCGGCATCCCGAGGTCGATCTGACGCTGCGCACCGCGACCAGCGCCGAGGTCAGCGACCTGGTCCGGCGCGGCGAGGCCACGATCGGCCTGCGTTACGACCGCGATCGGTCGCGCGACCTTGATTGCGGGCAGCTGTTTTCCGAACCGCTGCAGGTTGTGTGCGCGCGGCAGCATCGGCTGGCCGGGCGGCGGGTCGCGCGACTGGCCGATCTCCGGGACGAGCGCTGGATCGCCTTTCCGGTGGTGCCGGGCCGCCGCGAGATCACGGCCGCGCACGTCTTCGCGCTGTTCCTGACCCACGGCCTCGGCGAGGTCGACTGGACCCCGGTCGACAGCCTCACGGCGCAAAAGCGCCTGGTCGAGGCCGGGCTCGGCATCGCGCTGCTGTCGCAAAGCAACGCCGCCGAGGAAATGGGCGCGTCACGGATCGCAACCATTCGCGTCGGCAACCTGACCGCGAGCCACGACGTCGTGACGGTAACGCGACGCGGCGGCTTCTTGAGCGCGGCATCGCGGCTGCTGCTGGAGATGATCCGCACCGCATATGGCGGGCCGAAATCACGGGCGCGTTGACGAGATCAAGGAAGGCTCGAGGCGTTTATCGAGCAGCGGGCGCCGCGGTATCAGCCAAGGCTGGATGGCAAACAGAGCTTGCTATCAGTTCCGTCATCCCCGCGCAAACACTCCGCGTTTGTCGCTGGAGGTGCGAGCTCTTGCGAGCCTCGAAGGATCGACGGCCACTAGCCGGGCCGATTCATCCTTCGAGGCTCGCCGAAGAGGCTCGCACCTCAGGATGACGGGGATAGTGTTTATTGCAGCTTATCGGGGCGGCTGCAGAATGCTCGGAGCTGAACCGCGCTCGCGCCGCCGGTTTCCCCAATGCGCGGCATACAAACGCAGCGCGCCGGAACGGTGTCCGGCGCGCCCGGTCGAATTCGATACAGCTGTTGCGCGGAGTTACACGTCCGCCTTCACGCTCCTGCCTTCACGCCCCGGCCTTCACCTGAGCCGCGGCCACCGCCAGCAGCTCGTCCATCTTGGCGCGGATGTCGCGCTCGGTGACGGCCTCGCCCTTGGCGGTGAGATCGGTCAGCACCTTCTTCAGCACGTCGCCGTCGCCGGCCTCCTCGAAATCGGCGGCCACCACTTCCTTGGCGTAGGCGTTGGCGGCGTCGCCGGAGATGCCGAGCTTTTCGGCGGCCCAAAGGCCGAGCAGCTTGTTGCGGCGGGCTTCGGCCTTGAACTTCTGTTCCTCATCGAGGGCGAACTTCTTCTCGAAACCTTCCTCGCGTTTATTGAATTCGCTCATAGTCGAAGTTCCCCTGGTGACATTGTGGGTCGCGGCGTCCGTTGCGGCGGCCCCGATCCCTGCCTAGATAAGCAGGAGGAAATGACAGGACAACGAGCCGTTAAGCCGCAGCCAAAACAGGCGGATTCGGCCCTTGACGATAGAGCGGTATAAGTGGGTTCGAGCGGCCGGTACTGATTGTGCTGGATGGGCCAATCGGATAGGTTGCCGTCAGGCGTGGTTCTTGTTCTGTTTCCAGTTGGAATGCCCAGGTTCCAGGCCTCCGCGGCAGCTCCGTCGTGGGTCGTAACCCCAAGCCATCGGAGCACCCAAATCAATGGATTTCAACAAAACACGGTACATCCCAATGAGCCGTCGACGCCGTATTTATGAAGGCAAGGCCAAGGTGCTTTATGAAGGCCCGGAGCCGGGAACCCTGATCCAGCACTTCAAGGACGACGCGACCGCGTTCAATGCCAAGAAACACCAGGTGATCGAGGGCAAGGGTGTCCTCAACAACCGGATTTCGGAGTACCTGTTTCAGCACCTCAACGACATCGGGGTGCCGACCCACTTCATCCGCCGCCTCAACATGCGCGAGCAGCTGATTCGCGAGGTCGAGATCGTGCCGCTCGAGGTGGTGGTGCGCAACGTCGCCGCCGGCTCGCTGTCGCAGCGGCTCGGGATCGAGGAGGGCACCCAGCTGCCGCGCTCGATCATCGAATTTTATTACAAGAACGACCAGCTCAACGACCCGATGGTGTCGGAAGAGCACATCACCGCCTTCGGCTGGGCCACGCCGCAGGAGATCGACGACATCATGGCGCTCGCCATCCGCGTCAACGACTTCCTCACCGGCCTCTTCCTCGGCATCGGCATCCGTTTGGTCGACTTCAAGATGGAGTGCGGCCGGCTGTTCGAGAACGAGATGATGCGGATCATCGTCGCCGACGAGATCTCGCCGGATAGCTGCCGCCTGTGGGACATCAAGTCGAACGAGAAGCTCGACAAGGACCGCTTCCGCCGCGATCTCGGCGGCCTGCTGGAGGCCTATACCGAGGTCGCAAAGCGGCTCGGCATTTTGATGGAAAACGAGCGGCCGGCCGGCACCGGCCCGGTGCTGGTGAAAAGCTAAGGGGCGAGGCGTGAAGGCACGTGTGACTGTGACGTTGAAGACCGGCATCCTCGATCCGCAGGGCAAGGCGATTGAGGGTGCGCTGAAATCGCTCGGCGTCGATGGCGTCGCCAGCGTCCGCCAGGGCAAGGTGTTCGACATCGAGCTCGCCGCCACCGACAAGGCCAAGGCGGAAGCCGCGCTGAAGGCCGCGGCCGACAAGCTGCTCGCCAACACCGTGATCGAGAACTATCGGGTCGAACTGCTCTAGGCCGCATCGCATGAAATCAGCCGTCCTCGTCTTCCCCGGCATCAACCGCGAGCGCGACATGGCGCGCGCGCTCAAGCTGGCGTCAGGTAACGACGCCGCGATGGTCTGGCACGCCGACACCGCGCTGCCGGCGGGCACCGACCTTGTGGTGGTGCCCGGCGGCTTTTCCTACGGCGACTATCTGCGCTGTGGCGCGATCGCGGCACGCGCCCCCGTGATGGACGCAGTGCGCGACTTCGCCGCCAAGGGCGGGCTCGTGCTCGGCGTCTGCAACGGCTTTCAGATCCTCTGCGAGTCCGGGCTGCTGCCGGGCGTGCTGATGCGCAACGCGCAGCTGAAGTTCGTCTGCCGCGACGTGCACATGAAGATCGAGCGCTCCGACACGCCGTTCACCCGCGGCTACAATGCCGGCCAGGTGATCCGCGTGCCGGTCGCCCATGGCGAGGGCAATTACGAGGCGGACGAGGAGACGCTGAAGCGGCTCGAAGGCGAGGGGCGGGTGCTGTACCGCTACTGCTCGCCGGAAGGCGTGGTCGACGAAGCCTCCAACTTCAACGGTGCCGCGAATTCGATCGCCGGCATCGTCAACGAGCGCGGCAACGTGCTCGGCATGATGCCGCATCCCGAAAACCACGTCGAAGAGATCATGGGCTGCACCGACGGCCGCGGCCTGTTCGCGGGGCTGGCCCAGCATCTCGAAAAGGCGGCGTGAGCATCATGCTGGGGCGGTGTGTTGCCGCGGTTGCGGCGCTCTTGCTTGCGACCGCTGCGCAGGCCCAGGATTTCCCGAAACGTCCCATCACCATGATCGTGCCGTTCGCGGCGGGCGGCACCTCCGACGTGATCGCGCGCGCGGTGGCCGACCAGATGGGTGTCGCGCTCGGCCAGAGCATCATCATCGAGAATGTCGCCGGCGCCGGCGGCTCGACCGCGCTGACGCGGGCGGCGCGTGCCGAGCCGGACGGTTATACGATCGCGATCGGTAATGCCGGCACCAATGCCGCGACCTACACGATCTATCCGAAGCTGGCGTTCACGCCGGACTCCTTCGCGCCGATCGCGGTGGTCGCAAAGACCTTCGGCATCGTGGCGCTGCGCAAGGATTTTCCTGCCAAGGACCTGAAAGAGTTCATCGACTACGCCAAGAAGAATCCGGGCAAGATCAATCTCGGCCATGCCGGCGTCGGCTCCTCGAATTACCTGATCTGCAAGAGTTTCGTTCATGCCGCCGGCGTCGACGTGACGCTGGTCGGCTATCGCGGCGCGGCTCCGGCGCTGACCGACGCGATCGGCGGCCAGATCGACGGCGTCTGCGATGCCGCGGCCTCGGTGTCGCAGGCGATCGACGACAAACTGGTGAAAGCGGTGGTGGTCGGCTCGACGGTGCGGCTCGCGTCGCTGCCGGAGCTGCCGACCTCGGCCGAGGCCGGACTGCCCGAGTTCGAGGCGCAGGGCTGGAACGGATTGTTCGCCCCGAAGGGCACGCCGGGCGAGATCATCGCCAAGCTGAATGCGGCGGCGCGCAGCGCGGTCGCGAGCGAGGCGGTGAAGAAGCGGTTCGCCGATCTCTCCACGGTCGCACCCGACGCCAATGAGCTCGCGCCCGAGGTGCTGCAGCAACTCGTGACCCGCGACGTCGCGAAATACCGCACGCTGCTGGCGGACGACAAGAAGTAGGCTGCGAGCCGCGCGTCAAAGCATCATTTCGGTGCGGCACATCTCCGGCGGACAGTCGACCAGTTCCTTCATGGTCGCGAGGAATTCGACCGTATGCGGGAGCGTGGCGTGCAAGTCGAACGCCGCTTCATCCGCCCATATCGAATGGATGAAGAACGTCGCTCGATCGCGGGTGCCGCGGAAGACGTGAAACGCCTTGCAGCCGGCCTCGGCGCGCGATGGGACCGCGACCTTGCGGAGTGCCGCCTCGACGGTCGCTTCGTTGCCGGGAGCGGCGTGAAACTGCGCGAAAAAGGACAGTTGCATCCGGCACCTCGCAGATTCCGCCGGCGCGAGAGCACCATCACGCGGCGGACGCGTCAACCGCCGTCACGCTCGGCTTCACCGGTTTGATCGAGCCGGTGATCGGCGTCCTCGGGCAACGTGGCAACGGCAATTCGTTCGGCGTCGATACGCGCGGAGCATGAACCTGTCGGGCCGCGTCCGAAACTAAAGCGGTATGACGGCTGCCGTCTTTACAAGGCCTACACGTTAAACCGCCTGATGCGTCAACCCGGGATTGTTTTGGCATGCCGGACACGCTATCACGGGCGCGATTTTGAGGTCTCCGGCCGTTTTGGGGAAACTCGACATGCCCTTTGCCTTGGTCGTCTTGCTGCTCGACATCACGCTGATCTGGCACGCCGCGCGCACCGGGCGTCTGCAGCCCTGGGCGTTCATCATCCTGATGGTGCCGCTGATCGGCGGGCTCGCCTACATCGTGGTCGAACTGATTCCGGAATGGTGGGGCGGGCCCGGGGCCGCGCAAGCCCGCAAGCGGGTCGCCAATCGGCTCGATCCCGAGAAGCGCTATCGCGAACTGTCCGACAAGCTGGCGACGTCAGACACGATCGCCAATCGCGCCGCGCTCGCCCAGGAGTGCCACAATGTCGGGCGCTACGAGGAGGCGGAGGGTCACTACGACCACATCATGCAGCTGCCGCAGGGCGACGATCCGGCCTATGCGCTCGCCAAGGCGCAGGCCCAGTTCGCCCGCAAGCAGCCCGCCGATGCGCTGGCGACGCTCGATGCGCTGCGCGAGCGCTGGCCCGATTTCGAATCCGCCGACGGGCACCTGCTCTATGCCCGCGCGCTCGCCGAAATCGGCCGGGTCGACGAGGCGCTGCAGGAATATCAGGACGTCACGCAATATTTCCCCGGCGCCGAAGCGCGGGTGCGCTACGGCCTGCTGCTGCAGTTGGTCGGCCGCACCGCCGAGGCGCGCATGGTGTTCAACGAGCTGTTGATCCAGATGCGCCGTGCGCCAAAATATCTGCGCGACGCCCAGGCCGAGTGGCTGTCGATCGCGGAGAAGCAGCTGTCGGCGTGAGCTGCTGTCAGCTTATCCGGCCGTCATTGCGAGGAGCGAAGCGACGACCTGTCCGCCGAAGCCTCGGCGAAGGCGGAAGCAATCCATCGCTCCGCATAAGCGGACCCATGGATTGCTTCGCTTCGCTCGCAATGACGCGGATAGTGCTGCTTTGCCGACGTAAGGAAGGCACCAGTGGAAGGGTTCCCTCCCCCCCTCGCGGGGGAGGGTTAGGGAGAGGGGTGCCACACGACGTGCTCTGTCGACGAACGCCGATCACGCGATGTCGAAGTTGCGACAGCAATCTCTTCATCAATCATCTCGCCCGTGGCTTACCCCTCTCCCCAACCCTCCCCCCGCAAGGGGGGAGGGAGCCTGAGCCGTGTGCTCACCTCACTTGCGCAGCCGCCGCAGCCCGCGCTTGAACGTCTCGCCCGGCACCGTCATCGCGGCGACGCCGGCCATCACCAGCACGAGGCCGAGCGCGAGATTCGACGGTACGGTTTCCCCGAGCAGCACGACCGAGAGCGCCACGCCGATCGGAATCCGCAGATAGCCTTGCGCGTTGGTGGTGAGAGTGCCGAGCCGGGTCAGGCACATGTAGAACAGCATCAGGCCGAACGCGCTGGAAAAGATCCCCATGATGATGGTGGCGGCCAGCGCCTGCGGCGTCGGGTGCAGCGTCCACGGCTGGTCGACGATCAGCGCGAGCGGCAACAGCACGGTGCCGCCGAACAGCAGTGAGCCGGCCGCGACCACCATCGGATCGTAGTCGGATAGCCGCAGGCCAAAGATCGTGGCGCAGGCGAACGAGACGGTGGCGAGCAGGATCGCGATCTCGGCGAAAATCTCCTTGCCGAAGCCGCCGAGCGCGTCGAGGCCGATGATCGCGACCGTCCCGGCGAGGCCGAGGACCGCGCCGATCAGCTTGAGCAGCGAGGCCGGCTCGTGCCGGGTGATCGTCCAGGTGATCAGGAAGGCAAAAATCGGCGTCGTCGAGGCCAGCACCACGGTGTTGGACGCCGGCACATAGAGCTGCGCCCAGGTGATCACCAGAAACGGGACGGTGGAGTTGATGGTCTGCTGGACCGCAAACAGCTTCCACGCTTTCAGATCGGTCGGGATGCGCATGCCGCGCAGCCGCAGCACGATCAGCAGGAAGCCGGCTGCGACCAGCGAGCGCGCCGAGATGAAGGTGATCGGCGGGATCGAGCCGAGCCCGATCTTGGTCAGCGGATAGGTCGAGCTCCAGCAGCAAGCCAGCGCCAGCAGCAGCGCATAGTCGCGCCAGCCGCGCGCGCCGGGCGCAGCGATGGACGGAGTGGACGTCGGCACGGGAGCCGTCACGCCGCCCGTACTGGCTGTTTGTTTAGGCATGATCCTTTCGGAAAACCGCTTCACACTTTTCCGGATCATGCTCTGGCTGTGCTCTTCGGCACCTTGATTGGCTCCCCCGCGCATCGGCGTGTGAGAATGAATGTAACGCGGCGGCGTGCGGGAACGCTAGGGGCGTTGCGCCGGATGCGCTCGCGCAGCGGTGCCGTGTCGCGGAATTTCCATCGTGGTGTCGCTGGCAACGCGTAGCCCGCATGAGCGCAGCGAGATGCGGGACGCAGACGCGATCACTCGATGGAGCAGCCCCGGATGTCGCTGCGCTCATCCGGGCTACGTGTGAGCGATCCGTGTCGTCATCGCTCAAGCAATGGATGGTACGCCGGCGTCCGACGTCGCTTCCCACCAGTCGCCCAGCGCATCGATCAGCGGCACCAGCCGCTCGCCGGCCGGCGTCAGCTCGTACTCGACGCGCAACGGATATCCATCGAATTCGGTGCGCGTGACGATGCCGGCGTCCTCCAGCTTGCGCAGCTCCAGTGCGAGCATCTTGTGCGAGATGGTCGGATTGTCGCGGCGCAAATCGCTGAAGCGCTTGGTGCCCTGCTTCAGATAGTAGATCAGCAGCGTCGGCCAACGGCCGCTCAGGATCTGCATGACTTCTTCGATCGGGCAGCGGGAGACGCGAGATTTCATGGATCGCTCGTGGTTACAAAAAGGTGCGTAATTTACTTCGCCGATGTGGTGACTAGGGTCCCCCTCCGCTGCGCAGCGCGATCACTGACATCACCGGAGACCACATCATGGAACCGATCCTTATCTATGGCTTCCCGCTGGGAAGCTCCATGGGGCTCGTCGCAGCCCTCGAATGGCTGCGCAAGCCATATCGCCTCTGCCGCGTCGACATGCTCGGCGAGATGCGCCTTCCGTCCTATGCGCGGATCAATCCGCGGCACGAGACGCCGGCATTCGTCACCGACAAGGGCAGGGTGCTGACCGAGAACATGGCGATCGCAGGCTGGCTCGCGGCGCGTGATGGCGAACGCCGTATCAGCTTCGATCCGCTGTCGCCGGAGGCCGATCGGATGCACCAGCTGATGGCGTTCGTGAACACCGGCTTCACCGCGGCGTTCAGCCCGCTGTGGGCGGCGCTGGAGATGCAGACGCCTGATCCGGCCATGCAGTCGGCGCTGCGGCGATGGGGGCAGGGCAACGTCGTGCAGCGGCACGACCGGCTCGAGGAACTGATCGGCGAGGGCCCGTTCCTGCTCGGCGAGCGCCCGACACTGGCGGATGCGCTGCTGATCGGCGTGGCGCGCTGGCTCGATTTTCATGCTGTGGCCGATCGCGGCCGCTGGCCGAAACTGGATGCGCTTCGCGCGCGGCTCGAGGCCGATCCGGCCGTGATCCATGCGACGGCGCTGGAGAGCGGCGAGCGCAGCGCGGGGAGCGGCGCCTGCGTAGGACACATTCCACTCGCCGAGGTCATCGAGCGCTTCGGCGCATCGCGTTGACGTCGTACCCTGCCGCTTAGCGCAGGTCGGCGCGGAGCTCGCGCACGCCGCGCCCGAGGCGTTCGCGCAACAGCGTTCGCAGCGTTGCGCCGTCGAGGTAGCCGACCTCGGCGGCGATGGCGTCGAGCGCAAGGCCGCTGCCGTGCAGCAGCGACTGTGCGCGCTCGACCCGCAGGTCCTGGAAATACGACAGCGGCGATTTGCCGAGCACTGCTTCGCAGCGGCGCTGCAAGGTGCGGGCGCTGGTCGCCAGCGCCTTGGCGGCGTCCTGCAGCGAGAACCCTTCCTTCAGATGCTCGCGCGCCCATTTCTCGAAACGCAGGATCAGCGGATCGGCCTGCGCCAGATGATTGGGAATGATGTAGGGCGCCTGCGAGGAGCGCAAATCGGCGAGCAGATAGCGCGAGACGAGGTTTGCCAGCTCCGGGCTCGCCTGGCGAATGAACCAGAGCGCGAGATCGAGATGTCCCATCGCGGCGCCGGCCGTGACGATGCGATCCGAGGTCACCAGCATGCGCGTCTCATCGAGCCGGACGTTCGGGTAGCGCTGCCGGAACAGCGGCGACAGCCACCACGTCGTCGTTGCTTGCCGTTGATCGAGCAGCCCGCTCTCGGCGAGCACGAATGTGCCGATACAGGACGCCGCGATGCCGGCGCCGGCGGCGTACCACGTCTGCAGTTGTGCGATCGCCTGATGCACATCGCGGCGTTCCAGCGCCGGTAGCAATTGCTCGGGCTGGCCGGTGCTGAGCGCCGGCACGATCACCCAATCCGGTTTCGAATCCGGCGTGATCGATTGCACCGGCATCGCAAATCCCTGGCCGGATCGGACCCGCTTGCGCACGCCGACGACCGACACGTCGAACCGCGGCGCACCGCCCAACTGCGCGGCTGCGAACTTGTTGGCGAGCGCGAGCGCGTCGAGCGTCACGACGAGCCCGGTGTCCCAAAACCCCTCAAGCGCGAGGATCGAAATGCGCATGGCGTAAATGGCCTCAAGATTGGCATTTGCGGCAATACCGATTTCGCAGCCCGCACGCTAAATCCTGCGCTGTCGGTGATCGCGGAAGCGCGAAGCCTACAATCGGAGATGTACACATAATCGATTGAAAAACAACGCGTTCGTGCAGCGATCATCGATTTTTCGGTGGCGTAAATGCTCCGAAAAATGGCGCTTACGCCGCTATTCGACTCGCACTTTCGAGCTGGATAGCACCGGCAAACATCTGACGACGAACAGGAGAACGGACATGAAAGTCATCGCTATCGGAAACATCACCAAGCCGGTCACCCCGGAGCAGCGGCAGCAGATCATGCCGAAGGAAGTCCCGGCGACGCTGCAGCTCTATCTCGACGGCAAGATCGAGCAGTTCTTCTTCCGCCAGGACAAGCCCGGCGTGATCTTTCTCATGAATGCCGAGTCGGTCGAACAGGCGCGGGCGACCGTCGAAGCCATGCCGCTCGTGACCGAAGGCTTTGCGCAATACGACGTGATCCCGGTCGGTCCGCTGGCGCCGCTGGGTCTCTTGATCCAGGGCAAGTAACCGCTGCGATCCCCGAGGCGCCAGCGGCAAGATGAAATCCATCATTTCGCCGGCGCCGAGGGGCGGTCGCCTCCGCGCAGCGCGATGCGGCAAGCGCGAGTGAAACTCGATTGAATCCGAATGAGGAGTACGAAAATGAACAACGCTCTGGCTGGCTCCATCGCTGCGCTGATCATCTGCCTGATGGGAGTGGACGGTGGCCGCGCGCAGTCCGCAACTCCGCCGACGCCGACGACGCGCATCCTGGCGGTCGGAACGCTCAATCGGGGCGTCGATCCGGCCGCGGCACGGGCGATCCTTCCGACCGAAGTGCAAGAGACCGTCAAGCTCTACCTCGATGGCAAGATCGACCAGTGGTTCTCGCTACAGGGACGTCCCGGTGTGGTGTTCATCCTGAACGTTACGGATGCCACGGCTGCCCGCGAGATGCTGGAAAAATTGCCGCTGGGCCAGGCCCATCTGATGAGTTTTGAGCTGACGCCGCTTGCTCCGCTCAATCCGCTTCGCCAACTGCTGGGCCCGAGCACCCGCTCGCCTTAGCTCCCTGAGCTTGACCCGTTTGGTCTATCCCGTGGGCCTCCTGCGGTGGCGGAGCATCGTTGTCCGGTGCTGCGGCCCATGTTACGGTTTTGTGACGTGGCCCACATGATGTTGTCGTTCGTCCTGCTAGGCTCGAGCCATGACGAAACATCTCAAGGGACTGACCATCTTCGCTGCACTGGTCGTCGCAACGCCAAGCCTGGCTGCGGAGACAAAAGGCGCGGGATCAACCTTCGTTTCGCCTGTGATGGCGAAATGGATCAGCGCCTACAAGACCAGGACCGGCAATGATGTCAGCTACCAGCCGGTCGGCTCGAGCATCGGCGTCGGCCTGATCAGGAAGGCGGCCGTCGACTTCGGGGCGAGCGACATGCCGCTTGATCCGGCCGAGCTGGACAAGCTCGGCATGATGCAATTTCCGATCGTGATCGGCGGCGTCGTGCCGGTGGTCAACATCGACGGCGTTAAGCCAGGCCAGATGCAGTTCACCGGCCAGCTGCTCGCCGACATCTATCTCGGCAAGATCAGGTCGTGGAACGACCCGGCGATCCAGGCGATCAATCCGGGCCTCAAGCTGCCGCGCGTGGCGATCACCGTCGTGCATCGTGTCGATGGATCGGGAACGACGTTCAACTGGTCGAACTATCTCGCGAAGATCAGCGCGCAGTGGAAGGCAAAGGTCGGCGAGGGCACCACGGTCGAGTGGCCGGTGGGGCTCGGCGGCAAGGGCAATGATGGCGTTGCCTCGCTGGTCAGCCTGATTCCCGGCTCGATCGGCTATCTCGAATACACCTACGCGCTGCAGCGGCTCGACAGGATCTCCTTCGGGCTGGTGCAAAACAGCGCCGGCAATTTCGTCACCCCGGACGCCGCATCCTTCCAGGCTGCCGCATCCAGCGCCGACTGGAAGGCCACGAAGGATTTCCACCTGGTGCTGACCAATGCGCCGGGGGAGGACGCCTACCCCATCACGGCCACCACATTCGTGCTGATGTACAAGCAGCCGAAATCGCCGGAACGCTCGGCCACCGCGATCGAGTTCTTCCGCTGGTCGCTGGAAAGCGGCAAGCCGCAGGCCGAATTGCTCAGCTATGTGCCGCTGCCGCCGGCGCTGATCGAGCAGATCGAGTCCTATTGGCAGCAGAATTTCGAGGCGCTCACCGCGTCGGCGCAGCCGGCAAAGCGCTGATCCAAAACGGCCCTCGGCCGGATTGGCCTCAGGCCCCGGCCTGCGCCTTGCGCTTCACCCGCTTGATGGTGCCCGAGAAGGTGAACAGCATCCGCGTCCCCGCGCGCAGCGTGCCGCGCAGGAAGATCAGCGAGCCGCCGGCGCGCGTCACCTCGCCGTCGCATTCGATCAGCTCGCCCTCGCGGGCGGCGTCGAGGAATTCGCAGGAGAAGCCCACCGTGACGCCGGGACCCTGCAGCAGCGGGCCGGCCAGCGCGAACAGGCAGTAGTCGGCGAACGTCATGAAGCAGCCGCCATGGACGTTGCCGGAGCCGTTGAGGTGCTTCTTGCCGACCCGGAATGCGCAGGCGATGCGGCCGTTCTCGTCCATCCGGTGGTAAAACGGGCCGCTATTGGTCTCGAAATTGTCGTGGCTCCAGGTTCGCCAGCCGGCGAATTCGCCCTCGGTTTCGACGTGCAGATCGGGGCGGAGGTTGAATGCGGACTTGAGTGCGGTCTCGGCTAGCTCGTTCACGAAATTGGCCTTCAATTATCGGGTTTTGATCCTTAAATCCGATCCATCCCGATTGTGCAAACGCCGTGCCGCAGCCACCGGCCGCAAAGCTTTGGACAGGCCGAAAATGCCCCCTAAAAGGCCTTTTCGCCCCCGTTCGATCTACCTATTAAAGGACCCATGACCGCGCCCAAGAATGAGCCCCAAATCACCCCCGAACTCGTCGCCGCCCACGGGCTGAAGCCGGACGAGTATGAGCGCATTTTGAAGCTGATCGGGCGGGTTCCGACCTTCACCGAGCTCGGCATCTTCTCGGCGATGTGGAATGAGCACTGCTCGTACAAGTCCTCGCGTATCCATCTGCGCGGGCTGCCGACCAAGGCGCCCTGGGTGATCCAGGGCCCGGGCGAGAATGCCGGCGTGATCGACATCGGCGACGGCCAGGCCGTGGTCTTCAAGATGGAGAGCCACAACCACCCGAGCTACATCGAGCCCTACCAGGGCGCGACCACCGGCGTCGGCGGCATTTTGCGCGACGTCTTCACGATGGGCGCGCGGCCGATTGCCTGCCTCAATGCGCTGAGCTTTGGCGCGCCGGAGCATCCAAAAACCCGGCACCTGGTGTCCGGCGTGGTGGCAGGCGTCGGCGGCTACGGCAATTCGTTCGGCGTGCCGACGGTCGGCGGCCAGGTGCGCTTCCACACCCGCTATGACGGCAACATCCTGGTCAACGCGATGGCGGTGGGGCTCGCCGACGCCGACAAGATCTTTTACGCGGCGGCGTCCGGCGTGAACATGCCGATCGTCTATCTCGGCTCGAAGACCGGCCGCGACGGCATTCATGGCGCCTCGATGGCCTCGGCCGAATTCGACGACGCCTCCGAGGAGAAGCGCCCGACCGTGCAGGTCGGCGATCCCTTCGCCGAAAAGCTGCTGCTGGAAGCTTGCCTCGAGATCATGGAGCAGGGCTGCGTGATCGCGATCCAGGACATGGGCGCTGCGGGCCTGACCTGCTCGGCGGTCGAGATGGGCGCCAAGGGCGATCTCGGCGTCGAGCTCGACCTCAACGCGGTGCCGACGCGTGAGACCGGCATGAGCGCCTACGAGATGATGCTCTCGGAGAGCCAGGAGCGCATGCTGATGGTGCTCAAGCCCGAGAAGGAACAGCAGGCCGAGGCGATCTTCCGCAAATGGGGACTCGATTTCGCCATCGTCGGCTACACCACGCCGACCAAGCGCTTCGTCGTCAAGCACGGCGGCGACGTGATGGCCGACCTGCCGATCAAGGAGCTCGGCGACGAGGCGCCGGTCTATGACCGCCCGCATGTCGCCTCCAGCGCGCAGGCTATGATCCGCGGCCAGGACGTCAAGCCGCCGCTCGCCATTTCGAACGCGCTGGTCACGCTGATTGGTACACCCGAGCTGTGCTCCAAGCGCTGGGTGTGGGAGCAGTACGACCACGTCATTCTCGGCAACACCGTGCAGCGCCCCGGCGGCGATGCCGCGGTGGTCCGCATCGAGGATGGGCCGAAGGGCTTGGCTCTCACTGTCGACGTCACGCCGCGCTATTGCGAGGCCGATCCGTTCGAGGGCGGCAAGCAGGCGGTGGCGGAAGCCTGGCGCAACATCACCGCGGTCGGCGGCCGGCCGCTCGCGATCACCGACAATCTCAATTTCGGCAACCCCGAGCGTCCCGAGATCATGGGCCAGTTCGTCGGCTGCCTGAAGGGCATCTCGGAAGCCTGCCGCACGCTGGACTTCCCGGTGGTGTCCGGCAACGTCTCGCTCTACAACGAGACCAACGGCCGCGGCATCTTGCCGACGCCCTCGATCGGCGGCGTCGGCGTGCTCGACGACTTTACGAAGTCGGCGACGCTGGCGTTCAAGGCCGCCGGTGAGGCGATCCTGCTGATCGGCGACACCCAGGGCTGGCTCGGCCAGTCGGTCTATCTGCGCGATGTCTGCGGCCGCGAGGAGGGCGCTCCGCCGCCGGTCGATCTCGCCGCCGAGAAGCGCAATGGCGACGTTGTCAGAGGCATGATCCACGCCGGCACCGCGACCGCGGTGCATGACGTCTCCGACGGCGGGCTTTTGATTGCGCTCGCCGAGATGGCGATCGCCAGCGGCATCGGCGCCCAGCTGCTCGCCGCGCCGAGCTCGATCGTGCCGCATGCCTACTGGTTCGGCGAGGACCAGGCCCGCTACATCGTCACCGTCCCGGCGGCGGACGCCGGCCTCGTGCTCGCGAAGATGAAGGGCGCGGGCGTGCCCTGTGCGCGCATCGGCACCACCGGCGGAGATGCGATCGCCGTCGCCGGCGAGGCGCCCGTTGCAATCGAGGAGCTGTCCCGCGCTTTCGAGCACTGGCTGCCGAACTACATGCGGGGCGCCGCCGCCTGATCCGGCCGGATCAGGCGTTGTCTTGCAAACGTGCCGTGAGGGCTAAGCGCGGCCCCGGATCGCGCGCCACAGGAAGATGATGATGCAGGCGCCGATGAAGCCGGCCACGAGGTAGGCGATCCAGCCGCCGCCCAGCGACACGCCGAGCAGCGCGAGCAGCCAGTTCGCCAGCGCCGCGCCGACGATGCCGAGGATGATATTCATGACGATGCCGGTGCCGGACTTCATGAACATTTCGGCCAGCCAGCCCGCCAGTCCCCCGACGATGATTGCGGCGATCCATCCGATTTGCGGGTCTTGCATCTGAGACTCCTTTGGGTCGATCAGTGCCGCCAGCATACCTGAGAATCATCGACAGCCATGTGATCAATGGCAGGTTGCGCGCAGATTCGTGCGCGCCACTGATTCGCAGTTAGCCCCTAATCCTCCCGCGAGCGGGAGAAAGACGCAGTATCGATGTGGCTTAGTTTCGTCCAAGCTACAGCACGTGCTTGGCGCCGGGGATCTTGCGCAGCACGGCGGTGACGGCCCAGCTCAGCGCCACGGTGGCGAAGAATGCGATCGCCGCCTTGGCGATCGCCGGCAGGTCGAAATCGAACAGCCAGTATTGCAGCCACAGCACGATCGGATAGTGCACCAGGAACATGCCGTAGGCATCGCCCTGCATGCGGTCGAGCAAAGTCGGCCCTGACGCCTTCGATTGCAGGAAGTAGGCCAGGATCGCGAACAGGATCGAGGCGCTGAACAGCACGTAAAACGTGCCGTAGATCGCAAGATACCAGCCCGGCAGCGGATCGGGATTCCCGATCACCTCGCGCTTGATATAGATCATGGTCCACATCAGGGCATAGGGGATCAGCGTGATGCCGGTCCAGAACCAGCGCCGCTGGGTCAGCCGTCCGTGCGCGCTGAGCAGGCCGCCCTCGAGGTTGGCGGCGCCGATGCCGGCACCGATGAAGAAATAAGCTGCATAGAGCAGCACGCGGCTGGCCTGTACCGAGAACGGTCCGAACTCGAACCAGTAATTCTGGCCGTAGCTCACCAGCATCGGGAGATAGACGGCCGCGCTGACCAGGACGAGCAGCAGCCAGAATTTTGACGGACGAACGAATCCTTTCTCCGACAGCCGGTTGATCGGATCGAGCAGCCGCGGCGACACCCGGTAGAGCAGGCTCGCGGTCACGTCAAAAACCATCAGCACCCAGACGAACCAGATCGGTCCACTCGGCCATGGTCCGATCGTCATGGTCTTCCGCCAGAATTCGGCGAAAGAGATCCCCGGCGTGTGGCGCAGCTCGATCGCCCAATAGGCGAGCGGGATCACGGTTACGGCGCAGACCACGAACGGCAGGCCGAGCCGCAGCAGCCGGGTGGTCAGGAAGCCAAGCAGCGACTTGTTGCCGAGCCCCGGCCAGACGAACAGCCCCGACAGGAAGAAGAACATCGCCATGAAGAAGCTGTCGGTGGCGAGCACCACGCAGTCGAAGCCGATCCACGACGTCGGATCGGTGTGGCCGAAATGGGTGTAGGGGATCACCGCGTGATGCAGCAGCACGACCAACGTGAGGAAGGTGCGGGCGCGGTCCAGTGCCACGTTGCGGGCATGGGCCTTCGGAGCTGCCTGGACGTCGACGGCCGGAGCCGCGTGCGCAATCGATTTCATGGTGCCCCCAGCCGGGTCTTTCGCCGGATGTTGCAGTTGGGAACTGGAATCGGCAAGGCCCAATCGCGTTGATTCGCTGGCCTCTAGGTCTATCATTTTCGGTCTTTTTCTTTTTGGAACTGCGGTCGTCGGCGCTGGTTATCGCAGCGCCGTTTGGATGCGCGTGCCGCGCGGTTTCAGGAGCAAGTATGACAATTCTGAAGTGGGCGCTGATCTTTCTCGTCGTGTCGATTATTGCGGGCTTGCTCGGCTTCACCGGCATCTCGGCGGCCTCGGCCGACATCGCTCGCTTCCTGTTTTATGTTTTCGTGGTGATCTTCTTGGTGCTGCTGATCCTCGGGCTCACCATCTTCAGGGTGTAGCGCTGGTCGCCATCGGACCGGCCTCGGCGACCGGAGGATTGGCGAGCGGCCTGACGCGTGCCACCAGCTCGTCCAGAAACTGGTCGGGACGATCGAACGGAATGAAGTGATCTCCGCCGCGGATCGGCACAAACTCCTTGTGCGGGGCGGTGATCTGCTTGAGGTATTGTTCGGCAGGCCCGCTCGGCGTGATGTCGTCGGCGTCGCCCTCGATGAGGATCACGGGGACCGGAAATTCAAGTCCCAACGCGGCGAGGTCGCGCTGAAACATCGGGCTCACTTTGCCGCGCAGATATTTTGCCGAGAAGGCGGTGCCGCTTCGCCGGTTGTACCAATCAAGCAGCGAGAAGTCCGGCATGAAGAGCGGCGGGACCGGACCCGCCGGCCGGAAAGCATCCGGCGGCAGCGCCAACGCCTTGCTCCATTTGTCCGCGACGAGCCGATTGTCGGGATTGGCGACGGGGTTCGCAGCGATTGGCGCGAGCTCCGCCAGGGCCTCGCGGTTGTTGGCGGACTGCGCCAGCGCCTGCAGGCGCGCGATGGTGTTCTCGAACGCCTTCTCGAAGGTCGCCCGGCCGACGACCTGCCCGGTGCCGACATAGGCATAGAACAGGTCCGGCCGCTGCTTGACGATGTGAACGCCGAGGAACGAGCCCCAGGAGTGCCCGACCAGGATGATCTTGTCCTTGCGCAGGTGCCTTCGCAGATAATCGGCGAGTTCGACGCCGTCCTGGGTCATCCGCTCCAGCGTCATGGTCGGCGCGACCGTATCGCCGGTCATGCCGTAGGTTCGGCCGGCGCCGCGCTGGTCCCACTGCACGACGGTGAAGTACTTCTCCCAGGGACGCCAGCCCGACGAGATCGGCAAAGTGGAGCTGCCGGGGCCGCCGTGAACGAACAGCAGCACCGGGTTGCCGCGATCCTCGCCGCGGATTTGTATCCATTGCTGGATGCCACCAAGGACGACATAGCGTCCCTCCTGCACGCCGTTCGGTGAGCGGATCGCCAGGATCTCCGCAGCAGCTTGCTGGCGCCAGGCGCGGTAACCTAACCCGGCGGCGGCGGCCGCAATGAGAACGGCGGCGATGCCCAGGATCGAGAGCCCGACCAGTTTTGCAGCCTTGCGCGGCATCGGTGCTGTTTTCGCTTCTCGATCCGTCACCCCGCGCAACGGCCAGGCCGTTGTCGCAGGAGGAGGCCGGTCCGCTTGACGGCTAAGCCACTTCCTCGATCTTCACCTTGTCCGGATAGAACGCCAGGTGATTGGTGATCTCGGCCATCGCCGGGAAAGGCGTCTCGTAGGTCCAGATCGCGTTGTCCAGGGTCCTGCCGTTGGCCTTGATGCTGAAATAGTTCGCATCGCCCTTGTACGGGCAGTGCGTGGTCCGCTCGGTGCGGGCCAGCAGCTCCATATTGGCATCCTGGCGCGGGACATATTGCACGGCGGGATAGCTCGCTTCCTTCAGGGTCAGCGCATGGGTCGTTTCGGCGATGACGACACCGTCGGCGGTGACGCGGACGCGCTTCGGATTGGGCGTGATCGTGATCGGATGGTCGGGGCCGGGAAGCTTCATGGTTCTGCGCCTTTTCTGGTCATTTCGGCGTGATGGCTTGTGACCGATTGATGCAGGTTTCAATCGCGGGGAATGGGAATATAGTGTCGCCCCAGATGACCTAGAAGACGACTGTCGCTAGGTTTTGCATTCACGGCCGCGTGAGCCGGCCTGATTCGAACGATCTGAAGGAGGTTGACTGGGATGCCGATGGACGCCCGTGATATCGAATCGATGATCAAGGCAGCGATCCCGGATGCCGATGTAACGATCCGCGACCTGGCCGGCGACGGCGACCACTACGCCGCCACCGTCATTTCAGAATCCTTCCGCGGCAAGTCCCGCGTCCAGCAGCACCAGATCGTCTACCAGTCGCTGAAGGGCCAGATGGGCGGCGTGTTGCACGCCCTGGCGCTGCAAACCGGGGTGCCTGAAGGCTAGCCCCCGGCAGGCTTGGGGGCGGAGCGATGGTGGATAATCCGCGCGGCGCGATGTTTCGCGTCATCGTGCCGAACCAGCACAGCCGGGTCACCAATGCCGAGCTGTTCTTCGACCTCGTCTTCGTCTTCGCCGTCACGCAGCTGTCGCACACGCTGCTGCACCATTTCACTCCGCTCGGCGCTGTCCAGGTCACGCTGCTGTTCCTCGCGGTGTGGTGGGTGTGGGTCTACACCACCTGGGTCACCAACTGGCTCAATCCTGACCTGACCCCGGTCCGCCTGCTGCTGTTCGTCCTGATGCTGGGCGGGCTGTTGCTGTCGACCTCGATCCCATCCGCATTCGAGGGGCGCGGGCTGTGGTTCGCCGCCACCTATGCGGCGATGCAGACCGGCCGCACCCTGTTCTGGCTGCTGGCGACGCCGCGGCGCCGGACCGCGGTCCGCCACAACGCGATCCGCATCCTGGCTGGCTGAGCTGCTCGGCCGTGCTCTGGATTCTGGGCGGCTTCGCCGAGCACGAGACGCGGTTGTGGCTGTGGATGGCGGCGCTGACCATCGAATACATCGCGCCGGCCGCGCGGTTCTGGACGCCGCGGCTCGGACCGTCCTCGATCGAGGCCTGGTCGGTCGAGGGCGGCCACATGGCCGAACGCTGCGCCGGCTTCATCATCATCGCGCTCGGCGAGGCCATCGTCGTCGACGGCGCGACCTTCGCCGAGCTGACCTGGACGCCGGAGAACATGGCCGCGTTCGTCTCCGCTTTGGTCGGCAGCATCGCGATGTGGTGGATCTATTTCCACAAGGGCGCCGAGGCCGGCTCGGACATGATCTCGAAATCGGAAGAGTCCGGCCGGGTGGCGCGGATCGCCTACACCTATCTGCACATGCCGATCGTCGGCGGCATCATCCTCACCGCGGTCGCCGACGAACTTGTGTTGAAGCATCCCGGCGGCCATTCCGATCTCAAGACCATCGTGAGCTCGGTCGGCGGACCCATGCTGTTCCTGGTCGGGACCATCCTGTTCAAATACGTGATCCGCAATTTCCTGCAGCTTTCGCACGGCGTCGGCATCGTCGCGCTGGCGGTGACCGCCTATTTTGCCGGCGCGATGTCGCCGCTTGTGCTCTCGCTCGTGACGACGGCGATCATGATCGTGGTCGCGACGTGGGAATCGCTGTCGCTGCAGTCGACGGCGGACGAGGAATAGCGCGCGCTCTCTATCCACGTCAATGCGAGCGAAGCGAAGCAATCCATCGTTCCGAATGCGCGGACAGATGGATTGCTTCGTCGCTTCGCTCCTCGCAATGACGGGGGCGAAGGGGTGGCCTCACTCCGCCGTCAGCGCGTGCACCGAGAACATCCTGGCCGCATCGGTCCAGCTTTCCCGCACCGTCCAACCGGCGCTGCGGGCCAGCGCGGTGAAGCGCTCCAGCGAATATTTGTAGCTGTTCTCGGTGTGAATGGTCTCGCCGGGGCGGAAGGCGAAGGTGTTGCCGAGGATGCGCACGGTCTGCGCCTTGCGGCTGATCAGGTGCATCTCGATGCGATGGCGGTCGCGGTTGTAGATCGAGCGGTGCATGAAGCTCGATAGATCGAAATTGCCGCCGAGCTCGCGGTTGATGCGCACCAGCACATTGAGATTGAAGCGCGCGGTGACGCCGGCCGCATCGTTGTAGGCGTCGTACAGGGTGCGCTCGTCCTTCTCGAGGTCGACGCCGATGATCATCTGCGCGCCGTGGCCGAGGATTTTTCGGGCGCTGCGCAGGAAGCTGGCCGCCTCCTGCGGTTCGAAATTGCCGAGCGTCGAGCCCGGGAAGAAGCCGACTTTCGGCAGGTCGGCCACCGCCTCGGGCAGCGCGAACGGCGTGGTGAAATCGGCCGCGACCGGGTAGATGCCGAGGTCGGGGAAATCCTTGCGCAAACCGTCGGCCTGCGCCTTCAGGAAGTCGCCCGAGATATCGACCGGCACATAGGCGCCGAACTCGCAATGCTCGAGCAGCAGCCGCACCTTGGTGGTGGCGCCGGCGCCGAACTCGACCAGCGCCGCGCCTTGCGGGATGATCGCGGCGATCTCGTCGCCGCGGTCGCGCAGGATGCCGAGCTCGGTGCGCGTCGGATAATATTCCGGCAGCACCGTGATCTGCTCGAACAGCTCGGAGCCGGCGGCGTCGTAAAAATATTTCGGCGACAGCCGTTTCGGATGACGGGCGAGGTCGCCGATCACGTCGCCGGCAAACGCCGAGGTCGCTTCGTCGAATGGATAGGCTTTGGCCAAAGCAGCGGCATGCACATTCATGATACTCTCCTGAACGCGCTTACCGGCGCGCACTTGATGTCGACGGGAATCAATCAGGCGTAGTCGGCGAGGCGTAACCCCGTGAATTGCCAGCGATGGTGCGGATAGAAGAAATTGCGATAGGTGACGCGGCTGTGACCTGGCGGCGTCGCCAGCGACGAGCCGCGCAGCACCAGCTGATTCACCATGAACTTTCCGTTGTATTCGCCGAGCGCACCCTCGATCGCGCGGTAGCCCGGATAGGGCGAGTATGAGCTGCGGGTCCACTGCCAGACGATGCCGTAGGCGTCATTGAGCAGGCCGGCGCGGGCGGCGACCTCCCATTCCATCTCGGTCGGCAGATGCTTGCCGGCCCAGCGCGCAAACGCGTCGGCCTCGTAATAACTGACGTGACAAACCGGGGCTGACGGATCGATCGGCTGCAGGCCGCCGAGCGTCATGATCTTCCACTCGCCGCCAGTCTCGCGCCAATGGCCGGGGGCCTGCCAGCCCTCGTTGCTCACGGTCGCAAAACCGTCCATCAGCCACAGCGTCGCGGTCGCATAGCCGCCGTCCTTCATGAAGGCGAGCCATTCGGCATTGGTGACGAGGTTTTTGGCGAGCTTCACGGGGCCGACCAGCGCGCGATGCGCGGGCTTCTCATTGTCGAAATGGAAGCTGTCGTCGGCATGGCCCACGGTGTGAATGCCTTCGTTCAGCGTCACCCATTGCTCGGTGCTGCCATTGGAGGCCGGGAAGCGCCAGGCTGGATCGTAGGCCGGCGGAATCGGGTTCTGGGCGAAGGCATGCAGGATGTCGGTGTACATCAGCTCCTGATGCTGCTGCTCGTGATTGAGGCCGACCTCGACCAGCGGCACCAGCGCCTGCAGCTTCTCTTCGCCCGCGCTCTGGAAGAACTTCACCACCTCGGCGTCGACATGGCGACGATAGGCGGTGACTTCGTCGGCGCTCGGACGGGTCAGATGGCCGCGCTGATGGCGGGCGTGCCGCGGGCCGGCGCTGACGTAATAGGAATTGAACAGATAGGCGTAGTCGGGGTGAAACGGCGTGTAGCCGGCGACGTGTTCACCGAGCAGAAACTGCTCGAAGAACCAGGTGGTGTGGGCGCGATGCCATTTGGCGGGGCTCGCGTCCGGCATCGACTGGATCAGCTGGTCTTCCGGCGACAGCGGCGCGGCCCGGCGCTCGGTCTCGTCGCGGACCGCGCGGTAAGCGTCCACCAGCCGCTGGGCGAGCAGAGCGGAATCGGAGGACGGTGACGGGGTGGCGGTGGCAAGGGCGGCCGCAGCAGAGGCTGGTTTCGTCACGATGGTCTCCGGTTCAGGAGGAGAACGTTGCTTTGGCGAACTGGTTCCCGACGGGCAGTTCGTCCTAGATGGGGGCTCCGTTACGGAAAAAAAGCCTTACACGGATGATATTAGTCCCATCAGATGATCCACAGGCGGCGGGGCCCGGCGCCGGCCGCATGCCAGATTTCTGCCATTTTGCTTTGGATGCACAATGGTTTGAGCTACATATATAGCCAGTCACGGGTTAGAAGGGCGGGCCGGCCCGAAACGGCTTGAGAGCGCCGCCCACAAGGAAGCGAAAATGAGCATCGAGCAATTCATCGACAATGAAGTGAAGTCGAACGACGTCGTGCTGTTCATGAAGGGTACGCCGCAATTCCCGCAGTGCGGCTTTTCCGGCCAGGTCGTGCAGATCCTCGACCACATCGGCGTCGGCTACAAGGGCCTCAACGTTCTCGAATCGGCCGAGCTGCGCAACGGCATCAAGGTCTATTCGAACTGGCCGACGATTCCGCAGCTCTATGTGAAGGGCGAGTTCGTCGGCGGTTGCGACATCATCCGCGAGATGTTCCAGGCCGGTGAATTGCAGCAGCTGTTTGCCGACAAGGGCATCCCGGTCGACGTTGCCGCCTGATTTGGCGGCCCGATCTTGACGGCGCGCCAGCTCGGCAACGCGCGGCTCGAAGTCATCGTTGCCGACATCACGACGTTGCGCGTTGACGCCATCGTCAACGCGGCGAATTCATCGCTCCTCGGCGGTGGCGGTGTCGACGGCGCGATCCATCGCGCCGCCGGGCCGGAGCTGCTCGCCGAGTGCCGCACGCTCCACGGCTGCAAGACCGGTGATGCCAAGATCACCAGGGGCTACCGGCTTCCTGCCAGCCATGTGATCCACGCCGTCGGCCCGATCTGGCATGGCGGCACCCAGAACGAGGATGCGCTGCTCGCATCCTGCTATCGCCGCGGCATCGAGCTGTGCCAGGCCAACGGGCTCGGCTCGGTGGCATTTCCGGCGATTTCCACCGGCGTCTATCATTTCCCGCCGGACCGCGCGGCCGGCATCGCGGTCAAGGCCGTGGCCGACGCCTTGAGCGCCGCTCCCAATGTGACGCATGTCATCTTCTGCTGCTTCTCCGCCGCAAGCGGCCAGCTGCATGAGGCCGCATTGTCCGCCTTTGGCAGCCCTTGTGCTGATTGATGCGGCCGCTACACTTCCCCGTGATATCCGGGGAGGGATTTGCATGAGTTCATTTCGATTGCTGTGTGCCGCGGCGGCTGGCGCAATG
Source organism: Bradyrhizobium ivorense (assembly GCF_900696085.1). GTDB lineage: Bacteria > Pseudomonadota > Alphaproteobacteria > Rhizobiales > Xanthobacteraceae > Bradyrhizobium > Bradyrhizobium ivorense. Next base: position 430,371 of record NZ_CAADFC020000009.1, read on the forward strand.
CTGCTCGTGGCGCCGGCGGCGCGCGCCGAAGGCACCTATGAGATTCCGGCGGGGGCGCATTTCAACAAGGACAAGCTCGCCAAGATCAGCGAGTTCTTCAAGAACGAGGTCGCGACCGGCAAGATTCCCGGCGCGATCGTGCTGATCCAGCAGCACGGCAAGCCGGTCTACCACGAATCCTTCGGCGTGCAGGACGTGGTCAGCAAGGCGCCGATCACCGACCAGACCATCTTCCGGCTGGCTTCGATGACCAAGGCGATCACCGCCGTGGTCTCGATGCAGCTGCTGGAGGAGGGCAAATACAAGCTCGACGATCCGGTCTCGAAATACATTCCCTCGTTCGCCAATATGAAGGTCGGCGTCGAGAAGGGCGAAGGCGAAAACAAGACGCTCGAACTGGTGCCGCTGAAGCGGCCGATCACGATCCTCGATCTGATGACGCACACGTCGGGCGTCACCTACGGCTTCTATGGCAACAGCCTGGTCCGCAAGGCCTACAAGGAAGCCAATATTTACGGCGGCGATTTCGACCTCGGCGAGTTCGCCGAGCGGATCGCCAAACTGCCGCTGCACAATCAGCCCGGCGAGCTCTGGCAGTACGGCCATTCCACCGACATTCTGGCCCGCGTGATGGAAGTCGCCACCGGCAAGTCGCTGCTGACGATCGAGCGCGAGAAGCTGCTCGATCCGCTCGGCATGAACGACACTCGCTTCTTCGTCACCGATCCCGAGAAGCAGAAGCTGATGGCCGAGCCGCTGCCGACCGACAGCGATTTCCGGGTCGGCCGGGTCAACGATCCGACCAAGGTCAAGAAATGGGAATCCGCCTCCGGCGGCATGGTCTCGACCATGCACGACTATTCGCGCTTCGCGCAGATGCTGCTCAATGGCGGCACCTTCGACGGCAAGACCTATCTGAAGCCCGAGACCTTCAAGGAACTGACCACCGACCGGGTCGGCCCGGGCTCCGGCGTCGAGCGCGATTTTTTCTACTTCCCCGGCGACGGTTTTGGGTTCGGGCTCGGCATCGGGGTGCGCACCGATCCGGGCAACGCGAAGCCGCCGCCGCCCGGTGATCTCGGCGAGCTGAAATGGGATGGCGCCAGCGGCTGCTATTTCGTGATTGACCGCAAGCAGGACATGTTCTTCGTCCTCTTGGAGCAGACGCCGACCGAGCGGCAGCGCGTCCAGCGGACGCTGAAGCTGCTGGTCTATGAAGCCATGGAAAACTAGGGCGTTTTCGAGCGAAGTGGATACCGGTTCGCGTGCAGAAAACGCGCCCAAATGAAGGATTCGACATGCGTGGGTGCCGCGCGGTCGTCGCGGCACTCCTGCTCGCGTTCGGCGCATCGGGTGTGAAGGCCGGCTCCGAGGGCCGGCCGCACAGCTTCTCGCCGGAGGGACTGGCAAAGGTCTCCGACTACATCAGGAACGAGATCGTGACCGGGAAGATTCCCGGCGCGATCCTGCTGCTTCAGCAGCACGGCAAGCCGGTCTATTACGAGAAATTCGGGGTGCGCGACGCCGCCACCGAGTTCTCGATGAGCAGCGATACGATCTTCCGCCTCTACTCGATGTCGAAGCCGATCACGACCGTCACCGCGATGATGCTGGTCGAGGAGGGCAAGCTCGCGCTGAGCGATCCGGTCTCGAAGTACATCCCGGCCTTCGCCGACATGAAGGTCGCGGTGGAGAAGCGTGGTGAGGACGGCAAGCTGGCGATGACGACGGAGCCGCTGAAGCGTCCGGTGACGATCGAGGACCTGATGCGCCACACCGCCGGATTGCCCTACGGCTACTATGGCGGCGGCCTCGTCAACAAGGCCTATGCCGATGCCGGCCTGTTCGACAACGATCCCTCCAATGCCGACCTGGTGGCGCGGCTGACCAAGCTGCCGCTCGCCGAGCAGCCCGGCACGGTCTGGGACTACGGCCACTCCACCGACGTGCTCGGCCGCATCATCGAGGTGATCACGGGAAAGACGCTGTTCGCCTTCGAGAAGGAGCGGCTGCTCGGCCCGCTCGGCATGAACGACACCGAATTCTATGTCGCCGACAAGGCGAAATGGCCGCTGATCGCCGAGCCGATGCCGAAGGATCGCGTGATCAGCCCGGTCGCCGAGATGCGGGATATCAAGCAGCCGCTGCGCTGGGAATCCGGCGGCGGCGGCATGGTCGGCACCATCGGCGACTACGCGCGGTTTTCGCAGATGCTGCTGAACGGCGGCAGCTATGGCGGCCGCCGCTATCTGAAACCGGAAACCATCGCGCTGATGGCGTCGGACCATATCGGCCCCGAGACCGGGGTGATCCGCGACCAGAACTTTTACCCGGGGCCGAACTCGGGCTTCGGGCTCGGCTTTGCGGTGCGCACCTCGGTGCCGCCGAACACCAATTGGCCGCTCGGCGAATATCGCTGGGACGGCGTCGGCGGCACGTTCTTCTTCATCGATCCCGCGGACGATCTGTTCGGCATCCTGATGATGCAGACGCCGACGCAGCGGGGCCGGATCCAGCAGGAGCTCAAGACGTTGATCTATCGGGCGATGGGGCGGTAGCTGAGCGGGGTGACCTAATCTTTCATTGCCAGGCGATGCTGCTAAGCCCCAGTCTCGGCGGATGAAATCGATCTGGGTCGCGATGGCATTGGCCGAATATTAACAAAGGTTGTGGAGCGGACTTACTCGCTAACAGATTGAAAACGGTATTCGTCCGATGATGGCCCGATCCCCATTCGGAGGTGTCATATGGACGCCAGGCTCATTTCTACGCTGGGCGCTTTAGGTCTGGCCGGCGGCTATGTCGTCTACGACACGTCGAACTCCGATCCCACGGTTTATCCCTATTCCAGGCAGCAGGCCCAGACCATGCTGGTGGCTGCGAAGACCACGCTTCCAAGGCGCGACAAGAGCGGGCAGATCGAGATCTGGAGCACCGGTCGCTCGAGCAAGGGCGTCATGCTCAACATGAAATATGCAAGCAAGGCGCCGCTCATCACATGCGACGTTGCGATCACGGACGTCGGGCCCGACAAGGTCCGTGTCGTTCCGGATTGCGGCGCCGATCCGAAGCAGGAGTCCGCGATCAATCGGACGTCTGAGGAACTGCGCGTCCCCATGTTCGCGGAGCATGTCGAGGCGACGCTCAACAAGCGAGAATTCAGCCGCGAGCGGGTTAGTCGGAAGGAAGTTGCGATTACGTTCAAGAACCTGAACGAAATGCAGAACGAAGCGCTGCAAACATACGCGGATGAGCAGCGGTTGCTGCACGACACGTATTCCACGAAGCGGTAAGGATGGCCGTTCCGCCAGTTTCGTAGCCCGGATTTCGCTGCGCTCCATCCGGGCCACGGAGCTACGCCGCGCGCACGATGTCCCTGACGTGGCCGATCGCCTCGTCGATCATTGCAGCAGTCACGTCGAGATGGGTGCAGGCCCTGATCCTTCCGTCCATCATCGCCAGCATCACGCCGCGCTTGCGTAGCTCAGCGACCATCCTGTCGCCGGCGACACCGGCCCCGTCAGGCTTGAAGAACACCAGGTTGGTCTCGGGCGCCTGCACCTCGACGCCGTTGATCTGCGACAGTCCGCGCGCCAGCGCCCGCGCATTGGCGTGGTCGTCGGCAAGGCGCTCGACGTGATGAGCGAGGGCGTGGATGCAGGCGGCGGCCGCGACGCCGGATTGCCGCATCGAGCCGCCGAGCCGCTGCTTCCAGCGCCAGACGTCGTCGATGAAGGCGCGGCTGCCGGCGATCGCGCCGCCGATCGGCGCGCCGAGCCCCTTGGAGAAATCGATCCAGGCCGAATCCCAGCCGGCCGTCATGTCGCGCGGCGAGATGCCCGAGGCGACGGTGGCGTTCAAGAGCCGCGCGCCGTCCATGTGGGTGGCGAGGCCATGAGCTTTCGCGATGCGCACGATCTCGTCGAGCGCCGCCTTCTTCCAGATCGTGCCGCCGCCGATATTGGCGGTCTGCTCGACGCTGACCAGCACCTGCAGCGGCTGATAACGGGTGCGCGGATGCAGCGCGGCGCGGAACGTCTCCGGCGCGAACTGGCCGTCATCGCCCGGCAGCGGCGTGATCTGGAAGCCGCCGAGCGCGGCATGGGCGCCGCCCTCGCGTGCGATAATATGCGCGGTCGCATGCGCCAAAATCTCGTCGCCGGGGCGGCAATAGGCCAGCGTCGCCGCGACGTTGCACATCGTGCCCGACGGCATGAACACCGCCGCTTCCTTGCCGAGCAGGTCGGCAACGCGGGCGTTGAGCTCGTTGGTGGTCGGATCGTCGCCGACCTGCTCGTCGCCGACCTCGGCCTTCGCCATCGCCTCGCGCATCGCCGGTGTGGGCTTGGTTTGCGTATCCGACAGCAGATTGATGCGGACGGGCGGAGCCTTGGGATCGGGCGGGGCAGGGGTGTAGTGCATGATGTTTCTCTCGATCGATGTGCCGCGACTTTAGCCAAACAAAAAGGCCCCGGCAAAACCGGGGCCTTTCGTATTTCGCATCGCTGAGCTGATCAGCGCGAATAGAATTCGACGATCAGATGCGGCTCCATCTGCACCGGGAACGGCACGTCGGAGAGGCCGGGGATGCGCGCGAACTTCGCGGTCATCTTGGAGTGATCGACCTCGATGAAGTCCGGCACGTCGCGCTCGGGCAGCTGGGTCGCTTCCAGCACCGGGGTGAGCTGCTTGGAGGATTCCTTGACCTCGATGGTGTCGCCGACCTTCAGCATGTAGCTGCCGATGTTGACCTTGCGGCCGTTCACCTTGACGTGGCCGTGATTGATGAACTGGCGTGCGGCGAACATCGTCGAGACGAACTTCGAGCGATACACCACGGTGTCGAGACGGCGCTCCAGGAGGCCGATCAGGTTCTCGCCGGTGTCGCCCTTGAGGCGGCTGGCCTCGACATAGATGCCGTGGAACTGGCGCTCGGAAATGTTGGCGTAGTAGCCCTTGAGCTTCTGCTTGGCGCGCAGCTGCACGCCGAAGTCGGAGAGCTTGCCCTTGCGGCGCTGGCCGTGCTGGCCGGGGCCGTATTCCCTGCGGTTCACGGGGCTCTTCGGGCGGCCCCAGATATTCTGGCCCATGCGGCGATCGATCTTGTACTTCGCCTCACTGCGCTTTGTCATCGCGGTCCTCTTTGCATAGCCGCAGCCATCGAGCTCCGGCCTTTTTTGGTTTCAGGTTTGAGGAGACGCGCCCTCCTGTGTACCGGCCCAAGGGCCCGTACCGACAGATCCGCCTCGAAAGCTCGAGGACGAACCACGGGTCGCGAAACGCTTCGCGGGCCGAAACCGGCCCGCGAGCAGGGGTGGTCTTAAGGAGAAACCGCCGTCCTGTCAAACAAAAGACAGGGTATTTGGGGCCGATTTGGCACCAAAATGGTCGTTTTTTGCCCTTCGAAGGCCGGGAGCCGTCGCTTGCGGCCGGCCAAGCGTCAGCTCGTGGCCGGATCGCACGGCAATCGGGCAAAAAACCGGCGCTCACCGCCCGCATTGGCAAGTGGCCGGCTGTCCATCGCAGGCACGGTCTAGCTCGTACCGCTCAGCGTTTGCGACGGATACTCGCCGAACATCGCGCGGTAATACTGCGCGAAACGCCCGAGCTCGATAAAGCCCTGCTCGAGCGCCACCTCGGAAACCGTGGTCTGTTTGGGTCTGCTTTGGCGCAGGATGGAATGAATCGCGCAAAGCCGCTTGTGGCGGAGGAACGTAACCGGCCCGATGCCGAACACCTCATGGAATGCGCGATGCAGACTCCGCCGTGAGACACCGAAGGCGGAGCAGATTTCCGAGACATGGACCGGGCGCGACCCCGCCGCCTCCAGATATTCCTCGATGTTGCGCACCAGCTTCATGGCAGACGGCAGATAGCCGGAATCGTCGCGGGGCAGCGAAGCTGCGACCGGCGCGGTCATGCAGTCGACGATCGCGCGCTTCCAGAATTCGGCTGATGCCTCCGACAGCGCGCCGGGCTGCCGCGCAAGATGCGGAACGATCTGCTGCAGCCTTTGCGCGCCTGCCATGCCGACGCCGTCGTCCGCGCGATAGTGGCGCTTCTCCAGCCAGGCTTCCGGATCGGCAAGCCGGGGCTCGCCACCGAACACGCTGGGGAGGTCGGCCAGATCGAGACGGATCGCCGCATAGGACGAGCCGCTGTGAAAAACCCCGTCATGCTCGACGGAGGGTGGAATGACGAGAACGTCCGCCGGCTGCATGTCGAAGGCCCAATGCGTGACGCGGTCCTTGGCGCTGAGCAGCATGCCAACGATCAGCTTTTCCTCGGTCGAGATGCGCTGGGTACGGACGCCGACATTGAAGGCGCCGATGCTGAGCGAGAAATCGCCGATGCCGACATGCGACAGGGTGCCGCGCAGCCGTCCGCGCTCGAGCTGCATGACGTCGACATGCGAGCCCTTGACGGCCTGATGAAGTCCCTCAAAGCCTTCAAGTCTGCTGGTGCTGACCGACAGATGTTCGCCCATCATCTGCATGCCCTGCTACGGAAACGCGATTATTCTATTGGTCCCACGGCAGAAATCTGCCCCATCTTATTCCCTGCGGCAACCTGTCGTCATTGTGCTGATTCGGATGGCGGATGTTCGTTACGGCTACCTCGCCGATTTTCGCTTGTTTTTCAGAGAAAGCGATGCCGGCCGGGATTGGCACAAACTGCATATTGGCGGCTCACCGCCTGATCCCGGCAAACGCCGCGGCAATCCCGCGCTGGAACAGCGACCAGTCGAAGCCGAGCGCCAGCGCCGCGTAGCCGCGCTCGATCATCGCATTGGCCTGCTCGGCGGTGCGCGCGACGCCGCCGATCGGCACACCGCTTCGCATGATGCCTTGCTCGGCGCGCTGCATCAGTGCGACCACCTCGGGATCGTCGGGCAGGCCGCGCTTGTTGATCGAGGTGGCGAGGTCGCCGGGACCGATCACCGCAAGGTCGATGCCTGGCACAGCCATGATCTCGTCGATACGCTCGACCGCCTCGACGTGCTCGATCGTGATCATGCAGATCATGTCGTCATCGGCGGTCGCCATGTAATCGTTCATCGAGACGCCCCAGCGGAACGGGGCATGGAACGGGCCCCACAGCCGCTCGCCGTTCGGCGGATAGCGCACGCTGCGCACCGCCTTCGCGGCGTCGGCGGCATTGCAGATCATCGGAAAGTTGATGCCGAGCGCGCCGATGTCCATCGGCGCCTTGGCCAGATGCGGCTCGTTGGCGGCGATCCGCACCATCGGCACGCACGGCGTGCCTGAGGTCGCCACGATCATCGCGTGCGCGGTGCCAAGATCGATCGGGCCGTGCTCGAGGTCGACGACGATCCAGTCCAGCGACTGCGCCATGATCTGCACGGTCTGGATGCTCGGAATGGTCGCGATCGCGCCGAAGGTCGGGCGCTTCTCGCGCCAGGCTTGTCGCAAGCGGTTGAGCGGCGTCAGCGGTGCGGATGTCAAGCGGTCCTCCCTCGATGGGCGAAAGCAAGCTGCGGCGCGTATTCATAGACGTTCGCTTTGCAGTGGCAAAGCAGACAGTTGTCTGTTCGCCGTGATCGACGGTCCTTGCGTAAACTGTGTCGGTCACCCTGGCGTTTTCAAGTGACGACTTCGACGACGCCCATCATCCCCTTGTCTTCGTGATCGACCGCGTGACAATGGTAGACGAACCGACCGACGATTGTGGGATCAACCGGCGCATTGCATCCCTCACCACACGAGAGGCTACGGCACACGATATTGAATTTCTATGGCGTTAATTTGCATCCTGCCATCAAGCCGACGTGGAGCACTTTTTCTGCGGCAGCGACAGACTTGTAATTCCACGACAAGAACCGGAGTTTGGCCGATTTGAATCAGACGTAAACGCTCTGCCGGGTCGCTGGCGACGCCGGCGATCTTGACGAGTCTGATCAAGGAGCCATCCGAATGAGCAAGCAAGACGATAACAAGGCGGTGGTCGGCCGCTGGTTCACCGAGTTTTGGGGCAAGTCCGTCAACCTCGGTGTTATCGACGAGATCGCCGCGCCCGACATGCTGTTGAAATATTCGCTGCACGAACCCCGCCGCGGACGCGACGACATCAGGGCGTTCATGACCGATTTCCGGGCTGCGTTCCCCGATCTCAATTTCTGGGGAACGGCCGATCTGATTGCCGAGGGCGACTATGTCGTCGGTCAGTGGGAAGGCGGCGGCACCCACACCGGGCCCGCTTTCAGGGACTTCCTGATCGGCAGCCTGCCGGCCGCGACCGGACGCAAGATGCACTTCACCGGCACCACCGTGCTGAAGGTCGTGGGCGGCAAGATCGTCGAGGAAGTCGGTCTCGACGATGGTGTCACCGCGCTGACGCAGCTCGGGCTGCTGAAGGCCGCGTAATCGGTCCATAGCGAGATCAAGCGAGGTCCGCATCGATATGCGGGCCTCGCCGTGCCGTTCGGAAATCGGGTGGCAGCGTCGGCCATCCTGTGGCGCTATGCAACCGATGAACGTGAACCTCAAATGGCCTGAGACAACGACACCGCTCTCCGTCGCGGCCGATCCGCGCTGGGCGCGGATTGCCGCCCGCGACAGGACGGCGGATGGCGCGTTCTGGTACTCGGTGGCGACGACCGGCGTCTACTGCCGGCCGTCATGTCCTTCGCGCACCGCGAACCCTAAGAATGTTCAGCTGCACGACACGCTGGCAAGCGCCAAGGCGACCGGCTTTCGGCCATGCCGGCGCTGCAATCCGAACGGACCATCGATCGAGGCCGAGAACGCCGCCCTGGTCGTCAAGGCCTGCCGTCTCGTCGAACAGTGCGAGGAAGAGCCTTCGCTCGAAGAGCTGGCTGACGCGGTCTGCCTGAGCCCAAGCTACTTCCACCGCATGTTCAAGGCGGCGACCGGGCTGACGCCCAAGGGATATGCCGCGGCCTGCCGCGCCAGCAAGGTGCGCGAAAGCCTCGCCTCGGGACACAGTGTCACCGCGGCGATCTATGACGCCGGGTTCAATTCAAGCGGCCGCTTCTACGAAAAATCCACCGGCATGCTCGGCATGACGCCGTCGCACTACCGCGCAGGTGGCGCCAATGAGGAGATCAAATTCGCGATCGGCCAGACTTATCTCGGCGCCATTCTGGTCGCGTCGAGCACGAAGGGCGTCGCCGCGATCCTGTTGGGCGATGATGCCGAGGCGCTGCTGCGCGAGCTGCAGGACCGCTTCCCGAACGCCCGCCTGATTGGTGCCGACCGGGAATACGAGGCCATCGTCGCGCGCGTTGTCGGCTTCGTGGAAGCACCTCGGCTCGGCCTCGATCTGCCGCTCGATGTCCGCGGCACCGCGTTCCAGCAGCGCGTCTGGCAGGCGCTCCGGGACATTCCGGTCGGGGCGACCGTCACCTATGCCGAACTCGCGCAACGCATCGGCTCCTGCAAGTCGGTGCGCGCGGTCGCCGGCGCCTGCGCCGTAAACAAGCTCGCCGTCGCGATTCCCTGCCACCGCGTGATCCGCACCGATGGTTCGGTCTCGGGCTACGCGTGGGGCGTCGAGCGAAAGCGTGCGCTGCTCGACCGGGAGGCCTCGCAGAAAGTCTGAGTGTTCGCCCGTCGAAGCAATGTCCGGGTCTCGCCGGTCAAAGGAATTTCCCTGACGATGGATCCTCGCATCGCACCGAAGAAACGGCTCGAGAAACGCGTGCGTGTCGAGACGACGTTCGATGCGGTTGCGGCCCGGATGGAGTCCGATCCGGCCAAGGCCGAAGTGATGGCCCATTTCGCCAATCTCGTCGCGGACGGGTTTGCCGAATGGCAAGTGCTGGACAACGGGACCATACGCCTGCGGCTGACCACGGGCGCGACCTATCTCCTCGAACAGACCACGGTCACGCGCATCGCGTGATCGGTGGGACGATGCTCTGGTTCGCTTCGCCAGGCGCCACTGCGCCTGGCTTTTTTGTCTCGTCAGCGGCTCGAAAGCATTCTCGATTTGACAGCAAGCATCGGAGTTTGGCGTGGCGCACTTCCACCTACGTTCGGTCGTGAGATCAGATCAAGGAGACGATCCATGAAGCTCGTGACACACGCGAAGGCGAGGGAGGCTGTGGCCGCCTCGCGAGAAAGCAGGGCGTCATGAGGCTCGCCAGGATCACGGATGGGACCATCGGGCTCGTCGTGGGGCTGCCCAATGGACCGCACATCGTCGACATCGCCAAGAGCGTCGGCGTCTTTGCGCCGCACGATCCGCTGTCGAACGGTCTGTTGAACGGCGCGTTCAGGGATGGCGGCGACTGGCCGTCGATTCTCACGCACTGGGCGCATCTGCAGCGGCCATTGAAGCAGCTTGCCCACATCGCGCAAACCTGCCCGGACCACCCGGGCCTGGTTTTTCAATCGCTTGCCGATCAGAATTTGAAAGGCGCGTCCGCCAGTCCGATTGTCGCCATCGACATCACGGACATGCCGCCGCTCGAGCAACGGGATCCGACTGGCCGGCGTGCCATGGAACGGCAGTTCGTGACACCGGCTCGGGATGCGATTGAAACTGATACGGCTGCCGCACCGGAGACGGCGCAAGTCATCGGCTTCGTGCGTCCCAACAAGGACGAATCCGCGGAGCGCTGAGCGCTCTCTGACAGCGCAGCGCCGGCTCAGGCCGGAACGCGGCCGCCGAAGAATGGCGTCAGCGCCGCGCTCAGCGTGTGCGGACGCTTCGAGGTGAAGATCATCTCGGCGCCGGCGGTGTCGCTCTCGATGCCGGGCGGGCCGAGCAGGTCGGCGACGCGGCGGGCGATCGCGGGCGCCGGATCGATCCAGTCGACCGGCCAGGGCGCGAGCCCGGTCAGGCGGTCGAGCAGCAGCGGATAATGCGTGCAGGCAAGCACGACGGTGTCGGTACGGGCGGGATCGTCGGCGCCGTTGCCGACGAAGCAGGGCGCGAGCTCGGCGGCGATGTCCGCGTCGCGCACGCTCTGCCCGCTGAGCGCTGCTTCCGCCAGCGAGGCGAGCTCGCCGGAGCCGACCAGCGTCACCTCGCAACCCTGCGCGAAATCCGAGATCAGCTTGCGGGTGTATTCCCGCTTCACGGTGCCGCGGGTGCCGAGCACCGAGACGCGCCGCGTCTTCGAGGAGGCGCAGGCCGGCTTGATCGCCGGCACGGTGCCGACGAAGGGCAGGCGGTAGGCGTCGCGGAGATGCGACATCACGATGGTCGATGCGGTGTTGCAGGCGATCACGACGAGGTCGGGCGCATGGGCCTCGATCAGCTCGCCGACCAGCGGCACCACCCGGGCGACGATCTCGTCCTCGCCATGATGGCCGTAGGGAAAGAACGCGTCATCGGCGACATAGACATAATGCGCGTCGGGCCTGACGCCGACGATTTCGCGCAGCACCGTGAGGCCGCCGAGGCCGGAATCGAACACGAGGATGGTTGGGGGAGCTGCCACGCGCAAAACTTTATCCGATCCAGGGTTACCATTCAGTTGTTTTTGGCTTCCCGGTGTCCCGGGCCACACAAGGCGGTGAACGCGGGGAATTTCATATGGGCTTGGGCGATAGCTGTCACTATCAGGGCAAGCCATTGCCGTGACATGTGAAATTCAGGCAGGCCGCAGGGGCAGACCGGACATGATGCGAAACAACTCGACCGCCTGGGGGTGGCTCGCGCGCGCCTTCCACTGGGGGCTGGGCGCCGTGATCATCGGCATGATCGCGTATGGCTGGTGGATGAACCACTTCGCGGCGCGGCCGGATCGCTTCTTCCACCGTTCGATCCATGCCGACATCGGCTATCTGGTGCTGCTCTTCACCGTGCTGCGGCTGATCTGGCGCGCGATCAATCCGACGCCGGCGCTGCCGGCGGACACGCCGCACTGGCAGCGGATCGCCGCCCGCGTCAGCCATGGCGCGCTCTACGCCGTCACTATCCTGGTGGCTGTGCTGGGCTGGGCGCATTCCGGCGCCCACACGCCTGACTATGCCAGCTTCTTCGGCCTGTTCCACGTGCCGCAGATCACATCGCCCGACAAGGCGGCGGCGCAGGCCTATGAGGACCGCCACATCCTCTTTGCCTATGTGCTGCTGGCGCTGATCGCGCTGCATCTTGCCGCGGTCGCGTTCCACCACTTCGTCAGACGCGACCGCGTCGCCGCGCGGATGATCGGCGCGCGCCAGGCCAACGGCGCGACGTAGCTCGGCGTTCCGTGAGCAGGAACGCGCGACCATTCTGACTGTTCGTGCCGCCGGCAAGCGGTCGGCACGAACAAGCACGCTCAAAGCCGGAGTCGACGAAGCCTAGCCCGCCGGCATCTGCTTCTCGACCAGGCGCACCCAGTAGGAGGCGCCGTGGCCGAGGATGTTGTCGTTGAAGACGTAGGCGGGGTGGTGGCACATCGGGCCGTCGCCCGTGCCGAGGAACACGAAGGCGCCGGGGCGTGCTTCCAGCATGAAGGCGAAATCCTCGCCGCCCATCACCGGGATCGCCTTTTCGTCGACCCGGTCGGCGCCGACCACGTCGCGGGCCACCTCGGCGGCGATGCCGGCCTCGCGCGGATGGTTGATGGTGGCCGGATAGAGCCGGATGTAGTTGGTCTCGGCCGAGCCGCCATAGGCCCGCGCGATGCTGTCGGCGACCTCGCCGATGCGGCGCTCGACCAGATCGCGGATCTCGGGATGCAGCGTGCGCACGGTGCCGCCGAGCTTGACCGTTTCGGGGATGATGTTGAAGGCGGTGCCGGCCTGGAACATGGTGATCGAGATCACCGCCGACTGCAGCGGATCGACGTTGCGCGCCACGATCGACTGCAGCGCGTTGATCACCTGGGCGCCGATCAGCACGCTGTCGACCGCCCGGTGCGGGGCGGCGCCGGCATGGCCGCCCTTACCATGGATGGTGATCTCGACGCTGTCGGATGCGGCCAGCATCGGGCCGGGGGTGGTGGCGAAATGGCCCTCGGGCAGGCCCGGCATGTTGTGCAGGCCGTAGACCTCCTGAATGCCCCAGCGGGTCATCAGCCCGTCGTCGACCATCGCCTTGCCGCCGGCGCCGCCTTCCTCGGCGGGCTGGAAGATCACGATCGCGGTGCCGTCGAAATTGCGAGTCTCGGCGAGATATTTGGCGGCGCCCATCAGCATCGCGGTGTGGCCGTCATGGCCGCAGGCATGCATCTTGCCGGGGATTTTTGAGGCATAGGGCACATCGGCGGCCTCTTCGATCGGCAGCGCGTCCATGTCGGCGCGCAGCCCGATGGTCCTGCCGGAGCTGTTCTTGCGGCCGCGGATCACGCCGACCACGCCGGTGCGCCCGATCCCCGTCACCACCTCGTCGCAGCCGAACTCGCGCAGCTTGTCGGCGACGATGCCGGCGGTGCGGTGCACCTCGTAAAGCAGTTCAGGATTCTCATGGAAGTCATGGCGCCAGGCGGCCATTTCGTCCGAGAGAGCGGCGACGCGGTTGACGATGGGCATGGGAGTTAGATCCGTTTCTTGTGAGTTCGTAAGGCGGCTGAGCGTAGCGTAACCGGCCGGGATGTCACGAGAAAGCAACCGTCATTCCGGGGCGCCCGAAGCGCGAACCCGGAATCTCGCGCAACAATCTCGGGATTCCGGGTTCACGCGCGGTGCGCGTGCCCCGGAATGACGGGGAGGGCGTCAGCTCTCCCCGAACACCCGCTTGAAGATCGTGTCGACGTGCTTGAAGTGATAGCCGAGGTCGAACTGCTCCTCGAGCTCGGCGTCGCTCATGAATTTCCTGACGTCGGCGTCCTTCTTCAACAGCGTCAGGAAGTCGCCTTCGCCGCGCCAGACCGGCATCGCGTTGCGTTGCACGAATTTGTAGGCGTCCTCCCGGCTGGCGCCCTTTTGGGTCAGCGCGATCAGCACGCGCTGCGAATGCACCAGGCCGCCGAGGCGGTCGAGGTTCTTCTGCATGTTGGCGGGATAGACCAATAGCTTCTCGATCAGCCCGGCGAGGCGGACCAGCGCGAAGTCGAGGGTGACGGTGGCATCTGGCCCCATCATGCGCTCGGCGGAGGAGTGCGAGATGTCGCGCTCATGCCAGAGCGCGACATTCTCCAGCGCCGGCGTCACGTAGGCGCGCACCATGCGCGACAGGCCGGAGAGGTTTTCCGACAGCACCGGGTTGCGCTTGTGCGGCATCGCCGAGGAGCCCTTCTGACCCTCGGAGAAGAACTCTTCGGCCTCCAGCACCTCGGTGCGTTGCAGATGGCGGATTTCCACCGCCAGCCGCTCGACCGAAGCGGCGATCACCCCGAGCGTGGCAAAATACATCGCGTGGCGGTCGCGCGGGATCACTTGGGTCGAAACCGGCTCAGGCCGCAGCCCCATCGCCTTGGCGACGTGCGCTTCGACCCGCGGATCGATCTGGGCGAAGGTGCCGACCGCGCCGGAGATAGCGCAGGTCGAGATCTCGTCACGCGCCGCGACCAGGCGGGCGCGGGCGCGGTCGAACTCGGCATAGGCATAGGCGAGCTTGAGGCCGAAGGTGACCGGCTCGGCATGGATGCCGTGGGAGCGGCCGATCGTCGGCGTCATCTTGTGCTCGAAGGCGCGGGTCTTCAGCGCCGCCAGCACCCGCTCGAGATCGGCGAGCAAAAGGTCGGCGGCGCGCTTGAGCTGGACGTTGAGGGTGGTGTCGAGCACGTCGGAGGAGGTCATGCCCTGGTGCACGAAGCGCGCCTCGGGGCCGACGATTTCGGCAAGGTGGGTCAGGAACGCGATGACGTCGTGCTTGGTCTCGCGCTCGATCTCGTCGATCCGCGCCACATCGAAGGTGGCGTCCTTGGCCTTGGCCCAGATCGTCTTCGCCGCTTCCTTCGGGATCACCCCCAGCTCGGCCTGCGCGTCGGCGGCATGCGCCTCGATCTCGAACCAGATCTTGAAACGCGTTTGCGGCTCCCAGATGGAGGCCATTTCCGGGCGGGTATAGCGGGGGATCATCGATAACTCCGAGGCGGGCAGGGGAGCGCGAAAGCGGCTCCCGGCCGAATTGTTTTTTACGCCGTGCTTTAGCAAATCGAGGCCGGAGAGGCCACCAAAACGGCGCTCCGGGAAGGGGAAAACCGGGGCAATCGAGGGGAAAATCCGATCGGGCGGCGTACTCCGTTCCGGCCTCTCCCCGCTTGCGGGGAGAGGCCGGAACGCATCGCAGATGCGTTCCGGGTGAGGGGGAGCTTCCGCGAGTCCAACTCCTGCCGTGTGCGCGGAGACGGCCCCTCACCCCAACCCTCTCCCGCGAAGAGCGGGGAGAGGGAGCGGATATAGACGGGCGAAGGAGCGGGCTACGAAGCTTGCTGCAGGGGCCCTGCCAAAACATGGAAAACAACCCCATGCAAAGTAGCCGGCGTTCGACGCAACTTGGCACGTCGGGCAAATCAGTGGTATTATTCTACTATTCCGAATGCAGGCGCATAGCCCGGATGAGCGAAGCGACATCCGGGGTGTTCTGGGATGGTCCCCGGGTGTCGCTACGCTCACCCGGGCTACGAAGCTTGCCTCGCTTCGCCTCGCCCAGCTTGCGGGGAGAGGCCGGAACGCATCGCCAGATGCGTTCCGGGTGAGGGGGAGCCTCCGCGAGTCCGATTGCCACCATCATGCGCGGAAGC
The DNA here is from genome assembly GCF_900696085.1 of Bradyrhizobium ivorense. GTDB lineage: Bacteria > Pseudomonadota > Alphaproteobacteria > Rhizobiales > Xanthobacteraceae > Bradyrhizobium > Bradyrhizobium ivorense. The sequence continues at coordinate 445,978 of NZ_CAADFC020000009.1, forward strand.
AGCCCCTCACCCCGACCCTCTCCCCGCGAAGAGCGGGGAGAGGGAGCGGATGGAGCCGGGTGAGCGGCTACAAATTCGCCAATCCGCACTCCACGGCGAGCCGCACCAGCTGGGCGTCGGTGCGCATCCCGGTCTTGGCCTTGATCAAATAGTGGTAGTTCTGCACGGTCTTGGTGCTGAGGTTGAGGTTTTCCGCGATCTGCTCCTTGGTGCTGCCGGCGGCGAGCTGGCGCAAAATCTCGATCTCGCGCTCGCCGAGCTGGTCGAGCGCCGATTTGGTCGGCGCCAGGCTCTGCAGCGCCAACACCCGGGCGACGTCGCCGCTCATGGCGTGCTCGCCGCGCGCCACGCTGCGGATCGCCTGGATCAGCTCGGCGGGTTCGCTGCCCTTGGTGACGAAGCCGCTGGCGCCGGCGCCGAACGCGGCCTTCACCTGTGCCGCCTCGCTGTGCATGCTGAACACCAGGATGCGGGCGTCGGCGTCGCGGGCGCGGATGTTTCTGATCGCCTCCAGCCCGCTGGCGCCCGGCATCGAGATGTCCATCACCACCACGTTCGGCGCATGTGCCTTGAACGCGCGATAGGCCTCGGCCGCGTTGTCGGCCTCAGCGACGACACGAAAATCGTCCTGATGCTCGAGCACCCGGCGGTAGCCCTGGCGGACGACGGGATGGTCGTCCACCAAGAGGATCGAGATGCCCCGGGTCTTTGCGGTCGTCATCTCAGGCGGCGAGTGGAATGGTGGCGGCGACACTGAGCCCGCGACGGGCCGGCGCGATCGACAGCGAGCCGCCGAGCGCGGCGACCCGCTCGCTGACCCCGGTGAGGCCGAAGCCAGCCGACTGCGCCACCTTGGCGGCATCGCCGCCGCCGTCATCCTCGACCCGCACCAGGAGCGCATTCTCCGCGCCGCTGCGCCGTTCGATCCGCAGCACGATCTCGCGCGCGGCGCCGTGGCGCAGCGCATTGGTCAGGCATTCCTGCGCGACGCGGTACGCGGTGGCGGCAACGGTGCCGCTGATGTCGGCGAGGTCGCCCTGCAGATCGAGCTGGATCAGCGGCTGGGTTGCGGCCTGCGATCGCCAGCTGTCGACGAGGTCGACCAGGCTCGCCTCGAGCCCGAGCTCCTCGGCCGGCGGATGGCGCAGCCGATTCAGCGTGTCGCGCAGGCAGGCCATGATACGGCGCGTCGCCTGCGAGATCATCCGCGCGTCCTGCGCGGTCTCAACCTTGCCAACGGTGGCTTCGATCGAATTGGCAAAGGCGAGGATTGCGGTGAGATTCTGGCCGAACTCGTCGTGCAACTCGCGGGCGAGCGCGCGGCGCTCGTCGCTGCGGATCTCGAGCAGGCGCCGGGTCAGCACGGCGCGCTCCTCCTGGGCTTGCGCCAGGCGGTCGCCGAGCTCGCTGACGGCCTGGCCGATCATGGCGAGTTCCATGGAACGAAAGCGCGGCAGCGGCGTCCGGTACTGGCCGTCGGCCATGCGGCGCAGCGCGGTCACGATCGAGCGCGCCGGCGCCAGCGTGTGCGCGATCGCGAGCGAGGCGAGCAGCGCGATCGCCAGTGCCATCAGCAGCGCGACATGGATGTTGTCCAGGATGTGCTGCCAGGCCAGCGCGATCGCGGCGTCCGGATCAGCCGTGGCGCGGACGGTTCCCGCGGTGGCGGCGCGGGCGCTGATCGGCCGCTCCACGGTGGCGTGATCGCCGAGCGTGATGTGCACGGCGGCGGCGAACCAGCGCGGCGGCGTCTTGCCGATGCCCTTGCTCTGACCGCACAGCGGCTGCTCGAACGCCCGCGCCGGCTCGAACTCGACGCAGATCCCCGGTGCGATCCGGCCCATGGTCTCGATGGTGCGCCAATCCGGCGCCGGCAGCAATTGTTCGCGCATGCGGCTGCTGCGCAGCAGCAATTCGCGCCAGTACAGCGCCTCGAGGGCTTGCGAGACGCGATCGGCGGAGGCTTCCGTGGCGCGATCGACGCTGCGATAGGCGTCGATCGTGGCCCAGATGGTGGCCGCGCCAAGGCACAGCGCGACGATCACGAGCAGGCGGGCGACCAGTTGAAGCACGAGGCGCATGCGATCCACTCCGGGGCCAGTCCATCGAGCGTAACAGCAAGGAGGTTCCGGGCCAATTGCATGCAGGGCCACGCCATGCAGATCGGGAAATTTGCCCGAGGGAATTTGGGCAGATGTCTTTGGACGGCGCCGGCCGGCTCTGGTGTAACATCGGGGGAGCACCAACCGTCACAGGGAGCTAGCGCAGCATGGATGCCAAGGTCGGCGCCGCCGCCGCAACGGTCGGCACGGACGCGGCGGAACGCCGGGTCCTGTTGCTCTGGATGATCTTCACCGGCCTTTCGGTCTTCGCCGCGTTCCTGCTCTGGCGCTACGGGCTGATCCGCCTGATGGTCAGTTCCGACCGCACCTACATCTCCAGCGTCATCGCGGTGCTCTACATCGTCACGTGCGTGCATTGCTTCTGGCGCACGCGGGCGATCGCGCGGGAAGGCGAGGCGGCGCGCGGTTGCCGCGCCATCCTCGCCGCGCCCGACGGCGCCAGCGCACTTGCCGGCGATGCACGCAACCTGCCAGGCGGCCTCGTCACCGAACACATCAAGAGCCTGGTGCAGAAGGCCAGGGCCCAAGCAAAAGGCCCGATCGACCAGACGCTGCTGCTGCGAACGCTGGCGGACCGGCTGCGCGGCTCCAACGGTTTTGGCGCCTTCGTCTCCGACACGCTGATGAAGCTCGGCCTGCTCGGCACCATCATCGGCTTCATCATCATGCTGGCACCGATCGCAACGCTGGATGCCGCCGACAAGGTCGCGATGAAATCGTCGATGGGGCTGATGAGCGACGGCATGGCCGTCGCGATGTACACGACGCTGGCCGGGCTGATCGGATCCATCCTGGTCCGCATCCAGTACTACATGCTCGATGCCGCGACCCAGCGGGTGTTTTCCGATGCCGTGGTGCTGACCGAGACCCACGTCACTCCGGCCCTGGAGCGGCGGCTTGGAACGCCGCTCGGATCGCCGCCATGATGGATGATTTCGGCCTCTATCCGCGCGAGGAGCCGTTCGATCCGCTCGGCGTCATGCTGTTCAAGGCGCTGCAGGTGATCGCCTTCCTGTTCTTCCTGGCGCTGCTCGCGGTGTCGCCCGACTCCAAGGAGGGCAAGATCGAATCCAAGGCGGAGTTCATCATCACGATGGACTGGCCGGACAACCATCCCGACGATCTCGACCTGTTCGTGCAGGACCCTGCCGGCAACATCGCCTGGTACCGGCATCGCGAGGCCGGCTTCCTCACCCTCGACCGCGACGACCGCGGTGGCGCCAACGACTTCATCGTGGTCAACGGCAAGAAGATCGCCTCGCCGATCCGCGAGGAGATCGTCACCGTGCGCGGCATCGTCGCCGGCGAATACACCGTCAACATCTCGCATTTCGCGGCGACGACCGGCCAGCCGGTCGAGGCCAAGATCAAGGTGCAGAAGCTCAATCCGACGGCGCAGGTGATCTTCGACAACAAGCTCACTCTCGACCACACCGGCGATGAGAAGACCGCGGTGCGGTTTCGTCTCGACGCCGCGGGCAAGGTGATCAATGTCGACCAGCGGCCGAAGTCGCTGCTGGAGACGTTCCGCAGCAGTTGGCGCAACGGCGCCGACGTCGATCCGAAGACCGGGGTGAGGGTGCTGCGCCGTGAATAGCTTTCAGTCGGTGATCTTCACGCTCGCGGTCGCCTATGCGGTGGTCGGCGCGTTGCTCCTGGTCGTGCTGGTCTATGCGCGCCTGCACTGGTCGTTCAAGGCGATCGCGATCGTCGTGACCAGCGCCTTCTATGTCGTCAGCTTCGGCGGCATGCGCGGACTGCTCGGCTGGGCCTCGACCGAGCGGCTGCCGGCCAACTTCAAGTTGCTGCACTCGAGGATCGTCGAGCCGCATTCGCTGGAGGGCGATCCAGGTGCGATCTATCTCTGGGTCGAGGAGGTCGACGAGGACAACCGGCCGAGCGCGATCCCACGCGCCTTCCGGATTCCCTACAGCGACGCGCTGGCCGAGCAGACCCACACCGCGGAGAACGAGATCAAGGCCGGCCATCCGCAGGGCGGGCGGGCCGCGGATTTCGGCGGCGGCGACGGCACCATCATGGACCTGGTCCGCGAGTACATCACGCCGAAGACCATCCTGGAGACGTCGGGCGGGGATTCCACCACCGGCGTGTTCGCGCCGCCGCCAGCGGGCTCGGCGTCGGTGTTCCAGCCGCTGCCGCCGCCCCGGATGCCGCCCAAGGACGACCTGCAATAGAAGGATGGGCAGCGGCGACAGGGCGCTGTGCGGCAAGGGTAAGTGGCAGGAAAATAGGGATTCGGAATAATCAGTCAGCCGGATGGACAGTAGTCATCCGGAATTCCTCAATCCCCTGAAGCGTGTAGTCTTGGTGCCAACCGGGGCTAGATTTCATCCCCAAGCCATTTTCCCGGCAAAGGGGCCGCTGCGTGAGGCGGCCCCTTTCGATTCCAGCCCTCCATTCGGGATCTCCGTTAGCAGGGATGGGCCGGATTCGAACTCTGGAACCCGTATCTCCCCGGATAGACCGTTTGCCCCTATCCCATCTCGGTTTGGGCGCTAAAGTACCCCTACTTCAATACTGATCTCGGATCGAATCATCGTCAGGGGGAGTGTTATGAAGTCAATTTTCAAAGTCGCTTTGGCGTTCGCTGTCTTCGTTGGTTCCGCCTCGGCCTACGCGCAAGCTCCAACGGCCACTTCAAAGGCTGCGAGCACTCAGAAAGCAGGGGCCAAGACAGCGAAACGTGGGCCGATGCATGATGGCTGCCACGGCAGGGCCGCTCAGATGTCGGGCAAGCCTTGCCACTAAGGTCGATTTAGCACTGGAACCAGAACGGGCCGCCTTAATTGGCGGCCTTTTCATATTCTCCTAGGCGTTTTGCTCGGTCGGTCAGTTCACAATATATTGTCTGACAGATATTGAAATCTGTCAGCGAGATGGTGTATATACATCCTGCGCAAGGGAGGAGGCGCCAACTGGCCGATCCGGCACGTCGCCGGCGAAGCCGCCCTGAATTTGATTACCTCGAAGGACTACCTCCATGACGATAGAAATCTTTCAATTGACCGCCCAGATTCAACAGTGGCTCAACCTTCGCGTCGCCCGCCATTTGGCCGCTCAGGCCGCCAAATTCAGCCGCGGGTAAGGACAGCGAGACCCAGACGACGGTGAACGCATGAACGAGACGGTGGTTTTGACACCCGAGCGGATTCTCGAAGCAACCGAGGATGTTTTGCGGCGCTACGGGCTCGCCAAGGCCACTGTTGTCGACGTTGCCCGTGCGCTGGATGTCAGCCACGGCAGCGTTTACCGCCATTTCCCCAGCAAAGCCTCGCTGCGCGACGCCGTCGCCAAGCGCTGGCTGGATCGCGCCAACGAGCCGCTCTGCAAGCTGGCCGCCTCAGACGGCCCGGCGCCGGAGCGGCTGGAGAAGTGGCTGCGCACCATGTTCGAGATCAAGCAGAAGAAGGTCTGCGACGATCCGGAAATGTTCGCGACCTATCTCGCGCTGGCCCAGGAGGCGCGCGAGGTGGTGGAAGCCTACAAGAACAAGCAGTGCGATCTGGTCGCCAAAATCCTGTCCGACGGCATCGCCCAGGGCGTGTTCGAGATCGATGACGTCAAGGCGACGGCCCGCGCCGTGTTCGACGCCACCGTCCGCTACCATCACCCGGCGCATGCCGAGGAATGGGCCAAGCCGGAATGCCCGTCGCGCATCGACGCGCTGATCAGCCTGCTGCTGAAGGGCCTGCGGGTCTGCAAGTAGGCAGACGCGGCCTGCGATTCTCTCAGACAGCTGAGCAAGCGGTACCCCTCTCCCTAACCCTCCCCCGCAAGGGGGGAGGGAACTCTCTCGCCGGTACCTCCCTTACGTTCGTTGCCGAGTGCTCTAACCAAGCTGCGGCGTTGCTTGTCAGTGAGGTGAGCACATCGGGAGGGCTCCCTCCCCCCTTGCGGGGGAGGGTTGGGGAGAGGGGTAAGCCGCAAACTCCGACCTCTGACGTGATGCGATCTCGCGTCTGACCAGGCCCGCTCCGATTGCGAGCCGCGTGCCGCGTGTGCTTGATATCGACCGGGATCAACCACGCGGACCACGATGCGGCTTGCGCTCTTTTCGGACATTCATGCCAACCGGCAGGCTTTTGCGGCCTGCCTCGAGGCCGCGCGGGCGCGTGGCGCGGAGCGGCTGATCTGTCTTGGCGACATCGTAGGTTACGGCGCCGACCCGGAATGGGCCGTCGACACCATGATGGACCTCGTCGCCAAAGGCGCGGTCGCGCTGCGCGGCAACCATGACAATGCGATCGGCATCCCCAGCGACAGCATGAACGACGACGCGCAGGCCGCGATCGACTGGACCCGCACCCGGCTCAGCACGGAGCAGAAGGCGTTCCTCGCCGGCCTGCCGTTGCTGCGCGAGGAGGACAACCGTCTCTACGTGCATTCCGAGGCGTCGGACCCGGCGAAATGGCGCTACATCCGCGACACCGCCGATGCCGCGCGCAGCATGATGGCGACCGGGCTGCAGATCACCTTCTGCGGCCACATCCATCGGCCCGGCCTCTACTCGATGTCGGCTGCGGCCAAGATGACGAGTTTCGTGCCGACCACGGGTATCGCCGTGCAACTCTTGACCGGACGCCGCTGGCTCGCCGTGCTCGGCTCCGTCGGCCAGCCGCGCGACGGCGATCCCGCCGCCTCGTTTGCGATGTTCGACACGGCGAGCCGCGAGATCACCTATCTGCGCGTGCCCTATGATGCCGAGACCGCGGCGGCGCGGATCCGGGCGAACGGCCTGCCGCTCTGGCTGGCCGATCGCCTGTTGATCGGTCGGTAGTGCAGATGGCTGCGCTGACGATGCAGCCCGGCGCCGAGATCGACGGCTTCACCATTGGCGAGCGGCTGCACCGCGGCGGCATGGCTGTTCTGTGGAGCGTCACCCATCCCGGCATCACGGTGCCGTTGCTGATGAAGGTTCCGCTGGTCGCCGAAGGCGAGGATCCGGCGGCGATCGTCAGCTTCGAGATGGAGCAGATGATCCTGCCGCGGCTGTCGGGGCCGCACGTGCCGGCGTGCTTCGGCACCGGCGATTTCGAGCGCCAGGCCTATGTCGTGATGGAGCGCATCCCCGGGCAAACGCTCTACAAGCGGATCGACGATCTGCCGATGAGTTACGAGGAGGCGAGGGGCATCGCCGGCAAAATCGCCTCCGCGCTCACCAGCCTGCACCGCCAGAACGTCATCCATCACGACATCAAGCCGAGCAGCATCATGTTCCGCGAGCGCGGCGAGGCGGTGCTGATCGATTTCGGCCTCTCGCATCACCAGCATCTGCCCGATCTGCTGCAGGAGGAGTTCCGCCTGCCGTTCGGCACTGCGCCCTACATGGCGCCTGAGCGTCTGCTCGGCGTGCGCGACGATCCGCGCAGCGATCTGTTCTCGCTCGGCGTGCTGCTCTACTTCTTTACCACGGGCGTGCGGCCGTTCGGCGAGAGCGAAACCCTGCGCGGCATGCGCCGCCGGCTGTGGCGCGATCCCGTGCCGCCGCGCAAGCTCCGCACCGACTATCCGCCCTGGCTGCAGGAGATCGTGCTGCGCTGTCTGGAGATCGACCCCGCCGCGCGCTATCCGACCGCGGCGCAGCTCGCCTTCGATCTCGGCCACCCCGAGCAGGTCAAGCTGACGGCGCGATCAAAACGTCTCGCGCGCGATTCCCTCGGCACGGTCTGGCGCCGCCGCTTCAATCTCGGCGCGGGGCCGCCGCAGCCGAAATCCGATGTCGCCGCGCAACTCGCCGCGAGCCCGATCGTGGTCGCCGCGCTCGACATCGCCGATGGTTCCGAGCAGCTGAACGAGGCGATTCGCGTCACCGCCGAGCAGGTGCTGTCGACCTCGCCATCGGCGCGGCTCGCTTGCGTCAATGTGCTCAAGCTCAATCGGCTGGCGATCGACCGCACCCTCGACGAGCAGGGCCAGAACAAGCACATCGACCGCATGGTGGCGCTCCAGCACTGGGCGCGGCCGTTCCGCCTCGCGGAGGACCGGCTGACGGTGCATGTGCTGGAGGCGGTCGATCCCGCCGCCGCAATTTTGGAGTTCGCCGCGGTCAATCTGGTCGATCACATCATCATCGGCGCGCGGCAGAACTCTATGATGCGCGCGCTGCTCGGCAGCGTCTCCGCCAAGATCGCGTCCGAGGCGCCGTGCACGGTGACCGTGGTGCGTCCTTCGCGCCTGGCATCACAGCCGGACGCCGGGCCGAGCGATGACGCGGCGGTCCCGCCTGGAATGTTCTGATCGCGCGTTCCCTCGCGCTCCGGTTCGCCCTCAGGCCCGGCGCGAATGGATGTAGATGAACTGTGCGCTTACCGTCCGATCGGGCCACGTCACGTAGATACGGCGCGCGGCGAAGGCAATGTTCGAGCCGACCCACAAAGCGACGCTTGCCCAAACAAGGGTCATCGTCATGATGGCGCCTCCCTAGATTTCTTATGCGCCATTTGTGCATCGGATTGGCGGAGTCTGTGAAGTCCGGATGACACCGGTCTCCCGCAAAAACATTGTGCATGTTGCAAAAGCGCAGCAGCGTGTTGTGCGCCGCATTTGCATGTGCCGGCGCACAACAGAGCGTTTTCCAGCGAAGTGGTTACCGGTTCGCGTTAAGAAAACGCATCGAAACGAGAATCTAGAGCTCCGTTCCGATTTTATCGGAACGGAAATAGCTCCAGTGCTATCGGAAGTTGGTCAGATGGCTTCGCCGCGCGCCTGGGCTGCGGCGTTGCGGATCGCACCAATGTTGGCCTTGTAGGCCTCCATCGTGCCGCCCTTGAACACCGCCGAGCCGGCAACGAAGGCGTTGGCGCCGGCGGCGGCGAGCTCGCCCGCGACATCTGGTGCAACGCCGCCGTCGACCTCGATGTCGATCGGGCGGCCCGCGGTCATCGCCCTGATGTCGCTGATCTTGCCGAGCGCCGAGCGGATGAAGGCCTGGCCGCCGAAGCCCGGATTGACCGACATGACGAGCACGAGGTCGATCAGGTCGAGCACATATTCGATCGCGCTTGCCGGTGTTGCCGGATTGATCGAGACGCCGGCCTTCTTGCCGAGCGCGCGGATCGCCTGCAGCGAGCGGTGCAGATGCGGCCCGGCCTCGGCATGAACCGTGATGTGGTCGCAGCCCGCCTTGGCGAAGGCTTCCAGATAGGGATCGCACGGCGAGATCATCAGATGGGCGTCGAAGATCTTCTTGGTGTGCGGCCGCATCGCCTTGATGACGTCGGGGCCATAGGAGATGTTGGGGACGAAGTGCCCATCCATCACGTCGAGATGGATCCAGTCGGCGCCGGCCTGGTCGACGGCGCGGACCTCCTCGCCGAGCTTTGAGAAATCCGACGCCAGGATCGACGGAGCGATGACGAGGGGACGCGGGGTGAATGACGGAGTCATAGCGCTGTTCCGAAAGACTTTTGGGGCGACGGGCTAGCCCGCCTAACATGCGGACGCCGGGCGGGCAATGCGAGGCGGGGGCGCGCGGGACAAGGAAAATTCTGCCGCAGCGGCAGCTCTTGCCGGGCGCGCGGAACCCGCGCGGTGGGGGAAAAGCCCGGTTTTATTGGGCTTTTTGCATGGCACGGCGCTTGCTGACCGAGCTGGCAAGCGTTTTTGCCGCCGCGCGCGGCTTGTTCGGAGTATTGCCATGTTGTTTGCCCTTGGCGCTGCGTCCTCGGCCATCGATCTCCTGAGCTCGCTGATGTCGTCGAAATCGACGACGCAGACCGGTGCTGCCAAACAGGGGACCGGCCTGTTTTCGCCCTCGGCCACCCCGTCGACGTCCGGCTCGGCCGGGACGGCGTCGGGCAGCGGTTCCGCACAGATCTCGCCGGAGACGATGAGCGCGCTGCTCGCCGCGCAGTCGCAAACGTCGGCCTCGACAAGCTCGGCCCCGACCAGCCGGTCGGACGCGCTGAAGGATCTGTTTTCGCAGATCGACGCCGACGGCAACGGCAAGATCACGCAAACCGAGTTCGAGAATGCGCTCGGCGCCGGCGGCACCAACACCGCGCAGGCCGACGACGTGTTCGGCAAGCTCGACGCCGATGGCGACGGCAACGTCAGCCTTAACGAGATGTCGCAGGCGCTCCAGGGCCACAAGGGCGGCCATCACCACCACATGGCGAGCGGCTCGAGCGACGGCTCCAGCTCCAGCGGATCGAGCTCCGATCCGCTGATGCAGGCGCTGGACGGCGCGACCTCGACCTCGGTGACCAACAGCGACGGCTCGACCACGACCACGATGACCTACGCCGACGGCTCGAAGGTGTCGATGACGAAGCCGGCTGCATCGTCGGCGTCCGGCAGCGCGACCTCGTCCTACTATTTCGTCGAGCAGCTGATCCAGCGCCAGGCGCAGGCGATCTCCGCCCAGGCCTCCGCGCAGCTTTCGGTCAGCGCGTAACGTAGATCCTCAGGCACCTCCTTCGCCTCTCCCCGCCTGCGGGGAGAGGCCGGAACGCATCGCAGATGCGTTCCGGGTGAGGGGGACTCTCCGCGGACTCCGCTATCACCGCTGATGTGGAGCCAGCCCCTCACCCCAACCCTCTCCCCGTAAGAACGGGGCGAGGGAGCGCACTTTCGATGCGGCTCTATTTCAACTTAGCTTCGGAATGCCTACCCGAACCGGTCCTGCCAGCTTGGCAGCGCGCCGGGGAAGGGCAGTGCGGTCGCCGCATACACGCCGCGGGCGATCGCGCGCGCCACCGTGTTGGCCGCGATCCCGCCGAGCGTGGTCAGGCCGAACAGCGGATCGATCGGTTTCGCGCCGGTCGCCGCGGCAAACACCACGTCGCCATCGAGCGGCGCGTGCACCGGATAGATCGCGCGCGCCATGCCGGTCTGCGCGATCATCGCGAGCCGCTTGGCCTGCGCCTTGGTCAGTTGCGCGTCGGTCACGACCACGACCAGCGTGGTGTTCTCCGCCGCGGTCGCCTCGGCGCCGCCCTTCAGCCGCATCCTGAGCATGTCCGATGTGAACGACGGCGGCAGGCCGCGGCCGCCGAACTCGCTATCGACCTCGAACGGCGCGGCCCAGAACCAGGGGCCCGTGCCGACGGTGACGCTGCCGACCGCATTGACCACGGCGAGCGCCGCGACCGTCACGCCGTCGTCGGTTCTGGCCGACGCCGAGCCGAGGCCGCCTTTCAGATTGGCCGTGGTCGCGCCCATGCCGGCGCCGACGCTGCCGAGGCGGAAATCGCCGCCGGCGGCGTCGGCCGCGGCATAGCCGAGATCGCGATAGGGCGGAAAGCGGCCCCACGCCTTGTTGCCGCCGTTGAGCAGGTCGAAGCAGATCGCGCCCGGCACGATCGGGATCACCGCGTCGCGAATCCGAAAGCCGCGGCCGCGCTCGGCAAGCCACGCCTGCACGCCGCCGGCGGCATCGAGCCCGAGCGCGGAGCCGCCGGACAGCGCGATGGCGTCGACCGCATCGACCACGTTATGCGGCGCCAGCAGCGAGTCCTCGCGGATCCCGGGGCCGCCGCCGCGGACATCGATCGAGGCCACCGCCGGGCGATCGAACAGGATCGCCGTGACGCCCGAGCCAATCGCGGCGTCATCGGCGTGGCCGACGCTGACGCCGGCAATATCGGTGAGCAGGTTTTTCAAGGTGCCTCGCGCGGCTATCCGATCGCTCCGATATAGCAGCCGCGGGGATAAAGAAAAACGCCCCGGCGGACCGGGGCGTTTTGTTGCGCGTTCTGATGTCAGATCAGCAGCGAGGGATCTCAAGACCCCTTCGGGTTGATCTCGGTGTAGTTGCCCTTGGCGTCCCACTTGTAGACGACATAGTCGATCGCCTTGATGTCGCCCTTGGCGTCGAACGCCATCTTGCCGAGCACGGTGTCCCACTCGCCGGCCTTGATCGTGTCCATCACCTTCTTGGCGTCGGTCGACCCGGCCTTGGCGACGGCCTGGGTCCACACCTGCATCGCGGCGTAGGTGTAGAGCGTGTAGCCCTCGGGATCGATGTTCTTGGCCTTGAACTTCTCGACAATCGCTTTCGCGGTCGGCTTGTTGCGCGGGTCGGGGCCGAAGGTGAACAGCGTGCCTTCCGCGGCCGGGCCGGTGATCGAGGCGAACTCCTTGTCGTTCATGGCATCGCCCGCCATCAGCACGGTCTGCAGGCCCTGGTCGCGCATCTGGCGCAGGATCAGGCCGGCTTCCTGGTGGTAGCCGCCGACATAGACCAGGTCGATATTGTCGCGCTTCAGGCGCGAGACGATCGAGTTGAAGTCCTTGTCGCCCTTGTTGTAGGACTCGAACATCTTCTCCTGGAAGCCGGCCTTGTTCAGCGCCTTCTTGGTCTCGTCGGCGAGGCCCTTTCCGTAGGTGGTCTTGTCGTTCAGGATCGCGACGTTCTTGCCCTTGTAGTTCTTGACGATGAAGTCGGCGGCGACCAGGCCCTGCTGGTCGTCACGGCCGCAGACCCGCGCCACGTTCCAGAGCTTGCGCTCGGTGAACAGCGGATTGGTCGAGGCCGGCGTGATCTGCAGCACGTTGCTATCCGCATAGGCTTCAGAAGCCGGGATCGACGACGACGAGCAGAAGTGGCCGGCCACGAACGGGATCTTCGCGCCGCCGATCTTCTCGGCGATCGAGCGCGCCTGCTTCGGATCGCAGGCATCGTCGTTGGCCTCGAGCTTGAGCTTCTTGCCGAGCACGCCGCCGCCTGCGTTGATGTCGGCGACCGCCTGCTCGGCGCCGTTCTTCATCTGCCGGCCGAAAGCGGATTCGGAGCCCGTCATCGGGCCCGCCACTGCGATGGTAATGTCTTGCGCGAATGCGCTCGCCGACAATGCGAACGTAGCGCCCAATGCCAGGCCGATGAGCTTCAGTGATTTCATGAGACGTCCCTCGTGGTCGTTGCCTCTTGCGGGAGGACCCGGGCAGGGCCCTTAACCGCGGGCATTGTCGGCTGATTTTCCGGCGAAGTCACCGGCAATTTTCAGGCAAAACGGCGCTGCGGCTGCAGCATCTTGCTGCAGGGGCAGCCTGAGAAAGCGTGCTGCTAGCCGCGGCGGCCGCCTTCCAGATAGGCGGCGCGGATTTCAGGGCGCTGCAGCAATTCGGCGCCGGTTCCGGCCAGCGTGATCAGGCCGTTGACCATGACATAGCCGCGATGGGCGAGCTTCAGCGCATGGTTGGCGTTCTGCTCGACGATCAGCACGGTGAGGCCGTCCTGCCGGTTCAGCGTGCGGATGGCGTCGAAGATCTGCCGCGCGATCAGCGGCGCGAGCCCGAGTGAGGGTTCGTCCAGCATCAACAGGCGCGGCCGGCTCATCAAGGCGCGTCCGATCGCGAGCATCTGCTGCTCGCCGCCCGACAGCGTGCCGCCGCGTTGCGCGATGCGCTCCTTCAGCCGCGGGAACAGCGCGAACACGCGCTCGAGCCCGGCGGCACGTTCCGCCTCGCTGCAGTCGGTGGCGTCGGCGCCCATCTGCAGGTTTTCCGCCACGCTCATGCGCGGAAAGATCCGCCGCCCCTCCGGCGATTGCGCGATGCGCAGCCGCGCGATGTCGTGCGTCGGCACGCCGGTGATGTCGTGGCCGTCGAACTCGATCCTCCCCGAGCGGGCGCGCGGCTTGCCGAAGATCGTCATCATCAGCGTCGACTTGCCGGCGCCGTTGGCCCCGATCAGCGCGACGATCTCGCCGGCATTGATCTCGATGTCGACACCCTTCAGCGCCTCGATCTTGCCGTACGCCGCACGCAGTCCGCGCACCGCGAGCAGGGGAGTTGAAGCTGCCGCGCTCACGTGCCGCTCTCCATCACGGCGATGGCTTCTTCCTCGTCGGCGCCGAGATAGGCGGCGATCACCTTGGGATCGTCGCGCACCGCCTGCGGGGTGCCTTCGGCGATCTTGACGCCGTAGTCCATCACCACGACGTGGTCGGAGATCTCCATCACGACCGACATGTCGTGCTCGATCAAAAGGATCGACGTGCCGTCCTCGCGGATCGACAGCAAGAGCTCGTTGAGCCCGCCGCTCTCGCGCGCGTTGAGCCCCGCGGCCGGCTCGTCGAGGCAGAGCAGCGCCGGCTCGGTGCACATCGCGCGCGCGATCTCGAGCCGCCGCTGGTCGCCATAGGGCAGATTGCCGGCGGCATCGTCGGCGCGCGGCAGCAGGCCGACGCGGTCGAGCCAGGTCCGCGCCAGATCGATCGCGCGTTGTTCGGCCTCGCGCCAGGACGGCACCCCGATCAGGCCGAGAAAGGTCAGCCCGGAGGCGCGCATCAGCGCGTTGTGCTGGGCGACCATCAAATTCTCCAGCGCGGTCATGCCGGGGAACAGGCGGATGTTCTGGAAGGTGCGCGCCACCTTGGCGTATTTGGAGATGCGGAAATCGCCGAGCCGCTCGAGCTGGATGTTGCGGCCGTCGTCATGGGTGAGGCGGATCGCGCCGCCGCTCGGCCGGTAGAAGCCGGTGATGCAGTTGAACACCGTGGTCTTGCCGGCGCCGTTCGGTCCGATCAGCGCGGTGATCTTGCGCCGCTCGGCGGTGAAGGACAGGCTGTTGACCGCGACGATGCCGCCGAAGCGCATCATCAGGCGGTCGACGGCGAGGATGTCGTCGCTCATCCGTGGCCCTCCTTGACGAGGTCGGACGAGATCGCCTGGTTGCGTTCCAAAAACACGGTCGGCGCGCGATGGCCGATCAGCCCGCGCGGCCGCCAGATCATCAGCAGCACCATCGCCATGCCGAACACCAGCATGCGGTACTGGTCGAGCCCGCGGAACAGCTCGAAGCCGCCGATCATGGTGACCGCGGCCAGCGCGACGCCGAGCTGCGAGCCCATGCCGCCGAGCACGACGATCGCAAGCACCAGCGCCGATTCCTGGAAGGTGAAGGATTCCGGGCTGATGAAGCCCTGCCGTGTCGCGAAGAACGCGCCGGCAAGGCCGCCGAACATCGCCCCGGTCGCGAACGCGGTCAGCTTGGTCGTGGTGACGTTGATGCCGAGCGCGCGGCAGGCCACTTCATCCTCGCGCAGCGCTTCCCAGGCCCGCCCGATCGGCAGCCGGCGCAGCCGGATCGTCACCCAGTTGGTAAGCAGCGCCATCGCCAGGATCAGATAGAACAGGAACACGATGCGGTGGGTCGGCGAGAACTCGATGCCGAGCCGCGCCGCCAGCCCGTCATCGCCCGGCGTCAGCGGAATGCCGAACATGGTCGGGCGCGGAATGCCGGAGACGCCGTTGGGGCCGCCGGTCAGGCTCTGCCAGTTGATGATGACGAGGCGGATGATCTCGCCGAAGGCGAGCGTCACGATCGCGAGATAGTCGCCGCGCAGCCGCAGCACCGGGAAGCCGAGCAGCACGCCCCAGAACGCCGCCAGGATGCCGGCGAGCGGCAGGCAGACCCAGAACGACAGTCCGAAATTGGTGGCGAGCAGCGCGTAGGAATAGGCGCCGACCGCGTAGAACGCGACATAGCCGAGATCGAGCAGGCCGGCGAGGCCGACCACGACGTTGAGGCCCCAGCCCAGCATCACATAGGTCAGCACAAGGATCGAGAGGTCGAGAATGTAGCGCTGGTCGTAGAAGATCACCGGGATCAGGAAGGCGAAGATCAGCAGCGCCGGCGCGAGCCAACGTCCGACGAACGACATCGCGGCCTGCACCGGTTTTGGAACCATCCGCTCCGTGTCGACCGGTCCCCACCATTGCCGCAGCAGCTCGACGATGATGCTGCCGCCGAACACGGTGGCGACGAGCGCTGCGAGATCGTCGAACCGCGTCCAGTAGATCAGGCCGCCCTGCGGCCCGGCCTCGGTGCGCACACCGATCATCAGCGAGAACAGCACCAGCGCGACGCCGGCGCTGATCAGGGATTTCTTGAAGATGAAGGCGGCGCCCGATGTTGACGGTGCGGGCGAGGGGCGGGCTGATGTTGCGCTCACAGGGCGTCCGTCAGACTTTTTCGACTTCGGGACGGCCGAGCAGGCCGGTCGGCATGAAGATCAGCACCACGATCAGGATCGAGAACGCGGCGACGTCCTTGTACTCGACCGAGAAATAGGCCGACCAGAACGTCTCGATCAGGCCGATCGCAAGCCCGCCGAGCATCGCGCCGGGCAGCGAGCCGATGCCGCCCAGCACGGCGGCGGTGAACGCCTTGATGCCGGCGACGAAGCCCATGAAGAAATCCACCAGGCCGTAATACAACAGGTACATCATGCCGGCGACCGCGGCGAGCGCAGCGCCGATCACGAAGGTCATCGAGATGGTGCGGTCGACGTCGACGCCGAGCAGCGCGGCCATGGTCTGGTCCTGCTCGCAGGCGCGCATGTCGCGGCCGAGCCGGGTGCGCGACACGATCCAGGTGAACATTGCGAGCAGCACGATGGTCGTGATGACGACGACGATCTGAATGTTGGAGAGCTGCACCGCGAACCCGGCCGGTCCCTCATGCAGCGTGTAGCCGCCGGTGATGATCGGCGGCACCGGCTTGACCCGCGCGCCCTGCGACACCTGCGAGAAGTTGGTCAGCACGAACGACATGCCGATCGCCGACAGCATCGGCGCCAGGCGGAACGAATGCCTTAGAGGTCGGTAGGCAATGCGCTCGATGGTCCAGCCATAGAGCGCGGTGATCACCATCGAGACCAGGAGCACGATCAGGAGGATCACCGGCACCGCGGTGAGGCCGAGCGACACCAGCACCAGGAACGAGATCAGCGCGATGAAGCCGCCGATCATGAAGATGTCGCCATGGGCGAAGTTGATCATGCCGACGATGCCGTAGACCATCGTGTAGCCGATCGCGATCAGGCCGTAGATCGAACCGAGCACGAGGCCGTTGATCAGTTGCTGGGCGAAATAATCCATGCGCTGCCGTAGTTCGAGCCTGTTCGGTTGAGAACCGAACTGGCTCTCGTTTGATTTGGACGCGTTTTCTTCACGCGAACCGGTCCCCACTTCGCTCGAAAACGCTATCTCGAGGACGCGGCGAGGGCCCCCGGCAGCCATTTTCCCCGCGTCGTGTCATTTTCTAACAGCGGAACCCCGGCGGCGGCAACAGCGCGGGGTGCGGCGAGAAGGCTTGTACATAACTAGTTTGGCGGGTGCGGTTCCGATGTCACAGGGGCGACACGGCGCTGCCTTGCAATGATCACGCCGGAACTCGTGTTCCCCGCGCAACTCCGCTGCTGCGGCCTGCGTTGCCTCCATGCTTCCATCAAGCAAAGGAGATTTTGCGTGAACAAACAGAACCAGAGCCCCGGGCAGCAGGGCCAGAGCCCGCCCCAAAAGCCCGGTCAGCAGCAACAGGGCGGCAGCCCGAAGCCCGGTCAGCAGCAGGGCGGCCAGAAGCCCGGCCAGCAGCAGATGGATCCGGGCCGTCAGGACCAGGACCCCGATCTGGATCGCTAAGGCGCGGTAGGCAAGCAGCAGATGAGAAGGTCTCGCCGAGCAGGCGGGGCCTTTTCCTTTGCCCCGATTTGGCACGGACACGGCTGTTCCCGATGCGATCCCCAGGAATTGATCGTGCCGGTTAAGGTAAACAAAGGGTTTAAATTGCTGCCGGCAATTGAACGGCGTTAGGTCGCTGGTCGAACCGCCCGCTTCAGCGGGCCGCGCAAAGCATGGGAAGCGTCATGTCCAGCAACTGGCGGATCAGTTCATTCAACGGCGCGCTGCTCGCCGCCTATTTCATTCCGGTCTGGACCATCATCGCCTTCAACATCATGGTGTCGCCGATCCACGGGCTCTACGAGCGGCCGAGCGTGTCGATCGCGCTGTATGCCAGCGACCATCTGCAACTCGCCAAGATGGCGACGGTGCGGCTCGCCTGGATGCTGGCGCTGGCGCGGATCACCGTGGTGGCGTTCTTCGCCCTGTTCCTCGCCATGGTCGCTTTCCCGAGGATGCGCAAGAACGGCGGCAGCGACGAGGCGCTTGCGGTGGCGCTGTGCCTCGGCAGCGTGCTCAGCTTCGTCAGCATGCTGCTGGCCTCGAAGACCGGCGAGCTCGGCGCGTTGCGCATGCATGCGGCCGAGCTGTTGATGCTGCTCGGCACCGCGATCGTGATGCTGGTCGACACCGCGCCGAAGCCGGCGGCCAAACCGGATGCCGTTGCCGCGACGCCTCCGCCCGTAGTGCCCGCCGGAGAGCTATCCCTTCAGCAGCCCTAGCTCGGCAATGATCGCGTTTGCTTCCTTGACGGCGTGGTTGGCCGCAGGCACTCCGCAATAGATCGCCTGCTGCAGCAGGATTTCCTTGATGTCGTCGGGCGAGAAGCCGCCCTCGGCCAGCGCCGCCCGCACATGCAGGCGGAATTCGTCCCACTGTCCCAACGCGACCATCGTGCCGATCACCAGCACCCGCCGCGTGCGATGATCGAAATGCGGCCGCGTCCAGATGTCGCCCCATGCGTAGCGGGTGATCAGGTCCTGGAAGTCGGTGTTGAAGGCGTTGCGGTTCTTGAGCGACTTGTCGACCCATTCATTGCCCAGCACCTTGCGGCGCTGCGTCATGCCGTCGTCGCGGCGTTGGTTGTCGTCCATTGAAATTGTCTCCTCGTCATCGCGAGTCATGAACTCGTAGCCCGGATGGAGCGTAGCGCAATCCGGGGTTTCTGCGCCCGCTGCGAAATCTGTCCCGGATTTCGCTTCGCTCCATCCGGGCTTCTGTAACGGGCCCTGGTTAGTCAATCCCTTTTTGCATCATCCGCTCGCCGGGAACCTGCTTCTGTACGGGATCGGCGCGGTGGCCGTCGCCTGATGGGGTTCTAAGAGGAGCAGGTCGGCCAATCTACGGAAGCGTGATCGCATCGTGGGATGCGTCGACAACCCGGATGACGGCCTGACCTGATCCATCGTCCCGGCGAAGGGACTTCGCTTCGGGAAGGCTGGTGTGGTGACCCGCCCGAAAACTTGTTTGCTCCTGTTTTAAGCCGCCATGGCGGTTGCCTTGGCAGTCGCGTTGAAGGGGACGTTGTCCTTGAGCATGCGCAGCATGATCACGGCGAGCTTGCGCGCCAGCGCCACCTTGGCCTTGCTGATGCCGGCGCGGCGGGCGATCCGCATCGCCCAGCTCTTGAGCTGCGCGCAGCCCTTGATCGGCTTGCTCAGGATGCTGTGGGCGGCCTCATAGAGCGCCTCGCGCACCGCGGCGTCGCCGTTTTTGCTGATGCGGCCGGAATAGTCGGTCTCGCCCGACTGATACTTCTTCGGCGTCAGCCCGAACAGCGGCCCCGCCCGCTTCGACGAAATGAAGCGGGAGGTGTCGTCGATGGCGCTGGCATAGGTCAGCGAGGTGACCGGTCCTACGCCCGGCGTCGACATCAGCAGCCTGGCCTTGGCATCCAACCGCGACATCGCCCGCACCCGCTTCTCAAATCCGTTGAACTCGCGCACCAGCACCGTGTGGGCCGCGAGCAGCGCCTCGGCGATCGTCTCGAGCGCCGGATGACCGGCCACCAGCTCGCGGATCCGTGGCGCAAAGCTGCGCTTGGTTGTCTTGCCGACCTTCAAGCCGAAGCCGCGCAAGATCCCGCGCAGGCTGTTCTCGACGTCCTGGAGCTTGTTCTGGACCAGCTTGCGCGCCGTCAGCATTGCGCGGGTCTCCTGCGCGCTCATCGACTTGCAGTGGACCGGCCGGAACCAGCCGAGCCGGATCAATTGCGCGATATTGCGGGCATCGTTGCGGTCAGACTTCACCGGCATCGCCTTGAACGCGTCGCTCACATGGCGCGTCTCCAGAAGCTCGACCGCCAGACAGGCCTTCTTCATCGCCGCATAGAGCCATTGCGACAGCGGTCCGGCTTCAAGTCCGATCCTGGCCAGATCGAACCCGAGCGAGCGGAACCAGTCGATCAGCGCCTCCGGCTCGCTCGCCACCTTGGCCTCGCGAACGATCTTGCCGTTCGCATCGACAACGCACACGCTGGAGCATTCCAATGACACGTCGATTCCGGCATAATGGTCCATGGTCGTCTCTCCTCGATGCTTGGAGCGGGCTCAAGCCCCGACTCCGTTACACCATCAATGTGAGGGACGACCGCCCCCCTTCCAAGCAAGCCGCGCGACGCGCGCATCAAAACAGCGCCGTAGCTAGCGCGGCTTGCTTGGAAGGGAGGACCGCGGGCCCGTTACCCCATCTACACGCTGAGATTGGGCTAGCGTTGCGTCAGAAAGCCGACCACGGCTTCGGTGAAGGCGT
>NZ_CAADFC020000010.1 GCF_900696085.1 Bradyrhizobium ivorense
CGTGCCAGATCACCTTCACAAGATCGCTGCGGCGACCGCGGAAGACGAACAGGTGACCGTTGAGCGGGTCTTTGTGCAGCACCTCCTGTACCTGGAGTGCCAACGACGGAAAGCCTCTGCGCATATCGGTGTAGCCTGTTGCGAGCCACACTCGCGCGCCTGTCGGAACCGGGATCATCGGCGCACCAGGGCGTCGAGAACGCGACGCAGCGCGTCTCCATCAACGTCGCCATCGACCCGGATGCGGTGTCCGCTACCAAGGTCGATCTCGATGATGCCCTGGCCCTTCCGTCGACGCGCCGACGCCGTCGTCGATCGTACTTCGGTCACATCCCGCGCCGGCACAGACGGCCCAATCTCGACCGGCACGAACGGCGCCACGCTCGTCTCACCGTGCTCGCAAAGCTCTTTACGCCACCGGAACAGCTGGCTCACATGAAGGCCGGCCATGCGAGCCACCTCGGAAACAGTGGCTCCTGGCTCGAGTGATGCTGCAACTAGCCGTTCCTTCTCATCTCGCGACCACCGCCGCCGCCGCTCTACCGATGTGATCACCTCTGCCCGCGATATCGTCATAGCGCTTCTCCTAGGACTACCCCTAGGACCTGCAGCGCTCGCCTCCGTCAAACAAGGCGGCCGTCAGCGGAGGCGTACGATCGGCCAGAGGGCGGCACTGCTTGCAATTGTCGTCGAAAAGTTGTTTGGTCCTTGGAAGGCGTGCTCGCGGCTATCTTCCGCACCACCTAAATCATGTGACGAAGTTGCGCGTGAGCTTGTGCTCCAGCCAAGCGAAAATACTGTCGTCGGAACTCACGAAGTTTTCAATTTCACCCGAGGGCGTCCGCATAATCCGAGCCATCGTCAACTCCAGATCGATACGTGCTGCCAAGCACTCAGCTTGCAGCTCGATCGCCTCCGACACGCTGACTGTGCCGCATCCGCCGACGACGACGAGCACCGGGCATCTTAACCGTCGCACAAAGTGCGAACGGCGCGCTAGGACGTTCGCCTCGTTCACTGTATTTGCATTGCTTGTTAACCAGCGGATATTTGCTAGCGTTCGCGCCCGCTTCCAAAGCCCCCCATCGCAAACCGCCGCCGCGATGCGCTCATCAGAGGCAGCAAAATCAGTAGCCAGGACAGCCGACAGTCCTTCCCCGTAGACGCCGATCCGCCTGCTATCAACCTCGGGCCGAAGCGACAGGTAGTCCAGGCAAGACGACAAGAATACTTGCGTCTGGTAGTGAGTTGATATGTCCTCGTGGCCGAGAACAAGGACCGAAACGCCTCGACCCATCACCACTGGCAAGAGCCTTCCGAGCATGGTCGAGGCCGATTCTCCCTCCCTGCTCATGCAAATAACTGTTGGACCGGATGAATTGGGACTACCACTGCGCAAGAAGTAGGCCGCGACGTAAGGTTGATCACAGCAAGCTATTTCAACGCGCTCAACCTTCTGATCGGAAGATGATGCGAACCTCTGAAGGACGGCGGCGATCTTGGCCGAAACGTCTTCAGCTTGTGTACCGTCTTGATCCAGCAACCTGCGGGCGACTTCAAGGGCGGTAAGCGCGCAAAGCCAAGCTTCGGCAGCCTCGTCCGCGACGCAATCTCTGATCTTCAGGTCGCCAAGACGATACTGGGAATCGCCGATATCTGTCCATCTTGCGACCCAGTCCTGCCGAGCCGCGGTCGCGTAGATGTCATCGAGATTGTCTAAGAACACTGCAGCGCGTTGCCGTGCGGACGCAAGTTGCCCCATCAAAAACGGCAAAGCAGTGATTTCCATCAATTCCCCCGTTGGTTTAGATCCCGAACTCTTTGCTGAGAGCCGGCCACATAATTAAATCCTCGAACGAAGACATCCTTATCAGCGAGCGTAGCGGATAGTTTTTTTTGCCAACAATAGTGGGGGTTAGGGTCAAAATGCCCTATTTTGGGCGCACGCAATTCTTAAATCCTGCGCCGAAGTATCGCAATGCGCAGCTTTTCACCCATTCGCGCGTGAGCCTGCGCGAGCGAGGCAAGCGCAAGATAATTCAGCCCGTGAACCGCGCGAGCCAGCCCGGATAAATATTGCGACAAGGTGTGCGAGCGAAATTCCGTGGCAGAGCGGAGAACACCTAGGTCCAGGTCTCGGCTGCCTTCGAGATCTGCTCGGCGAGGATTGACAAATTGCGACCTGGAGACCGCGCGGCAGCCTCCCTGCTATCCGGAGGCGCGCAGCCTGTTTGCCAAGGCGCTCACCTTGTCCGATATGACGGTTGCATTGTGCTGCCGGCTAACCTAGCCCGTCCATTAACAGTTTTGCATTGCTCACGGCATCATAGACCGGCAGCCCCGTCCGCTTACGTACCTCCTGAGCCACTACTGGAAATCCAGCGCATTCAAACAGAAGTACCTCGATGTCATCATGCCGCTTGCGTAATAGCGTGATGGCCGTCAACACATCTTCCGCCAGCTGGGAACCGACGTTGTCACTCTTGGTTGCTTTTGACAGGACGCGGTCATTCTCGGGCTCTGCCATAACGACTTGCCAAGTCTTGGATTTCTCAATGCCAGCAATCGCTATGCGATCATGCGATTGGACACCGGCGGATCTTAGAACATCGGTCGTCAGCGGCCTAGAATCGAAGGACAGGATTCCAATACGTCCCTTTGTCGTCGCGGCGAGGTACGGCAAGAGTAACAACGAAGACATCGAAACGCGCACTGATAGAGCACGCGTCATCGCTTCTTGATATTTGATCGTGAACCCGCAATTACTTGTTATCGCGACCGCGCCATCGCGCACGAGTTCTTTTGCCGCTGCTATGAACGCGGCCGCCATTTTGTCGTCCTCACCGCCAAACACAACATTACTGACCCAGGCGCCCGAAACGCGCCGGCAAATTGTTGGAAATGGAAAGGTCGAGGGATGGAACAGCGTTCCGGGCCGTGTCTGGGCGGAATCCTGCAACATCAATATGCCGAGCGCGCCGCTGTTCTTAATCATATCAGGATCTACCTTGATGGTGCATGCTTGGGAGACTACTCGAAAGACCAATCAGAAATTGAAAGGATGTATCAATAGCTCGCAGAAATTCTGCACAAAATTGCAATATTTGAAGGTTTCAGTTTCTGTCGAAGACGTCCTGCAAGTTCACGGTCATGCGAGTTCGCATCCTTTCTGAGCCCATGTAATACGCCCGTGCACTACGGTCGCACACGCGCCAACGGTTCTTGTGGTGCTGCAAGCTTTCCGCCTTCAGATCTCCAAAGCCCGCAATCCGCAACGCTCTCAGGAGACTCGAGCGTCGAAAACGTCACGATCGGAACGGCGTCCTAGATAGGACGTCCAATTCAAGCACCGGATTATTTGACGAACAGCTTGCGCGGCGTCGACGTCAGGGGCTCGTGCCCACGGTCGGTTACCGCGAACGATTGGGTGATCGTGATCCCCACATTGTCGAGCCACAAGCCGGGCATCATGTGGAACACCATGCCAGGCTGGAGGACCGTTTCATCTCCCTTGCGCAGGCTGGCAGTGCGCTCACCTACCGCGGGTGGAAACCCTACTCCGATCGAATAACCAAGCCTTGCCTCTTTCTCGAAGCCATGGCGGGCGAGTGCCTGCCGGAAGAAACCTTCGACGTCCGAACATGTCCGCCCCGGCCGAACGCTCTCTAGCCCAGCATTCAAAGCTTCGACTACGATTTCCGAGAGCTTCTGGTAGCTCGCGGACGGCTTACCGACAGAAATCGACCGGCTCAGATTGACTTGGTATCGATGCCGGTTTCCAAAGAGTTCGAGATTGATCGCCGTTGAAGCTGGCAGGGGCTCGTCGGTCCAGGCCGCATGTGGCGCGATCGCGCGCTCGCCAATGCAGAGATAGGGCGGTGAGCAGGTATAAGCTCCTCCGAATTCTGGTGTACCCGACATCATCTGGTGGTAGACCGCGGCCGCGATATCGCATTCACGCACGCCAGGCTCTATCGTATCGATAGCCCGCTGCATCATTGCATCGGCGATCCGGCCAGCTTGGCGCATAATAGAGATTTCCGCCGAGCTTTTCACAATTCGAATCCAGTTCACAAGGATATCGGCGTCAACAAATTCAGCGAGCGGCAATGCTCGAACAAGGTCGGCATGTGCACGCGCAGAATAGTAATAACTTCCCATCTCCACGCCGATTCTCGCCTTTTCACCGCCCAGTTCTATTGCGACCTCGGCCATAAAGTCACACGGCGATAAGCTCGATTGTACGTAGCGATCGGGATAGGCCCTGATGTTGTCGTCGGCCAAATAAGTCGTCATTACGGCCGAGATACGATCCATGAACCGCCCGATCCAAATTGGTTCATCGTGATTGAGCGCCACGATCACCGCCTGTGGCGTATAAAATGAGTATGCGTTATACCCGGTCAGGTAGTTTTGATTTGCTGGCTCCGAGAGGAGCAGGATGTCGATCCCGCGCTTAGCCATCTCTTTCTTTACGGCCGAGACACGTGCGGCGAACTCGGTTCGATCGAAATGCAATTCCTTTTTCATGTAGTTATATCTCCAGGTTTATTCGTTCCAGTTCGCTGGCGCGTACTTTGCGGCGAGGCACCGCCACCTACCGATCCGTGGTGTAGACTGAAAAGACGGTTCTCTTCATGGCGCCGGAAATTGAACCGGCAGAGCGCTCCAGCCAGGTAACTCGTGATCTTCGCGGTCCAAGTGCTCTCAAAGATCGATCTCTGCACGTGACAACGAATGGCCGAGCACGCCTTTGTAGATCGCGGGCGCGACAGATGAGGATCCGGCAACGCTTTTAGGTCTGGCAAAAGCGCCATTTTCTCGCAGTTGTTTAGTGACGCCCCTTACCCGCGAGTGAAGTGCGGTCCGGCCGGCTTGCCGCGAAGACCTTGAGTCGGACCAACCAGCCTCCTAACGATCTGACCACAGGCGACCGCCAGCAACGACTTCAGCCTATGGACGCCATCGTCATCCGGCAGAGACTTGCGATGTCAAAGACGGGCAGCTTCGCGATCCGCCGAATCGCGGGCGCGACCACGGGGAATGCCGCGCATTCAAATAGGATGACAGCGATGTCCGGGTGCGAGGCATGAAGCCGCGCGATGCAGGCGGCTACATCTGTCTCGATAGCAGCCACGTCAGTCGGCGGGGCAGGACGTTTCAGCTCGTCATGCCAGAATTTACCACCTTCGATGCCACCGATCACGACTTTTGCCCGGTCATCCGGATCATCGATCGCAAGCAGATCCTCGCCACAATGATTCGAGTCATAGGTTAGAACAGCGATCTTGCCTCGGGGCGAGAGCTGGCGGAGCAATGATGGCAACAAGAGCAGACTGGACATTACCACGGGCACATTCACCGAAGCAGCCACCGCCTGCTGATGGCGGATAGAGAAGCCGCAGGTTGAGCTGATCGCGACAGCGCCTCGTTCAACTAGCCGCCGAGCAGCCGCGATGAAGGCTGGCTCAAGCGCCGGATCACCGCGAACGACGTTTTCCACCCACGCTCCGGCGACCGTTTCCGAGATGGTCGGAAAGTCGAAAGTGGCCGAGCTCAGCATCGAGCCGGGCACCGGCGTCGGTGGCTTGGCGCCGGACGGGAGCCCGCGTTCAAGGTGAAG
The DNA here is from genome assembly GCF_900696085.1 of Bradyrhizobium ivorense. Taxonomy (GTDB): domain Bacteria; phylum Pseudomonadota; class Alphaproteobacteria; order Rhizobiales; family Xanthobacteraceae; genus Bradyrhizobium; species Bradyrhizobium ivorense. The sequence continues at coordinate 5,624 of NZ_CAADFC020000010.1, forward strand.
GATTCCAAGAGAGCGTGGAGCTTGTGATGTCATGGACAAAGCATATCCTCGCTTTGGGCCGAATTCCGCCGATATGGATACTGATACTGCCGAAATTCTGCGACTAACAGGAAGATGGCGAAGCCGTCTTCGACTGTCGATCGCCTTCGCGCGGCTTGTAAGCACGTAATGGATGCAGTCATTCTACGAGGGGCGTGACGCACGATCCACTCGTTGGCGCTTGTCGGCCCCACACCCATTCGAGCTCGTCGGCCCTCGAGTTCGATTGGCCACCAGCCCCCCCCGATGATGCTTCGTGCTCTTAGGCCGCAGGTCGAGCAGCCCGCCTCCTTTTAGCAGCACGAGAATTGTGCCACGATCTTATACTGATTGCCACGGTAAAGCGGCCTGACTGTGGATCAGTGAGGACGAAGGCTAGCTCGCATTTCCATCGGCCAGAAAGTCGAAATCGCAGCCATTTGGCGCTTGGAGCACTGAGCGCCGATAGAGCGACTTGTACCCGCGCACGGGCACTGGTGGCGGCCGGTGTTCGGTCAACCGCCGCTTGATCTCGAAATCTTCAACCAGCAAATTGATGCTCTTGTTGGTAATGGAGAGCCGGATGCGATCGCCATTGCGAACAGCTGCAAGTGGCCCTCCGATCGCCGCCTCGGGCGCGATGTGCAAAACGATCGATCCAAAAGCTGTCCCGGACATCCGCGCATCCGAGATGCGCACCATGTCCTTTACGCCTGCCTGGGCAAGTCTCTTTGGGATAGGCAAATAGCCAGCTTCCGGCATGCCAGCAGCGTACGGGCCGGCGTTCTGCAGGACCAGGATGTCATCCGGCCTGACATCGAGGTCCGGATCATCGATCCGCTTACTCAGGTCCTCAAGCCCGGTGAACACAACCGCTCTCCCTTCGGACTCGAACAATGAAGGCGTTGCCGCCGCTCGCTTAAAGATTGCGCCCTCGGGCGCTAGGTTCCCGTTTAGGGCGACTAGCCCGCCGACGTTCGAGATTGGATTATCGAAGGAGCGGATAATAGCCCGGTCGATCCACTCATTGGGCTCGGCGAGACGCTCGCCGAGACGGCGTCCCTCGACATCGATAGTATCCAGATAAAGAAGAGGGCGCAGTTCGCGCAGCAATGCTCCGACACCGCCAGCGGCGTGGAAGTCCTCCATGTAGCCCTCGCCGACTGGTTTCAGGTCGACAAGAACTGGAGTCTCATCTGAAAGTTCGTTGAAACGTGACAACGGGATCTTGATGCCCAAGCGGCCGGCGATGGCAGCAAGGTGCACGACGGCGTTGGTAGACCCGCCTACGGCCAGAAGAACGCGGAGCGCGTTTTCGACTGACTCGCGCGTGATGACGTCTCGAGGTGTGAGCTTGCTCGCGATGAGGCCGGCCGCCGCCTTGCCACTCTCTTCAGCGGCAACCAGGCGATCGGCATGAACGGCGGGAATAGCGGCGGTCCCCGGCAGCGTCATGCCAAGCGTTTCCGCGATGCAAGCCATGGTTGACGCCGTTCCCATAACAGCGCACGTACCGGCTGTCACAGCTAAACGTCCTTCCACAGCCTTGATCTCATCCAAGTCGACGGCGCCGGCTCGGTATTTCCCCCAGAAGGCGCGACAGTCGGTGCAGGCACCGAGTCTCTGCCCTTTGTGCCGCCCCGTTAACATCGGTCCGGTGACGAGTTGGACTGCCGGTAGGTTTGCCGAAGCTGCCCCCATCAACTGCGCCGGAACCGTCTTGTCACACCCCCCGATTAGGACGACTGCATCCATGGGCTGGGCACTGATCATTTCTTCTGTGTCCATGGCCATGAGGTTTCGATACATCATGCTCGTCGGATTGAGAAAGACCTCGCCGAGCGAGACTGTCGGGAATGGTCGAGGCAACGCGCCCGAAGCGAGCACGCCACGCGAGACTGCCTCTACTAGCTCTGGCATACAGCGATGACAGTTGTTGAAGCCGGAGGGAGTCATCGCGATGCCGACGATCGGCTTCTCGAGCATCTTTGACGAGATGCCCATCGACCGGGCGAAAGAGCGCCTGAGGAAGCGTGCAAAATCGAAATCGCCGTAATTTGTTAGGCCATGGTTCAGCCCGATCGGCTCGTCAGCCATCGTAGCGGCTCCCTAGTTTGCAAGAAGCAGTGCTAGCCGAGATCGAGTGGGTACGTCACTTCTTCAAGGCCAGTCGCTCACGGTGAGACACGGATCTGTCCAGTTTCTCTAGACGACTTGGGCGACGGAAGAGGCTATTGTACGGCCAAACTGGCCGGCGCCAGCCTCGGTACCCTGGAAGCTCTTAAACCTTGGCCCCTCGGAGTGCAGCAGCACGGTCGATCTGTTTATGAATCAAACGCGTAGGGGAATGGGAGAGTCGAACAGTCGGCCCTTCCAAGGGAGATTCACTGCGAAGGCATCATCAATAGCCACGCCTCAGATCGACAACGTTTTTCAGCGGCTGGCCATTGAGGAATCGTTCGATGTTATCTCCTACGACGGTGAATGCTCGCTCTGTATAGTTGCTCGGACTTCCCGCGACGTGAGGCGTTACAATTACGTTTGGAAGGTCCCACAGCGGGCTTTCCTTCGACAGTGGTTCTCGTTCAAACACGTCGAGCATCGCGCCCGCGATGGCGCTGCCCTGGAGAGCTTTGATCAGCTCGGCCTCCACAATGGCATTCCCACGCGCGATGTTGATCAGAAAGGCGTCGGGTCGCATGCACGCGATCTCGGTTGCACCGATTAGGCCCACCGTCTGCGCAGTTGCAGGTACGGCCAGCACCACGAAATCGCAAAGCGGGAGCAGGTCCCGAAGAGCGTCCGACGCAAAGAGCCTGTCGACCCCCTCGACGGGAGTGGATGCGTCACGCTTCGAGCCGAAGACCGTCATCCGCGCGCTCTTGGCCCGCCGGGCAATAGTTGTCCCGATAGAGCCGAGGCCAACGACGCCGAGCGTCTTTTCGGCCAACGGGGCCACGTAACTCGGTTTCCACTCGCGCTCAGCCTGCTCGCGCAGGAGCTTTCGGAAATTCCAGTGTAACATCGTGACACCGGCCATGACGTAATCCGCGATGATATCGCCGTGGATACCGCGCGCGTTCGTCACTGTGATGTGCTCCGCTTTATCGCGGATGGAGAAGATCGAGTCGACACCGGCGCCAGTGCACTGAAACCAACGCAGCTTCTTCGCCTTATCAAACACCTCAACAGGGAAGCGGAATGCAAGTAGCGCGTCTGCCTCGCCAATGTGCTGCTCAAGCCGAGCAGGATCCGGCGCTACAATCGCGCGAACGTGCGGGAAGCGTTCTCCTATGAGGCGAGCATAAGATTCCGCGGCAGGGTGGTTGAGGAGAATCGTAAGCGCAGGGCTCTTGGTCATGTTTAATCTCTATTGCTTTGCGTTTAGCGGCGCTGCGCATTTCAAACGGCGGCAGGCCTTAACAGTATTTGTTGGCAGGCTGCCAACCTATTCAGTCAGAATGGTTGCATCGTTGGTAGCCCAAGAGGCGGTACAGTTGTCGCCGACGCCTAGCATTGCGCCAGCCGATATGTTCAACACCTTGGAAGTGAGCTGCAAGCCTGAGTTGCTCCGGAATTCGACGATCGTCGCGTCCCCGACGAATGTCATGCCAGTGACGTGCCCTTGAATACCAGGGGCCGCCGCCTCGCCTGTGCCGAGATGCAAATGTTCCGGTCGCACGCAAAGCGTTGCATCCATGTCCCCATCAGACCATGCCGGTGCAGCCAACGTCTCGTCTGCAGGACCGTGAGCGACGCCGGACCTAAGCTTTGCGGGTATCAGGTTGACCTCACCCACGAAGCTTGCCACGAACAAGTCTGCAGGCCTGCGATAGATGTCCTGCGGTGCGGAGACCTGCCGAATCCGCCCCTCGTGCATCACTGCCACCCGATCGGACATGGCAAGCGCTTCTTCCTGATCGTGCGTGACGTAGATCATCGTCTTGCCGACGTCTCGGTGCAGCGTCTTAATCTCGTTCCGGAGATGCTGGCGCAGCTTCTTGTCTAGCGCGCCCAGTGGCTCGTCGAGGAGAAGAACGGGTGGATCGAACACCAATGCGCGGGCTATTGCGACTCTCTGCTGCTGACCACCGGACAGTTGGTGCGGGCGACGTGCAGCAAAAGCACCTAAGTGTACCTGATCGAGCACTCGATTGACGCGAGCTTCGAGCTGTGCCTTCGGGACACGCCTCATTCGAAGAGGATACGCCACGTTCTCCGCGACTGTCATATGTGGGAATAGAGCATAGTTCTGGAAGATCACGCCGAGTTCGCGACGGTGCGGCGGTAGGCGCGTGATGTCCTTGTCGTCCAGAAGCACCCGGCCGCTGTCCGGCATCTCGAAACCAGCGATCATCATGAGCGTCGTGGTTTTCCCCGATCCGCTAGGACCGAGCAAGGAGATGAATTCTCCTGGCGAGACGGAAAGACTGACGTCGTCGACCGCCATCGCTGCACCATAGCGCTTTTGCAGGCTATGCAGCGCTATGCCGCCGGTTTTCACGTCAGTGCTGCTCGGCATGGCCCTCATCAACATTTTAGCTCCCTAGAGTGATGACGTTTGATTCGTACACAACCTACTCCTTAGCTTTGCGCCTTTCGGCGACCGAGCAGCGTATTGACGAAAATCACGATCGTCGCGAATACCATCTGCAGCGTGGCTACGGCTGCAATGGTGGGATTTATGTCTTGCGTGATCCCTTCCCACATGCGCATCGGCAGAGTGGCTATTCTTCCGATCCCGAGAAACAGCACGTAGACGACGTCGTCGAACGAGATAAGGAATGCCAAGAACGCGGCGACGATGAGTGCCGGCATAACGAGTGGGGCGATGATCGTGCGGAACGTGGCTAGGGGCCCAGCGCCAAGGCTGCGCGCCGCACGCTCGTATGTTGGATTGAGGTCACGTAGATTGGCAACCACGATCACGACGACGTAAGGGATGGCATGCACAGCATGACCAAGTGCCAAGCCAAACTCTGTACCCTGCAGCCCCACCTGGACCAGCACGAAGTAGGTCGCAACCGCCACCACGACCGTTGGCATGATAATGGGCGAGAGCACGAGCGCGATCATCGCTCCACGGCCGCGGATACGGCCACGCGACAAGCCGAAGGCGAGCATGGCGCCAAGCATGGTTGCCATGGTGGTGGCCATTAATGCAATACGGATGCTAGTGACGGTTGCCCGCAACCACAAAGGGTCGGAAAAATAGCGTTCGTAGTTTTGCAACGAGTAGCCCGGTACGGGGAAAACAAAATAGGACGAAGCGCTGAACGACAGGTACGCAACGATCACTACCGGCAGAAGGAGAAGTACAGCCAAGAAGCTGGCGAAGATTGGGATACCCCGACCTCCCATGGAAGGGAGCCACCGATCGAGCGCGTTCGCGGCGGAGCCGATCCGCATTAGCCACTGCGTACCCATTTGACGCCGGGCGGTTTTATCCAAGCCGATTTTATCGTCGGAGAACCCCAATAATTGTTCAATGGGGAAGAACCGAGAGCCTAACCACAGCACGGCCATGACAGCCACCAACAGGACAGTGGACAAGGCGGCGCCAAAGTTCCAATTGAGCTGACCCACGACTTGCGCGCTGATCTCCATGGTGATGGTGACGTCCGACACGCCACCGAGCAATGCCGGAGTAATGTAGAAGCCGAGGCAGTTGATGAAGACGAGCAAAATACCTGCGATAAGGCCAGGCAAGCTGAGCGGCAGAAAAACGGTGAGGAAGGCTGCGAGCGGGCTCGCTCCGTTAGCTCGCGCGGCACGCAGCAGTCTCTGGTCGATGCTGGACATCACCGTGAGCATCGGCAGGATCATCAGCGGCATGACCACGTGAGTCATGCCGGCGATCACGCCGATTCGGTTGTAGAGCAGCGCAACCGGTTGGGACACCCAGCCGAGCTGGAGCAGGATTTCGTTGATAACGCCATTCCGTCCGAGAAGGACTACCCATGCAAAGGTCCGCGCCAGAACGCTCGTAAAGAAGGGCAGCACGACTGCGATTAGTAAAAACGTGCGCAGCTTTGTTCCACCCGTCGTAAGCGCGTAGGCGATTGGGTAGGATAGGACGAACGTAAGCGCAGTCACCACGCAGCTAATCTGTAACGTGGTGCGCAGTACACCGATATAGGCAGGATTTTGCGCGATGCGCACGAAATGCGCGATCGTCCAGTCAGGGGCCCCAAAGGACAGCAACAAGAGCCAGCCGAGCGGGACAACGAAGAGCACCGCGAGGAAGATACTTCCAGGCAGCATGAGCCAGGCCCATGGAGTGGGCCGGGCCGGTTGCAAGGCCCGAGTGGTTTTTTGAATTTCGGTAGAGCTTATCGTGTACGCCATGCCAGCCAACGTTCCTGCAGATAATCCACATTTGTCTTTCCGTCCGGCCGTTTGGCTGCGAGCCATCCGGTGTCCTCGATGACACACTTCCCGATATTCTCGGGATTGATGTTGAGCAGCGGGATCAACTCGGCCGGAAGATAGTCGAGCTGGTTTGTGTTCGGTCCAGGATAGCCCGTGCCCTGTGTCCACCCAGCTGCAATCCGCGCCCGGTTCAAGAAGGCGAAAAGCTTCTGCGCATTCGCCGTGTTCGGGCCACCTTTCAGGATGGTCGCGTAGTTGTATCTCAAGTACCCCCCGTTCCATACGAGCTTGATCGGCGCGCCTTGGCGGATAGCGGCCAACGCGCGGCCGTCATAGACGTTGCTCATCGCGTATTCCCGGTTGATCAAGAGCTGGATCGGCTCTCCGCCAGCGGCCCACCACTTCGTAATGTGCGGCTTAAGTCCGCTGAGCTTGTCGAACGCTTGACCAATTTTGTCATCGGTGAGCGGCCAGATATCTTTCGTTGCAACTCCGGCGGCGAGGAGTGCGGAAACGATGTTGCGGGTCGCCTCGGAAGCGAAAAGCCCGCGCGGCCCCGGGAACTTCTTGACGTCCCAAAAATCCGCCCAACTTTGCGGACCGCGCTCCGGATAGGCGCGCTGGTCATAAGCGAGCACCATGCCGACCCCGTATATGGCGACGGCGTCTTTTAGACGAGTCCGGGCGGGCGTGCCCGCGAGCGACTCCTCGTCCCAAAGGCTGTAGTCAATCGGCACGAACATTCCGGCCTCGTGCATTTCCGGATAGTTCTGCGCCACGACATAGGCGATGTCCCAATCGATCCGCCCGGCCTGGTGCATCGCCTTGACTTGAGGCTCGGCGAGGTCGGCCACGACATCCACCACCTTGATTCCCGTGGCCTTCGTGAACGGCTCGTACACCTGTCGCCGGACACCCTCAGTGAAAGAGCCGCCGTAGCTATAAACCACGACTTCACCGCTGCCAGTGAGTTTTTCCTGCGCAAAGGCCTCGGTCGCCCGAGCAAGTGCAGGAATCGTCATGCTCGCCGCCGCGCCTTGTAGCAGGGCCCTGCGGTTCCAGCCGAATTGTCGAGGCTTGATATCGACTGAATCAGTCATGGCAATCCCTCCTGAGTTCTCAGCCAGCGGTCGTGAGAGTAAGTCGGCCCTTGGCTGATATTTTCCGCCTTGAGCTCGCGACTTGCACGCCCTCATCCTGACACAGACGAGAGCGCTCCTGGATACCATCGTTAGGCTGCCGCTACCGGGCGCTGTCCTTGGGCGGTCGTGCGGTGCATCAGGCGAACCGACCGCGGATCGAACTGGTCCCGGCGATGAAGAAGACAGCGGTTGTCCCAGATTATCATATCACCCGGCCTCCACTCCTGATGCCAGACGTGGTCGGGACTAGTCGCGCACTGCCACAATTGGTCTAGCAGCTCACTCGCCTCGTCCTGCCTCATGCCGACGATCACCTGCCTCTCTCGGCCGGCACCGAGATAGAGGCAAGGCTTCCCAGAAGCTGGGTGTCGCATGACGATCGGGTGATCGACACCCGACCAAGCGGCAAAATCCTTGGACGCAGGCATTTCCTTACCCCGGCGTGGAGCACCGGAAATGTCGAGCACGTCCTGGTGGTGAATATACAGCCCACGCAAGCGCGCCTTCATCGAGTCAGGAAGTGCGGCATATGCGCTGTACATGTTCGCCCAATACGTGTTCCCGCCAGCTGGAGGCACCTCCAATGCACGGAGGAGGGCCGCCGAGGGCGGCTGCTTGATCCACCAGTGATCGGTGTGCCACTGTACCTCTCCATCACCGAGATCGCCTGCAGGCGTTCCGTCCGGATTCTTCTTGTTCGCAATTACAAATATTTCCGGCGAGTCCTCGCGTTTACCGTGCTGCACATTTGTCGTAAGAAAGATGGGGCCCAGTGCCTTCGTAATCGCAATCTGCTCGGCATCGCCGATCGGGACATTGCGAAACCGCAGTACCGGGTATTTTGTCCACGCATTCCGCAGGTCGATAGCGACCTGCTCGTCCATGTTATGGACGGGGAAATCCGTGATTTCCGCAACGAAGCCCGCAACAATTTCTTTAACCACCAAGCGCGTCATCCCTGATCTCCTCGTTAATTGCATCGAGCGCCTGGAGAGCTGCGCTCGTTTTCGCGACCGTAGCCCCCCGTCAAAACCGATTAAGTGCAATGTTTCGCGCGATTCTGCCGAAATTCGGCGCCCATGACGCAGTGTCCGCTTGCTTTCGGCATGCTGGTCCTACGCTACCGATATTACCAGGGCTGCGAGCATTCGTCTCGCCGACAAGCCCCCTTACGGAAACGTTGCATCAAGCGTACAACCGATGGAGGAGCGTCAATGAAAGCAGCGGCTTATCGTCGGGAGATAGCCTGCTCTGCTGTCGTTGGCACTCGCCGTTCGATGCCAGCAGCTTGATACGAGGAAAGATCAGAGCACAAGGTCTCGGGGCCACCTCAATGTCAGATCACGTCAGAGGCCTGACGCGCTCCAATGTCTCAAGGCAACCGCGCGAGCAGACAATCACGTTGCGCGGGCTTTTGATATGGACATCCCGATCGACCCGTTGGTCGCTTGATATGACCAGCCAGCTTTCCGCCGCAGCGCGTGAAGAAGTATAGCGACCCGCCAGAGATTCACTTTCCGAAATAGCAAGACGTTCGACGCAATGACAATAGTTGAATTTGTTACGGATCCTCTACCCCGCGGTTCTGCCGCGGGACTCTCGATGAGAGCGAGGTCCCGCCGGCATTCTAAAGGCGAAGATTAAACCGTGGTGGATTCCTTTGCTAGTTCGTCCATCACCTGCTTCGTCGCTCGATACGCAAGGTCCACGATCTCATCAATTTCAGCCTCGGACACGACTAGCGGCGGCGCGAAACCTAGAATGTCCCCATGTGGCATTGCTCGAGCGATAAGTCCCCGATCCCGGGCGGCCTTTGAGATGCGGGCGCCAACCTTGAGTTGCGGGTCAAATCGCTGTTTGGTGTGGCGGTCTGCGACGAACTCGACGGCGCCCAGCAATCCGACGCCGCGCACCTCGCCAACAATTTCTAGCTGTGCAAACCGCTCCTTTAGCCGCTTCTGGAAATGCGAGCCCACGATCCTGGCGCGATCGCTCAGTTGCTCCTTCTCAACAATATCGAGGACCGCGTTTGCTGCCGCGGCCGCGATCGGATGTCCAGAATAGGTATAGCCATGCGAGAAGGCCCCGACGCGCTCGGCAGCCCCCTCCATAACAGCATAAACCTTCTCACCTACGATAGCTCCCGAAAGAGGCACGTAGCCAGATGTCAGGCCCTTAGCAACTGTCACCAGGTCCGGCTCGATCTCGTAGAGGGTGCTGCCGAAATCAGCGCCGGTTCGGCCGAAGCCGCAAACGACCTCATCCGCGATCAGAAGAACGTCGTAGCGCCTGAGCACAGCTTGGACTTCGTGCCAGTAGCCCGCCGGCGGAGGTGTGATACCCCCGGTACCGAGTACCGGCTCCGCGATGAAGGCACCAACCGTTTCCGGCCCCTCTCGCAAGATGAGCTGTTCAAGCTCAGCCGCTCGCCGTCGAGAGAACGCCTCTTCCGTCTCGCCTGGCTCAGCGCCCCAGTAGTGGTGCGGCGTGCCGGTGTGCAAAATGCCCGGAAAGGGAAGATCCATATGATCATGGTAGAATGACATACCGGTCATCGATCCCGAAATCACCGAGCAGCCATGGTAACCGCGCTCACGCGAGATGATCTTTTTCTTCTTAGGCTGTCCACGCAGGTTGTTGTAATACCAAACGAGCTTCGCCTGCGTCTCGTTCGCGTCTGATCCGGACAACCCATAGAAGACCTTGCTCGGCTTTCCGGGTCCCATTCGCACAAGACGATCGGACAAGATAGCGAGCTCTTCAGTAGTATGGGCCGCATACGAATGGTAATATGCAAGCTTGTAAGCCTGCCGTGCGATGGCCTCGGCTACCTCCGTTCGACCGTAGCCGATGTTGACACAGTAGAGGCCGGCAAAGCCGTCGATGTAGCTATGCCCCTGCGCGTCTTCGATACGGATGCCCTTGCCTCCCGTGACGATCGTTGGATCGCCGATCTTGCCACTGGCGTATTCCTTAAGCTGGGTGAACGGGTGCAGGACACTCGAGCGATCCAGGTTAGCTATAGTTTTGATATGGTTCATTCTAATCTTCTCCCTAAGCCGCCAGATCGCCGAAGCAGACGTATTTCAGCTCCATGTATTCCGACAAGCCGTGCCGCGATCCTTCGCGGCCGAGCCCAGATTGCTTCCATCCGCCGAACGGGATCGGCGGCCCAGTGAATGATGGCGTATTGATGCCAAGCATCCCGCACTCAATTCGCTCAGATAGCCGGAGCGCTCGGCGAAGATCGTCCGTGTAGACGTACCCAGCGAGGCCCATCTCATTCGCATTGGCTCGAGCAACCACCTCTTCTTCAGAGGCGAATGGCAGCACGGCCGCCACCGGTCCGAACGTTTCCTCGTGCACAATGAGCATATCGTCAGTGACATCGCTTAGCAGCGTTGGAAGAACAAAGTTCGGCCCTAGCCGCTCACTTACTCTTGCGGAGCTGGTACGCGCGCCTTTTGCCACCGCATCATCGATCTGCATCCTGCACTTGTTGGCGACAGACAATTTCGTCATCGGGCCGATATTCGTCGTAGGTTCGAGGCCATGGCCGACGGTGAGGCGAGCAATGGCGGCAGCAAAGGCCGCAACGAAAGCATCATAGATCCCGCTTTGGACATAGATGCGGTTAGCTGCCAAGCAATCTTGCCCCGATGTAGCGAACTTCGCGGCCATCGCTCCCTTGACGGCCTTATCCAGGTCGACGTCGTCGAAGACGATGAAGGGGGCATGCCCACCGAGCTCGAGTGAGACCTTCTTTACCGTGTCGGCCGCCCCCCTCAACAGCAGGCGTCCCACCTCGGTTGACCCCGTGAACGAAAGAGCTCGCACCCTGGGATCGTGCAACAGGGGCTCCGAAAGTTCGATCGGATTGCCGACGAGCACCTGGAATACACCTCGGGGGACGCCAGCCCTCGCGGCCAACCTGGCCACCGCAAGCGCAGAGAGCGGGGTCTCGGGAGCAGGCTTCACGATCATCGGGCAACCAGCCGCCAAAGCAGCACCCGCCTTCCGCGTAATCATGGCGACCGGGAAATTCCAAGGCGTGATCGCCGCCGTGACACCGATCGGGTACATTCGCACCTGGAGCAGGCCTCCAAGCTTGTGGCTCGGGATTGTCTCGCCGTATGCGCGCTCCCCCTCTGCAGCAAACCACTCGAGAAATCCCGCACCATAGGCAACCTCGTGGCGCGACTCCTCGAGGGGCTTGCCCTGCTCACTCGTAAGCAAGATGGCAAGCTCTTCCGAGTTGTCGTACATCAAGGACGCCCACGACCTAAGGATTGCGCCGCGCCTAGTTGGTAACAATCCGCGCCAGGCAGCGGCCGCATGTTCGGCTGCCGCGATCGCAACATTCATGTCAGCGGCAGTGCAACGAGCGACGCTCGCTAGCTCATCTCCCGTGGCCGGGTCGATGACGACGTCTCTTTGCTCGCCGGCAACCCAGCAGCCGTCGACCAAGGCAGCTCCTGTGATAAAATCACGATCTCGGAGACTTCCCAGGTGCTTTGCTGCGAGTCCCACCGGATGTGCAGGTCGAAAGGTATGAAAACTCATTTGAAAGTTCCAGCAGTCGCTTGCTTTAACGCCCCTCGGCTTTCATCCTACTGGGATCGCAAACATTATTCGCGTCGCGTTTCCCTATGGGGCGTATGTTTTCCTGCGATACAGGGCCATTCGATGCCGACTTCCACACGGACAGCCTCTTTGCGCAGTCGATGCGGATCTTCGTCGCCGCCCGCCGCACTAACCGAGCCAATTTCGCGCGCCGACGAGCAAGCTGATCGTGAAAAGGCGCCCATTTAGGGCCGAGCGCCACAGCATTACCCACATGCGCACCAGCTCCAATTTTGTTGCGGAGGCGCCCGCGCCAACAGGTGGGCTGCAGCAAGGCGTTCGACATGGGAAGTAACGAGCGCATTTGCGCGCGCCGCTGAGCAGTTGTCCGATGCAGGCTCGGCAACGCCAGGAGACGACAAGGATTCCCAATGCCGGCATCGATCAAGGTTATGTGCCAAGACGCGAGAGACCCTTGCGGGGCTGTTGCGGGCGTTCACGTTAGACTGCGAACGGCACGGCTGACCTGTGAGGCTAAACCTTGCTGGATACCGAACGCAGGGCTACCCTCGAGCCCTCGCTAGGTGTGAGCTTGGAGCTGGTGATATTGGCCTCTGAAGTAGATCAGCGGCCTCCTATGCTCGTCCGAGTCAATTGGGCTCGCCTCGTTGACTTTCCCTACTACCAAGAGGTGGTCTCCGAGTTCATGCTCTGAATGCAGCGAGCAATCCAGCCACATCAACGTGTTTGCCAGTATCGCTCCGCAGCTTTGAGATGGTGCCCAGTCAACATGCTTCCACTTTTCTCCGCCTGATTTTGCAAAGACATCGGAAACAGCCCGCTGTTCCTCGGAAAGCACATTTACAACGAAGCGCCGAGATTCGCGGATCGCCGGCCAGCTTTTCGAGGTCTTCATCACGCAAAAAGATACCAACGGGGGTGTCAAAGAGACGCTGTAGAAGGACTGGCAGGTGAACCCCGATGGGACGTTGTCGACCATCCCTGTGATTACGGTGATGCCCGAAGCAAAGCGACCGAGCACGTAGCGCAGCGACTGGGGATCAATCGACGAAGTGGAGGACTCTTGCATAGTGATTGTACCTTGCTCAGTTACTCTCGTGAGAAGCTGGCCGGGAACACGCGCTTCAAGTTTCTGAAATTTCTGCTGACCAATATCGATAATCACGATGCGTTAAGGTTTTCTCGCAATGTGCGTCCGGCATATTCAGGTCGGAACAACCCCCGATCCTGGAGAATGGGTATCACTTGATCAATAAACTCGAAGAGACCGCCAGGTAGGTGCGATGGCGACACGTTGAAGCCATCACACGCGCCGACACTAAACCAATCTGCAAGATCTGCCGCCACCTCTTCAGGTGTACCCGCCACAATTCGTTGTTGGCCTATCGCCATCTCTTGGCACAGACGCCGCACCGTCCACCTATGTGCAACGGCCTTCTCAGCGATCGGCCTTGCCGAGCTTGTCGTGCAGGAATCAATGAAAGAAACTGGCAAAACATCGTCGAGATCGAATTTCGTGATATCCTTAAACTGGACGATCAACCTCCCCATCTCCTTGACGGGATCAGCTATCGAGCGCAGCAGTTCGAACTTTTCATCCACTTCCTTCCTTGTTGTGGCCACGATCGGCTGAATGCCTGGAATGACCTTCACCGAATGTTCGCTGCGCCCGTGTCGAGCTGCTGCTTGACGAACCAGCTTCCGTTGCTTGATCGACGCATCCTTATCCAGCGGTACTGTATAGACCGCGTCTGCGAATTTTCCAGCGAGCTCGATTCCCGCGCCCGATTCTCCAGCTTGAAATATCGCAGGGCTACCTTGAGGCGAATGGCTTGCCGTAAGTGGCCCCACCACCTCAAAGTATTTTCCGCGATGGTTCAGCGCTCGGACTTTGCCTGGGTCGAAAAAGATGCCCGACTTCTTGTCATAGACGAATGCATCGCGATCCCAGCTGCCCCACAGGCCTTTCACCACGGTGACGAATTCATCCGCTCGTTCGTACCGTTCGTTGTGCGAGAGTGGTTCCGCTAAACCAAAATTTGCGCCTTCGGTCTGCCGATAGGAAGGAACAACGTTCCACGCCGAACGACCTCCGCTAATGTGGTCCAGCGATGCAAATTGGCGGGCAACGTGGAATGGCTGTTGGTAGCTCGTTGAGCACGTTGCGACCAGCCCGATTCTTTTGGTCGAAACTGCGACAGCTGCCAAAGCAGTGAGCGGTTCAAGCGTGACGTTGTCATGGCCACGGCCGAGAGCGCCTTTTGGGCTATCACTCATGGAGGTGGCAGCCAGATTGTCTGCCAAGAATACAAAATCCAGCTTTGCGGCTTCGGCTTTTTGCGCCAACTCGATGTAGAACGATATGGACTCCTGGACGGCGGGGTCGACCTCGGGATGCCGCCAGGCGGACGCGTTGTAGCCAAGCCCTCGAATAGAGGCACCGATATTCATCATTCGTTTGGACATTGAAGCCTCCCTTCTAGGCTAATTGTCAATTAGTCCGCGGCTGTCCGCGGAGCTTACAGCGCAGGTTCGCCATTTTTACGAGGAGTCCCCTCCAGCGCGAATTCGCCTTCCGCGACTTGCGCCAGCCCCGAGAGGGCCTGACGCAAGACCTGCCGCCCACGAAACAGCACCGCCTCCTTCCAGGAGGGATCGTCTGGACAGAAGTGAGCACGCATGCAGCCGCGAACTTCGCGACCGAGCGCCCCACTTCGATCCCCGCCGCCGTGAACGTGCAACCATTGATCAGCAAGCAACACCCGTTGGGCCGCCTCCGTGTTGAATGTTCCATATTCTAAGCAGAGGTAGAGGTATCGACCATCGCCGAGCAGCCTCTCCCAGAAGAGCTGCAGGGAGCCATGGATGGGGATCGAGGTCGATGTCCCCAGGTCCGCAGACGTGACGCTGGGTCCAAACATTTGATCCGCGATAAGCTGGGACGCACTCGCCGCGACATGCTCGCTCTGCAGCTCACCATATCCATACGGGCCCAGTCCAGTATGCACATCCACCACTGCGACGAATTTGCGGCTGGCCAGCTTGTATTCTTGAGCGATCGATTCCAGCGTGCGACCCGACCAAGAACGATGAAATCCGCCAAAGAACATTCCACCAGGGTCGGTGTACTGGCCGGCCTTGCGCGCGATCTGAAAAGCGCGCTCGCCATGCGCTTGCTTGAACTTGCCGATAGCTTCGCGAGAAGCCTCAAATGAAGGCCCCTCCAGCGACGGCGGCACGAAATGGGCGCGCAACTCGTCGTAGCCGGGATTCGCCGGCGCGCCGGCTGCGAAATCAATGAAGTTCCGGTTGAGGTCACACCCCTCTTGGGTCACCCGCCGATCCCAAGCGAAGCCGTGAGGATTCAGCCCATGAACAAAGACCAAGGCCACGTTTTCGGGGAGCCTACTTGCCTCAAGCAACGCAAGCCAATCGAGCTGGATGCCCGATCCGCAGAAGCCTTCCGGGCCATGCGTGCCGGAAATGATCACCAGCACGCACGCGGCCTGCGGATCGCCGATCCAGCCAACATCGACCGATAACTCTTCGTCATCCGGACCAACAAGACCCGGCAGCACGAAGCTTCGCGCCTGCGGTAGGCGGGCAAGAACGTTCTGCCTTGCCTGCTTGTAGCTACCAGAGAACGAGGGCGAGACAGAGACCAGCAATTCGCCGCGCCTCAACCGCTCGCCCAGATAGGGCCGATTTCCGCCGTCACCAGCCGCTTGCTCACTCAATTTCGAGCTCCTTCTCCACAATCTCACCGCCGCACGGATTTCCGAGCTGGTCGCCAACTTGTCTACGTTGCAACCCGGAAGCCCCTCGCGCTCCCACCCGGTTGCTATCGACGAGCATGCAGAGCCAGCCTCAAACAATGAGCCGGCAACACTCGATACGCACGGCCATCACCTCGATGCCAGACTAACGCTGTCGCTCCTCGCGAATAGGCTGGTTATCATCAATCTGTGCCCGCTCTTTTGGTACCAAACAATCTTTGAGACAGCGCCGCGTGTTTTGTTGAATTTCCGTATGCATTCAGGATACTAATCTTCGCGACAGATTTGCATCGCATTTCACCGCAGTCGGGGGGCTTTCCGCACCGGAACGGTGTTTTGCGAGGAGATTCACCGGAGCCGGGTTATGCAGTACGACCGAACAGACGCGCGTATCCTCGAAATCGTACAGAAGAATAATCGCCTTACTTCCGAGGTGATTGGCGAAATGGCCGGCCTTTCTGCCACGGCCTGTCAGCGACGACTGAAGAGGCTCCGATCGGAGGGTATCATCGAAGCCGATGTCTCGATCGTTTCAGCGAAGGCCGTAGGAAGACCAATTCAAATGCTCGTACTCGTGAGTCTCGAGCGCGAACGCGCAGACATAATCGATAGGTTCAAGAGGGCAATCAAATCCTCGGCCGAAGTCGTCAACGGGTTCTATGTCACCGGGGACGCTGACTTCGTTCTGTATATTACGGCGCGAACGATGGAAGACTACGAGCAGTTCACCCGCCGCTTCTTCTACGAGAACCGTGACATCAAGGGGTTTAAGACAATGGTCGTGATGGACCGCGTAAAAGCGAGCTTTGCGGTTCCCGTCGAGATTCCGACCGAGGATTGACAGAAGCTCCGCGTGGTGCCTCAAACCACGTAATCGCGCTCTCACGCTTTTTTTCATCACTTATTTCGTTAGAACGCGAGAAACCCATGCCGTTGGTCCTCTATTCTCCGATCTGCACCAGAGCGGAGGAGAGTGTCCTTGCCGATTGGACATCGCGCGAACTCATCGGCAACCAACACATGGTCCGTCAAGCGGCCTATCGGGCGGCAGCATCGACAACGATGCGGTAGATGGCTCAATCCGAAGCATTGTGTGTCGCAACCACCGCGCGGCCAGAGAAACAAGAATGGATAAGACACGCATCGAGGTTGACAGTATGGGAGAAGTTGAAGTCCCAAGCAGCGCCTATTATGGCGCTCAGACAGTGCGAGCGATCAGAAATTTCTCGATCTCGGGACTTCCGATCAGTCAGCTTTCGCAACTTATCAACGCGCTGGCTTTGGTTAAAAAGGCAGCTGTCCTAGCGAATGCCAAGCTAGGCGACATTTCAGATAGCAAGGCAAGAGTGATTGCAGCGGCCTGTGATGACATTGCTGCTGGCAAATTAAGCGCCGAGTTTCCAATCGATGTTTTCCAAGGTGGCGCTGGAACGTCGACCAACATGAACATGAACGAGGTGATTGCAAATCGAGCGCTCGAGCATTTGGGATTGCCTCGCGGCCGCTACGACGTTCTGCACCCGAACGATGACGTAAACCTCTCCCAGTCGACAAATGACGTCTATCCGACTGCCATCCGGCTTGCCATTCTGTTGGCTCACCGGTCCCTGGACCAAGAACTCCGCCTGATTGCGGATGAGTTCGATCGAAAAGGGACGGAGTTCGCAAGCGTTGTGAAGTTGGGCCGCACACAATTGCAGGACGCAGTTCCAATGACTCTCGGTCAGGAGTTTAGCGCCTTCGGAACGACAATAAGGGAGGACGTGGCTCGCCTCGAGGAGCTGGTATCGCTCTTTAAAGAGGTGAATCTCGGTGGCACCGCGATCGGCACTGGGATCAACACGAAGTCGGGCTATGCGGACATCGTTGTGGCGGAGCTCTCTCGACTGACACAGCTTCCGTTGATCGTAGCGAACAATTTGATCGAGGCATGCTGGGACACGGGCGCGTTTGTCCTGTTCTCCGGGATGTTGAAGAGAACGGCGACGAAGCTCTCCAAGATCTCGAACGACCTGAGACTGCTCTCGAGTGGTCCCAGAGGTGGCCTAGCTGAAATCAATTTGCCGGCCCTCCAGCCAGGTTCTTCCATAATGCCGGGAAAAGTTAACCCGGTTATTCCAGAAGTAGTAAACCAAGTCGCCTTCCAGGTCATCGGTGCGGACCTCACCGTGACGATGGCTGCCGAGGCAGGCCAGTTGCAACTCAACGTGATGGAGCCAGTGATCGCCTTTAGCATTCTGCACTCCATGGCTCTTCTGGCTAATGCAGCGCGAGTTTTTCGCGAAAAGTGCATTATCGGAATAACGGCCAATGTCGAACGGTGTCGCGAGCATCTTGAAGCAAGCACAGCGCTTGTGACAGCATTGACCCCTCTTATCGGGTACGAGCGCGCCTCCGAAGTTGCGAAAGCAACGCTAAAGAGTGGCGAGAGGATCTGGAAAGTTCTCCAAACAGAGCTTCATCTGCCATCAGAGGTGATCGAGCAGTTGAGGGACCCCACCACGCTGACCAAGCCCTGGAAGGCCCAGGAGCTCCGTGTGTCAACGGGCGTAAGTGGAGATCAGCTGAACGACAGCGCCTCTGCCCAGGCAACCTGAATCTCAGCCGTGTTACTGGTGACGCATGCGGCAGCAGATTCGGAACCGGGAGCTACGTTTGTTGCGAGCGTGCCATACTTTATCGCGGTGAACTCGACCAGGACGTGGGAAAGCATCGCGCCTAGCTGGCGAGCGGCTTTGTCCCGATGAGAAGCCGGCGCGACGTGCGAACTGCTTCGCGATCATTGCTCTAGGAAGTAGAAAGTTTTCGACGGCCGAGACGGCTCCGGACCTTGGGATACTGCAGGAGTTCTTCGTACGCAAACCGCGCAAGTGTTGCTCGCCAAGGCAGTGGCTGGCCGCGAATCTTCCGGAGAGGCCTGGGAAGCAGGTGATATGATTGAGCCGTCCAAGTTCGACCTGTTCAGCGCCGAGGACATCGCTGCACCGCTGCGCTATCCCACGTTTCGACGAATCTGGTTAGCGAGCCTGTTATCCAATCTCGGTATCCTGATCCAAGGCGTCGGCGCGGCCTGGGCCATGACGGAGATGGCGTCGTCTGCCGACAAGGTGGCGCTGGTCCAGACGGCGATGATGCTCCCGGTGATGCTGATTGCGATGCCCGCGGGCGCCATCGCAGATATGTATGACCGTCGAATCGTGATGCTTATCTCGCTCGCAGTTGCGTTTTGTGGCGCGACCGCAATGACCGCACTCGATTGGCTCGGGCTGACCACGCCGGATCTACTGCTGGTGCTTTGCTTTGTAGTCGGAAGCGGCATGGCGCTGATGGGGCCGGCTTGGGCCTCCTCTGTGGGCGAGCAGGTACCAAGCGAGGTGTTGCCATCAGCGGTCGCGCTCAACGGCATTAGTTATAACATCGCACGCAGCTTTGGGCCCGCGGTCGGCGGAGTCGTGGTTGCGCTTGTGGGCGCGGTGGCGGCCTTCGCGCTCAACGCTGTGCTTTACCTGCCGCTGATGGTGGCCTTGTTTTTCTGGAGACGTGTGCCTAGCCCGTCGCGGCTCCCGCGCGAGCAACTAAGCCGAGCCATCGTCTCAGGCGTCCGCTACATTACCAATTCCCCATCGATAAAGATCGTGCTCACCCGCACGATGGTAACCTCCCTTGTCGGCGGCTCCATCCAAGCGCTGATGCCGCTTGTTGCCCGCGACCTGGTAGATGGCGGAGCGCAAACGTACGGCATCTTGCTAGGCGCGTTCGGGTTGGGATCGGTAATAGGAGCACTGAACCTCGGCGAGATGCGCAAGCGCATGACCGGCGAGGAGGCGGTCCGTGCCTGCACGATCTCGATGAGCGGGGCGATCGCGGCGGCCGCGCTCAGCCACTCCACCGTGTTGACTGCCGCCGCCCTGGTCTTGGCCGGTGCCGTGTGGACGGTCGTGTGGACGCTGTTCAACATCGGCGTGCAGCTCTCCGCACCTCGCTGGGTTGCTGGTCGTTCGCTTGCGGCTTGGCAGGCTGCATTCTCTGGCGGAATGGCCATCTCTGGTTGGGGCTGGGGACGGCTGGCCGACGTCGCTGGCGTCGAAAATACCCTGCTCATCTCGGCGACACTATTGCTGGCCTTGCCGCTACTTGGGCTCGCGCTACCCATGCCGCGCATCAACGCGCGCGGTGAAGATGCTGAGCTACTCGCCGATCCCGAAGTGCGGCTTCCACTCACCGATCGTAGCGGGCCGCTCGTGGTGGAAATCGAGTATCGTGTTGCGCTGGAGAACGCGCGCCCCTTTCACAACCTGATGCAGGGCATACAGCTCTACCGCCAGCGAAACGGGGCCTATGGTTGGTCCATCGCGCGAGACATCGCCGATCCCGAGCTGTGGACGGAGAGGTATCACTGCCCGACGTGGTTGGATTATTTGCGTCAGCGCAACCGCTGGACGAAATCAGAACGCGCACTGGATGATCAAGCGACAGCTTTCCACATTGGACCAAGTCCACTCCGCGTTCGACGCATGCTAGAGCGCCCCTTCGGATCCGTGCGGTGGAAGGAAAACGTCCCTGACCTCGACCCGAATGAGGTTGCTCCGGTTGCAACTTCCGAGCAAAGCAAGCTGCAGTCGCGAGTGCAGACCTGAGATCTCGATCGAAGCGGTCGGCCTGTAACGATCAATCGAATGTATGTAAAGCACAAAAAGGCGGCTGCTTCGGAACATCGCGTCTGACCACCCATCGTCCACGATCACAGAGCCTTTGCGCATCACGCTCAGCATACCGCGCTGATCTGTTTCGGCGGGTTCGCGCTAGGACGAGTCGTATATGTATCTCTATGCATCGCTCCCCTTTTCGACGCATTCGCCTCGAGTTCTGAGAATCCACTTACGCTGGGACCGTCGGGCACTGACGATGAGCTCTTAGCGTTTGTCGATTAGCTAACTAAGAGCACAGACCAACTTGCCCTCCGGAAGAGCATGGCCGATCTCGCCATGGCGCTGAACCGATCTTCCTTTGCCTACCTTGGCCTGCCCGAGAAGCCGGGCAACAGTCCCGACCTTATCTCGATGTATCGTAAGCGCCGTTCATCGGCCACCTACCGGATGACTGGGCGATTCGAGTCTGCGGCTTATTTGAACCGTTAGGCTCAGAATGGACACAGTACATAGTGCTATCACGGAGCCAGTTCGGCGGCTTGACGTCTTCGCCGGAGCTGGCCGTCAGCGGAAGTGGAGCGACGAGGACAAGGCGCCGATTGTTGCGGAGATCGTGGCGAGCGGCGACTCGGTTTGCTCGGTAGCGCGACGGCGTGGATTGTCGCCAAAGCAGTTGTTTGGCCGGCGACATCAGTTGCGAGAAGCAGCGCGCTGTCATTCCGAAGCAGAAGACAGTTTGTGCGGGCGGTCGTGGATGCGGGATGCCAGCGCCCGCTCTTAGCCATGAGCGCAAAGCGGTGCGTAAGGAAAAGCAGATTCCGGGGTCATCGAGATCGAAGGTGACGGCAACACTATCCGGGCCCGTCGTCGTGCGGGCCCAAGGATTATAGCGTCGATCGGTAAGCGGCAAAGAGGCCCATCTGGCGAAGTGGTGAGCGATAGGCTATCGGCGCAGAGTTTGTGAGCCGATGTGAGCTTCTATGTCTGCGCCTAGTTCTGGAACTAGAATCTTTCATATGATCGAAATGGTCGCCGACCGTCTTGAGGGAACGCCGCGGCAGCTTCGCCGACGCTACGCTGGAGCGGCGCATCAACGCCTGGCGGGCGCTCAATGGCCCCGAACAGGACGTGATCTTCCGCCAGCAGCACGAGCCCGGCCGCCTGGGTCTGTCCGACTTCACCGACGTGAGCGCGCTCGGTATTACCATCGCAGGTGAGCCGCTCAATCACCGGCTCTATCACTTCCGGTTGGCGTTCTCCGGCTTCGAGCATGCCCATGTCGTGCTCGGCGGCGAAAGCTTCGTCGCCCTGGCGGAGGGCTTGCAGAACGCGCTGTGGGCGCTTGGTGGCGTGCCGCGGGAGCATCGCAGCGACAGCCTGTCGGCAGCGTTCCGCAATCTGGCCGCCGACGCACGGGAGGATCTGACGCAGCGCTACGCCGGGCTGATGGGCCACTATGGCATGGCGCCAACGCGCAACAATGCGGGCATCGCACATGAGAACGGCTCGATCGAGAGCGCGCACGGCCATCTCAAGCGTAAGCGTAGCTCTGCAGCCCTTTTGAATGACGTTCTAAGTCGCAAATCTGAGAGATTTCCATAGGCGACCGCAAACGCTTGGGACGCGCTCGCTTTTAACTCATCGGGTCTTCAGATTGGACCCCTCATGTGTGGTAGGGAGCGCTCGCCGTTGCGAGGTCCTTCCGGACCTATTCCACGCGCAAACTACGCGCCATGTAAGTCATCCAATGATTTGATGAATTGAGCGTCACCGATCGTCGCCAGATCGGCACAAATTGTCAGTTAGCGAGTTCAGTGAAGCATCTTCGAAAGATATTATTGGCATCGCGTTCGGAGCGCGGTTTGTGAAGAAGTGATCATACGTGTTGTATCAACGATCCGGTACTCTAAATCGGAGTTGTAAAGTGAAATCCCGATTGTTCATCCATCAATCGCGACATCATGCGGATAATGGGACAACCATCACGGCGTGGCCGCATGGATTTCACGATCCATCTGTCCACCAGTTGGAATTGCGAGCATCTCTGTGTTTAGCTCTTCCTTGAAACGCAACATCACGATCGAACTCGCTCTGATCGGGGTCTGCCAAATACAAAATAGCGACTAATCGCGTAAGAGAGCAGGACGAGAAGGGGAAGGGAAAAGAGTTGCCCGGCGAGCGGCGATATCGCCAGAGCGGTCAATTTGTCCAGCAGCAGGATATTGACGAGCCAAACGGCTGCTTGGCCAACCACAAAGGGCAGGAGAGTGGAAAGTCTCCGATTGCGAAACACCAGCCTTCCCGTGGAATGGAAACTAACACCAACGCCGCACGCGGTCGCGACCGTTACGGCAAGTTGATGAGAGTCGAACAGTAGGTAAACAAGGGCGAACAGAGCGTAGCCGAAGGCGGTGTTGACGGCACCGACGAGAACAAATCGGACCAACGTGACCAGTGTGCGCCCGTCCCCATAGCCTGGGGCACCATCTCCCTGAACTTCACTAGCCATGGCCGTCTCTCGCGCCGCCCGCAGCCATTTCAAGAGCAGGCAACACGATTTCAAGGGGAGGCCAGGAGCGGTACACGAGCGAAACGACCTTTCCTAAGTACGAGGCGCGATTTGAACGAAGCGAGTGGCGGCAAGGTCGAGGAGTCTATGCTTGCTGATGAGTCCCTCGGTATAAGGAACGACCCCTACACATGCGCGCGCCCACCAGCCGCGTGCAAGCAAATGATGGCCTCCAGCTCAAGTGCTCTGGCACAGTCTCGTTATATCGGACCTGGTAAGGTGACAAAGACCCGTGGCATTAATCGACGCGGTGAGTCGGCTCTGCGCAGTTCATGAAATTCGCGGTCTCCCGTTACGTCGCTGCCTCTGCACGGTCCCGATCTTTCGTCTCCGAATCATCATTTCCGTTCGCGGTTCGGCGTTTTCCGATGGAAGAGTACAGGAAAGAGAAAAGGAGTCTCCCTACCAAATTCTGGAGGGAAGGGCTGGGCGGCAAGCGTATTATTTGCCCTGAGAGCGAGCCGGCGTGAACAAAATGGAAGTCACGATGACGATTGTATCGCTAAGATATCCCGCTGCCAGCCAAGTTTTGCGTCCCCTAGGGGCAATAATCCTGCCGACCGCGCAATCGGTTTTCTACGAAGTAGCCCTAAATAGCGATACAATTTCTTAAGCAGGATTTTCCTTCGTGTGAAGGTACAGGGAAAATAGCACGATGGCACGTGCCGACTGCAGGTCGAAGGAGGCATATCCTTACGCCAAGGAAGCAGAACCGTGGACATAGCCTCGGAGTACCTTCGCCGCGACCGGAGTACCACACAGACTATCGAATCCTGGAAAGCACATCATCTGCGCAGCGGACCATTCGCCTGGTCCATGTCGGACTGCTCGCTTGCGCGGTGGCTATTGCGCATTCTTCAGTCGCAAGCACAGAGAGAAGTCGGACTCATTCTGAGTGCTCGGCCGATCCGCAAGGCGTTGCGAAAACTTGCGACATGCACTGCAGCAATAACAACTGAATATGCCGGGTATTCCGTTGAAACAAACGTCAGCAACATCTGCTTACATTTGGGCAGGAGAACCACCGGCACCATAACCGGCCGCCATCAGCCGTGCACACCCCTAACTACGGTGGTAGCGCTAATTAGCATACCTTGAGCCGCCGTTACAGCCTGAACAGCATTGCACCGCAGTCCTGGAAGGCTCGCCTCGCACATCCACGTCTTTGCAGGCAGGATGTGGTGTCCCGCAGCCGTTTTTGTAGTCCTTTCTGAAGCGTTACGTGAGCGAACAAGGCTGGCCATCACGATCATTGCGTCGCTATTGGCTCGTCCAACAGATCACACCAGCACGCCGCTCTCACTGACGCGACGGAGGTGATAACGCGTATCCCCAAATGTGTTCTCGATCATGGCCAGCCGTTTGAAATAGTGGCCGATCTTGGCCTCCATAGTCATACCGATCCCGCCGTGTAGTTGAATCGATTGCTGGCCGATAAATTTTCCGCTCATGCCGATCTGCATCTTTGCCGCCGCGACGGTCTTCGCACGCTCGGCCCCGTCGCCGAAATCGACCGCCATGGTTGCGAACATCGACATCGAGCGCGCCTGTTCCAGTGCAACGAACATATCCGCAACCCGATGCTGGAGGCTCTGAAAGCTGCCGATCGGCACGCCGAACTGATTTCGCGTTTTGAGATATTCGACAGTGATCTTCAGCGATTCATCCATAGCGCCGACCGCTTCCGCGCAGAGCGCGGTGCGGGCCTCATCGACCACGCGCTCGATCAGGAGCAAAGCGTTATTGGGATCGCCGATTGCCGCGTGAGCTCCGACTTCCACGCCGGTGAAGGTGATGTCTGCGGCACGCAGGCCGTCCTGCGTGGGATAGGTTTCCTTAGTGATACCCTTGACGTTACTAGGCACGAGGAAGACGCCGATACCGGCCGTGTCGCGCTGCGCACCCTCGGTGCGCGCGGTGACGACAAGCGTGTCGGCGCTCTCACCATTGATGACGACGAATTTCTTGCCCTCGATCACCCAGCTCTGCCCCCTCTTCCTCGCCGACGTCGTGACGTCGTGAAGGTCATACCGCGAATCCTTCTCGAGCTGTGCGAAGGCAAAAGTCTTCCTGCCGTCGATGATCGGGGGGATGTGCTCCGCTCTCTGCGCGGCCGAGCCGCCATGACGCAGGAAGCCGCCGCTGATCACTACCGTTGCGAGATACGGCTCCAGCACCAACGCCTTTCCAAGCGCGTCCATCACGATCATGGCTTCCACCGCGCCGAGACCAAAGCCGCCATCCACTTCCGCGAAGGGAAGGCCCAAGAGACCCTGCTCGGCGAGCCGGCGCCAGATGTCTTGGCTCCAACCGCCCGTCTCCTTCATGTACTTCTTGCGCTGCGTGAACTGATAGCCGTCGCTGAGTAATCCATCGACAGCTTCCTTAAGCAGCCGCTGCTCCTCGGATAACTCGAAATCCATTTTTCTCGGCATCCCGTAACTGACAGGTGTTTACCCACGCGCGGGAAGGACGGGTTGTCCGATGCGCAGAGAGGGGCGCCCCACCCCGTCCCTTCCCACTAGAGGGCCGGAAAGGACGAAATTAGAGCCCCAGCACCGCCTTCGTGATGATGTTGCGCTGGATCTCATTCGAGCCCCCGTAGATCGAGACCTTGCGGTTGTTAAAGTAGCTCTGCGCGATCCAATCCGTCGCTTCGTATGACGAATCGGGATGCTCGCCGTAAGGCGCTGCGAACGGCCCGATCACCTCCATCAATAGCTCCGTTGTGGTCTGCTGGATTTCCGAACCCTTGATCTTGAGCACGGAAGAGGCTGGATTGGGCTTGCCCTTTTCATGCTTGGTTTCATCCGCGACGACCCGCAGCTGCGTCAGCTCCAGAGCCTTCAGCTCGACTTCACAGGCCGCCAGCCTCTCGCGGAAGGCAGGATCTTCAAGCACTGGACGGCCGCCCGACTTGAACTTCGAGGCGAGTTCCTTGATGCGGCGGAGGCGCTCCTTGGAGACGCCGACGCGCGCAATGCCGGTGCGTTCATTGCCGAGCAGGAATTTCGCGTAGTCCCAGCCCTTGTTCTCCTCGCCGACGAGATTTTCCACGGGCACCTCGACGTCGTCTAAGAACACCTCGTTGATCTCATGACCACCGTCGATGGTCTGGATCGGGCGCACCGTGATGCCCCTGCTCTTCATATTTACTAGGATGAAGGAGATGCCCGCCTGTTTCTTGGCGGTCGGATCGGTGCGGCAAAGGCAGAAGATCATGTCGGCATATTGGGCCAGGGTTGTCCACGTCTTCTGGCCGTTAATGACGTACTTGTCGCCCTTTCGTTCCGCCTTGGTCTTTAGCGAAGCTAGGTCCGAGCCGGATCCTGGCTCGGAAAAACCTTGGCACCACCAATCGTCCATGTTAGCGATCCGCGGCAGATAATGTTTCTTCTGTGTCTCGCTTCCGAAAGTATAGATGACTGGCCCGACCATGGCGACGCCGAAGGCAAGTGGCACTGGCGCCGGATACATCTGCAGCTCTTCTTTGAATATGTACTGTTGCACCGAGGTCCAGCCGGTCCCGCCATACTCCTTCGGCCATTGGCTCACGCACCAACCTTTCTTGTTCAGGATGCGCCACCAAGCTACCATCTCGTCTTTGGACAGTTGCGCCCCTTCGACCAGCTTGCGTCGCATCTCCGGCGGCACGGTTTCGCGCAGGAACTGCCGAACCTCTTCTCGGAAAGCACGCTCCTCATTGGTGAATGCGAGATCCATAGCCTCCTCCTGTGGGCAGTTCAATATTGAGCGACGTGAATCCCGAAGAGCGGGAGTTCCGAAACGGTTACCGGCCCCTTCTTGAAGTTGAAGCTGGGTCCTCTCCCAGGGCGTCGTTTGCTTCACTCGAGACATGCTCCGGATCAGCCGGCTGCTGGTCGCTCGCGCGTTTTGGCTCATGATGCGGCTCAGGATACACTCGATCCTTTCCGGAAGAACTTCTTGCCGATAGGCATAAGCAACCATTGTGCCACAGACACTGAAGCGGATTGCGCATCGATCCTTTGAGCCTGCGTGGCAAATGATCGTAATGGCGACAGCTCTTGTGGCATTGTCAAAAACGAGACAAAGTCACAACAAACAACGGCACGAATCACGCCTCCGATAGGCGGTGGTAGCAACATATGTTCTTCGAAGATCCGAGCCGAGCGATGCCAGTGGGTGAGGATGGACAACGGCAGCTTTCTCGAATTGGCTGCTCACGGCAGTCTTCCCGACGGCCACTCCACCACGCTATTATGAGTCTTCTGGAAGCAGCAGTGCTCTCGCGTTCTTGGGTGCGGCGCCCTCTCAAAGCTGGAACCATTCCATTGCAATCCGGTGCAGTTGCTCATGATCATGAAGGAACAAGGATTTGCAGTGACCGCGATAGATGACTCGCGAGTTCGTCGAATGCGGGATTCGTCCCGCCCGCGTGGGAGTATTTGCTTGCGCATGCGCTGCTTGTGCCTCCGGCCTATCTGGATTACCAAGCGCGATCGACGTGATCTCCTAGTCAATAAGCTGCAACAAGACATCGAGAGTCACTGTGGCGCAGTCGCACCAAGATGGGTGACGACGTTATTTGACGCCGATTGGGAATAGTCTTAGCAATTCCCACTTCTATCGGTGAATCTGCAGGGGCTATCAAGGACTGGCGATCAGACGTATCGACATGCCATCGGCGATCACGCAGCAAGGCCGGCAGGGCTGATAACTCCGGCAACGGCATCGTGCCAATCTTCCCCAAAACGCGCTGGCTCGGGCGCAGCGTAGCCGCGTCACACTCGGTGTTGGGGTTACTAGATTTCGCTTCACGCCGGCGAGCAGCTATTCTTTGTCGCGCACACTACTCGTGGCCGCGGACCCAAGGCTACCTAATACCAATCCGCTGAGGTGGTGACTCACGGCGGGCATTCCCAAATCAGAGGATCGATGATTCAACATGGCAACTGGAGGGAGTTGCCATGGGCCAGCCGATTGCGGTTCGAACGGATTTTGCAGCGGTTGAGGTGCGCCGGCTGGCGCGGCGGGCGAAGGACAGCGATCAGGTCCGGCGGCTTCTGGCGATCGCTGCGGTGCTCGATGGCGCATCGCGGGCGGAGGCCGCCAAGGTCGGCGGGATGGACCGGCAGACGCTTCGCGACTGGGTGATCAGATTCAACGAGCAAGGGCCTGATGGTCTGATCAATGTTCCCGCGCCAGGTGCGCCGGCGAAGCTCAACACGGAGCACCGGGCGTTTCTGGCGCGGATCGTGGACGAAGGGCCGACCCCGCCCATCCATGGCGTGGTGCGCTGGCGGGCCTGTGACCTGATCATGCGGCTGCATGAGGAGTTCGGCATCTCGGTGTCAGACGATACGGTCTATCGAGCCCTCAAGGACCTCGGCTTCTCACACGTCAGCGCCCGGCCGAGAGCATACAAGCAGGATCCCGAGGCGATCGAGGCATTTAAAAAAAATTCCACGCTCGCGTGGAGGAAATCCGCAGCAGCCTTGCGCCGGACACGCCGGTAGAGGTGTGGTTCCAGGATGAGATGCGGGTGGGGCAGAAGAACAAGCTCACCTATCGCTGGGCTAGAAAGGGATCGCGGCCGCGGGCCACTCACGACCAGCGCACGCAATCGACCTACCTGTTCGGTGCCGTGTGCCCGGAGCTCGGAACCGGCGCGGCACTGGTTCTGCCCTTCTGTAACAGCGAGGCCATGCAGCTTCATCTCAACGAGATCGCAAGCAAGGTCAGCCCTGGCGCCCACGCCATCGTCATCCTCGATCAGGCTGGGTGGCACGGAGCGAAGGAGCTGAAGATCCCGCACAACATCTCGCTGATGCCGTTGCCGCCGCGTTCGCCCGAGCTGAACAGCCAGGAGAATATCTGGCAGTTCATGCGCCAAAACTGGCTGTCAAACCGCGTCTTCAAATCCTATGACAACATCGTCGATCACTGCTGTTTCGCCTGGAACACTCTCATCGATCAGCCGTGGAAGATCATGTCAATCGCGCTCCGCGATTGGGCCTACATCGGTCGATCAATTTGAGGATTGGTATAAGCCCTGAGCTGAGAAGTGGCGTGACGCTGGCGCCGTCACGGCGGATGTGGGCAACCGCGCCGATCGCGCGAAGTTTTTACCGTAGGAACTGTCCGCAAGCACTCGGAATCTAGCGACCACGATTCCTGCGTCGTTAGAAAGACGACTTCCCACGTGCAGAGGACGATTGCCACGGTGATCGTGCATCCGTTCGAAGCCGCTGATCATAAATCCAGTCTGACAGCATGTGAACCTCAGCGTCGCTCCCGCACCGAGCCCTCCTGGGCGACGGACGCAATCAGCGCACCGTCGGATCTAAAGATCAGGCCTCGCGTGAGGCCGCGGCCGGCTTGCGCGCTTGGTGAATCATGCGCATAAAGTAGCCAATCGTCGACGCGGAACCGCCGATGAAACCACATTGCGTGGTCGAGGCTCACGGCCATTATCCGCCTATCGAAGGGCGCACGGCCGTGGCGCGCGGTTACCGCATCGAGCAGCGAGTAATCGGAGGCATAGGCCAGCGCGCACATATGCAGCGCCGGCTCGTCCGGTAGCTTCTCGGCAATTCTAATCCACATATGAACGCGGCCGTCATCGACCTTCTGGCCCAGATACCGGCCAGTCTCGACCGGGCTCAGGTCGATCGCATAGTATCGGCGAATGAACTCAGGCCTTTCGACAAATGTAGGCGGCTCGAATACTTCCTTGACTGTGCATTTTTCTCGCGGCGGAACCACGGGCATTTTGGCTTGGTGGTCGAAAGCGCCCTTCTCCTCGGCATGGAAGGACATCACGATCGACAAAATTTCATTGCTACGCTGCATCGCGGTCACGCGCCTGATTGAATAGCTGTTGTCGTCGCGCAAATGCTCGACTTGAAAAATGATTGGAAAATGCGTTTCGCCAGCTTGGATAAAACAGCAGTGAAGCGAATGTGGCAGCCGGCGTTCCGCTGTTCGGCATGCCGCGACCATTGCCTGGGCGATCACTTGGCCGCCGAATAATACTCGGGCACCGCTGCCCGCGGCATTGCCGCGAAATAGGTTTCTCTCGATCGGTTCTAGATCGAGAAGGGCACGCAGGTCGAGCAGGATCTCGGACATTGATGTGCCTCCAGCTCTTCAGCGACGATTACGGGCTCGACGCAGCCATAATCTACAGTATGTCCACGTGCTCATCGAGCCGTCATGGAATGCACGGCGCTTTGTCTCGGGCTCCGTTCCGCCGTTGCCCCGTGCAGTCAGAAAGCGCGGCCTGAAGGCGCTCGTGTAACGACGAATTCATTTGAACTCTGCGGTATACCTAGCGTGCGAACGACACTATCCGTGACAATCCCCAGCAATTCGCGTGCCGCCAGGATTGTGTGCATTGCTTGACGAGTCAGAATGCCCATGGGTCTTGTTCTCTCGCAGCGAACTGCTCACTGTTTTGGTCCCGACATGTGCGTCTCCAGCTCGACACTGGCAAGACGACAGTCCCGCGTGAAGTCACGACGGTTGCATCTCATACCGGAGTTGGCCACAGCCGCATCGAAACAATCCCGCAGACGCTCACATGAGTAAATCGAAGCGGGGCGTTGATCGTAAAACGATTAGGACTTTCAGCCGTTTGGAATTGATCCGCTGTGGACTGGAGGAGAAGACGTGTTGTATACCAGCCATGACTTCCCGCGAACAAACGGGCTGAGGCGTCCGAAGAGCTTGCCAACAAAACTCGATTTGATTTCTGACCGCGCAAGCAGCTTGAACGTTCTGGACAGGAGTGGAGCAGCCGCCTAACTGTGCGCACAGTACAAGCTGATTAGGATACGCACGGGTCAGATCGCAGATCACTGCGGCACTACCGCGCTACAAATCTAGCCAGTGCCTTGCGGTCAATTTCAATGCCGAGGCCCGGTCCGTCTGGCACTTGAACGACGCCACGGACGTGCTCGACGGGCTCAAGTAGAATTGCCTGCCGAATCGGGTGCTCTGTGCGGTCGAATTCCAGTATAGGCTCGACGGGCATCAGCGAAGGCGGTGTATGCGGCGGCAGAACAGCTAGCAGCTGGAGGGACGCTGCGATCGCGATCCCGGTGCCCCAGACGTGGGGGTTATAGCGGATGCCGAAGGCTTCCGCCATATCGGCGATTTTCTTGCATTCGGATAGACCGCCTGCAGCGCAGGTATCGGGCTGCGCAATGTCGAGCGCGTGCGTGACGAACAGCTCTCGAAAGCCGAATCGGGTAAACTCACATTCGCCGCCCGCTATCGGGATCGACAGCACCGACTTTACCGCACGATAACCGGCAATATCTTCCGGCGGAACCGGTTCCTCGAACCAGCCGATATCGTGCTGCTCAATCATTCGCCCGAGCCGGATGGCTGCAATGCTGTCATAGGCGTGATTTGCATCTATCATGATCGCCACGGTCGGCCCGATCGCTTCGCGAACAGCGCGCGTCACGGCGGCATCTTCTTGTACGCCGAAGCCGACCCGAAGCTTTAGCGCAGCAAACCCTTCGGCGACGTAGTCTGAGGCCTCTTCGGCAAGATAGTGGATTGGATCTGCTGCTGTGCGCCGATAAAGGCCGGTAGCATACGCGGTGATCTGGGTACGCTGCGCGCCGCCCAGTAGCTGATGCACCGGAGCGTCAAAATACTTGCCCTTGATGTCCCACAATGCGATATCGATGCCCCCGAGCGCCTGAATCACAACGCCTTTCTGGCCGTGATCGCGGAGCCGCGCATAGACCATGCGCCAAAGATAGTCCGTGCGTACCGGATTTTCGCCGATCAACCATGGAGCGACGCAATCAACGACC
The DNA here is from genome assembly GCF_900696085.1 of Bradyrhizobium ivorense. Taxonomy (GTDB): domain Bacteria; phylum Pseudomonadota; class Alphaproteobacteria; order Rhizobiales; family Xanthobacteraceae; genus Bradyrhizobium; species Bradyrhizobium ivorense. The sequence continues at coordinate 37,547 of NZ_CAADFC020000010.1, forward strand.
GCGGCCGTTACCCGCGCAGGGCCATAACATTCGCCCCAGCCCACGATACCTTGATCTGTCTGAATTTCGACCAACATGGCCGTGCGGGTGTCATACCAACCTCGCGAACACGCAAGCGCTTCTGAGAGCTCTGCTTGAAGAATGTGGGTGCGAACCGCCATTATCTTCATCGGCTTTCTCTCTTAGTCGCGCGGCTCTAGTGCCATTACAAATCAAATGTCTCTGGACCATGATTCAGCCCAGCGGCAACGTAGGAATGCGCAACCTGCCAACATATGGCGTGTAGGCAATGATATCCTTGCTCGCAGGAGGACCGGCGTTTTGGTGCGAGCGCGTTGTTGGCCTCGACCTTTCCGTTCGTCGTAAGCATCGAGGCGGCGAAGCGCGCCATGTCTCTGGAAGCGCGGACTTACGGACTTCATGGATGAGCCCACCTTTGGCGACCCTATTCTTGCCCAGACCTATCTCCAGTGGGGATCCGCTGCTCTGCCTGTGCCGTTTGTCTAGACTGCATGGCGAGTACCGTCGCGCCTCTCTCGGCCCTTTTCCGGAGGGACTACTGGTCCCTCGCTACCGATTTCGTAGCATCAGACACGCAGTGGCTGTTCAAGCGCGCCGTGCGAGCGGTACGACCGTCACAGCAAGCATCAGCGGCCATTGCTCGCGGGCCTTCAGGCTTTTCGCAGAGAATACTGAAGTTCACCAACATCGCCAGGAGATGCGAGATCACTAAGATGTCACATTTATCTCAGTCTGCATGACACTCGCAAAGCCGACAGCCATTCACTTCAGATGCTACCGGGCTCTCATCAGCTGTATGACCCTAAATTGGTAAGCAGCCTAGGAGGCCTGCGCCTGCTTGGTGACCTTGATTCGCGTTACGCTGTGTCGACCTTCCACGCTCACTGGCACCTCGCCATCGATCACAGCACGACGTACCACGCGATGCTGATCGCCGTAGTCATTGACCGCATAATGTTGGGTCGCGCGATTGTCCCACATGACGACGTCACCCTGCTTCCAGTTCCAGCGCACGGTATTCTCGGGCGCGGTGATGTGAGACTGGAATAGATCGAACAATTTCTGACCATCGTACTTGGAAATGCCGACAAAGCGCCGCACCAAATCGCCGAGCACGAGTGTGCGTTCGCCGGTTTCGGGGTGGACGCGCACGACTGGATGCTCAGTCTCATAAACCGTTCTGGTGTAGATCTCGTCGAAATGTTGTCTGTCCGCCTGGCTCGCATTCCCCATTACGGTATAGTCATAAGCATTGCTATGAACGGCCCATAGCTCGTCTGCAAGGCGTTGAAGCGGCTTTGGCAGCCAGAGATAAGCTGCCGCGGTGTTCGACCATACCGTATCACCACCAAATGGGGGGATCACGACGCCTCTCAGGACGGCAATCTTGGGATAGGCATCAACGAACGTCACATCGGTGTGCCAGAAGTCGGCCCGACTACCGCCGCGCGCCGAATCCAGCTCAATCATTGACGTCGTCCCTTTGGTAACCGCCATTGTCGGATGAGCCACAAGCCTACCAAAGCGAAGAGCAAACCGCTCGTGATCGGCGTCATCCAGATGACTCTGATCGCGAAAAAACACAACCTTGTGCTCAAGCAGGGCATCATTGATCGCCCCGATTGTCTCCTCCGACAAATCTCCCGAGATCTTTATATTGGCCACTTCAGCGCCTATGCGCGCAGCGCGCTGGATGACCTTAACACCCGTGACATTGTTGTTCAACTTTGTCTTGCTCATCGTGGATTCTCCCGGTGTTGTGGTTCTTCGCTAGACGACGCCGGTCAGCAGCAACGCAGTCCTGCAATAACGATCACCCCCCATCGCACGCCCGTACTAATGCCCCCATCATCGGCCGCCCGAATCGTCCGCTTTATGGTGCTGCGCGGGCAACTCTCGGGTCTGTTTTTGTTTCGGTTCGCAGAACGCGTTTGGGAGTTCCTAGCAGGAGGCGTCCGGGTGCGCGCGGATGTCACGTTCATAGAAACGCCTCCTGTCACTGCAGCATGCCCAGCAAGTGCTGTGCCAGCTGCTGCAGGGGCTAAAGGACACACGCCGTCCATGCAAGAGCCACAGCATGTAGTCCGAAGTTGGACAACCTGAGCGGAAGCGGCCTTGTAGGTTTGTGCCGAATGCGACAGCGAAGATTAGAACACCGAGCGGCGGCGCTCGACAGGGCGAGAGCAGGATCGCAAGCTATAGCCTAAATCGACCTGGATCCGCGTAGCACTGGGTAAGCGTGGTTCTCGTAACCAAGCTGGTTCGGGATTCGCAATGTGAAAAGGTCCGACGTGCTACAAAGAGCAGCGTAAGCTGGTTAGGTCCAGCCGGCGCGATTAGAGAAAGCGATAAGTCATTGCGACGAGAACGTCTGGCAAAACCGACCATCAGGACCGGCTCTGCGGGGGGCATGCTAGCAGCTGCCGCCTGATATTGTGCGTGGGAGCCGGAACTTGGATGATCATCATACTTTTAGCCGATGCGGCCTCCAACGAACTCACACGACTTGGTTGAGGATTGCATCCGAACCATACACCCAGGCCAGCCGCTTCGACTTATGTCGAAGCAGACCGCATGCCGAACGGGCTATGCCATCCACCCGACATGAGCACGCTCGTCTTCAGCTTCATGTATTGCTCGATCGCCTCCACTCCGTGCTCGACACCAACACCGCTCGCCTTATGCCCACCAATTGGCGTGCCAGTGGAGAGAGTATGGGCACAATTGATCCAAACAATGCCGCTTACCAGCAAGCGGCGGGCCCGTTCGGCACGATGGAGCGACGAGGTCCAGACCGAGGCGGCCAAACCATATTCCGTATCGTTGGCAAGCTGCCAAGCTTCTTCATCGGTATCAAAAGGACGCAGCGCCATTACTGGACCGAAAATTTCCTGTCGCGCAAAATCGCTGTCGAGCGCGTACTTCGTCACGATCATAGGCTGGAAGAAATGTCCACCAGCCACGGGCCGATAGTGTTTTTGGCAAACATGCCCCGCATCCACATCCGCGGTAAGCCGCCGAACACGCGCAAGCTGCTCAGCGGAAATGAGAGGGCCGATCTGAGTTTCCGAGTCGAACGGATCGCCTATGCGCAGATCTGCTGCGATAGAGCTGCAGAGTGTAGCAAACTGATCCATTAATGGCCGTGCGACGAGAACGCGTGCGCAGCTCGTGCAGGTTTGACCGGCATTCTTGAAGGTGCTAAAGACCGCAGCGGATGCTGCGCGTGGCAGATCAGCGTCATCGAACACGATCAGCGGCGATTTTCCGCCAAGCTCAAGGATGACGCCCTTGAGCGTCTCGCCGGCTACGGCCGCAACGCGTCGGCCGGTCGCCATGGATCCAGTAAAGCTGATCTTCGATACCATCGGATGCGTGATCAGCGGCGCGCCTGCTTCCGCTCCAAATCCAGTAATAATGTTGACGACACCGTCTGGCAGGCCCGCTTGCTGCATTAGCGCGGCCAATAGAAGCGTAACCAGCGGACTCTGCTCCGCCGGCTTAAGAACAATCGTATTTCCACAAGCGATGATTGGCGCGATCTTCGTAGCTGCATTCAACAAGGGATAATTCCACGCCGAAATCGCGCCTATGACCCCGAATGGCTCTCGCTCGACGAGTGCCGTCGCGTCATTTCCCATCGGCACAGTGCTGCCGTGCAGCTTGTCGGCTAGGCCAGCGTAATAATCGAAAAGCGCAGCCGCATGCTGCACGGAATCGGTTGTGGTCTCGCTGATCGGTCTTCCGCTGTCGAGCGTCTCAATCGTGCCAAGCTCCTGGGCGTGTTTCCGGACCTCCTGCGCAATGCGGAGCATCAGCCCGCTACGCTTGCCGCTATCGCTGGCCCACGACGCTGCGACTGCGTCAGCGGCCCGCACGGCCCGATCCGCATCTGCGGCCTGTGCCCGCGACGCGACCATCAGATGCCGGGCATCAATCGGGCTCGTGACGGCGAACGTACCAGCGTCAGCCGCGCAGCACCATTGCCCACCAATCCAGAGCGTGCCTCGGCGAAAGCATTCCACTGGAAGCAGATCTCGAATGTGTTGGTGCATATCCCGCCTCTCTTCTCAAACGATGTATTACTACGAGCTATCGAGGAACTAACGCTTCTGGTTTGCCCCGCGGAGTTCTGACGAAGCTGACTCTCTACGAATAGCGTAGCTATAGAAGCAGCCGCGGAACCGAGCTCAGTGCATGGCGTTTCTTCCACTATCGTGCTCAGTTCGCTGTTCCAGGAGTACTGGTCTCGCAGCTCATCCGCCAGTATTCGCAAATGTTTCGCGAGACTAGTCGACTCGAGCGGGCCCTCGGCCCTGGCGGAAGCCAGCAAGGTCGGCGCGCTTAACACGCTTGGCGTCGCCAGTGACGCCATCCAATCAGGTGTCGACCGGGGTCTGATGGCTGATACAAAGTGTCGCCTTCGCCAACGTCGCTCACTCGAGTAGCCGACCGGGCACTTGTAACACTGATTGGCTCAAGCGCGGGGTCGGCGCACACAAGTCGCGAAGGCATTTGTATGCTCGGTGGCTTGTAATTTTCGTACTTGTCGGAGCGAAGAGTGAGCGGCAATCGCAGCGACCCGCGGTTCAAGATTTGCAATGAGCGGAGGGCTACTGCTGCCATCCGAGACACCAAGCAGTTCTATCGTAACTATACGCACGGCTTAGATGTGGACAGGTGGCGTTGCGGTCGCCGCTACACATCAGAGTGCCAGCACCGTCTCTACGACGTTCGCCCAATAGCCGATCCCATAAGGCAAGGCGTCATCATTGAAGTCATACCCCGGGTGGTGTAAGCTAGACGTCGATCCGTTGCCAAGAAAGATGATCGCGCCCGGCCTTGCTTCAAGCATGTAGGCGAAATCCTCCGAGCCCATCCGCGGGCTTATCTTCTCATCGACGCAAGCGGGTCCAACCAGATTGCGTGCTGCCTTGACCGCCAGATTAGTTTCTTCCGGATGATTGATCGTGACCGGGGCGGACCTGCAGTACTTAAATTCGACATCTGCGCCAAATCCCCGCGCTATGCCTCGCGCAGCCGCAAAAATCTGCCCTTGTGCGAAGTCCCGCAGGCCGGGCACAAGAGTTCTGACACTGCCCGCCAGCTCTACCTGATCCGGAATGACATTGTAGGCCTGAGCCCCGTTGAGTTTCGTGACGGAGATCACGAGCGCCTCCATCGGGCTTGTGTGACGAGAAACTAAAGTTTGCACGCCGACGATGATCTGCGCGGCGATGACTACCGGATCGATGGCCTCATGAGGCTTTGCGGCATGGCCGCCCCTACCCTTCACGATGAGGTCGAACTCGTCGAGAGCGGCCATGATCGGACCTTGGCAGATGCCGAAATGGCCAACTTCTATTCCTGGCACATTGTGCAGGCCGAACACCTTGGTTATTGAGAAACGGTCCATGATTCCTGCCTGAACCATCCTTTGGCCGCCCTCTCCACTCTCTTCAGCAGGCTGGAAGATCAAGGCCACCGATCCCTTGAAGCGCCGAGTCGTCGCAAGGTATTTCGCGGCGCCTAATAGCATGGCCATGTGACCATCATGTCCACAGGCGTGCATCTTTCCCGATACTTTCGACGACCAGAGCTTCTCGGACTGTTCAAGTATCGGCAGCGCGTCCATATCCGCCCGCAGCGCGATCGTCGGCCCGCTTCCACATTTGCCGTCAATCAAGCCGACGATTCCAGTTTCAGCTATCCCCGTTTCGATATGATCAACGCCGAAAGAAGCGAGCTTCTCGGCTACAAATCTAGCCGTGTTGCAAAGCCGATATTCCAGCTCGGGATTTTCATGAAGATGGCGACGCCAAGCGGTTGCCTCCGCCCGCAGATGTTGAAACGCTTCAATGCCATTCATGTGGAACCTACAGCATGAAATAGGTTGTGATCTGTACGGCTGAGCACTTCCGCACCAGAGTCTGTGACGACCACGTGCTCGCTGCAGCCAAACAGATGACCGTTTTCCCCAAACAGAATAATGGGAAGATGAAAGGTCATTCCCGCCTGTAAAATCTCCTCTGCGGCAGGCTCCAGGCTGAGGTTCCCGCGTTCTGTCCAGTGGATGCCACTTTGGTACCCGGTACGATGGCGAAAGGCGCCCGGGCGTCCAGATTGCTCAATCACTCTGCGCGCGGCGGCGTCCACGGTCTTCGCGCTTACCCCCGGCTTAATCGCGGCGATGGCAGATTCGAGCGCTTCAACCGAAAGAGCGTACAAGGATTCGGCCTCACGATGCCGACCAAGCACCGCGCTGCGGACCAGCCCTGCGGCATAGCCGTGCTTCACGCCGCCGATCTCAATCATGGCGGGTTCATTGTTTCGGATTGCGTGTGGGGTCGGGACACCGTGCGGCATCTTCGTCCGATCACCGAACACGAGAGTAACAGATCGCCATATTTCGCCGCCAGCTTTGCTGACTTCTCCAGCTATCGCTGCATACGTTTCCGTTTCGCTCACGCCTTCGCAAACCGAGTTCCGAAACACGCGCACTGCGAGATCGGTTATCGCCATTGCTTGACGCATCACGTCGAGCTCAAGCGGGCTTTTGACTGCCGCCACTGACGCAACTAGTTGGGAGCCGTCGGCGACTTTCATGCCTGGACAAAGTCCTTGCACTGCACGCAAATCGGCCGGTGCCAGATTCCAACATCCGAGTTCGAAACCCACTCTCTGAGCCTGCAGCCGACGCTGGCGAAGAACCTCGACACAGGTCTGAGCAACATCGCCAGGGTGCCTATAACAAACGACCTGATCGATGCATCCTTCGGCACGGACAGCCTCTGCATCGTACTCTCTTACGACGAGAACCGGCGCATATCCCGGCGCTAGAATCAACGGGAACGGAGCGAAGTACCCGCCAAATCCATGATAGCCAGTCAGATATCTGAGGTGGCCGATAGCGGTAACCACAATTGCATCAAGTTCGGCGCGCGCTACCGCTTCAAGCACCTTCCGCTGTCGGCAATCATACTCCGACTTTGGGAATGGAGGCCCCGCCCAAGGGATTTCCGAACCTGTCGCTGTGAGCATAGAAAATCTCCATCTTCGGCGATACCGTGTCTGCGCCTTTCCTCTCTCGAGCGCCTTTTCGTCAAAACTCTGCGATCGGATAAGACCCCGGTCTGATTCGCGCCCGGCGGCCCCAGCCCTCAGCAGCAAACACTGAAGCGCTCCGAGACGGACGTCACAACTGCTGAGTTTAGTAGTTTCAGAGCTGACGAGCTAAGCATTCGGGCAACAGTCAGCCGACCGAGGATCATGGCCCAGCCAAGCACCAGGCCAATTGCGATAAGGTAGCGAAGGTCCGCCTTGTTTACGGCGCATCCAAACCGAAAGCATTGTGACACCTCACAGTGCGCGGCTTCAGTTGGCGCGATGAACACGGCGGTTTCGACCGGGCCTCAATACCATGGTCCACTACACGGACGCATGGTCAGGCATTGCCCTGCCGAACGTAGATTGACCAACGGCACGACCGCATATGTCGATGAATGGATTAAAAACCTAACACCGCAGACTTTATCGCAGAATGAAAGGTCACGAGCGTCGGAAAGGTCGCACTGACACTCTCTTGTTGCAATCGAAGCAATGTGATTTGCCAGGGGCAGATGGTTGTTGATCCACTCCTTTGTTTCTCGGGAAGGCACGCTTGAAAGCAGCATGGACGGGCCGCTGGCGCTCGCTCAAGCCAGACTTTCCCCGCACTGCGCAAGCTCAGCGTCGCTCGCGCACCGAGCCCTCCTGGGCGACCGAAGCGACCAGCGTACCGTCGCGCCTAAAGATCAGCCCACGGGCGAGGCCACGTCCGCTCTGCGCGCTTGGTGAATCCTTGGCATAGAGCAGCCAATCATCGGCACGGAAAGGACGATGAAACCACATTGCGTGGTCAAGACTTCCGGACAGAATGTGACCATCAAATAGCGTACGCCCATAGCGTGCCATCACGGCATCCAGCAGCGACAAATCCGACGCGTAAGCCAGTGCGCAAATGTGCAGCGCCGGATCATCGGGCAGCTTTGTCGCGGCCTTCATCCACATATGAACTCTTCCGTCCTCGATCTTTTGGCCAACATACCGCCCGATCTCGACGGGACGAAGCTCGACCGGACGATCAGGCTCATAGTAGCGGCGGACAATTTCTGGTAGATTCGGATATAGTGACTTCTTCGACAACTCTTCGCCTGCGAAATGTTCAGGCCCTGGCACCTCCGGTATTTTATCCTGGTGTTCGAACGCACCTTCCTCACCCTTATGAAAGGAGACCATGACCGATACGATTGCGCTACCGCGCTGCATCGCCGTGACGCGCCGGGTCGAATAACTTTTACCGTCGCGCAGACGCTCGACCTTATAGATCAAGGGTACCTTAGGATCGCCGGTCTGGATAAAGTAGCAATGTAGTGAATGCGGCAGCCGGGTTTTGACTGTGCGACACGCTGCAAGCATCGCTTGTCCAATAACTAGGCCGCCGAATACCCGTTCCTTGCTCGCGTCCGGGATGTTGCCACGAAATAGGTCGATCCCGACCGAATCCAGGTCGATAATGGCAGCAAGGTCGATCGGACTTTTTTGCATTCAAGGGCTCTTAGCTTGTTCAGTGTCACCGCTGGAGCAGTACGATCCATGAGCCCCAGTGTCTTGAGGCTTCGAGAGATGAAATATCCTTGGAACGAAAGTCGCGTTTGGGGTCCGGTGTTATGCTTCTCCGGTAGCAGCTTCTGCGCCGCCCCGTCTTTCGCTGGGCTCAGCGCTTGTCACCATCGTTTAAATTCTAAAGCAATCGGCATGCCGCCCCGCAGATCAGCTGGATCTAGCAAAGATGCACAATGAGGGCTTCTTGTGCCGTCGAAGCCGGTCGCACTGTAGCGAATGGTTCCAGACACGTCGTGAACCACACATCTGGGATACGATTGGTGTATGTAAGATACGACGCGACAGCTTATTTGAGCTGCTTCCGAAAATCGCAGGTCGTACCCGCTGCAGCTGAAGGGGATGCTTCACCGCGGGAGGCATAGCCGGTACGTAGAAGACGACCATTTTCGGCCGACTTGAAGGCGCCCCGGCCCTGCAGCATGGATCGCTTATTGTCGCTCTTCCACTCGATGCCGGCGCCTACGACTACGGCACGCCTGTTGCTAGGGCATGATGAGCAATCCGCTTCGAGCATAGTCGTCGCGTAAGAGAGCAGACGGCATTGTTCTGCTCGATGCGAATAAAGTCGACAGGAACGTTTTTGCTATTGGCATGATGCGTAGGTTCGTACCAGCCTTCAATGTACGGTGGACGAATTATGATGTCATCGAACTACAGGAATGCCGCGCCTCTAAGACAAGCAAAAAGGCGATTATCAGGTCGATCGACCTGGATTGCACAATCGTGCATCGTGAGATGGCCGACATCTATCCCGTCAAGACTAATTGTCTTCGCTGTGGCATCCACCGCGATGCCTCTTCATCTCGCCTATCCGAAAACGCGCGCCCCGGTCGTTGAAGCCGGTTGCTTGCATGTCGCCAATTGCCCTCAAGGCATCTTCTCCCGGATGACATCCTTGTCCTCCCAGATGGCGGCGATGCGATATCGCGATCACCCGTGAACTGCCTTCTTCATTGATGATTCTTGGATAGGTGGGGACCCGAAGCAGGTCACGGGTTCATGCATCGCTTTTGCGCAATGCTGAAATTTCCAAAAACCCTTTTGCGGCACGTGCCGTCGTCTATCTAACGCGCAAGTCCCAGATCAAAAATCCGCCGGGGCTCATCACAAGGACGCCATTCCAATGTTCGCCAGTCTCATGCAGCAGTCGATTGAAGTCTCCCCTCATTGCGAACGCGCCACCCCAACAGCCAAGGGCCGAGATTCAAATCGTTGAGTTAACTGCTGTAATCTGGACAAGACGGGTCTTCGCCCGTGGATGCTGCTAAACAATTAAATTGCTCCATGCGGACGATTCAGAAACCCTATTCTGACAAGTGGTAACAACATTCGGCAGACTGCTCAACGAGATCGGTCTATTTCTTCGTCGCTTGTCGATTGCCTCTCGTTGAGGAACGCATTTGAGATCGCATGCTCTTGCCGTTCTGCACGCTTGCGCCACTTCTCTAGAGAGTTCGCGCGCTTCGGCGTGGCCTCACGCGTTTACCTCCTTCGATGACGACAAAAACACGCACCGCCCTCGGTTGAGGTCCACGCGCGCGATCAGCCGAAATGGGCCGCCCCTGAGGGCCGCAGTTGAAGTGCTCCGAACGCCTCAGGTTCGTTGCGAGGCCCGTCTATGCAGACGTTGCCGCGCACCTTTCATGCATGTCGGAAAGAACCGCTAAAAGAGCGCGACGAACTCGGCGCCGGATAGGAACAAGAAACGGCCCGCCCCCTGCTCAGTGTAGCACCGTCTGCCCATTCTTGACGACCGTAGCCCGACGCTCTCTTACGCAAGCTTCGAATGAGATCGAATTACCGTCTTTCCAAAGGTTGACGGTAACAACTTCTCCCGGGAATACGGGCGCCGAAAAACGGGCGCGATGACGATGAAAAGCAGACGGGTCGTAGTCGGCATAGCTCTGCAGGACGGCTCTGCAGGTGAGCCCATACGTGCACATTCCGTGCAGAATGGGGCGTGAAAAACCGGCTCGACAGGCGAACTCCGGATCACTGTGCAGAGGGTTTCGGTCGCCGGAAAGACGATAGATCAGGGCTTGGTCAGGTCGGGTCGGGATATCGAGTGATCTATCCGGTGCTCGGCCGGGCACTTGGTGCGGCTCGGGCATCCCCTCCGATGGCCCGCCAAAGCCGCCATCACCTCTCGCGAAGGTCGACGAAAGGATTGTGACGATCTTGTCGCCGTCCCGCTCTCTGACCACCACCTCGTTCTGAATGATCGCGCCTTTCTCCTTACCCTTGTCATAAATTCCTCTCACACGGGCGTCCGCCATCACGTTCGCTGCGGCGGGCATCGGCTTGTGAAACGTAATGTCACGTTCGCCGTCAACAACCATGACGCGGTTGAGGTTAATGGCTCCGGGGCGTGCGCCCCAAACGCACACCGAAGCAAAGGTCGGGATCACCTTTAATGGCTTCGACGTTGCAAACGCTTCGTTGACAAATTGTAGCTCCTCCTCCTTCAAGGGATCTGACCCCATGCCCACTCCAAGCGCATAGAGCATTACCTCCCTGTCAGTCCAGGAATAGCGAGCCCCACAGGTCCGTAAGTTTAGTGCAGCGGGATAGTCGAGCGGCATCCGAGCCTTTCTACAGTTGAGACCAGGGCGCCGCCCGCGGCTCACCTTGAATGCGCTTCGTGGGGCGGCGGGCGTACCGCACTCGCTCCGAGCCCGTGGGCTGAAGCGCGTGCGTTAGATTCATTGTTCGGGCAGATCATCAAGCCAGCAGGCTGTCGCGACGTGCGGTCGTGAAAATATCTTCCCGATCTTCTCGGTAACTTTATTCTGGTGGTAGCGCATATACACCCGGCTATCCTGGCCTAAGTCCAGAATCTCTATTTTTCCTGTGTAATGGGACATGATGTACTTAAATGTCTTCTCGATCCCGCTCAGACGTTGGTTGATGCCGCGTACAATCTCTATTCCCCGCCTAAGTGGGACTTGGAAGTGCGACGCACCTTTCACGGGCCTCCCCTGAAATAAGTAGTAAGGTCGCACTCCGATTTCGTGGCATTTGGCGAAGGTCGCGGCCAATATCTCGGGATCGTCGTTGACTTTGGCGAGAAGCACGGACTGATTAAGGAATTGCACGCCCTGTGCGCGCAAGGCGAGAATTTTGTCTTCCGCGTCCGATGAGATCTCACCTACGTGATCGAAATGCGCGACGATGATTGGGGTTTTACCCGCCTTGTGGATACGCTGGAATAAGGCCGGTAGAGCGAGATCCGCAAACCGCCTTGGCTCATAGGCCAGCATTTTTGTGCCAAATCTGATGGAATTCAAATGGTTGATTGGCAGCAGGTGGTCAACGATCTTGTTCAGTTTGGCAGTGCTGAGCACGAACGGGTCACCTCCGGAAAGAAGGACGTTCGTCATCTCAGGATGGCGCGCAATATATTGCGCGGCCTGACCGAACTCCGGTGCGATTTCATCCGAAACCTTGCCCACAATGCGCTTGCGAAAACAGTAACGGCAATATGAGCCGCAGCGTTCCGTCACCAGCAATAAACCGGTTTGGGCGTACTTGTGCTGGAGTCCCGGCACGACCGTGTTGTCGTGCTCGCCGCTCGTATCCAAAGTGCCCGGACTCTCGAACTCCTCGACTGAGGGCTCGACAACGTATTTCAGCTGATCGTAGTAACCGCTTTTGATAATTTGTTCGCGATAAAACTTTGTGACATGATAAGGCGTGATGTTGTTGGCCTGCAGTTCATTCTCGCTAACCACGCGCGTTTCTTCAATCAACTTCAACACGTGTGCTCTGCAATCCAGCGGATTAGCTGTGGTTTCCATTGCCGCACCTCGTGTGCCCTATCATCGCGTTTGATTCAATCGATCTTTCTCGTCTACAATACAGCATCAACAGTGGATCGATACCTACCTGGTGTGGTGAGGGCTATCGGGCTCGAGAGTTGATGAAGGCGCACCGGTACTCGCCTGATGTCGGCGCGCCGAGGTTAGCGGCGCGACCGCGAACCTAAGTCGCAGCCATGAGAGCGTGTTGAGATCGACTTGCATCCCAAGGGATAGCCAAATCAGGCGAACCGTGACTCGCCCTCAAGGCGCGGAGGAGGCTGGTGGGGTGACGCATCGGCGGCTCCTCCGATTTGGGTGAGCGAGGCCGTGGTTCAGGGCGGTTTTTCAGGCGGCACGAATGTTCCGGGATCGGTATCGCGAGCGCGATCTATTGGGGGCGAGGTTCGCGGAAACGCGCCGCACAGCAGCTTTGCCGACCGGCACGGACCGACGTTCCGCGCTGAAGCGGCACCGGGATTGTCTCCTGGAACCGCGGGGTAGCTGACGGGTCGTTAAGCCTGGGCCGGTGTCAGCCCACGCGCCATCGGCGATGCGCCGAACGGTCAGCCACATTCCTTGCGCCTCACCTGCAAAGGGCTGACCGCATCTTTCGTGCGCGACGGGCGATCAACGGTATCGTTTCGGCGAAGAGGGCGCCTGCCTCGTCGCAGGCGCGGGCCTACTCTCGTGCCGCCCTACAGCCCCGATCTCAAGCCAGAGATGGCATTCGCCAACCCAAAGAACTGTTGCAGCAGACCCGGGCAGAACCGCGGCGCCCTCTGGATCTCATACTCCTGAAGAATGTGCCAGCTACGTCCGTCATTGCGGATACAATCCGCTTTGATCGGACAGGCTCCAGCGAACCGCGCAGCATGCCTAAGGTATGCGACCAGCGCGCCAAAAGAAGCAGATTGCCCGCGCCGGTTAGCCGGTCCTGCCGGGATAAGCTCGAAGGCGCGGTTCCGCTCGACATTGCAGGGCCACAACTTAGTCTTGGACCGTCGGCGTCTTACGAAAACCGGACGTGCGCACACCGTTAGGCAGCCTCAGCGGCTCGTGATTTCAGCCTCTTGATGTGCGGTACGCCAGCGCCAATGGCAAGCTGGTCCATGGCCCAATGAGGACTGCCAATCTTCTTGACGGGATACGTCTCAATCGCGCGATTGTCCCAGATTGCGACGTCGCCTGATTTCCAATTCCAGCACAGGGTGTTCTGGGAGGCGGTGAGATAGGATTGCAGAAGTTCGAACAGCCTTTGGCTGGGATAGCGCTGCAGGCCGACAAAGTTCTGCACGGAACGACCGAGCGAGAGCATGCGTTCGCCAGTCTCGGGATGAACACGAACGATCGGATAGGCCGTTTCGTAGACCGTTCCGGTGGATACGTCCTCCAATGCCCTCCTGTCGGCTTCGGCGGCGCCGTCCGTCGCAGTGTGATCGAATGCAGAGAAGCGCACAGCCCAAAGGTTATCGGCAAGCATCCGCAGCGGATCGGGAAGGTCAAGATAAGCGGCCACCGAGCTTGACCAAGCAATCTCCCCGCCAAAGGGCGGAATCGCTGCACCTCGCAGCACTGAAATTGCTCGGCGGGCAGCACTGAAGACGTCGGAGCTGAAGAGGTCATCACCGTTCATCTGATCAACATGATCGCAGGCGCCATCATGGAGCGTCTCCCGGCTTGTTAAGCCTCCCCTTGTGTCCAGCATTGTGGGATTGCGTATCAGCGAGCCAAGCCGGAGCACAAAGCGCTGTTGCTGGGCATCATCCAGATGTCCCTGATCACGGAAGAAGATGATCTTGTGCTCAAGCAGCAGCCGGTTAATGGCTATGATGGCCTCGTCAGACAAATCGTCTGACAGCGTAATGTTCTTGATTTCGGTCCCGAGCCGGTCCGCATGCTTGACGATGTCTGCCCCCGGAATGACGGTTTCAACGGTCATTGTGCCACTCATGACGGCGCCTTTCTCTGTGGATGTCTAAACAAACTCCGTGTTTGTTGGTCACGTCTGGCGATAAACGCGACAAAGCCCTCTTGATGACACACATGCGAGTTGTCTAAGGGACGGGTGACCCACACCGCGCAAGTAGCCGGGTGAATCTTGTTACAGACCACCATCATCTTAGAATCTGACTCCTTCTGCGTGCGGACACAGCCAGTGCCGCTCCATGGAAGGGCACTCGCATATAGCGCCACCAGATCGATTTTGCAGCCTCGTCGGCGTTCCAAATCATAGACGCAATCCATGTCCAGTCCATGAAACGAAACCAGCTTTCTTTTCGATCTTGAGTAACGTTCGCCTCGTCTCCGAACTCGTCCTTGGAAAATCCTCGAAAAACGATTGCGTCGTCACCTCACGCGACCGGCACGGCCTCATCCGCACGACAAGAATCGAAACTCGTTCGCGGCCGGCGCTCGCGTAGCGGATATGACAGGACGCCCGGCTTCAGCAAACTTACTCTATCTCCGAGAGTATTTTCCATATACAACTACTTACGAGAGCTTTCAATCACTTCCTCGCGACTTGGAGTTGTCCAATGGCCTTCGTCTTTCGTCGGCTGGTTTTTGGGTTGCTCTTCTTGCCGAGCAGGAAAGCCGCGTAAAAGTTGAACGCTGCAACTCCCATTGTAGCTAAACAACGGACTCAATCCCTCGATTTGCGAAATCTGCGCGCGTCACGGAATGCAGGTCGTCCGCGCTGTGACGTGCGCTTTTGCTCTGTCCAGAGGCGGAGATATTCCTCACGGAACGCAGATTGCTTTGGCTTCCTGGCAGTTGACCGCACAGAATAGAGACAGAGCGCGGACCGCGCAGAAATACCGTCACGCACCGAGACAATGCAGCGACTTCGCGCTCTCACATTGCAAGCCGAACTTTTTGGGCAGGCTATTTTATCCCTATTGGCAGCACGACGCCGAGGGCCGCGTCGGATCTAAGATCATAAGCAGGGATCCATCTTCCTAATGATCGCCCTGTCTTCGTCTCCTCCAGCAACTGTAAGGCGCGTAAGGATGATCACACACGCACCAAAACTGCGCGATTTCAGAGAAAGACGATGAAAGAATGCACTAGCTGCATAACAACGCGCCCACGCGGCCGAGCGGTCGTGTAAGATCCGCACCATCGCAACAAAGCCGCTTTCAAAAAGCTGACGTTCGTCACAGGCCGCAGGCGACTCCGTTCAGGCTTACTTGCATGAAAGCTGCTTGTAAGCGGCTCGCGCCGGACGAAGTTTGGGGTCTTGCTGGTCCGCCTGGCAGACCGTTCTCGCTGCCGCTTAAGACAAGGGCTTCTAACGGCGTTGCTGCTCGCAGCTTGGCTCTGACGATGAGGAAAAGACGCGGGCCAAAGCAGCGTTCAATTTGGGCGCTCTCATAAACTTGAACGACGCCCGTAATCTGCGGATGGCTGGCTCCTGCTGAAGCTCGGCGGAGTGGACGATGTCGCAGGAGGCCTGGGAATGACCTGGTGGGTGCTTCGGAGTGGGACTACTGACTTCGGTGAAGACGCAACCTATCTGGGACCTGGAAACCAATATGGCTCAACACTAAGCGGCAACAAGTTTTACCAGAATATAGGCGCGATCTCCGGCAGTTAACGGCGGGCTGTTCGCGTCTGGTCCGCTCCGAGTGTTGCTGTGGCAATGACCTGGCCCTCGGTCGTTGACCGAAAAATGGAGGGAAGGTTGGATGCGATCTAGAGTTCTTCTTTTGGTAGCCGCAACAATTTGCGCGCGTCGCGATGCAACCAAAGCGGCAGACCTCGAGCTGAGCCAGGAGTGACACCGCCAACGGCGTTGTGAGAGGGTTGGCGGGCACGTCGGTGATGGGGGCGGTCGAACCTCCTTCATCCATCCCAGCGGTCAGTCGATCTGTGGCAATGCCGACAGGTTCGATGTCACCCGGCGGCACAATCCGCGCCTGTCGTTCGGCCGGGGACAGCATGTCTGTCTGGGCGCTGCGCTGGCGCGCCTGGAATTGCGAAGCGGCTTCCCGCGCTGTTCGGGCGGCTGGAGGATCTGGCGTTGACCATCGCCGCGGCGGACTTCGTCGACATGCCGTCTTGCGTCATCGGATACCCGCAGCGCGTGCCGGTCACCTTCCGCCCTCCATCGCTAGAGAGTGAAGCGCCACCATGCCCGAACAACATTTGCTGACGGTGCCGATGTGGCGCGTCGATCAAATCGAGCCCTCGCCCGAGACGTTGACGCTACGCGGCAACGGTCCGATCCACCGCGTGCGCTTACCCGTCCGGGCACGCTGGTGGGTGATAGGCTACGACGAGGCCAAGGCGGTGCTGTCCGACGCGGCGTTCCGGCCCGCGGGAATGCCGCCGGCGGCATTCACCCCGGATTCGGTGATGCTCGGTTCGCCGGGCGCGCGTATTCGTATCGTGATAGATATCGGTTACGGTGATGCGACGGAGCCAGTCCTCAACAAGATTGAGTTGGCGTCCCTGCTCGATAAGCCTGCTCCTAAGTTGCGAGCCTACCCACCTGAAGCCGTTATCGCCGAGAAGTAAGCGATGATCCATCTTGGCCTGGCCAACTCACGCTCAAGGATTTTTACGATATTTGGGTGCTAGCCCGCACCTATGAGTTCAAAGGTGACGTCTTGCTCGCGCGATTAAAGCAACCTTCGAACGCAGGAAGACCGAGATTCCCGAAGAGCGGCCAGACGCCCTAACCAAGGCCTTGGCTCGGCGAGCAGATCCACGGACCGAGCTCATCACTGCCGGCGCCGTACCACATTTCGCAGGCCGGTCCCTCGCAGCAGCGTCCCTTAATTCCAGCCTCGCCCAGCGGTGCTCCGTGGGATTGGACGAGCGAGCAGGCACGCGGACCAGCCTCATCGGCGCCTCGCTGGGCTCCACAGCCGAATCTACCGCTCGGGCTTCCTGCAACTCCAGCCAGCTTGAGCCAAGGCGCTTGGGATTGGCTCGGGCAACATATGCAAGAAGGTGGGTCACCGTCGTCCGTCAGGCCACGGTCGTCAAACATCTACAGCGGTCTCGATCCCCTGATTGATCTGGATCCACCCACACCGCAAGACTTGCGTGACGATGCACGTTCAGTGCCGGCGCCTGGATTTGGCGGAACGCCCTCGTTCGCTGGACCCTCAGGCGCCGTGCAGGGGCTGCGGGACATAGGGGCCATCGTTGGGCCGGACTGGCGCCACGGCTCCCAAGCGGCTGAAGACGTCTTGGTTGACGTCCTGGGCAACATCAATCTGCTGCCAACCCAGTTCGGGCCAAGTCAGTTTATGATCAACGATGAGCGCTACTCGGCCACGTTCGGACCAGGAGGGCGCGGGGATGTCCGCCTGATTCATCACCCGCGCGCAAGCCAGCTAAACCAACCTGGGCCATCGGAACCGCTCCATCAGCCCCCGCAGATGGTCGGAGCCAGTCAGCCTCGTGAAGGTGCGGTGGACCTTGGGTATCTGATCCGCGGCGGATGGGAGCACCGCGAACGGTTCCTTCCGCCCTACCTTGTGCGCGTCCTCGAGGGCCAGCGCATCATGCCGGAGGCCGGACGCCCGACCTATTTCGACATCCGCGGCGTGCCTTACAGGGGCGAGTTGATCGAAAGCGAGGGGCGCCGGCGCGTTCGCATTCATCCTGAGCTTGGTTGAGGGACGTAGGTTGGCTGCGGTCTCGGGCCTGGGCGGCTCCGCACGCGCGTTCAAGAGTCCGGCCCTGCAGGATGTATCCATTCGAAGTGGGGGAAGGTGCATGGCCAGAGTTAGTCCGGCTGCCTCTTGCAGAACCAATCAAGCTCAGTGGATTTTGTGCTTCACCTCTCAAGCTTTCACAAATCGCCCGCCAATGATGCCGTTGCTCAACAAGCGCAACAGTTCGAACCTATTCGTGCTCGAGCGCCCAACGCCCGGAGTGCAGACGATTGCAAGCGCGAAAAAACTGTGGGGGAGCTCGCCAGCAATACCGGTTCGCCGACGCCGGCTATCCGTGATGGCAAGGCCGAACTTCGCTGAGAGAAATTGACATCCTTCACGCTCGACTCGGGCGTTGCGGCAATTGAGGGTGTCCTTGCAGTACGCTACAATCACCCGTTTCGCTCGCCCACCCCGGGGGGTGACCGCTCGATCCGGCGAGCCGATAGAAGCGAGGTGGACTTGAATCGGCAAACTCTTGTATAGCTCGCTCCCTCTTTCTATACCGATCACCCGCCTGCATATAATTGAACATTGGCATCCAGCCAGCTATCCGAGCGCAGCCTCTAGGTGGCAATAGCCTCCATGATCATCGCTTGGATCGAAATCCCTGGAGCAAAGCCGCAGCAGCCAATGATTGATGCCTCGCTAAATGTAACCCGATCGGGCTATAGGAACTTCACCCCGACCCCCTCGCGAGCCAGCCCGGGCGTAAGTAAATCTAGCCGAAATCTCGTCACGAGGCTCTTTAGTCATTGGAGAGCCGACCTCCGGGTCGCTCCTCGCAACCTGCAGCCGTGCGCTGACAGAAACAGCGCGTAATTTTGACGAATCAGGTCGGGAAGCCGAATGATGGCTTCCTCGACGAACTAGTGTACTCGGACTTGCGGAGCTCGCCGTCTCTGCGCACCAAATCGCCCAGCTACCTTGCGGGATGCTTGGTGAGTCACCGGATGCATATAATCCCGCTTCGCGGGACCCGCTGGCCAGTTCCTGAATTGATTCCATTTTCGGCAAATGCGTCTCGCGCCACTTAGCCGTTCCGGATCAGCTTCCACGACGGCGCGCTCCCTGAATGGTTCCAGTTCGCGGGCGCTTTGCTGATGGATTCGGATCGGCCTGCTTTAATCCTGCTTGGTTGACCCGTTAGGTTCGCCGGCGCCCCTACTTTCGGATGAAGATCGACGAGAACTTTGCTGAGGCCACATCGAGGGAGCACTGCTCAACGCGGTCTGCCCAACTTGCCTGAGAACTTCGACGGACGTCTCGCCGCGATAGGCGGCTTCTAGAATTTTGGACGCGACATGCGCTCGGATGCCGGTCTCGTGCCGCGACAGATCCTTGCACACTTCATCCAGAATTCGACGGAGACGGGCGGCGGTTTCGGAGTTGAGCATAGAAGGTCTCCTCCAATGGAACTGTACAATGACTGCACTGCACGGCGAATTTCACGACATAAATATTAGCAATTGCCAATGTGAGCGGCGATGGGAATGGCGCTTGAACCTCTTCACTTAAGGTTGCACGATCATACAATGAAGAAGGTCGCGCGTCATCAAGTCTAATGTCTTTAGCGAAGATACCCACATACTCGGGCAAGTCGTTCGATAGTCTGATGGTGTTGTCCGCGCCAAGCTGGACCTCAGGGTTGAACATCTCCGCGCGTGCGCATCATCAATGATCGATTTATTCGATGTCGTGAATCCGACAAGCTCTGTCGACGACGCAGATAGTCCGCCCGCCATCCAGTTCACGTTCCGAGTAGATGTCTGCACAATCTGCATACGCAGCTCGCGCGCGGGAGTACCTCCTGAGTTAGCGGCTCTACGCCTGATCAAGCCTCTAATCCTGGCCAGAGTTCGGCCTTTTGATCGAATTGATCAGCCAAGCCCGGCGCGCCCCGGCATGATCGGCAATCGGAGCGCCAGCATCATCTTATCCTCGGAACGAACTCCGGCGCTCCCTTTCAAGATGGTGAGGTCCAATATGCGGATGACTTTTCGTGGGTCGTGTGGTTCCCAAAACGATCGGCTTGATCTGTCGTCGGGCGACGAGCGCCGAGCTTCCATGGTAACGGCTTCCTTACAGCGTCTTCAAATACTCTAGAAGCGCCCGCCGTTCGGCGTCGGTTAATTCTGGCCCGATGACCCCAGGCGGCAGCTTCGTTGTATCGGTTTCCTTGCCCTCAAAAGAATGCCCGCGATTGCTATTCCCAAGCAGCGCTACGTTGAAGTCCGTCAGGCCGGCCGCGCAAGCGTCATTCGCGCGCACTTTCGCAACAAGCCCGACGTTAACGGGATCGAATTTGCGGCTACCAACGCAGAAGGAGCTTGGCCGCCGGCCCTGCGGCAATAACATGTCCTTGAGCGTCGGCACCGATCCGTTATGCAGATACGGAGCTGTTGCCCAAACACCGTCCAACGGACGGGCGCGGTACTGAGGTTCAAGGGCAAGGACTTCTTCTTCCTTGCCGTTACGGCGCACCCGCGCGCCAATGTATGCTCGGGGGTTTTGGCAATTCTTCCTCGGCCCCCACATCTGCTGCTTGGTGTTTTCGGAAGAGTTGTTCACGAGGTTCCATTGATCGATCGTCTTGCCCACGACATCCATTAGCGCGAGCACAAATAAGGGATTTGCCGCATTATCGGCCGGAAGGCCGCACCCCCAGGCTTTGTTCAAGTCATCGATCGGATTGAGACCGAGTGCCTCGGGTAAGTGAACACGCCGTGTCGTCAGGACATTGGATTGTTGACGATCGGTGCCGATGATGGTCACCGGTAGCTGAGCGACATTGAAATAATGGCGTCCGCCAATCTCCACCCAATTCTTCTCGCCTTTGGCAGAGCGATCTGGGTTCTCCGGCTTCCAGAAGGAATCTTCCGGCCACTTTGCGTCGAAGGCGGGATCATTGACGGGTCCTCGGTGGCATTCAAAGCAGTGCGAGCGATAAAGATCGCGACCTTTCTCAACGAGTTTTTCGTCGATGGCCCAGGCCGGGTCGCCTTGGAACCTGTCCTGCGCGTCCTTCCATCGGGGCGCGACAAGGCCGTTGAACTTCTTGCCGCTTGTATCCGCAGATGAGAAGGGATCAGTACCGCGCAAAAGCTCCTCGAAGCGCGCAATCTCCGATAGATGGATGGATGATTCAAAAAGCGGCCGCCCCTGCGCGGGCGCCCGCATATTGATTTTCGCGCTGACTCCGAGCGCCTCACCCGAATTGCGAACAAGCTCGTTGAGGACAGAGGCGTCGTACTGCGCCCACAGGAAGTACGGCGTGTCCCAGATTGGCGGAAAGCTCACAGGAGCATCGTTGCGCGCGAAGTTGCCCTTGAGAAGCGGATCTGGGAGTTCTCCGGTCACAGGATCAAGAAAATTGGTATAGAAGACCTGGTTTCCGATCCGGTTCAAGGCATCCAGTCGGCCGAACCCCTCGTCGAGATTCGTCACGCCCTGCGCCGTCAACAGGCTATCATTTGCAGCCTTTTGCTTCTTGATCTTTTGAAATGCGAGCTCCAGGTCATTTCGAAGCTTCTTGCGGTCGATGCTTCGACCTTCAATGCTTTCCAACCGGTTGGCGAAGCGTTCGAATCGCCACGGCAGGATCAGCGTATAGCCGATCGATAACCCAATGACCCGTTCAACCTCGCTAAGATTGACCATCGCTGGCCCACCATCGTAGCGAATGCTGATATTTTTGTACTCGAGATGCCCGGTGTGACAGGCGGCGCAGGTTAGTCCGATCTGATCTTCGTAGAAATCTCCCGTGGTCGGGTCGACGCCCCCTTTCAGGATCGCGAAACCTACAGGCAAACCATTGGCATTGTCAGGCGTGCTCGCTGTCCAGGTGGAGCTAACGCCCTTCGCATCCTCCTGATAGCCGTACGCAGGTGAGCTAGCGTCAAAGTCCTTTGAGCTCGGACTTGGGATAAAACCAAGGCGTCGCAGATAGTCGTTATCCGTCAGGCTCGTGTAACGGACTGACAACTCAGGACGTTCTAGAGCCAGGAACCATCTATAGGGCACAGGAATAGTCGCCGTGCCTTGGGACGCGTGATGGAACCAGTAACGCTGCCGCGAGCTCCAGTTCTGAGGTAGCCAGTATGAACTGTCGATCTTCGACGGCGCCGGCAGCGTCGCCGGCAGCAGTTGGGCAACCAGATTTGCGTCATTCTTGATCTTGAGCGCCGTATCGCGAAGCTTTTCCGGTGCAAAGTACGCCACGCCCGCGACCAGTGCCGCCACCACGAATACGATCGCAACCAAGAGACTGATGATGTGAGGCAACCACCTCAACCGGCCACTGACCCAAGAACTGAACGAACGTGCCGCCATGGCGATCCTCCCCTAGTTTCAAATAGCGCGCGTCGCCACGCGAGCGAGCCGGGCGACGATGGCGCTCCTTACTTGTTCAGCAATTGGCTATTGATGAAGGAGACGACGTCAGCGGTCTCGGCTGCTGCGCGTCGCGTGATGGTCGCGGCCGCAGGACCACCATGCAAGAACGAGGGAAACCAACCGAAATTGCGAACATTCCAGTCTTCCTTCGGGAGAACAGCTCGGTTTACACCGGGGACCGCGAAGCCTTGCACTTTTCTGGCGAGCGGCTGAGCCGTCTCTGTATGACAGCTCACGCAGTCCGTATTGAAGAAGTGGCTCTTCTTCGTATCCGCGATGACGTTGACGATCTCGAGCACGCGGCTATTGGGAACGTCGGAATCGATGAAATCGGCCGTGGAGACGCCCTTACGATTGGAAATCGGCAAGGGAGGATCCTGCAGCGTCGCGTGGCGGCAGGTCACCGGATTCTGGTTATTCGTGACTGGCCGCGGGACCACATGCGTGTCGCCGACGATGCTGAACATCTGCGCAACATGCAGGCCATCGAGCGTCGGGCCCGGCACTGGTATCAGCCCGGCCTGCGGCACCCTTAGCATCGAAACGAACACCCAGGGTTCGGGCGGTGAAATGCCCATGATAGCCATGGTGTTGAGGCGCTGCGGCGACAGATGCTTTTCCAGCATGGCTTTGACCGCATCACGAAACGGCTTTGCGGATGCACCCACAAGGCCGGGGTGAACGTTCATGTCACCGGCAGTCGAGATCTTGACATTTCCGAACTTTCCAGCCGCAAGTTGATCGCGCAGAGCCGCAACGTCACGGACGATCCCCTTGAAAGTTGCGTCGTCAGGCTTGAAGCGCGGGAATGGCGCACACCCCTCGAGCGGTGGATCGGGATCGAGGTTGAAGCTGAAGATCAGGTGACCGGCAGTGTCATGGACCTTGAACCCTTGGGGTCCATTGGAAACCGGCTGAATGATCAGGCGTACTTGCGGCTGCCGTCCAAACTGGGCGATGACATCAGGAGAAAGGCCCGGTGCTCCCGGATCGATCCGGATGCCCGCAACGAACCAGGCATCGATCTTTTTGACGGCATCCGGCAGACGGATGTGGCGCGCGCCGGAGTCCGGCACGCCTTCGCGTTCGGGATTTTCGGCGTTTGCGACAAAGCGCGCAAAATCCTCATCGGACAACAGCCGGTGCGCGGCCCCAGCGGGGCCGGCAAGGTCGGCGACCGCAATCAAATTGACGAGGTCTGCAGGCGACTTGGGGGACGGAAACAGGATGGACACGTCGTTGGCCGAAAGCGGCTTCGATGGCGTCTGGACCTCTGCTGTTCCTGGTCCCAAAGCACCGGCGAAGATCAGCCCCGCTGCAAACAGATTTGTAAGCACCCAAGCAAGCATCGAGCGGCGGATTTCACGTTTTGCCATCGTCGGCAATTCCCCTGTAAGATTGAAACCGCCGCGACGTAGAGACGGCCGTTTTGGCGACATAAGCTGCGTATTTTGGCGCGCAGCTGCGGATTAAGGTCGCTCACTCGCTACCGTAAAACTTGCTTTGCAGTGTCTTGAGTTGAGTAGGATGCAAAGCCTCATCTATGCAGTTGAAAAACATCTGGCTTCTTGCATTGACACGCTCCCGATCAAGTTGGCCATGCTCCATGTCTGTTTGCAGCCCACGCACGGCTATCCAGTCCTTCGACGGATCCTTGAGCAGCTCAAACAATGTTCCATTCTGATAGGGATGAAGCCGAAAATGAGCGAAGGCCACCTTGGCTGAGATCTTCGCATCGCGCAGTGCGTCGGGAAGCGCGAGGAGATCAAGCCCTTCCAAGTCGCCGATACCTTGTATTTGGCTCTGTGCCTCCTGATATTGCTCCCGCCCCACCAGTTGATACATTCCTCGTGGACGAAACAGCCAACCGTCGTCCGTCCCCGTCTGGTTTCCGAAGGGGTTGCCCTCGTAACCAAGAACAAAATTCGCCAATTCCTTGGGATGATTCAGCAATGTCTCGATGGCGACGGGCGGTTTGTTCGCCGCCACCAGATCAGCGTTGTTCTTTTCTATTCGGTCGCGCCATTTGCGCGGCAATTGCGAGACCGCGCTGTAAGAGAAGTTTTCGCTGCTGCGGGTAAAATCAGCACTGTCGTAGGAGATTGCTCCCAGTATATAGGCGAGGATCCGCGGATCGGTCTCCGCGACGCGATCCCATTCCTGCAACAATGCCTTGACCTGCTCGGCCTGAAAATAGGCCATATAACTCTTCCGATATGGCGGCAGGGGCGCGGGAGCCGGCGAATGGTCTTTGATCGATACCGCGAGCTGGTGCTCGTAGGCAGCAATTTTGTCGCGGTACTTCTGATAGCCGCGCTCCTGCAACCACTTGTTCTCGTAACAGGCTAGTAGCGGCTGCGGCTTGATCTTTGGAGCGGGCCGGTACTCTTTGCCCAATTCATCGGCGTAAGCAGCTTGGGCCAGCTTAGCATCTCTGAGGGCTTCAAAGGCGGCCCCCACGGATCCGTTCAAGAGGTGGAACAATTTCACCTGCAGGCAATCAGCGTTGCTCTGCTTGGTCCGGGATTGGTCGAAATCATCCTTTGGCACGCAATCCCAAAAGCGACCGCTGCTCAGCGAGATGATATCGTCGGTTTGCTGAGACAGGGTCCAGCCAAGCGGCAGGCTGTAATACAGGCCGGTTATTTCGGTCCGGCCAAATGTCGGAAAGCGCTGTACGCTGGGAGCCAGGTCATTTTCCGGCGCGCGATCGATAGTAGTTGCGTGATTGAGTGCGACATAGGTCCGCGAGGTACGCGTGCTCAGAAGCGCGCGCACCGGCTCCATGAGCTCACCGAACTTGAAGGACCCATGATCTTCGAACTGGCCGCTCACCAGCGACAAAAGATAGATCCGGAACTTTGGCGCATCAGAGGTACCCTTGATGCTGTTGAGCCGCTCGATCAGATCGAGAGCAGTCTCGATTCCGGAGTTCTCGACATACCCGCCGTCCACCAGGCGTGCCTGTCGATTGGCGGTCATACAGTCGTTCTTTAAAGGAACGGTCGCCGCCGGCGTCACCCATGGAAAGCGCGCGCTGGTAAACGCCGCCGCGCTGAGCGGAATGTGGAGAGAGCGGCTTATGACGGTTTGATCGGGTCCAATGCCGGCGCGATCAAGCGTTGCGAGAATGCACAGGTCCTTGTCTTTCGCGTGCAGCGGATCGATATCGAAAGGAGAGATTACAACCCGCTTGCCGCTCCCGGCATCCGTCGTATTCAACAACAGTGCCGGCATATTGTTGTCTGGCGCCCAATGTGACTGAAAATCGGCTTTCAGCAGGTTGGACTGTTCGCCGGCCCCCTTCTGGTTCCTGAGCATTCGGTCTGTGGCATTTTCCAGCGTGTATTCCAGAAAACGCGCCCGATCGAAACTTTGGATCGCGAATGGAGAGAACAGCTGGGTGAAATCAGTAAAAAGAAAGCCGGCAACCAAAGGCGAGAGAAAATCCGTCTCCAACACGCTTGCAACGCGCTCTTCTACTGGCCCAGAAGCATCGATGTCCTCTGCGCGACCAACGCCGGCAAGAAAGTCTGCAATCTTGGGGCATGTCTTTGCGTCGGGAGCAATCGTATCAAGTGGCGCATTGTCGGCATGAAGCGCAGCCGCGAAAATTGCCGAGCCAACACTTCCCCCGGAGACACCGCTTATCGCAAACAGATGCTGCCGAAACGCCGGACAGAGATCCTGCATTCTGGCAAGAAAGCGTGCCGCGTTGTTGGCCGCGTAGATGCCACCGCCCTGGGCCGCCACGATGAACACGGGATATTCGCCGAGCCTCTTGGCTTCGGCGACCCGCGGTTTTTGCAAAATCCATTGGCGAAATGCCTCGACCGCAGAAATGCGGGCCTTGTCTTCCGGCTGGCCGGCTGCAATCTCGACTGTACGCAGGCCGTGATCGTCACTTCCAAATAAGGATGCAACCAGGAACAGGCCACCGAACACAACCGGTATAAACGGGAAATTGAGCCTGATTGTCAGCAGCGCAAAGTGGGTCGAAAGAGCGACCACGCACATCGTAAAGAGGGCGATTACGCCAAACGAGCCGACGAATTGCGCAAGCCTGTCGGGAAGCAGAAGGAAGCCAGCTGTCAAGAGCGCGATGCCGGCGATCGTCAGCGCAAGAAATCTGTAGCGGATGAAATAGGCATTGTTCGCTCGGCTCGCGAGCTCGGTGGCGCGGTCTCTTGCTCCCATCCGCCAGGCAAATACGACAAACGCAGCGAACAGGACTAACATGGCGAAGGCCAGGATGAGCAGCATGTTGCGCTCGAAGGCAAGCGCCTGAGCCTGGATGCGGAAGATGCTTCCGACTTCCTCGACTTCACCGATCTTTTGAGCCGGCCGCGAGTCGAGTTGACCTGCGGTCGCAGCAAGTATGGGCAATGCGCCTAGGATTACGGGCGCAAGTCTTATATACAGGGCCAACCGGCCTGTTGCGCGCGGCATGCGAGCTATTGTTGCAGCGGTGAGCTGAAACGCAGCCGCCCAAATCGTTATCGCGATCACGCCAATGGCAATGAACTCTTTGACAGTTGTCCAGCCAATGTCGTCGGCGCCGATTCGGTAGAGCTCCTGGATTTGATCTGGCAGGTAGAGCAGAACGGAAATGGCGACCGAGAGAACGATGATCCATCGCAGGTTGCGCAATAATGTGAACAATTGCTCGCGCACAGTCATCGCCTCGTCCCCTAAACTTTCTACGTCAGAAGATCTGAGCAAATATTGGCTTTGATTCCAGACACACGGTCGAGCTCTCATCGAGCACGAAGAGTGCTCGCTGCACCCAATGAATAACAATAAATCCGCTATCGGGCGGCGGGTTTAAGACAATAAACTTAACCTGCAGTAGTGGAGCGATTTATCGAATATTCCGCTAGACGGTCAAGAGATTTTCGATGTGGATGAGGCGAAATGGATTGCTCGCTGTTTTTCATCTCGGTCCAATGCGCTTGCGCACTTTTTCCTCACTCATTCGGCTGAGATGCAAAGAATGCGCACCGCGCCGCCCGCACTTCGTCCTGCGATCGCCGGTCGCATTCATCGATCGATGCGTCTCGACGTTGACGGGGGCTCGGACGCCTTCAAGACTTCGCGTTCTTAGCCGACTTGAAAAGAAAAGCTTACCCGCGGCGAGACCGCGAACGCGCTCAAACCGGGCCGGGCATCAATGATCGGCGCGGACGCCGAGCATTCGCGCGGGTCTGGGCCGATCAGCTCGCCTTACCTGGCGATTGAGCCCAGTCCGCGAATGCACATGTGATGACCTCGCCCCGGCCCACGCCGCCTCGCTCTTGAACAGAAGGGTGACACATCCGCACCGCCGCGCTTGATCGGTGCAAGTCGAGGATGCTGCGAACCGCAACGCAGCCCTGCCCCGGCGAGTCATTTGCCGCCGGAAACAGCCGCACGTTAACAAAGCAGCAGCGCTTCAGATCGCCCTTTGTAAGGCACGGTCGCACAAAGAGCCGAGCTAGCTAGGTGTCTCGCCAGGATGAGTTCGGTTTGATGTGATCACTCATGTATCCGCCATCGCGGTCGAAAACTATGGACCCGAGCGCATGGCAGCAGCATGAGCGCGCGGGCAACTGACCAGCGAGACAGCGATCAAGGTTTGTTCCCTTCACGCCCAAAGATCCCGCAGTTCATGCGCTCATTTGTCCGAGCTTAGTCTGCGTACCGGGTATCGCCGCGCGCTAACATGCTGGTGATCGAGCCCGACGGCTGACGACAGTGTTTGTCCGTTTCGTACGGTCGCCTGGACATTGGACCACCGATCAATAAGTAAGAGCCGCGGTCTGCCATTTGTGTCTTTGAGCAAACCGTGGGTCGATCATCGTGGATGCCTTGTGAGAGCATACTCAAAAGGCTAGCGGGACGCTCGCGCGTCGGCTATCAACCCGGTGAATTTTAGAACGTGGAATCATTTTCGGGCAGTCACGGCTTGGACATCACCGACGAGCAGTGGCGGGAGAACGCTTTCAGCATTCCCGCCGATCTGAGAGCTGTGCCTCGCAGCGAGGACGACGACGGTTTGCGACAGGCCATGCTCATCATCTGGGCCGCGCTCGCCAAGGCGTCGGCCACGATCAAACATTGGTACTCGCTTGTCCCGGAATCGATGATCCTCAAGTTCGCTGCGACCCTTGACATGCAAGCGCCCGACTATGGTCTTTCATTCGGCGGCACGGAGACCTACGAGGAAATAGTGATGCGGCTCGGCGGTTGTCTTCGCGCCATGGAGCGTGAATACACCGAACAGGATCTGGGCTCGAGGCCGACTGATGCAGCCGGATGGCTCGTCGAACACGCAGGCCATTGCGCCTATCTCATTCCCATGGGGCGCTTAGCCTGGAAGGACACAAAGGACCCCGCCCAGGACATGCGCAACTTCGATCAGCGCGGACTCCTGCGTGTTCGGTTCGTGCCAGCTGTCGTGGACGGCGCGAGGGTTCAGATTGTGAAAGCGGATCGGATGGCCAGGAAGTCATCGGCATTCGGTGCCGTGTTGTTTCCTGATTCCATCTTTGACTGCGAGGAAACACCGACGAGGTTCTTCGTCAGAGCGGTTCACATCCCCAATGGCGAAACCATTATTTCCGATGCATGCAAGGCGGCTCACACCGAACTCTGCCTGACCACTGTGTTTCCCGAACTCATGATTGACCCGCAATCGCGTCGTCTCATCGAAACACAACTTGCCGAGAAGCCCTGGCTTGCCGAGGGTGAAATGCCAGACGCACCGGGGATCGTGGTGGCAGGCTCGTGGCATGAAGTGGAGGACGGCCAGCGATACAACATCGCTACGATCTACGACGGTCACGGCGTGCAAATTGCTCGGCACAAGAAGCGCATGGCTTACAAGGACGCTGAAGGCCGCGTGGAAGACATTCGGCACGGGACCGAGCTTGCGATCGTGGTCCTGGAAGAAGCCCTTTTCGGCTTCGGCATCTGCCTCGATTTTTGTAATAGGTGCTATCATACCCCTTATGGATGGCTCGATGTCGACTTCGCAATAGTTCCGTCATGCGGCAACGAGGTCACCATGGACGGGCACATCCGAACCGCGAAGGATTTGCACAATGAGCGAAAAACCCGCAGCTTTGTGGTCCAGCAGGCCTATCCGCCGGTGGATCAGGCTGCCGGGTATGTCCTGAATCCGGACGGGAACTCATCGGGCTGGGCGGCAAATGCGCTTCTCAGGGATGTTCCATGGAGCGTTTTCCGCGGCAAAATGGTACATGACCGTTGACTTGGCGTTAAAGCAGGCCGATGTAAAGCGTAGTAAAACGAGTTTCCGTAGCCCCCAGATCAGCGGGTCCAATGTCCGCCACCGACCGCAAGGCCTTCGAAATATCGCTCGATCGGATCGGGCGCGGCGATGCGACGCCGGCCGAAGCGGCCGCCGCGATCCGAAAAGCGCTGACAAGCGAGCCGTCGTTGACAGAGCGGGTCTATGATGTGCTCCGCGACGTTACGTGGCGCACGCTGACGTCGCGCTCCTTCGGCGGCGAGCTTTCGCAATGGTTTGAGGTGGTGCGACACGCGTCGGCACTTGCCGCCAGCAGAAATGCCGGCGGGATGTCGGAGAGAATGCGCGCCTTTGCGGACCTGATCTCGCAGTCAGCCAGGTTTGCCGAGCTCCAACCATTGGAAGAGGTGCTCAGTCGAAAGCACACCAAGTCGCTTCTGAGCGCAATCGCAGGCGCCGGCAAGGCCGTCAGCAATATCGCACTGATGAGCATTCTCGGCCTTCGAGAGTCCAACCTTTCGAGGGTGACCGGTGCCCTGCAGGGAACAGGGCTGATTGAGCGATCCTCGTCGGGAAAGGAAGCAAGCTTCGCGCTGACTGACCTCGGTCGCCGCGTCGCGAGAAAACTCGACCTCGCCGTCAATGATCCAGCCACAGATCGCGAATGGTGGCATCAAGCGCCCTATCCGTTGGCGATCTGGACGGCAAGCGGCGAGCCTGTCGGTGCGAATGCCGCGTTCTATCGACTGACCCGTTCAAAGGAGCCTCATGTCCTTCCGTCGCTTGCCGACTGGAAAATGACAATTGCGAAGACGTCGCGCGATGAAAGGTTGACCTCCAAGGATACTTGGCGGCTCCAGATCGACGACGCGACTTGGATACAATTCATGGAGACTGTCACGTCGGATGGCTGTCTGTGTATCCTTGGATCAGACGTATCTTTGGCCATGAAGGCGATGAGCGAAGTTGAACATGCGCTGAAAATCGCAAAGGAGGCGGAGGCGCGGGCCCGACGCGAGCTCGCCGATATTCAAAACCGTCTGGTGGCTTACCAATCCGCGAACTCGCACGTCAGAGACGAGATCATGAGCGTTGCCGCGCGGTCGAATCAACGCGTGCGCGAGACCATAGACGTCTGGACACACGCCGCGGAGAACCAGATCGTACCGAACGAACTGCACGCGGTAGAGAAGGACCTTGGTGCAATGCAGGTCGCAGTGCGCAACCTCATGAGCCCGGTTGACATCTTTACGGAGGGAAAGTCCGCTTCTGGCTGGATCGATCCGAACCTGGTCGTGATGGAAGCCATGAACACGGCAAGAGAGCTCGATCCGAGTATCCATGCGACCGCATCGTTCGGCAAAGTTCCGAAAGTTCGTGGTGCGGTGTCGCCGCTGCGTACAGTTCTCAGTTACATGGTCCTCATAGGCACTCGTTATGGCGCATACGATTTTCGTGGCGCGTTGAAAGGATCCAACCTGGTCACAACGGTACGCGTCAAAAGTCCCGACGAGCACGCGCAGCTCACGCCGTTCGAGGTGGTGACGAGTTCTGGTCTCGGCTATTGTCGTGCGATTGTAGAAACGAATGGCGGAGCTTTCGAAGTGCGGGAAACCGGTTCGGGATCTGACACCATGATCGTTTTTTCTTGGCCTGTAGAGGGGAGAACCCCGCACGGAGGCAAGGTAAAGTTCGGACCACCGGCCAAGACGAACAAATCGCGCAAGCGCCCTGTTCGCGGAGTCGTCGATTAGCCGCTGAGGCTACGGCTCGAGATTGGCTTGAGCCTGGAATCATACCGGACCACGCCTTCCATCGTGTTGTTGGCGGAGAACCACGGAGGTCCACGATAGTGGTCGCATTTTGCAGATGCGCTCTCCGCACACATGCTTAGGCCAACGTCTTGGCTCCGCGCCAGGAGCGGTTGTGCCGAACCGGCTGCTTGAACATTGAGGCGGACTTGGTGGCATCGATCCCCTCTTCCGCGCGTTCATCGATGGTCGCGGCGCGCTCGTCATCCATCGCTTAGACTCCCGAAGCCGCGCTGGCGCGTCGAGATGGGCCACCAGATCTGCATGTTCCGAACAGCGTCATCGCTATGAGACCGGTACGGCCGACTCGAACATAATTCCATCAGCCTGCGTTACTGGTCCGGCTGACGCTGGTGTCCATCGCTGAGCCGAGCACTTGCATCCTCATATCATTCGGACCACGCATTGCGGTCGCTCTGCTGGCTACGTCTTTGAGGATGAAGTTCTCCGACGCGCGCCACATCCCTCGGCTCGGGTTGAGCTTCGAGGACTGCATCGCAGCACATAAGACCATCGGCTGTCACGCCTCCTCTGACGAGTGAGCGCCGCCCTCTGCAAAGGCGATCCCATCCGGCACCTCTGCACGAAACGGACAATAGAGTCACCGTCGCGCAACAACGTGCGCAATTATCCCGAGCCAGCCAATTCGCGATTTCCATCGGCGCAGCCTCCAGCCGATATTTGGTTGCATTGCAATGCGCCTACCTGCAGCGCGGGTGGGTACACGGCAGGAGGATCTGCCCCAAATTGAAGCGAGGTCATTTTGATGAAGGATCTGAAAACGCGCAGCGCAAACTCCCCGAAAACGGGCCTGCATCGCGGCACCACAGGATACGCGATCAACTTCTTCCGCTCGGACATCCTGGTCAATCTGCAGCTGGATCTGAAGAGGCTTGAAAAATCAGGCATTGATGAAGATGTCTGCCGCAAAATCAGAGAGCTGCTCAGTGCGCTTGTGTCTGCGGCATCGGCTGAGCCAAAGGGCTCTTTTTGGGGAAGGGCCGTCCACGAAGTGTTGCGGGATTACGAGTCCACCTATCGGGAATGGAATAATGTAAAAGGAAGCGACGCTCAAGCTGCGCAAAAACGAGATGAATTGCTTTCCAGGCTGCAAGACTTAAGGCATTCGATCGCGAACGTCTGCCGCCGCAACGCTCATAGTCTATCGGAAGCGCACGATCTCGAACTGATCACAGCAATCAACGAGGCTTTGAAAGAGGCGATCAAAGCCGTCCCAGGAACATTTTCTGCTCTCACCAAGAGTGCCGAGCGATTTGCAGCTCGTGCTCTTACGTGAAGCGCTGTATTGATCAGGTTCGATCGAAAGCCAGCGATGCTTTTGTTTCTGTCTTGATCTCTGAGACCTCTTGCAGGTTGGGGTTCGAGCCGCCGCGAACACGTTCCGTCCGACGCAAAAATGCCAAGACAGCCACACCTCTTGCGCGCCGCAGGCGCGCTTCTTTTTTTGCTCTTCATGAATCGCCTGAATATCGCTTAAAGCGTGGTTGCTAAGGTCAGGTCGAAGCGAGCTTGGACGCGCGGGTCGTCGGACGCGTCCCTCAGCTGCACCTCAGCATGTTCCCTCATCTCTTCTGATGGGTAACGACGTGCTGCCTGCCGTTCGCAAAGTCTTGCCGCCGCGGAGCCATAGTCCCTTCGGTCATTTGCGCGCGCTAGGTGACTTCAAGATGATCGGCGCGTCCATCAATTCGGGTTCGAGCCGATGCCTCCGAAACCTGCATGTTGGGCCGAAATCTGAGTCCTCGGCAGTCCCACCGATGTCGGCGCTGCCAATGTGCTGCCTCACAGCGGTCAGCATCGGTGCGGCCAGATCTCATCAACTGATTTTCGAGGTCGGCAGCCGCCGCCTTCAAATGGCGTCTTTGCCGGGTACAGGCGAGGCGTTTGGATCACCCGGCCAGATCGCCGGCATCTGACGAACGCTGCGCTTCGACGCTCCCCATTTAGGAGCCGCGGAATCTCGTCCGCTCCGCCCATCTCCTCTTACCGGCTTATCCCAATTCCCTATGGACTTCTGGGAATTACTCTCGAAATCGGCGAGTGACATGCCGTATAGTCGCGCGATACGCGTAAAAGGGGGTTTTTCGGTGCACGAGAATTCGGTGGAAAGAGCCAGATGGCTGCGCGATTTGCTGCGCTTTCTGCCGCTGCGCAGCCAATTCGTGCTCTCGGGCAATACTCGCGACCTTCAGATGCACGAAATCGCTGCTGGCGAGGTGACCGCGGCGCCCTTGTCCAGAGTTCTGCCGGACGTCTTGAAAGCAGCTGGTTATGCGCAGATCGCCTGGTTCGATCTTCTGAACGGATTCCGGGATATCGAGCCGGCAGACGGAAGCTACCTCTCTCGGTTGGGTCTGATGCCGACAAACGGCGCTGCGGCAGGCGGTATCGATCTTCTGTCGACGACGCTTGAGCGCCATGTCACAGCTGACGGACAACCCTCCGCCCTTGTTGTCGACTTTGCCTCCAGGCTGGTTACGCGAAACGACGCGTTGTCACCTGCCGAGCACCAGCTTTTCTCCCGAGCGCTGATCCTCTCCCATGCGGCGCGTGCCCGTCCAGCGGGCGAGAAAAGGCTGCCTTTCTTCAATACGGTCGTCTGGATCGTCGACAAGGAGGGGGATCTGCCGGATTGGTTCCTGATCGGAAACCCGAAAATCAGGCACATCCCCATCGGACGACCGGATCATCTTGCCAGAAAAAGCATGATCCGCTCCTTGGTCCGGGGTCTGCCGGGCGCGCAGAACGCACCACAGCCGGCATTGGAGAAGTGTACGCAAGAGTTCGTGGACGAGACCGAAGGCCTTTTATTGTTGGACGTGAGCGCGGTCGCCCAGCTCGCCCGCAGCGAGGCCGTCCCATTCGATCGCATCGCCGATGCGGTCCGACGCTTCAAAGTGGGCGTGACTGAGGATCCCTGGCGCAAGATCGGCCGCGAGAAGATCAGTTCGGGCGAAGAATTCGTCAGACGCCGGGTCAAGGGACAGTCCCACGCTGTCACGCATATGCTTGATATCGTCAAGCGCGCGGTGACAGGGATCGGACAATCGCCGCGGGGCGGCCGGCCAAGAGGTGTCGTCTTTCTTGCTGGGCCGACCGGTGTCGGCAAGACGGAACTCGCTAAGACTATCACCAGCCTGCTTTTTGGCGATGAATCTGCCTATATCCGCTTCGACATGTCCGAGTTCAGTGCCGAGCATTCCGACCAGCGGCTGATCGGTGCGCCGCCCGGCTACATCGGATATGACGTCGGCGGCGAGCTCACCAACGCCATTCGTGAAAAACCCTTCAGCGTCGTCTTGTTCGACGAGATCGAGAAGGCTCATCCGAGGATTCTCGATAAATTTCTGCAGGTTCTCGACGACGGCGTCCTCACCTCCGGCCGAGGCGATCGGGTCTATTTCTCGGAAGCCTTCATTGTCTTCACCTCGAATTTAGGCATCTACGTACCGGGGCCGTCCGGCGAGAGAATTGCCAATGTCACGCCCGAGGAGACTTTCGAGGCTGTACGCAGCAAGGTGCGCGGCGAGATCGAAAGGCACTTCAAGCAGGTCCTCAACCGGCCCGAGATACTGAACCGGATCGGAGAGAACGTCATCGTTTTCGACTTTATCCGCCCCGAGGTCGCAAACGAGATATTCGATTCAATGGTCGACAACCTGCTCAGGGACGTCAGTTCGCTGGGCCATGACGTGACCTTGAGCGGAAGTGCCCGCGAGGTGCTTCGCGGCTTGTGCCTTTCTGATCTTTCCAATGGCGGCCGAGGCATCCGCAACCAGGTCGAAGCTCACCTGATCAACCCGCTATCCCGGGCTCTGTTCGATCGCGGAGCCGAAACGGGCCGCAGATACAGGATCGACGCGGTCCGCCCCGGGGCATCGACCTCGATTGATCTCGTGAGCGAGCAGTCCTCATGAGTGGGATGATCAACATTTCGCGCATTCATTTCCCGATCACGACCCTGGGGCCCGGCCGCAGGATCGGGATCTGGTTCCAAGGTTGCTCGATCCGTTGCCCAGGATGCATCTCCATGGACACATGGGCGCAGGGACGCGGAACAACCACTGTAGAAGACGTTGTCCAGGCTGTTTCACCTTGGCTGGCGGCGGCCGACGGGATCACAATTTCGGGTGGAGAGCCCTTCGACCAGCGCGAGGCCTTGATCGATCTTCTGGTCCAGCTTCGCGCTCAAACGAAGGCGGATATCCTCGTGTTTAGCGGCCACCCCTGGGCCACGATCTGCGATGCGCTCGCGGCATCGCCATCTCTCATCGACGCGATCGTTTCCGGGCCATTCGAAGTCAATGAGACGCAAACTCTCGCGCTTCGTGGCAGCGACAATCAAGAATTGCACCTCCTGACACCCTTGGGCCGCGCTCGGTTCGCAAGCTTCGAGCGCCGCATCGACGAAACAGACCGCGCCTTCGATGTCATGTTCGACGACCATGGCGACCTCTGGCTTGCCGGCATTCCCGCCCGCGGCGACTTCCGGCGGCTGCGACATATTCTCGAAGACGGCGGATCGACGCTTGGGACTTCGGAAGATACCCGCTTCCTTTCTCTTTAGAATTTAGTGATGATCAGACTTTGCCCGAACTGCACGACCGAACGGCCTGTCACCGAAATCTTCTGTGAAGGCTCCTTGAATGGACAAACCTGCGGCTGGGACCTGTCGGCGGTCGATATAACGGCTCCTGGCGTGACGGCACCAAAGCCTAATCCGCCGCCGACGGCGCCGTCGAAAGGCCCGACCTGCCGAAATGGTCATCAGGGTTCTCCCGGCGACCTGGTTTGCGGCGTTTGCGGCGAGCCGATCATTGAACGCGATGAGCCGCCCTCACCGGCCGAATCTCTTCCGCTGCCAGAGCCTCCGCCAGAGACTGAGACGGTCGTCGATGGTTGGCATCTGCAGGATCGGATCGCCTCGTCCAGCGCGGTTCGCGAGCGTTTCGTCGTAACGCGCGCCTCTGACGGACAACGCGGAATACTCACGCTTTACGCGGCCGGTTCTGAGCCGGACCAAGCGATCTATGATTTGCTCGTAAAGCTTCCTCGAGATCACGTCCCAGAATTCTTCGCAACTGGCCGCTGGCAGGAGCGCGCCTACGAGGTCGCGGAGGAATTCAAGGCCGGCACTTTGGCGGATTTTGCCGTTGATCCTGCCGATCCGGCGTCCATTGCGACGTTGGTTGGCGAGCTCGGCAAGGCCGTTCACGCGCTCACCGAAGCCGGATTGCGGCACAGGGATCTGCGCCCTTCCGTCGTCTTCGTGCGGTCAAAAGAGCCGCTTGACCTTGTCATCGGCGGCTTCGGATCGGCACGGCTGTCCGAATTCGATCTCGATATCGTGTCTCCGCTCGAAACCACCCGTTATATGGCACCCGAGGCGATCGCCGGCGGCGTAGCTCCAGCTTCCGACTGGTGGAGCATGGGCATGATCTTGCTGGAGAAGATCACCCAAGGCGCCTGCTTCCAAGGCATCAATGAGCAGGCCTTTCTGATCCACATTCTCACCAACGGCGTACACCTGCCTGAGAACCTGGATGAACGGATCAACATATTGCTGCGCGGTCTGTTGGCGCGTGACAGGCGACAGCGCTGGCAGTGGAAGGAAGTTCAGGCATGGCTGCGCGGAGATAGCGTATCAGCTCCGGCAGCTGAGGCAGCGGGCGAGAAGGAGGGGAGCAGCTCGATCTCGCTGGGCGGCAAGCAATATCGCTCCGCAAACATGTTCGCCTTGGCGGCGGCGGAAGCTGGGAATTGGGACCAAGCCAAGGCCCTCGTCCTCAGGGGCGCGGTTGCAAGTTGGGCGTCCGAAGCCGGCTTCGAAGCGGCGGTTGCGGCCGCTCTTCGGCAGATCCTGCGGACTGAAGACCTTCAGGAGGATTTGAAGCTCTCCATCTCTCTGAAGGCGCTCAATCCTTCGATGCCGCTGATCGTCAGGGGCAACATCGTCACGCCGGGTTGGCTACTCGATCACCCGAGTGACGGTTACACTCTGATTACGGGACCGGCCCCCGACCTGCTCCGGAAGATCGATCCGGACGATTGGCTTTGGCGTCTGAAGGTCCGCTCGGATGCGGTTCGAAAGCGATTGGCGCAACTGGAAATCGCGGTCGAGGAGGATGCTTTGCGCGTCCACCTCTTGTCGACCTCGATGGCCCGTTTGGCCGCTCTCTGGGAGGAACGGCGAAGGCTCTTCCCCGATAGCGACCATGCCGGCGTCGCCACCCTCACCGAGCGCCGCATCTCGGCGGAAGAAGACCTCATTATCCTGCTCAGCGCGACCTCGAACCAGTTCCGCTCCGCCTCCGAGGTCATCGAAGAAGCAGAAAAGGAAGCGTCCACAGCAGGGCTCGGCAGCTTTTCCGCCGAGAAAGCGATGGAACTGCTTGGCCGGCCGCGTCGCGAGATCTACCAGGCAATTGACGAGCGCATTCAAAACTTCGCCAGATGCGGCATCCAGCAGGTCGACGAATGGGCGGATCAATTTCGCCTCGACAGACGCATGCCGCTTGGGCGCGCGCTCGCCCTTCTCTGCGTGGAACCGGACGCCTGGAGACCGCTTCCAAAGCAAGGCTATGTGTCTACCATCCTCGACTTCTTCGCCAAGCGGATTTCGGGCGGGGTCTTGCGCGGGCCGCTGACGCGGATGCTGATCGGCAAGTCGACCAGGATCGACCTCACCGAGCTCGATACGTCCAGAGTGCCGGCGGCTGAGATTCTCGATCAACTGATTGGTCGCACGAGCCGGACCGTGAACCTCGATCCGGCAGCTTTCGCCGATGATGATGGCCTTGAGCGAAGGTTGCGATCGCTGCATTCCCACGCGCTGCTCTACAAGCGAGACACCGGCATCGATGGCCTGTTCATGGGATTTCCGTTCCTGATCATGCGCGATCATCGGCCGAACGCCAGGCCCCGGATCGCCCCGGTCCTGCTATGGCCGGTCCGCATCAATCCCGAGGTCGGAAACCGCGGTCATGTCACTCTAAGCTATGGACGCGAGAAAAATCCGGACACGGAGATCGAGCACGTTCTCGTTAACCCGGCGCTCGAAGCCATGCTCGGCATCCCCGAGGCGAGACGATGGCAAGAAGCTGCCAACGATCTCCTTACTCATGCCAGCTTGTCCGTCCAGGCGGTGATGGACGCATTCAGCCGATTGGCCGAGCCAGTCGGCAATGAATTGACGGCCCTTCCCGGAAAAGAGGTCGAGGTCGGCGCCCAACAGCGTCAGCTGGTGCCAGCGGCGGTGCTGTTCCATCTGGCCTTCATGGGTCAGGCGCTGATGAAGGATCTCGAGACGCTCCGGGGCTTGCCTCCGACGGCTACGGCACTCGAGGCTGCTCTGCGCCTAAACGAACAGCAAGCGGCGCCTTCGGCTTCCTCGCCGGTGAAAGAGGCCGACCGGTACTTTACTGCCGATAGCGATCCCTCCCAGGAGGCAGCCGTCCTCGAAGCACGTCAGGCCCCGGGACTGGTGATCGAAGGACCTCCCGGAACCGGCAAGAGCCAGACCATCGTCAACATGGTCGCGGACGCGATCGGCACCGGAAAATCGCTTCTCGTGATCTGCCAGAAGCAAGCTGCCCTCGAGGTGGTCCGCAAGCGCTTGGACAAGGAACGCCTAGCTGATCGCTTCATCATGATCACCGACGCCAATCGCGACCGCGAGCCGATCGTCGCCGCAATCCGTTCGCAGGTGCAGGCTTTGCACAACCGGTCTGCTGGAGGACCTCCGGCCTGGAAGCGAGAGCGCGATCGCCTCGCCGCGCGCATCGAGACGCTCGAGACGGAGCTGGACCGCCGCCAGAGCGCGCTCCATTCCGTCAACGATCGGACCGGATTGTCCTATCGAACGCTGCTCGGCGAATTGCTCGAGATCGAAGAAGGCAGGACGAAACCGATCGACGCCCCCGAACTCCGCTCGCTACTGGCTGATTTACATCCAGCGGACGTGGCGACGATCGAGGAGAATTGTGGGCCCCTCGCGAAATTCTGGCTAGCGTCGAAATTCGAAGACAATCCCCTATCCGCCCTCAAGTCGTTCAATCCCGACAGAGGAACTGCCGCCGCCCTCGCCTCGCATCTGCAAGCATTTTTGCAAGCCGACGCGCGGCGGGAGCAGACCGATGCTGAGACGGCGAATTGCCTGAAAATATCGGATGCGGCGGAATTTCGCTCCTGGCTCGCCGAAGCGGATGAGCTCCGCTCGATCAGCGATTCAGTCTGCGCAAATCTCGCGCGATTGCGGCCGCTGTTTCGGAACGTCGAGGATGGAACATCGGAGGCTAGGCGTATTCTCGAGGGCCTATCAGCGATTAAAGAAATCTTCTCATCGCTAGATGGTCCATCCTACAAGCCGAACTTTTGCTCCAAACTCATCGCCTTAGATGAGGAAGAGTTATGCTCCGCCGGCGAACTGGCGGGCCAAGTTCGCTTGCCGGCAAGCGCTCTCCAATGGATCAACCCGTTCCATTGGCTACGAACGCGGCGTGTACGTCAGCTCCTTGCCTCATTGCAGCTCCCGCAAGATAACGATGCCATCAGCTCGTTATATTATGCGGTCGAGCTCGAATTGGGCATTCGCCAGCCGAGGCGCGAACTCGAGCAATATTTCACCATCCTGTTCGGCCGCGCGCCCAATCTGGATCTGTCGCCGGGTAAGCTC
The DNA here is from genome assembly GCF_900696085.1 of Bradyrhizobium ivorense. Taxonomy (GTDB): domain Bacteria; phylum Pseudomonadota; class Alphaproteobacteria; order Rhizobiales; family Xanthobacteraceae; genus Bradyrhizobium; species Bradyrhizobium ivorense. The sequence continues at coordinate 77,854 of NZ_CAADFC020000010.1, forward strand.
GCCGACTTCGCCGAGCGCCTTGGCTCGTTCCTCAACGGTCTGGGCGGCCATAATTCGCTCATCGATCGGTGCCCCAGCCGGCTTGACCTCGATAGAGCGTTGTCCGCCGGCACCGCCGAAGAGCTCGGCATGTTCTTTGAGCGGGCTGATCTTGCGCTCACCAGGCATGACATCCGAGAGGACAGCCGCGCCGCCTTGGAGCGGCTCAACACCTATTTTGACGAACTGTGGCTCGGATCGAGACGCTCGGCGATCGAGAATGGCCGCTCCAATGCGAGCGCCATTGACCAGATCGTGCAAGCTCTGCCGATGCTCAATAACTACCAGGAATATCGACTTCGATCTTTGCGGCTGCACGCCAAGGAGCGCGCCATATTCGCAACGCTCCGGCCCAGGGAGAGCGAGCTTGCGGAAGTGGCTTCCGAAGACCTCGACGCCTGCATCCGCGCCACCATAGGGCGCGAGGCCCGTTTGGCATGGAAGGCCGACATGGAGGGGGCGAATCCTGACGTCTTGTTCGACGCCGAGGAGCTGGATGCGAAGGTCAAATCGCTGGCGGAAGCTGACGCGCAGATCAGGCAATACAACCGGGACCTTCTCGTCCAAGGGATCGATGCAGCAAAGGTGCGTCCGACCGGCGAGTGGGACGCGATCACAAGGCTGCGTGGCCCAAGAGCGCTAAGATTGCGCGAATTCATCGATCGCGCCGCTCCGCTCGGTCTTTTCGCACTCCGGCCGGTCTGGCTCATGACACCAGATGTCGCAAGCCGCGTCCTGCAACCGCGCGCGGGACTGTTCGATACCGTCATCTTTGACGAGGCTTCGCAGATGCCCGTTGAATATGCCCTGCCCGCCCTGTTCCGAAGCAGGCTCGTTGTCGTCAGCGGCGACGAAAAGCAGATGCCGCCGACCTCCTTCTTCGCAAGTCGGGTCGAGAACGACGAAGCGGCGATATTCGACGGCGAGGAACCGGAAGAGGGAGCCAGCGAGGAGGAACGCGAGGCCTTCGCGGAGACGTGGAATCGCAGAGAGATCAAGGATTGTCCGGACCTCCTCCAGCTCGCCCGCTCCGTCCTTAGGACCCGTACTTTGCAGGTGCACTATCGCTCAAAGTATCGAGAGCTGATTTCATTTTCGAATGCATCGTTCTACGCCAACGGTCTTAGCGTCCCGGTTCGCCATCCCGTAGAGACGATCCGCAGGCTCAAGCCGATCGAAGTCGTGCGCTCGGACGGCGTCTACAGGGCCCAGACGAACCAAAAAGAAGCCAGCGATGTCGTGCAATACCTGTCCGAGCTTTGGCAGGATTCATCGCCACCGTCGGCCGGCGTCGTCACGTTCAACCGCAAGCAGGCCGACGCCATAGAAGATGTCTTGGAAGATCGTGCCGAAAACGATGCAGCGTTCCGGGAGGCATTGATGCGCGAGCGCGAACGTATCGAGCATGGCGAGGATATGGGCTTTTTCGTCAAGAATGTGGAGAATGTGCAAGGCGATGAGCGTGACATCATCGTTTTCTCCACGACCTTTGGTCGCAATGAGCACGGCGTCTTCCGCAAGACCTTCGGCGCGCTGGGGCACGCTGGAGGCGAGCGCCGCCTGAACGTCGCGGTGACGCGCGCAAGGGAGAAGGTGGTCATAGCGACATCCATGCCGATATCGGAGATATCTGACTTGCTGACAAGGCGGAGCGGTCCCAGGGTGCCGCGCGACTATCTGCAAGGCTACCTCGAATATGCCAGGACGGTATCTGATGGTCTTTCAGACTCCGGAAAGACGCTTCTGGACCGCATGGTCACCGAACAGCGCCCCCAGAACGAGCCTGGAAATCACGAGGACGATGGATTCACGAGGTCCGTCGAGGCCTTCTTGGCGGCGAATGGCTATGAGCCCAGTCGGGCTCGCGACAGCGGCGCATTCAGCCTTGATTTCGCCGTGACCGACCCCCGGACCGGCCTTTACGCGATCGGCGTGGAATGCGACGCGCCGCGACACCGGTTGCTGGAAAGAGCGCGTGCCCGCGAAATCTGGCGTCCCAACGTGTTGGGAAGAACCGTTCCTTATGTCCACAGGGTTTCGTCCTATGCTTGGACTCACGCTCCAGACGCCGAACGCCAAAGGCTCAAGAAAGCCGTCGAACACGCACTGCGTGAGAGAGGATTGCAATGAGCGGACCCAAAGCCTTCAGGATCGTTACCCGAGCCGAGATCATCGCCATCTGCCGCCGCAACCTGGCGCGGCTTGAGGCCGCGATCGAAAGCTGGACCTCCGCCGGCAGACGCAACGGGACGATTGAGCAGAACGACATCGAAAAAGTCAGAGCGCGGCGCGACGAGCTTCATCGCCTGCTCGAGGCCGACCGTTTCATTGAACTACAGAAGCAGGTTGCCGCCGAGATCACCTTCCTTCAGTCGGACTCCGACCGCCGGATCGAACGGGCTGCCGAATTGGCGGCGCGCTCGAAGCGTGATTTGAGGCGTTCGAAAGTCGCAGCCGAGGCGCTGCTACAGAGGCTGCAAGGTCTGAAGGTCGAGATTCCCCTCGACATTCGAAGCGAGCTCAGTGGCTCGGCGGCATCTTCCGAACGCCTGGAGGCGGCCATGGCAAAGGCGCTCTTGCTGCTTCCTTCCGAGGCGGCACAGGATACCACAACAGTCAGGCAACGGGAGCTTGCTACTCGCTTGGGAGCAGGCGAACGCCGTGGCACTCTGCAGGAATGGATCGCTCGACAGCCTCAGGAGATGGAGGATCCCGCTCTGGGGCGCGTCGATGCTCTTCTCGGCGAGTTGCGCGGGCTCGGGATCGATTCGTCTCCATTCTCGGACCGTGTCGCGCTCTTGGAAGGCGAGCCGCTGGCTCGAAGACCGCTTGTCGCCGATAGCCTTCTGTTAGACCTAACCGCGGCTGTGAAGGATGGCCGCGCCAGTGCGCGGCTAGCCGACGAGCTTCGGGCGCGACGCGCCGAGCTTTCTGTGATGAAATCAGCCGAGGTAGCCTTGTTGCTGACTGAGATCGAGGAGACCTTCGCCTCGCCGACGCTCAGCAACGGGCAAGACCTCGTCAAGCGCGCCGACTTTCTCATCGAGGAAGAATTCAAGGCGATGGCCGCAGCGGAGCGCAGGCGCGCGGTGCTCGAAGGTCTTGCCAGCCTGGGATATGAGGTATCGGAGGGAATGGCGACCGCCTGGGTCGAGAACGGGGAGATCGTCCTGCGCAAGGCGGCCAATCCTGGCTACGGGATAGAACTGTTGGGCGGATCGAGATCGGATCTCCTCCAGGTGCGCGCCGTGGGGATCGGCAGTTCGGCCGAAGCTCGCGATACGAATCGTGACCGCGACATGGAAACAATCTGGTGCGGCGAGTTCGATCGCCTGAAGGCGTTGGTCGCTAAAGCAGGTGGGAACGTTGCGATGGAATTCGCAAGGCCCGTCGGTCAATTTCCTCTGAAGATTGTGTCAGATCCGGGTGCAAGCCATGAGGCGGCGGTCGCCGAAAGATCCTATCTGTCACTACCACTGAACCGGCCGAACTAGCAATTTGTAAGAAAGCCAGCTGCATTCTAACGGAGATCCGCAATGTCCGCGAAGATTACACTGCCCGAAGAATATCCTTTGCTCGGTCGAGAGCTGTTGCGGCAACTCCTTTATAGCCTTCCCTTATGATAAGACTATCTATTGCCCCGCGCACAAATTCAGGATTTAGCCTATCGATCTGAGCGACAGTCTCCATCACGTTCTGTCGATATGGGTTCAGCTCGCGGATCAGTTCAACGGAATGATCGACGCTTGCTGCAGCGATATCAAAGATATCTCGGGGTTTGATACTCTTCCCACGATAGATGATCTTTTTGGCGATGATTTCCGGGATCGTTTCTAGCAGGACGTTCATACCTTCAATTTTTCTCTCAATCGTTGGTTTGGCGGTCTTGTGACCGGCAACGATGAAATCGATCTCGCCAACAGCTTCGAACGCCAACTTGAGAAAGCGATTCCCGTCACCTTGGTATTCGCTTGGGCGTATCTCGAAGTTGAAGTCCTGTTTCTGCGGATCCAAAAACGGCAGCAATTGCGGATCGCAAAGGAAGATGTCGACGTCGTGGCTTTCGCGATGTGCAATTTGCAGCATCATCGCGGTGCCTCCACCGAAGGTCCAATGGTCTATGACTGTTCCTTGAGAGTTAACCTGACGAATTAGGTCGCGCGCTATCCGAAATAGCTGCGCCCAATCCGAGCTAGTCTTCTCGGTTATCACGCTGCAATCGGGTAATGTTCACCCGAATAGCTGGAAAACGCTTTTGCGGAAGCAACGAGCTCCGCATCGCTGATGCCGAACTGATGAGCGAACTCTTTCTGCAAAGATGGCTCAACTTCGCCGAAGAATGCGGACATGTGTCCCGGCACAGTCTTAGCGGCAGCTGGATTCTTAAGACAAGAAATGAGTGCCTGCGCGTCCAGCTGTTTGCTGTGAGGCGCGTTGATAGCGCACAAAACTAGCGTGGCGATCGTCATTTGCGTTCCTTGTATCCCGAGAGTGAGCGACGGAATTCCACTGAAGGTGGTGGAATGTCCAGCAATGTCAACCCAACGAAGACCCGGTCACTCAAATACGGTATTATAATACTAGCGCGAAAGCCCCACCCCCTACGCCAGATCGAACCCTCGAACTCATCATCAGGCTGACCAAAGCCGTAGAAGGGGTCTTATCGATAGGCATGGACATCCGATGGACGGCTGACGAGATTGCCAAGATGCCTCCTGATGGATTCAACTTGTAGACGGGAACCGTTCCCGAGGGGTTCAAGGACTTCATCGAGTTCGTGCTTCCCGAACTGCGCCGAAGGTCAAATTCAGGAACCCAAACTGCGGTCAAACACAAGAAACAACTCGGTCTGAAGCGGCCACAGACGCGAGAACGAACGCGCCTTCGACAGCTCTCACATGCCATTCGGCTCACTTTGGGCTGCGCGCAAATTCGGATCCAATTTATCTACCTTCGCCACGCCAGTCGCAACGAACTACTTCAACCACACACCGATAATTGTACCGAGGGAGCCGAAAGCCCATTTTTCCTGGTCGGCATTGTATCTCTTCGAGAGGATGATGATCAGGCTAACTACAAGAACGGTGATGCTTATGACAGGCTTCATTAATTGCTGCGCAAACTCGTACCAAGGCCTAAACTCGTCAAGGACAGATTTTGCATTCTGATTTTGGTTCGACAGACCTTTCAAGCGGGCGAGCGTCTCATCTAGTTCTGCCCGTACCTTTGCATCCTCCACTTTCACAACCTGTTGGACGTTCTGGGTGGTCGTTTTGACGACAGGGGTGCAAACGGGCGGAAGCTTGATACCGCCGAAATTAATGTTGGGTGACCTGCATTCCGTTGTCACGGTCTGAGTCGGAACGGCCACAGTTTTGGTTTGCTCGACCATCAGGTTCTTCTGCAGCTCGTGCAATCGCGTTTCGTAGTCTGTCCGTATCTGAGCGATTTTTTCGCTGTCCGCCTGAAGCTGGTTCAAAGCTTGAGTATAGAAGTAGGATAGCCCGCCGATGATCAGGACGAACAGAAGGGTTCCCCAAAAGAGTGCTTTTGCCATGGGTGTGCTCCTCCAATGAAAAGTCAAGTCAGCTAAAGCCAGCGCAACAAAAAAGGCGCACCTGAAAATCACATCTCATGGCATTGTCGTTGGTGGCTCCGACAAACCGCATCGGCGTTTGGCCTATCGCATCGGTTCACTGTGCTGCATTTGGTCAGTATCGGAGCATCAGCGACATCGAGCACGCTACGAGGAAGAGTTGTTCGCAGACCGAACGACCAGCATCTGTCCGGAATAAAATGGCAGTTCGCTTCGCTAATGCCACCGATCAACGGCTTGGCAAACTGGGCCTTCAGCGGGCAAATATATCCGGGCCGTGAGTTCGCTCGGTTTGACCGCTGCTCAAGCGCTGCGGACTTCGGGTGGCACCTCATTGACACTTACCTCGTGGCAGTTGACCCACCGTTAGGAAAATCGCGGATCTCTGGGACGCGCAACCCGCATCCGGCAAGCACACAACCAGCAAACAGTGCGATCAAATTGACTGCCGGCCTCAACATGCCAAATCCCCAAGCTTAAAAATTTATAGTGTGCAGGTCTCTAGAGGGAAGGAGGGCCACTCCGATAAACCTGACCGAAAATTGGTTGTTATCGAATGCCTTTCGACCTAAGCGCGCAACTAGCAAAAGTTGGGTCGTTGGATTTTATGAACTGACTGCTGCGCTTCCGGCACAGCATTGCACGTTTCGGACAAAGCGGCCCGTTGAAATAATCGGCGCGCAATTCGTATCCGTCTCGCGCATTCATTGACGGGCACGACGCGCCCTGGCGCCAGAAACCGCATCACGGGTCCTGCTGCAGTCGTTTCTCAGGCACGGATTGGACAAAAGTCCGGAAGATCGTCGAAATCCTTCGCGGTCTTCAACCGAAAGCCGACCCGAGCTAACCGTCAGCGTGACATCGGACGTTCGGCTCGAGACCTATGACTGATGCATCAGGTCACGTGCCCCCAGCGAGATGTGTTCGATGTGTCTCGACTTCGAACCTTCCCACCCCTACCGGCTTACTCTATAGCGTCATGACTTGAAATCATCCGGCCAGAAGGATGCCTTGAACGCCGCTTGCAGCGTATCTGCCGACAAAGGCGCAATCCACGGCAGCCGCCCTAACCACCGCACCCGTCCAAGCTCGCAAATCGCGCTCACCGCATCTGAATTCTTTTCGCCAACGAAAGCGATTCCAAGAATGTCGATCTGGCGTCTGCGGAGCGCCTCTATAGACAGCAGTGAACAATTAATTGTGCCTAAAGTTGTGCTGGTGCACAGTACCACAGGAAGCCGCCATCTCTCCAAAAGATCAATGTAAAGCGAGCCGCAACTCAGCGGCTCCATGAGCCCGCCGGTCCCCTCGATCACAAGTGGCTGTCCTTCAGTGTCCGGCAGCTCCAGGGACTCCGCTTTGATGCGGACCTCGTCAATTTCCGCGGAACAGTGCGGCCAAGCGGCGGCCGTCTGCAGTCGGTACGCCTCAGGCACGATGCGATCCGGCGAAAGACTTGCAAACCGAGCGACACGATCAGTGTCCGTTTCTTTTTCGAGGCCAATTTGAATTGGCTTCCAAAACTTCGCGCCCAGAAGATTGACGAGCCCTGCGCAGAACACCGTCTTTCCAACGCCGACGCCTGTACCCGCGACCACTATCCGCTGCTGGCTCGCCGAGCTTGACCTCTTGTCCGGCGTTGTAGGCATCTATTCTCCATTGTGCAGCGACCTCACAAAGCGGACGCCGGTCGACAGGACCACTTACTCTTCGCAAGACGTTGACCGTATGGTGCCCTCACCTCCCGGTTCGAGCAAACGGCTGCTCAGCGACCCTGCTGCGTGCATCGCCCTTCAACGCTAACAGCAGCACTTTATGCGAGATACCCGTCGCGATAAGTGTCAGCTGCCCCCTATGAACTTCCGAACACCGGCTGTTACGTTGAACCATCGACGGCTGCTGCGCGCGCCATTGCGGCCTCCCAGAGTTGCGTTTGATGCGTTGTGGCAGGTTAAGATTGTTGTCGGCGCGCAAATACCGTCCGAATCGGACGGAAGCGTTCACGCGCCGCAGGATGTAGCCTAATAGACGCAGAACGGTACGCTTCGAGCGAAGCTGTGCGATTGGTGCCTGCGGTCAATCGAATGAGCGAGGATACGTCGGAAAACAGCGATCGAAGCATATTAGCGACGATGAGAGTGATTTTTGCGCTTTCGACGTTGTTCCGCCGAAGCGCGAGCGGGCTCGGCCGATGTCGTCGATCAGGATGATCCTGCCAAACAACACGTCGAGGCCTCGCTGGCGGCTTCGTACGCACCGAGGGCCTCTTTTTGAACGGCACGGGTCCCGGCAATATTCAAAATTTGAAGTCGCCAGCAGCGCCTTTACAAGGCCTGATAGCGCGCCCGTCGATCACGCATCACTTAGTAGCCTTATTCAGAGGCATTGGCCACGGCAACTGTCGGATTCCGCTCAAGGAGGGTCTGCTGCACAGTCGCGGGATCGTACAGCGCCAAAGACCGCTCCGTCTATTGATGCCCTGTTCGGCATTGCCTTAGGCTAAATCCCGATATAACAAGTGGCCAAGTTACGGCGTTACGTTTACGGCCACCATGATCCGTCACATCGTCTTTTTCACAGCCAAGGAAAAAACCGATATCGATCAAATCCTCGAAGGCCTATCGGTTCTCACCTCAATCCCATATGCGCGCCGGCTCGAGATTGCCCGCAACCGCAAGGGCGACCAGCTCGGCAATGATATAGATGTCGTAGTCTATGGTGAATTCGACAGCGAAACCGATCTCGCCGCGTACAAAACGCACGCTTTGTATCGAGAAGCGATCCGAAGCGTCCGGCCACTCCGGGAGTTGCGCTTTGCCGCTGACTATGAGCTGTCGAAAGACGTGCATTTCGCTCGAACGGCAGGGCTAGAGCAAGTCGCTCGGCGTAGTGGAACAGCCGGCCGTGAATAGCATCGTGATCAGCCGCAAGTCTCATACGTGTTGGACGGAAATAGCTCTCCTTCGCAAAGGCATCACGCGGCGCAGGCCTCACAACCTACCGGTTGCCGTAGCAGATAGCCATGCACGTCCGCGAGTTGCAGTGGATTGAGCCCGTCAAGGCGCTGCGATGTCTTGCGCAGCGGCGGCAACTTACCTTTCTCGACAGCGCCGCAAGGCATGAGCTGCTTGGCCGTTACTCATATCTGGCCTGCGAGCCGTTCAGCACCTACGTAGTCGCGGATGGACAGGCAAGTTGGAACGGAGAAGCAATTACAGGGGATCCATGGGAGGTCCTCCGTGACCTTCTTGCCAGATACAAGGAAGTGCATCGCCCCGATCTCCCCCCATTCCAGGGCGGCGCAGCCGGCTTCCTTGCCTACGATTTAAACCGAACACTGGAGCGGCTGCCGGCACCGTCAATTACGGGTCTGGGGTTGCCGCAATCAATGTTGCACTTTTACGACGTGGTGGTCAGCTTCGATCACCGGGACCAGAAGTGCTGGATCGTTTCGACCGGCTGGCCGGAGCAGGACCCCACTCGACGAGCCGAGCGCGCGCGTCGTCGCGCCGACGAGCTTGCAGCGCTGCTTGCTAGGCCAAAGCCGTCGCGGATCATAATACCCAGCACCGCAGGGCGATGGCATTCGAATTTTAGCCGTGAAAGCTTCATGGCCGCAGTCCAGCGCATCGTCGATTTGATCCTGGCTGGGGATATATTCCAGGCGAACATCGCGCAGCGCTTCAGCGCGAAAGTGTCACCCTTATTCGATCCTCTCACGTTTTATTGCCAGCTTCGGTCTTTGAACCCGGCCCCGTTTGCGGCTCTCCTGCACTATGACACGCTGACGATCGCATCGAGCTCTCCTGAGCGATTTCTGCGGCTTGAGGGCCGGCAGGTCGAAACACGGCCGATCAAAGGCACAATCGCGCGCTCCGCCGATGCCGCGGAAGATGGGCTCCGCGCGGAGCTCCTCTTGGCCTCCGAAAAGGATCGCGCGGAGAATATTATGATCGTCGACCTGCTGCGCAACGATCTCTCACGCGTTTGTACAGACAATTCGGTCGAAGTCTCAGCTCTCTGCAAGCTCGAAACCTATGCCTCAGTGCACCACCTTGTATCGGCGGTGAGAGGCGCGCTTGCTCCAGACCAGCACGCTGTCAGTCTACTTCGGGCCTGCTTTCCCGGCGGCTCCGTCACTGGCGCTCCAAAGGTACGAGCAATGGAGATCATTGCAGACATCGAGAAATTGGCGCGAGAGGTCTATTGCGGGGCGATCGGCTTCATCGGATTCAACGGACACATGGACACGAACATTGCGATCCGCACCGTCGTGATCTATGACGGCCTGGCTGTGTTTCATGCAGGCGGCGGAATAACGGCGATGTCGAATCCGGAAGCAGAATATGAGGAGACACTTGCCAAAGCAAAACGACTGTTCGAGGCCTTTGGCGCCGATCCATCTGGTGCGTTTTGATTTTCATCGTCGACAATTACGATTCCTTCGTGTCCAACATTGCGCGCTATTTCCGCAAGCTTGGTGCACAGACGCAAGTGGTCCGAAATGACGCGATCAGTGTCACTGATCTTGCTGCGCTCAAGCCACGCGCAATCGTCATATCTCCAGGTCCCTGCACTCCCATGCAGGCGGGTATATCCACCGCAGTTATCCGCGAACTTTCTGATCGTGTCCCAATCCTCGGCATCTGTCTCGGTCACCAGTGTATTGGGAGCGTTTTCGGGGGACGCGTCGTGCGTGCACATCGTCCCATGCACGGCCAAGCCTCACCCATAACGCACAGCGGTCGTGGATTGTTCGAGGAACTCCCGTCTCCACTTTGTGTTGGGCGGTACCATTCTTTAGCGGTCGAACTCGATCTATCAGAAGCACCGGAGCTCATGGTGACAGCCCGCTCAGATGAAGGTGAGATTATGGCCTTGTCACATCGGCATCACCCAACCCACGGCGTGCAATTTCACCCGGAGTCAGTGCTTACTCAAGAAGGGCTCGTGTTGCTTATGAATTTCTTGCGATTGGCGACTAGTTTCGAAGCGTAAGATGGCAGACTTCGTCGAATGGCGAGCTGCGTATTCGTGAATCGTTCGGCAGAGATTCGATAACAAGGAACGAGAAGGCGGAAATAGCTCAGTTGGTACGATACGTACGCAACTTTCTCTTTTGATGCAGCCTCAATTGAATTACTTGAAGCCGCGCCGACCTCTTCGGGTGACCTCCACCCGACGACTCGGGATCATCTTCTGGCTTCTTAGCGAACACGTTTGTTCGAGATCCGCCAAGAGTTGGCGGTGCCGAGGCGGTACTTCCAGTACCGCTGCCCTAACGGGCACTTCCTCCCTTGACTTGGCCGCCGGTCCGATGGGATCGGCGGTTCCCTTCCTTGCCCGATCAACGCTCTCATGATTGAGGAATCACAGAACAATTTGCAGCTCGACGACTGCGATGCGGGAGGGCAAATGTCATCGGGGTTGAAGAGCATGCAACATAGAGGCGTGCAATTCAGTATGCGAGAAGAGGTACCGGGCGAGTGGCGCTACAGTTTTGAGGTCGATGGCAAGGCGATCAGTGGCAAGACCCGAACGAGGTTGCAACTTCTTGCGGTCCGTCGGATCAAGGATCGGATTAATCGTGAACTGAATCGCAGCCATGGAACATGAGAGTTGATATAAGGGGGTGGTCTCCTCTCATGGCGCCATTGACGAGATACGGCGCCAATAGCTACGGGGCACCGTGGTGTTCGAATCCCACCCCTCCCGCAAAAACTCATTGAAATCATTGATTAAATTTTTAATATACGGGATTGTGCGCACAAACTGCTGCACAATGAAAACGACCCCGGCGCATCACCGCCGAGGCCGCCATTCTACACTCCCGGCGGGGCTATTGGGGGTAGCCGGGAGCACGTAGATTATCTCCGACAAAGCCACTCGTTCCTAAGTCTCTCGGTCCATAGGGCGGCGTCTTTTCTTTGGCGCAGTCGTTTAGACCGGGTGTTATTCGAGCGGGAGCGAAAGCGCCGGCAGCGACTTATTGCCATGCCCGCAACCTGTTCGTCCATTGAGCGGCAGAATCGGAGTGTACGCATCCGACGGGCGCCGTCTTGCGTGACGCGAGGTAATTCGCGAAGCGTGTAGCCTTAAGTCTAGCTTTAAGGTCATCAGGCGATGCGAGTCGAGGTTTTGGGCGGGCTGGAGCGGCGGCGGCGCTGGTCGCAGGACGACAAGGTGCGGATTGTCGAGGAGACGTTGGTGCCGGGCGCGAAGGTGACTGAGGTTGCGCGCCGCAACGGAGTCGCGGCCAGCCTGGTGTTTACCTGGCGTCGACAAGCACGGACATCAGAGCAGGTCGTACCATCTTTTGCGCCGGTGCAGATCGTCGCTACGGAGGTGGAGGAAACTGCGAAGCTTTTGCCTGCGGGTGACGGTCGGGTGCGCTCCGTAGCGTCCGCGCGTACTGGATTGATCGAGATTGATCTTGGCAACCGGCGACGCATCCGGGTGGATGCGCACGTCGACCCGGAGGCACTGGCGCGGGTCCTCGAGGTGCTTGAGCGCCGATGATCGCCATACCGGGTAATGTGCGGGTGTGGCTTGCGACCGGCCATACCGATATGCGCCGAGGCTTCCCGAGCCTTGCGCGTCTGGTTCAGGAGAGCTTGAAGCGGGATCCACACGCTGGTGATCTTTACGTTTTTAGGGGCCGCCGCGGCGACCTGATCAAGATCATTTGGCATGATGGCCAGGGCGCATGTCTGTTCACGAAGCGGTTGGAGCGCGGCCGCTTTTTGTGGCCATCGCTGGCGGACGGCGTTGTGACGATCAGCGTTGCGCAACTATCCTATCTCCTGTCCGGAATTGACTGGCGAATGCCGCAGGCAACCTGGCGTCCGCAGGCTTCCGGTTAAGCTGTGGCTTATTGACTCACGAGGGAGATCGGTCGCGAATTTTAGCGGCGAATATGATTGATTTGCCCTCGTGACAACGCCTTCCGATCCGCTTCCCGCCGACCTTGCGTAAGCCTCCGAGGGGAGCCGCCTTGCGGCGGGCTGGCCTGATGGTTGAGAACTGTACGTATGGACAGCCATACGATCAGTACGCTGAATCGACTTGAAGTGGTCGATACAGGCCGACGGCGGCGTTGGTCTGAGGAGGAGAAGGCGCGGATTGTTTTGGAGAGCCTATCCGAGCCTCGCCTGGTAGCGGCGACAGCGCGGCGGTACGGCTTGTCGCGTTCTCTATTGGTGACTTGGCGAAGAGCCTTCGCGGCGAACCGGACCAAATCCGAGACTGGTTTTGTCAGGGCAGTTGTGGCCGAGGGTGGGCCCGTGGCGTCGGTAGCAGCCTCATCGGAGAGCGCGACAATGCATTCGACAGAGCGTCGGATTGA
>NZ_CAADFC020000011.1 GCF_900696085.1 Bradyrhizobium ivorense
CGTTCCAAGGGCCGGAGCACAGCGGAGGACGCCGTTGAGGCGACTTTCTTGTCTCGCGAGGAATGGGCGCAGCCCAGGGGAAGAAAGTCGCAGCAACGGCGTTGCGGCTCAGACGATCGAGGCGAAGCCGGTCTTCGGCCAGATCAAGCCATCAAAGAGGCCACGTGCGTCCGCGTGCTGAAGCGCAATCTCAAGGAGGAGACTGGCCACTCTCGGTTCAACTGCTCAAGATGTTGGAACGATTCAGCGAAGAAAGAGAAACAATCAGCCGCAAAGGGCGGTATCGTCCGTGACCGAACGATCGAGAGCGCGCAATGAGCCACCGCGCCGAGTGGGCCCGGCCGAGATTGCTGCAGCCTGGTGGAAGCGCACCGAAGAGGCAGATTTGCTTCTCGCTCTCATCACCTTGACCCCGCATTCAACGAACCAGGCGAACCTGTTCGACGAGGAAGGGGACGAAGGATCATCCCTCGCGTGTGGCGGCCGCGAGAATGGTTGAGGCGGTTGCGTCAAGTCTAGCCGGCTCGAACAGAAGGGTCTCCGCAAGCAAGCACAGTCAAGCGCGTCCACGTCGTGCCGCCTACGCAAAGCGCGCCGAGGCAGGCGAAGGCCTCACGCCAGGCCAGCGACGGCACTGCGATCTGCGATAGCGCGAGCACAACATTGTAGCCGGCGATGGCAGCTGGAACAGCAAATATGGTCGCGATCATGACGCGCAGGGCTACGGATCGGCTGGCAGCGAAGGTGGTCCCACCGACGGCAAATGTCAGCACGCCCGCGGCAATTGCGATGAGCAGCGCGCCGATGACGCCGGCGCCGCCATGGAACGCTATCATCCCGCAATTGAGTGCGACGAAGAACGGCAAGGCATACACTGCCAGCGCGAAAACTGCCCAGCAGAACAAACCGATGCCGAGTGCGTTGAGAACAAGCCCAAGGGCGGGCATGGTGGCGGCTCCATTGCATGGATTTGCAAGTCGCACCTTCCACCACCACCACGGCGCGACTTCGGATATAAGGTCTGAACGAGGCGGAGTTGCGGCTTATACAACTCCGCTCTGAAGGTTGGGGGCGAGATGACGGCGCTCACGCGCCGCCGAATCTCCAAACGGGGATGCCGAAACGCCTCGCCTTGTCGGCGAGGTTGTCCTGGATCCCTGTACCCGGAAAGTGCATGACGCCGATCGGCAGGAGTTCGAGCATGACGTCATTGCGCTTGAAGGGGGCCGCCTTGGCATGCTTTGTCCAATCGGGCTTGAAGGCGATCTGGGGCACCTTGCGGGTGGTCGCCCATTTGGAGGCGATCAATTCGGCGCCTTTGGGCGAGCCGCCATGGAGCAGGACCATGTCGGGATGCTTGGCGTGAACCTTGTCGAGGCGATCCCAGATGAGGCGGTGGTCGTTGAAGTCTAGCCCGCCGGTGAGTGCGATCTTCACTCCTGGCGGCAACATGACCTCGGTCTCGGAACGACGCTTGGCGGCGATGAAGTCGCGGGAGTCGATCATCGCCGCGGTGAGCGTGCGGTGGTTGACCAGCGAGCCCGACCGGGGACGCCAGAACGAGCCGGTGTAGACCTCGAATCGTTCGATCGCCTGATCGCGAAAGATTTCCAAGCAATTTCGACGCTCGATCAGCGTGATGCCCTCGGCCGTCAGGCGCTCAAGCTCGACCGATCGCACCTCCGACCCGTTCTGCTCCCGTTGGCTCTTGCGCTGGCCTTGTTCATTGTCGTCGAGTTGGCGTTCGATGCGGTCGACGGCACGATGGAACAGGTTCACAGTCGACCAAAGGAGCTCGTTGAGGTCCGGCTCAAGCCGCGTATCGCTCAGCGTGGCGACCAAGGCGTCGAACATATCGACGATGGCACCGGCGATCATCCTCGCCTCGGGAAGTGGTCTTGGATCTGGCTGGTCGTCGAAGGGACGATAGCCGAAGAGCTGCAATTCGCTCAGGACGTGGTCGGTCGAAGACGTGGCCTGCGCCGGTTCGATGTCGTCGTGGTCGGTCATGGGAAGAGGTCCTTTGCCGGATTGGCCGCGCCCATCGCGGCCTTCGTGGCGATCACTCAGACGGCGGGCGGAACGGGCCAGAACCCGGAGCGGCTTGTCCGCCGAAGCCCGGTAGGGCGTAGGCGGAAGCGGAGGGCCGAAGCGGCAGCGGAGGATGGCGGAGGCCGGCTATTTTGCTTCGCGATGCAAAGCGCGCTGGTCGGATCGCCAGCGTTCTTCTCATTGCCTGCGCGCGGCGGAAAATAGCCGGACGCAGCTATTGCCGGCCCGAACCGCTTGCCGTCCGATCGCCCTCCAGAAGGCCGTGGTCGCGTGCTCTTCCGGCATTGGACCAATCTACGACCGATCCAGCGCGGTCGATCGAACGATAGCGGCTTTTTCCTCGGCCAGCGGGGGCGAATGCAGGAAGCGAGCGACGTCTTCTGGTACGAGCTGAAGCAGCAACGCTGCTCGGAGCGCTTCAGGGCCGAAGATATGCAGATCTTCATTGAAGTCGCCCAGCCGAGGCGACAGCGCGATCGCTTCAACGCCGGCATCTTCCGCGCGCTGGGTAAGGTTAGCCTGTACGGCATCTCCGGCGGCATCGGCGTCGCGGGCGATGTAGAGTCGACGTAGCCCAGATGGCAGCAACATGGCTGAGAGGTGATTGGCCGACAGCGCCGCTGTCATCGGCAAGGTCGGCAGAACGTAACGCAGCGACAGCATGGTCTCGATGCCCTCGCCGGCAGCGAGCACGTCGTCCACCAGGCCGAAACGAACGGCATTGCCGAGCAGGTCGCCCATGGCCCGTCGTGGCGTGTCGACAGGAGCCTTGCCGAGCCGGACACGATCAAAGCCGTCTGGATCGAGCCAGGTGCGATGCACACCGGAGATCCGCCCAATGAGGTCCGTGACGCAGGCGATCATCGCTGGCCATGTTTCGGTCGGCAAATGCTCGTCCGGTCGATAGTAGCAACGCGGGTGGAAGCGCAAGCTGCCGCCATGGTGGATGCGGGCGATTCCGCGACGCTGCAAATAATCTTCAACCACAGTCCCGTCGATTGGGCTGGACATGGCGAAAAGGCGACGGGCTGCTTCCTGCGATCCGGCCGGCACGGCTGGACCCACCAGTTCCTGAGCAGGTTGCCGCTCGGAACGAGGTAGCTTCAGAAAGCGTCGCGCCTCCTCGGCCGCCTCGCGAAAGTCTCGCAAGGCCAGACTTTCGCGGATGACGTCGAGGAGGTCACCATGTTGTCCGGTCGCGGCATCGGTCCACTTGCCGGCGGGACCCTTCGGCGATTCCTGGAGCCGTACGAACAACGAACGGCCCGGCGTGTTGTGGACGTCGCCGACCACCCAGTACCGTCCGGCCCGCCTACCATTGGAGAGATAGTGCCGGCATACCGCCTCGGCCTCGCGCGCGAGGCGGCGTGCCAATTCGGAGGCGTCGCGGGGCATCACGCGGCCTCCCGTCCACCAACGCGCGCGACCGGGTAGCTGTCGAGCACCTTCGCCAGGACCTCCACGCCGCTTGGGTCCGTGGGCACGAACATGCGGAGCTTCCAGGAGATAATCTCCGCGAACAGACCATAAGCCCGCAGGCGATCGCGCATGGTGTCGCTGAATCCCGACAGTTCGATGCGGGTTGCACCCATCAATCGGACACGGCGGAGCTGGAGGTCTTCGGCAAGATCGACGATGATCCGTCCCTCCATCAGCGCGACAAAGGCAGCGTCCGGCGTCAACGTGGGAGCATCCGCGGCAAGGACGTTCGCGACCCAGACGGCGGAGACCTTGCGGCCGATGATGCGTTCGCCCGCGTCGGTCTGGAGCCGATAAACTCGGCTTGATTCATTGGGCAGCCGCTTCCAGATGGGTAACAGCAAGCCGGCCACGACGTGGATCGTACTCTGCGTGAACTCGGGTAGCTCGGCGAGCTCCGCCAGCCAGGCCGCGGTAAAGCATTCGCGATCCGATTCGGCCCAATGGCTTTCCGCCATCATGTTGAGGGAGACGCTGTGCTGCTCCATCGGCCGTATCAGGCGGATGCGCCGCTCGATCTCGCCGTCGTCGAGCATGAAACTTGGGGCCGGGAGCTGCACGGCCGCACGGCTCGAGCGTTCATTGAGCAACAGGATCGCGCGATGATCGGAAAGCCGAGCCAGAGCCTCATCGAGACTTAAGGGATGATTGCGCTGGCGCTGGGTCAGCGTAAGCAGGCGGGTCTGCGCCCCGGTGCCGGGATGGGTGTAGATCGTCCGCCGGTCGCAGACGACAAAGCTATCGGCGCGGAGCGTTTCCAGCCCAATGTCATAGGTGCCGGAGGCAATCGCGCCCTCGATCCGAGCGGTCAAGAGCTGTTCGAAGACGGTGAACAGAACGTTCTGTAAGTCGATGGTGAGCGCCAGCAAACGATTGAGGAAGGTCGTGATCGGCGGCAGGTCGTCCCTCAGCCCATTGGCATCAGTCAGTTGCAGGCCGGTCGCATCCTCGAACCACTCGAGCGAGCAGCCGTCGACCTTGCCGCGAACGAGCAAGGTGTAGAGTTGGCGCAAGGCATCACGCCCGTACCGGCTTTCGAGATTGTCCTCCGGCCGGAACAGGCCCTGCCCTCCCGTGCCGCCCGCGTCGGAGAACACGAGGACGCGCTTGACGTCATCCATGAAGGCCGAGGTTTCCGCGAGGTTCGCCGAGCCCGCTCGGCTCTCGACCACCAATCGGTCGTGCTGGCGGACGATGCGGCGCGAACGGCCGGTCACTTCGGCGACCATGTCGGTGCCGAAACGCTGGATGACCTGATCCAACGCCCCAGGAACAGGCGGCAGCGAGGCAAGCTTTTCGATCAAGCGGTCGCGGCGCAAGACAGCCTCCCGGCTCTCGACCGGCTGGCCGTCGCGATAGACAGGCCGCGAGCAGAGGTTGCCCTCTGAATCAGTGAAGGGCTCATAGAGCTGCGCCGGGAAGGAATGGGCGAGATAGTCGAGGACATACTCGCGAGGCGTAATGTCGACCTGGACATCGCCCCAGTCTTCGGTCGGAATCTCGGCCAACCGACGCTCCATCAGCGCTTCGCCCGTTGAGACGATCTGAATCACCGCGGCATGGCCGGCGTCGAGATCACGCTCGATCGATCGGATCAGCGAAGGCGTCTTCATCGAGGTCAGCAGATGCCCGAAGAAGCGCTGCTTGGCGCTTTCGAAGGCGGATCGCGCCGCCGATTTGGCCTGCCCGTTCAGCGTTCCGGTTTCGCCGGTGATGTTGGCGGCCCGCATCGCCGCGTCGAGGTTGTTATGGATGATGCTGAACGCGTCAGCATAGGCGTCGTAGATGCGAACCTGCTCGGACGTAAGCTGGTGCTCGACGAGCTCGTACTCGACCCCCTCATAGGACAATGAGCGGGCGGCGTAGAGACCGAGCGCCTTTAGATCACGGGCCAGGACCTCCATGGCCGCCACCCCACCCTGCTCGATTGCCTCGACGAACTCGGCGCGCGTGACGAACGGGAAGTCGGCGCCGCCCCAAAGCCCGAGGCGTTGGGCATAAGCGAGGTTGTGCACCGTGGTGGCGCCCGTCGCCGACACATAGACCACCCGAGCATTCGGCAAGGCGTGCTGGAGCCTCAGGCCCGCGCGCCCCTGCTGAGAGGCCGCCTGGTCGCCGCGCTCGCCCTTGCCCCCGACCGCATTCTGCATGGCGTGGCTCTCGTCGAAGACGATCACTCCGTCGAAGTCGGAGCCCAACCATTCAACGATCTGCCTGACACGCGAAAGCTTCTCGCCACGCTCGTCGGTGCGTAGCGTGGCATAGGTTGTAAATAGGATGCCCTCCGAAAGCCGGATCGCCGTGCCCTGGCTAAACCGGGACAGCGGCGTCACCAGCAGGCGCTCCATGCCCAGCGCCGACCAGTCGCGCTGGGCATCTTCGATCAGCTTGTCGGATTTGCTGATCCAGACCGCACGGCGGCGGCCCTTGAGCCAATTGTCGAGCAAGATTCCGCCGACCTGACGTCCCTTGCCCGCGCCGGTGCCATCGCCCAAGAACCAGCCACGGCGAAAGCGGATGGCGTTCTGTGCGTCCTCGCACGCGGCGGCCACAACATCAAAGGTCGGATCGACCGTCCAGGAGCCTGCCAGGAACTCGGAATGTGCACCGCCGGCATAAATGACGCTCTCGAGCTGAGCGTCCGACAGAAGTCCATCTGTCACCACACGCGACGGCAGGTGCGGACGGTAGGTCGGCTTCGGTGGCGCGACGGA
This sequence comes from Bradyrhizobium ivorense, assembly GCF_900696085.1. Lineage (GTDB taxonomy): Bacteria > Pseudomonadota > Alphaproteobacteria > Rhizobiales > Xanthobacteraceae > Bradyrhizobium > Bradyrhizobium ivorense. The sequence continues at coordinate 6,246 of NZ_CAADFC020000011.1, forward strand.
TGCCATCGCCGCGGACTGCACGAGTTTGGTCGGATGTGGATGCGATCCGGGAATCCGGATCGACTGCAATTCGTACTCCTCATAAAGCGCATCGGTCAGTCGGGCTCCTTCCGGCGGTGACCATTCGACTGTCTCGTAGTTGAGCTCTACGCCTCTTGGTCTCGCGCTTTCAGACGTGGATGATTGACACGGTGCAGCGGCGGCGGTCGATCTCGCCTTCGCTGGACGACGACGCATAAGGTCGACCGCAGCCGGCGTAGTGACGAGGGGTAGCCTCGAAGGCACATGCTGGGCCACCCAGTCAAATAAGGTCGCGACATCGCTCGCGATGCCCGGTGAAGAGGGAAAGACTTTCGGATCAGCCGCAGGCAGCTTGTCGATCACAAGCAGCCTTGTGTCCGTTTGTGTCCCGTGCTTGGCGTAGACGGCGCCGTCAATGGCGGCAGAAAACGCAACCCGCCCGCGTTCCTGGAGACGAACAAAGGCTTCCGTCCATGCCGGATTATCCGGCGCAAGGGTCTTGCCAACGATGGCGACAAGACGCCCGCCGTCGCAAAGGCGCGCCAAGGCCGAGGTGATGTGCCGAAGAGCTGCGTCCGGCATCGATCGTTCGACATTCGCCACAGCCGAGAACGGCGGGTTCATCAAGACGACGCTCGGGGCGACACTCGCCTCAAGGTGATCATCGATCTGGGCGGCGTCGAAGCTTGTGACCTTAACGTCGGTGAACAGCTGATCGAGCAATGTCGCGCGGTCCTCGGCCAACTCGTTCAACACCAGGGCTCCGCCCGAAAGCTCAGCAAAGATAGCAAGCAAGCCTGTCCCTGCAGAGGGCTCGAGAACGCGATCGGCAGGCGTAACGCCCGCCGCCGCAGATGCAACAAGGCCGAGCGGAATCGGCGTCGATAATTGTTGAAGTGCCTGGCTATCCTCGGAACGCCGCGTATGGGTCGGCAGACGGTTCGCGATCCTTGCGAGCATCGGCAGCATGGCGGCCGTCGAACCCACCTTGGCGCGCATGGCCGGGCCGAACTTGCGAAGGAAGAGAACGGTCGCCGCCTCGCAGGCGTCATAGGCGGTCTTCCAATTCCAGGCGCCGGCCGCGTCCGAGGCGGCGAAGGCAGCCTCCATGGCGCTGCGCACGACAGCGGCATCGATGCGACGACCGCGTTCGAGCTCGGTCAAGAGCTGCCGTGCGGCGCGGAGAGCGGCAGAGGTGAGACTTGCAGCGGCACGCATCGAGAGCGGCGCGGCGGCGGCGCCGCCGGTGAGAGATTCGGTCATGGTAGGATGTCTTTCGGAGAGCGGGAACGGGTCGAGCCGGCTGGCGCTCTCTCTGGACCGTGCCGGCTCAAACCCGTCCCGCCCGCTCTTTGCCTCTCAGGAGGCGGCCGCGCGCCCTCACGCCGCGCCACCACATTCGGCCGGCGACAAGACGAAATGCAGTGCCGGGCACGGCGTGGAGGGCCCCGCCGGTCTCACCGCGTGACCTGAGCGATGAACGCCTCGAGGAGATCGTTCGTGGACTTGCCGAGGATCTGATCGGCCGAGATTACAACGACCGCGCCGCCAAACCGTCGGCAAGCATCGGCAAACAAGCAAAGGAGGAAACGGCCGCTGAAGGCAGAAGCCCGGCATGAAGCCGGGCGCGAGATGAGACGTTGCGATGGAAAGTGTGCGGGACGGCCGGAGCCGTCCCGCGATAAGGCGTCATTCGGCGGCATCGAGCTGTGGTTCAGCCTCGTCGCCACCGTCCTCCTGCCCTTTGTCGGCGAGGAATTCGGGGAGCGGGCCTGCCTCCCCTTCCTGTTCGACTGGCGAGGCGGTGGCGTCGACGAGGCGCAGCAGCTCCGGCAACCAGCCCGAACCCTCGAGAAGACGCTCGGCCTCCCTGGCCATCTCGGTCTTCTTCAGGTGATCGATCAATTGCGCCGACGATTCACCTCGCGCCTCCCGCACCGCCTGAAGGATACGAGGCTTGGTGACGCGGCCGAGATAATTGTCGACGGTCGGTCTCCAGCCAGACTGAACCATGTCGAGGCCGACGGCGCGCGCCAGCACATCGGCCTGATCGAGCCGAGAGCAGACACCATGAGCATAGACACGGCCCTGATTGGAACGGTTGGCCGGTTCATGGACGGCGTTGACCGCAAATGACGCACAGTGAGCAAACAGGGATGCCTGTGCGGCACCGTCAAGGGCCGTGAGCGCATCCCAGAGATCGCTCTCGCTCTTGGGCAACCGTACCTTCCAGGACTCGTGCCGTGCCTCCACTGCCTTGGCAGATCCGCTTTCCCTGAGCCCGGGGGCTTGAGCGGGAAAGGTCGGCGTGCGAAGTCCGATCTCAAGGCAGGTGCCTGTCGATCCGTACCGGTAAAAGGCCGTCAGCACGAAGTTGTGCAGCACCGCCTGGAACGCGATTGCCGGATGTTCTGCCAGCGCGTCCCGTAATGCCAACGTACGATGCGCCGTCAGTTCGGTGATGAGCCGATCCGGCAACGGCCTTGCAACATCCTCATCATGCTCCTCCGGCTCGGTCGATGCACCGGCGAGCGAAACCGCCGTGCGCTGGACGGAAGCATCGGGCTTCTGCCCTTCAGTCACCGGTGCATCAGTGCCTCGCTCGCCTTCGATGTCAGCCGCAGGCACCTCGTCCTCCGGTCGGACATATCCCCGATTGACAGAAAGCCGTCCTTCGCAATCGATGCTGACGAAGACGCCGGCCCTGGCCATCTGGTCCGGCTCGAAGATGTCCGGCCGGTTGTTGAACGCTTCGAGCGCCTGCTCGAGTTCGCCAAGCTGCGCGTCCACCTCACCGGGCAGTTCGTCAGCGTCTTCAAATCTTGTCTGAAGCGCGTCGTATTCCGCCTGGAGGGCATCGAAGCGCGCCTGCTCCTCGGCGGTGAGAGCAGCCGGATCGCCGTCGAGCCGACGAAGCCCGTGGTCATGGCCGTAGGGAAAGCTGGCGGCGGTGGTCTCGATCCACTTCCAGCCTTCGGCGGCGATCGTCTCAGCTTCTGCCCTCAGCTTCTCAGCCACGAGACGCTCCAGCAACGCAACGTCCTCGAGCCAGCCGCCGCCATCTTCTTCGAAGAGATCGCGCAGCACGTCGCCGCCGGCCGCTTCATAAGCGGCGAGGCCGACAAATCGCGCGCGCTTGTCGGACGCCCGCACCGCACGCTCGGTCAGGAGGCGCCTGATCTGATACGGTTCGTCGTAGCCCGACTTGCTGACGGTCTCCCAGGCCTGTTCCTGCCGGGCGTGTTCGGCGGTAACCGAGAACGCCATCAACTGTTCGAGCGACATGTCGTCGTCGGCGTAAACCTCGAGCAGCCTCGGGGACACCGCCGCAAGCCGCAGCCGCTGCTTTACCACGTTGACGGATACAAAGAAGATGGCCGCGACATCTTCCTCGGACCGTCCTTGCTCGCGCAGGGTCTGGAATGCGCGAAACTGGTCCAGAGGATGAAGCGCGACGCGGTGCACGTTCTCGGCGAGCGAGTCCTCTTCCGCGGTGATCTCGTCACCCATGTCACTGACGATGCAAGGGACCGGCGCGGTCTTCGCCAGGCGCTTCTGCTTGACCAGGAGCTCAAGCGCGCGATAGCGGCGACCTCCGGCCGGCACCTCGAACATGCCGGTCTCCTGACCTACGTCGTCGAGAACAGGCCGGACATTGAGGCTTTGCAGCAGAGAGCGCCGGGCGATGTCCTCGGCGAGATCCTCGATCGAGATGCCGGCTTTGAGGCGCCGTACGTTGCTCTGGCTCAAGACGAGCTTGCTGAAGGGAATGTCGCGCGAGGACGACAGCTTGATCTTCTGAACGGCCTTTGTCATGTCAGTTTCTCCGAAACGGGCGGCCGGGAGCCTCTCTCTCGGCCTCCAACCCGTTCACGAACAGGCCCGCCCCTCTCTTGCTCTCGCTTTTGCGGGCGCAATGGCGGTGGTTGGCGGCTGCCGCGCTATCGGAAAACTGAGTGGCGACCGATCTCGGATGCGACCCAGATCGGTGAACCGGAAAAGCGCAGACGAGCCAAGCTGGAGAACGGAATCCCCGGCTTGGCCGCAACTACGCAACGCGGTCGAGCAACTTCTTGGCCCTGGCCTCCATGTCAAGGCGGACATCCTGATGCGGCCTGTCGCGCGCGACGGCGGTGATGCCCTGCACGAAATCGAAGATGCTTTCAGGCGGGCGGCCTTCCTCCGCCAGCACCGCCTCAATCACCTTGCCTGTCTCGGCCTTGGAGAAGCCGCGGCGGCGCAGAAACTCGGTGCGATCCTCGTCGCTGCGTGCCACGATCCGCTCGCGGGCGGCCTTGATGCCGTTGACGAAGGGCATGGGTGACGAGTTGGCGAAGTTCAACAGTGCCGGGGCTGCCTCGTGAGCAAAGCGGGAGGCTGCGTATTTGGAATGGCGGATGGTCATCTCCTCGAAATCCTCCACGCCCCACAGATTGCGATTTTGACAAACCGCACGAAGATAGAAGCTCGCCATGCCGAGCGTCTTCGCGCCGACTTCCGAGTTCCAGCAATAGAAGCCTCGGAAATAGAGGTCGGGCGAGCCGTCCCGGAGACGACCGGCTTCGATCGGATTCAGGTCATCGACCAGAAACAGGAAAACGTCCCTGTCCGATGCGTAGAGGGTTGTCGTGTCCTTGGAAATGTCGACGCGCGGATTGTAGATGCCACTTGACCAGTCGAGCGCACCAGGCACCTTCCACCGTGTATCGCCTGTGCCGTTGCCAGCGATGCGCTGTACGGCCTCAACCAGCTCGTGGTCGTAGATCCGGCCATAGTCGGGACCGGTGACAGCGCGAAGCTCGATACGGCTATCCTCGGTCTCGAGCGTTTTGATCTGCTCGAGGCGATTGGCGGTCAGGCCATATTGCAGGTTGATGCCTGCGAGTGCCGCGGGGAGCTGCCGCAGGTAGGCGGCCGGAGCGCCAACCTGGCTTGCAAGCTGGCCGAAGCTCCAGTGGGTCGGGGCGACCGGCGTGTCCGAGCCGGGCAGCATCAAGGCCAGGCGCTCAGGATCGGCACGGCTCGCCTCGACATGGATGAGCGCACTTTCGACCACGCGCGTCCGGCTGCGGTCCGCGCGCTCGCGCACCGTGCAAGCCAGTTCGTTGAGCGACAGATAACGCTCATCCGCCGGACGACAGAACCACTCCGAGGACACCCGACCAACGCGCTCGCCGCGGCTCACATCCACTCTGTAGCCGAAACTGGCGTTGCGGCTGGCATCAACAATCTGCGTATTCATGGGAGCAATCTCCATGACGGGCGCCGGAAGACTCTCCTCCGACCCTCAACCCGTCATGGCCAAGGCCGCTCCCCTCTGCCTCTCCTGTATCGTCGGTCGTCAATGCCAAGGACCCGCGACGGCGACCCCCGACATCCCGCCGCGCCGCAGCTTCCGTCAGGGATGGAAGCCCGAAGGGTGAAAACCCGGCGTAAGCCGGGGTTTCAGCGCCAGCCGACAGCCCGGTCCCGCAGGGAGACGGCAATAAACTCAGCCAACGCTTGACAAGACACTTAACCGGAATCGTGGAAGGCGGCTTGATAAAGCTCCTCGATCTTCGTGACTTCGTCTGGCGTCAACCGGGAGAATTCGTTGTCACGGGCGCGCTTTGACAGTCGCCCTTCATTCTGTTGCAAGAATCCAAGGAGGCAGTTGAGGGTCCGCTCCGGCATGTCGATCATGTTTTCGACGCCCGAGCGGAATCTATCGAAGCTCCGCAAGAACCGGGCTTCCCTCGGAAGATCCTGGTCGATGGTCCTCTGCACGCATGCGTAGAGAAATTCCGCGTGCGGCGTTGCGTCGAAGAAGCGATAGAAGTCAGCTGTATCGTTCAAGACCTTGACGTTGCCCTGGGGGGTGGTTTCCCATTCGATGCATGGAAGCAATCTACGCGAATAGCTTTCCAGCACGTCCTTGTATTCGCCGATCTTGTCGAGAATGGCTGCTGAAACAGGAAAATGGGTCCCGGCAGGATTGAATCCGCGCCGTGCCAGAACATGGTGCATCAGGGATCGGTGAATGCGGCCATTACCATCCTCGAACGGGCGGATGTAGACGGATCCGAAAGCCAGCACGGCGGCGGCAACGACGGGATCAAGCTCATTTTCCGCCGCCTGATCGAACGCGGTCAATCCGCGCACGAGGCAGGCGATGTCTTCGTGACGCGCGCCGATATGGTCCGGAATAGGTCCTTGGGTCTCGCGGTCATGCTCGCCGACGAAGCCGCCTTCGCTACGGAAACCGAGTTTTACGAAGCGCTTATCGCCAATGACGATCCGCTGCAGGCGCAGCAACTCCGCCTCATCGAGCGGCGCCCGTCCTGCTTCGCCGACGACCTTGCCCCAGCGCTGGATGCGATCCTGCGGCGGTCTCTCGCCTTCGATGACGTAGCTCGTCTTGGAGTCCTTGCGGAGAAGGAAGGCGGCCGGTTCGCGCGAGCAGATCCTTCGGGACCTGGCTGACCACGACACGGGCGCTCCTTGAGGTCCTGTGCAACAAATTCCGTCAGCGCTCTCGTCTTGAACACGAGCGGGCAGAAGTCCGACGTCCCTGGCAGATTGTTGCGGACGCGATGCCGTATCGAATTCTGCCCGGAGTTCGCGAACTGGAGTTCGGTATCGACGGCATCGACATAGGAGACCTTGTCCGCCGTGGGCAGATTGAGTTCGCATCCCAACAGCCATTCGTAGAGAAACCAGATGCGACGCGTGTAGAGCCCGGTCGGCGTCTGCTTCACAAGCTCCGCAATCTCCTCCTCCCGCACGGCAAGGAAAAGCCGCTTCAGGATGGCGAGGTCTATTCCTTCGTTCTTGAGCGCGAAAGTCAGCTGTCCCTCAAGAGTCGCAGCAGGCGCATGACGCGGCGTGTCGATGCGCCATCCTGCTCGCTCAAGGATGCGGTGCTTCGTTCCGACGGCGGAAAGTACGCGTGGGACCGGGACGGCAAGCTGGTAGGCGTCAATCAGCGCTGCGTAGCCGGCGGGAGTCGCGCCTCTAGCAGCCTCCGCTCACGAAAAACGCTCACGGGACCTGAAAACCTTACTTGCATTGGCTCAATCCGTGAAAAACGCCCTTGGTCGTGAATTCACTCGCCAGCTCGCCTTCGGGCCACGGAAACGATATGAATTCCTCGCGTAGGCCCGGACCAGGCAACTTTCCGGGAACAGAGCGAGAAGCTCGCAACGGCATTCAATGAAGGTCGCTTATTGGACTCGCTCCGCCTCCCAGAAGGCCGCGCTTGTGCGCGCAGGGGAGGCGACGAATGCACCCCTGTTTGAGGCCACAATACGCGCGCAAAACCCTGCGCTGGGCCGGCGCCGGAGGCGCCGGCCCAGATCGATCCGTGCAACCCATCCGACAGCGAGAGATTCTCGCTGGCTCGCGCAGAAAAGAAGAACCCCGCCCGACAGATTGGGCGGGGCTCTGAAGGGTTGAGGCTCACTCGCCGTTCTTGCGCGGGCGCGACCACAGCAGCGTGTAGCCCTCGCCGCCTTCGTCGTCGAACAGGTTCGCGTAGATCGGTGCGTTGAACGAGGGATCGTCGAGCTTGAGCGAGAGGTAATCGCGCCCCTCTTCGGAGCGCTTCGACCAGGCTGCGCCGATCTCGGCCCGGCCCACATAGATGCGGTGGCTCGGAGCGTTGTCGTTGGAGCGGTTGGTCTCGGCGACGATACGGACGCCCTTGGCTTGCAGGCTCAGGGTGACAATCTCGCCCTGGAAATCGTTACCCAGCTTCTTGAAGGAACCGATGTTAGCCATGTCACTTCTCCTGTTGTGTTTCGAGCCCGCGACCACCGCGGCCTCGATGGCGATCTAAAGGCCGAGGACGATCGGCGACGCACCCGCGTTCCAAGGGCCGGAGCACAGCGGAGGACGCCGTTGAGGCGACTTTCTTGTCTCGCGAGGAATGGGCGCAGCCCAGGGGAAGAAAGTCGCAGCAACGGCGTTGCGGCTCAGACGATCGAGGCGAAGCCGGTCTTCGGCCAGATCAAGCCATCAAAGAGGCCACGTGCGTCCGCGTGCTGAAGCGCAATCTCAAGGAGGAGACTGGCCACTCTCGGTTCAACTGCTCAAGATGTTGGAACGATTCAGCGAAGAAAGAGAAACAATCAGCCGCAAAGGGCGGTATCGTCCGTGACCGAACGATCGAGAGCGCGCAATGAGCCACCGCGCCGAGTGGGCCCGGCCGAGATTGCTGCAGCCTGGTGGAAGCGCACCGAAGAGGCAGATTTGCTTCTCGCTCTCATCACCTTGACCCCGCATTCAACGAACCAGGCGAACCTGTTCGACGAGGAAGGGGACGAAGGATCATCCCTCGCGTGTGGCGGCCGCGAGAATGGTTGAGGCGGTTGCGTCAAGTCTAGCCGGCTCGAACAGAAGGGTCTCCGCAAGCAAGCACAGTCAAGCGCGTCCACGTCGTGCCGCCTACGCAAAGCGCGCCGAGGCAGGCGAAGGCCTCACGCCAGGCCAGCGACGGCACTGCGATCTGCGATAGCGCGAGCTTCAGCTTCTCGATGGCCTTCCGTTGGACGGTTCCGAATTCCGAGCATGAGCGGCTCGCCATTGCCCATACCAATATGCGTTGCCGGGGAAAAATTGGGCCTATTTAGCCGGCGAGCGGAATACGGCCTCCTTGAGCCGCTTGCGCGACAGGCACAGACCCGCACGATCCCGAAAGATCAGCCTGATACCACATAAACAGCTCCGAGAATGGCGGACTGATAATCAAAACTGCAGAAACCGCTTGAACCTCACGCTACGTCAGGGCGTAGCCTGGAAACTGTCAGTAATCTTGGAGACGCGAAGCATCGGACCAGGGGCGTAGCACAAACCAAATGGCAGAGCTGGTGTGGGCGCCATCGTGAATGTTGCGACCGCTCGTCCCCTCAACGCGATGCGAAGCGCAGCGGCATTAAGCCACAATCGCTCCCTCGCAAGACAGTTCAATCCGGGAGACATGGATGAAATTAGCCAAGACCTCTGCAATCGCATGCGGCCTTTCGGCTTTCCTCGCATACTCCGTCATTGCGCAAAGCCTCGCTACCGACGCCAAGGTTCGCAAAGGCATGCAAGATAGGAGCGTACAAAGTGGCATCAGCGACGATGACGATTCCTCGCCTAAGCTCAGGACCGCAGGCGCCAAAGTTGGCAGGAAGTCGACCAAGGGCACGAAGAGCGCAGCCGGCGGCAACGCACCAGACAAGGAGACTGATTAATCCGAAGCCAACAGCGCACCGGTAGTAGCAAGCGACACTGACGCGAGGCCGTGTCCGGGTAAACCACCGCTCGCACCCTCCGACCGGAGGTTCAGCCGCACCAAGATGAACTGTGACGGTCGCCGATCTTCAAGAACGGGACGACGAAGAGTTCAGCCATTTAGCTCGCGCGTTTGCAGTAGACGACGGAAAGCGTGAGCTGCCCCTGATCAATTGCGGAGCAACGGCCGCACTGCTCAACTGCCCAATCGAAGAGGAGCCGTTGCAAAGGCTGAGCGTTGAACCCGATGCGTCGATCGTTGTGCACGATACGATTGATCCAATCGTTTCGCGACCTCGACTATTGGGTACTGCCCCTCCGATCTCGTACGACCGTGTCAGGTTACCGACATTCATGTTCGCAAGCCGCCCGAGTGGTTGGCTGGCGCGGCGTGAAAAAGCACAACTTTTTGGTCTCTCGTCGTTGCTTCACAGTCTGGCACGCCGGTTGCTGAGTGATGCACGGCTTGGTTGCTCAATGATGACCTCCTGAGGCCCAAGCCGCTTCGTAGCGCAACTCGTGCGGGCGGATCTCCCGCCGCCCGCACGTTTTTCATGGTTTCGACCCAGCCCCACACTTCATGAGCTTATGCTTGCCCCGTGAGGAGGCTGCGCGCCTGTCTGGCACGCGAGTTGCTCGGAGGAATACGGCTTGGCTCTCATGTATCGCGCCCCCCAAGATGGCCAAGCATCCTCCCAGACTAGCGCGGGTGGTCCCCCAAGCCGCCCGCGCGACTTTTCGTTGGCCGCGGGTCTCCCGAGATTGGCCCGGCGACACGCTGCGGAGATTATCGGCGTGACTCGTGGAGAGCTTTGGACTCCCGCAAGCGGCGCTCAGAGGCCAGCCACTCACGGTTGCTTAGGAAAACGTGCTGTGATGGAGAACGGAGCGGACGTCCGACGCATCTTAAGAATTCCATACGTTGGTCGCAACAGCAACATTAGCGATCGCGTGCACGATGCTATCGATGTTGCGCCGAACGTCGGCATCATGCTTGGCGCATTATTGATTATCACCTTTCCGGCATTGCTTGATCACTCCCTTTTTAAGTGCCGTCAAAAGGAATGACGCGATGACAGAATCGGCTGATGATCGCCTATTGGCAGCGATCGATCGGCTAGCAAAATCTACCAGCCAGGTCGCCAAAGCTTTGTCGACAATGCTTGGCAAGCAGGACATTGCAAATGAACACCTGCGCAAACTTGTAATCGCAGCGGAAATGTACGGGCTACCCAGAACAAACCATAGCTTGTTTCGTACTTTGTCTGTGATTGCGCAAGAACAAGCCATTGAGATAATCCGCACAGAAATGCCGAATGCTGTGTTTTTTTGCCGATCATGGCGAGTTCAGGTTTGATGCCTTGTCTGGTCTGTTTGATGAGACAATTCCGGTGTTTGCTCAGCGCGAGCTGCCCGTCGCGTTCATTCACGTCGATTGCGACATATATTCAAGCACAAGAAGCCTCTTTACGGGGCTCAAGTCTCAGATTCGTCCGGGATGCGTTATCGTGTTTGACGAGTACTTCAACTACGTAGGGTTCGAAAAGCATGAAAGATTTAGCTTTCGACGAATTCATCCGTGAGACCAACTATGGTGTCAATTGGATATCCTATTCGGGGCAACAGGCCGCTTGTGTACTGACGAGGGGTGCGTAGTGCTTACCCGTTCAAGCATAGCCCTGGTGGCGCGCGGGCGACGAAGATTTTCGCCGCACCTTCCATCAACGTCGTGGCTGGGAGAGCGATGAGTCAGTTTGGACCGAAATCATGTAGAGCAGCATCGTGCCCACAACGGCTGTCCAGCCGATCGAAGCGGCAACGGCTCACACCCGTACTGACATCGGACGGTCCTCTAAAATCAATAAACGAAGAGGCCGCTGGCGCTGGACAGCGACCTCCTGGACCCGATCTCAAATAAATGTCTTGGAAATAGTATCGCCGCTGAAGGTCCGCCCTCAATAGACGACGAATCCGTAACGCCGTGAAGATCAAACATGTTCAATCATCAACGGAACTATCGCAACGTTGCCGGGGCGACACACTTCTCCCGCGGAGGTCTCACTACGGTGGGCTAAGAGCCGGATTGGCCTGAAAATGAGAGGGCTTGAGGCCTCCGTCGCTGAGAGAGCGAGCGCGCTCTCGCCTGCATTAAGCGAGGAAGCGCGGTCGTGGGACGACCTCTATTACATTCCGCGCGTGGAACGAAAACGTCTGCAGGTCGGCGCAAACTCGTACGCCAGCGAAGCGAGCAAGCGCCAGGGCGACTCGCGGCGGGATAGAACAAGCTAACCGCCCCTGAGAAGCTGCCCGTCACAAGACGACAAGAATGAGTAAGGCCTTCTCAGGGAAATGTCCCGGGTCCTGTTGAATTTCTGAAGAGGTCGGCGTTGCCCACCTTGAGCCGGTAGGCTCGGGGAGCTGATTCCACAAAGGAGAGCAACGCCATGACGAGAGATATCACACCGGCTGGTTCGCCGGCGACTGGGGCTGTGGACGAAGCGTTTGCGGAAGTGCGGGCGAGCTTCGATCGGTTCTGGCTTGCGGCGGGGATCGAGGCGCTCGGCACGATGATGGAGGCGGATGTGTCGGCGGCCTGCGGGCCGCGCCACGGTCGCGATGCAGCGCGGCGGGCGCACCGTTAGGGCCGAACGCGGGGATGGATCGGTTTCCATGGCGGCAAGATCGAGGTCGAGCGCCGGCGGGTCCGGGGCGTGGACGGCCGCGAGGTCACGATCCCGAGCTGGGAAACGGCGGCGCAGGAGGACTGGCTCGGTCGCTGGGCGATGAACCTGATGCTGATCAATGTGTCGACGCGCCGGTTCGGCTGCGCTGTCCGACTGCCCGAGGGTGACGTGCCGGCATCGCCTGGATCGGGGATTCGAAATCGGCGGCCTCGCGGAGGTTCGTAGCGCTGTCGGCGGCGCGGCTGGCCGACTTCATGGCTGCCGATCTATCCGTGCTCGACCTTCTGGTGGTCCAAATCGATGGGCTGCATCTCGGCGACGATCTCGTGCTGGTCGCCGCGATCGGGGTTGACGGCGAAGGCAACAAGCATCCGCTGGCTCTGATGGAAGGGGCGACCGAGAATGCCGCAACGGTTTAGGCCCTGCTGGACAACCTGGTCTCGCGCGGGCTCGACCCGATGGTGCCAAGACTGTTCATCGCCGACGGCGCGAAAGCGTTGTCGAAGGCGATCTGCCGCACCTTCGGTTCGGCCGCTGCGATCCAGCGCTGCCAGATCCACAAGACGCGCAACATCATGGAACGCCTGCCGAAAGAGCATCATGCGGCCACCCGTCGGGTGTTGCGCCAGGCCTGGGAGCTCGATGACGCGGACAAGGCTGAAAAATTGATCCGCAATCTCGCGCGTCGGCTCGACCAGCAATGGCCCGGCGTCGCGGCCAGCATCCTCGAAGGCCTCGACGAAATCCCTGACTGTCGTTCAGTTGAGGCTGCCGAAGGAGCTTCGTTGATCCCTCGCCTGTACCAACATCGCCGAGAACATGATGGGCACCATTCGCCGCGTCACGCGCAACGTCAAACGCTGGCGGGATGCAGGTCAGGCCGTGCGATGGGTCGCGGCCGGCATGATCGAGGCCAACAAGGGCTTTCGACGATTGAAGGCGCATAAGCAATTGCCGGTTCTGCGTGCGGCTCTTCAAGCTCGCCACAATCGCATGACGATCAACCCCGTTGCCCACGTCACGAGGGCCGCGTAACATTCATTCCGGCGACATCGGCCCGACCTAGTTCAACAACGATCGGGACATCCCCCTTCTCAGTCTGAGGACCGGTTTGTGTCCTGAAACTGCCTGGCACAAATTGCACTAGCGGCCACTCAGCGTTCGGGCATAGGATTTAACCCCAAACGCAGGGGTTGTGCCATGGGCAGCGATATATCTTTTAGTGCGCTCATCGTGGCGCTCGGGCTGAGTCCCATTGCAATTATGGCTATCGCTCTATTCATGTAGCAAAACGGAGGCCGCCTCAGTTGGCGGCCTCTTCTTTGGCCTCAAGCAGCTTGATGAGCTTGCCGATCTCGCGGGACTCTCCCCAGACGACAACCTTGACGGATAGTCCCAAAGAAACGGCCCCAGCATGGGGTTACCCGGTGAGGCCCGGTCGTCATCCCCAGGGATCGGCTTATTCGAGGAGAAGAAGGCCGACGAGGGGGAGGACGCCTGAACATGTTCGCAGGATGTGCCAACAGAACCTCCCTGTGAGCGTGTCCTAATCCGCGCATAAGAGACGGCCCAAGCGGGGAACCGAGCCTGCCACTTTTTCCCGTATTCTTACGGACGCGTTAACCATTCTTAGGTATGCGCGCGCTTTGCATTTGTGCCAAACTGTACCTATCAGGATTTTGCCAATAACCGTCCTGGGGCTAGAGCAAGCGCCGCTCGCATGTATTTTAAGCGGGCGGCGTTGCGTTGAGTCATTACAAAAATTGACCCCGGCACTAGGGGCAAATCCGCGCGCTCCGCGACGCGCTTCTTAATAAGGATCAGCCGGCAGCTCACCGCTGCCTAAGTTCGCCCGAGCGATCTCGCGCTGCGCGAGGCCTGTTTCTCGAACAAATTGCAATAGTCGCTGTTCGTCCTCTGCGGTCCACGCCGGCATTGAAACTCCCAAAAATTGATCCGTCCTGAACTTTCAGCGAGGATTGCAGATATTGGCTAGCCTGTCAGTCCGGTTTCCTCCGGGTCTTCAAGTTGTCGCAGCGAGTGTCCTAATCCGTATCCAGGCCGCCGTATCCTGATTTGATTCTTGGGAGTGTCCGGGAGCAAGACTTGGTTGATGTTCTCAGCCCATCATTTTCCATGGGGCGCCATCTGTTCTCAGCTTGTTCCCGTGAGGTTTCGCATGAGATGATCACTGCCTCTGGCGGGGAGGCCCTCCATGAAAGACATGCGGGCACACTTGGAAAAGCGTCGGATCGAGGCGGAAGAGTGTGAGCTAATCAGCAAGCTGGCGACCAGCCCGACTAAGAAAGAGTTATTGGCCAAGCTGGCAGCTCATCACCGGATACTGGCCGGTGAGGTCGAGCGGACGATAAGCGCAACGGAGCCTTAGTTTTCTTAACAACATAGGATGCGTCGGCGCATTGTACCGCCGTCACCGACCAAGGCTCCGCCCGCAGGGGTCGGCGGCTGAGAGACCAAGCACACTCCCGCCCGCACAAAACAAGGAGCGCGGCCATGGCTTCCACCGGTCACGCTTCGCGCGTGCAATGAGGCTTCCAAGATTGCGGAACAGAGCGTGTGTTCGTGAGCTGATCTCATCGGGCTGCGGAGTTACCTGGAGTGCCGGCGCCGGACACCCTCATCATCCAAGACGCAGGAGCCCTTCCCCCTGAGGAGGAAGGGCAACTCACCAATTGGAACGCTGCGCGAACCGGAGCATTCGCGTCCTCACAGACCTTCACACCTTCTCGCGCCCTTCGAGGCATGGCTCGAAGCGCGGTGGGCCTCCGGCTGCCAGGTGGGCCAGCAGCTTTGGCGGGAGCTTCAGCAACAGGGTTATACTGGAAGTCGGGTGACCGTCGCGCGATGGGCCGCCGACAGGCGTGCACATGCAGACGCGGGAGGAGCAGCACAACCACACCTGACCTGGAAAGCTCCCACGCGTCGTCGCTGTGCTTGGTATTTGAGCCAGAATCCGGATCAGATCGATGCTGAAGCCAGGCTGTTCCTCGGCCATCTGTTTGCGCAAGCTCCGGAACTCGCCATGGCGGCCGAGCTGGCGAAGCGGTTTGTGTCCCTTCTCAGTGGTAGCGACATCGCCGGGCTCGATGAATGGATCACACAAGCAGGCAACAGCGAGCTCAAGAGCTTGGCCAACGGCATTGCACGCGACATCGATGCGGTCCGAGCGGCAATGACTACCTCCTGGACAACCAGTCCGGTCGAAGGCCAGATCAGCAGGATCAAAGCCATCAAACGACAAATGTATGGCGGGGCAAGCTACCCGCTATTGCGTCGACGCGTCCTCCTGGCTGCTTGAGAACGACTGTTCAACCCATCTAACCCCGATCGCTCGTGCAGCACCAAATATGCGGAAGAAACCAATCAGAATGAGACTGCGCCGATGGGGACGGACCGATGGTGACGAAGCGGTGCCGACCGAACACTCGGTACTTGAGAACGTATGTCGCTTTGTCGCGTTGACGTTTACGGCGGGAAACGGCACGCCTTGATCATCCGTATAAGGCAATACCGGATATGGTTGATGACGAAGACCAAAGGCATGTCTAACTTCAGGACGTATACGCGTCGTACGATGCTGTTGGGCAGTAGCTTCTTGGGTAGCGCGTTGTTCGGGGGCGTTACGGTGCCTACACCCAATCGGCCGCGGCGCAAGGTCGCCATGGTGTTGAAGGCGGCCGACTCTCCCTTCGTCGTTGGGTGCACACAAGACGGCATTACCTCGTTGCGTTATCGTAACGATACGTATGACACCGATTATGTCCTGCCTGGAGCCGTGCTGGGGACGGCTCACGCTAGAGTTCGGCGCGCCGGATCCGAGTGGCATACGCTTCGAACCGGCGTTGATGCAACGAAGCCGATGCATAGCGCGGCCCTTGAACTTGCAACCCGCGATGCCGGCGTCCTTCTCACGAGCCGCCTCGCAGTCGACGAGGCCGGATTGACGTGGGAGATCATGCTGCGGAACGACGGCATGGCGAGCGTGGAGGTTGGCGACCTCTATTTGCCCATGCCGATGAACACCGAATTTCCGGCAGGGCAACCGGTGTCGGTGGCTGTTTTGAAGCACAGCTTCGTCTCGGGGCATGGATCGCACATCTTCTGGATTCGCGGCAACAGCACCGGTCCCTTCCTCATGCTCTTACCGGAAGCGGACACGTCACTGGAATATTGGGATGTCCACAAGGATTCAGCCGAAGCCAGTGGGACGTGGTGCGCCTACATCTTGGGCGGGGCGGCCGCCGGCGAGGCGGTGGCGGGCGGGACTCGCTGGCGACAGCCGACCCATTCCCTGTCCCTGTCACCGGCCGAGGAACGGCGTTACCATCTTCGCTTCCAGTGGGTTGCCGATTACGAGGCGGCACGTAGGGCTATCGCGGACGCCGGTCTGGTGGACGTGGAAGTAATGCCGGGCATGACGGTTCCCAACGACCTGCATGTCGACATCGCGCTCGCGTCCTCCATCCCGGTGGAGCGAATCGAAGCGGAATTTACCGGCGACACGGTGGTGCAACGGTTGCCGGATCGGGCTGGCAGGCGACTGTGGCGGGTCCGGTTTTCGCGATTGGGCGAGAACCGGCTGACCCTGCACCAGCCGGGTGCGCGCCAGACCTTTCTTGAATT
Organism: Bradyrhizobium ivorense; assembly: GCF_900696085.1. GTDB lineage: Bacteria > Pseudomonadota > Alphaproteobacteria > Rhizobiales > Xanthobacteraceae > Bradyrhizobium > Bradyrhizobium ivorense. Next base: position 22,850 of record NZ_CAADFC020000011.1, read on the forward strand.
CTTCGCTACTGAGCCCGTCGAGACGATGATGAAGAAGCGCGCAACCTTCATCGTGAAGCGGCAGCATCGTGACCCGTCCAAATGGTACGATGGTTTGTTTGGCGAGTGGAACATGGAGACGCAGGTCCTGCTTGGCCCGGACAATTACGACCGGATCAACGGCTGGCGCATCTATGAGGTGACGTGCGACGATCCCGGGCTGAGCAAGCCCGCTTACCTCGCGACCAAGAATGCCGAGCATCCTGATGTGGCGGAAGTGGCGTCGCTGGACCGGTATATCGATACGTTCGTCTGGGGCGGGCTGCAACGTACCACACAGGAGGCATACGCCTACGGCCTCTACGGCATACCCGATTGGAAGCAGAACCGGGAAAGCAGCGATCCCGGCCCAAAGGGCCGCCTGCATATCTGGCGGCCTTATGACTATCCGCACATCTTCGCGATGTATTTGGCCATGCACCGCATCGCGCGTGACCATCCTGCGATACCCACACGCCAGAGCGCACGAGATTATTTGGTACGCGCCTACGGTACGGCGCTGGCCATGTTCACGGTGCCGGTGCGCGTGGTGATGTGGTCTGCCTACCGCACAGGCTTCTACAACGAATGTGTGATCCCCGAACTGGTTTCGGCGCTTACGACTGCGGGCTTGACGCGCGAGGCAGCGACTTTGGAGGCGCACTGGGCGCGTAAGGTGCGCGCCTTCGTCGATCCAAAGGCGGACCTGTTCAAGTCGGAATATCCGTTCGATTCCACAGCCTTCGAATCAACACAGGCACTGGCGCGTTCGGCCCTTGACGACCCTGTCGCCATGGGGGTTTCGAAGGCGGCAGCGCGTACCTTCGCGGAGCGTCAGATCGCTGCAAATCTGTTTTGCCGTGGCTGGCTGGAACCTGCTTATTATTACCTGGGCAGCGATTATCGCGCGACTGCGGGCGACGCCTATACGCTGACTTATATGGCGCAGATGGGCGGCTGGGCGCTGCTTGATCATGCGCTGAACGATGCAGACGACCCGCATCCGCTCCTTCGTCTCGGCTATGCGTCACAACTCAGCGCGTGGGCTTTGCTGAACAGCGGCCCTGCGTCGGCCGGTCATGGCTATTGGTATCCGGGCGAGGAGAATGACGGCGCGGCCGGTGGCGGTTTCGAGCCGGCGCCGAGCGGAACCACATGGCTCGGTCAGCCGCATCACCGTGGAACGTGGTATTATTCGTGCGAGATCGACCTGGGATTTTGTGGGGCGGTCCGCGCTGCTGCGACGATCGTTGCCGACGATCCCATCTTTGGGCAGGTTTGTTACGGTGGCACCATCGAGACGTTCGCTCATACCCTGCGTATCTGGCCACGTGATGGCGTGCGGCGACGGCTCAACGTGCGGCTCCAGTCTCTCCGATTGGACTTGGTGCTGCTCGACGCCCGATTCTCGGCGGATCGACCGATCATTCTGAATTTGGGGGAGGGGCGGATCAGCCTTACGCCTGAGCCCTTTGCCCCATCTGCATCGGGAGTGACGTTCGAATTGCGGTACGATGACGGGAGGAAGCGCAAGGAGGTCGTCGACATCACGGACAGCCAGATCGTCGTCCGCTTGCCTGCGGCGCGCTTACCGCGGGTTCAGGTTCGCTAGATGTTTAGTCCCGGGCTTTGATGGTGCATCCTTATCGCACGATTCGAAGGAAGCGCTATGGGACAAATTTTACACGGCTGCGCCACCACGACGGAGGCGGTTCGTCCAGCAATACAAAATAGTCAAGAGCGCTGGCTAAGCGCTACTAACCCGATCGAGCGCCTCAACGGCGAGATCAAGCGGCGCACCGAGGTGGTCGGCATCTTCCCTAATGAGGACGCCATCGTGCGCCTGATCGGAGCGATACTGCTTGAGCAAAACGATGAATGGGCCGTCCAACGGGCCCACTACATGACGCTGGAAACGATCGCGCCGTTGAGCGATGATCCAACCGTCGATTGCAGCTGACCAGTCCGGCCCTCGCCGGCGAACGCGGTGTCCCACCGCGAGTTACACCACGCTACGGGACACGATCGCCGCAGCGCGGAACCGGAACGACAAGCCTGTTGATCCCCCTTCCTGCCAAAGGGCAGATCAACGGCAGACTACCCTGGCTTCGCCAAAAGCGCGGCAGGCAGCCATGACCGCCTTCGCTCTGTATCGAAGTCGAACATCGCGCCGGCACAGGCAGCCGCACCGGCTCGCTGGTGCCATTCACAGGATGGCGACAGGACCCGAGATGCGAATTGTCAACAAATTGGTTGCAGCAGCGTATGGCTGTGGAGCTCAAGCTGTCTAAATGATCTCGAAGTACCGCCGGCGCTCAAAGTCTGTGACTCGATGTTGAAGGGCTTCCCATTCCCAACGCCGGGAGCAAGAAAACGCTTCAACAAACCTTTCACCGAAGACATCATTGGCTGCCGGCGACTGTGCAAACCGATATGTTGCCTCTGACAGGCTTTGGGGCAGTCTCCCGGATGGAAGGCAGGTCTCCGTGCTTGCATTACCGGCAATCGAAGCCGGGAGCGCCGCATTTGTCTCGATACCCAATATGCCGGAACCGATGGCACATGCGAGCGCAAGATATGGGTTCAGGTCGGCGCCGGGCAGCCTATATTCGAGGCGATGTACGGATGGCTCTCCAGGAATGACGCGTATCGCGCAGGAGCGGTTGTCGACTCCCCAGCTCGGACAGATTGGTGCCCAACAACCAGGTACCAATCTCTTGTAGCTATTGAAATTCGGCACAGCGAGCACACAAAACTCATTCATGTATTTCAATTGTCCGCCGATGAAGTGCCTCATGAGCTTCGAGACGTTGCGAGACGCCTCGCTATCGTAAAATACATTCTGACCATCTGAGGACATCGAGACGTGAATATGGCCGGACTGTCCCGGCCATTTCTCGGAAACCTTGGCCATGAATGTAGCCGTCATGCCTCGCGTCTGCGCCCAGGCCTTTATCATCGACTTGAATATGATTGCGCGATCGGCGGCTTCCAGGGCATCACAATGCCGAAGTGACGCTTCAATCACGCCTGGTCCCGTTTCAAAGTGCAGCCCGCTGAGAGGTATTCTGGACTTCTCACAAAGCGCCAGGATCTCACCGAACAGCTCCCGGTGCGCAACAGACCGCGCAATCGAGTAGCCGAATGGGCCCCGCGTCAAAGGAGCCCATTGGCCGAACGGCTTGTCTTCAATTGTGTCGGGGTTCTCCTTGAACAACATAAACTCAAACTCGAACCCGACAGTGCAGCCGTAGCCGCGGTCGGCAACCCTTCGTAGGACTTTACGCAGAATACCGCGCGGGCAGACGCTCTCATGTGCGCCCGTAAACTCGGCGAGATAGAGATATTGATCGCCGGCATAAGACACCGAACGGCCGGTGCCTGACAGAATGCGCAGATCGGCGTCCCCGAATACTGACTGCGGCTCTTGCGTGAAGCTCGCGGGAATGACCCGGTCCGAACAATCCCACGCGAGCACCGCTTCGGAAAACTTGATGACTTTATCCCCGACGCAAAGATCTTCACCCAGGACGTGCTTGCCTCGAAGGATGCCATCGAAGTCGCTCACACCGATCATCGCCGCGGCGGCTGAATTCGTGCAACTGTCGCGCGTGTCGGTCATTGGTTCGCTTCCTGCGCCACCAAATCGAACACCTGGTCCATCCGCATCGCACGCAGTTGGCGATAGTCATCCTCAAGCTGTATCAGGTCGTTGTTCACGAGATACACAATGCCTGGCGTCGAGGCCAGGTCGATCGTCGGAACCAGGTTTTGCCCTATCGGAACGAATGCAATGGCATCCGCGAAGCTCGGCAGCTTGCGGATCGTATCAAGTCCGGGATAGCCGGCAACAACACCGCCGATGTCGGAAATCAGCGACACGCACAGTGCATGAGCCTGCCGTTTGTAGACCCCGCGTCGCCTCATGTACTCAGCAAAGCCCTTGGGATCGGCGTAGCGCCACGCCGTGAGGGTCAAATGGTTATGGCCCAAAGCCATCGTCCGAGCTTTTGCCGACATGGTTCCTTGCAGCCTCGCTCCGAAGTCGACCAAAACCGGTCCCCGATCATCGACGATGATCTCGGCATGAGCAGGTCCGTCGGCGATCCGAAGCGCCCGTAACGCACGCACAAGGTAGTCGGACAGTTCAAGGACGATCGGCTCCTTACCACCCAATAACCGCTCGAGTGAGCAGACCGATGACGCGCCCTCAACAGGAACAGTGTCATAGGTCCAGGCCTCCGTGACGAAGGTCTCACCATAGATCGAGACGGCATTTACGGTATATTGCTGGCCCTTTATTTTCTCCTGTCCAAGCGCCAATTGATTGAGCGTTCCGACACGGTTCGTTTTTCCGACGATCGCGGTTACAGCGCGCCGAATATCCGCATCTGTCGAGCAAAAGAACACGTCTTCCGTGCCCGTGCTGTTCAGCGGCTTGATCACGATCTCATCGAAGCTCTCTTGTCGCTTCCAGCTTGCGATCTCTCCAGCATTGTCGGACACGACTTGTCCGATCGATCGCACGCCTGCTGAGGCCAACGCTTCGGACATGCGCGATTTGTCGCGCCGGGCGGCTGAAAGGGCGGTGCCATTTGAAGGCAAGCCCAGCCGCTCCGAGATGGAATCGGCCAGCTCAACTCCTGTCTCGCACCCCGCTATGACGAACTCCAGCTCCCTGCCTTGGAGAGCCCGAAGGTGATATTCAACGACCTCCTCGTACCTCATGCGCTCGGGCGGTCGAATGACTTCATCATACAGATCCGCATTGAAATGCGATTGGAAGATGGACGGAATCTGTGGAGCCGACATCACGTGCACTGTTGAAATTCGATACCGCTTGAACTCTTCCGGCAAGAATCGGCCGGTCGAATATGCGTCGACGATTACACAATTTCGTCCGTTCATGTAGATCTCCGGTATTGCAAATAGACGTTGCCGACGGCGACAGCCGTAATGAGAACATTTCCAACGAACGTATGTGGCGAAGGCACGATACGAGAATCGAAGTACTGGAACAGAAACGTGATGACAGGAGCGGTGGACAGGACCATGTTGACCGTGAAGGGCTCCACGCGCCGAATGCCCTCCTGGAACAAGAGCAATGGAACGATGATCGTGGATAGCCCAATCGTTGCGATCGCAAGCCAATGCTGTGAGATCTCGAGCACGATGGAGGAATGATCTACCAGTGCCAGCAGCAAGAGGATTGTCCCGTAAAAGCGATGCGCCAACACCTGTCGACCTGAAAATCCGCGGTCGAATAGCAGCTTGACGAGTATATTTGTAAGGGCGAGAGATAGGCCGGCCACGATTGCCAGGACGATGCCGAAGGACGATCGAGCTCCCCACTCCACGCCAGCGTTGCCGGTTGCCGAGATCCAAATCATGTAACTTCCAATTATTGCGATCGTAACGCTCACGATGATATCGGATGCTGGAGGGACGCCCTGCCGCCTGATCAGCGCGTTTAACCACACCGTTGCAGCGGGTCCTAATGCCACCATGAACGCGACCACGATCGCAGGTTCGGCGTATTTCAGGCCGATAAACAACCCGATCCAACTGATTGCGGTCACGACATTGAGCGACACAAAAACCAGCAGCGCCGACTTCGCAACTGGTGCCGTTCTTCTCTTGTGACCTGCCAGCAGATTGAATGTCAGACACACCGCGGCAAATGACACGAGGAGAGCGACGAACGCATCTGCCCGCTGAAAATACGACGCCGCATAAACTTCGCCCGCCGCGCTCAGGACGACATAGAGCGCCACAAAGAGAATTCCCAGAGCGAAGCGTCTGGTCAATCGTCCGCCCGTCCCCTGCCGGCGGCGCGGCGCGGCCCCCTCCCCGAAGCACGCTTGTGCATCAATTCCGAGAGAATCGTCCTTCGACCTGGGCGGACCGCGCTTGGTTTGAAACGTCACAATCCGCCTCTAGTGTTTCTTTGTTTGGCAGTACGCAACACACGCCTCTCCAAAAGCCGTGAACAGTCGCTGGCTCAGGAGATCGGTTGAGGCGTGCCATTCGGGGTGCCATTGCACACCGATTTGCAGCGTCGGCGCGCCAATGACCGAAGCTGCTTCAACCAGTCCGTCAGGCGCCCATGCCTCGCGCCTCAGCGCGGCGGCGAGCAGCTCTATGCCTTGGTTATGCAGGGAGTTCACTTGCGCTTCGTTGGCGCGCGCGATCGGAAAGAGCGCACCCTCAGGAGATATCCTCACGCTGTGCGCAGCATCGTACTGACGGTCTCTTGGGCGATCTGGTTTCTCGGCATGCATCTGGCCGCTTCCCAGCCTCCACTCGGCAAGCGATGGATGAAGAGTGCCGCCGAAATAGATGTTGAGCTCCTGAAGCCCGCGGCAGATGCCCAAGATCGGCATTCCGAGCGCAATGGCGCTCCCAATGGCAACCGCAGAGAGCCTGTCCCGCGGGCGGTCACGGATTCCGCCATCAACGTCTTGCTGATCAGGTGGTGGAAGGGATGCAGGCGCTTTCAAGACGAAAGGGTCAATATTTGATTCATCTCCTGTCAGCACCAGGCCGTCGAGCGCACCCATGGTCGCCAGGCCGACCTCTAGCCTCGCATCTTCCGCGTCGATCGTCGGCAATATGACGCACGCCACGCCCGCATGATGAAGCAGAGCCTTGAGGTATTTGCGCCGCAGCCAGTCGCGATGCACACCATCGACCAAAAGACGGTTCGAGGTGACGCCGACCACCGCACGGGCTTTGTCTGACCGTGGCAATGTCACGCCACTTGCCCCTTCGCATGGGCGTCGGCAACCGACTGCTCATACAAGCGTCGATTTCGCTCCTTCAACTGAGTTATGACACTGGGTTGACCTTGAGGCCCCTTGACGAAGAGCCCTCCCCAGCTCGCGGCAACCTTTGCGTAACCCGGATCCTGCATCCGGATCTTCTGGGCCTTGTGCAAAAGCCAGAATGGGATACCCGGCGACAGGTGATGCTCGAGGTGATACTCGTCCAGGTTTTGTCCAAGGATAGCCCGCTCGAAAAAATTCCCTTTCCGATTCCTGGTCAGATAGACGTTCTTCGTTTCGGTCTCGCACATCGGCGAGTGCTCGGCGAGCTCGACAAACCACCCAAGGACCTGAAACGTTGTGAGATAGGGGACGATCCAAAACAGGATCACGATGTGGAGCAGCCCAAGAGCATATGATCCGGCCAGGATGCCGATCCAGAAAAGGTAAAAGCCATACTTGTCGACAAGTATGCTTGACCGGCTCTGGTCCTCGGCATCTGTGATCGAAAACCGATTGGTCCAGAGATACTTCAGATAAGCCAGTGTCGCGCCACCAAATATCGGCTTCCAGATGATATTGAAGGCGTACCGCTCAGGAGGCTGGACGTCGTAAACACCATTGGCCATGAAGAACTTCAGGTCGGGATCCTTCTCCGGATCGCCGAGATACGGATGATGCAGATAGACGTGCGAGATCCGGTAGGCCCAGTGACGCTGGAACAGGGGATAGGCCGCGAACAGAATGCCGAGGACGTAGTTCCATGTCGTGTTCTTCGCGAGCGTACGGTGAGCCGCATCATGAGCTATCGTCGTCAGGCCGCGCTGGTAGGCGCCGATCAGAAGAACGGCGAGCGGGTACAGCCACCAAGAGACGCAGACCGTCGCGAGCGTGCAAGCGGCGATTACCGCGTAATCCTTGGCGATATAGACCGCTCCCGTTACATTGTCCGGCCTCAGCTCGGACAGTTGCTTATTGATCTCGCGGCTGAACTGAACAGCCTCATAACGTGACGACCTCAGTTTCCAAGCGTCTGCCTGATTCATGAGAACCCTCTTCCTGATCGCCTTACAAGTTGTCAGATTGCGGAAAGCGCCCTGTCCAGATCGCGCACGATGTCGTCGACATCTTCGATGCCGACGCAAAGCCGAATCGAGCCGCCAAATATGCCGGCGGCTTCGCGCTTCTCCCGTGGAACGGTGGTGTGGGTGGTCGAAACAGGATGCGTCACGAGCGTACGGGCATCCCCTACGTTCGAAACGTGATACATCAGGTCAACATTCTGGATGAACTTGCGCCCGGCCTGTTCGTCCTCTACCTCGAACATGATCATCGCGCCGTGTCCGTATGCGGGATTGAGTGTCTGGTCGACAGTTTCCTGATCGGCTCCTTCGAACAGCCCCGGGTAGAAAACACGGCGCACTTTTGGATGCGCCTTCAGAACGTCGGCCACGATCCTGGCGTTTGCGCAGTGCTGCTTCATGCGAAGGGGCAGCGTTTCAAGGCCTTGGATCAGCTGAAAGCTCGCAAAGGGGGCAATGGCCGCGCCGGTATCGCGCAACCAGGTCATGCGAGCCTTCAGGAGAACCTCGCTTTTTCCGAGGTCGTCGACATCTTGCAGCGCATTGCGCCAGATGATCCCGCCATGGGCATCGTCAGGGCTGTTGAACAAGGGAAAGCGCAAGGCTCCCCGGTAGCTGAACTTGCCGTTGTCAACGATCAGACCGCCCAGCGTCGTGCCATGGCCGCATATGTATTTCGTAGCGGAGTAGGTCGTGATCGCAGCACCGAGATCTGACGGCCGACATACCAGCGGGGTCGTCGTATTATCCACGACCAACGGAACGCCGTACTTTCGGCCGATCTCAGCCAGCTGTTTGACCGGAAGCGGAATCAGACAAGGGTTTGAAATCACCTCTCCGAACAGGCAGATCGTGCGATCATCGATGGCACGTTCGAAGGTCTCGGGCTTTCGGGGGTCTGCCGTCCTGACGCTGATACCAAGACGCTTTAGCGTGTTATGGAGCAGATTCCACGTATTGCCATAGAGATACGGTGAGGCGACGATATTGTCCCCCACCTCGCCGCTTGACAGGTTGACGATGGCAAGGAAGGTTGCCGCTTGACCTGATGCGACGGCGAGCGAGTCGCTCCCCCGGTCGACCGCGGCATACCTTCTTTCCAATGCGCGGGTCGTCGGGTTGATGATCCTCGTGTAGGTGAATCCATCGGCCTTGACGTTGTAGACGTCCGCGATGTGATTCAGATCGCCATCGAGTTCATAAGCCGTGTTCTGATAGATCGGCACCGCGACGGCTTTCGTCACCGGATCGCGTCGATAGCCCGCGTGCAGAACAGCAGTTTCGGCAGAAAATGGGGGCTGCGAGGTCCTTGTGAAGGGCGGAGACATCTCGACGCCGCGCTCGCAGGCCTGCCGGGCTGACACCGTCCCCGTGGATGGAGCCGGACCGGACCGAAAATATGTACGAAAGGCGCACCCCAACTGCTCGATCCAACTGGGCTGGATGTCGCCAATGCAACCAACCCGAAAACTCCGCGTTGCAAGATGCAGCTTCGAGTAGATGTAAAGGTTGTGGACCGCCAAGTGACGATATAGCCCATCGAATCCTGCTTGATCCACGATTGCGGATGGCGCATTGAACGCGACGCAGACCGGCGACTGCAAGTCGGCGGACAGCAGCGGAGACACCACCCCTTCGAGTTCTTGGACGAGAGCGTCTCTGACCTTCTCATACCTGCGGCGCCTGGCGTCAATGCCTTCCCCCTCCAAAATCTCCAAGGCCTTCGTTGTTGCCTGAACGATGTGGGTGGGCGGGGTCGACCGCCACTCACCGGTGCGCTCGAGCGAGAGCCATTGATCTCTCACGTCGAGCACAAATGACCTTGGTTCTTGAACCGCTTTTTCCAGCAGCTCGCCAGACGCGATGACAAAAGCTACTCCCGGCGGCCCTTCGATGCACTTATTGCTCGACGTCACCAGGACGTCCGGTCCGCCACGGCTTAGGTCGATGTCAATCGCGCCAAAGGAGCTCATGCCGTCGACGATCGTCTTGACGCCACGCCGCCTCGCGTCCTCTATGATCGCGTCCAGCGGATTGACGATCCCGGTCGTCGTCTCGCAATGCACAAGACATAGGTGAGTAACGCCGGGATTTCGGTTCAGCTGCTCGGCAACTTCCTGGGGGTCCAGGGGCTCGGTAGCTCGCTTGACAAGTTTCAGCGCCTCGACGCCCCACAGCCGCAGCATCTTTAAAATGCGCTCGCCATAGATGCCATTTATGCAAACGAGTGGCTTGTCGTCCTTGCACACGAATGAAGACAGAGCGGCTTCCATTGCAAAGGAGCCGCCTCCCTGAATAGGGACCACCGAATAGTCCTCGGCACCTCCCAGCAGATTGAGCATCAGCCGCCTCATGCGGGCGGTCACTTCCTTGAACTCACAATCGCGCGATGCGAGATCGAGCTGCATCTGGCTCCTGACCGCCAGCGACAGCGACAATGGACCAGGCGTCAGCAAAGAGCGTTGTCTAGTCACACCATTCCCCTTAAAACCGTGTTCGTCGTGGATCTGAAGCGCGATGACGCGACCTCCCCCCCTTGGGCGCGGGCTTTCTCGGTTCATCTGCTGCTGCGGAGAAACACCATAGGCGCAGGCGAGCTTCGCCTAGCGGCCCATCACATCACGCATGCAAGGATTTGAGCGCCGCCGCATTGTTAGCTAGGCGCCGATCGGCTTACGCCCCCTCCCTGCACTCAGACGAGGGTTGAGGTTCGGAACGAACGTGCACGTCGGGCCATCGCGTGCGGATATCAATCCGCGCGTGACGGACATGATACGCGCCGTTGCTGATGAGCCTGATCCTGCGTGCGCCTTGGACTTGAGACATTCGCATACTGTCACTCGTTGGAGAATTCGGGACGTTGACGACCTTTGCCGTCCATTTTCAGATCGTACAACTTGACGTTAGGTGCGTTTCAACCCTCTTCCGAAATCTTCTCGTGTGAATTTTTTCTGACGTGCACCTTCACTGGGAGCGATAAGCCAGCTCGAGCGGCTGAGCGAAGTGATCGGCAGCAAGCTAGCTCAGAGTTTTCATGGTCTGACGTTAGGATCGTCTCGGCAGTCGATCATCACCGCGGTCCGCCCACCGTAGTTGACGGCTGATCCAGAACGCAGCCGACGTGAGCCGCAGTGGAGCTCGAATGCTCAGCCGCTCGGTCGCGGAGCAGCTCGCGGCTTACGCCGCGGCGAGCCTGCCCTCAGTCATGAGGCATTCGAGCTCGACGGATAGCTTCGTTCGAGCCGTTCTGCTCGCCTTCGCTCTTCTGTTAGACCTGCCAAATGTCGAGCACACTCTCGATCCGGCCTGCCACATCCTCAAGGTCCGGCTCGAGGCCAGTGTCGCTTCAGCACGAAACAGAATGTCGAATTGCCGGAAACCGCACCGGCGATAGCCTTGCCCTTTAGGATGCGCCTTGGGGCGGGTCTTCCCGGAAGAACCGAACCCATCGAGCTGCAGGCTCATTGAGGAGGTGAGCGGTCCGGAATGAACATGGGGGACCACGACTGGCGTCGCGAGCCTCTCCCTGCGGCCTTCTCATTGTCCCCTGCCGGCCCGCCTCGCGCAGACATGTTAACAGCCGGCCCCGCAGACAGCCCTTTGAAGCCCGGCCAAAACTTAAGACCGCGCCCCGAGAGCAGGCATAGCGCAGGGGGGCCGGGACAGGCTGCTTCTGTTTGCAGGTCAATGCCCTGGGAAACAATTGGGGCTCGGCGGATGCGGCTAGACCCGGAGGAACGAGTTGCCCCCTTCATCGCGCGCGAGAGATCGAAGCTGGATGGTCGAGACGCCGGCAGCTCGGTTACGAGAGGCTCGATAGTGACCTAGCTGGACGCGAGGAAAACGGCGTCAAGCGAAAAACTCAAGCTACTGGAAGTCGGACTTCCTCTCTGGCCTTTGTCCTGGCGTCGTAGATTCTGACCTGGAGCATGGGACGGCGCTTCTTGAGCTCCTGGGCTCCCGCGAAGGCCCCCTCCCTGGTCGCGAATTCGGTTTTCAATTGACCGTCAATTTCGAGCACATAACCAGAAGCGGGCAATCGACGTGTGGACGCGACCATTTTGTTCCTTTAGAGAATGAGTTCGTTTGATGCCTATGCTTAACCCGAGTCGCGGTGGCCGGGACACTAGGTTAGTGAGGGGCATCTCCTGCCATCGATGGTGCGATGCGAAGGTGACGGGTTCGATGAACACTAACCGCCAAGAATTGCGCGGGCCATCAAGACATCGATCACGGTTTGGGCCATTTGCTCAGGTGTCTGCTCCATGGTCCTGAGATGAATTTCGGGCCTTATCGGCGCTTCGTAGGACGCATCGATACCGGTGAAGTTCCTGATTCTACCGGACCTCGCCTTTGAATAGAGACCTTTGGGATCGCGCCGCGCGCATTCTTCGATCGGCGTATCGACAAAGACCTCGACAAACTCCTCCTTGCTGACCAGGCTGCGCACCATGTCTCGTTCGGCCCCGTGGGGCGAGATGAACGAACAAATTACGATCAGGCCGCTGTCCGCCATCAACTTGGCAACTTCCCCGGCACGCCGGATGTTCTCCGTGCGGTCGACCTCGGAGAAGCCGAGGTCCGCGTTTAAGCCGTGCCGCAGGTTGTCCCCATCCAGCAGCATGGCATGCCGGGACATTGCAAACAGCTTTTGATCGACGATGTTGGCAATCGTCGATTTTCCCGCGCCGGACAGGCCGGTGAACCAAATGATGCAAGGCTTCTGGTTTTTGAGGTCGGCCCGCTCCTTCCGTCCCACTGCAACGGGTTGCCATGCGACGTTGGTAGCCCGCCGCAGTGGACGTGCGATCATCCCGGCCGCGACCGTACGGTTGGTATAACGGTCGATGACGATAAATGATCCTGTCCTGCGGTTGACCTCGTAAGGATCGAACGCCGCAGGCCGGGCGGTTGAGATGTTGCAAAAACCGATCTCGTTAAGGCCAAGCGTCCCCGCTGCCAGATGCTCTCGTGTATTGACGTCGATCCGATGATTGATCGCAGTAATGCTAGCGGCTGTGGTCTGCGATCCAATGCGCAGAATGTAATTGCGCCCGACCACGAGCTGGTCCTCATCCATCCAGATCAGATGAGCGACGAATTGGTCGGCGAGCTCCGGCCGTTCGGTCGGACGTGCCAAAAGATCGCCACGGCCGATATCGATTTCGTCTTCAACGGTAATCGTGATTGCATCGCCGGCCTCGGCGCAGGACAGATCGCCGCCCTGCGTCACAATCCGCCTGACGCGCGTGGTCCGTCCAGACGCTGCGACGACGATGTCGTCCCCCACCGAGATGCTTCCCGAAACCACGGACCCGGCGTAACCGCGGAAATCCAGGTCCGGCCGGTTCACCCACTGCACCGGAAAGCGGAAGGCCTGCCCGGAGCGGTCGGACTGGATATCAATATTTTCCAACTGGCCGATCAGGCAGGGACCATCGTACCAGTGAGTGTTGCCGGAGCGATTGACGACATTGTCGCCGTGCCTGGCAGAGATCGGGATCGGAACGATCGATTCGAAGCCAAGATCGCTGGCAAAGGCCACATAGTCGGCGACGATCCGATCAAAGGTCTCTTTGCTGTAGTGGACGAGGTCGATCTTGTTCACCGCCAGGACGAGATGGCGGATACCAAGGAGCGAACAGATGAACGAGTGGCGCTTGGTTTGGACCAGCACACCCTTGCGGGCATCGATGAGGATGATAGCGAGCTGGGCATTCGAGGCGCCCGTTGCCATGTTGCGAGTATACTGCTCGTGGCCGGGCGTGTCGGCCACCATGAACGAGCGCCGTTCCGTCGCAAAGAAACGATAGGCCACATCGATGGTGATGCCTTGCTCTCGTTCCGCCTCAAGCCCGTCGACGAGCAGCGCGAAATCGATGTCACGGCCGGTAGTGCCGTGCTTGGCGCTGTCCCGTTCCAACGCCGTCATCTGATCATTGTAGATCATCTTGCTGTCGTGCAGCAGGCGGCCGATCAGCGTCGACTTTCCGTCATCCACCGAACCGCACGTGATGAATCGCAGCTGATCCTTTGGCTTGGCCTGGACAGACTGCGTTATCGCTTTGGCAAGCATCAAAAGTAGCCTTCCCGCTTCTTCTTCTCCATCGAAGCGGCTTCATCGGCATCAATCAGGCGACCCTGGCGCTCCGACACCGTCGCGGTCTGCATCTCTGCGACGATGTCTTCGATCGTCGTCGCGTCGGATTCAATAGCCCCGCTCAACGGATAGCAGCCCAGCGTGCGAAAACGGATCATCCGCATTTGCGGCGTCTCGCCAGACAGAAGCGGCAATCGCTTGTCGTCGATCATGATCGTCGCGCCATTTCGACGCACGATCGGTCTTTGCTTTGCGAAGTAGAGCGGGACGACCGGAATCTTCTCCCACATGATGTATTCCCACACGTCGAGCTCAGTCCAGTTTGACATCGCAAAAACGCGCATGGTTTCGCCCAGGCGAATCCGAGTGTTGAACAGGTTCCAGAGCTCCGGCCGCTGATTGCGGGGGTCCCACACGTGCCCGGCCGAACGGAAGGAGAGTATCCGTTCTTTTGCACGGCTCTTTTCCTCATCACGCCGGGCGCCGCCAAAGGCGGCATCGAATTCGTGGAGGTCGAGCGCCTGCTTCAGGGCGTCGGTCTTCATCACCTGGGTATGAAGCGCGGACCCGGAGCCGATCGGATTGATCCCGCGCTTGATGCCCTCCTCGTTCACATGGACGATCAGGTCGAGGCCGAGGCGCTTGGCTGTCGCGTCCCGGAAGCTGATCATCTCGCGGAATTTCCAGGTCGTGTCGACGTGAAGCAGGGGAAAGGGCAGCTTTGCTGGATAGAAGGCCTTGATCGCAATGTGCAGCATCACGCTCGAGTCTTTTCCGATCGAGTAAAGCATGACCGGCTTTTTGAACTCGGCGACCACGTCACGCATGATTTCGATCGATTCAGCTTCGAGACGGCGCAGATGTTTCGGCAGCATGTGTCTTCTACGATGCGGGATCTCTAGTTCGTTCAGTACCGCCTTGCCTCGCGCTAGCGGCCCGATAGGCGTTGCAGCGATCGGCGCCTGCCATAGCGCATCGGCGACCACCGGGTCAAACAGCGGATAGCGCAGTCCATCCTTCGTTGGCGTCTGCCAGCATCCAATCGAAGCGCGGCTGGACAGGCGAGTCGGTGGACTTACTTCCGCTTGCTAGCTAGACAACGAGCTCGATAAGGCAGGCAGCACATTTTGACCATAATCCTGAGGGTCATCGCTCGTGATTGCTGCGCCCCTCCTCGAGCCGCACAATCTCGCGCCGCAGCGCCTCGATAATGGCGTCGCGATCCCGAACGGCCTCTTGCTGGGCGCCTCGATCCGATTCCGAGGCCAAGAGCGCCATGCGCAACTGAGCCGCCATCGAACTCGTCAGCTCCTGATTTTGGTCGAGGTCGGTTCCGGATAGATGCTGCGCATCGTGCGCTGCATCTGGTGTGGAGCAAGAGTTCGCGATTGGCTACCGAATGCCAGGGGTCAGCTTACCGGGGTTGGCTGGAATGTTCGACCATACCCGTTCCCTGCTGACGCGCAGATCCCACCACATTCGAAATATTTGACGATATAGCTCGGTGACCTCGCGTCCCTTATCAACCACTCCGGCTTGTTGTGCGTGCCGCAACTCCTCTCCATATCCGAGCTGTATCATCAGCTCGACGCCGATCAGATCGGTTATCGTTTGCATCTCTTCGATGCCCAATTGGACTTGCCACGCGTCGACAGACCTCGCATCGACGGTCGTTCTTTGGAGGATTTTCCGATCTCCAAAGCTGCTGGAGTGAAGATAATCGGCCTGAGCCGTCGACGTAGCTGCAGTGTATTTTGGATCACAGCCAAGGCCAGCGATGAGACGCTGAATTTCCTCCTCCGGACACGCCGCCAGGCGTTCGTACTGCACCACCATCGTCTGCCGACGATCGCGGTGCGCAGCGAGCTTGGGCAAGCCGAGAACCAGGTCAGCAAGCGAAGAGGCAATGCTGTCAGGCAGACGGAGCATGAGATCAGCAAGCGAGGACACGCTGACCGAACGGGAGCTTTCCGCCTGAAGAGGGATTCCCCAGGTCGACTTCAGCGATGCGGCAATGGCGTAGGGATTGCGCATCAGAAGAATGTGTGGCGCTTCAGGATAAAGAGACTCCAAATAGTCGAGCACCATCCAGTAGCGTGGTGTCTTGTCTACGATGATGCGCTTGCCCGCCGAGGACAGATACGCACCGTACGCCGCATCCGCAAAGGCACGGCTGACCGCAGCGCGATCGATCCGGCCCAAGAACTCGGAGGTTGCCGTTTCGATCAGAGATGTTCCGGCCGGGTGACGATGGTCCACCCTGCCAAACGCCTCAAGAGCCAGCATGAGCCAGGGCTCTGGTGGAGCTGTAATTTCCGGATGCTGTTGGAGCAAATGCGCCAACAGCGTCGTTCCGGACCGTGGAAGGCCGAGCAGAAAGCAGACCGTGGGCCCGCGGTTTGCATCCTGGCTCAAGATTCCGCTCCCGATATGCTCGAGGAAAGCGAGCCCCGGACCACACACGTGTTCGCTCGAGAACGACGGTCGCCGCCCAATTTTCCATCGGCCGATCGCTTGCGACACTTTGCCATACGAGGAGGGAGGCGCCTGCAATTCATGGTCCCGAATCCGTCGAATTGATGAATCGCGCAAGCTTTTTTGGCAATTGCAATCGGCAGCTTGCGACTACTCGCAAGTCTAGGTTTAACCAAAGGCCAGCTCAACTATACGAAGGCAAACCGCCAGTATGGAATCGGATGACGGGACTATACTGCGGTTTATCGGGTAACCCCCACGCCACTATTGGTGAAATGCGTGAACCGGCGGCCGGGCCGGCAACCGAGTGTCAAGACGTATCGTCTTGGCTTCCGATGCATCGTATTGGCTGCGACGATAGCCTGCCGCCGGACCTCGTTGTTGAACTTGCCTTGTCGCTTATCGATTGCTTTCGGCACAATCGGGCCAGTCTTATCGAGGCTGATGGGCTGCGCCCAACAGCTCGCGGTGCTGGACATTGCAGTCCGACCGCGTGGGAAGAGCAAGTCTTATCCTTTGCTGCTGCGCAGATGTTCTAACGTTCTTCGCTCGAGACTTTGACCGCTCGATGATGCGACAAAGGAGCGAACAAGCCGGCGAGTATCCAACGAAGCAGACCATGGACGTCCTGTTGGCAGGGGCATCAATCTTACCGGCGTGCGGTATCGATCCCGACAAAAGCCGCCCCTGAATGCTCCTGGTTCATCAAGACAATGAGCGCGGTGTGGCCGCAACTGCTCCTGCCAGTTCAAGATTGGCACGCTCCCCATTACGTCCGTATCGTACCAAGTATTTGATTTGCCTGCTCTTACGGCGTTGTCGTCACTTCTCATTCGCGCTAAGGGAAGCTGGTAAAGGGGGAAACCTGAGCTACGATGGCGTCGGATTTACCTGGTCCAGCAAGCGCGCTTGGCAACATTTCTAGCGACGGGCAGGAGCCAGTCCGGCCGTTCGTGTGGGAGATCAGATCGATCAGCGCGTGTCTCGAAGAGCTTGCGAGATTCCAAGCCAATGCACTTGGCATCACTGGAGCACAGTGGATGATCCTGATGGCGGTGGCCTATTTGGGGAAAGAAGATGGTGTCCCCGTTAACGTGGTGTCAAAGCTGATGCACGTCGATCCTTCCTTCGTGACGACCCACTCAAAGCTGCTCGAGAAAAATGGATTCCTGCGGCGTAAGCACTGCGCAAGCGATGCTCGGGTCGTGCAGATGACGCTGACCGCCAAAACTCGCAAACGTCTGGCATCTATGGCACGGCAGGAAGCACTGGATGAGTTCGCTTCTGGTGAGTTCGGGGTTGATGGATCAAGCGAGTTCATTGCCAAGCTGGCCGCAGTCAGGCATCGTCTGGAGAGGGTCCGCCGCGAGAACCGTTCCGGCCTTCCGAAGACCAAACGCACGGCCGTGAGAAATGATACCACGTAGCCATGTCAACGCTTCCAGTCTTCGAGTTGTCGTTGAAGCAGCGCGGACGAAGGTGGTTGTGGTCCGTGCATACCGACGAGGGCAAACAGGTGATGACGGGCTCAGGGCGCAGCCGCTCGGCCGCCAGATATCAAGCCAACCGAGCGCTGTTTCTATTGTTGCTGAGCGCGCCGTATCGTTCCGAAGCTCGAACTCACCAGCAGGCTGGGCGGGGCACTCTTGCGCCCAAATGATCTTCGAGGAACGCCCCACTCGCAAGGTTGTATCCATCGGCTAACCCATGGGCCAATAGCATAACTGCGCCGCGTCCTTGATTTTGCAGAATCCACTCTCAGGCCAGAACGACGACCTTCTCAACCTGGTCAGCCAAGGGGCCCATCGCAGTAACAACCAGGCAGCTGCGAGCTGAACCCTGACGAAAGCTGAACATTCTCGCGCGGTTTCGGGCGCGTCCTCCGTACAGACCTCGATGTGGCGGGAGCTGAATCTCGCGCTTAAGCAAATCGCGCAGAGCTGGCGTAGATCTGCAGGCTCATGTGACTTAGCGAGTCACCAGCTTTTTGCCGAGATATAGCCAGGAAGCGCTTTCCAGAAATCTCATCGAAGATACCGGATGCGCGAGGCCGCTCCGCCATCCCCGAGCTCCAAGCAGCACGTGGCCCATCTTTATCTGCAAATCGATCGTCGCTCGAACCTTCGAAGATCTTTGACGCGCCGACGATCGCGGACACACACGCTCTGCCTGTGTTGGAGGAGCTCCTTGTCGAGGTCACCGACCGTGACGTCGTGGCGACAAGCTCTGCTCTGATCAGCCAGCTGAGGAGTCCGGGACCTCATCAAAGCTGATCGGCCGCAGAACCAAGCGGCCAGTCCTCTGGCAGGTACACGCCGAGAAGCAGACCAGACGTTCGTCGTACCAGGAATGTAGGCTGTACTCACTGAGTCCGCTGGATTCGATCACCTCACCTTATAAAGGTCCGACAATGCTACGTTCTCGGGCAGCAGCAACAATTGCAGCGCTGAAATCGATAGGAAATTAGCCTGGCTCGAAGTTGGTTGCTCAACAGTTGGGCCGAACCATTGAACCAGAAATCACCGCGCTCATACGGCCGCCGATGCAGGGCCAGGCAGAGTTCGAGTCCTGTTGCGACACAATCCAACAGCCAATAAGGGCGGCCCGGGAGCCGCCCTACTGGACCAATCAACAGCGCAGCCCAAATAAGCTACCGCTGATGTCCCAGTCCGATTCCCAGATGTAAGGCCTTCTGGCGCAGCGCACCGACAGAGCGTTTGGTCATTTTTGATATTTTTGTGACCGGGGTCCGAGCCTTTGAATGGACCTTGAGTTCTTTGATGTCTGCCTTAGTCCACTCGCGCCGCTTAACGCGTTTCTTGGTTGCTTTTTTCACTATGAATGCTCCTTCTGAGAGGAGCGGCTTCTAACATAGTTTTTTCACAGCGACGACCGTAAAAAGGAGGCAATCATAGAACTCGCGCAAAGCTGCAAGCTCTGTCATGTGTTCCCAAGACAATAGCCGTTGTTCGTTTCGTGGAGGTTTTCGTATCGAGAGACTTGGCCACGGATTGGCGAATCCAGTCTCCTAATTGACACATCGTTGTTGAAACTAAGCAGGTTGTTACAAGTCTTTGAAACACCATGAAAAAGCGAATGCGCTTAGCCAGAGAACTCCAGGCAGGTTCGAGATTTGTATCCAGCTCAGAGGGATCAGGCATTGAATTCGGCAGACACCGTCGCGCTCTCATACTATGGTTGCCCCTACCACGCTTGGCGCATTGCGACGTCGTCTAGCCGTCAGAGCCTCGTTTGGAATGAGCCAGGCGACCAGATCGCATCTCGGCTTGATGTCCGTCGCCCGGACTCGGCTCAACGTATCGGAAGGGCAGAATCTTTTCGTATGAGCAGCATTCACCTTTTTGCCGAAGGAGCGGCAAACCACCGTTGCTTCGGCCTTCGCGATGTTCTCCTGGAAAGTAGCGCTTCGGCCGACGTCAAGATCAACGGCCGACGCTTTTAGCCTTCAATCGCCGCTTTTCGTCCAAATCGTCTTCTATGTCATACATGCATATTCGCCCCGAGGGACGAAGCTGAAGCTTGATCGTTTCGACCGGAGCCGTTGCCTCATTGAGCCAGGTCACTCCCGTCATATCGGCGGTGAGGTACAGCGACCGGCGGTATCCATCGCGCACCCCGCCCGGCCGGTTCGACCGTGCCGGATCACGCGACATCGCCAGCCCGGTTGATAGCGATCGAAACTGTCATGATCGATGAGGCTGCAGCTGATGGGTGTCATGCTCGAAGGCTGAAGCCCAGATTATGCAGCTATCGTGGGTCAGACACGCTGGCATCATCGATGGCGAGCGGGCTACTGAGCAGCCGTTGCTGATCACAGCGCGTTGCCGCCATCAACAGGCTGCAAACTGTCCGACTTTCGCCTGTCCCCGCAGTTGGGGCGGTAGAGCGCATGGACGGGCGAGCTAGCACTCGCGTCGACGCCCGCTTCCACATATACGCTGGTCCGTTGGCACTATTTGGACCGGCACCGTGGACTCATCGGGCCCCTCATCGGCGACGGCGCGCCAGGCCGCGCCGTCGAGATCGTCATACTGGCCGCTCTTCAGCGACCACAGAAAGCCAAGCAGGCCGAGGAAGCCGAGTGAAAGGGCAAGCGGAACCAGATAGATCAGGACTTCCATCAGAGGGCCTCGCTCCTTCGCGCCCGCAGCGCATTAAGCATGACCAGTACCGACGAGCATGACATCGCCGCGGCGGCAATCAGCGGCGTCACCAGGCCGGCGATCGCAACGGGCACGGCCAGGACGTTGTAGACGACGGCAAGACAGAGATTCTGCCGCATCAGCCGCAGCGCCTCGCGCGAGGCAATGATTGCCATCAACACGGGCCCGAGATGCTCACCGAGGAAGACCGCATCAGCGACCGCCTGGCTCATATGGGTGGCGGTGACAGGCGACATCGAGGCATGGGCTGCTGCGAGCGCGGGCGCGTCGTTCAAGCCGTCGCCGACCATCAGCACCTTGTATCCCCTGCTCGTCAGATCTTCGACCCGGGCGACCTTGTCCGTCGGCGAGACGTTAGCCCGCCACGTGTGAATGCCAAGCGTCTCGGCCGCCCGCCGAACAGCTGGCTCGCGATCCCCGGAAACGATCTCCACCATGATGCCAAGGCGCGCGAGGCTTGTCACGACCTCGACCGCGTCCGGCCGCATCCTTTGCCTGATGGCAAAGACATGCCTCGCCTCGCCGTGGCTGAACGCGACGACGGAGGCTTCGGGATCATGACACAGGATCTCGTTAGCGCGGCTGTCAGCGCCGCAGAACGAGGGGTGGCCTAGCCGGATCGGCGCGCCCTCATAGTAACCGCGGACGCCCCGCCCCGGCTCCTCTTCGATATCGGCCAGCGGCTCGCTTGCGCCGGCAGCACGCGCCAGGGCGGCGGCGACCGGATGGCGGCTCGACAGCGCCAGCCGGCCCGCCAATCTGACGACATCTTCAGGAATGCCGGCGAGATTGGCGACATCGAGTTCAGGCAGCGTCAGCGTCCCGGTTTTGTCGAAGATCACCCGATCCACCTCGGCGATACGCTCGATTGCATCCCCGGCATTGAGCAGCACACCGGAACGGAACAGTGCGCCGGCGGCCACCGTCTGCACTGCGGGGATAGCCAGACCGAGCGCGCAGGGGCAGGTGATGATCAAGACTGCGATCGCCGTGACCACCGAATCATGAAAAGTGGCGCCAGAGGCAATCCAACCCAGCATGGTCAGGAAGGCCGTTATGTGAACGATCGGAGCATAGAGCCGCGACGCGCGCTCGGCGAGGCGCAGATAGCGCGAGCGCGCTTGCAGGGCATGATCGAGCAGCCTGGAAATCTCAGCAAGCAGTGTGCCGTCGGAGGCCGCCGCCGCACGGACGCGCAGGGTGCCCGATCGTACCAATGTGCCGGCAAACACCGCGCTGCCGGGCGTCGCGATCGCCGGCAAGGTCTCGCCGGTAATAAGGCTTTGATCGACCTCGGAGCGTCCCTCGATCACGTTGCCGTCGACGGTACAGCATTCGCCGGGGCGCACCAGCACGATGTCCCCCGGCTTGATCGCCGCCACCGGAACGGTTCTGATCTCGGTCGGGCTAATGAACTTCGCCGCAGTCTCCGCCTTGAGTGCTGCAAGGTTGCCGGCGTAGGCGCGGGTGCGCCGCCTCATGTTCTGGTCAAGATAGCGACCTGCGAGCAGAAAGGCGGTCAACATGATTGCCGCATCGAAATAGGCGTGCTCGGCATGAGCGATGGTCTCGATTACCGACGTCGCCAGGGCGAGCAGGATGCCGATGCTGATCGGAACGTCCATATTGGTTCCGCGCGCCCGCAGCGCGGCAACGGCGGAAGAGAAGAATGGTTGCGCACAATAAGCCGCGGCCGGTAGGACGATCAGCGCGGAGAGCCAATGAAAGAAGTCGCGCTGTTCAGGCAGCATGTCCGAGACATTTCCGAACCATACCGGGATCGACAGCATCATCACGTTCATCGCGGCAAAGGCGGCGACGCCCAGCCGCCGCAGCAAGCTCTGCGCCCTCTCCGCCTCCAGCGTCTCCGCATTGTCCCGCTGGAACGGATATGCCCTATAGCCTAACTCGGCGAGCCGCTCGACAAATAACGCTGGATCGAGCGCTCCCGCCTTCCATTCGAGCGCCAGCCGATTATCGGTGAGGTTCACGCGTGCCGAGGTCACGTCCGGAATGCTCGACAGATTGCGCTCGATCTTGCCCATGCAGCCCGCGCAACTGATCCCCTCCACCGCAAGGTCGAGTTGGAGGCGGCCCGAGCCCGTCCTCTTCAGAAAGTGAGAAAAATCGACGTCGGACTGCATGTGCGTACGCTCTCAGTTCAAAACGATGCGGTTCTTCGACAGAAACATGCGGCGGCCGTCATCGTCGCCCTCGATCACAAGATCCCACTGCCCGACAGCGACGCGTGAGGCGCTGCCGCGGTAGATTCCAACATTGGCCTGGGAGACATCAATCGCCCGATCGGCCCGGCGGTCGACCGGGCGTTCGAGGCGGGCCACGAAATTCATTCCGGCGAGAGGCGCACCTAGGCGGTCGCGCGCCTCGATCGCAAGCACAGCTTCACCATCCGACTGACGGTGGATATATACCTGCACCTGCCAGTTTCGTTCGTTCTGCTGCCGTGCCGCGATGATCTCTCGCTGATAGGCGAGGCTCGCACGATAGGCGCTGTCAACCTCCGTCCCCGGCAGCGTCATGATGGCAAAGCGCATCATGACCAGATTGGCGCCAATCACGACCGAAAAGAACGCGAGAATGGCGATCAGGACGAAGCGTCCGGTGATGGGCCGCGTGACTCGATTTGATGCGCTCATGGTCACATCCCGTCAGTGATCGTCAGGGGAGAACGAAATGATCCGTTGCCGAGGCGACCTCACCGAGGCCAAGGTCGGTGACCCGAAACCTCACCGGCATCGAGTGTTCGGACATGCCGTCAACCGGCGCTGTCAGCAGCACACGCAGTTCAGTCGTCGTATCGCGAGCCAGGACGATCATCGGCCGATCCACGGTCACCGGATCGGCGCCGACGACGTGGACGGACGTCTTGGGCGGGCCATCGATGTCGATCGCGATCACCCGATCGAAGTCGCGCTTGTTGAGCAAACGCACGGTATAGCCGTTGCGAATCGATCCATCGCTGAGCCTGACAGCCATGGGATTACGATCATGCAGAACGCTGAGATCGAGCAGCGTTCTCGACAACAACCCATAAACCATCACCGCGCAGATGACCGTGATCAAGGAGGCATAAACGAGCGTGCGCGGGCGTACCGGCTTGAACAGTTCCGGCTTGCCGTGCATCCGCCGGCGGATATTGATATCGTTGTCGTAACCGATCAGGCCGCTTTTGCGCCCGATCTTCTTCATGACGGCATCGCAGGCGTCGATGCACAGCCCGCACTGGATGCAGCCCAGCTGGGCGCCGTTGCGTATATCGATCCCGGTCGGGCAGACCGCCGCGCATTGATAACAGTCGATGCACTCTCCGACCCTATCGCCACGCGCGCGCAGATCGAATGATTTCTTCAATGAGCAGCGCTGCTCGCCGCGGTCGTGTTTGTAAGTGACATTAAGGGCCCATTCGTCGGTGAGCGCGGCCTGGATGCGCGGCCACGGGCACATATAAACGCAAACCTGCTCGCGCATGTAGCCAGCCAGCAGATACGTCGAAGCCGTCAGGATCCCAATCCAGATATAGGCGATTGCGGGCGCTTGGAACGTTGCCAGATCGTGCACCAAGGTCGGCGCGTCGGCGAAGTAGAGCACCCAGGCGCCACCGGTCCACCAAGCAATGATCAACCAGATTGCGTGCTTCAACACGCGCTTTGTCGCGCGCCATGCTGTCATTGGGCGTGCAGCGGCCTTCAGCTGCTCGCGGCGGTCGCCCTCGACCCGGCGCTCAACGGCATAGAACAGGTCGGTCCAGACCGTCTGCGGGCAGAGATAACCGCACCAAATCCGCCCGCCCAGCGCATTCATCAGGAACAATACCATGGCAGCAAGCACGAGCAAACCGGTGAAGTAATAGAGCTCTTGCGGCCACAGTTCGATGAAGAAGAAGTAGAACCGCCGGTTTGGAAAATCGAGCAACACCGCCTGGTCGGGAGCGCCGAGGCCACGATCCCAACGCACGAAGGGCAGCAGATAGTAGATGCCCAGACACAGCACCATCAGCCACCATTTGATCGTGCGGAAAGAACCGCGGACGCTCTGCGGATAAACCTTCCTATGGGCTGCATAGAGGGGTCCATCCTCGTCGATCACCGGCTCATCGAGCGACTTGTTTACGGCGGGCTTCATGACCGACCTTACATCGGGCGTGGATGGCTCGCGTTGATCCTGGGTCAACGGCGCGCAGGTTTTGCGGCGCATCTCGCCTATTGTCCGCCGCCGAGCGAATGCACATAGACGGCAAGTGCCCTGACTGTGATGGGATCGAGCCGCCCGCTCCAAGCCGGCATGATGCCGGCGCGGCCATAGCTGATGGTCTCGACCAGCGTCTCCTCGTCCGAGCCGTACAGCCAAATCCGGTCAGTCAGATTCGGTGCGCCGAGTGCCTGATTGCCTTTGGCGTTCTCGCCATGACAGACCGCGCAATTCTCGGCAAAGATCCTCGTGCCGGCCGCGGGGTCGAACTTGGCTGCCGTGGTCAGGCCTGACAGCGATCGCACGTAGTTCGCTACGGTGACAATCTCGGTTTTCGTGAGGATGCCGTCGCGGCCAAAGGCCAGCATTTGTCCCTCATGCGCCTGGGCATGCCCGGACCGTGCGCCGAATTGGATGGTCTGCAGAATCTGGTCGAGCGATCCGCCCCACAACCAGTCATCGTCATTGAGATTCGGATACCCCTTGGCACCCGCGCCGCCGCTCCCATGGCATGGCGCGCAATTGTCCGCGAACACCGTCTTGCCGCGCGCGCGGGCCAATCCCAGTAAGGCCGGATCCTTCTCGATCTCGGTAAGCGACGCTTTGCCCAGCACGGCCATCTTGTCGCCGCGCAGCTTCTCGAGCCCTGCAAGGTCGTTGACGACGTTGGCTCGGGTCGAATAATCAAACACGCCGGTCGTGTAGCTTGAGAGGAGCGGCCAGGCCGGATAAACCATCCAGTACCCCACCGCCCAAAGGATCGTGGCGTAGAAGCACAGAATCCACCAGCGCGGCAGCGGCGTGTTGAGTTCCTTTATTCCATCCCATTCGTGGCCCGTCGTGGAGCGGCCCGAGATGTAATCGATGTCGTTGTGCTCGGTCATGATCTGTCAGTCCCGGCGCAGCGGCATGCGCGCCGCAGTATCAAAAAGCCTCTTGTTGCGGGGCCACAGCGCGTAAACGACGATGGCTATGAAGATGCCGATGAACAGCGGCGTCCAGAGCGTCACGACGAAGCTAGATGCCAGGTTCTCGATGGAAATGACGGCTTTCATCAGAGGATCCTTCAGCGCAGATTGGCTTTTTCGTCGTAGAGCTTGAAATCGATCAATGTGCCCAGCATTTGCAGGTAGGCGACGAGCGCATCGAGTTCGGTCGGATTGCCGGCCGTGCCGTCGAAATTGCGCACAGCCGCCTTCGGATAGCGCTTCTGGAAAGACGCGACGTCCGCGCTGTCAGGATCGAGCTGCGTCTTCAGGTCGGCGACAGCGTTCTTGATCTGGTCCTCGGTATAGGGGACGCCGATCGCCCGATTGGTACGCAGATGCGCGACCATGTCGGTCAGGTCGAGCTCGGTGTTCGCCAGCGACGGATAGCCCGGCATCACCGATTGCGGCACGATGGCGCGCGGATTGATCAAGTGCGTAACGTGCCATTCATCGGAATATTTCCCGCCAACACGTGCGAGGTCCGGGCCGGTCCGCTTCGAGCCCCATTGAAACGGATGGTCATACATGCTCTCGGCGGCCAGCGAGTAATGCCCGTAGCGCTCGACCTCGTCGCGTAACGGCCGGATCATCTGCGAGTGACAGAGATAGCACCCCTCACGTACGTAGATGTTGCGGCCGGCGAGCTCGAGCGGCGTATACGGCCGCACACCGTCCACCGCCTCGATCGTGCTCTTGAGGTAGAACAATGGCGTGATCTCGACCAAGCCACCGACCGCTATCACGGCAAGGATGCCAGCGATCAAGATGATCGAGTTCTTCTCAAAGATCTTGTGTCGGTTCCAGAGCGACATGCGATGACCTATTCCGCGACCTGGAGCGCTCTAGCGTCCTGGATTTGATCGGCTTGCTGGGCATTCACCGTCATCCAGAGATTGGCCGCCATGATCAGCGCACCGATCAGGAACAGTGCGCCACCCGCGGCACGGATGATGTAGAAGGGATGCATGGCCTCGACCGACTCGATGAACGAGTACTCGAGGAAACCGAGCGACGTATAGGCGCGCCACATCAGCCCCTGCAGGATGCCGGACACCCACATCGCGGAGATGTAGAGCACGATGCCGATCGTGGCGATCCAGAAGTGCCAGTTGACGAGCTTGAGGCTATACAGCTGGCGATTCCAAAGCCAGGGAATCAGACAATACAGCGCGCCGAATGATACGAAGCCAACCCAGCCCAGCGCGCCCGAATGCACATGGCCGACCGTCCAATCCGTGTAATGGCTGAGCGAGTTGACGACCTTGATTGCCATGGTGGGACCTTCAAATGTCGCCATGCCGTAAAAGGCAACCGAGACCACGAGCATACGAAGTACCGGGTCGGTGCGGAGCTTGTCCCAGGCGCCTGAGAGCGTCATCAGGCCGTTGATCATGCCGCCCCATGAGGGCATCCACAGCATGATCGAGAACGTCATGCCGAGCGTCTGCGTCCAGTCCGGCAGCGCCGTGTAGTGTAGATGGTGTGGTCCGGCCCAGATGTAGAGGAAGATCAGCGCCCAGAAGTGGATGATCGAGAGACGGTAGGAGTAGACCGGGCGTTCAGCTCTTTTCGGAATGAAGTAGTACATGATCGCCAGGAAGCCAGCGGTCAGGAAGAAGCCAACCGCGTTATGGCCGTACCACCACTGAAACATGGCATCCTGCACGCCACCCCAGGCAATGTAGGATTTCGAGCCGAACACCGATACCGGTAATGCGGGATTGTTGCCAAGGTGGAGCACTGCAATGGTGACGATAAAGGCGAGATAGAACCAGTTGGCGACGAAGATGTGCGGCTCCTTCCGTTTCAACAGCGTCGCCACGAACACAATGAGATAAGTGATCCAGACGGTGGTGAGCCAGAAATCGGCGTACCACTCCGGCTCGGCATATTCCTTCGACTGGGTGACACCGAACAGATAGCCGGTGCCTGCGATCAGAATGAAAAAATTATAGCCAACGACCACAAACCATGGCGCAAGATCGCCAGCCAGGCGGGTGCGGCAGGTCTTCTGAACGACATAGAACGAGGTCGCGATGAGCACGTTTCCGCCGAACGCAAAGATCACAGCCGATGTATGCAACGGCCGAAGCCGACCGAAGCTCGCCCAGGGCAAATCAAAATTCAGTGCCGGCCAGGCAAGTTGCGAGGCGATCAGCAGACCGATGGAAAAGCCCGCAATGCCCCAGAACATCGCCAGCACCGAGGCGAATTTGATCGGACCGAGATTGTAGTTCGGTCGGCCATTGATCTGCGCCGGCGGTAATTGCGCCGGCCGTTCATAGTAGCGATTGAGGATGACGCCTGCAGCGGTCAGACTGGCGGCGGAAGCCAGCAATGCGTGGAACGTAAACGCAGAATCGTGCCCCATCGCTCCGGCGAAAAAGAAGACGTAGGCAGAAACTGCAAATACCGACATCAGGCCTGCTTCACCCATCGTCATCGATTTCGAGGCAGGGGATGGGCTTGTCATGGCTTGGCCTTCTTTGAAAGCGGGATGCTTGGGGAATTATTTCCGGCGAGCTAGGCGATTGAGTTCATCAATCGCAAAAGCGCTGCGGGAGGCCGTCGTCGACCTCACGACCGAGCGCGCGCAGGGTTTGTTCGTTGGGGCAGTCTTTCAGCGGATTTCGATACTTCCCTGTTTGGAGGTTGGCGGCACAACGGACTTTGGCCTGACATAGGCCGCATACTCGCTGCAGATCGCGCAATACGTCGCCATGGCGGGCGGCAAGCGCATGCTCGGAAAAGCCGGCAAGCGCGAGGCGCTTGCTCAATAGTTCGGGAGAGCCCGGACCTTGCGCCAGGGTTCGGAAAGCGGATGTAGACAGATTAAGCTCACGCGCGATCGCATCGATGTCCTGCGGGCTCAAGTAAGCCAGCTCGGACGTCCGAGACAGGCTCGCTCGTAATCGGCTGAGCAAATTCCTAAACCGCCAAGGACGACCGATATTTGCAGGTTGGCTGACCATGTGTCATGTCCCTCGAAGCAGCCATAGCTGCTGGAGGCAGGTTTGTTTTTGACCTGCATCAAATAAGACCAATGTAAGAGAAAATCGTTCGATCCGGATCGTCCTGCCCGGGCGATGTTCGGCGGAAAGCCGCAGCGAGCCGGCTGAACCACTAGCCGGCGAGACTGCGGCGAGGCCGATTTCGTGTTGCGGGCAACAGCACGCCTGCCGCATTGGCGACAGCATCGCGAGCACTTTCGAATCGATGCTCGGAGCGATGCTTTACGAGATCGCGCTTGAACTCGCGGATTGACCACTGCCATGAAACTTTGCAAGGACCCGTGCTGGCCGAACTCAGGCTAGCCGCCCCATGCCGGGGGCAACGCAGGCGGGGTTCGAAGCTCCATCGCATCGGCGAAAATGGTCCAATCGCGGACACCTTTTTGCCTGCAGAAATCGGTCTCCGCCTGCTGTGCAGCAGCACTCAGCGATGCGGCATCGACCTCGAACGCTGCCTGACAGGCACGATGCTCGTGGCCGGTATCGTCACAAACGGTCTTAATGAAGCGAACGTTAAATGAAGGCATGACTACCCTCTTGCGCTGGGTTGGCTCATCCCTGTCTATTCTGCCATTCGCGCCGGGAGAGTATTTGATTTGCCTCAAGCAGCATCCAAAGTAATTGGCCAAGCACCGTCACAGAGACTGGCCTGACGAGTGCCGGCGGCCCGGCGCTATCGTCGGCCAGACCTGCGCCCCCGTGATCGTGAACAAATGGGGCGAATCGCCCCCATTTCGCGCCTGACGGCCCACCCTGCCGCCGCAATGACAAAGCCGATGATCAGACCCGCAGCAGACAAGGTTTCGATAAGGCCAAGGTTCAGGGCTTCCGCGCCAAAGCCGATGGCTGCGATCAGCGCCGGCAAGGCCACCGACAATGCGAGGCGAGCAATCACTAAGGGATCTCCTTTGCACCTCGCGCATCATTGATGACACTTGTTGTCATGGTCCGATGCGCGTCCGGTGCGCCTCAACATTCGCATGATTGCTCGGCCTGTATTTTGATCTCCATCAACCCGGCCGCATCCAGGGTTTGTCGGGACCGAGGCGCGACGCGAGCGAATCACCTGAACTGGAACATGTGTGGGCCCCTGTCCCGCTCGCGGCGGCCGTACGCCGCCGGGCATTCTAGACGCGCATCGCTTTTTTGACCTGGATCAATACTTCAGCGGCGGCCGACCGATAAAAACGATCTGCAGCCGAGGTCAGACACATGGCTCACAGAAAGACTTGGCGCCCCATCATCTTTTCGTGCCCAAATACGGGCGACCGGCTTCAAGGACTGCTGCCGAACTCCGCAGTCGAGCCAGGCCAACGACCTGCACCCGGTAAGCTGCGTCGCTTGCGATGGTGTCCACGTCCCCGATCCGCAGACTGGCCCGATGCTCGGGGCCGAGCGCAGCTAGCCCATCCGCCCCACGACTGACGCCGTAACAAGGAGACGTCCCACCAACAAAGGATGTTCGACATGACAGGCCCCGGCGCAACTTGCTCGGCGGCGGGACCAATTGTGGGCCGCGGTCCAGTCAATTTCTGCAAAAACCCGATCAGGACCAAGCGGAGAAGGCTTGAGCAGGTCGGGATCAGTTCGACCGAAGGCGGCTAGGTAGCATCAATCCCGATATTTGGGTTGGTGAGGGCCATGACCCAGCACGATGGGTTCGACGATGCCTCCGCCGACAGATCCGAGGCGGCGACTGCCGCAATCGAGACCGCGCGCCGCCCGCGCAGTATTAGGCTGAACCAGGTCGCGGGGCGAACAAGCGATGTGGTTCGTACTGTCTGAAAGGTTGCTTGAATTTGTCAGTCGGCGGCGATGAATACCGTCCAGTATCTAATGGCAACGTGACGTGGGAGCGGATCGAGACGGCGCCCTTCGATCGGGACCTTGAGATTGGCGTGATCGAGGGTAATACCATTCATCGGCTGGTCTTCCCTTGCCGCCGCATCTTCGGCGGCTGGATCAAGGCGAAGACCGGGGAACACGTCGCTGTGCAGCCCACGCACTGGCGCATTTGGTTCAAATAGCGATGGCTATAGGATCGATCGAATGAGAGGGTCTGCCGGAAAATATGTCCGACCACATCTGGTATCGCTATGGCACTGCCGCGGCAGCTGCCGCGCTCGCCCTCGTGCTCCGCGCGGCGCTCAATCCGTATCTCGAGGACCGCTCATTTACGATCATCTACCTTCCGGCGGTCGTTTTTGCCGCTTTTGCCGGCGGCCGCGGACCGGCGAGCTTCGCTACCCTGCTCTGCCTCGTCATCAGCGCGGCATTTCTTGGGAAAAGCGTCATCACCGTTTCGGCAAACATGATCGATATTGCCGTATTTGCGGTACTTGGCCCCATGCTTGGCTTCATGGGCGACCGGCTGCGGCAGGAATCGGAGCAGGCGCGGTATCGGCAAGCCCATCTGCAGTCGATCCTGGACACCGTACCGGAAGCCATGATCGAAATTGACGAGAAGGGTCTCATTCGCTCGTTCAGCGCCGCGGCAGTGCGTTTATTTGGCTGGTTGCCGGACGAAGTGGTTGGAAAGAATGTATCCAAGTTGATGCCGCAGCCCTACCGGGCCGAGCATGACCGCTACATTAAACGTTATCTGACCACCGGCGAGCGGCGCATCATTGGCATCGGTCGCATCGTGGTCGGCGAGCGAAGCGACGGCTCGACCTTTCCGATGGAGCTTGCCGTCGGCGAAGCCAAAGTGCGCGGCGAACGCTTCTTCACCGGCTTCATCCGAGACCTAACCGAACGGCGGGCACAGGAACGGCGGTTGCAGGAGCTGCAGTCTGAACTCGTCCATGTGTCGCGGCTCACCGCCATGGGTGAGATGGCATCGTCTATTGCTCATGAAATCAACCAACCGCTCTCCGCCATCACAAACTACATGCGCGGCGCAAAGGCTCTGCTGGCGTCAGACAAGCCGAACGCTAATCGCATTGGTGATGCGCTCGAACACGCTGTCCAACAGGCTCTGCGTGCCGGCGATATCATCAAGCGCCTGCGGGAATTCGTTGCCAAAGGCGAGACGCAGCATTCTGTGGAAAACCCGCTCACGCTGCTTGAAGAGGCTGTAGCGCTGGCCCTGCTCGGCGCCAAGGAGCAAGGCGTGCGGGTGACGATGCGCAGCGACCGCGATCTGCCGTCAATGATCGTAGACAAGATCCAGATCCAGCAAGTCGCGCTGAACCTGATACGCAACGCGATCGAGGCGATGGCTTCCTGTCCGCGCCGCGAATTGACCGTCGGAGTCAGCAAGGTCGATGGTCTCGCCAGGTTTACCGTTGCCGACACGGGTTCCGGCATCAGCCCTGACGTCGCCGACCGCCTGTTCCAACCCTTTGTCACGACGAAGGAGCACGGCATGGGTGTTGGACTATCAATCTGCCGGACAATCGTGGAATCCCATGGCGGCCACATCGTGGCGGAAGCGAATCCGGGTGGCGGGACGATCTTTCAGTTCACGTTGCCATTTGCGGACGTCGGTGAAGAAGCATGACCGGGCGGCGCATTCTTGTGATCGACGATGACGCCGCGATGCGGGATTCGCTGGCGTTTCTGCTTGATATTAGTGGTTTCTGGGTAGCAACCTACGAGACCGCGACCGAGTTTCTCAATGACTTTGCAAGCGGTCCGGTCGACTGCGTTGTATCAGACATCCGCATGCCAGGCATGAGCGGCCTCGAACTGGTCCGCAAGCTGAAGGCCGATCGCCTCGACTGTCCGGTCGTCCTGATTACCGGTCATGGTGATGTATCACTCGCAGTTGAAGCGATGAAAGCGGGTGCGGTCGATTTTATCGAGAAGCCGTTCGAGGATGAGGTGCTGTTGCGTGCCATCAACGGTGCTTTGGAAGCGC
This sequence comes from Bradyrhizobium ivorense, assembly GCF_900696085.1. Taxonomy (GTDB): domain Bacteria; phylum Pseudomonadota; class Alphaproteobacteria; order Rhizobiales; family Xanthobacteraceae; genus Bradyrhizobium; species Bradyrhizobium ivorense. Next base: position 55,544 of record NZ_CAADFC020000011.1, read on the forward strand.
GGCCAACGAAGCCAGCCGATGACGCAGCGAAACTGCAGGCAGAAGGGCGACTTGCGGATCTCTCGTCGCGCGAGCGTGACGTCCTGCAGGGACTATTAGCCGGCAAGATCAACAAGGTAATCGCCCATGATCTTGGCATCAGCCCCCGGACGGTCGAGGTTTATCGCGCCAACCTCATGGCCAAGACCAACGTACGCAGCATGTCCGAGTTGATGCGGATCGCGATCACCGCAGGATTCTAGCAGGGTCGCGAGCGGCGGTCCAGGCGACGAACAGTGGTTCGAAAGATCCTAGACGAATTCGTCCAGGAATGATCCTCGATCGCGAGAGCGTGGAGCGCCCTGGAAACGCATTGCCCAGTGGAGCCTTGAGCACAGGCCAGGACCACAGACCGGCAATGACGAAAATCAAACGAGCCCAGCGAACGATGCACGCGCACGTCCGCGCTGGCGCCCGCCCCCCGCCTGCGACAATGTCCGCGCATGCCGGTGCCAGCAGCCGTTGGAGACGTTTGAGTATTGGCGTATCCGGCTTAACCGCGCCGAACCAGCCACGCATCATCTTCCATACTGGCCGGCCCTTCTTCTCAGTGCATCTGTTTTCGACGACGTGAATGTCGAGCAGGCAACGGTGAGGAATCGACGGCATCCGCGATCTCCGGCCGGCCCCAATCCCCTGATTTGTGCCGCAAAAATCGCTGTGCACGAATCGTGCAGCATTCGCGGTTGACATGACCGATGCAATACATGCCATGCTGGTTTCTAGCGTGGCATCGGATTCTGCGCGAACTGTCCGTGGCCGGTTTGATCCTGCCTAACCAAATCGGCGAACGTATGAAGCAGATCAATTGTCCGGCCAGATTTGTGCTCCGATGGACAGCAATCCTTTCATGCCCGGAGAATGGCAATGTTCGGGAACATATTGGTCCATCTTCCCACGGAGCTCCCGGTGCGGGCCACGGTGAACGGTTCGATTTCCTTCGCACTGAGCACGGGCGCGCATCTTGATGTTGTGGCAATCGGTTATGAGAGGACCATTATTCCGCTCGCCGCACTCAGCGGGGTGGCCGTCACTCCGGTCTTTGAAATCGAGCAAGCGCGTGCTTTGGAGAAAGCCGAAGCGGCACTTCGTGTGTTTGATCTGCGGGCAAGGAGCGCCGGCATTTCTTATGCGAGCCGCGCGCTCAGCGCAGTTCCAGTGGATGCGCGTCGAAGCATCTGCGCCAGCGCGCGAGTGCACGACATGACGATCGTCACGCAGCCCCAGAGCGGATATGAGAGCTATGACAACGTTATTCCCAAGGAGATCCTGCTCCGGGCCGGCAAGCCAGTTCTGTACCTGCCAAGCGTCATCCGCGGCGCTTTTTTGGCCCGGCGAATCGGGATTTGCTGGGACGGCAGCCGCCTTGCGGCCCGCGCGTTGCACGACGCGATGCCGCTGCTGCGCGAAGCGGACGCCCTGACCATCATCGCGACGACTGCTGCGCACAAGGTCCCGGCGGAAAGTTCCGCCGACCATTTGGGACAGTATCTTGCAAGGTCGGGCCTTCCGGCAAAGATCGTGTCGCTCCCACCATCCCAGTCGGTACACCGCGCCCTCCTGTCGCTTGTGGCGGACGAAAGCCTCGACCTGCTGGTGATGGGCGGATACGGCCACTGTCGACTGCAGGAAAGGCTGCTTGGTGGCATTTCGGGAGACCTGCTTCGTGCAAACGTCATTCCGGTTTTGATGTCGCACTGAAGGCAGGAATTGTAGATGCGATATGCCGCCGGATGCGCCTCGAACCCAGTCGATCGGCGCAGGGCGAGGCACCAGCCGCCCGCCGATCTGGAGAACAGGAGTGCCGTCCGTCCTGGCTTTCGCGCCCCCGCCGTCGCTTTATCGACGAGGCGAGGCGAAAACCGCTGAACATGCGCCGCGGTTTTCGAACATTGCAGTACGCTGCCGGTCTAGACGAGCGGGACGATCTGGTCACCGCCCATCCGGCGATGCCCGAGCTCAGCTTCAGGCCGAACGACCGGCAAGCCGGCAGGCGGCGTCTCATCCAAACGCGGCTGGTCGGCTTTGAGCCGCATTCGAGCTACCGAAAGGTTGCGCCGCCCCCATCGAGAATCCTTCTCACGGCTTACGTATAAATACTTAGTGGGTTCTACTTAGGGGAAACATCCAAGTTTTCCAGTTCATTAGAAGCGGCCAGTCTGCGCTCCATCGACATTTGGAAGATCGAGTCCGCCATGTACGCTCAGGCCGCGAGTATTCACGAGATCAGCCATCATCCGAGCAGCGTCTTGTGCAGGCAATCTCGTACCTATGGACCGTTTGGTATGGTTGCGACCCCGATGCGGTTCGCTCGCAATAGCGAGATCTACGGCGAAGACGAAGTAGCTGAATACCTATATCAGGTGGTATCGGGTGCTGTACGAACCTACAAGATTATGGAAGATGGACGTCGTCAGATTGGTGCGTTTTATCTGCCCGGTGACATCTTCGGCTTTGAGGCCGGAGACAGCCATATCGCTTCGGCGGAGGCGGTCTGTGAGACGCACCTTTTAATGGTGAAGCGCAGCACCCTCATTGTTCGCGCCAGCCACGAGAGCGAGCTCACAAGGCAGCTCTGGGACGCGATGGCGCTTGAGCTCCGCCGCTTTCAGGAGCATCTGATGCTCCTGATCAGCAGCGCTGAACAGCGGGTCGTGGCATTCCTACTCGATATGTCTCGCCGCGCTACGAAGAACGCAGCGATCGAACTGCCCATGTCACGGCAGGATGTTGCCGACTACCTTGGCTTGACGATCGAAACGGTCTCGCGCACCCTCACTCAACTCGAGCAGAACGGCGTGATCGCCCTGCCGACCTCGCGCCGAATCGAGCTACGTAACGACAAATTGCCGAGCGGCGTTGCGCAGAACTTGGGCTAAGCTCAAGAAGCGCTGTGAAATGCGCGGCGTCCGTGCACCGAACAGCGCCGACAAATCGCAGCGCGTGGAGGACACCCGAACATCGGCTTGGGCGACCGCGCACAGATGGCAGGATCGCTCGCTTACATGCTGGAGCACGCATGATCATCGATCTTTTGCTTCGAGAGCATCGCAATATTGACCTACTTCTGGTCGCCCTCCAACGTGAATTGGAGATTTTTGAGCAAGGGGCCCGTCCTGACTATGAGGTCATTCGCGCGATTATCAGCTACTTCGAAGTATACCCCGAGGTGTACCATCATCCTCAGGAAGACCTGATTTTCTCCAAGCTCAGAACTCGCGATCCGGATGCGGCTGCAATCATCGGCGATCTCGCGCATGAACACCGGGAAGTCATCGACCGTCTGCACCATTTCGCTCGAGCTATCGATGGTATCCTCGCGGATCGTGAAATCCTTCGGCAAGACGTCGGCAACGTCGTACGCGACTTTATACTGCGGGAACGGCACCACATGATGTGGGAAGAACGAGATTTCTTCCCCGCCGCCGTCAAGGCTCTATCGACTGAGGATTGGACGGAAATCGCTTCCGCCCGCACTGATGATGGGGATCTGCTGTTCAGCGAGACAGCAGAAGCGACTTCCGATGCACTAAGAGCGCATATTCTGGAATTGGAGCAGGAAGCTGAAGCCGAACGGAGTTCGGTCGCGTTTTCGTCTGCAATGGCCGGCAAGCCGCCAGAGGCGCCAAAGCCGATGGACCGTAATTGATCACTGGTATATCGCGACGGGACGTAGAGGTCATGCTCATCTTGTTGAAATGAAGATGACAATCTTTCTGGCGCGTACGCTGCGCGCGGCCAGGACCGCGCCCGATGATCGCTTTCAGCCCGTCCCTTCGCAATCAGCACGGCCGGGGTCCGGCCGGTCCCGTAACGTGAGCGTCGCGGGGCAATTGGCAGTACGGCTCGACCTGCACCCCACTCATATTACGTGATATGAGTGCCCCTTACGTCCGCCGACCGACTGCGATCGATCATTGCGGCACTGCTCACCTCTTCATGCCCGGAACAGGGCAGGACCTTCATCGCGATCCAAAGTCCGATACATACGTTGCGGGCATGCCCTACCAATTTCGGCTTGAGGGCCGCTATGGCCATCAACAACGCGGATATTTTGAGCCAGCGCAAAGCCCATCCGCCGCGTGTCCGGTAATCGGTTGGAGAGGGAAGAAAGGCATTCCGAATGCGACCGGACCTGGCACAATCCTACGGGCAGCACCGCCTGCCGCGCTATACCAGCTATCCGACGGCCCCTCATTTCTCAGCTTCGATTTGCGAATCCGACTATCAAACGTGGCTCAAGTCGTTGGGCGCCCAGCAATCCGCCTCGATCTACGTGCACGTGCCGTTTTGTCGACGCATGTGCTGGTATTGTGCCTGCCACACATCGGTCACGAAACGCCAGGAGCCGATCTCAATCTATGCAGCGGGACTGCGGACCGAAACTTACCTCGTTGCAGAAACCGTTGGCCGACGGCAACCGATCTCTCATATCCATTTCGGGGGCGGGACCCCAACGATCATGACACCTGAAACGTTCGCTGATCTGGTCGGTTCGTTGCGCCATTCATTCGCCGTCCTGCCCGATGCCGAGATTGCCGTAGAGATCGATCCACGCATGTTGAGCGAGCCGATGGCCGAGGCGCTAGGCTATTGCGGGGTCAACCGGGCGAGCCTTGGTGTCCAGAGCTTCGATCCAGTTGTTCAGCGGGGCATCAACCGTCGGCAGAGCTTCGGACAAACTGCGACCTCGGTCGATCGGTTGCGCCGCGCCGGCGTCGACCGTATCAATTTCGACCTGCTCTATGGGCTGCCCCGGCAGACGGTCGCTTCGTGTCTGGATACCGTCGCCAAATGCCTCGAGCTTCATCCGGACCGGTTTTCGGCCTTTGGCTACGCGCACATTCCTTCCTTCAAGAAGCATCAACGTAAGATCGATGAGTCCGCCCTGCCCGACAGCGTCACGCGCCACGTCCAATTTGAAACGATCGCGGAAGCTTTGGTTGATGCGGGATATGTCCGCATCGGAATCGACCACTTCGCCCTGCCGGACGACAATCTCGCCCTGGCGAGGCAGGAAGGCAGGTTGAGGCGCAATTTCCAGGGCTATACTGACGATAGCGCGGACACCCTGATTGGTCTGGGCGCCAGCGCCATCGGCCGTATGCAACAGGGTTTTGTCGCGAACGCCGTCTCGATAAAGGACTACCTCGCTCGCATCAGCGAGGATCGGCTGGCCGTCGCAAGGGGCTATCTACTGACCGACGACGATCGCTTCCACGCCGAGATCATCGAACGAATCATGTGCGATTTGACAGTCGATCTTTCCGAGACATCCCGTCGTTATGGCCGGGATCCGAGCTTGGCCGTCGTCGATCGTTCTCGTCTCGACGGCCTTATCGCCGATGGCGTCGTGGTGATGGATGATGGCCGGCTTTCCGTAGCCGGTGGCGCAGAGTTCCTGGCCCGGAGCGTCGCATCGATCTTCGACGCTCACCTTACTCGGACCGGGACTACACATAGTCTAGCAGTCTAAGCCGACTAAGCCGAACCGAGCCGCTTCAGATCCGAACGCGACATCACCCAACTGGCTTATGCTAATCGCCGCGCTGAAGAGCACGCTGATTGGCGTCCCCGCTCGCCGGCCCCTCTGCGTCGAGCCGCACAAGATTTCCAACAGAGGTTGGAACCAAAACTAGACTAGACCAATGACGACCTGAAGCCAGATCAATGGCAAGCCGCTCATTGCATTGGTCACGACTATGAGATTCTTGCGATCCGCGGTTTCGTATGGTCCCGTGGATCGAGCCGACCGTTTCCGGCAGAAAAGCGTACCAACGTGCGCTTGGCGCCCGTCCATGATCGCCCGGCTCTACCGCCCCACATTGCTCAGCCCTGCAACGCGCTGCGAAAGTCCTCATCAGCGACAAACCTTGGTGTAGATTTCTAATCCCAGGCTATATCGGCCGCATACCAGGGCATGATTGAGCTAGGCTGAGCTTGCGCCTTAACTGGGGTCAGATTTCGGCGGATGTCCTCGCCGTAATCGAACCATCGGCTGTCCTCCTTCCGCCGATGGAAGTCGGCACGTTGCCGAGCAGCGTCGCTCCTCCCGGACACACTTCCGCCCGGCCGCCAAAAGCGGCCGGGCTTTTTTCGATCACCAAGGCCTCTCACGATCATCGAGCCCGCAAATCGCTGACAGGCGGTCGGCCTTCTCGACGAAAGACCAGGCCCAGATCAACGGTCGGCTGGAGCGGATGCAGCGCGTAGTTCGCGGGCGGCGGAGACCATGTTGACCAGCGCCGGGCGAACCTCCTCCCATTTGCGCGTCTTCAGGCCGCAGTCCGGATTGACCCAGAGTTGCGAATCCTGCAGCCGCTGTCGAGCCAAAGCCACGAGCTCTTTCATCTCGCCCGTCCCGGGCACGCGCGGAGAATGGATATCGTACACACCTGGCCCGATTTGATTCGGATATTTGTAGTTCCGGAACGCGTCGAGCAGCTCCATTTTCGAGCGCGACGTCTCGATCGAGATGACATCGGCGTCCATTGCAGCAATCGCATCGATGATGTCGTTGAATTCCGAGTAGCACATGTGGGTATGGATCTGGGTTTGATCGGCGACGCCCGATGAGCAGATGCGGAAGCAATCCCCGGCCCACTCGAGATAAGCCGTCCACTCCGATCGACGCGGTGGCAATCCTTCGCGCAGTGCAGCCTCGTCGATCTGGATCATGGCCGCACCAGCATTTTCGAGATCGCCGACTTCGTCCCGGATCGCGAGCGCAATTTGACGACAGACCTCAGCTCGAGGAATATCATCGCGAACAAACGACCAGTTCAAGATCGTCGCTGGTCCGGTCAACATCGCCTTCATCGGCTTCTTGGTTAGTGATTGCGCGTACCGCCACCAATTCACGGTGATCGGCTTCGGCCGTGAGACGTCGCCAAACAAGATCGGCGGCCGGACACAGCGCGAGCCATAGGATTGTACCCAGCCGTTTTTGGTAAATGCGAAGCCGGCGAGTTGTTCGCCGAAGTACTGCACCATGTCATTGCGCTCGAACTCGCCGTGCACGAGCACGTCCAGACCAATGTCCTCCTGCCAACGTACGGCACGCGCCGTCTCTTCCTTGAGGAACTTGTCGTATTGCCCGTCGCTCATCGCGCCTCGCGCGTGTGCTGCGCGGGCATTACGGACCTCTGCAGTCTGCGGAAACGATCCGATCGTGGTGGTAGGAAACGCCGGTAGTTTGAAGCGCTTGCGTTGGATCTCGGCACGACTGGCAAATGCACTGGCGCGCCGGCGCGTGGTCTGGTTGACCGCTCGCATGCGGGCCGCGACACTGGCATCTCGGATCTTTGGCGAAGTCCTACGGCTTGTGGTGACGCGCTCCGATTCCGCAAGGACGTCCGAAACCTTCTGATCACCCGCGAGAGCCCGCGCCAAGGTCGCAAGCTCGCGAATCTTCTGAACGGAGAATGCAAGCCAACTCTTGACGTCTGAAGCGAGCTCCGTCTCGAGTTCAACATCGACCGGCACGTGAAGCAGCGAACAGGATGGGGCGATTTGTATGCGATCCTTGCCGAGCTTCGCGATAGCGGGATCGAGCCGCTGGCGCAGTGCCGACAAATTCGTCCGCCACACATTGCGGCCGTCTATCGCGCCGAGTGACACGACCTGGTCACCTCGCCCGGCGGTAATGATCTGGTCCAATAACGCTGGCGCTCGAACCAGATCGACGTGCAGCCCGGCGACAGGTAGGCGCAAGGCGGTGGGAAGATTGTCGCCGAGGCTGCCGAAATAGCTGGCGACCATGATCTTGATGGCCGGCCCTTCCTTGGCGAGCCGGTCATAGGCATGTAGCAAGGATTTTTTTGCCCCCTCATCCAGATCAAGAACCAGGCAGGGCTCGTCGAACTGAACCCAATTTGCCCCGCGTTTGGTCAATTCCTGCAGAACCTCGATATAGACCGGTATCAGGTCATCCAATAGTGACAGTGGCTGGAACGCAGGATCAGCACTCTTGCCCAGCTTTAGAAATGTGACCGGGCCGATCAGGACAGGGCGAGTCTGAAAGCCAAGGGCCTTGGCTTCCTCATACTCCTCGATAGGCTTGCGAGAGGACAGCCTGAAAGTCTGTCCGCGGTGAAATTCCGGGACCATGTAGTGGTAGTTGGTGTCGAACCACTTGGTCATCTCCTGCGCGGGCGCGCCATCGCAGCGAGATCCGTGTCCGCAACTCGCGCCCCGGCTGTCGTATTGTGAACCGCGTGCCATGGCGAAATACGTCTTGAGGGAAACGGGCTCGGCTTTCGAGGCGTAGACTTCCGGAATGGCGCCGACCATGACACTGGTGTCGAGCACCTGATCGTACAGCGAGAAGTCGTTTGACGGAATGACGGTGACGCCGAGGGACTTCTGGCGTGCCCAGTTGGCGGCACGCAGGCCGGCTGCGTCCTCGAGCAACTGCTGTTCGCTCATTCTTCCGGCCCAATAGCCTTCGAGCGCGAGTTTGAGCTCGCGTCTTGGACCGATGCGCGGCGTTCCGAGCGTGGCGACCGGAAGTGAGAGAAGAGACATAGCGCTAACCCCATGTTGGGGGCAAAGGCCATGGCGGACGCAGGCAGGAGAAGTCGCCCGAGCGACGGCTGCTTGGCGCACCACCGGGACACCCCGCCCGTGGATGAATATATTGTCGGGGCAGGTCTCCTGGCTCGCGGGTCGTTGCCGCTGTCCGGCCTTCCCGAAGCCGCGCGGGCTTCAGTGACTCTGTTGGACAGTGGCTCGCCGCTCACAGTTGCGGGGGCAGCGCCGGCATTGGCACCGGCTTCCCTCTTAGCTCCGGATCAAACGGAAACCGGAGAACCTCGACGACTTGGATTATCGGCAAGAGAACTCGGCCGTCAACCTCTCAAATTGGTGCTGCGACCTCTCTTACGCGAATGACGCTCCACGGCGACGTGGAAGCCACTCTCCAGTCATAGGATATCGGAATGACCATCTCGAAGTCGCCTTGGCGTCGGGCGGCGTGTCAGATCCGTGGAAGGGACGAATGCGGCCTGCACGATGAAGGTCACGGCGCCGAGCAGGACGCTTTTCATGCGGCCCGGCTTTCGAATGGTTCATAGAGCACGCATCGATGCGTCCTTGCTTCTCCACCAATAACCATGGATCAGTGTCGGATAGGCGCAAAAGATATGCGCTAAATCCAGCAGCATGCTCAGCGAACATGTTGATTTGCGACCAGCCAATCCTGGTAGGCGTCACGCCGACGTTTTTTGGTGATACTGGCTAAAACAAGCATATTCAATCACCACAACGAAAAAGAGAGCCTCGCAATGAAAATGGCTGTTTGGAGTGCCCTCGACGTCTTTGCTGCTGCCGTCTTTACGATCGGTCTGTTCGGCTGGATGGCAAGACCAGTTATGAGTCGCCCCGTCAGACAGACGATCTCGAAAGTTTTGAGTAGTTCAAGCCGAAGCTAGCAAGACCTGAGGCTTTCCTCTCGCCGCTCGACACGACTGCGTGGAAGCGCGGGCCCTCTAATGTTGACTGCAGTGACGAGCAGGTCGACGACAGGCCGATAACGTTGCGCGAGCGGGGAATGCCACCGTCTCGTCCGCCTGCTTGATCCGTGAAGTTCCTTACACGTCGTTTCCAAATCGCTCGCCGCTGAAGGGCGGCTTCGCGTCGTTGTGGCCGCAAAGTGCCAAGCACAACAGGCTGGCGCGCCCTCGGCGTTCGTAGCAGCGGCAACGACCCGGACCACACGGATCGATGGCGGCATACCTGCTCCCATTTGTCGTCAAGACTCCGGCAGCAAGGCATTCGCCCGCGCTATCGAAGATTCAGTGCGTGACAAGAATCATTCACGGAAGTCGTGGCAAATAGGCTGAATGGCAACATTAAAACGTACCCGGGTCGGGAAGTCGACAAAGACGGCCCAAATCCGGTGCGAACTTCCGGCTATTGCCTGGCACGAACAATGCAAGTCCTCAGCATGTCCAGGCTTCTCCTCCTGGGCAGGTCCAGCATTGCAAATTGAGGCTTTGGCTGACCACTGAAGTTAGCGGCGCGTGACACCGAGGGTCGGCGCCTGCTCGCGCGGGACATCGGCAGGCGCCCGCGTCACGTTGCCGCTAACTTCTTGCAATCGCGCATAGCACGTTGAGGAGGATGTCCCGCTTTGGAATTGACGTGTGGATGATAACCAGATGAGCCGGCAGCAATGAAGAAAACGTCTGGAAGGCGCGTACTTTGGCTCTGTATCGTTCGGTCGCTGCTCTGCCTGGCCGGGCTGGCGGCGACGAGCAACAATGTTCGCGCCAACGAACACGCGCTTGTCGAAAGGGTCAAGTCAACGTGGCGAGCGCAAGATGGTGAGACAATAGAACAAATTATTTCCAAGGTCTCGAAGGTGGCTCACTTCGTGCCTCGATCGTGGGGAGTCGCTGAAGGAATTGACGGAACAGAGTATGTCTATTTTTCATGGACCAGGCACCCGGACAATAGATCAGACGAACGGTATGCTATCACTTGGAAGATCGCGACCGACGGGACGATTAAACTTGCGTCGACATATGCAAAGCCGATTGAATTGGGCTGGCGCGCCTTGGCGCTCTCGCTGATCGCCAGTGAAGTCACAGATGGCGAAAGGGACGCAAATCTTCACTTTCTGCATGATCCGGCCAACTTCAACTTCGTGACGACTGCGCAAGGCAAGCTCGGCAATCTTCTGCGACACGGCCGCTGCCATATCATTGAACCCGTTGCAGTGGATTACGTGTCGAAACCGAATGACAAGCCGAACGAGAAGGATGACCGGTGGCGCGTTCTGCTTTTGGTGAACTGCAAGATCCCAGGGCCCCATTATTTTACCCACAACGGCGTCATCACTTTCGAGAAGAGCGAGGGACAAGATTGGGAGCCGCAATCTTTCTTTGCCAAGCGTATCGCGGCCTTTCCTCCAGGCTCTTGGTTCGATCGGATAGAGCCAAGTGAACGCGAAGCAATAGAGAGGGCGCGAAAGGCCTCGGCCAATGGTCGCACCGAGTAAGATCGCGGCGCAGCTCCTACACGCTGAGCGCCTCCGAGTAGCAGCAAAGCACACGCGCTCGGAAACGCTGACTTGTCCTGTTAGGTCTTTGCGACAGACCGCGAGCCTCTCGCAGCTTGTCATAGTGCAGCACCGTTGCTCTCGGCCCATTGCGAAGCATCGATGCGATGACTAGGCAACCGCGTGCCAGCTTACGAGAGCCGGTGCAGCCCTGCCCGCTCACATGCAGGAGCGGACGCCAATCTGCGACGCGGCTAGCTCTAGATCCATTCTTCAGGGCAATTGGCGTAGCAATGCTTACGGCCCAAGCTCTGACCAGGCGTGCGCGCAGCGCATCGCCTCAACGGACAATGGCACCCGCAGGAGCGTGACGCCGAAGGCGGCACGCGGGACCGAGTGCAGCGACGAGACCGGTTAAAAGGGTACCCGGGAACGGGGCAGTGATAGCGACGCCGGCATACTTCATGGCGGCGGGCCCCTTTCCCGAGTACCCCCGGCGAGGAGCTCTGCAGCCGTGCTGCGATGGATCGACCGCAGAATTGAGATGGAGGATCTAGATTTCCTCACGCGCATTCGTTTGCGCGTCGTAGATCCTGATCTGAAGCATGGGAAAGCGCTTCTTTAGCTCTTCCCCACCCGCCCGCGCGCCGTCTCTCGTTACAAATTCGGCTTTCAGCCGGCCGTCCACTTCAAGCCCGTAACAAGAAATCGGCAGTTCACGGCTGGCTGCAACCATTTCATTCCCATTGTGTAGTGACGTGCTTGAGAACGATGTGTAGCGTGAGTCGCCCAAACCGCACCAGAGCAAGCTGCCTGAGTGCGATGACGCATGTTGTGGATTGATGCCTCGCACGGAGTCCGGGATGGGAATTCGTCCAAACAAGGCGGCACATGCACGATCAAGCCATCGGCTCGACATAGCTGCCTTTCCAACTGCCCTGGGCCACGCGCACCTCGAGCTGAGCTTCGTGGTATGCGCCCTTCATGTTCGGACCAATTCAAGCAAGGCCGTTGCGCATGCAATTCAGCAAGATCTCGTCCGCGACCGACAGACTGTGACCGTGCCCGCCCTACCGGAGGTTGAGCGAGACACAGTTGATGGGCGCCAGGCGTCGCAAGAGATCATAGCGACATGGTCGCGGACGACCGTCGACGAAATATATTTCGCGGCACCAAGGCGACCGGGGCAGCTCTCTCTTACTTCTTGTTCGATGGCCGCCATGCAGTCGGTAAGCGTCGCGCCCCTGCTAGGGTACCTAAGTGTGGATACCTATATGCCCGAACAGAGGTACCCATGGCCTACAACATTAAAGACCGCGACACTGACCGGATCATTCGTGAACTTGCCGCCCTCAAAGGCAAGCCGATCCTCGATTGCATTCGCGAGGCTTGCGAACATGAAATTCAGCGTGAACGCCTAAAGACGCCGCTCTGGGAGCGGGTGCAACCGCTGCTCGACCGCATCGCCCGCGCTCCCAGAACCGGTCTGACCCCCGATAAGGCGTTTTTCGACAATCTGTCCGGAGATGCCTGATGATGATCGATGCCTCGGCTCTGGTCGCAATCTTGCTACGCGAGCCCGACGCGGCTGAGCTCGTCATGGCAATTGCGGACGCCAAGGCGCCGTTCACCTCACCCATCGCGGTATACGAAACGATCTATGCTCTCATGCGCGTCAACGCATGGGGTGCGCCGGAAGCGGAGGCGGCAGTGCGAGAATTTCTCGACGCCGCATCCATCCGCGTGTGCGCGATTGCTGACGGCATGATATCGACCGCCGCCATGGCATTCGATCGGTTCGGAAAGGGGCGACATCCGGCTCAGCTCAATCTTGGCGACTGTTTCGCCTATGCCCGCCAAGACCCATCGCGCGCCACCGCTGCACAAGGGTGACGACTTTACGCGAACCGATCTCGAGCTGGTCCATAAAGGATAGACCGCTGGCAACGTCTGTACGATTATCCCGAATTCCTGCCCTGGCCCGAATTCGCGGCGCTGGTGAGTTTATCCAAAGTATGTAGTTTTGGCTGCTATTGAACCTAATGTCGTCACGCCTTGCCGATCCACGATGGTTGATCCGCCATCGGAGAAAAGCGATAGTCGAGACCAACCGGTGCCAGCTTCAGAAGTCGCTCAGCAACCTCGTCCACCGCATCGTGCGTGTAGCCGGCGAAGATGATCTGGTCGAGCTTGCTTATTCCTGAATCGCGCTCCCAATGTGAATGGCAAGGCCATGGGTCACGATCCACCAAGATGAGATCGCGTCGATGATGATACGGCGACCATCCGCGGTTTGGAGATAAGCACCAGTGCCAAGCGCGATCTTCATCTTAAAGTGCATGTTGCGTGAACAAATACCGGATGAACGACCTCTTGCTTGGCATCATGGCTTCAAATCATCGGCGATGAAGGAGCCTTCAGATGTGGACAGCAACGTGCTCGTCGTGACCGGAGAAAGCGAAGGCTAACGTCCTAGCCAACGCACCCGCCCGATGTCATAAATTGCACTTCAGTTGCAGGCTTTCAGTCGCCACTGAATGCAACCCCAAGAATGCCGTTTTGGCGCTTTCACAGTGCCTCTATCAAGAGCAGCGAGTGCTTGATGGCACCCAGTAGCGTGCTCACGCAGAGCACGATGGAAAGCCGCTACCGCTCGAAGATGCCGGCGCAAGTGCACCGCAATTCAGCGGCACCATGAGCCCACCCGCTCCCTCGATCACTAACGGTCGCGCCCCAATGTCTGGCACATCGAAGAATCTACATCGAAAGATCGTACGGTGTACGATAGCGCTCGCGAACGCGCTGTAAGCCATGTTCATTTTGATTGCTTTCTCATTCCGGGAGCAGTCTGCTGGCTTTTCTGAATGCACCGACGCCGGCAAGTTCAACGCTGCGCCCGATAATCCTAGGTCACGGTGGGGTGTGCGCCTACTGAGAGAGACGGTCGAGGCCGGAAGCATACCGCAACTCACACAAGAAATCGCTTGAATCTCACGTTACGTCAGGCCGTAGGTTGGCAAACACAACCGAGCTTCCACTAACCAAACACCGAATGATGCAGCACAGACAAAATAACCGACACGGTGCGGTCAAGCAGTCGAATGCGGCGACGCCGGATTGTACGTGTTTCTGAGCGCATGGACCAAGAGCGAAAGGCTGTCGGGATGAAACGTCGCGCGATGATAACCGCATTGCTCGCTATCATCACATTTCCGGCTTGCGCGGCGAAACTCAGCGGCCCTCCGCGCATCGTCGACGGCAATACGATTGAGATCGAGCAAACCAAAATTCGGCTCTCGGGTATCGAGGCGCCAGAGACGGATCAAATCTGCCTCAACGCCCGAGGCCGGAAATGGGCTTGCGGCATAGCTGCTCGCGATGAGCTTATCAGGCATTCGAATGGACGAACGTGGGATTGTCATACCACGGGGGTAGATGAGTACGGACGGTCACTCGGCAGCTGCTTCATCGCAGGCGAGGACGTGAACGCATGGATGATAAGCTCGGGCTGGGCATTATCATCCTATCCTCACACCTACACTATCCATGAGGTTATAGCGGGCAATGCCTATGCGGGCCTATGGTCGGGGGCGTTCATCGCTCCTTGGGACTGGCGTCGCCGCAACAAGGGGACGATCGTCGTCGGCGCGAGCTCGATACCGATCGACGCTCAGGAGATCCTGCTCGGATCCGCTTTGCTATCCGACCCGCCGTCACCCGAATGTCAGATAAAGGGCACCCTGGGCGGCGGGGGCGAGCGCATTTATCACATGCCCGGGCAACTCAGTTACGGACAGATCGATATGACGAAGAAGCCGGGTGATCGATGGTTCTGCAGCGAAGCGGAGGCTGAAGCCACTGGATGGCGTAAAGCGGCGCAATGAGGCGATACACATGCATGCAGACCGTTCCCCGAATATATCTCGCTCGCTCATGATCAAGCCTTCGCGCCGGTCGCTGTTGCTGTCGCTGTTCGCGTTTTCGACGGTTGGCATGCGGCTTGGCGACAACATCGTTAACGCGAATGAAGCAAAACGGCGGCCCAAGCCGGATAATCTGCTCTCGCCGGATGCTGCGCTCAGGCGGCTGGTCGAAGGTAATGACCGTTTTGTCCAGGGCGCATCACGAGGCGGCGATTTCGAGCGCGAGCGTCAGATTTTGGTCGATGGACAAAATCCATATGCGGCAGTTCTGAGCTGCGCTGACTCTCGCATAGCGCCGGAACTTGCTTTCGACAGCGGACTTGGTGACCTGTTTGTCTGCCGCCTCGCCGGCAATTTTGCCAACGATGTCACCATCGCCAGCATGGAATACGCGGTCGCCGTGCTAAACACGCCGTTGATTTTGGTACTCGGTCACGATCATTGCGGCGCGATAGACGCCACGATCAAGTCGCTCAACGACGACAAGCCGGCGCCGGGACATATTCCATCCCTCGTCGCTGCGCTTGCGCCTGCCGTTCGGAAATCTCGCCAGCAAACCGGTGATCCGTTCGTCAATGCCATCCGGCAAAACGTGACCGATAACGTCGACAAACTCAAATCGGCGGGCCCGATTCTGAACGCTGCAGTTGAGCAGAACAGACTAAAGGTCGTCGGGGGTCTATACCGGCTCGACACCGGCAGGGTCGATCTACTGAACTGACCTGCACTTTCGCAGTCGATTGCATTGCCTAGCACGGCTTCGGTTGAGTTCCGCAAGACTCGCCAGTTCATCGCTAAATGCACCGGATGTGATCCGCTCCAAAATTGACATACAGCTTCGGGACACCTCTTTGTATGCGCGGGCTCTTTGTCCTCCTCTTAGTTTACGTACTTATGTTGGCAACGCGCGGCCAGCACCAACACAATTCCTGCCGCGACCGAACAGGATCCATGCCTTCTGTTAATGCACTGGCCAACACAGTTGGCTGACGCCGCAGAAATCGCTGCGATGGATGTCCGAAATCTCAGCGCGGGCTCGCCGACACGGGACAAAATTTCAGCAAAATATCCTTGCCGGATCATCCGTTATGGGACCGACAGAGATCGTCGCGTTAAGCCCCCCCGACTCAGATCGGGCTGAAGATCACATACAGCAGAATTACGATCGCGACGGCGGTCCAGGCTACTGATGTGAGGAATACTGTTGCTCGCGACGGCATCGGACGTCTCTCCTGCATCAGCCCAACGAAGCGACCGCCGGTCTCGGAAAAGCAGCATCGCTGAATCTGTCTTAAGACCATGCTTTTGACCCGCAATAGACCGGCACTTTTCGCGCGCGCGACAGTTGCAATCACCGGCTGGAACGCAGAACACTCTTCTGCGCGTCGCCTACACCCGTCGAGCATGGCACTCAAGGATCGATGGACGTCTTGAGAATGCACAAGAGCGCTGGTCGCTCTGGGTGGGCGAGCCTAGTCAATTTGACTTCCGAAGTGCTCCATTCGAAAACGAGCATCTGGGTGCGTCGGCAAGCACCTTTGAAGACCGTTTTTGCCGATCCCAACATCAGCCTCATCATCATCTTGCGCGGCCTCATTGCACGTCGCCCCAGGTCTCTTCGACCAACGCATCGATCATGTCGGATACATCATCTTGTCCGACGTTAAGTGTCAGCGAGATCCGCAACCGTGCCGTTCCCACAGGCACCGTTGGCGGCCGTATCCCACGAATATCAAAGCCGCGCGCCTGTAGTGCGGAGGCAAGCCGCATCGCGCGGGCGTTGTCGCCCACAACATAAGGAATGATCTGTGAATTCGAAGAGCTCGCGCGACCGCACACAACGAGCTGCCGATGTGCAAAGTCGACCAGATCGATCAGACGTCGTTGCCGCTCAGGCTCCTCCTGCAGGATTAAGATTGCCTCTCGCACCGCGACGGCTATTAGGGGTGATGGCGCGGTGGCGAAAATGAATGGGCGGCACCGATTGACCATGAAGTCGCGCAATACGCCCGAAGCCGTGACAAGCGCCCCCGCCGCGCCCAACGCCTTGCCGCAGGTGTGAACCACTAGGAGATTTTCGCGCCCCTCATAGGGCGCAGTGAGGCCCCGTCCCTGCTCGCCGTAAACACCTGTGGCATGAGCCTCATCCACGACCAGGAACGCCTCGTGGCGCTCGGCGATTGCGATCAGATCTTTAAGCGGCGCGAAGTTTCCGTCCATACTGTAGAGGCTCTCCACCACGATCCAGACGCGTCCCTTTCCGCCCCTGGCGCGCCAGTCGCCAATCGTGTCTTCGATCGACTGGGGGTTATTATGGGTGCTTATGCGGAACTCGGCTCGGCCCGCTCGTGCGCCTTCATGAAGGCTAGCATGCACGAGCGCGTCGAGAACAAGCAAATCGCCCCGCTGCGGCAGCGTTGTCAGAACAGCAAAATTTGCGACGTAACCGCCGCCGAAGAACAGCGCTGTCTCCGCTCGGAAGAACCGCGCCGCGTCCGCTTCGAGAGCTTCGTGCTCCTCACAATTTCCGCGCAGGAGCCGTGACCCACCGGCTCCGATCGGCGTTCCGGCATCGAGCGCAGTGAACAGAGCCTTCTTCATACGGGGCGCACTCGCCAGCGCCAGATAATCGTTTGAAGCAAAATCGGTCCCTTTGCGCGGTTTCAGGCCGCGGAGCCGATCGTCTTCATTCAAGGCTTCCAGGGCCGCGACATAGCCATTAAGCGGCGTATTCATTGATCGAATTTCCTACCGCCCGCAGCAGCGCGCGACCGACCGAGCCTTCGTGGCACGAATCTCAGCTTGTGTCATGTCACCGACGGGCGATGGCTTTGCCAGCAAATCGAAGCGCTGCTGGCCGAGAAGCATGGCGCCTAACGTCCATCGGTAATGGGCCGCCGTCCGGCGAACAAGCCTCCGGCTCGGCTGAGTCCCGCTTTTGACCGTCGCGACCAAGCGCATCAAGATCGCTCATCGACACCACTAATCGTACGCCTCTGACTTTGTTCCATAAAGTGAATGAGCAAGCAGGCTCCCCCACCGAACGCCCGCCGAGAGAGCGAACTAGTCGCGGTGCGGGCCATTCCGCCCTCATTGAGTTATGTGGCAGATTGTGCTTCCTCATGCGCGCGCAAACTCCGTACAAAGCGGACAAGCACGCCTTCACTCAGCGAGCGTGATCTAATCGCATCACAAGCGCACGTTCCGTACCCGAGCGCTCGCGATACCACTATCAATTCTAGCGCATCAAACCATTAAAAGGTCTGCTAGATGCTTTTGTCCCGGCTTGCACGAGTTCTCGCGGCATCTAAGATGGCTCTTTGATCGTGGAATGACGCTACGTGCGGCACGAGATCGACTTGATCTTCGTCCTATCCCTGCGTCTGCCATCAGCTTCTCACTCATAGCTCAAGTATGAATCACCACGGCGGAGATCAAATTTGCTCACCGCGGCTTTATCTCGTGAACCACGATCTGGGCGATGATAATTCATCAAAAGAGGCGTTTAAAGGCCGGTTTCAGGCGTCAACTCGGGTAAAATTGCATTCAAACATCGCGATCATTGAAGACAATGATGCCATGGAAGGCCTCTCGTTGGCGAAATGGACCAGGAGCGGGACACCAGGAGCGGGACATGGCCAGTCATTTCTACCGACTGCTTTACCGATTCCGCATGCGGACATATGCCGAAACATTGTTTCGGCGTAGCATGCACGAGAAGCAGGAAGGGCTTTGGCTGCAGTGCAGCCTGATGCGGCTTGGGAGCGAGCTACGGCAATCCAACCACCGGTCCGTCGCATCGTGTCAACCGGTGCGGGATACGGCAGAAGCCATCGTCAGACTCACCTGAGGACGCCGGACGCGGTGCTGCCTAGAGCACCGCGTTACAAGCCGCAACAAGCGCTGTTGGAGCCGACCGTCGCGAGAGGGGATGGCATCGGCCTCCACAACAGCATGACAGGCGCAAGAAACACTGACAGGAGTAAGCCATCATGTGATGGTCGGGCTGTCGATGACGCCGGCGGGCTGCCGGGCAGCATGGCCACTTGCCGTTATCGCATCACCATATGCGCTATTCCGCGCTGGCTGACTCCGGCTTGCCAGCCCCTGTCGCGGGCCCGAGCCACTCGGTCGGATCGCGGCCCAACTTTGGCTTCAGCTGCGCTAGTTCAATAAAGTCGTCTGCCTGCCGCCGAAGCTCGTCTGCGATCATCGGCGGCTGGATCGTATTGGTGGAGATGACGGTGACACTGACGCCGCGGCGCTGCACTGCCTCGACCAACGAACGGAAGTTGCCGTCACCAGAGAATAGGATCATCTGGTCGATATGCGCGGCGAGTTCCATGGCATCGACCGCAAGCTCGATATTCATGTTACCCTTCACCTTACGCCGACCGCCGACGTCAAGGAATTCCTTGGTTGGCTTGGTGACGACAATATAGCCGTTATAGTCCAGCCAGTCGATGAGCGGCCGGATCGACGAATACTCCGGATCCTCGGCAATCGCCGTGTAGTAGAATGCCCGCAGCAACCGGCCCTGCCTCCGATACTCCTCAAGCAGGCGCTGGTAGTCGATCTCGAAACCAAGCGCCTTGGAGGTAGCGTGGAGGTTGGGACCGTCGATAAAGATGGCGAGCTTTTCGACTCGGGACATCACTGCTCCAGCTTCCAAAATTGCGCGGGGCCGCGCAGGTTATCCACTAACCGTGTGCAAAGACAAGCTGGAGGGTTGGCAGCCAAGGGTCCCTACCAATGATCCGGGGCGAAATTTATGTCGAGCTCATGCACCGCGGCGGTCCTGTTCCATCGAACTCATATCATCGGTCGGAGGATCCAGCGGAGGCCTTGTCGAAGTTCCGTTGCTTACCTGTGCCGGGTTCGCGCGCGGGGTCCAGCTTGCCAAGCTGGCCAGACGAAACGCTGAGCGCAGGCGCAGAACTGCAATCAGCGTTGTGGTTTGTACGAAGACTGTTGAGCGCAAAGATAAGCGGAGCGGAAACCGCCACCGCGATCAGACCGTACTCGATGGAGGTCGCCGCAGTCTTGTTCGGCCAAAACCGAAGAAAAGCAGATGATCTCATGACAATGTCATTTCTAGCGGCTCCCCCGCCTTGGAATTCTAGTGCAGCAATTTCCAGCCGCTCTCAGCCCTTATTGCTATGTCAGGTGACGTTATCTCAGATCGCTTCCCGACATCCGCTTTGGGCATACAATCTGCTGCTTGCAGCACCGCTCTTCCACTGTTCACCTGTCGTCCCCGATGATCTAGAGCGGCCTGCTATGTCCGTCTGCCATGCCGGCAATGAATACATTGATTCCCTTCGGCTGCGCTCGGACGAACTCAGTACGCAAGGGACGAACCAGTTCGTTACCTACCCGAGCGTCTCATTTGCACCTTCACCCGAGGATCGACCATTCCGACTGGGTTTTGACATCATGACGCCAGCCTAAGATCCGGCGCCTGGTCTTAATGCCGCCGTGGCAAGACTAGCGCAGCAACCCGATGATCAGCCCCTCGCGAAAGCGGATGCATGCTGTCGCAATAAACTCAGCACCTCGCGCCTAACTCATCCCGGTGGACCTCTCTTAGAGGCTGACTGATGGGTTGCCCTAATCCCGCGAGATGGATTTTCAGTTTCCTTCGCAGTGAGAGCGAATTCGGCTTCTCAGTCCGGCTTAGAGGCCTCGCGCATTGTCCGCTTCGTACAAAGTGTGCATCTGCCAGCAAGCACAATTATCAACATGAGCGTGCAACCAGCGCGCTGGAGCGAATAGGTATTGAGGCAGGCTTTGAGTCATCCGATCGCTAACGTTCACTTCGCCACGATTAGAAGGCGATCTTGCTGCGATAGGAGATTGCAGATGTCACGCCGGTGATGGCGACTATTGCCGTTTTCTGCGCCGCTACCTTTGCCATGAGGCGCAAGGCGACAGAAGCAGTGGATCACTGCCAGTCAAACGCGATCGAAGCATCTCTCGATATCGCGCCAGGAACATCCTTGTGATCCCTACAAAGATCAAATTATGGTAGACCACCACGAGCTGATATGACCGATTCACCCAAAGCCCAGACGCGTAGTGCCGACGGCATCACGGCGCCGCTGCGGCACACGACCTTCAGGCGCATCTGGCTTGCAAGCCTCCTGTCCAATGTCGGTATCTTGATTCAAGGCGTTGGTGCAGCCTGGGCTATGACCCAGATGACGTCGTCGGCCGACAAAGTCGCGTTGGTGCAGACCGCTCTCTTATTGCCAGTGATGCTGATTTCGATGCCAGCCGGGGCGATCGCGGATATGTATGACCGCCGCATCGTGGCGCTGGTCTCCCTTGGATTGGCGCTCGCTGGAGCGATCGGGTTGACGGTGGTCGCTTGGCTTGGCTTGGCCACCCCAAACCTCTTGCTCATGCTATGCCTCGTTGTCGGCAGTGGCATGGCGTTGATGGGACCGGCCTGGCAATCGTCGGTTAGTGACCAAGTTCCGCTGGAAGCACAGCTGCCTGCAGCGATCGCGCTGAACGGCATCAGCTACAATATCGCGCGAAGCGTAGGTCCGGCAATCGGTGGAGTCGTGGTGGCAACCGCGGGTGCAGTGGCCGCATTCGCGCTCAACACGTTGCTGTATCTGCCGCTGATTATCGCTTTGTTGCTTTGGAAACGCATCGGCGCGCCCTCACGCCTGCCGCCTGAAAGATTGAGCCGCGCGATGGTGTCTGGCGTACGCTATATTAGCAATTCGCCGTCGATCAAGATTGTGCTGGCCCGCAGCCTGGTGACCGGCATCATTGGCGGTGCAATCACCGCTCTGATGCCGCTGGTGGCGCGCGATCTCTTGCATGGCGACGCGCAGACCTACGGCATCATGCTTGGCGCTTTTGGCCTGGGTGCGGTGGTCGGCGCACTGAATATCACCGAACTGCGCAAGCGATTGAGCGGGGAGGCCGCGATCCGCGCCTGTGCGCTGTCCATGGGCGCGGCGATGGCCGCGGTTGCGCTCAGCCGCGAGCCGGTATTGACCGCGGCGGCACTCGTCCTGGCGGGAGCCGTGTGGATGATGGTGTGGGCGGTATTCAACATTGGGGTGCAGCTATCGGCGCCGCGCTGGGTGGCCGGACGCTCGCTTGCAGCCTATCAGGCGGCGAGCTCAGGCGGGATTGCCGTTGGCAGCTGGGGTTGGGGCCGTCTGACCGACGCGGCCGGCGTCGAAACCGCGCTGCTGGTGTCGGCCGGCCTGATGGTTGCCTCACCACTCATCGGCCGTTGGCTGCCCATGCCCCGCATCGGCGCGCGGGGTGAGGAGCCTGAGCCGCTCGCCGATCCCGAGGTACGGCTCGCCTTGACCGGACGCAGCGGCCCGCTCGTCGTCGAGATCGAATACCGGGTTGCACAGGAGGATGCCAGAGCGTTTCATAGTGTTATGCAAGATGTGCAATTGTCTCGCCAGCGCAACGGCGCCTACGGCTGGTCGATCGCGCGGGACATTGCCGATCCGGAATTGTGGACCGAGCGCTTTCACTGCCCGACCTGGCTCGACTACTTGCGTTGGCGGAACCGCTCAACGCGGTCGGAACGTACACTAGAGCAGCGGGCAATTCATTTCCACGTCGGCCCTGCGCCCATACGGGTCCGTCGCATGCTGGAAAGGCCGTTCGGCTCGGTACACTCGAACGACGATACGTCCGAGTACGGAGCTGGCGAAATGCGAGGGGAGATCGCAAGCCCGGCAAAGGCATTACATAGCCGGCCACTCCGCCCTATCAAGTGACCCACCTGGCAGGTGGCTGGAAGGCAGGCTACCTGGACACTCTTTGCTTTGCCCTCGCGAAAAACGGCGAGAGTGTCAGGCCGAGTAAGTGACAATCGCGCGACGATCTCCGTCGAGAGCGACGAAACGTTCGGGCTTTGTAAACTCTTATTCGACGCGCTTTCTCGCGTACGGTGGCTTTGCAGTTGGCCAGCGTACATCTCCAGCATTTTGGTCGCATCATCGACGCTGGTCTAGCAATACGTTGTGCTCGCCTTGCCGTCGGCGGATACGCGCTTTCTTGGATGATGGGCCTTCAGCTTCGCCCAGGGCGCCGAATCTCCATTCGACGATCGCCGCATAAGAGCTTGCTTATTTCTGACGTTTCGAGGCTCCATCCGTTCCACTTCTTACGCCGAACTTCAACAAAATACTGCTTAATAATGCTGCAAAAATGCAGCATCACCCGGACGACGCAGGATAGCGCAATCAGAATCGTATAACTTGCTGTCGAAGCTCGAACAGACGAACTGCTGCTGCGGGTCTCTCCTTAGCTGCGATCGAGGGTGCTTCATGGGCAATCATGACCTTGTCTCCGGTAGCCTCCTTGTGCTGAGTGCGACCAGCTTCGCACTACTCTGCTCGAGCCTGCTCGTTTTTGCCTTCATTTGAAACAGCGCTGGTTATCAAGGCGACCATACGTTCGAGCATCAAGTGTTTCTGCGTCTCCAAAGACGATAGTCGTACACGACCTGAACGATTCTCCTTCCTTTCGGCTCGACCGACCGCTTGGATCTGAAGTGGCGACGCCTCGGATGCGACGAGCTCTGTACGTTACGGACTGATCTATTTCTTTCATAAACGCCCGATTCAGCTAGTGTCCAACTAAGATGGCCCTGTGCGTTGAGCTAGCGGGCGGTATGAGATTGGACGTGCAGCTATGAGCTGTCTGCCGTAGCTCCCGAACCGTTGTATGTTTCTGCAGTACCAACCGTTGTCTCAACAAGCAAAGTAGGCTCCTGCTCTCACATCGCAGTGCAATCGAACGGCTTGATGCACGACTATGACTTTATCTCGGGTTGCTTCCTGGCACTGACCGCCGCCGGGGTCGTCTTGCTCTACTCAAGCTTACTCGCCGCCGCGTTCACCCTGTGAGGACTACCCCATGAAATCACTCAAGCTAATCGGCTTTGCACTTGGAGCGTCGATTGTGCTGTCGACCGCGGTATTGGCTGAGGAAATCACCATCGCCGTCGCCGGACCGATAACCGGGGGCGAGTCCGCCTTCGGTCGGCAAATGAAGAACGGGGCCGAGATGGCGGTGGAGCAGATCAACGCTTCCGGCGGCGTACTCGGCAAGAAGCTAGCCCTCGACATCGAGGACGATGCCTGCGATCCCAAGCAGGCGCGATCGGTAGCGGAAAAGGTCGCCGCCGCCAAAATACCATTCGTTGCTGGGCACTTTTGCTCTTCGTCATCGATCCCAGCCTCGGAAGCCTATGCGGATGGCAGTGTGTTGCAGATCACGCCGGCTTCGACCAACCCGCTATTTACCGAACGCAAGCTATGGAACGTGGCGCGCGTCTGCGGCCGTGACGACCAGCAGGGCCAGGTTGCCGCCCAATACATCGCGAAGCAATTCAACGGCAAGAACATCGCGATTTTGAATGACAAGACGACTTATGGAAAGGGACTTGCCGACGAGACGAAGAAGGCACTCAACAAGGCCGGTATCATTGAAAAGATGTACGAGTCCTATAATAAGGGCGACAAGGATTTCAATGCGATTGTCTCGCGACTGAAGCGCGACAATATCGACCTCGTCTATGTCGGCGGCTATCACCAAGAAGCGGGCCTTATCTTGCGCCAGATGCGCGATCAGGGCCTGAAGACCGTCCTGATGTCGGGTGACGCGTTGGCTGACAAGGAATATGCTTCGATCACCGGCGCAGCTGGAGCAGGTACGCTCTTCACCTTCGGACCCGACCCGCGAAAGAAGACGACGGCGGCTGCGATCGTCGATAAGTTCAGAGCCAAGAATATCGACCCCGAGGGCTACACGCTATACACCTACGCTGCGGTGCAGGTCTGGATGCAAGCCGCAACCAAAGTTGGCACTACAGATCCGAAGAAGGTGATGGATACGATCAAAGCGGGCTCTTGGGACACTGTGATCGGCACACTGCAATACGACGCCAAGGGTGACATCAAGCAGCTCGACTACGTCGTTTATAGGTGGGACGACAAAGGCGGCTATAGCGAGACTAACCCGACCGCGTTCTGACTCATCTTGGTGCAAGACATCAACGTTAGCGTCCCCAGGGAGCGAAGACGGGGATCAATGTCGATCGATCGATTGCTCCAAGGCAGCAAGCTACGGCCGGAACAAATTGAATGTCGAACTCAGCCTAGCCTATGCACGGACAATGCGCCTGCCCTGCTTGGTTGATCGTGACGATCCTATCGCCGAAATCGTCGCAAAGAAGGTCATCGAGATTGGCGCAAGCGGGGTTGGCGATCCGGCGGAGATATCAAAGTGCGTCATCGAGCAGCTTGGTGTCCGCAGACCGCCATCGGTCTAAAGTGAGCACCGCGCACATGCGCAGTTTGGATCCACTTTCCGGTCGATGCGCAGCCTGCCACGGATTCAACGCCTTACGGGCTGGACTTAATTGGAGCTGATAACTTGGGCCCAACGCAGACGTTTAGCGGCGGGCACGATGAGGTGCTCCTTCACCAGACTGCAGTCATCGATTTCGGCTTATGGAGAGTTTCGCCTATCGGGCCGCGCGACGCGCATTAGCTCGGACTCTTCGTTCCACGAAAAAGTTCGACCGAAAATTGCGCGGCCCCGCCTCGGGGAAACAAGGCGGGGCCGCCCCCTCCCCCTGGCTCGCCCTGGGGGGCCGCGCTGCGGATCACAACGGAAATCGTCTAGCTGCCGTCCTCTGTCATTTATGATCACACGCCCAAGCAACTCACCTGCATTGCGGCTTCCGGTCCTCGGTATTTTCCGCGACGCGCCGCAAGACGAGCTGAGAAAGCTGCACAACCAAATTCTTGAGACGCGCTACTTCCTGCCTGCACCGCGCCAACTCGCGTTCTTCTTCCGTCACTATCGATACTTCAAAGCGGTCCCCAGCCGCACGACTCATGTTGGACCTCAATTCGAGCAGGTAATCACGAGAGACGGCTCAAGCACATCCCCTGCTTTGATCGTACTGGAGTCCCGTATTTTTACGCCGATAAACACGGTACGCTACGGTCGAACGATCTCGCTACCTCGGCTCAGTGTGCCATCGCGGCCACAGATCTGAGCGTATCGTACAAGAGGCTTGGCTGCATGGCGCTCAACGCGATAGAGTTTTATTGTCTTTCTTCGAGTCCAGGCCCTGCGCGAGTGGATCTCGATTGCGATTGCGCAAAAGAATTGCGTTAGTTGGCTGCCGGCCACGGCGATACGGAAGGTGTCAGCCGAGCCGAAGCCGGCTAAGCGCTCCGAAGAAATGACGTCTAGCCGCAAAGTCACCGCAGCTGTGCCTTGACGAGATCGCGAGCCATGCCTCGTCCTTCTTTAAGGAGCGGTTCGCCATCGCGATTGGAAGACGGCCAGGCCGTCGTCATCATGGCTTTCGTGACGGATGCGCGACTCGTCCAGCAATGAGTTCGAGCGGTAGAAGAAGCTGAACATCAAACGGAACCGTGCAGAATGGCCGAGGCCACGAAGCTGGTGGGATAGGCATCAAATATGTACCCCGGCGATGGAACGGGTATTGCTTGCCGCACAAAACTCATTGCGTCTCTGCGCGGCGTCGCGGGCTTGTCTGACCGAGACCGAGCCAGCTTGAAAACATACCGCACACCATCAGGCGTTTTGCGGATGGCGAGTACTTGGCGCGCCGAGGGCCGGCCTGTAAGCTGCAGCGTCGTGATGGGCGGCTTGCTGTCTCGTCAAAGGGCGGTATCGGATCGAAATCAGATAACATCGTTCTATGTACCGGGTGACATCCCAGATTTGCACACTCTTCACCTGCCGGAAATGGATCGCGATCTCTGCTGCATCGGCGCGAGCACCATTGCTCTTGTGCCTCACTGATGTCTCAACGATATCCTGGCGAGTTCCGCTGGACTCACCCGCGCGTACCTTGATCCAGTCGGCTAACTTTCGCGAATGGATCGAGAATCTTGGGAGAAGCGCTGCCTCACCTTTCTCATCTTCTGCGCGGCTTGAGCTCGTGGGGCTCCCGGACAATGGTCGTCTTCATGTCCCTTTCACACAGCAGGACATCGCCGATGCATGCGGCCTCTCGACTGCGCACGTGAACCGAACGTTTCAGGAGAATAGGCGTAGGAAGCTCATTGAATGGAACGATCATGCTATTGATCTTCTTCAGCGAGATCAGCGAGAATTACTTGGAGAATTCCGCCCCTCATATCACCTGCGCTGAATTTCTTCGGCCGCCGCTTCGTACTCTTCGTACCAAGCAAATCAACGAGCCGACGCCAATTTCGATCCGTATTGACGCTATTCGACCTGTAGTCGCGTTCGCTCGGCAGTTTTCCTGAACTATTGAGCGTAGTTACAGCGTGCGCGACCTACCTGAGGTTACGGTCGCAAAGCTTCGTCGAGGCAGTGGTCTGTACGGAGAACAGAAACGCTGCACTGGCTGAAATCTCCTGGCGCTCACGTGGTACAAGCCGGTGCACATAAGCAGAATACGACATGCACCGTTGCGACTCGCGGATTAATCAGCTGCCTGTGAGAAATCGATTGAATTTTCCTGGCGCGCGCCGCAGCTCAAACGACTTGATTCGTACCTAGCGTCACGTTGTAGCATCTCAAAGCAGGACGCGAGGGCCTCGGGCAAAGCCAGCGGGGGCCACTCCGCCAGAGGCGCGACGACGACACCCAAGCGGTCGACTTTGCTTTACAAGCATCGTCAAGATCATACCGATTAGATGAGTTGCGTCGATGACAGATGATCTCGGGCTGTCCGTGCATTCGTGAATATCGCCTTGGTAAGAAGGGAAACAACGCCAGACCGACATCGATCCTTTTTGTGATTAAGATTTGCGGTGAATGCATCACCGCAAATGACCGTCGGCGGCCCTCCCTCTGTCGACGAGAGCTGGCGCGACGCTTAGCAGCCTCGTTCGCCCAGACTGACTTCCGCCCGGCCCTCGAAATGAGGCCGGGCTTTTTTTCCGATAAGATGTGCTGCCCGCATGGCTTTTGCGAACGCTTAGACGGCCTGACCCAGCCATCTGTCATATTCACGCGGTAGTGGCTTGGACGGCCTTGAATCGTACGTAGCGTCACATTGTACGATCTCGCGGTAGTTCGCGATGATAATTGGCAGATGATCATTGGCAACCGAGCCAAGCGGCACTGGATAGTCTGGGGCAATCGTATAACTGCCGCGCGTTCATCGTTGGCTATGGCAGTTATCTTGGGCAGCCGGTCACTGATCAATAGGGCTCTGATTGCGCATCGTCGATATTTGTTGCCAGAGGTGGGATAATGACGGCCGATATCGTCGATGTATGCGTTGTCGGGAGTGGTGCCAGCGGCTCGACCGTGGCGTACGAGATCGCCCAACACGGTTTGCGAGTGCTCCTTCTCGAGGAAGGTCGGGCGCTTCCTCCCGACGCCTCGCTGGCGAGCGTCCAAGATGGTATGGATACCGCCCTAGTGAGGTCTTCGGCAGGTACGTTGACGTCGTTTGGACGTCCCTGGACCGTGTGCGCGCTCGGCGGCGGAATGACTTTGTATGCCGGAATAGCCTTCCGCTATCGGACCATCGATTTTGATGCGCGAGCGCATGTAGCTGGAGACGCGCTTGACCCTACCTGGCCGATCAACTACGCCGAACTACGCCCGTTTTACGAGGAGCTAGAACGGCGCATGGGCGTGGCCCGCCTAGCCGGGGTGGACCCATTCGAACCACCGAGCAATCCTCCCGTTCTGCCCCCGCATGATTACAGCGCGAAGGGGCGGTTGATCGCCGATGCTGGCGGACGCCTGGGCCAGCTGCCTTTTCCCACCCCATTGGCAATCAACTCCGTACCCTATCGCGGCCGGCCAGCCTGTGATTGCGACGGACCTTGCAACGAACACCTGTGTCCTACCGGCGCGAGGGCCGACGCACGCTCGCCGTTCACAGACGTCGCCCTGCCGCCCGGCGCGCTGACGGTTGCACTCGGCAGCAAGGCTGTACGCATCGATCTGGCCAACGTCAGCCGCGCGGGTTCGGTGGAATGGCTGGACACGCTCAGCCGACGACGCGCGCGGGTCCGCGCCCGCTGCGTGGTACTCGCCGGCAACGCAGTGCAGTCTGCCGCGCTCTTGCTAAGATCGGCTCAGCGGGCGGCGCCCAACGGCATCGGCAACGCCTCCGGCATGGTCGGCAGCGGCATCTCGTTCAAAATCAGCGGCTACGTGTCCGGTAGCATCGGAATAGATCCGATGTCCGCGCGCCCGGCCGGTGGCCCATTCTCTACCGTTGCGATCTCCGATCACTACCTGGACGAAGAGGCTCCTTCGGGGCTCGGCGGAATGATCTACGAAGCAAGTCGGGTTGAGCGCACAGACCACGACGGAAAGATAACACTACGGCTGCATTTCCTGGCGGCCGACCAACCCATGCGCAACAATGCGGTCCGACTGGCCACCAGCCTGGATCGGCTAGGTTTGCCGAAGATCATTCTCGATTATTGGACCCATCCGCTGGACAAACGCCGATTAGGCTATTTGTGCCGACGCGCGTCGAACTTGCTGACGGAGGCCGGCGTGAAACAAGTCGATTTTCAGGATTCCAATTATCAGTTCGGCAGCGGACATCTGCATGGCGGCTGCCGTGCCGGCGTCGACCCGACACAATCCGTTGTCGACCGCTGGGGCCGGGTGCATGACATCGACAATCTCTATGTCGCGGATGGCGGCTTCTTTCCCTATTCCGGAGGCGTCAATCCGACATTCACCATTCAGGCGAACGCCCTGCGGATCGCTCGAAGAATAGTCACGCAGCTCACCTAAGGGCATGATTATCAAACGGAGACAGCTCATGTCCACCGCCACCCCGACTGCAACCGCGGCTGCGACCGACGCGCACAGATCAGCACTACGCCGCGCGTTGCGCGTCACCGCGTCGGAAAAATGGGATCTCAACAGGCGTTTTCCGGTCGTCATGGCGCGCGCTTCGGGTGCGCATGCATGGGACATTAATGGACGGCAATATGTCGATCTCACTTCCTGTAGTGGTGCCGCGCCGCTCGGAGCCGGATACGAGCCGGTCGTGGCGCACGCCGCCGCCGAGATGCGCCGTACCGGCGGCATATTGCCCGGACCGCTGTCCGTCCACCGGGTCGAACTGGCCGAACGGTTGGCGGAGATCTTCCCCGTCGCGGAACGCTCAATTTTCTTCCGCACTGGATCGTGTGCGACTACCGCCGCCGTCCGCCTTGCCCGCGCATTCACCGGGCTGAACCATGTGCTTACCAGCGGATTTCATGGCTGGCACGACTGGCAGTTGCAGGACCGACCAGAGATGGGGCTACCCGATCGGGACCGAGACAGCGTGGAGTTCCGCTACAACCTGGACTTGCTCGACGAGTTGGCAAGTGTCCAGCGCGTCGCCGCGGTGATCATCACCCCCGAGGTCAACTTCTTCCCGCCCGAATACCATCAGGAATTACAGAGGCTGGTGCATCGGCACGGCGCCTTGCTCATCCTTGACGAGGTGATGACCGGATTCCGCTACGGCATTGGCGGGTACCACATGGCAGTCGGCCTCACACCCGATCTGATCACACTAAGCAAAGGACTGGCCAATGGAATGGCGCTGTCCGCAGTCGCGGGTCGCGCGGACGTACTCGCCGCCGCCGAGAAGACATACATGGGCAACACCTACCAGCGCGAGGTTACCCCGTTCGCGGCCGCACTGAGCACGCTGCACGCGCTGCGCGACGGGACGTTGCTGGCTCGGATGCGCGAGGTTGGCGAGCAGCTGATCAAGGGGCTCAACGAGGTCTTCGCCAGACAGCAGGTCGCGGCATGGGCATTCGCCTGGCCGACTATGTTCGATGTCGTATTTGCCAACGCCGAACTAGGCCATGCCTTTTTCCAGGAGATGTGGGCACGGGGTTTTCTCATGCAGTACGGTGGCCGCTTCATGCCATCGGCGGCGGTATCCGACGCCGATGTGCAGGCGGCTGTCGAGGCTGCTGGAGAGGCCCTGCCGGCGGCGCAGTCCCGTATGGAGGGCACCGGCGGCGACCCGGACCCAGTCGCAGCCGCTGTACGGTTCGCCAGGGATCATTTCGTGGCCACCCCGGGGGCGGTTCGGCGCTGGTTCACCGGACCCGTCTGCGGATGAGTAGGCATTTTCCAACAGAGAACACGGCCATGCCGCTGCCCAATCCATTTTCCACATCGCCGGTGCTGCTCGGCGGCGAGAACCGCTCGGGCACCACATTGCTGAGTGTCGTGCTGGATTCGCATCTGGATCTGGTAGCCGGGCCGGAGATCGACTTCCTCGAACCGCCCGATCTCGGTCCGCACATCTTGCGCGCGATCGACCTGGTGGCGGCCGGCGATTCCCGTGTCGCGGGCATGACCAAAAACACGGTCGATCCCGTCTGGTATGACGGGGTGCATTTTGTGGTCCAGTGCCACCGGTTCGGCCTCGACTTCGATGATATGCGTGGGTTGGTGAGCAAGGTGATGGTCGAGTTGGGCGACGACATTGTTTCGTTCGCCTCCCGATGCCGCCTTATCAACGAGATGGGCGAGTTGCGCCGAGCACGTAGCGGGGCCCGGCGCTGGGGCTTGAAACTGCAGCGCAAGATCGCCCAGACCGACGCCTTCGCCCGGCTGTGGCCCCGCGCACATTTCGTGCATATCGTGCGGGACGGCCGCGACGTTGCCGCCTCTCATCTGAAAACCGTTCCCGATTGGGGATACCGAACTGTTGCCGATGCCGCGCGCGGTTGGCTGGAAGTGGTATCCCAACCACATCGAGTCGCGCCGCCTGGCCGCTATCTTGAGGTGCGTTACGAGGATCTTGTAAGCAGTCCCCGGCCCACCCTGGCCAGAATCCTGGATCACCTCGGCTTGCCTTGGGATGAGGCCGTGCTGCGTCACGCTGAATACGAGCACGTATTGTTCGAACAACCGCACGGCCATCCGGCGGCCGAGGCAGCGGGGAAGCCGCTGCACCGAGGCAGGATCGGTCGTTACGTCCAAGATCTGACGCGAGCCCAGATCGAGGAGTTCGAGCAGATCGCCGAAAGTGAGCTGAGCCGACTGGGGTATCTGTCGGCTCCCGGCCTGTCTGGCGACGCGTGAGCCGCCCGCGCTGTTCCGCCGCGCTTCGCGGACTGCCGCGAAGCTATCTTGCGCTGCTCGTTGGCCAGACCATTTCGCTGCTGGGCTCTAATGTAACCATGCTGGCGCTGCCGCTAACCGCAATCACGTTGCTGGACGCGGGACCGGCGCAAACGGGGCTTCTGCTGGCCTGCGGTCGAGCGCCGTACCTGGTGGTGAGTCTGTTCGCCGGGGTCGTCGTGGACCGCCTCCCGCATCGGCGGATCCTTTTGACCGCTAATCTGGTGATGGCGGCGACGCTGGCCACAATTCCCTTGTTCGCCAGCCTTGGACGTCTTGGACTGGTTCAGTTGTACACGACAAGCATGCTGGTTGGGGTCGCCGCGGTGATCTCTGACGTGGCTTATCTGGCGTGCATACCCACCGTCCTAAACCGCTCACAACTGGTTCGGGCACAGAGTTCATTGGAGCTCAGCCAAGCGGGCGCGATGGCGGCAGGTCCGTTCCTGGCCGGTTGGCTCGTCGACCAATTCTCTGCCCCGACCGCAATACTGGCGGACTCGGTTTCATTTCTGGTTGCCGCGGCGCTGCTGTCTCGGGTGCCCATGCGTAACGCTGGCTGCTCGCGGGCCGCGCCGAGCGCGCTACTCGGCCAAGTGGCCGAGGGGCTGGCAAGCGTGTTCGGCAATCCGATCTTGCGGGCAGTCACGTTGGCCAGTGGCACATTTATCTTTTGGCACAACGCGTATTCTGCGGCGTTTCTGCTGCATTTGACCAAGGATCTCGGGTTTGACAGCCGGGTCGTCGGCATGATGCTCGGCATCGGTGCGCTTGGCGGTGTGGTCGGGGCGGCTAGCTCACCGCGGGCGGGCCGGGCGATCGGCCTCGGCCCAACTTTAATGATCGGTTTGGCGGTGAGCGCCGGCGGAATGAGCTTGGCGGCCCTGTTCACCCAGCCCTGGTGGGCCGCAGTGGCATGCGTGACGCTCTCCCAATTCATGCTGTGGATCGGCCAAGGGATCTACAACGTGCAGCAGGTTCCCATCCGATATGCGTTGGTCCAGCCGCACTTACAGGGCCGGATCAATGCGAGTATCCGCAGCGTGGTGTGGGGACTGGCCTCATTGGGTGCGCTGGCCGGCGGCGCGGCCGCTGCTGCGACGAGCCTGCGTACCACGTTGCTCGCGAGCAGCGTGCTTGGCCTGGCCTCGATAGTGTGGATTTGGCGGTCGCCGCTGCGCCACGCCCGCAGCTTGCGTCTGTGACCGCGACGGGCTCGCTCATGGACATCAAAGAATTTGGCGACCTTGGTCGGCAGCCTGGCGGGCTCATGGTGTGGCGAATCAACGTCCCCGAGCCGATCAGCTGGCGGGCTGACCCGCGCCGTCCGTCCTATGTTCAAGAGGAACATGTTCGCTCTGCGGACGACGGCCGACCGGGCTGGCTCGGCGCAGCATTCGAGTTGCCAGGCGAGCTCAACGCCGCGGCGCTGACCAAAGCGATCCTCGGCTGGGTCGATCGGCATGAGGTATTACGCAGCCGATTGGCCAAGGATGGATCGGCAATGCATCGCGCCACGATTGATCCAGGCGCTGCAGCGCTTGAGAAAACCGTGGTGAGTGACTGCGCCGATAGCAACGAAATTGCTCAGCTCCTCGAAAAACTGTTTGACGCGGAGACCAACCCGCTGCGCTGGCCGGCGTATGTCTTCGTGACGATCAGCCGGCCGACATCCACGAGCCTCCTGCTCGCCTCCGACCACTCTGTTAGCGATGCCTACTCGATGGCCTTGGTACCATATGAGATCCACGAGCTGTACACAGCCGCGATACATCGAGTGGAACCCCAGCTGGCAGCGGTGCACAGCTATCTGGATCACGCCGAGGCCGAACGAGCGCGACTGACCGATCTAGCCGATGACCATCCTGCTATCGGCCATCGGCGCGAGCTGATCGCGGCGAACGGCGGTCAATTGCCGGACTTTCCGCTACCATTCGATGTGCCGGAAAGATCCTTGCAGCGGAGCGGAACAATGTGGCTGCTCGATGCGGTTGGCGCATCCGAGTTCGATCGCAGCTGCAGGTCCCAGGGCGGAAACGCGGTGACGGGAATTTTCGCCTGTCTGGCGCTGGCAGGAAAGACATTGGCAAACCAACGACAATTCCACGCCGTTGCGCCCTTTCACACCAGGTACGATCTGCGATCGATGCGTTCGGTTGGATGGTATGTCGGGATGAGTCCGGTGAGCTTCCGGGTGGCCGATACGTTGCCGGAAATCCTGCATGCCACCCGGCTCGAACTTAAACGCGCCAAGAGAACGGCTCAGGTGCCATTTTCAAAGGCCATGGAGCTGGTCGGCACCACGCTGCGCGACCGTTTCATGGTCTCCTATATGGACAATCGGACAGTGCCCGGGTCGGACTGCTGGCCGCACTGGCGCACGATATTTCTGATTAGCCGCAGCTCCGATGCTTGCGAGACATACCTATGGGTCAGTCGCTGGCAACACGGAATTTCCGTGAACTTCCGCCACCCTGGTACAGCCACCGCGCGACGTGTGATGGATGACTATCTTGCTGAAGTAGCTGCGCAGGCCCACCTGATCAGCGGCGCTCGTCCGCTGCCGCGGCTCTCAATCGACTGAAAGGGTGGCTGAGAGTTAACCTTCTTGACCAGGAACCGCTCGCGTTACGATCAAGAGCATGCGTGCTTGGGTGACGAGAAGCGAGCCAAATCCAGGAGCATGTCGAGAGCGCCACCTGCTCCGAGGCGGACGCAAGCATAGGCTCCGATCTGGCTCTATCATTTGGTTCGGGCGACTTTCTCGCAGGTGGCTTGCGAGCGATCAAGATGATCCTCGCCACGCCAAGTCGACACAATTCCTGCTCCGGACAATAGCATGTACAGTGCCGACCAGCATGTCGGGTTTACAACCAGCCAGATATTGCGATCAATGCGCGCTAGCATCCTCATATCCATGTTTTTCCTGCATAGAGCTAGCGATGGCACGGTCATTGCAGGTCTTCGTTCAATGAATGGATTCGCCTCTCGCACGGCAGGCGTTGATTTTTCGAAAGCTCATCGACGATGCTTTGTACCAGCGACGTATCGCAGATTACAAGCTGCAGCCGATGAGGGGCGACAAACTCGCTATGCACCACCCCACCGGCGATGGGCTGAACGCGAATGTTTCAGCATGCCTTCTCATCGACGCAACAATAGCGACGCCAAGCGCGTAATCGAAGTGGCTCATCTTAAGGATCTACGAGAAGTGATGCAGTTGCTTTGGCATTTGTTCGAAGCAGTGGACAGGCTTCCTAGAGGACCAGAGCATACAGCAGCAGTTCAGACGATTAAACGCTTTGAGCGACGGCTGGCAGTGTTGGTTCAGGCATCTGAGAAAGCTCGAGCTGCTCGCCTCAGCGTCGCCGGCCGTGCCGGCCCAGCAAATAAATGATCTTCAAACAATCACAGAAACTATCGAGGGATTCCGCCTATGTGCGCTATCGCCAAGGCCTGCATGGCCACCGCGACGTGAAAGGAACGATGGAGCGCGCCTGTCCGGACCGCAGTCCATTCGCTTGGTGATCGGCCGTCCTGCAGCGCTACGCTGCAGAGAACCGGGGCAGGTCTTCCAGCGGTAAATGAGGGCCGGATATCCGGCAGGCGCTAGAAGCGCGTATTCTTGAGCAATACATCACCTTCTACAGCATGGGGATAATGAGCCGCCACTTCGAATGACGGCAATAGATCAAGAATGGCTTGTAGCGACAATTGCCCCTCGTAGAGCTCCCGGTCGCTATATTCCGTGTAGACGAAGCGCGTATTGCTGAAGGTTTGCATGCCGCCCGCAATGACGTCGGCCTCCGCGCCTTGGACATCCATCCAGATGAAATCAACCGTGTTCAGCTTAGCGTCGCTGCACCAATCGTCCAGCCGCCGGGTTTCAACCGAGAACGGGCGATCGAACCGAACCCAATCATACTCGGTAAGATGGTTTTTCGGGCGGCGTATCGAACCGGAAAGGTCCCACTCCTTCGCATCACCATCTGCATTGCTTGGATGGAAATCGATCGTTCCGTTTCGATCGCTGATCGCGATTTCCAGCAGCTTTACCTTAGCGAGGGACGGGCCCAGCCTCTTTTTGAAACGCGCGATCGCTCTGGGGTCGGGCTCAAAGCTGTAGATTTGAGCTTGCGGGCACAGGTTGAGAAAATGTTGCGTATCGGTTCCGTCATTGCAGCCGATATCCAGGATAACAGGATTCGGTTTCTGAAGAAGTGAGACGATGTGCTGGTGTACTTCTACAGACGACACTGTTTGTCTTTCCATTGGCGCAGGGATCGGGTGAGCTTCATTCTCGCTACCGCAATCACACGCCAGACGTCCCTGCACAACGTATATCAACGTATATATTTAATGTGCTCGCCCAGCCCCTCCAGCCATGGCGGCGATCAATGTGACACGAACGGGAGCCTGTCACGGGGACCGCCGCAGCAATTGCCCTGCAACGGCAGCTTTATCAGGGGGCACTCGGGACCTGCACGAGGAGCGAATAGCAGATTCCGATGTGCCTCCAGCGGCCAACGGATCGGGTTCGTCGCACTTTAGAGCGGCCGCTTTTGATGGGGCGGTTTCGGGCAGGGTGATCGCGTCCTGAATGACAATGTCAATCACCTCGAGCGCAGTTAGCGACCAGCCAAATGTCACGCTGCCAGCTAACGGCCGCCTTTCCAAGTTCGCGCAGTCGCGACTTTTCGAGATCGCAGCCATGGATTGCTCGGCCTGAAGCGGGACGCGATCACGCTGAACGTTGATGGGGACGACTCCTGGTCGGCCGGCCGCGGCTTAAGGATGACCACCGAACTCCTCGCACAGATAAGCGTACCGCTCCAATACGCATATCAACCGGCAACAGCATATTGTCAGTCGTTGGTGCACGCATTCCGACGCACTGCTGCACCGAGTTTGTCCGGATCCAGACAATCATCGATGTCTCGAAGGCAGGCACATACCACGAAGCCTTCGCAAAACTGCACTGTGCGCGAGGCACGAAGATTGCTTTTTATGCTCGGCATCGGCGCCCGCGCTTCGCAGCATCGATGATGTGGTGACGAGTCACGACACGGCGTCGCTTTCGCCTTTGAGAGACACAAAGAACCGTGGCAGCGAGCAGTGACATCTGAGCCACAGGAGAGAGGAACGATTGGTCATTGGCGATCGCCTCGGCGGCGGACTTCATAGCCATGCCAGTCGATAGGCCGATTCGACAATCACGATATTTTTTGCACCTGTGTTTCGTGGGCCTCGTATTGCTTGCCGGCATATCCATGCTGGTGGCGAGCACGCCTGTGGCGCCGGTCACCTGCTCCAATGACTGCGGTTCGGGGAGTTCTCGAGCAAAGTTCCTTTCGTTATCGATCTTGGATTTCAAGCAATCGCAACGACGTCCCGTGCCGACGAGAGCTGTCGTCGACATCTTCTGCCTCGATCAGACCAATGCTACGCAGGCGACCGCTAGCTTTGCAGCACTCTCGTGCCCTCGCCGGTGGACGAAGTCGCTGAGCAGCGATGACCAACAACCGAACTGCATCCGTCGCATCCCAGAACAATGTGCGGAGGATCAGGTTGCGGATTTCGCCGGAATAAAGGTTACCGGGCAGCAGCGTCCGAAGCTCTATGGGGATTGGCTTGCCATTTTTGATCCGATATCCACTGTCGCCTCAAGGGGAAGCCATACATTTACATCCTCCAACGGCACCACGATCACCTACACTCTGATCATGGCCTTTAATGCCAGCCGTGACGCCTTTGGGCCTCAGGTGTACATGGACGCAGACAATAAAGCTGCGGTTTGCGCGATCTCGCCGTCCGACACGGAAACAATCTCAGGATTTCGGAATTCGTTGGCTGACGCTTTTGTCCAAGAGGCTGGCGATCCCGGGAGAGGAATTCCTCGCGTAAACGTGGAACGATCCTTTGCGGACAATTGGGCTACCGAGGCGACGAATGGCATTCTGAGCCGTTGTCTGCTGGCCACGAATGGGGGAGCCGCTCCAATAATGATAGCTGCTCATGGATCAGGGCATTGACCTTGATTGAGTTCAGTCTGTCCCGGAACCACCATTTTCAGGGACGATTCTGCAAATCAAAGACACGGGTGATACTTGCTGCCAGGTGATACCAACGCTCTGGCGTCAAACGTGAAGCAGCACTGATCCCGGCAAGCGCCGCACCGGCAATTGTAAGCCACTGATTGCTTTGTTGGCCGCCAGGACCGCGGCGATCTAATCGGCCTTCATAGAGGTAAACCCGGCCAGAAGACGGCGGCAATTCAGCAAGCTTCGCTGAGGGCGAACGCGTACTCGACGAGCACAAGATCGTCAGACCGAACATCGTGGCGTACTGAAGAGGCTTCCGGTAGGACAGAGCCGGCGGACTAGCTTGGCGGTTGCCTTCATGAGGTTGGTAACTCGCACGGCAACGAGCGTTCTAGTTCATCGCGCTTACGAGCGTGAACACCGGCCGAGCGCGCGCGTGGCAGCGGTGATTGCAGGGACTAAAGCTTCGGGCATCGTCACCATTGACAATTCGTGTCGTGGCTGCGCCGATCCGCGTCAAATCCGAGACGTCAATGTCACAGAATCTACAGTCATGGCTCGCCAACGTCAGCAAAGATGCAATGGCACGTCGATTGCTTCAGATTCGAGACATTGCGTGCTGTCGATGACGGCTCGCAATCCCGTAAAGGCTAAGATGGACTCGTCCGATTGATTGGAATCAATGCTATGTTGGAGCCGTCGCTCGGATCGTGCTGCGCGAGCGTTAGCCAGGATTGTCGCCGTTCTTCTCCCGCTCGACAGGTACGCCTTACTGAGCCAGCGACACCTCTGGAGTGGACAGTTGCGATCGCTGGCCGCCGTGGCTTAACGCTTATGGTCGCGGGTGTTGTTGCGACTGCCTGTGCCGTCGTTGCGCCCGCGACCGCATCGGCGCAGGGTTTCATCTACAATCAGCACCAACCGCGAGCTAACAGGGCAAAGCTGATCGACGACAATCACATGCTCGTGCAGGCGACCGAGATCGACTACGACTACAACAACAGCCGCATCTCGGCGGTCGGCAACGTGCAGATGTTCTACAACGGCACCAGCGTCGAGGCCGACAAGGTCATCTACGACCAGAAGACCAAGCGTCTTCATGCCGAAGGCAACATCCGCATGACCGATGCGGAAGGCAAGATCACCTACGCCAACATCATGGATCTCAGCGACGACTACCGTGACGGTTTCGTCGATTCGCTGCGCGTCGACACCGAAGACCAGACCCGCATGGCGGCGACCCGCGCCGACCGCTCCAGCGGCAATTACACCGTGTTCGACAACGGCGTTTATACCGCCTGCGCGCCCTGTAAGGACGATCCGAAGAAGCCGCCGCTCTGGCAGGTCAAGGGCGCGCGCATCATCCACAACCAGCAGGAGAAGATGCTCTATTTCGAGAACGCCCAGATCGAGTTCTTCGGCGTTCCGATGGCGTATCTGCCCTACTTCTCGACGCCCGACCCGACCGTGAAGCGCAAGAGCGGCTTCCTGATGCCGGGCTTCACCTCGTACACGGCCTTCGGGTACGGCGTCGAAGTCCCCTATTATTTCGCGCTCGCGCCCGACTTCGACGCGACCTTCAACCCGCGCTTCACCACGAAGCAGGGCGTGCTGCTGCAGGGCGAATTCCGCCAGCGCCTGCAGGACGGCGCCTATCAGGTCCGCCTCTACGGCATCGACCAGACCGATCCCGGCGCGTTCAAGGGCCTGCCCGGCGACCGCCAATTCCGCGGCGGCATCGAGACCAAGGGCCAGTTCGCGCTCAA
This sequence comes from Bradyrhizobium ivorense, assembly GCF_900696085.1. Classification (GTDB taxonomy): domain Bacteria; phylum Pseudomonadota; class Alphaproteobacteria; order Rhizobiales; family Xanthobacteraceae; genus Bradyrhizobium; species Bradyrhizobium ivorense. Next base: position 95,442 of record NZ_CAADFC020000011.1, read on the forward strand.
CGACAAATGGACCTGGGGCTGGGACGGCGTGCTGCTGTCCGACTACTACTTCATGTCCGACTACCGGCTCGCCCAGTACAAGGATCCGTTCGGCTCGTTCATGTCGCTGCCGACGGAAGCGATCTCGCAGCTCTATCTGACCGGCGTCGGCAACCGCAGCTTCTTCGACGCGCGCACGATCTATTACCTCAGCTTCTCCGGTAACCAGAACCAGGTCCCGGTGGTCGCTCCGGTGATCGACTACAACAACGTGATCAACAGTCCGGTGCTCGGCGGCGAGTTCAGCTACAGGTTCAACTTCACCAACCTGACCCGTGAAACCGCGGTGTTCGATCCGATCACGACACTCGCCAGCACCAGCGCGCTGTGCAGCCTCACGTCCGCCGATCCGCTGGCGCGGACGCCGTCGCAGTGCCTGCTGCGCGGCATGCCGGGCACCTACACCCGCCTGACGGCGGAGGCGCAGTGGCGCAAGTCGTTCACCGACCCGTTCGGCCAGATCTGGACGCCGTTCGCCAGCGTGCGCGCCGACGCCATCAACGCCGATATTTCGAATCAGCCGGGCGTGTCCAACTTCCTGCCGGTCGGCGACACCCAGACGGTGCGCTTCATGCCGACCGTCGGCCTCGAATACCGCTACCCGTTCATCAACGTGCAGCCGTGGGGCACGACGACCGTCGAGCCGATCGCGCAGGTCATCATCCGGCCGGACGAACCAAAGGCCGGCAAGCTTCCTAACGAGGACGCACAAAGTTTTGTATTCGACACCAGCAACCTGTTTGCGGTCGACAAGTTCTCCGGCTACGACCGCGTCGAGGGCGGCAGCCGCGCCAATGTCGGCGTGCAGGCGACGACGCAGTTCGATCGCGGCGGCAGCATCAAGGCGATGTTCGGCCAGTCCTACCAGCTGTTCGGGCTGAACTCGTTCGCGGTTGCCGACGTCACCAACACCGGCGTCGACTCCGGCCTGCAGAACCCGCGCTCGGACTATGTCGCCAGCCTCGCCTATTCGCCCAACAGGACCTTCACGTTCAGCGTGCGCTCGCGCATGGACGAGGCGACCAGGAACATCAACCGGTTCGAGGCTCAGGCCAGCGCGAACTTCGACCGCTGGTCTGCAAGCGTGACGTATGGCGACTATGCGGCGCAGCCGGAGCTCGGCTATCAGGCGCGCCGCGAGGGGATTATGACCACCGGTTCGCTTAAAGTCGTCGCGAATTGGGTGGTGACGGGTTCGGCGCGTTGGGATCTCCAGTCCAACAACATCAATCAGTATGTTTTCGGCGCTGGCTATGTCGACGATTGCTTCGTTCTGGCGGCGAACTACGTAAGTTCCTACAACTACTCCGTTGGTTCGACACCGCCAGTGCTGAACAAGACCTACCTTCTCACTCTCGGTTTACGAACGATCGGGAACAACTCGGTCAATTTTTGAGCGACGGTGTATCACTTCCGGAGAGGGACAATTCACAGTGCGATTCTGGAAAAGCACACTGCTTGTTTACGGAAGCCGGTCTGAATCGAGATAGTTGGCACATCTGTTATTCCGCCCCTACATCATATTCATCGAGCGGGCTTCTTGACCAACTCTTCAGCATCGCACGCATCGCCGTACCAAGCTGCCTGGAGACAATGTCTGGCAAACTAGTGCAGCCCTGGCAGCATCGTCTGAACTCTGGAACAGCTGGCGGCAAGACATTTCTGCAATGCTCATCGGATGCTTTTTTCGCCAATCGCGGCTGCACGCGATTGGCGTTCTGGCACGCGACTTTGATCAAAGTAATCTCCGCCACTGCAATCGAGAACCGTGGAGCTCAATGTGGCCGGATCTGACGATACGCAATGTCATGTTAGCAACAGCTTGGCTGGTTGTGTACATGACGGCGTCTGTTTCCGACTGGCACACACAGGCCATGCGTGCGATTCAGCTGAACCGCAGGCAGAGTCGCTCCGCTCACCTTTGGCCTGGCTCTTGCTATCATGAACGCTGTTACAATGTGGCGTTCGCCACTCGTTCAAACGCTCAGGAGACCTCTATGAATTTCCGTCCGCTTCACGACCGCGTCGTGGTCAAACGCATCGACGCCGAAGAGAAGACCGCTGGCGGCATCATCATTCCGGACACTGCCAAGGAAAAGCCCTCCCAGGGCGAAGTCATCGCCGTCGGCCCGGGCGGTCGCGATGAGACGGGCAAGTTGATTCCGATCGATGTCCAGGTCGGCGACCGCGTGTTGTTCGGCAAATGGTCGGGCACCGAGGTCAAGATCGACAGTCAGGAGTTGTTGATCATGAAGGAGAGCGACATCATGGGCGTTCTTACTGATGTTTTTTCCAAGAAGAAAGCCGCCTAGTCCAGCGCTCACCACTCACCCCCTGACGAGCGCCTTGCCGGGCGCGCCGAAGGATGAGAAATTGAACTGAGGAAATTCGATTATGTCAGCCAAGGAAGTCAAGTTCGGCGTAGAAGCGCGAGACCGCATGTTGCGTGGTGTCGACATTCTCGCCAACGCCGTGCAGGTCACCCTCGGTCCGAAGGGCCGCAACGTGGTGCTCGAGAAGTCGTTCGGCGCTCCCCGTATCACCAAGGACGGCGTTGCCGTCGCTAAGGAGGTGGAGCTCGAGGACAAGTTCGAGAACATGGGCGCCCAGATGGTGCGCGAGGTCGCGGCCAAGGCGGCGGACGCCGCCGGCGACGGCACCACTACCGCGACCGTGCTTGCGGCTGCCATTGTGCGCGAAGGCGCCAAGTCGGTCGCCGCCGGCATGAACCCGATGGATCTGAAGCGCGGTATCGACCTCGCAGTCGAGGCCGTGGTTGCGGATCTGGAAAAGAACTCCAAGAAGGTCACCTCGAACGAGGAGATCGCCCAGGTCGGTACCATTTCGGCCAACGGCGATGCCGAGATCGGCAAGTTCCTCGCCGACGCCATGAAGAAGGTCGGCAACGAGGGCGTGATCACCGTCGAGGAAGCCAAGTCGCTCGAGACCGAGCTCGACGTCGTCGAGGGCATGCAGTTCGACCGCGGCTACATCTCGCCCTATTTCGTCACCAACGCCGACAAGATGCGCGTTGAGATGGACGACGCCTACATCCTCATCAACGAGAAGAAGCTCTCCTCGTTGAACGAGTTGCTGCCGCTGCTCGAGGCCGTGGTGCAGACCGGCAAGCCGCTGGTCATCGTCGCCGAGGACGTCGAGGGCGAGGCGCTCGCCACCCTGGTCGTCAACCGCCTGCGCGGCGGCCTGAAGGTCGCGGCCGTCAAGGCTCCGGGCTTCGGCGATCGCCGCAAGGCCATGCTGCAGGACATCGCGATCCTGACCGGCGGCCAGGCCATCTCGGAGGACCTCGGCATCAAGCTCGAGAACGTCACGCTGCAGATGCTCGGCCGTGCCAAGAAGGTGATGATCGACAAGGAAAACACCACGATCGTCAACGGCGCCGGCAAGAAGGCCGACATCGACGCCCGCGTTGCCCAGATCAAGGCGCAGATCGAGGAGACCACCTCGGACTACGACCGTGAGAAGCTGCAGGAGCGTCTCGCCAAGCTCGCAGGCGGCGTCGCGGTGATCCGCGTCGGCGGCGCGACCGAGGTCGAGGTGAAGGAGCGCAAGGATCGCGTTGATGACGCGATGCACGCGACCCGCGCGGCGGTCGAGGAAGGCATTCTCCCGGGCGGCGGCGTCGCCCTGCTCCGTGCCTCCGAGCAGCTCAAGGGCCTGCGCACCACGAACGACGACCAGAAGACCGGCGTCGAGATCGTGCGCAAGGCGCTGTCTTGGCCGGCTCGGCAGATCGCGATCAACGCCGGTGAAGATGGCTCGGTCGTGGTCGGTAAAGTCCTAGAGAAGGATCAGTACTCGTACGGCTACGACGCGCAGACTGGCGAGTACAGCAACCTTGTCTCCAAGGGCATCATTGACCCGACCAAGGTCGTGCGCATCGCGGTCCAGAACGCCTCCTCGGTGGCGGCGCTGCTGATCACGACGGAAGCGATGGTTGCCGAGCTTCCGAAGAAGATCGCGCCCGGTCCCGCGATGCCTCCGGGCGGCGGCATGGGCGGCATGGACTTCTGATCCCTCCTCTTAAAGGTTTGACAGGCAGAACCCTGGCAGAAATGCCAGGGTTCTCGACTTCGGGTAAGTTCGCAACCACGCAGCCATCGTCAGCTTGAGTTGGATCGGCAGGTTGGCCCGACAACGCCAACGACCGAAACCATCCAGCCATGTTATCCGTTGGGTTAACCCGGCAAGTGCACTGATCGCGCGCTAATGGAATTCACCGATCAACCACGGCATATAAATGACGTTCCATGAGCTCTCGTTCTTGGACCGGGTATCCCGGATCTCTCAATTCCCCGCATGATCCAGATCGAACCGAAAATCTGTGTGCGTTAGCAGGTTATCTAGTCAACGCTGAGTGATCACACGGCCACGCAGATGAGGGGAAATGAGTTTTGACGAAAGAGCCGCTCGCCCAAGACGCACAATTTCGAAAAATAACGCGTGTGAATGTCAGCGAAAAACTCGCCATGGGTCCCGGCCCGCCCAGGTATCCCAATCCTGCCCCCTCAGCTGCTGACTGGTTCCGTTTTAGAGAAATCCGACTTTTGGCCTAAACATCGGCGCTAACGATCGTATCGCTTTGGTTTGCGAGACCGGAAAGAAGCCCAATAGCCAGCGAAGCTGCCCGTCATTGGCGCCGTCGAGCCGTAGGGCAGGTGCGATCGCTTAAGTTCTCGACCGCTGATGCCTTAATGAACCGGATCTGATTTGTGGAACTAGTTCGGCTGGATTTTAACGGAGGCTGCTGAACCGGAATCCGCATCCGCTGTTCCCAAATTGGCTCCCATCGCGGCATGGTTTCAAACACGGATATACCGTGCGAACCACTGCGGCGCAGAAGTCGCTCGGATTGAAGTCAAGTCCCGCGTGTGGTAGGCGATCGCTTGCCGGCCCAGAAAGAGGCTCGGTGCTCTCAGCGCGCCAATCGGTCCGGAAATGGAACGCCTAGAATTTACGACCGTTCGCAATTTATTTACCGATCGCTCGTTGTTTGTAGATCAAGCTAGCTTGTCAGCTAAGGTTTTCATGGAACGACTTAGCGGCAACTTTCGCCGATGGTAGCCGTAGATCCGGACATCTTCGCGGATTTGCTCGCTAACCGAGCGCACGATACGTTTCTTCCGCCACTTCCTGTTGAGATCGATCGGAATGGAATTGCCTCGAGGAACGACGAGAAGGTCGTTCCGTTCGTTCAAGTAGACATCATACATGGAAATCCTCGCTCCAGGTCAACATAGGCCGAAGCCCCAGCCCTTTGGTGACTTGGACGACACAGTCTCAAGAAAGCCGAACAGGGGGCTTTGCTCTCGGAACGCCAAGGCTGGGAGGGGACGATTTCTGCTTCATCTTGGCAGCAGTGACGAAGCCGAAAGAAACTCCGGATTGGGGCACCTTCCCGATCGGCGCGTGTCGCAGGTCTCGGCTTGGCTTGTTGTAAGCTCTTCGTTGCCTAATGGTGCCGGCCTATGCAACTAGCCGTGGCCTTCCGTGCTGCTTGCGTTCTAGTGATCCGCCTGGCGTCGATGTCCTAATATCTGTTTCTGGGCTCGCTTGGCATTATCCCGCCTCCTCGTTTCAGGATGCCCCCTTTTTGAAATGGAGGAAGTTACAGACGTCATGATATTCTATCTCGTTCAAGCGGAAGCCATACGAGGATATGCGGTTCACCAGAAAGACCGGATCGAAAGCGAACGCCTGAAAACCGTTGGAGCAATCTAATCGAACATAGTCATCCGTGCGCACCACCCCCTGAACGGAAATACCACAAAGGTCATAGTATTCGTGGCGAGCCACCGTTGCCGTATCGCTCGTCGAAAAGAGCGACAAAGCTAGATCAAAAGGCGCTTTACAGACCAGCGTCAGAAATTCTATTGGCGCATCCATCGTGCCAATAAAATTAAATGGCAGTATGCAAAGCACCTTTCCATCATATCGGCGCATTATCTCGTCGATTAACCGCGTTCTTTTGAAGAATCTTCTGGCCTCGCAGCGGATTACCGCTCCTCTCCTACTCTTCAACCGGCGCATACGAGGTGGATTTATTTCAATGCCAAGATAATCATTGTCATCGTTCTTGATGCCAATAAGGCGGTACCCACTACAACCCACTTCTATGATCAACCCATACCGGGTCGCACGCAGGAGATCGAGGTAAAAAAGTCTCTCACGGAGATGAAATTGACGCACCTCGGCCGTGAAGCAGCTCGGACGCATGAGGCGTATGCCTTCATCGCCTAGATAGATCGCTCGATTGACTTGCTGGGATCGGAGCGTGGAGGAGCTCACCGGTATCTCACATCATCTCGTTCGGATGAGACGTAAAGCCTGCGGCATCGCCGTCCCATCGCCGTGGTCAATTCGTCGCTCAGCATTTTCGCGGCTGACGCCATATCCGCGACGGTCTGCTCGGGGCAGATGAGGTCCACCACCGTACCGGGCGGCGTCAAACTCTCGGGCAGGTCAGTTACGTCAATGGTAACAAGGTCCATCGAAACGAAGCCGACGATAGGTGCACGACGACCATATATGAAGACATGCCCTCGATTACCCAGAGTACGCGGAAATCCATCTGCATAACCGATCGCGGCGGTCGCGACCCGCATCCGCTTCTTTACTGTGTAGGACCTGAGGTATCCAATCGCCTCCCCATGCTCGACTTCACGGCATTGAATAATTTGCGTTTGCAGATGAACGACTTGCATTGGTTTGAAATCGGGGTCATCGGACGTCGAGAAGCCGAAAATTCCGCCACCCGTTCTTATGAGGTCAAAATGAAACTCACGTCCGGCAAACAGTCCGGCCGAATTCGATAGAGAAAGAATCGCATTCGGGAATAAATGGGCAAGTCTGCGAAACCGATTTAGTTGTTGGAGGCAGATCTCGTTTCGCCACTCTGCACAGGCGAGCTGACTCATGAACAGCACGACAGGCAATTCAGATAACCCGTTTCTATTTTCGGCGATTGTGTGCAACTCATCAATGGGAAACCCCAATCGAGACAGGCCAGTGTCGACATGAATTCCTGCTGGCAGCGCGCGATTGCGAACTCGGCAATGCCGAAGCCAGGCCTCCAATTGTTCCCTGCTATTGAGGATCGGCAACAAATTGTGCTGCTCGGCCGCCAGCTCCATGCCCGGCAGAGCGCCGTGGAGCATATAGATCTTTGCGGATGATGGCAGCACATCGCGCAGGGCAACGCCCTCCTCCACATCGGCGACGAAAAAATGCGTGCAGCCGAGGGAAGCCAGGAAGGGCGCTATACGCGTCGCGCCAAGACCGTAGGCATCAGCCTTGACAACGGCGCCGCAAGCGCTGCGAGGCGCAAGCGCCTGGCACTTTCGATAGTTGGCTTCAATGGCGCTAAGATCGACAATCATGGTCGGTCTCGACGTCTCGCAAACGGGATTTGCAAGTTTATGATAGGGATTGGCTTCGAGACCAATCGGCAGACGTCTTCTCATCACGGCACGCCGACGACTATCAATGGTGAGAATACAACGATCGAATTGCCTCTTCCGCGCACGCGGGCCCAAAACGAAACCCGTTACCTGCACCGCCGCCAATGACATACAGTCCGGCGACATCTTGAGCTGGACGAGAGAACGGGACCCCATCGTCAGAATAGCAGTCGCAGAACACACGCGCTGATACCACGGCGGGAATGTCAGAGGAAAACCATTTTGCCAGGATTGCGGTGGCGCGCGCGAGATCATCCGAACTGATGTGCAGCCCGCCGGGGTCAGGTCTCACATCCCATTCTTGCGAGGTGAAACTGAACAACCAATACCCCTCCTCGATCATAGGAATCAGGAACGCATAATCATCGAACAAGCCGACCATTGGACAGTTCGTTGTGGGGCGCGCCGCCAAGTGAAGCGCGACGACCTTTTTTACTCGCACTCGCGGCTCCTCCGCGAAATGCGCGCGCAACGGTGACTCTGGCAGCCATGGACCGATTGCCAGAACGGCCCGCCTTGCCGAGAGTTCGTCATCATCAGAGGTCTGAAGACTGATATGGCTCGGTCTCTGCCGTATCCGTGCAATCGATGTGCGTTCCCGTATCGAAGTCCCGACAGCCTTGAGCCTTTGGGCCAAATCCTGAACAATTGAATTGACTGGACAGTAAGACCCCCGATCCAGCGCCACCACCATATCGCCGGGAATCAAAAATTGCGGCAGCGATAAAAGCCTTTCCCTGAGCGCGAAAGAAGTCGATGGGGCGGTACCGACCACACAGGTCGTTCGCGTGAGTTCTTCCGGATCCCGCGTCAACCAAAATACATCGCAGTCTCGACCGCTGGGCCATTGCCCAGGCGGATAAATCTCCCGCCAAATCTTTGAACCACGACTGAGGAGGCTTCTTTCCTTTTCATTACGACCGACGTTGATTTGGATTCCGGGGGCAAACCCACTGGCACCTGCCCCAACGGTCTCTCGATCGAAGATGACGATTCTATCCCGTGGCCGGCTGCTCGCTGTAATGAAGGCGGCACTCAGGCCCATGACGCCGGCGCCAATGACCGCCAGGTCGTAAATGCTGTCGGTCATCGAGCTCCCTCCCAGGCGATAGATAAAGCGCTGAGAACTTCGCTGCCGCGATTTTCCAAATAATGGGTTCGATGTGGCTGCAGAAACACGAGATCGCCTGCCTTGATAGCCAATTCTCCATCGTCAGTTATCACTCGACCTTGGCCGCTCGTGATGCGCCAGATCTCGCAGGAAGAATGGGAATGAGGCGTCGACACAGCGAACGGATCCAGCCGGAATTCGATGAGCTCGACGGGACAAGGGGTCCCGGAATGGCCGATTTTTTCAACGTGCTGCAAAACTACGCCGGGGCTATGGACCGTCATGTCGTCCAGTGCCATCAACTGTGCATTCCTCATGGTATACTCCGTAAGACTATCCGGTGGTCGTGGCAGACTTGTTCGCCGGTCAGCAGGAGCCTTCGAACCCAACGCTACTCCACTCGATGACGCCAGTTCCCGGCCCGCAATCGTAGGCTACGCGGCCGATGATCGAATTGAGGATTAGCGAAGCGCGCCAAGGAACCAGGCTTAGATTTGTATCAGCGATGCCATGTTGAAGGCGTGCGCCATTCTGGACGTACAAACGGCACTTTCCGGGACCGTCAAAACGAGCCGAGAATTCCTTGTCGACCACGATCTCTTGAGAGCCACCCGGGGCATTCAAGACCTCGAGCCGGCCTGCGATCGGCTCCAGGAACGATGGGATTTCGGTGCGGTAGCCTGTGGCTAAGACGACAATGTCTGCGACATGTTGTGAACAAGTGTCCGTCTTCCGCTGACGCAAATCCAAGCGAAAGGGAGACATGCCGCGCAAGTCCTCGGCCGTGGTGTCCACGTATATCTTTACGTGCGCCGGGTAGGACCGTCTATGAACCTCGCGGTCGTACAGCGCATTGTAGATAGCGCGAAGCGTTGAGCAGTTCACGCCATCGCTCGCCAACGATTGTCGCTCAAGAATTTGCTTCCGGGCCGCTTCACTCTGTTCAAAAAACCAATCACCATGTTGCGGAAAGAACCATTCATTGACGAAAGGACTATCTTCGAGCGCGAATATGCTTGCGCGGCGCGTCACCCAGGTCAGGGTTGCCAAGGGACCGCATGCACCACCGAGGAGATGAAGGAATATTTCTGCCCCGCTTTGGCCGCCACCTACGACCACGACACGCTTGCCGGAAAGCTCACGCCGCCGCAGAAGAAGGGTACTCCCGTGAAACACCTCGTTTGGCGGCGCATTCCTGCCCCACTCAGGAACAGACGGTACCCTGCCCACGCCAAGCACAATCGCACGGGTTTGGTAACTGCGGCAATTCGTTATGATATTAAAGGCCTCGCCGTGCAGTTCGACTGCGCTCACGTGCTCACCGAATTGAACGTTCGCCAGCTTCGCCGCTGCCCAGCGCAAATAGTCCTCAAATTCACTACGAGTAACAGACGCCAGTCCCCGAACAATAGCTTGATAAAGTCGCTTCTTATCATGCAAGTAGGCGAGGAAACTGTATGCACTCGTCGGATCAGCCGGTGTGACCAAGTCCTTTAGCGGGCTGGTTTGCATGACGGCACCTTGCAAAAGCAGACCGGGATGCCACTTTACGTCCTCTGAGCTCTCAAGGACGTTCAACGAAATGTCCAGAATCGGAGCCGCGAGCGCTGCCAGACTCAGATTAGCCGGCCCCGCACCGATCGCGATGACGTTACAACGGTCCCCGTGCTTCAGCATCCCATGAACCCTACAAGGAGCCAGTCAACGTTCTCGGCTGGCCGAGAACACTTGAGTTGCCAGAAGAACTGCATTAGCGACGATAAGCACCATCATGCCTATCAGCAGATTGTCGAAGCTGCCGGCCTTCACTATTTGCCCAGCGATGTACGGAAACCCGAATAGGCCAATGAAATAGGAGAGCGTGAAGACTTGAGAAGCAATAGCCAACGATGTCCCATCCGTGTCAGCAATGTAAACGACCATACTGTTCAGGGTCGAATAGCTGAGACCGTATCCCAGCGCGAACATCATTGTTCCGAAGATGTAGTTCGCCGTACTGCCTACATTCACGAAAAGGATGAATAGCCCTGCGATAGTGCATATGACGAGAACCGCGGCTACGCGTTCAAGGCGCACTTTTCCTATTATCGGCGCCACAGCAAACCGCATGAAGACGGCCGTCAGCGTGAAAACCAGAAAGAATGTGTCGGCTGACTGCGATCGCGATGCTGCGTAGAGCGCCTGGAACGTGGAAAGACCGGCGAAAACGCATGCCCCAAGGCCATTCATGATGATCGGATATCGCGTGTTCGATTTGAAGGCTTTTAGCACGCCTTCCAGCGTGAGACGTATAGTTGGCAATTTGGTCTGAGGAGCTTGCGCCAGCCCCCTACCGGCGAGCTCCAAAAGCATCGCAGCAACGAGACATGCAGCCGCAAATAGGGCGTACACTGCAATGTAGGATCCCGCAGTCTCCGCGACGGTGCGCGCGAGAGGAGCAGCAAGTCCGATACCCAGCATTTGAGACCCGGAAAGCAGGGTAAGATACTTGATACGGGCTTCAGCCCGCACGTGACCCAGGACTTGAAGCGGCGCCAGCATATAAAACCCGGACCAACCAATACCGAGAAAAAGCCCTCCGACATAAGCGAAGAGCGTTAACGTTGACGCTGATGCGAAACATATCATCGCGACCGCCATCATCACTGCGGCTACGGTGATAGCTCGCATCAAGCCAAGCGACTCCGCGATCCGGCCCGCCACTAGCGAACACAATATTGTTGCGATCGTACCGGTCGAGATAACGGCTCCAGCGGTCGTGGCGCTTTGTCGAATGGACTGCAGAGCGTCCACGAGAAAGAAGCTCGAGCCATAGGATGCGGCCAAGCTGATACTACCAAGCATGAAAGGAATGGAGACTTCTGGCGGAATTGCACTGGGCAGTTTCTCGGCAGGAACGATGTTCGCGACTGTCATGCTGCAATCTTTCTCGGAAGGCATCGTTCAATATCCGCAACCGCCAACCTGCGCCCATTTATCTTCGGTGCCGTTCCACATCGGTGGGATGAGGGCGTCGCAGCGCATGCGGCAACTGGATGGCCGCCATGACCGAGCCAATGCCATAAGGCTTCTGTTATCTTGGGCATCAGCGGCCACGCCAATACGCTGAACCCCATAAGCCAGGTGTAAGCGGTCTGATGGTTCGGCGTGCCGCTAAGATGATCAACCCATTCGATAAGCGGCCCCGACGATTGCGATACCCGCAGATGGTCGAGCGACAGCGCGGCGCACTGTTTTTCGTAGAGTCGATCCAACGTAACCATCATCGCACCATCAACGTGACATCCAGCGAGAGCCGGTATCGCGTTTATGGACACTGTGCAGCAGTCGATGGCCGCAGATATCTTGTCGAGAACCGCGTTGTAACGATCGACCAACTGCTCTGACACCAAATCAGTCTCGGTTTCTTCCGGGCAGATTTCCGACAGGTACACTCTGAGGACGTCGACCGATATATTTGGAATTTGAGCGATTTCGCCTGCCCAGATCACGTGGCCGCGACTCGTAGAGAACTTCGAACCGTTCAGCCGAAGGAAATGATTGAAAAAAATTCGATCAAATGGGCGGAACGAGTTCTGGCCCAATGCGCATCCAGTAACTCCGACGAGCATCGGGATTGTGTTATCGATACCGGTACCGCCAATGAGGAATGCATCGGACTCGTGCGCAAAGGGACTGGGCTTGCCGGTGCCTTCGGCGTCCTTATGCCCGCAATAGAGAGAATGAGCGTAGAGCAACGAGGAGTAGCTAAACAATATCTGCTGGCTGTTGAAATGCCGTGAATGCCAAGCCAGCCCGTGTAGTCCCGGTACGGTCAGCCGCATTTGCTGCCCTTTACGAGCCACGTACCGTTTCCCTATCTCCAGAAAGCCGGATTCGATGGCCGTATCGTCCCACGCCCGTAGAAGTCGGTCCTTTCCCGAAATTGAAAGGAATGCGGAACTATTTTCCAGCCATTCGACAATCCGCCCGCGCCTGGATACCGGATTCAGCGCTTCCTCGGGTTCAAAATGATGTCCACACTGTTCGCAGAAGAAGCTTCCCGCAGATGCCAGGCAAACCGGACAGGTTGCACCAAACCAGCCTCCAATGCAGAAACGCTCTTCTGGTGTGACAGTAGAACCCACATTGTCCACCGGTAAGCGCGTCGCGAGGAAACGAAGCGAGCCCGCTGCAGATAAGGCGCCCATCAGCGCGTTGCCGACCGTCGAAAAGCGCTGCAAATTGCTGCTATACGCCGGATCATCGAAATGATCGAAAACGACACCGACGGAGGCGAGATCTTCCACAATTCTGATATGGAAGCCATGTGCCAAGGTGGACGGGTCAATGTTCTCAAGAGCCGCTCGGACCAGGACATGGTTCTCGAAACCGTCAGTCGTCAATCCAGAACGGACATGATGCCCCGCCCTCTTCAGGTGCTTCTGGACAACATCCATTCTGAGATATGGCCCAGCGGCATGCCCCAGATGTGCTCTGCCATTGGCTGTCAAGTTGACGGGAGATATATACACATCAACGGGATGCGTATTCGCTACATTTATCCGCGAGATCGTTGGACTTCTTTTCATAGCTGAACAATGATTTCTATGAACACATATCCGGAAGCATCCAAACAGGTGCCGGACATCGCCGCGGGGACACGAAGGCGCATGCGGCTTACGGGTTATGGACGCAGCCCGCCTGTGTATTTCAAACTGGGCTCCATACGTCGAAGACGTGCAGCGTTCGTTGTTTCGCGGGATACTCGACGTATCGCTCTACCTCAGCTCGCAACATAGGTAATCTCCTCGCCAACCGCCCCCTGGAAGCGATCAGTGCTGACGCCTTGAACGAAGCAAACGGCGCGCCAACTGAAATTGCTTGCTTCTGCGGCTTATCACGGCCTGCGTTTCGTCAACTTTCCGACATTGGTCACGAATCTCACAAGTGGCCCGTAAAGCCGGATGAGAGCGGTCGTAGGGAGAAGGTTTTTATTTTTTCGCGACCGTTAACCCAGTTGCAGCCAACTGGTGATGCCGACGACTTGGCGCGTCGACCAGTCCGGACATAGCTTGCTTCCGCGGATCAACGTGTCAATACGCGGGCCAGGGAGCGGTTGGAAAACACTCTTGCAGCACTGAAAGAAAGCGAGCAGCGATTTCGCGACTACGCCGAAGCGGCTTCGGACTGACTCTGGGAGACCGGGCCGGATCACCTGTGCACCCATCTTTCGGAACACGCGAGCGCTGTAGGCCTCTTGGCCGGCGAGCTCATTGGCCTGGCTCGTTGGGACGTTGCGTGCGACGTTGAGGCAAAACCCCAGAAATGGCAGCAGCATCGAGCAACGCTAGCTGCACATCTCCTGTTTCGCGATCTGATCTATCCCATCCTCAGCCAGACAGGTTCTCCGATCTACATTCGGACCAGCGGCAAACCGTTCTTCGATGCGTCCGGCACTCTTCTAGGCTACCGTGGTGCCAGCACTGACATCAACGCAACTATTCGTGCAGATCAGGCGGAACAAGAGCTGCGAACGGCTCAGGCCGAGCTTGCGCATGTTACGCGCGTCACAGCGTTGGGAGAACTGACGGCGGCCATCGCCCACGAAATAAGCCAGCCGCTCGCCGCCATTATCAGCAACGCCGATGCATGCCTCGGTCGGATCGGCCGCGAAACTCATGATCTTCCAGCTGCGCGAAGCTCGGTTGAATGGATCGTCGAAGATGCAATCCGGGCAAGCGAGGTAATCCGTCGCATCCGCGAAGAAGGGCGAGATCGAGACGTGGACTCTCGATATCAATGACGTTGTCAAGGAGGCTATCGCGCTGGTGACGCGTGAGTTGATCAGTCACCGCGTGAGATTACGAACCGAGCTGATGTCTAATTCCACCGATCGTCGGTGACCGGGTTCAACTGCAACAGGCAATCATCAATCTGGTTATGAACGGGATTGAGGCCATGCAGGCGGTCGATAAAGCGGCGCGCGAACTGGTCATTCGCTCATTCAGCCGCGCTGCAGAATACGTGCAGCTTAGTGTGGCTGATTGTGGCGTCGGAATCGCTGAGCGTGATACGGACTCGCGCCTTGGACCCCTTCTTCACCACCAAATCAAGCGGCCTTGGAATGGGACGTTCGATCTGCCGTTCAATCGTGGACGCTCACGGAGGGCGCCTGTCAGTTGCCCGCAAGCCGAAGCCGGGTGCGACGCTTCAATTCACGCTGCCGCTGCATAGGAAAGTCATGTCGTGATTGGACGCTCTGAGTCGCCGTACGACGATGGGAAGGCCAGGGAACGTCAAACGGCCGTCTTGTCGTGGTGAACGACGGCTCGAGGCCGATCGCTCATCACCCTTTCAGTGCGCCCGGGCGTCGCCACTTTCGGAGGGCTCGCGAGATACGGCGGAGCAAGCTTCCGGATGTTGTCAACTGTCTAGTTCTTGCACCTGGCTGGCGGATTGTGCGGTTCTCGACTTCCAGACCGAGCGGCCATCACTGACAACCGGCCCGAGATCAAAGCGTTGGCGAAGGAGTTTCCAATCCTTCCGGTCCACAATGCGCTCCCACGAATAGGCGGAACGAGCAATTTTGTCTCATGACCGCTGAACCAACCGATGCCGAGACAAGCAATCTATTCGCGCGCGGCGAGTTCAACGATCGTCGCCGTGTCGAGGACCCTGCCGGCAAGGTCCTTGATCAGGATCTCGTTTCCAGATTCGGCGAGTTCATTTGCCTTGGCGAGAGCTTGCTTTGCGGAGGGAACAACGATCCGGATAGCACCGTCGCCGCTTTTCGAATAAACCTGATATCCAACGCCACTCATCGCGCCTCACTGACGAAGGTCTCTAACGTTCCTCCAGATCCGCGTCTAGTGCAAACGAGCCACGGCTCGCATCTTCCGAACAGAGCGAGTGTCAGGCGCTTGTCTGCAAAGGATCACTGGATACACCGCTAGACAGCCGTCGTGGGATTGAGAAGACGCGTCGAAAGATGCCGATGCATGCATGGTTGCCATCGTCGCGGCCGACATCGCGAGACACTCAGGGCAGCAAGCCGATTCTGAGCGGCATCTCACGAGGTCCGACGTTTGTAAACAAGCGCAGCGCCGCTATTGACGCAGAAATGTTTTCCACTCCGTTGCCGAGAATGCTCGGAACGGAGCTTTGGCGACGATATTTGGGCGCCCGGCCTCGCCGTCAGCGTCGATCTCCGGTCAAAAGACAGGCTTGCAACCGCTGGACACTCCTGCGCACTTCTACTCCGAAGCCTGGAGAATATTGAGTTACGCACCGCCAGCGCAGAACTTTGATTGAATTTCACAGGAGCTCTGCGATCCGCCCGGACAACCGCAGATCGGTAGCACGCTGGCGATAGCGGCTATGGACATGCCACGAAGCTCTCGCCCCCGAAGACCCGGGCAGACTCCTCCAGACAGCTGGAATCAGAGCGTTTTTATCCTCGCTACCAAGGTTGGCGGCACCCTAGTTCCACAGCGGCGGTCTAAGCCTCGCTTCCCCTGTCAGATGTAGCGGAGACATGAGTGGCCAAGCACACAAGCATTCGTTGCAATAGAAGAGCGGCGGACTGCCCCAAAACGACGACTCTAGGTCGTTGCATCGTTCAAATGGATGCTGACTTACATGAGGTACAAAGCATGCGCTTTTAAGCGGAAGCGGCTCTCCTACCTTTGTGAGCCGCGATCATATTTTCATCGACGCGGCCCGGGTTTGGTGCCGACGCAGAAGCCGCAATGCAAAGGAGGGGCCTCGCCACGCTGAGCGTCAAAGAAGTTGTTACACGGTTCAGCCCGAACGATTTCAACGCCATTGATCCAGATGACCTCCATATTGCGCCTGCACAGTTCATCGAGAAACCCGTCGAAATTCCAAATATGCGATGCATCTACGCCATGGATGGCGTCCGTTGTATTGCGCTTCCGCCTGCGATGATTACAATTGTTTTCGCAAAGGCTATCGTACCCGCCGCGCAACGAAAAGCGCTGAAGAACGACTGCAACGTGATCCGGAGTATGGCGCAGTCGCCTGCCTGCCGAAGGAATATCCGAATGGTTCCAACCGGCTACAGCGAAACTTCCCTCAACGCCTTTGCGAAGCGGGTCGTCGTGACGGCGGGGACAATTGAAGTCCTACCGACGTGGCGACGGAAGCATTGACGTCGAACACAAGGAAATGCTGTTCGAGCAAGGACGTCCTGGGTTTGATGCAGCTCCTTTCATTTCTGGACCAATCAGCCGAGCTTGACGCAGATCGATTTTCCCTCGACCCTACACTTGGCGTCTGACGAGTTTGCGGCGCCGATCTGCCGCTCGGTCTATCCGAATGCTTCACGGCGTGCCGGAGCAAGATCTCGATGATGACGCTCGCCAGACGCTTAGCATGGACGTACTAACGCGGCAGATGATTTAGGGTGATTTAGGGCGGCATCGTTCGCAAGCTGGTGTTCAACACGCTGATCGGCAAATCCTGACGAGCACGTGAAGCAGCGATCATGGACGATCCAGATTACCGCGGGACCGCCCCGCCCGCGCCAGCATATGACTTTGTCTCGACAGGCTCCGTACATTCCGGCCGAATTCGCAGCTATCAACGCCCGCACGCAAAGAATGCACGAGTTCTCACTTTACGAGATTGGGCCTTCGATCAAGCAAACCTCTAAGATCCAGGCGGCGGCGAGCTCCATTTCAGCTCGTTTGCGCATGCTGAAGGCGGCAGATTCGGAGTCCACGGCTGGTTGCCCTTAAACGCGACGTGGCTGTTCTCGGTCTCCATCGACTCCGCGCCGCGAAAAGACCGGCGACCTCGGCAAGGTTGGTTAAAAGCTCCGAACGCTCAGGCCATCCTTTGTGTGACGACCGTCGATATATCATGTTGGTTCGGGTTCCTGTAACGCTCGGCGAGACTTTTGAACACCTCACCCATCTGATCGGACCGAACAGTAAACTCCCCATAATTGGGATCGAAGAGGGTCGTCATTCCATTCGATGTCGACGTTGCGATTGTGTGTCCGCCACCTGCGGCGAAGCGCAAGCCGATTAAATAGATCGACGGATCGGCGGTGACTTCGTTCACTATCTGGGCAATGCGTGAAGATGAGCCAAACCTGTATCGCGTCTGTTCGGCGGAGGGTTGCAAACCCGCTTCATGCAGCATTGTGCTTCTTGCCTGAAGGTTGTGAGAACCTGCCGCCCCATCGTTCCGCAACAGAGTCTTGATTTCTGCATATCGCTGCTGCCGCGCTGCCGCCGAGGCATGGTTTTGGGCGCCCGGGTGCAGAGCGCTCATGCGGGATGAGGGGCTGCTGTGGAGATTGAGTAGCCACTCCGCCGCCAAACCAACGCAGATACCGTTGACATTGGCCCCAGGCAATTCAGCGGTCCTGTATTCGAACAGAGCACGGATCGGCCGAGCCGGAGAGGATGAACTGGAATCGGAGGACAGGGAGGATGTGCTGGAGTCGGAGGGGCCTGGACTGTAAACATTTGCGTCTGAGGTATGTGGCCTGCTGCAGCAGCTCCCCATTTGGTCGGGCAACTCGCCATCTGACAGGCTCTCCTGCTGCGCGCATTCCGCAAGTTCTTGCGCAAAGCTGCCACTGTCCACCGACAGACCCGGTTCATCAGCCCGATTGGAGCCTATGGATTGTCCGCTCACTCGATTATACATGTTGGTTCGCCTGCCTCTTCAGCGCACGTTTCCTCAGAGCGAGTGCGGGATGCTCATGCTCTGCCTGTGAAGGATATTGCCGCAAGCTGACGACGAGCTGACGAGCCCACAAGCTTGGAAACGATATCGTTCATGTCCCCTATTGGAGGCACACCGTTTTGATCGCCAGCTCTGTTCCAGGCGGGGGCTGGGGCTGACAAGCACGCGGTCCCGCTTGAAGTGGTGCCCGCCCTCGATACGACTTCCGTTGCTGCTCCTACCCCACGTTCAACGCGGCTTTCCACAAGCACTGGCCTGAACGCCGCCAAGATCTAATCCAATCCCATCATGCCCACAATGAAAGCAGCCGCGGTGATGCATATGAGACAACTCTTGCGGATTTAGCGAACTTTAACGGCCACCTGCGCGGCGGCAGGATTTCCGGCTGCGCCCCCCGCACGTTGCAACTGGCAGAAAAAGCCCGATATGTCCGCCGATCGCGCTGCCTTCCGGCGGCGCAGAACCGACCTTTCTGCGCTGTCCCAGCGCCCTCTTCCAAGCGGACGCTGTTGATGCAACCCGTCATGCTGTCGCACTCATCCGTGCAAATAACATTGCCGCTTCGGATGGTCCTAGCCCAACTATGCCTACAAAGCTCGGCGGCGGCATTGGGATGTCCCGATGAGTAGGTTTCCACAGGTGCAGGCAATACCGGCTGTTGTTCACATATTGCGAATGAGGCGGATGCAGTTGCATCACGCACTCCTCTTCATCCCAGAACAGGTCTTTTACGAAGCTCATCTCTTCCCAGTTTGGACAACGCCGCGGCGTCGAGACAGCGACGTGCTCCCAACTAGGACGAACTAATCCACTGATCTTGAGTTCACACCCGCAAGGCCCCTGCACAAGAAACAAGCCGCAAGGGCCTGATCCAGGAACGCTGGCGAACTGGCCGTATCTTACCCGGCCGGCCTCAAGCTTTTCTATGATCTGCGCTCGCACGTCCCCTCCTTTGCCTCGCGGATCGCTTTGAAGTCGACGTAGATGACGTTGTCTGGCGACTGATTAACCGGCGCCACCTCGGTCCTCAGCCCAGCGTTCCAAAACCACTCTTCAGCGAACCATCTGCTGAGAAAGACGCAGATGTCCATCATCACTTGCTCTCCTAACTATTGGTTTTCGAACGCTCACATCGTGTTTGAGGACGCGACGAACGCTCTCATTGGCCCCTTGATTGCGTGGCCGCACACGATCCGCTCGATACGAATCGGCCACAGTTATACACCCATGGTTAACCCGACGGCTGGCCCCGGTGGACGACTTCGTCACCGCGTCGAGCCTCACGTGGGCCATCTTGCTCATCTATGCTGACAGGCCTGGCCTCTCATCGCCGAACAGCGCCAGCCTTCAGGCAGATCAGCCTGTGAGCCTTGGCACGTCAAAACAAGTATTCATTGCTTTACCCGTGCAGATCAGCTGGTGATGTGCCTGGGCATATGAAATGGGCCGAGGCCGATCATGGCCCATCAACTCTTCGCCGATGGACCGATTGTCATCCCGGCGGCTCCATTTGATCGCATGCGATACCCGCTTGTAGATTCCATTATGGCTCGAAAACCGCGCGCGCTGCCGCCACTATGATTCGAAAGGGACGGCGCCTCGGTCCGTGCTGCCATGCGGGCACTCGATAGGTCGCAGCACTCGCTTCTCGTGGTTTGAAACAGTGCCAATGCGTCATCTATGTGACCATGGTCAGGCTGTAAGAGCGCAAACTCGAACCAGCTCGCATCGGAGCTGCAGACGGCTCAGCCGAACATGTCATTGAGTGAGCTGCCAACATCTCACCCTTCTTCCATCTCAGCGGCTCTTCGTCAGCTAGCGGTCAGGGAAGGAGACTAGCCTGGCTTATTGCCTCAGACTCAACTGCGATCAACAGCGATCTTTCAGAGCGCATTGTCGCCGTATGTGGCTGGCGACGCACCTACTGGCGTTGGCTTTCAGACATCGGTGTCGCGAGTTCGACCATGGGCAGCTAGTCCATGGCGCTGAACGCGACAAATACCATCTTTCTTTTGTCAAAGCGGCGCCGGTTAGTTCTCCGTTCGTGGCATGCTGATTGCTGTGGTGAAGAAAACGAAGCGAACAAGACGCGCCACATGCGATCGTCAATTCACGACGGGCTATTTGTGCGGTCCGGAGCGCTGCAACGCTAAGTAGGGCCGCGATTCGCAAGGTGTTCCGTCTGAGCGACGATACGAACAGAATTCTGACACTCGAGCCTTGAAGGAAGACTGGGAAACTCATGAGTGATACGAGACATCCAAACACGAGCCTATTTCCGTGGGCCAGCGCGTCGTGTGATGAGTGATGCACTGGCGTACACCAAAGCACCCCATGATCACGCACTATGGCGCTGATTGCGGATCTTGGCCGGCGCAAACGAAATGGAACCTGTGGCTACTGGCCGCCTTGCTCCTAAACGCGCTGCTCTGGGCCGGTATTTGGTGGATCATCGCAGCGCTCCTGTGAGCGAAATAGGCTTGACGGCGGTGCTCTCGACAATGGTGCGGCACACGAGGGCTTCGCGACCCCTCGTATGCCGCGACTGTTCCGATCCAATCGTGCGGAGGATGGAGCAGGCGCACCTCCAGTTTGGCAGTGGAGACCTCTTTCCTTGACTTGTTTCAAGTCCACACTTGGCTCGACTACCTCGACACGACATGCGGCCCTCTCGCGACGCAAACGAAATAGGCGAGATAAGAGGACGGCGCCTCGAATCGGCGGACTGATATGACCCGCCAGGATATCGGCTGACGTCGGCTATTACCCGCGCCCAGATGCGCAACTAAAGCCGGAAACGTACTTTGCGAAGCCCGCGCAAGAATGGCGACAGGGGATCGCATCGCCGGCCTCGCCAGCGTCGCGATCCCATCGCGACAGGAGCAAGCTGTCATATCGACATATTGCACGCGCCCCCCTCCCCCGTGATCCGACGCCCCGCCATACGGCTCGGCTCACCCCGCGTACAGAATGCAACAGACTTGGCCGCGCCAAGCGCGAAGCGACCTTTGCTCCACCAATGAAATTGCGAGCCAATATATGCGCTTGACGCGGCTGCCCGAGCGCAGCGAGCCCTTACAACTCATAGTCGGACAACGTATCGTTCTCGTTTTTGCCGGCCTGCCAGTCTTGGGCACGCCGCGCTAGCTTATCGTATTCCATGGCAATCTTCAGAAGCCGATCTCTGGATTTGCCGTAAGCGAGTGCTTCGGCCTTTTTTCGTGTTGCTTGCGCACGGCTTCGCCAGTGATCTGGCTCGTAGAGCTTACTTTTCGGATTCATGGTGGTGAGCATGCAATTCTCAGATCAAAGAAATGCGACAACGGCGCTACGTACAATTACGTAACAGCGATGCTTATCTCGTTGGTTACACTGCCGCGCGCCATACATGGCCGCTTGTAGCAATACTATGTGGGCTCTTCCACCCGAGGCGGCTAGCGCACGCGTTCGTGTCAGAGAAAACATGCACATTCCAAACATCTTCGGACGATTGAGCCCACGAAGGGGCTTGAATCGCTCGTTGCGTCAGATTGTACGATCCTGGACAAGTAGGGACCACCTTCGACAATCTAGACGCCTCCTGACAAATAACGAGAACCGCGCACCCGGGCCCAATTTCCGGTCGTCAGGTCATCTTGCGTTTGGCGCAGGGAGCAACAACCGCTGTCCCACCGGCTTGAAAGGATATCATGACCCAAAACCCACGGCTCCGTTCGGCTTCGCTTCTCAATGCCAACTACCGCGCGATCGCTCTTGCTATCGCAATGTTCGCCGTAATCCCCGAACAGGTGAATGCGCGCGACCAAGCGCCGACCGCGGAAGAGAAAGAGGCTTGCATGGAGGACGTGTTCCGACTGTGCAGCAGCCACATACCTGATCGTGTCGCCATTACCTCTTGTCTCCGATCAAAGCAAGCGAGCCTCAGCCAGCAGTGTCGCTACGTGATCTCCGTTCGAGATACTGGCAAGAAGAACGGCGACTCAAAGTGAGGGACCGCCAGCCGTGAGCGTGCCGATCAGCTCACACTCAGAAATGGATCCAGCCTGATTCTTCCACCGAGGCAAGCGATCAAGCGCGGGCCGTCGAGAGTGGCACCAATTGCACAACTGACAGAAGCTCTGGCCACAGCGCTTGTCCGGGTAGGCGAATGCACACATTACCCTTCGATACGGTTCTAATCGCCAATAGGGGCGAGATAGCTGCACGAATCATCAAAACGTTACGGAAGCTTGGACTTCGTTCTGCAATTGCCTACCACGAGGTAGACGCCCTGACCCCGGCCGTCTCCATGGCCGACTTGGCGATTCCGATCAGCGGCCGCACGCCGGTGGCGAGCTATCTGGACATTGCACAGATCATCGCTGCCGCTCGCGAGGCGAACGCTGGGGCTCTGCATCCGGGTTATGGATTGCTTTCCGAGAGTGCGGAGTTCGCCAGAGCTGTGATCGAGGCTGGCATTACCTTCATCGGGCCTGCTCCGGTAGCCATTGAACTCATGGGGGACAAGATCCGGGCCCGCAACTTCGTTCAGCGCAACGGCTTTCCAGTCCTTCCCTGCGCCATCGAAGAAGATGATCCGACGACATTTGTTGCGAGAGCGCATGCTGTTGGATTTCCTTTGCTCGTGAAGCCGACACTGGGCGGTGGGGGCAAGGGCATGCGGATTGTCCGCGACCCAAATTCATTGGAAGCAGCCATCGAGCAGGCGCGCAGTGAAGTGCGTCGCTACTTTGGAGATGGCCGACTTTATGTCGAACGATATCTCGAAATCCCGCGACACATCGAAGTGCAGGTGTTGGGCGACGCCTTCGGTAACTTGGTCCATCTCTTCGAGCGCGAATGTTCGGTGCAGCGCCGTTTCCAGAAGATCATAGAGGAGACACCCTCGCCCGCGTTATCACCAGAATTGCGGACACGGATTTGCGAAGCCGCGGTCGGCATCGCCCGTGCAGCGCAATATCAAAATGCTGGAACGGTTGAGTTCATTCTCAGCGAAGGCGACTTCTACTTTCTCGAAATGAATACCCGCCTTCAGGTCGAGCATCCAGTGACCGAGATGGTCACTGACGTCGACCTGATCGCCGAACAGATTTATGCCGCAGCGGGCTGCAAACTTGCTTTTTCGCAATCCGATATTGCCTCGAACGGGCATGCGATCGAGCTCAGGCTGTACGCAGAGGCTCCCGAACGCGGATACGTCCCAACCACTGGCAAAGTGCTTCTTCTCGAGTATCCGGACGGCGTACGGATCGACAGCGGCATCATGCGAGGCCAGGACATCACGCCGGCGTTCGATCCGATGCTTGCAAAGATTATCGCGCATGCACCAAGCCGCATAGAGGCTGCTCTGCAGGCCCATCGCGCGGTTCGAGAACTTGTTCTACTTGGGTGTGAGACCAATGCAAGCCTACTCGCCCGGGTCCTAGCTGACGAGGCATTTCTCAGCGGTCAGTTCCACACGGGATACCTTGAAGAAAACCCGCATCTGGCAGCGGACAATTTTGCTACCGGATTGTCTGCGTTCCTGGCATCGGCCGCTCTGCTGACGAGACCGGTGCGTGCTTCCGCTGACGCCGTGCCTGAGCTTCACGCAGCACTCGGCAGCTGGAGGAATTGACGTGTATCACTCATTCGAGGTCGACCGCGTAGAGCATAGGCTATGGCTTTCGACCAGCCAGCAGGGCTATCGGCTCCATTTGCGCGACCAAGTGATTGCCCCCGTCGCGTTCACACATCACAGTGAGAGCAGCGGCATCCTGACCATTGCGGGGGAGAGCGAACCGGTCAGGTTCGCCATCGATGGCGACCTGATTCACCTGCATATACGCGGCAGAACCCGCATTGTGCGCTACAATGACCCGTTGCGAGCGCTCACTTCCTCGAATGACGAAACACGCCCTCTAATCGCCCGTGCGCCGATGCCTGGCACAGTTGTTGCGACTACCGTTTCGCCTGGCCAATCAGTCTCGGCGGGAATGGCGCTGATGATGATTGAGAGCATGAAGCTGGAAACGATCATACGCTCACCACAGGACGGCATCGTCGATCGGATTCACGTCAAGGAAGGCGAAAGCTTCGAGCGTGACGCTGTGCTGGTCACGCTCTCCGAGGAAGGGCGCTGAAATGCAGCGGATCGGTTCCGTAGCGGACGTTAACTCGCAAGCGTTTCGCCGCAACGATTTCCACAACAGACAGCTAGCGGCCGAATTGAAGGAACGGCAACGCGCTGCCCGCTTCCACCGGCCTGAACGGGACTTCGAGCGACTGCGTCGACAGAACAAACTGTTTGTTCGCGAGCGACTCGCAGCCTTGCTCGATCCGGAAACTCCGTTCCTAGAGCTTTCCACGCTGGCCGCTAACAAGGCATATGATGGCGAGGTGCCCGGCGCCGCGCAGGTCGTCGGCATCGGCATTGTGGCGGGCCGGGAGGTGATTGTTCATGCCGACGATGCCAGCGTGAAAAGCGGCGCATGGTATCCGCTCTCGGTCAAGAAGATTGTGCGGGCCCTGGATATCGCCATGGAAAACCGTCTGCCGGTGGTTCATCTGTGCGACTGCGCCGGGGGGTTCCTGCCTTTGCAGGCGGAGTTCTTTGCGGATCGCTACCACGCCGGTCGAATACTCCGCAATCAATCCATTCTCTCGAAGATGGGAGTGCCGCAGGTCGCCATCGTCATGGGCCACTGCACCGCGGCAGGGGCCTACGTCCCCGCGCTTAGTGAATACAACATTATGGTCGAGGGTACGGGAGCGATTTTTCTCGGTGGCCCCCCGGTCGTAAAGGCTGCCACCGGCGAACACGTGTCCGCCGAAGATCTGGGCGGCGCCCTCATGCATACCAACGTGTCGGGCACCAGTGATTACGTCGCAAGCTCCGAGATGCATGCAATTGCGATTGCCCGCGACGTCGTCGCTCGGCTCGGCCAACCGGCGAACACCTGGATCGATCGAGTGGCTTCTGAGCCGCCCGCTTACGATGCTTCCGAGCTCTACGGTATCATTCCAAAGGACACGCGAGCGCAGTTCGACATGCGAGAGATCATTGCTCGTCTGGTCGATGGCAGCCGATTTCATGAGTACCAGCCGCGTTATGGGACATCCCTCGTCTGTGGCTTTGCGCGGCTTCATGGATATCAGATCGGGATCCTTGCCAATAATGGCGTGCTGTTCAGCGATAGCTCGCTGAAGGGCGCTCATTTCATCCAATTATGCGACAAGAATCGGACGCCCCTGCTCTTCCTCCAGAACGTCACGGGCTTCATGGTTGGCCGCGAATATGAGCGGCGTGGGATCACCAAGGACGGCGCTAAGCTGATCATGGCTGTGTCCGGAGCGTCCGTGCCAAAGTTTACGATCGTTTGCAATAGCTCGCACGGAGCGGGCGCCTACGCTATGTCGGGACGCGCGTTCGATCCTCGATTTGTGTTCAGCTGGCCTAACTCTCAGATATCTGCAATGGGCGCCGAGCAGGCCGCAGGCGTCCTCACCCACGTCAAGGCGCGACAGTTGGCTCGCGCGGGCGGACGCCTCTCCGCGCAGGAACTGGCAGCCATTCGAGAGCCAATTCTTGAAGAATATCACGAACGATCGAGCGCCTATTATGCAACCTCCGAAATTTGGGACGACGGCATCCTGGATCCTGTCGACACCAGAACCGCCCTCGCAATTGCATTGAGCGCCTCGCTCAATGCGCCGATCGAGGCGCCGCAGTACGGCGTGTTCCGGCTGTAAAGCAGGACCGCACGCGGGATGCAGCTTGAGATATCCCACCTTCCGCAATCGTCAGCAGGAAGAGTTCGATGATGGCCGATCCGTGAAAAGCCGTAGAGCACAGTGTTCGTGACGTTCTATGCACCTTCACCTGCAATCTGGCCGGCTACTTTCTGGTAGCCATGAGGTCGGGCCTCGACCCGAAGCAGGTAATGGAAGCTCGCTTCAACGCTCGACGACGCGGCGCCCGCAGGCCGCAGGCTTCCGAGGACCAGATCGGATGAGCTGTCCTGACAGCATCATAAAATGGAGAGCTTGACCCTCACGTAGCGTCAGGTTGTAGCCTCAACCTAGGGCCCCGCGCCCCACCAACCGATACGCAAGGTCAATAAAGTATCAGCCGCCCGGGATGGGGCCGGCAGCTGCTTCGATGCACCAATGCCATGTCTCTTCAACGCCCCCGTTGAACGGACGAGCCTCAGCTTTGGACAGGGATCGTGGAAAGTTCGATGGAAGCGCTTAAATCAATCATCGGCAAAGTTGCCAGCGGCGCCACTCTGACGCGTGAGGAAACCGCGTTAGCCTTCGACAGCATGATGTCGGGACGCGCGACCCCTTCGCAGATCGGCGGCTTGTTGATGGGAATGCGGGTCCGCGGCGAAACGGTCGAAGAAGTTACCGGTGCAGCCTCGGCGATTCGAGATAGAATGCCCCGGGTCAAGGCGGCATGCGATCCCATTGATATCACGGGCACGAGCGACGGCCCCATGTGGTCGGTCAACGTGTCGACATGCGCCTCCTTTATCGTCGCCGGGGCCGGCGTTCCTGTTGCTAAGCATGCGAACCGCACTGCGTCCTCAGGTTCGGGCGCCGCAGAGGTGTTGGCTCGCCTCGGCGTGAAGATCGACCTTGAGCCTGAGGCAGTTGCGCGTTGCGTGCACGAAGCTGGCATCGGCTTCATGTTTGCGGCGCCCCATTATCCGGCGATGCAGCGCGTTGGCCAGATTCGGAGCGCACTTGGGACCCACACGATTTTCAATCTAATCGGACCTTTGTCCAACCCGACCAGGGTCAAGCGGCAGATCGTCGGGGTATTTTCTCGCGAATGGGTCCAGCCTCTGGCGTATGTGCTGAAGAACCTTGGTGCGGAATCGGCATGGGTGGTTCATGGCTCCGACGGACTCGACCAAATAACCCTTACCGGCCAGACCTTTGTCGCAGCGCTTGAGGCGGGTACAGTCCGCACGTTCGAAGTGACGCCGGAAGAAGCCGGTTTCCGCCGCTGCCGCAAGGAGGCGCTGGAAGGCGGCGATGCCGACGCCGCCGCGCTCCAAAGCATGCTCTATGGTGCGCCAAGTCGATTTCGCGACGCCGCGCTTTTGAATGCAGCGGCGGCTTTGATTATAGCCGGTCGGGCCTCGACGCTGCAGGAGGGCGTTGCACTTGGGAAAGATTCACTTGATCGCGGCGCCGCGGCCGCTCGACTGAAGCGCCTGATCACGGTTTCCAACGCGTGACAGCCGAGTTGGCCAACGTTCTGACCACGACCAACGCTCATGAGGGCGAAGGGATCGCGGCCTGCGAACACGCGCTGCTTCTGCGAGCTTTCGAACACGATGTTGCCGCCCGTCCGCGCCTTGATCAAACAATTCGCCTTAAGCAGGCGGCACGAGAGCCACCCTTCTTTAGCGACAAGAGCCTGTTGCGGCACACCGTTGAAGTCAGAGCCCGCGACGAAGTGGTCGTGCGCCGCGCTCCAAGGGAGACAATCTGGAATGTCCTCACAGGATATGGAAACACTCGGATCCATTGCAACGATAGAACACATCATTCGAAAGTTTCGGGAATTGATCGACACGGACGGCTCGATCCCGCCGGAGCTACGAGGTGCGCTGCACGCGACGCTGGATGAGCATCTTCTCGATGCGAAAAAGCGTGTTCTCTTGAGAGTAAATTAGCGTGCCTATGCATGCTACATGCGGAAAAAATCCGGCCGGACTGTCCATGGATTCGGCGTCGCGATCGATGCAGCGGGCAGAATTGCCTGTCGCCGCTGCCACGTGCATCAACAGGGCACTCCCAAGCGGGAAACCTCCTCGCGCTGAACTGCCCGGCGAGAGGAGCAACCATTGGTTGCGCGATATGATACCGTGCGACCAACAGCAGGCGCAAATGGATCAAGGTCATCCGCGCGTAACGGTGACACCAGAATTGGAATAAAACTCCAGAGGCAGGTCATGAGCCACCAGTCCCCTCCTAGAATTCGGGATATTCCATCTGTCCAAGCGACCGAGTTCCGTCAGGCCATGCGAAATCTGGCGAGCGGTGTCGCCATCGTGGCGACCGGAAAGGACGCCGAACGACGTGGACTGACGGTTAGTTCGGTGACCTCCATTTGCATGGAGCCACCGTGCCTGCTCGTTGGCATAAAAGGCGGCTCGGAGACGCATGACGGGATACTCGCCAGTCGCAGCTTTGGAGTCAGCCTTCTGAGCAGTGACCAGCAGGACCTTGCGCTACGTTTTGGCGGTCAGGAGGGGGCGAAAGGTGTTCACCGCTTCGATACCGCGCCCTGGAAACAGGGCGTCCTCGATGTGCCGCTATTGCCGAACGCATTTTGTGCGCTCGAATGCGTCTTGTACGATCACAAGGTGATTGGCACACATACCATCTTTATCGGACGAATTATCGCGACCCGCGTAGGCCGCGGTGATCCATTGATCAACTTCCGGGGCGCGCTTCGAACCTTGCTGCTTGATTGAGTGCAATTTCCCTTACAAGCACCGTTCGGTGAGTACGGCGTTCACGCGAGCCTGCGACGAGTTAAAGATCGATGACCTGCATTTTCATGATCTGCGTCACGAAGGCACATATCGTATTTTCCCGCGAGCCGCGTCCCCGCGCCAGTACAAAAGGTGAGCTACCCGCTCAAGCTGGACAACTCTTGATGCGAACAAGAGCGCGCCCGAGGCAGGCATGGACCACAAGAGGTCGGAATCGGGCGCGCTGATTCGACGCCCCGAACCAAGGTTAACCAGACCGGCACCGGCGCCGAGCGATCGCAGCGCTATGTCAGGCCGGATACGCCAGAACTCCTGGAGCGCATCGCCTACCACCGGGAAGTTCGCGAAGGCGAACCGAGCGCCGGGCGCTTGTCTCCACGCTGGTCCGTTCATTCAGTTTTCCTCGCCCCATTCCCGAGATCGGCGATCTGGTCGCGGCACTTGCCGAGGCGGCAGTCTTTCGCCTTCGCGGCGTGCTCGTCGGGACGATCGCCTACCAAGCCTATGCTGCGATGCTTGGCGCTCGCCTCTCCGCCGGCTCGCTGCAGACCGAGCAGTTCAAGAATGTCTCGGTCGCGGTCGAGGACTCCACGCCGCCCGTTCTGGAGGTGTTAAAGGAAGTCGACAAATCTTTTCGTGCCGTTCCTCACGCATCTGATGGCCGCCGCGCGACCAGCTATGTCGCCAAAGGCGGCTTGCGCGTCGACTTTCTCACGCTCCCATCAGGGCAGAGAGACCGCCCGCCCCCAAAAGCTGTCTGCCCTAAACGCAGACGCCGAGCCGTTGCGTTTCCTGGATTTTCTGATCCGCGATCCCGAGCCCACGGTCATCCTGCATGGCGCCGGCATCTACGTGCACGTGCCGGCTCCGTCGCGTTACGCCGTCCACAAGCTCATCATCTTCCCCAGGCGCCAGACGGTTTTGCAAAGCGCGAAGGACCTGCAGCAGGCCGAGGCCTTGCTTGCGGCCCTGGCCGAAATGCGCCCCCGTGAGCTGAAATCTGCCTGGGAGGACGCTCACGCTCGCGGTCCCAAATGGCGCCGATTGATGCTCGAAGGGCTTGCGTTGCTTGCGGCCCCTGTTCGGGACGCGGTGCTCAGGACCATTGGCGCGCCTCGTCCGATCGTTCCGGGCATCGATCTTTCCTTCGACAATCCCCCTGCTCGCTACGGCTTCAGCCGCGACGTCGTGACGTTCCAGGGAAAGGAACTCGGCGGGACGGTCAGCTGCGCAGCCAGTCGCGAAGCGCTGGACGATCATTTCGGTGCCGATGGTCTGGGGCAAGACGGGCGGGTGGAAGCATTCCTCAAGAACAGGTCGAGGATCGAGGAGATCGCTCGCGCCAAGTCTCTTCTCACCAGGAGACGCCCCCGGTTCCGTCCTGGTCAAGACATCCGACGTCGGTAGTTTTTTTGCCGCGACGAGCGCCAAACGGAAGTGAGTCCTTCATTATCATCCATGCCGCGCTTGATGTCGATCGACAGGATATTCCCTCTCTGCCGACCTGACCGCGACCATTGTCCTCGCGCTCGCTCCAGCACCGGCCGTCAGGCACCAGAACGCACTCACGAGATTGCTCGATTAGGGCGAACCGACCGCTGTTTAGCGTCGGCATGCGCCGGTAGACACCACTGATCTTGTCGCCGACGTTGGCATCGAGGTCTTCAAGGTCGGTGCGCGTGGACATCCTCATCGCGTCTTTCATTTCCGACCTCTTGCGGATGCCGGGTCGCTCGAAGAATCGCAGAAACGCATGAAGACAAAATAATGGCAAGCGGCCATGAGGCCGATGAAAAGATGGCAGGGGAATGCAAGCTGCGCAGCTATCGGAGGAATTGACCAGAAGAGCTACAGTTCACGAGAACAGCCAACGGCTCTCGAGCTTGCATAATTGTATCCTACCAAACTTGGTAGCTCCGTTTATTTCAACCGGCGTGGCATCCTCGCCTGCGGCAAGACCTAGACTTCAGAGGCCTACCTGACCCATAACAGTTGGCGACTCTGAAGGTGTTCGCGCTAGATCATGATGCGATCAAATGGATTTTATCACGATCTTCTGCGAACGATGAAAGTCGAATTCAAGGACGTCAGATCTATGTCCAGCAACCCATTCGAAGCCGCGGTGATTCTCGACGGCATCCGCCGCTGGGTCGAGATCGAGTCTCCAACGGACCGGCCGGATCAGGTCAACAAACTGGCTAATCTCGTCGCGTCGGGCTATCGTGACTTGTCGGCCAGCGTCGAGTGCGTTGCAGGACGTGACGGCTACGGCGATCATTTGGTCACACGCTCGTCTTGGGGGCAAGGCGTACCGGGCATTCTCGTGCTGAGCCATCTCGACACAGTTCATCCGATGGGGTTCATCGAGCGCCTGCCGTTCAAAGTCGAGGGCAACAGGGCATTCGGCCCCGGCATTTATGACATGAAGGGTGGTGCCTATCTCGCGTATCACGCGTTCCGGCAGATTTGCACCGATGATGTCCGCCCTCCGCTCGGCATCACCCAGCTTTACGTATCGGACGAAGAGATCGGTAGCCCGACCTCGCGGGCGTTGATCGAGGCCGAGGGCCGCAAGGCCAAGTATGTGCTGGTGACCGAACCCGCGCGCGACGGCGGCAAGATCGTCACCGGACGCAAAGGCGTCGCGCGCTTCGAGGTCTTCGTCAAGGGCACGCCGGCCCACGCCGGTGCGCGCCCCGAAGATGGCTGCAGCGCGATCCGGGAACTTGGCAATGTGATCCAGACACTGGAGGCGATGAACGATCTCAAGCGTGGCGTCACCGTCAATGTGGGCGTCGTCCGTGGCGGCACCAAGCCCAACGTGATCGCCGAAGAAGCCTATGCGGAAGTCGACATGCGAGTGCCGACCATGGCTGACGCCGACGAGTTGGCACCGAAGATCCTCGGCATCACCTCGCGCACCCCTGGTGTCGGCGTGAAGGTTATCGGCGGATTGAACCGTCCGCCGTATGAAAAGAGCAACGCCGGCGCCGCACTTTACGAACACGCCAGGAGCCTTGCCGCCGAGCTCGGCTTCAGGCTGTTCGATGTCTTCAGCGGTGGCGGCTCGGACGGCA
Organism: Bradyrhizobium ivorense; assembly: GCF_900696085.1. Taxonomy (GTDB): domain Bacteria; phylum Pseudomonadota; class Alphaproteobacteria; order Rhizobiales; family Xanthobacteraceae; genus Bradyrhizobium; species Bradyrhizobium ivorense. The sequence continues at coordinate 127,345 of NZ_CAADFC020000011.1, forward strand.
ATTTCACCGCGCCGCATACCGCGACCCTCGACGGTCTCGGCGTCGACGGCAAGGGCGCCCATACCCATTACGAGCAACTCTACATTTCGTCGATTGAGCCGCGCGCCCGGCTCCTCTATCGCCTCTATCAGACCCTGCAATGATCTTCGCACCGGAGGAGCCCGCGACCGCGACGTGCACTGGATAACGGCACGCTCGCACATTCGGGCGGCTCGCTCGAACGGCGCAAATGATAAGCTGCCATCAGGCCGACTTGTCGAACACGACCGCCGGATCTCGCCCTGCGCATTGCCGCGTCAGCGCCCGACAGATGCGCAGTGAAGTATTCAATAACGGCGCGGCCGACGTTACATCCGCTATCGGCTGCGAAGACGACGGCCGATCGCGGAAGCGTAGGCTTTTCGACAACGGCCTCGTTGCTTGCGAACCTCCTTTCAAGCGACTTTCTGACGCAGACCCTGGCGCAGGACTGTTGTAGACACGACGCCGATCTGCAGCGCTTACCAGCAAACCTGAGAGCTTTGGCGTGTTCCCGCGAGTTGCCGAAAAGGCTTGAATCGGACGTAACGTTAAGTTGTACGATCCCTAAAACGACGCGCGTCTTCGTCTGCCGTCGGAATTGTGAAGGATTACGAATGTCTCACCTCGTCAGAACCTGCGCTGAGTCTTGGTCATGATCCTCATTCCCGACAGCAAATCGGTCGAGATGCTCGTGCAGCGAGTCTTGATCGCAGCACCACGGCTCGCAGGTAGTGATGAACGCCCCGGCATTCCAGAACCGATACTATGCGGCTGTGCCAAAGCGCGGCGCCAGCGAGACGGTGATACCGGAAGGGATCGGCGCACACCTCGATCCCGAGCCCTCGCAGGGCGCCGCCGTCTCCCGATTTTGCAACCGAACGGCGAGACCACCGTACCGAACTCCGTTCGGAGAACCAGCCTTTCGTTCGATCCACACCACCTTCCCGACGCTGGCAGGGGCTTTTTCTCGCGCATGTGTGCGACGGCCCATGCGACTGCGGAGGATTTCAAGACACTTGAGCTGCAAGTGTCGCTCGGCGTGACTGGCGCGGCATCGGAAGAGATGGCGCCGCATCCTGGAGCAGCAAGTTGAAAGAGCCGGACGGCGTCAAGAAGGTCCTGCTGATCGACCACATTGAAGGCCAATGCCGGGCCATTGTCGGCTTCAAAGATGGAGATCCAAGATCGGCATATATGTGCGGCGAGCCTGTATGTCAAAGACCGGGCAAGAAACAGTCGTCATGGTGTACCTATCACTACGGACAGATGCACACGACTGCTTCCGAGCAAAACAGAGCAAGTGGATCAAGTGCCTGAGATACCTCGAACAGTGTCGATCGTTCGCTCCCCATGACAACCATCAAGAACCGCTTCGTCCTGCTCGGGCCGCGTGATCGTGGCCTGTGCAATGGGTACACGAAGCTCTCAATCGAGGCTTGGCGAAGTAATTCCGAACTCCGACTGAACGACATCGGAACCAAGGTCCCTTGCGAAGCTCAATCACACGGAGAATGAGTTTGGATCTCTGCACATTGATCGAGCGCAACGCTGCGCATGCTCCCGACAAAGCCGCGATCCGTTTCGAGGGGCACACTCTGAGCTACGCGGGCTTCAATCGGCGGATCGGGTGGGTCGCTCACGCCCTCAAGAGCCAACTCGGCATCGAAAGAGGTGACCGGATCGCGATCCTCAGCCTCAACCGGCCTGACTATCTGACCTTGCTGTATGCCTGCGCGCGGCTTGGCGCAATCCTCGTTCCATTGAATTGGCGGCTTGCGGCCGCCGAGCAGCTTTTCATTCTGTCCGACTCCGGGGCAAAAGTGCTTGTGCTTGAGCAGGCATTTAATGCCGTCTTGCCGGCTCTGACGCGGCAACTTCCCGATATCTGCCTCATCGGCCTGGACTTTGCGCCGCCCGGCGGAAGCAAGTTGGACGACCTTCTGGACGCAGGCCGTGGTGACGAACGCAATCCACCTGCGGACCTGTCCTGCCCGCTTCTGATCGTCTATACTTCGGGCACCACAGGGCGACCTAAAGGCGCTGTGCTGCGTCAGGACGCGTTGCTGTGGAACGGGGTTATGAGTCAGCACATGCATGACCTAACCTCGACTGATCACGCCCTGACTGTTTTGCCGCTCTTCCACGTCGGCGGCCTAAATATCCAGACGACCCCGGGTTTGCATCACGGCGCGACGGTAACTATCCAAAGCCGCTTTTCGCCAGAGGCAACGTTTGATGCATTTGAGCATGACCGGCCCACGCTAGCAGCCTTGGTGCCTGCCATGATGCAAGCGCTAACAGACCATCCGCGATGGGCAAGCACAGACCTATCCGCGCTCAAAGCAATTTGTACCGGATCGACGATGGTACCTCAGCGCCTTGTCGAGCGCTTTGTCAGGCGCGGAGTGCCAATCTTACAAGTTTATGGTTCGACGGAAACCTCTCCTATCGCGGTCTATACCAAGCTCGGCGCAGATCTCGCACCTGACGGCGCAAGCGGCCTGCCTGGCCTTTGCTGCGAAGCAGCCATCATCGATGATGTCGGCACAAAGTTGCCACCCGGGACCCCAGGCGAGATCGCAGTACGCGGGCCCAACGTCTTCTGCGGATACTGGGGCGATCAGCGGGCAACCCGTGAGGCCTTTAGTGATGGTTGGTATCGCACTGGTGACATCGGCCGCTGCGATGCCGATGGATATTTTTGGGTCCGTGACCGCAAGAAGAACCTGATCATCTCCGGCGGAGAGAATATCTATCCGGCAGAAGTGGAACGTGTGCTCATGGGCCATCCGGATGTCGCCGAATGCGCCGTCGTCGGTCGACCGGACCCGCGCTGGGAAGAAGTCCCGATCGCCTATGTGATCAGGCGACCGGGGACCCGGATCGAAGCCGAAGCGCTGTTGGCGCACGTCCAATCGCAGCTCGCCCGTTTTAAGGTGCCGCGCGAAATCATATTCACGCAAGAAGTGCCGAAAACGGCGTTGGGCAAGGTCCAGCATTTCATATTGAAGGAGCTCGACGCGCAGTCAAGCCCGCAAGGAGACAGCAATTGAGATCGGCGGATTGGCTGGCCGTAGTTCCCTACTACGCCACAGGAGATATCGAGACGGCGCAATACCGCCTTTTTGGTCCAGACCCCCATACGATGCGCCGCCGCGAGCTCATCGTTGCTGGCATCGCGGCCTGTGTTTAATCGCGCCAGGCGCTTGGGAGACTGTCGTTGCCTCGGATCTTAATCATGAACGCCGGGACGGCTCAAATGTCGGGTGGCGATCTAACAGCAACTCAACTGTCCCTTTCCGCCAACTCCGCATGGCGCTCTGCCTGGTTTGCACAGGAGGGTGACCTAATAGTCTCTCCGGTAGTAATCCCGCAAGACCTGTTATCCTTCATCGGCGCGACGCTCAATTTCGATGCCTCGAGTCTCTCGACGCTTGTGCCTGACGGCGCCCGTGACTCGCTGATTCTCAATGATTGCACCCTGCTGTCTAATGCTTTTGTCGAGCGTCTCAACAGCCATATTCGCCAGAAATCAACTTGGAGAATGTCTGCCTGCTACTCTAGTGAAGGCGTAGCGCGCTTGGCGGCGCTGCTTGGCATCCCGCAAAGCGGGGACGAATTCGCTTTGCAGCGAGGGCCGGATCTCTTGAACCGCAAGAGCCACTTCCGTCAATTGGCGACAAGTGTCGCGCTCCCACTGCCCAGTGGATGCGCGACCACGAACCCAAACGAACTTTTCAGAGCGCTCACCTGCTTGAGGTCAGAGACCGGAAACGTGATCGTCAAGTTGGACAATGGAGCGGGCGGAGTCGGCAATATCATCCTGACCGGCAACGAAAGTGGAGCACTTCCGGGGGCGAGAGATACCCGAATGGTTGCTTGGCCGTCGTTGGATCCTCAAGCACTTTGGTCAGAGATGACCACGGCATCCTGCAACACATTGGTCATTGAATCGTACCACTTGGCTCGCGCTCTGTTCTATCTCGAGTATGAGATAGAGGAGGATGGTTCCATCGTTTTCATCAACAGTGGAAGCATCCGTCTACGTCGCAGCGAAGACCCATCCGAACGGGCGCTCATCTGGACAGGGCTCGAGCTTCCAAGCGACCAGACGAACGAGCAATGGTTGGCTGCCCAGACGCACGCCTACCGATTTGTCGAGTTGGCACGAACCTTGGGATATCGCGGAATGATCAACATTGACGGCATTTTCGCGAGCGACGGCCGGCTCTTCTTTAACGAAGCGAACGGCCGGTGGGGCGGGGGGTCAGTGTTACACAGTATTGCCGTCCGGCTGCTGGGCATCGATTATTCCAGTCGCCACGTCATTGCTTCCGTGAGAAACGTTCCATCATATTCTCTCCGGGCCGCGCTTGATCGTTTCGTCAGGTATGGATTTCTATTCGATCACACACGCAAGGAGGGCGTGATCCCGCTTGCCATCGATCAAGAGGCAGGCACCGTAGAGTGCCTGGTGATCGCGCGCGATAGGCCAACTGCCCGCGATCTGCAGCACCGGCTATTGGCAATGGCCAACTGAGATCACAGATCTATTCAACTCCTCCATTCATTCGAAGCGATCCCCGTATCCGAACGTCTGCTTGAAACCCGCAGTGGGAACATCAGGTGAGTATCTGCTTCGTTTCGCTCGAAGTAGACCAGCCGTGAACCTAGGATACACCGCAAGATCCAAAGCACGCTCTTCCGAAGCAGGCGGCGTCTGCCAGAAGTTGGCCCCGCATTCTCAACCCGTTCGAAAGCCACTTCCGCTAGCGCTCCCTATAGGCCGTCAGCAGTGCTTTCGATGATCCGGCGATTCACGCCGCTGCGTTTTGAACAGAAGTATACCAGCGATCGGCGCTCCCCAGCGTGCACAGGCTTCACCTCATGTCGGATCCTACATGTGGTGACAACCACGGCCCCAAACGGCGGCCGAAATACCTGCTGTTCGTACGCGTTTGGATAGACCACGAACTCACCCCCCTCAAAGTCCCTCGCGAGTTGCACAATCACGGAGTACTCGAAGTCAGGGTCGCTCTCAGCGTCTAAATGGATGCCAACGAACGAACCGGGAGGCAGTCGATGCATCTGGCATCGGCGAATCACGTAATCTGACGATGCTCCCAAGATCTTTTTCAGCGCAAGGCTGCGGTCTTTCCTCTGGAGCAGTTCGATGATCTGCCCTGGAGCTTTGCCATCCACATTGCTAGGAGGGCGGCCGGGCGGATCTACCCTCACCCGCTTCACGAAGACATTGTGCGAGTCGCCGGCATCTCCCATCCGCACCTCTTCTTCAGGAATTTCCATCTGGAGCTGATCGATCCTGGCCAAATCGTCTTGGGTGAACAACGTCTGGGGGGCGATCACGACCGTACCCTTCACCAATAGCTCTATACGGTATTTGGTGAGAGCCTCTTCTGAAAGCAGACGAGATCTATCGTTCATTGCGCGCGCCATGCGGCTTCACTCCAAGTTTGATCTTAACGGGTGGCTTCCCAATCCTCGTGCGTCGGGCGGATCGCTTGCTCCCAATGCTCGCCATCAAAATCTTCTATTTTTATGTTTTCGATCGTTCTCTTATCCAAGCACCGAATGTTTATGCTAAAGCCCGTGGGGTTCGATCGCGGCCGATAGAATGGCTTTACACCGCAAATCCGGCAAAACGTGTGACGAGCGATATTCTTGTTGAATTGATACGTATTGAGAGACTCTTCTCCACACTGAATCCTGAGCTTATCTCCGGGCACAAGCAGATGCAGAAACCCCGACATTCGGCAGATCGAGCAGTTGCATCGAACCGCGGCGAGCTCTCGCGGCGCGCGGACGCAGAACTTAACGGAACCACAATGACAACGGCCATGATGTTCGATCTCCGCAAAGCCATCTCCCTCAATTGAGACAGTTTGCAGCAGGTCGCGACACCACTGTAAGCTGAGCCGATAGGCTCGATCGAATTCATCCAAAAAACGACGATTGCAGTCAGCAGGCACAAGTTCGCGAATGAGCCGGGTCGTCATTTCTCCATGATATTTCTCGGCGGGATCTTCGCCGCCGACATGACTGCGGAAGTACTCAAGATCGTCAGACCGCGCATCAAACGTTTTGACCAGGGTGGTCCACAGCGACTGGATCATTTCCGCAGCATGCAGCTCAAAGGCGACCATGTAGGCACAGCGCACGACCGGGTCTTTCGATGACAATCCGGCATAGAGGGAATGCAGGTACCGCTTCGTTGTAGCGCTATAATTCGGGCGTATTGTTCTACCGAGTAGTCGCGATGCGTCCTTTCTAAGCAGGTTTGAGTGGAAGTTTTCGGTCGCCAGAATATCGGGTAGCGCCGCCTTGCCGCCTCGGAGAACTCGGCCATAACCACCCGTCTCATCCCAACAGATGAAATTTGCGACCACGCTGGTTAGTTCGACATCCCTCGGAAGGTCTCGGTTGCGACGCATCGCATCAAATATGAGATCCTTTTGCGAGCCTGCCTGCAGGTAAGGGAACGCCTGTGACATCGCCAAATATTCAGGCAGCAAGCTCGCAACTTGGCGCTTAGACATCTCCGCAGCGAACGGATGCAGGCCAAACAGATTTCGCGCTTGCTCAGTCAAGTACTCGCAGAATATCTGCGAAGGTCGATCCAGTTGAACTTGCGACGCTTGAGAAGATCTCATTTGAACCCTAACCGTGAGGAGAGAATGATGTTTGAGGATCACTTTCGAAGGCCGCCAACTTGGGCCGACGGGTTTGCGGTCGCGTTCGCCATACAGGGGCACTTCCCCACGACCATCTTCGCAGTACCAACCAGGGCAATCAGGGGATCAGTCCTGTTCATGAGCGCGTCGATAGGAACATGCCCATAGATTGTAGCGACGACCCTCGCGCGTTCGATTTCGATCCACGAGCAATCCGATTCCGCGAATAGCCAAACGCGCCATCCATCATTTGCTGAATCATGCTGAATATCGGCGTCCGCGCAGGCCAAGGGAGGCTCACGTGACATGCGCAGGCGATACATCCGGCCACCCCGACGCTTTCATCTGCGACCTGTCGTGGACAGATCAAGCCTTCTCGGTTGCTGTTCACTCCTGCTCATCGCATCCCCCTGCGGACTTGATTCGGCATTGCCGAGACGAACCACATCCAGCGGGCTCTTCTAGGCTTGCAAGCCGCAATCTACGCGACATTGCGTCTGCCGGCCGGCGCGATTGTCTCAAGGCAAAGGGACCGCCGCTGCCATTTGCGCGTGCTGCGCGCACTCGTCCAATATCCTGTATTCCTGCACGCTTGTAGCAAATGCTATGCCAACCTTGCACTAAGCGGGCAAATGTCTGAGTACGAACCGGCTATTCAATGCTGGTGTTTTGAGTCTGGCGGGAATTTACGCGCAGTTAGAAGCCGAACAGTGTCGACGCGTTATCGAATCAGCCGACACCATCCGCGGTGGACACAGAGCTAATGAAACGCCAAAGATTGCTCGAAAGCTACCTCGTACCGAGCGGAACCCCATCTCTTGATTTCGTCTCGAGTAGGTGAGCTTCTGGCGATTGATGTTGGGAGCGCTTGCGCCTCCGGGAGCAAATTCAAATTTGTGCACCAATGGAGCTATCGTCGAAAATGAGCCGAAAAGATCAGGCGCCTTCCGGTTGGTCGGTAATGTCTGTAAGAGAAAATCACGGCCTGATTGCAATTGGGCTGGCGCGAGGTTTTCCGCAACGGCCATTTCAGACGGGAAGGAAACTCGCTTTGTCACAAGCGCTCCTTCAGCATGCGACAGTCAAATCGCGCATCAACGCCATTCTTCGTGCGACCAGCGGTAATTTCCTCGAGCAGTTCGACTTTTTCTTATTTGGCTTTTACGCCAGCGCCATTGGGAAAGCTTTCTTCCCCTCGGACAACGAAACCGCCTCATTACTCAACACCTTTGGCGTGTTCTGGCTGGGTGCCCTAATGCGTCCCGTGGGGGCGATCGTACTGGGAGCCAGTATCGACAGGATCGGCCGTCGCCAAGGCCTGATCATCACGCTATCGATCATGGCGGTCGGCACCGTGATTATCGCCTTCTGTCCCAGTTATGCGACAATCGGCATTGCCGCCCCCATCATTGTTCTAGCCGGACGGCTGCTACAGGGTTTTTCCGCCGGCGTCGAGGCTGGCGGCGTTTCGGTCTATTTGGCGGAGATCGCGACCCCAGGCAATCGCGGTTTCTATACCTCGTTTCAATCTTCCAGCCAGCAGGTCGCGATTTTTGTCGCAGCGATCGTGGGCTACCTACTGAATGAATCGATGCCGCTCGAAGGCGTCGCCTCCTGGGGTTGGCGCATTCCTTTTTTTCTCGGCTGCCTTATCATTCCTCTTATCTTCTTCCTTCGTCGGACGCTGGAGGAAACCCCAGAATTTTTGGCGATGAAGAAGCATCCCACGGCGCGCGAGGTCGTTGCCTCGGCGCTCGTCCATTGGCGCACGGTCGTTCTCGGGATGATGATGGCGATCCTGACCACGACGACCTTCTATTTCGTCACCGTCCACACGCCGACGTTCGGCAAGACCGTCTTGAAGCTGTCTACCCAGGATGCGCTCTTGGTGACGCTCCTGGTCGCCGTGACCAACTTCATCTGGAATCCAATTGGCGGCGCCGTTTCCGACCGTATCGGCCGCAAGCCGGTTCTGCTGGCCATTGCTGGCCTTGCGTTGATCACAGCCTATCCGGCTTTGAGTTGGTTGGTAAGCGCCCCCAGTTTTGGTAAGCTGCTTGCGGTGGCGATGATGTTCTCGTTCTACTTTGGCACCTACAGCGGGACTATGCTGAGTGCCCTCGTCGAGATCGTGCCTGCGCATGTGCGCACAACCTGCTTCTCCCTGGCCTTCGCGTTCGCGGCTGCGCTGTTTGGTACGTTTACGCCGCTCGCCTCTACTTGGCTCATTGGGCGGACTAATGACAAGGCTTCACCCGGATTCTGGCTGATGTTTGCAGCTGCTCTCGGTATCGTCGCGGCACTCACCATCTATAGGGGAACTCCGAAGCCATCGAGGGCGGCGAAGTCTTCGCTTCCGAAATCGCCCGAGAGCGCTTTGGGCGCGCAAGCAGCATCGCGCTAAGGCCTGTTTACAATCAGCGGCTGGCGAGGAAGCTCGCGACGAGATTAACGAAGCCGGCGAAGCAGGCATCGGTCTTTTCGTAGCGGGTTGCGATGCGGCGGAATGCCTTGAGAGAGCAGAAGAAGTTCTCGACCAGATGGCGCCATTTATACATTTCGGCGTCATGAGGGATACGTCCGGCCCGGTCGGCCTTGGACGGGATGACCGCTGCAGCGCTACGTTCATTCAGGTTGGCGCGCAGCCAGTTGTTGTCGAAGGCCTTGTCGCCGATCAGTGCCGCAAAATCGAGACCGGTGATCAAGGGCTCGACGCCGATGCTGTCGTGACGCTGGCCGGGCAACAGGACGAAGCGAACGAGATTGCCGAGGGCGTCGACCAGGGCCATGATTTTCGTGGTCAAGCCACCACGCGAGCGGCCTATGGCCTGATTTTGAGTCCCCCTTTTGCGCCGGTGCCATGCTGGTGGACCCGGACGGGTGTGCCGTCGATGAGAACATATTTGAAATCGGGATCATCGCAGAGGGCCTTGAAAACGCGCTCCCAGACTCCCTTCTGAGCCCATCGCCAGAAGCGCGTATAGACCGTGAACCACTTGCCAAAGGCTTCCGGCAGATCACGCCACGGCGAGCCGGTGCGCGCGATCCAAAGAACGGCTTCGACAAACAGCCGATTGTCACGCCCACTGCTCCCGGGGTCACCGACTTTGCCAGACAGCTCCGGCGCAATCCGTTCCCACTGCGCGTCGCTCAACGCTAATCGAATCAAGGCTGATCTCCAATTTTCAGCCTTGAATCAATTTTCTACTGATTTGGGAATCCTGTCTGTAAACAGGCCATAGCACGCTGATCCTAACCGCTGACGTATCGTGCGGCCTCGATCGAGGCGCGGAGTCAGAGTTCGCTCAGCGCATCGACAAGGGCCGGGAGCCGCATTGCATGTCCGACATTGTCGGAAACCAGACACAATGCGACTGCATATCTGAAGACTTACAAGTAAGCGGTATGAGTTACCACGACCGCGTGATCAGCGTGCGCAGCAAATCGGTATCCAATATTGACGCCAGGCCTCGGCGGCCGTTGGATGTCGGCTGTGAGCGTTAGAAAGTCCGGGTCTGGAGACCGCCTTGTGGCGCTCCGAACAGCGGACGGTTACATCGTCGCGAATGTGCAGCAGGTTGGGCAGCGGCAGGCCGTGATGGACGTTGTCGGCGCCCGGATTCCGTGCCCACGCCGACAGTCGGAGCTGTATCGCGGTATACAACCCTGGCACGTGTGCCGAACAATGCAATGCGTCTTGTAATCGGACGCATGGAAAGTACGACAGCCATGTCAGCATTCCGCAATCAGCAAGTCCTCCTGGTGTCGCGGTTGCCACAGAGGCCGAGCTCAAAGAGCGCAAGCTTCCAGGTTGCGATGAGATTTGGATTCCATCTGATTACGGTTCAGTTCCAAAATCCCTTGCGAGGCACTGCCCGGATGTAAGCGAGTTCTCCGCTGGCAGTTTCAACGATCACATTACGCGAGAAACACGACCTTTCCGCTACTTCCGTGCTGGCCCACATCCTGCATCGCGTCCGAATGTGATGCAAGACGAGCAGCCAAGATGAAAGCCACGTTTGCGCTTTTGCCATCAGTCGACGATGCAGCAGCCGGTGGAGAGCCGGCGACGGAGATTAGCAACCTCATGGAGACGAAAGCGTGGAAATCGTGCGTGCGTTGGTCACGCCGCTCTGCATTCGTTCGGGGAGGCGGGTCTGCGCATCACGCCTTATGTGCGCCAATAGATCGATGTCGAGCGATGTTCGTGCGAGTCCGGCGGCAATCAACCGCGTTTGGCGCTGCTCGCAAATTGAGCGGCATCGGATCAACCCGCGTCACCACTCTATTGCCGGCCCGCGCGAACAGACCTTTACAGTCGACGCCATTGCCGCTCGCGGTGACACAGATGATTGCGCGTCAATTCTGGGACGAGGTGCTTACACGTGCCCGATAAACTGACTCTTCAAAGTTTCAAGCTACATGCGCAAACGCGATGCCGTGCTCAATGAAGTGCATGCGCGCCCGTTTATGCAGCTTGTTCCTCCATTTAAGGTGATTCACTTCGCATTTCTTGCGCAGGGCGATGCGGCCGCAAGCGATCGCCGCGCCTTCGTCACATTTTGTCGAGAACGCGACCTTCCACCTCCGCAGCTCTCAGCGAAACATCACCAAATCGACATCGGACCCGTTGTGCTTCGCTGGGAGCAGCATGCCGAATTTGCAACCTTTACCTGGATAGCGAATAGCCCGTTCGCTCGCCAGAGCGGCGACGCCCAAAGTGCCGTTCACTCCTTGATGCGCGCCTTGCGGCAGGAAGGACAATTACTGGTCGCAATCAAGCTGGATGTCGAGCAGCACGCCTGCCCAGTGAGACGCGCCGAACAACTTTTCGACAAGAGCAGCCTTGCCATGGCCCGCATAAAGGGCGGAGCAAGTGTTATGGCCTCAGATTTTCGCGTCGACGAAAACGGTTTCACCAAGATTCTTGTCTGCGACCTCGGGTTGACCCCGCACAATGTCGGTGCGCTGGTGCAGCGGCTTCTTGAAGTTGAGACTTATCGTCCGCTGGCGCTGCTTGGTCTATCGGCCGCTCTTGAGCTCGGCCCATTCGTCGATCGCATCGATAGACGTCTTGGTGAGGTGCTCGAAGAAATGCAAGGCGCGGAGGGATTGAAACTCAACAACCATCTGCTCGCCGAACTGACCGCGTTGGCCGCCTCTTTCGAACGAGGCGCGACGGGAAGCCTGTTTCGTTTCGGCGCCAGCAGAGCTTATTACGAGCTGGTCCAATCCCGACTCTCCATCATCGAAGGCAGTGAGATCGCGGATTATCCGACATGGTCGTCGTTCCTGGCGCGCCGGATGGCGCCTGCGATGCGAACTTGCGAGACGACTAAGGATCGTGAGGTAACTCTGTCGGCCAAGTTGGCGCGTGCCGCTGATCTGTTGCGAACTCGTGTCGACGTTGAAATCGAACAGCAGAACCGCGACCTATTACAGGCTATCAACGAACGCACCGGACAACAGCTTCGGCTGCAGTGCACGGTGGAGGGATTGTCGGTCGCGGCGATAGGATATTATGTGGTTAGTTTGTTTGGCTACCTTGCCAAGGGCGCGCACGATGTTGGACTCCATGTAGAACCCTCTTATCTAACCGCGGCGTGCGTGCCGGTCGCAGTCGGGGTGATCTGGCTGGTTAGTTACAATACGCGGAAGCGACACCTCAAGCATCGCGACGAGCCGTCCGTAACGGACAAGTAAGCATCGATTGCAGCTGATTGACAACATAGCTTGACGGCAGACATGCCCGACCCACGTGGCAACAGTTTTCACCAGGTCGTCGGCGGCCCAGATAGAGGTGATCGCCGGCGGGAGGATTGCGCTTCAGCTCCACTGAACGGCCAGCGCCAGGCTCTACATGCCTCCGTGCATGTCGGTGTGACCGGATGAGAGCCAAACCTTGACGCGTTCGGGACCGTAACGCTTATTGTCGCCAGGACTCTCCAGGTCAAGCATCGCGGGCTAGTGCCGCAAGATCGGTTTCGAGCTTCGGTTGATGCTTAAAAATAGCATCAATCAACGCCTGCGCTGGTTGCTCGGCGGCCTCAACCAGCGCCGCTTTCTCAGCCCGCGCAGAGGGAGCGAAGACTCGCTTGACGACGGTCGGCGAGCCTTTAAGGCCGCATTTGGAGACGTCCTCGACGCCGGCATCGTGCGCGCTCCATTTCACGATTGGTGCACGCGCAGCACGCAAGGCATCGGCCATCGCGCCGCGCCGAATCTGGCAGGTCCCCTCCAGCATGGTAATGAGACAAGGCAGCCTCGTGTGCAGCACCTGGACACCACCTTCGGAGCGTCGCTCCGCTTCAATTGTACGGGCAGCGAGATCGAGGCTTTTGACCTTGGCGACGTAGGTCAGCTGCAGCACACCCAGCCGTTTGGCGATGCCGGGCCCAACCTGCGCGGTATCGCCGTCGATGGTCTGCTTGCCGGCAAAGATGAGGTCTGGCGGGCCATATTCCTTACCGATTTTTCGGATGGCTGTTGCCAGTGCATACGTTGTGGCCAGGGTGTCAGAGCCCGCAAAGCAGCGATCGGTGAGCAGTACGCCGCGATCGGCGCCAAAGGTCAGCGCTTTCCGCAAGGAATCTTCCGCCGATTGCGGCCCCATTGTCAGCACGGTTATTTCGCCGCCGAACCGGTCGCGCAGCTCGAGCGCGGCCTCGAGCGCGAAGAGGTCATATGGGTTAATGATCGTCGGCACACCCTGACGCATGATCGTGTTGGTCACGGGGTGCACGCGGATCTGCGCAGAGTCCGGAACCTGTTTAATGCAGACGACAATGTGCACTGAGTTGCTCCAAAGGTTGCGGTAGCTGCGAAGAGAACAGCAAGTGTTGTACCACAGCGCCGGATTTTGGAATCTGTTAGCTGCCACAGAGGCTTAGATAGGTAGATACGCCCCTCCAGCCCGGTGTTCTGGACGAACGAATATCGACACCCGTCGGAACTGCGACAGCGCCATTCCGTGCCGCCCGACCACGGCGCGAAGCCGTGAGCTTGCAAGGCCCACACTGCGACCTCCTGCGGAATTCAAGCTGCAGGTCCGGGGCGCGCTTCGGAACAGCGCCAGTGTCGACGAGATCAAGGCGGCCTGCTCCCAGGCCGGCTACTCGGGGTCGACTAGTCTCTCTGCAACTCCTGCTCGAGCAGCGCGTTATCCGCCCCGAAATGCTCGTCGGCCACCGCACGATCGATGTAGCGGTTTGGCGCCCGATCAGCAGATTGCAAGCGGCCGAACGGCTCGATCGAGCAAAGGTGAATGCCGCCGTGGCGAACGACGTGCCTCCCAATGAATACTGAAATGGAGTCCGGCATCGGCTAGACGCATTTGCCGGCAGGACACCCGCCGAACGCTCCGCCGATGACCATCCCCAAAAACCCTCGAACGATGGCAAGGTTCCCGCTCGTCCGCAGAGGTCCTCGCGTGCGGTGGAACATTCAGGTTCGGCGACGGTTCGCCCCAGGTTCTCAGCAGGCGCTTGCTCAGGAGTCCGCTGATGTCACCGTCCGATGCAGTCAGGAGTGCCTCCGATCGACGCCAGCGAAGGCTCCTGATCCTGTTGGCTTTGGGATTCGTCGTCTTCGGCGCCGCTGCGGCCGCCCTGTTCTACGTCCTCCAGCCCGAGACGCTCCGGATCGCTGTCGGCCCTACAGGCAGCGACGACCATCAGGTGGTCCAAGCGATGGCGGAGGCCTTCGAAGAGGAAAGCAGGACGGTTAGACTGTCCCCTATCACTACCGCCGGAGCGGCCGAATCCCTTACCTTCCTGGGTGCCGGCAAAACCGACCTGGCAATCGGTCGCGGCGACCTCGCCTTGCCGGCTGATGCGCAGACGCTGGCCGTCCTGCGTAAGAACTACGTCGTCATATGGTCGCCGTCTGGACGCGCAGGCAAGGACTCCAAGAAGAAGGCCGCCGCGAAGATCGGAGAGATCGCCGATCTTGCGGGGCACAAGGTCGGCATCATCGGAAAGACCGGCGCCAACGTCGCGCTCCTGCGGACAATTCTAGAGGGCTTAGGCGTGCAACCCGACAAGGTTGCCGCGGCTCAATTCGGCACCGAAGAGATCGAAAAGCTTGCGCAGGACACCACGCTGGACGCGTATCTCGCCGTCGGTCCCCTCGACAGCAAGATCACGGCCGCGGCCATCGCCGCGACGTCCCGATCGCGCGGAGTGCCGAAGTTCCTTCCGGTCGAAGCGTCCGAGGCGATCGCCCTGCGGCATCCCCGCTACGAAGCCGAGGAGATCCCCGGGAGCGTCTTCAATGCCAACCCGGCCTGGCCTGAGGACAAGATCGACACCATCAGCGTCAACCATCTCATCCTGGCCAGAAAAGAACTGTCGGAAGCCAAGGCGGCGGCCTTCTATCGGCAGCTTTTCGCCGAACGCGACACGATCACGCAACGGGTCGCCGGCGCGGCGCACATCACGAAGCCGGAGACGGAGAAGGAGGCTGAGCCCTCCGTGCACCGGGGCGCCGCAGCAGTCATCAACGGGACCGAGCGGACGTTTCTGGACAAGTACAGCGACTACTTCTGGTTCGCCCTGCTTCTTCTTTCCGGGATCGGTTCGGCCGCCGCCTGGCTCCGACGTTATCTGAACCGGGACGAACGGGACGATAACACCAATCCTCGCAACCGCATTCTCGCCGCGGTCTCGGAGGTTCGCGATGCCGGCTCCGAACAGGACCTGCTGGCATCGCAGCAGGAGGTCGACGCGATCATCGGCGAGACCCTCAAATGCTACGACGATGGAGCTATCGAACAGGAGAACCTTGTCGCTTTCGGCCTTGTTCTTGAGCTGTTCAATCATGCCGTCGCGGAAAGGCGGGCGGCGCTGCGGAGCGGTCTCCCCGATCAAGCGCGGGCTCAAGGACCGCCCCTCGCCTCTCGCCGATAGTCGTACGCGGCAGGCCAAAACTCATGGCTTCTGCAACACCGTCGAAAGCACCGAACCGTCGTTCAAGATCGAGAAGACCTCCGCAGACCTCTTCGAGATTGGCGTGATCTTCGTTGACGAGCACGAAGATGAGGCAAACCCGCACGGCATCAAAGGAGTCGGTGAGATCGACCTAGTCGGCACCGCGGCTGCGATCGCCAACGCTGTCTATCACGCGACCAGCGTGCGAGTCCGCGATCTCCCCATTCCCGTCGCTTTTGGGGGATGGCTGGCATCACACTGCTCCTCGAAAGGCCGGCTTGGCAGGCTGGATCAATGCGCTCGGAGGGAGCTCGCATTGACTGCGGTTTCAGCGACTTGTGCCGATGACGAGGATCCAAAGGCCCCTTTCCGGCCTAAAAAGAACCTTTCAGCTCCGTTCGCGCAGCCGACTGATACGCTTTGTGTAATTTCCTTATCAGTTCAAAATTCGACCCTGTCGGCAGCAGATGCATTCACGGAATAGCCAACTAACATAGACCGTTCTCGCCATCGCGAGCGGCGGCCGCGCGGCGAGCAGCGAAAAGCCAGCCCGTCCCGAACGATAACCGTTCTCCTCATAACGGCCGTCACGCCCCCATCGGGGATGTCTATCGCGCGCATGCTCTGCGTTAGAGCAGCAGCGACACATAGTTCGATTCAAAAATCCGCTGTTCGGACTCGATCGCGAGTCGCAAATGGCAATAAAGCGCTCAATATTTGCGCCACACAGGATTGATCGACGGCATATACGTGACCGTCAGCCCCATCCCGTCGGCGGTCTCCCACCCGATCATTTGGCCGTGCGACTGATATTTGTTAATATCCATCAGCTCGCTGGCGATCTTCGAGAAATTCTTGCCGCGCCGCTTGAGCAAATTCTCCGCGAACGAGCGCGCCCGGTCTCTGACCGACTGGAACTTGCGCACGATGGTGGGATCGAACTTTTCGAATGTGATACGCGCGGCGAGATCCTCGGGCGCATCGCGCGGCGTCATAGGCGTTGAGATAGGTCAAGACAGAGTAGACCACGTCCGACCCGTTCCCGTCCCGGGACGACACCTGCGGGTCGATCGGACCGAGCTCGGACGAATCGCTCATCACGATCGCATTGGCGCCGAGCGCCATCAGCGTGCCGGCGCTCTTGGCAAAGTCTGGAATGATCACCCTTAGTTGCCCCTCCTCGCCTGTCGCGCTGCGGACCAGCCCGATCAGCTTCTCGGCCGCGTCGACATCGCCGCCCGGCGTGTGCAGCAAGAGATCGATCGGATCCCCAGGGTTGACATTGTGGAGCATGTCGACAAAGCCCAACGTGTCGATACGGTCGACCTGCGCCTTGTTGCCGGCGACATAGCAGAGCAGTTTGGGATGCTCGGTCTCGATGTCCTTGATGAGCGTCTGCCGCTGGTAGCGCGCCGCATTCATTGCGGTGAACATCGGCGTCTTCTCGATGGCCCGCGGCGCCTGCGGCGCGATCGGCTGCCGTTCTTCTGTACCGTCTCCACTGTCCCTCATCGATCACTGTCCTTGGCCCATTCGATCCGGCCGCTGCGAATAAAGTAATGGCAGCGCCGCTCGCTGCCGCGATAGTCAATGCTTGGAGAGATGGTCAGTCGCTGGCCTTGATTCAATGTCCAATGGGGCTGCCGCGCCAGGTCGGCGTTGAGCATGATGCGGTGGCCGGTCCGGCACGGGCAGTCGAAGACGATCCACTTGGTGCGGTCAACGTCGCCGACCAGTGCGACCGCATTGCGCGGCAGCTGATCGGGCACCTCGTCCGCCGAGCCAGCCTGACCGATCACGCGCCAGCGCCAAAAGGGAAGCCATTCCCACCAAGAGATCTTCATTCCGCCCCCCAGAGCTGGCCGAGGAACGGCTCCTCGTCGCCAGCGCCCCATTTTCCTGTGCCCGGATGGCAATAGTGCCCGTCGCGAGGCACTGCCCGGTTGGTCGAGATTTCGCGCTCGTGCAGCCTGAGCAGCGTCTCGGTCGGCCGCTCCGCCGGACCGTAGCCGATCAGGCGATCGAGCAGCTCGTTGACCGCGGCAGCGGCCACGGCCGTGGTGAACGCCACGACCGCGGGCTCCACCTGACGGAGCGCCGGCGCATAGCCTTCGTCGGCCAGCTTCTTGCGCTCCTCGGGTGTACGCATTTCCGCCGCCGCGCGCGCCATGTCGACTCGATTGCGGCAGACCAAGCAGCCGGCGCCCGGCGTCAGCGTCGTGATCCGGCCGTCGATGCCGATCAGAGCGCCGTTACGGTCGCTGCTCAGGAGAATGCCGACGTCGATCACCGGCGTCAGCAGGAAGGTCGACAGACGCGACAGGACGAGACGCCCGGCATTGTCGTCGGTGCAGCCGAAGACCAAGTCGACCGCGCGCAGTGCCTTGGCGATCGACTTGAACGTAGTCATACCCTGGATCGTCGAACCGACGAGGTTGGGTGCGATCCGTGTCAGATGGGAGCGCAACACCTCAACCTTGGCTTTACTGATATCGTCGGGCGTCGAACCATAGACGCGGGTCACGTTACTTTCCGAGAGCGTGTCATTGTCGATCAGCAAAAGATGGCGAACGCCGAGCCGCACCAGCTGCTCGGCGACCGCCGACCCCGTGCCGCCGGATCCGACGATTGCGACACGCAGATCTCCCAGCACGGCCTGAATGTCCGAGCCGAAGGCGCGCACATTGCGGTCGAAGATCACATCCGGCGCCGACGCCTGCCGCGCAAAATTCTGGATCAGTCGCCAGCGTTCGCCGACAATCCAGACGCGGTCGATCAACGTCGTTGGACCGCCCTCGGGCGTCAGTTCGCCGCTGAACGCGAACCTCTCGCCGCGGGGCGAGGCGATCAGCGTCGCGTAGACGCCGGAGCCGCTGCGCAATTGGAAGAGATCAGCGATATCGCGATCAACCTGCCGGTCGTGCTTACTCGGCAGCGGCACGCCGCCCTCGCCCGGATGGGTATGAAACCAGATTGGGATCGCGCCGTCGGCTTCGGCCGCGCCGAGGGCACCGACATAGCCCTCCGAGCGAATCATCATATGATGTGGGCTCTGCTCTTTATATGCCGCCTGAGGCACCCAATGCAGCGACCGCCCGAGGAGACGGTCTTCCCCGCCGACATCGACGCGACGCGCGAGCAGCACGCCAGCGCATTCCAGCGGATTGTGCGCGGCAGTGGCAATTTCGTCGGCGAGCGTACCGGGAAGGACGAGGGTTGTGGTCATGCGGCGCGGGCCCTCGCGGCGGCCTCGAGTTCCTTCCGGACCAGCGCCAGGTAACTCTCGAGCGAATCGATTCCGGACCGCCACTGGCCAGGGTTGAGGTGGCGCGACCAGCGCTGCCAGGTGCGGCCAAAGATACACCTCTCGCGACTCGGTCGCCGCGATGGGCTGCCCGTCCGTGCGCCGGACGGCCGGCGCGAACCACCACATGTCCGGC
This sequence comes from Bradyrhizobium ivorense, assembly GCF_900696085.1. Taxonomy (GTDB): domain Bacteria; phylum Pseudomonadota; class Alphaproteobacteria; order Rhizobiales; family Xanthobacteraceae; genus Bradyrhizobium; species Bradyrhizobium ivorense. The sequence continues at coordinate 146,425 of NZ_CAADFC020000011.1, forward strand.
TGAACGTCGGGATACCCGGGCGCGAGCCGGAGCATGAGGTCCGCGGCCGCGGCCGTGAAGCCGTTCGGCAGCGGAAAGGATGGAATGACGATCGCGATCATACCGCCATCGAGCGAGACGACGTGTCCCGGGGCTCGCGCCTGCAGATGCCCCTGGTCAATGGGCGGTAGCATCTGCCTCCCCCTCAATCGCGGCCAGGGTTGATCTGCGCCGGCGCGGTGAAGAAGCGCAGGCCATTGCGCATCTCGACCCTGGCACTTCGCCGGTAGCCAGCGTGGCGCCGACCGTGCCGCCATCATGCTGACGATGATCACGACCTGTCGCCTCAACGAGGTCGATCCCAAGGCCTGGCTCGCCGACGTCCTCGCCCGTATCGCCGATCTTCCCACATCGCATCTGCACGAACTGCTGCCCTGGGAATGGAAGCTCCTGGGCCAAGCCGGCAAGCCCGCCGGTCAACAGGCCGCCTGACCTTCACGCAACGCCATCATAGAGCTCGCCGGGCCCGCGCGCATGCCTCAATCAGGCGGTCTTCGTCGTATGCGTACCCTTCAGCATGCCCATTGCGCTCTGAGCCATCACGAGTGGCAATGGTGATAAGTTCGTCTTTCTCGGCATCGTAGTGAGCGAATGCGAGTGGACCGCGATCGTCACTAATAAACCACAACCTTCCCGCTTCGCAGTGCTCTTTGATCCAACTCAAAAGCTGTCCTCGAGCCTCTTCAGTTGCAAATTTCGCAAACCCCGTTTCTCTAAATGCTTTGCCGTAAAGGTTAGCCAATAGCGGCGCATCGTCAGGTTTCGCCTGGGTGCGTCGCAGCTCCCCAAATATTTTCTAATACAGCGTCGATAATCATAAACTTGGACAGCTAGCAGTAAAGCGGGCGCTACCGCGGACGGACTGCGTCCGCCATCAAAGCGATAAGCCACACCCAGCAGCCGCGCCCGGGCAAGTCGGTGCTGGAGGCGGAGAGACTGGAAGTCATCGCACATATTTCAGCGTCACAGATCTTTCAATTCCACCCCTTGACCGCGGCAAAAGGCAAGAATTGCTTGTACGTCACCACTACGCAGTTGGGTCTGAGACCATAGATCGTTCTTTGAAAATCGTTTGAGATCGCTTATTCGCTTTACACCCATCCTCCGAAGTACCGTGAGGATGTGCATTGGGAAGTTCGCCACAGACAGATCGATTTCGGTCGGAATTTCGATAGTTCGCCGGCTCTCTATTTTGCGAGCACGATCCCTAAGGGCTGCGATTACAGCCTTGGTCAGATGCTTCGATAGAGACGCGTCGCTAGCTAGCAAGAACTCTTGCGGCGTTTTGATATGCATGGAATGCAAAATCATCATCTCACGCGTGGTGAGATCAAGGCCCTCCAGGCCATCACTCAACGTAGTGTCGCGGTCGGAAAGCGCCTTTTCGAGTGGTTCGATCGACGCTTTGGTCTGAGTTGAGATTGAAGATCTTTTGCGCGCAGGTCTGGAGCGGATGCTGGGTCTCAGGCCCAATGCAGCCTCCTTCAATCGATCTTGTAAAACGCCACGAGCGACCGGTCCCCAGAGCGCTCCACCGACGCCGGTTTGAAGATCGTCGCGCAGGCTACCGATATTCCTCCACTTGAGCCTACGCTGCGTACCGGCTTGGACCATGCCTCTGCCGTCAACCAAGTCCTCGAGTTTTTCCTGAAGATCCGCTTCGAGTCCACGCGCGTACGGAGTAAAGACGAACTCGGTCCCGGTCAAATTGCCCAGGTCCAGATTTTCGGCGTCAGGAAACTCTTGGAGAAAGCCCGGAATGCCTAGCTCTGGTAAAACGTCCGTATCGACAACATCAGACCATTGAGATACTTGCAATCCGAGCGTCGCGAGCCATTTGCAAACGATCCCAGAGAATGAAAGAACTAATTGGCTCTTTGCACGCGTCATGGCAACGTAGAATTCGCTAGCGTTGCGGAAAATCTCCTGCTCTGGAGCTCCACTTGGGGGAAGCTGCCCTTGCGCGCAGTTAACAATGACCATTGTATCGAATTCATAGCCCTTTGTTTGTTCCAGATCGGAGAGAAACCGAGAACCATGAAGGAACTTCGATGCTCCGTCGAGAACCGGAATCCCGATCTCCCTTCCATATTGCTGCACCTCGAATCCGGAGTAGCCCACAATGGCGATACAACCTGAGTGACTAGCTCCACGGCGCTGCGCGATTTCGTCGTTGGCGTCTAGGAGCTCTATTGCTGCAGCAATTTCCATGCTGAGAGAATTCGCCTCAAGCAGTAGAGGTTCGGCGCCCGATCTGTATGAGAGTTCCGGATCCGAAATCTCCAACTCTCCCTGTTCAAAATGGGATTCAGATAGGTTCTGAGTGAGAACTTGATGAGCGATCCGCAATATCTCTCGACTGTTCCGGTAGTTGCGAACTATCCGAGACGATCTTCCTTTGACATCAATGCCAGCCGCCTCAAAAGATTGATGCTTAGGGAGGATATGCTGTGCTGCATCGCCACAAAGAAAGAGATCGTTCTCGTCGGCAGCTACGAGCTTTCGAATGATCGAGAGCTCGACGCTGCCAAAGTCCTGCGCTTCATCGACGATAATGGACCGATAGCGCGGAGCGATTACGTCAATATGCCTGGCCACCGCAGTGACGACGCCCATGTAGTCCACAACGCCGACCGCCGACATCTTCCGCTCCCAGCCAGCCAGACCTTCCAGGATCGCGGGTCGATGATGTTCTGCGATTTTGTAACCACGACCTTGCCGAAGGATCGCGGCGTACTCACCTCGACGCTCTTGTGGGAGCGCGCTTCTGATCCAATCGAACTCCTCGGAAATATACTTTTCCGCGTCGATTGATTGCGAGGTCAGTAGCCGGTGCATCGGACGAAGGACTTCTGCATCCCTTACGTTGCTAAGGCAACGATAGAACTCCCGATAGATTTCATCCTTATGTTCCTCCAAACCCCAAGTCACATCGCTGTAGATTTTCGAATTTTTCGGCTCAAACTCCCGCAGCAGCGTCTGGCAGACCGAGAACAACGAACTAACCTCAATCCGCTCTCTTAAAGCTGCATCCGAGCCGCAGGCATGGTCTACGATTTCTGAGATGAATTCGCACAACGCGCGATTCAGGCTAAGAACAAGTATTTTGTCGGCTGGATACTTGCGTGCAAGGCGGACGGCTCTCTTGACCGCAATACTGGTTTTTCCCGATCCCGTCACGCCTGATAGCTTGGCAGGCCCAGCATAATCAGCAACAACATGTCGCTCCTGCTCTGGGTGCATGAATAGAAACCAGTCGAACGGATGACTGGCCTCCATGAAACGCGATACCCACTCGCTATATTCAGCCGAACCGAGTTGGACTTTTCTCGTTCCGTCGCCCAGGTCTAATTCGAGCACCTCCTCGGCAGACAGCTCAGCGATCGGCTTGAACGCCCCGAGATGGAGAAGAGCGCGGTTCTCCGCTTCTTCGATCGCTCCCCCATTCAGAAGGACAAGGACGTCAAAAAGAGCCGCGCGTAGATTCTCGTCGGTTATCTGCTCTACTGAGCGCCTTATGAGATCGTCGGGACTGCCCGCTCGAACTTGCCTTATCGGCTTAATCTCCCGGAAGGGACGATCACCGAAGAGCCTTTCGGACAGATCATCCGGCAATCTATCGATTAGCTCACCCGCCCAATGGTCGGGCTGGTTATTAATGATTATGCCGCCGTTGGTGTCGGAAATTTTGGTCCTGCCGAGCGACCGTCCCGAAACAGCGCCAATAGTGAGGCCACGATGCTTGTCGAGCCACTCGTCAGCCTCCTCGTGATCGCCAAGGAACATGAGGAATACACAACCATTGCCCACTACGGTGATCAACCTGCAGAAATCGGACAGATCGTATTTCACGCATCCGGCAATAAGCTAGCGGAGGCCCAGCAAGCTCAGGCCGAAGCTCTCCGCAAGCAGCGCGAACTTGACGAAAAGGCGCGCGAGCTGGAGATCACCATCGAGAAGCGTGTGCAGGCGAGCCAGGCAGAGCTCGTCGCAAAAGCACGCCAAGACGTGACTGATGAACTAAAATCTCAGGTCTCGCAAAAGGACGCGCAGATCGACTCGCTAGGGCGGACGGTTGAGGAACTGAAGCGCAAGCTTGAACAGGGCTCGCAACAGACGCAGGGCGAAGCTTTTGAGCTAGAGCTTGAGAACCTCCTGCGCACGAAGTTTCCCCTGGATCTCATCGAGCCGGTCGCCAAGGGCGAAACCGGCGGCGATATCGTCCACACCGTGAACGGCCAGATCGGTGCGACCGCTGGCGTGATCCTGTGGGAACTTAAGAACACCAAGAACTGGTCGGACACCTGGCTTCCCAAGCTGCGCGATAACAAGCGAGCGGCCAAGGCCGATGTGGCGCTGCTGATCTCGGGCGCCCTGCCCAAGGGCGTCGAGACCTTCGATTTGGTGGACGGGGTCTATGTGGCGCATCCGCGCTGCGCAGTTCCCGTGGCGCTGACCCTACGGCAAGGCCTATTGGAGGTTGCCGGCGCGCGGACGTCACAGGCGGGCCAGCAAACGAAGGCCGAGCAGGTCTACCAGTATCTCACTGGTCCACGCTTTAAGCAGCGCATTGAGGCCATCGTGGAACGCTTCAGGGATATGCGCGAGGATATTGATAAGGAAAGGAAGTTCATGGCTAAGGCCTGGGCCAAGCGCGAAGCGCAGGTCAGCACCATGATTGAGTCGACGGTCGGCGTGGTCGGGGATTTACAGGGAATCATGGGCCAAGCGATGCCCGAGATCGAAGCGATCGATGCGCCGCCGATGCTGGAGGGTAAGGCGGCTTAGCGCTCGAACTTGACCGACGATCTCTTAGTTGTTGGCACCCTTGAGTTGGCTCTGGGCGTTCATCTTTCACATCACATAGACTCCGGCCTCTCGCACCTGGCGGCGCAACCTCACCGTCGCCGGGCTTGTTGAACGGCTTCCCGAGCTTAGCGACCAGCATGCCATGTCGTTGCCGTTGCGGCGTTGAATGAGGGTGCAGGCGCGACGAAACCACTCACTCGCCAATAGGACCGTTCTCGACGAGCAGATACCTTCCGCTTTTGGCACCTCTGCAATACGCGCAATGGTGCAACGTCGTTGATGGAAGGCCTCTGTTGAGCTTTTGGCACGACGCCGCGAAGCCCAAATTCTGCTATAGTATTTCGGGAGCGGAACATAGCCATGAAGCTTACGGATCAGATCCTTAGACAGATCGAAAACAGCGAGCGCCTCACCAAGCAGCTCACCATCGTCGAGAAGTTCTCGGCGCCGAACCTGACCGGCGCCGGCGCTGGGATTGAGCGCCTTCAAAGGATGCAGAAGCTCGCGGCAGGCTTGGACCTGTCGAAGTACGCCGAAGCCGCACGGCTTGCGTCAGGAGCTCTTGCGTCCGTGAAGGCAAGCATGGTCGCCGGCTCAGATCTCAGCGAGACCATGCATAAGCTCACAGAGGTCCCCTCTGCCCTGAAGTTCTTGCAGGACCAAGCAGCCCGCTACGAGCAGCTGTTTCGTCCCACTGCCCAGCAGGACTTTCTGAGGCTCTCGGAGGTAGCCGCAAGCCTCACCACTCCCAAATGGCCGAGCCAGATTGCCCTCCTCGGGGACAATATTCAGCGCCAGTTGGAGAGCATCCGTGCCCCGTTGATCCAGATGCAGGACAGCTTGAGATCGCTGCGCGGCTTTGGCGAGCTCTCGGCTATCGGCGCGGCCGTGAGGTCGATTGAGCCGTTCGACCCGAGCCTGGTGGGGGCGCTCCGCCGCGACCTCGGCGACTGGCGCGATGCGGAAGCCGAGCCGGCCGAGCTGATCGACGACCCGGGCGGGCGCGTCGCGTTGTACGAGGAGCGCGGTTTCAACGTCGAGCTGACCGAATTCCCCGCGGAAGGCTTCGAGAGTGCCCTGGTGGCAACCGGCATCGACCTTGGCGCCGTGAATGACGCTCTTGCGCCGCCACCCGCAGAGATGGTGCCGGCGTTCAACGTCCACGCTTACCAATGGCTGTTCGTCTTCGAGGGTGAGCTGCGGGCCTTCATCCTCAAACGCCTCATGGAAGCGGCTGGCGACGACTGGGAGGCCCGCCTTCCGTCCGGTATGCGCGACCGATGGCAGGACAAGAAAGCCAAGGCGCTCTCGGAGGGAGAATGCGAACAGCCGCTCATCCACTACGCCGACTTCGCGGACTATGTTGACATCATCCTTGGCAAGGCCAACTGGCGCGACTGCTTCAAGAGCACCTTCAAGCGGGAGGAAGCCATCCGCGAGGGTTTCAATCGCCTGCGGCCGATCCGCTTGATGACCGCGCACATGCGCTTCATGACGCACGAGGAGTGGCTGATCCTCAATCTGGAGGTGCGGCGCATTCTGCGGGCGATCGGGATCCGGATCTGAGAGCTCAGAAGACCGTGAGACAGTGGACGGCCCTGCGACCGATAGTTTACGTGTCTTTCGAATGGGTATGGCAAGGGATACATCGGCCACGTTGGTGGGCCTGAACGATTTTCCCAAACCAGGGCCAGTCGAACCTGACACGACCTTGATACTGGAAACTCGCCGACACTGGAGTCGCGCTCCTGTTCGTGGGGCCTTCGTTGTCGCCTACGTGCTCATAGGCATATTGTTCGCGAAATCCGCGAGTTCGTAACCGGTTATGGCGCCCAACTTGCCCTCGGGCTTGCGATCTTTCTGGCAACGCTTTGGATTGGGCTCGCCCTGCACCGCTTGAAGCGAAACGCGCTTGGTTTCTATGGCCGCCTCGAATTCTGCTTCGGCGTGGCGTCTGCCAGTTATGACCGCCATGGATACCTGCAACCCAACTCGATGAGCGCGCGCTCCTAAACGCCTGACCGAGATCGTAGCCATCCGGCGTGAAATCGACGACCGCCCTCATCGCCGCCAACGGCGTGATCGATCGACTGTTCTCGGCAACGCCGCAGATGGCCGGGAAGTCTTCACTTGGTGCGCGGCGATCTACGTGATCGTGAGCGCATTGGATAATCGTTGCGAGGGCGTCATACGATGAGCTGTGCAGAAGCTTAAACGAATGACCGGGGCGAGCAGCTTAATGCCCAGCTCGACGTGCAGGAGCGGGAGATGAGCGGGATCCCCCTCGACTGATAAGCAAACTCTCATTTTCTTATCAGTCGGGACCCGCCTCCGCTCGCTTTCTTGCCACGCGTTCCAGATTCACCTGTTCTTGAGGATGGCGTCAATCGGCTTGCGCGGAGGGATTAATATGTCGTAATCGCGGGCGCTGGTAGCCCGCGAATTGCCATTCATTTTACTACTGCTACCTTCAGGCAATCGTCCGGAAGATGCCACCGAATTCCAACGAAACATCGGATGAGATTAGATTCTAGACTGATCATTGGACTGCCCGGAAGAGCTTGTTGGTAACATCCTTATTGAGCGGAAAGAGTCTCGACGCCGAGTTGTGCGCCGAGACAAATTTCTTCTTTGTCAGTCTCTAATGAGGCGACGCTTCTTGTCTTTTTCCGTTCGCTTGCGACGTCCTATCTGCCGCCGACTGTTCGGAGTTTTAGCGACTTGCCGCTTGATCTCGTCAATCGCGAGCAACAAGTGAGTGACGAGTTCATCCGCCTCGAGCAGCGCGGTCATCGTCTCGACATGCCGGGCGGGGTCGATAATTTCGATATCCATCGCGCTCAGCTCCGACAGTTCTTCGGCAACATCGACGGCGAGGGCCGTCTCCAGCGCGGCGAAGGTGTCGGCGCGCTGAGCGCGCAATTCGATTTCGCTCTTTCCGACACTGTCGGCGGCGACGAAGCTTTCCATAAAATTGTCTTCGTCGGATGTCATCTCGTCTCCTTTGGTCGGGAATTTCGCTATAACCCTTCGATGCGTCATGTGTGCTTTTATCGACATTGATCTCTCTCCTGATACATTGCGGTGATGCGCGAATTGCCATCACGGCATCATTTACAAGTTTGATTTTTTGAGCCGTCCGCGTCCCACAATGACTGACAAGCTTTCAGCGAAAACCTTAACAGTCGACCGATCCGCCCCCATTCGCAACCAACCTTCGCTAGTTGGCAGATCAAGTTCCCTTTCACCCATCGGCCCTCGGAAAGATCCTTAGCTCCTCAAGGCGAGCCATTAACGTCCCGCTCCAGCCGCCAACGGCTCCATGCGCTTCGTTAGGTCATCCGGGACTGCCTCGATTTAGCTCGAAAGCATTCTTTAAGGCAGCGAGACGAATTCCAAACTGTTCGTAATCCGGCACAACGGCAGTCAATTCCTCGTCGAGCTTGAAGTCACGATTAAGGCTTCTCAAGGAAGTTCGGATTGCATCGGCTTCAATCGAATCGTCCAACGAATCCTCGACCTGCTCGAGGAAGAAGCGCGCTTGCTCGCGAGTAGCTTGGTTTGGATTGTCAGCGAGGAAAATCTTGCGAAGGCGATCAACCGCGACACTTACCCTTTCGTGCGACGCGTCGCGTTCCGCCTTTCGGCGCATTGTGTTCAATCCCCTAAAAAGGCTTCTCACTCGGTCGACGAATTTATCAATTGAAGCAGACAACGCTGGATTTGAAGTGGAATTGGTACAGATTTCGACAATTGCACGCGCGAAACCAATCTTGTCAATATGCCAGTCATCGCCGACCGCTTGCCCTAGCGCATCGAACAGGGGTTGCGGCTTTGCCTTGAGGATCTCTGAAACACGTTCTTCCGATATCATTGGTGGTGGCGTTTCTCGGTACTTCTGCACCTCAGACAAGTATCTGTTCGTTGCAGCAACAGCGAGAGGAAGCGAAAGCATATCCTCGATTTCCGTTAGAGGCCGCGGTAATCCTGAGGCCGCCTCCTTCACATCTCCGAGCTGGAGCACGTACTCAGGAGCGAGCAGGCGCTTCATCTTTGGGTCGTTTTTGATGATTTTGGTCGAATCGTTTCCGGCCTTATCCGAGTCCAACAATACGATAACGGGCGGTCTAATCGCATCGCGCCCCCGAACGAGATGGATCATGTATGGCACTTGGGTTGCCGAGCCGCAGGGCACAATCACGATACGATTGAGATCGAGGGTATCGCTTTCTGGCACGTCCGGGCCAACGATCAGCCGCGCGATTCCTGCTAGGATGATCTGATCGCCAACTCCTTCAACAAGGAGATTGCAAGCACCGACGAACGCCGTTTCGCCGACAAAGCCACCGAAGGCGGATCGAAGTGGCTCATAGTGGTTCTGTGAAGCATTTCTTATCACCCGCGTTCCATCAAACCCCGCTCCCTTTTGCAGAACTCGGACACGCTCGGCATGATTCTTGTCAATGAGGAATGGGGAGTGCGTTACGTAGACGACTTGCACTGGACGGGCATCAGAGCGCGGATTAGCGAAGTCGTCGAAGATTTTTAGAAGATCTTGCTGCGCCTCAGCGGAGAGATAGGCATCGGGCTCATCCATCAAGAGAAGCTCGAAACGATCAGCAGCTGGTTTATGGCAGCGCGATTGAATGAGATAAGATAGAAAGTATTTCAGACCGCTGCTGCGTTCCGCGAACGTATACTCGGTACCTGTTCGGTCCCTCACAGTGAAAACGAGATCAAACTCGCGAGGCGTAATGCGAAGTGAAAAATCGCGATCTTGGACCCACCATTTTGGGAAGTTTAACTCCTTGGCAAGCTGTTCATTGATGCGGGTCACGAGCGCGTTGGCATAACCGTCAGCACCGTCAGATAGCGCCTTGGCGAGATCTTCGAGTTTCGTCGGTTCAACATTGCCAAGCTCAACTAGGAGATCTTTCGCAAGGGACAATGCTTCTGTTTCTCGCGAGATGTGACGATCACTGGCCGCCAAAGGCGTGAAGATAGGACTCCACTTTTTGTGGAATTGTTCGGCCTGCTGGGCAAAATGAGCATGTCCAGGAGCAAGCGTCTGCCACAACTCCATAGCTCCGCTCATGAGGCTGGCACGGCCTTGCCTAGTCGAAAGAAGGCCGGAGGGAATGCTGGCGTCGATGAGCCAACCTAGCGCAACGGAATTTGGAAGCGCAACATCCGGCTTAATCCGGAAGGATCGGGGCAGCCACCCTTGGCCGAAGACCGCGATTCTATCTGGCTGAATAGCGAACGAGGCCGGTTGCTCGTCGCTCCGGTGCACGAATATTTGAAGTTTATCGGGTCCCTCGCGAAACATCGCGAAGCTATCGATGGTGATCGAGCCGCTGTCGATGTCTCGTCGCAATCCATCCTTTTCCTCTGGCGTGAGGTCGGACCATTCCAAACCAAGATGTGGCCAGAAGGACTTACCCCGCTCGACACTAAAGAAGGGAGAATATCGGCATAAATCGCGCTGCTCAAACCCTTTTCCCGACAAGGCCTTTTCGATCGCGCTGAGGAGGTGGCTTTTTCCAGATTCGTTTGCACCAACAATGGTGGTAATGTTCGGATCGATGTGCACCTCGATATATGGATACCATATCCCGTCGAGCATTTCCCAGGGCTTCGGTTGAGCCTGTGCATGTACCCTTCTAATATGATCATAATTGAAAGACTTGTAGAACCGGGCGAACACTGTCTTCAGTTTCATCCTCTCAATCCCCTAACAATGAGACGAACTTACCAACCCACCATCACGCCCCTTTAGCTGAGGCGCGTTACGAAGAAAGCGCCGCCGACCGGGACCTCGGTTACGTCAGCGAGCATCGGCGCGAAATCAGCCGAGCCTTCTACCAGTACACGAATCTATATTTTTATAGCATTGACCAAAAGTAGATTTCCCCTGCGCGGCCAGGTTCGATTATAAAAAACAGCGTTCTCGCCGGCGCGAGTTTTCGGAATCCAACAATTGAAATGGGGATGAAAAAGGAAACCGCTGCCAATCACCGACATGCGCAGAATTGAACCGCGTCACTGACTGATAAGCTTATATTTTGTTGCGCAGCGCCGCTGATCGCTTAGAATGCTTCGATCGGTCGAAGCGAGATGGCAGGCAAGCAAGCCAAAATTCTTTCTGTTCAAGCGGCGCGAGACTTGTTGCTCTTTGCCGAAACGACCCGACACCCGGATAGAAATCGCGTTATCGTCTTGCTCTCCGTAAAGGCTGGCTTGCGCGCAGCTGAGATCGCAAAACTCACCTGGGATATGGTCGAGACCGCCGACGGCGAGATCGGTGCTACGATTGAATTGCGGGACAGCGCGGCGAAGAAGCGCCACGGCCGCCGCATACCAATCCAGAACGACTTGCGCGACGCGATGATCACGCTCCGCAAGAGCTCTCGCGGCGAAGGACCGGTTGTTCGCTCTGAACGCGGCGGCCCGATGACGCCGTTGAGCATCGTTGTCTGGTTCAATCGGGTCTTTCGCGCGACAGGATTGGACGGCTGCTCCCCTCATTCAGGACGCCGAACCTTCATCACTCGCGCGGCTCGTTTGGTGCACGAGGCTGGCGGATCACTCAGGGACGTCCAACTCCCGGCAAGTCATTCGTCTATCCAAACGACCCAGCGATACATCGACGGTGACAGTGAAGCGCAGAGGAGGCTGGTATCGCTAATCTGAGAAAATTGGCGAAACCAACCTCGGGTGCCATGTCCGTCCCCGGAAACGTCCGCCGATTTCGCGACGGTTTTCGTCGCAGCAATCGTTCGTGAAACCGCCAGATGGCCGAGATCAACCCAGGCGGACGTCGCCTCGCCCCCCACCCAACCTACGGCAGGCCATTCGTTCCGAGGATACACCGGCCCTGTTCGACTGGATGGTCGAGACCTTCAACTTCCAAGGCATCTCCGACGAGGTTGCAGCGTCTTATCTTAAGACCCACGGCGGCATTACCTGGCGTCAAATCAAGGCTGATATTCGCGGCGACCCGGCGTGCTCGCTCCCGGGGAGTTACTGGGCTTATGAAAACTGTCGATATGACAAGACGTGGAGAACGTGCAGTCGCCGCCGCCACTTCAGCAGCTGGCCGGTCCCGTCTCATCCATTGAGAATGGCCGTCTCAACCAAACCGCATTCAGCTTCTTTCTGTTCGTAAGAGACGTTGCCGGATCCGACCTTTTCGGATGGCTTGATGATCAGCTGACGGCCGCGGCCGACCATAATCTAACTGCACAGGAATCCCTGGTGGCCATATCTTCGGCGTATCAGACAAGGTCCTCACCATGACCCTGTCAGCAGTGCTGATGGCCGATCGGAAATCCCGGCCCGACTGGTTTGACGTCGGCAGCCAGATGGTCGTCGTCGACCGGCTCGTCCACAACCTGCTGGCCCGAGCCGGGATCCTGACGAGGTTTGGCGCGCCTCACGCTTACGGCCAGCGCTGCTACGGCGAGAACGGCTGCGCAGACATTTTGCGGCGAGTTTCAGCGAACATCGACGCGCGTCAATTCGATGCTAGCTTTCCCGCGAATTTTCCGCGCTATATTCAGCATGCTGCTTGGCATTACTGCGCCGCTAGCGGCCTAAACGTCTGCAACGCGAACAGTCATCATGTATTGTTTACAGTATTTGCGGCCGAAAACCTCTAAAAAACAAGTAATACCGATACATAAAACAACATCATTTTTCAGTTATAAAGTATTGAAATAATTGAACTATTTGCAAAAATGAGCAAGTATATCTGCGCGAGCAGATCGATATTGCCTCGTAATCTTAGAAAAAGGAAGCATACAAATGGAAAAACCAAGATTATCGGGTTTATCCCGAAGCCAGAATAGATCGATCTTTGCCAGCAGGGGGCCCACATCGGGCCCCTTCCACTTTTCGGGGAGGCCGCAATGACCAAGCCTAAGCCCGCCAAGCCAAAGACGTCCTCAAACCCGGCCATCATCGTCTTCGGGCTCGATCCGGCCGGTAAGCCAAAGGCTGGCCGGTTTCCAGGGAAGGATGCCGCCTTGGTCAGAAAGGCCGCCCTCGCCCTGAAACTGACCGCCTGTAGCGTCACTCGGCCAAGGCTCGTGGAGCTCGTCAGCCGGATCCCGGTTGGCCGGCTCCACGCCCAGGGAAGGGCCTTCCTGCCGTTCATCAAGCCGGACCTGTACCAAGAGCTGGTCACTGCCTCGAACCCCTCTATGGCGGCCGCGGCGAAGCCTGGCTCCGTTTACGCGAGCTTGCAACTTACTGGTCTCATGGGTTGAATCGCAAGACAAGCCCTCGATGCGTCGCATCATGGAAGCTCGCAAATAAAGTTTAAGGCACTCCGCGTGCCGGCGGCGCCGGATCCAGCGCCTCCTGCTCCAGGTGGCGCACATCCGATGCATACGCCAACCACTCCGCCAGCTCACGGATCGCACTGCGGGACCTTGCGATCGAGGCCAAGCTCGGATCCGCATCTGCCGGCTGGCCCGATTTCTCAGCCAGCTCCTTGGTCATCAGGTGCGGTTGCGGCCCCCGCGGCAGGTTTTCCTCCAGGTAGCGGAAAATGCGCACGCCGCCACCATCCACATCGCCCCAGTGAAGAAACGGCACGTCGGCCGGCACAGTCGCCAGAACCTTTGCTAGAAGCTCGATGACCCCCGCCGCCGGGAAGCCGCCGGTGTAGACGACCAGACTGTCGTCCTCGATCTCGCGAACCTGCCGATTGAAGCTCGTATAGTTCTCGATCGTCAGGATCGCCGTCGGACGCTCCAAAACCGAGAGTTGCAGCAACATCTCCGGATGAATGGACGCGAACGGCTTGGCACGGCCATCGACCAGATGACCGCCAGCCCCCTCAACTGCGACCGGCCCCCTCAAGTGAACGGGATGGCTAAATCGCTCGAGTCCGATGTGCGTCCAGATCACGTCGGCCGCAGCGCCCGGCTGGCCGATTTGAACCCCGAGAACGGCAGCGAGCCGCGAAGCGTGCCGATCGAACGCCTTCGTGTCGTTCGTCGCCTGGTGAGAAAAGCTTCGCGCGTCCAATCCTCGGGCCTCCTGCCGCGAGATGGACGCCAACAGCGTGAAGAACTCCTTGGCGGCATCGGCCTGGCCGGCTGTCAGGCGATAGGCAGCCTCGCCGCGCTCCCACCTGGCCGTCATCTCGTCCAAGAGGCTGGCGACCCATGGCTCGCCGGCCTCTGCGACGGGAAGCAACACCTGCCTGACGCGCTGCGCGGTCGCCGGCGCTGTCGGACGCCCGAGCTGTCTGGCGAGTAGTTCAGGGTCGCGAACTCGGACCCGCTCGATCAGGTGGCCCCGGTCTCTCTTGCCCCACTGCACGTCAACCGCACCGAATCTCTCCGCTGCGATCATCAGATCGTGGAAGCGGCTCACCTGCTGCGCGGTCGAGAGCCTGTCGTACTCCGGGGCTGCGGATGCTGGCCGGGAGCGATCCGGATTGCGCTCGCTCCGCTCTAGCAGCCGTTCGAGGAATTCGATACCGACATCCGTCGTGCGAACGTCGGTCATTCTGCGGCCTGATCCTGCGGGACGACCGCAGCCTTTTCGGCCGCGATCAACTCGGATTTGAACACGTCGAAGCCCTTACGGTACGGATCGATCGCGACAATCGCGTCGCGGGCCTTCTCGGTCAAGAATTCGGTGTCGATCATCACCTGATTGCCAAGCCGGTTCACGTTCACGACGGTGTCGACCACTTCCATGAACACATGCCGCTTTTCGTCTGGCGTGGCCAGCATGACCTGGAGCCCCAAGTCACGCATGAATTCCGAGCACTGACCGATCGCCTTCGTGTCCAATCGATTGAAGGCCTCGTCGAAGATCGCGAGGGACAGCCCGCTCTCCCCGGTGCGCCGGTTCTGGTACGTGGCGGCCAACGAGGCACCGATGGCGATGTAGAACGGCAACTGGCCTTCACCACCGGATCCCGTGCCCGCGCGGCTAGTCAGCGACGATCGGATCTTGCCTTCGGCATCCTGGATGTAGAGCTCGAAATTGAAATACTTGCGCGGATCCTCGATTTCCTCGGTCCGAGCCTCCGGATTCGACAGGATCTCCTCGATCTGACGGACCGCGCGCATCATCGGCGTGTTCGCATCCCCGGTGCGATCGCCGAAGAGCGGTAGATTGAACTCCGGCTTCCTGGATTCCTCAACGAGCTCGATCATGTCGACATGGGTCGGGGCCTCCAGCGCCTTGAACGAATAGTAGTCCCGCCCGTGGAACTGACGATCCTTCAGGTGACGGTTGAGCTCGTTCAGAGTGGCCTTGATGCCGGTGAAGGCATCGTCGAGGCGATGAAGGAGATCGTCGCGGAAGGCCGATGTCATCTCGGTTGCGGCGTTCCGGCACTGCTCCTCATACTGGACCAGTTCGTGCCCATCGAGGCGCTCCTTTTCGGCCGCGGCCCACTGCTCGACGGCCGTCGGCGTCGCCTCTTCGGCCGTGAATGGCGGCACGACATGGAATTCCTGGCCATGCTTGTTAATCGCCCCGGTCATTTCGCGCATGAGACTCGAGCGGCGATCCGTCGAGCGGCGATCCCGATCCGCGACGAAGCCAGCTATGAGGTTCTGTATTGATTCGGTGGCGATCGCAGGGACCTGCCCCTGGTACTCACGCATGGCCGGCGATTGCGGAAAGCTTTCCCGCATCTGGCGCGCGCGGTCGCGCCGCGCCGCCGACAAGGCTTCGCGGTTGTTTTTCAAGTAGTCCTCGTACGCGCCATCGGCCTTATCTCGAGCACTTTTCGCAGTATCGAAGGCCTTCTGCGTCTCCGACTTCTTACGGCCGGCCGTCTCGACTTCGCCGGCGAGGCGCTCCAGATCGGCGACGAGCTTGGGATCGCGATTTCGCTTGGCGTCCTCGATGTTTTTCCCGATCTCGGCGAGCTTGCGGTCGAAAGCGGCCAGGTCGGCACCGCATCCGGAGCAGGTCAGACCAGCTTTGATCATCTTCTCGAAGCGGGCGAACATGTCCTCGAACAACCGCGCCTCATCCTCCAGCCGACCAACTTCGCGCGCCCGCTCGGCGAGCTGCCGCTCAAGTTCTTTTCGCTCGGCTTCAAGTTGCTGACGCATTTGGCCCTGTGTGGCGCGCCCCAGCTTGAGGTGCTCAGGCCTGGGTAGCCGTCGGATCGTCCGCCCGCCCTGCATCATCCGGTCGGGGGTGATGGCGTTCTCGGCGGCGACCATCCTGTCCATGGTCTCCACCATCATCAGCCGGCCGAGCCGATAGTTGAGGAAGGCTCGAGCATGCCGGTTTTCCGTGCTGATGATCTGCGCCAACGAGCCCTTCTCGGCGGGTCGTGTACTGTCGGTCTTGGTCGTGTTGATGACCTCGGCATGTTGGAATGAATACTCGCCTCCTTCCCGGTAGATCTCCAGGGCGCGGACGGCCCGACCAGGCTCCACGATCAGCGCCTCACGGGAGCGACCCAGGACGGCCTCGGCCGCCATTCGCCATTTGTCGTCGCGGATTTCCACCAGATCGCACAGCGGCTCGGCCTCGATACCGTGCGAACGAAGCTGATCGATCAGATCCCGGGTGCCGCGCTCGATAGGACTGAGCCCTTGGTCCATCCGCTTCAGATTGCTGTCGATCTGATCGATGCGATCCTGAAGATCCTTTGTCGCGACACGGGCAGTGAAATGGGCATCCGAGAACGTCTTGCGGACCGCCGCAAGCCGCTCCTGGTCAACGGCGACAAGCGCCGCGTCGAGATGCGAGGCGCTATCCTTCCAGTCGTCCGGGAGCGTCTTGTCCCATTCGGAAAGTGGCGCCCTTCCTCGCGCGACGACGACCGCGCTGAGCAGCGCATGCAGCAGGTCGTCACGACGAACCAGCAGATTGAGTTCGACGGCCTTCTTGACCGAAGCGATGAGACCATCGATGTCCTTGACTGGCGCGATGGCGTTGGCGCGCTGGCTCAGCGTTGCGGTCTTGTCCGATTCGTACATCTGGGCAAGCTGCTCGGCGTCGCTGGTCCTGATCGAGAGTTCGATTGTCTTGTGCTCGGCGACAAGCGTGGCGTGTCGGGCCGCGGCCGCGGTCGCTTCGACTTCGGCTTTGCCTGCGGCGCTCCGGAGCTGCGCCAGGGCTTCTTCCTGTCGCCTGGCCTCCCGGCGAAACCTCTCCCATTCCAGGCGGGCGATCTGCCAGCTAGTGGTTGCGATAACACGCTCGTTTTCGACCACGCGGCTGACGATGCGCAAGATCCCCGCCAGGCTCGCGCTTTGCGCCTTCAATTCCTCGATGCGGCGCGTCAGAGAACGCCAATGTTCGATACCGCGCCGAAGCCTATCGACCTGGATGGGCTGAACGTCGAGAACGTAGTTCCGAACGAAATCCGTGGGATTGTCGACCGGCTTCAGCAGGAGGGCATTCCGGAAGGCCTTCTGGAAGCGCCTGGGGTCGAGCGGAAACCCGGCCGGCGACAAGGCCCTGAGTGATTCTGCCACGAAGTCGGTTGCGCTCGAGAACGCGTCGTCGACTTCGATTTTGCGAGCGCGCAGAGCGTTGCGCACGGCATGCCACTGCAGCGTCTCGACCTCATCGTCGCCGACCGCCGCGAGGATGTCCTCCTTTGTCAGCGCGCCCTTGGCAATGAACCGCGCCTCGCAGGACTCGTCGCTTCTCGATGCCGATGCCGAAAAGGCCACGCCCAGGCTCACCGCCGAGCCGTCGTCGAGATCCTCGAAGACCAGGATGATGTACGTGTAGGCGTGCTGGCGCGTCGGCTCCGACCGCTCGCCCTTCTCGTCGAGCGAGACCACGCCGAGGCAGTAGTCGCGCAGCGTCCGCTTGCTCCTGACGTTGCTCTGGGCACTCGGATTGAAGCGGATGCTGGCCATACTCGCACCGGAAAGCACGGTCTGCACTGCGTCGATGATCGCCGATTTCCCCGCGCCGTTCGGGCCGATGATGGCGGTCATGCCGCGCATATCGACCTGCTGCGCTCGGAACAGGTACCAATCGACCAGGATGATGCGACGGAGTTCGATCACGCCTGCACCTCGCTCGCGGCGTCGGTCTTTGCCGTCGCTGCGGTCGAGCGCGAGACGAACTCTTCGAGGGAGCCGAGCGTGTCCTTGGAGACCACAATCGGCAGGGCAGGCCGCAGGAACAGGGTGAAGTTCCTGTCGTCCCGATCCTCGATCTGGACGAGCCCGCGCTGCCTGAAGCCGGCCAGGATTTCCTTCACGCGCCCGAAGTTGGGTCGCTCCCGGTGGGTCCGGTCCTCGTAGATCTGCAGGATCTGCTCGCTCTCGACCTCGACCTCGCCGAATTCCTTGGCCTCGAACCGAGTGAACGCCTCCTCGTAGTGGAGCCGCAGCACCAGCAGGAGCAAGCTCTCGTCGAGTTTCATGCTTTGACGCGGAGGCAGCTCGTTCGCCACCAGGCCGACGTAGCCGTCGTTCGGCCTGCCCACGACGCGGTAACCGAGCGCATCGAACAGGTTTTCGAAGTAGCCCGTGTAGCGGCGGAGCAGCTCGTAGGAGGTCTTCACGCCCCAATCGTTCTCGTAGATGAACTGGGTGCGCCAGAGCGCCTGGGCGGCCTGACGCAGTTCCTTCTGCAACTGGTCGCCGTCCTGCCCTTCGGAGTCCGCGTCGTCGATGATTTTGGAAAGATCACGCAGCATCGGCCGTGGTCCTCGTTCTATCGATCCGGAAGGCGGTCACGTCGATCCAGTCGTTGGCAGTGCGCCCCTCCTCGATCGTGATCGTGAATTCGCCCAGCCGCACAGAGCGACCGACCGCAGCCAGGTTCGGGATAGCCCGATAGGCGAAGAGATCGGGAATGCTCTCGATCTCGATCTCAGATGATGACACGGCGTCGCGGCCTTGCATGTGCCGGCGAGCGAACTCGAGCAGCTTCTGGTCGGACACGCGCACCATCCGGTCGAACTCGGTAGTGGCCTGGACGTAGGCGCGCAGATAGGGATCCTGTTTCGGGACCTTGAAGCGCGTCCGCTCGGGCGGCGCCTTCGGAGGAGGCGGCGTGTACAGCGCGAGCGACGTGATCGGCAGACCCACATCCGGCGACCTCAGGCGGATCTCCACCTCGTCAGTGCCGATTTTCGAGAGTTGCTCGATCAACCGGACGATCCGCTCGGCCGAACCCTCTCCCATGACGTCCATGTAGTGGACGGTGGTGCGGATGCGGCGCTCGAGGCGATCACGGAAGTCCTCGATCTTGTCCATGAAGGGACCGACGTCCTCGAACACGCTCTTGATCTTCTCGAGCTCAGCGATGACGCGTTCTTCGGCCGTCGCGACCGTGGCGCCCGGGGCCATGACGCCCTGCTCGATGTAGGCGCGCGAAATCTTGCCGACGAGCCCGGCATCCGCAAGCATGTCGCCCGCCAGCGAGGCGATCGTGCGACGGTGACGATAGGGATTGTTGGACGTCTTGAGCTGCTTGTAGTCGGCGATCAGCAGCCCATCGACGAAGTCCTGGAAGAACGTGCGGAGGATGGCCGCCGCATTCGGATTGCCAAGAATGCGGTCCTCGATCTCGCGCATGCCGGCGAGGATGCGACGCATGCTGCGGGCGAACCGCAGAGCCGTGTCGTGCGCGTTGGCCAAGCCCTGGGCCATCGTCTCCGGCTCGCGGTTCGCGGCCTCGAGGTTGTTCTTGACGTCGACCACGGCGCCGGCGACGCGAACGCGGCTGTTTCCGAAGTCGGTGATCGCGCCCAAGACCATGAACGCGTCCGGGTTCATGTCGACGTAAGTGCGCCACTTCTCGGTCTCTTCAGTAAGCCAGCCGGTGTCGCGGAGGCGATAATAGGCGAGATAGTGGGCTTGGCTCGTGGTTTGATCCTCATCAGGATCGCCCTCGGAAAGATCGCCCATGGATCCGATGCCGAACTCGGAGAGCCCTATCTCGATCTGCTTGACGACCTCCTCCCTGAGCGGCGTCTCAAGGATGCGTGCCGAGTAGACCCGCTCATAGAGCCGCATCAGCAGGCGCGCATAGACGTGCTTCTTCGGCCCCGACAAGGGCTTGAAAAGGGTCTCCGGAAGGTAACCAAACAGCTTCATCTATCGGTCCCTCAGACGGCGGATTGAACCGCGGCGACTGCGCAACCGCAAGGAAAAACAGAGGAGTTTCAGGATGTTCTCCTTGATTTTCTCCGCTTTAAGAGTTCCTTCGCCGCCTGCTCCATGATGTCCCAGGCAGCCCGCTGCTCGTCGATGGCCACCTGCTTGATGTCCGCGATCACGTCGGGATGCATCATCGTCAGGAACTGAACCCTGTCCCCGATGGGGGTTCGCTTCCCCGGCTTCCTCTTTCCGACCATCCATCCGTCCGCTGCGCGATAAGCCTTCCTTACCCATAAGGCCGCCGCGACGTGCGCGCCAGAGTCGGCGGTGTCCGTCTTATATAAGAGGCCCCCAGCTTCTTATATAAGAAGTGGGCGCTAAGCCCTTGACTCCAGCTGACCTTCTAGCTTTGAATTTTCTTGTTTCTTTCACTGTAGCGTTTAGGTCAGTCATGTCGAGCAGCGTCGAAAACTGGAAGGTCGAGCTTATCGAGGCTCACCGCGACCTCTTCGCTCCGCCGTGCGACGCCGCATTGGCGGCCCAAGGCGCCCCCGAGTGCGGGCCTGGTTGGCACGACCTGCTCGACCGGATGTGCGTCCGGAATCCGGATCGCGGTCCAGGCCGCCGCCGGACCTTCAAGTTCAGCCAGATCAAAGAAAAGTACGGCACCCTGCGCGTCTATTGGGACGGCAGCTTGTCTTCGGAAGCGACCATCCAGGTCGAGGAGGCCATCGCGCTGGCGGAAGCCCGCAGCGCGACCTGCTGCGAGATCTGCGAGATCTATCGCTATGACGTGCTTGGCGAGGCAGCGCCGAAACGCGTCGTCTTCGGCAACGTGCCGCAGCCGGATTCCAATCCGGATTTCAAGGGGCCGGATGGGATGGCCTTCGGAACGGACGGTCGGCTCTATTGCGCGGTCTACAACCAGAAGAACGTCACAGTGCTCGACCGCCCGAGGCGCGGTCGCCGATCGTCTGGTCCTGGACGGACCCCAGCCGACGAATTGTGCCTTTGCGCTGGAAGGCAGGAAGCTGCGCGTCACTGAGGTTGGCAAAGGCCAGGTCGAGGAGATTGACATGGCCTGCGATGGCCTGGCGCTGCATCTGCCGAAATTCGCCTGACGAGATGCCCTCGCGATGTTTCCCGCGAGGGCGCCTCGCCCGTTATCAAAGGAAGCCGATCGATAGCCAGGGCACGGCGGCAACGATCAGCGTGCCGATCAGGAGTGCGATCATGTAGCCCACGATCGGCTTCATGCCCTCGTCCGGATTGATGCGGCTGATGGCGCAGGCCGCGTAATAGCCGACGCCGAATGGCGGCGCGAACAGGCCGATGCCCATGGCAAGAACGACGACCATCGCGTAGTGGACGTCGTGCACTCCGACCTGCCGCGCGATCGGGAACAGCAGAGGACCGAACAGAACGATGGCCGGGATTCCCTCCAGCACGCTGCCGAGGATCACGAAGGTCACGATCGTCACGGCCAGGAAGACGGGGACCCCGCCGGGAAGGCTGGTCATGAATTTGGCCAGAGAGGCAGAAAATCCCGACTGGGTCAGCGCCCATGCCATGCCCGTCGCCGCGCCGATAATGAGCAGGATCGCCCCCGACAGCGACGCCGTCTCGACCAGCATCGGATAGATACGACGCCAATCGAACTGCCTATAGATGAACAGACCCGCGCAGACCGAGTACAGGATGCCGATGGTTGAGACCTCGGTTGCCGTCGCGACGCCTTCGACGACGGCGGTCCGGATCACGAATGGCAAGGCGATAGCGGGTATCGCGATGCCAAAGGCGCGGCCGATCTCCCGCCCTGCTGCCCTTTTGACATGGGACAGGTCCTCGCGGCGGTATCGCCACCACACGACGGCCGCGAGCATGACCGCGAGCACCAAGCCCGGAAGCAACCCGCCGGTGAACAGAGCCGAGATCGACACGCCGGTCACCGATCCGATCGTGATCAGAACCAGTGACGGCGGGATGGTCTCGGTCTGCGCTCCCGTGGCCGCCAGGAGCGCAACGAGATCGCCGGGCTTGGCGCCGCGCTGCCGCATTTCGGGAAACAGCACCGGAGCGACTGCCGCCATGTCCGCCGCCTTGGAGCCCGAGATGCCCGAGACCAGGTACATCGCACCAACCAGCACGTAGTGCAGACCGCCGCGGACGTGCCCCAAGAGGCTCGCCAGGAACCCGACCATGGCCCGCGCCATGCCCGTCATCTCGATCAGAAGGCCGAGGAAGACGAAGAGCGGCACGGCGAGCAGGATCAGGTGGCTCATGCCCTCATCCATTCGGCCGATCATCACCACATCGGGCGTGCTGGTCGTCAGGGCGAGGTAGCCGACGGTGGCGAGGCCGAATGCGAACGCAATGGGGACGGCCGCAAAGACCATCGCACCGACGACGAAGACGAAGAAGATCAGAAGGTTTAGATTGCCGAGCGGCTTCAAGGCCGGCGCCAGAAGAACGAACGTTCCGATGATGCCAGCGACGATCGCGAGCGAAGCCAGCAAGCTGCGCAGGCTCGCAATGCGGATGAGCCGGAGAACTGCGGCGATCAGCATCAGCGCGATCCCGGTCGGCAGCGCCGCCGCACGCCAGCTGTTGACGATCTCGAGCGCCGGCGTCGTGACGAAGGCCTCGTCGGCGGCGAATTCATAGGCCGGCCAGACCACAAGCACGAGGAATGCCAGCGATGCCGCGGCCGCCACAACATCCAGGAATGCGCGAACCTCCGCATTGAGAACACCGATGATGGCGGTCATCCGCATATGCTCGCCGCGCTGGAACGCGATCACGGATCCGAGCATGGCGAGCCAGAGGAAGAGAATGCCAGCGAGTTCGTCGGACCAGATGATCGGCGAACGGAACACGTATCGACCCACGATGCCCGAGGACAGCACTGCGATCTCTGCCAGCACCAGTAGTGCTGCCGGGATAGCGACGACATGACCCAGCACAGTGTTCGCCGTGACCACCCAACTGCGCAAGCCTGCTTGAGACGCGCCGGCCACCATACCGGCATCGACATGCGGCGTATGGCTCATGCTGGTCATGATAGCTGGCCCGCCGCTTTTTCGAGCTGCGACCATGCCTCCTCGCCGAACTTGGCTTTCCAATCGGCGTAGAAGCTGGTTTTAGACAAAGCTTGGCGGAAGGCGGCGCGATCGACTTCGATGAACTTGAGACCTTTGGCCGAGAGATCAGTGCGCAACGACTGGCTGAGTTTTGCGATGTCGGCCCGCTGATCGACTGCGGAGCGGTCGAGCTCGCGTGTCACGATCTGCTGCAGGTCCTTGGGCAGTCGCTCGAAGGCACGCTTGTTGCCGAGGATCCAGTAGCCGTCCCAGACGTGCCCGGTCAGGCTGCAGATGCTCTGCACCTCATAGAGCCGAGCGGTCGCGATGATCGGCAATGGATTCTCCTGCCCGTCGACGACCTTGGTCTGCAACGCGGAATAGACCTCGTTGAAGTTGATCGGGGTCGGCCCGGCGCCGAGCGCCTTGAACAGCGAGGTCAAAAGCGGCGCCGGCGGAACGCGGATCTGGAAATTCTTGAGATCATCCGGCGTGCGCACCTCGCGGCCGGACGAGGTGACCTGGCGAAAGCCGTTGTCCCAGGCCCTCGAGACCGCCATGATCGGTGTCTTGGCGATCTGCGCCCGAATGTAGGTGCCGAGGTCGCCGTCCATCGCCTTCCATACGCTGTCGTAGTCGGTGAATGCGAAGCCGGTGTTCACGATGCCGGCGCTCGGCACCAGGGTGGCAAGGATCGAGGAGGATTGGTTGAAGAACTCGACGCCGCCGCTGCGGACCTGGGTCAGCAGTTCGGTGTCGGAGCCGAGCTGATTGGCCGGGAACAGCCTGATCTCCAGCCGGCCGCTGGTCGCTTCGCGGATGCGGTCGATCGCCTCCTGCGCCCGGATATTCACCGGATGGGTCGGATCCTGCCCGGTGGCGAACTTGTAGACGAACTCGGCGGCTGATGCCGGGCGGGTCAGAATCCCGCAGAATGGCACGGCACTGGCCGCGAGCAACAGCGAACGGCGACTGATGTGTCCGGGCTTCGAGACAGTCATGTTTTCCTCCTGGTCCTGGATTGACGTTGTGCCGGCTGCATGAGCCGGTGCTGGCTTTCAGCTGTCCGGGCTCTTCGACCGCCCGCATTCGGGCAACAGCCATCGCTCGCCCGCCGCAACATGCAGCGGGCGGAACTCTTCACTCTGATTTGGCCTGACTGGCGCTCAGTGCCGGTGCGCTAAAGCCACTGCTTGATCTGCCTTGCGATCTCGGCGGTGGAAATGCCGTAGCGGTCGTGCAATGTCGGTAGTGCGCCGGCGTCAAGAAATTCGTCCGGCAGTGCAATTTGGCGGAAAGGCGGATGGACGCCTGAACGCATCAGGAGTGCGGCGACCGCCTCGCCGAGACCGCCAATCGTCGTGTGGTTTTCGGCAACGACGACCAGGCGGCCTGACTTGCCGGCTTCACGCAGTATCGTCTCGGCATCGAGCGGCTTGATGGTCGGAACGTGGAGCACCGCAGCATCAACGCTGTCGTTTTTCAGGACTTGCACGGCCTCGAGCGCACGCATGGTCATGATGCCGGATGAGATGATCAGAACATCCTTCCCGTCACGGATCAGCTTGGCCTTGCCGAGCTCGAACCTGTAGTCGTATTCGTCCAGCACGACCGGCACCTGGCCACGCAGCAGGCGCATGTAGACAGGCCCCTGATGCGCCGCGATCGCGGGCACCAGCTGCTCGATTTCATGCGCATCGCAGGGGTCGATGACCGTCATGTTCGGCATGGCGCGAAACAGCGCGAGATCCTCTGCGGCCTGATGGCTCGGGCCATAGCCCGAGGTCAAGCCGGGCAATGCGCAAACGATCTTCACGTTGCGGTCTTCCTCCGCGATGGTCTGATGGATGAAGTCGTAGGCACGGCGCGAAGCGAACACCGCGTAGGTGGTTGCGAATGGCATGAAGCCTTCGGCGGCAAGACCGGAGGCCGCGCCGAACAAAAGCTGCTCAGCCATGCCCATCTGGTAATAGCGGTCCGGAAATTCCTTCGCAAAGATATGCAGGTCGGTGTATTTGCCGAGATCGGCCGTCATGCCGACCACATCGGGACGGCTGCGGGCGAGCTCGACGAGCGCGTGTCCAAACGGCGCCGGTTTCGTTTTCTGTCCCTCAGACGCGATCGAGGCGATCATAGCCGAGGTGGTCAGGCGCGGCTTGCGCGGCTGGGGTGCTGATCTGACGGTCTTCATGCCTGCCTCCCGGCTTCCAGCGCGGCCAGCGCGAGCTGCCATTCGTGCTGCTCGACCCGGATGAAATGGTTCTTCTCGCGCTGCTCAAGGAAAGGAACGCCCTTGCCCATCAGCGTGTCGGCGACGATCATCCGCGGTTTTGGCTCGGAATGGGACTTGGCGACATCGAACGCGGCAACCACGGCATCGAGATCATTGCCATCGATCCGCTGCACGAACCAGCCGAAAGCCTGAAGCTTCTCGACCAGCGGCTCGAACGCCATCACCTGCGTCGACGGACCGTCGGCCTGCTGATTGTTGACGTCGACGATGCCGATCAGATTGTCAAGGTTGTAATGGCCCGCCGACTGGATGGCTTCCCAGACCGAGCCTTCATCGAGCTCGCCGTCGGAGAACAACGTGTACACCCGCGCGTCGGATTTCTTGCGCTTGAGCCCGAGGCCCATGCCGACGGCGATGCTGAGCCCAAGCCCGAGCGAGCCGCCCGACATTTCCATTCCCGGCGTGTAGGAGGCCATGCCCGACATCGGCAGGCGGCTCTCGTCGCTGCCATAGGTTTCGAGTTCTTCTTCGGGAACGATGCCTGCTTCGATCAACGCCGCATAGAGCGCGATGGCATAGTGACCATTGGAGAGCAGGAAGCGGTCGCGTGCGTCCCAGGACGGATCTTCCGGCCGGTAGCGCATCGCGTGAAAATAGGCCACGGCAAGGACGTCGGAGATGTCCAGCGCCTGTGCGATATAGCCCTGGCCCTGAACCTCGCCCATGCGCAGGGCGTTGCGGCGAATGTTGTAGGCGCGGTCCGCTAGCTTGGGCGTGTTGGTCAGCGTTTCCATCGATCTGGACCTTGTCTTGCTGGCTCAGTGGATGAGCATGCCGCCGTTGACGTCGATCACGGCACCAGTCACGTAGGCGGAGAGATCCGAGGCCAGGAAGGTGTAGATGCCGGCGACTTCGTCTGCCGTGCCAAGACGATTGAGCGGAATGCCTTCCAGGATCTTCGCCCTCATCTCGTCCGTCAGCTTGCCCGCGGTAATATCGGTGCCGATCAGGCCGGGTGTCACGCAATTGACGCGGATGCCGTCCGGGCCGAACTCACGGGCCATCGCCTTGGCGAGACCGAGCACGCCAGCCTTGGCCGCCGAATAATGCGGGCCGCCAAAAATTCCGCCGCCGCGCTGGGCCGAAACCGAGGACATGCAGGCGATCGATCCGGACTTGCGCGCGCGCATGTGCGGGATCACCGCCTGGGAGAGGAACAGAATGCCCTTCAGATTGACGTCCTGGATGCGATCCCAATCAGCCGGCGAGATATCAAGGAACTTCACCGGCTGGGTGATGCCGGCGTTGTTGATGAGAATATCGATGCTTCCGAAGGATTCGATCGTGCGAGCGACGGCATGCTCGCAGGATGATTTGTCGGCGACGTCGCATCGCAGCCCAATGTGGGACGTGCCAAGCGAAGCCGCGCCGTCCGCCGCCGCGCTCGCGTCAATGTCGAGAATGGCGACCCGAGCGCCCTCGGCGGCGAACCGCCGTGCCGTGGCCAGCCCGATGCCGCGCGGCGATGCCGCGCCCGAAATGATGGCCGTCTTACCGCTGAGCAGCATCAGTTCCTCCCGCAAATTGTTTTTCCTTGGCAAGGCTAGGAATGCCCCGCGGACGCGCAACAGACAAACGCACAGTTGTCACCAATCGATGAATCTGGTTCACTTATGGGATGCTGTCGAATGTCCCGATATCGGCAATTCGCGCCTTTGAAGCCGCTGCTCGCACGGGATCATTCCGCGATGCGGCGAATGAGCTTCACCTGACGCCGAGTGCCGTCAGTCATGCGATCCGCAAGCTGGAGGACACGCTTCGCACCGTTCTGTTCGAGCGCAGCGCGCGATCGGTGCGGCTCACGCCGGCCGGCGAAAATCTGATGCGACACACGGGAGCGGCCTTCGATCAGCTTCGCCGTGGCCTTGAGGAAGTCGCCGCGCGCGGACCTCAATTGGTGCGCGTCCATTCGGCACCCAGTTTTGCTGCGCAGTGGCTTGCACCACGGCTTGCACAGTTTCTCACCGCTTTTCCGAAGCTCGAAGTCCGCCTGGCTGCGAGCACGGACTATGCTCGCTTCAGCAACGATGATTTTGATATCGACATCGTCTACGGTCCGCCGCGCGCAGAGGGCGTTGAGGTTATCCCTTTTCCAGAGGAGACGGTCACGCCGCTCTGTTCCCCCGCTCTGGCAAAATCGATCAGGAAGCCCGCCGACCTCCTCGATCAAACGCTCATCCGTTCAGACGTGAAGCAGGTTCAGTGGCACCAATGGTTCACTGCGAACGGATCGGAAGCGCCTGCGCTCCACGGCATGAGGTTCGATCGCAGCTTTCTAGCAATCGCAACGGCCGCCGAGGGATTGGGAGTAGCGTTGGAATCAACGCTTCTGGCCGAACGCGAACTGGCGAGCGGGCGATTGGTTGCGCCGCTGTCAGGACGCGCCAACGATATCCGCTACGTCGGCCATCGCCTGATCTACCCGCGCGCCAGCCGACAAAGATCTGCGGTACGGGCCTTTGCAGATTGGCTCGTAGCGCAACTCGGTGGCGAGACCGCAGGTTCCTCGCACTAAGATCCAAGTCTGGCCGAGCATCGACTGCCAGGTCCAGCGTACCGGCGCGCGAGAGCACGAACGCCGACCTGCGGAAACTTGCTGATCACCTTCTCGATTTCGAACTGAATGGCCTGAGCCTGGGCCGGCGCTGTGCTCGGCACGCGCGCTTCACCTCCATGACGATGTTCTTTTCATCGAGCGTCGGCGTGAACTCCTGCCCCAGGCGCGAGAACACGACGAGCGAGGCTGCGAAGAGGGCGGCGGCAGACGGCCCGAAATGGCTGGAACGCGAACCCTGCATGGGGTTGGAACAGCAGCAGCCCAAGCAATTTGGAATCCCTGCTCTGTCCTGAGCGGTCGGAACGAGCAACCGAGTGCAAAGATTCGTCCTTGGCGGAAGAGGCCTCGATGCCAATGACGAAGGAGGCGAGCGTCAAACCGCACGCGACGCGGAAACGTGGCTTCGGCACCAAACGAAATGCAGCCCATGAGCGAACGCAAGGGGCACGGGGAGGGACGAGCTGCTCCGCTTACTTTCGATGGCATCGATCTCCCCCTATTCCAATCCGCGGAGATCAGCTCCTCAGAAAGCTTGCTCGCCTTATTGGGCGCCAGATGGCACGCGAGCAGTTTGAATCAAGCCAAAGCGCACGGGCTCGGCTATCTCGCAGAGAAAAATCAATCGTCACTCGCGGGCAGCACTAAGCCGGGCGCGCGACATCTCTTCGCTCTTGTGCGCAACATGTGTGGTTGCAGGGCGATTTGAACCCGTGAGCTAAGTCATTGATATCGTTGGAGGCAATATCGGTCAAAATAGCACCCCCAGCAAACCATTCGGATTGCTGGGTTTTTTGCCCGCTTGGTTGCGGGGATAGGATTTGAACCTATGACCTTCAGGTTATGAGCAACTTCCGAAGCTGGAAAAACCTTAACGAATTCAACGATGGGCACCTCGGTATGTGCCAAATTTGTGCCATGCAGGTTTTCTGGCTGGGGATTACTGGGCGCCGCACGTCCCAGGTTAGGCTTGCGAAGCGAGGTTGCGGCAAGCTTCTTGTTCCTTCCGATTGAGTTCCGCGACGTAGGCCTTCAGTTCCGGATTGTCGTCAACGGCGAAGAAGCGCAGCGGCAGCGGGATCGGCTGGCCGCGCACCACGATCGGATCGGCCGTGTCATCGGGCAGGAATTTGATTTTCTTGCTGTGGTCGAGCGGCGCATGGCGCGGGTCAGGATAAGGCGTCACGTCCACGCGGTCTCCCTCGGGCGACACCCACACGGCATGATGGGTCAGGTAGATGTAGAGCGGGAGGCCTTCGATCTTCTGGGCGAAGCGGTGGTGGAACGTGTAGCCGCACTGCGCGCTGCCGCCGCTCTCGGCAATCTTGCGCGCGACGTTACGAAAGCAATCGGTGGGCTGAGCCCAAGGCTCGGGCCTATGGGCTACCAGCTCGATAGCCTGCTGGCTCACTTCCTTGCCAATCGCTGCAAGAGTCGCATCGGGGAGCGATCTGACAGGCATGGGATCACGCGGCCTTCGGTGGCATATCGGGGAAGGCTCCTGGCAATGTCGCGAAGCGCTGCACCTCTTGCTTGATCCTGGCCGTGATGTCGGAACGGCCGGCGCTGTCCGCAAAGGGATCGGCCGCCCAGAGAAACAGCAGGCAAGCCGCGCTCAGCGTCTCCAGCAGCCCCTCCGGTCCCGGCGCCGACTTGAAAGAGGTGATCTACCCCTTGGCGTCTGCCAGGACGTAGCGGTCTAGGGTATTAAGGGTCGTATGCGTACCGTCGGATGACAGCGAGCGATACATCAACTGGTAGAGGTCGGCGCAGCATTTCAGCGCCACGTCGGCCCAATTGATGTCGCGGAACTTCGCTCCCTTGGTTTTTTCCATGGCATCCACCGACGAGACCACGGCCTTCATCGCGGCCACATCCCCGGCCTTATAAGCAGCAAGATAGGCTGGATCGTCGAGAAGCACGCGGGCAGCCTTGCGCTGGTTGTAGTGGTGGGCCTCGATCAGCCGGTCGATGAAAGTGGCATCGGGATGCAGCGCATAAATGGCGATGGTCCCCTCGACGCCCGATCGAAGAACGGCTCGCGCATCACCGACGAGCCCGCGCTCTGCGAGCAGAAGCGCGGACTGGAATGACTGGTGAACCCGCACAAACAACCCGTGTATGGCGAAGGCTGCGTTTTCTGACCGCGCGGTGGTCGCGTTCCGCAGCAGATCGAACCCGATGCGGTTCAAGTCGAGCGCGTAGTCGAACCATGCCTTGGTCGGCGCGGTGGTGCGTACCGCGCGCTGAAACAGCTCAAGATCGCGCGAGAAAAATCCATCAACTTCAAACGACATTCGAGCCTCCGGCTCACCGATGTAACTCCTCTGGATAGGGCGAAGTGGTCGGCCTTCAAGGTCCCGCCGCCGGGATTTTGACGGTCATGCCGTGATGCTGGTCATGATCCCGATGCCGGTAGTGCTGCTGGTCCGGCAGGCGCTGGTGGTGCCGACGATGATGATCTTGATGCTGATGGTGCTGCTGCTGGTCATCATGATAATCAACGGCGTGATCATCGCGGTCATTCGGCTAAGTCGCCTTCTCCCCGTCCTTCAGGGCGAGGGCTTCTTTCGCGCGCGGCATCAGGAATTCCGCGAGCGTCTTGGCGACTTTCGTCAACGAGCCGGGGTCAACTGCAACCTGCTTGGTGAACGCCGCCCACTGATCCTTCTTACCGGCGTCCTCGGTGAAGGCCAGGGTGAATGCGTCCGGCAGTGCGGTCGGAATCTCGGTCTTGCGGCGTTCGAAAGTCGCCTTGATGGCTCGGGCCAGCGCGTCGCCCTCGAACTTGTAGGAGCGGATCAGCACCCAGACGTCGTAGAAATCCTTCAGACGGCTATTCGCGAGCCCGAGCGCGACCATCGCCTGGAACTTCTCGGCGATAACGGTCTCGCGCGGATAGGAGCGTAGCTTGGGCGCCGGAAAATCCAGCAGCACCGGTAGGTCGGTCTCCTGCACGCCAGGCTCGATGGCATCGCCAAAGGCAATGTCGATCACGACGCGGACGCGGGCGTTCTCGACCGTGGCATTACCCTTGATCCGGACGCCGCCGTATTCGTTTTCGTCGCGGATGCGGTCGACGGTGAAGCTCGCCGGGTCGAAGATGGCGCCGTCGGCGGCGTCGACGGCGGCGATCTCCTTGAAGATCGCCAACAGCGCGTCGGGGTCGGAATTGCCCGAACCGAGAAGGTCGAGGTCGCGGGTCGGCCGGAACTGGTTGTCGACCCAGGTCGCGAGCAGCATCGCGCCCTTGAGAACGAAGCGATTGCGATAGTCCGTCGAGCCGAGACGATAAAGGAGCCGTTCTAGCACGTAGCGGGTGAGGAGGAGGTCGAAGGGCTGATTGCGCTCCTTAGAGAGCGTGAGCAGCCGCACGCGAACTGAGGCCGCGACATTCTTGGGTGGGTTAGCCATTGGCCGTCATCGCTTCCATATAAGGTTGCATGGCCTTCCAAACCCCGGCCTTGCGCGCGAAATCCGCGATCTCCGAAGGCTTGGCCTTACGGGTTCTCAGGGCTTCGCGCAGGCCTTCCAGCGCGAGGTTGAGGCCGGTGCTGTGACGATAGCGTGTCCCGGCGCTCCGCCGGTAGCGGAAAAGATCGACGACGGTCTTGGCGGGGCTGAAGATCTTCACCGGGCAACCTTCGATGGTATGGGTCTCCACGCCCTCCTGAAGCCGCTCGGGGCTGAAGCGAACGAACTGCATGGGTGGGTTTGTCGAAAGCGGTTGCCGGTCTTTGGGGCCGATGGCGAGCCAGACCATCGAGGGGATGGTATCAGTCAGGTCATGGAAGGCGAGCGCCGAGGTCAGCGCGACGACCCCTTTGGGTACACGCTTCGCGGCTTCGGCGAGGGAATGATGCGTGTCGATGGGCGCGTCGGGAAGTTGGTAGAGGCCGCGGCCGAGTTGCACGACGAGGCCCTTTTGTTTCATGCGGGCGATGGTCGCCGCCGTGACGCCCGCCGTGGCAAGCTCAGAAAGGCGCGCGATGCCGCGCTCCTTGAGAAACTCAGTGGCGCGGTCCTGTTGTGTCGAAGATGGCTTGGCCATGGCTTATGATCCGATTCGTCGGATATGATCTATTTATATCCGACATTTAATATCATACGGAACTTCCGCTAACAACACGTAAATCGCCACCGAAGCCATTGATAATATAAGACTTCTATCGCAAGCCGAACAAACCGAAAGAGAGTGGCGACGCTTCGATCAATGGCCGCCGTCCACGGGGCGGGAGCCGTCGCTATAGTTTCTCATAGGGCTCTCCCATCGCCCTGCGGATTTCCAGACAATCGTCGCAGAGGCGCAACGTGCCCGTGGTGCCTGCCGGCCGAAACGGCTTTGCAAGTCGATAGTCATCCGCAGGATCATCGCCGCAGATCGAACAAACATCCTCGCGGCCGGCGTCGTCGACCACGAATTTCGTTTGCGCGGCTTGAACCGGGTCCCATTGATGAAGCGTGGCGAACCATTCGGACGTGTGTGGGACGTGAAAGCGCTCGATTGCAGGGGCGATAAGGCCGTTCGCTTCCAACCATCGGCGAGCCACCGTTACCCGCTGTCGATGCTCCGACGAAAGAAGATCGTAAAGCTCGAAGAACAGTTTGAAGGTGGCAAGGGAAAAACGGTGGTGGAGTCCTTTAAAGGCGCCACGGTTCACGACATACCGATGCGGGCCGTTTGCGTCATCTTCTACGATACCCCTGCAGTACTCTTCGCACTCCTTGCGTGGCACCTCCGCGAGCAACACATCGTCGTACTGCCAAGGATTCCTTTCGATGTTGATTTGCCACAGCGTGAGATAATCCGACGAGGTCAGTAAGTCCGCAATGTATGCATCATCGGCGGGATGCTTAATGAGATGCGAGACAACATCCTCGATGGTTTGGATGCCCTTATTCGAAGCCGCCAATGATCATGATCGCTCCATTCGTTTGAGCGAGGGTGGCACGGCTGAGAGATTTGCTGCGCAGAATGGATAGTAACGCGTGGTAACGTACGGCCCCCGAAGTACCAGCGAGCAGTACCTACGGTATCGTCCGGCTAAGCGCCCTTGCCGAAGCAAAGCGGAGGCGAGAGAGAAGGCACCCGCTGAGGGACAGTGATAGCGACGCCGGCATGAAATGACGGCGGGGTCCGAAAGCGAGTGCAGTCGCGAGACCGGTTAACAAGGCACCCGCGCAATGGGCAGCGATAGCGGCGTCGAAGCGAGCCCGTTGCGCGAGTGCCTCCGGCGAGCGACTCTCTGGGACAGGACCATGCCGACCAGGCAACTGAGGCTCGTTCGCGGATCGTCGTCCGGGTTCTAGGAGACTCTCAAGCGATTGAAAGACCGTTGCGCGTTCCGACCTAAGGTGGCATCCCCATACGGGAGTTTGGTATGATTGAAAGGAATCCGCGATATGACGGGCTCCATGTGTTCAAGCTTGATTTGAACGCGATGCAGCCTGGCGACGTCATCCTGACCCGCAACGCAGAGGCAGCGAGGGCCAAAGGAAAGATGACGTCCGACCTGATCGCATTCGTCTCGCGGGGAAACTACAGCCACGCGTTGATGTGCACCGTGCCACCGACGCTCATCGAGGCGACCGGCGATGGGGTCACGAACCTGAACGCGCAGAATTGCTTCATTCACGACCTCAAGCATATCCGCGTCCTCCGCTATTCCGACCCCGCCATCGCGCGGGCGGCCGCAAGCGCTGCGATGCTATTTTTTGCAAAGGGCTATTCGGTGCCGCACGCAATTGCATCGGTGCTGCCGGATGCGCCACGGTTCCGGCCAAAGGACGGCGGCATCTTCTGTTCCGCACTTGTCGCAGCCGCCTTTCGCACTGCTGGCGCGCCGGAATTCGCGGCGGTCAACCCCATGAGGGTGACACCCGCGTGGCTGCAAAAATCCCCGCATTTCCACGACGTCACCGACGATCTCTGCCAGCGCATCCTGTCTCCCAGTAACATCGAGGAAATGAATGCGCTCGATGGCATCCGGATGCCCTCGCCCATGGCCGGCCAATCGGCGCTGTTTCGGTCTTATTTCGGTAGGCTATCCGTTCCTATTGATGAACTCATGGCCGCGCATCCGACGTTGACCGAACATAGGCCAACCAACTTCTTCGAATGTTTGCAGTTCATCAGCGCGCTTTGCGTGGCCGCTAGCTGGCTGCCGGATGGAGAGGAAGAAAGGGAAGTAAAGCGGAAAGCTAAAGTCATTGATGCACTTGCGCTTGAGCTCCTTTCCGAGGGCAAGCTTCAGGCGATGGAGGATGCAGCCGAAGCCCGCGACGAGGAAAGCATCCAGTACACCTTGAGTGAATCGTTCAAACCCAATCCCGACATCAACTTAGACGATACGGTTGGGATGATCCGCGCGACGCGAGCCCAGATCATCTCGCGCTCGTCGATCCTGAATGATCCCAAGCGGCCGCCCGGCCATTCGATGGTCTGGGACGAGTGGGAGAGACACACACGGCGCTCACTGGCTTACTTCGAGAGGCGACTTAGCGCGCTCACCGAGGCATTGGACCGAGCCTTTCCCGCTGCCCCAAAGGCCTGAAATGTACCTCGAATTGCCTTTGCGGGCGCGGCTAGTACTCTCAAGTCATGTGCAATCTCTATAATTTCGCCAAGGGGCAGGGCTGCGACCATCAATCGGCTGAACCGTTAAATACGCTGTTACTGTTCTACCGTGCCGCAGCGCGCGTCCTCCCGCTCGAAATACAGCGGATCCCAGCTGACCTTCACTGTACAACTGTACTTATACGTGACATGGCCCCACGTATCTTTATGGTTTTCTTCGCCAGAGGTAACTTTTGTCCAGGTACTCAGAGGCCCAACCTGCCGTGATGCGATAAACGAGTTGGCGACTTGGTTACACCACTGGCCCTGATCGTGTCCGCCTCCCATCCAGCCGGAGGAATTGGCGTAGGTCTCATTCTGGTTCCAGCCTTCTTGGCCGAAGTCTTTCAGGCGGCACTTCTTGAAGCTTACTTTTTTCTCGCCAGTATGACTTTGACGAGCTCTGATTTGCACATAGCCACCGTCGGGATGTTGTCTGGCAGCTTGTCGAATGGGATGCCTTTGTAGACCTCGTCCTTACGCTCGGCGCTGACTTCTGCATTACCGCTCACGAGCTTGGCCAGCAGTCCGGCGGTTGCGCCGACCTTCCCCTGTATGGCTGTTTTTGTGTAAGTACCTTCTGGAATGTCACCGCAAATACTTTGGGCAAAGTCAGACAATTCTTTGAGATCTTGTGCGGAAGCCGCGGACGTGAATGCCGCGAGCAAAGCACCGGTGGTCAAAAAAAGTAACTTCACTAAAATCTCCTGAAGCATTCATTGATTTCAAATTTGCTGGGTTGGCCTAACTCCATAATTGGACGAGGCTTTGTCGATCTCCACCAGCATGTTGGTGATTGCGAGATGACGCCACCAGAAATTGCCCTCTTCCGCGGACGGCTGGCCGATCAAAGGCCGTCGTCGTCCGGCGTCATACCGTCTCGCCATGAGCTTATATCGACCGCGTATTCGGTTTCGCTGAAAGGCATGTTGAGCGGATCGTCCAGCGAGACCTGATATCGCAATGAAAGGGAAACGATAGGTCGGCCTCGGCTCCATCGCCGCGCCGCATGTCTGAATTTGACCCCCATTGCAAACCGACCGCGATCGTCCCCGTCGCGCGGTATGTAATAAAGTGCGCGCCGATCGAACGTACCGACGTTGTGTCTACGTAGACTTCCTCGACGGAGTGATGGGTCGCTAGCTCATCCACTTCCAGGATCGTGTCGGTCATCAGCGCGTCCACGGTCGTATCGTCAAGTTCGTCTTGAATAGCATCCAAAATCGTCTTACGGCATTCGTGATAGGTATCGAGGAAATTTCCGAGCGCCTC
This sequence comes from Bradyrhizobium ivorense, assembly GCF_900696085.1. Classification (GTDB taxonomy): domain Bacteria; phylum Pseudomonadota; class Alphaproteobacteria; order Rhizobiales; family Xanthobacteraceae; genus Bradyrhizobium; species Bradyrhizobium ivorense. The sequence continues at coordinate 182,153 of NZ_CAADFC020000011.1, forward strand.
GATCGCGCCTGAGGCTGCGGCATCCTGCTCGTCGCGTCCCTCAATGATCGTATCTTCGCGGCCGTGCACATGCTTGCTTAGATTATCGACGGCCTTGATGAGCTTTTTCCGGATAGGTGCGATATCGACTTGAAGCGTGTCCTTGACGAACGCGTCGGTCAAGCCGCCTTGAATTGCAAATACGATCCGTTGGCCCCGGGTCGGAACGCTTCCTTCACGCTCGGGCACGAACCATTGTGATTGAATGACTTCTTCGACCGGGGCAAGCGTCCCCATCATGTGCTCGAACAGGATGCGCATGGCCGTGCTGAAGAAATTCCGGCGCAGCGGATTGTCGAAATCGCCGAGCGCATGCTGCGCTCCGGTGATCGTGGTTCGCGAGAAATCATCGAGCGCTTTCGGCTTCAACGCCGCCAGTTGATCATTCAGCCAAGGCAGTGCCATAGAAATTATCCCACTAGATTTCACCACGCCGGACCCGGCGCTCGTGCTTGTAGTCGAAACAGCGGGACATGCGACTCACGAATTTTCCCTTGCGAAGCCGTGATGCAATTTCAGACCGTAACAGATAAGCGGATACCCCAAAACCCGCGCTGGCCGTTCGATCCTCACGTTTTTCTATCGCAAGGACATAAGCACTCTTACGGAAGCGATCACCGATCAAAAGACGGATACGGGCCACTTTAAACTGTCCTCGCCAGAACTCACCGGTCTCGACTTGTTGCGCTACGTGCATGTGGCGGGAACAATCGATAGTATCGCTACCGTGCTTTCCGATCTCGGCGCCAAGATGAAGGTCCGCTGATCCACTTCGGCGGCCAAGTCCTTCGGCTGCCCGATGCGCACCGCCTTTTGCGACGTCTCCACCTTATGTCGCTTCTCCATTCATCCACCCTAGTTTGTCCATTCAATTAGTCTTCCGGGAAAGAAAGGGTGGCTCGGACGCCATGATCAAGCGACGAACTGGCAGGAAGTAAATAGAACCACACGGTTACGATCCATAGGCTTCACAGTGGGGACGGTTGCGTGCCCACCGCATTACCGCATTCACCGCTTCGAGCGGTGAACTTGATCGATGTCGGAGCTGTTGATTGCCGCTGGTCGGCGACGCGGCCGCGTCGGCCAGGGGCGGCACAATGGTATCAACCCATAGCGCGCCGACGGGTTCACCACCGCGCCGCTCAGGCCAGTTCTCGCTACGCTCCAAGCGAACTCGCCTTGCCACGGCGACAGGCGGGCGGCTCCTCGCACGCGTGCTCAATCTGCCGCCGGGGCGGGCCACTTTTTCAGATTTTGGTGGGATTGGGTGCGACCCGAAACCCATCCATTGTCCTCTCATGATCCGCGCGTTCAGAACCGCTTGATCTCGATTCCGTACTTCCTCAGCGCGTAGCCAATCTGGCGCGGCGTTAGTCCGAGCAAGCGCGCCGCTTTTGCCTGTACCCAGCCGGATTTTTCCATGGCTGCGATGACCCGCTCGCGATCGGCCATCTTCGCGCCACTTACGAGGACTGTGCCGGGAGGTGCCAGTGAGGCCAGCTCGCTGCCGACGGGCGGGACCGGTGCGATCGCTTCAGACAGCGAAGTGATCGGCTTGGCGGGCGCTGGGACGGGCGGTGCCGATTTGACTGTCGCCTCCTCCGACGTACTTTTCCACAGCATCGCGGAAAGGCACTGGCCGTGGCAACATGCAAAATCATTTCTCACGATCGATGGTCCGGCCGACAAAGTCGCTGTGCGCTCGATGCAGTTTTCGAGCTCGCGGACATTGCCCGGAAAGCCGCAGCTCATCAGCACATCGATCGCGCTCGCCTCCAAGGTCAGCGTACGGCCGTTCACGCTGTTGAAATTCCTCAGGAATTCGGCGGCAAGCAGCGGAATATCGCTGCGTCTTTCGCGCAGCGGCGGCAGCAGCAAGGGAACAACGCTGATGCGATAGTAAAGGTCTGCGCGAAACTCGCTTCTTGCCACAGCCTCTTCAAGGTTCCTGTTGGTTGCGGCTATGACTCGAACATCGACCTTTATGGTCTGGTTGCTACCGACCCGCTCGAACTCCTGCTCCTGCAGGACTCGCAGCAACTTCGCCTGGAACGGGGCCGAAATCTCGCCGATCTCGTCAAGGAACAGCGTGCCTTTGTCAGCAAGCTCGAAGCGACCCTTGCGCGAGCTGAAGGCGCCGGTAAAGGCACCCTTCTCATGACCGAACAACTCAGACTCCAGCACTGTCTCAGGCAGAGCCGCGCAATTCAGCTTAATGAAGGGCCGCTTGGCACGAGACGATGATTCGTGAATAGCCTTGGCTACAAGTTCCTTTCCGGTACCGGATTCGCCGCGCAGCAGAACCGTGCTGTTCGATTTGGCCACGATCGCGATCTTTTCGAGCAACCCGCGCAGCGCCGGGCTGTCGCCAATGATCCCATGAACAGGTAGCTTCTTACGCTCTCGTACAGGCTGCTTAAACTCGAATAATTGCTTTTGCAGACGGTCCTTCTCCGCCATCAGCCGCTCGCGATCGCAGGCGAACAAGCGATGCAGCCTCACTGTCTGTCCCACCAGGTTGGCGATCATGGTGAGAAGACGCGCATCATAATCGAGCCGGAGATTCGACCTTTCGTCACGGACACGGTCGAGCGTCAGCGTACCCACGACTTTCGGATCGATGCGGATCGGCACTCCGATGAACGACACCGGCATATTATCCGAGGCACCGAGCACCTCAAGGTCAGCTGCGCTGAACGCCGGCTCCGCTGCCACGTTCTCGGCGACAAGAGGCCTGTCGGTCGCAACGATCTGGTCGATTGCCTTCCGTGGCAGGCGCATCCGGAAGCGGTCGTCGCTGCCTTCGCTCCAGCCAGCGCCCACGGTAATGTCCGGCATCCCGTCATCGTCGAACAGTGAGACGATTCCGTGTCGCATCTGCACAAACGATTGCAGAAGGCCCACGACGTTGGCCAGCGTGACCTCGAGTCGGCAGGGAGCGGCGAGTATTTTCGATATTTCGAAGATGCCGGTCAGCGCGCTCTCGCGCAGCGGCTCGCCTGAGAGCTCGCGCTCCGTCTCTGGATGAGAGGCAGGTATTTCGCGTGCGGAAGCGATATGCAGCATGAGGCGGTCTCCGTTATTTTGATCATCCTCCCTAACACCTTGTTCGGGTTTGCGAGCTTCGTTTTGCATGTCATGCTCGATCTAGCGTCACGAGTTAACGAGATGACATAGAAGCGTAACACCTTTTCATGGCACGACAGTAACCTTACAGTGGCTTGATTTCATCTTTTTTCGGAATAGGTGCGCGACGCCAGCGTAGAACACGTGCTCGAGCGTTGAGGCTCAAATCAGCGACGTTGCCAGGCTTGCTCTAGTCACAGATGTTGCCCACCATTGATCGGCACCTCGGCCCCCGTAACATAGCTTGCGGCATCCGAACATAGGAAGAAGATGACCTTGGCCACTTCGTCGGGTGTGCCCACTCTGCGCAGCGGGATGTTTGGCACGAGACGCGCTTCCGTGTCGGGCGACAACATGTCCGTCCTGATCTCACCGGGCGCGATCGCGTTCACGCGAACGCCATGCGGCGCATAATCATGGGCCATTTCGCGTGTGAGACTCGCAAGCGCAGCCTTCGACGTCGCATAGGCGCTGCCGGCGAACGGGTGCACCCGCGAACCAGCGATCGACGTCACGTTGACAATCGATCCTGACGCGGCCCTTAGCTCGTCGAATAAGCCCTTCGCCAGCAGGATCGGGGCCACGAGATTCAGATGAAACACTCTCATCCAGATTTCGGTTGACGTCGTCAACGACGTCAGCCGGTCACCATCGGACGTCTTCGGCGAGATGCCGGCATTGTTCACTAGTGCGTGCAAGGGTGCGCCCGCCAAGCGTTCCTTGACCTGCGCGACCAAGCGCGGCAGCATTTGATGATCGCTAAGGTCGACCTGGACATGATCCTCGCGCCCGGAGTCCCACGGGCACCGCTCGCCATCGAACGGCTGGCGCGCGCAAGAAATGATGCGCCAACCTGCCTCCGAAAACAGCTTGGCAGTGGCATGCCCAATTCCGCGCGATGCCCCAGTCAGCAACATCGCCTTCTGCTCTCCCTGGTGGAGGCGGGCTTTATCGACGCGAAAGGGACAGCCCAAATGTGTCTCGGGCAGCGGACCTGCGACCAGATCGTCATTTGGCAGATCGAGACCCACGCCCGCCTCCTCTGATGTAGCGCCGCTGGCAAACGCGTAGCAGGATTTGGGCCACTACGATGCACGCAAAGACGCTCCGGTTTTGCGTCCTAATGTCGCGCACGCCAAAAACTTGGCCGATTCGAGACATGGTGCGTGTGCTTTGCGACATCGACGGTGCATCACCCACACAATGCCTGAAGCAAACTCGGTCACTGCTAGGACCTGACATCAAGCTGCGCTCTCGTGATCGCGCAATAAGGAGCGAGCGGATAAAGAATCCTACTCGTCGAGGCAACGATTGGTCAGGATGGCGGAGACACCCAGTAGCCGTCTCGATACGAAACGAAACCTGACGTACCAACTTCACACGTTAGGTTTTCTCTCCAGGGCAAGGGCATGTTGGAGCGTCGGTTTGAGCAATCAATTGCCGCCCCGAAACATAGTGGCAGGACAGCTTGATGCAAAAAGCCGCCATCAGATCGATGAGGCGGGTCACAACCTTCATGAAGACACCAGCTCTTGTGAGGCTTCTTCAATCAAGATCAATCGGCTCGGATCGTTCAAATCGAATTCTATAACGCGTGGCGCAAAGAGGCGCGCATAACGCGTGAAAGCGCTGGTCGGCGGGAACCGGATCACAGTGTCGCATCGCGCAAGGAGATACATCTCGATGAGAGCGGAAAATCCGCCCTCGGCTCCGAGCGCCGCGCTGTGCAAAGGTCCGGCCTGAGGCGCATGGAAGCGCTTTGGAATCGTGAAAACGTCGGGAAACATTGCTGACACCTTTTCAAGGACGAGCGCGCTGTCCGTGCACAGGAAAGCCCTAACAGGCTTTTCATGCGATAACGCCTTGGCCGTGTCGATCGCATTACAGACCTGTCGCAAGGCGCGCTCGGGATCAGCCCAGTAGGGCGCATGCCCCATAATATCCTCGCCGTTGCCGTGCCGAACATGAATGCCGATCACGCTGTACGGCTCAAAGTGCTCACGGAAGATGGCATCAATCCGCCCCTGAACTTCAGATCGCGGCTTGATGCTCCGAAAGATCTCTCGTTCAGCCTCTTCATCGCAGCGCCACATCAGGCAGGCGTCACACACAATCGTATTTGCATCGCAATCTTGCTGACTTTGGAACAGCTGATCGAGTTCATCGCGTTCCCGAAAAATCTGCTCGTCCGGCCGATAGGCGCAATCAATAGTTGGCCTATTCCACCATCCCGGGAAGAAAGGTCCCGGAAATGAGCGCTGATTGATCTGGTCGTCGCAGATCACCCGTACGCCAGCAATGTCTTGAACTGGCTCGAAGAAGACCGGAAAGGCGTTAGTGAATGGTTGCTCGAGATAGCAAGACCCCCGCCAATCGATGACCAGGTTCCGTCCGGTCCGCTGCGCAAACCGCCAAGCCGCCGCCAGCGACCACAGGCAGTCGCCCAAGCCCGTACGTCGCCGGGACACAACGAACCGATCATTCTTCGGACCGCCAAGCATCTGCATTGCCTCCTTCCGGGCTCCTGGTTGAACAAGAGACGTCATTGGAGACACCTCACATATGGTCTTGGCCGATGTTATGGCCGCCGCTTGTGCTGCTCGCGAGCTGCGTCGGTAGAACTTCATAGCAGCGCTATCCTCGTGGCGGGTTCTGTCAACGCTTATCCATTCAGAGCTTTTGCGCCGATATACCCGATTTCAACCGGATGCCTATTGTGCCCCTAATCCACCTCGGCCCAGCCGCCTGTACATGGAGGCATAGCCAGTCGATACTCATGATCGCCGGTTATGCTCCGCTTTGCGCTCTACTGCAGACGCAAGCAGCGCGTAGCGGATGCAACCGAACGCCGCGCTGCTCCCACAGGAGTCGCAGTTCCTTCACGAGACCTTCGCGCTTGGGCTGGTCCAACATTGTTGTGTCGAGAAGCCAGCCGAGCGAGGCCTCCCCCTCGATCCGCATCAGCAGGTCGAAGAGCTCATGCGAGATACGCATGCTCTCGCGCCCCGAATGTCCCATACGGATCTCGGAAACCGTTTCCTGACGATCATCGGCTGTGTAGGAGCGAATACGATGAAGGGATGCATACGGAGGCAATGAAACGCTCAGTGTACACCAATCCTGCAGCGTTGCCGGCCGCTTCTTGACGAGGAATGGCCCAACTACAAGTCCGTCCAGGTCGGTCGTCAAGAACGTGACGATGGCGTCTGAAACGGAATCGACGATCGGCTCGGCATTGTTGTTAAAGGACGTGTTTAGAAGAACCGGGATGCCGGTTCGCTTCTTGAATGCGTTAATGACATCCCAATAGGCAGGGTTTGTGTTGCGCGAGACCGTTTGCAGCCGAGCAGTCCCATCAACGTGCGTGACCGCACCGAGCACGCTATGGTGGGCCGCACGCACACGAACCACGAAGTTCATGAAGGGAAACTCCCGCTTGCCGCCTGGGAGCTCAAAGAACTCGCTTGCATCCTCCTCCAGCACTGACGGCGCAAACGGACGATAGCCCTCGCGCTTCTTAACCATGGCATTGATGCGGTTCTTGTTTTCCGCCGGCCGCGGGTCGGCGAGAATGCTGCGGTTGCCAAGCGCACGTGGCCCGAACTCAGATCGGCCCTGAACCCAGCCGATGACTGCGCCATTTGCCATCCAGTCGGCTGCACTGGCTGCGATGTCATCACAACGTTGAAAATCGAGGTGGCCAGGCCATGCATTGAGCTCTTGTTCTATGGCTTGCTCGGTCCCGAGATCGGGTCCCCAATAGACGTCCGACAATCGCTCGCGCGGCGCGGGCCGACCCAGCTCGTTTGACATCATCAATGCAGCGCCGAGTGCGCAACCGGCGTCGTGCGCGGCGGGCTGGACGAAGATGTCGTCGAAAAGCGCCGAATAGAGCAGCTTACCGTTCATCGTGCAATTGTGGGCTACGCCTCCCGCCAGGCACAAGCGCTTCATGCCCGTCGCATCGCGATGATGCCGCAGGATGTGAAAGATGATTCGCTCCAGCGCTTCCTGCAGCGAAGCGCTGACATCTCGATGCTGCTGCGTGAATGCCATTCCCTTTCGCCGGACCTGGATACTGCGGATCAAGGCCGGACCGATTCGGTCCAGATGGACCCGATAGCCACCGTTGTCCAACAATTCGTAGAACTGCGCGAAGAGCTCGCGATAGGGAGCAGGGTCACCATAGGGAGCAAGCCCCATCACTTTATACTCGTCGAACAACCCGTAGCCGAGATAACGGATCGTCTCGAGATAGAACAGCCCCAGAGAGTTATGTTCTGGGAAGCTTACGAGTTGCGACACTTCGGTGCCGGTCCCCACCGCCAGCAGACCTGAGAGAAAATCTCCGCCGCCGTCGACCGCAAAGATGAGACTTTGCTCAAACCCAGACATGGCAAACGCGCTCGCGGCATGTGCTTCATGGTGATTAACGAAGTACACGCGCGACGCATCGACCTCGGTGCCGAACTCCCTTGCCAGCAGCTGACGTAGCAACAGTTTGGCGTCCAACGGCACGGGCTGAGAAACAAACAGCCGCTCGAGCATGGCATTGCAGTAGGCTTCAGTCGCGTAGAACGCGATGCGGTCGATCTCGGCAAGCTCAACTCCTGCAGTTGAAAGGCAGTATCGGATCGAGTTGCTTGGGAACTTGTTGGAGTGCTTGACTCGATTGAGGCGCTCCTCTTCGACAGCAGCAAGCACACGGCCGTCCCGCACGAGCACCGCGGCGCCATCGTGCAGAAATGTGTTGGGCAGTTCGGGCGAGCTTTGATAGATTCTGTCCAGACCGCCACTCACTCCGAGACACAACATCTTTCTCTCCATTTGATCATGACGGGAAAGCGAACCGCCCTCCCCAACTAAATCGTCTGTACTGTCACGCCCTTTCGGCCACGCGGGCCAGGCAGCACAACCAATGCTCTTGCGAAGCCCGACCCGGCGCCGAGCCGGCTCGACCTATTGAGGTGCTCGGCGTTCTCGCACAGCTCGATCGATCCGGCGGCGTGCACCTGGGAATGATCGCGTTCTTCTAAAGCCATTGCAGCTGTTCCTGTGGCAACTCGCGTTGCCGCCAATACAGAGAGCATTGCGAATCTCGTCAACGCAGCAGGCGGCGCCGGAACAATGCCGTCGACACAAAGAAAGGTAATACCGCGTACATGCAGAGCGCACCGACATGGAAGACGGCCCTGCCGCTGTCCGCACTCTCCAGCATCGCCGGGCGAATGAGGTCGACCGAATGCGCCAGCGGCAACAAGCCGGCGACCTGCTGAAAGGAACTCGGCAGTTGGCTCATCGGAAAGATTGCGCCACACAGAAACACCATGGGTGTCAGGATTAGCGTCTGGTAAAACACGAAGTAGTCGTAACTTGGCGCAAGAGATATGACGACCATCGCCAAACTTGCGAAGACAAGGCCGGTCAGGGCGACCATCGGCATCGCATACAAAATGGACGCCCAGGACGCGTAACCCAGCGTCGCAGCGACAATCCCGATTGCTGCTCCTGCCAGAACGGACTTGCTGGCCGCCCACACCAATTCGCCGAGAACGACGTCGCCAAGCGTGAGTTGTGTGGACAGGATTGCTTCCCAGGTTCGCTTGGCATCCATCCGAGCAAAGGTTGCATACATCGTTTCAAAGGTCGCGGACGTCATGGCGCTGGTCGCGACCATGCCGGCTGCCAGAAACGCGATGTACGAAGTCCCTTCAACGCGGCCCACGATTAGCCCAAGACCAAAGCCAAGACCGAACAGGTTGGTTATGGGATCTGCGAGGTTGCCGAGAACCGATGCGAGTGCGACTTTCCTCCATGCCAGGAAGTTTCGACGCCATACCGCGATCCAGTTGTACGCGTTAGCCGGCATCAACGCCGCATAGCTTTCACCCATCGCTCATTTCTCCATCTCGCGCCCGGTCAACCGCAAGAACACGTCTTCAAGATTCGGCGGCCGCTGCAGAATGCGAAGACCCGCTCGGCCGCGCAGTTGCACACGTACCTGCTCCGGATAGGGCGCATAGCAAAACAGCGTCTCTCCACTCACTTCGATGTGCCGAGCATAAGGCTTGAGCAGTTCACCGAACTCATGTGGATCACCGCCATAGATCTCGATCACGTCGCATCCGATATGCTCGTCGATCAAGACGTCCGGCTTTCCTTCGGCGATCTTGCGTCCACTCTCGAGCACGCAAAGACGATCGCATAGGCGTTCGGCTTCTTCCATGAAGTGAGTGGTGAGCAGGATTGTCTTGCCCCGCGCAAGCAGAACGCGCAAACGTTCCCAGATCAGGTGGCGCGCGTGCGGATCCAGGCCGGTCGTGGGCTCGTCCATCACAAGCAGATGCGGATCATTGATCAGGGCACGCGCCAATGTCAGCCGACGCTTCATGCCGCCCGACAGGTGCGCGACGCGCACGTCCGCCTTACTTTCGAGCCGCGCAAACTCGAGCAACGAGGGTACAATCGTCTCGACCTTGCGAGCACTCATGCCGAAGTAGCGGCCAAATACCAGCAGATTCTCGCGTACGGTGAACTCGAGTTCGAGGTTATCGAACTGCGGCACAACGCCAATGCGCACACGTGCTACCCGAGCGCGGGCAGGCACAGGCTCGTTGAGGACTGTAATCTTGCCCGCGTCCGGCGCGATCATCCCGAGCAGCATACGTGCAATCGTGCTCTTGCCGGCTCCATTTGGCCCGAGCAGGCCGAAGCATTCTCCGCGCGCAACCGAGAACGACAACTCATCGACGATGATCTTGTCGCCAAATGATTTTCTTACGCCGGCAAGGTCGATTGCTGCGCTGGACATGTTCATCCTAGGCGGACTGAAGCCGTTCAGCGGACGTTGGCTTGCTTACGACCATCTTGGTCCAGAGCAGACCGTCGCACCACACATGCTCTACGCGCCCCCATTGGCAGGCGGCGGCCGCGTCCGGGAAGAATCCTCGTCCGTGGAGGTTTGCACTCGTATTGCAAAGCAGCGGAATGCCCGTGAGCTGTTCGAACTCGACGAGCAGCTCTGCGATTTTGTGCGGAGAGTTGCGGGCGACTGTCTGCAACCGCGCAGAGCCGTCCAGATGGACGATAGCAGGGACCTTATCGCGCCACTCCGCCCGGGTCAGGTGATCGAACAGCATATAAGGATCTGGCGTCCCGGGGCTGAAGATCTCCGGCGCCCGATCCTCCAGGCAAATCGGCGCCACCGGCCGGAAATGCTCGCGGCGCTTGATGTCGTTGAGATGATCCTTCATTGCCGGCGAGGTCGCCGCTGCGAGAATGCTTCTGCCACCCAACGCCCGCGGCCCAAGCTCGGCGCGTCCCGAAAGGAAGATTATGGGCTTGTTGTCGGCGAGAATGGCCGCTAGCTCACGCAGAGTGCATGGCGTAGCCTCCCATTCTGGCGGGATTTCGCTGGCCCGCAGCGCCGGACCACTGTAGACCGACCATTCCAGCGGCCCGAACCCCTTTTGTGCCGCCATCGCGCTGCAAGCAGCGCCAATTGCCGAGCCGCTGTCATTTGGAAACGGCGGCACCCAGACATCATCGAACAATCCCGTCGCGCGAAGCGCACTGTTCCACTTGATATTGAGCCCGCACCCTCCGGCTACGCATAGGTTTCGCGCGCCCGGAAGCGACGAGTGCCGTAGCAGAACCATCGCGATTTCCCGGACAAGAAGACGTTCCAGGAACACATGAAACGACGCAAGGACGTCTTCGCCTCGCTTGGCCGTCAGGCGCAGCGCGCTCGCCTCGAAAAAGTCGTGCACAGCGGCAAGCGACGCCTCCGCATTGTTGATGTCAGCGCGGTAGCGACGGGCCTGCTCTGTATCCGCAGCGAAGCGCTTTTCGTAAAGCTCCTGAAACACAGCCACGATGGCTTCGTCGACAGAGCCAAGCGCAATATAAGCCATCAACTTGCCGGCGATGCCCAAGTCCCAATTGGTGCGATTCGGCTGCCTGTAAGGCCCGAAATGAAGGCCCGCGGCAGCATAGGCATGACCGATCATCGGAAACAGGCTGGCAATGAGCCGCGCGCCTCGAGGTTCGACATAGTAGAGACGTGGAAAGATGCAGCCATCCCATACCAGACAGAGCGCGGGCTTTCCGGCACTGGCAAACGGGCTGGTGCTGTAGGCCGAGGCGACGTGGCCCGTGACGTGCGGGTAACTCTTGTAGGGAAACACCTTGCCGCCGAGGATCAGGCCATAGCCATCGACCGAATCTAGAAGGCCCTCGGCATGGCGCTCGACATATGGCGCCCCCTTCAACGCGATCGGAACCGCCCCACTGAGAACCTGGAACTGCGACTCGATCTCCCCATCCCAGCCGTCGATGACGAACTGATCAATGTCTCGTGGATCGAGGCCATGCTCGGCCAACGCGAGCACGACTGCATCGAGGTTATCGACGGATTGATACCGCGGATTGTTGCCGCGCTTCTCTTGCTCGGTACAAAAGACAAGTTTCCCGTCCTCGACGACAGCGATTGCCCCGTCATGTGTTAACTTGATGCCGCAGATGCGCATACGACCCCCTGGCCTAATGACCGCGATTTGGTTGTTCTGACGAGTTAGTCGGCTTCCGAAACAGGACGATTAAACAATCTTCGTTGACCGATTCAGTATGGCAATGCAGACGCTCGACTTCAGATAGACTCTGATTGAAGAGAGAAATCACCGTTTCAGCACCGGCGGCATGCCCCCAACGTCGACACGTGGCATCACGCGCAGATCCGAACACCAGGGTGCCGTTTGGTGCAAGCATATCCACCAGATTGCGGATGGCTGCGTGCATCTCGGCGATGTCCTTGAGGTAGTAAAGAACCTCGGCCACCACGATCAGATTGAACTGCTCAGCGGTCGAGAACCGCTGAATGTCGCAGGTAATCCACGTGATATGCGACCACCTTTTGGCCCGTTGGCGAGCACGTTCGATCGCCTGCGGCATGACATCGACCACGGTGACCCGTTCGCAGTGCGGCGCCAGCATTTCGGTGAAGGCGCCGGCTGCACATCCGACTTCGAGGGCATGCACAACGTCACCGTTGTAACGCGACATCCGGAGCATTTGCGCGTATCGCTCCTGCTCGAACGAATTGCTGTCGAGCCGCCATGGATCATCGACGGCCAATTCGCGCTCCAACAGCTGATAGTTCTTGTCCGGTGTCACTGGTCATTCAACCTATTTGTAGACGCTCGATCAATCACGACCGCAAACACCGTCGGTGGCGGCCAAGCCCGATGGACGGTGCGAAAGCCCGGGCTTGCGAATTGCGCTAGAGCTCACCCCACTTCTTGCGGGACCTGTTCCGGCAATCGGATGCGGGATGATGGCCTTCTTTTCTCCCGTGCTTTGCACGGTGACTTTGCGCGACAGCCAATCGCTATTGCTCAATGTACAAAGCGCGTAGGCTTTCAATGGCAGCAAGAGAAAGATATTGATTGGTGTGTGGAGCGAGAAGCCGAGAAACCGCATATCGCGAGCACGGAACGCTGCCACGCTGCACCGAACCATCGTCATCGCCGCAATCGTCAACACCGTCCACCAGGCCACCGACCCGCCGATGATGAACTGTGCGAGCGCAGCCAGTGATGACAAAGCGAGAAGCAAGGGGCCGAGATTTTGTCCGACAACGTCGAGCGTGAGATAGCGATCCAGCTCGGGCAGCAGGCGCAACGCCAGAAACGTGTCCCGAAAGGTACTGCGAGCCCAGCGAAGTTGCTGTCGCAGATATGGCCCAAGGCTGTCCGGCACCACTGTTGCTGCGATCGCGTCGGGGACATACTCGGTTCGAAACCCCGCCTTGAGCATGAGGATCGTTAGATGACGATCCTCGCCGAAATCGCTTGGCTTTCCACGGAAGAATTGTGTTTCGTATTGATCAAGCAGCAAGGCGAGCGCAGAGCGACGATACATGGCACATGGGCCGCAGCAGCACATCACCGCGCCGAAGCGTGCCTGCGCCGCGCGCTCTTCGTTGCAAGCCAACCAGTATTCCATATCGATCAGCTTGGTCAGCCAGGTTTCGTTGCGATTGCTCGCTATCAACTGCCCCATGGCCGCGCCGACGTCAGCGTCCTGCATCTTTAATACAAGCTTCGTGACCACGTCGGCGGCAAGTATCGTGTCCGAGTCGACGTTTAGGACCAGATCGCCGGAAGAGCTGCGTATCGCGGCAATCTGCGCCTTGCGTTTTCCGACGTTCTTGGCCAGCAAGATGATGCGAAACCTCGGATCGCTCGCATAGGTTTTGTGTACAGGCCCCACAAGATCGCGATTTGCGGACCCGTCGTCGATCACAACGACCTGCAGTTTTCCAGCGTAGTCCTGGCTTGCAATCGACGCGAGGCATTCGGAGAGTGTGTGTGGGTCCTCATTGAAACAGGGCACGATGACATCTACGCTGGGCAGAACCGCCTCGGCTTGTCCGAGATCGTTCTGCAGCGAAGAGGGATTGACCGGCTGAGCGTAAAGCGCTTGCGCGCTCTTGTATATCGTCGAGAGCAGCGCATAAGACGAAACGGCGACAGCGCTGGTTGTAGCGAGCAGATCCATGGGGTGCCAGTTTTGTTCAGTGAAGTTGAGGAAGCGGATGGATTTCGAACCCGCGCAGTTGCAGCGCCGGAATCAGATATGTCAGCGCCCTCACCGTCTGATCACGCGAAGTGGCGTCAGTGCACGAACTCTCCTCGCCGGGAGGATACCCGTCGTGCAGGAGCACAATTGCACCCGGGCGAACAGCCGCCAGCACCGAATTCACGATGCCATCAACCCCAGGGCGCGACCAATCTCTCGGATCAACTGACCAGTGCACAGCTGCGAGGCCAGCCTTGGCTGACGTAGCAAGCACGTCTTCGGTCCATATTCCGTAGGGTGCCCGTATGTGCCGCGGCAAAGCTTGCGGGCATGCCAAACGGATTGTCCTGCTCGCCGTTAGCACCTCATCCTGTACCTCCGCTGCTTCGCATCTGGACAGATCGGGATGTGTCATCGTGTGGTTTGCAACCTCGTGCCCTTCGGCGATCATTCGTCGAATGAGTTCAGGTTGGTCGGCCGCATACGTGCCGATAACGAAGAACGTCGCGGGCACCCGATGCTGCGTCAGCACATCGAGTACGTCCGGCGTGCAGAATGGATTGGGCCCATCATCGAAGGTTAAGTAGACCGAGCGACTTCCGCCGACGTCACCGTAGTTGCGCCGCACCGCAGATAGGGGCATGAGTTCGTTCACAGCTCGGGCCCGTTCCGATCGATAATCGTTCCGGCCGGCCACTCGCCCATTGAGCGTCCAACCGGGAACACCACCACGAGCACGTCTTCGACGCGGATCGGCGACAAATTAGGGTAGACATCTGGCTGCGTGGAGCGGACGCGAATGCCAGACATGAGGGTTGCCAAGCCCTGCCTTCCGACAAGTCTTGTGAGATGCTTCTCAAGCGCAGGCCGGACCGTACCAAAGCCGAACGGCACCCCAAACTCCCGCAGCGCAGGATACATCACGCGCATCGAGTGGCCGATTCCGAGCCCCTCAAGATCTGGACGCACGGCATATAAGCCAAGTTCGGCCACGAGGAGATCAACGCCATCAATCTTGATGAAGCGGCGTAGTAGGCCGATATGAGCAGCGACGCCGCGCGCGTCGTAACCGATTACGCGTACTTCAGGCCTTGCACCGGCCCAACTTCGATTACCCTCGAATGGCTGCGCATTGAACGCACCGGTCGGCCCATAGCTCTTACGGAAGAAGTCGGCAAGCTCGGCATGATCGGCGAGCTGCAGCTCGTTTTCCCAGCGAAGGCTCCACTGGACTTGAGTGCGCGCGGAAGGCTCTTCCGCAGACCGGGACACGGCAATATTCATGGCGGACTTCCCTGCGCCAGTGGGGATGAGAGCGGAGATGGTCACGTAAGACACTCGCTATTCGCCGAACCGTTGGTCAATCTGGAATGTGTTGGCGCGCGGCATCCACGCTCGGCTTTCCTCGCCAGACCGCGCGAGAGCAGACCGTCGCGGAATGGCGCCATCGTTAACGGCGAGACGATCGCGCAGCTCGCACGTGTCGTTCCAGCCAATGCCATGGTCGACATATGCCCGGACATCCCAATGAGACGGTTGGGCATGACCGCATCGGAGGGCTGGCCATCGATGCGTGAAAGCTCATCGATGGCACACGCAGCTAGCACCACATCAACTTCGGTCCTATGCATCTTCGACCCGCCTTGCATTGCGATGGACAGGCGCGCCATTTGGCCAGTCGCCGGAAATATTCGGCATCCGCGATCTGCGAACGCCGCTTGGTCGCGACACTAAGGTCAGGCTGAGCAGGCCCTCAAGTGTACGCGGGTAAACCGCCGATATGGAAAGGGATGGAACACGCATACGAAGGTTTATCGGGGCCTGCCTAGCGTCGCAGCGCGTGATGGTCGCACCTAGAAGAGGCGCAACGCGCGCGCGGCACAGATGGCCACTTCCCACACGGATTCGGCAGGTGCACGCACGTCCAGGAGTTTTTCTCGGAGTCCGCGTACGACCAATAGCCATCGTGGCATACCTAATTCATTTTCCAAACTGATGTTTGCTATCCAACATTCCGCAGTTTGGTAAAATCGATTGTTTCGATAGAACACATCCACACGATGGATAGACTCACGACATGCGGTTCAATGGACTTGATCTAAACCTTCTCGTTGCGCTCGATGCTCTGATGACGGAGCGCAACCTCACCGCGGCTGCGCGCAAGATTAACCTGAGCCAGCCCGCTATGAGCGCTGCGATCGCGCGGCTGCGCAGCTATTTTCGCGATGAATTGTTTACGATGAGAGGTCGCGAGCTCGTGCCAACGCCCGGCGCGGAGGCGCTTGCGGGTCCGGTTCGCGAGGCCCTGCTGCACATCCAACTCTCGATCATTTCTCGGGATGCGTTCGACCCGACCAAGTCGAGCCGACGCTTCAGGGTCATTCTCTCCGATTTCATGACGATCGTATTTTTTCGGAGAATCGTCGATCGTATGGCGCAGGAGGCGCCTGCGGTGCGCTTCGAATTGCTGCCATTTTCCGATGAACCCGGTGAGCTGCTTCGCCGCGGGGAAGTCGATTTTCTCATTTTGCCGGAATTGTTCATGTCGAGCGCGCATCCTAAGGCGACGCTATTCGATGAGACCCTCGTATGCGTGGGATGCCGCACGAACAAGCAGCTATTGCGACCACTTACATTCGAGAAATACAATTCTATGGGGCACGTCACTGCCAAGTTCGGACGGGCACTGAGGCCCAACCTCGAGGAGTGGTTCTTGCTCGAGCACGGCTTGAAAAGGCGCATCGAGGTCGTTGTGCAGGGCTTTAGCCTGATTCCGCCCATATTGTTGGACACGGACCGTATAGGAACAATGCCCTTACGTCTCGCCAGACACTTCGAAAAGCGGATGCCCCTGCGGATCGTCGAGCCACCACTCCCACTGCCCACATTCACCGAGGCCGTGCAGTGGCCCGCGTTCCACAATACCGATCCGGCGAGCATTTGGATGCGGCGGATATTGTTGGAGGAGGCATCCAACATGGGATCTGCGCATCGGGAGTCGCCAACGCGCAGGCGCTGCTAGGTCCACCACAAGCAGCCGCCCCGGCAGATGCAAATATCCTGCTCATCATTCGACGTGGCTGCCTTGTCATTTTAACTTCCCGGACGGCCATGCTGCAAAACGCACGCGCGAGCCGGCCCGGGATTGTGAAAGATTGCTTGCCCGTGCGCTTAACGATCCCACAAAGCGTGGTGCAGTGCGCTTGTACCGCAAGCAAGGTCCGACGCCATCGCGGAAGGACGCGAGCTTTCGAGTACGAAGGTATTTGGCGAAGCCAATTAAATCGCTTGAACCCGACACTGCGTCAGGTTGTAGTTTTGCCTCCTGACCAACGCTGCGCTGGCGGACGGGGCACATCGGGCAAACTCATGGCTCTGGCGGGAGAGGCACTTAGGCTGGCTCGCCGATGGCGACTCGACTAAGTCGAGTTGCGAGAGTGCCTGGAATCGACGAGCTCGATCAGGTTCGCGCTCCCGACGGGCTCGAGCCGTAGGTCGTCGTCCGAGCGCACTGCGCGCCAATCTGCGATGATCCGCGAGCTTTCTTGCAATCGCACGAGAGGAACGGAGTTGATTCGGGCGAGCCAATGACACTGCTTCAGATGCAGCCGTTGTCGCTCATTGTATGCACTGTAAAGACGAATGCGTCGGATATAAGATATGCGTTTCAACGGCCTGGATCTGAATCTTCTCGTCGCCCTTGATGCTCTAATGACCGAGCGCAGCCTTACCGCAGCCGCACGCAAGATTAACCTCAGTCAGCCGGCCATGAGCGCAGCCGTTGCCCGGCTGCGTTCCTATTTCCGTGATGAGCTGTTTGCGATGAGAGGCCGGGAACTTGTCCCGACCTCACGCGCAGAGGGACTGGCGGCGCCCGTTCGCGAGGCGCTGACGCACATCCAGATCTCCATTATCACGCGAGACGCGTTCGACCCGGCGCGATCGAAGCGGCGGTTCAGGATCGGCCTGTCTGATTTTATAACGATCGTATTCTTTCGACATGTCGTCGAGCGTGTCGCGCGAGAAGCACCCGCCGTCAGCTTCGAACTGGTGACGCTCGCTCATGAGCACGATGAACTTCTCCGGCGCGGCGAGCTTGATTTTGTTATCCTCCCGGAACTATTCATGTCCAGCGCGCACCCGCGGATAGCCCTGTTCGAGGAGAGGCTTGTGTGCGTAGGCTGCGGCACGAACGGACAGCTACGGCGGCGGCTTACATTTGATCGATACATGTCGATGGGCCATGTTGCGGTTAAGCTCGGAGTTGCGCGCAAGCCTCCCATCGAGGAGTCGTTTCTGCTCGATCGCGGCCTCAACCGACGCATCGATATTCTCGTGCAGAGCTACGGCATGATCCCGCCCATGCTGGTAGGCACGAGCCGGATAGGGACCATGCCATTAAGGCTCGTTAAGCATTTCGAAAGGACGATGCCCCTTCGGATTGCCGAGCTTCCGCAGCCGTTCCCCACCTTTACCGAAGCGGTCCAATGGCCTGTCCTTCACAACAGCGATCCGGAAAGCATCTGGATGCGAGAGATATTGTTGCAGGAAGCGGCTCGCATGACATCTGCGAGTGATGATTGCTCCATGATCTGCGCTTCAGAACAAGTGGATACTGAAGGAAGCTTGACGAGAGTCGCCTCGCGGCTATCTTGAGGACTCCTGAAACGTGTGTGCGAACCTTGTATCCGGCTGCATGTCTGGACAGCCGCACTTTAGACTTCTCCCGCTTTAACTCACTCTCGGTTTATGAACGTCCCCGGCTTCGCCGCCCAGGCGGCCATCATGACGTTATTGCGAGGCTCGCACATTGGTATCACGCCCGACGTGCGGGCGGCGGTTCAAGTCCGCCTGTTGCTTGTTTTAGAAGGCTACACGCCAAAAAACGAGCACCACGCACTCGAGGCCTCGCTCAAGCCAAGCCCTCGCCTTTGTAGCGCTGTAAACTAACATCAGCTCGGGGCGCGCCGTCCACGCCCAGAACCAGTAGTGCTCCTAATGCACGGAGCCGATTCGCTTTTGCCGAGCCGCACATGACGCGCAACCCGCGTGCCTACCGATTGTACAGATGACGGGAATCGCTCGTGCGATTTTTGCAAAACACCGCGCACCTGTGTTGCCTTGTCGCATCACCTTAAAGGGCACGGCATCTTCATCGCTCCGCGCCGCCGGTCTGACTTCTTTTGGCCCTACCGCGGCCAAACGTCTTGACGACGTGCGCTGCCTTGGCGCAATGACAAGCAAGGAGCCGAACGTTGGAACAATACAGCGGCGTATTCGATCCGGAAGAACTCTCTGTCTTAGGAAACCTCTTTGATGTCGCAATCAACGCGTTACCGCCGTCGATGCGAACGCCTGAAAATCAAACGGCCGTCGCCAAACTCATCTTGGATCGTACAGAGATCGGCGCGTCTAGGCTGGCATGCCTGATGAACTTGTTGATCACCATTTCACCTAAGGGTTGATCGCCAACCATTCTGAGGATAGTCACCATCTCTTCCGCTGGAATGGAAGACGATCCAGCTAGAGCTTTGAAATAGCTTGAATCATACGTGACGTCAGGTTGTAGGCTTTGAAATTGAACAACATGAGCAAAGCTACACCACGACGGCGTCGATGGCGCATTGGCGAACTTGCAGAGGCGACCGGAGTGACGGTACGCACGCTGCATCATTATGAACATACGGGACTCTTAGCCGCGTCAGAGCGTACAGACGGCGGTCACCGAATGTACGATCGGGAAAGCGTTCAACGGGTTCATCAGATTCGCGCGCTACGTGAGCTTGGCTTCTCCCTTCACGAGATCCGCAAGGCTATGGAGGGCACGACATCCCTCATTGATCTGCTGCGCAAACATTTGGAACGGATCGAACTTCAAGTCGCTCGAGCGACCCTGTTGCGAGATCGTTTACGCGACATGACGACGGGCAGTGAGATCCAGGTAAGTGTAGATGAACTGCCTGCCACCTTGGATGCGATGTCTCGGGTCGAGACACGTGGTCAGACGTCCCGATGTACGTGCAAATTAGCTGCAGAGCGCGAGGAGCGGTGGCGGCGGATCCGCGACGAACTGCGTGATTGCATGGATCGGGGCGAACACCCTTGTGGTGAGCGAGCAAAAGCTGTCGCGGTTGCAGCGCGATTGCTAATCGGCGAAATCGCCGGAGCCGATTCACGCGTTTCGACGATCCTGAAGGTCCTTGCGCGGTTGAGTGCTCCCCGCAGTCTGGCTGGTTGGGATCCTACTCTCATGCAGTATCTCGACCTAGCCCTTGCCGGACTTGAGGATCAGCCATACTGACGGCTTAGGCGCAGGGACGCGCGCAGCATCTCGCCGATCTTTGCGCCGAGGCCATGGCCGGATAGTTTCACAAAGGGGCTTGAACCGCACGTAACGTCAAATTGTAGGCTCTACCGTGGTCGCGGTGTGGCCAGCTGACGCGCATGACTTCGCTTGGCAGAAGAAATCCCACCGAGGCCTGGAAGCAAGTCGAGCCGCGAGCGCTGGCGGTTCACTTCAGCTGAGCATTGGAGCTCTACAATGTTGGGTCGGTGTTACGCTTTGGCTGCCAGTGCAGCCCTACTCTTCTGCGCCGTCGGCTCGACTACACGTGCCTCGGACGTCAATATCGCCGTGGCTGGTCCCATGAGCGGAAGCAGCGCCGCGTTTGGCGCACAAATGCGCGATGGAACGGCGGCCGCCGTCGATGCCTTGAACGCCTCGGGCCTATTTCCCGATACCAAGCTCATATTGACCGTCGTCGATGACGCCTGCGACCCCAAGCAAGCCGTCGCAGTTGCGAATAAGCTTACAACCGAGCGCGTCCGGCTGGTCGTTGGTCATTTTTGCTCTTCTTCGTCGATCCCGGCTTCCGACGTCTACGACGAAGCAGGCATCATTCAAATGTCACCCGGCTCGACAAATCCTCAGCTGACAGAACGTGGCCTTAAGACGCTGTTTCGGATCTGCGGTCGTGACGACCAACAGGGTCTCGTTGCAGCTAAGTACATTCACGCAAATCACCATAACGATACGATCGCAGTGCTCGATGACAAGAGCACGGCCGGTAAGGGCGTTGCCGACGTGGTTGCGGCACAGCTTGAGAGAGCCGGTGAGCACGTCATTCGAAAAAGCTATGTAGCCGGCGAAAAGGACTACGCGGCGCTGGTCTCAAGAATGAAGAAGGATGGGGTGCGGGTCGCCTATATCGGCGGCTATCATACCGAAATTGGACTGATCGTACGCCAGGCGTCAGAGGCAGGTGCTGGCCTCATCGTCATGGCAAACGATCCACTGATGACGTCTGAATTCTGGGCCATTACCAGCAGTGCGGGAAATGGCACATTGTTCAGCTTCATGCCCGACCCCGTCAAGAATGCCAACGCGGCCGGCATCGCCGCCAAACTCAACGCTGCCAACCTGTCAACCGAGGGTTACACGCTTTACGCCTATGCAGCCGTCCAAGCATGGGCAGAGGCGGTCAAGCGGGCCAGATCTTTCGATGCTCGACGAGTGGCCGACGCACTTCGTTCGCGGCCGATCGATACCGTGATCGGCCCAGTCCTGTTTGATTCCAAGGGTGACAACGCGGCTCCTGGATTTCTCGTTTACCGCTGGCGCGACGGGCATGTTGAAGCCGTCGAGCAGAACTGATCGGGCCGACGCGTAACCTTCCATAATTCAACCAGTGACACAGATGATTAAGCACCCTCACGACCTTGGTGAAGCGATACTCGCGAGCACTCTTGTGCTTGCGGCTTTCGGGGCATTTCTCGCGCTCGCTGCGGCGCTCGCGGAGCTGCCTGATGTCGATGCAACGGGGGATGAGCTACGTCCGATGATCGACAAATAGTATCCGTGCCAACCCTGTTGCAAATCGGCCTTGGCAAGCCTCTTTTCGGGCTTGAAAGGCAGGAAGTTGCAGCAGACTCCGCTGAACTTGAACTTTCAGAACACCCTCCGACCCACGCTTCGTGCTGGCGCGCGGCAGATGACCTCTTATTGGCCATTTGCTCCAGCTGGAGCGCAAGTCCTGCCCCAAGAAGGGCGGACAGATGAAGCGATCGCGATCGAGATTCACGGAAGAGAACATTATCGCGATATTGAGGGAGCATGAGGTTGGCGCGACAGCGGCCGATCTAGCTCGCAGGCACAGGACCTCTGAAGCGGCGATCTACAATTGGAAAGCCAAGTGTGGCGGCATGGATGTTCCTGCGGCCAAGCGATTGAGGGCCTGGAAGAGGAGAACGTGAGGCGAAAGATGCTTCTGGTGGAGCACATGCTCGGTGTGGCGGCGCTTCGCGAGCTCCTGTCAAAGTAGTGATCAGACCGCCATTTGCAGATTCTCATGACCCAATCGCATCGTGCAAGCTCATGGCTTGCACCCAACGAGAAGAGTCAAAGGCAGTCAAATTAGCGAACGAGCCGTCTTTGAGACCGACGGCATCAGGCAACCGGGACTCCTATTCCACAAACGGAGATGATCAGTGAAAAACAGCCCTCCTTCAAGACTAACGTGCGGCATTTTCGACCATTTGGACGACGACGGCCGCGATGTCGCGCGACAATACGAAGATCGCCTCAAGTTGGCGGAGGTGTGTGATTCCCTGGGATTTTACGCTTATCACCTAGCCGAGCACCACTGCACACCACATGGCAGAGGGCCGTCGCCGAATCTGTTTTTATCAAGCGTAGCGCAGCGTACCCAGAGACTGCGCGTTGGTCCGCTGGTCCTGTTGCTCAACCTCTATCATCCTTTGCGCGCATTCGAAGAGATCTGCATGCTTGACCAATTGAGCGGCGGCAGGCTCGAGCTCGGTATCGGACGTGGCTCCCTGCCAACCGAATGGGGCTATTTCGGCGTCAGCGCGGACGCGGCGCCAGAGCGTTATGAGGAAGCCAGCGAAATCCTAAATGCCGCGCTGAAGGGGCATACGCTATCCTATCACGGACGATTTTTTGAGCTGAGCGAGATACCTTTGACCATGAAGCCTCATCAGCATCCATATCCGCCGACCTGGATCACGAGCAGTCGGACCGAATCAGCGGAGTGGGCCGCTGCAAATGGCGCCAATCTGGCGTGCCAAGGCCGCTCCTCTGCTGTTCGAAACATTACGAATGCGTTCCGCTCGCATCGGGCGCGCATGACAGACGCGGACGATCGAGAGCCGTTTCTTGGTCTGCTCCGCATGGTCGTGATTGCGCAGTCTGACCGAGACGCCCATGTAGCAGCGGAAACCGCTTATCAGCGATGGCTCGAAAGCTTTAGATTCGCTTACGAGCTGAACGCCATTCCGACACCACCTAACCTGCCGTTGACCTTCGATGCAGCGCTCGAGAACGAATTGTGCGTCGTCGGAACGCCAGCTTCCGTCCGACAGCTCCTTCTTAACCAGATGGAGGAAGCAGGGGCCAACTACCTACTTTGCCAGCTTGCGTTCGGGAATCTCCCGCTGGAAACTTCTCTATACACCGCAACCACAATCAGATCCGAAATCATCGCTGGTTTTGGCTGACAATGACTATCCGATTTTTGCACCTCAGAGAGGCTGCGCATCGCGACCTCCATCTATGATCGGCCGTCCTGCCGAAGGCGCATATTCAGGGCCTCCTGCCTTACTCAGCAGGGGGTCCACAGACCGATGAGGACTGAATCGCCTCGATCACCATCGTGGCGGCCTCTCGGCCGATGTCGTCGGGTGACGCGAACTGATTTGGAGAGCTGCGAGCATGTCAAGCCAACTATGTTCATATGCCGCTGACCTCGTGCGTCTTGCAGAGCGGATCGACCTCGATCGCGCGCGCTATCCGCGCGCTGGATGCATCCCATCAAAACTTTCGATTTTACCGTTCTTAACCAAATACCCCATAGTCAATCGCCGATTTTCGGAAAGCACCCTTCACGAACCACGTGTGACAATGAACCCAATTTGCTTTGAGCATAGTCGCAGAGCATCCCCCGCCGCGCGTGCCTGCATCCCTAATGAGACTTCCCCATCCTGCAAATCGCGGCACGTGCCGCCCACATATAGTCGGACGGCGCATCGCAGCGTCCCACGCGCTACCTACCGCGTAGTCGCCGACCTAATCGTCATCATGTTAAAGGCGCTCCAGGAGCTTGGCTCTCACGTAGTCTTATTGGCTGGGGTCCATGCGTGCGCCGGCTAGACTTCGGACAAGCGAACTGCGCCCTCGGCCAAGGCGAACCGGACCTGTCGCCCCGAATCGCCTGCCCACACCGTCAAGCCGGTGCTGCGACGGCCTCCAGGAGATACCTGGCTGTCAGCTATCTGACCACCCCATCTGTAAGACATATTTCTCCGGTCACGAGGAGACACTGCTGTCGACTTGCGTGACCAGACGGGCTTCGCAGTATTACTGCGCGCGCCTGCGCCCCTACGTCATCGTGGTCAGGGATTCTCACTCCGCTCGCGCCCTCAGTGCTACTCGGCGCCGGCCGCCTCCACCCGCTTTCTGCAAACTTGCACCGTGGTCATCTCATTCTATGCGCTGTGCGCGACTGACTGCACGCGTGCACAGCTTTCTGCAGCGGCAATTCGTTCTCGTCACGCGCCTGCAGCGCCGCGAGCGGGACAAAGGACGCACCTCTTTACTTAACCTACCCTGCTTTTAATTACTCTGGAGCAACACTGTGGAACTCGACCCTTCCAATTCACGCATACAGGACCTGAAGCACCGCATCGACCTGCAACTGGACATCGTTGCCGCCCTCATTGGCGAAGACGGCAACGAGCTCGAAGCGGTCCGGCTGCTTAACGCACTCACAAACGAAATGATAAATGCGGAGCTTGCGCTCGGTCAGCTCGACGATGCAAGGACCAGTGGGCGCACTGGCGACGGGCAAACAGCGCGAATGTCGGCGGACCGCGGCATCTATCATCCAGAGGACCTTCAGGTTTTGGGCCAGCTTTTCGATCAAGTAGTGGCAGCTTTACCTGAGGCTCTGCGCACGCCTGCCAACCGAATTAAGATCGCCACGCTAATTCTGTCGCGTGCAGCGGAGTGACGTTCGATTCCGTGTTCTCCGGCCGTTGACGACGCGCTGAAAAGCCATTCATAGCTGGGCCGCCGGCGCGCTGAGGTTTTGCGCGCCGAGTACGCAGCAAGGCTCAAGATTGAATGGGCCTATCGTCTCGCGAACGAGTCGTTGCCCCGTCATATTGCAACTGTCCCGCATCGCCGCGGGTCCGAAGAGGTGCTATCGCGCCGGAGAGACGCGATTGCCTCTCATCTCAGCCGGACTTTCTTGTATCAAGTACTTCGTATTTATAGTGCCTTATATGCCGCAGCTAACTCCACCACCATAGCGAATGAACGCGAAGCTGACGTATGTGGCGAAGCACAGGCACGGTTGTCTCGTCCGGTCTAGTGTTTGACATTGGCCTCGATGGTCCCGCGCTTGTGTTGCGGCAACACTCTTTCATCCCGCAACGCACTACAGTCCACAATGCCTTGCGGGATGACACCAACCAAGATCATCGAAATTGCCCGCATCACGTCGCCGTCTTCTCTGCCGCACACCACTTGAAGCAAAACGTCACGCCACGCAGCCATGCGCACGGGTCGAACAACAGAAAGACGGCCGTGCCGTCGACACGTGTCAGAACGCCAACAAACACTGTCCGGAACGTGTCACGCGCCTAGAAGACGAATCGCACAAAACGGACAATACTGGGATTCAAGCGCTTCGTATTTCGAGGTTTCGGATGTGGTGAACGGTCAGCACGTCCGCAACGACCGTAGCGTCGACCAATCTGGACCGCTCTTCTGATTTCTTGGATTGGCCACCACCGATTGCAAGCAATTCGGGCAATTTAGCAAAGCGCGCAACAACGCTCGCACGCCTCAAGTGATACAGAATCATTCGAATTGAGTTTGCACTACGACGTTCGGTCATCCCCGCTTCAATAAGCGTCTATATAAACCTCATTGTAGCCCCGAGAGTAGCTCGATACGCGAACGCGCCTGCGGACCCGATCTCTTGCTTGATAGGCCACCGGCACTCGGTGCTTCGAAAACGCCACTTTTTCGTGTTTAGAATTCGATTGGAGTTTGAGATGGATCAGATCTCATCAAATCAGATGCAGGTGCCAGAGGTTCTCGTGAGCGTCGCATTTGACAAGGCGTGGCGCTTTGTCGAGAAGGATCCGCTGCTGGCACATAATCACAAGACAGTGCTTCATAGCCGATTGCGAGCTTCCCTGGAGTGTTCGATCAGGAACGGAGAACGGAATACCTTGCAGTTGGCGAACGAGGCGATTCGCAAATTGCGCGCAGAACTGACAGCCTCGAGCAAGCAGCAAGATCGCTCATAACTTCCGCGGCAAGAACGATCAGCTATGTCACGGCTCTCCGCGATCTTAGGTCGCAGATGAGCATGCTCCATACATCGTTGTCGAATTATTCCTCCACGACTATTCTGCGCCCAACCGCTTATCAACCAATGCAGCTGGTGCAAAGCTCCAAGCGCTGGGCCAGTCAGCTAGAAGCCAGGGTAAGCGACGACGCGACCGGACAAGCTCGCTGTTCCTTGGCGCGACACTGTGCATATGAAGATTCTACTCATGCCCTAAACTCGGCACGAGTTTGTACAACTTCAGCGTAATGGCTCGTTAAGCGCTGCCGCATCCGCAACGGCGCAGTAAAATAGCTACTAGAAGTAGGCCAGCCGCGCCGAGCTTTTTTGGCTCCTCCTCTGGCGCACAGAACCGTTGAGGATCGTGCAGGAGTTACGATCGGCGCGGTATTGATCTTCGCTCACTGCGCGTGCCTCTCGGAGAAGGGCATCTTGGTCTGGCTGTGCATGGCGATGGATGCGCGCTCAACAATCTGACGCAGCGTTCGATTCAACCCATTTCTTCCAAAACAATGTTGTGCTGCAGTTACAGCAATTCGCGACGATGTTGTTAAGACGCACAGCGCCGGGGGGCATCGAAAGGAACAACACTCGAATGAAGAATTTGCTGATTCTGACTGCATGCATCGGCGCAATCGGTGCGGCCGCTCCCGCATTTGGCGCGGACTTCGCCGCGCAGCCCCTCAACGTCAAGGCGCCCCCGCAGCCGGTTGCAGCCCCAATTACCGACTGGACCGGCTACTATATCGGTATCAATGGGGGCTGGGGATCGAGCCACAATTGCTGGGATTTCAATGGCGTCACCCCCGAGGGCTGCCACAATGCGGCTGGAGCCACCGTCGGTGGCCAGATTGGCTATCGTTGGCAGATCTTCAATACAGTCTATGGCATCGAGGGTCAGGGCAACTGGGCCGATTTCAGCGGCTCCAATGTCAGCACCGCCTTCCCCGCAGATGTCATTGGCACCAAGACGGATGCATTCGGCTTGCTCACCGGTCACATCGGCTACGCGATCAATGCCGTTCTGATCTACGCCAAGGGCGGTGCTGCGGTGACCAGCAACACCTACCACATCAATTCAGTGACTACTGGAGCCGGGATTACCAGGAACGACGATGTGCGTTGGGGTGGTGCGCTAGGCGCTGGAGTCGAAGTCAGCCTCACGCCGAGCTGGTCGGCCGGCGTTGAGTATGACCACTTGTTCATGCAGGGCAGCAGCGTGCTCTTCCCAACATCCGGTGTCGGCGATCGCGTCCACCAGGACGTCGATCTCATCACGGCACGGCTCAATTACAAGTTCAGCCCGGCGTTTGGCAGATAGTGATATCCACACGCTTGCGGCGTCGAATCGAGAACCCCGACAGTCGGTCGGGGTTCTTTCGTCAAGTCCCTTTAGCCAGCAGGCACTCCTGCCGGATTTTTCGAAGCACCAGTCGTCCAAGCTGAAGCATAGGCCAGATGAAACGCAGCGCCGTGCTCTAACACCCGTTGAGGGCTCCGCCCCGACGCGACGATAAGTTGCAATCGCTTGCCTCAACAGAAGTGCGCGCTCTGCAACTTCAGTAAACATGGGCCGCGCAAAGACTTGCCGGAACCCGGGAGCAACAATGAACCGTTGGCGTCGCTTGCTCCCCATTCGAGTGAGCAATTCAAAGAACATTGAGACGAATCGCCATAACGATTGCCTGGATCCGGCTGGTCGCACCCAACTTTCGCATCGCATTCTTGATATGAAAATTGACGGTATTCTCGCTGATTTCCAGGATCATCCCAATTTCCCATGACGATTTTCCCTCCGCCACCCACCGCATGCAACTGATCTCCCGCTGCGACAGTGCCACCTTCTTCTCACCGCCATTATTGCAGGGGCGTGCGATCTCGCCATAGGCAGTATGAAAGAGCGAAGCCAATGCGTTGAGATGCCCGATGCGGTCCTGAGGATCAACATCGTCGGATGGAGATGCAAACGACACCACCGATACTCGGCCGAGCGGCCCAAACAACGGCACGCTCATGCCATGCTTCAAGCCCGCCTCTCTGGCCTCATCCAGCACCCGTCTCTCATCGGGTAGAAGTTGATAGTGGTCGGCGAGTTGATCCCACAAAAACGGCCGCGAGAGCGTCGGCGTGCGCCGTACCACCGGATCGATAGTGTGATACTTGCGTTTGAAGTATCGGTCGCACCAATCTGGTGGCCACTTCACTGCCACGGTTGGGGGTGGATATTCCGCCAGCCGAAGCGGCTCGACGAAGTTGAGGGCGCCATAAGCAACTTCACTGAAACCCTCCTCGGTGGCGCAGCTTACAAGGAGCTCGAACAGCGCTCTGAGCGAATGCGTCTGGTTTGCGCATTCCGTGAAGCTAAAACGATCCATGATGGGCGGCTCAGGACGCCGATCAAGGTCGGTGCCGCTGCGTTCGATTGCGCTTGTTTCAGGCGGAGCCAAGTTGCATTCCATGGCCTGAACTCCTGGGTTTGCTCTTCGTGAGGTCTGGAGCGCTCGCATGCTGCCCTGACGCCATTTCCAAATTCGGTGCCCTGCCGCCCACTGCGGCGGCGTGATCGTCTCCGTCAAACAGCCGAGGCGCCGCCGCTATCCCGTGTCTGAAACCGAGCAACGCGACGCAACCGCAGCGCCTATACCCATTCAATTTGATCCACCCGGCTCGCCGGCGACGCGCTGGCAATCTAGGAATCGCCGCAGGGTCGGCCACTTTGATTGGCCTGCGCTCTCGATTCCTGACGCATACTCGCCCAGAACGTCTGAGGGCTGGTTTGGCCGGCGTGCGCGGCTCGCGGATTTGAGGAAATCCGGCTGCGCTAACGGTTCAGCCGGCGATGCGAACCAACCGGTTGCGGCGTCAGCATAGGTCAGATTGGATCGTGCGAAACCAAGGTCCGGCGCGAATGAAGCTTCGCTGCATGTCAAGGCCGAGCACGAGCAGACTATAGGCACTGAGCGTCCTGAACGAGGTGAGCTAGGGTACGCCGACCCGCTCGCCGGCGCCGGCTTCCGACTGCGTAATGTCACCGTCGATGCTCTGCTTGCCGGCGAAGGTGATAGGGGCGTCATCTTTCTTCTTTCTTCCCCCTCTTGCGAATTCGCATCGCCAGCTCTTGGCCGATCCTGCGCCCCTCCGCGGCGTCGGGGACGCGATCGATAAGCAGCATGCAGCAGAAACCGCAAAAGGTAACGACCTAGCATCAATGCGCGGTCTCGGAGGGGCTCGCAGGTCGGGCGCGAACAAATCGACGGGGCGAATAGAAGCGATGCGACGAGAGATACGCGATGTCGCAAGAGCTCCTTGACGCAGAGGACACGTTGCATGTGCATCTCCAGAAGGGAGAGGACTTGGGACCGGACCAGCAAGTGTCATACCAATTTTTGTGTTTGCACAATCAGCCGTGGAAACAAGGGTTTGGCAGAGGGGCGGTTCCCGTACATGGCGCATTGAAGCAATCGTGACATCGGGAGGAAACGCGACAGCACCATTTGCGCGAGCCGCGGCACTAATTGATCCAGATCAAAAAGAATGCCGTTCTCGCGACGGCAGCCCTCCAACGCGTCGGTGTGCCAAGCGCTGCGAACTTCTGGCCTGAAAGCACGGAGAGCGGTCGATCAGAGATCGACGACAAACGCGGGTCCGATCACCGGCAACCGACCTTGCATGTGTAACGGCTCGGAATGCAACCGTGGGCGTCAGGCGAGGCCGGGAGTACTGCCTACTCGACATGCATTGTCCATCCACCGGCAGCTGCAAGAGTCTTGAGCAGTCCAGTCAACTACCAACCTTGACAATTGATGGAGACGATCGACACATGGCAATCGTCATGCAAGTTCGACTGACTATCGGTCCGGCCGCGCGAGTTCCGGCTAAACTCGGAATTCAAAGCAACAGCCCGACGGGAAAGACAATTGCACCTCGCCTCGGCAGGGCATCCTTGATGCGCAACCAAGGCGAAGAGCGTCGCCAAGACCGGTGAAGTATGTTTTCTCTGGTGCTGGCGATCATCTCACTGCTCTATACGACCGTTGGCCAGGCGGGTGGCACTGCATTCCTCGCGCTAATGGCTTTTGCTGCTCTGCCATCGACAGAGATGCGCCCGACGGCGCTTGGTCTCAACATTGTTGTCGCGACTTACTCTACATGGGTCTTCAACCGCAACAAAGTCGTCGACTGGATAATGCTGCGTCCCCTTCTGCTTTCATCGATGCCGGCGGCGTTTGCCGGCGGCCTTATGGTGCTCGGAGAAGAGATTTATAAGACGCTGACCGGGGTCGTCCTTCTACTGGCAGGAGCCGTGATGATCATGCGGCGCGGCGGCGCCGCCGATCGCATTTACGAGAATCCGCTCTGGGGAACAGTGAGCATTGGAGCGGCCATCGGCCTGGTTTCCGGCCTGACCGGCGTCGGCGGCGGAGTGTTCCTCGCCCCGACGCTCATCGCCCTGAATTGGGCGTCGCCGAAGCAGACCGCCGCGCTGTCGCCCCCTTTTATTCTGGCTAATTCCGAAATCGGCTTCGTCGGAGCTCTTCTCGCTGGTCAATTTCCGTCTTCGTGTTTCGGGCTTTACGCAGTCGCCGCGCTGGGCGGCGCCGTTGCAGGCACGATGATCGGTCTGAAATGGATGAGCCAGATAACTGTCAGGTTCATCCTCGTGGCGGTTCTATTCGTTGCCGGCATCCAATTGGTCTGCGCTTGATTGCGCAGCAGCGCGACCAATGAAGACCTGAACCACATAATATTACGAAGATTGATAACTGCAAAAGCGAGCGCAAAAAACACGCGACATGAAGCGCTGAGGCGGAACAGAAACGCATCGTCAGATAGTGACTGCGTGTGAGAAGCTGGTCTAGCTCGCATCCGGGACTAGCAAAGCCTGACACTTGGTCGTGAATTGGTGAGCTGCTTGTATTCGGCCATGGGACGCCGCCGAGCCAAGGCGCCCCGACGCACTTTGCCGGGGTTGGAAGTGCGCCGGGTCCGCCCCGACATCATCAGTACATCCTTGACGATGCTTGTGGCAATGAGACAAGCAGCGTGGCGGAATTGAGGCCCATGCATTTTTTTTGCAACGCGGCGTCCAAATGCTTCCGTACGCGGCTCCAAGGGACTTGAATCTCACGTCGCGTCAAGTTGTATGATCTCGCACTCGTCGGCCTCATCTAGTGAGCAACTTCTTGTTCATGGTATCGCAAGCCAGACGCGTCCTGCTCATGGCGTTTATCTAAGAGGTGCCGCCTATAGCGAAGGTGAGCGGCGAGAAGCCACTCGCCTCACCGGACCTGCACGGGATGCTGGTTGCCTCGCGGTGATGTGTCGAGATGGTGGATCACATCCACGATCGCAGCGCAGCCTTAAAGCCGTCGCAACCTGTGGATTTATAGCCTAGGGAACGCAGAAACGTGCTCAGATGAACGATTCCTTCGCGCAGGTTGATCGGAGGACGTCTAGCGGCTTCGAAGCTCATAAGAGAAGTTCATTCTTCGCACGACATGCCAATGATGCGCCACCTGTTCCTGTGTCGCGCGCTCGTCCCTGGATACCTCACGCCCCACGTCAGTCCCTAGGCAGTGATATCGAGAACGGAATCTCGATTTCGACCAGGTTCGGACCAGTTGACGTAACTCAAAGACACAGGGGGGCGCATCGGTCAGCTTTGCGGCTGTATGAGCATGGGAAGCAAAGCCTTGCAGACCGCACTCCTGAACAAATATTGCGATGCTCGCCTGCCTTGGTACACCATCTACCCAACCGTACCGGATTTCTCCACGACGATCGGCGCCAAGACTGGTCAGACCTGGTTGAAGCGGCTGCCGCCCGACGAACCCGTATCGCTCTATCTCCACGTTCCGTTCTGCCGGTCGATCTGCTGGTACTGCGGCTTTCCCACAAGCCTCACTCGCAGCGAACGGCCGATTCGCAACTACTTGACGTCGCTGCGGGAGGAGATTCGTTTGGTTGCAGAGCAACTGCCGCGCGCCTTGCCCGTCAACGACGTGCATTTCGGCGGCGGAACGCCGACCAGCATTGCGGCGGTCGATTTCCTAGCTCTGATGGAGCTCTTACGCCGCTATTTTGCCTTCAGCACGTCCGCAAGCGTCGCCATCGAGATCGACCCGCGTGCGTTCACGACCGAGATGGCGGAAAGCTTAGGGGCGGCCGGGGTCAGCCGCGCGAGCATCGGCGTGCAAAGCTTCGACTCCAAGGTTCAAAGGGCGGTCAACCGCCTTCAGAGCGAAACGCAGACGGCTTCTGCTGTCGAAAGTCTTCGCGAGCAGGGAATAAGCCGCATCAACTTTGACCTGCTCTTTGGACTGCCGCACCAGACGGTGCAGTCCTGTGTCAACTCGGCAAGGACGGCAGTGGCCATGCGACCCGACCGGCTTGCGGTTTTCGGTTACGCCCATGTGCCCTCCTATATGAAACGTCAGCGCCAGATCGATGAGACGGCACTGCCGGACAATGTTGCCCGCGTCGAGCAAGCTGCGGCCGTGGCGGAAACGCTGGTGTCTGCCGGCTACTGCCAAATCGGGCTCGACCATTTCGCCTTGCCGGACGACGAACTCACGCTGGCACAAAAAGCTGGGCGGCTGCGCCGCAACTCGCTGGGTTATTCGGCTGACACCTGCAAGACCGTGATCGGCCTTGGTCCGTCAGCCATCGGCCGTCTCCGTGACGGGTACGTCCAGAACGAGGCCGAAACCGCTACTTATAGCCGGCATATCAGAGCTGGCCGTCTGGCAACGTCGAAGGGCTGCTGTCTTACTGAGGAGGATCGGCTGCGGGCTGCAATTATCGAGCGCCTGATGTGCGATCTGCAGGCCGACGTGCCGGCACTCTGTGCTGCCCACGGATTTGATCCGATCGCGTTTCTCGATTCAGCCGACCGCTTGGAAATGCTCACCGAGGACGGGATAGTGGAGATCCAGTCCGGCTTCATCCGCGTCAAGCACGAGTACCGTTTTGTCGTACGCGCCGTCGCTGCCGCGTTCGACGCCCATCTCGACCGCACACCCTACTAAGCCAGGCATTCGAGCACGGCTTCGATGCACCAACGCTCCTTGCGGACGAATGATCGAAACAAGCGCCGCCGGATGGTGTCGGCTGCATTGATGCGGATCACCTCGGCAAGTGTGACCTTGGGGACGACGCTGCGTTCGTAGGCTTTGGCTATCTATCGCAACAAGCCACTTTTGCGAAACGTCGGCAGACCTCCGTGAGCGCGGCTAAAGGACTCTGCCAAGCCTGTAACAGCCTTAACATGTCAAGGCCCGCTCCTCTTCTGTCCTGCGCTCACTGGCGCACCTCCGACAGAAACGGGCCCTTGTGGTTTGGACCGCTCGATGCGCTTGTCGGTGCGCTTCTTGATGTGCTTCTTGGCCGGGCTCGAAGCAGCTTGTGGGGGCGACGAAGAAATAACGGAGGGAGCAGAAGGGACAGCTGCTGGATCCTGCAAGGAATCAATCCGCGAAGACAGCACCGTGATCCGATCTAACATCCCTTTGAGGTCCTTCCGCTGAGCATCGATGTGCCGGTTGAGCTCTGCAATATCCTCGCTCGCCTTCTCCTGCGCCCAACGTATCTCGGTCAGGGATATCCTGTCCTCCGCTGACAGGCCCACCGCCGAATCTGCGAGCCCGGCTGCCGGTGTCTCGACAAACCCCGCGAGGCTGCCGCCAAAATGGGCTGCTGCCGCACACAAGCCGACGAGGACAAGAAACAACACCAAACCCCAGCGAATTCGCCTTGACGAGCCATATAAGAGCGGCCGCAAGTCTGAAGCGGCCGCCTGATCAACCATCTCCATCGTTCCTTGCCCGACTTCCCCGTTTCGATAGGCTTGTTTCGTTGAGCGAGAGCCCGCGACGCTCACGCTTCCCAGCAAGCCGCAGCCGCCCCGACAACATTCAGCTTGCCGACCATTGCCCCCTTGGCTCCGATGAAGCGGCCCGTCTTGACCAAGGCAAAGCGAACACCCTACGCAGGAACTCCTGCATCATAGGGGTAACGGTAGACAATTGTTCTCCCCTTCCTCGGCAATGGTGCAGCATTTTCGCATCATCCACGAGAACCTTGCAGATTTTCTATGCTGCCGGCGCCTGACGCGAACCGGCTGCTATTTTCTTCAAGGTCGAACTCTCGGCTTTCCGCACTGCCAGGCACCACGTAAAAGGCGCCACAGCGGCGCCCGACCCACCATGCCATTGGAGCGGCAAGTGTTGAGCATGGCCAACTACCAATCCTGGCAGGTTGATCGAGACGACGGACACAGGCAAGCGTGACCCACGAACGGTACGGGGTCACAGCTAGGAACTTGGAATGCACCACAGATTTGGCTGTGCCAATGGAGCGGATGGAGCTAGCAATTGCTCGCCCACAGCCCCCAGAGCAGCTCGAGATCTGATTCCTCCGGTCTCCTGGGCCACCATCATGGACGTTATAACGCGAACACCGCGCGTACAGATTCCACGGCTCTCTGGAGATCTCGGTCGTCGATCGTTTCGTCCTTGGCGGACCACGATATCAAGACAGCTTCATGGAGCCAGGGCTCCGGCCTGGCTAGCTTTCCATTCCGGTGA
Source organism: Bradyrhizobium ivorense (assembly GCF_900696085.1). GTDB lineage: Bacteria > Pseudomonadota > Alphaproteobacteria > Rhizobiales > Xanthobacteraceae > Bradyrhizobium > Bradyrhizobium ivorense. Next base: position 216,858 of record NZ_CAADFC020000011.1, read on the forward strand.
CCGCCATATCGTCGAGATCGGCGTCTTCGAGCAAGATGCTCGGCACGGCTCCCATAGTGGAGCAAGACCGAGGTTTGCGACGTCTTGGCGGCGAGGACAGCTGATGCTCCGCGCGCTTGCCGCCGGCGCTTCTCGCCCAGCCAGCAGGCGCTGTTCACTGTCGGCAAATCCGGCCTGATGCGCACACAAGGTGCAGACGAGATCGTGCTCGCGCTTACGAGCGACCAAGTTTGGCAGGTTTAGCGGATCTCGCAGGGATAGACGAGCCTCCTGCCCTTGAAGCGCCGCCCTCTCGTCCTCAGACGCCAGGGCTTGGGAAGCCCGCTCTGGGCCATTGAGGCCGGTTATCAATCCATTCATGGCTCGAAAAACAAGGAAGCGAAGTGCACTGTGGGTGATTGCTTTGTTGCGGCGACGACGCCTCGGATATGTTCGGCTACGGCAGCACCTACCTGCAGCTTGCAATCGAGCGAACCGCAACGGCGGCTTGCCGTCGCACTTTCGCTCGCAGCTTGTTTGGTCAGCCCCCCTGTTTTGGCACAAACTGCTGACGAGCCGGCTCCCAAGCGCATCGCTGCCGAGCAAGCCACCAAGAGAAGAATGCCAACGCCCCCCGATATGGCCCCAAAGGTTCGGATCGGCGTGGTCAATCAGCCAATTCGACTTCATGCCTCGGCGCTGGCATCAACTCGCACTCTACCTATCATAAAGCGCGGCAGCGCTGATCGGCTTGCCCAGACGCAAACGCGAAAGACGTTCGACCCCTTTGCACGCTTTGATGCTTTCCGAGAAAAAGGGATCTGGCTCAACGTACCCGCCCCCGCTGATACGGTTGATCAGGACAAGGATGGCATTAGATCCACACTGGCAGACGTCGGCATCGGCTATATCGGCTGGACGCACAACACCTTTGCAAACAACCAGCTGCCGAATGCAGCCAGAAGCAGCATCGCCAACCAGCTCTATATGGGGCAGAATCCGACGTTTGCTACGGCGAACTTCGTGATCGTCACATATGATCTCAGCCGGTTTGGCATTCTCGATGGACAGATTGTCGTTGGAGCCGAGCAGCAATACTGGACATGGAAGCGACCTGGACCGGATCGAGTAGGATTGAATACGCTCGCCTACTATCAAACTTTCCTCGACAGGAAATTCGAACTCAAACTTGGCTATCTCAGAAATGCGAATGAGTTCACCGGCACATTGTTTGGAGGAATTTCAGGATCAAACATGTTTGCCCTATTCCAAGCAGGGATGAGCACCAACGCCGCGCCAACGCCCGCCGCCAACCTAAAGTACAGTTTTGATGATCACTTGTACAACAAAGTTTCCGTGCAGCGCTCCATCAGTCCAGATGGTCCCTATGCGCAGATAACCGAAAATCCTTCGGGTTTGAAGTGGGGCACAGCCAATGCTGGCATTCTGTTCATTGATGAACTTGGCTACAAGAGCAAGGCCGCTCCCGGCGTACCCGACACGTGGCTGCGGGCCGGCATTGGTTTGAACGGCAGCCGCTACAAGAATTTGGCGGATCCGGATCAACAAAGGGAGAGCGGGAATAACTTTCACTACATCGCTGCTGACAGGCAGCTCTGGCAGAGTGATGTTGAGGGGACGCCATCTCGCGGCATCTATGGCGGATTCTCTATCATGGGAGCTCCGCCAGACCTAAACAGGATCAGCCGGTACTACGAGCTTCGTCTTTATGCGAAGGGACTATTTGAAAGTCGGACCAGTGATTTGATTGCTCTGGTTGCCAACAACACGACCTGGAGCAGGTTTGCAGTGGATGCTGCCTTGGCTAAAGGGCAGCTTGCGCATCACGATACCACAGCCATCACGGGAACATATACGGCGCATCTCGCTCCAGGGATATATGCAAGCCTCGGACTGTCATACATTCATAACCCGATAAGCGTCACACACACTCCCCAAACGGAACACGCGCTCAATCTGTTGGTGTCTACGCTGATATTTTTCTAGATCAGTGAGAATGCCACCAATTCGGCTACCAAACTCTCGGTTCGAAAAAATTGCGCGCAAAGTTCTGCCAGCGCGGCGGCGAGACGCTGTGAGGAGACGAACCGGGGGGAATTTCGGCTACAGCTACTTATCCGCAGGCTGCCCCGCTTGACACAGGGGGCGGGGTGAAGTTCCAAGAATGAGCTGAGACAGATAGGGAATGTCGCGCACGGTTCGGCGCACCATTAGCGCGACGAGAACAATCGCTGCCCCTAGAATTCCCGCCAAGGCCAACTTGGATGTGAGATCCGAAGGTTCTGCGTACTGTATCGAATCCAGGAGACGAAATGCCATGCCCTGAATCAGGTACAGCACCAGAGTGCTCTGTCCCATTTCCACGGCGATAAAGCGGACCACTCGATTTGAGCGGCCAACTCTCCAGCATTTCTGGAAGAGCTCACTCATGATCGCTGAGGCCGCTGCTGAGCCAAAAAGCATCAGAAGCACGTCTTTTGCCGACTGCATATCTTTGACCAGGACGAGATTGTTGTAGACGTAAGTGTCTTTGCGCCAGGCCAGAAAGCACACCAGTGTGGCTATTGAGGCAGACATGATCAAGAGCGGCTTGTAAGCGCGCGTTATGCTCGTCCACCAGTCTCTTGACTGCGCAAATGAGAATCCCAAGCAGAAAAACGGGTAAGTGTACTTTATGAGAGGAAATATGGAGAATGTCAGAGGTGCAAGTGCGATCAGGATGACTGATAAGAATAGGATCCAGGGCGACCAACGTTTGAAGATCGAAAGAATTTTGACGAGAAGAAAACAAACGAGCGCGGCCCAGATGAACCAATATGTGCCGGCGACATCGTTTAGAAGCTGTAAAATGTTGCCTGATGCGTCAGGGGCGCGGGGAAGCATGGCTAACTTTGCTGTCTCCAGGAGAGCGCACCAAAACAGCATGGGCACCAAGAGCTGCATCGCCCGATCACCGACGGCTTGCATCAACGACTTTCGCAACAGCGCTCGGCAAGAAATATATCCGCTTATCGCCATGAAGAGAGGCATGTGGAACATGTAGATCCATTTGAAAAATGGCGAATCCCAGAATCCTTCATCTCGGTAGAGAATATATTGGATCAGGTGACCGACGATCACCAAAATGATGAGCACTCCTTTGTCGAAATCCAAAGCTAGATCGCGATCGTTTTCCTCTGGCGTACCAGGCACAGTCGCCCCAGTTACATTTCGCAATGTATCAATCATCTCGTCTCGACATCCCTTCATCCAACGAGCTGGAGATCCGTCTGACGTTGGGTAGCTGGAAGCTGCATCATCAGGTCGTCGGTCCATCATGCTCATCAATTTGGAATTCCGAGCCAGCATCAAAGACATTCCTGCCGGATGTCGCAGGTCCACTCTCCGGAACGCTGCTTTGAAGCTAGCCGTTCAGGTCAGCTGGAATATCGGGTGCTGGTGAACCAGGCGTGCGAAGGTTGGCCGCGGCCTGGCGGCGTCCGAGAAGACACCACACCGTGACGACTGTTCTTAGGGTCAAGTTTCATGAGATGCCGCGTTATACCGGAGCACGGGATGCCCGGTCCAAGAGAGAAATAGGCTGAGCAGCCGAACATCGGCATCCGGCGGCCAACCACTTAGTATAGAAAGCAGCTGCGGCAGCTTTTGCTCCATGGAAATCGATCCGACCGATGATCGTGGAGGCAATTGCCATCGCAACTCTACGCTCCGATAGCTGGTTGGGCGCCAATGTTCAATTATATGGATGTGGGCGATCGTTATAAAGAAAGAGGGAACGAGCTATACGAGGGTTTACCGATTTAAAGTGGTACCTCACTTCGATCGGCTGCCAGATCGAGCGGTCACCTTGCTGGGTGTCCCGTCCGAAAAAAACGCACTACGAGAATTTTGAATAGCGGCAATACCCAACTCGAGCATGAAGGCAGGGCCTCATCCGAAAGCATTCGACCTTGCCATCACGAGTACCCAGCGTCAGTAAACCGACGTTTTTGGCGAGCGTTCCCACATCCAGCTGACGCTCGCGTCGTCTGCAGTCCGGGCTGTGGGCGGTCGAAGTGGTTCGAACAGTTGCGCCTACCGAGCAACGGCTTCCAAGGCAAGATGCTCGGCGGAAGATTTGTGAAAGCCTGAGGGATAGAGAAGGCCGCGTTCAAGCTGCGCCAACAAACGGGAGCTGGACTGCTCAGGCGGTGCCCGTGTCACCTACTTCGAATGGATACATCGGCTGTCAAGGGCCGGGCTGTAGAACGCCTCGCGCGAGCTGCCCCGCCGAGCGCCTGAGATTGCCGTCCACCTGCGCTCTTCAGCCACGTTCAGGATAGATGCGAACGCGCCGGCGGCCCTCGCTTTCATCCAACTCGCCCCTGTAAAGCACGCCGCGGATCGCGAAATAGGTTGGACGTCCAGCTTCCGGCATGATGCGCTCCCCCTCCAGGACGCGGACAAGGTAAAGCGGAAGGAACCGCTCGCGGTGCTCCCATCCGCCGTGGATCAGGTACCCAAGGTCCCGTAGACCCTCACGGGGTTGTTCGGCTTGGACGATCTGCGGTGGAAGATGAAGCGGCCGGGATGGCCCAGCTTCATCAAGGTAGCTCGGGCGCGGATGATGGATCAGGCGGACATCCGTGCGCCCTCCCGGTCCGAATGTGGCCGAGTAGCGCTCACCATTGATCATAAACTGGCTTGGGCCGAACTGGTTTGGCAGCAGATTGATATTGCCGAGGACGTCAACCAACACGTCCGAGGCGGCTTGAGAGCCGTGGCGCCAGTCAGAGCCAACGACGGCGCCTATATCCCGCGGTTCCAGAGCGGCCCGGGACGGTCCAGCGAACGACGGCGCTCTGCCAAATTCAGGTGCGGGCGCGGAGCGTGCATCGTCGTGCAAGTCGTGCGGTGTGGACGGATCCAAATCAACCAAGGGATCCAGACCGCTGTAGATGTTTGATGAGCGAGGCCTCACCGACGATGGTGAGGCGGTTTCTTGCATCTGTTGCCCGAACCAATCCCAGGCTCCTTGGCTTAGGCTGGCTGGAGTCGCAGGAAGTCCGTGCGGCAGATTGGGCTGCGGGACCCAGTAGGGCGCTTGCACAGGTGCGGCGGGTTGGAGGATCTGCTCGCTGGACCGATCCCAAGCCCCGCCGCTCGGGCTGGCCGATGTTGCAGGAAGCTGCTGTGACGAGCTCGCCTGCCAACCTTGATGCGGCACTGGCAGTGATGAGGTGGGTCCGTGGATCTGCTCGCCGAGCCAACCCCGGGCTCCCGCGCTCGGCGTGGATGGCGTTGCCGGGACCTCCTGCGGCGAGTGCGCCTGTCGAAGGCCTTCCCCAACGGGCTGACCCGCATCCTCGGAAGGTTGCAAACCGAGCGCGCTGTTCGCCTCCAGGATTTGCTGGTAGCGCCCAAGCCTGAGCAAATCAGCGTTGATTTTGCTGTCTTTGGTTTCTTGCTTGTACTCCGCGACATCCTGGTCCAGCCCGGAGGTGAAGAGGCGGCCGGCGATGGCCTGCTTATGGTGCGTTTGCAGCCACTCACTCAGCCTCGACATTCGGCGGGCCTGCCTGTCGATCGTCTCCGGCTCAATCCTGTGTGTCGCCTTTTCCGCCGCGGCCCACATGCCGATAAGGGTCGCGTCAGCGCCATGGGGAGCCAGGCGACGGAGATCGGCTGACAAGGTGTTTCCGGCGCCGACCTCACGGAGCTTTTTCAAGGCTGCTTTGATACGCCTTGCGCGGTCCGCTGCATAGGTGTCGACATCGTGGTCGAGCTCAGCTTCCAGCTGGTGGTTTTCCACCTCCGGGTCTTCCAATTGCGCATTATCCACCTCGCGGCGAATTCGATCCGCGATTGATGGCCTGTTGTTTTCATTCAGGCGCGCGCTCAAAATGCGCAGGTCGGCTGCCGCATTTCTGATGGTGCCGTCGGTGAGGTTGCCGCCTGCGGTGCCATCGGTGCGGTTGCGGACTGCTCTGTGTCTAAACTCTTTGATGAGCGCCTCGTCGTCCGGATCGACCCCGCGCGTCCGGCCCGGCTGCCTGGCGTAATCGACGCGAAAACTCGTCGAGGAAGCATTCGGCTGCGCGGCCTCCCGCGAGGACTTGCTACTCCCTCCAAAGGCTTTGCCGACCCCCGACTTGAAGCGCGACCACAGTCCGCGGCTTTTACCGCTCCTGGCCTGGACCGCAGGCTCTGCGTCCGGCAAGCTGTAGTGCGCGCTGCTGAACACATCATCGCGCAAACTGGACTGCGGCACTTGGGCCGGAGCATCAAGCTCGAAGCGCGGAATGTCTACGCTCCGCCGCGCATCGCCCCGCGCGCTGCCCCTAAAATCTGAGCGTGGCGGCCCCCGCATCGAACCGCCGAAATCGTCCCGTCGAACTGCTCGCCCCGCTCCTGCGGGAGCCTGGTCCGGCGAACTCGACTTTGCGGAACTCTCATCAGACGAATCGAGCTGCAAATCTTCCATCCGCCGCTCAAAATCGCCTTGCTGGCTTGCGTTGCCCCCTGGCTGCCACGCCCGCCCCTGTCGGGCGGCGTACGCCTCCATCCAAGCGCCTGAATCGAAGAATGGGTCGACTGGATCCATCCTGCCCTCCTTGTGATGGTCGAGGCCCTGCGCAATCCGTACGCTTGCACGGCCGCAAAGTGGCAGCTGTGAAGCGAAGTCGGATTCTGGATTTTTATGGGACCTAGCTTTCGAAAAGCTGACGAGAACAAGAATTCACAGCGAGCAATGCGATTGCGTTGACCTCTTCTGAAAGGGCAGCAAGAAGCTGGCGTGTCGCGACGGCCGGACCCTGCCCCAATTTCAGTTGCTGTCGACGGGAGGCCGCAGCGCAAGGACGATCTCGTCCCCGCTATCGGCCCGAGCCGCGCAATAATGACAAACACGCGTAAACGCTCCTCTATTCCTATCTGGAAGGTTCGCCGGGCAGCCAATCTGTGGCACCTGCGAAGAACGCTTTCAGCGACCACTTCGCGGCTTGGCCATCGGTCAATTGGTGCGAATAAGGCTCGCGACCTGCGGGATTGGCCCCGACACCGGTGGATTTGTATTCAGCATAGTAGGCCGTACCAAGCGTATTGGTCTTGCCCGGAGTCCATTCGCGCCACCCCTCGGCGAGGACCGGTGCATCCATCTTCGTCGACAGGAAGATCACCGTGGCATAGGGGCGCCAAGCGCGGCCAAGCGCAACATAGCGGGCGGAGGGGTCGGCAGTCAGCCTGCAATGATCGAACACATAGGCGCTATCCTCGTCCGGCGCGGCTTTGCTCTGCGCGGTATAGACGACGGCTTGATTGGCGATGCCATGCAACTCACAATGCTGGAAATAAGCCTTGGCATTGCCAAATATGAAATCGACGTGCCCTTCGATATAGCAATCCGAGAAATATTGTCGCGACATTCGGCCGTTCTGCCCCTTACCGGCGAACAATGTGTCCTGGGCGCCGAGCAGGCGGACGCGGCTGATAATGTCTTTGTCTCCGGTAACGGACAGTGCCACAGCCTGCGAAGCTGCATTGGCCGCGTTGAGGGCATAGTCGTTTTGAATCGTCAGATTATCGAGCCGGAAGTCATCACCCGACGCGTCGAGCGTCGCAGAACGGACGGTCCCACCGACATTGATCGCACCATCGCCGTACACAATGACCGTATCATCCGGCTTCCTGCCTGATCCTTTGATATGAACACCGGATTTGAAGACTTTGACCTTCTCGCGATAAATGCCCGGTGCGATCTGGATATCCCCGCCTTGCGCCGGTAATGCGTCAATGGCTGCCTGCACGGAATGATAGGCTGCTCTATCGCCGTGCGAGACAAGAAGTGGCTGAGCATGGGCTGCAAAGCTGCAGAAACAACCGGCCAGAACGGTAGCGGGAAACACGAACATTCGCATCTGATCTCACTCTTACCGGGCTTGCTGCACACCGAGTGCGATCGGTACAAGAGATCCCGTCTCGATATAGAGCTGAGGATGGTCGATCCATTTGGTCACCGAAGTGGAACCGGCGCGCAATGGCCGCAACGTTAGATTACGGCAATACCTGTCAGAACGGCTGCAACCCAGCGCCACCGCACTCTGGTGGTGCCCGTAATTGCAAGCATCACGGCAGACCTGACTAAGCTGAGGTCCCTGGTTGTGGTGCTTACCGGTTACCGTCGCGGAACACCCTGGCGCACCCCTCCCAATCGCGCGGCACCAGTTTTCTAGCTCGCCCGGGCAGCGGCGGCGACACGTCCGAATGATCGGCGGTCACATTGACATGCTCGAGCTGCCAGGTCGCGGAATCGGCAAAGCGAACATCTTCGAGGGTCACGTCAAGCGTATGGCTCTCGTCTGTCCCACGCATCAGCAGCGCACCATTGTCGCCGCGCACATGGCGTAGAACGATTTTTCGATACACCGGAATCTTCGTACCTTGTGCGCGTGGGTCGTACTTTGTATCGAACGCGACGGGCCATCGATTTCCTCGCAGACAGACGTTCTCGTAAGTCACTCGCTCGACCAATCCGCCTCGACTGGCATCGCTCTTGATGCGCAAGCCAGACGTCGTGCCGTCCAGGGTCAGGTTGAGCACCAGTATGTCGCTGGCACCGGAATTCACCTCACTGCCTATCGACATGCCGTGGCCCCAGCCGAAATAATTATCGATGACGGAAATATGGCGGGTTGCGCCGTTGTCGCCGGCCTTGATGGCGACGTTGTCATCTCCGGTGCGGATCGAGCTGTGGGTGATGGTCACATCCTGGCTGGCGGCAGGGTCGATGCCGTCGGTGTTGCGGGCGTCAGCCGGCGCCTCGATCGTGAGGCCCCAAAACGTGGCGCCTTCGACCCGGTTCATCGCGATATGGAAATTGGGCGCGTTGCGCAAGGTGACGCCAGAGACCGTGATGTCCTGCGCATGCTCGATCTGGATCAAACGCGGGGCGTTCTGGTGGCCACCCTCGACTTGCGCGCGGCGGGCCAACTGCCACCAGGTTTCGGCACTGCCGACCATTGGCGTACCGCCCTGACCATCGATGATGCCGTCGCCGTAGATGCCGCCGCCGTGCGTTTTGCTGAAGCTGATGAACGGACGGCAGCCATCGCCTTTCCCCGCGATGCGGCCACACTGCCCGCGGCCCTTGTCGTATGCAGCTGGCTCGGCGATGGCGAACAACGTTGCACCGCGTCCGATCCATAAGGTTACGCCGGATTTCATCTCGAGTGGCCCCGACCGGAACTCACCACGCCCGAGATAAACCGCAGCACCGGCGGGGCAGTGGTCGATGGCATCTTGCAGCCTGGCCGTATCGTTCGTGCCAGAGGCCACCGGGCGATCGCAGACCGTACCAGGTGCAACAGGTTCTGCGACAATGCGGCGATCTTGCGCTTTTGCGGCGGGGCAAAGAACCATGGCAGCAACGATAAACAATAGAGTCCATCCGCGAAAAAGCTCTGTCATCGACCTCGTCTCTTTGCCGCGTGCATCCTGCCGCGTGTCTGCAACCGATCGCTGGCTACCCCGGCGCTTGCCTCACTGACTCGCGCAAGATGACATTTGTAAGACACAGGTGAGAGTGGACCTTATCAGCCGACTTGCCAGCTGATCTCCGGTGCTCAGAGCGTGTGCACTAATCTTCATTCTGCAACCGGCGGTCCGTCGCTCCTATCCTGCGCGCGCGGGCCATCATCCAGCCGTCGAATTCTTGATAGGTCACTGATACACTTGGGGCGGGTTGCCGCCGAGGCGAAAACGCGTCCGTCAATAAGCTGGAGCGCCTGTCAAGGGCTCAGCGGCGCAACGATGAGAACGGCTGAATAGCTTGGTACGGTACGAACGAACTAACGTGCATAAATCAACTAGCCACGGCTCAAACGGTGCGTTTCGTGCGCTTCACATTCGGCATGCTTCTGCCCCCATGCGCACGAACGGTATGAAGTGAAATGGGCTGGCTGCGGGATTGCATCGAAAAAGTTGTTCTTACGGAGGGCTCCATAATGACGCTCAGGAATTCTCGCTCAAAGCACTTTCAGAAAATCCATCGAGAAGATGGTATCTGATCGAGTTTGAGGCGCTACTGCGATCGCAGCTGCGCAGGTCTCAGCGCGAGAAGGCGGAACGATGCGCCTTAGGACCGGAAAGTCGATCGGTTACGACCCGGAATGGCTGGTTTACAGATTCACCATGTTCGATGGCAACAGACGAGTTGATTGTCAGATCAGCAACGCGGCGTTGTCCGCCTTGAGGGACATGCGGACAAATCCCGGACTTACCCGCGAGGGTGTATTCGAGCGCCATCGCAGGCTGATCGAGAGAGTGGCGTCGAACCAATATCAGGGCGATGCAGAACCAATCAGGATTTTCGCGAAGCATCTTCCTTCAACGAAATCGCGAGCAAACCGATCAGCCAAGCGTCCCACTGGCCTTCCTCTTTCGGGTTCTTGATTGCTTGAAGGACACTTGTTGATTTAGATTGGCACGGCCATGAGGGTTTACGTTGCCGCGTTGATGCAAGACCATGAGATGGCGAATGGCAAGTCTACCACCAACAGTGCCGGTAAGGCCTCGCTTGATGATCTGGCTCGCGACTTGCTCCTGTTTGCCAAGGCCATCCACCGGCGACCAGCGCTGTGCACGTGTCGCGCGGCTCATGGTCTTCCAGGCCTCATAACCGCGCAGTGAATGATGCCGAGATAGCTCAAGTAGCCTCAAGCCATGGACGGCGCCGCGGCCCTGCCCATAGGCATAAACTGCGCTGGGCGTTCAGGGGAGTTAAAGCCCTGTGGCATCGGTCGCGAGAGAAGCTGCTTCCTCTCCGAAGCTCTGGCGGCGAACGCGCGCCTCATTCGCAAAGCTTAAGCTATCGCTTGAGCTTTGGCGCGGCCATTGGCAGCAAGGCGAAGCGTAGCTGGGTCGTTTTAGCAGCTCCGGGCAAATCACTCATCAAGCCGGTTCTGCCATGCTTCACCCATCGATAAAGCGAGGATTTGACGCGCTTATGCAAGTACTTTTGGATCGGGATCGGGGCGCGTGCATGCGTGTCCGATGCATCTCATTCCCAAGCTTTAAGAAGAACCACTCTGTACATAACGTACAGAGACTCTCACGTCATGTTCACCTGAAACGTACGAGTGATTTCGGTCTGCTCTGCGGTGGCATTTGTCCCTCTCGCTAGTTCGCGCTAAGGGAAGCAGGCTAGGATGGAAGCAATGAGCAAATAATCAAATGACCACCCACAAAGAGCCCTTATCGAGATGGCACACAAGCATTTCCATCTTGGGGCTCGGTAGTATCGGCGCGATCTCCGAGTTCGAGCGTCACAGGCTGGACACGCTGTGAGACGCCGCCTGCGACGGGCATGAGCAGAAGCTGGAGAGTGTCTACGGACAGCCTGCGGTTACAAGGGAACTACAGCGTGACGGTTACATTCCACGGCAAGGACGCACCATGAGGATCGATTGCGAGGTCCACGCCTTCCGCCGAGAGGCCCGGCGGACGGCGCCCGTCATCGACGGCTCCATGGAACTGTTGGATGGCGCGGCTCGCGCGTGCGCGATCACCGGGCTGGTACTGGTCCAACCCACCTTCCTGCACGCCGATGCGACGGAGCTCTTCACCCAGGCGAGCCGTGCTCGAATGCCAGTCAGGCTCGTTCCGCCGCTTGTGCAACCGCTGGCGCCTGAAATCCTGGAGCAATGGGGTCGATCAGGCGCCGTCGGTTTGGCGCTGAGCCTCGACGCTCCTGATCGGCTGGCCGAGTCGCTCGAGGCAGCCCTTCAGCTCGGCTTCCACTTGGAGGTGTCCAGCGGGGTCGAAGAACGAGAGCGCCTCATAGAGCAGCTCCTGGCCGACGGCCATCGTCTGGTGTTCCGCGACTTCGGACTTGCAGACACCATCCGCGACCCCACCTGGGATCCACGCTTGGAGCGGCTCCTGGCACTCGCTGAAGCTGCCGAAGTGTGGGTGAAGCTGTCGGGGATCGGCCGTGTCCCAGATGACTGGGCCAAGGCGGCGGCGGCTCGGCTGCTGAAGGAGCTCGGACCGGAACAGCTGCTCTGGGGTTCGGAGTGGCCGCATGTGACGGCCGCCCACGCTTATGCACCATCCTATGCACAGGCGTTCGGGTGGCTCGAGGAGCTCGTCCCAGACGCGGACGCGAGAGGACGGATTCTTTGCGAGACCCCAGCCGCCTTATACAGCTTCCGCAACTAAGCCCACTTGGCCAAAGCATCGCGGGGACATTCGTGTCTACAGAGCAAGTCCGTGTTTATGGCTAGGCGCGAACAGAGCTTTATGCCCGCCGGCGCTGTGTCCCAAATCCCCGGATGTGCTCCTAGTCTGCAATCCCGCCTATATTGGAGCGACTGATGCAGCTAATGCAGCGAGGGTGCGTCCTCGATTCGCGTGCGAATCTCGGCGCTCCCTTCCTTGCACGACCTGCACACCGACGACATTGAGATGGCGAGCGGTTTGTCAAGCCGATTCCAGATTTATTATTCCCTTTTTCCTCTAGACGGAGGCTGCCCGCTGGAACGGACGCGAAAGTTCAGGTGTGGCACGCATTGTGATTGGAGCGCCTGGTCCGCAATTGATGGCTGGGCACGCGAAAAAGTTGGCGCGGCACAAACACACTAATCGCGATCAGGCGGGAACAGATGACACAAGGTTCACAAGTGACGATCATTGGAGCCGGACGCGTCGGGCTGAAGCTGGCTGAACTTCTCATAACGTCTGGCGGACGAATACGCTTCGTGGATCACCGGCCCGTGGCTGGAATAGATAAGAACCTGATCATGAGCGATGCGATCCACCTGACGCTGGAGGCAGAATCCGCTATTGCGGGGTCTGATATTGTCGTCCTTGCCTTGCCGTTCACGGTAGCAGGAGCTGCGTTCAGATCTGCCTGTCGGCAGTTCAAAGGCGACGCATTGTTGATCGAGACGCTTTCGGTCAAGACGAAACCCGCCTCCTGGGCGACCAACTTACCTCGCGGGGTGGAGTATCTTGGCCTCAATCCACTGTTTAGCCCGGAGCTCGGGTGGGCAAATCGTCCAATCGCGGTGGTCGCGTATCGATCAGGGCCGAGGCTCGAAGCCTTTCTGCAGCTTTTACGGCGCACGACTGCGAGCCTTGTCGCGCTTGATGCCGCAGCTCACGACCAGCTTCTTGCGCAGCGTCAGCTGGCTACGCATGCGCTGCTCCTGTCGCTCGCGAGCATCCTTCGCGACGAGAACACTGAATTTCCACTTGAGGTCGGTCCGCCCCCCTATCACCTTCTCCTGGCGGGACTCGGGCGCATGTTGACTGGTAGCCCCGAGACGTTTGCTGAGATCCAGACGGAGAATCCTTTTGCGCCGACAGTCCGCTTGCGCCTGATCGCGGCACTCGAGAAGCTAAGCGGGAACGGCCAGGAAGTCCTCGACCATCTTCGCAGTGAGTGGAGTGATCTCGCGCCACGTCTCAAACCGGCCGCCGAGACTTGCGAGCACCTATTTGCGGACCCGATTTTTCCTCTGGAGAGGCGCGAATAGAGATTGAAGACATAGACGTATGACTGACGTTAGCTCAGGCGGCGGTACGCAACCGTGCGCAGGCCGACGATTTCGACAACTAACATTCTCCTAAACGTCGCATGGACATTAGGCTAACATTGCACCGAGCTCCAGCCGCCCAAGCGAAAGGCGAAGGGCATCGGGTGTATAGCTCAGCGGTAGAGCCGGCCGCTTGCTTGAAGACCTGGTCGTCAGCTCGACACATCAGCTCTACAAAACGGGCTTGAGTAGTCGCACCGTCGCCCCGACACCGTACTTCTTGATTACAGTGGCACTCGGATAACATTCCGCCTACTCACGTACCGCCCTTGGTGCCTCGCTAAAATCGTTCGGCAGTACCGCTACAGTTCCCGACCAGAGTCCCGCCTCCCCCTCTGCATGTGCGAAGTGCTCCAAATCCTGAGAGCTCGGGGTGTGAGGCGGGCACCGGCAAGTTCTCTCCAGGACTTCCGCACCTCGATCCAGCGGCTTTTTCGAGCGGGCAAGGCATCAAGCATTTTTTGGGCAGTCGGTGCGAGGCGCGCAGCTTCGGAGTTCGGGTGGAGCTTGGCTTCCTCAAGAATTTTAAGCGCGGTCTTTTCGGACAGCGTCCACCCCGACTCGGTGAACCTGCTCTCCGCGAAATACTCAAAACAAGTGCGGAACGTCAAAGCGCGGCCAATGACCGCATGGTTTGATAGTCCCGCTTGGTCCAGCCACCGCCGGAGATACTCACACCACTCTTGGCTGCCAATTTCGGGAGCCCCGCGACATTCGAAGAGCAAAAGCACCGCCATGCCAGCGATCTCGCGACGGACTTCTCCATCCTGCTTTTCGAACCAGTCCCGGATTGCCTGTAATGGCGTCGCCGGCGGCTTCACGACCGGTGCCGTAGCGGTGCGGTGGAACGAGACCACGTTTTCCAGCGGGGGCATGCGTGGCCATGGCCTTCCGTCTGCGTCCCACAAGACCCATCGCTTTGCGATCTTTCTTGCCTCTTCAGGAGACCTGGTTCGCCAAAGCTCCTTGAGCGCCTCATTGACGTAATATGGGACGTCAGCCTTCAGGCCGCATGTACGTGCTATTGCCGCGAGGCGCCCGGCGTCAATCAGCCGCGCCGCGAAGTTATTCTCTGCATTCATTTGCCGAGGCCCTTCGTGTCCTTTCTAGCGCGTTCCGCTATTGGCTCTTCGGCGGCGTAATACGGACCCGCCGGGATTACACCAGCAGGCGCCATCTCTCGCGTAAGTTCCACGTGTCGCCAATTTCACTGACGAGCCATGGCCTCAACTTACGATGCTGGCCATGCCCAAGAGAGGCGCCCAGTGCATTCCGAGGGTCTGCATTCTTCGTGCCACAGTAACGGTCCGAGATTCGTATTGCGTTGCGTCTGCTTTGTTTTCTTTCCGACTTGCGCCCGTCTTGTTCTTTCCACTCGGGGACCATCCGTGGCAACTTCATGTGTCGCCCTAAGGTAATCGATCGACGTCGGTGAATTGTGCCCGCGCCCAATGAGTGAGCATCGCATCGGGAGCCGCGCGCAGCGTTTGTGTCCGCGCCATTGCGGCAGCGAGCGCCTCGGGCCGAAAATCGATCTGCGCGGCCATGGTCGGCGGCACCGAATCCCACCTAGACAGGACTTGGCTTCTGCCGGTGCTGCTGTGCCCAGACACGGGCACGGTTTTCTCGGTCCGCAATAAGGCCGGCAGCGCCGCCGCGGCGACTGTCAACACGTCCCCCAAAGCAAGCTTGTGGTTCAACCAATAATACGCTTGGCGTGTGGCACTAGGCAAAAAAAGTAGTGCCCTTTCGAATGCCCGGCGTATCCATTATTGCAGAAAGCTCTGCCCCATCTCCCGGCGCTCGCCGGAGGCCAGCGACACGGGGATAGATCACGCGGGCACAAGATGCCGCTGCCGCCTCGGCTTCACCTCAATCCTAACTTCGACGTCCTGATTGAGCTTCACGAGCATGGCAATCAGGCGATCGAGCGTAAAACGGTCGAGATTGGCCTTTCGTACGCGCGAGAAGTCGGCCGCAGCAAACCCCGTTAGATCGTGCGCCTTCCGCACGCTGATATCCTGCTTGTCCAGGACGCCAACGATCTTTGCCGCGAGAATAGCCTTGGCCTGCTGAATATCCGCGTCTGGATAGCCAAAATCACGGAAGACATTGCCGCTGCCACGGACGAGTTCCACAGCTTCCTTTTTCATCGCGAAGCCTCCTTCAATCGCTTGATCCGTTCCTTGATGCGGTCCACGTCCATCTGCGGCGTCTTGATCCCGCTTTTGTACTCCTTCTGGAACGCATCTATTACCGACACGTCATCGCCAATCTGCACCGCATAGATCGCTCGAAACGCATCGCCACGGTGTTCAGGGCAATCTCGAACACACCCGAGCCCACGCCTTTAAATGGCTTGGCGATGTCGGCCTTTCCACCCCGCGCGGCAATCGTCAGTGCTGTCAGGATGTCGCGCCGGGCGGAAACTCCTCGAAGTCTTTTCTCGCGGCCTTCAACCATGAGATCGGGCGGACGAATTCGGGCATACACATGTTGTCATATTTGACAACAGACGTCAAGGACCAGGATTTTGCCAGCGGCCCGGCGCGGCCGGGCATGTCGCGGGAGTGCACCTTGCTGCGAACTGCCGGCCACGCGATCGCTCCGCCAAGGCTCTCCACCTCGCCCCGGAAGAGCGTCGTTCACGCCTGGTGCGACATTGTCTCGATAAGGTTGATCGGGATCCGGGGCATAAAGGGGCGCCGAAGGTGGATTTGTCAGCTCACACGGGAGGCAGGGAGATGTCGACGGCGGCCAGTGCGAAGTGCCCAGCCGGCGGCATTTTCCACAAGGGCGTATACACTCATGGTCCTAGAACACGCCGCAGATAAACTCCGTTCCAAACGAAGGGCCCCCGCCGGATACGAGGGCCCTTCCAGAACTTGGAGGAGGAGATGTCTCCAAGCCCTATGTCGGCGACTGCAAACCTGAAGACGATACCCATTGATCGATGTCAGCTGCGATCTCCGCCGTCCTCGCACGCTTCAGCAGCTGGTCGCGCTCGACGCCTGGCGGAAGCCGCGCTGCCCTGTGGAAGATATCGTCAGCAAACACATTGAGCCGGTCCTGAAGCGATGTGATTTGCTTTGCTCTATTTCTGGTTTTCTTCATAACGTCCTCAGCATTCTTTCTCGGGAGCGTTGAGGCTCACCATTCTAATGAGCGTATGAAGTTATGATGATCGTTTCCACAACCTAGGTTACGATCGCGATAACTTTGAACAATTCGCCCGACGAAGACCTTCGGACCTTATGTCGCGGCATTCGATTTTCGCTGTAAGAACAGGCTCTACCCACATTGCTTTGGGTTTCTTGAGCGGCTTACTCAATTTACCTTTTGGGCTAATTTCACTGCCCAGCGTCTTGCGGATCGTGCTCGACGTCGTTCGCTTCCAACCGGTCCCGACCTTGCCCATGTAGACCAGTTCTTTGCCCACCTGTTTTCCCAGGTACAGTGCGACGAAATCCGACAACCGAAAACTCGCGCCGCCGGACAGTCTTCACCTTCAGCCCGGCTACGTTGCGGTCGGAGCGGTACGGGGCGCCCATCTTCATCGAGATAATACCCTTGTAATTGAGCTTCGCAGCGTGTTCGAACAGCTTCTGTCCATCACCCTCGACATGCTCGTTGAAAAAGTACCGGCGGTTCGAGCTGGCAGGTGTCGAACAGCCCCCTGCAACATGATCTTGCGCTCGACCTGCGGCGTCTTCCGCAAGTCCTGGCCATCCAGCGACAAGAGGTCGAAGGCGTAGTAGGGCAAACGATCATGGCCGCCCCGGGCAAAGCGCGGCCTGCAGTTCGCTGAAATTGGTCCGCCCCTCATGGACGACCACCACCGCGCCATCAACGACGGCCTGGCCGGGGACGTCAAACGCCGGGGCGATGAGCGAGAACTGCTCGATCCAGTCGAGACAGTTGCTCGCGTGAGCCTTACCTCTTTCGCTCCGACAGCGCCGCGCCGGAGAAGGGCACAGCGGCGACAACGTCGCGCATCAACGAGATGATCGACGGCCGATATTCGACCAGTGGCTCGTCGCCGAGGCCCGTCGCCCGCCTAACCTCGGTGCGTGGGCGAAGGACAGAAAGGTTGATCGATCGCGACGAGCACATCACGTCAGACAGCGGACCGCCGGCGCGCCCAAACTACTGTTGGGTTCGCTAGTACAGGCAGGCTAACCTGTAGTCGCGAATTCACTCTTTTTCCCAGCAACTTCGGGCTGGTAGTGGTACATCCAGCCGATCGGAGCCGGCACGAGAGGGTACGTGTTCTGTGTCTCTTGCCTTGAGCTGGATGGCCCACACGTGTAGATGTGAGCCGGGGCCGAGCCGGATCGCCGAACCGCTATCCGCCGAGAGCAATGGCGGCCTCCTCGGGACTTACTCCACCAGCGAACGCGCCACCGGCGGGCACTGGTGGTACAACCTGTCCAAAGCCTCGCGCGACGGCGACGACTATCGCGTCAACGTCGAGAAGTCGTCCACCACCGGCTCGGGCCAAGCCGACTATTACATCGTGCAGACGCGCACCCCGGGCGCCAAGGACCAGGCCGACATCATCTCCTTCGAGATCGGCAGGACAAATGTTCCTTCCGGATCCTCCCCACTCATCCCCTGTATGGATTCGGTTCGCTAGCGGTCCGATAGTCATCCAAATTGCCGCCCAGAAACAGTACCTCGCGCTCTTCGATTGGCGTATCGCTCACCCATGCTAGATCCGGTTCATCATTCTCGGTCCCGTCCTCGAGTATCCGGACGATCTGTTCGGACGTCCAGGTAGCGACTCTCGGCACCGTGTAGGTGTGCAACTCGTTCGAGCTTTCCGCGATCGCTTTTGCGCCATACTCGTTGGCATCGTCAGGCGAAAGCAGCAGTCGCGAGGCGTCCTCGGACAGTGACACAAAGGGCGAAGAATTGGTATCTCCCCTCATGTGCTCTGCCGCTGCGCGACCCAGATCAAGTCGTTGCCCTCCCCAAATATTCCAGGGGGCGTGCTCGTAACGCAAAAACGCCATCGAACGCAAATGGTCCATCGCGCTCTGACGCTCCAACACACGCGGCTTGCAATGGGCCGCGTGATCTTGAAAACGTTGCAGCTGCGCATACGACGATGCCACCACGTCATCGAAAACGCGGCTGCGATCGACACTGCCGGCTGACGGCCCAGTCGCTGTTGGCCACTGTGCTGTTTGTTGCGCAGCCAGTTCGATTTCTCGTCTGAGCGCCCCGGCGTTTGCACAGGTCAACGTTGTGGCTAGCTGAGCGCGCGTTCTGACAAAGGATTCGGCCGCGCACCGTTCGTCAGCCTGGATAGTCCGCGCTCTCTTATTGCCGTCCGTCACAATCCCCGATGATCCAGTCTCCAGTGGAGCTGATGTTCGGTGGATCGGTTGAGTCTCTTCAAGTTGCTGCTCAAACTCTGATTGCAATGCCTCTTCGAGTTGCGGCTCCACAGAGTACGTGCGAGCGGCGGATGGGTTGATATTGTTAGATGGATCCATTTCATTCTCCCTTGACAGCCTTGCCGATAGATGCGCGAACTGTCGCTATGCCATAATTGCGGGAAGATCCGAGCTTGGCTGCTCAGAGGCTACTTTCATGATCACGGCCGCCCGCGATCGAGCATGACGTGCCCGCGGCCTGACGGCGCGGCATTCTCGCCGCGGGCGGTTGCAATCCCTCAGGCGCTCGAAGCTCGATTGCTCCGGACGATAACGTAGCACGTCCGTGAAACGTCTGGACCATTCAATAGATTTGTCTTCAGGTCGGTCTATCCCTATCGGTCTGTTGCGGTCGCTTTGCAGGCTAAAGCACCCCTACGTTTCCAGTCTAGCCGATTTAGCTGTCGAGAAACTGACGCGCACCCTCACTGCCAAATGCGACTCATTGAAGCGCGCGCAGCCTGGCGAACGCATCAAGAAAGTCGAACAATAAAAGCTGCGGCACTTCCCAATCTCGCTCTTTGATGATCTAGAAGTGCAGCGTTTCCATAAGAGTCGTGCTGATTGACCTGGGATGAGTCGCATGTCGACGTCCCCGATCTCGACCTGGTGCTGCCCCACGACGCGGCCGGTCTCGACGACGGCGCGCAAGAGATCGCCGCGCAAGCATCGGCCGCATGGGAAGCCGCCATCTGGTGGGACCACGAATTGCAACCAAGCGGCTTGCCGCAGTTCGGACAGTGGCAACAGCTTGATGACGACTTCAGGTCGAGGACGCCGACTGAGGCTATTTCCGCAAAAGTTCAGTCGGCCACGTGGAGGGAACAGCGCCCAAGCATAAACTTGGTCAAGTTTCCGCTCCGGTCATTGCCTGTTTGCAATAGCGCCGACCTGCGTGATCAAGCCCTCACCGCTTGCCGAGATACGACCAGTATTGTCCACCGGACTGGCCGACCATTGGACGACCCGTTGCACCGGGATAACCAAGTCAGGTTTCCGCCAGATCTGGTGTGTATAGCCATCCGGCGATGCCAATCACGATTTGCCAGCTCGGCTACGAGAGTGGACCGGATATATTGCGCTTCTGGGAAACATTGCCCCGGGCTCCCTGTTCCTTGCCTTTTTCTCAAAACGTCTTCGGCTGATTGCCGGAAACGCGCGGCTAACTCAAGGCTCTCCATGCGGCCCGACCACTTCTCATCACGTTCCGTTCGACAATTGTTTCTGCGTCGCATTCTTTCCACCATTGGCTCACCGCTACGTTTGCGCCGGTAGCTACCCACCTCGATTAATCCCTTTCAGTCGAATGAAGACCGACGAATGATAAGGGTGTCGCCGCCGGCTATTGAAATTGGAAGCAGCCCCAAGATTTGCTAACTCTGACAACGAATTGAGAGCTCCCACTCCTTGTTGGACGTTCGCTCCAACTGTATTCGAACGAGGCTGGCCATCAAATGGAGCGTGCTGTCTGTTTCAGACCGACGGCTGACATCCGAGAGGGAAAACCGGGACGGAGTCCACTTTTTGTCTCGAGCTCGTCAGCTTCTCGAAAGCCATCCTTCCTAGCATTCGAGCCTAGTCTCTAGGTATTGATGCCGCCTGCGACTGAACCGGCCACGAACCTAGAGTGCGTGCTCGGCGGGTACGCAGGAGACCTTGTTCTCAAACCAGATAGGAGAAGCTTTGGAGACCAATCGGATAAGTGGCGCGGGCTCGCCAGGGTCCCCAACGGAAAACGTCCAAACACAGGAGGATCATGACCGATTTAGGCAGGCCGTGAATGAAGCCACGTCATCATCAGCTGCCGCGCCAGGGTCGGCGAAAGCTCCGATTTGGAGGTCGAGCGCTCCATACGGGAGCTTTTCACGCGGTATCTACTCTTGGAACAATGACGTGTGGGGGGCGGGCGCTGGGCCTCAGACGATTTCAGTGAGCGCCGCCAACCAGTGGGACGTCTGGTCGAACCAGCCTAACACTCCTGGTATCAAGAGCTATCCGCACGAGACTATCAACATCGGAAAGCCGCTCAGCTCCATCAAGAGTTTGACCTCGAGCTTCAACCAGCAAGTGCCTGGCGGCGGCGCTTGGGACACCGCCTATGATATTTGGGACAGCTCAAACGAGCACGAGATCATGCTCTGGACAAACTACACCGGAAATCCCGACGGTGGCGGCAACGTTAAGCCAATTTCGTATCATTACGCCCCTTCCGGGGCCGCGATCCCGGTCTACAGCAATGTCAACATAGGTGGAGCGACCTGGAACGTGTTTGAAGGCTTCAATGGTCACAAGGTCATCTCACTGCTACGTACCTCGAAAACCAACAACGGCACGGTGGACATCAAGAGCGTCCTAGACTGGATCAAGTCGAAAAACTACTTTGGCGACATAAAGGTTGGTAGCGTCCAATACGGTGTCGAGATTACTTCGTCACCGGGAGGAATGAACTTCAATTTCAACAATTGGACGGTGACCTCGAAGTGAATATCCACAGGCTGTGAGCTGACCTGCAGTCATGCCATTGAGCCGTACCGACTGACGGGCTCAGCTTGCTTTCAATTACCCACATTTGACTCGGATTTGAGCGAGGCGCGGCGGGCGAAATCTTGAATCGGCAGAATCTGTTGTGATTCATTGTTGAGCACCTGATTCGGAAGTGGGGTGCTCGATGGGGTTGGTGAAGGAACGCGCGGAGACGCGTGCTCAGCGATTGACAACCGGTATCGAGACGTGGGTTGATCGAGAAGCTGCGGGATGCGAGTTTAAGGATGAGCGGCTTGGTCGCCGGTTCTGCAAATTGCTCGCACAAGTCGGGAGCGACATGGGTCAAAGCATCCCGTTGGTTTGTCAGGACTGGGCCAACACCAAGGCCGCCTATCGCTTCTTCTCCAACGAGCGGGTCAACGAGGCGGATATTCTTTGCGGTCATTTCGAGGCGACGCGCGGGCGCGTAGCGGCGACGGAGGGACCGATCCTCGTCCTCCATGACACGACGGAATTCAGCTTCAAGCGCGAGAAGCCGGATCTGATCGGCTTTACGGGCAAGACGGCAGGACGCACACAGTGCGGCATCCTGATGCATTCGAGTCTCGCCGTGACGACCGAGGGGCTTCCGCTCGGACTGTCGGCAATCAAGTTCTGGACCCGCAAGAAGTTCAAGGGGACGACGGCGCTGAAGCGAAAGATCAATCCGACACGGGTGCCGATCGAGCAGAAGGAGAGCATCCGCTGGCTCGAGAATTTGCGGCAATCGACCGACCTTCTCGCTGCTCCTGGACGATGCGTTCATATTGGTGATCGCGAGAGCGACATCTATGAGCTGTTTTGCCTGGCCGAGGAGGTTGGAACGCATTTCCTGGTGCGAACCTGTGTTGATCGGCTTGCCGGGGACGGCAATCATACAATTGCCGACGAAATGGACGAGGTGACGATCAAGGGTCTACATCGGATCAAGGTCAAGGACGACAAAGGCGATCCCGACGACGCCGTTCTTGAGATCAGGTACCGCAAGACACGCGTCCTGCCGCCGATCGGCAAACAGACGAAATATCCCGCACTCACTCTGACCGTGATCCACGCTCAGGAGCGGGGAAGGCCGAAGCGGCGAAAGAAAATCGAGTGGAAGCTCCTCACCGATCTCCCGGTCCAATCGCGCAAGGACGCCATCAATAAGATCGAATGGTATGCCTTGAGGTGGAAGATCGAAGTCTTCCATAAGATCCTCAAATCGGGCTGCAAAGCAGAGGACTCAAAATTGCGAACTGCTGAGCGTCTGGTCAATCTGATCGCGGTCTTCTGCATTGTGAGTTGGCGCGTCTTCTGGATGACGATGCTCAATCGCTCCTCGCCGAATACCCTACCGCAAACCGCGCTGACAGATCCCGAAATCAGGCTTCTTGATCATTTGGTGAAAGACAGGGGTGGCGATTGCTCTCGACGAAGCACGCTCTCGCACTATGTCGTCAAGATCGCGCGGCTCGGAGGATATTTAGCCCGAGCCAACGATCCGCCTCCAGGAAATACCGTGATCTGGCGCGGACTATCGCGGCTGACCGACATCGAACTGGGAGCTGCGATCGAGGCAAAAATTATGGGTAATTGAAAGCTCAGCTTGCCGCTTACTGTTGAAAGGTCCGCCTTCAGTGACACAGCCACCAGAGATGCCAGAACGGAACAGACTCTGGCACAGTTGCCACATCCCCAACTAGCTTCTGCCCCAACAGCCCGACGGCCGCACCAAGAGCAGCACCAGCGCCACGACATAGGCGGCCCAGGCTTCGATGCCGAAGCCGAACAGAGGCCCGACATAGACTTCGGCGCGCTTCTCGATGGCTCCGATCAACAGACCTCCGATGATCGCGCCCGCGATCGAATCGAAGCCGCCCAGCAGTGGCACCGGCAGCGCCTTCAGCACCACCAGGGACGACGAGAACTACATGCCGAAGCCGCGCGCCCCACAGCAGCTCGGCGACCAGCGCGGCAATGCCGGAGGCGGTTCACACGCTGGCCCAGACCCGCGCCAGCCGCAGGCCGATGGCAAGCGCCGCGAACGGGTCGTCGGCGACCGCGCGGAACGACAGCCCGGTGCGCGTGTAGCGGAAGAACAGCGCGAACAGCGCCACCAGGCTGCCGGCAACCGCCGCGGCGAACAAATCGAACCGGCTAATGAAGACCCCGCGATGTCGAGTCGTAACGTCGCTGATGCCGACGTCGAGGCCGTGAACCTGCCCCCCAGCAGCTGCGTCCTCGTGCACGAAGGACAGCCCGAGCGTCGCCATGAACAACGTGATCGGCGGCTGATTGACGAGCGGCCGCGGCACCGCGCGCTCGACGCTGACGCCGGCACGACCATGATCGCGAGCGTGATTAGGAAGCGAGGGGAAAGCGAGATGCCGCGCTCGATCAGGCCGACAAAGGTCAGCGCCGCAAACAGTAGCATCGCGCCCTGCGCGAAGTTGAGCACGCCCGAGGTCTTGTAGATCAGCACGAAGCCGATCGCGACCAGCGAGCATATCCCCCCGACAGCAGACGGCCGACCAGGCTCTCGACCAGAAATTGATAATCGAACATCAGATCGCGAGCTCCGTGACGTCCTGATGCGCGACGCCCAGGTAGGCGTCGACCACCGCCTGATCGGCTCGCGCCGTCGGCAATCTTGCGGCCATTGTCGAGTACTGCGATCCGCCCAGAGAGGCCCATCACAACGCCCATGTCGTGCTCGATCAGCACGATAGTGGCGCCATAGCTGTTGCGCGCGTGGCGCACGTGTTCGGACAGCGCAAGCTTCTCGCTCAACGTGACGCCGGCGAACGGCTCGTCCAGCAGCAGCAGTGTAGGCCGCGCCACCAGCGCCCGCGCCAGTTCGCCCCACTTCTGCGAGCCGTAAGGCAACGCCCCAGCGGTGCGCTCTCGGACGTCGCCAAGATGCAGGAAACCAATGACGTCTTTCGTGGCGGCGCGGTTCTCTGCCTCGATCCGGCGCGACCAGATCCCGACGGGACATCGTCGATTCTTGCTCAACGAATCCTTGGAAAGCCGCAGGAGCCATTAGTCGAAAGCAACGGATCTTTTCGGCGATATGAACTGGAGCTATTTCTCGTCCTCGCGCATAACGCGGACCGTTGGCGAACGAGTCGACGGCTTGGAGATGGTTTCCTTGCCCCGACAAGGGCGCGGTGACGTGGTCTTCGTTCGCGTCTCGACTCGTCGGTCAGATACCGGGCTTTCGCCCCAAGTGCTGCGCAACATGTTGCGCTTTCCACCGGAGCGCGGGAAAGGTCTCGATGCGCTTTTTCATATCGTCGTTCGCAGGAAGCGTATCAACTTGGATGCTTCCGCGGTCGTAGAGCGCGTCGAGGAAGGCCAACTCCCCGTCATTGTGCTTGAAGAGCGGCGCCAGTTTTTCTTGACATTCCGCTAGAGCATGTTGTTTTTTCGCAGAATCGGGATTCCCAGCGGGAGCGATTTCTGATTCAAACTCCGTGCTGGAGAACGGGGGCCAGCATGGATGACGCGACCCTATTCAGAAGACCTTCGTGAACGGGCTCTGGCGCGAGCTGATGCAGGAGAGACAGTTCGTTCGATTGCAGAGGCGCTTCAGATCAGCCCGTCCTGTGTAACGAAGTGGAAGAATCTGAGACGGGAGACTGGGGGCGTTTCGCCCGGCAAGATCGGCGGTCACAAGAAGCCGGTTCTGTCCGGTGCCAATGCTGATTGGCTGCGTAAGCGCGTTCTCTCGGGACCATTCACTTTGCGGAAGCTGACACAGGAACTGGCGGCGCGCGGGATCAAGCCGATGTGCGGGCGGTGTGGACGTTTGTGCATGCCGAAGGGCTGAGCTTCAAAAAAAACGATCCTGCCAGTCGAACAAGATCGCCCCGACATCGCCCGTAAGCGGACACGCTGGAAGGCCCATCAAGGCAAGATTGACGCTTCACGCCTGATCTTTATCGACGAGACCTGGATCAAGACCAATATGGCGCCACTGCGCGGTTGGGGACCGAGTGGACAGCGGCTCCAAGCATCCGCGCCTTTCGGTCACTGGAAGACCATGACTTTCATCGCAGCGCTGCGGCACGACCAGATCAGCGCACCTTGGGTCATCGACGGCCCCATCAATGGCGAACTCTTCACCCTCTATGTCGAGAAGGTGTTGGCCCCAACTCTGGCAAAAGGTGAGGTCGTCATCCTCGACAATCTTGGCAGTCACAAGGGCAAGTCCGCTCGCAATGCGATCCGCGCCACCGGAGCGCACCTGCTCTTCCTGCCGCCCTACAGTCCCGATCTCAATCCGATCGAACAGGTCTTCGCCAAGCTCAAACATCTGATGCGAGCCGCAGAACCGCGCGATGTCGAGGCAACCTGGCGCAAGGTCGGCGAACTCCTCGACCTCTTTTCTGCACAAGAGTGCGCCAACTATCTCAAAAACTCGGGCTATGTTTCCGTATAAAAACAGCGTGCTCTAGGATCCGGTCGCACCATTTCTTCGGGCCGCCCTCCGCGTCGAACATGCCATTCTTGACCACGGACAGCAGCTTGTTGTTCAGGTCGTTGAGATCGTATTTGTAGTCCTTCAGCGACACCGTGCGCCAATCCAGATCCATGGAGGCGGCGCCGATCGCAAGCGCCCCGACCTTGACTTGCGTCCAGTCGATGTTTTCGTTCTGCAGCAGCCTCCAGGCGTCGTACAGGTCACGCGATGCCCGCCGGACCACCAAGGCGACGATCTTGCCGGCGGCAATTTCGTGGAGGTCGACCACGCCGACGTTCTTCGCTTCGTAGTCGCCGAGCTTTGCGGAATTCATCCTCTTCCAGCCGAAGAACGGTGTCCGGAAGAGGTAGTTCACGTCCACTTCCAGCGTGCCCTGTCTGCGGCGCCGACGTAGTTCAGATCGATGTCGACGGACAGCCGGTCTAGTCTAGTGCGAGATAGAACAAGTTGAGCGCGGTGCCGCCTTTGAGGCAAGCAGCTTCCCGAGCTCGCGGTCGTTCGCGATCTGGTGGAGCACGTCGATCAACCGGATGACGCGCTCCACCGAGGCCGGTTGGAACGAAACGTCGGTGGCTATCTTTTCGAGGCGTTCGACCGAGATCACGGCATTATCTCCGGTGACATTCCTTCGAAGGACGGGTTGAGGAAATCCGGAGGTAGGACGACGTTCCAGCCTTCCATCGCACGGCCTTTGGCGTCGCTTCCCAACGCGGGTCGCGGTGCCGGCGGGGCGGCACTCTTCAGTTCGTCTAGTACCTGAGTGTCGACGAAGAGATCGTCCTTCCGGCTCTCAAGCCAGGCACCGCACACACCGACGAGCGTCTGGTTGTCGCGATCGAGCGCGAACTTCGCGAATTTGCCCACGTCGAACGCTTTGACGCTGTGGAGCGCGTTTGCGAGTTCCTCGACGCCGCCGGTCAGGTCCGGGCGCTCGATGCAGTCGACGAGCGTTCGCTCGACGCCGGTCGCGATAACGTCGAGACCGCGGCGGTCCATCGTGATCGTGCCGGACATTTCCTCGGAGCGACGGCGCAGCGAGGCGGGTTGCGCAACGAACCTGACGGGACCGACAAGCGTTTTCATCTCGCCCGGGCGACCTCCGCTGAGGAGTTGGGTCTGAGAGCTTTCCGAATAGGCGAGCCCGTGCAGTTCGAGTGCGGTGTGGTATGCGACCACACCATCGGCGCGTATGCGCGATGCGACCAGAATCCGGTCGGGACGGAAGTTCGCCGGATCCAGGTGCGGCGGGACGAAGGCATACACACCCGGCGCGACATGGCGTACTCGTCCGGAGGCGGCGTGGTACTTAAGCAAAGAGTCCGACGACGAGAGCGGCTGGCCCGGAGACACGGTTTTGCGGAACTCGGTCCGGGTGAAGACCGGATGTGAGGATAGAAACCTTTCAACTTTCCCTTTCTGCCCTACCATCTCGATGCGCTCCTTGGGGTATGTTAATACCCCAAGCCATGCATTAATACAAGGGCACATAAGTTCAATGCGTACTTTAGGGTATATAATACCCAAACTCTACGACGAACGAGACAGCCGAGGTACAGCCGAACCGACCGGCAGCTTTCTCCGTTGAGCTTGGAACTCGTGCAACAAAACCGGGCGCCATCATGCGCCGCTAGCAACCTGAGCGTTTGCTTTCGGCATTGAGCGCGCTGCGAAAGTAGCGTGAGCCTGATCAATTGCAGCACGCCTTTCTCTCCAAAGAGGATGCAAGCCTGATCGACGGCGCCGTCCAGGCAGCTGCTGCGCGTCGAACGTGGATACCCAAGACCACCGAGAGATATTACCAGGCTTTTCACAGGCTGGCGAAATCTCTCAAAGCCCGCGGACAGACAATTGCAGCGCTGGATCACCATGCGCTTCTTGCACATGCCAAGACAGCACACGAGGGCGACAAGCAGATAAGCTTCGCGCTTGAAGTGCTTCTCGAGCATCGTGACCCCGCTATCCTGGAAAGGCGCAACCCGGCCGATCATCCTCCCTCCACGAAAGACAAGAGTCTCATCGAGGCCGCGGCAGCCGCCAGCAAACGCCCCAAGAAAGCCGTCGAAGCTTCCGTCAAGAATCTCCTCAGGTTTGCAGGGGCCCTCGCCGGCTGTGGCCAGGAGATTGATCAGCTGGACCACATCGAACTCCTCGAGCTTGCAAAAACAGCTGTTTCCCAGCAATCAGAGCCTCATCCGCGGGCTCGGCATGATCCGTGAATACCGCAAAGCCGAGCGCACTTCCCGGGGGAAGTAGCTGCGCTGGCGAATGATGATCTGGCCTTCTCGCCGATCTTGAGTGTCGACCCGGAGGACTTCGGCGGCTCCTGGACGACGAACCGATATTCTCGCAGACGATCGACAATTTGGCGGAGCGTCAGGACGGTACCGTTGATCAGCTGCCAACCGAAAGTCTCGATACCGCAGAGCTTATAGCGACGCTCGCTTCTTCCGTCCGCGCGCCAGAAGACGAAGTCAATCAGCCCGATCCGGCTGGTCGCCGGCTGTCGGACGCGGTCGATCCTGGGGAACTCTGGCCGGGCGCGGAGCAGGCTGGCTTATCGCCCACTGGGAGTCTGGATACGGCGAAGCTCCCGGAGATGATCGCTTCGGGCGGCCATTCGCCGACGGACAGCGTCAATCGACCCGGAGCGACCGTTCCCTCGCTGCACCAAGACGTCGATCCCGACAGCATTTGGCTGGAGGCCGAGCAAGCCGGGCGGCTGCCGACCCAAAGCCCGGATACTGCGGAGCTTCTGCAGATGTTCGCTTTCGCTGGCCATTCGCCAGCGGACAGCGTCAATCAACCAAGTTCGACGCCATCATGGGTCATGAAAATTCAACGGCCGGTGCGGCATTTCAGGCGGCGCAATCGCAACCTGCGATGCCAGCACTCGAGTTGTATCTTCCGCAAGGATGGAACCATGGCGAGCAGTGGGCGAGCGAGGACCTAAAGGAAGGAGTGAGGCTGCATGGTGTGCTCCCGCACGAATTACGGCCGGAGACAAGATTGACCATCCGCGGACTGGACTACATAGCCAGCATTGCACCGCCAGGTCTGGAGCACGAGGTGTTTCTTCGCAGAGCCTGACAAGGCATTCGCAGTTAGAGCGAATATGCATGGCGCCTTTCTTAAGACTGCACGTCCGCCTCTTTCCGAGAGGCGGCTCGCTGGCGCGTGTATACTGGCGAATATCACGGGCAGCATGTGGGCACGGCCCCGCTCCCAGGTCGTCAGCCCAGCGCAACGCAACGACCCAATCGGGAGCCCCCGCCATACCTGAAGCGGTAGATCGAGCCCAATGCTTTTGAGATCGCCTCGCATAGACAAGAATTTCAACCTTGAGATCCTGAAGAACGACAAGGCGACTGACAGACCGCAGCGACGCTGATCCTGCTGCTGATCAGCATCTCTGATCCCGGTACTTTTCGAAAGACTGCCAGCGTTTCCTGTTGCCGAGGGCAACGGGCCCCGATCATTCCTTCCACGGATGGACCAAAGACGAGCTCCCTCGATCCATCACAAGCCCAGAACAGGCCGCTATGGGCCTATCAAACTAATTGATTGACCGCATCCTGCTGACCCGTCCTGTGGCGTTTTGTATTGCAACAGCGATTACCTGCCCGCAGCAGTCAATACTGGCCCATCATCGAATATTGCCAATGACAGCCTCCTTGGCCTTTTCGTCTTTCGACAGGACGTTAGATGTCAATTCAGTGACCTGATTGAGCTTATCCAGAAGCCCTTGCAACGAAATCACTGCCATTTGCCCTTCGCTGTTGGCGCTATCAATCGCCGCTTTAACATTGTTGATCGCAGCGTCAAACTCCGCCTGTATGCCATACACGTCGTGATTGTTAGTCTCGATGGCGATGCCATTCGCCTGTATGAACTCATAAACGCTTCGGGTCTTGCCTTGCGAATCGACAAAGGTGCCGTACGCTCTGACAGTCTTATCGTCATTTGGCCTTTCGGCCCGCAGGGTGGCCAATGCGCTATTCATGTCTTTCAAAAGATCGTTGCGCGCCTGCATGCTGGCAAAATCAGCCCGGAGCTCCTTCTCGTAGATGCCGTGTCGCTCCATCATGAGCAGCATCATGGTTGAATACAGCGACTGCCCATCCGTGATGGCATAGTCCGCACTGTAAGACGGCACGCTTGCAGTTCCATTGATCATTTTCTAGCTTCCTTCCGGAACATCGTTTGTTCAAACGATGGGTTGCACTCAGGCCATGTTGACGAGTTTGCTCCTCGTCTCGCTATCTGCGCTACGCATCTCCGCAAGCTTGCTCAGCATGTCCTGAATCTGCGTCTGATAGTAATCGATGAATTGTCTTTCGTCCTCCGCATGCGCCTTCGCCTTGGTGCTATCCGCGTCATGCTTCGCTTTTTCTTCCTGACATTGAGTGGACGCCATGTTCAAGCCGGCCCCGGCGATCTTGGACGTTTCCGTTGTCATGGCGGCCATGCCCCCCCATTTCATGGTCTCCTGTTGGGCTGCGGTTTGCGCGTGAGCCATGCGCGTAACATCTAAATGGCTCATGCTGTCAGAACTGTGGGCTTCAAGGCCAGACGAGGCCTTGGGTGCATTGCTGTCGAACCGCAATTGACTCTGGCGAGCACCCTTGAGGTTCATGCCGGCGCCGGCGATAGCGCCACTCGATGCGACGATTGAGCCAATCAACTGGTAGAGCCCTGAGCTTCGAATCGACTTGGCGGCCGCGTCCTGCGCAGCGATATCGGCGCCAACCGCAGCCCACATGTCCTCTCTGGCAGCTTTGCGAAGCTCGGAATTGAGACGAACAATGAGCGCCGCGATCGCCGACATGCTGTTTCCCGTCGCAAGGTCCTCGAGCTTGGGCGCAATACCTGAAAGCGTCCGTTGACTAACACGCTCAGGACACTCCGCGTTTCCAAGCGGTGCAGAACTTGGCGCGCCGTGAGTACTATGGACAAACGACTGAGTAGTGGTCGGCTCTGGTGCGCGGGTGCCACGCAGGGAGACGGAGGGCGAACTCGGCGAAAGCTGACGATGCGCGGCATTGTCCAATGGATCAACGCCGGCGACATTTACACGCTCGATAGCACCTAGCATGAATACGTTCCCTACGCTCGCAAGAGACGGCTGTTAGAAGTGATTAGGCGAAGGCACGGATGAGAGACGCATCGCTGGCACTGCGGCTCTCGATAGCCTCGGCAATCCTCTGCGTGGTCGCCTTTTGGTCGAGGACGAGCTGCTTGATGAAGTCCATCTCGTTGTTTTGAAGCTGTTTCATCCAATTAATTCGCTTCCTTATGTCCAACGCGTCCGCCTGAGCGTCAGCGGCCTCCTTCTGCTGAACCCCATTCGCTATGCCGGCAGCGGCCTCGCCGAACGAAGCAGTTGCCTCGCCAACGCGGGCGGCGGTCGAAACCTTCTGGCTGATCTGAGCAATCCTGGCAGCGTTCGAGGTTGTATCTGCGATCGTGGAAGCGGCTTGGTTCATGGCCCTTGAGAGGACGGTTGCCAACGCGCCCGGTTGCTTTGCGAGGGAGGCAAGTCCACGGAGAGCCGACGCGCCGGCCTCACCAAGGCGGCTCCACATAGCGGCCGCGCGGGCTCCATTCGCAGCCCCCCCCATAAGCCCGGCGCCCGCCGTCAGCACGGTAACGGACAATATGATGCCCATCGTGATGCCGATAGCCACTTTGTTCGCCTGAGCGGCATCCATGCCGTTTTTCATGAGACTTTTGGCAATCGCTTGGGTCATCTTGTCGACGACACCCGTTTCGTTGAGCACCGCAACGCCAACTGTCACTGCTGCGGCAACTGTCGCAAGAGTGCCACCAGTGACCACGGCGGCCGCGACCGAGAGTCCGACCGCGAGCCATCCGAGGAACTTCCTTATGTGCGCGCTCTTTTTCGCTTTCGCCATGGCGTTAGCGGCTTCGATGATCTTGTTGCCGATCTTCTCGTGCTGCTGCCGTAGCAGTTCGCCTTCATGTCGAACATCCGCCATTCCGCTCGCAATTAGCCGATCAGCCATTTTGATCCTCACTGCCAGCAGACTGTTAGCAAGTTCGATCGGGTCGAGCCCGCGCGGCAACGCCAGGCTCGGAATCGAACCCGATGCGACGATTTTGCGGGAGACTGCTGGCGGCAAATTGCCAATTGCTGTCGTATCGAGCGCGCCTGAACGAGAAATCAAGGAGCGACCGGGTACAAGCAGCGTCCCTGCTTCGTACTGCGCTTCACTGTTCCAACCGGTTACGTTCAAGCTATGCACCATTTGAGTTCCTTTCCGTTTTCAGACGGTCGAGCATCCGCTGCGCGCGCCAGGCGAACGTGTTGAGCTCGGGATTTCCGGCGCTGAGCGTTAGGACATCGCCGAGCGCGACTATGGCTGCTGCCGGGCGCCCGAGCTTGACCAAACATTCTGCGGCGCGAAGCGGTATCTGCGGGTCCTCGCTGTTCAGCAGCGCAGCCAACCTGTAAGCCTGCACCGCCCCCTCTGTATCCTCAAGCATCTGACTGGCGGCAGCCAGGCTGAGCCAGGATCGCGCGTCGGTGTGTCGATGCAAGCATAGGAAGCGAAAAAAGCTCAGCGCGTGCTCATATTTACCGCAGCAGTAATAGCGGTAACCCAGCGCATATAGCGCCTCAAGCTCTTCGTCTGTAATGCCAACGACATCGCCCAACGTCGCGCGGCCCGCCATGAGGTCGAGCGCGAGATGCGACGAGGCTCCGCCGTCAATCGCATCGGCTGCCTCAGGATCGCTCAATAGGTCTTGCTCGACCCCGCTTGCCATATCACACCCTTCGTCCGAACCATGAAAGATTCAAAGTCGTTTCGGGTGAAGGCAAACCATCGCTTGGGGCCGCCTGCTCGCATAAAGAAGATGCGTCAGAGCCCCCGACGCAATCGCCGCTGGCAGGAGGGGACTCCGGGCCGGCAACCCCGGCGTCCGATAGTTGAGCCAGCCACTCAAGTTGAGCGCCCGCCCTCCTTAGAAGGCAGTCCATTTGCTCGATCGTTTGTCGGGACCTTTGTATCGTTTCATCTAGATCCACGTTCGCTTCCTCACCAACACCGCGCCGATCCAACCCAGGTCCGACCTACACCCGACGGCCGCTCGCAAGTGCAAGCCACTCGAGCACGTCGACCGCCAGATCGGCGGCTCGACGCCGGCGCTGAGACAAACAGCGTCTTGCACAAGATGCCCGTTATCCCGACTGAACGACGCCGAGAACCACCTTCCGCATCCAGGAGCATTGGACAGCCCTGCTCTCTTGGTACGCGAGAGTCCGCGGCGTGCAAACTATTGAGTCATTATGAGTGCATCGGCACGAATGATAGGGCCGCTTCGTATCGGCGCAAGCGCGGCTATCGTTCAGGTTGACGGCCAATACGATTATTTTGAACTTTCCCTGAAAGCTGATGAAGGCGGGAGCTCGCAACAGCGACATATCGCGGATGCGAAACGCGTGGCATCCTCCGGACACCTCTTGTTCGATCCGCCACAACCTGCGCCGACCTTGTATTACTCACATCCTAGGGGGCGCCCAATAGCGATCCGAAATCATGTCTTGCAACTTGGCCGGACCTTCTCGCCAAACGACGAGGTTTCCTGGCGGCATGATCCAAGTATGCGGGCAAGCAGCCGCCGGGCATTGTCGATCTGCAAAAGGGAGTGAATGTTGCCGAACAATTCACGACCAAATACTCGGCTCTGATGAGGATGGCGTCGAGGCTGGCCCCAAGGGGTCTATTTCATTCGCGCCATGGTGACTATTCCGAAGCTCGCAACTGATGAATCAGAGCGGACTACCACCAGCCTCGGTCGCAAGATCCCCGAGCGCTCGCAACACCTCTGCGATAGGTTCAATCAAGTGTGACGGGATGTATTCATCGACCAGTCCGTCTTCCAGGAGCGCACGCGCCAGCGGAACATTTCGCATCACGGGCACGCCGGCGGCGGTGGCGGCCGCGATCATTTGCTGTGCGACCAGATCGGTACCGATAGCGTCAATCACGGGTAGCGGAGTCTGTTGCCCATCGTAATAAAGCGCCACTGCAATATGCGTGGGATTGGAGATCAACGCGGTCGCACTGCGCGCCAGGGCGACAGGATTCTTGGTCATTAATTGCGAACGAAGTTGTTTGCGGCGCCTTTTGATCAGGGGATCGCCTTCGTTTTCCTTGTATTCTCGCTTCACTTCCGCCAGCGACATCATATTTTTCTTCTCGAACTGCCACCGCTGGAATGCGAAGTCCGCAATTGCCACGACAAGATGAATCGACCCCGCCCAGACTGCGACATGGAATAAGAGGTTACCCGTCAGCAAAGCCAGGCAGGATATTCCGCAGCTCGGAATCCATACAAGCGAACTTACTGCTGCGCGAACCACAAATAGAAGAACAAGACCGAGCAACAGCACCTTCATGACTGATCGGCTCAGCTCGAAGAGGCTCTGCGACGAGAATATCCTGCTGATGTTCTCACTTGGGTTCAGCTTCATGAGCGATGGCGCCGCTGCTGAGGGCGAGAAGAGCACTCCGATCTGCAACATGTGGGCGCCGACACCGCCGATCAGGACGACGCCGAGAAACGGCATTGTCAGGCTCTGTATCTCACGGCCGTACGATCCGAAGAGTTGCAGCGCGACAACGACAAAGTTCTCATTTTTCAAATACGCGACAGGTAACAGGAGCGCGGCCTCAAGTCGGTCCACCAGGCGAGGCAAAGAGGCGACGAACAAGGCGAAGAACCCAATGGTCAGCACCGCCGAGACAACCTCCCTGCTCTGAGCGACCTGTCCTTTCTTGCGCAGCTCGCGCAGCCTCTGCGGGGTCGGTTTTTCGCTCTTACCAGCTGGCATGAATACTCACATGGCGATGCGGCGAACAAGTGCGACAGGCGATGGCCCGTGATCGCCAGCATGAGTCAAAACTGTCGCGAGCGACAGGATCAGCAGCAGCAAACCAACCACGCTTTTGACCGGCATAGCGACATAGAAGACCTGCAATTGTGGCGCGAACCGACCAATCAGTGCCAGACCCAACTCGCTTAAGAACATGGCGAGGATGGCTGGGCCGGCGAGGAGCAATGTCAACAGCATGACGAGGTCCGCGAGGCTCAGAACCGCCCCGACGAACGCCGGACCAATTGTCGGACGAAAGGTCCACACAGGCCAGATTTCATGCGAGCGATAGAGTGCCTCCAGGAGCTTGGAGAAGCCTCCCGTGACGAACAACCATGTGAGATAAAGCTCACCCAGGAATGTCCCAAGCGGCGAGGTTTGATTGCCGCTTGCCGGATCGAGCAGACTGGCCATCGATGCCCCCCTTTGGTTGTCAATGAACGTGCCGCACGCCTCCACGCCCCACATGACGGCAGCAACTGGCAAGCCGAGTACAAGACCGAGCAGAAGTTCCTTCAGTCCGAGGCCCAGGATCAGCATCAGGCTGGCAAAGTCGAGGTCCTCAGGCCTTGTTGTCCAGGCGCGTCCTATTACAGGGAACGACAATGCGACGATCACGCTGTTGCGTGCCATTCCTGTCACCAGGTTGCGCGCGAGGACTGGGACGACCAGCATCATGCCCGATATGCGCGCGACCGCGAGCACAAGAACAACGAGGGCGGTACGCATCTCATCCGGATCAAATGACAACATGACGCCTATACTGCACCGATCTTGTCGAAGATTCGCGTGGTGTATCGGCCGAGCTCCTCAAACCAGCTCGCGGTGGCGACCAGCACAAGATTTACGCTGATCAGCTTCACGGCGAAGGAAAGTGTCTGCTCTTGAATCTGAGTCATGGCCTGGATCAGACTGATGATCAGTCCCACTATCGTAGCGACGAGGACTGCCGGCAAGGACAGCACAACCGACAGTGTAAGCGCTTCAATGGCGACGTTGACGAGCGTGGCGGAATTCAAGACGCCGGCCCTGCATAGGACAAGACGAGGCCGTGGATGAGGCGCTGCCACCCGTTCACGGCAACGAACAAGAACAGCTTGAATGGCAGGGATATCGTCATGGGCGAAACCATCATCATGCCCATCGCCAGAAGAATGTTGGAGATAACGAGATCGATAACGATGAAGGGCAGGAACAGCAAGCACCCGACCTTGAATGCCTCCTCCAGTTCGGATGTGATGAAAGCCGGGATCAAGATCAAAAACGCGTTGTCGACGACGTCAGCCGAGTCGTCCTTGCTCCACAATTTTTGCGTGGCATTGACGAAGAAATGACGTGTTGTCCTGGACGTGTTTTTGATGAGGAAGTCACGAACTGGCTCGGCACCTATGGCTATCGTGTCGACCAATTCTCCGAACGTTTGGTACGCGATTGGCCTGTCACGCAGAGCCTGATACGCGCTCTTCGCCACTGGCTGCATGATGTAGGCCGAAAGTAAGATGGCGATCGCGTTCAAGGCCATGTTCGGTGGGATATTCTGAACGCCGAGTGCGTTGCGCAGCAGCCCAAAGACAACGACGAGCTTTACGTAGGAAGTTACCGTAATCGCAACGAAGGGGAGGACCGCGATGGCTCCCATCAGGACGACAAGCGTCGCCGGATCGGGCAACTTATTCATCGCTCAGCCCGCGGCAAGCGCAAATCCAGCAGGCGCACCCCGGTCCGCTCAGCAATGCGCACCAGCTCACCCGTTGCCACGACTTGGCCATTGACGCGCAGAGAAACGTTAGTGGTTGCATCAAAGCCAAGATCGATGACCTGGCCCACAGCGAGCTCACGAAGCTGTCCGAGCGGCATGGTCAAACGTCCGACATCCACATCGACGGTCAGATTAAGGCTGTCGAGGTTTTCAGGCGGGAGGAACTCCGGCTTATCCATCAAACGATCCACTACTGATTGGATAGAGAGGCGGCAATCCCGGATCGAGGCACGAAACCAGGGACTGTTGGAGAGGTGCGCGACAACGCTCATCGCGCCATCCTTGCCCACCGATCGGTCGTCGAGCAGGATGACGTCACCTTGCGCAAGTCGTTGCAGTTCCGCCACGGCAAGGCTGATGGAAGCGATGCGCACATCCAGAAGAAGCGGAAGCTCATCGAGCGCTGCGGCTACGACCGGCAGGTCGGAGCAACAGTCGGCGCCCCACTGCAGCCCCTCACCATCGAGTTCCACCAAACCGATCAGATCGTTCGGTTGCTCCAGCCGAACGATCTTGAACGCGTAGGGACGCGGCGCCGCCACGTCGGAGCAGGACCAGGTCGGCCGCTCACCGCACCATCGCTCCACCTCGATCGCCAGATCCTGCAGAACGATATCAAACAATATCTCACCCAGGCCGTGGCCCGGAGGCAATGTGGTGATCTCCGGCCATCGTTCGACGGCCAGCTGCGGAAGGAGCATTGCCCCCAATGCGAGGCGGATTTTGTGGCCGCAC
The DNA here is from genome assembly GCF_900696085.1 of Bradyrhizobium ivorense. Taxonomy (GTDB): domain Bacteria; phylum Pseudomonadota; class Alphaproteobacteria; order Rhizobiales; family Xanthobacteraceae; genus Bradyrhizobium; species Bradyrhizobium ivorense. The sequence continues at coordinate 254,257 of NZ_CAADFC020000011.1, forward strand.
ACACTCATGACCACGGTGCAACTTGGCACCGGGATGGGTCGATGCGCTGACTCGGACATGACCGCCTGCAGTTCGATGCCGGCGAGACTGAAAGCAAACGGAAGACGGTTCGCAATTCGCGATATTGCGACAGCATCACGTGCCTCATAGCTGGGAAGATCGATCACGAGCTCTTCTCAGCGCTGTAACGAAATGTCGCCTCCGAACCGGAAGAGCGCCAATGACAGTCCTCTTCCCACCAGCCCCGGCCAACGACTACAATCATGACGCGCATGCCGAGCCGATCAGACAAGTGGCGCGCAAACGCTTGGCCTCGCGATTGCAAGATGGACCTAAGGTGGTCGGAGACGATGGAGAGAGATAGCGTATCGTCGCGGCAGCTGACGGACACAGATGCGCTTCCGAACACCACACGATTCAACGTGATGTACGCCGTCGCGTTCCCCGTGCGGCCCGGCAATATCAAAATGCGCTCAATGATCGCCTCCGCCAGCTCAGCGAGCTCCGCGGAACGTGAAAGCCTTCCATCAACTCCCGGATCCGGGGCATAATACAGCATGACGAGTCCGTGCGAGACGACGGGCACACAGGAGGGCGCAACGCTCCCCATCGCCACCGGATCATGCTGATCGTTGCCGAGCTTCGTGCAGCCGGGACCGTCCGCGGGCGACTCGCAGTCATCCAGAGCGGCCTCTTCGAGCCGTCGCCGAAAGCGCTCGTAATCCGCATTAGGCACAGGCTTGCGGGCCGCGAACGGGTGCGGGGGCGAGCGGTCACGTGGCGCGATTGCTGACATCGAAGCGCTGTCACGGACCTTCATCAAGGCAGCTCCATCGCAGCTTCTCCAGACATCGAACGCGCCGCAGCGACAGGCACGCTGAAATGCCACGCAGGCAGCTCATTCCGCGCATTGCAGCACCGCGGCTCATCGCGCCAGTCACCAATCACGACGTCGTACCCCCGAAAGACAAGAGGAGGGTACGCGCGCCCAGCACAAGGCACGGCCTTCCATCCCTTTGATCTGCTTAGGGCCGCTCAGAAGCAAATACATTTTCGATATTGGTCCAGCTGATCGCGCTATGGCGTAGCCCAACGATCGGGCCGGCCCGATCCATATGGTTGTTGAACGGCCGCCTGATCTCCTCCATGAACGGGGGCGGATTCTCAAGGACTTGGCACCGCTTAAGATTCCCGTCAGCTTGGTCAGCCCACCCCGGGAAAGGCGCCTAGTCGATCCCGCAAGGCCTGCCGATCTGCGCCGATGTTGCTAAGGCGCAGCTGCTCTGGCTGCTCTCCTTCCGCCAAACGTCTAACCAGCGCCCGCGTCGCGTCGAGCACGAAGACGCCACAATCATAGCCGTTCTGCTGCTGGGCCATGTCAGCTATCGTGAGGCGGGCATCCAGCCGTGCTGCAAGCTCTTCTGCGGCGGCCCGGTTCCTGTTCCCGTCTGAGTCGTAGTGATAGGCCAGTATCCGTCCGGGCGCGGCGATCGACGAGCAGCAGGGACCAATGGGAGCCCTCCTCGCCAGCTTCGCCATCGTTAACCGGCAGCAACAAATAATTCGCCTCGTTACCATTGTGGTCCCGGACGATCCCCCGAGCGTTTCTTCGACGTCGTTCCTGTTCCTCGCCAAGCGCAACAGTTGAACAGGCGCGGGCGGCACGATCCGGATCTGCGCTACCAGACCAGGGTTCGCCCTGTGCAATTCCTGTTCCAGCAACGCATAATCCGCCGTTATATGCTCGTCGCCCAGCCATTCCTCGGCGCCGAGCACGAGCCTGCGTCCCTGGAGCGAGGCCGTGGAATCCGAGGCTTGCCTGCGAGCATCCGGAGCTTTGGTCGAAGGCGGCCGTAAAGCCTCATCATGCAGCGCGTCCGATGTGGACGGCAAATCAAGCGGAGCCTCAAGGCTGACGTGGATGCCTGACGATTGAACCCTCGCTGATGATGAGGCGGCGGCCTGTACCTGCTCCACGATGATTCGTGATGGTGATCCAACGCCTCAAGAAAAGGTGAGCTACCGGTTCAAGCTGGACGACTCTTGATGCTGACGGGAGCGCAGCGAAACCGGCCTGAAACACAGGGGTCGGAACCGGCCAAGCACCGCAACGGACTCATCGATTCGACGCGGAACCACGGTTAACCGTCCCTATACTCATTCTGCAAAGTGAGTATTAAGTCGCTGGACAGCGGGTTCCACGCCTCTTATACTCACTCCGCTGACTGAGTATAATTCTGGAAAACGACCATGCCGGCCCCTTCCCTGGTTTCCCAGACGACCTATGCCGAGCTCCTCGAGCGCACCGCCAACGCGGCCTTCCAGGAAACATTCGCGGAAAACGGCGCCTTCACCTCCAAGACTGTCAATCAGCGCAAGTACTGGTACTTTCAGACCGGCACTGGCCCCGAGCGGTCCCAACGTTATGTCGGGCCCGAGACGCCCGAACTTCTGGAAAAGATCGAGCGACACAAGGAAATTCGCGAAGACGAACGCGAGCGTCGGACGCTTGTCTCCACCCTTGTCCGCTCGCTCGGCCTGCCTCGTCCCGCCGCCGAGATCGGCGAGATCATTGCAGCTCTGGCTCGCGCCGGCGTCTTCCGTCTTCGCGGCGTCCTCGTCGGAACTATCGCCTATCAGACTTACGCCGCGATGCTTGGCCTCCGCCTGCCGTCCGCCAGCACGATCACCATGGACATCGACATCGCCCAGTTCACCAACGTTTCGATCGCCATTGGTGACCGCACTGCTCCGATGCTCGAGGTCCTCAAGGAGGTCAACAAGAGCTTTCGCCCGGTCTCCAATGTCGTCGACGGTCGTCGCGCGACAAGCTATTCGGCGACGGGCGGTTTACGGGTCGATTTTCTAACACCCGATGACCACGCGGAAATGGGGCGCCCACAAAAGCTGCCGGCGCTTCAAACGGACGCCCAGCCATTGCATTTTCTCGATTTCCTGATCCGCGATCCCGAGCCTGCAGTCGTCCTGCATGGCGCCGGCATTTATGTGCATGTGCCCGCGCCCGCCCGCTACGCCGTCCACAAGCTGATCATTTCACGTCGACGCCCCGAGGGATTTGCAAAGCGCGACAAGGACCTGCATCAGGCCGAGGTGCTTCTTGCAGCACTTGCCGAGAAGCGCCCCCATGATCTGAAGTCCGCCTGGGAGGAAGCCTACGAGCGCGGCCCCAAATGGCGCCAGCTGATGATCGAGGGACTGGGCTTGCTTGAGCCTTTGGCTCGAGATGTCGTGCTCGATAACATCGGCGCGCCCCGCTCGATCGTTCCCGGCATCGACTTGTCCTTCGACAATCCTCCCGCTCGCTACGATTTTAGCCGCGACATCGTGACCTTTGTCGGTAAGGCCCTTGGCAGTTCAGTCAATTGCGCGATCAGCCGCGAGGCCATGGATGATCATTTCGGCAGCGACGGACTTGGACAAGAGGGCCGGCTCGAAGCTTTCCTCAAGAACAGGTCGAGGATTGAGGCGATCGCACGCGCCAAATACCTGTCCGCTCCGGTCGAGGAACCAGGTTCGCTCTTGATCAGGACATCCGACGTTGGTCATTTCTCGCAACACGTTTTGGCGAACAAGCCCCGAGAATCCGGAAAACGCCCAGCATCTCCTAAGCGGCAATAAATGATCGTTCGTTTCATCGTCCAATCCCGCGTTTGATGCCGATCGACCAGGAAATTCCCTCCCCGCCGACCTGACCGGTAACCAATTGCCCGCGCACGCGCTCCAATAGGGGCCGCCACGGCGCCAGCACGAACTCATGGGAACGCTCGATCAGGGCGAACCGTCCGCTGTTCAGCGTCAGCGAGCGCCGGTAGATGCCACTGACCTTGTCGCTGGCCCTGGCATCGACATGTTCAAGGGCGGTGCGCGCGGATATCTCCCGCGGCGGTCCGCTCCAGTTCGCGTGCCTTGAGCGTCTCGATCATATTCCGCGCAAAGCGCACCTGGCCCCCCTCCTCTTGCGCCAACCCCTGTTCGATCAGCCACCGCCGTCTCGCTCGTACCGCCGCCTCGACGTCCGCGCCAAAGCCGGTCGAGGCGTGTTCATTGGGCCCCTCTCCAACGAGCTTGCGATCCAGCCAGGTTGCACCCAGCGCCTGCGGCAGATTCTCTAGCTTTTGCCACGACAGCACTGTGGCCCGGACCGGATTGCGCGATTGCTGGAGTTTCTCGTATCGAAGTGCCCGCTCGAGATAGTCCCGTCCCACGCTCCAACTGCCATCGGCAAGACGGCTTACTATCCCCTCGCGCCGCATCGCTTCCAGCCGGCGGACGTGGGCGCCGACAAATTCGCCCGCTGCTTGCGGGTCGAATTCCCGATGCAGACGCTCGCCGTAAATGCCGTCACGAACCGCGGCGATCTCTGCGATCGTCCGATCGACCGCGCGCGGTTCAGCGACGCGCGACCTGAGCTCCAGAATTGTGTTCTGGACAGGCGGCTCATTGGCCCCGAGGGTACCAATCTCGGCATAGTGCGTCCGCCCGTCTATACCATCGATCAGGACGTAGCGGCGCTCCGACATTTTGTCTGCAAACCCCTCTGCACGAGGTCTCATCCGCGCGTCGCGGAGCTCCGTGTTCAGATGACTGCGTTCATCAGCTCAATCGATCCCCAAAATCAGGCCTTGCGACCTCACGCGAGGGGCGCGAGCAGCCTGCGTTCCTTGACGGCGGCGCGGGCGCTGGCGTCCGCTTTTGGAGCATCCGTATCACCACAATAGAACGTGCCATCGACCCACATCGCGTGCATGATCACGGCGAGTTTGCGCGCCACCCGCGACGGTTCCGTAGCTTGCTCCGGGAACCGTGCTCTCGATTCGCACTCCCGGCGCCGAGCACCACACAGGGGACGGGCTGGGTCTTTGCCATGCGCTTTTGCTTCACGAGCAGCTCCAGGGCGCGATAGCGCCTGCCACCGGCCGGCACCTCGTACATGCCGGTCGCGTTTCCCTCCGCATCGACCACCGCCCGCACGTTCAAGCTCTGCAGCAGGCTACGCTGGGCGATGCTCTCCGCGAGTTGCTCGATTGATATGCCCGCCTTCACCCTCCGCATATTGGACTGGCTGAGCACCAGCTTGTTGAAGGGAATGTCGCGCGACGGCGACAGCGTGATCTTATCGACTTTCGTCATTGGCGCTTCCCTACGACGGGTCCCCGGAGCCTCGCTCTCGGTCCTCAACTCGTCGGAGAACACAGCCCACTCCTCTTACTCTGGCGCGGCCGCCAAGCTGCAGGCGGCCCTCGCACCGCAGGCCCGGCACATTCGCGTGCACTCCTGCAGCAGGATCGGAAACGACTCCGCGCCGCACGACGTGCGTCGTCTCGTGACGCGCTGGCGCCCCTGCATCGGATCGGACAGGTTCAGGCCGTTGCCCGACGGCCGGTCCGTCCCCCTGCCTTCCACTTGCCTCGCAAATCAGTTAAACAGGGTGCGAATCAGTTGGGGAACCAACTCGTACAGCTGGCCGACAAAAATCGCGCCCAGCGCCAGTATCCCAAGTTGCGTAAGCTCATCCCCGCCCAACGGCAGATGAGGCTCGAGTTGCGGAACGAGCTTCCGCAGAATCAACAACGGGATTTCGCAAGCGATCGCCAACGCGACCAACACCAAAGAAACGCTCATAACTGAACCCTTCGCCTTGACATCAGGGTCACAGAAAAGCATGGGCCACGTTGCTGAGTCTCGATCGCCAGCTTCGCGCTGAATGTTCGTTTCCGCTTTCCAGCCTCCGAGATAAATAAGAGGAAAAACGCCTTTTAGGCGTTTTACACGTTCGGCGCGGCCCATAATCGCGAGATCGATTCGACCGCGACAGGGGCTGACGCTGTTCGACAAGCTTGTACTGAGGGTGCCTGGCAGCGAGCGCGATCTGCTCAGCCAGCCGGAAGGGTTCGATGCCGAAGTGTACCGCAAGCACTTCGCACCGTATCCCTGGACCCATATTCGGGGATTTCGGGAGCTGTTCGAGCTGCTGTTTCTGCAGCCCAATATCGGGTCCGACCTCGAAGCGATCGAATTCATGAAGGGCCTTTGGCCACAGATCGTACGGCGGGTGCCCGCCGAATGGCGCGCGTTCGACTTCAGGAACGCCCATTGGTCAGTTTGCAACAGCAGACAGATCGAATGGGTCTACATGGGAAAACCGGCGCGTCTCGACCGCAGCTGCCACGCCGCCATCGCGCTGCAGATTGCCTTCGAGTTCGCGGACAATGACGTCGTGCGCGGCCTCAATGTGTTGGACTATCTCGAACTGGTGCCGGCCACTTTCGCTCTCGACAACATCAGCGCCGTCGCCAAGACCTGGCTGAAGGGCGCTGTCCGGCCGGAGCATGTCGAGTACGATCGGACGCTGTTCGAGGGGCTCATCAAGAGCCTGTGTCCTGAGGATGGCCAGGACGAACAGCGCGGGCGGGTGCAGAAGGCAAAGACATTCCTGTCAAACGTCGCCGACGGGCATGCTCTGACTTTTGAGAACGCCGATCTGATCAAGAGGCACTTGCCCAGTGGCTGGGGCTCGCCGCGGATCGTGCCGCTCCAATCCCGCAAGGACGGCAAGCGGCGCGACAGCGGGGTCAAGCTACGGTGCTGCGATTTCGAGAGCGAGTTCGTCAAGCTCGACCAGGCCCGGTTCGAGCAACTCCGCCAGCGTGCCGCCGAGGCGAGACGTCAGGCCGGCTGACGGCCAGCACGGAGCGTCCTGATCTTTGCGCTATCGGTCGCAAACGAGCGACGCGGGCGGCCGATCCTTTGCTTGAATCTGGCCCTCAGTTCATCGGCCAGTCCAAATCCATCAAATACGCTGAGCGGCGCGGCATCCCAGTCGCGGACGCTGAAGACGCCGTGCTCGTTGAGCAGATAACGCACGAACGGGAGCATGTCGCGGTCGAAGCGGAATACGCTGACCAGCGGCGTCAAGACCGAGAGGTTGTCCGGCCGGACCGGGAATCCCTCGTCGGCGGAATGAAAAGCAATAAGCGTACCCATCGCATAACCAACGCGCCGGCCATGTCAGCGCTCCAAAAACAGTTACGTCACAACCGCAAACACTTTCTTAACCGCGTTCGAGCGCGATGCTGCCCGCAGTAGTGCGGCAGATGACGGCCGAGGGGGAGCGAGTCGTTGATTGATGCCCTCGCGAGTGTGACGGAGCACAGCACCGGCCAAGACTGGCCAGATCCCGGGGCAGCGCCGGACTGCCCTACAAATAGTCACGTCAGCATTATTGTCCTATCTTGGGCCAACAATCTGGTGTGATTCGCGTGTCAAATCGCAAATTTATAGAAAATGCTTACGAACTGGACTTGCGCAGTTCCTAGGCAGCCCCATATCGCCGACCAGCAGGCGGGACCACTCGCACGAGTTTTTCCGACTTCTCCAGGGTTGAAAAACGACCGCCCCGTAAGGGCGGGCGAACGCAGGAGCATGCCTTTGCGACACGTATCTGACCATCTTTGCCACGGCCTGCGCGAAGCACGGCCGACGCGGACCGGAAGCCGCCGGAAGGCGGTGCTGCAATGACCATCATCAAGAGCTTCGCCGTCGGCAACGGCGACACGTTCTATATCCGGCACGCAAGCGACAACTTCACGATCATCGATTGCGACCTGAACGACGACAACGCCGACGGCATCATCAAGGAACTGAAGGAGCAGTCGGCCGACAGGGGAATCACGAGGTTCATCTCCACACACCCCGACGACGACCATTTCGGCGGCATCGAGCGGCTCGACGCCAAGATGCCGATCCTGAATTTCTACGTGGTCAAGAATAAGGTCATCAAGGAAGAGGAGACCGAGTCCTTCAAGCACTACTGCAAGCTCCGCGACGATACTGGCAAGGCGTTCTACATCTACAAGGGATGTTCGCGTCGCTGGATGAACCAGGACAACGACGAGCGAGGCTCCGCCGGCATCAGCATCCTGTGGCCGGACACGTCGAACGCGCACTTCAAGGAGGCGCTTGCGGACGGCGAGGAAGGGATCAGCTACAACAACATGTCCGCGGTGATCCGCTATGCCATGAACGGCGGTGCCAGCTTCTTGTGGCTCGGGGACCTCGAGACCGAGTTCATGGAGAGCATCACCGACAGCATCAAGCTGGAGAAGACCACTGTGGTGTTCGCGGCACATCACGGCCGGAAGTCCGGCAAAATCCCCGACAGTTGGTTGGAGAAGCTCGATCCGCAGATCATCGTCATCGGCGAGGCGCCTTCCCGGCATCTCCACTACTACACCGGGTACAAGAAGATCACCCAGAATCACGCAGGTGACATCCTGTTCGATCTGCAGGGCGATAAGGTGCATATCTATGCATCAAATCCAAAATACTCGCGGGACGATCTCGACAACGAAAACCAGAACGCGTTTTCTGGCTACATCGGCAGCATCACCATCGAGACCGAGTACACTCTGCAGCCCGCGAAATGACTGCAGCAGCCCGATCCCAGGTCCTCAAGGCCGGCAATATCAAGTGGCTGGTCATGCTGGCGATGCTCGACGCCGGCGTGATCTTTCTGTTCGTCGCGCCGGGCCTGGTGCAGGCCGATACGTTCACGGCTCTGCGCGCGAGCCTGGCGCCAGTGCTACCCGTGGCGGTTCTGATCCTGAACGGGCTCATCTCCCACGAGACCAAGGCGCGCCTGGTCTACTGGAAGCTCACCAACCCGCTGCCGGGCAGCGAAGCCTTCACCAGGCATGCGCCCGCCGATGCGCGTATCGACATGGCCGCGCTCAAGCGCAACGTCGGCGTGCTGCCTACCGATCCGGCGGACCAGAATGCGAAATGGTACAAACTGTACCGGAGGGTGAGTGGCGATCCCGCCGTCGTGGAGGCACACAGGCTGTACCTCCTGTACCGTGACATGGCGGCGATCTCGATCATGCTCGTGCCGCTCGTGCCTGCCGCACTGTTTCACGCAGGTTCGTCCGGCATGGCATGCGCGGCAGCGAGCGCGCTGTTCGCCGTGCAGTATCTGCTCTGCGCTATTTCGGCACGTCACAGCGGCATTCGCCTTGTGACCAACGTGCTCGCGATCCACGCCACCAGGAAGGTCGCTGCCGCTCCATGACGCCATGAGGATCCGGCGCAACAAGGCGATTGGCGGCACATCGCGCTTGAGCGATCGATCGCAGGCGGCCGTGCCGCCGGAGAAAAGACCAAGGCGGCGTGCGCCGCTGGCGCATCGCCGCGAACAAACTTAGCGTGTCAGACGCAGCGCAGAGAAGTGAACCCGCGGACGTGGAGACCGGTGCTTGCTGGGCACCCGGACGAGGGGAGTGATAGCGACGGTGGCATCGCAGATGCCGACGGCCCGAGGCCGAGAGCCCCCGACGTGCATGGCTATCTTGCGCGAAGGATCGTCACCCGTAAGGGCCGAGACCGATCCTGGGCTCGGTGAGCGCCAGCGCATAGAGCCTGACCGGCGAAGCCGGACGCGCCGCGGCCGCACACGTTGCTGGGAAGATCATCGCAGGGCAACTCTGCGAGCGGAGGTCAGGGCCTTGCCGAGAAAGCGCGAATACGGCGTCTGCCGGCTGACAGGCCAGCTGGGCAAATTTGTAAAAGCCCATCTCCTGCCGAAGGCGCTGACGCGGCCGGGCGTCGCCGGAACGCCGTTCGTGGAAATGTCTACATATGGGACCGGCCAAAGCGGACGTGGAGCAGCTGGTACGACACCAGCCTCGTCACCGCCGACGGCGAGGCGATACTCGCTGAGTTCGACAACGCGGCGATCGCCGAGCTGCGGAAGCAGAAGCTGGTGTGGAGCGGCTTTGGGCCGCTGCAAAGCTTGCCCTATAGGCCGGAACATGACATCTTCGGTGAGACGGACCTCGGCCTGCGCAGGCTCGAGGGCACCGACTGCCGTGCCTTGCGGCTGTTTTTCCTGAGCCTCTTGTGGCGCGCCGCCGCCTCCAGGCACGAGGCATTCGGCGGAGTGCACCTTGCAGCCGACGAGCTCGCCGAACTCGGTTCAAGGCTGGTCGCGCGCGATCCTGGGCCGCCGACCTATTTTGCCGTGCATCTGATCCAGCTCTCGACGGTCGGCGCAGTGCAGAACCTGACGCCGTTCGGGATGACCATGCGAATTCCTGAACTCGGCGAGGTCGAAGCGCACTCCATTCCGGTCTTCCGTATCTATCTTGATGGCCTGATTGCGCATGTTCACCCGAACCGTAACACCGCTTATGACGGCGAGAAAATGGGCACGCTGGTTCTTGGCCAGTGCGAATTTACGGCGATCCTCACCATCGCGGACAAGATATCGCTCAGCATGAGGACATGCAAAAACGCCTCGCAGAGGCGTGGAGCAGCTGGCCCGATCTGGTGGAGAAGTTGTAGCCGGAAACCGCAACACCTAAGGACCGGCCGGCGCGGCGCGCTTGACGATAGAGCGGCCTCACAACCGTCCCGGAAACAGCCGCCCCGGAAATCCCGCGAGCTGCCAATTGGCTTCGATGTCGTCGGCCACACATTGCGGATCTGGTGCGGGCTGATTGGTCGCCCTCGTCCCGAAATACTGCGCGAACTCGACATGAACCGCCATGTTGATCGGCCGGTAGGGCCCGCGACGATCGAAGATCTGCACTTCATCGCACGCGAAGCGCTTGTAGACCGACTTGTGCATGATCGCCCCCGACGTCTTCGTGACGCGGCCGACCGGCAGATCACGAAGCCCTTTCTTCAGCCATCCGCCGGCCTGCTCATCGTGCTGCGGACCGGCCGCGTCGGGCCATAGTCTCAGAACGCTGCTGTCGTGCTTCAGACCGTCGGGGATGATCGAGGCCGCGGCCAGCATCCAGCCCATGGCGTTGTCCGACAGCCGCGCCTCGTTCTCGAGATAGCCGCCCCCCACATTGGCATCGACGCCGGGAAACCAGACCTGCTCGAAATAGAGATTCCTATAGGCATCGCGCTTGTCGAGCTTTTCATCGGTCGGCTGCCAGCCGACGCGGGCAAAGTCAGCACGATTCTCATCGATCGAGATGGCATGCTTGGCGTAGCCGACATTGACGTTGAGGGTCTTGTCGTAGAACTCGTGCTTGAAACGGGTCAGGTGCAGCGTCGCCAGGCGCTTGAAGAAACCGTAGCCGCGCAAGCGGGGCGCGATCTTCAGATAGTTCTGCAGATAGATCAGGGCGGCACCAACGACCGCGAGATAGCTGAGGTCGCGCGCAAGATGGCCGGTCCAGGGCCAGTTCGGAGCAAGCAGAGCGGCGAGCTTTTGCAGGACCACCGGCAGAGCGACGATCACGAAAGCGAGCACCAGCGGCAGCCACTTGTTGCCAAGGGCCGCGACCGTATCGAACACGCCGATGAAGTACGGAAACACATTGGCCTCCCCGGTTTGCGGGTTGGCGCAAGCATGGTCGGCACGGAACCTGGCGGCGATGGCATTGCGCGTGTCGAGCATGAAGTTCAGATAGCGCCCGGGAGCCCGCGACATCGAGCGGCAACGCAGCTCCGCCCGGCAACTGCCGCGGAATGCCGCAATATGACATGACGCCGGCAAGGGAGCGCACCGTATAGGCGCCACGGCTGAACCCGATCAGGAAGATGCGGTCGCCATCCTCGTAGAGACGGATGATCGCGGCATAGCAATCGATGATGTTGGCGGTGATGCCGAGCCCGGTCGCCATGCTGAGCAGATTGTAGATCTTACGCATCCAGCCGAAGTCGAGATGGCCGCCATCGGCCGCGGAGCCGAGCCCCGGATCATAGAAAGCGACTTGCTCGCCGGGATCGATCCGGGTGTCGGGCCCGGCCCGGCAGGCGCGGTACAGCTTGTAGACGTTGGTGCGCACCTCATCGAAATCGATGCCACCGGCCTGACCGGTGCCGTCCGAGAAGATGACGATGTTCTTCGGCATGGGCCGCCACCCCTCCAACTCTGCCGGCTAGCAATGGCCACGCTGCAGACAATGCTCGCGGCCTTCCTGATCGGTGCGAAACGTCTCGATGAAGCCGCCCTGCCGCTGGCTGACAAAGACGGTCTTGCCATCACTGCCGCCGAACGCGAGGTTCGTCGGCTCTTTGGCACCGAGCGCGACTTCCCGTTCAACGGCGCCGTCCGGCCGCAGAACGGCGATCGCGCCGCGCATGATGCGGGCAACGAAGATCCTGCCGGCAACGTCAGTGCGCAGGCCATCGACCGTATCGGGCTCGAATGTCCTGATCAGCCTCGCATCGGCGAGGCCGCCCTCACCCACCGCATAGGACCATATCTGCCCGGAATTGGACTCGCTGACATAGAGCCGCTTCCCGTCGGGACTAAGATCGATGCCGTTGGTGGTTCCCATGGCGCGGGGAGCTGCCATCACCTCGCCGCCCACCGCTCCATCGGCACCGCGCACGATGCGCCATATCCGGCCGCTGCGTCCTTTCCAGTTCGGATCGCTGGCATAGATCACGCCATTGCTTGCAAGCGTGATGTCATTGGGCTGGTTCATCTGATCGGAATGAAAAAACACCTGCGGCTCGCGGCTGCCCGGCCTGAGCATGAAGATGTTGTGCTTCTTGTAATCGGCGATGAACATCGTGCCGTCGCGGTCGATGCGGATGGCGTTGCCGACGCTTCCTTCCGGCAGATCGATGAACTTCTCCGATCGCGCCGCGCCAGCGGCAAGCTTTCCGATCGTGCCCGGCTTGCCGATATTGACGACGAACAGGTTGCCGTCGCGGTCGGCGGCCGGCCCCTCGATGCCGAACGTGTATTCACCGTTAGGCGTTGCCTGGCTGCTCTGAAAGAGCCGCGGCTCGGTGGCTGCGGCCGCGCAGCCTGCCAGCAGGATCTCACAACAGAGGCACCAGGTAATTGCTCTGGATGTAATAGCCATCGCCGTCGCTGCAGTCGCCATTAAGGAAGGGGTCGGCCGGCCGGTAGAAACGGCTGAAGCCGGGCTTACCGGTGGCGTCCTTTTGCGTCACCACGACGACCTTGGTGGTCGGGATTTCGCCGCAGACCTTGCCCTCCTTGCTGAAGAACTGGCGTTCGGGCCGCCCCGGCTTGATGCGCATGCGGGTCCCCGGAACCATCTTTCCAACCAGATAGTCGGCAAGATTGAGCACCCGCAAATAGCCCGGCTCGGTCTTTGGCAGGTTCTCGCCGCCCGGCGGCATCTGCTTCTCGGCCCCGATGCCGCGGAGCCGGATGCGCAGCCTCCCGGAATCCGGGTCTCCGGGATACATCCAGCCGTCCTGCCCCAGCATGAAGCGCAGCACCGCCTCATCCTTTTGGGCATCGCTCTGGCCGGCTTTAAGGCCGAAATCCGTATGGCAACCGACACAGTGCTTTTCGACCAGGTTGGCACGGACCGAGGCGAGGTAGCCGGACTTCTGCGCATCCTGCTTGACGAACGACACCAGTTCGTCGATCTGGGCCTGGGAGCGCATGTCGCATGGCAATGCCGACGGTGGCTCGCCACTGGCGCGGTCGATCCGGATGATGGTCTGGTTCTTGTCCTCGACCAGCCAGATCGCGCCATCGCCGGCGACCGTCATTCCGACGGGGGCGCCGCGGGGACGCGCGCCGTTGACGCGGTGCCAACCCGAGATCAGCTCCTCGTAGGGCGCTGCCTTGACCGGGCCATCGTCGGTCTGAAAGGCCCGGGTTGGCTCCGAGGCGCAGCTGACCTGGTAGCGAACCGGCGGCGGGCTGAGCTTTGGAAAGCCGTGGTCGTCGACGTCGTAGATCAGGAGGCGATTGCCGGTCGGCCGGTAACCGTGAAGGCTGATCAGCAACCTGCCCTCGAGCTCGGGAAACTTGCTGCCGTGGTAATAGAGCATGCCGAGCGGCGCGCTGTGCGGCGGCAACAGCGAGTAAGGCTGCTTATAGAGGACGGCGTTGTTGCACAGGTTCTTGTAGGGGCCCGACTGCAATACGGCCTTGAATTCCGGGCTCGCGGTCGAAAGGTCATAGCAATACGGCCAGCCATAGTGCTTGCCCTTCTCCAGCGCGTTAATTTCCTCGTTCGGCTTGAAGATGTCCTGCAGATCGCGTCCATTCTCGCCCTGCAGGAAGGCGTAGCCCGGATCCGGAAACCGCGGATGGACGGCGAGCGCCATCGAGTTGCGCAAGCCACGCGCATAGATCTCGCGCGGCGGATTGGCATCTCCGGGCTTGAGTACCGGAAAGATGCCGCCGGCCGGCGGCGTGAACATCCAGATCGATGCCAGCGGCCACGGGCCCTCGCCCGCCGAACATGGCCTCGTGATCGGCGTCCTTGTGATGCAGTCATCGCTATGCGAGCCGACATTGACAAAGATGCGTCCCAGCCGATCGAAGATGAAATGCTTCAGCGAGTGGCTGCTCTCGGCGATCTTTGTGCCATCCGGCAGTGTGATCCTGCGGCCCGGCAGCCCCTGCACGATCACCTCCATCGTGCCGCGCGGGTCGGCGGCGAGCGGGTCGAAGCGGAAGATCATTTCGGCGGTCGAAGCATAGACCTTCCTGTCGGGTCCGATCGCCAGTCCAAATGGATATTCGAGGTTTGTGATTGCTTCCTTGAGCCGCTTGCCTTCGGCCGCCTTGGGATCGAGCACCAGGAGCCGGCCATTGGCACGATTCCAGCCTCCCATATCGGCGACGACGAACAATTCATGGCCGGGGATCTGCACGATGGAACGGGGGAATTCGAGGCCGTCCTCATCGCTGGCGACGAGACCGGCACAAAAGCCTTTCTTCATGTCGATCTGGATCCGGGGAAACGCCCCACAGCGATCCGCGCCAACGGCATAGCCGCTCTTGCGGACCGGCTCGGCGAGACCAGCCGTGCTGAATGCCACGAGCATAAGAACCATGGCGATCGGACTGGCGGCGAAGACTGCAACGGCACGGATGCCAGCGGCGCGCGCCGGCCTTAGGGCCGGTGCCCGGCGACAAAATAGGCTCACGGGAAGCACCCAATCATTGCGAGAGAAAAACTGTCCGAATACACGCGCCAGAATTTCACAACTTTTGCGATAGTCAAGGCTTGCGAGAATCGGTCCGGCGGACTCCGTTTGCCCTTTTATTCAAGAATTGAGTTTCGGTTCCTGGTCCGCCAGCATCCGCTCCAGAATCAAGGGGATGATTCCGGTGACCAGCAAACTCGAAACTCCAAGTTCGTTTGCTTTGCGTCGAGGCTCGGCGTGGGGAACACGGGCGTCCCAAGCCCGCCGCCTAGCGGTCATGTTGTCTCCGCCGGACGCGCGCCTGGAGGAAGCCTATGCGCTGGAGTGCGATGCCCAAAGCCGGCGCTGACGAGGCCGGGGACCTTCCATCTGCAACATCCTTGGTTGCAAGATACGTCAGCTGGGCAGGCCGGGCAGCCGCGAGCAAGGTCGGGATCGGCCAGCATCAGCGCGGAGGCTGATCGACCGCGATCACCGGCTTGTTGCCGAGGTTCTCCTCCGCTTCGAACGGTGACATCCCGCGGAACATCACGGGTTTTCCCCGGGCCGCTGGTGCATCCCTTCGGCAAGTCTGAGACTTTCTCTCCAATAGCTGTCCGACGCTCGGGACCGGGCTGGTAGCCCCAGCTCTGCTCGAGGGACAGCCGCAATTCATCGGACAGGCACTCCATCCAACGCAAATCGTGGCGGTCGCGCGCAGGATTGTGCTCCACTTCAGCGATCCGCTCACCGACCCGCCGCGCGGCCTCGCGGATGGCCGGCGTCGCCAACCATCTCAAGCTCGCTCCATCGCAGAGCCAGGAATCGTTGGACGTTGACTTTCCATTCAGGGCTCGTCGGAGCCAAAGCCTGATCGGTCAGCCTGCCGGCAGCGCGGACTGCATCGAAATAGACTTCGAGCTTCTTCTGAAGAAACGGACGCTGGGCCTCGAGCTTTCGCGCGTCATCGCGCTCGACCCGGAATTTGTAATAGGCCCAGGCGCCTCCCGCCATGCCGGAATGACCGTCCACAGCGCGCCGGCGACGAGAACGGCAAACGGCTGCCAGCCGCCGTTCGCGGCGGAAAAAACCTGTCAACCGGTCTGCCATGCTCCTCTCCACCGGGTTGTAGCCCTCCCTTCGTGCACTGTAAGCGCGAATCTTGAACGGCAAAGGCACGCACGCGCCATCCAGGCCGATCCCAGTAAAATCCTGGACTCTCGACAAAGCGGTTCAACCGTCCGGGTCGTGCAGTAGCGACGTCCCGGCATGACGGTCCAGGCTCTATCGGCAAAAAGCCCCCGGATGATCGAACCCATCCCCAGCCCGCAGATCAAGCGCCGCAATCCAACAGGGGCGATATCCGCTTTACTCTCATAGTCGTCAAGTCCCCACGGCCCCACGCTATGATTGATCGACCAGAATCCGAAGCGCTCCAGGCGCCCGCGACACCCGCTCACAACCCGTACGATCCGGGGTGCGACGGGCGGCAACGTCAGCGGATCTGGCAATGATCGAACGGACCGCCCACAGCAGCCCAGTTCTTTCCTCCGAGAGCTGCGTGCGCCGCGACCCGAACAAGGCCTTACCTTGACATCTGACAAATAAGTTGAGCGCCCCACTCGACTCCAGATGGTACTTATGTATGGTTACGTCTATACAATCATAGGTCGAAGCACTCTTTCAGACTTGTGAATGCCGGTTACGAAACCGACGCGATAGCACTTGCAAATTTTTTAGAAGTTTATTTTCAGGATTTCAGTAGTGTGGCGCCACGTTATTTCCGCCCTTTTGGTCTGCGTCGTAATTGGCGGCGGCATCGCCGGCTATTCTGCGATACGCGAAGGACAGTTCTACCTCGCTCCTGTTGTTTTGATCTTGATGGCAATGATGTTGACGGCGCTGCCGCTGCTGATCTGCTATGCGCAGTCCACCTCGCTGCAGAGGCAAGTTGAGAAACTCGCATCACTCGACGACCGAACTGTTTCGAATACCTCGCACAAGATCGCCTTCAGCAACCTTAATTCGATCAAGCCGGCGATCTTCGACCAGTATTATGCGCTGCCAATGACCACCTTTGCGTTCGTCGTCATGTTCTGCTGGATGATGACCAACGCCGTCTACTTTAAACCGGAGTATTTCCAAGTACCGAATGTCATTCTCGGCGGCCTTGCAGTGATCGGAAAGGCTGATCCCGCGACGATCCAGAGCTATCAAAGCGGCACCTTCGTTGCCGGCTGCTTCGGCTTCATCGGCGCCTACATCTACATCAACTGGCGGCTGCTCGACCGGATCAACAATAACGACATTTACCCCATTTCGTTTTACTACTACGCCGCGCGCATGCTTGCGGCAGCCATCATCGCCGGGATTGTACGTCATATCACCCCGCAATACGGGGCGAATGTCTCGGTCATTCTGCTTTCCTTCACCATAGGTTTCATACCCGACATCTTTATCACCTCGATTGTCCGGCGCGCTTCGCAGGTCATCAAGATCAACAGCGATCAGCCAGACCCCGTGGCGGAGTTCGTGCCAAGAAATTCATCGCTTCTGATGATCTAGGGTATGGACCGCGACAAGATCGACCGGCTCTCGGAGTTGGAGTTGTGACCAACTCCGAAGTGCTCGCTTGTCAGAATCCGTTCATTCTGTGGCTGCGGCTGCCCTACGAGCTCCTTCTCATCATCGATTGGATCTCGCAAGCACAGCTCTGTCGCCTGATGCGGGACGAACATGTCGCGCAGCTCAGACGGACGGGCATCTGCGGCAGCCTCGACTTCTTTACGATCGCATCGTCTCCGACTGCTCGACAGGTCTTGTCGCAGACAATCGGCCTTCCCGCCGATCTCGTCGAGGCCATTCTACAATCGCTGCAAACCGACCCGATTTTTCTTCGCCTGGCGGAGGTTCAGGACGCCCTGCGCAAACCCGTTAACTGACCAAGCTTGTTCATCGCTCGTCCGACTATCCTAGAGGAGATGCTCATGACCCGACTCCGCTTAGGCCTGGCCGCACTCGCCTGCGGCGCCATGTTCAACAGCTCTCAGATCAACCCGAGCCTTGCGTGGGGCCCGAAGGCCATCAGATCGTTGCGTTGGTCGCACAATCGTTTCTGGAGCCTGACGTTCGCAAGCGCGTCAACGCCTTGCTTGCGGCTGATACGGATACGCTCACCCCGCACGATATGGCATCAGCGGCGAACTGGGCGGACAGATACCGAGATGCCAACATCGATAACTCGCGGGTAAGAACCCGGCAATGGCACTTCGTCGATATTGAGATCTCTGACGGGAACCTTGACTCTGCGTGCTTCAATCATCCGGCGGTTCCGGGCGGATCGCCGGCGTCGGATGGACCGGCTGCGGATTGCATTGCCAATAAAATTGAGCAATTCGCAGCTGAACTTGCGGATCCCGCCACCGATGCTGAGGAGCGCGTGGTTGCGCTCAAATTTCTGCTTCACTTCGTCGGTGACGTGCACCAGCCTTTGCACAGCTCCGACGATCAGGATCGCGGGGGCAACGACAGGCGCGTCTCCGCGGCGGGCTTGAGCGCGGGGAATCTCCACGATTTCTGGACACCGAATTCGTCGAGCCCGCTGGGAACAGATCCAGAAACAGTCGCCTCCGGCCTGATCGGTCACATCACGGTCAATCAGCAGAACGAACGGCAATCCGGCGGGCCCGCCGACTGGGCCAGGGAGGCTTTCGCACTCTCCAAGAATGACACCTACGGCCAGCTCCCAAGCCCCGGTACCCACGGCAGCTTCCGGCTGACGGACGACTACGTGACGACCGCGACCAACGATGTTGCCATCCAGCTCAGCAGGGCCGGCGTCAGATTGGCCATGATGCTAAACAAGGCGCTCCATGCGCGTTAGACGGCTGGAAGCCGCGCGAGGATCGAATGGCTGGCTTTGGGCGAGCCGCGCGGCAGAAAATACAGGGAATCTTTCTCGTCGATCGCGTTACCGATGGCGTGCGCCATCGCCGGATCGCTCGAGCGGCGTGTCTTGCAGGAGGAGACTTCGGTCGGACCTTTGATCTCCCCACCTGGTCGCCGCGAAGCCGCACTACTTCGCGCCTCGTCGCGTCGGACCTGACCGACGAGAGCGGACTAACTCATCATGGTCTGTGACGGTCTGATCGGCATAAGCCATCGCGAAAGATGCAATTGCCCGATCCATAATGGCGCTTCTTCCGATGTAGCCTGCAATCTTGGCGGGCTCTCCCGATCGAGCGTGCGCCCGCGCGAGCGTCCTGGCGCATAGCGCCGCGTATTCATACAGCGCTTCCAGCTCGGCTATCTCACCAACGCCACCCAACCTGCGGTTCTTGAGCGTGCGGACGTAGAATTCGCGACGCGAAGCGGAATCATGGGAGAAGCCCAAGAATATGTCACTGGCGGCCTGCATTTTTCGCTGGCCCTCGACCACGCGACGTCCCTGATTACCATCGTATGCTGCGTTGGGATCGACACGCTCCATGGCGGATCGCTGCGCTTGCTTGATTTGCAAAAAGAGCGGCTCGTCGTCGGCCGTCAAGAAGAGCGCAACGCAACAGAACGTGCCGACCGAACCGACGCCGACGGCCTTGAACACGATATCCCGCATCCGGTAGCGATCGAGAAGAACCGACCGGTCGGGCGTCAAGGCATCGCGGTAGTTCTCGAAGAGCCGTTTGGGGTCGGGCGGACGCTCTTTGGGCGGCATCTGATCGAAGTGGAAAATCGTCGGACACTTGTCGGCGATACGGTGTCGCTTCCTGACAAAATGCGGGAAATTGTCATCCTTAGAGAGGCCACTCCCCTTCGCCCGGTCGACGGTCGTCCGAAGTTTGTGCCGCAATGCTCGGCTCCCGAACCTCTCGATCTCGTTTTCCAGGTCGATGCGGCTGTGCCATATCTCGGCAGGGGAAAGCATGGACAGAATACGCATCCGCTTTCGGTATGCACTCGCTACGTGCTCGGCTACGGATCGAGCTTCGCGCGCCGAAAAACCAGCGTTCAGCGCCGCTACAGCGGCGCTTGCGGCGAGACGCTTCAAATCGACCGTGAAATCGATGCCGTCCAGTGTCTCATCAAAATCGTTGACATCGAACGCAATATTGCCTTCCGGAGTAACAAGAGCACCAAAGTTCATGAGATGACCGTCACCACAGGCCTGAACCGTCAGGCCGGTCATCGGCCCGAGGGCCAGATCATGCGCCATGACTGCCGCCGCCCCCCGGAGATACGCGAATGGGCTTTCGGCCATTCTTTTGTACCGGAGCGGAAGAAGTGTCTTTACCCGGTCGACGTCGCCTTCCTTAAGGATTGCCAAGGCGCTTCGGTTGCCGGGGATACGCAATTCCGCGTGCGCCTCTCTGGGCACCGAGCGGCGGAGCGCCTTGCCCATGCTCAGCCGGTCGTTTCTCGATCTAAGGTCCGCATCCCTTCCGGGCCGCTTCATTTCGCTCCACGCTCCGTTGACATTTCGCCTAAAGGTTGCAATGCTCCATCGCTATTTTCAAGAGCTTTTGCGCTCGAGCCTTGGTTAGCGGCTTGAGGCCGTCCGGCGCAGGCTCGTCAAAAAGCATTTGCGCCAACAACTTGTCTGACGGGACATTTTGCAATCCCGTCCTGAGCCTCGAAGGACCATGGCTGACGCTGGACCGATCGTCACCGGTTCTGCTCAGGCCCCCGTTTGCATGAGCTTCGGTTGATTTCGCCGGGTGATTTCTAAAGGAGATTTTCGTATGCGAGCCAGTCAGCGAGCCGCCGGTCACTCGATGCGCGCTCAAGCAATTGCCGGCAACCACG
The DNA here is from genome assembly GCF_900696085.1 of Bradyrhizobium ivorense. Taxonomy (GTDB): domain Bacteria; phylum Pseudomonadota; class Alphaproteobacteria; order Rhizobiales; family Xanthobacteraceae; genus Bradyrhizobium; species Bradyrhizobium ivorense. The sequence goes on from NZ_CAADFC020000011.1 coordinate 274,948, forward strand.
TCGTCACCATCGGCGTCAACATGGACCAGGTTGAAACCAACGACTTGTTGGGCTTCGGCTTCCATAGAACCGATAGGACCGAGAACGACGCGTATTGGCTTGAAGGTCAGAAGCGGTTCAAGATCAGCGATCCGGGGCTGCCGCCCGGCACCGGTGTGCCAACCAATAAACACCCGATCCAGTCCTTCCTTTGGGCTGACTTCACAGCGAAAGGCGCGCATTCCTACGTTTACAGGGTAGTGGCGATCCGCGGCACACCCGATGCACCACAGGAGGCGGAATCGGTCGAACTGGCGGTCTCTACTGAGGGACACGACCTCGAGGAGGTTCACGACGTCTTCTTCAATCGGGGCGCTATCGCTTCGCAAGCTTACGCGAACCGATACGGAAACAAGGATCCCGATGAAGTTGGTCCCGAAGCTTATGCCTGGTTGTCGCGGGGTCTCCACGAAGCGTTGATCGGCTTTATCGGACAAGCAAAGGACCGCACCTTCTCGTTGAGAGCCGCGATCTACGAGTTCCAGTATCCGGACGTCCTCGACGCCTTCCACACGAGCGGCATGAACGGCGCTGACATCAAGATCATTTACGACGCAAAGAAGAACGCAAAGGGTCCGAAGCAGAAGAACGAAGAAGCGATCAAGACCGAGCAGATCAAGGCGCTTTGTATCCCGCGTACGGCCAACCCAAGTTACATCGCCCATAACAAGTTCATCGTCTTGCTTGAGAACGGCAGACCGATATCGGTCTGGACCGGCTCAACAAATGTGACGACCAATGGAATCTTTGGACATTTGAACGTTGGCCACATTATTCGTGACCCGGCCATCGCGGCTCAATACCTTGAGTATTGGACCGCACTTTCCGATGATCCTGAAGCCAAGGATCTCAAGCCCGTCAACGTGAAGAACACTCCGGCTCCGCGAGACGTAGCCGCGAAGGATGGCCGAATCGCTGTGTTCAGCCCACGCTCCAACCTCGATGCTCTCGATTGGTATGTCGAGATGATGGCTGACGCAAAGAAGGCGGCTTTCCTTACCGGCGCGTTCGGTGTCCCTGCCCCCTTTGTCGACCTGCTCAAGACGGAATCCGACGTTGTCCGATATATTCTCCTCGAGAAGCCCGGCCAGGGCCCTAACGCCGGCGAAGTCCTTAGCGAAATCCGCGCAGTGCGCTCCAATCAGATCGTCGTCGGGCCGCCCAAGTGGTTCTCTCTGAACGCCTTCGATGATTGGCTCGAAGAGAGAAAGAACCCGTTCAGTGAGAACGTCGAGTACATTCACACGAAGTTTCTTCTTGCCGACCCGCTTGGCGATGATCCTTGGGTGGTTACCGGATCCGCGAACTTCAGCGGAGCGTCGACGAACCAGAACGACGAGAACATGGTGGTGATACGAGGCAACGGCCGCGTCACCGACATCTATCTCGGTGAATTCATGCGGATCTACAATCACCTCTCCTTCCGCTCATGGGCTGCCGGCAAGACGAAGGAAGAATTGAACTGCTCGAAGTCAGCCGCTGATCGTGCTGATGCCCTGAAATTTGTTATTCATTTCGTAGGCGACGTACACCAGCCGCTTCACGATGAGACACACTTCGGTGTCGACGGTAAGGATGACAGGGGGGAAATAGTGTTTCCGTCTCGTTTTTCGGACAGCCCAGCAACTTGTACGCCGTGTGGGACACGGGCCTGATCATGCACACGGTTTATGCTTGGGGAACCTATGTAACGCGGCTGCAGACGGGTTGGCTTGATGGCCGAGATATCAGCGCGCTGGAAGGGGGGACGCCTGTCGATTGGGCGACTGAGGCTCATCGATTCGTCGAGACCGCCTACGACATCCCCGCTGACGGCAACTTGGGGGATGCCTACTACGCGAAAATGATTCCGGTCGTTGATCGCCAGCTCGCTCTCGGCGGCGTCCGGCTGGCACACGTTTTGACGGACGCCCTCCGAAATGCCGATAGCTGTCACTAGGGGCTGACTATGATCAAAGGCGCAATTACAGCATGGACTGCAAGCCTCATCATCGGAGGGCTTACAGCGTTATCGGAACCAGCGCGAGCCGAAAACGTGACAGAATGCGTCGGTACGTTCTGCTACTGCGTGCGATCAGAGATGCGCGATCCCATCCAGAAAAAGGTGCAGGAGATCCGATCGCGCATCGACGCAGAAAAGGCCAAAGGGAAGGTTGTCGGCTATCTCAGCATCCCGATCTCGACAATCGCGGGAAGCTATTTCGGCGAAAACGTCAAGGTCGCGGCCGAGATCAAGGAGCGTGTCGAAAGCGGGTTCGGTCCGAAAGCCGCTTGGCTCCTGGACTCTGCAGGGCCCGAAGTATCGCTGCCGTCCGGCGCGAACGGTGCGGAATACATGTTGATGTGGACCAACGTTCTCGCCGGTCCAGATGGGCTGGGCGCTTTCGATTTTGTCTACTTCACCGGACCGTCCGACTTTGCTTACCATTTTGGGCTCGATGGTCACGATGATCTGACGAAGCTCGACCAATATTACGACAGCGCCTCCAAGACGGATCCGGGACTGAAGGCCGTCTCAAAAAAGGAGTTTCGCGCCTACTATGGCATTGGCGCATCGGTGACTTACAGCTATGGGTCACACGACGAATGGGACATCGTTCGTTCCATCAAGGAGGCTAGGCGTAAGTTGGATGAGAAGACAACGGCCGATAAGCAGAAGGTCGGTATTGCCATCCAGATGGGCGTCTATTTTGACGGGCAGGCGGTTGCCCCTGGATTGTTCGAAACGGGGATCGCTGCCGGCAATGCGGGAAAGTGTGCCGCGCCGGACGATACCAAAACGCGCTGACCGAGCCTCGATTTGGACTGCGCGTTCTCACAGCAGGTTGTTCGAGCCAAGCCGAAGGTTCACGAACGCGTCCGACGGCGGCGATGAAGCAAGGCCGGCACGAACGTTCCCGAGTGCGCCCATTGGTCTAGGGGCAAAAATACTCCCTCTGCAGCATCCGGCGCTTCCCGGGCGTGTAGAAATCACCGATCCAGCTTCCGGTCGTGTCCAAATAGGAAATCTACTCGGCTACGATAGCGCGCATGATGTTACGCTGCAACCATGGCGACATAGAACCGAGGAGCGACAGCGAGCGCCATGCTGGCCTAACAGAGAAAACAGAATGACAGGCCACAGGAACTCGATCAGCAATTCTGGCGCAAACCGGCTTACCATGACGGGAAGCTCGGCAGGTGTTATGCCGGGTGCGGTCATACTTCTTCTCAAGTTGGAAGAGCGCTTTCACGGTGAGGCGCTACGTCCATTTGACCGCTAGGCGAAGGCGTCCGAAAGGCCGCCGCGGGGCCGTGGCACCAAGCGGTTCGTAGTGGACGAGCGGCCCTTGGGGCGGGGTTACAGAGGAGGGACGGTCCCAACCGTGCTCATTAGTCAGCTCGAACGCCATTGAAGCCGTTCTTGGTTGGGTCATAGTCGAACGCATCGTCTGCGACCCGCAGCGAGCGGGCGTCACTGTCCTGGTCTCTCTCCTTCCCGGCCATCAAAAATCAATGCGTCGCCATTGTCCGGCAGCCCATTCGACGAATTCATCGGAAAGGCTCCGATCAAGATGCAGTTAGTCCGAATTTGCGGCGTGTCTCCCCGCCAAGACAAGGAGCGAATTCATGAGGAAACAACGCGACCGCCAAGCGGCGTCTTCGATAGCCCTCGAGCGTTCTTCGGGATTCCGGCGATCATGTGCACCCCGTCTCTCGCGCGTCGATTGCCGTCGTTCACGGAGGATGCCAATCGAAGTCGAGAGCCTTGAGGCGTTAGTCCCGCGAGAACCTGTTTCACCGGGATCGGATGGTCAGCAGCACAACGAAATACAGGGAGCCAACACCGAGCGATACAACCGTCGAATTGGCCGAAAGACGGCTGCCGCTCACATTTCTGGGCCGCGCTAAGATTGCGTTGATCGGTGCGATTAGTGAAAGCTCGAACCCAAACATTTGTTGGTCTTGGAGCTGTAGTTGCCGCACTTCTTGTCGACCCAGTGGCCGATTAGGTCCTTGGAACCGTCGAGCTCCTTCGACCAAGCGTCGCCGGCCACCAGACCAGGCGCCTTCCAGACTGCGTCGAACTGGCCGTTCGCCCTGATCGCGCCGATAAGGACCGGCTTCGTGATGGGGTGCTTGGGCAGCATTTTGGCCATGCCACCGGTCAGGTTTGGTACTTCGATGCCAGGAAGCGCGTCGATCACCTTGTCCGGATCCGTCGACTTCACTTTCTCCACTGCCTTCACCCACATGTTGAACCCGATATAGTGAGCATCCATTGGAGCGTTGGTCACGCGCTTGGGGTTCTTGGTGTAGACTTGCCAGTCCTTGATGAATTTCTTGTTCTCCGGAGTCTTAATCGACTGGAAATAGTTCCAGGCAGCAAGGTGACCGAGCAATGGCTAAGTGTCGATACCGGAGAGTTCTTCTTCACCAACCGAGAAGGTACCGACCGGAATGTCGGTCGCCCTAGTCCCTTGGTTGCCCAGTTCATTGTAGAATGGAATGTTGGCGTCGCCGTTGATGGTGACCACGGCCGTCTTCTTGCCGACCGAACTGTATATCAGACACGATCGTCTGCCAGTCGGAGTAGCCGAACGGCGTGTAGTTGATCATAATGTCTCCCTGAGATAACCCCTTCGACTTCAGATAGGCCTCAAGTATCTTGTTTGTTGTCCGAGGATAATCGGCACAACCTTTTTCGAATCGGCAAAGCCATCGATGCGATCGGCCCAATGTTGCATCAACTTGGTGCGCGACCCGATCAACGCTAATGGTCCGTGCCAGTTTGTAGATCGACCTTACCGAGTCGCTATCAAGGTGCGCCAACTGCCTTTCGACAATGTCGCCGTCCCAGACCTTGGCTTCATTGATCTCTTCGTGGCGGCAAAGGGTCGAGAAGGTTGCACGGAAGCCGTGGGCGCAATGCTCCGTTTTGGTGTCGATGCCAAGTGAACGCAGCCGATGACAAAGCGTTCTGCTGGACAGTGGCGCGTCCTTGGCACAAGCAAATACGTACCGCCGATTGCCGGTAATATGTTGCACACGCTTCAGGATCGCGAGCGCTTGCCGCGATAGCGGCACGACATGGTCCCAACCATTCTTCATCTTCGTCGCAGGAATGGTCCAGCGTTTAGCGTCCCAATCGACCTCGGTACGGAGCACTCGCAGCTCCATCACTTCCCGTTATGGAGCCATATCGATGAATTAATTTGCAGCTTGGCGGGTGTCCGGTACTCACACTCGGAAGAATCATCAAGCTGCTATTTGTCTTATCCTCGGGAAAGTTTCGCCGCTGAGCGCCAGCCCAACATCGCTCGCGCTGCCAAAACTCTAGAGGATGGCTTTGCGCTGGCACATGGAAACATTGAATGAATGCACATCTTCCGCAAGTGTGCCCCTCTTCGCGCCCGACAGTACTCACGTTTCTTTGTCTACTCCTCACCGGATGCGCAGGCTCAACCGCTGAGCGCAGCGTTCTACTGAATCCGCCGAGCGGCATCCGGAAGGTGTCCGAACATACATATTCGGAGGGCGCGCCGCTCGCGGGAGGCTTTGAAGTGTTGACCCAGCCATCCGCCCCGCCCGCCGAAACCTCGGAACGGCGGCTACCAGTCACCACCAATAGCACACGCGTCAGTCTGGACTACGTCAATGCTGATATTCGGCGGGTCGTGAATGACGTCGTCGGCAATATCTTGGCCATGCCCGTTGTGATCGATCCAGGCGTAGAGGGAAAGATAACGCTCCGGACGTCCGGCAAGGTGCCGGCGAGTGATGTTCCGCGGCTTCTGGACGAAGTGCTGGGAAAGTCCGGTTACGGACTGGCGGCAGTTGACCGGGGAGTCAGGGTGGCGCGTCTGGCTGACCTCGCCGACGGAGGGCGCGGCGATGTTAAGGTAATTCCCGTTCGTTATGTCGATCCAGTCGAGGTCATCAAGGTCATCCGACCGAACGTCGAGGAAAACGTTCATTTGGCGCCTGCCCCCGGACAACGAGGCATTGCGATCAGCGGGCCGCCCGGTGGCGTCAGTTCCGCTCGTGAACTCATAGGCCTGTTGGACATCGATAGCATGCTCCACAAGTCCTTTGCACTGTATACCCTGGCTCAGGCAAGTCCCGCCGCAGTCGAGAAAGACCTCAATTTTCTGTTCAATCAGAATGCTGGGGGCCCAGCGCGAGTCCGGTTTGCATCACTGGAGCGGTTGAACGGCATTCTTGTGGTTGCCGACGACCCTGCGGCGCTCCAGCACGCGCGTGAGACAATCGAGAAGCTCGACAGAACGTCGAAGGCAGCAGCAAACGTTCAAGTGCGGCCACTGAAGTACCGAAGGGCGACGGAAGTGGCTCAGGTGCTCGCCCAAATCTTCGGCGCTGAGCCGAACGTTGCGGCGCCCGCACAGTCCGATGGAGAGTCCGGCAAGGTGCCGGTGGCAAGCCTGCCCGGTCGATCGGACCTTCTCCCCAACCCGTCCAGCCCGGCGAACGAAGGCTCCGACTCGAACACGCAAACGGTGCAAGCAAAGCACGAAGCGGTGGTGGTCCCGGCCAGTCTCGGTTTGTCGGCGCCGGTGCGGATCCAGGCGGATCGCAGCCAGAACGCGCTTGTTATTCTGGCGGCACCGCACGATGCCAAGATCATCGACGCCGCAATCCGTCGTCTTGATGTCAAACCTCGTCAGGTTCTCATCCAGGCAATTGTCGCGGAAGTCCGGCTAAACGATGGCCTGGGGTACGGGGTGGACTATCTTTTGTCCTCTCGTGGCCTGGGTGCCGTTCCAAAAGGTGGCTTGTCCTATGTGTTTCCCGGTACAAGTGCCAACGTTGTGCTGCATGCGCTAAGCGAGGTGGCGGACGTCAAGGTTGTATCCGCGCCACGCATTCTCGCGGTCGACAATCAGCCGGCGACGATCCAGGTCGGCGAGCAGGTCCCTATCTTGTCCCGATCATCCCAATCCCCGGCAAGCGAGAACTCACCGATCATCAGCAACGTCGAACTGCGTGACACAGGCGTGATTTTGGCTGTTACGCCGAGAATAGGCGCCGGCGGTAGTGTCACACTCGACACTTTTCAGGAGGTTAGCACCGCCAACAAGAACAAGCTCACCAATATCCAGTCCCCTGTGATTTCGCTACGCCGCCTGCAGAGTACCGTATCGACACGAAACGGGGATACGATTGCAATTGGTGGGTTGATGCAGGATAGCACTTCCCGGGCCGATTCCGGGCTTCCTTTGCTGATGAACATTCCGCTTCTGGGAGCGGCATTCCGGCGTACTGAACAAACCAAAGAGCGAACTGAGCTCCTGGTGTTACTCAATCCTCTCGTGCTTCAAGGTGACGCAGAGGCAGGAGCCCTAACCGACGAGTTGCGGGCGAAGTTCGAATCGCTCGCGCCCGAACTCGGCCGCCAGCTCACGCCCGGACCGCGACGAGAGGCTGTCTCACCAAAGCGCGAACAAGCTGCGAAGGTTCGGAGAGAGCTGGCAATCCCGGCCGTCACCGGCTCGATTTCGGTACCCAGAACGTTTCCTGAGTCCCAGTCGTCTCCCCTGCCAGATGGCAATATGCGAGGCGCACTCGATTGAGTGATCGCGTGAAACAGTCTTACGATCGAAACGCCTTGCGCCGATAAAGTGGCAATCCAGCTGATTGGGGGCAATCGGCAGTCGTGGCGGCTGTCAGCGGTCCGCCCCCGGCGTGGCCGCGCCTGATGGCCCCGGTGCCATGACGCTACAGCGACCGCTCGATGCGACCACGGCTCGCCCCGTGGCCCTGCGCCTTCCAACCGACGTGGATAGACGGGCGGCCATAATGCCCGCTGGCGTCGCGGTGACCGCGCCGGATGTCGTGAAGAGGTCACAATCGGCGGCAGACGTCGCTTTCCGGGCGCGAGCGCCAAGCATCATAGCCGCCCGGCGAGACGCCAAGCACCTCCCACATCCCCACCGAATAATCGGCGCCGATCTTCGATGAAGCGGACTCTCAGGTCCGCTTTCCAGCAAAGATCGCGATGGACTTTCTTAAGATCTCGGGCTCTATGGGCAACCGCTCGTTCGCTCGCCGCAATCGCGCGATCTCTGCCGCGGTTCTGCGCTGCTCGATGCCGGCGAGGTACGCGGGCAATCACAAAGCGGCAGCGGCTCTTCCGGCCTGCTCTCCGACCAGAAGGCCGACATCCCCATACCTGGAGCCAACGGAATGGTGTGCTGGAGCGGCGAGGACGGCGCTTGCGGCCATCCCTTGATGACAGCGGACGCCATCCGTCAGGCGGCGACCAATTTTGATAATTGCATTGCCGGAATGTGGCCGGATGCAGCCCGGCGCAACGCTTCATCGTCGCGCCTTCACTGCACATCATGGACCTCTTGGACGCCCAACCGGAATTCACCAAGTCGATCTGGGACTGTCTCGACGTCCTGGTGAACGACAACCGCCTCGCCGTGGGCCGCGAGATGCTCGCCAAATACAAGATGCAGTTCGACGCACTGAAAGGGCCTCTGGCGTCGACCGCTACATCATCGCTGCGATCTGGGGCATCGAATCCAACTATTCGACCCAGATCGGTGATCGCAGCGTGCTGCAATAGCCGTTGTGATGATCATCGTGCATGCGCCGTTGGGGACATGCTGATGGCGGCGCCGGAAGCACCGGAGACATGTGATATCTCGGCAGCGGGCAGAGCGGCTTCCCTGTCGCTGCACAGCAAAGCGTAGAGTTCCTTCACGCAAATGCGGGCGTCCTTCTTTTCTTTTTGAAAGGGCGGGACGATGGGCAACCTGATATCGGCCTTTTGGTAGAACGGACTGCGCTCTTTGTGCAGCTGGTCAACCTTCTGCTCGATGTCGACGCCTTGCAGCAGCGCCCGGCTGGTGTCTCCCTTCAGGCGCCTGCGGAGCTCTTTCAGCTCGGTGTCGAGCCAGATCGACTTCGCCTTATTAAGGATCAGGGCTCGATTGGACTCCTTGCCAAAGCAGCCGCCGCCGGTTGCGATGACGATGGGCCCTCTCTCCAACTGCTTGGCGAGCTCTTTGGTCTCCAGGTCCCTGAAGTGCGCCTCGCCGCGGCCAGGGTCGGCGAACATCTCCATCAGACTGCCGTGCTCGGCGACGATACGCTGATCGATGTCGACAAACTCCACCCCCAACTCCTTGGCAAGCTGGGCGCCGATGCGCGACTTGCCGCTCGCCGGCATGCCGACGAGCACTACCGGCCGCGTACCGAGGGCCGCGAGGATCTCGCCGGCTTGCGGCGAGCGAGCGACCGCAATCTGTTGTCTTGCGACGGTGGTCGACCTGGAGGTCGCTGCCGCCCTCGACCTGCTTTCTCCTGACGAGCCCCAGTGCAATATCTCCCAGGCGCCACGGGGAACGGGGACCAGCTCGCCTTCGCTCTGCGCGAGCTCGGCCCGGTAACTGGCCGGCGTATGGAACTCGACCTCGAAGCGATAATTCTGCGCGGTTCTGAACGTCGTGCGAACGCCGCGTAACCGCGGGGTGTCCATCCTGATGAACCAGTTGGTGGTCTCGACCTCGCTGCAGTCCCGCTCCTCGAAGGCCAGTGCCGCCTTCCTGAAGGCGCGCGTAAAAGCCTCGTCCGGGATCTCGAAGACATGGCGCACGGCATTGGTGACCCATTGGGCCGCCTGCGCCGCACTCACGCTCTGGCCGGTCAACTCGTCGGCTACCTGCCCGAGCGACCGTTGGTCAAGATGCGGCATTTTCACCTCGATGCCGTCCTGCTGCAAAAGCTCAGCAACCGCATGCACAGTTTCGGTAATCGCGCTTTCTTGCGTGGCGCGCTCCAGGGCCTGTTCGCTGCTCAGCGTTATCCTGCTGGCGGGGTCGTCGTCGGCCGAGATTGCCAAGGCGCTGGGCAGGATCCGCTTTTCGACGGCGAGGCTGATCGAGGCCTCCATGACCGAGGCTGCCAGCGTGGGGTTGTCCTTCAGATCCGCCAGGCTGCCATCGACGTCGAACCGGCCCTGGTGGAGCTTTGCCGCCTGCCCCTTGACATAGGGCGCCGGCCTGAAGCCCGGCCTCCGCTCCAAGAGCCGCTGCAATTCGTTGGCTTTTTGCGTGAACACCTGCGTACCGGTATCGGACTTGTAGGCGTCCGTGCCGACCTTGATGCCGACGCTCAACAGATTGATGGCGCTTTCACGCAGATCGTCCGGGTTGTAGCCGTCGGGCCGCGGATCGATGCGCGGCTGGTAGTGGTTGAGCAGGAAGTCGATACGCTTCCTGGCGTCAGCGGCTGCCGGATAGGATTCGCTGAGTTTCGGGAAGAGCGCGCCGGCGTCGGCGCTGACGGCGGGCTTCGCGCCGGTTGAGGTCACGGATCGCGCTAACTGCTGCTTGACGTCCGATGGCTCATGAGCCGGCTCGCTATTGAGCTGCAGGTTCCAGTCCTGGAGCTCGGCCACTAGCAAGGCGGCCAGTTCGCAGGCCACCGGATGCCTGGCGGCCTTGCTGTCTTCCCTCGCCCTGGCGATGAGCTCATGGAGGGTCTGGCCATCAGGCCGATCTTCCTGCAACAGTGCGCGGATGTCGGCCTTGAGCTCAGGATGAATGCCCTCGTAGGTGCCGAAGATGGCACGCTCGGCAAACCAGCGTTGCGCCTCCAGCGGCTGCGCCAGCATGTTGCGCTGCAGGCAGCTGTAGGTCTCCAGCACCAGCCCGGAGGCCGACAGGATCTGCTTGGCCCGGCTGAACTGGTAGCCGCCTTTCTCAATGGCCGGCGTGTGCGACTTCGGCGGCTTCAGCGAGGCGATGCCGCGCGCCTGCAGCTGCGCGTCGAACTGGCTCACATGCTCGTAAAGGCGAGCTCGGTCGCCGATGATGATGACGGCGTCGCCGTCAAAATCGCCGTCGAGCTTTTTTTGTTCGGCGCTCGGAACCGCAACCAAAGAGCCGGGCGCGAACACCTCCGTCGCCTGCAGGATGCCGACGCACTCGAGCGCGGTGTCGGCCTTGACCCGGTCCTTTGCCTCCAGCCAGCGCGAATGGCACTTTACGTCCTCGGCAGACATCACCACCCCGCGCTCGGCAAAGTCTGCCGGCCACATTTCGTCGGGCACAACGATCAAGATGCCTTTGGCAAAGAAGGTCGGATCGTCGGCGGCAAGCCCAGCCTCCGACTTGTGCGCGACGTTGAAGCTGTATTGGAAGGCCACGCACCGATCCAGGAACGCCGCGGTCCGATCGCCATCGCGCGCCGACCTGACCCGGTCGGCGGCGAACGGGCGCAGGTTGGGCTTGTCATAGGGGGAGCGTCCGACAAGCACGCCAGCGTCACGGGTCAAGGTCTTGCTCTTGCCCGTCGGCACATGCAGGTATTCGTCGCTGGACGGCACGGCGATAGCGCCCGAACCTTCGATATGCCCGCCCGTGACCGTCCGGAACAACTCCTCGGGGGTGAGGCTTTGATGGGTTTCGAGCCAAGCCAGAGCCTTCTCGCGGGTCTCCTGTGCCACCTCGACGCTGCGCGGATAATGTTGCAGCGCTGAGGGCGGTACCGCCGATTGCCTTTTATCGGCAAAGGCCGGCATCCGCCTAGGAGCGTCGTGGCGAGCCCGGGCAATGGCCGGCATGCGCTCGGCCAGTGAGGCCCTGATGAAGCCGCAGCCGTCATGCGGCCGCAAGGCGATCTCGCCGTCTCGCCCCTCGAACCGGAAGGGATGCACTGCAGCTGCGGGGCGATCGGGCAGAAGGGAAAGCTTGAAGCACCCTTCCAGCGCATAATCGTGCGGACCAATGTCGGGGATGCCCGGCGGCGAGGCAAATCCGCGGCGCTGGGTATAGTAATAGGCTTCCTTGAACGGCGCCCAGGCCCGCGACAGCTGCTCAAAGGCCGTACCCGGAGCCGTCTCGGCATAGGGGATCGCCAAAAGCTTGCCGCTTGGGACCTCTTCGGCCGCGAAGGGCAGCTGAGAGGCAAGCTGGTTCAAGCTCTTTTCCGGCGGCCTCAGTTTGCTGCCGCCGAACAGGTCCATGCGGTAGGGCACGCCCTCCACGGTGAGCGTGCGTGTCAGCATGGCGCCAGTCGGAACTCCCTTTAGCTGCACCGCCACCACCTTCACCGCGCCCGAGGTCAAGCGGTGGAAAATGGAATAGCGCAACTCAGCTTCGCTGCCCAGCGGCCGGCCTTGCATGTCAACCACCGGCAGCCGCATCAGTCCGGCATCGCCTTGCGGCGGTCTCGGCTCGTGGTCCATGGTCTGAAGGACCCGATGGACATCGAAGCTGGCGGCTGCATGCTGGGCCTGGATCATCGATGCGTTCTGCGCCATGAAGGTGTCGAGCGCTTCGAGCGGCTCCTTCGCCTCGATCTCGGCGATCACGTTCCAGCTCTTGCAGGAAAGGTCGGCGTAGATGAGGGCGCGGGTACTGTCCAGGATCTGCCTGGTCTTGCCGTGCAGCTCTTGCTGCCTGGCCTGCAAGGCGAGCTCGTCGCCATCGACATAGGGCCGCCGGTAGAGCGTCTCCAGCACCGCCCGGCTCTTGAGCACCTGGTAGATCGAAAGCGCCGGGAAGCGGCTTGCATTGGCGCCGCTGGTGCGCTCGGCCTGGCTTGGCTTGAGATAGGCATCGATCTTGTGTTCCACCACCGGCTGGATGGCGTTGAGCAGGTTCAGCGCCGACCTGCGGTGCCAGCGCAACACCGGCTTCGGGCTGCGAGCCAGTGGCAGCAGGGAGGCGCAAAGATTGCCCATCGTCTCGAGGTTGTTGTCGCGCTTAAACCCGGGAGCGGCACGTAACACCTCGAGCCTGTCCAGCCCCGGTTGTGCCAGCGCACCGAGATCGTCCAACAACTGCGCCTTGCCCAACGACCTGAATATACTCGCGATGGCATGGACATCGGCCTGCTGCAGCCGATCCTCGGCATATTGGAGGTAGTGCGCCAGCCGATGCAGCCGGTCCTTCAGCAAGGCCGGTTCGGCAACCTCGCCGGCGATCTCTCCCGCCTCGATACTCCGCGACAAACCGTTGGCGACCCTGACTAGCGCAGACGTGCTGAAAGTGCTGAAGCGACGGCCCTTGGAACCGAGCTCGCCGGCGATGGCAACGATCGCCTTGCGTGCTTTTTCTTCTTCCGGCCACTTGCCGAAACCGTTCACCAGATTGGCCAATTCTTGATCCGAGAATCCGTGAAGATTGCCGGCGCGGGCAACCACCGCGCCGGCGATGGCAACCGTCGCTTCACGCGTCTTCTGCTGGTCCGGCCATCTGCTGAAGCCGTTCACCAAATCGGCCAACTCTGAATCCGAAAATCCGTCGAGATTGCCGGCGCGGGCAAGCACAGCGCCGGCGATGGCAAGCGTCGCTTCGCGCGTCTTCTGCTGGTCCGACATTGCGTTGGAGATGCGGTGCGGGCCTCCTTCGCTATCAGGACGCCCTGCTTGTCCGACCAACTCTCCGCGATCCACCAACACGCATCTCAGGGCCTGGGCATCTTGATGACGCACGGGCTCGACGGAACGTGATGAGGCGGCTTGCTGACCCGGGATAGTCGGCTCACGACCATCATCGCGCTCCGTCGAAGCGGCGGACAAGGTCAATGTATTGGCTTCCTGCCCGCTTCTGGTCCCCCGCTCGAGGCACCACTGCCGATAACTGCGAATGTCCATCTGCGAAGCGATACCGCCAAAGGAATCCAAGATGGCGTTGCGGTCGATGATCCCCGTCGGCCCGCAATTAGCGCGCCCCTGTGACGGATTTCGCAAAAGGCGAGGGCTGTCAAACAACGCGGACTCACGATAGGGGCGATTCAAGCGAGGATTCGGGCGACGTTCAATCTCGGCCAGCACCGTGCCTAGCTGCGGCGACATACTGCCCAGCGAATTGTCTTCCCCGTCGGATAATTCCACCCAGCTCACTGCGCTTGACTGCTCCAGATGGTCAGTTGCTGACGGAGAAGCTTCCGTGCTCGAATGCTGGATTTCCTCATCTTCTTCGATGATGGTATACAAAGCACGATCAGCCCGGCCTCGCTCGACAAACTCCATGCCTAGTCTCCCGTTTAGAAGGCCCGCCGCCGGTTTCTGATCACGGGATATTGCGGAGTCCAGCTTACGAGATGCTGACGATCGCGACGAGAATATCCGCGTCAGGGTGTCGCGTCATAAGCCCCCCAAGCTCGCCGAATAGCAACTATGGATATCAGTGTGAGAAAGCTTGGAAGCTCGAGATTTCCAAATGCAGCAAGGCCACAGCTCCCTTTCTCTAGTTCGGTTGGGTGGCCCTTAGCAGAAAGCAACGCGTCCCTAAGCCACCATCAGCCTCGCGTCATTTGCCGGCCACTGAGGCCGCCTTCTTCCCGTTTCAGTTCCTGAAACTCGACTCGCACCGTCGTCTGGACAGCGGGAGCACGGGCTCTTTCTCCGTCCAGGCAAATACCTAACCAACCAAGAGCCACCGATCCGCACGAGTGGAAATCAAGCAGCCCCGCGCCAATAAGGCAAATTGAGCGATATCGATCAGGCAGCGTTCGAAATCCAGTTCAAAAGAGCTGTCTTCGGTTTGGCGCCGACCGAGAAATCGGCCACCTCGCCGCCTTTGAAGATCGCGAGGGCCGGAATGGAGCGCACGCCCAATTGGGCGGCGAGTTCCGGGTTTTCATCGATGTTGAGCTTGGCGACCTTGATCTTGCCTTCCATTTCGACGGAGATTTCCTCGAGGCTCGGAGCAATCATCTTGCAGGGATCGCACCATTCGGCCCAGAAATCGACGACCACGGGTGCTGCGGATTCCAGAACTTCCGACTGGAAGTTATTGATATCGACTTTCACGGTAGCCATGGCTGCTCCTTTGACCGAAGAAGATGTTGAACCACATGTGACGGTGCGGTGCAGAATTTTCAATTATCAACCCGACCATGGTGGCTGTAGAACTCATGCGCAGCACGCGCGAAACGCTGCTGCCGACTGCCCTTTGACAGCCGGCCTCCCCCACTAACACGCCGCTGCGTGCGCAAGTTTTTCAGGTTCACAAGCTAGTCGTCCGTTCTTTAATCGCGGGCACGGTGTCAACCCCGATCGACAAAAATGATCCGCTGCCGGGTTCATGGTTGTTTCCGCGGTCGTCTCTGCAGGAGCGCCACATGATGGCGCTCAAGAGGTGTGGCATCCCGATGTAAAGACGCGGTGCGTAAGCCCGCTGGGACGACTTCGAGATTGCCCACACCTTCGTCTCGGCAGGGACGCTTGTTCCGCCGAAGGCGGATTCCGGTTGGTTTAAGATTGGTTCAGGCGGTGCGCATATTTGCCTGGAATTCGGTGCCATCAGTCCAGATGGCATGGAGGATGACAGCCATTTTGCGAGCGACGGTAACCTTGGCCTTTTTGGTGCCGATGCGTTTGGCCAGCTTGCTGCCCCAGCCGTGGCAGTCGATAGTGAAGCGGATCATGGCATCTGCTCCTGCGCAACCGAAGCTCGCGCCCTCAGGGCGCTTGAGGCTGCGAGCTCCTCTTTAACCGAGCCAGATTGCCCAGCGTCTAGCTCGCCACCGGCGCAGAGATAGCTGTGCAGCTCGCTAAGACAAGCATCCGCGCTGTTGAGTTCCCGCCGGTCCTGTGGGGCAATCGTGAGATTGGCCAGCTTATACACAGGATTGCGCTGTTCCATCAGGTTTGTGATCGTCTCGTCCCGGTCTGCGGTTTGTATTTTCGGACGGTTGGTGTCGTTTCGCAGGTTGCGCCTGATCACGTCCTCGTTGGTATTAAGCCAGATCGAGACCGCCTTCTCGCCGACACGACGCCGGACTTCTTCGGTCATGAAGGCTCCACCGCCGGTTGCGAGCACCAGCGGCCCCCGATCGAGCAGCCGGCTGATCTCATTCGCCTCGATATCCCTGAAATGCGCCTCACCGTCCTCCTCGAAAATCCGGGTTATGGACTTGCCAGCCTTCGCCTCGATCTCTTTATCGGAGTCGACGAACGTCAGCCCCAGCTGCTTTGCGAGTGCACGTCCCACACCGGATTTCCCGGCCCCCATCATGCCAACGAGCACGATCGGGCGGTTGTCGAGGGCACCAACAATCTCTGTTGCGCGTGCCGACCGCGCTGCGCGTGTCGGCCGGGCCACGTTCGACACACGAGCAGGGCTAGCGCCAACGCTGTTGCCGGCTTCGGCTTCCCAATGGGGGATCTCTGTGGCCCCCTCGGGGATGACAACCTTGTTGCACGCGCGTCGCACGCGCTCCAGGAGTTGCTCGGCTAAAGACTCATCCGGGGGCTCTTCGCTCCCTCGCTGCAACCGTCTGAGCTTCTGCAGCTCCTTGTAGGTCTCGTGATTGTCGAGCTTGGCCTTGTAGCTGTCTGCCGTGTGAAACTCGATCTCAAAACGGTAACCGCCAGGCGTGGCGAGCACTGTCTTGATGCCAGCGAAGGTCCGCGATCGCGTCCTGAACCAGTTGGTCGTGCTGACCTCGCTATACCCGCTCTCCTCGAACGCTAGAATGGCATTCTTGAAGGCACGTGTAAAATCCCTGTCAGAGAATTCGAAGACGTGGCGTACAGCGTTGTTGAAAAGCTGGGCGCCGGTCTCAGAGCTGGCCTGGATTCCGGTGAGCTCGTCTGTCATTGAGCTTGCCGATCTCAGACGCTTGGGCAAATGGGGCATCTTCACCTCGATGCCGGCCCCCTTAAGGGCTTCGGCAACCGACGTTGCCGTCCGGGTGATGTCCTTCTCTTCGGCTTGAGCGCGGGAAGCCTCCATTTGGGCGCGCTGTGCCGCCTCCTCGCGAGTCAACGTGATTGTGGTGGCGACATCTTCGGCAGCAAGCGTTGGAGCCGAGAGTTCGCGCAGAATGCCCCGCTCGGCAGCAAGCTTGATCGAGGCTTGCATGACCGAAGCCGCCAGCGTCGGATTGTCCTTGAGATTTTCCAAGGCCGCATCGACATCGAAACGACCTTGGTCGAGGGTAGCCGCCAAGCTCTTGGTGTATGGAGCCGATTTCAACCCGGGTGTCTGTTGAAGCAGGCGCTGAAGGTGCCTGCTCTTGATCATAAAGGCGTAAGCGCCAGTGTCGGATTTGTAGGCGTCAGCTCCGACCTTGATGCCGATGCTCAGCAGATTTTTTGCACTTTGGACGAGGTCGTGCGGCATGTAACCATCCGGTCGGGGGTCGATGCGCGTAGGGTAACGATCGACCAGAAGCTGGACGCGGTCCCGGGGGTGAGCCGTTGCCGGATAGGTCTCGGCTAGCTGCGGAAACAGCTCGCAAAGCGCCTGGCTCATTGCGAGCTGTCTCTCACTCGCAGTGGCAGCTGTTTCGGGCAGGAGTAGTTCGGGCGGAACTTGCTCGTCGAGACTTGCCGCCCACGCCTCGAGTTCGGTGAGGAGCAACTCGGCCGTCTCGAGCGCGGCCGGATGGTGTGCCAGCTCGATATCGTGCCGCGCCTTCTCGAGCTTGTCCCGGACGTCGTGAGCACTAACCTGTTCCTGCTCCAGCAGGCCGCGGATGTCTCGCTTGAGCTCTCGGTCAATGCCTTCGTACGTGCCGAATATGGCACGTTCTGCAAACCACTGCCGGGCTTGATGTGATTGAGCCAGAAAGCCTCGCTGCAGGCCGGTATAGGTTTCCAGAACGCTCCGCGTGGCGGCGAGAATCTGGCTGGCGCGACCGAAATTATAGCGACCGTCCTCAATCGCCGGGGTATGGGATTTTGGCGGCTTGAGCGAGCGCAGGCCACGAGCTTGCTCCTCTTGGTCGAATTGCCTGACATGCTCGTAAAGCTGCGGCCGGTCGGCAATGATAATGGCCGTATCGCCGTCGAAGTCGCCGTCGAGTTTTTTCTGCTCATCAGGCGGGATGGCAACCAGGGACCCCGGTGCGAAGATCTCAGTGGCCTGCAGGATCCCGATACAATCGAGCGAGCTGTCCGCCGTTACGCGGTCCTTGCCCTTGATCCAGCTCGAATGGCACTTGACGTCCTCGGCGGACATCACCAAGCCACGGTCGGCGAAGTCGGCCGGCCACATTTCATCGGGTACCACGATCAGAAGCCCCTTGGCAAAGAAAGTCGGATCGTCGACTGTCAGTTCCTCCCCCGACTTTTGGGCGACATTGAAGCTGTATTGTATGGTCACGCACTGATCGAGAAACGCCGCAGTCGGGTCCCCATCCGCGGCGGACCTGACCCGGTCGGGGGCAAACGGGCGGAGGTTGGGCTTGTCGTAGGGCGATCGCCCGATCAGCACGCCACCACCGGTCAATGTTTCGCTCTTGAGCCTCGGCACATGCAGACGGCCATCAGCGGATGGGATGGCGACAGCGCCCGGACCATTGATGTTCGCGGCTGTTACGACGCGAAACAGCTCCTCCGGCGTCAGCTCTTGCTTTACCCGACCCTCAAGCCAGCTCATCGCCTTCTGCCGGGCCTCATCCGCTACTTGCTCGCTGCGCGGATAATGTTGCAAGGCCGACGCTGGCAAGGATGCTCTGCTTCCCTCGGCAAAGGCATGCACGCGGTCAGGACCTTCCTGCTCGCCGGCGCGGCGGACAGCTGGCATAAGCTTGGCCAGCGAGGCCCGGATGAAGCCGCAGCCGTCGTGCGGTCGCAATGCAATGGGTCCGTCCGGCCCCCTCAGCTGGAAGGGATGCTCCTCGTTGGCAGGGCGGTCCGGCAGCAGCACCAGTTTGAAGGCGCCTTCCAGCGCGGAGTCGTGGGGTGACAGACCTTTGATCGCCGGAGGCGCCGCAAAGCCTCTACGCTGAGTATAATAATAGGCCTCTTTGAAAGGGGCCCACGCGCGCGACAGCTGCTCGAATGCTGTACCCAGCGCGGTTTCGGCATAGGGAATCGCCAGCAGCTTTCCCCCCGAAAGCTTTGTTTGCTCGTCTGGAGCGCGGGTCGCAACTTGAGACACAGTCAATCGTGGCGGCTTTAACTTGCTGCCGCCGAACAGGTCCATGCGGTATGGGATACCGTTTACATTTACCGTACGCGCCAGCATGAAGGCACTCGGGGGTCCCGGCAGTTGTACCGCGACGACGGGCAGGACCCCTGAAGTCAGGCGATGGAAAATCGAGTACCGCATCCCGGGCTCAATGGCCAACGGCCGCCCATGCATGTCCACGACCGGCAACTGCATCAGTCCCGCCTCACCCTGCGGAGACCTCGGGGCGTGGTCCATGGCTCGCAATACCTGATGCATGTCGAACACCGACGGAGGATGTTGCGCCTGGATCGCCGCCGCATCCTGCTCCATGAACAAGTCCAGCGCATCCACTGGACTGTCCGCCTCGACCTGCGCTATCAGATTCCAGCTCATGCTGGACAGATCGCCTTGAATCAGGTCGCGAGCGCCAGCCAGGATCTCTCTCGTGCCGCGCTGTAGCTCTTTCTGCCTGGCCCGTAAATTTGCCCCGTTGTCCTCGACATAGGGTGACCTGAACAATCTCTCCAGCGCCGCACGAGCCTTGAGCGTCTGAAAGATCGATAAAGCGGGGCGGCGGCTCGCAAGGGGCCCGCGGCTCCGCTCCGCATCGCCCGCGTTCAGATGCGCCTTGATCTTTTGCTCGAGCAAGGGCTGAAGATCGTTAAGCACGTTGAGGGCCTGCCTGCGGTGCCAGCGCAGTGGTTTCTCTAGGCTGCGCGCGAGCGGCAGCAGAGCAGCACTCAGATTACCCATGGTTTCGAGGTTGTTCTCGGCGGAAAAACCAGGAGCTGATTGCAATTCAGACAGCCGACTCAAGCCTGTCGGCGCGAGCAAACCAAGATCATCGAACAGGCCGGCCTTACCCAGCGCCTTGAAAATGTTCGTGATGCTCAGAGCCTCAGCCTTCAAAAGGCGATCATTATCATAGTGCAGGTAGTGGGCGAGCTTGTGCAACCGATCCTTCGGCAGAGCGGCATCCGTAATCTCCCCACTCTCCTGCGCCCTCATGATCGCTCGGGACAGAGCGTTGGCGAGCATAGCCAGTTCAGGCGTGGTGAACACACCAAATCGCTGTGCTCCAGCCCCCAATTCGCGCGCGATGTCCATGGTGGACTGGCAGCACATCGCCTCCTCAGGCCACTTGCTGAAGCCGTTCAGAAGGTTCGCCACTGCCTGCGGAGGGAAATTAGAGAGCTGATGCTGACGGGTTTCCCCGGCGATTGCCATCGTGGCTTTGCGACAATCCTCATTCTCCGGCCATTTGCTGAAGCCGTTTACGAGGTTCGCCAGCCCGTGCGCAGTAAAATCAGACAGCCGGACATCGCGGCGAAGGACCTCACCCGCAATGTCAAACGCAGCCTTGCGACAGTTCGGCGCCTCCGGCCACTTGCTGAAGCCGTTCACCAGGTTTTCCAATCCCTGCGGGGAAAAGTCAGAGAGCTCGGTGCGGCGAAGGACCTCATGCGCGATCGCACACGTCGCGCGCCGACAGTCCGGCGCCTCCGCCCACTTGCTGAGCCCGTTCACCAGGTTTGCCAGTGCCTGCGGGGCAAAATCGGAGAGTTCGGCGCGAAGGACCTCACGCGCGATCGCAAACGTGGCGTCGCGACAGTCCCGCGCGTCCGGCCATTTGCTGAAGCCGTTCACCAGGTTCGACAGGTTTTGGTGCGTAAAATCTGAGAGTTTGGCGTGACGAAGGACCTCACGCGCGATCGCAATCGTCGCGTCCCGGGAGTCCTGCGCGTCCGGCATTTTGCCGAAGCCGTTCACCAGGTTCGCAAGGTCCTGACGATTGAAATCAGAGAGTCTGAACTCACCGCGCGCGGCGCGGCGAACGACCTCACCCGCGATCGCAAGCGTGGCGTCGCCACAGTCCGGCGCGCCAGGCCACTTGCTGAAGCCGTTCACCAGGCTCGCCAACTCCTGCGGAGTAAACTGAGAGAGCCGGGCGTCCCGGAGTACCTCTTGCGCTATCGCAAAGGTCGCGCCGCGACAGTCCTCAGCTTCCGGCCACTTGCTGAAGCCGTTCACCAGGTTCGCCAGCTGCTGCCGAGTAAAATCAGAGAACTGGGTACCCCGGCTAAGGACCTCGTGCGCGATCGCAAGCGTCGCGCCGCGACAGTCCTCCGCGTCCAGCCACTTGCTGAAGCCGTTCACGAGGTTTCCCAGCTCCTGCGGAGTAAAATGATTGAGCCGCTCGCCGCGCCGAAGGACCTCACCCGCAATGGCAAACGCCGCCTTGCGACAGTCCGGCGCCCCCGCCCACTTGCTGAGCCCGTTCACCAGATTAGCCAATTCCTGGTGAGTGAATTCAGAGAGCTGGGCATGGCGGTCGCGGCGAAGGACCTCATCCGCGATCGCAAACGTGGCGTCGCGCGAGCCCTCCTCGTCCGGCCACTTGCTAAAGCCGTTCACCAGGTTGGCCACTTGCTGGTGAGTGAGTCCGGAGAGCCGGGCATTGCGGTCGCGGCGAAGGACCTCATCCGCGATCGCAAGCGTCGCCTTGCGACAGTCTCGCGCATCCGGCCATTTACTGAAGCCGTTCACAAGCATCGCCAGGTGCTGGTTGTCAAAATGCCGGGCGCCGCGGCGAAGGACCTCCCCCCCGATCGCAAGCGTGGCGCCGCGCGAGTCCTGCCCGTCCGGCCACTTGGCGAACCCGTTGACCAGATTCGCCAGTTCCTGCGAGTTGAATTGGAAGAGCTCGCCGCGGCGAATGACCTCACGTGCGATTGCAACGGTAGCATCGCGACACTTCGGCTCGTCCCGCCACTTGCAGAAGCCGTTCACCAGGTTAGCCAGATTCTGGTGAGTGAATTTGGAGAGCCGAGCATGGCGGTCCCGGCGAACGACCTCCCTCGCGATCGCCAAAGTCGCTTCGCCCGACTCCGCTCCGTCCGGCCACTTGCTCAAGCCGTTCACGAGATTCGCCAGTGTCTGCGTGGCAAAATCGGATAGTCCGAACTCACCGCGGGCGGCCCGGCGAACGACCTCAGACGCGATCGCAAACGCGCCTTTGCGACAGTGGCGCGCACCCGGCCATTTGCTGAACCCGTTCACAAGCATCGCCAAATGTTTCTGATCAAAATCAGAGAACTCGGCACGACGGGCCTCGCGGGCAATAGCTTCCGTGCCTTCACGAGTTTCCGCCTCCCTCGTCCACTTGCTGAAACCGTTCACCAGCAGCGAGAGATTTTGGCTATCGGCCGCGCCGAGTACCTTGGGTTCATCGCGACAAAACTCGGCAATTCTAATGACTCCATTGCGGCATGTCTTCGACTGTTGATGCCGACCGAATGATGTCGCGAACAGCGAAAGAGCAGCGGGGTTAAGTTCGCGCAGCAACGAATTGGAAAGCTGCGACACCCGAGATGCCACCGCCTTGCAAGCTTCGAGGCCTTCCTGACCGCCGGCCTCGCGACTCACAGCGTTGCATGCCGTGGCGTAGCCCCAGAATTTCCTGCGGCGGATATCGTCCTCGAAGTGGGTGACAAATTGGCTTCTGAACTGGGCGGCTGCCTTTTGCATAAAGGCCGCATGGATCTTCTCGTCCACCCGCTGCAGCCGCTTGTCGTTTTCCACCACTGCACGTGAGAATTCGACAATGTCGCGAGCGAAATAAATGGCGTCCAGAGCGGCGTTACATTGCCGTTCTGAAATCGCAGCTTGCGTGCCCTGCGGGGCGACACAATCCAGGCGCCGCCGTTTTGGCACTGCCTCCAAGTCCGATACAGATTGCCTGTGCGAGGAAGAGGCAGCTCGTGAACTCCTGGACTGATCGGCACAGCGGCTCTCGGCACCGGAACGCGACGAACTTTCTTCCCAATTTGGCGCGCCGCGATGCGCCAAATACCGCAAAGCTGGCTCGTCGACATGCGTATTCACTGAAGGATCGGTTGACGTACGGCATCGGGCATCGCTGGCCGAAGTCGGCCTTCGGGCCGAGCTCGCAGCCAGGTCCTGATTTTCAGAGCGCAATCCCTGCAGGACAGAACTGAATTTCGAGCGATCGTTTCCGCCGCCAAGATCTGCTTCAGGGCTGGACCAGTCCATCTCTGATCCGCGGGCTTCCATCGCTCTCCAGTCGGCTCTCGTCAAAATCAATCTCCCATGCGAGCTAGAATGCGCCGATTACGACGGTGGCATAGAGGTCCGCGGTGCCGGCCTCAACGACTTTTGTTTCAGAGCGGAGCTCCTTGGCCGCGTCGACAGGACCGCACTCGCCACAAACCTGACGTGCAAGTCAGTTTTGTACGATTGTGCGCTCTAGTGCCGAAGATATGCCCTGCACCTGACGTAAATCTGACTATTGGTTGATCTCAGTGATTTGACTTTTTTTGGCGGTTGCTGGATAGGCGCGGCCGAGTTTGGTGCGTGCTTGTCGGTTGTGACCATCCACGTGATGCGAACTCGGGGCTTTGCGTCGCCGCCTTTGCCATGCTGCGATCTGATTTCGGAGCCTTTTGGGGTCGTCGATGCAGCGGCCGAGACACTGGCGCCGCAGCACGCTGATCTCGCCGCAAGCTTGCTCGAACCGCACACGTTTGATCTGGCATCCGATACTCTCTGCCTCAGGGCGGTCGCACCTAAGCCTGACCGAATTGAATCCCCTGCCCGGCCTACCATCACACTCGACTGCATTTATCTGCGACTCGCAGACTGCGTGCTTCTTCTCGGAGACACGTTAGCGCAGACAACGAACGCCTTTGCTGAGAAGTCGATCCGTTTTCAATACGTCTGCAGACCCATATCCAACAAAAGTCGGCTTAGCGCTTACGAACGAGCATGTTCGCCAGTTTCAGAAAGCGCACGATGAGGAGCACCGCGTAGACCGCTGTACCGGTTGATAAGCCGATCCAGACGCCAATGACGCCAAGACTCAGCTTCAAACCAAGGACGTAACCGAGGCAAAAGCCGATGAGTCCATGAGATACGCCAGCCAAGAGAAGTGGCACTCGTGTGTCCTTCAGTCCTCGCAGGCCGCCGGCCGCAATACTCTGCGCGGCGTCACTGATAGAAAACACCGCAGCAATCAAGAGGAGCTTCGCAGCCAGTCCGATAGTCGCCTCGGTGTTGCCAGCCGAGTCGGCTATGAATAATTTGGCGATCTCAAAGCGCACGACGGTCACCGCAAGCGCCAGCACTGCAATGGTCGCGACACCTAGCAGGAGCGCGGTTAAGCCTGCTCGCTTGACCGCGAAGCCGTCGTCGCGGCCTATCGCATGGCCAACGCGCACGGCCGTTGCCATGCTGATCCCGAAAGAGATCAAGAACAGGATCACGGCGACCTGAAGCGCGATCTGATGAGCGGCAAGTGCGGTAGTGCTGACCAGGCCCGCGAGGAGAGCCGCGGCCGAGGTTGCGCCAAAGCCGATCAGCGAGGCTATTGAGATCGGCCCCCCAACGATTATCAACTGCCGCATTAGAGGCCAATCGAAGGACAGAGTATTCGTAAACAAATGATAGTCACGAAACGGGCGCCGCACTCTGACGAACCACAAACTTGAAAAAAACATCCCACAGTTAACGAGGCTGGTCGCAAGGCCCGCGCCGAATAATTCCAGCCGGGGCACACCGAGCTTCCCATTGATCAGCACATAGACCAGTACGGCGTTGACGGGGATAGCCGCGGCCGTGATCCATAAGACCGGCTCCGGCCGATTTACCGCGCCCATTGAAATGCGGATAACTTGAAAGCATAGCGCTGGCGCCACACCCCAGACCAGTCCGAACAGATATCGCTGCGCGAGCCGCGCTGTGACAGGTGCTTGGCCAAGAACAAGCAGCATCTGCTCGCCGTGCAGTGCAAACGCAATGATAGGCAAGGATACCAGCATCGCCAGCCAGAGGCCCGTGCAAAGCGAACGCCGTACCACAGCTAGATTACCCGCCCCAAAAGCCTGCGCCGTCAGCGGTGCGATCGACGCCAGCAAGCCAAGGCCGGCAGTAAAGCTACCTAGATAGATTCTGCTGGCCAGCGCCGTCCCAGCGAGCGCCTCGGCGCCGATGTGCCCGATAAATGCAACGTCCGTCGTCATCATCGCGATCTGCCCAACTTGGGTTAGCACCATCGGCAGCGCGAGTTTCGCGGTCTCGCTAAGCTCGCCAGCGAGCTGGCTGCCACCCTTTCTGGTCGCGAGATTTCGCGAGGTCGCCGCCATCTCAGTTATCTTGTCCATAGAACGGCAATCCGCGTCTGTTGCTTCGGCGACAATCGATTTCCTTGTTGCAGCCCACGACTCTACTTCCCTGCCCGAATTCGCAACGAAGCTTGAGAAAGAACCTGCGTAGCTCTTAGCTAGGCGTCACCACAGACCTTTCCGTGTACTGATTTGAACGGTTCCGGTGTCCTGGCTGGCCATGTCGCTGGCGACCCTTGCTCCTCGGATAACCGCAGCGACTGGGCAGGTCGCAAGCACAACGGGGCATTGGAGGACACGAAACGCCTTCACCGATAAGAGACAATTTGTAACAACCACTACGATCCGTTGAGCAGCCGCCCTGAATGAGAGCCACTCCTGTGCAACGCACGTGCCAATCTCCCGACATTGATTCATGATCATTACCTTCCAGCCACCGCAGGTCGGTAATCAGCTTCCAATCGATTTCCAATCGATCTTATTTCTGTTGTTCGGCGTCTCGCGCTCTTCGGCATGGATCACCGGTAGGGTTAGAGCGGGATAGTACTTCGGCATTCCGATCGGCCGCAGGATGCGAATCTTACGATACCTGATCTCAAGAACGGCCTGGTCGGGATCGCCGTTGCCGTCTCTGACTTCGATGCGATGGAGCCTTTTGACGGCGACCTCGTCCATCTCGTCGGCGATCGTGTGATCCCAGTCTTCAGCCAAGCTCGTCGACGCAGGTCCTGACCAGAAAATGGTCCGATCTCCTGTGCTGCGCAGAAAGTTCGTAGGTGTCACTGTCGCGATCGCAACATGGATGCATCGTCCGCGATGATCCAAGAGTTGCGTAGACCGAGACTTTCTAACCGCCGGACGCTTTCCTTTCTTGTTGGGAATCCGGGTCGGATTGATCTTCTTTCTAAGCGCTGCCGTCCCCTTGAATTCGGGTCCAGAACTTGACGGCTGCCAACCCCGGCGGCACTTCCTCGATACCGCGAGGCTCGAATGCATCAGGATGCCGGAAAGCGCGTGCGGATGGTAGGCCGGCGAGGTGCTTGCCGAATGCTTACGTCATGTCTGGTCGGCGTTGCGAACTTGACCTATTCGGCCGGCGCAGAATACGTGCTTGGCCGTGTTGCCGGCGCAACCACTTCAGTGGCACGCCTATTGCTAACGATCGACGCGCTGGATCAGGTCGGGCAAGCAAGTCCGTAAGCTTATCACAGCGGGCAATCATCATCCAAGGACTAGACTTATGCGAATAGCCGTCGTGCGGAACTGGGATCATACAGGCGTCATCAACCGGTTCGGCCAGTCTTGTCCGGAGGAATACGACCGCGAGACCGTCGAGAAAGTAGAGGCGGCATTACAAGAGTGCGGCCACGAGACACTGTTGTGTGAAGGTGACAAAGGTCTGCTCGCTGCGCTTGAGCGGTTCATGCCACCCGATCCGCAAGGCCGCCCCTCCGGAATGGTCTTTAACACGGCTCAAGGAATTCAGGGCGAATACCGTTACACCCACGTTCCGGCCATGCTCGAGATGGCTGGTATTCCGTACATCGGATCGAGTCCGCTCGGGCATGCGCTGGCGCATGACAAGGCTCTTACCAAGAGACTCCTGCGGGATAGCGGCGTACCAACACCGAATTTTCGCGTAATGCGTCGCGGCACCGAGAGCACCGGTGATCTGCGATTTCCGGTGGTAGTGAAGCCACGTCAAGAAACCATGAGCTTGGGATTGCAACTCCTAGAAGCGCGTGGTCAGTTGAAGCAGGCCGTGGAAGGGATCGTCGATCAGTATGGGCAGGATGCCCTCGTGGAAGAATACATCGAGGGCAGAGAAATCTATGTCGCGCTGCTCGGAAACGAAGAGCTCGAAGTGTTGCCTCTTGTGGAGCAGGACTTTGGTGATCGCAAAACGCGTATGTTCACTTGGGAAGACAAGATGCACATATCTGACGAAGAGCCCCAGGCCATTTGCCCGGCGCAGATCGGGAGTAGCCTTGCCAAGATGCTTGAGGATGTTGCGATTGCGGCCTTCCGTGTTTGCCAATGCCGGGATTTTGCTCGTGTCGATTTCCGGATTGATCGCTCCGGCCAGCCCTTTGTGCTGGAGATCAACTCCATGCCGGGGCTCCGTACGACCAGCATGTATCCCGTGGCCGCCCGCACCGCGGGACACAGCTACTCAAGCATGATTAATCGTATACTGGATGTAGCTCACGTGCGTTATTTTGGGATCTGCATCCCCGGTCAAGGGTCGCCTCCGCACCGGAAGGCCTGAGCGCGGGGCGCTGTGGCCACGACGCTTCTCTTGAACAACGCCAAGGCGTTGTTCGAACACCCACAGCAATCGCAGCAAACGAAAAAACAGATTCAAGCCGCGATTTCGAGATTGACCACGCGGCTTGCCCTCCGCCAGAGAACCAACCAGCCATAACGCCTTGCCGCCCCCCCGGCGAGACGAAATCGGAGAGGTAGACGACATCGTCTCGGAATCCGCGAGCTACTTCGTCGGAATCCGCAAATGCGTGACTATCAGACTGTCATAGACGAAGCGCGGTACGCTGCTCACAGCAAAGAAGCCGCTCGCCAAGCTCGACCTCAGTTGAGACCCCGCTCCGAGTAGGTTTCTCCGCGCATGTCCGACCTTAAGCTGGAGGATAGCTTCCGCCATCAGGCGTTCCGCGTCCCTGATGGCAGGCGCCTGGTCCGATACCTCAGATGCGGAGCTGCACCGATCGCCGGCACCCGCAGGTCTCCCGCAACAGCCGCAATCGCGCGGTTGTACGAATTTTTTGTAAAGACTGTGAAGAGTGAACGTAGTGTCCCGCCATCAAGAATGAGCATCAGTGGCGTGGCCGACGAGTCTGCTTGGCCGCACCGATCGGTCAAGTCCAAAGCCGCGGAGCGGAGCGCCGCAGGCGCCGGGACTTGACGACGGGCCGTATCGAGCCATCGATACCGTTGCCATGATGCCGTTTGTCAAAGCGTCGATCCCGGGAAACACTCGCCGCGGCGGATGGCAAACTAGCTCATCGAGGAGATCCATTCGTAATCGGCATGAGGATTTTACCTCGTCGTCCCGCCCATCGGCTGAGATACAGTCCTGGCATGAGCTCAGTGGCGTATGGTGGTCAGCGCCGCGCTTGGCGTAGCCACAAGAACAGTCCATTCCGCAATACTCCAGGATCGGAGCCAGTACCGGATGCTGATTTCGGCTGTCCTTTGGTTTTGCCTTTCAACCATAGCGACTCAGTCGTAACGAACCAACGCTGCAGCGTGACCGCAACGCCTGCAGCCAAGAGCCCCAATCGCGCTTGCCGCCCAAGCATCTAGGGCGGGTGATTCACCGTCGCGGCGCGCCAAGGGCAAGGGGCATTTCGCCTGCCGCTGCATTCGCAGAACCCGCACCTTTTCAACCACCTTCATCGTCGCCGTTTGAGTCGCGTTCGGCAAAAAATGTCGCAGGTCAAATGTCGCATTTGCTACAATTATCATTTTTTATGTAGTATATTCTACATCTCGGATGTAATGAGATACAATCTTGGTTCCTACCCACCCCGCAACAGGGGCCTGGTGGTCGAGATCGACACAAGCTTCCCGCCTGATGCGATGATCTGCGACCTTGTTAGACATCTTGCTTGCGTTGAGGACCGCTAATGCCACGCATTACGATCATGGAAGCCGGACTTGTCTCGCCCGAATTGCGGGAGCGCCATGGATCATATCCACAGATGTTCGAGCGGATGATCCGCGCGGTCGATGAATCGATCGACTTTGATGTTGTGGAGATTGCCGCGGGTGAGCCAGTTCCCGACGCGACCGGCCTGGAAGCGATCCTCATCACCGGATCGTCGGCAGGCGTCCATGAGAGGCTCGTCTGGATCCCACCACTCGAAGATCTCGTGCGGGCTGCCTATGTACGTAAAGTTCCGATGGTCGGAGTCTGTTTCGGCCATCAACTAATCGCGCAGGCGCTAGGCGGCATAGTACGCAAATCGGAGAACGGCTGGGGAATCGGACGGCACGTCTACCAGGTGGCATCAGGCAACGGCCTTATCGAGTCTAGACATTTGGCCGTCGCCTGCTCGCATCAGGACCAGGTCGTCGAGGCGCCACAGGAGGCGCGCACCATTCTCTTGTCGGACTTCACGCCGCATGCAGGACTGCTCTACGCGAACGGCAGAACGCTGTCCGTGCAGCCGCACCCGGAGTTCGATGCGGAATACGCCACTGCGTTGTGCGAGGCGCGCGAGGGAACCGTGCCGGATGTGGTCGTGGCGGCCGCAAAGGAGTCGCTGGCGAAGCCGCTGGATAGCGCAACACTAGGCGGTGTGATCGCACGCTTCCTCACCGGGCGCACGGCTCTTTGAAGCCGCAGGTCTGGGGTGCGATCCGCCCAGGATCCTCGTTGCAAAAGCCTTTCGCCGCACCCTACCAGGGAACCGCGGCGCTCGAAATGGGCCCGCGACCGTGCAATTGGCCTTGCTTGCCTTTGTCGCATATGCTACCAATCTTACAAATTACTGTAGCACTTGCAACAGGAGGGGCCTTTGGCGGCCTTTCAAGATCAAGTCTCAGAAAATTTCGACCAGCTTACAGTGGCGCAACAGGATCTGGCGCGTCGCGTCTTGGAGCTAGGCGAGCGCGTGGCGTTCATGACAAGCCGTCAGCTCGGGGAAGCGGTCGGCCAGAGCGACGCTGCAATCATCCGTTTCGCAAAGGCCTTGGGCTATGACGGCTTTCCGGACATGCGGGATGCGGTACGTGCGCGCCTGCTGGACGAGGTCGGTTCCAGCGGAATGCGACAATCGGAAACCAACGATATCAGCGCATTCCGGCGAGCGCTGGTAACCAGCGGGACGTCAATGATCGAGGAGACCGAACGTCTCAACGCTCACGGCAAGGTCAGCGCGGTGGTCGATCTGCTCATTTCGGCCCGGCAGATCTTCGTCACTGGCCACGGCACGACCTATCCGATGGCGGTCTACCTAGCCATGCATCTCCGTCAGTCGCTCGACAAGGCGCAGGTCTTCAACATCGAGCACGGCGACCTCGCTGATCGGTTTCGTTCCGTCGGTCCCAAGGACGTGTTCATCGGAATAGGCTATCCGCGCTACCTACCCTATACGAGCGATATCTTGAAACTCGCCCGCGAGGCAGGTGCCAGTATTGTCGCGATTACCGATCGAGCCTCCTCGCCCCTGGCTCGGATTGCACAGCAGACACTTTACGCGGCGCGCGCCGGCAGCGCTTCCGCGTGGTGGTCCCAGCTTGGCACAATGTTCATTGCCGACTGGCTCAACGCGCTAGTGCTGGCGCGCGACGAAACCACAATCACGCATTTGCGGCGCTCGGATGAGGAATGGAAGCGCCTCGGTCACTGGAAGAGCGACAGCAACAATGCGCGCGAGCTATCGCTTGAACAGCATCGCCTGAGGAGCCTTCGCAACGGCGCCGAGAAGCGCCCCGATAGTCTCAACGCCAGCGCCCCCCGCCGTCCACGCAAGTAACCAAGTGAAGGGAGTTCGCACAATGTCAGCAAAGACCCGCTTGTCCCGTCGCCGCTTCCTCAGGTCTTCGGCCGCAGCTAGCCTCGCCCTTGGGGTTGGCGGCCTAGGCATACCCGTTGTCCGGGCCGCTGGAGGCCAAGTGATCGTGCGCGGCCTGGGTGGTGCTTACCAGGACGCGATGACCGCCGCCATTTACAGGCCATTCACTGCAACCACAGGCATCGAGGTCGTTGTTCAGCCCGCAACAGCCGCACAGGTGCGGGCCATGGTCGAAGCCAAGCGCGTCAGCATGGATGTTATCGACCTGGTCGACGTCTCGCTGTTCTCGCTCGACAACATCGGCGCGCTAGAGGAAATTGATTACGCTTCAATGAGCTTCAGCAACCCGGACGATCTGCAGCCGACGGTTCGCCGGCGCAACATGGCCGGCAATCTCTACTTCTCGACGGTGCTTGCCTATAATACGGAGGTCTTCAAGCCCGACGCTCACCCACATAATTGGGCTGAGTTCTGGAGCATGACGAACTTTCCGGGCGCGCGGACACTGGCCGATCAGAGAGCTGGCGCAGCCGAACTCGAATTTGCGCTGCTCGCAGATGGCGTCCCTCGGAACAAGCTCTATCCGATCGATACCGATCGTGCGTTCGCCTCACTTGATAAGATCAAACGCGGCGTCGTGAAATGGTGGGACACTGGTGCCGTTTCGGCCGAGTTGCTCGAGCGGAAGGAAGCCGTCGTCGGGGGCATCTGGAATGGACGTGCGCAGGCGCTGATCGACAAGGGTGCGCCGCTAGCCATTGAATGGAATGAGGCCAAACGACAGGTTCAGTACTGGGGCATCGTCAAGGGTGCGCCGAACGCTGCCAATGCGCAGAAGTTTATCGACTTTGCGCTGCAGCCCAAGGTGCAGGGCGAACTGACGCGCTACATTGCTTATGGCCCCACCAACAAGAAGGCCTTCGATTTCGTGCGCGATGCTGATCGCCGCAAGCTGCCGAGCTTGCCGGAACATTTCGCGCAGTCTTTCGAACAGGACGCCGAATGGTGGCTTTCGAACCTCTCCGGCGTGGGCCGGCGGTGGCAGTCGTGGATTCTCAGCCGATGATCCAATCCACCAAGCCGTTTGTGTCCCGAGGAGGCACTGAGCTGAGGCTCGAAGGCGTCACCAAGCTGTATGCGGGAACGGCCGCAGTGGACCGGCTCGACCTGACCGTGGCCCAGGGCGAGTTCGTGACCTTGCTCGGCGCCTCCGGCTCCGGAAAAACGACCACGCTGATGATGTTGGCCGGCTTCACCCAGGCTGACAGTGGCCGCATCTCCATCGGCGGGCGCGACGTCACTGCGCTTCCGCCCGGCAAGCGCAATCTCGGCGTCGTCTTCCAGAACTATTCCCTTTTTCCGCACCTAACGGTCGCACAGAACCTCGCCTTTCCCCTCGAAATGCGAAAACTCGGCAGGGCTGAGATCAAGGATGCGGTCTTGCGCGCCTTGGAGATAGTGCATTTACCCGATAAGGCCGAGCGCTACCCGCGCGAGCTCTCCGGCGGGCAGCAGCAACGCGTCGCGCTCGCGCGCGCGATTATCTTTCATCCGCAGGCTCTCCTGATGGACGAGCCGCTCGGTGCACTCGACAAGAATTTACGCGAACATATGCAGATCGAGATTAAGCGGCTGCATGCCTCCCTCGGTGCAACCATCGTCTTTGTGACGCACGATCAGGAGGAGGCGCTAACCATGTCGAACCGCGTCGCAGTGATGGACAATGGCAAGATCGCGCAGATCGCATCCCCGCGCGCGATCTATGAAGAGCCGTTAAACCGCTTTGTGGCGAGCTTCATTGGCCAGTCCAACTTCCTTCCCGGCAAGGTTCTCGGAGGACGGGGCGATGGCTTCGTTGTCCAGCTGACGACTGGCGACAAACTGAACTGCCGCGGGCCTCATCAGCCGGCTCCCGGCGACGAGGTACTGGCGGTAGTGCGGCCCGAGCACATCGCCGTGTATCGTGAGGCCCAGATCGATGGGCACAGGAAGACCATCAGCGGCAAAGTCGTGGACACGCTCTACCTCGGCCACACTATTAAGCTCGAAGTCTGTCTCGCCGACGGCACCAGATTAATGACGCAGAGTACGAGCGCCGCCCTCGACGGCGTGGTACCGCCGCCCGGCAGCGCGGTACAACTCGATCTCGGTAGCCGTTCCATCTGGTGCATTCCGGCCGTGGAGGAAGCGAAATGATCCTCTCGCGCAAAGCGGTTGGTCCGTGGCTCCTGCTGACGCCGGCCCTATTATTCCTCTGTATTTTCTTCGTGTATCCGCTTTGCAACATGCTCGCTCGCAGCGCTTTCGATCCCGCACCGAC
This sequence comes from Bradyrhizobium ivorense, assembly GCF_900696085.1. Lineage (GTDB taxonomy): Bacteria > Pseudomonadota > Alphaproteobacteria > Rhizobiales > Xanthobacteraceae > Bradyrhizobium > Bradyrhizobium ivorense. The sequence goes on from NZ_CAADFC020000011.1 coordinate 307,853, forward strand.
GCTACGGCACTACACCCGTCTGATCAACGAACCGGCTTACCTGCGCGTCCTCCTGACCACGTTCGAGATCTCGTTGTCGGTTACGCTGAGCGCGCTCGTGATCGGATATCCGCTGGCCTATTTTCTATCCCAGCTGAAACTCCGCACGGCCAACTTCTTGATGGTGCTGGTGATCGTGCCCTATTTCACGAGCGTGCTGGTTCGCACCTATGCGTGGATGGTGCTGCTTGGCACCGAGGGCATTCTGAATCAAGTCCTGCTTGGGCTCGGACTCGTCACCCGGCCGCTCGCAATCATGTTCAGCCGCACCAGCGTCGTGATCGGCATGACTTATATTCTTTTGCCTTACATGGTGCTGGCGCTCTATAGCGTGATGCGCGGCATCGATACCCACCTGCTCCACGCCGCCGAGAGCCTGGGCGCTGGACGCATCAGGGCCTTCTGGCGCGTCTTCGTCCCCCTATCTATGCCGGGCGTCGCTGCCGGCGGTCTTCTCGTCGCGATCTTGTCGATAGGCTTCTTCATTACACCGGCACTGATGGGCAATCAGCAGGACAGCATGATTTCGATGCTCATCGAGGCACAAGTCGAGACCTATTTCGACTGGGGTTTTGCCTCGGCGCTGGCAAGCATCTTGCTTGCCTGCACCCTGCTGCTATTCCTCGCCTATGACCGCATGGTCGGCCTGAATCGCTTGTTCGAGGCCAAGCAATGAAGCCGCGCCAGACCGGATGGTTCGTCAAGCTTTGCGCGTTTTTCGCGCTGACGTACCTCACGGTGCCAATCCTCGTGATCATTCCACTGGCGATCAACTCGTCCGACTACCTGCGCTTTCCGCCACAGGGCATTTCGCTCAGATGGTTCATGACGGTGCTTGAAAGCTCGGCCTGGATGGGCTCGGCCGCGGTCAGCCTCCAGATCGCCTTGACGTCGACTCTTCTGGGTGTTTCCCTGAGCATGCTTGCTGCCGTCGCGCTGGTGCGGGCACGAATCCGCTTCAAGCAGGCCGTGTATGCGCTCATTCTGCTACCCATGATCGTGCCGAACATCATCTCCGCGATCGCCATGTTCTTCTTCTTCGCCGATATCCAGCTCGGATCCGGCTCGCTTGCGATCATTATCGGGCACACGGTTCTGGCGGTGCCGGTCTCGGTTATCATCCTGTGCGCGACGTTGCAGGGAGTCGACAGCCGGCTTGAGAGCGCTGCGCTCAGCCTAGGCGCAGACCGTTTCACGGCCTTCCGTCGTATCACCTTACCGCTGATCGCGCCCGGCATCGCCTCTGCAGCGATCTTTGCCTTCCTGTCATCCTTCGACGAACTAGTGATCGCTCTGTTCATGGCAAGCCCCTCGACGCAAACCCTTCCGGTTCGTATTTGGAATGCCGTGCTGTTCCAGCTGGACCCGACTATCGCTGCTGTTAGCACTCTCCTGATCCTCGTGTCTGCGCTCTGTCTTGTGGCCGCAAACACGCTGTCGATGCGCTTCAAGGCGCGCATGTGATCCCGCGAAAGGTGAATTCCAATGTTGTTTCCGAAGGACGAATATGAAGCACGAGTAGCGCAGGTACGCCAGCACATGGCTGCGCGTAACATCGATGTCCTGATCATCGATCAGAGCGAATTCCTCGTCTATCTGACCGGATTTCCAATTTCAGAAAACATGTACCGTGCCTGCCTTCTGCCGTGCGAGGGCGATCCGATTATGATCCTGCGCGCTGTCGACCTCGGGCCGTTCAATGAAAGCTCGTGGGTGACAAAGTCCGTAGCCTTTGCCGATTGGGAAGACCCGATCCAGATCCTAGCCGATACGATCAGGCGCACCGGCTATGCTGGCGCGCGCCTGGGGATCGATGAAGAGTCCTATTGTATGCCATTGCGTCGCTTTAAGCAGCTCGCGGCTCGATTGACAGATGCAACTTTCGTGGATTTCTCCGGGGTCATGGCAACACTCCGCGCGCGAAAAACCGAGAGGGAAATCGCGGTGCTCAGGCGCGCCGCCAAGATCGGTGATCTCGGCATCGCGGCCGCGCTTAACGTCGCTGGAGCCGGCAAGTCGGCGCGCGATGCGACTGCCGCGGTCTACCAAGTGTTTATGCAGGAAGGGGCAGACGCCGCGCGCGCTGGCATTATTACGACGGGAGTAGGAAACGCATTTCTTCATGGCGCACTGACTGAGGGACCGCTCGATAAGGGCGATATTCTGCATATGGAGCTATTGCCGTATATTGACGGCTACAGTGCCCGCGTGATGCGTTCCGCTGTGATCGGTGAGATCGAGCCTCGCCTGTCGGAACTTGGCCGGCGCCTGATCGAAATACAGGACCGGCAGTTCGAGGCGATGAAGCCGGGGGCCAGTGCCGCTGAGGTCGACGCCGTGGCACGAAACGCTATGCTCGTCGGCGGGCTACGAACTGATTATTCCAATATCACGGGCTATTCGCTCGGGTGCTATCCGCTGCATACCCCGCGAACTAGTGACTTCTCGCGCATCTTTCTGCCCACAGCCGATTGGGCGCTGGAGCGCGGCATGGTATTCCACATGTATCTGTCCGCCGACGGCCTCGCAATCAGCGAGACGGTGCTCATCACGAAGACCGGCTATGAGCGTCTAACGCAATCGCCGCGGCAAATATTTCAAGTGTGAGTCACCAACCCGAACGCCGCCCGGCGACACATTAGCGTACAGGGCATGATCTGCGGCCTTTGCAAAAGCGACACGATACCCGCCGTCGCTGTGGTACGGTTTAGGGGAATCGGCGCCTTCACCCGGCTTCTCCGTTCTGAGCTGGTCCCGATTGTCTGAACAGGATCTCCGCGTTCATAAGTGGAGCGTCTGCCGGGGTTAGGTCGCCAGGCGGAGTGGCTGCGGGGTGAAGTAGGCTTGATCCGACGCGCGGCCGTCAGGACTCGAATGGGGACGTCTGCTGTTATAGATATCGGCCGATCGAGCTTAACGCCTCGCTGACGCTGTCATAGGCCCGCTACGGCAAGTTGTATGCTCCTTTTGCGCAAGGGCTGAGCGATTCGCAGCGAATTGCCGTTGTAGCCGTTCGGCTCGTCCAACCTCAAAATGCTCCCGTCGGCGGAGCATTTTTTTGCGCCCGAACTTACATCAATTTCCTGAGGCGTCCTGCGCGGACAGGTTTGTCCGTCATTGGTGGACACTGCTTCCTCACCCATTCTCAAAAAACGCAGAAAATAGGAGCTTTGTCGCTTTCGAAGGGCAACCTAGTTTGGTTTTCACACGTGGGGAACTATGCCGGAATTGACGTGTCATTAGAACTAAGTTGGCCGTCAGGACGGCTTGTGGGACAAATAGAAGGGCTTTGCGGGAAGGATTTCTGAATCATCTTCGCCACCAGGAACGAAGATGAAGCAGAAATCCGGCCCCGGCGACCCCAGTACCGCCCTTCTCCAAGATCCTGATCAGTCTCGAATTATCTGACGACGGACAGTCAATCATATGGCAGTTCGACCGGTCTGCCGCCGTCGGAACAGAAGCGATGAGGCGAACGCTCTGGCGTTCGGCCACCGCACGGCGCTCTTCACGTTGCTCCGCCACTTTTCTGAAGCGCAAGGTCCACATGGGTTGCCAGGAGGTCACCTACCGCCTGTGCCGCGAAGGGAAGCGGAGTATTGCCGGAAGAGATCAGGCATGCCGTCACATGGATCGGCGGCTCTATCGAGATCAGCCTCAGACGGCCATGTCCCGGTATGTCAGAGAAGACGATCTTCGGAACGATCACATTGCCGATGCCTGCATTGACCAGGGAGAGCGCACTGGCGAACGTGTCGACTTCCGCGATGCAATTGGGAGTCAGGCCGACCTCTTGGAACGCCCTGTCCAACGCGCTGCGAACTGTGTTGGGCCGTGTCGGCAGTACAAGAGGAAGATGAGCCAGCCGTTCGAGTGAGATGGTATGCGCGACATCTTCGGCAAACAGAGGTCCAACCAGCGCTAGTGGCTGATGAAAAAGCGGCTGCCGGGATAAGCCCTGGATAGGCTCATCTTCCAGAAGGAAGCAGAGATCGAGCGCACGCGATGCGATAAGCGATCTCATGCGCAGAATATCACCTGCAACCAGACGAAGATGCACTTTCGGCAGGATCATCCGGCAGGCTTCCATAAAGTCGCAAGCCCAGCACACCGCAAATCCCGATGACATGCCAAGCCTTACGAGGCCTTCCGGTTCTCCTGCCGCCGACCGGACGACGCGGCCGAGCTGGTCCACCTGCCCAATGATCGATGCGGCCTCACGGTAGAAGATTTCGCCCGCGGCAGTTGGACGAATGCCGCGTTGACTGCGCTGGAGCAGTTCGACGCCAAGCTCGGCTTCAAGGGCAGTCATTTGCTGGCTGAGGGCGGGCTGCGCCACGTGCAGCATGCCTGCCGCCCCCGTAAAGCTACCAGCATCCACGATGCCCAGGAAATAGCGCAGATGACGAAGTTGCAGGAAGTTAGGTGACATCAGTCGCGTTCGATTTCGTTCGGTCGATTCAAGCCTGATCAGGATATCCGGACTCGCCTGCAGCCCGGATATCGTGCCGGCACCGAACGACCAAACCTACCGATGAAGATCAGGCAATATTCCGGATGATACCATTGAGTGCGTCGTGAACCGCCTTGATGATGGTGGAGTTCAAGTTCAACAGCGTCGTGTGTTTGCTCATTGAGAGCTGAAACCGAAGCTGATCCACGGTGTCATCCGGGTTCATGGTTGCCATACGTTCTCTCACATTGCGTTCCGATTGGGCAACGGATTGCCCAATCGAGCTGGTTATGCTGCCGAAATCCATTTTCACCTCTCCATTACTCAGCGGACTATTTCGCGGTGATGCCCCATCCATGTAGCATCAACGACTTCCGTCGCGCAATCTATTGCCTCGAGCAGCGCCTGCAGTGCTTCGAACTGCCGCGTCGTGACACCGCGATCGATGTGACGTTTCACAGACCGCCTCCAGTTCTGGAGGTCTTCATTGATGGCAGCTCTGCTAGAGCCATCAACGTCGTTTAGCAGCCGCTTTTCGAGCTCAAGCACGATGGACTCCTCTTCACCGTTGATCATCCTCGGTTAACCACTCTGGGTTGTCTCGATAGAGCATGCGAAGGTTCGATTCTCCGACGCGCACGATAAGTCCGTCGTGGTCGATGGCAGCAATCTTGCCGATGTGATCGATGCTGTCGCCCACTTTCAACTGCGCTCCGTTCTCAACCACGACAAAAGGTGTGCGGCCAAGGTGCACCCCTCGCACGGCGGGCAATACCATCAGCTCGCACCGCGACTCGAGCCTGATATAGGGCCTAAATCTTTCTTCGAACCGGGCGGCAACGTCCTTCCACTCATGATATGTAGCCGAGGCCAGCGCCCCGGACACGGATAGGACATCGGGCCTTACGGTGATGCGGATGGACCGGCGGAGTTCGGCGGACGCCGCCCCTAGCAGAAAAGCGCGTGCGCGATCTGGTGTTGCCACTTCATCATTGGTCTTGTAGACGCCCGGGATGTCCTGCTGGAGACGACGAAGGGCCGCTTCTACTTTGGCATCGCTGCGACCGTACCCTATCACCGTGAGTTCGCCTGCACCTTCTATGCGAACGCGACCGTCGATATCAAACGCGTGTAAGATCGTAGCTGCGAGGTCGATGAGCCTTGCGTCTGACAATTTGGCGGTGGCCGGTCGCTTTGCTGCAAGCTCAGCCGCAAGCCTTGGATCTTGCGAGCCAGACTGGCTCTTGTTGGTATTCTCTCCGGGCTCCGGCTCGACCGCCAGCCCGCCGGCAGTCGACGGAATGGTGACGTCGGGTGCAATGTCCAGCCCACGAGTATCCGCCGTCTGCGTCCCGATCGGTTGAATCCCCGGAGCGGTAGAAAAGGCTCGGGAGTGGAGGCGGTCTATCCCTGCCCAAGCGCCACCTACTATCACGAGGAGGCCACAAACGAGTGCGCCTAGCCGCAATCGCCACGGTATCCAGCTCACCGCGAGACGTGTTCGCCGGCTGCCCAAAGCCGTTGACTCTGTCGCATCAGAACCTGCCCTGCTTGCATCTTTCCCTTCGCGCCCGAGTACGGTCTCCTCCTCAGGAAAGCCGAGCCCGACGGGGCCAAGGCTAAAGATGGTGCGGCCAACACGAATTGGGGTGAACGGATCAAGGATAATCGGATCGTTAGTGGTGCATTCCCTACCCTTGATCAGCACGCCCGGCGCGAACGCAGTGATCTGGATTTTTCCCGACTCGTTAACAACACGAATATGCGACCCGACCAGTTCCGGATCGCCGAAGGTGAGGTCATCCGTATCATGGCTACCGATGAGCCACGTTCCCTCGCCCAGCCATGTCTCCGCGCCGAGGTTTGGCCCGGACAGGACGCGCAAAGTGAGCTTGGCCTGTTCACCTCTCAGAACATTGTTTTCCGCTGGCATGTTCGTCACTGCAGCGCAATTCGCGCCAAGGGCTGGACGGAGATGTCGGGGGTAAGCTCCTGATAGGAGAGAACCGGGAGCTCGTACAAATCGACCTCGACAAGCTTGCGGACATATCGACGGATATCGATCGAGGTGAGTAGCACGGGTTTATACGGCAGCGATTCAAGGATGCCGGCGGCATCCTTTATCCTGCCAACGATCTGTTGCGTGGTCCGCGGATCGAGAGCGAGATAGCTTCCGGCAGACGTCTGTCGAATTGACTTGCGCACGGTGTCTTCCACATCCGCCGTCAAAATGTAGGCCGGCAACAGATTCGTACCGGCACAGTGCTGATGGCAGATCTGCCTCTTGAGCGCGCCACGCACATACTCGGTTAGCAGGACTGTATCCTTCTCGTTCTGTCCCCATTGGACCAACGTGTTGAGGATAGCGCGCATGTTTCGCAGCGAAACCTGCTCCGAAACGAGCCGTTTAAGCACCTCCGCGATCTTCTGCATAGGGACCAGGCGCAACGCCTCCTTCACGAGTTCCGGAAAGGATACCTCCGCCTGTTTCAAAAGCGCTTTCGTTTCCTGGATGCCGATGAACTCATCGGCGTGCCGACGCACGATGAGACCAACATGGCAGGAGACAATCTGGGCTGATTCCAGATACGGGACACCCGCCGCTCGCAGCGACTCGAGATGTGCGACATCAACCCAGACGGTCTCGATCTGAGGCAAGAATGAGGGCTCTTCCACTACACATGGAATGTCCACCATTTCGAGGCTCTCGGGAGTATCACGCGCCAGGATGTGTTGGGGCCGCAATCGTCCCGATCCGTATGGAACTTCATTTAGCCTGATAATATATTCGCCCTTGCGACAATCATCGCTTATTCGGACATTGATCACTGGAACCGGGACACCAAGATCGAGCATCAGCGCCTGGCGCGTGGCTATTAACGCGTTATCAAGTACATCCGGCTGAATCATGGTCTGGATATCCCGGTCAACGTCGATCATCAGCGGCACAGTAAGCATGATGTCGTTGCTGCCTGCCTTGTTTGCCTCAGAGGCCTCAGTCGGATTCGTCGACAGCGCTCTCCCACTGAGTTGCTGGCCGTGCGAGTCAGTGCGCAATAGCTGGCCACGACGCTGCAGCAGCCAGCCGGCCCCACCCACCGCTGCTGCCAAAACTATAAAAATCATTGTCGGAAAGCCGGGTACAAGGGAGAACAGGACGAGCATGAATGCTCCAACCATGAGCGCACGTGGTTGCGCACTCAGTTCATTGCCGATTGCATTGCCGAGATCTGCGCTGTTGTCTTCGGAGCGTACTCTCGTGACGATGAATCCTGCCGTGATCGAGGTGAACAGTGCCGGAATCTGACCGACCAGACCATCGCCAATGGTCAAGGTCGTATAGACTTCTAGCGCCTCCGAGAATCCCATTCCCTTTTGGAGTGAACCAATCGTGATCCCTCCAATGATGTTCACGATAATGCTGATCAGGCCTGCGATCGCATCCCCTTTGAGGAACTTCATGGCGCCGTCCGTAGCACCGTACAATTGACTTTCGCGCTCGATGGCAACGCGGCGCCTGCGCGCCTCTCGCATGTCGATGCTGCCGGCCCGCAAGTCGCCATCGACGCTCATCTGCTTTCCCGGCATGGAATCCAGAGAGAAACGTGCAGCGACCTCGGCGACGCGCTCTGATCCTTTGGTGATGACGACAAATTGTACAATTGTCATGATCAAGAAGGTGACCGCGCCTACGACGAGATTACCGGCTACGACAAAGTTACCGAAGGTCTTGATGATCTGGCCAGCTTCCGCATGAAGCAGGATGGTGCGAGTTGCCGCAATACCGAGCGCCAGACGAAACAGCGTTGCCAGCAAGAGCACCGATGGAAATGAGACGAATGCGAGTGGCGATTTGATGTAGACAGCCACCATCAGCAGGAGGGCTGCAATTCCCAGATTGACCGCCTGCAGCACATCCATAAGCACTGACGGAAGCGGAATAATCATCATGAAAACGATCGTGATCAGCAACGTCACCAGAACAATGTCGTTGCGGCCGGTCGCGATGGTCAGCAGTTTGTTGAGTGGCTTCATGTGATCAACCTAACGCGACTTGCCCCGTGAAATGCCAGTCCATAGCCAGAAGCGCAACACGCTGCTGACGATGGCTCGCTCGGGCCCTGAGCAGACTGCCGACCCGCCTTCAAACCCTCCCGAGTAGCAAATTTGACCTCTCCCCGCCGATTAGCTGCGTCCAAAGCCAACTCGCCCGGGTCACAACAGTGACTCTCATGTTTTCTCGATAGTTTGTCGGAAGCCCGCAGTCTTTGGCCTGGACGACAGGCACACGCGATTGAGCCAGCGGGACGATAGGTCGAGCGTATCGCCATCAGCCTAACCGCACGATCTGCATCGACGTAAACCGCAGAATCCGATGCACCACGGATGAGATCGACCACTAGACCCGCCAAATCCAACGCCGTATCGACGCTCGCCTGATCCCCTCCCCTAGCTTTCACATCCCTGAAATTCTTCGAACGCCAAGGCCGACCCGGCTTGCGAGGTGTTCACACCGGCCCTGTTCTCGCAAACCTGCTCCGGCCTCCTCATGTCGGCATCGCGCAAGGCGCGCGCCAAATGTTCGCACTTATCGAATTGCTTGCCTGTTTGACGCACGACATTGCGCGCCTCGTCGCGAGCCAGCCGGGCCTGATCGGCTTGCGCGACCGCCTTCTCAATATCCTTTTCGAGCAGCTGATCTTGATCATGCAGAGAGGTTGTCTTTGCCTTCAGACCGATAAGAGCGCCGAGAGCGACGGCTTGTCCGATCACGGAATCATACAGCTCAGCTTCAAGCCGAAGACGCTTTCGCCGCCAGGCACGGTGATTTTCGGCGGCGGCCTCCACAGCAGCGGCAGCGCTCTCAAGAGCCAGCTCTCGCGCCCGCAGAATATCTTGCTGACGATGATGCCGCAATTTCCGCAGCTGCAGAAGACGGGGCACGGCGTTCGAGATCATCCCACGCATGTTTCAAGCTCCTGGAGCGTGATTTCGAAGTCCATCTGCTCACTTGTCGATTGGCGCAGGAAGTTCTGTATTTCGTCCTTTCTGGCGATCGCCTCATCCGCGAGTGCGTCGCTTCCGTTCTTGTATTCACCCACGCGAATCAACAGCTCGACCTCCTGGTATTTCGCCATCAACTCGCGCAGTCTCCGCGCCATGCTTTCATGCTGCGTAGCCACGATCATGCTCATGACGCGGCTCACGCTCGCAAGAATGTCGATGGCAGGATAGTGGTTCGACATCGCCAGGGCACGCGAGAGCACAATGTGGCCATCAAGGATCGAACGCGTTTCGTCGGCGACGGGTTCAGTCATGTCATCCCCCTCGACAAGCACGGTGTAGAAGGCCGTGATCGACCCACGCGCATTGTTGCCCGCACGTTCCAAAAGTTGCGGCAGCGTTGCAAACACGGATGGCGGAAAACCATGCCGGGTCGGTGGCTCACCCGCTGCAAGGCCGATCTCCCTGTGCGCCCGTGCAAAACGCGTTAGCGAGTCCATGAGAAGCAGCACGCGTTTGCCTTGATCGCGAAACCATTCGGCTATTGCTGTGGCGACATAGGCCGCCTTGGCGCGCTCCATGGCGGGTCGGTCGGACGTCGCGACAACAAAAACCGCTTTGGTTCGTGACTCCGAGCCGAGCTGCGTGATGAACTCTTGCACCTCCCGTCCGCGCTCGCCGATAAGTGCTATCACCGCGACGTCAACCTCGGCGCCCCGTATGAGCATCGACAGCAGTGTACTTTTGCCAGCGCCTGCAGCGGCAAAGATACCGACGCGTTGCCCTTCCCCGCACGTCAGCAGGGCATCGATCGCCCGTACACCGACCGGAAGAACCTGGTCTATGCTACGCCGGGTTAGCGGATCCGGTGCGCTGCCATGAACCGGCACGTTAGCCTCCGCGATCATGGGCCCATGCGTGGTTGCATCGAGCGGGCGGCCAAGGCCGTCAAGCACCCGACCGAGCAAGTTCCAGCCCGCCGGCACCAGCAGGGCCTTTCTCGTCGGAATCACCTCCGTGAGGGTAGAAAGTCCCCGCATTTCCCCGAGCGGCGTCAGAACGGCAACGTCGCGCTGAACACCGACAACCTCGGCGGTCAGTTCACGGTTATTTTTGGGATCGCGGAGTTCGCACAAATCCCCGATACGCACGCCAGGAGCCGTCGCACGGATGATTGTTCCAACGACTTGAAGGACACGACCACGGACATTCATCGTCGGCGTTTGCTCAACCGCTCTGCTCGCGAAGTGGAAGAATCGATCGATGCTTTCATGCGAACAACCTGTGGGATCTACCGCCGTTGACGGCTCGGCTGGCTCCGACATCACTTCGACGCCTCCAGGCTTTTGCGAAGGCCGCTTTCGATCAACGTGAGCTGGCTTTCGATCGTCGCGTCGACCAGTCCGCCATCGGTCTCGAGAATACACCCGGCATCATTGATTTGCGGATCAGAAATAACTTCGACGACTGCGCGTGACGTGACCGCCGGGACTATCTCGTCGACCCGCCCGCGAACCGTCTCGACCAGCGACGGTGCCACTCGCAGCCGAACGACAGGGCTGTGGCCCACGACGCGCAGGGTTCGCAGCGCGATCTGCACCGCGGCCTCGTCTGGCGCCGTCGTGTCGATGATCCGGCGCGCGATCTGCAGGCCGAGGTCCACGATCCTTTCCTTGTTTTGCTCCATGACCTGCAGCGACGCTACGGCGATTGCGGCCAAGCGCTGCTGGATTGTCACTTGCGCTTCCCTGAGCCCGGCTTCTCTGGCGGCCGCTTCAATCCTGCTTGCGGACACGCGCGCCTCCTCAACAAGCGCCTCTGCATCACGCTGCGCCTGGGTCAGCAGTTGCTCGGCCTGCAGGAGCGCCAGCGCGCTTGCCGCCGGCACGACTTGCCCTGGTCCGAGAATACTGATCGTCTCGGACGTCAATCGAACCAGTGCGACCATAGAGCCATCCTTTTGCGGACCAACCGCCGCATCGCATGAAAGGCGTCCTCTCCGGCACTGTCGTTGCGACAGGCGTTCGCCGCCACCGTCCAGATCGACGCAGGGCTGCGTAATCTCAGTCGTACCTGCAATGCATCCGGGATGCAGCCCATTGCGAGGCCGAACATTGCAGCTCCGCAGTGGAGCAATTCAACAGGACCGCTCGGCAGCTTGGAAGCACCGATAGCCGACATCAGTCCGGCGGTCGGTCGTGGCAGCAGCGCGGCTTGGAAAGCGAACGCGAGGGCGTCTTCTCCGAGGACGGAACGTGTTGCAACGACATCGGCGTTGCGAAGCTGACCGACAAGACTGGGCACCCCTGTCCACGCCGCGGCAAGGCAGATGAGGCGCACGGCGTCCGACACCGGTAAAAATGCGAGCCGGGTCCGCGGCGCATGTCCAGCGGAGATGATGGCCGACGCCCCCCTGTCTTGATCGCGAAGCAGCCGACTTCCAAGTCTCATACGGATGAACGCATCTGTCCGTGCAGGCTCCAGCGGCAGCCATTCGGGCCAATCCTTGGCTATAGCATCATCGAAGTCGGCGGCGGGATCGGCGATGCAGCGCATCATTTCTCCAGCCCACGGCTTGTGAAGCCAGTTGTCCGAAATTGCTGCCGATCCGGTCGCGATCATCGCGGGATTGCTCGCTTGCATTGATCTATGGCGTCACAGCATTCGTTGTGCGGCTCACTCGCTTCCGCCACACGAGAAAGGCAAGAACTGCATTGCCGATGAGCGATATCACCAGCCCAGCCGCGAGCCCGACCAGGAGATAGAGCGGAGCGCTGGCCTCGGCGGCGACGGGAAGCCCATCGAGTGGCGGCAAGCTGTTATCGCTTTGAGCTGCCTCGACGAGCGTAACCGAGACCCCGTCGTAGGATACGCCCTTCAGGCTATTTGCGACCAACTCCTTGATCTTCGGTACGATCTGATCAACGGCAGTACCAGCCTTAAAGCGGACCAACACGGCAGCCGTGGAGGGAGCAGGTGGGACGCGATCGTCGATCGTATTTTCGGGCAGGACGGCATGGACGCGGGCACTGAGCACGCCATCGATCCTGGAGAGCGTCTCCGACAATTCCTGCGTCGTGCCATGGATAAATCGCACACGCTCCTCCGTTGGCGATGACAACATCCCCTCTTTCTTGAAGAGGGCGCCCAAGTCGGCAAGCCGATCGCGAGGCAATCCGGCGCCATCCAGTACACTCATGGCACGCGGCACGTCTTTCGTCGAAACAATCAGGGAGGCCGCCCCATTATGCTCGGCCACCCGCTCGGCATCGACGCCGTGCCGCATCAGCAATGCGAGCATCTCGTTGGCGTCATGCGCCGGAAGATTGCGATAAAGCTCGATCTTTGCTCCGCAGCCCGTCAACGCGAACATCGCCAAAAGTATCAACGCGCGCTTCAACACCAACGTCACGCTCGCATAACGATTGTTCACTGGCTCTTCAGGAGAGTATCAAGGCTTTGCACGGCTTTCCCAACCACTTTCGACGCGATATCGTATTGCAGCGTCAGGGCTGACAGGGTGGATTGCGCATTCAGCCACTCAGTCGAATTGAACTCCCCGGAAGCATAGTTTTCCGCGACCCCGGCCGCGACTTTCGCAGCGTCGCCGAAAGAGGCGCTGAGCTTCTCCATTCCACTGAGGATATCGTCAGCTATGCGAACACGACCAATCAGCTCCTCGGTGGGGGCAAGGTCAGTGACCACTGCGAGATCATTATTCGGTGATGACGGCGCCGGCCGATCGAGTGCCGCACGAAAGGCCTCGACCGAGTCACTCGGCGCCCTTGACGCCGGCGGCCCGCCGCTCGCCGGCGACAGGGTCTCAAGTAGCGCCGCGACCCCATTCACACCGCTCATTGACTGAACCTCCTGTATGCACCTTGGCTGCACCACCTAACGCCGCAACAAGTCCATCGAACGCCAGATCGTCACGAGGAAGACGCCGAAGCACAGCATCCCGCTCGCTCAAGCGGCCAACAACCCCAAGCGCCAGCGCCTGAAATGCCATTCCATAGGGATCATTCGCGCGGGCAAGAGGATCGAGGCGCTCCAGCGCCGCTTCAACGTCGCTTGCCGCCAGGTCGACGAGCACGCTAGCCATGACAGCCTCTCGGCCACCTGGGGCGATGACATCGATTCCCTTGGCAATTCGCCTCGCTCGCTCCACCTCGTTTTTAACACAAGCCAGAAATGCAACCTCGGTCAGGCACCGCAGGAGGCGGCGTCGGCTTTCCGGCGTAGCAAACGGGAGCAAATCAAACATAACGACGAATAGTCCTTATACCGCTTTAAACTCACCTCATCCGCCACAACGCAGCGAGGCCCTCACCGAAGAGTTGCACTTGCTGCGGGCTGTTTTGGCCACTACATCTGATACCGCCGAGCCCGTCATAAGCATCCGGATGAAGCTCCTGCCGCCCGGCATGCCGTCGTCCACGGTTGACTGTTTGAGCGGTTCTAGTCCGCGGCACGATCGAGTGGAAATACCGTTCGCAGATAGAAGCATAGTGAATGCATATGGACGGCAACTCCGGGCCAAACGGAAGACCGCGCAAGAAAGGAGTAAGGCGATGGACACGGCGGACAACGCCGACGCGGTGACCACTTGCTCGCAGAAGTCGCAATAGAGAGAGTTCAGACAATACAGCCCTCAAGCACTTCGAGCGGAGTGACTTCAACCTGAACGCCGACTGGCGGGGGCGAGCGGGCGCCGACCAACATGACGCGCGCTCTGGTTAAAATTAGCACGTTCGGAGTTCTGATCCACGCAGTCGTGGCTGGCGCAATCTTGCGTTCGCTCGATGCGCACTGTCTGTTCGTCCGAAATCCAAGCGAGGAATGACCTTGAAGTGCAGCCTCGCTTGCAAGCTTGAAGATTGCGAATTTCTTGCGTACGGCTCGCGAACAAACAGCGAGCCGACGTCGGCCCGACCGAGTTCAACAGCGATCGAGATACCGAGACGCAGGTTCAGATGACATGACCGTGGATAATCTGTAATCTACAGATTAGGCATCGATGCTTGGTCCGTTCCTGCTATTGCATAAAAACGTGAATGTCATTCTGCTTGCCTGATGGCCCCAGTGTGGCCGTGTAGAGTACCCCATGGATACTGATGTTGGTCTGGGGTCGGGCCGCGCTCGGCAGCACGTTATACCAATGCATTCCGCGCATGAGGTCTTGTGGCGCCCGTTGATTACCGTGTTGCCAGCTCGGCGGGACAAATGCTCCTAATTCTTGCGGATACGGCATGTACTGTGATGCACCGAAGATCGATGCCCCGAGGCTTTCCTCAAATGATGGTGGGTGGCTCTCCACTGGCGGATAGGCCGGTCTCGGCGAGAAGTTCGCCATATTCCAGCTATCGGCGGCAGGCTGGCCTGCTTGATCCCCTTCATGCCAAAACGGCGTCGGCAAATCTCGCACCCAGGTTGAGTCCGATGACGCCGGGTCGACAAATTGTGATGAGGGCCCCGGTCGATCCGCCGCAACCGCCCCTTGCCCACTGCTCAGACGTATTTGAAGTTGCTCCCGATTGGCGACGAGGTTGTCGAGGGGTACCGCGCCTGGCGATCGGCGCCGTGCTAATCCTTGAACCAGCGCCCGCGTGCCATCCACGACAAAGACGCCGCAATCAAAGCCGTTCTCCTGTTGCCTCATGGGGGCATCTCGCAAATCGGCTCCCACCCGACCTGCGAGCATTGCTGCAGGTCGGGCATTGTACCCGACGGAGGAGTTGTAATGATAGGCAACCGGCCTGTCGCGATCGCGGCGATCTACCAGCAGCAACGACCAATGGGAGCCGCGGCTACTGCGGTCCGTAGCGCTCGCATCATTCACCGGCAAGAACAGGAAATCGGCCGTGTCGTTGCCATTCCGATCGTTGACAATGCGATGGAATGCGTTCAGGGCGACGTCGTCTGTACCTTGGCCCACCTGAAAGGCGATGAGAGGATCGACGAACCGGGTCCGGGCGGCGAGGTTTGGATTGCTTTGGCGCAACTCCTGCGACAGAAGCTCGTAGTCGCGCTGGATATGCTCGTCACCCAGCCACTCCCTTGGACCAAGCGACAAACCGCTGTGGCCTTGGATCGACGCATCAACCTGCTCCAACGGCCAGGTTGATCCGATCCCGACGGGTTGATCCGACTGGGAACGGCCGCGCTGACCTGCTTCCTCCTGCTCGCTTGCCTCGTCAGAAGACAAATCCACAACCGCGTCCGCCTCAACGGCTTCCTTGAACCGCTTGAAACCCACGTCGGTCTTGCCCATAATTTCGGTGAATTGCTGGTAGTCTATTTTCAAGGACCACCTCTGCATTTCATCGCTGTTGATACGGCTCGCTATGCTCCCCTTATTCTTAGCCTGGAGCCAATCACTAAACTTCCGTTGATGGTTGGCCGAATTCCAGGCAGCTTTCCTTTTGTTAGTCTCGTTCTTTTTGAGCTTGCTCAGCGTTTTATTGACTATGCCATCGATGATGCGAGCGTCGTCGGGATAAGGATAATACGGATCCTGCTTCCTTTGGGGTTCGGCGCCAAAGTAGAGCCGAAGCCGATCAAAATTCACGATCACTTTTCCATGGGCTTTTGTGAATTCCCTGTAATCGTCGTCCAGTGACTGCCGCTGCTGATCGCTGCCGATAAGCCGGCTCACTATGCTCTCCTTGGCTTCCCTTCGGAGCCAATCACTAAACCTGCGTTGCCTGCTGGCAACATGTTGGGCTTTGATTCTTTCGTCGGGTTCGAGCTTGCTCAAATCCTCACGACATATCGCATCGATGACGCGGCCGTCATCGGGATGTGGATAAGTTGTTTGACGCCCCATCAGACGGGGCCCTGGTCCGGCAGCTTTGAGTTCGCGCTCGCCAGGCCCAAATCCCCGGGGACCTGGCACAAATCTCCGCAGATGAGACAGCGCCGACTGGAGGCGGTTATGAACGTCCCCACCGCTGGCCCTGTAGTCCTCTATATCTGCGTCTAGTGACCCTGAATCAATAAAAACCCGAGAAGCCATCGGATCCCTGCCCTTTGCTCGGAGCCAACGAGCAAACCCCCTAAGAAGTCCTGCATTGGTCCTGATGGTACCCTCGGGCACCTTTCCGTCCCCTCGGCCGATGCTACCGTCGGGCATAATTTCGTACCTTCGGACTGCCTCCACGAACTGATCAATGCAGCGCTCGTCGTCGGGATGCATTGCCTCGCGCTTGGCGAAATCCATGCGCAGCTCTGTATGGACCACATCCTCCGAATAGGCCGCATCCGACATCGAGCCTTCGGACCACTTTTTGTCACGACGATTCTTCCCGAAAGCTTTTCCGAACTCTGATCTGATACGAGAAAACAATCCGCGACCCTTGCTATCCTTCGCCCGGCTTGCAGGCGACTGCACCTCCGATGGCGCTGTGTAGCGCATGCTACTGAATGGCTTGCCACTCAAGTCGGACTGGGAGGCCACGGCACCCGAAGGAAGGTGAGCGCGAGGAATATCGACGCTGTGCCGCGAACTGCTGGACCAGTCACTCCGTAGGCTTGACTGCGGCGACATCCGCATCGAACCGCCGACATCACTGCGCCGGACCCCTGCAGGTGGCTCCGCCGGACTGCTATCAGGAGAACTACCCCCCTCTTCAGACTCACTGAGCTGCAAGCCACTCAGCTGCTCTTTGACGCTCTGGTGCTCAGCAGGCCCGGTCTGCGAGTGCTGCGATGCCTGTCGTGCGCTCACGCTGCAAATCCTTGAGGCTGTCTCCGGTCGGGCTGTTGAAGCAGCGATATTGGTGCCCGACCAGCTTGAGCGGTGGTGACCTGTCTCTGAGTATTTCGTCCAGATGGAGTTATAGTCCGGCCTGAGCAGCATTCTCGAGTTCGATGCTGCGAATTTTGGAACTGCAATATTTGAACAGCTGCGCGACAGCGCAGGATCCTCACCGCGCGAACGAAGAGTAGCTTGGCAACCGCTTCATGTCAGATGACCTGACCTCGTCAGGTTATCGACAGCTGAGCTTCCTAGCATGCAAACGTCTCGATCTAGCCGAATGAACCGCCTTATCGGCTGAGACGAAACATGTCGTGGAATTCAATGAATACAGAACGGGCCCAACCTCGCGCAGGCATACCTTCCGAATCCGAAAGCACCGAGCCAACGTCTGGGGCCGCCGGGCAGTCCCCCTCATGCCTGCCCCAGTGGGCGTCAGCCTTGACTCGGTGGGCCACAGGAGCGGCCGCCGCCGACCTCGTCTCGTCGCAGGACCGCGTCCTGGCGAGCTGGGCAGCGGAAGAGGGGCAGGGCGAAAACGAGAATCGGCAAGAGGGGGTCAACCGGACGAGGGCATGGCGGGACGAGGGTCATGTCAGAGACGAGCTGAATTTGTCGTCATTGTCCCTGACCGCCTTGCCAGCCTCACTCCCGCCAAGGCTCCGGACCCTCATCGTCATCGGTAACCAGTTGAGCAGCCTGCCGGCCCAGCTTCCGGGCGGACTCCGGGACCTCTACGCCTCTGACAACCGGCTGACGAGCCTGCCCGCCCTTCCGAGCAGGCTGCGGCACCTCCACCTCATGGCCAACGATCTGACCAGCCTGCCGGCAGAGCTGCCGTCCAGGCTTCGCAGCTTGACTGTCGATGGCAACCAACTGACCGATCTGCCCGCCCTTCCGGCAACGATCGAGGAGTTCTCCGCCTGCAATAACCAGCTGACCAGTCTGCCCGAGCTTCCAGCCAGGCTCCGCCGCCTGGACGTCAGCGAAAATCAGCTGACGAGCCTGCCCGATCTTCCGGCAAGGCTGCGCTACCTGGACGCAGGCGGCAACCAGCTGACAAGCCTGCCCGACATTCCGGCCGGACTTCGATACCTGGACGTCAGCGAAAATCAGCTGACCAATCTGCCCGAGACACTCCCGGTCAGCCTTGAAATGCTCGGCGCCAGCAATAATCAGCTGACCAGCCTGCCCGCGACCGTGCTGACGCAGCTCGGCAGCGCGTCCAGCATCGACCTGCGGTCTAATCCGATACCGGCCCCGGTGCTGGCCGATTTGGCGACAGCCACGCGCGGCGCGGACTATGCCGGCCCGCAGGTCTTGCTGTCGATGCCGCTACAACCGATGGAACACCAGTCGCGGCCCCTGCACGAGGTTGTCGCGGACTGGCTGGCGGACCAGCCCGGCGCAGTGGACGCGTGGCAGGGCTTCGCCGCAGAGCGGGGTGCGCAGGACTTCGCTCTGTTTCTCGAAAGACTTGCGGGCACCGTAAACTATGGTCATCAGGCGTTCCGCGACCAGGTGGCCGAGAATCTGCTCCAGGCCGCGATGAGGCCGCGACTGCGCAAGCAGTTTTTCGAGCTGGCCAATGGAGCGACTGCGTCCTGCGAGGACCGCATCACTTTGACCTGGAACGGCATGCAGACCGCACGCCTGAACGCTGATGTCAAGGACGGGCTCTATGACAGTCGGCTCGACCAACTGCTCCAACACGGCCGTGTCATGTTTCGTTTGGGGGCGCTTGACGACATCGCACGCGAGACGGTCAGCTCGCTCCGCCGTGCCGACCCGGAGGCCGATATCGACGAGATCGAGGTCTATCTTGCCTATCAGACCCAGCTACGGGATCAGCTGGAACTGCGCCACATCGCCCCTGATATGCGCTTCTTGAATCTCGCTGACGTCACTGCGGACGACGTTGCCAGGGCTGAGAGGTCGGTGCGGGAACAGGAAGCGACAGATTTTGCGGACTTTCTGGCAACGCGCTGGGAGCCTTGGGATACGGTGGTGAGGCGGATCGCCCCCGATGATCATGCCGCCATGCGGAACCGGATTGCCGATGCGATGGAAGATGAGTTTCCGACGCGCTTGAACGAGCGGCTCGCGGAGCATGGCCTGACGGATGATGTCGATGCC
This sequence comes from Bradyrhizobium ivorense, assembly GCF_900696085.1. GTDB lineage: Bacteria > Pseudomonadota > Alphaproteobacteria > Rhizobiales > Xanthobacteraceae > Bradyrhizobium > Bradyrhizobium ivorense. Next base: position 327,241 of record NZ_CAADFC020000011.1, read on the forward strand.
CAGCGGGTGGTCGGAGCCCAGATCCTCAGCGAAATCGCCAGCGAGATCAAAGGCGAGCTGATGCACAAGGTTCTCCGGGATCACGGCCTCGAGCCCAGATCGATGCGATAGCCGCCCCGATTATGCCCTCTCATTTAGTCGCAGGAGGAGCGATTGTTCAGGTTGAATGGATGCGTGCAGTTGCCGTGTGCTGACAACCTCCGACCACGTCGGCCTGTTGTTCGCTCGAGGGCCGTACCGAGGAAATCAATTCTCAACTTGTAAGCGATGCCAGAGTTCAAGGTCATTGCTCGCCTAGAATCGACGAACAGACCATGTTCGTCGGTGCGAATACAAGGAGTCGGCGGCGAGGACGCGCTCTATCTTGCTCGCGAGTTTTTCGGCTTGGCGCGGGTGGTTTCGTCACCCTCGAAATCATCATATGTATCTCAAGCTCATCATCGACGACGTGCCAAGCCGGTCATTCAGCGCGGCGACGATAAGGCCTCCAGCAGCGAGGCGCTTCAGATGTCGTTGCGTGAAGCGCATCGCAGCATGTGGTACATGCATCACCAAAACTATTCCATAATCGGAGGACACCCTCGCTATCAACTTCGGCGACGATCGACTTCGTTGCCCTCTATTGCGTGGAGACTAGTCAGTGCGGGAACCCCTACTCGATTTGACCGTCGATGACATTGCCCCATCGGGTGCGAACCTGACCGTCTATGACGAGGAGCATTTGGCTACATACTGGCGACTGCTCGACGCTGATGCTGAGGGTGCAGATTGGCGCGAGGTAGCTCGCTTTGTTCTTCACGTTGACCCCGCCTGCGAATGGGATCGGGCGCGTCGGGCTTTCGACAGCCATCTCGCCCGGGCACACTGGATGGCAGATCACGGATATCGACAGCTGCTTCAGACTGGCGCTCGACGCTAGAAAATGCGAATCTACTGTTGCGTCCCAATGGGGTCACAATCGCCACTCACTTCCAAATTCTGATTGTTTGCGTCTGGCGGCGCTTTGCCGCGCAGCTACTCCGCGAAATATAAACGTTGCGCATTGCATCTATTCTCGCATGAGAGTCTATCGGAAGCTCCGATTGTCGGGCTTGGGACATCAGTCGGCGCGCTGACGCGACAAAGAGTTGATCTTGACCGGCTCGAAACTGCCTCTCAAACCATCCGAAACCTGCTCGTACCGGGCGCGAAGGCTGCCACTGCTGACCATCCGATAGGGCGTCGTGCGGCTCACCTTCAGAATCTCGACGATCCAAAGTCAGTTCGCGCGCTCGGCTCGACACCATGCCCGAGGCGGCCGATGACGTCGGCGTGACGGACTAGATCGAAGCCAATGTCGTCCTGTTCGAGTGCTAACAGCTACGCTGCGGCTTCGTCAGCTTTTCGAAAGCTTGCTCGGGTAGAGCGTCTGCTCAGGCGATCTTGGACGTGAAGGCTGCGTGGACCCGCACAATCGTGACCCATCCAATGTAACAGTTTGGTCGCAGATGCAGCATGCCACCTCAGAAGAGCAGCAAAAAGGGTCGGCGAGGTAAAAGGCGTTTGAGCCGTCCTTCAACGGCTCTCCCAGCCAACACCGGTACCTGTCCTCCTCAGCCGGAAGAAGACCGGCGCCGAATTGACGACGCGGCAGATAATGCTGCAGCCCGGAATCATTAGAAAGGGGTACATTAAAGCCGCATACCACCCAACTTCGCCGATTGCGGGCATGCTCTCCGCATCAATCGCTTGATCTGCGCAATCAGCATTCCTATCGCTCATGTCAACGAATTCTAATAAACGAACAATGAAAGCAGTGTCGAGCGACCTTCACGATTTCTACGAGCCAGTTGCTCGCAGTGCGCTTCCGCCCAGGGCACGCTCAGAGGACGACGAGAGTTTTATTGAAATGATGACTCGTGCCAATAGGTGCAGCGAGGCCGACCTTCGCCAGTATCGTCCTGCTCTTCGCAGATTCTCCGAGGCGCTTATTCTAGAGGGACAGACGATATCTGGACTGGACCACGACTCGCGGATCAAGTCCGCTCGGCGGCTGTTTCCGCGCGACAAGAGTCTCATCTCCGCGTTAAATTTGTTTCGTGCTGCGGAGCTCTCCGCTAAATTCGGTTCGTGATGCCGGGCGCGGCTTCCGGTCCGGGCGCTTCGAGCGGGCAGCTGAGCATTACAGCCTTGGCGGAGTCGTCTTCTATCGTCATTTGCACGGCTTCGGTTGGGTTGGGCGACACGGCACGTGACCACTTATGGCATTCAAGAGCGTGTCGCCCTGATGGAAACTCGCTATTGCCGTGGCGTTGGCAAATAACCCAGCGTTCGACCTAGCCGGCGGCGATCAGCTAGCTCTGTCCGAAATCAGATGACGGGCGACATTCAGGTACGGCGCATCGACGCCGACGAAGTGGATAAGCGTTTGGAGCGTCTCACCGACACCCTCATTGACTGCGTCGCCCACGGCGACTCGGTCAGCTTTCTGCCGCCGCTAACTCGACGAGGTGCGCTGGTGTATTGGCGTAGCGTCGCGGGGCGGTCATTTGCAATCGATGCGTGTTACTAGCTGCGGAAGATGGCGCAGGTCAGATTGTTGGCACAACGCAGATGGCACCTGCCGCGTCTGAGAACCAATTGCATAGCGCTCGCGTCGTCAAAGTCCTGGTGAAAGAAGTGCACGCCGTCGCGGCATCGGGCGCCGGCTGCTCTCGGGTGTCAGCGAGTTAGCCCGAAAGGAGGGAAAGACGTTGTTGACGCTCAGCACGGCCACAGGTTCTGCTGCCGAGCGCCTTTACGCCAGCGAGGGATGGCAGCGGGTGGGTATCATATCCGGGTGCGTGCTCGCCTCACGGAACATATCGCTCGGCGACCTTCTGCTACAAGCATCTCTGATACTGCGCAGCTGGGTTCGCGCTTGCTATTCACCGACAAGATCTGCCCGGTCCCATCATCCTAATAAATCATCATCGTCGGGGAGCATCACTGACATTGCAGCTTTGTTTATGGTTTTGAAAGCAACGACGACTTTGGCTCTCGAGATAAGAAATCAAACGGGTCAGACGATGGATCATTCAATTGCCGCACGGCCTGTCATCACAATGCCGAGCCGACGATCGGCAAAGCAACGTCGATTTGCCGCTCTGGTTCTCATTCCACGTCCATAGCGCAGGGGCCGCGGGCTTGAAGCAATCCCTTCCATTGTGCTTGACATACTGACCCAGTTCCTAACGACCTCCTGTTGAGGCCTCAAGATAGTGGGTATGTCGCCGCAATTTCGATATGCGAAGCGGAGGCGATTAGCGACTCGTGAACGAGCTCTACGAAGGCCGTCGGATTATTTTGCTGCTCGGGCAGCCGTTGGACCAAATGTGCGAGCCAGGCGAACGTCGGCCATAAACTTTCGTATCGTCAGGTGCTCCCCTTGGGGTGCCCAATCTTTACCAAGGTTCGATTGAGCCGCTGATCACGATCCTCTTAGCTGCATGTGCGGCTGGCTACAGCGACAACTCATTCGTCTTTCGCCGGCTTCGCCAACTGATAGCTGATCAGGAGGTCGCGAATTCTATTTTTCGTCGGAATGGCAGCCTTTGCCGAAATGTGGATAGAGATACTGATGGAACCATTCGAGCTTGCGTGGCGCGAGATCGAATACCAACGGGCTCTCAGATTCCTCGAAAAGATGGAGAACAAGGCGGATGATGTCCGGTCCCAGACCGCGGAAATTCAGCCATTCTGATCCGCCATGCGGGAGGACCTGTAGGGCCAAACACTCTATGAGAGCGCACGGCTACGCACGCCACGAGCGGCGATACAGCGATCGAAAGCTCGCTCAAAGGATTAAATAATTAGCCCGACGGTCCCAATCAGAAGACCATCGCCGAGCAGCGTAAAGGCGGCTTCGTGCACGATGCACCGATGGGCTGCAAGGCCGTCCGATCGATTGCGGAAGAGGCAATAGTCGTTGCCTTTCGCAAAAACACCTCGTGAGCCGCACATTTATCGAGAAGACAGTGCTTGCGACCGCAATTTCTTGCCGTGACTAAAATCAGAGCTTGGGCCTGACTGATGAGGCTGCGCGAATCTTATGCGCGCCGCAACGGAGTTCTGACCAAATCCAAAGCGACGCTCGGCATCTGAGATTCAAGGCGCTTCTCGCCAGATCGCAGGCTCAGCCAGAAGTGCACGAGCGGGTATAAAAACGCCCTTTAAGGGAACGAAAGCAGCGACCCAAGTGCGAACGGGCGACTTTTGTTATGCTGACATCGTGGGGGCGATGCACTTTGCCCGACGGCCAGCAACACCTCCAAGATAAGCCGGAGCGAAGGGCTACACATGGAGCCAAGGCTAGTTGCCTGCGTTACCTTGCACTACACAGCCGCACGGTTTTCTAGCCCGACCGGATCAAGGAACGCGCGAACGAGCCGGGGCATCGACTGCTTCAGGGGGTTGACTGCTGATCTTGGAGAGGCTCGTCAACTTCATTCGGCCGCGAATACGCCACTCCGATTCTCAGAAATAAGTAACTCGAGCGAAAACGTGCGATTTGCCTTGGACACGCGTCCTGATCGCGCAAAGATATCAATCTCCACGTCCTTGAAATCAAGAAACTGGCGATCCATTGGAAAACAGGCCTTATACACCGCCTCTTTCAAAACGAAAAGATCCCGCTGCTTGAGCGTGCGTCGATCGTACATTCGCTGCTCATGAGGAGTGGCAATCAATTCGATCAGGTTCTCCGGCAGAGGTTCATTAGGCTCAATGTCGATGCCGAGAGCTGCAATCCTTTTCGTTCCTGCAATAGCGGCGGCGGCTGCTGTATCGTGGTGCGCCAAAGATCCGACCACGCCGGCTGGCCAGATCGGAACACCAGAGCACGTCTTCAAGATCGCCATTGGTGGGAATCCCTATTGCCCAAGAAGTGTTCGGGCGGCTACTCTTGCGGCACCACTTTCGCGGCGGACTTTGGCAACGGCGCGTCGCATAGACATAACTTCGGAAGCGTACAGGGTGGATTCGTCGCAACGTTCTATCATAGCGACTGTGCAACATCAGCCCGCGCCTCATAATCGTAAATGCGATTGTGCGACGGCTGACAAAGCAAGTTCTCAGTCGAGATCCTCCGGCGTGATATCGCGAGCACCGTGCAGCACTCGCACGATCTCAACGCCGTTGGGAAACGCTTCGTAGAAGAGTACGTAGTTGCCGACCGGAAAGCTCCGAATGCTTATACCCAACTCGGGCCGCTGTCGGCCCGCCAGTGGATTCTCGGCAAGCATCTGAAGGACGTTGCCAATACGATCGAGCAAGCGGTGCAGCAGCGATATTGTCTGATGCGATGAAGAGCCAAATCTCGTCCAGGTCGGTCTCGGCCTGGGGCCGCCTTGTGAGATTACCCGCCATGCTTCCCGGCTTTCAGCCGTTCACGTCCTCGGGCCTTAATTTGTTCGACCAGTTCGCCGGGCTCGAACGGTTCGGCCGGACCGCTTTCAAGGCCTTCCTGTATGGCAGCACGCAATGCTTCAAGCTTCACCTTGCGACGCTCCTCGCGTTCTTCAACAAGGCGCAGTCCCTCCCGCATCACTTCGCTAGCGGTTGCATAGCGACCGCTGTCGACGAGATCCTTGATGAAGCTCTCGTAGTGTTTGCCGACAGTATAACTCGTGGCCATACGCACCTCCCTGCCTCATAATATATTATTTTATGCTATAGCTCGCAAGAGGTTTTTAAATACCGCACCTCGGTTCTCCAGCCACGTGGGGATGGGGGCAAACGGTTGGTAAGTGACGAAATCTCTTGGCCCAGCCCGTCCGAGGCGCTTTTTGCTAGCGCCCACCAACTTCGTGTGGGAGGCATGAACAACGACCAAGGGGATCAGCCCGCAATGCGCTGAGCACGGGCCCACTATTTTGCGGCGGAAGGCCGGCGCCGGGGAGCGACGTTGTGAGGCCATAGCGTTCAGATCGATGCGGTGGCATACCAATGATGCCAGGCTCTCAGCTCCTCGACGAGCCGCCGGACTTGCCGCGCCGGCGCCTTGGGATTGGCGGTCAGCTGCGAGGATCAGTACAAGCGCACCACCGAGAAAGATCCCGGCCCGGTGACCGGTCGCCGTGCCTCCATTGATGACGAGCCGGTCCGACCGCGAGCCGTCGGTGTCGAGGCGGGTGTCGAGCCCGATGATGCCGCCCGCGCCGGTGTAGTTGACGACGGTCAGTGTCTCGTGGCTCGACAACAGCGTCGGATCGCCGATGGGCACCATAAACTGGATCAGGCTCGGGTCGTTGACGAGGTAGGTCCGCAGCAGCACGCTACGGCCTCTCAGCAAGAGATCTCCGACGTCGAATTCGGACACCAAACTCGCCCCCCGCACATCCGCGCCTTGGGAGGACACCTTTCCGCTTCGTGGGCCTCCGGCGACGCCCGGGTTCGGATGGCATTTCGGAAATCCGCGAAGGGACCAAACGACAGAAACTCGTCCAGAATGAACAGGACAGGAGGATCCGGTTTGGCCGGATTATCCGGCATGGCGTCGAGCGCGGCCTTGCGCAGCACTTTCAAGAACGGTGCATAGGGTTCCATCCGATTGAATGGCACAAATCGTCCAGCGGTTCGTGCTGGCGCGGCTGCGCAACCGGCGCTTCTTCTCGCTTGACGAACTCAACGCGGCCATCCGCGAGGCGGTTGCCGACCTCAACGCCAGGATCATGCGCAAGCTCGGTGTGAGCCGCAACGAGTTGTTCGCACAGAGCGACAAGACGGCGCTCAAAGCCTTGCCGCCGCTGCCGTATCAGTACGCCGAGTGGAAGAAGTGCCGCGTCGCGCCCGACTATCACGTCGAGATCGCCGGTCACTACTACTCGGTGCCCTCACGTCTGATCGGCGAAGAGCTTGAGGCGCGCATTACCGACCGGACGATCGAGATCCTGCACAAGGGCGTCCGGGTCGCCAGCCACGCCCGCTCTGACGTGCCCCATCGCCACACCACGATCCCGGAGCACATGCCGAGCGCGCACCGGCGCTATGCCGAATGGACGCCAGCACGGATCAAACGAGAAGCCGCCAAGATCGGCCCCGCCACGATCGCTCTCGTCGAGGCGATCATGAAAGCCAAGCCACACCCCGAGCAGGGCTTCCGGGCTTGTCTCGGCATTCTGCGGCTCGCGCGCAGCTACGGCTCGGCCCGCATCGAGGCCGCCTGCCGGCGCGGTAACGACATCGGCGCGACCTCCTACGGCTCGATCAAGTCGATCCTGCAGCACGGGCTCGATCGCGCCTACGCAAACGAGAGGCCGCCGGACGACCCACCGATCCGCCACGGCAATATCCGCGGCACCGATTACTACCACTGAAGAAAGGAGAGACGATGTTGACACATCCCACCCACAATCGCCTCGTCGCACTCGGGCTTAACGGCATGGCGAAGGCCCTCGACGAACAGCAGCGACAGCCCGACATCGCCACGCTGGCCTTTGAGGAGCGCCTCGCACTACTGGTCGACCGTGAGGCGACCGAGCGCGAGAACAAGCGGCTGATTGCTCGGTTGCGGTTCGCCAGCCTCCGGCAGAACGCCGTCGTCGAGGATATCGACATGAAGGCGCCGCGCGGGCTCGACAAGCCGCTGTTCCAAAAGCTCGTCGCCGGCGAGTGGATCGACCGGCATCAGAACCTGCTCATCATCGGCCCGACCGGCGTCGGCAAGAGCTGGATCGCTTGCGCCTTGGGCCACAAGGCCTGCCGGGACAACCGCTCCGTGCTCTATCAGCGGCTGCCGCGGCTGTTCGAGGCGCTCACCCTCGCGCGGGGCGACGGCCGCCATGCTCGCCTCCTCAGGACCCTGGCGCGCGTCGAGCTTCTGGTCCTCGACGACTGGGGACTTGCCCCGATGACTGCCGAGCAGCAACGCGACCTGTTGGAGATGATGGAGGATCGCCATGGCCGCGGCTCGACCGTGGTGACAAGCCAGCTCCCGGTCGAGCATTGGCACGAGCTCATCGGCAACCCAACCATTGCCGACGCTATCCTCGATCGCCTCGTGCAAAGCCCACAGGCTCACCCTCAAGGGCGAGAGCCTACGCAAAGCCGCCGCCAAGCGTCAGACGCTTGACGACGAGCCCGCCAACTGACCTGATGACGACGTCGTCGCGAGAGCCCGCCTCGGCAGGCGGCCGGGATCATCGGAATCCCTGGCCGGCTTCGCTCGGAATCCGCGGCCGACTTCGTCGGAATGCGCATTGGGCCGCCTGCTGGTTTCTGAGGCGGACTGGAAGGAATAAGCGGTTGAACTTGCTTCAGGCCTTTACCGATGATTCCAAAGCGCAAGCTGGCGACAAGCGATTGTTCATGGCTGGCTACCTTCATCGGGCCGACGTCTGGGCCGCATTCTCGAGGGACTGGCAAAGCGAACTGAAAGCCTGGCCCGCGATCGAGTACCTGAAAGCATCCGAAGCTTATAGCCGTAACGGGCAATTTCATCATAGCCGGTGGGATGACAAGATGCGGGATGCCAAGCTCAACTCCCTTGCGGACATCATCGCCCACTACAGGCCAATCTCCTACCAGGTTTCGGCGAACGGCCAGCTGTTTGAGAAGGAGCTAAAGCCGGTCTCGCCTTATGGCTTCGGCCGGCTACATTTCACGATATGCTTTTCCGTCATCTCTGCCGTCTCGCGCTATGTCGCGGAGAGCCCGGTACGGGCGCCTATCCAGTTCATATTCGACGAGCAACAGGGCATCGATGCCGATGTCGAGATGCTCTTTGACGAGATGATCAAGTCCCTCCCGAGGGAGGCCCAGAAACTGATCGATGGGCGCCCGGTATTCAAGAGTGACAAGGAGCTTCAGTACGCTCCATTACAGGCAGCCGATCTCCTTGCATGGCATTTGCGCCGTGAGCACGAGACGGGTGAGAAGCTTGTGCTGACGAGCCGACTCATGAGCGGCGATGCCCACATCGTCCAAGAAATTCCAGATGAAATGCTTCGCAGTTGGGCCAGCCACCACGCCACGTTACCAGGCGTTCCGCTCCTCCGATCAAAGCAGCAATGGAAGGATTTCAAGGCGACGCTGAAGACGCTTACCGACACCGGCATCTACCCCTCAAAGATCAAGGGTCCCGGCATCTATTATCCGGAAGGAACAAGCGCGCTGGCGCGAGCAATAGATTGGGTAAGGCGCCGGTTTAGAAAGGCATAAAACCGTGATCACGGCCAGCGCATAGCGCTTAGAAGGAGTTTAGCTCCGTTGCATCCCTGTCGCTATTTCTTCAGCGAATGGCAAGAAAGCCGGTAATGATCGTAGCAGCCATGGCTGCGAGGAAGAGACCCACCATGGCTAAGGCCGGGATACGAATGTTTGAACTGTTGCAAAGCTGTTCAACCGCTTCCTCGCGCGGCTCGGCCGGATCAGGGGCGTTCATCGCGCGATCTAGCGCATCAAGTGAATACATGTGAGCAACACATCGACCGGAACATGGTAGCCCCACAACATCAATTCCGGCTTCATAAAATGTCTCACACGAGAGAAAAGCAGCCACGCAGGTCCCTGCGGCCGTCAATCTGCGAAGATGCTGTCGAGGAGATGCGCAAGACGAACGCCTGCTTTCTGCAGTTGCTCCCTCACGATCGGATCGCTCACGGCAAAGTACGCAGCGTCGATGTTCACGCTGCCGCCCTCGGGCGGGTCACAAGACTTTCCATGCATCGTGCAGTATCCGGTCTTGACGGCCTCGGCGATGCCAAAGGACTCATTCGCCCAGTCATGCGTTTCAGAAGCGTTCCAATCCGAAATCTGCTGTGGCGTCATGGCATCGATAAGCTTATCGGCCGCGGCCTTCACGTCCGTCCCGACGGCATGAGCCACGAGGCAGTTATCCCACGCCGAGTGAAGATTCCGGCTGCATGCCCCCGTGACGTCGATGTTGTTTCCGCCGCGGTCGTCGGCAAAGGAAACATGGAGCGGTTGATGGATATCGCCGACCCAATGACCCAACGACTTGAGTGCAATCAGCCGGTCGGCGGTTTTCTCCGCCTTGGAGGCGACGTTCTTCGTATCATTGAGGATCGCGGTTACGACGCATTCGCTCGCGCCGCCACAGTCATCCGCGTCGAGGCCCTTCGAGTCCCGGGGGAGATTGAGGAAATGGCGTGGCGGGTGAATGCGAGGATGATCTGGGAATACGCAAGAGTCTGAGAAATTGTCGAACTCCGAGTCCGATTTGATCAGCTTACGGACGGCGGCCCGGGTGTCCGGCTGCGCAAGGCGGAATGCGATTTCACATACGATCTTGTGACCCTCGTCACCCCAAGCCGCGGCCTGCCCGCAGAAGGCCATCCACATGACGATCGCAAACGACAGACAACGCATGATGCTCTCCTACTGTCCCGAGAAGTACAGCCGCTTCAAGAACCGATCGGTCCCCTTCCCGAAATAGTTGGCGCTGGGCCGCTCCCCGTCGATCCAGCTTGGGTTATCGATCAGGTATTTGCGGAGAAGGGCCGCGGCGGGTGTCTGATTGTCCTTGAACGACAGGGACTCGCGGAAGGCGTAGTGCGAAAACAGCCTCATGAATTCGCCGAGATAGATGTCGGCCAGGATTTCATTGCCCTGGATCACCAGCATGTTTTCATCGTTGGTGATCGCAGACGCATCAGAGAAGTTTGCAGAGCCGACGATGATGACCGGGTTCGGGCCAAGCGGGTCGGAGATCATATATTTGGTGTGAACGTAGAGAACGTGTTGCTCGTCGGTGATCCTGTCGATTTCCTGGAGCCAGCGGTCAAAATTGTTCAGCTCTACCTTGTGGCCCACCGACACGATCGTATTGGGCAATTTCCGGATGCGATCGATCTCGGCGGACTGTTGCTTCATCGTCTTGCCGTTGCCCTTTTTCTCCATCAGGGCGAACCGCAAAACGTCGTCCTTGCGTTCGTAAACCTCCACGAAGCGGCTGTTCATGCCGAAAGCAAACGTCATGAAGAGCGCCCGATCGCTCTTGCCGGCAATTTCGGCGTACCAGTCCATCGCACTCAATTCGGTCTGGGGCGAGAAAACGGGCACGACCTCCTTGTCCCAGGGGTCCGCAGGGACGGGCGTCGCCTCGTCATTCGCTTCGGCCGTGGGCTTCTTGGTCAAATCCTTGTTTAGCAAGGTCCAGTATTCGAAATACTTCTCCGCGATGTCGGGATCGCGCACGATGTGGGCATTGTTGGAATGGCCGTAGATGCCGTTCTCGCTAAGATTGGTCGATCCGGTCCAGACCTGCTTCGACTTGTCGCCCTTGCGAAAAATGAGAAACTTGTTGTGTGCGAACTGCCCCGTATGGAGGCGCGGCTTTACCATCTTGCCAAGGCCGCTCCCCTTCATGGCGTCCTTGTTCTTTTCGCCTTGGGTCTTCCCATCGTAAAGTATCTTGACGGTTGCGCCGCGATCCTGGGCCTCTTTGAGCGCGGCATATATCTCTTTGTTCTTGAACTCGAAGAAGGCGCCGTAGAGCTCGTCGCCATCACCCGCTTGCTTGATATATGTCTGGAGCCCTTCAACCAGACCGCGTGACAGCCAGTTGAAAGCGGCTTGGCCGACCTCATCGGGTGGCCGGTTTTGAAAGCGCCGCGCATATTCCTGCGACGCCACGGCGCCCCGGTTGAAGAAGACGGCATGCTTGCCGATCTCTGTGCCTTCCGTTTTGACCTTTAGCGAGACGCTCTCGCCGTCCTCCAGCGCTTTTGGCGTCCCGCACCGTGGGACGATGCGGTAGGTGTAGTCGGTAACCTCATCGACGGTGTAGTCCGACCACTGAAAGGTCTGTAGGGGGTTCTTGTAGGACGAGACGGGAACCCCTGGCGCCGGCGTCGGGTCTACCGCTTCGAACGTCTTCATGCCCGGCAGCCAGATGACCTCACCGTCCGAGTGACGGGTCCGCTCAACGGCAAAACCCAAAACCTTGTCCTTGCGAATGGACGCGGCGGGGTAGTCCCATCCCATCAACACGACATGTGTGCCTGCGACGGCGAGTGCGGGAAATGGGTCGTTCGGCTTGCTTTTCTTGCGCATGAGGCCTCCTCAATGACTTCCAGGATGGGCATCAAGTATTCGGATGGTGAAGTAACGCCTGCGTTGCCGCGAAAATCGTCTTACAAACAATTCAATCCGCGCGGCCGACATTGCCGGTCACGAGGGGACGGCCCCGAAATCCTTGTCGGATACAGGTCCATAGAGATTTCAAATTCTTCTTGGCGCCCCAAGCCCGGCGCGCTGTGAAATTGTGCAACATGTCGCATGCAATTACAAGACGTGCGGAAAGATCGCACGCCTGCGGTGGGTTGCCGCAGCACCTAGTGCTCGCCGATGATCATCGCGTTGTCGATCAGGAAATTGCGGCCCGTCATCTCGGACGGGTTGTTCTGAAGGTACAGGTCCACGGCAAACTGAAATGTCTTTGCACCGGGCTTCACGGGAAAGGAGAATAGGTTGCGTTCCCAGGAAACGCTCTCACCGGGATACGCCCCGCAAATGACACTGTGAATCGTTCACTCGCCACCATCAAAGCGGCCCTGCATCCGCAACGATGAAATCGCAGTTGTGCTCCGCAGCCGGCCTTGGATTTGTCGACCTCTTGAAGTCAAACCGTGCCCAGATCTTGGAGACGTTGCTCACATCAAAAATGACGGAATTCTTCGTGCTGGTGAGGACGGTTGCGCCGGAAACCAAAGGATTATCTGCGGCGCGAAGTTCATCGATTTCCGGCCGCTGACGGCTTCGGTGCTATTTTCGATTGGGCTAAGCAACCGTGGTTGACGAATGGGAGGCGGTGAGAGCTCATGCGCTCTGCGGAGCTTGTGTTTGAACGATAAGCCGACACTCGATGAACTGGTCGACGTGCAGGCCCATTACGGCTTGCCGAGCGCGGCGCTTGTCGAGAAGGTTGGCACGTCGTTCGGGCCTTGGCGGCCATCGCCGCCGTCGATCCGGGCGATTTCCGGCTCGTTTTCGGGGGCGGCACGGCCTTGAGCCGCCCCTACAGGCTGACGAAGCGAATGTCAGCAGACGTTGACCTGAAAATCGTCGGCAATGCCAATCCCTCGCGCGGTGCTCTTCCGCAAATCCCGGACTGACATTACCAACGTCATGCTCGCAGCGGGCTTCGCGTTCGATCCCGAGAACGAGGAACACCGCGTCTCGATGTAGTCATTACACCAAATACATGCTGCCCTACGTGGCTCAGGCCGAGGGCAGCCGGGGGCTTCGGGCTTATCCAGCCTATGATGGGAGGGGATATTAGGAGCGCCCCATTCGTCTTGAGGATCGCAGTACGTAGCAGTCGTCCCCGGACGCGAGGGACGCGATCGTGAGGATCGCCGCAAGCGGCTCAAATACGAGATACAAAGTGATTAAGCCGCATCGTGGCGCTTCACCTCGAAGTCCATCGTGCTGAACTCGACGCGTTCAACATGGCAGACCCGGATGCTGTTTGGATCGAGTTTCAGCGCGGGTTTGCGCTTGTCCGCATTCCAATCAATAAAACTCCCTGCTTCGAACTGAAAATCGGGCAGCGGGAATCATCAAAGGCCGTCTTTTTCTTTTTCCCGGTAGTTGCACCCAGACCCAATAATCGTGACCTCCGTCCTCGCCATGATCGTACAGTGAGGCCGAAAGCTTGACGCTCAAAGTCGTCGCGTCCGTGTAATGAACGGTCTGTTCGGCGATGGTGCGGCCGCTGTTGACGGTATCAGCGGGGCGGAGCCTGACTCAACGACACTAAGCGCGGGATGATGTCCGTCAATGGCCTGGTTGCATACGACCCATGTTACGCAGCATCACACTTGTTTGTCGCATCTCCTCCGTCCAACGGATCGAATGCCGCACCCATCTTGCGAGGGGACGGGAAATAGTTGGCGTCAAGCCACTTCATGCTGTACGCCGATCAGACCGGGCCTTCCTGCGGCGCCGCCGCGGCCAGCGACGACGATCGCAGGGAGCACCATGTGGCTTAGCGGCATCCAACGCATGCGCATGAAGTTCGCTGGACGGAGGATCGATGGCTGATTGGGGCCGCTCTCTTTGATCGGCGACCGTTTTTTCGAGCGCAGAGAGGAATTGCCGCCCCTCTTGCGTGATTTCCCATCCGAGAGCATCGCGAATGACAAGCTTCGCGGAAAAGATATTCAGATCCGGCACCTGTTCGGCCAAACGCTTCATGCGATCGGTCCAGTCGCGGCCGCTGTTCATCAGGATTTCCACGGCCCGTCGGACTTCGGCAACGGAGGCCCGCCCGGCGGACTGGCCGGCCAGCACTTTCAGGACGGTCAGCTGGAAGGACACTTGCCGTGTCTCCGATGGGCTGTGTGTGTAGTTCCCTGTGCAGTGGATCAAGGTCGGGGGCGGATCGTCAATAACGTGCCGCCGTTAACCTCAACTATATTGGGTAAGGAAGCGAGCGCCGGCCTCTCCTGAAATCGCTCGTTGGCTCGTGCGCGAGCGATGCTTGAGCGGGCACGGACGTCAGCGCTGCAGGCTCGTACGTCCATAACGGACAAATTCCCCTCGGTAAGCTCCTTCAGAAGCGACAGCACAAACTTTGCGCCGTGAGCGACGGCGGTGCAGTAAGTTGCTGTGAGACATGCGCGGCGTACACCTCCTAATCCGCCGGGCAGGAGCGTACGGTTCGGACCCTTCATGGCACCAAGGTTATCGTGTCAGATCCGCACTGCTCCAACGCAAAATCCGGAACTCGCTGTGGCATCGGCGAGTAATGCCTTGATTGAAGACTGCCATGGGGCTTGCGGCAAAGTCTCAGTTGGAAGCGACAGTCGTAAAGGACCGTCCGGCGCACCAGACACAGCATCGCCTGACAGGTGCAAGATCACAGGCGAGCCCGGAGGCGCACGTCAATCAGCCAACCCGAAGATCCTCAGCTGAGGTCTTGCCCGAGCGCCCGGCCTTGATCTCGTAACTGACCCGAGCCCCCTCTTCGAGGGTGGCGTAGCCGGCCTTTTCCACGGCGCTGATGTGCACGAAGACATCGGCACTTCCGTCGTCCGGCCGAATAAAGCCATAACCTTTGCTGGAATTGAACCACTTTACAATACCCATCGCCACGGCGGCATCTCCATCAGTGAACCTTCGTGATCTAGCGAAGAGTCTCGCAGCCATCAAGGTGGGCGGCAAAAAGACGCCCGTCCGCTGCGGAAGTCACGTCCGCGACTTTTTTTGCCCGATGACTGAGGTGCTGCCCCTTTTGTGCGGCGGCCGACAACAAGACTCTGATGTCGGAGATCCTCGCTTCAGGTGGCGGGATTCCGCATGCGACTCAATCATCGCGCGCCACCTGGTCACAGGAGAGCCGCAGAGCCGACGACGTAGCATTTGCATCCGGAGCCGAGTTGAAGCGAATGCTGCGGTCCCCCTTGCAGAACCAGGCGACGGCAAACTCCTTTGCGCAACCCGGAGCAGGATCAGCAATCCGCGCCATCTCTGCACGAAACGTACACTCGCTCTTACCATTACACGCTTCTGCAAGCGCATCCGTGGTGTTGCCGCGCGCTGACATCCAGCGGCAATTGCCGCCATACGTTCCGGAAACGACCGAAATACCCGATTGCGTGATGGCATCTCCGGTCGCATTCCGCAGTGCATACGCGGCCGCCGCACCAACAAGAGCGGCAAAGCCGACAGTTCCCAATCGCACCAGGAGCCTGCGCTGTTCCGCCGAGGCCGCCTGATAGGCGCCGCGAATTCGCCTGCGGGCCGGCACCTCGAAGCCGAAATGCAACAGGATCGCGGCGCAAGTCGCCAGGGCGAAAGCAAGAGCGAACGCACCGAGATGGCCAAGCAGTTGGCTCGCCGTTTCCCAACGCACCACCGGAAAACGCCGGAAGATGATGATGTGTATAAGATAGAGGGCAAAGCTGGCCTCGCCCAGAAAGACAAGCCACCTTGCGGACAACAGCCGTCCTGCAGTGCTGGCGGGCTGAGCCGCGGCGACAACGATGAGCGCAACCGGCGCCGCCAGAGCGATATTGTTGCGTGCAATATCGAACAGGCTCATGGAAACCCCAAATGCCGGCTTGTGGGCGGTAAACCAGAACACCCAACCGATCGTGCCGACGCCAACAAGCGTCGCGATGTCGAGCAGAGCGCGAGACGGTCTGAAATCCTGCGCCGACCACACTTCATGGAGCCGCGCCAGGCAACAGCCCAGAACAAACTCCCACACCCTGCAAAACGGCGAAAAGTAAACGATCCAGAGAATCAACGTGTTCTTCCAGTTCGGCAGAGCCGCCTCCGCCCCGTAGGCATGAAGCGCAAACAGGTTGATGCGGCCCTGCAGCATGCGCACGGCAAGGTCAATGCCAAGCTCGATTGCGACCGCTCCAATGGCGCACAAAATCGCAGCCGGCGCAGTTCTGATTCGCACAAGGAGAGGGCAAACGAGAGGAAAAACGAGATAGAAGAACCATTCGGTGCTCACTGACCAGGAGACGATGCCGACCTCCTCGTACTGCCAGACCGGCGCAACACCAGCAACATTTGCGAAAAACCAGCTTTGCACCATCCCGAGTTGAAACGGGACAAGGTGCGCTGAGAATCCTTCGGCCGGCGCCTTGGTTCCGAGAAGCCACGGCCAGACCATCGGTCCAGTCAGTAATTCGACGAGGAAGAGAACAACAAACAGAGGATAGATTCGCGCTATGCGCGCCACGAGAAAGTCCGGGATCGCTTTCCGCGGGCTGCTCACAATCGAGCTGCCATAGTTATACTGAATGACAAAACCACTCAGCGTGAAGAAGACGGACATCCCGAGCAGGCCCAGTGTCCCGATGCTGATATCGAGTGCGAGACTCGGTCCCTGCAGGAAAAGGCTGCCGCCGTGAGACAAGGCTACCGCTGCTGCCGCGACAAACCGGATGCCGGTCAGCGCGGGTATCTGCTTAACCATCGATGTCGCTCGTCATTTGCGAGGTGGGTACAAATCCTGGCGATCGATGGCACCAAAGGCACGCAGGACAGAACGCGAGCGGCAAGGAGGGCTGATCGCATGGCGCGAGCGCGCCATGCCATCAGCCAAACTCCTTCGGAAGCTCAAATCCGTCATCAGAGCGCCCGCGCAGCTTATTGGAAAGCCGGCTGGCGCTGAAACTCCGCCTTCTGGTAGGGCTACTCGGATTTAAGGCCCATATTCCGACCTGCTCCGGTCCAAGCTACGGGTCCAATCCCTGCCATGCTTGAGCCGCCAGTGTCTCACCGAAGGCTTTTCTGAATGGGTCGTAGCAAGCCGACCCGCTTCCTCTGCGAACGGAAGTTGGGGCGCAAGGTGTCCGATGAAAGTCCAGCTCGGAGCAAGTCGCTGTTATTCGTGGCGGGCAGCCTCACAACGGGTCCATACGCCAGATCAGCTCCGTTTGCGAGAAAGCGCAAAGGCTATCATCAGCCAGCCGCAAGGGGTTTCATATGCAGCAGTGGACCGCACAAAGTATCGATCCTCATGGCACTCCTTGCGACGAGGTCCATCCCACCAACCGGACCAAGGCACCTTAGGGTGAGATCGCGACAGCTGAACCCATCGCGAAGGCGCGCAACTATTGAGCCGACCGGACAGTCACTCCGAGCCGCGCGTTCAATCTTTTTGACAGCGACTGTCAAGGAATCTCGCTGCGGATTGGTAGAGCAATTCATTATTATTGTCCTGCACGACTGGCCGCGCTTTCGCTTCGGCCTGGCGTGCCAGAGAAGGAAAGGACATGTGATGAAAAAGAAGATCGCTGAGATCAAGACCACGATCCGCACCACCACTCCGTACACGGGTACGCTCTAGGTTGGTGCGACGGATGAATGAATCTACCTGATGAGAGCATAGCGGCATTGGAGGGTGGTCGTTTCGACCACCCTCTTTTTTGTGACAATTCGGGAGAGTAATATGGTTGATTTGATCCAGCAGCGCGTGCTTTCAGCCATATCAGCATCCGTCGAACTCAGTCCCATCACGATTTTGAAGGCGGAAGCGGGTATGACACCGGTGCCGACGATCAAATCGGCACTCGCGAGCTCTCATTTCAACATCTTGATCAGCGATGGCGACTGGCGGACCGGCGGCTATCTTGCCGGGCTGCAAACACTCATCGACGGCGAACTGAGCTGGGCCAAAGAAAATAGGCCAAAACTGGTTGAGGCGGCACAACAATCCCTGAAGCGGCTGTTCCCTCTCCTAGACAGCGACGCCTTCACCGTGCCGAAAGATCTCACCAATACCTCGAGCAAGGAGGAGCGTACCCGGTTCTATCATCATGAATATCAAAATAAGCTCCTGGTCGGGCTAGCCGAATTCCTGATCAACTGTGTCAAACAGCGCAACGAGCGTCACATCATTGTCATCGACCGGGCGGCTGCCCTGTCCGGCTCGGCCAGGAACCTGATCAAGCTGCTCGTCAGGCTGGATGACGATGGACGGCTGTTTCGGTTCGTTCTGATCGATTATGAGCAACGCCTTTATTTCCCGGACGCCAGCGAAGTTCATTTCGGCAGATATAGCTCGCAAGAGCTGGGGCCAACCTTTGATCCGGATCTCGCCCCGGAGAAGCACCGGCAGATCTATGAGGCAAGTGGCGGCAATCCGTTGATTGCAGAGGCTTTAAGCAAATGCGCAGCCGCCGGATTGCCGGTCATCGGCTATCTCGACCCGGTCGCAATCGTGGACCTCTATCTGGCCGGTCTCGATACCGGGGAACGCCACGTTCTTCTCAAATCGTACATCGAATCCAACTGCACGACGACTGATCTGATCGCCCAACGAAACTATGCAATTTTCGAGCAGGCGACCGCAGATCATCTGCACGAGCAGCTGCACCAGGCCTGCCTGGAGCGTTATCTGGCGGGCAAGGCACCTCTCGTCATGCTTCATGCGCTATCGATACGGGACAAGCACAAGCGTCTGGAACTGCTTGCAGAACCAAGTCAGATCCTCCAGAGCATTGGCCTCTACGATCTCTGGTTTGGCTACTTCGGAGAACTTTTCGCCGACCCCGCGCTTCGCACCTACGGCTCCGGGGATGCTAGCGTGAATGCCGCCTTCATCAACGCGGCTTTTGTGCTGTACTCACTGGGCTGCGGGCGGGTGTCGGTTCCCTATCTGGATGAATTCTACAAAACCTTCCCAAAGAGCCGATACACGCCAACGGTTCTCTATGCCCAATCAATGACGTATGCACGCTATCAGCAACCGGTCAACCTCACGCTGGCCGAAGAGTACGCGTTACGGAACCTGGAGACCATCGAGCGGGATTTCAGGGAGCACGAAAAGTACGATTACATCAAGGTGTTTGCAGAGAACGCCTATGCTTACATCAAGGCCAAACAGCAGAAGTACGGCGAAGCCCTCGCCTTTTGCGCCGAAGGCCTTGGTAAGATGCTCAAGGCGTATGGCGACGAGCGCTTCAAGCTTCACCAATCGATTCTGATCTACAATACCAGTCAGGTCTATGAACTCATCGACGAACTTTCTCGGGCTGAGAAGCAGTTGCGTGAGGCCATTGCGTATGATCCCTACTATGGAGAGTATCACAACGACCTGGGCAACCTGCTTTCGAAAGTGGCTGGAAGGGAGGCTGAGGCTTTGGAGGCCTATGCGCGCGCCATTGAACTTTGCCCACCCTATTATGAGGCTCATCTGAACAGGGCCGCACTTCGCAACAGGATGGGAGATACCGCAGGGGTGCTCGCCGATCTCGACAGGACACTTGTCATCAAGCCAAACGAATGGCGAGCTCATTTCGAGAAGGGCAACGTCTTGATGCGGCAAGATAGGCCGAAAGCTGCTCTGGAGTCCTATCTGGCGGCGGCCGAAATCAATTCCAAAAACGCCGACTTGCAAAGCAATCTTGGCCTTGCCTATTCCGAGCTCGGTAGGGCGAGCGTTAGCATCGCACACTATCTTCGAGCCCTGGAACTCAATCCTTGGCATGCGCCGACGCACAACAATCTCGCCATCGAGTACTTCAACGAGGGCCGGCCAGATATGTCATTGAACCATGCGACCGTGGCTGTCGAGATCGGGGAAGATCCAGACTACCTCCTCACCCGCGAGCACATCGAGAAAAGCCTGCAAGCTGACCTGGCTTCGCGGCGGGACCGAGCTTCTGCATCTTCCGCGAAGCCTGTGTGAGCTCTCGGCTCATGGCACTCTTGTCATCGAGCCCGAGCGGCGTGCGAAGGGATCGCTAAGGACATGGTCGCTGCACCTCAAAGCTCCGGCGGGGTCTAGCGGATGCTGCTGCGGCAAGCGCTGCAACTCAGGCTGACCGGCAAAGCAACCGCCTTGGCCGGCATAGTCGCCAATGACCGAAAACCACTTGGAGGTACTGGGAGGCAGTTAGGTAAGTTGCCTTTTGCCAAGCCGTCCTATTGCGAGAGCGTACGTCGTGGCTTGCGGAGCTCATCGCACCGATGTCGCGTCACAAGACCAATGCCATGCGCCTTCCCTTCTGAGTCAAGCGCTATGATCCTCGATGAGCTAAGTCAACAATGAGCGGGGCGCGCACACGCCAGTTCGTCTATCTCTCGCATTTGATCATTCAGATTGGCGGCTGGGCGTTCCGTATCGGCATCCTGATCGGCCTTCTGCAATCCGGCATGAGCGCCGCGGGCCTCGGCATTGCGGTCACTTTTGCGCCGATCATGCTTGGCAGCCTCTTCCTGTCGCCGCTGGTCGACCGAGGTGATCCAAGCTCAGCCATGATGATCGTCAATGCGGTTCGGATATGCGCGCTGCTCGCCATCTTCGGCGCCAAGGACGCCGATTCATTTCAGAGCTTTGCCGCAATGGCCACCCTGAGCCTTGTCCAGCCCGTCTATTTGTCCGCAGAGGTTGCTTTCTTTCGTCGTATCACATCGGAAGAAGGCATGATCTCGGTGCTGCGCAATATCGCCAATATCGACTGGCTCACCTATCTGCTCGGAATGTTGGCAGGGGCCATGCTGTCCGATCAATTGCACTTGCCTGGCGTTTTAGCCTTCAACATGTCGGCGATCATCCTGTCCTTGATTGTGCTCCTTGGCATCAAGCAGCAGTTCAGAAGGACGCCAGCAGTGCTTGAAGCGCGGCCTTCGGGAACCGTCCTGGACTTGGCACCGCTCTATCCTGCATTCCTGGCTGTCTTTCTGCTCAACCTCGGCGCCGGCATCATCAACGTCTATCCTGCGATACATGCCACGGCTGACGGGGTTCTCGACAAAAGCGTTCTGTTGACGATCGTCATGACGAACGGCGTTTTTGCCTTGCTGGGTGCTCTAGCCGTAAAGCCGATTTACGAGCTGATCGGCGCTTTGCCAACCATCGCCGGGGCAGCAGTGCTGCTTGCGGCATGCCTTGTAATGATGTCACTCGATGCAGGTCTGCCCGTGGTGGTCGCATCCAGCAGCGCAATGCTTGGTTTCGGCCAGATATTTGCGGCTGCCGCTCACGGGTACATGGTGTCCTCAGTGTCTCCCGACCGGGCCGGTCGCCTTTCCGGGTTATTTCAATGTTGCACCTATAGCGGCGTTGCGGGAAATGGCATCGCTTTGTCGTTTCTAGGTAATAGGCTTGCTCTCGGCACGATCGTTCTCCTATGCGCGGCGAGCGCATTTGTTGCCTTTGCCGTTGCGACTTTCGCGGTGGTCCGGTCAAGGGATTCTCAAGCTTCGTGTCCTGCCGATCGCTAGATCAGGGATCCACACCATGCCATGGGATCAGCTATTCCTGTTAGAACGTCCCTTTGCAGATCCGGCCTTGCCGGGGCGACAATTCTATTGCTGGCAATGCTTGCTATTGGACGGGTTGCTGTCCGCATTTCCAAGTCGCGCTGCTAGGCTCGACGTTCGTCGGATTTCATGGGCGAGGCCACGAGCCGCGCTCATCGAGAGGCTTGGGCGGGGTCATCAGTCCGCGCCGGTTCTGATTCTGGAGAAAGAAAGCCCTTTACCAGAGCATGCGAAGTACGCGAACGGGCTCGCCTATGTCGACGATGTGTTTGCAATCCTTGATCTTCTGGCTGCGCGCCACGGATTTCCGGCGCCTTACCCCTCGAGCAGTCGGCATCTTATAGCCCATGATGGTCATCAACGACTTGACGTCAGCAGTCGCCGATCGGGCAGCTTTGATTGAGCGGCTTGCTTGATCTGCCAAGTTGGAGCCCCGAATGGCGATGGCTGATGATCCTGGCTCAGTATGTCTGACAGCGCCCAGCGCTCAAACCGTTCGACAGCCGCGTTATTTCGCGCGTTCCCATTGACAAATATGTAGATTGAGCGATTGACCGGAACAAAGCCAAATGGAGCTACAAGTTCTCCTTTCTCAAGGTTGCTTCTTACCAGAATTTGCGAGGATATTGCGGCCCCCAGCCCACTTTTTGCCGCCTCCATGGCCAAGGAAAATGTATCGAACACGACCTTGCGCGTTTCCTGCAAGCATATTGCAGCTGCGCTGGCCCATTCGCTCCAGGCGTCCAGCCTGTCGGCCTCGTGCAACAGAGGGACAGACAGAATATCTTCCGGGCTTTTGATCGCCTCGAGCGTAGCAGGCGCACAGACTGGGCCAATCATCTCATTTGAAGTGTGCATCTCGCGAACGGAGAGCGGCCGCTTCAGCGGGCCGGCGACAAACAATACGTCCAACGCACCAACAGCGAGCGCGTCAAGATCGGCCTCGGTTTCAAAAACAAGGTCAATGTCCGGATAGAGTTTGCGAAACCGACCGATACGGGGCAACAGGCCGTGCGACAAAAATGTGGCTGAGCACCCGACCACCACGGAACGTCCTGCATTGCGCCTTCGTAGCTCATAGCATCCCCTCTCGAGCATGGTGAACGCACTCGCACAGCTGCGCTTGAGCTGTTCGCCGTCGGATGTCAGGCGCACGCCCGAACTATGGCGCACGAATAGTCTCCTGCCGAACCAATCCTCAAGCAGGCGCATCTGGTAGCTTACCGCGCCGGTCGTCATATTTAGCCGCTCGGCCGCCCTTGAGAAACTTGGAAACTCGCTAACTGCCTCAAACAGATGGAGGCTTTTCAGGATCGGTAGCTTGCGCATCTTTCTTTCCTGCCTCTCACTGGGATCGCTGTTGTGGAGCCGTGCAGTGTGCAGCGATTTTCTCCCGCACCGACACCGTCATCGCTGACTGCCGGGACCGCGCACGACCGAGACCTCCTAGGTATCGGCCTGTCACCGCGAGCTCAGCGACTTGGCCCCCTGCCCCAGCCGTTCGAGCAGCTATCGATCTAGGCATAACCCTTGAGATCCGGTGCCCCTGGCACGGTTAGATTCCATATTCATTCGGCGCAGGGTTCATCGCCGCGCGAGTTCTCCCAAAAGCCAGAACGGAGCTTGAGATTTGGAATGCCAACTCGTGGGTCAATTTAGCTCATCAAAACGTTGACCTGTCATTGCAAGGCGCCTTGCCAGCCATATTGCATGACGAGCCGGAAATGCGGGATTGTGTTCGAACACCTCTTGCGCTGCGGGAACGCGTCCAGTTCCCCTTGAAATCTGCAGCATCTTGCCCGTTTGCCTGGTTCTGTGTATCGCCTCGATGAATTCCAGCTGACGGATGTGGTGACGTCGAGATCATGAATGGTCTGGAGCTTGCTTCGATCTATTCAGAACAAAGCCGCCTCGATGCGTAGGTGTATTCAAGGGCCAGTCGACGCGCCGTTTCGATGAGGTTGGCCGCCGCGCTGTGTCCTCCATCGATGTTCTCGTAATAGAAGTAAGGCTGGCTCAGGGCGGCGAGCTTTGCTGCGGCCTTGCGGCCGTGCGCGGGATGCACACGATCGTCCTTGGTGGAGGTAAGAATTAAAGGCGCGGGGTATGGCTTGCCCGGCACGAGTTTCTGATAGGGCGAGTAGCCTTCGATCCACGCACGCTGCTCGGGAAAAGCTGGATCGCCGTACTCGCCGATCCAGGAGGCGCCGGCGCCCAATTTGGGGTATCGAAGCATGTCAAACAGCGGCACCTGAATGATCGCCGCGTTGAAGAGCTCGGGGCGTTGGGTGATTGCGGTGCCAACGAGTAGCCCGCCCTGGCTGCCGCCTATCACTCCTAGCCGGCGCGGACTTGCGATCTTGCGGCGGATCAAGTCCTCGGCAACGGCGATGAAATCATCCCACGTCGTCTGCTTCGTCGCCCGCTGGGCTGCTTGATGCCATTGGGGGCCAAACTCGCCACCCCCGCGCAGATTTGCAACGACATAGGCGTTGCCCTGTTCAAGCCAGAGCCGCCCCACAGGGCCTAGATAAGAGGGTAGAAGCGAAACCTGGAACCCGCCATAGCCATAAAGAAGTGTCGGAATGGCGCCGTCAAACCTTGCGTTTTTCGGTCTCACCAAGGAATACGGAATTGACGTGCCATCACGCGAAGTCGCTTCGAACTGCTCTACGACAAGCTTGGAGGCATCGAAGGCAGTAGGTGTCGTCTTCAATTGCTCGAGTTTTTGAATTTCGGCATCAAAATACCAGACTGACGTTGGCCTAAGATAGCTTGAGACGGCGAACATGGCCTGGTCCGCTTCGTCGGAGGCGGCTGTCACGCCGACATTGGTATGTTCCGGCAGCGGGATCGGCGTCTCCGACCAGGCTTCCTGATCGTACTTGTAAACGAACGCTTTGCTTTGAACGTTATCCAGGATCGTCAGAATCAACAGGTTCTTTGTGAAGCTTGTCCCGCTCAGCGCCTGGCGAGGCCCAGGCTTGAAGACAAGCGAGGCTTTGGCGTGCAGCGGATCCGCTTTCCATTCGGCCAGATCATACGAGATCAGCGCGCCGGCACTGAAGCTGACATCCCTGGAGGGGCTCCATTCCTCATCGAGCTTCACAAGCAGGCGGCCACTCACGAGGCCTACGATCGCCGCTTTCTTCGGCAGATTGAGTTTGACGAGCCCATCGGGGCGGAAAAGCACGTACT
This sequence comes from Bradyrhizobium ivorense, assembly GCF_900696085.1. Taxonomy (GTDB): domain Bacteria; phylum Pseudomonadota; class Alphaproteobacteria; order Rhizobiales; family Xanthobacteraceae; genus Bradyrhizobium; species Bradyrhizobium ivorense. Next base: position 352,153 of record NZ_CAADFC020000011.1, read on the forward strand.
CATGCTCGAAAAACCCGATCGCGCGGATGACCCCGGTCGCATGAACATGACCTTCATTGTCTCGAAGCACCAAGGGCACCGCCCGAACATCGTTGGGATCGCCGCGAAAAACCTCGCGCGCCTCGCTGAGCGGTTGAGCGCGTTTGAGCTCCTTGACCACGAACGGGTAGCCGGCCTGCGTCAAAGAGCCCTCGCCCCAGTCCCTTGCAATAAGGAGCGTGTCACGATCGAGCCAGCTGACGCTCTGCTTCCCCTCCGGAAGATAAAAGCCGTCCGCAACGAAGGTTTTGGCCTCGCGGTCGAACTCGCGTATGGACGCAGCATCCTTGCCGCCATCGGAAAGACTAATCAGGCAAAGACGCTCTTCAGGCGGAAGGCAGCTGGCGCCGTGAAAGATCCAGTTCTTGTTCTCGGCAACCGCCAAGGCGTCCACGTCAAGGATGGTTTCCCACGGTGGGTCTTGGCGACGATAGCTCTCAAGCGTGGTGCGCCGCCAGATGCCGCGCACATGGTCCTCATCTTTCCAAAAATTCTCCAACCCGCGACGCCCCAGCGAAACGTATGGAATTCGATCCTTGGCCTGCAAGATTGAGAGCGCCTGTTCGTAGAAGACCCGATAGCGAGGATCTGATTGGAGCACGCCGAGTGTCTTCTCGCTCTCGGCGCGGACCCAAGCCAATGCGCCCGGTCCTTCGATCTCCTCGAGCCAGAGGAATGGATCGTCAGTGACCGCCGCAGCTGCCTTTCGCTCCTGTGAAGGCGAACGCTCCCGTGAAAGCCCAATGGAAGTGAAGCAGGCAATCGAAAGCAGCGCTGCGGAGAGGACTGAGGTGTTCATGGACTTGCTCCGGCTGAGGTCGAGCGGCCACGCGGGCCTGGCGCGTCAAGCAGAAGCCGCAGAAAGTACGCAACGCATGACATGGCTCGGCTCGCTCCCTCGCGAAGCGTTCACTGCAAGCTGCATGCCGACCAAAGCGCCGCAAGTTTCAGCCGCTCAGGGGTACGCGACGATGTCCGTTTGCCGACATTGGTTGCCAAACAGACAGGGCGATGTCGGCGAGATCGAGTGTCAGACAGCAGCATCGGATCTTCAGCGGCCAAGAACCCAAACAGTGGGACGCTCCCCGCCCGCCATCCGAACGCTTACCTCCGAATATGAAGCACGTTCTTCCGAGCGGGGTCATCGGGCAGACTTGTCGACGCGCATCAGCATGACATAGAACAGCGCGTTGATCAGCAGCCAGATCGCGATCAGCTGATCGCCGTGTGCAGGGCAATCTCCGATTGGTGACTGTAAGTATCTGCTGCGACGTTCCGTTCATCATGCGGGGCCAGCGAACCGCGCCAGCCGCCAGACCTGTATTGTGCCTCTCGCCTGCTACAGAAGCGCAATCCGCCGTGTGCTGTTCGCCCCGTCAGTCCTCCCCGGCACTGGACTGTCAGGGGACCAGAACTAGGCGAAGCTTTCCGGTGCCGGCAGAACCCAGAGTCTGTCCTGCGTATGCATCAGTGGAGCCGCCAGCGCCTCAAAGCTTGACTTAACGTCTGCATAGGCCGCCTCCTTCAAGGCGGCATCCGCGGGGTCGACCTCGTTGAAAGCAGTCAAAGCCGTGGCATAATTCTGGTACAGCGGCATTTGAGCTTCGTTGGTCCAGCCAAGACCGAGATGGAGGAACTGATCAGCAGGAACAGTGACGCGGCTTTTGTCCAGTTCGCTAATGTAGTCCGCCGCCCAGTCGTGGATTGTATAGGATTCAATCTTGTCCATCATCGGGCGCCAGCGGGTGACACGCTCCTCAAGCGGCATGTGCGTCGCCCTCGAAATAGCGGCTGCGATCTCTTCAGGGTGGTTCGGATCCACCAGAAGCGCTTCGTTCTCGTTGAAGTCTTCAGCTGCGCCCGCAAATTTGGATAGGACCAGCACGCCAGGATTCTTCGGGTCTTGTGCCGCAACATATTCTTTCGCCACGAGATTCATGCCGTCGCGCAACGGGGTCACGACGCCGACATGGGCGGCGCGGTAAAGCCGCGCGAGTGCGGCCTGGCTGAACGAATCGTTCTTGTAGTGGATCGGGCTCCACCTGTCTGTGCCATGCTCGGCATTGACCCGGTTGATCGCGCTCTCCACCTCTTCTCTATATTTCTGATACTGCTCGACATCGGCGCGTGAGGACGGTGCGATCTGCAACAGAGAGATGCTGTGGGGCTCCGTCCTTAGAGGCTGATTGAACCCTTCGACCCGCTTGTCGATACCCTTCGTATAATCGAGCCGGTCCACGCCGATCGCAAACTTGGATCCCTCGAAGTTTTGCAACAGTGACGAGACTTTTTCTTGCTCTGCAGGAGAGAGATCTGCAGCGAGATAGTCTGCGAACTGCTTGGGATCGATCCCGATTGGGAACTTTTTCAGTCGCGTCTGACCGCGCTCCGTGGTGACGACGACATCCGTAGTCTCCAGCCCGAAATGGGTTCGGAGATACGCTGAGTAGTTGTTCAGATCCCGGTTCGTCTGGAATCCGAGCAGATCATACTTCAGCGTCGACTTCATCAGTTCGCGATGATTGGGCACGTACTCGACCATATCGGGCGCGGGCCACGGCGTATGAAGGAAGAAGCCGGTCGGCCGGTCGATACCGAGTTCATACAGTCGGGCGCCGAGCGGGAGCAAATGATAGTCATGCACCCAGAATAGGTCCCGGTCCCGTACGTCGAAGACGGCACCCGCAATAAAATCGTTGGTCCTTTGATAGCCTTCATAATCGTGTTCCGAGACCGACATCCGGTCCGGCAGCGAGTGCAATGCCGGCCATAGCGTCGAGTTCGAAAAACCACGATAATAGCCAGCATGGTCAGCAGCCGGCAGATCGAGCCTGGCGACAAAGCCCGCCCCAGTCTCCACCAGTGGCAGGGGTCGCTCGGTCCCGTCGCCCCGGTTCTCCGAGGAGCCCACCCAGACCGCGCCGGACCGTTGCACCACCGGCTCGAGGCCCGCGGCAAGGCCGCCGGTCTGGGGTTTACTGGGGTCGAAGGGCGCAACGCGGTTCGAAATGACGACAAGCTTCAGATCAGGTTGCTGGTTGACCACATCTGCCACCTCGTCCGAGACAATAGAATGGGTAGGACCTGCACCGCCTGGTTCATCCAGCTCCGGCGATATCTCGTCCAGCCGCTGGTCAAAAGCGTGCTGGTTTATAGTTTCATCTTGCTGGGTAGCGCCTGATGTACTGCTGTAGGCCAAGGCTGCCATGTAGAGCGCATCACGGATTCGAACCATCTCAAAACTCCGTTTGACGATGTTTGCGTTGATCAGTCGCAGATCAGCCCCGAGAGATATCCCCACGCCAGGATGGCAGGGCTAGCTTTCGGGAAGCTGACCGGTCGCGCCAGGTGGCCAGACTGCTGATTGGAGGCGAGGTCGTGGAAGGGGCTGCCGAATGTCGGATTTGGAGGCAAGACGATCAGTCCGATGCAGGCGAAGCAATGCTGAAGTGTCGAGACTCAATGGTCCTCGACGCAATAGAGGAACCAGGAGCTATGGGCCATATCACCTAGATATCGCCGGGCATCTGTGTATGGTCACCGGCCGATCCCGCAGATCTTGATTGCCGGCGCCGCACGGCCCGAAGCGTCTCGGCGATACGATATAGCCAGCCATTAACGTGCTGTTGGCCGATGTGGTCCGCCCGCGGCGCATCAATGCGCCCAAAATCGTAAACCGCCCGCGGAGGAGCTTCTTCTAGCGATCGACTTGCAAACATTGGCCCCCAGATGTGGACCTGCGCGAAGCGACAACTCGACTGATCCCACTACATCCTCTCGCACCCTTTTCGGCGAAGATTGCAGTGACTTCGTTGATTTGGTGCGGTCGCGCAAGGCGACCCGCGCACGAAAACGCTCTGTGATCCAATTGCACCGACGTAGCGGAGCAGTTGGCGCAATATGGTATCGCCCTGATGGTTCATTCCGCTTCCTCGCCGAAAAGGAGAGTTCTTGCCGCTCCGATCCAATTTGGAAGCGAAGTCCACCAAATAATCTGCGCTCGAAAGGCAGGCAGGCACTCGCCCGCGCTTACCAGCGGGCAAATAGCTGTCTGAGTTCAATAAAGATTCCGTGCAAGCCCGAATTATCATGCGGCACGCTGGGTTGCGCCTTGGCTTCGCTTTGGTTCGCATCTTTGCTGAAAACGAAAGCCACGCACCCGATAGACCGGCGCGCAACCGCTGTCGAGCAGCTGATGCCGAACGCAACCGCCCTCATCCTTGGTCGGAAGTTGCTATGCGAGAACACTCGTCACACTTTGAGCTTTGTCTCGGGAGATTTCCTCGTATTTTCCACTCGGAGGATTTCCTGCGCTGAGTGGTCATTTAGCGGTGAAATTCATCTCAGGCTGGAGATGGTCATGCAATACGACAGGATAGATGCACGCATTCTCGAGATCGTGCAAAAGAATAACCGTCTGACTTCGGATGTGATCGGCGAGATGGCCGGGCTTTCTCCGACCGCCTGTCAACGACGATTAAAAAGACTCCGCTCGGAAGGCATCATCCAAGCCGATGTATCGGTTGTATCGCCGAGAGCCGTTGGGCGACCTATTCAAGTGCTTGTACTGGTGACCTTGGAGCGGGAAAGCGCCGATATCATCGATAGGTTCAAAAAGGCCATCAAATTATCAACCGACATCGTCAATGGCTTTTATGTCACGGGTGATGCCGACTTCGTCTTGTACATCACCGCCCGATCTATGGAGGAGTACGAGGAGTTCACGCGCCGTTTCTTCTACGAAAATCGCGATATCAAGGGTTTCAAGACCATGGTCATATTGGACCGCGTCAAGGTCGGATTTGCTGTTCCGGTTGAGCTTCCCCCAGATGATTGATTGCATCCATGCGGGTGGGCGAACTAGCGCGCTATTGAGCGATTGATCTACCGCTTCGCTCTGCTTGGCTTTTTTAGGATCTCAATCAGGCTTCTTGAGAAGCTGCTCTGGTGGCCGCCCGACCAAGCGGCAATGTTGTGGACCATTTATTGCCAGCGAAAAGGTGCAAAGCAAGAATTTAGCGCGGTTGAGTACGGAGCCGGCGCAAACGCCTTCGTCGAAATTCGTCGAAGATGGGCCCTTCAACGCGGGAATTGGGCGCCGATGAGTTACTCGTCGCATCAATTCAAGATAGAAATGTTGCTATAGTTGTCGTCACGTTCTCGTTTCGGTCAGGCGGCAGGCAAGCAAATGCCGACAGCCAGGAGGGACCATGACCGACCGCGCGCCCGCCGTCTTTGAAGTGCTTGAGTGCTCTCAAGAAAGAGCTCTCAAGCAGCCGCCGGGCACACGACCCCAGCCTCAGCTTTCCCTTCCGGTGCATTCTGCGAAGCGGCCCTTTGTGAAGAACGTAATCCTGGCCCGTCTTTGTATGCAACAGCTTGCAGCAATTGGCGAGTGTCTCGAACCGGTCGTCTTGAAAGAACGCATGGTTCTGCAAGAGCCAAGAAGGCCGGTCGAGCACGTCTATTTTATAGAGAGCGGCCTCGTCTCGCTGAGAGTTGTTGCCGCCGGCAGTATGCTCGAAACCGCAGTCATAGGCTACCGGGGCGTGGTCGGCACTTCTTTTTTGTGGGGAGGACATTTTTCAACCCATCAATCCGTAGTCGTCTTCCCTGGAACCGCGCACAGAATTCGCATCGAGGATTTGCGCCGTATCATGAAGGCGCATCCGGAGATCAGAGACCATTTGTTTGATTACACCCAAGCGCTGACATTTCAGTGCGTTCAGACAGGCTTATGCGGGGTCCGGCACCATCGTGAGCCGCGCCTCGCCAGCTGGCTTTGCCTCGCCAGCGAAGCTGTTGACTCTCGTGTGCTGCCAGTCACCCACGATTACCTTTCTTCGGTGCTTGGACTGCGCCGCGCAGGGGTCACGGAAACATTGATCCGTTTTGAGGAGCAAGGGCTGATTCGCAAGATGCGCGGCGTCTTGCAGATCGATGAACCCAAAGCGCTCGAAGAAAAAGCATGCTGTTGCTACAAGCTCGTTTCGGCCGCCTACGCCGCCTCGTCAGTCCGCACTCTTAAAGAAGAACAGGCGAGCTAGCAACTCGTGAAAGGCACTTTGCATCGTCCGATGTGGCACTCTGGAGTTAAACCCGAGCCCTTCAGCTACACCAAGCAAGCTCTGCGCGCACAACAAGATTCTCTTACGCTCAACGCGGCCTCATCCGTGTGATTGCGAGCGAGCATGACGGCGAAGAGCGAGTTAGATATCGCGCAGGAATTTGCGCAGCACGCGCTGAGTTTGACGCCGATCATCATACTTGGGAGCGGAGCCTCAGCAGCGCATGGTGTGCCTGGCATGGGCGCCTTGGCGGCGCATTTGTCCGAGGCTTCGCGTCCAGCCGACTGGACGGTTGAAGAGAATGGTGAATGGACCTCGTTTCTTGGCGGGATTAAAGCTGGCCGCGACCTTGAAAGCGCCCTACAGGCCGTCCGCCGAGCGATCGTCAAACATTGTTCGTTGCGAGCCTCGCCCGAGACTTTCTGCTGCCCTCCGATCTGGCTGTCCTCGCATTGGTACTGGCCAATCGGCACGCTCTGCCGCTCACCAGGCTTTATCGGCACCTGTTCGATAGTACACACACCACCATTCACGTTGTGACTCCCAACTACGACCGATTGGCAGAATATGCGGCCGACGCGGCTGAGGTCAGCACGTTCACCGGTTTCAACTATGGCTACCTGCAAAGTCGGGCACGGGCTGCGAACACGCGCGTGACGGTCGACGGGCGGCCATTGCGCACAGTGGCGGTTTGGAAGGTACATGGATCGCTCGATTGGTTGCAGGACGCAGCCAACCAGATTGTCGGCGTGAGAAGCGCACTTGCGATCCCAGCGAATTATGCGCCACTCATGATCACGCCCGGCATTGACAAATACCGATTAACACATGGCGAGCCGTTCCGAACCATCCTCGGCTGCAGCGATAAAGCCCTAGAGAGTGCCCGGTCCTATTTTTGTGTCGGCTACGGCTTCAATGACGAGCACGTCCAAACCAAGCTCATTGAACGCTGCGACCGTGATTCCGTGCCATTGGTCGTCGTGACAAAGGAATTGACTGCGAGCGCAAAGGCTTTCCTGGCCAGCGGACGGTGCCGGCGCTATCTGGCCATCGAGAGCGGCCCCGCCGGCTCACGCGCATACATGCACCATTGCCCGGCAGGCTTCGATATCGATAAACCCCTGTGGCGTCTCGATTGTTTTCTGGATCACATGATAGGAATTCGGCCATGAGCATCCTGGACTTTAGGGATCAAGAGGCGCTGGGTCGCGTTCAATCCGTCGACACTGCCAACGTGATCGTCCGGGTCGACGACATTGAGTCGCTACGTGCGCTCCAGGTAAACCGGCTGGTGGCACTGCAAAGCAGTTTGGCCGGTCACAAGCTGATCGGAGTCATCCACAAGATTACACGCACGGCGCTCGAGCAAGCGAAAGTGGCTGACCTGGAGCGCGCGGAAGAGGCCCTTCCGGAGGTAAACCTGGTCCGCATTGCCTTGATTGGGACGCTGATCGATCGAGACGGGCTCCGCTCCAACGTATTCCGACGGACCCTTGAAACCGTTCCAGAGATTGATGCATGCTGCTTTGCACTCGAGGGGGAACGGCTCACCCGATTTATGGGCGTTATCTCCGAGGTGACCGCCGGATCCCAGCGTCTGTCGCTTGGTTGCTACACGCTTGATCCTAACGCTGAAGCTTATGTGAACGGCAATAAGCTGTTTCAGCGCCACGCGCTTGTCGTTGGCAGCACCGGCTCCGGTAAATCCTGGACAACTGCCCGTCTTCTTGAACAAGTGGCCGAGCTTACGAGCGCAAACGCCATCGTGTTCGATATGCACGGCGAGTACCGATCTATGGCCGGCAACGGCTTCGTGCATCTTCGTGTCGCCGGCCCAGCTGATATCGAGGCCGGCAAAGGCTTATCGGACGGTGTACTCCATCTCCCTTATTGGCTCATGAGCTACGAAGCACTTATTTCGATGTTCGTTGATCGCACCGACCAGAACGCGCCCAACCAAGCCATGCTCATGTCGCGGGCCATTGTCGATGCGAAGACCGCATTTCTGACCGCGGAGGGGCACAAGGATGTGCTCGCCAACTTCACGATCGACAGCCCCGTCCCATTTGCACTCGATAATGTCCTCGCGGAGCTCAACCGGCTGAATACCGAAATGGTGCCGGGAGCACGGACCGAGAAGCAAGGTGACTTTCATGGCAAGCTCAGCCGCTTAATCCAGCGCTTCGAGGGCAAGCGCACCGATCGTCGGCTTGGGTTTCTTTTCCCGTCTGCAGGCGTTGCCGATAGCTATGGCTGGCTGGAGGAAGTCGTAAACCTGCTACTGGGCAGCCGCGCGGCCAAGCACGGCCATGGCGGTGTAAAGGTCGTAGACTTCTCAGAAGTACCATCGGACATTCTGCCGCTCATCGTCGGGATGGTCGGTCGTATGGTCTTTCACGTGCAGCAGTGGAGCGCACAAGGCGCCCGTCATCCCGTGGCCCTCTTTTGCGACGAAGCGCATCTGTACATCCCCCAGGATGCGAGCTCCGGAGCTGCTGAGAATGCGATCGCGATATTTGAGCGTATCGCCAAGGAAGGCCGCAAATATGGCGTCGGCCTGGTCGTGATCAGCCAGCGGCCGGCCGAGGTGAACCGCACCGTCGTCAGCCAGTGCAACAATCTGATCGCCATGCGGCTAACCAATGGTGACGATCAAGCGGTGGTTCGCCGCCTGCTGCCCGATAGCCTAGGCGGGTTTGGCGACCTGCTCCCGGTTCTGGATACCGGCGAGGCTCTTGTAGTGGGTGATGCGATTTTGTTGCCGACGCGGATCCGCATAGCCAAGCCGCTCAACGAACCGCTCAGCGGCACGATCGAATTCTGGGACCGCTGGGCAGATTCGAAGACAGCGGCTGCTCTCGACAAGGCTGTCGAGAGCTGGCGACGCCAGACGCTCACGAACTGACATGCAGGTGCAACCACGATAACCGCCGCTGGGCGCTTGACGACTTTGATCCCGGCTTCAATCTTACCCCGGAGCAGCCGCCTGGCTTCATAGGCGTATTCGAGGCCAGCTGTGGGCAAATTCGTTAAGACTAGCATCGGCGCTGTCTCGCTCAACGATACTCTCGTAAATAGAAATAGGGCGGACGCAGGCGAGCATAGCGGCAGCCTTGCGGCCGCGCGCCGGATAGACGGGATCTTTCTCGGCATATTGAGCTTGATTGGTTTATGGAGAGTTACGGGCATATGGGCACAACTAATGCTAGAAGGGGCTGACCAGTCGACTCATGCTGGCGAATGCATATGGCCTTTATTGCACCTGAGGGCTCGACATCGGCGCACATTATCGTCCTGGCGCTTGCCCAGCCAACTCTCGACCTTTCCGATCGGGCCAATGGATTGCGTTATCAACCATGCTGCAGCCATCATGTCCCGGGGTCCTGTGGATTCATCAGGCATTCGAGACTAAGGCGGCGCGCATAAGCTAGGTTTTCAATCGGCTCGTTCTGGATCGGGGCAGCTTAACGCGCATTTGGGCGCCAAGCCCCGCAAAGGCTGCCCCGCCTGGCAGATAATCTGCTGGGCGCCCCGGCTGGCCCCTGGAGGCGACGCCGCCCTGCTTGGCGCGGCGATGCGGCTGTTGGCGGCAGCTCACCTGGTCAGAATAAAATCATGAGCCACGACGATCGTTCAGCTTTCGTGCCGGCGCTCCCGGTCCGCTGCTTCATCGGGGGCTCTGCCATTTCGCCAGAATTGGTAGGAGAACGTCGTTCGCCATCGGAGTATTCCTTTGCGCCGATCAGGTGCGCGGACCGAACCGGCTCCCATTGGAGAAAATGAGTTCTGATGTGATTCCGTCATCGCTCTCACGCCGCAACCCAAGTGGCCGGACAATTCAGCAACCTATTCGCGATGCGCCTTGGTGTGCCGCCTCTTTGGCTTTCATGTAAGTCTAAACTGTCGTTTGACGAGAGGACATGATGGCGTCGCCCTTCTGGTCCCCTTCACGCAAGTCGGCCGCACGGATCGTCTATGTTGGCAGGAATCGGTTCGGCAATTGGGTTGCATGCGAGGAACGGGGCGTCTTTGGTGGCCTGTTCGTCAGCCGCGCGCAAGCTCTGAAGTATGCTCTCTTCAAGAACGGTGGCCATTCAGACAGAATTATCGAGGTGACGCGCGAAATTGAACTCTACATTGGTACTGACCGATGAGCTTCGGAGCCCACTCTTGTAAGACGATATTGCCACCACCATAGACCGAGTTTGGCCCGCTGGAGGCATTGTTGCAGGTCGCTCCTGGGAATATGTCCGCATCGTTCAAGCCAGGAACTACGGGAGACAGGTGGTGCTTCGCTTCGCACGGAGGGTTTGGTCTGGAACACCTCGCTCCTCCCATAGGTCGCCGTCTCCCGTAGGAGGCATTGCTCGGCGTCGCCAGCGATTCCATTGACGTCCGTCGAGCCCGGCGCTCACCTTCGGCGTGTCACCTACCAGCTTCAGCAATTGATTGAGATCGTCGACGTATGCCACTTGTGGAGCGATCAACGTTGCCCGGTTCGGCTCTCTGGAAGTCTGTATGCAAGAAAATTCAGATTCTCTCCTGGCCGGCAGTCATGATCGAGAACTTGATCTCTCGCGTGCTGATGCCTTGCGCAGAGAAGTCTGCTGCAGCGACAGCCTCTCCTTCCTTATGGAGGCGCATGACGGTCTGTCGGCCGCGATCGCCGAGCGTGCGGGCTTTAAAGGCTTGTGGGCTTCTGGCTTATCCATTGCCTGCTCCTTGGGCTATCGCGACGCCAACGAAGCATCGTGGAGTGAGCTTGTTGATGCAGTAGAGCGCATTGTAGACTCGAGCCGCCTGCCTGTGCTGGTCGATGGCGACGGAGGGTTCGGCAACTTCAACAATGCGCGACTGCTCGCTCGCAAGCTTCGAGAGCGGGGTGCTGGCGGTGTCGCACTGGAAGACAGCTGTTTTCCGAAAATGAACTCGTTTGTTGGCAACCGTCATCCCCTCGCCGATATCGAGGAGTTCTGTGGTCGGTTGCGCGCTGTCAAGGACACAATTGGGAAGGACCTCGTGGTCGTCGCCCGCACTGAAGCTTTGATCGCGGGACACGGAATGCACGAGGCTATCTCGCGCGCTCACGCATATGCGGAAGCCGGGGCTGACGCGATCCTCATTCATTCGCGCAGCAGTTCGGCGGACGAAGTTCTCTCATTCGCACGCATTTGGCAAAACAGGTCGCCGGTCGTGATCGTTCCAACAAGATACTATCGGACTCCGACTAGCGCGTATCGAGGCGCCCGTATCTCAACTGTCATCTGGGCCAATCACTCGATGCGGGCGGCGATCGCAGCGATGCGCCAGGTGTGCGACCGCCTGGTCGCTGAGGAGAACGCGGCAACAATTGAGCCCGATATCGCAACGCTCGAAGAGGTTTTTGACATGTTCGACTACGATGAACTCGCCAGAGCTGAAACGCATTACCTTCATCCCATCACGCTCCAGCAGGCTCGTTCAAAGCCAAGTCCGGCAGCTTAGACCACCAATGGCTGGCTGCCCGCTCCAATCTTCTGCTGTTCGTTGTCGGCCTTTCGCACTCATCAACCGCTAATCTCGTCAATGGCTGCAGCAATCAAATGACAGCGGAGGGCCCAAAAAACGCAGTCATTCTTGCTGCCGGCGTCGGCTCTCGCCTGAGGCCGCTGACGGACCTGCGACCGAAGCCCTTGGTCGAAGTCAATGGCACGCCAATTCTCCACAACGCTCTTGGAGCTCTGGAAGCCGTCGGCGTCGAAGAGGTCACGCTCGTGGTCGGCTACCGCAAGGACGCGATTCAATACGCGTGCGGTCGTCGCTTTAACACGGTTGCGATCAAGTACGTGGAATCATTGACGTACGATCATACAGGTAGCGCCTATTCGCTGTGGCTCGCGCGGGATTCGCTTCTGTCGGGCGACAGCTATCTACTCGAAGGCGACGTCTTTTTTGAGGTGGACGTTCTACGCCAGTTAATCATGACGAAGGCCTCCGACATTGCTGCGGTCGCTCCCTTCACCGAAATGATGGAAGGCTCCGCCGTCGAGCTGTCAGACGATGAGCTGATTTCCGCATTCCACATGAAGCAAACGTCAGCGAGCCTTGCCGGCGGGCCGCGACTCTTCAAAACGCTCAACGTGTTGCGGTTCGCCGCATTGACCCTGCGGAATACGATTGTTCCGGCGCTTAACGAGATCATCGGCTCCGGCGCAACTCGCGCCTACACTGAGGAATTGCTCGCATTCCTGATTGAACGACGTGGACTACAGCTTGCGGCAGCCCGATGCGATGGCCTTAAATGGTGCGAGATCGACACACGCGCCGATTTGCAGATCGCTGAAACCATTTTCGCGACCCGGCCAAGATTGCCACCGCGGCCAAGATCAGACAGTGGCGGCGAGGCCTAGCCGGTCGGATCTCCATCGACCGAACCGCAGTCAGCGTCCTGATCGCATGGACGAAGATCAGGCGTTTCGAGCGAGCGATCAGGTCAGGCTGAAACAGGAACGTTGGTTGCTTCATGACGAGGTCGACCTGCTTCAAGGAACCGGCTGCGTTCCGGAGGATAGGGGCGAACTAGCGTTGCTCCGGGAGCGCAAGCATCTGCGAATGATGACATTGAACGAGAGATCTGGAGCAAGCCAATGCTTGGATATCTGGCTGATTATGCGAACGCCATCACCGCTTGCTCATATCTATTTGCCATCATGGGTGTATTCCTGGCTCTCAATGGTAAGCCGGAACTCGGCGCAGCAGCAATGCTTTGGACCTGGTTCTTGGATCATTGGGACGGGCATGTTGCCCGCAAGACCCGTCATCTGCGCTCCCCGGGAATGGCGGAGTTTGGAAAAAGCTTCGATGGTTTTGGCGATTTTATCCACGGGGTTTGGTTCCCGGCGGTGGTCATCATTCTCGTGGGGGATGGCTCTGCGATTTCACTGGTTGCGAGCCTCGTGCTTGTCATGTCGGGTGCAATCCGGCTGAGCTATTTCGAGAACGTCGGCTTAACGGCCGACGCAAGATTCATCGGAATTCCGGTTTCCTATGGCACGCCGTTGCTGGCCGCGCTGTTGCTGCTTCGACCGCTCATCTGGATTGAAATGTTTGCGACAATTCTCGCGCTCGCTTTCACCGCGCTTGCTTTTCTCTACGTCTCCACCTTTGTGCGGGTTCCTGCTATCCAGGGCCGGGCAATTCCTATTGCGACGATCGCAGCGATTGCGCTGTCGTTAGCCCTGATAGCGGTCGCATGATTGATCAGTGCGACATGGGGCCCGTACGGCAAGGGCGGATCGCTACGCCGCGGAGCTCTGATCTGGTTGCTTGGGCACTATATTGAGATTGGCCCGATATGCCCGCTCCTGTCACCGAGGAATTCATCCCGGCGGTCGACAAATTGCTGTGTCCAGATTTCCGCGGTTATCGCATTCCAAAGCCAACGGATCTCAAGCGGCTTGTAGGGCCGCTTTCCGCGTCTGAGCAGGCGCTCCACTTCTGCAGGATTGACGATTCTCGATTGCGCTTTCCTGCTTGGAACGAACAGCCGCGAATGCAAGTGATCCATCACATCGGCCATCTCTGAATCGTACTTGAACTGTTGGATATATTTCTTTCTACGAGTGATGGCGCGCGGAAGAATGAGCTCGGCTGCCTTGCGGAGGATCACCTTCACTTGAGTTGGGCCGACCTTTTGACGGTCCGGGATTCGGAGCGCTAGATCTATCAGGTGTTTGCTCGCATAAGGCATGCAAGATCTCAGGCCAAACTCAGCCGCTAGAACCTGCTGCGCCCCCATCCTGTTGTCCCACGATGCCAATGCCGAGCCCAACATCCGGAAAAGCGGCGAGTCTTCATCGGCGAAGGCCATTTCTTCTGTCGCCAAGCCATTTTGGTTCGGACCGGCTGAGCACGGCGCGGGTAATGGGTGCCTGCCTTTGATTGCATAATGGACCGCACGGGCTGGCCAAGAAGCTGGAAGCGTGCCCGAAAGCTCCGCGGAGCGCAGTTCGTTCAAAATCTTCTTGGCGCCTGGCACATGATGCCCAAGCCACAACCTGCGATGCGCTGGCATGCCTGCAAATAACGTATCGCACATGTTCCCTGAAAACAGCATATCGACCTTCCCGGCCGCAGCTCGGGCCAACGCATAAAGCTGCGGGAACTCGTCATAACCGCCTGGGTCTTCCAAGCACCAGACGGTTTTTGGAAGCAGTTCGATCAGATCCATCGGTCTGACGATCACCTCGCGATGAGAGATTCCAAGGATCGACGATGTCTGCCGCGCACCAATAATATCAGGATCCGATTCGCCATGTCCGACGGTAAAGCTACATAATTGCGCTCGAGGAAGGCGCTTGTGTAGCAGAGCCGCTATGAGCGCCGAATCGACGCCGCCACTCAGCGACACGCCATATTTTGCGGTTTTGTCATGGGCATAAGCATTGACAGCCCTTTCGACCGTTTCGAGCACCTGATTAGGTGTGACTGGTTCGCGCGGGATCTCATAATCGCAAGCGCGAGGCTTTGTGCGGATGATGTTCGGCTCGCTGGTGCCGACCAGAACGACACTGCCAGGAAGGACCTGCCTGAGATCCTTGAAGAAGGTGCGACCCGGCGGGGCCCAACCGTTGTACAAAAACGTATTGATCGCCAAAAGGTCCGGCGCAGCACTGATCTGCGGCAAAGCGAGAAGCGCCTTATAGTGGCTGGCAAAAGCTGTCCAGTTTTCCCCTTGTGCAAAAACAAGTGGCATCACCCCGAAAGGGTCGCGGGCTAATACCAGAGCGCGGCGCGAAGCGTCCCAGATGGCAATCGAATAATGCCCATCCAATCCGTCGAAAAACTGAACGCCCTGTCTTCCATAGCCTTCCGCGACGTCATACCCAGATAGCGGCCTACCTTCAGCATCGAGCAAATGGCCGCTACAAGCAACAAGCCTATCGTCGAAGCGCTCCAAACCGTGATCTGTGCTTGCGCGCATTGCAAAGTGCGCCTGATCAGATTGCAAGATGTGAACGTCAGGACCGCCTTGCGGCAGCAGCCGGCCCATTCGTCTCAACAGCGCCCCATCAACGCGCCCCACAAATCCGCACATACTCGTCATAAAAGATTGCCTTAATCAAAGCTGGATGCAGTTCCCGCGGCAAGACGAGCAATGTTATGGCCGCTAGAACTTTGGAGCATGGCGATCACCGCGGCGTCTTACAGTTTGCTTAGGGCCGCTGCGTCCCGCCAAGCTGACACTCGCTACCCAACTCAAGATCGTGGATGCTTGTACCGTCTCGATCCATGACCCGAGAGCTGAGACGATGCGGCAATCGAGGCGGCAAACGGCAGATCGAGTTATAAGGTGGCTGAGCAAGACTGGTAGCCGTAGGCGCTGCGACTATTCTCGAATTACGACCGCGCCGCGAGGGCATTGCGGGGTCATCAAGTCAACCGGAACTTGCTCGAGCCTTGCAGACTCGCCTCTACGCTCGATTGAGCACGCGCTCATGAGGTCCGTATGCGGATCCAAGAGCCTGCCTGCGAGGTTCAGAGTCATGCGATGTTCCATGTCCGGCTATCGAAGAGAGCACAAGGCGTCGCGAAGACCAGGATAGTACAGAGCGAGAGAGTCATGGCCACGATTTCCGGCGAGCACGCATCAGAGGAGATTTGACGGCAGTAAGCCAGCTGCCAATCCTGATGGTTGATCTAACCAGCATTCGGGCGCATTCCTCACTCAGCTTGATATCTCATTTTCCACCAAATGGAGCCTGGCATGCGTCGTCGCGAGTCCTGGTTATCCTCATCGGTCCTGGTCCATGCCTTGGCCCATGACAAGCCGCACGAGCCGTTCAGATCCGGCGCTACGATGGCTCTTGTGAAGCATGATGGTGTGCGCTCAGACGTGATCTCCGAACTCAAGGGCGCTGGAGATCTTCAGACCGAACGCATCAAGGCGGGGCCTGATGCTCGCTGCAGATAACGTGCATAGGCAATCAGTCTAATGCGCCACCACACGAGTCATTCCGGTCGCGCCTACCTTCCAAAACATACTCAGGCTCTTCGTGACGCGATGGTCAAAGCCTATAGGGCGGAGCTGTCGTATCTGGTACAATATCGATAATTCTGGCATCGCGGATCGCATGTGGGTGCACCACGATGTCTCGATCGTTGACCAGGATGATGCTGAAGTAGGGCTCGACCTCGATATGTCGTACGATGTCGGTCTGAAAATCCAGCATGACTTGATGGGTGAGGCCGGCCGCCACTGTAAAAGGAATGCCTCGCCACGAGCCCGCGACATTCCGGTGCATGTGGCCAAAGAACATGTGACGTATGCGTGACTTGAACGGGGCGATCACGTCCCAGAATTCATCCTCACCCTGCAGCGCGATACGGTCCAGCCGCTTCAACCCGACCCTGATCGGAGCGTGATGCATGAACATCAAAATCGGCTCACTGCCTTCCGCA
Organism: Bradyrhizobium ivorense; assembly: GCF_900696085.1. Classification (GTDB taxonomy): domain Bacteria; phylum Pseudomonadota; class Alphaproteobacteria; order Rhizobiales; family Xanthobacteraceae; genus Bradyrhizobium; species Bradyrhizobium ivorense. The sequence continues at coordinate 368,700 of NZ_CAADFC020000011.1, forward strand.
AGCTGTGTTCTGATCCATTCGAGGCGCACCGTGTCGAATGCCCCGCCGTGCGTTCCCATGGTCCAGGTGTCAAGCAGCAGGCCGACATGATCGCGCAAGCGAAATCTGCTATGAGCATAACCATCAGCAGCCAAATGCTCGGGAAACACTTCGGCGAACATGCTGCGACGATCATGGTTTCCGACAGTGACATGCAATGGGGGTAAGACGAACTCGCTCAAGATATCTCGAAACAGCTCGTATGATAGCCGATCGGCTAGATCCGTGACGTCGCCGCTGACCACAAGCGCTGCCGCATCGAGATGATGGGCTTCGATTTCAGTGAGGCACGCGCGCAGACGGGCTTCGGGGTCAATTCCTCTCAGCAGCGTTCCTGTCGGGACAAGGTGAGGATCGGTCAGCTGAACAATTTTCATCGGGTTACCTTGAGCGCGGGGTTGAACGGCCCAAAATCCATCACCAGCGCGGGGTAAGGCGCCCATGCGAGCTCTCGGCGCTTGGCATAGAAGGCGCCATTGTTGTGCAGGATGATGAAGGGCACTTCCTCCGCAAAGATCTCCAGGGCCTGTCGCGCGAGTTCCTTGCGCTCCTCGCTATCGCTCGACTTTGCGAAAGCCGCGCCGACCGACTGATATTGCGGCGAATCCCATATCTTAAGCGCGTGTTGGCCGCCGCCTGGGCCGTGCTGACGCCAAACCATGGATGTCGGATCGGGCCACGATGGCAAAAAGGATTCATCCCAGATCGCATGCGAGGGCTTGGCATAGACCTGGCTGAAATTCTCCATCGGATGGAGCACGACATTGAGGCCGATAGCCTTCCACATCTGCACCAAAATCTGAGCCGTCAGCACCTGGTTTGGATACCAGTTGTTGAGCAGCCGATAGACAATCGGATCGCCATTGTAGCCGGCATCCCGCAGCAATCCGCGCGCCTTTTCAGGATCGTAGCCGGGCGCCGGGAACGAGGAATCGTAGACGTCGCCGAACATCGGGTACTGCGCCCCATGAGGCACATCGATCCGTCCGCGCCACAACTGCGTGATGATGAGGTCACGGTCGATGGCAAAGCTCAGCGCCTGGCGAATACGCCGGTCCGATAGCCAGGGAGCCGTCGTATCGATGGCCAGCACCCGTAGATTGGCAATAGCGCCCCCGACAACGTCGAACCGAGACGTGTCAATGGATTCGAACTGATCCGGTAGCAGATCCGATATCAGATCATAGTCGCCCGCCAAGAGCCCATTGACCCGCGAAGCGACCTCGGGGACGATCCGGAACTCGATCGATGCGAACGGTGGCAAACCGCCCCAGTACTCATCGTGAGACTTGAGGACCAGACTTATATCCTTTTGGTTTGAGATCACTCGATAGGGTCCGGTCCCGACCGGCCCCTTGAACCAGTTCTCCCAGCTGCCGGCTTTGCGGAATGCGGTTTCGCTGACGATCTGCGCACTCCATGCCGCAAGCTTCTTGTCAATTGCGGGATCCGGGATCTTTGTCGTGACGAGGACGGTGCTTGATCCGGTCGCCTGTACTGAGGCGATGGTCTGCTGGTATTGCGAGGCAACCGTATTGCCGGCCCCAGTGGGTCCGAGCCTACGCTCTTGGCTTAGCGAAAACACGATATCGCCGGCCGTAACAGTCGACTCGTCATGAAACTTGACGCCGGGACGAAGCGTGAATTCGACGGTGGTGCTGTCAAGCCGTCGCCAGCTCTCGGCTATGGCGGGTTTGACCGCCATGTTGTCGTTAAAATCGATGCGTAGCAGCCCGTCGAACGCATTAGAGAGCATCCGTAGAGCCGGCGTGTTGTTGAGCATCACCGGGTCCACGTAGTCCGGCTGCGTCGGCACGGCGACGACGATCCTGGGTCGCGCGGATTGGCCGAAAGCCCGCGCGGGCAGTACAGCGCCAAGCGCAATGGTTTTCAGCAAGGATCTTCTACTCAGGCCAAGCATGGAACCGGTCCTTTTGATAACAGGGAAGAGCGCAGACAACTATCGGAGCGTGCCGTCGAAGCGGTCGCGCAGCCAGTCGCCGATCAGGGAGACGGATAACGCCATCAGCGAAATGACGAGAGATGGCATCATCAGGACCCAAGGCGCGCGGGCGAGATAGTCGCGACCGTAGCCCACCATGGCACCGAGCGATGTCGAAGGCGGCTGCACGCCGAGGCCAAGAAAGCTCAAGCCGCTTTCCACCAGAATGATTTCTGGAAACGAGATGGTCATTGACACGATCAGCGTCGCGGCCACGTTGGGCAGGATATGGCGCCAGTACACGTGGAGAGGATGGGCGCCGAGCTGGCGGACGGCGCTGGCATAGCCCTGCGCATTGGCGCTGATCGCAAGGCTTCTGGCGATCCGCGCATAGCGCTCCCAACCATGCAGCGCGAGCAAACAGACAAAAACCGCCAGCGAGTTTCCGATGAAGGCAAGCACCGCCAAGGCGAGGATCAGAAATGGCATCGTGGCCTGAAAATCAATCAGGGCCAGGATCGCCTGCTCGATCCAGCCACGAAGATGAGCAGCAATAAATCCGAGCGAGGTGCCGACCATCGCTCCAAGACCAGTCGCACCAAGCCCGATGGAAACACTCATTTGGATCGACAGCACCAGGCGGGACAACATGTCCCGCCCGAGTTCGTCCGTGCCGAACGGATGAGCGAGCGAGCCGCCCCATCCGATCGGGGGTGACAAACGGGCTTTCAGATCGATCGCTGCGGGGTCGTAGGGAATGATGAATTGCGCCACAGCAGCCGTGGTCACGAAAACAGCAAGATATGCGAGCGCCATGTGAACAAGCAGGGGTGTTCGTGGTCGCGTGGAGGTCGGCTTCGAGGTGAGCGCTTCGGACGTGCTCTGCTGCAGCATCACGCTTGCCCTCCCCGTCGAATTCGCGGATCGAGCAGGCCATAGAGGAGGTCGACGAGAAGGTTGGACGTGACCATGGTCACAGCGATGAGGAAGAGCACGCATTGCACGACCGGCAGGTCGCGGCTCACAACGGAGGCCACCAGCAATCTGCCGACGCCCGGCCAAGCAAAGACGCTCTCCACCAACACCGCGCCGGCGATCAGCTGTCCCAACATGAAACCGATGATCGTAACCATCGGAATGGCCGCATTCGGCAAGGCGTGCCGGTAGACGACCAGGCGCCACGGCACGCCCTTGACGTGTGCGGTGCGGATATAGGGCTGACCGAGGACTTCCAGCATGGCGCTACGGGTATAACGCGCCAGAACGGCCGCACCGCCCGCGCCCAGGGTGAGGACCGGGAGGATCGCGTGATGCCAGCTGCGTGCGCCACCTGAGGGCAGCCACCCGAGCTGGACGGAAAACACGAGCACGAGCAGCAAACCGAGCACGAAGGTGGGAATGGTGAATCCTGCCACCGCTCCAAGCATCACGCCGCGGTCGAGAAGGCTGTTGCGGTGGAGAGCGGCCAGGATGCCTGCGGGAATACCGATCACCACATTGATGAGGAACGCAGGGACAGAGAGCGCAAGTGTAATGGGGATGCGCTCGATCACGACCGCGAGCGCGTTGCGGCCTTCGCGCATCGAATTCCCAAGATTGCCAGCCGCGATACGCGTCATATAATCGAAAAATTGTACCCAGATAGGTTGATCGAGCCCGAAGGCGCTGCGGAACGCATCGCGCGCTTCCGGTGGCGCATCGTTGGAGAGAATCTCCAAGGCCGGATCCCCTGAGAGGCGCAGCACAATGAATGCAAAGCCGACCACAACAAGGATCGTGATCATCGCGCGCGCGAACCGCGCCAGAGCGAACCAAGCCATCAATGCGCCCCCAGCGGCTGGCTGGCGTTTGCTGCAGCCAGGTGGCAGGCGACCTTGCGGCCGCGACTCCCGCTTCCGAGGAGCAAGGGCTTTAGATTGCTGCAGGTTGACATAGCAACGGGGCAGCGCGGATGGAACTCGCATCCGTCCGGCCGGTCAGCGGGATTGGGCGGATCACCCGCCAGAATGGTCCGCCGTGCTCTTGGCTTGCGCACCTCCGGAACCGCAGAGACCAAGGCGCGCGTATAGGGATGAAGAGGAGCGTGCAGGATGTCGTCGGTTATTCCCTCCTCGACGATGCGACCAAGATACATCACCGCGATGCGCTGGCTGATTTGCCGAATGGCCCGCAGGTCGTGGCTGATGAAGATCATCGCGACGCCGAACTTTTGCTGGATGTCCATAAACAGGTTGATCACCTGCGCCTGGATCGAAACATCGAGCGCCGAGATCGGCTCGTCACAGACCAGCAGGTCCGGCGATGTCGCAAGAGCGCGCGCCAGGACCACGCGCTGTCGCTGGCCACCGGACAGTTCATGTGGCAGGCGGGCGCCATGTTGCTCGGAGAGCCCGACGAGCGCCAGCAGAGCTAGGACCCGCGCCTTCCGTTTCGCGGGACCGCCGATGCCATGAATGACGAGCGGCTCTCCCACCTGTTCGGCAACGCTCAGCCGCGCATCCAACGCACCTAACGGATCCTGGTATACTAGCTGCATCCTTGCGCGCAGCCGCCGCCACGCGGCAGCTTTGCTGGAGGGCATGACTTCGTTGTCGAATGTGACGCAGCCCGCGTCCGGCTTTTCGAGCCCGAGCAGTAAGCGCCCAAGCGTCGATTTCCCGCAACCCGACTCGCCGACGAGACCGAGCGTCTCACCCTTGTTGAGCGAAACCGAAACCCCATTGACGGCAAGGATCTGCGAACGCCGCGCGAACAGGCCGCCTCGCAAGGGGTAGGCCTTTGCAAGGCCCTCGGCCAGCAGAAGTGCCCCCTTCACGCAACGACCTCCAAGGGCCTGGCGTGGTCCGCACGCACGCACGCGACCCGCCTGCCGAGAAGGTCTGCCGTCAGCTCAGGTTCCACGCGGCCGCAGAGATCGGCGCGGTCTGCGCATCGCGGAGCGAAGGCGCATCCATGGCGCGATAATCCTGCACCGGGCGTGCCCTCCGAAACGGCGTTCATTCGCTGCAAGGGGCCATCAAGGCTCGGAAGCGCCTCAAGCAGGCTGCGCGTATAGGGATGACATGGCGTCGCAAATAGGTCGCCGACCGGCCCGGACTCGACGATCCGACCGGCATACATGACGTAGGCGCGACTACACACCTCGGCGATCACGCCCAGATCGTGCGAAATCAACACCAGAGCCATTGCGGTTTCGCGCTGGACGTCTCGCAAAAGATCCAGAATCTGCGCCTGGACAGTGACATCGAGCGCGGTGGTCGGCTCGTCAGCGATCAACAGATCGGGCCGGCCGGCCAGTGCCATGGCGATCATGACACGCTGATTTTGTCCACCCGACAGTTCATGGGGATAGAATTTGAGCCGTTGCTCGGCGTCGGGAATGCGCACCAGGTCGAATAGCCGCTTGGCCTCGGCTCGCGCGGCACGCTCTCCCATGCCCCGATGCAGTTGCAACACCTCGATGATCTGGCGGCCCACGGTTAGAACCGGATTGGGTGCGCTTTGAGCATCCTGGACGATCATCGCGACCCGCTTGCCGCGGATCTGCCAAAGCCTTTCGGCCGGTGCCCCAAGGAGCTCCTGGTCATCCAATAGGACGCGGCCGGAGATCGCGACACTCGGCGGCAGCAGTCCGAGAGCACCGAGCCAGGTCACGGACTTTCCCGATCCACTCTCTCCGATGATCCCCACCGCCTCGCCTTTGCGAACCTGAAGATCGATCGAGCGAACCGCTCGGGTCTCCCCGAAAGCGACCGAGAGTTGCTCGATGGTCAAAAGTTCTCTCACACACTACCCCTGACTGTTCGTTCAGCACGAAAACCCAACGACATTATCCCGCCGGCTCACTCGCTTTCCGATCTTGAGCGACCACCCTGCGGCGGAAATTGTGTCCCCATCCTCCCTTTCAGCTCTCCGAAGGCACGGGGCAGCGCCGACCTCCCACACATCAGTGACTGCACCACAGCCAGAATCTTATCTTTTGCAATCAACAGAGAAGCACCGCAAAGGCCAGCCGCCGGAGCGATACTTCCATTGATTTCTCCGCCCAAACCAAATGCCATTACCCGCTCCTTTGATATCGGCCGGAAGGCCCGCGCGGCGTGACCAACTCAGCAACTACGCCGACAGGTTAACGCCAGAGCACTCCAAAACCCGCACTGCTACACAGCGATGACGTCCATCGAATTATACGATGCAACGATATAAAGGTGCGATGCCGCGGCCGTACTTTCGGAAAAAGCCGAGACAGAAACATTGGAAAGGCCCGCGCGGCGCCGTGCCGGCTCAAGGCAACGGAGGCCTGAGCCCGCCCGGCCTGATCGTAACGCTTCGGACTTTGGCAGCAGGAGGTTCGGCTGCAGGCAGCCAATGAAACCCCGGCGACTGTTCGATAGGTAGCAGGCCGAACGAAGCAGGCATCCCGGCAAAATGGACCGAAGTGAAAACGCCCGTGGCTACGTCGTCTCTAACACGGAGCGGCAAGCGCTAGCTCAGTTGCTCAGCCGTCGAACGCCGCTGCTTATTCTGGGGCTGACCTCTGCTGCTGGACCGCAGAAGGAGCATAAAGACGGCAAATTCGATCATGTCATCGAGAGATTCGATGAGCTAATTGGCAGGTTCGCTTAATTACGAATAGAGATGGTCCGCTTGCGGACGATAGGATTTCCTGTCGCTGAGACAACACTTCCACCCGTCGTTCCCTGCACTGGATGACAAGCGCACAGCGAACGGCAAGCTCATCGAAGTGGAATAGGGCTTTGAGCAAGTCTCTGCTCGACGAGTTTGCAGTGGCTGGCACGCTTAGTAAATCCACGTTTATCCCGTTCCCCGCGGCATCGTGAGTTCTGGGGCTCGCAGCCTTCGACCGAACCATCGCCGCTTGTACGGCTTTCTCCTAGCGAGACTATATTGTCCCAAGCCAAGCGCCTCCGCACCCATATGGCCGAGACTGGCCTTGCCCACATCATGGCCACGCATAGCCCATTGTCGGCGATTCTGGCGCAGGAAGCTGGATTTGACGGCCTATGGGCTTCGGGCTTTGAGTTGTCCGCGCTTTATGGCCTGCCGGACATGAGCCTGATCTCCATGACACAGCATCTCGACATGCTTCGGTCGATTGGAGCGCGCACGAGCCTACCGATTGTCGCCGATATCGATACGGGTTACGGCAACGCGATCAACGTCATTCATGCCGTCAGCGAATATGAGCGTGCCGGCGCAAGCGCGGTCGTTATCGAAGACAAGACATTCCCAAAAGTGACGAGCCTTGCTGCTGATGGACGTCAGGAGCTTCTTCGCATCGACGAGTTCGAGGGCAAGATCAGGGCCGCAGTCGCAACCAGGCGAGATCCCGATTTTCTCGTGATCGCCCGCACCGAGGCGCTGATCGCAGGGCTGGGTCAGGAAGAGGCTTTAAAGCGCAGCATGGCCTATATGGCGGCTGGAGCGGACATGATTCTCATCCACTCTAAGAAAACGACGCCTTGCGAAATCGAGCGTTTCTGTCATGCATGGCGCGGATCCGCACCGGTAGCGATCGTGCCAAACGCGTTTCCAGAACTTGATGCCTCGCGCATCAAAGCGCTTGGCAACATCAAGATGACCATCTACGGCAACTATGGCATAAGAGCTGCCACGACAGCCATGCAGAATACTTTCCGGCGTATCATTGCCGATGGCGGCGTCCAGAACGTGCACAAAGACATCGTCAGTGTTGACGAGATCTTCCGTCTTCAGAACATGGAGCGGGTCAAGGATAACGAAAAACGCTTCCTGAAATGAAACCTGGATACAGGAAATGGGATCGGAGCGCCCTCCCGCAGCATCAGCAAGTGACATAGGCGTCGATATCAACAACGATTCGGGGCGTTGGTCGATCACGTTCGACCTGGAAAAAATCGACAAGTTCAAGACGACGTACGGAGCCGAAACATTCCTTGACATCGCATCGCGTCATGTCGAAGCGGAGTGCAATAGGCTCGGTCTCGTCGATGATCTTTGGCTTTGGCTAGAAGCGGTTCGGGCAACTGGCCGAACGGACGGGTAACGGCAATTGACTCTGATAAGCGGTGCAGCTCTTCTGGCCACAGTCGCACTAAGCATTGCCTCGGCCAGCCGCCGGAGCGTAAGCCTCCGAGGGGAGCCGCCTTGCGGCGGGCTGGCCTGATGGTTGAGAACTGTACGTATGGACAGCCATACGATCAGTACGCTGAATCGACTTGAAGTGGTCGATACAGGCCGACGGCGGCGTTGGTCTGAGGAGGAGAAGGCGCGGATTGTTTTGGAGAGCCTATCCGAGCCTCGCCTGGTAGCGGCGACAGCGCGGCGGTACGGCTTGTCGCGTTCTCTATTGGTGACTTGGCGAAGAGCCTTCGCGGCGAACCGGACCAAATCCGAGACTGGTTTTGTCAGGGCAGTTGTGGCCGAGGGTGGGCCCGTGGCGTCGGTAGCAGCCTCATCGGAGAGCGCGACAATGCATTCGACAGAGCGTCGGATTGAGATCGAGCTGGCTGGCGGGCGGCGCGTCATTGTCGATACGGGTGTCGACGTTGAGGCGCTTCGCCGGATCATCGAGGCTCTGGATCCGCGATGATTCCGGTTCCTATGGGAGTTCGCGTGTGGCTGGCGACAGGCCACACCGACATGCGCAAAGGCTTCGCCTCCTTGTCGTTGCAGGTGCAAGAGGTGTTGCGCCGCGATCCTCTCAGCGGTCATTTGTTCTGCTTCCGGGGGCGTCGCGGCGATTTATTGAAGGTGATATGGCATGATGGTCAGGGGGCGTGCCTGTTTACGAAGAAACTCGAGAGAGGTCGTTTTGTCTGGCCGTCGCTGGCCGATGGCGTGGTGCCGATATCGCAGGCGCAGATGAGCTATCTGTTATCCGGCATCGACTGGCGCAATCCGCAGGAGTCCTGGCGTCCCACGAGCGTGGGTTGAGACTTTGTCATTTGAGTTTGGCAGCGAATGTGATTCCATCTGGCTATGGACTCCAGCGCCGACCTGCCGCCCGATCTTGCCGCTGCGCATGCAATGATCCTGGCCGAGCGCGCGGCCAGGCTCGCGGCGGAAACGAGGCTTGCTGAAGCGGCCAACGCCCAGGCGAGGCAATCGAGCGCCGAAGCGCTGATTGCCCATCTTAAGCTCGAGATCGAGAAGCTACGACGGACTATATATGGCACGCGCTCAGAGCGGTCGGCGCGGCTGCTCGACCAGCTGGAACTTGAGCTTGAAGAGCTCGAGGCGGGCGCTACTGAAGATGAACTGGCTGCCGAGAAGGCGGCCGGGAAGACGCAGACGGTGCGTTCGTTTGAGCGCAAGCGGCCTCTGCGCCAGCCCTTTCCCGATGACATCGAGCGAGAACGCGTGGTCCTGCCGGCCCCGACGCAATGTCCCTGCTGCGGATCGGCCCGGCTGTCGAAGCTCGGCGAAAGCGTGACCTCGACGCTGGAAGAGATCCCACGCCGGTTCAAGGTGATCGACACGGTGCGGGAGAAGTTTAGTTGCCGGGACTGCGAGGCGATCACGCAGCCGCCAGCGCCGTTCCATGCCACGCCGCGGGGCTATATCGGACCCCAGCTTCTGGCGACGATCCTGTTTGACAAATTTGGCCAGCATCAGCCGTTAAACAGACAGGTCCAGCGCTTCAAATGCGAGGGGATCGAGCTATCGGTCTCGACGCTGGCGGACCAGGTGGGCGCCGGAGCCTTCGCGGTCAGGCCGATCTTTGAACTAATCGAAGCCTATGTGCTCTCCGCCAATAGGCTTCATGGCGACGACACCAAGATCCCGATCCTGGCGAAGGGGAAGACGGACACCGGCCGGATTTGGACCTATGTTCGCGACGATCGGCCATTCGGCGGGCGAGATCCACCGGCGGCGCTGTTCTACGCCTCACGTGATCGGCGCGGCGAGCATCCCGCGCGGCATCTTCAGAACTTCGCTGGGATACTGCAGGCCGATGCCTATAGCGGGTTTAACGCTCTCTTCGATCCCGGACGCAAGGCGTTGCCGGCCACGGCCGCCTTCTGCTGGGCACACGGCCGCAGAGCATTCTTCGAACTGGCCGATATCGCCCAGAACGCGCGCCGCGGACGGTCGGCGACGGCGATCTCGCCCGTTGCGCTGGAAGCGGTTCGTCGGATTGACCAGCTGTTCGAGATCGAGCGCGACATCTATGGGCTGAGCGCCGAGGAGCGGCTGCAGATCCGCCGGGAAAGAAGCGCGCCACTGCTGACCGACCTTGAGGCTTGGCTCCGGGCGGAATCTGCCCGGCTGTCGCGTTCGTCCAACGTGATCAAGCCGATCAACTATCTGCTCAACCGTTGGGAGGGCTTTGCCCGCCTTGTCCACGACGGAAGGATCTGCATGACGAACAATGCAGCAGAGCGGGCGTTGCGCGGCTTTGCCCTGGGAAGAAAGGCATGGTTGTTCGCCGGTTCTGATCGCGGCGCGGAGCGAGCTGCCGTGATGGCCACGCTTATCATGACGGCGCGTCTCAACGACATCGACCCGAAAGCCTGGCTTGCCGACGTCTTCGCGCGCATCGCCGATATGCCGCAGAACCGCCTGCACGAGTTGTTGCCCTGGGACTGGACGCCTCCTGCGCTGACACCCTCCACTCAGGCCGCGTAGCCATGCACGTCAACAAGGTTTATGCCGTCATCACCATCAGTCGCGTCGCCAAGGACCTTGGAGAAGACGAGGACTGGCTCTCGGACGTGGCCAACGGAATGGACACAGAGGATGGCGTCATCTGGGTTTACGGCATAGGTGACGACCAGGTCATGGCGTTCACCGACTTCGGCATCGAGAACCTGACAGAGCTCATCAGGATGCACAGGGAAGACCCGGAACTCCTCAACCGCTTGAACCGGTGAGCCCCTGTTCGCGGCCTAGCTCGGATGGATACGCCGGAGCTCAGAAAGAGCCCCGACGAACCTGATCCAGTCCAGTTTTGACAAAGAGGCTGTACGACGCTGTCCACGGCGAATTGAAGTTTTCGCCTCTCACGTGAGAAACAGCAACTGCATCCAGCAGAACTCCGATAGGCATATCGGAGTCCTTCCCTGGAGGCTTAAGCGCTGGACCGCCGACCTATAATGAATAGCTCGGAAGCCATACTGTCCATCCCGAAACGACCTCACCAGTTGCGTTGCGCGCGCAGCAGCAGTGTCACGGTGCTCTGATCCTTCAGCTCATAAACCGCAGCCGGCTTGGCAATACTCGCCTGCGCCGGCAGTGTCACTGTGCTTCCACCCGCATACTTTTGATCGAGCATCGTGTAGGCAATGTCGGCTGAAAAGGTCAGGTTCTTGACGGGTGTCCAACGCGTGATGAGGCCGAGCGCGCCGTAGTTGAAATCCGGGTTACAGCCAGCAAGGCCGCTCGAAAGCGCGAGGCCTGCGATGAAGGCGCCACAGATATAGCCTTTCGCGATGCTGCTATACCGGACGGCTGCCCACCCACCATAGATGCCCGTATTCCAATACGCATCCCAATTATGGGTATAACCAGCGCGGAAGCCGTACGTGGTGGTCAACTCCTGTGAGCTGCCATTCACAAACACAGAGTCAGATAAGCCCGCAAGACCTATGCTCTGGTAGAGGCCCGGCAAACCCGTGCCGCCATGCATGGCGTAGGTGGTCGACATATTCTCATTGAAATCGTAGCGGCTGGCACCCCTGGTATAGGCGCCAGACATATTGATCGTGTCACCCGGCCCGGTCGGAATGTTTTTGATCGACAGGGCGAGCTGAGTGGCCCACCCCCACTTGTCGCTCGGATGACCGGTTGTTTCATCACCGCCATAGTAAGCAGCATGATTGTCATGCGCGGCAAGCGATGCCTGGAACAAACCCCAGGCCTGGTCAATGCGCAGCATCGTGATGAAGTCGGGAGTTGCCGTACCGGCGATGTCGTTGCCGCCGTACGCACCTGCCGCAAGGCCGGCCGCCGTTGCGGCGCTCACGTTCCAGACGTTGGTCGTGGCATGGGCAACTTGATCCTGAGCCGAGAAGGACGCCGTAATGCCTTGGCCGAAGTCGGCCGTATAGGTGAACTGGTTGACGCCTGTAACCCAGCCGGTACCACCTGGCAAATCATCATAATTGTTCGCTGGATAGTTCGTCCAGGGTACTGAGAACTGAGAGATCGCTTTTCCGATGGTGAACCCGGCAAACTGGATGAATGCGGAGTAGACACCAACCGTGCCTCCGGCGATGGCGCCGGAGTTGGCATTGTTCGGCGCTTGAACACCGCCGATCGACGAGTAAACGGTCGCACCTGTTCCGGCGCCACTGTAGGTCGCATCCGTCCAGGTTAGCCCCGTCTCGAAGAAGGTACGGAGGGTGCCATACTCGGTCGCCGTTCGCGTATCGATGTTCAGGTCTCCGCGGGAGCGCGACGTGTAGGCATTGCCCAGCCGGGTTCGCGCACCCGCCACCCCGTTATAGGCCGGATCAAAATCACTGTTGCTGTTAACGACCAGGTCAGTGCGCAGGTAACCGCCCAGTTTGACGCAGGTGTCCGTGCCGGGGATGTAATAGAAGCCGGCACCATACAGCGAACAGATCTTTACGTATTCGACCGCTCTGGCCTTCAGTGGCAGGTCCGCCGCGTGTGTGCCGCTGCACGCCAGTAAGCCTACCGCAAAACTTAGAACACCCCACCCAGTTCTGCCCTCAAACTCACAATTCTTACCGAATGTCATTGCCCCTCTCCATGCCAGCACCTGCGCGGCACGCCCCAGTAGCCTCGCGGAACAACCATTCAGTGACACGCATCGTATAATACGATCGAACCCTCCAGTTTGATGATGCTATTAGGTCGGTTATAGCCAGTGGTTTGATGGCCATCGAAATGGCTGCCTGCGCGCATGAAAGCTCGTGCGCTTGTGGCTTACAATGTGCGCCGGATCCGCGTCGAGCGCGGTATTCCGCAAGAGCAATTGGCCTATGATGCAGGTGTTGATCGCTCGTATATGAGCGGACTTGAGCGTCAACAGGCAAATCCGACAATCGATCTTCTCGATCGCCTTGCCGAGACGCTCGGCGTTGCGGTTTCCGAGCTGTTTGTTCGGCCGTCCAAAGGTGCGCCGCCGCCAGCTACCTTACCTAAAGGTCGCAAGCCGAAGCCGGCACGCCGCAAAAAGACCTAGTCCCCCCTGACGCACTGAGATCTTGTGCGGTGCTGGACCACCTATCAAATCGGCCTTACGCGGATTTTGTGCGCGGCCAGCCGCAGATACGCGGCAATCCCGCTGTGGACATCGAATAATGTGATGGATGGCTTTTCCGGCCCCGGAGCAGACAATGGCGGCTCAAGACGATGAAGTTCCTCTAAATGCGATCCGCGCCTTTGTGACCGTCGCACGCGAAGGCAGCGTCACGCGGGCCGCCAGCAGCTTGGGAACAACGCAGAGTTCGGTCAGCCGCTATTTGTCCGTCCTGCGCGAGTATCTGGGCGCAGACCTCATCGAGCGGCGCGGCCGGCGCAGTGATTTGACCGAGTTTGGAAGGCTATTCGCAAACGCAGTCTCCGAACCGCTCGAGACGGTCGGCTTCACCGCTAAAAGAATGCGCCGACGTGCGGCCGCGGGCAGCAATCGGCTTGTGGTCCGCACGTCACTATCGACCTTTGCTTTCTCCATTCTGATTCCAAATCTGCAGGCATTCTCTTCGGAAATGGGCGGTGTCATTGTGGATGTCGTCAGCTCGCTATCGCCGCCGACATCGTCGGACGACTTCGATATCTTGATTACACGCGACCTTTCCGTGATCGAGCCTGCCGACAGTTGGGAGATCTACAATGAGGAGCTGGTATGTGTTGGTCCGCCAAATCTGGTCGCAGGCAGAGAGCTCTCAATTGTCCGCTCAACCCCGATACTGAACATCACATCTCGGCCCGACATCCTGCCGACTTGGCTGAGGGCCATGAACCTGTCTTCAAACGACATAAAGCCAGGCGCGCGCTATGATCACAACTATCTTGCTCTGCCGGCCGTCATGACAGGAAAATGCCTTCTTGTCGCACCCGAAATCATTGTCAGCGATCTGGTGCGTGGGGGCGTTCTGCAGATCATACCGGGGTCGCGCACTCCAAGTGGCATGCAATATCGCGCCTATGCGGTGGATCGCAGCGAGTATCCCGAGATTGCACGTTCCTTTTGCCGGTGGGTCACTCGTCTTTGCAAGAAGTCAACGCTTGCGCAGGCTGCCTGACGCCAGCGAGCCTTTAATCCAGTGCAGCGGGAGATCGCTGCATTGCCGCCACTTGAATCGAGAGCACTCAGCCTGGGAAGACCATCAGAGCAGGATCGCCAAGATAGCGCCTTTTCGTGCAACGATCCGCGCGGCAAAGGACGGGAGGAGATCGAGCGCAAAACCCTCATCCTCTATCTGCGATCGCGTCATGCTAACAGAAGAAGCGGCTGCACTGAACAAAGGTATGCCACGATCACTCAAGAGCTCATGAACTGTCATTCCTGCGTCTGCCCTTTTGGAGAAATGCGCGGCAGCGAAGGCGCAGGAGGCGTCGCCCCAGCTTAACAAGTCGAATGGTTCGGCTGCGCAAGTCGTCTGTTTTCCAGCCCCGGTCAGCAATACGATGGCTTCCAAACAGGCCTTGCGCGATTTGGCGATAGCTATTTCCTTCCTGCCAGCCATCCAGTGCGCGCAGCGCGAGGATCAGCCGACGCCGCTTCAAGGCCGGCAAAGCAAGAGGAGGCGTTCCGAGCGGCCGATGCTCAAGCGCCAGCCAAAATCGACGTGCGGCCTGCAAGCGAAGCTCGAAACTCGCGTCGAGCGGCAGATCGAGGACGACAGCGGACCCGCCCGTCGGAAGCTTGCTCAGCCAAAGGCGATGCTTTGCGCCCCCGAGCGGCACGATCGCATGCCATCCGTCCGGCGCGCGACGCAGCTCGCTGCCCGGCAGATTGGCAAAATCGAGCTGGTACTTTTCGGGCGTCACGCAGTTGGCGGCACGCAAAGCCAGCACGGTCGGCAGGACTTCGGGCGCCCAGAAGACGGTTTGCTTGTCGAATGTCTTTTGCGGATCAGCTGGAAAACGAGAGCCCCCACTTCCGCCGGAACTGGCCCGCCGCTGCTTTTGAACGTTCATGGCGAGATAGCCGCCTATAGGCCTCTTGGTAGTCGCGATCCCGGCGCAGCCACTCCCAGGCCAGGTCGGCAGCTTCTGCCTTCTTGAGGCCGCTGTAGGCTTCCTCAGATCTCCAGTCAGTACCTGGCATTGCACTATTTCCCTGCATGATCTTCACGCATGGCGAACTGCAGCCCATGATTGTGGCGCTTTACGGTTACGTGCGTGCCGCGTATCCGCCTTCCATGCACCGAATCGATGCAATGATCATGTTTTACGATTGCTAGGAATTCTGCCGATTTTGATTCCGCCTTGTTCATTCCTTTGGCCAACCGCCACGCAGCAGATCGCGATACCCCTGGCCCGCTATCCACTTGGCCCGAGCCATATGACTATCGAAGGTGCGTTGCGCACGATCCGGTTCGAGAATCGGATCAAGCCCAAGCACAACGCGCGCGACTTCGCGCCAATCTGCCGTATCAGCCGCGGCATCGAGAAGTCGCATGTAGGTAACAGCGTGCTCCTTGTCATATGACGTGAGCTCGCGCGCGCTGGGCGCCAAATCTGCGATCTTCGGGTCGGCCGGCACGCTGAAACTCCTACTAGACTGAAAAATCTATCGAAATCGAGCAACGATAACTAAATCGGGGGCATTTTGGTACCGCTCGAATCGTCGCGGTCCCAAGCTCTTTTTGGCCGTGGCTGCGAGCGCATATCGGCTCAGAATGGCTCGTGGCTCCATTTTGCGCATTTGCTCTTCTATTGGGGCTGGATCCACTCGCAGCGATAGCGGTGACTAATCGGGTTTGCTACGCAGCTAGCATCTCCTTGCTCTTACCCTGCCGGGACGGAATGGAGACTAGTCGTTCGCGCGCCGGTGAAAGGGCCGCGGCCCGAAGGCAGCCCAACGGGAACAATTCGTTTCACTTTTCGAGCTTCTGGTGAACGGTTGTCCTATTTAGTCGCGGCGCCCGGAAAAAGCCGCAGTTATCGCAGGCGCCATTTTGCTCTCCCGCCAGTAGCGAACTGTCTTGCGCTGAGCCCGAGTTGTGACGGATCGACAGCGTTAGAAAAAGATAAACTTCGCGACATCTGCGTCCTGGTGACCTGCTTCGTAAAAGCACCGCGCCGCATAGAGAGCCAACTGCTTCAGTGCCAGCTTATCGCAATAGTATGTCTATAACCAGTGGTTTCATAATCGTCAGAATGGCTGCCTTTGCGCATGAACGCTCGTGCGCTTGTGGCCTGGAATGTGCGCCGGATCCGTGTAGATCGCGGCATTCCGCAAGAGCAATTGGCCTTTGATGCCGGGATCGACCGCTCGTACATGGGCCGCATTGAGCAGCAGAAAGAGAACCCGACCATTGATCTCCTGGACCGCATCGCCACGACCTTGGGTATTCATTTGTCGGAACTGTTCGCTGAACCAGCCAAGGGTGCGACGCCTCCGAAACCGATGTCGAGGGGACGCAAGCCGCCGCGCCCGTCCCGGGACAGGAAGTAACTATTCCAGAAAGGCATAGCTAACGACGGGAGCAGGCGGGCCGGAGCAGCTTCCGGTGCCCCACTTCGGCGCTGCGACGGCGGTCCCGGCCTCCGGCTCCAGCCGATGCCGCACCAGCACGGTTCCGCCACAACGGCGCGACTCGCCTCCAAGTACTCAGAGCAAGGCTACGCCGCTCGCGTAAACTGATTGTGTGGCCGCTTGAGCCCGAGGTTTTCTCTAAGAGTCCGCCCCGAGCTTTCCGACCTAAACTTACCGCGTCGGCGCAATTCAGGAACGACGAGCTCCACAAAATCTTTGAGCCCGCTCGGGACTATCGCGGGAATGAGGTTGAATCCATCGGCCGCATATTGATCGAAGGCATTGATCATGATGTCGGCTATCTCACTAGGCGTCCCTACCGCCATTAGATGTCCGCGCGAATCCGATATCAAGCGGATCAGCTGTCTCCAGGTCATTCCTTGGCGCGCAGCTAGCTCGAGGAGCACCTTCTGGCGGCTCTGAATGAAATTCGTCTCGGGCAATGTGGCCGGAACTAAGGAGTCCAAATTGATCGCACGCAGGTCGGTGACGAACCCCAGCCATCGATCTGCCGTCTCCGTCATGACGTCTGTATGTGTATAGGACTGCAGTTTCTTAAGCTTATCGGAGGCCTCCTGCTTGGTCCTCCCAACAATCGGGACAATGCCAGGCATCACCAATATCTGATCGTCTTCGCGCCCCAGCCCGCGAGCCTTCTCCTTTAGATCTGCGTAGTACTGCTTACCGCTCTCAAGCAAAGGCTGGGCGGTGAATACAACTTCGGCGAATTCTGCAGCGAATTTGACGCCGGCTTCGGATGAGCCGGCCTGAACCAATACGGGGTACCCCTGGGGCGGTCGCGCGATATTCAATGGGCCTCTGACTGAAAAATAGGTACCACGGTGATTGAGAAAGTGCAGCTTCGTCGTGTCGGCGTAGATCCCACTTTGCTTGTCACGAATGAAGGCGTCCTCTTCCCATGTATCCCAAAGCCCCGTCATGACACCTACGAACTCTCTAGCTCGCTCATATCGCGCGTCATGCTCTGGAATTTCTTCATCGCCAAAATTCGCCCCTTCGAACTTATTTCCAGAGGTAACGATGTTCCAAGCGGAACGTCCGTGCGAGAGGTGGTCAAGGGAAGCAATCATACGTGCGAGATGATAGGGTTGGTGATACGTCGTGGTCGCTGTTGCAACAAAGCCGATATTTTTTGTTTTTGATGAAAGAGCCGACAACAAAGTGATCGGCTCAAACGTATCGTTTCGGCCGGCACGAGCTATGTTTGCATTGTCACGTTCGACGACACTTGGGCTATCCGCCAGAAACACGAAGTGAAATGCCGCGCCTTCGGCAAGTGCCGCAAGGTGCGCATAATGCTCGACATCGACTCCGCCCGTCTTCGGCACGCTCGGATCGCGCCAAGCTCCCTCGATATATCCCGCCTGTAAGACGTATAGTCCGAGCGCCATTTCACCACTGCGCGCCATGCCGTACTCCCTTTCTCAGAAACATCTCGCACTCGAGCGATGCACCACACTCTTGAGAAACAATCTTCGCACCTAGAGAACACAAGCGAAGTCTTTTCCTCCAGAGCACTTAAGACCATTATGTGCCACTCAGGGCGTGAAACGAAGGCAGTCCGCGAGGAACAGGCTGCGAGTTGTCGCGCCGTTCAACCGATCCAACCCCATGACGGCAACCATACGATTGGATCTTACATACCGAGCTCGCTTCTCCAGCGAAGCTGCCTATAGGTGACATGCTCAGCTGTTCGGATCAATGACGAGCGCTGGTAGTTGACTTACATGCAACCTCGTGTTCCGCTTTTGGGCCGGCAATCTGATACGCTTCCGATCTACCAGCGAAGACGCGTGATCAACACAGTTCGAGCACCTGCGACATCAATGCTATTCAGTCTTTGCCGACCGGATGGACGGGCTGGTACCAAGACGGGCGTTCGTCTTCTTTGCTCTCCGGTCTGTCTTCCAGGTGACACTCGTGTCATGAGTGGACTTTCGCGAATCACGCAAATGCATTACCGCGCGCGTGTTGCATCAATGCGTCATTGAGCTACGCCGCTGTCACACAATCGAAACTCCTTAATCTGAATGCGGGAAGGCAACAGCGACACACCCGACATCCCATAGTGTGAGGAAGAAAGGTCCCCTTCCGAGATGGGCCCACGTGTGTTGCTAGTCCTGCGCGATCAAGGGCAATTAAAGCGTTCGCTGCGAGCGTCCACGCTTAAACATGAGCTATTAGGTCGAAGTCTCTCGAGATCGCCGTCCTTGTCTCAGCTCTACTTCCGAGAGCATTCTCGTGCCGATGATGCCTTTGCTGGCAAGCTCTGCGATTTCGACCTCGCCGAGCCCGAGCAAGTCTGCCAGGATTTCGCTGTTATGTTCTCCCAGGGTAGGCGCCGCTCGGCGGATTGAGTGGGGCCGTGCGCCTTCGCGAATCGGAATTGACGGCTGCAGGTGCGCTCCGATGAACGAACGTTCGATCTCTTGGAAGAATCCACGCGATCTTAGGTGCCGATCTTGCAGCAGGTCAATCGGCAGGCGGACCACTCCCGCCGCAACCCTGACGCCCTGCAGCTCGGCCATTACCTGATCTGCATCACGCTTGCGCGTCCAGGCTTCGATGGCTCCCTCGATTGTATCCTCAATTGAACGGCGACGGTCCACGAGCTTCAGGGAGGGGTCAGCAGCCCAGTCTGATCGGCCGATCACGCTCGCAAGCCTCTGCCACATACCCGCATCGGTGGCAGCTACTGCAATCCAGCTGTCTTCGCCGGCACACCGGAAGCAGCCGTGCGGCACAAACTGAGGATGCCGATTGCCGTACCTTGTCGACGTACCACAAAGTGATTGGATAATGATCCATGGAGCAGCGAGCGGCATCATGCATTCGACCTGCCCGAGATCAATAAGCTGCCCCTGCCCAGTCTCGCGGGCGTGGATCAGTGCAACAAGAACTGCAGCGCAACCATTCAGACCGCCCATAGCATCTCCAAACGCAACATGGCTCATCACTGGCGGCCCATTGACAGTTCCTACCACGCTCGGCAGCCCCGAGCCCTGCTCCAGGGTCGAGCCGTAGGCTCGGCAGCCGCGACGATCACTGTTCGTGCCAAAGGCTGACATCGATATCACCACAAGGTGCGGGTTGAGCACCCTGAGGACCCCGTAACCGAGCCCAAGCTTTGGCAGCACGTCCACGGAGTAATTGTCGACGACAATGTCGGCGCCCGCTATCAGGCGCTTCGCGAGCGAGAGGCCCTCGGGTCTGGTCAGATCGAGCGTGATGCCGCGCTTATTTCGATTCATCATGCAGAAGCGCAGCGTCTTCTCGTGCATCTGACGGTTGACGTAATCGGGGCGGCGATCAACACCGCGCCACCAGTCCGGGTACTGGATCGCCTCGATCTTGATGACGTCTGCACCGAGATCAGCAAGGGTTCGCGTACACAATGGGCCAGCCCAGCCCATCGAAAAGTCGATGACACGAGTTCCTAGCAAAGGCTGTTCGGCTGGACCGCTGCAATCGGGTAACCTCGACACTCCGGTTGTGGAGTTCGGTCGGCTACTCGTAAAACCCTGCCGCCCGCCGGGACACGGAACCTTTCCGCCCCGGCGCGGCGGTGTCAATGTCAGCCGCTGCATTGAGCCGGCCGTCAGCGCTCTCTCCTTGCCGAGCACAATGGGCACGATTGCGCCACGGTCAATCTTCTCTTTGTCCTGCAGAAGATCGGATATCTCTGGCACCGGCACAATCGGGATCTTGAGCTTAAGTCCCTCGGCAAACCACTGCTGCGCGGTCCGCCTCCTAAGCCTAGGTATGAACAGTCGTTCGATCTGCTCCATATGCTGTAGACGATCGGCGCCGAGCACGAGTGCCGGATCATCGCGCAATTCAGGAAGGTCGAGCATCTCGCAGAACGCACGCCATTGGCTCGGGGTTATTGTCGTGACGCCGAGCCATCCCTTCTTTGTTTCATAGATGCCGGCTGGAAAGTTTGGCCAGAAGCGATTGATGCCGATCCGGCACATCACCTCGCCGCGCTGAAATGCCTCGAATAGCTGATACTCGCTGAGCGAGATGCAGGCTTCGAAAATACTGAGCGAGTACGACCGACCTGCTCTACTCTGCATTCGCGCGAACACTGACGAGGCAGCGGCGATAAAGCCCCATAGACCTGCTAGGACACCGGTCTGGAAATCCGGCGCGTGCAAAGGTGGGCCTTCGACCGGCCCAACGAGCTTAATGAGCCCGGCAAGGGCGCGAACGATCGAGTCGCTCGCGGTGAACTCAGCATAAGGCCCCTCCCGGCCGAACCAGCTCGCTTCAAGGTAGATTAGCCCTGGCTGTCGTTGTCGCATTGCGGCGACATCAACGAGCGGGCAGTTCGCGCCATCGATATCGCGGCCATCGATCAGAATGTCGCAATCCTCGATCAAGAGTGTGAGCCGCTTAACCGCCTCTGGGTCAGCAGGATCGATAACAATACTGGACTTGTTGAAGTTCAGGAACGCGAACCACGCACTCTGGCCACCGGGGGTCAGCGGAGCGCTGGAGCGAAGTGGATCGCCGGCCGGCGGCTCGACCTTCCAAACCTCGGCGCCAAAGTCGGCAAACAGCCGCGCGCAATAACTCGTTGCGGCCGAGCTACCAATCTCGACGACCTGCAGCTGCGACAATGCCTCGCTAGAGGGTTGCGCTCTTTCTGCCATAAGGATGCTCCGGAACTTCTCCGTCTGCTGACGGTAGGTTTGTCGCTACACCGCTCAAGAGGCCTGATAGGCACACGTTCGTAGAACGTCTCAGTCGGCTGTTCCGAGTCGACCGACGCTGGCTAATACAGACGAGTGGGTCAAACGACAAAGAACGACCAAGCCCCCTCGGGTTAGGCACCGAATTCGCCGCCCGTGATATCGATCGTCGCTCCAGTAATGAAGCCGGCCATCGGCGAGGCCAAAAAGGCGGCGAGGTGTGCTACTTCTTCAGCCGTTCCGAAACGACCGATTGGAATACGGCTGAGGGCGGAGCGATTGACCGCGGCCTCTGCTGGTCCAGTGAGGTCACTGAGAATCCGCCCCGGGGCAATACAGTTGACGGTAACTCCGTGTGGCGCGAGATCCCGTGCAGCAGCCCGGGTTAACCCGATCAGTCCCGCTTTCGATGCAGCGTAATGCGGACCGGCGATTAGCGGCATGGCACGGCCCGCGAGCGAGCCGATATTGATGATGCGTCCATAGCCGTTTGCAATCATGGATGGTGCCAGGAGACGTATGAGGGTGAACGGGCCGCTGAGATTGACATCGATGACGCGCGCCCATTCCTCTTGCGACATTTGCGAAAGCCAGGGTACCTTCTGATCTACACGCTTTGGCGAGATCCCAGCATTGTTCACTAGAACAGTAATTTCACCCCAACGTCTGCGGATCTGGTCAACAAAGCGCTCCACCTCATTTTGCTGAGTGACGTCGACCATCCCCGCACAAAGCCGATCTTCTGGAGCTCTAAGGCTCTCCAGCGCACGCTGGACGTAGTTCGCCTTTGTCGCCACAAAGGCTACTCGATAGCCATCGTTCAAGAACCGACGTACGATCTCAAATCCGATCCCGCGTGCTCCTCCGGTGACGAGTACAGAGGACGGACCGCCTTCAGTCGTCTTCGGTTTTCCTGTTGGCATTGTTCCGTCGATCATAGCGAGTGTACGCGGGTGAGCCGCAGGGACTTTCACAGTAGAACAAGGTGTCCCACGGCAAATGTTCGACCGCAGACGTTCTCCAGTTGCGGCTGTTCTGTTCTGGGCTAGGAATCGTTCTCACTGCGCCACAGGCGCTGGTGCCTTGTGGGGCTCAATCATGGCCTCAGGCACCTTCTCCAGAATACACCCACACAGCCGTTCTATGTCGCCAACCTCATGATCGGCCGTGATGCACACCCGAACGCCTGCCTTTCCTTGTGCCACGGTCGGAAAGAAAATCACAGAGGTGTAAAAGCCTGCATCGAGGAGCTCTCGGGCGAATGCAATCGCCATCGCTTCCGATCCAATAGCAACCATTCTGATTGGGAGCGAATTGCCTTGCTCGGGAGTTTCGACGCGACGATCAAAGACCTTGATGCGTTGCGACAGCCGCATCTGCCGTTCGGCAAGCTCTGCCGATCGATGTATCTTGCAAGAGCCAAGCGCGGCGCCGACCGCTGCCAAGTTGGGCGCGACCGAGAATGCATAAGGAATAGCGTATCGCCGAAACAATGCTTCCTGCTCGGCCGTTCCCAGCATCAACATGCCACCCGACGCGCCAAAGCCCTTGGCCAGCGAGGCCGCTATGATTGTACGGTCCCCCAACACTTCGGGGAATTGAGTGCGTGCAAACCCCTCGCCTTGGCGCCCAAACAGCGAAATGCCGTGAGCATCGTCAATGTAAAGAAAAAGTCCATAACGCTCCTGGAGCTCACGAAGCTCCTTGACGGGCGCGTTTCCTCCCATCGAATAGACGCCGTCGCATACATAGGCAACTACTCTCTGTTCGCGGCACAGGCGTTCCAGAGCGTCAATATCATTGTGTTCTATCGTTTCCACTCGCGTTTCATCGGCAACCACCGGCTTATGATATGCGAGTGACACATGCGCGATGCGATCGAACACGACAAGCGGCTTTTTGCCGCCCGTCAGAAGGCCAGAGGCAAGAATGGGCATCGCCCCCAGATTGGCTAGCATGACCGTGGAAAACGCGATAACCCGCGCACCGAACATCTCCGACAGAGCTGCTTCGAGCTCAGCCAGAAGATCGAAATTAAGCCGTGTTCGTGCGCATGACCAGTGCAGCGATCCATGCGCCTCGATGGCCTCGATCGCGGCGGCCACGATTGTCGGATGATTATCCAGTCCCAAATACGAACACCGCACGAAATCAATGACCTGGGGTCGGCCGCTGAGTGGACCGACGCCTAATGCAAAGGCGCGTCCAATCGTCGAACGCCCTTGTACAGCCATGAGACCAGCGCTGTGAGCTGCATCAAAATATGGCCGGCTCTTGTTGATCATATACGCGGTGTTGCGAAAGTGCTCGCTCGGACGACCATGGTCCGAGGCGGCGCGATGCTGTCCCATTCCGTTCTCCATTGCATCTGTCAAGCGGCTGGTTGGCGCCACGCACGGCCTGACGAACTCGGCGCGAGTCTACCTACTTTGAGGAACAGCCCGATCGGCTCTCAATCGCGCAAACGAACTAACACCAGGTCTTTCGCGATGCCAGCTACTAGATCAAATGGGCGGTACATTATGACGAGCGCAACTTTGCACGATGTCCTGCCGACCCTCGCTCCGCCCTACACGTCATCCGCCTTCCACGAAGATCTGCGGACCACTCTGCACCGGCCTCACTTGCAGCCAGCCCCTTGGATGCCACCTCCAAAGCCGTTTGAACACGGATGTCACCAATAGTAAGCCGGCTCTCTTGCCACTCTGAAAGCGCCACTTCGTAGTCTTGCAGCCCCGGTCTTTGTACTTACCGAACCAATAGCTAACCGCGTCGGATCGGCTGATACAAGCCTGCGTCCCCGACCTATCTAGGCGCTTTCGGAATCCGGAAAAACCAAGCATCCGAATATGGATGCATATGCTCGCCCGCTCTGCTCCGCACTGCCATTATGCTCATATGGAACGCAAGGCCTCAATGAGATCAAATGCAGTCCTCTAGGGAGTGCATTTCACGTTTAAGCCACTACTGCGTTCGCCATGCTCTATGACTGTGGAGAAAGCCTGCGAAGACTTCGACGATAAATCTCGCGTCGGCGCGATTCATCGGCGTTGAGACCGCGCCCGCCCCTGCATGAGGCAGAATGATTCCGTTGTCTGCGAAGAAGTTCACTAGTTGCCTCATCCGTCTCGAGGCGTCCGGCGTCCAATAAGCTTCACGATTGTCGGTTGGTACTTGGGCCATCGGATGAATGCGAAAGAGTGAGGCGGCTCCCGTGACGCAAAATGGCGCAACGGTTTTTGAGATAGCTCCCGCAATCCCATACCGGACAACGTTCCCAAGGTCCTCAAGGTGCGCGAAGGTCGCATGGTCAAGATGCCGCATGGCGGCAAGCCCGGCCGTTATGGATAGAGGATTGGCGGAAAATGTACCGCCTTGGGCGAGCAGTGGCCGGCCGGCGGAGGCGTCAAATACTTCCATGACCTCGTGCCGACCACCGATTGCTCCAATCGGCAGGCCGCCACCGATGATCTTGCCCATTGTGATGAGGTCCGGAACGAGACCATACAGGGCCGACGCTCCCTCGAAGCTCTGCCTAAGATTCAGCACCTCGTCAGCAATTACCAGAGCGCCGTTCATACGAGCAGTCTCTTGGACTGCCGCCATGAAGTCCGGTTTTGGTGGAATTAGTCCTGCGCGGCTTGGCATTGGATCTATGATGACAGCGGCAAGATCCCTTCCATGCAAAGACAGCAATCGGCGCGCGGCATCGGCGTCATTGAACCGCATCACAATGACTTCATCCAGCACGCTCGCGGGCATTCCACGATAGGACGGCGTCGACCTGGGACCACTCGGACTGCCCCAATTGTCCGGCGTCGCTGCAAGACTTACCTCGGCCCAGTCGTAAGCGCCATGATACGCCCCCTCCAGCTTTGCGATCTTCGAACGACCTGTGAACGCCCGAGCGGCCTTGATCGCAAAAAGCACCGCTTCAGTGCCTGTATTGACGAAGCGAACACGCTCAACGCGCGGGATGCGTTTGCAAAGCAGTTCTGCGAGTGTGATCTCCGTTTCTGTCGGATATGCGAAGCAAGTTCCCAGATGCAGCTGATGGGCCAACGCCTCCACCACGGGTCCAAACGCATGCCCGTGGATCAGGGTCGTAAAATTTGCGTTCAGGTCGAGAAACCGATTGCCATCCACATCGATAAGATAGCTGCCGTTTCCGCGCTCGATATAGCGAGGAACCGGATCCCGCTCGATACTTGCTCGCGACGTTCCATCAGGGAATACGAGTTGCGCGCGCGCAAACCTCTCCTTAGATCCTTGCCCAACCATTGAAGCTCCCGTTATACCACGCAGCGGTCGCCGTCGTGCTCTGCTCTTGTGTGACCGCTCGCGCACGTTATCCCGTCGCTAACCGTCCTTGATGTCGGCGCGATTGCCTGTGAGCCTCTTGTCTCAAGAAGCCCATATTCTTCTTGCGACATTGAATGTCTGCTCGACCGGTCGGCGCACTTTGGTCACACAGCGACCGGCTGGCTAGATGGCTTGCCTTTCGGCACTTGGCGAGGCTCTCGCGGAGAGGCGCTCAATTCATTCTTGTCACGATGATAGACAAGTCGTTGCAGTTCCTCCGAGGTCAACCAAACAAGCAAATCGTTGTCCACGATGTTCTCTTCAACGAGATGCAGCACCGACCCACCTTCCTCGTAGTGCGCATGTCCGTATTGCTCCAGAACACCTTTGGACAGCAGCCAGCGCTCTGCGAGTCCAACCACGAAGTCCGGGTTCCACATCGCCAACGAAATACCACGTAAAACTGCAGCCATGATCTCAGGTATGCCCTGCCCTCTGAAATCTTTGCGTAACCAAAAATCACCGTGATAAGCGACCTTTCCAGTAATCTCCCTCGCCGTCGGTGCGGTACACCTGCAGCGATCTTGAGGATGAGCATGCATTGCGGGGTCGGCATAGAACGCCCTCAAGGACTCAAGATTCGATGCAAAGTTGCTATCCTGCAGATCGTACAGCCGCGCGGCCTCCACCAATGCCACATCGTTATGCTTGTCGAGACCTATCATCCAATAACCCTGCCCCGGCTTGATCGGCGATCGATCTGGCCGGAAATTTGGGTATGTCCGCTTCTTAGTCGGAAGAGCACTCGTAATGGTGACATACTTATCAAAATCGAATCCGACCGAAAGCTTGATGCCTTTCTGAGCGGCTAGATCATCGTATATCCGAATAAAGCGTGAGACGTTCAGAATGTTGACTACGCTTTTCATGGCTGCGCTTGTCCTGTCCTGTTGAGCCATATCAGTGGCTACACGGAACTGTCAGCGTACAACGTCGGCCGCAAACCGAGCCACTACCTACTTCGGTTGGGGACGGTGGATTCTTGCGGCTGCAAACCCAGCACCTGAACAAGCATGCGGTTTGCTTTCTCAGGCGATCCGGTCAACCTAGCGCGATGTCTGCCTCGCAACCATGCAACGGCAATACGACACGATTCATAATCGCGATAGTCGAGACGGAGCAGTGGCGTGCTCAGCTAGGTAGAATGACTCACGGCCGATCCGCACGCAACGTCGCCTATTGCATAAGCGATCGCGCCGGTCTCTTTACAAAAGGCCGGGCCTGTCGCTTCTTGTCACACCGGAACCTGGCCGCTCAAGAGGCGTCTGCCGGTTCTGGCTTACAAGCACAGCAGCGGCGATCCGACTGGCTACTCAGGCGGATTGGAACGGTAGGGCTCCATTGACGCCCCACTGTCTAGACAGGCAAAATCGGTAGCCAGTATACGGTTTGCGCTTGCGAGCAAAGCTCACTTGTACTCCCGCTCCGTCCACCACGGAAAATAGTCCGGCAGATCGGCCGGGACCCTGTCTTTGAATGCGGCAGGCCGCTTTTCCAAGAAGGCCACCACGCCCTCCTTGGCGTCAGCGGAACGACCACGCGCATACATGCCGCGGCTTTCAATCTTGTGGGCTTCCATGGGATCGTCGGCGCCTAGCATGCGCCACATCATCTGCCGGATTAATGTAACCGACACAGGTGCCGTCTTCTCCACGATCTGAACGGCTAGCGCACGCGCCGATGGCAACAGTTCGTCCGGCCGGACGATCCTGTTGATCAGGCGACCGGCGAGCGCCTCCTCCGCAGTGAATATGCGGCCGCTCAAGGACCATTCCAGCGCCTGGGCAATGCCGACCACGCGGGGTAGGAACCAGCTTGAGGCGCCCTCCGGCACGAGTCCACGTTGTGAGAACACGAAGCCAAAACGCGCGTCATGAGAGGCGATCCGAACATCCATCGGGAGTTGCAACGTCGCACCCATGCCGACGGCTGGTCCATTAACAGCACCGATTACAGGCTTGAGAGACCTAAATATCCGGATGGCAATCTTGCCGCCACCGTCGCTGACCATTGGATCGCTGTAGTCCACCTTGCCATCGGGCAGCCGCCTCACTGGCCCGCGCCGCACGTCCCGATCAAATGTATCGCCGCCCAAGGAGAGGTCGGCGCCAGCGCAGAAGGCACGGCCCGCGCCCGTAACAATAATTGCGAGGACGTCATTATCTTTGTCGGCGCAATCGAACGCATCGACGACTTCTCGCTCCATGAGAGCGGTACAGGCGTTCAGCTTGTCTGGTCGATTTAGCGTAATCGTGAGAATTTTCTCGTCAATCTCATACTTGATCGTCTCGTAGGCCATGGCATTCCTTCGCTTGGCATGCGCCCTTTGTGCGTGGGGTCACGAAGACCTGATCCGCTTGAGCGCCTCATTCAACGCCTGCTCGAATATTTCAAGGCCGTGATCGAGCGTCTCGAAATCGATCGTAAGTGCAGGCAGGAATTTCACGACCTGATCGACAGGTCCGCATCGCTCGACCATCAGCCCCTTCTCGAAAGCACCGCGTGTCGTTGCTGCTGCAATCTCGGGCATTTGGCAATCAAATCCGAACGCCATGCCGCGGCCCCGGACCGCAAAGCTGTTTCCGTGCTTGACTGCGACGGTTTCCAGCCGGCGCCGCATAAACTCTCCCAGCCGCAGCACCTCTTGCGCGAAGGTCTCGTCCCGCCAGTAGAGATCTATCGCGGCCATTGCGGATACAAGCGCAAGGTTATTCCCGCGAAACGTGCCAGTGTGCTCTCCCGGCTGCCATGCGTCGAACTCCTTTTTGATCAAAACCATTGACAGTGGCAGGCCGTAGCCGCTTAAGGATTTCGACAAGACAACAAGATCCGGCGAAAGATTGGCGAACTCGAAGCTAAAGAAATGGCCCGTCCGACCACAACCCATCTGGACATCGTCAACTATGAACAGAGCGCCGGCACTGTTCGCTACGGCTTGAACTGACTGCAACCACTCTCTGCCGGCGACGTTGATACCTCCCTCGCCTTGGACCGTTTCGACGAGGATGGCAGCTGGGCAATCGATGCCGCTGCTCTCGTCAGCCAGCACTTTTTGTAGGTAGTCCGCTGTATCAACGTCAGGACCAAGATAGCCGTCGTACGGCATGAACGTTGCACCGGATAGCGCAACGCCGCTGGCCGTCCGGTAAGCGCGATTACCGCTCGCGGCCATGGCCCCGAGGCTCATGCCATGATACCCATTCGTAAATGAGATAATATTCTGGCGTCCTGTGACCTTGCGGGCGAGCTTGATTGCGGCCTCAATCGCATTGGCGCCGGTTGGCCCCGTAAACTGGAAGCGGTACTCTAAATTTCGCTTGGCAAGTATTACAGAGTTAAAGAGCTCCATGAAGTCGATCTTCGCGGGAGTTGCCATGTCGAGGCCATGGACGACCGCGTCTGATTCCAGGTAGTCAGCAATGGCAGCTTTAATCCTGTGATTGTTATGGCCGTAGTTTAGCGTTCCGGCTCCCGAGAGGAAGTCCACGACGTTTCGGCCGTCCTCCGTTAACATGATTGAGCCGCGCGCTCGGCTAAAGATGGCGGGAAATGAGCGAGAATAAGAGCGTACGTTTGACTCCAGCGCATCCAACGCTTGCATCTTACGCGGTGTGTTCATCGCTCTAGCCATCTATCACCTCTGCCAAGGCAAGTGATCAGCGAAAATAGCGAATCATCCTGCGTAAGGAGACACGCTTCTCCGCGCTCTTCCCGACAGCTCAACTACCTGATATCTAGGAGCAACGAAGCTGCCAACACTGATAGTCGTCTTAGGCCTAGAATCATGCGCGAAGCGCGCCCTCTAGTCGGAATGCTTCCGCAGCACCAACCTTGAGCATCATTGCACGATGATCACAATACGCGCGCTCGATTCATGTTCAGCGTCTGCCGGATAGAAGTTGGACCCTACTTTGCTTGCGCGATGTAAGGGCGCTCCCGTGTATACTTTTCAGTAACATGGAGCGACAAGTTTGCGACCCGGCTCGACGCTGGGCATCCAGGCAACTCTGATACATGCCTCTGGCCTCGCCGGTGGAGACCTGAAGTTGTTCAAGCTTGCGTCATCGCTGGAGCAAAGCGGACAGCATGCCTTTTTCACTGGATACCGTACGATCGGTTAGTTCAGCATATCCGCTCTTTTAGGTTGCGAGCTCTGCTTCAGACAACATGGCCGTACCGATAATCCGATCTTTCGCCAATTGATTGATCTCGTCGTCGGAGAGCCCAAGCAGCTCTGATAGGATTTCCCTATTATGTTGCCCGAGCGTCGGCGCCGCTGTACGGACCAGATAAGGCTTTGCGTTATCACGAATGGGCATTGACGGCTGCGGATGGACGCCGATGAAGGGGCGTTCGAGTTTTTGCAGAAAGCCACGCGAGCGAAGATGCCGATCCTGTAGCAGGTCAATCGGCAGGCGGGCTACACCGGATGCAACTCTCGCGGTTTGCAATTCGGCCATGGCGTCATCCTCATCGCGGTTGCCGGTCCAAGCTTCGATGGCTCTTTCAATCTCATCCTCAATGGCTCGACGAGCCGCGGCAGTTCTCAGCGATGGGTCCATCGCCCAGTCTGTCCGACCAACAAGCGTGGCAAGCCTCTCCCACATGTCATCGTCGCTAGCTGCGACTATGATCCATTTGTCTTCACCCGCACACCGAAAACAGCCATGCGGCACGAATTGTGGATGTCGATTGACATATTTGGTCGCTGGTGTGGCTTCTCCCTGGAGGAGCGGCGCGGCCTGGGCACACGGCAAGCCGCTGATCGACTGAACAGTGATCCATGGTGCTGCGAACGGCATCAGACATTCGACTTGGGCTAGATCAATGAACTGGCCTTGTCCAGTCCTGCGAGCATGAATCAATGCAGCCAGCACCGCTGCGCAGCCGTTCAGTCCCCCGACGGGGTCGCCAAGAGCGATGTGAGTCATAACGGGTAGTCCATCGGCCGCGCGATTCACACCTGGAAGCCCTGACGCCTGCTCGAGTGTTGAGCCATAGGCTCGGCACTCGCGATGGACGCTGTTCGTCCCAAATGCCGACATTGACATCATGACCAGCCGGGGGTTGAGAGCGCTCAGCACGTTGTAACCAAGTCCGAGTCTTGAGAGTACGTCGACTGAAAAATTGTCAACTGCAATATCGGCTCCTGCCAACAAACGTTTTGCAAGAGCGATCCCTTGCGGACGCTTCAAGTCGAGTGTAATTCCGCGCTTGTTTCGGTTGACCATGCAGAAGCATGGCGCTTTTTCGTACATTTTGTCAGTCACGTAGCCAGGACGCCGGTCAACCCCGCGCCACCAATCCGGATATTGGATGGCCTCGATCTTGATCACATCTGCTCCCAGGTCGGCCAGTGTGCGCGTACAAAGAGGGCCGGCCCAGCCCATCGTGAAATCGACGACTCGAATCCCGTGCAAAGGTCCCCGATCAGCACCTACGCGTACAGCCGTATCGGATTTGTCAGAGGCGTCTGTTCGGCTGCCTGCGAATAGCTGCTGCTCGCCCGCCGCCGGGACTTTTCCGCCCCGCAGTGGCGGGGTCGATGTCAGTCGCAGCACTGAGCCGACGGTCAGTCCTTCTTCTTCACCCATCCGGACAGGCACGATTGCGCCGCGAGCCAGTCGTTCCGGGTCTTGCAGTAGATCGGATATCTTCGGCACCAGTATGATCGGGATCTTGCGTGTCACCCCTTCCGCAAACCATTCAAGCGCAGTTCGTGCCTTCAGCTTCGGTATAAACTGTCGTTCGATCCGGTCGGCATCTTGCAGGCGACCTTCATTGAAGGCCAGCGCCGGATCATCACGCAATTCTGCCAAACCGAGCATGTCGCAGAATGCCCGCCATTGCTCCGGCTTGGCCGTCGTAACGCCCACCCAGCCACACTTTGTCGGGTATATGCCTGTCGGAAAGTTAGGCCAAAAGCGGTTGATTCCAATCCGGCGCATGACATCGCCCTGCGCAAACGCCTCGAACATCAGATACTCAGTCAAAGCGATATTCGATTCAAAGATGCTGAGGGACCACGTTTGCCCGCCGCCGCGATGCGTTTGCGTCACCGTCGAGGTAGCCGCGGCGATAAAAGCCCACAGTCCGGCAAGAATACCCGCCTGGAAATCTGGAGCGTGCAACGGCGGTCCTTCGGCTGGTCCAGCCAATTTCACTAGGCCGGCTAATCCTCGCACGGTGGAATCGGTCGCGGCAAATCCTGCATAAGGTCCGTCGGCGCCAAACCAACTGGCCTCGAGGTGGATCAATTCCGGCCGCCGCTCGCGGATGCCCCCAACATCGATGGACGGGCAACCAGCCGGATCAACGTCGCGACCATCGATCAGAATGTCGCAATCCCCGATCAAGAACGTGAGCTGTGCGACCGAATTTGGCTCGGCGGGATCGATGATGGTACTTGATTTGTTGAAGTTTAAGAATGCGAACCACGCACTCTGACCGCCGGGCGTTAGTGGCGCACTGCGCCGAATTGGATCTCCGGTCGGTGGCTCAACCTTCTGCACATCGGCGCCAAAATCGGCAAACAGCCGCGCGCAATAGCTGGTCGCGGCCGAGCTACCGATCTCGACGATTCGCAAATGCGACAACACTTCCATCAAGAACCTCACTTTCGGGCCGCCCTCATGCGCCAAACCGCCGTGAGCGACTTGATGCGTATCCTCCACCCCCGTGATTAGCTGTCGTTACGCTAATGTTGTGAGTAACGCGAGCTTGGTAATTAGCCCTGATGCCAGACCGATCAGATGGTCGGAGCGGCTTCCCGGCTTATATGACGTCATCGATCTGAAACCCGATGGTTACTACGGCGACGTTGCCCTTCCATAGACCTCTATCGTCCTTGGACCAGCGATATTCTTCGCGCTTGAACGATCAGCGATAATCGCCATCCTTCTGATGCTAGTGGCCGAGAGGGTTGTTCCGCACGATCTTTCCCTCTGCTCAATCGCTCGCCTATTTCAAACGAAATAAACCGCTGGCTACGTCAAGTCACCTACAAGATTCGAAAGTCCGCAAAGGGCACACAATTGACGCCTCATCTCGATCAAATTCGCGCCTGCTCGAAGCCGCGCAAAGGCGCTTCCGAAGCTGAACCTTTGCTTTGCTGAGCGGGACGTCTGTCGCTGTCCAGCTTAAGAATGACCAGCAACTACAGCGTAATGGAGTAGACGGTAAGAGGCTACGAGGGACCGCTAATTGTTCGCTCGCCCTGCCAGAGCGGTCGACCACGCATGAGAGCACGAATATCTGGGTGCACTTGGGCCGCGCGAGTCGTCCACCAACTGTGCCTGGGGGGCACGAGATTATGCAGCCAGCGCCTCGACTGCCGACCACGGGGGAGCAGCGATTTGGCATGATGAAAGTCTGACGGCGCGACATATTTCCGCAATCACATCCGGAATCTAACCCGACCTCCTCGAAGGCTGCTTTGCATTGCTAAGAGGCGATCTCAGCTCAATCGAAAGGCAACGTGCTTCGCCCATGACATCGCAAATCTCACGCTTGTCGGAATGCTGCAGCTCGAACGCGAGCTGCCACTAAGTCACAACGTCAGTCTTTGGCCCTACCCAATTGAGCGGGAACGCGACACCAAAGCTCCGCCTCTCGTCAGTTGTTTAGGCTTCCGCAGTAAAGGGTTATGAGCCGAGAATCGCCATCGTCCACCCATTTGAAGCTGACGGAGCTATGAGTGATGCTGCGTTGGCTACCAATGCGGTCGGCGTTCCTCTTGCAATCTGAGCGGCGTGGCAAACTCCGGCTGCTCGGCTATTGTCCACCAGTTGGCGTTCGTAGGCTTCGCCCTGACTGGCTGGATGTCCAGCTTGTTTTAACGCCCGTGATTAGGCGCCGCGGCGCGGATCGTAGGTCTGGCTCAGACGCCACTCGCACCAGCTCAACACACGGAAAGTCTCTCTTATTCTTTTCGGTTGATCATTTTGCGAGTCTGCTTCACCTGCAGCTTTGCGTACGTCGACATTAGTCCGGCTTCATCGGATATCGTCACCAGTTTGAAACCCATGTTAATCGCGCGCGCCGCGCCTTCGGCGCCGCTGCAATGGATACCTGGGTTGAGCTTGCGCCTGTTGCACTCCTTCACGACCTTTTCGTAGATACGTAGGATCTCCGGCTCGGTGTAGTCGACCTTGGGCCCGAGCCCGTAAGAGAAGCCGAGATCAGTAGGTCCAATATAAACGCCATCGATGCCCGCTACGTCGAGAATTTGTTCGATGTTCTCGACCGCGGTTTTGGTCTCTATCATCGGAAGGACTGCGACGTCGTCGTTGGCCTTCTTCTGGTAGGTGCCCGCCGCGTGATACATGCCGGCCCGGATTGGTCCATTCGAACGAGCGCCAGCCGGCGGATATTTCGCGTACGATACAAGGTTTCCTGCTTCCCGGGGGGTATTAACCATTGGACAGATCAGGCCATAGGCGCCAGCGTCGAGGACCCTGCCGATTATACCCGGCTCGTTCCACGGCACACGCACCATCGGCGTGACGGGATGGGCGCCCATAGCTTGGAAGCACTCCACCATCGAGCGATAGTCCTGCACGCCATGCTGCAGGTCGACGGTTACGCTGTCGAACCCGCATTGCGCAATTACTTCCGCAGCAAAGCCAGACGGAATCGAAAGCCAGGCATTCACCACCGCCCCGCCCGAATTCCAGATCTGTTTGACGTTATTGACTGACATGGATTCTATTCCTTCTCGTCTAGCTCGGCCCTGCTGATTGCGCGCCGCTGATCGGAGGCAGTTCTAGTAGCCAGCCACCACTCCGTTCGCTTTCGGAGACAACTTCTCGTTTCAAGGGTCGTGCCAACTGCAATAGTCTAATGGTTATCTCTAAACAGGACGTGTCATCCTCGACATTATGTCGCAAATCGTTCGATCGGCCACGCTTTGCCCTCCTCTCGATTCACGCGCCCGTAGCAGTGTTCAGAGCTACCGTTGAGCCGATAGTACGATCAGCTTTGCTCCCTTGTCAGTAGGACGTCTCCGAGCCCGTTCGTCGAAAACGCCAGGGGTCTCTATCTCAAGGCGGATCCTCAAAGTCCACAGTACAGACAATGGCCGTTTCCCTACACGCCGGGGCCATCCGTCTGATCGAAGATCGCCAATCTCAAGACTCCTCAGAAGCGAATCGGCTGTAGCTTGGGGCGGCGCTGGCTTGCATCAACCCAGGACGCACTAAATTCCACTGCTCGTTGGTAGGACGGGCAAAATTGAATCCAGGCCAGGGAGCGTGCGTCCGCTTTGTTCCGAAGTTCGCATAGATTGTTCATCAGCTCCGCATTGAGCCAGACGATGATCGGCACTATCGAACATCGGCACATAGAGGCGCTAATTGCCTCCACCTTCACAATTGGTAGCAAGTCACACAGTCAGGTCTGAACCTCCTCGGAATGAGTACAGACCTGTAGTAGGCTCTGAGAGCTCGGGAGGTGTCGAATGGGAGCGCATCGGCATATCAACGCTGACGGGTCTGCGGTACAATACTCAAAGCCATGTTACTTACGAAGCGTGTTCATAAGCGAAAGTCTTAGTTTGAGGGCTATCAGCGTTCGTAGGTTCGCAAATCTCGTTATCCAAGTAAGCTATTGACGTTAAGGTAGGTTATGTTTCGTCATGCCATCGCAAACCCAACGCGCGCTCGGAATTCTGCACCTCGAACGCGGGCTGGCGCCCGGTGCACCGCCCATGTCGCGGCCAGGTTCGATGCTTGATTCAGCTACTTTTGATTTTCCGACGATCGTGGAAACCGTCCCAGGAGCCTGGGTGGAGAACGTCGTCCGCGGTGATACAGCACTCGAACCAGCCTACATTACCACTGCCCGGCGGCTGGTCGAGCGAGGCGCGGTTGCAATCACCTCTACTTGCGGCTTCTCTATACGCTATCAGGAAGCGGTGGCCATGTCTGTAAGTGTGCCGGTGGTGATGTCCAGTCTCCTCCTACTACCAGCTTTGCTGCGCCAGATGCCACCGCATGCCAAAATCGCTGTCCTGACCTACGATTCTACGCATTTCGGCGACAATCTGATCGAGATCGACGATCCCGCCGAGCGGGCAAGGATCGTGATCGGCGGCGTGGAAGGCGGAAAGTACTGGCATGATGAGTTAAAGCGCCCTGCTCCACTAATCGACGTCGCTGCGATGGAATCCGATGTCTCCGATTGCATCAAGCGCATTCGTGCATCGCACCCAGAGATTGCAGCCATTCTGTTCGAATGCGCAGGGTTTCCGATCGTCGCGATGGCGATCCGTCGTATGGTGAAGCTGCCCGTCTATGATATCATAAGCCTCTGTCGAATTACCATGGCATCCCTCGTTTGAGGCCGAAGTAACATTCAAGGCTAACCCACACTACTGTCCGATGCTTTGAGCTGCTGCCGGTTTGGTGGACAGTGAGATTGGGTCTTTCACGAAGCCGGAGGTTGGTGATGACGAGACGGAAGTTCAGTCGCGAGTTCAAGATGGGGGCTGTCAAGCTGATTAGGGAGCGTGTGTGTCGGTGGCGCAGGCCGGGCGCGACCTGGATGTTCATGAGAACGTTTTCCGGAAATGGGTGAAAGAGTTCGGCTCCGATCCGGTGCAGGCCTTTTCCGGGCCACGGGCAGATGAAGCCGGAGCACCAGGAGATTGAGCGGTTGCGCCAGGCTGAAGGCCGAGCGGGATATCCTAAAAAACTGTCACAGGCCGCCGCCCGCCTGCGTGCGTAGAAACAGCCCATGCTATTCCCATACCTTGGAGGGTAGCGGCCGTCAGCTCATTGGAGACATAGGCCCCGTTAAAAACGTGGTCCATGGGTGCATGCGAACTTGAGAGTGGTGACGCCGTTCATCGGCGATCCCGATCAGAAAGATGACGCTTTGGCGTAGCCCAGAACCTCCTGCCCACAATCGGATGGAGAATTTGCGATGCCCAAGAGGACGACCGACCGCCCGAAATTGAATCCGGTGAATGTTGGCGCCGCGGCCATCGACATTGGATCACAAATGCACATGGCAGCGGTCGACCGGTTTCCACTGACACGCCAGTACGTGCGTTCGGCACATTGTACGCCTCCGCTGACGGCCGCCTTGTTTGACGGAGGCGAGCGCTGCAGGTCCTAGGGGTAGTCCTAGGAGAAGCGCTATGACGATATCGCGGGCAGAGGTGATCACATCGGTAGAGCGGCGGCGGCGGTGGTCGCGAGATGAGAAGGAACGGCTAGTTGCAGCATCACTCGAGCCAGGAGCCACTGTTTCCGAGGTGGCTCGCATGGCCGGCCTTCATGTGAGCCAGCTGTTCCGGTGGCGTAAAGAGCTTTGCGAGCACGGTGAGACGAGCGTGGCGCCGTTCGTGCCGGTCGAGATTGGGCCGTCTGTGCCGGCGCGGGATGTGACCGAAGTACGATCGACGACGGCGTCGGCGCGTCGACGGAAGGGCCAGGGCATCATCGAGATCGACCTTGGTAGCGGACACCGCATCCGGGTCGATGGCGACGTTGATGGAGACGCGCTGCGTCGCGTTCTCGACGCCCTGGTGCGCCGATGATCCCGGTTCCGACAGGCGCGCGAGTGT
>NZ_CAADFC020000012.1 GCF_900696085.1 Bradyrhizobium ivorense
GCTTGAGCTTTGAGAAGCAGCATTCGACGAGGTGGCGCTGGGCATAGAGATACTTGTCGAGCGGATGCTTGAGCGCTCGTGACGGGTTGTTGGGGATGACGGCGAGCGCCCCTTTGGCTGCGATGGCTTGGCGCAAGTGATCGGCGTCATAGGCCGTGTCGCCCATGACCACCTCGGCAGGCAACCCCTCGATCAATTCGGCAGCTTGCGGTGCATCGCCCTTCTGACCCGCGGTGATCGTGAACCGTACGGGACATCCCAAGCCGCGAACGGCCATATGTATCTTGGTGCTCAGGCCGCCGCGCGAACGGCCAATTGCCTGATCTTCAGACCCCCTTTTTTGGCCCCGGCAGCATGCTGATGGGCTCGGACGATGGTGGAATCGACGATCAAATATTCGAAGTCGGGGTCATCGGACATCGCCTCGAAGATGCGGCACCAGACGCCTTTGGCGCTCCATCGACTGAAGCGCCGGAACACGCTGTTCCAGTCTCCGAACGCCTCCGGAAGATCACGCCAGGGAGCGCCCGTACGCACGATCCAAAGCACACCCTCCACGAACATCCGATTGTCGCGGCCGGTCGAGCCCTTCTGGTCAGGCCGGCCTATGATCAGCGGCGCCATCCGCTCCCACGCCGCGTCGCTCAACACCAGCCGATCCATCACACCCAAGACTGCCTCCCCAAAAGCAATCTTGAATCTGATTTGCCCCTAAAAGGGAATCCCTAGAGTCCACACCACCTAACCGGTCTTTGTCGCGGCAGCGAATTCGGCCTCGTAGCGGCGCCGGTTGCTCCAGTAGATGTTGGCGAACAGCGCGGCTTCCTGGCGATAGGGAATGTGGTCGTCGGGATCTTCAGCGGCGTGCGTCTCGATCCATTCCGCATGCGCCTTGATCGCGCTGGAGCGATCGCCCTGCAGCGCGCGGATCTGGAAATCGAACATGTGGCTCTCGATTTCGAGATAGCGGTCGTACCAGCAGGTCGACCACTGACGGTTCTGCAGGGCGAAGCGCCGGATCCAGCGCTCGGTCAGGTCCATCTCGTGCTCGGGCTTCGAGAACATCACGTCGCGCCGCGCCTCCTGCAACGTCTCGATCGCGACCGGCTTGTTCTTGCGCCACAGCGTCTGCATCGCAGGGGCGGTCAGGAAGCGGTCGGCATAGATCGGATGCGGGAAGGCGATCTCGCGCAGCTGCGGCAGCTCGAAATAGACCCGGATCTCCGAACAGACGCTGGCCTTCAGCTCGTTGTCCTCCATCTTGCGATGGAATGCGTCGAAGCCGATGCCCGGGAAATACGGCATGAAGGCCGCGTGGAACATCTCGTGCAGGCGGTAGAGGTCCTCGATCGCCGGATTGTCGTAGGTCCGGTTCATCGTGACGCCCCACCACGAGCAAAAATGCGCGCGTTCGAGCCGGTCGTCGGTCGAGTCGCAGAACAGCCGCGGCAGGCTGGCGAACTGCTCGACGATGTCGTGAATGAAGCCGCCGTCGGCGTGCGAGGCGCGCAGCGGCGCACTGCGCCAGAGCTCGAAGACGTGACGGTGAACGTCCTGCGGGCTGGTCAGGATGACCGGGTTCTTCAACGCGCGCCTCCCGACACTGCGATCGGTCCGGCGGTCCCGATCATCTCGGCCATCGCCGGCGTCAGGCACAGCCGCAATGGTGCATCGATGTCGCCGGCCGGCCGGCGCAGGAACGCGGCAAGCGCGCGATCGGTCGTCGCGTCCGCTACCGCAAGCGCCAGCACGCTGACGTCGCTCGGCGTCAAGGCAAGGCCGAGGCGGCGGCCGATCTGTTCCGCGGCCTCGCGCTGGGTGGGCCGGTAGCGCCGCGGCAGATCGAACACGTCGTGGCGTTCGAGCAGCGCGCTGCCGAGCTGCAACGAGGTCAGGTTCTTGAACCATTGATTGCCGAACAAGGTCGGCATCGCCTTGCGGCTCAGCACGCCGCCGATGCGGTCGTAGTAGACGCCGAACGGCTTTGACAGGCTGAAGGCCAGCGCCAGCACCGCCGGACTGTCGGCCGCTATCCGCGCGGCGGGCGGCTCGGCAATGGAGCCGACATAGGTGACGTCGAGCAGCACGCGGGGCTGATCGCTCGCCGCGGCGAGCAGGGTAAGGAAGTCGTTGGCCTGCGGCCAGACATTGCCGTCGATCGCCGACGGCTGGCTCAGGCAGAACAGCGCGGTGGCCGGAAGGGTGCGGCCGACCGTCTGCCAGTCGGCGCGGGCATGCTCGACCACGGCGATCCCGCAGGCCTCGGCGTAGGCCTTGTAGCCCTCATACTCGCCGGCGAAGACGTGCACCACGGGATCGAATTTTTCGCTGCGCGCGCGATTGCCGTAGGCGGCGATGACGTGAAACAGCGCTTCGCTGCCGCCCGCGGTCGGATAGCGCCAGGGAAAGCCGCTCCTGTCGATCGCAGTCACCGGTGCTGCCCACGTCATCCAGCGCTCGATGAAGGCCTCATGCGCGGCGAATTGCTTGCCGGTCCAGGCGTCGCGAAACTGCTCGAGATGATGCCGCCGCGCGGCATCCGGCCCGTCGAGCGCATTGCCGAGGATGATTTGCTTGGCCGCCTCGGTCTCCGGCGTGACCAGCGCATAGACGGTCTTGCTCGCGCCGGCGCTTTTGACGCGGCGGTCAAGCTCGGGATCATGGATCGGTGGCGCGTTCATGATCGTTAACTCGACGGGCAATCGGAACAGGCGAGGGAACCGATACCACAGCCCAGCGGGCAGGGAGCGAAATCCCTGCCGATTGGCTACTCAACGGTTACGCTGCGAGGTCCGCGACCACGGCGTCGAGCACCGGGAAGCCCGACTTCGTCACCCGCAGGCGTCCGTCGGCATCGACGTCGATCGCGCCTTCCTCGCGCAGCATCGCGATCCGGCGCGGATCGAGCTCGCGACCGGACAGTTTAGCGTAACGCCTGGGGTCGATGCCCTCGGCCAGCCGCAGTCCCATCAGCAAGAATTCGTCGGCGCGCTCTTCGCTGTTGAGGCTGTCATCGGTCATGATGCCGTGACCGCGTTCCTCGACCTTCGATAGCCATGCCTCGGGACGCTTGTCGGTGGCGGTCGCGTGCCTGACGCCGTCGATGTCGAGCCGGCCATGCGCGCCGGGGCCAATGCCGGCATATTCCTCGCCGCGCCAGTAGACCAGATTGTGCCGGCACTCGGCGCCAGGGCGGGCGTGGTTGGAGATCTCGTAGGCCGGCAATCCCTCAAGGGCGCAGACCTCCTGTGTCACGTCGTAGAGGGCGCGTGAGGTCGACTCGTCCGGCGTCTTCAGTTTGCCGGCGGCGTGCAGCCCGAAGAACGGCGTGCCTTCCTCGATGGTGAGCTGATAGAGCGACAGATGCTCGGCGGCTTCCGAGATCGCCTGCTTCAGTTCGCCGGCCCACATTTGCGGCGTCTGGTCGGGGCGGGCGTAGATCAGGTCGAACGAGTAGCGGTCGAACGCAGAGCGCGCGATCGCCACCGCGTCGAGCGCCTCGCGCGCGGTGTGCAGACGGCCGAGCGCTTTCAGCGAGGCATCGTCCAGCGCCTGCACGCCGAGCGAGACGCGGTTGACGCCGGCGGTACGATAGCCGCGAAACCGCGTCGCCTCGACACTGGTCGGATTGGCCTCGAGCGTGACCTCGACATCTGGCGCGACCGACCAGTATTTGCCGATCGCATCGAGCACGCCGCCGACGGTCTTCGGCTGCATCAGCGAGGGCGTGCCGCCGCCGAGGAAGATCGACGACACCTCGCGTCCCGGCACGCGCGCGGCCGTGGTCTCGATCTCGCGGGTGAAGGCGCGCACGAAGCGGTCCTCGTCGATCGGCGCATGCCGGACGTGGCTGTTGAAATCGCAATACGGGCATTTCGACAGGCAGAACGGCCAGTGCACGTAGACGCCAAAAGCTGGTCGTTCAGCGTGGCTCAAGGCAGATCTCCGCGAGCTTCACGAAGGCACGGGCGCGATGCGACAGGCCGAGCCCGAGCGGCGGCAGGCCGTGCTTCTCGATGCTGCTCATCTCGCCGAAGGTACGCGTGTGCCCGTCGGGCAGGAAGGCCGGATCATAGCCGAAGCCGGCGGTGCCGCGCGGCGGCCAGACCAGGGTTCCATCGACGATGGCTTCAACCTCTTCGAGATGATCGTCCGGCCAGGCCACGCACAGCGCCGAGACGAAATGCGCCTTGCGCTTGTCCGGGCTGGTGGCGCCGCGCTCCTTCAGCAGGCGCTCGATCCGCGTCATCGCCGCCATGAAGTCCTTGCCCTCACCGGCCCAGCGCGCGGAGTGAATGCCGGGCGCGCCGCCGAGCGCATCGACCACAAGGCCGGAATCATCGGCGAAGGCCGGCAATCCGGTCGCCTTCGCCGCGGCAATCGCCTTGATCGCCGCATTGGCGCGAAAGCTGCCGCCGGTCTCCTCGGGCTCGCCGAGACCGAGCTCGCCGGCCGACACCGCCTCGACGCCGTGCGGCGCCAGCAGTTCCCGCATCTCGGCAAGCTTGCCGGGATTATGGGTGGCGATGACGAGCTTACCGGTGATTCGGCGGTGCATGACCAATGTGTCTACGCCACCGCGATCTTTTGCAAGTCGACCAGACGCGCGACACCTTTGCGCGCCAGCGCCATCAGCGCCAGGAATTCGTCCTGCGTAAACGGCGTCTTTTCCGCGGTGCCCTGCACCTCGATGATGCGGCCGTCGCCGGTCATGACGAAATTGGCGTCGGTCTCGGCTTCCGAATCCTCGGCATAATCGAGATCGAGCACCGGCGTGCCCTGGTAGATGCCGCAGGAGATCGCCGCCACGTTGTCGCGCAACACGTTGGCCTTGATCATGTTGCGGGTCTTCATCCAGTTGATGCAGTCGGCCAGCGCCACCCAGGCACCAGTGATCGAGGCGGTGCGGGTGCCGCCATCGGCCTGGATCACGTCGCAGTCGACCGTGATCTGGCGTTCGCCGAGCGCGTCGAGATCGACGGCGGCACGCAGCGAGCGGCCGATCAGGCGCTGGATCTCGACGGTGCGGCCGCCCTGCTTGCCGGCGGAGGCCTCGCGGCGGGTGCGTTCCAGCGTGGCGCGGGGCAGCATGCCGTATTCGGCGGTGACCCAGCCGCGGCCCTGGCCCTTCAGCCATGGCGGCAGGCGCTCCTCGAGCGTGGCGGTCACCAGCACATGGGTGTCGCCGAACTTCACCATGCAGGAACCCTCGGCATATTTGACGACGCCGCGTTCCAGTGTGACGGGACGCAGTTCATCGGGCGCACGGCGGCTTGGCCGCATTGGAAATCCTCCGAAAATCCGTGAGATGGCTGGCGGTGCTTGTAGGAGGGGGAACGGGCAGCGGCAAGGGTTTTCGGCCCGGTATCGGGAGGCCGAATGCGTGCTTGTCACCGGGGCGCCGGAGCTACAAATTAGGGGTTGTTACCAAGGAGTGGAGTGTGGCTCAGCATGATCCGATCG
Organism: Bradyrhizobium ivorense; assembly: GCF_900696085.1. Lineage (GTDB taxonomy): Bacteria > Pseudomonadota > Alphaproteobacteria > Rhizobiales > Xanthobacteraceae > Bradyrhizobium > Bradyrhizobium ivorense. The sequence continues at coordinate 5,464 of NZ_CAADFC020000012.1, forward strand.
GCCTGATCACGCCCTATGCGGGGCTGGCCCAGCTCAACGAGCGCTCGCGCGATATTTTTCGTCAAATCGTCGAAAGCTACCTTGCGACCGGCGAACCGGTCGGTTCGCGCAACATCTCGCGCCTGATCGCATTACCGTTGTCGCCGGCCTCGGTCCGCAATGTGATGTCGGACCTCGAGCAGCTCGGGCTGATCTACGCGCCGCACACCTCGGCCGGCCGGCTGCCGACCGAGCTCGGCCTGCGCTTCTTCGTCGATGCCCTGATGCAGGTCGGCGACCTCACCGAGGACGAGCGGCAGTCGATCCAGACCCAGCTTGCCTCCGTCGGCCGCGCGCAAACCGTCGAGGCCGCGCTCGGCGAGGCGCTGACCCGGCTGTCGGGGCTGACCCGCGCCGCGGCGGTGGTGCTGACACCCAAGGCGAATGCGCGGCTGAAGCACATCGAATTCGTGCGGCTGGAGCCGGAGAAGGCGCTGGTGGTGCTGGTCGGCGAGGACGGCAGCGTCGAAAATCGCGTGCTGGCGCTGCCGCCGGGGGTTCCCTCCTCGGCGCTGACGGAGGCGACCAATTTCCTCAATACGCGGCTCCGCGGCCGGACCCTGGCCGAGGTCCGCCTCGAGCTCGAGACGGCGTTGACGCAGAGCCGCGCCGAGCTCGATCAGTTGACGCAAAAGGTCATCGCGGCGGGGATCGCGAGCTGGTCCGGCGGCGAGAGCGAGGATCGCCAGCTGATCGTGCGCGGCCACGCCAATTTGCTGGAGGACCTGCATGCGCTCGACGATCTCGAGCGCATCAAGTCGCTGTTCGACGACCTCGAGACCAAGCGCGGCGTGATCGATCTGCTCGGCCGCGCCGAACGCGGCGAGGGGGTGCGGATCTTCATCGGCTCGGAGAACAAGCTGTTCTCGCTGTCGGGTTCCTCGACCATCATCGCGCCCTACAGCGATGCCCACGGCCGGATCGTCGGCGTGCTCGGTGTGATCGGTCCGACCCGGCTGAACTACGCCAGAGTGATCCCGACGGTCGACTACGCCGCGCGGGTCGTCAGCAAGATTTTGGGCGGCTGACCGGGTCGAACTTCGCTCAATTTGACCCGGTTCCTCCATGGGAGGTGGAAACCATGCCGGGGCGGGCCGCGTTCCAAACCCCATCTAGCGCTTGATTTTCATCGCCCAAAGCACGATATCCCGGCCAACAATCCCCAAGATTTGAACCGACGCGAGTTTTCGAGAAGGCACGCCATGACCGATCCGAACCGGGCCAACGACAACACCGAGAATTCGGCGCCGACGGGTGAGCCCGTGGTCTCGAAGCCCTACGTCATGCCTGACGAGCCCGAGGTGGGATCGGCGGAGGCGCTGGCCAAGGAACTGGCCGAGGCGCGCGACCGGACGCTGCGCACGCTGGCCGAGATGGAGAATCTCCGGCAACGCACCCGCCGCGAGGTCGCTGACGCCAAGACTTATGGCATCACCGGCTTCGCCCGCGACGTGCTGGAGATCGCCGACAATCTGCAGCGCGCGCTCGACGCGGTGCCGGCGGAGGCCAAGGAAGCCGCCGATCCCGGGCTGAAGGCGCTGATCGAAGGCGTCGAGCTGACCGAGCGCTCGCTGCTCAACGCGCTGGAGAAGAACGGCGTCAAGAAGTTCGATCCGATCGGCGAAAAATTCGATCCGAATTTCCAGCAGGCGATGTTCGAAGTGCCGGATGCGTCGGTGCCGTCGGGCACCGTGGTGCAGGTGATGCAGGCCGGCTACATGATCGGCGAGCGCGTGCTGCGCCCGGCGCTGGTCGGCGTCTCCAAGGGCGGCGCCAAGGCCGCCCCGGCCACCGACTTCACCGCCTGATCGTTCCCGAGCCCGCTGGCGTCAAGCCAGCGGCTTCTCGTGCGCCTTCGGCCAATAGGTGCCGAAGCTCCAGAGATTTCCTTCCGGATCGCGGCAGGCGAAATCGCGGCTGCCGTAGTCGGTGTTGCGCAACTCCATCTCGATCTTCGCGCCCGCGGCCTTGACCTTGGCATGCAGCGCATCGGGATCGGTGACGGCGATATAGATCGAATCGGTGCGGCGGCCCTCGATGTCGCCAACCAGCTTGCCGTAGGCGTCGTCGCGGCTCTGGCCGAGCATCAACATCGATGAGCCATAGGCGAGCTCGGCATGGTGGATCACGCCAGCGTCGCGATAGACGACGTGCTCGGTGAAGCCGAGCACGGTCTTGAGCCAGTCGATCATCGCCTCGGCATCCCTGCAGCGGAGCGTCGGGTAGATGCGCGGTGGTTCGATTTCGTTGGTCATGGTCGTTGGCCTCGTTGCTGATCGCCTGATGTCGCCACTATGCGCAGGCCAACGCGGCATCGGCTTGAAGGTTTGTTACCAGTCCGCCAGTTCATCCTCGACGCGCACCAGCCGGCTGTCGGTCAGCGCCAGGCGGCGCGCCCAGGCGGTCGGCGGTTCCCCGGCAAATTCGACGAATTCGCGGGCAAGATGGGCCTGGTCGGCATAGCCGGTTTCGGCCGCGATTCCTGCCCATCCGCCAGCTGCGCCACTCTGCGCCAGCCGGCTCGCCCGGTGAAAGCGCATCAGGCGCGCCAGCGCCTTGGGCGGCAGGCCGAGCTCGGACCGGAACCGGTCGACGAGGTGCTTGCGGCTCCAGCCGATCTCGCCGGCCAGCGCCGTGATGCGGGCGGCGCCGCCGGTCTGCGCCAGCCTGCGGTAGGCGAACACGATCTCGGGCGAGGGCGGCCGGCCGATGCGGCGGAGCACGAAGTCCTCGATCAGGTCGAAGCGGCGCTGCCACGATGGTGCGGCGCCAAGCCGCTCGCGCAGCCGATGGCCGTCATGGCCGAGCACGTCGGCGATCGCGACCATGCGCCCGGCGAGCTCGGTGACGGCACCGCCGAACACGCGATAGGCACCGAGCGGGGTGAAATCCACCTGCACACAGGCGGCCCCGCCATCGGACTCGATGTAGACCGGTCCCGGATAAAGCCCGGCGGCGAAGCTGAGCTGACGGTCCGATGCCTCGGGCTCGCGTCCGAGCGCGATCAGGAACGGCGTGCCGAAGCTGATGATCAGCGGAACGATCAGCGGCGCGGTCTGGCGCTGGGCGAACCGGCCGCCCGCCGTCTCACGATAGCCGGTCATGGCGATGATCGTGCCGGCCTGTTGCGGCGACCGCGCGCGTTGCACGAACTCGAAGGCGAACGGTGCCGCGGATTCGGCCATGCGCAGCGCGCCCTAGGCAATATCCGACGACTGGATGCGCTTGACCCCGGCCTTGGCCATGTCGGCCCAAGCCTTGGCGAGCGAGCCCTGAGTGTCGATGCCGCGGCAGGCGTCCTCCACCACCGAGGTCTCGAAGCCGGCCTTGCGGGCATCGAGCGCGGTCCAGGCCACGCAGAAATCGGTGGCGAGCCCGGCCACGAAGACGCGCTTGACCTTGCGCGCCTTCAGGTAGGCGGCGAGGCCCGTGGTGGTCTTACCATCGGCCTCGGTGAAGGCGGAGTAGCTGTCGACGTCCTTGTGAAAGCCCTTGCGGATGATCAGCTCGGCCTGCGGGATCGCGAGATCCTTCGACAGCGCGGCGCCGTCAGTGCCCTGCACGCAGTGGTCGGGCCACAGCACCTGCTTGCCATAGGCGAGGTCGATGGTCTCGAACGGCTTCTTGCCGGAATGGACCGAGGCAAACGAGATGTGCCCGGGCGTGTGCCAGTCCTGCGTGATCACCACATTGGCAAAGCTCTTGGCGATCCTGTTGATGATCGGCACCACCTGCTCGCCATCCTTCACCGCGAGGCTGCCGCCGGGCAGGAAGCAGTTCTGGACGTCGATCACCAGCAGCGCCGAGGCATCGTCCGGCTTGATCGCTGCCGCCCGCAGCCGACCCGGAACCAGGCTCGCAAGTGCCGCCGCACCGATGCCTGCAACCACCCGCCGTCGATCCAACATCGCGCCCTCCTCGCTCTGCATGAGACTTGCGAGAAGGCTAGTTCCGTTCGCGGAGCTGCGAAAGTGCGATTTTGCGGCGGGCTTTGCGAAACGCTAGGTGGTGTGGACTCTAGGGATTCCCTTTTAGGGGCAAATCAGATTCAAGATTGCTTTTGGGGAGGCAGTCTTGGGTGTGATGGATCGGCTGGTGTTGAGCGACGCGGCGTGGGAGCGGATGGCGCCGCTGATCATAGGCCGGCCTGACCAGAAGGGCTCGACCGGCCGCGACAATCGGATGTTCGTGGAGGGTGTGCTTTGGATCGTGCGTACGGGCGCTCCCTGGCGTGATCTTCCGGAGGCGTTCGGAGACTGGAACAGCGTGTTCCGGCGCTTCAGTCGATGGAGCGCCAAAGGCGTCTGGTGCCGCATCTTCGAGGCGATGTCCGATGACCCCGACTTCGAATATTTGATCGTCGATTCCACCATCGTCCGAGCCCATCAGCATGCTGCCGGGGCCAAAAAAGGGGGTCTGAAGATCAGGCAATTGGCCGTTCGCGCGGCGGCCTGAGCACCAAGATACATATGGCCGTTCGCGGCTTGGGATGTCCCGTACGGTTCACGATCACCGCGGGTCAGAAGGGCGATGCACCGCAAGCTGCCGAATTGATCGAGGGGTTGCCTGCCGAGGTGGTCATGGGCGACACGGCCTATGACGCCGATCACTTGCGCCAAGCCATCGCAGCCAAAGGGGCGCTCGCCGTCATCCCCAACAACCCGTCACGAGCGCTCAAGCATCCGCTCGACAAGTATCTCTATGCCCAGCGCCACCTCGTCGAATGCTGCTTCTCAAAGCTCAAGCAATTCCGCCGCGTCGCAACCCGCTTCGAAAAGACCGCTCGAAATTATCGGGCGGTCGTCACCCTCGCAGCCATCATTCTCTGGCTGCGGTAAGTGTCCACACCACCTAGCCGGCAGCGGCGCGCGACGCCTCGTCGTGCAGGCCGTAGACCCGCTCGGCCTTGGCGAATCCGGCGATCGGAAATTCGCCGAGATCGCTCCAGCCACCCTCGCAGATGCCGGCGAAGCGTTCGGAGGCGACGACCGTACGGCCGAGCTTGCCCGCGATCTTCTCCAGCCGCGCGGCGAGATTGACCGCGGGCCCGATGCAGGTGAAGTCGAGCCGGTTGCCGCCGCCGATATTGCCGTAGAGCACGCGCCCGAGATGCAGCGCGACGCCGAAGCGGAAGCGTTCGACGGCCTCGCCATTGGGAAACTGCAGCGCTGCGACGCCGGCGCGGGATGCGCGCGCCGCCTCCAGCACCCGCGAGCACACCTGGGCCTCGTCGCCGACATATTCGTCGACCGGAAACACCGCGAGCAGCCCGTCGCCCATGAACTTCAGCACTTCGCCGCCCTGGTCGCGGATCGCCGCCACCTGACAATCGAAATAGAGATTGAGGATCTCCACCACCGTCTCGGCCGGCAGGCGGTCCGACAACGCGGTGAAGCCGCGCAGGTCGGACAGCCAGATCGCCGCATCCATCGTATCGGCATGGCCGCGCCTGATCTGGCCGCCCAGGATGCGTTCGCCGGCCCGGTTGCCGACATAGGTGTCGAGCAGCAACGTCGCGGTGCGGCGCAGGGTGACGATCTCGATGTAGCGCGCCAGCGGCACGGTGATCGATCGGATCGCGTTCAACTGCTCCTCGGTGAAGCCACCCGGCTGCTTGGTGGTCCAACTCGAGGCATTGGGGGGCCCATCGGTGTTGATCAGCGGCAGGGCGATATAGTCGGTGACGCCTTCGGCCTGCAAATCCTGGACGATCGGAAAGCGCGTGCTGGCGGGATCATCGAGCCGCGCCCTCACTTCCACTCCCTGCTTGAACACGATCGAAAGCGGGCTGACAGCGAACTCCGGCGAGTCCAGGATATCGTGAGCGACGGAGCCGACTTCGACCTCGCCACCGGGTTTCCAGAAGAAATGCCGGCCGTAGATCTCGGGATGCAGCGTGCGCACGAACACGCCGACACGCCACAGCGGCAAGCCGGCCCGGACCGCGCGTTCGCACGATTCCGCCATCATCTGCGCCGGGGTCGGCGCCGACCGCGCGCCATCGATCATCCACTCGTTGATCTCCCGCAGTGCCGACATGTCCATGGCAGTCCCCCAGGCGCGCACCTGATCTGGCGACCATCACTATATAGTGTTCAGCGCCCGATCTGCCCGCGATCGCGCAGAAAATGATCGGCCAGCACGCAGGCCATCATCGCCTCGCCGACCGGCACGGCGCGGATGCCGACGCAGGGGTCGTGGCGGCCCTTGGTCAGGATGTCGGTGTCGGCGCCCTTGCGGTCCACGGTCCGCCGCGGCGTCAAGATCGAGGAGGTCGGCTTGACCGCGAAGCGCACCACCACCGGCTGCCCGGTCGAGATGCCGCCCAGAATGCCGCCGGCATTGTTGGACAGGAAACGGGTGCCGTTGTTGCCGGTGCGCATCTCGTCGGCATTCTGTTCGCCCGAGAGCTCGGCGGCGCCGAAGCCCGCGCCGATCTCGACGCCCTTCACCGCATTGATGCTCATCATCGCGGAGGCCAGGTCGCTGTCGAGCTTGGCGTAGATCGGCGCGCCGAGCCCGGCCGGCACGCCCTCGGCGACCACCTCGATCACCGCGCCGATCGAGGAGCCGCTCTTCCTGATGCCGTCGAGATAGCTCTCGAAGAACGCCGCCTTGTCCTTGTCGGGGCAGAAGAACGGGTTGTTGGCGATCTCGTCCCAGTCCCATTTGTCGCGGTCGATCTTGTGCGGGCCCATCTGCACCAGCGCGCCGCGCACCTTCACGTCCGGCAAAATTTTGCGCGCCACCGCGCCGGCCGCGACGCGGGTTGCGGTCTCGCGCGCCGAGGAGCGGCCGCCGCCGCGATAATCGCGCAGGCCGTATTTTGCCTCATAGGTGAAGTCGGCATGGCCGGGGCGGAACTTGTCCTTGATCTCCGAATAATCCTTCGAGCGCTGGTCGGTGTTCTCGATCAGAAGCGCGATCGGCGTGCCGGTCGTCACCTGCACGCCGGTTTCCGGATGCGCCATCACACCGGACAGGATCTTGACCGCATCCGGCTCCTGGCGCTGGGTGGTGAAGCGCGACTGGCCGGGCCGGCGGCGGTCGAGGTCGTGCTGGATCTCCTCCGCCGTCAGCGGGATCAGCGGCGGGCAGCCGTCGATGACGCAGCCGATCGCGACCCCATGGCTCTCGCCGAAGGTCGTGACGCGGAACATATGGCCGAAGGTGTTGAAGGACATGGCTGTGTGGTAACGCGCGGGGTCAGCAGCGTCAAACAGGTTCGTCATGCCCGGGCCCCGGGGGACGAGCCGCGCCTGCGGTTTTCGGAATAATGGAAGAATACCGCTGAGTTGCCCGACGTGTCAAGTCACTGTGTCGGTCGTGCCGTGTCGGTCGACGGGCAGCCACCGGCTACTTTGCATGGGGTTGTTTTGCGCATATTGCCAGTGCGCCTCCCTGCGACGGCAGACTGTCGCATGCGAGGGAGGGAGTTGCGCGTCCCTTAACTATATTTCCGCAGGCCCAACTCGCCGAACACATACACCGCGCCCTGCTCGATGAAGAGGTCCGCGGCGCTGACCGGGGTCTCGTGGCCGAGCGCGACCATCAGCGCCCGCGCGGTGCCGCCATGGGCCACAGTGACCGTGTCCGCCGTGACCGAGCGGTGCCAATCGGTCATCCGCGCCTGCACCTCGACATAGCTTTCGCCACCCGGCGCCGACACCGTCCACTTGTCGGCCTGGCGGCGGGCATAGAGCGCGGGCTCGGCGGCTTGCGCCTGCGCCAGCGTCGAGCCCTCCCACGCGCCATAGCCGATCTCGCGCAGCCGGCTGTCGAGCGCGTAGTCGCCCGGCGGCAGGTCAAGCTCGCCGCGCACCAGCTCCATGGTGGCGCGCGCCCGGATCAGCGGGCTTGCGACGAACACGAGCCGCGCCTTGTCGCGTCCGTCGCGCGCGAGCAGATCGGCGAGGACGCGCCCGGCATGCGCTGCCTGCCGGCGGCCGAGCTCGTTGAGCGCGATATCCTGCACGCCCTGCAGCCGGCCCTCTGCATTCCATGACGTCTCGCCGTGGCGGATGTAGTAGATCGTCGGCATTGGCATTACGTATTCGCTGCTTGCGGGGGTCGAGGTACACCAGCACTCCGGCCGGGTACAGCCCAAATCGGTCGCGGCGACGGTGCCATGCGCGCAAGACGGCGCTGCCGGAATAGGCACGCAATTTGGGTGTTATGTTGGATAAGGCGGTTGCCGCCGAGATAAGCGAAGACTGGAATACATGACCGCGTTTCGCCAAAGCATCGAGGCCATGATTCCGGCGCTCCGCCGCTACGCGCGCGCGCTGACGCGTGACGGCGATATTGCGGACGATCTGGTGCAGGATACGCTGGTGCGGGCGCTACGCTCGGAGCGGCTGTTCCTCGGCGGCGACATCAGGAGCTGGCTCTACACGATCCTGACCAATTTGAACAAGAACCGCCGCCGCTCGCTGGCGCGGCGGCCGCCATTGATGCCGCTGCTCGACAACAACGCCGACGCCAGCGGCACCGAGGCCGAGGGGCGCGACATCGAGCGCGCGCTGTCGACGCTGGTCGAGGAGCAGCGCTCGGTGCTGCTCTTGGTGATGCTGGAGGGCATGAGCTACCGCGAGGTCGCCGATATCCAGGGCGTGCCGATCGGTACCGTGATGTCGCGCCTCGCCCGCGCCCGCGCCCATGTCAGGGCGGTGCTGGACGGCGAGCGCCCGGCGCTGCGGCGGGTGAAATGATGACAGAGTGCGTGACGACGGCGTTGTGCATGGGTGTTTTTCGAACAGGATTTGACAGAGACAACTGATATGACCGAGCCGAATATCCCCGTCACCGAAGACGAGCTGCACGCCTACGTCGACAACGAGCTGCCGGCCGAACGCCGCGGCGATGTCGAGGCCTGGCTCGCGGCGCATCCCGACGAAGCGGCACGGGTCCACTCCTGGCGCGCGATGGCCGACGCGCTGCATGCGCGCTACGACGGCGTGCTGGACGAGGCGGTGCCGAAGCGGCTCGAGCTGGAACGGCTGGAGCGCCAGCCGCGGCGCTGGATCTATGGCGCGGTGGCGGCGACGCTCGCCGCCTTCATCGCCGGCGGCGGCATCGGCTGGGTGGCGCGCGGCGCCGCGGCGGCGCCGTCGACCTTCCAGAGCTTTACGGTCGATGCGCTCGACGCGCACCGGCTGTATGTGGTCGAGGTGCGCCATCCGGTCGAGGTGCCCGGCAGCGAGCGCGACCATCTGCAGGCCTGGCTGACCAAGCGCTGCGGCTGGGCCGTCCGCGCGCCGGAGCTCGCCGGGCTCAAGCTGGTCGGCGGGCGGCTGCTGCCCGGACCGAGCGGTCCGGCGTCGTTCCTGATGTATGAGGGCGCGTCCGGTGAGCGCTTCACGGTCTATACGGCGAAAGCGAAGACCGAGGCGACCCAGATGCGCTACGCCGTCCAGGGCGGCGATGGCGCGCTGTTCTGGGCCGATCGCGGCGTCGCCTATGTTGTCTCGGGCGGCAGCGACCGTAACCGCCTGACCCAGGTCGCGCAGTCGGTCTACGACCAGATGGAGAAAAGCGGCGGCTAAAGCATGATTCGGAAGATGCGAAGCGGCCTTGCAGCCTCAAAGCGCGAGGAGCGTGGGCGACGACGCTAGAGCGCGATGCCGATTCATCCCATTCTTTGCGCCGTCCCGTAGTTCTACGGGAGCCGAAACACTAGCTATGCCGGTGAGTGAATCCGGCCTCACTCAGCGTCCCAATTCCGACATCGAAAATTTCGAGTCGCGCCATTGCCGCGTCTCAATATCGTACCGGATGATCACGCGAAGATGATGCCGCGCACGATCCGCCGATCGGCGCACGCGGCCTCGATTGGGGTTTGGTACCGCGCTGGTCTCCCTCTCGAGGCCGCACTCCTTTTGGGAGCTGCCGGCGTGACCGCTCTGCTCGCCGCAGAAGCGGACGCTGGCGTCTGCCACCTATAGACGCGTTCGCGGCCCATCCTGTCTACCCGCAAGAATCCGGAGCAGAGCAGTTTTCGCGCCTCGAGCGCGCGCGGCGGCGAGCGCGTTTGCCAGCGAAGCGGATGCCGCTTCGCGTAGCGAAAACGCCTCGGGACAAGAACCCAGAGCTCCGTTCCGATCCCATCGGAACGGAAATAACTCTAGCCCAGATCGCGCGGATTATAGGGGTGTTGATCCCGCCACTTCTGCATCAATGCCTCAAGCTCGGCATCGTTCCCGTCGGGAAGGATGATGCGGGTGGTGACGTAGAGATCGCCGGTGGCGCCCGCCTTCGGCAGACCCTTGCCCTTGAGGCGGAAGGTGCGGCCGCTGGAGGTGTTCTTCGGGATCGACAATTCGACCGCACTGCCGAGCGTCGGCACGCGGACCTTGCCGCCGAGCACTGCTTCATAGAGCGTCACCGGCAGATCGACCCTGAGATCGTTGCCGTCGACCTTGAAGAACGGATGCGGCGCGATCGAGATGGTGATCAGGAGATCGCCGGGCGGGTGACCTTGCGCGGTCTCGCCCTGCCCCTTCAGCCGGATCTGCTGCCCGGCGACGACGCCGGCGGGAATCTTGACGTTGAGCTCGCGGCCGGTCGGCAGGCGGACGCGCTTGTCGCCGCCATTCACCGACTCCTCAAGCGTCACCGTCATCGCAACCGACAGATCGAGATCGACGCCGACCCCGCCGCCATCGAAATCGAACGGGTTGGACCGTCCCGCGCGGGCACCGCCGCGGCTGGCATTGCCGAACATGCTGTTGAGGATGTCCTCGAAGCTGCCGCCGCCCATGGTGCCGCTGCCGCCTGGCCCGGTGCGAAAACTATATTCAAAGCCGCCGGGGCCGGCACGGCCGCCCGCGCCGCCGCCAGGAAAGCCCTGGAAGCGCGGCTTGCCTTCGGCATCGATCTCGCCGCGGTCGAACTGCTTGCGCTTGTCCTCGTCGCCGATGATCTCATTGGCCGAATTGATTTCCGCAAAGCGGTTGGCCGCCTTCGGGTCATTCTTGTTGCTATCGGGGTGATGCTTCTTGGCGAGCTTGCGATAGGCGCTCTTGATCGCTGCGGCACTGGCGCTCCGCGGCACCCCCAAGACCTCATAGGGGTCGCGCATCCGTCACGTCTCCTTCACGGGAATAATCAGGTTCGGAACCCATTGGGCCCGCTTTCTCTTCATCTGGGGCCTCAGTGGCATTTTTGCAACTAGCGAACCGGTATCCGCGCTCGAAAACGCTTCTAGTCCGGCGCGGGCTTCGTCTCAATGGCCGCAACGCTCAGGACTTGGCCCACGGCTTGAGCGTATGGATTTCCCACCGCCCCTGTCCAGTCTTACAAGCGGCGCCCTGCAGCCAGCTCTCGGTGGTTCCATTGACATAGCTGGCGAGGAAATCCCGGCAGGTGCGGCCGTCCTCGCCGGAATAGGCTTGGGCCAGCGGCGTCACCGAGCCGCGCGCGCCGGTCTCGGGATTTTCCCAGGGCTGGCTGGAATCCTTGTTGCCCCTTGTCAGCACGTCGGAGGCGGCGTTGCGGGCAAACGCCAGATCGCTGTCGGTCGGCGGCGCGCTGACCTGGGTCGGCTTGAGCGCGCCGGTGACGTCCTTGTCGTCCATCTTCGCGAAGGCATCGCCGCGCGACAGGCTGCAGCCGCTGGCGCCGACACCGATGAGAATGAGCGTCACCATCGCGCCCGCGGGGCGGATCGCCGATAGGCCAACGCCTTCCCATGCCCTATATAGGGCTGACAACGCGTTTTGTGACGCGGGCGGACGCAAATCGGGACTCCTGCCATGACTGACACGACCTCCATCAAACACCCGGCACCGTTAACATCGGGTGATTTTACCGCCGCGGCGGAGCCGTTTGCCCTGTTTGCCGAATGGTTTGCCGAAGCTGTCAAGTCCGAGCCGAACGATCCGAACGCGATGGCGCTTGCCACCGTCGATGCCGACGGGCTGCCCGACGTGCGGATGGTGCTGATGAAGGGTTTTGATGCCGACGGTTTTGTCTTCTACAGCCACATCGCCAGCGCCAAGGGCCGCGAACTCGCCGCAAACCCCAAGGCCGGGCTGCTGTTCCACTGGAAGTCGCTGCGCCGCCAGGTGCGCATCCGCGGGCCGGTGACGCCGGTGACCGATGCCGAGGCCGACGCCTATTTCGCCACCCGGCCGAAGCAGGCGCAGATCGGCGCCTGGGCCAGCAAGCAGTCGCAGCCGCTGGAGAGCCGCTTCGCCTTCGAGCAGGCCATCGCGAAAGTCGGCGCCAGATATGTGATCGGCGAGGTGCCGCGGCCACCGGGCTGGAGCGGTTGGCGGATCACGCCGCAGCGCTTCGAGTTCTGGCACGACCGCCCGTTCCGCCTGCACGACCGGATCGAATTCCGCCGCGACGGCGCGGATGATGCATGGTCGAAGGTGCGGCTCTATCCCTGACGCCCTCAGACTCCCTGACGTCATCAGACGCGCGACGCCGTTCAAAGCTGAAAGGTCGACATGCCCCCGTCATCCAACGCGCCGCGGCGCACGCTGCTCCTGACCGGCGCCAGCCGCGGCATCGGCCATGCCACCGCGATCCGTTTTTCCTCCGCGGGCTGGCGGGTCATCACCTGCTCGCGGCACGCCTTCCCGGAAGTCTGCCCCTGGGGCGCCGGGCCGGAAGACCACATCGAGGTCGACTTCGGCGACCATGACGACACCGTTCGCGCCATCGCGGAAATCCGCAAGCGGCTGGTCAATGACGAGTTGCACGCGCTGGTCAACAATGCGGCGATCTCACCCAAGGGCGCCGGCGGCGCCCGGCTCGGCACCATGGACACCGATGTCGAGGCCTGGCTGCACGTCTTCCGCGTCAACTTCTTCGCCCCGATCATGCTGGCCCGCGGCCTGCTCGAGGAGCTGAAGCACGCCAAGGGCGCCGTGGTGAACGTCACCTCGATCGCGGGCTCGCGCGTCCACCCGTTCGCAGGCGCGGCCTATGCGACCTCGAAGGCGGCGCTGGCGGCGCTGACGCGCGAGATGGCCTCCGACTTCGGCCGCGTCGGCGTCCGCGTCAACGCCATCGCGCCCGGCGAGATCGACACCTCGATCCTGTCGCCCGGCACCGAGAAGATCGTCGACCAGCAGATCCCGATGCATCGCCTCGGCACGCCGGACGAGGTCGCCAAGATCATCTACGTGCTGTGCACGGAGACCAGTTCCTACGTGAACGGCGCCGAGATCCACATCAACGGTGGCCAGCACGTCTGAGCGATGGATAGGCTGGTCTGTTCGGGGAAGGGGTCGAAGCGATCCCGGCCGCCGCCGCGGCCGCACTCCAGGGATGGCTTCACTTGGCAGGCGTAACTTGGCAGGCGTAACAACGCAAACGAGGCTTCTGCCTCTCCGAGGCGAGAGCCTCTAGTCTGCGTAGAACCGACGCGACTTCTTCTCGCGCGGCTGCAGCGCGATGTCGTTCAGCGCGCTGGAGCACTCGTCTTCGTTCTCACCATCAAGCAGCGCAGCGCCACAGTAGCGGCAAAGCTTCGGCGAGATCGCCTGCACCTTGCCTGAAGCGCGGTCCTGTTGATAGCGCGCAAAGTCGATGACGTTACGCCGTGGCGTTATGATTTTCGCAACCATTGCTGTCCTCCGGCTTTCGAGGCGGGCGTTATCGCAGACAAGTTTCGCCCAAACGTTCAGCGCAACACTCAAATTTTAGCAGAGGAAATAAGGCAGTTGCCTCAATCCCAAAATGCGACGCGCGCTTCTCGTTTGAGCATGATCTCCGCGCAAAGGCTCCGCGTTTGTCGCGAGCGAAAACCGCTCCACGCTTTTCCGGATCATGCCTTGAAAACAGGCCCTACAGCCACTTCTTCCATTTGAAGATCCAGTACGGCACGACCGCCGCGGCGAGCATGGCGACGAGCGCCAAGGGATAGCCGTGCACCCACTCCAGTTCCGGCATCACCTTGAAGTTCATGCCGTAGATCGAGGCGATCAGCGTCGGCGGCATCAGGACAACCGCCATGACCGAAAACAGCTTGATGATGTTGTTCTGTTCCAGATTGACCACGCCGAGCATGGCGTCGAGCACGAAGGTGATCTTGTTGGAGAGGTAGGAGGCGTGGTCGGTCAGCGACGAAACGTCACGCTGCATGGTCTTGAGCTGCTCGCGCATGTCCTTCGACCATTTCACCCCCTCCACCACGGCGGACAGGAAGGTGACGAGGCGGCCAATCGAGACCAGGCTTTCGCGGACCTTCGAGGTCAGGTCGCCCTTGCGGCCTATCGCGATCAGGATTTGCGAGTACCGCTTGGCCTGGCCGTGGCGCTCGCTCTCGGGCTCGAAGATGTCGTGGGAGACCTCGTCGATGTCGGCGCCGCAGCGCTCCAGAATGTCGGCACAGCGGTCGATCACGGCATCCAGCAGTTCCATCAGCACCTGCTCGCCGGTGATGGTGGGCGCGCAGGAGCGGGCCAGCTTGTTCTCGACCAGCGCGAACGGCTTCGGCAGGTCGTAGCGGACGGTGACTAGGCGGTGGCCGGTCAGGATGAAGGTGACGGCCGTGGTGCGCGGCATGTCGGTGTCGGATTGGCACATCAGCGTCGCGGTCATGTAGCGCGCGCTGTTCTCGATATAGAGGCGGCTGGAGATCTCGATCTCCTGCATGTCTTCGCGGGTCGGAACCGCGATCCCGGCCAGCTTCTCGACCGCCCGGTCCTCCTCCACCGTCGGGTTCACCAAATCAACCCAGACCGCTGCCTCAGGCAGCGCCGCCAGGTCGTTGGTGGCGCCCTTCTTCAGGGCGAAATCGGACGGGACGTACACCGACAGCATCAGGAACTCCACGAAACGGGGCGGGCAGGACCGGCGGACTTAACGCGATTCTGGTCGGCGCTTCATGACCGGCGCATTAACCGGGCATCCATATTTGTGGCGGCCAAAGGGCGGTAGCGCTGCGCCGACTCGGGCGACCGTTGCCTGTTTGCACAAAACCCGGCCCGGCGCCAGAACACTTGCGGCAAAAAAGCCACAGATCACGTCCCGCGATGCGGGAGAAGCATCTAAACGCTGGGAAGAACGGCAGGTTTCGGCAATAATGCCATTAATGGAATCGTGGCGGTTGGGGCGCGATATTGGCGCTTTGAGGCGCAGATTTTCGATTGGAATTTAAATCATGTCGTCGCTGAAAGTTACCCTGGGTATCCTGGCCGCGGGCCTGATGCTGTCTGGTTGCATGCAGGCCACAACCTACGAGGCAACCAACACTTCGAACTTCAAGCCTCGCGACAAGGAACTGCTGGCCAAGACCACCTACGTTAAGACCCCGGTCGCCGAGCCGTTCCGCCGCGCCATCGTCGAGTATCACCGCAAGGAAGCCCCCGGTTCCATCGTGGTCGATTCCGACAACCACTACCTCTATTACGTGCTGAACGACGGCAAGGCGATCCGCTACGGCATCACCGTCGGCGAAGAGGCGATGGCCTGGTCCGGCATCGCCAAGGTCGGCAGCATGACCGAATGGCCGGCCTGGCACCCGACCCCGGGCGAAATCTCCCGCCTCGGCGTGCCGACCTTCGTCGCCCCCGGCCCGGACAATCCGATGGGCTCGCGCGCGATGTATCTCTACTCGGGCGGCAAGGACACGCTGTTCCGCATCCACGGCACCAACCAGCCGGAATATATCGGCGCCTCGATCTCCTCGGGCTGCATCCGCATGACCAACGAGGATGTCATCGACCTCTACAACCGCGTCAAGCTCGGCACCATCGTGGTGGTGCTGGAGCCGAAGCACGGCGATAGCCCCTACAAGCCGCAGATGGCGCTGCAGGGCGGCGGCGGCGCCACCTACTGATCCGCACACCATCGCCAACGCGATCAAGGGCGCCGGCTTTGCCGGCGCTTTTTTGTTGGCTGCGATTTCGCTTCGGCTGCGCCCTTGGGTGCGGCCGCCTCGCCTGACCTTGCCGCATCCGGCTTGCCGTCGTCGGGCTTCGACGTGTCGGCCTTCGACCTTTCGTCCTTGCCGCCGTCGGATTTGGCGGCGACCTCGCGCGGCGGCGCCTCCTCGGGGCGCTCGGCCGGCAACAGCGGCGCTGTCTGCGGCAGCGGGTCATACACGTCCCACTGGCAGATCCGGTAGTTGTTGCGGCGCTCCATCAGGTCGAGATGGATGTGGTCCTCGTGATACCAGTCCGAGCCGGGACCGAGCACGGTCGAGAAGCGGGTGCAGACTGAATGCAGCACGGTCTCCCGCAAGGTGCGCGGCACGCTGCGGTCGGTCAACGAGATCGACTTGCCGTTGGCAAGGCCGAAGGCGCGCACGTCGAGCGCATTGGCGCGGCCGTGCTCGGAGAGCAGCGCGCCGGCGACCCGGTTGCGGCCGCGGCACTCGAACGAGTCGAAATTGTCGAGCACGCTGATCGCGCTGCCCTGCCCCTGCACCAGCGGCGCGATGTCGGAACGGATCCAGTCGGCGACCGCGCTCGCCATCTTGCAGCGGAGGATCGCCGCCGGCTTCACCGCGACCTTGCGCTTGTCCGAAAGCACGATCGCCTCCAGGCGCACCAGATCCTCGCCGCCGCAGCCGCCGGCACCATGAATGTCCGGAATGCTCGGTGCGATCGCGATCTCCTCGGTCAGCGCCTGCCGGCAGGCCGAGGGCTGCGGCGCGGTGGGCTCGGCCGGCTTGGCTGTCTCAGCAGGCTTGCCGGTTTCAGCAGGCTTGGCCGCTTCGGCAGGCGCAGCCGATGGCGCCGCCTTGGCCGCAGGCGGCTCGGGCTCGGCCGCAGCCGGCGCCTCCGCCGGGCGCGGTTTTGGCAACGGCACCGCGGCGCGGCGAACGGGCGCGCGCGGCCGGTGCGGCCGTGTGCCGAACAGATCGTCCCACGGAAAGCCCGCCGAGCGACGGGCGGCGTCGGCCGGATCGGCTTGCATGCCAAGCCACAGCAGCGTGACGGCAGCGGTAACCATTGCCGCGCGGGCGCGACCAAACGCGCCAACAGGCCATTTTCGGCTTGCTTTCTCCGCGCTACAGTTCATGTCAGTTCCATGATTTTACTGCCGGCCGTCCAAGATGCCGGCAGATCATGCGCGAGGATTGAGGAGGGATTTGCGTATGCTTGGCTTGATGCAAGACTGGCCTTTGCTGTGTCACAAGATTATCGAGCACGCCGCGAAATATCACGGCACGCAGGAGGTGGTGACGCGGTCGGTCGAAGGTCCGATTCATCGCACCAATTACGCCGAAATCCATGCCCGTGCCCTGAAGGTCTCGCAGAGCCTGGAACGCGACGGCATCAAGCTCGGCGACCGCGTCGCCACCATCGCCTGGAACACCTGGCGCCACCTCGAGGTCTGGTACGGCATCATGGGGATCGGCGCGATCTGCCATACGGTCAATCCGCGGCTGTTTCCAGAGCAGATCGCCTGGATCGTCAACCACGCCCAGGACCGCATCGTCATCACCGACCTGACCTTCGTTCCGGTGCTGGAGAAGATCGCAGACCAGCTGCCGAGCGTCGAGCGCTTCATCGTGCTGACCGACAAGGCGCACATGCCGCAGACCACGCTGAAGAACGCGGTCGCCTATGAGGACTGGATCGCGGCGTCCGACGGCAAGTTCAAGTGGAAGACCTTCGACGAGAACACCGCGGCGGCGATGTGCTACACCTCCGGTACGACGGGCGATCCCAAGGGTGTCCTGTATTCGCACCGGTCCAACGTGCTGCATGCGCTAATGGCGAACTCGAAGGACGCGCTCGGCACCTCCGCCTCGGACACAATGCTGCCGGTGGTCCCCTTGTTCCATGCCAACAGCTGGGGCATCGCCTTCTCCGCGCCCTCGATGGGCACCAAGCTCGTGATGCCCGGCCCCAAGCTCGACGGCGCTTCGGTCTACGAGCTGCTGTCGACCGAGAAGGTCACCCATACCGCCGGCGTGCCGACGGTGTGGCTGATGCTGCTGCAATACATGGCCGCCAACAATCTCAAGCTGCCGGACTTGCAGATGGTGATCTGCGGCGGCTCGGCGATGCCGCGCTCGATGATCAAGGCCTTCCTCGACATGGGCTCCCAAGTGCGCCACGCCTGGGGCATGACCGAAATGAGCCCGCTCGGCACGCTCGCCACCCTGAAGCCGCCGTTCACCACACGCACCGGCGAGGAGCGGCTCGACATCCTGCAGACCCAGGGCTACCCGCCGTTCGGCGTCGAGATGAAGATCACCGACGATTCCGGCAAGGAGTTGCCGTGGGACGGCAAGACCTTCGGCCGGCTCAAGGTCTCGGGTCCTGCGATCGCAAAGGCCTATTTCCGGGTCGACGCCAGCATCCTCGACGATGCCGGCTATTTCGACACCGGCGACGTCTCGACCATGGACGAGCACGGCTACATGCGGATCACCGACCGCTCCAAGGACGTGATCAAATCCGGCGGCGAATGGATCTCCTCGATCGATCTGGAGAACCTCGCGGTCGGCCACCCCGCGGTGGCGGAAGCGGCTGTGATCGGTGTGCATCACCCGAAATGGGACGAGCGGCCGCTTCTGATCGTGCAGCTCAAGCAGGGCCAGAGCGCGACGCGCGAGGACATCCTGAAGTTCATGGACGGCAAGATCGCGAAATGGTGGATGCCCGACGATGTCGCCTTCGTCGACGGCATCCCGCACACCGCAACCGGCAAGATCCTGAAGACCGCGCTGCGCGACCAGTTCAAGGACTACAGTTTTCCAAACGCCGCGGCGTGACAATTTACCCTCTCCCCTTGTGGGAGAGGGTGCCGAGCGAAAGCGAGGCGGGTGAGGGGTTCTCTCCGCGGAGACAGACCCCTCATCCGGCGCTTCGCGCCACCTTCTCCCACAAGGGGAGAAGGGAAGAACACGCCCGCCGTGGCCCAAATCCCTTGAATTTGCCGCAGGTCCATGGTCTCACGGGGCCATTGGCGCCCGGCCTCATGGCCCGGCAAGCAGCAACCGGCAGATTTGAGCGATAATGGCCCGCAGGTTTTCCGCTCCCTACCAGGAGGAACCCTTCTCCGGTCTCGCCACCTGGTCGCGCAACCTCGCTATCTTCTCCGTCGTCGCGGTCGCGGTCTCGATCATCATCGTCCGCTTCGGGTTCCTGGAGGTGAAGCCGGCGCTGGCGACGTTCTTCGGCGCGCTCGGCTGCGCCGCGCTCTCGATCCTGATCGGGCTCGGCGCCTTCGCCGCGATCTGGCAGAACGGCACCCGCGGGATGGGCCGCATCCTGCTCGCGTTCCTGATCGACGCCGCCGTGCTCGCCTACCCCGGCTACCTCGCCTATCAGTACCGCAAGCTACCGCGGATCTACGACATCACCACCGACCCGATCGACCCGCCGAGATTCGAGGCGCTGGCGCGCCTGCGCACCGGCGAGGGCACCAATCCCGCGGTCTATGCCGGCCTCTATTCGGCCGAGCAGCAGCGCCGCGCGTATCCCGATATCGAGACCGTCGAGCTCGAGATTCCGGTCGACCGCGCCTATGAGGCGACGTTGCGGCTGGTGCATCGCCGCAAGTGGCTGGTCATCGACGAGCGCGCACCGCAGCTGCCGCGCCGCATCGGCCGGATCGAGGCGGTGGCGCGCACGCCGATCATGGGGCTGCGCGAGGACGTGTCGATCCGCGTCACGCCCGACGGCGAGGACTCGCGCGTCGATATCCGCTCGGCCTCGCGCTATTTCGACACCGATCTCGGCAGCAACGCCGCGCGGGTCAAGAAGCTGATCGAGGACATCAACACCGCGGCCGAGAACGACAAGGACAAGCCGGCAAAGAAGGCGCCCGCTGCGCCGAAGGCGCCGCCCGCGAAGACGGTGAAGAAGTAAGGCGGCGAATGGGGAGTGGCGAATAGCGAATAGGGAAACGCCGGCCAACCTTCCCTATTCGCTACTCCCTATTCGCCATTCGCCAACCGGTACGTCCCGCCGATCACGGGATCGCCATCGGTCGCGACGATGCCGCGTCCGACCAGGTCCTCCAGATGCGCCAGCACCGAATAGCCGGCGGCGGTGGCAAGCCGCGGATCGAGGCCGATATAGATCGCGCGCACCATGGTCGGGATGTCGGCCTCGCCCTTGCCGAGCCGATGCAGGATCGAGGTCTCGCGCGCCCGGCGGTGACGCGCCAGGAAGCGCACGAAACGCGGGCCTTCCGGAATCTCGGGGCCGTGGCCGGAGAAATAGAGCTGCTCGGGCCGCTGCTCCAGCCGCTCCAGCGAGGCCATGTAGTCGATCATCGAGCCGTCGGGCGGCGCCACGATCGAGGTCGACCAGCCCATCACATGGTCACCGACGAAATTGATGCTGCGCTCGGGCCAGGCAAACGCGAGATGGTTGGCGGTGTGGCCGGGCGTCGCGACCGCCTCCAGCGCGAAGCCCGCGCCTTCGACGACGTCGCCGTGCTTGACCTGCACATCGGGCCGGAAGTCGCGATCGGCACCGGATTCCGGATTATGCTTCTCGCTCTCGAAGCGCGGCCGCGAGGCGCGGTGCGGCCCCTCGGCATAGACAGGCGCTCCGGTGGCGGCCTTGATCCGCGGCGTGTTCGGCGAATGATCGCGATGCGTGTGGGTGACCAGGATATGCGTCACGGTCTCACCCTTGACCGCATCGAGCAGCGCCTTGGCATGCGCCTCGTCGTCCGGACCGGGATCGATGATCGCGACCTTGCCGCGACCGACGATGTAGCTGACCGTGCCGGTGAAGGTGAACGGGCTCGGGTTGTTGCAGAGCACTCGGCGCACGCCGGGGCGGACCTCTTCGACCACGCCGGGCTTCAGCGGAAAATCGCGGTTGAACGGGATGTCGTCGTTGTCGGTCATGGTGACCTCCCTGGCGTCATTCCGGGGCAGCCCGACAGGGCTGAACCCGGAATCTCGAAGTGAGGGAAAAGAATGCGGCGCGAGATTCCGGGTTCGATGCTGACGCATCGCCCCGGAATGACGGTGCAAGAGACCTACGAAAACGCCTGGATGCCGGTGATGGCGCGGCCGAGGATCAGGGCGTGGACGTCGTGGGTGCCCTCGTAGGTGTTCACGGTTTCCAGGTTCGCGGTGTGGCGCATCACGTGATACTCGATCTGGATGCCGTTGCCGCCGTGCATGTCGCGCGCGACGCGGGCGATGTCGAGCGCCTTGCCGCAATTGTTGCGTTTGACGATCGAGATCATCTCCGGCGCCATCTTGCCCTCGTCCATCAGGCGGCCGACGCGGAGCGAGGCCTGCAGGCCGAGCGCGATCTCGGTCTCCATGTCGGCGAGCTTCTTCTGCACCAGCTGGGTGGCGGCGAGCGGCCGGCCGAACTGCTTGCGGTCGAGCGTGTACTGGCGCGCGCGGTGCATGCAGTCCTCGGCGGCGCCCATCGCGCCCCAGGAGATGCCGTAGCGGGCGCGGTTGAGGCAGCCGAACGGGCCCTTGAGGCCGGAGACGTTGGGCAGCAGCGCGCTCTCCGGCACCACGACGTTGTCGAGCACGATCTCGCCGGTGATCGAGGCGCGCAGCGAGAGCTTGCCACCGACCTTAGGCGCCGACAGGCCCTTCATGCCCTTCTCCAGGATGAAGCCGCGGATCTGGTTGTCATGCGCGGCCGACTTGGCCCAGACCACGAAGACGTCGGCGATCGGCGCGTTCGAGATCCACATCTTGGCGCCGTTCAGCTTGTAACCGTCGGCGACCTTCTCGGCGCGGGTCTTCATGCCGCCGGGATCGGAACCGGCGTCCGGCTCGGTCAGACCGAAGCAGCCGACCCACTCGCCGGTGGCAAGCTTGGGCAGATACTTCTTGCGCTGGGTCTCGTCGCCATAGGCGTAGATCGGATACATCACCAGCGAGGTCTGCACCGAGTTCATCGAGCGATAGCCGCTATCGACGCGCTCGATCTCGCGCGCCACCAGGCCATAGGCCACGTAGCTCGCGTTGGCACAGCCATATTCCTCCGGCAGCGTCACGCCGATCAGGCCGAGCTCGCCCATCTCGTTGAAGATCTCGCGGTCGGTCTTTTCTTCCAGATACGCCTTGGTGACCCGCGGCAGCAGCTTGTCCTGCGCATAGGCGCGCGCCGTGTCGCGGATCAGCCGCTCGTCTTCGGTGAGCTGGTCGTCGAGCAGGAACGGATCGTCCCACTGGAAGCTGGCCGCAGCCGGCTTGTCCTTCGCCTTGGGGCTCACGCTCATGAAACATCCTTTCGCATCGTGTCTCGGAAATTGGCGGATAAATTAAAGCGCTATGCTGCAAAGCGCAATTGGATTGGGATCCCTGTCATTCCGGGGCGATGCGCAGCATCGAACCCGGAATGACGATCGTCAGCTATCGAACTTCTCGTTCGACACGATCTCGATGCCGAAGCCGGACAGGCCCTTGTAGTCGTGCACCGACGAGGTCAGGTTGCGGATCGAGGTGACGCCGAGATCGCGCAGGATCTGCGCGCCGACGCCGACTTCGCGCCACTGCTTGTGGCGATCGGCTTCCGCCGATTTGCTCTCGCCGACCGGCTCGACCGGAACGCCGGCGGCGCCGTCGCGCATGTATACCAGCACGCCGCGGCCGGCATCCTTGAATTGCCGCAGCACCGCTTCCATTCGCGCCTGGCCGGTGAACAGGTCTTTCACGATGTTGGGCTTGTGCAGCCGCGTCAGCACGTTCCGGCCGTCGCCGATGCCGTTATAGACGAAGGCGGCATGCATGATCTCGTCGAACGGCGAGCGATAGGCATAGCCCTGCAGCGGGCCGATCGGGCTTTCCGTGGTGAAGGTCGCGACCCGCTCGATCAGCTTCTCGCGTGCCTGGCGGTAGGCGATCATGTCGGCAATCGTGACGTGCTTGAGCTTGTGGGCGGCGGCGAATTTCGCGACCTGCTCGCCCTTCATCACGGTTCCATCGTCGTTCATCAGCTCGCTGATGACGCCGACCGGCGGCAGGCCGGTGAGCTTGCAGAGGTCGACCGCGGCCTCGGTATGGCCGGAGCGCAGCAGCACGCCGCCGTCGCGGGCGATCAGCGGGAAGATGTGGCCGGGACGCGCGAAGTCGGCGGCGCCGGCATTTGGATTGGCGAGCGCGCGGCAGCAGGAGGCGCGTTCCTCGGCGGAAATGCCGGTGCCGCCGTCGGGCTTGTAGTCGATCGAGACGGTGAAGGCGGTGGTGTGGTTGGACTCGTTGTGCGCCACCATCGGGTCGAGCCGCAGCCGGCGCGCATCTTCGGTGGTGATCGGCGCGCAGACGATGCCGGAGGTGTGGCGGATGATGAAGGCCATCTTTTCCGCCGTGCAGAACGACGCGGCGACGATCAGATCGCCCTCGCCTTCCCGATCGTCATCGTCGGTGACGACGACGAGTTCGCCCTTTGCAAAGGCTTGCAGCACTTCCTGGATCGTATCGGCCATTGTCCTGACGTCTCACTGTTCGCAGCCAGTGGATTAGCCGGGTTCCGAACCTCGCGCCAGTATCATTATGCAACCCGCCATGCGTTGGACAGGTATGCCACGGCGGTGGCCCGTAGCCCGGATGGAGCGCAGCGTAATCCGGGACGGTCTCGCACGCGGCAACGGCCCCGGATTTCGCTTCGCTGCATCCGGGCTACGAAACCGGTGCTTTACGGCAGCACCTCGCGGCGGTCGCTGAGCTTGCCGTCCATCTCGGCGCGCTTGTCGTCGAGCAGGCCGGCGTCCACCGCTTCGATCACGGCATAGAGCTCGCCGGCATCGCTGAGCCGGGTCACCGTGACGTAGTCGGCGCCGGCGGCGTAGAGGTCGTCGACATCGGCCAGCAGGTCGGCGGTGGCGACGACCTTCGCGGTCGGGTTCAGGGCGCGGACATGGCGCACCAGCTTCTCGTTGTCGGCGCCGACCAGGAGGAAATCCGGCACGCTCAGGATGATGATCTCGGCCTTGCCGATCCCGGCATGGACCAGGGTGTCGACATTACTGATGTCGCCATAGATCACGTGCAGGCCGCGGTCGCTCAATGTGCGGAACACCAGCGGATTGAAGTCGACGACGCTGATCTGCTCCAGCAGCGACTGGTTCTGCCGCTCGATCTGGCTGAGCAGCGCGCTCGCCGCGCGGAAGAAGCCGAGGATGACGATGCGCCTGATCTCGCCATGGCCGCCCTCGTGGCCCTCACCCTTGGCCTCGCCGGCCTGGCCGTGATCGAGGTCGCGCAGCCCGATCCGCTTCAACGGCCCGATCAGGCCGCGCACGATCTGGTCGCTGCGGCCCATGGCAAACGTCGACAGCACCGCCAGCACCACGAAGGCGAACGAGGCCGCGCTCGCGGTCTCGGTCGCGATGTGGTTGGCGGCGGTTCCGGTCTGGATGATCACCAGCGAGAACTCGGAAATCTGCGCTAGATTGATCGCCGGCAGCAGGCTGGCGCGCAGCCCCTGCTTCATCAGATAGAGCGGCGTGAAGGTCGTCAGCAGCCGGCTCGCCACCGTGAACGCCGCGATGATCAGCGCCAGCCCGATCACCGAGAGTCCCGGAATCGGGATCGTCATGCCGAGCGCGACGAAGAACAGCGTGATGAAGAAATCCCGCAGCGTCGTCACCTTGGCGGTGACGTCGAGCGCGTAGGGGAAGGTCGAGAGCGAGACGCCGGCGACCAGCGAGCCCATCTCGCGCGACAGATGCAGCCGCTCGGCGATCTCGCCGATCAGGAAGCACCAGGCGAGTGCGCCGAGCAGCACGAGCTCCGGCCGGCGCGCGATCTGGTGGAACAGCTTGGGCAGCACGTATCGGCTCAGCACCAGGGCGGTCGCGACCAGCACCGCGACGCGGGCGATCGAAATCAGCACGACACTGATCTGCAGATTGTCGAGGCTCGGCTGCACCGCCAGGAACAGGATCGCGAAGATGTCCTGCAGCACCAGGATGCCGAGCGTGATGCGGCCCGGCAGCGTGTCCAGCTCGCGCTTCTCGTACAGCACCTTGACGATGATCACGGTCGAGGACAGCGCGCAGGCGACGCAGAGATAGATCGCGTCGAACTTGCCGCCTCCGAGCGCGAGCCCGATAGCGGCAAAGAACAGCGCCCCGATCAGGCAGCCGCCCAGGAGCTGGCCGGCGCCGGCGAACAGGATCACCTTGCCGGCGCGGACGATCTTCTTCAGGTCGATCTCGAGCCCGATCATGAACAGCATGAAGATCAGGCCGAGCTCGGAGATGACGCTGATCGATTCCTGGGACTTGACCCAGCCCATGCCGAATGGACCAATGAAAAAGCCGGCGATAAGGTAGGCCAGGATCAGCGGCTGCCGGGAGAAATGGGCCATCAGCCCAATGCCCCAGGCAAACAGGATACAGAGGGTGATATCGCGAATAAGTTCGTGCATGCGCCAAGTTTTTCTGTTGCCGCAACCTAGAGGGCCCGGCGTGAGGATCAAACGAGCAATGTGTCACATCCGCGCAGGCGGCATTTTTCTGGCGATTCTCAGCTGCCTGCTTACCCTGCGCATGGGCGAGGCTGTAGCGCAAGGCGCCGGAAGTATTGAGCAAAACTTTGCAAATTCGCTGACCGCGCTGCCCTCGGAGAATCTCGCCGCCTCCGGGGCCTTCTACGTGCCGGTCTATTCCAGCGTGACGATGAGCCAGGGCAAGCTGCGGGCCGATTTCTCGGCGACGCTGAGCGTGCACAACGCCTCCGAGACCAAGCCGCTGGTGCTGAAGCGGATCGCCTATTTCGACACATCAGGCAAGATGGTGGAGAGCTACCTCAAATCGCCGGTGGCGCTAAAACCGTTCGCGACCATCGAGATCTTCATCGCCACGGCGGATACCCGCGGCGGCACCGGCGCCAATTTCGTGGTGGATTGGGCGGCCGCGGGCGAGATCGCGGAACCGGTGGTCGAGGCCCTGATGGTCGGCAGCGTCGGCCCCGGGCACTATGCCTTCATCACCCAGGGCCGGCCGATCAGGCTGGTCGGCAAGAACTGACTTCAGGGAAGGCCGCTCCCGGCGGCGTTCTCAATGACAACAACACGGAGCGAAACAGCCATGTCCACCTCAGCCCAGTTCGATTTTGCACCCCTGCTCCCGGCCGGCCTGCCTGCGCCGGCGGCGCGGTGGACCGGGCTCGCCAAATACAGCTTTGTCGGCGGCAACAACGATCCCGACCAGGTGCCGGTCGATGGGCTGCTCGAAGCGGTCAACGCCGTGCTGAAGCGCGAGGGCCGGAATCTGGCGACCTACAACCTCGCCCACGGCCCGCAGGGCTATCTTCCGCTACGCGAATTCCTCACCAAGAAGCTCAAGCGCGACGCCGGCATTGCCTGCACGGCGGACGAGATCATGATCGTCTCGGGCTCGCTGCAGGCGCTCGATCTCGTCAACCACACCCTGCTCGCCAAGGACGACACCGTGCTGATCGAGCAGGAGACCTATCAGGGCTCGCTGAACCGGCTGACCCGGCTCGGGGTCAACGCGGTCGGCATTCCCCTCGACGCCGAAGGCATTCGGATCGACGCGCTGGCATCGGCGCTCGCCGACCACAAGCGGCGCGGCATCACGCCGAAATACATCTACACCATCCCGACGGTGCAGAACCCGACCGGCTCGATCCTGCCCGAGAGCCGCCGCGCCGAGATGCTGAAACTGTCGCGGGAATACGGCGTGCCGATCTTCGAGGACGATTGCTATGCCGACCTGATCTGGAGCGGCCAGCGGCCGCCGGCGATCTACGCCATGAGCACGCATGGCGGCGTGATCCATATCGGCTCGTTCTCGAAGTCGATCGCCCCTGCGCTGCGCGTCGGCTTCATCGTCGCGCCCTGGGAGATGATGTCGCGGATGCTGGCGCTGAAGACCGACGCCGGCTCCGGCGCGCTGGAGCAGATGGTGCTCGCCGAATATTGCGCGCCGCATTTTTCCACCCACGTGCCGAAGCTGACCAGGGGGCTGCGCGCAAAACTCGACACCTTGATGGAGGCGCTCAACGAGCAGTTCGGCACCGCGGCCGAGTTCGAGGCGCCGCAGGGCGGCATCTTCCTCTGGGTCAAGCTGCCCGACCATGTCGATACGCTCAAACTCTATCAGGCGGCGCTCGCCGCCGGCGTCTCGATCAACCCGGGGCCGGAATGGTCGACCAGCAAGGCCCACTCCGGCAGCCGGCTGCGACTCTGCTTCGCCAGCCCCTCGCATCAGCAGATCCGCGAAGGCGTCGCGGTGCTCGCCGAAGTCTGCCGCAAGGAGTTCGGCGTGCCCGCGCGCAGCAGCAACGTGGAGAAGCGCGGTTAGCTGTTCGCTTGCGGCGCGATGGATTGCTTCGCTTCGCTCGCAATGACGGGGTGACTTCTATCCACGTCATTGCGAGGAGCGAAGCGACGAAGCAATCCATCTCTCCGCGTGCTCCTCACCTCACCGCAAACGGCGATTGGTAGGGCCGGCCGAACGGCACGCCGTTGACCACGGTCTGCACCGGCTTCAGCAACAGGTTGCCGTCGCGCTTGTTGTTGCGGGTGTCGACAAAGGACACCGGGCCTTCGACGAGGTCCATGATGGCGACGTCGCCGGGCGCGCCACGCTGCAGCGTGCCGAGCTTGGGCGTCCGGTTGATGATCCGCGCCGGCCCTGACGTCGCCATCGCCACCACCTGCTCCAGCGAGGAGCCCATCGCCAAAAACTTGCTCATCACGTTGGTCAGGAACGGGATGCCGGGCGAATTGCCGGAGAACACGTGGATGTCGGAGGAGATGGTGTCCGGCGTGCAGCCGCCGGGAATGGCGATCTCGGCGACCGTGAAATCGAAACTGCCGCCGCCATGGCCGACGTCGAACAGCACGCCGCGCTGCTTGGCTGCGAGCGCCGCCGGCAATAGCCGGCCGTCCTGCACGATGTTGGTGAAGGCGCCCGACATGTTGGGTGCACCGGAATAGGCGTGGGTCAGGATATCGCCCGGCCGCAGCAAATCGAGGATGTCGCTCATCAGCTCTTTGGTCTCGACGCCGCCGATATGCACCATCATCCGCGCCGGCCAGCCGCACATCTCGCAGGCCTGGATGCCGCGCTTCAGCGGCTCGAGACCGTGCTTGAAGATCACGTTCTCGGACATCCGCACCTTGACCCCGATCAGGAAGTCCGGGTTCTCGGCAAGCGCCATCGCACAGGCTTCGACCTGGGCGTTGTCGATGTTGTAGAGCTCGGCCACCGGAAACGCCGACAGGCCGTTGTTGGCGATGTGGACGAAGGCGTAGATCCGCGCCCGCGACTGCGCCACGATGTAGCGCCGCAGCGCGGCGAGATTGTTGACGCCGGCATCGCCCGCCGACACCACGGTGGTGGTGCCCTGGAATTGCACCAGCTCGTCGGCGGGAATCCCGATCGCCGAGCCGTAGGGGTAGACGTGGCAGTGCAGGTCGACGAGCCCGGGCATCACGAGCTTGCCGGACGCGTCGATGGTCCTGGCGGCGCGGTCCGCCGCAATCTCGTTGTCGATAGCTTCGATCACGCCCCAGCGGATGCCGATGTCGCGCTTGCCGCGCAGCGACTGGCTCGGATCGATCACGTCGCCGCCCTTGATCACGAGGTCGAACTTGTCGTTCGGCCCCATCGCGGCGGCGGCGGGCCCCGCGATCGCAGCGGCGGCGGCCGATCCTGTTACTTTGAAAAAATCACGGCGTGAAAATCCGCTCATTGGCAAGCCCCCCAATATGATTTTTATGGCGCGATGATGCGTCGGGTGGGGTGGTTAGGCAAGACCGCCGACGCGGCCATGCGCGCTCGCTCATGGGTTGTGCGCGGCAACCAGCCGAGCTGAGCTGCGGCCGTCCTGCTGAACAGCCGTTCAGAAAACTCCTCAGGTTCCGGAGGAACGTTTCAATCGCTGTCCTGTTTGATCCTCACGCAATTGAGGAGGATGAGATGAAAAGGATTAGCTTCGTTCTTGCGGCGATCGGTGCACTCGCGGTGGCGGTTCCGTCGATCGCGAGCGCCGAGACCGTAGTGATCAAGCGCGGCGGCTACCATCATCACTGGGATCGCGGCTACGGCGCCTATGGCGCGATGCGCCATGATCGCGGCTGGCACAATGGCTGGCGCCACCATCATCACGACCGGACCGTGGTGATCAGGCGGTCCCACGGCTACTAAGCAAAAAGACTACTGAGACCGACACAACGGAAATGGCTCCCTCGCGGAGCCATTTTCTCTGCGCAGATTCGGAGCCTGGGCAAGGGCGCGCGTTAGCGATGTGCCCACCATCACGAGCACGCAAAATGCCGCGACGAAAATGACTCAGATGTGCTGCGCCATGATCCGGCCGGGCCGCGCATCCGGCCGCGGCTCGATGTCGACCGACCACAAATCGTGGTTGTCGACATCCTTCAACGTCACCGTCATCACACCGGTCTTGCCGTCGATATCGACGCGGCCGAAGAATTGCAGGCCGAAGCACGGCGCGAGGTTGTCGCCCTGCTCTGCGCTGCAGCCCTTCTGATACATCGCCGTCGGGCCAAAGGTGTTGTCGAGCTCACCCGGCGACCAGGTGCCGGCATGCAGCGGGCCGGAGACGAATTCCCAGAACGGCTCGAAATCCTGGAAGACGGCGCGGTCCGGATCGTAGTGATGCGCGGCGGTGTAGTGCATGTCGGCGGTGAGCCACACCGTGTTGCGGACGCCCGCGCGCTTCATGAAGGACAGCAGATCGGCGATCTCGTGCTCGCGCCGCGCCGGCGGCCCGTCGCCGAGCGCGACGGCATCGAAGCTGATCAGCCCGATCGGCAGATCCGCCGCGATCACCTTCCAGGTCGCATCCGACGCCACCAACTCGCGCTTCAGCCAGGCGAGCTGGCTCTGGCCGAGGATGAACGCCTGGTCCGGATTGCCCTCCTTGTTCCAGCTGGCATCGCGGTAGGAGCGCATGTCGATCATGAAGACGTCGAGCAGCGGCCCGTAGCCGATCTTGCGATAGATCCCGCCATCGCGCTCCGGCATCAGGCGCATCGGCATGAACTCGTGGAAGGCGCGGCGCGCCCGCGCCACCAGGCGCGACGTGCCGTCTTCGTCGTAGCCGGTCGCGTCAGTGGTGCCGACCGGCGACCAGTCGTCGGCGACCTCGTGATCGTCCCATTGCGCGAACATCGGCACCTCGGCGTGGAAGGCGCGAAAATGCGCATCGAGCCAGTTGTATTTGTAGTTGCCGCGAAACTCGTCGAGGCTGTGCGCGACGACGGATTTTTCCGGCGTGACGATGTTGCGCCAGACCTCGCCGTTCGGCAGCGCCTGCTCGGCCGGCACCGTGCAGTCGGCATAGATGTGGTCGCCGGAATGGATGAAGAAATCGGGACGCGCGTTCAGCATGGTGCGGTAGCTGCGCAGGCCGCCGCGGGCGGGATCGATGCCCCAACCCTGCCCGACGACGTCGCCGGACCAGACGAAGCAGATCGAGCGCCGGTCGACCGGCGCGGTGCGGAAATGCCCGACGCGGCTCTCGCCGGCGACGCCGTCGCCGTCGTCGAAGCGCACGCGATAGAACAGATCCTGCCCCGGCGGCAGGCCGTCCAGCAGCAGCTTTGCGGTGAAGTCGCGCTCGGCCAGCGCGTCGGCGGACGCGGTGCGCAGGACGGTTGCAAAGCTCTCGACCGCGGAGCATTCGACCTGCATCCGCGCGGCGCGATCGGCGCGCGCCCAGATCACCGCGGAGTCGCTCGCGACGTCGCCGGACTGAATGCCCGCGAGCCCAGGCCGGTCGGCGGCCCGGCTCAGATAGGGTTTTGCCAGCGCGTCCAATCCCGCCAGCGCCGCCGTCGACGCCGAGCGCACCAGCAGCTGACGCCGGGTGAGGCCCCGCCTCCTCGCGCAGATCGCCATCGAACAACCTTCGTCGAATCGCGACGACGGTTGTGCCTGCGCTGCTTGACTCCACCCTTACGGTTTCTTGACTCCACGCCGACGGTTTTGCGACAGCGGGATGACGTGGGGGGATGACGGGTTTGGTATGCCCAACTTGATCGGTGTCGTCGCCCGGCTTGACCGGGCGACCCAGTACGCCGCGGCCCCTCGGTTCTATCACTAGCGTCTCTGGAATACTGGATCGCCCGGTCAAGGCCGGGCGATGACAGCAGTGGATGAGGACAAAGCTTCACACCCTCTCAGGATGACGGGGTTGGTGTTGCGCGTGGATCGGAGCGAGAGCGCCGGACGGACCTGGTCAGCGCCAGTTGCAGATGCCGCCGGAGCGGCAGGGCCAGGTCTGGATCCTGACGTCGCGGGCCTGGGCATCGAGCGGGCTGCCGTGCCGCCGGGTCAGCTTGGCGCGGGCGGGAACGTGAGTGGCCGCACGCCGCTTCTCATGCGCCGGCGTCTTCTCGTGCGCCGCGGGCGGCTCGACGCGGGTGGTCTGCACCGCCTTCTTTGGCGCGACCTTGGTCTCCTCGACCTTGGGCGCGACACTGGCCTGCGGATCGCTGCTGTGGTCGGCCTTGGCTTCGACCGGGACCGGCTCGAACTGCGCCGGCGGGCCGAGCCGTTTCGGCGACAGCACCGCCTTGGAAAGGTCGAGGCTGAAATACTCGTTCGGGCGATACTCGTCGGCCAACGCCACGCCGCCCAGTGCCAGGGACGCGGTACAAATGGCTGCAACACAAAGGTTTTTCAGAACCATGAAAAACGGCCTCCCGAAATACACACGGGAACATCGATCATGTAGGAACCCGGCCGCGCGAATCCAGCCGATGCTGCAAGCACGGTTACCGGCCAACTATAGCGGCCCAGAGGAAGTTCCCTAAGCCCTATTCGGCCGCCTGCGCCAGCGGCCGGCCGATCGCGCTCTGCAGCCGCGCGCATTCGGTCCGGTAGCGGGCGACGTTGGCCTCCTTGATGTGGCCGTAGCCGCGCACGAGATCGGCGGCCTTTGCCAGCGCCACCAGCCGCGGCAGGTCGAGCGGCGTCTTGCCGCCGAGATGGCGCAGGATCATCGCGGCATACTCGACCGGCAGCGCGCGCTCCATCTTGCGCTCGGCGGTGTAGCCGAAGATGTCGAACGCGGTGCCGCGCAGGCGCTTCAGCCCCGCCAGCATGCCGAACGCCTTGAACACCCACGGGCCGAACTCGCGCTTCTGCAGCCGCCCGGTGACGGGATCGCGCGGCGCCAGCAGCGGCGGTGCCAGCAGCACCTTCACGCCGGAATTGCCCTCGAACTGCTCCCTCAGCGCCTTGCTGAACTCGCCGTCGGAATAGAGCCGCGCGACCTCGTATTCGTCCTTGTAGGCCATCAGCTTGAACAGGCCTTTTGCAAACGCCTCGGTCAGCTCCTGCGAGCCGGGCGCAGCCGCGGACTCCGCGGCGCGGACGCGCGCGACGTCGTCGAGGAAGCGCTTGGCATACGCCTCGTCCTGATAGTCGGTGAGGAATTTGGCGCGGAACGCGATCGCTTCGTCCAGCGTCCGCTTGGCAGGCGCGGCACCTGCGCTCTTGAAGCGCGCAGCGCTGACCACGCGCGGCAGATCGTGCGCGGCGAGCCGGCCCCAGGAAAACGCCGTCTTGTTCATCTCGATCGCGGCGCCGTTGAGCTCGATCGCTCGCAGGATCGCCTGTAGCGACAGCGGGATCGCGCCGCGCTGGAACGCGAAGCCGAGCATGAAGGCGTTGGTGGCGATGCTGTCGCCCATCAGCGCGGTGGCAAGCCCGGTGGCATCGAGGATGTCGAGATCGGCAGGCGTCACCGCGCCGTTCAGCGCCTCGCGCATCGAGTTGGCCTCGAAATCGATGTCGGGATCGATCACGAAGCTCGCGGTCGGCAGCAGGTCGGCATTGACGACGGCGCGGGTGACGCCGCGCTCGGCGCGGCTCAGCGCCGTCGTGCTGGTGGCGACGACGATGTCGCAGCCGAGGATCAGATTGGCATTGCCGGGCGCAATGCGCACCGTCGTCAGCATGTCGGCCGCCGGCGCCAGCCGGACGTGGCTCATGACCGCGCCGTTCTTCTGCGACAGGCCGGTGAAGTCGAGCGTCGAGCAGGCCAGTCCCTCGACATGCGCGGCCATGCCGAGCAGCGCGCCGATGGTGATGACGCCGGTGCCGCCGATGCCGGTGATCAGGATGTTGTAGGGCGCAGTCAGCGCCGCGGCAGGCGGCGTCGGCAGGTCGGCGAACAGCGCCTTGGGATCGGCCGCGCTGCGGTCGGCCTTGCGCAGCTTCGGATCCTGCACCATCACAAAACTCGGGCAGAAACCCTCGATGCAGGAAAAATCCTTGTTGCAGTTCGACTGGTCGATGCGGCGCTTGCGGCCGAGCTCGGTTTCCAGCGGCTGCACCGAGACGCAGTTCGACGCCACCGAGCAGTCGCCGCAGCCTTCGCAAACGCGCTCGTTGATGAAGACGCGCTTTGCGGGATCGGGGAACAGCCCGCGCTTACGGCGGCGGCGTTTTTCGGCGGCGCAGGTCTGGTCGTAGATCAGGACGGTGAGGCCCTCGATCTCGCGCAAGGTCCGCTGCACGGCATCGAGCTCGCGGCGATGATGGATGGTGGCGCCCGATGGGAAATAATTGGCGGGATATTTGTCCGGATCGTCGGAGACGATCGCGAGCCGTTTTGTTCCTTCGGCTGCAACCTGGTGCGCGATCTGCGACACGGTAAAGCCGCCTTCGGCGGGCTGGCCGCCGGTCATCGCCACCGCGTCGTTGTAGAGGATCTTGTAGGTGATGTTGACGCCAGCCGCAGCCGCGGCCCGCAAAGCTAAAAGGCCGGAATGGGTGTAGGTGCCGTCGCCGAGATTCTGGAACACATGCGCTTCATCGGTGAACGGCGCCTGCCCGATCCAGGCGACGCCTTCGGCGCCCATATGCGAGATGGTTTGGGTGTTGCGGTTCGGCACCGACAGCGCCATGCCGTGACAGCCGATGCCGGCCATCGCGCGGCTGCCCTCGGGAATCTTGGTCGAGGTGTTGTGCGGACAGCCCGAGCAGAAATACGGCGTGCGCTGCAGTTTTGCGGTGCCGGTGCCCTCGGCCGGACGGTCGAACGCCTCGAGTTTTGCCAGCCGCTGCTCCAGCATCGGGCTGCGGTGTCCGAGCTTGCGCAGCCGCGCCACCACCGCTGCCGCGACCATGGTCGGCGTCAGTTCGCCCTCGCTCGGCAACAGCGGCGCGCCGCTCTCGTCGCGCTTGCCGACCACCGAGGGCCGCCTGTCAGCGTCCGTGTTGTAGAGGATGCGGACCAGCTGGTCCTCGATGAAGCCGCGCTTCTCCTCGACCACCAGCACGTCCTTGAGGCCTTCGGCAAAGGCGCGTGCGCCGCGCTCTTCCAGCGGCCAGGTCAGCGCCACCTTGTAGATGCGCAGGCCGAGCGCCTGCGCCTCGGCATCGGTGATGCCGAGATCGGCGAGCGCCTGGCGCAGATCGAGATAGGCCTTGCCGGTCGCCATGATGCCGAGCCGCGCCGGCTTGGAGTCCAGCACGATGCGGTCGAAGCGGTTGACGCGGGCGAAGGCGGCGATCGCCTGCATCTTCGGCCCGTGCAGCCGCCGCTCGGCCTCGAGCGGCGGATCCGGCCAGCGGATCGAAAGGCCGCCCGGCGGCATCTCGAAATCGTCGGGCATGATGATCTTGATGCGGTCGGGATCGCTGACAATCGACGCCGAGCTCTCCACCGTCTCCGAGATCGCCTTGAAGCCGACCCAGCAGCCGGAGAAGCGCGACAGCGCGAAGCCGAGGATGCCAAGATCGAGATAGTCCTGCAGCGTCGCCGGATTGACCACCGGCATCAGCGCCGAGGCGAAC
Source organism: Bradyrhizobium ivorense (assembly GCF_900696085.1). GTDB lineage: Bacteria > Pseudomonadota > Alphaproteobacteria > Rhizobiales > Xanthobacteraceae > Bradyrhizobium > Bradyrhizobium ivorense. The sequence goes on from NZ_CAADFC020000012.1 coordinate 40,165, forward strand.
ACCTGCTCGCTCTGATGCGCCAGCGTCGAGGACTGGCAGCCATGGTCGTCGCCGGCCAGCGCGATCACGCCGCCATTCGGCGAGGTGCCGGCGGAATTGGCATGCTTGAGCGCATCGAGCGAACGGTCGACGCCGGGGCCCTTGCCGTACCAGATGCCGAATACGCCATCGACCTTGGCGCCGGGGAACATGCCGACCTGCTGGCTGCCCCACACCGCCGTCGCCGCGAGGTCCTCGTTGAGGCCGGGCACGAAGGCGATGTCATGCTGTTTCAGGAAGGATTTCGCGCGCCACAGCGCGTGATCGTACATGCCGAGCGGCGAGCCGCGGTAGCCGGAGATGAACCCCGCGGTGTTCAGCCCGTGCGCGCGATCCCGTTCGCGCTGCAACATGGGCAGTCGGACCAGCGCCTGGGTACCGGAGAGGAAGATTCGCTTGCTGTCCAACCGGTACTTGTCGTCCAGTCCAACGTCCATCAAGGCCATCAGTCGCAGCTCCCCGTAAATCTCGCGCCGGTCCGCACCGGTCTGATTTTCTGCGCATCATCATGCATCAGCATGCACTGATTTTGCTATGCATGAACAGCCCCGTTCCATGGCCGCAGCACATATCTCATGTTGCGCATGCGAGCCTTGCCGCGGCCGCGCATCTTTGAAACGGTGGCGCTCAAAGGAAAACTCAAGGGAGATCCAGGGATGATCCTGCTGGAAACCGCGTTCACGACGGAAATCCTGGAAAATGGCAATCTGCTGGTCGGGCCGTGGCGGCGCCCGAAGCAGATGCTGCAGGCGCAAACCTACGACGCGCACGCCTCGATCCACGACGACGCAACCGCGCAAAAGCTCGGCTTCCGCGGCGGCACCATCGAGGGCCCGACGCATTTCAGCCAGTTCGCGCCGCTGTGCGAGCGGATCTGGGGGCGGACCTGGTTCGAGACCGGTTGCCTGTCGGCGCATTACCGCAACGCCGTGTTCGAAGGCGAGGAGGTACAGGCGCAAATCGAGAAGCCGCAAGACGGCCAGACCGTCTGCACGATCGGCATGATCAAGCGGGACGGCACCGAAGTGCTGCGCGGCACCGCCTCGATCGGCGGCGACGGCACGGAGACCGCGCTGAGCCAAAGGCTCGGCGAGTTGAAGCCGCTGGCCGATCCCGTGATCCTCGCCGACATCAAGGTCGGGATGAAGACCGCGCGCCAGCCGATCAGGATGGATTTCGACCAGCATATGGGCGACCTCTATCCGTTCTCGCTGGCCGACAAGCTGAAGGTGATCACCGAGCCCTCCGATGCCTATTATGCGCAGGAGCACAATCCCTGGGGCCGCGCCATCATCCCGATGGAGATGCTGAGCGTGCTGTTCCAGTACCGGGCGCGCGAGGACCGGCTGCCGGTGCGCGGCCCCGCGGTCGGGCTGTTCGCCGACCAGGAGATCCGCCTCACGCGCGGGCCGCTGTTCCCGGGCGAGACCTACTGGGCCGAGCGCGAAGTGGTCGCGCTCTCGGGTAGCAAGCGCACCGAGAGCATGTGGGTGCGCACCACCGTGTTCGACGCCGACAACACGCTGGTTGCGACCATGCTGCTCAACGGCGCCAGCATGAAGGATTCCTACGCCGATTACGTCAGCGAGCACAAAGCGCTCTACGGCTGAAGCCGCAGCCACCCTCCCGCAAGCCGCCGAACAAGGACAACAACAATGGCCCGCCTGCCCTATCTCGAAGCCGAGCAAGTCGCCCCCGAGTATCGCGACATGCTCAAGCGCAACACCAATCTGCACAAGCTCTTGGTGAACTCGCCGGACATGGCGCGCGCCTTCAACGGCGTCGGCGGCTTTATCCGCTTCAAGAGCAAGCTCGATCCGCGGTTGCGCGAGCTGGCGATCCTGCAGGTCGGCTGGCTGGAGAAGTCGGAATACGAGTTCACCCACCATGTGAAGATCGGCAAGGAGTTCGGCGTCACCGACGAGGACATTGCCGGCCTGATGGCGGAGACTGAAGGCAAGCCGTCGAAGCTCGAGCCTCTCGCCAAAGCGATCCTGAAAGGCGCCCGCGAGATGGTGCGCGAGCTTGCGATGTCGGACGCGACCTTCGCCGAGATCAAGCAGCAGCTCTCCGACGAGCACATGACCGACCTGGTGCTGACCATCGCGTTCTACTGCGCCGTGGTGCGCGTGCTCGCCACCATGCAGATCGACAACGAACCCTATTACAAAGAGGTACTGCAGCAGTACCCGATCCCTGGAGTGAAGTGAGATGCGCCTGCAAGATCGCGTCGCCATCGTGGTCGGCGCCGGACAGAGCCCCGGCGAGGGCATCGGCAACGGCCGCGCCACCGCGCTGACCTTCGCCCGCGAAGGCGCCAAGGTGCTGTGCGTCGATCACCATCTGGACTCGGCGCAGGAGACCGTCGACCTGATCGCGGCCAAGGGCGGCACTGCGGTCGCCTTCAAGGCCGACGTCACCAAAAATGCCGACCTCAAGGCGATGGTGGCGGACGCGCATGGCCGCTGGGGCAGTGTCGATATCCTGCACAACAATGTCGGGGTCAGCCTGTCCGGCGGCGACGCCGAACTGCTCGACATCACCGAGGAAGCGTTCGACCGCTGCGTCGCGATCAATCTGAAGAGCTGCATCCTCGCGGCCAAGCATGTGATCCCGATCATGCGCCAGCAGCAGCGCGGCTCGATCATCAACATCTCGTCGATGGCCGCGATCACCACCTATCCTTACGTCGCCTACAAGGCGACGAAATCGGCGATGATCGCCTTCACCGAACAGCTCGCCTATCAGAACGCGCAATACGGCATTCGCGCCAATGTGATCCTGCCGGGCTTGATGAACACGCCGATGGCGGTCGATACCCGCGCGCGCGAATTCAAGAAGAGCCGCGCCGAGGTCGAGGCCGAGCGCGACAGCAAGGTGCCGCTGCGGAAGAAGATGGGCACCGGCTGGGACGTCGCCAACGCTGCGCTGTTTCTTGCATCGGATGAAGCCAGCTTCGTTACCGGTGTAACGTTGCCGGTCGACGGCGGCGCCAGCGTGCGGCGCGGTTAAGCCGGTTCATCCACGCGATAACACAGGTTAATCCGCAGGATTAACCTGTGTGACGGCGCGGTTCATCTCTGCGGCGAGATCACGCGTCATTGCGCCGCAACGATTCGAAAAACTTGAAACATTCCAATGACACGGCGATGTGACGAGGCGTCCACATAAATCGAAATCCTGACTCGTTGTGGTCGCACGAAATTCATCTGCGCTCTGTATCTGGCTGGCCAGAAATTGGAGTGCCCAGACCCATGAGCGAAGAACTCGAACTCAGACCAGATCAGTGGGATGCGTTGAAAGCGCTGCGGGCTCCCGCAGCAAACCCCTCACGTCTGAACCGGTTTGCGGTCGACAGCCTTGTCACGCTTGGCTTTGTTGCGGTGCGGGGAGAAGCGTATGCGTTGACGCCCGCGGGCCGCAAGATGCTGATCCGCGGCTCGTCACAATTGCTGCTCGATATCGCGGCGTAAAATCTCTTGAAAACATCGTGAACGAGAGCCTCGGTCCTGATTGACGTCGGGACCGAGGCTCTCGTTTTTGTCTGACGCGCACGCGGCATCATGCCGCGTGCGCTTTTCCGGGAATGGTCGCCTCGCCGTGCTGGGTCAGCGGCTTCATGCCGGTGAGCGTGCGCAGCAGTACATAGAACACCGGCGTCAGGAACAGGCCGAAGATCGTGACGCCGATCATGCCGGAGAACACCGCGACGCCCATGGCGCGCCGCATCTCCGAGCCGGCGCCGGTCGAGAGCACCAGCGGCAGCACGCCCATGATGAACGCCATCGACGTCATCAGGATCGGCCGCAGCCTCAAGCGGCTGGCCTCGATCGCGGCTCTGATCGGCGAGCGCCCAGCGAATTCGAGCTCGCGCGCGAATTCGACGATCAGGATCGCGTTCTTGGCCGACAGTCCGACCAGCACGATCAGGCCGATCTGGGTGAAGACGTTGTTGTCGCCCTTCGACAGCCAGACGCCGAACATCGCCGCCAATAGGCCCATCGGCACGATCATGATGATCGAGAGCGGCAGCGCGAGGCTCTCGTAGAGCGCGGCGAGCACCAGGAACACCAAGAGGATCGCCAGCGGGAACACCCAGATTCCGGAATTGCCGGCGATGAACTCCTGATAGGTCAGGTCGGTCCATTCGAAGGCAAAGCCGGGCGGCAGCACCTCGGCCGCGATCCGCGTCGCCGCCTCCTGCGCCTGGCCGGAGGAATAGCCGGGCGCCGCGGCGGCGTTGATGTCGGACGACAGGAAACCGTTGTAGCGGATCGCGCGCTCCGGACCCGCGCTCTGGCGCACCTTCAGCAGCGCCGACAACGGCACCATGTCGCCGGACGACGAGCGCACCTTCAACTGTCTGATGTCGTCGGCACGCGCGCGGAACGGCGCGTCGGCCTGCACATAGACCGAATAGGTGCGGCCGAATTTGTTGAAGTCGTTGACGTAGTAGGAGCCGAGATAGATTTGCAGCGTGTTGAACACCTCCGTCACCGGCACCCCGAGCTGCAACGCCTTGGTGCGGTCGATGTCGGCAAACAGCTGCGGCACGTTGACCTGGAAGCTCGAGAACACGCCGGCGATCTCCGGCGCCTTCTGCATCGCCGCCATGAACGCCTTGGTCGCGTCGTTCAGCGCCTCATAGCCGAGGCCGGCGCGGTCCTCGATCTGCAGCTTGAAACCGCCGATGGTGCCGAGGCCGTTGACCGGCGGCGGCGGGAACATGGCGATGAAGGCTTCCTGGATGCCGGCATATTTCTTGTTCAGCTCGGCCGCGATCGCAGGACCGCTGAGCGCCGGATCCCTGCGCTCGTCGAACGGTTTCAGCGTCGAGAACACGATGCCGGCATTGGAGGAGTTGGTGAAGCCGGAGATCGACAGGCCGGGGAACGCCACCGAGCTCTCGACGCCGGGCTGCGTCAGCGCGATGTCGCTCATCTTGCGGATCACCTCCTCGGTGCGGTCGAGCGTCGCGCCGTCGGGCAGCCGGGCGAAGCCGACCAGGTATTGCTTGTCCTGGCCCGGCACGAATCCGCTCGGCACCTGCTTGAACAGCACGCCGGTGAGGCCGATCAACAGCACATAGAGGCCGAGCACGATGGCCTTGCCGTAGATCACCTTGGTGACGGTGCGGCCGTAATTCGCCGACGACTTCACGAACACCTTGTTGAAGCCGCGGAAGAACCAGCCGAGCGTCTTCTCCAGGATCCGCGTCAGCCGGTCCTTCGGCTCGTGATGTCCCTTCAGCAGCAGCGCCGATAGTGCCGGCGACAGCGTCAGCGAGTTGACCGCGGAAATCACGGTCGAGATCGCGATCGTCAGCGCGAACTGCTTGTAGAACTGCCCGGTGAGGCCGGAGATGAAGGCCAGCGGCACGAACACCGCGATCAGGACCAGCGCGATCGCGATGATCGGGCCGGACACCTCGCGCATCGCCTGGTTGGTGGCGTCGCGCGGCGACAGCCCGGACTCGATGTTGCGCTCGACGTTCTCGACCACGACGATGGCGTCGTCGACCACGATGCCGATCGCCAGCACCAGGCCGAACAGGCTGAGCGCGTTGATCGAAAAGCCGAACACATGCATCACCGCGAAGGTGCCGACGATCGACACCGGCACGGCGAGCAGCGGAATGATCGAGGCGCGCCAGGTCTGCAGGAACAGGATCACCACCAGCACCACCAGCGCGATCGCTTCGAGCAGCGTATGGATCACGGCCTCGATCGACGAGCGTACGAACTGGGTCGGGTCGTAGACGATCTGGTAGGACACGCCCTCCGGCATGTTCTTCTTGATCTCGGCCATGGTGGCGCGGACGTTGTCCGAGATCTGCAGCGCGTTGGAGCCGGGCGCCTGGAAGATCGGGATCGCCACCGCCTGCTTGTTGTCGAGCAGCGAGCGCAGGCCGTATTCGGAGGCGCCGAGCTCGATGCGGGCGACGTCGCGCAGCCGCACCACCTCGCCCGCCGCTCCGGTCTTGACCACGATGTCGCCGAACTGCTCCTCGGTCGACAGCCGGCCCTCGGCATTGACCGAGAGCTGCAGGTCGATGCCCTTGACGCTCGGCGAGGAGCCGACCACGCCGGCGGCGGCTTCGACGTTCTGCGCCTGGATCGCCTTCACGATGTCGTTCGCGGTCAGCGCGTGCTCGGCGGCCCGCTGCGGATCGACCCAGACCCGCATCGAATAGTCGCCGGCGCCGTAGAGCTGGACGTCGCCGACGCCGTCGATCCGCGCCAGCCGGTCCTTGACGTTGAGCACCGCGTAGTTGCGCAGATACGTCATGTCGTAGCGGTTGTTCGGCGACAGCAGGTGCACGACCATGGTGAGGTCGGGCGAGCTCTTCTTGGTGATGATGCCGAGCTGGCGCACCACCGCCGGCAGCCGCGGCTCGGCCTGCTGCACCCGGTTCTGCACCAGCTGCGTCGCCTTGTCGGGGTCGGTGCCGAGCCGGAACGTCACCGTCAGCGTCATCGCGCCGTCGGTGGTGGCCTGGCTCGACATATAGAGCATGTTCTCGACGCCGTTGATCTGCTCCTCGATCGGGGTCGCGACCGTCTCGGCGATCACCTTCGGGTTGGCGCCGGGATAGGTTGCGCGCACCACGACCGATGGCGGCACCACGTCGGGATATTCCGAGATCGGCATCGCCAACAGCGAAATCAGCCCGGCAAGGAAGATCAGGATCGATAGCACGCCGGCGAAGATCGGCCGGTCGATGAAGAACTTTGAGAGATTCATGGGTCCGCCCCCGCGCGCAGTAGGTTCAGTTGAGCATCATCTTTTCGGAAAATCGGTTTCCACTTTTCCGGATCATGCTTTACCGCTGCGCGACGTGCTGGTTGGTTTCGGTAGATGCCTGTTTCATGCCGCGGGCGCCCATCTCGGCGACTTCGAGTTTCAGAAGCGCGCCGGGACGCACCCGCTGCAGGCCGTTGACGACGATGCGCTCGCCGGACTTCAGGCCGGCGGTCACGATCCGCAGGCCGTCGACCGCACCGCCGAGCGTGACCGGGCGATACAGCGCGCGGCTGTCGTCGCCGACCACCATCACGAACTTCTTGTCCTGGTCGGTGCCGACGGCGCGCTCGTCGATCAGGACCAGCGTCTGCTGCTTCGGCTGGCCCATGCGCACGCGCGCGAACTGCCCGGGGATCAGCCGCCCGTCATCGTTGCGGAAGGTGGCGCGGACACGAATGGTGCCGCTCTGGCCGTTGACCTGGTTGTCGATCAGCTGGATGTGACCCTTGGCGCCGAGCCCGCCGGAGGTCGTCATCTCGACCGGGATCTGGTCGAGATTGCCGCGCTTGCCGGAGGCATCCGCGATCGAGTTCAGCGCGCGCAGCACCACCTCCTCGTCGGCATCGAAGCTCGCGTAGATCGGATTGACCGAGACCAGCGAGGTCAGCACCGGCGACGAGGTGCCGGCGGCGACGAGGTTGCCGACGGTGACCTCGATCCGCCCGACCCGGCCATCGACCGGCGCGCGCACCTCGGTGTAGTCGAGATTGAGCTTGGCGGTCTGCAACGCGGCTTCCGCGGCCTTCACATTGGCGATCGCCTCGCGATTGGCGTTGTCGCGCTGGTCGAAGTCGCGCTTGGTCACGATGTTATTGCCGACCAGCTGCGCGCCGCGCTCGACCTCGCTGGTGGTGAACACCACGCGGGCCTTGGCGGCCTCGAGCTGCGCCTGGGCGCGGTCGACCTCGGCGGCATAAGGCGCCGGATCGATCTTGAACAGGACGTCGCCCGCCTTCACCAGCGCGCCTTCGGTGAAGTTGGTCGAAAGGATCGCGCCGGCGACCCGCGGCCGCAGCTGGACGCGGTCGACCGCCTCGAGCCGGCCGGAAAACTCTTCAAACAGCGTGGTCGGGCGCGGCTGGACCACGGCGACGGTGACCGGCACCGCCTGTTCGGCCGGCGCGGCGGTGGCGGTCGCCTGCGCGGCATGAAAATAGCGGCCGGTCGTGACCGAACCGGCCACCGCAAGGGTGCCGAGGACCACGACACCGCCGACGATGGATCGGAAACGGCCGGAACGGGGATTTTTGGTTGACGAAGGCATGAGCGCGCTCCAAAGCGATCTGTAGTGCTTGCTACAGATGTGGAGCTGGACGCCGGTCCGCAAGATACTTATGTATCGGACACTATGAATTTCTTAGCGCATTCGTGGGGAAATGAGAAGCCGGGAAAAAACGTCACATCTAACAACAGGATAGGCTAGGGATCAGCCGTCGCAGAAACGGCACCCGGGCTTAGGGAGCTTAAGAAATGGGAATGGGACGCCCCCGCGCATTCGACGCGGATGCCGCCTTGGATCAGGCGATGGAGGTGTTTTGGCGGCACGGCTACGAGGGCGCGACCATCGCGCAGCTCACCGAAGCCATGCACATCAATCCCCCGAGCCTCTATGCCGCGTTCGGCAGCAAGGAGGGCCTGCTCAAGGCTGCGCTCGACCGCTACACCGAGAAGCGCGACGCCTGGATGGAAAAGGTGCTGAGCGCCCCCACCGCCCGCGCGGTCGCCGAACGCTTCCTGATGGAGCACGCGGACGCCCAGACCGACCCCGCCAACCCGCCCGGCTGTCTGCTGGTGCAGGGCGGCCTCGCCTGCGGCACCGGCTCGGCCAACGTGCCGTTCGAGCTGGCGGCGCGCCGCAACCGCACTGAAGACCAGCTGCGTGAACGCTTTGTCCAGGCCAAGACCGAAGGCGATCTCGGCGAGGGCGCCGATCCGGCCGCGCTGGCGCGCTATCTCTCCGCCGTCACCTCAGGCATGTGCGTGATGGCCTCCTCCGGCGCCGACCGCACCGCGCTGCGCGAGATCGCACTGGTGTCGCTGAAAGCGTTCGAGGAACAGGCGAAATAAAAGGCCGGGTAAGCCGGGCTGCCTCACCCGTCATTGCGAGGTGCGATAGCGACGAAGCAATCCATGCTTCGGCGCATGCGGTGACAATGGATTGCTTCGCTTCGCTCGCAATGACGACGGACAATCACCACATCGTCTGCCGCGCGCGCTCCGGCCATTCGCGGTCGTATTTGTCGCCGCCGACCGTGTTCTCGCTCATCTCGGCGAGGATCTGGCCCGGCGTTGGCAACGCTTTTGGATCGACCCGCTTGTCGGGATTCCAGAGATCGGAGCGCACGATGGCGCGGGCGCACTGGAAGTAGATTTCGTCCACGGTCATCACGATGACGGTGCGCGGGGTCTTGCCCTCCATCGTGAACGAGGCCAGCAAGTCCGGCTCGGCCGTGACGTAGGCGCGGCCGTTGACGCGTAGCGTGCTGCCCGAGCCCGGGATCAGGAACAACAGCCCGACGCGGGGATCGCGCACGATGTTGCGCAGCGAATCGCAGCGATTGTTGCCGCGGCGGTCCGGCATCATCAGCGTCTTGGCGTCGTGAACGCGGACGAAGCCCGGCAGGTCGCCGCGCGGCGAGCAGTCGAGCCCCTCCGGCCCTGATGTCGCCAATGACACGAACGGTGATTTCTCGATCAGCACGCGGTAGAGCGGCGTCACGTGATCGGCGACCTTGACGGTCGACGCATCGTTCGGGAAGCCGTAGATCGCCTCGAGCTGCTCGATCGTTTCAATCACCGACATTCGCGTCCTTTCCTTCGTTGCCGGGGTCCCAGCGCTCGCCCCTGATGATGCGCGCCAGCTGCCGCGCGTGATAGTCGGCGCTGCCGGAATTGACGATGGTGAAGTCGGGCGTGGCCGTCGTCTCGTCGACGGTGCGGGCCAGCCGCTGCGCGAGCAAGCCGTCGCTGGCGCGCGCCCGTGCCGCAAGCCGCGCGGCGAGCACGTCCGGCGGCGCGGTGATCGAGACCACGGCGACGTTGGCGTAACTGCGCCGCGCCGCCGCGATCACGGTGCGCGAGACGTTCGCGATCACGGTGCGGCCGGCGCGGATGTCGTCGTCGATCGCCCGCGACAGCCCGTAGCGGTGGCCATGGGCTTCCCAGTGCATGGCATAGTCGCCACCGGCGACGGCAAGCTGGAACGCCTCGGCGCTGACCTGCTGATTATCTTCCGACGCCGAGGCCTCGCGGGTGATCAGGCGACGCGGAAACACGATGTCGCTGCTGTCGGCACACACCGCTTTCGCCAGCCCCAGCAGCGTATCCTTGCCGGCGCCACTCGGCCCGACCACCAGCACGAGGCGGCCCGGACCAATTCCACCTGCATGAGGCTCGGCGATCACGGAGGTATCCGTCACGCGACCCTCCCTCCCTCGCGCCAGACGCTGCGCACCACCGGCAGGTCGCGCGCGATGTGGACACGGATCAGGTCGGCACGCTTGCCGACCGCGATCTCGCCGCGATCCGACAGCCCGACAGCCTCGGCCGGCGTCTTGGTCACGGTGCGGATCGCGGAAGCGAGATCGATCGCTGCCACGTGCTTTGGCAGCTGCAGCGCCGCCATCAGCAGGCTCGAGGGAATGTAGTCCGACGACAGGATGTCGAGCATCCCCTCATGGGCGAGATCGACCGCTGCGATGTTGCCGGAATGCGAACCGCCGCGCACCACGTTGGGCGCGCCCATCAGCACGTCGATGCCGGCCGCATGCAGTCCGCGCGCGGCCTCCATCGTGGTCGGGAATTCCGCGACCGCGACCTTGTCGTTGATCGCATCGGTCACGTTCTCATCGGTGGTGTCGTCATGGCTCGCCAGCGGGATGCCGTACTGCTGCGCCAGCGCGACGATCGCCCGCACGTTGGTCGCGGCATACTGCTTCTGATAGTCGAAGCGGCGCGCGAACAGCACGTCGAGCTCGGCGTCAGTCATGCCGCCGCCCTTGCCGCGGTAATAGTCGCGCAGCTTGACCTCGTCGCGGAACTGGCGCTGGCCCGGCGTGTGGTCCATCAGCGACATCAGCCGCACGTCGGGCCGGCCGATCAGCTCCTTGGCTTCCTCCACCACCGAGGGCATCGGCACCTCGCAGCGCAGATGCAGGAAGTGATCGGCCCGCAACAGGTTCTCCTCGCGCGCGGCGGAGATCGCCGCCGCCAGTACGCCGGCGCGGCCGTCGACCTCCTCGGCGCCGTCCTCGCGCCAGACCCGGAGCGAATCCAGCACCGTGGTGATACCTGACGTGGCGAGCTGGCCGTCATAGGAGATCACGGCGGCGACCGGATTCCAGAACACCTTTGGCCGCGGCACGTAGTGCATCTCGAGATGGTCGGTGTGCAGCTCGATCAGGCCCGGCATGATCAGATCGCCGCCGGCATCCTCGGCCGTCTCGGGCGCCCTGCCCTCGCCGAACTCCGCGATCCTGCCACCGGCAATGGCGACCCAGCCGTGCTCGATCACGCGATCGGCGAGGACGAGCCGAGCGTTGCCGATGATGGTGTCTTGCTTGGCGGTCATTGCAAACGGTCCTTCAGGCAGCAGCGGCGAACGAGGTGACGTCGACGATGCGGTCAGCGATCAGATGGCGGATTTCGTCGTCATGGACGATCGCGACCATCGCGACGCCCCGGGTCTTCTTCTCGGCAATCAGTTCGACGACAACTGCGCGATTCGCCGCATCGAGCGACGCGGTCGGCTCATCCAGCAGCAAAATCGGCAGGTCGGAGATGAAGCCGCGCGCAATGTTGACGCGCTGCTGCTCGCCGCCGGAGAAGGTCGACGGCGGCAGCGACCAGAGACGCTCCGGGATGTTCAGACGGCGCAGCAGCGCCCCAGCACGGGCCCGGGCTTCCTCGCGCGCCACGCCGTTGACGATCAAGGGCTCGGCGACGACGTCGATGGTCGCGACCCGCGGCACCGCGCGCAGGAACTGGCTGACATAGCCGATGGTCGAGCGGCGCACGCTCAACACCTGGCGCGGCTCGGCGGTGGCGAGATCGATCACGCTGCCGCGGTGGCGGATGCCGATGCGGCCGCTGTCGCAGCGGTAGTTGCCGAAGATCATCTTGAGAATAGAGGATTTGCCGGCGCCCGACGGGCCGGACAGCACCACGCATTCGCCCGGTCCGACGTGGAACGAGACGCCGCGCACCACCGGCAGCTCGACGCCGCCCTGCAGATGCATGGTGAAGGTCTTCTGGGCGTCGGTGAGTTCGATCATTGCGGTCATTGGCACGCTCATGGCGGAAGAATCGAGGAAACGAGCAGCTGGGTATAGGGCTCGCGCGGGTCGTCGAGCACCTGGTCGGTGAGGCCGGTCTCGATGACGCGGCCGCCCTTCATCACCATCACGCGGTGCGACAGCAGCCGCGCCACGGCAAGATCGTGGGTGACGACGATCGCGGCAAGGCCGAGCTCGCTGACCAGGTTGCGCATCAAATCGAGCAGTCGGGCCTGCACCGAAACGTCGAGGCCGCCGGTCGGCTCGTCCATGAACACCAGCCGCGGCTCGGTGACGAGGTTGCGCGCGATCTGCAGCCGCTGCCGCATGCCGCCAGAATAGGTCTTTGGCGCATCGTCGATGCGGCCGACATCGATCTCGACCCGCTCCAGCCAGGTCGAGGCGGTGTCGCGAGTCCGGCCGTAGTGATTCCATCCCACCGCCATCAGCCGCTCGCCGACATTGGCGCCGGCCGAGACCGCCATGCGCAACCCCTGCGCCGGATCCTGGTGCACAAAGCCCCAGTCGGTGCGGAACAAAAAGCGCCGCTCGGCCTCGCCGAGCCCGGCGAGATCGCGCAGCACGCCGTCGCGCATCCGGTAGGATACCCGGCCCGCGCTCGGCGCGAGCTGTGCCGACAGCAGTTGCAGCAGCGTCGACTTGCCCGAGCCGGATTCGCCGACGATCGCCAGCACCTCGCCCGGATAGAGCGCGAACGAGACCTCGCGGCAGGCGGCGATCGGGCCGTAATTCTTGGCAAGCCCCTCGGCGACCAGCAGCGGCTCGTCGTTGTCGAGATGGGACGGCTCAGACATGCGCCTTCTCCTTGTGCGGCGCCGCGCTCTCGGTGCCGTGATGGCCAGCGGCCTGGCGCTGCTCGCAGAAATCGGTGTCGGAGCAGACGAACATCCGCCCGCCTCTGTCGTCGGTGACGATCTCGTCGAGATAGGAATTGTCGGCGCCGCACAGCGCGCAGGGCGCATCGAAGCGGTAGCGCGTGAACGGGTGGTCCTCGAAATCCAGCGACACCACGGTGGTGTAGGGCGGGATCGCATAGATGCGCTTCTCGCGGCCCGCGCCGAACAGCTGCAGCGCCGCGCAATTGTCCATCTTCGGATTGTCGAATTTCGGCGTCGGCGACGGGTCCATCACGTAGCGCGCATTCACCTTCACGGGATAGGCGTAGGCGGTCGCGATGTGACCGAAGCGCGCGATGTCCTCGTACAGCTTGACGTGCATCAGGCCGTATTCGGCGAGCGCATGCATGCGCCGCGTCTCGGTCTCGCGCGGCTCGAGGAAGCGCAGCGGCTCCGGGATCGGCACCTGATAGACCAGCACCTGCCCGGCATGCAGCTCAGCCTCGGGGATACGGTGCCGGGTCTGGATCACGGTCGCGTCCGTGGTCGAGGTCGTGGTGGCGACACCCGCGGTCTTGCCGAAGAACTTTCGGATCGAGATCGCGTTGGTGGTGTCGTCCGAACCCTGGTCGATCACCTTCAAGACGTCGTCGGGACCGAGAATCGCCGCCGTCACCTGCACGCCGCCGGTGCCCCAGCCATAGGGCATCGGCATCTCACGGCTGGCGAACGGCACCTGATAGCCGGGGATCGCGATCGCCTTCAGGATCGCGCGGCGGATCATCCGCTTCGTCTGCTCGTCGAGATAGGCGAAGTTGTACGTCGGCGCGTTCATTCCGCGGCCTCCCGCAGTTCCGGGGCCTGATTGGCTTCGGCGAATTCCTGGCGCAGCTTGCGCAACAGGCCGAGTTCGGACTGGAAGTCGACGTAATGCGGCAGCTTGAGATGCTCGACGAAGCCCGTTGCCTGCACGTTATCGGAGTGCGACATCACGAACTCCTCGTCCTGCGCCGGCGACTTGGCTTCCTCGTCGAGCTCGCGCGCGCGCAGCGCGCGGTCGACCAGCGCCATCGACATGGTCTTGCGCTCGCTCTGCCCGAAGGCGAGGCCGTAGCCGCGGGTGAAGCACGGCGCCTCGGTCGCGGAGCCCTTGAACTGGTTGACCATCTGGCACTCGGTCAGCTCGATCGCGCCGAGCGGCACGGCAAACCCGGCGTCCTCGGCAAAGAACTCGACCTCGACCTCGCCGAAGCGGATCTCGCCGGCGAACGGATGGTTGCGGCCATAGCCGCGCTGCGTCGAATAGCCGAGCGCGAGCAGAAAGCCTTCGTCGCCGCGCGCCAGATTCTGCAGCCGCAGATCGCGGTCGGCGGGGAAGCTCAGCGGTTCGCGCGTGAGGTCGCTGACCGGCGCATCCGGCTCCGCCTGCGGCGAGGATTCGATCAGGCCGTCGCGGCCGAGAATGTCGGTGACCCGCGGCGCTGGGGTCTGCGGTGCCTCGGCGGTGGCCGGCTGCTCCGGCACAAAGCCTTCGGCGAGCTGCGGATCGAGCAGGCGATGGGTGTAGTCGAAGGTCGGCCCCAGGATCTGGCCGCCCGGGATGTCCTTGAAGGTCGAGGAAATGCGCCGCCGCACCCGCATCTCGCCGGTGTTGACCGGCTCGCTGGCGCCGAAGCGCGGCAGCGTGGCGCGGAAGGCGCGGACCAGGAAGATCGCCTCGATCATGTCGCCGCGCGCCTGCTTTATCGCCAGCGCCGCGAGTTCGCGGTCATAGAGCGAGCCTTCGGTCATGACGCGGTCGACGCCGAGCGCAAGCTGCTCGGAAATCTGCGCCAGCGTCACCTCCGGCACATCGCGGTCGCCGCGCCGCTCATGCGCGAGCAGGCGATGGGCGTTCTCGATGGCGCGTTCGCCTCCCTTGACGGCTACATACATCGCTTACACTCCGCTTGCGACCAGCCGCGTGGTGCGCGGGATCGCGACAATGCTGTCGTCATGCACCAGCACGACATCGATGCCGCGCGGGAACAGAGCTTCGTTGATGGCGAGCCGAGCGAACAGATCGCGCGGCCGGATCATCGCCTGCAGCAGCGCGCTGCCGTCGATGCCGGGGCCCTTCAGCTCGAAGGCCGGGCCGTGGGTCAGGCTTTCGACCTGCAGGATCAGCGTGGTCGACCTATCCGGATATTCGCTGCTGCCGAACGCGAAGCGGTCGAGCGGCGGCAAGTGCTCGGCGTCGCCAATCAGCGCAAAGCTCGCGATCGAGGGCTCCTCGATCACGGGTGCGCTGGCGTGAAACTTCAGCCAGCGCGCGATGTCAGGCGTCGCCGACATCGCGGCGTCGAGCCAGATCGGCGTGTCGTGATCGAACAGCGTCAGCGCGATCGCGGCTGCGCCGCGCATCAGGCCTGCGGGCGTGCCGACGCTCGCGGTGACGCGCTGGACGCTGCCGGGACGGGCCATCGCGTCCATCACCGAGCGGAAGGTCGACTGCGCCGACAACACCTTGTCGGCAAAGCCAGCGGGCAGTTCGGCAACTGTCGTCATCGCATCACCCCTCACCGCGCACCATGGTGTAGAAATCGACCCGTGTCGCCGCGGTCTCCTCGGCTTTGCGGTCACGCTTGGCGATCATCGCCGCGCGCAGCGGCGCGATCACCTTGGCCTCTACCTCACCGGCGCAATCCGCCGACTGCACCAAGGCGTCGCACAGCGCGATCATTCGCGCCTTCTCGGCATCGCGGCCGAGCGTGTAGCCGAAGCCGACCTCGCCGGTCGCAAGCCGCACCGCGGCACGCGACACCGTCGCCTCGCCGAGATTGAACGGCGCGCCATCGCCGCCGATCCGGCCGCGCAGCATCACAAGGCCATTCTCCGGCTCGCGCAGGTTCTCGTGCGCGGGCACTGCAACATCGGCGAGATGGCCGGCGATCGCGGCAGCGGCTGAATGCGCCAGCACCGCCATCGCGGCCTTGCGCTCGGCCTGTTTGCTGTTCCGTCCGCTGCTGTCCATCCGCAACCCTTGTACAACCCTTGGGGCAAGCTTGCCTGAATCAAGTTGTCTATGATAATAGACAACTTGATAGCCAACTGCCATGACTGTTTCGTGACAAGCCGACGATTTCTGGATATCACCGCGGCATGAGCATGCAGGAAAGTTCCGGTGTCGCCTTGTGGCGGCAGGTGGCCGACGGCATCGAGCGCGGCATCGCTGACGGCCGCTTCGCCGCGGGCGAAAAGCTGCCCGGCGAGATGGAGATCGCCGAAACCTACCGGGTCAACCGCCACACCGTGCGGCGCGCGATCGCAGCGCTCGCGGAGCGCGGCCTGGTGCGTGCCGAGCGTGGCAGCGGCACCTATGTCGAGGCGCAGCGCCTCGCCTATCCCTTGCGCTCACGCACCCGGTTCTCCGAGATCGTCGGCGCCGGCGGCCACGAGCCGCGCGGGCAGTTGATCGAAGCCGGCGACGACATCGCGACCCGCGAGATCGCGCGCGAGCTCGCCCTGAAACCCGGCGCGCCGCTGGTCCGGATCGAATCGGTGCGGCTCGCCGACCGCACGCCGATCTGCGTCTCCACCACCTGGCTGTCGGCCGAGCGCTTTCCCGACGCCGGCAGCGTGTTCGCCAACGTCCGCTCGATGACCAAGCTGCTGGCGCATTACGGGATCAGGGATTACCGGCGCTCCACCACCCGCATCACCGCGGCAATCGCCGACGCCACCGACGCCGCGCGGCTCGATCTGGCGCTCGGCCGCCCGGTGCTGGTGGTCGACGCCACCGACGTCGATCCCGCCGACAAGCCGCTGGTGACCAAGCGCTCCCGCTTCGCCGCCGAACGCGTCGAGTTCCTGGTGGAGAACAGCTAGTTAGCCGGCCTTCCGGACGAAGACACCGGGGCGATGGCCGATTGCACGATTTCGGAATATTGGAAGGTTACAGGTGAGTTGCCCGACGTGTCAAGCGGCCTTTTCGGACAGTGTCCGGGTCGAACGACCGCCGCCGGCTACTTTGCATGGGGTTGTTTTTCACGATTCGGCTATTGCCCCCCTCGACGGAGGGCGGATCCGATGATGGCGAACTTGTTTCTCCCTCTCCCCGTCCTTGCGGGGAGAGGGTGGGGTGAGGGGCTGTCACCGCGAAAACGGTGAACGACCGACTCGTGGAGAGTCCCCTCACCCGGATCGCATTTCATGCGATCCGGCCTCTCCCCGCACGCGGGGAGAGGCGAAAGAGCTACACCACCGCCCTTTGGCCGATGATGGCGAAGCGCAGCTTGGTCGAGATGAAATCGATCGCGGCGACCGCGATCAGGATCATCAAAATCAGGAACGACACCTTCTGCCACTCCAGCACGCGGATCTGCTCGGCGAGCTGCAGGCCGATGCCGCCGGCGCCGACGATGCCGATGATGGTGGCCGAGCGCGTGTTCGACTCGATGAAATAGAGCACCTGGCCGGCGATGACCGGCAGCACCTGCGGCAGCAGGCCGAAGCGAATCTCATGCAGCGCGCTGCCGCCGGAGGCCCTGATGCCCTCGACCTGCTTGCGGTCCGCGGCCTCGATCGCTTCCGAGAACAGCTTTCCGAACGCGCCGAAGTCCGAGACCATGATCGCGAGCACGCCGGCGAACGGGCCGAGGCCGACGACGTTGATCCAGACCAGCGCCCAGATCAGCGTGTCGACGCCGCGGATCGAGTCCAGAAAGCGCCGCACCGGAAAGCGAATCAAGTTGGACGGGATGATGTTGCGCGCCGCCAGCAGGCTGACCGGCAGCGCCAGCAACGCCGCGAGCGTGGTGCCGAGCAGCGCGATCGACAGCGTCTCGCCGAGCGCCTGCATGTAGAGCGGGAACGACGAACCGGGGTTCGGCGGCAGCATCAGCATCGTGATCCAGCCGAGCTGGCCGATCCCGGCAAGCAGCTTCGACGGCGAGAAGTCGAGATCGACCAGCCCAAACACGTAGACCGCGAACGCGGCCAGAAGCATCGCCGGCATCGCCAGCCGCGCCGCGGCCGGCCGCGCGAACACGTCGGGGTATTTCGCACGCAGCCCGTCGGTATCCGGCTTCGGCAGCTGGCTCATCGGCGCGTCTCCTTGCCGAACAGCCGGCCGCGCAGCCAGCCGGTCGAGATGTCGATGATGAAGACGGTGACGATGATGGTGACGAGGATGGCGCTGACGTCCGAGTAGTAGAATTTGCGGATCGCGACCACGAGCTCCTGGCCGATGCCGCCGGCGCCGACAAAGCCCATCACCGACGCCTCGCGGACATTGATCTCGAAGCGCAGCAGCGCGTAGCTGGCATAGCCGGCCGAGACCTGCGGCAGCACCGCAAAGCGCATGCAGGACAGCCAGCTCGCGCCGGTCGAGCGGATGCCCTCGACCGGTTTCATGTCGGCGTTCTCGACGATCTCGGCGAACAGTTTTCCGAGCGCGCCGGTCGAGTGGATCGCGATCGCGAGCACGCCGGCCATCGGCCCGAGGCCGAACGCGATCACGAAGATCAGCGCGAACACGATGCCGGGCACGGTGCGCGCGAATTCCAGCAGGCGCCGCACGGTGAAGCGCAGCCACGGCCCGGGCGAGGTATTTTGTGCGGCGAAGAAGTTCAGCGCAAAGGCGAACACCGCCCCGGTGAGCGTGCCGACATAGCTGATCAAAATGGTTTCGCCGAGCATCCGCAGCCATTTCTGCCAGCCCCAGAACCATTCGGCCGGATCGGTCCAGACCCTCGCCCCGGAATCGAGCGTGAGGATGCGATCGAAATAGCTGATGAAGTTGCCAAAATAGGTGAACAGCGTGCGCAGATTGACTTCCGCGCCGAACGCCGCGACCACCAGCGCCGCGCAGAACAGCGCGGTCGCGAGCGCCGCCTTCAGCCGCTTGCGCGAGACCGCCTTGCGGTAGGCCTCCTCGAGCGTCGCCAGTTGCTGGGCGGGGAGAATCGATACGGCCGTTGCCATCGTCGCGGGCCACTCGGGCTAAAAGGGTTGAACGGAAAAGGGCCGGGTTGTCGCAACCCGGCCCGGCTCGTGTGCTTGGGTGGCGATCAGGTCGCCTTCTTCTTGCGCAGGCTGTCGACGAACTTGATCAGCTCGATGGTGCCGTCCCAATCCTTGGTGGTGGCGGGATGGAAGCCCTTCTTCTGACCGTCGGAGAGGCGATCGAACGCCGCCTTGTCCTTGGTCGGCGACTCGAAGAAGGCCTTGGCGATCGCGGCCTTCAGGTCCTCGGGCAGGTCGGAGTTATAGGCGTAGGGGCCGTTAATGATCGGCGCCGACTTGTGGATGATGCGGAAGTCGTCCTTCTTCATCGCCGAGCCGTCGGCGTTCTTCAGCATGCCCTTGGTCAGCATCTGGGCCAGCGTGGAATCGTCGTCGCTGGTCCACTGGTTGGCCGCGACGTCGACGGTGCCCTGCGACAGCGCCAGCACGGCGTTCTCGTGGCTGCCGGTGAACACGACCTTGCCGAAATAGCCCTCGGCGTCGTGGATGCCCATCTTGTCGAGCTCGAAGCGCGGCACGTTGTTGCCGGAGGTCGAGTTCGGGTCGACCAGGCCGAGGTTCTTGCCCTTCAGGTCGTCGATGCTCTTGTAGGGGCTCGAAGCCTTGACGAAGAACACCGAGTAATAGCCGGTCGAGCCGTCGGCGTTGATGTCGTTGGCGAAGGCGTCGGTCTTGACGCCGGTCAGGCGGGCGCGGGCGAACGAGGCCGAGCCGTAGCTGGCGATCTGGATGTTGCCGGCGCGCTGGCCCTCGATGACAGCCGCATAGTCGTTGGCGATGCGCAGGTTGACCTTCACGCCGAGCTCCTTGGAGAGATAGGCGACGAACGGCGTCCAGCGCTCGGTGACACCGGAGGCGTTTTCCGCCGGAACCACGGCGAAGGTCAGCTCCGGATACTTTGCCTTGTAGTCCTGCGCCGAAGCCGAGCCGGCGAAGGCCAGCACGGCGGCGCCGGCCAGCACGATGCGACGAGTGATCATGATTACCCCTCTTGTTGTAGTTACACCTGTTGGCCGGGCGATATGCCCGGCCGTCCTGGTCGGAAACGGCGACGCTCAGGCTGCGGCGACGGAGCCGAGCGCCGGAACGGTCGCACCGTCGGGCGCCGGCAACGGTGCCGCGCCGATGACGTCATTGGCCTCGAGGTCGTAGAGCTCGCGGGCGATATGGTCGGTCAGCGCGGCCGGCGCGCCGTCGAACACGACGCGGCCTGCCGCCATGCCGACCAGGCGGTCGCAATAGGTGCGCGCCAGGTCGAGCGAATGCAGGTTGCAGAGCACCGTGATGCCGAAATGCTTGTTGATGCGCAGCAGCGCGTCCATCACGATTTTGGTGTTGCGCGGATCGAGCGAGGCGATCGGCTCGTCGGCGAGAATGATGTCGGGCTCCTGCACCAGCGCGCGGGCGATCGCGACGCGCTGCTGCTGGCCGCCGGACAGCTGGTCGGCGCGCTGCGCCGCGAACTGGGCGATGTCGAACTGCTCGAGCGCGGACATCGCGAGCGCCCGGTCCTGCTCCGGCCACACCTGCGCCAGCGAGCGCCAGGACGGGATCTGGGCGAGCCGGCCCATCAGCACGTTGGTCAAGACGTCGAGCCGGCCGACCAGATTGAACTGCTGGAAGATCATCGCCGAACGCGCCCGCCACTGCCGCAGCGCCTTGCCGCGCAGCGCGGTGACGTCAGTGCCTTCGAACAGGATGCGGCCGGAGGTCGGTTCGGCGAGGCGGTTGATCATGCGCAGCAAGGTCGACTTGCCGGCGCCGGAGCGGCCGATCACGCCGACGAACGTGCCCGGCGCGATCGAGAAGGATGCGTTATCGACTGCGGCTTTCGTGCCGAAACGGCACGTCAGACCTTCCACCACCAGCATGCAATGCTCCAACCGCGACGCGTTGGGCCACCGCTATCCCCGGTGTTTTACAGTTATGTGACGTGACTGCTGCGCTGCGGCGATCGTCCACACCCCACTCGACCATTGTCATTGCGGCGTCATGATGCTGTCATGATGCATCTTGATGACACGCGCATCTCCCCCGAAGCCATGATTTGCTGAGGCTCTGATGGCCGGAAAAACGCTCTCGGTCGTGCCGACCATCGATCCCACCGCATCGGTGCGCGAGAGCAAGCTCGGCAAATATACCGAGGTCGGCGCACGAACCATGCTGCTCGAAGTCAGCATGGACGACTATTCCTATGTCGTGAACGACAGCCAGATCACCTACACGTCGATCGGAAAATTCTGCTCGATCGCGGCGATGACCCGGATCAATCCAGGCAATCATCCGATGCATCGCGCGACGCAGGCGCATTTCACCTACCGCGCCAGCGCGTATTTTCCCGGCGAGAGCGACGACACCGAGTTCTTCAACTGGCGACGTGCGCATCACGTGCATATCGGCCATGACGTCTGGATCGGGCATGGTGCGATCCTGCTGCCGGGCCGTAATGTCGGAACCGGCGCAGTGATTGCCGCCGGCGCAATCGTGACCAAGGACGTGCCGGCTTATACTATCGTCGGGGGCAATCCGGCGCGGCCGATCAAGCGCCGCTTCCCCGAAGCGATCGCGGAGCGACTGACTGCGCTGGGGTGGTGGGACTGGGACCATGAGACGCTTCGCCGCGCCCTGCCCGATTTCCGCAAGCTTTCGGTGGAACAGTTTTTGGACAGGTACGAGGCCGAGGGCGCAGCCCAATCACACAACAAACAGCGGAGTGCCGCATCGTGACTGACATTTTCATCGCAGGCGGACGCACGCTGGTTGACGGCGCCTTGGTCGAGACCTCGCTGCGGACCGCGGGTCTTGATATCGCTGCGCTCGATGCCGAGCAGGGCCGCGCCGCGCTGCATCTCGATGCGAGTGGGCTCTTGGTGCTGCCCGGCATCGTCGACCTGCACGGCGATGCCTTCGAGCGCCAGATGATGCCGCGACCCGGCGTCGACTTTCCGACCGACGTCGCGCTGATCGACAGCGACCGCCAGGTGATCGCCAACGGCATCACCACCGTGTTCCACGGCACGACCTGGTCGTGGGAGCCCGGCCTGCGCAGCGCCGAGAACGCACGAAAGCTGCTCGATGCGATCGAGGCGCTGCGGCCGCAGCTCGCCGCCGACACGCGCTTCCATCTGCGTCACGAGACCCACAATCTCAAGGCCGAGGCCGAGATCATTCAATGGCTGCGCGAAGGCCGCATCGACCTGTTCGCCTTCAACGACCACAGCAACGTCAAGCCAAAAAAGCGCAACCAGTCGGCCGAACGCGCCGGGCTTTCGCTCGAGGCGTTCAACGAGCTGATCGATCAGGTCGTTGCGCGCCGCCCCGAGGTGCCGGCCTCGATCGCACGGCTCGCGTCTGCTGCGCGCGACGCCAGTGTGCGCATGCTCTCGCATGACGACAACAGCCCGGCGATGCGCCAGGAGTTTCGCGCGCTCGGCGCCACGGTCGCCGAATTCCCGGTCAACGAGGAGACCGCGCGGGACGCCGCCGCAGCCGGCGACTTCATCGTGTTCGGCGCGCCCAACGTGGTGCGCGGCGGCAGCCACACCGGCTGGACCAAGGCATCCGACATGATCGCAAAAGGCCTCTGCTCGGTGCTGGCATCGGATTACTATTATCCGGCGCAGCTGCTCGCCGCATTCCGCCTCGCCGCCGACGGCATCCTGCCGCTGGCAAAAGCCTGGGACCTGATCTCGGCGGGACCGGCGCGCGCCGCCGGCCTCGAGGACCGCGGCGTGCTGGCCGCGGGCCGCCGTGCCGACATCATCATCGTCGACGACAAGCTGCCGCTGCGGCCGCGCGTCGTCGCCGTGATCGCCGCCGGACGGCTGGTGCACCTGACGGATGCGAGCTGCCTGGTTCATTCGCTCGCGCCGCGCAAGACGGTTGCGGCGGCGTAGGGTCATTCTGCGGTCATGGCCAATCACCCGCGTTACGCGATCTACTATGCGCCGGCACAGGACAGCGTGCTGCACCGTTTCGGTTCGGCGATGCTCGGCTACGATGCCGTTGATGGTGCCGACCTGCCGTTTCCCGGCGGTGTCGCCGCCGACTGGCGCGAGCTGACAGAAGACCCGCGCAAATACGGCTTTCACGCCACGCTGAAGGCGCCAATCTCGCTCGCCGACGGCAAGGATGAAGCCGAGCTCGTGGCGGCTTGCGCCGCCTTCGCCGGCCGCGCGCGGCGGATTCCGGTGATCGAGCCGGTGGTCGATGCGATCAGCGGCTTCATCGCGGTGATCCCGGCCAGGCGCTCGGAGGAGCTGCAGCAGTTCGCCGCCGACTGCGTCACCGAGTTCGACGGCTTCCGCGCGCCGCTGACGGCGGAGGATCGTGCGCGTCGCAACCCGGCAAAACTCACCGCGCGGCAGTGCGAGCATCTCGATCGCTGGGGCTATCCCTATGTGATGGAGGAATTCCGCTTCCACATGACGCTGACCGGACGTCTCAGCGACACGCGGCGCGGCCCGATCGTTACGTGGCTGCGCGAGCGGTTTGCCGCGATCGGGCTCACCACGCTCGCGGTCGACCGCATCGCGCTGTTCAGGCAGGCCGATGCCGCGTCGCGCTTCCGGATCATCGGCAGCTGGCCGCTGCGCGCGTAGCGCCCCGCTACTCGTCCGGCCGGGTCCGGGCGATGATCTCGGCGGCGCCCTTGTCGAGCAGCTCCATGCCGACGGCGCGGCCGAGTTCGCGCGGCCGATCCGCCGGTCCCCGCCTGACCACCTCGATAAAGCCGGCGCCGGCCTCGTCGAGCACCGAGGCGCGCAGTGTCATCTCACCTCCGGCGAGCGTGGCATGGCCGGCGATCGGCGAATTGCAGTGGCCGTTGAGCACCCACAGCACCTCGCGCTCGGCCTCGGCGCTAAGCCGCGACGCCGCGTTGTCGATCTGTGCGAGCCGCGCCCGCGTCGGCCAGTCGCTCTCGACGCATTCGACCGCGACGATGCCCTGGCCCACCGCCGGCAGCATCTCATCGACCGAGAAATCATGCGCGATGCGCGCGGTCAGCCCGATGCGCTCGAGCCCAGAGCGCGCCATCACCAGCGCATCCGCCGGCCCGACCTCGCCGCCACCGGGCAGCCGCTGCTTGTCGCCGCGATCGAGCTTTGCGACCCGGGTGTCGGCGGCGCCGCGAAAATGGATCACGGTCGCTTCGGGAAACAGCCGGCGCAGATAGGCGGCGCGGCGTACCGCGTTGGTGCCGATCATAAACCCCTTGCCGCGCGCGGCGCGAAACGTCTCCAGCGACAGGCCGGGCCGCAGCACCAGCGAGTCATTGGCCGCATCGCGCGCCAGCATCGCCGCGATGACGAGACCCGGCGTTTCTTCGTTGCCCGGCACGTCCTTTAGCGAATGCATCGCGGCCTGCAGCGTGCCCGCGCGCATCGCGGCGCGGATCTCGGCGACGAAGGCGCCGCCCTTGCCGCCGTGACGGAGCAGCTTGCTGGTCTGGTCCTGATCGCCGCGGGTTTCGAACTTGACGACATCGACGGCAAGCTCCGGCGCCGCCGCGCGCAGCAGGCGCGCGACCTCGTCGGTCTGCGCCAGCGCCATCGCGCTCTTGCGGGTACCGATCCGTAAAACCTGTCCCGACCCGGGATTTTTGCTGCGAATGCTCATTGACCGCGGGATTAGAGCAAAAGGTCAGTCAAAACAACGGTTTTTGCCGCCACTGACCGCCCTCAGGCGATGTCGTCGACCAGCGTCACGCCGGCCTGCCTGATCGCTGCCGTGGCGGCGGCGAGCGAGCCCGCGAGATCGATGGCGCGGCAGCCGGACAGCACCACCGTGGTCTCGAAGCCGAGCCGCCGCGCGTCCAGCGCCGAATATTGCACGCAATAATCCGTGGCGAGGCCCGCCATCACAACGCGCTTGAGCCCGCGTTCGCGCAGATAGCCGGCGAGCCCCGTCGGCGTGGTGCGGTCATTCTCGAAGAATGCCGAATAAGAATCGATCGCCGCGCGGAATCCCTTGCGGATCATCAGCTCGGCCTTATCGGTCACAAGCTGCGAGTGGAAGGCGGCGCCAGCAGTGCCCTGGATGCAGTGATCCGGCCACAGCGTCTGCGGGCCATAGGGCATGGTGATGGAGGAAAACGGCGCCGCCCCGGGATGCGAGGTCGCGAACGAGCTGTGACCGGCCGGATGCCAGTCCTGCGTCAGCACGACATGGTCGAACCGTTGCGCGAGCCGATTGACGACAGGCACCACCGCATCGCCGTCGGCGACCGCCAGCGCACCACCGGGGCAGAAGTCGTTCTGCACGTCGATGACCAGAAGCAGATCGTCGGGCTGGATCTTCATCGCCGTCACGTCCCGACCCGCAAGGAAGCGCGCAGCTTGCGCAGGCAGGCGATCACCGACAGCGCGGTGATGCGGCCGGTCTTCGGGTTCTCCGAGGGAATGTTCTCGATCGTCATCGAGAACCGCGCGGAATCGGAATCGACCTCGATGCGGTGGGTGTTCCGCGTCACCGTCGGGTCGGCCCAGATCTCGACCCGGGTGCGGTCGGGCCCGATGCCGGCGAGCGACAGTGCCACCGCGACGTTGAGATTGGCCGGAAAGCCTTTTGCGGCATCACGCGCGCTGCCTTCGAAGACGCGCAGCGGTTCGGTGATGCCCTCGATCTTGATGTCGTGCTCGACCAGATGCGGCGCGCCGACGAGGCCCGCGACCGGCTTGCGCGTCACGAGCTTTGCCGAATGAATGGTGCCGACCGCGGCCGCCGTAACCGCATCGAGCCCGATCAGCGCGCCGGTCGGCACGATGATCTGGCCGCCATGCGTTTTGGCGAGATCGACCAGGTCCTCATTCTGCAACAGCGCGCCGACGCTGAGCACCACCGCGGTCTTGCCGCGTTCGACCACCGGCGCCACGATCGCGCGCACCACCTTGCTCGGCGCGCACTCGACCACGATGTCGGCGACCTCGGCGAGCTGTTCGATCGGCACCATCTCCGGCGCGGTCTTGAGCTCGGCGAGCCAGCCGCGGTGCTTCTCCGGGCTGCTCGCCGACACCGCGACCAGCATCAAGCCGTCGATCCCGCGGTCGAGCGCCTTGACGACGTCGGCCCCGATCGCACCGAGGCCGGCCACCGCGACGCGCGTCTTCGCCTTGCTGTCCGCCATCACTTGCCGCCGGCGAGCATCTTGACCAGGCGATAGAGATATTCCTGGCCCTCGTAGAACGATTTCACCAGCACACGCTCGTCCTTGCCGTGAATCCTGTTGTCGTCGACATCGGAGGCAAGCCCGGAGTGCCCGTAGGTCGGAATCCCCGCATTGCGCAGGTAGCTGCCGTCGGTGGCGCCGGTGCTCATGACCGGAACGATCGCAGCGTCCGGCCAAAACTCCTTCGACAGCTTCTCGATCGATCCCATGATCTCCTCGTTCAGCGGCGACGGCGGGCTCAGCACGGCCTGGCCGCCCACCACCTCGATCTGCTTGTCGGCGAGCACGCGCTCGATCTGGGTCTGAACGCCCTCGACCGGCTCGCCGGGCAGGATCCGGCAATTCACCCCCGCGGTGGCAAGCTGCGGCAGCGCATTGATGGCGTGGCCGCCCTGCAGCATGGTGGCGACGCAGGTGGTGCGGAGCTGGGCGTTATAGCCCGGATTCTCCGACAGTCGCGCCAGCGCGGCCGGATCCGGCTGCGGAGCCAGGATGGCGCGGATGTCGTCGGCGTTCTGCTTGCTCTCAGTCTCAGCCGTCTTGGCGAAATAGATCCGGGTGGTCTCGTTGAGATTGAGCGGGAAATCGTACTTGGAAAGACGAACCAGGCCTTCGGCAAGGCGATAGATCGCGTTGTCCTTGCGCGGCAGCGACGAGTGCCCGCCACGGTCCTTCACCGTGAGCTTGTAGCTGGTCGAGACCTTCTCGCTGGTCTGCACGCTGTTGCGGATCGCCTTGCCGTTCTTCAGGCCGACGCCGCCGCCTTCGTTGAGCGCGAACTCGGCGTCGATCAGGTCGCGGTGGTTCTTGATCAGCCACTGCATGCCGAGCGCGTTGGCGTCGAGGATTTCCTCATCGGTCTCCAGCGCGATGATGATGTCGCGGTCGGGCTTGTAGCCCTCCTTCTTGTAGCGGATCAAGTTGGTGACAAAGGACGCCGCCATGTATTTGTCATCGCTACTGCCGCGGCCATAGAAATAGCCGTCCTGCTCGGTGAGCTTGAACGGGTCGAACGACCAGTCCTCGCGCTTGGCCGGCACGACGTCGATATGGGCGACCAGGAGGATCGGCTTGCGCGCGCCGGAGCCGCGCAGCCGCGCCACCAGATTGCCCTTGCGCGGCGCCGGTGAGAGCACGTGGACGTCCTGCTCGGGGAAGCCGGCCGCGCGCAGCCGCGCCCCAAGCGCCTCCGCCGCCTTCTGGGTATCGCCGGTCGCGGTGGTGGTGTCGATCTCGACCAGTTCCTGGTAGATGCCGCGGGCGAACTGCTGCTGCTCGGTCAGTCCCTGCGCCGCAGCGCCGGTTGCCAGCAGCGCGGTGCCGAAAGCGGCGGACAACAGGAGCGACTGGGACACTTTTCGGATCTTTTGCGACATCGTGCTCTCCCCGGAATTGCACTGCCTCACCAGCCTGAATTCAGACAGGCGGCAGGTACTTTGGCAAGACGGCGAGCCCCTCAATTTCTGCGCGCGACCTCCGCGATTTCACGCCCCATTTGCAGTGCTTATTTGGCGTCCTTGACCGCGACCACCTCGATCTCGACGAGGAATCCGGGATTGGCGAGCGCGGCGACGCCGACCACGGAGCGCGCCGGCAGGTTCGGCTGGCCGCCGCCGAAGAACTGGGTGTAGCCCTCCATGAAGGCCTTGAAGTCCATCGGCGCGGCGGCGTTGTGCACCAGGAACACCTGCATCTTGACGACGTCGCCCATGCCGAGCCCTTGGCCCTCCAGAATGCCCTTGATGCGGTTGAGCACGCCGACCGTCTGGGCCCTGGTGTCGCCATAGGCCTGCGGGCTCGCCGGATCGGCATCCTTGTTGATCGCAGGCGGCACCTGGCCGCTGACATAGACCGTCGTCGCATTGCCGGTGACGGTGACGGCCTGCGCAATCGGGAAGGTCGAGTTTGGAATCGGATGCCTGATCACATCGGCGCAGGCCGCGGTCGCGACCGCCGAAAATGCGACGCCGAGGACGACAGTTGCTAGTCTCATGATTCCCCCCATGACCTGATCGCAGGTCGTGCTGTGACACCGATATTTGCTCGTCATTCCGGGGCGCGCACAGCGCGAACCCGGAATCTCGACGTTGTCGGACTCCGCACCATCACCTCTGGATTCCGGGTTCGCGGACTTTGCCCGCGCCCCGGAATGACGGCGACGCCGCGGCTAGCGGCGGGCCTCCTGGACGTCCTTCGCCGTCACCGCGTCCTCAAAGTTGTTGCCGAAGTGCGTCCGCAGATAATTCACAACGGCGGCGACCTGACCATCGGTCATCATGTCGCCGAACGCCGGCATTCCGCGGCGGCCGTTGATGACCATGAAGATTGGATAGCTGCCGGATTCGAGGTTCTTGTTGGCCGCCAGCGACGGATAATTGCCGGCGCCGGTTGCGCCGGACGCATCCGGCATGTGGCAACCTTGGCAGACATTGGCGAACAGCTCCTCGCCGGTCATCTCGACGAAGCGGTAGCCGGAGGAGAAGGTGCGCCGGCTCGCGGTGCTGTCCTGCCCGGTCGCCGCGGTGGCCGAGAGCAGCGTCAGCGCGGCGACCGCCGATGTCCTGACCCGTATCATCATGTCCTCACCACGCGCTCGTGCAGCCGCACGATGGCGTCAAGCGCCGAGAGGATCGCGCCCTCCTGCCAGGCTGGCAGATCGGAGGCGTGCTCGCCGGCCAGCACGATGCGGCCGTCGATCTGGCAGAGAGTGCGGTAATGTTGCGCCCGGCCGGCGTCGGTCCATTCGCCGCTGCAGCCGAGCGTGAACGGCACGCGGTGCCAGGCGACCGCAACGCCGGTCTCGAACTCGGTCTTGTATTGGGGATGGATCTTGGAGCCAAACTCGACCGCGCTGGCGACGCGCTCGGCCGGCGTCATCGCGGTGAACTCGTAGGAATTGGCGCCCTCGAACAGATAGGCGCCGAGCAGGATGCCGCGGCCGGCACGGTTGAAGCCGTAGTTCGGATAGGCGATCTGCCGGATCGGCAGGTCGGTGAAGCTGATGCCGCCATAGATCGCCTCGTCCTCTTCCCAGAACCGCCGCTTGAACTGCAGCCCGATTTTCACCGAGCCGGCATAGGGCAAGGCGTCGATCGCATTCTTCATGGGCGCGCTGACGTCGACCGGCAGCTGGCTCAGGATCGACAGCGGAATGGTACAGATGCACCAGTCGGCAGTCGCCTGCTGCACCACCGATGGTTTCGCCGCATCGACATAGCTCACGGTGACGCCGGAGCTGTTCTGCTGGATCTGCGTCACCTTGGCGTTATGCCGGATCAGATCGCCGACCTCGCGCGCGAACGCCTTGCCGATCATGTCCATGCCGCCGACCGGCTGGAACATCGTGGTCTGGAAATTGTAGCGCGCGAAGGCCTGCAGATAGCGCCACAGCCGCGAGCGCAGGATCTCCGAGAGCGCGATCGGCTCGCTCGGCAGCGGATCGGCGGTCAGGCCGCCGCCGGGATCGCGCGCATAGCCGCGGAACTCGGCGGAGACGAGATTGGCGCTGTATTTGTAGTCGCGGTCGAGCGCGCCCCAGGCGCGCAGCGACTGCAGCAGGATCTCCTGATCTTCCTTGGTGACGGCCTCGTCGAGCTTGCCCTGCTGGGTGACCTTGGCGAGCAGCTCCGACACCTGGCCCTGGAAATCCGCCTTGATGCTGCGGATGCGTTGCGGCGTGCCGTTGAACGCACGCGTCGCGTGCAAGTAGGCGTTGTGGTTGAGCTGGATGAAGGGTTCCAGCGCCACGTTGAGCCGCCGGCAGTAATCGAGCAGCGCGCGGTGGTGATAGGGAATCCGCCACGGGCCCGGATTGATGTAGAGCCCCTGCTCGAACTCGCAGGTCTGCTTGAAGCCGCCGAGCTCGACAAAGCTGTCGCCGCCGCGGATCGTCCAGTTGCGGCCGCCGGCGCGGCTGTTGAATTCGAGGATCTGGACCTTGTAGCCGGCCTTGCGCAGTTCCAGCGCCGCGGTCATGCCGGCAAGCCCCGCGCCGAGGATCAGCACGGAGGTGCCCTTCACATCGCCGGCGAGCTTCAGCGGCCCCTTGTAGGCGGATTCCGACGCGAAGCCGAGGCTCGTCATCGCGTGATACATCGCCGAACTGCCAGCGATGGTCCCGATCAGCGCGAGCAGATCCCGCCGCTTGATCACAGATCCGTTCTGCACCCGCGTTCACCCAGCCGCGTTGATCGTTAAGAGAAGGAAACGGTTGACGCGACCGCTGTCAAGAAAGCGCCCCACTTCGACCCGCAGCAACACGCGCTTTTGATGCCTCACACGACCCGCTCGAGATGCACGCGGCGGCAATCCATCTCGTAGTCGAGCCCGACCACCGGCGGCCGGTCGAAATGCCAGGTCAGGCCGTTGCGCAGCACGCCGCGGCGGCCGAGCTCGGTTTCGAGGACCGCATAGGCGTCGTACACGGTATAGAGCTGGACGGCGGTGGTATTCCGCCACGAACCGCCGAACGCGCGCATCCGCCGTTCCATCTCGTCCAGCACGAATTTCGCCTTGGCCAGCATGCCGGCCGGACTGGTGTCACCGGGCGCGACCGTGTGGTCGCGGTAATTGGCCTTGCCCTCGACGGATTCGCCGCTGCCGGCGACGACGAAGCTGGCGGGCGCATCGGTTGGCGCCGGCACCGTGTAGCAGAAGGCGTGGAAGCACGGCTCGCTTGGCGGATCGAGCTTCGGACAGACATTGCTGCGCGCCACCGGATTGACGCCGTCCCTCATCACGCCCCAGTCGATCAGCGTCTTGATGTAGATCGCGTTGAACGCCTTAAAGCCGTCCTCGGTGAACGGCGCCGGCGAGCGCAATTCGCAGGCGCCGAACGCCGTGAGCGGACGACCTGCGGATGTGAGGATTTTCGCGATCCGCTCGAAGCCCGCGGCCAGCGGCACCGGCCCGGCGAACCTGACGCGCTCGATGGCAAAGCCGGGCAGCGCGCCAATGCCGCAGGAGTACTGGCTGACGCCGGGCATGAACCGGTAGCCGCCGGGAGCCTCGATGGTGCTGGTCATGGTGCCTCGTGGGTGAAGTGAATGCGGGCGATGTCTTGCAACGGAGGATAACCGCTAGTGGTGCGGTGTCACCCCCCGCATACACGCCTGTCGTCCCTGCGAAAGCAGGGACTGCACTGAGTTTCGTTGCACCGTTGTCCGTTCCGTCATCCTGAGGTGCGAGCTCTTGCGAGCCTCGAAGGATCGCCGGCCACCAGCCGGGCCGATTCATCCTTCGAGGCTCGCCCAGCAGCGCAATTGCGCTGCAAGGCTCGCACCTCCAGCGACAAAGGCGAAACCTTTGCGCGGGGATGACGGTGCTGGCAGAGTGCGGCCTAGATCGATGCAGCACTCGTTCTGCTTGTGCTCAAGGCGGTCGCAGCCGATCCGCTGCCGCGCCATGCCGACAGGCGGCGGCCGAGATCCATCGCGGGTCGCTCGATCCAATAGTAGGTCAAGGCGGCGAGCGGCACCACCAGGACGACCGAGAGGATCAACGCCAGCCCCAGCGCCACGCCGGGCGAGCCGAGCCGCAGCAGCTTGTCGTCCTCGTACCAGATCATGATGTCGAGATGCAGCTTGTGGCTCAGATAGGAGCCGACCATCCGCATCAGCTGGAATAGGAAGGTATGGATCATGTAGATCGAATACGACCACAGGCCGAGCTTTTGCAGCGGCGATGAGCGCATCAGCGCCGACAAGAACCCCTGGTCGAACGAGAAGACGTAAATCACGATCGCCGCGAGCAGCGGAAACGCATATTGAAAACTGCCCTTCGGGGTGGTCAGCATGAACAGCACCAGGAGCAGGACGCTGAACACCTCCAGCAGATGCGGCGTTTCGAGCTTGCCGTTCGATTGCGCCCGCAGGTCGTAGACCAGGCAGCCTGCAAAGAAGCTGAACATTGCGCGCAGGATGCCCCAGTCGCTCGACACGAACAACGTGGTCGGCGACAGCGCGTACAGCATGGCACCTGCGGCGAGGCAGAGCCCGAGAAAGATCGGCCGCCGCCGACGCGGAAACACAATCACGATGGCCGCAAACAGCAGCGAGACGTAGAACTCGAGCGCGGCGCTCCAGGCCGGGCCGTTCCAGGTCAGCCCGGGATGCAGATTGAACGACTGCAGGAACAGGATGTTGGTGAGCGCTTCCCACGGCGTGCGCCCCTCGCCGAACGGCACGGAATCCAGGGCAAACGAGCCGCCGCCACGCACGAACACCAGCTTGACGATTTCGATCCCGGCCAACAGCACCAGCACGGCCACATGCAGCGGCCACAGCCGCGCGAACCGGGTAATGGCGAAGCGAACGCCGTCGGCGCCCTGCTTGAGGCGTTCACCATAGGCATGGCAGAGCACGAAGCCGGACAGCGCAAAGAACATGTCGACGCAGAATTGCAGGTTTGCGAACGGCTGCGTCCCCTTGAGCGCATGGTAAATCGGAATGTGGAAGAGCACGACGAGCAGCGCGCAAACGCCCCGCAGTGCATCAAGCGCCTCAAATCGAGCCACTCCGTTAACCCTGAACTGCCCCCGCATGAAACACCTCGACTGCTGCCTTGACCCAAACGGGCTATCCGACAGCGAGGTCAGCAAGTTGCAGGCCAGCGAACGCAGGGTTGAAAAGGGATTTCCGCCAACGGCCCACGCCGTCTAGTTGCGAAACACGAGGCAGCTGCCGCCGATTTTCTCGAGCCGCGCACAGAGCTGGTTGGCGCGCTCGCGGGTCGTCTCGGCGACCCGGACCAGATACCAGGACGCCGAGCCGGGCCCGGCCCGATTGGTTCGCAGCACAAGAGGGGCGCGATCGCCGAGCACCGACGCGAACCGTTTCTGAAGCTGCTGGTAATCGGCGAGCACCCTGGATTGCGACGGTCCGCCCGCCAGTTGGAGGCCCCAGGGTCCCCACGCCGCTTGCTGGATGGATGTCACGGTCTCTCTTGGTCCCGCGGGAACCGCCTTGATGAGCATGCCGCGCACAATGTCGCTGCAGGCCAGGGCAGCATCGCTATGGACGCGATCCTCCAGCGATCCCTGCGCCCATTCCTCGGCGGATTTGCCGGTGATGATCCTGACATAGGCGCGGGTTTCGCCCGGCAGGTTGCCACGTCCCGCCAGCCAATCCTGAACCCGCCGCGGGCCACCATTGTAGGCAGCCGCGGCAAGGCCGAGGTTGCCGAACTGCTCGCGCAGCTCGCGGAGCCAGCGCGCCGATTCCTGGATCGCAAGCAATGGCTCGAACGGATCGGCCAGACCGCGCCATCGCGCCGTGCCGGGCATGAATTGGGCGATGCCCTGCGCACCGGCAGAGCTGACGGAATTGGGATCGAAATTGCTTTCCTGCCAGATCAGCCGGACGAAGAAATCCGGCGGCAGGCCGTTCTTGAGCGCAGTCTCCTCCAGCACCTTGCAGTATTGCTGCGGCCCATCGAGCTTTGGTGCTTGTGCCGCCGATGGAGCGGATGAGGATTGACGGTCCTGCGCTGGCCGATCGGCCTCATTGTTGTTTTCTCCGACGTTCGGATTCGGACGCGAGGGTTCCGCCGGCTCCGCGCGGTGCACCGTTGGCCCCACCTCGACATTGTCGGCAGGTTCGGCGCGCGCCGCGCCGACGAACAGCAGCAGGCCCACCGAGCCGATCGCCGCTCGTGAAATAGATCGATGAACCCGCCGCGGTTCGACAATCGACTGCATGAAACGGATCGTTAAAATAGTGGACGTGCCGGTCAACCATATCATCGACGCCGCCGGACGGGCGGAAAATCTGGTCGACCGCTGCGCGCCCGGCGAGCTACTTGAACCCGATCACCATCGAATCCGGGCCGACCAGCGGTTCGACCCGCGTTTTCGCAAATCCGGCTTCGCGCATCCAGCCCTGACAATCCGCGCCGGTATAGTCGAACCCGCCCGAGGTTTCGATCAGCATGTTCAAGCTCATCAACAGACCGAAGGCGTTGTTGCGGCGATCGTCATCGATGATGGCGTCATAGGCGATGACCACGCCGCCTTTCGGAAGCGCATCGAAGACCCTGCGGAGCAGCGCCTTTTTCTCGGCAAGGTCCCAATCATGGAGGATGTGCCCCATCACGATGACGTCGACGTTCGGCAGCGGATCCTCGAAGAAGTTGCCAGCCTGAAAGCGGACCCGGTCCTGCACTCCGCGCTGCGCGATGAATTCCTCGAACACCGGCTTGACTGGCGGAAGGTCGAAGCCGATGCCGGTGAGGTGGGGATGGGCGGCGGCAAGCGTGGCGGGCACCATGCCTTGCGCCGAACCAAGATCCATGAAGGTCGTGTAGTCCTTCCACGGGAAGCCGGCGGCGATGGCCTGGGCCGCGCCCGCGCTGACGCCACTCATCGCGCGCAGAAATCCCCGCAGCCGTTCCGGATCGGCATACAGCGCCGCAAAGAGGTTTTCGCCGCCGCCCTTGCCCTCGTTCTGCAGCTCGCCGCTACGCAGCGCTTCGGTGAGCGAACCCCAGAAACCGTAGAGACGGGCATTCGCCATCTCCAGCAGTCCGCCGATATAGGACGGCTTGGCGCGATCGAGAAACAGATCGGTCTCCGCGGTATTGCGATAGACGCCGCCGTCGCGCTCCAGAAGCTTCAGGGCCACCAGCGTGTCGAGGAAGTCGCGGGCGGCGCGCGGATGCAGCCCGAGCTTTCCCTGCAGCGTCGGCAGGTCGGCGGGGGCATTGGCCAGGGTGCTGAACACGCCGAGTTCGACCGCGCTCAGCAGCGTCTTGGATGCCCAGAAGCCGAACCCGACTTGCATGATATGTTCAGGTGTTGCGTTCACGCGTTGACCCTCCAATTGGGTTTCACTTGGGACGCGGGATCATTGCGGAGTCGCGCTACAGCGTCATTTCAAAATAACGACAACACGTGACCAGTGTCACATTCGGCGCGGTACATGCTGCCGGATCGCCAGCTTCGCCCATCTCTTTTGAGCATGATCTTTTCGGAAAACCGCTTCGCACTTTGCCGGATCATGCTCTAGTTCTGCGTGCGCTGCGCCTCGAGGCTGCGGCTGTAGCGCGACATCGCGAAGCAGAAGGCAAAATAGATCACGCCGACGAAGACATAAACCTCGACGCTGAAGGACTGCCAGGCCGGATCGATGATCGCGGTCTTCGCGGTGGTCAGCAAATCGAAGATGCCGATGATCAGCACCAGACTGGTGTCCTTGAAGAAGGCGATGAAGGTGTTGACCAGCGGCGGGATGACGTGGCGGATCGCCTGCGGCAGCACGATCAGGAGGTTCTTCTTCCAGTAGGACAGGCCGAGCGCATCCGCGGCCTCGGACTGTCCGCGCGGCACCGCCTGCAGGCCGCCGCGCACCACTTCGGCGAGATAGGCGCCGGCATAGAGGATGAAGGCGATCTGCGCGCGCAGCAGCTTGTCGATGTTGACGCCGTCGGGCATGAACAGCGGAAACATCACGCTCGCCATGAACAGCAGGCTGATCAGCGGCACGCCTCGGATCAGTTCGACATAGAGCACGCAGAGCGAGCGGATCGCGGGCAGCTTTGAGCGGCGGCCGAGCGCCACCAGAATGCCGAGCGGAAAGCCGAAGGCGAGCCCGAAGGTGGCGAGGATCAGCGTCACCGGCAGCCCGCCCCAGCGGTCCTGCGAGACGTAGGACATGCCGAGGAAGCCGCCCCACATCAGGCAGCCGATCACGACCAGCGCCGCGGCCCAGAGCAGGAACAATTCCTTGCGCCAGAAACTGCGCCGGCTCGAGACTACGAACAGCGCGATGAAAATCACGACCACCAGCGCCGGCCGCCACTGCTCGTTGAACGGATAGGTGCCGAACAGGATGAAGCGGTATTTTTCCGGGATCACTGCCCAGCAGGCGCCGAGCCCGCGCAGCGCGCGGCAGGCGCTGGTGTCGTTGCCGGAGACGATCCAGATCGCGTTGGCGATGCCCCACTGCCACAGCGCGATGCAGGCCTTGCCGAGCACGGCCACCAGCAGCAGCGTCACGATGGTCGAGGTGATGGACGGAAACAAATTGGTGCGCAGCCAGACGGCGATCTGGCCGCCGAGCGTACGCTGCACGCGCGGCCGGCCAATCGGCAGCGGATCCTGTGGGACGTGGGCGAGCGAACTCATGTCAGCGCTCCACCAGCGCGATGCGCGCATTGTACCAGTTCATGAACAGGCTGATGCCGAGGCTGACGGTGAGGAACACCATCATGATCAGCGCGATCGATTCGATCGCCTGCCCGGTCTGGTTCAGCGTGGTGTTGGCGATCGAGACGATGTCCTGGTAGCCCACCGCGACCGCCAGCGAGGAGTTCTTGGTCAAATTGAGATACTGGCTGGTCATCGGCGGGATGATGACGCGAAGCGCCTGCGGCAGCACGATGTGCTGCAGCGCAAAGCTCTTCTTCAGCCCGAGCGCCTTGGCGGCATCCCACTGCCCGCGCGGCACCGCCTGGATGCCGCTGCGCACGATCTCGGCGATGAAGGCGGAGGTATAGGTGACGAGCGCGATCAGCAGCGCAAAATATTCCGGCGCAACCGTCAGCCCGCCGACGAAGTTGAAGCCGCGCAGCTCCGGCAGCGTGATGCCCCAGCTCGCGCCCAGCAGCACCGACACCAGCGCCGGCACTGCGACCACGAGGCCGACCGCGTAAGGCCAGGCCGGCCGCGCTCTGCCATCCAGCATCTGCTGCGCGATCAGGCGGCGGCGGACAATGAAGAAGATGACCAGGCCAACGATCAGCGCGAGCAGCGTCCACAGATTGGCCTCGTGCAGCGGCACCGACGGCAGGATCAGCCCGCGGTTGGACAGGAACACGCCTTCGACCGGCTTCCAGGCCTGCCGCGCGGCGGGCAGGCCCTGCATCAGCACGTACCAGAACAAGAGCTGCAGCAAGAGCGGCAGGTCGCGCAGCACCTCGACATAGACGGCGGCAAGCCGCGACAGCAGCCAGTTGGTCGACAGCCGCGCGATGCCGACCAGGGTGCCGATCACGGTCGCCAGCACGATGCCGATCACGGCGACGCGCAGCGTGTTGACGAGGCCGACGATGAAGGCGCGCAGATAGGTGTTCTTCGGCGTGTAGTCGATCCACGAGTCTGATATCGGCATGCCGGCTTCGCGGCCGAGGAAGGCAAAGCCGGTCGAGATCCGCCGCACCGAGAGATTATGCACCGCGTTCGACCACAGCCAGGCGACGATCGCGATCGCGATACCGACCACCAGGATTTGCCAGAACAGGCCGGCGACGCGCGGATCGTCCAGCGAGAGCCGCCAGGATCGGGAGGGAGGGCGTTTCGGCGTCGATGTCGTCACAGCACAAGGATCCTTTGAACGAAGCGATCTTCTGCCATGCGCAAGAGCGTTTTCGAGCGAAGTGGGTACCGGTTCGCGTGAAGAAAACGCGTCAAACTCAAACCTGCGCACTTCATATGTTGCACCAAATTCAGATTCATGCAACATATGTTTCATGGCCCAGGCTCAGCCGAAACCATCGCCCCTCAACGAATTGTGCAGCGCACTGCCGTCGCTGCCGATGCGCTTGCAGGAAGTCGGCCGTTTTGTCGCAGCCAATGATTACGACGCCACCACGCGCTCGATGCGCGACCTTGCCGCGGTTGCCGGCGCCGATCCCGCCTCCTTCACCCGCCTCGCCAAGGCGCTCGGCTATTCCGGCTGGGATGAATTGCGCGCCGCGCTGACCGAGGCGCGCCGGCCGGCACAAACCTCGCCGTTCTCCGGCCGCGCCAAAAGCCGCCGCGCCGGGCCGAATGCCGACGTCAAACTGGTGCACGACAAGCTGGAGGCGGAAGCCGCAGGCCTGGCGCGGATCTCTGCGAGCGCGATCGCCGAGGCGGCGCGTGCACTGCACACGGCGAACCGGATCTGGATCGCGGGCTTTCGCAGCTGCCGTAGCGTCGCGGAACTGCTCACCTATCAGCTCCGCCTGTTCCGCCCGGACGCGGTGCAACTGGTCGGCGGCTCCGGCCCGTTCGATCTCGACCACGGCGCCTTCCGCGCTGACGACGCGGTCATCGTGATCGGCTTTGCGCCCTACACCACGGTCAGCGTCGAGACCGCGCGCGCCGCGCACGATGCGCGCGCCACGCTGATCGCGATCGCCGACACGATCGCAGCGCCGATGGCCGAAGGCTGTGATCACCTGCTGCTGTTCGAGGCCGCCGCCTCGCCCGGCTTCTTCCCGAGCCTCACCGGCGCGATCGCGGTCGCGCAGTCGCTGGCCGCCGTCAGCTTCACGCTGGGCGGCGCGGGCGCCAAGCGCAAGCTGGAGGAGACCGAAGGCCGGCTTGCCGAGATGTCGCAATATTTTGTCGAGAAAGGATGACTGTCATGGCCGCCACCAAGAGCCGCGTGATGCATCGCAGCCTGCGCGAGACCCCGCCAAAGGCAATTGGCGGCGACGGCGTCTGGCTGATTGCCGAGGACGGCCGCCGCGTGCTGGATTCCTCCGGCGGCGCTGCGGTGTCCTGCCTCGGCCATCAGCATCCGCGCGTGCTCGCCGCAATCGCCAAGCAGGCCTCGACTCTGGCCTATGCCCACACCGCCTTCTTCTCGTCCGAGCCGGCGGAAGAGCTCGCCGAGCGGCTGGTCGGCCATGAGCCCGGCGGGCTTGCATCGGTCTATTTCGTCAGCGGCGGCTCGGAGGCGGTCGAGGCCTCGATCAAGCTGGCGCGGCAATATCACATCGAGCGCGGCGAGCCGCAGCGCGCGCGCTTCATCGCCCGCAAGCAGAGCTATCACGGCAATACGCTGGGCGCGCTGTCGGCCGGCGGCAACGCCTGGCGCCGCGAGCCCTATGCGCCGCTGCTGTCGCCGTCGTTCTCGCACGTCACGCCGGCCTTCGCCTATCACGAGAAGCGCGACGATGAATCGGAGGCGGCGTTCGTCGGCCGGCTCGCCGCGGAGCTCGAGGCCGAATTCCAGCGGCTCGGCCCCGACACCGTCGCCGCCTTCATCGCTGAGCCGGTGGTCGGCGCCACCGCCGGCTGCGTGCCGGCGCCGGAGGGCTACTTCAAGGCGGTGCGCGAGATCTGCAACAAGCACGGCGCCCTCCTCATCCTCGACGAGGTGATGTGCGGCATGGGCCGCACCGGCACGCTGCATGCGTGGGAGCAGGAAGGCATCGCGCCCGACATCCAGGCGATCGCCAAGGGGCTCGGCGGCGGCTACCAGCCGATCGGCGCGATGCTGGCGAGCGGCACCATCGTCGAGACCGTGCGGAGCGGCTCCGGCGCGTTCCAGCACGGCCATACGTATCTCGCGCATCCGCTCGCCTGCGCCGCCGCGCTCGAGGTCCAGAAGATCATCGCCGAGGAAAAGCTGCTCGACCAGGTCAAGGAGCGCGGCAAGCTGCTCGAGCAGCGGCTCACCGAGCGCTTCGGCAATCACCGCCATGTCGGCGACATCAGGGGCCGCGGCCTGTTCTGGGCGATCGAGCTGGTCGCCGACCGCGGCACGCGGCAGTCGTTCGATCCCAAGCTGAAGCTGCATCAGCGGATCAAGGCAGCCGCGTTCGCCGGCGGGCTCGGCTGCTATCCGGCGGGCGGCACCGCCGACGGCAAGCACGGCGACCACGTGCTGCTGGCGCCGCCCTACATCGCAACTTCCGGCGACATCGACATGATCGTCGAAAGACTAGGCGCTGCGGTAGACAGCGCGTTGAAGGATATCGGTCACGGAGCGTGATCCGGAAAAGCGGGTTCCGGTTTTCCGGCAGGATCATGCTCAAAATGAAATGGAGGAGGAGTACAATGTACAGGGGATTGATTACTGCAACCGTTCTCGCCGCAAGCATCACGGGCGCAAGCGCGGCGACACTCGACACCGTCAAACAGCGCGGCACGCTGGTGTGCGGCGTCTCGACCGGCTTTGCCGGCTTCTCGGCGCCGGACTCGCAGGGCAACTTCAAGGGCCTCGACGTCGACTATTGCCGCGCGCTCGCTGCCGGCGTGCTGGGCGATCCCACCAAAGTGCGCTACGTCGCGCTGACCGCGCAGAACCGCTTTACGGCGCTGCAGTCCGGCGAGATCGACGTGCTCTACCGCAACTCGACCCAGACTTATCTGCGCGGCACCACGCTTGGGCTACGGCAGGGTCCGGTCAACTTCTACGACGGCCAGGGTTTTGTGGTGAAGAAGGACCTTGGCGTGAAGGAGCTGAAGGACCTCAAGGGCGCCACCGTCTGCGTCGCGCAGGGCACCACGCATGAGGTGACGCTCGGCGACTATGGCCGTGCCAACGGCATCGACTGGAAGCCGCTGGTGTTCGACCGCGTCGACACCATGTACCAGACCTTCTTCGGCGGCCGCTGCGATGCCATGACCCAGGACGCCTCGGCGCTCGCCGGCGCGGTCGCGACCGCCGCACCGAAGGCCGAGGACTATGTCGTGCTGCCGCAGACCATCAGCAAGGAGCCGCTCGGCCCGTTCACTCGCAACGGCGACGAGGGGTGGAGCGACATCATCACCTGGCTGCACTACGGACTGGTCGAGGCCGAAGAGCTCGGCGTGACGCAGGCCAATGCCGACGAGATGGCGAAGTCGCAGGTGCCGGCGATCCAGCGCCTGCTCGGCGCCTCCGGCGATCTCGGCTCGCGGCTCGGGCTCGACAACAAATGGCTGGTCGCGGCGATCAAGGCCGGCGGCAATTACGGCGAGATCTTTGAGCGCAATGTCGGCAAGGCCAGCCCGCTGAAACTCGAACGCGGCCTCAACGCCACCTGGAGCAAGGGCGGCCTGATGTACGCCATCCCGTTCAAGTAGGAAGTCACCTCTCCCCGCCCCTGTCCGCCGAAGCCTTGGCGAAGGCGGATGCGGGGAGAGGTCGGATTGCATCGCGAGATGCAATCCGGGTGAGGGGGAGTCTCCGCGAATTCTCTCTCACCTGTTGTGCCGATAGAGCCCCTCACCCCGCCCTCTCCCCGTGAAGAACGGGGAGAGGGAGAAGAAGACCGACCATGCGCATCACCCTCATCCATGCCCTGAAGCATTCGATCGTGCCGATCGAGGCGTCGTTTGCACGCCTATGGCCGGAGGCGCGGCTGATGAACCTGCTCGACGATTCGCTCTCCGCCGATCTCGCGCGCGACGGCAAGCTCACCGAGCGGATGACCGATCGCTTCCTCACCATGGGCCGCTATGCCGCCGATACCGGCGCCGACGGCATTCTCTTCACCTGCTCGGCGTTCGGGCCCTGCATCGAGGCGGTGGCGCGCGCGCATGCGCCGATGCCGGTGCTGAAGCCGAACGAGGCGATGATCGAACAGGCGGTCGCCAAGGGAAAAAAGATCGGCCTGCTCTCGACCTTCCCGCCGACGCTGGTCTCGATGCCGCCGGAATTTCCCGCGTCTGTGACGCTGGCGCCAAAGCTCGCCGAGGGCGCGTTGGCCGCGCTCGACCGCGGCGACCGCGCCGAACACGACCGCCTGGTGGTCGAGGCTTCGAAAGACCTGCGCGACTGCGACCTGATCGCGCTCGCCCAATACAGCATGGCGCCCGCCGCCGACCGCGTCGCGGAGGTCATCGGCAGGCCGGTGCTGACGACACCCGACAGCGCGGTCGCGAAGCTGAAGGCAATGCTCGGCGCACACTAGGCCGGACCTTGTCGGCGTCGACCGCTTTTGACTCATAGCCGTCATCCAGGCCGATCGATACTGTGCTAAACGGGATCCCGGCTGACATGAGGGCAAACTCCCGATGCGACGTACGGCTTTCCTTGCGATTGCAACCATCGTTCTCGCGCTCGGTCCGGCTGCCGCCCAGCAGGACCAGCCCGCGTCATCGGCGAATGCCGCTTCCGCGCAACTGACGCAGAAGCTCAATGCCTATGTCGGCTGCATCAACCGGCTTTCGGCACGCTCGTTCGAATCGCGCGAGCGTTACTTCTCCTGGGTCGGCAAGAACGGCCCCACCGGCAAGGAGCGGATCATCTACGGCACTTACACGATCTACGACACGGCCGACTGCAAGAAGGACGTCGCAGCCGCCAACGCCATGGACCCGCATGATGCCGAGCTCGAAGCGGCCGCGAATGCCTATGTCACGGCGGTCACCGCGCTCGAGCCGCTGTTGAAGGAGGCGGACGACTACTACAGCCAGGAGAACTACAAGGACGACAAAATGGCCAAGGGCAAGGCTCTGCATCCGCGTCTGGTCGCGGCATGGGATGCCTTTGCCAATGCCGACAAGGCGCTGCGCGGCGGGGTCGATGTCATCAACGACAAGCGCGCCGCCGAGCGGCTCGCCGCGATCGAGGCGAGCGAGGGCCGCAAGTCGCACTATTATGTCGAGGCTCTGATGATCCAGGCCAAGCGCCTGCTCCGCGCGCAGCAGGCCGATAAGCCCGACCTCGATGCGATCACCCGGTCGCTCAACGAGTACGAGGCCACGGTGAAAGCGGCAGAAGAGGCCTCCGGCAAGGACGGCGACGCCAAGCTCGGCTCGATGTTCATCGGCAGCGCCAAATCGTTCCTCACCACCGCGAAGCAGCTGATGCGCCGCGTTCGCGACAAGGTGCCTTACAGCTCGGGTGAGAAGATGATCATGAGCAACGCCGGCGCCGGGTGGATGGTGGAGGGATCGCCGGCCCGGCTGATGCGCGATTACAATCAGCTCGTCGACGGCTACAACCGCGGCGCCCGGATCTGACGGTGGTCGACAGACTGAAGGGATGCCTGGGTAGCTGCGTAGGGTGGATTAGCCGCAGGCGTAAGCCACCGCGACGTGGAAACGGAGGCGGATTACGCCTCTCGGCTAATCCGCCCTACCCGCTGATGCGCGATTACAATCAGCTCGTCGACGGCTACAACCGCGGCGCCCGCATCTGACGACGCCGGCAGCGCGGTGCCCAAATTGAAGGCGATGCTGTGCGCGACCTGAAACGCCGCCTGCCCAGCCCATCCCTCACCGACCACCACCCATCCCGAAACGGGCGTTGTGCACCGCAGCGAAGCGCCTAGATTTGGCGGCTTCCAAGAGGTCATAAGTGTCCGAAATCAATGCCGATGCCTGGGTTTCCTCAGGCCACCGCCCGATGGGCTTTCCCGAATTCGTCGTCGTTATCGCATCCATCATGGCGCTGAACCCGCTGGCGATGGACATGATGCTGCCGGCGCTGCCGAACATTCGCTCGGCGTTTGCGATCGCTGAGGCCAACCGGCCGCAGATGGTGCTGTCGATCTTCCTGGTCGGCTTCGGCGTCGGCCAGTTCGTGATGGGCCCGCTGTCCGATAGATTCGGCCGCCGCCCGGTGCTGCTCGGCGGCATGACCGTCTATACCATCGCCGGCCTGCTCGCGATCATGGCGCCGTCGTTCGAGACGTTGCTCTTGGCGCGCGCGCTGCAAGGGCTCGGCACTGCGGCGACCCGCGTGATCGCGACCTCGATCGTGCG
Organism: Bradyrhizobium ivorense; assembly: GCF_900696085.1. Classification (GTDB taxonomy): domain Bacteria; phylum Pseudomonadota; class Alphaproteobacteria; order Rhizobiales; family Xanthobacteraceae; genus Bradyrhizobium; species Bradyrhizobium ivorense. The sequence goes on from NZ_CAADFC020000012.1 coordinate 83,716, forward strand.
CGACTGCTACGCCGGACGGCGGGCGTGATGTCGCTCGCCATGATGGTGTTCATCGCGGTGCCCGTGATCGCGCCGTCATTCGGCCAGGCTGTGATGCTGCTGACGCATTGGCGCGGCATCTTCGTGGTGCTGATGCTCTATGGCGTGATTGCGCTGGCCTGGAACGCGCTGCGGATGCCGGAGACATTGCCGAAGGAACTGCGCAAGTCGCTGGCGATCCCGGAGGTGCTCTCCGCGTTCCGTCAGACCCTCACCAACCGCCAGACGCTCGGCTATGCGCTCGCCGCCGGCGGCGTCACCGGCTCGCTGTTCGCCTTCGTGTTCTCGTCGCAGCAAGTGTTCACCGAGATCTTCAAGCTCGGGCACTATTTCCCGGTGGCGTTCGCGGCCTGCGCGATCGGCGTCGCCATCGCCGGCTTCCTCAATTCCCGCATCGTCGGCCGCATCGGCATGCGCGTGATCTCGCACGCCGCGATATCAGGCTTTGCGGTGGTCGCAGGCGCACTGCTGCTCGCCGTCAAGCTCGATATGCTGTCGCTGCCGCTGTTCATGACGCTGTCGCTGCTGATGATGTTCGCGTTCGGGCTGATGATGGCGAATTTCACCGCGCTGGCGATGGAGCCGCAGGGCAAGATCGCCGGCACCGCATCATCGCTCTACGGCACCATCACCACGCTGCTCGGGATCGGCATCGGCACCACGATCGGCCAGGACTATGACGGCACGCTGCTGCCGTTCGCGACCGGCTTCTTCCTGTGCACCTTGGCCTCGCTCGCGGTCGTGCTGGTCACGGAAAAGGGCCGCATGTTCCGGCCGCATCACCACCCGATTTGATCTTGGTAGCCCGGATGCAGCGTAGCGAAATCCGGGGCCGCTTTCACAACGGATAGACCAGCCCCCGGATTGCGCTTCGCTGCATCCGGGCTACAGGTGTGAGCTCGCTTCAGGCTTCCCGCGTCCGCCCGACACGCACCGTGGCGGCACGCCGCCGCGTCACGGCAAAGCCCTCCATGCCGAGCTGCCACTGCAACCCGACGATCGCGCCCTTGGTCGGCTGCAGCAGCCCGAGCGCACTGAACAACGTCACCGGCAGCCAGATCGCCAGTTGCAGCCAGGCCGGCGGCGCGTAGTTCATCTCCAGCCAGAGCAGCGCCGGCACCACGATGTGGCCGACCACGACGATGACGAGATAGGCCGGAAAATCGTCGGCGCGCTGCGGGGTGTAGTCCTCGTGACAGACCTCGCAGTGATCGACCACCTTGAGGAATCGGCCGAACAGATGGCCGCGCCCGCAATTCGGGCACTTCATCGTAAAGCCGCGCCACATCGCCTTGGGGAGGGAAACCGCTTCATTCATGGCCGTCATCCTTGACCTGATCTGATGATCCATACAATATGCATCGCAAGACCTACAATCAAAGACAAAGCGCCAGATTGCATGGATTGGATCCCTACAGTTTCGGAATGGCAGGGCCCGATGTTCCTGCGCATCGTCGATGCCCTCGCCGCCGATATCGCCAGCGGCCGGCTGCTGCGCGGCCAGCGGCTGCCGACCCATCGCGCGCTCGCCACCGCGCTCGACATCGATCTCACCACGGTGACGCGCGCCTATGGCGAGGCGCGGCGGCGCGGCCTGCTCGATGCCCGGGTCGGGCAAGGCACCTTCGTCTCGGAGACCACGGCGCGCGCCGCCTCCGATTTGCCTGCGCCGGTCAACATCGACCTGTCGATGAACCTGCCGCCGCAGCCGGTCGAGGCCAATCTCGATCTGCGCATCGCGCAGGGGCTCGCCACCATCCGCTCCGAGGCCGGCTTCTCCGCCTATCTCGGCTATGCGCGACCCGGCGGCACCACCCAGGAGCGCGAGGCCGCCGCCGCGTGGCTGCAGCCGCGGCTGCCGCAGGCGTCAGCCGACCGCATCGTGATCTTTCCGGGCTCGCAGGCGATCATCTTCAATGCCTTGCTCGCGCTGACGTCGCCCGGCGACGTCGTGGTGACGGAAGCGCTGACCTTTCCCGGCACCAAGGCCGCGGCGGCGCGGCGCGACGTCCGCCTGGTCGGCGTTGCGATGGACGCCGAGGGCGCACTGCCCGACGCGCTCGACGACGCCTGCCGCAAGCACAAGCCGAAGGCGGTCTACCTGGTGCCGACCCAGCACAATCCGACCACGGCGACGATGAGCGAGGCACGGCGCAAGGCGGTCGCCGAGGTCATCAGGAAGCGCGGCTGCGTTCTGATCGAGGACGACGTCTACGGCCCCCTCGAGCCGCAGCTGGCGCCGATCGCGTCCCTGATCCCGGAGCGCACCTACTATGCCGCCAGCATCGCAAAATGCATCGCGCCGGCGCTGCGCGTCGCCTATCTGGTGGCGCCCGATGCGAGTGCCGAGCAGCGCATGCGCGCCGGCATGCAGGCGACGCTGCAGATGCCGCCGTCGCTGATGGTCGCCCTGGTCACGCAATGGCTGCGCTCCGGCGTCGCCGCCGAGATCATCCGCGCCATCCGCAACGAGGCCGCGGCCCGCCAGCAGCTCGCGGCGCGCTTCCTCAAGAGCGTCTCCTACGCGGCGCGGGCGGCCAGCCATCACCTCTGGATGCCGCTGCCGAGCCATTTCGGCGGCACCGACCTGCTGTCGCATCTGATGCGCAACGGCCTCGCGGTGGTCGGCGAGGACGCATTTGCCGTGAGTGAGGCCGCGCCGCGCGGGCTGCGCATCTCGCTCGGCGCCGCGCGTAACCGCGCCGAATTGAGCCAGGCGCTGCAGGTGCTGTCGCACGCGGTGAAGGCGCCGGCCGGGACGCGACAGATTGTGTAGGTTCGCGGGAATAATGCCGCAGGAAATTGACTAGGTTGCGCGCGATGCCCGCGCTAATAATCCGGCGTTGAGGACATCAGGCAGGGCGGCACTTTCAAATGTCACGCAGATACCATCGGGCAATCGACGTTGCCGCACGAACGCTCCGCGCAATGCCGCGTCTTGCACTCGCCTGTCTTGCGTCCGTCACAATCGGAGCCGCGCGCGCTGCCGACATCCCTGCCCCGTCGCCGGAAAAGCTGGAGCGCATCACCGCGCTCTTCAACGACGAGGTCAACAGCGGCCGGCTGCCCGGCGCCGTCATCCTGATCCAGCAGCACGGCAAGCCGGTCTATCTGAAAACCTTCGGCTATCGCGACGTCACGACCAAGGCGCCGATGACGACGGACACGATCTTTGCGCTGCATTCGATGACCAAGCCGATCACCAGCGTCGCGGCGATGATGCTGATCGACGAGGGCAAACTGTCGCCGCAGGACCCGCTGTCAAAGTACATTCCGGCGTTCGCCGACGTGACGGTCGGCATCGAGCCGCCCAACGACAACGCCCTGAGCGATCTGAAGCTGGAGATGCCGATCCGCCCGATCACGATCCAGGACATCATGCGGCACACGTCGGGCATCACCTACGAATATATCGGCGCCGACTGGATCCAGCGGCTGTACCATTCCGGCCACCTGTTCGACGGCACCTTCGACAACAAGGAATTCGTCGCGCGGCTGGCCAAACTGCCGCTGTCGCGACAGCCCGGCACGCTGTGGCGCTACGGCCATTCCACCGACGTGCTCGGCCGCGTGATCGAGGTCATCACCGGCAAGACGCTCTATGAGTTCGAGAAGGAGCGGATCTTCGATCCGATGAAGCTGAAGGATACCAAATTCGTGCTCGATTCCGCCGACGAACGCGCGCGGATGGCGGAGCCGCTGCCGTCGGACAAGATCTTGGTCGCCGCCGAGCGCGACCGGCGCGCGCATCCGGAATGGCAATCCGGCGGCGGCGGGCTGGTGTCGACCGTGACGGACTACGCGCGCTTTGCGCAGATGCTGCTGAACGGCGGCGAGCTTGACGGTATCAGGTACATCAGCCCCGCCGCCTTCAAGGACATGACGACCGACCATATCGGCCCCGGCTCCGGCGTCGGCCGCGACTACTGGTACTTTCCCGGCGACGGTTTTGGCTATGGCTACGGCATCGCCATGCGCACCGATCCCGGCAACGCAAAGCCGCCGCCGCCAGGCTTGATCGGCGAGTTGAAATGGGACAGCGGCAGCGGCACCTATTTCGGCGTCGATCCAACGCTCGACATGGTCTACATCATGCTGGAGCAGACCCAGAACGAGCGCCAGCGCATCTTGCCGGTGTTCAAGAAGCTGGTCTACGACGCGTTCACGCCGGACTGAACGGTACTTCGTAGCTTCGTAGCCCGGATGAAGCCAACGGGTCGCGCAAACGCGCGCCCCGTTGGCACAATCCGGGAAAGTCTTGCCGCGGGGACAGAATCCCGGATTGTGCTGCGCTCCATCGGGGCTACGGATTTTCCGTCATTGCGAGGCGCGCCAGCGACGAAGCAATCCATCGTTCCGCATATGCGGTGAAATGGATTGCTTCGCTCCGCTCGCAATGACGGGGATAGTCCACAGCCCAAAGCTCCTGTCCTTACTGCGTTTCAAATCACGTAAAACCCGTGAGTCCCGTCGCGGCGAAGCTGCTCGACGAGGCCGTACTCCCAATCGAGATAGGCCTGCATGGCCTTTTCAGCGACCTCGGTGCCTTCGTAGGGTCGGCGATAGCGGTGCGACGGATCCGGCTTCGGCAGCAGCAGCGGCGGGCCCGCTTCGAGCGCGCGGTCATAGCCGCCGTCGCGCACATAGACCTCCCAGCCCATTTGCGCAAGCCAGGACGCCGTCATGTCGGCGCGGATTCCCTTGTCGTCGGTCAGCACGATGCGCGCGCCGCGCACCGGCGCGGCCATGTCGATCTCCTGCACCAGTTGCCCGCCGGCATAATGGCGAAAGCCGGCGAGATGGCCCGCCGCATATTCGTCGGCATCCCGGACGTCGAAGCGATACAGCGTGCGCTGCGTCTCGCGCTCCAGCGCGGTGAGTTCGCTCGCACCGATGCGGCGGACGCCGGCGCGATAGGCGACATCGCGCGCGTTGCCGGCGGCACCGTCGAACGGTCCGATGCCGCCGCGCCGGTTCGCCCCGTGCTCGATATCGTGTTTGGCGAGCGTCCAGCCGATGGTGCCGTTGCGCAGCGCCCGCACCTGGTTCGGCAGGCCGGCATTGATCAGCGACTGCGTGCCAATGATCGAGCGGGTGCGGCCGGCGCAGTTGACGATGATGGTGGTCTCGGGGTCGGGAGCAGCCTTGCCCGCCCGCAGCACCAGCTCCGCGCCGGGCACGCTGACCGAGCCCGGGATGTTCATGGTGGCATATTCATCGAAGCGGCGGACGTCGAGGATCGCGATGTCGGCCTTGTCGGCGATCAGTTTTGCGACCTCGTCGGCGCTCAGCGACGGCGTGTGCCGCCGCGCCTCGACCAACTCGCCGAACGCCTTGGCGTAGGAATTGACGTCCTGGAAGATTTCGTAACCGGCCGCGCGCCAGGCCTGCAGGCCGCCGCCGAGCGAGCGGACGTCGCTATAGCCGAGTGCGCGCAATTGCTCGGCCGCCCCCGCGACCAACCCCTCGCCGTCATCATAGAGCACGATCGGCACGTTCTTGCGCGGCAGCCGGATCGCGGCCTCGAGCGCAATCCGGTCGAAGGCCATGTTGGCGGCAAACAGCGGATGCCCGGTGGCGAACTCGGCCTCATGCCTGACATCGAGCAGCGCGATCTCATGCCGGAGCAGCAGCGCCGAGCGGATGTCCTGGGGCGTTAGGAGCGGAAGCGTCATGGGAGGCAGGCCTGAAGCAGGGACGGACTGGTTTGCTGTAGGCGGAAATGACGCGTCGTCAATAGCTTTAACCAAGGCGCAACCCCGACCCTCGGAGGCCGAAATCCCGGGAACGAAAACCGCCGATGCCGCTTTGCTCAATCGGGGCCGCTTGCTACGCTCGCGGGCGGCCTCGTGACGCCCGATCAGGCCTTCCGGACAAGAGAAGGTAGCGGGGCCGTGCCGAAAGTCCCGGGAGGATCACCATGATAACCGTCGGAAATGAACCATTGTCGCGTCACGCTCTCGCTTTCGTGCTGGCCGGCGGACGCGGCAGCAGACTGCAGGAGCTCACCGACAAGCGCGCCAAGCCGGCGGTCTATTTCGGCGGCAAGTCGCGCATCATCGATTTCGCGCTGTCCAACGCAGTCAACTCCGGCATCCGCCGCATCGCGGTGGCGACGCAGTACAAGGCGCACAGCCTGATCCGGCATCTGCAGGGCGGCTGGAACTTCTTCCGCCCCGAACGAAACGAGAGCTTTGACATTCTGCCCGCGAGCCAGCGCGTCTCCGAGACGATGTGGTATGTCGGCACGGCGGATGCGGTCTACCAGAACATCGACATCATCGAGGCGCACGGCACCAAGTACATCCTGGTGCTGGCCGGCGACCACGTCTACAAGATGGATTACGAGATCATGCTGAAGCAGCATGTCGAGAGCGGCGCCGACGTCACGGTGGGCTGCCTCGAAATGCCGCGGGCGGAATCCTCAGGCTTCGGCATCATGCATATCGACGAGACCGGCCTGATCAAGTCGTTCCTGGAGAAGCCGGCCGATCCGCCGCCGATGCCCGGCAAGCCGGACAAGTCGCTTGCCAGCATGGGCATCTATGTCTTCAACTCGGACTTCCTGTTCGACGAGCTGCGCCGCGATGCCGCCGACCAGAACTCGGCGCACGATTTCGGCAAGGATATCATTCCCTACATCGTCAAGCACGGCCGGGCGATCGCGCACCAGTTCAACGATTCCTGCGTCCGCTCCGGCGACGATCCCCGCGCCTATTGGCGCGATGCCGGCACCGTCGACGCCTATTGGGGCGCCAATATCGATCTCACCGACGTGGTGCCGGAGCTCGATCTCTACGATCGGTCATGGCCGATCTGGACCTATGCCGAGATCACCCCGCCGGCGAAATTCGTCCATGACGAGGACGGGCGGCGCGGCCAGGCGGTGACCTCGCTGGTCTCCGGCGGCTGCATCATTTCCGGCGCGGCGCTGCGCCGCTCGCTGCTGTTCACCGGCGTGCATGTCAATTCCTACGCCAGCATCGAGAACGCCGTGATCATGCCGTATGTCAATGTCGGCCGCGGCGCGCGGCTGCGGAACGTCGTGATCGACCGCGGGGTGCGGATTCCGGAAGGCCTCGTGGTCGGCGAGGATCCGGAGTTCGACGGCAAGCGCTTCCGCACCACCGAACAGGGCATCACGCTGATCACGCAGTCGATGCTCGACAGGCTCGCGACATGACGCTACTGCGCGTCCTCGCGGTCGCCTCCGAGGTCTACCCGATCGTCAAGACCGGCGGGCTTGCCGACGTGGTCGGCGCGCTGCCGGCGGCGCTGCAGCAGCACGGCGTCGCGACGCGGACGCTGGTGCCGGGATATCCCGACGTGCTCAGGGCGCTGCGCTCCGCCGAGACGGTGCTGAACTGGCCGGAATTTTACGGCGGGCCGATCCGTGTGCTGGCGGCCGCGCATGACGGGCTCGATCTGCTGGTGCTCGATGCGCCGCATTTGTACATTCGTCCCGGCAACCCCTATGTCGGCCCCGACGGCCGCGACTGGCCCGACAACGGCATCCGCTTCGCGGCGCTGTCGCGGATGGCGGCCGAGATCGGCCAGGGCGCGATTGCCTCCTTCACCCCCGACATCGTGCACGCGCATGACTGGCAGGCCGGCCTCGTGCCCGCCTATCTGCACTATGGCAGGCAGCCGCGGCCCGGCACCGTGATGACGGTGCACAACCTCGCCTATCAGGGGCAGTTCTCGCCCGACATGCTCGCGACCTTCGGCCTGCCGGGCGAATCCTACGCGCTGCACGGCGTCGAATATTACGGCACCATCAGCCTGTTGAAGGCCGGCCTGCAATTCGCCGACCGCGTCACCACCGTGTCACCGACCTATGCGCGGGAGATCCAGACCGACGAAGGCGGCATGGGGTTCGGCGGCCTGTTGCGCGAGCGTTCCGATGTGCTGAGCGGCATCCTCAACGGCATCGACGTCGACGTGTGGAATCCGGCCACCGATCAAAATATCGCCGCGCGCTTCAGCGCGGAGCTGCCGGGCGGCCGCGCGCAGAACAAGGCGGCGCTGCAACTGCGCTTCGGTCTCGATCAGGCGCCGGATGCGATGCTGCTCGGCGTCATCAGCCGGCTGTCGTGGCAGAAGGGCCTCGATCTGCTGCTCGAGACCATTCCGACATTGCTCGGCGAAGGCATCCAGCTCGCGCTGCTCGGCAGCGGCGACCGCGACCTGCAGGATCGCTTCGCCGCGCTGGCGCAGGCCAATCCGGGGCGGATCGGCGTCGTGATCGGTTACGACGAGGCGCTGGCGCATTTGATTCAAGCCGGCTCGGATGCGCTTGCGGTGCCGTCGCGGTTCGAGCCCTGCGGCCTCACCCAGCTGTGCGCGCTGCGCTATGGCGCGGTCCCCGTCGTCGCCAATGTCGGGGGACTTGCCGACACCGTGCTCGACTTCGACGAAGCCGTGGTCAGCGGCGCGGCCGCGACCGGCGTCAAGTTCGCACCGGTCACCGCGGATGCGCTCGCTCACGCCTTGCGCAAGGCCAACCTGTTGTTCAACGACCAGGTGACCTGGCGCCGGCTGCAGCAGGCCGGCATGGCCACCGACGTGTCCTGGCACGATCGCGCCGCGCGCTACGCCGCGCTCTACCGCGAGCTCGTCGCTGCGCGGCACTAGGCCGAAGCGCGATCAGTTCAGCAGATTGCAGCTCGCGACGCGGTTGATGTCGGCGAGGCGGCGGTCGGAATTGCCCTTCAGATCCAGGCTGGCGACGAGGTCGAGCAGCCGGCCATAGGCGCGGTCGGCGACAGCAACCGGCAGCGGCTCTTCGTCGAAGGCCTCGACATAGCTGCCGACGAGACCGCTCAACAGCCGGCATACGCCGCGTTGCTCCGGGTCGTCCTTGCTCAATATCTCGAGTTTTTGCTGGAAGGTCCTGAAGGTTCGCAGGCCGTGCGGCTGCTGCGCGAGCCAGGAATGCAAATCAGGATGCAGATTGGTCATATTAGCCTCTTCAAATAGGAGAAGAAGCTACCGGTTTATACAGCCGAACATGGTGCCGCGCTATTGCAATTTTTGCATTCCCCGCCTCCGGATTGCGCAGCAATGTCATCGGATTGGCATCGGCGGCGGGTAAAGTCGCGCGATTGCAGGCAGAATCCTGTAGCGCGCGATCTCGTGCGGATATTCGCCGCGGTTGGCGAGCAGCACGATGCCGAACCGGCGCGCCGGCACCAGTCCGATATAGGCCGAGGCGTTGTTGAGGCCGCCCGGCTTGTCGACGATGGTGACGCCGTCGAGCCGCACATCCTCCCATGCCATCGCCTGCCCGATTTTTTCGTCGATGCGAAAGCTTTCGCGCTCGGTCATCGCTAGCGCCGCGCGCAGCTCGGGATCGATCACCGCGCCGTCGAGACAGGCGCGGATGAAAATGCCGAGATCGCGCGCCGAGGAAAACATCTGCCCGGTGCCGGCAAAGTCGTAATAGCTCTCCTGGTTGCCGGGCGGGCCGATCGGCGTGCCCTGATCGGAATAGCCCTGCACCACGCGCTGCATGATCGCAGGCGCCAGCACCGCGCGATTGTCCTCAGTCCGCTCAGGCATGAAGGTCGAGGTCATGCCGAGCGGCTGCAGGATGCGGCGCTCGATCAGCGCGCCGATCGGCATTTCGTAGCGCCGCTCCAGCACGAGCTGCAGCAGCACGTAGCCGGCATGGCTGTAGATGCGCTGCTTGCCGGGCGCTACGCCCGGCGGCGGCGTCCACGCATTGAGCATCGCGATGAACTGATCGCGGCTGAAGCGTTCATTCGGCCATGGCGGGTGATCGGTCGGCAGCAGCAGTCCCGACGTGTGCGTGACGAGCTCGCCGATGCTGACGCGGCTGATATAGTCGCCATGCAGCTCCGGCAGATATTTGCCGACGGGATCGTCGAGCCGCAGCTCGCCGCGCGCGCTGCCGAGCGCGACCAGCGTCGCCTCGAACACCTTGCGCAGCGAGGCGAGATTGAACAGCGTGTCCGGGGTGATCGGACGCTTGCTGGCCGCATCGGCAAAGCCGTAGTTGAAGAATGTGACCCGGCCGCCGGCATAGACCGCGGCCGCGAGCCCGCCCGGATCAGCGGCGGTCGCGGTCGGCGCGAGCTCGGTCGTGACGATGTCCCTGATCTGCGCATCCATGTCGGAATCCGCGCGGACGCCTGCAAGCATGCCAACAAGCATCGCAAGCGCGACGGCCGCGGGCCGGACGAGGGGCCATGGTTGCATGAAGGCGAGGTTCAGAACGATATCCGCGACGGCGCGCCAGCGGGATTGGCGAGCGATTCGAGAGGCGACCACTTCTAGAGTTTACCGCCCCGGTCCATTCACCAAAACTCACGATTGCGCGCGTCATCCCCACGTGGAAGGGGCGGCGCGATGCCGTTGCGGCGAGCAGAACCGCAACGGCGAACGCGACCGCCCTCCCCACTCACCAGCCACGGTGCGGGAACAACAATCAAACTTGATGGTTGAAAATTCCCCGGGGATGGGAGTTGCCGGCCAAGCCAGGCGACATTGGCGCCTGCGGGGCCGGCCATCGATATTCCAGGGCTAGTCACATTCAACTCCCAACCGGGGATGTTTCTTACTAGCAACAATTCGTCAATCGATGGTTGCACAACTCGCTTGGATTCGAGCAACACGCGGGTGGGCAGCCGATTAACGTCCTCTTAACCATCGGCGAGCGGCCTTATTTCGTGCGCAACGGAACCAGCGATCGCGGCAGCGACGCCAGCAGCAGCACGACGCAGACGCAGAGCAGCACGATGTCCTTGAACAGGAACTCGCCGGCGAGATTCCAGGCCATCGGGTCCCACGACACGCTCCATTTCACCACGCCTGGCGTCGTGAAGAAGAACGACCAAGTGACCACGAAGGTGACCACACCCATGAATGAACCGATCGCCGACAGCAGCGGGCTGAACGCGCCGGCGGCGAGCAGCACGGCAATGCCGAGCTCGACCACGCCGAGCACATAGGCCTCGCCGCGCAGGCCGAACACCTGCAGCCAAAACACGAGCGGACTGTTGCTGATGAACTGGGCGATGCCCTGCGCCGACTGCGGCGTGAATTTTTGCATGCCGAACGACACGAAGATCACGACCATGACCCAGCGCAGGATCGCGAGCAGGCGATAGGAGCCATCGCCGCGTTCGGCGATGTTGAAAGACAGGTTCATGCGGACGTTGCTTCCCTCATTGTGGCGGCGCCGCTGTCGGGTCTTGCAGCGCTCATGCAACGTATTCGCGCGGGCGCGCTCGCCCGTTACGGGCGGAGCGAATTGCCCATTCACGATGGCGTGCGGACAAGGTGATAAGCGTGGACGCCGCCGCACGTAGCGCCACCTGTAGCCGCTTTGGGCGAGTCCGGACGGGCAGCCGGGTTCCATCCAGTGTTGAATCCCTGCAACACAGCGCAACAAAATGTGCGCTGGCGTCGATTGCGGCATGGTGAATCACGACTGTGCCGCATCACGGTCCAATGCTGCCGGCGGGTGGGCATAACAACACTTTGGGGAAAGCCTTCATGCCGCAGGTACCGTCGGGCGCAGTGCGCGCGCAGTCGTCTGGATTCGTGCTTCACTTTCAGCTCGCCAGCAATGGCACCAGACGCGCGTGCAGCCTGACGATCCAGGCGGCCAGCGCCGGCGAGGCAGCGCGAATCTTCCGCGAGAACTGGAGCGCGATCGAATCGATGGCGCGCGACGGCGTCAGCACCGGCGTGGTCGGCTCGGCACCGGTGTGCCTCGCGATGTCCTGAGACTCGCGTCGCGCGTTGCTTGGCGGCGCCGACATTCCAGCTATCGGCACGTCGCAATCACAGGACGCGGTTGCGCATGCCTGCGCGTGCGCAGCGATTCCCTAGAATGATTCAACGTCGATCGCGTTAGAGGGATTCAAGTCCGCTCCGGTTCTTTTCGCGCGCGGGCGCTGCTAGAGGCGCGGCGTTACTCCTTCCGCGTGACCGAAAGAATCCAAAGTGCCTGTGAAAGCTCATGGCCGGCTTGTCGGCGACCGCCGCCATGCCGCCGACAAGGGCCGCTCCCATCTGCTGATGGGCGCGGCATTGCTGCTCGCCGATATCTCCGGTCCGGTGACGTCGGCAAGCGCGCAATCGAGCGTGCCGCTGCCGCCGGTCACGGTGGAAGCGGCGGCGCCGAAGCGCAAGCCCGCGACCGCAGTGACCGGCCAGGCACAGCGAGCGCGCGCGGCGACGGCCGGCCAGCGCAACCGCAATGCCCAGCCGGCGCCGCCGACTGCGTCAGAACGCGCCGCGGCGGCCGCGGCCGCGCTCAACGAGGCCAAGCTCGGCTATCGCGCGATGCCTGATACGACCACCTTGCGCAGCGGCGCCTCGCCGCTCGACACGTCGCAATCGGTCAACGTCGTGCCCGAGCAGGTGCTGAAGGACCAGCTGCCGCGCAACCTCGACGACGCGCTGGCCAACGTCTCCGGCGTCACCCAGGCCAACACGCTGGCCGGCACCCAGGACGCGGTGATGCGCCGCGGCTTCGGCGACAACCGCGACGGCTCGATCATGCGCAACGGCATGCCGCTGGTGCAGGGCCGCAGCCTCAATGCCGCGGTCGAGAGCGTCGAGGTGCTGAAGGGCCCGGCCTCGCTGCTCTACGGCATCATGGATCCCGGCGGCATCGTCAACACCATCAGCAAGCGGCCCGAGCTGTATCAGCACGGCTCGGTTACCCTGCTCGGCTCGACCTATGCCAATGCGAAGACCGGCGCCGACGGTACGCTCGACATCACCGGCCCGATCGGCACCGACGGCCTCGCCTATCGCTTCATCGGCTATGGCGTCAGCGAGGACTATTGGCGCAATTTCGGCCGCCACCGCGAGATGCTGATCGCGCCGTCGCTGGCGCGGTATGGACCGAACACCACGGTGCAGCTCAATTACGAGCACCGCGAATTCATCACCCCGTTCGACCGTGGCACCGCGTTCGTCAACAACGCGCCGCTGGCGATCCCCGCGACGCGCCGGCTCGACGAGCCCTTCAACAACATGTGGGGCACCTCCGACCTGATCCAGGCCTCGGTCGAGCACCGGTTGAACGAGAACTGGAAGCTGTTCGCCGCCTACAGCTACAACACCGAGACGTTCAGCGCCAATCAGCTGCGCATCACCAGCGTCGACGCCAAGACCGGCATCGAGAAGCGCAGCAATGACGGCACCTGGGGCTCGCTCAGCAATGCCAGCTACGGCACCTCGTATCTGCAAGGCAATGTCTGGCTCGGCAACATGCGCAACGAGGTGCTGTTCGGCGGCGACGGCCAGTATCGCACGATCTATCGCGACAATCTGATCCGGCAGGCGACGCCGAACTTCAACTTCTACAATCCGGTCTACGGCCTGATCACGCCGGGCACGACGATTTCCGCCGCCGACAGCGCCCAGACCGACAAGCTCGGCCAATGGTCGCTATTCTTCCAGAACACGCTGCATGTCACCGAGCGCTTCGCGCTGGTCGGCGGCGCGCGCTACATGGATTACGACCAGATCGCCGGCAAGGGACGGCCGTTCGTCACCAACACCAATGTCTCCGCGGACAAGGTGCTGCCGCTCGGCGGCATGATCCTCAAGCTCACCGACGAGGTCTCGCTCTATGCGAGTTACACCCTGTCGGCGAAGCCGAACTCGACCATCGCGCCGCTCGCCAATGGCGGCGGCGTGGTGCTCGATTCCAACATCGCGCCGGAGGAAGGCACGCAGTACGAGACCGGCTTGAAGTTCGATTTCAACAAGCGGCTCTCCGGCACGGTCGCGGTCTACGACATCGAAAAGCGCAACGTGCTGGTGGGCCAGCTCGATGCCGCGACCGGCCTCAACGTCTACACGACGGCCGGCAAGGTGCGCTCGCGCGGTGCCGAGTTCGACATCACCGGACGGCTGAGCGACAATTGGAGCGTGATCGGCAGCTATGGCTACACCGATGCGCGGGTGACCGAGGATCCGACATTGGCCGGCAAGAAGCTGCAGAACGTCGCCCTCAACACCGCCTCGCTCTATCTGGTCTACGATTTCGGCACCGCTTTGCCCGGCCGGCTCCGGCTCGGCGGCGGCGCGCGCTATGTCGGCGACCGGCCCGGCGACGCCACCAACAGCTTCGTGCTGCCGTCCTACACCGTGGCGGACGTGTTTGCGACCTACGAGACCAAGATCGACACGCTGCCGGTGATCTACCAGTTCAACGTCAAGAACCTGTTCGACACCGTCTACTATCCCTCCGCCAACAGCATCCTGACGGTGGCGCTGGGCGACGCGCGGCGCTTCTCGCTGTCGGCGACGGTGAAGTTCTAGCGGCCCATTTACAAAATGCCGAAAAACAACCCCATGCAAAGTAGCCGGCGGCTGCCGGCGTTCGACACTTGACACGTCGGGCAAGTCAGCGGTACTATTCCATTATTCCGAATGCCGTCAGCACCCCTCGCTCAAAGCCCGGGCATGACGAGCTATGGGGCGTGGCCGATAGTCATCTGCGATAGCCTTGCCGCAGGCGGGGCGAGGTCAAGCGGCGTGCGCTGCTCGGCCCGAAGTAAAGTCATCCTGTTCCGGGAATGCCGGTAACCGCGGACGCTCGCGCAGGTGGCGAAATCCGCTATGAAAATCAGCCGTTGACAAAATTCGAAGGATATTCGAGTTTGTCGGCGGCTGCTTGCTGACCTGCCTGATCATCCCCTTGGGAGCGACATCATGGGCAACGTGCTGTGCATCCGCGCGCCGAGGCTGTGCTTGCGCGGCTGCGAGAGCTGTCGCATCAGGGCGGCATGGAGATGTCGGTGAAGCTGAGCTGAGCGGCGCCGGTAGGGTCGTTACGATTCCGAACTTCTAGGGCCGTTGCGATTCCGAACTTCAACGGGTTGTGAACCGTTGTCTCCCCGTCATTGCGAGGAGCGGTAGCGACGACGCAATCCATCCCTCCGCGCATGCGGTGCGATGGATTGCTTCCGCCTTCGCCAAGGCTTCGGCGGACAAGTCGCTTCGTTCGCAATGACGTGGATGGAGCGCCGGTCCTCCAACAGCAGGCTGGATCGATTCCAAACTAGCGCGGTGGCATCGCCACGCGCGCTTGGGTAGGGTCCGGCGCGCTGTTGAATAGGCGGCGATCGCAACAAGTCCCGCTGGTTCCGGTGCGCCTCCCCACCCTGTCGTCATGAGCAAATCCTCAATCAAGGCCGCGCTGCTGCAGGTCCATTCCGTCATTGGCCTTGTGCTCGCGCTGCTCTGGGCCGTGGTCGGTGTATCAGGCGCGACGATGGCGTTCGAGGATGAGATCCAGGCCGCGCTGAACCGCGACGTCATGCGCGTCGATGCCAGCGCCGCGCGGCGGCTGACGCCGGACGAGCTGGTGGCGCGGCTGCAGACGGCCGGCGACTTCGGCAAGGTGTCGGCGGTGACGATGGCGAGCGATCCGACCGCCGCGGCGCGCATCCGCTTCGCCCGCAGCGAAGGCGGCACGCGGCCGTCCTCGGTCTATGTCGATCCCTATGACGGCCACCTGCTCGGCTCGCCGCGTGGAGGGGAATTCTTCGCCACCGTGCGCAAGGTGCACCGCTGGCTGCTGCTGCCCGGCGACGGCAACGGCTATGGCCGCAAGATCACCGGCGCAGCGGCGATCTGCCTGATCGTGATGCTGATCTCAGGCCTCGTGCTGCGCTGGCCGCACCGCGCCCGCAGCGTCAGGACTTGGCTGAAGCCGAATCTATCGCTGCGCGGCCGCGGCCTGCACCGCTCGCTGCATGCCGTGATCGGCACCTGGGTGCTGCCGGTCTATCTGGTGACCGCGCTGACCGGCCTGACCTATTCCTATGAATGGTACAAGGCCGGCGCCAGCTGGCTGCTCGCGCGTCCTTCGGCCACCGCCGCGACGATGCCGTCGAAAGCGCCCCGACGCGCGGCCGATGCCGCCAAGGCAGACGCAAGTGCCGAGGCAAAACCGCTCGGCTTCGACCGGGTCTGGTCGACGTTCCTCGAACAGCAGGGCGACCGCTACGGCAGGGCGCTGCTGACGCTCCCCGCCGGCACCGGCACGGTGGTGCGCGTCCGCTCATGGCCGCGCGGCTCCTCGCTCGACACCGCACGCGACGAGTTCCGCATCGACGCCGTGACCGGCCGCCTCGCCTCGGCCGACATCTACGCCGACAAGACATTCGGCGAGCGCGTGCTCGCCAGTGTGCTCGATATCCACCGCGGCGCCATCCTCGGATGGCCGGGCAAGCTCGTC
The DNA here is from genome assembly GCF_900696085.1 of Bradyrhizobium ivorense. GTDB lineage: Bacteria > Pseudomonadota > Alphaproteobacteria > Rhizobiales > Xanthobacteraceae > Bradyrhizobium > Bradyrhizobium ivorense. The sequence continues at coordinate 99,989 of NZ_CAADFC020000012.1, forward strand.
TTCATGCTGGCCGCGGCGCTGATGCCGCTGTTCACGGTCACCGGCCTCCTGCTCTATCTGTCCCGCCGCCGGCACCGCCGCCTCGCCCGGCCGCCGGTCGCGACCCTCGTGCCGGGCGAGTAAGGCACTACCAGAGCATGATGAGATGAGGTTGAGCTGGAACGGCGTCGAAGGTTCACCTCTCCCTTGGGAGAGGTCGATTTGCGCAGCAAATCGGGTGAGGGAGTACGGTCTATCGAGAGCGCAAGGACCCTCACCCGGCGCTTCGCGCCGACCTCTCCCCGGTGGGGAGAGGTGAACCGAGACCGCGGCGAGCTGCTTCAACCAAAAGAGCGCCGCGAGCCGATCGTGCGGATCGCCAGCGCAAGGCCGAGCAGCAGCGGCAGCATCGCAAGACCCGGCCAGCCGATCGCGCTAACGCCCCAGCGCTCCACCGCCCAGCCGCCGGCGACCGCGCCGAGCGCAATGCCGAGATTGGCCGCCGAGATGTTCATCGCCATAGCGAACGCAGGCGCATCGCGGCCGGCAAAACTGACCCGCACCTGGCACAGCGCGACGCAGGCGGTATGGAAGATGCCCCACGCCACGAACAGCACGACGCGCAGCACCGGCGTCGCGGCCAGCGACAGGCCCAGCACCGCGAGCACCAGCGCCGTGACCGCAACCGCGGTGGCGCGCAGCGGTCCGCGATCGGCGATCCATGCCGCCGCAGTGTTGCCGAGCACGCCCGCCGCGCCGAAGCCGACCAGCGCCAGCGCGATGCCGCCGGTGTCGAGGCCGGCGACCTCGGCAAGCCAGAGCGAGATGTAGGTGTAGGCGGAAAACATCGCGACGAAAACCGCGACCGAAAGCGCGAGCTGCAGCTGGAACGCCGGCGCGCGCAGCAGCGTTGCGGCGGCGGAGGCGCGCGGCGCCTCCGGCCTGCGCTCCGGAAACACCGCCAGCAGCAGCACGGCTGCGGCGAGCGAGACCGCGGCGAGCGCGACAAAGGACGGCGTCCACTGGCCGCGCTCGGCAAGCGCCACGCCGGCCGGCAGCGCCGCCACGATGCCGACGGCGAAGCCGGTATTGGCGAGCGCGAGCACGCGGCCTCTGCGCGCCGGCGGCGCCAGCGCCGTGACCGCCGCCGCGCCGACGCTGACGAAGACCGGCAGCGCGGCGCCCTGCACGATCCGCATCGCCAGCATCACCGAATAATCCGGCCACAGCACCGCGGCGAGATCGGTCGCGGCGTAGAGGCCGAGCGTTGCGGTCAGGATGGTGCGCGGCGCGATCGCGGCGGCGGCAATGGTCAGCGGCGGCCCGAGCAGCGAGGCCGACAGCGCAAACGCGCCGACCAGATGGCCGGCGACCGCCGGCGAGATGGCGAGGTCACGCGCCAGCACCGGCAGCAGGCCGACCACGATGAACTCGGTGGCGACGATGACCGCGGTCGCGGCTGCCAGTGCGGCGAGCGCGAGCGACAGCGCGCTTGCGGCGATGCTCGACTGCAACGTCAAGCGTTGGCACCGCCGTCGATGGTCAGCCCCGCGCCGTTGACCGAGCCGGCCTCGGGGCCGGCGACGAAGGCGACCAGCGCCGCCACGTCGTCCGACTTGCCGTAGCGCTTGATCGCCATCCGCGCGCGCTGTGCTTCCGCGCCCGGGCCGTCAACCGGGTTCATGTCGGTGTTGGTCGAGCCGGGATGCACGATGTTGACGGTGATGCCGCGGCCGCCGAGATCGCGCGCCAGGCCCTGCGTCCATGCGATCAGCGCCGACTTGCTCATCGAATAGAGGCTCATGCCGGCATCCGGCACCCGGGTTGCGAGGTTGCTGCCGATATTGATGATGCGGCCGCCCTCGCCCATATGCGCAGCCGCCGCCTGCGAGGCGACCACCACCGCGCGCACGTTCACCGCCAGCGTGGCGTCGATGTCCTCCAGCGTCAGGTTCTCGATCGGCCCGCCGCCGCGGAAGATGCCGGCATTGTTGACGAGGATGTCGAGACCGCCGAACGCCTTGGCTGCCGCGTTCACCGCGCCGCGCACGGCGGCGGCATCGCCGCTGTCGGCCTTGAGGGCCAGCGCACGGCGGCCCTGCTGCTTGATTTGATCCGCGACGCCCTCAGCGCGATCGGCGGAACGTTCATAGGTGATGGCGACGTCGGCGCCCTCGGCGGCGAGGCGCCTCGCGATCGCCGCGCCAATGCCGCGGCTGCCGCCGGTGACGAGGGCGCGCTTTCCTTGCAACGACTGGGTCATGGGGAACTCCCTGGTTATATCTGTAACGATCGACACAGAAATAAGAACGGTTGCGCCGGAAGGTCAAGTGAATTATTTAGTGAGCGGCACAGAAATGGCAGGAGCCAATGGCCGAGCGTGGCCGCCCGCGAAGCTTTGACAAGGACGCCGCGCTGGCGCGCGCGATGGAGGTGTTCTGGCAGAAGGGCTATGAGGGCGCCTCGATGGCCGACCTCACTTCGGCGATGGGCATCGCCTCGCCCAGCCTCTACGCCGCCTTCGGCAGCAAGGAGGACCTGTTCCGTCGGGCCATCGACTTTTACGCAGCGAGCGAAGGCGGACTGATCTGGGGCGCGGTGAGGCAAGCGCAAACCGCTTACGAAGCCGTCGAAACCTTCTTGATGCAGACCGCGCGCGTATTCACGCGCCGCTCGCGTCCGGCCGGCTGCCTCGTGGTGCTATCGGCGCTGCATCCGAACGAGCATTCCGAAACCGTGCGCCGCGAACTGGTGAAGCTGCGCGCGCAAACGGTGACGGAGCTGCGCGAACGGCTGCGCCAGGGCGTCGCGCGCGGCGAAATATCACCCGCAGCCGACCTCGATGCGATCGCCAAATACTATGTGACGGTGCAGCAGGGCATGTCGATCCAGGCCCGCGACGGTGCCAGCCGGCAGCAGCTCGAGCTGATCGCAACCGCCGCGCTCACCGCCTGGCGCCCGCTGACCGCACCGCCCGAGACCGCCGCGTCCTGAGCAAGCCCCGAGCGCGGAGCTTCAGCGCGTCTCCTTGTTCAGCTCGATCGCGACCTGCGAGAGCCATGAGCCGGGCGCGTCCATCACGAACGACTGGTGGTTGCCCCGGGTTCGGATCGTGACCAGCGCGGCAACGGTCTGGCCTTCAATGCGCGCCTCGATCAGCCCGTCGTCGGTGGCGGTCCCGGAGATCTTGCCGCCCTGCCGGTACTCGCTCTCGAACCAGTTGCCCGAGAGCTGCGCGCCGTTCTGCTCGATATTTGCCGACAGCGCCATCTTGTAGGCATCGCTGGCGCATCTGAGATCCAGGCTGAACGCCCTGCCCGGCTTGGTGACGCCGTAGGCGACCTTGCAGCGGACCTTCTCCCAGGCGCCGTCCTTGGGCTTCATCGAGCCGGCGCCGGACCACGCGCCCGCGAGGCCGTCCAGGTTTGGCGCCGCATGCAACGGGTTCGCGCTGATCAGCGCCCAACACACCGCAATGCACCGCCGGACGAATTTCCACGACATAATGCCAATCTCTCCGATTCACAGATCGAACCGACACTACCCAAGATCGAGCGTCGCGATGAGGCGGCGATGTAAAGAGATGTTGCAAAATATGACGGAGCTCGGCAGCGGGCTGCGCGCAGGCGGCAGCGCGGCGTGCGACAAAGTAACCCGACGAGCAGCGCGCAGGCCGGCCGTGCTGCGGACGCGAAGCTGTATCCCATCCACAGCTGTCATCGCCCGCTACCAACAAAATCAATGACGCTTGCTCACGATTGACCACCGTTATCTCTGTCTGTCCACGGGGTTTCGGTGGTCAATCGGTGGTCGGCGGTTTTGGGCCAGAAGTGGCCAACTTTATTCCGACCGCCTCACCCGATCACTCTGTCCCACTTCGATGCGATACTGGCTAGCGCCGCAGTGACCGACATATCGTGACGATCTCCTGCGGTTCAGGCCGATTGCGATAGTCTGCATCGACGTGGGCATAGGCAATATGGCCAGAACGGTCGATCACGAATGTCCCAGGTACGGGAAGAGTCCACCTGCCGTCAGCATTTCGTTTGTCGATATCGAAGCCGGAACTTTTCAAAATGCTTTTCGCGGCGTCATTCATTTCAAAGGTAAGACCGAACTGCTCGGCAACTTTCCCGCCCTGATCGATCAGGACCGGAAAGGTCGACCCGACGCCGGCATTGTCAATGGATTCCGGGGCGGCCTCTGGCGACACGGCGATCAGGGCAGCGTTGGCGTCGGACAGCGGCGATAGAATTGCTAGTAGCCCACGGAGGTAGATGTTGCAGTAACCGCACCAGGTACCACGATAGAAAACCACAACCAGAGAAGAGAATTTGCCCTGGGCAAGATGTTCGGCCAGATTCCATGTCCGCCTTTCCGCCGTTGGCAACGAAAAGTCAGGTGCTACATCGCCGACACCAATGGAGTTCGTCCTCGCGCTCAACGCCTCTGTAGCTGGACCGATTTGGCCTCCAAATAGGACGTTGGCTTGCTCCACGCCTCGTCGTGCGATCAGCTTTTCGGTGAACTCAGCAAGGGAAGCAGCAATGGGAGTAGCGTAAGCCTGATGAGCACCTTCTTCGCTCATGTCTCTTTCTCCGTGGCTATCTTCTAGGCAGCCAACATACCCGAGTTGGCCCAAACGAACCATTTCTGAGTTGCGAGTCTATCCGGGTCCCAAGTCCGCTATGGGTCTTGGCCGTGTAAAAACGGCCCTTAGGGATGTCCAGCCTGGCAGCCAGAACCTAGCGAATCTCAGGCCACGAACGCGACGATAAGCGGCCTGATCCCGACTATGTTCATGACCCGTGTCAGATTATAGGCCAGAACCGAGAGAGCCATCTCGGTAGCTACTTTTGGAAGCGTTTTGGTCAGGAAGTGCGTCGCTCCGATGCGGGCCTTCATCGTGCCGAACGGATGCTCGACTGTCTCTCGACGCTGGCTCATCGCTTCTGGGTTTGCATCAAGGCGCTGCTGCACGGCCTCGAGTAGATTCTCCTGCTCCCACCGTGCACGTGACTGAATTTCGCAATGAACTCCCGCATACCGGCAATCGGCACGAGTGCCCGCCTGAAGCTGACCAAAGTCCTCGCCTGAAATTGCGCAGCGAACGTTGGAGGCAGTGTTCGACCGACCGTTTTCTCGATTTCGGTGATGATTTCGCCAAATCGTTTGCCCAGATAGCAGCGATAAGAGTCCTCGACTGTCGTCGGTACGCCCAATTCGGTCACTATTTCGGCAAGAACGGTGTTGGCCAAGACCTCGCTGTCTGCGACCACGCCATCGAAATCGAAGATAAGCGCTTTAGCCATTCGTTAAACTCGCAAGCGAACCAAATTCACGGGAGAGACGACGGATCAAATTCGCAGCTTGTGGATCTCCTTTCTGGTCATGGCTCGTTGCTCAGCCAACGGCATTTGCTCACCTACGGGTAGATCACCGCTTTGATGATCCCGTCACGACGCGCGACCTGCTGCTCGAACGCCGCGGGTGTTTGTTCGAGTGAGAATCGGTGCGTTGCAAGCGGCGCGAGCTTGACGCGACCGCTTTCCGCCAACGCGATTGCCCGTGGATAGACCTCGGGCATGCGGCGGGAGAATTTGATCGACAGGCCTTTGCGGCGGGATTCTGCGCCGCTTAGCGCATATTGATTGTTCTCCGGGATTCCGACGATGACGAGGCGGCCGCCGATGCGGGCGCTGCGTGCGGCATGCTCGAAGCCGTGTGAAGAGTCGCTCGCCTCGACGACGAGATCGGCTCCGCGTCCGTCAGTGCAGGCGGCAACATCTTCGTGGCTGCCGCAGCCAACGTCGGCCCCGAGATCGCAGGCCAGCTCCGTGCGTGCCTTGACCGGATCGATCGCGATGATCTTGCTGGCGCCGGCCAATCGCGCCAATTGAATCAGCAGCAATCCCACCGGACCGCAGCCAAGCACCGCGACCGTCTCCATCAGCCGCGGACGTGCGAGGTCCATGGCATGGATCGCGACTCCGAGTGTTTCCAGGATGGCGGCTGCGGCAGGGTCGATGCTGTCCGGCACGATGTGCACGGCAGACGTCGGCACACAGATGAACTCGGCCATCGCGCCATTGTTCGGAGCGTAGCCGAGAAATCGCACGTTCGGGCACAGATTGGTGTGGCCGCGATGACACCATTCGCAACGGCCGCAGGAAATGGCGGGGTCCACCGCCATCAATGCATCTGCCGGCAATCCCGCCCGTCGTGCGCTCTCCGGCGTCAGGGTGCCGGAGAACTCGTGGCCAAGCACGAACGGATTGATGCGAGTGGGACCGGTCGTGCCGCCTTCCAGATACGAATGCAGATCGCTGCCGCACACGCCCACGGCCTTGACCCGCACGACGACCTCGTCCGCCGCCGGGGTCGGTGTCGGGATTTCAGTGACGCGAATATCGCGAACATCGTGGAGAACCGCTGCGCGCATGTTCAAAGTTCCGCTTCCTGCATGTTTTCGGCGTCACCCTGCAGCGACACGACCAATATACATATGTATCTTTTAATTTACAAATGTTCTGACGGCGCTCCGGCATCGACGACGATCGCGTTCACGCGGTCGCGCCCCGGAAACGGGCTCATTGCCGCTTGCCGATCAGCTTGAGCGCTCCGGCAGCAGCCTTCTCGTCCGTAACCAGCACCTTGCCGATCCGGCCCTGCAGCGCCGCTGCGATCACAGGCGCCTTGTTGGTGCCTCCGGCAATCAGCATCACCGTCGGTGTCTTCGCGAGCTTTTCGATCGGCAAGGCGATCGCGCGCGAATTGATGCCGTGATTGATCTGACGGCCTGATTGATCGAGATACTGCCCCAGCACGTCGCCGACCGCCCCGGCCGCACGCAGATCGTCGATGGCGACATCCGGCGGCAAACCGTGCCGCACCAACAGAGAGCGCGGCGAGAGATCGCCCAGGCTCAGTAGCGCGAGATCGAGCCGACCGACCAGCTCCAGAACCTCCGCGTAGACTTCCTGCGCCATGAACGTGTCGCGCGAGCGCCTGTTGCTGGCGTAGATCGGGGCGGCCAGATAGCTGCATTTGGCATGTAGCCTGCGCGCCAATTCGCCCGCGATCTCGAACGTGTTGAGCTCGAGGCCGCGCGAGAGGCCTCCCATCATCGAAACAACCCAGAGCTCCGGGTACTCCGCCGGCGTGACGTGACGGATCGTTTCACGCAGGGTCGCACCCCAGCCGATGCCGACCGTGCGTGGTCGCTTCTCTTCCAGAAATTTCGACAGGTAGGCTCCGGCCGCCATACCGATCAGGCTTGCGACCAGTTCAGGGTTTTCCGGGCTCGGGATCACCACCGCGTCGTCCAACCCGCACCGTTCGCGCAGTTGGTGCTCCAGCTCGGTGCAACTCGCAAATTCCGAATTTAGCCGGATGCTGACGATGCCGCTGTTGCGGGCCTCCGACAGCATACGATTGACGCGCGCCCGCGTCAGCCCGAGCCGCTCGCCAATCTCGGCCTGGGTCAAATTTTCCATGTAATAAAGCCACGCAATCCGCAAGCTAACCTGGTCACTCAAAGCGCAATCTCCTGGAGCACAGTCAGAAGCTCATACTAGATCACCTTCGGTCCTCGTACCCCGTCCTCGACAACAAAAGTCGCCAACCGCCGCACACCGCTATCGATCTCCTTCACGTTGTCGACGGCCTCGAACCCGACGGTACAGGTCTTCGCATCGAGCTCGACAGTGGCGAAGCCACGCTTGTCGCCGCGGGCGAACGTCAGATGCGGATTGTCGGCAATCGCTTTGCGCGTCGCGGCCTCGCCCGGACCATCCGACGTAATCGACGTGCCCACGAATTCCGTCGCGATGGCGGGCTCGTCCGGCTTCGTGAAATCGCGCTTCAGGCTGCCGGCAAAGAAGGCGTGGCGGTCGCCGCCGATCACGACCGGATTGCGCGTCCGGTGCGCGGCGAAAGCATCGAGCAGCCGCCGGCGCGCGCTGGGATAGCCGTCCCAGCCGTCCATCCAGTAGTGGTCGTCGTCGGCGGCGCCGCGCCGATCCTGCGCCATCAGGGTCTGCTGCGCGACGATCGTCCAGGGCGCGTGGCAGTTGCCGAGGCGCTCGTCGAACCAGTTTTCCTGTGCGCGACCCAGCATGGTCCGCGCCTCCTCGGTCCGCTCCGCGCATGGAACGATCCAGGTCGGCCGCCCGCCATTCACGCATGCCGAGGCCGAACGATACTGCCGGTCATCGAGCAGCAGAACATCCATCACGTCACCGAACCTGTAATGCTCGTAGATCGTCGCATCCGGCCCGCGCGGCCGCGCCGACAGCGGCAGCGGCATGTGTTCGTAGTAGGCCTGGTAGGCGGCGGCCCGAATCTTCAGGAACTGGCCGGGGTCCCGCACCGTGTAGGACCGGTCATTGGCGTAATCGTCGGTGACCTCGTGATCGTCCCAGATCGACAGCCATGGAAAGGCGGCGTGCGCGGCTTGCAGATCGGTATCGCCCTTATAGAGCGCGTAGCGGTTCCGGTACTCGGCGAGCGTCGTCGGAACCCCGACACCGTGCTGGCGCACATGGCGCGATCCCCAGGATCGCTCGTAGATGTAGTCACCGAGATGCACGACCAGATCGAGATCGCGCGTGGCCATGTCGCGATAGGCGCTGAAAAAGCCTTGCTCATATTGCTGGCAGGAGGCGAAGGCGAAGCGGACGCGCGCCTTGTGTCCGGCCGGCGCGGTCCGCGTGCGCCCGACCGGGCTCACGGCGGTACCCGCGCGGAAGCGGTACCAGTAGATGCGATCGGGCTGCAGCCCCCTCGCCTCGGCATGCACGGAATGCGCTAGATCGGCCGTCACGTGCTCAGTACCGCGCGCCACGACACGTGCAAACTTCTCGTCCTCGGCAATCTGCCATTCCACCTCGACCGGCGCATCAGGCATGCCGCCGTCTTCGAGCGGCCGCGGCGCTAGGCGCGTCCATAAGATCACACTGTCCGCGCGCGGGCAGCCGGAGGCGATGCCGAGCGTGTAGGGATCGGCGCTGAAACGAACGGGCGCTCCGCGCACGACGCCGAAGGGCGCGGCGAGCGCGGCACTCGCTAGTGATCCCGTCAACAAACGCCGTCGCGAAATCCCTGCGGTCATGTCGCTGCCGGGACTGCCGCGCGCTTGCGCCTGATGTCGACAGCGCGATCGGGCCGGTCGGTCGTGATCTGCCGCACCGGCTGGGCCAACCAATAGTTGATGTCTTCCGGCGTGTTGGTGACCCAGGCGCCGAGCCGCGCCGTACCGAGGATGCCGAGCGCCAGTGGCAGCGCCGGCGCCAGCAGCGACTTTTCGATCGCCACGATGCAGTCGCGAATCTTGGCGAGCCGCTCCAGCGCCGGCCTGAACCCGCCCATCATTTCCGCCGAGCGACGATCGAGCGACACCAGCACCCGTGCATGCGGCGACATGCGCCGCACCGTTTCGATTACCTCGGGGACAAAACAGGTGATGATCGCCCGTCGCTCCAGGTCGCGCCGCCTGATCTCCTCGATCAGCTTCGCCTCGAGTCCCTGATAGGCGTTGCCCAGTGCATCGGTCTTGATCTCGATATGCAGCTCGAGCGCGGTCGAGTCGAACACGTCGAGCACCGACGATAGCGTCGGAATGCACTCATCACCGGCATCGCGCAGTCGCGTCGAGGTCAGCCGGTTCAGGCTGCGCTCGCCGACCGGCCCGGCATCATGAGTGGTGCGGTCAAGCAAGGGATCGTGGATCACGACGATCCCGCCGTCCGAGCTCTGGTGCACGTCAAACTCGACTGCGTCGGCGCCAAGGCCGCATAGGTTCCGGAAGCCCAGCAGGCTGTTCTCGGCCCAAAGGTCGCGAGCGCCGCGGTGTCCGGCAATGAAGACCATTTGCTTCTCCTTACTTGCTGCTGTCGACGAGCCCCTTCAGGAACCAGCGCTGCAACAGCAGAATCACCAAGGTCGGCGGCAACATGGTCAGCAGCGCGCCGCTCATGGCGACGTTCCAGGCTGGTTCACTGTCCGAGCGGGGAATCAGGCTCTTCAGGGCAATGACCGCAGTCGCCATGTCCTTGTCGGTCGTGAACAGCAACGGCCAAAGATATTGATTCCAGCCGAACAGGAACAGGATGATCGCCAGCGCCACCATGTTCGGCACCGACAGCGGCAGCAGGATGCTCCAGAAGAAGCGCAGCGGCGAGGCGCCGTCGAGCCGCGCCGCCTCGCAGAGCTCGTCTGGCACGGTCAGGAAGAATTGGCGAAACAGGAAAGTCGCTGTCGCCGAGGCCATCAGCGGCAGGATCAAGCCGGGATAGGTGTTGACCATATTCCATTCGAGCGCGATCGTGATCTCGTGGCCGCTGATCCAGCTCCAGAGATCGGCAACATGCAGCGCATCAACAACCCATTGCAACGGCAGCGCTGCGTTGGCGACCGCCTCGAAGGTCGGCACGATCCGGACCTCGATCGGCAGCATCAGCGAGACGAAGATCAGCCAGAATGCCAGCATCCGGTAGCGGAAGCGGAAATAGGTGATGGCGAAGGCCGAGAGCAAGGATACCACGATCTTGCCGGCGGTGATGCCGAACGCCACGACGACCGAATTGACAAAGGTGCGGCTGAAATTCGCTTTCGCCCAGGCCGCCTGCAAATTGGCGAAGAACTGATCGCCCGGAAGCCATGACAACGGCACCTTCTGCACGTCGCCGATCGTGAGCGAACCGGCGACAAAGGCGAAATAGAGCGGCACGCACACGATCAGCGCGCCCGCGATCAGAATGGCATGGCAGAAGAAGTTGAGAACAGGTGCGCGCTCGACCATCTCAAACTCCGTAATTGACCTTGCGGTCGAAATAGCGGAACTGCAGCAGCGTGCAGAGCAGCGCGAAGCTCATCAACAGCACCGACTGTGCGGCGGAGGAGCCGAGGTCGAGATTGACGAAACCGTCGACATAGACCTTGTAGACAAGAATGTTGGTGGCGCCGGCGGGTCCTCCCCTGGTGACGGCGTCGATGATCGCAAACGTCTCGAAGAAGCCGTAGATGAAATTCATCACGGCGAGGAAGAACACGGTCGGCCCCAGCATCGGCAGGCCGATCGAGACGAAGCGCCGGATCGGGCCGGCACCGTCGACCGCCGCCGCCTCGATCAGCGAGACCGGCACGGCGAGCAAGCCCACCACCAGGAAAATGTAATCGTAGCAGATATGCTTCCACGAGGCGGTCAGCACCACTAGAATCAGCGCGTGGTTCGGATTGAGGTTCGGATCCCAGCCAATTCCGAGCGCGTGCAGCATCTGGGCAAGCGGCCCGACCGCCGGGTTGAACAGAAAGGCCCAGAGAATGCCGGCGATCGCGGGCGCAATCGCATAGGGCAGGAGAATGATGGTGCGGTAGACCGAACGGCCGCGGACGATGTGGTCGGTGGCGAAGGCGAGCACCAGGGCGACCAGCAATGTCAGCACGTTCTGTCCGACCGTGAACTGCAGTGTCACCCACATCGACTGGCGGTACTCGCCATTGGCGAACAACGCCTTGAAATTGTCGAGCCAGACGAACTGGACCGTCGTGCCAAAGGGATCGGACAGCAGCACCGACTGCGTCAGCGCCCGCAGCGAGGGGATGAAGAAGAAGAACAGCAGAATCAGGAATTGCGGCAGCAGCAGCAGGGTCGGCAGGCCCGGCCCGTCGCCGAAATTCGCCCGCTTCAGGCCCGCCTCCAGTGCCGGCCGCGCCCTCTTCCGCGACGCAGCAGTCCGGCCGCCATCGGCCGTGGCGCCGCGCGAGGCTTGCCCGGCCACAATAGCGGAACGCGACTGTGCGGGCGCAGCCACGTCACGCCACGTCGCTGACGAACGCGCGGTCATGGCCGTTAGCGATCGCCGTCGAGGTTTTTCCCGGCATTGAGCTTCTCGAACTGCCGGAGGATCTCGTTGCCACGCTTGACCGCGTCATCCATAGCTTGCTGCGGCTGTTTCTGGCCCGCAAAGACCGCCTCCACCTCCTGGCGCTGCGCCAGCATGGTTTGCACGAAATTTCCGAAGCGGAAGCCGCGCGAATTTTCGTTCGGAGTCCCGCGCGACAATTGTAGCACGGCGATCTCCCGGGTCGGGTGATCCTTGTAATAGCCTCGCTCGCGCGCAAGCTCGTAAGCGCGATTGGTCGCCGGAACGTAGCCGGTGGCGCCGTGCCACCACACCTGGGTTTCCGGTTGGGCGATGAAGTTGAGGAAGGCCGCCACAGCCTCGTAGCGCTCCGGCGTGTGGCCTTTCATCACCCAGATCGCGCCGCCGCCGATCGTGCTGTTGAGCGGCGGATCGATGTCGCTTTCATGCGGCAGGAACGTGGCGCTCCAGTTGATGGTGGCGTTGCGCTCGATATTGCCGTGCGAGGCCGTCGAGTTGACGAAGGTCGAGCAGCGGCCGGAAGTGAACAATTGCTCCGGGCTGAATCCCTGGCCGGCAATCTGCATGATGCCGTCATCGAGCCATTTCTTCAGCCGCGCCACCTGCGAGACCACCTTGGTCTTGTTGTAGACGAACTCGGTGCCGAGACCGTCAAACCCGTTGGCCAGCGTGCCATAGGGTTGATTGTTGATGGCGCTGTAGTTCTCCAGCAGGCTCCAGTAAAAGTCGCCGGGCAGCACGGTACCGCATTCGCTGATTCCCTTGGCCTTGATGGCGTAGAGCTGCTTCTCCAGTTCCTGCCAGGTGTCGGCCGGCTTGTCGAAGCCCGCTTTCTGGAAGTGATCCTTGTTGTACCAGAAGATCGGCGTCGACGAGTTGAACGGCAGCGCCGACATCCGCCCCTTGTAGCTCCAGAAGCTCGCAACAGGCTTGATGAAATCGGCGAAGTCGATCTTGTAGCCCTGCTTTTCCAGGAGATCCTGCACCGGCACCACGGCATCCGACAGCAGCATGGTCATGTAGCCGCGCTCGGCGATCTGCACCATCTCCGGCGGCCGTTTGGCGCGGTAGGCGGCGATGACGCCGTTGGTCACCTCATCGTAATTGCCCTTGGCCACGGCAACGACGGTGTACTTGTCCTGGGACTTGTTGAATTTCTCGACGACCTCATTGAGCCGATCGCCCAGCACGCCGCTCATCGCGTGCCACCATTGCACCTCGATTCGCGCGGCCTTCGCCGGGGACACCAGCGCCAAAACCGTGAACAAAGCCGCCAAGAATGCTGCTCTCTTCATGGAAGGTCCTCCCTGTCAAAGCCCGGTTAGCTGGCCTGCTGGCCAGTTCGAGCATTTGTATTCTTACAATGACATATGTGTCGACGTGATGAAAGGGGGCAGATTTGTTCCAGCGCGAGGGGCTAGCCAGAACCGGCGGCGTTCCGGGATGAGTCCGGTGTCAGCCTTCAGGCAGTTCTGCCGCTCCAACGATCCGCCGGGCGCGCCAAGACGATCCGGAGCGGTCTCTTGCAAGGCGTCACGACGGCAAACGAACGAACAGGGGGAGGCGCTGTTTTCTTATCGGCGGGCATCCTAACTCGGAACGTTGTTCTCGATAGCAAACACGAGGGCTTGACCTCGATCTATTCTTCGGGCAACCGCGATCCTTGTCATTTCCTCCGTCGCGCGGCTTCTACGCCCAGCGCAGCGCGGGCGGCGACTTGAAACACAGCTTCGATTCCGCGCGTCAGGACTCCGCCGTCGGGCGCAAGCATGCGCACCACAAGCCCGGCCTGGTTCGGTGCCTCCGATACGCCCGCAAGACAGCCGCATTCGTCCGCAGCCTGGGTCAACGACAAGATGCCGGGCAGCTTGTCTCGTGGTGCCACGAGCAAGGCGCTTGCGGCTGCCGCCATGGTCCCCAACGCGCCGTTTCGCAGTTGCCCGCCCGCGAGACGCCCGCGATCCAGCAGCAGGAGTCTGCCGTCCGGCCGCATCACCCGCTGTTGGGTGACATATTCGGCAAAGCCATGTCCCGAGCATCGCGGATCGTGCACCGCGAGGCCATCGACCAGCAGCAGCACGGCATCCTCCCCAACCACGGCGGTGGCGTCGAGCGCAAGGTTTGCGCCGGGAAACAGCACATAGGGGTCGCTTGATATGGCGCAGAACGCCCGCGGGCCCACACGGATGCGCAACTGCTGCATCGAGCGGCCCCCTCGTCCGTGATGTACGACGGTAGCGGCCTGTGTCGTGAGATGGAGCGCCGCTTCCGTGCCGACGTCGACATCCAGCGTCAAACGGTCGCCTGCATAGAGCCCGCCGGATGCCGATTGGATGTAGAGCGTCAGGACATCGGGCCGCGCAGCGTCGAGGTAGAAGCCCCGCGTCACATGCAGCGGATAACCGACATGCTGGCGGCGCAGGATAGTCCGGCCGCCGGCCCGCTCCGCCACAACATGAGCCTCCGCAGTGCGGCCGGTATCAAACGCGGAAGAGGACAGAGGCAGAGATTGCATCCGCGACCTCCTCGATTCCAAACCCGCCACGCACATTAGTCGGAATCACGGCGCGACCGCTGCGTACCGCTCTTGCCTCTTCCAGCATACGATCAATATTGACGCCGACATACGGCGCCAGATCGACCTTGTTGACGACAAGAAGGTCGCAGCGCAACAGGCCAGGCCCCTTCTTCCGCGGGATGTCGTCTCCTCCGGCCACGTCGATGACGAAGATCCACCAGTCGACCAGATCGAGCGAGAAGGTCGAGGCAAGATTATCGCCGCCCGATTCGAACAAGATCAGCTCAATACCCGGGAAGCGGGCTTCAAGATCGTCGCCGGCAGCGATATTCAGGGTCGGATCTTCACGAATCACGGTGTGCGGGCAGGCACCGGCCTCGACCGCGGTCACGCGCGCGGGATCGATCAATCCGGAGCGCCGCAGCCGCTCGGCATCCTCCTTGGTGACGAGATCGTTGGTGACGACGGCGAAATCGATGCCGCGCTGTTGCAGCACGGGGATCAACGCCTCGATCAGCGCGGTCTTGCCGGAGCCGACCGGGCCACCGATGCCGACGCGCGCAGCACCCGGGCCGGAACGGCCTGCCTGTAAATTGAAGGCGGTCTGAACACGCATGACCTCACCTCAACATGTAGCGTCGCGCCAAGGGCAACTCGCGCGCCGGTTCACACGTCGCTAGCACGCCATCGACGAAGACCTCGAAGGTTTCAGGATCGACAGACACGTTGGGACAGGCGTCATTCCAGAGCATGTCGCGCTTGCTGAGCTTGCGCGTGTTGCCGACCGGCAGCAGCTGCTTCGAAAGTCCAAGTGCTCCTCCGAGATCGCGCTCAAGCGCCAGCGGGTGCACGAAGCAGGCGGACAGGGCGGCCGGCGCACGACCGAATGCGCCCCATTGCGGCCGCATCAGCATGGGCTCGCAGGTCATCAGCGACGCCGCGCTGTCGCCCATGGCGCCCCATGCGATGAACCCGCCCTTGATGACAAGCTCCGGCTTAATGCCGAAGAATGCAGGACGCCACACCACAATGTCGGCGAGCTTGCCGGCCTCCAGCGAGCCCACGTGGTCGGAAATGCCGAAGGTCCTTGCAGCATTGATGGTGTATTTGGCGATATAGCGGCGGATCCGGGCATTGTCGCCAAAGCCCAGCCGTTCCTCGGGCAACGGGCCCCGCTGATCCTTCATCTTGGAAGCAAGCTGCCATGTCCGGCAGATCACCTCGTGGATACGGCCCATGCCCTGGCTGTCAGAACCCAGCATCGAGATCGCACCGATGTCATGCAACACGTCTTCGGCAGCAATGGTCTGCGCCCTGATCCTGCTCTCGGCGAAGGCGACATCCTCGGGAATGGACGGATTGAGGTGATGACAGACCATGGTCATGTCGAGATGTTCGTCGAACGTGTTGACCGTGTAGGGGTTGGTCGGATTGGTGGACGACGGCAGACAGTGCATCTCCCCGGCGACGCGAATAATATCGGGTGCGTGGCCACCGCCCGCACCTTCCGTGTGATACATGTGAATGGTGCGGCCGCCGATCGCTTCGAGCGTGTTCTCGACAAAGCCGGATTCATTAAGCGTATCGGTGTGGATCTGCACCTGAAAGTCGTAATCGTCGGCGACGCGCAGACACGTATCGATCGCCGCCGGCATCGAACCCCAGTCCTCATGCAGCTTGAGACCCATGACGCCGGTCTCGAGCTGCTCCACCATCGGCGGCGCACGATGCGAATTGCCGCGGCCGAGAAAGCCGAAATTCATCGGCCAGGCTTCGGCTGCCTGCAGCATCTTCCCGGTGTTGAACGGACCCGAGGAGTCGATGCCGACGGTAATGGGGCCAAGTGATCCCCCGATCATCGTCGTGATGCCGCTGGCAAGCGCGTGCTCGACGAGGCCGGCGCTGTCGAAATGGACGTGAACGTCGATTGCACCGGGAGTCGCGATCAGCCCCTCGCAATCGCGGACGGTCGTGCCGGTCGAGACGATCAGATACGGATCGACGCCGTCCATGATGGCCGGATTGCCAGCCTTGCCGATACCCACGATTCGTCCGTTGCGGATACCGAGGTCTCCCTTCACGATGCCGATGACGGGATCGATGACGGTGACGTTGCACAGCAGGAAATCGAGCGCCCCCTCGGCGCTGGTGATGCCGGCCATGCCGATCCCGTCGCGCAGCGTCTTGCCGCCGCCATGCAGGCATTCGTCGCCATAGACGGCATGATCCTTCTCGACCACGGCGAAAAGTGAGGTATCGCCGAGACGCACGGAATCGCCGGTAGTCGGTCCATAGAGGGCGGCGTAGTCCCGCCGGTCGATCCTGGTCACGTGAGTCCCCTCAATTTATTGGTGTTTGCCAACTACGCCCCACGAAAATCGCGCGACCTGGCGCGCGCCAAAGCTGCATCGCGCACAGCCGGATCTCCGCCCTGGCCGTTGGTCAAGTTGTTAAGACCGGTGAGTTCCTTCTGCCCACCAAATTCCACCAGCGAGATTTCCTTGGATCCGCCGGGCTCGAACCGCACCGCCGTCCCGGCCGGAATGTCGAGGCGCATGTTGAACGCGGCGGAGCGGTCGAATTCGAGCGCCTTGTTGACCTCGAAGAAATGGAAATGCGAGCCGATCTGGATCGGCCGATCGCCGGTATTGACCGCGGTCAACGTGACCTTGCGCCGGCCGGCATTGAGCTCGATCGAGCCGTCCAGTGCCTGCACCTTGCCGGGATGCTCGGGATCGGCTTCAGCACCCGGCGCAGGACGAATCGGCTCGTGGACGGTCACAAGCTTGGTTCCGTCCGGAAAGACGCACTCGACCTGAATGATGTCCATCATCGAGGCGATGCCAGGCAGCACGTCTGCCGTGGTCAGAATCGTCGAGCCGAACCCGATCAAATCGGCCACCGAGCGGCCATCCCGCGCGCCTTCGAGTATCTCGTCGGTGATGATAGCTACCGCCTCCGGATAGTTGAGCTTCAGGCCACGCTCGCGGCGGCGCCGCGCCAGCCCGGCGGCGCTGAAGATCGTCAGTCGTTCAAGCTCGGTTGGGGTCAATAACATGCCGCATCACCTCAATTGGCAAACAGTCTGAGATCGGCCTGCTCGTGCCGCGCGGACGCGACGTCGAGGAACGGGAGAAAGCTTTCCATCTCGACATCGATCGCCACCGGCTGCACCACGAACTGCTGGATCAGCGGCAGGCAATCTCGCAGGATCGTCTGCCCTTGCAGCACGCCGATTGCGCCGAGACGTATGGCGGCGGTGATGAGGCCGGAGACCGCCGCGTAGCCGCTGGTCAGCTGGACGAGTTCCTCGTCGAGCCCGACCGTAGACCAGACCGCTCCCTGCATGACGGCGATGTGACCGAGACATTCGCCGCGACGCACGGCGTCTCGCAGACTAACCGCAGACTCATTGCCGAGCCGCGCGTGCGTGGCGAGAAACGAGGCGCCGTTGCGCCGCGACCCCCGACGCAAGGCACTGAACAGCGTCGACGCCTCGACCTCGCGATCTATGCCGGCGATTGTCGCAACGTCCGCGCCGGCCCGAAACGCGCGCACGAGCGCGATACGGTCAAACGTCGCCCAACGATGCCGGATGATTGCGTGCATCAGCTGCGCAAACTCTGCCTGCTGCATTCCCTCCCGCAGCGCGATCGCGCCCTCCAGTCCGTAGGAGAATGCGAACGATCCGCTGGGAAAGGCTCCGTCAGCCTGCCACATTGCGCGAAGCGTCGACAGCATGGCTAGTGGCCGTGACCAGGAGGGCGGGAGTGGGGGTGCCCGTGCTCCGCGAAAGGCGCAGCTTCATGATCGACGGCTTGCTCGATCACGCCGGCCCCGACGCGGCCGGACTCGATGAGGCCCTCGAGCCTGGCAAGGTAGTCTTCCGGACGTCCTTCGAGGGCCACCAGCAGAACCCCTCCCTCGAAGCGAACGCGCCAGTGGAGATTGCCCGCCTGGTAGCCGAGCTCAATCGCGTCGCTCAACGAGCGCGGCTCCAGCCGCAGCCAGCGCTCCGTGGCCGCCCGCACCACGATCGCCCGCTCTTTCTCCAGCAGAAGAACCGCGCCATCGAACAGTTTTTGATGCCGGGGCAGCGCGATCGCGAGTTCTTCGCCGCCGCTCGTGGTGATCAGCAGCCGACGTCGTGCCAAATCGACTACCGGGATGGTCACGATGTCGACCGCCCCCCGATGCTCGAGCCTGTGCAGTTGCTCGGAGAGTTCGGGCTCCACCCGGCTTCCCAATACGCACTCGATACGCAGCATCAACGTTATTCTCCGAAGATTGCCCACTTGTCGCTTCGCCATGATGGAGAGCGGTGAGTCTGATCGGATGCAGGGAAAGAGCATCGAACGCCTCTCCTTGTGCCAAGATCGTGCCAACGCACGCATCGCCGTTCAAGCCAACGCGCCAGCTACCCGAATTGTCATCCGAGACAGCCGTATTCAAGGCGCCGCGCCCGGTCCTTCAGCAGTAACGTTCAAAAGTCCAATCGCTACGGATGGTCGTTGCGGCTCCGCGATTGCACAATGGAGCGGCAGCTCTGCCAGATATTTCGGCGGCAACATGGGCGCGAACCGTAGCAAATGCGATCTCGGGCTCAGAATGAACTCCACGCCATCATTCGACGAGACGCTCCTGGCGCGGAGAAAGTCCAAATTGTCCCCGGTACGCCCGTGAAAAATTTGCCGGCGTTCCGTAGCCCGTAGCCGCCGCGATTTCACCGATCGGCATCGACGTCTGTCTCAGCAGCAGCCGGGCGCGCTCAAGTCGCATTTGCGCATAGCGCCGCGTGATCGTCGTGCGCAGATATTTGGCGAACAGCCGCTCGAGCTGCCGCACCGAAACTCCGGCGTGCCGCGCCAGCCGACGAGGGGTCAGCGGGGCCTCGACGTTTCCCTCCATCCGGGACAGCGCGACGACCAGCTTTGGATGATGGACGCCGAAGCGCTCGGTGGGGGAAAGACGTTGCGCCACTTCGCCGCGGCGGACTTCGGTCTGCAGGAACCAGTCGCTGACAGCGGCCGCCACTCGCGCGCCGTGATCGATACGGATCAGCGCGTGCATCATGTCCAATGCCGCGATACCGCCCGCGCAGGTAAACCGGTCGCGATCGATCTCGAACAACGCCTGGCTGAGATGCAGGAAGGGGAATGTTTCGGTGAATGCCGGGATGTGCTCCCAGTGAAGCGTACATCGGTAGCCGTCCAGCACGCCTGCTCGGGCAAGCAGGAAGGGACCAGCCGACACTCCCCCCAACCGCACACCATGCCGGACAACCTTGCGCAGGAACGCCATCGTGCCCGGATGACGGAAACTTTGCGGATTTCCGCCGGCGCATACGATGATCGTATCCATCCGCCCGATGTCGGCGATACTCGCGTCCGCCTGAATCCGCACGCCATTGGAAGCGACGATCTCTTGTCCCTCAATCGAAATGTGGCGCCAACGATACAGGACCCGTCCGGTCAGAACGTTGGCCGCACGAAGCGGTTCGATCGCGGACGCGTAGGACATCAGCGGAAAGCCCGGGATGAGCAGGAAGCCGACCCGGCTCATCCGAGGTGTGTCGCCTTGAGATAAGTTTACGTCGTTTTTTGCCATGCTGGTCCGTACTTATCAGTACATGCTCCGGCTCACAAGCTGGTCTCCGGTTTTGCGGCTCATGCGATACTCTTTCCTCACCCTTGGCCGCGCGGCGCTGCGCGGCCATCGCGACTGGCAGCCTGCATGGCGCGATGCCGAGCCGCGGCCGAGCTATGACATCGTCGTCGTCGGCGGCGGCGGCCACGGTCTCGCAACAGCCTATTATCTTGCAAAGAAGCACGGCCTGCGGAACGTCGCGGTGCTGGAAAAGGGCTGGATCGGCTCCGGCAACGCCGGACGCAACACCACCATCATCCGCTCCAACTACCTGCTTCCCGGAAACGAGCCGTTCTACGAATGGTCGATGAAGCTATGGGAGGGGCTTGAGCAGGAGCTCAACTACAACGCCATGGTGAGTCAGCGCGGCGTGCTCAACGTGTTTCACTCCGATGCACAACGCGATGCCTTCGCGCGCCGCGGCAACGCCATGCGGCTGGCCGGAGCGGACGCCGAGCTGATCGACACGGACGCCGTTCGCCGCATTCTGCCATTCGCCGATTTCGACAATGCCCGCTTTCCGATCAAGGGCGGCTTGCTGCAGCGTCGCGGCGGCACTGCCCGTCACGACGCCGTGGTGTGGGGTTACGCACGCGGTGCGAGCGATCTCGGTGTCGACATCGTGCAGAATTGCGAGGTTACCGGCTTCCTGCGTGAAGGCGATCGTGTGATCGCCGTCGAGACCACGCGTGGCACCATTCATGCCGGAAAGGTCGGACTGGCGGTCGCCGGCAGCAGCTCCAGGGTCGCGAAGTTGCTTGGTCTCAGGCTGCCGATCGAGAGCCATCTGATACAGGCCTTCGTGTCCGAGGCCGTCAAGCCGCTGATCCCCTGTGTCGTCACCTTCGGCGCCGGCCACTTCTACATCAGCCAGTCCGACAAGGGCGGCCTGGTGTTCGGCGGAGACATCGACGGCTACAACTCCTATGCCCAGCGCGGCAACCTGCCCGTCGTCGAGGACGTCTGCGAAGGCGGCATGGCATTGATGCCGATCATCGGACGCGTCCGCATCCTTCGTAATTGGGCCGGCCTGCTCGACATGTCGATGGACGGCTCGCCGATCATCGACCGCACGCCGCTCGACGGGCTCTATCTGAATTCGGGCTGGTGCTATGGCGGCTTCAAGGCGACGCCGGCTTCGGGCTGGTGCTTCGCGCACCTGCTCGCGCGCGACGAACATCATGAGGTCGCGTCCGACTACCGGTTGGACCGTTTCGAAACTGGCCATCTCATCGACGAAAAGGGCCAGGGCGCCCAACCCAACCTCCATTGAGATTGCGACGAGTGTCCCGAAATGCGTATCCGATGTCCTTATTGCGGTGAGCGCGACCTCAGCGAGTATATCTATCACGGCGACATGGCGGCGCGCCCCGATCCCGCGGCGCCCGACGCGCAGCGGCGATTCTATGAGGCGGTGTATCTCCGAGACAATCCCGCCGGCCCGCATGAGGAACTCTGGTACCACGCCAATGGCTGCCGGGGCTGGCTGCGCGTGCGGCGCGACACGCGGACGCACGAGATTCTCGATACGGCATTCGCGGGCTCCTGATCATGGTCAATCCCGCTGGACCACACAGGCTTGCAACAGGCGGACAGATCGATCGCACAACGCGCCTGCGATTCTTCTTTGATGGGGTGTCGTATTCAGGCTTCCCCGGCGACACCCTTGCCGCGGCGCTGCTCGCGAACGGGGTCAGGCTGGTCGGCCGCTCGTTCAAATATCACCGGCCGCGCGGCATCCTGACCGCCGGCTCGGAAGAGCCCAACGCACTCGTCGAACTGCGGCGCAATGCGCGACGCGAGCCGAACACGCGCGCCACCACGATCGAACTGTTCGATTGGCTCGAGGCGCGCAGCCAGAACCGCTGGCCGTCGCTGAAGGTCGATGTCGGCGCACTCAGCTCGGTGCTCTCACCCCTGTTTGTCGCAGGCTTCTACTACAAGACCTTCATGTGGCCGGCTTCCTTCTGGGAGAAGGTCTATGAGCCAGCGATCCGCCGTGCGGCGGGTCTCGGACGCGCCAGCGGCGAAGCCGACCCCGACGGCTACGAGAAGACACACGCCTTCTGCGACCTTCTCGTCGTCGGAAGTGGAGCCGCGGGTCTCGCGGCAGCCCTGGCAGCCGGCCGGGCCGGCGCGCGCGTCATACTCTGCGAGGAAGACTTCGTGTTTGGCGGACGGCTCAATGCCGATACATGCGAGGTCGATTCCCTTGCCGGGGCGACCTGGGCCGAGCAGGCCGTCGCCGAGCTGCAGGCCTTGTCAAACGTCCGCATGCTGCTCCGGACCACCGTGTTTGGTGTCTACGATGGCGGCACCTACGGCGCAGTCGAGCGGGTGTCCGATCATCTGCTGGTGCCCGCACCGCACCAACCGCGTCAGCGGCTCTGGAAGATCGTCGCCAGGCGCAGCGTGCTAGCCGCCGGCGCGATCGAGCGGCCGATCGTGTTCGGCGGCAACGACCGTCCCGGTGTCATGTTGGCGTCCGCCGTGCGGACCTATCTGAACCGGTTCGCGGTTGCGCCCGGCCGTCGTGCAGCCGTGTTCGCGAGTTGCGACGATGCGTGGTCCACCGCATTCGACCTGGCGCGACACCGGATTGAGGTCGCGGCCATTCTCGACGCACGGCCGCAGGTCGATCGGGCTCTCGCGGACCGTGCGAAAGAGTTGGGAATCGCGGTGATCGCAGGCGCGCAGGTCATCGATACGCGCGGCGGCCACGAGCTGAAGACCATCGTATTCCGGAACGGCAGCAATCGCACCGGCGAGCTGGAGGTGGACTTGCTGGCCGTCTCCGGTGGGTGGAATGCGAATCTGGCGCTGGCGACCCATCTGGGGAACCGTCCGGAATGGTCCGACAAGGTCGCAAGTTTCATTCCCGGCAAGGCGCCGCCTGGTATGGCGGTGGTCGGCGCCGCCGCCGGCCACTTCACACTGTCGAGCGCCCTGCGTGATGGCATCATGGCCGGAACGCAAGCGGCAGAAACCATGGGCTTCGCCGCAAAGGCGATGGCTGTTCCACAAGCCCATGAGGAGTTCGACGGTGTCACGCCGCTCTCGCATGTCGCCGCCTCGCGTTCGAAGTCGTTCGTCGATTTTCAGAACGACGTCACCAGCGACGACGTCGCGCTCGCCGCGCGCGAAGGCTTCAGGTCCGTCGAGCTGCTCAAGCGCTACACCACGCTCGGCATGGCGACCGACCAGGGCAAGACCTCGAACCTGAACGGCCACGCCATGATGGCCGAGCTGACCGGCAAAGCCATCAGCGATGTCGGCACCACCATGTTGCGTCCGCCCTATACGCCGGTCGCAATCGCGGCGTTTGCCGGCCACCATCGCGGCAAAGAGTTTCGGCCGACCCGCCTGACGGCCGGACACGGCTGGGCCAACGAAAGCGGCGCCACCTTCGTCGAGGCCGGACAATGGCTGCGCGCGCAATGGTTCGCGCAACCCGGCGAGACGGACTGGCTGGCGACGGTGAGCCGTGAGGTGCGCGAGACACGCGAGCGGGTCGGTGTCTGCGACGTCTCGACGCTCGGCAAGATCGACGTCCAGGGCAGCGATGCCGGGGTATTTCTCGACCGCGTCTATGCCAACACGTTCTCGACGCTGCCGGTCGGCAAGGTGCGCTACGGCCTGATGTTGCGCGAAGACGGCATCGTGATGGATGACGGCACCAGCGCGCGATTTGCGCCCGATCACTACATGATGTCGACCACGACGGCGAACGCCAGCAAGGTCATGCAGCATCTCGAGCACGCCCGCCAGGTGCTGTGGCCGGAGCTCGACGTTCAGCTCGCGTCGGTCACGGAGCAGTGGTCGCAATATTCGATCGCCGGCCCACGCTCACGCAATCTCCTGGCACGCCTGCTCTGCGGCGCCTACGACGTGTCGGACGCGACGCTGCCCTATCTGGGTTGCGCCGAGTTCACCTGGCGCGGCGTATCGGCACGCATTTATCGCGTCTCGTTTTCCGGAGAGCTCGCCTACGAGCTCGCCGTGCCGGCGACGTTCGGCGACGCGGCGATCCGGGCAATCATGGATGCTGGAGCCGGATACGGCGCGGTCCCCTACGGCACCGAAGCGCTCGGCGTCATGCGCATCGAGAAGGGACATGTCGCCGGCAACGAGCTCAACGGCACAACCACCGCAGCGGATCTCGGCCTCGGCCGCATGATGTCGCAGAAGAAGGACTTCATTGGACGGGTTCTGGCACAGCGCCCTGGCTTGACCGCCGCCGACCGGCCGGCCCTGGTCGGCATCAGACCCGTCGATCGCGGCGAACGGCTCCGCGCCGGCGCGCACTTCCTCGCGCCGGGTGCCGCGGCGACCATGAAGCACGACGAAGGATACGTCACCTCCGTCGCCTTCTCTCCGATGCTCGGGCACTGGATCGGGCTCGGCTTGCTCAAGCATGGCCCCTCCCGCTACGGCCAGCATGTGCGCGCCTATGATCCGGTCCGGAACGGCGACATCCTGGTCGAGGTGGTGCCGCCGGTCTTCCTCGACCCCGAAGGAAAAAATCTCCATGGCTGAGCTGTCGCCGACATCCGCTTTGTCTTCAGTCCCGCGCGGCGCGCCAGGCGGCGGGGTGACGATCATGGAGCGTCGCGGTCTCGCGCTCATGACCATGCAGGCCCGCCGGGGACAGGAGCACGCCCTGCGCTCGCGCATTGCGCAGTCCTGCCAGGCGGATCTGCCGGAGCGCCCCGCCTTCGTGACAGGTCGCGACATCGCATTCGTCGGCCTCGGCCCGCAAACCTGGTTCGTCATGAGCGAGGCCGACACGCCGGCTTTCCATGCCTCTTTCAGGTCGCTGGTAGGCGGGACGGCGTCGATATCGGATCAGAGCGGCGGTTACGCGGTGTTTCGGGTCGGCGGCAGGGCGACCAGGGAGGCCCTCGCCAAGGGATTCCCGATCGATCTCGACGGACGCGCATTCAACAGCGGCGACGCCGCCACCACGATCGTGTCCCATATCGGCGCCACGATCTGGCGACGCGAGGACGCGCCTGACGGGAGTGCCTGCTTCGAGATCAGCCTGTTCCGCAGCCTCGCGCGCAGCTTTTGGCACTGGTTCTCCGAAAGCGCCGCCGAATACGGTTTGACCTGGCAGGATCTGCCAGCCGATCTGTGAAATCCTTCAACACCGTCGATCCGCACCATGACCGCCAGCAGTTATATTTTGACGTTCTCCTGTCCGAACCGGCCCGGCATTGTCGCCGCGGTGGCGCGAACGCTGTTCGACGTGGGCGGTAATATTCAGGAAGCCCATCAGTATGATGACGTCGAGACCAATCTCTTCTTCGCGCGCATCCGCTTCAACTTCGTCGCGAACGACAACTTGACCGCTTGCCGGGTCGCGCTGTCGGAACTGGCCGAGGGCCTGACCATGCAATGGAAGCTGCGCGCAACGTCGGACAAGGCGCGGGTTCTGATCCTGGTGTCACGTTTCGACCACTGCCTCGCCGACCTGCTCTACCGCTGGCGCATCGGCGAACTCGCGATCGACATCTCCGGCATTGTCTCCAATCATCCCGGCGAAACCTACGTCCACCACGATCTGAGCGGTATCGCCTTCGATCATCTCCCGGTTACACCGCAGACAAAGGAGCAGCAGGAAGCGAGGATCTGGCAAATCGTCGAGGACCGGCAGATCGACCTCGTCGTGCTCGCGCGCTACATGCAGATCCTGTCCGACGACCTCTCGACCCGGCTCGCCGGGCGATGCATCAATATCCACCATTCATTCCTGCCGGGCTTCAAGGGTGCCAAGCCCTATCATCAGGCGCATGGTCGCGGGGTCAAGCTGATCGGCGCCACGGCGCACTATGTCACGGCCGACCTCGACGAGGGCCCGATCATCGAGCAGGACGTCGAGCGCATCTCCCATCAGGACCGGCCGGACGATCTCGTGCGCAAGGGCCGCGATATCGAGCGGCGCGTGCTGTCACGCGCCGTGTTCTGGCACATCGACGGCCGCGTGCTTCTCAACGGACGAAAGACGGTGGTTTTCAGGGATTGAAAATGCAGGCAAGCACCATCGACGGCAAGGCGATCGCGGACAAAGTGCGGGCGGAGCTCGCCATCGACGTCGCGCAGTGGGCTGCGCATGCCGGCCGCAGGCCGGGCCTCGCCGTCGTGCTGGTCGGCAACGATCCGGCTAGCGAGGTCTATGTCGGATCCAAAGCGCGCCAGACCGTCGCAGTCGGCATGCGATCCTTTGAGCACCGGCTGCCGGCCGAGACATCGCAGACGGAGCTGCTTGCGCTGATCGCGCGACTGAATGCCGACGATACCGTCGACGGGATCTTGGTGCAGCTACCGCTCCCCGTCCATATCCGGTCCGACTTGGTGATCCGCGCCATCGATCCCGCCAAGGACGTCGACGGCTTCCATCCCGAGAATGCCGGGCGGCTGACAAGCGGATTGACCGGCTTGGTTCCCTGCACGCCGCTCGGCTGCATGCTGCTGCTGCGATCGGTGGAGCCCACGCCCGTCGGATTGCACGCCGTGGTTATCGGCCGCTCGAATATCGTCGGCAGGCCGATCGCACAACTCCTTCTCCAGGCCGACTGCACGGTAACGACCGCGCATTCCCGAAGCCGCGAACTGCCGGAGCTATGCCGGATGGCCGACATCCTCATCGCGGCGGTCGGTCGCCCCGAGCTGGTGCGCGGCGACTGGATCAAGCCCGGCGCGATCGTCATCGACGTCGGCATCAACCGGTTGCCCGCAGCGGGCGCGGCAAAGGGACGGCTGGTTGGAGATGTCGCGTTCGCCGAAGCCGTGGCTGTCGCGCGGGCCATTACGCCCGTGCCGGGCGGGGTCGGCCCGATGACGATCGCCTGCCTGTTGCACAATACGCTTCAGGCAGCACGGCCCGTCTACGGATTAGCTGAACTGCAGGCTCGCCATACCGGTCAGACCGTCAGCGCGGCCGTCTGCGGGCTGCTGCGCTCGCCAAGACGGCGGCGGCCTTCCCGCTTCTCGTCCTCGCTCATACTCCGCACGAGTTCTTCAAGCTCCGCCATGGCGAGGCCGACACCGTGCCTGGCAGCCGCGCTGAGCCAGACAAAAGCCTCGATACGGTCGACCGTGGTGCCTCGTCCCCTGGCACAGCAATAACCAAGCCGAGCCTGCGATGGATAATGCCCGGCCATCGCTGCGCGCCGATACCACTCGACAGCCCGCGGCATGTCGATCGCAACACCCTGTCCCTTGGTCAGCAACGCGGCGTAGTTGAACTGCCCGAGGACATCGCCCTGCTCGGCCGCCTGGCGAAACCAGGAGGCGGCCAGCGCCAGGTCCGCGACGATCCCCTCTCCCTTCGCATACATCGCTCCGACATTGTTGGCGGCGAGCGGATTGCCCTTCTCGGCGGCACGCAGGTACAGCCCAAAGGCATGCGAAGCGTCACGGTCGACACCCAACCCGTTGGCATAGAGAGACCCAAGCCATGCCTCGGCCTGGGCGTCTCCCGCTTGCGCCAACGGTTCCCAGATTTGTCGGGCCTTCCCGTAGTCGCGTTCCAGAAAAGCGGCTTCACCATCGCTCGCGGTCGGCATGGGACTCTCCTTACTGGCGGGTGTGGGGGGCCATCTTGAACAGGTAGACGCAGTCAAACTCGTTCGTCTCGCCTTCGGGCGGGACACCGGCCGTCTTCAGATGTTGGACGAAGTAGTCGTAGACCGTCCGCGCGGCCCTGTGCGTGAGCAATTGCTTGTATAGCCAGGGATCCTCGCCGGTGCGGACACCGTGCTTGTCGAACAGCGTCTCCTTGGGGGTGTCGGAAATGCCGACACACCAATGCGGGAACGACTGGTCGAACTCCTTGATGTAGGCGAGAAACTCGTACTTGACCTGTTGGACGCTGAAGACCATGTGTGGGCTCCGTCACGCATGCATCAATGGGGCATTCCAGTAGGAGACGTGACGCTCGGCGATACGCTGCATCAGCAACTGATTGAACTGCCAGCCGGCGCGGCTGCGCTCCGTCGTCTCCCCCGACAAGCACAATTCGATATCGCCCTGTCGCGACGTCGCCTCCGCGGCGGCTTTCTCAAGCAGCCGCAGGAGCACGCCGCAGGCAGCGTCATGTTCGGCGTACGACAGATCGGGGCGACTGAAGAAAGAAAGCCGCCACAACGTCTGGTCCATCGCCGTGGGCTGAAGCACGATCGCGAGCGTGGCGTGCCGCGTCCTGATCAACACCAGATTCGGAAAGCACCACTCCGACGCAACGTGGTTGACGGCTCCGCCTCCCGCCTCGTAGGAGCGCGCAACATCCACCAGGGCTGCGCCCGCCAGCTTCCAGTTGGACCGGTGCTCCTGCCAATGCCCGCTGAGCCTCACCAGATTCTGCGGCCAGACAGGCTGGTCGAATTGACGCTCGACGTCGGGAGTCGGATCGATATTGGCAAATATGAGCGGACCGGAGGTTTTCACCTTCGCCGGAATCAGCCGCTCCGGCACTGCGCCGAGATACTGCCCCATCTGCGGCGCCAGCTCCGTCAGGACGCCACCTTGAATGACGTCGCGGTCACGGCTGTAGCCGCAGGACGTGTACGAGCATTTGGTCTTCTTCCCGGTCCGGCACTGCGCTGGAATGGCGCGGCACCCGCCGTGCTGCGCCTTGTTGAAGCGTCCGATCAGCGAGCCATCCTCCTGCCTCTGCACGTGAATGGCATGCTGCCCGATCGTGTACGGCAGGAGATCGTGGGGCTCACCGATCTCCGGCGCGGAACCGACACAGACCCAGTCGCGGGTCCAGACTTTCTCATTCTCGAGCCGCTGAAACACCTCCGAAGTATAGGCCCGTCGCGGCAGCATGATCGCAAGGCCAAACGGTGCACGACAGGCGGAATAAAGCCGGGCGTCGAGAAAATCGACGCCCTCGTCGATATAGATGGTTTCGGGATGAGTAAGCATGCGGCGCCCCGTTGAGCGGGGGCGGCGCCGCAACGGCCCGCCCCGTTCTGCTGGTGATGAGTGCTATTTGCGCGCCTTGTTCATCGGCGGATCGTAGTCCGCGCGACCGCGATGAGCGATGGCGGCCGGATCCGGCATCGGCAGCGGACCATCCGCCATGAAGCGGTTGAGGACGTTGCCGACCAGCGTCGAGATATTGTTGTCGCCGTTGTTCCAGGGCAGTGCGCCGCAGAACGCGATCGACGAGAAAGCGAACGACGCGCCGCCATTCGGCGTCTCATGATAAGCAATGTCCGAGCGCACGCGCGGATGCTGGGTGCCGTCAAGCCCCTGCTGATTGAAGCCGTAGTCCTCCATGACCAGCAGGTATCCTTCGGTATGCCGACCGGCCGACGTCGCGACAACCAGTGTATGCGGCGGGCTGCCGAGCATGGTGTCGACGATGTCCAGCTCGGTGCCGGCGGCACCGCCGCCGACCAGACCGAAATTGCCGAGTTTCTCGTCGTAGTTGATGCCCTCGAATGCCCAAGCGACCCGCGCATCGTTGCTCTCCGGCGTTCGTGAATAGCACGAGGAGATGTCGAACCCTTCCGACGACATGCCGGTGCCGGCCACGGTGTGCAGGTAGCGGCCGCGGAAGCGCCACATGCCTCCGAGCTCGCCGGTGCCCTGATGGTAGTATTCGCCGGGATCGGCGCGCCAGGTGCGGATACCGCTCTCGCAACGTCGCATCTCCGTCATGACGCCGCGGCCGAGGCCATCATAGGCCGGATGGTAGGAATGGACCCAATACCAGCCGTCGGCGCCCATATACATGAAGCGTCCACCGCGCTGCATGTAGTTGTGCAGCGCGTCGAGCTGCGGGCCGCTGTTGTGCTCGGGATGCGAGCCCGTGATGATCACATTGTAGTTCTCGAGCCGCGCAAGGCCGTCATAGGTTACGTCCTCGTCGGTGATCACGTCGTACTCGTAACCCTTCTTCTCCAGCCAGTAGATCATGTGGAGATCGGCCGGATACTGCCATGGCGCCTGCGCGAGGAAATGATCGTATTTCGGCCGGATGCTCAGGATCGGGCGCAGCCGCGATGACAGGCAAAGCCCGCTGCCGTCAGTATGAGTATCGTAGATCGATCCGCCATATTCGCGGTGTTCCGAGAGGAACATGTTCTGCTGCTGCATAATCGGCACGCGATAGACCAGCAGCTCGGCGCCGCCGGCATTGTTCGCAAGGTGCTCGTTCGCGTAGGCCATGTAGCTGATGCTGGGCACCATGAAGGCGATCTTGGCGGTCTCCTCGCCGACACGCGGCACGACCCAGAACGGGATGTAGTCCTCAGCTCCGTCCTGCGAGGTCAGCTTCGCCGCATAGAACTTGCTGCTGGTACCCTTTGGCACCGACCATTCGAAGCTGACCTGCCATCGGGCGTTGTCGATGTCGTCGTCGTGGAAATGGATGGCGCCGTACTGTTCCGGCGCGGTCTTCCAGTCGAACACCTGGCCTTCCCAATTGTAGCCGGTCATCGCACGTGTCGGGCAATTCACGATGGTCGCATCGAACAGATACGGCCCCTTGTCCTTGCCGACCAGCGTGTTGATGCCGTCGGAGAAATCCCAGGATGCGACGATCGCCTCGGAGAGCTTGCCGGTCGGACCCGAGTTCCTCCGTTCCGTGAGACCCGGTTGCGCACCGAGCTTCATGGTCTCGATCTCGAGCCGGCTGAGAGCGCGGTTGCAGACCCGCGGGCTGTCGATCTTGCCGTTGTAGTGCCCCTTGATGAGAGTGCCGGACGGAACCGACGCCCTGGCCTGCGGCGCATCGCTGAGTGCACCACAATAGCCGGCGATCACGGTCGGCGTGCCCGGCGTGTAGGCGAGCTTGGTCGACAGCTTCTTGCTGACGGGCGGGATCTCCGGATCGAGCGCGTACACGACCTGCGGCTCGTGGTAGAGCGCCGCTTCGCCGGTCTTGCCGTCGAACGTCGCCGCGATGAAGTGCCAGGCGTGATCGCGCAGCGGAGCACCGGTCGTGATGACCTGGTCGTTGACGCGGAATTCGACGCAACCCTCCTCGTTGATGAAGAGACCGTAGCCCTTGCCGTCAAGCCATTTCGTGACGAGGCCCTGGGCACCGTGCTTCCAGTACTTCGGATGGGTCTTCGGCGTGGTCGGCCAGATCCAGCATTGCAGCGTCACGCTCTCCAGGCAGAACTGCGGCTTGTCCACGACGAAGCCGTAGGAGCCGCTGTAGATCTCCTGTTTCAGGCCCTTGTAGGTGCCGTTGCAGGCGGCTTCGATCTTCTCCTCGATGAATCCGGGCCCGCGTGGATTGGTGTCCGCATGGATCATCTTGACGATCTCGACCTTGTATTCGGCCGGACCGTCGCAGTTCACATAGAACTTGATCGTGTCTCCCGGGTGCACGCTGAATTTGTCCGCGTACCCCGTGATCTTCATCCAACTCATCTTCGTGCCCTCAATCGTAGACGTTTCGCTTCGATACCAATCAGGTCACAGTCCACATGTCGTCGCGGCGCTTCCATCCTTCGCGGAAGTGTTCCGGAAATCCGTCCTGTTCCGGATATTCTTCGAGCCGCATCAGGAAGATGTCGTGTTGCGGGTCCTGTTCGTTGTCGTAGACCTTGTCATTCACGAACTCGGGCGGAACGCCGCGGATGCCCGACAGCCGCGCGATACGCCATTCCTTCTCGACCTTGGTGCAGACGACGACGAGCTTGCCCTTGGCCGGAGCGGCGCGCATCCGCAGCAAGACGCGATTGAGCTGGAAGTCTTCGTGGATTCCACCGGTGACCGTCGTGGTGTCGCCGGGCGTCGCACATTTGAGCACGCTGTTGCCAGCCACGCCCTTCATCGAGTCGATGCACTCCTTGTGCTCCTTGATCATGCGCTGCGCATCGGGCGTTGACGGTCGCGGTATCGGAATCATCGGTCTGCTCCGGTTGGCTAGATGGTGAGGTAATGATGAATGACATCGTCGGTCAGTTGGGCCATCGGCCCGCTTGCGACCACGCGGCCGTTGTCGACCATCAGGAACGCGTCTCCCAGCCGCCGGGCGACCCGAATATGCTGCTCGGTAAGGAGAAGCGTGATTCCGAGTTTGCGATTGAGAGTCATGAGGGTCTCGCCGATCTCGTGAACGATGTTCGGCTGAATGCCTTCGGTCGGCTCGTCGAGCAGCAGGATCTTCGGGTCGACGGCCAACGCGCGCGCAATCGCGAGCTGCTGTTTTTGACCGCCGGACAGCAGCCCTGCCCGGCGGTCCAGGTTCGCCTTTAGATAGGGGAACATCTGAAGGCAAACCTCGGGGATATCCGGACGACCGTCATGGCGTGCGAAGGTGCCCAGCAGGATATTTTCCCGGACGGTGAACTCCGAGAGAATTCCACGCCCCTGGGGGACGTAGCCGATACCGAGCTTGGCCCGGACATGAGTCGGCGACGAGCCGATCTCGGTACCCTTGATCGTGATGTCGCCGATTGATCGGTCGGTCAGCCCCATGATGGTGCGCATCAGTGTCGTCTTGCCCACGCCGTTGCGGCCGAGCACGCACAGACACTTGCCTTCCTCGATGCCGAACGAGAAGTCCTTCAGGATCGCCGTCTTGCCGTAGTAGGAAGTGACCCGGTCCATCGCGAGCAGCATGGCTACGCTTCCCCCGTTTCGCCGAGATAGACCTCACGAACGCGCTCGTTGGCTTCGATTTCGCTGATCGGCCCTTGCGCGAGCAGGCTTCCCATGTGCATCACGGTGACCACGTCGGCGATCTGGCGAACGAAGGCCATGTCGTGCTCGACCACCACAAGGGAGTTGGTGCGCTTGAGATTGTTGAAGATCTCCGCGGTCTTATCGATCTCCGACTCGGTCATGCCGGCAACCGGCTCGTCGAGCAGAAGCAGACGCGGGTTCTGCATCAGCACCATGCCGATCTCTAGCCACTGGGTCTCGCCATGCGAGAGAATGCCGGCCTCGATGTTCAGCCGGCCGCCGAGCCCGGTGACCGACAGCACCTCGTCCAGCTTGTCCGCGAAGCCCGGTGCCCGGAAGCGGAACAGGTTCTTCAGCGGATGCGTACTGCGGCTATAGGCGACCTCGAGGTTCTGCCGCACCGTCAGGTCGCGGAACACGGCCGGCACCTGGAATTTGCGACCGATGCCGCGACGGGCGATTTCGTGCTCGTCAAGACCTGTGATGTCGTCGTCGCAGAAGATGATCTGACCTGAGGTCGGCTTCTGCCGCCCGGTGACGAGGTCCATCGTCGTGGTCTTGCCCGCCCCGTTCGGTCCGACCAGGCAACACAAAGTCTGCTCGACCAGCTCAATGCTGAAATCATTGATGACCGAGACGGTGTCGAAGCTTTTGCAGAGATTGCGGATCTCGAGAAAACTCATGGCCGTCTCCTCACTCGCCCGGCTGCTGCAAAAGGCGGCTGCGGATGGAGGACACGCCATTGCCGTCCGTCTTGCCGCCCGTCGACGAGGACAGTCTTCCGAGCGCGCTTTCGACCAGGCCGATCAGCCCCTTGGGCAGGAAGCGCACGACGAGGATGAAGAAGCCGCCGAGGATCAGCAGCCAGGTGTTGAGGAAGGCGTCTCCGAGATAGCTCTGCGCGCCCTGGATCAGGAACGCGCCGAGGATCGCCCCCATCAGAGACATGCGGCCGCCGATGCCGGCCCAGATCACCATCGACAGGCTGAAGGTGGTGTCGAACTGGGCGGGCGAGACGTACTGCGTCAGCATCACCCAGCAGCAGCCCGCCACCGCGGCAAAGAAGCCCGAGATGGTGTAGATCGCGGTCTCGTAGCCCGCGACATTGTAGCCGAGGAAGCGAACGCGCTCGGCGTCGTTGCGTACGGACTGCACGACCAGGCCGAACCGGCTCAGCGTCATGAGCTTCGCGACGACAGTCGCCAGCACGAGCAGCGCAAGCACCGTCCAGTAGGCAGCCGGGCTGTAGGGATCGACGACGATCTCCCCAAGTTTCAACGGAGCCGGCGGAGTGATGCCGTTGACCCCGTTGGTGTAGGGCTGAATGTCAAGGATCAGCGTGCCCCAGGCGCTGAGCATGGCAAGCGTCATGATCGCGAAGAACGGGCCCGAGACGCGGGCGCGAAACATCAGCCAGCCGAAGATGGCGCAAAACAGCGTCGGCACGACCAAGGCCAGGGTGATCCCGACACCGGTGTTCCAGAACGGAACCCAGAACAGCGGCAGACGATCAAGGCTGTTGTTCAGCATGAAGGGCGGCATCGGGTTGGACGCGTCCTGCGACTGCATCTGCATGGTCATTGCCATGCCATAGGCGCCGAGACCGAACGGAATGCCCTGGCCGAGGTTCAAAATGCCGCCGAAACCCCAGCAGAGGCTGATCGACAGCGCGAGCATGGCAAACACGCCATAGGTCGACAGCTGATTCAGCAGGAAGTTGTCGCTGACCACGAACGGCACGGCCGCAAGCACGACGTAGAAGACGAGATAAGCCAGCCATTGCGCGCCCGGCCTGTGATAGAGATTCATTTCCGCATTCCTCTTCCCGAGCGCACCGCCAACCTCCTCAGCGTCGCTTCGCAGAGGGGGCGAACAGCCCTTGCGGACGAATCCGCAGGAACACCACGATCAGCACGAACAACAGGAAGCGGGCGAACGTGTCGTTGGTGAAATAGGCGAAAATCGACTGCAACTCGCCGGTGGCACCCCCCGCGGCGACGCTGCCGGCCAGTGTGCCGCCCCCGACCACCACCACCAGGAACGCCTGCACCACATAGGACGCGCCCATGGTGGGAAGAACGATGTTGAGAACACCGAATAGCGAGCCCGCGACGCCAGCCAGCCCGGCTCCGAGCGCGAAAGTCAGCATGTAGACTCGGTCGGCGTTGACGCCGAAGGAGGCGGCCATCTCCTTGTCCTGCATCACCGCGCGAACCTGGACGCCAAACCGCGTCCGGTAGAACAGCGCCCAGAGCCCGGTGACGATCCCCAGCGTCACCAGCAACACGACGACACGGAATACGGAGATGTTGACGAAGGAAAACTGGATGTTGCTCGAAAAGATCGGTGGCACCGCGAGGTACTTTGGATCACTACCGAAGATCAGCCGGACACCCTGCATCAGCACCAGCGATACACCGAAGGTGGCGAGCAGCGTATCGAGAGGACGTTTGTAGAGGTAGCGGATCAATCCCCGCTCCAGCACCAGCCCGACCAGGGCGACGATCAGGAATGAGGCGGGCACGCACAGGACGAACGGGAATCCCAGAAAGCTCTGCAGCATGTAGGAGCTGTAGGCGCCGAGCATGATGAACTCGCCATGCGCCATGTTGATCACGCCCGCCGCACCATAGATGATCGTCAATCCGAGTGCGGCGATCAGCCAGATGCTGGCGATGCTGATACCCAGGATCAGCGCGTTGATAAACGCACTCAGATCGAACGACGTAAAAAAGGATCCGACCGCCATGCCTAACTCCGCCGTGAGTTCGATGGCTGGCCCGTGGCGCCATTCGCTTGGCGCCATGGGACGGCCCGTCGTGCGAGGATACGTCAGATCACGCCCTTGCGGACCTTGCCGTCAGCGGCCTTGAGGCCATCAGCGGTGCATTTGCCGAGATCCGGATAGATCGAGTAGGGATCGGGCGCGACGTGTTCTGCGGATGACTTCACGATCTTGAAGCTGCCGTCGGCCTGGCACTGTCCGATCTTCGGCTTGAGCCATGTGTTGAAGTTCTGGTCGTCGATCCAGATCAGCCCTTCGGGCGACACCGCGTCTTCGACCTTGATGCCGCCGGTGTTGTCGCGGATCGCGCGCGGCGTCACTTCCTCGACACCAACTTTGGCAATCGCCTTCTCCAGCCCGTATTTGAACACATAGGCGGAGAGATAGGTCTCCTCCATGTTGTAGTGCGTGACGCCGTTCTTGCCGTACTTGCTCTTGAGGAAGCTTTCGACAAACTTGTGGTTGGTCGGATTGTCCAGGCCCTGGAAGTACGGGGCCGACAGGAAGTGACCGGCGCCGTACTCGTTGCCCATGGCGCGGGTCTCGATTTCGCCCGTCGTAAGCGAGGCGATCGGCATCGAATCGACCTTGAAGCCCTCCTGCTTGAACTGCTTGTGGAAGGCGATATCGGATGCGCCGACCACGGTCGAGAAGATGAAGTTCGGCTTGGCTTCGCGGATCTTGTTGAGCACCGGACCGAACTCGGAGCTGCCGAGCGGAATATACTCCTCGCCGAGCAGTTCGCCGCCGGCCTGCTGCAGCCAGACCTTGGCGTTCTTGTTGGACTCCTTCGGCCACACATAATTCGATCCGACGAAAAAGACCTTCTTGCCGAATTGCTGGACCATGAACGGGATCAGGTCCTTGGAATGCTGGTTC
The DNA here is from genome assembly GCF_900696085.1 of Bradyrhizobium ivorense. Taxonomy (GTDB): domain Bacteria; phylum Pseudomonadota; class Alphaproteobacteria; order Rhizobiales; family Xanthobacteraceae; genus Bradyrhizobium; species Bradyrhizobium ivorense. Next base: position 136,335 of record NZ_CAADFC020000012.1, read on the forward strand.
GCGAGCGGACCGGTGCAGATCGTATTCTGTGTGCACTCCGCGCCCTCATAGCAGGTCGGGTAATACAGCAGGTGGTTCTGCGCCATGACCGTGGGCAGAATGGCCTTGCGGCTCGCCGAGGTGTAGCAGCCGAAGATCGCAACGACGCGATTGCGAAGGATCAGTTCCTTGGTCTTCTCGGAGTAGACATTGAAGTCCGACTTCGCGTCGACGATCACCGGCTCGATCGGCTGGCCGGCGATACCGCCGCTTTTGTTGATCTCGTCGATCGCATACTGCATCACGAGCGTGGAATCTTCTTCCGGCACCGCGAGGCCGCCGGTGAGTGAGAACAGCAGACCGACCTTGATCGGTTCGCCTTTCTTGATCCAGGACTGCGCGCCCCAGGCTTGATTGATGCTTTTTACAAATCCGTAGGGCGCAGCAGCCGCGGCGGCGGCGCCCAGGGTGGCCTTCATGAAATTCCGACGATCCGTCCGCATAACGACCTCTCCGCTGGCTTTCTTGCTGCGAAATGTATTTTCTAGACGATACAAATGGTCGGAACTTTCTCAAGAATAAATTTTGTGCACTGTGAGTTATAATTGCTTTCGATGGCGGATTTACAGAAATGCACACGAGCACCACCACGGGGAAGGCACCATCTGGAAAATAGACAGGCTTCACGCCGAAAAGTTTGCGCGGGACAAGCGACAATCGACCCGCCCCGGTTGCAGAAATCATTATCGACCCGCCCCGCCGACATGTTACGAGGGGCGACGCGAGAGGGACCAACACATGAGACGAAAGACTGCAGTGCGATCGACGGACGCGACCGACGCGAACTCCACCTACCATACCGGGTCGAGCGCTCCGGTCGCCAGCGACCGGAGTCTCGAGCGCGCGCTCGGCGCCAAGATCAGGGATACGCGCCGCGAGCAGGATCTCTCTGTCAACGATCTTGCAAATGCCGCCAACATCTCCGGCGGCATGCTATCGAAGATCGAAAACGGCCAGATTTCCCCGTCGCTTTCTACGCTGCAGTCGATCGCGCAGGCGCTGACGGTACCGCTCAGCCGGTTGTTTGCGGCGTCCGAGGAGCGTCGCGACTGCTCGTTCGTTCGCGCCAAGCAGGGCGTCGTGATCGAACGCCGCGGCACCAAGGTCGGACACGTCTATCAACTGCTCGGACACGTCAACGACGACGACGTCGTCGTCGAGCCGTATCTCATCACGCTGAAGGAAGGAGCCGAGGCCTACACCGAATTCCAGCATGCCGGAACCGAGTTCATCTACATGCTGAGTGGCGAGGTGCTCTATCGGCACGGCAGCAAGAGCTATCGGTTGCGCCCGGGCGATTCCCTTATGTTCGATTCCGGCGCGCTGCACGGCCCCGAGGTCCTGGTCAAGCGGCCCATGACCTACCTGTCGATCATCGTGTATCCGCGGCGCCCCGCCTAATCTGGTTGCAGAGCCTTGCTTAATTTCTTATCAGGAAATTTTTATTCCTGACAGTTGACCGACAGGTTCGGGCTGCTACATTGTTCCCCAGCGAAGGAGCAGTGCATGTGCGGCATCGTCGGATTGTTTCTCAAGAACGAGCGGCTTCAACCGGAGCTTGGGGGGCACCTGTCGCGCATGCTCGCGACCATGTCGGCGCGCGGTCCCGACAGCGCCGGCATCGCCGTCTACGGATCGGGCGCCGACGATCTGATCAAGCTGACGCTCCGCGCAGCTGATCCGGCGGCGGATGGCGATCTCGCGGGAAAGCTTGCCGCCGCGATCGAGGCAGGCGTCGATCTCATCCGGCGCTCCAACCATGTCGTCTTGACAATCCCGAAGCACCGGCGCGCGCCGGCGTTGACCTGGCTGGCTCAGCATGCACCCGACATCGATGTCGTGAGCGCGGGGTCGCGCATGGAGATATACAAGGAAGTCGGGCTTCCCGAACGCGTGGCGAACCGTTTCTCCATATCCGCGATGCGCGGGACGCACGGCATCGGCCACACCCGCATGGCGACGGAGTCGGCGGTGACCACGGAAGGCGCTCACCCGTTCTCGACCGGAGACGACCAGTGCCTGGTCCACAACGGCTCGCTCTCGAACCACAACGCCGTACGGCGCAATCTTCGACGCGAGGGACTCGTGTTCGAGACCGAGAACGACTCGGAGGTTGCCGCGGGGTATTTGACCTGGCGGATGCGCGAAGGCGACAGCCTCAAGGAGGCACTGACGTCCAGCCTTGATGCGCTCGACGGCTTTTTTACCTTTGTGGTCGGCACCCGCGACGGCTTTGCCGTGCTGCGCGATCCCGTTGCGTGCAAACCGGCGGTGCTGGCCGAGTCCGACGACTATGTCGCCTTCGGCTCGGAATTTCGCGCGCTCGCCGTGCTGCCCGGAATAGATAAGGCGCGCGTCTTCGAGCCCGAGCCCGCCACCGTTTATGCCTGGGAACGTCGGTGATGCACGTGGTCGATCTTGAACAGCAATCCGTCCGGGATTTGAACGCTGCGCTCCATCGGCTGACGCCAGACACCAACGAGACCCTTTGGCAGGTGACCAATTCGGGCGGCAAGCACGCCATTGGCGCCGGCGTGGATGCCCCCATCGACATCGTGATCAAAGGCAATGTCGGCTATTACTGCGCGGGCATGAACAAGCAGGCCTCGATCACGATTCACGGCAACGCCGGACAGGGCGTCGCCGAGAACATGATGTCGGGCCGGGTTCACGTCATGGGAGACGCGAGCCAATCCGCCGGTGCCACCGGCCGGGGCGGGCTTCTGATCGTCGAAGGCGATGCCGCCGCACGCTGCGGGATCTCGATGAAAGGCATCGACATCATCGTCAAAGGTTCGATCGGCGCCATGAGCGCGTTCATGGCGCAGGCCGGCAATCTCGTCGTGCTCGGCGACGCCGGCGAGGCGCTCGGAGATTCAATCTACGAGGCTACCGTCTTCGTCCGCGGCAAGGTCAAAAGCCTCGGTGCCGACTGCATCGAAAAGCCCATGTCGGCAGACGACAAGACCCGGCTTTCCGGCATTCTCGCCGGCGCCGGCGTGGAAACCGTCAGTCCGGAGGATTTCCGCATGTATGCGTCGGCCCGTCGTCTCTACAACTTCCACATCGACAATCTTTCTTCCTACTGAAGGCCGACGATGTCATCTGCAAAGCCAATCCGCACCGAACCGCGTTTCTCGGCGACTTTCGACCGATACACCATCTCGGAAATCCAACGCGCAGCGGCGACGGGCATCTACGATATCCGCGGCGGTGGCGCGAAGCGGCGCGTGCCGCATTTCGACGACTTGCTGTTTCTCGGCGCCTCCGTGTCGCGCTACCCTCTGGAGGGCTATCGCGAGAAATGCGGGACGGACGTCGTGCTCGGTTCGCGATTTGCCAAGAGGCCGATTCACCTCAAGACCCCCGTGACGATCGCCGGGATGAGTTTCGGCGCCCTATCGGCTCCTGCCAAGGAGGCGCTGGGCCGCGGCGCGACGGCCGTCGGCACCAGCACGACGACCGGCGACGGCGGCATGACGAACGAGGAGCGCGAGCACTCCTCGATTCTGGTCTACCAACTGCTTCCCTCTCGCTACGGCATGAACCCGGACGATCTGCGTCGTGCCGATGCGATCGAGATCGTGGTCGGACAGGGCGCCAAGCCGGGCGGCGGCGGCATGTTGCTGGGCCAGAAAATCTCCGAACGCGTCGCCGAAATGCGGACCTTGCCGGCCGGCATCGACCAGCGCTCGGCCTCGCGGCATCCGGACTGGACAGGCCCGGATGATCTAGAAATCAAGATCGAGGAGATCCGCGAGATCACGGACTGGCAGAAGCCGATCTATGTGAAGGTCGGCGCGAGCCGCCCCTACTACGACACGGCGCTGGCGGTGAAATCCGGCGCCGACGTCGTCGTTATCGACGGCATGCAGGGTGGCACGGCCGCGACGCAAGAGGTCTTCATCGAGAATGTCGGCATTCCGACGCTCGCGGCGATCCGTCCTGCCGTTGAAGCGCTTCAGGAGCTCGGCATGCATCGCAAGGTGCAGCTCATCGTCTCCGGCGGAATTCGAAATGGCGCCGACGTCGCCAAGGCACTTGCGCTCGGGGCCGATGCGGTCGCGATCGGGACTGCCGCCCTGATCGCCATGGGTGATAATAGCCCGGCGCTCGAGAGCGAATATCAGAAACTGGGTAGCACGGCCGGCGCCTATGATGATTGGCACGAAGGTCTCGATCCTGCAGGCATCACGACCCAGGATCCCGAACTGGCCAAGCGGCTCGACCCGGCCGTGGCGGGCCGACGCCTGGCCAACTACCTCTCAGTTCTCACCCTCGAGGCGCAGACCATCGCGCGCGCCTGCGGCAAGAGCCACATACACAATCTCGAACCCGAAGATCTCGTCGCACTCACCGTCGAGGCGGCCGCCATCACGCGCGTGCCGCTTGTGGGCACAAGCTGGATTCCTGGCCGGGACTGATTCTGACACTCATCTTGAGTAAAGAGGCACCATGTCAATCGACCTTGCTGAAGTCGCCAAAGAACGGAAGATCAAGTACTTCCTGATTTCCTATACGGATCTGGTGGGAACACAGCGCGCCAAGCTGGTTCCTGCCGAAGCGATCGGCGGAATGGCCAAGAACGGGGCGGGCTTCGCCGGCTTTGCGACGTGGCTCGACATGACGCCGGCGGATCCCGACATGCTCGCGATCCCCGATCCGGCCAGCCTCATCCAGTTGCCGTGGAAACCGGAAGTGGGCTGGCTGGCAGCCGATCTCTGGATGAGCGGCAAGCCGGTCGAACAGGGACCGCGGAATGTGTTGAAGCGCCTGATCGGCAAAGCGGCCGAGCGCGGTTTCCAGCTCAAGAGTGGCGTCGAGTGCGAATTCTTCCTGATCTCACCGGACGGCGAGAGCATTGGCGACGGATCCGATCGTCAAGCCAAGCCGTGCTACGATCAATCCGCCTTGATGCGGCGCTATGACGTCATCAGCGAGATCTGCGACAGTATGCTCGCGCTGGGCTGGAAGCCCTATCAGAACGATCATGAGGATGCGAACGGCCAGTTCGAGATGAACTGGGACTACAGCGACGCCCTGACCACCGCCGACCGGCACGCTTTCTTCAAGTATATGGTGAAGTCGATCGCCGAAAGGCACCAGTTGCGCGCGACGTTCATGCCAAAGCCGTTTTCGGGTCTGACGGGCAATGGCTGCCACGTCCACGTCTCGCTATGGAACGGCAACCGGAACGTCTTCGAGGATGACAAGGGAGAGCTTGGAATCTCCGCCACCGGCTACGCCTTCATCGGCGGGATTATTCATTCCGCCGACGCTCTCGCAGCCATCCTGAACCCCACGGTCAATTCCTACAAGCGCATCAACGCGCCGCGCACCATCTCCGGCGCGACCTGGAGCCCAAACACGGTGACGTTCTCGGGCAACAACCGTACCCACATGATTCGCATTCCCGAGGCGGGACGGTTCGAACTGCGGCTGGCCGATGGCGCCGCCAACCCCTACGCCATGCAGGCGGCGATCTTGGCCGCAGGCCTCGACGGCATCCAGAGCAATCGCGACCCCGGCAAGCGTCTCGATATCAACATGTATACCGACGGTCACCTCGTGAAGGATGTGAAGAAGCTGCCGCTCAATCTACTCGACGCATTGCGCGCACTGGAAGGCTCCAAGCTGCTCTGCGAGAGCCTCGGCGCCTACGTTCCCGCCTTTCTAAAGCTGAAGCATCAAGAGTGGAGCGATTTTTCACGTCATCTGACCCGGTGGGAGCGAGAGACGACCCTGGACTGCTAAGCGCGCCACAAAGTCGATCCGCTTGTCGGCCAGCCTCTCATAGTCATTCCTTCACGGTCAGATCGGCGAAGATGCCCATATGTTCGGGCACGTAAGCGACTCCCATTGCGGAGATCGACGGCGTCGGCAGCGCCCCAATCTCTTTTCCATCAAATCGGATGTTGCCGCGCGAGGCGCGCCATAGTCCCCCATGATGGTCCGCAGCGTCGTGGTCTTGCCCGCGCCATTGCGTCCCAGCAACATAGTCACTTTTCCCTTCGGGACGACCGGATGCACGCCGTGCAGGATGTGATAGGCCCCGATATGCGCGTGCACGCCTTCCAGCGAAAGCGCGTTCATTGTAAGCCCTCCGGGCCAGGGAGGCCCAGATAGGCCTCCTGGACAATCGGCATCGCGATCACGTCAGCCGGCTTCCCGTCGGCCACAAGTGTCCCGTTGTGCAGCACGATGATCCTGTCGGCCAGCTCGCGCACGACATCCATCTTGTGCTCAACCAGAAAAATGATCTTGGATCGCTCCGCATAGGTTTGCGCCAAGTAATCAATCTAGACGAAAAGTTGATCTCCAGTGGCGCGCGCCGACCGACGGCACTGATCACCAGCTCGGCAGCACTGCACCCTTGAACTTGGTCAGGACGAACTCCTTGACCTCGGGCGTGTGATAGCTGTCGACCAGGATCTTGACCCACGGCTTGTCCTTGTCGGCCGCGCGAACCGCGATCAGATTGACGTACGGTCCCTTCGGGTCTTCGCGCAGGATCGGATCCTTGACCGGATCGAGCCCAGCTTGCGTCGCGTAGTTGGTGTTGATCGCCGCAGCGTCGACATCGTCGAGCGCGCGTGGAGCTTGCGCTGCGTCGACCTCGACGAATTTCAGCTTTTTGGGATTCTCCACGATGTCCAGGACCGTCGGCTTGAAGCCCGTGCCGTCCTTCAGCTTGATCACGCCCTTGTCGCGCAGCAGAAGCAGCACGCGTCCGCCATTGGTCGGGTCGTTCGGAATCGAGACCTTCCCGCCGTCAGGGATATCGGCCCAATTCTTGTGCTTCTTGGAATAGACGCCGATCGGGAAGTTGACGGTCAGGCCCACCACTTCGATCTTGTAGCCGCGATCGGCCTTCTGGTTGTCGAGATAGGGCTGGTTCTGAAACGAGTTGGCCTGGATGTCGCCGGCATCCAGCGCGGCATTCGGCACGACATAGTCGGAGAACTCGATCAGCTGAACGTCGAGCCCGCCCCTCGCCGCGATCGGCTTCACCGCTTCGAGAATCTGCGCATGCGGTCCCGGCGTGACGCCGATCTTGATCGTCTCGGCTGCAGCGTTTGCCGACCAGGCGGCGAGCATGGTGGCGAGGATCAGGACGGGACGAAACGACATTCTACTCTCCGTGGAATTTGCGTTGCAGGTCATCGCCTGCTCGGCCGTCGAAATCAATGAAATGGAAATCCAAAATTGTCGATACGGCGGAACATCGGTTCTGCGGCGGAGGCTGCACGAGAAATGGAACCGACTGAATGGCCCCGGCGAGTCATCGCGGTCAACACGTCAGGGAAATGACTTTTCTTTGCTACGCTTGAGGACGAAATGACTTGTCTGCACGCGGCGTCACGACATGCTGTCGATTTCAAAGTTATCATTGCTATCAACATTCGCATTCGACCAGAGAAAAGCCATGCTATCGTGAGGATCTCGAACGCGCAGGAGGTTTGATGCAAACGGCCTCTTCTTGGCTTTCCACGCTCGGCCGGATCACGCGGCGAGTGCGACGCTGGCAACGACGATTGGCGCGGGCCACGTCTGTCGATGGACGAGACAACTTTCACGAGATATTCCTGTTCGGGCCACACGGCTGATTGCTGGCTCCTCTGGCGCTGAGCCGACCCGATTGCGGTGTGACACGTGTGAACATGCGACCTCCTCGTCGAGGCCGCGCGTGAGTTTGCGTGCGAAACCTTATCCCTGGCGCCGCTCGTTGTGCGGCCAGCCGATCGGTGGGCAACAGCATGACAGGTTCCAACGGACGTCGCATCATCATCATCGGCGGAGGCGCCAGCGGCGTGCTGCTCGCCTATCAATTGCTGCAGCAGCCGACGCGCAATCTTCGCGTCACGCTGATCGAGCAACGGCCGGACATCGGCCGCGGCATTGCCTATCATACCGGAAACCCCGATCATCTCCTGAATGTACGCGTCGCCAATATGAGCGCGCTGCCCGACCAGCCGGATCATTTCTGGCGCTGGTTGACCTCGCATGACCGCGAAGCGCCTCTCTGCCCGGATCCCTATTGCTTCGTACCGCGACGCATCTACGGCGACTACATCGCGAGCCTGCTCGAGCAGCGCACATCCGAACCGGCGGATGTCGAGCGACTGTCGATCGTGCGCGGCACCTGCGTCGATATCCATGCGAGCGAGACCGGCGTGACGGCGGTGCTGGACGACGGCCAGTCGCTGGTAGGCGATACCGTCGTTCTCGCAACCGGGCATGACATGAGAGCCAGTCGCGCGGGTTATGCCGATCCATGGGCGCCTCCCTCGGCCGCCCCGATCGATGCCGATGCAGCCGTCCTGCTCCTCGGTACGGGATTGACGATGGTCGACTATGTCCTGTCGCTGCTGCGCGATGGGCACCGCGGGCCGATCATCGCGATGTCACGGCGCGGCCTGCTCGCGAAAGCGCACCGTCGCGTCGATGCTCAGCGCATTGACGAGGCCGATGTTCCGTTCGGCGCTGGCATCGCCGCGCTGCTCCGCTGGCTTCGCGGTCACATTGAACGAAACGCAGCCGACGGCGGTGACTGGCGCAGCGTGATCGACGGCCTGCGGCCCTATACCCAACGGCTGTGGCACGAGCTTCCGCAGGCATCCAAACGCCGCTTCCTCGAGCACGCCCGTGCCTGGTGGGACGTACACCGGCATCGGATGGCGCCGGAGGTCGAAGCTCGCGTCACGCAGGCGATGTATGCAGGGCAACTCACCTTAATGGCCGCCAAGGTGATCAGCATCGCCTCGAACGACAGTGGATCACTGATCAACTATCGCCGGCGCGGCGATACACGGATCCGCAACATGCAGGTCGGCGCCGTCGTCGACTGCACCGGCATCGTCAAGGATCCACACGCGACGCCCAATCCGGCGGTGCGCAGATTGTTCGAACGCGGCCTTGCCCGCGTCGACCCGCTCTGCATCGGCATCGAGACCGCCTCCGACTGCGCGCTCATCGAGCGCGACGGCACGATCTCGCGCCGCCTGTTCGCAGTCGGTCCGCTCACGCGTGCCACGTTCTGGGAAATCATCGCCATTCCCGACATCCGCAACCAATGTGCTGCCCTCGCCACCCTGCTCGCCAGCACAGGCAACGAGGGACAGCTGGAACCTCATCGACAACTCGTCCGCATCTAGCTGTTGAAGCCTGCCGGAATGAACGCCGGGATCTTCTCCTCGATGAACTGCTTGACCTCGGGCGAGTTGAACACCTGGATGAAGGCCTTCAGGCGCGGATCGTCCTTCTTGTCCGGCCGCGCCGTGAACCGCAGCACCAGGCCATCATCAACCGTGCGGTCAATGATCAGCGCCGATTTCGGATCGCCGCCGGCCGGAATCAGATAGGTGATGTTGACCAGCGCGAGGGTGACGTCATCGAGCGAGCGATAGGTCTGTGCAGGGTCGAGCTCCACGATCTTCAAGTTCTTGGGGTTGTCGATGATATCGAACCGGCTCACCGAAAAGCCCTTGCCCGGCGCCAGCTTGATTAGCCCGGCGCGTTCGAGCAGGATCAATCCGCGTGCGCCGTTGAGTGGCTCGTTCGGGATTGCGACGCTGTCGCCCGACTTGATCTCCTCGAGCGACTTGATTTTCTTCGAAAACAGCCCGACCGGCGCGATCACGCCGACCTTGTCGACCTGGACGAGGTTGAAACCGCGCTGCTTGTTCTGGAGCGCCAGATAGGTCGCATGCTGGAACAGGTTGGCGTCGACGTCGCCGCTGTTGACCACCTCATTCAACGCGACCCAGTCGGACAGCTCGACGATCTTGACGTCCTGCCCCTTGTTCTTCGCGAGTCTCGCCGCGAACGCCGCCAGCTGGCCGACCGGGCCCGCGCTGGTCGCAATCTTCAATGGTTCGTCGGCCCATGCAGAACCGATCAAAGCCAGCGACAAGCCAGCGGCCTGCGCCAAACGCAAGAGAGTCTTCATTGTCGTGAATCCGTTTCTCGTTTGATCACGCCGCCTTGCGGGCACTACCGCCGACCTCGGCCTGCGCGAGCGCCTGGGTGAGATCGGCGAGGATATCATCGGGATGCTCGATCCCGACCGAGAGCCTGACATAGCCGGGCGTAACGCCGGCCGCGAGCTGTTCGGCGCTAGAGAGCTGCTGATGGGTGGTCGATGCCGGATGGATCGCGAGCGACCGCGCATCGCCGATATTGGCGACGTGATAGAACAGCTTCAGCGCGTCGATGAAGCGGCGACCGGCCTCGACACCGCCTTTCAGCTCGAAGCCGACCAGGGCGCCATAGCCGCCCTTCAGGTAGGCGTCCGCACGCCGGCGGCTCTCGCCGCTCTGCAATCCCGGGAAGATCACATGCGAGACCGCTGGATGCTTGGCCAGGAAGTGCGCAACCTTGATCGCGTTCTCATTGTGCTGGCGCAGTCGCAGCGGCAGCGTCTCGAGCCCCTGGATGAACTGGAATGCGTTCTGCGGTGCGATCGCCGCGCCGAGATCGCGCAGCAGCTTCACCCGGGCGCGCAAGATGTAGGCAATCGGGCCGAGCGGCTTGGCCGCCTCGGTCCAGATCGCGCCGTGATAGGCGCCGTCCGGCTGCGTCAGCAGCGGAAACCGGTCGGCATGCGCCGCCCAGTCGAAATTGCCGCCATCGATGATCGCGCCGCCGATCGAGGTGCCGTGGCCGCCGATATATTTCGTCGTCGAGTAGACCACGATCGCGGCACCATGCTCGAACGGGCGCGCGATGATCGGGGTTGCCGTATTGTCGAGGATGAGCGGAACGCCGAGCGAACGGCCGATATCCGCGACCTCCCTGATCGGAAATACGTTGAGCTTGGGGTTCGGCAAGGTCTCCGCGAAATAGGCACGGGTCTTCGCGTCGGTGGCGCGCCTGAAGTTCTCCGGGTCAACTGGATCGACGAAGCGAACCTCGATGCCGAACTGCTTCAGCGTCTGCGACAGCAACGTCCAGGCGCCGCCATAAAGATCGGTCGAGGAGACGATGTTGTCGCCGGCCTGCGCGATATTGAAGATGGCGAACGCCGAGGCGGTCTGGCCGGACGCGACGGCAAGCGCCGCGACGCCACCCTCCAGCGCCGCCAGCCGCTCCTCGAAGGCGTCGGCCGTCGGGTTCTTGATCCGGGTGTAGATCTGCCCGAGCGCCTCCAGCGCGAACAGACGCGATGCGTGATCCGTGCTCTCGAACTGAAATGACGTCGTCTGATAGATCGGAACGGCGACGGCCCCCGTTGCCGGATCCGACCGGTAGGAGCCGCCATGCAAGGCGAGCGTCTCGACGTTCTTGGTTTCGACCGGCATCTCGATATCTCCTGGAGTCCGCGAGTTCAGCGTTACGGATCGACAAATGATGCGCAGCTTTTTTGTGCTGTCGAGATATCCGGAAAAATAGCGATGCACGTACTGTCGCAGTGAGACGAAACACCGCGAATGTTTCAGCAGACGCGGCCAACACAAATGGTTTGTTTTGCCCGGGCCAAGCACATGGTGAGCGCACGCACGATGGACATCGATCGGATTTGCGTGCGGCTTCGACATGACGCTTCTGTGCGATGCGGAAGCGTCGATCAAAAACATTCCTGCATTCGATTGCCGCGCAGCAGGATTTTCACTCCCGACATCCGAATAGAAAACAATGCATCGTCGATCAGATGATAAGTTGCGCCAAAACTACTCATTGTCGGGACAGATCGATGGCGCGACCGCGAGAACTTCGGTTCAATGCCTTCAACATGATGGCGCCGAGCCACAACTGGGCCGGCCTGTGGTCGCATCCGCGCGACAATTCGCTCAACTACAATTCGCTGGATTACTGGGTCGACTATGCGCGGACCGCCGAGCGCGGCCTGCTCGACGGCATCTTCCTGGCCGACGTCTTCGGTGTCTACGACGTCTATGGCAGCAATCCGGATACAGCCCTGAGCCAAGCCGTCCAATTGCCCAATGCGGAACCGACCCTGCTCGTCTCCGCCATGGCGCTTGTGACGAAGCATCTCGGCTTCGGCATCACCTCCAACCTCACCTACGAGCATCCGTACCAGTTCGCCCGCCGCTTCTCGACGCTCGATCATCTGACCGGCGGGCGGATCGGCTGGAACATCGTCACCGGCTATCTCGACAGCGGTGCCCGCGGGATGGGCCTCGATGCAAATCGCGCACATGACGACCGCTATGAAGCGGCCGAGGAGTTTCTCGCGGCGACCTACAAATTATGGGAAGGCAGTTGGGAGGGCGGTGCGGTCCGTCGCGACCGCGCATCTCGCATCTTCACGGATCCCGCGAAGATCCATCGCATCCGGCACGAAGGGCGCCATTACAAGGTGGACGGCATCCATCTCGCGGAACCTTCTCCCCAACGTACGCCGCTGCTGTACCAGGCCGGGACTTCGAAGCGTGGCCGCGCCTTTGCCGCAAGGCATGCGGAGGCGATCTTCCTCAACGGCCAGACCAAGCCGATCCTCGCTCGCGCTGTTCGCGACATCCGCGATGCCGCCAAGGAATTCGGGCGCGATCCCTATGATATCCGCCTGTTTGCGGGTGCGACGGTGATCGTTGCCCCAACACGTGCGGAAGCTAACGATCTGCTCGCGGAATATGCCGAGCATGTCGACCAGACCGGCCAGCTCGCCCTGCTCTCCGGCTGGACCGGCATCGATTTCTCCACCTATCGACCCGACCAGGCGGTGCAATATGTCGAGAGCAACGCGATCCAGTCGATGGTCGAGAATTTCACATTGCGCAGCGATCGCCCGGTCCGCGTCGGTGATCTCGCAACGCTCAGCCGCGTCGGGGCGCGCTCGCCGTTCGTGGTCGGCTCGCCGCAGGATGTCGCCGACGAACTCATCGCCTGGGCGGAGGAGACCGACGTCGACGGCTTCAACCTGTTCCGCCTGGTCGCGCCGGAATCGCTGAACGCCTTTGTCGACCTCGTCGTGCCGGAATTGCAGTCGCGCGGCGTCTACAAGGCCGCCTATCGGGAGGGCACGCTCCGCGAAAAGCTGTTTCCGGGGCGCGGGCCGCGCCTGCACGCCACGCATCCCGGCGCCAGCCACCGCCACGCGCCCTCCGCGACGGCTCATCCCGACGCCGCCGAATAGAATGGCGCGCGCGAAACGTCCTTCTCCGGCGGCAGCCGAATGGAGAAAAATGCACCAGCTTCGGTGAATTCTCCGCAATTGCCAGCAGCCCGCGATTGAATCCAAATGGCGGGAACTCAGACCGCTTCAGGACGTCTTGCCATGCCGATCTTCGCCCACCCTCCCTCACCAACGCCCACCGCATCGATCACGCGACGCCTTGCCGTCGGCGCGCTTGGATTGCTGATGATGACCGCGGCGGTTCGGCCCGCCGCGGCTGAGGAGATCCGGATCGGCTACCAGAAATCATCGACGCTGACCGCGGTCCTTAAGACCAACGGCGCGCTGGAGAAGGCGCTGGCGCCGCTAGGCATCACCGTCTCCTGGCACGAATTCACCAGCGGGCTTCCTCTGCTCGAAGCCATCAATATCGGTAGCGTCGATTTCGGCGCCGATGTCGCCGACACCGTGCCGATCTTTGCGCAGGCCGCCGGCGCCAAGCTCGCCTATGTCGCCGAGGAAGCAGCATCGCCCTCGGCGCAAGCGATCCTCGTGCCGAAAGACTCTACGATCAAAACGGCTGCCGATCTCAAGGGCCGGAAGATCGCGGTGACCAAGGGCGCCGGCAGCCACTTCCTGTTGCTTGCGGTGCTGGCCAAGGCCGGCTTGACCTTCAAGGACATCACGCCGGCCTATCTGACGCCGGCCGACGGCCGCGCCGCCTTTGTCAGCGGCAATGTCGACGCCTGGGTCGCCTGGGATCCCTTCCTGACCAGCGCGCACCGCCAGTCCGGCGCCCAGATCCTGATCGATGGCAGCAATGGGCTCGCCAGCTACAAGCGCTATTACCTCGCCTCGGCCGCCTTCGCGGAGAAGCGTAGCGATGCGTTGAACGTGATCTTCGCCAAGCTTGTCGAGACCGGAACATGGGTCAAAGCCAATCCCAAGGAGGCCGCGACGCTGCTCGCCGGACTCTGGGGCATCGACGCTGCCACCGTCGAGGAAGCCAACAGCCATCGCTCCTACAAGGTTGGCACGGTTGCTCCCATCGGCCTGTCGGAACAGCAGCGCATTGCCGACACGTTTACGGCCGAGGGCCTGCTGCCGCGAAAGGTCGACACCACGGACGTCAAGATCTGGGCGCCGAAGGGATCGTAGGGGAGTTCCGTGGGAGGCGGACTGCCAAAACCCGAAAAACAACCCCATGCAAAGTAGCCGGCAGCCGCCGACGTTCGACACTTGACACGTCGGGCAACTCAGGGGTATTATTCCATTATCCCGAAATTGTGCAGCGCCGCCCTCTGCCTCTGGGCAATCGCATGATGCGATTGCCCCGCGTCAGCGGTGGCGCAGGCGGCGATTGACGCGACGGGCGAGATAATCGCCCGCGGTCTGCACCGTCTGCACCAGCGCGATCAACACCACGACGACGGCCAGCATCATCTCCGGCATGAAGCGCTGATAGCCGTAACGAATGCCGAGATCGCCGAGGCCGCCGCCGCCGACGGCGCCGACCATCGCGGAATAACCGAGCAGGCTGACGACGGCGAGCGTCAAGGCGAGCACCAGCCCGGGCAACGCCTCCGGGATCAGCACCTTGAACACGATCTGCAGCGGGCTGGCGCCGAACGAGGACGCGGTCTCGATCAACCCGCCGTCGACTTCCCGGATCGCCGCCTCGACCAACCGGGCAATGAATGGGGTTGCCGCGATGGTCAGCGGCACGATCGCCGCGCCCGAGCCGATCGACGTGCCGGCAATCAGCCGCGTGAAGGGTATGATGGCCACGACCAGGATGATGAACGGCGTCGAGCGGGCAGCATTGACGATCACACCGAGCAGGCCATTGACGGCGGGTGCAGCGAACAACTCTCCCTTCCGGCTGGTCGCGAGGAAGACGCCGAGCGGCAGCCCGAACGAGGTCGCAACGAGGGCTGCGACCGACACCATGAACAGGCTCTCGCCGGTGGCCTGAATGATCAGGTTGATGAGTTCACGCGACATAGCCGAGGCGCTCCACCAGGAATTTGTTCTGCGACAGATAGCCGACGGCCTGCTTGGTCGCAGCGTCGCCGCCGGGAATACCGATAGTCAGCGAGCCCACATGCTGGCCGCCGATCTCGTCGATGCGCGCCGACAGCAGCGCCACGTCGATCGCGAGCTCGCGGGCGAGCCGCGCCACGATGGTGTCGCCGGCGTCGGTGCCGCGCACCTGCACGCGGATCACGGCCTGCCCGCTGGCAATCGGCTGCGGCAGCAGGCGGCTCGTCAGCGACACCGGAAGGCTGTCGCCGACCGCCTCGGACAGGAAGGCCTGCGTCACCGGATGCCGCGGATGGGTGAAGATATCGGCGACATGGTCGCGTTCGACGATCCGGCCGCCGTCAATCACGACGACCTCCTTGGCGAGCTGGCGGACCACCGACATCTCGTGGGTGATCAGCACGATCGTGACGCCAAGCTCGCGATTGATATTGGCGAGCAAATCCAGGATCGCCCGCGTGGTCTGCGGATCGAGCGCAGAGGTCGCCTCGTCAGACAACAGGACATTCGGCCGTGTGGCGAGCGCGCGGGCAATGCCGATGCGCTGCTTCTGGCCGCCGGACAGCTCGGACGGATAGCGATCGAATTTGTCGGAGATGCCGACGAGCTCGAGCAGTTCCTCCACCCGGACCGCGATGTCGGCCCGCGACCAGCCTGCGATCTCAAGCGGCAGCGCGATATTGTCCGCAGCAGTGCGCGACGACAGCAGGTTGAAATGCTGGAAGATCATGCCGATCGATCGCTGCGCCAGGCGCAGCTCCTTACCCGCCAGCGCGGAAATCTCACGGCCATCGACGATGACGCGTCCCGTTGAGGGCTTCTCCAGGCCATTGATCAACCGCACCAGGCTCGACTTGCCGGCACCGGAACGGCCGATCACGCCGGTGATGGAGCCGCGCGGAATCGCAAAATCGATCTCCTGCAATGCCTGCACGCTCGGCTTGTCACGGTAGGCGGGGTAGGCCTTCGAGACCGTCTCGAACCGGACCATGGCTTCGCTTGCAGCCGACGCCGGCACGAGCGACGGAAAGGGTTCGGCCGGCCGCGCCGTCGTCAGGGATTGATGTACGTTCATTCAGTCAGTCCAATAAGTGTCGCTCCGGTCGCCCCAGGGTCGCCCCGAGCTCAATGACCGAAGAGCAGGTAGCTGCGGTCGGTGGCGCGGCGGTCCCGCGTTCCGTTGGTCCAGCCGACGGCACGGCGATAGCTGCCCATCGCATCGGTTTGCTTGAGGGCGATCACGTCGATCGACTGCGCCTCATCAGCGAAGGGAGACACATAGAGCGCATCCTCGGGACAGTAAAGCTCGCAAAGGAAGCATGTCTGACAGTCGTTTTGGCGGGCGATGACCGGAATTCCGTCCGTTTTGTCAAACACGTTGGTCGGGCACACGTTCACGCAGATGTCGCAGGACGTGCAGCGCTCGGCATCGATGACCTCGATCATTCCGCGGCCTCCGCAAACGATGCCTCGGCATGCGGCCGCACCGAGGTCCAGACGTCATCGAGGCCGCCGGTCGTCACGTAATGACGCTGCCGGTCGTCCTGATCGGGGAAATCGTCGCGGCGGTGCATGCCGCGGCTCTCTTGCCGTACCAGCGCGCTGCGGTACATCCACCGCGCGGTCGCCAGCATCGCGGCGCTTTCGCGGGCGCGCAGAATATCGGTCGCGCCGGCGGCGTCGGCATCGGACACGTCAAGCCAGGCCGTGTCGAGGCGCGCCAGCGCGCCATGCAGCCTTGTCGCGTCACGGAAATAGTTCAGCTCATAGGGGAAGACCTCGGCCTGCACCGCCTTCGCAAGGACTGACGGGGCGAACGCACGCTGCGGGCGGCTCCGAAACGCGACGGTGCCCGCAGATGAGAACTTTCTGCTGGCCGCCGCGCCAAATTGCTTTGCGTACTCCGCGGCGCCCTGCCCCGCCCATGTTCCCGACGAGATCGCCCAGGCCGCATTATGGCTGCCGCCGCCGGTGAAGCCGCCGCAAATCAACTCGCGCGTTGCGGCATCGCCGGCGGCATAAAGGCCGGCAACGCTGGTCGCACAATGATCGTCGACGATGCGCAGGCCGCCGGTGCCGCGGACCGTGCCTTCGAGCCGCAAGGTGACGGGAAAGCGATCGTTGAACGGATCGATTCCGGTGCGATCGAACGGCAGGAAGAAGTTGGGCTGCGAGACGCGCATCTGCGCCTGCACATCCTCATCGGCTTTGTCGAGCCGGGCATAGACTGCCCCCTGCAGCAGTGCGCGCGCAATCGCCGATCGCCCGCCCTTTGACGCCGCGCCAGGCACCACGCTGCCGTCCTCATAGGTGAAGGTCGCCCAACCGTAGAACAGCGTCTTGGTCACCGAACCGAAGGCCGGCGAGATCGCGTAGGGGTTGGAGAACTCCATGCTGCTAAAATCGGCGCCGACCTCGGCCGCCATCAGATAGCCGTCACCGGTCAGCACGTTCGAGCCCAACGTCTTGCTCAGGAATGCGCAGCCGCCGGTCGCGATCACCACGGCCTTGGCGCGCACTGTCCAGCGATCATGCTTCTGCCGGCGCACGCCGCTGGCACCGGCGACTGCACCGGCGTCATCCACCAGCAATTCGAGCGCCGGGCTGTGATCGAGGATGGTGACGCCGGCCTGCTTGGTGCGCTTGCGCATCAGGCGCATGTATTCCGGCCCCTGCAGTGAATTGCGCTGCGACCTGCCGCGGTCATCGACGGGATAGGGATAGCCCCAATCGGCCAGCCGATTGCTCTGTTGGTAGGTCCGATCAAGGACGCGTGCCATCCAGCGACGATCCTGCAGATGGCCACCCAGCTTCTCGCGATTGGCCATCGCGGCCTCGCGCTGCGCCGGCTCGGGATCGACATACCAGACGCCGGTACCGGCCGCGGCCGTCGCCCCCGACGTGCCGCAAAATCCCTTGTCCGCGAGCACCACGCGCGCGCCGCGTTCCGCGGCGCTGACGGCAGCCCAGGTGCCCGCCGGTCCGCCGCCGAGCACCAGCACGTCGGCGTCGAACTCAACGGATCCGGTCGGCGCGGGCACGCGCTCGGCGCGGTGGGCTTGACTTGTCATGGGGTCGCGTCTCCGGACGGAATCGACTGCGGCCGCAAATTGCGTCGCAACGATATCGTTGCGCGCCGGAGGATCGGAGGCAATTTCAGATATTTGCGGAGAGTTGGATGAAGCTTTCTCCGTCGCGACCGAGCGAAGAAGATTCCGGTTGTCGCGTATCGGATGTTCCGCCGTCTCAGCACGCTGCGATATGGATCATACGCAAGGTGCGTGAGCGGAGGCGGATATTTCTTTTTCGCCTCGAGCGCCCGCGCCTCGTTTTCTTGCAGGCAACACGGCGATATCTCGTAACAGCACGCATTCAGCACACGTGGCCGTCATGTCTCATCGTCAGCTTCATCTCAACGTCAACCTGCTGCACTCCGGCGTCTATGCATCGGCCTGGCGGTTGCCGGAGAGCGATCCGCGCGCCTGCTTTGACGTCGGCCATTACGTACGCGTGGCGCAGATTGCCGAGCGCGGCAAGCTCGACGCAATCTTTCTCGCCGACACGCCGGCGATTACCGACCGCATCGACTATCGCTCGTTCATGTCGATGGAGCCGACCATCGTGCTGGCAAGCGTCGCAGCCGCGACCAGCCACATCGGGTTGATCGCGACCGCTTCGACGACCTACAACGAGCCCTACAATATCGCCCGCCGCTTCGCGACGCTGGATCTGGCGAGCGGCGGCCGCGCCGGCTGGAATGCCGTCACCACGGCCGATGCGGCCGCGAGCCGCAATTTCGGTCTCTCCAATGTGCTCGAGCACAAGGCGCGCTACGACCGCGCCAAGGAGTTCGCCGAGGTCGTGCACGCGCTGTGGGACAGTTGGGAAGACGATGCCTTTGTCGGCGACAAGGCGACCGCACGCTTTGTGGATACGTCGAAGGTGCATCCGATCGCGCATCGGGGCACTCACTACACCGTGGCCGGACCGCTCAATGTTCCGCGTTCGCCGCAAGGCCGACCTGTCACTGTACAAGCCGGCGGATCGAGTGACGGCCGCGATCTTGCGGCAGCCCAGGCCGAAGCGGTGTTCACGCTCGCGCAGACGATCGATGAAGGCGTCGCCTACGCCCGCGATCTGCGCACCCGCGCCGCGGCCTATGGCCGTTCCGGCGACTCCATCGTCATTCTGCCGGGGCTTGCCACTGTGATCGGCAGTACCGAAGCCGAGGCGAAGCGGCGGCAGGACGATCTCTGGGAGCTGGTTCCGATCCAGTACAGCCTCGCCCGCCTCGCCAGCACGCTTCAGGTCGATCCTGACATCCTCGACCTCGACAAGCCCCTGCCCGATCCGTTGCCGCTGCCGGCCAACGCCAACCACACCATGTTCCAGGGAACGGTGAACCTCGCCCGCCGCGGCAATCTCACGGTAAGGCAGCTGCTGCGCGCGCTTGGCGGCGGCGTCGGACACCGGATCATCGTCGGCACACCCGAGCAGATCGCCGACGATATCGAGGCCTGGTTCAACGCGGGCGCCGCTGACGGCTTCAACCTGATGCCGGACGTACTGCCGACCGGGCTCGAGATCTTCGTCGATACGGTGGTGCCGATCCTGCAGCGGCGCGGCCTGTTCCGAGCGGATTATGCCGGAACCACCTTGCGCGATCATCTCGGCCTGCCGCGGCCGACCAGCCGCTTTGCACGACAGCCGACGGCGGCAGCAAGCGCCTGATTTGATCAGCGCGCGCTGGCCAGCAGCGGCTTTTGGTTGGCCACCGATGTCGCGCGCACACGCGGGATGATCTCCTTCGCGAAACGCTCCATCTCCGCCTCGAATGGCTGGAACTGCAGCATGAACAGCTCGATGCCCGCTTGATGGAATGCCTGGATCCGGGCCGCCACCTGGTCGTAGCTGCCGACGAGGCCCGCCGCCGTGCCTCCGTTGCTGCCGACCCGCGCCGATTTCTGCATCGTCTGCATCATCACGACCTTCGGATCGGTGTTCTGCTTCTGGATCGCCTTGATCGGCGCATCCCTCCTGGACAATTCCAACAGCCGCTCGTAGGCAGCCTCGGCTTCAGCCTGCGTCTCGCGCGCAATCACGAACGCCGACAGCCCGAAGCGGAGCGGCGCCGCTGTCCGCGGGCGGGCCGCGACGTCGGCGATCAGGCCTGCGACATCCTCCAGCGGCTGCCCGTTGATGAACCAGACGTCGCCGTGATCGGCAACCAATGCACGCGCCGGCTCGGACTCACCGCCGACATAGATCAACGGACGGTCCCGGTAGAGGCTGATCGGCCGCAGCAAATAGTCGCGGACATCGAAATGCTCGCCCTTGTAGGTCAGCCGCTCGCCCTGCATCAGGCGCGACACCACGGTGATCCATTCACGACCATAGGCATAACGGGCGTCATGCTCGGCAAAACCGATGCCTGCCTTGTCGAGCTCCGGCCGGTTCCACGCATTCACTAGATTGATGGCAAACCGACCGCGGCTGATGTTCTCGATTCCGAGCGCCAGCTTGGCGAGCACGACCGGATGATAGAGATAGGGCTTGATCGCGGCGATGATCTCGATCCGGCTGGTCAGGGCAGCGATCGCGGCCGCTGCACTCCAGGCTTCGAGCTGATCGAGGTCCTCCTGATGCGGATTGATCGTGTGCTGCGCGATCAGCGTGGAGTCATAGCCGAGCGCTTCTGCCTTGAGCACGAGATCGCGATTGCGCTCCCACGACGCATCGTAGGGCTCTTCCGGGTCCTGGTAGGCGGCGCGCGAGCCGTGCACCAGCGCCCAGATGCCGAAGCGGAGCGGTCGTGTCGTCATGGCGATCTCCGATGTCCTTTGCGTCAAGTACGACGTGTTTCACGCCAAGTGCGGCGCAAGATCAAGCAACGGCGCATCAAAAGATTTTCCTTGCCATGCCACGCGCGCGGAGAAATCAGAACACTCCGGAACCAGCGACAATTGGAAAACCGCTCTATTTCTGTCGGTTGAAAATCGTGGGACAGTTTGCGGCGTGTGAACGACACCGTCTCGCGCGATCGCAACACAATGCCGATCGCGTGATCGACGACCTGTACCACGCGTGATCAACGACGCTCATCACGCCGACAAGCGAGGACGGACTTTCTCTTGAGCAACCTCGAACAGACTGCCGCATCTGATGCCTTCGACGTCACGGAGCGCAGCGACCAGGCGGCCTCACCGTCCCGCAAGCCGTTCGAGATCGGCCGGCGCGGCCTGCAACTGCTGTCGTGGCTCGCGCCGGTCGTGCTTGTCATCGTCTGGGAGTTGTTGGCACAGGCCGGCTGGCTGTCGCCGCAGGTGTTGCCGGCTCCGAGCAAGGTCGTCAGGACAGCATTCAAGCTGATCAGCACCGGCAGCCTGCTGAACGACCTCGGCGTGAGCCTGCTGCGCGCCGCCGCCGGCTTTGCGCTCGGCGCCAGCGTCGGTTTCGTGCTCGGCATTCTGGTCGGATTCTCGCGCATCGCGGAGGCTGCGATCGACCGCAGCATTCAGATGATCCGCGCGATCCCGTTCCTTGCCGCCCTGCCGCTGGTCATCGTCTGGCTCGGCGTCGGCGAGGCCGAGAAGATCTTTCTGGTCGCGCTCGGCGTGACCTTCCCGATCTACATCAACACCACGCTGGGAATCCGGCAGGTCGACCCAAAACTCCTCGAGCTCGGCCGCGTCCAGGGCCTCGGCACGTTCGAACTGATCCGGCGCATCATCCTGCCGGGCGCGCTGCCTTCGATCCTGACCGGCGTCCGCTATGCGCTGGCGACCGCGTGGCTGGCGCTGGTGGTCGCCGAGACGATCGGCGCGCAATCCGGCATCGGCTTCCTCGCCATGGACGCGCGCGAGTTCCTGCGTACCGACGTGATCGTGCTGACCATCGTGATCTACGCCCTGATCGGCGTCGCTGCCGACGGCATCGCGCGCTTCCTGGAGCGACGGCTGCTGGCCTGGCATCCGAACTATGGAATTGCCCGATGACCCTGCACGTCGTGCCCTCCTCGACCGTGGCCACGCCGGCCGTCGTGGTGACGAACCTGCGCCGCGCCTATGGCGACCGTGTCGTGATCGAGAACCTCAACCTGCGCATCGAGCGCGGCGAGTTCGTGGCGCTGCTCGGCGAGAGCGGCTGCGGCAAGACCACGCTGCTTCGCGCGCTCGCCGGCCTCGACCCGATCGACGGAGGACGCATCGCGGCGCCGCGGCGGCCTGCCGTCGTGTTCCAGGAACACCGGCTGCTGCCGTGGGACAGCCTGTGGCGCAACGTCTCGCTCGGCTTGCAAGCAACTGACGCCCGAGCGCGCGCCGCCGCCGCGCTGGCCGAAGTCGGGCTCGGCGACCGGCTCGATGATTGGCCGCGGAATCTATCCGGCGGACAGGCGCAGCGTGTGGCCCTGGCGCGTGCACTGGTGCAGGAGCCCGAGCTGTTGCTGCTCGATGAGCCCTTTGCCGCGCTCGATGCCCTGACCCGCATCCGTATGCACGAGCTCGTGCGCGAACTGGTGACCACACACCGGCCCGGCGTGCTGCTCGTCACCCACGACGTCGACGAGGCGATCGCGCTCGCCGACCGCATCCTGGTGATGCGCGACGGCCGGATCGCCTTCGAGCATCGCACCAAGGGCGGCGGCAGAACCTCGATCGCACGCACCGAGCTGCTGGCCGAGCTCGGCGTGGTCGCCTCTCATCCCATCTCTGCGTGAATTTCCAAAAGGACCGCCCATGCCCAAATTTCCGTTTGCAAATCCCTCCCGCCGCGGCTTTTTGGGCGGCGCCGCTTTCGGGATCGGCGCCCTGGCCGGCTTCGACTTCTCACAGCCCGCGCATGCGGCGACCGGACGCGTCACCGACACCGTTCGCCTGACCTGGGGCCTCAGCGGGCTCAACCTGATCGCCAAGGAGCGCGGCGAGTTCGAGAAGCTGCTGGCCAAGGACGGCATCAAGGTCGAATGGCTGGGCCCGTTTCCAAACCACGCCCCGACGCTGCAGGCCGTGACCGGCGGCAGCGCCGATTTCAGCTTCGGCGGCAGCACGACGCCAGCGCTGGCCGCGATCATCGCGGGATCGCCGTTGGTCTTCACCCAGTTCGTGGTCTACGAGCCCCGCACCACCGCAATCATCGCGCGTGACGATTCCGGCATCAACAAGGTCGAGGATCTCGTCGGCAAGTCGGTCGCGGTGAACCGCTCCGGCCTCGGCGAGTTCCTGCTGGTGGCAGCGCTCGAGAAGCACAAGGTCGATCGCACCAAAGTCAAGTTCGTCTACCTCAATCCGCCGGACGCAGCACCAGCGCTCGCCTCCGGCAAGGTCGACGCCTGGTCGATGTGGAGCCCCGGCGTCGACATCGCCCGGCTCGACTACAAGGCGCACGACATTTTCCTCGAGGGCCGCGATCTGGATTTCCAGATCGACTACACCTCGTACCTCACGACGCGAAAATTCGCGACCGAGAACCCGGCGCTGGTCCGCGCCGTCAACGACGCCTTCCGCGCCGAGGGCAAGTGGATTTCCGAGAACGGCAAGGACGCCGAATACATCGCGCAGAAAGCTGGAAAGTACAGCGATCAGGTGCGCGACCAGTTCATCGCGCTGAACCGGAAATATCGCTACTTCCCGGTCAATGACGAGAAGTTCCTGTCCGAGCTGCAAAAGGCCGCCGACTGGCTGGTCGCGCGCAAGGTGCTGCCCGAGCCGGTCAAGGTCACCGATCACCTCGCGCAACTCTGAACAAGCCACCTCCTCAACGGCCATACCGGGTTACACCAATGAACAAGCCTGTGTCCGCTACCTCGCTGCAGCCGTCCGATCGCCTGCACAGCCATTCACCTGATATCGACGCGCTGCTGAGCCGTATTGCCGAGGGCGCGAGCGATCGTGAGCGCGAGCGCGTGCTGCCGTTCCCGGAAATCGATCTCATTCGCAACGCCCGTCTCGGCGCGCTGCGGCTTCCGGCCGACGCCGGCGGCGCCGATACATCGATCCGTACTCTCTTCGAGTTCGTGATCCGCCTGGGTGAGGCTGACGCCAATGTCGCGCACATCCTGCGCAACCATTTCAGCGTGGTCGAGCGCCTGGTGCGACGGCCGACGAATGACCAGCACCGGCAGTGGCAGAAGGCGGTTGCCGACGGCGCGATCATCGGGCTTGCCGCGACCGAGCTGGATACGCCGAAGGTCGGCAACGTCACGCCGAACACGATCTTGACGGCCGATGGCGACGACTATCTGCTCAACGGCACCAAATACTACAGCACGGGCACGCTGTATTCCGACTACGTCCTGGTGCGGACCGCCGATGCGTCCGGCGCCAATGCGGCGGTCCTCATCCCGGTCAAGCGCGAGGGCATCGAGCTGATCGACGATTGGGACGGACTCGGGCAGCGTCTGACCGCGACGGGTACCACGCATTTCCGCAACGTGCGGGTCAAGCGCGACGAGGCCGTGTTCGATGCGCCGGATACCGGCTACGGCATCCCCTATTCCAACACGTTTGCCCAGCTGTTCCTGACCGCGATCAATGCCGGCATCGCGCGGGCGATCCTCAACGACGCCAGCGCGCTGGTGCGATCGCGCAAGCGCACCTTCTATTACGCGCCGAGTGAAACTCCCTCGGATGATCCGCTGCTGCAACAGACCGTCGGCCAGATCGCGAGCGGCGCGTTTGCCGCCGAGACCGTGGTGCTGGCGGCTGCCGAGGCGCTGGACGCGGCCACCGACGCGTTCGACGCTGGTGATGCCGATGCCGAGGCGGCCGCGCACAGGGCAGCGCTGCTGTCCGCGAAGGCAAAAATCGTCGCGGATGAATTCGCGATCCGCAGCGGCAGCCTGCTGTTCGACGTCGGCGGCGCGTCCGCCACCAAGAAGGCGACCAATTTCGACCGGCACTGGCGCAACGCGCGGACGCTGGCGTCACATAATCCCAACACCTTCAAAGCGCGCTCGATCGGACAATACGAGATCAGCGGTACGCCGCTTCCCGCCAAGGGCTTCTTCTAGACAAGGTCCGGTCCGGCGAGGCAAGACAAGGAGAGGTCGATGAGCAAGCCGGATATCCATCTCGTCGACGCCGAGCACGAGATCGAGCAGCAGTTTCGTCTGGTCATGCGCCGCCTCGCCGGCGGCGTCTGCGTCATCACCGCGGGACAGGGCGAGGATATCACCGGCATGACGGTGACCTCGCTGACCGCGCTCAGCGCCGCGCCGCCGCGGCTCCTCGTCAGCATCAACCGCAAGGCCTCGTCCTTTGCGCCGATCGCCCGCCACAGGGTGTTCGGCGTCAATATCCTTGGCTCCGACCAGCAGGTGCTGGCGGAGCGCTTCAGCAATGGCCGGCTGAAGGGCAAGCAGCGCTTCGAGGGGACGGCGTGGACACATGGTGCGTCCGGCGTGCCGCTGCTCGCGCATTCGCTGGCGATGGTCGAATGCCAGGTCGAGGAGATCATCGAGCGGCATTCGCACGGCATCATCGTCGGCCGCCTGTCCAGCATGGAATTGTCGCATCGCCTGTCCGGCCTCACCTACTGGAACGGACAGTACATCCAGATCGATCACGAAGCCGATCTCGACCTGCTGGCCGAAGTCAGCATTCCCCTCGCTCACGTCAGATAGGATGAGGCCGCCATGAAGCGCGAAACCCTTCCGCGGTCAGCGCCATCAGCCTCGGGCGTGGCCGGCAGCCCGCCCGGCCGCTGGCAGCTCGATCGCATCGTCGCCGAGCTGCGCGTCTCCCGGGAGGAGACCCACAGCATCCGGCGCGACGGCGAAGCGCGACGCGCCCCCTCGCGCGATGCGCTGGAGGCGATCCTCAACGGCCTCACCGAGGCGCTGTTTCCGCGTCACTACGGCCAGTCGGACCTCGACGGCGAGAACATCGACTATTTCGTCGGCAACACGCTGAGCATCGCGCTGGATTCACTCAGTGCGCAAATCCATCGTGGGGCGCTGTTCGTTGGCGACGAGCTCGAACCGGGCTTTCGGCGCGAGGAAGCCGTCGAGCTGACGCGGGCATTTGCCGCGCAGCTGCCGGATGTGCGCGGCCTCCTGATCAACGACCTGCGCGCGGCTTTCGTCGGCGATCCCGCGGCGCGCAACTTTCCGGAGATATTGATCGGCTATCCCGGCATGACCGCGATCATCCACCATCGCCTCGCCCATCTGCTGTACCGGCTTGGCGTACGGCTGGTGGCGCGCCTGATGGCCGAGATCGCCCATGCCCGGACCGGAATCGACATTCATCCCGGCGCCAGCATCGGCTCCGGCTTCTTCATCGACCACGGCACCGGCGTCGTGATCGGTGAGACCGCGATCATCGGCGACAGCGTCCGCATCTACCAGGCCGTCACGCTCGGCGCGCGGCACTTTCCGACCGACGACGAGGGCAGCGTGATCAAGGGCGACGCGCGCCATCCGATCGTGGAGGACGACGTCGTGATCTACGCCGGCGCGACCATCCTCGGCCGGATCACCATCGGCCGCGGCTCGACCATCGGCGGCAATGTCTGGCTGACCCGCGACGTCGCGCCGAACAGTGTCGTCACCCAGGCGACCGCCAGGAACAGTCCCGGCGGCGGCGCTTGATCTCGAAGCGGCTTACGCCGTCACACCGGCGCCTTCCAGCGCATGAACCGCCGCTCGAGCGCCTCAAGGACAGCGTTGAACGTCAGTCCGATGACGGTGATGCCGAGGATGCCGAAATACATCTGCGGGATCAGGAAGCTGTACTGGCTGTTGATGACGAGGTAGCCGAGGCCCGCCTTGGCACCGACCATCTCGGACGCGACCAGCACCAGCATGGCCGAAGCGCTGGCCAATCGAATGCCGACAAAGATGGTCGGCAGCGCGGCCGGCAGGATCACCTTGCGGAACAGCTGCTGCGGGCTCGCCCCCATGGTCCGCGCCGACTTGATCAGCAGCGGATCGACCTGCTTCACTCCGGCGATCGTGTTGAGCAGCAGCGGCCAGGCGCAGCTATAGACCACCATCGTGATCTTCGAGAGCTCGCCGATCCCGAGCAGCAGGATGAACACCGGCAGCAGCGCCAGTGGCGCGGTATTGCGGCAGATCTCGATGAACTGATTCAGGAGATCGCCGAGCCGGGCGTACCAGCCGACCGCAAGGCCGAGCGGCACGATCAGCGCAACCGAGATCAGGAAGCCGCTCAGCGCCCGCAGCAGGCTGGCGGAGACGTCATCATAGAGCTCACCAGTTTGCGCCAGCTGCCAGCCGGCGGCAATTACCTCGGAGAATGGCGGCAGGAACACGGCGTCGATCAACCCGAGCCGCGGCGCCGCCTCCCACACCGCGAGCAAGGCAATCAGTAGCAGCGAGCGGCGACCAAAGATGGCCAACCCGCGGATTGCAGCGCGAGCCCGTGCCGCGGCCGCGGATCCCCGCGCATCCGTCTCCGCCTTTGGTCGCCCATGCGCAAGCTCCAGCAGAGTCAGCATCTCCAGGCTAGACATGGGCAACTTCCTCCACTTCGCGACGCGCGGCGCCGCCGCCCGCGAGCTGTCCCTGCTGCGCCTTCTGCACTTCCTCGCGCAGCAGGCTCCAGACCTCGTGCCTGACGTGACCGAACTCCGGCAATGAGCGTACGTCCTCCGCCTCGCTGCGCAGCGCGTCGGGAATCTCGATGACCTGCTTGATCCGGCCCGGGCGTGACGTCATCACCGCGACGCGCTGGCCGAGCACGACGGCCTCGTCGATGCCGTGGGTGATGAAAACGATGGTTTTGCCGGTGGCGCGCCAGATCCGTAGCAGTTCGCCCTGCAACGTCTCGCGGGTCTGGGCGTCGAGGGCTGCGAACGGCTCGTCCATCAGCAGCACTTCCGGATCGTAGGCGAGGCTGCGCGCGATGGCGACACGCTGTTTCATGCCGCCCGAAAGTTCGTGCGGATAGCGATCGGCAAAGCCGGACAGCCCGACGAGGTCGAGGAAGTGCCGCGCGACCTCCTGCCGCTGCTTCGGCTTGAGGCCGGCGATATCGAGCCCGAACTCGATGTTCTGAGCCGCGGTGCGCCAGGGAAACAGCGCGTATTGCTGGAACACGATGCCGCGGTCGCGTCCCGGGCCGGCAATCGGCCGGCCGTCAAGCAGGATGCGGCCGCCGGTCGGCGTCGTCAGTCCACCCAGCAGGTCGAGCAGGGTGGACTTGCCGCAGCCGCTCGGCCCGACCAAAGCGAGAAATTCGCCGGCGTGAACGTCAAGCGTGATATCCTCGAGCGCGGTGAAACGGCCCGCCGGTCCGCCGCCCTCGCCCCGCGTGACGAATTCCTTGCGGACCTGCTCGAAGCGGATCTTGACCGAGGTCATCGCGCCTCCGCCGTCTTGCCGGGACGGAAATAGTTGAACTCGTTGGTGTAGGTGTCGGAGGCCTTGAGCTGGCCCGGCTTGAACAGGCCGTCCTTCTCCAGCCAGTCGATCCAGACCTGGATTTCAGCGTCCGAGATCACGCCGCCCTTGCTCGCGACACCGGTGCTCTTCCAGTACTTGATCGAGGATGCGTCCTCGTTGCGCTTGCGTTCGGCGATGATCCGCTCGAACCGGGCCTTGACTTGATCCGGAGGCGTCGTCTGCGCCCATTGGATCGCGCGCGAGATGCCCTCGACCAGCTTGCGCGCGGCGTTGGGATTATCCTTGATGAACTTGTCGCGCAGCACATAGGCGCCGCCGGTGAACTGGCCGAACAGATCGGTGTCGTTGAACAGCGAGCGGATGCCGCCGCGCTCCAGCGCCTTGTCGCGCAGCACGCCGCTGAGCGCGCTGACCTCGACCTGCCCCTGGCGCAGCGCCTGCTCGCCGCTGACCGGCGGGATCGCCACCAGCGTCACCTGCTTGGCCTCACCAGCGCCGAGCCCGTTCCGCGCCAGATATTCGCGCAGCACGAACTCGAGATGGGCGCCCAGCGTGTTGACCGCGACCTTCTTGCCGATCAGGTCGCGCGCCGACTTGATCGGGCTGTCGTCCTTGACGAAGTAGCCGTAATAGGTGTTGGCATCGGAGCCGTAATAGCCGACCACCGCCTTGATCGGCGCCTTCGCCGCGATCAGCTTGAGGATCGCGCCATAGAACGCGCCTCCAATGTCGATGTCGCCGGTAACGACGGTCTGGATGTCCTGCGGGCCGCTGATGGTGTTGCCGACCCATTTCAGCTTCAGCGGCGCGAGATAGCCAAGATCTTCGGCGAGCTCGGTGAACGTCACCTGCCCGGCCCAGCCCTGATAGCGAATCTCGGTCTTCTCGAGTGGCGGCTCGGCGAGCGCGGGGGCCGTGAGGCCCAGCGCCACGGCACCGGCCAGCAGGGTCCGCGCAGCCTTGCGGGCGGCAAGACGCCGCGCGCGAAGAATTCGAAGCAAAGCATTCATGTTCATAACGTCCTTGTTGGGCTCAGTCAGGCCGCTTTCGCGGTCTGCGGGTTCGGCGTCTTGATGCTCGTCACGCTGTGGCGGCCGTCGATCGAAACCGGGACTTCGCCATCGATCGTGGCGCGGCGCACCACGCGATGCTGATCGCCGTAATCGTTCACCGCGTAATGCTGGGTCGCGCGATTGTCCCAGATCGCGACGTCGCCGGTCTTCCAGCTCCACCGCACCGTGTTCTCGGGCGCCGTGATATGGGACTGGAACAAGTCGAACAGCTTCTGGCCGTCATATTTGGGCAAGCCGACGAAACGCTGCACGAAATTGCCGAGCACCAGCGTTCGCTCGCCGGTCTCGGGATGGACCCGCACCACCGGATGCTCGGTCTCGTAGACCGTACCGGTGAACACTTCGTCGAAGTGCTTGCGGTCCGCCTCGGTGGCGCGCGCCTTGACCGCATAGTCGTAAGCATTGCTGTGCACCGCCCAGAGCTCGTCGGCGAGCCGCTGCAGCGGCGCCGGCAGATCGAGATAAGCGGCCGCCGTGTTGGACCAGACGGTGTCGCCGCCGTAAGGCGGGATCACCACGCCACGCAGCACCGAAATCTTCGGGTAGGCGTCGACGAATGTCACATCGGTGTGCCACTGGTCGGCGCGGCCGCCGCCGCGGCCCGAATCCAGCTCCAGGAGCGACGAGGTGCCCTTGATCGCGCCCACCGTCGGATGCGGCACGAGCTTGCCGAGCCGCACCGCAAAGCGCTCCTGCTCGGCATCGTCGAGATGATCCTGGTCGCGGAAGAAGATCACCTTGTGCTCGAGCAGCACCTGATTGATGGCGCGAACGACGTCGTCGGACAGATCACCCGACAGCTTGACGTTCCTGATCTCGGCGCCGAGGCGGGCGGCGCGCTTGACGATGTCGGCGCGCGGAATGACGTTATCGATGCTGATCGTGTTGCTCATATGCGTGGTCTCATCACCGCGATCTCAAGGACAAGGCTCCGCCATGCGCCGGTCGCGGGAGCGACGGCGGAGACAAATGAAGTCGTTTTGGGCTTGGCTCTATTCGGCTGCGGCGTGTTCCGGTGGACGCCAGATCGCCGGCGCGTAAAGCTCAGGCGCAAAATCCTCTGCAATTTCCCCGTTGATCCGTGCCTCATGCGACGAGAGATCGGCCAGAAACAGATCGCGGCTGATGCGCGCAACAATCGCGGGAATGTCGCGCTTGAAACTCGGGACATCGCCGACCGGCAAGCCGAAGCTGACGAAGGCCGCGGGATTAAAGACGTGAATATCCTTCAGATGCGGCGCACGGCCCGGCACCTTCTCCAGGTACTCATGTCCCGCGCCGAGATAGGGATAGGCGGCCAGCGTCTCGTCCCTCTCGCCTTCGGGCGGCGTGAAGCGATCGCGCCACAGCCGGATTTCATCCGCGAAGTCGCGCAGCTCGGCCTGCGCACCGAGATCGACCAAATAGCCGGTGGCGACGATCGCAAAGTCGAACGCGAACTCGCCCTGGGGCGTGACCGCGACGGCCCGCGTTCCTCTCACCCGCGCCGCGCTCCATGGCGCTCCGAGATGCAGATGAAAATTGGGATAGACCACCGCGCGCGAGATCGCGTCCGGTGGCGGGGTCGAGCCGGCGCGGCGGAACCGGATGGCCTGCTGCCACCGCACAGCATCCGGAAGCGCCCCGTAATTGTCATAGGCGCCGGGATAGCCGCGAATCCGAATCACCGGCAGCGACGCCAGGGTTTCGCGCCGCGCGAACAGGTGCACGTCGTGCGCGCCGGCCTCCAGCGCCACGGCGGCGGCATCGAAGGCCGACGCGGCACCGCCGATCACGGCGACCGATCGGCCGCGCAGCGTCTTGAAGTCGATCGCCTCCGACGTATGCGCGTAGAACCGCTTCGGCAGCTTCTGCAGCGCCTCCGGAACGTGAGCGCCGCCGCTCCCGGCAAATCCGGTCGCAAGCACCAGCTTTCGCGCGGTCTCGACGGTCGCATGACCGTCCCACTCCAGATGCAATCGCAGATGATCCACGGCCGGTTCGATGCGGGTCAGTCGCGTGCCGTAGCGGACCGCAACGCCCGTCACCTTGCGATACCAGTTCAGATAGGCCGCCCAGTCAAAACGCAGAATGCGGTCGAGCGCATCATAGGCCGCCGCGCCATAACGCGCTTCATACCACGCCTGGAAGCCGAGCCCGGGCAGGCCGAGTTCCGGCCCCGGCAACGTCTTTGGCGTCCGCAGCTTGTGCATACGCGCGCTCGTCAGCCAGACGCCGGCTTGGGTATGGTCGGCCGCCGCATCGATCACCGAGACTTTCCCGATTCCCGCCCGGCGCAACGCAAAAGCAAAGGCCGAGCCGGACTGCCCGCCACCGACCACGACGACGTTGTGATCGATGCCGTCGCGATCCGGAACCCAGTTCTGCGGGTCCGGTCCGATCAGGCGAAGGGCTTCGCGGGCAACACTGTCGGGATCGGATTTCGGCATGGAGAACGACCTCGCTTTGACGTTGCAAATCGTAAAAGCGAACGAGGCTCAGTCAATGAAACGAAACCAGCTTTGTTTTCGACGGCGCGCAATGATCGCTTCGTCGGCGGTGCATGCGCTGAAAAATTTGCGGCGACTGCTCGTTGAGCAATCGCCTCCCGGCCGGTGCAACGGGCAAAACTGCTGCAATCGACACGGAAAGCATCCGCAGTTGCTGCCTGACTTCGTTAGCGCAAGCGCGCTCGTCTCCGATCGGCGATCAACTCATAAGGTTCATGCTCGCGCGCCCGACAACAACGCAAATTCATTTCAGCGGCATCGACATAGAGTTCGGCATGACGAACGCGCAGCGTCCAAGGCGCCGGCGCAGGACAATGGACCCTGAAAAATGTCGCAAACTGGCAGTGTCATCAGCCTCGAGCACGATACGCCGGAGCTCGCCCGCTCCTACGACGAAGCGGGTCTTGTTCAATTCCGTCACGGCAAATTCCTGATCGGGCCGCTGGCGATCAAGTCCGGCGAACATGTGCTCGACATCGGAACCGGCACCGGGCGGCTTGCGGAATTCGTCACCGGGCTGGTCGGCCCGAACGGCCGGGTGACCGGCATCGATCCGCTCGCCGGCCGCATCGAGATCGCGCGGCTCCGGCAGTCGGACAATTTGCAGTTCGATACCGGCAGGGCCGAAGACCTTTCCCGCTTCGCAGACGGTCAGTTCGACGCGGTCTACCTCAACAGCGTCTTCCACTGGATCGCCGACAAGGATCGCGCCTTGCGGGAAATCCGCCGCGTGCTGAAGCCGGGCGGCCGTCTCGGGTTGAACGTGCAGGACCCATCGCGGCCACATCAATCTCGTGTGTTGCTCCGCCAGGCCATCGCCGAGGCTGGTCTCGCGGATCGCCGACAGGATTCCAATCCGGTCCTCGGATCGACCGACGAGGAGCTGAAGGCGCTGTTCGCCGCCAACGGCTTCACCGGTTATCGCAGCGAGCTCCGCGCACTTGTCGACATCCATGACGACGCCGCTTCGCTGCTGCGCTGGTCGGAAGCGAGCGCCTTCGGCAACTTCCTCGAAGCCTTCTCGGCGACCGAGCGTAATCTGGTGCACCAGGCGTTCGCCAAGCTTGTCGAGGACAGGCGCACGCCCGAGGGCCTGTCGCTCGAGCGCTATCTTCGCTTCGCGTTCGCGCGCAAGGCGCCAGCCTCCAACTGACACGATCTTCCTTCGCGGGTTCCAACCATGAGCAAACGACAGCTTTCCCTCAATTTCTTCATCTATCCGGACGGCCACCATGAGGCAGCCTGGCGTTACAAGGACTCGGCGCCCGACCGCCTCCTCGACGTCACCTACTATCAGGAACTGGCGCAGCGCGCCGAAGCCCACAAGTTCGACGCCGTGTTCTTCGCCGACGGCCCGGCGCTGGCGGACAATGTACGCCACGCGGCACGGTTCCGCCTCGAGCCGATCACACTGCTCACCGCAATTGCATCCGCCACTCAACGCATCGGCCTGATCGCGACGGCATCGACGACCTACACCGAACCCTACAACCTCGCCCGCCTGTTCGCCTCGCTCGACCATTTGAGCCGAGGCCGCGCCGGCTGGAACATCGTGACGACGAGTTCAGCTCAGGCCGCACAGAATTTTGGGCTGCCCGAGCATCCTCCGCATCATGAACGCTATGAGCGGGCACGGGAATATCTCGATGTCATCACCGCCCTGTGGGACAGCTGGGAAGACGACGCGCTGGTCAATGATCCCGTCTCCGGCGTTTTCGCCGACACCGACAAGATTCACGCCATCAATCACGTCGGAAAGCACTTTCGCGTTCGCGGCCCCCTCAATATCTCGCGAACGCCGCAGGGTCGGCCGGTCTATGTGCAGGCCGGCTCGTCCGACGACGGTCGCGCCTTTGCCGCACGCTTTGCCGAGGCCGTCTTCACCGCGCATCAAACGCTGGCGAGCGCGCAGGAGTTCTATGCCGACATCAAACGGCAGGCACGCGCCTTCGATCGCAGTCCCGATCAGATCAAGGTCCTGCCCGGCATCAGCCCCTTCATCGCCAGCACGCAAGTCGAGGCTGATCGGCTGCAGGACGAGTTCAACGAGCTGATCCAGCCGGAATATTCGCTGATCCAGCTGCGCCAGATGATTGGCCTCGACCTCTCCGGCTTCGATCTCGACGGCCCCTTCCCCCGGCATCTGATCGACACCGATGGCGCGCGGGGTGTCGCCAGCCGCTTCAAGCTGGTGGTCGACATCGTCGACCGCGAGAAGCCGACCATCCGGCAACTGGTGCAACGGCTGGCTGGCGCACGCGGCCATTGGGTGGTCGCCGGCCCACCGGAAAAGATCGCCGACAACATCCAGACCTGGTTCGAGAACGGCGCGGCCGACGGGTTCAACGTCATGCCGCCCTGGCTGCCCGGCGGGTTCGAGATCTTCGCCGAGCGGGTCGTGCCGATCTTGCGCAAGCGCGGACTATTCCGGCACGATTACGAGGGCACGACGCTGCGCGATCACTATGGCTTGAGCCGGCCGGCAAGCGTGTTTTCCAACGCAATCCAGGCGATCGCGTGATCATCCGGCCCGCCCCTGAATTCTGTCCATCCTCATCATCCGGGATTCAAAGATTGTCATGCTGACTGCGCGTTCCTCGTTGCTTTCGACCCTTCTCATCCTGGGCGCTCTCTGCGGCGCCACCGTGCGTGCCGAAACACCCGCCAAACCCGAGCTGAAGGTCGGCTTCGTCCCGGGCCCCTACATCGACGAGTTCAAGGTGGGCGTCGCGCCTGAACTGCAGAACAAGGGCTATCGGATCCGCTATGTCGAGTTCTCGACCGGGCTGGAAGCCAACAATGCCGTGTTCAAGGGCGAGATCGATGCCAATGTGATGCAGCATACGATCTTCCTGCACTCGTACAACGAGCGCCAGAAGACCGATCTCGTCGGGATCGTCCACGTCCCGACCCCGCCGATGGGGCTCTATTCCAAGAAGCATGCCCTGGGCACGCCGATCAAACCTGGCTCAACTGTCGCAGTACCAAACGATCCCGTGAATCTACAGCGCGCACTGTGGATCCTGCGCGACCTCGGCCTCGTCGAAATCCGCGACTCCAAGCCGGTCGACGTCAGTGAGCTCGACGTCATCAAGAATCCCGGCGGCATCAAGATCGTGCCTTTGGAAGCCGCGCAGGCACCACGCGCGCTCGACGACGTCGACTTCGCGGCCATCCAGGGCAATTTCGCAATCTACAGCGGGCTGAAGCTGACCAACGCTTTCGCGCTGGAAAAGATGACGACGCCCTATATCAACGTCGTCGCGGTCAAGCAGGCCAACGCCGGGGCGATCTGGGCGCAGGATATCGTCGACGGATACAAGTCGCAGACGTTCAAGACGGCAATTCTGTCCGACAGGTTCTATGACGGGTTCACCCTGCCGGACTATCTCAAGTGAGAGACAAACGACTGAGGTCCGCGCGTGCGAATGCAAGCTCTTCTGCCTGGCGCCGGACGGCTCGCGCATCGCAGGCTACGGCAACCGGATGGATGCACTACGGAAAACCACAGCCGTGGAATGCGCTTCTCCGGCCAATGCATTTTTAGAAATGCCCGCGCCTTGCGCAGAATATTCTTTCAATTAGCATCGGACATGACCAGCCGTTTGAAAGAAAGTTCTCAGCATGTCCGAAATTCACGCGCTTCCGTCTGCGACGGCTCGCCGTCTGGATGCGATCGATCGCAAGATCCTGAGGGTGCTCCAGGAAGACGCGTCGCTATCGGTCGCCGAGATCGGTGAACGTGTCGGCCTGTCCTCGACGCCCTGCTGGAAGCGCGTCCAGCGCCTCGAGAACGAAGGGATCATCACCGGCAAGGTCGCCCTCGTCGACCAGAACAAGATCGGTCTGGGTCTGTCGGTCTTCGTGTCTGTCGAGAGCGACGATCACTCCGACACGTGGCTGCGGAAATTTGCATCCACCGTCAGCGCGATGCCCGAAGTGATCGAATTCTATCGCATGGCGGGCGACGTCGACTATGTGCTGCGCGTGGTCGTCGCCGACATGCACAGCTACGACCTGTTCTACAAAAAGCTGATCGGCGCGATCGCGCTGAAGAACGTGACGTCACGTTTTGCGATGGAGAAGATCAAGTCAGTGACGGCCCTGCCGGTCCCGGCGCTCGAGCCATCCTAGTCGATCGAGCGGATCATCGCCTGACGAAGTCGGCGATCCCCAGCAGCGCCTCGGTCGCTTCGGGAAACAATCCGAGGAACGCGTGCCGGTGACGCGCTCTACAACAGTGCTGCAATCGCTGGGCCCGACGGCTACGTCGGCACCTATCGCAAGGTGCACCTGTGGGGCTCGGAAAACCTGTTCTTCGAACCCGGCGATCTCGGCGTTCCCGTCTGGAAGACCAAATTCGGCCGCATGGCCGTGGCGATCTGCTACGATGGTTGGTTTCCGGAAACCTACCGTCTCGCCGCGCTGCAGGGCGCCGACATCCTTTGCGTGCCGACCAACTGGGTGCCGATGCCGGACCAGCCCGCGAACACGATGGTCATGGCGAATATCCTCGCCATGAGCGGCGCCCATTCCAACAGCATGTATGTCGCCGCCGCCGACCGTGTCGGCGTCGAGCGCAACCAGCCGTTTCTGGGATCGAGCCTGATCGTAAGCCACACCGGCTTCCCCTTAGCAGGCCCCGCCAGCAAGCCCGACGAAGACATCATCTACGCAGAGCTGAACTTGTCGGACGCCCGCAGCAAGCGCGTGCTGAACAGCTTCAATCAGCCCCTGCGCGATCGCCGCATCGATCTCTACGACGAAATGCTCGGCACCGGCATCAAGCGTGGCTGGTATTGATCATGATCTTCCGCCTTAGCAAAGCTAAGGGACCGGGGCTCCCTCGCACATGTCGTCCCTTGTGGATGAGCCGGTGCTGACGGTACTTCGGAACAGGCTCGGACGGCATGTCGCAGCCATTGTGGTGATAATGCCATGGCCGTCGTCGTAAGCAAATTGCTCTATCCGATGTTTCATGCCGTCCGTGGCTTTCGCGAGACGAAGCCCGATGCTCGCCCAGTGTGAAGCCGGTTGCGGCGAGCATCTCCGTTTTGGGTTTATGGTGCGCTCGGAGGGCGTCCACATTTGCTGCGATTGCAACAGCTTACTTGGAAGGATGAAGGGACAAGGTGCATTTCCCCGGTCAGAGGTGCCTTTCGCAGTGCTCAGAAATAAGTTCAGTCGGATCACATCTTGCTAAGAGCCCTTCGCTGTGTAGCGGACTCGGCGCCTAACGGAATCAAGTCTCCCAGATAGCGAAAGCGATCCTTGACTTCTCGAAGCTATGTTTGCTGAACAAGCGAATGCAACGCCTCGACCGCGGCCTCCCGCTTCTCCACAGGGACAAACAAACTGACCGAATGCGGCGACAACACGTAGTTGTCGGGGACAATCCCGTGATGTCCGAGAACCCGCAACGCCCTGAACGGCAATTCCGACGAGACACCACCGAAGCAGGTGAGACTCACCGAGCTTGAAGCCTCGCGCTGCTTGCGCAGATCCTTAGCGTGGTCCAGCGTTCGCAACAGGGCGTCGAGCCACTCCGTATCGCACGCCACGGTCATGCTGGTTTTTCCTGCGGCGAAGTGCGATGCAAGGAGCTGCGGCCAGACCAGACTGTTTTGCTTGAGATGCTGCGCGAATTTCTCGAAACCTTGATTGAGATCCCCGGAATCGATTTCCACATGCTCAATGCGACCTATCGAGTTGACGGCCAAGACTTTCCCGTTTTCCATGCCTGAAACCTCTTTCATCACTTGCGTGCTGTGCTCGACGCCACCCCACTGCTTGAGGACCAGAGGCACATCCTGACTTTGCGCCAGCTCTACGCTGCGAAAATGCAGGATTCTTGCACCCCAGAAGCACATCTCCGACAGGGATGCGAAGTCTACGTGCCGCAGAGACCTCGCAGTCGGCACGATGCGCGGATCGGCCGAACAAATTCCGTCGACGTCCTTGATGATTTCACAGCGTTCGGCTTTCAGCGCAGCGGCCATCGCGACGGCAGTGGTGTCGCTGCCGCCACGGCCGAGCGTGGTGATTTCCCTGGTCGCCGGGTTCACGCCCTGAAATCCTGCCAGCACGACAACGCGTCCGCGATCAAGTTCCTCAAGCACGCGAATGGGCCGTACATCCAGAATGCGTGCGGAGGAATGGGAGTCGTCGGTCATCACGCCAGCCTGGCTGCCAGTGAAGCTGATCGCTGGCACGCCGAGATCGGAAAGCGCCATGCTCATCAGGGACATGCTGATGCGCTCACCAGTCGTCAGCAGCATATCGAGCTCGCGGCGGTTGGGATTCGAGCTGACCTGATGAGCCATCTGGATCAACTGGTCGGTGGTCTTGCCCATGGCGGAGACGATCGCCACGACACGATGACCGCGGCCGTACAGGTCGGCGAGACTGCGCGCAACCGCGCGAATCTTCGCCGGCGTTTCAAGGCAGACGCCACCATATTTCTGCACGACGATGGGCTGGTTGCGCATCTAACCTCGCTCGGAAGCCTTGTTCGCCTCGCCCATCGAACCGACACCGCCTATCCATGTGCCGACGACCTCAAAGTTCGGATTAAAGGCGACAAGATCCGCGCGGTATCCGGGCGCGATCCGTCCAAGCTCGGACCCAAGGCCCAGAAATGCCGCGGGCGTCCGGGAAGCCATGATAAGAGCATCGGCAAGGGAAATTCCGATGAGCGCAACAGCGTTGCGCACCGCCTCGATCATGGTGAGGTGAGCGCCCGCGAGCGTGCCATCCCGGTCAGTCAGGCGATTGTCGTGCAACGTGATCTCCCGTCCCTGGAGCAGGAATTGCCGGTCGTTCGTGCCCGCCAATGGCATGGCATCGGTAACCAGCATCAATCGATCGCGTCCCTTGCAGCGCAAGGCAACACGCAAGCCGGCGCGGTCAACGTGGATGCCGTCGCAGATGATCCCTGCAAACAACCGGTCATCTCCCAGCGCGGCGCCCACCACGCCCGGCTCTCGGGCGTTCAACTGCGACATGGCATTGAACAGATGGGTCACTCCCGAGACACCGCGATCGACCGCCTCCCCGATTTCGGCTGCGGTGGCGTCGCTGTGGCCGGCCGCGATACGCAATCCGGCGCCGATCAATTCATCGATCATGGACGCGGGCACGCATTCCGGGGCTAAGGTCACCATGGAGCGACCGCGGTCCCCGAAGCTTTTGATGGCGGCGAGATCGCGCCGATCGGGCACGCGTATCTCGGCTTCCGGATGAATGCCCTTGCGAGACCTGTTGAGGGCCGGACCTTCCAGATGAAAGCCGAGCACGCCAGGAATTTCGAGGCACGCCTGAGCTGCTACAGCCAATCGCTCGATGATCTCGCTTCGATCGGTGATGAGGGTTGGCAAACAGCCCGTGGTGCCGGCCTTGCGGTGCGCCTCGACGATGCGGCGAACGCCGGCCTCCGTTGGCTGGTCGTTGAGAAGAACGCCGCCGCCTCCGTTCACCTGAACATCGACGAATCCGGGTGCAAGGATCGCATCTCGGGGAAGGTGGATCGAGGCGCGCGCCTCCTCGGTGATGCCTTCGATCCGGCCCTGCGAGATCCTGACCAACCCCGGCCCGCGCATGTCGGCACCATCAAAGATGTGCTGCGCAGCAATCGAGAGAACCACGGAAGACCCAGCTTGGCCCATAAGTGCTGATCCGAGAATGGCAATCACGGACTCGTGAGGCGAGTCCCGCGCTGTAGAGGTCCTTAATATGTACACAACGGGCTTCGGGGACCCGGAGCTAACTCCTCGCGTTAACTTCTCATGGAAACAAAAGGTACCACCTATCTCGGCATCGATGGGGGCGGAACCCGCTGCCGCGCCCGGATCGAGGACGAAAACGGCAGGGTACTCGGTGAAGCGAGTTCGGGGCCTGCCACGACCCGGATTGGCTTCGACAAGGCCTGGCGGTCCATCATGGAGGCCACCGAAGCGGCGGCCGCACAGTCCGAACTTAGGCACGAGGATTTCGCGCGGATGCGCGCCGGAATTGGCCTCGCCGGTATTGGTCGCCGGGGCGCGGAAGCGGCGCTCAAACAGATCCCGCATCCCTTTGCGTCCGTTATCTTCATCAGCGATGGCCTAGCTGCCTGTCTCGGCGCCCATAGCGGCGCGGACGGGGCCATCGTGGTGGCCGGCACGGGCTCGGTGGGTGTCGGCCTGATTGGAGGCCGCGAGATCCGTATTGCCGGTTACGGCTTCCCAGTTTCGGACGAAGGCAGCGGCGCCGACATTGGCCTGCAGGTCGTTCGACTGGCGCTGCGGGCCGCGGATCGCCGCGGCGAGCTGACACCATTGCTTGCAGAGGTGCTGGGCGCATTCGATCAAGATCCTTATCAGGCCGTCGCGTGGTCTGAAGAAGCCAGGGCCACCGACTACGCCGCGTTCGCGCCGATCGTGATGCGGCACGCCAATCAGGGCGATCCGGTCGGCCGTCGCATTGTCGAACGCGCGGCCGATGCCATTGGCGATCTGCTTGATCTGTTCCTGGCTAAAGGAATTGACCGGCTCGCGCTGGTGGGCGGGCTCGCGGATGCGATTACGCCCTGGCTAACGCCGGATCTGCGCGCCCGCCTAAGGCGTCCTGACGCCGACGCAGCGGCCGGCGCGCTGCTTGTGGCGCGAAGGCGGCTCGACCTGCCCAAGCTGGATCCGCCCAAGAGAGAAACTGACCATGAACAGGCTTCGAAGTTCCGCGTTTGATGGTGCTTGGATCACCAATATGGCCACCGAAGAAGTCGATCCCAGATTTGCCGACCTTGATGCATGGTCGCTGACGTCAGCGATGGAAGCGATGTGGGAGGGCCAGCTTGCGGCGGTCGCCGCGATTGGCCATGCCCTTCCCGCGATCACTGCGGCAGCCGAAGCGGCCAAGACGGTGCTGGGCGACCGCGGTCGCATTGTATATGTCGGCGCCGGCACGTCAGGCCGCGTGGCGGTCCAGGACGGTGCCGAGCTGACGCCGACCTTTGCTTGGCCCCGCGAGCGCGTCCGCTTCGTCGTTGCCGGCGGTGACAGCGCGTTCGTCACCAGCATCGAGGGCGCGGAGGACGATGTCGATGATGCAGTCACGCAGATCAGCGCCGCACGGCTCACGCCGCACGACGTGGTGATTGCGGTAGCCGCCAGCGGCACAACACCGTTCACGGTCGCGGCGCTGCAGCAGGCCGGGTCTTTCGATGCAGTAACGATTGGTGTCGCCAACAATCCCGGCACCGCATTGCTGGCATCGGCAAAGTTTCCGATCCTG
This sequence comes from Bradyrhizobium ivorense, assembly GCF_900696085.1. Taxonomy (GTDB): domain Bacteria; phylum Pseudomonadota; class Alphaproteobacteria; order Rhizobiales; family Xanthobacteraceae; genus Bradyrhizobium; species Bradyrhizobium ivorense. The sequence continues at coordinate 177,690 of NZ_CAADFC020000012.1, forward strand.
GTCGAGACCGGCCGCGAGCTGATCGCCGGCTCCACGCGGATGAAGGCGGGCACCGCGCAGAAGGTCGTGCTCAACCTGATCTCCTCAGGGATCATGCTGCGCCTTGGCCGGGTATATCGCGGCATGATGGTGAACATGTCGCCGACCAATGCCAAGCTGAAGCGGCGCGCCGAGGCCATGGTGATGCAAATCGCGCGCTGTAATCCGTCGCACGCGGCACGCTCGCTCGAGCAGGCCGGGGGAGACATCAAGATTGCAGTCCTTCTGGCGCTCGGGGTCGACAGGGTTGATGCGGAGACCGTTCTGCAGAACTGTGACGGCAACCTTCGGCAAGTGTTTGTCGAGCTCGCCAAGAATCGTGACTCGCATCGTGACCGACTCCCAAAGGGAGCGGCGGGACGCGGCCGAGGCGGAGTGGTTGAGCCGTGACGACATCCGCGATGGCGAGCGAAATCGGGGAAAGCGCGGATGTTGTCGCTAACATTGTTCGCAGCCGACCCGCCACGCGCGACATCGCACAGCGGATTGGGATTGACTCCGCCCCTTTGTGCGTTGTGTGTGGTCGGGGAAGCTCCGGGCATGCCGGGGTTTTCTTGAGATATCTTGTCGAGACGCGGCTTCGCCTTCCCGTTTCAGCAAGTGCCCCCTCGGTGATCACGGCATTTCGCACACCCTTGATGCTGCGCGATGCGCTATTCATCGTGATCTCGCAATCCGGGCGCAGCCCGGATCTCGTCGCAGCGACCAGGTCGGCACGAGTCTCGGGCGCACGCACGATTGCCATCGTCAATGCGACGTCGTCGCCGGTGGCTGACGAAGCCGAATTCGTCGTTCCCATCGAAGCCGGCCAAGAACACTCCGTAGCGGCGACGAAGACCGTGATCGGCTCGATGGCCGCCAGTGCCGGGCTGGTTGCCGAGCTGGCGCAAGATCGTGCGCTGCGGTCGGCCCTCGACCGGCTGCCCGAGCGCCTGCACCGCGCGCTGGCGCTCGACTGGTCGGAGATTTCCGATGATCTCGTCAAGGCATCAGCTGTGTTTGTAGCGGCTCGGGGCCTAGCCCTGGGCTCGGCGCGGGAGATCGCGCTCAAGCTTTCGGAAATCATGCGCCTGCCCTCCATCGGACTGAGCGCCGCCGAGCTGCAGCATGGGCCACGTGCCGCGTTATCGTCGCGCACGCCAGTTGTCATGATGCGTGTCATGGATGAAACGGCGGCCACGGTGGACGCACTGGCAGAGGAATTGCTTGAGCAAAAGATCGCGCTGCATGTCTGCGGCGGACCGCATGGCTCGCTGCCTTGGTTGGTCGAGGATGACCCCGCCACCGACCCGATCACCATGCTCGTTCCGGCCTACCGGATGATCGAGCAGGCGGCATGCGCGCGCGGACTTGACCCGGATCGTCCCCCTCGCCTGAGCAAGGTTACCGAGACGTTTTGACTGATCGCTGGCTGGCGACCAAAGCGGGAGCGACATCGTCAAAATACGTAACAAGCGCGAGCAGAAGCGACCGAATGCGAGGCAAAAGGCGACGAAGCTGATCGCTACTCTGCCGCTCATAACGGTCTGGTTGCAGGTTCGAGTGCTGCCGTACCCACCAAGAAGATCAATACCTTACTGGATCCCGGCTTTCCCCAGCGCGACGGCCGCACCAGAAACGTGCTCTTTTCGTTCGTGCACCGCCGTCCACTCCATGGCGCCAGACCGTCCTGGGTGATGTTCGATGCATGCGGAGATCGACGATCGCCGTGTTTTTCGATCGCTCGCTTTTCATCCTCCGAAAGCCTAAAGGACGGGAGCAGCGGGCATGGAGCGAGTCCTAGATCCTTTTCGTTAGGCGCCAGATCGATACACTTTCGCGATACAAAGTAGCCTACTGGAACGCCGTAAGCGATAATGACAAGAGACTTGATATCATAGACGATATAATTCGCATCTTTTGGGCAACGAGTGCCGCTAAGACAATAGAGCAGATTTTTGCGATTGAAGTCCTGTTGAACTGGCCGCTCAGCGCGGGCGCCATTCGCGATCCGCTTTTGGGCATTTTTGAAAGTTGCTGCAAAGGATTTTCCAACTGAGGTCGATTTCAACTTCAAATATGTCATTCGCGAAGGGACGCGGAGGCTTGAAGAAGTCACGCGCGACAATCTTCTTGCGCCAATCTTTAGCAACTCGAGTTGGGAATCTATCGCTTAAATCGTTGGGGCTACCTTACGCGAAAGGCCTCAAGACCCAAACTCGCGAGATCTTGTCCGACGAGCGATTGCACGCTTTGGTGCCAGGCATCTCTTCGATTTGGCCCGTCGAGGATGGTGTCCCTTCATCGTCCATGGGATCATCGCACCCGAAACGCCTTACGCCTTCGCTGTGACCATTCTCCACAGCACCTCGGTCAGCACGGCGTAGCCCTTGTCGAGGGCCGCTGGCGCCGTGAACTCGCGCGGATTGTGGCTGAGCCCGCCCTGGCTCGGGACGAAGATCAACGAGGACGGAACAGATTTCTGAATCGCCAGCGCGTCGTGGCCGGTGATGGTCTTGAATGTCATGGCCTTGAAACCGAGATCCGCGGCGGCAGAAAGAACCAGTGCCACGCCGCCGGGATCGAGCACGGTCCCCGCTCGCCTCTCGTCGGCAGCGATCGAGAGACCAACGCCGATCTCGCCCGACTCACGCTCGATTCGCTTCAGAAAGCGGTCGCTGATCGCCGAGACCACGGCTTCGGCCTCATGCCGGATCTCGAACCAGACCCGAACACGGCCCGCCACGACATTCGGCGAGTTGGGGTAAACGCTAATGCGCGCCGCGGAGGCATGGGCGCCCGCGTTCTCGCTCGCGACCTCCTGGTAGAGCGCCTCGATCGCCCGGGCCGCTGCGCGCAGGGCGTCGCGGCGGAGCGCCATCGGCATCGGTCCCGTGTGCGAGTAGTCGCCTTCGAACATCACCGATATCTTGTGCGTCATCCATGCGCCGGACACTGCGGCAATGTCGGCAGCCGCCTGCTCCAGGCGATCGCCCTGCTCCACATGCAGCTCGACATAACGCACCGGATCGTGTTCGAGCGGCGTCGTCCCGCAATAGCCGATCGCGGACAGCGCCTCGCCCAGGGTGACGCCCTCTGCGTCGCTGCATGCGTATGCATCCTGCAAGCTCAGGGCGCCGGCGAAAACCGAGCTGCCCGTTAGGCTGGGCTGGAAACGGGCGCCCTCCTCATTGGTCCAATTTACGACGGCGAGGTTGCGCCGCGCCGCCCCGGGATTGGCACGGCAACGCTCCCTGACTGCAGCGACCGCGAGGATCCCGGCGAGCACGCCGAAGGCCCCGTCATACCGTCCTCCCGTCGGCTGGGAATCGAGATGCGAGCCGGTCATGACAATTTCGGTGGACCCCGGCGCCAGCATCGCCACGCCGAACAGATTGCCGATCGCATCGATCCTCGGAACAAGGCCGCGATCGACGATCTCGCGCAGGAAGAGGTCCCTCGCCTCCTTGTCGAGCGCCGTTCCGGCCAACCGGCATACGCCGCCGTCGTCGGTCGCACCGATCCTGGCAAAGCGCGCGATGAAGTCATGCAATGCGGTCACGTCTGCTCCAGCGATGCGATCCAGTTCCTCAGCTCGGTCTGCCGGCAATCATGGCTCAGAATGTCGCGGTGAAGTGCGAATTTCCAAGCGAGATCGCCTCGCCGCTCGTCCGCGTCGAGCGCCGAGAGATCGGCCGCATATTTCGCGAGCGCGTCCAGATCGGCAAAGAACCCCTCGTCAACCAGGAGCTGCCCATAGCGCCGGATGACGGCCGCGACATCGTGCAGGCGATATTCGGGATGATATTGCACGCCCCAGAATAGCCCGCGACCAAAACGGATCTCCGCCGCCTGAACCTCGCACATGGTATTCCAGGCGGTAACAGTTGCGGACTGCGGAAGGCGAGTGACGATATCGCTGTGGATGGCCGGCGCATCGAACATCGCCGCACGACCAACATGCATGGCGTGAGCGCGGCCTTCAGGCGTCAGCGTGATCCTGCGCGCGAATCCGACCTCGCGTCCGGCCGGGTTGAGACCGACCTCGCCACCGGCCGCGACCGTCGCGAGCTGCAGGCCCCAGCACGAGCCGAACATCGGCACGCCACGAACGAAGATCTCGCGCACGAGGTCGATCTGCCGCAGCGTCTCGACCTCCCGCTGGTAGATATTGAGGGCCGATCCCGTGATCGCGATACCGTGGTAAGCTTCGAGCGGCTGCGGCAGCGCGAAGTTCGCATCCGCCGGCGTCGCGATGTCGACGACGACGCGAGGTGCAAGCGACCGCAGGACCGCCGCATAGCTCTCCGCGGGCATCGCGCCCGCCGTCTCGGCGATCCGTCGCCGGCCGGCCAGCGTGTTGCCCTCGAGAACGAGCAGCTTCAGCACGGCTCAGCTTCCAAGATCGCCTCGAATGGCGGCCAGCGTGAGCTGCTTGAACTCCGGCTCGGTCAACGGCCGCGGATTGGCACCCGCCGTCGGATCCTTGACGGCATCGGCCGCGATCGTTCCGGCATCGGTCTCCTTCACCCCGAGCTCGGCGAGCGTATGCGGCACGCCGAGCCTCTTGCGAAAGGCCAGCAGCCAGGACAGCACGGCATCGAAGTCTTGGCCCGGCAGGTTGAGCGCGCGGGCAATGTGCGGAATCTTGTCGGCGATCGCAGCCTTGTTGCAGACCAGGACGTAAGGGAAGACTACAGCATTGGTCAGCCCGTGATGCGTATCGTACCGGGCTCCGACCGGATGGGATACCGAGTGGATCGCCCCCAACCCCTTTTGAAATGCGGTGGCTCCCATCGAGGCCGCGGCGAACATGTAGGCGCGGGCTTCGAGGTCGCGACCGTTCTCGACCGCGCGCGGCAGATAGCTATCGACGATCTTCATCCCCTCCAGCGCGACGCCGTCGGCGAGCGGGTGAAACACCTTGACGCAGTAGGCCTCGAAGCAGTGCGACAGCGCGTCCATGCCGGTTGCCATGGTGAGAAACGGCGAGAGACCGACCGCGAGCTCGGGATCCTCGATTGCGGTCCTGGGCATCATCATGGGGTGGAAGATGATCTTCTTCTCATGGGTATCCTCACGGGTGATCACGCCGGCGCGGCCGACCTCGGACCCCGTGCCAGCCGTGGTCGGCACCGCAATGATCGGCGCGATGCCGGTCGTGTTGGCGCGCGTCCACCAGTCGCCGATGTCCTCGAAATCCCAGACCGGCCGCGACTGCGCCACCATGAACGCCACGCATTTGCCGACGTCCAGCGCTGAACCTCCGCCCACCGCAATCACGCCGTCATGGCCGCCGGCTTTGAAGGCTTCGACGCCAGCGGTCAGGTTCGCTTCGGTCGGATTGGTCTTCACGTCGGAAAACACGGCGAGCGGAATGCCCGCCTCGCGCACGCGGTTGACGATGCCGGCGATAAGGTCGGTCTTGGCAAGCCCCTGATCGGTCACCAGCAATGGCCTGCTGAGGCCGTTGGTTCGGCACGCCTCGGGAAGCTCGGCAATGCGGCCCGCGCCGGTGACGACGCGCGTCGGAAAATTCCAGGCGCCGGTGATCTGAACGTCCATGTGCTGCTCTCAGTGCTCGATGCGAAGGTGGAATGATTTGGGGCGGGTGAGCGCCTCGAAGCCGAGGCGCGACATGCCGACACCACGTCCGGTGTCCTTGACGCCGGTCCACGCCAGGGCGGGATCGACATAGTCGCAGCGGTTCATGAACACGGTACCTGTCGCGATGCCGTCGCCGATGCGTTCGGCTGCGGCAGCGTCCTCGGTCCAGACCGATGCGGTCAGGCCATACGGACTGTCGTTCATCAAGGCAACCGCCTCCTGATCCGAGGCGACCTTCATGAGGCCGACCGCGGGCCCGAAGCTCTCCTCCATCATCATCTGCATGGAGTGATCGACGCCGACCAGGACCTGAGGCATCAGATAGGCTGTACCGATCTTGTCCGCCGGGAAGCGAGCCGGATCGATCAGAGGCCGCGCGCCCTTTGCCACGGCCTCGCCGATATGGGCGCGGACGGTATCGGCAAAGCGCGTCGCCGCCATCGGCCCGAGCGTCGTGTCCTGCGACAGCGGGTTGCCGAGCCGGTAGCGCGCGGTCAGGCCGGCAAAGGCCTCCACAAAGGAGTCATAGATCCGCTCATGCACGTAAACCCGCTCGATGCCACAGCAACACTGGCCGGAATTGTAGAACGCGCCGTCCACGAGCTGCTCGACCGCGAAATCGAAATCGGCATCCGGCCGCACATAGGCCGGATCCTTGCCGCCGAGCTCCAGCCCAAGGCTGATGAATGTCCCGGCGGCCGCTCGCTCGACCGCCCGGCCGCCGGCGACCGAGCCGGTGAAGTTCACATGATCGACCGAGCGCGATGCGATCAGCTCCCTGGTCACGACATGGTCGAGCGTGAGCGTCCTGAACAACCCCTCGGGCAGGCCGACCCGGTCCAGTGCCGCCTGGAAGCGCTCGCCGACCAGCAGGGTCTGCGCGGCGTGCTTCAGGATCACGGCGTTACCGGCCAGCAGCGCCGGCACGATGGTGTTGGCCGCCGTGAGATAGGGATAGTTCCAGGGCGCGATCACCAGCACGATGCCCGCAGGGACACGCTTGATCATGCGGCGGAAGCCGGGGCGCTCGGTCGGCACGATCGGCGCCAGCGCCTCATCGCTGAGCTCGACCAGCGCGCGGACGCGCTCCTCCAGGCTGCGCAGTTCGCCGCCATAGCGCACCGGCCTGCCCATCTGCATCGCGAGCTCCGGAACGATCTCGTCGTTCTGCGCCCGCATCTCGTGCAGGAACGCGAGCATCATGGCCTTGCGCTCGGCGAGCGGCACCCTCGACCATTCCAGCTGCGCCTTCCGCGCTTGTGCGAGAGCGGCTGCGACCTCAGCACCCGTTGCGACCGGCCGCCGGGCAACCTCGCTGCCGTCGACCGGCGAAATGCAGACGATATCGTTCACGTGATGTCACTCGTTCTGGAGGGGTGGATCCGTCTCAGATGATTTCGAAGTAGCGTGCGAGCTCCCAGTCGGTGATGGCCTTGCGGAACTCGCGCTCCTCCCACTGCCGCGTCATGGCGTAGTGATCGACGAAGACGTCACCGAACAGGTTGCGGGCCGCCTGCGAGGCGACCAGCCGGTCGGCCGCCTCCGACAGCGTGCGCGGAAACGCGCGCTCGGGCGGATGCTTGCGCTCATAGGCATTGCCGGTGATCGGTTCGTCCGGTTCGATCCTGTGCTCGATTCCCCAGAGGCCCGACCCGAGCGCAGCCGCGATCGCCAGATACGGATTGATGTCGGCGGCAGCGACGCGGTACTCGACGCGCTGGCTCGACGGCTTGCCGGGAATCACGCGCAGCGCGCAGGTGCGGTTTTCGATTCCCCAGGTCGCGTCGGTCGGCGCCCAGAAGCCGGGGATCAGGCGCGAGTAGCTGTTCACGGTCGAGGCGACCATCGCGAGCAGCTCCGGAAGCAGCGCCTGCTGGCCGCCGACGAACCAGCGCATGATGTCGGACATGTCGCCGGGCCTGCCGCCCTGGTAAAACACCGGCTTTCCGTCCCGGTCGCGCAGCGACAGATGCAGATGCCCGGATTGCCCGGGATAGGTGTTCGACCACTTGGCCATGAAGGTGAGCATCTTGCCCTGACGCTCGGCCCAGACCTTGGAGAAGGTCTTGAACAGGACTGCGCGGTCGGCGGCGGCAAGCGCATCGGTGTATTGGATTGCGGCCTCCAGCACGCCGGGTCCGGTCTCGGTGTGCAGGCCTTCGACCGGCATGTCCATCTCGTTGCAGAGCTTGAGCAGCGAGCGATGAAATTCGGACTCGACGGAGGCGCGCAGCATGGAATAGCCGAACCAGCCCGGCGTGAGATTCCTCAGGCCGCGAAAGCCCTTCTCGCGCACGCTGTGCGGCGTCTCGTCGAATACGAAGAACTCGAACTCTGCGGCCACGGACGGCGAGAACCCCATTCCCTCGGCGCGATCGATGACGCGGCGCAGCAGCCGGCGCGGACACAGCGCAGCCGCGGTGCCCTCGAACTCGCCGAGGAAGAACAGCATGTTCCCTTCGGTCGGCACATTGCGGCAGGTCGAAGGATCGATGCGCGCGGTCGCGTCGGGAAAGGCCGTATGCCAGCCGGTGAACGCACCATTGTCGTACATCTGGTCGTTGGAGTCCCAGCCGAACACGATGTCGCAGAAGCTGAAGCCGGCCTCCAGCGCACCGACGAACTTGTCGCGCGCGAGATATTTTCCGCGAATGACGCCGTCGAGATCGACGATGCCGAGCTTGACGTGGGAGAGGCCCCGCTCCTCGACAAGAGCCTTGGCCTCGGCGGCGGTTCTTACGCTTGTTGCATCCATGATCTTCAAATCTTCGGCTTCCGTGGCATCGCGAGCTATCGGCGATCGCGTCAGGACGCGGCGATCTCGCGCAACTCCTCGTCGCAAGCGGTGATGAATATGTCGGCGTGGTCCTTGCCGAAGCACAGCGGCGGACGAATCTTGAGCGTACTGCCGAACGGACCCGCTGCACCGACCAGGATGCCGCGCTGGCGCAGGCGGTTGATCAGCAGGCTCGCGAGCTCGGCAGCGGGCTCCTTGCTGTCGCGGTCGCGCACCAGCTCGAGCCCGATGAACAGGCCAGCACCACGAACGTCTCCGATCGTCACGTGGCGATTGCCGATCTCGCGCAATCCATCCATCAGGTGACGTCCGGCCTCGCGCGCATTCTGCAGCAGGCCCTCTTCCGCGATGACCTCGAGCACGGCAAGGCCTGCGGCCGCGGCCACCGGGTTGCCACCGAACGTATTGAAGTATTTCACCTCCGCGGCAAAGCGATCGAGCAGCGCGGCGCGCATGGCAACGCCACCCATCGGAAAGCCGTTGCCCATGGGCTTGCCCATCGTGACGATGTCGGGGACGACGCCATGACGCGCGAAGCCCCACATCGCCGCCCCGGTTCGTCCGAAGCCGGGCTGCACCTCGTCGGCGATGAACAGTCCCTGACGTTCGTGGACGAGCTTCACGGTGGGCGCCAGGAAGCCGGCAGGGTCGGCATAGATGCCGTCGCTCGAAAAGATCGTGTCCACCAGCAGCGCGGCAAAGCCGAAGCCGTTTCGCTCGAGATCGGTGATCGCTGCGGCAACGCTGTCGGCGAAGCGCTGGCCAGGATCGCCGACGGGATTGCGGTACATCTCTGGTGCCGGAACGGCCCGCACGTGGGGCGGCAGCAGCTGACCGGGACGCGAGGACGGCGAGACATCGGTCACGGCGGCGCTGTTGCCGTGATAGGCGGTCTCCGTGACGATGAAGCCCGTCCCCCCGGTTGCCACTTTCGCAACCCGCAGCGCAAGGTCATTCGCCTCGCTGCCGGTGCACGTCAGCACCAGATGATCGATCCCGCGCGGAAACGTCGCCAGCAGACGCTCGGCGTAGCCATCGACGACATCGTTGAGATAGCGTGTGTGCGTGCTGAGCAGGCCGGCCTGACGGCTGATCGCTTCGACGACGCGCGGATGCGAATGTCCGACCGACGGGACGTTGTTGTAGAGGTCAAGATAGCGCCGGCCATCGACGTCGAACATATAGACGCCTTCGGCGCGCGCCATCCGGATCGGCTCCTGATAGAACAGCACCGAGGCCTTTCCGAACGAACGCAGGCGCCGTTGCACCGCCTCGCCGAGCTCTGGGTCGATTGACGACACCCGGCTCTGATCGAAGGCGTTCAACGCCAGAATCTCTTTTTCCTGCTGCATCGCCCGCCTTCCCTTTGGCCCGCGGCCTGCGCGGACCAAAGCCGTCCTCTGCAGCGATCATGCCCCAGCCGTTCCGCTACGACCTTGGATCCATGTGCGAATTCCCACAATTGAAAAGCGGCTTGCAGGCACAAGACATCAGAACGTCAGGCATGCGCCCCGCATTTCAAAAACGTATTCCATATGTTTCAGTACCTTATGCGATCGACGTGATCCCTTTGCGAAAAGCATAGGCAGCGCGGCGCCCAAAAAATGGGGAATATGCCACATGATTGGTGTGGACTCACAACATCGCTTGGGGAACGATCATGACGCGGACGCTGGAGAGGTTTGCAGCCGGAGAGACAGCGGAATGACGAGTGACGCCCCTGCTGCGGCCGACAAGCGGCCACGAAAGGCCGACGGCGACCGCCTCTCGAAGCTCGCGCGCCACAAGCACATCATCTCGCAACTCACCGCCGCGCCGACGCTGCGGGCTTCCGAGCTCGCCGCCGTGCTCGGCGTGTCCGGCGAGACCATCCGGCGCGATCTGATGGAGCTTCAGGAGCAGAAGCTCATCAACCGCACCTATGGCGGGGCGTCCCGTCCCTTCGCGCTCGAGCCGGCGCTGACCGATCGCAAGGCGATCATGATCGCCGAGCGCGAGGCGATGGCCGCGGTGATCGCCGACCTCATCCTGCCGAACGAGGTGCTGATGCTCGGCGCCGGCGCGACCACGTTTCACATTGCAAGACGGCTGGCTTCGCGCGCGCACGATATCACCGTGATCACCCATGATTACGCGATCGCGGCGGCGCTGGCCGTCAATCCGTCGATCCGCGTGCTCTGCTGTCCCGGCCGCTATCACCCCAACGAAGGCTATGTGTTCGGCACGCAGACGATCGCGAACATCAACAGCTATGAGGCCAACCGCGCCATCGTGAGCGCAACCGGGATCAGCGCGCGCGGTGCGAACGATGCCGACGACGAGGCCGGCGCCATCTATGGCGCGATGGCCAAGCGCGCCGCGGAGGCCATCCTGGTGGCCGATCACAGCAAGTTCGACCAGCGTGCGCTTACCGTCTTCGCACATTGGACCGATATCGATCGTCTGGTTACCGATCGGCAACCAGAGGGAGCCCTGGCAACCGCTCTCCGTGCGGCCGGAACGGAGATCATCGTTGCGCAACTCTGAGAAAGGCCCAGCCATGGCACGCCTGACATCTGTTGCTTCCCGCGAGGACCACACTGGCCTTCACGCCGGCAATGAGAAGGGCCCTGGTCCCACGCAGGATTGGCGGACCCGGATCGGACGCCTCGATCTCGAGCTGATCGGGCCGGATCACGCCTTTGCCCGTAACTGGGAGCGCGTCGCCTGCATCCACGATGCCGCCTATGTGCTGGTGTTTCCCCTGACCGGATGCGTCGCATTCAGCCAGGACAGCCGCATCGGGATCGCCCGTCCCGGCGAATATGTCCTGCTCAGCGAGCTCGCCTTCTACGAGTTGTCGTCCGACAAGACCGCGCGCTTCCTGATGCTGCGCATTCCGGCCGCCGAGCTGCGCGGCCGGCTGGTCTCGGTTGAAGATCACATCAGCCGGCGCTTCAAGCCGAACGAACAGATGACGCACCTGCTCGCGGGCATGATCCGCAGCGTGGCCGAGCTGTTCGTCGCCTCGCCGCCGCCGAACCCCCAGGCGCTCGCGACCGAAATGATCAGCTTCGTCGCGCTGACGATCGGATCGGAGGATCGCGGCGCGGCAACCGATGTACGCAACGCGCGCTATCACCTGCGCCGCCGCATCGTCGACTTCATCGAGAGCCATCTCGGCGACCAGTCGCTCTCGCCAAAGAAGATCGCGGCTTCGAGCCGCATCTCGCTCAGCTATCTCTACAGCCTGTTCAACGACAACGAGACCACCGTCAGCCAGTTCGTCCAGACCAAGCGGCTGCAGCGGGCGTATGAAATCCTGGTCGCCGACCCGAAGGGCCGGCGGACCGTCTCGGAGGTCGCCTACGAGGTCGGCTTCAAGAACGTGTCGCATTTCTCGCGCTGCTTCAGCCGGCACTTCAAGGTGGCGCCGCGCGACGTTCGCCAGGCGCCGGTGGCGGCGCCGCAGCCGGCCGCGAGCGCGCGCTCGCCGCAGCCAAAGAGCCCTGCTGCCCGGGTGGCGCCGCGCAACGGATACGGCTCCCGCTATTGGGAGATCGACAAGCAGCCGGTCCACGAGACGGCGTAGCGCCCCATCCCAACGCAAGGCGTCGAGCGTCTCGCGACGTAGGCGCGCCTCCCGCCCGGAGCGATCATTGGACGACATTCAAGACAGGTTATCCGCAAGCGAGCTCGCTTCGTTCTTCAACGAACTTGCCAACGTCGCCGGCAGGATCGCCGTGACGCACTTCCGCTCCAGCGTCGATTTCGAACGCAAGCAGGACCTGACGCCGGTCACGATCGCCGATCGTGCGATCGAGATGGAGCTGCGGCGACTGATCGGCGCGCGCTTCCCCGATCACGGCATCCTCGGCGAGGAGATGGGATCGACTGCCGGGGACCGCTACACCTGGTATCTCGATCCGATCGACGGAACCAAGAGCTTCATCTCCGGCATGCCGCTGTTCGGCACGCTCGTCGCGCTCGCCGACGAGAAAGACGGCTCGGTCGCCGCCGGCATGATCGATATGCCCGCGCTGGCGGAGCGGTGGTACGGCACCCGGCAAGGCACCACCTTCAACGGCAAGCAGGCAAAAGTAAGCCGCACGACGCGACTGGAAGACGCGCAGATCTACACGTCATCGCCGGACTTCTTCACGCCGGGCGACTGGGCCCGCTACGACGCGCTGAGCCAGAAAGCCATGTTCCGGCGATTTGGCGGCGACTGCTACCAATATGGTCTGCTCGCATCCGGCCACTGCGATCTCGTGGTCGAAACCTCCCTCAAGGCGTTCGACTTCATGGCGCTGATTCCGGTGGTCGAGGGCGCCGGCGGCATCGTTCGCGACTGGCAGGGGCGACCGCTGTCGCCGGACTCCGATGGCCGGGTCATCGCGGCCGCGAACAACAGCCTGCTCGAGCAGGCGCTCACGATCCTCAATCAATAACTGCGGAAGCCGTCCTGCGGCGCGGCTCAGACGAGCCGCAACCAGCCATCCCAGCGGGGATCGTACATCACGTCACGGGCGCGCATGTATTTCCAGACCCCGTACTTCTGATAGTCGAAGTCCCAGTCCTTGAGCTTCCGATTCACGACCGCCCATGACGCCCATTTCATGTCGGCGAGCGCCCGGTTGAGGATGACGCGCGCGACCATCTGCGGCCGCACCTCGCCCAGATATTGCTCGATCAGGGCCTCCGTCAGATGCTCGTCGAAGAACATCTCGGCGAACAGGACGCCCAGCTCATAGCTGCGTTCGTTGTTGGATGCGAACTCGTAGTCGATCAGCTTCATCGGCTTTGGGGCGCCTGATTCCGCAGAGATCAGGAAATTGCCTGGCATCGGATCGTTGAAGCACGGCACGAGATCGAGACCCGACGCCAGGAACGCCGACTTTGCCTGATTGTAGCGATGCATCAGCCATGACATGTCCTGCGGGAAATGCGCGCCGAGCTCCCTGGCCTGCTCGATATGTTCCTCGATCATGTCGAAGATGGTCTTGGTCTGGCCGAGCTTCGGGCCGGCATGCAGGCGGCGGTAAAGATCGAGAACGTCGGCCTGGATGGCGGCATCGCCGAAATCGGCATTGGTGCAGGCGCGATAGCCCTCGAGGAACTCGCTGATCTCGAGCCCGTCCGCGGCGTCGAAAAAGATCACCTCGGGCGCAACGCCCATGGCGTGGGCATTGCGCGCAGCCTCGTTGGCGGTCACGCGATCGATAAACATCTCCGAGCCCTCGCCGGGCACCTTGATGAAGTAGCGCCGTCCATCGCCCGATATCTCGACCAGCCAGTTCTGATTCATGAGGCCGCCGACCAGCGGGGTATAGGCCGCCCCCTTGCCGTGCCATTGCGGCACGCGGGCGATCGCCGCCTCGACATTGCGCTCGTGGACTGTCGCTCCCTCGCCGAGCTTCCTGCGGACAGTCATGCGACCCTCCGAAGCATCTCGCCAAAGCGCGCCTCCCGGACCGTCATGCGGCAACGCACGAAGCGCCAGCAGGCGAACTTGTAGAACTCAAAGGTGTTGCGCGCCGACCGCGCGGCGAGTACGGCGCCGATCAGGCCCCAGCGCAGATCATCCGCCACGCCGTAGATGCGGGCGCGGCTGAATGCGCGCTCGTCGAATCCGCCGACGTTGCGGCTGAAGGCGTCGCGCGCCTCCGGCTCCTGCGCGAAGGCTTCGACGAGGAAGCTGCCGAGATCCTCCAGCGGGTCCGCCGTTGTGGCGCGGTCCCAATCGATCAGGCGAACCTCGCCGGCGTCGCTGATCAGGATGTTCGAGACATTGCCGTCGCCATGGATCGGCACCGGCTTGATGTCGAGGTTCCGGAAGGCATCGGCCGCAAAGCGCAGCTCCTTGACCAGCCATTCCGCATCCGAGGGCAATTGCGCCTTCGCCGCCTTCGCCGCCTCGTAGAAGTGCTCGATCTCGTCGAACACTCCCACGCGCCGCGGCAGCGGCGCCCCTGTCTGGAACAAACGCCGCGCCGCGATGACCGCGTCGACGATCTTCGGCTCCAGCATCCGCTCCAAGGTGCCGACCCGCCAGCCCCGGTTGAGGTCCTCCATGACCAGAAGTCCCGCGTCCGGGTCCGCCGCAAGCACCTTGGGACCGATGCCGAGATCGGATGCGCGCCGGGCCGCCTCGAAGGCGCAGGCAACGTCGATATAGAGCTCGGCATCCACATCCATGCTCTTGATGAAGATGCTTTCGCCGCTTCCCTTCCTGATGGCGCGCCAGGGAGCGCCGTCGACCCCGCGCCAGCTTGGCGAGGCGAGGACCGGAATGGCTGGCTCAATCACGATATCGCCCGTTCCCCATCCCGGGAGCCCGGCGATGTAGTTCCGAACCGCGGCGGCTTGCGTTCCAGATTGGCTCATGGCGAGTCTGATCTCTCGCGGGTGTCGTTCGGCCCGCTGGTCGCGGGCCTCCCGGTTTGATGACAAATTCGATCAAGACAAATTCGATCAAGACAGATGCAAAAGGGATGCCTCGCACTCCACCAAATCGTGCCCTTGCGGCAGCGGCACTACCCCGACAGGGGCGACTTTCGCTATCCGGTGACTGATCCAGAACGCGATTTGTCGAGGCCAAGATGTCTGCTGCGGAACTGATCGGGATGAGCCTTGCGGGGCTGACGGAGGCCTACGCATCGCGCGCATTGTCGCCGGTGGAGGTGCTGCGAACCGTCCTCGGCCATGCCGAGGCGATCAATCCCGCGATCAATGCCCTGTTCTGCTTCCGTCCGGAGCAAGCCATGGCAAGCGCGCAAGGCTCGGAAGCCCGATGGAAGGCGGGAGCCGCGCTGGGTCCGCTCGACGGCGTCCCCATGACGGTCAAGGACAGCGTCGCCATGATCGGCTGGCCCTATTTTCACGGCATCGGCGCCAACCGCGCGCTGCCGCCCTCAAACTATGATTCGCCACCGGCGATTGCGCTCCGCGAGGCCGGCGCGGTGATCTTTGCCAAGACCACGATGCCGGATTGCGGCCTGATGGCGTCGGGCATCAGCTCTCTGCACGGCGTTACCCGCAACCCCTGGGGGCTCGCATGGAACACCGGCGGCTCGTCGGCCGGCGCGGGCGCCTCCGTCGCCGCCGGCGCCGGCTATGTTTCCGTCGGCACCGATATCGCGGGCTCGGTCCGCCTTCCCGCCGCCCATTGCGGACTGGCCGGACTGAAGCCCACCCATGGCCGTGTGCCGCATTTGCCGGCCGACACCATGCGCATGGCAGGCCCGATGGGCCGCAGCGTGGATGATATCGCGCGCCTCCTGACCGTGCTGACGCGGCAGGACGAGCGCGACACCTGGAGCCTGCCCGCCGATGGCGTGCGCTATCAGGAGCATCTGAAGCGCGACGTGAAGGGACTGAAGATCGGCCTCCTCACCGACATGGGCTTCGGCATGAAGGCAGAGCCTGCGGTTCGCAGCGCAGTCGAAGCCGCCGGAAAGCTGCTTGCCAGCGCCGGCGCGACCGTCGAGCCGTTCACCTCTCCGCTCATCGACGACGCCTACGCGCCGATCGACCTGTTCCTCCAGGTGCGCGGCTATCTCGAATATGCATCGCTGCCGCCGCATGGCGACACCGCACGCGACATCAATCCCTACGTTCGCGCATGGTGCCTCGGCGGGGCGAAACATTCGGGCGCCGACCTCTACCGGTCGCTGGGCCAGATCGCCAAGATGAAGGCGGCGCTGCTCGCGGCCTTCGAGGGCTGGGACTATGTCATCGCCCCGACGCTGCCGGTGGTGAATTTCCCGGCCGAGGAGCCCGGCGTGTCGCGTGAGATGCCGCTCGCGCACACCTTGTTCACCGCCATGTTCAACCAGACCTGCCAGCCCGCCTCCACCGTCTGCATGGCATTCGATTCCCGCCATCTGCCGATCGGCGTCCAGGTGATCGGCCACCGCTTCGACGATCTCGGCGTGCTGCAGGTGACCAAGGCGCTGGAAGACATGCGCTCGTTCGCGATGGATTGGCCGTTCAAGCCACGGCCCTGAGCGCTCAGGCCGCAGCCTGCGCCTCTTCGCCGTCGAGCAGGTGGCAGGCGGCGAAGCGCCCCGGCGTGTGTTCGACCAGCTTTGGCGTCTCCAGCCGGCAGCGGCCGAACGCCTTCGGGCAGCGCGAGGCAAAGCTGCATCCCGCCGGGATATCGATCGGGCTCGGCGGCTCGCCCTCCAGCAGGAAGTCTGCCGGGTTGAACGGCTTCTCCTCCAGCGTGGGGGCGGCCGAGAGCAATGCCTTGGTGTAGGGATGCTGGGGATCGAAGAACAGCTCGCGGTTGTCGGCGATCTCGACCATCTCACCGAGATACATCACCGCGATGCGCGTGCAGACCCTGCGTACCATCGCGAGATCGTGGGAGATGAAGACGTAGGTGAGGTCGTTCTTCTCCTGTAGCTTCGAGAACAGGTCGATCAGCCTTGACTGCTCGCGCTGATCCAGCGCAGACAAGGTTTCATCGAGGATCAGCAGCTTGGGATCGAGGATCAGCGCCCGTGCGATCGAGATGCGCTGGCGCTCGCCGGTGGAGAGTGCGTTCGGGAGCTGGTCATAGAGCTCAGCGGCAAGACCGACCTCGGCCATCGCCGCCATAACCCGGCTGCGCAGGTCCGCGCGGGTGACATTGCCGCGGATCAGCAGGCTCTCCTCGATCATCCGGCCGACGGTGGTGCGCGGCGGCAGCGCGTTGTACGGATCCTGCAGCAGCAGCTGGAATTCGCTGCGGGTGCGGATCAGCTCGCGCGGCGACAACGTCCCGAGCGACGTGCCGTTGAGAACGATGCTGCCGTTGTCGGGAACCTCCAGCCAGGCCAGCAGGCGCGTGAGGGTCGACTTGCCGCAGCCGGATTCCCCGACGATGCCGAAATTCTCGCACGGCATGATGTCGAGCGTTACGCCGCGCACCGCCTGCACGTTGCTGTAGGTATTGAACGTCCCCCGCTTGCGCGCGCGATAAGTCCGGACAACGTCCTCGACCTTCATCAGGGGCACTTCATCTTGCGCCTTGCGGCGGGCCGGCGGGCCCTCCGTGGTCGCCCACATGCGCGGCACGCTGGCAATGGCCCTGCGCGTGTAGTCGGTCTGCGGCGAGGCGAGCAGATCGGCAAACGCCTGCTGCTCGACGAACCGGCCCTGATGGAGCACCGCCGCGCGGTCGCCGAACTGGCCCAGCGTGGGCAAGGAAGACGACAGGTAGATCGTCGCCATCCTGTGGCGCAGGCACAGATCGTGCAGCAGCGCCACGATCTGTGCCGCGATGGTGACATCGAGCGGCTGGGTAACGTTGTCGGCAATCAAAACGGCGGGCTCGGCGCAGATCGCGTCCACGATCATCGCGCGCTGCATCATGCCGCCGGAGAATTTTGCGGGGTAATCCCAATAGCGCTCTTTCGGCGATGGAATTCGGACCTCGCCGAGCAGCTGCACCACCCGCTCGCGGCATTCGCGCGGATTCCATTCGGGCCTGACGCTGTGCAGCTTCTCTGCGATCTGGGTCCCGACCGGCACCGTCGGGTCGAGCGAGCTTTGCGGCTTGGAGCCGATATAGGCGATGTCGCGGCCGATCCGCACCTCGCGCGCCCCGGCGCCGAGAATATCATGGCCGGCAAACGTGACCCGTCCGGAACGATATTCCAGGCTTTCCGGCAACCAGTTCGCCAATGCGCGGCTGAGCACGGTCTTTCCGGCGCCGCTTTCGCCATAGATGCCGAAGATCTCCGACGTGTTGAGGCGGAAGGAGACGCGATCGAGTATCGGCGCGGCGCCCGGCGCCGCAGCACCGACCGTGAGGTCGTCGACCTCCAGAATGAGCGAGAGATCCATCTCAGAGACCTCCATAGATCCGGTTGCGCGCCTTCTCGAGCGCCGACCCCATCAGGTTGATCGAGGTGAGGGCGATGGCCAGGAACACGCCCGGCGTGGTCGCGATCCACCAGGCATTGATCAGATATTTGCGAGAGTCGGCGATGATGCTGCCGAAGCTCGGCGTCGGCGGCTGGATGCCGAGCCCCAGGAAGCCGAGGATCGCCTCGAAGATCATCATGCGGGCGACGTCGAGCACGGCGACGAATGCGATCGGCGGCAGGATGTTCGGCGCAGCGAACAGAAACAGGATCCGCCAGTCCCCGGCGCCGAGCACGCGCAGGCCGCGGACATATTCCTTACCGCGCTCGGTGACGGCTGCACTGCGCGCCACGCGCGCATAGAGCGGCCAGCCGGACAGCGCCAGCACGATGATGATGGTCGGCACCGTCGGCCGCGACACGCCGAGAATGGTGATCGCCAGGATGATCATCGGGATCGACAATTGTGCATCTGTGATCCGCATGATGACGGTGTCCCACCATTTGCCCTTGAAGCCTGCGAACAGGCCCAGACCGCAGCCGATGACGAAGATGAGCAGGACCGTGACGACGCCGACCAGCAGCGAATAGCGCAGGCCGATCAGGCTGCGCATCAGCATGTCGCGGCCGAGCTGGTCGGTGCCCAGCAGATGATCCCAGGTCCATTTGTCGCCCAGAAAGACCGGCGACATGAACTTGTCCTTCACCACCATCTTGGTCGCACTGACCGAGGACACCTCGGGATAGATGGCCGAGGCCAGCAGCAGCGCCATGAAGATGAAGAAGCCGATCTTGAAGCTCGGCATGCGCCAGGCCGCGGCCATGATGCGGCGGTTAACCGAACGGATCC
This sequence comes from Bradyrhizobium ivorense, assembly GCF_900696085.1. Lineage (GTDB taxonomy): Bacteria > Pseudomonadota > Alphaproteobacteria > Rhizobiales > Xanthobacteraceae > Bradyrhizobium > Bradyrhizobium ivorense. The sequence continues at coordinate 196,795 of NZ_CAADFC020000012.1, forward strand.
GGGCCGCCGGCAAGGCGGGCTCCTCGGCGATGATCGTGGTGGCCGTCATGATCAGATCTCCACGCGGGGATCGATCAGATAAGCGACCAAATCCACAATGATATTGATGAAGACAAAGACGGCGCTGGTCGTGATGGCGATGCCCTGGATGACCGGAAAGTCACGCCCGACGACGGAGACGACGGTCAGATTGCCGAGGCCCGGATAATCGAAAATGTATTCGATCACGAGCACGCCGCCGATCAGCGTCGAAAGCTGGATCCCGAGCAGGTTGACCAGCGGCACCGCCGCGTTGCGCAGAGCGTGCGAATAGACGATGCGGCGGCGCGACAGGCCGCGCACCCGCGCCTCATCGATGAACGGCGCTTGCATGACCTCGCCGAGCGAGGTCGTCAGCGTGCGGATGATGAAGGGGGCGATCTCCACCGCCAGCACGAAGGCCGGCAGGATGACATAGGAAAACCCCTGATAGCCGAGTGCCGGCAGCAGCTTCAGCTTCACCGACAGGAACAGGATCAGAACGATCGCGAGCCAGAAATTCGGAATCGAGACGAACAGCGACTGCACCCCGAACGCCAGCGCGTTCTGCCAGCGATGCTGGTGCAGTCCGCCTGCGATGCCGATCGGGAACGACAGCAGCAGCGCGAACACGAGCGCCATGCCGCCCAGTTGCAGCGTGAACGGCAGGCGTTCGAGGATGAGATCGATCACCGGCGCCATGTCCGACTTGGTCGGGTCGATATACTGCCCGCCGGTCGCGATCATGCCGCTGCGCGGCCGCAAATAGGATTGCCCGAGATCGCCCTGTACCAGCCCGCGCATGTAGCGACCATACTGCACGATGATGGGGTCGCGCAGCCCCATCTTGGTCGCGACCTTCTCGACCACGTCGGCCGGCGCCATGCCGCCGACGATCAAGCGCACGGGATCGCCCGGCACCACGCGCAGCAGCGTGAAGATGATCAACGACGTGATGAAGACGATCAGGATGCCCTGCGCGATCCGCTTGACCAGAAATTCCAGGATCAACATCGAGAAGAGCTACCCCTGCGATTCATGAGACTAGGCCCGACCACCCCAGCCTGCGTTCGCGAACCGGCAGGCTGGGGCGTACCCGGCCTGCCGAGCAATCATCATGCCAGTGTTGCCTTGGTCATGTCCTGCATGCCGTTCGGATAGATGTACAGACCATCCAACTTCTTGCTGTAGGCATGGATGAAAACCGAGGTGAACAACGCGAGCGCCGGGGCCTTCTTGGCGATGGTCGGCAGCGTCTCGGTCTGCAGGATCTTCTTGCGCTCCTCGATTGTCGTGGCGTTGCGCTCTTTGTCCAGCACCGCGTCGATGTCCTTGTCGACGATGCCAGTGATGCGCTTGGAGGAGGAGTGGAAGTGGGTGCGCAGGACGAGATCCGGCTCGGGCGAACCGGTGCACCAGCCGCAGTCGATCATATTGCCCTCACCGCCGCCGGGCTTGTCGTAAAGCAAATTACCCCACGCCGCGACTTCGAGCGTCTGCAGATTGACCTTGAACCCTTGCTCCTGGAGCATGCCGGTAATCAACTCGGCATATTCCTTCGTCTTCGGATAGAAGCCGACCGACGTGTAATAGGTGAGCTCGGGCAGGCCCTGGCCTTTGGGGAAGCCGGCCTCCGCGAGCAGCTTCTGCGCCTTGTCCGGATCGAATTCAGGATAGTCGGCCACCTCGGCGTAGCCGAACTTGACCGGCGAGATGTGCGCCTTTGAGTAGGTGCCGGAGACGCCGAGCACGTCGAGCACCTGCTTGCGGTCGATCGAATAGCATGCGGCGAGGCGAATGCGCGGATCGTCGAACGGCTTCTTCGAGCAGCGGAAGAACAGGTATTTGTTCTCGACCGAAACCGCCTTGTGGATGCTGAAGCGGGCATCCTTCGAGATGGTCTCGACCTGCTCCTGTTCGAGCCGCTCGATGATGTCGGCCTCGCCGTTCAACAGCGACAGCGTGCGCGTCGTGGTGTCACCGACGAAGTGATACTCGACGCCCGGGATCTTCGCTGCGCCGAGGAAGAAGTCGGGATTGGCGGCGAGAACGGTGGTGTCGCCTTTCTGCTCAACATATTTGTAGGGGCCCGTACCGTTCATGCGCGCCGACAGCTGCGCCTTGTTGGCAACGTCCTTGGCCGACATGATCGGCAAGAAGGACGACAGGTAGTAGTAGAGCGTCGCCGGATAGCCCTGCGCCTTGGTGTTGATGTGGCAGGTATAGTCGTCGACGACGTCGACGGTGACGAGACCGGGGTACCACTGCGCCGGACGATCGGGCTGGCAGCCATATTCATAGGTCGCCTTGACGTCGGCGGCCGTGAACGGGGTGCCGTCATGAAATTTGACGCCCTTCCTGAGCTTCACTTCCATCGTGTAGCTGTCGATGGGTTTCATCGATTCAGCCAGCTCGAAGATCAGTTCATCCGGCTTGTCCGGTCGCATCGGCGCCCGCGTCAGATAGCCGAACACGAAGCCCTCGACGATGAGCTGGCCGAGATTGGTATGGGTGGTCGGGTCCCAGTTGCCGGTCAGCGCTTCCGCGCCCAGAAAGCGCAGTGTCTTGCCTTCGGCGGCAAAGGCGGAATTCACAAGAAAGTCGGGATTGACCCGCCCGAAACCGAATGCCGCGGTTCCGGCCAGTCCCCCTAACATCAAGTCTCTGCGGTTGATCATATGGTAATCCCTCGATGATTTCGGCAACGCTGAAACTGCTCTCGAGGCCGCAAGGCACTCAGCCGTTTCGATCGTCTTGCACAAATCGTGGCTTTCACGCCTGCAAAGCCTAGACCAAAGGCCGCAATCGCCCGATTCCTGCTGCTCCACGATTCCGTTGCTGACACTCCCGGGGCGCCGCAGTCGCGCATGGAGATTTTCCGCTCCCGGAAGCATGGCGCACAACGGCAAGGCAAGGACGCCTCTCCAGTGCGCAGCACACAAATCATGGACGCACAGAGCAGCAAGGCCATGCCGGCAACCATATGATCACGCTCGCGGAACTGAACGGAATCCCAGCATTGGAACAGCGTGTTGCTCCGGCCGACCATCCCATTCGCGGCATCATCTCGGATCTCGACGGCGTCGCCTATCGCGGCGACACCCCGATCGAAGACTCCGTCAAGGCATTTCGCGGATGGAGCGAGCGGGGCCTGCCCTATGCGTTCGTCACCAACAATTCGACGAAATCCGCCGCGCAATTTGCGGCCAAGCTGAGCCGCATCGGCATTCCGGCCGAGCCGTCACAGGTCTTCACGACGATTTCGGCGGTCACGTCCCTGCTCGAACGGCGCTGGCCGCGCGCCACGCCCGTGTTTGCGATCGGCGAGCGACCGCTGCTCGAGGCGATCGAGGACGGTGGCTATCATCTGACCGCCGTCAAGCCCAAGATTGTCGTGCTCGGATTTGATGCCGCGCTCGACTATGCCAAGCTGCGCACCGCGGTCAGGGCCGCACTCGCCGGCGCAACCGTCATCGCCACCAATCCCGATGTCCTGACGCCGGTTCATGACGGCTACGATCCCTGCGTCGGCGTGATCACGGCCGCGGTTGCGGCGGCCGTGCCCAATGCCAGGCCGATCGTGCTAGGCAAGCCGCAACCGTTCCTGATCGAACAGGCGCTGGCGCATCTCGGTACCGCCCGGCATGAGACCGTCATGGTCGGCGACCAGGTCGGCACCGATATCGCAGCAGGAAAGGCCGCCGGCATGCGGTCGATCCTGCTCGCCAGCGATGTCCCTTTCAATGCGGTTGCGGACGTCGTTCCCGATCGCGTCATCGCGAGCCTTCTTGACCTCGCGCGCCCCGAGACGGTCGGTTGGCGGCGATGATGACTCCCGGCCTCATCGAGAGCATGCAGGCCTCTCTCGCCGCGAACCTGCCGCGCTGGGGACTATCATCGCAATCGACGCTCGCCTTTCTCAGCCATTCCGAGAACACCACCTTTCTCGCGCAGGATCCGGTCGCTCGGCAAAAACTCGTGTTGCGCGTGCAGCGGCCCGGCTATCACTCGCCGGACGAGATTGCGTCCGAGCTCGCCTGGATCGACGCCGTAATCGCAGACGACGTGGTGGTGACGCCGCGCCCGGTCGCCGATCGGGAGGGACACCTGTTGTGCCCCATTCCCCTGAGTGGCGCGACACGACACGTCGTTGCATTCGAATTCCTCAGCGGCAAGGAGCCTGACGCCTCGGACGATCTGGCCACCTGGTTCGGCAAGCTCGGCGCGACCAGCGCACGGCTTCACGCGCACAGCCGCCGATGGACAATGCCATCGACGTTCCAGCGCAAGGAGTGGGATTTCGATGCCATGCTGGGCCGCCAGCCACTATGGGGTGACTGGCGCGCCGGTCTTGGCCTGCGCGACGATGGCCGCGGGCTGCTGCAGAGGGTCGCCGACGAACTTGAACGGCGCGTCGAGGCTTACGGACGGAGCGAGCAGCGGTTTGGCCTCATTCACGCCGATCTCCGCCTCGCCAACCTGCTCGTCGAAGGCGACCGGCTCGGCATCATCGACTTCGACGATTGCGGCTTCTCGTGGTTCTTCTATGACTTCGCCGCAGCGGTCAGCTTCATCGAGCACGAGCCGGTGATGGACCTGCTCCAGGAGGCGTGGCTTGCGGGATACCGGACCGTCGCACCGGTCTCGCGCGACGACGAGGCCATGCTGCCTGCGTTCGTGATGCTCAGGCGCATGCTGCTGACGGCCTGGCTGGCTTCGCATTCGGACACCGAAACCGCACGACGCTGGGTACGGGCTACACCGACGGAACGGTCGCGCTCGGCGACCGGTTCCTACGCGGATTGTGACGCGGACTTTCGGGACCAGCCGCGGCGCGCCTGCCCTCTTCTCCAGTGTTGTTGCTCCCGGAGTCCAGAATGCCGCACGGATGTTTCCCGCCGGCTTTGATCTGCGAATGATGGGCGCACCGTGGCACGGTTCGCGTATCCCTCCCGCCGAAAGGCGAGGCACGCGACCGGTGGCTGACACGTCCGGAAGCGGCAGCCTTGATTTGGCAATGTTGGCGCTATCGCGAAAGCAGACGATCCACACTGGCAGCTCAATAGGGCGACCCGGTACGAACGGACCGCCGACCGTTGCGACACATGGCCAGATTTATCCTGATCGGCCTCTACCCCGGCACGAGAGCCGGCGCGATCGCGGCGGCATCGCCATACCGCGAGCTTGGGCACTCGTACGTTGACCTCGAGCGTGGTATCTTCTGCCGCAGGCCGATCGGGAAGCGAGCCACCAAGAAGCGTCAGACGCCACCCCGCTTCCACCCCGGCTACTGGCTCATATGCGTCGTTGGAAAGACCGGAAGCTGATCAGCACCTGCTTCGTCGAATTCAATGGCAAGCCGGTCGCTTCCGTCAGAAAAGGCTTCAAATCTGCCGTGGATCTGGCCAAGCTGTCCGGGAAAGTCACTCCGCACACGTTGCGCCACACGGCGGCGACCTGGCTGATGCAGCACGGCGTGCCGATTTGGGAGGCGGCCGGGTTCCTCGGCATGTCGCCGGAGGTCCTGCAGGATACCTATGGCCATCACCATCCCGATCATTTGCACGGGGCGGCAGCAGCCATTGGCCAAAAAGCGCGATATGTTTCGGTGGTCAAATCGGTGGTTGACTCGGGAACAGCCACCGATGAGAACAAAAAACGTAAGGAAATCTGGTCGGAGTGGCAGGATTCGAACCTGCGACCCCTGCGTCCCGAACGCAGTGAGCATCTTCTAACTTATTGATCTTTCTTAGTGTGGTGGCCACTCCCGTCCCGTTTTGTTCACGGTCGTTTCACCCAATTCATTGCGATTTCGTTGCGGCATTTCCCGACGAGAACGGCGCTCGCTGAGATGTCGAGCCGGCGAGCTGCAATGTGACCTGACCAAGATCAAAATCAGCACCACCAGATCTGGTCGGAAGGAGACGCATTCGTAGCGATTTCCGAGCGCCCCCTAAACTCTGCTGCATGAACACTGGTTACGTAACAAGCTCAGTTCTTTCAGAAGATCGACCCTGAACACGTCTCGGGAAAAGTGGTCTAACGGCGACCATGATCGGCACCGATTGCAGCCCGGCCGTCGACCGGACCTGCCGCTCCCCAACTTCCTTGACTGCGTCGGTGACGAGTCACTCCACGACTGCTGCCAAAGCGCCACCCTCGGACTTTGTCCGGGTAGTCAGATAAAACAGAAACGCCCAGTCTCTTCACTACTCATGCATTTTATTGCTGGGGCGGGAGGGATCCAACCGCCGAATGACGAAAATCAAGATCCGCCGGCGCTCGCCAGCTCTATGCTGCGGCTGGTCCACCGTAAAAATCTTGGTCCGTTTTCTGACAGCGACGTAAGGTCATGTCAGGATCGGCACACCGCGCGTCGGGTTCCGATTTTCCAAAGCACAGTTTGCTGCTTACTGCGCGCTTGCGGCGTTGGCACGACCATTGCTCCAGCAAAGATCAGCTTCAAAGATAAAGATACAGAGGAAAACCGGTCATGCTCTTCTTGCCTAGTCCGCGCCGTCCCACACAGAACAGCGATCCGCGCGTACCTGACCGGGCGCAATACTAGACATACGGATCCGCAATTGTCCGATCGCAAACGCGTTTACCGCCGCGGTACTTGCCTTAGGTTCGTTCGCCCATGAAATCCGCGATTGTGTTCGACTGGAATGGCACGCTGCTCGATGATGCTAATGCGGTGCTTCAAACCATCAATGCAATTTTGAGCCGCTTCGGTCGCGCAGCCGTAGATATGCGCAGGCTTCGAGAGGAATTCGAACTCCCTCTTTCGGTTCTCTTCCGCAACCTAGACATGTCGAAAGATGAAATCGACGTCGTGGAGAGAAATGACAGCGCCATTTTTCACGACACCTACGAATTATTGGCGCGCAATGCTGCCTTACGCAAAGGGGCACGAAATGTTTTGCTCGCCGCTGATCACAGAGCCGTTCACACCGTTATTGTCAGCAATCACATTGTTGAACCAATTCGCGCGCAAGTGCGAAGACTTGGAATCAAGACTCACGTCACGGACATTTTGGCATTTGAGAGCCGCGCAACCCAGTTTAAGAGCGCGAACAAGGAAGAACGTCTGCACTTGTATATGCAGGCCAATGATATATCCCCACAAAGAACCGTCATCGTGGGTGACATGCCAGTTGAGACGGAGATTGCCCGCAATCTCGGTCTTATCAACGTATCAATCATGGGGGGATTTGTTTCCGAAGCGCGCTTGCGCGCCGCAGGGCCCGATTACATGATTCATGACCATCACGAATTATTACCTATCTTGCAGAAGCATTGCATTCTTCCGAGCGGTTGAGTCATCACAAGAGTTGGCGCGCTCCTGCTGTCCGGCTTGGTCTTCACCATTTCGACGAGAGTGGTCTGGCGATCAAGTTCTATCGTCACTCGGGCGAACTATCGGTTCATAGCTTGCGCCAAATATCGCGATCCGTTTAGCCGCCCATGTGAGTCTACATGTTCGGTCTGGGTCCGTCGCACGGCACGATGCTTGCTGGATCATTCGCTACCGAGAGGCGAGGAATACACTCCGAGGGGCTTGGAAAAACAACATGAACACAACGGCTTTGATCGGTGACGTCATTTCAGGCACCGATGTTGTGAAGCGCGCAGCGCGCATCGGTGCCGAAGTCAAAAATATCAAGCTATCGGGCGATCTACCCGACCACACGATCGCCGCGATTAACAGCTTGTTGCTTGAGCACAAGGTGATCTTCTTCCGCAATCAAGGACATCTCGATGACGCCGAGCAGGAGCGCTTTGCCGCTCGCCTTGGAAAGCTAGTTCCCCATCCGATGCTCGGTCCTACCAAGGGGATGGCGTCGCTCCTCGAACTGGACTCCAGTCGCGGCGGCGGTCGCGCCGATGTTTGGCATGCGGATGGGACCTTCGCCGACGCCTATCCCAAAACTTTGGTCCTACGAGCCGTTGTAATGCCAACGTTCGGAGGCGACACCGTGTGGTCGAACACAGCGGCCGCTTATGTTGATCTACCGGCACCGCTACAGCGGCTTGCAGAGGAACTATGGGCCGTTCACAGCAACGTTTTCGATTACGCCGGAATCGCGCGCGTCCGCGAGGTCGACAAGAGACACTTTGACGAGGTGTTCACCAGAACGGTTTTTGAGACCGAGCATCCCGTCGTGCGCGTCCACCCCGAAACAGGCGAGCGGGCGCTGGTGCTCGGCGCCTTGGTGAAGCACTTTATTGGGGTGTCCAAGTACGACGGACAAAAGCTATTCGATCTGTTCCAGTCTCACGTCACCGCGCCCGAAAACACTGTGCGCTGGAACTGGCTAGAGGGAGATATCGCGATATGGGACAATCGCGCAACACAGCATTACGCGGTCAACGATTACGGCGACCAGCATCGTGTCGTACGTCGGGCCACGATCGATGGTGACGTACCCATCAGCGTGGATGGCCGGAGTAGTGTAACGCGCTTGAAGGTGACCGAATAGCTGCGCATCGACGCCCAGCGCTCTCGTACTTGAGAACGGAGAAACCTGGTTTTGCCGGAGTTCTTTCGGGCAGACGTGGGAACACACTTTCCGACACGATATGTCAGCTGTTGGGGCCAAACTCGGCGGCGCCTAGGTTTATGCACCGCAACTATTCAGCGTCGAGCGACAGCTTCGAGAAACCTTGGGCATCACCGTCCTTCGCCAGCGACCGGTACGTCGCCTCGACGTTTCAGTTTAGAAAACCCTCGATCCGTGGCCATAAAGCGCGCTAACATGGGGGCGATAAGCTTAGTCGGTTCGACGACTTGACCACCTTGAAGCGAAAGGACCTCTGCATATGCAATGAGATCACGATGCACGGCCGCCGGCAGCTCCGTATTCACTTTGACCGGCTTGTCGTCTGGAAGCTCTCCTATTTTGAGTTTTGGCATGTTGTCACCCTCTATACGGCGTAACTATAAGGTCACGATTGACAAGAACACGAACCGGGAAACCAGGCCGCACGGTCAAAGTGGGCTGGATATTGAGACTGCGCCGAACCACCTGCTGTCCGGTTTGGTTTAGTGAGTCGGAGGCGCCATGTCGCAACGCCTGGATGATGCCGCTGTCGTTGCTATTGGTGTCCGAGCCAGCCCCTAGTTCGGTCCCGACCGCCAGAAACGTCGATAGTGCCGCAGCCTTGAATAGCTCTGCCCAGTGATTGTCAACTTGGTCTTCCAGACCCGCATACCCAGCGCTATCAGCGCCAGGCTGCCGCTCGAGAACGATAGAATGCCCATTCGGCATAATCAGCCGCGTCCAGACCAGTAGGACACGGGACTGGCCGAAAGTAACCTGACTATCGTACGTGCCGATCAGACGCGCTCCCTGAGGCACAAGCAGAAAGCGGCCGGTCGGCGTGTCAAAAACATTCTCGGTGACCTGCGCGGTAATTTGGCCTGGCAGGTCCGATCGGATCCCGGTAATCAGGGCTGCCGGAATGACCGTCCCAGCCTGCACGATATATGGTGAAGCCGGCTTGGTGATGCGGTCAGGGCTGACCGTGCGACGGTCTACAGAAGCGTTCACGAAGGCAAGCTTTCGGTCTTGACGGTTCTGCGCAAATCCGTCGTCGCCAGCGCTCGTTAAATTCGGCGACGCGACGCGGTCACCTCCAACAGCCGGAGCGGCAGGCGGACGTCCTTCTCCCTTGGTCGCAGCGAATAAATGGCTAATGCGGGCTGCCTCGGTCTCCTGGTCCCGGCGCTGCTGTTCCGCATCAGCCCCGATCGCCGGCGACTGGCCTTGGGCAGCAAGGATTGGCCGACCGAGGTCGCCAGGGAGTGGCGGACCAAGCTGCGGGATTGGCTGGCGTGGAACGCCAGCATAGTCCTTCGGCAGCGTCGTAAGGCCGTCGGCAACATTGTGATGGTCAGTGCTGTAGAGTTCATCGGCCGCCTGGTTTCGGGGACGATTGTTCTGCAGCGACCACAACACTGCTCCGCCGATGACAAGCAGGGCAACCGCGCTCCCTCCAGCCAAAACCTTCCTCGACAACCGTGTCACGCGCGGATGCTCCGCTCTCAGTCGGAAGCTTCTGGACTGCTCCTCTTGTGTCTCCGGGGGATCTGCTTGCTCGTGATCGTTTCCACTCCGGCTGTTCATGACGACGGCCTCCCGTCGGTCCTGACAATCCTGACCTTCTGCTGGTGCTCGCCGCCGAGCCGCAGTTCGGCGGCCGCAAAAAGTCGATCGACGATCAATACGTTGCCGTAAGCGCGATAGTTGGCGAGTTCGGTCTTGCCGTCTGGACCGATGACGAAGAGCGGAGGCATCTCGCCCTGCACGATGCCATGCGGGAATTCGACATAGACCTTGCGGCCATCGTCATATGCGGCGAGCGGCCGCCAGGGAGGACTGTCCCCTTCGATGGCATAGCGGAAGATACGCTGCGCCGGATCCGGAAGAACGGGTTTCACAGCAGCTGAACGCGACCGTTCGCGTACCGTTTCAGGATAGTACCAGGCAACGGATGGCATGTATGGCCGCTCGCGGGAGCGGAGCTCAATCAGGTACGTGCGCCGGTCAGTATTGACGACAAGATTGGTCTCGATCGAAGCTCGGGTCGGCTTGACCAGGATATGGACGCGTCGTGTGTCGCCGCTCCCGCTCTCGGTATCGCCCACGACCCAGCGTACGGTATCTCCGGCCGCGATCGGCCCTGATCCCGTCAACTGCTCTCCTTCCTCGAGCGCGATATCCGTAATCTGCCCCGGCGCGGCGTAAATCTGATAGAGCGCTCCCGGACTGTAGGCGTAGATTTGCGCAGCGTTGAAATACCCCCGCTTGCGCGGTTCGACCCGGGCTGCGCTGTTTGCGGTCTCAACCCGGCTCACGGGTTCAGCGTCTTCCTTCCCTCCCGACTTGCCGCCGAGAGCCGGCTTCCAGAGCGGTGGAACGTGAAGCGGTCGCGACCTGTCGTCGAGGGCCACTGGAGGCGCCGGCAACGGAGGAACTTGAGCGTCATAGCTGATCTCCGGCGGAATGTACGTCGTGCACCCACCAAGCGCCGCCGAGCAAAGCAGAAGAGCGGACAGAAATGCCCGCTTCGAGCTCACGAACTCGGGCCAAGCCGATTTGAGCCTGCTTTGCCCGAAGGGATGCTTCGAATGAACGTCAGACGGCGACTGGGTCACTGACTCAACTCCTTTGACCAGTTGATGGCGCGGACATAGACGCCAAGGGGATTCTTGCGCAGGCGCTCGGCATCCCGCGGCGTCTCGATCACGATCGAGAGAATTGCAGTCCAGCGCTCAGTCGAACTCAACGAACCGTTGTCGTAGGTGCGCTCTGTCCACGCGACCCGAAAGCTTTCCGACGACGCGCGAATGACGCTCGAGACGTCGACGGAGATTTGCGCCTTCCCCAGTTTGGCAAAGGGATCATTGTTGCGCGCATAGTCGTTGAGCGCAGCGGCGCCGCGATCCGTCGTAAAATCATAGGCCCGGAGCCAGTTCTGACGCAGAACGATGCCGTCGGCCGGTAGACCTCTGACGTCCTCGATAAAGCGTGCCAGATGGTAGGCGATCTGCGCATCAGTGGGCTGATAGTCGATGTTGGCCGGCGCAACCCTTTGAGCCTGGCCGAGATGATCGACTTCAACCACCCAGGGCGTGATCGAGCCCCGGCTCGATTGCCAGACCAACCCACCGGCGAGACCGGCCGATAGCATCAGGCAGCCGAACGCCATCAAGCGCCAGTTCTTGGCCTGCACGCGGGCCGATCCAATGCGTTCGTCCCAAACCTGCGCTGCTTTCTGATACGGTGTGACCGGTTCGGGCATGCGCCCGTAATGAACGGAAGTTCGTCTAAACATCGATGGTTGCCCCTGGTAGCGACTGATCGGTTTCAAGTCGTCCGATGGAAGGATTTGCGGCGCTCCTGTACGGCGGAAGTGCAGTTGTGCGTGTCAGCGCTCTCCTTCAGACAAATCGACAGAGGAGCCGCTGCCACCATGATCGCCCGAGCGAACGGCCTGGCTAGCGGCCGAGGCACCATGCCGAATAGTCTCAGCGCGCCTCATGCGTCGCGCCCAATCGGGCTGCCCTTCAGCCGAAGTGTTCGCGGTCTGCGCACCGGCTTGCCCATCTCCGCCGAGCGCAGCCGCTGCACGACGCAACGGGCTCATTGCAGCCGAGCTACCCGCCTCCGCAACGCCAGCAATGCCTCCGCTTCGATAGGCGGCGGACGCGCCGCTCAAGACGGCACCCCCGCCGCGCGCGGCACCTGCCATCGCACCACCAGCGAGACCGGCGCCGCCGGCGGCGAGGCCTGCGCCCGCCGCAACGATGCCGCCGCCAGCGAGACCTGTTCCGATCGCGGCACCGGCGCCGAGTTGCGGTCCGCCCGACACCAGGCCATTTGCGATACCCGGACCAAAGATGCCGAGGCCCAGCAGCGCGAGCGCCGCGAGCACCAGCGTCATCGCGTCTTCGATTGTCGGCTGGGCGCCGCCGAAGCCTGCGGTGAACTGCGAAAACAGGGTCGAGCCGATCCCAACGATGACGGCCAGGACCAGGACCTTGATTCCTGAAGAGATGACGTTGCCCAGGACCCGCTCGGCCGCGAAGGCCGTCTTGCCAAACAGCCCAAACGGAATGAGCACGAAGCCGGCCAGCGTCGTGAGCTTGAACTCGATCAGGGTAACGAAGAGCTGGATCGCCAGAATGAAGAAGGCGAGCAGCACGACAACCCAGGCGAACAGGAGAACGACGATCTGGACGAAATTCTCGAAGAAACTGATGTAGCCCATCAGGTTGGAGATCGAATCGAGCAGCGGTCGGCCGGCGTCGAGTCCGACTTGAGCGATCTTTCCAGGTCTCAGGAGATCGGATGCGGACAGGCTTGCACCCGATGCTTTCAGCCCAAGACCAGCAAAGCTCTCGAAGACGATGCGCGCCAAACTGTTCCAGTTGCCGATGAGGTAGGCAAAGACGCCCACGAAGAGCGTCTTCTTGACGAGACGCGCGATGATGTCTTCGTCCGGCCCCCAACTCCAGAACAAGGCAGCAAGCGTAATATCGATCGCGGCAAGGGTCGTGGCGAGATATCCGACGTCACTTCCCAGCAGCCCGAAGCCGTTATCGATATAACGCGTGAACGTTTCCAAGAACTGGTCGATGATCCCCGTACCCGTCATGGCTTGCTCGCCTCAGGTGTTGCCAGGTTCGGATATCCCTGCGGGATCCGGCTCTGATCCTTTGGGGCGGGCGCCAATGCTGCGGCGGGTTCTTCTGGGCCAGGAACCGCGGCACCGGCTCTCTTGGCGAAGAAGCGTCGCCGGTTTTCGGCCCAGACCTGCCTGCAATGCTGATAGCCGGCCGTTTCCTCCGCAGTGACGCTGCGGCAGCGTGCGAGGTCAGAGCTGGTTGTACCTGTCGTCTGCTCCGTCTTCGGCAGCGCGGGCGGTTCGTCACCACCGCGAAGCTGAATCGTGCAAGCAGTAACGACCAACACGCCGATTGTCGTAAGCAGCGACAACGCCTTGAATGCCCGTATGTCGGTCATTAGTGGAACATCTGCACGTTAGATGATTGATAGCCCTGCCCCGGTGTCAGGAAGCGCCGAAGCTGTTCTCGTCCCTGATCCTGAGCCGAGGCACGCTGAGCTGCTTCGAGACTCTGCGCCCGACCTTGCGCCGTGACGACAGCCGTCAGGTCGGCGAGCTGCTGCGCGTTCAGCGCGAGGATCTGATTGCCGGCCTGCGTTGCCTGGAGCGCGCCGCTAGCGCCTTGGCTAGACGTTACCAGCGCGGACGTCTGGATACGATTGGTGTCGAGATTGCCAACGATACCCGCCTGGACGCGCAACGCGTCTTGCGTTGCGGCAAAGGAATTCTGCCAACGCGCCTGAGCGTTGGAGATCAGCAGTTGGTTCGACTGGCTGCCGGTCGCCGGCGCGTAGCTGGTCGAGAAGGCGCGATCGATCTGTTGAACGTCGTAGGCGATCCGCTGGGCCTGGGTCAGCAATTGCTGGGTCCGCTGAATCGATGACTGCAGTTGCTGCAGCGACGAATACGGCAGGTTTGCCAGATTCCTTGCCTGATTGATCAGCATCTGTGCCTCGTTCTGCAGCGAGGTGATCTGATTGTTGATCTGCTGGAGCTCCCGCGCGGCCGTTAGAACGTTCTGGACGTAATTGTTGGGATCAAAGACGATCAGCGCCCGCGCGGGCAAGGTAACACTAAGCAAGAGCGCGGCCGTGCCAGCGGCCGCCAATAGGCCAAGGCGCTTCATAGCGAGTTCTCCAGGTTGACAAGATTGGGGATCAGGTCGACGGCCCAGGCGACGCCACGGTGTTGGAGCCAGGCCGGTACAAAGCCGTCAGGTCCATGTTCGGCGAGGAGCTGCGCGATGGCAGCCTGGTCTGTCTTGGAAGAGGCCGCGGTAAAGGCGAGCGCGACCTCACCGAGCCCAAGTTCGAACATCCGGTTGCCGCGACGCGACTGGCAGTAGTAGTCGCGCTTTGGCGTTGCCCGACTCAGAAGCTCGATCTGGCGATCGTTGAGTCCGAAGCGGCGGTAGATGGCAGTGATCTGCGGTTCGATCGCCCGTTCGTTCGGGAGCAACAGTCGCGTTGGGCAGCTTTCGATGATTGCCGGCGCGATTGCGGAGCCATCGATGTCAGAAAGCGACTGTGTGGCGAAGATGACGGACGCGTTCTTCTTCCGAAGCGTCTTCAGCCATTCCCGGAGTTGCCCTGCAAAATCCTCGTCATCGAGGGCAAGCCAACCTTCATCAACAATCAGGAGTGTGGGCCGGCCATCGAGATGATCACCAATACGATGGAAGAGGTACGCCAGCACGGCCGGCGCAGCACTCGTTCCGATCAAGCCTTCGGTCTCAAAGGCCTGGACCGACGCCTCGCCGAGACGCTCGAATTCGGCATCGAGCAGGCGCCCGGACGGACCGCCGAGGCAATAAGGTTGCAAGGCGCGCTTCAGAGAGTTCGATTGGAGCAGGACGGACAGGCCTGTCAGGGTGCGCTCCTCCCTCGGAGCCGAAGCAAGAGATGTCAGCGCCGACCACAGATGATCCTTGACCTCCGGGGTGATATCGACCTTTTCCCGAGCAAGGATCGCGCAGATCCATTCCGTGGCCCATCCGCGTTCGGAAGGATCGTCGATCCAGGCCAGCGGCTGCAGGGCGACGGGTTGTTCACCTGCGTCGGACAATGCGCCACCGAGATCGTGCCAATCACCGCCCATGGCGAGGGCGGCCGCCCGGATCGAACCACCGAAGTCAAACGCAAAGACCTGGGAGTTCGGGTAACGGCGGAACTGTAGCGCCATCAGCGCGAGCAGCACTGACTTGCCAGCGCCTGTCGGTCCCACCACAAGGGTATGGCCGACATCACCGACGTGGAGCGAGAATCGGAACGGCGTTGATCCCTCGGTCTTGCCGAACAGAAGCGGCGGCCCCTTAAGGTGGAGGTCCCTCGCCTCACCGGCCCAAACGGCCGACATCGGAATCATATGGGCGAGGTTGAGAGTTGAGATCGGCGGCTGCCGCACATTGGCGTAGACGTGCCCGGGTAGACTGCCGAGCCAGGCTTCAACGGCGTTCACCGTCTCGATCATGCAGGTGAAATCGCGGCCCTGGATGACCTTTTCGACCAGCCGCAGCTTTTCATCGGCAGCATTGGGATCACGGTCCCAGACAGTGATGGTCGCGGTGACAAAGGCCTGTCCGATCTGATCAGACCCCAGTTCCTGCAATGCCGCGTCGGCATCAAGCGCCTTGTTGTGGGCGTCGGTATCGAGTAGCGTCGACGCCTCGTTCGTCATGACCTCCTTGAGAATGGCGCCGATGGATTTGCGCTTGGCAAACCACTGCCGACGAATCTTGGTCAGCAGCTTGGTGGCATGGGTCTTGTCGAGCATGATCGCCCGGGTCGACCAACGATAAGAGAATGGCAGGCGATTCAGATCATCCAGAATTCCCGGGGTCGTCGCGCCCGGAAAGCCGATAATCGTCAGGACCCGAAGATTGGCAGAACCCAGCATCGGCTCAAGCCCGCCGATCAGCGGCTGGTCGGCCAACAGCGCATCGATGTACATAGGAATCTCGGGCACTCGAACCCGATGACGCTTGGTCGAGATCGTCGAGTGCAGATAAGTCAGCGTGTCCTGATCATCGAGCCAAGCACATTCGGGCATGAACCCTTCAACGAGTTGCAGCACGCGGTTGGTCTGATCGACAAACCCGCGCAGCACCTCGCGCGCGTCCGCTCCAACTGTCCGATCGCGTCCCTCGTAGAGCAGTCGCTCTGCTTGGGCAGCCCCCTCTTCCGGGGGCAAATAGAGCAAGGTCAGGAAATAACTGGACTCATAGTGGGCGCCCGCCTCTTCAAACTGAGCTCTGCGCTCGGCGTCGACCAGTGCGGATACGACATCCGGAAATGTGCTCGGAGGATAGGCCCCGGCAAAATGGCGCTGCGCCTCGACGAATACGGCCCAGCCTGTTCCGAGGCGGCGCAGGGCGTTGTTCAGACGGCCGGCGACGGCGACAAGTTCAGCCGGCACCGCACTGTCGAGGTCAGGCCCCCGGAACTTTGCTGTCCGTTGAAACGAGCCGTCCTTGTTCAGGATGATTCCCTCGTCGACTAGGGCGGCCCACGGCAAGAAGTCCGCAAGACGCGCGTTGGAATGGCGGTATTCGGCAAGGTTCATCATGGTAGAGAGCTCAGGCGTTGAGATGGCCGGGAATGCGAAGGTGTCGGCGCACGACGTCGACAAAGGCAGGATCGCGCTTGGCTGCCCAGACGGCGGCCATATGGCCGATGAACAAGAGGACAAGGCCCGCGATCCAGAGCCGAAGTCCGAGCCCCAGGGCTGCGGCAAGCGTGCCGTTGACGATCGCGACCGACCGTGGCGCGCCGCCCATCAGGATTGGCTCAGTGAGCGCGCGATGAACGAGCACGACAAAGCCTGTGACCGGTTCATCCATCAGATCACCACGCCGCCGCCGAAGGAGAAGAACGAAAGGAAGAAACTCGAGGCGGCAAACGCGATCGACAGACCGAACACGATCTGGATCAGCCTGCGGAACCCCCCCGACGAGTCTCCGAACGCGAGCGTGAGCCCAGTTACGACGATGATGATGACGGCAATAATCTTGGCGACAGGCCCCTCGACCGACTGCAGGATCTGATTGAGTGGCTGTTCCCACGGCATGTTCGATCCGGCAGCCCATGCCGGTGCTGACGCCAAAAGAAGCGTCCCGGACATGGCCAGTGAAGCGGCATCTCGACGAAAACGAAATTGCGGACGCATGTCAGTCTCCTGCTGATGAAAGGTCGTAGTCGCCGGCGGCCCCTAGCCCGGTAACGCGGGCAAGTTCAGCGAGGCGACGGTCAGCGCCGCGCCCCGCAAGCACAGCAACGAGGTTGATGGTCTCAGCGATCAGGGCGCGCGGAACCGTGATGACGGCTTCCTGGATGAGTTGCTCGAGCCGCCGCAGGGCACCGAGCGCGGTGCCCGCATGAATAGTGCCGATGCCGCCGGGGTGGCCGGTGCCCCAGGCCTTGAGCAGATCGAGTGCTTCGGCACCGCGAACTTCGCCGACTGGAATCCGGTCAGGACGCAGTCGCAGCGACGAGCGAACGAGGTCCGATAGCGTGGCCACGCCATCTTTGGTACGCAAAGCGACGAGATTGGGCGCTTTGCACTGAAGTTCGCGGGTATCTTCGATCAGCACGACCCGATCAGACGTCTTTGCCACCTCGGCCAAGAGCGCATTCGTCAATGTTGTCTTGCCGGTCGATGTCCCGCCGGTGACGAGGATGTTCTGGCGTGAGGCGACTGCGCTTTTCAGGATGTTGGCCTGTTCCGGGGTCATGATCTCTTTGGCGACGTAGTCATCCAGCGTAAACACGGCGACGGCGGGCTTGCGGATAGCAAAGGCCGGTGCCGCAACGACCGGGGGCAAGAGCCCCTCGAAGCGTTCGCCGGTCCCAGGCAATTCGGCCGAGACCCGTGGCGCGCCGGCATGCACCTCGGCGCCTACGTGGTGCGCAACCAGACGAACAATGCGCTCGCCATCCGCTGCGGACAGAGTTTCGCCTGTATCGGTCAGGCCATGCGACAACCGGTCGATCCACAGCCGTCCATCTGGGTTGAGCATTACCTCGATGATCGATTCATCCTCGAGGTATCCGGCGATCGCTGGGCCAAGCGCACTACGCAGCATTCGCGCACCGCGCGAATTCGCCTCCGATTGAAAGGAATGGATTGCCACCGTTGCCCTCACCGAATGAGGGCGTCCACAGAGGGCCCCTCAGATGGGGACGATTAGAAAAGGCACCAATGGACTTGGCGCAACAAGCGCTTTCGGCGATCGAAGACTGGCGTAGAAAAAGAAAGATTGAGAGGCGATATTTGACGCCCACTCAATCGTATCGGTTCCCTGCGAGTTGCTGCTCACCACTCCGCATCGTCATCCGGAGGCAGGAGGATGGCCGAATTCTCGTACAAGCCAACTGACTCGACAGGTTCGAAGGCGCTAGCCGACATCTCGAGAGAGATTGAACCCACCCATGACGCAAAGGACCGAAACCAAGGCAGCGCGAACCAGAGCAACGTCGCGATCTGCAGCGCTACGTTGAGACCGAACGCTACTTGATAGGCTTGGACGGGCCTATGGCCATCATTCGCAGACCATTGCTCCAGGATAAGACCTGTCGCGTATTGTGCCAGAAACGCCCAACCAAAGTGCAAGACGTTCAAGGCACCGTTGGCACGACCGGCAAGCTCCGGCGGAAAGTAATCCGCTATCACCGCGAAGCTGACCACAGTTGCCGTTCCGACAATTGCGACAACAGACCATGGCAAGATAGATGGCAGAGACGCTCGCAGAATCAAGGCAAACTCGGCTGCGATAAATAGTACCGCAACCATCGCCAATATTGTCTCCGCCCCGATTCCCCTTCGTTTGACGCAATGGACTGTCATACCGAACAACCAGGCACCAGCGCTAAGTACGATCGACATAATGAAAAGCTGTCTCACGAGACTTGCGCGATCAAACCCCTCTACGTCAGTCAGCCATGGCGATGCCCACAATCCCTGCAGAGACCAAGCCGATCCAATGCAAGTCGCCGACAACGGGGCCATTCGCCAAAAGCGCCGATCACTGAAAACGGAGCTCAGGGTGGCGGAAGCCATTGATGGGGCTACGCTTCGTTCAGGCACCACGAGATAGATGAGAATGGCCGTCGTACCGGTCGCGATTGCCAGAATCTCGAAGAGCTGCCGCCAGCCCATCGAAGTCAGCAGGTATTCGACGGGAGCCGTCGCGGTCACCGCTCCTAGCGACCCCAGCATGATCATATAGCCGTTCAGCAAGGCAACTCGTTCCCTAGGGAACCAAAGGATGATCGACTTCAGTCCTGCGGTCAGTGCCGCCGCTACGCCAAGCCCGATCATTGCGCGCGCGATCAAAAGCGACAGGAAGCCAGTCGATACCGCAAACAGTCCGCCGCCCACTGCTGCGAGCAAGAGCAGAACGCTCTGGACGCGCCGCGGACCAAAGTGGTCCAACAATAAGCCGACGGGGATCTGGGCCGCCGCGAGAACAAGAAAATAGACTGACGTAAGCAACCCGAGGTCGGCAGTTCCAAGCCCGGTGTCCGAGCTGAGATGGCTGGCGATCAGAGCGTTGATCGTTCGAAACAGATATGAGAGATAGTACCCAGCTGCAAAAGGAAGAAAAACGCGCGCGATTCGACGCCATGCCGTTGAGATTTGCATGCTGGCCCCTTTGCTCTCAGCTCACCCGAGCCGATAGCGCGTCCAGCTTTTGTCAGTTCGGTTAACTCGCGGTGGTAGTAGGCTGGCGTAGAAAAAGAAAGAGCGGCGAAATGGTCCATCGACATGGTTCAATCAGCCTTCTTCGGCCGATTCCTGACGGCGGATATCTTCTGGAATCTCGCGCAGAAAGCTTTGCCCCTTTTGCAAGCGACGCCCGAGCGCCTCGACAAATCCCTCAAAGCGCTCCCTTCCCTTTGCTTGGGCGGCCGATTGCGCATCGTTGGGCAACGGTGGCGTGATCGTTAGCCAAAAACGAATGAAGAGGGCCAAGGTCTCGGCCGTCAAACCAACGTCACGTTCCAGCCTCTGCATCTGACGGGAAAGCCGATCCAGACGACGGGTAAATGCTGCCTCCCGCCTGTCCTCTCCATCCGGTGACAGAAACGAAGCGACGGCCGCTTCCACGATCGCAGACCGCGAAAGCTTTTTGCGATCGGCGAGATCAGAAATCTGCCTCAGAAGCTCGGGCGGGAAATAGACGTTCATCCGGTCGCGCATATTGCCTCAGAGCTCCATACCGTCATTCGGGTCCAGGGCGACTTGACGGGCGACACCGCGCATCTGTTGGCGTATGAGCCGGGACTGACGGACCGCATCCTCGTCATCGTCAAGAACGGCGGCAAATTCTTCTGCCGGTGTCGGTTCGGTCGTCTCCTTGGCGATCGCGATGTGATCGGGGAGTTCCGGCTCACGACGGAGCCCGCTGTTCGCCGTGTCTTCGTCGGCCTCCGCGGCCTTGTCGGTTGGACCTCCCGTCGGCTTCGGCGCTCCGAGCGCTGACCATCCGTCCGTTCGCGATGATCGGCCGGCCCTCGCCGGATCGGGCGGCGGTAGAACCCGCTCGGTGAAGCGCTGATCCTCGTAGTAGCGGACCTTCTTCGCCCGGATCGGCGGCGTGCCCGCCACCATGACGATCTCGTCCATCGGCGGAAGCTGCATGACCTCGCCCGGGGTCAAGAGCGGCCTTGCCGTCTCCTGGCGCGAGACCATGAGGTGACCGAGCCAAGGGTTCAACCTGTGACCAGCATAGTTCTTCATGGCCCGCATCTCGGTCGCCGTGCCCAAGGCGTCGGACACCCGCTTGGCAGTCCGCTCGTCGTTAGTCGCGAAGCTGACGCGGACGTGGCAGTTGTCGAGGATGGCGTTGTTGGGCCCATAGGCCTTCTCGATCTGATTGAGCGACTGCGCGATCAAGAAACTCTTGATGCCGTACCCCGCCATGAAGGCGAGCGCGGACTCGAAGAAATCAAGCCGCCCTAGCGCCGGGAACTCGTCAAGCATCATTAGGACTCGATGCCGGCGATCGCGAGCGTGCAAATCCTCGGTCAGGCGCCGCCCAATCTGATTCAGCACCAAGCGGATCAATGGTTTGGTTCGTGAGATATCCGAGGGCGGCACCACCAGGTACAGCGTTGTGGGGCGGCCATCTGCGATCAGGTCGGCGATCCTCCAGTCGCAGCGGCAGGTCACCTGCGCCACCACGGGATCGCGGTAGAGCCCGAGAAACGACATTGCGGTAGACAGAACGCCGGAACGTTCATTCTCCGATTTGTTGAGAAGTTCGCGCGCGGTCGAGGCGACCACGGGATGAGCGCCCTGCTCGCCGAGGTGCCGAGCGGTCATCATCGCCTTTAGAGTGGCTTCGATCGGCCGCTTCGGGTCGGAAAGAAAAGCTGCGACGCCGGCCAAGGTCTTGTCTGCCTCGCTATAGAGGACATGGAGTATGGCGCCGACCAGAAGCGAATGACTGGTTTTCTCCCAATGGTTCCGCTTGTCGAGCGAGCCTTCGGGGTCGACCAAGACGTCGGCGACGTTCTGGACGTCGCGAACCTCCCATTCCCCGCGCCGGACTTCGAGGAGCGGGTTGTAGGTCGAGGACCTTGGATTGGTGGGGTCGAACAACAGGACGCGGCCATGCCGCGAGCGAAAGCCCGCGGTCAGTTGCCAGTTCTCGCCTTTGATGTCGTGGACGATAGCCGAGCCCGACCATGCCAGCAATGAGGGGACGACGAGGCCGACACCTTTACCCGACCGGGTAGGTGCAAAACACAGTATGTGCTCCGGTCCGTCATGGCGGAGGTAGTCGCGGTCGAGTTTGCCAAGCACAACGCCATCCGGACCGAGAAGTCCGGCCGCTCGAACCTCTTCGGCATCAGCCCAGCGCGCCGAACCATAGGTTTCGACGTTCTTGGCTTCACGCGCGCGCCACACCGACATGCCGATCGCCACCGCGATCGAAACGAAGGTCCCTGACGCCGCGATGAAGGCCCCCTCGACAAAGATTTGAGGCGCGTAGGCGTCGTAGACGAACCACCACCAGAAGAAGACTGGCGGGTAATAGATCTTGAAGCCCAATAGTTCGAACCAGGGCCGCCCAAGCTCCGGTTGCCAAGCGAGCCGCCAGGCTGTCCACTCGGTGGCTCCCCAGATGGCCAGCAAGACGATCAGGCCGACAACGATTACCTGTCCCCAGAGGATTTTGGTTCCGGACATCCCGAACGCCCTTCCGCAACTGAATTGGAGAGATTGCTAGAGACCGAGGTCGCGCTTGCGGCCAAGGCCCCATTCGATGCCGCCGCCGTCCTTCACGACGCCGGTGACGTGCTGGCCGAGCCTCTTTTCGAGTTCACGCGACCAGGGCACGAGCTGGAAGCCGAGCCCATTATCGATCATGACGAATCGTCCCGAGGTCAGCATCAGCCGCTGGCGATACGTGCCCGCCACCTGCGCCCCGGACGCGGCCTTCATGTGAGGTAGACCGGTGTCGGCCGAGATCTTTGTTGCCACCTCCTCGAGTTCGCGTCGGCGTAATGTGTTCAGGAGGTCTCGCTGCAAGATGACGCGTTGGCCTTGCCGCCGAGCCAGGCCCTCCTGAACCAGATGTTCGGTCCGGGCTTCCATGGCATCGCGGGTCTCACGGCCGAATCCGCCCATGGCGAGCGGCATCGGATCGCGTTCGACGAGCCGGTGGTCGAGCCAGGTCGCGCCCTTGGCGGTGACCTGCGCCCCAAGATCGATATCGGAACGGGGCGCGAGCACCAGGGTGGGACGCGGATCGCCGGCTTGACCGAAGCGTCGGACTTCGACGATGCCGCCGACCGGTGGCGTATGTTCGAAGGCCTCGAGCCCTCGAAAGCGCACGTGGTGAGCGCGTCCGTCTGTTCCATCGATCGTGGCATAAGCCTCGCCGGTCAGTTCGTCGTGCAATCCACGATCGACCAGTCGTCCGATAATCTGGGATGTCGGCTGTCCGCCGTCGATGACGAAGTCGGCAACGCCGCGCGCTTCCCCGCGCTCGGTAAAGGCGCGGTGCATGGTCTTGATGATATCGCCGCGCATGCCGAGGTCGCGCAAGCTACGCTCGGCCTCGAGCCCTACCATCCATTCCCCCGGTGCGGCGGATGCGGCCAGGCCCATCTTCTCCAGTTGTTGAAGGCGACCGACCATCAGGCGCCGGATCCCGGGATCGGAGCTGCCGGGATTCTCTGGGCGAAGATCGATAGTGCCGGTCTCGTCTGCCGTCAGCCGGATCTCTCGATCGAGCCGCGTCCATCGTTCCGCCGTGACTTCCCTCTCCAGCGAATTGCGGATCTCATGCTCCGGTTTTGGCCCCAGTTCGATGGCGACCAGTTCCTCGGCGCGTGAGCGCAGTCCCCTGCTGATGTAGTCGCGGGAGATCACGAGATCCGCCCCTTCCTCATCTACTCCCCGAACGAGAAGATGGACGTGAGGGTTATCGGTGTTCCAATGATCGACAGCCACCCAATAGAGCCGCGTGCCGAGATCGACCTCCATCTGCGTGGCGAGATCGCGGGTGAAGGCCTTAAGGTCCGTCATGGCGCCCGCATCCTCGGGTGAGACGATGAACCTGAAATGATGCCGGTCTTCCTTGCACCGCTCTGCGAAAGCCGCGCTATCGGCGCGGTCGCCACCCGCATCGAACATCTCGGCCCGCTCACCACCCCGAGTCACGCCGTCGCGCTTCAGATATGACAGGTGGGCGGTCAGTGGTGCTGAACGGAAGGCTCGCCCTTTATGCTGAACCACGCGCGCCTTCACCACAACGCGCCGCGTCGGGCTGAACAATCTGGCGCGGCTGAAGGCGAGGCGCCCGCGGCCAAACGTCGAGCGCCCATAGGCCGCCGAACGCCTGCCGGCCACAGCCTGCCCAGAGGTGTGCCCTGCTTTCTTCGCCGCCCGCAGCACCTGGTTGATGAAGCTCTTCGGCTTCGGCGCGCGCGTGCTGCGAATGCGCCCAGGCCGAATACGCAGGTCGCTATCGGCTGCGGTCACAGGCGGCCCTCCAGGCGGGCGAAAGTGCCTGCAGTGCCGAAATTGTCCTTGATTGCATTGTTAAAAATGCAAGGCGCGGCACGCGCCGCGACCGACCGGCACGCCAGAACCCAAGCCAAGTCAATGGCTTGCGGTTCGACCGGCGAGCCCCTTTTATCTCGCCATCTCCATCGGGCGTTCAAAGTCAACTCATTCCTACGCTTTTCTTTGACTCTTCGCACTTCAGCCATGACAGCGCTCCCTGCATCGACAACGGACAGACGTCACCAGACCGCGCTTGTGATCGCATTCACGGGCCGAGGTCCATGCGTTCCTTCGCGTTCAGCACTTGGACCGTCGCATGCTCTCAGGTTGGTAATCAGGGCTGTCCAAGGAGTCCGGCGCTCTCGTCCCCGAGCCTGGGGTGCACCAAGCCCGAACGGCTGGGTGTATGCCCGCGATCAACGGAGCTGGGCTGGGCCTGAGCCGCCGCCTGCAGTTTATGTGTTCGCGCCCGACCCAAAGGCGGAGCGCCTGGCGGCGCATCTGACGCACGTCAACGGCGTTCTGCACATCGACGGATACGCGGGATTCGATCGGCTGATTGACACCGGAAACATCACCCTCGCCGCGTGTTGGGTGCACACCGGGCGCAAGTTCTACGAGGTTGCGCAGTCCGAGGACACGCAAGTCGCGCACAAGGCCCTGCGGCGCATCGCTAGCCTCTATGCCGTCGAAGTGCAGCTGCGTGGTCAATCGCCGGCGCGTCGGCTGGCGCCGCGGCGCGCATTCGCCAAGCCGGTCGTTGACAGCCTTCGCTTCTGGCTGGAGGTGCAGCTTCCTCAACTGCCCGGCCGCGGCAATCTCGGCGAAGCGATCGGTTATGCACTGTCGCGCTGGGATGGATAGACCCGCTTCCTCCACGAGTGCTGCATCGAACTTGACACGAATCCCGTCGACCGGGCGATCCGACCCGTGGCGTTCGGACGCAAAAACAATCTCTTCGGCGGGAGCGATGGCGGTGGGGAATGATGGGCGATCCTCTGCTTGCTCATTGAAACGTGCAAGCTCAACGACGTCGAGCCTTACGCATACCTGCGCGACATGCTGCAGCGCATGGTCGACGGGCTTCTGCCGTGGAAGGGGAGCCCCGCGGGACTCGCCGCAGGCACCGCCTGAGCAAAGCCAGACTATCGCTAAATGACGAACAAGAGACCGCGGGTGATTGCAATCGTCGTGCGTTGTAACGATATTATAGGACGTTCCAAAATTGCGGTGTGATGGGGTTAGAGAGATGACGCAGTCGTCCCGAAACGGGGCAGATACCAAGCTGCTCTCCGAGGCCATTGCGGCTCTTCGTGAGTTGGTTTCACGCACGCAAGACGCGACAGACGAGTCGTTCGACGACGGCCATTCGGTTGATAACTGGAAGAGCGAGGAACTCCGTGCCGCGATAGAGCGGGCCGAAGCAGTGATCGCAAAAGCGGAAGCTGCCATAGCTAAGTCCCGCACCGAGTAGGAGTTCTCTGACTCGAAGTATTGCCACGTGAGGCCGTTAGGCACGTCAAGACCCGACGTCATGTGCGGCCCCCGGACGCGGACGCAACCATCGTGTTGCCACCAGTTCCGGCTCTCCGACCGTTTCCCCGGTAAACCACGCGATCGCCTCCCAAGCTGCACAATTGATCATCGCCCTGCTCCCGAGTTCGACCGGGCGACAAATACGTCAGTGGCCTTGGGGACCATCTGCGAAACATCTCGCGACGAGATTGCGGTCGTTGCGCCGCTCGAGGACAGGAAGGTTGGCTTCCGATCGCCTGCCTTGACCAGGTCAGTTCGCCCGACGAACAGCGTTGCAGCTGCTGATGGCCGCTGGCTCGCGGTCCGAGTCGCCGGCAGTTCGATGCCAAGCAGATTTGCAAGCTTTGCCACATATACTCGCGTCTCGTCTGACAAAGGACCGCCCGCGAGATGCCCGTCGTAGCAAGTTGGCCCCGCGTTGTACGCGGCAAACGCCCCGGGCGAACCATAGCGGTCTAGCAGTTCGCGGAGATATGCCGTGCCAGCCAGAATGTCGTTGCGCGGATCGTAGGGATCGCTGCCGAGATGATAGCGTTCGCGAAGTTCCGCTCAGGTCGCCGGCATGATCTGCATCAGGCCGATTGCGCCCTTTGGCGACTTCGCGTGTACGTCACCAACACTTTCGATGCTAATGACTGAACTGATCAAGTTCGCCGGAACTGCAAAGCGCTTTGACGCTTCGTAGACGAAAGCTGCAAACGGGTTGCTCGTCTGAGAGACCGCTCGAACCGCAGTCGATCCATTCACGCTCTGACCAACACTATGCGAAGCAGTCAAAATGAGCAGCAGTGGCACGACAGCCCAAACACGCATGCCCGGTCGAACCAAAGATGCCGTGCTCGCGCCCGTCCAGCGTAAAGCTGCTTCACGTCGGCCATTCGGCCGCCTTGGACCGCCGCCGCACGCCTCGGCTTTGCAGACAATGATCGGAACGGAGGAATGGTCCCCCAATCGATCGCACAGAGGAATGGCGTGGCGCCCACATGAAACCCCCACGGTCAGTCCTCCCATGTCCACAGCGGGATGGCACGGCCGATCACGGCCGAGGCCGGAAGAAGTCCAAAATATCGGCCGTCAAGGGAATCGTCCGACTGCCAATTCATGATAAACAGCTCGCCGTCTCCGACGATGCGGCAACCCTGCCATTTCGGCAGCGGCCGGCCGTGTCCGTCGCGATCCCGCGCCTCGCCCATTGCAATGTCGTCGACCGAAATCGCGAGTCCGCTTCTGCAGACCGTCTGCCCGGGCAGCGCCAAGATTCGCTTGAGCATGGGGACGCCAAGCGGCAGATAGCCGTTGAAGTCGAGAAGGGTCGCAAGCGGTTCCGGCGGCTGAACGGCGACCAGCTCCGTAACAAAGAAGCGCTTCGCTGGTCGTAAGCCATAGAGACCGATCGGCACGCTTGCCGATGCATTCCAAATGTAGAGCGGCAGCGGCCCCAGAGCGATCGTCGCGACGAGAGCGGCAGCAACGGCAAACGTCGTGGTCAGCGTCAACAGGCGGCTCGTCATCGCATCACCCTTTGACGATGGAGCCAAGCCTGATGGCGGCCCTTCGTGTAGGGACGCGGGTTTTCGTTGACGGACAGGCGATTGTGAACGTGATGCCAATGATCGGGCGCTACATCAGCCGGATCGATGCCCAGCGCATCGATCGCGTCGATCATCTGCAGCACCCGTTCGACCTTTGGCCAGCCGGAGAGCCGCAGCAAAATCTCTCCGCCCGGCGTCACATAGGGCACGGTCGAGCAGCGCTGTCCCGCTGCGACTGCGCGCAAGATGTCGATCCGCGAAATGACCGTACCAAAGTCGTTGGAGGTCCAACGGACAAAGGCAAAGATGCCGCCAGCTGCAAATGACAAGATACGCCGGTGGCGATCGAGCTTCCGTTCCTTGACAATGCGACCGAAACGAACGCGGTTTTCAATACGCTTTTCGAGCCACAGCACTTCCACTTCGGTGAGATCGCTCATGCCGCCGCTCCCTGAAGCTCGAACTGGGAACCCTGTGCTTCGGGCTTGGTGAAGCGGATGTGCCGCGTCTGAAGGTCAGCAGGACTGGCGATCCGGCGCGGCGCGAGACCGCCAGGAAGCGCACGAAACAAGTCAAGCTGCTCACGCTCGGAGCGGCGGTGGTGTGCTGGGAATTTGCTGACGGACATGGCTTAGCGCCGCTCTTTACCTGCATAGGGGATTGGCGCATGCCGCTTTGCGGGCAGTACGGTGCCGGCACCGGGATCGGAGGTCGATTTCTTCCTGCCCAGTTTGGCCCAGGCTGTCAGGTCGGCTACTGAGTAGACTACACGCCCGCCGATCTTGTGATATTCCGGACCGGTTCCGTACGTTCGATGTTTCTCCAACGTGCGGCCGGACAAACTCAAAAATCGCGCCGCTTCGGACGTGCGAAGGTACCGCGGCGGCTTATCCGTGTTCAGATCGGGCATCTGAAAAGCTCCGTGATCGTCTGGAGCGCGGGCGAGGTTCGCCGCGCGTCGACGGCCACAATCGAGGAGCAGCAGTGCTTAGGGGGATGCCGAAGATGACAGGGGCATTTTCGATACCCCTACCCTACGGAAGACCTGTTCGTTCTCGCGCGCCGACCGCGGAAGCTTGCGATAGCGCGCCGCGCATCAGCGCGATGCCCGCTCTGCAACCATCGGATCGTTCGATTTAGCGGATCATGCCTCTTCCATGCGCGATTGGGGATGCGTTGCTTGCCGAACAGCACTTCGGCGATGATGCGATAGCTGCTACCGGCAGTGCGCCTCGAGCGCGCGGACAGTGCCTGTCAGACGCTCGCGCCTGCTATTTGGACAATTGATGGAAGGTTGACCCCGGCGCGCGTCAGTTCATCGTGCGCCAGAGTAACTGGGCTATATATGCCCGTGCGTCGCCATCAAGGGCTGCATATGACCAGCCGACCACTGGCGAGTTTTGGACCGGATGCGATGCTCGACCGAACCGATGCACAGCACCGCATGCCGGCCGTCAGGCGTGGGATGCAGTTGGCCGGCTGGGACGCTGACCGGCGAGTAACAGCCTATGCGGTTGCCGCGACCAAGGGTCGGCCGCGCTCAAAGCGTTGCGACAGATGATAATGTGTTTGGACACGATCGGGAACGATCGTTCCTAAAACGATCGTTCAAATTCCATAGCTCCATGGATCTCAAAGAGATCGTGACTGTAAACCCGGGTCGGAAACGCCACGATCTACAAATGACAGGAGGAGATGACCGAGCGAGCGGGTTTATGCGCCCGTTACGACGGCGCCATCGAACCGCGGCGATGTCTCAGCAAGCGTCGCCGTGCTCGGACAATTTGATGAAGCATGGGGATCGAACCGGGATCCGCTCGAGAGGCGGCGTGGCTTCGTACGCCGCCTCTGGCTAACCGCGACGCGCCCCGCCAGATGAGCCGGGCGCAGCACTCGGCTCAACTCACTCGCCGTTCTTGCGCGGGCGCGACCACAGCAGCGTGTAGCCCTCGCCGCCTTCGTCGTCGAACAGGTTCGCGTAGATCGGTGCGTTGAACGAGGGATCGTCGAGCTTGAGCGAGAGGTAATCGCGCCCCTCTTCGGAGCGCTTCGACCAGGCTGCGCCGATCTCGGCCCGGCCCACATAGATGCGGTGGCTCGGAGCGTTGTCGTTGGAGCGGTTGGTCTCGGCGACGATACGGACGCCCTTGGCTTGCAGGCTCAGGGTGACAATCTCGCCCTGGAAATCGTTACCCAGCTTCTTGAA
>NZ_CAADFC020000013.1 GCF_900696085.1 Bradyrhizobium ivorense
CATGGCTTTCGCACAGCCGTGCCAGCGCCCGGGCACTGCCGACACCCTGGCTCGTGGCAAACAACCACAACGCCAGTTGCAGGCGTGGGCTGACCGGCGCTTGACCCGGACCATGGGCACGCGCCCGAACGGTCCCTTCAAGCGCGCTCAGATCGAGCCTCTCGACATAGGCCCAGATCACGCGTGCCGGATGCTCAGCCGGCAGCAACGCCTCAAGATCGACCGCCCGCAGCTCAACTTGATCGCGGACAGGCTCGCGAAGCCGGGCGCTTCCCGGCCAGTCCCGCGCAACCGCCTCTGCTTCAGGTAGATCACCAAACAGTGTTTCGCGTGACATCCGTGCCTCCATCGACCTTGAAAGCAGGGAATCATCCGACTCACGCTTACGCAAACAGAAACCCGCCAAATCACATAGATTCACAGCCTCTGAGGTGCGAGCCTTGCAGCGCAATTGCGCTGCTGGGCGAGCCTCGAAGGATGAATCGGCCACCAGCCGGGCCGTGCATCCTTCGAGGCTCGCAAGAGCTCGCACCTCCAGCGACAAGGCGAAGCCTTTGCGCGGGGATGACGGGGTTAGTCTGATCCAACTCTCAAACATCCAACTCGGTGTCATCACCCGCGCAGGCGGGTGATCCAGTATTCCAGAGGCAGTGGTTATTGAGCCGAGAAGCCGCGGCGTACTGGATCGCCCGGTCGAGCCGGGCGATGACAGTTGTGAATGGGACGCAGCTTCGCATTCTCGCGCCAAGGGCGCGCCCCGGAATAACGGAGGAGACCTAAATCACCACCTCGCGCAGCACGCGCCGGCAATCCATCTCGTATTCGAGATCGACCACCGGCGGGCGGCAGAAGTGCCAGGTCAGGCCGGAGCGGGTGGCGCCGCGGCGGACCAGTTCGTCGACGATGACGGGATGGATGTCGTGCACGGTGTAGGCCTGTACGTTGGTGGTCTCCGCCCAGCTGAAGCCGAACTCGGCAAGCCGGCGCTCCATCTCGCTCGCCGTGAAGCGGACCTTCTCGCGCCACGCCTCGGGGCTGAGATCACGGTAGCGCACGATGCGCTCGGGATAGCTGCCGGCGCCGCCGCGGGCTTCGGCACCGCCCGCGATCACGAAGGATGGCGCTGTGCTCGCGCTCGGCCGCGTAAACGAAAAGGCGTAGAACGACGGCTCGGACGGCGGATCGATCTCGGGGCAGACATTGCTGCGCGCCACCGGGTTGCTGCTGCCGTCATAGACGCCCCACTCCGCGAGCGTCTTGACATAGTGCTGGTTGAAGGCGCGAAAGCCGTCCTCGGTGAAGGCGGCGGGCGAACGCAGCTCGCAGGCGCAGAACGAGGTCAGCGGCCGCCCCGTACCCTGGATATAGGCCGCGATCCGCGCAAAGCCCTCGGCGAGCGGCAGCAGGCGGTCGAAGCGCACCCGCTCGATCTCGTAGCCGGCGCTGGCCTGCGCGCCGCTGGAATATTGGAAGACGGCGGGAATGAACCGGTAATTGCCCGCTGCGAAGTCGCTCACCATGTCTGTTCCTCCCAGATCTTGTCGGGCGCCGCACGTGCTGCCGCCCGAGTTTCGAGGATAGCACGGCGCAAAGAAAAGGCGGCAGTGGCTTTCGCCAGTGCCGCCTTTCCTGCGAGCATGAGCTTGGAGGGCTCAGGTCGGTTTCAGGGCGCCCGGATGACCGCTGCCGCCGAGATCGAAATCGGCGATCTGCTTGGCCCGGTCGGAGCGGGACGCCGCCTCGTGGTCGGTCGCGATCACCGTGTAGACCATCGGCAACACGAACAGCGTGAACAGCGTGCCGATCGTCATGCCGGCCACCACGACGAGACCGATCGAGAAGCGGCTGGCGGCGCCGGCGCCCGTGGCCGTCAGCAGCGGCAGCAGGCCGGTGACCATCGCCGCCGTCGTCATCAGGATCGGACGCAGCCGGATGCGGGCCGCCATCTCGATCGCCGAGCGGCGGTCGAGCTTTTCGTTGAGCTGCAGCTCGTTGGCGAACTCCACCATCAGGATGCCGTGCTTGGTGATCAGTCCGACCAGCGTCAAGAGGCCTACCTGGGTGTAGATGTTCATGGTCGCAACGCCGAAGAACAGCGGGATCAGGGCGCCGACGATCGCCATCGGCACGCTGATCATGATCACGAACGGATCGCGCAGGCTCTCGAACTGCGCCGCCAGCACCAGGAAGATGATGATGATGGCGAACGCGAAGGTGACCATCAGCTGGCTGCCTTCGTGGACATATTGCCGGGAGTCCGCCAGGAAGTCGTAGCTGAAGCCGGACGGCAGCTTCTTGGCCTCACCCTGCAGGAACTCGACCGCCTGCCCCATCGAGACGCCAGGCATCGGCACCGCCTGGAAGGTCGACGAGTTGAGCTGGTTGTAGTGCGTCAGTGCGTTCGGATCGACGCCGGTCTCGACCGAGACCACGGTCGAGAGCCGCACCAGGGCCCCGGTCGCGCTCGGCACATAGTAGTTGTCGAACGACTCCGGCGCGAGGCGGGCGGCGCGCGGCACCTGCGGGATCACCTGGTAGGACCGTCCCTCCAGATTGAAGCGGTTGACGTAGTTGCCGCCGAGCAGCGTTGCCAGCGCATTGCCGATCGACTGCATGGTGATGCCGAGGTCGCTGGCCTTGGTGCGATCGACCTTGACGCGGACCACCGGCTGGTTGAAGTCGAGGTCGCTGTCGGAGACGATGAACAGGCCGCTCTTGCGCGCCGCGTCCTTCAGCTTGTTCATCTGGTCGAACACCTGCTGGAAGGTCGCGGTCGAGCTGATCACCATCTGCACCGGCAGGCCGCCGGGGCCGCCGGGCAGCGGCGGCAGGCTGAACGCAAAGGCGTTGATGCCTTCGATCTTCGACAGCTCGGCCTGCACCAGCGGCTGCAGCGTCTGCGCACTGCGCTTGCGCTCATCCCACGGCTTCAGCAGCATTCCCGCAAAGCCGCCCTGCGGGCCGGTGATGCCGTTCAGCACGAAGCGCAGATCGGTCTCCGGAAACTTCTGGAACTCCTTGTCCATCTTGTCGCCGTAGTGGTCGATGTAGTCGATGTTGGCGTATTTCGGCGCCTTGGTCACCGCGAACACGATGCCCTGGTCCTCCTGCGGCGCGAGCTCCTTCTGCGTGTGCATGTAGAGGAAGCCGACCAGGCCGAGGATGGTCAGCGCGAACAGCGCGGTGATCGGCCGGTAGTCCAGCGAGCGGTCGAGCATGCGACCATAGCCGCGGGTGATCGAACCGAACACGCGATTGACCAGCCTGGAGAAACGCCCTTCTTCGGCGCTCTTGAGGAACACCGAGCACATCATCGGCGACAGCGTCAGCGCGATCACGCCGGAGACGATGACCGAGCCGGCCAGCGTGAAGGCGAATTCGCGGAACAGCGTGCCGGTGACGCCGCCGAGGAAACCGATCGGCGCATACACCGCGGCGAGCGTGATGGTCATCGAGATGACCGGACCGACAATTTCGCGGGCGCCCTTCAGCGATGCCTGCACCGGTGGCATCCCCTCCTCGAGATGCCGATGGATGTTCTCCACCACCACGATGGCGTCGTCGACCACGAGGCCGATCGCCAGCACCATCGCGAGCAGCGTCAGCAGGTTGAAGCTGAAGCCGGCGGCCAGCATCAGGATGCAGACGCCGACCAGCGACAGCGGAATGGTGACGACCGGAATGATCACCGAGCGGATCGAGGCCAGGAACAGGAAGATCACGACCACGACGATCAGCACCGCTTCGCCGAGCGTCTTCTCGACCTCGTCGATCGACGACTGGATGAACTTGGTGGAATCGTAGGCCACCTTCATCTTCATCGACGGCGGCAAATTGCGCTCGAGGTCCGGGAACAGGGCGCGGACGCCCTTCACCAGGCTCAGCGGGTTGCCCTGCGGCGTCGCCTTGATGCCGATGAAGATCGCATGCTCGCCGTTGAAGGCGACGCTGGCATCGGTGCTCTGCGCCGCGAGCTCCACGGTCGCGATGTCCTCGATGCGCACGAAGCCGCCGTCCTTCGACTTCACGATCATGCGCTTGAACTGATCGATGTTCTGCAGGTCGGTGTTGGCCGAGACGTTGGAGACGATGAAGAAGCCCTTGGTCTGGCCGGCAGCCGCCTGGAAGTTGTTGGCGGCGATCGCAGCCGCGACGTCGTTCGGCGACACGCCGCGGCCGGCCATCCGGATCGGATCGAGCCAGACGCGCATCGCGAAGGTCTGGCCGCCGAGGATGTCGGCGGAGGCGACGCCGTCGACCGTCGAGAGCACCGGTTGCACGACGCGGGTCAGGTAGTCGGAGATCGCCGATCCGCTGAGCTCCTCGCTGGAGAAGCCGAGATACATCACCGCGATGGTGTCGCCGGTCGCCTTGGTCACGACCGGGTCGAAGGATTCCTTCGGGATCAGATATTTGACCGAGTTGACCTTGGCCAGCACCTCGGTCAGCGCCTGGTTCGGATCGTGATTGAGCTTGATGTAGACCTGGATCGTCGAGGTGCCGAGCACCGAGTTCGACGTCATGTAGTCGACGCCTTCCGCCGAGGCGACGGCCTGCTCGATCGGCGTGGTGATGAAGCCGTTGATCAATTCGGGCGACGCACCGGGATACGACGTCGTGATCGTCACGACGGTGTTCGACAGGTTCGGATATTGCCGGATCGGCAGCACCATCGCCGCGCGGAGGCCGATCAAGAGGATCAGCAGGCTGACGACGACCGACAGCACCGGGCGCTTGATGAAAATATCAGTGAAGGCCATCGTGAATATCCGAGTGAACGAGGTCGTTACGAATTCTGTCTGGTCGGAGCGACCACCTTCTCCCTCTCCCCGTTCTTACGGGGAGAGGGCTGGGGTGAGGGGCTTCGTCCGCGAAGATGCGGTGAGAGATCAGCCCGCGGAGAGTCCCCCTCACCCGAAATTCAGGCTGTGCCTGAATTTCGACCTCTCTCCGCAAGCGGGGCGAGGTGGATCGGAGGTCGCTCTCTTTGCGGAGCCCTATCATTGTTAATCAGTAGCGCGGCGGCTCGGCCGGAACCGGCGGCGGCGGATCGGTCGAGATCGCAACCGGCATGCCGGACTGCAGCTTGATCTGTCCGACCGCAACGACCTTGTCGCCGGCCTTCAGGCCCTTCAGGATCTCGACATGGCCCTCGGCGCGGTTGCCGGTCTTCACGAAGGTGCGGTCGGCGGTCAGCGTGGTCTTGCCGTCCTCACCCTTCTTCTCGGTGATCAGGAACACGGAGTCGCCGTACAACGTGTAGTCGACCGCGGTTTCGGGGACGGTGACGACGGGCGGGTTGTCCGGCAGCACGATCGTGGTGGTCGCGAACATGCCGGGCTTGAGGATCCGATCCGGATTCTGGATCGTCGCCTGGACCCGGATGTTGCGGGTATCGGTCTGGATCTGCGGCTCGATGGTGGTGATCTTGCCCTCGAAGATCCGGCCCGGATAGGCGTCGACCTTGACCCGCACGGTCTGGCCGACCTTGATCTGCGAACTCTGCTTCTCGGTGGCGGTCAGGTTTGCGTACAGCACCGACAGATCGGTCAGCGACACGATCTGGGTGCCTGCGGTCAGGTACTGGCCGACTTCGACCATGCGGACGCCGAGGTCACCCTCGAACGGCGCACGCACCAGCTTCTGCGAGATCAGCGCTTCGGTCTTGGCAATACCGGCCTTGGCCTGGTCGTAGGCCGCTTGCGCGGTATCGACGGTGGATTGCGGCCCGAACTGGCGCGACGCGAGTTGCTTGGCGCGGTCGAGCTGCAGCTCGCCGACGGTCGCCTGCGCCTTGAAGCTGGCGAGGTCACCCTGCTCCGGGGCGTCGAACAGCTGCACCAGCGGGGTGCCCGCCTTCACATGGCTGCCGGCCGTGAACAGGATGTCGGTGATGCGGCCCGACACGTCGGTGGTGACGTTGACCTGATGCACCGCGACGAGATCGCCGACCGCGGTGAGCAGGTTCGGAATCAGCTCGGTCTTCGCCTCGACCGCGGTGACGCTCGCCGGCGGCGGCTTGTTGTTGGCGAAGAACTGCGCGATCATGTGGCTGCGGAAGGCGTTGAAGCCGACGAGGCCGCCGACCAGCACCACCAGCAGCAAGCTCACGATGATGAACCAGCGCACCATGCGGACCGGACGCTTGGCGGGTTTCTCCTTGATCGGTTGCCCCGAGATGTGGCTTTCGGACTGAATGTTCATTTCATGCACTTTCTGCAGTTACCGACTTTCCCTGACTCGGTGACGGCTGGCGGCCCAAATGAGTTGAGATTGCGGCTTCGGTAAGTCCGATTCCGCGCAGGATGAACTGGCAAAGCTGCCGCTCGGCCGCAGCGGCATCGCCGTAGGGGAGACATGGTGTCGCAGGGAGTTGGGTCAGCGCGGCCATCAGCACGGTGTGATGCGCAAACCAGAACAGGTTGAGCGGCTCGTCGCCGATCTGTGCAGCGTCACCGGCGGCGACCGCGCGCTCGAGCGAGGCGGCGAAGGTCGGGCCGATCAGCTTGCCGACCTTGTCGTAGAGCAGCCGCGCGAATTCGCCGTCGTCGAGATGGCTGGTCACCATCAGCCGCATCCGCTGCGCCTCTTCCTGGTCGGGCGCGTCGCGCAGCTGCATGAAGTGGCCGACCATGCCCTGCACCAGCTCGACCAACGTCGCGGTCGAGGGTTCCTGTCCCAGCAGATGGGCGAGATCGGGATCCGCCTCGCATTCCTCGGCAAGGATCTCGGCGTAGAGCGCCGCCTTGGACGGGAAGTGCTTGAACAGCAGGCCTTCCGAAATGGCAGCGGCGGCCGCCACGCTCTTGGTCGTGGTGCCGGCGAAGCCGTTCCGGGCGAAACATCGTTTTGCAGCGCTCAGGATCAACTGACGCCGCAAATCACTCGTCATGCGTAAGGTAGACATTTGGGTCGTGAGTAATCACTCACTTTACCAAAAGTCAAGGTTCTATTGCACCGCGAAAGTCATTTTATATCGGACTGTGGCCGAGAGACCCTCGGATACGATTCACAATGTAAGTGCCGTCGCGGCTGGACAGCACGCGTTCCAGATTGGCGGCGTCGATCTTCGCGCTCGCGAACCGCGGTCCGGCCGTAACATCCTGTAAAGACGAGGAAAAATCCTCGACCTCGGCCATCGTCGTAATCGCCCTGCTATCCCCTATTCCGCACGCTTTGGCAACGCCGACGAGGTCCGCGGAGCCGCCGGTGTGGCTGGCCTGGCCGCCGGTCTCGCCATAGGCCTCGTTATCCAGCACGATGATCGAGAGGTTTTTCGGCTGCTGCAAGCCGACGGTGGCAAGGCTGCCCATGCCCATCAGCATCTCGCCGTCGCCGGTGATCACGACCACCGGCAGCGTCGGCTGGGCCAGCGCCAGCCCGAGCCCGATCATCACCGCGCCGCCCATGCCGCCCCACAGATAGAAGTTGCGGTCGTGGTCGCCGGCGGCGGCGATGTCGTAGGTGGAGGCGCCGAGGCCGCCGACGGCGATGGCGCCGCCCCGCTCCTTGAGCAGTTCAGCGACGACGGCGCGGCGGTCGAGGAGATTGGCTTTGCTCATTTGGTGAAGACCTTTGCCCCGATCAGGCGCTGCGACAGCAGGACGGCGGTTGGCGTGCAGGCGTTGTAGGCCTGCGCGGCGCCGGCCTCGACGACTTCGCGAACCTCGCCGGGATGCGAGGCGCGCAACACCTTGATGCCGGCGAGTTCGAGGATGCCTTGGGTGTTGGAGCCCATCGGCACCTGCCAGGGATTGAACTCGCCCCACTCGCCGCGCATCGTCACCAAAGTGAGGAAGGGAAAGCGGAAGATCTGCACCAGCGACAGCATGTTGATGCAATTGCCGACGCCGCTCGACTGCATCAGCAGCACGCCGCGCTGGCCGCCGGCCCAGGCGCCTGCCAGCAGCGCCACGCCCTCCTCCTCTGTCGTCAGCGCGATGCCGCGCATCGCCGGGGAGCCGAGCACGCGCTCGATCAGTTCCGAATGGCCGGCATCCGGCACATAGGGCACCTGCCGCACCTCGAAGCGCTGCAATATGGAAAATATCTCCTCGGGCCAGGAGGCCGCGGTCTCGGCACGGGCATGCATGAGGCGTTTCCGGTTGTCTGACTGTTTGGGCGGACTGTAGAGGGGCGCGCGCTGCCCATCAAAGCGCAATACCGCATATGGCTCTGCGATTTACTCGCACCGCATGGCGCAGCGCACTGTTCCGCGCCGCTCGCAAATTGTATTTGCGTGGCACGGGCACGCAGCTTACGATAGTTGCACGTGAAACTAATATGGGCATCCGGGAATGACGATGCGCGCGCGAGAGCTGGCTGACGGTTTCGACCTCGAAAAGCTGACGGGCGAATTCTACGCCAATCCCTATCCGACCTATCGCGCGCTGCGGGAGAACGCGCCGGTCAAGCTGATGCCAAACGGCTGCTACTTCCTGACCCGCTACGACGACCTCGTCACCGCCTACAAGAACACCAAGGCGTTCTCGTCCGACAAGAAGAAGGAGTTTTTGCCGAAATACGGCGACTCGCTGCTGTACGAGCACCACACCACCAGCCTGGTGTTCAACGACCCACCGGCGCACACCCGCGTGCGGCGGCTGATCATGGGCGCTTTGTCGCCGCGTGCAATCGCCGGCATGGAGGGCAACCTGATCGCACTGGTCGACGGTCTGCTCGACCGCATCGCCAAAAAAGAGCGCTTCGAATTGATCGGCGATTTCGCCTCCGCGATCCCGGTCGAGGTGATCGGCAATCTGCTCGACGTGCCGCATGACGAGCGCGAGCCGCTGCGCGACTGGTCGCTGGCGATCCTGGGTGCGCTGGAGCCTGTGATCGGCAAGGAGGCGTTCGACCGCGGCAACACTGCGGTGAAGGATTTTCTCGCCTATCTCGAAACCCTGGTCGAGCGCCGCCGCGCCAAGCCCGGCAATCCGGACCGCGACGTGCTGACCCGGCTGATCCA
The DNA here is from genome assembly GCF_900696085.1 of Bradyrhizobium ivorense. Classification (GTDB taxonomy): domain Bacteria; phylum Pseudomonadota; class Alphaproteobacteria; order Rhizobiales; family Xanthobacteraceae; genus Bradyrhizobium; species Bradyrhizobium ivorense. Next base: position 8,969 of record NZ_CAADFC020000013.1, read on the forward strand.
GGGTGAGGACAATGGCGAGCGGCTGACCGCGAAGGAGCTGCTGCACAACTGCATCTTCCTGCTCAATGCCGGCCACGAGACCACGACCAATCTGATCGGCAACGGGCTGGTCACGCTGACCGAGAACCCGGACGAGAAACAGCGGCTGATCGAGCAGCCCGACCTGATCAAATCAGCGGTCGAGGAAATGCTGCGCTACGAGAGCTCGAACCAGCTCGGCAACCGCATGATCGTCGAGGACATCGAGCTCGGCGGCGTCAAGCTGCCGGCGGGCACGCTGGTGACGCTGTGCATCGGCGCCGCCAACCGCGATGGCGCCCAATTCCCCGACCCCGAACGCTTCGACGTCGCGCGGACGCCGAACCGCCACCTCGCCTTCGGCACCGGCGCGCATCAATGCGCCGGGATGGCGCTGGCCCGGCTCGAGGGCGCGATCGCGATCTCGCGCTTCCTAGCGCGCTTCCCGAACTACGCGCTCGACGGCGTGCCGGTGCGCGGCGGCCGGGTGCGCTTCCGCGGCTTCCTCAGCGTGCCGTGCAGCATCAACACCTGACGCATTTCCCGGCACGGCCAAGGCACTTCCCCGCGGGCGATTAGGTCGAGCTCGAGCGGATCGCGGCCGCCCTCACACAAGAGGTCTCCTGACGGTTCCCTGCATCGGAAGACTGCAAGCGGCTGTGGCCACAACGAACGAATCTCACGCCTGCGCGTTGAAGCGCTATGGGCGACAGGTGAACGGAGAGCTACGCTCATGCTTTGCCGTCGCGTTAGACTTGTTGCATTTGTGATTGGCGTCTCGATGCTCGCGGCGAGCGGCGCGGCCGCTCAGCCACACGGAAGAGGCGGACCGCCGGGACAGGCGGCAAGGCCTGCCGCACCGCCCGCGATGGCACGTCCTGCCGCCCCGATGGTGCACGCCGCCCCTCCCGCAATGGCTAGACCGCCGGCAATGGCTCGGCCGGCCGCACCCGCGTTCCATGCCCCTCAGCGACCTGCGATGGCGCCGCGCCCGGCACCGCATTTCGCCGCCCCGTCACCACGCCAGGCTCCCCACATAGCCGCGCCGCGCCCCGAATTCCGTCGTGGGGCACCGCCGCAGCGCCCGGCTCCGCATCTGGCGGCGCCATCACGCCCGAGCCCACCATCGCGCTTAAGCGAGCGGCCGTCGCCGACGGAGCGCATTCAACAGCGTGCGCAGGAACGGCAGCAGTTGATCCAGCAGCGCCAGCAGACCGCGCAGCAGCGGCAGCGTGAGAGCCTCTCGCGCCAGACTGCAGAACGGCAAACCCGGATCGATCGGCTGCAACAGCGCGTGCAGCAGTTGCAGACGCAAAAGGTCGAAGGTGCGCGCGCGCAACGCATCCACGACCGGCAGCTGCAGGCGCAGAACCGTTTGCTGCAACGTGAGCAGCACGCGCAGCAGGCCGACGTTGCGCGCCAGCAGCGATTGGGGCCGGCAGCGACAGTTGGGGTCGCCGCCGCGACCACGGCGGCGACGCAGGCCGCTCAGCGCGAGCGATTTGCCGCGCATTTCCGCGAGCAGGCGGGAGCGCAAGCCCAGGCGGCACTTGCCGCGCGCCAAGCCGGCTGGGCGCCCCGGCATGCCTGGCGACGCGGCAATCGTGCGGCGTTCGTGGCGTGGCTTGGCCCGGTGTTCTGGCCTTACGCCTATTCGGACATCTTTGACTACACGTTCTGGTCCTATGCCTACGAGCCCGGCTATTGGGCCTACGCCTATGACGACTTCGTCGACACGGTGTTCTGGGACACCAACAGCCCGTACACCGCTTATGCCAGCACCTACCCTGGCGACTATCCGGCGACCGCAGGCCGCTATCGGTCCCGTCAACGCGCCGACACGAGCCCGCAGGCAATCAGGCAGTTGTGCGGGGAGCCGGACAAGGGCGTCACGGCTTGGCCGCTTGCCGACATCGCGCGAGCGGTACGGCCAAACCAGCAGCAACGCGCCCTGCTCGACGACTTGAAGACCGCCGCGGCGAAGGCCGCCGATGTCTTCAAGGACTCCTGCGCGGACAGCTATGCGATGACGCCACCCGGCCGCTTGCGGTCGATGCTGAACCGCATCAGCGCGACGCTCGAGGCGATCAAAATCGTGCGGCCCGCCCTGGAGAGTTTCTACAGCTCACTCAGCGACGAGCAACAGGCCCGCTTCAATGCGCTCGGTCCACATGTCGGCGAGCGTTCGCCACAACAGCAGGAGGCGAACGCGCAAGCCGGGAGTTGCGGCGATTCGAAATCCGACCTGGCCCAACTGCCGATCAACCGGATCGAGGCCTCGCTTCATCCGGCAGGCAAGCAGAAGGACGCGCTCGAGCGCCTGAGCGATGCGACAACAAAGGCGATAGCGGGCCTGCAGGCGGCCTGCCCAAACGACCTGCCGCTGACGCCGGTCGGCCGGCTCGAGGCGATGCAGCACCGGCTCGAGGCGATGCAGAAGGCCGCGCAGCTGATCCAGCCTGCACTGGACGAGTTCTATGCCACGCTGAGCAGCGAGCAGAAAGCACGCTTCAACACGCTGCAGCAGGTCGCGAGCCCCTGAGGCCAGCCCGCGATCCGGACCACAGCTATCGGAACCGCAAGTTTGCGCGCGAGAGCTGGCTGATCGAGGAGCAACCCATCAGCCGCATGTCGCGCACCAGCTCGGCCTGCATCAGCCCGAGCGCGCGCTCGACGCCGGCCTGGCCGGCCGACGCCAGCGGATAGAGATAGAAGCGCCCGAGACCGACCGCCTTGGCGCCGAGCGACAGCGCCTTCAGCACATGGGTGCCGCGCTGGATGCCGCCGTCCATCATCACGTCGATCCGGTCGCCGACGGCGTCGACGATCTCGGCCAGCTGATCGAACGCCGCCCGCGAGCCGTCGAGCTGCCGGCCGCCATGGTTGGACAGGATGATGCCGGTGCAGCCGATCTCCACGGCGCGCTTGGCATCCTCGACCGAGATGATGCCCTTCAGGCAGAACTGGCCGTTCCACTGCCGGACCATGTCGGCGACGTCGTCCCAACGCATCGCCGGATCGAGCATTTCCGTGAAGTAACGTCCGATCGACATCGCGCCACCGCTCATGTCGACGTGCTCGTCGAGCTGCGGCAGCTTGAAACTTTCATGGGTGAGGTAGTTGATGGCCCATGCCGGCTTGATGGCGAATTGCAGCATGCCGCCGAGCGTCAGGCGGAACGGGATCGAAAACCCGGTACGCAGATCGCGCTCGCGGTTGCCGCCGGTGATACTGTCGACCGTCAGCATCATCACGTTGACGCCGGCCTGCTTGGCGCGCTGCATCATCGCCGAGTTCAGGCTGCGATCCCTGTGGAAGTAGAACTGGTAGACCTGCGGCGTGTCGTGCGCCTTGCGCAATTCCTCGAGGCTGGTGGTGCCGAGCGAGGACACGCCGAACATCGTGCCGTATTTGGCCGCCGCGGCGGCGACGGCGCGCTCGCCCTGATGGTGAAACAGCCGTTGCAGCGCGGTCGGCGAGCAATAGAACGGCGTTGCCAGCTTCTGCCCCATCACGCTAACCGAGAGATCGACATTCTCCACGCCGCGCAGGACATTGGGCACCAGATCGCAGCGCTCGAAGCTCGCGGTGTTTTGCCGGAGCGTCGCCTCGTCGTCCGCACCGCCGTCGATATAGTTGAAGATCGGCCCCGGCAGCCGGCGTCGCGCCAGCTCGCGGAAATCATGAAAATTGTGGCAATCGCTCAAACGCATCTCGTGCTCCGATCCGGGCGGCGGCGTGCGACGACCTTCCCGGCCGTGCACACCCGTCACCGGAATAACGGGCACGCTTCGCCTTGTCCACCGAACGAGCGTTGCGCTCAGACCACCGTGCGATGCCGCGCGATGCAGGTGCGCAACACCTCGTCCATCGGCTTGGTCCACCAGTCATTCGAAAAAATCTCGATCTCCGAATAGCCGGCAAAGCCCTGCGCCTCGACCATTGATCGCACCGATTTGATGTCGATCACGCCGTCGCCCATCATGCCGCGGTCGTTGAGGATGTCCTTGGTCGGCACCAGCCAGTCGCAGACGTGGAACGCGAGCAGCCGATTCCTGCCGGCGCGCGCGATCTGGTCAATCAGCTCCGGATCCCACCAGATATGATAGACGTCGAGCGCGACGCCGATGGCGCCGCTGCGGGCAGGATCCAGCGCGTCGCAGATGTCGAGCGCATGCTTTGTGGTGTTGACGCAGGCGCGGTCGGCGGCATAGGCCGGATGCAGCGGCTCGATCGCCAGCGGCAGTTTTGCCTGTTTTGCATATTCCAGCATCTCGGCGATGCCGTCATGGACCTGGCTGCGCGCCGCCGCGATGTCCTTCGACGCCGCGCTGCCTGGCCGCGAATATTGCGGCAGGCCGCCGACCACCAGCACGATGCAGGGCGCGCCGAGCGCCGCGGCCTCGTCGACCGCGCGGCGGTTGTCGTCGCGCGCCTCGGCCCGATGCGCTGCATCCGCCGGGAACATGCCGCCGCGGCAATAGCCCGACAGATCGAGCCCGGCGTCCTTCACCGCGCGCACCGCACGCTCCAGCCCGATGGCAGCGACCTGGTCGCGCCAGGGATCGATGGCGCGGATCCCATGGCGCGCGCAGGCCTCGATGATGGCCGTGAGGTCGCCCTGCTTGCGGACCGTCGCCGTGTTCAGCGACAGCCAGCGATGGTCGTGGGAAAAGTCGCGCATCAGGGCTCAACGCCGCGGGTGGCGAGGATGGTCGTCATCCGGCGCGTGGCAAGCTCCGGATTGGCGAGCAGCCCGGCCTTGTCGGCGAGCCGGAACAACTCGGCGAGATGCAACGTCGAGCGCGCGCTCTCCTGCCCGCCGACCATGGTGAAGTGGTCCTGGTGCCCGTTGAGATAGGCCATGAACACGATGCCGGTCTTGTAGAACCGGGTCGGCGCCTTGAAGATGTGGCGCGACAGCGGCACCGTCGGGCCCAGCACGTCGTGGAAGCCAGCCTCGTCGCCCGCCGCCAGCCGCGACAGCGCGTAGGAGGCGGCCGGCGCGATCGCATCGAAGATGCCGAGCAGCGCGTGGGAAAATCCCTTGTTGTCGCCGGCGATCAGTTCGGCATAGTTGAAGTCGTCGCCGGTGTACATTTTCACCCGCCCATCGAGCCGCCGCCGCATGTCGATCTCGCGCTGCTTGTCGAGCAGCGAGACTTTGACGCCGTCGACCTTGGCCGCGTTGGCGTTGATGATCGCAACCGCGGTGTCCATCGCCCGGTCGAGGTCGGCGGTGCCCCAATAGCCCGACAGCGCCGGGTCGAACATGTCGCCGAGCCAGTGGATGATCACGGGCTCGCGCACCTGCGACAGCACGCGGTCGTAGACCTTTGCGTAGTCCTCCGCGCGCTGGCCGAGCTTTGCCAGTGCGCGCGAGGCCATCAGGATGATGCGGCCGCCGGCCTTCTCGACCGCCACGATCTGTTCCTCATACGCACGGATCACGTCGTCGATCGACTTCGCATCCTCGACCGCGAGGTGGTCGGTGCCCGCGCCGGAAAACACCAGCGCGTTGCCCTTGGCCTTGGCCGCTTTCACCGAGCGCTGGATCAGTTCCAGCGAGGTCGCCCAGTCCAGCCCCATGCCGCGCTGCGCGGTGTCCATCGCCTCGGCAACGCCGAGGCCGAGATCCCAGACGTGCTCGCGGAACGCAATGGTGCGGTCCCAGTCGATCGCGGCCGTCAGCCAGGGATCGACGTCGGCGCGCGGATCGGCCACCACATGCGCCGCCGAGAATGCGACGCGGTTCAGCGTGCCCTCGAGCTTCGCCGGAAAGCTCCGCGACGCGGCGAGACGATAGGTCTCGATGCCGCCATCCGCCGTCGGCAGCTTCAAGGACAGCGAGGATATCGGCAGGACTGGCTTGTTCATAACAAAGTCCTTTCTCAGACGACGATCGGCGCGACGTCGATCCAGCGCCGTTCCTTCCAGCTCTTCAGCGCGCATTCGGCGAGCTGCACGCCCTTGGCGCCTTCGAGCAGCGTGTACTTGTAGGGCGCATCCTCGCAGACATGACGGATGAACATCTCCCACTGCTCCTTGAAGCCGTTGTCATAGACGACGTTGTCGGGCAGCTTCTGCCAGTCGGCGTAGAAATCGTGCAGCCGCTTCTCGTCCGGATTCCACACCGGCCGCGGCGTCGCCTGGCGCGCCTGGATCATGCAGTCGGTGAGGCCCGCAACCGCCGAGCCGTGGGTGCCGTCGACCTGGAAGGTGACGAGGTCGTCGCGATAGACCCGCGTCACCCAGCTCATGTTGATATGCGCGATCACGCCGCCCTTCAGCTTGAAGGTGGCATAGGCGGAATCGTCGGCGGTCGCCTGGTACTGCTTGCCCTTCTCGTCGTAGCGCTCGGGGATGTCGGTGTTGCCGATGCAGACCACGCTCTCGACCTCGCCGAAGAGATTGTCGAGCACGTAGCGCCAGTGGCAGACCATGTCGAGGATGATGCCGCCGCCGTCCTCGGCACGGTAGTTCCACGACGGCCGCTGCGCCTCCTGCCAGCCGCCCTCGAACACCCAGTAGCCGAACTCGCCGCGCACCGAGAGCATGCGGCCGAAGAAGCCGGAGTCGCGCAGGAACGCGAGCTTCTTCAACCCCGGCAAAAACAGCTTGTCCTGCACCGTGCCGTGCTTGAGGCCCTTGGCATTGGCGAGCTTCACCACCTCGACCGCCTCTTCCAGATTGGTCGCAATCGGCTTCTCGCAATAGACATGCTTGCCGGCGTTGATCGCCTTGGTCAGCAGCGACGGCCGCGCCTGAGTGGTCGCGGCGTCGAAGAACACGGTGTCGGCCTTGTCGGCCAGCGCGCGGTCGAGATCGGTGGTGTGGCGCTCGATGTTGTAGCGCTTTGCCAGCGCGCCGACCTTTTCGGCGTCGCGGCCGACCAGGATCGGATCGGGCATGATGCGGTCGCCGTTGCCGAGCAGCACGCCGCCCTGCTCGCGGATCGCGACGATCGAGCGGATCAGATGCTGGTTGAGCCCCATCCGGCCGGTGACGCCGTTCATGATCAGGCCGAGGCGTTTGGTGGTCATACTGCTTGCTCCTGCGAAACACGTAGTGTTGGCCGCTTGAGCGGCTGCATGGTGGACCAGTCCGGATGAACGGCGCTGGCAAAGCCTGATACGGTCAGCGATCCCGTCAGCAGATCGCCGTCATGGATCGCAAGGCGGACCTTTGCGCCGTCGCGCCTGTAGAGGTCGGGATGCGTGGCGAAGAAACCTTCGGTCTCCACGCCTGGCGTCTCGGCAAAGCCGTCTACGTAATGGTGCCCGTTGCGCTCGGCATGGGTGACGCCGATCAGCGCGCCGAGCGCGAGATCCTGCTGCACGGCAAGCCCGGCCTGGCAGGTCAGGTCCTCGCCGCTGATGAAATACGGCCCGCCATCCGCGCTCCACGCCGCCGCGCGGGTCGCGTTGACGATCGACTTGTAGATGCCCTTGCAGGATTTCGAGGAGATGCCGCGATAGCCCAGCGCCCGCGCCGCTGGGAATGCGTCGTAGGAATCGTCGGCCTCGTCGATGATGAAGCTGCGCGCGGCCAATGCGCCGAGCGACGAGGCCTTGGTGATGTCGCGCGGCATCGGCTGCTCGATATAGAGCAGGTTCACCGCGATCGGCGCCAGCGCCACGTCATGGTCGAGCCGGTCGGCCAGCGCACTCAGCGCGGTGAGGTCGGCATACTGCTCGTTGGCGTCGAGCGTGAGCTTCGTCGGATAAGGCAGCGTTGCCAGCTCCTTGCCGATCCGCGCCAGCCGCGCCCCGTCATGCGCGGGATCGCCGTTCAGCTTGAGCTTGAAATAGCGCGCGCCGGCATTTTCTCTGAAATCGGCGATGCCGCCCTCGCCTTCGATCATATCGTCCATCCCGACGGTGTGCCTGATCGCGACGCGGTCGAGCCGCCTGCGCGTCGCAAGGAAACGCGTGATCGCGGCGTCGTCGAGGTCGGGTGTCAGCCGGGCGTCGATACCTGCGATATTGCCGGCCATGCCGTCGAAGAAGCTGGCGCGTTCTGCGCGCAGCAGCGCGTCCAGGATCGCCTTGTCGATTTCCGCCGGTCCAAGCGCCGCTGCGAGCGCCGGGATGTCCTCTTTGGCGCAGGCCGCGACCTGGGCGCCGATGCAGCGGGCGTGCAGGCCGAACGCGGTGTCAAAACCGGTGTTGGCCAGATAGAGCTCACGGGCGATCAGCAGCGAGCGGCGTAGCCCGTCGATGGTCTGGTCCGCCGTCAGATGCGGCCGCTTGTCGAACCATTTCGGCGCCAGCATCTCCGCGCTGGCACCGGTCGCGCGTCCTTTGCCCTCCACCTCGATCTCGACCCGCACGAACACCTGCGTAGCCGCATTGATCGCGACAGCGCCAAAGCGGAACGGCCGGGCAAACGGCACCGGACGTTCGAAGAAGGCGATATCCCTGACAGCGAGGCGAAGCGGCATCGAAGCTCTGGCCCTAGTCCAGCGTTCCCTGCGTGAAAAAGTGTTTTCGGATCCGCTGCACCAGTTCGGTGAAGACGGCATCCGACATCGAATCCAGCGAGCGCGGCCGCGGCAGCGGCACGTCGTAGATCGCGGCGATCGCGCCGGGCCGCTCGGTCATCACGAGCACCCGGTCAGCGAGGAACACCGCCTCCGGGATCGAGTGCGTGATCAGGAGCACCGTCTTGCCGGTCTCGCGCTGGATCCGCATCAGCTCGACATTCATGCGCTCGCGGGTCATGGCGTCGAGCGCACCGAACGGCTCGTCCATCAGCATGATCTTTGGATCATGCACCAGCGCGCGGCAGATCGAGGCGCGCTGCTGCATGCCGCCGGAGAGCTGCCACGGCAGCTTCTTCTCAAAACCCTCGAGCCCGACCAGCTTGAGCAGCTCCCTGGCGCGCGCAACATACTTGTCGCGCGGCAGCTGCTTCATGTCGATCGGCAGCATCACGTTGGAGAGCACGTTACGCCACGGCAGCAACAGCGCGTTCTGGAACACGATGCCGACATTGCCGTGTGGCCGGGTCACCGTGTCGCCGTCGATCAGCACCTCGCCCGTGGTCGGCGGCAGCAAGCCGGAGATCATCTTGAGCAGCGTGGACTTGCCGCAGCCGGAGGGGCCGACCACGACAAAGAACTCGCCGTCATTGATGGTGAAGTCGAGCGGCCGCAACGACGGCACATCGCCGTCGCGCGAGCGGTAGGTCTTCGACACGCCGGACAGCTTGATGCCCGGCGTGGCACCGCCCGCGCGGTCCGACACCAGGCGCAGGTGGGCGGCGGGTTGCTCGGCAGCGGTGGCTTTGGTCGCTGACTTCATGCGGCTAGGTCCATCCTCAACGTCATTCCGGGGCGATGCGAAGCATCGAACCCGGAATCTCGAGATTCCGGGTTCGGCTCTCCGAGCCGCCCCGGAATGACGGTGCTCGTGGCAATCACGAATTGCCCTTCGGCAGATAATCGTTGGTGTAAAACGCCTTCGGATTGTCCTTGGCCTTGGCGTCGAGGCCGCCGTATTCGACCATCAGGTTGACCGAATCGGTCATGTTCTGGTCGGTGACCTGGAACGGCCGCTTGCCCTTGGTCTCCGCCGTGCGATACAGCGGGATCGTCAGCTCGAAGCCCTGGGTCAGCGTGTCGATCTTGCCGCCCTTCGGGTTGGCATCGAGGATCGACTGCGCCGCCGCCTTCGGCTCCTTCTCGGCGGCTTCCACCGCCTTGGTCGTCGCCGACATGAAGCGGCGGACCAGATCGGCGTTGGCCTTCACATAGTCGGAATTTGCGATGATGCCCGACGACACCATGTTGATGCCGTAGTCGGCGAACTTGATCGGATAGACGTCCTTGCCCGTGGCGTCCTTGATCTTCATCGACTGGTCCATGACGTAGCCGAGCAAGAGATCGGCCTGGCCGTTGATCACGGCATTCAGCTTGGTCTGGCCGTCGCCGGCGACGGTGTGGAAGTCGCTTTCCTTGAGGCCGGTCTTCTTCAGGAACAGCGGCCAGATCTGGGTCATCGAGTCAGCCGGCGTGATCGCGACCGTCTTGCCCTTGATATCCTCGGGCTTCCTGATGTTCTTGTCGACCAAGCCCATCGCCGACATCGGGCTGGTTTGTAGCAGCACGCCGGTGGCGACCACCGGCGCGCCCTTCACCGCCGCGCGCATCATGGTGGGCACGTCGACATAGCCAAAATCGGCGGTCTTGGCGGCCACCGCCTGCGTGGTCGCGGCCGAGCCGCGGCCTTCCTGGATCTCGAGGTCGATGCCCTCGGCGGCATAGATGCCCTTGGCCTTGCCGTAATAGAACGGCGCATGCTCGCCATAGACGTACCAGTTCAGCATCAGCACGACCTTGTCGGCCGCGGCGGCAGGCGCCACTGCCGATACAGTCCAGGCCACCGCGGCAATCACAGCAATGATCAATCGCATCAGGTAATCCTCCCGTGGTTTTTGTTCGTCATTGCGAGCGAAGCGAAGCAATCCACTCCTCCACTTGCGGCACTATGGATTGCTTCGCTTCGCTCGCAATGACGGATGCTCTTTCTTGTTTCTCTGCAAATCTTACGAAGCGAAAATGATGTCATCGCGCTGGCTGACGTGCCAGGGGATCACCAGCCGCTCGATGCGGTCGACGATCCAGAACAGAATCACGCCGAGCAGCGCCAGGATCACCAGCGCGGCAAACATGGTCGGCAGGTCGAAGGTGCCGATCGAGCGCTGCATCACGTAGCCGATGCCGGAATTGGAACCGACGAACTCGCCGACGACGGCGCCGACCACCGCGAGCGTCACCGACACTTTCAGGCCGGAGAAGATCGCGGGCAGCGCATGCGGCAGGTTGACCGCGCGGAACACCGCGAAGCGGCTGCCCTGCATGGCGCGGGCGAGGTCGACCATGTCGGGGTCGACGGATTTAAAGCCCTGCACGGCGGAGACCACCACCGGGAAGAAGCCGAGCAGGAACGCCGAAATCACCTTTGGGATGATGCCGAAGCCGAACCACACCACGAACAGCGGCGCGATCGCGATCTTCGGCACCGATTGGGAGAACACTAGCAGCGGATAGACGTAGCTCTCCACGGTCTTGGACCCCGCGATCAGCATCGCGACGGGAATGCCGAACAGCGCCGAGAGCAGAAAGCCGCAGATCGTCGCGTAGGTGGTCGGCCATGACTGCCGCAGCAGCTCCGGCCAGTCGCTCATCAGCACCGCGACGACGTCGCCCGGCGACGGGATCTGATAGGCCGGAATCCGGAACAGACGGATCGACAGGTCCCACGCCACCACGATGAGGACCAGGAACAGAAACGGCCGCACCCAGGCCGCGTTCAGCACCTTCGCTATGCCCGAAGGGCTCTTCGCCTCCGCCACGTCCCGCTCCCTGTTTCAATCGTTCGGGAAGGAAATTAACCCGTTGGATAAATACTGTCCAGCCCCTCGCACGCGGCAAAATCGCGCCGCAAGCTGCGACTTTGGTCAGGTGCAAATTGTATTGGCGGTTAACCGTAGCCCGGATGAAGCGCAGCGAAATCCGGGGTCAGTCCATCCGCGGATCGAGCGGCCCCGGATTGCGCTGCGCTCCATCCGGGCTACGCAACGGCGCGGCGGCTCACACCACCTGATGCTCCACCGACATCAGCGCCGGCATCTTCGCGCGGACGAACACGGCGGTGGATTTGCCGGTCAGCGCCGCCAGCACCAGCGCGATCATATGCTCGAGGCGCTCGTCGCGGGCGTCCTTCTTGAGCAGGTCGCGGCCGAAGATCACGCTCAGCGTGGCGCTGTTGGAGAGATAGAAGAACGCGAGCGCGGCGATCGAGATGTAGAGCTGCACCGGATCGACCGCGGCGCGGAAGTCGCCGCTTTCGACGCCGCGCGTCACCACGGTGCGGATCATCTCGACGAACGGCGAGTGCATCGACTTGACCTTGGTCGAGCGCTTCAGGTGCTTTGCCTTGGCGAGGTTTTCGGTGTTGAGCAGCGCCAGGAACTCGGGATTGCGCAGAAAATAGTTCCAGGTGAAGTCGACCAGGCGCGCGATCGCATCCGGTGGATCGAGGTGCTCGAGATCTAGCGTGCGCTCCTCGGCGCGGATCTTCTCATAGGCGCCTTCCAGCACCTCGAGATAGAGATCCTCCTTGTTGCCGACGTGGTAGTAGAGCATCCGCTTGTTGGCGCCGGCCGCGGCCGCGATGCGGTCGACGCGGGCTCCGGCGAGGCCATAGGACGCGAACTCCTGCTTGGCCGCCTCGAGAATGCGCAGCCGCATCCCCTCGGGGTCGCGCTGCCATTTCAATATTCGCTTCGCTTTGGCCAAAATCGATTGCTCGGTGATGCCGGATTGACAAACGTAGCACGGCGCACGGCGTTTGAGAACGAATGTTCTGGTGATGAACGCGAGCAAATGCTGCTCGCGGCTGCGGCATAGACTGTCAGTCTTTTACTCATCCCTGCCCGGCGACGGCTGCACCAGCAGCGTCGGCACGCCGCAGGTGCCGTTGCGCACCGTCATCACGCGCGTGCCGGGTTTGCGGCCGGTGCGGACGTCGGAAACGTCGACGCCGGCGGCGACCAGCCGCGCGTGGGTAGCCTCGATGTCGATGACGCGCCAGCAGATGCCGCGCAGCCGGTCCGAGGCAGCCGGCTCCGCCTTGTCCGGCCGGTGCGTAACCTCGAGGATGAGGTCGCCGCAGCGGAAGAACATCAGCCGGCCCCACTCCGGATGCGACCGGTCGAGCGCCATGTCGAGCCCGAGCCGCGCGCCATAGAGCGCGGCACACCGTTCGGGATCGGCGGTCGCGATCACCACATGGTCCATCGCGGTGATCGAGGCCGGCATGGTGCGCACCGCCAGCGGCCGCTCCTTCTCGCGCTCCAGGAAGAACATGCGAACGCCATGCGTCGCCTCGGTCGCCGCGCGGGTGCGCTTCCATGACAGCGTGGCGCCGCTGGTCTCGTCGCGGCTTTCGACCTCGACGACGAGCTCCGGACGCAGCGTCAGCCGGTCGAGCCGGCGGTGCATCTTGTCGATATCGCTGGTGCGGAAGCAGAGGCTCGCCAGCCCCTCGCCTTGCGTGGCGAGCGCGCCGCGGACGCGCTGCGCAGCCTCGTCGTCGCCGCGCGGCGCCATCAATTCCAAGGTCGTGTTGTCGAGCGTGAACAGTACGCGGTCGGCGCCGTCGCCGCTGTTGCGCCATGACGGCGTCCGCGCGAACAGGGTCTCGTAGGCGGCGCTGGCAGCGGCGATGTCGCCCGTCAGGACGACGACGTGATCGAGACCGGTAATCATGGCGTCCGCCTCCCCGAATCTGCCGTCATTGTGCTCTCCCTAGCCCGTCGGAACCGCAGAGCGCCGCCGGCCGTTATGCCGGGTGCCAGAATGGCCTTCGATCCGCAGTGCCGCCCTCATATCTAGCCGCAAACCAGGCAGGGTTGCGAATATTTTCAGCGATCTCGGCCGGGCAGCGATGCTAATCTGCATCGCCGGCCGGGACCACACCAGCCACGACGGAAAGCGAATGCAGGCTCTCTTCATCGGACAGACCTATATCGACGTCACCTTCATCACCGACCACATGCCGACCGGCGACGAGAAGCACGTCGCCGACGCTTATGCGGTGTCGTTCGGCGGCAATGCCGTGACCGCGGCGTTCTGCTGCGCTAAGCTCGGCATCGTGCCCGATCTGATCGCCACCATGGCCAATGACTGGCTGGGGCGGATGTTCTGGGACATGGCCGACCGCTACGGCATCTCGATGCATCCGCGCAAGGTGAACTCCTCCTCGCTCTCTTTCATCATGCCCAAGGAAGGCAAGCGCGCGATCGTGCGCTGCCGCGACGACCAGCACATCCATCCGTTTCCGCTGCTCAACCTGAAGGGCTGCCGCGCGCTGCACATCGACGGCCACCAGCCGGATGCAGCGATCCACTACGCAAAGCTCTGCCGCGAGGAAGGCATTTTGACCTCGCTCGACGGCGGTGGGTTGCGCACCAATACCCATGAGCTGCTCGAATTCATCGACGTTGCGATCGTCGCCGAGCGGCTGTGCGAGCAGATGGACAAGACCCCGGAGCAGATGCTCGCCTATCTCAAGGAGCGCGGCTGCCGGGTCGGCGGCGTCACCATGGGCGAGCGCGGCCTGCTCTGGTATGACGAGGCGGGCAAGCTCGGCACCCTGCCGGCGCTGCCGATCTCGCGCGAGCGCGTGATCGACACCAACGGCGCCGGCGACGTGTTCCATGGCGCCTACATCTATTCCTATCTCGCCAATCCCGGCAAAGCCTGGCGTCAGCATTTCGAGTTCGCGCGCGCGGCATCGACCTACAAGATCCAGAAGCTCGGCAACGAGGCCGGCCTGCCGACGCTCGCCAACATCGAGGCGGTCAAGCGCGAATTTGGCGCCGCCGTCTGACAGGGGCTGAATGGGGCCGGGCATGGGACGCGTCTTCGTCGCGGGTAGCATCAACATGGACGTGGTGGCGACCGCCGAGCGCCATCCGCGGATCGGCGAGACCGTAGCCGGCGAGGCCGTGCTGTATTTTCCCGGCGGCAAGGGCGCCAACCAGGCGGTGGCCTCGGCCAAGCAGGGCGTGCCGACCACGCTGGTCGGCCGGCTCGGCACCGACGCCTTTGGGCAGGAGCTGCGCCGCTTTCTCGCGGCGCAGGGCGTCGACCTCGGCTTCGTCAAGGACACCGAGGGCACGCATTCCGGCACCGCGATCATCACCATCGCCAATGCCGACAACACCATCGTGGTGGTGCCCGGCGCCAACGCCCGGGTCGATGCCAAGGATGTGGCCGCGCCGGTGCTTGCCAGGGGCGATGTCGCAGTCAGCCAGTTCGAGATCCCGCTGCCGACGATCGCAGCCTTCTTCGCGCGCGCCCGCGCCGCCGGTGCGACCACGGTGCTCAATCCGGCGCCGGCGAAGCGGGCCGACAAGGCCCTGCTCGATCTCGTCGACATCCTGATCCTCAACGAAACCGAGCTCGGTTTTCTGACCGGAACGGAGCTCAAGGACGGCGACCCGCCTGCGCGTTTTGCCGAGGCGGCACGGAGTCTCGCGACGGGCAAGATCGTCTGCGTCACGCTCGGCAAGCGCGGCGTCCTGGCGCTGACCGGAGGCGAACCGCTGCTGGTGCCCAGCCGCGCGGTCAAGGCGGTCGACACCACCGGCGCCGGCGATTGCTTCGTCGGCGCGCTGGCATCGCAACTCGCCGGCGGCAAAGAGCTGCGCGATGCGCTGGCCTACGCCAATGTCGCGGCGTCGATTTGCGTGCAACGGATGGGCGCCGCGCCATCGATGCCAACAGTGGATGAGGTTCGGTCGGCCCTTTCCACGAGTCGTCCCGGCGAAGGCCGGGACCTATAACCACCGGCCACGGCAAAGGGCACACGCACAGTTACGGCGTTCATCTCCGCCAATGACGCCGCGGAGTATGGGGCCCGGCCTTCGCCGGGACGACCAGCTAACCGGCTAGCGCACTCTTCAAATCAAAACTCGCATCCGCGGCCTGCTCCGGCGTGATCGAGCCGCCGGCGCCGAGCAAGCGGCGGCCGAACATGTGATCGCCGGCGCGGTTGACCGATTCGATGCCGAGCAGCTTGTCGCCGCGATAGCAGAATGCGGAGAACGCGCCCTGCGCGCGGTCGCCGCGCACCACGACGCGGTCATAGCCGGTGGTGAGGCCGGCCATCTGCAGCTTGTCGGGACCCTGGTCGCTCCAGAACCATGGCAGGCCGTCATAGACCTCGGTCTTGCCGGTCAGCCGTGCGGCCACGCAACGCGCATGGTCGGTCGCGTTCTGCACTGATTCCAGCCGCAGCGATCCGCCAAAGCGCTTGCTGGTGTAGAGCGCGCAGTCGCCGATCGCGGAGATATTGGGATTGGCGGTCAAGAGATGCTCGTCGACGATGATGCCGGAGGCGACCGGCAGCCCGGCCTCGGCGGCGAGTTCGACATTCGGCAGCACGCCGACGCCGACCACGACGAGATCGGCCGGAATATGCGTGCCGTTGCTGAGGCTGACGCCGGTGACTTTTGCGCCGCTGGCCTCGATCGCCGTGACCTGGACGCCGAGGTGAAGGCGAATTCCCGCCTCCGTGTGCCGCGACTGCGAGAACTCGGAGATTTCCGCGGTCACGGCGCGCGCCATCACGCGGGAAGCGAGCTCGACCACGTCGACCTCGAGCCCCTTGCCGCGCGCGGTGGCGGCGAATTCGAGCCCAATGAAGCCGGCGCCGATCACCACGACGCGCATGCCCGGCGCGATCAAATCGCGCAGCGCCTGGCTCTCGTCGAGGATGCGCAAATAGCGCACCGCGTCGAGTTTTGCATTGGGAATATCGAGCAGCCGGTTCCGCGCGCCGGTCGCGAACACCAGATGGCCGTAGTCGAGCGAGATGCCGGAGGCCAGCGCCACTTTCCGCGCGTTACGATCGACCGCATGGGCGCGATCGGTGACCAGCTCGATCTTGTTGTCCTGGTAGAACTTGTCGGGCCGGAACATCAGGCTGTCGGGCCCGCCGGTTCCCTTCAGATACGCCTTGGACAGCGGCGGCCGCTGATACGGCAGATGGCCCTCGTCGTTGAGCAGCACAATGCGCTCGGCGAAGCCGCCCTGGCGCAGCGATGCCGCGAGCTGGAAGCCGGCGTGTCCCGCGCCGACGATGATGACCGAACCTGTCATCGGAACACCCCAAATACGAGCGAGCAGGAGTGACCCATGCCGTTTTCCTCTCCGTCGATGTTAGCTTTGCTTGCCCCGTCCCCGCAGCGCTCGTGTCTGCGTACCCGAGGGCGCACCATTTGGCCTCATGGCTCGCGCCGACGCAAGGGGGTCTCCGCCCGATCGGGGCGCACCAGGGCCCTGCGCCGGGAACAGGCCGGATTGCCAGCGCTGCCGCCAGGGCCTTAAATGCAGGAAAATAGCAGCCCAAATAACAGCCCCAAGATCTTCAACCCTAAGGTCTTCAATATGCCAGAGCCCGCCCCCGCCAATGACCCCGCCCTGCTCCGGATCGAGGGCGCCGTCGCAACCATCACGCTGAACCGGCCGGCCGCGTTCAATGCGATCGACCTTGCGATCGCCAAGAAGCTCGAAGCGCTCGGCGCCGAGGTCGAGGCCAACAAGGATGTCCGCGTGCTGGTCATCGAGGGCGAAGGCCGCGCCTTCTGCGCCGGCGGCGATCTGCAGACCATCGGCGCTGCCGCCGAAGCCGACAACATCCCGGCTGTGGTCGGCGAGATGCTGGCGCACTACCACGCCTTCATCACCGCGCTGCGGCGGATGCCGAAGCTGGTGCTCGCCAGCGTGCACGGCTCGGCGGCCGGCGCCGGCCTGTCGCTGGCCTTCATGGCCGATCTCTGCATCGCCGCCGAGGATGCGCGCTTCACGCCGGCCTACGCCAAGATCGGCGTCTCGCCCGATGGCGGCGGCACCGTCGGCCTGACTGCCGCGGTCGGCCCGCGCCGCGCGCTGCAGATCTTCCTCGCCGAGGACAATTTTACGGCGCAGCAGGCCCAGCAATGGGGCCTCGTCGCAAAAGTGGTGCCGGCGGCCGAGCTGAAGGCGGCGACGCGCGAGTTCGCCTTGCGGCTGGCGCAGAACGCGCCCGCGGGCCTCGCCGCCACCAAGGCGCTGATCCATCAGGCGCCGACCACGCCGATCGAAGCGCAGCTCGACGCCGAGCGCGACGGCATCATCGCCTGCATGAACAGCGAGGAGTTCCGCGTCGCGGTGAAGAAGTTCACCGGCAAGTCGAAGTAGCCTCACCCGAGGTCAGCTCAGATGGCCTTGCCGCCCCGCTCCTTTCTGTGTCTCCGCCACGGCGCCACTGACTGGAACCGGCAAGGCCGCTTTCAAGGCCGCACCGACAACCTCCTCAACAGTGACGGCGTCGCACAGGCTCGCGCCGCCGCGCTGCGGCTCACCGGCGTGGCCATCGGCGCAATCGTCGCAAGTCCGCTACGCCGCGCAGTGCAGACCGCCGAAATCGTCGGCACCGCGCTGTCGCTGCCGGTTGTGGTCGATGCCGGCATCATCGAATGCGATTTCGGCAGCCTGGAGGGACAGTCGATCCGCGATACCATGCGCAAGCACGGCCTCACCGCGCTCGAGCAGTTGGTCTCGATCCTGCCGGCGGACGGCGAGCCCTGGCCCGCCGTCTCCGAGCGCTCGCTCCGCTGCGTCACGATGTGGCAAGACCACCATCCCGGCGGCGAGATCCTGTTCGTCGGCCACGACGCCGTGATGCAGGCGATCGCCGAGCGGCTGTGCGGCGGCTTCTTCGAGAACCGCTACGGCACGCCGTTCCGCTTTGCGCGCAGCGGAGATGCCTGGGCGGTGCAGGAGATCGGTCAGTTCGGACAGATATAGCCCGGGCCGCCCGGCGCCTTGAAGCATCCAACCGATTCGGGGATCACCTGCTTGGGCAGCCACAACACGACCTTCGGGAAATAGATCGTGAAGCAGATCGTGACCAGGAACACGACATAGATCGGCAGCGCCGCACGCAGCGCTTTGGCAAAACTGATGCCGACGAATTTCGAGGCCATCAGCAGCACGAGGCCATAGGGCGGCGTGATCAGGCCGAAGGCGAGGGTTGCGATCAGCACCACGCCCATATGGACGCCGTTGATGTCGCCGGCCTGGGTCAGCGCGTTGACCAGCGGCATGAAGATGATGATGGTCGGCACCGGCTCGATGAAATCGCCGACCACGGTGAACAGAAGCACCATCAGCAGCATGATCAAATGCGGGTCGTTGCCGGCGATCGCGGTGATCCAGTCGGCGATGTAGATCGCGCCGCGCAGATAGGCCAGCATCCAGCCGAACGCGTTCGCGGCGCCGATCGTGATCAGCGGCAACGAGAAGATCAGCCCGGCGAGGCAGAAGTCGTACGGGATCCTCTTCAGATGCCCGCGGTTGAGCGCCGGGATCACCACGATGATGATATAGGCCACAGCGACCACGCCGGCCTCGGTCGGCGTGAACCAGCCGGTCAAAATGCCGCCGAGCAGGATTACCGGGATCATCATCGGCAGTGCGGCGTCGCCGGCGGCGAAAGCGACCTGGCGCAGCGGCGCGCGCGGCTTGCGCAGGCCGGACGGGCCGAAGAAATAGCAGTAGATCATCAGCCCGAAGCCGATCATCAGCCCGGGCACCACCCCGGCCATGAACAGGCCGGCGATCGAGACGTTGCCGACCGCGCCATAGACCACCGCCGTGATGCTGGGCGGCACCAGCGCCGCGATCGTCGAGGCGGAGGCGATGATCGCGGCGATGAAGGCCGGCTCGTAGCCTTCGCGCTTCATCGGACCGCCGAGCGCGCGGCTCATCACCGCGACGTCGGCGGTGGTCGAGCCGGACATTTCCGAGAAGAACATGCTGAAGACGACCACGACCTGCGACAGCCCGCCCCTGATATGGCCGACCAGCGAGACCGACAGGTTGGCGATCCGCACCACGACGTTCGCCGAGCTCATGAGCTCGCCGACCAAAAGGAAGAACGGGATCGCCAGCAGCGCCTCGGAATCGACGCCGTCGAAAATCTTCTGGATGATCGCAGCGAGCGAGACGTCGGACAGCAGCGCGCCGATGAACACGCCGGCCATCAGCGAGAATGGCACAGGCACGCCGAGATAGCCGAACAGCAGGAAAGAGCTGGACATCAGCACGAGCACGATCGGCGCGCTCATCGCTGCACTCCCGTGGTGACGCTGGTGTTGATCGCAGGGATCGCAGGGTCCTCGTCCGGCGGCTCCGGATGGTCAAAGCCGTTGCGGATGCCGTTGACCAGCTGCTCGATCGTGAACAACCCGATCAGGATTCCGGACAGCGGGATGATCGCATAGAGCGAGGCGATCGGCGTGCCCGACGGCAGGCGGAAGCTGCCGAAGCCGCGCAGATAGTTCTGATAGCCGTACCAGATCAGGCAGAACGCGACGCCCAGCACGACAATACGGATGATGATCTCGACGACGAGCCGCGACCAGCCGTGCATCGCCTCCGAAATCGCGGTGAGATAGAGGTGATCGTTGCGCCGCGTCGCAACCGCCGCCCCGATGAAGATCGCGTAGATGAACAGCGTCGAGGTCACCTCCTGCAGCCACAGCCAGGGATGACCGATGGTGCGGGTGACGATGTCGGCGGTGACCGACAGCGAGAAGCCGAAGCACAGCAGCCCGCACAGCACCATCAGGATCAGTTCCAGCCGATCCAGCGCGCGCCATTTCAGATGCCGCTGCCGCTGCAGCACCAATTTGTCGGCGATGGCCATGGCTCAAAATTCCCCGTCGTCCCGGCGAAAGCCGGGACCCATAACCCCCGGCGTCAATTGCTTAAAGGCGGCTACCCGATCGCATCGCTGAAGGCCCGCGGCGTATGGGTCCCGGCCCCCGTGCGCAATTGCGCACTAGGCCGGGACGACGCTTGACGAGGCTCTAATTGCTCGCGCGGATCAGGTTCTTGATCTTCTCGGCGTGCGGACCGAGGTCCTTGGCGAGTTTGTCGAGATACGGATCGGCGATCGCCGTAAACGTCTTCTTGTCGACATCCTCGACGACCTTGACCCCGAACCCTTTCAACTTCTTCAGCGCGCTGTGCTCCAGCTCGAACGCCTTGGCCGGTTCCTTGGCGCTGACCTCGTTGGCGGCGGCCTGCACCCACTGCTTCTGCTCGGCGGAGAGGCTCTGCCAAAGCTTGTCGGAAACGAACAGCAGCGCGTTGTTGGCCTCGTGCTCGGTGATCGAGAGCACCGGCGCCACCTCGTAATGCTTGTTGACGAGATAGACGTTGATGCTGTTCTCGGCGGCGTCGACCACGCCGGTCTGCAGCGAGGTGTAGACGCTGCCGAACGGCATATGCACCGTCTGCGCGCTATAGGCCGGGAACATGGTGTCCTCGGTCGCGGTCGCCTGGACGCGGACCTTCATGCCCTTGAGGTCGCCGACATTGTGGACGTCCTTCTTGCTGTAGATGTGCCGCACGCCCTGCGAGCCGGTGCCGATCACATGCAGGCCTTGGGTGGTCTCGTCGATCATGGTCCTGATCGCCTCGAACACCTTTGGATCGGCCAGCCCCTTGATGACATGCGCTTCGTCGCGGAACAGGAAATGCAGCGACATCACGCCGGCCTGCGGCGAGATCGTCGCCGTGTTGGCGGAGGAGATGATGGCAAATTCGATATCGCCGGCCTTCACCAGCTGCAGCAGCTGCGGCTCCTGGCCGAGCTGCGCGCCGGGATATTGATCGACGATCATGGTGCCCTTGCTCAATTCCTTGAGCTTGTCGGCGAACAGATCGCCTGCGATCGAATAGCCGGTGTTGCGCGGCTGGTCGTAGGCGAAGCGGAAGTGCTTGACCTCCTGCGCGCCCGCGCTCGTGGACAGCAGCGCTGCCGCGACCATGGCGATTCCGACGATCTTGGCTGGATAGCCCATCGCGACGTTCCCCCTGTTTTGTTTGTTGGCTTGATCATCCCACCACTCTCGCGGGATTGTCAATAAAACAGAGGAATCTAGTGGCTCATCGCCCTTCCGGCGGCGTCACATGGCGGACATTATCGACAATTCCGCTGCCGCCGGGACTTCGTCACTTCCCCTCGGCGCGCATGAAATCGAAATCGCAGCCCTCGTCGGCCTGCAGGATGGTCTGGTTGAACAATTGCGCGTAGCCGCGCTTGGCCCAATCCGGCGTTCCGGCCGCCGCCTGCGCGGCGCGGCGCTTCTCCAGTTCGGCATCATCGACCAGGAGATCGATGCTGCGTTTGGCGACGTCGAGCCGGATCATGTCGCCGTTCCGCACCAGCGCCAGCGGCCCGCCGACGGCGGACTCCGGCGTGATGTGCAGCACGATGGTGCCGAACGCGGTGCCGCTCATCCGCGCGTCGGAGATGCGGACCATGTCCTTGACGCCGGCCCGCGCGAGCTTCTTCGGGATCGGCAGGTAGCCCGCCTCGGGCATGCCCGGCGCGCCCTTGGGGCCGGCATTGCGCAGCACCAGCACATCGTCGGCAGTCACATCGAGCGCGGGATCGTCGACCCGCAGCGTCATGTCCTCGACCGACTCGAACACCACCGCGCGGCCGGTATGCTGCAACAGCTTGGGGCTCGCCGCCGACTGCTTGATGACGGCGCCGCGCGGCGCGAGATTGCCGTGCAGGATCGCGATCGCGCCCTCGGCCTTGATCGGGTTCGCCTTGGAGCGGATCGCATCCTGGCCCGGCACCTCCTCGGCACCGGCGACGATCTCGCGCAAGGTCTGGCCGGTGATGGTCTTGGCGTCGAGATCGAGGAGATCGCCGAGTTGCGCCATCAGCTTCGGCACACCGCCGGCATGATGGAAATGTTCCATGTAATGCTCGCCCGACGGTTTTAAGTCGACCAGCACCGGCACCTCGCGGCCGAGCTTGTCGAATGCCGCGAGATCGATCTTGTGGGGTGAGCGGTTGGCGATCGCGGTCAGGTGAATGAGGCCGTTGGTCGAACCGCCGATCGCCTGCATCACGATCTGGGCGTTGCGGAGCGCGGACGGCGTCAAAATCTCCCTCGGCTTCGGCCCCTTGGTCTTCGCCATTTCGGCGGCAACGCGGCCGCTTGCCTCTGCGAGGCGGAAGCGTTCGGCATGCGGCGCCGGGATCGTCGCGCTCATCGGCAGCGACAGGCCGAGCGCCTCGGTGACGCAGGCCATGGTGGAGGCGGTGCCCATCACCATGCAGGTGCCGACCGACGGCGCGAGGCGGCCGTTGACCGCCTCGATCTCGACGTCGTCGATCTCGCCGGCGCGATACTTGCCCCACAGACGGCGGCAATCGGTGCAGGCGCCGAGCACCTCGCCCTTGTGATGCCCGACCACCATCGGCCCGACCGGAATGACGACGGTCGGCAGATCGGCGCTGACCGCCGCCATGATCTGCGCCGGCAGGGTCTTGTCGCAGCCGCCGATCACGATCACCGCGTCCATCGGCTGGGCGCGGATCATCTCCTCGGTGTCCATCGCCATCAGATTGCGCAGGTACATCGAGGTCGGATGCGCGAAGCTCTCGGCGATCGAGATCGTCGGGAACACGAACGGCATCGCGCCCGACAGCATCACGCCGCGCTTCACCGCTTCGATGATCTGCGGCACGTTGCCGTGGCAGGGATTGTAGTCGCTGTAGGTGTTGGTGATGCCGACGATCGGGCGGTTGAGCGCGTCGTCGGAGTAGCCCATCGCCTTGATGAAGGCCTTGCGCAGGAACAGCGAGAAGCCGGCGTCACCATAGCTGGTCAGTCCCTTGCGCAGTCCGTCAGCCATTTTCTTATATCCCGTGATTATCAGCGCGCACTTAAAGAGCGGCGCGAATTATTGTCAATACGAGATAATCCCGCCGCGCCGGGCGCCTGATCTGCGGCAAAATTACCCTCATTATTGACAATAACCGTGGCGCTATGGTGTCGTCCGGCGTCGCTTCGCAAACGGATGGCCATGAAAGCCCAGGCATCACCAGACATCCAGGTCCCCTCGCGCGAAGAGGAACAGGCGGAAGTGATCCGGCGGCTGGAGGAGGACATCATCTTCGGCCGCTTCGCTCCGGGTTTGCGGCTGGTCGAGGACACGCTGATGCAGCGCTACGATGCCAGCCGGCATTTCGTGCGCCAGGCACTGTTCCAGCTCGAACGCCAGGGCATCGTGCTGCGTGAGAAGAACGTCGGCGCCACCGTGCGGTTCTATTCGGCGGACGAGGTGCGGCAGATCTACGAGGTTCGCGAGATGCTGACGCGCCAGGCGGCGCTGATGATCGTCCTGCCCGCTCCTCGCAGCCTGATCGAAGAGCTGAGCGAGCTGCAGCGGCAGTATTGCGCCAAGGCCGACGCGCAGGACATGCGCGGCATCCACGAGACCAACGATGCGTTCCACATCGCGCTGTTTGCGGCCTGCGGCAATCCATATCTGGTGCGCTCGCTACAGGACTACATGAACCTGACCCTGCCGATGCGCGCGAAAAATCTCGCCGACAGCGAGGGGCTCGCGTTGTCGCGCCGGCAGCACGAGCTGATGATCGAACTGCTGAAGGGCCGCGACAGCTGGGCATTGGCGCAGCTCTGCGTCGATCACATGGCGTACAGCAAGGCGGATTACCTCGCCCGCATCGCCAACGACAAAAAGCCGCAATAGCGCGCGATACGCGGCCCCGATGGTGAAGGAGGCGGCGATGCGTCATGTGGTTATCTTGCTCGGGTCGCTCGCCGCGCAGCTCGCGCTTAGCGGTGTCAGCGAGGCGGCCGATCCGCGCGCGACGCAACTGACCTACGAGCCCTGGACCAAGACCTGCCTGACCCAGGCGAGTTGCTTCGTCGGCGCGGCCGCACGCGGCCAATGCGCGCCGTCGGGCGGCACCATCAGTGTCTCGCCGCAGAACAGCAAGCGCGCGCTGCTCACGGCGAATGTCGGAACGCGGACCATGCTCGAGGGAACGATCAACCTCCGCATCGATCACGATGAACCGATCCAGATCGCCAAACCGCACTGTTATGCGCTGGGCTGCGGCGGTACATACGAAGGTGATAGCGGGCTGATCGAACGGCTGAAGCACGCGCAGACCATCAGTGTCGAAGCCAAGAATCTGACGAGCCAGACGATCGAACTCTCCTTTCCACTCACGCATTTTGCCGAAGCCTATGACGGGGCCGGAAGCCCGCCCAAAGCGTCCGAGCAAGCATCGAAGGAGTCGCCACGGCAGCACACCGAAGCCGTGAAACAACTCCCCCAATGCGAGAACTGATCACTTCTTCCAATCGATGATCCCGCTCTTGTCGCCGTCGAACTCCATGCTGCAGAACGTGCCGCCCTGGTAGAAGTCGCCGACCGGATCCGGCAGCAGCTTGGCCTGCTCGGCCATCGCGTGCTCGCGAAAATCTTCGCCGCGGCCGGTCGGGCGGTAGCCGAAATCGTAGGCGCGGTGATTGTCCCACCATGAGCGCTCGTTGTAGGAGGCGCCGTAAAACACCTCGAAATGGATGTCGGGATGCTCGAGCCCGATCCGGCAGAGCTGCACCAGGTCTTCCGGCTTGAGCCAGATCGACAGCCTGCGGTGGTCGAGCGGCGCCTCGCCGAAATTGCCGATGCGCAGGCACGTCACCTTGAGCCCGTGCTTGTCGGCATAGAGCGCGCCGAGCGCCTCGCCGAACACCTTGCTCACTCCATAACGGCTGTCCGGCCGCGGCGTCACATCGGTGCCGATGCGGTGATGGCGCGGGTAGAAGCCGACCGCGTGGTTGGACGAGGCGAAGATCACGCGCTTGACACCCTGCTTGCGCGCCGCCTCGAACAGGTTGTAGCAGCCGATGATGTTGGCCTGGTGGATCTGGTCCCAGGATCCTTCGACGGAGTAGCCGCCGAAATGCAAAATGCCGTCGACGCCCTCGCAGATCGCCTCGACCGCTGCGAGATCGGCAAGATCCGCCGCCTTGAATTTTTCGCCGGCGCCGAGATCGGCGGGCTGCTTGATGTCGCTGAGCAGCAGGTCCGGATAGATCGGCGGCAGCAACTTGCGCAGGCTCGTGCCGATTCCACCCGCTGCGCCGGTCATCAATATGCGTGCCATTCCGTCCCTCATATGTGCTGTGTGCCGTGACCGAATTGCGGTCGCAGGCCGACAATGATAGCAAACCATGCGCAGAGGAAACACAACAACGAGAACAGCAAATGTCCGATGTCCATTCCGCAGGCTGGCGTCCCGCGACCTATTACCCCGATCCCGCGATCCATGCACTCGACCTGCGCTTCGAGAAATACTGGCTGAAACTTTCCGCGGTGGAACGCATCGCCACCGGCCTGCGCTGGGCCGAAGGCCCGGTCTGGTTCGGCGACGGACGCTATCTGCTGTGCAGCGACATTCCGAACCAGCGCATCCTCAAATGGGAGGAAGAGACCGGCGCGGTCAGCATCTTCCGCAAGCCGTCGAACTTCGCCAACGGCAACACCCGCGACCGCCAGGGCCGTCTGATCACCTGCGAGCACGGCGGCCGCCGCGTGGTGCGCACCGAATATGACGGATCGATTACGGTGCTGATCGATTCCTTCGGCGGCAAGCGGCTGAACTCGCCGAACGACGTCGTGGTGAAATCCGACGGCGCGATCTGGTTCACCGATCCGATCTTCGGCCTGCTCGGCAATTACGAAGGCTACAAGGCCGAGCCCGAGATCGAGCCCAATGTCTACCGGCTCGATCCCGAGACCGGCAAGGCTAGCATCGTCGCCGAGGGCGTGCTGGGGCCGAACGGGCTGTGCTTCTCGCCGGACGAGAAGATTCTCTACGTCGTGGAGTCCCGCGGCGTGCCGAACCGCAAGATCCTGGCCTACGACGTCTCCGCCGACGGCAAGACGATCTCCAACAAGCGCGTCTTCATTGACGCCGGTCCCGGCACGCCGGACGGCATGCGCTGCGACATCGACGGCAATCTGTGGTGCGGCTGGGGCATGGGCGATCCCGAGCTCGACGGCGTCGTCGTGTTCGCGCCCGACGGCGTCATGATCGGCCGCATCGCGCTGCCGGAGCGCTGCGCCAATCTGTGCTTCGGCGGCCTGCAGCGCAACCGCCTGTTCATGGCGGCGAGCCAGTCGATCTACGCGCTCTACGTCAACACCCAGGGCGCGCTCGGCGGCTGATCTGAACGTCATTGCGAGGAGCGACGGCGACGAAGCAATCCATCGATCCGCATATGCGGTGCGATGGATTGCTTCGCGGAGCCTGTCATCCGGCGGCGCTGCGCGCCGACCGGGTGGCTCGCAATGACGACAAGAATATCTGCGTTCCGTCACCATCAGCGGACGATAAAGATACAGAGTACTTCCTCCAAAACGTCTGACGCCGGAGCAGTTCCCTGCCCCGGCGTCATTAGCTCGTCTCTCGTGGCTCGGCTTACGCGGCGTTGAAGCCGGCGACGGCCTTGGCCTCGAGGTATTCTTCCAGACCGTAGCGGCCCCACTCGCGGCCGTTGCCGGACTGCTTGTAGCCGCCAAACGGCGCGCTGCGCTCGTTCGGCACGCCCTGCAGGTTGACGTTGCCGGCGCGGATCTGGCGGCCGACGCGACGCGCGCTCTCCACGGTGTCGCCGGTGACATAGCCGGCGAGACCGAACGGCGTGTCGTTGGCGATCTTGACGGCGTCGGCTTCATCCTTGGCGCCGAGGATGGTCAGCACCGGTCCAAAAATTTCTTCGCGGGCGATCGTCATGTCGTTGGTGACGTCGGCGAAGATGGTCGGACGGACATAGAAGCCCTTGTTGACGCCCTCGGGCAGACCCGGACCGCCGGCGACGAGCGTTGCGCCCTCGTCGATGCCCTTCTGGATCAGCGCCTGGATTTTGTCCCACTGGCCGCGGTTGACCACCGGACCAATGTTGGTGTCGGCGGCGCGCGGATCGCCGGCCTTGGTCTTATCGGCGACGCCCTTCGCGATCGCGGCCACTTCCTTCATCCTGGAGAGCGGCACGATCATGCGCGAGGGCGCGTTGCAGGACTGGCCGGAGTTGTTGAACATGTGCATCACGCCGCCGGTCACCGCCTTGGTCAGGTCGGCGCCCTCGAGGATCACGTTCGGCGACTTGCCGCCGAGCTCCTGGCTGACGCGCTTCACGGTCGGCGCGGCGCGCTTGGCGACATCGACGCCGGCGCGGGTCGAGCCGGTGAACGAGATCATGTCGATGTCCGGGTGCTCGCTCATCGCAGCGCCGACCTCCGGGCCGAGGCCGTTGAGCAGGTTGAACACGCCCTTCGGCACGCCGGCTTCATGGAGGATTTCCGCGAAGATCAGCGCCGAGGTCGGGGTGAACTCGGAGGGCTTCAGGATCATGGTGCAGCCGGCGGCGAGCGCGGGCGCTACCTTGCAGGCGATCTGGTTGAGCGGCCAGTTCCAGGGCGTGATCATGCCGACCACGCCGACCGGCTCGCGCACGATCACGGCGGTGCCCATGGTTTCCTCGAACTCGTACTTCTTGAGCACTTCGAGGGTGTTCATGAGATGGCCGAGGCCGGCGCCGGCCTGCAACTTCTCCGCCATCGGCAGCGGCGCGCCCATCTCGTCGGAGACGGCGGCGCCGATCTCCTTCATGCGGCCCTTGTAGACCTCGATCACCTTGGTGAGCAGCGCGATACGCTCCTCGCGGCTGGTCTGGGAATAGGTTTCGAACGCGCGTTTGGCGGCGGCGACCGCCTTGTCGAGATCGGCCTTCGAGCCGAGCGCAACCTCATACATCGCCTCTTCGGTCGCCGGATTGACGACCGGGGTGGACTTCTTGACGACGGGATCGACCCAGGCGCCATCGATGTAGAATTGCATACGATTGACCATCGGAAACCTCTTGTACGGGCGTATGGAAAAGGGAACGGAAGCGTTCGGCAGGCATCCTTGCACGAAAGCCCGGCGAATTGAACCCGCCATGTGCGGGACGCGGCTCGTGCGCGCCCGACGGATATAAGGCCTCGGCCGCGCAGGTGGCAAGGCTCGCCACCTAACGCACCCTCCCCTGGAGGCGGAGGGTCGGTTCGCATCGAGCGAAGCAAGATGCGAAGCGGGGTGGGGTGAAGGTCTCTCCTCATCCAACAGTATCCGGGTGGAGAGATCACCCCACCCCGTCGCGCATTGCGCTGCGCTTCATGCGCAACGACCCGAGAGCGAGCTTCGCTCGTCTCGACCCCTCCAGGGGAGGGTGAAACCAAATACCTACACCGCCATCTTGCGATGCCGCACCGGCGCACCGACCGAGAGCCCCTCCGCCGCATCAATGATGCCGTTGGCGTCGATGCCGTAGTGGCGGTAGAGGTCGCCGATGGTGCCGGTCTGGCCGAAATGCTCGACGCCGAGCGCCTCGACGCGATGGCCGCGCACGCTGCCGAGCCAGCCGAGCGAGGCCGGATGGCCGTCGAGCACGGTCACGATGCCGCAGTCGCGGCCGAGCGGCGCCAGCATCCGCTCGATATGACTCAAATGCTGCACGCCGCGGCGATCGCGGCGCAAATTCCGTGCGGCGGACCATCCGGCATAGAGCCGGTCGGCGGAGGTGACCGCCAGCAAGCCGACGTCGCGATGGCTCTCGCCGATCAGCCCGACCGCCTCGATCGCCTCCGGCGCGACGGTACCGGTATAGGCAATCACCAGGTCGCAATTTGGCCCCGGCTTGCGCATCCAGTAGGCGCCATCGGTGATGTCGCGCTGCAGGTCCGGCGTCATGATCCGCGTCGGCTGCTCCAGCGCACGGGTCGACAGCCGCAGATAGACCGAGCCGCCATCGGCGCCCTCGCGCTGCATGTGGCCAAAACCCCAGCCCATGATCACGGCGAGCTCATCGACGAAGGCCGGATCGAACGAGGCGAGCCCGTCCTGGCCGAGACCGATCAAGGGCGTCTTGATCGACTGATGCGCGCCGCCCTCCGGCGCCAGCGAGATGCCCGATGGCGTCGCCGCCACCATGAAGCGGGCATCCTGGTAGCAGGCGTAGTTGAGCGCATCGAGGCCGCGCTCGATGAAGGGATCGTACAGCGTGCCGACCGGCAATAGCCGCGCGCCGTTGATCTGGTGCGACAGGCCGAGCGCCGACAGCATGATGAACAGGTTCATCTCGGCGATGCCGAGCTCGATGTGCTGGCCCTTCGGCGAATATTCCCAGGTGTAGGCCGACGGGATCTTCTCCTGCCGGAACAGATCGTGGTTCTCCGCTTTCGCAAACAGTCCGCGGCGGTTGACCCAGGCGCCGAGATTGGTCGACACCGTAACGTCGGGCGACGCGGTGACGATGCGCGAGGCCAGCGCACTGTCGCCCTTGGCCAGTTCGTGCAGGATGAGGCCAAAGCCCTGCTGCGTCGACATCTGCGCCGAAGCCTTGAACGCGAGCCGCTCCGGCACGTCGATTTCAGGCGCCGACAGCCGGCGGCGCCCCTCGCGGTTGAACGGCGCTTCCGCCAGGAACGCTTCCAGCTTCGCGGTGTCCTGCGCCAGGCCCTCGAACTTGTCCCACTCGTGACCCGGGCGGATGTTTTGCGCGGCGCGCCACTTCTCCATCTGCGCGACCGTCATCAGGCCGGCATGGTTGTCCTTGTGGCCCTGCATCGGCAGGCCGACGCCCTTGATCGTGTAGGCGATGAAGCAGACCGGACGATCGTGATCGATCGACTCGAACGCCTCGATCATGCTCGCCATGTCGTGGCCGCCGAGGTTCGACATCAGCGCCAGCAGCTCATCGTCGCTGCGGCGGTCGATCAGCGCCGTGACCAGACCCTGGTCGCCGATGTCATCATGCAGATGTTTTCTGAACGCCGCGCCGCCCTGGAAGCAGAGCGCCGCGTACATCTGGTTCGGGCAGTTGTCGATCCAGCGCCGCAGCGCCTCGCCGCCCGGCTCGGCGAACGCCTCCAGCATCAGCTTGCCGTATTTCACGATCACCACGTCCCAGCCGAAATTGCGGAACATGGTCTCGAACTTCGACCACAGTCCCTCGCGCACCACGGCGTCGAGCGACTGGCGGTTGTAGTCGACCACCCACCAGGTGTTGCGCAGCGCGTGCTTCCAGCCTTCCAGCAGCGCCTCGAAGATGTTGCCCTCGTCCATCTCGGCGTCGCCGACCAGCGCGATCATGCGGCCCTCGGGCCTGTCGGCCATCCAGCCATGCGCCTTGACGTAGTCCTGCACCAGCGAGGCGAACAGCGTCTGCGCGACGCCGAGGCCGACCGAGCCGGTGGAGAAGTCGACGTCGTCGACATCCTTGGTGCGCGACGGATAGGACTGCGCGCCCTTGTAGCCGCGAAAATTCTCCAGCTTGTCGCGGGTCTGGTGGCCATACAGGTACTGGATGGCGTGGAACACCGGGCTCGCATGCGGCTTCACCGCGACGCGGTCCTGCGGCCGCAGCACCGAGAAATACAGCGCCGACATGATGTTGGCGAGCGAGGCGGAGGAGGCCTGGTGGCCGCCGACCTTCAGCCCGTCGCTGTTGGCGCGGACATGGTTGGCGTGGTGGATGGTCCACGACGACAGCCACAGCACCTTGCGGGCCAAGGCGGACAGCATTTCGAGGCGTTCAGGCGCGATTGCCATGGCGGTGCTCCGGGGCGATATGCTGGATGTTACTGCCGCGGGGGGCGGCGAAAATCTCAATTCCACGCGACAGCACAGGAAAAATTGGGATAAATTCCCACGATCCAGCCTCCGTCAGTGAGTTCATTCCAATGCCTGCCCTCGATGCCATCGACCGCAAGATCCTGAGTCTGCTGCAGACCGACAGCCGCCTGACCATGCAGGAACTCGCCGACAAGGTCGGCCTGTCGGTGTCGCCCTGCCACCGCCGCGTCAAGCTGCTCGAGGAACGCGGCGTGATCTCGCGCTACATCGCGACGGTGGATCAGAAATCGCTCGGGCTGCATGTCTCGGTCTTCATCTCGATCAAGCTGGCTCGGCAGAAGGAAGAGGACTTGAATCGCTTCGCCCGCGCGATCTCCAAATGGGACGAGGTGCTGGAGTGCTACCTGATGACCGGCAACCGCGACTATCTGCTGCGCGTCGTCGCCGCCGACCTCTCCTCCTATGAAGCGTTCCTGAAAAACAAGCTGACGCGGCTCGACGGCATCGCCTCGATCGAGTCGAGCTTTGCATTGAGCCAGGTGAAGTACTCGACAGCGCTGCCGGTGTAGGGGTGGCTCGTCGAGCTTCGCAGCTAAACCCGTCATCCTGAGGTGCTCGCCTCTTCGGCGAGCCTCGAAGGGTCGACGGCCACCAGCCGGGCCGATTCATCCTTCGAGGCTCGCAAGAGCTCGCACCTCAGGATGACGGAGTGAGGTTGTGCATCCGCATTCTCGCGACATGATTTGTCCGAGGTTTTGCATTTCGTTTCGCCGCTCTGAGAACAGAGGGCGCAGGGAAAGCCGGGTGCCGATTGCACCCATGGGCCCGGTGCAACAAAAAAGCACCGGGCTAGGACCACAGGTGTAACCGGAAACAACCCGGCTTTCCCTGCGCGATGGGTTACGGCTTATACGTGCTCTCCCCGGCGAGACTGGGCTTTTTTGTCACCGCTTTCGCAAAAACGCTTACGCGTTTTGCGAGAGGACACCTGCCACTAGGTGGTGTGGACTCTAGGGATTCCCTTTTAGGGGCAAATCAGATTCAAGATTGCTTTTGGGGAGGCAGTCTTGGGTGTGATGGATCGGCTGGTGTTGAGCGACGCGGCGTGGGAGCGGATGGCGCCGCTGATCATAGGCCGGCCTGACCAGAAGGGCTCGACCGGCCGCGACAATCGGATGTTCGTGGAGGGTGTGCTTTGGATCGTGCGTACGGGCGCTCCCTGGCGTGATCTTCCGGAGGCGTTCGGAGACTGGAACAGCGTGTTCCGGCGCTTCAGTCGATGGAGCGCCAAAGGCGTCTGGTGCCGCATCTTCGAGGCGATGTCCGATGACCCCGACTTCGAATATTTGATCGTCGATTCCACCATCGTCCGAGCCCATCAGCATGCTGCCGGGGCCAAAAAAGGGGGTCTGAAGATCAGGCAATTGGCCGTTCGCGCGGCGGCCTGAGCACCAAGATACATATGGCCGTTCGCGGCTTGGGATGTCCCGTACGGTTCACGATCACCGCGGGTCAGAAGGGCGATGCACCGCAAGCTGCCGAATTGATCGAGGGGTTGCCTGCCGAGGTGGTCATGGGCGACACGGCCTATGACGCCGATCACTTGCGCCAAGCCATCGCAGCCAAAGGGGCGCTCGCCGTCATCCCCAACAACCCGTCACGAGCGCTCAAGCATCCGCTCGACAAGTATCTCTATGCCCAGCGCCACCTCGTCGAATGCTGCTTCTCAAACCTCAAGCAATTCCGCCGCGTCGCAACCCGCTTCGAAAAGACCGCTCGAAATTATCGGGCGGTCGTCACCCTCGCAGCCATCATTCTCTGGCTGCGGTAAGTGTCCACACCACCTAAGGCGTGCGCACATCTGGTGCGAGGGCTTTACAGGTCAGGAAGGCACCACCGGATGGGTTCCCTCCCCCCCTTGCGGGGGAGGGTTAGGGAGAGGGGTAAGCCGCGCGGGCGGTGTTTGTGGCTTACCCCTCTCTCCAACTCTCCCCCGCAAGGGGGGAGAGAGCCCTCCCACCTCCCGTGCAGCCTTAAGCAAGATCGGCTTAGTGATGAGTGAGATGTGCGCATGCCCTCTCCCACAAGGGGAGAGGGTGACAGAAATCAATCCACCATGTCCGCGACGGCCTTGCCGCACGCCGTGGTGTCGGCGTTGCCGCCGAGGTCGCGGGTGCGCAGCGTGCGTTCGCCGAGCGTGCGCTCGATCGCGCCGACGATGGCGTCGGCGGCCTGCTTCTCGCCGAGATGCTCCAGCATCATCGCGCCGGACCAGATCATGCCGATCGGGTTGGCGATGCCCTGCCCTGCGATATCGGGCGCCGAACCGTGCACCGGCTCGAACACGCTCGGGAAATTGCCTTCCGGATTGATGTTGCCCGACGGCGCGATGCCGATGGTGCCGGTGCAGGCCGGGCCGAGGTCGGACAGGATGTCGCCGAACAAATTGGAGCCCACCACGACGTCGAACCAGTCCGGATGCAGCACGAAGTTCGCGGTCAGAATGTCGATGTGGTACTTGTCCCACTTCACGCCGGGATATTTCTTGGCCATCGCCTCCACGCGCTCGTCCCAATAGGGCATGGTGATGGAGATGCCGTTCGACTTGGTCGCCGAGGTCAGATGCTTCTTCGGCCGCGACTGCGCGAGGTCGAAGGCGAATTTCAGGATGCGGTCGACGCCGGTGCGGGTCATCACCGTCTGCTGCGTCACGAACTCGCGGTCGGTATCCGGGAACATGCGGCCGCCGACCGAGGAATACTCGCCCTCGGTGTTCTCGCGCACCACCCAGAAATCGATGTCGCCGGGCTTGCGGCCCGCCAGCGGCGACGGCACGCCGGGCATCAGCCGCACCGGGCGCAGGTTGACATACTGGTCGAACTCGCGGCGGAATTTGATCAGCGAGCCCCACAGCGAGATGTGGTCGGGAATCTTCGCCGGCCAGCCGACCGCGCCGAAATAGATCGCGTCGTGCTTGCCGATCTGCGCCTTCCAGTCTTCCGGCATCATCTCGCCGTGCTTCTCGTAATAGTCGTAGGAGGCGAAGTCGAAATGATCGAACTGCACCGTGACGCCGTGCTTCTTCGCCGCCGCCTCGACGACGCGCAGCCCCTCCGGCATCACTTCCTTGCCGATGCCGTCACCGGGAATGACCGCAATCCGATACTGCTTCTTTGCGCTAACCATCGAGAACACCCTTGTGATTTGCCCGGCCGGCGATGCCGCCTATCCTGATCGCCCTGCAATGGACCAAACCGCGCGCCAGCGCAACGCTGCAGTGCAGTGTTGACCGCAGCGCGACCCTGCCCCACCAAATTCGCCTACATCCCGTTCCTCATACCAAGCGAGACATCCCATGGATCTGCATCTGCGCGGCAAACGAGTCCTGATCACCGGCGCCTCCAAGGGCATTGGCGCCGCAGCCGCCGAAGCCTTTGCCGAGGAAGGCGCCCATCTGTTGCTGGCCGCCCGCAACGGCGATCAGCTCAAGGCGCTGGCCGAGCGGCTGCGTTCCGCGCACCAGATCGACGCCGCGATCAGCGTCGTCGACCTGCGCAAGTCGGACGACCTGGCGCGATTGGCAAAGGAGGCCGCCGAGATCGACATCCTCGTCAACAATGCCGGCGACATTCCGGGCGGCTCGATCGACAAGATCGACGAGGCGACCTGGCGGCACGCCTGGGAGCTCAAGGTGTTCGGCTACATCAACCTGACACGTGCGGTCTACGCCCAGATGAAGGCGCGCGGCGGCGGCGTGATCGTCAACGACATCGGCGCGGCCGGCGAGCGGTTCGACGCCAACTACATCTGCGGCAGCGCCGGCAATGCGGCGCTGATGGCCTTTACCCGCGCGCTCGGCGGCAAGAGCCTTGCCGACAACATCCGCGTCGTCGGCATCAATCCGGGCCCGGTCGGCACCGACCGCCACGTCACGCTGCTCAAGACCCGCGCAAAACATCAGTTCGGCGACGAGAACCGCTACAAGGAATTCCAGAAGGGCATGCCGCTCGGCCGCCCCGCCCATGCGCGCGAGATCGGCGACCTGATGGCGTTTCTGGCCTCCGACCGCGCCGGCTATACGTCGGGTGTGATCTACTCGGTGGACGGCGGACTGACCTCGGGGTGGGGATAAGCGTTTAGGCCCTCACTCTCTCCCCGTCATTGCGAGGCGCGCAGCGACGAAGCAATCCATCTGTCCACGCGCGCCGATAGATGGATTGCTTCGCGGAGCCTGTCATCGGGCGGCGCTACGCGCCGACCCGGTGGCTCGCAATGACGGCCTAACCGGCGGTCCTTTCAAACAACTGCCGGACCAGCGTCGTGATCCGGCCCTGCGGCGCCAGCATCTCGTTCAGAATTGAGAAATGGTTGGCGCCGGCGATCTCCTCATAGGTCACCGGCAGGCCGTAGCGGGCACGATGGCCGGCGAAATCCGCGGTCTGCTTGCGCAGCAGCGGCAGTTCGGCGCTGCCGACCACCAACGACAGCGGTTTTGCCGGGCCGCCCTCCTGCATCATCGGCGAGTTGCGCCGCGACGTGGCTTCGTCGAGCTTGAGCTTGTCGTTGAGATAGGAGTGCCTGATCACCTCGAGATCGTAGATACCCGAGATCGCCATGCCCGCCCGGACATGCTGATGCGACAGCGCCATCGCCGTCAAATGCCCGCCCGCGGACCAGCCCGACACCACGATGCCGCCGGCCGCGGCGCCGAGGCCGGGCAAGCGGCCAACCAGGAAATCGATCCCGGCATGAATTTCCGCGACGATCTCGTCGAGCGTCGCGTCCGGCGCCAGCGTGTAGCCGATCAGCGCGACGTTGATGCCGTGCGCCATCGGCCCCTCGGCGAAGATCGAAAACACCTCCTTGGCGCGGCTCTGCCAGTAGCCGCCGTGGATGAACAGCAGCGTCGGCGCGCCGTCGCGCGCTTTGAGGAAATCGATCCGGTTGCGCTCGCGCGGGCCGTATCTGAGGTCGAGATGGTCCGGATGCTGCTGGCGCAGCGCGGCCGAGCGCTGCTCCCAGCCGGCGACGAGCTCGGCGCTGCCGGCCACCGCGGCACTGTTGTTGAGGCCGAGATCGCGCGCCTCTTGGCTCATTCCGCGCCAGTCGAGCGCGGAAAACAATGCTGCCATTCGCCTCTCCCTCGTTTGCGTCGCATTGCCACGACCGCCGAAAATGTTCTACAGCAAGCTCAAACAGAAAACACAGGAGCAACGGCGCATGGCTGATCAGGGCTTGGTGAAGGAAACGGCATGCGCCGTGGTCGATAAACTGAAGGCCGGCGACGTCTCCCCGCTCGAGCTGCTCGACGTGCTGGAGACGCGCATCGCCGCGGTCGACGGCAAGGTCAACGCGCTGCCGACGCTGTGCTTCGATCGTGCCCGCACCCACGCGAAAACGCTGATGCAAAAGCCGGCGGCCGAGCGCGGGCTGCTTGCGGGCCTGCCGGTCCCGATCAAGGACCTCACCAATGTCGCGGGCGTGCTGACCACGCAGGGCTCGCCAATCTTCAAGGACACCGTCCCGGCGAAATCCGACATCCTGGTCGAACGTCTCGAAGACAATGGCGCGGTGATCTACGCCAAGTCGAACACGCCGGAGTTCGGCGCGGGCGCCAACACCTTCAACGAGGTGTTCGGCTTTACCCGCAATCCCTGGGATACGTCGCGCTCGGCCGCTGGCTCCTCCGGCGGCGCCGCGGCGGCACTGGCCAGCGGCACGGCGTGGCTCGCGCACGGCTCCGACATGGGCGGCAGCCTGCGCAATCCGGCGAGCTTCTGCGGCATCGTTGGCCTCCGGCCGAGCATCGGCCGCGTCGCGCACACCGTCGCCGCCGCGGTCGACCGCAATCTCGGCGTCCAGGGCCCGATGGCGCGCAACGTCGAGGATCTCGCGCTGCTGCTCGATGCCATGAGCGGCGAACATCCCGGCGATCCGCTGTCGCTGCCCTCGCCCGCGACGTCGTTCTTGTCTGCCGCGCGCTCGGGCAACAAGCCGAAGCGCATCGCCTATTCACCCGATCTCGGCATCACGCCTGTCGATCCCGAGGTCAAGGCGGTCACGCGCAGGGCGGCGGAGCGTTTTGCCGAGCTAGGCGCCATCGTCGAGGAAGCCCATCCCGACCTGCGCGAGGCCCATGAATGCTTCCACGTGCTGCGCGCGTTCGACTTCGCGATCAGCAAGGCCCAGCTGTTGCGCACCAAGCGCGACCTGCTGAAGCCGGAAGTGATCTGGAACATCGAGGAGGGCCTGAAGCTCACGGTCGAGCAACTCGAGCGCGCCGAGGCGCAGCGCGTGGCGCTGGCCGCGCGCACGCTCGAATTCTTCGACAGCTACGACCTGCTGCTGGCGCCTGCGACCATCGTGCCGCCATTCCCGGTCGAGAATCGCTATGTCGCCGAATGCGACGGCAAGAAGTTCGACAATTACGTCGAGTGGCTCGGCATCGTCTATGCGATCACGCTGGCCTGCTGTCCTGCGCTGTCGCTGCCCTGCGGCTTCACCGCCTCGGGCCTGCCGGTCGGTTTGCAGATGTTGGCCAAGCCGCGCGCCGAGGCGCAGCTGCTCGCCGGCGCGAAAGTGCTGGAGGATATTCTGGGCGTGCGCGGCACCACCCCGATCGATCCGCGGCCACCGAGGTAGAGCCTCGCTCTCCATCTCGTCATTGCGAGCGAAGCGAAGCAATCCATGCTTCAGCATGTGCGGAGCGATGGATTGCTTCGTCGCTTCGGGGCAAAATTGCTTTGCAATTTTGCCCCGAGCTCCTCGCAATGACGCGGTGTGGCGCCGAAGCGACGGCCTACGCCTGCTCTTCCGCCGCCTTCAACGCGATGGCGAGCGCCTGCTTGGTCTGCTCGACAATCTCGTCGGCCAGTTCCTCGATGCTGATCTGGGCGACCTCACCGGTGAGCAGTCCCTGCTCGGCCAGCATCACGATGCCGTGCAGGCCGGCCCAGATCTTCAGGGCCTGCCGCTCGCGCAGCAGCCCGACGGCCGGGGCCTCGAATGACTCGATCAGCAGCGCCAGCGTTTCCATCGCCGCGGTGTGCAGCTCGCTGCCCTCGGGCGCGCAGGCCATGGTGCGCGAAGCAAACATCAAACGGTAGATGCCGTGGCGCTGCAGCCCGAAGGCAAGCGACGCCTGGGCAAAGCGCGACAATTTCGACCCCTTGCCCGGCGCCTCGATCACCTCGCGCATCATCACGTTGAACTGCCGGAACGCTTCCGCGGTCACCGCCTGCAACAGCGCGTCGCGGTCGGCAAAATGCCGATACGGCGCCGGCTGCGAGACGCCGAGCTGCTTGGCCAGCGCCTTGATGCTGATCGCCTCCGGCCCGCCGAGCTCGACCTCCTGCAGCGCGGCCTGGATCAGGGCCTCGCGAAGATCGCCATGGTGGTAGGTCTTGAACGGCTTGCGAACGATTTGTCCCATTGCGGCACTGGTTAAGGGTCCGGCAGTCACGGATGGCGATCATCATGCTTGCGTATTCAGGCACTTAGCCTTCCTTAACAGCAATTAAGCAGGAAACGCGAAACGACGCTACCCATTCCCGGGATCGCCGAGGTGGATGGGTTAACGGGGTCCGCCCTGCTCCCAGAAGGACGCCGGTTTCCGTGGCGGAGCAATTAGATAGCCAGCAGCCGATGCTGTCCTAGGCCTTCTCGCCGAGCGCCTTCAGGACCGCGAGACACTCGGACTTCATGCCGGCCATGATGTCGCGGACAGGCTGCTCCTGCTTGATCCGGCCGACAATCTGCCCGGACATGTAGCCCATGTAGTCGACCGCATTGGCCAGTTCGAGGCGCTTCAGCGCGGGGGCAACCAGCAGCTTCTGGGCGGCGAGCGGCAACGGCTGCGGCGCGCCGGGCGCGTCCCAGGCATCGGTCCACTTGCTGCGCAGGCCGCGCAACGGCTTGCCGGTGTCGTATTTGCGCTGAATCGCGTCTTGTGACCGGGCCGCCAGAAACCGCTTGCGCATGTCGGGCGACAGCTCGCTCTGCGACGAGCCAAGCCAGATCGTGCCGCACCAGACGCCCTCGGCGCCGAGCGCGAAGGCGGCGGCGACGTGTCGCCCACTGCCGACGCCGCCCGCGGCGAGCACCGGGATCGGCGCGACCGCGTCGACCACATCGGGCCACAGCACCATCGAGGAGATCGTGCCGGTGTGTCCGCCCGCCTCGCTGCCTTGCGCCACAATCAGGTCGACGCCCGCCTGCACATGCTTGAGCGCATGCTCGGCGCTGCCGGCCATCGCACCGACCTTGATGCCGCGACTGTGCAGCCGCTCGACCACATAGGCCGGGGGCGCCCCCATCGCGCTCAGCACGAACTTCGCCTGCGGATGGCGGACCACGATCTCCAGCACCTCGAGCACGCCCTCTTCGGTGTGGCCATGGCCCGGCGGCTTCTCGCGCAGCATCTCGGCCTCGACCTCCGGCGGCAGCGGCGGAATTCCGGCGTCGTCAAGCAACTTCTCGACGAAATCGATATGCTCCTTCGGCAGCGCCTTGAGGCGCTCCGACATCGGAACCACCTGCCCGACCTTGTTGGCGAACAGCACGTCGATACAGTAGGGCCGCCCGCCCGTCCTTGCATCCATGTCGGTCAGGATGCGCTCGAGCTCGTCCGGCTGATAATAGCTTGCCGCCAGCGCGCCCATGCCGCCGGCATTGGTCACCTCGATCGCGACTTCCGGCTTGTGCGTGAAGCCGAAGATCGGGACCTCGATCCCGAACATCTCGGTGATACGATTCTGCATGTGCGCTCCAGTCTTCAATTGATGCGCGACGTCAGAGCCTGGACTCGCGCCGCCGTTTCTTCATCCACTGCCATCTGCCCGCATCGCCTCGTTGCTCATCACAACGCGCGCGCAATCAGCTCCTTCATGACCTCATTGGAGCCGCCCCAGATCTTCTGGATGCGACCGTCGCTCCACATCCGCGCGATCGGATAGTCGAGCATGTAGCCGTAGCCGCCGTGCAGCTGCATGCAGTTGTCGATGATCTCGCACTGCTTCTCGGTCGCCCACCATTTCGCCATCGCGGCGGTCTCCGCATCGAGCGTTCCGGCGATCAGCCGCTCGATGCAGCTCTCGACGAATGTGCGTGTGACCGATAGGGCAGTCTTGGCTTCGGCCAGCACCATCCGCGTGTTCTGGAACTCGATCAGCCGCTTGCCGAACACCTCGCGCTGCTTGACGTAGGCGACGGTTTCATCGAGCGCGGCCTCGCTCAAGGCGAGCGCCTGCATCGCGATATTGATGCGCTCTTTTGCCAGTTGCTCCATCAACTGATAGAAGCCGCGGCCCTCGACGCCGCCGAGCAGATTGTCAGCCGGCACCCGCGCATCGTCGAAGAACAGTTCTGCCGTGTCCTGCGCCTTGAGGCCGACCTTGTCGAGCCGGCGGCCGCGCCGGAACCCGGCGGTCGTCTCGGTCTCGACGACCAGCAGGCTGAAGCCGCGAACACCGTTGTCCTTGGCCACATCGGTCTTGACCGCGAGGCAGATCAGGTCGGCGGTGTGGCCGTGGGTGATGAAGGTCTTCTGACCGTTGACGATGTAGTCGTTGCCGTCGCGGCGCGCGTGGGTCCTGATCGCCCTGACGTCGGATCCGGCGCCCGGCTCGCTCATGGCAAGCGCCGCGACCAGATCGCCGCGCGCCATGCGCGGCAGCCAGCGGCGCTTCTGCGCCTCGGTGCCGTATTGCGAAAAATACGGCGCCAGGATCACGTTCTGCAGCGGGATGCTGAAATCGGGAAACGCGATCCGCGCCAGCTCCTCGATGATGACGGCCTCGTGCCAGAAATTGCCGCCACCGCCGCCATACTCTTCCGGCGCACTGGCGCAGAGCAGGCCGAGCGCGCCGGCCCTGCGCCACAGATCGCGGTCGATATATCCTCTCGCACGCCATGCATCGGCATTCGGCGCGACCTGATCCGCCAGGAAGCGGCGAACATTCGCACGGAAGAGATCGAGTTCGGCGCTATCGCGCGTCGCGGTCATGCACCCGGTCCGCAATCATTGACTGGCGAGCGGGCAACCGCCCTGGTCGAGTGGCCGCACCGCCTTGTCGGCGGGAATCACAGCGATCTGCTTGTAATAGTCCCACGCGGCCTTGGATTCCTTCGGCGACTTGACCTCGAACAGATAGAGGTCGCGCAGCACGCGGCCATCGGCGCGGAGCTTTGCGTTGTGCGACATGAAGTCGTTGATCGGCAGCTCCCGCATCTTGGCCATCACCTTGTCGGGATCCTTCGAGCCGACCGCCTTGACGGCTTTCAGATAGTGGTTGACGACGCTATAGGCGCCGGCCTGCACCTGCGTCGGCATCGCCTTCATCCGCTCGTAAAACCGTTTTGCAAATACGCGCGTCTCGTCGTTCTGGTCCCAATAGAACGCTTCGGCGACGATGATGCCCTGGGAGTCCTTGAGGCCGACGCCATGAATCGCGTCGATCGTGGCCATCAGCGCCGCAAAACGCTGGCCCTGCGCCTTCAGGCCGAACTCCTCGCCCTGCTTGAGCACGGTTGCGAGATCGGCGCCGGCTTCGACGACGCCGATCACCTTCGCCTTGGAGGACTGCGCCTGCAGCAGGAACGACGAGAAGTCCGTGGCGCCGGTCGGCGTGCGCACCGAGCCGATCACCGTGCCACCGCCGGCCTTGACCGCGGCCGTTGCGTCGCCTTCGAGGCTCGCGCCGAACACGGTGTCGTTGGTCAGGAAGAACCAGGAG
Source organism: Bradyrhizobium ivorense (assembly GCF_900696085.1). Taxonomy (GTDB): domain Bacteria; phylum Pseudomonadota; class Alphaproteobacteria; order Rhizobiales; family Xanthobacteraceae; genus Bradyrhizobium; species Bradyrhizobium ivorense. The sequence goes on from NZ_CAADFC020000013.1 coordinate 50,805, forward strand.
TTTTCACCGCGGCTGACCAGCCCGCTGGTCGGCCCGTGCCCCAGCGAATAGGTGTCGTAGGTCCACTGCGCGACATAGGGTGAGCATTTCGCGCCGGTCAGCTCCGAGCTCGCCGCCGCGTTGAACAGCGCCAGCTTCTTCCTGGTCTTGGTCATCTCGGCAATCGCCAGTGCAAGACCGGAGAACGGCACGTCAATGATCGCGTCGACATTCTCCTCGTCGTACCACTTCCTGGCGATCGCGACGCCGACATCGACCTTGAGCTGGAAATCCGCGGAGACGATCTCGACCGGCTTGCCGAGCACGAGCCCGGCATCCTCCGCGGCGAGCTTTGCCGCCTCGACACTGCCGCGTCCGCCGGCCGCGGAATAGACCGACGACTGGTCGCCGAGCACGCCGATCTTGATCGGGGTGTCTTCGCCCGCCAGCACGGCCGCCGGCCCCGCGACGAGTAGCGCCATGACCACCGCGCCCGTCCATCTCCAAAGCATCCGCACCTCCCCGCCATTGTTTGATTATTGGCCTTCCATTGCCATGATGGCATAATTTGTCGGACGTTCAACAAAAATATTGTTGCCTTCTTTCAGGGTCGCCTTAGGATCGGTCTCGACGCCAGAATAAAGCGGAGGCCAACGTGCCTGCCCGCACGAGGGAACCCGCACGTCGATGCGTTCCATCGAAAGACCAAGACGGCGGCTCGTTGGATCCGGCCTGGCTCGAGCACCGGACCGGCGAGCAAGGAAGCGGGAGAAAGACGACAGGTGGCCGAGACGATCTTCGAAGCATTTCGCGCGAGCGTGGCAGCGGCGCCGCGCAATGCCTTCATCTGCGTTCCCGCGGGCACGTCCTACGCATCCGACGGACTGGAATGGAGCTACGACGAGGTCATGCAACTCGTTGCGCCGCTTGCCGAACGCTACAGGCAAGCGGGCTACGGGCTCGGGCACCGCGTCGCTTTGCTGGTCGAGAACCGGCCGGACTATTTTGTGCATCTGCTTGCGCTCAACGCCGTCGGCGCGAGCGTGGTGCCGGTCAATCCCGACCATCGGCACGCCGAGCTGCTCTACCAGATGCAGCACAGCGGCGTGGTGCTCGCGGTCACCCTTCGCCACCACGTCGAGCGATTGACGGCGGTCGCGGCCGAACTGGCGGACCAATTCGCCGTCGTCACCGCGGAAGACTTGCCGGAACGTTTGCCCTCGCCGTCACGACCGACGGCATCCGGATCGCTGAATCGGACCACCGAGGCCGGCGTGTTCTACACATCCGGCACCACCGGCCGCCCGAAGGGCTGCCTGGTCACCAACGACTACTGGCTCTCCGCCGGCGAATGGTTCTTCACGCTGGCAAACAGCGGCGGCCGCTTTTCGATCGAGCCGGGCACCGATCGCTTGTTCAACCCGATGCCGGTCTTCCATGTCCACGCCGGCGTCGTCGCGCTGATGCCGATGCTGCTGTCGCAGGGCTGCGTGATCCGTCCCGAGTATTTTTCGGCGAAGCGCTGGTGGAACGAGGTGTCGAGCAGCCGCGCCACCATCGTTCACTACATCGGGGCCGTGCCGCAGGCGCTGGTCGCGCTGGAACGATCCGCCGACGAGCGCGCACACACGGTCCGGTTCGGCTTCGGTGCCGGAATGGAGCCCGCCATTCACCGCGAATTCGAACAACGCTTCGGCATTCCCCATCTCGAGGTCTGGGGCATGACAGAAGTCGGCCGCTGGACGGCAAACGATCACGAGCCGCGCCCGATTGGCGTCCGTGCGATCGGACGCGCCGTTGCGCCACTGCAGGCGAAGGTGATCGACGAAGATGGCCGCGACGTTGCCGCAGGAGCCGAGGGCGAACTCGTGGTTCGACTGGCGGGCGACGATCCGCGCAAGGGCTTTTTCGCCGGGTACCTCGACGACGAAGCGGCGACGGAAGCCGGCTGGCGCGGCGGCTGGTGGCATTCGGGCGACGTCGTCCGCCAGGACGAAGGCGGCATCATCTATTTCGTCGACCGCCGCAAGAACATGATCCGGCGCTCCGGCGAGAACATCGCGGCCACCGAGGTGGAAACCGTGCTGTGCAGGCATCCCGGCGTCGCGCAGATCGCGATCCTCGCCGTACCGGACGAAAAGGCAGGCGAAGAAATCTTTGCCTGCGTGGTTCCTGCCTCCGGCCGCACGGCGGATCGTGCGCTTGCCCACGACATCGTCGATTACTGCAACACGCAGCTGGCCTACTACAAGGCGCCGGGCTGGATGCTGTTCATGGACCGCATGCCGGTGACCGCAACGCAGAAGATCAACAAGGCACAGATCTTCGAGCCCGGACTGGATCCGCGGACGATCGTTGGAACGATCGATCTGCGCGCGATGAAGAAGCGCAGGTAGGGACAGCCGTCAGCTTGGCATCGGCGATGCACGCCGCGCCCTATGATTTGCGCGACTTGCGAAAGAACGCATCCAGCAGGTCATGGCAGGCCGCCTCGCCTTCCGCTGACGACACCGTCGTTGGATCGGCAGCCCAGCCGGCCCACATCCCTTCGGTGAGCTGCGTCAGCGTCATCGCCAGGCGGTCGGCGTTGATCCGCACACCGCGCGCGTCGGCGGCGCGCCGCATCAGATGCGCCAGTCCACGGCGGTACGGCCGGTAGAGTTGCTGGTAGATCTCGGCGAGCTCGGGAGACCAGTGCGACGTGCTGGCCAGCGCGACCCAGACCAGCACGCGTTCAGGCGTGAACACCGGCGCACGGAAGCTCGCGGTCACCACGGCGTGCAAACGATCCAGCGGGTCCGGGCCCGCCGCTTCGGCGGCGGACCGCGTGGCCTGCTCGAAATCCTTCGCCACCTCGCCGACGGCGTGCAGCAGCAACGCATCCTTGCCCGGGAAGTAATGGCCAATCAGGCCGCGCGAAAAGCCGGCGGCCTCGCAGATCGTCGCAACGGTGACATCCTTGTAGCCGTGTTCGGCAATCGCCTTCATCACCGCGACGACGAACTCTTGCCGTTTCAGTCCCTGATCGGACGATCCCACCGGACGCCCCCGCGGCCGCTTCTCCTCCTTTTGCAAACAGTCTTCTCCCTGTCAGGCACCGGCACGCGCAGCCTGATGACTCCATCACCCGAATTTGTTTGAATGTCCATCCAATTCCCGAGGCCTTCGAGGCGCTTGAATTTTTGCTTGACGGACAAGCGAAGCGATAATGTAATATGATATAACTTGGCGAGGCTGCCCTGCAATTCGCCCAAGCAAGCCAGAACTTGCAATAAGCTTTGGGAATGAGGAAACCGGCGCGCCCTGTTGCGCGCGAGAGCCTGAGGGAGAGCGCTTGCATGTCCAAGCTGAAGATCCGCGTCGACCAGGACAAGTGCCAGGGTCACGCCCGCTGCAAATCACTCGCCCCGGAGCTGTTCGAGCTCGACGAATACGGCAACGCCCATGAGGTCGGCGACGGCACGGTGCCGGCCGGGCTCGAGGACAAGGCGTGGCTGGCGCAGACCAATTGCCCCGAGATCGCGATCGAAGTCACCGAGGAATAGCACCGAGCGCCGGCCACGCCGCCGGCCCCGCGTTTGATCGAACGAGAAGGAAACGAGCTGATGTCCGATTCCCCGTCCGCAAGCTACCTGCCCGAACATCCCCCGGTCACCGACTGGGTCAACGATTTCGACCACACCGATCCGGTCTGGACCGAGGATCCGTTCCCGATCTGGGAGACGCTGCGCGCGGCTTCGCCAGTCGTGCACACCGAGCGCTTCCTCGGCTGCTACATGCCGACCACCTATCAGGCGGTGAAGGAGATCGCCTACGACACCGAGCATTTCTCCTCGCGCCGCGTCATCGTGCGCGATGTCCGCCCCGACATCACCTCCCGCGCGCCGCCGATCACCTCCGATCCGCCGGAGCACAAGCCGGCCAAGCAGGTGCTGCTGCCGCCCTTCACGCCGGATGCGATGAAGCGGCTGGAGCCGCGGGTGCGCGCGATCTGCAACGAGCTGATCGACGAGTTCATCGCCGACGGCGGCTGCGACGCCGCGGCGCGCTACACCAAGCACATCCCGGTGCGCGCCATCGCGCATATGCTGGGCATCCCCGAAAAGGACGGCGACCTCTTCATCAAGTGGATCCATCAGATCCTCGAGCTCGGCATCAAGGACGACAACGAGCTGATGAACGGCGTGCGCGAGATGACCGGCTACTTCATGGCCCATCTCGAGCAGCGCAAGCTTGAGCCGGGCGACGATCTGATCTCGCAGCTGCTGCGGGCGAAAGGGCCGGGCGGCCAGCCGCTCTCCGACGAGCACGTACTCGGCTCGCTGCGGCTGCTCTTGATCGCCGGCATCGACACCACCTGGAGCGCGATCGGCTCCTCGCTCTGGCACCTCGCGAGGACGCCCGCCGACCGCGAGCGGCTGGTCGCCGAGCCCGCGCTGATGCCGACCGCGATCGAGGAATTCTTGCGCGCCTATTCGCCGGTGACGATGGCGCGCGAGGTGATGAAGGAGACCACGGTCTCCGGCTGCCCGGTGAAATCCGGCAACATGGTGCTGCTGTCGTTCCCGGCGGCCAACCGTGACCCTGCGATGTTCCCCGACGCCGACAAGGTGGTGATCGACCGCAAGGAGAACCGCCACGCCGCCTTCGGCCTCGGGATCCACCGCTGCGTCGGTTCCAATTTGGCGCGGATGGAGATGACGGTTGCGATCGAGGAGTGGCTGAAGCGGATCCCGGATTTCCGCCTCGACCCGGCCGGCAAGGTGACGTGGTCCGAAGGCACGGTGCGCGGCCCGCGTCAACTGCCAATCCTGTTCGGCAAGCCCGCCTGAGGCGGCAGCTCGAGCAGTTACATCGCCTACCCGATGGGGTAGCTTGCCCGGAATCGAACCGACGAGTCCGGGAGGCACCGCATGACCGATCAAACCGCTCAGCCCGCGAGCGATCATCTCGACATCCAGGACGTCGAGCGGCGGGTGAAGGCGATCTTCATCGGCTCGGTCGGCAATCTCGTCGAGTGGTACGACTTCTACGCCTATACGGCGTTCGCGCTGTATTTCGCCCCGGCGTTCTTCCCGCACAGCGATCCGGTCGTGCAGCAGCTCAACGCCGCGGTGCTGTTCGCCGCGACCTTTCTGATGCGCCCGCTCGGCGGCTGGCTGTTCGGCTTCATCGCTGATCGTTACGGCCGCCGGCTGTCGTTGACGCTGTCGGTGGTCTGCATGTGCTTCGGCTCGCTGATCATCGCGGTGACGCCGACTTACGAGACCATCGGCATCGCCGCGCCGGCGATCCTGGCACTGGCACGCATCATCGAGGGCCTCAGCTTAGGGGGCGAATATGGCGCCAGCGCCACCTATCTCAGCGAGGTCGCCGATCCCAAGCACCGCGGCTTCTATTCCAGCTTCCAGTACGTCACGCTGATCGGCGGCCAGCTCACCGCCATCATCGTGCTGCTGCTGCTGCAGAAGGTGTTTTTGACGCCCGAGGAGCTGAAGGCCTGGGGCTGGCGAATTCCGTTCGTGATCGGCGCCCTGCTCGCGGTCGTCGCGGCGGTGATGCGGCGCAGCCTGCATGAGACCGAGGCCTTCGTCGAGGCCAAGAAGGTCTCCAAGCCGACCGGTTCGATCGTCGGCCTGCTGAACTATCCCCGCGAATTGCTGCTGGTGGTCGGCCTCACCGCCGGCGGCACCGCGGCGTTCTACACCTTCACCACCTACATGCAGACCTTCGTGAAATTGTCGGTCGGGCTGACCGAGGATCAGACCACCTTCGTGATCTTCGGCTCGCTGATCTTCGCGACCATCCTGCAGCCGATCTATGGCGGGCTGTCCGACCGCATCGGCCGCAAGCCGCTGCTGATCTTCTTCGGTCTCGTCGGCACGATCTCGACCGTCCCGATCCTGACCACGCTGAAGGAGACCAAGTCGCCCTTCATCGCGTTCCTGCTGATTTGCGGCGCCTGGATCTTCGTCGCCGGCTACACCTCGATCAACGCGATCGTGAAGGCCGAGCTGTTCCCGACCAACGTCCGCGCGCTCGGCGTCGGCCTGCCCTATGCGATCACGGTGTCGATCTTCGGCGGCACCGCGCCCGCGGTCGCGCTGTATTTCAAGAGCGTCGGGCACGAGGACTGGTTCTACTACTATCTCAGCGGCATGATCTTCCTGTCGCTGATCATCTATTCGACCATGCGCGACACCAAGCACGCGTCCGCGATGCATCGCCACGAGTAGCGGAGCACGCCGATGACCGACGACAACGAGCCGCCCGAGAGCAAGCTGACGCGCAGCAAGCAGCGCTGGGCGCGCGAAGGCAAATTCCTCACCGGCAAGATCACCCGGCCGGAGGAGCAGCGCCTGCCGCCGGGCCAGCATCTGACCCGCGACTGGCCGGTGCTCGACCTCGGGATGCTGCCCAACGTCACGCAGGAGCACTGGCGGCTCGACGTCTTTGGTGCGGTCGAGCAGACGATCTACTGGACCTTTGCGCAATTCCAGGCGCAGCCGCAGACGCAGTTCGTCTCCGACATCCACTGCGTCACGACCTGGTCGCGCTACGACAATCAGTGGGAAGGGCTTGCCACCCGCGACCTGCTCGCCGCCTGCCGGCCGCGCGAGGAAGCGCGCTTCGTCGTGCTGCATAGCTATGACGGCTATACGACGAACCTGCCGCTCGAGGATTTCGCCGCCGAGGACGCGCTGCTCGCCCATAGCTCGTCGGGCAAGCCGCTGGAGCACGAGCATGGCGGCCCGGTGCGCCTCGTGGTGCCGCATCTGTATTTCTGGAAGAGCGCCAAATGGCTGCAGCGGATCGAATTCGTCGCCGACGATGCGCCAGGCTTCTGGGAGGTCCGCGGCTATCACAATCGCGGTGATCCCTGGACCGAACAGCGCTATTCTGAAGACTGACTGTCCTCACCTCTCCCATAGGGAGAGGTCGGCGCGAAGCGCCGGGTGAGTGGTTACGGTCCCTCGATAGAGCGAAACCCCTCACCCGAATTTCTCGCTATGCTCGAAATTCGACCTCTCCCTATGGGAGAGGTGAAACCTCCGGAGACCAAGATGCCGCACGAACGCTTTCAATTCACTGGTGAGGGCGGCCATCAGCTTGCCGCCGCGCTCGATAGCCCCGACGGCCCGATCAAGGCCTATGCGCTGTTCGCGCACTGCTTCACCTGCGGCAAGGATGTGCTGGCGGCCAAGCGGATCGCGGTCGCGCTCGCGGCAAAAGGCATCGCCACGTTGCGCTTCGATTTCACCGGCCTCGGCTCCAGCGAGGGCGATTTCGCCAATTCGACCTTCTCGTCCAACGTCGCCGATCTGGTCCGCGCCGCCGACCATCTGCGCGAGACGCGGCGGGCGCCCGCGATCCTGATCGGCCACAGCCTCGGCGGCGCCGCGATTCTGGCGGCCGCAGGGCAGATTCCCGAGGCGAAAGCGGTCGCCACCATCGCCGCGCCCTCCGATCCCGGCCACGTCACGCATTTCTTCAAGGATCAGATTGAGGACATCCGCGCCCAGGGCGAGGGCCAGGTGTCGCTCGCCGGCCGCCCGTTCCGCATCAAGCGCGAATTCCTCGACGACGTCGCCGAGCACAATCTGATGGCGCAGGTGAAAGCGCTGCACAAGGCGCTGCTGGTGATGCACTCGCCGACCGACGACACCGTCGGCATCGACAACGCCACCAACATCTTCATCGCCGCCAAGCATCCCAAGAGCTTCGTCTCGCTCGCGGGCGCCGACCATCTCCTCAGCGGCAAGCAGGATGCCGCCTATGTCGCCGGCGTGATCGGCGCCTGGGCCGAGCGCTACATCGACCTTGCCGCACAGCCGGCGGCCGAGGCCGCGACCGGCCCGCGCAACGTCGTGGTGCAGGAGACCCGCGCCGGCAAGTTCCAGCAGATCGTGACCGCCGGCCCGCACCGCCTGCTGGCCGACGAACCGGTTGCGGTCGGCGGACAGGATTCCGGTCCCGGTCCCTATGACTTCGTGCTCGCCGGGTTAGGTGCCTGCACCTCGATGACGATGCGGATGTATGCCGACCGCAAATCGCTGCCGCTCGATCGCGTCACCGTGACGCTGACGCACAGCAAGATCCATGCGCAGGATTGCGCGGAATGCGAGACCCGCGAGGGCATGCTCGACCAGATCGACCGCGTGATCAGGATCGAGGGCACGCTCGACGCCGACCAGCGCAAGCGGCTGATGGAGATCGCCGACAAATGCCCGGTGCACAAGACGCTGACCTCGGAGGTGCGGATCGTCACCAGGGCCGCGGAGTAGGCCTGCGACGCAGCAGGATGGCCGGGCCGTAGGGGCACTGACAAAAATGCCGAAAAACAACCCCATGCAAAGTAGCCGGCGGCCCGCGCCGGCGTTCGACAAGGCCACTTGACACGTCGGGCAACTCACCGATATCCTTCCAATATTCCGAAATCGCGCCCGGTGCCCCTCGCGTCTACCCGCGCGCCGCGCGCTTGCCGGCGAGGCAGTGCGCCATGGTCCGCACCGCGGCGCCGATCTCGTTCTCGCGCCAGGCCGCAAAACCGAGCAGCAGGCCGAAATCGTGCGGCCGCTCCAGCGCCAGGCTCGACAGTGCACGCACCTCGACGCCGGCGGCGACCAGGCGCGTCACGGCGTCCCGGTCGGCACGGCCGTCCTTGAAGCGGGCGATCAGCTGCATGCCGCCCGGAGGGATCTCGGCCGCGAGCACCGCACCGAGCTGCCGCGCCAGCGCCGCTGCGAGATGGTCGCGGCGCGACCGGTAGATGCGCCGCATCCGCCGGACATGCGCCAGAAAGTGCCCGTCGGCCATGAAGTCGGCGAGCGCCTCCTGGACATGCACGGAGGCGATCAGCCCGAGATGCCGCTGCGCGATCTCGATGGTCCGCGCCAGCTGCGGCGGCACCACCAGGTAGCCGATGCGGATATCGGCGGTCATCGCCTTGGCAAAGGTGCCGAGATAGAGCACGCGCCCGTCGCGATCGAGCCCCTGCAGCGCCGGCATCGGCCGGCTGTCGTAGTGAAACTCGCCGTCGTAATCGTCTTCGACGATCCATGTCTTGCCCGGCTCGGCGGCCGCCAACAGCTCGGTGCGGCGCGCCACCGGCATCAGCCGTCCGGTCGGATGCTGGTGCGACGGCGTGGTGAAGATCAGCTTTGGCGCCCGCCTCTCGCCGGTGCGCGTCATGCCCCATTGGTCCAGCCTGATGCCGACGACATCGGCACCGGCGGCGCGAAACGCCGCCGCGGCGCCGGGATATCCGGGGTCCTCGGTCCAGACTGCATCGCCAGGTACGACGGTGGTGGCGGCGATCAGCGTCAGCGCCGCCTGCGCCGTCGGCAGGATCAGGATCTGATCGGCCTCGGCGCGGACACCGCGGTTGACTTCGAGATAATCGCGCAACGCTTCGCGCAGGCCCGGCCGGTTGATCACGGTCTGGTCGTTGAAGCGCCGGCGCAGCGCGCTGCGGCGCAGGCAGCGCGCCCAGAGCTCGTGCGGAAACTCGCGGGTGTCGGCAAGTCCCGGACGGAGCGGCCGGACATTTGCTTGATATGACAGCGGCCAGTCGGTCTCCGTGAGCCGCAAAGCCCAGGGCGATAACAGCGGCTTGCGCCCGCCGTCGTGTCTTGGCACCGGCGCCGCCCTGACGAACCGCTCCTCGATATCGTCAGTCACCACCGGCCGGCGTCGCGCGGTGATCCGCAGATAGCCTTCCGCCGCGAGCTGCTCATAGGCATGTGTGACCGTGTTGCGCGCCACACCGAGCTCGGCCGCGAGCTGCCGGCTCGACGGCAACACGGCGCCTCGTCTGATCCGGCCGCCCGCGATCAGCGTGCGGAGCTGTTGCGTCATCTGCGCAACCAGGCCCGCAGCGTCCGAGCGTTTCAGCACGAGCAATTCGGCGAGGATCACTTTGGTTCTCTCGTAACTGGCTCTCTTGTTCTGTCAAATCTGGCCCTTTCGAGAGAGCCAGCGCGATCCTATTCACAATGCGTGTCGCCTGCAAGGAAACTGCCGTGAATCAGTCCCTCTCCCCCGCCAAGGCCGCCGCCCTGTTCATCGTCGTGGTGCTCGCCTGGGGCATCAACTGGTCGGTGACGAAATCGCTGGTCCAGGCGGTGCCGCCGCTGTGGACCGCATCGATCCGGAGCTGGGTCGCGCTGATCGCTTTGCTGGTGATCCTGCGCGCCAGCGGCAACCTGATCATTCCGCGGATCGCCGACATCCCGGTCGTGCTCAGCGTGGCGCTGCTGCACATGACATTCTTTTCGACGCTGGTTGCCGCCGGCCTGCGCTATCTGCCGGCCAGCAAGGGCATCGTGCTCGGCTACACCACGCCGCTCTGGGTGGCGCTCGCCGCCGGCGCCGCGCGGACCGAGCGGCTCGGCGCGCTGAAACTGGTCGGCGTCGCCTCGGGGCTCGCCGGCCTCTGCGTGATCCTCAACCCGGCATCGCTGGACTGGAGCAATCTGCGTGTCATCGCCGGCGCCGCAATGATCATTCTGGCCGCGATCTGCTGGGCCGCGAACATCATCTACATCCGCTCGCATCGCTGGATCGCGACGCCGCTGCAGCTCTTGCTGTGGCAGGTGCTGGTGGCGACGCTGGTACTGACGATGACGGCGCTAGTCACCGAGGGCGTGCCCGACGTGAGGTGGTCGCCGCACCTCGCGCTGCTGTTCCTCTATTCCGGCTTCATCGGCACCGCGCTGGCCTATTGGGCAATGTCTGTTGTCAACAAGAGCCTGCCGGCGCTGACGACCTCGCTCGGCACGACGGGAACGCCGATCGTCGGCATTGTGAGCGCCGCGCTGCTGCTCGGCGAACCGATCGATCTCTCGCTGGCGATTGCCGCTACGCTGATCGTCGGCGGTATCGCGCTGAGCGCGTTGGCGGACGCGCCAGCGCGCGCGTAATTAGGGCCTGCATATATTCGTCACGTCCGCTTCGATCTCGGAAGCCGACGTCGAAGCCGCTATCGCTGCATGTCGGCCTTGGGCCAGAAGCCCGACCTCGCAGCTCGTAGGTAGACGCTCCTGTTCACGATGGCAAACCAGCCTTGCGCAGAGCGACGTGATACTTTTGCCAGCCAGGCGCATCGCGCCCTCCGCGAGAAATTATATCGAGTGACATTGCCGGAGCAATTCGCAGCGCCTGCTCAACTTGCTTCTGCGCCCTGGATTGGTCGCCGGACTCTGCAAGAGCGGCGGCCAAGTAAAGGTGATTGTCAAGAGAGTTCGGATTGACCTGCAGTCCCTTTTGAGCGCTGGCAATGGCACGCGAGAAATCACCCGCTGCGAAATGACATAGCGTTTCGGCGGCAAAGAACTGGCACGCCATTGGATCACGCGGGCTCAAACGAAAGGCTATCTCTGCCTGTGCCAAGCCATCCGCGGGTCGATCTAGACTGGCGTAGCCCAATCCAAGTAACGCGCGTGCCATAGCGAGATTTGGATTAAGTTGAATCGCTCTTTCCAAGAGAGGAACGCCAGGTAGAACTCGGCCCATAAACCAAGACGCGCCACCGACGAGGAACAACACGGTAGGATCGTCGCTTTGCAGACTTACCGCTGACTTGATGTCCTGAGAGGCTTGTCGTGCGTCCATTAACCAGTCACTTCCCCATTGCATATACGACCGATAAGCGAGCGAAAATGCTCTGAGTCCAAACGCTAAACCAAATTCCGGGTCGAGCTTTGATGCGCGATCAGCTAGATCATTAGCGTTTGAGATGCTCTCTCGCGTAAACGTCGCGAGCGCCATCATTCCACGCGCTACAAGTCCCCAGGCGTCTAGATTGGTTGAAGAAGAGCGCTTGAATGTCCCGGCCTCGGCTGCAAGGACCTCGGGATATACCGCGCCCACGATACCGCTCGTTACCTCATCCTGCACAAGGAAAAGGTCACTTAACTCTCGATCAAAGCGATCGGCCCAGAGCGTCTTGCCAGTCCGCGCCTCGATCAATTGGGCCGTGACACGAACTCGATTGGCAGCCTTTCGGACGCTGCCTTCCAAAATGTACCGGACGCGAAACTGTTGAGCGAGCGATGTCGGGTCCGACAACCCGACCTTCAAAGAATCGGTCGAACTCTTCGCGATGACAAAGAAGTCTCGAGTTCTTGAGAGCAACGCAATGATGTCCCCCGTCATGCCGTCCGCAAAATACTCCTGATCTGAATCGCCGCTGATGTTCTTGAACGGCAGCACCGCTATCGAGGGCTTGTCGGGGAATGGGTGACTTGAAGCGTCAACCGCGTGCGCAGCGCTTTTGGGAAGCGCCGCAGACCGTGCAGCGTAGAGCCGTACCGCTCGGTCGATGTTCTTAAGCGCCCGCTCCCCGAGGTCAACGAACGTGAACTCAGTCTTGCCTCGTATCTGTTCAAGCGCGTTGCTCGAGAGGCAGACACCGCCTGGTTCGCATTCGCTCTCAACGCGTGCAGCGATATTGACGCCGTCGCCGAAAATGTCGCCGTCATCAATGATCACGTCGCCGACGTTGATGCCTATACGAAATGTGATCTGGGGCTGATCCTGATCGCGCTTCGCCATCAATTCCTGCACCGCCATCGCGCAGGTCACAGCGTCCACCGAACTGGCAAATTCAACCAGCAAGCCGTCGCCGGTGGTCTTCACGATCCGCCCATTGTGGCGAGCTATTGCTGGGTCGAAAATTTCACGACGAATTGCCTTTAGGGCTGCCAGAGTACCGACCTCATCCGCTCCCATTAGCCGGCTATAGCCTGCCACATCAGCCGCCAAGATGGCCGCCAACCGCCGCTCTATCCTCTCATCAGCCACGGGGTCCTCACCAACTTTGCCGTCCGGGCATAAGATCATAGGAGGGCGCTTCGGGCCAGTCCTCCGTCTCTGCGGCTAAGGTGGGACGTCGGAATTGGGTCATAGGCCGCCGATAACTACCGAACTGGGCAACTTCCGCTTTATGACTGGAAGCCGACGGTTATGAGTACACGCCCTAGGCCGTCGCGAGCGGCCTGACCCGCAACGCTCCGCGCAGGCCGGCGCCGGTGCCAAGCAGGATGCCGGCAATCGCGATGAAGGACGACAGCGACAGCGTCGACAAACCGGTCAACCCCTGCCCGACCGAGCAGCCGAACGCCATCACGCCGCCGGTGCCCATCAGCGCGGCCCCGCCGGCCGAGCGCAGCATGTGCTGCGGCGACCGATAGCCTTCGAGCTGGAAACGCCCGGTGGCGAGCGCGGTGACAAGACTGCCGGCGAACACGCCGAACACGGTGACGATGCCGAAATTGAGCGTCGAGCCGGTCGACAGCATCACATATTGCAGGGCGTCGGCGATCGGCGCGACGAAGGTCAGCGAGGTCACCGGCACCGGATTGAAATCATCGGCGCCGAGATAGCCGGTGGCGTACCAGCCGGCGGCGATCAGCAGGCCGACGATCAGGCCGGCGGCGACCTGCCCGATCGACTTTCGGAACGGCGCATGCGCAAACGCGAAGATGATCAGGACGGCCGCGACCACCGATGCCGCGATCATCCGCGCCGGCACCGCGCCCAGCCCAGCGCTCGCCAGCAGCGCGGGGACCGAATTCGCTGTGACCGTCGCCTGCGAGGCCTGCACCATCGCGATCCGCGCCGGCGCGATCAGGCCCTTGAGCGTGATCTCGGCAAAAATGCCGAGCACGATCACGACGACGAAGGAGCGCAGATTGCCGCGCCCGAGCAGCACCAGCGCGCGCGAGCCGCAGCCGTTCGACAGCACCATGCCGTAACCGAACAGGAGCCCGCCGAGGAACATCACCGGCGCGGAGAACGAGGGCTGCAGGTAGATCGACTTGCCGAGGTCGACGAGGCCCGCCGCCGCCAGAAGCTGCGAGGCCGCGATCGCAACCCCCATCGCCAGCGCATAAGTGCGCCCGAGCCGGCCGTCGCCCTCCGCCCACAAGCCGCGCAGGCCGCTCATCATGCAGAAGCCGCTGACGAGGCCGACCGAGCCATAGATCAGGCCGATGATCAGCGCCGCGAGGATGACAAGGGTGGCGGGGTCCATGGAAGTCTCTCAGAGGAGTGAAGCGACGGTGCAATCCATTATCACCGCGCGCGAGGAAAGATGGATTGCTTCGCTGCGCTCGCAATGACGTGGAGATGATCGCCGCAAGATCACGCGGTCGCCAAGCGGTCTGGTGCCATGACTAATCGACTGAACGTTCAATTCAAGAGGCTTGTTGCGACCCTGGCGGGTACGGCCAGATGTCACGCCAGGCCTTCCGGTGTCAGACGGTCATAGTTTGGGCGGCGGCGCCGAGCCCAGGATCATCTCGATCGACAAGCCGAGCCCAAGCAGCCTGGCATCGCTGCCCACGGCACCATCGATCTCGAGTCCGACCGGAAGGCCATCCGAGGTCATGCCGGCATAGAGTGACAGGCCGGGAAGGCCGGCATTGCTGCCGGGATCGGTGTTGCGGATCATGGTGCCGAAGGTCGGCGCCGGCTCGCCGCCATTGACCGACATCTCGCTCGACCCGTTGGTTTCGTCGATCAAGGGCGCGGGTGCGATCGTGGTCGGAAACAGGATGGCGTCCACTCTGTTGTCGCGGAAATAGGCCGCGTAGATCGCCTGCAGCGCCGGGCGCTGCACGCGGATCGCGTCGTCATAGGCGGCGCCGAAGGCGTCCGTGGTGATGGCCCCGAACGCGCCGACGACGTCGGGGCTGGCAACCTTCGCCGCGATGTCGGCGAGCGTGATGCCCTCGATCCCGGACGCCGCGAGATAGGCCGGGATATCGGCGATCGGCTCATGCAGCGCCACCACGAACGACACCTTGCCGTTCTGCTCGAACAGATCGGGCATGTCGATATCGACCAGCACCACGCCGGCACCGGCGAGCTTCGCGCAGGCCGCGCGGGCGACGGCTTCGACGTCGCGGTCGAGACCGTTCCAGAAGCACGCGGGAATACCGAGGCGAACGCCGCGCAGCGGTGCGGCCACAGCGAGCGGCGCGCCCGTGATCACGGCATCGAGCAGCGCGACATCCGCCACCGTGCGGCCCATCGGGCCGACGGTGTCGCGGGTATGGCTGATCGGAACCACCTGATTGTCGTCGTGATAGCGCCGCTCGGCGCCGCCATTGCCGACCGATGGCCTGAGGCCCACGGTGCCGGTCAGCGCCGCCGGCACCCGGGTCGAGCCGCCGGTGTCCGATCCGAGGCCGCAGGTGACGATGCGTGCGGCGATCGCGGCAGACGTTCCGCCCGACGAGCCGCCGGGAATCCGCGTGACGTCGTACGGATTTCTCACCGGCCCGGCGAACGGCGCAAGGTTGGTGCTGGTGATGCCGAAGGCGAGCTCATGCAGATTGGTCTTGCCGATGACGACAGCGCCGGCGTCGAGCAGCTTCTGCAGCGACGGAGCGTTGCGCGCGGGCCGCGCGTGCTGCAGTGCCGGCGTGCCGCCCGTGGTCGGCAGATCTGATGTGTTGATGTTGTCCTTGACGACAATTGGCAGGCCGGCGAGCGGACCCGCCCGTTGGCCGGCATCGACCTGCCGCGCAGCCGCAAGCGCGCCGTCGCGATTCAGGACAATGAACGCGTTGAGGTGCTTGAGCTGCTCGGCGCGATCGAGCGCAGCCTGCACGACGCTGACTGCCGTCACCTTCTTGTCGCGGATCGCGGCGACGATCTCAGCGGCAGTCGCTTCAGTGGAATTGGCCATCGAACCCTGCGCCCCCTCGCTATGGGCGCAAGGCTAGGCTTTCGGCCGCTTGTCGTAAACCCGTTTCGCCTTGCCGAGCGAGCGTTCCAGCGTCTCGGGGGCGACGGCCTTCACGACGGCGGTGATGCCGATCGTGTTCTTGATGAAGGCGGCGACCTTGTCGGCGTGCGCGACCAGCCCGCTGCCGTCCCAGCTCTCGGGACGGGCCTCGGCGAGCACGGTCATCTCGTCCATGCGGCCTTCGCGGGTGAGCTCGATGATGAAATGGCCGCCGCACCAGTCGGTCGCCAGCAGCGCTTCCTCGATCTGGGTCGGGAACACGTTGACTCCGCGCAGGATGATCATGTCGTCGGAGCGGCCGGTCACCTTCTCCATCCGCCGCATGCCGGGCCGCGCGGTGCCGGGCAGCAGCCGCGTCAGGTCGCGGGTGCGGTAGCGGATGATCGGGAAGGCTTCCTTGGTCAGCGAGGTGAACACCAGCTCGCCCTTCTCGCCGTCCGGCAGCACCGCGCCGGTCACGGGATCGATCACCTCGGGATAGAAATGGTCCTCCCAGATGTGCAGGCCGTCCTTGGTCTCCACGCACTCCTGGGCGACGCCGGGGCCGATCACCTCCGAGAGGCCGTAGATGTCGGTGGCGTCCATGTCGAACGCCTGCTCGATCTCGACGCGCATCGCGTTGGTCCAGGGCTCGGCGCCGAAGATGCCGAATTTCAGCGACGATTTGCGCGGGTCGAGGCCCTGCCGCTTGAACTCGTCGAGGATCGCCAGCATGTAGCTCGGCGTCACCGTGATGATGTCGGGCTTGAAGTCGTTGATGATCTGCACCTGCCGCTCGGTCATGCCGCCGGAGATCGGCACCACGGTGCAGCCGAGCCGCTCGGCGCCGTAATGCGCCCCTAAGCCGCCGGTGAACAGGCCGTAGCCATAGGCATTGTGCATCAGCATGCCGGTGCGGCCGCCGGCGGCGCGGATCGAGCGCGCCATCACGTCGGCCCAGGTGTCGATGTCGGCCCTGGTGTAGCCGACCACGATCGGCTTGCCGGTGGTGCCGGAGGAGGCATGGACGCGGACCATTTGCTCGCGCGGCACCGCGAACATGTTGAAGGGGTAGTTGTCGCGCAGATCCGTCTTCACCGTGAAGGGGAATTTGGCGAGATCGGAGAGCTGCTTGAAGTCGGACGGGTGCACGCCGGCAGCGTCGAACGCCTTCTTGTAATGCGCGACATTGTCATAGGCGTGCTTGAGCGACCAGGCGAGCCGCCGGGTCTGCAGCGCCATGATCTCGTCGCGCGAGGCGCGCTCGGCGGCGTCGAGCTCGGCGTGATAGGAGCTGTCCTTGACCTTGAGCTTTGCCGTTGCCATCAGATTCCCCCGAAGCCGTTATGCCTTGATGTCCGTATCCGGCAGCCATGTGCCTGATATGACCCGCGAATGGCCGCGAAACTCGGCGATCACGCTGTCGCCGACGCTGACGCGTACGTCGTAGATTCCGGAGCGGCCGCTGCGCGAGATCTCGCGCGCGGTCGCGACCAGCCGGTCGCCGAGCTTGCCCGGCCGGATGAAGCTGATGTTGCCCTGCGCCGCCACGGCGCGCTCGTTGCGGCTGTTGCAGGCGAAGGCGAAGGCGGAATCCGCCAGCGTGAAGATCAGGCCGCCATGGCAGATGCGCTGGCCGTTGACCATGTGCGACTGCACATTCATCGCCATCACCGCCAGCCCCGGCTTGATCTCGACCAGCTCCATGCCGAGGCCCTTGCTGGCGTCGTCCTCCTTCCACATCGCCTCCGCGCAGGCGCGGGCGATATCCTCGGGCGATAACGTGGCCTTCACGTTCACAGCGAACTCCCTGTCAGCGGGCCCGTTGGAATGGGCCTCTTGAGATCAAGTGTTGGGCGTGACGTGTCAGACGTCAACGCTACTTCCTTCCGTCATTCCGGGGCGATGCGCAGCATCGAACCCGGAATCTCGAGGTTCCGGGTTCGCTTCGCGCCCCGGAACGACTGCAAGCGATCACACGTGATCGTAATCGACCACGACCTTCTCCGAGCACGGCTTGGCCTGGCAGGTGAGGATGAACCCCGCCTTCAGCTCCCACGGCTCCAGCGAATAGTTCAGGTCCATCGGAGCCTCACCCGCGACCAGCTTGGCGCGGCAGGTCGAGCACATGCCGCCCTTGCAGGCGAAGGGCAGGTCCATGCCGGCGCGCAGCGCGGCGTCGAGGATCGACTCGCCCTCGGCGACCGGCACCTCGCGGCGCTTGCCGTCGATGATCAGGCCTGCGGTGGCCTTCGGCGGCGCGCCGGCAGGAATGACGACCTTTGGCCGCGGCTTGCCGCCGAATTCCGAGACGAAGCGCTCGACATGGATGCGCTCATCGGCGATGCCGATCTCGCGGCAGGTCGCCTCGATGGTCTCGCTCATCGCGGCCGGACCGCAGACGAAGACATGATCCACGGTCTCGGCCGGCACCAGCGAGCGCAGCAGCACCCGCACCTTGTCGCCGTCGAGCCGCCCGTGCAGGATCGGGATGTCCTGCTCCTCGCCCGAGATCACGTGAAACACCGAGAGCCGCTGCATGAAGCGGTCCTTCAGCTCCTCCAGCGCCTCACGGAACATCATGCCTTCGGTCGAGCGGTTGCCGTAGAACAGGAAGAAGCGGCTGTCGGGCTCGCGCGCCAGCACGCCCTTGACGATCGAGAGGATCGGCGTGATGCCGCTGCCGGCGGCGAAGCCGACATAGGTGCGCGCTTCGCCGGGCGCATGCGCGACGCCGAACCGGCCGGTCGGCGTCATCACGTCGAGCTCGTCGCCGGCCTTCAGATCCTCCGCAGCCCAGCTCGAGAACGCGCCGCCGTCGACCCGCTTCACCGCGATACGCAGCTCGCCGTCGTCGGGGCCGGAGCAGATCGAATAGGACCGGCGGATCTCCTCGCCGTCCATCGTGGTGCGCAGCGTCAGATACTGGCCTGGCACAAAACTGTAGTCGGCTCGCAGATCGTCGGGGATCGCGAAGGTCATGGAGACCGCATCCGACGCCTCGCGGCGCAGATCGTTGACGGCCAGACGGTGGAAGCGCGGGGTCGACATGGTCAATGACACTTGAAGTAATCGAAGGGTTCACGGCAGCTCTTGCAACGCCACAGCGCCTTGCAGGAGGTCGAGCCGAATTCGGACAGCAGCTCGGTCTCATCAGAGCCGCATTGCGGACAGGCCACCTGCTGCGCGCCGAACAGCGCGCGGCGCGAGGAGCCCGGCAGCGGCGGCGCGATGCCGTACTCCTTCAGCTTGCGGCGGCCGTCCTCGCTCATCCAGTCGGTGGTCCAGGCCGGCGACAGCACGGTGCGGACCTTCGGGCGCTGGATGCCTTCGCGCTCCAGCGCGAGCTCGATTTCGAGCGCGATCATGTTCATCGCCGGACAGCCGGAATAGGTCGGGGTGATCGCGACCTCGACATGGCCGTCGCGCACTTCAACGTCGCGGAGCACCCCGAGATCGGCGATGGTCAGCACCGGGATCTCGGGATCGACCACCTGCGCGGCCGCGCTCCAGGCGCGCCGGCGCAGATCGGCATCATTGAGCGTGGCGGTCACCATGTCGCCCCCGGAAAGGTCCGCGGCAGCGACTGCAGTTCGCTGAGCAGATGGCCGAGATGCTCGCTGTGGCTGCCGCTGCGGCCGCCCTTTTGCATCCAGTTGTTGGCCGGCAGTTGCAGCGTCGCTTCGTTGACGATGCCGGTGACCGTCTTCAGCCACCGCGGCTGCAGCGACGCCGGATCGATCGCGATGCCTGAAACGATCAGGCCGCGCTCGCTGTCGTCGACTGCGAACATCTCGCCGGTGTAGGACCAGAGGTGATCAATCGCGTCCTGGGCGCGGCGATGGCTCTCCGCGGTGCCGTCGCCGAGGCGGACGATCCATTCCGAGGAATGCCGCAGATGATAGGCGCTCTCCTTCTCCGACTTCGCCGCGATCGCGGCCAGCGTCGGATCCTTTGAGGCCATCATCGCGCGCCAGTAGAGATCGGCGAACGCCGCGTAGAAGAACTGCCGCACCAAAGTGCGGGCAAAATCGCCGTTGGGCTGCTCGACCAGCAGTAAATTGCGGTACTGGCGGACGTCGCGCAGATAGGCGAACTTGTCCTCGTCATTGTCACGGCCCTCGACCTTGGCGGCGTAGCCGTAGAGCTCGCGCGCCTGGCCGAGCAGATCGAGGCCCATATTGGCGAGCGCCATGTCCTCCTCCAGCGCGGGCGCATGGCCGCACCATTCGGACAGGCGATGGCCGAGGATCAGCGCATCGTCGGCGCGGCGCAGCGCGTAGAGCACCAGCGGCGTTTCGGAGACTTCGATGTTGGCGACGGCCATTGATCAACTCGCTGGTTTCGTCATTGCGAGGTGCGGAGCGACGACTTGTCCGCCGAAGCCTTGGCGAAGGCGGAAGCAATCCATCCTACCGCGGGCGCTGAAGCATGGATTGCTTCGCTGCGTTCGCAATGACGGAAGAAGTCACATATGCCCGACTTCGTCGGGCACGTCGTAAAACGTCGGATGCCGGTAGATCTTGGATTCCGCCGGCTCGAACATCATGCCCTTCTCGGACGGATCGGAGGCCGTGATCGCGTTCGACGGCACCACCCAGATCGACAGTCCCTCGCCGCGGCGGGTGTAGATGTCGCGCGCGGCCTGCAGCGCCAGCGTGGCGTCGGACGCGTGCAGCGAGCCGACATGCTTGTGCGCGAGCCCGTTGCGGCTGCGGATGAAGACTTCCCAGAGCGGGGTGTTCGGCGTGGCCATCTCGATGCTCCCTTATTCGGCCGCCTGCGCGAGCTGACGGTTCTTGCGCTTCTCGGCATAGGCCGCGGCGGCCTCGCGCACCCAGGCGCCCTCGTCATGCGCCTTGCGCCGTGCGGCGAGACGATCGCGGTTGCACGGACCGTTGCCGGCCAGCACCTGCTTGAACTCGTCCCAGTCGATCGCGCTGTATTCCCAATTGCCGTTGGCGTTCTGCTTCATGCCGGGATCGGGAATGGTGAGCCCGAGGAACTCGGCCTGCGGCACCGTGGCGTCGACGAATTTCTGGCGCAGCTCGTCGTTGGAGAAGCGCTTGATCTTCCACTTGGTCGAAGTGTCGCTGTGCTGGCTCGCCTGGTCCGGCGGGCCGAACATCATCAGCACCGGCCACCACCAGCGGTTCAATGCGTTCTGCGCCATCGCCTTCTGCTCCGCGGTGCCGCGGCACAGCGTCACCATGATCTCAAAACCCTGGCGCTGGTGGAACGACTCCTCCTTGCAGACGCGGATCATCGCGCGCGCATAGGGGCCGTAGGAGCAGCGGCAGAGCGGGATCTGATTCATGATCGCCGCGCCGTCGACCAGCCAGCCGATGGTGCCGATGTCGGCCCAGGTCAGCGTCGGGTAATTGAAGATCGAGGAATATTTCGCCTTGCCGGAGAGCATGCCGTCGACCAGCTCCTCGCGCGAGGTGCCGAGCGTCTCGGCGGCGGCGTAGAGATAGAGGCCGTGGCCGCATTCGTCCTGCACCTTGGCGAGCAGCGCGGCCTTGCGGCGCAGCGACGGCGCACGGGTGATCCAGTTGCCCTCGGGGAGCATGCCGACGATTTCGGAATGGGCGTGCTGGGAGATCTGCCGGGTCAGCGTCTTGCGGTAGGCGGCCGGCATCCAGTCGTTCGGCTCGATGCGGTCGTCGGCATCGATGCGGGCCTGAAACTGCGCGGCGCGGCCGGCATCCTCGATGCCGCGGTCGTCGCCGTCTGAGCTATTGAGCGCCTGCGTATACATGGCCGACCTCCCTGTGTTGTTAGGCGGAAATATATAACACAATTTTACGATTGCAAGCTATTTCTGTAACATATTCACGCGCCCTCGAAGCGGCGTGCCACCGCCCCGTTGGGCTTCGGCAGCGGCCCGTCCTCGTTGGTCGCGTGCTCGTCAAGCCATTGTTCCGACGGCAAAAGCAGACCGCGATAGATCTCGCCGCAGAGTTTTCGCGCCGCCCTGCCCGGCCAATCCTGCGGCAGCAAGGGCGCCGGCAGCAGCGGATCCCGCAGCACGACGCGGCGGTAATGGTGGATCAAGAGCACCCGCGCGGTGAAAGCGTCGGCGTCGGTCAGCGCCTCGCCTTTGGTGATCCAGCCGTGCAGCGGCTCGAACGTCGTCATGAATTTCAGATAGGCGTCCGCGGTGCGCTCGAGCGGCCAGCTCTCGCTGAGCAGGCGGCGCCCGCTGTCATCCTCCGCAGAAACTTCGAGACGGATCGCGTGCGCCGCTTCATCCGGGACCGGCACGCCCGACGGCGCGACCCACACGCCCGGCAGCGGGCTGCCGAAGCCGGCATTCTTCAGCGCTTCGCGCGCGGTGTCGCGATCCTCGGCATTGCCGATCAAGAGCAGCTCGAAGCGGCCGGTCCAGTCCGACGGCGGCGGATCGTAGATGTGTTTTGTTGCGGTATCGAAGGTCTGCCGGCCCTTCTTGTTCAGCCGATAGAAACTGTTGCGACCGACCCGGTTGCGCTCGAGCCAGCCGTCGGCGGCGAGCCGCGACATCGCGGTGCGCACCACGTTGCCGTCGATGTCGAGCGACTTGAAGAATTCGAGCAGCGTGCCGAGCCACACCGAGCCGCCGCGCGGCACGATGGCGTCGCCGAACACGGTGATGATGATCGAGCCGGTGCGCGACGGCTCGCGCTTCAATTCGTCGACGATACGGGCAAGCGGCTGCGGCATGCCGCAACGCATAGCGCGTTTTGCCGGCCAGCGACAATGCACCTCAAACGTAGCCCGGATGGAGCGAAGCGAAATCCGGGGGCAGCCTGTCCGCGGATGGAATCCCGGATTGCGCTTCGCTGCATCCGGGCTACGAAGTTTCGCGGGGATGGTGAAGGACGACTCGCGGAGACTCCCTCTCACCCGGATCGCATTGCGCTTCGCTTCATGCGATCCGGCCTCTCCCCGCAGGCGGGGAGAGGCAAGAAGGTCACCGGTTCGGATCGGGATAGACGATGCTGCGCCAGCCGCTGCGATCGAACGGGGCCCAGTCGCCTTCCTTCTGCGCGAGGCGATCGGCGACGGCGTAGACCACGGCGGGATGGTGACCCATGCCGCAATGGCTGCTCTCGACTTCGATGCTCTCCGACATCGACGAGGCTTGCTCGCGGCAGCCCTGCCAGGCGCAGATGCCGTCGGTGCGGCTGAAGATCGCGGTGGTCGGTACCGGCGGTGCGCTGGCGAGCGAGCCGCCGAAGCGGGGATCCTCCTGCTCGGCGCGGCGGCCGCTGGCCATCTCGTAGACCCGCCAGGCGTTGGTCGACTTCGGTCCGGCGGCAAACGGGCTGCCGAGCGTGATCACCTGACGGACGCGCTGCGGCATCATCTTGGCGAGCTGGCGCGCATAGAGGCCGCCGAGGCTCCAGCCGACCACCGAGACCTTGCGGCCGCTTACCTCATTCATCTGCTGCAGCAACTCGACCATGCCGTCCTGCACGCCGGCGCGAAGCCCGAGGTTGCGGCCCTGACGCCAGCCGCTGACGGCGTAGCCCTTGCTCTTGAGGAAGTCGCGCAGCGGCCGCGTCGACATGTCGGAGGCGATCAGCCCCGGCAGCACCAGCACCGGATGGCCGTCGCCGCGCGGGGCGAGGCTGAGCAGCGGCAATGCACCAAGGAAAGCACCAAGTTCGGAAATGGCACGGCCTTCCAGAAACATCAGCGTCCTGGAGGGCGGGCGTAGCGTCTGCGCAGCAACCGACATTTCAGCTCCTCTTCCGGCACGGCCCCTAACGTCTCGGCAGCCGGCGATGGGTCAACAGGATGGTCAACAACACTGACGCAAACCTGGCGGAATCGTTCCGCAACGCAACAAACAGCCTTGAAAAGCTAGGGAACCGATTACTTTCGTGCAAGCGGTCAGGATCACACTTGCCACAACTTAAAATGCGGCGTGCCCAATCGGTCACAGCAGCCGCAGCGCATATTCCAAGGTGTAAAGTGCAAGCCCGGCAAGCCCGCCGATCAGCGAACCGTTGAAGCGGATGTATTGCAGGTCCTTGCCGACATTGACCTCAATCAGCGAGATGAGCTGCTCCATGTCCCAGCTCTTCATCTGATCGGCGATGAAGCTGGAGACGCCGCTCTTCTGCTCGGCGACCACCGTGCGCAGAATGGCAGTCAGGCCCTGGTTGATCTCGCTGCGCAGATCGGCGTCGCCGTCGAGCGCGTCGCCGGCCTCGACGAACATGCGCGTCAGCTGATGCTGCAGCACCTGCGACTCGCCGGACGCGCTGCGTTCGAGGAAATCCTTGACGTTGGCCCAGATGGTGCGGCCGAGATTGGCCAGCTCCGGGCGCGCCAGCAAATCGCGCTTCAGCCCCTCGATGCGATCGGCGAATGCCTTGTCGCTGCCGAGCCGGTCGACAAACGACAGCAGCATGCGGTCGAACTCGCCGCGGAACGGATGCTGCGGGTCGTTGCGCACCTCCTCGAAGAACTTCGTGGCTGAGGCGATGATCCGGTTCACCACGAACTTGTCGGCGCGATAGAGCCTGAGCAGCGTCGGCATTTCGGCGCGGACCTTGTCGCGGATCACCGCCATGGTCTCCTGCTGCGTCAACGTCTGGTGCAGCACGCGCAGGATGTCGTCGAGCAGGCCGCCATGCTTGCCCTCCTGCACGAAGCCGCGCAGCGCGCCGGCGGCCAGCGGCGCGAGATCGATCGCGAGAATCTGCGTCGTGACGCGGCGGCTGATGAACGTCATCAGTCCCGAGCTCTCGGTTGCGGCGAGCGCCTCCGGCAGCATGCGCAGCACGAAGCGGGCGAGATCCTCGCTGCGCTTGCGGTCACGCAGCCAGTCGGCGATGAAGCTGCCGAAATCGATCTCGCGCAGCTTGGCCTCGACCGGCCCGGCCTCGAGAAAATTGTTCTCGATGAATTCGCCGAGCTTTTCCGCGATGCGTTCCTGGTTGCTCTGAATGATCGCGGTGTGCGGGATCGGCAGGCCGAGCGGCCGCTTGAACAGCGCGACCACCGCATACCAGTCAGCGAGCCCGCCGATGGTCGCCGCTTCCGCGAAGGCCGCGATGAAGCCGAACACCGGATGGGTCGGCAGCAGCGCCTTCGCAGCGATGAAGATGACGAATGTCGCCGCCAGCACGCCGGTCGCCAGCCACTTGACGCGGCGCAGCTCGGCGGCGCGTTCGGCATCGACGGGCGTTGCGATGAGGGCGGCGGGAAGGGTCATGGGCTTTCGAATGAACGCTAGTCTAGCTAGACGCCACACACCGGCGTCATCCTGAGGTGCGCGCACTTTGCGCGCCTCGAAGGATGGCCACAAGCACCGTCGCTCGCGGCCATCCTTCGAGGCTCGCCGAAGACGGCTCGCACCTCAGGATGACGTCCGAGAAGGTAAAAAAGAAGGCCCGCGAAATGGCGGGCCTTCGAAAAGAGCAGTTGGTCGACGCAGCGATCAGGCGGTCTTGCCGTAGACTTTGGCAAAATTGTCCTGCGCGGTCTTGGCACCGTCGGCGACGAGCTTGCCGAGATACTCTGTCGTGGCCTTCGCCCGCGAGACGAACAGTTCGCCGCGCGCACGGACCAGGTCCGACTGGATCTGGGCGGCTTCGCTCAGCGACTTGGCCGAAGCGAGCTTGTCGATGCCGGCGAAGAACGCCTCGGCGTCCTGGTAGATCGCCTGCTGGACGTTGCGGCTGATCTTGGCGGCCTCGGTCACCGAACCGGCGACAGCGGACTCGATCACGTTGGTGACCTTCTCGGAGCCGGCATAGGCATCGGCGGCGCGGGTCTTGGCGGCCTCGGCCTGCTTCTTCACGAACTCACGGGCGGCTTCCGGAACTTCCAGGTTCTGGAGCTTGGCGAACGCCTCGGTGACGGGCGCGAAGGCTTCCTTGACGCTGTTCAGCACGGAATTGGTTTCGGTGGTCATTTGCGGTCTCTCCATCCTCAGGTTTGAGCTATGGGCTCACCCCGTCCGGATTGGCCCGGGGCGGGAGTGTTATGTCACAATTCATGGTGCGTCGCAACATCGATGTTGCGGCGCGATATCACGAACTCGTGAACAGAGGAATTATCGGGCAATTTGCCTGCAAATTCAGCAGGTTGAGGTACAGATTTACTGCTGAACCGCTCCCGGCAGCCCGTAGGCCTCCATCTGGGCCCGGACCTGCGCCACGTTGTGCCCGAGCACGACGATGTCATGGGTCTTGCCTTCGACGTCCCGGACATGGTCGCGCAGCAGGGCCTCCGCCTTGAAGCCGAGGCTCTCGAACAGCGCGATTGCCGCGCGCTGGTCGACCGTCATCTGCACCGAGAATTTTTCCAGCCCGGCACCGAGCGCAATGGCGAAGGTCTCCTGCGAGAGCGCCCGGCCGACGCCCTGCCCGCGCACGTCGAGCGACACCACCATGCGGATTTCACCGACATGCGGCGACCAGGAATGCGGGTCGCGGACCAGGGTGCCGCAGCCGACCACCTTGCCGTCCTTGACCGCGAGCAGACTCGTGATGTCGCCGCGCTCGATCTCGTTGACCCAGGCCGACAGCACCTTCGGCTGGCTGATGTTGCGCGGCAGGAAAAGCAGGTCATGCGTGGGCAGCTTTTGCGCGAAGGCGAGCACCGCGGCCTCGTCGGCCCGCGTCATCAGGCGAAACTCGATGTCGCCCGCCTCGGTCTTGACGTGGCGCGGATAGGAACGTTGTTCAGTCATGTTGATCTCTCTTAAGTCGATCTCTTGCCCAACCAGGAGTCCAGCTTCGGCCACAGCCGCTTGATTGCATTGGCGCCGGCGACCAGCGAGACGTGACCGCCTTTCAGCATCACCTCCTCCTTGTCCTCCGAGCCGATCTTGGTGATCAGGTGCTTGGCCGCATCATACGGCACGATGTGATCGTGCTCGGCCACGGCATGCAGCAGCGGCACCTTGATATCGGCAAGCTTCGCCGCGCGGCCGCCGACCGTCATGGTGTCGTTGTAGAGCTTGTTGTCCCACATCAGGTCCTTGGTGATGGCGCGGAAATACTCGCCCGCGAGCGGCAGCGTGTCGGTCGCCCAGCGGTCGAACATCCGATAGGACTTCACGAACTCGTCGTTCCAGATGTTCTCCCAGAGCTGGATCTGGCTGGCGACGCGCGAGGCCGGCCGCAGCATCTCGAACGACTGCAGAATCAGCTCGGGCGGCATGTTGCCAGTGCTGTCGATCAGCCCGTCGACATCGAAATAGCGGCGGTCGGCGAAGTTCGAGAACAGCTTCATCTCGCGGAAGTCGATCGGCGTGGTGAAGCAGATCAGATTCTTCATCGGCCCGCCGCTATGGATCGAGCCGTACAGCAGCGAGAGCACGCCGCCGAAGCAGTAGCCGATGACGGAGACGTCCTGCTCACCGGAGTCCTGCTGCACGCGGCGCACCGCGTCGGGGATGAAATCAAGGACATAGTCCTCCATGCGCAGCGACTTCTCCTCCGGCTTCGGCGCGCTCCAGTCCAGCATGTAGACGTCGTAGCCGCGCTTGAGCAGGAATTCGATGAAGCTTTGCCCCGGCACCAGGTCGAGGATGTAGCCGCGGTTGGTGGTCGCCATCACGATCAGCACCGGAATGCGGTAGACCTCGCTCGCCTGCGGCCGATAGTGATACAGGTTCATGGTGCCGCGCGAATGCAGCACGTCCTTCGGCGTCGAGCCGAGCGACGGGCCCGAGGTCGAGAAATACTCGACGCCCTTGATGCTGCGCTGGATCGCGCGCTGCACCTCGGACTGCACCCGTTCCGAGATCGAGGCGATATCAAAGCCTGTGGGAGCGTTCATTTGCGCTCTCCCTCCGGCGGCGGTTGCTTGGTGCGCGGCGGCCGCGGCGTCGCGCCATAGCCTTCCGCGGGCGCCAGCGAGTTGTGGTGCACCTGCTGCAGCAGCGTCTTGATCTCGTTGAGCTGGTTCTCCATCGACTGCAGGCGCTCGGCCATGCCGACCAGTTGGGCGCGGCTCGGCAGGTTCATGGCCAGGAGATACTTCTCCATCAGCTCGCCGAGTTGCTTCTGCATACCCGCCGCGGCGCCGCCGGCCTGATTCATTGCCTTGGAAAATTCCGGCGAACTCATCAGCTGGTTGCCGAAGGAGTTGAACCCCTTCTCCATCTCACCAATCATCGTCTGCCAGATCACGGCAGGATCGTTGCCCTTGTCGGCCATGCGGCGCTCCTCAACACCAATTCCGAGCGCTTGCCGCGCTTTCGCTGTTTCGCACCATACGACACTGTTGTCGTTGATCGGTCAACAGCGGCGCAACCGCGCGGCCTATGGGTCTTCTGCGCTGCGTCAAACCGTGGCATACAGGTTCCTGACCGCGCCACCAGCAGGGGATGCCCGTGACCACGCTCGCTCATCAACCGCCGCAGATCGTCAAGGCCAACGGCATCGACATCTGCTACGAGATTTTTGGCGATGCCAACGCCGAGCCGCTGCTGCTGATCATGGGCCTCGGCGCGCAGATGATTCACTGGGACGATGAATTCTGCCGGCAGCTTGGCGCGCGCGGCTTTCGCGTGATCCGGTTCGACAACCGCGACATCGGCAAATCGGCGCGGATGACCGGCGGCAAGCGCCTCACGGCCTTCGAGCTGCTCAAGCTGCGCCTGCTGAAGATCCCGGTCGCAGCGCCCTACCGGCTGATCGACATGGCGAGGGATACGGTCGGGCTGATGGACGCGCTCGGCATCCGGACCGCGCATCTGGTCGGCGCCTCGATGGGCGGCATGATCGCGCAGGAGGTTGCGATCAGCTTTCCGGAGCGCGTGCGCTCGCTGACCTCGATCATGTCGACCACCGGCAACCCGAGGATTCCGGGACCGACCCGCGAGGCCGGCGCGATGCTGATGGCGCCGCCACCCGCCACCAAGGAAGAGTACTTCGTGCGCTTCGCCCAGACCTGGAAAGTCCTGCGCAACGGCTCATTCCCCGAGGACGAAGCGCTCGATGCCGAGCGCGCGCGGCGCACCTATGAGCGCGGCCTCAATCCGGCCGGGGTCGGCCGCCAGCTCCGCGCCATCCTCGCCTCCGGCAGCCGCAAGGAACGGCTGCGCGCGGTGAAGGCGCCGACGCTGGTGATCCACGGCACGGTCGATCCGCTGGTGCATCCCGAGGGCGGCCGAGACACCGCGGCCTCGATCCCCGGCGCCAAGCTCCTGATGGTCGAGGGCATGGGCCATGCGCTGCCGATCCCGATGTGGCCACAGATCATCGACGCCATCGACAAGCACGCGCACGGGGCCGCAGCGAAGGCGGCGTGAGCCCGGTTTCTCCCGGGTACCATGTGAGTTCAGGGTGCGCTCTTCCGGGCAACGAACGGAGCCTGTAGAGAGCGCGATGCAGCGCGCGGTGCGCGTTTCATCACCGGGAGTTTTCCGATGCACGTGTTTCTCCGGCCGCGGGCCGCAGCCGTCGCCGCCGCGATCCTCCTTGCGCTCACCTCGTCCGCGGCGATGGCGGCGCCGAACGAGGCCCAGCAGGAAGCCAACCGCAAGACCGTGCTGGCGTTCTACGACAAGGGGCTGAACCAGAAGGACGCCGACGCCGCGCTCGCCTATGTCGGCGACCGCTATGTGCAGCACAATCCCGGCGCCGCCGACGGCCCGGAAGGCTTTCGCAAGTTCATCGGCTTCCTGCGCGAGAAGTTTCCGAACTCGCACAGCGAGATCAAGCGCTCATTCGTCGACGGCGACTACGTGATCCTGCATGTCCACGCGGTGCGCGAGCCCGGCACCCGCGGCAATGCGATCGTCGACATCTTCAAGCTCGAGAACGGCAAGATCGTCGAGCACTGGGACGTGGTGCAGCCGATCCCGGAGAATCCGGCGAACGGCAACACGATGTTTTAGCCGTAGCCTGTAGCCCGGATGGAGCCAACGGGTCGCGCGAACGCGCGCCCGATGACAGGCTCCGCGCAATCCGGGGCAGTCGATCCGCGTCGGGAGCTGTCCCGGATTACGCTGCGCTCCATCCGGGCTACAAGTGCGAAGCCTATTGCTTGGTCGCGATCCAGATCACGTGACGCGCGCCGCCGCCGCGCCCGGTCGCGCGCACGGCGACCTCGTTGACCTCGAAGCCGGCGCTGCGCAGTCGCTTGGTGAAGGACGGATGGGGGCCGGACGACCAGACTGCGAGCACGCCGCGCGGTCGCAGCGCACCGTGCGCCGCTGTCAGCCCGGCCGCGCTATAGAGCGCGTCATTGGCCTTGCGCGTCAGCCCCTCCGGGCCATTGTCGACATCAAGCAGGATCGCGTCGAAGGTTTTGGGATGCGACCGGATCACCTCGGTGACGTCGGTCTCCCGAATGCTCAGGCGCCGATCGTCCAGGCTGCCGGCAAAAATCTCCGCCATCGGCCCCCTGGCCCAGGCGACCACCGCCGGCACCAGTTCGGCGACGACGATCCGCGCATCGGCGCCCAGCGCGGCGAGCGCGGCGCGCAGCGTAAAACCCATGCCGAGGCCGCCGATCAGCATATGCGGTTTCGCCACCGCTTCGATCTTCTTGGCGGCCAGCGTGGCGAGCGCGGCTTCGGAGCCGCTGAGACGGCTGTTCATCAACTCGTTGCTGCCGAGCTTGATGGAGAATTCGCGGCCCCGCCGCATCAGCCGCAGCTCGCCGTCGGTGCCGGGAATCTGTGCGGTGTCGAGCTTTTCCCACGGAATCATGCGACGGCTTGTAGCATGGTCAAGGGGCGGAGCCGTAGCCCGGATGGAGCGCCAGCGTAATCCGGGGTGCTGCAACCGCGGCTGCACTGGTCCCGGATTACGCTGCGCTCCATCCGGGCTACAAGGCGGGGCCTACCCGCCGGCCCAGACGTCGAGCACGTAGCGGTTCTTCGCGCCCATCTCCTCGATCCAGCGCGCGGCAGCATTGACATCCGCGCCGGTGCGCTCGCGGTAGATCGACATCAGCGTCGCCTTGACGTCGGGCTCCATCTTGCCGCCGTCGCCGCAGACATAGATGATTGCGCCCTTCTGGATGAGATCCCAGACCCGGCCCTTCTGCGCGGCGATGAGATGCTGCACATAGGTTTTCGGCCCGTCGGTGCGCGAGAACGCGGTGTACAATTCACCGATGCCCTCGGCCGCGAACGCCTTCAATTCGTCCGCATAGATGAAATCCTGATCCGGATGGCGGCAGCCGAAGAACAGGATCGCCGGCCCGAGCGTGGCGCCCTGGGCCTTGCGCGCCGCGCGCTCCTGCAGGAAGCCGCGGAACGGCGCGAGGCCCGTGCCCGGGCCGATCATGATGATCGGCACGGCATTGTCGTCAGGCAGGCGGAAGCCGGCCTTGGTCTCCTTGACCGTGGCGTGGACGGTGTCGCCGGCGCGGCGGCGCGCCAGATAGTTCGAGCAGACGCCCTTGTAGATGCCGCGCCCGGAGCTGGCCGGCGCCTCCACCACACCGACGGTGACGCTGCAGCGCTGCGCCGCGCCGGCCGGTGACGACGAGATCGAATAATAGCGCGGCGCCAGTAGCGACAGCATTTCGAGGTAGAGGTGGAACGGCAGCTCGCAGGCCGGATATTCCTCCAGCAGGTCGAATACCGATTTGCGCTTTGCCAGCACCTCGCTGCGGTAGCGCTCGGCGGAGGCATCGTCCTCGCCGGCATAGGCTTGTAATTTTGGCTTGGTCACCGGGCAGCGGGTGTGCTCGGCCATGATCTGGATCTGCTTGCGGGTTGCGACCTGCTGCAATTCGACGAACTCGGTGAGCAGCCGCCCGACCGACACCGCATTGCCGACCGGCAGTTGCGCGCGGCGGCCTTCCGAGACCTGCAGGCGGATCTGGTCCGCCGGCAGGAAGCCGAAGCGGCGCGCGACGGAATCGACCAGGGTCGGGTCGTTGCGCGGCACCACGCTGAGATGGTCGCCGACGCGATAGTTCAGACTGGCCGGCAGCTCGACCTCGATGTGCCGGGTCGAGCGATCCGACGGATTGGCGCCGTCCTTGGTCTGCAGCTCGCTGTTGACCAGCACCTTCATCGGCACCGCGCCGCCCTGCGTCACGATGGTGTTGACCGCGCCCTGCGCGACCGGCTCGATCGCATAGAGCGGCTCATCCTCGGCCGTGCGGGTGAAATTCCAGTCGATGCCGAATTCCTTGGTCGCGACCTTCGCGGCCTCCGGGAACCATTTCTGGAACTGGCCGTCGAGATCGCTGCGCGCATCGCCCTCGCCGCGCGGATACACGGCGCGGGCTCCGTGCGCGGTCAGCTGCTCGTCGATGAAGCGCGGCACCGACTGGTAGGTCGCGGCCCAATCGCTGTTGCCGCAGCCGAACACCGCGTAGCGCACTTTTGCAAACGCATTCTTCGACAGATCGCTGCCGAGCCATTTGACGAATTGGGTGGCGTTGTCGGGCGCCGCGCCGTTGTAGGAGGCGCAGATGATCAGAACCCCGCCGTCCTCCGGCAGCTGGCCGACATAGTCGTCGAGCGGACCAAGCCGCGTCGCAAAGCCGTTGATCTCGGAGAGATCGGCCATGCGGGTGGCGAGCTCCTCGGCCGAGCCGAGGTTGGAGCCGTACAGCACCAGCATCGGCGTGTTGTGACCGGGACGCGTGGTCGGCGCGCGCGGCGCCTTCGGCGCGGCCGCGACGGCGGCCGTGCTGCCGGCGAACGCGCCGCGGTCCCTGTCGTCGCGCGGCCGCACCTTGATCTTGAAGCCGTCGGGCTTGACCGTCAGCGTCTCCTTCAGGTGCATCTGGTAGCGATGGATGTCGATCAGCTTGAAGCGCTGCAGGATCATGCCGATCGCGAGCGCCGCCTCGTGCATCGCAAAGCCGCGGCCGATGCAGGCGCGCTGGCCGTTGCCGAACGGCTTCCAAGCATTGATCGGCCGTTTTGCTTCCGCCTCGCGGCTGAAATTCTCGGGATCGAACACGTCGGGGTTCGGGCCCCAGACGCTGGGATCACGATGCAGCGCCATCACCAGAATGGTGACGAAGGTGTTCTTCTTCAGCTTGTACTTGCCGCCGATGGTCTCATCGGCCAGTGGCGCGATGCCATAGGCCGGCGCCGGCGGCCACAGCCGCAGCGCCTCCTTCAGGCATTGCGTGATGTAGGTGAGCTGCGTGACCTGCTGGTAGGTCGGCCGTGCATTGACGTCGGGGCCAAGGACGCGATCGACCTCCTCGTAGCACTTCTTCAGGATCTCGGGATTTTTCAGCAGCGCGTAGATCGTGCAAGATAGCAGCCCGGAGGTGGTCTCGTGGCCGGCAATCAGAAAGGTGTTGATCTGGTAGCGGATGTTGACGTCGTCGAGCTGCTCGCCGGTGGCGCGGTCGACGCCGGTCATCATCGCGGCCAGCATGTCCTTCTTGTCGGAGGTGGCGTCGGTGTTGCCGCGCCGCTCGGCGATGATCTCGTCGACCATCTTGTTCATGAAGGCGACATCTTCGGTCAGCGTCTTGCGCCGCTTCTGCATCCACAGCCCTTCCAGCGGCAGGCCGCGGGTCATCATGATGGTCTCGAGCGAGCGCACCAGCGATTCCACGAAGGGGTGGTAGTCGCGGCGGTAGAACGAGTTGAAGCGGTAGTCGAAGCCGCACAGGCCGATGGTGTCGAGCGTCAGCGCCGTCATGTCGTGGACGACGTCGATCTCCTCGTCGGCGTTGAGTCGCTCCCATTTCTTGACCAGCTGCTCGGCGATATCGACCATGCTCGGGTGGTACGACTGCATGGCGCGGTTGCCGAACGGCTGCATCAGGATGTTGTGCGCCTTGCTCCAGTTCGGCTCCTTGGTGTCGGCGGTGAACAGGCCGTCGCCGCCGACCGCGCGCACCCGCCGCAGCGAGCCGCGCACCGCCTTGTCGAAGCGCTTCTCGTCGGACAGCTCGTCGACCAAGTCATGGCCGGAGACGATGACGAGCGGCGCGCCCATCATGTCGAGCCAGAAGATCGGCCCGAGCTCCTTCGCGAGCTTCACCAGATGCTGCACCGGCGCGGTCGAATCCAGCGACAGCATGTTGCCGACCACCGGTTTGGTCGGCGGCTGCGGGATCGGACTCAGTCTGTTGCCGGACGCCATTGTCGGATTGCCCCCTCGCCTCGAACTACGCTCGTCATTCCGGGATGGTCCGAAGGACCAGACCCGGAATTCTCGAGATTCCCCGATGCGCAATTGCGCATCTGTGGTTCGCGCTACGCGCGCCCCGGAATGACGACTTCGTCGTCACCCAAACCGCTTTCTACGCCACTCGATCAGCTTGGCGCTGACTTCGTCGGGCTTTTCCTGCTGCGTCCAATGGCCGCTGTCCTTGACCAGATATTTCTCGAGGTCCGGCACCAGCCGCTCCATGCCGTCGGCGGCCGACGGCGGCAGCACCGCGTCGTTCTCGGCCATGATCATCAGCGACGGCACCTTCACATGATGGTCCAGCCCCGCCGAGCGCTCCCAGTTGCGGGTGAAGTTGCGATACCAGTTGATGCCGCCGGTGAAGCCGGTTTTCGTAAAGGTGTCGACAAACACCTGCTTTTCCTCCGCCGAGAGGATCGGCGTGCGCGGATCATGCTTGGCGTCGTAGTTCGCGATCATCTGCGGAAACGCCAGGTTGAGCCGCGCCGAGGCGCCGACGCCGGCGATCGGCTGCTCCTCCGGCGTGCCCGGCGGACGCGCCACCGGCTTGCGCATGAAGGCGTCGAAGGTCTGCTCGACCCGGCTGCCGAAGATCCGGTCGGGCTCGCGCGCCGGGTCCTGGAACTGGACGATGTACATGTGGTCGCCGAAGCGCTGGCGGAACAGCGCGATCGGGTCCATCGGCGCGCGGTCCCAATGCGGCGTGTTGACGCCGACGACGCCGGCGACCCGCGACGGATGCCGCAGCGGCATCTGCCAGACGACGAAGCCGCCCCAGTCGTGACCGACGAAGATCGCCTTGTCGATCTTGAGGTGGTCGAGCAGGCCGACGAGGTCACCGGTCAGATGCTCCATGTCGTAGGCCTCGACCGGCTCCGGCCGGTCGGTCGCGCCATAGCCGCGCTGATCCGGGGCGATCACCCGGATGCCGGCCTCGCCCAGTGACTTGATCTGGTGACGCCAGGAGAACGCCAACTCCGGCCAGCCGTGGCACAGCACCACCGGCGGCGTGTCGGTCTTGGGCCCTGCTTCGTAGAAGCCCATGCGGATGCCGTTGGTCTCGGCGAATTGCAGCGGCGGCATTTTGATCATGGCCAAGGACCCCTATTCGGCCGCGCCCTTGATGTCGGCAGGCGGCGGCGCGAACGCCGCCTCGAGTGCATCGAATTCGAGCGGCAGCATGTCGCACATCACCTGCACATGCGGGATGATGTTGGCGCCGACGATGAAGCCGAAATCGAGCTGGTCGCGGTAGCTCTGCACGGTGATGTTGAGCGCGACCCCGTGGGTCGAGATCGAGACCGGGAAGATGTGCAGCAGTTCGGCGCCGGCCGCATACAGCGTCTGCCGCGGCCCCGGCACGTTCGACACCGTAATGTTGGTCGCCGGCGGCAGCACGTTGGAGAGGTCGGAACGGCTGTAGAGCAGCGCCATGATCTGCACCAGGATCGGCGCGCCGAGCAGCGAGATATTGGAGACCTGCGGCATCAGGGCGCGCAGCGGATGCGACATCTCCTTGGACTTGGTCGACTGCGCGATGATGGTTTCCAGCCGCTGCTTGGGATCCTCGATGTCGGTCGCGATCGAGCAGATCATGCCGAACACCTGGTTGTTGGCGTCGGCATTGCCCTCCTCGCGCAGCGAGATCGGCACGCCCGCGGTCAGCGACTTGTTCGGCAGCGCGCCCTGGCTGATCAGATAGCGCCGCACCACGCCGGAGGCGAGCGCCAGCACGACGTCGTTGAGCTTGCCGCCGGACGCCTTCGCCAGCGCCTTGGCGCGCGACAGCGAGATCGAGGTGCCGGCAAAGCTGCGCTCCGACGAGATCGCCTTGTTGAGGATGGTCGGCGGCGAGGCCATCGCCTGCAGGCTCTCGCGCGATCGGGGATCGGCGACCTTGGCGACCACGTCCGACAGGCTCTTGAGCACGGTCGGCATGCTGGAGGCGAACTTCACCGCGCTCTCGATCTGGAACATCGCGTTGTCGAACAGGATCGAGCCGAGATCGCTCTTGCCGGAGCGCGGCAGCTCCAGGCTCTTCTGCGCGGTCGCCGCGGCCTCGAACGGCTGGGTCCAGAGCTGCTGATAGGCGTCGATCAGGTTGGCGGCGATGTCGCGCGGCTCCTGCGCGACCTTCCGCGCGCTCGGCGGCTCGACCACGCGCGGCACCGGCGTCAGGTCGTAGATCATGCTGGTCAGCGCTGCGCCGGCACCGCCGTCGATGCAGGCATGGTGCATCTTGGAATACAGCCCGATCTCGTTGTCCTTCATGCCCTCGAACACGTAGAACTCCCAGAGCGGGCGGGCGCGGTTCAACAGCTTGGCGTGCATCCAGCCGACGATGCGCTCGAGCGTGGCGCGGTCGCGCGGCGCCGGCAGGCTGGCGCGGAAGATATGGCGGTCGATGTCGAACTGGTCGTCCTCGACCCAGGACGGATGGTCGATGTCGAGCGGCGCCTTCTGCAGCCGCGCTTTCAGGATCGGCGCGATGTGCAGCCGCGAGGCGATCATCGCCTTGAACTCTTCGAAGAAGTCGCCCTTGTAGCCGTCGGGCAGGCGGAAGATCGCCATGCTGCCGACATGCATCGGCATTTCCGGCGTTTCCAGATAGAGAAACGATGCGTCCAGCGAGGACAGCTTCTTGGCGTCGCTCATGATCTCCTCCCGAGAACCAACTTATACGGGCGCCTTGGCGGCGCTTCTCGTCATTCGGTCAGGATAGTGCCTGCTCTGCCGGCCCGTAGGCAATGGCAAAGGGGCCCGACCGGTCAAAATGCCGGAATTCACCCTCCGGCAGCGCCAGGCGGTCGGCGATCGCCCACAGCGCTGCGGGGTTGACGCCGAGGCCGATATGGCTCGCGAAATGCACCTCGATGTTCTCCGCGGTCGCCGACGGCCGCAGGCGGGAGGTGCGCCAGTTCACGATGCCGTCGGTGCGGGAATAGATCGAGGTCGCCGGCACCGGCATGTCGCCGGCGATCGCGGCGCGGACCTCCGGGATGTCGTCCACCCCTTCGCCGGACAAAAGCTCATAGAGCCGCGTCGCGTTGGTGGCGCGGATGTCGTCGGCGAACGGGCTGCCCAACGTGATCACCGAGCGCACCAGCTCGGGAAACTGCGACGCCAGGTCGCGCGCATAGACGCCGCCGAGGCTCCAGCCGATGATCGAGACCTTGCGCCCGGTCGCCGCATGGATCCGCTTCAGGAGGTCGCGCAGCGCGCCGCGCTTTGAGGCGATGCCGCCGAAATTGCGGCCCATGTTCCAGGCATAGGCGTCGTAGCCGAGCTCCTTCAGATAGCGCCGCATCGGCGCCATCGACAGGTCGCTGGCGAGGAAGCCGGGCAGCGTCAGCACCGGATGGCCGTCGCCCTTCGGCGCCCGCATCAACAGCGGCGACAGCAAAAGGCTCGAATTGAGCTCGAGCACGCCGCGCGCCTCGGCCAGCATCAGGAACAGGCTTGGCGGGCGCAACCGGCGTTCGGTCACCTCAACGCTCCTGTCCATGTCTGTCACTATTTCTTGTCCCGCTTGCCCATGCCGCCGAGGCCGGCCATCGCCACGAACATGTCCTGGAAGCGCTCGGCGAGCTTGGGATCGAAGGTGAACCAGCTCTGCATCAGCGATTCCGGCGAAATCTTCTCGATGTTAGACAGCATCTGCTGCTGCAGCTTGTCCATGACGGCGGTTTGCATCGGCGCCACGTCCGGCAGGCCGAAGAACTGCCGGGCTTCGAGGGGCGTGCAATCTATCTCGACGTTGACCTTCATGTCCGCCTCCTCAAATGCGCCTGACCCACCTCAATATCACAGCGGCAGCGGGAGTCACGCAAGCCAGCACGACCCGTCCCGAGGTCCAGTTGGCCTCAATCATCCGTTATGGTCAATCAAACCGCTCCGCAGCGCGCGGTCCGGTTCGGCGAACGGCGATCCCGGCGACCGATGCTTGCTTTCTCCTTGCCGTCCGGCCCGCCGAAAGTTGAATGTCCCGCGGTTGCGCCGACCGCCTATCCTAAAATCCGGGCCATTGCAGCGCACACGCGCGCCGATTAACCCTTTGGGAAATCGCGCTTGCGCGGCTTGCAAACTCTGGCAACATGGCCGGATAAAGAGCCGCCGGACAAGGCAACGGACAACAAGCCAACCGGCGGACAAAAAGCGGGGATCGGGACATACATGTCGGTACGTTGGAGTTTGGTTGCGGCGACAGCCGCCGCGTTTGTTGCCTGTGCGTTGCCGGCATCGGCCCAGACGTT
This sequence comes from Bradyrhizobium ivorense, assembly GCF_900696085.1. Lineage (GTDB taxonomy): Bacteria > Pseudomonadota > Alphaproteobacteria > Rhizobiales > Xanthobacteraceae > Bradyrhizobium > Bradyrhizobium ivorense. The sequence continues at coordinate 88,856 of NZ_CAADFC020000013.1, forward strand.
GCGCTACGCCAACCAAGGCGAGTTGAAATCGCTGGACCCCTACACGCTGAAGGAAACCACCACGATCGCGCATCACGCCCATGTCTATGAGGGCCTGACCGCGCGCGACAAGGACCTCAAGATCGTCCCGGCGCTGGCCGAGAGCTGGGAGACGCTGAGCCCGACCAAATGGCGCTTCCATCTGCGTAAGGGTGTGAAATTCCACAACGGCGATCCCTTCACCGCCGACGACGTGCTGTTCTCCGCCGATCGGGTCCGCGCCAAGGGCTCCAACTTCCTCAGCAACGTTCCCGCCGACGCCAAGTTCACCAAGGTCGACGACTACACCGTCGACGTCACGCTGGACTCGCCCAACCCCATCCTGATCTCGCAATGGGATGGCTGGTACATCATGGACAAGAAGTGGTGCGAGGAGAACAATTCGGTCGCTCCGACGCCGGCGGCGGCGACCACGCCGAGCTACGCCTCGCTGCACGAGAACGGCACCGGCCCCTTCATGATCGAGAGCCACCAGCCTGGCGTGAAGACCGTGTTCAAGGCCTTTCCGGGCCATTGGAAGAAGCCGGAACACAATCTCAAGGAGATCATCTTCACGCCGATCGGCTCCGACGCCACCCGCGTCGCCGCGCTGCTGTCAGGTGAGGTCGACGTGATCGAGCCGGTTCCGCTGCAGGACATCCAGCGCGTCAATTCGAGCGGCAACGCCACCGTGCTGACCGCGCCGGAGATCCGCACCATCTTCGTCGGCATGGACGTGGCGCGCGACGAGCTGTTGTTCTCGAACGTCAAGGGCAAGAACCCGTTCAAGGACATCCGCGTCCGCGAAGCGATCTACAAGACGATCGACGTCGAGCTGATCAAGAGCCGCGTCATGCGCGGCATGTCGACGCCGTCGGTGCTGATGATCGCGCCGCAGCTCTACCCGCTGTCGAAGGATTTTACCCGGCCGAAGCTCGATCCTGACGGCGCCAAGAAGCTGCTGGCGGACGCCGGTTATCCGAGCGGCTTCGAAGTCACGATGGACTGCCCGAACGACCGCTACGTCAACGACGCCGCGATCTGCCAGGCCGTCGTCGGCATGCTGGCCCGCATCGGCGTCAAGGTGAACCTGCTGGCGCAGCCGAAGGCGCAGTATTTTGCCAAGGTGCTGAAGCCGGGCGGCTACCAGACCTCGCTCTTCATGCTGGGCTGGACCCCCGCCACCTCGGATTCGCACAACGTGCTGCACGATGTGCTCGGCTGCCGCGACGACCCCAAGGATTCGACCCGTGGCGAAGCCAATCTCGCCGGCTATTGCAACAAGGAAGTCGACGCGCTCACCGACAAGGTGCTGGTCGAACCCGATACCGCCAAGCGCGACCAGCTGATCAAGCAGGCCTACGAGCTCGTCATCAAGGACTACGGCTACATCCCGCTGCACCAGCAGTCGCTGGCCTGGGGCGTGTCGAACAAGGTCAAGCTGACCCAGCGCGCAGACAACCAGGTCCTGCTCTACTGGGCCACCAAGCAGGGTGAATAAGTGACCCTGGCCTATCCGGTCCCGGAAGCCCGTGCTTCCGGGACTTCGCGTTTTCCGGCCGCGCAGCGCCGCGCCCCGGATGTCACAAGCAGTGAAAGGTAGAGATGCTCGCTTTCACTCTTCGTCGCGTGCTGCAGGCGATCGGCGTCATGCTCGCCGTGGGCGTCATTGCGTTCGCGATGTTCCGCTTCGCGGGCGATCCGGTGAGCCAGATCGTCTCGATCGACACCTCGGCCGCCGAACGCGCCTCGATCCGCAAGTCGCTCGGGCTCGACGATCCCGTGCTGGTGCAGTTCGCGCACTACTTCATCAATGCCGTGCAATTCAAGTTCGGCATCTCCTACCAGTTCCGCCTGCCGGTCTCCTCGCTGCTGATGGAACGCCTGCCGGCGACGATGGAGCTCGCGATTTGCGCGACGCTGTTCGCGATGGTGTTCGGCATCCTGATGGGGGTGTATTCGGCGCTGCGCCGCGACACCGTGCTTGCCAAATTATTCCAGGCGATATCGCTGATCGGCATTTCGCTGCCGACCTTCCTGATCGGCATCCTCCTGATCTATCTGTTCGCGGTGACGCTGGGCTGGCTGCCCTCGTTCGGCCGCGGCGAGGTAGTGAAGCTCGGCTGGTGGAGCACCGGACTGCTCACCGTCTCCGGGTTGAAGGCGCTGATCATGCCGGCGATCACGCTCGGATTGTTCCAGATGACCCTGATCATGCGGCTGGTGCGCGCCGAAATGCTGGAGGTGCTGCGCACCGACTATATCCGCTTCGCCCGCGCCCGCGGGCTGACCACCCGCGCGATCCATTTCGGCCATGCGCTGAAGAACACGCTGGTTCCCGTGATCACCGTCGCCGGCCTGCAGTTTGGCTCGGTTATTGCATTCTCGATCATCACCGAAACCGTGTTCCAATGGCCGGGCATGGGGCTTCTGTTCGTCCAGGCCGTGCAAAACGTCGATATCCCGATCATGGCCGCGTATCTGTTGATGGTCTCGCTGATCTTCGTCACCATCAATCTCGTGGTCGACATCCTCTATACCGTGGTCGATCCGCGCCTGCGCGCGACCGTCGGCCGCGCAGCGTGAGGAGCTGACCGATGTCGGATGCCGTCGTTCCCCATCGCAATGCTCAGGTCTCGCGGGCCGGCGCCGGCTGGTTCAGGCGCGCGCTCGACAGCGATATCTTCTATTCGTTCCGCCGTTCCAAGCTGACGATGGTGGCCGCCGCCATCACCGTGCTGTTCTTCCTGCTGGCGATCTTCGCGTCCTGGCTGGCGGTGCAGAACCCGTTCGATCCGGCGCAGTTGCAGCTGATCAACTCGCGGATCTCGCCGCTGTGGACCGCGGACGGCCAGAGCCCGTTCCTGCTCGGCACCGACGAGCAGGGCCGCGACGTGTTTTCGGCGATCCTTTACGGCATGCGGATCTCGCTCGCCGTCGGCATCGCCGGCGTGATCTTCGCCGGCGCGCTCGGCATCGGCCTCGGCCTGATTGCAGGCTATTTCGGCGGCGTCGCCGACAGCGTGATCATGCGGATCGCCGACGTGCAGCTCACCTTCCCGGCGATCCTGATCGCGCTGCTCGTCAACGGCGTCGCCAAGTCGCTGCTCGGCAATCGGCTCGACGAGATGAGCACGCTCGCCGTGCTGGTGATCGCGATCGGCCTGAGTTTCTGGGTGCAATATGCCCGGACGGTGCGCGGCTCGGTGATGGTCGAGAAGAACAAGGACTATGTCGCCGCGGCGCAGTTGATCGGCCTGCCGGCGCCGAAGATCATGCTGCGGCACGTGCTGCCCAACACGATGGGCCCGATCCTGGTCATCGCCACCATCAACCTGGCGCTTGCGATCATCACCGAGGCGACGTTGTCGTTCCTCGGCGCCGGCATGCCCGACACCATGCCCTCGCTCGGCACCCTGATCCGGATCGGCAACAATTATCTGTTCGCCGGCGAATGGTGGATCGTGGCGTTCCCGGGCATTGCCTTGGCCGGCCTGATCCTCTCCATCAACCTGCTCGGCGACTGGCTGCGCGACGCCCTCAATCCGAAGCTACGATGATGAAGCCCGTTCTCTCCGTCCGCAACCTCGAGGTGGAGTTCGTCACCCGCCGCGCCACCCTGCGCGCCATCAACGGCGTGTCGTTCGACATCGCCAAGGGCGAGGTGCTCGGCGTGGTCGGCGAATCCGGCGCCGGCAAATCGGTGACCGGCCTTGCCGTGATCGGGCTGATCGATCCGCCCGGCCGCATCTCCGCCGGCGAGATCGAGCTGTCGGGCACGCGGATCGACCATCTGCCGCCGGAAGAGATCCGCCGCATCCGGGGCAAGCGGATCGGCATGATCTTCCAGGATCCGCTGACCAGCCTCAATCCACTGTACCGGATCGGCGACCAGATCATCGAGACCATCCGCACCCACACCAACCTCAGCGAAACCGCCGCCCGCAGGCGCGCCATCGACCTGCTCGCCGAAGTCGGCATCCCCGCGCCGGAACGGCGGATCGACGGCTATCCGCACGAATTCTCCGGCGGCATGCGCCAGCGCGTCGTGATTGCGCTCGCGATCTGCGCCGAACCCGAGCTGATCATCGCTGACGAGCCGACCACCGCGCTCGACGTCTCCGTGCAGGCGCAGATCATCGCCCTGATCAAGCGGCTCGGCCGCGACCACGGCACCGCCGTGATGCTGGTGACCCACGACATGGGCGTGATCGCGGAAACCTGCGACCGTGTCGCGGTGATGTATTCCGGCCGCATCGCCGAGATCGGTCCGGTGCAGGAGGTGGTGCGCAATCCGCTGCACCCCTACGCCAAAGGCCTGATGGGCGCGATCCCGACCTTGGCGGGCGAGGACAAGCGGCTGGTGCAGATCCCGGGTTCGATGCCGCGGCTGTCGGCGATCCCGCGGGGCTGCCCGTTCAATCCGCGCTGCGCATTCGCCTTCGACCGCTGCCATGTCGACCGTCCCGAGCCGATCACGCAGGGCACGCAGGCCGTCGCCTGCCATCTGTTCGAGCCGGCGGAGACCGCGGCATGAGCGGAACGCTGATCGACGTGAAAAACCTGCGCCGCGTCTTCGACGTCTCGAAGCCGTGGCTCAACCGCGTGCTGGAAGGCGGCCATCTCGAATATCTCAAGGCGGTCGACGGCGTCACCTTCGACATCAAGCGCGGCGAGACCTTTGCGCTGGTCGGCGAATCCGGCTCGGGCAAGACCACGGTGGCGCGCATGGTGGTCGGGCTGTTGCCGCCGAGTTCGGGCGAGGTCGTGATCGACGGCGTTTCGATGACCGACCCGCGGCAGGGTCAGGCCCGCCGCCGGCTGCGCCGACGCATCCAGATGATCTTTCAGGACCCCTATGCGAGCCTCAACCCGCGCTTCCGGGTCGATGCCATCGTCGCCGAGCCGATCCGCGCCTTCGACCTGATCCAGGGCGAGCGCGAGATCAAGGCCTGGGTCGGCGAGCTGCTCTCGCTGGTCGGCCTGCATCCCGACGACGGCCTGAAATTTCCGCACGAATTCTCCGGCGGCCAGCGTCAGCGCATCGCCATCGCCCGCGCGCTGGCCTCCGAGGCCGAGTTCATCGTCTGCGACGAGCCGACCTCGGCGCTCGACGTCTCGGTGCAGGCGCAGATCCTCAACCTGATGCGCGATCTGCAGGACAAGTTCGGCCTGACCTACCTCTTCATCAGCCATAACCTCGCCGTCGTCCGCCACATGGCGAGCCGGATCGGCGTGATGTATCTCGGCCGCATCGTCGAGATCGCCGAGGGCCGACAGCTGTTCGACAATCCGCGGATGCCCTACACAAAGATGCTGCTCGGCGCGGTTCCCGATCTTGCGATGTCCGGCCGCCAGCGCATTCCGGTCAAGGGCGAGATTCCCAACCCGATCGATCCGCCGCCGGGCTGCGCCTTCAGCCCACGCTGTCCCCTCGCCTTCGACCTGTGCCGCCAGAAGACGCCGGAACTGATCGACGGTGTTGCCTGCCATGCCGTCAACAGTCCGGCCACGGCCGTTCCAGCCTGATCACGCGGATGCGAGAAGGCATGTCAACCAAACGGTTGGCATACCAGCCTGCTTGTGATCAAGTGCGCGCGCCGCAAGAAGCACATCAACGGTGAAGCCGCATGAGCAACATCAATCCCGATCCGTTCACGACACGCCCCGAGATCGAGGGCACCTTTGGCGTCGTGACGTCGACGCACTGGATCGCCACCGCCGTCGGCATGGCGACGCTGGAGAAAGGCGGCAACGCCTTCGACGCCGGCGTCGCGGCCGCCTTCACGCTGCAGGTGGTCGAGCCGCATCTGAACGGCCCCGGCGGCGACGTTCCCGTCATCGTGCACGACGTCAAGCGCGGCAAGACCGAGGTGATCTGCGGCCAGGGCCCGGCGCCGGCCAAGGCGACCATCGCGCATTATCGCAGCGAAGGCCTCGACATGGTGCCCGGCACCGGGCTGCTCGCCGCCTGCGTGCCCGGCACGTTCGAATCCTGGATGCTGCTGCTGCGCGACTATGGCACCTTGCGGCTGCGCGACGTGCTGGAGCCTGCGATCGCCTATGCCCGCGACGGCTATCCGCTGGTGGAGCGCGCCTCGGCGACGATCCAGACCGTCGAGCAGCTGTTCCGCAAATACTGGACTACATCCGCCGACGTCTATCTGCCCAACGGCGAGGTGCCGAAGCCCGGCACCATCTTCACCAACAAGCGGCTGGCTGAGACCTACACGCGCATCCTGCAGGAAGCCGAGAGCGCCGGCGGCGACCGTGTCGCGCAGATCGAGCGCGCGCGCCAGGCCTGGTCCAAGGGTTTCGTCGCCGAGGCGATCGACAAATTCTGCCGCACCCAGGAGGTCATGGACGTCTCCGGTTCGCCGCATCGCGGCGTGCTGTCGGCCGACGACATGGCGCGGTGGGAGCCGACCATCGAGGCGCCGCTGACCTATGATTACGGCCGCTACACCGTGCAGAAGGCCGGCGTCTGGAGCCAGGGCCCGGTGATGCTGCAGCAGCTCGCGCTGCTGAAGGGATTTCAGCTCGACGGGCTCGATCCCACCGGTCCCGACTTCATCCATCTGCAGATCGAGTGCGCCAAGCTCGCCTATGCCGATCGCGAAACGTTCTATGGCGATCCCAAATTCACCAATATCCCGATCGAGACGCTGCTGTCGGACGCCTATAATGACGAGCGGCGCAAGCTGATCTCACGTGACAAGGCTTCGCTCGACTTTATTCCCGGCTCGGTCGAGGGTTTTGGCGCGGTCGTAAAGCTGCGGCGCGCCGAGGGGCATCGCGAGGCCGTCGGCGCCATGGGCGCCGGCGAGCCGACCGTCGGCCGGTTCGGCGAGGTGCGCGGCGACACCGTGCATTTCGACATCATCGACAAGGCCGGCAACATGATCTCGGCGACGCCGTCCGGCGGCTGGCTGCAGTCATCGCCTGTGATTCCCGAGCTCGGCTTCTGCCTCGGCAGCCGCGCCCAGATGTTCTGGCTGGAGGAGAACCACCCGGCCGCGCTGGCGCCGGGCAAGCGGCCGCGCACCACGCTGTCGCCAACCATGGCGCTGCGCGACGGCGAGCCGTATCTGTCCTGGGGCTCGCCCGGCGGCGACCAGCAGGACCAGTGGATCACGCAGTTCTTCCTGCGCCACGTCCACGCGAAATTGAACCTGCAGGAGGCGATCGACGCGCCGGCCTGGCACTCCGAGCATTTCCCGATCTCGTTCTGGCCGCGCACCGCGCGCCCCGGCGTGCTGGTACTGGAAAACCGCGTGCCGAAATCGACCATCGACGAATTGAAGCGCCGCGGCCATGTGGTCGAGATTGGACCCGACTGGTCCGAGGGCCGCCTCACCGCGGCCTCGAAGGTCGGCCCCCGCCGCCGCGCCGCTGCCAACCCGCGCGGCATGCAAGGTTACGCCGCGGGCCGCTAGAGACGAGATGACCGCAGCAGCATGACGTGGCATCGAAGCACAATGCGTGCCCCAAACCCCACCTCGCCCCGCTTGCGGGGAGAGGTCGGAATTCAAGCGCAGCTTGAATTCCCAGTGAGGGGGAGCCTCCGCAAACGCAATGCCGATTATCATCTGCGGAACGAGCCCTCACCCCAACCCTCTCAGAGGGAGCCCTGCTCGTCTCGCCCCCGCGAAGAGCGGGGAGAGGGAGAAGAGAGGTGAGATGACCTGGTCAATCATCGCCCGCGACAGCGCCACCAGCCAGCTCGGCATCGCGGTCGCGACGCGTTTCTTCGCAGTCGGTGCGCTGGTGCCGCATATCGCGCCCGGCGTCGGCGCCGTCGCGACGCAGGCGCTGGTCAATCCCTATTACGGCATCGACGGCCTCAGGCTGCTGCGCGGCGGCGGGAGCCCGCACGATGTCATTCGGGTTCTGCTCATGGCCGATAGCGGCCGCGAGAGCCGGCAGGTCCATGTCATGGACGCGAGCGGCCGCATTGCCGCACATTCCGGCAAGGAATGCGTGGACTGGTTCGGTCATATCGCGGGCGACGGCTTTTCGATCGCCGGCAACATGCTCGCCGGACCCGCGGTGTTGAGCGAGACCGCGCGCGCCTATGCCGCGAACGAGAAGCTTCCGTTCGCGCAGCGGCTGATCAAGGCGATGTTCGCCGGCGAGGCGGCCGGCGGCGACAAGCGCGGCAAGCAATCCGCCGCGCTCTTGATCCACGATACTGAGGATTGGCCGGCGCTCGACCTGCGGGTCGACGACCATGCCGATCCCTTGCGCGAGCTGGAGCGGCTGGAGGTCGTCAGCCGCGAGCACTGGGTGCACTTCCGAAAGTTCCTGCCGACCCGCGACAACCCGGCCGGCACCACCGAGCGCGCCACGATCGATGCCGACATCGCCGCCGCGACAGCGAGCAAGAAATGACGGGCGGCCCGCTGATCGAGATCGAGGGCCTGCGCGTCATCTTCCAGGGCGACGACGGCCGCACCACCCATGCCGTCGACAGCGTCGATCTTTCCGTCGCCAACGGCGCCACGCTCGGCCTGGTCGGCGAATCCGGCTGCGGCAAGAGCGTAACTTCGCTGGCGATCATGGGGCTGCTGCCGAAGCAATCCGCCACCGTCACCGGCGCGATCCGCTTCGACGGCTTCGACCTGCTCGACGTGCCCGACGACACGCTGCGCGATTTGCGCGGCAACCGCCTGGCGATGATCTTTCAGGAGCCGATGACCTCGCTCAATCCGAGCTTCACCATCGGCGACCAGATCACCGAGACCATTTTGCGACACCGCGGCGGTTCGCGGCGCAAGGCGCGCGAGCGCGCCATCGAGCTGCTGCGCCGCGTTCACATCCCCTCGCCCGACAAGCGCATCGACGAATATCCGCACAAGCTGTCCGGCGGCATGCGCCAGCGCGTGATGATCGCGATGGCGCTGGCCTGCGATCCGCAGCTGCTGATCGCCGACGAGCCGACCACTGCGCTCGACGTCACCCTGCAGGCGCAGATCCTCGATTTGATGCGCGAGCTGAAGGCCGCGAGCGGCGCGGCGATCATCCTGATCACCCACGACCTCGGCGTCGTCGCCGAGGTCTGCGACGAGGTCGCGGTGATGTATGCCGGCGAGATCGTCGAGCGCGCGCCGGTCGACGAACTGTTCGGCAATCCGCAGCATCCCTACACCGTCGGCCTGCTCGGCTCGATCCCGCGGCTCGACCGCCGCACGTCGCATCTCGCCACCATCGAGGGCATGGTGCCGAACATGATGAACCCGCCGGCCGGCTGCCGCTTCGCGGCGCGCTGTCCGTTCGTCGAGGATGTCTGCGTCAAGGCGCCGCCGCCGCTGGCGCTGCTCAGCGCCAACCATGCCTCGCGCTGCATCAGGGCGCCGCTGGAGCGCCTCGTGTCATGACCGCGCTGCTCGAGGTCGAGGGGTTGGTGAAGCATTTCGTCGCCGAGCGCTCGGTGTTCGGCTGGGCGACCGCGCATGTCAAGGCGGTCGACGGCGTCAGCTTCACGGTCGAGGCCGGCCGCACGCTGGCGCTGGTCGGCGAATCCGGCTGCGGCAAGTCCACCGTCAGCCGGCTGGTGCTGCGGCTGATCGAGCCCGACGCCGGCAGCGTCCGCTTCGAGGGCCGCGATCTCGGCGCGCTCGATGCCGAAGCGTTGCGCGCGTTTCGCCGCGATGCGCAGATTATCTTCCAGGACCCCTACGCCTCGCTCAATCCGCGCATGACGGTGAGCCAGATCCTGACCGAGCCGCTGGCGTTGCACGACCTGGTGCCGCCGGCGCGCCGCCGCGAGCGGGTCGAGGAGCTGTTGCGGCTGGTCGGCCTCGAGCCGCGCTTCGCCCGCCGCTACCCGCACGAATTCTCCGGCGGCCAGCGCCAGCGCATCGCGATTGCGCGGGCGCTCGCAGTCGAGCCAAAACTGATCATCTGCGACGAGCCGGTGTCGGCGCTCGACGTCTCGATCCGTTCGCAGATCCTCAACCTGCTGCGCGACCTGCAGGAGCGGCTCAAGCTCGCCTACATTTTCGTCTCGCACGATCTGGCGGTGGTAAAACACATCGCCGACCGCGTCGCGGTGATGAATCTCGGCACCATCGTCGAGACCGCAGACGCCGAGGCGTTGTTCGCGGCGCCGCGGCATCCCTACAGCCGCGCGCTGCTGTCGGCGATCCCGGTGCCGAAGCCGCGCGCCAAGCGCAGCCGCATCGTGCTGGAGGGCGAGTTGCCGAGCGCGCTTAATCCGCCCGCGGGCTGCCGCTTCCACACCCGCTGCCCCTACGCCATCGCGCGCTGCCGTAGCGAGGACCCGCAATTGCTGGCGGATGCCACCGGCCACGCCACTGCCTGCCATCGCACCGCGGAACTGCCGCCCCCGGACAGCATCGTTCCCTCCGACGGCGGCTTCTCGCCGGCGCTGGAGAAATTGCTCGCGGCGTTCGGTAGCGTCGCGGAAGGGGCGCGCGGCGCCGGGGTTGATACAGTCAGGCCGATGCCGGGAGCGGGCGCATGATTATGGGGAGCAGTGTGATGAAGATGTTTCGCTTGGCGGCGGCGGCCGCCGCCCTCGTCCTGTCGCTGGCGGCGAGCGCCCAGGCCCAGACCACGCTGCGGATCGGGCTGGCCGAAGACCCCGATATCCTCGACCCGACCATGGCGCGCACCTATGTCGGCCGCATCGTGTTTGCCGCGCTGTGCGACAAGCTGTTCGACATCGACGAGAAGCTCAACATCGTGCCGCAGCTCGCGCTGTCGCACGAGACCTCCGACGACGGCAAGGAGGTCACCATCAAGCTACGCCCCGGCGTCAAGTTCCAGGACGGCGAGCCGCTCGATGCCGAGGCGGCCAAGTTCTCGCTGGAGCGGCACTTGACCTTCCCGGGCTCGTTCCGCAAGCCGGAGCTCGCCAGCGTCGACCATGTCGAGGTCGTCGATCCCCTGACCATCAAGCTGGTGCTGAAGGCGCCGTTCTCGCCGCTGATCGCGCAGCTCACCGACCGCTCCGGCATGATGGTGTCGCCGAAGGCCGCGAAGGCCGCCGGCGACAAGTTCGGCCTGCATCCGGTCTGCGCCGGCCCCTACAAATTCGTCGAGCGCGTGCAGCAGGACCGCATTGTGCTGGAGAAGTTCGCCGACTACTGGAACAAGGACAACGTCTTCATCGACCGCATCGTCTATCTGCCGATCGTCGATGCCACGGTGCGGCTCGCCAACCTGAAGTCCGGCGGACTCGACCTGATCGAGCGCGTGCTGGCGACCGACCTGAAGGACGTGCGCGCGGATTCCCGGCTGAAAGTGTCGAGCGCGATCGAGCTCGGCTATCAGGGCATCACGCTCAACATCGGCAAGGACAAGGCCAAGGGCCCGCTCAGCCAGTCCTCCAAGGTGCGGCAGGCGCTTGACCTCGCGATCGACCGCGAGGCGATCAACCAGGTGGTGTTCAACGGCGAGTTCAAGCCCGGCAACCAGTGGATCAGCCCGGATCATCCCTACTATCAGAAAGATTTTCCGATCCGGCCGCGCAACGTCGAACGGGCCAAGGCGCTGTTGAAGGAGGCCGGCGTCACACCGCCGGTCAGCGTCGACTTCATGGTGCCGAAGGGGCCGGAGACCGAAGGCACCGCGCAGGTGGTGCAGGCGATGGCCGCCGAAGCCGGCTTCGACATGAAGATCAGGGTGACGGAGTTCGCGACTTCGCTGAAGCAGGCCGAAGCCGGCGAATACCAGGCCTACATGCTGGCGTGGAGCGGCCGCATCGATCCCGACGGCAACTCCTATGTGTTCCTGCACAAGGACGCGCCGCAGAACTACAGCGCGTGGGCCAATCCCGAGGCCGACAAGGCGCTCGACGACGCCCGCCTCACCACCGACATGACGCAGCGTCGCGCGATCTACGCCAAGCTTGCAAAACTCGAGCTCGAGGACGAGGCCATCCTCTACATCTACCATCGCCGCATCATCATCGCGCACACCACGAAGCTCGACGGCTACAAGCAGATGCCGGATGGCCTGGTGCGCGTCGTCGGACTGAAGCTGAAGTGATCGCAACCGCGTCCGGGACAGAGGCACCGCCATGCTGAACTTCCTCGCCAAACGGCTGGTGCAGATCGTCCCGACGCTGTTCTTCGTCTCGATCCTGATCTTCTCGCTGCAGCAATTGCTGCCCGGCGATCCGGCGCTGGTGATGGCCGGCGAGGAGCGCGATCCGGCTGTGATCGCGCAGATCCGCGCGCAATATCACCTCGATCAGCCGATCCCGGTGCAGTATGTCTACTGGATCAAGGGCGTGCTGTCGGGCGATTTCGGCGAGTCGCTGCGCAACAAGATGCCGGTGCGGGAGCTGATCGCGCAGAAGCTGCCGGTGACGCTACAGCTTGCCGGCATGGCGATCGTGATCGCGTTCCTGATCGGCATTCCCGCCGGCATCGTCTCGGCGGTCAAGAAAGGCTCCGCCTGGGATTACGGCGCCAATCTGTTCGCGCTGTGGGGCATCTCGACGCCGAATTTCTGGCTCGGCATCATGCTGATCTTCCTGTTCTCGATCGAACTGGGCTGGCTGCCGGCCTCCGGCTACGTACCGCTGACCGAGAACTGGCGCGCCAGCATTGCCGCCACCATCATGCCGGCCTTCGTGCTCGGCAACGCCATCGCCGCTATCCTGATGCGCCACACGCGGAGTGCGATGCTGCAGGTGCTGGAGAGCGACTATGTGCGCACCGCGCGCGCCAAGGGCCTTGCCGAGCGCACCGTGATCCTCAAGCACGCCATGCGCAACGCGCTGACGCCGATCATCACGCTCGGCGCGCTCGAGCTCGGCACGCTGCTGTCGGGCGCGGTGCTGACCGAGCAGATTTTTTCGATCCCCGGCTTCGGCAAGCTGATCGTCGATGCCGTGTTCAACCGCGACTATGCCGTGGTGCAGGGCGTGGTGCTGACCACGGCGACGATCTACATCACGCTGAACCTGATCGCCGATATCGCCTACATCCTGGTCAATCCGCGGCTGCGGGGCTGATGCGATGACCGATGCTGCACTCGCAACCGTCCCCCTCGCCGCCGCCGAGACGCTGGAGAGCCCGGCGCGGCGCGCCTGGCGGCGGCTGATCCGGCGCAAGGGCGCGGTGCTCGGCCTCGCCGTGATCGCGATCTTCGTCCTGATGGCGGTGTTCGCCGCGCTGATCGTGCCCTATGATCCGATCGCGACGAGCTGGTCGCTGGTGCGCAAGGCGCCCTCAGTGCAGCACTGGTTCGGCACCGACGAGCTCGGCCGCGACGTGCTGGCCCGCGTCGTGTTCGGCGCACGCGCCTCGCTGCTCGCCGGCGTGATCTCGGTCGGCATCGCGCTCGCGATCGGCGTGCCGCTCGGGCTGCTTGCGGGCTATCGCGGCGGCTTCATCGACGCGCTGATCAGCCGCATCACCGATGCGATGCTGGCCTGCCCATTCCTGATACTGGCGATCGCGCTCGCCGCCTTCCTCGGGCCGAGCCTCGGCAATGCGATGATCGCGATCGGCATCTCGGCGACGCCGATCTTCATCCGCCTGACCCGCGGCCAGGTGCTGAGCGTCAAGGTCGAGGACTACATCGAGGCCGCGCGCGCCATGGGCAATCCGCGCTGGCGCATCGCGCTGGTCCACATCCTGCCGAACATTTTGCCGGCGCTTTTGGTGCAGGCGACGCTGTCGATCGCCGCCGCGATCATTGCCGAGGCCGCGCTCTCCTTCCTCGGCCTCGGCCAGCAGCCGCCGGCGCCATCCTGGGGCAGCATGCTCAACGCCGCGCAGCGCTTCCTCACCAGCGCGCCATGGATGGCGATCTGGCCGGGCCTTGCGATCTTCCTGGTCGTGCTGTCGTTCAATTTGGTCGGCGACGGCCTGCGCGACGCGCTGGACCCGAAGGCGCGGTAGGCGATCGCGACTAATCCCTCCCCGTCATCCTGAGAGCTTGTGACCCTAACAGGGGTGACCGCGCCATTTGGCCCAGTAGAGCGATGGCGATCAGGGCGCAACCCTCAAGGTCGCTGGTGTTTGGTTATGCTGCTTGGGCCAGGAGCCTGTGTCCGGCGAGGACGTTGTTGGCGAGGGCGAACCAGCGCAGCACGGTGAGCACTTTTTCGCGACCCCGAACCGTGAACTGGCGCAGGCCCCAGTTGCGGAAGCGGGCGTTGATGCATTCGCCCGGCGCCCGGCGTTTGTAGACGCTCTTGCCGTGCAGGCTTTTCATCCGTCTGCGCCAGGCGGCCATGCCGGGGCCGTCCTCGGGGCGTGGTGCATAGGGATCGCTCCCATGCTTGCTGTTGGCCGGCGGGCCATAGACCTTGATCCCCTGGCTAGCAGCCCATTCGATGTCTTCGTGCTTGTTGAACCCGCCGTCGACAAGGTAACGCTTCGCGTGACCATAAAGGCCCGCAAGCCGTTCCTGCATTGGCCGCATCAGGCCGCGGTCCGAGCCGACATTGGTCACATCCACGGCAATGGCGATCTGTCCCTCGGCGACGCTTGCGACTTGGCAGTTGTAGGCGGGACGGAAGCCGCCGTCGGCCATCTTCATGACCCGCGCCTGCGGGTCGGTCGTGGAAACACGCGGCTCGGAGCGCTTGCTCCCCTTCTTTCTGTTGTTCCTGTTCTCGCGGCCGCGGCGCGCGCGATGCGCTTCGATGGCGGCAAGCTGCTGGAGTGCCGCGGCGACACGCGCCTCGCGTTCACGGGCCGCACGGCCCTCTGCGGCTCGGATACGCCTGTTGCTGGCGTCAGGATCGTCGTCATTCTCTTGCCGCAGGTGCTCGACCAAACGCTTGGCCTTCTTCAACTCCTTGTGCAGCTTCTTCTTGCGCCGGAACGAACTGGCTCCCGCCGAGGCGCGCACACGCACGCCATCCTGCACCACTTCATCAAGGTCGATCACCCCGGCAACCGAGAGCGAGGCAACGTGCTCCACCAGTAGCTGCTCCAAAAGCTCTGGATGCGCGGTGCGGAACTCCGACAGGCTATGGTAGTTCACGCTGACCCCACCGCACAGCCAGCGATACGCATCATGGCTTTCGCACAGCCGTGCCAGCGCCCGGGCACTGCCGACACCCTGGCTCGTGGCAAACAACCACAACGCCAGTTGCAGGCGTGGGCTGACCGGCGCTTGACCCGGACCATGGGCACGCGCCCGAACGGTCCCTTCAAGCGCGCTCAGATCGAGCCTCTCGACATAGGCCCAGATCACGCGTGCCGGATGCTCAGCCGGCAGCAACGCCTCAAGATCGACCGCCCGCAGCTCAACTTGATCGCGGACAGGCTCGCGAAGCCGGGCGCTTCCCGGCCAGTCCCGCGCAACCGCCTCTGCTTCAGGTAGATCACCAAACAGTGTTTCGCGTGACATCCGTGCCTCCATCGACCTTGAAAGCAGGGAATCATCCGACTCACGCTTACGCAAACAGAAACCCGCCAAATCACATAGATTCACAGCCTCTGAGGTGCGAGCCTCTTCGGCGAGCCTCGAAGGATCGACGGCCACCAGCCGGGCCGATTCATCCTTCGAGGCTCGCCCAGCAGCGCAACTGCGCTGCAAGGCTCGCACCTCAGGATGACGGGTTGGGGGCTGCGCGCTCCCTCCGGTGCCGGCGCGGCACGCGATGGGCGGCTTCTTCGCCCATTCGCTTACGAAACATTTCACAATCTGTGGTGGTCTGAGGGCCGGTTCGAACCGTTCGGTATCGACATCGAGGGCAACCGACATGAGCATGGCCGAGACCCCGCCCGAGCTGCCCTATCCAAAGCTGCCGTTGTGGCAAGCGATCGGCCTCGCCTATTCGACCTTCTTCAACCGGTTTGAGGATGTGTTGCGCGCCTCGTG
Source organism: Bradyrhizobium ivorense (assembly GCF_900696085.1). Lineage (GTDB taxonomy): Bacteria > Pseudomonadota > Alphaproteobacteria > Rhizobiales > Xanthobacteraceae > Bradyrhizobium > Bradyrhizobium ivorense. Next base: position 104,690 of record NZ_CAADFC020000013.1, read on the forward strand.
GCTCTGGCTGATCGCGGTTGCCGCCCTGACCGGCTATGCCAGCTGGCAGCGATGGTCCCTGGCGATGGCGGTGATCGGGCAGGTCCAGCCTGAACTGTTTCCGAGCATGACGCAGCTTCAGCAAACCACCGCGCTGCTGCAGCTCGGCGCCGCCCTGGCGATCCTGGCCGCGGTCAGCATCGCGGTCGCCTGGCACCGGCTGATGATCCTGGACGAACAGCCCGGCCTCAGCGGCAGCAACATCACCAGCGGCGATCTGTGGCACTTTGTGGTGATCGGCTTCCTGCTCTGCGTCATCCTGATCGGGCCGGCGCTCATCGTCATCCTCGGCGGCTTCTACCTGACGGTGCCGGCCACGTTCGGCCCGAATACAGGCGGCCCCGTCGCCTTCTTCCAATTGCTGCTCCCAGCAGCCGCGTTCTACGTCATCGGCCTCGCGGTCACGTTGCGGCTGAGCCTGCTGCTTCCCGCCCGCGCAATCGGCAATGAGGATCTGAGTTTCGGCCAGGCCTGGCACCGCACAAGCGGCAATACCTGGCGGCTGTTCTGGGGACTGATCGTCACAACCCTCCCGCCGCTGCTGCTGACCGATCTCGTCGTCATCGCCTTGCTGGACCTTGCCTATCCAACGCTGACCGCGACGCGAATAGCCGCAGCCAGTACGGCGAGCACGGTCTGCTCCTTGCTGCTGCTGCCCATCAGCATCGGCTTTCTGTCGTACGCATACCGACATTTCTTCGAGCATCCGTTGCAGCAGACGGCATAGCGCCAATCGACCGGCGCGGCCTTGCTTGTGGCGCCATATCGGGCGAACTTGTCGTCGTTTCTCGGCCGGCCCTGGCCGCGTCCGATCCCTCCAACTGAGCCGACCATGCAAACGCCACGTCCCGACCGTATCCGCAAGCTGCTCGCCGACCTCGTCGCCTTCGACACCGTCAGCGATCGCTCGAACCTGCCGCTGATCGACCACATCGAAAAATACCTCGCCTCGCTCGGCGTCAGCGGACAGCGGATCGTCGACGACACCGGCCAGAAGTCCTCGCTGTGGGTCACGATCGGCCCCGAGGACAAGGCCGGCCTGGTGCTGTCGGGGCACACCGACGTGGTTCCCGTTGCCGGACAGGACTGGAGCCACAACCCGTTCGAGCTGGTAGAGCGCGACGGCCGGCTCTACGGCCGCGGCACCACCGACATGAAGGGCTTTGTCGCGGTCTGCCTCGCGATGGTCCCGGAGATGCTCACGGCCAATTTGAAAACCCCGATTCATCTGGCGATCTCCTATGACGAGGAGATCGGCTGCGTCGGGGTGCGGCCGATGCTGCGCGAGCTCAGCCGCAAGCCGATAAAACCGCTCGGCTGCTTCGTCGGCGAGCCGACGCAGATGCAGGTGATCATCGGCCACAAGGGCAAGCACGGCGTCCGCGCCACCTTCCGCGGCCTCGCCCGCCACTCCTCGATCGCGCCCGACGGCGTCAACGCGATCGAATATGCCGCCGAGCTGATCGTCGAGATCCGCCGGCGCGCCGCGCTGCTCGCCGCGGACGCCGAACGCAGCAGCCTCTACGACGTGCCGCACTCCACGCTGCTGACCAGCATCGTGCATGGCGGCGCGGCGCTTAACATCGTGCCCGACACCTGCGCGGTGGAGTTCGAATGCCGCGGCATCGGCATCACCGAGTCGCGGCAGGTCACCGACGCGATCATCGCCTGGGCGAAGGCCGAGATCGAGCCGAGGATGCGCGCGCAGCATCCGGAGTGCGGCATCGATTTCGAGGAGATCCTCGACTACCCCGCGCTCGACACGCCGGCGGAAAATCCCTTCGTCACGCTGGCAAAGCAGCTCGCCGGCCGCAACGACCATGCCAAGGTGGCGTTCGGCACCGAGGCCGGCCTGTTCGTCAGCATGGCCGGCGTGCCGTCGGTGGTGGTCGGCCCCGGCGGAATCGCGCAGGCCCACACGCCGGATGAATTCGTCGAGCTGTCGCAGCTGCTCGCCTGCGGGGATTTTGTCGCGCGGCTGATCACGCATTGCGCGAAGTGACGGCGTAGCCGCGTAGCCCGCATGAGCGTAGCGACATGCGGGAGCGTCCCGTGGTCGACTGTCACGCCGAGCGCCTGGCTAATCGGGCAATCCAGCCGTGACGAACGCCTCCATGAGCTCCGACCGGAGTCTCGGTGATCTGACCCAGGGCGGGGCCAAGCTGTTCGAGCGGCTCCATGCAGGATTGATGCGAAGGCATTCCGCCATCACGCTCCTGGCATCCTGCAGCCTCCCCGCCCCCACGTAGCAGAGGATCGCCTGCGTCATTCCGACAAAGAATGACGGAGGAAATGCACGCAGCGACCGGTCCGCCCACTCGGCCGCCGCCGCATGCCGGCCGGCATTGTGATGCGCAAGGGCAAGCCCCATCATCGCGTTGTACTTGAAGGGATCGCGCGGGCTCAGCCGCATGGCCTGCTCGAAGTCCGCCGCCGCGTCCGGTTCGCCGTTCCAGGTCCGCAGTAGTCCCCTCAAATTGTAGGCCCGCGCATAGTTCGGGTTTGAGCGAACGGCCTGTTCGATCATCTCGAAGCCGGCATCGTAGTCCAGCAGCATCCAGAACAGATTGAAGCCCATCACCGAGAGCGTGAAAGCGTCATCGGTGCCCAACTGCCTGACGCGTTCGGCAAGACCTGACAATTCGGCGTTATCCTCAGCGAGGTCGCCGGGCCATTTGTTGGCGCGTCGCCATGCAAGACAACTCACTATGCCGCCAAGCGCCGGAGCAAACGCGGGATCGAGCGCAACCGCCTGCCGGAAATGGCTCATGGCGGCCTCGTTGTTCGCCGCGGTGGTCGGAAACTCGACATAGGGCAAGCCGCGGTAGAATGCCGTGACCGCATCGATATTGCCGGTCACCCTCCGGCTCGCCCGTCCGACCTCGGCGCGATCGAGCTCGGGCGCGATGGCCCCGATCACCTGCTGCGTCACGCTGTCCTGCAGCTCGAAGATATCTTTCAGGGCGCCGTCGAACCGATCCGCCCATAGATGCGCCGCGGTCGCGGCGTCGATGAGCTGGCCGGTGATCCTGAGCCGGGTCCCCGACTTTCGTACGCTCCCCTCCAGGACGTAGCGCACACCGAGCTCGCGCCCGACCTGCCTGACGTCGACGGCCTTCCCGCGATAGGTAAAGCTCGACTGCCGGGCGATGACGAACAACGCCCTGAACCGCGACAGCGCCGTGGTGATGTCCTCGACGAGGCCATCGGCGAAGTAGTCCTGATCCGAATCGCCCGACAGATTCTCGAATGGAAGCACGGCAATCGATGGCCGGTCGGACGGGATCGCCGGGGTTGCCGGCAGCGCCGCCGGGCCGTCATCTGCGCCGCCGATCTCCTTGACGGCCCCTACGAAGCGAAAGCCCTTGCGCTGCAGGGTCTTGATCAGGCGCTGTTCGTCACCGCTATCGTCGATCGCGGCACGGGCGGCGTTGAGTCGGGTCGCAAGTGCTGCGTCGGTAACGACACGGCGCCCCCAGATCGCGGCAATCAGGTCGTCCTTGCTGGCAACCCGCTCGCGGTTGCGTATCAGGAAGACCAGGAGATCGAACGCCTGCGGCGCAATCGCAACCGTCTCGGATCCGCGATGCAATTCGCGCCTGTCGGCGTCGAGCACGAAATCCTCAAACTGATAGCGCAAGGCTCCGCTCCCGATCCAGCCCGAGCAAGGCAAGCCTAGCAGCCGGCCGACCGCAAAGTCAGTGGCCAGTCATCGAAAAATAACAGGTTGGTAAAGTGTCGCAGTCCGGCCCGTGCATCCTGCAACTGCCGCCTTCGCAGTCGGAAACAACGGGAGATCGACATGCTGCAGGACAAGCACGGACCTATCGATTACAGCGAACAGGGCGCGGGGCCGACCATCGTCTTGGTGCCCGGATCATGGTCCAGCGAGTCGGCCTGGCGCGACATCGTCGCGGGGCTCCGCAATCGCTTCCGGACCGTGACGACGAGCCTTCCCGGCTACGGCGGCACGCGGGAAAGCCGGACGTCGTCCGACAGCTCGGTGGATCGGCAATCCGAAACCGTCGAAGCGGTCATTCGTCACACCGGAGGCCCGGTGCATCTCGTCGGCCATTCCTATGGCGCGCTGGTCTGCCTCGACCTTGCGCTGTGCGGACTGGTTCCGCTGATGAGCCTCACCCTGATCGAGCCCGTCGCCTTCGGACTGCTGCGCCAGGCGGGAGAGCAGACGCTCTACGAGCAGTTCGTCGCGATGCGCGACGATTACGTCCGCGCGTACGAGCATGGCGACAAGGACGCCGCGCGCCGGATGGTCGACTATCTCGCCGGCCGCGGCAGCTTCGATGCGCTGCCGTCCCGCGGGCGACAATATATCGTTGACGCCACGCCGACCCACATTCGCGACATGCGCTCCGGCTTCGACCCATCCATCGGGTCGCTCGCCAACATATTGCTGCCGAGCCTCGTCATCCGGGGCGAGCATAGCGCCGAGCCCCTGGCGAAGAGCGCCGATATTCTCAGCCGTGCGATGGCGAATGCATCGCTGCGCACGATCGCCGGCGCCAGTCACTTCATCCCGACCACGCACGCAGCGGAACTCGCCCGGCTGATCGGCGATCATGTTCTGATGACGGAGTCGCTGGCCTGGAGCAGCCTGAGCTTTGCTTCTCCCTTCGGACCAGGTTTCCGCAATCCCGCCGGATCAGTTTCGTAGTTTCGTAGCCCGCATGAGCGAAGCGATATGCGGCAACAGTGGCCCCGGGTATCGCTCCGCTCACCCGGGTTACGGACTACGGACTTCGCGCCACCGCACTCACAATCCATCCGGCGGCAGGCCGGGGCCGCTGGCGGCCGGGCGGAGCTTGTCGCGGAGGCGCTCGCGGTAGAAGGCGTAGAGGCCGGAGGCGACGATGATCGCGGCGCCGATCAGCATCGCTCCGTCCGGCTTGTGGCCGAAGGCGAGATAGCCGGTCAGCATCGCCCACAGCAGCGCGGAATAGCGGAACGGCGCGATCGCCGAGATGTCGCCGGTGCGCAGCGCCGCGATGATGCACTGATAGCCGATCAGGATCAGGACCGCGGCGAGCGCGAGCAGGCTAAGCGCGTTGCCGGACGGCGGCTGCCAGCCGCCGAGCGGAACCAGCACGACGGCGCCCGCGGTCGACACCGTCACCGTCGTCAGCAGCGTGATGAACAGGGTCGGCAATTGCTTGGGGATGCGGCGGGTCGCGAGATCGCGCACCGCGCAGAAGCCGACCGAGGCCAGCGCCAGCAGCGCGGCCTGGCTAAAGCCCTCCGCGCCGGGCCGGACGATGATCAGTACGCCGATGAAGCCGGCCGCGATTGCGAGCCAGCGCCGCCAGCCGACCGGCTCGCCGAACACCAGCGCCGCGCCCAGCGTGATGACGAGCGGCAACGCCTGGAAGATCGCCGAGGCATTGGCGAGCGGGATCTGCGCAATCGCCGACAGATAGGTCAGCGTGCCGCCGATCTCGCCGATCACGCGCAAGGCCACCGGCCAGATCAGAAGCACCCGCAGGCTGCGCAACGCGTCGCGGTAGGCGGCGAGCGCCGCCACCAGCACGATGGCAAAGCCGCCGCGGACCAGCAGGATCTCACCGATGTTGAGCTCCGCCGACACCGCCTTGGTGATAGTGTCGTTGACCGTGAAGCTGGCCATGGCCGCAGCCATCAGCAGACTGCCGCGAAGGTTTGGAGAAAGCTTCAATTCAATATCCAGCAGGGAATGCGAAGTACCAGTCAAGGCGGGACTATGCTCCCTCGCCCCGCTCTTCGCGGGGAGAGGGTTGGGGTGAGGGGCTACCTCAGCAAAGTCGTTGAGAGACGGACTCGCGGTGAGTCCCCCTCACCCGGATCGCATCTAGCGATGCGATCCGACCTCTCCCCGCAGCGGGGCGAGGTTACTCGAATGCGGCGCGACCCGGTTGGATCGCGCCGCTGATGTCTCAGACCGCGCCGGCCTTCTGGGCGTATTCCCATGCCGCCTGCGACAGCGGCACCGTGCGCTTGGCGGATTCAAGCGCCTTGGCGTTCGCGGCGGTGCCGTCGCGGACCCGCCCGGCAATGCCCTGGGTGATGCCGGCAAGGCGGAACAGGTTGTAGGAGAAGTACCAGTTGAGGTCGGGCACCGGGATGCCGGTCACCTTGCAATAAATCTCGGCGGCCTCGTCCTGGCTCGGAATGTTCAGCGCCTTGAGGTCGGCCCCGGCGAGGCCCGGCATGGTCCACTGCATCAGGAGATAGGTGAAGTCGGCCATGGGGTCGCCGAGCGTCGACAGCTCCCAGTCCAGCACGGCCTGCACCCGCGGCTCGGTGGCGTGGAAGATCATGTTGTCGAGCCGGTAGTCGCCATGGACGATCGAAACCCGCTGCTGCTCGGGCACGGTTTTCGGCAGCCACTCGGCGAGCTTCTCGAATTCCTCGATGTGCTGGGTCTCGGAGGCGCGGTACTGCTTGGTCCAGCGATCGACCTGCCGCGCAAAATAATTGCCGGGCTTGCCGAAATCGCCGAGCCCGATCGCCTCGGGATTGAACAGATGCAGCTTGGCCAGCGTCTCGATCTTGCTGGTGAAGATCTTTCGGCGCGCGTCCGGCTCCTGGCTCGGCAGCGTCGGATCCCAGAACACCCGCCCCTCCTCCATCGACATGATGTAGAAGGCCGAGCCGATTACGGCGTCATCGGTACACAGCGCATAGGCTTTTGCGACCGGAAAATTCTGCTTGCCGAGCGCGGCGATCACACGGAACTCGCGGTCGACCGCATGCGCCGACGGCAACAATTTACCGAACGGCTTGCGCCGCATCACATAGGCGCGGCCGGGCGTCTGCAGCTTGTAGGTCGGGTTCGACTGGCCGCCCTTGAACTGCAGGACGGTGAGCGGTCCCTGATAGCCCTCGACGTGTTCCTTCATCCAGGCGTCGAGATTGGCCTCGTTGATCCGATGGCGCTCCTCGACTTCCCTTGTGCCGGAAAATTCCTCGTCCTTCCTGACGCCGTCCGCCACGCTGACGCTCCCTCAAATCATTGGGGAGCGCCATGGCGGCGCTCCCTTGATCAGGCCGGCGCCCCGGCCTGATGTCCTTTTCATTCTGAGCACGATGTCTGCGCGAACGCCATGCGTTCCGCGTCATGCTCAGTGCGACGTGTTTGCATACTTCCGAAGTTCGAGCCTGGCAATGGCGCGATTGTGCACCTCGTCCGGACCGTCGGCGAGACGAAGCGTGCGGATGTGGGCGTAGGCGCGCGCCAGCCCGGCATCGTCGGAGACGCCGCCGCCGCCATAGGCCTGGATCGCCTGGTCGATGATCTTCAGCGCCATGTTGGGCGCGGCGACCTTGATCATCGCGATCTCGGCCTGCGCGGTCTTGTTGCCGACCTTGTCCATCATGTCGGCGGCCTTCAGGCACAGCAGACGGTTCATCTCGATGTCGGTGCGGGCCTCGCCGATGCGCTGCTCCCAGACCGAATGCTCGATGATCTTCTTGCCGAACGCGGTGCGCGAGGCGAGCCGCTTCACCATCTTCTCCAGCGCCTCCTCGGCCTGGCCGATGGTGCGCATGCAGTGATGGATGCGGCCCGGACCGAGCCGGCCCTGCGCGATCTCGAAGCCGCGGCCCTCACCGAGCAAAATGTTCTCCTTCGGCACGCGGACGTTCTCCAGCAGCACCTGGGCGTGGCCGTGCGGCGCGTCGTCGAAGCCGAACACCGGCAGCATCTTCTCGACCTTGATGCCGGGCGTGTCGAGCGGCACCAGGATCTGCGACTGCTGCTGATGCTTGGCGGCGTTGAAATCGGTCTTGCCCATCAGGATCGCGATCTTGCAGCGCGGATCGCCGACGCCGGACGACCACCATTTGCGGCCGTTGATCACGTAATGATCGCCGTCCTTCTCGATCCTTGTCTCGATGTTGGTGGCATCCGAAGACGCGACCGCGGGCTCGGTCATCAGGAAGGCGGAGCGGATCTCGCCGTCCATCAGCGGCCGCAGCCATTTGCGCTTCTGCTCCTTGGTGCCGTAGCGGATGAACACTTCCATGTTGCCGGTATCGGGCGCCGAGCAGTTGAACACTTCGGAGGCCCAGGAGATGCGGCCCATCTCTTCCGATAGCAGCGCATATTCGAGATTGGTCAATCCTGCGCCGTGGAATTCATCGTCCTCATGCGAGGACGGCGGCATGAACATGTTCCAGAGGCCTTCGGCCTTCGCCTTCTTCTTCAGTTCCTCGAGGATCGGGATCACCTTCCAGCGCGGCCCCTCGGCGTCCTGCTTGTCGTAGATCGGCACCGCCGGCCGGACGTGGGTTTTCATGAAGGCCTGAACGCGCTCGAGCCATTCCTTCTGCTTCGGCGACATCGTGAAATCCATCGGGACGCTCCTCGTTTTTCCTAGACTTTGGGCCGCACTGTCCACCTCGCGCCACGAGCCTGCAAGGGCCTTCGCGGGACCGCGCCGTGGTGTGCCAGAATGCCGCCCGCATTGTTGCGGATTGACATTTCCGGCTCTTCAAACGATAGTTTCATACAAATGTTTGAAATGCAACCGCCGTCCGCCCACGTCGTTCCGGGGCGGCGCGCCAGCGCCGAACCCGGAATCCCGAGGTTACGGCGCGAGATTCCGGATTCGCGACGCCGTCGCGGTCCGGAATGACCGGAGGTTTGGAGCCATGGCCAGCGATCAGACCCGATCCGCGATTCTCGCGGCCGCCGAGCGGCTCTATGCCGACCGCGGTTTCGGCGACGTCACGCTGCGCGACATCGTCGCCGAGGCCAATGTCAACCTCGCCGCGGTGAACTATCATTTCGGCTCCAAGGACGAATTGATCGCGGAGCTGTTCGTCACCCGCAGCATCCAGACCAACCGCGAGCGGCTCAATGAATTGAAGGCGGCGGAGGAACGCGGCGGTGGCCGCGCCACGATCGAGGACATCATCCGCGCGCTGGTCGGCCCGCCGCTGCGCGGCTGCCTCGGCCCCGACCGCGAAGGCTCGACCGCAGCGCGCTTCATGATCCGCGCCTCGATCGAATCGGTGCCGCCGATCCGCCGCATCAAGAACCGCGAGGTCGATCACTTGCGCAAATTCGCCGCCGCGATGCGCCGCGCGATGCCCGGCCGTGACGACACCGAGCTCTATTGGGGCCTGCACTTTGCGCTGGCGATGGCGCACCACACCATCCGCGAGAAGGAGCGGCTGCTCAGGCTGTCGGAAGGCAAATGCGACCTCGACGACGTCCGCGCCATTATCGACCGCGTCGTCAGTGTCACCGTGATGGCGCTGACCGCGGGCGAAGTCCCCGCCAGCAAGCCGGCGCGGCCGGCCTTCGTGCAGGGACGGCTGACGCGGCAGGATCTTTGAAACAGGCGCGAAGAGCGGCCCCGGCGGCGCTGCGCCCCCTCGCCCCGCTCTTGCGGGGAGAGGGTTGGGGTGAGGAGCCGTCGCCGCATCGACGGTGACACATGAGCACGCGGAGACCCCCCTCACCCGAATTCGAGCTACGTTCGAATCCGACCTCTCCCCGCAAGCGGGGCGAGGTAAGCGGAGCCTGCGGGCCGATCGAGCCGCCCTACACCATCGCGATGCAGTCGATCTCGACGTCGAACGGGCCGGTCCATTCCGGGATGCAAACAAAAATCCGCGTCGGCGGATCCTTTGGGAAATATCTGGCGTAGACCGCGTTGAAGGTCGCAAAATGCTTGGCCGAGGTGCAGAACACGTTGCACTTCATCACGCTGTCGAGCGAGGCGCCGGCGGTGACGAGGCAGAGCTTGAGCTGCTCCATGACGAGTTCGCTCTGCCGCTCGATCGAGGCGCCGGCGGCGATCTCGCCGGTTGCGGGATCGAACGGCGGCAGGCCGGAGACGAACACCATGTTGCCGGCGCAGGTGACCACCGACGCCGGCGCCTTCCAGCGCTCCAGCCAGGTCGAGATCGGTTCGACGCGGACGACTTCTCGTTTCATTGATTGACACCTTCGACAGGGATCGATGGCGCCAGAGTAGCGCGATCGCGTCAATCATGTTTCGATATCAGTCGAAGTGTTGTCGTAATGCCCCGGCACCCTGCGCGTTCGGTCCGTCACCCTGAGGTGGCCGCTTCTTCAGCGGCCCTCGAAGGGTCGACGGCCCGGCTGGTGGCCGATTCATCCTTCGAGGCTCGCCGAAGAGGCGAGCACCTCAGGATGACGGGGATCAACCGGCGCGCGGGCAGCCCCGCCCGCGGCTACACGATCCCCTGCGCCTTCAGCGCCTCGACCTTGGCGTCGTCGTAGCCGATCGTCGCCAGCACGTCCCTGGTGTTGGCCCCGAGCAGTGGCGGGGCGCGGTAGTCGGTGATGGGGGTGCCGGAGAAACTCAGCGCGTTGCGGATCAGCGACAGGTTCGGCTCGAACGGATGGTCGACCTTGACCCGCATGCCGCGCGACTGCACGTGCGGATCGGAAAACACCTGCTCGAAATTGTTGATCGGACCGGACGGCACGCCGGCCTCCTCGAGCTTCTCCAGCCAGTAGGCCACCGGCTTTTTCAGGAACAGGCCGGCGAAGATCGCCATGATCTCCTTGCCGTGCACGACGCGGTCGTTGTTCTTGATGAAGCGCTTGTCATTGGCGAGCTCGGGCTCGCCGAGCACGGCGCAGGTGCGCTGGAACTGGCCGTCATTGCCGACCACCAGCATCAGTTCGCCGTCGGTGCAGCGGAACACGCCGGCCGGCATGCCGCCATTGCCCCAGGTGCCGCGGCGCGGCGGCATCTTGCCGTTGACGAGGTAGATCTGCAGCCAGTGCGACAGCGAGGCGATCACGGTGTCGAACAGGCAGACGTCGATATGCTGCCCTTCGCCGTTGTTGGCGTCGCGGTGGTAAAGCGCCGAGAGAATGCCGATCGAGGTGTTCATGCCGGTCATGTAGTCGACGATCGAGGGGCCGACCTTCATCGGGCCCTCGCCCGGCTCGCCGTCGATATGGCCGGTGACGCTCATCAGGCCGCCCATTGCCTGCAGGATCGCGTCATAGCCGGCGCGCGGCGCATAGGGGCCGGTTTGGCCGAAACCGGTCACCGAGCAATAGATGATGCCGGGGTTGAGCTGCTTGATGGTCTCGTAGTCGAGGCCGTAGCGCTTGAGATCGCCGACCTTGTAGTTCTCCATCATCACGTCGGCGGTCTTGGCCAGCTCGCGGATGATCTGCTGCCCCTCGGGTTTCGCAATGTTGACGGTGACCGACTTCTTGTTGCGGTTGGCGCAGAGATAGAACGAATTGTTGTTGTTCTGCTTGCCCTCGGGATCGGTCAGGTAAGGCGGGCCGAAGGCGCGGGCATCGTCGCCGCCGCCGGGACGCTCGATCTTGATCACGTCGGCGCCGAGATCCGCCAGCATCTGGGCCGACAACGGGCCCGCCAGCACCCGCGTCAAATCGAGAATCTTGATGCCCGAGAGTGGCAGAGCCGACATGAAAGCTTCCTCCAGTATGTGATTATGTGGCGCTGGACCCGTGCCCGCGCGCCGCTCGGCTTGCCGATACACCATTTTGGCCGCGCGAGCACTGCGTTGTCGGCATGACACTATCCGCCTGCGCCCTATGTGCGGCGCGGCGGTACATCCGCCGGAACCGGCTCTTGGAGGTCGCGGATTGCCGCCGCGCGAAATTGCGAAACCGCCGACTGCAATTCTGCGTCGGGCTGCCGCGGTTGTCAGGATGCGGCTGCCTGCCGCATTTGCGCGCGGGTGCCGACCAGCTTGCTGATCTCGGGCCGGCAGCCGCCGCAATTGGTGCCGGCCTTCAGGCGCCGGCCGATCGCCTCGACGCTGTCGGCGCCCCTAGCGATCTCGGCGGTGATCTGGTGCCGTCCGACGCCAAAGCAGGAACAGACCACCGGGCCGGTGTCCTCGCCGGCCCCGAACGGCCGGCCCGCGAGCAGCGACATCCGCGCATTCGCCGACAATTGCGGCTCGGCAAACAGCCCGGTCAGCCACGCCCGTGACGGCAGCGTGTGGTCGGGCGCGATGAACACGCAGCCGTCGAGCCGGCCGTCGCGCACCGCCGCGTAGCGGAAGCGTCCGGCGCCGGGATCGCGATAGGCGATCCACTCGATCTCGACGTCCTCGAGGCCGAGCTGCGCGCGCGCCCAGTCGCGCCAGCTCTCCGGGCGCGTTTCGCCCGCAAGTTCCAGCCGCCAGCAATCGCCGGCCTTGCCCTGCACCCAGTAGCCGGTCTCGGGCCGCCGGATCGGATTGCGGCTCAGGATGAAGGCGTGCCATTTCGGCGCGTAGGGATTGGCTTTCACCGGCGTGTGCTTCGATTCCGGCTGGCCGGACAGCGGGTCGGTGGCCGGGTTGACCAGCGCGTTGACGCGGCCCTCGCCGGCAAACTCCGCGTTCCAGTGCATCGGCACGAACACGCAGCCGCGGCGCTGGTCGGAAGAGACCACGACGCGCGCGATCATCTCGCCCCAGGGGCTGGTCAGCCGCGCCAGCCCGTCATTGGTGAGGCCAGCCAGCCGCGCATCCTCGGGATGGAATTCGGCATAGGGCTCGAACACGTGCGACAGCAGCCGCGCGGTCTTTCCGGTCCGCGTCATGGTGTGCCACTGATCGCGGACGCGCCCGCTGTTGAGCACCAGCGGATAGTCGCGGCTGGTCGCATGACGCGGCGCGCGCGGGGCGATCGGAATGAAGCGCGCCTTGCGGTCCGGCGTGAAGAATTTTGGGGTCTCGAACATCCGCGCCGTCCCGGCCGGATGCTCTGATGTCACCGGCCATTGCACCGGCGCCAGCGCCGCATAGGCGCCGTCGTCGAGCGTCGACAACGCCGAGATGTCGAAATCCCGCGCGCCATTGTTCTCGAAGCCCGACAGTTCGGCGTGCTCGCGGAACACCTCGGCGACCGAGCCGTAGGCAAAACCGGAATATCCCATGCGGGTGGCGACATCGCAGATGATGCGCCAGTCGGCGCGCGCCTCGCCTGGTACCTCGAGGAACCGACGCTGCCGCGAGATCCGTCGCTCCGAATTGGTGACTGTGCCGTCCTTCTCGCCCCAGGCCAGCGCCGGCAACAGCACATCGGCATGGCGCGTGGTGTCGGTGTCGCGCACGCAATCCGACACCACGACCAGCTCGCACTTGTCGAGCGCGGCACGGACGCGGTCTGCATCGGGCAGGCTCACCACCGGATTGGTCGAGATGATCCACACCGCCTTGATGCGGCCGTCGGCGATGGCGTCGAACATGTCGACCGCCTTCAAGCCGCCCTTCTCCGCCATCACCGGCGCGCGCCAGAATCGCCGCACCAGTTCGCGATGCGCGGGGTTCTCGAGCTCCATATGCGCGGCAAGCTGGTTGGCGAGCCCACCGACCTCGCGGCCGCCCATCGCATTGGGCTGGCCGGTCAGCGAGAACGGACCCATGCCGGGACGCCCGATCCGCCCGGTCAGCAGATGGCAGTTGACGATGGCGTTGACCTTGTCGACGCCGCTGCTCGACTGGTTGATGCCCTGCGAATAGAGCGTGACGACCCGCTCGGTGCGCGCGAACCAGTCGAAGAACAATCCGACGGCGCCTTCGCTGAGGCCGCAGGTCGCTGCCGTCTGCGCCACGGTCTGGCCGGCGACCTGCTTGAGCGCCTCGACGACGCCCGTCGTGCTGTTGCCGACAAACTCGCGATCGACCGCCTTGCTGCCGGCGAGGAATGCGAACAGCCCGTTGAACAGCACCGCATCGCTGCCGGAGCGCAGCGGCAGGTGCAGATCGGCGCCCTCGCAGGTCGCGGTGCGGCGCGGGTCGATCACCACGATCTTGCAGGCGGGGTTCTTCTCCTTGGCCGCCAGCATGCGCTGGTGCAGGATCGGATGGCACCATGCGGCGTTGGAGCCGACCAGCACCAACAGGTCCGCCTGCTCAAGATCCTCATAGCAGCCCGGCACGGTGTCGCTGCCGAAGGCGCGCTTGTGCCCGGCGACGCTGGAGGCCATGCACAGCCGCGAATTGGTGTCGATATTGGCGGTGCCGACAAAGCCCTTGGCGAGCTTGTTGATGACGTAATAGTCCTCGGTCAGCAGCTGGCCGGAGACGTAGAACGCCACCGCGTCGGGCCCGTGCTCGCGGATGACGCGGGCAAAGCCGTCGGCGACGCGATCGAGCGCGGCGTCCCAGGTCGCCGGCTGGCCATCGACCAGCGGTTCGAGCAACCGCCCGTCGAGACCGATGGTCTCGGCGAGCGCCGAACCCTTGCTGCAGAGCCGGCCGAAATTGGCCGGATGCTGCCGGTCGCCCTCGACACTGACCTCGCCAGCCGCGTCCCTGGTCGCGATCACGCCACAACCGACGCCGCAATAAGGACACGTGGTCTTGACCGCCATGGCGCTCAGCTCAGCTCACTGCCGCGGCCTGCCGTAGCGCCAGCCACACGGTGCCGTTCTCGACCTTGACCGGATGGGTGTGCGTGCAGCCCTCGTCGGGCGCGACCGCCTCGCCGCTCGCCAGCTCGATGACGAAGTTGTGCAGCGGACAGGTCACCCGCTTGTTGTGCACGATGCCCTGCGACAGCGGCCCGCCCTTGTGCGGACAGCGGTCGTCGAGCGCGAACACCTCGTCGCTTTCGGTGCGGAACACCGCGATGTTGCCGCCGGGCGTGCGCACAACGCGCGAACCGAGCCGCGGAATGTCGTCCAGCGCGCCGATTTCGATCCACTGGGTCATGCGAGCTCCAATTCGGCAAGCGGGGCGAATTCGTTGCGGTCGACGCCGCGGCTGGCGCGCTCCGCCCACGGATCGCTCTGCGAGAACTGCTGCGAATAGGCGAAGCGCTCGAACAGCGCCTTGCGGTTCTTGACGTCGTCGACCACGCGCTTCCTGATCTGCTCGAGACCGACGCGGTCGCACCATTTGTACATGCGTTCGAGATACCAGCCCTCCTCGCGGTAAAGCTGGGTCAGCGCCACGATCACCTCGAGCGCCTCGTCCTCGGTCTCGACCTTGGTCAGGAACTCGGTGCCCTTGATGTGCAGGCCGGCGGCGCCGGCGAAATGGATTTCGTAGCCGGAATCGACGCAGACCACGCCGACGTCCTTGCAGGTCGCCTCCGCGCAGTTGCGCGGGCAGCCGGAGACGCCGAGCTTGACCTTGGCCGGGGTCCACGAGCCCCACATGAATTTCTCGAGCTTGATGCCAAGACCGGTGGAGTCCTGGGTGCCAAAGCGGCACCATTCGGAGCCGACGCAGGTCTTCACAGTGCGCAGGCCCTTGGCGTAGGCGTGGCCCGACACCATGCCGGCGTCGTTGAGGTCGGCCCACACCGCCGGGAGGTCTTCCTTCTTGACGCCGAGCAGGTCGATGCGCTGGCCGCCGGTGACCTTGACAGTCGGGATGTTGAACTTCTCGGCGACGTCGGCAATCGCGCGCAGCTCGCTCGGCGTGGTGACGCCGCCCCACATCCGCGGCACCACCGAATAGGTGCCGTCCTTCTGGATGTTGGCGTGGACGCGCTCGTTGATGAAGCGCGACTGCTGGTCGTCGCGATACTCGCCGGGCCAGGTCGCGAGCAGATAATAGTTCAGCGCCGGACGGCAGGAGTGGCAGCCGTTCAGCGTCTTCCACTCCATGAAGCGCATCACCGCCGGGATGGTCTTGAGCTGCTGCTCGACGATGACGCGGCGGACGTCGTCGTGGCTGTGATCGGTGCATTTGCACAGCGGCTTGACCTTCGGCGCCGCCGAGTAGTCGCCGCCGAGCGTGAACGCCAGCACCTGTTCGACGAGGCCGGTACAGGAGCCGCAGGACGACGATGCCTTGGTATGGGCGCGGACGTCGTCGAGCGTGAACAGCTTCTTCTCGCTGATCGCCTTGACGATCGCGCCCTTGCAGACGCCGTTGCAGCCGCAGATCTCGGTCTCGTCGCTCATCGCCGCGACCGAGTTCTGGCCGTTGACGCCGCCGTCGCCGAGATTGGCGGCGCCGAACACCAGGCGCTCGCGCATATGCGAGACGTCGGTGCCGTCGCGCAGATGCTGGAAGTACCAGGGACCGTCGATGGTGTCGCCGTAGAGCACGGCGCCGACGATCTTCTTGTCCTTCAGGATGATGCGCTTGTAGACGCCGCGATTGGCGTCCTGCAGCACGATCTCCTCCTTGTCCGGCCCGGGCGAGAAGTCGCCGGCCGAGAACAGGTCGATGCCGGTGACCTTCAGCTTGGTCGAGGTGACCGAGCCGTCATAGGTGGCAAAGCCCTTCATCGCGAGATGGTTGGCGCAGACCTTGGCCTGCTCGAACAGCGGCGCCACCAGGCCGTAGACCTGACGGCGGTGCTGCACGCATTCGCCGACCGCATAGATGCGGCCGTCATAGGTCTGCATAGTGTCGGAGACGACGATGCCGCGCTCGCAGTGCAGCCCCGCCTTCTTGGCGAGCTCGAAATTCGGCCGGATGCCGACCGCCATCACCACGAGATCGGCCGCCAGCTCGGTGCCGTCGCCGAAGCGCACGCCGGTGACGCGATCCTCGCCGAGAATCGCCTGAGTCTGCGCCGGCATCTTGAACACCATGCCGCGCTCTTCCAGCGACTTGCGCAGCAGGCCGCCGGCGACCGGATCGAGCTGGCGCTCCATCAGCGTGTCGAGCAGATGCACGACGGTGACGTTCATGCCGCGTTTCATCAGCCCGTTGGCGGCTTCGAGGCCGAGCAGACCGCCGCCGATCACGACGGCGTTGCGATAGTCGGTCGACGCCTTGATCATTCGGTCGACGTCGTAGATGTCGCGGAAGCCGATCACGCCCGGCAGGTCCTTGCCCGGCAGCGGCAACATGATCGGATTGGAGCCGGTCGCGATCAGCAGGCGGTCGTAGGGAACGCGCGCGCCGGTCTCCGTCACCACCTCGCAGGTGCGGCGATCGATCATGGTGACCGTCTCGCCCTTACGCAGCGTGACGTTGTTGTCCTCGTACCAGTCGACGGTGTTGAGCATGATGTCGTCGACGGTCTTCTCGCCGGCGAGCACCGGCGACAGCAGGATGCGGTTGTAGTTGCCGTAGGGTTCGGAGCCGAACACCGTGATGTCGTAGAGATCGGGCGCGCGTTCGAGTAGCGCCTCCACCGTGCGGATGCCGGCCATTCCGTTGCCGATCACCACCAGCTTTTGCTTGATCACCTTGTCGAGCATGGTCTGCCTCTCAATTCCGACGGCGCTGCCCAACGACGCGCGTGCGTCGTTGATCGGCACCGATAAAGGTTGGATTTGTAGGAAGCCCAGCCGCGGGCGCAGACCGTCGCCAATGACGATCGATGTTCCGTTAGTGACTGATATTCAAGACGCATGCCAATTCGGCCCGATGGAATCTGGCAGCGAAATCAAGGCATTCTCGACGTCCTCGAATCTGCCTGATGACGCGGCGCGCGCACCGCCGGCCGATTTTTTAGCCACGCCGATGATCTCTTGTGCAGCACAGCATGGTCAGCCACCACTGCCACAGCGAGCGCGATGTCGACGCGCCGTCGCACGCCGAGGGGCGTACCGCTCAAAAAAACACCAGCATGCGCGTTTGCGCGGCGGCACGTGCTGCAAGCCACGGCAATCGCAGGTGTCGCGTGCCGTTCAACATCCCGCGGCAACGCCTTGCGACTGCACGGCAAAGCGCCGCGATCGCTTCGATGGCACGGGACTTGCTGAAGTATCTCCCTGACCGAGTGCGTCTCAACGACGAGCGCGCTCACTTTCACCCACATTGTCATCTGTGTCCGAGACGGCCGCACGCCTGCGGCTGCCTCCGCCGCATCAACGCGAGACGCTTGGATGAAGCTAGCCGAGTTCAAGAAGGCAGGTCACTGGCCGACACTGCTCGCTGCGTTCCTGTACTTCGACATCAGTTTCATGGCGTGGGTCGCGCTCGGACCGCTGATCGTCTACATCGCGCGCGACATGAATCTGGCCGTGAACGAGAAGTTCACTTTGGTCGCGATCCCCGTGCTCGCCGGCGCGCTGCTCCGCGTGCCGATGGGGCTGCTCGCCGACATCATCGGCGCCAAGCGCACCGGCATCATCGCGCAGCTCGTGGTCATATTAGCGACCATTGCGGTCTGGCATTTCGGGCTGACAAGCAAGCTCGCGATCGAGCTGTTCGGACTTGTCCTCGGCATCGGCGGCGCCTCGTTCGCGGTGGCGCTGCCGCAGGCGAGCCGCTGGTATCCGCCGCAATATCAGGGCGTGGTGATGGGGATCGCCGGCGCCGGCAATATGGGCGTCGTGCTCGACACGCTGCTCGCGCCCTCGATCGCCGAACATTGGGGCTGGCAGGCCGTGTTCGGCTGCCTGCTGGTTCCGATGCTGATGGTGCTGGCCTATTACATCGTCGCGGCCAAGGACGCGCCGGGCGAACGCAAGCCGATTTCGCTAAAGGCCTATGGCGCGCTGCTGAAGGATTCCGACAGCCGCTGGTTCATGTTCTTCTACTTCATCACCTTCGGCGGCTTCGTCGGCCTCGCCAATGCGCTGCCGCTGTATTTCACCGTGCAGTATCACGTCTCCGGCGTCGCGGCGGGGCTCCTGGTCGCGCTGATCGTCGCGTTCGGCTCGGGCTTCCGCCCGGTCGGCGGCCTGATCGCCGACCGCATCGGCGGCATCCGCTCGCTGTCGATCCTGTTCGGCATCGTGGTCGCCGCCTATCTCGTCATCGCCTTCATGCCGGAGGGCCCGGCCGCGCCCGGGCAGGCCGGCTGGTCGCTGACCGAAATGCCGCGCATCGCCTGGATCTCGGTGCTGCTGTTCTCGATCGGCGTGCTGGCCCTCGGCATGGGCAACGGCGCCGTGTTCCAACTGATCCCGCTGCGCTTCCGGCACGAGATCGGCCTGATGACCGGGCTCGTCGGCTGCGCCGGCGGCATCGGCGGCTTCTTCCTCGCCCAGACGCTCGGCACCGCAAAAGGCATGACCGGCGGCTTCGGCGCCGGCTTCCTGTTCTTCGGCGTGCTGGCGTTGCTTGGCTTCATCGGACTTGCCATGGTCAAGGTCCGCTGGCGCACCACCTGGGGCGCAGTGTCGGGGGCACGCGTCTGACCGCTCGCCCCGCGCAATGACGGGGCTCGAACGTGGCGAACGGCGCGCAACGCGGCATGCAACGGGACTTGCAGCGCGACCTCGGCGTCCGCGTCGGTTTCGCCAGCGAGACCGGCAGGCGCGACGCCAATGAGGACTATGTGGCGGCCTGCCTCGGCCGGCCCGGCATGGTTCACCGCGAGGTCGTCGCCGCGGTCGCCGACGGCGTCGGCGGCCACAAGGGCGGACGCGAGGCCGCGGAGATCGCCGTCCGCAGCTTCATCGACGCCTATTACTCCCTGCCCGAGACGCTCGGTGTGCGCCGCCGCGCCGCGCGGGCGCTGGAAGCCGCCAATAGCTGGATCTTCGGCCAGGGCCGGGTCGACACTGCACGCAGCGGCATGGCCTGCGCCTTCTCCGCCGTCATCCTGTCGCGGCGGCAATGCCATGTCATCCATATCGGCGACACCCGCGCCTATCGCCTGAGCGATGGCCGGCTGGAGCGGCTGACGCAGGACCACATCGCCGGCCGCGGCGACCTCGCCCATCTGCTGAGCCGCGCCATCGGCTTGGAGGAGTTCGCCCGCTTCGATTACGCCAGCGTCGGATTGCGGCAGCACGATCGTCTCCTGATCTGCAGCGACGGCGTGCACGGCGCGCTCGGCGATTCCCGGTTGAAGCAACTGTTGGAGGAACGCACGCCGCCGGATGACGCCGCGCGCAGCATTGTCGAGACCGCGCTTGCAGCCGGCAGCAGCGACAACAGCACCGCGCTGGTGCTCGACGTGGTCGACCTGCCGCCGGCGGATCGCGACGAGCTCACCCATGCGATCGCGACGCTGCCGATCCTCGATTTGCCGGAGGCCGGCGACACCGTCGATGATTTCAGCCTTGGCGACGTGCTGTCCGACGGACGCTACAGCCGCCTGTTTAGGGCGGTCGACAAGCGCGCCGGCCGCGAGGTGGTGCTGAAATTTCCGCATCCAAGGGTCGCCAGCGAAGGCTCCTATCGCCTCGCCTTCGTCCGCGAGGCCTGGGTCGCCGCGCGGGTGCGCAGCCTGTGGATCGGCGAGATCATCGAGGTGCCCGCGGAGCGGCAGACCCGGCTCTATTCGGCGATGCCGCTCTACGAGGGCGAGACGCTGGAGCAGCGGCTCGGCCGCGCGCCGCGGCTGTCGCTCACCGAGGGCATCGCGATTGCGACCAAGCTGGTGCGCGCGGTGACGGCGCTGCACCGCGCCGGCATCATCCATCGCGACATCAAGCCCGACAATGTGATCCTTTTGAAGGACGGCGGCCTGCGCCTCGTCGACCTCGGCGTCGCGCGGGTGCCGCTGCTGGAGGATTTTCCCGCCGAGGACATTCCGGGGACCGCGAGCTACATGGCGCCCGAACTGTTCGGCGGCAAGGCCGGCGACGAGGCCTCCGACTTGTTCGCGCTCGGCGTCACCGTCTACCGCATGTTCACCCAAAACTATCCGTTCGGCGAGATCGAGCCGTTCTCACGGCCGCGCTTCGGCAAGCCGGCGCCGCTGTCGCGCTACCGGCCGGACCTGCCGGCCTGGCTCGACGCCGTGATCGGCAAGGCGCTCAGCGCCGACCCGGCGCAGCGCTTCGGCGATGCCATCGAGTTCGCGCACGAACTGGAGAACGGCGCGACCTGGGCCGGCCCCGCCGTCCCGGTCCGCAAATCGCTGCACGACCGCGATCCCGTGACGTTCTGGAAGGTGCTGTGCGCCCTCCTGGCGCTGATCATCGTGGTGCTTCTGGCGCGGCACTAAAGGCGATTGGGTGAGGGCCGCGCGCGGGTCACCGCATTCCCGGCACGCTTGCGATCAGGTACTGCGCGACACGATGTTTCTCGCCTCGTTCCTGTCGGACGTCGCGACGCCCGGCTTCAATCTCGCGGCGGTCTGATGCTCGGCCCAGCGAGTTGAACGAACTCCGGAGGCCCGGCCCCGCTGCAGCCGACAGAGCCGCGTGTGCCTTTCAAGGCATCTGCTATCTCACTCCGCTTAATATGGTATTTTGGAGCGTCGTAAGTTGAGTGTTGATCGAACCTGTAAGCATCTGTTGCAGAAGCTGGTATGCTCTTGGATTGAAGAACCGGGGACCGACAGCGACTTTTGGAGCTCCGGGGACTGCCTTCGGCAATACCATCTTTGTGCCAACATTCGGCCCCTGCGCGAAAGCCAATGTGATCTTGTCAGTGTTGACTTGGGACATGTTCAACAAACCTCCCGGTCCCTTGAAATGGACAAGCGTCCAAGTCGGACCGACAGAGCTCACATTCTTTGTGACGAGAAATTGGATCGAACCGCCAAACACCTTCTCCGCCCCCAGCGTGAGACCTTCGGACGAAGCCGCCATTGCTACGAAGTCGTTAATTCCCAAGGTGCCCGACAAGTTGGTATCTGCAGGCGGACAATCGTGAGGAATCAACCCCAATTCCTCGGCGTTGAGGTCGGCTAACCTCGCCAACCGCCAAGTGTACCAATCAAGGTAAATTTCCCGAAATGAGAACTGCAGGTTTTCGGTGAATGTATGATCGCGCGCTTCGCTCAGTGTCCCACTTCCGCTGAATGTAAACGAGGTCAACGGATTCAAATATGCGAGAGTGGGGTTCAACCCTCCGGTGTCATTCACCTCGATCGACATAGAAACCAGCACCTCCATGTCCTGGTTCAAGAGAAAGCGTCGATGAGCAGCAACAGGATCGTGCGAATCGTCCCGCACCATGTCTCTTATTTCACATTGAATCCGCTGGACGATCGACTTCACGGTGGGCTGCCCCGACTGATTGTAGGGGACATCAAAGTGCGGGACCGTACATCCTGCAGAAATGCTCGCGCTCAATAGGACAATGAGTAGCAACAACCGTTGAAATAAAAACATCGTTCCGGCCTTTGTGTGGGAAATCCAGTGCGCGCGAGCTCCGGGAGATCTACGCACACGCTCCTTTATTCCACTGGCCAACACCTCCTCTGCGACGCCCTTCTCGTGTGCACTCAGCCTTGCTGATGCCCTCGACCTGCTCATCCTCACGACCGTCGTCAAAGACGATCGTGCAGCAACCGCCGCCTGCAACACTGGCTTTCTTGGCCATCGCGCGCGCTTTTGCCTTTTTCCCTTTTCTTGTTTTCTTTGTCTTCGCCTTCGGTGCTTTCGCTTTCTTTGCCTTCGCCTTCTTCATAAGTAGACCCCCGTATCGTTCGTCCTCCAGCGGAAGCAATTTGGACGTATTTCACGCGTAGATTGCAATGCCACACAACGAACAACTCAGCGAAAAAGTTGCACAGTTGCAAACTTGCAACTCAGGGCGAGCCAGGCGCGATGGGGCCGCCGACCGATCCGAGCTGCGACGCCGTGCCATCGCTCCCCCGCACAGCACCAGCGGCAGCGTCAGTCCGGCGGATTGAACGTCCGCGCAAAGAACACCGGCGACTTCGCCTTCTTCAGCCGGTAGAGCTGTGCCGGCCGGTTCGGCCCCTTGCGCATCTTGGCGATCGGCTCGATCAGATCGGCCGCGAGCATGCGGGTGCGGAAGGCGCTCTTCTCCAGCGGACGGTCGAGCACGATCTCGTAGCTGCGCTGCAATTCCGGCAGCGTGAACTCCGGCGGCATCAGATAGGCCGGCAGCGAGGTGTACTCGACCTTGGCGCGCAGCCGCTGGATCGCGGCCTGCAGGATCTCGGCATGATCGAAGGCGAGCTTCGGCTTCACCTTCTCGCCGTCGATCGCGAACCATTGCGCATCCACTGCCCGTGCGCCGGCGGCCGCGTGCTCGCCCAGCAGCGCGAAATAGACATGGGTGGCACACCAGCCGCGCGGGTCTCGCGTGGCGCTGCCCCAGCTGCCGAGCTGCTCCAGATAGGGACTGACCACACCGGTCTTGTCCTTCAGCTTGCGCACCGCGCAGGCCTCCAGATCGCGGTCGCCGGCGATATCGACGAAGCCGCCGGGCAAGGCCCAAGATCCCGGAAATGGCTCGCTTTCCGCCTTCGGGCGTTGAACCAGCAGCACCTGGAGCGCGTCTGACGGGATGGCGAAAATGACGACGTCGACCGTCGTCAGCGGCCTCGGGAAGTCGAGCTCCGGTCTAACAGACATATTTTCCGCTCTCCTCTCCGCTCGCGTGAACCTTTTCCTTGCTCGGCTTGACAATAACATACTTAGTTGTACAGTCCAACTAACTTAGTTGCTCAGACACCCTTATTAGGGAGTACGCATCATGTTCGGCCTCCGCTTCATCAAGGCCCAGCCGACCACCTATCTGATGAAATTCCGCGGCGGCGCGGTGACCCAGCAGGGCGCCGGCTTGTCCGGCTTCTACTACGCGCCGGTCACTTCGCTGGTCGCGGTCCCGATCGGCAGCCGCGACGCCGCCTTCATCTTCCAGCAGATCGCCCGCGACTTTCAGGCGCTGACCATTCAGGGCCACGTCACCTACCGGATCAGCGAGCCGCAGAAGGCCGCCGCGATGCTGAACTTCACCCTCAAGCGCGACGGCAAGACCTACGAATCCGACGACCCGGAAAAGCTGCCGCAGCGCATCCTCGCCACCGTCGAGGTGCTGGCGCAGCAGGCGGTGAAGGAGCTGACCTTGAAGGACGCGCTGCAGGCCTCCGACCGCATCGCAAGCCTGATCGAGAGCGGCCTGCGCGGCCGCGCCGATATCGCCGCGCTCGGCCTCGAAATCCTCGGCGTCTCGATCCGCGGCGTGAAGCCGACGCCCGACACCGCCAAGGCGCTGGAGGCGGAAGCGCGCGAGGCGATCCTCAAGGGCGCCGACGAGGCGATCTTCGCCCGCCGCAATTTTGCGGTGGAGCAGGAACGCGCTATCCGCGAGAGCGAGCTCGACACCGAGATCGCAGTCGAGCAGAAGAAGCGCTCGATCCGCGAGACCCAGATGGATGCCGAAGCCAGCGTCGCCGCCAAGCAGGCCGAGCTGCGCGAGGCCGGCATGGTCGCCGACATCACGCTGGAGAGCAAGCGCAAGGACTTTGTCGGCCTCAACGCGGAAAACACCCGCACGCTCGCCGACGCCGAGGCCTATCGGGTCGGCGCGCTGATGAAGATCTTCGAGGGCGTCGACACCCGCGTGATCCAGGCGCTGGCGTCCGCCGGCATGCAGCCGGGCCAGTTGATCGCGCAGGCCTTCAGCGGCATCGCCGAGAAGGCCGAGAAGATCGGCCAGCTCAACGTCTCGCCCGATCTGCTCAACACCCTGCTCGACAGGCCCGCTGCCGCGGAGGCCGCCCGTGCCCGCCGACAATGACCGCAAGGTCGTGCTCGTCACCCGCAAGACGCGGCTCGAGGAGCTGATCGCAAAATACCTGACGGCGGCGCAGGCGCGGTTCTATGTCGAGCATCTCGGCGCCGACTTCTCCGACTACCAGCGCGAGCACGACGTCTATCAGGCCGAGCGCCACGTCACCGTGCAGGCGCTGGAGCAATGGGGCCGCTACCAGATCATCGACCGCAGCTTTCTGCCGAACTTCATCTTCGGTCCCTCCGACATCGTGGTGGCACTGGGCCAGGACGGCGTGGTCGCCAACACCATGAAGTATCTCGACGGCCATCCGCTGATCGGGCTCAACCCGGACGCCAGACGTTACGACGGCATCCTGCTGCCGTTCGTGCCGCGCGACCTCCCTGCCCTGTTGGGCGAGGTCGCAGCGGACAGGCGCGGCCACAAGGCAGTGACGATGGCGAAGGCCGAGCTCGCCAACGGCCAGGTGCTCTACGCCGTCAACGAGCTGTTCATCGGCGCGCGCACGCATGTATCTGCCGTCTACGAGATCGCGCTGGCGGGCGAACGCGAACGGCAGTCCTCCAGCGGCCTGATCGTGGCGACCGGGCTCGGCTCGACCGCCTGGCTCAAGAGCATCGTCACCGGCTCGCTGGCGATCGCCGGCCACTTCAGTGGCGGCAACGGCGCCCCACCCTATCTGCCGCAGGCGTGGGACACCGATGCGCTGCGCTTTGCGGTGCGCGAGCCGTTTCCGAGCCGGACCTCGCAGGTGAACCTCGTCTGCGGCAGCCTCGCCCGCGCCGAACGCCTCAGCGTGCGCTCGCTGATGCCGGAGAACGGCGTCATCTTCTCTGACGGCATCGAGGCCGACCGTCTCGACTTCAATTCGGGGACGGAGGCGCAGATCACGGTCGCGGAGCGCGAGGGACGGCTGGTGGTGTGACCGCGCTCAACGCGGGATCGGATGCAGCCTCGCCAGCTGGTCGAGCGGCAGCTCGGCTTCAACATCGTTCAGGGCAAAGCGCACGATCACGTCCTGCCGCCCGAGCTGTCCCCACAGCCCCTCCGCCGACCATTTTTGCGGCTCAGGCCCGCGCGGGCCATCGATCCAAACGAAATACCACTCGGTCATAGGAAGGGTCCGGCGATCATCATGGATCAAAATTGGCGCTTCGGCGCGGTCTCCGCAACGGCTGATGGCGGCTATATCTTCGATTCCGCGTTCGGTTTCAGGCTTTGCCCAAGGCGCGGCTCGGTTCCGGCCAGCAGCCGCTGAATGTTGGCGCGGTGGCGCACGATCACATAAAGGCTGCCGGCGATCACCAGCAACCGGTAGGCCAACGGTTGCTCGAGGCTGCAGATCAGCGCAACGGCCGTCAATGCCGCCAGCATCGAGCTCAGCGAAACAATCCGGAGCATCGCCAGCGTCGCGCCAAAGACGGCCGCAGCGCCCAACGCCACCGGCCAGGACAACGCCAGCAACACCCCGAGCCCCGTCGCCGCGGATTTGCCGCCGGTGAAATTCAGCCAGATCGAGCGGCCATGCCCCAGCAACACGGCAAGCCCGGCGAGGCCAACGGCCCAGGGTAACCAGCCTTGCGGATCGAACGCAGCCGGCGGCGTGACGGACGGCAATGTCCAGAGCCAGGGATAGAACCAGCCGGCAAAGGCGATCGCCGCGGCGCCTTTGAGGACATCGACCACGAGCACCACCAGCGCCGGCCATTTGCCCAAGGTCCGCAACACATTGGTTGCGCCAGTGGATTTTGAGCCATGCTGGCGGATATCGATTCCCTTGAGCAGTTTTCCGGCCAGGTAGCCGGTCGGCACCGATCCGAAGAGATAGGCGACCGCCAATCCCGCCATACTCGCTATCCAGAAAATCACCGGATTCACCTCGAGGTTCGCATGTCAGTACGACGTGCCGTCCTTGTGCAGGAAGCGGCCGTCGGAGCTCGGGCTCATCATGTCGATGTCGGAGCAGGTGATGACGTCGTCGGGCGAGCGCGAGCCGACCTCCAGATAGATCGCGGTTGCCTGCGACCGGTTGATCATGTGGTGGCCGTTGCCCGAGTTCTTGGCGAATGCCGCGCAATCGCCGGCGCGCAGCACCGTCTCGCCGCCGTCCTCGACCAGCACCAATTCGCCCGCCAGCAGATAGACGAACTCGTCTTCGTGCGAATGCCAGTGGCGCTGGCTCGACCAGTTGCCCGGCGGCAGCCGCATCAGATTGACGCCGAAGTCGGTGAGCCCGCCGGCGTCGCCGAGCCGCTGCCGCACCCGCTCGGCGCAGGCCGCGGCGAACTCCGCGGGATAGCCGCTCCCCTTGCGCTCCGGCACGTTTGCAAGATCGATTTTGGGCATGGCACTCTCTCTCGATGAGGACGACACGACCTCACATCTAGCACGATAGCGCCCGCAAATGCGTCAGGGCTCAAACTCCGGCCAGATCCTTCTCCATCAGGATCTCGTCATGGTAGCGGCCGTCGACCTTCAGGGCGTGCCGCTCCAGCCCGTACTCCACGAAGCCGACACTCCGGTAGAGCCGCAGGGCCGGCGCGTTGCCCTTCGTCACGCCCAATTGAACCAGCTCGACGGATTGCGCCGCAAGTTCGAGCGCGGCGTCGACCAGCCGGCGACCGACGTGCGCACGCCGTGCCGCTGATCGTACATACATCCCGACCAGCATGCCCTTGTGCTGCCGCTTCGGCCCCTCGCCGATCACGAGGCCGACGATTCCGGCGAGCTCGCCGCCGCTGAATGCCCCGAGCACGCTGGCGCGCTCGAGCCGCTCCGCGAACCAGGCAATTGGACGGACGCTCTCGATCTCGAACGCGCTGGCGAACGCCTCCGGGCTCGCGCGGAGCGCTTCGAGCCTGATATCGCGATACAGCGCGCCGTCGGCCGCCGTCAGGCGCCTGATGTCGATGGAAGATGCAGTCATGCTGATCAATCCGGCTTCTGAAAGACCCGCAGCGTCACGATCTGGAACGGACGCAGCGGCAGGCGGCAGGTGCGGCCGTCGGTCGGCAATGCCTCGAGGCGATCCTCCAGCGTGTTGCTCATCCACACCGACGCGACGTCGACGCCGAAGTCGAGGGTCACGGCGGCCCGAACGCCCGTGCTCTCATAAAGCCGCACCACAAGACCCTCGCCATCCTCGGCAGGCTTGATGGTGTCGACGATGACGTTGCGCGGCGAGACGCGCAGCAGCGATTGCTGCAGCGGCGCGCGCGGCCTGCCCTTGACCCACAGCACCGGACGCGCAAAGCGCAAGGCATGCCCGACGGTGTCGGCACCGCGCCAATCGCCGGCATGGGGATAGATCGCATAACGCATCCGGTGCCGGCCGATATCGGCCTGCGGATCAGGCATCGTGGCGCCGCGCAGCAGCGTCAGCGCGAGCTGGTTGCCGAACGTCGAATAGCCATGCCTGACGTCGCTAAGCAGCGACACGCCGAAATCCGGCTCCGAAAGATCCGACCAGCGCTGGCCGGGGACCTCGTATTTGGCGGCATCCGCATCGGTGTTGGCGTGGGTCGGCCGCTCGATCGCGCCGAACATGGTCTCATAGGTCGCATTCGCTGCACGGCAGGCGAGCGGAAACATCACCTTCAGCAGCGTCTTGCGCTCGTGCCAGTCGACCGTGGTTTCGAATGCGAGGTGCTGCGCGCCGGCATCGAGGCGGATCACCTGGGACAGCTTGCTGTCGCGTCCGAGCTTGCGATCGAAACGAACTTCGCCGCGCAGGCCGCCGTCCGAGACGACCTCGCAGCTGACCTCGCCGGTTACTTCCCGCGCGGTCTCCAGCGCAAAGGGATCGATGTCCCAGGCCTCGAACTCGAGCGGCCGGTCGTCCAGCAGCAGGAAGCGCGCGCCCGGCGCCGCCAGCGTTTCGCGGCCGGTCGGCAGATGGATCAGCGATTGCACCAAACCGCTGCGGTCGATCCGCGCGGCAAGATGTGCGTTCGACAACACGAAGCCGTCGGCGTCGGTCGACACGACGACGCGCGCGTCGGTCGCGGTCACCTCTCCTGCTGCGAACGGCTCGGCAACGATGTAGCGAAGGCCGCCGTCCGGATCGGACGCGACCTCGGCGCGGCCGACACCCAGCGTGTTGACCGGCGTCCAGCGCGATCCATCGGCATCGCAGAGCGTCGCCAGCAGCGCCTGGGCACGGCGCTTCGCTTCATGCTCGACGTCGGCGAGGTCGACCTCCGCCCGCTCATAGACGGCGCGAATGCTGCTGCCCGGGATGATGTCGTGAAACTGGTTGACCAGCAGCGTACGCCACAGGCCTTCGATCTCCTCCGCCGCGGGCGCCGGCTGCCGCCACGCGCCGGCGAGCGCGGCGAGAAATTCCAGCGCCTGCAGGCTGGCCTCGCAGGCGCGGTTGAGGCGCTTGACCTCCGACTGCGTGGTGTAGGTGCCGCGGTGATATTCGAGATAGAGCTCGCCCTCGATGGTCGCGAAATTTTCGGCCGACATGGCGAGGCGGTCGAAGAACTCATCGACGTTGCGGATCCCGATCCTCGGAATACCCTGCAGATCCCTCGTCCGCCGCAGCGTCTCAATCATGGTCTCATCGGCGCCGCCGCCGCCGTCGCCATAGCCGAACAGATAGATCGCCTCCGCCGAGCGGTCGGCGTCCTTGTAATTGGCCGCGTGATAGCGCAGCTCGGCGACCTGCGCCGATCCGTTGTAGGTGTCGGCCGGCGGGAAATGCGTCAGCACCGTGCTGCCGTCGATGCCGCGCCAATGAAAGCTGTGATGCGGCGGCGTGGTGAACTTGTTCCACGACAGTTTTTGGGTCAGGAAGCGCGACATCCCTGCTGAGCGCATCAGCTGCGGCAGCTGGCCGTCATAGCCGAACACGTCGGGATTCCAGAACACGGTCGACCGCTTGCCGAAGGTGCGCTCGAAATAGCGCTGGCCGTAGAGGAACTGGCGACAGATCGACTCGCCCCATGGCAAATTGCAGTCCGGCTCGATCCAGCTGCCGCCGACCGGAATCCATTGGCCGGATGCGACCTTGGCGCGGATCCGCGCGAACAGGTCGGGATCGCACTGTTCGATCACGGCGTACTGGTAGGCCTGCGAGCAGGCGAACTTGAATTCGGGATAACGGTCCATCAGCGCGACCGCAGTGGAGAAGCTGCGCTGCGCCTTGCGTCGTGTCTCGTCCAAGGGCCACAGCCAGGCCGTATCGAGATGCGCGTGGCCGATCGCCGACATCTCGTGGGCGATGCTGCCGTTGCGTGCCGCAAGCAGGTCCTGGAGGATCGCGCGCGCCGCCGGCCAGGTTGCACGATCCTCGGGATCGGCGATGTTGCAGACGCGGTTGAGGTCGTGCAGCAGCCGCCCGGCCCAGGTCCGGTCCAGCGCCGGCTGCACGAGTTCGCCGACGCCGCCATGCGACCTGGTCTTGCCCGCGGGATTGCGGTCGGCCTCGAGCTGACGCAGCACGTCGTAGTCGAAATACAACGCGGAGGCCTCGGGATCGAAGCGCCTGAGCTCGCAGGCCACCAGCGCATAGCCCTGCGGGTCGGTGCCGTACTCGCCGAACAGGCCGTTGCAGGCGATCTCGACGTGCAAGGTCAGTCGCTCGCCGCCGCGCGCCGGCTGCAGCAGCGGCGCGGTGTGGCGGCCGGGATTGAGGCCCTGCGTCGAGCGGCCGTCGAGCCAGAGCAACGCCTCGGAGCGGCTGTCCCAATAGAGATCGACTCGCGCGCCGGCCCAGCCCTCCGGCACCTCGACCACGACGCGCGCCCAATACGTCGCCCACAGCGGGCCCAGCCGCTCGCCGAGCGGGACCGGCCGATAGTCGAGCTTGAGCGCGTCGGCGAACGCGATCCGCTCCGTCGGCCCGGCCAGCTCGAGCGAAACGATCGGCACCCGGTCGGAATGAATCCGCTCCTGCAGCCGCTGCGCAAAACGCTCCAGTCGGCCGCGAGTGTACTTGTCATAGCGGCCGCGGAGCCGGGCCATCACCGGATCGCCGCCAGCCATATCCGTTCCGTCGGTCATGTTTCACCTGCATCAGTGTCAGAGCACGGGATCGACCGCGGCCGGCTCGATCGCATTGCCAATTGCAGCAGTGCACAGGCCGCCCCGCCGGGAGCAACCGCGATCCGCAACAGAGAGGATATGAGATTGGAGCGGGTGAAGGGAATCGAACCCTCGTATTCAGCTTGGAAGTCACAAAAATTCGCAATCCGCGCAAGGCCGATTCCGACATTTTGCAGCCCTCCGGAGGCTTGAGATCACAAGGGAATTTTCCCGCGTCGGAATGGTCGTGCGAGTTTTTCGAACGGTCTCCTAGTCTATGGAAATCCATGAAGTACGGGTGGCAACGTGTCTCGCGAATTGAGCACAGCTCATCCGGCTCAGCCGGTCGCCGCGGAACGATTGTTTGGCTGGCAGGCTGTTAGGCCTCGGACCAGACCAGGCGACGCTAAACCCGAGGGCTTCCGACCACCAGATGGAGGCCATCGTGGCCTACTTGGAGGAGTCGCGAGCCGGCCAGTCTCGCTGAGCGAGTATAAGCTATACCCTCAGTTTCCAAATGAATCGAATCGAAGGCCAAAGCGGAGTATTTATCCTCATGATTCACCACGTTGCATCTAGCTGGAGATGAATCGAGCCTCCGATTGGCGGAATCGAAATCTTTTTGATTATCTCATATTCTCCGCATCCGGCCCAAACCGCCCCCACTTTTCCCCGTCGAACCGAATGAGTTGCTCCTGTTTGATCGGCGCAAAGTCCGTCGGTGACGTGTTGATCGTTATTCCCGGAAGAAGCATGTCGAGCTTCAGATCCTTCAGGCTGGCAGCTTGTTTCATCACGTTCTCGCGTGAGATCGTCGCCGCACATCTTGAGCACCTCCGCCAAGGTCTGCGCGACCGAATACCCATAGACCGTGGCGGAATCGGCTTGGTCAGTTCCGGGCATGTATTCGTTCATGAACGTAAGCCAGTGCCGGTAGCCCTCGTCGCCGCTCCAGGCCGGGTCGAGCGGATCCTTCAAATAGGCGGTCGAGATCACGCCCTTGGCGTTGTCGAGCCCGGCAGGTTTCAAGACTGCGGCCACCGACGTGGAGACGTTGTTCAGGATATGCAGCGGCCGCCATTGCAACTCACCCGTCTTGCGAATGGCCTGCGCGGCAAATTTCGGCGACGTCACGTCGAAAAAAACGTTCGCGCCGGATGCCTTCAATTGCGACATCTGGGGATCGATGGTCGGGTCCGTGATCTCATAGGACAATCTGGTTGTGGGCTCGAATTTGCCGCCTAGCCCCGCGACGAAACCCTTGACGTAATCCCGTCCGGAGTCGTCGTTCTGCCAAAGTATCCCAATCTTTGCATCGGAAAGCGTTTGAGCGACATACCGCCCATAAATCCGTCCTTCGGCTTGGTAGCTTGGCTGCCAGCCCATCGTCCAGGGAAAGTGCGCCGGGTCGTTCCATCGCTCCGCACCACTGGCCACGAACAATTGCGGCACCTTCTTGCCGTTGAGGTACTTCTGCACAGCGGCATTGTGTGCCGTGCCGAGGATGTTGAAGGTCAGCAGAACCTCATCGCTCTCCACCAGCTTGCGGACTTGCTCGACGGCTTTCGGCGGACTGTAGGCATGATCGTACGAGATGAAGTTGATCTTTCGACCGTTGATGCCTCCGTTCTTGTTGATCATCTCGAAGTACGCCGCCTCGACTTTCCCAATCACGGCATAAGCCGATCCCGGCCCGCTATAGGGCATCAGGTTGCCGACCTTGATTTCGGTATCGCTGGCGCCGGGATCATATTGCTTCTGCGCGGACGCGGTCGAAGAAAGGAGAGCGACGCTCAAGGCGACGAACGTCAAGGAGCAGGCATATCTCATTGTCAAATCCTCTTCGCGGAGCCGATCAGACGAGTCCGAGTTCTTGCAGGAGAGCATTTCGGTCGGCATCGAGCTCTGGCGCAGGCCGATAGTTTGCGAATTGTTCGCCGGCGAACCGGATGGGACAGGCCGCGGTTTTCAACACCATGCCCCCGGGAGCCTCCAACGGAACGAACATGTCGCGCGCGTTGAGCTGCGGATCACGCAGTACGCCGGCGATGTCGTTCATCGGTCCGCACGGAATCCCGGCTTGCGTCAGGATGGGGAGCCATTCCTCGGCGTTTCTGGCTGCCAGCGCCTCTTCGATTCGCTCGGCGAGAGCCCGATGATGTTCGCATCGCGACGAATTGGAGACGAATCGCGGATCGGCTTTGACGTCCCGCATCTCCAGCACATCGCAAAGATCTCTGAACTTCCGGTCGTTGCCGGCGGCGATGATGAGATGCCCGACCTTGCTCTTGAAGACGCCAAATGGCGTGATAGAGGGGTGCCTGGAGCCGATGGGCCCAGGAACGACTTGCTCGACTTGATAGCGGACAAGGGCATTCTCGAGCAGAGAGATCTGCGCATCGAGCATGGAAATATCGACGTGCTTACCGCGACCGGTGCGGGCGCGCTCGATCAACGCCGCCTGAACTCCGATCACCGCATGAGTGCCCGCGGCGATGTCGCCGATCGATACTCCGACGCGCGTCGGCGGGCCTCCCTCCTCGCCCGTCAAGCTCATGACACCGCCCATGGCCTGCACGACCATGTCGTAAGCCGGCAGTTCGCGGTAGGGCCCCGTCTGACCAAAGCCCGATATCGACGCCAGAACCAGCCGGGGAAAACGCGAGCTGAGCGCCTCCCAGCCGTAGCCGAAACGGTCCATGGTACCGGGCGTAAAATTTTCAGCGAGGACATCGGCGTCCAGCAATAGTCGCTCGAAAATCGCGCGGTCGGCAGCATCCTTGAGGTTCAGTGCGATCGATTCCTTGCTTCGATTGATCGAGAAGAAATAGCCTGAACTCGGCAAGCCATCAGCGTTCGAGATAAAGGGGCCGATGTGCCGCGCGTCGTCACCGATGCCCGGCATCTCGACCTTTATGACACGCGCACCGAGATCCGCGAGCATCATGGTGCAATACGGTCCGGCCAACACGCGGGTGAGATCGATCACAATCAGTCCAGCGAGTGGCCCCTTTGACCGCGGCTTCAGCGCGGACGCCGGTGGTGAGTGAGGTCCAGTCATCGGCCGTCCAGGTCGGCGCCGAAGCGCGGGGGGCGCTTTTCGGCGAAAGCGGCGCTGCCCTCGCGCAGCTCGGCGCCCACGAGGCTCTCACGGTAACGCTGATCGGCAGCAGAACGATCGAACGAGTTTCTGGCGATCTCGTTGATGGCGCGTTTCATGCCACGCATGGCGGCCGGCGCATTGGCAGCGAGAACAGAGGCGAGCTCCTTCACGCGCGCATCGAGGCTGCCCGCAGGAACGGCTTCATCCAGATAGCCGATGCGCAGCATCTCGGCCGCGTCCAGTTTCAGGCCCGTGAGGAACAGCTTCTTTGTCGCCGCTACGCCGAGGCACGACGCAAAGCGCATGAGACCGCTGCTGTAATAGTGAAGCCCGAGGCGCGCGGCCGGCATGAACATCTCGCAATTATCTACGCCGATCCTGAAATCGCAGGCGAGCGCAAGATCGGTCGCGCCGCCATACACTCCGCCGTTCAGTCTGCAGATGGTCGGTATCGCCAGAGTTTCGAGCTGATCGACGACGTTCTCAAAACCGGAAGCATGAACATCTTCCTTAGACGACGCTCGCGCAGCGATGTCTCCGAGGTCGTATCCGGCGCTGAACGCGCGTCCTTCGCCGGTCAGGATGAGAACTCTCGCACCTGCCTTCTCAACGCTGGCGAAGTGGCCCGACAACACGGCGAGATCGGCTGCGGTGATCTTGTTCATCTGCCGCGGGCGATCGAGCTGGATCGTCGCGATAGGCCCATCCGTCTTCAGCAAAGGGGCGCCGCTCAAATCCACGGAAGTCGTCATCGGCGTTTCCTGTTGTCTTCGTTCTGTGCCCGGATTATATGTATTTTTTCAAAAGGTCTACGTATACATAAAAACGTAAGCGTATACATAAGGGCAGCCAATGCGGGTTCGCGTCTCCGATGAGCTTTGTCGACGGATCGAAAGCGATATCGCCGAGGGACGGCTGGTCCCGGGCGACAAGCTGGACGAGCAGAGCCTCGCCAGACGCTTTTCGGTCTCGCGCACGCCAGCGCGGGAAGCGCTGCTTCGCTTGGCCAATGAGGGTCTCGTCAAGTTCAGGTCGCGCCAAGGCGCAACCGTCGCGAGCATGACACCCCAGCGAGCGATCGGCATGGTCGAAATTCTCACTGCGCTCGAAGCAGAGGCTGCCGGTCTGGCGGCGCGCCGAATGACTGTCGCCGAACGAGCCGGCCTGCGTGAGATACACGAGCAGTGCGCACAAGCCGTGCACACTGGCAACACAGCGCGCTACGTCGAACTCAACACCGCATTTCATCAAGCCATCTACGCTGGCGCACGCAACACGCCCTTGGCCGATCTCGTGACTGAAACTCGCCTTCGGATGCGGTTCTTCCGGCACCAGAGCTTGTCGCGACCGGCCCGCCTGGCGGCATCATTCGGCGAGCACGCTCTGATAGTCAGGGCGATTGAAACAGGGAGCGAAAGCGAAGCACAGCAATCGATGCGCGCTCACATCATCGTCGGAGGCAACCTCTTTGCCGACATGGTCGCTTCCATCAAGTCCGAGTGACGGTTCCGCGCCCCGCGCCGTGAAAAGGTCATCGATAAGCGATGGTGCATCTTCATCACGATGATGAGGAGAATCGAAAAGAGCCGTCACATAGTGTCCTGGTCTGCAAATGAGAGTTCCCAATCAGTGCCAACCGCCACCGAGGCTCTGGGCACGACTGACCCACACGCGAATTGACTGACCGGCGATACGGGGAGTCGGCATAGGCCTTGCAGCTTAAGTGGCGTTGGCAATTTCAGTGTCCCGGCTGAGGAATAAACTACCGCCAGGTGTGTTTTTTTGAGACCGAAGGGCGCGACCAGTTGGGAGGTATCGTTGAAATACACAGAGCCCCTACAGTCCAGATTCGTCGTTCGGAGAGGAAGCACTGACTGGATGGTTTATGATCGAGAGCTGAAGGGTCCAGCACAGTTGGAAAAAGGTGGCCGCTTCGCCGAGAAACTGACGAAGGAACAAGCCGAACAGGCAAAGCAAGCGCTTACGACTGCCCTCCAATGTCGTTCCGGCACAAAGTAGGCAAGTTCAGGACATAGCCGCTTTAGACGGTTATTCTATCACCTAAATGAATCTCTGGTTATTTTGGTAACGGGAGTAATCGGAATAATCGAGGTTCTTTTAGTGGGGCCGTCGGACGCCCGCCAGGAGGCTGCTGATGCGCGCTTCCGTCGCTTGTTTGAAGCAACGCATAGGTGGCCACGTCTACCGCGCCTACACGCGCCTCAAGCAGGCGGGGCACCGGATGACCGTATCCTCCTTCGGAGGATAGAAGGCCGGATTGGCGTCGCAAGCCGGATTCTATCTCCGTACCGGCGTCTCTAATGGCACGCCGGGCGCCCGATCAAGCGGCGGATGCGGCCTAGCTAGCCCCATCGCGCCCGGCGGCGTCTCATTACTGGCCACACGAGTGTTGACGTTCTCCAGCGTCGTAATCGTTGCGGCGACGAGCGCCGTCGCAAGTGCGACCGCAAATAGGATCAGCGCCACTCGGTGGTTGGTCATTGCCATGCACTCCAACCCAAACCATTCAACGTCGTCCCGCAAGTTCGGGTTCCCTGTTCCGGCCCTCCTGAGGGGCGGTCGATTCTTCGGCATGGCCCCTCTGCGACAGAGCTCCGGCACGAAGTATCGCGATAGGTCTTCGCCCCGGTGGAAGCCCTCGCCTCCGACGTACGCAGTCTCCCGCTAGAAACGGATCATCTTCGGACGGATCCACAAAATCGATGGTCATCCACTGAATTGCGGCCGAGACCCGTTGTTTATCGTAGTCGTATTCAAACTGAACAACCCAATCCCGTTCACGCAGCAAATTCTTCTTATTGACTCCGATATGGTTCGTTGGCTCGTCCTTGCCATAAGTGCTTTTCAGCCTATTCATAGCCGCCTGAGGAATCCTTTCGATGTCGCTAAGTAGTCGCCCACTTTCCATGGAGTCCGTGTGGCTGGGCTGTGAGCGTACCAATCAAAATAATGGTTTTGCTTCCATCGATCACGGCCACTCATGGCCTTGTATCCGAATGAGGCGACAAGAATCATTGCTAACCAGCGCTTTTAGCGATTTTGGCGATATCTTTAAGGTTGCGTACAAGATTGCCGTTGGAGGCCACTGACTGTCGCGTCACCAACGATTGGAGGGTGCGTCCAACAACGGCGTCACTTCTCTCGTTACCGCTGATGCCCGAGTCCGATTCCGAGATGCAACGCCTTCTGCCGTAGAGCACCCACTGTGCGTTTAGTCAGCTTGGCTATTTTCACGACAGGCGTACGCGCCTTGGAGTGGGCCTTAAGGTCTTTGATATCTGCCTTGGTCCACTCGCGCCGCTTCACGCGCTTCTTCGTTGCCTTCTTCGCCATGATGGCTCCTTTGAGTTAGGAGCGGCTTGTAGCACAGGTTCTTAGCGAAACAATGATAAGCACTTCGTTCGCTTGGCCTGCGTCTCGCCTTCCATCGAACCTGAATTCGCCATGACTGTCGCCTACGATCGGCAGCACTACATGACTTCGAATTATCCGATGTACAATCAGGTGCGATTGATCAACCAAAGTCCACTATCGAATCAACTTGAAGCGAAGGCCGACTTGGTAGGCTGTTGCTGGGATGCGCGTAGCAGTCGCGAGCCTGGCACCGGTGTGTAACGTGGGTGTTTTCTATCTCGTTGCAACCCACCTACAATCTGAAAAGCGGAACGTTCGTCGAAGCGTCAACAAAGCCAAGCCGCCACCCAGCCACTGCCGAGCAAAAGCACCCGGCAGTCGTTGATCTGTCGCGGATCTGAGAGATCACCCATACTAACTCTTGGCGCTTGCTGTCGGCGCATTCGAGACGCCCAGCTCAGACTTCAATCAAGGCATAGGGTCGACCGGTTGGCTTCTCAATTGATCGGGCCACGTTGTAAACCCGTGCGCCTCCGGGTGTTCGGCCTTCATAGCGACCCTGATGAGCATGGCCGTGCACTACCGCGCTCACTTTGAATCGATCGATGGTTTCGCCGAGACGTGACGAGCCAAGGAACGGAAGAATCTCCGGTGGCTCGCCTTCGACCGTATCGGGAATCGGCGCATAGTGAAGAACGACTACTGCCTGCTTGCTCGCCACAGCACGCATCGCATTTTCCAGGCGTGTAGCCTCGTTGACGGCTTCTGCAACCAAGTCCTTGACAACGGCCTCGCCGAACGAAGCAAGCATGCGACGGCCGAAGCCGCCGATGAAGCCCTTCACCCCGACGAAGGCGACGCCGTTGATTTCGTACGATTGGCCGTTGAGCAGGTGCATCCCGGCGCCCTTCAAAACACGCTTTACGTCTTCAGTCCGGCCGGATTCGTAGTCGTGATTTCCGAGCACGCCGATAACGGGAATGGAGCAGGCGCGCAAATCCTCTGCCAGAAGTTCCGCTTCGGACGGCTTGCCGAGGTCAGTGAGATCGCCGCAAAGGACGAGCACCTGGGCCTTGGTCGAGACCTCGGCAAAGAGCTGCCGGAAAGACAATGTACGGTCCTCCTTCACGTGGAGATCGCCAATGGCCGCGAAGGTGAACTTGTCAGGTCTTTCGGACATCGCGCTACTCATTGCCGTCGCCTGGGTCGACAAAGCCCCATTCCTCAACGGCCGGCTCGTAATCGACCAGCGAAAACAGCCGGCCCCGACATATCTTCACGCGCGGAGGAGGAAGCACGAGCTGGGTCTTCAGGCGGGCGACCAGTTCGTCCATCAGCCAGCGAGGCACGCAATCGCGCTCGCTCGGATAGGCCCAGCGGAAGTTGAGTAGATGTGCCAAAAGCACCTCCCAGTGCAACTCCATGTAGGCAAGCAGACGTAGCCAGTCTATCTGATCGTGCTGCTTGAGAATGACATGCGCGATGTCCGCGCCGTCGTAACGGTGTCGCAACTGAACGAAGGCCTTGGACCAGATCAATTCCGTCGGGGCGATGACGCGGGTCGGCGTGCCGAACACCTTGACGAGCCGCGCGGATTCGAACCACAGGTCGTTCACGGGAGCCATGCCATGCCAGAACGCGAAGATCACATCGAAGAAGTGCTCGTCCTGGAAGACTTTGCCGAGCCAGCGCTCATCCTCGATTACGACAGCGAATCCGAGGTTCTCAAAGTGGTCGAGAACCCGGAGATAGTCAGTCGGCTTGCACACGATATCGAGATCTTTGGTCGCGCGCGCCACGCCAGTATAGGCGCTGAGCGCATACGTGCCTGCCAACAGAAACGGAAGATCGAGCTTCGCGAGCTCGCGCAAGGCCTGGGCGTAGAACAGCTCAGCGCGGGCCGATGACGCAGTCGGCTCGGCGGCCGCATCGACCGTCCCTATTGATCCAGCGATCGTTTTGCTCTCTTTCGCCATGAATCGAAGCTCGTCAGCTTCGGCTGTTAGGATGCCTGGTCAACAATTGACTAGACAATGCAAAGTTCCTTCACCGGAGATCCTACGGGCAACAAAGGCCCAGTTCCGTTTGATGGAGTCGAGATGTGGGCGCACTCTATCTCGAGGCTCTCGCACGCTATTGGGAGATGACCCTGGCAGCGACGCGCGAGGCCCTCGCGGGGGACCGTCCCTTGGCCGAAGCGCTGATGCTTGCCTATGAGGCGGCGTTGTCCTTCTATTTTTCGCGCAAAGGGTCCGCGCGCGGCTGCTTTGTGATCGGGACAGCGGTAGCCGAGGCGGTCGAAGATGCAGAGATCCGGAAGAGTGTTGCCGCCGGGCTCCGCATGCTCGACGCCGATTTTGAAACTCGCCTCCGGACAGCACGCGAGAGGGGCGAGTTGAAGCATGATGCCGATCCAGCGGCACTTGCGGTTCTCGCGTCAGCCACGATGCACACCATCGCCATCCGCGCCCGTGCCGGCGCTCGCCTGTCCGAGCTGAGGGAGATCGCGCGGAAAGCGACGAGTGTAATCTGCGGATGTCCGGTTGAAGCAGATTGAGCCGCAACGCACCCCCACGCATCGAACGAATGCGAGGGAGAAAAATGTCGAAGCCATCGTCCTCGATGGATTTCGCCGCACACTCCTTCGGTTGAGCGGTGTAAGGGCGCACTGGCCCTTTCTCTCCGATCCGCGGCGCATCGTTCCCTCGATATCGCGGAATATTCCGACCCAGCCCATATCCACTGATTCCGCACGTGGTCGTGCTGGAGCCGAGTCTCATCATTCACAAGATCTACAACGGCTACTGGTTTTTTGGACGTCCCACGATGGAGGAACTTCGCCAGGATCTGCGTGCTGTGTGCAGGAAATGCCGACCGGACTGGGACATTACAGCACCCGAGTTTAGGGCTGCGTGGCAGCAGGGGCGCAAAGAGCTCTTCTATCCGTACGGCAACGGCTATCTTCAAACTCTCGGATATCAGGATTAGCAGCAGACGCGCAAGCAGCCGCTGTGGGCGAGAGCAACCGCGAGCTTGGAGACCAAAGCGGTCTAAGCGGCATCGGTGGGAAGGGTCCCCGCAAAGTCGGACACGAGTTTATCTGCGCGCATGCCTCTTGGCATTCTGAAAGTGAGCCTGGTTTATGAGTACGCGCCCTAGATCCCCCTCGCGAATCTCCAATTATTGGCTAAGCTCCGCCGAAACTTGGGGCGTGAGCATGGGACAGCTCTTTTTCGGTATCGTGTTCTTGAGCTTTGCAATCATCTTCGGGGTGTACGTTCACGTCGAGAAGCTCTGACAAGATGCCGCCGGAACGAACCACCTATCGGCAGATTGAGCCGGTATGGGAAGGTTCTTTATTGGCATAATCATCCTGAGCATCGCGATTATCGCCGCGATGTATTTCTACGTCCTCAGTCTCGCATAATCCGGCTGGTGTCGGGCTCCTCGATACCCTCGTCGATATCCTTCGACCGCTGGCACTCACAAGGCATACCGGCACCGCACTGACAGCCCGCTTTGGTCCAGGCTAGGTGCCCATCCAGACCGTGGCACATCGGACAGTTCGGATCGGTCACAGTGTGTCAGGCGTCCGCAAGGGTGAGGACTTATCTTCGTTGGTAAGTTCCTGTTCGGCCAGGTGCCAAAACTCTTCGTCGCGGCCTTCAGGCTTTCCCGCCTTTTCCCACAGCTCATAGGCTCGGGCTGCAACACCTTCATCTATTCGTTTATTCATGCGGCTTGTGGCCTGTTCTTTCGGTAAGCGTCGATTGCGCGGTTGGCGAGCATGATTTTGCGCCGCTCTCCGGCAACGACCATCTCCCCTATCGTCGCTACGAGGAATTGGCTCGTTTCATAGCCATCGGTAACCTCGCCGCTGCGCTCAAGAAATTCCCACGCGATCTGGACGGCGTTCTCTACAAGGATGTGTACACTCTCACTCATAAGCATTGAACGCCCAGGGGAACGGGTACGTTCCTAAAACGACGGCCCCCGCCGGATACGAGGGCCTTTCCAGAACTTGGAGAGGAGATGTCTCCAAGCCCTATGTCGGCGACTGCAAACCTGGAGACGACACCCACTGGTCGATGTCCGCCGCGATCTCCGCTGTCCGCGCCCGTTTCAACAGCTGGTCGCGCTCGGCGCCTGGCGGAAGCCTTTCCGCTTTGTGGAAGATATCGTCGGCAAACGCATTGAGCCGCTCTTGCAGCGATGTGGTTTGCTTTGCTCTGCTTCTGGTTTTCTTCATACGCGCTCCATATTTTTTCGGGAGCATTGAGGCTCACCTTTCCGATGAGGGTATGAAGCTTCAATGATCGCTTCGACAACCTAGGTTACGATCGCGATAATTTTTTGAACGAACTCGCGCGAAGACCTTCGGCCCTTATATCGCGGTATTCGATCTCCGCTGTAAAAACAGGCTCAACCCACGTTGCCCTGGGCTTCATGAGTGGCCTACTCAATTTACTTTTTTGGCAAATTCCCAAAGGCCGGAGCCTCGCCGCTCCCTCGACGTAACGCGTAGCGGCCGTAAGTCTTCTTGAGACATTCCAGCGGAGATCTCATCGAACCGAGCCGATCACGCGCGAGACCATTGTCGTGCGTCCGCAATGTCGTCGGGTAACGTGAAAGTTGGAGCGCGCAACCGTGACGTCCGCTTCACCCACGATACCAGAACGTTCGACGGTCAACGGGGCACTTCTGAAGGGGGCCACAAGCTAACATCAGCTAACGCTGGCCTTTGGTATGCGGCAGACGATCTTCGCGCGGCACCACCCCACCATCGATGATAAAGAACTCGGTGTCCGCCGCCCCTTCCCTATGCTGTCTTGCCTCCTGATACCCCGGGCTGTCGTACCAATCCTTAGCCGCCGCCACATCAGGAAATTCAATCAAGACGACGCCTTCGAGCGAAGACATCAATTCCAACGGAGTCAGGGGCGCATAAACCGAGAGAAACTTGGCACCGCGCCCGTCAAAGGTTGCAGGGGCGGCTTTCCAATAGGCGTCTAGTCCCGCTCGATCAGTTACGCTTCTGTTCAGTGCGATCATGTAAGCTGGCATTGTTCGTCCCCATCTGTGCGTTAGGTAGACTCGATGACCTTAGCACGCTCGGGCGGCGGATTGGCTCATGAATCTGCTTTGGGCCAACAGCAACCCTTCGCGAAGTTTTGCCTCCAGGGGGCGGTGCGAAGGTCTCGCCTATGCTCCAAATACTGGAACGTCAGTGCGATCTATCAGCGCCTCTGCGCCTTCGCTCGGCCGGAGCTCGGCAAAGTTCAGTGCAGCATCAATGTCGTTCTCCCAGACTTCGCGTGGGAGATCGTATACCAGCTCCACACCATAGCCGTTGGGATCATGAACATAGAGACTGTGCGTCATCCCGTGGTCGATGCGCCGGTCGAACTTCACGCCCTTGGCCTGAAGATACGAGAGCCGGCTCAGCCAGGCCTCGCGGGTTGGAAATGTAATCGCGATGTGATTGATTGCGATTGGCAAGTCCCACATTTTCCATTCCGCGGGCGGCGGCGGAAGGTTCGGATTCTCCACAAGAGCAAGATCATGGTGATGGACGCCGATCCCCCTGCTGCTATAGAACCACATCCTCGGGGTTGGCGGCCGGCCAGGCTGCGGCCGGAATTCACCAACTAGCTGCAATCCGACGACCTCAGTCCAGAATTGATGGCTCTCGTCCAAGTTACGGACGTTGAGAGCGATGTGGTTCAGGCTGACCGGCGCAGCCGGCCGCTGGCTTGCTGTCTCCGCTGATTGCATTGCGGTGTTTCCTTGGTGTCTTGCGGGCCTGATACGGTTCTGGTGCTGCAATTTGTACCCCGTTCGCGAGTGTGCTGGTATGCTCCATTGTCTGCTTTTCTTGCTCGATCGTCCGAGACGAGGAGGCCGCAATGGATGTTCTCTCAGATGTGCTGAAGGCGGTGCGTCTGACCGGCGCTGTCTTTTTCGAACGCCACCTCCACGCGCCTTGGGTTGGTGAGTCGCCACCCTCTGCCGCCATCGCGTCGATGGTCATGCCGGAGGCCGAACATGTGATCAGTTTCCACGCCATCCTATCGGGTTCTTGCTGGGCCGGATTGGCCGGCAGTTCTGATTCGTCTATCCGCTTCAATGCCGGGGATATCGTCATCTACCCGATGGGTGACGCCAACGTCCTAAGCTCAGCACAGGGCATGCGTGGTCTTCCTGACCTCCAGGATTACGCTCGGCCGAAAGATCGACCCCTGCCGATCGTGACCCGTCTCGACAACGACAGCGCCGATTACTGCCACCTGGTTTGCGGCTATTTCGGCTGCGACGCACGGCCGTTCAATCCGTTGCTCGAAGCCCTGCCCCGTATGCTGCTCAGCCAAATGTCTGCCGCAGTGCAGGGTTGGTTATCCAGCCTGCTCCGGCTCGCAGCCGAAGAGGCCGGTCGCGGCGGCGCCGGTAGTGAAAGTTTGCTCGCCAGGCTAGCCGAGCTGATGTTCGTCGAAGTCGTGCGCCAGTACATTATCCATCTCCCCGAAGATTCGAAGGGTTGGCTGTCCGGACTGAAGCATCGACAGGTTGGACATGCGCTGCGGCTCATCCATGGCAATCCGGAAAAGCCGTGGACGCTCGCTGAACTTGCTCGCGAAGTTGGCCTTTCGCGATCAGTCTTCGCAGATCGCTTCGCGCACTATGTTGGTGTTTCGCCGATGCACTATCTCGGCCGCTGGCGCATGCAACTCGCAGTCCGACATCTGGCCACCCCAGGGATCAGCGTTGCACAAGTGGGAGCAGAGGTCGGTTACGAATCCGAGGCAGCCTTCAACCGCGCCTTCAAGAAACATGTTGGCGTGCCGCCAGGTTCATGGCGAAGAGGTAAATCATCGCCAGCTCTGGAATGACCTCTGTGCTATCCGACCATGTCCGAGTTGAGGTCAAAAAGCCGACCGCGACGCCGCGTTCGACTTTGGTCGGCTTTCCTCCCGGCAGCGAACATCGCGTCAATCTGAGCAAGCGTCGGCTAAGGGCCCAGGCTGTGTGAAAACGCTCTGTTTAAAGTGATTCGCGCGATAGGATTCCCGGCGATTTCGCGGGGCATCTGATGAAGCGCTTTGTTGAAGGGCTCGATCGCGGGCAGAGCACGCTGTTTCCGGCATCGCTCGATGACTATGTTGCCGAGGATAACCCGGTG
Source organism: Bradyrhizobium ivorense (assembly GCF_900696085.1). Lineage (GTDB taxonomy): Bacteria > Pseudomonadota > Alphaproteobacteria > Rhizobiales > Xanthobacteraceae > Bradyrhizobium > Bradyrhizobium ivorense. The sequence goes on from NZ_CAADFC020000013.1 coordinate 148,681, forward strand.
CGAGCGGTCGACGTGTTCGTCGATAGTCTCGACCTCGACAAGCTCGGGTTCGTCGGTGTCCAGCCACTCGACACCGGCCGCCCGAGCTATCACCCCGGCACTATGCTCAAGCTCTACATCTACGGCTATCTCAATCGGATTCCGTCGAGCCGTCGCCTGGAGCGGGAATGCACAGCGCAATATCGAGATGCTCTGGTTGACCGGGCAGTCGGCGCCGGACTTCAAGACCATCGCGGACTTCCGCAAGGACAACGGCAATGCCATTCGTGAGGTCTGTCGCGAGTTCGTGGCGTTGTGCCGCAAGCTTGAGCTGTTCGGTGCCGCGAGCGTCGCCATCGATGGATCAAAGTTCAAGGCTGTCAATGCACGGGACAAGAACTTCACCGAGGCCAAGATGAAGCGGCGTTTTGAGCGGATCGATGAGAGCATCGCCCGCTATCTCTCGCAGCTTGAAACCGCCGATCGGCATGGCGACGCGGTGCCGGAGGCAAAGGTTGAGCGGTTGAAGGGCAAGATCAAGAAGCTCAAGGAAGAGATCGTCCGACTCAACGCGATCAACGCGGAGATGATGAAGAGCGAGGACAAGCAGATCTCACTGTCCGATCCTGACGCACGCTCGATGGCGACAAGTGGCAAGGACACCGGCATCGTTGGCTACAACGTGCAGATTGCCGTTGATACGCAGCATCATCTTATCGTGGCTCACGATGTGACCAACGTGGGCACCGATCGCCACCAGCTCGGCAACATGGCCGGGCAGGCTCGTGCCGAGATGGTTGCCGAGACGCTCGAGGTCGTTGCGGATCGCGGCTACTACGACGGCGAAGAGCTCCGTGCCTGTGAAGAAGCCCGCATCACGGTTACATTGCCGAAACCGCTGACCTCAGGTGCGAAAGCCGCAGGTCGTTTTGGCAAGCAGGACTTCGTCTATGTTGCGGCCGAGGACATCTATCGCTGCCCTGCCGGCGAACGGCTGACCTACCGCTTCACCGGCGAAGAGGATGGTAAGATGCTGCGCCGTTACTGGACGGTGGCTTGCCAAAGCTGTGCGCTCAAAGCTCAGTGCACCACTGGCCCCGAGCGGCGCATCGCGCGTTGGGAGCACGAGGCCGTGCTGGAGAAGGTTCAGCGGCGGCTCGACCAAGACCCCAACAAGATGACCTTACGCCGTCAAACGGCCGAGCATCCGTTCGGAACCATAAAGGCCTGGATGGGGGCGACGCACTTCCTGATGCAAAGACGACACAAGGTTGCGATCGAAATGGCGTTGAATGTGCTCGCCTACAATATGAAACGGGTCATAGCGATTCTGGGATGCGCAACCCTGCTGAAGGCGATGCGGACGTAAGGGATATTGTACCGACGCCTCAGCCTCTAGAACCTTCTGGTTGCTCATTGGCAGCCCAAATCGAGCAGCCAAACCGATGCCGGGCGTCCGCCCTGCCAATTGACAAAAGGGTTCTCACACAGCCTGGGCCAATAGCTGACTCGCGCATCGCAGCGAGGCCCGCGTCGCCAGCGCGTGCTCACGATTCATTCTGGCAACCCCGCCTTCCGAAGGCCCTCAATCAACAGCCTTACGTTTTTGCCGGCCCCCCGGGCGATAAACGCCGATATTGTAAAGGCGGGATCGATCTCAAGCGCACGCGCCGCCTCGTCGTGCGCCTCAGCGTCACGTCCGAGATGGGCGAAGGCGGACGCGAGGCAGCGGCAAGCCGGCACATAGGAGGGATTCTGACGAAGAGCTTTCTTCAATACGACGATGGCCTCGTCAAAGCGACCAAGCTCAATAAGGGCCGCCCCAATGCCAAGAAACGTCATGTATAGCAGCGGGTCTACCGGGCTCATGCGAACGGCACGTTCAAAGCTCCTGAGCGCTTCCTCCGGCAGCCCCGCAACTCTATAGACGTAGCCTCTGTTGTTCCATGTGCGCCATGAATTTGGGTTGAGCGCGACCGCCCGGTCAGCCATCTCGATCTCGGCTTCGCTATCGCCGACGATGAACGCCGAGATTACGGAAGCCCGTGCTAACGTTTCCGGATCACTATCATCGATGCTCAATGCTAAACGAGCAAGCCGAACTGCTTCCTTGCGGTCGAACTGGGGATCGTTGGCATAGCCCAAAACGACGTTGGTCACATGACAGTCACCTGCCAGAGCCGCGGCAGAGCCGAACCGAGGATCGAGCTCCAAGGCGCGATGAGCCAGCCTTATCCCCTCGGCAAACCCTTCGCGGGTCGCTAGGTAGTACTGCGGCAAAGCTCGGAGAAAATAATCATACGCGGTGAGGTTCTCCGGTCGCCGCCGCGTCGCCAATGCGATTTCTGCTTGAAGCATCTTTGGCTCAATGGCTGAGACAACGGCGATGGTTACTTCGTCCTGAAGAGCAAAAACGTCGATCAGGTCACGCTCGAATCTGTCCGCCCATAGATGCGCGCCTGTAACCGCATCGATCAATTGCCCTGCGATGCGAACTTTCCCCGCCGCCTTGCGCACAGATCCCTCAAGGACATAGCGCACGCCAAGCCTGCGTCCGACTTCCTTGATGTCTACGGCTTTGCCTTTGAAGGTGAAGCTCGAATTGCGCGCGATCACGAACAACCACTTGAACCGCGAAAGAGCAGTAGTGATCTCTTCCACCATTCCGTCCGCGAAGTATTCTTGCTCGGGATCGCCGCTCATGTTCTCAAACGGCAGCACGGCGATAGAGGGTTTATCGGGGAGCGTGGGGGTAGGTTTTTCTGGCTCTACGCTGTTGTCAGGGACTGCCGGGCTATCGCCCCCTTCTTCCCGCACCGGTCCGATGAAACGAAAGCCCTTCCGCGGCAACGTCTTGATGAGGCGCTGTTTCTCCCCAGCGTCGCCAACCGCGCTCCGGGCAACATTCAGGCGGGTCGTCAAGGCAGCATCCGACACGCTGCGCCCATTCCAAATGGCGTTAATGAGGTCGTCTTTGCTGACAACGCGCTCCCTGTTGCGGATGAGGTAGTCTAGCAGGTCAAAGACTTGTGGTGCCACGGGGACAACATTCGCGCCGCGATATAGCTCGCGACGGTCGGGATCTAATGCGTAGTCCTCGAAGAGATAGCGCAAGCTGTGAAATCCATTGGATAAGGGCCCCAGTCACCACGCTTTGGCCCCGCTGGAAATCGCAAGAATAAGCTGCCGGTGAGGAAAATGTAAGCTGCCGGTCAAGCGCGCCCGCCGATCTCCTGGCACCCTGCTCGGGTGGAAAACACCGTTCGAGGAGACACCGCAATGAGCACGACCTACAGCACGACCTGGCTGGAAAGGACGTCTGCATCGACACGGTACGCCTCTAACCTGATTTGGAAATATTGGGATGCCTTTCAGGAACGGCGCGATCGCCAGAAATTGCGCTCCGCCTTGTCTGACCTGAATGACAGACAGCTCCATGATATCGGCATCTCGCGCGGCGAGGTCGACTATGTTGCGTCGAACCGTACTCTCGAGCCAAGAGGCGCTGTTGGGCCTGGCGCTCAATGATCGCTGATTGCCGATAAAAGCACAGGCCCTGTTAACCTGGCTCACAATCTCCAATCGACCCGTCGGATAATGTTGGTCAACGAATAGACCGCTCCGGGAGGCAACGGATGAATACGTTCCAGTGGTGTGTTGTCCCCGTGAGCATCATCTGCGTCGGCGCCCTGATCCTCACTACATTGATTGTGGTTGGCGCTTGGTAATGTGCGGTCCCATGACCCCGTCCGTCGATGCGGAGCACGAAGCTCGGAGGTAGCGATGGCGTCAACTCTGATCGGCAAGCGGGCCGTCGTGATCGGCGCGGGCATGGCTGGGCTTTCGGCCGCGGGGGCTCTCGCCGACCACTTCGGACAGGTCGTTGTTCTCGAGCGCGACATCCTGCCCTCGGAGCCCGCGCATCGCGCCGGGACGCCACAGGCGCGACACAGCCATGCACTGCTGTTCGGCGGCCAGCGCGCCCTCAGCAATCTGTTCCCCGGGTTCGAGCAGGATCTCGCGCGGGCGGGAGCCGTGCCGCTCAGGGCCGGTCTCGATATTCGCTTCGAGCGCCGGGGCTACGATCCCTTCCCGCAGCGCGACCTTGGGTGGGTCAGTTACGCGTCGTCACGGCCGATGATCGAGCACGCCGTGCGACAGCGGGTAGAAAGCCGCGCCAACATCATGCTGCGGCAGCGCTGCCGGGTCACGGAAGTGTTGGGATCGCCAAATGGAGGAGTGGTTACAGGCGTGGGCTGCGACAACGGCAACGGTGCGAACGAGACGATTGGGGCCGATCTCGTGGTCGACGCTTCCGGACGCGGGGCGCCTACTCTCGCCCTCTTGCAATCGATGGGTTGTCCGCCGCCCGAGGAAACCACCATCGGCATCGATTTGGCGTATGCCACATGCATCTTCGCCATCCCGGCCGACGCTTCGACCGACTGGAAGGGCGTCATAACCGTCGCCCAGGCGCCCCACGAGCGTCGGGGAGGCATCATGTTGCCGCTTGAGGCCAACCGATGGATGGCAACCATCTCCGGGCGCCACGGTGACGTGCCGCCCGGCGATGCCGACGGATTTTTGGCCTTCGCCCAGTCCCTTCGGACGCCGACCATCTACAATGCGATCAGACAGGCCGAGCCTCTGGATGGGGTCGCGCGCTATGGTTTTCCGGAGAGCGCGTGGCGCCATTTCGAGCGACTCGATTTTTTTCCCCGCGGTCTTCTGCCGATTGGGGACGCAATCTGCCGCTTCAATCCCGCCTTCGGCCAAGGCATGAGCGTGGCCGCGCTCGAGGCACGCCTGCTACGGGAACTTCTTGAGAGGCTTGGGGAAGACAGCGATCCAATCGGTAGGCTAGCGCCGGCTTTTTTTGCCGAGGTGCCGACTTTGCTCGAGACGCCGTGGTCGGTGGCCATGCTCGACTTCGCGTTCCCCAATACGCGGGGGCAACGTCCGGCGGATTTTGAGACCACGCTCAAATTCGGCGACGCCCTCATCCGGCTGGCCGCAAAAGATCCGGCGGTCCACAGGCTCACTCTTGAAGTCCAGCAGCTGTTGAAGCCACGCAGCGTCTATCGCGATCCCACCCTGGTGCAGCGCGTACTCGCGGAGATGGCCGAGGCGTGATCGTCAGGCGCCCGGCTGCCAGGTCGCCACCGGGCATAACCGGAAGTCAGTCGGTTATTCGATCACCTCGTCAGCGCGGGCGATCACGCTCGAGAAAGTGCGAGACCGAGTGCTTTCGCCGTCTTGAGATTGACACCGAGTTCGAATTGCGTCGGCGCTCAATCGGCAAGTCAGGCCGACATCGCGACAAAACCGGCGCGTGGGAAATGCACACAGACCTCCCCGACCGCGGGATCGCTGCGTCGGATGACGATCTCATGGACGCCCGAGGCGACCAACTCGCCGACGACCGGGTCGCGTCCGGTGTCATCCGGCGTGACGGTCACTGTCTGACCAGGTTTCCGGCCGATTGGATCTCGTGGATCGGGGATTACGCTGGCGATCGGCGTAGCGTCCCTCGCCGCATCGAGCGCTTTTTTCGAGGTCATTGGGCTCCGCCTGCCGTGGCCGATTGCGGCAATGCGCTCGGTCCAACTCAGCAGGCTCGGAAAACCGTCGAGCGGCGCCGCCAGTGGTCCGAATTTTTGTTGCAAGAACCAAACCGGATGGTAGGCGGCGAGATCGGCAAGGCTAGGGGCAGAGCCCTGCAGGAATGAGCGCCCGTCAGTCAGCATCTGATTCAGCCAATCGAAATGCGCGCGCAACTGATCGAGCGAGTTTGGTACTGCCGCCTTCATCGCGGCGGGATCGATATTTCGGCCGGAGAATTTGGCCCGGTCTTCGAGAAATCCCTTGGGCAACGCGTCGGGTCTCTTCGCGAACGCGATGCTCGCAGCCGGGCTGAACGTTGTCTTCTCGGCCCACCAGGCAAGCGCATCGGCCGCGCCGTGGCCGGCGGGATAAAAGCTCGGGGTAGGATGCCGGCGCTCGAGTTCGCGCATGATCAACTGGCTATCGCAATAGATGTCTGCGCCGATCTGCAACACGGGCGTCTTGCGGTAGCCTCCGGTCAGCGCCGTCAGGTCGGGTTTTGGCATGATGACGGGGATTTCCACCGATCCCCAGGCCAAGCCCTTCAGACCAAGACCGAGCCGAACTTTCTCCGAATAGGGAGAGGTCTCGTAGTGATGCAGGATGATATCGGTCATCGAGACGGCCCTCGTTTTGGGATGATCGTTCCGCTGGATATCCCGCTCACATCACCGGCTCTACCATAATCTTTAGCGATCTTACGCTCGGCGGCGGCCAACTTCAGGAAAGTCGAGAGGAGTGTTGAAACGCCAAGGGAGTAAGGCCGTAAGCCTGCTTAAATGCGGTACTGAAATGGCTGTAGCTTGAAAAACCGAGGTCGAGCGCCAAGCCCGTCAAATCTGAACAAGCATCAAGTAGGTCAAGCGCCCGGGCGAGCCGCAATTGGAGTTGATAACGATAAAGCGGCAGACGCTCGACTTGCCGGAACACCTGAGTGAGATAGACCGGCGAGACGCCGACGGCGCTGCCAATCTCAGCCAAAGTCCATCGGCGTCCAAGATCTGAAGAAAGCACAAGTTTGGCGCGGTCCACCAGTTTTTGCCGCCCTATGCTGCCGGATGCGGCGTACGATGTGCGCTTCCCGAGGGCGCGGCTTACCAGCGAAAGGATCAAATCCTCAGCTTCAAGAGTCTCAGTCATTCCGCGGGCAAGACGATGACGCCCAAGTGCTGCGAGCAACTGCGCGCGCGCATCGATACGCATGCGAGGCCGGTTGAAAAGGATTCGATCTTTGGTATGGAGAAAGTCGGCAGGCGCCAGCTCCAACAGCGTCGCCTCATCGATTCCGATCGATAGACTTGCATCGCCGCCTTCAAGAGGATGGCTAATTCGATAGGGTTCACTTTCATTAAAGAACACCACCTGATTCGCTTCCACGACTGTCTCGACCTGACCTGTATGATGCACGTAGACGCCGCGGTAAGGAAACACGAGATGTGTTGTGCTGACGCATTCCTCGGCGCTTTTGTGCTTGCACGTGCCTGAGCACAAAACGTCCCACACCGCTACGGTGTCAGTCGCCAAAAGTAGGTGGGAGTTGATTTCAGCCATTGTTGAATTGCCTACCCGGCCGCGTCGAGCTCGTCCCCACCTTGGCCCAACCCGAGGGGCAGACCGCTTGTTCCTATTGTTCCAAAGTGAACATAGCAAATCCTGCTAAGTTCAAACCTGCGTTCAAATGTCGACAGCGCCCCGGCTCGCACTCGGGCACCGAGCCCCTGCAGTCAACAGATGCCAATAGAATGTCCGTTGAGGGTCAAACTCGGAAGTCGGAACGCGCACCCGTAACGTCCGCTTCACTTCCCGACACCGGACTTTCGATAGCCAGCGCGGCACTTCCGAAAAGGGCCAAGAGGCGACACTCAATCCACCTTTCCAGCACCCCTGCGGAGCAGATCAAATGAAAAACGGGCTCAAACAAGGTAGTCTGCAAACAAAAAAGTCGCGCCGACAGAATGGGCGCGACCTTTCTCGGCATCGCAGAATTCGAACAGGAATGAGGCCGTCGATTACTTCTCTTTGATAACGGTCGTGCTGGTGCCACTAGTGCTACCAACAGTGCCTTCGTCGCAGACTTTGGTCTGTTTGATGCGGTCTTCAGCTTCCACGCGGCTCTTGAAGGCCATTGGACCGATCTGCGTCACGACTTCCTTGTCCGCCGGGCGCGTGGTGGTAATCGTGCAGCTACGGCTGGGTCCTTGTACGACGTAGTACTCATCAGCCAGTGCTGGGGCGGCGCATCCAATGATTAGTGCGCCAGCAAGAAGTAGGGGTGCTTTCATTGTCGCCTCTCTATTCAAGTACTGCCGAATAGAGGATGAGCGCGACGAACAGAAATCCGCGTGCTGCTGCGAACTCGACTAGATTGCCGCTCATCGTTCAGTCCTCTCGGCGGTTCTGTAACTCGCCCGATAGCTTGGAGTTCCCGGATTTTTGGTGCGACCAGCACCAAACCAGCCGAGGTTGGTTGCAATGGTGCAAAGGTCCTGAGGTCAGCTCTGGGTCTTGGCCGTGTAAAAACGACGTTAAAGGGGTCGATTCTGAGCCTGGAGCGCAGAGGCTACCCTGCGTAGCGCCAGGCCATTGTCTTTGCGGAAGTCCGCGATCGTCTTGTGATCCGGGGCGAGCCGGCCCAGCAGCCACATGACCTCGACATTGCGCCCAGCCTCTCGTTCAAGCCGCCGGTTCGACTGCACCCGGTTCAGATAGCCGTAGATATAGAACTTCAGGAGAGCCGAGGGATGGTATGACGGCCGACCGGTCGCTGCCGGTTCCACCCCTTCGAAGCTCATCTCAGCCAAGTCGAGCGTGTCGACAAACACGTCGATCATCCGAACAGGGTTACCCTCATCAATGAAATCGTCGAGGCATTCGGGCAGTAACGTCGACTGCCTCCGATCTGCCCCCGCAACGAAGCGCTTCATTAATTCCCCCGTAGAATCACGAGAGAATCATAACAGCGGCACGGCGTTTTCACACAGCCAAGGTCAGGAGCTGACATTGAGCCCGGCCTTGCCCTAGGTCCCCTCCGCCCCTGGAAGCGGGCTCCCTCGGCTCGGGCCAGAAGCAGACCAACTGATTTTCACGCGATAGAGACCCGGCTCAGAATACCGAAAGCGACGCAAGCCATTCTCGCCGGTCGGACCATTTGCTAACCTAGTCGAGGGCTAGAATGCATCTCGCCGACCGGGAGGTCGCTATGACGTTCTCTCGTCGAATTGCTCTGCGCCTAGGCTTCAGCACCTTGATGGTGTCGGCTTTCGTCCCGAAAGCTAGGGCTCAAGCATACCCAGTACGGCCCGTGCGAATGATCGTGCCGTTTGCTCCTGCCGGGACCACAGACATCTCGGCCCGCCTGATCGGCCAGTGGCTTTCCGAACGGCTAGGCCAGCAATTCGTTATTGAGAACCGAGCGGGGGCCAACGGCAACATTGGAACGGAGGCCGCCCTCAGAGCTGGTCCTGACGGCTATACGCTCTTGATGGTGGATGCGTCTCCTACCATTAATGCAACCCTGTACGAAAAGCTCACTTTCAATTTCGTTCGGGATGCCGCTCCAGTGGCAACGGTCGCGCGCGTGCCGTTCATTCTCGTAGTCCATCCATCAGTACCTGCAAATACACTGCCAGAGTTCATCGCCTTCGCGAAAGCCAATCCGGGCAAGATCAACTACGGATCGGCCGGGCGTGGCAGTACGCTCCATGTGGCAGCTGAACTCTTCAAGATGTTGGCCGCGGTCGATCTTGTCCACGTGCCTTATAAAGGCGGCGGCCCCGCGATTACCGACGCTATCGGCGGGCAAGTGCAGGCGGTGTTTATTCCTGCGCCTGCAGGGATTGAATATGTCCGAGGCGGGCAACTGCGCGCACTCGGCGTATCAAGTGCCAATCGGTTTCGGACGTTACCGGACGTGCCTTCCATTAGCGAGGTCATATCTGAGTACGACGCGGTCACGTGGTATGGGGTGGTTGCGCCGCGCGACACCTCGACGGCAATCGTTCAGGCGCTCAACAAAGAGATCAATGCAGGACTAGCTGATCCAAAACTGCAGGCACGTTTCGCCGAGCTTGGCGCGGAAGTATTCCCCGGATCACCAAGCGATTTCAGCAAGCTCATAGTCTCTGAGATCGACAAGTGGAGCAAGGTGATCCGAACCGCAAACATCAAAACGGATTGAGGCCTCTGCAACGATCGCAGGGCCACTTTAAGGAACTCTTTATCGGCCTATCCGGAGAACCCCGGATAAATCAGCTTCAGTGTCATAGATTTTCGTCATGCGGGCCACCCGTTTTAGTGCGCCTATGGTCCACTCGACCTCCTCCGCCAATGTCCGATGATGTGCGGCCAGTTTCCACCCGGGATGCGACCGATCGACCGGCGGACCGGCCGGAACGTTCAACCAGGCACGCGCGGCGTTCGAGGCGGAATGGGCATTGCTGCTGCCGCACTTCCAAGCTTGGCGAGACCAACGCGATTGGACGGAGCGCAAGCAGGCGATGTGGGCGCCCGGCGAAAAGCTGCCTTCTCAACAACCGTCGTCGCTGATGCGCTGTCGCTGCGGCGCGGCGTTTGATAGCCACCGGCCGGCCGATAACCAGATCCACACCCCGCACATATACGCTGCGCAGAAGCGCGATGGAATCCGACGATGAAGATGAAGGACGAGCGCCCCTACTCCGACCCCGAGAGAGCCGCCCGGAGGCTCATGGAGCACGCTCGGGCATTCGAGCCTGTCCAGGACGGCAGGATCTATATCGAGAAGATCAACTATCCAATGATCTGCCAGGACAAAGCGACGCCGGCCGAATATTGGGCTGGCCTGCAGTACGCAAAAGATCAGGGCTGGCTCGAGTATCACGAGAGTGGAACGTTCGTGAGAATGCTGCACGCCGGTAAGGACCTGTTCGCCTAGAGCCTCATCCGCGGCACACTCCTTCGGAGTACCTAATTTTCCCGCGCCCAAGGCCGTGAACCTTCGCCGCACCTCACACGTATTAATGTCTTAATGTCCGCCAGGATTTTGCGTTCCCTTCCTGGAACCGGCGCCGACCGCAAGTTATTTAAGCGGTCGGCGTTGTGTTACGGGCTCCGCCAATTTCGCAACCAGGACGGCTGGCGGCGTATCTTCCGGGCTAGGCGGGACGCCGAAGCCGTCCCAATCACGAGCGCTCCCTCTGGAGCGCCGCTCGCGACGAAGAGCCTTCCCGCCCTTCTCCTGCCCCCACGGAACAAGCCATGGAACTCTTGGCTTCGTTGTGCTTTTTGATTCCGTTTTTGTGGCAGCAACGTCAGCTTTGGAGAGAGGAGTCATGAAGCGACGACGCCGGGTTAAACAGATTTTCCCCCTTGAAGAATGCCTTGCCAGAGAAGCCCAAGAGCTAGCCAGCAGGCCAAACAGCTTCCCCCATGTCGCGAGCGAGACGCACTGCTGACAAGGGCGCGGGAGGACGAAACCGCAGCTCATTTGACCGAGTGGCTGACCTCGGCCGGCCAGGGCGCGTGGCCAAGTGGTAATGTTGCCACTGTTTTCCGACATCGCGACGCCGCGCTCCGGTTAGCGCTTGTCTCTTCTCCAGATCTGGTGTGCGATCAAGTTGACCAATCTCGACTGACGCGGGATTGGCCATGCGGCCTCAGCAATCGCCTCCCGGACCTCCAAGGGTTGCTGAGGCCTCTTCGTTTGGATTCAGCAAGCCAACCCCTGATACAATCTCCGGGCATCGGGCGAAGTCACGTCAGCTTTACTGCCAGACTATCATCTCGGTTCCAAATTCTTTGCAACCTTCAAATGACACGATCAATTGTCTCGACACCACCGGCCAAGGCTCAGTCCGTTGGCGTCGGTGGCTGAGAGACCAAGTGCGCTCCCGCCCGCGTTGAAAGGGAGCGTGACTCGATGGAATATCGAGGCATTGTCCTCGGCATTCTGCAATCCATTCCGAATGGCGGGCGTTGGCAATTCGAGCTTAATGGCACCTCTAAAAGCGGTCAGGGCTTTAGCCGTCAGAACGCGGCGCATCGGGCCAGGAAAGCGATCGATGCCGCGATCAAGGACACGCCTGCCGACCGCAGCGCCTGGCACATCGGCCAGCGCGTTTCCTGCAAAAACCACGATGAGCTTGGCATCGTCGTCGAGGTCAACGGCCAGGTGAAAGTGAGGTGGGACGGCGGCCGGACGAGCTACTTCAGCCACGACGACAAAGCCAATGTCGAAATCGCTCCCGCCCAGCCGGGAGCAGCGCCATGAAAAAGCGGCGGCGTCGTCATAGGCAAACTCAATCATTGGAAGCACGGCTCGAGCACGAGGCGAAAAGCCTGCACGAGGAAGTAAGAGTGCTTCCTCCATGCGCACAAAGGGAAGCCCTACTGAGGAAGGCGCGGCAACACGAGGTCACCGCTAATTTGACAGAGTGGCTGATGTCGCCCGGCCTAAGGCCGCCGACCTGAGAACGCTCGAAATGACCACGCTCAACCACCAGCGCGTGATGGAGCTACTGGAGATGCTACGCGAGCGTCGGGCAACTCTGTGCAACGCATGTGATCTATTTCGGGAACAGCTTGTTCCGAATGTAGCGTGAGGTCGCCGTCAGCCTGATCCCGCGCAGCTTTCGCCAGGCAACCTTGTCAATTTCCTTCTTGTCGCCGATCTTCAAACGACCTGAGGCCTTCTTCGCTACGAAGATCGAGTCGCTCATCCTTCGACCAGTTTTCCGGTTCTTGCCCTTGACCTCTTTCCACAGAGTTACCGCGCCAAGCTTGAGCTTGGGTAACTCCTCGCGGATTTCGCGCTGAAGGCATTTTCTATCGCTCTCCCCTCCCCGCTTGCGGCCGCCGGGAAACATCCAGAGCTTGTCGCGCCGTCGCCTGACGAGCAGGATCCGTCCCTTCTTTGCTGCGACCAATTTTGACGCCTTCGTCATGTCAGTCAGCCAATTCAACCAGAACCGGTTGATGATCGGATGCATCAGTCTTGCCGTTGACGTCAATACGCTGAACGCGACTGGTCAAATCCTCCGTCGCGAAGATAAAGTCGCGGCAGTCCGGGCCGTCGGTCCACTGTACGTGATCGTAGATTCCGCAGGTCGGTGAGCGCGGTCGACCCGGCTGCCCGGCAGTCCATGCGTCGCGATAGTTCAGGCCCGGCCGGCTCGACCGATCGATCAGCGCGTGCTGGGGATCGCTCACGTCGAAGTTGAAGTCGCCACACATCAGGCTCGAGGCGGCGACCGTCTGACTTTCGTACGCCTCGTCGGGATTTGTGGTGGGGACCTTGGGACTGCTCGAGGCATCTTCCTGCAAGTCCAGCAGGCGCGTGATCTGCGCCTCGCGCTGAGTGACCGAATGATATTCGAGATGTGTATTGACGACGCGAACCGCACCGAAGGCCGCCATGACCGTCACCTCTACCGCGCTACGCCGCATGCTACGCACGCTGCCGGCGCCCGGCCAGGGCAGGATATGGTTGTTGATCTGCACGACCGGCAGGCGCGAAAGGGTCATGTTACCGAAGCGATGCAATGCGCCGTCCCGATCGACGGTTTCGATCGCCGGCCTGAATATCGGCATGTAGCCCGGCAGCAGCTCAGCCAAGGCTCCGCTCTGATCGCCACCGCCGTCGTACTTGGAGAAGTTCGAGCTTACCTCCTGGAAGCAGAAAACGTCCGCATCCATCGTTTCTCTTGCGACGGCGACAATCCGCGCGAGATCGGTCACGCCGTCGCAGCCCTTGCCGCACTGAATGTTCCAGGTGAGGAGACGCATCATCGGATACCTGCACGCATGAAGGATTGGACGAACTGTCGCTGGAAGAGAAGGAACGCGATCAGGAGGGGCGCCATGGTCATCACCGTTGCCGCCGTGATCACCGACCAGTCCACCCCAGTCTCAGGCGCACCGAACACCGCAAGGCCAACCGTGAGCGGCCGCGCCTCGACCGAATTGGTGACGATCAACGGCCAAAGAAAGTTGTTCCAGTGGTAACTGACGGAGACGAGGCTGAAGGCTATATAGGTCGAACGCGCCAGCGGGACGTAAACCCGCCATAAAATTCCGAGCGGCCCCGCGCCCTCGACCCGGGCAGCCTCGACTAGCTCCTGCGGGACACCCTTGAACGTCTGCCGTAAGAGAAAGATGCCGAAGGCGCTGGCGAGATAGGGCAGCGCGATCGCGGGGATGGTGTCCAGCAATCCAAGTTTGGCAATGGCACGGTAGTTCTCGACGATCAGAACGTCAGGCATGATCATCAACTGCAGCAACACTAACGCGAAGGCGATGCCGCTGCCCCTGAACTTGAAGCGCGCGAAAGCGTAAGCCGCAAGCGTCGACAGAATAAGCTGCCCGACCAAGACAAATGTCACCAGGACGATCGTGTTGAGGTAATAGCGGGCGAATGGCGCTTGCTTCCAGGCGCGGACAAAGTTCTCCAAAGTCCACGGCGCGGACGGGCTGAATGATGTCGCATAGGCGGCCGGATGCAGCGCGCTCCAGAACGCATAGGCGAGCGGCGCGAGCCAGACCAGAGCCAGAAGCCATGCCGCTACCGCTTCGACTGGATGCGTCCGGCCCCTCATTGATAGTGGATCCTTCGATCGAGATAGCCGAATTTGACCAGTGCGACAGCGCTCAAAAGCAGCAAAAGCACGACTGTCAGCGTCGCCGCGTAGGACGAGTCCTGGAACGCGAAAGCGACTTCATAGATGTAGTAAAGCAGCAACGTACTGGCGTTGTTCGGCCCGCCCTTGGTCATGATGACGAGATGGTCGACCAGCTTGAACGAGTTAATAACCGCATTGATCGCCACGAACAGCGTAGTCGGCATCAGCAGCGGGAACGTGATGCGGCGAAAGGTGTACCAGCGGCTGGCGCCTTCGATCGCCGCTGCCTCGTCGAGATCGGGCGACAGCTGCTGGAGAGCTGCGAGGTAGAAGATCATGAAGAAGCCGGCCTCCTTCCAGATCACCATGACGATCAGGCAGCCCATCACCGTCGAGGGATCGCCGAGCCAATTCCAGCCGCCGAGCCCGAACACTCCGCGCAGCTGATCAAGCAGACCGTAGTCCGGTGTGTAGAAGAACAGCCAAATGTTGGCGACAGCGATCATCGGCAACACCGTCGGCGTAAAATAGGCAAGGCGCACGAAACCGCGGCCGCGCATATTACGATTGACCCAGATCGCCATGACAAGCGCGAATGCAATCGAGGTCGGGATGGTGCCCAGCGCGAACCAGAAATTGTTGATGAGCGCCTTCCAGAAGATCGGGTCGGCCGCCATCGCCTGATAGCTGTCGAGGCCGACAAACATCTCCGCGCCGTTCCGTTTGGTGATGAACAGCGAGCGCCGGATCGTCGCCAAGATCGGGTAATGGGTGAATGCGACCAGCAGCACCGCCGCGGGCAACAGCAGCAGCCACGCGTTCACAGCATTCCACCACGCCTGCGATCCGGCGCGGCGTTCAGGAGTTGGCAATGAGGCTGCGGTGTCGGTCATCCCCGAGGAAAGCGGGATGGCGGCGCACCACCCCCCGCCGTTTTCCTTACTTCGAGGCACGCAGCACGCGATCGGATTGCGCTTGCGCAGCAGCCAGCGCCTCCTGCGGCTTTTGCGTGCCGGTAACGGCGGCCTGCACCGCATCGTTAACGAACTTGTAGATACGGCCGTTCTCATGGACCGAGAGCTCCGGCACAGCATGCTCGAGCTGATCGCGGGCAACGATCGCCTGCGGGAAGCCCTTGGCGTACTCCTCCATCGCCTTGGTCTTGTAAGCGGCAGGCGAGACAGCGACGTAGCCGGTCTTCATGCTCCATTCCGCTGCGCGTTCCGGCGCCGTCATCCACTGAATGAACTTGACCGCAGCCTTTTGCTGTTCGGGTGACGCGCTCTTGAAAACATAGAAGCTGCCGCCGCCGGTCGGAGATCCTCGCCGCTCCTTGGCCGGCAGCATGGCAACGCCGAGCGGGAATTTCGCGCCGTCCTTCACCGCCGTGAGATTTCCGGTCGTGTGCCACATCATCGCCGTCTTGCCTTCAAGGAAGTCGGTGCGCAGCGTGGCCCAGTCGATGCTACCTGCCGGCATAACATTGTGCTTGCGCGACAGGTCGACCCAATAGTCGAGCGCACCAACCGTCTTCGACGCGGTCAGATAAACCTCTGTACCGGCCTCGTTCATCATCTTCTGGCCGTTCTCGATTGCCAATGCCTGCAGCATCCAGTAGCCATAACCGGTAGTGGGAATTTCCACACCCCAACGGACGGTGTTGCCGGAGCTGTCCTTCTTGATCAGCTTCTTCGACATTTCAGTCATTTCGTCCCAGGACGCCGGCGCTTTCTCCGGGTCAAGACTGGCCTCCTTGAAGGCCTCCTTGTTCCAGTAAAGCACGATAGTCGAGCGCTGGAACGGAATGCTCCAGGTCTTGCCGTCGATCCGGCCATTGGCCATGAATGCCGGATAGAATTCCTTGAACCACGCCTTGTCAGCCACGAGATCGTCGAACGGGACGATGGCGTTTTCATCCATCAGCGTGAACACGTCGGTCGACAGCAGAACTGACAGTTGCGGCGGTTGGCCGCCCTTCATAGCGGTCATCGCCTTGGTCATTGTATCCGTGTAGTTGCCGGCATAGACCGCGGTGACCTTGATGTCGGGATTGTCCTTCTCGAAACGTGAGACCATGTCGTCGACGATCTTCGTGACCGGACCGCCGACCGCGACCGGATAGTACATGGTCAGATCCACTGCAGCCGCCGGACGGGTGGCGCCCATGGACAGGACGGCAAATGCCATTGCCATCAAGATTGTTCGTCGAGCAAACATCCTAGTCTCCTTCGTTATCCTCCGGCCGTTGTCACGCCGCTGCTATTGGCCCAATGAAGCCAACCGGTCCGCCTTGATCGCGTTTTCGTTTTCCAACCGGGCTTCCGAGGTGGGGTTGAACCAATGTTCGTGCCGCGCTTCCCAGGCGATCGTGATATCCTCGCCCGGGTGAGCCTTGCTGAAGCCGTCAAGCCGGACCGAGATGGATTGTCCGTCGAACTCGCACAGCACAATGCTGTCGGCGCCAAGATGTTCGACGGCCTTGACGCGCACAACATGGTCGGCGCCCGAGACGATGCGGATGTGCTCGGGCCGCACACCGATGAGCCGATCGCCCTGGCGCACCAGATTCATCGGCGGCGTACCGACGAAGCGCGCGGTGAAGGCGGTGGCCGGCCGATTATAGAGCTCTTCCGGCGTACCGTTCTGCTCGATGCGGCCGTCGCGCATCAGAACGACACGGTCGGCCATCGTCATGGCTTCGGTCTGATCATGGGTCACGTAGACCATGGTCATGCCGAGCCGCTGCTGCAGCGCGCGGATCTCGGTCCGCATCTCGTGGCGCAACTTGGCGTCGAGGTTCGAGAGTGGCTCGTCCATGAGGCAGACCCGCGCTTCCGCAATGATCGCCCGTCCAAGCGCGACGCGCTGGCGCTGACCGCCGGACAATTGCGACGGCTTGCGTTCGAGCAAATGGCTGAGACCGACGATGTCGGCGACGCGCTTGAGCCGTTCGTCCCGCTCTACACGCGAGACGCGCCGCACCCGTAGGCCGAACACGATGTTCTCAGCGACGCTCAAGTGTGGAAATAGCGCGTAGGACTGGAAGACCATCGAGATCTTCCGTTGAGCCGGGCCAAGATGCGTCACGTCGGCGCCGCCGATCGTGATCCTGCCGGCATCGGCCTCCTCAAGGCCCGCGATCAGGCGGAGCGTGGTCGATTTTCCGCATCCGGAAGGGCCGAGCAGCACCAGCAGCGAGCCCTCGTCCGCCGTCAGGCTCACGTCATCGACGGCCCGCATCGGTCCCCAGCACTTGGAGACGTGGCTCATTGTGATCGCCGACATGGCCACTTCGCTTTCGATGGCTGCGGTCTGCGCAAGATGTCGTCGCGCAAACGCGTTGCGTCCTGCCCCCACGGAGCAGCGCAAGGTCGGTCATGACACGCAGAGCGATCCATCCGTGTCCCTCCCCCGTGACCACGCAACATTCACTCGGCGTAGCGGCTATTTTGGTTCATATGAACATAGTGTGACAGCATATGAAATAGAAATTTGCTCCGGGGATGTTCGAATGATACTTTTGGAGGACACGGAGAGCCAATGCTCAGCACCCCCGCCGAACGTCAGGCCCACATTCTCGAAATTGTGCGAGGCGAAGGTTTCGCCTCGATCGAGCACCTTGCGACACGGTTCGACGTGACCCAGCAGACTATTCGCCGCGTCGTGAATGCACTTTGCGACCAGGGGCTGCTGCGGCGGATCCATGGTGGTGTCAGCCTGCCCGTCCAGAACCAGAACCTCGCCTATGGTAGCAGGCAGGGATTGAACGCCGACGCCAAACGATGCATCGCGCATGCAACCGCGAAACTTATCCCCGATGGCGCGTCGCTGATGATCGGGCTCGGCACGACGCCCGAATATGTCGCGCAGGCACTCTCCCGCCGCAATGATCTCCGAGTGATTACCAACAGCCTGAACGTCGCCGCGGCGTTTGCGCTCAATCCTGACGTGGAAATTACGATCGCGGGCGGTACGCTCCGCACCCTCGACCGCGATATCATCGGCGAAGCCGCAGCTCGGTTTTTCTCGGGTTTCCGTGCCGATTTCGGGATATTCGGCGTCGGCGGGGTTGATCTGGATGGCACGCTGCTCGATTTCCATGTCGATGAAGTCAAGGCTCGGCAATCCATAGCGGCTAATTCGCGAACGATTGTACTCGTGGCGGACATCACCAAGTTTGGGCGCAATGCTACCGTTCGAGGCGGCCATCTCAACGACTGCCATCATCTCGTTATCAATGATCAGTTGCCGGCGGCGTTTCGGCCGATCGCCGACAGATATGGTGGTCTAATCCACACAGCGAAGGACACGGGCACGCTTAATGCGGCCGGCAATTGATGCAAGCTGGACGAAGGCAAGGTAGTTGGCGGCACGCAACCATTCGTACAGAACTGAAGCGAGCTTATCGCGACTTTTGCTCATCGGTGCTTGCCTACGATCGTTCCCTTCAGAGCTATGAATTTGAGAATGGGGCAGATAGCGGACCGAGCGGGGATCGCAGGGCGGTCGGCCTAATCAACATTGCGCTATCTCCTGATGAGGAGTGCAGAAAGCGCGCTGACCGCGCACAGGCATGCGACGACCGGAAAGATGATTGCCGTGTTACCGGTGTGATCCATGAAGCGTCCGATGAGAGGTTCGCCAATTCCCGCGCAGGCGTAGGAAATGAAATTGAGGACGCCTGTCGCGGTGCCCGCCAATCGCCGGCCAAAGATGTCAGGACACAGCGCCCAGAACGATGACGCCGGACCAAACACAAAAAAGCCGCAGAGGAACAATCCTGCAATGCCGATCAGGCTGCCGTGGGGCACGAACTCCATCGCGAGCGCGATGGTTGCTGCCAGCACCATGTACCAGATGATTGCCAGATAACGTCGCGACCTGAACAGAATGTCCGATATCCAGCTGTTCGTCGATGCACCTAGCGCCATCCCGACCGGCAGCGCAACCGTGATCCAGACCGGATCGATGATCGTCGAAGCTGATTTCCAGTTCGGTCCGAGAAAGTGGACAGGGACCCAGACCAGCAAGGCGTATCTCGCAGCGTTCTGAAATCCGATCGACAGACCAGTCGCGTAGAGCCGCCAGTTCGAGAGAACGGCGCGATACCGCGCTCCGCTCGTCTTTGTGTCGACGTCGCCGGCGACTTTCGTCTCTTCGGGCGATTTCTCATCGGCAGGCCCTCGGAGGCCGAGATCCTCGGGACGCTCGCGCACGACCAGGAACGAGGTGACGCCACCGAACAGCATCAGGAACACGGACAGCCGGAAAATCCAGCGCCAGTCCAGCCCAAGCGAGCCAAGAATGACGATCGGAATGAAGTAGGCGAGAACCGAAGAAAATCCCGACATTCCGACATAGAACGAATAGACAAAGCCGCGATGTTGGTGTCCCCACCAATTGGAAAGCAGCCTGCTGCCCGGGGCGAATCCCATGGCCTGGAAATACCCGTTCAGGCCCCACGCCAGCAGCAGGGCGATGAATCCATGTGACAGACTCGTCGCCCAATTCGCCGAGAACGACAGCACCGCGCCAGCAAGCATCATGACGCGTCCGCCCCATTTGTCGCCGAGATTGCCGTTGATCGACTGGCCAAGCGCATATGCCCACAGCATCGACGCGCTGACCCAGCCGAGCATTTCCTTGGATAGCCCGAGTTCCTTCTGAATGCCGGGGATGGCAAACCCGAAGGTCTGGCGTCCCAGGTAATAGAAGAGGTAGCAAAACGAGACGCCAAGCAGCGCCGTCCATTTGTAGCGCCGATACATCTGCGTCGCGGCCGTTTCGGTTGCGAACGCCCGTGCCGCGGCCTGCCCTGAATCGAGCATAAGTATCCTCCCGCATTTTTCTGTTCTTGGTTTAGTTCGTGCCGTTCAGTGCAAACTCAAAAATATCGAAGTTGCGTATGCGTTTGATCTGAGCGAGCTTTCGATAGGTATCGTTCAACGGATGCGAGAGGATGAAGGGCACGATCTGCTCGCTCAATCCGCCATGTGACCGAAGGCGATGCCCATCGAGCCCGCTGAGATCGTGCTCGGCTCTGGTCGAGCCGATGGTTGTGTGAGTGTCCCCGATTGCGACGAAATCCCCCTCGCGGTCGAGTGGCATTTCATAGCGGCTCGCGGCGCTCGGCCCGTCGAGGACGAGCGCCACGCCCGGAATGGCGGCCGCGGCCTCCATGACTTCGGCGAGATCAAGCTCCTGACGCAGGTAGACGCGAACAAAGGAGCCAAGTGCGCCGTGATGCTTCACGAATGGATCGGTGATCGGACAAATGACGCGGACCGCCTGCGAGCCGAGGCGTCGGTTCAGTTCTTCTTCGAGGAAAACCACGCGCGGTGTCCCATCGTCGTTCGCCTTGTCGTTCATCCCGTGATCCGCAATCAGTCCGACGACGGCGCCGAGTTCCGCAATGCGGCCCACCTTCCGGTCGACTGCGTGATGAAAGGCATCCGCCTCCGGCTCACCCGGACCATGCGCATGTTGAACCAAATCGGACAGTGAAAGATAGAGGAGCTCGGCTCGCCTCTGCTCGAGAAGCTTGATGCCCGCATCGAGGACAAAAAGTGACAGGTCGGGGCTGTACATATTCGGTGCCGGCCGCCCCACCAGCGCTTCGACATCCTGGATGCCGTTCTCTGCCATGGTCGCGCTTCCGCCCTTCTCGGATGAGAAGCAAATTCCGCTCTCCATCCGATGGCCGAGCATCTTGCGAAGCTTGTCCTTGGCGGTCACTGCGGCAACGCGAACCCCGGCGCGCGACATCCCGGCGAGGATTGTCGTTGCACGCATCGGCGTTGCATCGACGATCATGATTTCCTTGCCGGTCTTTCGATCGAGATAATAGTTTCCGGAGATGCCATGAACCGCCGGAGGCGCGCCGGTTACGATCGAGACATTGTTCGGGTTGGTGAAGGTTGGCATCGCCGCGTCGGCGAGGGCTGCGAACCCGATTTGCATCATCCGCGAAATATTCGGGAAGACCTGCTTCGCATTGCTGAAATTGAGATAGCGCGGGTCGCATCCGTCGAGGCAGATCACCACGGTTGGACGCTTCGGCTTGCCGTAGGCTCGCCCGTTGACTTCGATCATGATGGCTCCGTGTTCCAGCCGGGGGGCTGATAGCAACTCGGAGCCGAACTTAGGGAACGTCGAGCGGAAGCAAAATTGACTAATTCGCTACTTAATGTAACTTTTATTCCATGAAGCTCCGCGACCTGCCTCTCGTGTCGCTGCGGACATTCGCCGTCGTCGCGGAGTCCGACGGCATCGGCACCGCTGCCGACGCTCTGGGCGTCACCCACAGCGCGGTCAGCAAGCAGATCAAGCTGCTCGAACGCTGGTTGGGACAGGCGCTCTTTAGTCTCGAGGGACGGCGACTGGTTCTGACGCCCTTTGGCGTTGCTCTCTCGCGTGAGGTCGGACGCGCGCTGGAGGATATAGCTGGCGCCTGCGCATATGTGCAGCGCCAGCGTGAACGTCGAACGATCACCGTGGAGGCGCCGGCGACCTTCGCGATGTACTGGCTTTTGCCGCGCGTGAACCATTATCGCGCGCAGAACCCTCGGACCGACGTATGGGTTTCAACCCGCATGACCGGACAGTCGCCGAATTTCTCGGCGCACGATCTTGTGGTCACTCGCGGAGAAGCGGTGGCGACGCCTTCGCGCCTCAACGAACGCGTGCTGTTGTTCCGCGAGGATATGGCGGTGTTAACATCACCGAAATTACTGGCCTGCAAACCGCTCGTAAAGGCCGCCGACGTCAAGAGCCATCATCTGATCGAGTCGATGACTCGTCCGCATGACTGGCCGGCGTGGCTCAAGCGTGCGGGAGTCAGCGACGCGTTCGTGGCAGGCGGGCACCGTTTTGACCACCTGTTCGTGGCAATACAGGCGGTTAAGGATGGCCTTGGATCACTGGTGGCGCCACAGAATGTTCTTCAAGAGGCGATCGCGAGACTTGACCTGGCAAGCCCGTTTCCGGAACTAAAATTCTCGGGCGAATCCTACTTCTGTTATTGCGCTGCCAGTAACATTGATCCCGCCACACGGAGCTTCAGGGATTGGCTCGTTCAGGAGGCGACAGCGCAGGGTACCGACGGGTCCGCGACGCGGAGCCATGGGAGACGTTCGCTCTCGGCAACGTCGAAGCCCAAGCGCAAGAGATCCTGAACATCTGTTCTGGACTACAGCTAATGCACTGATGCCAGCAAGTGGCCCCACGACCGAGCTCGATGAACCAGTGCTCGCCCGATTCGATCTGGAAGCGAAAGCCTTAAACAGGGCGACCGGCAACCAGCCACTAGGTTCAACCAACAAGAACTCGCTCAAGCAACCAATATGTGCCGATCGCCGCGGCGGCGATGGAGGCGATGCGCGGCGTCAGCTGCGCAGCCCGCCCTTGCGACATCAGCGTCAGTAGCGGAAGCGCGATCACCACGAAGACAAGCTGGCCGATCTCGACACCTGCGTTGAATCCGACCAATGCGCGGAGCAAAGCTGCGCCCTTCAGTTCGAGCTCGCCAAGGGCAGACGCAAACGCAAGTCCATGCACGAGGCCGAACCCAAAGCTCCACATCCATCGCCGCCGATCCGGCGCGGCCACCAACAAGTTTTCCAGCGCAACCCAAATGATGGTCGCGGCTATAAGCGGCTCAATGATGCGTTCGGGGAACCTGACAAAACCGAGCGCTGCCAGCGTGAGCGTCACGCTGTGGGCGAGCGTGAAGGCGGTTACGATCTTCACCACCGACCAGAAGCCGCGCGCGATCGCGAGTAGCGCGAGAAGAAAGAGCAAATGATCGTAGCCGGTGAGAATATGCTCGACGCCGAGCTTCACAAAATCCAACCAGCCGGGCGCGACGGGACGGTCAATGTC
Source organism: Bradyrhizobium ivorense (assembly GCF_900696085.1). Taxonomy (GTDB): domain Bacteria; phylum Pseudomonadota; class Alphaproteobacteria; order Rhizobiales; family Xanthobacteraceae; genus Bradyrhizobium; species Bradyrhizobium ivorense. Next base: position 171,738 of record NZ_CAADFC020000013.1, read on the forward strand.
GATGGCCGCCGTTCGTGATGTCTCACCGAAGACCACCTGCCGCTCGCCGTTCGACATGTGGATGTTGCCGAGGCTCTGATAATGTTCGCCAAGAAAACCGCCCCAGTCTTCTGTAACCGTGAGGCGGCCATGCCCAGGGTCGCAAGTGAAGCCGATCTCGATTGTCGCGCGGGTCTCGTTTGCACCGCCGCCACCGATGCGCACGCGTCCTGCGCGGCAGCGCGCGCCGCCAAGGTCGATCGTGACGCTCCTGCGCGCCGCTTCGGCTACCGCTTCGGCCGCTGAGCGATCGCGATTGGCGGCGGCGTTCAGCATGGAAGCCGACGCCTGCGGTATTTCGGGCAACGCGACAGAGAGCGCATAAAAGAGACGGTCACCGGACAACTCGATGCGGACCAATCCGGTGGTGGTCACGTGGGCCAAGACGTCGGCGCAGCAGGCGATTGCAAGCCAGAATGCAGTCCATAGTGCAAAACGCGCGCTCACGGCATCTTCCCCACCCGCTCCCACTCCTCGGCGACGAAACCGGGCAGCATCGCAATCTCGCCGCTTCCCTCGCGCCTGGCATAGTGCGACAGTCCGAGGACATTGGTCGCGCCGAAAGAGATGACGAAGGACGAAGCACCACTGCCGTTGACTACGACGCGTAGCCGGGGCGGATCCAATCCAAATTGCGCGGGGTCGACGCCTGCAGTCTCGGTCGAGCTCAGTACACGCTCCGGTCCCGAATTGCGCAGCAATCTGAGCGCGCCGTCAAGCCGCGCCGCGAATCCGGCCGTCGTCTCCCCCGCCGCCGCATGCCAGCCATCCTCCGCGCGGACAAAATGCCAGCGCCCCTCGCGTGTTTCCAATTCGACCTCGCGAACATCCTCAAGCCGGATCATCATCAGGCCTTTCGGCACAAACGGCTGCAACCCCGGACCGCCGCGACCGCCAGTTAATGCGAGTGCCGCCAGAAAGACGATGGCGCCCAGAGCAGCAGCGCTCCAGATCAACCGGTTCATCGCCGCAACCACCACATCGCGCCACCGGCGAAAGCGATCAGCCCCGGCATCAATAGAACAGTGACGATGAAGATGCCGCGCATCTGCTCGCCCGTCAGCGAGACGGTCGGCAACACTTCCACGGGCGGCTTCATGGTCGGCGCTCGCTCGTCATGCGTAAGCCAGGCGAGTGCGGCGAGCACAACGTCCGAGTTGGCCAGATACGGGAAGAATGAGTTGGAGGCGAAATCGGCGTCACCAGCCACGACCATGCGGAATATCGAGGAGGCCGTTTCGTTCAATTGGCCTTCGACGGCGACAGCGATAATCCTCGATGCGCGTAGTGTGGACACCGCAGTCGAATCGTTACCCAAGCGGTCGGCGATGACGTAAGCCTCGGAGCTGCTGACCGCCAGTGGCGTCAGCTTGAGGCCGGCCGTCGGTACCATTTCGAGTGGGCGGGCCCCCGGATAGAACGACAGTGTCAGGCCGCGCGTGATCGGATGGACACCATAATGTGACACGGCAATCATCTGTTCGTCAGTGAAATAGTGCTCCTTGGGATCGACGATCACGCCATTGCCAACCTTGATGCCGGAAGTAGCGAGCAGCGCGGCAAGGCTGTCATCAAGCTCATAGTCGGGCTCGATCAGAAACATCGCAGAGCCGCCCCGCTCTAGATAGCGGCGCATCAGCTCGGTCTGGCCGGGAGAATAGCGGGTGCGCGGATTGGCTTCGACCACAACGCCGCAATCGTCCGGGATCGGCTGGCCGGTTGCAAAGGAGATCTTGCGCGCGGCAACGCCGAGCTTCTCGATCGCACGTCGTAACCGGCCGATCCCGTGCTGCTCCATCTGCACGACCGCCGAACCCGAAGCGTCGTGGCTATGGCTGTGAGCACCTTCGAAATGGGTATGGAATTCGAAATTGTCGATGTCGTATTCGCCGTTTCCGGCGGCAAAGCAGATCACGACCTCGCGTCTGCGCAACAGACGCAGCACGCCGAGCGCGATCTCGCGATCATCTGTCGTCACGACTTCGATGCGGCGTTCGCCCGACCGCAACACGGCCGAATTGTAGGTACGCACGCCGAAGCTGGAGGCGAGCGCGGGGTTCTGGTCGGCGTCGATCAGGCGGACACGGAAATTCCCGTTATCCCGTTCGAGCTGCCGCAGCATAGCGCCAAGGGCGACCGCGCCGGGATTCTGCTTCTGATAGAAATAGGCAATGTCGATCGGTTCGGCGAGCCCGCGCACCACCTCACCGGCTTCCGCAGAGGGCGTAAAGGCCTTCTCGCGCGTGAAATCGAGATGCGCGTCGTGACGGAACAGCGCCACGTTGGCGAGGATCACGACGGCGACGGCGACGGCGCCCACCAGGGCAGCGGAGACAGCACGGCTGGCATAGCCGAGCCGCACCGGCAGCTTTAGGCCCGCCACAAACAATAGCGCAAGCGCGGCAATCACGCCTAAAAACCAGACGATATTGATTGCCTCGGATGCCTGCATCATCGCTGTGCAAGCCTCCAGGTGGTCAAGAACAGCGCGAGCATGCTTGCGGTGATGAAGTAGCCGATGTCCGAGACGAACACCGAGCCTGACACCATCGGCTTGAAATGACCGATCAGGGACAGGTTGAGGGCGAGGCTGTCGAACGGCGGCGATAGCAGATAGGACACGGAATCGGCAAACCAGAGCATCAGGAAGATACCGATCGACAGCGCCGCCGCGACGACCTGGTTTTCGGTGATGCTTGACATCAGCAGGCCGACCGCAACCAGGAGCGAGGCATGCAACGCGAGCGCCAGATAGCCAGCATGGATTTGTCCCCAGTCGGGCTCGCCGTAACAATCGAGGATCACCGCATATACGAGCGAGAGCGCAAAGATGCCGAGCACGAGTGTCAGCGTGGCCGCATATTTGGCCAGGACGATCGAATGTTCCCCCACCGGCGCAGTTAAGAGCAGCTCGAGCGTCTCCGACCGCCGCTCCTCGGCAAAGCTGCGCATGGTCAGCACCGGCACCAGCAGGATCGACAGCACATACATCTGGTGAAAGATGTATTGGAGGTTGGCGACCTTGGTCGCAAACAGCGTCAGGCTGAATGTATAGCCGAGCACGAGCAGGAAAACCGCGGCCACCGTGTAGCCAATCGGCGACGTCAGCGTCGAGTTGAGCTCCTTGGCAAAGAGAATGCGCAGCGTTCTCATGTGAGCGACAGGAACCAGGCTTCGAGGTCGGGAGTATCTGCCATTGCGCGGACGCCCAGGAGGCGCCCGTTGAGCAGTACCGCTACCCGGTCACAGGTCTTCTCGACTTCGCTGAGAATGTGGGAGCTTATCAGCACCGTGTGGCGCCCGGCCAGCGAGCGGATCAGCTGCCGCATCTCAATGATCTGGCGTGGATCAAGTCCATTGGTAGGCTCGTCAAGTATAAGGATGTCCGGATCGTGGACCAACGCCTGGGCGAGCGCAGTCCGCTGCCGATAGCCCTTGGACAAGGCCCGTGTCGGCTTGTCGGCAACAGCGGACAGCGCAAGCCGATCAACGATGCGTTCGACGGCGCCTTTGACGTCCCGCTCGGGCACGCCGCGCAGCCGTGCCATGAAGGCCAGGAATTCTCCCACCCGCATCTGCCGGTACAGCGGCGCTGCTTCCGGCACATAGCCGATGTGCCGCCGCACCGCGATTGAATCGCCGACGACATCGTGGCCTGCGACCATCAAGCGGCCCGCCGATGGCAGGAGATAGCCCGCAAGCAGCCGCATAAACGTGGTCTTGCCGGAGCCGTTCGGACCCAGCAAGCCAAAGACTTCCCCGGCGTGAACGTCGAGCGTGAGCCCCTCCAGCGCCGATACCGGCCCGTAGCGCTTGCTCACATTGGACGCGGAGATCGCTGGGGCGTGATCCCTCTGGATCAACGCATCACTAGGCGCCGCGTACATTGCCGAGATGGTCATGCAGCGTCCCGAACAAGCAAGTGCCTTCGCAGGAAAAGTGAATCTACGGCCCCGCTTCGGGAACTCGTCCTGAGGACCGGCGCGGGCTCTCAAGAGAGCGTCCCGCGCGGGCTTAAGGCTCAATCATAGAACTCTGGCGCGTGCTTGGTGGCCTTGAAAACCTCCGGATCGTGCCCGTAGAAGATCTGGGCATTGTTGGCGTCGCGAACCAGCCGAATGCGCTGGTAGCTGCGATAGGCATCGCTCGGATTGAACGTGCCCGGAATCGGCGGGATCAGGTTCTTGTCGAGGTTCTCTTTCAGATAGACCACGTCGCTGGTCAGAATAACGGTACCCGTCTTGGGCAATTTGACGGTCACGAACTGGCTGCCGGGGGTATGGCCGGGAGCCCGCATCACGCGTACCGAACCGTCATCGAACAGATCGAGGTCGCCCTCGAGGCGGATGATGTTCATCTTCTTGGTGTCGGCGAAGTCGCCCGGAATATAATAGAGCGAGTAGCCGACATCCGGCCACCAGGCGGCCTTCAGTTCGTCGTTCTGGGCAACGAGCGTCGCATTCGGAAACTGACTGACATTCCCGCCGTGGTCGAGATGCAGGTGACCGACCACGACAAATTTAATGTCGTCAGTCTTCAGTCCGATCTTCTCGAGCTGTGCGGGAATGGCATCATCCTTTGTCATCTTGAGACCGAACCCCTTGGCGAGAGGTCCCCACCAACCTTCGGGATCGGTGATCGTTTTATCGTTGTTTCCCGTATCGATGATGACATTTCCCTTGGGATGTTTGAGCACGTAGAAGCTCACGGGCGCCCAATCGATATTGCCTTGACCCCCCATCTGCAGGGCCACCTTCGGGAAGCCCCCCAACGAACCCGACGTAAAGACGTATAGCTTGGGGCCCTCCTGCGCGGTGGCAGCGCTCGCAAGGCCGAGTGCGATAGCCAGACTCAATGCAATCTGCTTGATCGTCATGGCAATTCCTCCTGAGCCTTCGTTTTACGGGCCGTCTTTGTTTTACGGGCTGTCTTTGCAGCCACGGCTGCCTCGCCTGGCGCGGCCGGGGCGGGTAGCCAGTAAGAATAGTTTGGCCCTTTGCAAAAGCAAGTTGGTCCCGCCCGGCCCAAACGGGAATGTTTTTCCCCCACGGGGCCAGAGTTGAAAGAACGATACGGTTCAGGCGGTTCGCAAAACGACCCGGCAAAGGGCAGACCCATGTTTTTGCCGGCCAGTCTCGGCATCAACACGCTGCGCTGCACTCGTGACATCTCGGATGGGGGTAGAAGTCAGTCGTCAGTTCACGTTCTTTCCGCCTTTGTTTTCCCGTCCCGGGCTACGGCCTGTCCGCGATAGCCCAGCGCAATGGCACCGGGACCGGCGGCGCGTTCAGGCAATCCATGGCCCTTCAGACCTTGCCCGTCCGCCGCACCAGTTTCGCACCAGAACGACCGCATCAAATCGCGGCGGATGCGCTTGATCCCGGACGAAGATGTAGCAAATTCAACGAACGTATCCTTTATCCCCCCGCCCATAACGGTCTGGTTGCAGGTTCGAATCCCGCCGGGCCCACCAAGAGGATCAATAGCTTAGTTCGTCCTGATTGCCCTCGGCGCGGCTACCGCACCAGAAACCGCACCAGATACGTGTACTTTTCGCTCGTAGGTAGCTGCGTCTCCATCACTCGTCCAGCACATCCAGGAAAGCCTCTATCCGTTCGAACGGGGTCTCGTGCGTCTTGCTCGCATAAACGACGCGATCGCCGTCACGATGCAGCGACCGTGTCCTCGATTTCGACAGTCTCCCGGGTAGGAACGTCGCCGCGACAGCCTCCGGCCCGACATCGAGCCTTACGATCCCACGGCGCTTGCAATCGATCCTGAGCCTCGCTGCTGCGAAGAAATCTCGGCCGGCAGAAGGCAGTCTGCCGAAGCGGCGCGAGATCTCTTCCTCCAGGTCTTCCAGATCGTCTTCGCTTCGGCACCTGGCGGCGCGGCCATAGATCTCGAGGCGCATGGCTTCCGATTGCACGTAGTCCTTGGGCAGCAGATCGGCGAGCGGAAGGTTGAGGTCAGGCACCCACAGATCGGCGGACCGGTCGTTGGCCTTCTCCGAGGCCTGTTTCAGTAGATGACTGTAGAGTACGGGGCCGAAAACTTGCACGTGGCCGGATTGCCGTTCGGACAGCAGATCTCCGGCGCCTCTGAGGTCAAGATCGCGCTCGCTGATGGCGAAACCCGCGCCCGGTTTGCTAAACTCCTCCATAACAGCTAAACGCTTCCCGGATTGTTCCGAGCTAGATTCGGTCAGCATGTAGGCGAAGGCGCGCGTCCCGCCGCGTCCTACCCGCCCCCTTAGTTGGTGGAGCTGTGCGAGACCAAATTTTTCCGGCCAGCAGACCACGATGGTGTTCGCGCGCGGAATGTCGAGACCGCTTTCCACGATATTGGTCGCCAACAGAACATCGGCCTCACCTTCGACGAAGCTCATCATTCGATCGTCAAGCTCATCGGCGGGTAGCTTGCCATGCAGGCAAACGATGCTGAGTTCCGGCGCCACCGATTGCACGCGCGTGAAAAGCGGATCCAGATCCTGGATACGCGGACAGATCAGGAAACTTTGCCCGTGACGTCGCTTCTCGCGCAGCAACGCAGCGGCAATGGCGGCATCCGAAAGCGGCGCGATCTTGGTCACGACCGGAAGCCGATGAACGGGCGGGGTTGCGATCACGCTCAGCTCCCTGAACCCCGCGAGACCTGCCGCAAGCGTGCGCGGGATCGGCGTGGCACTCATCCAAAGTGTATGAACGCTCTTCGCCAAGCCCGAAAGCTTCGCCTTCTCCGCCGCCCCGAAGTGCTGCTCTTCGTCGACAATGACCAGGCTCAGGTTGTCGAATTTCACATCCTTCGATGCGATCGCCTGCGTGCCGACCACGACCTTCATTTTTCCCCTTCGCAGACCTTCCTTCGTCCCCTTCATCTCCGGAGCCGACGTGGCTCGCGACAAGCTTCCTACCTCGATGCCGAGTGGCGCAAACCGTTTACGGAAGGTTGCGACGTGCTGCCTTGTCAGAACGGTCGTCGGCACGACGACAGCAACCTGTTTGCCCGACAGCGCAACGGCGGCCGCCGCGCGCAGAGCAACCTCGGTCTTGCCAAATCCGACGTCGCCGCAGACGACCCGGTCCATCGGATGACCCGACGCAAGATCATCCAGGACGTCCCGAATTGCCGTCGCCTGGTCGACGGTCGTGAAATATGGAAAGCGCGCGACGAACCGCTCGTATGCGGGACCGGGAGCGACCAGCTTGGGAGCGCGCCGGCGACGCCGTTGCGCGATGTGTTTGGCGAGCGCCTTGGCGGCAACCTGAATTTCCTGCTCCGCCTTGGTACGTCGCGTCCACCACGTACTTCCATCCGCCCTGTCCAATGTCAGCTTCCCGAGCTCCGCCGCATACGGCCAGATCAGCGCAAGGTCGGCGGGCGGAATGAGGACGGCATCACTCCCCGCAAATGCCAACCTGATCATCTCGCGGGATGATCCCTTTCCCATGTCGAGGGTTTGCAAGCCATCGAGCACGGCCAGCCCCCGCTGCACATGAACCACGACAGTGCCTCGCTCCGGCACGTCCGGATGATCGAAAGCCGCACTCCATGCTCTGGCCATGGGCTGCGGATGATGGGCCCGGCTGCCGAGCACGTCGGTCGCCGTCACGACGACAAGCGGCTTGCGGCCCGAACCGATGAAGCCGCCGTCGAAGTCAGCCAGGAGCGCCGCTTCTCCACCCCGCCCCTTCGCCGCCTCGCTCCAATCTGCGACGCGCTCCGCCCTGATCCCGCTCATTCGCTCCATCGCGCGAAGGTCGTCCTCCACCGCCGCAACAAAGACCAGCCGCGATCCGGCGCGCTCCGTTTCGGCGACAAATGCGCGGAGAGCTTTTCGCGACGAGGCAACTTTCGAGAAATCGGGCGTCGCGGTGTAAGCTGCCTTTCGAGGCAGCGCACTCATGCGTTTGGTCAGCCGCTTCCAGTCACCGGGCCCGAGGTACTCCCGCTCCGCCTCCCTGCGGCCGGCCGCCTCCTTGATCGTGCTTAGCCAGCTATCGGCGTGACCCGAAACTCCCGCGTCCGCGATCCAGTGGGCGCGCTGACAATAATCCGGCAGCGCCGCCCGCCGTGCCCGCTTGCTTCCCAACGCAATTCGTTCCGACATCGGATCGATGAGCAGTTCCTGGGTATCGAAGACGACGTCGTGTTCGTTGGGATCTACCCCTGCGATTCTGCGGATCACGCCACCGGAATGCTCGATTCTGAACGGCCCAAGGGCGCCGGCAGGAAATACTTCGAACGTCATTCCGTGGAACAGGACGCTTCCGGGATAATCCGCCTCTTCGTCGAGATCGTATTCCAGGGCTTCCAGACGATCCTTGAGATCCTGCTCGGAGTAGCGCGCACCTACCTTCAGGCTGATGCTGAGGCGCCCCCAGCTGACGGGCAACGGCAACCGCTCCATGATCGCCTCCACCGTCGACACCAGGAAGACAGGCTTCTTGCTCTTCGCGATACGCCGCAACACCGAACTTCGCCTGCCGGCGATCTCGCGCGACGGCTCCAGCCCGTCAAACGGCAAGGTATTTAGCCTCGGGAACACCAGCACCTCGAGCGAAGGATCGAGTGACTGCAGCACGCTGCCCAGCCGCTCCGCCCTGTTCTCGCTTTCCGCAAGAAAAACGATGCCGTCACGCCCGGACTTCGTCCATTGCTCGAGAAGATGCAGCGCCAGCATGCCGAGTGGCGAGGAGGATGAGATCCCGGAACGCGTCAATCCCTTGCTTTTCTTCTTCGCGCCAGCAGCAGCGCGGGCCTTCTTGGTATTCGCCACGTCGGATCCGTTGTTAATCACACGAGGTCGCCTTGTGGGAGCATCGAGGATGGATTCCGATGTGCTCCCGACTCAAGCTTTCGCCGAACTCATTACGATTTCACGCCGGTGTTGAACAGCAACGCCGTCGCGCCGCAAATCGTTGACGAGAATGAGCATCAGGCTGCGTCCTTCGCGCTGTCGTCGCGTGCAATGATTGCAGACGAACAGATCGACGCGATCTTTCCTGCGATCACTTGGCGAGGATGCCCGAAAACGGCGCACCTCAACGTCAAAGCGTAAAGACGAGCCGCGGCATCGCGGCGAGGCCAGCCCGGGGGTCCCGACAAAAGCGTCGATTTATGGTGCGCTCAGAGGGCGGGCTCATTTGCCGCGATTTCAAAGAGTTACGGCGGAGGGCAACGAGTTTTGGTGCAGTTCGGGCGCAAACGCGCCTTTTAGCCGAACCGCTGAAGAAGGGCCCTGCCCTATGCGGGGTCACGCGCCGCTGATTAAGAGTCAGCTCCTTTACGGGTTATTACAGATGCTTAGCTGTAAATACCCTTCTCAGCGAGGCCATATAGATCAATAGGTTGCAACCGAATTGTAAATCACAAGTCCGCCGATTCCCTACCCGCAGCCCCTGCGTTCCGAACGTAAGTAGCAATCGAAAAGACCAACAAAATCAATGAAGTTTGCTCAGCCCAGCGAATTTGAAGGCAAACGGCGCGATGACAAAGACCACCCCCCGACCGCGCGATCGACCCACCGGTGCAGCCAGTAGGGAATGATGTGGACAATTCTGGTGGGATGGCCGGTCAGAACCGCCAAGAGCAGCGCGGGCACACCGACGACAACCGAAAGCTCCACTGCAGCGGCTCCGCTTTGGCCGAGCCCCAGCACGAACGGCGCTGCGATCAAGACGACCGCGACAGGATAGTCGATCAAGTAGGCGTGGATAGATTTGGTGATGAAGCGAAACGACATCGAAGACTCCCCTGCTTGGTTACTCGAGCGGGTTCTTTGCGACGTGGAAAGTGCATCCACCCAAGAGGGCGATTTCGCGATCCCGTGATGGCAAGCACTTCGTCACGGGCCAGCCCGGTTAGACGAGCGATAAGGGTACGCCGGCACGCCAACCATTAGAAATGCCCGGTCGTTATCGTTTCCATTCCACTCATCCGGCGCCATGGAAGCAGGTTAGTTTGGCGCGTCGACCGCGAGTGTCCGAGGGCGGCGCTTCAGTGTTCGGCTGTCGAGGTCAGGGAAGACTTGTACGACAGCATTGTTCGCTTCATGCGTAGCGCATTTGGAGGCTTTTGAACCGGCCGCAGTGAACGCATGCGCCGCATGCTCTCCCCGGAGCTGGACGCATTCCACGATTTCACGCCGTCCGAGCGACGACCGACCAGTCGCGAAGGCGCGCGACCTTGACGAAAGCGTCAAGCGCCGGCGAGTAGCGGCGCCCCTGCACAGCCAGTAGCCGCACCTCCCGCGACACCGGGGAGCCTTCGAGTGGAATGGTCTTGAGCGTTGGAAGCCGAGGCATGTGCTCGGGCGCGAGTATCACGCCAAAGCCGGCGGCGGCCATGTGCTGAAGGTGCAGGTCGTGACCGCTGCAGTGGCCGAGGTTAGGCGGTTCCTCGGGGAAGTACGACTGCTGGATCTTAGGGGCGACGTCGCAGTCGGTGCGTTCCAGCAAGACGGTCTCGCGGAGGTCATCGATGCTGATCGAGGGACAGTTTGCGAGCCGGTGTGTCGGCGCGAGAACCGCGACGTAGCGCTCCTCGAACAGCAACCAGTCGTCGATGCGGGCGGGCACACCCCGCACATCCCCGACCATTGCGGCGTTGATCTCGCCCTCGAGCAAGAGGTCGACGAGCTTCTCCGCCACGCCCTCACGCAGTTCGACGTGAAGTCCAGGGATGCAGTTTGCGATCTCCGCGATCGGATCGAGGACGAGCGACGCCGAGATGGATGGGGCCAGGCCGATCTTCAGTGGCGCGACGTCCTTGCGCTGGAACTCCTGGGCTCGGCGACGCACCGCCTCCGCCGAGGCCACTGTGCGCTCAAGCATCGGAAAGACTTCCTTTCCAAGGTCGGTGAGCTGCGTCAGCTGGCGCTCGCGGTAGATCAACTGCCCGCCGAGTTCCTGCTCGAGCTTCTGCACCCCCTTGGTCAGCGCGGGCTGCGTGACATTACATTGTTCGGCGGCGCGGGTGAAGTTGAGCGTGGACGCGACGGCGAGGAAGTAGCGAACCTGATGAAGCTCCATGGGTTGTTCTCCGTCAAGTTGCGGCTGTCCATACTGACGAGCCTTGCGTCGCCCCGTCCGGACTCGGACGCTCGTGGTCGTTCACCAAATGGGGGAAGGCGACCTCGGTGACTGTCAACGGCCGCATGTTGGTGGCTTGGGGCGCTGTGGTCGATTGCACGGAGGTATTGTGAGGCTCGCCTGTCGCTGCCAGCGCTAAGCGATCGCTTAGACTAGAAGTGAGGAAGTAAACCTCGCGGCCAGAATCCGTTCGCCGGATGGACACTTAAGTGAGAAGATCAGCGGCGCAGCAAACTCCAGTGGACGCCATTGCGAGTAAATGACGCCTCGCGCGAGAAGACTCGGGACATGCCTTTCGGCTCAGAAATTCTGCGGGTGCTGTAGTCTTATATCGAGGCGGTCCGCCATCCGGCTGAGTTCGGGAAGCGAACGCGCGTTCAACTTCCGCATGAGGTTCACGCGATGCACCTTCACCGTGGATTCGGCGATGCCGATATCGTTGGCAATCTGTTTGTTCAGGCGACCGGCCACGACGCCGAGCATAACTTCACGCTCACGGGAGCTGAGCATGTCGAAACGCTCCTTGAGCGCAGCCAATGCGCTGTCACTCTCTCGGCGGGCACGATCGCGAGCGAGGCCGCCCTCGATGGCGTCAAGCAGGTCCTGATCACGGAATGGCTTTGTAAGGAACTCTATCGCACCGCCCTTCATCGCCTGCACGGTCATCGGCACGTCGGCGTGCGCCGTGATGAAGATAATCGGCACTTGCCTCTTTGCAGCGACAAGGTCGCGCTGAAGCTCAAGACCGCTTCGTCCCGGCATTCTCACGTCGAGCACCAGGCAAGTGGGACCGTCCGGCGGATCGGCCTTGAGAAACTCGGGAACAGACGAAAATTGTCGGGCAGGTAAGCCGACTGTCCGCAACAGCCGCACGACCGAGTCGCGAAACTCGGGATCGTCATCGATAACCAAGACACAGGGATTTGCCTCGCCCATTCTCCGACATCCTGCGTGGGGGAGCGCATTTTTCCTATTCCGGCATCATTCTACCCACAATCAGTCGAGATGAACAGGCATCTTTCGCCTAAGCGGATAGCCGGACGCCTAAGCCATCGCTTACGGGCGCGGTCATTGCATTATTGGAGAATGTCCCGGACATTAGAAATCGCATGCAGGCACGAGCTATGCCGCCAGTGCGGGGGACGAGGAAGGTGCCTGGAACCGGCAATGTTGAACCGAACACTGATATCCATCGTCGACGATGATCAGCTCTATCGTGAGTCGATGCGAAAGCTCGTGGTGTCAATGGGCTACACTGTCGAGGCGTTTCCGTCAGCAGCCGAATTCCTGGCGTCACGCCTTTTGCCGGAAACTACCTGCCTGATCGCCGACGTTCACATGCCCGGAATGACCGGGCTCGAGCTGCACAGGCATTTGGTCGATGCTGGGTACGCAATCCCGACCATCCTCGTTACCGCCTACCCCGATGAGGTCGTCAGGGATCGGGCTCTAAAGGATGGGATCGTTTGCTACCTCAGCAAGCCAGTGGACGACGACTATCTCGAGCGATGCCTGCGTTCGGCTCTACAGCCAGGTACTTCGATTGAGGACAATTCATGAGTCGTTGTCCGCCGGCAGGGTGAACCGAAATACGGCGCCGCGAGGTTCGTTCGCTTCCGCCCACAACTTGCCCCCATGAGCATGGATAATGGAACGGCATATCGACAACCCCATCCCTGTTCCACTGGACTTCGTGGTGTAAAAGGCGTCGAAGACTCGATCGAGATCCTGCGCATCAACGCCTGGCCCGGAATCGCGTACGGCTACGAGGGCGCCTGCCTGATCCTGCTCGGTGCTGATCAACAGCTCTCTTGGCCCTTCCTCAACCGAGCCCATCGCTTCAGCCGCGTTCAGAATCAGGTTCAGCAAGACCTGTTGGAGTTGAATGCGATCTGCCAGAACCGGAACCACACCGTCCGCAAGCAGAGCCTGGACCGAGACGCCATTCCTGTGGATCACGCTTTGCGCCAGTACAATCACTTCGTTGGTAGCCGGATTGAGATCAAAACGCTCTTTTCGCAGAGGCGCTTTCTTGATGTGATCGCGCATCCGTCCGACGATATCTTTGGCTCGGTCCGTGTCCCTGACAACGCAAGCGAGCGCTTCCCTGGTCTCATCCAGATTTGGCGGGTTCATTTCCAAAAAGCGCATCCCTGCACGGGCATTGTTACGAGCGGTCGCGATCGGATGCAGAATTTCGTGAGACAGCGAGGCGGCCAATTCTCCCATCATGCTCACCCGGTTCATATGAGTGAAATCCAACTCGAGCTGGCGCAGCCTTTCATGTTCGCCCTGTGCTCGTTTTCGTTCCGTCACGTCGACGGTTGTGGTGATAACCTCAGCCAGCGTGTCTCGGGGGGAAAACACATGATAGCTAGTTCCTTCCACCCATTTGATTGTTCCGTCAGGTAGCAGGAGTCTGAACTCGGCCATGAGATCTCTTTTCTGGTGCACGGCCTCCTGAACCGCTCGCCACACTCTGTCGCGGTCCTCAGGGTGAATGCGCTCCCACATGCTTTGTCGACTTGGAAGGCCCTGCAGCGGATCAAACCCCCAGATCCTGTAACTCTCGTCCGACCAATAGAGGTAACGCATCGTCGTCGCGTTGTAGATCCAATTGCCAGTGCGGCTGAGTCTCTGTGCTTGGCTAAGCGCTTCCTCGACGCGCTTGCGCTCGGTCAGGTCGAGGACGAACGCAAGGCCCTGGTCACCTCCTTCCTTGAACAGCGCGGCGCCAACAAGCACAGGCACCCGGCTGCCGTCCTTCCGAACATAGGCTTGCTCGAAGGGCTGAAGCCTTCCAGTCGAGTTCAGTTCTTCCCAAGCGCGTTTGTCGAGCTCGCGCCACTCCGGCGGGATCAGCCCAGTCCGGTGCAGTCGACCCCAGACCAGGTCCTCACGGTCATATCCCACGATGCGTAGAAACGCGTCATTAGCTTCGAGGATCCGTCCTTCGCGGTCAGCAATGACGATCCCAATGATGTTGGCGTCGACCAAACACCTAATCTTCCCTTCCCGATCCGCGAGGTCGTCATAGAGCCGCGAATTTTCGAGCGAGATTGCCGCCTGCGACGCAAGCACCTTCAACACTGTGACGCGGCCAGGCGTGAAAACGTGGGCCGTCAGGTTATTTTCGAGGTAGAGCACACCCGCCAACCTGCCCTGTTTGAGCAACGGCAGGCAGAGAATTGAACGGGCGTGATGCTGATGAATGTACTTGTCGGCAGAAAACGGGTTCGCGGCTGCGGCATCGTGGAGAAGAATGCTCTCTTTCGTCCGGATCACGTAGTTTAGGATGGACTCCGGTAGATCTGCGGCGGTTACACTCGCTCGTCGCTGACCGACGGTCACCGTATTATTGCTGGTCGTGACTTCTGCCTCAATCCGATACCCATCACCTACCGCAAGGATCAACAGACCTCGCCCGGCCCCCGCGTGCTCAATCGCTGTGCGCATCAGCGTGTCGACCAGTTTCTCTAGAACGATCTCGCCCGACACGGCTTGCGAGACTTTGATAACAGTAGCCAGGTCCAGTTGTTCGACCGGTGCCCCGATCGTGCTTGTGGGGCCGGCACCCGGCTTTTCCTCCCTGAGGTGCGGATACAACTCGTCGAGTTGGCGTACCTTGCCGTCGGCTCCCCAACGGATGTATGCGTACCGCGCGTCCTGCAGATAGGCATGCGCGATCTTCTTGAGCCCTCGTGCGGCATAAAAGCGTGCAGCGACTTCGTTGGCGATCGCCTCGTTGTGGACAAAGCCGTGCGTGTGTGCCGAGTGGATGGCGCGCTCGTAAAGATGTTCGGCATCGAGAGCGCGGCCTTGGATCCGGGCGATCTCCGCCCCGACGAGTGCGGCGCGGTTCTCGAAGTTCTCCGGGCAAGCCGTTGCCCAGACCTCGAGCTGCCGGTGGTGCGCGGCCAGCGCCCTGACATGCTCCTGCCATCGGCCGGCCGCCGCGGACTCGCAGGATGCTGCTCTGGAGAGCGCACTGTAAAAGTGGTATTCCGCACATTCGAAAAAAGACGCCGATGTCGGCTGCAGCTGTTGCGCCCTCAATGAGGCTTCGAGGGCACCCGCATAGTCGCCGGCAAAGAAGCGTGCCTGCAGCTTGCGGGTCCAATACGAGCCCTCGGCCAACTTCAGATCCGGATTCCTGCAGAAGCGGGACTCCAGTAGGTCTTCGTCAAACTGCCCATCGTCAAAGCAACCGAAAATCGGCGTCAAGCCGCGGAGCGTCCGAATCAGCCCAAGCTGGCCGGCGATGGAGTCACTCGCAAAACCGAACTGTATGTCCCGCGCGAATGCGAGACCATGCTCGACCTCGACTTGCACGTTATCGAGCGGATCGCCCGCCGCGAGAAGATACGTGTTCAGGTGGGTGTAGTAGTACGCCGCAAAAGTGAGGTCACCGATCTGGTTTGCCGTCTCAAACGCACGCCGCAGCAGATCACGACCTTCCCGGACGTGCCTCGTCCAGAACATGAGTAAATATCCAAAGTTCAAATAGGTTCTGGCCTGGAAACGCTTTAGCCCGCGCTGCTCGACCAGTTCATAGCCGAGACGGCCGAATCGAAGTCCCGCCTCGTAGTCGCCGAATTCCGGTCCAGCTAGCCTGGCAAGCACTGCATAGGCGTAGCAAGAGCCGTCACAATTGCCGCCCTCGAGGCTGAGATTGGCTGCTCGACAGATGACCATCGAACGTAGTTTCGCATCCGTATAGTGGGCGGGCGGCCCGAGCTTCGTCAGGACATCGAGGGTCGCGAGCAATGCGGCATCGCCCATCAAAGGCAGATCGATGAGGCTTTCTATCGTGCGGGAGCCGAGTTGGGACCAGATCCGCTCATACTCGCGTCGGGCCTCTTCTTCCGTCGGGTGCGGCGACCAATTGATGCCCAGTTGGCGGAGATAGTCGAGACCGACTGCAATGGCGCGGCTGCCCTGATCCAGGGTCGTGTAAAGATCCACCTGCAGGCATGTGATGCGGGCTCGTTCGATCGTCGTTGCGGCCCGGGCCGGCAGCACGGCCAGGCGCTGCTCGGCTTCCGCCAGTGCACCGGTGAGGAACTCGCATTCGGCCCGGTGCAGCTCCAGCTCAAAGATCAGGTCGTGCCGGCGCTCCCAAGAGTCCGCTGGCAGCAGTGCCGCGCCGGAGAGCAGATAGTTCAGCGCAGAGGCATAGGCTGTCGAGGTCTTGGCGCGTCTGCCTGCAATTAAATTCAACTCTGCGACGCGCTCAAGCTCCTCAATTGACGTGATGAGATGCGAGCCGCGGTTGAGCTGATTGACGATTTCGAATATCGCCTCTTCCAGCTTCTCTGGGGGGGTCTGAGCTGCGAGCAGCATCCCTATTCGGAGATGGGCTTCGGCACGCGATTCCTCCGGAATCAAGGAGTAGGCGGCTTCCTGGACATGGTCGTGGAGAAACTTGTAGGAATCCTCCGAACGAAAGATCAGCCCTGCTCGCACCGCTTCCCAGAGCTGGCCGTGCATCTGCTCCTCGGAGATCTGGTAAACGATCCGCAACATGGTGAACCCTGCGACGTTGCCCAGGCAGGCGAGCTTCCGCAATGCGTTGCGGGTTTCGGCGGACAGGCGGTTCAGCTTTCCCACCATAAGGTCCACCACATTGTCGGTGTAACCTTTGGCGTGAATGCGATTCAGGTCCCAGCACCATTGCGCCTCGCCATAATCGAAAGTGAGCAACGCTTCGTCGGCGAGCGCAGAAATGAACTGAATAGCGAAAAGCGGATTGCCGGTTGTCTTCTCGTGGATCAGCTGTGCCAGCGGCGCGATTCTCTCCGGTTCGCTGTGAACAGAATCCGCGATGAGTTGCCCCAAGTCTTCACAGGTCAGGGGTGACAATACGATGTCTTGCAATATCGCTCCAGCTAGGCGCATCGCTTCGAGCTTGCGCATCAGCGGGTGGATGGGATCGACTTCGTTGTCGCGGTAAGCGCCAATCAACAGCAGGTTCTGCACATCCGGCCGGGTCAACAGATCCTCGAGTAAATCGAGCGTTGCTGCATCGAGCCATTGGAGGTCGTCGAGGAACAAGGCGAGCGGATGTTCCGGCCGCGCGAATACGCTGATAAATCGCCGGAACACCAGCTGAAAACGGCCCTGCGCATCCTGTGGCGGTAGCTCGGGGACCGGTGGCTGTTCGCCGATGATGTGCTTCAATTCCGGGACGAGATCAACAATGAGCCGAGCGTTCGGTTCGAGCGTCTCGAGCAGCGCCTCGCGCCATTGCCGCAGCTCCACTTCGGTCTTGCTCAAGAGCGGGCGGATCAGGCTCTGAAAGGCCTGCGCAAGGGTGGCATAGGGGATGTCGCGCTTGTACTGGTCAAACTTGCCCGATGCAAAAAGACCGCGGGGCAGAACAAGTGGCTTATGAAGCTCGTTGACGACCGCGGACTTGCCGATGCCGGCGTATCCGGAAACCAGCACCAACTCCGGCCTGCCGCCGGCGGCGATACGGTCGAAGGAGGCAAGCAGGGTATCGATCTCGGTTGTCCGACCATACAATTTCTCGGGGGTCAGCAGCCGGTCCGGAGTGTCGTGTTCCCCGGGCGGGAATTCGTCGATATCGCCTCGGCTTTCCCATTCAGCAAGGCAACGCCGTAGATCGCTCTCGGCGCCTGCAGCCGTCTGGTAACGCTCCTCAGCAGTCTTGGCGAGCAGCTTCATAATTATCGCAGAGACGGAGCCTGGGAGGTTTTTCAATCGCTCGCCGGGCGGCGCCGGTGGTCTTGCAATATGGCAGTGCACCCATTCCATCGGATTGGCCGCCGTGAAGGGCAGAACGCCGGTGATCATCTGGTACAGCGTGACGCCGAGGGCGTAGAGATCGCTGCGGGCGTCGATCGAGCGGTTCATCCGCCCGGTTTGTTCGGGTGCCATGTAGGCAAGCGTACCGGCGATGGTCTCGGGCGGCTCGGGTGCCTGCCGCTCGCGGGACAGGCGCGAGGCGATGCCAAACCCGGTGAGCCGCACGTGCCCATCCGCGCAGTTCACCACGATATTAGCCGGCTTGATGTCTTTATGGATGAGCCCGCGCTGATGAAGCTTGCCCAGAGCCGAGGTAACAGCGATAGCCAGGTGCAGGAAGCGTCCTACCTCCATCGGCCCACCGAGCAAACGGTCGAGCGGCTCCCCGCCCGGATCATCGAGCACTAGCACGATCCGACCGGCGTCGCGCATGAGGGCCAGCGGCCGCACCGCCCACGCCCCGTCGAGTTCATCTTTTAGCTCGTATTCGTGCGTCAGGCGATCGAGTCTCGTCAGCGACGGGTGGTCGGCGGCAGAGGCAACAAAAAGCACGGCAACTCGGTTGCCATTGTCATCCAGTCGCCAGCCGCGACTGAACACGCGCTCGCCGTCCTCCCACAACACCTGAGAGCTGCCGTTCGAGTACGCGACGTTCAGCGACTGCTGCACCATCTGTCAGACTCCGGCCTCGGGCTTCGGCTTGAAGCGGGCTGATCAAGCTCTTCGCCACACGCGCGGCCTCACCCGGCCTGGAGAAATCGTACTCCATCACCCGGGAAATGCCAGCCGCCCTCCGTCTTGCCGGGTACGGCGGAGGCGGATCCCGCTTCGTTTAGCAGCAATTTGGAGTGATTTGCCCGCCCAGAGCGTGCAGAGGCTCGAGCTGGAACTCAGCCATCGCGAGCGCCAGCAGTTGGCGCAGCTCACCGACCCTGGAACGTAACGGAGATAGTACTCCGGCTTCGTCGCGCATCGGCGCCGCCGCGACTCACTCCGCCGCGGCCGCGATCGTTCGGGTCGGCCTGCCCTCGTTCCTGCCTTCTGCGAGGTTGCGCACCACCATGTAGAAGATCGGCGTGAAGATTAGGCCGAACAGCGTGACGCCGAGCATGCCGAAGAACACGGCGACGCCAACCGCCTGGCGCATCTCCGAGCCGGAACCGGTCGACACCACCAGCGGCAGCACGCCGAAGATGAAGGCGAACGACGTCATCAGGATCGGCCGCAGCCGCAACCGGCAGGCCTCAATGACGGCGTCGAGCCGCGACCTGCCCTCGAGCTCGATGTCGCGCGCGAACTGACGATCAGGATCGCGTTTTTGGCGGCAAGGCCCACCAACACCACGAAGCCGATCTGGGTCAGGATGTTGACGTCCTGGCCCATGATGCGAACGCCGATGGTTGCCGCGAACAGGCACATCGGCACGATCAGGATAACCGCGAACGGTAGCGTCCAGCTGCCATATTGCGCCGCCAGCACCAGATAAACGAACAGCACGCAGATCGGAAACACATAGAGGCCGGCATTGCCACCCGTCACCTGTTGATAGGACAGATCGGTCCATTCGAGGGAAAAGCCGCTTGGCAATGTTTCGTCGGCGAGCTTCTTGATGGTGTTGAGCGCCGTCGCCGAGCTCACGCCCGGCGCCGGCTCACCCTGCACCTCGGACGCCGAGTAGAGGTTGTAGCGCGCGACGCGATCGGGTCCCGAGGTGTCCTTGAAGCCCACGATGCTGCCGAGCATCACCATGTCGCCGGCCGCATTGCGGGTACGCAGCCGCGCGAGATCAGAGGTCTCCTTGCGGAACGGGAGATCGGCCTGCGCGGTGACGTGATAGGTGCGTCCGAACAGGTTGAAGTCGTTGACATAGGCCGATCCGAAGTAAGTCTCGATCGTGTCGGTGATGTTGGCGATGGGGACCCCGAGCTTCTGGGCCTTGACGCGATCGATATCGACGAACAGCTGCGGCGTATTCGCCGTGAAAGGTGAGAACACCGAGGTCAGGTTTGGCGACTTCCGCGCGGCGGCCACGAGCTCGTCGGTCGCGGCTGCGAGCAGCTCGGGACCGCGCCCTTGTCGATCCTGGATTCGGATGGCGAAGCCGCCGCCGGTGCCGATGCCCGGCACCGCAGGCGGTGGAATCACGATGATGAAAGCGCCCTGGATCACCGACAGCCGCTTGCGTAGATCGGCCGTGATCGCGTTGGCCGACAATCCCTTCCTCTGCCGTGCCTCCGGCTCGTCGAACACCGGGAACAACGCCGCAGCATTGCCGACCTGCGTCCGCGTCGCGCCGGAGAAGCCGCTGAACGCCCCGACACGGACGATACCTGGTGTGTCCAGCGCAATCCGCTCGATCTCGCGCACCATCTCGGCGGTCCGCGCCAGCGACGCGGCGCCTGGCAGTTGCACCGAGACGATGAGGTAACCGCGATCCTGCGCGGGAATGAAGCCCTGCGCGGTGGTGGCGAGCAGCCAGCCGGCGCTGCCGATCAGTGCGAGATAGATCACGAGCAGCATCACCGTATGCCGGATCACGAAGTCGGCGGCGGTCGCGTAGCCGTACGCCAGGCGATCAAAGATGCGGTTGAACAGCGTGGTGAAGGCGTGCCAGCCGCGCGCAATGATGTTCCAGCGCGCCGGCGGACGTTTCTCCTCGTGCGGAGTAAGGACCTGCGAGGCCAGTGCCGGCGACAGCGTCAGCGAGCAGAAGCAGGAGATCGCGGTCGCGACCGCAATGGTGACCGCGAATTGCTGGAAGAACTGCCCGGAGATGCCGCCGAGGAACGCGGTCGGTACGAACACCGCGCACAGCACCAGCGCGATCGAGACCAGCGCGCCGCCGACCTCTTCCATGGTCTTGAGTGCCGCCTCGCGCCGGCTCATACCGTGCCGGAGATGTCGTTCGACATTTTCGACAACCACGATGGCGTCGTCGACCACGATGCCGACCGCGAGCACGAGGCCGAACAGCGTCAGATTGTTGATCGAGAAGCCGAGCGCGGCCATCACCGCGAAGGTGCCGACCAGCGACACCGGGATCGCGATGATCGGAATGATCGCAGGCCGCCACCCCTGCAAAAACACCAGCACTACGATGACGACGAGCGCCATCGCCTCGTACACCGTCTTAATGAGCTCATGGACCGATTGGGCGATGAATTCTGTGGGGTTGTAGCCGATATTGTAGTCGAGCCCCTTCGGAAAACTTTCCTTCAGTTTCGCCATTGTGGTGGAGATTGCCTTCGCTGTGGCGAGCGCATTCGATCCGGGCCGTTGCGTCACCACCATTGCAACGGCCGACTTGCGCAATATGCGGCTGCTGGTGGCGTAGGACAGCGCACCGAGCTCGACGCGAGCGACGTCGCGCAGCCGCACGGTGCGGCCGTCCGAGCCGGCCTTCACCACAATGTCCTCGAACTGGCTGATATCCTTGAGGCGGCCGGTGAAGACGAGGTTCGGCTGGAGTGCGCGATCGGCGATCGGCGGCTCCGCGATCTGTCCGCCGGTGATCTGCAGGTTCTGGGCGCGGATCGCTGCCAGCACCTCGCTCGATGTCAGGCCAACATCAGCGATTCGGTCGGGATCGAGCCACAGCCGCATCGAGTAGTCGCGCGCGCCGAACATCTGGATGTCACCGACGCCGTCAAGCCGCAAAAGCTGATCACGGACCTGCAGCAGTGTGTAGTTGGAAATGTAGAGCTGATCGACGGTATCGTCGGGCGACAGCACGAACACGGCCATCAGGATGTCTGGCGAGTTCTTGCGGGTGACGACACCGTTGCGCTGCACCTCGTCGGGCAGCCGCGGCTGCGCGATCGCGACGCGGTTCTGAACCAGAACCTGCGCCTTGTCGAGGTCGATGCCGAGCTTGAAGGTGACGGTGATGGTGAGCTGGCCGTTCGAGGTCGCCTGGCTGTAGAGATACAGCATATCCTCGACGCCGTTGATCTCCTGCTCGATCGGGGCGGCGACGGTGTCGGCTACGGTCTGCGCCGAGGCGCCCGGATATTGCGTGGTGACGGTCACGGTTGGTGGCACCGCCTGCGGATATTCCGAGACCGGCAGCGTCTGGTAGGCGATCGTGCCGACGATCACAAGCACGATCGACAGTACCATCGCCAAGATGGGCTGGTTGATGGAAAGCTTTCCGAGATTCATGGCTTGGCACCTGCCGTGGCCTTGTCGCCTGCCGGCGTCTGTGCCATTTTCGGTGTCACCTTGGCGCCGACGCGGGCACGCTGCAGCCCGTCGACGATGACGTGATCCTCCGCCTTGAGGCCCTCGCGAATCACGCGCAGCCCTTCATCGAGCGGCCCGAGCACCACCGGCCTTGCCTCTACCGTGTTGTCCGCCTTGACCACGAACACGATCTTGCGCGACTGGTCGGTGGCGATCGCAGCGTCCGGGATCAGCAGCGCCTCGTAGGGCGACGAGCCGATGATCCTGACGCGGCCAAACTGCCCCGGCAGGATCGAGAGATCCTTATTCGGGACGATCGCGCGGCTGCGCAGCGTCGCGGTCGAGATGTCCAGACGATTGTCAAGGAAGTCCATCTTCCCCTCATGCGAAGGCTTGGTCTCGCCGGTCAGCGTGACCTGCACGGGATTTGACGTATCGCGCGAACTCGGCCGTTTGCCTTCGAACCACAGCTTGCTGTTGCGCTGATAGGTCACCTCGTCGACGTCGAAATAGATGTAGATCGGATCGAGCGACACGATCGAGGTGAGCAACGTAGCGCCGCTGTCGGCACCCTGCACGAGGTTGCCCGGGGTCACCAGATGGCGACTGACGCGGCCCGTGATCGGCGCCAGCACGTGGGTGAATTCAACATTGAGCTGCGCGGCCTTCAGCGCACCCTCGGCCTGCGTCTCGGCAGCATAAGCAGCCTGCAAGGCTTGACGGCGCTGATCGACGACCTGTACCGAAACTGCGCTGGTCTGGACCAGGTTCAGGCCACGGTCGAGTTCACGCTTAGCGAGTTCTGCCTTGGCCCGCGCGTCGTCGAGCTGGCCCTGAGCCTGCGAGGCGACCGCCTCGAACGGGCGCGGATCGATGATATAGAGCAGATCGCCGGCATGGACGATCGCACCGTCCTTGAATTCGACGCTGTTGACGAAGCCGCCGACGCGGGCGCGGACCTGGACCTCCTCGATCGCCTCGAAGCGGCCGGTGAACTCGTCCCAGTCGGTGACCGTACGCTTGACCGGTTGCGCGACTGTCACCGGCGGCGACGGAGGCACGGCCGCCTGCGATTGCGCCTTCTCGTCGCAACCAGCGAGCGACAGCGCGAACAGCAGACCGATCGGTGCGCCGCCGCATCGCGGAAAACGACGAAACACACCGTGCGCCGAAGCCGGATGCTTCGCTGCCGCCAAGATCCCGCCGAGCCGCAGTGTCAGCGTGCCCATGGCGCGACGATTTCGATTACGTCGTTGCTCTGCATATCGACCCACCGCCTTCTTGATCTTCCGTCGCTTTCCACATGTCGCTCGCGTATCTGCAAGTTTCGGCTCGACGATGCTTCGGACAATGACCTTGCAACGCTGGCGACGGAAATCACCTCTCGCCATGGAGTCGATAAACGGCCGTTATTGCCGCTCGCCGCGCGAGCGTGATGCCGTAGCAAGGAAGGTCACGAGCCGCATGGCACTC
Source organism: Bradyrhizobium ivorense (assembly GCF_900696085.1). Lineage (GTDB taxonomy): Bacteria > Pseudomonadota > Alphaproteobacteria > Rhizobiales > Xanthobacteraceae > Bradyrhizobium > Bradyrhizobium ivorense. The sequence continues at coordinate 195,293 of NZ_CAADFC020000013.1, forward strand.
GAAGCCGCGATGTTTTTATTCTGCGGAGGCTTCTGATTCGCGTGCATTAGCCCCCGGCAGGCGCTCGCGAAGCCGCTCTCCGGGGAGCCTCGACAACGACTTTACGGAGCATTCCTGGCGGTTATAGACATGATAGCTTTACCCGAATGGTCGCCGGATTTAGTTGTGGGACGCACTGGCTGAAGCGGACGCGGCGCTGAGATCTCGCACGAACTCCGAGACTCGTTTGCGCTGCTGCTGGCGTACACACGCGTCGAAGCGAGTGGATCAATCATTCGAACAATCGGAATCCAATCATGGCCAAGATCCGCGAAGTTGTCGTCGCAAGCGACCCCACCAATCGCGGCGCGCTGGTTGGTCGCGTCGGCGCATCTCAGTTTCCGATCGGCGGCCCAGATGGAGCCGGCCACGTATCTCCCGGTCCCAATCCTTACGACCTTCTTTGCGCGTCTCTCGCCGCATGCACCGCTATGACTGTTCGTTTTCAAGCCCGGCGCCGACAATTGCCGCTGGAACGGGTAGAGGTGGGCGTCAGCTTCCGCCACGGCGCCCCGGGTGAAAGAGATTCGTTCGAGCGCACTCTCGTGCTGGAGGGAGAACTCGACGTGCAACAACGCGCATTCCTGCTGGAAGCCGCAAACCTCTGCCCGGTTGGCGAACTTCTCGGCATTAGCGCGGATATTCACGCACGCCCAGACCCCACTACTTCGGGACACAGCACAAGCGTTCAGGCCAGCTATGAGGATGATCTGGCTCAGCTACCGATCCCGAATATCACGCCGGATTGAACGTCTCTCGTGCGGTCGATCAAATGCAGCCGGCGCCGCCTCGCGCCCTCAGTGCCCGGAAATCATGCGCTCGGGGAGCATTCGCTCAGTTTCACTGCTTCGCTTGACACGCTTTTTTTCATGCGTCGCGTCGATGGCATCGATTCCATAGCCACAGGTCATTGGACCATCGAGTTTCGCGATCGTGTTTTTGCTTGCCTGCAAGGGAACTCGGAAAATCACGAGATACCACTCACGAGGGGGTGGACAATGAAGGCAATCGTCGTAACGGACCGGGCTGCTGGAACCGCCGAAATGAAGGTCGTGGAGCGGCCCGAGCCGCAATCAGCGATCAACGACGTCGTTGTTCGAGTTAGGGGTGGTGCGTCCCGGAAACTGGCCTCAGAAGCCGCGCCGTCCGGTGGCCGAGGTGTTGACTCTCGTTTGATTATTAGTGAAGCCGATCGCTTGCGGAGATCGTAATGCCACGAATTGCGGCTCTAAAGCCGGAACAGGTGCCGGCCGATTCGAAACCGACCCTCGATATGTTCACCAAGAACATCGGGTTCACCCCAAATATGATGGCGACCTTCGCGGCAAGCCCGATCGCGTTCAACTCATGGGCTACCCTCCTCGGCTCCATGAGCAATGCGCTCGACGTGAAGACGCGTGACAGCATCGGCCTCGCTGTCTCCGAAGTGCATGGCTGCAACTACTGCCTGACGGTTCACAGCTTTACGGCCGATCATATGGCCAAGCTGCCAGCCAATGAAATCATCCTCGCTCGGAAGGGCCATGCCAGCGACCTCAAGCGGGACGCCGCCATCCAGTTCGCACGCAAAGTCGCCGAGACCCGCGGCAAGGTCGGTGACGCCGATCTGAAAGCCGTCCGCGACGCCGGCTACACAGATGCGAACCTCATCGAGATCGTCGCGCTGGTGGCCATGTACTCGCTGACGAACTTTTTCAATAACGTGTTCGATCCCGAGAAGGACTTTCCCGCCGTTGCGCCGGTTGGCTCGATCTGAACTCTATCCGGTCGCAACGAAAGACTCTTGGGAATGCGTCCCTGGCTTTTGGTAATTGCCGACAAGGTTGCGATACGGCGTGAACTCCGGCTCCCTCCGCTTCATTGAGGCGATCGAGATCGTCTTCAAACCCCCACCAGCGATCTATCAAGCCGAACGGCTCGAGCCTGGGTTGGATCGGCTCGAACTCATAGCATGGAAAGGAATGAGAAATGGCAGTCGCCACATGGAATGGGACAGAGATAGCGGAATCGGAGAAAACAGTTATCGTTGAAGGCAACGACTACTTCCCGCCCGAGTCCGTCAATACGCAGTACCTTAAGCCGAGCTCGACGACCAGTTGGTGTCCTTGGAAGGGCCTTGCAAATTACTATTCGCTGATCGTCAACGGCAAAATCAACGAAGACGCAGCATGGTGTTACGTCGAGCCGTCGAATGCAGCAGCGGCGATCAAAGGCCACATCGCATTCTGGAAAGGTGTGGATGTTAGGTAGTCGACCGGCGGTCGTCATCACTGGATTACCATCCAGATATGATGCCGGCACATAAATGGGCAGCAATTCGACGATCGGCTGCTCAGTAGCGGATGAGTCCGAACGGGCCGAATAGCCCGTCCGCAGCCACTGCCTGGCGCAGCGAGCAGGTCATTTGACGGGCGTGGTCAGCGCCTTGTCGTTGGCGTCGAGGACGAAGACAGCGAGCAGCTTTGCCGGCTCTGTCTTGCTCGCGTTGCGGCTGATCGAATGGGTCGCGCCCGGCGGTTCCGACCAGCTCTCACCTGCCCGATAGATGCGCGCCACGCCGTCATTCACCTTCGACTCGATCGCGCCCGAGATCACATAGGCGTAGATGAAAGCTGATTTCGCGTGGGTGTGGGACGGAGAGGCCGCGCCCGGCGCGTATTCGACCTCCAGGGCAATCAGCGACTTGCCGGGGATATTGGGAATGGTCGCCTCGAAATTCTTCGTGACGGTTTGTGCTTCGCTATCGCCGGCGGCCATCGAGAAGGCGAAGGCCGCGAAGGCGGCGGCGATAATGGCTTGGATCTTCATGGGCATCTCCTTCTGCGTATAGATTGATATTGCCGAACCGGCCACGAGCGCAGAACCCTTCTCCGTGCCCAAGTCCTCACGGGCGAACGCGAATGATGGTCTTCCCCTTGCGTCGCCCGGTCCGATTGAAGGCGGCGACGGCCTCGTCGAGGGTCGAGACGGTGCCGATGTTCGTCCGCAGTCGTCCGTCGCGCACCCGCTGGACGATCTCAGCCAGTTGGGCGCGATCGGACTCAACAACGAAGTCAATCGCCAGGCCGTCGGCGGGCCGCGCCTCGGTCGGCCCGGCGATGGTTACCAGTGTTCCTCCGGCCCGAATCAGGCCGGCGGACCGCTTCACTATGTCCCCGCCGAAGACATCGAAAACCAGATCGACTGGGCCGACGTCTTTTAGAGCGTCGTTCTCCAGGTCGACGAACTCATTCGCGCCGAGGTCGAGCACAGCCTGACGGTCGGCAGCGCGTCCGGTGCCGATGACGTAGGCGCCAACCTCACGTGCGAATTGCGTCACCACCGAACCGACTACGCCGGCCGCGCCGTGCGCAAGGACGCTCTGCCCTGCCCGAACGCGGCCGTGCACGAACAGTCCCTGCCACGCGGTCAGGCCCGGCATCGGCAGGCTCGCGCCCACCGTGAAGTCGACGTCGCCCGGCAGCGGTGCGAGGTTGCGCGCCTCAACGGCCACATACTCGGCCAGCGTGCCATCGCGAGTCCAGTCCGTGAGGCCGAACACCCGCTGCCCAACCGACAGCCCCGTCGTGCCATAGCCGCGGGCGGTGACAACTCCGGCCAGCTCGTGCCCAGGGATCGACGGCGTTCGGTCACGATCGAGGCGGTCGGTCCAGGTCGGGGGCCACGTCAGCTCATCCCAAGTGAATCCCGATGCATGAACCTGAACGACGACATCGTTGATCGCTGGCCGCGGCTCGGGCCGCTCCACCAGCTTCATCCCGGCCGTTCCGGCGGCCTGGTCCGTTACCACAATCGCCTTCATGTGAATTATCTCCTCGGTTGTTTGCCCCTTTGCTGGATATGTTCCAGTGATAAAGGCCCGTTCGACATCGCTTGCCAGCGGCCATGGGTAGCTTCCGAAAGCGAAGATGGAACGGCGGCTTTATGGTCCAGCACTCGACGAAATCTGCGACAACGGCACCGATTGATCGCAGCGCGGGACGAAATTTTCCAATAGCCGGTATGTATGGTTTCTATTGCAGCGGGGAATATTGCTGCGACAATCTCTTGCCATTCTTGAATCAAGACAGTTGCACAGGCCATGACGACATCCCGCGCGGCAAGGCAATAACGATCGTCTATCGATTCTATGGCAAGAGGTGACTTCCCTCGCCGGTGGGCGACCGTCACAGTGTGAGACTGCTGGCAGAAGCACCTACAATCGAGACCGCAAATGACCACTCTTGCAAGTCAGCGAGCTTGCCACCACGAGGCGCAGCCGTTTGTAGAGCAGTGCAGCCGCGGCGTTATCGATGGTCAACCCTGCCCGCGGGAGCTCGGTCGGGAAGTGCCGCCTCGTCGGGGCATGGTGCTCACGGCCTGCGTGCTCGCGTCCTCCATGGCGTTCATCGATGCGACCGCGCTGCCCGTTGCGTTGCCGAGATTGCGCGCCGATTTCGGCGCGGACCTCGCCTCCGTTCAATGGGTTCTCAACGGATATATGCTGGCGCTCGCCTCGCTGACATTGATCGGCGGCGCCCTCGCGGATGTTTATGGCAAGGCGCGCATGCTCGCGCTAGGCTGCGTCCTGTTCGGTCTGGCGTCCGCGGCCTGCGCGCTGGCGCCTTCGTCGGCCTGGCTGATCGCCGCCCGCGTCGCGCAGGGAGCGGCCGCAGCGATCGTCACGCCTGCCAGCCTCGCCCTGATTGGGGCCACGTATCCGCGCGCGGAGCGGAACCGGGCGATCGGCATATGGGCGGCGGCATCGGCACTCACTACCGCCGGAGGTCCTGTGCTAGGCGGTTGGCTGACCGAGACTTTTGGCTGGCCATCCGTGTTCTGGATCAATCCGCCGATCGCGGTCGTAGCAGTAGGAGTTCTGCTTGCCTTCGCGCCCAAAGATGACCGCATCCAGCGCAGGTTCGACGTGATCGGCGCCGCGATCCTAGCTTCGGCGCTCGGGGCGCTCGCCTGGGCGCTCAGCCAGATTGGCCCCAGTGACGCTCGGGCGCCGGCGGGCGCTCCAGCCGCGCCGGGCACGGTGCTCACGATCGTCGCTGGGCTCGGCATTGTCGGTCTCGCCGTCTATGCGTTGTGGGAGCGCAGAAGCAAACACCCGATGACGCCACCTCGCCTGGTGGAGAACCGCGCCTTCCTCGGGCTGAATGTCGCGACACTGATGATCTATGGGGCGGTTTCGATCATGTTCTTCCTGCTCCCGTTCGATCTCGTCGACCGCCGCGCCCTGCCGGCGACCGATGCCGGCGTGGCTTTTCTGCCCTTCGCGCTCGGCGTCGGACTCTTGTCGGGCGTATTCGGCGGGTTGGCGGACAAGATTGGCGCGCGGGCCATGCTCATCGCGGGGCCTACTGGTGCGGCGCTTGCTTATATTTGGATGGCGCTCAGCCAGGAACAATCCCTGATGCTCGGCGTGATCGGGCCCATGACACTGCTTGGCCTGTCCTTCGCCGTGCTCGTGGCACCGCTCACCGAGTCCGTCCTGTCGAGCGTTGACCAGACGGACGAAGGGCTTGCCTCCGGCATCAACAATGCAGCGAGTCGGATTGCGCAGCTCGCCGGCGTAGCACTGGCCGCCGGTGTCGCGTCTTTCGAGTCTGGCTACGAAGTCGGCCTCGCCATAGCCGCCATGACCTCGATCGGCGGCGCCTTTACAATTGCAATAACCCCGACCCCGGCTGCGGTGAAAGCGGGCGGCTCGGAAGCGGTCTAGAAAGCATAAACCTCGCTGACAGCCTTAACGTCGCCGAAGCGGTGATGGGAGAGCGGAGTGTCCCAGCCCACGCTCACCCAGGCTAGCGACGACCCGCGCCTGACGCTCGTCTATGGCCTGCCGGATCGATGCACTAGTGCGCGCACGTCGAATTCCACGGGGCCGCGAATGGACCCGCGCCAGGCCTCATGAAGCGCGTCGCCGTGAATAGCGTCGGGATGCAGCCCGAATACGCTTATACTCTCGTCCAGGCACAATACTGCTGCGCAAACGTGATCTGGCTTCGCGCCGAGGTGACGGCTTCGCGTAAGCGGTCTTCCAGCGTATTCAGATCGATCTTTTCCGCATCGATCGAACTTCCGCTTTCGAGGCGCGGCAATAGGCTGCGCAATGTGAGCGTCGCCCATGCGTAGAGCGGCGAGGCGGACCCGCCGCCGGTTGGCGTTTCAGAAAAGATCGTGGGCAGATCGAGGCCGGCGTTGCTGAAATGTTCGATGAAGCGGGCGCCTGCATCTGCATGGGACATCCCCGTAGCGAAGCCGGCAACAATCCAGCTCCAGACTTCGTGCCAGAGCGGGACACGGGGAAGCGAATGGATATCGCCGAAGCACTGCACTTCATGAAAAGCCACGATCGCTCCCCGGCGCGCGTAAGACGCCGCCAAGCGGATAAATTCGGCTGGTTCGCTTTGATGAACCAGCACGTAACGGGCAACAACCATATCGATCGAGCGTGGAGCGAGATTGGCACGTGAACTTTCGAAGAATTCAATATTGGTGTAACCAGCGTCGCCGGCGCGTTCGCGCGCTGTGATCAAAATATCGGGGTTGCGGTCGAGACCAATGACCGATCCGCTCGGCCCCACCATGTCCGCCGCGAGCATGGTCACGTCCCCAGCTCCGCAACCAAGATCAAGCACACGCATGCCCGGCGATAGACCTGCCTCGCGCAACAGCCGGTGAGTGATCGGACGAATGATGGCCGACTGTAGTTGAAGTCGATTCTCTTCTTGTCGGGTATGTCCCAACACGTACCTTACATCCTGCATATCAATCTCGTCGTATTCGCGCCCCGTGTCCGACCTAGTGCTTCAGTGATCGAGCACCAGATCGGGAACGGACAAGATATGTGATGCAGTTTCGAACATCGAGGTTTGAGCAGCTCATTTCAATCGAAAAACTCAGCCGCGAGAACTCTGACTAGCGCAGCCGATTTTTTGCGACAGAGTTCATTGAAAATTCAGCGCTGCCGAGTTTGTCGGGACTCAGGATTTCCGCGACATTCAACCGCGTGACCGCGGCGGGCGCTTCATAGTCAAGAGTTCCGTCACCTCATGCCGATCATCGGCGTCCGCGCGCCAATGCGATCGCCGATCAGCTCCGCACAGTGCAGGTAGGACGCACCAGAGGCCTCAACTCCATCTGAACCGGCGAGCGCTGCTGGTAGCTGCTCCTATCAAAGCGAAGGCCATTCCGGCGACCAGGCAAAAGACCACGCCATGATCTCCGCCCAAGCCGAACATCAATGAGACCAAGGCGGAACCAAGTGACCATCCGACGTAGCGAGCCGCGGCATTCATCCCACTCGCAGCCCCGCTACGCCCTATGGGTCCAGCCGTCATCATCGCAGTGTTGTTCGGGGTCTGGAAAAGGCCAAAGCCGATACCGCAAAGGGCGAGTCGCCATTCGACGTCCCATTTCGCCGGAGTGGCCGGCAAGAAGACCATCAGGAGCAAGCCGCCCGCCAACAACGCCAAACCAATGCTACAAATAACCGAGGCAGGGTAGCGCATTGTCAAGCGGCCGGCGATTGGAGCCGTGATGGCGGTCATGAACGGCCAGGGCGTCAAGAGAACGCCTGTTTCCACGGCCGAAAGATGCATCCCCGCCTCAAACAAAAACGGCAAGGAGACGTAAGCCAGAATTTGGGCGGCATAGGAGCAGACAGATGTCCACACCGATAGGCTAAACAGAGGTATGCGCAAAAGATCGAACGGCAACATTGGCCTAGGGTGCCGGAGCTGTTGTCGAACGAAGAGACCAAAGCAGAAGAGACCGGCGACGATCTCTCCCATCGCAATACACCCATCGCCAATACCCAGCGTACCGACGCCAACGACAAAAAGCCCGAACGCTAACGCATTGAGAGCGGTCCCGATCAGATCGAGAGGGAGAGTAACCCGAACGTCTGATGGTGCGGCGGCAATAAATAGCGGTACCGCGAGGCCGAACGGCACATTCACCAGAAACAACCAGGGCCATTTTGCCACGGCAAGTATTGTCGCGGCGATGGTCGGACCCAATGCTCCAGGTATCGCCACCGCCAGTGCGACCAAGGCGAGACCTTACCGACGATGCGGCGCGGATAGATCACGCGTACAAATGCAACGCCGGCCACAGAAACCCCGGCGGCTCCGCTCCCCTGAATCAAGCGCGCACTCAACAGCATCGGCAACGTTGGCGCGAACGCGCAACCCAACGACGCGAGGACGAAAATAGCCAGGCCGGTGGCATAGACGCGTTTCATGCCGAATGATTCGACCAAACTTGCAATGGGCAGCAAGCAGACTGTTGCCGAAAGCTGATAGGCATTCACGACCCAAACGGTCGCCGCGTCGCTACTTGCGAATGTACGCGAGATATCTGGCAAGGCGATATTCACGATCCCGCTTCCAAGGGAACTCAGACCAAGTCCAAGCAAGATGCTGAGCATCGCCCAGCGGCTCTTCGACGCCGTTACACATTCGAGGCTACCCATCAGGATGCAATCTCCGGCGCATGACAACTACAATCTTGAAGGCATCGGCCAGCGTCACGCACCGCAGCCGCCTCTTACGAATAGTCACCGCCGCTCTGCTGAGTGAGGTTGCCGAGATAGTCGCGCTTCCCAATCTTCGCTCCGAGGTGTCGAAGGATCGCGTGCGCAATAGAGATGTGGAAGAAGAAGTCGGGCAGCACCAGGTGCCGGACATAGTCGTCGCCGCCGAACCACCCGCGCACGATGGGCGGCCTCAGCTCGTAGGTGTGGGACTGCGCGCCGGCAATCTCCTTCGGCTGCACGCTTTGCAGGAAGCCGCGCGTCTCGAGGAGCCGCTCTTTCAATGCCGGGTACATCATCGGAGTGTTGCGGGGGGCCGGAGCGTCGCGCTGCATCAGCTTCGCCATGTGCGCGTCGACCTTGTTGCAACCTACGGAGAACTGTTCTCCGAAACTCAGCATGTCGGATGCGAGCCGCTCGCCAAGGATCCTCCCAGGCTCGATCCCCCTGGTCCGCTCGAGCGCTTGAGCGTGGTCGAGATAGTCGTCCATCACGTTCAGTCCGTGCACCATGACAGGGACCGTGATGTCATAGACCGAGAAGGACACGTCGAACTCCATGCGCTCGTTTGTACTCTGAACGTAGGTCGGAGCCGAAAGGTCGATAACCGAAACTAATGTTCACAATAGGCTCTTCTTCCAGCTTGCTGCGCCAACTTGCGGGATTCGACATTACCTCCGCGAAACTTCGGCGAGCAGAGAACGCCCATGCATAAGGTCGCCTAATGACGCAGGACGGGATATCCATTCACATAGATCCAGTTCGTGGCCTGGGCCGGCACGTGGCAGCCCTGGCAATCGGAATGGTAGTCCGTCGAGGTGGTCGTCAGCGGCTTGTCCGCGTCGAACCACGACCATCCCCACCCGTCGCCCCACAACGGGTTGCCGGGGTGCGTTCCCTTGCTGTCTTTCACCATGACGAACCAGCCCTGAAGCTTGTCGGCGTGGCTTACCGTGCCGGTGGTCATGTCGTTCGTCGAGGCCGCAAAGACCTCTTTCACCAGAACGGCGCCATCCGGGAAGTGGCCCGTCTTCCGATAGGCGTCGATCGCCCCCGGGGATGCGTAGACGGCGTGCATTTCCTTCGCGCCCTGGCCGCTGTCGGCGGCAATCGCCCAGCTGCCGAGCGCTTGGTAGAGGGTTCGGTAGCCCGCCGGCACGCGCAGGTGCCCGGCGGCGTCCACCACGTTCACGGTCGGGCCGGCCGGAGTAGATCCGCTGATCTGCGCGAGCGCTGCCACGGTGCCGGCGACCAACGAGACGGCGACAGCCACGCTAACAATCCTCGGTATTTTCATTGTGGGTCTCCTTTGCGCTCGCGCGCGGCACGGTGGCTCGGCGCAACGGCTCTAATCACTGTTTCAATCGCTGAAGCCGACGGCGTGTCCTCGGCCGGCCTGAGCAACCCCAAAGATCGGACGCCGACGACGAGATTAGAAATTCCCCTTGGACATGCATTTGATAGGCGCGAGGTATCGTCGTCCAAAAGCGCCGTGCGCCGGCATCCCGTCCGTCCGCGATCAGCCTTCGCGGAGCGCGCTGTACTCGAGATGCCTGGCCACCTTCGGCCTCCCTCACTCGGACGTGGAAGCGGCCTGGCGCAGCGACGCCAGGATTTGCGCCGGCTCCTCCCGTATTGTGAAGTCGGGCTCGACGAACGCGCTGCGGATCCGGCCTTGTGCGTCGATCACGTAGGTCGCGGGAATAAGCAACATCCACACCGGTGACCCATGCCGGGCGCCGAAGGCGAGGAAGTAGCGAACTTGATGAAGCTTCATGCGTTGTGTTTCGCCGTCAAGTTGCGGCTGCCGATACCGACGAGCCTTCCCGACGACGTGACGGGCACGTCGAATCATAGGGCGTAGATGCCACTTGCGTGCACGCGTTGGAACGGCAGGTCTGTTGTTTTGGACGCACGGACACGCTTTCAGGAACTTCTGAGAGCCGAGCCAGTGCGTGCGAAGTGGGCAAGAACCGGACGGGGTTAGGCGAGTCATAGTCCGGAGAACCTACGCTCGGCGGGTTGGCGCTATCCGCTGGCAGGCACCACGATTTGGCTGGCCCTGCCCAACGGAGCGGTGTCAGGCGTGGAGGGTCTCGCCGCCCTTGGCATCTACGTAGTATTGAGGCGCCTCGCGACGGTCGTATTTCCCGTAGTCGCGCACGATCCGGACTTTCCGGACTCTCGCCTTGTCATTCGGCGCGGAAGCGTCCTCGTAGGCCTGCGCTGCAGCGGCGTCCTTCCAGGATATGAGCAGGATCAGGTCGGCGGGCGTGAGCACGGCGTCGAAGATGTCCCAGGACGTGCAGTCGGCCGCCCATGGGTTCAGTCCGAGCCACTCGGCGCAGTCGTACGGGTTGCTGGTCTGCGTCCACTCGGCGGGGCGCGTTGCGTTGATCAGCGTGACCGTCGTTCCCTCCCCGACCTCGGTCTCGTCGAGCCGCTGCTCGTTGAGGGCGTACCCTGCAGGTATCTGATTGTCGGCTGTGATCTGGCCAACACGCAGGTGGTAGTCTGCGAAAATTTCGTCGCGGCCCTTCTGCTGGACCTCATGATGGCGCCTGCGGATGCGCCAGCGGACGAGCGACTTCTCATCTCGCCAGTTCGAAAGCGAAAGTATCCAGCCCTCGCGGGTCAGGCTCTTGTAGCGGATGTTATCGACGAAGCCTTCGACCTGCTCCAGCTCTGGGCGCAGCATATTGGCGTTGTCGAGGTAATCATTCCACTTCCCCTTATCGGGAAGGACTTCGAATATCACGGAAAACATGGTCGGATCTCACTCTTGCAGCGCGACGACGTGGTCGATTCGATGTCGAAGTGGGCCGACCATGCGCCGCATTCACGGAAGACGGATCTTGCGCCGGATCGGAGGGAGCCCCGCGGGCGTCTTCCGCATTTCCGCATACTCGGCTTTCCCGTCACACCGCGCTAGTCACTGACCGTGGGCAATTTCAGATGACGGCGCGTGCGCGATCTGTCGACCGACACGGCTGCTCCGGACCCCCGCATCGTCGACACGCGGAAGAAAGAGGTGCACCAGCGTGCCGGTACCTCGCTCGCTCTCTATGCCGATCGCGCCGCCCTGTCGTTCGGCGAAGCGTCGAACCTGGGGGAGGCCGATGCCGTTGCCGCCGCCAGCTGCCTTTGTCGCGAAGTACGGATGGAACGCCTGCGACAGGACCTCTTCAGGCATGCCCTCCCCTTCGTCGGCGACGACAATCTCGACGTACCCGCGGTCCGAGCTGGCGGACGGCTCGACATTGCGAGCTGCGACGGTGATCGTGCCGCCGGCGGGCATAGCATCATCCGCGTTTCGGCAGAGATTCAGGAGCGCAAAGTACAACCCTTCCGGGTCGGCATTGAAGGTCCATAAGTCAGGGGCGATCTCGGTGCGGACAATAATGTCCGGACGCAACGTCCAGTCAAGCGTACCCGCGATCGCTGCGAGACGACTACCTGCGACAAAGCCGTCGGTCGATTTGGGGTATGGTCGCGCAGTGTCTAGGAGCTGACGGCTAAGCGACGCGCCTCGCGCAATCGCCTCCTGCATTTTGCCAACGACGGCCTTTCGATACGCGACGTCGCTCTGGCGTTCGAGCAGCCGCAGGCCGCTGCCGATCACGGCGAGAAGGTTGTTGATGTCGTGGACGACGAACTGCGCCACGTCCTCGATCGACCTCACCCCCTCCCGACCGCGGGCGACGACCACGCCGCGCGTGCTGGACCGTGGGGCGGTCCGGCACAGGACCCCGGAGATCTCGCCGTCGCCCCCGACGAGCGGAATCTCCACGCGCCTGGACGGGATAACGCCGCTGCCGTGATCGCTGACATTCCGCACTCTCGCGCCGAAAGAGCGACGTACCCCGAGCGCGACGCCGACGCTGTCCACGAGCACGACTACATCCTCCGGCGGAGGACGCTCGCCCGCGCCGGGAATGGGAATGTCGGATGAGTATTTGATCTGCATCTGGGGAACTCCTGGCCTGCGATCGTACAACAGGACGTCAACTTCGGCCCGTACACGCGGCGGGCGACGATAGTTCGAAGATTGGGTCCAGCACCGCAAAATGGAAATCACCTCCCGCCATGGAGTCGATAGCCGACCGTTATCGGGCATTGCTGAAAGATACTTGGCACGCCGTGCCGCGAGTGCGGCGAACGACTACTGGATCAGTGTAACGCAGAGCTCAAGTGCTGCATGAGAAGATCGAACAACCGCGTGTGCGCGAAGCTCTGAAGCTAACGGAGGCCGCCAGAATGCTGACCGAGCTGCTGGAGCGATCAGAGTCGGTTGCACGCGAGTCCGATTCGGAAAATGAACGGCCATCATAACGTGCGGCTATTAACTTCATGGCGTGACGTCATTTCCAGTTCCCCACGCGCAATTCCATGCTTACCCGGTGCCGGGCTCATCCGGCGCACACAATCAGGAGACTACAAATGTCAGTCCAGAAGCCGGTTCTCACGGCGCCGCACGGCGGCGAGACGGTGACCTCGAGCGGGGGCTCGAGCGTCGAGTTGAAAGTGGAGAGCAGCCAGTCCGGAGGCGAATACGGCACTGTCCTGTGGACGGTGCGGGCCGGGGAGGAGCCGCCACTGCACACCCACACGCGCGAGGACGAGCTGCTCTACGTGGTGCAGGGAAAGCTGATCGCGCGGGTCGGCGATGCCCGTATCGAGGTGGGACCGGGCGCCTACGCGGCTCTTCCCCGCGGTGTGCCGCACACGATCGAGGTGGTCGGCGAGCAGGCGACCCTGCTGCTCACCTTCGTGCCGGGTGGGCTGGAGCGCTTCCTGGTCCCCCGGAAGGGCGAGCAACACGATCCGGCCGCTTTCGGCCTGACGTTCCCCTAGGAGCGGGGACCGCGGCGCGCCGTGTTCGTGACCATGCGCCACGCGGGCCCGGGCACCGGCCGCTCGCGACCGTAAACGCAGAACAAAGGAGCTTTGCGAATGCCTATCTACAGGAAAACCCCCGAAGCGGTCTCGAAGTTGACTCCCGAGCAACACCGCATCACGCAAACTAACGGGACCGAGCGCGCCTTCGCCAACGAATACTGGGATAACAAGGAGCCTGGCCTCTACGTCGACGTGGTTTCCGGCGAGCCGCTCTTTGCGTCCTTCGACAAGTTCGACAGCGGGACGGGATGGCCGAGTTTCACGCGGCCCCTCGAGGCCGCGAACGTCATCGAGAACGTTGATAGCTCGCACGGCATGACGCGAACCGAGGTTCGCTCCAAGCACGGCGACAGCCACCTTGGCCACGTCTTCCCGGACGGGCCACGCGACAAGGGCGGCTTGAGGTACTGCATGAACTCGGCTTCCCTGAGGTTCATCCACCGCGACCAATTGGAGAGCGAGGGGTACGGCGAGTACGCAAAGCTCTTCGCAAAAAAGGGGGCCTGACGATGGTAGCAACTATAGAGCGCGTGATCCTGGCAGGGGGATGCTTCTGGGGAATGCAGCAGCTGGTGCGGCGCTTGCCCGGCGTCGTCTCGACGCGGGTCGGCTACTCGGGCGGCGATGTCAGGAACGCCACCTATCGCAACCACGGCGCGCACGCAGAAGCAATCGAGATCACGTTCGATCCGAGCACGACGAGTTTCCGCGACCTGCTGGAGTTCTTCTTCCAGATCCACGACCCGACGACTCCCAACCGGCAGGGAAACGACCGGGGCACAAGCTACAGGTCGGCGATCTTCTACACGAACGAGGAGCAACGCCGCGTCGCCGAAGACACCATCGCCGACGTTGAAGCTTCAGGGCTGTGGCCGGGTAAGGTGGTGACCGAGCTTTCGCCTGCTGGCGATTTCTGGGAGGCGGAGCCCGAGCACCAGGATTATCTGGAACGCTACCCGAACGGCTACACCTGCCACTTCGTCCGCCCGGAGTGGAAGTTGCCGCGAAGGCTAAGACCAAATTGATTGGCGCAAATGGCAAAGAGGCCGCCTATCACGGTGTGCCGGCGGAAGACGAATACGGCTATGCACAGGCGATCAAGATCGGAAACACGATCCATGTGTCCGGCCAGCTCAGCCAGGACGACAAGGCAACCATGATCGCGCCCGCCGCGCTCGATGAATCCGGCAGGCCGGCCGACTTCTCGATGATGGCAGAGCAGAATGCGGGTGACCTATGCCAACTCTGCAAAGATCCTGGCACAGTTCGGAGCCACCCTCGACCACGTGATGGAAAAGACGCTCTATGTCCTCGATGTCGATGAAGCGTTTGCAGTCGCGGGCGAAGTGCGCAAAGAAGCCTACGCCAAGGCGCGCCCCAGTGCGCCAGCAATCTGATCGGCGTATCGAGGCTGGTCTTTCCTGAGCAGCTCATCGAAATCGTCCTCAGGCGGCGCTGCCTCCAGCATAGATGGGCGGCAGCACGCTCGGGCTTACGCTGGCCGATGCCTGTCTCTGCCACCAGCGGCAAAACGAGCACACCTCTTGCCAAGTGTGCCACAGGCCACTCGAAGTCTGAGATGCCGGCAGCGCGCTTCCGAATTCATGCAAAAAGCTCCGGCAGAGGCAGCGCTTCCGACGACCGCCCCCGCGCGCGCTCGCAGAGGGAACCGCCGCACTCGCGGCATGCCAAGCGGCTTTGAGTCATTCCGATAACGGTCGGCTATCGACTCCATAGCGAGAGGTGATTTTCCTTTCGGCCACCATGGACTCAATCTTCGACCTATCGTCACCCGGCCGGGCAGGCGTTTCCAGGCGCGCCGACTTCTCGGCCGCCAAGATCGCCGTGTTCGCCGTTGATCCCTTCCGGTGGTCAATGGGACTGCCCTGCTCGGGGGGCTTCGCGCCCGCAGCTTAAAAAGGCGCCGCAGAGCAGGAGCATCATAGCCCGCCGGGGGTAATGCGGGATTGTGAACGGGAGGTCTTTCGATGATTCTACCTGCCGGTACGACAGTAGCCGTCGCTGACGGCAAGACGATCCGCCTGTTCCACAATACAGGCGTGAAACCTGGGGTGCACTTGGTCGAGATCACGGCGGCGCCGCCTGCGTCCGCCCACTCAGGCTCGGGTGCGCGACATCGCACCGGCTCTGCCAACCCCGATGGGAGGCGGCTCGTCGAGGACGACTTCGCGGCGGCGACGGCCGCGTTCCTGAACAAGCTCAGCCTGGATGGGACCATAGAGCACCTCGTCGTTGTCTCCGACCCCAGGACGTTGGGAGAGATGCGCAAGCACTTCAACCGCGACCTGAGAGGCAAGATCTTGGGCGAACTCGCAAAGGACTTCAGCCGTCGTCCGCTCGAGGACATCGCCTCATTGATTGCCGACGCCTGACGCGGCTCTGGAAATGGCTGAATATCAGTATCGATTGTTACATCGACGCAGTCGTGCAAGCTGCAACATCAAGAGCGGTCGCATCAGGATTGCGCGTGTATTCGAACTATCCGTCCGCTCGCAGCGCAATCACATCGTCCAGGGAGCCAGCCGACCGATCCTCCGTTTCTAGTTCGACCCATTCGTAACGGTTCGGACCATGATAAAAATCGATCAACACCTCGATGCCAACAGGGTCTTAATAGTCAAAAAGCCTCACGCGTGATGGCGGCAGATTTAAGTGCGGATTTTGGCAAGAAGTCCCTGTTCAAATGGAGGAATCGCTACCAATAGGGTTCCGTCTATAGTAGCAAACATGCAAGGCGTTTTAGGGTCTCGTTGCTACCGCACCAGTTTCGCACCAGAAACAACCCGATCGAAACGCTACGAACGCGATCAAAAGCAAACGAAAACGCAGCAAAATCAACGAACCCGATCGATATCCTGTCGCTCATAACGGTCTGGTTGCAGGTTCGAGTCCTGCCGGGCCCACCAATGAGATCAAAGGCTTAGAGCGAATACGGCACAAGTAAAAAAAGCACCGCCACAGTTACCGCCACAGATACGTGCTGGGTCCGTTCCGGTGCCATGTCCGGACGAGCCTAGTTGGACGGTTCTTGCTTTTCGAGCTCGCAAGCTCTCACGACGTTGTGCAAGGCTATAACCATCTCTTTGATCACTAATAGGTACGGTCGCCCACCCGGCTCGTCGTCTAGACGAGCTTCTGTCCCGGAATTAGATTCCGGCATCCGCGTCCTCCGCTCGAGCCGCATGACCACTCACGTCAACAAGATCCATCACGTCGTCACGATCACCCAGGTCGCGAAAGACCTCGGCGAAGACGAGGATTGGCTACGTGACGTCGCCAACGAAATGGAGACCGAGGACGGAGTCATCTGGGTCCATGGCGTCGGAGAAGACGGCGTTCAAGCGTTCACCGACTTTGGCATCGAAAACCTGATCGAACTCGTCCGGATGCACAAAGAGAGGCCGGGATTACTCAAGCGCGCGCGGCCCGAATAATCCAGGCAACCCGCGAACTACGCCACGACCTCCTCGTTTTGGGTGGTACTAGGCACGGGCGCACGCACGACTAAGCGCTCGAATCTCCTCGGCAGTTTCCAAGGCAAGCTGGGCGGTTAGACCCACTCGGAAGAGAGGTGGTACTGCGCTCTTTCCAAACGCGCCCAAGACCTCGGCTACCAGTGTTGGCGTTTGCGTAGCAAACTCAGCTCTTCAGTCTCGACTGAAGCGGCATAGACAAGAAATCGGAATGGCGGAATCAAAATCAGCCTGATTATTGAGTAGTATCATGGCGCATTTGGAAACGCGTCACGAACGCCCTCCAGTACATTCAATAGCTTGGCAACCGTTTCCAAATGAAGAGGCCGTCCTCGAGAGCGCTACTCCCCAATGCCGACGGTGCGGCGATCATGCGAGATCAATGTCTTACTTGGCCCTCGTTGCCCACAGAAGGACGACCGCATCAGATACCTGCTGCATCTGTTGTTCGGACCTCCCGCGTGGAGCGGTTGCTAATCGCGGCTCTTGCGAATTGATCTCCGGGCCAACCGACAGGGGGGTGGATCTGTCGCGACATAGCGACGATGGTCACGAAAATGGCCCGGCGATAAGACCGGGCCAAGTCAAGGGAGGAGACGAGCGGTAGCGATATTTCGCCACACTGAATGCGGCTTCGATCGAGGATGCTCACGAACACCCTCAGCGATAGGACCATCGCACATTCGCTACGACATATTATGCCGAAGATCATGCGATCTGCACGGCTTTGCCGACACCTTGTTGCGCCGGAACGTCATTGCCCGCGATATCGAGCTCAGACCGCTTTCAAGTTCGCCAAAGATTCTCGTTTCCGTCCCCTACTTTTGCGTGACGAACATCGCTCCGCGAACTATCCTCCGCGATTGGAGGCGGCACGAGGCCTATCGCTCGCCTGGCAGAATTGGAACTGCAGCCATTCACGAGCGAGTTCGATGAACGCGTTCTCCATTTCCGACACGGATCACGGCCTGGCCAGAATGGTGCTGCCGGATCTTCGGATCAACTACATTCCGATCGATCCGGACCAATTCGACCGGCCAATCGTCTCCTTTTGCATCGAGACGGGCGAGAACAATGACGAGCTACCGCTGCACTCACACAACAAGGGGCAGTTGGTGGTCGCCTCTCATGGATCGGTTATGTGTCGATCGCCGAACGGATTGTGGATCGTGCCGCCCCAAGGGGCAGTGTGGATTCCCGCGGGCGTCATGCACAGCAACTGCGTGTCGGACAATGGAAAGATCTACGTTGTCTTTATCGACCCGCAGGCGATCACGCTTCCCAACACCTGCTGCACCTTCACGATTTCGTCGCTGGTCCGCGAATTGATCCATCGGCTCGCCGTTTTTCCACCGCTCTACCCGGCTGACGGCCCGACCAGCCGGCTCGGGCGCGTGCTTCTCGACGAGTTGGTGCAGATGTCCACCGAACAGATGTTCCTGCCGATCTCCACCGACAGCCGGCTGCAGCATCTCGCCACGGCACTGCTTAGCGATCCCGGTGACCGCAGCACGATCGAGGAATTAGCCGCCCGATATGCGATGAGCGTGCGTACCTTCGCCCGCCTCGTGCTCAAGGAAACCGGGATGACGTTCGGACGCTGGCGACAGCGCCTTCACATCCTGGTTGCGCTCCAGCGACTATCGGCCGGATCTTCGGTGCAGGCCGTCTCGCTCGATCTCGGCTATGAAACGCCGAGCGCCTTCATCACGATGTTCAAGAAGACGATGGGCAAGAGCCCTCGCCGTTTCCTCGCCGAGCGGTCCGGCTTTGTCGGTCGCGAGCCGTCCGCATAGAGGCCCTGCCTGGAAGATTGCGGCCTCGGCTCCGCCTGCCGAGGCCATAGGATCGCGCTGCCCTACCTCGAATTGAACGGAGCCAGCGGGTATTGGAACCCGGCTTCCGCGACTGCTTGCGGCGCGATGACCCGAGGCCTGCCGTTCTGCCCTTGCAGGATGGTGACGTCACCTCCCATGTTCTGACCATTGGCATCGAACTTGATCCTGCCGCTGGACATCAGGATCGGCGTCATATCGGTCGCCTTGAGCGCGGCATGAACGGCGGCGGATTCGGCAGACCCCGCGCGGCTGACGGCATCCGCAACGATTTGGACCGCCTCAAACGCGCATCCGGAATTTGCATCGAGCCAGTCGTTTGGATAGTCGGATGCAAACTGCCTGAGGATCGCTGCAGCGTCCGGAGCCTTGGGATTGTACCAGAACGTCGAAAGGATCGCGCCGTCACCGTATTTGCCCAGCGCGTCGTAATACGCCTTGTCCTGCACGCCATTTGAGTTGGGGGAGAAGATCATCTTCGGATTCCAGCCCTGCTTGACGCATTCCCGGACGATCATGATGGCGTCGTTGACACGCGTCACCGAGACCAACGCGTCGGCTCCCGAGGCTTTCGCCTTGGCGAGCTCGACCGACAGATCCTTGGCTTTCTCATCGTAGGGAATGTATTGGCTGATCTTCAAGGGAACATCGACCTCCTTCCAGGCCTGATCGATGCTTGCCGCGGTTGATTGCCCCATCGTGTTGTTGAGATGCATGACGGCCGCACTGGTCGGCGCATCCTTGAGCGACGACAACAGCGCCTTCAACTCAAGCAGGGACTTCCTGACGACCGTCAGCGACGTGGGATAATAGCGAAACACCTGGGTGAAGCCCTGAGACGTGACTTGGGTCGCGCTCGCGATATGCACCACCATCGGAACCTTCGCGACCTCAGCTGCCTGCAGCGCCGATATGGTCGCGCCGGAGTCCCAGGCCCCGATCAGGATCGTGCAGCCCTGCCGGATCAGGTTCTCGGCGGCAATTCGGCCGTTCTCCGGTCTGCTTTGCGTGTCCGCATGGACAATGTCCATGTCTATTCCGAACTTCCCCTTGGCGAACTTGGCGCCGAGGTCGATGCCCCGGACGCACGCCTGGCCCGGAAACGCCAGAACGCCGCTACTCGGATTGATCGCACCGACCCGCACCTTACCGGGAAACGCTGCCGTTGCCGGCCGCGATACCAGTCCGACGGCGGCGCCAATGCCACTGCCGAGCAGCGCGCGGCGCGTTAGACCAGTTCCGCTGCGATTCCTCATCTGACCTTCCCCCTTGGTTGGTTCTAAACAAATTGCCGGCAAGCCGCGACGCGGTCGTCACGCGTGCGCCTGGCCCTTCAAATCACGTCTTCATCTCAGCCTTGACGAGGTTGTCTTCACTCTCGTCATAAAGCGTATCGATCAGCGAGCGGTACCTCTCCATGATCTGCTTCCGGCGCTTCTTCCGCGTCGGCGTCATCACGCCGTTCTCGGGAGAGAGTTCTTCCGGCAGGATCCGGAACGCCTTGATCTGCTCGGCCCTGGCCAGCTTGCTGTTCGCCTTGCCGATCTCCCCCTCAATCATCCGAACGACGATTTCGGAGTTCGCCAGATCGGAGTACTGCGCGATCCGAAGGTCGCGCGACCTCGCCCATTCCATCGTCGCGATCGCATTGACTTCGATCAATGCAGTGAGGTACTTCTTGCCTTCGCCGATCACCGCGGCCTCGGAGATGAACGGACTGTGCCGGATCTCGTTTTCGATCTGCGTCGGGCTGATGGACTTCCCGTTGGAGGTGTTGATGATCTCCTTTTTCCGGTCGACCAGCTTGAAGAGGCCTGTCGGCCCGATGTCCACGATATCTCCGGTGTAGAGCCACCCGTCGCGCAGCGCAGACCTGGTTTCCTCCGGCTTGTTCCAATACCCGACAAAGAGCCCCGGCCCGCGAACGATCATTTCCCTGTCTTCGAGAATCGCCGTCTCCCAGGCGGCATCATGCAGGGGCACGCCGACCGTGCCGGCCTCCGGCCATTCCGCCATCTGAACCAGGTTGGCTCCGACCAGTTCCGTTTGGCCGTAACATTCCTTCAACTGCAGTCCCCATAGCTGCCACAGCGACATCAGTTCAGACGGCATCGCCGCTGACGACGTGTAGCAGACCGTGAGATCCTCGAAGCCGACCTCGGCAAGTAGAGGGCGGAAGATCTGATCCTGGCAAACGGCGAAGAGCGCCGATATCAGGGGATCCGGCGCGGCGCCGGCCTGTCGATCGTCAAGCGCCTTGCGGGCGATCGTCATCGCAAACTGGTAGTCTTGCTTCTGCTTCGCCGATCCGGCATGGACCTTGCTGAGGATTTGCGTGGCAAATCGCTGATAGAAGCGGGGCGGCGCCGTGAAGTAGGTCGGCCTCACCTCCTTGATCGTTTGGGCGAACTCCGCGCTGGTCTCGCCAAAATGCGGCACCATCCGGGCCAGCAGGGGCAACGTGGTTGCTTGCGCGCGGGCGACCGTATGCGACATCGGCAGGTGCACGACCAGCCGATGCGTGTCGGAACGCATCCGCGGGGTGAACGTCGTGATGCTGTGCGCGCCGGCGAGCAACGACAGATGGGTCAGCATCGCGCCCTTCGGAAAGCCCGTGGTGCCGGATGTGTATCCGATGCTGACCAGATCGCTCGCCTTTGCCTTCGCAACCTGGGTTCGAAGAAATTCGTCGGTGTCGACCGAGTTCTTCTCGCAAAAGGATCTGAGAGAGACGACGTTGGCGGCCGCAGCGGCGGCGCTCCACTCCGGATCGAGCACGATGATCTTGCGCAACCCTTCGGCCTGGCCGGACGCCAGGACGATATCGAGCTGAAGCTCACTGCCGACGAAGATGAAAGACGCGCCGGAATCGCTGAGGTAATAGCCGACTTCTTCGGGCGAGGACGTAAAGTACACGCCGACCGTGACCCCGCCTGCGCAGATCGTCGCCATGTCGGCGAGAAGCCATTCCTGGGACACATCCCCCATGATGGCCGCACGATCGCCGCGCTTGAACCCCGCGTTCCGCAGGGCGGCCGCCAGATCGGCCACTTGATCCGAGTACTGCCGCCAGGTCGTGGCGATCCATTCACCACGACGCTTTTGCTTGTATGCGACCATCTCGGGCCGCTCGGCTCTTCGCGCGCTCAGGAGCTGCGGAATGGTCACGTCGACGAGTTGGGCTCCCGACGTGAAGGATTCGACGTCCATATCACCGCTCCGCGAAGCGCTTCCGCTTCTCAGCGAAGGCGGCGACGGCCTCGCGGCGCTCGGGCAACGCGAAGGTCAGCATCTCCAGCGCGGCCGAGGTATCGAGCACCAGATGCGCGTACTGCTTGATGATCTTGTTGACGCTGTACTTCGTCCAGATGATCGATTCCCGGGGACCGCCTGCCAGCAACTCGGCGTACTCGATCGCGGCGTCCTTGACGTCCCTGCTCAATACGACCTCGTTGATCATGCCCATGGCGGCCGCCTTCTCGGCGGAAATGAACTCTCCCGTCATGAGGTAGTGCTTGGCACGGACCGGCCCCATCAGTAGCGGCCAGATCACGGCGCCGCCGTCACCGGCGACCACGCCCGCCGTCACATGCGTATCGGCGAATCGCGCGGTGGGACTTGCGAAGATGACATCGCAAAACAGGGCAAGCGTCGCTCCGAGCCCGACGGCGACGCCGTTGACGGCAGCAACGACCGGTACCTCGACCTCGAGCATGTTGCGAATCAAGTGACGCCCGCTCCGCGTCGCCGACGGCAGCGGGCCCTTGTCGAGCGACTTCTGGTCGCCGCCCGAGCAGAAGCCACGCCCAGCGCCGGTCAGCACGATCGCGCGGACGTCCTTGTCGTGATCCAGCTCGACGAAAGCCCGCTCCAGCTCCTCGTGCATGTCCCAATTGATCGCATTGAGGATTTCCGGCCGGTTCATCGTTACGACGGCGACGCCGCTGGCGCGCTTCTCGACGAGCAGATATTTGTAGCTATGCTGTGGCATTGGATTCTCCGTCCTGTGTTTCCTTGGTGCTCACTTCTGCGGTCGCATGGCGCGGATTTGCGCCAGAATGTCGTCCGTCGGCCGCACGACGTTGTTCCTGTCGTTGAAGTGCGGAATGATGTAGCGGCCGCACATCTCGATCGCTTCCATGATCTTCTCGTGGTTCACCGAGTCGAGATGGAGCAGCACCTCGTCGATTCCGAGCGCCTGGAACTTCTCGATCTGGCGAATGACGGTGTCGGGACTCCCGCATACGGTGGTCGCCGAATGGTTCAGCAGGTAATCCCAGTCCCGTCCGGCGCGCTCCATGGCTGGCACGCTCTCGTTCATGTATGCGTAGTCATCGGCAAGCTTCGCCAGGCGGGGATAGGCATCGGTGGAGATCCTCGCGTAGTGCATCAGCGCTTCGGCGTAGTCTTCCTTCGCCTTCTGATCCGACGAGCCGATGCCGAAGAACAGCGGAAGGCCAACGCGGGGCCGCGGGAGCGGCCCCTGCTCGTCACGCTTCCAGGCGCGACGATACGTGTTGAGAAGCTTGTCCTGGACTTCCCAGCCCTGGTAGATCGAGTTGCTCATCACGGCGAGGCCTTCGGAGCCGGCCCAGCCATGACTGCGCTCGCTGGTCGCGGCGATGCCGATGACCGGATGCGGCTTCTGCATGGGCTTCGGCACGAGCATCCGCGGCGGGATCTGGTAGTACTTGCCTTCGAACGTGAAGATGTCCTCGCGCATCGATTTCTTCAGAAGCGCAATGCCCTCTTCCATCTGGGCAAGCGTCTCATTGGGATCGACGTTGAAGGCACGCATCGCGATGGTCGTGTTGGCGCGGCCAGCATAAAACTCCATGCGGCCATGCGAGAGGATATCGGTAACGGCCAGCCGCTCCGCGGATCGCAGCGCGTGGTTGATTTTCTGCGGCATCAGGGTGACCGCCGATCGCAGCTTCACGCGCGAGGTCACCGCGGCAAGATAGCCGTACACCACTTCGGGAGCGGAGCTCGAGATGCCGCCGAGCGCCACGTGTTGCTCGGACAGCGCGACGCAGTCGAAGCCCATCTTCTCTGCGAGGCGCACCTCGTCGACCAGTTCATGAAGCCGGCGCGCGTAGCTCTGCCCGACCTGGGTTTCCTGCTCCGACCAGAAGCCGAACGAAAGTGCCATCTTCTAAAATCCTCTGGGAATTTCTCGATGGCAAATCGTCTCACAAGCGCAGCAACATTTTCGTCCGAATGCTGGGCGCGCGCGTATGACTTTCCAAATATTGTGCTGTCCGCAGGCGGATCGCATCCACTCCCTGGCTAGCGCGCGCACGCGGCTTCCCGCGCCTGACGGCACGGAGGAGGTGAAACAAGGGAGGGGCGCCTTATTTGCCGAACGAGGCGGCCAGAAGCTCCGCTATCGCCGCGAGGCACCGCTCGCCGATCTCTACAGTCGATCCATGCGGATCACCGATGATGCCGTTGCGCGTGACGGACTGGATCCCGTTCTTCCACATCAACTGAAGTTGCTCTTCGGATAGAGCGCCCAGGTGCCCGACCTCAAAGCGATCCAGCCGCACGCTTTCGGGGCGGAGTCGCATCATCAGGGATGTCTCGGCAATGTCGGCATGGCCGCCGACCGCATTCGGGTCACCCCCGGCATCCCTGACGGCACGTCGCCACCCGTCGATCCAGGCAGTTGCATCGCAGAACGCGTCGATCTCAACGTCCGGCGGAACGCGCTGCCTTAGCCGAGGAAGCATGTCGCGCAAGACGGGGAAGTTTCCGATATGACCGGAGAACAGCAGAATCCGCCTGAAACCATGCCTTGCGAGACTTGTGCAATAGTCCAGACAGATTGCTTCAAAAGTCTCCGCTCGAAGGGAGATGGTGCCTGATAGGGCGAGATGGTGGGCGGAACAGCCGACCCTGATCGTCGGAGCGATCAGGGTCCTGCCGAGATGTTGCGCCACTTTTACCGCGAGAGCATCCGCGTGATCGGCATCCATGCAAAGCGGAAGATGCGGCCCATGCTGCTCGATTGCGCCGCACGGAATCAGAACCGTCAAATATCCCTGCGCCAGAGCTGCCGACACTTCCTCGAAGGTCATGAGCTCCTGGCGCGCTTCTTCTGGGGATGCCAGCTCGGCCATTCATGTCTTCCTTGAACTCTTCGAGAGAAAGCGGGCACGCGCGTCCGCCGAACTCCCCTCGGTCAAATAGGCGCTGAGATCCTCGATCGTCACCGCCTCGAGGGAAGCGTCATCCATCTGTCCCGTCAAGTTCAACGAGCGCTTGATCGCAGCGAACAGCTTTTGGTCCTTGCCGCGAAGATGCCTGCATACCTCCACGCCGCGGGACATCACGTCCGTGCCAGCCGCGATCTCGTTGATCGCGCCGATTTCGAGCGCTTTCCGGGCGTCGCACAACTCTCCCCAATAGAGCAGGGCCTGCGCCGCCCGAAGGCCGAGCTTCCCGACCGCCCGCCGCATACCCTTGGCCGCAGGCAAGAGGCCGTGGTTTATTTCCGGAAACCCAACCATGCACGCGGGATCCGCGACGACGTAATCGGCGTGAAGGAGAAACTCCAGCGCGCCTCCGACCGCGTAGCCGCGGACCGCACACACGAGCGGGCCCGGATATCGGTCCATCTCGCACAACAGCGCATGGAAGTCTCTCATCCGGGGCCTCGATATCTCGAGGCCGGCCACTTCCTTGATATCGCCACCCGCGCTGAAGAAGCGCTCGCCTGCGCCAGTCAAGACGATGCCTGGTGGCGATGCTTGCGCAGACAGTGCACGAATGGCATCCAGCAAACGCCTGACCAGACCGTTGTTCAGAGCATTTGCCGGCGGCCTGTTCATTGTCATCGTGACTATATCGAGATCGCGCTCGACCAGAAGGGTATCGTCGTTGTCCATAACGAGAGACTACATTCCGAGATATGCGCGTTGAATCTCGGTGTTGCTCAACAATTCGCTGCTTGATCCCTGGAGAACGATCGAGCCGTTCTCCAGGACATAGCCACGACTGCTCAACGCGAGGGATTTCGCGACATTCTGCTCGACCAGCAGCACCGTGATCCCCTCCTCGTGCAAACGCTTCACCACGCCGAACATTACATCGGTCAGGGCGGGCGACAGCCCAATTGACGGCTCGTCGAACATCACGATGTCAGGGTTCGCCATAATAGCGCGTCCGATCGCCAACATCTGCTGCTCGCCGCCGGACAAGGTGCCGGCAAGCTGCCGCCGGCGCTCTCGAAGCCTCTCGAACAACCGATAGACGAACTCGAGGGTTTCGAGCCGGGTGGCCTTCGCGCGCTTGAGCGATCCGCCGAGGAGCAGATTGTGCTCGACGGAAAGGCCGCCAAAAATCTGCCGGCCTTCGGCGACCTGCGCAATACCGCGCTCGCAGATCTCCCACGGCGGCATCCCCGCAATATCGACGCCGTTCATCTTCACGACACCACCCGAAGACGGAACGATGCCCGAGATCGACCGGATCAGCGAGGTCTTTCCAGCGCCATTGGCACCTACGACACAGATCAGCTCGCCCCTGCGGATCTGCAGCGAGACGCCGTTCAGGGCATTTGACCCGTCATACGCAACACAAAGCCCGTCGATCGACAACAACGCCGCATCAAGCATGGAAGCCCGTCCCCAGATAGCTTTCGAGCACCTTGGGGTCAGCGACCACCTCGGCCGGGCTCCCTTCGGCAATTTTGGTGCCATGGTGAAGTACCACGACGCGCGAGGCGATCTCCATCACGATCCGCATGACGTGCTCGACCAGAAGGATCGTCAGGCCGGTTTCCGCAAGCCGCTGCAGCACCCGAACCACGCTCGCGGCCTCGGTGGGCCGCAGCCCCGCCATCACCTCGTCCAGCAGCAGCAGCTTGGGCCGCGTGGAGAGCGCCTTGGCGGTCTCAAGCATCTTCCGATCGGGCAACGTCAGCTGGTCGGTCCTCGCATCGGCCTTGCCGGCAAGCCCGACGTTTTCAAGCGACTCATACGCCTTCGATCTGGCTTCTCCCACGCTGCTGGTCCAGCTGAAAGCGCCGACCATTGCGTTCTCAAGCACGGACATATCGCGCATCGGCCGCACAATCTGGAATGTCCGCGCGATGCCCATCCTGCAGACGGCTTCAGGCGGCATGTTCTCGATCGGGCGTCCTTCGAAGAACACTTGCCCGCTGGTCGGCCGCATCGCGCCCGCCACGAGATTGAAGCACGTTGTCTTCCCTGCCCCGTTCGGCCCGATCAGCGCGGTGATCCGGCCGGCTCCCAGTGCGAAACTGACATTGTTCACCGCGACCAGGCCGCCGAACGAACGGGAGAGACTCCTGACTTCGAGCAGGCTCGTCATTCTTCGGCCTTCCTCGGTTGCGGAAGCCACACCCGCGACGGCAGCTGGATTGCCTTGCACAGCCGCACGATCGCCGGCCAGATGCCGTCGGGCAAGCACCAGACGACCAGGATCAACACGACGCCGTATGCGATGTTGTTCAGCCCCGGGACCCGAACACTATCGCCGAGTGCACTCATCATATGGTTCAGGGGAATAGCCGTGAGCGACCCGACCAGCGGACCGAATGTCGTGCCCAGACCGCCAACCACGGGTCCGATCAGCACATCAACCGAGAGGCCCATACCCATGATCGAATCCGGAAAGATCGATCCCTGCACGAGCGCCAGAATTCCACCACCCGCGGCCGCAGCAGCCGCCGATATCGCGATCACGAGGATCTTGTGCCGGAATGTGCGGACGCCGAGCGCGCGTGCCGCCTGCTCGTCGTCCCGCATCGCTCGCCAGACATATCCGAGGTACGATCGCAAGATAAGTTCAGTTCCCGCGATCCCCAGCGCCGCCAGGGCAAGCGCGACAAAATAGTAGAAGCGCGCGTCTCCGCGGAGCATTGCAATATCGATCGCGTTGGTCGGTGCGGGAAAGAACAGCCCCTGCATTGCGCCGACGAACTCCCAGCCGCTAAACATGATCCTCGCGAACTCCGCGGCGGCGATCGTCAGCAGCGCGAAATAGATTCCACGCACCTCGAACCGGAAGCTCAGCCAAGCCAGCACCGCGCCAACGGATCCGGCGATGAACATTCCGAGCAGGAGGCCTATCCACGGCGAAATGCCGAACTTGACGTCGAGGACGGCGACTGAATAAGCCCCGAGGCCGACAAAAAGCGCATGACCGATCGACAATTGGCCACCGATACCGAGCATCAAACTCCAGGATTGGCCAAGGAACGTGAACAGCAATACGATCGTCATCAACGAGATGAGGTACGGATTTGCGAGAGCACCGGCCAGAGCAAGAATCACGAACACCAGTGCTCCGGCAAGCCAGCGGTTCGACTCAGTTGCACCCTCAAATCTCTTTTGCACCAAAGAAACCCCTCGGACGGAAAATCAGGATGATGATCAGGAGCGCATAGGGAAGCGCCGTCTTCATCGACGGAGAGAACATCAAGGCTGCAATTGCTTCGGCGACGCCAATCACCAGGCCACCCAGGAGCGCTCCGCTGAAGCTGCCGAGACCGCCGACGATTACCGTCACGAAAGCCAGCAGGGTAAAATCGACGGCCAGATATGGTTGGGCATCGAACAAAGGCGAGATCAATGCGCCGGCGACGCCCGCGCAGGCCGCGCCGATGCCGAAGGCCACCGCGTAGATCCGCGGAATGTTCAATCCGATGATCAGGCCGCCCAGCCGGTTGTCTGCGGCCGCTCTCAGCGACCGGCCGAACGACGAGAATTTCAGATACGCTCCGAGCAGGGTGATCAGCAAGCCCGCGGTTGCCGCTGCCTGAAGTCTCGCTAGATCCAGCGTCACGGGACCGAGCGATACTGTGTGAAACGCCAGCTGGGACGCAGTGGGGCGCGGATCCGGTCCGAACGCCACCAATAGCGCGCCGCTGAAAAGCAGCGACAGGCCGATGAAAACGATGAATTGATAGTGATGGGGCCGTCCAACGAACCGTTTTACGATCAGGGTTTCCAGGAGATACCCGAAGATGAACATCGCGACCGCCGCGATCGCTGCTGCGGCAATGATCGGAACGTCCCAAAGGCGGACGGCCCAATAGCCGATGTAGACGCCAAAGACGACCATCTCGCCATGCGCAAAGTTGACGACGCGCATGACGCCAAAAATGATCGTCAGACCGAGCGCCACAAGCCCGTAGACGAGGCCGAGCAGAACGCCGCTTGCGAGAACATTGAGCCAAAGTGACAGCATTGGTGGACACTGAATGATGGGAGTGAAGCGCTACCGCCGGGGAACCATGAACTCGCCCTTCACATAGACGAGGGGTTCGCGATCAACGTTCGTCGCCTGAGCGACCACCGCGCCGACGAAGATCGTATGGCTGCCGGCGTCGTATGAATCGGATAGGCGGCAATCGAAGCTGCAGACAGCCTCGACGAGGCTCGGCGCTCCCGTCGCGAGTTCGCGCCACAGGCCTTCGCTGAAACGTATGTCGCCCTTGCTCCCGTCCTGCCCCGCGAATTTCTGCGCCAGCGCAGCGTGATGCGCCGCCAGGATGTTCCAGCAGAACGATCCGCTCCGCTTTATCGTATCGTGGGCACCGGCCGACTTGTTGACGCAGACGAGCACGCTCGACGGTTCGGTCGACAATGAACAACCGGCGGTCAACGTCAAACCGTGCCGGCCCGGTCGCGTGCCCGTCGTGACGATCGACACGGCGCCCGGTACGTTGCGCATTGCGGTGCGAAATTCGGTGCTGCTGAACACCGGGATTTCCTGGATGGACATGGGCTGCACTCGAAAGTTCATGGGGATGCCCCTGACACATAGAACCGAAATGATCGAGATCGTTCGTTCGCCTACCCGGCCGCGGCCTGAAACAGCTGGATCGTATTGTGTTGCGGGTCCTTGAAGTGGGCCACGCGACCGTGCGTCCCCATATCCCTGATTTCACCGAGCACCTCGGCGCCATGCGCCCGCGCGCGCTGCAGAGCGCTTTCCAGATTGTCCACCTCGAATACCAGGACGGCGTTCAGAGACGGCGCGGATACGGATTCGACCGGACTTGCGATGCAAAGGGCGACCTTTTCACCGACGAATTGAATCCACTTGCCTCGATCAGCGAAGCGAACCGCCAAGCCGAGAGCTTCGTAGAAGCCAGCGAGCCCCTCAGGTTCAGCGGCGGTGAGATAGGCCTGCTTGAGCTTCAATTTGTCACTCCGATCCCCGACGAGCCGTTCGAACTCCGCGAACTTCTGTCGCCCTCGGATAATTGCACTGGAGACTCGGCATTAATGCTCAAAGATCTCGTCGCCGGCACGATCGATCGGCATTTTGTGCTGGCGCTTGCAGCCTTTCGGCATCGGGACTCACCGGCCCAGGCTGAGGCTGGAGACGGTCCATCCCCGACCGCTTTCACGTTCTCCGATCGTCAACGGAGCACACCGCCCCCGCGCGTCCCGCCTCGCGCCGCGCCGATGGGTCGCTGAGCAGATTGACCGTTTTTCGATATAAGTCGTCATTTTGTCGAAATTCTACAGCTGCGCGTGCGGTTAGCATTGGTGTCATCGGGATGTCATTACGCGGCACAACGCGCGGGACTGGGCCTCGAGACGGCTACGCTTGCCCATGGGAGACAACGATATGACGACGACGGCTCTCGACAGGATCGACATCAAAATCTTGAACGAACTGCAGCAGAACGCCGGTTTGACCAACGTCGAACTTGCCTCGCGCGTCAACCTCTCACCGTCGCCTTGTCTTGCTCGCGTTCGTACGCTGGAAAAACTCGGCGTCATCGATCGGCGTATCGCCGTGCTGGATCCTGCGGTGCTCGGGATCGGCGTGACCGCCTTCATCCAGGTCAAGCTTGAAAAGCAGGTTCAATTGTCGCTCGAGAATTTTACGCGCTCGATCGATCGCTTGAGCCAGGTGATGGAATGTTACCTGATGACGGGAGACAGCGACTACCTTCTCCGCGTCATGGTGCCCGACATCGACGCCCTTGAAGACCTCATCGTCAACAAGATTTCGCGCATACCGGGCGTTGTGAGCATTCGTTCGAACCTGGCCTTGAAGCGAATTTCGCACAAGACGGTGCTTCCAATCGACTCGAACCAGCCGGTTCAGATCAAGACCTGCAGCTCAGGTTCCGGGCGGGCCGACCGCCCTACCAAGTCGCACTACGACGCGCACCAGGCGAGATTTGACGGCGGTATCGGCATTGATGCTTCGCGCACGCTTGATCACAACGCGGCCAGCTTCTAACGAGCGAACCGCCCTATATGTCAGGCCCGCCGGCCAATCATAACGGTCTGTTGGCAGGTTCGAGTCCTGCCGGGCCCACCAATGAGATCAATGTCATACTGAGTTCTCACTACCAATAGCGCGACGACCGCCGCACCAGATACGCGCAATTTTCATTGCGGGCGAACTCGCGAAGAAGTCAGGCAAGCCTGAACGACGATGAGCGGATACGCTGGCACGCCCACGGTTGCCTCTGATAGAACGGGCCCCGACCGTTGGGCTCCCCATACTGGCGGCGCCTGGACCGGCGGCCGACGCGGTTGCCTATGCCGGCAGCACGATCACCTTCGTATTGACGGGCGTTCGCGCATAGAGGTCGATCATGTCTTGGCTGAGAAGACCGGTACAGCCGCTCGTAATGCCGTTCCCAATCGTTTCGGGGGCGCTGGTGCTATAGATCGTGTAGAGCGTGTACACCCCATTTTGATAGAGGTAGAGCACGCGGGCACCAAGCGGATTATCGAGACCTCCCGGCATGCCGCGAGCATATTTGCCTGCCTCCGGCTGGCGCGCGATCATCTCCTTAGGTGGCGTCCAGGTAGGCCATTCGGCTTTGCGCCCGACATAAGCCTCCCCACTCCACCGAAATCCATCGCGGCCGACATTAGCGCCATAGCGGGTCGCGCTTCCTTCGCCTTCGATGCGGTAAACATAGTATTTGCTGGGATCGACGATAATCGTACCGGGCGCCTCATTGCTGTCATAGCGCACGGTCTTGCGAAAATATTTCGGATCGACCTTACTAACATCGACCGCAGGGATCGGGAATTTCTCGTTGGGCACGGGCCCGTAGACTTTCTCCGCCTCGGCGAGGCTCATGTAGTCGGATGCGCAACCGGCCAGGCCCAGTGCGGCGAGACCCGCAGCGGAGCCGAACAGAAGCGTTCGGCGGCTGAGGAGCTGCGACCGAAGCTCAGGCAGAGTCCCCTCGCCCATCGCACCTGCGTCCGCAATTCTACGGTCCATGATCATAATTTCGGATTTTTTTCCCTTGTCCCGGTGTAGGGCCGGACCAGACTTTGGCATACTGGGTAGGAAGGGAGGAGAAAAAGTTCTTCGTCATTCGAGGTTGAATCTCCTTGACCAATAGATGGCCTTTTGGCTGTCGCTGGGAGGAAGCAGCTCGCGGCCATTTCTACGCAGGTGGCGGCCGGGCGAGCTTCAAAGCCAAACGTGGGTTTATGGTGCGCTCGGAGGGCGTTCGCATTTCCTGCAGTTTCAACGGCTTGTGCCGATGAGGAGGATCGAAAGGGTCCTTTCAGCGTCAAAAGGGCCTTTCCAGCTCCATTGCCCTGGTGACGGCAACTGGCTTTTGCCAGACGCTTGATGAGCAGGAGCGCCTAAAGCCATTGGGGCAGTTCGATCGCGCTGCAAAGGCAACCATCTAGACCGTCGACGATATGACGACGAAGCAAGAAGCGTCAGCCTCACCGCAGTTGCTAACCAGAGATTCGTGAGTGCTTGGCCACCAACTCGTCGGTTGTCATTAACTTCATTCAGTACATCGCCATGGTCAACCAGATCGACGAAGAGCTGGAAGAAGAGCTGGAATACGACAAACGGTCCAAAGAAGACAAAGCCATTATCGACAGCATGCGCAAAGCCCGGGATATGTGCATATTGGTACCGCCGGAACGATTGACGTTCGAACTCAGCGCCCCTCGACTGCACGTTAGGAGTCCCCGGTAAGATCGGCGCCTTCGTCGATCTACTGTGTTTCTTGTTCGCACGCTTCCAGGCCAGTCTGCCGGTGCTCGCCAAAGCGCGTCGGAACGTCCATCCTCCGCACGACGCTGATTTTGTTGCGCTCGGTGGCAATCATTCAAAAAGCTACGGTTGGATTCTACGGTACGCGTAAGCAATTGACCAGCGCTAGATGCATAGCGATGTGGTAATCGTCCTTCAGCCCCTAGGTTCCGGTTTAATCAACAGCGGCCGCCTCTAATCGCGATTGCGTTTGGGCCGATCCAATCGCAGCCTCTGCGCTCTCATGCGCGCTATTTCTTCGTCGAGCGCACTCATCTTCTCGTCGTAGCGTTCGGTCTTCGACTTTGGCTCATCGCTCTTTTGCAACTTCTTTAGCGCCTTTTCGACCGAGAGTTTTGGGGTGTCAGCCATTTGCTCCTCCGAAGCGATAGCTAGCCGTCAGTTGAGGTTCGGAACGAGAAGCCGTTTTCCTGCGCCCTATCGCTGAAAATCGGCCATCGACCGAACCCGGGATTTTGGATCATCTTCACGCGTTTCACCGTTGCCGGTCGTTCAAGCCACCAAACCAGGCGCCAAAATAGCCGGCATAGAGGGGCGGCATTTCCAGGTTCATCGAGTGGCCGACGCCCGGTACGACGACCAACCGGCAGTTCGGCATCGCCGCCGCCATGGCCTCTAGGTCAGCGGGCGCGATCCAGCCGTCGCCTTCGCCCCAGACGACGAGATGTGGATGCCGAATTTCGGGCATCCGCCGCTCGAGTTCGCGGCTTTCCCGCTCGCGTGTCAGATTGACTGGCGTGCCGATCCATATTCCCTCGGAGACGCCAAACGTCTGATCCAGGATGCGCTCGAACAGAGCCTGAATCGCGCCCAACCCCTCGCGGAATCTCGGCGCGGCATTCGGCGCCATGCTGTCCGGGAGGAACAAGGAGGATGCCGCCGTTGCCATTACGGTGCGCGTCAACTCGCGGCTTGCCATCATCGCGCGGAATAGCCCGATCTGCTCCGCGTTGAACGCGAGCCCGAGTGGCGTCACGGGATCGAGCGCGAATACCCGGCCAAACCGCTCCGGCTGCATCAGCAGCATGCGCGCCGCGATGATACCGCCGGTGGAATGGGTGGCGAGATGACAGAACGGGATCTGCAGAGCATCCAGCGCCGCCAGCATGTCGAGCGCATGTTGCTGCATCGAGTAGTTGGTATAGTCCGGCGTCGCGGCCGGGCGATCGCTGTCGCCACAACCGCGCCAGTCGATTCCGATGACCCGAAGGCCGCTCGGGAACAAGGGGGCGGCGAGCTCGATCCAATCCTTGCTGGCGAGATTGCCGTGGATGAAGACGACCGTGGTTTCGCCTTCGCCCCACTCCCGCCAGCCAAGGTCGACCTCTCCGGCACGCACTTTGGGCATTGCTACAGTTTGATCCTCTCGTTGCAACTCAGCCTGCTGGTCACTTATTCAAACCGGCTGTCGGATTCGGTCCGTCCGGCGTCGGCGCAACAGCCATCGCCGACACCACGCCGTTGATAATTCTGTCCGTCTCGAGCGGCGAACTGGTGTCGAGATTGCCCGTCATTACGAAATCGGTCACGTCAGCCGGAAACTCGACCGGGTTGTCGGTATGGATGAAATGACCGGTGTCCGGATAGATTTTCAGGATCGGCCGGTTGTTCGCGCGCGTCATCCGCGTCATGAACGGGGTGATGATGTCGCGGCCGAGGTCCTTCAATCCGTTAAATGGCGTTCCGGGAATGAAGGGCTCCTTGTCGCCGAAGGCCAGGAAGATCGGCACCTTGATGTCGGTCAGCCGCCGATACAGGTTCTTTGGATCATCCTGCTGCAACTCCGACACCATGCCGTAGATGTCGAGAATGTACACGTTGGCCCATTGCTCGAGCTCCTTCGGATTGCCCTTGGTCAGGCCGACACGTTGCTCGGTATGCAACCGCGCATACTCGCTGTCGTTCATGAAGTAGCCACTCTTGCTACGTCCGACCGCGCCGGTCGCGGGATCGCGCTTCTTGAAATAGAAGAAGTCGCGAATGTTCTGCTCCGGCCGAGCGATTTCGTTCGCCAAGACCTGGGTCGGTCCCCAGACTTCCTTCCACTTGTCGAAGTTGCCCGCGAGCGAGGCGTCGAACAGCTTTGCGGTCTTGCCAGGCCCTATCGTCACCTCGCGCGGATACTCTTCGAGGCCGGCGGGCGCTTCGAGGATCAGGCTCTTCACCGCGTCGGGATATGTCCGCGCGTAGCCGAGGATCAATTGGCCGCCCAGGGAATGGCCAAGGTAGGACGCTTGCTTGATCTTGAGCTGGTTGACCACAAGGTCATACACCACTTCACGCATGTCCTGCATGGTCCGCGCGGGGCTCTTGTCGAGATTGCCCGGGCCCGACATGCCGTAGTGCGGCAGGTCCGGTGCGATCACGCGCAGACCGCTGCGCAGGGCGTATTGCATGATGTTGCCATAGTGGCCGGCGAACGCTCCCTTGCCGTGGATGACGACGAGGACCTTCGGATCCTTCTCGGTGCCGTAATATTCGTCCATGTAGCCGATCTGCCAGGTCGTGCCCTTGGCGTCCTTGGCGTCGGCGTATTTCACCGGATAAGGATAGGTAACGTAGTCCTTCCAGAAGGATTTCTTCGGGTCGATGTCTGACGCTACGCCGGGCGTGCGGAAGTTCTTGTCGGCGAACTGCTGCGCCCTGTCGAGGCTCGCAACATCGTCCATGAACGACACGAATTTCGGGTCGTTCTTGTGGCCGTTGATGATCGAGAACACGCCGTAATGCGCGACTGGGCTGTCTTCGGCGATCAAGTCGGCGCCCGGGATATTGTCGACCGCTTTCTCTGCAAGCTTGAAGTTGAGCCAGAGGTCGTTCTTGATGTGCATCACCAGCGTACGTGACTGGACGCGGCCGAGTTCCTTGTTGATGTTGTGAAGCTCGCCGACGCGGTTGCGCCAGACGAGGTCGACAGCGTCATACAGCTTGGAGCGATTGATCACGTTGAGCCCGGCCTTCTCGTTCGGCGGGTCCCAATAGAAGATTTCCGGCTGCACCGCGGTGAATGCCTGCGTGGTCCGGTATGAGAGATCGTAGCCGGTCAGGCCCAATACTGACCAGCCGAACGCCATGCCCATCAGCGGATGCTTCTCCTTGGGCAGCTTGTAGTAATCGCCTTTGGTCTGCTGCCAGACCGGATCGGACTCGATCGCCGCCGTCATCAACTGGAAAGTCCAGTTGCCGACGGGATCTCCTGCGTCCGATTGCGTCGTGCCGCCGATCGGCATCAGCGCGCTCACATATTCCGGATGCATGACGCCCCAAACATAGGTTTGCGTGCCCCCCATCGAGACGCCGGCCGCGAGCGCGACCCTCGCGACCTTCAGATGATCGCGAAGCATCCGGTAGTTCGCCTGCACCATGTCGTAATAGGTGTACTGGGGAAACTTGATCCCGAGACCATCTGACGGCTTGCTTGCGCCCCAGGTCCCGAGCGGATCGACCATCACGACGTAATAGCGGTCGGTGTCGATCGGCCGGCCCGGTCCGATGATCGGGACGCCCCCCGACAGCGCGGCGCCCTTGACCCACTGCTCATACATGTCGGTGGAGTCGCCCGAGTAATATGAATTGATGACAACGGCGTTGGTGATCTCGCCTGCGGCGTTGCGCCGCGGCGTACCGACCGCGATGTAGGCGGTGCGCAGCTTTCCTCCGCCGAGCGATTCAAGGGTCACGCCCCCCTCGCCGCCATTTTCCCACTTGGACGGATTGGCCAGGTCGTATTTGCCACCGAGCTTGAAGTCGGCGATCTCGTAATATTGCTTCAGCCCGTCATGCTGGACTTGCGACGAGCGGCGCGTAAATGGCTGGGCGGTCGCAGCGGATGCGCTGACGGCGAGCAGCACCAGGCCAATGAAAAGACGCCTCATGGAAACCCTCCCTGACCGAAATTTTGGGAAGATTTCCGTCAGATACGCGCGATCGATATTGACCTAGGTCAAGGGAACGACCGGACGCGCATCTCAACTATGCGGCCGAAAGCATCGAACAAGTGAATCGAATGCCGTTTCTGTCGTATGGCTCGCACCGCATCCGCTACGAACTCAACGGTGCCACGGACGCGCCGGCCTATGTGCTCGTTAACGGGCTTACTCAATATTCGGAGCTCTGGGCAGCTTATCGGGACGCGCTGATCGGCAAGGGATTTCGCGTCGCCACCTTCGATTTGCTCGGTCAGGGCGCCTCGGCCAAGCCGGAGTTGTTCATCAGCCAGGAAGATCAGGTTGAGGCGCTTCGGCTCCTGATCGATGAGCTCGGTGATGGTCCGATATTCCTCAGCGGCATCAGTTTCGGCGCACTGATCGCGCTGCGCTATGCGATCTTGCACAGCAATAGGCTCTCGGGCCTGGTGCCCATGAGTGCCTTTGCGGAACTCTCGCCGCAGCTTTTGTTGCTCGGTAACGCCCTGCGCACCGGCTTGATCCTGGGCGGCATCAGCTATCTGCAGGACTTGTTGCTGCCAATGAATCTCTCCGACTCATGGCTCAGGCCGCTACTCGGCAATCTCGACGCGGTGAAGCGGCAGGGCTGGTTAATCAACGACGTTTATGCGGTGCAAAACTTGATGGAATCCTTCCTCGACTTTCAGCCCCTGACGCCACAACTGGCGTCGATCAAGACGCCGACGATGATCCTCAACGGTGAATTTGACTTCCTTACGCCGCGCTCGCTGCACGAAACCCTGCGCACTCACATTGCCGACAGCTCACTGGTCATCATCCCCAATTCTTATCACGCCTTCACGCTCGAGAAGGCTGCACTGACGGCTGACCTGCTGGCACGCTTCGCCGAAGACGTGCTGGCGAAGCGCTGGCAGGGCAAACAGTCGGTATGGATCGCACCCGACGACGCCGGTGGCGAGATGACCCCTTTTCCGGCCGGCTTCGATCACCTGCGCGCTATTCCCGTGCCAAGGGCTGCGTCATGAACCAGTTCCTCGGCCCGCTCGATTCCTCCGGTCGCGTGCCGCCGCTGCAGCAAACTCGGGTGTCATCGTTCCTGGTCTCGATACATGGCGCGCTTGCGCGGCAGCTGGCTCTGGCCTTGCCAGGCCAGTTCAAGGCCGGCTGGCAAACCGAGTTGAACACACAGCTGCATCGCGAAACGGAGATCGTTTCCCTTCTCCTGCGCGCGACCTCGTGGGCGCCTGATGTCATGGCCTTCTACAACACGCTGATCTGGGAAATGGCTTGGCTGCCCAACCCGGTTTCCGGCGTTACCGATGGGCGGCTTGCCGCAACGATCGACATTGCGGCCCTCGGGCATGCCGCTCACGGCGCCATCCGGCCTGCCGCCCTGCTGCCGGTCGAGGCGTCCGCGGATGACCCCTTTGTCGTGGCTTTGCGCCGGATCGAATTTGAAAGCAGCCGCCTGATCCAGACCCAGATCCATTTTCTGAAAAGTGATGATCTGAAGCCCGCCCGCGACGCCGTCAGCGCGGCCGTGAACGACCGGCATCGACAGGTACGCAAATTGTGGGCGGAGATGCTCGACAGCATTGGGATTAAGCACCGCGCAGACGACGAATGACGCGGGCCTTGACCCAGATCAACGTATGCACCGCGACAAACGACAATGTTCGCCGAAACATCCCGCCTCGGACCGATCGCCGGAGCCCAATCATGAAGGCCGTATCCGCCGAAGAAGCTGTTGCGATGATCCCGAACAACGCGCGCATCATGGTCGGCGGCTTCATGGGCGTGGGTACGCCAGAGCGCCTCCTGGACGAACTGGTCCGACAGAAGAAATCGGGCCTCGCGCTGATCAGCAATGATGCGGCCACGCCCGGCAAGGGCGTCGGCAAGCTGTTCGACGGCGCCCAGGTGTCGAGCATGATCGGTACCCATATCGGGCTGAATCCGAAAGCGCAGCAACAGATGCTGGGCAAGCAGATCACGGTCGACCTTATTCCGCAGGGCACTTTCGTCGAACGCATCCGCGCCGGCGGCTGCGGTCTTGGCGGTGTCCTGACGCCCACCGGCGTCGGCACGCTTGTCGAGGAAGGCAAGCAGAAGATCGAAGTCGACGGCAAGCCGTATCTGCTGGAGACCGCGCTGCGCGCCGATTTCGCGCTCGTGCACGCCTTCCTGGCCGACTACGCCGGCAACCTGTCCTATGCCCTCACCGCGCGAAACTTCAACCCAGTCATGGCGATGGCGGCGGACACGGTGATCGTGACCGCCGAGCACATTGTTCCGGTCGGCGTGATTGCGCCGGATCACGTGATCACGCCGGGACCACTGGTCGACTATCTCGTTGCGAACGGGTGAGCCATGGATGCACAAACCATCATTGCGCGTCGCGTAGCAAAGGAACTGCGGCCAGGTAACCTCGTCAATCTCGGCATCGGAATTCCGACCCTGGTTGCGAACTACGTTCCTGCGGGGCTCAACGTGTTCTTCCAGTCCGAGAATGGCTTGATCGGCACTGGCCCAATTCCCGAACAGGGCATGGCCCATCCGCTGCTGACCGATGCCGGCGGCAAGCCGATCAGCGCGTTACCCGGCGCTGCCACCTTCGACAGTGCGATGTCGTTCGGCCTGATTCGTGGCGGCCATGTCGACATCACGGTGCTCGGCGGCCTGCAGGTCGACGCCACCGGGCATCTCGCCAACTGGATGATCCCGGGCAAGATGGTGCCGGGCATGGGCGGCGCCATGGACCTCGTCAGCGGTGCCAAGCGCGTCATCGTCGCCATGCAGCATGCGGCCAAGGGAAAGTCGAAGATCGTAGCCAGATGCAACCTGCCGCTGACATCGGCGCGGCCGGTTGACCTTGTCGTGACAGATATGGCGGTCATCGCGTTTCCCGGCGGCAAGGCGACCCTCCTGGAAACCGCGCCGGGCCTGACAGTCGCCGAAGTGCTGGCGGTGACTGAAGCTGAACTCGCGATTCCCGATACCGTCCCCGAAATGACGTTCTGACCAAAGCGAGTCGATGCCATGAGGATTTTCAACGGGTTCAACGAGCTCAAATCAGCGGTCGGCACCGAAGTCGGCATCAGCGAATGGATCGAGATCACCCAGGAACGCATCAACAAATTCGCCGATGCGACCTGCGATGAGCAGTGGATCCACGTCGACCAGGAACGCGCGAAGGCCGAAATGCCCGGAGGCAAGACCATCGCTCACGGCCTCTTGTCGCTGAGCCTGACGCCGATGTTTATTCGCTCGGTGATGGGCTTGAAGGGGTTGAAGAACACGCTCAACTACGGCGCGGACCGCATCCGCTATCTGGCGCCGGTGCCCGCCGGATCAAAGCTGCGTGGGCGCATCGGCATCGCGGAAGCCGAAGATGTGCCGCCGAATGGGCTGAGGGTTCACTACCGCGTCGTGATCGAGATGGAGGGCGGTGCCCGCCCTGCCTGCGTGGCGGAGGTCATCGGGCTGCACTACAGCTGAGCCGTATTCTCACGGCGTTCAATCGATGATGTGGTAACCGCCATCGATGTAGAGCACGCTACCTGTGATCAGCTTGGCACCGTCGAGCGCAAGAAATGCCGTCGCCTTGCCGACGTCGTCGATGCTGACAAGACTGCGCGTCGGCGCCTGCGACTGCGCCTTGTCCATCAGTTCATCGAATTCCGGAATGCCGGATGCCGCGCGCGTGGCAAGCGGTCCTGGCGAGATGGCGTGCACCCGAATGCCTTTCGGCCCGAGCTCGGCCGCGATGTAGCGCACCGCGGCCTCGAGCGCCGCCTTCGCGACGCCCATGACATTGTAGTTCTTCACTACCATCTGGCTACCGTAGTAGGTCATGGTGAACATCGTACCGCCGTTCTTCATCAGCGGTTCGGCGAGATGGGCCATGCGCATGAACGACCAGCAGGACACATCCATGGTCTTCTGGAAGCCTGCGCGATCGACATCGACCACACGACCATGCAAGGCGTCCTTGGGTGAAAACGCGATCGAGTGAAGCAGGAAATCGAGCTGCCCCCATTCCTTCCCGACTCGCTCGAACACCTTTTCGGTCTCACCCTCCGCCATCACGTCGAGCGGCATGAAGATCGGCGCTTCCAGCGCCTTGGCCAATGGTTCGACGTGCTTCTTGGCCTTCTCGTTCAGGTAGGTGACGGCGAGTTCG
The DNA here is from genome assembly GCF_900696085.1 of Bradyrhizobium ivorense. GTDB lineage: Bacteria > Pseudomonadota > Alphaproteobacteria > Rhizobiales > Xanthobacteraceae > Bradyrhizobium > Bradyrhizobium ivorense. The sequence goes on from NZ_CAADFC020000013.1 coordinate 236,218, forward strand.
GCGCCGAGCGCCCGAAACGCCTTGGCACAGCCCCAGGCGATCGATTGGTCATTGGCTATGCCGACGATCAATCCCTTCTTGCCCTTCAGCGCGACACTGGTCTCAGGATAAACCGGAATGTTCATGATACTCTCTCGCTTTTTGGATTTGGCGATCTCTGGTTCATGAGCAGCGTCAGCGTATGCTGCGCGATCATCAGTTCCTCATCGGTCGGCACGACGAAGACGGGGATTCGGCTGTCGGATCGGGAGATCCTGGTCGAGTGCCGTGCGTTCTCGGCTGGATCCAGCACGATCCCGAGCCATGCTAGCCGTTCGGAGATGCGGGCACGGATCGAAACGGAGTTCTCGCCGATCCCCGCGGTGAAGACGAAGCCGTCGAGCCCTTCTAGCGCGGCTGCCAGCATGCCGGCGTTAAGGCCAACGCGGTAGACGAAATAATCGATCGCAAATGCAGCTCGCGGGTCTAGGCTCGTCTCGAGCTCACGCATGTCGTTGCTGACGCCGGAGAGCCCCTTCAAGCCGCAATCGCGATACAGGAAGTCCTGCACCTTGGACGCGGACATTCCTTTCTCGGTGAGCAAGTGCAGGACGACACCAGGATCGATCTGGCCGGGCCGCGTTCCCATCGCGAGGCCATCGAGCGCCGTGAACCCCATCGTGCTCTCGACGCTCCGCCCTGCCCGCATCGCGCACATCGACGCGCCGCTGCCGAGATGGGCCACGATCACACGTCCGATCGCCACCTCAGGTGCCACCTGCGGCAGCCGCTTGGCCACATATTCGTAGGACAGACCATGGAAGCCGTAGCGCCTGATGCCCTCGGCGTACAGCTGGTGCGGAATGGCGTAATGGTCCGCCAGCGGATCATGATCGCGGTGGAACGCCGTATCGAAGCAGGCCACCTGCGGTAGGGCCGGAAAATTGGTCAGTAGGGACTTAATGGGCGCCAGATTGTGCGGCTGGTGCAACGGCGCCAGCGGAACGTAACGCTCCAGCCGCGACACGATCAGGGGGTCGATCAGCACCGGGTGCGCGTAATCTGGGCCGCCGTGAACAACCCGATGGCCTACGGCCACAGGGTTGATGTTGAGTTCCTCCCTCAACCAGGCGCCAGCGACGGACATGGCGGCAGGAACATCGGCAACCGCTTCGATCGCATAGGCGCGGTCGGCCAGCGGTTCGCCACTTGAGCCGCTGGCGCGCATTCGCGGCCGGCTGCCGATGCCGTCCATCTGGCCCTTCAGCTGCCGCCACAGCCGGCCCTCGCCTTCCACCGCGAAGACCTGAAACTTCACGCTGGAGGAACCGGCATTGACGACGAGGATCGTATCCATGGCAGTCACGCGGCAGCGATGGGAGCGCGGCGACGGCGGGCATCCGCGTAAAGGCACGCAACTGCGGCTGACGCCATCCGTGAACGCGCCGAATCGGCGCGCGATGTCAGCACCACGGGCACCCGCGCGCCGAGCACGATGCCGGCGCCATCGGCCTTGGCAAAATAGGCCAGATTCTTCGCCAGCATGTTGCCGGACTCGAGGTCGGGCACGACCAGGATCTGCGCCCGCCCGGCGACCTCCGACCTGATCCCCTTGATCCGCGCCGCTTCCAGATCGATCGCATTGTCAAAGGCGAGCGGACCATCGAGCAACGCGCCGGTGATCTGCTTGCGGTCCGCCATCTTGCAGAGCGCGGCCGCTTCGATCGTCGAAGGGATCTTCGAAGTCACCGTCTCAACCGCCGACAGGATCGCCACGCGCGGTGTCGTGCCGAAGCCGGCCTCATTGTAGAGATCGACGGCGTTCTGGATGATATCGCGCTTGGCATCGAGGTCCGGGAAGATGTTGATGGCGGCATCGGTGACGAACACCGTTTCGGTGTAGGCCGGCACGTCCATCACGAACACGTGGCTGATGCGCCGGTCGGTGCGCAGCCCGCCGACCTTTGCCGTCACGCTGCGCATCAGTTCATCGGTGTGGAGGCTGCCCTTCATCAGGACTTCGCCTCGACCTTCATGAATCAACTCGACGCCCTTGGCCGCAGCAGCAGCTTCAGTTGGCGGCGTATCGACGATCTCATATCCCGCAATATCAACATTGTGCTTCGCAGCGGTATCTCGGATCCGCGCGGCCGGACCGACCAGAAGCGCCTTGATGATTCCTGCCTCGGCAGATTCAATCGCACCTCGCAGTGAGCTTTCGTCACAGGGATGTACGACGATCGTGGAGACCGAGGGAACGCCCTTCGCGGCGACGATGAGGCGATCGTATTTCGATCCCGGCTGGGCTTCGTTCGGTCCGGCTGCCATGACACCCATCGCTCCCCTCTGAATTGCTATGATGCCCGGGCTTTCGGATCGAAAGGGACGGTGTTGTTGTGAGCCTCGAGCCCGAACAGCCCGGCGACCTGCTTCAATCGCCTGGCCACCTCGCCGGATATCTCCGCGCTTGCCGACAGCACGTCCTGAATGGCGGTAAACGCCCTGCGGCGCTCGTCCATGTTGTCCGGCAAGAGCTTTGGAATCGCCGCGAGTGCGCCCTCCCGATCGAGCAGCAGCATGAAGAATTGCTCGCGGACCAGCATCTTGAACTCCGCGAGCGTCACGCGCGCGGCCTCGTCGGCCTGGCGAAGCCGACGCAGCGCCTCGAGACTGCGTTCATCCACCATGCCCCGAGCGGATCCGACATAGAGCAAGGCCCGAATGCCGGCCTCACGCATGCCACCGGAGCCGATCCTGGATGTCAGCTCCGCTATCCGGGCTTGCAGGAACTCGCGGTGCTTTGGATCCATGTCGCGGCGTTGGGAGGGCGCCGCCTCCGGATCGACCCCGACTGCGGCTTGCAGCGCCGGCGAGCCATAGATGGCAAGGAACATCGCCTCGCTCAGCGCCTCCTGCGAGTCGCGCCAGCGATCGAGCGAACTGACGATCTGCTTCGACACCTGCTCCTGGAACGCCAGGAAGGGATTGTCCTTGGCGGCCGGCTTGCGCTCGTCGCGCGCCTTCTCCGCCGCGGTCTCCACCATCTTCATCCATGGATTGCCGCTGCTGAACGCCTCGTATTGCAGGCGAAGCGGATGCCAGTTGCGCATCATCTCCGCCATTTGCGGCGTCACCATCGATTTGACCCAGGGCTGCAGATATTTCTGATAGGCGGCGAGATTTATTTCCGATACGCGCTTGGCAGTCTCGAATCGCCGCTCGTCCTCCGCCGAATTTCCGCCCATCGCACGGATGTCGTCGAGCGTGCGGGCCTCGCAACGCATCACCCACTGCCCGACCGCCAGCTCATCGTTGAACGTGTCGGATCCCCTCGCCTCGAAGGTCGCCTCGTAAAGGCCGGGTGGCAACACATCGATCAAGTCGATGTTGCTCGAGAACTCGGCGTGCTCCTTCTTGGCCACGCCGCCGGACACGAAGATGCCGAGATGGCCGACCGTCTCGTGAACGGTATAGACAATGGTCTGCCCGTGCGCCCTGATCTCGTCGACATCAGCATAGAGGTCCAGGATCCAGTGCAGCGCCTGTTGCGGCGGCGTGATGTTGTCGCCTTTCGAGCAGAACACGACGATCGGCGAACGGATGTTGCGCAGATCGACCGCGGTTCCGTCGGACAGCTTGACGCGGCCGGCAGCCAGATTGTTGCCGATGAATAGTTCATCGACGATGAACTGGATCTCCTCAGCATTGAGGTTGACGTGCCCGCCCCACCAGCGCTCGAATTCGAGATAGCGATCGGCCTCGGTGTCGACCTTGGAATAGACGTTGTACTGTTTGGTCCATAGCGTGTTCGACGGATTCTGGTTTTCGAAGTTCTGTACCAGCCAGGCACCGTCGAACTTGCCGGCGCCGAGGTCGCTGGAAAGCGCAGTCAGCCAGCTGCCGCCGAGCAGTCCGCCGGAGTAACGCATGGGATATTTGCCATGCACACCGGCCCAATAGGCCAGCGGCGCGCCCGCCACGATCACTGGACCGAACAGTTCCGGCCGTAACGACGCCAGGATCATGATCGCCCATCCGGCCTGGCAGTTGCCGATCACGCACGGTTTGCCATCAGCCTTGGGATGCCGCTCGATGACCTTTTCGATGAAAATGGCTTCGGCGCGGGCAATGCGCTCGATGGTCTGACCCGGCATCGGCTCGGGCAGGAAGCCGATGAAATAGCAGGGGTGCCCCGCTTTCATCGCGACGCCAATCTCACTGTCGGCCTTGAAGCCCCCGATCCCCGGTCCATGACCCGCCCGAGGGTCGACGACAACAAATGGTCGGCGCTTGAGGTCGATTTCCACATCCTTGGGCGGGATGATGCGCACCAGCGCGTAGTTGACGGGTTGCTCGAGCGTGCGACCGTCCAGGATGAGTTCGGCCGCATAGCTCAGGACGTGGGGCGCCGTCTGGGCAACGTGCTCGCGATACTGGTCGCCGCGCTGGCGGAAAATATCCAGAAGCAGCACGCTGCGCTGCCCGGCATCCACCATATATTCCACGGCCTTGGCGACGACCCCTGACATGAGGCCGCCCGGGAGTTGCGGACTGTCCAGCGACATCGTTTAGGTCCTTCAGCCGACGCATCGATGAAAGCGTCTGGCGCGCCGCGATCATTGATTTAGGTCAAGCCACGAGCGCGCCCGTGCGCCTTTCTTGCGCCGGGAGGACAGGCTGATGCCCGTGCCTGAGAATTATGCAGCGAGCGAACGCCTGCGCGATGGCCGGAGCGTCGAGATCCGCATGTTGCGAGCGGACGACCAGGATGACATGTTGGCCGCCATCGGCCGCACGAGTAGCCAGTCGCTTCAACGTCGCTTCTTCGGCCCCAAGCGAAGCTTCTCGAAGAAGGAGGTCGATTTTTTCATGAACATCGATTTCACCAATCACGTCGCTTTGATCGCGCTTGCCGACGAGGACGGACACGAGGTGATCATCGGCGGTGGTCGCTACGTCGTCACGAACCCCGGAACGGCGGAGGTCGCCTTCGTGACCATAGACGACTATCAGGCACAGGGCGTCGGCACCTTGCTGATGCACCACCTTGCGATCCTCGCACGCCAGGCTGAGCTCAGGGAGCTCGTTGCCGAGGTCCTGCCGGAGAACACGGCGATGCGAAAGGTTTTCGCCAAGTTCGGCTTTCAGGCTCGCCGCGGAAGCGACCCGCAGATTGTTTGCCTGGCGCTACCCCTGCGATGATCAGAATGCACGAATTCGGCGCTTCCCAGCCAAGGGTCAACGATCGGAAGGCTGCTTCATTGCTCGGGAGGACAATGTCATGGCAAAGTCACACGCTCGAGAACGAGCCGAAAGCGGCTTCCCTAAGCCACATCCAGAAGAGGCGAAGGCGGAAAGCAATGACGTTCCGCCCACCATCGAGCCTTGGGATTGCGCGACCGTCAACATAACTGAGTGGCTTCGTGAAAATGGCGTGTGGCAAGTCCATTTAACGAAGCCACCACGGAACAGCCGTTGACCAGCGCTTTCCGGGGGCCCTCGCTGAGGAAGTCCTCGAAAGGCTCAGGGCTCAGGACAGCGGTTCTGGCAACGTAGCGATTTGTGGATCGGCAGATTTGAGTGCCGATCTACCTGTTCGATTCCCCATAGGCAAACGTTCACATCAGCAATGAGACACCGACGATAACCATTGGAGCGATCCCCAAAACTACGATGAGAGTGTCGACGACCCATCCTGCAGTCTCGGAAATCCTTGTTACGGTGCGACGCCGAGCATTTGCGATGACAGCCCTATAGCTCATGGCTTCCCCCGGCAGTGCGGCAATTGGCATATGTTAAGCCAGGAAGATTCTCGTTAAAAGTGCAAGTTGTGCCAGCGCCCGTGAGCGATATTCCCCTTAACCGGAATAGCCCTCGCGCATCCGTGAACGACCATTCTGGTCCAAGCAGGTCGGCCAGTGTGCACACCGTTTACAGGCAAACCTTGGATGAAGCGACGCAATTTGTTGATCGAAGCGGGTCTACACGGAGATGGCGGTAGCCGACCTCGCGACCTCCACCACCCCGGTGATCAAGATTTGAACTCCAATACACAGTAGCAGAAAAGCCGAAAGCTTCGTGACCACGCTCGTTCCCTCCTCCCCGAAGAGCCGAGCCATCGCGCTCGACCTTCGATAGGCATGATAAATCGTTGCGGTCACACATGCCGTGACGAACAGGAGCACGACGGAAGAATAAAAGAGCCCCTCGATATCGTCAGGGCGATTGGTGCCGATTGCGATCGCAGTGGCGATCGTTCCCGGCCCCGTCGTCAAGGGGATCGTCATCGGGAAAAATGCCATTCGACGGATCGCCGAATAGCCTGCGGTCGACGTCTGATGCACGTCATGCGCGACCGGCGGCGCGTGCAGCATCGACCAGCCACTCGCTGCAACAACAAGGCCGCCTCCGATCCGTAGCGCTGGCATGGTGATGCCAAAGAAACGAAGAACATGACCTCCCGCAAAGAGAAACATGAGAATGACCGCGAACGCATACAACGCAATGCGAACAGCGATCCGGCTGCGCTCGCGATCGGTCAGCCCGACCGTTCTATCGTGGAAGATGAAGGCTAGGCCGTAAGGATTGATCGCAAACAAGGCCCCGAAACCGAACAGGAAATCGCCGAGCCAACGGGAGGAAAGAAACTCTGTCATAGGCAGCTTTGCATTTGTCAGCCAGATGGTGAACAAGAACCGCGCGACGACGGTTTCACCAGAGCTGCTCTTATGAAGACAGCCAACGATCGCCGGCTCCCCCGCGATCACCGCGGCATACTCCTGGATTTGACCGTTGATCTAGGTCAAGACGACGCATGCACGATACCGGCCTCAGTACGGCTGGTGCGACGGGCACTAGCCAATCGGGGACACCGCAGCGAAGTCGGTCCGGGTACGTGATGAGGGCTGAGAATACAGCGACCGAATTTGTCGCATTACCCCGGGCAGCGCCGTATGAGGTAGGACCGCCAAGTGCATCATTCACCGTGGGTGAGACCGTAGTTTCTGAGACCGCCGTTTCGAAAAGGCGAGTTTTCTCAACATGGTTGACCGGACACCCCCTTCCGCCAAGTCAAGCCAAAAAGTCAGCGTTTTCAACGTTTGGTCGATTTAACTGGCCAGCTGCGACTAAACCAGTCGATTCTCGTCCAAAGCACCCCTCGCCCATTCCAGTCCTCCTCGCGGCTGTGATGCTATCACTGATCTGATCGGAAACACTGCGAACGGAATAGGCCCCCGAAAGACCTCGCACTTCGATTCAGCCGCCCAGAACGCGCGATCGCCTTGGTAAGAACCGCCATAGATCGGGCATCAAGTTTTTGACCCGGCCCGGCCTTCTAGAGACCTCAACCTATCGAGCAACGACAGAACGCGGTCTAAACTGCGCCTGAACCCGGCTGGTACCGGCGCTGCACTTCGGACTTGATCGTGTCTTCGGACACCAGGTGCTTGCTACCGATCCTAATCTCTTCGATGATGCCCGTAGAGCCGCGGATAAAGCGGCAGGCCTCACCGAGATCGCCGAATGCCTGCGCCGACGTAACGACCGCCTCGTCGATGCCTGACGGGGTTAGTTCGGTCGCATCCAGAAAAGGAAACAGTTGGCTTGGCAGCGCGACCAGCGCCTTGTCTTTGCCGGGCACTAGATCCAATGGCCCCCACAGGGTCCACCAGCGGCCGCGCCACTGAGCGGCTTCGGGTCCCGGGCCGCCGAGATCGTGAATCGTCTTTAGGATGTGGATCACACCCTCGAACCAGACATTCGCGAGACCGTCTATGGCGTTGGTAAGGATGCTGACCGCGATATCCTGTTCCGGCAAAACCACCGTACGCGTCAGCGTTCCCTGGAAACCACCGGCATGCCCGACCCAGCTCCACGGCCCTGGCGGGCCGGAAATCGTGCCCAGACCGTAGTAGCGCTCCAATTGTGAGTGGGCATCGCGCCAATGCCGCCGCGTCATCTCACGGCGGCTTGCCGCCGGCAAAATGCTCGATTGGGCGCCGGGAGAAAGTTGGCCAAAAAACCGCGCGAGGTCGCCGGCGGTTGCCGTAAAGCCCGTCGCCGAGGCCATGTCGTTCGTCACGTTGTCCCCGGGGATGACGAAGCGCCGGCCATAGGGTTGGCGGGTCGAGTGGCCATGGGCGAATGGACGACAGACGGTTTGATCGAAGTCAGGCGTCGTCTCTGTGAGGCCGGCTGGAACGACGACGTGATCATAGATCCAGCGGCCATAGGGTTCACCCGTCACCTTCTCAATGACTTTGCCCAGCAACGCGAAGCCGTGATTGGAGTATTTGAACGTGACGCCCGGCGCGAGGGGCTGTGGCGCGGAGAGATCGGCGCGAAACTCCGCCTCACTGAGGAAGGGACGGCGGTCCGAGAACTGACCGCCGTCAGGCCCGTCGCGGGTCAGGCCGGCCGCATGCGAAAGCAGCTGCGAAATAGTGACGTCAGAAACCTCGGGTGTCAGATTGGCCAGATACTCACCCAGCCGGTCGTCAAGCCGAATTTTGTTGCGCTCGCGTAGCAACATGATCCCAGCCGCCGTGAAGGTCTTCGAATGTGAGGCGACGCGAAATCGATGGCGAGACGTGAGTGGTTCGCGGGTTGCAAGATCGGCCATGCCGCTCGCGTGTTCCAGCAGCACCTGCCCCTTGTGAGCGATCGCCAGCGACACACCGGGCTGATCGAATAATTCCCGCTGATAGTCAATCCATGTGGGGATGTAATCGAGCGCAGATGAGAGCCAGTCTGACATGGATACTCAAAACCTATAGGAGGTGAAACCTTCGGGCCGTTCAGCAACGTATTGCAGGCTGGATCTAACGCGCGGTCAAGCCCTCGATCCAAGCCAGCGTCTCATCGTCGTAATTCGCTCGTCCTTCAAAGAGCGCTCGCACCCTAACTCCGAGAAGCTTCGATTGGGTGCCATACAGTAGCGGCTGATCCGAGCGCCCCTAAGAACAGTTGGGCGCAACTTGGAAATGAACGTCGCGCGGACCGACGCAGTCGCATGAATGTTCATTTCGCGAACTCGCATCCACCGCTATCGACGAGACTCTAAAATTCTCCGCACGACAGATCCGAACGGAGCATGCAGACGAATTTCACGAAGGGACTGCACCACTTGAGCACGTTGTGGCGATACGCAGTATGACAATGGCGACAAACCTTGGATGTGCAGACAATGACTTAGCCGCCCCTCGGCGACAGTGCTTTTATCTTGCCCTCTTAATCGGTCGTCTTGCGCGCTTCACCTCTTCACCTCACCTGTTCTCGCTTGCTCTCCCTGTCGTAGCGAGTTCGTCGGAGCGACATTAAACAGCGCACTTCCGCTCAACAATCGGACGGCAATTCGAGCGCTGACAGCACGCGCGGAGACGTCATTCCAGTCTGCGAACCTGGCGCAATATCACGCCCGGTATCGAAATTCGAAGCTCGAACCGACGCGATTTTCTGTGAAATTCCCGGCAAAACGCGTCCCAAATTCCACCCGATCGATCGCGTTCTCATCGGCCGCGAAGCCCCTTGTCTGAGCACAAAATGCCCTCCTGCCTCCTCTGGAAGGCGCAAGAAACGCAAAAAAGCCCCGCCTCCGAAGAGGCGGGGCTGATGGGCTCAATCGCCGCTGCGCCGCGACCAGATCAGGCTGAAGCCGTCCTCACCTTCGACCTTGACCAGCGAGGCGTAGATCGGGGCCGGGAAGCTCGGATCGTCGAGCTTGACCGAGAGATATTCACGCTCGCTGTCGCGGACGGTCTTCTTCCAGGCGGCGCCGAACTCGGTGGCGCCCGCGAAGATGCGGTAGTCGGGAGCCTTGTCGTTGTCCTTTTCGGATGCGACGAGCTTGGCCTTGATGTTGAGCGTCAGCGTCTTGATCGAGCCGGTGTAGCCGTTCTCGGAAGCGGTGAAAGTGCCGATGGTCGCCATGATAATCTCCGTCTGTTTTGCCCGGGCCGCGTCCATCGCAGCCTCGGTGGCGATCCTTGGCCCGGGGAGCGATCGGCCCGCAGCCGTAAGGCCCAGAGCGCCAGCGGAGGACGGCGAAGCCTGCTTTTTTGTCTTCCCGCGAGGAATGCCGCCCGCTTCGCGGCAGGGGAAAAAAGCAGGCGTGAGCTGTTGCGGGAAGGCGATCGAGGCCCTTGCCGTCCCCCGGGCTTGATCAGCCCAATCGTGACTGCGTTGGATGCGAGCCCGCGACGGAACCGACGGAGACTATCATGGCGAGCGCCGTTGGCTCAGCGCCGGAACGAGGCTCAAACGGCCGAAAGAATAGCCGACGACCGTGCATCAATTGCAACGAGGACGCAGCCGGATCAACGCGAGGAAACCGGGCTACATGTTCGCACAGGATACCGGTCGCACCGCCGGAATTGTCTGCCCCAATGCGCGCTGGATGCGCGCGGTCAAGACCAAGATCCGCACTTCCTGGCCCCGATCTACACCTCGCTGGTCAAGATCGAGAAGGCGCAAAGCAGGCACCTGGCTGCGACAATCGGCGTCGATCAGAGGGATCGTACCGCCGATCGGAGCGGGCGCTTGTGTGGGGAGTCGCCGCTTCGCATTCACTGTATCGGCCGCGCACCGTCAGGTGCGCGGCCGCAATTTTGAGCCCGCCGGGGCCGCCTAAGCGGCCCCGGCGCTGATTTCACTCCGCAGCTTCCGCCCGGAGTTCGTTGCTTTGCGCCTCGCCTTGGAGACCGCCCTGCCCATGCGGTGCAGCCGTCCGCAGCAACGCTGGCAGCCAGCCGGTCGCCGCCAACAGCTGCTCGGCCGCCTGCGCCATATCGGCCTTCTTCATGTCCGACATGCACTCCGCCGCCTCCGTCCCGACACCTTCGCGGACGGCTGCCAGAATGTCGGCCTTGGTGACGCGGCCAAGATAACTGCGCACCGTCGGACGCCAGTAGGCGGTCATGTCGAGGGCCTCGGCCTCGGCCAAGCGGCGGGCCACCGCCAGCGCCCGCGGCCTGCGGTCGAATGGCAATTTGACCGCATTGACCGTCAGGGCGACGCAATGGGCGAACAGCGCCATGCGGCTGTCGTGGTCGAGCTCGGCCACGAATTCCCATAGTCCGGCGACGTCCTTGGGCATCTGCCGTGCCCAATTGGCGTGCCGATCCGACCACATCTTGCCGGCTGGCGTGTCCTCGATCCCGGCCGCGTGCGCAGCCAAATCGCACTTCACTGGCTGGATGCCGACCACATGCGCATTCGCCCCGAAATAGAAAATTTGCGCTGCGAGCGCATGGGTCACCGCGACGATGGCGACGTCAGGCTGCTCACTCAGATTGAGCCGCAGCCCCAATGTTCGGTGCGCGGTAAGGTCGCGAACGAGAGCGTCAGACAGCGGCTGGTCCTCGTCCTCTTCGTCGCTCGCACCCTCGTCGTCCTCGTCATCCGCCGAGGCTTCCTCGCCATCCCTATCCTCCTCATCCCGCGCCTCGGGGGCACTTTCCGGGCCGGTTTCAGCCCCGGGTTTCTCGTCGCCGGGGCGGATAAAGCCCCGCTCGATCCGCACCCTGCCATCGTGATTGAGGACGACAAAAGCACCGCCGCGTGCAACGTCCTCGGCATCATAGGCGGTCCGCAATGCTTCCAGCCGGTCGATCTCGGCCTCCAGTTCGCCGAACCGCGCATCCACGTCGTCCGGCAGTTCCTCGGCCGTCTGATGCTGCTCGGTCAGCCGGTCGAACTCCGCGTGAGCCGCCGCAAGGCTCGCCTCGTCTTCCAATGACAGCACCACCGCATGCGGGTAGACGCGGCGCATGCCATGGGCATGCGGGAAGTCGAGATGGGCCTCCGTCCACTTCCATCCCTCCGCTGCCCGCAGCGCATCCGCCTCGCGGCCAAGCTTCGCCGTCACCAGCAAATCGAGCAGCGCCACGTCCTCCAGATAGCCGCCGCGATCATCGGTAAAGAGGTCCCGCAAAACCGTGCCGCCCGCCTCCGTATAGGCCTCGAGCCCGACAAAGCGCGCCCGGCGATCGGTGGCGGGAACGTGGGTTTCGGTGAGCAGACGGCGGATGGTGCTGGCATCCGGATCGAACGGCAGGCGCTCATAGACCGCTTCCTGCCGGGCTCGATCGTCGGTGATGGCAAAGGCCATCAGTTGCTCAAGGACCAGCTCGCCGTCGCGATAAAGCTGCACCAATTTGGGCGAAACCGCACTCAACCGGAGACGCTGCCGCACCACCTGCGCCGTCACGCCGAAGCGGGCCGCGATCTCTTCCGCACCGAAGCCGCGCTCGTCCGCGAGCTTCCGGAACGCCTCGAACTCGTCGGCCGGATGCATCTTCTCCCGGGTGACGTTCTCGTCCAGGCTGATCTCGTGAGGATCGTTCGCGGTGTCGACAATGCACCGGATCGGCTCGCTTTTCTTGATCTCCTTGCGCTTCACCCGCAGCAGCTGGGCGAGCCGCCTGCCCTCGCCGATGGTCACGCAGAAGAACCCGGTGGCCGCCCCTTCGTCATCGACCTCCGGTTCAACCACCAGATTCTGCAGGATGCCTTTGACGGCGATACTCGCCGCCAACGCCTCGATCGCCGCGTCGCTGTGCGGCGTCTTGCGCGCATTCTTTGGCGACTTCTTGAGCTTGCTGAGGGGAATGCGAACCTCGGTTCCGCTTGGTATTCCAACTGACTTGGCCGACATGATCATTCTTCCTTTTGGCTCATGGGTGCAGGGCGCACTCCGCGCCTGCACCCCTGCCCGTCGGCGAGACCGGGGGTAGCAAGTGCCAGGGCGACCCGGGCGGAGGGGTATCTCCCGCCCGATGAGGGCCGCTTCGCAAGAAGCGGGTCTGCACAAGCGCGTGCCATGTTGTCCAACGTCGGCAGAGTTGAACTAGCGCGGGGAGACCGCTCGGGTCGGCGCCGGCCAGCCGGCGCTTTACCCTGGCGCGCGCGAGGGGCAGCGCCCCTGAGCCGCGATGATGAGAACGCTAGGCACCCGGAAGACCTGAAATCAAGCGACGAGTGACGAAATCAAAAAAGGGCAGCCGCCGACAGGGCAGTGATAGCGACGCGGGCATGCAATGCCCCGCGGGCACCGAGGCGACTGCAGTCGCGAGACCGGTTAACAAGGCACCCGAGCGCGGGACAGCGATAGCGACGCGGCATGCAATGACGGCGGGGCCCGCGGGCGAGTGCCTCCGGCGAGCCACTCATTATTATCTTCTCTATACTATTCTCCTCCCTTTGCGAGAGGGATCGCAGCCGGGATGGCCGAGACGCTATGCGGCTCGGTGCACAAGAGCCCGGTTGGTCATTGCCGCACGCGCACTGTCGGATGCAAGGATAGGATTCGAGCTGCAGCGTCTCGATCGCCAAGCAACAAATGTCAGCTGGCTGCGGGTATGTGTCGAGCGCGGCAACTGCAACGCCATAATGCGATGCCAGTGACCTCAACAAAAAATGATCAATCGGTCCTTGTGTGATCGCTCTGGCTCACGTTGCTTCTCCCGCCTTTCGGATACCGCACCCTGCACTATGCTTGTTCTACGTTCAGTGGAGCGATCGTGGGCAGTCGTGCTTGAATGAAGTAGCTCCCTCGCGTTCGATTCACTCCCTTCGATGTCAAGAGCCCGATTCACTGAGGCAGACGTAAAGCGCGCTGTTCGAGGTGTCCTCGACAGTGGCGGCAAAGTCGCGCGCGTGGAGATTTGGCCTGACGGCCGCATTTCCGTGTTGATCAGGGGAGAAAGATCGATTCCAATGGATCCCGAGGACGACCCGGAGGTGTCCAGGAGCTTGCTGTGATGAGAGTTGGACGCTCGGCGCTGCCGTTGCCTCGCTATACAAGGCGCAAACGCCTCCTCACTGGGAACATTGCGTACTTCTTCGACGTGCCAACATGGGCGCGCAGAAACGGCTGCCCGGTCAAGAACGAACCGCTCGGTACCGATTACGAGCTGGCCGTGCAGCGCGCCGAGAAGATCTTGCTGCCTGCGTTCGACAGCTGGGTGACGGGCGGCGACGATGCCGACCCCGCGGGCATCGGCGTAGTGATCGGAACGCTCGACTGGATGTTTCACGAGTATCGCCGAACCTGGAAACAGAAGACCGCGAAGCGTCTGCAGCCCTTGAGCCCAGGTCAATGTCGCGTGCACGAAACCGGCATCAAGATGATCTGCGAATACATACTTAAGGACGGAAGGCGCCTGGGCACGCTGCGCGTTTTGAGTATCGATACGGCGTTTGCGGACGATCTGTTCGAGAAGCTGCTCTACAAGGACGTCGACGGCGAGAAGATTGAACGACGCACGACCGTGAACCACGCGATGAAGACGGCTCGCGGCGCCTGGAACACCATCTCACGCGCACACCCTCACCTGTTTCCAGCCAGAAACCCATTTGAGAAGATGGGCCTGCAATCGACCTCGCGCGAAACCCCGCACGCTAATTTCGACGAGCTGGCAGCATTCCGGGAGAAAGCGATCGAGCTGGGCTACCCGTCCTTGGCAACGGGCGTCCTGATCGGTTGGGAGTGGCTGCAGCGCAAGGCTCATATTTTCATCCGCTTTATGGCCGAGCACTACAGACCGGAAAGCCGCCCAAACCACGTCTACGTCATCAACTACAAGACGAGTACAGGCTCATGGGAGCCGCTCTTCGACAAGAAGGGCAAACCGCTCTATCCGCTGCTGATGGCCGAGCTGGACGCCATGAAAGCATTACGGCCAACGGGCGGCCTGATGCTGCGTCGCGATGGCAGCAGTCTGCCCTGGAGCGGAAAGGGCGAGATGCTGACTCAAGTCGAGCGCATCTCGAAGAAGATCATTCTTGCCGCGGGCTTACGTCCTGAGCTGACTTTCACGTCGTTCGGCCGACACGGCGGGACCACCGAGGCAAGCACATCCGGCCTCACTGAAACGCAGTTGATGAAGAAGGGCCAATGGTCGTCGACCAAAGCGATGGCCCACTACCTTCATCACGACGATGAGGCCAAGAGGGACGCACAAATCAAGCGCATCAAGCGGCGCCAGCAAGCGGCCAGAAAGTGAACATCTGTCCGAATGCATGCGATGAACGAGCTGTTCGTTCGTCTTGACGCGGCGATCCAGGTCGTCCGCTATTTCATCGCCGGTGCTTCCCATCAAATGAAAACGGTTGCGGCGGCGGCACCGGTCCTGATGGCCTGGTCAGGCCTGATCCACCAGGAATATTCGTTGACCCAGCTGCGCCGGATGCTCGGCCTCGATCTGTCCGGCTTCGACTTCGACGGTCCTTCCCGCGATGCGCCGTTCGTTTCGAACATATCAACGGGTCGCAGTACGGCAACAGACGGCGCTGTCATCCTGCCGTGAGTGATGACGAGGATTGGCAACGCGGCGATTGCCCTCACATGGCGCGTTCGCGCGCCATGCAGTTCGTCACCGTCAATTGATCCAAGCGCACATGCTCGGCCGGATTTTGCGATGTGCGATATACGCACATTTGAGCGTTAATTTGACACCACAAAGGTCGTTGGCTATTGAAGCGTATTCCATCGGTTTTTCCGTCAAAGGTTCCCGCCGCCATGCCAACCGAACTCTCGACAGAAATCCTGGTGATCGGCGGCGGTCTTGGCGGCGTCAGTGCGGCGCTTGCCGCGGTCCGGTTGGGACGCAAGGTCGTACTGGTAGAAGAGCTCGACTGGCTCGGGGGACAGTTGACTTCACAGGGCGTGCCGCTCGACGAGGCTCCCTGGGCCGAAAGCCTGGTGACGTCGCAAAGTTTTGCGGCGCTCCGTGTCGGCATACGCAAGCACTATCGTGACTACTACCCGCTGACCGCATGCGCGCGGGCCGATTTTCTTCTGAACCCGGGTAGGGGCAATGTCGGCACGCTTTGCTGTGAGCCGGCGGTCGCCGCCCGGGTTCTCGACGCCCTGCTCGCACCGTTCGTATCGGCCGGACTGCTTGTCGTGCTTCGCCGATACCGGTTGATCGGATGCACCAGCCATGCGGACAGGATCGTAGCGGCCGATATCATCAATCTCGAGAACGGCCGGCAAACCAGCATCTCCGCCGCTCTCGTGGTCGACGCCACCGAAACCGGCGACATACTCGGCATGGCCAATGTCGAGCATGTGCTGGGAGCGGAGTCTCAGTCCGAGACCAACGAGCCGCATGCCGTTCCAGGTCCCGCAGATCCGCTCGACCAGCAGGCACTTACCTGGGGTTTTGCGGTCGACTACCTGCCGCAGGAAGATCATACGATCGAGAAGCCCGCGGGATATGAGACGTTTCGGGCGTTGAAGCCCGACTTCTGGCCTGGTCCGCAGTTTGGCTGGACGGTCAGCAACCACGTCACCCACGAGCCGCTGGAACGAAGGTTGTTCGCCGGCGACACCGACGACGAGTACGTGTTCGACCTTTGGCACGCGCGCCGGATTCTGGCCCGCCGCAACTTCCTGCCCGGCGCCTTCGCAAGCGACATCACCATCGCGAACTGGCCGCAGATCGACTACTGGCTGAAGCCCGCGGTTGGCGTCAGCGCCGAGGACGCCGCCATCGCGCTCGACGAGGCGCGCCGGTTCTCCCTCTCCTTTCTCTACTGGATGCAAACGGAAGCGCCGCGCCATGACGGTGGAGCCGGCTATCCGGGCTTGCGGCTTCGTGGCGACGTGCTCGGGACTGCGGATGGCCTGGCAAAGCAGGCCTACTTCCGGGAGGGCCATCGCATTCGCGCCGAGTTCACGGTTCTGGAGCAACACATCGGCGTCGAAGCGCGCCCGGGCCGCGACGCCGCCGAACATTTCGATGACAGTGTTGGTATCGGCGCCTACCGGATCGACCTGCATCCAAGCACGACGGGCAAGCGCGATACCGTCGACATCGACACCTACCCGTTCGAGATTCCCCTGGGCGCATTGCTGCCGGTGCGGGTCGACAATCTGCTGCCGGCCTGCAAGAACCTCGGCACGACGCGCATCACCAACGGCGCCTATCGTGTCCACCCGGTCGAATGGAGCATCGGCGAGGCAAGCGGCGCACTGGCCGCCTATGCGCTTGAGCACAGCGTTCCACCACGTGCGGTTCGCCACGATCCGGCACGACTCGGAGATTTTCAGGCGACGCTGGACCGGCTCGGCGTGCTGCGCCACTGGCCGACCTACGGCGCGCTTCGACCCTTGAGCCGGCGCGGCTATCGGCCGCCGGCGCGATGAGAGCAAGGCAATGGAGCGGAGAACCTTCATGCAGGGAATCGCGGCCGTGACGGCCGCTACTCTCTTGGCACCGGCGGTGGCCCGGCCGCAGCCGCACCGCACGTTCGTGCTGGTACATGGCGCCTGGCACGGCGGTTGGTGTTGGGCTGATCTCGCCCGGGAGCTTCGCGAACGCGGACATCGGGTCACGACACCGACGCTGACGGGTCTTGGCGAGCGGGCTCACCTGCTCTCGCCTGCCGTGGATCTCGAGACCCACATCAGCGACGTCGTCAGTCACATCGATGCGGAAGAACTGACGGAGATCGTTCTGGTTGGCCATAGCTACGGCGGTTTTCCAATCCGCGGTGCGGCGGCACAGCGAGCTGAGAAGATCGCGCAAATTGTCTATCTCGACGCCTTCGTTCCGCTCGATGGGGAAATGGTTGCGAGCTACGTGCCATCCGACCGCCTTGCGATGTTCAGGGATCTTTTGGCCAAGGATCCCGCGGGCACGATCCCGCCCCCGAGGGCTAACGCGTTCGGCCTCACCACGCCCGATCAAGCCGCCTGGGTCGAGCGCCGTCTCGTCCCGCATCCCGTGCGCACCTATCTTCAGCCGATCCGATTCGAGTCCACGAAATCAGCGCGTAATGCGCAGCACTATATCGCCTGCATGTCGCCGAAGCTCGACGTGTTCGACAGCACCCGGCAGCGCATCGTCCACGACAAGGGCTTCAGCTACCTCGAACTCGATACCGGACACGACATCATGGTGAGTGCGCCCGCGCTGCTGGCACGAACGCTCCTGTCGCGGGTCGGATGATGCTACGGCAGTATACCCCCAATGGCTTGCGCGCACGATCGCAGCGCCGGCAAGAGGTCCTGGTTGATCCGGCGGGCGGCAACGCGGTGAGCCTGCGAGTTGACGTTCAGCGCCGCGACCACGCGGCCGTTGGGCTTCCTGATCGGAACCGAGAGGCCGAACAGGTTCAACTCGAGCTCCTCGTTGTTGACGGCGTAGCCCGATCGACGTGCTTCCTCGATGATCTTCAATATCTGTTTTCTGTCCGTAATGGTCTTCGGCGTTCGGGCCTCGATCCGGGTCTTTTGAATCAAGCCCACCAGCTCCTGTTCGGGCTTGGCCGCCAACAGAACACGCCCTGACGAAGACGAGAAGGCAGGCAGCTTCAATCCGGTCTTGATCACATAGGCGATGCCGGCGCCCGGAGGCTCGGCACGAGCAATGAAAATGACGTCGGTGCCACTCAGAACAGATACCGATGCCGCCTCCCCGACCGTCTTCGACAGCCTGTCGAGATAGGGCTGCAGCGTGCTGTCGAGGCCAAGCGATGCGAGATAGGTGTAACCGAGCCGCAAGACGCTGCTGGTCAGCTCGAATCGCTTGTTTTCGACGACGGCAAAGCCGAGATCGACGAGCGTGTGGAGAAGCCGCCGCGCCACGGCACGATCCAGATGGGTCGCCGCCGCGACTTCCGCGATATTCATGCTGCGCCGGTCCGGCCCGAACGCCTCGATCACCGCGAGTCCCCGGGCCAGTCCCGATACGAACTTCTGACCGTCGCGCTCGACCGTGGAAGTGCTGTTTGCCATGTTCGTGTCAACGATCCAGAGTGAATGGGCGCGAAGTTGCCGTGACGGTGTCCGCGCCAACATAGCGGCGAATCCCGCGTAAGGTAGAACCATGCTCGACAAGTTTCAAAGGCACGATATCGAAACCGCAGACGCGCGGATCGCATGTTTTGTCGCCGGCCACGGCCCGCCGCTGCTGCTGCTGCACGGCTATCCTCAAACCCACATGGCCTGGCACCGGATTGCCCCCGTCCTTGCGCAAAGCTACACGGTGGTCGCGACCGATCTGCGCGGTTACGGCGAGAGCCATGGTCCCCAGCAGGGGCCGGCGTCGGATTATTCCAAGCGCACTATGGCGCGCGACCAGGTCGCTGTGATGGACCGGCTCGGCTTTGGCCGTTTCGCCGTCATCGGCCACGATCGGGGCGCCCGGGTCGGCTACCGCCTGGTGCTCGATCACCCCGGACGGGTTAACGCCTATGTATCGTTGACCGTCATCCCCTCCAGCGAGGTCTGGGCCCGGGCTGACAAGGCCTTCGCGCTCGGCGCCTATCATTGGTTCATGTTTGCGCAGCCGTACGACCTCCCTGAAAGGCTGCTCGCCGCAGATCCCGATTACTTCCTCGATTGGACCTTGCGGAAAATGACCAAGGCGCCGGAGGCGCTGTCCGACGAGGCTGCCCGATCCTATCGCGATGCGTTCCGGCGCGCCGAGGTGCGCCATGCCATGATGCAGGATTACCGCGCCGCGGCTACGATCGATCACGAACATGATCTCGATGACCGCAACGCCGGCCGCCGTCTCGACTGTCCGGTGCTCGTGCTTTGGGAGGAAGGCCGCTTCGACGGAAAAACCAGTCCTCTGCAGATCTGGCGCGACTGGGCCGAGCACGCGGAGGGACACGCCATTCCGGGTGGCCATCTGCAGGCGGAGGAGCAACCGGAAGCGGTGCTGAACGCGGTGCTTCCCTTTCTGACGCAACATGCACGCTGAAGGTCGGGCGGGCAGCTGATGTCATTTCGAGCTGCCGGGTTCGGAGATATCGGCGGTCTGGGTTTCCGGGCCGACGGCCACCGCCGCGAAGGCAAGCAGAGTGAAGAAGAGCAGGAAGCACGCAACCGACCAATAGGCGCCGGTCGCTGCAAGCAGCGCCGTTGCGATCAACGGCGTCAGGCCGGCCAATGGATCGGAGATCGTGCGCGCCAGCGTGACGCCGCTGCTGCGCGTTCTGACATCGAATATCTCGGCAAGGTAGGCTCCCGAGGTAGCCAGGATGATCTTCACGCCGACGCCGTATTGCAGGATCAGTGCTAGATAGATCTGCCAGGGCTCCCTGCTGTTGGCGAGCCAGAAGAACGGGAACGCGAAGGCTGCCATGAAGGCGAGCCCCGTGAGGTAGACCGGCTTGCGTCCGAACCGGTCGCACAGCAGTCCCGTGAGCGGAATGACGGCGAGGCCCGTGAGATTGGCGAGCATGACCCCGGTGAGGCCGACACTCGGCGGAAGCTTGAGCGCAACCGTGCAGTAGGAGATCGCGAACACATTGAACAGCTGCCCGCCGACGGCGTCGGCAGATCGCGCTGCCGCCGCAATCAGTAGCCGTCGCCACTGCCGCCGAACCAGATCCGACAGCGGCGCCTGTTCGATCAGGTTGCGTTGCTTGAGCTTCGCGAAGGCGGGACTTTCCTCGACCTGCGCGCGCATGAAGATACCGACCATCGCGAGGGTGAACCCGATCAGGAACGGAACGCGCCAGCCCCATTGCAGGAACGCTTCACGAGGCATCGATGAAAGAACCGCGAACATGGCGGTGCCGATGAGAATGCCCAGCGAGACGCCGAGCGCCGGCAGACTGGCGAGCAGACCTCTTTCGCGAGGTCCGGAGAATTCGGCGACCATCGTGATCGCGCCGCCGAATTCAGCACCGGCGCCGATACTTTGCACGAGACGCAGCAGGACGAGCAGGATGGGCGCCATCAATCCGATGTCCGCATAGGTCGGCAACAGGCCGATTAAGCCGGTGGCAACGCCCATCATCACCAGACTGAGCACGAGGACTTTCTTGCGGCCAATCGTGTCGCCGAACCGGCTCAAGATCACGCCGCCGACCGGCTTGAGAAAGAAGCCGATACCATACGCCGCGAAGGCGGCCAGGGTCGCGCTCGTGGGGTCCAGATTGGGGAAGAACAGGACGCCGAACACGACGGTCGCGGCCGTTCCGTAAATATAGAAATCGTACCATTCGAGTACGGTGCCGACGAAGCCCGACACCACAACCTTGCGCCGCTGGCTTGCTGAACCTGAGATCGCGTTCGACGGCACTGCATCGATGGACATTGGGGTTTCCTTAGGCCTTGTGTCTTTTGTTGTCGTGGCAAGAACCGAAAGCTCAGCGCAATGGCGACCAGTCGGTCGGTCGCATGATCAGCGCGCGATGGCCGAGTTCGTGACGGCGCGCCTGTTGCTGCCAGCGGAGAAAGGCCGTGAACTCGGCCGGCTGCGCCTGCAGGCGCGCCAACGTCCGCATGTCCGGAAATGCCCATAACAGCATGACTTCGCTACCATGACGGAAGGCCGTCTCGTAGCTGCCGAGCAGGGAAAAGCGGCACGTACCATCGATCTCCTCCTTCATTTCCGCAAGCAGGGCGAGATAATCCTCGGCGCCCCCGCTTTTGAGGTCGATGATCTCTTGCAGCACGACTGCTGCGCGCTGGTCCGCAGCAAGCAATTGAGCGCGGCTCGGCGTGAACGGACTTCCGACCAGAACGCGATCAAATCCTCCCGATCGTTCGCCATACCAACGCTCCAGTGGCCCGTGAAACAGTTCCTTGCGCTGCTCGAAGTGGTCTGCGAATCCGTCCCAGCCTCCCGGCATCTCCCAGAACGTCACCATCCGCGGCCAGTCCCCATTGAGGAAGACCGGCACCCATGCCGCGATACATTCGGCGCCGGCCGATCCTTCCGCATTGCCCGTCGTGGACACGATTTCGCCGAGCTCCGCCAGATAGCGGGTATGCGCTCCCGGAGTGCGCACGGGGTCCAGCGTTTCGTGGAAGTAGATCCCTGCCATGTTTCCCATCCCGCTTGTGCGTATATCGCACATTTGTGCGTATATTGTTTACAGGCCCGATACGCTCTGTCAATGTCTCCAGCGTCAAGTCAGCTTCGGACGATCGTCCCCATGCGCACTCTATCCCTCGCCCACCTCACTCTGGTCGGATCGACTCCGCTCCAGTTGATCGATCATGCGACGGAAGCAGGCTTCGAGCATATCGGCATGCGGATCATCGCGCCGACCGCCGATACCAGAATCTCGTCGCCGGTCGAGGACCCCGCCCTCCGTGCCACCATCCTTCGTCGCCTTGCCGACGCGGGACTGAAGGTGCTCGACATCGAAGCGCTGTGGCTGTCGGCGGAATTCGATCCGGCGCCCGTCGAGCGCGCCTTTGCCTTCGGCGCGGAGATCGGCGCGCGCTACGCGATCGTTGCCGGAAATGATCCTGACCGTGACCGGCTGCTCAGGAATCTCGATGCAGTGTGTCAGCTTGGAGCTCCCTTCGGCATTCAGATCCTGCTGGAGTTTATTCCCTACACTGAGGTCCGCACGATTCGGGATGCCGCAAACTGTCTTGCTGCCATCGACTGTCCCAACACCGGCATCCTGGTCGATGCATTGCATCTGAGCCGATCGGGCGGCTCGGTCACCGATGTCGTGGCAGACCTGTCCCGCGTCCAGTTTCTGCACCTGTGCGACGCATCTGCGATCGTCCCTCGGACCACCGAGCTGCTGCGCGACGAGGCGCGTCGCAACCGCCTCTATCCCGGCCAGGGCGAACTTGCCCTTCGTGAGCTCGTTGCGGCCACGCCGGCCTCTATCCCGATCGCGATAGAGGCGCCCCATGCGGGTCTCGCCGACCGTCCATTCGGCGAACAGGCGCGCCTGGCGCGCGAAGCGACCATACGCCTGCTTCAAGAGGTGGACGGGATGAAATCCGGTGAACAGGAGCACGGGCGTTGATCGAGCAATATAGCGGTGCAACCCGCCTCGTGGTCATTCTCGGCGATCCCATCGCGCAAGTGAAGGCACCCGGCGGCCTGACGCGGGAGTTCGAAAGACGAAGCACGGACGCCGTCGTCGTGCCGATGCAGGTGCGGCCCGCCGACATCAAGTCCGTGTTGAGCGCCATCGACCGTATCGCCAATATCGACGGGATTATCGCGACCATCCCCCACAAATTCGCACTGGCCGAGCACTGCACCGGCTTGTCCGACCGATCGGCCTTCCTTGGCGTCGCGAATGTCGCACGCCGTGAGGCTGATGGATGGTCGGGAGACATGCTGGACGGAGAGGCCTTCGTCGACGCGATTCTATCGGCCGGTTGTCGCCTTACAGGCGAGCCGGGCCTGCTCGTCGGCGCCGGCGGCGCAGGCAGCGCGATCGGTCTGTCGCTGCTCGATCGCGGCATTGGCAGGCTTGCCATCTCCGACATCGACGCCGGTCGCCGCGAGGCGCTGATGAGCAAGCTGGATCGCAGGTACGGCGACAAGATCGTCGAGGGATCCAGCGATCCGCGGGGCTACTCGCTCGTCGTCAATGCGACCCCACTCGGAATGTCGACCGACGACCCGTTGCCGCTCGACTCGTCCGGTCTGTCTCCCACGATCTTTGTCGGGGACGTCATCACCAAGCCCGAGGTCACCCCGCTGCTTCAGCGCGCCCGCGAGCTCGGCTGCAACACGCAGACGGGCGTTGGGATGTTCGAGAGCTCCGTCAGCCTGATGGCGGACTTCTTTGCGCCTTCGATCGGCGCTTCGCGCTGATACGCCGCGACGTCACCTCGTCTTGATGCTCAACCTCGGAAAGGGATCGCCATGGCCGGCTTGAACCGCAGAACGATTGCCGCGCGAGCGGGATGTTTATTGCTTTCGGGCCTATCCATCATGGCGGCAGCGAAAGCCGCAGAAACCAGCCGGGACGTGACAAACCTGTCTGCGCGCGACATCGTGAGGAAAGTGGCTGCCGGTCAGCTCGATCCCTGTCGCGCAGCTGAGATCTTCTTATCTGTCATTGCCGCCGATAACCACAATGGCTTCATCAGTACGCGCCGTGCAGACGAATTCGATGTCTGCAAGGGTCCGCACGGTTCAACCGACCTCCAGGCAAAGCGGCTCGCGGGCCTGCCGATTGCCGTGAAGGACAACATCCTCGTTGCCGGACAACGCGCCACATTCGGTACATCGGCAACCAAAGACTATTTCGCCACCGAAACGGCGGATGCCGTTCAACGCTTGATGGATCAAGGTGCAATCGTCATAGGAAAACTCAATCTCCACGAACTCGCGGGCGGCGTGACCAGTAACAACGCGGTCTATGGGCCGGTTCGGAACGCCTATGATCCGAGATGCTTCGCCGGCGGATCGAGCGGCGGTGCGGGAGCTGCGGTCGGAGCACGGCTGGTCCCGGTCGCTCTCGGGACCGACACTGGCGGCTCCGTCCTGATCCCGGCGGCCCTCAACGGCGCAATCGGATTTCGTCCGACCGTCGGCCGATATCCAATGGGTGGCGTTCTTCCGGTCTCGCCAACGCGTGACACGATCGGGCCGATCGCGCGGACGGTCGAAGACATCATTCTGGTGGACTCCGTCATGGCGCGATCCAGCAGTGTCATTCGTCCTCTGGATCTTCGCGACTTGAGAGTAGGCATCCCTCGCAAGCTCTTTGTGGACGTTGCGGATACCGACAGCAGGACAAAGTTCGACCACGTGCTGGAAATGCTCAAGGCCGCCGGAATGGAGATTGTCGCGGTCGATTTGCCTGATCTGGTGCAGGCCGAAAAGGGCTTCGGCCCGATAACGCCCTACGAGTTGAAGACTGAGGTCCCCAAATTCCTCGCTCTCCACAAGGTCGGGATTTCCTTCGACCAGCTCGTCGCCGGTATCCGAAGCCCCGATCTGATCAAAGACTATCAGACGCGCTTCCTCGGCGCGGCAAGCCCCGATGAAGAGGCGTACAAGACGGCGCTGCAGACCTTCAAACCAGCCGTCGAGAACGTATTCCGCAGCGCCTTTGCCGATCATCGTCTGATCGCCCTCGCCCTTCCGACGACGCTGACGGACGCGCGTCCAATCGAGGGGTCGGACGATCAGATCGCGATGGACGGCAAGCTGATTCCAACCTGGAAGGCTTACATCAACAACACCAACTATATAACCAAGGGATCGCTTGCCGCCCTGAGCCTTCCGATGGGACTGTCATCACGCGGACTGCCTCTTGGTGTCACCTTTGCAGTGCTGCCCGGGCACGATGAGGACGTACTGTCGCTAGGGCTTTCCGTACAAGCTTTGTTGCCGGTACTCCCAGCGCCGCCCATTGCCGCGGATCAATGAAGGCCGCACCTTAACCGTCGTACGAACTGCGCGACCCGCGGGAAGTCGGTGGCAGTGCCAAATTCGCGGTATTATGGCGCAAGCGCCGATGGCGACGAAAAATCCCGCCCGGACCGAGCCGGACGGGATTGAGTCTTTGCTAACCCATCAACCCATGTCGCAACAGGGAGACGGAAACGTCACTGTAACATCATCGGCGCTTTTTGCCGGATTTATTTTTGGCCTTTATGATTCCCGCCTGACTGCGGAAGGCTTTCGCCAACGCCAGCAGGCTTTCGGATGCCTCAACATCATCAGTGATCGCCCGGGCTGCGCGTTCGGCCTTATCGGCCTGCTTGCGTAGGGACTTCGTCTCCTTGGTCATCGCTAAGCCTAATGGGGCACATATTCGTAGGCGACGAATGCCCCGAGCCCGATCATGGCAATCAGTACTGCAATTGCGAGAAAAGACTGTGGGCGCATCGCGTCCTCCACGGTCAGTTGTGGGCAGTTTTTTACAGCAAAAGAGGTCCAAATCAAGCTCGGCTGCTGGAGATTGATATGGGCTGCTGGGCTAAATCTCTTCCAGCACCACTTGTTCAAACTCTAGTGCTGCAAATTTTCGGAGCTGAGTAGCACACAGACTTTCTGTACGTGTACTCCGGCCCAGAGGCGCGGACCATGATCCCGGAGCAACATCAGACCGGTAACAAGGGCACCTAGCAGGATTGCGGCCAGAGCCGTGCGCGCCCTCATGGCGCGGTTCCTACCCTAAGCTCAACTCCCTTGTGGCGTTTGCGCCATTACCGCAAATTCGCACAACGACTTGGCACTCTGCAACGAACATCGATGACGAAGCAGAGACGACGACCGGTGATATGTGCGCCGCGCGACACGCGAGCGTCGGCGTTGAGTAAATCCGTACGATCCGCGACTGCTGCCATGGCGCACTATCTGCGCGCACCATCTGCACGATGACGGCGAGGACGGGCAGGATGCGCAAATGAGACGCATCAGGCGCCGAGCACGAAAAGCGAAGGGAGAGTGAACGTTTGTCGGAATGAGCTTGCGCGACTTGTCGGAATGAGAAGGTCTGGACGCGCTAAATCATTGAAAAGATTGGAGCGGGTGAAGGGAATCGAACCCTCGTATTCAGCTTGGAAGGCTGCTGCTCTACCATTGAGCTACACCCGCGTCGGCCGATCACCTAACACGGCCCGGCGGCGGCCTCAACTGCTGCCGGCCGGAGTGGTTCATCGCGGCAAACGGCCCCGATTTGTGCACAATCGGCGCCGGCGCCCGCCCGGTCCGGCCGCGGGCGGCCTTAACAGCGGCGGATTCGCCGCCTATATTGGGGATCCCATCAACAAAGAAAGGAGGTGATCCAGTGTCTTGTCTCAAGCGCTGTCACCTCGCTGGGATCGCCCGCTAGGCGCTGAGTGATCAGCCTGGCAACGGGGCGCTCTCAGCCCTGGACCAGCGAGACAACAAGAGTGTGGGCGCGGCGGGAGCAATTCCGCCGCGCCTTTTGCTTGGCCGGCCGCGTGCGATTCGCGGGGCCTGCTGCCAACTGCCGACATCCGGACCATTCCGCGCGCACCCGCCGCAGCACAAAAACCTGCCCGATCCGCTAACAACCAAATGTCGGCCCGGGCCGCAGCAAGACGTCCTTGGGCCTGTCGCATCAAAACGAGGAGCACACGCGATGCTTTATGCCATCCTGGCCTACCATGTCGAAGCCGACGTCAAGTCCTGGACCGCCGAGGAAGACGCCACCGTGATGGCCGGCCTGCTCGGGGTTCACGAGAAGCTGAAGGGCCGGCTCGGCCCGACCGCACGGCTCGGCGACACCCGCAATGCACGCACGCTGCGCGGGCCCGGCCACGGCATGGTGCTGGACGGCCCGTTTGCCGAGACCAAGGAACAGCTGCTCGGGCTCTACATGATCGATTGCGCCGACGCGGACGAGGCGATTGCCGCCGCGCGCGACCTGCGCCGCGTCAATCCGTCGGCGGTGTACGAGATCCGCGCCATCAGGCGCTACATCCCCGGCGCGCCGTTTGCCGAGATGACCGGCGCCGACGATCTCTGACCAAGGCGCGTTAGCGGTTTTCCCTCGCGACCAACGCGGAACGCGTTTGCGCGGAGATCATGCTCAAGAAAAGAGCCAAAGCGCGATGGCGATTCTCATCGCGCTTTGGGCGGCTTCGGAAGCTTGCTCGGGTCGAACCTCGGCATGGGCAAGTCGGCCGGCGGCTCGGCCGGCGCATCGTGGCTGCGAATCAGCGTGACGTCGAAGGCCAGATCGGGCACCGAGTCGGCTCTCCCCTTGCAGGTCGCGATCGCGCCGGTCGCGGTGCCCTCGAGCCGCACCACGAGGTCATCGGTGCCGAACACGGTGGCGTGCCCCTCGGTGTGCCGCGTGGCGACGAGCACGGCGGAAAAGCGATCGCCGTCGTGCTCGACGGTGCCGTCGTAGAGCATGATGCTGTCGCTGCCCCACAGCCTGCCGTCGGCAACATGCACGATGCCCGTGCCGTGCGCGAGCGACGTGCGAAACCACGCCGCGTAGGTGCCGTTCTCGAGCATGGAGCCCGTCTCCATCCGCCCCGTTGCGGAGCGATCGATCTGGGCACCGTTGCGTTAAAAACGGGTGAAGGAACCCGGCGCGCCTACTGGCCGTCGATCTGTCGTCCCATGATCGCGATCGCCTTCTGATAGACCTGCGCCGCGTTCCACGCCTCGATCGCCGCGAAGTTCGGTTCCCCCGGCTGGTAGCCGGCGCCGGCGCGCCAGCCATGCGCGCGCAGGAAGTTCGCGGTCGAGCTCAGCGCATTGGCGGCGACGTCGAGATTGCCGGTGCCGTAGGCGAGGATGTTCTTCGGCATGAACTGGGTCTGGCCGACTTCGCCATGCATCGAGCCGCGCTGGCTCGGCGAGATCGCGCCGCGGTCGATCAGCTTCAGCGCGGCATAGAGCTGGTCGGTGAAGAATTCCGGACGGCGGCAGTCATAGGCCAGCGTTGCGATCGACGACAGCATGTTCTGATTGCCGCGCTGGCTGCCGAAGCCGGTCTCCATGCCCCAGATCGCGAGCAGCGGCCCCGGCGGCACGCCGTAGCGCTGCTGGATCGAGGCGAACAGCGCCGCCTGCGACTGCTTCAGCGAACGGCCGCGCGACACGATGGTGGCGGCGCCGCGCTTGGCCATGAAGGCCTCGAGCGACAGGCGAAAGCTGTGCTGGCCGCGGTCGGCGGCGATCGTGGCGCTGGCGTAGTTCGTCTGCATCAGCGCGCCGATGCCGGCAGCGCCGATGCCCTTGCCCTGCGCCTCCGCGGAAAATTCGCGCTTCCAGCTCTCGAAGCCGCCCGGACCGTTGCCGCACGACGCGGCGTTGGCCCGCTCGCCAAGCGATGCCAGCATCGCCAACGCGGCAACGGCGACTGCAACATCCCTGCCCCTGGTCATTCAAAACTCCTTTGCATCGCGCGTCCGAACCGGAATCGGCCGCGCCAATCTAGCGCGGCCGGGCGGCGGGAATCCCCGCGTTCACCGCCCGCGAAGCTACGCTGTCAGGCCCGGTTTGTCAGTGATGATGCGCGGCGTGCGGGGCAGAACGCCGCGGGGCATGCCATATGACCGTCAGAATCGCGGCCGTCAGACCGTCTCGCCCCGCTCCATCGCGAGCTCGGCCCGCAGATTGTCGAGGTCGCGGTAGATCGAGGCGACCGCAAGCACGCGGCCTTTGCGCTTGTAGCGCAGCAGGCAGTCCCTCGCCTTGATGTCGCCGTCGACCGCAATCTCGTCCCAGCTTTCGGCGTGTCCGACATAGTTGATCGGCACGTCGTAATGCTGGCTCCAGAAGAACGGGACGGCATCGAACGCCTCGTGCCGGCCGAGCATGTTGCGCGCGGCGGTCTGGCCCTGGCGCTGCGCCACCACCCAATGCTCGACCCGGATGCTTTCGTTCGAATGGCGGTCGGGCCAGCGCGCGATGTCGCCGGCGGCGTAGATGCCTGATGCGCTGGTCTCGAGCTCGGCGTTGACGGCAACGCCGCGGTCGAGCGCGAGCCCGGCCTGCTCGGCCAGCTTGAGCCGCGGCCGCACGCCGACGCCGAGCACGAACAGGTCGGCGTCCAGTGTGCCGCCGCTTTTCAGGCTGGCGCGATGGCCCTCGATCGCGCTGACAGCGTCGCCGAGATGGAAGATCACGCCATGCTCCTCATGCAGCGCGCGCACGAAATCACCCATGTCGGGGCCGAGGATGCGCTCCATCGGACGCGCTTCGGGCGCCACGACGTGAACCTCGAGGTTGCGCGCCCGCAGCGACGCGGCGGTCTCGAGCCCAATGAAGCTTGCCCCGATCACGATGGCGCGCCGCGCGGTTGCGGCCGCCGCGATGATCGCGCGGCTGTCGGCCAGCGTGCGCAAGGTGTGGACGTGCACCTGATCGGCGCCGGGGATCGGCAGCCGCACCGGCTCGGCGCCGGTTGCAAGCAGCAGGCGGTCATAGCCGACGGCCTTGCCGTCGGCGAGCACGACGTGGCGCGCTGTGCCGTCGATCGCGGTCACCTCGGTGCCAAGGCGCAGATCGATCTTCGTCTCGGGATAGAAATCATCCGGCCGCAGCGGCACCCACTCTTCCGGCGCGCTGCCGGCGAGATAGTCCTTCGACAGGTTCGGCCGGTCGACCGGCGGCGCCGCATCGCTGCTCAGCATCGTGACCTCGCCGGCAAAACCTTCGCGCCTTAGCATCTCGGCGGCGGCAAAGCCGGCGGCACCACCGCCGACGATGACGATCCGCTGCGGCGCATCCGGTGGCCACGATGTTGCGGCCTGAGGCTGCTGCCGGGTGCGGACCACGACGCGGCCGCCGTCCTGCTCGACCTGCCACACCGACAGCGGCGACAGCGCGGGCGGCCGGCTCGCCGCGCCGCTGCGCAAATCGAAGCAGGCGTGATGCCAGGGGCAGCGAATGCTGTCGCCGACCACCAGCCCCTCGGCCAGCGGCCCGTGATAGTGGCTGCAATAGGCGTCGATCGCAAAAATCTGCCCGTCGCGCCGCACCAGCAGCACGTCGTCGTCGCCGACATGGCCGAGCAGCATGTCATTCTCGAAGGCGCTGAGGGCGACACCTTGCGCGAGATCAGGACCAGCGGGCGCTTTGCTCTCTTCGGCCATCTGCGCTTTCCTCCCCGAGGACGTCGATGACGAACCAAGACGGCTGGCCGCAATCGGTTCCAGAGGATCCGGACGCGCGCCCATAGTCTCGCGACATCCACTATACGCGCAAGACGCACTATCGGGGAATCATCCCGGCCGTGCGCGACGGCTCACCAGCACGGACGGCTCGTACCATCAGGCGCGAGCCGCATCTTCGCAAGCGGCGTCGTCATACCCGGAGTTCGACGAGGTGACGCCGTGTCGGGCGAACGAACACCGACTTCGCGAGCCGACGCGGCACGGTGCTGCCATTCACCAGGATCGGCTCGGAATCGCCGAGCGCACGGCGCTCCGCGACCAGACGGCTCATCACGCCCCGCATCTTCAGCAGGTCGCCGGCCACGAAGGTGCAGTCCTCATCGCGGTTGACCTGCTGGCGCATGATCGCTTCAGCCTCGAGCATGCTGACCCGCAGCGCCCTGATCTGCCTGCGGATTTCGCTGATACGGTTGTCCATGGCGTGTTCTCCCTCGCGGTGGAGGTCGATTAGAACAAAACGAGAACATATTGTCAATCGGGAAGATCAATCGGGAAGATTCATCGTGCGGCGGCAGCGACAGGTTGCGACGCTTCGCAGCACCAATTGGTTGCGAGGCTTGGCG
This sequence comes from Bradyrhizobium ivorense, assembly GCF_900696085.1. Lineage (GTDB taxonomy): Bacteria > Pseudomonadota > Alphaproteobacteria > Rhizobiales > Xanthobacteraceae > Bradyrhizobium > Bradyrhizobium ivorense. The sequence continues at coordinate 267,112 of NZ_CAADFC020000013.1, forward strand.
GGGCTGAGCCATCGGGCACAGCGCAGTTCGAACCCGCGAGCAACGTTGACGATGAGCGGCGGCGCAGTCGTCCGATGTCCGACTAACTCGCGGGCGTGACCGATATCCAAACTGATCGCGGCGGTGACCCGCAGACACGCGCGATTGCAGGACGACAGTCGTCACCTCGCCGACACGCGACGTGCAACAACCCGGCGCTGAGTCGCGAGCGCGGATGACCGCGTCCGGGAACCTGCCGGCGCGGACGGCAGCACGCGACAACCACCTGCGGTGGAACGATCCGCAATTGAACTTGTCTATCAAAACAGACAAATTAGAATAAGCTGCGATTCTATTTAGGTTTTGCTGCAGCAGTGACGAAGTCCTCCAAATTGGTTGCCGCCAGGCGCGGCAAGGTTCTTCTGGTTCGACGCCGATCCGACGGCCTGTGGATGTTCCCCGGCGGCCGCCGGCGTGCGCGCGAGTCCGGAAAAAATTGTCTCAAGCGCGAGATCAAGGAAGAGCTGCCGAAGCTCAAGCTCGGCCGGCTCAGCCTCTGGAAGGAAGTGACAGCGCGCAACAAGCGCTCCGGCCGCAAGATGAGCGACGCGATCTTCATCGCCAAGAATGCCAAGGGCCGCCTTGCGATCGGCGACAAGAAGGAGATCGACCGCGCCGCCTGGCAGAAGCCGCGCGGCATCCGCCTGACGCCGACCTCGCGCTACATCCGCGACCGGCTGTTTCCGCGCAAGCCGCGCCGCCGCTGAGCCGCGGCGCGCTTCGGCCTCAGGGCACGTTGACCTGCGGCATCGCCGCGGTGGGAAGCGGTTTGAAAGAACCGCCATGGATCGCGGCCACCGCCACGAGCAAAACCACAAATACGATGATGCCACGCATGATGAGGCTCCGCATGGCGCGAAGCTACGCGAGGCTGCACGGCGCGCTTATGAAGTGGGCCACACGCCCCGGCGGCTGCGATCACAAGCGCGGCACTGAGCGCCCTGCCGCTGAAATCAGCACGTAGCCCTGAGCCCACATGAGCGACTTGTCCGCCGTAGCTCGAAGGGCGACGGCGGAAGCGAGATGCGAGCACGGTCTGCTCAGGCGATGGAGCGGCCCCGGATATCGCGGAGCTTGTCATCGGGCGCACGTTCGCGCGACCCGTCGGTTCATCCGGGCGACCGCGGAGGCCAACAGCGTTACCTTTTTCTAAACGCGCCGTGCACCTCGCGTTTACCACGCCTCTAAAGGCGGTGAGAACCAGGTTCCCTAAGCGGGCGGCAACGAGCGCCTGCTATTCAATGCTGAAGAAAAAAGGGAGAGCGTCCCATGTTCAGCGTTGTTCGTATCCTCGTGGTGATCGCCGCTGCGTATGCCGGGTCTGCCGTTGCGGAGATGCAGTTTGAGGGCCCGCCGTCTTCACTAGCGGTCCACGCCGATGATTGAGCAGCATCCGATCACATCCGAGCACGCGCGCGCCATCTGCGAGGAAATCGGCGAGCGCCTGCGCTACGCGCTGCGAGACGATTACGCCGATCTGCCGCCAAGGCTGCGCGAACTGATGAGCCGGCTGGCCGAGCTCGATTGCGAAGCGCCGACACTGGTGCCGACGATCGAGGAGATGACGCGGCCGCTGGAAGCCGCGTAACTCATCACGAAACTCCATATGCGCTGCGCGCGGATTGCGTTCTTGCCGGGATCGGCTGGTGCCCCATCGATTGACGGCGTCGCGCCCACGTTGCATCGGCCGCCTCCAGCGACGCAAAACCGTCGTCGAGATGGAACGCGGAACCGGCCCGCGCCTTGATCGTTGACCCCGTTATCCGCCAACGGGGGAATTTCTCATGACCGACCCTTCGATGCCCGCCGATGCACGGCCACGATCGGCACTGCCATTGCTCGTCGCGCTGCTCGCCCTCATCGTCGCCGCCGGTGCGCTATGGATGAGCTACGGCAGCGGAACCCGCTCTGCCGGCTCGCAACAGCAGGCCGCGGTCGCGCCTGCTCCGGATCCGGCGATCGAGCAAATCAAGCAGACCTTGGCGTCGCTGCAGCAGGCGGTGCAAGGCGTTCAGGCCGATCAGCAGAAGCTGGCGTCGCAGGTGGGCGACGTCCAGCAAAAGCTGTCGGCACAACAGGGCGATCAGAAGCTGCTCTCCGACCAGCTGGGTTCGCTCAGCGCGCGGGTCAACTCGCTGGAGTCGGCCAGGGCCGAAAGCCCTGCCGCACCGCAGCCCGCTCCCGCGCCGCGAAACACCAAGCGGACCAAGCAATAACGACGCCGCACTCAGCCGCTCGGGCACAGTATCGTGAAGGCCTGCCTCGTCAGCTCGATGTCGGCGCGGCCTCGACCGGTACCTGATCGGCAGCCGGCGCTTGGCACTCCCGCGCCAGCGGATGTCCGACCAGCCGATGCAGCACCAGATAGCTCGACGCTGATACGGTGATGCCGGTGAGCCAGGACAGATCGACGCCGCCGGTTGCCAGCGCGAGCGGGCCCTGCATGGCCGGGATCGTGCCCATCTGGAACACCCAGGCCGCCAAGAGGCCGGCGGCAAACGCGACGAGCCCGGCCCAATTGAAATCACGGCGGCGGTCCGACGGACGATAGAGCGAGGCGACATCGATCCGGCCGCGCCGCACCAGATAGAAATCCGCAAGCGTGACACCCGCCCACGGGCTGATCCAGACGATCAGGGCAACCATGAAGTTGTCGAAGGCGTGGGCGAAATCGCCCGACTGCAGGAACGCATAGAGGATCACGGAGGCGACGAGGCCGGATGCCACCGAGATCATCCAGCGTGGGCGGCGCAGATCGAGCGCGAGAAACGACAACGCCGCCGAATAGATCACCACGATGTTGGTCGCGATCGGGCCATGGATCAGCACCAGAAGCACCGGCAGCGCCATCGCGCCGAAGGCGGCGATGATCAGTTTTGACGGATCGGACCCGGCGCCGGCGGACGCGATCGCAGCGCCGAGGAAGGCGAGCCAGACCGTCGGGAGGAACATGCCGAGGAACGTCGCGCGGAACACCTTGGCGGCGCTGAGCGAAGGCCGGCTGAAGCGGGTGTAGTCCGACGCGTAGGTCAGCCAGGAAATGCCCCAGCCGATGCCGATCGCGGTCATCAGTTGCGTCGCCGCGGCGAATGCCGGCATGCCGGTCACAGTTGCGGCGCTCCACTTGATGTCGACGCGCAGGAATGCGAGCGCGGTCATCACAGCCATGATCAGCAGGATGAACGGCATGGTGTAGCGCTCGAACACCTTGCTGGCGTTGAAACCCCAGGCGGCGATGGCGACTTGCAGCAGCATGACGGATGCGGCGATCGCGTATTTGAGCTCGACGCCGCCGGCAATTCCCATCCGGTCGAGCGCGGCCATGCAGAGGTCGAGCACGATCCAGGTGTTGACCGCGACCCAGCCCATCGGCATCAGCACCTGCGCCAGCGCCGGCAGATACGCGCCGCGCCGTCCGAACGCCAGGCGGCCCAGCACCATCTGCGGCACGCCGGTGCGATGCCCCATCAGGCAGAACGCGGCAAACAGCGCAGCGCCGAGCAGATTGCCGATCACGACGATCGCAAGGGTCTGCAGCAGGCTGAGGCCGAGCTGGATGCCGAGCGCGCCCAGCACCCAGTTGATCGGCGCGATGTTCGCGCCGGTCCAGATCCAGAACTGATCGAATGGCGACGACGTCCGGTGCGCGACCGGCACCGGCTCGATTCCGTGCGCATCGAAGCCGGCCTCATCCTGCGCTGGTAGCTGTGTTTGCCTGTCCACCATGTTTCCCCCGTTTGTCCGGCGCACTGATTTGGGCCGCGACCGGCATCTGAGCAGCGGCAGCCCTGATACGTGAGTGAGAATTGCTCAAGCCGGGTTGAGGCGACATCGAGAGTGAAGCTGGCGCAGAGGGATCGCGACCGAGCGCAGCCAAATCAGGCGCGACCATCGCCTCACGATGGCACACCGCTTCACTGTTGAGATTTTCTCAACCCACCTTCTGGATTCGTCATTCACGCCGAAGGCGGCGCTCGGTCATGGTGCGGCCAACGCATTGCGCTCAACCAGCCGAGGCCCAAAGGACCCAAAAGGATGACCACCCTTCTGCACATCGATGCCAGCCCGCGCGGCGACCGTTCAGTCAGCCGCAAACTCTCAAAAGCCTTTGTCGATCATTGGCTGGCGCACGAGGCCGGCGCGACCGTCATCGCCCGCGACGTCGGCCGCGATCCGCCGCCGCTCGTCACCGAGGCGTGGATCGCCGCGGCCTTCACCGCGCCGGAGAGCCGCACCGCGGAACAGCAGGACGAGCTTCGCCTCTCCGACATGCTGATCGACGAGCTCGCGCGCGCCGACGTGATCGTGATCGGCGCACCGATGCACAATTACGGCATGCCGGCATCGCTGAAATCGTGGTTCGACAAGGTCATCCGCATCGACAAGACCTTCAGCTTCGATCTTGAGCGCGGCGACTTTCCGCTCGAACCGATCATGCGCGGCAAGACGCTGGTGGTGCTGAGCTCGCGCGGCGAATTCGGCTTCGGTCCCAGCGGGGTGCGGGAAAGCATGAACCATCTGGAAACCCACATCTTCACCTGCGCGCACTATCTCGGCGTCCAGGAAAGCCATCTGATCGCGGTCGACTACCAGGAGTTCGGTGATGAACGTCACCGGCAGTCGCTCGCCGATGCCTTCGCCGCCATTCCCGTCCTGGTCCGGCAGTGTCTTGGGATCGATGGGCCTGTCAGAGCGTTTTCGAGCGAAGTGGATACCGGTTCGCGTGAAGAAACCGCGTCAAACAAGAATCTAGAGCCCCGTTCCGATTTAAATCGGAACGGAAAAGGCTCTAGGGTGGCCGCGGAATGATGCGCCGCCTCTGGCCACCACTGCGAGGATGATCCGATGATACGCAATCCCATCCCCTGGCCGAACGGCGCGCGCTGCGCCTGTGCGATCACCTTCGACGTCGACGCCGACAGCCTGATCCACATCGCGCGGCCGAAGGATTCGTTCGACCGGCTCTATCCGATCACGATGGGACGATACGGACCGACCGTCGGCGTTCCGCGCATCCTTCAGACCTATCGCCGCCTCGGCCTCAAGCAGTCGTTCTTCATGCCGGCCTGGACCATGCAGCGCTACCCGGATGCGGTGGAGGCGATCCTCGGCGATGGCCACGAGATCGGTCATCACGGCTACATTCACGAAGATCCAACCGAGATTTCCTCCGCCGAGCAGCGTGTGGCATTCGAACGCGCCCTCGGCGTTCACGTCGCGATGACCGGGCGCAAGCCGCGCGGCTACCGCGCGCCGGTCTACAATGCCAATCAGACCACCATCGATCTCCTGATCGAGCACGGCTTCGTCTACGATTCTTCGCTGATGGCGGACGACATCCCCTATCTGATGCGCACCGCGCGCGGTTCGCTCTACGAAATGCCGCCGCACTGGGGATCGGATGACTGGCCGCCGTTCGCCCATTACGCGGAGATCGGCTACATGATGCCGGTCAAAGCGCCAAGCGAGGGTCTCGCCGCCTCCTTCGAGGAATTCGAGGCCGCCTATGAGGCCGGCGGGTTCTGGATGGGGATCTGGCACCCGTTCCTGACCGGCCGGCTGGCCCGCTGGCGCGTGGTGGAGCGCTGGCTCGAGCGGATCGTCGCGGATGACAAGGTGTGGTTCGCCCCGCTCGAAGACATCGCCGCCCATATCGACGGCCTGGTCAAGGCCGGCACCTATCAGGTCCGGACCGAGACGCTACCCTATTTCACGCAGCCTGTGTCATGACCGGCTCCGGGCCGCTGCGAAATGCGGCAGCCTCCGCGCGCATCCAGTCGACGAAGGCGATCACCGACTTGCGCCTGACGCCGTCCGGCGCTTCCACCAGGCGATAGGCAAAGCCCGGCAGCGCGGGTCCGTCGAGCCGGCGCAGCGTGCCCTGGCGCAATTGCTCGTCCACCAGCGCATCGCTGCACAACAGCGGCCCCAGGCCGCGTTCGGCGGCGTGCAGCGCCAGGGGCTCCTCGCTGTACCAGGAGATACGAAAATCCCGCCCGAGATCGTGGTCGACTCCGGCAAGCCAGGCCGACCACGCAGGAGAATCCAGCGCCGCGTTCTTCCAGCGAAACGCCAGCAATGACCGCGAGCGGAACTCATCGATCGCAAGACGACTGCCCGGCGGACAGATCGTGCTCGCTGCGACCGCGATGTAGCGATCGTTGAACAGCACGGCGGCTTCGCAGGCGCGATCGACGCGGCCATAGCGCACGGCAAGGTCGATGCCCTCAGTGCCCGGTGTCCGCGTATCCTCGGTCGCATCGATGTGGACCACGACGGACGGAAACGCCGCGTTGAAATGCGCGAGCCGCGGCATCAGCCAGCGTTCCGCGAAGGCGCGCGTGGTCGAAACCGTGATCGCATCGCCACCGGCCGGCGGAGAGATCACGGCAAAAGCGCTGGCCATGCGGTCAAAACCGTCGCGCAGCAAGGGAAACACCGCATGCCCTTCCGCCGTCAGCACCACGGCGCGCCCCGACCGCTCGAACAGTTTCCGCCCGAGGATCGCCTCGAGCTGCCGGACCTGGTGGCTGATCGCGGTCACCGTGACGCAGAGTTCGCTCGCGGCGGCGGTAAAGCTCTCGTGGCGCGCGGCGGCTTCGAAGGCGCGGATCGCATTGAGGGGCGGCAGCTTGCGCATGGTCGGTTCTCCGCGAGGTCAGGCGATCAGGAAATGGGCGTCGGTCGGGTGCATGTCGTTCACCGGCACCATGTCCTGAGGACAGGCGGAGAACACGATGACGAGGTCCATCTCGGCACGCAGCGCGACGTACTGCCCGGCCTCACTGACCGGCGACTGGAAGTCGAGTTCCCCATTGCCGGTCACCGGCACGTTCATGAACAGGTTCAGCGGCGCCGGCGTCACGGCGACCGACAGGCCGACCGCCTCGAGCGCCTGCGCCAGGTTCTGCGTGCAATTGTCGTGATGGCCGGCGGCGCCGAGTTGGCGATAGCGGTGAATGTCGCAGGCCGCGATCAGCGTGTCATGAATGCCGGGTGTGGTGTCGGCGACCAAGGTGAGGATCGCGCGGCGCCGGTTGGTCGTCAGCGTGTCGCCGACCCGGGGGATGAGCCGCAACATCGATGCGCGGCTGTGCTCCATCGACATGAATTCGCTCACATCGCGCGCATTGAAGGCCCAGGTGTCGACGACCTGCTTGCCGTGCGTGTTGACGACGGTGACTGTCTCTCCCGCCTTGAGGCGGGCCGCGATCCCGTGGCGGGCAGGAATCAGGCGGGCGCGGGCGAGATCGGCGGCGGCTGCGGTCACGTGGTGTCTCCTCTAGGCTTCGTCGCGCCATCGGAGCATCGCCGCTCATGCAATTCCAATAATATTAGTTGTGCCCATTATAGCTTAATCGTATAGTCGCCCATGCGCCTCCGACAGCTCGAATGCTTTCGCGCCCTGATGCTTCACGGCACCATGACCAGGGCCGCCGAACTGCTCGGCATGTCGCAGCCCGGGATCAGCACGATGATCGCCGGCCTCGAGCATGAGACCGGCCTGACGCTGTTCCTGCGCCGCGGCGGACGCCTGCAACCGACGCCGGAAGCCAAGCTGTTCTATGTCGAGGCTGCGCGGGCGCTGGAAGCCGCGGAAAATGCCTCCCGGGTCGCCGCCGAGATCCGGTCCGGCCGGCGTGGTCACCTCGCGGTCGCGGCCTATCCGAGCATTTCGATCAACCTGTTGCCGCGCCTGCTGTCGCAGTTTGCCCGCAACCGGCCCGATCTGCAGATCAAGATCATCACGCGCAATTCCGCGACCGTTCGCGAGCTGATGTCGACCCAGCAATTCGACCTCGCGGTCGCCGAGCTGCCGCTCGATTATCCGACCTCGCACATGGAGGTGTTCTCGTATGAGTGCCTGTGCATGCTGCCGCCGGCGCATCCGCTCGCGAAACTCAAGCAGATCACGCCGAAGGACCTCGATGGCGTCCCGTTTGTCACGCTGTTTCGCGGCGACCCGATCTACCAGCAGCTCGCCTCCGCCTTCTCGGAAGCCGGCGCACGCTGGAACGTGGTGGCGGAGACCGAATTCTTCTCGACCGCCTGCCAGCTGGTCGCGCAGGGCCGCGGCGTCGGCATCGTCGATCCCGTGGTGAGCAAGCCGTTCACCGAAGGCCTCACTATCCGCGCGTTCAAACCGAGGATCCAGTACCAGATCGCCATCCTCTCCCCCACGCACGAAGCGCTCTCCCAGGTGGCGCAGGATTTTGCCGGCGTGCTGCGGCGGGCGTTGCGGGGGTGACCGCGTTCGGTCGTGCCTGGGGATGATGTCGCGGGTCGCTCGACGGCGCGCGATCGGCTTGTTAAGCCGCCTCTCCGCAAGCAGCGTTTGAGTCGGGGACATGACGGTCGCGATCGAGATGGGGCAGACGACGGCCGGCGCCCCAGCGGCCATCGACCTCGAGGAACTGCTCGCCACCCGCCTGCTGGTGCAGGGCAATTCAGGTTCCGGCAAATCCCATCTGCTGCGCCGCCTGCTGGAACAGAGCGCCCGCTGGGTGCAGCAGACCATCATCGATCCCGAGGGCGACTTCGTGACGCTGGCCGAGCGCTTCGGCCACCTCGTGATCGATGCCGAGGACCATACCGAGCGCAGCCTGCAGGCCGCGGGCGAGCGCGTGCGCATCCACCGCGTCTCCACGGTGCTCAATCTCGAGGGGCTCGACGCCGAGAACCAGATGCGCCGCGCCGCGGCTTTCCTCGGCGGCATGTTCGAGGTCGCCCGCGACCACTGGTATCCGATGCTGGTGGTGGTGGACGAGGCGCAATTGTTCGCGCCGGCGATCGCGGGCGAAGTGTCCGACGAGGCCCGCAAGCTCTCGCTCGGCGCCATGACCAACCTGATGTGCCGCGGCCGCAAGCGCGGGCTTGCCGGGATCATCGCGACCCAGCGGCTGGCGAAACTTGCGAAGAACGTCGCGGCCGAAGCGTCCAATTTCCTGATGGGCCGCACGTTCCTCGACATCGACATGGCGCGCGCCGCCGACCTTCTCGGCATGGAGCGGCGCCAGGCCGAAGCCTTCCGCGACCTCGAGCGCGGACAATTCATGGCTCTGGGACCTGCGCTCTCCCGCCGCCCGCTGGGCTTGCGCATCGGCCCGACCGACACCCAGCCGCGCAACGCGGCGCCGCGGCTGCTGCCGCTGCCCGAGGCCGCGCTGGAAGACGCCCGCGCCATCATCCTCGCCGCCCCGCCGCCCGAGACGGCGCGGCCGCAGCGCCGGCCGGCGCCGGATCTGCTCAACCAGCTGATGGCGGCCAAACAGGCGGCGCCGGAGATCGAACCCGACACGGCAGAGCCGCCGCTCAGCGCCGAGCAACTGGCGGAGCGGCGCGAGCGGCTGGATCGCATCCTGCGCGCCATTCTGGCGGAGCCCGATGCGGGCTTCCGCGCCATCGGCGTGCTCTACCAGGAATTCGTGGTCCGCTGCCGGATCGAGGGCCTGGGGGCCGTGGTGCCGGAACTCGCCGATTTCCGCCGCATGCTGACGCGGGCCCGCGCCGGGCTCGGCGCCGACATGGCGGAAGACGATGCGTGGCAGGACGTGCTGCTGCGGGCCGCGATCCTGCCCGACGACATGCAGGGCGTCTTCATGATGATTGCCCGTGCGGCGAAAGAGGGCTGGCCCTGCCCGAGCGATGCGGCGATCGCCCGCGCCTACGGCACGCACTCGCTGCGCCGCGCGCGGCACCTTCTGACCTATATCGAGGAGCAAGGCCTGATCGTCTGCCAGCTCGACGGCGCCGGCCGGCGCATCGTGACGCTGGTCGAACTGGCCTGGGCCACCGCCGCCGCCGATCCGAATGCCGACGACCTGTCGGCGGAGACCGCGTGCACCGGGTGAAGCGGTGGAACAAGCCGATTGAAGGCGCCGGCTAAAGCGGCAGCTCGCCCTGACCGCCGGTCCAGTCGATGATGTCGATCTGGAGCCCTCGCCTCAGCATCTCGGTCTCGAGATTGCCGGCATGCCGTTTCCACTCGGCCGTCGACCGCACCCGGAATTTCGGCTCCTCACCATTGGCCTCGAACGCATCGTCGGCTTCGAGCGCGCCGCGCACGGCCTCGTACATCATCTTCAGGCTCGCGTCGGTGAAAGCGCCATACTCCATCGATGGTCTCCCCGGAAACGCAAACACGAAAGGCCGCCACGATGACGATCGTAGCGACCTTCGCGCGCGAACCCATCCAATCCGGTCGTGCTGAAGCGTGACCGATTCTGGTTAACGAGACCTTGCGGCGCGACGGCCGAACCATCCCTCACCGCTCGGCCGGATCGCTACTGGTACGGGTACTGCGGGCAGATCATTTGGCCGTATTGATCGTAATAGCAGCCTTGGTTTCCGGAATAGCCATAGCCGCCATAATACGCGCCGGCGGCAGCCGCGGCGCCGACGGCTGCGGCGCCGTAGCCGGGGCGATAGTAGCCGCGGCCGTATCCGGGGTAGCCGGCGACCGGACGGCCGGGGCGACCTGCGACCGGCCGGCCCGGATAGCCCGGACGCCCCGCGATCGGGTGTGCAGGCCGCGGGCGGCCTGCGACCCGATACCCGCCGCCATGGTATCTTGCGCCGCCGACATGCATGCCTCCGCCACGCATCCCGCCGCCATGAAATCCACCGCCTCCGCCGCGGAAGCCGCCGCCTCCTCCACGACGGGCATAGGCGTCATCGGGAACCAGACACGCGGCGGTCAGAACCAGTATTCCCAGCGCAGCGAAGATAGGGCGAAGCATGGGAGGTCCTCCTCTACGAACGATCTCACGAGCTATCGAGCTGCGGTGCAGCCGATGCAGACGATTGATCAGGCGGCCAGCTCAGCACTTGGTGACAACCTGGCCGTAGGCATTGGTCACCTGGACGCAACCCGGCGAGGCCGCATAGGCGCCGGCGGCTGCGGCGCCGGCTGCGGCGGCGCCGCCGTAGACGACCGCGCGGCGCGTGGTGCGGCGTGCGACGCCGGCATAGCTCATCGGCGTCAACGGCCGCCCGACCCGGGCTTCCGATGTGGACACCAGCCCTTGTCCGACATCGGCCTTGCCGTTCCAGAGCAATGCGCTCGCGAAGGCAAGCGTGGCGGCGAGGAGCAGAAGCAGCTTGCGAAGTGAAATGATCATTTCTTGGCTCCACTGGTCGTGCCGGCAGGCACTTCGTCGAATTCGACCATCACATCGGAATCGAGCCCGACCTTCGTCGCGCCCTCCGGCGGCTTGAAGGCGAAGGCGTCGGCGTCGGCGATTGCCTCGGTCTTCCAGTCCTTGATCCGCAGCGTGTATTGCGGCGCGCCGGCCACGGTCTTGCTGGTGATGACATATTTGCGCGGAATCGGTTGCGCGCCGGCCTGGATCCAGATTTGCCAGTCCGTATCCCGCCCGCGAAACGCCAGATGCTCGCACTCGACGCCGTCAACGACGCCCTGGCCGATATGGTAGCCCTCGATGACGTCGGACGTCAGCACGTCGAACGAATTGGACAGCAACAGATCGATGCCCGGAAGCGCGGCGTTGGTCTTGGCCTGTATCGTATCGACCAGCTGGTCGATCGTGCCGGGCGCGTCCGCCTGCACATAGGCCTTGGCGTTGTTGCCGTAGAGCGACACGGTCTTGCCGTCATAGGCCAGATCGACATCGGCATAGCCGCCGGTGCGCCTGATCCGCAGCTTGTCGGGTCGCGCCATTCGCAACTGACCGGAGCTGGTGAACTGGATTTTTTGCAGGTCCGGCGTGATGATCTCGACGTCGCTGTCGAACGTCGCGGTGATCGATTTCTGCGCCGCCGTATACTCGGTCATCGCCTTCAGCAGGCTTGCGGAATCGTCGGCGCGGGCGCCGCAACTGGCGGCAACCGCAAGCAAGGCGGCCGAGACCGCCGTTGCCGACATGCGGATCAAGGCGCGGGGTGGTGCTCTGTTCATCTCACTCCTCCATGGGCACCCGCGCACTATGAGGAATGAATGGCAATCGAGGCTTGATATGGATCAAGACCCGAGCTTGGCCATCGCCGTCACCGGAATGGCGGAACCACCGGGTGGCGGACGTCGCGGCGGTGTCGCGATCAGCGCCGGCTAGAGCATGATCCGGAAAAGTGCGCAGCGGTTTTCCGAAAAAGATCATGCTCAAACAAGCAGCTAAAGCGCGATGATGATTCAAATCTCATCGCGCTTTAGCTGACGAACACGACCCGCGTATCCAGGGAAACACGCCGATACAGGTCCTCGACATCGTCGTTGACGAGGCGGATGCATCCAGACGCGACGAGATGGCCGATCGTCTTCGGCGAATTCGTGCCATGGATCAGCAGGCCGGGCTTGTCCAGCAACATCGCGCGTGCACCGAGCGGACTGCCGGGCTTGCCAGTCGATGCGAGCAGCGCGTCGGCGTCTTTGGTATTTGCGCCTGCAGGCCGCCACTCCGGCCATTCGAACTTGTTGGTGACGCGAAAGAAGCTGCCCCCCTTGAGGCATTCCTGCGCGATCCCGATGCCATAGCGGCGCGCGGAATTGTTCGAATCGATCAGGTAGAGGAAGCGGCTCTCGCGATCGATCACGATCGATCCGGGAACAACGGTGGTGCGATAGAACACCACCTGCCGCTGAAATGCGAATGGCAGGCCATCGCCGCTCGATCCGCCGTCGACGCCAGCCTTCAGGTCCGCCATGACGATGTCCTCGCTTGCGCGGGCCATCTTCGCCGCTGACGCCGTGACCTTGGGCTTGCCGGCGACATATCCGTACAGCACGGCGGTCAGGCCGATGGCAACCAGCGCGCAGAGCCCGGCGAGCAGCGGCTTCCAGCTTCTGCCCGTCGCCAGCACCTCGTCGAGTGCTGCCGCGCCCCTCCCTTCATCGACGGCGAGTTCGTCCTCGATCCGACGCACGGCGTCATCGAGCGCGGCCACGTGAGACGAGGCGGCCTCGGGCGCGAGACGGGACCGCCTGATGATCTCGTAGGCCTCCTTGTAGATCTGATCGCGCGCGGCGACGTCCTTGCCTGCAACGGCTTTCGACAGCAGCGAATAGTAGTCCACGTCCATGGATACCCCCAAAACTACCTGATGGGAGGCGCGTACTGGATCCCGCCCTTGGTCCAGAGCGCATTCAGCCCGCGCGGAACGCTGAGCCGGGATTGCGTCCCGACATTTCTCTCGTAGATCTCTCCGTAGTTGCCGGTCGCGCGAACCGCGCGCACGGCCCAGTCGTTCGAGAGGCCGAGTTGCAGGCCGAACTCGCCTTCGGTTCCGACCAGGCGCCGGACGTTCGGGTCGGAGGATTTCAACGCATCGTCGATCGTCGAGGATTTGATGCCGAGTTCTTCGGCGTTGATCAGCGCGTAGAGCGTCCACTTGACCAGGTTGAACCACTGATCGTCGCCCTGCCGGACCACCGGCCCGAGCGGCTCCTTCGAGATCACTTCCGGCAGGATCACGTGGCTGTCGGGTGCCGCGAGCTTGAGGCGCTCGGCGTAGAGCTGCGAAACGTCGCTGGTGAGCACGTCGCATTTGCGGTCATCATAGGCCTTGCGGCTCTCTTCCACAGTGTCGAGCGCCAGCACCTTCAGCGGCATGTCGTTGACGCGGAAATAGTCCGCGACGTTGAGCTGGCTCGTCGTACCGGTCTGCGTGCAGACCGTCTTGCCGCCAAGCTGCAGGGCCGTATCAATTCCGCTGTCCCGCCGCAGCAGAAAACCCTGGCCGTCGAAATAGGCAACGCCGGCAAACATCAGCCCGAGGGAGGTCTCGCGCGACATCGTCCAGGTCGAATTGCGCGAGAGCAGGTCGATCTGGCCGGATTGCAAAGCGCTGAAGCGGCTTGCGGCGTCGAGCGGCGCGAACGTCACCTTGGCAGGATCGCCAAGCACCGCGGCCGCGACCGCCCGGCAAATGTCCACATCGAGGCCGCGCCAGTTGCTTTGGTCATCCTGACTCGAAAAGCCCAGCAACCCCTGCCCGACGCCACACCTGAGGATGCCGCGCTCCTTGACGGCCTTCAGGGTCTGCGCGCGCGCAGGCGGGCTCCCTGCTGCGAACACGGCGAGCAGAACTGCGGCGGAGAGGACGGCGCGCTTGATGCAATCGGGCATTCCAGTCTCGCGATCGGGGTTGAGGGCACGGCCGGGAGGGGGCCGCTGAAAAAGAGAGACAGGCGCTCATGCTCCTGTTCCCGCAATCTTGGCTGCCCGCAAACGCAAGTTTTGATCTGAATCAACGGCGTGGCAAGGGACAGGGGGCGCAGGCAAATGCGCCGCGAGGGAGTTGGGCTGTCTTGCCGGGCCGTAGCTCGCGAAGCCAGGCATTGCTCGCGAACACAGCCCGGCCTACGCCCTGCGGGCTTCGGCGCGACAGCTACACCCCGGAAAGCTCTCGGACGAGCAAATCGCTCGCCTCTAGCCAGAAACCGTCACCAGTCACATCGGTCGAACTATGGAGCATGCAGAAATACAGCTTCTACGTCCGCACCGGCGTCCCTCGAGCTAGATACCTGTTGACCAGCATCAAAGCCGGTATACCAGCCGGAAAGAGTGCGCCAGCCTACTCCAATTCCTGGCCAGGGGTCGTATACCTTGACTTCGTAGCCGCCGCGCGACGTCTTGCGAAGTCCGGCTATGACCACGATGTGCTTTTTGCCGTTTGTCCACAGAGGGCCATAGCTTCGCAACCAGCCGGCCAAGGCGTCAATAGTTGGCGACATCGGCGGCACGTGAACCAGGCCCAATCTCCTCGCCAACGGAATAATTTGAGGATTCTGGATTCCCTTGTTTGCCCTATACAGATCGATAGTTGCTCGATCGACTGCAGAACATTGATAAGCTTTGCCGGGCCGGTATTGCTCCTTCCAATTCAAGACCATCATTGCCGACGCAAACCAACACGCCATGTCCTTGTCTTGGACGAGCAACTTGATTCCGGGGACTTCATAAACGCCACTGAAATTTGTCATGTTGCACCAAAAAGGTTCGAAATAATTAGAAGTTGACCTTATCTCATTCTTCGCCCGACCGGCTGGCCAAACCCGCGCTAAAATTGGCGATCAGAAGCTATTGAGCGCAGATCGTCGACACCTCGGCCGCGCGCAATTTTCTCGACACTATGCGCGAACTGTTCACTCGGCTCTTGGAGCAGCAGATCGTTGGCGCGGACCCGACAGTAGGCATCAAGATCAGGCGCCCTAAAACAGAGGGTTTCCTTGGAATTACGAAGAGATTCTAAGCCGGTCTTGCGCGCGGACACAGCCCGCCTGCGCCCTCGGGCTTCGGCGCGACAGCCTTAGCTCACTTCGCTGCGATGGAGTTTTGCTGGCCTGCCCAGCCGTAGCTCGCGAAGCGAGCGAAGGCTGGTTGGGGAGGCAGGACTCTAACCTGCGAAGCCATGAGGCGGCTGATTGACAGTCTCTCCTCCCCATTGAAATTGCTGGGGTCTGCAGGGAATCTCAGCGGGTGCCGGTAGCCTTCGGCCGGGAGCCGTCGCTTTCTGGTTGCTCGCCGCAATCGCAGTGGTAGCCTTCTGCCATTTCCTCGGCGGGCGGGGGCCCATGAACAAATTTGAAACCGCGTTTCGCGGATCGGATATTGCACAGCCAGCGGATCGTCAAACTTCAAGCCCGGCGCGCATCCCGGAGCTTGATGGAATGCGGGGGATTGCGATTCTCGCAGTCGTCATCGCTCACTACTTCGGCGAGGTGGAGCATGGCATTGTCGTCTTCACGTTCGGGTGGCCGGGCGTGACCTTGTTTTTCGTGCTGTCCGGATTCCTGATCGGATCGATCATCCTGGAGCACAACACCAGCCCGAACTTCTTCAGGGTGTTCTACGCGCGACGCGCCCTGCGCATCCTGCCTGTGTATTTCCTGACGATCACCGCAACGCTGGGCTTCATCCATCTCTACGGCCCGGCGCCATGGATTGACGAGCCGTTTCCGGCCCTCTCCTATTTCACCTTTACCCAGAATTTCGGTGGCTCGCTCGGGATGATCTGGCTGCGTCCGACATGGACGCTCGCGGTAGAGGAGCAATTCTACCTTCTCACGCCGTTGCTGGTGTTCCTGCTGCCGGCCCGTCTGCTGCTGCCGTCGATCGTCGGCGGCATCGTGGCTTGCTATCTGGCCAGCGTCCTTCTCGGCTGGGACGGCTTCCAGATGCGCGGTGCGGGACCGCTGCTCTACAGCAGCCCTGTTCTCCTGATCGGAGTGTTTTCCGCCTACATCGTCCGGCAGCGCGTCAAGCTTCCGGAGATTGTTCGGCTGATCATACCGCTGGCGGCAACGTCGGTTGTCGTGGCCGTCGCCGCGTTCGCACCGCGCAGTGCGCTCTATGCTGTCTGGCCGTTCATGGCAGCTCTGTTCGCGTACTGCATCCTGCTCATCATGCAGGGACGACGCTCGCCGATGTTTCTCCGGTCCAGAGTGCTGGTGGGCTTTGGCACGATCTCGTATTGCCTCTATCTGATCCACCAGCCCATCAACGGTGTGATGCACGGACTCATCTTCGGCGGGACAGCCGATATCGCGACCGCGCCGCAATTCCTTGTGACTTGCGCCGCTTTGGTCGTTTCAATCTCCGCAGCGACAGTATCGTGGTTTGCCCTGGAAAGACCGCTGCTGCAGTTCGGGCGGCGCATGTCCTACTCAGACACGACAGCGCATCCCGCTGGTGTCGCCAGCCCTTCCTGTCCACGACGGTCTTGAAGCCCTTCGGCAGCCGCGGCGCCTCATCCGCCGTTGACGGCCCGGTCGATCGTCGGCGACGGATCGATCGGTCCGCCGTCTGACCACATGCGCTCGTTCCAGCTCTGGCAGGCGAGAATCGTCATCGCTCTGCCGGATCGTTACCCATGGACACGGCCCGCCTACGCCCTGCGGGCTTCGGCGCGGCAGCCTTCGCTCACTTCGCTACGATGGAGTTTTGCCGGCTTGCCCAGCCGTAGCTCGCGAAGCGAGCGAAGGCTGGTGGGGGAGGCAGGACTCGAACCTGCGAAGCCATGAGGCGGCTGATTTACAGTCAGCTCCCTTTGCCACTCGGGACACTCCCCCGTCCAACAGCGCCGAACCGGCCGCGCGAGTGGCGGCGGACCGGGTCATCGAAATGACGCTGATAACCGCGAGGGCCCGGTTCGGGTGCGCGGTCGGGCGCCGTTATGGGCGATGGGGACGGTCAAAGTCAACCAAGCAGGCCGCCAATTTGCTGGTTAAATTGCCATTCTGCGACAGGAGTGACACAAGCCTCACATGAGCGATCGCGAGCGCAAACCCAGTTTCCGAAGCAAGGGCGGTAAACCCTTCCAAAAAGGGGCAAAATTCGCCCGCCCGCCGGCCTGGCGGGAGCGCGATTCCGGTTCCGACGGCCCGGTGATTCTGTACGGCTGGCACACCGTGTCGGCCGCGCTCGCCAACCCGGAGCGCCGGATCCGCAAGCTCTATCTGACCGAAAACGCCGCCAAGCGACTCGCCGACGAGAATATCAAGACCCGCGTCGCGCCGGAGATCGTGCGCCCCGGCGACCTCGACCGCCGACTCACCCCGGATGCCGTGCACCAAGGGTTGCTGGCGGAAGCCGATCCCCTGCCCTCGCCCGGCATCGATACGCTGGCGCTGGAGGGCATCGTGCTGGTGCTCGACCAGATCACCGACCCGCACAATGTCGGCGCCATCCTGCGCTCTGCCGCGGCCTTCGCCGTGAAGGCGATCGTCACCACCGCGCGCCACAGCCCGGAGGCGACCGGCGTGCTGGCGAAATCCGCTTCCGGCGCGCTCGAGCTGGTGCCTGTTGTCACCGTGCAGAACCTGGCGCGCGCGCTGACCGAGCTCAACGACCGCGGGTTTCAGACCGTCGGCCTCGACAGCGAGGGCGCGGAGGATCTCGGCAAGGTCGAATTGCAGCAGCCGCTGGCGCTGGTGCTCGGCGCCGAAGGCAAGGGCCTGCGGCAATTGACCCGCGAGACCTGCCGCACCGTCGCCCGGCTCGACATGCCCGGCGAGATCAAGAGCCTCAACGTCTCCAACGCCGCCGTGCTCGCGCTCTATATCGGCGCCAGCCGGCTCGGGCTGATGGGGTAGAGCGGGATGAAGTTAGGTTGAATCGGATTGACCGCGGGTTCGCTCCACCTCTCCCCGACGGGGAGAGGTCGATTTGCGCAGCAAATCGGGTGAGGGGCCGCAGCTCTAACGAGAGGCCTCAACCCCTCACCCGGCGCTGCGCGCCGACCTCTCCCAAGGGAGAGGTGAACCTTCGCTGCCGCTCCCTCCAACCTAACCTAATCTCATCATGCTCTGGACTAGAGCATGATCCGGAAAAGTGTGAAGCGGTTTTCCGAAAAGATCGTGCTCAAACAAAGAGCTAAAGCGCGATGATGGTTCAACCTGATCTCATCGCGCTTTAGCGTCCGTCGCCTTCAGCGCTGCGCGCCCGATTTGACCGGCTCGGTCAGGAAGCGCCCGGTCGATGGTTGCATCGTCGGCTCTTCCACCGCGGTGCTTGAGGCAAACTGCCTGCCTTCGACCATGGTCCGCAAGCGAGCGATCCCCGCAGTCATCCGCTCGGCGAATTTGGCCGCGGCGCCGTCGACGAAAGCCTTGTCCTTCGGCTTCGGTTTGGCGACCCGCAGTTCCAAATGCGTCGTTCCGTCCGGACCGTCCAGCAGGGCGCGGGTCATCACGATCTTCGGCGCGCCGGGAATCGGCAGCGTGATACCGACCGTATAGTAATCGACCGGGCGCCAATCGAGCGTCTCCTCGATGTTCGTATGGTTGCCGTGCGCACAGTGATTCCTGGTGCCGACGCCGCGCCGCCCCTTGCCCGACTCCTCGGTGATGTCGTCGGCGTCCCACCATTTCCGCCATTGCCCGGGCACCGACAGATACTCCCACACCGTCTCCCGTGGCGCGGCGATATCGAACTCCAACGTGGCGTATGCGTCGCCGCGCGTCACCTCGTTGCGAACTTGCGCGTCTTCCTCGCGCCAGGCCGCGTCGAGATCGCGCGCCCACAGCGTCACGTCGCCGATGACGTCGACGGTTTCGTGATGCGCGATGAGACCTTGCGCCACCGGGTCGGCGCCCATGGCGCGCATCGCCGCCTCGCTGTACAGCACGTAGGCGCGCCCGCCGACCTTCTCGGCGACCGTGTTCTTGAGCAGCCGATGGACCAGAATGACGTCGCGCCCGGCGAGCTCTTCTCTTCCGCCCATCTTCTGCTTCACCATCTCGCCGTGATGGACCACGAATTTGAAATCGAGATCGCCCATCGCGACGCAGGCCTGGCACTCGCACGTCGAGGCCTGGCGAACGCTGCGCAGACGCCGGCGGAACTTGAAATAGGCGCCCTCGATCGCGTCCTGCAGCAGCGAGCCGTCGACGTTCCCGGCAGTGGTGTAGACGAACGCGGCATCGCCCTCGAACTTGGCAAGGCGAAACGGCGGACGCAGCCCTTTCACCACCGTGTCCATGAAATCCGCGATGATGTCCTGCGCATGGTCGAGTTCGACGGCCGCGAGGAAACTCGTGTAACCGGAGATATCGGCAATCGCGAAATACGCCGTTTCAGCCTTCGGAAGCATGGGGACCTCCATCGCAATTGGTTTGCTCAGATCGGGCGGGTGCGCAGCTTGTCACACCGCCATAGGCCCCCAAGCCGGGCGCCATACGATCCCCGGTGCTACTCATGGTAGCGTCCCCTGACTGGGTACGGCAAGTATAGTATCGCCCAGCTTTCGGGTGAGCTGACGCCACAGGCGCGCTCACCTTCCGCTTACGGCGGGAGGTCACCACGCGCAGCCGACGCGATTTCGGAATAATGGAAGAGTACCGCTGAGTTGCCCGACGTGTCAAGCGGCAATGTCGACAGCGGCAATGTCGAACGCCGGCAGCCGCCGCTGGCTCCTTTGCATGGGGTTGTTTTTCGACATCTTGAACACAGCAATCGCACTTCGGAGCAATCGCGCCGGTCCGGTGTTCTCCGTGGGTGAACGGAGTTCCTGAATGACAAGCGCTAGAATCAGAATGCATATTCGCGGCCATGCCGCACTTGGACACTTGTCTGGGAATATTGCGCAGACTGATCGCCAAGGGTGATCCAACCCAGGTCCCGTTGGCAGAGCGCGCCATTGACGAGTATTGGGAAGCGACGTTGCCCGGGGCGCGCAAGAGCGGCTTGCGGGTCATCCAGCAGGACGTGTTTGCTCAATTGAGCGCGGTCATCGGAGACCGGCGCACCTTCGCTGAAGCGGTCAACTCCTATATCGAGAAGAAGCTCAGGGAGTAGGGACGCCGAGGGGCGCCCGCTACGGTAGTGTCGCTTGTGGCCCTGATCGCCGGCGTGGCGCGCACGCAACTGCATCAATGGAAAAGGAAACGGCCCCAGCACCCTTGGAGGTCGATGCTGAAGCCGTTCGCCACGCCGCCGAATTAGAAAGGGGCCGCGTCGCGGCAACGGCCCCTGACCGAGGAAAATTCTCGAAAAACGTTTGCGGGATGAAATCCTAGCCCCCGGCAAGGATTTATTTACACTTTTCCACAGTATTTGAGGATTCCGTAAAAGCACGGTGTTCCGCATAGCGGAACCAGCGGGGCGTTCTAATTCCCCTCTGCAAACTTCAATCGATCAGAAGAAAAGCCACTACGCCGGCAGCGATGATGATGAGCGCCAAACCTGCAAGGCCCCACTCGACGCCGTCCATGTGATCGAACTTGAACATGAGACAGGGTCTCGATCGAAAGAACGGCCCCGGTGTTCGGGGCTAGCTGATGCATCGGAGCCGTCCTCACTCGCGCTCCATGCCGAGAGCGCAATGCACGTTACTGCGAAAATGTGGCAACTCCGATGACGATCACGGATTACCCCGCCGCAACCGCTCCGTGGTGATCCGCTTCCGAATGATCGCTAATCGCATGCTGACCGCAGCCTCCGTGCGACCAGCCCCGGGACGCTCGCATATTTCGGAATAATGGAAGAGTACCGCTGAGTTGCCCGACGTGTCAAGTGGCAATGTCGAACGTGTCAGTAGCTCGTGATCTGTCGCCTGTTTGTAGCTCGTGAAGTGTCGTGTTTTTGGTGCCCCGGGACAAAGGGGGCACGATGGGCACGGCATCCATTCACGAGGGGGTACGACGGATGCGGTTTTCAGATTTGCTGGAACGGACGGAGGCGAGGGAACTGACGCAGGAGGGCGCTGCGGAGCTCCTCGGGGTCAGTGTTCGGACCTTCCAACGCTGGGCGGAGCGTTATGAGGCGGAGGGCGATGACGGGCTGGTCGACCGACGCATGGGACGGCGATCGCCACGGCGGGCGCCGGAGGCAGAGCTGGAGCGGATGCTGGGACTGTTCCGCGACAAATACGCGGACTTCACGGTGAAGCACTTCCACGAGCAGTTGCAAAAGCGGCATGACTATGTGCTGGGCTATACGGTGACGAAGCTCGCCCTGCAGGCGGCGGGCCTGGTACGGAAGGCGCCGAAGCGTTCGGCGCACCGTAAGAAGCGCCCACGCCGGCCGCTGCCGGGGATGCTGCTGCACCAGGATGGGTCGCGCCACGTCTGGATCGAGGGTCTGCCGGCGATGGACCTGATCGTGACGATGGACGATGCGACCAGCGAGGTCTACTCGATGCTGCTGGTCGAGGAAGAAGGCACGGCCTCGACGTTCCTGGCCCTGGGCGAGGTGATTGGCGAGCGTGGCTTGTTCTGTGCGCTCTACACCGATCGCGGCAGCCATTATTTCCTTACCCCGAAGGCTGGCGAGAAGGTCTCGAAGACGCAACAAACCCAGGTGGGACGGGCTTTGTCGCATCTTGGGATCGAGCATATCGCAGCCTATTCGCCGCAGGCGCGGGGGCGCTCCGAGCGGCTGTTTGGCACGCTGCAGGACCGCCTGCCAAAGGAGCTGCGGCTCGCCGGGATCAAGACGGTCGAAGCCGCCAATGCGTGGTTGAAGGCGCATTACATCGCCGAACACAACGCCGCATTTGCGATCAAGGCCGAACAGCAAAGCACCGCCTTCGTTGCCGACCGCCACGAGGCCTGGCGCGAGGCGCTGTGCGTGATCGAGGAGCGAACCGTCGCCAACGACAATACCGTCGCATGGAAAGGTCGCCGGCTGCAGTTGCCGGAGAGCCGGCTGAGGCCTCACTTCGTCAGGGCCCTGGTGCGGGTGCATGAGTATCCCGATGGCACCGTCAGCGTGTTCCTCGGCCCGCATCGATTGGCGAGGTTTAGCGCCAACGGACAGCAGATCAGCCCCGACGCATCTCAGCCTGGCAGCGTGCTCGGAGCCGTCAAGGACAAGCCCTGGCGGGCGCGCAAGCGCGCGTCCTTGACCGCTCCTGCGCGCGCCGCCGTCGAGAAAGCGCGGGTCGGGACGGAGAAACGGGCTTCAAATCGAACAAAGAAACCCGCCCGCAGGGCTGACCAGACCGCTCCATCCATGGCATGACAAACCCGGCGCTCCCGTCCACGCCTTCCGGGGGCGCCCAAAACTCCAAAACGAAGGCGACAGATCACGAGCTACAAAAACACGACATCTTCACCCGCTACGGACAGTGGCCTGGTCGAGCACTGGCCTGGTCGAGCACCGGCCGCCGCCGGCTACTTTGCATGGGGTTGTTTTCGCCATATTGGCAGCGCGCCCCTGCGACGGCCCCGCCGGGGCGGTCATTATTCCTAAACGGGTTCTTAACGCGGCCGCCTTTATGATGGGCAGTCGGACGCGGGGTACGGCAGTCCGCGGGGCACCAAGCTTTCATCACCGGGCGCATGAGCCAGACATCGACCGAGCGGCTGAGGGACTATCTTGCGCAGCTTCCGCCGCAGTCGCAGGCGCTGCTGATGCGCGAGCTCGAGCGCGCGGTCGAGCGCGGCGAGGACATTTCCGTCGCCAATCTGGTGCTGGAGCAGCTCCGCAAGATCGTCCGCGGCGCCGAGGCGGACGAGGCGATTCCGCCGCGCACCGACGACCCGGCGCGACTGCTGTTCCGGCCGCTCGAGCCGTTCCTCGCCGAGACCAATTTTCCGACCCGGCCGGGCCAGATCCGGCGCGCCTCGCTGCTGCCGGTCTGGCAGTGGCTGGCCCGCGAGGGCGCTCCTGACGCCGCCCGTGCGTTCGAGGCGGCGCTCGCCGCCGCATCGGATAACGGTCCGATGGAGGCCGCTGCGCGCAAATTCCAGCTCGTGGCTGCGGATGCCATTCTCAAGATCGCAACACCGGTGCAGAGCGACGATCGCCAGCGCGCGCTGGCCCGCGTCGGGCCGCCCAGCGTGGTCGAGGATTTGCTGCCGATCGGCGTCGTTCTGCAGGCGCGCGAGGCGCTGGAGACGCTGGGCAACCGGCTGCCAAGCCAGATCCGGGTGTTTGCCGACGCCCAGATCGCCTCCGCCACCGATGCGCTCAAGGTGCCGTCGCTGCAGACCCCGCAACTGCTGCCGTTTGCGCTGTCCTTGATCGCGCAGCGGCTGGCCGCGCCCTGGCAGATCATCCGCCTCGCCGTCAAGATGGCGGCCTCCGACGACGAGTTGCGGGTTGCGTCCACGCCCTACGGGATCGCCGTCACCATCGCGCTGCACGATTTGTCGTTCGTCGCGGCTTGCCTGCGCACCGACATCCGGCGCGGCCGCTTCGAATATGTCGGCGAGCAGCTCAAGACCTTGCATGACGGCGTCCGCGGCCTGCGCACCGAGCTCGACCTGCGCAACGACTCGACCTGGGGCCGCCAGCTCACCTCGGTCCGCGCCGATACCTCCAACGCGCTGCAGTCGGAGATCGACAGCGTGCCGGGCCGGGTCCGCCGCATCCTGCGCCAGCGCGCCGACAAGGACATCTCCGCCGGCGCCAAGATCGACATGTCCGAGGTCGAGGACGCCGCAGCCTTGATCGATTTCGTCGCGGTGTGCCGCACCTATGCCGGCGAACTCGCCATCAACGAGGTGACGCTGCGGACCTTCTCCGACCTGCAGCACTATGTCGAGCAGTCGACCGAGGGGCTGGTGCAGTCGCTGCGCGGCGGCGACGCGCGGGTGCGTGCCTTCCGGCAGCAGCAGGTCAAGGCCGCGATCCGCTTCTGCGAGGTGCTGTTCGGCCACGACTATGCCTCGCTGATGAACCGGGCGGCCGAGAACGCCCTGACCGGCGAACGGAAGTCCTCCCGCGCCAGCTAGCGAATACCGCCGCAAGATCGCGAAAACCGTGCGATTTCCGGGTTGATCGATCCAGTAATTGTCAATTGCCGCCCTCGCCGCCGGTAGTGTAAAGCGATTCTAAGGCGGCTTGCCGGAAGCCGCCGTTCCATCCGGGAACCGCTTGATGACGCTGTGGTTTGTGTTCGCGCTGATGACGGTCGCGGCGATCTTCGCCGTGTTGTGGCCGCTCAGCCGAAGCGGGCGCACGGACGGCGGCGGCAGCGAGGTCGTGGTCTACCGCGACCAGCTCACCGAAATCGACCGCGACATGGCTGGCGGCATCATTGGCGCCGCCGAGGCGGACGCCGCGCGGATCGAGATCAGCCGCCGGCTGCTGGCGGCCGCCGACCAGAGCGGGCGTGAGGGGCCGCCGAAGGGCAGTCTCGGGCTGCGACGCGCCGCCGCGACGCTGGCGCTGGTCGGATTGCCGGTGATTGCCGCAAGCTTCTATCTCATCCTCGGCTCGCCGCAGCTCGGCGATTTCCCGCTCTCCGAGCGCAGCCGGGTCGCCGACGCCAACCAGCCGCTGACCAATCTGGTGGCGCAGGTCGAGGCGCATCTGGAGAAGAACCCGACCGACGGCCGCGGTTGGACCGTGCTGGCGCCGGTGCTGTCGCGGCTCGGCCGCTACGATGATGCGGTCCGCGCCTATCGCAATGCCATTACCTATGCCGGCGACAGCGCCGACCGCCGCGCCGATCTCGGCGAGGCGCTGCTGGGGACGTCCGGCGGCGTCGTCACTGCGGAAGCCAAGGCGGAGTTCGAGCGCGCGGTGGCGCTCAACGCCGACGACGCCAAGGCCAACTATTTCCTCGGCCTCGCCGCCGAGCAGGACGGCCGCAAGCCCGATGCCGCCGCGATCTGGCAGAAGATGCTGGCGAAGGCACCGGCCGACGCGCCGTGGCGGCCGCTGGTGCAAGCCGCGCTGGTGCGGGTCGGGGGCGTCTCGGCGCCGGCGCTGCCCGACGGCGCGGTGGCCGTGGCCAAGGACATGAGCGAGGCCGATCGCGGCTCGATGATCCAGGGCATGGTCGATCGGCTGGCGACGCGGCTGAAGCAGAACGGCGACGATGTCGAGGGCTGGCTGCGGCTGGTCCGCGCCTACCTCGTGATGGGCGAGCGTGACAAGGCGATCAGCGCGCGCGCCGATGCCCGCCAGGCGGTCGCCAACGATGCGGAGCGGTTGCGTCAGCTCAATGAGGGGCTGAAGACTCTCGGGCTGGATGGATAGCGCATGACGCCGAAACACGTGCAGCGGATTTCGGAGACCATCATGCGCAAGGATGGATTATGACCAGGAAGCAACGGCGTTTGACCCTGATCGGCTGCGCGCTCGCGGTGCTCGCGATCGCTGCGGGCCTGGTGCTGAATGCGCTGCGCGATTCCATCGTGTTCTTCTCGACGCCCTCGATGGTCGCCGAGAAGCATCTCGGTCCCGGCAAACGCTTCCGCCTCGGCGGGCTGGTCGAGCCAGGCTCGCTCAAGCGCGGCGACAATCTGGCGGTGAGTTTTACCGTCGGCGATGGCGGCGCGACGCTGCCGGTCGCCTACAAGGGCATTCTGCCGGACCTGTTCCGCGAAGGGCAGGGCGTCGTCGCCGAGGGCGCGCTCGATGCAGCCGGCGTGTTCCGCGCCGACACGGTGCTGGCCAAGCATGACGAGACCTACATGCCGAAGGACGTCGCCGATGCCCTGAAGAAGCAGGGCCACTGGAAGGACGATTACGGCAAGCCGGGCGAGAAGCCGAGCGCCTCGGCGGCGCCGACCCGGGGAGCGATGCGATGATCGCTGAAAGCGGACATTATGCCCTGGTGCTCGCGCTCGGACTGGCGCTGATCCAGTCGGTGGTGCCGCTGCTCGGCGCGCGCTGGCGCGACGCCGCGCTGATGAATGTCGCGCGCTCGGCGGCACTGGCGCAATTGCTGTTCGTCGCAGCCTCGTTCGCCGCGCTGGTGACGCTGCACGTCACCTCGGATTTCTCCGTCGTCAACGTCTACGAGAATTCGCATTCGCTGAAGCCGCTGATCTACAAGATCACCGGCGTGTGGGGAAACCATGAAGGATCGATGCTGCTGTGGGTGTCGATCCTGGCGCTGTTCGGCGGCCTCGTCGCGGCCTTCGGCAACAATCTGCCGCTGTCGCTGCGCGCGCATGTGCTGGCGGTGCAGGCCTGGGTCGCCAGCGCGTTCTACCTCTTCATCCTGATCACCTCGAATCCGTTCCTGCGCATCGCCAATCCGCCGATCGAGGGCCGCGACCTCAATCCGGTGCTGCAGGACATCGGCCTCGCCGTGCATCCGCCGATGCTCTATCTCGGCTATGTCGGCTTCTCGATCTCGTTCTCCTTTGCAGTCGCCGCGCTGCTCGAAGGGCGGATCGACGCCGCCTGGGCGCGCTGGGTGCGGCCGTGGACGCTGATGGCGTGGATCTTCCTGACGCTCGGCATCGCAATGGGCTCCTACTGGGCCTATTACGAGCTCGGCTGGGGCGGCTGGTGGTTCTGGGATCCGGTCGAAAACGCCTCGCTGATGCCGTGGCTGGCCGGCACCGCGCTGTTGCATTCGGCGCTGGTGATGGAGAAGCGCAACGCGCTCAAGGTCTGGACCGTGCTGCTGTCGATCCTGACCTTCTCGCTGTCGCTGCTCGGCACCTTCCTGGTGCGCTCCGGCGTGCTGACCTCGGTGCACGCCTTCGCCACCGATCCGACGCGCGGCGTGTTCATCCTGCTGATCCTGTTCGTGTTCATCGGCGGCAGCCTGTCGCTCTATGCCTGGCGCGCGCCGGCGCTGAAGCAGGGCGGGCTGTTCGCGCCGATCTCGCGCGAAGGCGCGCTGGTGCTCAACAACCTGCTGCTTACCGTGGCCTGCGCGACCGTGTTCATCGGCACGCTCTATCCGCTGGCGCTCGAGGTTTTGACCGGCGAGAAGATCTCGGTCGGCGCGCCGTTCTTCAACTTCACCTTCGCGCCGCTGTTCGTGCCGCTCTTGATCGCGGTGCCGTTCGGGCCGCTGCTGGCCTGGAAGCGCGGCGACCTGCTCGGCGCGGCGCAGCGGCTGCTGGCGGCCGGCATCGCCGCGCTGGTTGCGATCGCGCTGGTCTGGGCGTGGACCTATGGCGGCGCGACATTGGCGCCGCTCGCGATCGGGCTTGCGGTGTTCGTGATCATGGGCGCGCTGTGCGATCTCGCCGAGCGCGTCGGGCTGTTCCGGATCCCGCTGTCGATCTCGCTGCGCCGGGCGCGCGGCCTGCCGCGTGCGACCTGGGGCACGATCTTCGCCCATGCCGGGCTTGGTGTCGCCCTGATCGGGATCGTCTGCGAGACCACCTGGAACAGCGAATATATCGGCGCGATGAAGCCCAATGACGTCGCCAAGGTTGCCGGCTACGAGCTGCGGCTCGACGGCCTGACGCCGCGGCAGGGGCCGAATTTCCGCGAGATGCTCGCCCAGTTCACCGTCAGGCGCGATGGACAAGATGTCAGCGTGATGACGCCGTCGAAGCGCAATTTCACCACCCGCGGGGCCTCGACGACCGAGGCCGCGCTGCTGACCTGCGGCGCGAGCCAGCTCTATATCTCGCTGGGCGACACCTCCGCCGACGGCGCGATCGCGGTGCGGATCTATCACAAGCCGCTGGTGTTGATGATCTGGTGGGGACCGGTGCTGATGGCCTTTGGCGGCCTGCTGTCGCTGTCGGACCGCCGCTTGCGGGTCGGTGCGCCGAAGCCCGCCAAGGCGGCGCGTGCCTTGCAGGCTGCCGAATGATGTGGTCGCGCACCCTCGCTGCCGGCATGCTTGCCATGACCTTCGCGCTCGGCGCGATGCCGGCGCGTGCCGTGCTGCCCGACGAGATCATGACGGACCCGGCGAAGGAGGCGCGGGCCCGCGAGCTCTCCAGGGAGCTGCGCTGCATGGTCTGCCAGAACCAATCGATCGACGATTCGGAGGCGCCGCTGGCGCGCGACCTCCGTCTGTTGGTGCGCGAGCGGCTTGCCGCCGGCGACAGCGACCGCCAGGTGATCGATTTCCTGGTCGCCCGCTACGGCGAATTCGTGCTGCTCAAGCCGCGGGTCAACGAGCACACCCTGCTGCTCTGGCTGACCCCGCCATTCGCGCTTTTGGCGGGCGGTTTTGCGCTGTGGCATTTCAGCCGGCGCCGGCCAAACAAGACCAATGGCGACGCCTCCGCTGACCCGGCGCTGACGGCCGACGAAAAGGCCCGGCTGGAACGGCTTCTGGCCGCGCAATCCGCGCCGGACAAGCCGATTTAGTTCCCCCGTAAGCCATTCATTTGCCTGCGCTATTCTGCCGCATCGGCGCGCAGCTTGATTACCAAAGTTTAATTCCGCAGCCAGCGCGCTGTAAGGCTGATGACCCCATGTTCAGGCCCATCAGGTCCTGCCCCAAACAAACTGATTCTGGCCTTGGAGATTTCAAGAATGACCGACCGTCCCGACCTCTCGTCCCTTCCATCCTACAAGGCGCCGAAGCGCTCGCTGTTCTCTGCCCGCAAACTCGCGCTGATGGCGACGGTCGTCGCCGGCCTCGGTGCCGCCACTTATGGTTTCAGCCCCTCGCACAATCCCGCTGATCTGTTCACGACCCCGGCGCACGCCCAGGTCAACAACGAGGTCCGCAAGGTTCAGCAGCCGGTCGGCTTCGCCGACATCGTCGAGCGCGTGAAGCCGTCGGTGATCTCGGTCAAGGTCAACATCAACGAGAAACTTTCCAAGGACGACAGCGGCAACAGCGAGGACTCGCCGTTCCAGCCGGGTTCGCCGATGGAGCGCTTCTTCCGCCGCTTCGGCGGTCCGGACGGATTGCCCCCGGGTCTGCGCGGCGGACCGCGTGGCGGCGGCCGTGCGATCACCGGCCAGGGCTCCGGCTTCTTCATCTCGGCCGACGGCTATGCCGTGACCAACAACCACGTCGTCGACGGCGCCGACAAGGTCGAAGTCACGACCGATGACGGCAAGACCTACACGGCCAAGGTGATCGGCACCGATCCGCGCACCGACCTCGCGCTGATCAAGGTCGAGGGCGGTTCCAACTTCCAGTTCGCAAAACTCTCCGACAGCAAGCCGCGGATCGGCGACTGGGTGCTGGCGGTCGGCAATCCCTTCGGTCTCGGCGGCACCGTGACCGCAGGCATCGTGTCCGCCTCCGGCCGCGACATCGGCAACGGCCCGTATGACGACTTCATCCAGATCGACGCGCCCGTGAACAAGGGCAACTCGGGTGGTCCGGCGTTCGACGTGTCGGGCGAGGTGATGGGCGTCAACACCGCGATCTACTCGCCGTCCGGCGGCAGCGTCGGCATCGCGTTCTCGATCCCCGCTCAGACCGTGAAGAGCGTCGTCGCCCAGCTCAAGGACAAGGGCACGGTCAGCCGCGGCTGGATCGGCGTCCAGATTCAGCCTGTCACCTCCGACATCGCCGACAGCCTCGGCATGAAGAAGGCGGAAGGCGCGCTGGTTGCCGAACCGCAGGCCAACGGCCCCGCGGCCAAGGCCGGCATCGAGTCCGGTGACGTCATCACCGCCGTCAACGGCGAGCCGGTGAAGGATGCGCGCGAGCTCGCCCGCACCATCGGCGGCCTGCCTCCCGGCAATTCGGTGAAGCTCAACGTGCTGCACAAGGGTCAGGACAAGACCGTCAACCTCACGCTCGGCCAGCTGCCGAACAATCTCGAGGCCAAGGCCGACACCGACAACAGCGACAAGGGCAGCCCGAACCGCGGCACCGACGTGCCGAAGCTCGGCCTGACGGTGGCTCCCGCCAACAGCGTGGCCGGCGCTGGCAAGGAAGGCGTGGTCGTGACCGAAGTCGATCCCAAGAGTGCTGCCGCCGAGCGGGGCTTCAAGGAAGGCGACGTGATCCTGGAAGTGGGCGGCAAGACCGTCGGCACCGCCGGCGAGGTCCGCGATGCCATCACCTCGGCCCGCAGCGACAACAAGAACAGCGTTCTCATGCGCGTGAAGAGCGGCGGTTCGTCGCGCTTCGTGGCAGTGCCTTTGGCCAAGGGATAACTATCTATGAGTAGGGAAGTGTCGCCGGCATCAGTCGCCCCCGCCGACGGCGCTTTCCGGGGGGCGGGCCCTTTGCTCGCTCCCACAGGTCCTTTCGATGGAACATGCCCCCCTCTGTCGGAAGGTCTAAGGGCGGTGAGGTCCCCCAGCCTCGCCGCCCGCTTTTTTCCCCGCCGCCTGATCCCGAATAGCGGAAGCCGGTTTTCCGGCCGGATCGCGCGTCAGCAATTATTTGCGACGATGCGCGGTCGGCTTGCATGTGCAGGCCGGCCGCGCCATGCTGAGAAAGGCCAATTCCCGTGACCGCAACCGCTCCGCAAATGCGCATCCTGATCATCGAAGACGACCGCGAGTCCGCCGACTATCTGGTCAAGGCATTCCGCGAAGTCGGCTACATCGCCGATCTTGCGTCGGATGGCGAGGAGGGGCTGTCGATGGCCGAGACCGGCGATTACGACGTGCTGGTTGTCGACCGCATGCTGCCGAAGCGGGACGGCCTGTCGCTGATCGGATCGCTGCGCGACAAGGGCAACCGCACCCCGGTGCTGATCCTCTCGGCGCTCGGCCAGGTCGACGACCGCATCAAGGGCCTGCGCGCCGGCGGCGACGACTATCTGCCAAAGCCCTATTCCTTCGCCGAGCTGCTCGCCCGCGTCGAGGTGCTGTCGCGGCGCAATGTCGGGCCGGCCGAGGAGACCACCTACAAGGTCGGCGATCTCGAGCTCGACCGTCTGTCGCATCGCGTCGCCCGCGGCAAGGATGAGCTGACCCTGCAGCCGCGCGAGTTCCGCCTGCTCGAATATCTGATGAAGCACGCCGGGCAGGTGGTGACGCGCACGATGCTGCTGGAGAACGTCTGGGACTATCATTTCGATCCGCAGACCAACGTGATCGACGTGCACATTTCGCGGCTGCGCTCCAAGATCGACAAGGGTTTTGAGCGGCCGCTGCTGCACACGATCCGCGGCGCGGGCTACATGATCCGCGACGGCATCAGGTAGATCGTGACCGCCTTCGGCAAACTGATCCGCACCACGGCGTTTCGGCTGACGCTGGTCTACCTGTTCCTGTTCGCGCTGTTTGCTGCGTCGCTGCTGGCGTATTTCGCCTGGAACACGCGGCGGCTGATCACCGAGCAGATCACCACGACGGTCAATGTCGAGGTCGGCGAGATCACCAGCATCTATAACCGCCGCGGCCTGCACGGGCTGTATACTACGATGGGCAATCGCGCGCTGCGCCCGGGCGCCAACCTCTATCTCTTGACCGCGCCGAACGGGCAGGCGCTGGCCGGCAATGTCGGCTCGCTGGCACCGGGCGTAATGAGCGTCCCGGGCTGGAGCGAGACCGCCTATCGCCGGTTCGACGATCAGGACAAGACCGATCATCGCGCGCTGGTACGGGTCACCGAGATGGACAACGGCTTCCGCCTGCTGGTGGGGCGCGATCTCGAGGAGCGGCGGCGGCTGTTCGGCATCGTCGCCAAGGCCGCGCAATGGTCGATCCTGGTGGTCGTCGTGCTCGGCATCGGCGGCGGCATCTTCGTCGCCCGCCGCGTGCTGCACCGGATCGACGCCATGACCGGCACCACGAAGCGCATCATGGCCGGCGACCTGTCCGGCCGGCTGCCGGTCGGCCGCAGCGGCGATGAACTCGACCGTCTGGCGGAAAACCTCAACGCCATGCTGGAGCGCATCGAGGCGCTGATGACCGGCCTCAAGGAGGTCTCCGACAACATCGCCCACGATCTCAAGACGCCGCTGACGCGGCTGCGCAACCGTGCCGAGGAGGCGCTGGCGAAGTCCGGTTGCGAGGCCGACTACCGTGCGGCGCTGGAGCGGACGATCGAGGAGTCCGACGGCCTGATCCGCACCTTCAACGCGCTGTTGATGATTGCGCGCGCCGAGTCCGGGCAGGCGCGCGGCAACATGGACGATTTCGACGGCGCCGACGTCGCCAACGGCATCCACGAATTGTACGAGCCACTCGCCGAGGACGACGGCATGATGCTCAAGGTGAAGACCACGCCGGCGCCGGTCCACGGCAACCGCGAATTGATCAGCCAGGCGCTCGCCAACCTGGTCGAGAACGCCATCAAATACGGCAAGCCCGCGGGCGCGCAGCCGCTCGGCGCGGACGCCAGGGAGATCCTGATCGAGGCGCGCCGCGACGGCGACCAGGTCCTGCTCAGCGTCACCGACCACGGTCCCGGCATTCCCGAGGGCGACCGTAAGCACGCCGTCGAGCGCTTCGTCCGGCTCGAGGCGAGCCGCACCTTGCCCGGTTCCGGGCTCGGCCTCAGCCTGGCCTCGGCGGTCGCCACGCTGCATGGCGGCGAGCTGCGGCTCGGCGATGCCCACCCCGGGCTGGTTGCGACCCTCGTGCTGCCGGCGCGGGTGGGCAGCAGTGACAGGCTTGCGGCTCAAACGCAGGATGTGCCACAGAAGGCGGCATGAATGCCGCCGCGCCGGGAAACGCGGATCGACAGGCTCTGGCCGCGCGCTTTGCGGACGGACCGCACGTCGCCGCTTCCGCATCCGCCGAACAACGCCTGACCGACTGGTTCGCCGAGCTCGAGCCGGCGCAATCGGGCGCGCTCGAGGCGCTGCTGGCCCATCCGTTCGCCCGCGACATCCTGCGCGGCATCGCCGAATTCTCGCCATATCTGTTCGAGCTGGCGCGCGCCGACGCGGCACGGCTGATCCGGATCCTGTCATGCGACCCGGAGTCGCATCTGGGCGACCTGATCGAGACCACCTCGCGCGAGGTGGCCGCCGCTGCCAGCGAGGCCGACGTGATGCAGCTGCTCCGCCGCATGAAGGCGGAGGCCGCGTTGATGATCGCGCTGTGCGACATCGGCGGCGTCTGGCCGGTGATGCAGGTGACCGCGGCGCTGACCGACATCGCCGTGACCTCGGTGCAATCGGCGCTGCGCTATCTGCTCCGGCAGGAGGTCGCGCGCGGCCGGATGACGGCTCCCGATCCCGAACATCCGGAACTCGGCTCCGGCCTGATCGTGCTTGCGATGGGCAAGATGGGCGCCGGCGAGCTGAACTATTCCAGCGACATCGACCTGATCGTGTTCTTCGATCGCAGCGCCACCTCGCTCGCCGAGGACATCGAGCCGCAGCCGTTCTTCGTCCGCGTCACCCAGGCGATGGCGCGGATGCTGCAGCAGCGCTCCGGCGAGGGCTACGTCTTCCGGGTCGATCTCCGGCTGCGCCCGGACCCGGCCTCGACCCAGGTCGCGATCTCCACCGACGCAGCGCTGCATTATTACGAGCGCGAGGGCCGGACCTGGGAGCGCGCCGCGATGATCAAGGCGCGGCCCTGCGCCGGCGACCCCAAGGCCGGCGACGCGCTGATCGCCGAGCTGGCGCCGTTCGTCTGGCGCAAGCATCTGGATTTCGCCGCGCTCGCCGACGTCCACGACATGAAGCGGCAGATGCAGACCTATCGCGGCCAGAGCGAGGTCTCGGTCGAGGGCCACAACGTCAAGGTCGGCCGCGGCGGCATCCGCGAGATCGAGTTCTTCGCCCAGACCCAGCAGCTGATCGCCGGCGGCCGGCATCCGGACTTGCGGGTGCGGCCGACGCTGGAGGCGCTGGACGTGCTCGCCGCCAGCAACTGGATCACGCACGAGGCGCGCGACGAGCTGACCACGGCCTACGAATTCCTGCGCCGGGTCGAGCACCGGCTGCAGATGATCGCCGACGAGCAGACCCATGCGCTGCCCGAGGAGCCGGAAGCGGTCGAGCGTTTCGCGCATTTCTTCGGCTACGCGAGCCGCGAAGCCTTCGCCAGCGATCTGCTCGGCCAGCTCAAGATCGTGCAGAACCATTACAGCAAGCTGTTCGAGGGCGACGATCCGACCGGCACCGCAAGGCTGCCGGATATCAATTACGGCGCTGGGCCGGAGGACGCCCGCCTGATCGAGCATCTCGCCAATCTCGGCTTCAAGAAGCCGGTCGCGGTCGCCGGCACCGTGCAGCAGTGGATCGCGGGCGACTACCGCGCGCTGCGCGTCGAGGCGACCCGCGCGGCATTCCTCGAATTCATTCCCGGCCTGATCGACGGCCTTGCCCACGCCGAGGAACCTGACGACGCGGTGGCGGCGTTCGACCGTTTCCTTGGCGCGCTGCAGCGGGGCGGGCGGCTGATTTCGCTGCTCAGCCAGAACCGCGACTTCGTCGCGCTGGTGGCGTTAATCCTTGGTGCGGCACCACGGCTCGGCGACATGCTGGCGCGGCAGCCGCAGATCATGGACGGCCTGATCGATCCGCGCTTCTTCGGCGCCATGCCGGACAAGAAGGAGCTGTCGGAGCGGCTGGCCGCGACGCTGCAGGATGCCTCGTCCTACGAGGACTTTCTCGATCGCCTGCGGCTGTTCGGCCAGGAGAGCCTGTTCCTGATCGGCACCAGAATCCTGTCAGGCACGGTGTCGGCGCAGCACGCCAGCACGGCCTTTGCCGACGTCGCCGAGGGCATCGTGCACACCGTGCACGGCCTCGTCACCGACCAGTTCGCTGCGCAGTACGGCCGCATCAAGGGCCAGGAGACCGCGATCATCGCGATGGGCCGGCTCGGCAGCCGCGAGATGACGGCATCCTCCGACCTCGACCTGATCCTGCTCTACGACTATGACGGCGAGGCGCCGGATTCCGACGGCGAGCGCTCGCTGCACGGCGCGCAGTATTTTGCCCGCTTCACCCAGCGCCTGATCAGCGCGTTCACGACGCGGACCAATTACGGCGTGCTCTATGAGGTCGACATGCGGCTGCGCCCGTCGGGGCGCGCCGGCCCGGTCGCCTCGCGGATCGACGCCTTCGCCGACTACCAGGAGCGCGAGGCCTGGACCTGGGAGCACATGGCGCTGACCCGCGCCCGGGTGATCTCGGCATCACCTGAGTTTCGCGAGCGGATCGAGGCGATCATCCGCGGCGTGCTGACGCGGCCCCGCGACGCCGCGTCGACAGCAGCCGACGTCGCCGACATGCGGCGCGCGATCGCGCTGGAGAAGGGCGAGGACGATGTCTGGGACCTCAAGCTCGCTGCCGGCGGACTGGTCGACATCGATTTCATCGCGCAGTATCTGCAGCTCGCGCACGCTGCGGCGAAGCCCGAGATCCTCAGCGTGTCGACGCTGCAGGTGCTCGACAATGCCGCCAGGCTCGGCCTGCTTGGCCAGTCCGAAGCCGAGATCCTGCGCTCGGCCGCGCGGCTCTATCACGATCTGACGCAGATCCTGCGGCTTTGCGTCACCGGCAAGTTCAACCCGGAATCCGCCGGCGAGGATTTGCGTCGCGTGATGGCCCGCGCCGGCGACACGCCGGATTTTTCCTCGCTGGAAGCCCGCCTGCGCGAGACCCAGAGCGAAGTGCGGCGGGTGTTCACCGCGATCGTGGGCTAGGGCCAAATGGTGTTGGACCCGTCATCCCCGCGCAATGGCTTCGCCATTGTGGCTGGAGGTGCGAGCTCTTGCGAGCTTGGAAGGATGCACGGCCACCAGCCGGGCCGTCGACCCTTCGAGACGCGCGCAAGAGCGCGCTCCTCAGGGTGACGGTGAGAACCCTGCGCGAGGCGGATCAGTGCGCTGTTGGGCGGCTACCCAAGTGCCACGCGGCCTTCTCCCATTCGGGATCGTCATCGATTCGATAATCAAACTCGCGCCGATAGTCCTTGTTGCTCAGGATCTGACGCAGGACTGCATCGACCGCATCAGGATCGCGCACACGCCAGATGATCTCCCTGAAGCAATCGTGGGTAACGCGAGCGAGAAACGTAGCGGATGAGAACGGAGAGATGCCAGGGGAACAAGGCCTTGAACTCGAATGCCTGAAGCGCGATGTTGACCGTCGCGAATCCAGGCAGTTCTCGCTGACGAAACTCCCTAAGCGAATGTACCTCCTCGGGGAGAACTAGTTTGCTGACGATCATCGGGTGGATCGCTCGTGCTCTACCGCTCGCTCGGCCACCTTGCCGTCGAGTGCCGTCCGCTGCCCACGCCGATCGGTTAAATGAAATCTTCCGACGGCGCCCGCCGCGGCTCGAAGTTTTCAATGAAAATGCGGATCATCGCACCGATCAGGAAGCATCCTTGCAGCGCGACCGCGCTGGAAATAAACGCGACCATCCATGCCGCCAAACCGTCGGTGTGTCCGACGACGTAGGCCACCGGAACGAGGAGGAGGATCGCGGGGAGGCATACATAGACCCTGAAGTAGCGCCCCAGCAGCAATCCGCAAATGCCACTCGCCAGAACGATCCACAACATGGCGCTTCCCTTAACGTCCTTTCGATCGGAGCGGAGGCCCCGGCGATCCGGGGCACATGCCAACATGATGCCAAAGCGTTCAATTCCGGTAAAGTACTGGCTCGGGTCGCCGTTGGGGCGGGGGCGGGCCGGCGCAAGCGCGACCTGGGTAGGGCAGGGGCGTCAAGAGGTAATTTGATACTCTATTTTCGTTTCTCCGCCTGAGCGTGTGATGTCGTGCCCGCGGCTCGGCGGGGAGCGCAGGGAAACATTGTTCTGCCGCTCCGGCTTGCCGGAGCGGGCTCTGTCTTCAGGATTAGGGGCGATCACTCTCTCGCCGCGTGGGTATCGTACCAACCGGGCGGCGGGAATTGCATGGCCGGATTCAAGTAATGTTTGGAGCCCTTGAGGCGAAACACCTTCTCTTGAATCTTGCCGACCATATTGAACATGCTTTTGGGGCCACCACCGAATAGTCCGAGGTCTCCATTGATCGCATATCCGCGAAATATGCTCTTGTAGGCTTCGATGGCTTCGAGTGCGCTGAGCCATCTACCCGGCAATTCATCTCCGAAAAGACCGCTGCTTCCGGTCTTGAACCGCCAATCAACAAAGTTTCCTTCCTTCGGAGCTGCTGGACATTTCTGCATGGAGACGAGTGACTGATCCAGTATCTTGTATTTCCGGTATCCCAGTTTTTCAAAGGTCTCGAACTCTTCGATAAGCTTCTTCCAACTCGTCTTGTCAGATTCGATGGATACGAATTCTGGCAGTTCACGAAGGCCCTCAAGCGACGCCAACGCTTCGAGGTCATTGCCTTCAATATCGATCTTGCAATATCTCGGGACGCCGTGCTCGTTCAGAATGTCCGCTAGTTTGGCGGCGGGTATCGTCAACGTCCGTCCCTTACCTGCGCCAAAGTTCTTGTTGCGTTCGGACCAGTCAGGATTGGTTGTTCCCCACTCCGAAACGCGATCGTCGACATAGAACTTGACGTTTCCGGGCGAATTCGAAACCGCAACGTTGATCACGGTTAGAGCGCCCGAGCTGACGTGCTCCGAAAATCGCTTGCTGATGGACTCGCAGAATTCCGGCATCGCCTCTATGGCGACGACGCGAAATCCTTTTTTCAGATAGAATTCGGTGTCCTCACCCTTGTGGGCGCCCACGTCGTAGATCAGAGTCTTGTCCATGGCTGGTCCTTCGCGCCCCATCGCGTCGATATCGACGCGTCTGCTCTTGCGTCCGTTTCGGAGCCAAGCAGACGCCGTCGACGGTAGTGTGGCAGGTCCTGAAACTAGAACGTGAAGAAGTGGCCGGAGTGCAATCCCGCATCGTGAGCGCTTGCGGGACTTGCGTCCCCCGAATGGCCGAGGGCTGCGTCGTGCCCTGCGGCCATGCGGGCGTCGTTCGCGAGCGCGGTCAAGCTGCCGTGCGCCGCGTCCCCGTCTGCTGTGAAGCTGCCCATGCTCGCGGAATTTGCGTCAGCATGGGCCTGGAGAGCAGAGCCGTTGTCAGCAATGCCATCCATGTGCGCGAGGGTGGTCGGATTGGCTACGGTCGGCGCGAAGTTGAAATGAAATGTATCCCTCGTCGTCTCGACTGCCGCGGTGCTTTGGGCCGCGGCGGCTTCAGCGGCGGCCGGTTGGTTGACGCTCGCGGAGCTGTCGCCGGCCGCGTGGCTGTCCAACGAGCTCGACGCCACGGTTGAGGCCGATCCGGATACGGGTGGGTCGCCAAAATACTTCGCCCACGCCGCAGCCTCGAGCGGCTTGTCGTCGGTGGAACTCGTGAAGCCGTATGATCCGCCGGAGTTCGAATCCCAGATGTTCACGAAGCTGACCTTGACCCCCGACTGAACCAGCGTGTTCGAAAGCCAGTTCACGAATGTCGGATTGTCTGTGAGACCCGCGCCGTCATGCGTATTGCCTGCACCCGTCTCAGCAATGGCAAACGGCTTTCCTGCCGATTTGGCGAGATCGATCAGTTGCTGAAGCGTCGTCGCATGGCCGTCGCTGCCGTCGAGCGACCATTGGTTGGAAGCCGGGTAGGTATAGTAATGTTGGAGGTTCACCGGATCTGACGCCCACTGCTGAACGCTGGAGTCGTAGACCGGCTTGGACGAGTCGAGGACTTGCCCGCTCTTGTCCCAGTCATACAAGTGGGTCGGCGAGCCGTATGGAAACACATCGCCGTAGACATCGGCGGCGATGATATCGACATACTGGTCTCCGGGGTAGGCAGTCTCGATGACGTTGCCGGCGTGGCTGTAGTTCGTCACGCTCGGATTCCACGCCACCTGGATGTTCACGCCCGCCGCTGCGCCCGCGGCGTGCAAGACGGTGTAGATGTGCTGGAACGCCTTCACCCAATCGGCGCGCGTCGCGGCGTCGTCGCCAGCGTAGGAGGGCATGGTATCAATATTCATCTCCCAGCCAGGCCGCCAGATCTGTGTTGTGAAGCCATTGTCGGCCCAGGCCTTGACCATGTTAGTCAGCACCGAATCGTACGCGCCGGACGCGAAGTTCTTGTAGAACTGATCGGGGGTTCCCGCGCCCGATGCCGTCGAACTCATCGGCAGCCCGATCACCGGCGTGACCCCATCGAGTACGGGCGACTGCGCCATCGAGGCCGCATTCCAGCTTGATTGACCAACCCAATCCGAGATCGGCAGGCGCTCGTCACCATACTGATCGAGGAATTGCGGCTTGGTTTTCATGAGGGTCGAGAAAGCGTTGAAGCTTGTCTCGAAACTTGCCTCCTCATTTGAATCAAAATAGTTTGGGTTCCCGACAAAGACTCCGAGGGGGAACGGCGTTGCGCCCGTGCTATCACTCATCGCGTCGTGCTCTCGCTCTGTTTTTTGCTTCAGCGATGGTCTAGGTGGTCATTGCGAACTAATCGTGTCGTCACTCGACACCTGACCGCCGCGAATCTGCCACGCATCCGGCGACTCAATCA
Source organism: Bradyrhizobium ivorense (assembly GCF_900696085.1). Taxonomy (GTDB): domain Bacteria; phylum Pseudomonadota; class Alphaproteobacteria; order Rhizobiales; family Xanthobacteraceae; genus Bradyrhizobium; species Bradyrhizobium ivorense. The sequence continues at coordinate 306,550 of NZ_CAADFC020000013.1, forward strand.
TGGCCTGGAGCTGCGAGGATGCCGATGCAGAAAAGGTCCTCGGCGATACATCGGCGAAACCAAAACGTCGCCTTCGGGTGTGAGCCGGGAACAGCGTTCGTCCGATGCACGGGCGCGCCTGCACCGCGTGCGTGAACTCGATCTCATCATCATGCCCCGAGCGCAGTGGTGCCGGGCCACAACAGGTCGGGATGCTGCGTCATGGTGACGAGAGGCCGGCTTGCGACAGTCTTGCTGTCGCAGCATTGAAGACCTGAACTTCTATGGCTTGACGATGCCGTACCGGGACCAATCGTACGGAGATACGGGTGTCTTCTCCCGCTCTGCAGCTTCCGGTAGCTACGCCTGCAGCCTCAGCTTCTGCAGGGCGTCGCGGACGTTGGGCTCGAGGCCGGCGCCGCCGGCGTCGAGATGGGCGAAGATCTGCTTGCGCATCCGCGGGTCCCAGAACTTCCAGATGTGCTCGGAAATGCCCTGCACCGCGCGGTCGTGGCCCTGGCTCTGGAAGAACTTTCCGATCTGGTTCGCCATGTAGACCAGTTTGTCAGGCGACGACGACATAAGCGGGCTCCTTGCCGGCCAACGCGCCTGCGACGCGTTCCGGATGCGTGAAGATTTCAAATCCGTCCGACCGCGCGATCGCGGCGAGCGTGATGCCGGCGGCATCGGCCATCTTGACCGCAAGCGCGGTCGGCGCGGATACCGCGACCAGCAGAGGCGCGCCGATCGCGGCGGTCTTCTGCACCATCTCGACCGAGACGCGGCTGGTCAACAGCACCATGCCCTCGCTGGTCGCGACCTTGTCGCGCGCCAAAGCGCCCGCGAGCTTGTCGAGCGCGTTGTGACGGCCGACATCCTCGCGCAGCGCGACGATGCCGCCTGTCTTGGTCCAGAACGCGGCGGCATGCACGGCGCGGGTCTGGTGGTTGATTTCCTGCAGCGGCGGCACCGTCGCGACCGCGGCCATGATCTCGCGCGGCGTGAAGGCGCGGCCCGCCGGCACGATGGCTGCCGGCCGCACCGCCTCGGCGATGGAATCGATCCCGCAGAGGCCGCAGCCGGTGGGGCCGGCAATGTGCCGCCGGCGCTCGGCGAGCCGCTCCGCTTTCTCGGACTTCAGCCACATCCGCAGTTCGATGCCGTCGTCGAGCTCGACGATGTCGAGCGTCTCGATTTCCTCGGCCGACTGCACCACGCCTTCGCTCAGGCTGAAGCCGACCGCGAAATCGCCGAGATCCTCGGGCGTGCCCATCATCACCGCGTAGGTGCCGCCATTATAGGTCAGCGCCAGCGCCGTCTCCTCCGGGATCAGGCGCGCGCCGTCACTGAGGGCGCCGTTGCGCCAGACTTTCCGCTGCGCCTGGTGGACGGGTTCGCGCATCGCTACTCCGCGGCCTCCACGACGGGCGCGATGCGGCGGGAGTGCCGCGCCTGCTCGTCATAGGCCTTCTGCCAGTCGGACGGACCGTTCGACGGCGAGATCTGCACCGCGGTGACCTTGTACTCCGGACAGTTGGTCGCCCAGTCGGAGAAGTCGGTAGTGATGACGTTGGCCTGGGTGTCCGGGTGGTGGAACGTGGTGTAGACCACACCCGGTGACACGCGGTCGGTGATCTCCGCGCGCAGCGTGGTCTCGCCGGCGCGGCTCGCCAGCCGCACCCAGTCGCCGTCGCGCACGCCGCGCTGCTCGGCGTCGTGCGGATGGATCTCGAGCCGGTCCTCGGAATGCCAGACCGCGTTCTCGGTGCGGCGGGTCTGCGCGCCGACATTGTATTGGCTGAGGATGCGGCCGGTGGTGAGGAGCAGCGGATAGCGCGGGCCGGTGCGCTCGTCGGTCGCGACATATTCGGTGACGATGAACTTGCCCTTGCCGCGCACGAAGCCGCCGATATGCATCACCGGCGTGCCTTCCGGCGCCTTCTCGTTGCAGGGCCACTGCACCGAGCCGAGCTCGTCGAGCTTGGCATAGGAGACGCCGGTGAAGGTCGGCGTCAGCGCCGCGATCTCGTCCATGATCTCGGACGGATGGTTGTAGTGCATCTCGAAGCCCATCGCTTTGGCGAGCAGGATCGTCACCTCCCAGTCGGCATAGCCGTTGCGCGGCGTCATCACCTTGCGGACACGCTGGATGCGGCGCTCGGCATTGGTGAAGGTGCCGTCCTTCTCCAGGAAGCTCGAGCCGGGCAGGAAGACGTGGGCGTAGTTCGCGGTCTCGTTCAGGAACAGGTCGTGGACGATCACGCATTCCATCGAAGACAGCGCCGCCACGACGTGCTTGGTGTTGGGGTCGGACTGCAGGATGTCCTCGCCCTGGACGTAGAGGCCCATGAAGGTGCCTTCGATCGCGGCGTCGAACATGTTGGGGATGCGCAGGCCCGGCTCCTTGTTGAGCTTGACGTTCCACATCGCCTCGAACTGCTCGCGCACCGCATCGCCCGAGATGTGGCGATAGCCGGGCAGCTCGTGCGGGAACGAGCCCATGTCGCAGGAGCCCTGCACGTTGTTCTGGCCACGCAGCGGGTTCACGCCGACGCCGGGACGGCCGATATTGCCGGTCGCCATCGCGAGGTTGGCGATCGCGATCACCGTGGTCGAGCCCTGGCTGTGCTCGGTGACGCCGAGCCCGTAATAGATCGCGCCGTTGCCGCCGGTGGCGTAGATCCGCGCCGCCTCGCGCAGCACCTTCGGATCGACCCCGGTCATGATCGCGGTCGCTTCCGGGCTGTACTTGTCCTGGGCGACGAAGGCCACCCATTCCTCGAACTCGCTCCAGTCGCAGCGCTCGCGGACGAAGGCTTCGTTGACGAGCCTTTCGGTGACGATGACGTGGGCGAGCGCGGTGACGACGGCAACGTTGGTGCCGGGCATCAGCGGCAGATGCAGCGCCTTCACATGCGCCGATTCCACCATCTCGGTGCGCCGCGGATCGAGCACGATCAGCTTGGCGCCCTGGCGCAGCCGCTTCTTCAGCCGCGAGGCGAACACCGGATGGGCCGAGGCCGGGTTGGCGCCGATGATCATCACGACGTCGGTGTCTTCCACCGAGTCGAAATCCTGGGTGCCGGCCGAGGTGCCGAAGGTCTGCGACAGGCCGTAGCCGGTCGGCGAGTGGCAGACGCGGGCGCAGGTGTCGACATTGTTGTTGCCGAAGCCGCCGCGGATCAGTTTTTGCACCAGATAGGTTTCTTCATTGGTGCAGCGCGACGACGTGATGCCGCCGACCGCATCGCGCCCGTACTTGGCCTGAATGCCCTTGAACTTCGCAGCGGCGAAGTTGAACGCCTCGTCCCACGACACTTCCTGCCAGGGATCCTCGATCCGCTCGCGGATCATCGGCTTCAGGATGCGCTCCTTGTGCGTGGTGTAGCCCCAGGCGAAGCGGCCCTTGACGCAGGAATGGCCGCGATTGGCCTTGCCGTCCTTCCACGGCACCATGCGCACCACTTCCTCGCCGCGCATCTCGGCCTTGAAGGCGCAGCCGACACCGCAATAGGCGCAGGTGGTGACGACGGAGTGCTCGGGCTGGCCGATCTCGATCACCGACTTTTCGGTCAGCGTCGCGGTCGGGCAGGCCTGCACGCAGGCGCCGCAGGACACGCATTCGGAGCCGAGAAAACTCTCGCTCATGCCGGGCGAGACGCGGCTGTCGAAGCCGCGGCCGGAGATCGTCAGGGCGAAGGTGCCTTGCACCTCCTCGCAGGCGCGGACGCAGCGCGAGCAGACGATGCACTTGGAGGGATCGTAGGTGAAGTACGGATTGGATTCGTCCTTCGGCATCCAGTTGTCGTTGTCGCAGCCGTGCGACTTGGCGAACACGTGGTTGTCGCCCTCATAGCCGTAGCGCACGTCGCGCAGGCCGACCGCGCCCGCCATGTCCTGCAATTCGCAGTCGCCGTTCGCCGCGCAAGTCAGGCAGTCCAGCGGATGGTCGGAGATGTAGAGCTCCATTACGCCCTTGCGCAGCTGCTTCAGCCGCTCGGTCTGGGTGTGGACCACGAGGCCGTTCATGACAGGCGTGGTGCACGACGCCGGCGTGCCGGCGCGGCCCTCGATCTCGACCAGGCAGAGCCGGCAGGAGCCGAACGCATCGACCATGTCGGTCGCGCACAGCTTTGGGATCTGTGTGCCGGCTTCCATCGCCGCGCGCATGATCGAAGTGCCTTCGGGCACGGTGATCTGATTGCCGTCGATGGTCAGCGTGACCATCGTCTCGGATTTGGATTTTGGTGTGCCGAAATCGGTTTCCTGGATCAGCGACATCGTGATCTCCTCTATTCCGCGGCCTGCAGACGGGCCGGTGCGGGACCAAAATCTTCCCGGAAGTGTTTCAATGCGCTCAGCACGGGGTAGGGCGTGAAGCCGCCGAGCGCGCACAGCGAGCCGAACTTCATGGTGTTGCAGAGGTCTTCGACCACCGCTAGGTTTTCCGCGACGCGTTCGCCGTTGATGATCTTGCTGATGGTCTCGACGCCGCGGGTCGAGCCGATCCGGCACGGCGTGCACTTGCCGCAGGACTCGACGGCGCAGAACTCCATCGCAAAGCGCGCCTGCTTCGCCATGTCGACGCTGTCGTCGAACACGACGACGCCGCCATGGCCGATCAGGCCGTCGCGCGCGGCGAAAGCTTCATAGTCGAACGGCGTATCGAACAGCGCGCGGGGGAAATACGCTCCGAGCGGACCACCGACCTGCACCGCGCGCACCGGGCGTCCGGTGAAGGTGCCGCCGCCGATCTCGTCGACGAGCTCGCCGAGCGTGACGCCGAACGCGGTCTCGAACAGCCCGCCATAGCGGATGTTGCCGGCGAGCTGGATCGGCATCGTGCCGCGCGAACGGCCCATGCCGAAATCGGCATAGACCTTGGCACCGTTGTCGAGGATGAAGGGGATCGCCGCAAACGACAGCACGTTGTTGATGACGCTCGGGCGGCCGAACAGGCCCTTGTGCGCCGGCAGCGGCGGCTTGGCCCGCACGATGCCGCGGCGGCCCTCGAGGCTCTCCAGCAGCGAGGTCTCCTCGCCGCAGACATAGGCGCCGGCGCCGACGCGGACCTCGAGATCGAACTCATGTGCCGAGCCGCCGATGCGCTTGCCGAGGTAGCCGGCGCGCCGGGCCGCCGCGATCGCCGCGTTCATCGCTTCGACCGCGTGCGGATATTCCGAGCGGATGTAGATGTAGCCCTTGGTGGCGCCGACCGTGATGCCGGCGATCGTCATGCCCTCGATCACGACGAAGGGGTCGCCTTCCATGATCATGCGGTCGGCGAAGGTGCCGCTGTCGCCCTCGTCGGCGTTGCAGACGATGTATTTGCGGTCGGCGCTGGCCTGCGCCACGGTCTTCCACTTGATGCCGGTCGGGAAGCCGGCGCCGCCGCGGCCGCGCAGGCCCGAGGTGGTGACGTCGGCGAGGATCTGGTCGGAGGTCAGCGTCAGCGCCCGCTCCAGGCCCTTGTAGCCGCCATGGGCGCGGTAGTCGTCGACCGAGCGCGGATCGATCACGCCGCAGCGCGCGAAGGTGAGGCGGGTCTGCCGCTTCAGCCAGGGGATCTCGTCCGTGACGCCAAGCCGCAGGCCATGCCGGCCGTTGCCGGCCATCGCATCGAGCAGCGACACGACGTCGGCGACGGTCACCGGGCCGAACGCGACGCGGCCCTGCGCGGTCGCCAGTTCGACCATCGGCTCCAGCCAGTAGAGCCCGCGCGAGCCGGTGCGCACGATCTCGACCGCAACGCCGCGGTTGGCCGCGGCCTGCTCGAACGCCAGCGCGACATCGTCGGCGCCGACGGCAACCGCGCCGGCATCGCGGGAGATGAAGATCCGCATCGTCATCGCTGTGCCTCCGCAACCAGCGCGTCGATCCGCGCCTCGTCGAGCCGGCCGACCACGCGGCCGTCCAGCATCGCCGAGGGCGCGGTGGCGCACAGGCCGAGGCAGTAGATCGGCTCCAGCGTCACGCGCTCGTCCGCCGTGGTGTTGCCGAGGGCAACGCCGAGTTTCGCCTCCGCGCGCGCGGCCAGCGCATCGCCGCCGGCGGCCTGACACGCCTCGGCGCGGCACAGCTTCAGGACGTGGCGCCCGGCCGGCTGCTTGCGGAAGTCGTGGTAGAAGGTGAACACGCCGTGCACCTCGGCGCGCGACAAATTGAGGGCCTGCGCGACCATCGGGATCGCCGGCTCCGGCACGTAGCCGAAGGCCTCCTGCAGCGCGTGCAGGATCACCAGCGTGGCGCCCTCCAGGGCGGCATGTTCGGCGATGATTTCAGCGCCGCGCGCCTCGTCCCAGGGTTCGTATCCCGATGTCATTCGCGATTCTCACGATCAGATTTTTTGCTTCCTCCATAGAGTTGGAATCGCTCGAAACATCAATAAAGCTGTCTCATGCGGCGATTGCGAAAGGCGATTAATAGCGTTGTGCGATCGGTTGATTTGTGATCGCAATAATGATGGGAAATCACGGACTTCGGGCGCGCTTTGGGATTACGGATCGCCCAGCGATCGTGCTACTTGTGACTGCATCGGGACACCGTTTTTCTGATGGGGTTTGATACCTTGATCGACAAGCTTGAACTTCTGCTGGCGCTGGCCAAGGAGCGTCATTTTGGTCGGGCCGCGGAGGCCTGCGGCGTCACACAGCCGACCATGTCGACCAGCCTCAAGCAGCTCGAGGAGATCCTCGGCGTCATGCTGGTGCAACGCGGCTCCCGCTTCCAGGGATTCACGCCGGAAGGTGAACGGACCCTTGATTGGGCGCGGCGCATTGTCGGCGATGCCCGGGCGATGCGGCAGGAGATCAACAGCCTCAAGGACAAGCTGTCGGGCGAGATCCGGATCGCCGCGATCCCGACCGTGCTCGGCATGGTGGCGTCGCTGACCACGCCGTTCCGGGCACGTCATCCCGACGTGCGCTTCCGCATCCAGTCCTGCACCTCGGCGGATGTGCTCGGCCTGCTGGAAAATCTCGAGGTCGATGCCGGGCTGACCTATATCGAGAACGAGCCGATCGGCAAGGTTCGCACCATCCCGCTCTACAATGAGAGCTACCGTCTGCTGACGGCGCCCGACGCGAAGTTCGGCGACCGCAAGGAGGTGACGTGGAAGGAGGTCGGCACCGTGCCGCTCTGCCTGCTCACGCCCGACATGCAGAACCGCCGCATCATCGATCGCGCGCTGACCTCGGTCGGCGCCGAGGTGACGCCGACGCTGACCTCGAACTCGCTGCTCGTGCTCTACACCCATGTGAAGACCGGCCGCTGGGCGAGCGTGATGCCGGCCAAGCTTGCCGAGACGCTCGGGCTCGCCAACGCCGTCCGCAGCATTCCAATCGTGGACCCCCTGGTGAACTACAGCATCGGCATGGTGATCCCGCAACGCGATCCGATGACGCCGCTGATCGCCGCATTGGTGCAGGTCGCGCGCGAAGTCGCGCCGACGCTGGAGACGGCGTAGCCCGCGCCATCGGCCGACGCTCTTTCTTCACGGTTCCCTCCCGAGACGATCGCCAGACCAGTCGCGCCGCGCGTTTGCCGCTTTGTTGCCTGCTTTAGAAGCATCGCGCCGCTTGGTGCGGTCAATCCTCTCGCGCACGCGGTAATAATGGAACTCCCCGACGACTCGGCGGTTTCATTGCGGCGTCCCGATCAGCGAGCAGGAGCTGCCTTGAATCGTCGTCAACTCCTCCATGGATCGGCCGTTTTGCCGGCACTGATGCTTTCACCGTGGCGCAACGCCGCAGCCGCGGCTGATACCTTGGACACGCCGTTCAATCCATCCATGGTGCGGGAACTTGCCCGCAATCTCGCCAGCAAGTCGTTCGAGGCGCCGGACGAGACGCTGCCCGCCGGCCTGAAGGATCTGACATACGATCAATACCGCTCGATCCGCTTCTCGCCGGAGCGCGCGCTGTGGCGCGATGCGAAGCTGCCGTTCGAGGTGCAGTTCTTCCATCGCGGCTTCTTCTACAGAAACAAGGTCACCATCTTCGAGGTCGCCGACGGCAAGGCCAACGCGATCCGCTACAACAAGGACAATTTTTCGTTCGGGCCGAACGTGCCTGCGTTCACCGACGGGGATCTCGGCTTTGCCGGATTTCGCATCCACGCGCCGATCAACAAGCCGGACTATCAGGACGAGGTCTGCGTCTTCCTGGGGGCGAGCTATTTCCGCGCCGTCGCCGCCGGCGAGACCTACGGCCTGTCGGCGCGCGGTCTGTCGATCGACACCGGCGAGGCCAAGGGCGAGGAGTTTCCGTTCTTCAAGGCGTTCTGGCTCGAGCGGCCGGTGCCCAACGCGACCGCGCTCGTCATTCATGCCTTGCTCGACAGCAAGAGCTGCGCGGCGAGCTATCGTTTCACCATCCGGCCGGGCAAGACCACCGTCTTCGACGTCGAGGCATCGCTCTATCCGCGCGCCGATCTCGAGCACGCCGGGCTTGCGCCGATGACCAGCATGTTCTTTTTCGGGCCCAACGACCGCAACGATGTCGATGATTTCCGACCGTCCGTGCATGATTCCGACGGGCTTGCGATCTACAACGGCAAGGGCGAGAGCCTGTGGCGCCCGCTGAGCAACCCGCGCGATCTGCAGATCTCGACGTTCCAGGACGTCAATCCGCACGGTTTTGGTCTGATGCAGCGGGAGAAGAATTTCTTCGCCTATCAGGACATCGAATCCCGCTTCGAGATGCGCCCGAGCCTGTGGGTCGAGCCGATCGGCGACTGGGGTGAGGGCGCGGTCATCCTGTTCGAGATCCCGACCAAGGAGGAGATCCACGACAATATCGCCGCGTTCTGGCGGCCGAAGGCGCCGCTGAAGGCCAAGAGCGAGACCAATCTCACCTATCGCCTGCATTGGGGGCCGGACGCGCCGAAGCCGCATTCGCTGGCGCGCTTCACGCGCACCGGGATCGGTGCGCGTGGCGAAGGCGGCAAGCTGTTCGTGCTCGACCTGTTCGGCGACAATCTGAAGGGCATCGATCCCGACAGCGTCAAGGGCATCGTGACCGCCGATAAATCCGAGATCACCAACATCGTCACCCAGCCAAATCCGAATACCGGCGGGTGGCGGCTCAGCTTCCAGTGTGCCGTCAAGAAGGAGCCGATCGAGCTGCGGGCGCATCTGGCCCGGGACGACAAGCCGCTTTCGGAGATCTGGGTCTATCGATGGGCGCCATAGTCACGTCGCCTGACGCCGTTGTCGCGCGCGCGGCCGACGGTTTTCTGCCGCGCGAGAGCCCGCTTGCGATGTCCGCGGCCGATCTGGGCCGGCCGCCGCGCGCGGTGGGCAAGCCGGTGTCGGTGGGCAGCGGCATGACGATGCGCCGCGCTTCCGTCCTGGTGCTGACGGCGGCGCTGACCGGCGCGGGGGCCTACGAGATGTACATGGTGGTCCAGGTCGGCGGCGTGACGATCATGGAAGGCATGGTGCTCGTGCTGTTCGTCGCGCTGCTCGCCTGGATCGCCTTCTCGTTTGCTTCGGCGCTCGCCGGGTTTTTCGTTCTGCTGCGGCGCCAGGGCAACGCCTTGCCGATCCGCGACGACGGCCCGTTGCCGGAGGTTGCGAGCCGAACCGCGGTGCTGCTGCCGACCTACAATGAGGACCCGCATCAACTGATGGCACGGCTGCGCGCCATTTACGAGTCGATCGCGGCGACCGGGCAGGCCGAACGCTTCGACTGGTTCGTGCTGAGCGACACGCGCGACCCCGATATCTGGATCGCCGAGGAGCAGGCGTTCCTCGCGCTGTGTGAGGCCTGCGGCGGCGGCCGGCTCTACTACCGGCACCGCGCCGACAACGTGGCGCGGAAGTCCGGCAATATCGGCGAGTGGATCACGCGGTTCGGCGGCGCCTACCAGCACATGATCGTGCTCGACGCCGACAGTTTGATGTCGGGCGACACCATGGTGCGGATGGTTCATGCCATGGAGCAGCATCCGCAGGCGGCGCTGATCCAGACGCTGCCGGTGATCATCAATGCGCGCAGCCTGTTCAGCCGGCTGCAGCAGTTTGCCGGCCGGCTGTACGGGCCGATGATCGCCGCCGGCGTCGCGTGGTGGCACGGCTCCGAAGGCAACTACTGGGGCCACAATGCCATCATCAGGATTGCGGCCTTCGCCGAGCAGGCGGGCCTGCCTGAACTGTCCGGACGCAAGCCGTTCGGCGGCCACATCCTGAGCCATGATTTCGTCGAGGCGGCGCTGATGCGGCGCGCCGGCTGGGGCATCTACATGGCGCCGACGCTCGGCGGCAGTTTTGAGGAAGTGCCGCCGTCGCTGCTCGATTTCGCCGCGCGCGACCGGCGCTGGTGCCAGGGCAATCTGCAGCATCTCGCCGTGCTGCGCACGCGGCATTTGCACTGGATTTCGCGGCTGCATTTCATGACCGGGATCGGCTCCTACATCACCGCGCCGCTCTGGCTCTCGTTCTTGCTGCTCGGGATCCTGATCTCGTTGCAGGCGCGCTTCATTCTTCCGGAGTATTTTCCGAAGGGCTTTGCGCTGTTTCCCAACTGGCCGGCACAGGACCCCGTGCTCGCCGCCTGGGTGTTCGGTCTGACGATGGCGCTGCTGATCGTGCCGAAGCTGCTCGGTTTTGTTTTGCTGCTGACCAGGCGGGATACGCGCAGGCAATTCGGCGGGGGGTTTCGGGCGCTTTCAGGTGTGATTGCCGAGCTCGTGATCTCGGCGATGATCGCACCCGTCATGATGGTGTTCCAGTCGATCGCCGTCGTCGAGATCCTGCTCGGCCGCGACGCCGGCTGGCAGACCCAGCGGCGCGACGATGGCGAGGTCGAGCGGCGCGAGCTGTACCGCAAATACGGCGTCCCGACCGCGTGCGGCGTCGCGATGGCGGCAGCCGCATACGCGGTGTCGTTGCCGCTGCTGCTGTGGATGTCGCCGGTGATTGTCGGCCTGCTGTTTGCGATCCCGATCGGGGCCTGGACGGCGAAGCCGGCGCTGCGGGCGCTGTTCGTGACGCCGGAGGAAGTGAAGCCGCCGGCCGTGCTGGTGCGCGCCAACGAGCTCGCGTCATCGCCTGCACACGCGCCCGCGCCGGCGCTCGCGACGTTGCGGCAGGATGCCGGATTGCGGCATCGTCATCTCTCGGCGCTGCCGCCAGCGCGGCGCTGTGGCCCCGGCCAGATCGATCTTCACCTTGCGCTGGCGCGCGCCCGGATCGAGGCCAGCGAGAGCTTTGACGAGGCGGTCGACCATCTGACGCCGCGCGAGACGCTCGCGATCCTCGGCGATCCGGCGCTGCTGGAGGAGGTGCTGGCGAAGTAGTTTGGTTTACGCCGCCCGGGACAGCTTGGCCTGCGTGCGCGGGTCGCGCGGCAGGGTAATGCGGACCACGGTGCCGACGCCGAGTTTTGAGCGCAGCCGCATGGTGCCGCCGTGCAGGTTGGTCAGCGAGCGCGCGATCGCCAGCCCGAGGCCGGAGCCCTGGTAGGATTTGGTGAGCTGGCTTTCGACCTGCTCGAACGGCTTGCCGAGCCGCCGCAGCGAGTCCGGCGCGATGCCGATGCCGCTGTCGGCGATCAACAGCACGATCGAGTCGTCGAGCATCTGGCCGCGCACCAGCACGCGGCCGTTGTCGGGCGTGAATTTCACCGCGTTGGACAGCAAATTGACGATGATCTGCTTGACCGCGCGGCGGTCGGCGACCACCGAGATCGTGCTTTCGATATCCGACTCCAGCGACAGCCCCTTGTGCTCGGCGCGGCCGGACACCACCCGGAGCGACTCGGCGAGGATGCCGGAGAGGTCGAGCGGCTCCATGTCGAACTTCATGCGGCCGGCCTCGATCTTCGACATGTCGAGGATGTCGTTGATCACATCGAGCAGGTATTTTCCCGAGGTCAGGATGTCGTGGCAATATTCCTGGTACTTGTCCGAGCCGAGCTGGCCGAACAGGCCAGAGCCCATGATCTCGGAGAAGCCGATGATGGCGTTGAGCGGCGTGCGCAGCTCGTGGCTCATATTGGCGAGGAATTTCGACTTCGCGGCGTTGGCGACCTCGGCGCGGGTCTTCTCCTGGGAGTATTTCTCGGCGAGGTCGACCAGCTCGGCGGCCTGCCGCTCCAGCTCGGCTTGCGAGCGCTTCAGGTCGGTCACCGAGGCGCGCAGCCGCAGATCGTTGTCGACCAGCTTCTGCTCGTGCGCCTTGATGCGGGTGATGTCGGTGCCGACCGAGACGTAGCCGCCGTCCTTGGTGCGGCGCTCAGAGATGTGCAGCCAGCTGCCGTCGTCGAGCTGGGCCTCGAAGGTGCGCGCGCCGGGCGCCGGCACGCCGCTCTCGTGCAACTTCGTGCGCACCTCCGGCATGCTGCCGACCTCGATCACGGTCTCGTAGGAGGTGCCGGGGATCACCGCGGAATCGGGCAGCTTGTGCAGCCGCTGGAAGTGAGAGTTGCAGAGCACCAGGCGGTCGTCGGCATCCCACAGCACGAAGGCCTCCGGAATGGTCTCGATCGCGTCGCGCAGGCGCAGATCGGCTTCGACCGACTTCTCGGCGAGGCTCTTCTGCTCGGTGACGTCGACGGCGATCCCGATCAGGTGCAGGCCGCCGTCGGCCGCGGCGTGGCTGAGCTCGCAGCGCACGCGCAGCCAGATCCAGTGGCCGCCGACATGCTGCATGCGGAAGCTCTGGTCGATGTGGTCGATCTTGCCGGAGATCAGCTGGTCGGCGATGTCGAACAGGTTGATGTCGTCGGAATTCACCAGCGCGTTGACCTCGCCGAAGGTGAGCAGGTCGTTGCGGCTGTCGAGCCCGAGCAGGGTGAACATCGACTGCGACCAGAAGATGCGGCCGCGCGACAGGTCCCAGTCCCACAGCCCGCAGCGGCCGCGGTTGAGCGCGGTGTCGATCCGGCCGCGCACGGCGTCGTTGATCAGATCGCCCTCGCGGGCGCGGGTCGACTGCCAGTGGAAGGCGAAGCCGAGGATCAGCACCACGAAGCTCGTGGTCGCCGACAGCGTGATCGAGAGCGCGGCATCCGATCCCCAGATCGGCTCGTTCATCTCCTGGATCACCACGACCTGGCCGGGCAGCGACTTCACCAGCCGCGAGATCGCCAGCGCGCTCGAGCCATTGGGCAGCGTCATGTCGCTGACCACGCCCTGCTGGCCGGGCGCGACCATCAGCTGCGCGGTGGAGACGATATCGAGGATGCGATCGTTCTCGCCGAGGCCGTCGATCGGCACGCGGGCCAGCACGCGATGATCGGCGCTGGTGATGATGACGTGGCGGCCGTAGGCGATGCCCCAGGAGGGAATGAGATCGGGCAGCAGTTCCTGCATGCGCTCGATATTGGCCAGCCGGTCGCGGCGCACCGAGGTCAGGCGGTCGAGACGTTCGGCGAGAATGTCGGACAGCGCGGCGAGGTCGCGCTTCATCGAGCCGCGCTTCTGCCGGGTCTGGTCGACCACCTGCACGAAGGCGCCGAGGCAGATCGTGATCAGGAACGCGATGATCAGCGTAGGAACGGCGCGGCGCAATGCAGGCTCGGCCGTCAAGAGCCTGTGATAGGCCGGTTTCGCGATCGACTGCGCCAATCCCTTGATCGAATCGGATTGGACGCACGCGTTCGCTGCATGCGCGCGCGCCATGCCTTAGACCCCCACTCTAAGCTGCTGTTTTACCCGGTCCGGATGCTCCCCACGCTGCATCCGAATCATGATGATTTGAATCCAGATTTCGCAGGCTGTCGAGAGTCAACGATTCGTTAATGCGAAAAAATTCTTGCTCAATACAGAATCGGTAGCCGCTAATTGAGTCCGAACCAAGAACGACTCCGTAAAATTACAGACGTCTTTGTTTGAGCATGATCTCTTCGGAAAACCGCCTCGCACTTTACCGGATCATGCTCGTGCCGGTTCGGCGTGGCTGATCACGCGCTTGATGGTCGGGAAGGCGCGGCGCAACGCGCGTTCGATCTCGTCGACGCCGTCGTGCACCTTGATCACACTCATCGACGGTATTGCGCGGCAGTGGAAGTTGACGATCTCGCCGGCCTCGGTGTCGCGGACCCGCACATTATGGATGTCATGGATGGCGCCGCCGGCGGCGAAGCCGGTCAACGCCGCCTTGATGGCCTCGACGCGCTCGGGCGCGGCGTCGGTTCCGAGCGGCAACTCCGGCTCGAGCGGCTCGATATGGGTGTCGACCTCGACATCCTCGCCGAAATCCTCGCGGATCGCGCGCTCCAGATCGTGGGCGATGGCATGCGCGGCCTCCAGTTCCATCTCGCCGTCGACCTCGAGGTCGATGCTGACGGTCAGCTTGCCGCCGAGATCGTGCACGGTGACATGGTGGATGGCGAGGCCGGAGTTGCGCGCGATCACCATGATGCGCTCGCGCACGCTCTCATTGTCGCGCGCGACCGGAACCGCGGTGAAGGTGAGGTCGGCATCGCCGAGCGCCCTCGACACCGCCTGCTGCGCCCTGCGCTTGATCTCCTCGACGCGGTCGATCGGGTAGGTGCGCGGCACGGTGGCGATCGCATCGATGAAATGGGTCGCACCGACCATGCGGACGCGCAGGCGATCGACGCCGACCACGCCTGATACCGCCTTGATCGCGGCGGTGGCCTTTTCCTGCGCGCCCTCCGGGGCGCGGTCGAGCAGGGTCTCGACCGTCTCGCGCGCCATGCGCAGGCCGAGCAGGGCGATCATCACCGCGACCGCGATCGCAGCCGCCGCATCGCCCCACCAGAAGCCGAACGCGGCCAGCACGAGGCCGACGATGACGGCCGCGGATCCCATCACGTCGGAGGCAAAATGCAGCGCGTCGGCGGCGAGCGCCTGGCTCTTGGTGTCGCGCGCCGCGCGGTGCAGCGCGCGGGCGCGCCATAGATTGACGGCGATGTCGAGCACGAGCACGACGAATGGAGCGGCTGATATCGACGGCGGCGGCGATCCCTCGCGCAGATGGCTGTAGGCCTGCACCAGGATGCCGCCGGCCAGCACGTAGAGCAGGGCGATGATGAACAGCGCCGAGACGCTCTCGAATTTGCCGTGGCCGTAATGATGCTCGGCATCCGCCGGCTGGTCCGATACCCGCACCACCGCCCAGGTGATGATGGTGGCGACCAGGTCGATCGTCGAGTGCAACGCCTCGGAGATCAGCGCCAGCGAGCCGATCGCGACGCCGACGACGAATTTGGCGGCCGCCATGCTGCCGCTGGCGAGGATCGAGATGGCGGCGACGGACGTCTTGCTGCTGGATGCGCTGGTGTTGGTGGAGTTCATACGCGGCTGTCTAGCAGGGAGTCGGTGAACTTCAAGTATCGTCAACGACACGCTATCGCAACTCACTTGCAACAGCCTCCGTGTTGCGAACTATTCCGAGCCAGAAGCGGTTTTGTGCGGGTTCAGCCGCGCCAACACCACGCTGTCGTCCCAGCGCCGGGACGGACGACGCTGGGATTATTCTACTCAATGAACTCGGCCATCAGTCCCGTCATCTGAGAGGGTGCGAAGCTTTGTCCTCACTCACCGCTGTCATCGCCCGGCTTGACCGGGCGATGCAGTATTCCAGAGACGGCGGTGATTGAGCCGAGAGGCCGCGGCGTACTGGATCGCCCGGTCGGAGCCGGCGATGACAGGTGTGGGTGGGGACGCGGCTCCACATTCTCGCGACATGAATTGCCCGAGCTTTATCTGTCGTTCCGCTCTCTGAAAACAGAGGGCGCAGGGAATGCCGGGGGCGCGCTGCACCCGCGGTCTCGTGTGCCAATGGGTAGAAAGTGACGCACACGAGCATACAGGTTCAGCGGAGGCTCTCCGGCATTCCCTGCGCGATGGATTTACGGCCTATACGTGCTCACCCCGGCGAGACTGGGCTTTGTTGTCACCGCCTTCGCAAAAACGCTCGCGCGTTTTGCGAGAGGACACCTGCCACTAGGGCGTCAGGCCTGCACGATTTCACCGTCCGCTGCGGCACGTTCGTCTCGTGCGCCGCAGCGGCCACCGCATCTCACCGCAACGTCCGTGACGATCGCGAAGCGCCCCTCGATCGGATGAGACGGGCGCACAATAGGATAATTTTCCATTCGTGTAAACCGAAATATTTTTGCGATGAGGGCTTGACGGATTTGCCGGTGACTTGCCCGTCGTGTCGAATGCGCAACACTTCGGGCGACGGCTGCGTCTAGCAGGCCGTCGGACAATGACGACATGACAGCACCCCGACGGGTCGAAACGACACGCTTCAGTAGCGGAGCTACGCAGCTTTAGCCTGACGCAAACGGACATTGCCGAGGGGTTTTGACTTGAGCCTTGGCCGGCATGTGCCCGCAGGCGCACCTTATCGCTTCCGGTTCAGCATCCTCGGGGGGTACGATGGGCCATCTCGAACGCGGGGGCGGTCAAGAGCATTTCAGCTGATGAGGTTGCGGCGATGCGTGCAGTCTCTGCTGTCCCGGAGGAGCGGCCTCTCACCCTTGTGACTTTACCGCCCAGCCGCACGCAGAGACGGCTTGCCCTTGGTGTCGTGCTCGCCTCGCTGATTGCGTTCTCCATCGTGGCCGGGCCGCTCTCGACCTTCCAGCTTCCGCGGATCGATGCCTTCGTCCCGTGCTATGGCACAGCGATTGTCGTAAATGACCTGATCACCGCGGTGCTGCTGCTCAACCAGTCCGCCATCTCGCGTTCGCGGGCCACCCTCGCCGTCGCGAGTGCGTATCTCTTCGCAGGACTTATGGTCATCCCGTGGCTGCTGACCTTTCCGGGGGTGTTCGCCCCGGGCGGCCTGCTGGGCGCGGGACTACAGAGCACGGCTTGGCTCTCGGTGCTGCGGTACTTCGGTTTTCCTGCCTTCATCATCGGATACGCGCTTCTCAAGGATGCCGATCCGCCCAGGGGATCGTGGGAGGGCTCGGTGGGCGCGACCATCCTCTCGCACGTCGCGATGTCCACGGCTATCGTGTGCATCGCGACCGTTCTGGTGATCGCGAGTGATGCGTATTTGCCTGCGATCGCAATCGATCGGGTGCATTTTTCCACCTTCTGGCGTTATCTTGCCAGTTGCCTCATCGTGTGGTGCGCGGTTGCAATCACCTTGCTCTGGTTCCGCCGGCTGTCGGTGCTCGATCTGTGGCTGATGGTGGCCCTTTGCGCGTATGCAATCGAGATCTACTTGAGCGCGTTTGTCGGTCCGGCGCGATTCAGCGCTGCCTGGATCGCCGCCCGAATCTTCGGGTTCGTGTCCAGCATCCTGGTGCTCTCCGTCCTGCTGCATGAAATAACCACGCTTTACACGCAACTGCTGCGCGCGGTCCTGGCGCATCGTCGCGAGCGCGAGGCGCGACTGTTAACCGGCGACACGGTCTCGGCTTCAATTGCGCACGAAATCAAGCAGCCGCTGACGGCGATTGCAGCCAGTGCGAAGGCCGGATTGAATTGGCTTGACCGTGTCGATCCCGACCCTAACGTCGATCGTGCCAGAGACGCATTGCGGCGCGTCGAGGCCGCCGGACAGAGTGCGGACGCCGTCATCGAAAATATCCGGGCGCATTTCAAGGTGGGTGCGCGGACCCACGCGTCGCTCGATATCGACGATGTTATTCAGGGAGCGCTGGCCGCCGTTCGCGACAGGTTACGGATACATCGGGTCGCCGTTCGCGCCGATCTTCACGGACTGCTGCCGCGGATAACAGGCGAACGGATTCAGCTCCAACAAGTGCTGGTGAATTTGATGACGAACGCGATCGACGCAATGGCCATGACGAATGGCGAGCGGGTGCTCTTCATCAGCTCCGAAGTGCGTGACTCCGGATATGTGATGGTGTCGGTGGAAGACACCGGGAATGGCATCGCGACCGATGCTGTGGATCGAATATTCAACCCGATGTTCACGACCAAGCCGGACGGCATGGGCATGGGGCTGTCGATCTGCCGGTCGATCATCGAGGCGCATCATGGGCGATTGTGGGTGACCCCAAATCATGGCCGCGGCGCGATGTTTCATTTCACGGTGCCGATAGCTTCGGGAAGCGCATGCTAAAGCGCGGCGGACCGCGATGGCGAAATGCGTGACCCAGCCGACAACGGAGTCCGGCGTTTTGATTGCAACTACTGTTGCCAACGCAAAAATGTCTGACTACGCTTTGCCCAGGTAGGCCCACATGGTCTTGCGGTCGGCAGCACGTTCATGCCCAAATTCCTTCGCATCGGAATCCATCAGTCGAACGTTTCCGGATACACGTCGAAGGCATGGTGCGTTCGACGGGTTGGCTCGACGGTTTTCCTGAAGTGGGGTGCGGTGGAGGTCCATGGCGCCGGAGCCGGGCGAAAGGTCTATTGGGCGCTCCCACCGAGGGACAAGACAATTCGTTGCGGCACGGTGGAGCGTGCCCAGGACTATGTAAAATCCGCAATCGCGCGGCGGCGCAGCCACCGCTATGAACCGCTGGCTGGAAATATCGCGAACCGGCGCCGCACCGCGGATCGTGACGCCGAGCTCAAGCAAGCGCTCGCCACCATCCTGTTTGTCGATATCGTCCGGTCCACCGAAAAAGCCGCGCGGCTCGGCGACTCGCGCTGGGCCCAGGTGATGAATCACTGTTACGCGGCGGTCCGCAGGGAGCTGAAGACCTTGCGCGGCAAGGAAGTCGTGACGACGGGGGACGGGCTGCTGGCGACGTTCCGCGCGCCGGCGGCCGGGGTCAGTTGCGCAACCGCGATCCGCGAGGCGGTGTGCACCTTGGGGCTCGAGATCAGGGTGGGGCTGCACGCCGGCGAATACCGGGTGAGCGGGGCGGAGGTGTTCGGTCTCGCGTTCCACATCGGCGCACGCGTCGCCGCGAAAGCGCGCGCCGGCGAAATTTTGGTCTCGAGTGCGGTCAAGGATCTGATGGCGCAATCCGAGATCCGCTTCAAGGATCGCGGCATTCACCAGCTCAAGGGCGTGCCCGAGCGATGGCGCCTGTACCGGGTCGAGCATTGAGGTGCGTCAGGGTCGCACAACCGCTCGACCTCACAGGCTCCGCACTCCCTCGGAGGAACGGCAATGCAGATGCGAGTTTTTGGACGAAGCGGACTGCTGCTTTCGGTGCTCGGGTTCGGCTGCGGCGCGGTGGGCGGATTGATGGTGCGCGGCGATGCCGCCGATCAGGAGCGCACCGTCGCACGCGCGATTGGCGCCGGCGTCAACTACTTCGACACCGCAGTGCAGTACGGCAATGGCGAATCCGAAAAGAACCTCGGCCGCGTCCTGCACACGCTGAAGCCGGCCAACGTTGTCGTTGGCACCAAGGTGCGCTTACCGTCCGATGGCGTCGGCAGCGTCGCGGACACTGTCACGCAATCGCTCGAAGGCAGCCTCTCGCGCTTGCGGCGTGACCGGGTGGACATCTTCTATCTGCACAATCCGGTCACCGCTGATGGCGGCGCAGGGGCGCTGGGCGTCAGGCAGGTGCTGGACGAGGTGGTGCCGGCATTCGAGCGGCTGCGCCGGCAGGGCAAGCTCGGCTTCCTCGGGATGACCGCGATCGGCGAGACGGCGGCGCTGCGAGAGGTGATCGATGCCGGTATCTTCGATGGCGCGCAGGTGGTCTACAACATGCTCAATCCATCCGCCGCCGTCGAATTGCCGCAAAACTATCCGGCGCAGGATTACGGGCGATTGTTCGATCACACGAAGGCTGCCGGCGTCGGTGTCGTGGGCATCCGCGTGCTGGCCGGCGGCGCATTGTCTGCCTCGGCCGAGCGGCATCCGATTGCGGGGCCGGCGCCCGACCCGATCGGTTCGGCGATGAGCTACGATGCCGATATCGCGCGGGCAAGGCGCCTGATGCCGCTGGTCAAGGAAGGCTTTGCGACGAGCCTCACCGAAGCCGCGACGCGGTTCGCGCTGTCGCATCCGGCGGTCGGCACCATCCTGGTCGGCATGGCAACGCCGCAGCAGTTCGACGACGCGCTGGCCGCGGCCGGGAAGGGGCCGCTGCCGCAGGCCGCGCTCGACCGGCTGTCGGAATTGCGCCAGGGATTTGCGGGCGAAGCGCGGTGATGGCTGCGGGCTGCATGATGAGATCAGATTTTGGCCGGAGCGGCATTGAAAGTTCACCTCTCCCCGACGGGGAGAGGTGAAGCGTCCGCCGCTAATCGCGCGGCGGCACGGTCCGCAAGTAGGCGACGATGGCGTCGAGATCGGCGGCCGACACGTTGGCATAGTATTGAAAGCTCATCGGCGGCTTCAGCTTGCTGCCGTTCCTGGCGATCCCTTGCGTGATGGCGCGTTTGATCTCGTCATCGGTCCAGTCCCCGATGCCCTTGCTGTTGCTCGCCGTGATGTTTCGCGACACCGAGACGCCCCACGGGCCGTGAAATTCGTTGCCGCCGGCGCCAAGCCGGTCGGCAAACGCTTGCGACTGCCACGGCGTGTGGCACTCCATGCACAGCCCGACGGTCGCGAGATAGAAGCCTCGCGCGATCTTGTCGTTCAGCATCGCGTCGCTGTACGGCGTCTCGCCGCCCGGCGGAATCTCGTGCTGCTGCGCCCTCTTGTAGATCGGCGCCGGCACCGCATGGCTGACCGGTTTCAGCGTGCGCAGATAGGCGATCACAGCATCGAGGTCGTGCTCGGTCATGATCTCGTAGAAGCCGCTCGGCATCACGGCAACCCGCGCGCCGTTGCGCTTGATGCCCTTGCGCAGCACCTGCCTGAGCTCGGCGTCGGTGTAATCGCCGATGCCGGTGTCCTTGTCCTGGGTGATGTTCGGCGCGGTGACCTTGAAGGCCGCCTCGTCCCAGGTCTGTCCGCCGGAAAGCGCCGTGTCGCGGACCTCTTGCGGCGCCAGGATTTCTCCGGACGGCCCTCGGCGCGTATGGCAGTTGCCGCAGATCAGGATGCCGTTGACCAGATAGTCGCCGCGCGCGACCAGCTCGGATTGCAGGCCGGCGGCGGAGGCCGCCATAGCGCTGCACAGCAGCCCCAGCAACGGCGCCAGCATCAGGGCCGTTGATTGAACCAGAGGCCGCCAGGTGAGTGCAATCACCGCGCGGGCCTCGCGACGCACTTTCTGGTCCGCGGTCTGGCGTTGAAGCCGGCGATCTCGCCGCCGGTCACCTGCTTGACCTTGCCTTTGCCGCAGCTGCCGTCGTCAACCAGCAGGACCATTCCAGGCGCCATCTGGCCTTCGGGAGGCTCCTCGAGGACGATTGGCGCGCTGTTCGGGAAGCCGGCGGTTTGCGCCCAGCAGGCGCCGCCGGCGAGGAGTGAAGCACCGAGAACGAGGATTGCAGCCGCGCGCCTTGCCATGGTCCACCTACCGGGCGGAGTTTTTCGCGCCCATACTGCACCGGCGCGGCGGCTTGCCACCGCCAAATCCGC
This sequence comes from Bradyrhizobium ivorense, assembly GCF_900696085.1. GTDB lineage: Bacteria > Pseudomonadota > Alphaproteobacteria > Rhizobiales > Xanthobacteraceae > Bradyrhizobium > Bradyrhizobium ivorense. The sequence goes on from NZ_CAADFC020000013.1 coordinate 327,875, forward strand.
TACAGCGTCACCACGATCTTGCCGAGGTGCTGGTTCGCCTCCATGTGGGCGAATGCCGCGCCGATGTCGGCGAATTTGTAGACCTTGTCGATCGGCAGCTGCAGCTTGCGCGCCTCCACCGCCGGCCAGATGTCCTTGCGCACCTCGTCAAAGATCTCACGGATCTCCTCGATCGAGCGGGTGCGGAAGGTGACGCCGATATACTGGATGCGGCGCGCCGCGTGCAGGTCGAAGTTGAAGTCGCCATGGGTGCCGCCGAGCCGGCCGACATTGACGATGCGGCCCTTGACCCTGGTGGCCTCCAGATTCTGGTTGGCGACCGGGCCCGACACCTGGTCGACGATCAGGTCGACGCCTTCGCCGCCGGTCGCCTGCAGCACCTGATCGACCCAGCCGGGATCCTTCGAGTCCACCGCGAGGTCGGCGCCGAATTCCTTCAGCCGGCCGCGGCGCATCGCATCGGTCGACGAGCCGATCACGAGCTTTGCGCCCTTCAGCTTTGCGATCTGCATCGCCATCAGCCCGACGCCGGAGCTCGCGCCCTGGATCAGCACGCTCTGGCCCGCCTGCAGCGCGCCGTTGGTGACGACCGCATTGTGCATCGTCGCCAGCGCGACGGGCAGGGTGGCGGCCTCGTCGAAATTCATGTTCGAGGGCGCGCGGAACAGGCGGCCGTGATCGGCCAGCGTGTATTCGGCAAACGCCGCGCCGCCCGAGCCCATGATCCGGTCGCCGACCTTGACGCCCTTGGCGTCGGGCCCGAGCTCGGCGACCTCGCCGGCCCACTCCATGCCGAGCACCGTGCCGACGCCGCCGGCGGCGCCATGGACGTGGCCCTTGGTCATGCCGAGATCGGCGCGGTTCAGCCCGCAGGCATGAACCTTGACCAGCACCTGCGTGCCCTTCGGCGTGGGCTTTGCGACGTCTGATATTTCGGGGCCGTTGGCGCCGTACACATAGGCTTTCATGGGCGTGTTCTCGTTTGTGTCGTCTAACGCGAATTAATTTTAGTCCCGTCATCCTGAGGTGGCCGCTTCTTCAGCGGCCCTCGAAGGATGAACGGCCCGGCCGGTGGCCGTCGATCCTTCGAGGCTCGCAAGAGCTCGCACCTCAGGATGACGGGGATGGTTTGCTCAGCTTGCTCGGTGTCATCACCCGGCTTGACCGGGTGATCCAGTATTCCAGAGACGCCGGTGATAGAAGCGAGAGGCCGCGGCGTACTGGATCGCCCGGTCAAGCCGGGCGATGACAACGGTAGATGAGGGCAAAGCTTCATATTCTCTCAGGGTGACGGGTAACGCTTCGTCTTACTCCGCGGCCTGGCGCTTGGCGCCGGACATCATGCCGCCGAGCCGCGCGGCGATGATCGCCTCGGCCTCGTGCACGATGCGAGAGATCAGCTCGGCGCAGGACGGGATGTCGTGGATCAGGCCCTGCACCTGGCCGGCCGACCAGATGCCCTCGTCGGCATCGCCTGACGCGTAGACCATCTTGCCGCGGGCGCCGGCGACGAGCTCGCGGACGTCCTCGAACTTGGCGCCTTCCTTCTCCATCTGCACCACCTTGGTCGAGATCGCATTCTTGGCGACGCGCGAGGTGTTGCGCATGGTGCGGAAGATCAATTCGGTCTCGCGCTCGTCATTGGCGACGATGCGCTCCTTCACCAGCTGATGGATCGGGCTTTCCTTGGTGCACATGAAGCGCGTGCCCATGTTGATGCCGTCGGCGCCGAGCGCCAGCGCGGCGACCAGGCCGCGGGCGTCGCCGAAACCGCCGGAGGCAATCATCGGGATCTTGACCTTGTCGGCGGCGGCGGGAATCAGGATCAGGCCGGGCGTGTCGTCCTCGCCGGGATGGCCGGCGCATTCGAAGCCGTCGATCGAGATCGCGTCGACGCCCATGCGCTCGGCGGACAGCGCGTGGCGCACGCTGGTGCATTTGTGCAGCACCTTGATGCCGTGCTTCCTGAACTCGTCGACATGCTCCTGCGGCTTGTTGCCGGCGGTCTCGACGATCCTGATGCCGCTCTCGATGATGGCCTGGCGATACTCGGCGTAGGGCGGCGGCTTGATCGCCGGCAGGATGGTGAGGTTGACGCCGAACGGCTTGTCGGTCAGCTCGCGGCAGCGCGCGATCTCCTTGCGCAGATCGTCCGGCGTCGGCTGGGTCAGCGCCGTGATCATGCCGAGCGCGCCGGCATTGGCGACGGCTGCGACCAGCTCGGCGCGCCCGACCCATTGCATGCCGCCCTGCACGATCGGGTGGTCGACGCCGAACATTTCGGTGAAGCGTGTCTTGATCATCCTGCCCTCGGTTTCCGCTCGAATTTTCCGTGCTGCGGACAAGCCGCGCGCGGTTTTTGAGTTTTCGAGCGGAAGGATGCAGTCCGATCCGGCAAAAGTCTATCCCGCGCGGGCGGCGCGCCCATGCGGAAATGGAGGGCTCACGATGGCGAGGCGAGGGGTGGGCTGACGTTTCGGTTCATCAGCTCAAGCGCCGGTGATTTCGCACGCGGCGCCTCTAGCATAGGCGGAACGCTGCGCTCAGGCCGGCACGGCCTGCTTCGCCGCAGTGGCTTCCTCGTCGAACGCCGCCGCGATATCGCGCATGCTGACGACGCCGATCAGGCTGTAATTATCGATCACGGGTACATGACGGATGTGGTGCTTGGTCATCAGATGCCGGATGTGCTCGAGCGTGTCGGTCGAGGTGCAGGAGACGAGCTGCTGCACCGAGACGAATTGCGAGACCCGCATATTGGCGCCGGCCGCGCCGTGCTCGGCGATCGCGCGCACCACGTCGCGCTCGGTGAACATGCCGACAGCGGTGTTGCCTTCGGTGCGGACGACATCCTTGACCACGAGCGCGCTGATATTGCTGGCGCGCATCAGCTGGGCGGCGATCGCCACGGTCTCGTTCATGCGAACCGTCGCGACGCGAGCGGTCTTCTTGCGCAGGATATCTCCGACTTGCATGGCAACCTCCCTTGTTTATGATGGTTGGAGTCTGGTATACAAAATACCAATTGTCAATGGCGCGGCTGGCGGAATCTACCACCAAGAAACAGCTGAAATAGGCAGCGTTACTGACATTTCGGCTGATCTCGTGTGAAAGTGAAAGGGTGGGTTGGGGGAGCCTGCCGCCGGTCTGGTATCTGGCATCCCTGTTTGGCTCAAAGAAAAGAGGCGCACCGAAGTGCGCCTCGAGTTCGTCCCGGAGGAGAGTATCGGGACCAGGGATTAAGCGGTCTCGGCGCTGGTCTTGGTTACCGTCGCAGCCTCGGCGGCGGCCTCGCTGCCGAGGATGAAGGCGCGCCGCAGCGGCTTGATTACGAACAGCGCCATCAGCGCAGCGGTGGCGTTGAGCGCGACCGCGACCACGAACACCGCCTGCCAGCCATAGGTGGTGGCGATGATGCTGGCGGCCGGCACCAGCAGCGAGGCGGTGCCCTTCGCGGTGTAAAGCATGCCGTTATTGGTGGTCGCGAACTTGGAGCCGAAGGTGTCGCCGCAGGTCGCCGGGAACAGCGAGTAGATCTCGCCGAACACGCCGAAATAGACCGCGGTCGCCAGCACGAACACCAGCGGGTTGTGGCCCCAGGTCGACAGCGTCAGCAGCATCAGCGCCGCGGTGCCGAACGCGATGAACATGGTGTGCTCGCGGCCGATCGTATCCGACACCCAGCCGAAGAACGGCCGGCCAAAACCGTCGAAGATGCGGTCGAGCGAGATCGCAAAGGTCAGCGCCGCCATCTGGAAGCCGGCGAGCGTCACCGGCGTGTTGGCGATCTTGTAGTCGTGCGCGATCGGGGCGATCTGCGCCGCGGTCATCAAGCCGCCGGCGGCGACCATCACGAACACCAGATACATCACCCAGAAGATCGGCGAGCGCAGCACCTGCGGCGGGGTGAAGTCGATCCTGGTCTGCGGCAGATTGAGCTGCTTCTTCCGCGGCGGGATCGAGACGTCGGGCTTGCGGATGAAGAAGGCGAGCACGAACACGATCAGGCCCTGGCCGATGCCGAAATCGAAGAACGCGGCCTGGTAGCCACTCGAGGCGATCATGCTGGCGATCGGCACGATGGTCAGCGCCGCGCCGGCGCCGAAGCCCGCAGCGGTCGCACCCGCGGCGAGACCGCGGCGGTCGGGAAACCATTTCAGCGCATTACCGACGCAGGTGCCGTACACCGCGCCGGCACCGATGCCGCCGAACACCGCGGCGGTGTAGAGCAGGGTCAGCGAGTCGGCGTAGGAGTTCAGCACCCAGGCCAGCGCGATCATGACGCCGCCGAACATGATGACGATCCGCGGACCGTATTTGTCGACGAACCAGGCCTCGACCGGCACCAGCCAGGTCTCGGTCACCACGAAGATCGTGAAGGCGAACTGGATCGCCGCGCGACCCCAATGGTGGGCGCCGTCGATCGGGTCGACGAACAGTGTCCAGCCATATTGCAGGTTGGCAATCATCGCCATGCAGACGATGCCCATGGCGAGCTGGAGCCAGCGGAAGCCGCTGGACGAAGGTTGCGCCGGCGTGGCGGCGGTAGTGCTGGAAACCATCAAGTCCTCCCCGAACGCGCGGGTCTCAGTTGTGACCCAGTGTCGCAATTGTTGTGGCGTATCGTCGCAAGCGGTCGGCGGATGTTGGTATACCATATTCCAGATTGCAAGCTCGATCTTCTGTTGCGGCGCAGCAATAATGACGCGCCCGCGCATGGGCCTTCGGCGGACGCGGAAGCGCCCCCAGAAACGAAAACGCCCGGCATTTCGCCGGGCGTTTCCTCGTCAGCAGTCGGGTTTTGCTTATGCGGCGACTTGCGCAGTCGATTTGGAGACCACGACCTTGCGCCACGGCTTGAGCAACAGGATCGCGAGCAGCGATGCCAGGATGTTGGCGCCGGCGGCGATGAGGAACACCGTGTCCCAATGGCCCGACGTCTGCTGCATGTAGTTGGCGAGCGGCACCAGCAGCGCCGCGGTGCCCTTTGCGGTGTAGAGCAGACCCGCATTGGTGGTCGCGAACTTGGCGCCGAATGTGTCGGTGCAAGTCGAGGGGAACAGTGAGTAGATCTCACCCCAGGCGAAGAACACGAAGCCCGACAGCAGCACGAACCAGACCGGATCGTGACCGAACAGATAGAGCGCGTAGATGCCGAGGCCTTCCATGCCGAAGGCGATGAACATCGTGTTCTCGCGACCGATCATGTCGGAGATCCAGCCGAAGAACGGACGCGTCAGGCCGTTGAGGACGCGGTCGATGGTCGCCGCGAAGGTCACCGCGGTCATCGTCACCGCCATCAGCGTGACCGGCACGTTGTCGATCTTCCAGTCGGCCGCGATCGGCTTCAGGTTTGCCGTCACCATCAGGCCACCGGCGCCGACGATCACGAACATGAAGTACATCAGCCAGAAGATCGGCTGGCGCAGCACTTCCGTCGGCTGATAGTTGCGGCGGGTCTGCAGCAGATTGGCGTTCGCCACCACCTGCGGCACCTGGCCGGGCTTCGGCGAGAGCAGGAAGAAGGCGAGCAGTACGATGATGATGCCCTGGCCGAGACCGAAATAGAGGAAGGTGGTCTGGAAGCCGGAGTCCTTGATCATCGCCTGGATCGGCGCCACCGTGAGCGCGGAGCCGGCGCCGAAACCTGCGGCGGTGATGCCGGCGGCAAGGCCGCGCTTGTCAGGGAACCATTTCAGCGCGTTGCCGACGCAGGTGCCGTAGACGCCACCGGCGCCGATGCCCGCGATGATCATGCCGAGATAGTAGCCGTTGAGCGTGGTGGCCTGGGCGTTGATCACCCAGCCGAGCGCGCAAAGGATGCCGCCGATCAGCACCACGATGCGCGGACCGTATTTGTCGACGAACCAGCCCTCGACCGGCACCAGCCAGGTCTCGAACAAGACGAAGAGCGTGAAGGCCCACTGGATCGATGCACGATCCCATCCAAATTTCTTCTGGATGTCGGGGACGAAGAATGTCCACCCGTATTGGTAGTTTGCGATCATCACCATCGCGGCGACGCCGATCACAAGTTGCGTCCAGCGATAGGTGTCGCTGACCCGCGCGGCTGTGGGGGCCGCAGTTGCCTGAACCATGTCCGACATAGATCCTCCCATGCGCGTTTGTCGTCATTCTGCTTCTCGCGCGCACCGGCCATCTTGGTATTTGATATGCCAAGGATCAAGCTGTCGCATGGCTGGCGTGCGCTTATGCCGCAGCGGCGCGCACAACAAGATTAGTTCAACGGACACGAAAATGGCCCCGAAAAACGGGGCCATTGGTCGAAGGTTCAATGTCGGTCGGGTTTCGCGACGAAACGGCGGGTCCGGCGCTGGAGCCTAGTCCGGAAAACGGCGAGCCGGTCTTCCGAAAACATCATGCTCCGGCGAAAAGCCAAAGCGTGATCGCGCTTTAGGCAGCCGGAATCACCCGAGCGCTTACAGGCCGAAGCGCGGCAGGTCGCCATTGCGGTTGGAGATTTCCGCGCTCTTCATCAGCAGGCGGTCGATCGTGGCGAGCAGGCGGCTGAGCACCGAGGCGGACGGCGCGAGCGCGATAGCGGAGGTCTTTGACATGGGGTGTCCCCTTTTCCTGGTGGCCGGCAACGGGCCGGCGCGTCATCTGGGGACAATCTACGTATACCAGATACCAGATACAACGAACTTGTTTGCATAGCAGCATGGCATCGTTTGCAGCGCAGCAAAAGGCGTGGTTAATGGTCCGGAAGCCAATCGTGGGGCGTGGCCGGAGCCCGTTTCTCAGAACTTCCAGTTGAAACTGGCCTTCACCGAGTGGTCCTAGACCCGGTCGCCGAGCTGCCCGACATAGGCGATCCCCACGCTGGCCTGCGGCGTCAAGCCCAGGTCGAGCCCGCCTTCGACCAGCGCCGTGCTGCGGGGCGAGCGGAACGCCGGCCACCGTGAAGCCGGTTCCGATGCTCTGGAACGCGAGCGCCGCCGTCGGCGTGACATCGCCGAAGGCGTATTGCCAGGCGACCGAGGCCAGCGGCGTCAGCTGCATGTCGTTGAACACGGCAAAGCTGGTGGCGATGCGGCCGCCGAGCGTGGAGTAGCCGACATCCTGGTTGTTGCTGATGCCGACCAGCGCCGCGGCGCCGCTGCCGCGGTTTCGCCAAAGCGGCCGGTGTCGAGACGCGCCCAGGCGAGGCCGGCGAACGGCTCGAGCGCGACGCGGCCGAGCGACAGCCCATAGCCGATCTCGCCGAACACCTGCGCGGTGGTGGCATCGTAGCGGGCGCGGGCGGTGTCGAAGAAGCCCGGGAAGATGATCGAGCGGCTGGTGTCGAACGTGCTGAAGCTCGCCGCCGCACCGCTGCGCAGGTCGGTCGCACAACCGCCGTCGGCAACCGCAAAATCGAATCAAATTGTCGGCTGATGGAACTGATGCGGCGAGGGGGCTCGATGACCGCGCCCGGCATCACCCGCGCCGTCGCTCGTGTGCGGGACGGATCGAGATGCAACCGCGCCTCTCATCGACGCGCGACCGCCTGATGCAGACGCCGCGGCGCGCGCAACGCTGCGCGTCGAACAGACAGTTCTCGGTGCGCGCGCAGATCTGCGGCATCGGATAGCAGGGCTGTCCCAATTCCAGGAATATCGGGAAACGATTGCAGGCGCCGGATGCGTCGACTAGGCTAGGTTGTGTCGTAAATATAAGCAATTTGAAGTTATTTTTTCGAATCCACGCCTCTCAGTCCTCTTCGAAATCGCGTGCCCCCAACCGCCAACATCGGAGGATTTTCCATGGCCGAGTTCTGTCCACGCAGCATTCACTTCAAGCTATTTGCAAAGCAAGGCATCGTCGTCGACATCACGGCGACCGAAAATGCAGGCAATATCGACTTCTCCGTTGAAGTGCTGGGCTCGCCGAGCAAGACGGCCGACCTTCGCGGTTTGTTTTTTCACTTTAACGAGCTCGATCTTCCCGGAATGCAGATCATCGACCACGACGGCGTCGTTACGGACGAGCAGATCAAAGCAAACGGCGTGAGCAACCTCGGAGGCGGCGTCAACATGAACGGCGCCGCGTCGCCGTTCGACGTCGGTATTGCTTTCGGCACGCCCGGCAAGGGGCATGATCTCATCACCGGCCCGGTGCACTTCACGCTCGATGCGACGCAGGACATTACGCTCGACGACATTGCGCATCTGCAATTCGGCGCGCGGCTGACCAGCGTCGGCGACAAGATCACTGCGTTTGCGCCTGCCGCGCCCGACGCGCATGACGACAACCGCACCACGCATGAGGACACGGCGATCCAGCTGTTCGTGCTCGGCAATGATACCGATGCGGACGGCACGAGCTCGCTGAAGATCACCGAAATCCATCAGGATCCCGGCGCCCACGGCACGGTGACGATCGCCGCCGACGGCAAGAGCCTGTTCTACACGCCGAACCACGATTTCGCCGGGCTCAATACCGATCCCAACAGTATCGACGATTCATTCGTCTACTGCGTCACCGACGCGAACGGCGGCGAGGACCACGCCACCGTCAACATGCACATCATTCCGGTCGCCGACCAGCCGCAGATCAGCTTCGAGGTGCTGGCGCCGCAGGACGGCGACCCCGTCAACGAGATCCGGCTTCATGTCACCGCCACGACCGCCGACATCGACGGCTCCGAGTTGCTCAGCAGTCTCGTCTTCGGCACCTTGCCGGCCGGCGTGACCATCAACGCCGGAGCCATCACCCACGCGCTGGTCGACGGCGTGCGCGATTCGGCCTCCGAGGACGTTCAGCTGTTCCTGCCGACCGATCACTCGAGCAATTTCGATTTCGCGGTGACGGCGACGGCCGACGAGAACGGCAACGGCGATCCCGACACGGCCTCGGTCTCGGCGTCGCAGCATATTCAGCTGGATGTCGCGCATAATGCGACGCAGGAGACATTCAACGCGATCAACCAGAGCATCTGGGACCCCAGCCTTCCGGGCGGCATCGACGACAGCCGCTTCCTCGGCATCGACGTCTCCGGCGATCCGGGCATCGACCTCGATCCGCTGGGCTCGGCCGGCGGTCATTACGAGCTGAGAGTCGGCTTCCAGTCGACCCTGCACGCCACGCTGGGCGATATCGACGCAACGCTGCCCTACGACATCACGATCGACACCGCCTACAACAGAACGACCGACTCGCTGCTGATTACGCCCAACGACGCCCTGGCGGCGGGCGGGACGTTCAACACGACCGGTCCCGGCGGCTCGTACAGCCTCGACTTCATCTTCCATGCATTGTTGTCGGCGCATGTCGATGTGCTCGGCCTGATCGGGGGCAGTGCGACCGTCGGGCCGCTGGATCTCGGCTTCAACATCTTCGGCATCGACAGCGCGACCTTCAGCGACACCATCGATATCCCGCCGCTCAACCCGGTGGCGACGCTCACGCTGCAGTGGCCGCAGGTGGATACGGTCGGGTCCCAGAACGGGCCGAACAGCCTGCACTCGGACGGGGCCAGCGCCGACATCGTCAACCTCAATGTCGACATGGTCGCGCTGGCGCTGGCTGCGCTTGGCATCAGCCCGAACCCGCTCGACCTCGGGTTCGTCGACCTGCTCAGCCTGACGGTCGACGGCGGCGTCAACATGACCCAGCACTTCGATCTCACCTCGCTCGGTCTCGACGCCTCGCTGAAGCTGGAAGACAACACCATCATTCCGGTGACGTTCGGCACGCCGCTGGACGTCATCCACAACGCCTCGAGCCATGACACCAATCATGACGGATTGATCGGCATGGACTTGCTGCTGACGCCGAACGCTCAACTGACCAACAACACGGGAATTGGATTCAATGTCGGCGCGTCGCTCGATCTGCTGAAATTCCCGGACCCGGTGGGAACGCTGGTCAGCCTCGGCGGCGATTTCCCCGTCGGGGAAATTCCGATCTATACCAACACGTTCGGACTGGACTTCAACTCGCAGGACTATCTGTTCTCCGCGTAGCCGTTGCCTAGTGCGGCTGTCACCCGACCGGGGCGACAGCCGCGCGCATCGAGATTCAATCCTGCGGATCGAGCGCCGCCTCGATCCGCGGGATCAGTTTGTCGCGCAGGGCGGGCATTGCGTCGCTGAACAGGACAAAGGCGCGGGCAATCGGCAGATAGGGCTCGATCGCCGCCGCCAGCGCCGCTTCGGACATGCCGGTCAGCCGCGCGTACTCGGACTGCGCGGCGGCATTGACGGCGCGCGGCCGCGCCGGATTGTCGACGACTTCAGGCGCGACCTCGGACAGCGACACGTGGCATCTGGCAAGCTCGAAGGCGGCGGGTGCGCGGACCACGCTGCCCCAGTCGATGAGCCTCGGACCATCCGCCGTCATGATCACGTTGCCGGGGTGGACGTCGGAATGGCACAGTCCGTCGCCCGGCCGCAGCCGGTCGATCAGGGCAAGAATGCCCGCGGCGATGCGTTGTGGAACGGCGTCGTCGGAGAGCCGCAACATGCCGTCCATCAGGTCGCGCAGCGACAGGATGTCCGGCGGCGGGGGCGTGTCGTGCACGGCCCGGCAGAGCGAGGCGAGGATCGCGCCCGCTTGCCCGAGGCTGATCGCGCCGCTGCGGGTTTGCTGCAGCAAAGTGGGGCCGTCGAGGCGGGTGAGCACGATGCCGAAACGCCCCTCCACAGTCACCTCGCCAAGCACCTCCGGTGCCGCACAGCCGGCGGCGAAGGCGGCGCGGGTCATCCGCGCCTCCCATCGGCACGACTGCTTCGATACCCCGGTCTTGAGCAGTTTGACGACCTGAGCGGGCGCCCAGGCGTGGATGTCCGCAAAGGCGCCTTCGCCGAGCTTCTCCCCCAGGGACCCCCGCATCGTCCGTCCTCCCGCCCCGAACAGCTAACGTCGGCGCACGCCGCCTAAAAAGTTCCCTTGTTGCGAGGATGGCACAGAGTCCCCCGGCCAAATCAACTACATTCGAGCCGGACTTGGAAAGTTAAGCATCGCAGTGGGGGCAATGCGTGACTTCAGACGTCGTCAGCCTGACTGACACTCCAAGTGCAGCCGACGCGGCCGCCGCTCCTGCGCGGTTTTGCGTGAAGATCATGACGCGCGGCGACATCGCCGGTTGCCCCGCCTGGGCGGCCAGCTTCGCCGACCTGCGCAAGGATCGCCGCTACTACGAAATTCTCGAGGATACGCTCGGCGACGGCGTCGAGTACCGGTACTTCGCGATCGTCGACCGCGCCGGCTGCATCCAGGCCGTGCAGCCGTTTTTCCTGCTCGACCAGGACATTCTCGAGGGACTTGGCGAGACTTGGCAGCCGTGGCTTGCGCGCATCCGGCGCGTCGCGCCGCGGTTCTTCAAGACCCGCACCCTGATGGTTGGATGCTTCGCCGGCGAGGGACACCTCGCCGGATCGGACGCGGTGCCGTCAGGCGAGATGGCGAAAATTCTTTGCCGCGAGATCGTCGATCTCGCAAGGTCGTGCCGCGCGCAGCTGATCGTCCTCAAGGAATTCCCGGCGCGCTACCGCCCGGTGCTGGATTGCTTCGTGCGGCGCGGCTTTGCCCGCGCGCCGAGCATGCCGATGACGGCACTCAACATCGAGCACGACGATTTCGACGCCTACATGCAGAATGCGCTGCCGCGATCGGCGAGGTGGCAGCTGCGCAAGAAGTTCAAGGCAACCGACGGCGAACGCCTTTCGCTTACCGTCACCGCTGACGCGAAGGACGCCGTCGACGACATCTATCCGCTCTATTTGCAGGTGTTCGACCGTTCGAAATTCCGCTTCGAGAAGCTGTCCGCCGATTATTTCCGCCGGCTTGGCAGCGACATGAAGGACAAGATCCAGTTCTTCATCTGGCGCCGCGGCGGCAAGGTGGTCGCCTTCAGCCTCTGCATGGTCGAAGGCGACAGCCTGTTCTGGGAATATGTCGGGCTGGACTATGCCGTCGCGCTCGACCTGCATCTCTACTACTACACCATTCGCGACATGATGAACTGGGCGATCGCCAACGGCTACAAGTGGCTGCGCAGCACCGGCCTCAGCTATGAGCCGAAATTCCGGATGCGGCACGATCTCGATCCGCTCGACCTCTATGTGCGGCTGCGCTCGCCGCTGCCGAACGCGATCTTCAGGCTGCTGCTGCCCTGGATCGTTCCGGCCCGCTACGACAAGACGCTGCGACGGTTCGCGAATTATCGCGATCTCTGGTAGCGGGTGTGCGCGGCGAGGGGCGGTTCGCCGCAAACATGATCTGAAGCGCCTTGTCCTCCAAAACAAAATGGCCGCGGTTTCCCGCGGCCATTTGCGTCTTGTCTGAGTTCGGCTGTTACTCGGCGGCCTGCTTCCGCGGCGGGTCGAGCGCGCCGGAGTCGTGGATCTCGGCGACCTGGTGGTCGGAGAAGCCGAGCACCTGGCGCAGGATCTCGTCGGTGTGCTCGCCGAGCAGCGGCGAGCGGGTGACCTCGCTCGGCGAGTCCGACAGCTTGATCGGGTTGCCGACCGAGATGTACTTGCCGCGGGTCGGGTGATCGACCTCGACCACGGTGCCGGTGGCGCGCAGCGACTGGTCCTCGGCGATCTCCTTCATCGACAGGATCGGGCCGCAGGGGATGTCGTCCTTGTTGAGGATCTCCATCGCCTCGAACTTGGTCTTCGTCATCGTCCACTGTTCGATGCGGGCAAAGATCTCGTTGAGGCGCGGCAGGCGGGCCGGCGGCTTGGCGTAGTTCGGATCGGTCTTCCAGGTCGGCTCGCCGATCACGTCGCAGATCTTCTCCCAAACCTGCGCCTGGGTGATGAAGTAGATGTAGGCGTTCGGGTCGGTCTCCCAGCCCTTGCACTTCAGGATGCGGCCGGGCTGGCCGCCGCCGGAATCGTTGCCGGCGCGCGGCACGGCGTCGCCGAACGGGATGCCTTCGCCGAACTGGCTGTATTCCTTGAGCGGACCGTGGGCGAGGCGCTGCTGGTCGCGCAGCTTGACGCGGGCGAGGTTGAGCACGCCGTCCTGCATCGCGGCGGTGACCTTCTGGCCCTTGCCGGTACTGGTGCGCTGGTGGAGCGCGGCCAAGATACCGATCGCGAGATGCAGGCCGGTGCCAGTGTCGCCGATCTGGGCGCCGGTGACGAGCGGCAGACCGTCGCGGAAGCCGGTGGTGGAGGCGGCGCCGCCGGTACACTGAGCGACGTTCTCGTAAACCTTGCAATCCTCATACGGGCCGGGGCCGAAACCCTTGATCGAGGCGACGATCATCTTCGGGTTGAGGCTGTGGATCTTCTCCCAGGGGAAGCCCATGCGGTCGAGTACGCCGGGGCCGAAATTCTCGACCAGCACGTCGCAGTTCTTGATCAGCGCGGTCAGCACCTCCTTGCCCTTCGGGTTCTTGGTGTCGAGCGTGATCGAGCGCTTGTTGTGGTTCAGCATGGTGAAATACAGGCTGTCCACGTTCGGGATGTCCTGCAGCTGGCCGCGCGTGATGTCGCCGACGCCGGGACGCTCGACCTTGATCACGTCGGCGCCGAACCAGGCCAGCAATTGCGTGCACGTCGGCCCCGACTGGACGTGGGTGAAATCGAGAATGCGAACGCCCTTGAGCGCCTTGGTCATATCGTTTGCTCCGTACTCTGTCTGTCTGCCCCTGCACCCGCAGGGAGTGTTTGGGTTTAAGGGGGACTTACTTCTTCTTAAGAACGCTCTGCGGATTGAGGTTGCCGATGCGGCCGCTCTCCGAGCCCGCCGCCGGATCGATCACGGCGTTGATCAGGGTCGGCTTGCCGGAATCCAGCGCGGCGTTGACCGCGCGCTTGAGCTCGTCGGGCGAGGTGGCGTTGATGCCGACGCCGCCGAACGCCTCCATCATCTTGTCGTAGCGCGAGCCCTTGACGAACACCGTGGTCGCCGGATCCTCGCTGACATTGTTGACGTCGGTGCCGCGATAGATGCCGTCATTGTTGAAGATCACGACGCAGACCGGCAGCTTGTAGCGGCAGATGGTCTCGACCTCCATGCCTGAGAAACCGAAGGCGCTGTCGCCTTCGACCGCGAGCACCGGGTGGCCGGTCTCGATCGCGGCGGCGATCGAATAGCCCATGCCGATGCCCATCACGCCCCAGGTGCCGACGTCGAGCCGCTTGCGCGGCTTGTGCATGTCGACGACGCCGCGGGCGAGGTCGAGCGTGTTGGCGCCTTCGTTGACGAAGATGGTCTCGGGACGCTCCGCGACGATGGCGCGCAGCGCGCCGAGCGCACCGTGATAATCCATCGGCGAGGCGTTGCTCATCAGCTTCGGAGCCATCTTGGCGACGTTGTCGTCACGCTTCTTGCTGACGGTTGCGAGCCAGTCGCTCGGCGCTGCGGTCCAGTTCGCGCCCATGGCGTCGAGCAGGGCGGTGACGCAGGAGCCGATATCGCCGACCACGGGGGCCACGATCTCGACGTTGGAATCCATTTCCTTCGGCTCGATGTCGACCTGGATGAACTTCTTCGGAGCATCGCCCCAGGTCTTGCCCTTGCCGTGCGACAGCAGCCAGTTGAGGCGGGCGCCGATCAGCATCACGACGTCGGCGTCCTTCAGCACGGTCGAGCGCGCCGCGCCGGCACACTGCGGATGCAGGTCGGGCAACAGGCCCTTGGCCATGCTCATCGGCAGGAACGGCACGCCGCTCTTCTCGATGAAGGCCTTGATCTGCTGGTCGGCCTGCGCATAGGCCGCGCCCTTGCCGAGGATCACCAGCGGACGCTTGGCGCTCTTCAAAACCTCGAGCGCGCGCTTGACCGCCGACGGGGAGGGGATCTGCTCCGGCGCCGCGTCGATCACCTTGACCAGCGACTTCTGGCCGGCGTCGGCGTTCATCACCTGGCCGAACAATTTTGCCGGCAGGTCGAGATAAACGCCGCCCGGACGGCCGGACACCGCGGCGCGGATCGCGCGGGCGAGGCCGATGCCGATGTCCTGGGCGTGCAGCACGCGGAACGCCGCCTTGCACAGCGGTTTTGCAATTGCGAGCTGGTCCATTTCCTCATAGTCGCCCTGCTGCAGGTCGACGATCTCGCGCTCGGAGGAACCCGAGATCAGGATCATCGGGAAGCAGTTGGTGGTGGCATGGGCGAGGGCGGTGAGGCCGTTGAGGAATCCGGGCGCCGACACCGTGAGGCAGACGCCGGGCCGCTTGGTCAGGAAGCCGGCGATCGAGGCCGCGTAGCCGGCGTTCTGCTCGTGGCGGAACGACACCACGCGGATGCCTTCCGCCTGGGCCATGCGGCCCAGGTCCGTGATCGGGATACCCGGCACGCCATAGATGGTGTTGATGCCGTTGAGCTTCAGCGCATCGATGACGAGGTGGAAGCCATCGGTGAGCTCCTGCTCGGTGCCCGGTGCCTCGGACTTGGTGGCGGTATTCAGCATCGGCATCGTCTCCCTTGGACGTTCTTGTTCGGACGATCTGTTGTCGTCTGAAACGAGTGGACTAAGTGAATAATTCCTGGCCGTGCGCCTCGACATAAGCCGCAAGGCCAAGGGTGTGGTCGCGCGCGCGTTTTTCCGCGAGCTCGGTATCGCGTGCCTCCAGCGCCTCGATGATCCCGAGATGCTCGGGCAGCGAGGTCGCGGTGCGGTCCTTGCGCCCGATCGTGAGCTGGCGATAGCCGCGCACGTGCAGGAGCAGGTCATTGGTGAGATCGACCAGCACAGGGGATTCCGACAGCGAGATCAGCGCCTGGTGGAAGGCGATGTTGGCCTTGGAATATTCCTCGATGTGATCCTGCGGCAGCCGGTCGTCGCCGAAATCCTTGAAGAAGTCGCGCAGCGCCGAGATGTCCTTCTTGCGCGCGGTGGTGGTGATCAGCCGCGCCGCCATGCTCTCCAGCGCCGCCCAGGCGCGGATCATGTCGACGATCTCCGCCTTGGTGCGGCGGACCACGACGATGCCGCGGCGTGGCACGGTCTTCACGAAGCCGTCCTGCTCGAGCATTGCGATCGCTTCGCGGATCGGCGTGCGGCTGACGCCGAGTCGCTCGGACAGCGCGCGCTCGTCGAGCATCACCGGCTCCGGCGTCGCGTAGATGTCCATTTTCAGAATCGCTTCCTTCAAGGCCTCGTAGGCCTTGTTCTTGAAGCTCGTCTCGGGCGCGATCCGGACGATGGCGATATCTGTGTCAGCCATGTTGGGCGACGCCTTGGTCTGCGTTGGTTCGGGCACGACTCGTCTCCTCCTCGTTGGAGACGTCTTCTTAGCAGAAGAAATTACCTTAGATTTTTGGCATGCCAAATACCAGAATGTCAAGACACCCATTTTTTCGGCATTTTTGGATGCTGATCGACCTTGACAATTGCTTCTCTGGCATACCAAATGCCATAAAATCTGTCCCAGGAGGAAGCCAATGTCAAATTCTAAGGATGCGGTCCGCAAAGTTCTCGATGCGGTCAAGGCCGACAAGCGCACGAGCCTCACCGCGCCTGAAGGCAAGGTGGTGTGCGACGCCTACGGCATTCCGGTGCCGAAGGAAGGCGTCGCCAAGTCGGCCTCCGAGGCCGCCCGGATCGCCTCCGACATGGGGTTCCCGGTCGTGATGAAGATCGTCTCGCCGGACATCCTGCACAAGACCGAGGCCGGCGGCGTCGTGGTCGGCGTCAAGAGCGCTGAAGACGCCGAGAAGAGCTACGCGACCATTCTCGCCAACGCCAAGAAGTACAAGGCCGACGCCAAGATCGACGGCATCCAGGTGCAGCAGATGCTGGGCGGCGGCACCGAGGTGATCGTCGGCTCGATCACCGACGGCTCGTTCGGCAAGCTGGTCGCCTTCGGCCTCGGCGGCGTGCTGGTCGAAGTCCTCAAGGACATCACCTTCCGCCTCGCGCCGGCGACCAAGGACGACGCGCTTTCGATGCTCGACGGCATCCAGGCCCATGAGATGCTGAAAGGCGTGCGCGGCGGCGAGCCCGTCAACCGCGAGGCGCTCGCCGACGTCATCGTCAAGGTCTCGCAGCTGGTCAGCGATTTCCCCGAAATCGTCGAGCTCGACCTCAACCCGGTGTTCGCGACAGCCAAGAATGCGATCGCCGCCGACGTCCGCATCGTCGTCGACTTCGACTACAAGCCGCGGCCGGCGCCGCGCCCGACCGAAGAGATCGTCGCGGCAATGAGCCGCATCATGCAGCCGAAGGGCGTCGCCGTGATCGGCGCCTCCGCCGAGGACGGCAAGATCGGCAACTCGGTGATGAAGAACCTGATCAACGGTGGCTACAAGGGCGAGATCTACCCGATCCACCCCAAGGCCCCCGAGATTCTCGGCTACAAGGCCTATAAGAGCGTCAAGGACGTGCCCGGCGTGATCGACACCGCGGTGTTCGCGATCCCTGCAAAATTCGTCGCCGGCGCGCTCGCCGAATGCGGCGAGAAGAAGATCCCCGGCGCGGTGCTGATTCCGTCGGGCTTCGCCGAAGCCGGCGCGCCCGAGCTGCAGGCCGAGATCGTCGAGGTCGGCAAGAAGTACAACATCCGCCTGATGGGGCCGAACATCTACGGCTTCTACTACACCCCGGCCAACCTCTGCGCGACCTTCTGCACCGCCTATGACGTCAAAGGTCACGCGGCGCTGTCGTCGCAGTCGGGCGGCATCGGCATGGCGATCATCGGTTTCTCGCGCTCGGCCAAGATGGGCGTTTCGGCGATCGTCGGTCTCGGCAACAAGTCGGATATCGACGAGGACGATCTGCTCGCCTTCTTCGAGCAGGATCCGAACACCAACCTGATCGCGCAGCACTGCGAAGACCTCAAGGACGGCCGCGCCTTCGCGGAAGCCGCCAAGCGCGTCGCCAAGAAGAAGCCGGTGGTCGTGCTCAAGGCCGGCCGCACCTCGGCCGGCGCCAAGGCGGCCTCGTCGCACACCGGCGCGCTCGCCGGCAACGACAAGATCTATGAGGACGTGTTCAAGCAGTCCGGCGTGATCCGGGCCCGCAGCCTGCGGCAGCTGCTCGAATTCGCCCGCGGCGTGCCGGTGTTGCCGACCCCGAAGGGCGAGAACGTGCTGATCATCACCGGTGCCGGCGGCTCCGGCGTGCTGCTCTCCGACTCCGTCGTCGACAACGGCCTGTCGCTGATGCAGATGCCGCCGGATCTCGATGCGGCGTTCCGCAAGTTCATCCCGCCGTTCGGCGCGGCCGGAAATCCTGTGGATATCACCGGCGGCGAGCCGCCGATCACCTATGTCAACACCGTGAAGCTCGGCCTGTCGGATGAGCGCATCCACGCGCTGATCCTCGGCTACTGGCACACGATCGTGACGCCGCCGATGGTGTTCGCGCGCAACATGGTCGAGGTGAAGAAGGAGATGGAGGCCAAGGGCTTTGTGAAGCCGATGGTCGCCTCGCTCGCCGGCGACGTCGAAGTCGAGGAGGCCGCCGAATATCTCTACCAGAACGGCATCCCGGCCTATGCGTATTCGACCGAACTGCCGGTCGAGGTGCTCGGTGCCAAGTACAAGTGGGCGCGCGGCGCGGGCCTGCTCTGATTTAACCCTGGAGTGAACTGAACGATGCCGCTCCTGAGACGATCCGGAGCGGCATCGAACCGTTAACGGCATCCGAGAAATCGGGGCCTGTCGGATAATTCGGCTTTAACGGGGGCCGACTAGACCGTCTCCTGCAACATGCTGGATGCCTGGACGGCGTCAGATGTTGCGTCCGGAGGAGGCGTTTTCCCCATGATGTCAGCTCAACTCGATCTGGATTTTGCCAGCGACGATCACGCCAGGGCGCAGATCGACGCGGCCGTGAGCTATCTGCTCAGGGACACCAGCGGCGCGGCACGCGACCATGCCGTCGAGGCCATTGTCGAGATGGTTCGCGGCGTCGCAGGCCGGTCGCCTCACTCCGACACCGCATCGAACAGGTCGCCCATGACTGGCGTGACCTATCGGGATTTTGTGATCGATGCCTACCGGCGCGATGTCGATCGCTGGCGCGCCACGATTCGTCGCGCCAACGGCAAGAAAATCCGGATCGCCTTTCCGCCTTCAGTGCGTGACGAGGCCACCACCACGTCCGACGCGATCACCGCCGAGAAGGCGGTCGAGTTTGCCAGGATGGCAATCGACGCCGGCGAGGTGATCTGAGCCGGCCGGCGCGGCCGTGGTTCCCGGGAAATAAGGCTGGCGGCGAGCGCCTCGACATCGCTATACCCGTCCATCGCCGCGCCGCGAGCGATGTGCTCCGGTTCAACGATGGGGGACGCCATGCCTGCCGAACTCCGCTCGCCCCGTCTTGCCGTCCTGATCGACGCCGACAACGCCTCGGCGAAGATCGCGGACGGGCTGTTCGAGGAGATCGCCAAGATCGGCGAAGCCAGCGTCCGTCGCATCTACGGCGACTTCTCCAATCCGCGGTCCAGGGCCTGGGCCGATATTCTTTCCAAGCACGCCATCATCCCGCAGCAGCAATTCGCCTACACGACCGGAAAGAACGCGTCCGACATCACGCTGGTGATCGACGCGATGGACCTGCTGCACAGCGGCCGGTTCGATGGCTTCTGCCTGGTGTCGTCGGACAGCGATTTCACCCGTCTCGCCGCGCGGATCCGCGAGCACGGCATCGACGTGTTTGGGTTCGGCGAGCAGAAGACGCCGGAGAGTTTTCGGCAGGCCTGCCGCAGGTTCGTCTATACCGAGAATTTGCGCGGCGGCGTGAGCAGCACCCAGGAAGCAACTGCGCCTGCGAAGTCGCTGCAGCCGCCCGAGGCGGCCGTCCCCATCATCAAGAACGTCATCACCCAGATGGAGAGCGAAGACGGCTGGGTTGCGCTCGGTGAGGTCGGCCGCCGACTGGCCAATCTCGCGTCCGATTTCGATCAGCGGACCTACGGCTTTCGCACCCTGAGCGACCTCGTGCGAAAGACAAATGCATTCGAGATCGATCAGGCCAAGGGCGGGGCGATGCGCATCCGCATCAAGCCGGCGGCCGCGCCGCCCGCAAAACCGTCCAGGAGACGGCGCGCGGCGCGAAAGCCGCCGGAGTGAACGGCGCGCAGCGCGGGTCTGATTCAATCCCGATGTGAACCGGAGGTGAACGCCGCTTCGGAGCGGATTCGAAGCGGGCAATTTCAGTTGTGCGGAACCGGCGGAACTGCGTTCCGCGCATGACGCTGCCGCGTTGGAACCGGAACGTTCTCCTACCTCCGGATGTTGAAGGGCGTCGTTCAACTCGGAGGAGGAGAATCATGAACAAGCGTCTTACCGTTTCCCTTGTCGCCGCGTCGCTGCTCGCGTCCGGCTCGGCCTTTGCGCAGTCGACCACGGCGGCGGGTGCCGCGAATGGCGCGCGAGCCGGCCATGACATCGCGGGCCCCGTGGGCGAGATCGTCGGCGGCACGGTTGGTGCTGCGGTCGGCGCCGGGCTCGAGATCCCGAATGCGGTGATCGGCGCGATCCCGCGCGACGAGCCGTCGGTCGTGGTGCGCGAGCGCGTCGTGGTCGGCGAGCCGCTGCCCGACACCGTCGTGCTGCACCCGGTGCCGCGCTACACGCAGTATCGCTATGCTGTTGTCAATGATCGCCGCGTGATCGTCGAACCGCGCACCCGCCGGGTGATCAGGGTCATCGACTGATCCAGCTAGACACTATCCCCCGTCATTGCGAGGAGCGATAGCGACGAAGCAATCCATTTCTCCGCTTGCCGTGAGATGGATTGCTTCGCTCGCAATGACGAGAGGAGATGGCAGTGATCCTCGCGGGCGCGTCGCCCGCGGGGATTGGCTCGCCCATCACACGCGGCATGGCACGACCGCGCTTTTAGCATGATGCGACCGCTTGGCCGGAAATCGTGATCCCCTAGACTGGTCCGCAATGACCAAAAGAGCAGGGGAGAACAACATGGGCCGGAAGATCGCGATCGTCGGAGCAGGGGCCGTTGGCGGCTACGCCGGCGCGCACATGGCGCAGGCCGGCGAGGACGTCACCTTCATCGATCCCTGGCCCGAGCATGTCGAGCACATGCGAAAGCACGGCCTGCGCGTCACCCACGCCATGGATGTCCCGGAATTCACCGTCCCGGTCCGCGCGCTGCACGTCACCGACGCGCAGCAGCTGGCAAAGGAGCAGCCGGTCGACATCGCCTTCGTCTGCATGAAGTCCTACGACACCGCCTGGGCCACCATGCTGATCCGGCAATATCTGGCGGCCGACGGCTATGTGGTGTCGCTGCAGAACTGCATGAACGAGGAGACCATCGCCGGCGTGGTCGGCTGGGGCAAGACGCTCGGCTGCATCGCCAGCAGCATCACCGTCAACTTGCCGGAGCCCGGCCACATCCACCGCGGCGCCGGCAAGGGCGGCGCCGCGCACACCGTGTTTCGCGCCGGCGAGGTGCATGGCCGCATCACCGCGCGCGCCGAGGAGGTCTGCCGCCTGGTCGGCTATTCCGACAGCGCGAAAGTCACAGCCAACCTCTGGGGCGAGCGCTGGTCAAAGCTGGTCGCCAACGCGATGCAAAATGGGCTCTCTGCCTGCACCGGGCTGCCCGGCGGCGAGATTCTGCAAAGCGAGCCGCTGCGCCGCTTCTCGACCCGGCTCGGCAGCGAGGCGATCCGGGTCGGCCAGGCGAACGGCTACCAGCTGGAAGAAATCTTGCACCTGCCGCCGGAGATCATCGCCCGCGCCGGCGAGGGCGACGCGGCCGCGATGCGCGCCTGCGACGAGCAGCGCTTCAAGGATTCCAAGCGCACCTCGTCCGCGCAGCGCCCCTCGATGGGCCAGGACATGCAGAAGGGCCGCCGCACCGAGATCGAATTCCTCAACGGTTTTGTGGTGCGCGAAGGCGAAAGGCTCGGCATCGCCTGCACCGCCAACGCCGCGCTGACCGACATCGTCAAGCGCGTCGAACGCGGCGAGTTGAAGCCGGACCCGCGGCACATTACCGAGCTGCGGATGAATTGACGTTGCATCCACCGCCGTATTGCGCGCGGAGCGACCCGCCCCACACTCCGTGTCATTCCCCGCGAAGGCGGGGAATCCAGTACGCCGAGACCTCTCGATTCAAGCACAGGCGCCTCTGGAATACTGGATCGCCCGGTCGAGCCGGACGGCGGAGGAGACGGCAGGCTTTCTCCACGTCATTGCGAGGAGCGAAGCGACGAAGCAATCCATTTCTCCGTATGTGCGGAAAGATGGATTGCTTCGCTTCGCTCGCAATGACGGAAAAACGCAGGCGCTGCGCTCGGCTCTACAGCGGCTGCCTTACCCCCATCCCGTGCATGAACCGCTCGCGGATCTGCACGGGGTCGCGCCGGGTCGTGCCGGTGCCGGGCTTGTCGTCGATGCGGACGCCGATCAGGGTCGGCACGGTGGCGGTCATCGACTGCGCGATCAGGCGCTCGAAATCGTCCTCGTCGGCGGCCCAGGAGCTGTTCGCGATGCCGCTCGCCACCGCGACCGCGATGAGGTCGGTATGGCCTGCTGCCGGCGTCGGCTGGCTGCCGGTGATTTGGTAGATGCCGTTGTCCATCACCACCATGGTGAGGTTTTTCGGCGCCAGCGTCGCGATGGTCGCAAGGCAGCCGAGCTGCATCAACAGCGAGCCGTCGCCCTCGAGCGCAAACACCCGCCGCTGCGGCTGCGCCAGCGCCACCCCGAGCGCGATCGGGAAGGCGAGGCCCATGCTGCCTAGCATGTAGAAATTCTCAGGCCGATGGCCGGCGGCCCAGAGGTCGAAATTGGTGTTGCCGATGCCGCCGATCACGGCCTCGTCCTTCAGCTTTGTGACGAGCCGCTGGGTGAGGTCGAAGCGGTTCATCACCTTGGTGTTGCGCTGCGGGTTGCTCATGGCCGGTCTCACTTGTCGAACACTTTGCCGCCGGTGAGCAGCGGATTGAGGATCAGCGCCACCGGCGCCTGGGTGGTGATGGCCTGCTTGATCGAGCGGTCGGCGATGAATTCGAGCTCGTCGAGCCGGGTGATGGTGTGGTGCTCCAGCGCCAGCGATTCCAGCACCGGGCGCATGGTGCGGCAGACCAGCGCCTGGCCGTAATTGAACTCGCCGAGCGTGCCGCGCTCGGAGACGACCATGATCAGCGGAATCTGGTAGGGCACCGCGAGCGAGGCCAGCACGTTGGCGAGCGTGGCAAAGCCCGAGGTCTGCATCAGCACCGCGCCGCGCATCCCCGCCATCCAGGCGCCGGAGACGATGCCGACCGCCTCTTCCTCGCGCGCGGTCGGAAACGTTGAGAAATAGGCGTCGGCGTGCAGGCTCTTGATCAGCGGCGTCAGCACCTTGTCGGGCACGTAGGGCACGAGGCGGATCTCGTTGCGCTTCAACGTCTGCTGCACGATGCCGTGCCAGGTCGTTGCTTGTTCCGTGGCCGCCATCCTGTTCTCCCTCGACGCGCGACGCTGATGGCCGCTTGGGGAGCCAAAACTTGACGCGGTGCATGCGATTGTCAACATGCCCCGTCCGCAACGCGATCTGCGCAATTCGGCGGTCCTACCCGCCGGTTCGGCATGCGATACAGACGGCAACGATAAAAGGGGAGGCGTGCATGGCCGGATGGATCTGGCGGACGGCCATTGGACTGGCTGCGATCATCGCGGCCGGCGTCGCCTCCGCCCAGACGTTCCCGGCAAAGGCCGTTCACATCTTCGTCCCGTATCCGCCCGGCGGCGGCGTCGACGTACTGACGCGGACGCTGGCCGACGTGGTGTCGAAGAACTGGGGCCAATCGATCGTGGTCGAGAACCGGCCCGGCGCCGGCGGGGTGATCGCCTCGCAGGCGATCGCGACCGCCGCGCCCGATGGCTACACGCTGATCATGGTGGCGAGCGGCCATGCCACCAATCCATTCCTCTATCCAAAACTGCCTTACGACACGTTTACGGACTTTTCGCCGATCTCGCTGCTCGCGTCGTCGCCGAACGTGCTGCTGGTGCGAAGCGATTCACCGTTCAAGACGGTGGCCGACATCATCACCGCGGCGAAGACCAAGCCGGGCGGCCTGTCCTATGGCCATGCCGGCAACGGCACCTCGACGCATCTCGCCGGTGCCCTGCTCAACAGCCTGGCCAGGATCGATCTCAACGCGATCCCCTATAAGGGCGGCGCGCCGGCGATCAACGATCTGCTCGGCGGCCAGATTCCGATGTCGTTCAACAACGGGCCGGAATCGGTCGGGCAGTTGCAGGCCGGCACAGTCCGCGCGCTGGCGGTGACGACGGCGACGCGTGCGCCGTTCCTGCCCAACGTGCCGAGCATGTCCGAGACCGTGCCGGATTACGACACCGAGGTGTGGTGGGGCCTGCTCGGTCCGGGCGGCATGCCGGCCGATCTCGTCGCCAAGATCTCGGGCGATTTCGTCGCGGCGCTCAACACCGATGCGGTGAAGGAGCGGCTCGGCAAGCTCGGCGCGATCCCGATCGGCAGCGCGCCGGCGGCATTCGTGGCCAAGATCAGGGCCGACTACGACAAATGGGAGCCGATCATCAAGGCCGCCGGCATGAAGGCGGAATGAGCTGATCGACAATCCCGCAAGACTTGACGACTTCCCCAACTGAGAGCTGCTCGCAGACATGACCGTCAACAACAAGCGCGTGTTCTACGTCAAATACCTCGCCCACGAGATCTACATCGACATCATGAAGAAGCGGCCGGACGTCCGGCTCGACCGGCTCGAGAACGAGACGCCGGAGGCGCAGTTCGCGCCGATCCTCGGCGAGGCGCATGCCTACCAGATCGGCGCCGCGCGCGACGAGCTGGCGCCGCACTTCCACGCCCATGCCGATCTGCTCAAGCGCGCGCCGAACTTGCTGATCGTGTCGTCGAATGGTGCGGGCTTTGATCCCGTCGACGTCGAGGCCTGCACCAAAGCCGGCGTGCTGGTGGTCAACCAGTCCGGCGGCAACGCCAATTCGGTTGCCGAGCATGCGCTCGCCATGATGCTCACGCTGTCGAAGCGGATCATCCAGTCCGACCGCCGGCTGCGGCGCGAGGCCAATGTCAACCGCAACGAATTGATCGGCAACGAGCTGCAGGAGAAGACCGTTGGCATCGTGGGCCTCGGCAATGTCGGCCGCCGCATCGCCGAGCTGTGCCGCGGCCTGCTGCACATGAAGGTGATCGCCTACGATCCCTATCTCACCGCGGAGGAGATGGCGAAGCGGGGCGGGGAGAAGGTCGAGCTCGACGATCTCCTGCGCCGTTCGGATTTCGTCTCGATCTCGTGCCCGCTGGACAGCAAGAGCCGCGGCATGATCTCGACCCGCGAATTCGCGCTGATGCAGCCGCACGCCTTCTTCGTCACCACCGCGCGCGGCTTCATTCATGACGAGAAGGCGCTGGAGGAAGCGCTGCGCGACAAGCGCATCGCCGGCGCCGGTCTCGACGTCTGGTCCAAGGAACCGCCGCCGCCGGACCATCCGCTGCTGCAATTCGACAACGTGCTGGCCAGCCCGCACACCGCCGGCGTCACCCGCGAGGCCCGCATCAACATGGGCCGCATCGCCGCCGAACAGCTGCTCGACGCCCTCGACGGCAAGCGCCCGCCGCGCATCATCAATCCCGAGGTGTGGCCGGTATATGCAAGACGGTTCGAGAAGGCGTTCGGGTTTGCGCCGGGGTAGGTGATGGGATTGCCGCCCGCGACGTGAGGTGCGCATGCATCTCAGGCTCCCTCTCCCCTTGTGGCAGAGGGTTGGGGGTGAGGGGTGGCCCCGGGCGAGATGCTCGACGAAGCCACCGCCCGCGCAATTGCGTGTCCCTCGAGTGCAAGACGAGAGGGTCCCCGTGGGGTACCCCTCACCCTAACCCTCTCCCACAAGGGGAGAGGGAACCCTCCCGGCGGTGCGTCCTCACGCGTGCCGCG
>NZ_CAADFC020000014.1 GCF_900696085.1 Bradyrhizobium ivorense
CCCTCATAGCCCTGCGCCGCCACGATCCCGAGCTCGCTCAGCGCCGCCCGCAGCGCGTTCGCGGCCATCGTCCGCTGCCGAACCAGCAGCGCGCGGGTGCCGTGAACCGCCAGCGCCGCCTGCTGCGCGACGCTCTTCACCGCCACAAAGCGCATCGTCGGCCGGCTCACCGCCTCGCAGATCGCCTCCGCGTCCCGGCCATCGTTCTTGTTGCGC
Source organism: Bradyrhizobium ivorense (assembly GCF_900696085.1). GTDB lineage: Bacteria > Pseudomonadota > Alphaproteobacteria > Rhizobiales > Xanthobacteraceae > Bradyrhizobium > Bradyrhizobium ivorense. The sequence goes on from NZ_CAADFC020000014.1 coordinate 217, forward strand.
TTCACATAAGGCTTCACATAGGCCGGCGGCATCAGCTTGACTTCGTGGCCGTACTTCCCGATCACCCGTGCCCAATGATGCGCGCTGCCACAGGCCTCCATGCCCACCAGGCACGGCGGCAACTGCGCAAAAAACTTCTCCACGGCGGCCCGCCGAAGTTGCCGCCTCAGCACCACAGCTCCCGCCGCATCAACCCCGTGAACTTGAAACACGTTCTTCGCCAAGTCCAAACCAATCGTGCTAATCTTCGTCATGGACGGTCCCCTTGTCTGGTCGAATCAACATCACCAGTCTGGCACACTGATGCCGTTGGGGGCCGTCCACCCCATCTTTGCGAGCGCAGCGAAGCAATCCATTCTCACCGCGCGTGAGGAGGGATGGATTGCTTCGCTGCGCTCGCAATGACGGGAGATCCGGGCTACGCTTTCGGGCTCACCCGACTTCCGGCATCTTGTCCAGCAGCTTGTCGAGCGTGATCGGATAGTCGCGCACGCGAATGCCGGTTGCGTTGTAGACCGCGTTGGCGACCGCGGCGGCGACGCCGCAGATGCCGAGCTCGGCGACGCCCTTGGCCTTCATCGGCGACGACATCGGATCGGTCTCGTCGAGGAAGATCATCTCCTGGTGCGGGATGTCGGCATGGACCGGCACCTCGTAACCGGCGAGGTCGTGGTTGATGAACAGGCCGTGCCGCTTGTCGACCACCAGATCCTCCATCAGCGCCGCACCGACGCCCATGGTCATCGCGCCGATCACCTGGCTGCGCGCCGCCTTCGGATTGAGGATGCGGCCGGCCGCGCACACCGCGAGCATCCGCCGGACGCGAATCTCGGCGGTGTCGGCATCGACGCCGACCTCGACGAAATGCGCGCCGAAGGTCGACTGCTGATAGGTTTTGGCGAGATCGCCATATTCGATGGCGTCCTCCGCGACGATGCCGTCGCGGCCGGCGGCCTGCGCCAGCGGCACGCTGCGGTTTCCGGCGCGCACCAGTCCGTCGGTGAACTCGGCCTCGGCCGAGTTAAAGCCGAGCTTCTGCGCGATCGCCTCGCGCAGCTTGATACAGGCGGCATAGACGCCGGCGGTGGAATTGTTGCCGCCCCACTGCCCGCCGGAGCCGCAGGAGACCGGGAAGTCGGAATCGCCGAGATGAACCGCCACCTTCTCCAGCGGCACGCCCATCATTTCGGCGGCGGTCTGCGCGATGATGGTGTAGGAGCCGGTGCCGATATCGGTCATGTCGGTCTCGACCGTCACGGTGCCCTGCTGATCGAGCCGCACCCGCGCCGCCGATTTGGTCAGGAGGTTGTTGCGGAAGGCCGCGGCAACGCCCATGCCGACCAGGAAGCGGCCGTCGCGCAGCTTGCCGGGCTCGGCATTGCGCCGGCTCCAGCCGAACCGCGCGGCGCCGTCGCTGAGACAGCGCACCAGTTGGCGCTGCGAGAAGCGCCGCTCCGGATGCTCGGGATCGACCTGGGTGTCGTTGACGATGCGCAGCGCGACCGGATCCATGCCGAGCTTCTCGGCGAGCTCGTCGATCGCGATCTCGAGCGCCATCATGCCGGAGGCTTCGCCGGGCGCGCGCATCGCGTTGCCCTCGGGCAGATCGAGCGCGGCCAGCCGCATCGCCGTCATCCGGTTGGCGCCGGCGTAGAGCAATCGGGTCTGGCTGACGGCCGTCTCCGCCTCGCCGTCCTTGACGTTGCCGGACCAGCTCTCGTGGCCGATCGCGGTGATCTTGCCGTCGCGCTCGGCGCCGATGCGGATGCGCTGGATCGTGGCCGGCCGGTGCGTGGTGTTGTTGAACATCAGCGGCCGCTGCAAGGCGATCTTGACCGGGCGCTTCGCCGCACGCGCCCCGAGCGCCGCGAGCAGCACGTCGGCGCGCAAGAACAGCTTGCCGCCGAAACCACCGCCGATATAGGGCGACACCATCCGGACCTTGTCCTTCGGGATGCGAAGCGTTTTCGCCAGATCGCCGGCACCCCAGGCGATCATCTGGTTGGAGGTCCAGACCGTCAGTTTGTCGCCATCCCAGGCGGCGATCGAGGCGTGCGGCTCCATCATCGCGTGCCCCTGGTCGGGCGTCGTGTAGCGCGCGTCCAGTTGCACCGGCGCGGCCGCGAAAGCCGAGCCGAACTCACCGACGGCCGTGTCCGCCGGACCGCCGAATGAAGGCTTCGGCGTGATGGCACCATCAGCGGCCGCCGCGAGATCGAACTTGCCCTCGCCCTTCGCGTAGTCGATGCGGACCAGCTGCGCCGCGGCGCGTGCCTGTTCGAAGGTCTCGGCAACGACCACCGCGACAGCCTGATGATAGTGCGCGATCTCGGGGCCGCCGAGCAGCGGCGCCGCATTGCGCTCGCCCTTGTCGAGCTTGCCGGCGTTCTCGGCCGTGACGATGGCGAGCACGCCGGGCGCATCGCTAGCGGCGGCGAGATCGATCGCCTTGATCCGCCCCTTGCCGATCGCCGATCCGATCACATAGCCGTAGGCCTGGTTCGCCACGACATCATGCCGCTCATAGGCGTAGGGCGCGGTGCCGGTAGTCTTTTTCGGCCCGTCGATCCGGCTGGTCGGATGGCCGACCACCTTGAGCTGGTCGATCGGATTGAAGGTCGCGGGATGTTCGAAGCGCATGGATTATCCCCTCCTCTATCCCCTTGCCTCGCGCAGCACCGCCGCCAGCGTTCGCTCGGCGAGCGGCAGCTTGAATGCATTGTCCTTTGTCGGCTTGGCATCGGCGAACAGCCGCGCGGTGACCGCCTTGGCGCCGCGCGGCAATTCCGCGTCCGCCGCCTCGACCCGCCACGGCTTGTGCGCGACACCGCCGAGCGCAACAGAACCGGTGCCGTCGCGCTGCACGATCGCGGCCACCGACACCAGCGCAAACGCATAGGAGGCGCGGTCGCGCACCTTGCGGTAGGCCTGGGTGCCGCCGACCGGCTTTGGCAGCGTCACCGCAGTGATCAGCTCTCCTGATGCCAGCGTGGTCTCGATCTCCGGGCTGTCGCCCGGGAGCCGGTGCAACTCGGCGATCGGAATGCTGCGGGTGGCGCCATCAGGGCGCACCGTCTCCACCGTCGCGTCGAGCGCGCGCATCGCCACCGCCATGTCGCTTGGATGGGTCGCGATGCAGGCTTCGCTGGCACCGATCACCGCGTGTTGGCGGCTGAAGCCGCCGATCGCGGCGCAGCCGCTGCCGGGCTTGCGCTTGTTGCAGGGCAGATTGGTGTCGTAGAAATAGGGACAGCGCGTCCGTTGCAGGATATTGCCGGCCGTTGTCGCCTTGTTGCGCAACTGGCCGGAGGCGCCGGCGAGCAGCGCGCGCGACAGCACGCCATAGTCGCGGCGCACCCGCGCATCGGCGGCCAGATCGGTATTGCGCACCAGCGCCCCGATCCGCAGCCCACCTTCCGGCGTCTCCTCGATCCGGTCGAGCGCAAGGCCGTTGACGTCGACCAGGTGCGTCGGCGTCTCGATCTCGAGCTTCATCAGGTCGAGCAGGTTGGTGCCGCCGGCGATGAATCTCGTGTTGGCATCGCGCGCGCCGGCCGCAGCCGCCGCGGCCGGAGACGTGGCGCGCTCATAGCTGAATGATTTCATGCACTCCTCCCGGCGACCTCGCCGATCGCATCCGCAATGTTGGAATAGGCGCCGCAGCGGCAGATGTTGCCGCTCATGCGCTCGCGCAGCTCGGCATTGGTCAGGCGCAGCGGCGCGGTGAGATCGGCGGTCACATGGCTCGGAATCCCGGCCCTGACCTCATCCACCACAGCAACCGCCGAACAGATCTGGCCCGGCGTGCAGTAGCCGCATTGATAGCCGTCATGCTTGACGAAGGCCGCCTGCATCGGATGCATCCCGTCCGGCGTGCCCAGCCCCTCGATCGTGGTGATCTCGTCGCCCTCGTGCATCACCGCGAGCGTGAGGCAGGAATTGATCCGCCGGCCGTCGACGATGACCGTGCAGGCGCCGCACTGGCCGTGGTCAGAGCCCTTCTTGGTGCCGGTCAGATGCAGGTGCTCGCGCAGCGCATCGAGCAGCGTGGTCCTGGTATCGAGCTCGAGCTGATGGGTCTCGCCGTTCACGTCAAAGGACACTTTTGCCATTACGGGCGCTCCGATCGGGGCAGGTTGGGCAGCCGCGTACGCCGCAGGCGGCGCGACGGACGACGCAGCCAGCGAGGCGGCTCCCACAATCAACAGATGGCGCCGCGATAGTTCCAAACGTCCGGAAATTTGCATGCCGCGCTCTCCTGATGCGCAGCCGCGCCTGGCGGAACCGAGCGTGATCGCCGCACGCGCCTGTCGGCTGCATCGATTGAATGCATCGGCATGGGGAATGTTTCTGCGCGGGACTTAAACAAGTCGCGAGCGGAGCGTGAGGCTGGCGCGACGCCGTAAAGCGGCATCACTCACTTTGACTTGCGCTGTTGCTCCCCGTCCGGACGGCCGCCATGCGGCAAATCGCCCAAGCCCGGCGTCTGGCCAAACTCCGCGCTCGCGACAAGGTGAATTCCGGTTAACTGCCCTGCGTGGCCGGCATGCTGGCCGGTGGGAAAAGCCGTCGGCATCATTTGGGGCTAGCGGCGGATCATGTAGGATGGCCGGCACGCGCCGGCGGCAACGATGCCGCCAGCCGACGTGTTGACCGGGTGCCTGGGGACTGGCCGATGACTGCGCATGTCATAGTGACCGACGACGCCGCTGCTCGCGTGATCAAGCTGCGCCGGCCCGAGAAGAAGAACGCGATCACCCAGGACATGTATCGCGCGATGAGCGACGCGATCGACACCGCGCAGAACAATCCGAAGATCCGCTGCCTGATCATCACCGGCGGCTCCGGCGTGTTCACCGCCGGCAACGATATCGAGGACCTGTTGAGCGAGGGCACCTCGAACGCCGAACCGGCGGTGGCCTCCAACCTGGTCAAATTCCTCTACTCGCTGGCCCATAACGTCAAGCCGATCATCGCCGCGGTCGACGGCGTCGCGATGGGCATCGGCACCACCATGCTGTTTCACTGCGACTACGTGCTGGCCAGCAAGACCGCGCTGTTCTCGACCCCGTTCTCCAATTTCGGCCTGGTGCCGGAGGGCGCCTCGAGCCTGCTGATGCCGCGCACCATGGGCCACCAGCTCGCCTTCGCGATGCTGGTGATGGGCCGCACCATGACCGCGGACGACGCCCGCGTCGCCGGCTTCGTCAACACGGTGGTGGCGGCGGGCCACGCCGAGGTCGAGGCACACAAGGTGGCACGCGAGATCTGCGCGCTGCCGGCCGAGGCGGTCGCGATCTCGCGCCGGCTGATCCGGCTGCCGCCCGAGGACGTCACCCGCCGCATCGATCAGGAGAACCATCTGTTCACCGAGCGGATGCGCTCCAGCGAAGCCGTCGCCGCCTTCAAGGCGTTCATGGCGCGCACGAAGGATTGAACGGCTGCGTCGCAAAAATGTTGTGGCGCCGCGTCATGGTCGCGTGCTCCCATGGACAGGTCATGAGACATCCCCGCCTTCTCGCCCTCACCATTTGCACGCTCGCGCTCGGTGCCGGCCCCTCGCTGGCGCAGAGCGCCGCGCCGGTGGATTTGCGCATTCTCGCCATCAACGACTTCCACGGCTATCTGCGGCCGCCGCCCGGCGGCATCCGCATCAGCGATCCCGCCGACGCCACCAAGAAGATCATGGTGCCGGCCGGTGGCGCCGAACGCGTGGCGAGCGCGGTCAAGGCGCTGCGCGAAGGACACAAGAACAACATCTTCGTTGCGGCCGGCGACCTGATCGGCGCCAGCCCGTTCCTGTCGGCGATGTTTCATGACGAGCCGACCATCGAGTCGCTGTCGATGATGGGGCTCGCGATCTCCTCGGTCGGCAATCACGAATTCGACGAGGGCAAGGATGAGCTGCTGCGGATGCAGAACGGCGGCTGCCATCCGGTCGACCACTGCCAGGGGCCGCATCCGTTCACCGGCGCGAAATTCCGCTACCTCGCCGCCAGCACGATCGACAAGGCCACCGGCAAGCCGGTGTTTCCGCCTTACGAGATCAAGCAGTTCGACGGCATCCCGGTGGCGTTCATCGGGCTGACGCTGAAGAACACGCCGAACCTGGTGTCGCCAGCCGGCGTCGCCAGCCTGGAATTCCGCGACGAGGCCGACACCGTCAACGCGCTGATCCCGGAATTGAAGGCGAAGGGCGTCGAGGCGATCGTGGTCTTGATCCACGAAGGCGGCTTTCCGACCGGCGACTACAATGAGTGCCCCGGCATCTCCGGACCAATCGTCGACATCGTCAAAAAGTTCGACAAGGCGGTCGACGTCGTGATCTCCGGCCATACCCATCAGGCCTATATCTGCGAGATCGACGGGCGGCTGGTCACCTCCGGCGACAAATACGGCACCCTGGTCACCGCCATCGATCTCAAGCTCGATCCGAAGACCCGCGACGTGATCAGCGCCAAGGCCGACAACACCATCGTGAAGATCGACACCTATCACCGCGATCCCGAGCAGAGCGCGCTGCTGGAAGCCTATGACCGCCTCGCCGCGCCGATCGCCAACCGCGCCGCCGGCTCGGTCACCGAGACGCTGTCGCGCACGCCCAATGACACCGGGGAAAGCGTGCTCGGCGACATCGTCGCCGATGCGCAGCTCGCCGCGACCAGCGCCGAGCCGAACGGCGGCGCGGTGATCGCCTTCACCAATCCGGGCGGCGTGCGCACCGACATCGTCAAGCGCGATGACGGCGCGGTGACCTATGCCGACATCTTCGCCAGCCAGCCGTTCCGCAACCAGCTGGTGACGATGACGCTGACCGGCAAGCAGCTCAAGGACATGCTGGAGCAGCAATGGGCCGACCCGAAGCGGCCGCGGCCGCTGCAGGTCTCCAAGGGCTTTGCCTATGCCTGGGACGCCAGCAAGGGCGACGGCGCGCGCATCGTCGCCGCGCGGATGTCGCTCGACGGCCGGCCGATCGACCCGGCCGCGAGCTACCGCGTCACCGTCAACAACTACCTCGCCGAGGGCGGCGACGGCTTTACCGTGTTCAAGGACGGCAAGGCCCAGCAGTTCGGCATCTACGACGTCGACGCGCTCTATGCCTATTTCAAGGCCAACAGCCCGGTCGGCCCGACCGCCGGCAAGCGGATCGAGCGGATCGATTGAGGCGCGCGGGAGGCACGTCGCCCTTGCGTGAGACAGCGGAACGAGCCGGCCGGATCAAACGCGGGCCCTTTCCGCACGGCCGGTAACGGCCTACATTGAGGCCTCCTCGCACGCGCATTTGTTGCGCCGGGAATTTGCATGACACTGCTTCTGACGCATTCCGCCTGCCTCGACCACCTGACCCCACCCGGACATCCCGAACGCCCCGACCGGCTGCGCGCGGTTGCCGAGGTGCTCGGCGAGGACCGCTTCAAGGCGCTGGTGCGCGATCTCGCGCCAGAAGGTGACCTCGAACAGGTGCTGCTGTGCCACGGCGAGCATTATGTCGGCGAGCTCCGCCACATCGCGCCGACCTCGGGCCTGATCTATATCGACGGCGACACCTCGATGTCCCCAGGCACCTGGGAAGCGGTGATGCGCGGCGTCGGCGGCGCGGTGGCCGCGACCGATGCGGTGATGCAAGGCGAGCATACCAACGCCTTCGTCGCGGTGCGCCCGCCCGGCCATCACGCCGAGAAGTCGACGCCGATGGGCTTCTGCTTCTTCGACAATGTCGCGATCGCGGCGCGCCACGCCCAGCGCAAATACGGCATCAAGCGCGCGGCGGTGATCGATTTCGACGTCCATCACGGCAACGGCACCCAGGACATCTTCTGGGCCGATCCGACCGTGATGTACTGCTCGACGCACCAGATGCCGCTGTTTCCCGGCACCGGCGCGATGAGCGAGCGCGGCGAGCACGACACCGTCGTCAACGCGCCGCTGGCGCCGGGCGACGGCAGCGCCAAATTCCGCTCCGCGTTCGAGAACCTGATCCTGCCGCAGCTGGAAAAGTTCTCCCCGGAACTCGTCATCATCTCCGCCGGTTTCGACGCGCACCAGCGCGATCCGCTGGCGTCGATCAACCTGAAGGGCGAGGATTTCGGCTGGGTCACCCGCAAGGTGATGGACCTCGCCGACAAGAGCGCCGGCGGCCGCGTGGTCTCGGTGCTGGAGGGCGGCTACGACCTCGAGGGCCTGAAAGAGTCGGTGGCTTCCCACGTCACCGCATTGATGGGCGGCTGAATCCCCGCCACAATAAGCCCGCAAAACTTCGATTGATTCTGCGCCTTGGCGAGCATGATTCCAATCAGTGGGGAACCGGTGACGGACGCATGGCGTTTGCGCCGGGATCATGCTCAAACCGAAGGGCGCAGCCGGGAACACGAGATGGCCGAAACCACCCAAGCCGACGTCAAGAAGCTCTCCTTCGAACGCGCGATGGAGGAACTCGAATCGATCGTGAAGCGGCTCGAGGACGGCAAGGTCCCGCTTGAGGAATCAGTGGCCATCTACGAACGCGGCGAGGCGCTGAAGCGGCGCTGCGAGGAATTGCTGCGCCAGGCCGAAGCGCGCGTCGACAAGATCACCACCGATGCGTCGGGCCAGCCGACCGGCACCGAACCGCTCGACGTGCAGTAGCCCGCTTCAAGCGGCCCATCCATCGCCATCGCGCGTCAGAATGCCCGCCGCCGCGGCGGGCAGGCCGGGCATCTATTGCTGGGTGTTTCCGACGACAGTTGGGTGACAGCCAGGTCGGTTGTGGCCCGCGAATCGGGCCGATCCGGACCGGCCGGCCGCCATCAAAATGGGCGGAATGGAACCGCGGTCCGCCGCAAGCATTGAAAAGTCTAGGTTTTTCAACGCGGGGCATAGGAACCCAGCGCACCCTGTGGGTTGGCTTTGGCGACCGCTTTGGTGTAATGCTTGCCGTTCTATGGGCATTTGAGGTTGGCGGGCGGCCGGATTCTTCTGGCGGCAGGCATCTCGAATGGTTCGATAAACTGAACCGGGACGGGTGAAATGCGACCAAGGTGATGCGTATCACGTGGTCCAATCCGGAGTGAATCTAGGCTTACACCAGACACGGCCTGCTGCCGGGGCGGCATCCAGTGTCAGGCTTTCGCTGCGCGCGGAGCGCGCCAACCCATCTCGCGTCGGGCCGTTCGCTCCGACAGGCAAAAATTGGAATATGCTGTGACCACATTTAGTAAAACGCCGCTTCTAGACACTATTCGGACGCCAGATGACCTACGCAAGCTGAAGGTCGAGCAGGTGCGGCAGGTTGCCGACGAGCTCCGCCAGGAAACCATCGACGCGGTGTCGGTGACCGGCGGCCATTTCGGCGCCGGCCTCGGCGTGGTCGAACTGACCACCGCCATCCACTACATCTTCGACACGCCGCGCGACCGCCTGATCTGGGACGTCGGCCACCAGGCCTACCCGCACAAGATCCTGACCGGACGCCGCGACCGCATCCGCACGCTGCGCACCGGCGGCGGCCTCTCCGGCTTCACCAAGCGCACCGAGAGCGACTACGACCCGTTCGGCGCCGCGCACTCCTCGACCTCGATCTCGGCCGGTCTCGGCATGGCCGTGGCGCGCGACCTCTCCGGCGGCAAGAACAACGTTATCGCCGTGATCGGTGACGGCGCGATGTCGGCCGGCATGGCCTATGAAGCCATGAACAATGCCGGCGCGATGAACTCGCGGCTGATCGTGATCCTCAACGACAACGACATGTCGATCGCGCCGCCGGTCGGCGCGATGAGCGCCTATCTGTCCCGGCTCTATTCCGGCAAGACCTACCGCACGCTGCGCGAGGCGGCCAAGCAGATCAACAAGCGGCTGCCGAAGATCCTCGCCAACCGCGCCAACCGCGTCGAGGAATATTCCCGCGGCTTCATGATGGACGGCGGCACGCTGTTCGAGGAGCTCGGCTTCTACTATGTCGGCCCGATCGACGGCCACAATCTCGACCATCTGCTGCCCGTGCTGAAGAACGTCCGCGACATGGAGACCGGCCCGATCCTGGTCCACGTCGTGACCCAGAAGGGCAAGGGCTACGGCCCGGCCGAAGCCTCCGCCGACAAGTACCACGCGGTGGTGAAATTCGACGTCGCGACGGGTACGCAGGCGAAAGCCAAACCGAATGCGCCGGCCTACCAGAACGTGTTCGGCCAGAGCCTCGTCAAGGAAGCCCAGAAGGACGACAAGATCGTCGCCATCACCGCGGCGATGCCGTCGGGCACCGGCGTCGACATCTTCAGCAAGGCGTTCCCGGACCGCACCTTCGACGTCGGCATCGCCGAGCAGCATGCGGTGACCTTCGCCGCCGGCCTCGCCACCGAGGGCTACAAGCCGTTCTGCGCGATCTACTCGACCTTCCTGCAGCGCGGCTATGACCAGGTGGTGCACGACGTCGCGATCCAGAGCCTGCCGGTCCGCTTCGCGATCGACCGCGCGGGCCTGGTCGGCGCCGACGGCGCGACCCATGCCGGCTCGTTCGACAACGCCTATCTCGGCTGCCTGCCGAACATGGTGATCATGGCGGCCGCCGACGAGGCGGAACTGGTCCACATGGTGGCGACCCAGGTCGCGATCAACGACCGTCCGAGCGCGCTGCGCTATCCGCGCGGCGAAGGCCGCGGCGTCGATATGCCCGAGGTCGGCGTTCCCCTGCCGATCGGCAAGGGCCGCATCATCCGCGAAGGCAAGAAGGTCGCCCTGCTCTCCTTCGGCACCCGCCTTGCGGAGTGCGAGAAGGCGGCCGACGAGCTCGCCGCCCATGGCCTCTCCGCGACCATCGCGGACGCGCGCTTCATGAAGCCGCTCGACGAGGACATGGTGCTCAAGCTGGCGCGCGACCACGAGATCCTGATCACCATCGAGGAAGGCTCGGTCGGCGGTTTCGGCTCGCACGTGGTGCAGTTCCTGACCGACAACGCCATGCTCGACAGCGGCATGCTCAAGTTCCGCTCGATGGTGCTGCCCGACGTGTTCCTCGACCACGACACGCCGGCGGCGATGTATGCCCGCGCCGGTCTCGACGCCAAGAGCATCGTTGCCAAGGTGTTCGAAACCCTCGGCAAGGATTTCAAGACCGAGACCGTCAAGCTCGCCTAATCCTTTCGGGCGGCGTCTTGGGCGCCGGCAAGTCGATGAAAATCTATCTGGCAGGTCCTGACGTGTTCCTGCCGGATGCCGTCGAGATCGGCCGCCGCAAGGCTCAGATCTGCGCGCAGCACGGGCTGACCGGGCTCTATCCGCTCGACAACAGCGTGGACCGCGAAGCCGCCACGGCTTCCCTGATGATCTTCAAGGGCAACGAGGCGATGATGGAGTCGGCCGACGCCATCATCGCCAATTTGACGCCGTTTCGCGGCCCCAGTGCCGACGCAGGCACGGTCTACGAACTCGGCTACATGGCGGGACGCGGCAAGCTCTGCCTCGGCTATACCAACGATCCCGTGTCCTACGCCGAGCGCGCGGCGCGGCACTATCAGGTGGTGACGACGGCAGACGGACGCCTGATCGACGCGGAGGGGCTGACCGTGGAAGATTTTGGATTGCCCGACAATCTGATGATGATGCACGCGCTCGACCTGCACGGCGCGCCGCTGCTGACGCCGAAGGCGCCGCCGGCCGACATCTGGCGCGATCTCACCACCTTCGAAGCCTGCGTGCGGCTCGCCGCCGCCCACGCGCAACGCCTGCCGGGCCCTCTGTGACCCGGGCCGGCGACAACGACAACGATGCCGCGAGCAAGCGCATCGACGTGCTGCTGGTCGAGCGCGGCCTGTTCGAAAGCCGGGCACGGGCGCGCGCGGCGATCGACGCCGGTCTGGTGACCGCGGACGGCAGGGTGGTGGCAAAAGCCTCGGAGATCGTGCCGACGAACGCCGCGCTGTCGGCGGAGCCCGCCCATCCCTACGTGTCGCGCGGCGGCGTGAAACTCGCCGGCGCGCTGGAGCACTATCCGATCGAGGTCGAGGGCCATGTCTGCCTCGATGTCGGCGCCTCGACCGGCGGCTTCACCGAGGTGCTGCTCGCCAACGGTGCGAGCCTGGTGTTTGCCATCGACGTCGGCCACGGCCAGCTGCATCCCTCGCTGCAGGGACACCCGAAGGTCGTCTCCATGGAGGAGACCGACATCCGCAATTTCGAGGGCAAGCGGCTGCCGGCGCGGCCCGATGTCGTGGTGATCGACGTCAGCTTCATCTCGCTGAAGCTGGTGCTGCCGGTGGCGCTGTCGCTTGCGGCGGCGCCGATGCAGCTGCTGGCGCTGATCAAGCCGCAATTCGAGGCCGCGCGGAAACATTCCAAGCGCGGCATCATCCGCAACGCGATGGTGCACCAGGAAATCTGCGACGACATCGCCGCTTTCGCCGGCTCGCTCGGCTGCACCGACATCCAGGTGTTCCCGTCGTCGATCACCGGCGGCGACGGCAACATCGAATTCTTTCTCGGCGCGCGCCGTGGCTGAGCTGCTCACCATCGACCATGTCGGCCATCGCGGCGACGGCGTCGCGACCAGCGGCGGCCAGGCGATCTACGTGCCCTACGCGCTGGCGGGCGAAACCGTCGAGGTCGCCGAGGTTCCCGGCAACCATCCCGACCGGCGGCGGCTGCTGCGGGTCGCACACGAAAGCGCCGAGCGCATCGCGCCGTTCTGTCCGCATTTCGGCGTCTGCGGCGGCTGCGCGATCCAGCATTGGAACGATGCGCCCTACCAGGCCTGGAAGCGCAACCTCGTCGTCGAGACGCTGGCGCAGGCGAAGATTACCGCCGAGGTCGCAGCGCTGGTCGACGCCCACGGTGCCGGGCGACGCCGCATCACGCTGCACGCGCGGATGGGCACCCATGGCGTCCTCAAGGTCGGCTTCGCCGCGGCCGGCTCGCACGACATCATTCCGGTCGATCGCTGTCCGATCCTCGATCCCGCGCTCGATGGCGCGCTGAAAGCGGCCTGGGCGATCGCCGAGCCGCTGACCGCGATCGGCAAGCCGCTCGATATTCAGGTGACCGCGACGGGCAACGGCCTCGACATCGACGTGCGCGGCTCGGGGCCGGTGCCGACCGCCATGATCACCACGCTGTCGCGGATCGCGGAGCAGCAGCGACTGGCGCGGCTGACCCGCCACGGCGAGCTGGTGCTGCTGCGCGGCGCGCCGGATGTTCAAATCGGCAAGGCCAAGGTCGTGCTGCCGCCGGGCTCGTTCCTGCAAGCGACCGTCAAGGGCGAGGAGACGCTGGCCGCGCTGGTGCGCGAATATGGTGGACGCGCCAAGCGGATCGCCGACCTGTTTTGCGGCGTCGGTCCCTTCGCGCTTCGCCTCGCCGAGAAGGCGCAGGTCACCGCCTTCGACAGCGACACCGGCGCCGTCGCCGCCCTGCGGAAGGCGGCGCAGGCGACGCCGGGGCTGAAGCCGGTCAAGGCCGAGGCGCGCGACCTGTTCCGCCGCCCGCTGATGCCGCAGGAGTTGCGCGACTACGATGCCGTCGTGTTCGATCCGCCGCGGCAGGGCGCACAGGCGCAGGCGACGCAGCTCGCGGCGAGCAAGGTGCCGGTCGTCATCGCGGTCTCCTGCAATGCCGCGACGTTCGCGCGCGACGCAAAACTCCTGATCGACGGCGGCTACCGGATCGACGGCGTCACGCCGGTCGACCAGTTCCGCCACACGCCGCATGTCGAATTGGTGGCGCGGTTTTCGCGCTGAGGGGATGGGCGGCTAGCGGAGCGCGCGGTCGCCTCGCTATAGTCTCGCGCGATGTCTGACGATCCCCTTCTCGCGCGCATCATCCCCGTCCTCGCCGGCGTTCCAGGCGTTGCCGCCATCGTGCTCGGCGGCTCGCGGGCGCGTGGCACCGCGCATGCGGCATCCGACCACGACATCGGCCTCTATTATGCGGATGCGGCCCGCCTCGACACCGATCGGCTGCGCGAGGCGGTGACCGCTCTCGTCGACGGATCAGCGGCGCAGGTGACGCCGCTCGGCGAATGGGGACCGTGGATCGTCGGCGGCGCGTGGCTCACCATCGATGGCCGCAAGGTCGACCTGCTCTACCGCAGCATCGACCGGGTCGGCGCGGTGATCGACGCCTGCCGGAACGGCGATGTCACCATGCACTACCAGCCCGGCCATCCGCACGGCTTCTGCTCGGCGATCTGGATGGGCGAGGTCGCGCTCTGCAAGCCGCTGCACGATCCCGCCGGCCGCATCGCGGCGCTGAAGGCGAAAACACAGCCCTACCCGCACGCGCTGCGCGATTCGCTGATCCGGCGCTTCCAATGGGAAATCCTGTTCAGAATCGAGAATGCCGAGCTCGCACTGCCGCGCGGCGACGGCACCCACATCGCCGGCTGCGCCTACCGCGCGCTGGCCTGCCTGGGCCAGGTGCTGTTCGCGCTGAATGGGCAGTATCTGATTAATGAGAAGGGCGCGCTGAGCGCGGCGGCGAGCTTTCCGGTGACGATCGGCGGACTGATGGAGCGCGTCGCTGATATCTGGAGATTGATCGGGTCCGGGGAACGCGCCGCCGCCTTACAGACGCTGCGTTCGCTCGAGCGGACTTTGGGCCAAATGTCACCAAAAGCCTCAGCGTATTGCAAAATGCGCTACATAGCTTAGATTATCGAGGGAGGAGATTGCGCATGCCCCGGAATGTTCGACACAAGGATCATCCACTTTCCATGCGATTACCCGACGCGGATATCGCCATCATCGACAGAGCGGCGACATTGCGTGGACGTTCACGCACCGACTTCGTGCGCGAAGCGGCCGTTCGCGCCGCCGAAGATGTGTTGATGGAGACAATCCCAATCCGGATGAGCCCCGCGGGCTTCAAAGCCTTCATGGCGGCCGTGACCGGGCCGATCACGCCCGTGCCGGAGATGCAGGAGCTTTTCCGGCGCGCTGCACCATGGGAGACCGGTGCCGCGAAGAAAAGGAGCTGAGGCTGGCCATCTCTGGGCCCGAGCCGCTGACGCGCGAGCATGAACTCGAACCATTCTCTTGTGGCAAACCATCGCTCGACCGGTGGCTCAAGACACGGGCGCTCTCAAATCAGGAAAAGGGCTTCACAGCAGTCTTGGTGGTCCACGAAGCCAATCGCGTGATCGGCTACTACGGCCTTGCACCGACCGCGATCGTCCCGACGAGCCTGCCGCGGGCCATCCGAACTGGTCAACCGCCTGATCCCGTGCCCTGCTTGCTGCTGGGACAGCTTGCAACGGACCTGAGTTGGGTTGGCAAAGGGGTCGGCACCGGCCTGCTCAAGCATGCTCTGCAACGTTGCGTCACAGCCGCCAGCTTAATCGGTGGCCGCGCATTGATCGTGAATGCAGTCGACAGCGAGGCTGCCGCGTTCTGGCAGCGACGCGGATTCATCCCGTCGAAGGATGACCCGCTGATCCTGTTCAGA
This sequence comes from Bradyrhizobium ivorense, assembly GCF_900696085.1. Lineage (GTDB taxonomy): Bacteria > Pseudomonadota > Alphaproteobacteria > Rhizobiales > Xanthobacteraceae > Bradyrhizobium > Bradyrhizobium ivorense. The sequence goes on from NZ_CAADFC020000014.1 coordinate 15,625, forward strand.
TCAATCGCAGATATAGCTGCGTCCCTATAACAACCGCCTCACCGTCCCCAGCGGTCCTGCCAGATCTTCTCGCCGATCAGGCAGTTGACCCGCGGCTCCTTGTCGGCGACCGGCACGACGTGGTGCTCCGGCGTGCGCCCGGCGACCTCGAGCAGCAGCTTGGTGCGGATCGCCTCCTTGAATTTTTCGCGATCCTTGATCGAGACCACGAAGGAGCCGGGACCGCCGATCACGCAGTCCTCGTAATAGTAGTCGAGATTTTCGATATCCATCGTGGAGTAGGACGGCTCCTTCACCATGATCGGCAGGCCGTTGATGACGATGCCTTTCTCCAGCGCCGCATCGCGCGCCGGCCTGATCGGCATGCCGTCATTGTTGGGCCCGTCGCCGGAAATATCGATCACGCGCCGCAGCCCGCGATGCGGATTCTCGTCGAACATCGGGATCGCGTAGTAGATCGCACCCGAGATCGAGGTGCGCGAGGCGCGGCGGACCGGCGTCTTCATGATCTCGGCGGCGACGGCATCCGCAGTCTCCGGGCCGTCGATCACGCGCCAGGGGATGATGAGCTTCTGGTCCTTGGAGGCGGCCCATTCGAAATAGGTGATCGAGATCCTGCCGTTCGGGCCGGCCTTCAGCGCCTGCAGGAATTCCTTGGACATGATCGCCTGGGCGTAGCCTTCGCGCTGCACCGCGAGCTCGTCCATGTCCATCGAATAGGAAACGTCGACCGCGATGATCAACTCGACATCGACGCTCGGGTTCGATTCCTTGTCCGCAAACCTGTGGCCGGATTGTGCAGCCACGCTGGGCGCGGCAACACCCGCCACATCGCCGCCGGCCAGCATGCCGGCGACAAGCACCGCTCCGATCGAGACATACCAGCGCATTCGCGGCCCTCCCGTCGTGTGAGTGTCATGGTGACACGCAAATCAGGCGGCGAAAAGTGCTGATCTCATCTATCCTTCACATTCAGGTTAGACGCCGCTCACCGCGGAGCGACAACGCGTTGCACGCCGTGTCGTTGCCGCAAGGAGCCCGTGCAAATCGGCCGGTTCCAACAAGGAGCGGAAGGCAGTAGTCTTACGGATGCGCAACGTGTCAGGAGGTGGCGGGCAATGCCCGATACCGTCGTCAAACCGAAAACCAGGACGAAGACCAAGGTCGAACGGCCGCGCCTGCACAAGGTGATTCTGATCAACGACGATTACACGCCGCGCGGATTCGTCGTCACGGTGCTGAAGGGCGAATTCCGCATGACCGACGACCAGGCCTATAAGGTGATGCTGACCGCGCACCAGCGCGGCGTCTGCGTGGTCGCGGTCTTCACCAAGGACGTTGCCGAGACCAAGGCGACGCGCGCCACCGACGCCGGACGCGCCAAGGGCTACCCGCTGCTGTTCACCACCGAGCCCGAGGAATAACGCATGATCCGGAAAAGTGTGAAGCGGTTTTCCCTCGCGACAAACGCGAAGCGTTTGCGCGGAGATCATGCTCAAACAAAGAGCTAAAGCGCGATGACGATTCAACTCAATCTCATCGCGCCAATTTCATCGCGCTTTAGCGGCTCAGCGCCAGATTGCCGCAGGCCTTGCCGTCAATTTTAGCGATCGCCGTGACGCACGCTTTAGGTGTTGCGTGGCACGACACACGCTATGTCAATCGCACTGCGTCAGCAATTATCCTACCGGAAAACCCGCCCGGAAACCTCGTTCGGTCCGTTCCGCCCCTTCCCCGCCCTGCCCTGGCTGATCATGGCGGCGGCGCTGCGGATCGTCGCCTATGGCAAGGGCGCGGGACTGGCGCTTCCCGCCATCGTGCTGGCCGACGTCTCCGTGCTGCTCGCCTTCTTCGCGACCGCGCGGCGTTCGATCCAGGCCGCCGGCGGCCGGTCGTCGCTGGGTGATTTGAGCCTCGCCGAGCAGATCAGGCTGTCGCTGTCGATCCTGTGGCGGATCACGCTGGTGATGGCGGCGGCGACCTCGGCTGCCGCCGCGCTCGGCTTCACGACGTTTGCACCGAACCTGATGGCGGGCCTCGACGGCATGGCCTTCGACCAGTTCACCGATGCCGGGCGATACTGGAGTGCCGCCATCGCCGCGCTGGTGCTCATGATCATCGTCCATGCCGAGGGCAATGCCGGCCGTGTCGAGCTGTTTGCCGCCGTCAGGGCGCTGGCGCAGCACGCCTTTTGGCTGGCGATCGCCGTGCTCGCGCTCGGCACGGTCAACATCGCGCTCAGCCTCGGGCAAGGGCTGGTTCGCAACGCGATCTGGCAGTTCTGGCAGACCTCGCCGGTGAGCGAGCCGGTCAAGAGCGTGGTCTACTTCACCTTCATCTTCAGCTTCGCGATGCTGCGGCTCTGGATCACGCTGTCGATCCTGACCTTCGGCCTCAAGCAATCCTACGCGGGCAGATAGAGCATGATGAATTGGGTTGAATCGGTTTGACCGCGGGTTCGGTCCACCTCTCCCCGACGGGGAGAGGTCGATTTGCGCAGCAAATCGGGTGAGGGCCGCAGCTCTCACGAGAGACCGTCACCCCTCACCCGGCGCTGCGCCATAGCCGAAGCTTCGCTTCGGCGTCACTAAGGACGGCCGCGAAACGCGGCCGATGCCTCTCCCAAGGGAGAGGTGAAGCTCCGCTGCCTCTCCAGCTCAACCCAATCTCATCGCGCTTTAGCTCGCCGCGCGCGTCCGTCACTGGTCCGCCGGCTGCTGAGGTGCTGTTGCTCCCTCGCCCCGTTCTTACGGGGAGAGGGTTGGGGTGAGGGGCTGCTTCCGCATAGACGGTGATAGTTGCGTTCGCGGAGACTCCCCCTCACCCGAAACGCATCTGGCGATGCGTTTCGACCTCTCCCCGCACGCGGGGCGAGGTGAAGTTGCTGCTCCCTCGCCCCGTTCTTACGGGGAGAGGGTTGGGGTGAGGGGCTGCTTCCGCGAAGACGGCGATAAATGCGTTCGCGGAGAGCCCCCCTCACCCGAAACGCATCTGGCGATGCGTTTCGACCTCTCCCCGCACGCGGGGCGAGGTGAAGCGGAGCCTGCGGCACAATCCAATGGAAAGTCATTTCGCCTTAGGTGGTGTGGACTCTAGGGATTCCCTTTTAGGGGCAAATCAGATTCAAGATTGCTTTTGGGGAGGCAGTCTTGGGTGTGATGGATCGGCTGGTGTTGAGCGACGCGGCGTGGGAGCGGATGGCGCCGCTGATCATAGGCCGGCCTGACCAGAAGGGCTCGACCGGCCGCGACAATCGGATGTTCGTGGAGGGTGTGCTTTGGATCGTGCGTACGGGCGCTCCCTGGCGTGATCTTCCGGAGGCGTTCGGAGACTGGAACAGCGTGTTCCGGCGCTTCAGTCGATGGAGCGCCAAAGGCGTCTGGTGCCGCATCTTCGAGGCGATGTCCGATGACCCCGACTTCGAATATTTGATCGTCGATTCCACCATCGTCCGAGCCCATCAGCATGCTGCCGGGGCCAAAAAAGGGGGTCTGAAGATCAGGCAATTGGCCGTTCGCGCGGCGGCCTGAGCACCAAGATACATATGGCCGTTCGCGGCTTGGGATGTCCCGTACGGTTCACGATCACCGCGGGTCAGAAGGGCGATGCACCGCAAGCTGCCGAATTGATCGAGGGGTTGCCTGCCGAGGTGGTCATGGGCGACACGGCCTATGACGCCGATCACTTGCGCCAAGCCATCGCAGCCAAAGGGGCGCTCGCCGTCATCCCCAACAACCCGTCACGAGCGCTCAAGCATCCGCTCGACAAGTATCTCTATGCCCAGCGCCACCTCGTCGAATGCTGCTTCTCAAAGCTCAAGCAATTCCGCCGCGTCGCAACCCGCTTCGAAAAGACCGCTCGAAATTATCGGGCGGTCGTCACCCTCGCAGCCATCATTCTCTGGCTGCGGTAAGTGTCCACACCACCTAGAGCATGATCCGGAAAAGTGTGAAGCGGTTTTCCGAAAAGATCATGCTCAAACAAAGAGCTAAAGCGCGATGACGATTCAACCTAATCTCATCGCGCTTTAGGCGCCAAAACTCTTCGGCGAGCCGGCGACCGGAGTGGCGCCGCCGGACGCCACCTTCATCACCGCAAGGCCGCGCTCGTTGGTGCCGTCGGAGCGGAAACGGAACAGGCCGTCGATGCCGGCAAAGCCGGACGGATTGGTCAGCGTCTCCGGCGCGAAGCGCTGCGCGCCCTGGGTGCGGGCAAGCGCCGCCATCAGCGCCACCGCGTCATAGGCAAGGGTTGCGGTGCGCACCGGCTCGCCGCCGAATTTGGTGCGGTAGCGGCCGGCGAAGTTGCGGAAGCCGGCGGGATCCGGCGCGGCATAGAGGCCGCCCTGCAGCACCGGGCTCGCGGCCACCCGCGGATTGTCCCACAAGCCGGTGCCGAGCATCTGGATGTTGCGCAGATTGGCGCCGGCCGCGGTCAGCGCATCGGCGGTCGCGACCACCGAATCGCCGTCATCGGCGATCAGGAGCGCATCGGCCTGGCCGAGCGCCTGCGCCACGGACCGCGCCGGCGTCGCGCGATCCGCGCCGTATTTCTCGAACGCGACGATGCGGCCGTTCTTGCGGCCGACCGCCTGCTTGAACGCGGCCTCGACCACGTTGCCGTAGGCGTTGTCGGGCACCATCGCCGCAAACGAGCGTTTTCCGATCCCTGCGGAATAGTCGACGATGCGGTTGATATCCGACTCCGGCAGGAAGCTGAGCAGATAAACGCCGCGCCCGGCCACGCTGGAATCCGTCGAGAACGCGATCAGGGAAACGCCGCGCGTCCGCGTCAGTTGCGCGGCGGCAGGCACCGAGCCGGCGAACAACGGCCCCAGAATGATCTCGGCCCCTTCGGACAACGCCTGCTGGGTGCCCTGCGACGCGCCCTGGGCGCTGCCGCCATCGTCCTTGATCAGGAGCTGGATGTTGGGGTTCTGAAACTCCGCCAGCGCCATTTCGGCCGCGTTCCGCATCGACTGCGCGGCGACGCCGGCATTGCCGGCGGCCGACAGCGGCAGGATCAGTCCGACCTTGACCTGTCCGGTGCCGACCGCCTGCGGTTGCTGCGGCGGGCCGGCCGGCCCCGCCTCCGGTCCGGAGAAGGGGCTGGTGAATTGGCTCAGGCTCTGCTGCACGCCGGAACAGGCCGACAGCAGCGGCGCGCCCACGATAAGGCCAAGCGCGGTCCGCCGGGTCACGCCCGACGGCGGGGACTTGCGGTGATGCGGGCCTTCCATCGTCTCTCTTCTCTTGGCCGACCTCGATCGGCCAGGACTCCATTCCGGCCTGATGAGGCGGGTGGATTCAGGCATATTGTCGGCGAATAGTTAACTAAAACAAAAGGATTATGGCCCTGCCGCGCCGCCGCCGAGGCCCACATTCCTCCGAGCCGGACAGCGAGCTTTCGGCCAACATCCCTCCCGATGTGGCGCAAGCGCTGCCGTCGCTCTAGATTGGCATTATGCGCGCAAAAGCCAGTTCCCTCCATAGTTCGAACGCCACGGCGGGCGCTGTGGACAGAACCTTTTCGATCGCCGGCCAGGTGCTTTCGGCGCCCAGGGCCGCGGCGGGGCTCCATCTGGTCGCGACCCCGATCGGCAATCTCGCAGATATCACCCTGCGCGCGCTGGAAACGCTGGCCGGTGTCGACGTCATCGCCTGCGAGGACACCAGGATCACCCGCCGTCTGACCGAGCGTTACGCGATCAGCGCCGAGCTCGTGCCCTATCACGAGCACAATGCGGCGCAGGCACGGCCAAAGATCCTGGAGCGGCTGGCGCAGGGCGCCTCGATCGCGCTGGTCTCCGATGCCGGCACGCCGCTGATCTCCGATCCCGGCTTCAAGCTGGTGCGCGAGGTCTGCGCCGCCGGACACAAGGTGATCGCGGTGCCCGGAGCCTCATCGGTGCTGACCGCGCTGTCGGTTGCGGCGCTGCCGACCGACCGGTTCTTCTTCGAGGGATTCTTGCCGGCCAAGGAGCACGCGCGCCGCGCTCGGCTCGGCGACCTGGCCCGGATCGATGCGACGCTGGTGATGTTCGAATCGGGCAATCGCGTGCAGGACAGCTTGCGCGATCTCGCCGCGGCCATGGGCGGCCGCGATGTCGCGATCTGCCGCGAGCTGACCAAGCTGCACGAGGAGATCACGCGCGGACCGATCGCCGAGCTTGCCGCAGCCGCCGATGCGCTGGAAACGCGCGGCGAGTTCGTGCTGGTGGTCGGGCCGCCGCCTGACGATGCCGCCGTGATGGACCAAAACGCGCTCGACGATCTCCTGCGCGCGCAGCTCGCGCGTGGCAGTGTCAAGGACGCGGTGGCGCATGCGGTCGAACTGTCGGGGCGGCCGCGCCGCGAGGTTTATGCCCGCGCACTTGAGCTCGCCAAAGATACCGGGGACGGCGATGGCGAAGACTGACAGCGCCTCGCCCGAACGCGTTGCGGCCTTCCGCACCGGCCTGTCGGCCGAAAGCCGCGCCGCCGCGCTTTTGATCGCAAAAGGCTATCGCATCCTGGCCAAGCGCTTCCGCACCCCCTATGGCGAGATCGACCTGGTGGCGCGCCGGCGCAGCCTGATCGTCTTCGTCGAGGTCAAGGCGCGCCCCAGCCTCGACGACGCCGCCTATGCGGTGACACCGCGCCAGCAGCAGCGCATCATCAATGCCGCCCAGGCCTGGCTGATGGCGCATCCCGAACATGCCGAATTTGACCTCAGATTCGATGCCGTGCTGATTGCGCCGCGCAGCCTGCCGCGCCATCTGTTAGCGGCATTCGACGCAAGCCCTTAAAATTTACCCTCAGACCCGCGGACACGCTCCATGAAACTGAAAGTCGCCGTCCAGATGGACCCCATCGCGCGCATCAACATCCGCGGCGATTCCACCTTTGCGCTGCTGCTCGAGGCGCAGAAGCGCGGCCACGGCATTTCCTATTACACGCCGGACAGACTGTCGCTGCGCGGCGAGGAGCTGGTGGCGCCGGTGCAGCCGCTCACCGTGCGCGACGAGGTCGGCAACCACTTCACGCTCGGCGAAGCCAAGCGCGAAGCGCTCAACGGCTACGACGTCGTGCTGCTGCGCCAGGACCCGCCGTTCGACCTCGCCTACATCACCTCGACGCATTTTCTGGAGCGCATCCATCCGAACACGCTCGTTGTCAACGACCCGGCCAGCGTGCGCAACGCGCCGGAAAAGCTGTTCGTGATGAATTTTCCGCAGCTGATGCCGCCGACCCTGATCTCGCGCGAGCTCGACGAGATCAACGCGTTCCGCGACCAGCACGGCGCGGTTGTCATGAAACCGCTGCACGGGCATGGCGGCGCCGCGGTGTTTCGCGTGATGCCGCAGGACATGAATTTCGGCTCGCTGTTCGACATGTTCTCGGTGACCTTCAAGGAGCCCTGGGTGATCCAGCGCTTCCTTCCCGAGGTGAAGCATGGCGACAAGCGCATCATCCTGGTCGACGGTGAATTCGCCGGTGCCGTCAACCGCGTGCCGGCCGCCGATGATCTGCGCTCCAACATGGTGCGCGGCGGCGCGGCCGCGGCAACCGAGCTCTCCGACCGCGAGCGCGAAATCTGCGCCACCGTCGGGCCCGCGCTGCGCGAGCGCGGCCTGATGTTCGTCGGCCTCGACGTGATCGACGGCAACCTCACCGAGATCAACGTGACCTCGCCGACCGGCATCCGCGCCATCCAGCGGCTCAACGGCCCCGACGTCGCGGCCAAGGTCTGGGATGCGATCGAGGCGAAGCGCGCCAAGCCCTGATCGCGCGCTCGCCGCGCGGGCAGAGTTGCAACAAAAGCGACAAAACAACCCCATGCAAAGTAGCGTGCACCTGATTTAGGCAGCGTGCACGACATCTCCTGCGAATCATTCGCACGAGATGACGGCTTGCAAGCTCGACCTTATGAGACCACTTGCCAGCTTGCGCGGGCGAGCGCAGCATCGCCTTGCCTGCATCAGGTCAAGCAGCGGGCCAGAGCGGGCAACAACGCGAACAATCTCAAAAAGACTATGGAGGAAGACGTATGACGCTCAATGTCTCACGACGATCCTTGCTCGCGCTCGGCGCCGGTCTCGGTGCCAGCACCTTGCTCGGCGGCACCGCGATGGCGCGCGCGCCGAAGCAGGGCACACAGACGCCCTACTGGCACCGTTTCGTTCTGGGCGAGGCCGAAGTCACCGTGGTCTCCGACGGCCCGCTGCCGCTCGGCGATCCCTCCGGCACCTTCACCGGCGTGCCGAAGGAAGAAGTCAAGAAGATGCTGGCCGACAACTTCCTCAATCCAGACAACGTCGTGCTCGAGCAGAACTCGCCGATCGTCAACACCGGCGACAAGCTGATCCTGTTCGACACCGGCATGGGCACCTCGAAGGCGTTCGGCCCGACCACCGGCCGGCAGCAGAAGAGCATGATGGAAGCCGGCATCAAGCCCGCCGACATCGACGCGGTGGTGCTGTCGCACGCCCATATCGACCACATCGGCGGCATCGTCGACGCCAATGACAAGCCGCTGTTCCCGAACGCGCAGTACTACATCACCCAGAGCGATTACGAGTTCTGGACCGACGAAGGCAAGATGGGCAGCCCGCTGAAGGATTTCATCGTGCATGCCCGCAAGAACCTGCTGCCGGTCAAGGACCGCCTGGTGTTCATCAAGGACGGCCAGGAATTCCTGCCCGGCGTGCAGGCGATCGCGGCGCCCGGCCACACCGTCGGCCACACCATCTTCATGGTGACCTCGGCCGGCAAATCCTTCGCCTTCCTCGGCGACCTCTCGCATCACGCGGTGCTCTTGCTCGAGCGTCCGCGGATGGAATTCTCCTACGATACCGATCCGAAGCAGGCGGCAGCGTCGCGGGTCAAGCTCCTGGAGATGCTGGCGGCGAACAAGATCGCGGTGATGTCCTATCACTTCGCCTGGCCGGGCTATGGCCACGTCGCCAAGGCCGGCGAGGGCTTTCACTACTATCCCGAGCCGATGCAGATGCAGCTGTGACGGCGATCGTTCGGGGGCGGCGTACGTCGCTCCCGAACGTTCCTGTAATGTTCTTGCGCTGAGCGCCCCTTTCCGCTACCTTGGGTGGCGGAAGAATGGGGCAGCATGGTCCAGCGGGTTTCCACCGTCGCGTTCGAGGGGATCGAGGCCCGTGCGGTCGACGTGCAGGTGCAGGTCGCGCCCGGCCTGCCGGCCTTTGCGATCGTCGGCCTGCCCGACAAGGCGGTGTCGGAGGCGCGCGAGCGGGTGCGCTCGGCGCTGATCGCCTCCGGGCTGGCGCTGCCGGCCCGCCGCATCACCGTCAACCTCGCGCCCGCCGACCTGCCCAAGGAAGGTAGCCATTACGACCTGCCGATCGCACTCGGCCTGATGGCGGCGATCGGCGCGATCCCGCCGGATGCCCTGGGCGGCTTCACCGTGCTCGGCGAGCTCGGGCTCGACGGCTCGATCGCGCCGGTCGCCGGCGTGCTGCCGGCCGCGATCGGCGCCAATTCGCGCGACGAGGGGCTGATCTGCCCGGCAGCCTGCGGCTCGGAGGCGGCGTGGGCGAGCCCGGACATCCAGATCATCGCGGCGAACTCGCTGATCCAGATCGCCAACCACTTCAAGGGCACCCAGCTGCTGTCGCGCCCGCAGCCGAGGGTGCAAGAACAAAACGAAGCGCGCGAGGAAGCGCTTTTGGACCTGCGCGACATCAAGGGCCAGGAAAGCGCAAAGCGCGCGCTCGAGATCGCGGCGGCCGGCGGACATCATCTCTTGATGATCGGCTCGCCCGGCGCCGGCAAATCGATGCTGGCGGCGCGGCTGCCCTCGATCCTGCCGCCGCTGTCGCCGTCTGAACTGCTCGAAGTCTCGATGATCGCGTCCGTCGCCGGCGAGATCCGCGACGGCGCGCTGACCGCGCGGCGGCCGTTCCGCAGCCCGCATCATTCCGCCAGCATGGCGGCGCTGACCGGCGGCGGCATGCGCGCCAAGCCCGGCGAGATCTCGCTCGCGCATCAGGGCGTGCTGTTCCTCGACGAGCTGCCGGAGTTCGATCCGCGCGTGCTCGACTCGCTGCGTCAGCCGCTGGAGAACGGCGAGGTCGCGGTGAGTCGCGCCAACCACCGCGTCACCTATCCGGCGCGCTTCATGCTGGTCGCGGCGATGAATCCGTGCCGCTGCGGCCACGCGTATGAGCCCGGCTATTCCTGCAAGCGCGGCAGGCTCGACCGCTGCACCGCCGACTATCAGATGCGGATCTCCGGACCGCTGATGGATCGCATCGATCTGCGGATCGAAGTGCCCGCGGTGACCGCCGCGGATCTGATCCTGCCGCCGCCGGCGGAAGGATCGGCCGAGGTCGCCGCCCGCGTCGCGGCGGCGCGCGACATCCAGCTCGCGCGCTATGCCGCCGCCGGCCTGCCGCAGGTCCGCACCAATGCGGAATGCCCGAGCGCGCTATTAGAGACCATCGCGCAGCCGGATGCGCACGGGCAAAAACTGCTGCGCGAGGCGGCCGACAACATGCGCCTCACCGCGCGCGGCTATCACCGCGTGCTGCGGGTGGCGCGCACGCTGGCCGATCTCGACGGCGCCGAGACGATCGGCCGGCTGCACCTTGCCGAGGCGCTGTCCTATCGTGCATTGGCCGACGACCTGCGCCGCGCGGCGTGAATCGTCCCGTTTTCGTGCGGATTCGCGTCGCGTCAACGCGACGGTAACCACTCTCATTTACGCTCCGCAAACCATAAGCGACCGCGATCGGCGGGACGCTTGGGTCGAGCGAGTGGTGTCATGTTGCGTTTCAAGGTTCTGGCCTCGGTGCTTCCCCTCGCCGCGGCCGCGGTGTTTGCCCGCGCCGAATTGCTGCCGGGTCCGCGGCCCTGCATCGAGGTCGGCGGCGCAGCGCTGCAGATCGCCTCTCACCCCTGGCTCGCGCACACCCATGTCAGCTTCACCGATGATCCCCGCCGCGCCACGGTCCGCGTTCAGATCACCGACAGTGCCGAGCTCGCCGACTTCACCGTGATCGACGATGTCGACGATCGCGAGGCGATCGGCGATCGCGAAGCCGGCGCCTGCGAGAGCAGCGCCGTGCCGCAGCTGGTCGCGATCTCCAGCGACCCGCGGCCAAACGACCCCGTGATCTACCTTTCGCAAGACGGCCCGTCCGACTATCGCGTGTTCGTGCAGTCGAAGACGTTCTCGGTGCGCGATGCCGCGGCCCTGATCGTCAGCGCCCGCGGCGAACCTCGCCCCGTCGAGGAAGCGACGCTGCCCTCCGAGGCACCGTCGCGCGTCCCTGTGCTGGCGGCGTTAACCGCTCGCTAACCCTGTTCGCAGCGCCGCGCGAAACGCGCCTCTGTTTCAAGCACTTTGCAACGTGGCCGACGCATCGTCGTCGGCAACATTCAAGCATTCAGGGCCGCTGTTGATGGGGCGTTTTTTCCGGATCAAGTTGCGCCTGCGCCGCTTCCTGCGACGTCACCCGCGTCTCAGCTTGATCGTCCGTTCCCTGATGATCTTCTCGGCTGCGTTCGGCGGCGCCTTCGGCTTCATCTCGGGCGCGGTCGGCGAAAAGAGCGGCTACGACCCGAACTCGTTCGCGATCGGCGTCAGCTTTCTGTTCGCGCTGGCCTGCCTCTGGATCGTGACGCTCGGCATCCGCCTCCGCCTGTTGCGCGCCAAGCTGCGCACCATCGCCTCGCACAATGAAGCGATGGCCGACCGCAACTGGGAACTGCAGGAGGCCGAGCAGCGCGCCAGCAATCTGTTCGCGGCTCAGGGCGACCTGATCGTGCTGCGCGACCTCGAGGGACGGATCACCTACGCCAACGACGCCTATTGCGAGCTGGCGCAGGCCTCCCGCGATGCGCTGATCGGCAGCACTACGGCGCTGAAGATCATCGAGCAGGGCGACACCGCGCTGGAAGCCAGCGGCACCCGGGTCCACGACCAGAAGATCGAGGGTCCGCTCGGGCCGCGCTGGATCGCCTGGCGCGAGGGCCTCGTCCGCAACGATGCCGGCAGCCCGGCGGAGATGCAGAGCGTCGGCCGCGACGTCACCGACCGCACTGAGAGCGAGCGGGCGCTCGCCGAGGCGCGCGACCAGGCCGACGCCGCCAACCGCGCCAAGTCGCGTTTCCTGGCAATGGCCAGCCACGAGATCCGCACCCCGCTGAACGGCATCATCGGCATGAGCGGGCTGTTGATGGACACCCAGCTGACGCCGGAGCAGACCACCTATGTCAAGGCGGTGAAGACCTCCGGCGACGCGCTGCTCGCCCTCATCGAGGAGCTGCTCGACTATTCCAAGATCGAGGCCGGCAAGATCGATCTCGAGCACCGCGCCTTCGCGCTGTCGGGCCTGATCGAGGACATCACCGAACTGCTGGCGCCGCGCGCCCAGGCCAAGGGCATCGAGATCGCCGCCTATGTCGACGAGCGGCTGCCGGCGCAGGTGATCGGCGATGCCGCGCGGCTGCGCCAGGTGCTGCTCAATCTCGCCGGCAACGCCATCAAGTTCACCACGATCGGCGGCGTCGCGCTGATCGTCGAGCCCGGCATCTGGCCGAACGAGATCAGCTTCCTGGTGCGCGACACCGGCATCGGCATTCCGCCGGAGGCCCAGCAGCGCATCTTCCGCGAGTTCGAGCAGGCCGACGACCGCATCGCCCGCAGCTATGGCGGCACCGGCCTCGGCCTGTCGATCAGCGACCGCATCGTCAAGCGGATGGGCGGCCGGATCGCGCTCGCGAGCACGCCGGGCGCAGGCTCGACCTTCGAGGTCTCGATCCCGCTCGCCGCCGCCGACACCGGCGAGGCCAACGGCTTCGCCGCGCCCGACCTCTCGGAGCAGTCGATCATGCTGGCCGCGCCGCAGAGCATCGAGGTCTCGCTGATCTCGCGGCGGCTGCAGCGCTGGGGCGCGCAAACCTGCATCGTGTCGGATGCCGAGGTCGCCGCGGCGCTGCTGCCGGAGCGCACCTGGCACGCGGTGCTGATCGACCACGCGCTCGGCGCGGCCGCGATAGAGACGCTCGCCGGCGCCGCCCGCAACCACGCCATCCATCGCATCGTGATGTTCACGCCGGCGACGCGGCAGGACCTGTTGGCGTCGACCACGGCCAATTTCACCGGCTATCTGATCAAGCCGCTGCGCGCGTCCTCGCTCGCCGCGCGCCTGACCGCCGCGCCCGAGATCGCGGCGCCAAGCCTGTCCATGTCGAGCCTCGCCATCGAAGCGCTCGGCGAAGCGGCGCCGACCGTGCCTGCGGCGACGCCACCGGGCACCGGGCTCTCGATCCTGGTGGCCGAGGACAACGAGATCAACGCGCTGTTGATGCGCTCACTGCTCTCGCGACTCGGCCACAACGTGGTCGTCACCACCGATGGCGAGCAGGCGATGGAATCCTGGCTGTCGGCGCGCTCGGCCGGCACGCCCTATGATCTCGTCCTGATGGACATCCAGATGCCGCGACTCGACGGCATCGAGACCACCAAGCGGATCCGCAGCCACGAGGCCGAGCAGCCCGGCCGCCGCACCCCCGTCCTGGCGCTGACCGCCAACACGCTGGTCGAGGACCGCTATGCCTGCTTCGAAGCCGGCATGGACGGCTTTCTGATCAAGCCGCTCGATCGCGAAAAGCTGGAGCAGGCGCTTGCTGGCCTCGCCGCGGCAAGGCACGTTGCGGCGTAAGCCGCCGCAAACTCGACGTCGTCCCGGCCGAGTGCGCAATTGCGCACGGGGGCCGGCACCAATAGCGACGAGTGCGAAGCTGCATCCCCATCAACAACTGTCATCGCCCGGCCTATCGGCTCAAGCACTGCTGCCTCTGGAATACTGGATCACCCGCCTTCGCGGGTGATGACACCGGTGATGCGGTCAGCCTGGACGGTTGAAATACTCAGAGCCGCCGCAGCGCGACCGACTGCACCACGTGGTCGGCGCCTTTCTTCAAAATCAGAGTCGCGCGCGGTCGGGTCGGCAGGATGTTGTCCTCGAGATTGGCGAGGTTGGTGCGCTCCCAGATCGCAATCGCGGTTGCGGTGGCTTCCTCGTCCGACAGCGGCGCGTAGCGGTGGAAGTAGGACCTGGGATCGGTGAACGCGGTGTCGCGCAGCGCCAGGAAGCGCTTGATGTACCATTCCCGCAGCACCGCTTCCTCGGCGTCGATGTAGACCGAGAAGTCGAAGAAGTCGGAGACGAACGGCACCGCCTTGCCGTCGCGCGGCAGCCGGCCGGCCTGCAGCACGTTGACGCCCTCGACGATCAGGATGTCGGGCTGGTCGATCTCGACCCATTTGTTCGGCACGATGTCGTAGGTCAGATGCGAATACACCGGCGCGCGGACATGGCGGCGGCCGGCCTTGATGTCGCTGAGGAACGACAGCAGCGTCGGCAGATCGTAGCTCTCCGGAAAGCCCTTCTTCTGCATGATGCCCTGCCGCTCGAGCACGGCATTGGGATACAGAAAGCCGTCGGTCGTGATCAGGTCGACCTTCGGCCGCGGCGACCAGCGCGCCAGCATCGCCTGCAGCACGCGCGCCGTGGTCGATTTGCCGACCGCCACCGAACCTGCGACGCCGACGATGTAAGGCATCTTGCGGTCGCGGATATTGAGGAACTGGCGCTGCGAATAATACAGCCGCTGGGTCGCATCGACATAGATCGACAGCAAGCGCGACAGCGGCAGATAGATGTCCTCGACCTCCTGCAGGTCGAGGCGGTCGTGCATCGAGCGCAGGCGGTCGAACTCGCCCGGCTCCAGCGTCATCGGCGTGTCGTCGCGCAGATGCGCCCATTGCTGGCGCGTGAAGATGCGGTACGGATTGTATTGCTGATCTGGTGCCCGGATATCCATGAGACCGCCCCTTGATCAATCGCGCTTGCGCGACGCCTTCTCTTCCAGTCCGGACATCGTGGTGCGCTTCTCCAGTGCCGCCTCGACATCCTCCAGCTTCACGCCACGTGACTTCAGCAGAACCAGCAGGTGAAACACCAAGTCGGCGCTCTCGGCGATGAGATGATCGCGGTCATTCTCGACCGCGGCGATCACTGTCTCGACCGCTTCCTCGCCCAGCTTCTTGGCACAGTGCTCCGCGCCCTTGTCGAGCAGCTTGCGGGTGTAGGACGCCTCGCCGCCCGTCGCAGCACGGGCATCGATGGTGGCGGCCAGATCATGGACCGTGAAACGCGACATCAACTCAACTCATACACGTGCGCCGGCACCGTCCCGGTGCCATCCCCAAGGTGGGGATTTAGCATTTCTGTCACAAGGAGTCCCAACTGACGCTCAAGGGTCAATGCGCATCGGCAGCCCGGCACGCACCATGTGATCCTTGGCCTGGCGGATGGTGAATTCCCCGAAGTGGAAGATCGAGGCGGCCAGCACGCCGGTGGCGTGCCCCTCGCGGACGCCGTCGACCAGATGGTCGAGGTTGCCGACGCCGCCGGAGGCAATAACGGGGACCGCGACGCTGTCGGCGATCGCCCGGGTCAGCGGCAGGTCAAAACCCTGCCGCGTGCCGTCGCGGTCCATCGAGGTCAGCAGGATCTCGCCGGCGCCGAGCGCGACCACCTCCTGGGCGTATTCGATGGCGTCGATGCCGGTGGCATTACGTCCACCATGGGTAAAGATCTCCCAACGGTCGGAGCCGCCGGCGCGCCTGACCCGCTTGGCGTCGATCGCGACCACGATGCACTGCTCGCCGAACTTTTCGGCGGCTTCCTTGACGAACTCGCGACGGCTGACCGCGGCCGAATTGATCGACACCTTGTCGGCGCCGGAGCGCAGCAGGGTCTTGATGTCGTCGACGGTGCGGACGCCGCCGCCGACCGTCAGCGGCATGAAGCAGGCTTCCGCCGTCCGCCGCACCACGTCGAGCATGATGCCGCGGTTTTCGTGGGTGGCGGTGATGTCGAGGAAGGTGAGCTCGTCGGCGCCGGCGGCGTCGTAGGCGATCGCGGCCTCGACGGGATCGCCGGCATCGCGGAGATCGACGAAGTTGACGCCCTTGACCACGCGCCCGTCCTTGACGTCGAGGCAGGGGATCACGCGAACCTTGAACATGTCCCCTCCTTACGCCGCCGCGCGGATCAGCTTGAGCGCCGCGGCCGGATCGAGCCGTCCGTCATAGAGCGCGCGGCCGACGATGGCGCCGGCGAGCTTCTTCGCCCGCGGCTCCAGCAGCGCCTTGACGTCGTCGATCGAGGCAAAGCCGCCGGAGGCGATCACCGGGATCGAGATCCGATCGGCGAGCGCAATGGTCGCATCGAGATTGAGGCCCTTGAGCAGGCCGTCCCGCGCGATGTCGGTGAAGATGATCGCGGCGACGCCGGCGTCCTCAAAGCGCTGCGCAATGTCGAGCGCGGTCACCTGCGAGGTCTCGGCCCAGCCCTCGACCGCGACCTTGCCGTCGCGGGCATCGAGCCCGACCGCGACGCGGCCGGGAAATTGCTTCGCCGCGCCCTTCACCAATTCGGGATCGCGCACCGCCGCGGTGCCGATGATGACGCGGGTGATGCCCTTGTCGAGCCAGGCCGCGATGGTCTTGAGGTCGCGGATGCCGCCGCCGAGCTGCACCGGCATCTTGACGGCCTTCAGCATCGCCTCGACCGCCTGTGCATTCATCGGCTTGCCGGCAAAGGCGCCGTCGAGATCGACGACATGGAGATACTCGAATCCCTGCGCGGCGAAGGCGCGGGCCTGCGCTGCCGGATCGAGATTGAACACGGTGGCGCGCGCCATGTCGCCCTGCTCCAGGCGCACGCACTGGCCGTTCTTCAGGTCAACCGCTGGAAAGAGGATCACGGCTTCCACTTCAAAAAGTTCGAGATCAGGGCCAGGCCGAAGCGCTGGCTCTTCTCGGGGTGAAACTGGGTGCCGATCGCGGTGTCCCTGGCGACGATCGCGGTCACCGGCCCGCCATAGTCGGCACGCGCCAGCACGTCCGCCTCGTTGGCGGCGTTGAGGTGATAGGAGTGCACGAAATAGGCGTGGCGGCCCTTCGGCCCCAGCGGCAGCCGCTCCAGCACCGGGTGCTCGCGGATCGGATCGAGCGTGTTCCAGCCCATGTGCGGGACCTTGAGGCTCTCGTCGCGCGGCTCGATCTTCTCGACGTCGCCGGCGATCCAGTTGAAGCCGTCGGTCGTGACATGCTCCTTGCCGCGCGTCGCCATCAGCTGCATGCCGACGCAGATGCCGAAGAACGGCCGCGCCTTGACGCGGACCGCCTCGGTCAGCGCCTCCAGCATGCCGTCGACCGCGTCGACGCCGCGGCGGCAATCGGCGAAGGCGCCGACGCCGGGCAGCACGATGCGATCGGCGCGGTACACCGCGTCGGGATCGCGCGTCACCTTGATGGCTTGCGGATCTTCCATGCTGCGCGCGGCGCGCTCAAAGGCCTTGGCCGCCGAATGCAGATTGCCGGAGCCGTAATCGATGATTGCAACGGTCATCGCGATCCTCCTGGCTCTGGAAACAAACCGATAATGCCGCCCTGCGGCAGCGGCGGGGCTTTTGAGAACGGCTGGCCCGGAACGTCCCGGGTCGGCGGCGGCGCGCCGCGATCGATCGAACGCTGGTCGTTGACGACGCCGCGGTGCCGCGCCGCCCAGCGATCGAAGAAGCGGCGTTCGGCAGCCTCCTCATCGTCGGCCACGACGATGTCGAGCTGGCGCCAGTTGCGCCGCGACAGCGTCCAGCGCTGCAGGCTGGCCGCCTCGAATCCCAGCAGCAGCATCAAGATGAGGTCGACGAGCGAGATCGCGCCACGGCCAACGCCGAGCCGCGCCAGGGCGAAATCGATCGCGAATGTCAGAACGAGCCAGCCGATCAGCGCCAGCCAGAGCCGGTTCCAGGCCAGCCAGATCACGCCGGCGAGCGCGGCCCAGAAGTGGAAGCCGTCGCGCACGAAGGTGAACTTGTCGGCCGCCGCAAGATCGGCGCCGTTCCCCACGGGGGCATGCACTGTGTAGACCGGCATCGAACGCTCCGCCGAAATGAACTCTTTTTGGAGCATGATCTTTTCGGAAAACCGGTACCCACTTTTCCGGATCATGCTCTCGATCAGCCGCCGAGCTGACCCTTCGTCGAGGGCACTTCGCCCTGGGCGCGCGGATCGATCGCGACCGCCGTCCGAAGCGCCCTCGCCAAACCCTTGAAACAGGATTCGGCGATATGATGGCTGTTCTCGCCATATAGGGTCTCGACGTGGAGAGTCACGCCGGCGTTCATCGCGAAGGCGTTGAACCATTCGCGCACCAGCTCGGTGTCGAACTCGCCGATCTTGTCGCGCGGGAAGTCGGCCTTGAAAACCAGCACCGGGCGGCCCGAAATGTCGATCACGATCCGCGTCAGCGTCTCGTCCATCGGCATGTGGATCGAGGCATAACGGTTGATGCCGGCCATGTTGCCGAGCGCCTGCTTGACCGCCTGACCCAGCGCGATGCCGACGTCCTCGGTGGTGTGGTGGTAATCGACATGGAGATCGCCATCGGCCTTCACCGCGATGTCGATGCGGGAATGCCGGGCCAGGAGGTCGAGCATATGGTCGAAGAAGCCGATCCCGGTCGAAACCGTGGATACGCCGGCGCCGTCGAGGTTGACCGTCACCTCGATGTCGGTCTCCTTGGTCTTGCGCTTGATGGTTGCGGTGCGCATGAAAATGAAGCTTTCCCGTGCCGAAAACGCCGGTCTTTTAACAGGCTGATGTCACCTTCGCTACTGCGGGATGACGCCGAAAAGCCCGATCTTGCCGCCATGGTGACCGGAAATCCTTGCCGTTCGGTCATGACGCGTTTTCTTCACGCGAACCGGCCGCCACTTCGCTCGAAAACGCTCCAATTCGGCCCAATTGTAACCCCCCGCCGGACCGCCTAAATCTGCCCCGGAGAGAGGTAACCCATGCAAGCATCCCAAAACGAGCTGCCGGTCTGGCACGGCACCACGATCTGCACCGTCCGCAAGGGCGGCAAGGTGGTGATCGGCGGCGACGGGCAGGTCTCGATCGGCCAGACCGTGATCAAGGCCAATGCCAAGAAGGTCCGCCGGATCGGCAAGGGCGACGTGATCGGCGGCTTCGCCGGCGCCACCGCCGACGCCTTCACCCTGTTCGAGCGGCTGGAGAGCAAGCTGGAACAGTATCCGGGACAGCTGACCCGGGCGGCCGTCGAGCTCGCCAAGGACTGGCGCACCGACCGCTATCTGCGCCGGCTGGAGGCCATGATGATCGTCGCTGACAAGGACGTCTCGCTGGTGCTGACCGGCACCGGCGACGTGCTGGAGCCGGAGTCCGGGGTGATGGCGATCGGCTCCGGCGGCAACTATGCGCTCGCCGCGGCCCGCGCGCTGGTCGACACCGACAAGGACGCCGAGACCATCGTGCGCCGTGCGCTCGATATCGCCGCCGACATCTGCGTCTTCACCAACCGGAACGTGACGATCGAGACGCTGGGCGGCTGAGCATGGCCGCGCCCTATCATTTCCGCCCGATGACGACGGCCGATCTGCCGCAGATCAGGCGCTGGCTGGCGCTGCCGCATGTCCGGGAATGGTGGGGCGATCCGGACGAGCAGTACACGCTGGTCAGCGGCGATCTCGATGAGCCGGCGATGGACCAGTTCATCGTCGGATTCGCCGGCAAGGATGTCGGCTACATCCAGTGCTATAGTCTGACGGCGTGGAATTCCGGCTTCGGCGAGCACCCCGAGGGCACCCGTGGCATCGATCTGTTCATCGGCGAACCCGACATGATCGCAGGCGGCCATGGCTCCGCGCTGATCCGCGCCTTTGTCGATGCGCGATTGGCCGACGGCGCGCCGCGCGTCGTCACTGATCCCGATCCGGCCAATCCGCGCGCGATCCGGGCTTACGAGAAAGCCGGCTTCGCACGCGTGCGTCTGGTCGATACGCCTGACGGCACGGCACTGCTGATGGTGCGCGACGCATGACGCTGCTGCGCGACCAGGGCAAGGGAATTTCGGCGTGGCACTGGCTCGCGATCGCCGCGGCGCTGCTCGCGCTGCAGGCCGCGCTGCTCTATCTGATGGGCCGCCTGCCGATCTGCGCCTGCGGCTATGTCAAGCTCTGGCACGGCACGGTGCTGAGCTCGGAGAATTCGCAGCACATCGCCGACTGGTACACGCTGTCGCATGTGCTGCATGGCCTGTTGTTCTACGGCCTGACGTTTCTCGTGCTGCCGCGCCTCGCCTGGCCGGGGCGGCTGATTGTCGCGATGCTGATCGAAGGCGCGTGGGAGCTGGTCGAGAACTCCAACTTCATCATCGAGCGCTACCGCGCCGGCACCATCTCGCTGGACTATTATGGCGACACCATCGTCAATTCGGTGTCGGACACGCTGGCGATGGTTTTGGGATTCCTTGTCGCGCGCAAGCTGCCGGTCGCCGCGACGGTCGCGCTCGGCATTGTGTTCGAAATCGTGCTGTTGCTCCACATTCGCGACAATCTGACGCTGAACATCATCATGCTGATCCACCCGTTCGACGTGATCAAACAATGGCAGGCGGGGCCGCCCATTCTCTAGGCCGGAGGGCCGCTTGCCGAGACCGCGTTTTCAACCTAGCTAGAGCCAATGACCGACTTCTCCCCCCGTGAAATCGTTTCCGAACTCGACCGCTTCATCGTCGGCCAGGCCGATGCCAAGCGCGCCGTCTCGATCGCGCTGCGCAACCGCTGGCGCCGGCTGCAGCTCGCCGGTTCCCTGCGCGAGGAGGTTCTGCCGAAGAACATCCTGATGATCGGGCCGACCGGCGTCGGCAAGACCGAAATCGCGCGGCGGCTCGCCAAGCTTGCCGGCGCGCCGTTCCTCAAGGTCGAGGCGACGAAGTTCACCGAGGTCGGCTATGTCGGCCGCGATGTTGAGCAGATCATCCGCGACCTGGTCGAGGTCGCGATCGCGCAGACCCGCGAGCGCAAGCGCAAGGACGTCCACGCCCGCGCCCAGCTCGCCGCCGAAGAGCGCGTGCTGGATGCGCTGGTCGGCCCCGGATCGAGCCCGGCGACCCGCGAGTCCTTCCGCAGGAAGCTGCGCGCCGGCGAGCTCAACGACAAGGAAATCGAGATCGAGACCCAGTCGGGCGGCAGCGGCATGCCGATGTTCGAAATCCCCGGCATGCCCGGCGCCCAGATGGGCGCGATCTCGCTCGGCGACATCTTCGGCAAGATGGGCGGGCGCAGCAAGACCCGCCGCCTGACCGTCGAAGGCTCGCACGAGATCCTGGTCAACGAGGAATCCGACAAGCTGCTCGACACCGATCAACTGGTGCAGGAGGCGATCAGCGCGGTCGAGAACAACGGCATCGTGTTCCTCGACGAGATCGACAAGATCTGCGTGCGCGAGAACCGCCAGGGCGGCGACGTGTCACGCGAGGGCGTGCAGCGCGATTTGCTGCCGCTGATCGAGGGCACCACGGTCTCGACCAAGCACGGCGCGGTCAAAACCGACCACGTGCTGTTCATCGCCTCCGGCGCCTTCCACATCGCAAAACCGTCGGACCTGTTGCCGGAGTTGCAGGGCCGCCTGCCGATCCGCGTCGAGCTGCAGGCACTGACCCGCGACGACATGCGCAGGATTCTGACCGAGCCGGAGGCCTCGCTGATCAAGCAGTATGTCGCGCTGCTGAAGACCGAGGGCGTGACGCTCGATATCACCGACGCCGCCATCGACGCGCTGGCCGACGTCGCGGTCGCCGTCAATTCAAGCGTGGAAAACATCGGCGCCCGTCGGCTGCAGACCGTGATGGAGCGGGTGCTGGACGAGATCTCCTTCACCGCCCCCGACCGCCACGGCGAGACCATCCAGGTCGACGCCGACTACGTCACCAAGCATGTCGGCGACCTCGCCAAGAACACCGACCTCAGCCGGTTTATTCTCTGATCGCCCCACGTCGTCGCCCCGGCGAAGGCCGGGGCCCATATGTGGACGGCCCCCGTGGCACAAGAGCTTTTTGGTGAGATCGGGTCGCTTGCATCCATATGTCCGGCCTGTTGAGGGCGATCGGATTGATCGCTGGCCAAGATGGTTTGCGCGAAGCGAGCTCCAAACAACCAGGCGGCCTGTTCGCGGCCGATGGGTCCCACGGATTGTCTCGCATCGTTGCTCGATCGATCGCTCCATCTGCTCTTGCAGCTCCGGGTCAGCCGGCGGGCGAGCCCGCCGGCCGGCCAATCTGTCAGGCGGCGACTGTCGGGATCGGGTTTATCCGTGCCGCGTCATAACTTTCCCCCGTCACCATCAGCTTCCAAGCGATGCGGGCCACCTTATTGGCGAACGCCACGGCCGCAAGCTTCGGCGGCTTGCGCTTGATCAGCGCCAGCAGCCAGCGCGAGTGACGGCCTCGCCCATGTCTGGCCTGCTGGATCACCGATGTCGCTCCGATCACCAGCAGGCGGCGCAGGTCTTCGTCGCCGGCCCGGGTGATCTTGCCAAGCCTGGTCTTGCCGGCGGTGGAATGATCCTTCGGCGTGAGGCCGAGCCAGGCCGCAAAGTGACGGCCGGAGCGGAACGCGTGTGGATCGGGCGTCTTCATCACCAGCGCCGTGGCAACGATCGGACCGACCGAGGGGATCTGCGCCAGGCGGCGGCCCGTGGCGTCAGCCCGGTGCCAGGCTATCAGTTTGGCCTCGATCTCCCGCAGCTCAGTCTCGAGCCTGGCATACTCGCGGCCGAGCATGACAAACAGCTCGCGGGCCAGAGTGGGAAGCGTCTCGTCCTGCGCAATCCGCGCCAGCAGCGGCTCGATCTTGTCGGTCCCTTTGGGCGCGATCAGGCCGAACTCCGCCGCATGGCCGCGGATCGTATTGCCAAGCTGGGTACGCCGGGCGATCAATCCATCGCGGACCCCCGTCAGCATCAGCGCCGCCTGCTGCTCGGCGGTCTTGACCGGCACAAAGCGCATGCTCGGCCGGCCCATCGCCTCACACAGCCCTTCCGCATCCCGCCCGTCGTTCTTGTTCCGCATCACGTAGGGCTTCACCAGTTGCGGAGCCATCAGCTTCACCTCATGGCCGAGCTTGCCAAGCTCCCGCGCCCAATGTTGCGAAGCCCCGCAGGCCTCTATCCCGATTGCAGTCGGCGGCAGTTGGGCGAAGAACTCCAATACCTGCCTGCGCGAAAGCCTCTTGCGCAGCACCACGCGTTCCTCGGCATCAACCCCATGCAGCACAAAAATATGCTTCGACGTATCCATGCCAATGCGGATAATCTCTCTCACGGACGGCTCCCTTGTCTGAGATTTGCAACAACCTCATTCTGGCACAACTGATGCCGTAGGGGGCCGTCCACACCATCAACCACCGCTCGAAAACACTGAGCACGCTGGAGCCACAGCGCGCGCCACAACTCAATCCTGTGGTTATGGGTCCCGGGTCAAGCCCGGGACGACGGTGTTGAAACAGCGTGCCCCTTCCCCCGTATTGTCTTTGCTGCCGGATGCCGCCACACTCCGCGCAAGCAAAAAACATCACGGGGGAAACATGTCCGCTGCGCCGAAACTGACCAACCTTGCCGACATGGTGCGCGACCGCGCGATGAGCCGCGGCGATGCGCTGGCCTATGAGTTCGAGGGCCGGCAGACGACCTTCGCCGAGTTCGACAGCAAGACCAACCGGGTCGCCAACGCGCTGATTGCAATGGGCGTGAAGAAAGGCGAACGCATCGCCTATCTCGGCAAGAACAGCGATTTCTATTTCGAGCTGCTGATGGGCGCGATGAAGGCCGGCGTGGTGATGGCGCCGGTGAACTGGCGGCTCGCCGGCCCGGAGGTCGCCTTCATCGTCGACGACTGCAGGGCGCCGGTTTTGTTCGTCGGCACGGAATTCATCACCCAGGTCCGCAACATCAGGGACAAGCTGCCGAGCGTCCGCACCGTCATCACCACCGAAGGCGGCGCGCCGGAATGGCCCGACTATCTCGCCTGGCGCGACGCGCAGAGCAGCGACGACCCGCGCATTCCGATCGAGCCCAAGGACATCGCAATCCAGCTCTACACCTCCGGCACGACAGGCAAGCCGAAGGGCGCGATGCTGTCGCACGCCAACTTCCTCAACCTGGTGCAGACCGGCAACGAGGACGACAAGCCGGAATGGAACCGATGGACCACCGACGACGTCTCGCTGGTCGCGATGCCGATCTTCCATATCGGCGGCTCCGGCTGGGGCGTGATGGGCCTCTACCACGGTGCCCGTGGCGTGATCGCCCGTGAATTCGATCCGACCAAGGTGCTGGACTTCTTCGAGCAGTCCGGCATCACAAAACTGTTCATGGTGCCGGCCGCGATGCAGTTCGTGGTGCGGCAGCCGCGGGCGCGGCAGGTCGATTTCTCCCGCCTGAAATACATGCTCTATGGCGCCTCGCCGATCCCGGCGGCGCTGCTGAAGGAATGCATCGAGGTCTTCAAATGCGGCTTCGTGCAGATGTACGGCATGACCGAGACCACCGGCACCATCGTCGCGTTGCCGCCGGAGGACCACATCGAGGGACTCGACCGGATGCGCTCGGCCGGCAAGGCGCTGCCCGGCATCGAGCTTGCGATTCTCGATCCTGACGGCAAGCCGCTGCCGCCGGGCGAAGTCGGCGAGATCGCCACCCGCTCCGGCTCCAACATGGCCGGCTACTGGAATCTGCCAGAGGCGACCGCGCGCACCATCGATGCCGACGGCTGGCTGCGCACCGGCGATGCCGGCTACATGGACAAGGACGGCTATCTCTACATCCACGACCGCATCAAGGACATGATCATCTCGGGCGGCGAGAATATCTATCCGGCCGAGGTCGAGAGCGCGCTGTGCGATCACCCGGATGTCGCAGAGGCGGCTGTCATCGGCATCCCCGACGACAAATGGGGCGAGGCGGTGAAGGCCGTGGTGGTGATGAAGCCGGGCAAGAGCGCTGATGCAACCGACATCATCAACTTCACCCGCGAGCGGATCGCCGGTTACAAGACGCCGAAATCGGTCGACTTCATCGCCGCGCTGCCGCGCAACCCCTCGGGCAAGATCTTACGGCGCAGCCTGCGTGAACCGTACTGGGCGGGCAAGGACCGGCAGGTGAATTAAATCTCATGTCGTCCCGGCGGAGGCCGGAACCCATAACCACCGCTGTACGTTGCGGCGCGACGCTGGGGCCACACCTTGCTCAAGCAACAACCGGCTGTGGTTATGGGTCCCGGCCTTCGCCGGGACGACGGTGGAGAGTGCGGCCCGCGTCAGGTCTTCTTCATCTTCTCCCGCAAAATCCGCCAGCGCTCCTGCGCGTCCTGAGGCCAGACGTCCCTACGATCGTAATACTCGGCGAACACTTTTGCGCCGGGCGGGAACGTCACCCAGTGCTGCTTGGACAAGGTGAAGATGTGGACGTCGGGCGGACACTGGTTCGGATCGTCCATGGTGCCGACGCGGACGAAGCGCACCGCGAGGCCGGCGCCCGGATAGTTGCTCCAGACCGCGATCTTGCAGACCGGGCAGCGCGCGATCTTCTGGCCCTTGCCGCTCGCCGATGGCGTATCGACGATCTCGGGCTCGGCCGCGATATGCTCGACCCGCTCGGCCTCGTACATCGCGTTCAGCGCATGCACGGTGCCGGTCTCGCGCTGACACCAGGTGCAGTGGCAGGCGTGCACGATCAGCGGCCTGCCGTTCAGGCGGTAGCGAATATGTCTGCAGGTGCATCCACCTTCCATGCTCATGCCGCCTCCTTAGTGCTTCCCCGCCCCCATGTAGCCGAACAGGAAGCCCGCCACCTTGCGCTTCTGGATCTCCTCGCTGCCCTCGGTGATGCGGTAGCGGCGGTGGTGGCGATAGATGTGCTCGAACGGCTTGTGCCGCGAATAGCCCATGCCGCCATGCACCTGCATGGCGCGATCGGCGGCCTCGCAGCAGAGACGGTTTGCCCAGAAGTTGCACATCGAGACCCGGTCCGACAGCGTGTGCTCGACCTGCGCCTGGGTCAACTGGTCCATCTCCCAGGCGGTCTTGCGGATCAAGAGGCGGAGCATCTCGGCCTGTGTCGCGAGCTCGACCAGCGGCCACTGGATCGCCTGGTTCTCGGCCAGCGCCTTGCCGAACGGCTTTCGCTCCCGCGCGTATTTCACGCTCTCGTTGATGCAGTAGACCGCAGCGCCCAGCGAGCTCGCGGCCTGGCGGATGCGGTTCTCATGCACAAAGCATTGCGCCAGCGACAGGCCGCGGCCGACCTCGCCGAACAGCGCATCCTCCGGCACGAACACGTCGGTGAAGCTGACGCGCGGGTGATCGGTCGGCATGTTGAAGGTCCACATATACTGCTCGACCTTGACGCCCGGCGATTTCGCCGGCACCAGGAAGCAGGTGATGCCGCGCGCATCGCCGTCATTGCCCGAGGTGCGGGCGAACAGCGCGCAGTGCGTGGCGACATGCATGCCGGTCGTCCACATCTTCTCGCCGTTGATCACCCAGCCCTTGACGTTGTCGCGCGTCGCCGGCGCCGCTTTGGTCTCCATGTGGGTGGCATCGGAGCCGTGCTCGGGCTCGGTCAGGCCGAAGGTGATGCGGTACTTGCCGGTGATGGAACCGTCGATCATCGCCTTCTGCGCATCGGTTCCGTAGCGATCGAGCATGGTCACGATCGGCAGATTGCCAACGATCGAGTGCTCGTTCTGCAGATCGTTGTGCAGGCCGAGACCTTTCGACGCAAAATGCTCGCGGATCACCGCCATCCAGAGATTGGAGCCGTCCTTGCCGCCATAGCGCTTCGGGATCGCGAAGCGCAGGTGGCCGGCGGCATCGGCAAGGTTTTTCGCCTTGCGCAGCAGCGCCTCCCATTCATGGCGCGGCAGGCCGCCATTGTCGAAATCGGTGCGCGCCCATTCGCGGCGGTGATCGAAGAAGCGGATGTTGTCGTCCGCCTCTTCCAGCGGCTTGATCTCGCGTTCGATGAAGCGATCGAGCTCGGCGAGATAGGCTGTGAGGTCAGCCGGCAGGTTGAAATCCAAGGCGGTCTCTCCCGAAGAATTCGTTGATTCTGGTTTTGCGTTTAGGCGCTATCGCGCAAGCGCGTTCGGATCGATTAAGGTGAGAAGCGAGAGGCCAAGTCAAGCTGGCGGATGCCGCGGGCACGCGCGCACGCCTTGCGGAATTGGATGGCACGGCACCGCGCAGTGGCGCTAGGATGGTAGTCATATTCTTCGCCGCAGAAAATCCACGGGAGCAAACATGGATCTGAAATTCTCCAAGGTGACACGCAAGGGTCCCATCACCATCGTGACGCTGTCGCGGCCCGAGGTTTACAACGCGCTGCACATCGACGCGCATTTCGAGCTCAACAAGGTGTTCGACGCGTTCTCCGCCGATCCCGAGCAGTGGGTTGCGATCGTCACCGGCGCCGGCGACAAGGCGTTCTGCGCCGGCAACGACCTGAAGTGGCAGGCCGCGGGCGGCAAGCGCGGCTGGGACAAGGGCGGCTTCGCCGGCCTCACCACCCGCTTCGACTGCGACAAGCCGATCATCGCCGCCGTCAACGGCGTCGCGATGGGCGGCGGGTTCGAGGTGGCGCTGGCCTGCGACCTGATCATCGCTTCGGAGAATGCGACCTTCGCGTTGCCCGAGCCGCGCGTCGGCCTCGCCGCGCTCGCCGGCGGCCTGCAGCGCCTGCCGCGGCAGATCGGGCTGAAGCGCGCCATGGGCATGATCCTCACCGCCCGCCATGTCAGCGCCAAGGAAGGCCTTGAGCTCGGCTTCGTCAACGAGGTGGTGCCGCAGGGCGAGGCGCTCGCCGCCGCCGAGCGCTGGGCCGAGACCATCGCCAAGAACTCGCCGATGTCGATCCGCGCCTCCAAGAAGGCAATCCAGAAGGGCCTCGAAGTCTCGCTGGAACAGGCGATGACCGAGCAGCGCGAATATCCGGCGGTGAAGGCGATGGCGGCCTCGCAGGATTACATCGAGGGCCCGAAGGCGTTTGCGGAGAAACGGCCGCCGAAGTGGCTGGGGCGGTAGCCGCCCCTCTCCGCGTCATTCCGGGGCACGAAGCGAACCCGGAATCTCGAGATTCCGGGTCTGGTGCTTGCGCACCATCCCGGAATGACGATGCGTAGGATGGGTAGAGCGCAGCGAAACCCGTCGGCTTTTGCGTCCATCGCCGCGATGGGCCCATCCTACGTTCCTGACTCCCGCTTGTAGGACGCGTAGTTCGGCTGGTCGACGGCGAGCTTGTCCAGTGTGGTCTGCCAGAGATGCTCCGGCAGGCCCGGCGTGGTCAGATCCACCTCGCCGCTTGCGATCTTGTCCGACAGCGTGCGGTTCAGCTCCATCAGTGTCCCGTCCGCGCCGAGCAACTGCTTGAGCCGCGCGACCTCAGCCGCATCGCTGCTCTCGGCGAGCGCGAGCTGCCGCGTCACCAGATCGAGCGCGTTGATCCCGACGCGCAGCTTGAAGGCATTGTGGCCCTTGATGACGGGCGTGATCTCGCTGCGCAGGAAATCGGCGACGGCCTTGATCAGTTCGGTGGTGGTCGGTTCGTCCTGCATGGTCATTTTCCTCGCGGAGCCAGCAACCGCAACAAATCGATCTCGGTCTCCGATGCGCGCCGTCCGATCATCGCGCGCTCCATCGAATGGTCGGGGCCGCTGCGGAAGCGCTGCATCATGCCGCAGCACATCACGCCCCAGCGCAAGGTGCCCATCACCTCCCAGAACATCACGCGCTCGGGATCGGCCCTGCGGCCGGCTTCCGCGTAACCGGCGAACAGCTCCTCGCGCGTGCCGAAGCCGCCGACCGGCTTGTCGATCTCGCCGAAGCGCCAGGAGTTGACGCAGATCCAGCCGAGATCCTCCATCGGGTCGCCGAAATGGGCGAGCTCCCAGTCGAGCACCGCGCGCACGCCGTCGGGACCGATGATCAGGTTGCCGTGGCGGAAGTCGCCATGCACCAGCGTCACCTCGGCCGATGGGCCGGGATCGTGATCGCGCAGCCAGCGCAGCGCCAGCTCGAACATCGGGCGCGGCCAACCAAAACTGCGGTACTCGCGCGCGAGATCCTCGATCTCCTTGGTCGCCGTCATGCTGCGCAACTGCGGCAGCTTGGCCCGCGGCAGGCCATGGATGCCGGCGATGACGCGGCCGAGCTGGCGGGCGAGCAGCGGCCGCGCCTTGGCAAATTCCTCGTCGCGCAAAATCTTGCGCGCGATGGTCTCGCCCTCAATACGGGCCATGATGAAGCCGCGGCCGAGACCGTCCTCCGGCCTCAAGACATGCATCACCTTCGGCGACGGCAGGCCGGCGTCATGCGCGAGCTGCATCAGCGTCGCCTCGGCATCGAGGCCGGCGGCGCGTCCCGCTGCGGCGCCATAGCCCGGCGGTGCGCGGCGCAGAATCGCGCCGACGTTGCCGCCGGGATGGACGATGTCGAACGTCCAGGTCTCCTGGCTGGCGCCGCCAGACAGTTTTGCGGCGCCGGTGACGCCGGTCGCGCCGGGATAAAACGACGCAACGCAGCGTCCGAGTTCGGCCTCGATCATTTGCCCCGAAACTTCGCCGGACGCTTCTCGAGGAACGCGCCGACGCCTTCCTTGAAATCCTCGGTGCTGCCCGCGATGCGCTGCGACTCGAATTCGAGGTTGAGCTGCTCCTCAAAGGAGTTTTCCGGGCTGTCCCAATACATCTTGCGGATCAGCGACAGCGCGACCGTCGGCCCATTGGCGAGATCGTGCGCGAGCTTCATCGCCTCCTCCATCAGCACGCCGTCGTCGTAGACGCGGTTGACGAGGCCCCATTCCAGCGCCTTCTCGGCCGGCAGCTTTTCGCCGAGCAGCGACAGCTCGACCGAGCGCGCCTTGCCGATCAGCCGCGGCAGCAGCCAGGTCGAGCCGCAATCCGGCACCAGGCCGATGCGGCGGAACGCCTGCAGGAAATAGGACGAGCGCGCGCACAGGATCATGTCGCCCATCAAGGCAAAGCTCATCCCGGCGCCGGCGGCCGGGCCGTTCACCGCGGTGACGATCGGACAGTGCAGCCGGCGCAGGCGGCGCAGGAACGGATGGAAGCCGATCTCGAGCGAGGCGCCGGCGTTGCTCTTGCCGGGCTTCGCTTGCGCGTTGCGGCCCTGCAGATTGGCGCCGGTGCAGAAGGCGCGGCCGGCGCCGGTGATGACGAGGCAGCGCACCTCGTCGCGCTTGTCCTCGATCGCATCCAGCGCCTCGGCGAGGCCGCCCAGCATGTCCATCGAGACCGCGTTCATGACTTCCTGATGGTCGAGCTTGAGGATCGCGACCGATCCGTCGAAGTCGAGCGTGACGTGCTTGAACTGCATGGTTTCCTCTCATCTGTTGCGGCGGCAGTCCCGCGGCAGGCCGATCGATACCTCGACCCATATTTGATTTTTGCGCCGGGCTTGTCCATGCTTGGCCCAAGCCCGTCTTCGGCAGCGTGATTAACGCGCGCCAAAGCAAATGGAAACCCCAATGAGTGGCATCTTCGATCTTAGCGGCCGCGTCGCGGTCATCACCGGCGGCAATGGCGGCATCGGCCTCGGCATCGCGCAGGCGCTCAACGCCGCCGGCTGCAACGTCTCGATCTGGGGCCGCAACGCCGAGAAGAACGCGAACGCCGCGGCCTCGATGGCGGCCGGCCCCGGCAAGGTCGCAACCGAATTCTGCGATGTCAGCGACCCCGGCTCGGTCAAGACCGCGATGAAGGCGACGCTGGAGAAATTCGGCCGGGTCGACGGCTGCTTCGCCAATGCCGGCATCGGCGGCGGCGGACGGCGTGCCTTCATCGACCGCACCGAAGAAGAGTGGCGACGGATGTTCGCGACCAATCTCGATGGCGTCTTCCACGTCTTCCAGGTCGCGGCGCGGCACATGACCGAGCGCTCCGAGGCCGGCGACAGATTCGGCCGGCTGGTTGCGACATCGAGTCTCGCTTCGCTGTTCGGCACCGCGCGCAACGAGCACTATGCCGGCACCAAGGCAGCGCTGAACGCGCTATGCCGCGCGCTCGCCGTCGAGCTCGCCCGCCACGGCGTCACCGCGAACGCGATCCTGCCCGGCTGGATCAAGAGCGACATGACCGCCGGCATCATGGCCAACGACAAGTTCGTCGCCAACGTGATGCCGCGCATCCCGGCGCGCCGCTTCGGCGAGCCAAGCGATTTCGGCGGCATCGCGGTATACCTCATGAGCAAGGCGTCGTCGTACCATACGGCGGATTGCTTCGTGATCGACGGCGGGTATACGGCGTTTTAGGCCCGGCTCTGTCCCACCCACCGCTGTCGTCCCTGCGAAAGCAGGGACGACACCGAGGTTGTTGCGTCGCTGTTCGCCCCGTCATCCTGAGGTGCGAGCTCTTGCGAGCCTCGAAGGATGCACGGCCACCAGCGGGGCCGATTCATCCTTCGAGGCTCGCCGAAGAGGCTCGCACCTCAGGATGACGGTGAGGGGGCGCAATGACCATCGGAAACAGCCTCGCTTCCGTTGCGGCAAAACTGCTGCTACCGTTTGCGTCTTATTCAAGCAAACCGGGAGGATTTTTCAGATGTTTTCGCACGTGATGGTTGGCACCAACGACCTGGACAGGGCCAAGGCGTTTTACGACGCGCTGCTGGCCACGCTCAATGTCCGGCCGGCGCGGGTCGACGGTCACCGTATCATGTACCTCACCAAGACCGGCATTTTCATGGTGTCCAAGCCGATCAACGGCGAACCGGCAACGCACGCCAATGGCGGCACCATCGGCTTTGCCTGCTCGTCGCCCGAGCAGGTCGAGGCTTGGCACGCGGCCGGCGTCGCCAATGGCGGTAAGTCCTGCGAGGACCCGCCGGGCGTGCGAGAAGGCAACGGCATCAAGCTCTATCTCGCCTATTTGCGCGATCTCGACGGCAACAAGATCTGCGCGATGCACCGGCTGCCCTGACGGCCGTCGCGCTCGATTGCGTGCCATGACCGGCGGCGTTCAAACAACGTTTGAAACGCCGTCGCGAAATTCCGCGATGCGGTAGAGATCGTTCGAAAATCGGTGCTCGCGCTTCACGCTTCGCGCGTCTATTGTCCGCGGCGAAACGCGCCTTCGCCGATGGGAGAAACGACAATGAAGCATGCCTATGTGCCGCGCACGACCAACTACACGCTCAACCCGGGCGACGAGCTCAACGACCTCAGGATGTCGGACCAGGTCCGCCCGCTGTACGATCACGTGAAGCAGTTCATCCGCGAGGTGGTCGAGCCGATGTCGGTCGAGTTCTACCGTGCCGGCGAGAAGAAGACCGATCGCTGGAGCTTCACCGATGAGCAGCTCGCGATCCTGCAGAAGGCCAAGGACAAGGCCAAGGAAGTCGGCCTCTGGAACTTCTTCCTGCCCGACGCCGAGACCGGCGAGGGCCTGAACAACCTCGACTACGCCTACATCGCCGCCGAGCTCGGCAAGAGCCCGCTGGCCTCGGAGACGATGAACTGCTCGGCGCCCGACACCGGCAACATGGAGGTGCTGGAGCGCGTCGGCACCAAGGAGCAGAAGGAGAAGTGGCTGAAGCCGCTGCTCAACGGTGAGATCCGCTCCGCCTATGCGATGACCGAGCCGAACGTCGCCTCGTCGGACGCCAAGAACATCTCGACCACCGCAAAGCTGGTCGGTGACGAGTGGGTGATCAACGGCGAGAAGTACTACATCTCCGGCGCCGGCGATCCGCGCTGCAAGATCATGATCGTGATGGTGAAGACCAATCCCGACGCGCCGCCGTCCAAGCAGCAGTCGCAGATCCTGGTGCCGACCGACAATCCCGGCGTGGAGATTCTCGGCCCGATGCAGGTGTTCGGCCACGATCACGCGCCGCGCGGCCACATGCATCTGCGCTTCAACAATTGCCGGGTGCCGAAGGAGAACATGCTGCTCGGCGAAGGCCGCGGCTTCGAAATCTCGCAGGTCCGTCTCGGCCCGGGCCGCATCCATCACTGCATGCGCACCATCGGCAAGGCCGAGAAGGCGCTCGACCTGATGGTGCAGCGTGGCCTGACTCGCGAGGCGTTCGGCAAGAAGATCGCCCATCTCGGCGGCAACACCCAGATCATCGCGCAGGCGCGCTGCGAGATCGAGTCGATGCGGCTGATGGTGCTGAAGGCGGCCAAGGCGATGGACGTGCTCGGCAACAAGGAGGCCCGCGTCTGGGTCTCGATGGTGAAAGCGATGATCCCCGAGCGCGCCTGCAAGGTGATCGACCAGGCGATCCAGATGCACGGCGCCACCGGCATCTCGCAATGGACCCCGCTCGCCGAAATGTACCAGGACGTCCGCCACCTGCGCTTCGCCGACGGTCCAGACGAAGTGCACTGGATGGTGGTCGGCCGGCACGAACTGAGCATGCCGTAATCTTCTCCTTCTCCCCGCAGTATCTCCTTCCCCTCTCCCCGCCCTTCGCGGGGAGAGGGTTGGGGTGAGGGGCTGCTTCGGCAAAGAAGGTGAGAAACGGACTCGCGGAAGCTCCCCCTCACCCGGAATTCAAGCTAGGCTTGAATTCCGACCTCTCCCCGCAAGCGGGGCGAGGCAAGCAAGAGAGTCTCCCCATGGAATACGCCCCCGAAGATCTCACCCAGCGCGAACGCTACAAGGTGCTGACCTCGTTCGTGCTGCCGCGGCCGATCGCCTGGGTGACGAGTCTCGGCGAAGGCGGCGTGGTCAATGCGGCGCCGTTCTCGTTCTTCAATGCGATGTGCGAGGATCCGCCGCTCTGCGTGTTCGCGGTGAACCGGCGGCCGGACCACCGGGAAAAGGACACCCTGGTCAACATCCGCCGCACCGGCGAGTTCGTGGTCAACCTTACCGACGAGCCCTTGGCGCGCGCGATGCACGAAAGCAGCGGCGACTTTCCGCCCGAGATCGGCGAGCCCGACTATCTCGGGCTGAAGCTCGCGCCGTCGCGCCGGGTCGCGGTGCCCCGCCTTGCGGACGCGCCGTGGGCGATGGAGTGCAAGACCTGGAAGCTGATCGACGTCAACGGCGACCGTCAGCTCATCATGGGCGAAGGCATCCACTTCTACATCCGCGACGATCTGTGGGATCACGACGCCATGCGCGTCCACATGGAGCGTTATCACCCGATCGGGCGCATGTTCGCCGACCGCTATTGCCGCACCGACGATCGCGTGGTGTTTCCGGCGGCCAAGGGAAGACATAGCCGAGGATGAGACGATGAGCGAAGCTTTCCGCGACAACGCACAGCAGAGCCGGTTCGAGCTCACAGTCGATGGCGCGATTGCGTTCGTCGCCTATCGCAAGACGCCGGACACGATCACGCTTGTTCATACCGAAGTGCCGCCGGAGCTCGGCGGCCGCGGCATCGGCTCAAAGCTTGCCCGCGCCACGCTGGATGCGGTGCGCGCGCAGCGCATCAAGCTCATTGTCAAATGCGAATTCATCCAGGGCTTTATGAAGAAGCACCCGGAGTACAATGATCTGCTGACATGACTTGAGGCTACCTCCACGTCCGCAGTCACAGTCGGATTCGCGGAGACTCCCCCTCACCCGAAATTCAGGCTGCGCCTGAATTCGACCTCTCCCCGCAAGCGGGGCGAGGCGAATTGGGATCGCTACGTCGCTGCCGGCTCGCCGATCTTGTCCTGCGTCTTGGTGTCGAAATCGCTTGCGTCGTGGCGCTCGTGGAGCTGGCTCGACGGGTCGCCCGAAATGCGGTTGACCATGCGGCCGCGCTTCACCGCGGGCCGTGCCGCGATCGCGTTGGTCCAGCGTTGCACATTCTTGTAGTCCTGCACCGAGAGGAATTCGCCGGCGCCGTAGACCAGGCCTTTTGCAAGCGCGCCATACCACGGCCACACCGCCATGTCGGCGATGGTGTAGACATTGCCGGCGAGATATTCGTTGTCGGCGAGACGGCGGTCGAGCACGTCGAGCTGACGCTTCACCTCCATCGCGTAGCGGTCGATGGCGTATTCGATCTTGGTCGGCGCGTAGGCGTAGAAATGGCCGAAGCCGCCGCCAAGGAACGGCGCCGAGCCCATCTGCCAGAACAGCCATGACAGGGTTTCGGCGCGGGTCTTGACGTCGGTCGGCAGGAACGCGCCGAATTTTTCCGCGAGGTGGAGCATGATCGCGCCTGATTCAAACACCCGGATCGGCTCCGGCCCGCTGCGATCCATCAGCGCCGGGATCTTCGAGTTCGGATTGACCGCGACAAAGCCGCTGCCGAACTGGTTGCCGTCGATCTTGATCAGCCAGGCGTCGTATTCCGCGCCCTTGTGGCCCGCGGCCAAGAGCTCCTCCAGCATCACGGTGACCTTGACGCCGTTCGGCGTCGCCAGCGAATAGAGCTGCAGCGGATGGCGGCCGACCGGCAATTCCTGCTGGTGGGTCGGCCCGGCGATCGGCCGGTTGATGCTGGCAAAGCGCCCGCCGCTCTCCTTGTTCCAGGTCCAGACTTTCGGCGGTTCGTAGGCAGGGGTATCGGTCACTGGGTGGCTCCCGGTTGCGGTGTTCTCGAAATGGAGCGATGGCGCGCCCATCCCCCACATATCCGCACTAGATGGTGGGCACGCTTCGCTTTGCCCACCCTGCGACGCCCGCTTTTTTCTATGGAGCGGAATGCCAAAATGAGGCAGCGCCTGCACGCAAGATCGCAGCAAGCGAAACCCGCTTGGCTTGGCCGCGGCGGATGCGCTAGCGTCGCGCAAAGCCGATGCCAACAAGCACAACAAGCGGCTGCGGGAGAGACCTAGCCATGAAGTCACCGATCTGCGACATGCTGGGAATCGAATTTCCCCTGCTCGCCTTCAGCCATTGCCGCGACGTGGTGGCGGCGGTCAGCCGCGCCGGCGGCTTTGGCGTCCTCGGCGCCACCGCGCATTCGCCCGAGACGCTGGAGCAGGAGCTGAAATGGATCGACGCCCATGTCGACGGCAAGCCGTACGGCGTCGACGTGCTGATCCCGGAAAACATCTCGACCGCGGGCGAGAAGAACGTCACCTGGAAGAGCCTCGAGGCGCGGATCTCGCCGGAGCATCGCGACTACACCCGCACGCTGCTGAAGAAGTACGACATCGAGCTGACCACGACCAACGTCGCCGACAACCAGCCGCAGCCGTTCGACGGCGAGACCGCGCTGCAGTTGCTCGACGTCTCGTTCCGGCATCCGATCAAGCTGATCGCCAATGCGCTCGGCGTGCCGCCGAAGGCGATGATCGATCGCGGCCGCGCCCATGACGTGCCGGTGGCGGCGCTGGTCGGCGCCAAGGAGCATGCGCTGCGCCAGGTCGCGGCCGGCGTCGATATTCTCGTCGTGCAGGGCACCGAGGCCGGCGGCCATTGCGGCGAAGTGTCGACCATGGTGCTGGTGCCCGAGGTGATCAAGGCGATCAAGCCGATCCGCGACGTGCCGGTGCTGGCGGCCGGCGGCATCATGACCGGACGGCAGATGGCGGCCTGCATGGCGATGGGCGCGGCGGGGGTGTGGACCG
Organism: Bradyrhizobium ivorense; assembly: GCF_900696085.1. GTDB lineage: Bacteria > Pseudomonadota > Alphaproteobacteria > Rhizobiales > Xanthobacteraceae > Bradyrhizobium > Bradyrhizobium ivorense. The sequence goes on from NZ_CAADFC020000014.1 coordinate 52,057, forward strand.
GTTCGGTGTGGCTCGCCACCGTAGAGTCGGAGACCTCGGAGATCTTCCGCGAGAAGATGATCGCGGCGTCCTCGCGCGACGCGGTGCGTTCCAAAGGGCGCACCGGAAAGCCGGCGCGGCAGCTCCGCTCGGTCTGGACCGATGCGTGGGACCGCGCGCCGGAATCGCCCGGCGCGTTACCGATGCCGCTGCAGAGCATCATCAGCCGCGACGCCTTCAACGCGATCGACCGCTCCGCCGCCGCGGGCAACGCCAAGGCGCGCGATCTCGTCAGTTACTTCGTCGGCCAGGGCGTCGGGCTGATCGACAGCGTGAAATCTGCGACCGCCGTGGTGCAGGAATTCAAGGAAGAATTCGCCGAAGCCGTCGAGCACATGAACGCGCTGGTGGCGGAGTGACGACGCTCCCTCCCCGTCATTGCGAGCGACGCGAAGCAATCCATCTTTCCCCGCGTTGAGGCATGGATTGCTTCGCTTCGCTCGCAATGACGCCTAGACCAGGTATCGAGCCTATTTCTGAAAGTGAACAACAAGAATGTCGAACAGCATCCCCGAAGACCGCATTCCCGTCATCGTCGGCGTCGGCGAGATCGTCGATCGTCCGAAAGATATCGCCGCCGGCCTCGAGCCGCTGACGCTGCTCGAAGCGGCATTGAAGCGCGCGGAGGCGGACAGCGGCGCAAAGCTGCTCGGCGATATTCAGTCGCTCGACGTCGTCAACTTCCTGAGCTGGCGCTATCGCGATCCCGAAAAGCAGCTGGCGCAGCGGCTCGGCATTGCGCCGACGCATCTCTATTACGGGCCGGTCGGCGGCGAGAGCCCGATCCGTTATCTGCACGAGGCGGCGCAGCGGATTGCGCGCGGCGAGTGCAGCGTCGCGGCGGTGTGCGGCGCCGAGGCGCAGTCGACCGCGACCAAGGCGCAGCGCGCCGGCGTGGAATTGCCGTGGACGCCGTTCGCGCATGACGTCGAGGAGCCGAAGCGCGGCGCCGCGTTCCAGAAGCCGATGGCGGTGACGCTCGGCGTGTTCCGGCCGATCACGGTCTATCCGCTTTACGAGTCGGCGACGTCGGCGGCATGGGGCCAGACGCCGCGCCAGGCGCTGAACGAGTCCGGCGAGCTATGGTCGACCTATGCGCGGGTTGCCGCAGACAATCCCAATTCCTGGCTCAAGAAGCAATTCACGGGCGAGGAGATCACGACGGCGACGCCGGATAACCGGATGATCGCCTGGCCCTACACAAAGCTGATGGTGGCGAACCCGACGGTGAACATGGGCGGCGCGCTGATCCTGACCAGCCTCGCCAAGGCGCGCGCCGCCGGCGTGCCGGAGGACAAGCTGATCTACCCGCTCGGCGGCGCCTCGGCGGAAGAGCCGCGCGACTATCTGATCCGCGACCAGTTCGTCGAGAGCCACGCGCAGACCGCGGTGCTGAAGGCGGTGATGGATCTCGTCGAGGGCGACGGCAAAAAGTTCGACGCGATCGAGCTCTATAGCTGCTTCCCCTGCGTGCCGAAGATGGCGCGGCGGACGCTGAGCCTCGGCGCCGACGTGCAGCCGACCGTGACCGGCGGCCTCACTTTCTTCGGCGCGCCGCTCAACACCTACATGACGCATGCGGCCTGCGCGATGGTGCGCAAGCTGCGCGACGGCGGCACGCTCGGCCTGCTCTACGGCCAGGGCGGTTTCGTCACCAAGCACCATGGCCTGGTGCTGTCGCGCGCCGCGCCGAAGGCGGCGCTGAAGCAGCAGACCAGCGTGCAGGCCGAGGCCGACCGCAACCGGGGCAGCGTCCCCGACTTCACCACCGAGGCGAGCGGCAAGGGCAAGGTCGAGGCCTTCACCGTGATCTATCGCGGCAATGGCGAGGTCGAGCATGGCGTCACCATGCTGCGAACGGAGGACGGCCGCCGTACGCTCGGCCGCATCCCGGCGAGCGATACGACGACGCTGGCGTATCTGCAGGATTTAGACCGCACGCCGGTGGGTTCTCTGGGCGACATCGTCACCGCTGACGACGGCATGCTGGAGTGGCGGGTGGCCTAGGAGTTCTCCCTCGCCTCGCTCTCTTGTCCGCCGAAGCCCGCCTTCGGGCGAAGGCGGATGCGGGGAGAGGGTTGGGGTGAGGGGCTGCTTCCGCGAGTATCGCTCTACGGAAAGACCTGTACCCCTCACCCGGATTGCATTGGCGATGCAATCCGACCTCTCCCCGCAAGCGGGGCGAGGTGAAGGAAGCGCGCAGCGCGTAGCCCGGATGGAGCGCAGCGCAATCCGGGGATCACCATCGCCGCGGGGCGGACTGGCCCCGGATTTCGCTTCGCTTCATCCGGGCTACGGGAGACGTGTCCGCGCCCCTACCCCTTCACGTCCTGCTTTTCGGACGCGGTGGTCGGCTTGCCCTTGGCGCCGGCGCCGGTGACGCGGACCTGGTCGCCGTCGGAAAGGCCGTCCGGCGGGGCGGAGATGATGCGGTCGTCGGGCGAAATGCCGGAGGCGAGCTCGATCTCCTTGCCGAGATCGCGGCCGATCTTCACGGTCTTGAACAGCACCTTGTCGTCGGGGCCGACGGTCGCGACGCGAAGGCCGTTGCTGTTGAAGATCAGCGCGCTGGCGGGAATGCTCAGCGGCGTCGAGTCGCGCTGCAGGTTCAGCTTCACGCTGGCATAGCTGCCCGGCATCAGTTCGCCGGAGGAATTGTCGAGCCCGAGCTGCATCCGCGTGGTGCCGGAGGAGACGTCGACCGCCTGCGATGACGCTTCGACCGTCGCCTGGAAGGTGCGGTTGGGATATTCCGGCATCGCCAGCGTCGCCTTGGCGCCGATCTTGATCGCCGGCACGTAGTTCTGCGGCACGTTGACGTAGACGCGCAGCTTGGTGATGTCAGAGATCGTGAACATCGCCGGGCCCGAGCCGCCGCCGGCATTGATCAGCGCGCCGACGTCGGTGTCGCGCGAAGTCACCACGCCGTCGAACGGCGCCGTGATCTTCTTGTAGCCGGCGAGCGCTTCCAGCCGTTCGACATTGGCCTGGCCGGCCTTGACCGCACCGTTCTTGTTGGAGAGGTCGGCGGTGCGCTCGTCGATCTCCTGGGCGGAGACGAAGTTCGAGGCCACCAGCGTCTTGCGCCGGTTCAGCGTCGCTTCGGAGAGTTTTGCGCTGGCCTGGGCGCTGGCGAGATCGGCGCGCGCCTGCAGCAATTGCTGGTCGAGGTCGGGAGCTTCGATCTCGGCGATCACCTGGCCGGCCTTGACGCGGGCGCCGATGTCGGCGTCCCAGGTCTTCAGGTAACCGGACACCCGGGCGAAGATCGGCGCACGGTAATAGGCCTCGAGCCGGCCCGGCAGGTCGATGGTCGGGCTGAGTGCCCGAGCGTTCGGCAGCGCCACCGCCACGGTCGGAATGGCCTGGTCGTCGGTCCATTGCTTCAGTTTGCCGCCCTGCTCCTCGCGGGCGCGGATCCCGGTGCCGACGATCAGACCCGCGCCGACCAGCGCAACCACGCCGAATATGCCCAGTTTCCGGCGGGAAACCGACGGGCGCTGTTCAGTGGGCGGCATGCGGGATCTCCGATGAGGCGGCGGCTTTGGCGCCTTGCTTCTTGTGTACCATACTGAATACCACGGGAACAAACATCAGGGTGGCGAAGGTCGCGAAGATCAGGCCGCCGATCACGGCGCGGCCCAGCGGCGCGTTCTGCTCGCCGCCTTCGCCGAGCCCAAGCGCCATCGGCGCCATGCCGATGATCATGGCGAGCGCGGTCATCAGCACCGGGCGGAAGCGGACGAAGCCGGCCTCCAGCGCCGCGGCGACGGGATCGCCGAGCTCTTCATAGCGCTCGCGGGCAAAGCTGATCACCAGCACGCTGTTGGCGGTCGCAACGCCCATGCACATGATGGCGCCGGTCAGCGCCGGCACCGACAGCGTGGTCTCGGTGGTGAACAGCATCCAGACGATGCCGGCGAGCGCGGCCGGCAGCGCGGTGATGATCACGAACGGATCGGACCAGGATTGGAAGTTCACCACGATCAGGAAGTAGATCAGCACCACGGCGCCGAGCAGGCCGAACAGCAGGCCGGTGAAGGCCGAGTTCATGGTCTGCACCTGGCCGAGCAGCACCACGGAGGAGCCCTTCGGCACCTCCTTGGCGGTGTCGGCGATCAGCTTGCGCACGTCGGTGGCGACGCCGCCGAGATCGCGGCCCTGCGTCGTCGCATAGATCTGCACCAGCGACTGGATGTCGTATTGCGACACCACCGCGCTCGAACTCGCGCGCTTGATGTCGGCGATGCCGCCGAGGATCGGCGCCTGGGTGTTGCCGGTCGCGGTGATCGGCAGGGTCTGCAGCGCGCTCAAGGAGTCGATCTGGTACTGCGGCGTCTGCATCACGATCGAGTACGACACGCCGTTGTCGGGGTTGAGGTAGTAGGTCGGCGCCACCTGCGAGGAGCCGGCGAGGTTGACCACCAGCGAGTTGGTGACGTCGCGCTCGGTCAGGCCGACATATTGCGCGCGGGTGCGGTCGACATCGATGTTGAAGGTCGGATTGTTCGGCGACTGCTGGATCCGCGCATCGGCGATGCCGGGGATGCGCTTGATCTGCGCCAGCAGCTTGTTGGCATAGGCGAAGTTGGCCTCGAGATTGGCGCCGCGGATCTGCAGGTCGATCGGCGCCGGCGCGCCGAAATTGAGGATTTGGCTGACGATATCGGCCGGCAGGAACGAGAAGCTGGTGCCCGGGAACAGCCGCGGCAGCTGCTCACGCAGCGTGCGGACATGCTCCTCGGTCGGCTTATGGTCCTCCTTGAGGCGGATCTGGATGTCGCCGTCCTGCGGGCCGATCACGCCGGTGTTGTTGTAGGTCATGTTGATGCCGGAGATCGGCATACCGATGTTATCGGTCATGGTCTCGATCTCGCCGGGGATCAGCTTGCGGATCGCCTTCTGGACGTCGGCGAGCTGGTTGGCGGTCTCCTCGACGCGGGTGCCGACCTGGGTGCGGACATGCAGCAGGATGTTGCCGGCATCGACCGCGGGGAAGAAGTTGCGCCCGAGGAACGGCACCAAAAGGAACGACGCGGCGACGATCACAAGGAAGCCGGTCACGAATGTCGGGCGGTGGCCGAGCGCCAGCGCCAGCAGATTGCGGTAGCCGCCGCGGATGCGCTCGAAGCGCGCCTCGAAGCCGCGCTGGAACCAGACCAGGGGATTGCGCGACTTCGGCGGCCCGTCCTCGTGATGCACATGCGCCTGCAGCAGGTAGTTCGCCATGGTCGGCACCAGCGTGCGCGACAGGATGAACGACCAGATCATCGCGAACATCACGGCTTCGGCCATCGGCACGAACAGGAAGCGCGCGACGCCGGTGAGAAAGAACATCGGCACGAACACGATGCAGATGCAGAGCAGCGAGACGAACGCCGGCGTCACGATCTGGTTGGCGCCGTCGAGGATCGACTGCTCGACCGGCTTGCCCTGCTCGAGATGGTAGTTGATGTTCTCGATCGTCACCGTGGCGTCGTCGACCAGGATGCCGACCGCAAGCGCCAGGCCGCCGAGCGTCATGATGTTCAGCGTCTCGCCGATCAGCGACAGCATGATGATGGCGCCGAGCACCGACAGCGGGATCGACACCGCGATGATGACGGTGGAGCGCCAGCTGCCTAGGAACAGCAGGATCATCACGCTGGTCAGTAGCGCGGCGATCACGCCCTCGAAGGCGACGCCGGTGATCGCGCCGCGGACGAACAGCGACTGGTCGCCGATGAATCCGATCTTGAGCGCATCCGGCATCTGGTCCTTGACGTCGATCACCTTCTGCTTGATGCCGGAGATAATATCGAGCGTCGAGGTGGCGCCGGCCTTCAGCACCATCATCAGCACCGAACGGTTGCCGTCGACATGGACGATGTTGGTCTGCGGCGGATTGCCGTCGCGCACGCTGGCGACGTCGCGCACATAGACCATCGCACCGTTGACCTGCTTGACCGGGAGGTCGCCGAGCTCCTCGAGGCGGAGCGGCGAATTGTTGAGGTTGACGGTGTATTCGAAGTTGCCGATCTTCTGGGTGCCGACCGGCGTGATCAGGTTCTGCGCGGCCAGTGCATTGGCGACGTCCTGGCCCGACAGGCCGCGCGCCTGCAGCGCGGTCGAGTTGAGATCGATCTGGACCTGGCGCTGCTTGCCGCCGAACGGATAAGGGATCGCGGCGCCCGGCACCGTCACCAGCGGCGTGCGTAGCTGATTGATGCCGATGTCGGCGAGGTTCTGCTCGGTCAGGCCCTCGCCGGACAGCGCGACCTGGATGATCGGCACCGTCGAGGCACTGTAGTTCAGGATCAGCGGCGGGGTCGCGCCGGGCGGCATCTGCTTCAACAAGGTCTGCGAGATCGCGGTGACCTGCGCATTGGCGGTGCGGATGTCGACATTGGGCTGGAAGAAGATCTTGATGATGCCGACGCCGTTATAGGAATTGGCGACGATGTGCTCGATGTCGTTGACCGTCGTGGTCAGCGCGCGCTGAAACGGTGTGGTGATACGCCCGCTCATCTGGTCCGGCGGCAAACCAGTGTACTGCCAGACCACGCCGATCACGGGGATGCGGATGTCGGGAAAGATGTCGGTCGGCGTGCGCAGCGCCGCCAGCGGTCCGATGATCAACAGGAGCAGGGCGAGCACGACGAAAGTATATGGCCGGCTCAGCGCGATACGGACCAGTGCGATCATAAAAGCGGCGTTCCCGAAATGAGCCTGCCCAGGCAGCGGAATCGGCGGCCCGAAAAGGGGTTGTTCCGCTGCGCCGATTTACCCGATGCAGGGCAAAAGGCCAACCCGCGCGGCCGCGATGCGCTTTCACATCCTTGGCATAGTCCGTGAAGCCACCAGCATCCTCCGATCATGACGACCGCGGCGGCCCGGAACAGAGACGCTCCATGCTCTCCGAACCGGCGGATTTGGGACATTCGGTCGCCTGTATCGCGACAACGCATCGCAGGTCTGCGAAAACGTGGTGCGCCGTCCCGGGCCCACCACGCAGGTTTCGTCGGTTGCCCGGGCAACGGCCCGCCCGGGCTGCCGGCTCAGGATGACGGTGATGGTTTGCTCAGCTTGTTCGGTGTCATCACCCGGCTTGACCGGGTGATCCAGTATTCCAGAGACGCCGATGATAGAAGCGAGAGGCCGCGGCGTACTGGATCGCCCGGTCCATGTGCGCAATTGCGCACAGGCCGGGCGATGACAACGGTAGATGAGGGCAAAGCTTCACATTCTCTCAGGCGGCGCGCACTGCGTCGAGGAATTTGCCGACCTCGGACTTCAGACGGTTGCTGTCGCCCGACAGCGACTGCGCCGCCGACAGCACCTGGCTCGAGGCCGAGCCGGTTTCGGTCGCGCCGTGCTGCACGTCGGTGATGTTGGCCGAAACCTGCTGGGTGCCCTGCGCCGCCTGCTGCACGTTGCGCGAAATCTCCTGCGTCGCCGCGCCCTGCTCTTCCACGGCAGCGGCGATGGTCGAAGAGATCTCTGACAGCCGCTCGATGGTCGAGGAAATCTCCTTGATCGCGCCGACCGACTCCTGTGTCGCGGTCTGGATGCCGGCGATCTGCTGGCCGATCTCGCCGGTCGCCTTCGCGGTCTGTTCCGCCAGCGCCTTCACTTCCGACGCCACCACCGCAAAGCCGCGGCCGGCCTCGCCGGCGCGCGCCGCCTCGATGGTGGCGTTCAGCGCCAAGAGGTTGGTCTGGCCCGCGATGGTGTTGATCAATTCGACGACGTCGCCGATGCGGGCGGCCGCCTTCGACAGCTCGCTGACGCGGTCATTGGTGGTGCGCGCCTGGCCGACGGCGTCGCCGGCCATCCGCGCCGATTCCTGCACCTGGCGGCTGATCTCGGTCACCGAGGACGACAGCTCCTCGGTGGCGGAAGCCACCGACTGCACGTTGGTCGAGGCTTCCTCGGAGGCGGCGGCGACCGTGGTGGTCAATTCCTGCGCCCGCTTCGCGGTCGACGACAGGGTGCCGGCCGAGGCCTCGAGCTGGGTCGAGGCCGACGAGACGGTCTGCACGATCTCGCCGATCATCTGTTCGAAATTGCGGGTGATAGCGTCGACCCGGCGGCCGCGCTCGATCTTGGCCTCGGCATCGGCGGCAGCGGCCTCGTCGGCGGCCTTCTTGGCGATCAGGGCCTGCTTAAACACCTGCAGCGTGTCGGCCATGGCGCCGATCTCGGTCTTCTCGCCCTGGTGCGGCACCTCCGCAGTGAGGTCGCCGCCGCCCAACGCCTGCATCGGCGTCAGGATCGAGGCGATGCCGGCGGAAATGTCGCGAACGGTGTAGATGCTGACGCCGACACCGATAATGATGGCGCCGCCGATGATCAGGGCGAGCAGCATCAGGGCCGACGCGTAGCTGCTCGCGGCGTCCTGCGCCGCCTTGTCGGCGCCGGCATTGTTGAGCTCGATGTCCTTGCGCAGGATCTCGTCCGCCTCGAGCCCGATCTTGTTCACGGTCTTGGCATTCAGCTCATGCGCTTCATGCGGAATCTTGCCGGCGTCCTTCCGCGACAGTTCCATGACCTGCTCGGTGCCCTTCTTGTAACGGGTCCAGGCATCGACCCATTGATTGTAGAGCGCGCGCTCCTCCGGCGAGGTGATCATCGGCTCATAGGTCGCGCGGATCTTGGTGTTGGATTCCACCACCATCGCAAGGGTCTTTTCCTGCGCCTGCTTGTCCTCCAGCGTCTCGGCCAGCATGTGCTCGCGGATCACGTTGCGGTAGGTGATGACGCCGGCGCGCAGATCGCCCAGCGCCCGCACGCTCGGCAGCCAGCTCGTTGTAATGTCCACCGTGTTGGCGTTGATCGACCGCATGCTGGTGACCGCCAGCAGGCCGACGCCCGCCATCGCGACAAGCAGAAACGCAACCGCGGCAATCAGCTTGGCGCGGATCGAGAATTTGGCGAACATCGGGAAATCTCTTGATGCCGGGCTCGCGAGGCCCGGTTGAACGGAAGGCTGCTGGCGCGGCGGGACGCCGCATCCATCAAAGCCAGCATGCCTCCTTCGGTAGGGTTAATTTGCTTCCCCGTTCAACTACGGAGGCAGCCGTCATCACCGTGACATCACGCGCGACGGCACGCGTCAGCGCATCAGGGCGAGCGCGTCGGAGAAGAATTGCGGCCCGCCGAAATTGCCCGATTTCAGGGCAAGCAACATCGCGCCGTTGTTGGCGCCGACGGCGCGCAAAACCGGCACGCCCGCGGCGATTTCGGCGCCGACCAGGAAGCCCGGGATGCGCAGCCGATCGACCACGGCGCCTGAAGTTTCACCGCCGGCGACCACCAGCCTGCGCACGCCCGACTGCACCAGGCCTTCGGCGATGTCGGCCATCGCTTGCTCGATGGCATGTCCGGCTGCATCGCGGCCATGCCGGGATTGCAGAGCTGCAACCTGGTCCGGCGTCGAGCTGCTTGCGATCAGCACCGGCCCGTCGAAGAGCCGATCTTTGGCCCAGCCGAGCGCGCGCTGCGCCTCGTCCTTGCCGGCGACCACCCTGTCAGGATCGAGATGCAGCACCGGCATCACTTTCTCGGCGCTGGCGATCTGCTGCAGGGTCGCCTGCGAGCAGCTTCCGGCCAGGCACGCTGCCGGGCCGCCGATCGCGGTCTCAGGCATCGCGCTCGCGGCATTGGACTTCGCCTTCCCCGCGGCGACCAGCGCCCGCGCCAGGCCAAGCCCGATGCCGGAGGCGCCGACCGAGACGCGGTGATCCAGCGCCACCTGGCCGATGGTCTCGAGGTCGCGGTCGAACACCGCGTCGATAATTGCGGCGCCGATCTCCTTGGCAGCGAGATCCTTGAGCCTGGCGCGGACCGCATCGGCGCCGCGGCTCAGCGTCGCGAGATCGACCAGGCCGACCCTGGTCTTGCTCTGGCGCGCCAGCACGCGGACCAGATTGGAGTCGTGCATCGGATTGAGCGGATGGTCCTTCAGCGGGCTCTCGTTCAGCGGCACGGCGCCGACGAACAGATTGCCCTGATAGACGGTGCGGCCGGTCTCGGGGAAGGCCGGCGTCACCAGCACGATGCTATCTGCGGAATCGGCGCGCAGCGCGTCCATCACCGGGCCGATATTGCCGGCATCGGTGGAATCGAAGGTCGAGCAGATCTTGAACAGGACGTGCTGCGCACCGCGGCCGCGCAGCCACTTCTCCGCCGCGCGGGAGCGCGTCACGGCGAGGCCGGCCTCGATCGAGCGGCTCTTCAACGAGACGACGACGGCATCGACCTCGGGCAGCGCCAGATCGTCCGGCGGCACGCCGATGGTCTGCACGGTGCGCAGGCCGGCGCGCGTCAGCGTGTTGGCGAGGTCGGAGGCGCCGGTGTAGTCGTCGGCGATGCAGCCGAGCGACAGTTTTGTGGCTGACGTCACGGCTTGACTCCGGCATAGGGCTTGAACCAGGCGAGACCATCCGTGGTCTTGCCGCGCGGATTGTATTCGCAGCCGACGAAGCCGCCATAGCCGAGCCGGTCGAGCTCATCGAACAGGAACGGATAGTTCAGCTCCTCGCCGTCGGGCTCGTTGCGCGAGGGGATCGAGGCGATCTGGATGTGGCCGATGATCGGCATCATCTCGCGCAGCCGCATCGTGACGTCGCCATGGATGATCTGGCAGTGATAGATGTCGAACTGCAGCTTCAGGTTCGGAATCTTCAGCTCGTTGATCAGGTCGCGGGCGAAGATGAAATCGTTGAGGAAGTAGCCGGGCACGTTGCGCGGATTGATCGGCTCGATCACGACGTCGAGGCCAAAAGCGGCGAAGAATTCCGCGGCATAGGCGACCGATTTGCGGAACGCCGCCACTGCGCCGGGATCGCTACGGTTGGCGATGCCGGCCATTAGATGCAGCCGCTTGACGCCGGTTGCCTCGGCATAGGGCAGCGCGGTCTTCAGGCTCGCCTGCAGATCCGCAAAACGGTCCGGCAGCGCGGCAAATCCCTTTTCGCCGGCGTTCCAGTCGCCCGGCGGCAGGTTGAACAGCGCCTGCGTCAGCGCGGCGTCCTTGAGCCGCTTGCCGACCTCCGCGGCCGGATGGTCGTAGGGAAACAGGAATTCGACCGCGGTGAAGCCGGCTTTCGCGGCGGCCTCGAAGCGATCGAGGAATGGGACCTCGTTGAACATCATGGAAAGGTTGGCGGCAAAGCGGGGCATGGGATCCTCTTATTTATCGCCGGGGAGCTTGGTGCCGGTGACCTGGGCGTACATCCGCGCCACCGAGGCGTCGTCGTCGCGGCCCATGCCGGCGGCCGACGTCATCAGGAACATCTGCAGCGCCGCGGCCGACACCGGCACCGGGAAGCGGGCGCTGCGCGCCATGTCCTGGATGATGCCGAGATCCTTCACGAAAATCTCGACCGCACTGCGCGGCGCATAGTCGCCGTCGAGCACATGCGGGATACGGTTCTCGAACATCCAGGAATTGCCGGCGGAGGCCGTGATCACCTCATAGACCTTGCGGATATCGAGGCCCTGCTTGGCGGCGAATGCGATCGCCTCCGAGGCGGCGGCGATGTGCACGCCGGCCAGCAGCTGGTTGATCATCTTGAAGGCGGCGCCCTGCCCGGCGGCATCGCCGAGCTCGTAGAGCTTTGCCGCCATCGCATCCAGCGCCGGCCGCGCCTTGGCGAACGCCGCCGCGCTGCCGGAGGCTAGGATGGTGAGCTCGCCCTGCGCGGCACGCTGCGCGCCGCCGGAGATCGGCGCGTCGAGATAATGCCGGCCAGTCGCCTCGAGCTGCTTTGCCAGCCGCCGCGCGATCTCCGGGTCCATGGTCGCCGAGGAGATGAACACGGCGTCCTTGGCCAGCGTCTCGGCGACGCCATCCTTGCCGAACAGGATCGCCTCGGTCTGCGCGGCATTGACGACCACGCTGACGACAATGTCGGCCTCTTTCGCCGCCTCGGCCGGCGTGCTGGCGCCGTTGCCGCCGTCCTTGACGAAGCGCGCGACCGCGTCCGCCGAGACGTCGCAGCCGGTGACCGCAAGGCCGGCCCGCTTCAGCGAGGTCGCCATGCCGTATCCCATCGAACCGAGCCCGATGACGGCGACACGCGGTGTTGTGGAACTGGGCATGCGGCGATCCCTCGATTTTTATCTCTATTGCGCATGATCTTGTCGGAAAACCGGCTTCCACTTTTCCGGATCATGCTGCTCGATGCTTGCCTATCACGGCTTGGCCGCGCTGCCAAAGCATGAGACAAGTCGGAAAACGAATAGCGTCATGAGCGAAACCAGATGAGCGAAACAAAGCTTCGTGAGGACATCTGCCGCTTCGGCCGTTCGCTGTTCGAGCGCGGGCTGACGCCGGGCTCCTCGGGCAATATCAGCGTCCGGCTCGACGACGGCGGCTGGCTGGTGACGCCGACCAACGCCTCGCTCGGCTTCCTCGATCCCGGCAAAATGTCGCGGCTCGACGCCAACGGGAAGCTCGTTTCCGGCGACGCCCCGACCAAGGAAGTGCCGCTGCATACCGCGCTCTACCAGACACGGAGCGCCGCCCGCGCCGTGGTGCACCTGCACTCGACCCATTCGGTCGCGCTGTCGATGCTGCCCGAGATCGACCCGCGCGCCGTGCTGCCGCCGATGACGGCGTATTACATGATGAAATGCGCACCGACCGCGCTGGTGCCGTATTATCGGCCGGGCGATCCTGCGGTGGCCGACGCGATCAAGGGACTGGCGGGCCAGTATTCATCCGTGCTGCTCGCCAATCACGGCCCCGTGGTGTCGGGCGACACGCTGGAAGGGGCGGTGTTCGCGACCGAAGAGCTGGAAGAGACCGCCAAACTCTATCTGCTGCTGCGCGGGCTCAACCCGCGCTATCTGTCGCCCGAACAGGTTACGGACCTGACCAAAACGTTTGGACTCGTGCTGCCGGATCACTCTCACTAGATCTGTGGAGGAATGCATATGCGGAGAACAGTCATGATGCGGTTCACAGGGTTGGCGTTCGCGGTTCTGGTCGTCAGCGGCGTGGCGGGATCGACCGCCCGGGCCGACCCGACCTTGCAGGACCTGCTGGCGATCCAGCTGCGCGCGCAAGGCTATGCCTGCGACCAGCCGCTGAAGGCCGAACGGGACGACAAGCTCTCGAAGCCCGACAACGAGGCCTGGACGCTGACCTGCAGCAACGCGACCTACCGCGTCAGCCGCGTGCCCGACCTCGCCGCCAAGGTCGAGGAGATCAAGCCGGAGTAGCAGGGCAAGAAGTGACGAACTGGCCACGTCGTCATCCCCGCGCAAAGGCTTCGCCTTTGTCGCTGGAGGTGCGAGCCTTGCGGCGCAATTGCGCCGCTGGGCGAGCCTCGAAGGATGGGCTACAAGCGCGCTCGCGGCCATCCTTCGAGGCGCGCCGAAGAGGCGCGCACCTCAGGATGACGGTGTTGGTTTGCTCAGCTTGCTCGGTGTCATCGCCCGGCTTGACCGGGCGATCCAGTATTCCAGAGACAGTCGTTATTGAGCCGATAGGCCGCGGCGTACTGGATCGCCCGGTCCATGTGCGCAATTGCGCACAGGCCGGGCGATGACAGCGGTGGGTGGGACAAAGCTTCACACCGTCTCGGGATGACGGCGGAATGTGTGGAGACTCCGCAGAAGCTACAGCCCCAGATACGCCTTTCTCACATCCGGATTGCCGCTGATCTCGGCGGCGGTGCCCTGCATCAGGACGCGGCCGGTCTGCAGGATGTAGGCGCGGTCGGCGATTTCAAGGCACTCCGCCATGCGCTGCTCGACGATCAGGACCGTCATGCCGGCGTCGCGGATGCGTTTGACGGCCTGAAAGATCTCGTCGACCAGTTTTGGCATGATGCCCTGCGACGGCTCATCGAGCATCAGGAGCCGCGGCCGCGTCATCAGCGCGCGGCCGATCGCCAGCATCTGCTGCTCGCCGCCGGACAGCGTCTCGGCGCGCTGGTCGAGCCGCTCGGAGAGCCGCGGGAACAGCTGGAACACGAGGTCGAGCGGCGCATCGCGGTCGCCCTGGCTGCGATAGAGATAGCTGCCGAGCCGCAAATTGTCGCGCACCGAGAGCCGCGGAAACAGCCGGCGGTTCTCCGGCACGAAGGCGATGCCGCCCGAGGTGATGACGTGCTGCGGCTGGCCGTCGATGCGCTTGCCGTCGAAGCTGACGCTGCCGGACCGCGGCCGCTCGGCGCCGGCGATCGATTTCAGTAGCGTCGACTTGCCCGCGCCGTTGGCGCCGGCGACGCAGACAATCTCGCCCTTGGCGACGTCGATCGACACCGCGGAGATCGCAACCAGGCCCTGATAGGCGGTGGTGACTTCACGCACCGACAGCATGACGATCCCCGAGATAGGCAGTGATGACCTCCGGATTGCGGACGACGTCCGCCGGCTTGCCCTCGACCAGCACCTTGCCGAGATTGAGCACGATGGCGCGGTCGACCAGCGGCATCACGATCTCCATGACGTGCTCGACCATCAGCACGGTGACGCCGGTGGCGCGCACCTTGCGCACCAGCTCGACGCCGGTCTGCGCCTCGACCGGCGTCAGGCCGGTCAGCACCTCGTCGAGCAATAGCAACTTCGGTTCAGTGGCGAGCGCGCGGGCAACCTCGAGCCGGCGCTTCTCCGACGGCACGAGGTCGGCGGCAAGCTTCTCGGCGCGCGCCGCAAGCCCGCAGAACTCCAGCACCTCATAGGCCTTCTGCCGCGCGATGCGCATCTTGGTGTTGCGGATCAGCGCGCCGACGATGACGTTGTCGATGACCGTCATGGTCTCGAAGCTTTTGACGACCTGGAAGGTGCGGCCGATGCCGCGCTGGCAGCGCTCGGCCGCCGGCAGCTTTGTCACGTCCTCGCCGTCGAAGATGATCGAGCCTTGCGTCGGCGGCAGTACGCCGGCGATCAGGTTGAACAGCGTCGACTTGCCGGCGCCGTTCGGGCCGATCAGGCCGACGATCTCGCCGCGCCCGACCGAGATCGAGACGTCGCTGTTGGCGACGAGGCCGCCGAAGCGTTGCCAGACGCCGCGGGTCTCTAACAGCGCCGTCATCGTGCGGCTCCCTTGCGTAGCGAGAACACGCTGACCAGGCCGCGCGGCAGCGCCAGCGAGATCGCAACGATCAGCGCGCCGTAGACGATCAGGTCGACGCCGCGGCCGGAGCCGCCGACGAAGGAGCGCGTCAACTCGGTGAGCGGAATCAGGATCACGGCGCCGAGCACCGGTCCCCACAGCGTGCCGATGCCGCCAAGCACCGCAGGCAGCGCCATCAGCAGCGAGAACTGAAAACCCATCACGCTTTCGGGGTCGATATAGGACACGAACTGGGCATAGAAGCTGCCGCCGACGGCAACCAGGAAGGCGGAGACCGCGGCCGCGCCCATCTTGGAATTGAACACGACCACGCCGAGGCTTTCCGCGGCGTCGGGATTGTCCTTCACCGCGCGCCACCAATAGCCCCATTTGGAATCTTCCAGCCACCAGGTGACGAGCCAGGCGACGCAGGCCAGCGCCAGCGCGAAGTAGAAGTAAGGCAGTTTGGAGCGGGTGAACTGGAATTTCAGCCAGCTGTCGCCGCGCACCGGGATGTCGATGCCGAGCGCAGCGCCGGCCCAGTCCCAGTTCTGGATCAAGAGCAGCGCGATCTCGGCGATCACAATGGTCGCGATCACGAAGTAATGGCCGCGCAGGCGGAAGCAGGGATAGCCGAGCGCCATCGCGATCGCGGCGGAGATCGCCCCGCCCGCCAGCATGCCGAACCACGGCAGCACGCCGAACTTGGTGAACAGCAGCGCGGTGGTGTAGGCGCCGAGCCCGAAATACAGCGCATGGCCGAGCGAGATCTGCCCGCAATAGCCTGATAGTATGTTCCAGCTCTGCGACAGCGCCGCATACATCAGGGTCAGGATCATGATGTTCTGGACGTAGACGTCCTTGACGAACAGCGGCACCAGCGCGGCGATCACCGCGAAGCAAATCGCCATGACCAGGTCACGCCTGCGGCGTTGGGCGAAGTGGGTATCCATCACATCGATCCGAACAGGCCGCGGGGGCGGATGAAGACGACCAGCAAGTAGACGGCGTAGATGCCGACCGATTTCAGCGACGGCGGCAGGATCAGCGCGGTGGTGGCCTCGACCAGGCCGACGATGATGCCGCCGGCAAAGGCGCCGAACACGCTGCCGAAGCCGCCGAGCGCCACGGTGACGTAGGCGATCAGCGCAAACGACGCGCCGACGTCGGGATAAATGTAGAAAAAGATCGCCATGATGGCGCCGGCAAGCCCGACCAGCGCCGCGCCGAGGCCCCAGCCGAGCGCGAATACCCGGTTCTTGTCGATGCCGACGAGCGCCACCGCGCCGGCGTCCTCGCGGGTCGCTTCCAGCGCGCGGCCGAAATCGGTGCGGTTGATGAAGAAGTAGAGCGCGACGAAGGCCGCGATCGACAGCATCGCGCCGATCAGTTGCGGCTCCGGCAGATAGATGCCGGCGATCGACACCGTCTTGCCGCCGAGCCAGGACTGCGGGATGCTGCGGTAGTCGGGCGTGAAGAAGTACTGGGCGAGGCCGCGCATCACGATCGCAAGGCCGAAGGTCGAGAAGATCTGCACCATGCCGGCATTGGCCTTGGCGCGCATGGCGAAGCGAACGATCAACAGATAGACCACCGCGCCGAACACGAACAACGCCGCGGCGACCAACGGCGCCGACAGCAAGGGGTCGATCGCGAAGAACGCGAACAGGAAGAACGTCACGTACATCGCGATCATCAGGAACTCGCCATGCGCGAAGTTCACGACGTCCATCAGGCCGAAGATCAGGGCGAGCCCGGCGGCGATCAGTCCGTAGAGCAGCCCCATCAAGAGGCCGCTCGCCAGACTTTGGATAATGGTCTCGGCTGTCACCGTTGACGCTCCATGTCCCGGACGTTGTCGTTAACCTCCGTCATTGCGAGGAGCGAAGCGACGAAGCAATCCATTCTTCCTTTTTGCGGAGAGGTGGATTGCTTCGCTTCGCTCGCAATGACGGAACATGCGAGAACTCTGAGTAATGTCTTCGGCTGTCACCGCCGTGTGCCCTCTCTGAGCGTCCGACCGATTTACTTGTTCATCGGCCAGATCGCCTCGGAGACGGCGGCCTGTTCCGGGAAGATCGTCACGAAGTTCTTCGCGGCGTATTGCAGCAGCACCGGATCGGCGAAATTGTTCTGCCCCATCTCGTCGAACTTGACGCGCTTCCAGGGCATGATGGTCTGATCGCCCGGCATGTCGGTCGCGACCAGCGCCTCGCGGATCTTCTCGCCGTCGGTCGACTTGGCGCGGTTGATGGCGTCCGCCATCACGATCAGGCCCATGAACTGGCGCGATGAATAGTCGTTGAAGTCCTTGCCGGACTTGGCGCGGAACATCTCGTTGATGAGGCCGACCATCGGCCGCTTGGAGGCGAGGTCGAGCGAGAAGCTGCCGCGCGAGATCACGCCCTCGAGCTTGTCGCCGACCGCATCATAGGTCGCCTTCTCCGAGAAGCCGGCGTCCTGCGCCATGATGTTCTTCGGCTTGTAGCCGAGCTCCGCCATGGTCTTGACCAGGAGGATCGCGTCGGTGGTGTAGCTCGACGGCATCAGCACGTCGGCATTCGCCGCCTTGAGCTGCTGCACCTCGGCGGTCAGCGACGGCGAGTTGGCGCGGTATTTGATGTCGGCGACGATCTTGTAGCCGCGCTCGCCGGCGAGCTTGGTCTGCGCGTTGGCCGAATCGGTGCCGAAGATAGTGTCCTCGTGGAACAGCGCCAGCGTCTCGATCTTCTGGCCTTTCTTCTTCATCGCGTCGAAGAAGTCGAACATCGCGGTCGAGAACATCTCGTCATGCGGCGAGGCGCGGAAATAGTATTTCAGGCCGCGGCGATGCAGGCTCGGCGAGGAGTTGTCGGCGGAGAGGAACGGCACGCCGTAGCGTTCGCAGATCTGGCTGACGGTGACGGCGACCGCGCTCTGATAGGTGCCGATCACGGCGCAGACTTTGTCCTGGGTGATCAGGCGCTCGGCTTCGGCGCGGCCCTTCTGCGGATCGGCCTGGTGGTCGGCGAACACCAGCTTGACCTTGGCGCCGCCGAGGCCGGAGAGGCCCTCGCCCTTGGCGAGCGGCAACGCGAAATCATAGTTCTTGTTGATGATGTCGGCCGCGGTCTCGAACGCGCGCTGCGCGTCGACGCCGATCTGGGCGCTGGCACCGGACAGCGGATAGATCACGCCGATGGCCACTTCACTGGTCTGCGCGCGTGCGGCCATCGGACCGAGCGCGGCGGCGGCGGTGGCACCCAGCAACACGTTGCGGCGAGAGATCGTCATGCGAAATTCCTCTTGGTCAGTTTGTTTTTATCGATGAAACGCTTGTAGCGCGCAGTAAAGCCCGAATGAATTGCACGAATTGCCTATTCAGAGCACAGCGAGCGCCTTGTTCTTGAGATCGGTGACGAGCATCAGGCCCGGCGAATGCGTGATTGCGAACGGCAGTTTTGCACTTGCGATCACCGATTGCGGTGTCACCCCGCAGGCCCAGAATACCGGGATATCGTCGTCGGCGACAGGAACCGGATCGCCGTAGTCGGGCTTGGCGATGTCCTTGATGCCGATCGCATGCGGATGGCCGAGATGCACCGGCGCGCCATGCACCGACGGGAAGCGCGAGGTGATCTGCACCGCGCGGATCGCATCCGCCGGCTTGAACGGCCGCATCGACACCACCATGGGCCCGGCGAACGGGCCCGACGGGCTGCACGCGATGTTGGTGCGGTACATTGGCACACGCAGGTTGCGTTCGATGTGACGGATCGGCAGCCCGTCCTCCAGCAGCGCCTCCTCGAACGAGTAGGAGCAGCCGAGCACGAAGGTGACGAGATCGTCGCGCCAGTATTTTGTGATGTCGGTCGGCTCGTCCGCCACCTCGCCGTCACGCCAGACCCGGTAGCGCGGCACGTCGGTGCGGATGTCGAGGTCGAGGCCGAGCGAAGGGATGCGCGGGTCGCCGACGTCGGACATGCCGATGATCGGGCACGGTTTTGGATTGAGCTGGCAGAAGCGGTGGAAGGCGCCGGCGAGCTTTTCCGGCAGGATCGCGAGGTTACCCTGGACGAAACCGTTGGCGACGCCGGCGGTGGTCGAGGCCATGCCATTGCGGCAGGCGCGGCGTGCTTCCGCGCTCGCAAGCACCGTGTCCCCTTGCTGCACTGCCGCAAAAACAGTCATGGGTGCCTCCTGCCCATAATCTCGACAAGGACAAACCAACACCACGCGTGATATAATGTCTAATCGTCCTTTCTAATCAAAATCGATAAATCAGATTTATCGATCGGGAAACGCTTCCAATGACGGACTTCCGCTCGATTGAAACCTTTCTTTGGGTCGTGAAGCTCGGCAGCTTCCGCGGCGCCGCGGCGCGGCTCAACACCACCCAGCCGGCGATCTCACAGCGCATCGCCCAGCTCGAGCGCGAGATGGGCGTTAAGCTATTGAACCGCGACCATCGCGTCGCCTCGCCGACGCCGAGCGGACGGCTGATGATGATCTACGCCGAAAAGCTGATCGGGCTGCGCTCGGAGATGATGGCGGAGGTCGGCGACCGCTCCGCGATGCGCGGCGCGCTCCGGCTCGGCGTCGCCGAGACCATCGTGCACACCTGGCTGCCGCGCCTCGTCAAGAGCGTCAACGAGGTCTATCCGAACCTGTCGCTGGAGATCGAGGTCGACATCACGCCGAACCTCACCGCGCGGCTGCTGGCGCAGGAGATCGAGCTCGCCTTCGTGCTCGGGCCGGTGTCGGCGTCCGGCGCGCATAATCATGTGCTGTGCGATTACCCGATCGGTTTCCTGGCGAGCCCGGCGCTCGGCCTCGGCGACGGTCCGGTGGCGCGGCAGGATCTGGCGCGGTTTCCGATCATCACCTTCCCGCGCAAGACCCAGCCCTATGAGACGGTGCGCGCGCTGTTCAATCAGCCCGATCTGCCGCCGATCCGGCTGCACGCCTCGACCTCGCTTGCGACCGTGATCCACATGGCCAATGAAGGGCTCGGCATCGCCGTGATCCCGTCGGCGATCGTCGAGAACGAGCTGGCCGACGGGCGATTGCAACTGCTCGACACCGACCTCAAGCTGCCGCCCCTCACCTTCACCGCAAGCTGGCTCGCCTCGCCCGATGCGGTGGCGATCGAACGCGTTGCCAACCTCGCCAGGCAGATCGCGCAAGCCGGCGTGGCGGTTGACGTGGTAGAAGCGGCACGCCATTGAACGAGAGCCGGACAATAAGATCACCGTCATTCCGGGCGATGCGTCAGCATCGAACCCGGAATGACCGAATGAAAAATGGACTGATAACATGAGCCGAGCCGCAACCAACCTGCAGATCGATTCCGCCCGCCTCTGGGGTACCATCCACGATACTGCGCAGTTCGGTGCGACGCCGAAGGGCGGCGTGCGGCGGCTGACGCTGAGCGCCGAGGACAAGCAGGTGCGCGACTGGTTCCGCAAGGCGTGCGAGGAGGCCGGCCTCGAGGTGCATGTCGACGCGCTGGGCTCGATGTTCGGCTTGCGGAAAGGACGCGATATGTCGAAGCCGCCGATCGGTGTCGGCTCGCATCTCGACACCCAGCCGACCGGCGGCAAATATGACGGCATCCTCGGCACGCTGGCTGCGCTCGAAATGGTGCGCACGCTGAACGATGCCGGAATCGAGACCGAGCTGCCGATCTGCATCTGCAACTGGACCAATGAGGAAGGCTCGCGCTTCGCCCCGGCGATGATGGCCTCCGCCGCCTATGTCGGCGACTTCACCACCGACGACATTTTGTCGCGCAAGGACGCTGAGGGCGTCACGGTGGCGCAGGCGCTGGACTCTATCGGCTATCGCGGCGATGCGCCGGTCGGGCGCCAGAAGTTCACCAGCTTCGTCGAGCTGCATATCGAGCAGGGACCGATCCTGGAGGCCGAGAACAAGACCATCGGCGTGGTCGATTCCGGCCAGGGCGTGCTGTGGTACGACGGCAAGATCACCGGCTTCGAGAGCCATGCCGGCTCGACCCCGATGCCGCTGCGCCGCGACGCGCTGGCGACGCTGTCGGAGATCGTGCTGGCAATGGAGAGCATTGCCAAGAAGCACGGCCCGAAGGCGGTCGGCACCATCGGCGAGGCGGTGATTGCGGCGCCCTCGCGCAACGTCATTCCCGGCGAGATCGCCTTCACGGTGGACTGCCGCAGCGCCGATGCCGCGATCATGGATGCGCTCGACCGCGATTTGCGTGCCGCGATCGCCGAGATCGCGGCGCGGCGCAAGGTCGACGTCAAGCTGGACCTGGTCTGGCGCAAGGCGCCGACCCATTTCGATCCAAGACTGGTCGATGCGGTGGAGAACGCGGCAACGCAGCTCGGCTATTCGCACCGCCGCATCACCTCGGGCGCCGGCCATGACGCCTGCAACCTCAACACCGTGATGCCGGCAGCGATGGTGTTCGTGCCCTGCAAGGACGGCATCAGTCACAACGAGCTGGAGGATGCCACGCAGGCCGATTGCGCCGCGGGCGCCAACGTCCTGATGCACACGGTGCTGGCGCTCGCCGGCGTCGCGTCCTGACCGTTTATTCCCCCTCAGTGGAGATTCGCATGCGCGGAGTTTTCGTCGACGCCAATGAGTCGCTCGCGGTCATCATGGAGCGCCTGGAAAAGCCCGGCGATCCCAGGATGCGGATCAACCGCAATCCCGACATCAAGCCCGAGGACTATCCGGCGGTGCTCGACGGCGCCGAGATCGCGGTCGTCGACCACACCGCGCTGCCGACCGACATTGCGAAGAAATGCACCGGGTTGAAGCACGTCGTGTTTCTCGGCACCGGCGCCCGCAGCTACATGAATCCGGAAGAGCTCGCCGGGCTCGGCATCGCCGTGCATTTGATCAAGGGCTATGGCGACACCGCGGTCGCCGAGTCTGCCATCGCGCTGATGTGGTCGTCGGCGCGGGTGATCGCAATGATGGACCGCGAGATGCGCGCCGGCAACTGGCTGCGCGAGGACGGCATGCAGCTCACCGGCAAGACGCTCGGCCTGGTCGGCTTCGGCGGCATCGCCGCGGAGGTCGCGCGCATTGCGCTCGGCAGCGGCATGAAGGTGATCGCCTGGAATCGGTCGCCGAAGAACCATCCCGGCGTCGACTTCGTCGATCTCGACACCGTGCTCGCGAAGAGCGACGTGGTTTCGATCCATCTGCTGCTCAATGACGAAACCCGCGGCATGATCACCCGCGAGAAGATCGCGCGGATGAAAAGCGGCGTGATCCTGGTCAACACCGCGCGCGCCGCCATCGTCGACGAGCAGGCGATGATCGATGCGCTGAAGTCCGGCCATATCCGCCATGCCGGCCTCGACGTCTTCACCACCGAGCCGCTGCCGCAGGATCACCCGCTGACCAAGATCCCGAATGTGACGTTGTCGGCACATTCGGCGTTCCGCACGCCGGAAGCGAGCGTGAATTTGATTCACGCCGCGTGGGAACACTGCCGGCGGATCGTCAAGGGCTAATTTCCGCTCTCTCGTTCAGGTCAGAACGGTTCCAGCTTTGGTGCGGCAACAGCGCGCGCCAAGGCCATTTACGCGCAGGCGCGTCTGTACTATCATTGATTGTAGAGTGTCATATTAGTTTACCTGAAGTTTGATAATAGTATTCCGATAGATGCGCTCATTCCGGGAGGCCTGCCATGGCTCGCGTGCGCAAAGACGTCTGGCAATTGCCGGCAAACGACAAAACCCTGTTCTGGTACGGCGAGGCGATCAAGGACGCCCAAGCCAAGCCGATCACCGACATCACGAGCTGGTGGTCGCTGGCCGCGATGCACGGCATCGACCGGCAGCTCTGGATCGACCTCGGCTATCTCGATGCCGGCGTGACGCTGCCGTTCGACCCGGACGCCATAGGCTTCTGGAATCAATGCCAGCACGGCTCGTGGTATTTCCTGTCGTGGCACCGCGCCTATCTCGCCGCGTTCGAAGCGATCCTGCTCGACGCCATCGTGAAGAAGGGCGGGCCGGCGGATTGGGCGCTGCCCTACTGGAACTACGATCCGACCAAGCCCAACACGCTGAAATTCCCCGCCGCCTTCGCGCCCGAGTTGCTCGACGACGGCAGCAAGAACCCGCTGTGGGTCAAGGAGCGCTATGGCCGCCGCGGCAACGGCGTGATCAGCATCCGCCCCTCCGACGTTCCGGTTTCGCCGCTCTGGCAGGAGCCGGAGTTCTTCAACGAGCCGCAGGACCTGCCGACCTCGTTTGGCGGCACCCGCACCGCGTTCAGCCACGGCGGACGCGGCGCCGGGCTGCTGGAACAGCAGCCGCACGGCCCGGTCCACGTTCTGGTCGGCGGCACCAAGGAAGGCACCGACCCGGACATCACCAAGAACAACGGACTGATGGCGATGTTCGAAACCGCCGGGATCGATCCGATCTTCTGGCTGCATCACTCCAACATCGATCGGCTCTGGGAATCCTGGCTGACGGTGCGCGGGCATGCCTCCGACCCGGCGGATGCCTACAAGAATCCGACCGATACCGACTGGCTGAATGAGCCGGCGGGCGAGTTCGTGATGCCGCGGCCGAACGGCACGACGTTCACGACCACGGCAAAAGACGTCTTGAACACCAAGGCGCCCGCGCTCAATTATGAGTATCAGGACATTTCGGTGCCCGGTCAGCAGGTCGTGCTCGCGGCGCGCCTCGGCAGGCTGGGTATCGCGCCGGCCGATGCCAACACACTCGCTGGAGCAATGGCCATGGCTTCGCAGAAAACCACGGAACTGGTCGGGCAGAGCCGCAGCGCAATCCGGCTTGCCGGCACCGCCACCGATGCCAGCGTCCAGCTCGATGGCCCGGCAACCAGCAATCTGTCCGCCAGCCTCAGGGTCCGTTCGCTGGCCCCGGCCCATGCGCCGAAAGCGCCTGATCGCGTCTATCTGGTGCTGGAAAACGTCACCAGCACCACCGACGCCGGCGTGTTCGATGTCTATGTCAACCTGCCGAAGGACGCCACCCCGGCGCAGCATCCCGAACACCTTGCCGGCGTGCTGTCGCTGTTCGGCGCGCGCGCGGCGAGCAAAGCCGGCGGTGCTCACGCCGGCGACGGCCTGACCCAGACGCTGGAGATCACCGACATCGTCGATGCCATGCATCTCAAGGGTCAGCTCAACGCGCAATCCGTCGACGTCAAATTCGTGCCGCAGACGGCGATCTCCGCCAACAGCCAGATCGACGTCGGCCGGGTGAGAATCTACCGCCAGAGCCGGTGACGTCGTGACATCGCGCGGGGTGCTGCCTGCGATTTTGCGAGAGGCATCGCCGCCGCTGTTGCTCGTCAGCCTGTGCGGCTGGGTGCTGCTCGCGGCGGGCGAAGGACTGTGGTCGGTGCCGCTCTGCTCGCCGTCGCCGACGCTGGTGACATCGGGCGCCGCATTCTCGACGGTCTACGGCGTCGGCGCCACCGCGGTGCTCGCTGCGCTGCTCTGGCTGCTCATGATCGTGGCGATGACCGCGCCGCTGCTGGCGCAGCCGATCGCGCAATTGCGGCTGCGCAGCCTCGCGCGCCGGCGCAACCGTTCGGCCGCGCTGTTTGCTGTAGCCTATCTGCTGGTCTGGATCGCCGTCGGTCCGATCCTGCTGGCGGCCCCCAATGCCATCGCGGTGGCCGCAGGCGCCGCGGGGGTGCCTGCGTGGCTGATCGCCGTCGCGATCGCCGCGCTGTGGCAGGCCGCGCCGCTGCGTCAGAGCGCGCTCAACCGCTGCCATCGCGTACCGAACCTCGCCGCCTTCGGGCCCGAGGCCGACCGCGACTGCATCCGGTATGGCCTGACCCAGGGCCTGCTGTGTGCGGCGACCTGCGCACCGGCAATGCTGCTGCCGCTGACCGCGCCGCAACTGCATCTCGCCTTGATGTTCGCGCTCTCCGTCGCGTTGCAGATCGAGCGGCTGGCGCCGCCGCGCCCGCCGCGCTGGACGCTCCGCATCGTGCCCGGCCAGACGGCGGCGCCGGTGGTTTTCAGATCGATCACAGGGAGCTTGCGATGATCGTCGGCATTGCCGTCTACGACGATGTCGACCTGCTCGATGTCGCCGGCCCGCGCGAAGTGCTGACCTGGATGGATCCGAAAGTGGAGGTCCGCCTGATCGCGCGGCAGCCCGGCCCGATCACGACGCGCGACGGCCTGACCATGATCGCGCCGTTTGGCTTTGCCGACACGCCGCAGCTCGACGTGCTCTGGGTGCCCGGCGCCAACCCCGGCGCGCTGAAGGAGATCATGACCGGCAGCGGCCGCGACTATCTCGAATTCTTCAAGGCGCAGGCCGCGAACGCGAAATATGTCTGCTCGGTCTGCGAGGGCGCGCTGCTGCTGGCCCAGGCCGGGCTGCTCGACGGCTATGAGGTCACGACGCACTGGGCGTTCATTCCGTGCCTGCGGCGGTTTCCGAACATTCGCGTCGCGCCGGGCACGCCGCGCTTCGTGCTCGACCGCAATCGCCTGACCGGCGGCGGCATCTCGTCCGGCATCGACGAGGCGCTCAAGCTGGTCGAGCTGCTGAGCAGCACCGAGACCGCGCAGGATGTGCAGCGGGTGATGCAATATTATCCGGATCCGCCGGTGACCAGCACGTTGGAAGAGGCGCGGCAATGCCCCTTCAGCTGGTGAACCCGAACGGCCGCGAGCAAGGGAGATCGTGATGACCGATATCGGCGGCAAGTGGACCTATCGCAGCTTTCACAACGATCCCGCCCCGGTCGGCGACGATGCCGACAAGGCGCTCGGCCTGATCTTCGCCGAGGCCGAGTTCACCTTCGAGATCTCAGGGACATCGCTGACCGGCACGATCCGCTGGGGGCACGACGGCCTGGATCTCAAGGGCACGATCCAACCCGCCACCGCAACGACGCCGCTCTCGGTCCGGATTTTCGGCACCGGCAGGAAGGACATCGGCACCGACGGCTGGGAGTACGACTACAACGCTTGCCTTGCCCATCAATGGCCGAACGGCATCAATCAGGTGCCTGCACTGGTCGGATCAGTCATTCGCGCCAAGCCGCACGGGTCCTCGCCCGCGGGCTATGTCGCGTCGTTCATCGCGGTGAAGCAGCCGTGAGACGATCGCTACGAAGCTATCGCTTGTTCCCTTCTCCCCTTGTGGGAGAAGGTGGCGCGGACGTAGTCCGCGACGGATGAGGGGTCTGTATCCGCGGAGAGAACCCCTCACCCGGCTCGCATCTGTCGATGCGAGCCACCCTCTCCCACAAGGGGCTAGGTGGTGTGGACTCTAGGGATTCCCTTTTAGGGGCAAATCAGATTCAAGATTGCTTTTGGGGAGGCAGTCTTGGGTGTGATGGATCGGCTGGTGTTGAGCGACGCGGCGTGGGAGCGGATGGCGCCGCTGATCATAGGCCGGCCTGACCAGAAGGGCTCGACCGGCCGCGACAATCGGATGTTCGTGGAGGGTGTGCTTTGGATCGTGCGTACGGGCGCTCCCTGGCGTGATCTTCCGGAGGCGTTCGGAGACTGGAACAGCGTGTTCCGGCGCTTCAGTCGATGGAGCGCCAAAGGCGTCTGGTGCCGCATCTTCGAGGCGATGTCCGATGACCCCGACTTCGAATATTTGATCGTCGATTCCACCATCGTCCGAGCCCATCAGCATGCTGCCGGGGCCAAAAAAGGGGGTCTGAAGATCAGGCAATTGGCCGTTCGCGCGGCGGCCTGAGCACCAAGATACATATGGCCGTTCGCGGCTTGGGATGTCCCGTACGGTTCACGATCACCGCGGGTCAGAAGGGCGATGCACCGCAAGCTGCCGAATTGATCGAGGGGTTGCCTGCCGAGGTGGTCATGGGCGACACGGCCTATGACGCCGATCACTTGCGCCAAGCCATCGCAGCCAAAGGGGCGCTCGCCGTCATCCCCAACAACCCGTCACGAG
>NZ_CAADFC020000015.1 GCF_900696085.1 Bradyrhizobium ivorense
CCAGTCGGTGGGCAACCCCGAGGCGGGCCATACCGCTGTCACGGCGACCTACACGGCGGCGCAGATCCTGTCGCTGGTGAACATCGGCGCGGACGAGCCCGGCTCGGTGAAGCTCGGTCTTGCACCGGGCGTCGACGGCACGGCGGTTGGCATCTTCTCCAAGGGTGCCTCCGTGACCTGGCACGTGGTGAGTGCGACCGAGATCGACGGCGTGGTCGGTGCCCGCGTGGTGTTCACCCTGGTCGACGACGGCGCGGCTAACTTCACCTTCTCGCTGAAGGACCAGGTCGACCATCTGCCGGTCAATGCGGCGAGCGATGACAACGACCTGAGCGTAATAGTTGACATTGCCAGGGCGTTCGTGGTGACGGACGCGGACGGCGACTTCGTGCAGCTCAACGGCGGCGCGGTGGTCGCGATCGAGAACGACGTTCCGGTCAACAACACGACGACGCTGACGACGCAGGTGGTGTACGAGGACGGCCTGACGCTGGCGAACTCGAACAACCAGTCGGTCGGCAACCCGGAGGCGGGCCATACCGCTGTCACGGCGACCTACACGTCAGCCCAGATCCTGTCGCTGGTGAACATTGGTGCGGACGAGCCGGGGACGGTAAAGCTTGGTCTTCCGCCGGGCATTGACGGCACGCCGACCGGGATCAGCTCGAAGGGTGCCTCGGTGACCTGGCACGTGGTGAGTGCGACCGAGATCGACGGCGTGGTCGGTGCACGCGTGGTGTTCACCCTGGTGGACGACGGCGCGGGCAACTTCACCTTCTCGCTGAAGGACCAGGTCGATCACCTGCCGGTCAATGCTGCCAGCGACGACAGCGACCAGAGCGTGACGCTCGACATCGCCAAGGCGTTCGTGGTGACGGACGCGGACGGCGACTTCGTGCAACTCGACAATGGTGCCGTGGTCGCGATCGAGAACGACGTCCCGGTCAACAACACGACGACGCTGACGCAGCAGGTGGTGTACGAGGACGGACTGACGCTGGCGAACTCGAACAACCAGTCGGTGGGTAACCCCGAAGCTGGCCATACGGCTGTCACCGCGACCTATACGACGGCGCAGATCCTGTCGCTGGTCAACATCGGCGCGGACGAGCCGGGCACGGTGAAGCTCGGTCTTGCGGCCGGCGTCGAGGGCACGGCGACGGGCATCTTCTCGCAGGGAACCTCGGTGACCTGGCACGTGGTGAGCGCGACCGAGATCGACGGCGTCGCCGGCGGTCGCGTCGTATTCACGCTCGTCGACAACGGGCTCGGCAGCTTCGTCTTCTCGCTGAAAGACCAGGTCGATCATCTGCCGCTGAACGTGGCAAGTGGCGACAACGACCAGAGCGTGACGCTCGACATCGCCAAGGCGTTCGTGGTGACCGACGCGGACGGCGACTTCGTGCAGCTCGACAACGGCGCTGTGGTTGCGATCGAAAACGACGTTCCGACCAACTACACTCCGAACGCGCAAACCACCACCGACATCGGCGGCAGCGTCATTACCAGTCTGATGAACACGGTGGGGCATATCGGCGCCGACGAGCCCGGGACCCTGACGATCAACAGCTTCACGGTCGGAGCCACGACCGTGACGACGAACGGGGCGGACTCGACCCTCAACTATCAGGGCCACGACATCCTTCTGTCCGGGTTCAACACCGGCACCCTGACCGGCTTCGTCGACGGCGCCGGCGGGACGGCCGGCGTGCTGGACGCCAGTGACACCGTCGTCTTCACGGCATCGCTCAACGCGGCGACGGACCTCTACACGTTCAGTCTCCTGCACCCGATCGACAACGGATCAGGTGTCTCGTTGACGGACCTTGGCTTTGCGACGGCCGGAAACAAGGCCTTCAACTACATCGACGTCCCCGCATCCACCCAGGATATTCTATTCTCGGGCTTCCATCTCAATGCCGACGGCAACCAGTTTGGCTTGAACAACACATTCGATGCCATCGGCACCGTCAACACCAACAGCACGGCGATCGGCGTCAACAACCAGTCGATGAATGATGGCGACGTGCTCGGAATCGACTTCGTCACCGGCCCGTCGGTATCGGGCAGTGCAAACAACGACTACAACTATACCGCGCACTACGACATCAACGACTTCTCGTTCAGCATCGTGCAAAAGGGAGGCGGCACCGGTACGGACGCGATTGAGGTCTGGCTGCGCGCCTATGACGTGGACAATGATCCCGGCGCGGCAGGAACGACAGCGGATTTCAACAACCTGACGCCGCGGTTCGACGCGACGCCGGCCAATCAGCAAGACCAGATCACCGGGATCACGGTGAACGGCGTCGACCTGAACCTGGCGACCCTGCAGTCTGATGGAAAGGGCGGCTATCTCGTCACCGGCCTCGATCTCAACGATGTCGTCCAGGTTCATACGGACACGGGCTACAGCCGGCTCGAGATCGAGAACGCATCGGCCGCGAGTCCCGACCCGCAGCATCTCAATGGCGACAGCTTCGACATCGGCAAGTTTGCCTACCAGGTCGTCAACTCCGGTTCTCCGTTGAGCCTATCAATGGGAACCACGCTGACCGACTTCGACGGCGATACGTCGACCGGCTCGATCGGGCTGACGCTCGACCCGGCGGCTTCCGCCAGCACGCTGACGGGAGGTCCCGGTAACGACACGCTGATCGGCGGTGGCGGAAACGACTCGCTTACTGGCGGCAACGGCAACGACATCTTCGTCCTGCAGTCGACCGCTACGGGTAACGGTCACGATCTCATCAACGATTTCGCTGCCGGTGATTCGATCGTGGTTGACGTTGCGAGCCAGAACCTGACAATCAGCACCGCCGCGGTCGCGGCGTTCAATCAGGGGCCTACCGGCGGGGGCGACGAGACCCACGACAGCGCATTCACGGGTGCGAACTTCTTCTTCAACACGTCGACGAACGAGTTGTGGTACTCGGCCGACAACACGGCGGCGCATGCCGTCGATCTCGCCAAGATCAGCACTGGTGTTCCGGCCGCCAACGCGGTCCACGTCATGTGATCGTGTGATCAACCCAAGCAAGAAGCCCTCCGGCGAGATCATCGCCGGAGGGCTTTTTCATGACCGCTCACATCAGGAGCGGCCGAGAGCCCGGCAGGGCACCACTGCCACCGATGGCGTCGGATCCGGTCCAGTCGGCATCGCCGGCATCGGCGGCCGCCGGTGCCGCCTCAAGGTCGCTGCCGGGAAGCCTGGCGTAAGGTGCTGCAAACAGCTGCACGCCGCGCTGGTCGAGCGCAAACATCGGCGTGAAGGTTGCGGAGTTGGAATCGTCGGTGACGTCCGATTTCCGGCTGTCCAGGATCAGCCAGCGGCCCTCGAAGCGCGCCGCCAGCACGGCATGATCCTGGAGGATGGCGCGGTCGCGGCCCAGCACCAGGCGCAGGTCCTCGCGCGGGAAGCCGGCTTCGCTGAGCGCGACGTATTTTGCGATCGCATAGTCCTCGCAATCGCCCTTGCCGGTTGCGAAGGTGGCGAGCGGGGCGGTCCAGCGGTCGGCCTCGCCGTGCTGGGCGAAGTCGCTCATATAGCGGATCGCCTGGTTGACGGCACGGTTGGCCTCATCCAGCCGGTCGCGTCCCGACTTCAGCTTGACCGTGCCGATCAGGCGGAGGAATTGCACGGCATGGGATGGGCACGTGTCGGCGTTGGCCCGGCATTGCGTGAGCACGGCCTGCTCCCTGGCAAGGTCGGACTCAAGATTCCGCCATTTCCGCCAGAGGCCGTTTTCGGGCGCGCGGAAGGTGAACAGGCCGAACGGCTCGGGGCCGGCCGGCGGCAGCGGTTTCGACGCGGGCAGGGCGTCGGTCGCGGTATTGGTCGGCGCGATGGCGGCGGTGCGAATGGCGCCCGGGCCGCGGCCGCGCTGGCGATCGAGCTTGGCCAGCACGTCATTGATGGTGAAGAAGGTTGCCGGCGGGCGGTTCGCTGCGGCGTCCGCAGCCGGCGCGAGCTCGCCAAGCAAGGAGGTTTCCGCGGCCAATGCCGGAGATGCCGTGCAAAGGGCAATAGGCAGCGCAGCCATGGCCACGACCGCCAACGAAGCAAATGTCCGCGACTTCATCTGACGTCCCCGATGTCGGGGACCGTCAACGTCTGTGCGTCGATCTGTTATCCCCGGCCTGTTATCGGGGCGTAGACTGCTGCGTTGGCTGCTTAAGCGGGGTTAAGTGCCGCGGGTGGCCGGGGGAATGTCGCAAAGGCGGTCAACCCGTGGTTCGTCCGTTCGCTCAAATGCGATCGATCGAAAGTCACCATTGGTTAACCAAGCGCGGGCGCCTCAGCGCTCGCGCAGGGCCTCGTCGCGCAGCAGGCGGGCAGGCTTTGCGATGTAGTCCAGCACGGACTTCTCGCCGGTCAGGATTTCGACCGTGGTCACCATTCCCGGGATGATCGGAAGCGGATGCTGCTCGGTGCCGAGATGGTTCTTCTCGGTCCGCACCATGACCCGATAGAAGGTCTCCTGCCGCTCGGTCTTTTCCGCCTTGTCGTCGACGATCGTGTCGGCGCTGATGCGCTCGACCTTGCCCTTCAGCGATCCGTAGACCGATGAATCATAGGCGGTGATCTTCACCACGGCATCCTGGTTGGGGCGGATGAAGGCGATGTCCTGGGGGCGAATGCGGCCTTCGACCAGCAGGGTATCGTCCAGCGGCACGATGTCCATGAGATTGGCGCCCGGCGCCACCACGGCACCGATGGTGCTGACATTCAACTTGTTGATGATGCCATGGACCGGTGATTTCAGGTCGGTGCGGCGCACCCGGTCCTGGGCAGACTTGATGTTCTCGTCGAGCACCGCGAGATCGCCGCGCGATTTCGCCAGATCCTCGTCGGCCTGCGAGCGGAACGAGGCCGTGATATTGGCGATCTTCGACTGCGCTTCGGCGAGCTGCCCCTTCATCTCGGTTGCCTGCCGATCAAGCCGCAGCATCTCGATCTCGGGGACGACTTTCTGCTCGTAGAGCCTGCGGGTCAGGGTCTGCTCCCGCTCGAGCAGTTTGAGGGTGCCGGTGAGGCGGGTGACCTGCTGATTCAGGACGTCGATGTCCTGCGCGACCTTCTGGGCCCGCATCTTGAACACACTGGACTCGGTCGCAACGGCGGCCGGAACCATCTTGTCGAGATCATCCGGAAAGGTGATCTCGCTTCGTCCGCGGGCCTCGGCGTCGAGGCGGGCCACCCGCGCCGCCATCGACGCGCGGCGCTCCCGGATCTCACCGAACTCGGAGGCGAATTTCGTGTCGTCGATGCGCATCAGGGACTGCCCCTGCTGCACGATGTCGCCTTCGCGTATCAGGATGTCGCCGACGATGCCGCCTTCGAGCGATTGGACGACCTGCATCTGCCGCGACGGCACCACGCGGCCGCTGCCGCGCTTGACCTCGTCCAGCACGGCGAAATGAGCCCAGACCAGGAACGTCGCGAACAGCGCGCACGAGGTCCACAGCAGCATGCGCGAGGTGCGCGGCGTGCGCAGCAGCGCCGCGGAGCGGATATCATTTGCAAACGCAAAATCGGAAGACGCCATAATATTAGCTCGTTATGCAGATTTCGGCTGAATCGTATTTTCCGGCGAGGGGGCGGTGGCTGCGGGCCGTCCCTGCAGGACCGCCAGCACCTTGTCGCGCGGGCCGTCGGCAATCAGGCGGCCGTTGTCGAACAGCAGCAGCCGATCGACCATGTTCAGCAATGACAGGCGGTGGGTCGAAATGACGATGGTCATGCGATCGCCCAAGCCCTTGAGCCGCTCGAGGAACTCCTGCTCGCTGCGGACGTCGAAGTGCGCCGTCGGCTCGTCGAGAAACAGCACGCGGGGCTTTCGGATCAGGACGCGGGCGAGCCCGATGGCCTGCTTCTGACCGCCGGACAAGCTGCGGCCGCCTTCGGAGATCGGCATGTCGTAGCCCATCGGATGGCCGGCGATGAAGCTCTCGACGCCGGACAGCCGTGCTGCGAGCAGGATTTCCTCATCCGTCGCCTCGGGTTTCCCTATCGCGATGTTGTCGCGCAGCTTGCCGTAGAACAGATCGGTATCCTGCATCGCGAAGCCGATGCCGGCGCGCAGGTCCGAAGGATCGTATTGGCGGGAGTCCACGCCATCGACCAGGATGCGGCCTTGCTGGGGCTCGTAGAAGCCGAGCAGCAGCCTGCCGACCGTGGTCTTGCCGGATCCGACGCGGCCGATGATGCCGACCCGTTCGCCGCCCTCGATCTTGAAGGTGACCTTATCGAGCGCGTTGCCCGGCGCATTCGGATAGGCAAACGACACGTCCTCGAAGGCGATCCGGCCTTGCTCGATCCGCCTTGCGACATAGGACCGGTGCGGTGACCGCTCCCGGTCAAGCGACATGATGCGGTCGATCGCCTTGAGCGCGGATATGGTCTGCGTTCCCTTGGTGATCACGGAGGCAATGCCGGCAATCGGCGCAAGAACGCGGCCCGCGAGCATGTTCGCGGCGACCAGCGCGCCGACGCTCAGCTTGCCGTCGAGGATCAGGAAAATGCCGACGATGACAAGCAGCAGGCTGGTGATCTGCTGGGCGGTGCTCGCGCTCGTCAGCGAGAGCGATGACCAGAAGTGAACGTCCTCGCTCGATCGGGCCGTTGCTGCGACCGAGCGCTCCCACAAGGTCTGCATCCGGGCCTCGGCGCCGGTGGCGCGGACCGTTTCGAGGCCGGACAGCGACTCGACCAGCACGCCATGGCGTGCGGCGGACTCGGCCTGTAGCCGCCGCATCGCGCGGTCGAGCGGGCGTTGCAGCAGGAAGCCGATCAGCATCACGATCGGCAGCATGACGAGCGGGATCCACGCCAAGGGCCCGGCGATGATGAACAACACGCCGACGAAGAGAATGGCAAACAGCAGGTCGGTCGCCGAAACCACGCTGCCGGAGGTGAAGAATTCGCGAACCGAGTCGAAGTCACGCAGTTGATTGGCGACAATGCCGACCGAGGTCGGGCGCTGCGCCATCTTCACCGCCATGACGTGCTCGAAGATGTTGGCGGCCAGCACGACGTCGATGGTCTTGCCGGTGACGTCGATCATGCGACTGCGCACCATGCGGAAGACGAAGTCGAAGACGATGGCAAGGCCCATGCCGATCGAGAGGGCGATCAAGGAAGGGATCGCACCGTTGGGGATGACGCGGTCGTAGACGCTCATCGTAAACAGCGGCGTCGCCAGCGCGAGGACGTTGGTGAGAAAGGCGGCGATCGCGATGTGTCCGTAGCTGCGCCAGTGCCCCTTCACGACCGACCAGAACCAGTGACTGTTGGGGAGATCGCCTGCAGCGACCGCGCGCGCGTCGGCCTGCGGAGCGACCTTCACCAGGAACGCGTAGCCGGTATAGTCCGCGGCGATGCTGGCGATATCGGCGATGCGCGGCGCGCCGGGCATCACCGTGGGGTCTACGACCTGGATCGTCTTCTTTGCGGCATCCACTCCGAGAAGGATCAGCGCAGTGCCGTTCTTCATGATGAGAACGGCAGGCAGCACCAACGCAGGGATCTCCGAAATGTCGCGCTTGATCGCCTCGGTCTCGAGACCGGCGCGCCTTGCGGCACGATCGTAGAGCGAAACGGACAACCGTCCGTCCGTGATCGGAAGTCCGCCGAGGAGGGCCTCGCGGCTCACGGCGCGGCCATGATGCGCAGCGAGATAGGTCAGTGAAGCGGTGAGGGCATCATCGCCTAGCGCGCTTGGCCGCGCTTGTGCCACCGACTTCAAATCATGTTCATCCGACGACGGTCGGCCGGCGGCAGCCGCCGGACTAAGATTTCCAAACAATCTAAAACCCTTGATTCAAAAAAGGGACGAGCAAAAATGCGTTCGATCAGTTCAGGCGGATTCTATAACAGAAGGCGAACAAAATCACCGAATCTTGCTTCGAGAGTTAATTCGGGAATCAAAAAGGGCCCCGTTTGGGGCCCTTTTGCGATCTTTGATCCTGATCCCGTAGTACTACCGGGCGGGCGGGAAAGCCGACAGCAGCCAGTGCGGCTTCGTCGAGGCATAAGAACTTGCGTTCGCCGTAACGGAGGGATCCGCGTAGATAACAGTCGGGCCGTCGCTCGCACTCTTCTGCTGCTGCATCCATTCAGATGAGCCGGGCACGGAAGCGGTTGCCGTCGAGCCGGTCCAGCGGTCCGCGAAACCGACGTCGTTCGCCTGAGCAGCGGCATAGCCCCTGGCGGCACGGCCCCCGGCGACCGGACCCTGAACAGCGGCGGGCGCCGGAACGGCAACCTTCACCGGCTCGGACCCCGTTTGCGGCAGGTTGACCCGCAGCGTCGGGAAGGAGTAGCGGGGCAGGCCGATGTCGAGCATGTCCACCGGGGCGGCGTCGACCGCGGGCGGCGCCTTCAAATATTCGATCAAGGTTCCCATCGCCGCCAGCAGCTGATAGTCGGCGAACACGACGACGCCGCGAGCGGACGTCAGCGAGACCGAGGCGTTGAAGAACTGGTTCTGCGCGTTCAGCAGGTCGATCAGGGACCGCTGCCCGAGCTCGTATTCCTTCTGGAACGCCGCAATGGTCTTCCGGTCTGCATCGAGCTGACGCTTGAGCGCCGCGATGCGCGTTGCCGTAATCGTGCGGGCATTCCACGCCTTGTCGATCGATTCATAGGCGTCGCGCTGCAACCGGGCGTGGCGCATGGTTGCTTCGGTGTATCGCTCGGCTTTCTCCGAGCGATTCCAGGCATCCTGGCCGCCGCGGAAGATGTCCCAGGACATCACCACCTTGCCGCTGTAGTCCTCGTGCGTCACGCTCGGGTTTCCGGGGCTCGTGACGTACGGGAAAGAGTTGTCGTAGTGCGTTGCCCGTCCCTCGAGATAGAACTTCGGGCCGAACAAGCCGTCGGTTGCCCGGAACGCGTGCTTGGCCGCGTCGGCGTCGGACTGTGCCGCCGCGATTGTCGAATTGAAGCGCAGGGTGGTCGCCAAGGCTTCGTCGCGGCTGCCCGGCAGCCCTGCGAGCGGAGCGGGGAAGCGCACATTGATCGGCTCGAGGCCAACCACCTTGCGGTACTTCGCCCTGGCGTCGTCGAGGCTGCGCTGGAATTCCGCGAGTGCCGCGCGGGCGTTCTCGACGCGCTCGCGCGATTGCTCCAGGTCGCCTTCGCCGGCCCGGCCGCCCGAGAAGCGGGAGTTCACGTTCGAGAAGATCTTCTCGTGGTTGGCGACGTTCTGCTGGGCGAGGCTGACCAGCCGCATATAGCGCACGACATCGACATAGGCTTCGGCCGCGTCGAGCGCCAGCAACTCGGTTCGTTCCTTGACGCGGGAGGCGGCAGCATTGACGCGCGCCGTCTGACGCCAGGTGTCATGGATCGTGGCAAAGCCGTCCCACAGCAGCTGCCGCACCACCACCGATTCCTGGCTGCCATTCCGCCACGGTCCTGAACCTGCGGTCGGGACCTGCAGCGACGGGCTGATGACCCCCGGCGATTGATCGAATTTTTCCGGCCCGTAGCTGGCGTCGATGCGCACCTGCGGCAGCATGGTGCTTTGAGTTTGCCGCAGCTCGCTTTCGGTGGCCCGCCGGTTTGCCGAGGCCTCACCAACGCCTGGGTTGGTCTGCATGGCCTGACGCAAGGCGTCATTGATCGAAAAGACTTCGGCCCTTGACGGGCTCGCCGCCAAGCACAGTCCCGCGATCACGAGGTACGCCGTCTTCATCGATCCCGCCCCTAGTCCAAAAAAATTTACAAAGGAATCCGTGGGAAAGCGTAACAAAGGAGGGGTTTGTAACCTATGACATTTCGGTCACACCGCGGCGCCAAATGAGACACGCCCCAGTCGCCGCCGGGCTCCGCGTCAACTAGAAATATCGAGATAATTCAGTCGGTTGTAGGAAGGTTGATATTGATTCAAAAGGCGCTGGACTCGGCGCGGCGGCAACCAAAAGCCCGCGGTAGGTTAAGCCTGTCCTAACGAACGGCGAGCTCGCCCGCCCGTCTACTGTTCCCGACAAATCGCAAAATGGGTGGCGATGAAGGGAGGCGGCATCTTGCCGTCGAGAGAGGCGCCTGCCGAGCGGGTCGTCAGCTTGTAGAGCACCTTGCTGGCGAAATAGAACCTGAAGATCTCGGCCGTGGTGTCGTCCACGCGGGTTGCCAGAATGGACGACGCGTCGCGACGCGCCGCCGCAAAGACGTAGGTCGTGAGCTTGGCTCCCGCGCCTTCCTGCGCAACCGACGTTCCCCATGTCACCGAGAGGGTTTGGCCATCGATCACGACCGCGGGCCGGACGGTATCGAGATTGTCGTCGATCCACTGGGCATCACCCGACCTGTTCGAAGGGCCAAGCTCGACCCGCTTGCCCTGTGGCGGGTCGCAGGCAAACCGCGTCGGGTTGGCCATCACTGCAGGTGTCGATGCCAGGAGCAACAGCAGACAACCGACTGACTTTCGCATTGGGGATCCCCGTGCAGGCGCGCGCTCGCTGCGGCCATACTGAGGTTTCCGCGCGGGCCGCGCAACTTGATGTCCAGCGGCCGCACGCGCCAAGCGAACGGGCCTGAGAGGTGGGGAGGGCGCGCGGCGCGCCTGGTGAGCCCCGGCGGCGCGGCAGGCATCATTCCGGCGCGATCGGGTGCGGCGGACGCTCGATCGATGTCCTCAACGTGTCGAGCTCGAGGAAGACATCGGCCTCACGCCGAAGCTCGTCGGCGACCATCGGAGGCTTGGTTCGAATACTGGAAACGACGGTGACGCGGACCCCCATTCGCCTGACGGCTTCGACGACGGATCGCAGATCACCATCGCCGGAAAACAAGAATGCGTGGTCGATCCGGCGAGCGATCTCCAGCGCGTCGACGGCGATCTCGACACCGACGCTGCGCTTTACCCTTCGCCGTCCTTCGCCGTCACTGTGCTCCTTGGCCGGCTTTCGCCGGACCGCATACCCGTTGTAATCGAGCCAATCCACCAGTGGCCTGATGCTGCTGAACTCGTCCTCGTCTCTCACCACGGTGTAGAAATAGGCACGGACGATCAGTCCGTGCTTGCCGAACTCCGCGAGCAATCGCCGGAAATCGACTTCGAAGCCGAGGCTCTTGACGGTGGTATGAAGATTCGCGCCATCGATAAAAAGCGCAATGCGGTCGGTCATCTCAAATCCCCATGACGCCGGATATTCGCAGCGCTTGGTTCTTGACGTTGCTTGAGCCTCGCCGGCGAGCATTCCGACTGAAATGTCTGATCCTAGAGCAAGCAGTTAGCGGAAAAGAAGCGGAAAATTCGTTCAACGCCGCCAATGCCGTTGCTCACGGGTGACTGCTAATTGCTGGGATACCCTGTGGATAGGCCAGCGCGATTGTCCGTCCAGCTTTGCTTTCGGCCGTGGCGAGTATGGCCACGCTCAGTTCGTGCAGCAGCACGCAGGGAAAAATAACGACGGAGCAAACGAAGGGCGCGATGCGATCCAGCCTGGCGTTTACCACGTCACAAAGGTTTTTATTGCGTTAACGGCAACAATACATCTAGAGTTGATTCAAGTGTATTGGCGCCGTTTTTGCGCCGATACCCGTATTTTTGCGGATGTGGCTTTTTGCCGGTTGCAGTTTTTTCATGGGAAGAAAGGCGGTTTCGCCTCATTGCATGGACAGGTTTGGCCGCCGGCAGGTGCGACGCCCGGCTGCAGCCTGTAGCGCCATCTCAACACACCTTCTCGCTCTCACTGATCGACGAGCCGGCTGCCGCCGGCCGTTGCGGAATTTCGTGGTGTTCATTTTGGAAGGATTTCAGTCGTGGCAGTTTACACGTTCGATGCAAGCACCAACTCGTTTGTTCTCGTCAATGATTCACTTCTCAGCGCCGATCCATCACTAGCCAGCTTCTCCCTCGCCACCGATCTCGCCGACTATGCGCCAGGTTCGACCGCCAATATCGCGGCAACCGTCGGCGTCGGCGACACCGTGACCTTCAATGTCGCCGACGTGGCGGGGACCGCCGTGTCCGGCACCGACCAGCCCTGGACGGTCACCGATGGTGGCGCCGGAGATCTCGATGGCGTTGCCAACGGTGTGATCCGGACCACCTGGGCGGTCGGGATGGACGCGGCCGGCGAGGCGTTCTCGTTGAGCGCGATCGACCAGACCGCCGGCGTCATGATGACAACGGGCTTCACCGATAGCCCGCATACGCCTGTGCAGGCCGTCGTTCCCGCAAGCCTGACCAACGGCATCAAGTTTCTGACCGGTGATACCAACACTGCGACGGGCACCGGCATCTTCCCGTCATTCGTTACGATCCAGAACACAGGTGTCGAGCAGGGCTTCAACACCGATGCCGCGCCTGTTCAGAACACCGGAAGCTCGCCAGCGCATAATCACAGCCTCCTGCTCGGCGCGGTGCCGATCGTCACCATCGACGGCGTGGACTACCGGGAATTCCGTCTCGATCTGAACGAGCAAAGCGACCCGATCAGTCTGGACAAGCTGCAGATCTATGCGGGGTCGGCGGGCAATCTCACCTCGCTGGCCGGGCTCACTCAGCTCTACGACATGGACGGCGGAGCGGACGGAAAAACCGGCGGCGGCGCCGATGTCGATGTCTCCGTCGGCTTGACGGCCTGGTCGTCGGGCAGCGGCCACAGCGACTACAAGGTCCTGATCCCGAACTCCTATTTCGCCGGCACCGATCCCGGGGCCTTCATTTACCTCTATTCCCAGTTCTCGAATGCGGATGCGGGATTTGAGGAGTGGTCGGTCGGGCCGGCCAGCCCGGCGGGCAAGACGCCGGACGCGGTGGTCGGCATCGACAAGCAGATCTCGGTCGACGGGACCAACTGGCAGGATGTCGGCCTCTACGGCATCGCTGCGGGCAGCGACGATGCGCCGACGCTGCTGGCCGGCTCGACCGTCTATTACAAGGTGATCATCACCAACGAGACGATGCCGAACGCATCCAACCTAGACCCCAAGTTGCTGCTGGCGCCGTTGACCGACGATCCGGCACTTGCCTTCACCTATCAGGGCGGCGATGCGAACAACAACGGTCTGATCGATCTTGGCGAGTCGTGGACCTACACCGCGTCGACGACCGCGGTCGATGGCTTGCAGCCGGGCGGCAACGGTCAGCTCCTGCAGATCGATACGGTAACGGCGGTCGGCACGGTGACGGATGCGAACGGCACGACCACCGGGACGAACAGCGACCGCGCCAACTACATCGGCGTCACCCCCAAGATCGCGATCGACAAGGTGACCGTCGACGGTACGCTGGATGCGAATGGCAATCTCGTCCTGGTCGATGGCAAGGGGGCGGCAGGCGACAACCTGACGATCATCGCCGGCGAGAACATCATCTGGGAGTACAAGGTCAGCAATGCCGGCGATGTCGCGCTGTCCAACGTGACCGTCACCGACGACCAGCCGGGCGTGATGCCGACCAGTCTGACGAGCGGCGGCTTCAACGTCGGCGACGCCAACCAGAACGGCCTGCTCGACACCACCGAGACCTGGATCTTCACGGCGACCGGCACGGCGATCGACGGCGCCTACACCAACAAGGGCACGGCAAGCGGCAGCTTCACCGACGATGCCGGGCACGTTGCGGCACCGACGGCGAGCGATACGTCCGGTTACACCGGCGTCAATCCCGCGATCCACATCGAGAAGGTGACGACCGGCGTCGACTCCGTAACCATCGTGAACAATGTCGTGACCCCGCATCTGGCGACCGGCGACGGTCTCAGCTTCCTCGCGGGTTATGGCGTTACCTGGACCTACACGGTCACAAATGCGGGGGACGTCCCGCTGTCGAACATCGCCGTTACGGACAATCAGCCCGGTATTTCGCCCACTGCCGTGCTGCAGGCCGATCACGTGCACAATGTCGGCGACGCCAACAATAACGGGCTCCTCGATCTCGGCGAAAGCTGGACCTTCACAGCCTCCGGCACGGCCATTCTCGGCGACTACAGCAATACGGGGATGGCGGGCGGCTCGTTCACCGACACGGCCCTGCACACGGCGCTGCCGACCGATGACGACGTCTCGAGCTACACCGGCACCTTCACCGAGCAGGGCGGCACGCTGACCCAGGGCTTCTGGGGGAGCCATACCGACGCATGGGACGGCTCGAGCGCCAAGGTCAGCAATCCGACTAACAGCGCCTTCAAGAGCGGCGTGCTCTCGGCCCTGGACATCAATCCGCGGCACGACGGCAATCTTCTGCTCGGCGATTCCAACGGCGACGGCATCGCTAACGACGCGCACAATCTGCTGATCTCGAATACGCTGGCGGCCTCGATCCTGTCGTCGAGCACGACCGGCGATGCGCGCATCATCATGCTGCAGCAGACCATCGCGGCGCAGCTGAACATCGACAACGGCAAGGTGCAGCCGAACGATATGATCGACGAAGCCGTGATGTGGCTGACCGGCAAGGGCGCGTGGAGCGGCAACGGCTTCACCGTAGATGCCAACAATGACGGCATCATCGACAGCTCGGGCGGTAAGCTCGCCGGCCCGGCGGTCGCGACCAGCGGCAACGCCTGGCAGAAATATGTCGACGTGACCAATCCGGCCTCGATCGCCGACTGGAACAGCGGCAAGGAGGCCGACGGCGAAGGGCTCAAGAACGCGCTGATGTGGTGGAACGACGGTCACCTGGTGACGAGCACCTCGGGGCAGGTCGCCTACGACAGCAACGGCACCTCCGCCGGCGGCATCAATCCGGCAACCGTCAACCTGAATACCATGGACGAGTTCTGGGTCAGCCTGCACCAGCAGACGTCGCTGACCGGGATCGCGTGATCGGGAGCGGGGCTGGACGAGCGGGGACGGCAACGCGCGCCTGCCGAGGGCGACGCGGAGGCGGCTCTGCGGCCTCGCTCTTGGACGGTGGATTTTGGAAATCGCCGGGTTGCGCGCCAGGTCAAAGTTGACAATGATCGCCATCCTGAGACGGACAGCACGCCCTTGAGCAGTCATTCGCTTCAGGTGGATACGGAGACCGGGCTGAGCGCAGCCACTGCGCGCAGCGATCACCTTCGGCCCTGGTTGCCGCTGATATTCGCGGCCACGACCTACCTGGCACTCATCATCAAGGGCGACCTGTTAGTCGATTCCGATATCTATTGGCATATTGTGGTGGGGCAGTGGATCATCGATCATCGTGCCGTACCGTATGCTGATCCATTCTCTTTCACGATGCCCGGCGCGTCCTGGATAACCAGTGCGTGGTTGGCGGAGGTCATTTACTTCGCTGCGTTCAAATTGGCCGGATGGCCGGGACCTGCAATGCTTGCCGCGCTGTCGGCGTCCTCGGCGATTTTCCTGCTCACGCGCCTGCTACTGAAAAAATTGCCGAACGTGCCGGTCATGATCATGGTGGCCGGGGCAATCGCCATGGCGGCGATCCACACGATGGCCCGGCCGCATGTCCTGACCTTCCCGTTGATGGTGCTGTGGGCGAACGCCCTGATCGAGGCGAGTGAACAGCGTCGCGCGCCCTCGCTCTGGTACATCCCGCTCATGACGCTCTGGGCGAACCTCCACGGCAGCTTTACGATGGGCCTGGCGCTGACCGGGCCGTTCGCACTGGAGGCGATTTGGACTGCGGACAAATCCGCGCGGGTGACGGTCGCGGTGCAATGGCTTCGCTTTGGGGGATTTGCGCTCGCGGCCGCTTGCATCACCCCGTATGGACCGGAATCGATCCTGGTGACGCTGCGCCTTTTCCAGCTGGGACCGATTCTTTCAAAGATCAGCGAGTGGCAGCCGCTGGACTTCAGCGAAACCAATGCTGTGACAGTGTGCTTGATCGCCGGCGCTGGCTACGCCCTGTACAGCGGGCTCAAGCTGCCTCCGATCAGGGTTGCGGCGCTGCTCGCTGTCGTTTGGCAGACCCTGGCCCATGTGCGCTATGTCGACGTTTTCGCACTCGTTGCGCCGTTCTTCATTGCCGGTCCGTTGGGCCAGCAGCTTTCGTGGCCCGAGCTGCAGCACCGCCGGAAAGTGGTGCAACCGGCGCGGACCGCGTT
Source organism: Bradyrhizobium ivorense (assembly GCF_900696085.1). Taxonomy (GTDB): domain Bacteria; phylum Pseudomonadota; class Alphaproteobacteria; order Rhizobiales; family Xanthobacteraceae; genus Bradyrhizobium; species Bradyrhizobium ivorense. The sequence goes on from NZ_CAADFC020000015.1 coordinate 16,015, forward strand.
CGTCGCAGCGATCGCCGCCCTCGTTGTCGCGACCGGGGTAGTCCTGGCGACGGTGGAGCACTCGCTACCGCGCGTTCCGCGCGTTGCGGTGGAGAAGCTCAGGGAGCTGAAGGCCAGCCGGATCCTGAATGAGTACTATTTCTGCGGATATCTGATCTTCGAGGGCATTCCGACGTTCATCGATTCACGTGCCGAACTTTATGGGTCGGCCTTTCTCACCCGCTATTACCTCGCCCTTTCGCTTCGCGATGTGCCGGACTTCGTCAAATTGCTCGACGAATACAAGATCGACGCAACGTTGCTCGCCCCGTCGACGCGCGCCGCAGGTCTGCTCGATCTGCTGCCGGACTGGGAGCGGGCCTACGCCGATGATGTGGCCGTCGTCCACGTTCGCCGCGCGCGTCCCTGAAGCAATCCCTGAACAGCCATGGCGTGGGTTGCCGGCGCACTGCGACGGCGAGAGGATGCGTCAATGTTTCTGTCTATGTCCGAACGAACGGGCGGGAAGGGGCGCCGAAAGCAAGGCGTCCTCCGTGCAAACACGGAGGACTCGGCGGAGTAAGGTTAACAAAGATTTAACGGTGCAACTTTAGGCGAAATACTATAAAACTAAACGGTTGGCACCCGGATTGCCTGCCGACGGCTTTTGTAAAATTCATCTCAGTCAAAGGGTTTTCCCATGTCGAAATTTTACGTCAGCACCATGGAATCATTGAAGCGTCTGCGCGCCGACAAGGACGGCGTGGTTTCATTCGAGTACATCATCGTCGCGGCTTGCATCGTCGCCGTCGTGCTCGCGGTGTTCAAGACTGACACCAGCATCTCGACTGCCCTGTCGAACGGAATCACCAAGATCTCCAGCACCTTCTCGGGCCTCTGATCGAACGCCGGAGAGGGGCAGGACACGATCTGCCCCTCCGAGCGACACGTTTCGATACAGGCGAGTGGAGGCCGCTGAATTTCGGCAGGCCGGATCCCGCTACAATCCGCGGTCTGGCTGACGCTGCCGACATCCCCAACGGCCGGCTCAGGCTGCCTCCACTCAGGATCGCTTCGCTGCCGGCGGTGATTTGGCAGCCTCTCGCCCATCCAGGCAATGCATTGCGCGTCCCGGCCTGTGACCCTGGCGGACCCGTCGCAGGGGCGTGCTGCCCAATCTCGAAAAACAACCCCATGCAAAGTAGCCGGTGGCGGCCGGCCGCTACTGACACGCCCGGCCAGGCAACTTGACACGTCGGGCAAGTCAGGGATACTCTTCCAATATTCCGAAATCGTCCGAGCGCCCCTTTTTCGGGCAATTTGTCGCAATATCTCACCCCCGTGGAACCCACGCACCGTATTCGCACGGACCGGCGTCACCGGATTGCAGAGCGTTCGGAAAATCTAAGTTATCTCAAGGGATTCCGGTCGTTTGCGCGGGTGACAACCTGTCCGTGTGAGGCGCTCGCCGCCGTGCGGTAGGGTTAACAAACGATTACCGGATGACAGTCAACTGGCGAAAGATTATAAATAAATTCCAGTTGGCACCGGAATTGCTGGCCAACGGTAATTGCGTAAATTCATCTCAAAAGGGATTTTTTCCTATGTTGGATTACTTCACCAAGACCAAGGAAGCTTTCAAGCGTCTGGCCACCGACAAGGACGGCGTCGTGTCGTTCGAATACATCATCGTTGCCGCCTGCATCGTCGCCGTGGTGCTCGCCGTGTTCAAGACCGACACCAGCATCTCGACCGCGCTGCACAACGGTATCGTCAAGATCTCGAGCACGATGTCTGGCCTGTGATCGATCCCTCGAAAGAGGGGCGGGCTCACGCCTTCCCCTTTTTCACCTCCATCCTTCTAGAGCATTTTATTTTACAAGCGTGATTGAACGTACGTCTTCATTTTTGAAGAAGCCCCTCAAGCCAACGAAGGATTTTTCCGGTGTTGGGGTATTGCGATACGATTATTGATGCGTTGAGGCCTCTGCGCGCGGACAGAGCCGAAGCAGTTTCGTTCGAATACTTGATGCTCGCTGTTTGCGTCGTGCTTGGAGTGATCGCGGTGTTCGGTCCCGGCAACGACGTCAAGGCGATGCCGACGACCGCGGTGAACGCGACCGCCATCGCCAATCAAGCTGGAGTTTGATGTCGCGTCCGGCGGAGACGTTGGAATTCACATCATCCATTTCGAGAAGTGCAATTCTTTTTTCTTTCCTGAGGCCTGCTTTTGATGAGTTGGATTATTCCCATAGCCTCAATTCTGGAAATCCTGTTGTTGCTGTATGTGGCGACGATCGATGTCGCGACACGGCTGATCCGAAACGAGATTTGCCTGGCGCTGGCGCTGCTCGGGATTGCCGGCCAATTGGCCAGCCCGATGCAGATTGCGGAATCGCTGATCGTCACTGCGATCCTGTTTCTGCTGCTGCTGGCCGTCTACGCACGGGGAGCGATTGGCGGCGGCGACGTCAAGTTGCTGGTTGCCCTGGCGGTCGGCCTGCCGTTGACGGGCGTGGTCCAGTTGCTGGCCGTCACCGCGCTGGCCGGCGGCGTGCTTGCCCTCGCGCATCTGGTGATGCGCAACCTGCCATATCCGAAACTGGCTCCCGCCGGATCGTCGCTCGCGCGGCGGGTCTATGCGGTCGAGCGCTGGCGCCATCTGCGGCATGCACCGCTGCCGTATGGCGTTGCCATAGCCTGCGGTGGCATCTGGACGATTTTGAGCAAAGGAATTTGAGATGTCATCCGCCTTGCGCCTTTCGATCATCGTAGTGCTGCTGCTTGCAACCACCGCGTTCGGGCTCATTGCCTTCAACATGAACCAGCCGAAACAGGCCCCGGTGGCGGTCGCCGAAAGCGCGCCGGTGGCGGCGGCGCCGGCGCCGGCAACGGTCGGTTATTTCGTCGCGGCGCGTGCGCTACCGAAGGGCACATTGGCCCGTGACGAGGACTTCGCGGTGCGGACAGCTGCGCCGGACAAGGTCCCGGCGGGCGCGATCCTCGATACGCCCGACTCCAAGGCGGGACTTCCCGGTTCGCTGGTTCGCAAGTTCGTCGACGCCGGCAGCCCCCTGACGTTGCAAGACATCTTGCGCCCGAAGGATCGCGGTTTCCTCGCCAGCGTCCTGGCGCCGGACAGCCGTGCCATCAGCATCAAGGTGGACGAGGAGTCGGGCGTCTCCGGTTTGATCAGGCCTGGCGACTATGTGGATGTCCTGCTGACCCAGGTGTTCGAGAAGGCAAATCCGGCCCGCCGCGCCCTGAGCGAAACCGTTTTGCGCAATGTTCGGGTCATCGCCATCGACCAGGAGATCGTGCAGGGCGGGCGAAGCATCGCCGCCGTGGCGGGCAAGCAGGCGCAAACCGTGTCGCTGGAGCTTGGGCCGGACCAGGTCAAGAAGATCACGGTCGCAAAGCAGCTCGGAACGCTCTCGCTGGCCGTGCGCGCAGCCGTCGATCAGTGGGACAAGGCAGACGGCGGCGCGATGTCGAGCTGCGATGTGTCGCCTGAGCTTGCGCGTCAGAATGCGATTGCCGGCCAGACCACGGCAATCGTGGTTCACTCCGGCGGTGAGCGCAAGGAGATCTCGGTCAGGAAGGAATACGCAGACAATAGCGTGACGGGCGACAGCTGCGATGGATCGCCCGAGGTTGCCCGCCAGACGACAACGGCGGCGGCCGGCAAGTTACAGGAGAAAAGTAGATGAACATGGCAATGCTAGGCACGCCTGAACCCGTATCGGTTATCGCGCGCGACCGGGTCGTCTGTTTCGTCGAGGACGACCTGAGTGCCGCGGCTCTGCGCAAAGGCCTCGAGGGCAGCAACCTGTCGATCAAGCGCGGCACGATCAAAAATGCCATCCGGATGCTGGAAACCGACACCGAGCTGTTTGCGCTGGTGGCCGACATCAGCGGCATCGATGATCCCTTCACCGAGCTGGAACGATTGGCCAGCGTCTGCCCGCCCGATGTCCGGGTGGCCTTGATCGGCGAGAACAGGGAGATCCAGTTCTACCGCGAGCTCATGGAAATCGGCGTGACCGAGTACCTGCCGCGGCCGCTCACGCGCGACATAGTGATGGACCTGCTGCGTCCGAAGCTGATGATCGGCGACGCGCCGGCGGGGCAGGTCGATCGTGGCGGGCATGTCGTCTCGATCTGCGGGGCGCAGGGAGGTGCCGGAGCAACCAGCATCGCCATCAATCTCGCCCTGCAGCTCGCGGAGACCACCAAGGCCAAGGTCGCACTGCTCGATCTGCATCTGCAAAACGGTGAAACCGCGGTCATGCTCGGCGTTCAGCCGGGGCCGGGACTGCGGATTGCCCTGGAAAATCCGATGCGGGCAGACACCTTGTTCCTCGAGCGTGCGGGGATCGAGGTCAACGGCAAGGTGTGCCTGATTTCCGCCGACGAGGATCTGGATGCACAGCTCGACATTACCGAAGCGGGCGTGCGCCACGTGCTGGGTCTGCTCCGTCAGCGCTTCAACTACATCGTCGTTGACGTGCCGGTGCCCTTTGGGGCGGCGATGCATCCCGTCCTCACGCTCTCGCGTCACGTCCTCGTGCTGCTGGAAGCCGAAGTGACGGGGCTTCGCAATGCCCATGCGCTACGCACCGCCGTCACCAACATCGCCGGCAAGGATCGGGTCTTCACCTTGCTCAATCGCGCCAACCGGCCCGGCGGCCTTCCCAGGGCGACGATCGTCAAGGCCCTGGGCGCGGAGCCGGACATGGTGATCCCCGATCTCGGCAAGGGGATGACCCAGGCCGTCAACCTCGGAATTCCCGCTCTCAAGCACGTCAAGGGATTGCGACGGCACCTTGCCCCGATCGTGCGGGAGATCGCGGGCGTCGGGGGCGCCAAGCGGAAGGGACGTTTGCGGAGGCTGCTTGGGCTATGAAAAAGTTTGGAAGGCGCGCAGACGACCAGGCGGCCCGGTTGCCTTCATTGACGGCAAACCGACCTGAACCGCCGAGCTTGGCGACATCGACGATGAGCTCGCCGCCGCCGAGCTCGCCTGCATCGGCGCCAAGCCTGCCGCCGAAGCGCGAGGAGCCCGTCCATCATAATCCCGCGATGTCGGCATCGCTGCGCGAGCGGGTCATCGAGCAGATCGAGCCGTCGGCGGCGGCGACTGTTCCGCGCGAAATTCTGCGGCGGCAGATCGAGGAAATCATCCACGGCATCGCCAACCAGGAACGGCTCGAACTGTCGGGCCGCGAGCAGCTTCTGCTGGCGGACGAGATCGCGGACGACATGACCGGCTACGGGCCGCTGCGTCCGCTCCTGCTCGATGAAACGATCAACGACGTGATGGTCAACGGGCCGAGCAGCATCTATGTCGAGCGAGCCGGCAAGCTGGAGCGGGTCGCGGTCCGCTTCCGCGACAACGACCACATCGCATCGGTGGCGCAGAAGATCGCCGCGCAGGTCGGCCGCCGCGTCGACGAATCCAGCCCGATGGTGGACTGCCGCCTGCCGGACGGCAGCCGCGTCAATATCATCCTGCCGCCGCTGGCGATCCATAGTCCCTGCATCTCGATCCGAAAATTCCCGGCCCGGCGGCTGAACATCGCCGGATTGATCGCCAACGGCTCGATGAGCACGGGCATCGGCCAGGTGCTCGAGCTCGCCTCCCGTTGCCGGCTCAATGTGCTGGTCTCCGGCGGCACCGGCTCCGGCAAGACGACGCTGCTCAACGCCATGAGCCAATTCATCGACCACGGCGAGCGCATCGTCACCATCGAGGATGCGGCGGAGTTGCAGCTCCAGCAGCCGCATGTGATCAGCCTGGAGACGCGGCCGCCGAGCCTCGAAGGCACCGGGCAGGTGACCCAGCGCGATCTCTTGTGGAACGCGCTGCGCATGCGCCCTGACCGGATCGTGGTCGGCGAGGTGCGCAGCATCGAAGCGTTCGACATGCTGCAAGCAATGAACACGGGTCACGACGGCTCGATTTCCACGGTGCACGCCAACAGCACCCGCGACGCCCTGACGCGCGTCGAAAACATGGTGCAGATGGGACAAGCCAATCTGCCGCCGCGGGCGATCAGGACCCAGATCGTCGCTGCATTGGACCTCATCGTCCAGGTCGAACGCATGCGGGATGGCCAGCGCCGCATCGTCCAGATCAGCGAGGTGGTCGGCCTGGAAGGCGAGGTGATCACCACCAACGACATCGCCGTGTTCGAGTACAAGGAAGAGGACGTTCACGGCAGGATACAAGGCGTTTACAAGTCCACCAACGCGGTCCCGAAGTTCAAGAGCCGTCTTGCCTATTACGGACTCGAGCGGGCCTGGGCCGAGGCTATGGCGCAGATATGATACCAGTGTCCGTCATCGTCGCCGTCCTTGGGCTGCTGATGTGCGCAGCGTGTACGACGTTGTGGCTCGACGCCCGACAGCGGCGCATCGACCGCCAGCTCGCGGTGGCTTTGCCGGCGTCGCGGTCGGCCGACCTGCCGTCCATTCGTCGTGCGGAGACCGGATCGCGCTCCGAGCTCTTGTACCGCCTGGCCGGTTACAGGCCCGGTGTCCCTTACGCCTTGCACCCGGCCTATGTGGTGATTGCCGGCATCTTCGCGGGAGCGGTGACCTTCAATGCCGTCGGCCTGTTGGGATTCTCCACCGGCAAAGTGTCCTTCGCGGCGGCATTCGTCGCCGTCATGACGGTGCGAGGTCTGTTCAAATGGCAGCAACGCCGCTTTACCGACGGGCTGTTCCGGCAACTGCCTGACGCGGTCCAGCTGGTCACGAGCACCGTGCGATCGGGGCTGCCGGTCCACGAAGCATTCCGGACCATCGCGCGAGAGATGCCGGAGCCGACCGCCGGACAGTTCGCGATCGCATGCAGCGAATTGAATCTGGGCAGGCCTCCGGAGGAGGTGGTGGAAGGCATCTATCGCCGCACCGAAGTCACGGAGTATGGCATCTTTGCCGTGACGCTTGCCGTGCAGTTGAAGTCGGGCGGCAGTCTGGCCGAGACCCTGCAGACGCTGGCGGAGACCGTGCGGCAGCGTGTTGCGATGGCCGCGCGCGCCAAGGCGCTGGCGGCCGAGGTGATCTTTTCGTCACGCGCACTTGTCGCCGCGCCGTTCATCATCGCGGGGGTGATCTACGCGCTCAACCCGGAAATGATCGACGTGCTGTTCCATGATCCGACCGGAAACACGATGCTGGGCTACGCGGTGACCTCGGTGATCCTTGGGCACTTCGTGATCCGTTGGATGATCAGAAGGAATACCGCGCTATGACCGCAAGTCTCGGCCTGATCGCCCTTGCCATCGCTGCTGCGACCGCGACTCTGCTGTTGCTGATCCGCGAAGTGCACCTTCGTGCGTTGGACGCACGGGTGTCGAACGCGGTGCTGGGTATCCCTGACCAATCGGTACGCTCCAGGGACGTGGTGGGCTGGTTTTCAACGCTGGGCGCGCGTTACCGGCGCTTCTATGCCGAGGAAAACATCGAGGAACTGCGAACCATCCTGCAATCGGCGGGATTCAATCATCATCGGGTCTTGCCGATCTGGATCGGTGTCAAGATCTTCAGCATGTTCGCGTGTCCGATCGTCGCCTTCCTGCTGGCGCAGGTTCTGGACGCGAACGCGCTGGTCTTCACGCTGGTCGGCCTGGTGCTCGGGATCATGGGACCGCGATTGATCATGATGGTGCTGAAGCGGCGTTTCGATGCCGCGATTCGGCTGGGCATGCCGGATGCCATCGATCTGCTGGTCGTGTGCAGCGAGGCGGGCATGGGCCTGGAGAGCGCCCTGCAGCGCGTGGCGGCCGAAATCGTCCAGACCAATCCGCCCATGGCCCGCGTCCTGACCGATCTTCTCGATGATCTGCGGGTCCTGCCAAATCGCTTCGACGCATTCGAGAAGATGGGCGCGAGGTCGGAGGGGCTTCGCCGCTTCGGCACCATGATCAGCCAGAGCCTGCAATACGGAACGCCATTGAGCCAGGCGCTGCGCAGCATCGCCGCCGACCTCCGCCGCGAACGCATCACCAAGCTGGAAGAAAAGGCCCACAAGCTGGGCGCCAAGCTGACCGTTCCGATGGTGCTGTTCCTGCTTCCGGCGATGTTCGTCATTCTCGGCGGCGGGCCGATGCTGAACCTCATCAAGGCGTTCAAATGAACGCAAACGCGGACCGGAGCCAGGAGCGTGGTCACCATTGAGACTTTGGCCATGAGAAGCTTTCGACCCGATCGAGGTCTGTCATGAGCCGCAGGGTTTCCTTCCTGGCGGATCAGCGGGGCGCCGCCGCATTGGAGGTGCCGGCCATCTGGCTTTTTCTGATGTTGATCATCCTTCTGCCGCTTGCCGACATTGCGATCGCCGGCTTCCAGTTTATCTCCGCGCGGCAGGCATTGCGTAACTTCGGGCAATCGATCCTGTATTCTCCGCCACCAGACGTCACGAACGCGTCCTCCTGGTCGTCAACCGCGACGGCCAAGGCCGACAGCAAGTATCCGATTTCCAGCATTCAGCTCATTTGCGGCGAGAGCAATGCTGCCTGCACGTCGGCTAACTCCGGTCCCGACCAACCGAAATACTACGTGTACTCAACAACGATCACGTTGGCGCCGATCGTAACGAGGACGTGGTTGTGCAACAGCACTAATAGCAATCCCTGTTCGTTCACCCTGTCTTACTCAGAGCGATTTCAATAGGACGCCCCATGCGCAACATCCTCCGCTCCCGTCGAGGTTCAGTCGCATTCGCAACCGTCATTGCCCTGGTGCCCGTGATCGGATTTGTGGCACTCGGCGGCGAGGCTGGATCGTGGTACGTCACCAAGCAGCGCGCCCAGAGTGCAGCCGATGCGGCCGCCTATTCGGGCGCCTTGCGGCTGGCTTGCGACACCGCTCCGCAGCCCGGCGTATCGTGCAACAACACACAAGCCTATGATTACCGCGGCAAGCAGGCTGCAGCCCAGAACGCGTTCTGCAATTCCGGCGACACGTCCTATTCCGGATCCAAATGTTCGACGAGCCTTGGGAGCGGAGTTTCGCAGACCGTGCAGGTCGCTTCGCTGACCTCGTGGAACGGGGCCGCGGGGACCTACGTCCAGGCCACCATTAGCCAGCAGCAGCCGGCATACATCGCCAAGGCGCTCGGCTTGTCGACGATCACCGTGGCCGCGACGGCAGTCGCCAAGATTGATAGTATGGCGAAGCCTCCATGTGTGCTGGCCTTGAAGGACTCTGTTACCTTTCAGGGTAGTCCTACCGTATCGTCGACGACGTGCGGTATCTCGTCGGACAGTTCCGCGTCAAACGCGATCGGCTTCGTCGGCAATAACGGCATTCAGGTGAGTGCGCCGAGCTACACGGTCGGCGGTTGTTCCCAGACGGGCGGCAGCCAATGCACGGGCGTGCAAACGTATCAGCAGCCAATCCCCGATCCGCTCAGTGCAGTCGGCACGGCGTTGGCCAAGTTGAAGACATCGGATTTCCCCGGCGGGACAGCGGGGCAGTGCGCCTCATTGCAGTCGTATGAATCCGGTTCCTGCTGCAATGCGCCGACCGGCAACCTGAACCTAAGCGGCACATTAAACGGCACGTACTACTTCTGCAGCGGAACCATCAAGATAAGCAGCTCTTCGACGACTGTTACATCCGGAACGCTTGGCGCCACCTTGATACTGATCGGGAGCGCAACGCTGTCGGTCAATGGCGGCCCGTTGATCCAGCTCACGGCAGTGAAGAATCCTGCGGGGCCGCCGGCGCTTTCGTCAGTTCTGAGCAAGATGGTAGACTTGGTCATCTATGATGGTGAGGCGTACACGAAGGGAGGCGTTACTCTCACCGGTAACTCAAGCAGCTATTTCAATGGCACGGTCTATATACCGAACACTCCCGTCACTTACGGAGGCAACAGCCTGTCGACTGCCCCCAGTCCGGGTTGCTACCAGGTCATCGCATACGGTGTGACGTTTCAGGGCGACACGAAACTGGACAACAGCAAATGCAAGTCAGACGGGGCAGCCACGCCTACAGTTCAAACCGTGCGTTTGATGCAGCAATGGCAATGAAAATACCCGACCAGCGCGGCGCCGCGGCGTTTGAGTTTTGCATCGTCGCCATGGCGATTTTTGCGTTGATCTTTGCCATCTTCGATCTCGGACGCTACGCCATCGCGATGCAGTCGTTGCGGGCGCTCGCAGGCGCTGGTGCGCGGGCAGCCATGCTCGACACTTGCTACAGCGACGCAGCACTCAAGACAGCAACCAGCGTCACCTGTAGCGGTGACTACCTGCCCGACGCGACGAAGCGAGCGCTTGCCCCATTCCTCTATGCCAACAGTCTCACGCCCACAGTGACGACGGTGACGGGAACGTCTCAAGTTACAGTAACCGCGTCGCTGCAAGGGTTCACCATGATGTTTCCGACGATATGGGGCTCATCGTTCAACAACCCGAGCGCCTCCACCAAGATTCCACTGCCGAACTGAGAGAGCTTGCGTCCGCCGGGTTTCCCCGGGAGCACGTGAAGCGAGAATCACGGAAGCCCCGGACCGAGCCAGTCACCTCAACAGACCGATCTGATTTGTCCGCTTCTAGGCTGGCAACGTCAGCAATCGCGCCGTGCGGCAGGCCGGCGGGCAGCCGGAGTGGTGCGCGCTGGCAACATCGGGGAGTTTTCTCTTGCGTTGCCGCAACCCGGCGACGGTCTTTCCTTGCAAACCACGCATGGCAGGGGATTATCCATAGGTCGCGTTTTGCGGCTGGCGGGTGCCCGGGACGGGCCCGGGCGGAAGGGGTCACTCCCTGCCCAGCGCGCCAGGAACGGGAATTTGTAGGTAACTATTTGTAATCGGACGCATTGTAAGCTCCACGGCGTAGTGTGCATGGGAGAGTGATCCGGACGCCGGGGGAGCCGTAAAATTACGGATGGCCGCGATATTCGCGGTGGAGGGGATTCGAAATGGGTAGCGGTCGCGTATGGGGTAGCGCGGAACGTGGTCTCTTCGCCTTGAGCCTGGTGGCTCTTGGCAGTGCGCTCGCCTTTTTCCCGTCCGCTGATCGCGCGCGGGCGGCAGAGCGGCGGGGCTCTTCCAGCGGCGTCTTTGTCAGCGAGATGAACGACGTCCAGCGCGTCAGGGTGACGGTCAACAAGTCACGCACCTTCCGGGTCGACACGCCATTTTCGTCAATCGTCGCGGGCTCGCCCGACATCATCGACGTGAAGTCGCTGACCGACCACCTGATCTACGTCCAAGGCAAGAAGACCGGCACCACCAACGTCATCCTGTTCGACAGCTCGATGAAGCAGATCGGCATTCTCGACGTCGAGGTGACCATCGACGTCACCAACGTGCAGCAGAACATCCAGGCCGGCACCGGCACGCGCGGCATTCGCGTTTCTTCATCTGAAGGCCAGGTGGTGCTGAGCGGCGTGGCCGCCGATGCGGTCGCCGCGGAGCGGGCGCTGACGATTGCCAAGGGCATCGTTCCGCAGGGCGGCATCGTCGTCAACGCCATGTCCGTTGCCGCGCCGCAGCAGGTGATGCTCGAGGTGCGCTTCCTCGAGGTCAACCGGCAGGCCGGCCGCGACCTCGGTGTGAACCTCTATGCGGCGAACGCGAACGGGACCAATGTCGGGAATACGGGGACTGGCGGCGTCAGGACAGCAGGGCGTGTGCCCATTGGTGGCAACTCGATAAACAGTAATAGCAGTGTGACCGTCAACGGAACTACCACGACAACTAGCACAACCAGCAGCGATAATGTGGGTGCCTATCCGACTGGTAGCCTCCCGATACTCGGTACATTGGGAACGCTCGCCGGCGCCGCCGGCGGCATATCTCCAGCCCCGTTTGGAAGTCTGCTGACCAGCATCATCAGGACCAGTAACGGCGGCTCGGTCGATCTGCTGATTACGGCCCTGGAAACCAAGGGATTGGCTCGCCGGCTGGCGGAGCCGAACCTGACCACGCTGTCCGGAGATGCCGCGCGCTTCCTGGCCGGCGGCGAGTTTCCGGTGCCGATTCCGAGCAACACAACGAGCGGTTTTCCCACCGTCACGATCGAATACAAGAAGTTCGGCGTCGAACTGGCCTTCGTGCCCACCGTGCTGTCGCGCGGCGTGATCAACCTGCGGGTCGAGCCGTCGGTCAGCGAGCTTGATTTCAACAATGCGATCACGATCCAGGGCACCAGCGTCCCGGCGCTGACCCGCCGCGACGCGCGCACCACGGTGGAATTGCGCGACGGCCAGAGCTTTGCGATTGCCGGCCTGCTGCAGACCCGCAACCGCCAGGACGTCTCGCAACTGCCTTGGATCGGCTCGGTGCCTGTGATCGGCAGCCTGTTCAGCAGCAAGTCCTATCAGCAGGAAGAAACCGACCTCGTGATCATCGTGACGCCGCGGCTGGTGGCGCCGGCGGTGCCCGGCCAGCAGTTGGCGTCGCCACTCGACTCGCGCCTGCCGGCCAATGACGTCGACTTCTTCCTCAATGGCCAGATGGAAGTCCGCAAGCGCTACGACGACTACGTCAATTCCGGCGGCGAGGTGAAAGGACCCTACGGCCACATCATCGCGCCCAACGCGATCGTGCCCGTTCCGCCGCCGGCCGTTGGTGCAAACCAGCCGGTCGTGAAGACCCTGAACTAGAGGAGGCGAGGGATGACCATCAGGTACCTGGCACTGCTCGCACCCGTCCTGCTCGGCGGCTGCTACGGGGTTGCCGGTCATGACGAGATGGACCGCTATTTCCAGCGCTCCGACACCATCACGATGAGCGCCGGCAACGCCAAGGAAGTCAATGCTGCGACCCACACGATCCATCCATGGCCACGGAATGTCAGTGACCGCCGGATCGCGTACGACGCGCGGCGCACCGGCGGCGCCGTGACGCGCTACGGCTATCAGCAGCGCCCGCTGGATCAGCTTCCCGACATGGGCAATCCGACCGAAGCGATGGGCCAGCCGCCGCCCGTCACCACAATTCAGAATGTCAACGCGACCGGATTGGGCGCGGGGACCGGAGGATCGGTGGCCGTCGGGGTCGGAGGCGGCAGATAAGGAGCCGAAGACCTCAGCCCCTCGAGCGCTGCCGCCCGCGTTGGATCGGGCCTGATCGAGCAAGGGGCGGAGGCTTTGGAGAAGGCTTGGGAATTGAGACGTGAGGGTCTGGCGCTGAGCTGTTCGGCAGGCCGCCTGTTACTCGTAGGTTGTTTCGAGATGGTTTTTGGGATGATGCAGGTGGTTCGCCGGGGCCGGAGCGTGGGACGCGGATTGCGTCGTCTCATTCTACCGCTCGCCTGTTGCTGGCTGGCCGCAGGCCTTGCCGCCTGCGATTACACGACGCGGGAGGCCGCCATCGTCGCGCCCGTAGACCCGCCGGGCGGCGACCCCGTGCAGGAGCCGACCGACGTCAAATACTATCCCTCCGACGAGCCGGTGCGGGTCGCCCTGGAGCATTTCAACCGCGGCAATTACGGAATGGCGCAGCGCTATTTCAAGGACGCGGTCGAGAAGTCACCGAAGGACGTCACCGCCTGGGTCGGGCTTGCGGCGAGCTATGACCGGATCCGCCGCTTCGACCTCGCCGATCAGGCCTATGCGCAGGCGATCCGCCTCGGCGGCAAGACCGTCCAGGTGCTGAACGATCAGGGCTATTCCTACATGCTGCGCGGCAATCTCAGCGCAGCGCGGCGCAAGTTCGAGGAGGCCTATTCGCTCGACCCGGGCAATCCGGTGATCGCCAACAATCTCGAACTGCTCAACGGCAGCCGGAAGTTCATCGAGCGGCCGCCGAACAACCAGCCGTAGCCCGATCATTTCGGCCGATAACGTGCCGTCAACGCTATCCGGCCGGGGGCGGCCCGCGCCGGAAGCCGTTAAGACTAGTTAAAAGGTTTCGGGCCTAAGACAAGCCAGTCATTTTCTGACCATGGCTTGTTTCATGAATCGCCTTTTCAAGCTGCAATTCCTGGGACCCTGCGTGCTGTTCGCGGCGACGCTTGGCGCCGAGCTGGCGGCGCTGGCCCTGCAATATGCGCCGAGTTCCGAACTGCTCTGGTTCGTCAATCTCCGGATCTTCGGCATCTTCCAGCGCAGCCACGCATTGCTCGGCTCGCTCGTCGGGATCGACGGCTTGCAGTTTTTCGGCGTCGCGCTGCCGCTGTTCCTGCTGGCCTGCCTCGGGCTTGTCGTCAGGGCAAGGCCTGCGTTCACCATCGCAACTCACCTCAGCGCAGGCTATGCGGGCTTTCTGGTCTACGCCTGGCAGTACGGCGTGCCCACCTCGGCGCATGCGTCGCTTGGACCGGTCGCGGTGCCGACCGGCGCCGGGTTGTACGTGATGGCGACCATTCTTGGGGCTTGCCTGCTGTCCTTTGCGATCACGCATCTGCTTTATTTCCAGGCAGTGGGACAGGAAATCTGCGCGTTGGCCAGGTGGCTGCGACCCCGCTGGACGATTGCGTCGACCGCTGCCTGATCAGCGTCGGCGTCAACGCGCGCCGCGCTTCCAGATGACGTGGATTCACAATTTGATTTGGCTCCAGCCATGAAGCCTGCGGGCTTCTGCATCATCGCGCGCAAGCCAAATGCGTACTCTACGTTAGATAGATGTCATCATAGAGTTCACGCAAAGGTAGAGACCGATCGGGCCGCCCGCATCCGGCAGGCCGCCGGCCCATCGTTAAAAAGTGGTTTACAATTAGAAATGCAGGTGTTTAGCTATTGACTTAATGCAGTGAATTGTTGCGTGCCCACGTCGACGGGGCTGTGGTTGAGGTCAAAGGTTGCGTAATGCGACGTAAGGACGAGCAATCGTCATAGTCGGCTGGAACGTGCCTGATCGGCGCCTCCGGCTATTTTTATTTCGAGTGCAAGTAATTTTGGGTGGATGCGGTCGCTGTCGTTGGAAGCACGTTGGGTGCGTCCACGACGTCAAGTGCGATCCGCAGGTGATTATTGCGGTGCACCCGGGAGGGTAGCCTGATGATTGATTTGGAATGACGTTGGCAATGCCTGGCCCGTTCGGGCCGACGAACTTCTGAGAAACCGCGTCTGTCGAGTTGGCCGCCGTCCGTGGAGCACCCGCTTCCGCGGAGCGCGCGATTGCGCGTCAACATCGAGCCGGTCGGAATTTTCTGGAAATGGAGCGTGCCCGTACTGCCGTGAAAAAATGTGAGCAGGGAGATTTGCTATGGCGACGTACAAATTCGACTCCGCGACCGGTACCTATGTCCTCAGCGACGACCTGCTCCTGGTCAGCACCGATCTCTCCGACTACGCACCCGGATCAACGGCGACCTTCACCGCGACGAAAGTCGCGCCAGGCGGCGCCGTCCAGTTCACGGTCTGGCATTCGATCGGCCCGGGCCCGGATGGCATCTGGGGCACGATCGACGATCAACTGGGCGCGCCGCTGAGCGGCGGAGATCCCTGGATCGTCACCGACGGCGGCGCCGGCGATCTCGACGGCGTCGTCAACGGCACCATCACGACCTCATGGTACGTCAACGCCGACGCGGCCAACCAATCCTTCCTGCTGACGGCGGACGAGCCGGCGCTCGGCCTGAAGGCGACCACGAGCTTCACCGATTCGACGCTGGTCGACCTGACGTTCCAGACCACCAGAACGATCACCAGCGGAACCGTGACGGCAATCTTCTCGAGCGATCAGGTCACAGTCGGTGCCGGTACGGGTCTGCTTGACCCATTCTCTCAGATCGGCGGCAACACCGATCAGGTGCAAGGTTACAACACCGACTTCAACGACTTCCTGCTCGACAACGCCGGCAAGGGCGGCACCAACTTCATCCATTCGCTGAAGCTTTCCGACCTGCCGATCGAATTCGTCAATGGCGTCGGCTACTATCGCTTCGAGCTCGATATCAATCAGCTCAACGCCGCCGACAAGTCCCTGCTGTCGCTCAACGCGCTGCAAATCTGGCAGGCCAACTCCGCCACCTTGAACGACTACGCCCCCGGAGCCACGCCAGCCGCCGGCACCGGCGCGTTTCCGGCCGCTGACAACGCCACGTTGATCTACAATCTCGACGCGGGCGGCGACAAGTTCATCGGGCTCAACGGCAGCCTGCAGTCGGGCAGCGGCAACACCACCGACATGACCATGCTGGTCCCGATCAGCGCGTTCGACACCAGCAAGACCTTTGTCTACCTGTATTCGGCATTCGGCTATGAGCCCGGCACGTTCGACTATACCTATATCGACAAGCAGGGGGAGCACTCGGCCACCAGCCAGTGGACCAACAACGACGGGTTCGAGGAATGGAACCGGCAGATCGGGCAGGTCATCGACGGCCACAAGTTCAATGATCTCAACGGCGATCACGTCTGGCAGACGGCGACCGAGCCGGCGCTCAACGGCTGGACCGTTTATCTGGACTTCAACAACAACAACGTTCTTGATCCGGGTGAACCGTCGGTCGTCACCGGCAGCATCGACCTCGACAACGATGGCGACACCACCGATGCCAACGAGATCGGCTATTACCGGTTCTTTGTCACCCCGGGCACCTATACGATCCGCGAGATTCCGCAAGCGGGATGGATCCAGTCGGCCCCCAACAACGCGGAAGGTGAGTTCAGCGTAACGTTGACCGATGGGCAAGACGCCCACAATCTCGATTTCGGCAATTTGCAGACCGGCTCGATCAACGGCATCAAGCTGCTCGACGCCAACGCCGATGGCGTAAAGCAGGCCGGTGAGAACACCCCGATCTCCGGGATCACCATCAACCTGTACAAGGATCTGAACGGCGACGGTGTGCTGCAGGCCGATGAGCGCGACGGTGTGCTCGATAACGACACCCAGGACTCCCCGTTCAAGACCACGACGACGGCGGCCGACGGCACCTGGTCGTTCAATAATCTCCCTCCTGGCAAGTACATTGTCGAGGAAGTGCTGAGCGGTGGCTATGTGACGAAGGACAACGTCGACGTGGCCATCACGCTGGCCTCCGGCGAGACCCACGGGGTCGATGCCGGTACCACCTTCATGAACTACAAGCCGGCCTCGGTGAACGGCATCAAGCTGCTCGACGCCGACGCCGACGGCGTGCATGACGCCGGCGAGAACACGCCGATCTCCGGGATCACCATCAACCTGTACAAGGACCTCAACGGCGACGGCGTGCTGCAGGCCGATGAGCGCGATGGCGTGCTCGACAACGACGCCCAAGACTCGCCGTTCAAGACCACCACGACCGCGGCCGACGGCACCTGGTCGTTCAGCAACCTCGATCCCGGCAAGTACATTGTCGAGGAGGTGCTGAGCGGCGGCTATGTCACCAAGGACAATGTCGACGTCGCCATCACGCTGGCCTCGGGCGAGACCCACGGGGTCGATGCCGGTACCACCTTCATGAACTACAAGCCGGCCTCGGTGAACGGCATCAAGTTGCTCGATGCGGACGCCGACGGCGTTCACGACGCCGGCGAGAACACGCCGATCTCCGGGATCACCATCAACCTGTAC